>NZ_KB912877.1:0-840515 GCF_000383855.1 Methylobacter marinus A45
GCTTTTAATCAATACAGCGAACGGCTCAGTAAAAATTCTTGATCAATGCAAAGGCCTGTTAGTTCCAATAAGTGTTAGCAACAGCGGAGAAGTAGAATTTGAATGGAGGGAAAAAGGAGTGAAGGAAATAAGAGTTAGGGCGTAACCTGCAGAGAACGGGGTCAGAGAACGGGGTCAGGTCTTGCAGTCCAACATTTTTTGGTGTGAAGCTCGTGACTCAACATGCCCGAAAGCCAGTCATTTACCATGATTCCATTCATATGCCTTGACATGGCTGTATGATGGATGACTTGCAAGGTGGATTTGCTTTGGCAATCCACCAACAAATGAAGTCTTAAAGCCATGATGTTCCGCGATATTACCGAACCTGCCTGAAATGGCGGTTTGCTGCGCGAAACCGCCCTACCTGGCTTGGACAACACGGTCAGCGAGTTCAGCTACGACCCGCTCGGCTGCCTGACCCGCGCCCACAACAGCCACGCGCAGCTACGGTTCCAGTACAATCCCCTCGGCCAGGTCATCAGCGAAAGCCAGGCCGGCCGACTCACTACCCGCTACGCCTACGACAGCGACAACCGCCTGATCCGGGCCGAAACGCCCGACGGCGTCAGCCAGTACCGCTACGACCCGCTGGGCCGACGTATCGCCAAGGTCACGCCCGAGGGCGAGACGCGCTTCGCCTATGACGGTGCGCGACTGTTGCAGGAAACCCGGGCGGAGCGGTGCCGGACCTATCTGTTCGAGCCCGGCGGCTTCCGGCCCTTGGCCTGCATCGACCAGGCCGGCGGCGCGGCCTCACAGGTCTATTACTACCACCTGGATCATCTGGGCACACCGCGCGAGCTGACCGATACGACTGGGAAAATCGTCTGGTCGGCCCGCTACCGGGCTTATGGTTCGCTGGCCCTGGCCGATGTGGCCGACATCGATAATCCGCTGCGGTTTCAGGGGCAGTATTTTGATGCCGAGACGGGGCTGCATTACAATCTGCACCGGTATTATGATCCCCAGGCGGGGCGATTCATCCATCAGGATCCGATAGGGCTGGCCGGCGGCCTCAATCCTTATCAATATGTGCCTAATCCTACTGGGTGGGTTGATCCATTCGGATTAACATGTAAGGAAAATACATGGAACGAGTTCCAAAAGCATCACAAGAGACAATTCGGTAATTCAACCGAAGCAGCGGCGGCTTATAAATCGCTTATTGATAAGCAATCTCCCTGGCCAATTGAATTCGAACCTCCAGAAGCAACATTAATTCCGGGTACTAAGATGAACATGGCAATGAGCCCCGGCCAAGCTTCTTCGCGACCAGGCGGATTTGCTACTTTTGATGATATCCAAAATGTGGATTATGTTAGGAATGAATTAGCCGTTAAAGAAGCTTGGAAGCCAAGCATTGATCGGGTTGTGACATATGAAGTCACACAACCTTTACCGGTTAGGATTGGACCGGTTGGTCCTCAGATTGATCAAGGGATGGGCAAGTATCTACCAGGTGGTGGTTCGCAAGTTGAGATGATGGTAAATCCTGTCGATCGCATGAACTATCTCAAAGTGATTGATGAGCAACCAATAGAATAAAATAGAGTATTTTAATTATGCCAACAATTGAAAATTTTGATGTCAATAAGACGGAAGGAATGCTCCACTGGAATTTTTTGAGCCGGCAAGTTTCCGTTGCTGTTAAAAATATTGATCAAGCATTAGCTGATGATGTGCATAAAGTGATTGTCGTGTTATCTGATGCTGATAAGTTGCCAAAATCTCTATCGGTGTTTTCAGGTGATGGTGAAGAACTCTTTAGAATAACATCGTCGTCTGAACTTCATTTTTACTACTTATCTGAACATCCAGAGTTGGGCGTTTCTGTTGTTTGCGTTTTTCCAGATCCTGTCGACGGATGGAGAGACTGGCATTTTGGTATCGATTTTCAAAAGAAGGAACTCTTCAGGCACTGCCCTGCCTATTGAACCAACATAATGGCCGTATGATGGATGACTTGCAAGGTGGATTTGCCTTGGCAATCCACCAACAAACGGCGTCTTAAAACCGTCATGTTCCGCAATGTTACCGGACCTGTTTGAAATGGCGGTTTGCTGCGCGAAACCGCCCTACCTGGCTGCCATAATTGCTAGCCAAACTGCTATGTCTTTTCCTATTTTCGAGAAGATGGAATGTCTGTCGATAACAATATCTCGTTAGAGTGAATTACCCAACATAGCCAGACTGTAGTAAGTGTTGTTCGGCTTCATGACCCAGGTAGCTGCGTATTGAGCTAAAAAAAGCGGGCCAGTGTTGTTTACCATCTTTACGAAGCTGGGCTTGCGCTAGTTGTTGTCTTGCCATACCGATATCTATACCAGTTTGAAGCCGAAGTCTCATCTGAGTATTCAAATGATCGAGAGCTGCTTTGCGTAGACGAGTGAGTCGAGTGGCATTTAACCGCAATTCGGTAATGGTGTTTTGCGCCTGTTCGGATGCGATGCCTGCTCGGGCGCAACTATTGGCATTGACAGTTAATTCGCCCGATGAACGGTTACAGCTAAACAATGCGGGAAATGCCGGGAGTTGTAACGGATTGAGGACAGGTTTTCCCGGCATGGGGTGAGCCTGAAGTCCTTCTTCGCATACCAACATCAGCTTTAGATAATGCAGTTGTTCCAAGGCCATTAGGTGAAAGCCTTTCTGTTGGTTGGGAACCATTCACTGAGTTTTATCCTGCTGCTGGTTCTGGTGGAATCCGTCAATTTATGGGTACAACTAAGACTTGGAGTGATGATTGGGTCATACCGCTTAAACAGGAGTAATGGAGATTCGGGTTGTGAATGATTTGCAAATATTGATGAAAAAAATAATTGATTTACGGGACAATCGGCTTAATGTTGATGCATTTCAATCTTGGGTTACTGCTTCACGTGAATTGCTTTCAAAGAAAATTCCTCAAGGTGTTTTATTAAAACTGAAGCACGGGGATATGGGAAAAATAATGTCTGCCTCAATTGGTATTCTTCCTAGTTGCACTAAGTGCGATCAGATATTTGGTAAAGGGGAGTTTACAAGCCGTGCTGAACATGCTGCTTGCTCAATTGCTGTAGAGAAGGCTCTCCAAAATGGCATTCTTGTGAGAGTGAATAAGCCAGCTTGGTATAAGCCAAAGCCTGGGCAACTTGGGCCAGATGCGTATTATCAGTGTTCTTCTTGTGGTTCTATATGGAATTTGGTTGAGCCAGAAAGGCACTGTAATGGATTGTGGGATCGGATTGCTTAACCCAAAATGAGCAGAGCCATAGGATGGGAAGAACGGGGTCATGGGAAGAGCCATAGGATGCGCTGAGGCACGAAGCGCATCATTCGAGTAACCATCAGACAGATCAATGACTGACTACGGGAAGAACGGGGTCATCAGGTCTTGCATGGCCGTATGATGGATGACTTGTAAGGTGGATTTGCCTTGGCAACCCACCAACAAACGGCGTCTTAAAGCCATGATGTTCCGCGATATTACCGGACCTGCCTGAAATGGCGGTTTGCTGCGCGAAACCGCCCTACCTGGCTAAAAGCTATCGAGAGCGGTTCTTCTGAAAGCGATGTTCATAAGCTTGCAAATAAACTATTAAATTGTGCGAGAGGGTATATGGAAACGTCTAGTAACTATCAACAAGATTTCCTTAATGAAATTGGGAAAACAGAAAAGATAGTGAAACAATTGTTGACATAACTTATGCAGATAGCCACGGAACGGCAATAGCTGCAATAGGTTCAGGCCTTACAATTTTACATTCATCTGATATTTTTCAGCATATCCGGCTATCCATGTCATGAAAAATGTAAGGCCTGACCCTGCTCCCAGTATTTTATCGGATAAATAAAAATGCACTTAAGAAATGACTATCCGTATAACGAGGCTCTAGACGATTTGGTAGCGTTCTTTAAACTTCGAATCAAAAATGATTTTAGAAAAAAAGAACTGCTGGGCTATTTAGAGAAATGCAGGAGAGAAAAAACGGTAACGTTCAGGTATATATGAAAAATTCATTGTATATACCAATGAAAGTAAGGATTACAAAAAACTTACGGTCAAAGATAAAGAAATGATTGACGATCTATTTCATTTTTGGGGATAAAAATTAAAAACAAGGGCAATTTGATATGGCCATATGATGGCTGACTTCTAAGATGGATTTACCTTGACAAACCACCAACAAACGGGGCCTTAAAACTATAATGTTCCGAGATATTAATGGTCTGTCTGAATGGCGGTTCGCCACGCGAAATCAAACCAGGTAGGTTGGTTGGTTTTAAAATCAGAAAGTGACGCCGATTGGTGTCGATGGATTGATAGAGTTGGGGAAAATTATAAGAATTACGCCGGAAGAGCAAATATGACTTATAACCGGAAATACATTGAATTAGAACCTAACCAAAAACAAGGCTACCCCATAGGCAAGAACATTTATTACGAATGCTTAATTTGTGGTGCAATCGTGGAGTCTAGACCAGAACATTTTGCAGAATGCAAATGCCAAAATATTACTGTTGATACTGCTGCTGGAAGACTTTCAGTAACTGATCCTACAAAATTTAGAGTTTTTAAAGATAGGCCATGATTTAAAACTGTTGCTCAAGGCAAAAATGAATATTGTAAGTCAAGAACCTTGGAATTATACGTTATATGAAATAGATGGTAGCTTGGTTTTATCTGTTTTATGTGGCAGTGTCGGGCTGTTTCAATTAAATATTCCATTAACAGAAAGTGAGTCAGATAATGTAAAAAATGACACAGATGCTTTGAAGTCTATGGTTAATAAAATTAGAAATAAGCCGAATTTTTATAGTGGTAGATCAATAAAAATTGAGAAGAACCATAACCCGTAAGGCGTATTAATGGCCGTATGGCGGATGTTTCGTATGGTGGATTTGCCTTGGCAATCCACCAACAAGCGGAGCCTTAAAGCCGTAATGTTCTGCTATGCAGCCGGCCTGCTTGAAATGGCGGTTTGCTGCGTAAAACCGCCCTACCTGGCTATAATGCGGCGATTTGCTCAAGCCAACGATTGAAATGAGGGCATTTAGCACGAATGATATCCAGGCCGATATCTTCGGCGACAATTGGGCCATGAGCGGTTTTTTTATATCTGGGTACGTGTTGCACAATGCGTTTGGAGGGTGCTGTCTGCTCTCCTTCATTGATTTCCTCAGGACTACTAAAACTGTCAGCAATTTGCCTTAGTTGACCTACGGGCACATCATCCAACCATTCAGCCATTTTTTCAGGCTGGCAAAATAAAATGGCTTCGAACTCGTGTAACATTAAAAAAGGCACAAAGTTATGACGGCCGATATCTGTTGCCATTCTTTCTTGCAAGTAATTTACTTTGTCATAACAGTCTCGCAGACCTGAATAGGACTCATCTTGTCGGCCGGGAGCGTCTTTTGGAAATTTATAAAAATCAATCAATGTCGTTATCCAGCAATGGCTGTCATCTTTACACAGCTTGTCAATCTGGTGACGTATTTTCGCGTAACTGACTATGCCGCCTTTATGGCCTGGGCTTGTTTGCGCCAGTATGGCTGTTAAATAAATGCCCTGACCAGCAAAGTAAGGGTCCAATACATCACGGACAAAGGTTTCTTCAGTTTGTCCTTCAACGAAAACCTTGATTCGTGTCATCGCTGCGGTCTCCCTCCGAGAATGTTTTTCTTCCATAGCTCGCCGAGGCTATAGTCTTCCAGCCATTCACCAAGCTCATCGTTATTTAATCTTTTAAAGGTGGATGCGCCTTGATGTTTGTCCACGACGATAAGGTCTTCCGCATCAAACTGATTGACCAGCTCCACGGATTGGGTGGAGATAATTAACTGATGCTCGCTGCTGGCGCTTTTGATTAAATCCGCCAATACATTGATAGCATAGGGATGCAGGCCCAGCTCAGGTTCATCCACAATAATGGCGCTGGGCATATAGTTCTCCGGTTGCAGCATTACGGTCGCCAACAAAATAAAGCGCAAGGTGCCGTCCGACAGCTCGCTGGCTTTAAAAGGGATATCCTGTTCTTTTTCTGTCCACTCCAACTGGATAAAATCCGGGTTATCCGGCGTCGGGCGCAGATAAAAATCCCCAAAAAACGGCGCAACCAGTTGAATGGTTTTCACAATCCGTTTGTAATGACTGGCATGGTGCTTTTGCAGACGGAACAGAAACGCAGCCAGATTCGCGCCATTCTCTCTCAGAAAGTCGTTATCGTTGATGCGATGGGTTTGCTTTACTTTTGCACTGTCGCTGGTGTCATGGAAGTGGTACACCCGCCAGCGACGCATAATAGGTAAGGTATATTGTTTAATGCCTGTTTTATGTTGATCTGCTTGCGATTCAAAATGGCCTGAAGATACACCTTTATCACCGCTCATGTTCCACCATAAGGCTTCGCGCTGAAACATCATGCGGTTGTCATTGGTCGGCTCCAGCGTAAATTTATAGCCGTTATTGCCGAAATACAGTTCAGCGCTCAAAGCTTCGGTTTTCTTGCGGCCGAAATGCAATAGGGTATCGGGCCCGCCGGATTTTCCCACCAGCGATTGTAAACGCTGATCCAGAAGCACCGCTATCAACCGGAAAAAGCCGATGAAGTTGGACTTGCCGGCGCCGTTGGCGCCGATCAGCACATTGAGGCAGCCCATTTCCAGCTCGCACTTCGCTATGGATTTGTACCCTTCAATGACAATCTTGCTTAATTGATCACTAGTATTTACTGGTTTCATGCTGTTGCCTTTTCCGGTTTGGGCTGCTTAGGAGTTGGACTCAAATTAGTTCCCGAAAGCTTGCTCATCGTTCCTGCGCTCTGCTTGGAATGCATCTTGAACCGCTGAGCGCCCTGGGATGGATCCCCACGCAGAGCATCACTGCCATTAAGTTAAGAATAGCACCGTCGTTCCGGCAGAGCCTGCCCCAGTCAGGGATTGCCGGGGGATTGCCGGAACCCAGAAGCCATGGATGGCAAACCAAAAGCACATCCCTGTGCACTGGATACCGGCAATCCATGCCGGTATGACGTCTTAACTTAATGACAGTGACGCAGAGCATGGGAACCCTATGAATGAGCTGATAAACGTTGTCATGCTGTTATTTTCCGCGCCTGGATTTTCTTTTCCGGCTTGATGGCTTCACGTTCCGCTTTGATTTTTTCCAGCAACGCTTCGGCGCTGTTGTCGCCGCTGATCAGGTCGGGGTTGTCTTTGCGCCATTGCTCGGTGAGTTCGCCTCGGAAGGCTTTGGCGAGGATGGATTGGGTCAGGTTGTTGACCCGCGCCAGGGCGTTTTGCACTTGCTGTTCGATGGTATCGGCATAGGCGAACAGTTGTTTGACACGGCGGGCGATTTCGGTTTGTTCTTTTCGGGTAGGAACATTAATTTCAAAGTTCCTAAGATTGTTTAAAGAAACAGTTTTTTGTGCAGTTCCAGTTGCTACTTCTTCAGCATGTTTAAAAACGGTTGGAGAACCCAAGTAAATAGATAAGAATTTGAAATCAACTATTTCATGGTTAGGCTTAATAATTGCGATATGTCGTTGAAAACAGAATGGCTCATCAGTATTAACGATTACTGGTATACCAAATGATCCTGTTACTGTGTAAAGAATGTCTCCATTCTCTGGTTTACGAATAGCTTTGAGCGAATTGTAATAGTCAGTCGGAACCCAGCGAGATACTTCGTCGAAGTTGATCAGTCTGTTGCTAACATTGGAAATTACTAAAAATGGTATGCCTTTATCTGCTCGTGGAGGAGCTTGATGATCACCATCGGAAATACTTCTACATAAATCCTTAAGAAGGCGGTTTTTCCACTCTCCAAGGCTATTTATTTCCCTCCACTCCTCCGTCAACTTCCCGCTCACCGCAGCGGTGAGGACGGATTGGCGGAAGCGTTTGAGGATTTGCAGGATGCGTTCGAGGCGGGCTTTGGTGCTTTCCACCTGTGCCAGCAGGATGTCGAGTTTATCGGCGATGACTTTTTGTTCGGCGAGCGGGGGGATGCCAAAATCAATTTCTTTTAAAAATTTAAAATGTCTAGAATAACCTTTGTCAGGAATATCCAAAGATTTAAGCTGATAAAACGCAAATCGTGGAATTAAGAATGGTAAAGGTTTCAGAATTTTCGTTCCATCAGCACCTGGTACAAAGCTAAAATCCACCCATTTTATGACTCGCGTATGGTCACCAAAAATACAAACAGGCTCTTTAACATCGATAATCTTACTTTTATCGTCAATGTATCCTGAAATATCATCTTGGCCTTGATCGATTACTGGGTAAACACCTTGTTTTTGGCACTCTTTAGTTTTGACCTTTTTTCCAGTAGTGGAAATTTGCTCAAATCCGTTTGTAGTTATGATGCTTGTCCACCCTTCCGGCAATGTTATCTCCTTCATCATCAATAATCACCCAACATCACTGCCAGCAAAGTCATTTGCGCATCCGCCTCGTCGCCCGCTCCCAGCTCCCGCATCAAGCCATCCAATTCCCCCACGGCCTGCACCAGTTCACTCATGGCTTCACCTGCGAGAACCGAAGGCTCGGGCAAATTGGCGGCATCGACGCTGTCTGCATCCTTCAGCCAGGCAATATCCAGCGAATCGCCCTTATGTTCGGCTATCCACTTGCGGCTGAAACAGCGCCAGCGGCTGTGGGCCAGGCGATCATCGACGCCCTGGTTTTCGTCGGTATTTGGCGCTTCAATTTTCTCGGCATTGAATGACCATTCGCCCTCCCGCCGGCTCGCCAGAATCTGCGCGAAGCCGTCGCCGGTATCATTAGCCCTTCCCTGTGCGTCATAGACTTTTTCAAACGGTTCCAGATGCTGCTCGCCAAACGGGGTTCGCTTGCCGAAGTTGGGCATGTTGGTGCGCAGGTCGTAGACCCAGACGCTTTCGGTGCAGTTTTCTTCCTGGTGTTTGTCGCCGGCAGAGCCCTTGCTGAAAAACAGCACGTTGGTTTTCACGCCCTGGGCGTAGAAGATGCCGGTGGGCAGGCGCAGAATGGTGTGCAGGTTGCACTTGTTCATCAGGTCGCGGCGCACCTCGGTGCCTGTGCCTGCTTCGAACAGCACGTTATCGGGCAATACCACGGCGGCGCGGCCGCCGGGTTTGAGGTTGCGGTAAATATGCTGCAAAAACGCCAGCTGCTTGTTGCTGGTTTTGTAGGTCAGGTCGTCGCGGGTGATGCTGGCTTCGCCGCCCTTGGCGGTGCCGAACGGCGGGTTGGCGAGGATGACATCGGCCCTGGCCAGTCCTGCGCCGGCCTGGCCCAAGGCATTGCCCAGATGCACGACGCCCTCGTCGTCGCCTTCCATGCCGTGCAGCAGGCAATTCATCAAGGCCAGACGGCGGGTGGAAGGCACTAGCTCGACGCCGGTGAAGGCTTTGTTTTTCTGGAACTGTTGCTGCTGGGCGTTCAGGTCGAACAGGTCGTCGGTCTGCTGTTTGATGTACTGGTCGGCGGCGATCAGGAAACCGGCGGTGCCGGCGGCCGGGTCCTGGATCAGTTCGCCGGCCTGCGGCTTGATGCAGCGCACCATGCTGTTGATCAGGGCGCGCGGGGTAAAGTACTGGCCCGCGCCGGATTTGGTCTCGGAGGCGTTTTTCTCCAGCAGGCCTTCGTACAGATCGCCCAGGCCGTCTTTTTTCGCGCTGAACCAGTCGATCCGGTCCAGGGTTTTGATCAGTTGTTCCAGGTGGCGCGGCTCGCGCAGGCGGGTTTGCGCGTCGGCGTAGATGGCGGCGATCAGCGGGTCTTCGTGGATGCCGTTGCCGTCGGCATCCTTGCCGGTGGACAGGCTCAGCAGGATGCGTTTGTAATCGTTGAGCAGGTTGATGCCGGACTTGCCGTTCAGGTCGGTCCAGCGGCAGCCTTCGGGCAGCGGGTGTTTTTTCAGCGTGCCGGCTTCGGTGTTTTCGTGCACCATCTTGATGAACAGCAACAGCACCAGCTCGGTGACGTAGTCGCTGTAGTTGATGCCGTCGTCGCGCAGTACGTCGCACAGGTTCCAGAGTTTTTGGACGATGTCGTTGTGGGTCATGCTATTCCTGATAAAAAAATCGGTTCGCTAGCCAATGCGGCTAGTGTCATTGGGGTATGGAGTAATCTCGTTGCTGTCCCGGCTCATCAAGCGCATCAGCTTGGGGTGGACAAAGAGTTTTTCCTTGCCCGCCTGCATCTCCTGCAGTACGCCGATCTCGGCCAGTTGCTTTAGATACACCGAGGCGGTCTGGCGTTGGGCGATATCGCGTTCAACCAGGTTGTTGATGCGGCAGTAGGGCTGCTCGAAGATCACTTGTATCAGTTCGTGGCTGTAAACTTTGGGCAGCTGCTGTTTGACGTAGCGGCTGGTGTGTTCCATCAATGCGCGAATGGCGGCGATTTTGCTGCAGGTCCAGCCGGACATTTGCTCGACGCCTTTGAGGATGAACAGTATCCAGTCCTGCCAATGGCCGCTGCTCGTCACTTGATTGAGTAAACGGTAATAATCCGCCTTGTGCTGCACGATGTAGCGGCTCAGGTACAGAATCGGCAAGGTGAGCAGTTGCCGCTCGATCAGATACAGAATATTGAGGATGCGGCCGGTGCGGCCATTGCCGTCATGGAAGGGGTGAATGGCTTCAAACTGATAATGGCTGACGGCCATTTTGATCAGCGGGTCGATGTCATCTTCGGCATGAATAAAGCGTTCCCAGTTGCTGAGCAGGTCACGGATCACAGCCTCGCCCGCAGGCGGGGTGTAGATAATGTCCCCTGTGCTTTGATTGCCGATCACGGTGCCCGGAATCTTGCGGATGTCCATCTCTATGCCTTTAAGGGTGCTGCAGACTTCAATGGCTGTCGCTGTGCAGAGCGGGCGCTGTGCGAGTTGCATAAAACCTTGATACAAGGCCGTGCGGTAGCGCAATGCCTCTTTGGTCGCCTGGTCGGCGCCGCTGTCTTCATGGGCAAACTGAAACAGCTTGTCCGTGGTGGTGACGATGTTTTCGATTTCGGAGCTGTCTTTTGCTTCCAGCAACGGCAGCAAATTAATCAGCAGTCCCTGGTCGGGCAGCAGTTCTCCGGCCTGTTTCAGTTCCGCCAAGGCTGCGCGCGCTGAGATGCAGGCTTTTAAAACTCCTAAGGTTTCTACCTGTTCGGTTGCGGGAGGGAGCAGCGGCAATGCGTTGTAGGGCTGATCGGCGCGCCAAGTCATGTTTAAAATCCTTTAAAATTTCGACACGTGATGCGTGGGTCGCCAGTATATGTCGATGCTGTCGACATAACAAGCGTTCATGTCGAAAAATGTTAAAAAAATCGACATGAAATGTTTTGCCTTATCGTTCCCATGCTCTGCGTGGGAACGCATTTCGAACCGCTCCGCGGTTCGGGACGCGGAGCGTCCTAAGCCGGGCTCCCACGCAGAGCGAGGGAGCCATATGTATAGATTTTCCTTATTTCTATGCCTATCCGAACAATATATATAGAAAACAGCATTATATATAGAAAACAGCATTTTTAAACATGACAAGATAAGGATGCTGGACTTATGCAAGTATGTGGGGGCGACTTCAGTCGCCTATTAATCCATGGGCGACTGAAGTCGCCCCCACATTTTTATAAACAGTTTCCCACGCGGGTCGGGGTTTGTAACCCCGACCTGAATGTTTCATTGGCGGGTTACGCGAAGCAACATTGACGGTTGTATGCACTCCCGCCGGAGCGCGGGAACAAGAAGTCACTAGGCTTGTTGCGGCCAGATGGCCTCGCCGAGTTCTTCCAATACCGTATCGAGCTGATTGGCCAGCACTTTATCCAGCTGTCTGGCGCCGCCGTGGTCGGCGAAACGGCTGTTCACGAACTCGCGGTCGATGATGACTTCGTGCACCAGTTGTTTGGACAGGCGTTCCAGCCATTTGCGCTGCGCCGGTTGCCAGTTGTGGCGGGTGTAGATCCGGTCCATCGCCTTCGCCACCCGCTGTTCGAACGGGATCAGCGGTTCGCCCAGGGCGGCGCGGCGGATATGGCCGATGATACTGGCGGCGATATCCTGGTTGGTCTGGTTGCGCACGGCGCTTTGCAGCCTGGCTTCGCTGAAGCCTGCGCCATCGAGCAGCAGTTTGATTTCCTTGAGCTGTTCGCGGGTGAGATCGCGGGGTTTGCTGACCACCACGGCCAGCGCCGCGGACTGGTTGAGCTGCTCCTTGATGAAGCGGCTGAAGCTGTCGAGGTAGTCTTCCGGCCGTTGATGGGCGCCGTAGCTCTGGCTGCGGTCACGGATTTCATCCGGGTGCTCGGAGATGATCGGCTGGCGCTCGCTGCCCAGCAGGGCGTTGACTTCCTCCAACTGATCGAGCAAGCCCGCATGCTGTTGAAGAAAGCGGGCGGCCTGCCTGGGGCCAAGCTCATGCAGATGCCTGTGCAGCGACTTGGGCTCGACGCCCCAGAGTTGCTGCAGTTCCGAAAGTTTTTGCTTGAGCGCCGGTTTGCTTTCCGACTTGTTCTCGGCCTTGCGCAGTATGCGCATCAGCTTTTGGCTGAGTTGGCTGAGCACCACATCGGCATGCGTTTCGCCTGCTTGTTCGCCGGGGCTGTTCAGCGCCTTTTCCAGCTGTTCCGGGTCGGCGAGCTCGTTTGCCAGCTGGTCTATCGTGATGTTCGGGTCCTTGACCAGCGGCTTCATCGTGTTCACGTCCTGCAGGGCGGCATAGATATCCACCGGATCGTAAATGCGGAAGACGGTTTTGCCGATTTCATCGCAGCGGCGGGTGGCGCGGCCGATCATCTGTTCATACAGAATGCGCGATTTCACCCGGCGCATGAATACCAGATGGCAGATTCTGGGTACGTCGATGCCGGTGGTGAGCAGGTCGACGGTGATGGCGATGTTGGGGTAGCGCTCGTTTTTATACTGGCGGATCAGTTGCTCCACCTTGTCGCTCTGGCCGGTGATCTTGGCGACGGCGGCCTGATTGTATTCGCCGTCGTAGAGGTCTTTGAAGGCGTCGTCCAGCAGGCGTTTGACCATGTCGGCATGCAGGTCGGTGGCGCAGAAGATCAGGGTTTTCTCGTCGCCGAAGGGGTCCAGTTCCTGCACCAACTGCTCGCAGATGACCCGGTTGAAATTTTCGTTGATCACCCGGCGGTTGAAGGCGTCCACGTCGAAATTCAGTTCATCTTCCAGTTCGGCGGTTTCGACCGCGCCGGTCTGGAGGTTGACGGCGCTGACCGTCTCGCCTTTTTCAAAGCGGATGCCTTGTTGCGTCAGCAGGGTTTCGTAGCGGATCGGCGGTTCATGGTCGATCAGCCAGTCGTCGGCGACGGCTTCGCGGTAGGAATAGATGTAGACCGGTTTGCCGAAGATGTCGCTGGTATGCTTTGCGGGGGTCGCGGTCAGGCCGACTTTGACCGCATCGAAATACTCCAGCACCCGGCGATAGGTCGACAGATACTGGCCGGCATCGCGGGTGGCCAGCTCGCCTTCGGTCATTTCCTGATCGAGCGTGTAGCCCCGGTGGGCTTCGTCGATGATGATGCAGTCGAACCGGTCGACAGGCGGCGGCGCATCCGACATGAAAATGCGCTTGACCATGGCCTGCACGGTGGCGACCTGCACGCGGGTTTCCGCTTCGGCGGCCATGTCGCCGAGTTCGGCCACATTGTAGATTTTGGACAGGGTCTGGTTTTGTTCCAGCGCGGCTTCGTTGAATACATCGATGGCCTGCCGGCCGAGCGCAGTCCTGTCCACCAGAAACAGAATGCGCCTGAAGCGTTCGGCTTTCAAAAAACGGTACATCAGGCCGATGACGGTGCGGGTTTTGCCCGTGCCCGTCGCCATCGCCAGCAAGGCCGTGCGGCTGTTGCGGGCCAGCGCCTGCTCGACGGCGGCGATGGCGTTGACCTGATAGTCGCGGAGCTTGAGGTAGGCGAATCCTTCCCGTCTGAGCGCTTCTTCCGCCTGCGCTTTGCTGCGTTTGAGCTGGTCCAGCAGGCCTTGCGGGGTATGGAAGTGCAAAAGCGCGCGTCGGGTATTGCCGGGATCGCGCACGTCGCGAAACCAGGTGCCGGATTGCTCCGCCAGTTGCGGAATGTAGGGGCGGCCATTGCAGGAATAAACGAAAGGCACTTTGTAGTGGCCGTCTTCCTCATCGGCCCAGGCTACGGTCCGGCCTGCCAGTTCCCAGGCGCCGATCATGGGCTGCGCAACGGTAAAGCCCTTGCTGTAGCGTTCCGCTTGCGGAATTTTACCCGCCACATTGGTGTTTTCTTTTTTGGCCTCAACCACGGCAATAGGCGTCAACCCGCAAAACAGCACGTAATCCGCACGTCCCCACTCGCCCTTGTGCTTAGTTGGCCATTCGGCGATGGCCTTGTTGGTCCCTTTTTCCGGACGAGCGCCGCGTTGGTAGGTCAGTTCCTGGCTGTCCGCTTCCCAGCCTGCTTCGGTCAGTTGCTGGTCGATCAGCAGGCGAGTGAGTTCTTCGTTTAAAACAATGTGCTGGCTGGCGGAATGGGTTTTGTTGGCGACTTTTTGTTTCTGCTCGCCAATGGCTTTGTCATCTTCCTGGGTGAGCCGGCTTTGCAGGGCTTTTAATTTGTTCTCGTAGTCTTGCTGCTGCGCTTTGAGAGCGGCTTCGTGCGCTTTGGCCTGCTCAGCCAACGCGCGGGATTCTTCATCCATGGCCACGGCCAGCGCTTCGAATTCCGCCTTTTCCCGCGCGATCAGATCGTTCAGTTGCTGGCTGGAGTCCAGCTGAATATTGGTCTCTGTCAGTTCATGCTTTAGCTTCTCGATTTCCGCCTGGAGCTGCCGGAGTTGAGTGCTTGGGTCGGACGGAGGGATGAAGGGCCCCGCTTTAAACGCCGTGCCCGATTTGCCGAATGACTGATGAAACCAGATGGCCAGAGCCCTGGCGACCTTCAGGCCGTCCAGGGCTTCTTTGTGCCGGGTTTTGAACTGGTGGGTGGCTTTGTTGCCTTCAATGCGGAGGGTATGGAACAGCTCGCGCACGACGGGTTCTAACTTCAGCTCGCGGTTGAGCCGGTACAGCAACTCGGCCTGACTGGTTTGCTCATTGAACTCGATGCCCGCCAGCGCGGCGATATGCCGGGCCAGCGCCTCACCGAGCTGGCGCAGCTTGATCAGGGTGGTATTGGGATCGCTTGAGAACGCTTTCTCGGCGGCGAAAGCGATTTGCGCGAACAGCGGATCGTGTTCCGCCAGGAAACCAAAATTGGTCGGCTCAGGATTTTCCGTGGGTTGCAAAGTACAGCCTCCCTTTAGTTGCTATTTCCATACCAGTCACTTAAACGTATTCCAGCTGCTTTATTTTGTTTGCCCAACGGGCCAGGTGACAGCGGATTATTGAACTCTCCGCATAATGCAATTATTTGTTATTGAATATTGAACACATTATCAACATTAACAGACATGGTAAATTATTTGAGTTGAAATGACATTTTTTCTGATCAATCGCCGTTAAAACTGATTAGGACGATAAGCATATCGATTGCGATCCGGTCGCCAACCTGATCGAAGGGCGGCGCGGCCAACAGTATAATGGCTGGCCGCTGATGGACGTATTTAAGGTTGCAGTACGGTGTCTGGATGTTTCGATGCTTCGGAGAAATTTATAGTGATATCAGGGCGTCTTTTTGAGCGCTGATTTTGTTGTGACCTGCCAACGTTTTTAGGATTTGTCTAAAGATGACTTCCTGAATTTGGAATGTTGCATAGGATGTGCTGCCCAAAGCAGGCGGCGCAGTGAAGCGCATTGTTCGCGAATGAGGCGCCTTTTGTCGTCGGCACATCCTATGTTTAAAATCAATCGTTAATCCATCGGAATTCTGATTTTCTGCCCTGGGTAGATCAGGTCGGGATCTTTGATGACTTCCCGATTTGCCTCAAATATCCGTTGATATTGATTCGCGTTCTGATAAAACTTCTGGGCGATTTTCGATAAAGTATCGCCGCTGGCAATCTCATAATACTGAACATTGCCCGGTTCCAGTGCCGCTGACGCATCCTTGCCCGCCGAAGTGACCTCGACAATATCGATTTTCGGCACGACCTCGCTAACGCCTTTGACATTGCCGGCCAATAGCACGGCTTTTTGCGCCGCCTCCGCGCTGTCGGTCGTGCCGATCACCGTCGCCTTACCGTCTTGAAAGGTGACGTTTAAATCCCGGATATCCAGATTACTGGCCTTGATATGGTCTGTAATTTTTTCCGCGGCCTCTTCGTCTTTATTAAACAGCTTGCTGCCGATGTCTTTTGCAAAAGCTAATAATCCCATGATCATGCTCCTGTGTTTATATGAAAAAGCTGTTAAAAGAATTTTTTTGCGAGATTCAATAAATCATCGGTGACATCACCGTCTTTATCCGCGTCCAAAAAGGACGTGATCATATTGCCTATCGAATTGTCATCGGCTCGTTCAAAGCCTTCGGTTTCGGCTGGACCGGCGGATACCGTTTTACCGGATGCCTGTTTACTCAGGGTTCCCATGACGGCTGCCGCAACCAGGGGCAGCAATCTTTTGACAATGCCCGTATCCGTGCCTGTTTCCTGAGCGGCATGGGCGGCTACATTGCGGCTGACCTCCTTACTGCCGAATATATGGCTTAAAATCGCATTCCCCTCTTCTTTTGCCGACTCCTCCTTTAACGCTTCGGGATGTTCCAGATAGCGTTCATGGTGTCCTGTCTGCAAGGCATTTAACAATCCCTGCAGGCCTTCACTGCTTGAAGCATTGGATTTGATACCCTTCGAAACGGCCGGCAGCAACTGGCTGATGATATTTCGCACATCGTTTTGATCAATGCCGACGCTTTGCGCCAACTGAGCAACCATGTCTGCATTCTGTTTTCCTATAACCGCATCTAATAGACTCATCACTCAACCTCAATATGGTTATTTTTCTATTAGTAAACACTTGTTCGCAACAAGATGCTTACGGCTTTGAATTGAAATTCGCTTAATTAATTCCCCATTTCCTGGTTAAAATCGACCACACTGACTTACGGAACGCGCATAAAAATAAGTTCCCCAAATGTGCGAATGAATTCGCACCTACAATTCCCTGATTTATTCCATGCCCATTGCTAACTTATGATCAGCAACCCGTTTTTTAGTTCTGGAGAAATTGGATTTGACAATATCGATAGTTAAAAAATCATCACACAAGAGGGTTTTTACTATTGAATAAAGCTTATTCAATAATCAGGCAATACACTATATGCCCTTCCTTAATATTGTTCTGTGTCAAATTTTTGTAAAGGTATTATGTTATAATTTTTGAATATTTATCTCATCGGCTCAAACATGAAAGAAGATCAGGCCAATCCAGCGCAATACTTAATCAGCACTGTTTCGAAGCGTTCCGGCGTAAAAGCCGATCTGATCAGAGCCTGGGAAAGACGTTATGAGGCCGTATCCCCCTCGCGTACCGAGGGCAGACAACGCATTTATACCGACCAGGATATTGCCCGATTAAGATTACTCAATCAGGCCACGAATAATGGCCATAGCATCAGCCAGATTGCCAGACTCTCTCTGAATGAATTGCATTCTTTAATAACAAAAGACATGCACACATCGAACCAAACGCAACCCCATATCAGGCCGATACGCGGCGACAAACATGAGTTGTTAGACGATTATCTGGAGAAATGTTTTAGCGCTATCATTGCTTTCGAGGCTACAGTACTGGAAAGACATTGTGAAAACGCCATCGCCGAACTGGGGCCCATGTCTTTTATCGAGCAGTTATTGACGCCGTTGCTGACTAAAATGGACGAAAGCTTGCAAGCGGGACTGTTAAGACCGGCGCATGAGCATATGGCGACCTCCATCATACGCTCACTGGCCTATATCCTGCGGACTAACAGGCCTTGCTCCCGACAGGCGCCGCGTATGATCATGAGCACGCCGACAGGGCAATTACATGAAACGGGTGCTTTGCTGGCGATGATTATTGCCGAATTCAAAGGCTGGCACGTGACTTACCTGGGTGCCAATTTGCCGGCTGAGGAAATTGCCGCCGCCGTTAAATATACCCATGCCCGCGCAGTGGCGATCAACATCAGTTTCAGAAACGATGATTCGGTTATTATCAAGGAGATAAGACGCTTGAACACGCTGATCGGGAAAGATGTCACACTGATTGCCGGCGGAAGAGCGGCAGTTGATTATCAAACGATCCTGGATGAGATCGGTGCTTTCAGAGTGAACAATTATGATCACTTCAAGCTGGTTCTGGATGGTTTACGCGCCCAAACTTCGTTTCAAGATTACGCTTAATAATTTTGATTCAAAAAGAGGGGGATAGATATCCCCCTGAATGAGCGCACCTCAAATCTTGGCAGCCGTATTAGCAGCAGTTTCTACTTCTTGATCCGCCGCGTTCTGCCCTTTCTTATCCAATTTAGATTGATGGTCTGGAAAATCGTTTCCATCCTGAGGTGGCCTGGCATCTTTGCCGGCCATTAAATCATCGATTTGCAGACGATCCAAAGTTTCCCATTTCATCAAGGCATCGGCCATTTTGTGCAGGATACCGATGTTTTCCTGCAAAATGGTTTCAGCACGTTGGTAATTGCGATCGATGACCAGGCGTATTTCCTCATCGATCAGATGGGCAACGTTACTGGAAACAGCACTGCCCTGGGAACCGGGATGTCCCATAAAAGGCTGACCGCCCTCTTCGCCGTAAACCAGCGGCCCGAGTTTGTCAGACAACCCCCAGCGGGTCACCATGTTGCGGGCCAGTTCGGTTGCCCGCTCAATATCGTTGGATGCCCCCGTGGTCACGCGGTCGCCGCCATAAATCATCAACTCGGCGATTCTGCCGCCGAACAGGCCTGCTATCTGACTTTCCAGCTTGCGCTTGCTGGCGCTGTATTGGTCCCGTTCCGGCAAGAACATCGTGATGCCGAGCGCCCGCCCCCTGGGCATGATGCTGACTTTGTAGACCGGATCGTGGTCCGGCGACATCTGTCCGACGATACAATGTCCGGCTTCGTGGTAAGCGGTTAAAAGCTTATCCTCTTCCGTCATCACCATGGTGTGTTTCTCGGCACCCATCAGAATTTTATCCTTGGCTTTTTCAAGGTCCTGCATGCTGACTTCCTCCTTGTCGGCCCGCGCCGCAAACAGCGCCGCTTCATTGACCACGTTAGCCAGTTCCGCCCCCGAAAATCCCGGCGTACCGCGCGCGATGTATTGCAGCTCAACATCGTCGGCAACCGGCACTCTTTTAATGTGCACATTTAAAATTTGCTCGCGTCCGCGTACGTCAGGCAACCCGACATTGACCTGGCGATCGAAACGCCCCGGCCTGAGCAAAGCTTTATCGAGCACATCGGCGCGATTGGTCGCGGCAATAACGATAACGCCTTCATTGCCGTCGAAACCGTCCATTTCCACCAGTAACTGGTTCAGCGTCTGCTCGCGCTCGTCATTGCCGCCGCCCATGCCGGCACCGCCGCGTTGGCGGCCGACGGCATCAATCTCGTCAATAAAGATAATACAGGGCGCATGCTCTTTGGCCTGGGCAAACATATCCCTGACTCTGGACGCACCGACGCCGACGAACATCTCGACAAAATCAGAACCGGAAATACTAAAGAATTTAACCCCCGCCTCACCGGCAATGGCCCGGGCCAGCAAGGTTTTACCGGTGCCGGGAGGGCCTACCATTAAAACGCCGCGCGGCATTTTACCGCCCAGTTTTTGAAACTTGTAGGGATCTCTCAAGAAGTCGACCAGCTCAACCACGTCCGCCTTGGCCTCTTCACAACCGGCGACATCCTCAAATTTGACGGTCATTTTGTCTTCGGTAAGCATTTTGGCTTTGCTTTTACCAAAGTTCATGCCGCCCCCCATACCGCCGCCGCTCTGGACTCGGCGCATGTAGATGACCCACACCGCTACAAGCAGCAAGATAGGAAACCAGGAAATGAATAATTGCGTAAGGAATGATTGTTGTTCCGGCGCATAAGTTCTTATCTGGACACCAGCCTCGAGCAGATCATCAATCAGGTGAGGATCGTCAGGATTAATGGTTTCATAAATTTGTCCTTCCGATGTGCGAACTCTAATGAGATGGCCCATGATTTCCACGCGATCAATCTGTCGAAGTTTGACTTTTTCGATGAAAGTCGAATAGGCCAAGGATTGATCGACAGGAGGTGTCGAATTAAACCTATTGAATATTAACAACGCACCAATCAATACAACTCCCCAAAGCAGTGTATTCATCACATATTTCTTCATGCTTTATCTCCTGACCTTTGCGGGATGATCAACAACCTGGTGTTGGTGTTGTTTAAATGCTGATAAGCACAGCCTGGTTTTATGCAAAAAAATATCATTCCAAACCATTATTTGAATTAACTTGCAGAATTTAACAGACACATTAAACATTGTATCTGGCCTTTATCCTTACGGTTCCATGGGATGTATGTGCTTTGCCGGTGCATTCCATTCTCCGTTAGCAAAGCAATATGTAAAAACCAAAGTTTGTAATCAGAATAACCTTTAAAAAATTTCAAGTTTAAAAGCGATTAACCATTTCATTAACACGACTTGACGCTTTTATACTCGAACATTTTGGACTAATCCGTGATGTATTCTTAATTACGGTGAGGGTTTCAGCTTATTGCAGGCCCGGTGAGCTCAATAGCTTTGCGTGGATTTCCTGCAATATCTTTATTCATGATAGAACTCACAATGAAACGATTTTAACGGCGGCAATATCAGCTTTCCTTATCCGTAATTTCGACCATAATTTATCTAAATAGGTCATAATAAGGGTATTCTTGCAAGCCCGGCTTGATTAAAATTCAATTCAATATAAGTTAATTTATTGATTTTATTGTTTTATTTTTGTTACAACAAATTAAGAGCACCCGCTTTGCACAGCACTTCAAAAACGACATCGACCTTACTTTTTTCACAATAATAATCATTAGCTTGTCCATTGTCTATTTATAGTTGTACAAAACATGAACAAATTGCGAAAAATAATTAAACTATATTAGAGAATGACAATATAACATAAGGATTCTTTTGAACTAGCTGTTTCCAATGGCCATGGGAACTTTTAATGTAATCGAAATCTTTCCGGGCGGGACTTAACCTCTTCCACAATGAAATTTATGGACAGTCAGCTATTTGGACTCACTACGACAGTCAGATGGCTTGTCTATGGTTGCCAGACAATTTCGGGCAGTTGCCATGTCTGAGCGTCACCATGAAAGCTTGGAAGTGGCTTGAGCCGATACCATAATACATATGGCATGATCTAGCTTAGTGCCAGTATCTTTATTGCATATTTATCAATGGGTTAATATTTTAAACGGTATTGTAACCGATACTCCCTGAAAAATATTTTGCAAATAACGCCGCGGTGAGAGAATCGGTGAATACTTGTCAGTAGTCAGGCAATTTAATTATGGAAGGTAAATTGTAGGTGCGAATTCATTTATGCCCTTCAGGGTATTCGCACTATTCGCACGCTATGAATGCTCTGCAAATTTTACTCGTCAGAACAAGGCTGACTGAGTACTAGGTCGCCCACTTTCAGTTTATGCCGATTGCCACAAAATACCCTTCAAAATTGCCCGCTAACTGATCCTCGTACTCCAGGACAGATGACACAGCAATTCTTGCACGTCTTCTGCGCAAGAGTGTTCGCATGAAAACCTCCCAAGCTTTTGGCTGCGTGATAAACGAGCGCGCTGTAAACGTGCCACGGATTGGCCGCTCATAACTCATGTTATTACTCTGAATCACGATGCTACTTGCGATGTCTGCGTTCTTCAGGCGGACATGTATTATTGACCATGCGGCAAGGATCGCTACGGCTGAGGCACTGCCACCAAAAACAGATTCGGTGTGATTGATGTTGGGAGTCAAGGGTGCGCTCAGAATAACCCTTTCCTCCTCGGCTTCGATCACATTGACTTGCATGGTCTTTGAGAGGGGTATATGTTCATGCAGGTAATGCTCAAGTGTTTGTGGGCTCAATGGTATCTCCATTTTATAATCGTAGAGTGAATCAAAGCGGGCTGTTTTTTGAAAATAGCAAGAGCTGCTGTCGATTGTAAATAAAATACGTCATTCAAGTAGTCATTGCCAGGCGATATCCAAAGGCCGCCTATCAATCGATGGACGCGTTTTATGAAGTGTTATGCAAAAAATCGCTTTGTATAACGACCGCTAACCTAGCATGCCCAGTATGATCCGGTCCACGGCCTCGTCAGGTTCCAGTCCCCGCGCCAGGAGCGTCTCAAGCTGCCTGGGATCCACGCTGCCGATGGCGGCTTCATGGGTGACCTTGGCTTGCGGATGGGAGACCTGAACTTCGGGAATGGCGCTCACCGTCCCCTGCCCCCGGACGATTTCCAGGCAGTCCACATGTCCCCGGGCGCCAGCCGCATTGCCGTGCATGATGCCGAGGACTTGCGCGGTAGCCTCGTCCTCGACGGCGATCCGCGATTTGATGAGCCCCCGAGCCCGCTCGCCTTCGAGATTCACCTGTTCGCGCATGCGGATTTCATCGGCGGCATGGCCATATACCCGGCTCGTCAGCTCCGTTACCGCGTCCGCCCCGACGTCGATAACATAGTCGATATCCAGCAGACCGACCCGCCCCTGCAATAACGAGAAATCAGACAGGTAACGCGCCTCTCTGTCCAGCCGGATTCGGGCGCGGGGACGCACCGTGATGCCGCCGTACAGGCCGTGATAGTGCGACTCCTGATAGCGGAGCGATGCCTTTTCCTGAAGTCGGACCTGCGCCTGCATGGCATGAAAGGCCCGCTCGGCATGGGCGAACAGACAATGGGACCAGACGGTCGCGCTGGCGCCGGGTTGCAGAGTCAGTTCGAGTTCCACGTTCTGTCCGCCGAAGCGGTCCAGAAGACTGAAACACAGGTGTATAGGCTGAGCAATAGTGAATCCCTCCAGTATGGTGACCTGCGCCTTGATCACGTCTTGCTCGGTTCTGGCGAGCACAACGACGCCGGGAATCGATTGCAGACCGACGATATGATGATCATAGGCCACAAGATGCGCGCTGTCCGGCGTCAGTACCTGGAGCGGGTCTTCACCGGCAAGCCGTAAGGCATCGATAAGCGACTCGAAATCAGCCATGGTTGCAGGTCTCCCCGTCGCAGCGCCGGCAGCGGCGGGCTTTGTAGTTCTCGATCACAGCTTGGGTTTCCCCCTGGCAGACGATACGACCGCCGCAAAGCTGCGATGCACGGTCTGCATGAGCGGCCACTTGCTCAACATGAGTAATCAGCAAAATCGTGCTGCCGGTGCTTTTCATCGCTTGAATGGCCGCAATCAGATCGTCGAGCGACAGCAGATCGATCCCTGCCGCCGGCTCATCAAGGATAGCCAGTTTCGGCCGCATAGTGATTATCGCGGCCAGCTCGATGCGCTTGCGCTCGCCCCCGCTCAGGGTCTTGTCCAAAGGGCGGTAAAAGTATTCGGCCGGCGCCAGGCCGACAGCTTCGAGCGCCGCTCCCGGGTCACCTTGAGACGCACCCAGAGCCAAATAATCGCAGACACGCAGCCCTTCGAAACGCGCCGGTTCCTGCCAGGCCAAGGTAATCCCGGCCCGTGCCCGTGCCTGAATCGGCAATTCGTCGATAGGTTTGCCTTCGAACAGCATAGTCCCCTGTTGCGGCCGGTAGCCCTCGCAGCCCATGATGGCATAACCTAAAGTGCTCTTGCCGGCGCCATTCGCCCCTACCAGCGCATGGATTTCCCCGCTGGCGATGCTCAAATCGATCGCATCCAGTACCCGTCGCTGGCCGAGGGATAGGGACATATTCCGGAGTTCGAGCAATACGCCCATTACCATCAGAGCCCTTAAATTAGATCCAGCAGGTGAAAAATGCCGATGCTCCGACACTGTCCAGTAAACTAAAGAACATGATCAAGAGAAACATAAAATTTTTCCTTTCGGCTATGTGGTGTACTCAAAGGATTCGCCCGCTTCTCATCAGATCATCTCAACGGGCCATGTCCTTGTTGACGGCATGGCCCCGAAGAGATCCATCGGCACGAACCGATAGTTCAGCAGCGGACACGGATCCAGCAGCTATCGAGGGCGGAGTCGTAATTTCCTTTCGACTCGACTGGTCCGCCTGACGTTCCAATTCATCGATTTCGATATCCGACTTATGCTTTTCTATCGAATAGCCGGCACTAACAACACAGGCACCGGCGCTTTCCTTACGATGTTGTGGCTGACGCTGCCAAGAAAGATCTCGGGAATAAAGCCTCGGCCCTGGCTGCCCATCACGATCAGCGAATAAGGATTCTGATCCACTTCCCGCAGAATTTCGCGCGTGGTCGAACCGTAGGGAATTTCAATATGCACGTCTGTGGCGCCTTTCTCAAGCAGTCGTTCCTTGAGTCGCTCCAGGCGGGCCCGGTCAATTTCATTGAACTCTTCCAGGCGGTCCTTGAGGTATTTGCCGATCCGTTCCTGCTCCTGAACATGCAGCAGCGTCACTTTGGGGCAGCCGCTTTCGACCAGTTTCTCGACATAGGTAAAGGCTCTTTCGGCATTGTCGGAGAAGTCCGTCGGATGAATGATGTGGGTGAGAATCTCCTCGCACATCATTTCACACTGGCCATTGACGGTCTTCGCCTTCATCACCAGCACCGGTTTTTCGGCATGCTGAATCACCTCATAAGCGACACCGCCGACGAAAGCATCATCAAATAGCGATTCGGAAGTCATATGCACAGCGATCAATGACACATTCTTTTCGCGCGCAAGCCGGTTGATCTCGTGGTCAGGAAAACCTAAAAGCACCTCAATTTCAACTGAAAACCCCATCTGTTCGAGAACCTTCTTTTGCTCTTCCAGAAGGGGTTCGGCAAGCTTGCGCAGTTGGCTGTACAAGGTGCCGACATCGCGGATGTTCATGGCATGCGCCAGAATGACTTCCTTAGCGCCCGCTTGCCGCAGGCCTTTCAGGCAACAGAGGGTCTTGGAAGAAACTTCGCTGAGGCTGGAACCGACGATTATTTTAGAAAACATTCAGACCACCTTTTATTAGCATTTATTAGTCTCAGGACCGAAAATAAGGCTGACTTATCTCAGGCATTTAATCAGGCAATGATTGTTCCCGACAATCACCTTGCATTCCCTCCGTCCCTGGAGGTCGCAATGATTGTTCCCGACAATCACCTTGCATGGTCTCGCTCTCCGACAGTCCGCTGCGCTTTATCGGGACTGGCAGCGGCGCGGCTTTCATCGACGGCAGCCGCTTCGCGGGGAAACCAGTTTTTCGTGCGTTTGCAAAAACCCACCAGGGCCAGCATCAGAGGCACTTCGATCAGCACGCCGACGACAGTTGCCAGTGCCGCGCCCGACGACAATCCGAACAGCATCACGGCCGTCGCGATCGCGACTTCAAAATGATTGGAGGCGCCGATCATGGCCGAAGGCGCCGCGTTCTCGTAGGAAAAGCCCCAGAGTTTGGCCGCCAGATAAGTGATCGCAAAAATCAGAATCGTCTGTATCGCCAGCGGTATCGCAATCCATAAAATAGTTAGTGGGTTTTCGATAATCACATCGCCTTTGAATGAAAACAGCAGCACCAGCGTCAACAGCAAGGCGATGATCGTAATCGGCGTCAGCAGATGCAGAAATTTCTGCTCGAACCAGACCGGACCTTTATGGGTAATAATCCATTTACGGGAAAAGTACCCTGCGACCAGCGGCAGCGCGACATAAATGCTGATGGACAATAGCAAGGCTTCCCAGGGCACCGGCAGCTGGCCGACGCCGAGCAGAAAGCCGCCGATCACGCCATACAGGAACAGCATCGCCAGCGAATTGATTGCGACCATGACCAGCGTATGTCCGGCATTGCCTTGCGCCAGATAGCCCCAGACCAGCACCATCGCTGTGCAGGGGGCCACGCCCAGCAGAATGCAGCCCGCCAGATAACTGCGCCATAACGGCACTTCCAGCATTTTGACGCCGTCATTGACGACGACGGTGCCGGAACCATACTCGCTGCCGACCGGCAGATCCAGGCCGAACGGCATTTTGACCAGATCGACCGCATCGGCGCCGATCAGCTGGTGAAACAGCACGCCCAGAAAAAGATAGGCAATGGCATACATGGTAAACGGCTTGACGGCCCAATTGACCAGCAGGGTCAGCGTAACCGGCTTGACGCTTTTGCCGGCCTTGACGACCTCGGCAAAATCGATCTTGACCATGATCGGGTACATCATGAAGAACAGGCACACGGCGATGGGGATCGACACAACGGGCGCGCCATTGACATCGATGCTCATGCCGTCCAGGGTTTTGGCGAAATCCGGCGCATAGACGCCCAGCAGGATGCCGGCAACGATGCATAGGGCCACCCACACCGTCAGATAGCGCTCAAAATAGCCCATATCACGTTTTGTTTCAGTCATGCTTTACTCCTCGTCGGCTTAAGCTGTTAATTTGCCTATGGCGTTGAGTTCGGCGGTCAGCTCATCAGCAGGCATCGTCTCCAACGGCAACGCCAGCATTTTGTTGATGCGCTGCTCCAGGGCACGGTAGGTCTCTTTGAACGCCGCCATGACTTCATCGTTCGATCCGGTTACGCGGTCCGGATCCGGCAGGCCCCAATGGGCCTTGACGGCCTGGTTTAAATAAACGGGGCAGACTTCGCCGGCAGCATTGTCACAGACCGTAATGACGATATCGATCGGCTGATTTTCCAGGCTATCCCAGGATTTGCTGAATAAACCTTCGGTTGAAACACCCTGCGCCTGCAGGGTGGCCAGCGCCTTGGGATGCACCTGTCCTTTCGGATGACTACCGGCCGAAAAGGCTTTGATGCGGCCTTGGCCTAAATGATTGAACAAAGCTTCGCCGATGACGCTGCGGCACGAGTTGCCGGTACAAAGAACAAGTATGTTTAACATGATATTTCCTCGAATAATATTGAACAGTTGCCAGTGTTTGTCTCACTTCTTCGGGAGATGAAGTCTCGGATCAACATCTCCCCTAAGCCTGCGGATTGATGAGCATACGCAGGCGTTCTGTGCCTAACGGTTCTTCCCTCAGCAGCGGCACGACCATGGCGCCGAGCATGACGACTGTCCACGGCGTCGATCTCGCGCAGTTCGTTGACGGCGCGCCGGCGCAGCAAGGACGATTCAGGCTTGAATGAGTTTCATCCGCTCCAAAAAACATAAAATTAAAAATAACAGTCACGTCCCGGCAGCATGGTCTGACTAGATCGTCCGTTGATTAACCCGCCGGGATAGTTCTTCGGCGCTTTCCTTGCGTTCGCTGTAGCGGTCAACCAGATAAGGCGCCACATCCCGGGTCAGCAGCGTGAACTTAAACAGTTCCTCCATCACATCGACGACCCGATCGTAATAAGCGGACGGTTTCATCCGGTTGTTATCGTCAAATTCCAGAAAGGCCTTGGCAACCGACGACTGATTAGGAATGGTGAGCATGCGCATCCAGCGCCCCAGGACGCGCATCTGATTGACGGCGTTAAAGGACTGCGAACCGCCCGACACCTGCATCAGCGCCAAGGTCTTCCCCTGGGTTGGGCGCACAGCCCCCAGGGACAAAGGAATCCAGTCGATCTGTGTCTTGATGATGCCGGTCATGGCGCCATGGCGTTCCGGCGAGCACCAGACCATGCCTTCGGCCCACTGAGTCAGTTCCCGTAGTTCCACCACCTTGGGATGACTCTCAGGTGCATCGTCAGGCAGCGGCAGGCCGCTGGGATTGAAGATCCGCACCTCGCCGCCCATGGCTCGAAGCAGTCGGGCGGCTTCTTCGGTCAGCAAGCGACTGAAGGAACGCTCACGCAAGGAGCCGTACAGCATCAGGAAGCGCGGGGCATGCGTGGAAGGATTCGCCGGCCGCAACTGCTCCGGATCCGGGATACGGAACAGGTCGCGCTCAATATTGGGTAAATCATTCAATGAATCAGACATGTTTTCTCTCCTGCTCCATCGCCATGTTGTTATCTTCCATGCCGCGGTACAGCACGGGGTCGAATACTAGGCTTGTCATAAAGGTTCTCCTTAAAACTTTAGGTTGTAGATTGATTATGCGGTTCAGCCCGACTTTCAGGCATATCGGACGTTTTGCAGCGCCGCCGGCGCCAGTCAGGTTCCGGGTAAAACGGCATGGCCTGTGTATCTGTTCGAGGCTTACTGTTGCAGGGAGCATATCGAATATTTTCATAAAAATACCCTTAAATTGATATACGAATAAGCATATATTTCAACGAAACTAAACATCAGCCGCATGCCGCTGCTTCAGGCCGGCATTCCATGTTGCGCAAGCGCTCCTGGTCTTTTTCAAACTGGCCGTTTTTATTGACAGCCATTAGCGCGCTTTCCAGAATCGGAAACGCCCAGTCTGGCAGTTTCGGATTGATCTGATAATAAACCCACTGCCCCTCGCGACTGTCCTGCAACAGGCCGCATTGACGCAATTGCGCCAGATGCCGCGAAATTTTGGGTTGGGACAAGCCCAGCGCCGCCGTCAGTTCGCAGACGCAGAGCTTCCCCTCTTTTTGCAGCAACGTCACGCAGCGCAAACGTGTATCGTCAGACAGGGACTTGAAAAATTGAGCTGGTGTCATCATGGATATTTCAGTTATAAAATATATGGATAACCATATATTTATTCGATCCGCGGGTCAATTTTTATTTTTCTTCTGCCTGGAAAACCAACCTAACAGGAAGCCCAGACAACAGTGGAAGCCATCTTGATTCGGCAAATGTACGATTAGTTTTCAGTGGACTTTTTTGGGGTGCTTTGTCAGACGAACCCCCGTACCTCCCTACTTCATGAGCGGCATTCAATCCGCTACCCGCACGTTCACGCCGCATGGCGTGCCGGAAACCGGCGGATGAGCCATGCAACGGCCAGGCTGACCGCCATCGTCACCAGCCGATCGACGCCGCTCCACACGGCGCTGAAAGCTGGCGACTCTCGGCGCCTTTCTGCTTTACTCTCGCTCAATCTTGCCGGATGACAACCTTTTCAGCGTCTTCCTGCACCAGCGCGGCTTCTCCGTTGATAGCACCAAGGACCGTCTCAATACCGGGATTACCCGCAGCTGCGCTCTTGGTCACCTGATTACCCAAGGCATTGAACCCGGCTTGGGACTCAACTATTTGCCGGGCCAACTGATTGCCGGCCTCAACCAGCGGATGGATAATAAAATTCGCTCCGAGCTGCTCCAATTGCTCTTCCTCTTCGGCATGATAACAAATTGTTCCTATCTGCCCTGAATAGCCATTCTTCCTGAGCTGGCTCACAGCCCAGCAACGCGCATCAAATTCAGGCAGCGTTAAAATAATGCCTCTGACCTTGTTCAAGGCTAGTCCCGACCAGAGCTCGGGGTCGCCGGCATCGCCGTAAATTACGCGTCGCCCCTCGGCCAGCAGACTTTCCAGAACGGTCGGGTCGGCATCCAGGCCGACGACCCGCCTCTCCTGCCGATGCAGGGTCAGATAGGCGGAAAGTCCGGTACGGCCCATGCCTACGACCAGCCATTCCGCCGCGCCGATGGACTCGGGAAGTCGGTCCGGATGCCAGGTTTTCTTCTCGAAACGGACCAGCACGGGCTCAAGCCATGAAAACAGGCGATGCGAATACCGGTTCAACGGCGCCGCGACCGCAAGCGATCCGGCTACGGCCAAGGCGATGGTGGCGTTCCATTCCGGCGCTAACAAGCCCGCTTTCACTACCGCACCGGTCGTGATCAATGCGAACTCGCTATAGGTCATCAAAGCCAGCGATGAAATGAAGGCGGTGCGCGCACGTAATCCGGCCAGCAAAAACAATACGAAGAACAAGAGTCCCTGCAGCGGCAAGATTAGCAGTAATTCAAGCGCGTCGATGACTTGGTCGGTATTCGGCAGATCGGACAGACCGATTTGCAGGAAAAACGCCACGAGGAAGACTTCCTTGAGCCCCCAAAGTTTACTGGTAAGTTCGTCGATTTCAGGGTGAGCAGACAGCATCACGCCCATCAGCAAGGCACCGATATCGGGTGAAATGCCGACGTTTTCAGATGTTACCCCTCCGGCGAGTGCCAGAGAGACACCCAACAGCAGCTTTAGCTCATTAGCACGGGTATATGTGAGCAAGCGATGCGCCAGCGGACGCAGCAACGGCACAAGCAATAGCGCGAAGGCCCAATACGAGGGCTGTCTGCCGTCGGCAAAAGCCAGCAACACGATCGCTACGATATCCTGAAAAATCAGAATGCTGAGCACATCCCGGCCATGCAGGGAAGAAAGCTCGCCATTGTCCTCCAGCACCTTGATCGCAAGCACGGTGCTGGAGAAAGCCAAGCTCGCGCCCAGTATCAAACCGCCGGTCATCTGTTCGCCCAATAACAGAAAAACAAAGCCGGAAAAACCGGTTACCAGCGCTAAATGCAAGCCGCCGACGCTTAACACTTCGCGCCGCACAAGGGAACTTAATTTAAGCTTCAAGCCTACCGTGAACAGCAGTAACTCGATGCCGATATCCGCCAGATGTGTCAGGGTTTGTGCGGATTCCACGCCCATGGCGTGCAGAATATAGCCTGCAGCCAAATAACCGACCAGCGGCGGAAAAGATAAACGATTGGCGATCATGCCGATGAGATAAGCCGAGCCCACCCAAATTAATTCCATCATGTATTACATATCCTGTTATATTCGAATAATTTCAATAAATAGTGATACAAATAATTGTTAATAAAAATGTTTTAATCGCAGCGAGTTGTTTTGAATTCAACAGCCTGCATTTTGGTTTGAGCCAGATCTCCCTGATGGTTCGCTTGTGATGGCTCTACACCTCGCGGAGCAATCCGTGAAGAACATCAAGACTGTTTTTAACTATTCAAAAACAGTCACTTGCATGTCTGATTATATGATTGTGCGGCCAAACGGATGAGTCGTCAAAAATTATATACCTCATCGCTAAACAGCCGTAGCCTGATCGGAACTCCTGACCACAAGGCAGACCCAGGCCAGCAATTAAAATGGCACAGTCGTCTTCCGAACATGACAAGCATCGCTCTACTGCATAGACATACCCTTGCGCTATGCCCGCAGAGCACAGCGATGGATTTTTACCTGTTATTGCCGCCGCGATGATGCCGGCTATCTTTACCTGTCCGGCAAGCCCGGTGATACTCAGAATGGTTTGCAAGGCAAATGCCTTGGTTGCGTTGACTCTGGGGGGTTAGCAGGATGAAGATATTTCATAACACCATGCAAAATCTGAACCGGACTAAAAAAATGCGCAATGAAGTTTCTGTCCTCTTGCGGAAACTTGTCTGGGATAATAAAGACCGCATGAAATCCAAATACCGGTTTATGATTGACAAAAACCTAGATGGTATAGCCCATAATTGACAATAGCGTTAAGATGAAAAAGCGCTTCATTATAACGGTAAATAAGGAAACAACCATGAAAGACAAACTTAAACTGTTGATAGATTACGTACTGATCGGCGTGGCCGCGTTTCTCCCGATAGCCCTAGTATTTCAGATTGTTATCTATGTTGAACATTTATTGGCGGACTTTGTATTACTCGTCCATGGCCAATACGAAAACCCGCTGGTGACCATTGCTTTGTTTATGGTGGCCATCGCGTTACTGGCTTATTTCGGCAAACTGCTCAAGCATGACAGAGCGCATTTGCTGTATTATCTGGAAGGACTGATCCAGCGCATCCCCATTATCGGCAGCATTTATCGGGTCACAAGAAAGCTGATCAGGTTGTTTTTCACGACCAAAGACCCTCAAGTCCGTGAAATTGTTTATGTCGAGTACCCTAAAGACGGCATGTGGGTGCCGGCTTATGTCACCAATCGTATAAATGACAGCTATGTTTTGTATATTCCAACCTCCCCCAACCCCACCTCCGGCTTTACCGTCATGGTTCACAAGGACAAGGTCGTCAAGTCAAACATGAATATTGAAGAGGTCTCGAGCTTCGTGATCAGCGTCGGCGTCGATTATGCCAAACCCGATGAAGTGGACTTTTTTTCTAAATAATGAGCGTTAGCCATAAGAAACGCCACGGAGGTTGAATCATTGCGCATGCTTCCATCTGCCGGAAATATAGCCCAATGCCTCCTGAATATTCAGATCGCGCGTGCCGCCGCCAGTTCTGACATAAAATTTTGGCGTGTTGCCCTGGTTAAAGAACACGGGCCTGATAGAAGGCGAAACGATAAGGCGGCAAACTTCCTTGCCGTCAATGACATGAAATAAAACATGCACGAAAGAACAAAGATCGGCGCCCAGATTCGTCGAAATGGCCGTCATGATAGTTTGTTCGAAGCCATCCTGATCCTGTCTTTTAAGCGTTTGATAATCTTTTTCAAGGCCAACCACTTCACCGTTATCGGCAATGCCGATCAGCAATGTGCCGCCCTCATGACTATTCAAAAAACCGGCCAGGGTTTTCAACACCACACCTTCAAGAGCCCGGTTAATGCGCGACTCCGCCATATCCCAGCGAAATGAAGACTTGAATTCCAGCAACGGGCCCTCCCCTTGCCTGATAATCGAAGGCAAATCCTTATCAAGCTCCAATTTTAATTGTTCGATGCGTAATAAGCGCTGATGCAAGACCCTGTATAGCCCCAGGGATAACAAGCCCAACATTGCGCCGATTTCCGCATAGAATACGATAAGATTATTCGGCGCCACTCGCCCCATCAGCATGTCCTTGACTTGACTCAGGACATATTCAATGGACGAGACGGGATCGGCCGCCCGCTCGTGCGAATTGATATAGTCGTAGCTCGGCGCCAAAATGAAAATGCCGATTAATGCCCCAACAATCGCAGCGGCAAAGTAGAGCTTCAGCTGTTGCCGCCAAAGCTTGATCATCAATAAAAAAAATCTTTTCATTAGCTATTTCGCGACATCCGGTCTGCATGGAATAACCGAATGTTATATAACGAATATTCAATTAATGGCAAATTGCAGGCATCTTTAAATGCGGGCGGATAAAAATAAGCCCGGTATTGTGCGCACGAATGCGATCGATGGCGCGGCCTCGGCATCGGCCCATTCAGTTGATCAATCCAGAGCCTCCAATACCGCTTTTGCCCAGGCGGAGAACTTGCCGGTATAAGAAATAACGGTTAAGCCTTTTCGTTCGCCGGTATGGTGGAAGATTTCATTGATGCGGCCTATTTGCGTATCGTCGATAGCCAGATCGATGTAGAACACTGTCTTGTTATAACCGTCGCTGCGGTCTTCCGCGAACTGCTTGAGCATCAACCGCACCAACGCGTCTTCTTCCGGCAGGCTGTAGCCGACGATGACTAACACGATCGACTCCTGCAGTAGCCGGATCGCTTTGGGAAAGATGGCCTGAAAATATTTTTGCTGATAATCCTGCTCATGCGAGGGCAGCATGATCTGCGGCGGATTTAATTTCAAGCTGTGAAAGTCTCTTTCGCTGTAGTCAAATTCGTAGCCGGCAGCTGTTTCATAAATCTCAAAGCCGCCGTTGATTTTTAGCAGATTATTGACCAGTCCATGAACGTGTATCGCCGTACCGCTGTTTTCACCGGAACACTGTCTCGGCGTAATCCCCCGATAGGTATAGCGCAGAAACGAACCATTCGATCCGGCACAATTGTCCAGAATGGCCTCAATAGCGGCATCATAGTTGGTGGTAATAAAGTGCGGCCGGATGCCTTCGGGCAACCGATCGGCACCGTCAGAGTCCTTGAACAGCCGTAAGAAGAGCTGCTGGATAGTATCCTGTTCATCGGTTAATGGGGCATCAAAACAAATCTTGTTCAGATCCTGATTGAAAGCATATAAAGGCGCCGTGTTTTTAAATTTCTTAACGATCAGCGCCTTGAGCTCGTTTTCGACGATAGCGATATTCTGTTCATCAAGATATCTGGACCTGACAGAGGCATATTTTTTCATCATGCCTATCTGATAAACAATATCCTTAAAAAGCTCGGGAGAAATATCCAGTTTGTGGGTTTGGTAGTTATTGAGCATAAGAAACTGCTCCAAAGCCCTGCCGCACGGGTTCCATTCCTGATACTTGAATTCGAACAACTGGTTTTCAAGCGGAAATCTTTCATCCCACGATTTAGGAAAACCGGCCCCGAGAAAAAATGAAAAGCTGCACAATGGGGCTGCCTTTTTGCCTTTATAGGAATGCTGCTTGACCAAGGATGCAAATGTTCTCGGCGAATCCATCATGTCGATTCGGCACCTACCTTTATATTGCAAATCAGTTCTGAAAATAACTAATGACAATCCCCCCGATATCATTTTTTCTAGCGCGGTAAACAGGATAGAAAACCGTCTGTGCGCAAATGGGGTAATGTCAAAAAATTAGACCAGACTGTTTGGCATTGATTTCATCGCCTGAATAAAACCGATCTACTCTAAAGGCATTAATGTTTATCGCACGACTACTGCAATAAAAGAAACGATCCATGTTCTTTTTGGCTCATTGTTAATTATCCAATCTATCCGTATAGTCGCATCAAGACTTTCAAAAACAGATTCTGACCGTATATAAAAGGACTGAGAATGAACGAAGCATCCAAGGCTATTTGTTACTGGAGTGATTTGGTGACGGAGTTTTTCGGGATTGTTTCGGGCGACTGCATAATCTCATCCACGTTGCCTGCATCAACGGCTGTTGCCCACAATGCAACCTTGAACCTTAAACTAAAAAACGCCAAACGAATCTAATTGTTGAATTCTTCCCTTTAACGTGCTCCATCTGGACTACTTTTCAAAGTAGTCATTGGATGACTCCCAGGGCATCCTGCCTTGGGAGATTTTTCTTTTCAGTCTTGCCTCTTATGCCGACACGGCCTTCGGGCTATTCAAATCCAGTAATACTGAAGGCGCAAGCTATTTTTCCCGCCTGACGGTCAGGCAGCCCTGCAGAAACAAAGTCGTAATCTGCCGCGCCCATGTATTGATTTGAGCCTCATCAGGTGTGGACTCTAAACCCAGTTGCAGTCGCAGAATCCGTTCACCGCGCAATGCGCCCAGGAACTGCTCGGCGAGAAAATGGGGATCCATGATGGCGAAATAGCCAAGCCGTTGATGGCGGGCAAAAAATTGCCTGAGATGATCCAATGTGCGCTGCGGCCCTTGTTCATAGAATTGCATGGCGAGATCGGGAAACTTTAGCGATTCACCGATCAATATGGCGCGTATGCGTACCGCATCGGGTCGCGTGATGCCGTACAGAAACTGACTGGCGAAGGCGGCTAAAGCGTCCTCCGGCTGACCTTCCAGGGTCCCATCCTCCAACAGCACAGTCACAAACGGATCACTGCAACGCTTTATGACGGCACCGAACAATCCGGCCTTGCCGCCGAATTGATTGTAAATGGTGCGCATTGACACATGCGCATCCTTGGCAACGGTTTCCAGACTCACACTTCCATAACCATGTTCCAAAAAAAGCCTGAGGGTGGAATCCAGTAATCGATCTCGACTCTGGGATTCTTCGCCCTTGCGTGGCCGTCCGCATTTAATCATGTGTGCACTCTTAAAACTTTGTTGACTCGGGCAGCGATCATACCGTAAATTAAACGGTAATATTTTTTACCATTTATTTTTTCCTTTCAAGAACAAGGTGCAAAAGGGATGAAAAAAGCAACGCGCATGTCGACCGTCATCCATCGATCAGGCCCGCCAAAAAGATCAATGCAACGCATGTGGCAAGGCCTGCTAGCCTTCGTCGCCTTGGCGGCAATGGCCGGATGCGGTGAGCAAAACGGACCGGAAGCCCAAATGGCGCAGGGCCAGGCGCCCAATGTCAAAATCGCCCAACCGTTGGCGCAGGATGTCACCGAATGGGACGAATACACAGGCCGCATCGAAGCCGTCAGTTCAGTGGATGTGCGCGCACGAGTCAGCGGCTATCTTGAGAAAGTCAATTTCAAGGCCGGGGAAAAGGTAAAGAAAGGCGACCTGTTATTTCTGATCGACCCCAAGCCATTCAAAGCCCAACTGAACTATGCCGAAGCGGAACTGGAACGGGCCAGGGCCAAGCACGAACTGGCCAAGAACGACCTGGAACGGGCTAAACGCCTGTTCCGCGCCAAAGCGATTTCCGAAGAAGAGCACGACGCCCGCAGCAAAGGCTTGCGCGAGGCCGTGGCGGCGGTTCAGTCCGCGGAAGCCAATGTTTATACAGCCCGGCTGAACCTGGATTACACCAAGGTGCGCGCGCCGATAGACGGACGCATCGGCCGTGAACTGATCACCGAGGGCAACCTGGTCAACGGCGGCGGCGCCGATGCCACCCGCCTGACTTTCATCGTCTCTACCGACCCGGTTTATGTCTACGTGGACGCGGATGAGCGCTCAGTGCTGAAGTATCGCCGCCTGGGCCAGCATATCGGCGCCGGGCAAACGCCCGTGCGGCTGGCCGTGGCGGACGAGGATGATTTCCCGCATCAGGGCACGCTCGATTACATTTCGCCGCGCGAAGACACTGCCACCGGCACGGTAACGTTGCGCGGCGTGTTCCCCAACACGGATGACTTGCTGAGTCCCGGCTTTTTCGCGCGCATGCGTGTGCGCGGCAGCACCCCCTACCCGGCTATTCTGTTGCCTGATCGGGCCATCGCCACGGATCAGGCGCAACGCTTCGTCTGGGTCGTCAATCAAGATAATCAGGTGGAATACCGCCCAGTGACCCTGGGGGCTCACATCGGCCAGTCGCGCGTGATCAAGGAAGGGGTCAAGCCCGAAGAATGGGTCGTTGTCGAAGGCCTGCAAAAACTCAGACCGGGCATTAAGGTGAATCCGGAACGCCTCTCGCTCGCCGACCCGCATAAAGAGCAATAAACCATGAATCGCTTCACCCACTTTTTTATCGATCGGCCGATCTTCGCATCGGTCTTATCTATCCTGATCGTATTAGTTGGCGGCCTGGCGCTGATCGCCCTGCCTGTTGCCCAATACCCGGAAATCGCACCACCTACCGTGGTCATCAGCACCACCTATCCGGGCGCCAACGCCCAGGTGGTGGCCGAAACCGTGGCGACGCCCATAGAGCAGGAAGTCAACGGCGTCGAGGACATGCTGTACATGTCCTCGCAGTCCACCAACAGCGGCAACATGGCTCTTACGGTCACCTTCAAGCCGGGCACGAATCTGGACAAGGCCCAGGTGCTGGTGCAGAACCGCGTGGCGCTGGCTGAACCCAAGCTGCCGGAAGAAGTCCGGCGGCAAGGCATCAGCGTCAAAAAGCGCAGCCCGGACTTGAGTCTGGTCGTCAACCTGATCTCTCCCGACAAGCGCTACGACAGCGTTTATCTGAGCAACTACGCGCTGCTGCAAATCAAGGATACCCTGGCACGTCTGCCCGGCGTCGGTGAAATCCTGGTGTTCGGCGCCCGCGACTACAGCATGCGGCTCTGGCTGAATCCCGAACAGGTGGCGGCGCGCAACCTGACCGCCAGCGATGTGGTCAACGCCATCCGTGAGCAGAATATCCAGGTCGCGGCCGGCGTGGTCGGCCAACAGCCGTCGAAGGAAAATACCGACTTTCAATACACGGTCAGCACGCTGGGGCGGCTCATGGAAGCCGAGCAGTTCGCCGACATCGTAATCAAGCAAGGTGCCGACGGACAAGTGACGCGGCTCAAGGACGTGGCCCGCATCGAACTGGGCGCCAAGGACTACAACTCAGGCTTGTTCCTGGACGGCGAACCCACCGTCGGCCTCGCCCTTTTCCAGTTGCCGGGCTCCAATGCCCTGGACACCAAGGAAGCGGTCGTCGAGGCCATGGAAAGACTGAAGACGCGCTTCCCCGAAGGCCTTGAATACAATATGGTCTACGACACCGTTGTCTTCATTCAGCAATCCATCAATGCGGTGGTCATGACGCTGTTCGAAGCCATACTGCTGGTCGTGGTCGTGGTCGTGATCTTCCTGCAGAACTGGCGCGCGACGATCATCCCGTTGCTCGCCGTACCGGTCTCGTTGATTGGTACGTTTGCCGTCATGGCGGCCATGGGCCTGTCCCTGAATACGTTGTCGTTGTTCGGCCTGGTATTGGCCATCGGCATCGTCGTCGACGACGCCATCGTCGTGGTCGAGAACGTCGAGCGGCACATTGCCATGGGCCTGTCGGCCCGGGACGCCACGCGCAAGGCCATGGACGAGGTCGTAGGCCCGATCATCGCCACATCTCTGGTATTGGTCGCGGTATTCGTGCCGACCGCTTTTATTACCGGCGTGTCGGGCGCTTTCTACAAACAGTTCGCGCTGACCATCGCCATTTCCACGGTTATATCGACCTTCAACTCGCTGACCTTGAGCCCGGCGTTGTGCGCATTGCTGCTGGATCGGGCGCATGGCAACAAAGACAGACTTACACGGGTGATCGATCGCCTGCTGGGCTGGTTCTTCAACGGCTTCAACAAGTTTTTTGACCGCTTCAGCGAAGGCTATTCGCGCTTGGTCGGCCGGCTGATCCGCACGACCGCGGTCGTGCTGGTGCTTTACGTCGGACTGAACGGGCTGAACTTCCTGGCTTTCGAAAAAGTCCCGACCGGCTTCATCCCGCAGCAGGACCAAGGCTACCTGATCATGTACGCGCAACTGCCTGATGCGGCTTCGCTGGCGCGCACCCAGGCCGTGGTCCGGCAGGCTACGGATATCATTCTGAATACCGAAGGCGTCAAACACTTGAACGCCTACGCCGGTTTTTCGATCCTGAGCGGCTCCAGCCAGTCCAACGTCGCCACCATGTTCGCCCGGCTCGATGATTTCGAACAGCGCGCCGGTCACGAGAACCTGCATGCCGACGCCGTCATCAAAAACCTCCAGCAGCGTCTGGCGCAGGTCGAAGATGCCCATATCGCCGTGTTCGCGCCGCCGCCTATCCGGGGCATGGGTTCGGTGGGAGGCTTCAAACTGCAGATCCAGGACCGAACCGATGCCGGCATCGAGGAATTGCAACGCGCGACTACGGAAATGATCGCCCAGGGCAATCAGCAGCCCGGCCTGGTGGGATTATTCACGACCTTCCGGTCCGGCGTGCCGCAATTGTTCCTGGATGTCGACCGCACGCGCGCCAAATCCATGGATGTGCCCCTGAAGGAAGTGTTTGATACCCTGCAGATCTATCTGGGCTCGCTCTATGTCAATGACTTCAACCGCTTCGGGCGGACTTATCAGGTCATGGCGCAGGCCGACTCCGAGTTCCGCATGAAGCCCGGCGACATCGCGGAATTGAAGACGCGCAACCTGCAAGGCGGCATGGTGCCGCTAGGCTCGCTGGTCGATGTCAAGGAAATGACCGGACCCGACAAGATTACCCGCTACAACATGTACCCATCGGCGGAAATCAATGGCGGCACGTTGCCGGGGGTCAGCTCCGGGCAGGCCATCGACATCATGACCAGGCTGATGGATGCGGAACTGCCGCCGGGATTCGACTTCGAATGGACCGAGCTCAGCCTGCAGCAGGTATTGGCCGGAAACGTGGCCCTGCTGGTTTTCCCGCTCAGCGTCATCTTTGTATTCCTGGCGCTGGCGGCCCAGTACGAAAGCTGGTCCTTGCCGTTTGCGGTCATCCTGATCGTGCCGATGTGCATTCTGTCGTCGATGACCGGCATATGGCTCAGCAACATGGACAACAACATTCTGACGCAGATCGGCTTTATCGTACTGGTGGGCCTGGCCAGCAAGAACGCGATTTTGATCGTGGAATTCGCCAAGCAGCGGCAGGAAAGCGGTCTCAACCGCTTCGAGGCCGCCGTGGAAGCCTCCCGGGTCCGATTGCGCCCTATTTTGATGACTTCGTTCGCCTTCATCATGGGCGTGTTTCCGCTGGTGGTCGCTGAAGGCGCGGGCGCCGAATCACGGCGTCTGCTGGGCACGGCCGTGTTCAGCGGCATGATCGGCGTGACCTTTTTCGGCCTGCTGCTGACGCCGGTCTTCTATGTGACCGTACAGGCCCTGGCGCAGCGCCTGCGGCCGGCCCGTCCCAAGACCAGCCATATACTGCCCCAAGAGCCCTCATCCGGTAACGACCTATGATCCCGCACAGAACCCACTCCCGCACCGCCATGACATTGCTGGGCGCTACGCTGCTGAGCGCCTGCGCCGTTGGCCCGGACTACGAAATGCCCGCGACCGACACGCCCCAGACCTTCGTCCATGCCGTCCATCCTGAATTCTCCGGGCAAGGCGTGGAAGTAAATTGGTGGACGCTGTTCGATGACCGGCAACTGACGGCGCTGGTCGATCAGACTATTCAGCATAACCGCGATCTTGAAACAGCCCGCGCCAATCTGCGCGAGGCACGGGCGCTCTACCTGGAAGCGGGGCTGAATCTGGCCCCCATCGTAAGCTCGCACGCCAATTACACCGAGCAGAAACGCAGTAGAGGCGCATTAAACAACCTGAGTTATGCACCGCGTCAGCTGAAACTCTACAATATCGGCTTCGATGCTTTCTGGGAAGTCGATTTCTTTGGCCGCGTACGGCGCAACGTCGAAGCGAGCAGCGATGAAGTCGAGGCGCAGGAAGCCAGTCTGCGCGATCTCAGCGTCACCCTGATCGCCGAAGTGGCCCGAAATTACTTCGAATTGCGCGGTTTGCAAAACCAGCTGGCCGTGGCCAAAAAGAACGCCGAAAACCAGGCGCAAACCCTGGAAATCACACGCGTTCGGCTCGACAGCGGACGCGGCACGGAACTCGATACCTCAAGGGCCGTAGCTCAGCTCGACTCCACCCGGGCGACCATCCCGCCGCTGGAAAACGCTATCTACCAGGCTATTCATCGGCTCGGCGTGTTGACCGGCCAATTGCCGGATGCGCTGGTCAGGGAACTGGAACAGCCGGCGCCGATGCCCAAAATTCCAGAGACCATTCAGATCGGCAGTCCCGCCGAACTGCTGCGGCGCCGCTCCGACATCCGCATTGCCGAACGCACGCTGGCCGCCGCCACCGCCCGCATCGGCGTCGCCACGGCCGATCTTTTTCCGCGCGTGACATTTGTCGGCACCATATCCCTGGAAGCCACCACACTGTCAGGCGTCGGCGCGGCGGGTTCGGACACCTATTCCGTAGGCCCCCGGATCAGCTGGGCCGCCCTGGACCTGGGACGTGTGTATGCCCGCATCAAGGCCGCCGATGCCAGCGCCGAGGCCAGTCTGGCCCAGTACGAGCAAACGGTGCTGAACGCTTTGGAGGAAACGGAAAACGCGCTGGTCAACTACAATCGCGAGCGGGCCCGGCAGGCATTGCTCGCTACAGCCGCCAAAGCCAGCGAAAGAGCCCATGAATTGGCTCACCTGCGCTTCGAGGAAGGCGTGGCCGATTTCCTGACCGTACTGGACACTGAATTGCGTTTACTGGAGGACCAGAGCCAGCTGGCCCAGAGCGAAACCGCCACGGCAACAGCGCTGGCGGCGCTTTACAAAGCCCTGGGCGGAGGCTGGGAGTCTACTGTCGCGCTGGAAAAAAGCAATTAACGGAGAAGTGCCGCGGTTGCGACAAACCGTAATCGCAACTCGCGGCATCACGTCTGGACGGCTTTTAACCGAGCTTGGGATTCGACCCGTATTGATTGTCACCAGGCTGACTGTCCTGGACAAAAAAGAAAATCAGAATCAGGCCGCCGATAATCGGAATCAGCATAAGCAATTGCCACCAGCCGCTGCGGCCAATATCATGCAGTCTTCTCGCGCCCACGGCTAGAGATGGAACCAGCATGGCCAGCATAAACAGGCCGCTGAGTAAACCGGTGCCTGTCTCCTCATCAAACGTCCCCGTTACTTGATCAATGACGGACAAGGCAAAATAGATGAGAAAATAAAACAGAATGAAATACCAGAACTCCTGTCGCTGTGCCCGCCCGGTAAACACGGCATATTTATTCTTCACCACGTCAAGATACCAATTCATAATGCTCTCCTGGAAAAATTTGTTATTTTTCATACATCCGCTTTTCAGTATAGCTGAGTTATAGCATCACCTCTTAATTACATAAAATCAGAAGGTTACAAAACTCACTTCAGTCCCGCGCGTAAGCACCGCCTTTCGCAGTTCAAATTTCGGTACGGGCTGAAGGGAATCACAGACATGTTGAATTTTGCCTGGCAAGGGGAAACAAGGCCTTAACAATCGGTTAGAGCAGCTGCGATCGGGCATTTTGGCACTGACCACTTTCGATGTGACCGCTTATCCAGCGTGACGGGCGTCTCAATTTTTTTATTGAGCGTTTTTTAATGATTTTTTAAGTGTATTTTAATATTACCGGATCAATATCAGGGTTATTTTTAGTTCAATTATTTAGGCCAATCGTTGAGTATTGAAAAACTAACCCTGGATCAGTTTAATCAACTTTATCTGGAATCCCGGGAGCAATCAGAACGAGTTGAACATACGGAAATGATTATCGCTCGCTGTTACCATCCATTCTTAGGGCAAATCTTATTGATTGCTGACATTGAAGAAGGCATTGCCATAGTCCATCATAATGATGATCTCCTAGGCAAAAGCCTCTTGCCAAACATACCCGCGTTGAAAACCTCTTCCTGCATATCAGAAGCTTAAGTTTTTCGCGTCGAATCTGTTTTCCCATTACCCCGTTAGGAACAGCGACTACCATCCTGACCGGGCTACCTTCCGCACCCGGATATTTCATAAAAACGCAGACAAAGACCAAGTCTAAATTGCACCCGCCCTGCAACAGGATAAAATGGAACAAAAAAATGCTCGTGCCGTAAAACGGCGGCGCATTTTTCACTTTTACTATTCATTTATATCAGCGGGTTTTGATACGAAAACATGAGGAAACGTAAGAAAAATACCAATCAAACCGATTTATTCGAGTTGGTGTCGCATTTGGAACAGTTGGAACAGATCAGCTCGGAGCTGAAGATGACCGCATCGCTGACCCCGTTGGAATTAAGCACTATCGTCGAAAAACAAATTGATTGGGTGGAGTTGGATGAAGACTGAATCAAGATGCGGAACCTGCTGAGGTCCAGAAACGAATCAGCGCATCAGACCATCCGGTTTTCGATGTGCCGGTTCAGTCTCCTTGTAAGCACCACGCCGCATCCCGGCCTGAACCAGGACTGCGTCACGGTATTACCTCAGGCCGCGCTGGCTGCCTGCTTAACCGCCCGGCCAGATGGGTCAGCCGCCGCCCCGATTTTTGCGTCCTGACCGCCATCCCCAAGGCTTTCGGCTGCGTTATGATCACTACCAACTGCTTGCCGCGCGTCACGCCCGTGTAAACCAGATTCCGCTCCAGCAAGGTGTAGTGCTGCATCGCCAGCGGCATGACCACGACCGGATACTCGGAGCCCTGGCTTTTGTGGATGCTGGTGGCATAGGCCAGCGCTATTTCGTCCAGCTCGCTGAATTCATAATCCACGTCCCGGTCATCGAAGCGGATGGACAGCCGGCTTTCCTCCGGATCGATGCGCTGTATGCGGCCGATGTCGCCGTTGAACACGTCCTTATCGTAGTTATTGACATTCTGGATCACCTTGTCGCCGGGCGCATAAGTGGAGCCGTACCGGCTGATCTTCGGCTCGCTATGGCCGTTCAGACGGGCTTGCAGCTCGACATTGAGCGAGCGGGCGCCCAGGCCGCCGCGGTTCATCGGCGTCAGCACCTGGATGTCGTCGATCGGATCAAGACCGAAGCGCTTCGGGATGCGTTCGGTCACGACCTGGATCAGCTTGGCGAAGACCTCTTCCGGCGTTTCGGCATGAAGACAGTAAAAGTCCGACAAACCATCGGCTTTCTCGGCAGATGGCACCTGCCCTTGATTGATCTTGTGGGCATTGACGATGATTTTGGAAGTTGCCGCCTGGCGGAAGATTTCGGTCAGGCGCACGGTAGTGATTTGTCCGGAATCGATGATGTCGGCCAGCACGGCGCCGGGGCCGACCGTCGGCAATTGATCGACATCGCCGACGATCAGCATGGCGGCGTGAGTCGGTATGGCTTTCAGCAGCTGGTTCGTCAGCACCACGTCCATCATCGAGGCCTCGTCGATCACCAGCAAGTCGATAGCGAGCGGATTGTCGTCATTGTGCTTGAAAGCAAAAGCCTGGGGGTCGAACTCCAGCAAGCGATGCACGGTTCTCGCTTCCAGGCCGGTCGATTCGGCCAGGCGCTTGGCCGCCCGGCCGGTCGGGGCGCACAGGCCGATATTGATGCGCTTGGCCCTGAGAATCTTGAGAATGCTGTTGACCAGCGTGGTCTTGCCGACGCCGGGGCCGCCGGTAATGACCGACACCTTGCTATTCAGCACTTGCTCGATCGCGGCCTTCTGCGACTCCGAAAGCGCCAGACCGGTCTTTTCCTCGACCCAGGGAATGGCCTTGCCGGCATCGATATCGCCCCACGGCGGCCTGCCCTCTTTCAGGCGCAGCAAATGCGTGGCACAGCCGATCTCGGCCCGGTACAGCGGCGTCAAAAACAAGGCCTCCTGTCCATCTATGATCTCGGACACCAGGTTTTCCTCGGTCAATTCTTCGCCAATCGCCTGCTCGATAATGTCAGCGGGGATCTCCAGCAGCCTGACGGCCATCTCGATCAGCTGATCCCGGAATGCGGCGCAATGCCCCTCGCCGGACCATTCCTGCAGCACGTGCCGCACGCCGGCTTGCGCCCGGATCAGGGACTGCGTGCCGATGCCCAGTTTTTGCGCCAGCGTGTCGGCGGTCCTGAAACCGATGCCGTGAATATCCAGCGCCAGCCGGTAGGGATTTTCCTGGACCTTGGCGATGGCCTCGTCACCGTAGGTTTTATAAATCCTGACGGAACGGGACGTGCCGACGCCGTGCGATTGCAGGAACACCATGATCTCGCGGATGGCTTTCTGTTCCGACCAGGCATTCGTGACTTGCTCCTGACGCTTCCTGCCGATACCCGGCAGTTCCCGCAAACGTTCGGGTGTTTGCTCGATCACGTCGAACACATCGATGCCGAAGGCCTTAACCAGCTTCTTGGCGAAGTGCGGCCCGATGCCTTTGACCATACCCGATCCGAGGTATTTTTCGATGCCCTCCAACGTGGTCGGCGGCACGACCTTCAGCTCTTTGGCCTTGAATTGCAGGCCGTGCTGCCGGTCGTTGATCCACGCTCCCAGGCACTCGATGAATTCGCCGGCCGATACGCTGGCGGCCGAGCCAATGACCGTCACCGGGTCACGGTTGCCTTTGACCTTGACGCGCAGCACGCAGAAGCCGGAGGCCTCGCTGTGGAAGGTGACGCGTTCGATGGAGCCTGAAAGATGTTCAGAACCGGAATAATGGGAAGACAAACAGATCGTTCTCGCTTCTGCTGGATAGATGCATTTAATCAGCAATCAGCGCGATGATAAACAAAAATACGCCTGAATGATAAACAGATTTTCCGTCAGGGTAAAAAGCCGGATGGGTGGGAGCAAATCGCCGATAATACGCTTACCGTCGAGCTAAATCTCCGCCACCGGTATTGATGTGGGCAAAACGTTTATTAAGTCTTTCGGCAAATGCGTCAATCACTATGTAGCGATGAGGCATTTGCCTTGATCACCTGCCGGCTGATTATTTTTTTGTCATGAAAAAATAAGCCGCACTGAATACCGCAAAAATAAAGGGATTTGAAGAACATAATGATTAAGTTACTGTAAATGTTACTGCGTTTTTTATCTGTGACTCTGCTTTTAGCCTGAAAAACATCCAAGATTGTTACTTTGTAACATTGATTTTTACCAAGGCACAAAAAAGGCCAGTCGAAACCGGCCTTGTTTAAACTCGTCGAATCGACGGTTTAGCGTTGTCTCGGAGTTAATTATTGCGCTGCTGAATTGTCGCTTTGTGGTAGGCGTCAACAATGGCCCGCATATCTTTAACGGTTTGCCTCACTGATTCAATAGACCAGTACATAACCTCGTCAGACATCCTTCCCTTTTTTTCTTCATCGTCATTAACAAATTGATCACCAATTAGAACTAGGCTGCTATCAGCCTGTAGCGCCAGATTATTAATAGCATCTTGTAATTCCCATGGGGTGGCTTCACCACCAAGGCTGGATAGACGGTGGCTGAAATCTGGCTTTAGCTTGGGTGTTTTTTTGGGTGTTTTCTTGGGTTGCGGCTCATGCCCGAAATCAAAGCGTTCTCCAGGGTTTTTAACGTGATGCTCGATAAATCTATAAAGCTTGTAGTTATCGTCTGGATTGGTGATCATGCGGTGACTCCTATAAGGTGCATAACCGCCGCCAATGCTTTTGCATGGGTGGCAGGCTTAAATGGGGTCGAAAACCGTATCTAACAACGGCCAGCGCCGAACGCTGCCCAAATAAGCCCGCCATAACAGAATGTACACGGACCAGGGCCCGCGATGAATGAAAGGCACAAAAAAACGCCGTGAAAGGCGCTCTCACGTTAGATAATCGGGTTTCGACTCCCGGCGCCGAATGTGCAGCGCAAGATAAGGATATCCACAAAAGGCGGGCGGGTCAACTGTCTCAGAATACTATCGTGATTCACGATGGAAAATATCCACCAAAGGCGGGCGGGTCAACTGAATAGCAGTAATTCCTGCTATATCTGGTTTTATTAGGTTTTCATGCTGTCTCGGTACTGGTGTTCGCGCGGTGATGTGTACTTATTTTGAAATAATACCTATATCAATAATCATACCAGTATATAAAGCCATATTTTTTAGACTAAATAATCATGTTGGCATGGAATCATGCTAAGGAATTGATTGTTTACTATTTGCGACACATCACCACGCAGGAAAATGCGCTGCTTTTAAGGGCGCATCGATACGGTGCCTCCTGCATGACCACGCGGTTACTCAGCCGAAAATCCGGCCCAGCTTTTTAAACGTGTGGATTCGACACATTAGGCGGATAGGGCTTTTGTCCCCTTGGGATAAAGGACGGCTGTTCGTTCTTTTAGCTGACTTTTCCTTTAATATCAATATCATCCAAATTTGGATTATCTTTCAGCGCGGGATGTTAGAGGACTCCCCAAAATTGGGGAGACCGCTTCCCTTGTGGGGGGAAGTGAAAATGACCTCGGATGCCGCCCCGTATTGGGGGACTCCGCAAAATTGCGGCGGCTAAATTCCCGTTACCCTCTAACGTGGTTTCGGAACAATAACAGGATTTCCTGACCCTGGCTGAGGGTAGCGCCAATACATAAGCATTTGCTTATGAATAACGGATTATCCATAAGCAATTCAACTGGAGTTTTATGGAGCAGTTCCGCTATGGCTCGGTTCCAATGAAACCATGATTAAATCCTCCCGACCTTGCGGTAAGCATCAAGAGGCATCCAATTGCTGCGGCCTATGGGTGAGGGTGCCGGTAGGCTTTGGAATTGTGGTGTTACGTCTTGGTTCAAGGAACTAAGAAGGCCGCTGTCGAAAATGTTGCCTTTCTTTTCATCCTTCTGCCCGTTCTGCTGCAGATAAGAACCCAAGCCGCCACCCAATAAGCCCATGCCTAAGCCCTGCATACCCCCTTGGCCGCCATCCATTAATGCGCCAGCCAGCCCCAAGCCTGCGCCCCATTTACCCGCAGTCATAAGGTTGTCTATGGCGTTCTGACTAAGACCGGAATCGGCCATGCCCGAACGTAAACCGGAACCAAGCCCGAAAGCATCAAAACCGCTAGCCCTGTCGTAACCGGCGCTCATGGTGTCGCCCATATAGCTTAGGCCGTTTCCAACATGCCCAATACCCTGTCCAAGTGTGTTACCGAATGAGTTTAAAAAATCAAAGTTCATATGTGTTGTCTCCCGACAATAAATTAAAAGATTAATCGCGATGTGTGGCTATTGCCAATATTACAGCCATGTGAAGCAATACCTGGTTGCAATCCATTGCCCATTGTTGAAAGTCCGTTACCGATAGAATTGAAAAGTCTGTCATACATTGTTTTGCCTCCCGGCAATAAAAATTAAAGATCATGGTTAATTGTGATTCAGTTCAATTCGTCATGCTGCCCCCTTGTCTTTTGCTCAAAAGGAACCAAGTAAATAATATCCTCGGGCATCTCACGGCCTGGATTATCCTTCATCCACCGCTCAAGAGCTGTTTCCTTGGTTTCGCCTGTTTGGACACCAATCAACTCAATAGGGCCTTTCTTTGCCGATACCGGGCGCTGCTGCTCTAACTTCGATACTCGCGTCTTAATGCTGCTCATGATCTCGCCTCTATTCCATTCAGTACTTCATCAAGCCATCTATGCGTAGGACTGGCATCTGGTGATAATGGCTTTCTCGGCTTAGTTGGTTGATGTGTGCCGTTATTAATGGCCGTGATAGTGTCATTCAGCCATTGGCGCGCATTTGGACAATCAAGCACCTGTACTGGCTTTGCTGCGCGTTTTTCTTCAATCTTGGCTAATCTGCTGCGTATATTCATTTAGATTGCTCCAGCGCTTCAATTCTGCGCGTTAATTCATCAATTTCAATAATCTTCGACTGTGCCGCCAGCGCAGTAATTAACTGACTGCCTATATCTGGCGGAATAGATCCATTCAAAGCCGCCTGAAGGACTGCTGCGCCTTGGTCGGCCAGCCCTGCGCCATCAGGTAGGGTTACCGCTATTTGTCCAGCTATTGGCTTTAAATTGGGAATAAGCTTGTCAATAAGAACCTTTGCTGCCGCCGTATCGCCACCGACTGCCGCATCAATAAGCGATTGCAAAATATCATCGGCTCTTTGCTCAATGGCCTTTCTAAGCTTAGCGCCCGGTGTCTTGCCTGCTGGCCTGCCTGCCGCGTTCCCGCTTTGTCCTTTTTTAAACGCCATAATTGTTTACTCCTTGCTTTTTCAACATTCGTTCTATTCTGTTCGTTGTCATAAAGTATCCGTTAAGGCTAAGTTTTAAGTCGGTGTTGATAGGGCGTTACAAGCGTTACACTCCTATAGGAGTGTGTAACGTATGTAACGCCCCTCAACCGTTACACTTTTGTAAATGTAACGCTATGTAACGCCATGTAACGCTTCCCTCGAAGCCTTGATATTCATAGGCTCTAGCGGTTCTTTATTTTCTGTAACGCTCTGTAACGCCGACGTTTTAGCCGTTACATTTGATTCACTCGTTACAGAGTCGTTTTGTAACGCTTTTGTAACGCCTGCATCGACATCAATTCGCCAAATATACCCGTCATGCTCGGCTGTCAGATTACGTTCCAAAAACTTGTCACGCGCTCTTTTGAATGTAACGCGCGGCTGACTACAATCGGACGGAATAACCTTAAAGGCAAACTCGCGCCATTGATCTATTGAAACAACATGCCTAAACGTACCCGTTCCAAAGCCGCCGAATTTCTGCCGTATTTCCGTTGTAGGCTCGATTCCATGAACTCTTAAGGCATCGGTAATGCTGTCGAGTATTTGGCGCTCACGAACGCTTAATTTAAGCTTCTTCGGTTGTTTGATCGTTTCACCGGAATACTCTAAATAAACGCTCGTTAATGGCGTCATTTCATCATCGAGCCAATCAAGTGAAACCTGTTGTAAAGCAAAATCTAGCGGCTTTGGCGGCTCAAAGTCTTTAGCCTTAGTGCATGATAGATTTACAGTGTTTTCATCCTTGGAAACGCAATATTCGGCATCCATCGCGGCACGAATGGCGCTACTTCCTCGGCTGCGACCGGATTCGTTATGTCCTGAGTGATGAACCACTAAAACGGCTGCGCCCAATGGCTTAAAGAACTGATCCAGATTCGAGATAAAGGCGGCAATATCCCGGCTGCTGTTCTCGTCGGCGTCGATATTGCGGTTAAGCGTGTCGATGATGATTAGGCCGGGCTTGATGCATGATTTCTGTATTGCCTTAACAACATCGTCACAACTTCCGGGATCTTGTAATTGCGCGGACTGCTTGCTCAATAACAGATTACCGGGGGCTTTGATTCCATGCTTGATCTCTAACGCCTTAAGCCGTCGTGCATATCCGGCAAAACCTTCACCCGCGATAATGACAACGCCTGCTTGCTGTGTCGGCCTGCCTTCCCACTTCATCCCCTTAGCAATGCAAAATCCCCAATCCAGTGCAAACAGTGATTTTCCGCTTGCTGGCGCGCCGTATAACAGGCTGATGCTTTCGCGCTCGAGTAGGTTTCTCACTAGCCAATTTATCGGCTTAGGCTTAAGGGTAAGTTCACTGGCTGCGATCAATTCAAACTCAGGTTTTCCAGACGTACCGCTGTTATCCGTGGTCAACTTATCGCGCATTGCTTCTAGTGTGCTGGTCATCGGCTGGCCTCAATGCGCAATTCATCAATGAGTGATTCAGCCTTGCCAATGCTTTCAATGTCCGCTGGCGACAATTCTTTGCCGCTGAGTAACTGCCGAATACCCAAGCCCAGAATGATCGATTCATGAAGCAACCTATCGAACATTTCAGACTTTGAGAACCGTGAGCCCCTGGCGCGTGTCCGGTCGTAACCCTGCGGTTTTTCTGGCATCAAGTCAGATAGCGTTAATCCGATAGCGGAAACAATGCTTTGCACATCGCACCCGCCAAAGCAATGAATCAGAATCTTGTCGTCGTCGGCTTGCTTGATCCCCAATGAGGGGCATTTGTCGTCATGAGCAGGACAGCAAGCGGTCCATTTGCCGGGGCCGGTTCGCCTGACTTTTTCAAGTCGATTCAATATGCTGTCAATTCCCATATTAGCCACCGCTCAGCCATTCATGAGCCTTAGCTTTATCTGTGGGTGTTAGGCTGTATTGGCCGGGATAGCACGCGTTCCCGTCTTTATCGTAGCGTTCGACGCGGCTACATGGAATGACTAAGCCTTTGCGTCTAAGTCCTGCAATTAGATCAGGCCCATTTGAACAACCGACTATCAAATCAAGGTTTTCTCGCATCACAGGGCCGCGTATTAATGCGGATAGCGCACGTTTATCTCTCGAAGTTACCTTCATAACGCCCACCATAATAAAATAGCTATAAATGCCAGAGATAGCGCCTTAAATGCGGTGATTAGCTCGGCTATGACAAAATGCTTGAGTGATATATAATTCATTTGCGGTGTCCTTTCGTCGTCTCGACGATAAGTAAATAAGTTGAAGCCCGTTATCTGCTGGTAATGGGCTTTTTTATGTCCGTTTTTTTTATGTCCGTTAGATAGTAAAATCCTGATCCAAAAGCGACATATATTTAGCCGCCAACCATACCCTGCCTCTCGGCGTAATTCTTAACGTGTATCGATACTCGCCGCCGTGTTTTTCTTCCGTTGGTTTCCAAGTAAAGAACCCTCGATTAACGTATTGCTGGTATGGTTGGCGGTTGTCCATAATCAATTTATGTTTTTTCATCCATTGATAGAACTGCTTCTCTCCCAGGTCCACAATATCGACGGATTTAACGAACTCACGGACAAGAATTTCCCCGGCTTTGATGCTCGCCTCGTTGGACGCCAGGATTAAATTATCTTTTTCGGCAATGCTCGATTGCTGTTTGTCGATGATCTCAAGCGCTTTTTGTTTAGCCTCTACTTCGTCTGCCCAGGCACGCGCTGCTATAGCAGGATTGGTGAAGTCTGGCAGGGTGAACAGGGTTTTGCTTTCAAGATCTTGCCAGCGATCCACTAAGCGCGCGGTAAACTCCGGGGATAATTGCGCCACAATTACATAGCTGTCGCGCTTGTTTACAAGATATTCAGATATGGGTTTTGTTGCTGTTGAGATTTCCACCAATGGTGGTAATTCAATAGTTCCGCGCTCTGCGAGTCTTTCAATAGTGCGCTTAACGCTGTCATGCCGGGATTCAACCAACTTGGCTATTTCACGGCTGGACATGGTTAATTCATTTGAGCCCGCAAGATGGGTATGTGCTGCGGGCGTGGTATTGGATAATTTCATTTTGCGATTTCCTTCCGTCATCACGACGGTAGATTGATAATTATTGTGCTGAGAGCTTTTTGACTAATTCGCGGATATCATCAACGCGCCATGCAACAGAACGCTCTCCAAGTTTTACAGGTTTTGGATATTTGCCGGATTTAACGCCTTCAAGCCATGATGTCCGGGAAACGGGGATGATTGCGGGGGTGTTGGCTTTCTTGTCACCGATTATGGTGGCGAGTCTAAGAAAGCCAGTATTTGGTAATGTGTTCATTAAGATAAATTCCTGTTCAATTAAGTACGGAACAAATCTTATTCTCTGCCTTTGGCTATGGAAATGCCGTGTGCGCGCACACTGTACTTTTAATCGGGCGCGCTTTTCTCGTAGTCTCTTATCCAGTCATAAACAGTTCGATATTTCATAATGACTATTTTTCCAGCAATCTGCCGCGCTGCGTCTGCCAAACTTTTGAACTCGGTCTTATGCTCAACATAATAATCGAGAGCATCGTTTTTAATGCTGATATTCTCAGCGTTTCGACTTCGCGCTGCTTCGGTGGCCTGCTCTGATACTTCCTTTTGCGATTCGGAGCGCTCAAGATAAACTCCACGCTGAAAAGTTGCGGCAAGGCTATGTTTAAGCGCCTCGCCAAACGCCCCCCTCACTGTTGCGGTTATGGCAAGACTAATATGATAAATCGCAAGCGCACAGCTAAGCTTTTCAAAACTGTCTATATAAATGCGCTCATCCTCAGTAAGTAGGTCAGCGATTATTTCCGCGCGATCCAGGCCATCAAAAAACCTTTCAGCCGATTCGCCAATTAAGCCATCAAGCCTTAATAACTCGTCAGTGAATATTTCCGTAATTTGATCTGTCATCAGGTAACACTCCGTTAAAGTGCAGCCGTTACAAAAGGGTTGACCGGAAACAGGGTAACGAGTCCTGTTTGTTGCGCCGTCGCGCTATCCGGTCAAATTCGATTATATCGGCTTATCTTCTGCTAAGAGAGTTCGCGATAATTATGGCGCCTATAATAATGGCAACACTCGCCGGAAGAATCGCTACTACTTTAAAAAATAGGTAAATAAACACCCCGGCCAAAATCAATAATGAAAGCTCTCGCGCCTGGACCGCTGCAAAAATCAAGCAAGCCCAACTTTTCCATTCATCTTCTGGATATTCATTGGTTAGAACCCAGGCCGCATAAAGCATAAGTGCGGCGAGTGGATAGCGGAACCACCATCGGCCTTCTTTATTTCCTGCATTTTCTAGTGAATTGTCCATGTGTTTATGCTCGCTTGCCAATCGGAATCACATCAGCACCACTCTTTAAGCTGTCCATATAATCCGCCCAGGCTTGCATCATCTTTCGGCGCTCATCCAGGTATTGCGCCCGGTTATAGGCCGCTCTTACGGCATCCTTCGGCATATGGCACAGTTGCCGCTCTATGGCATCTGGAGACCAACCTTGTTCATTCAGTAATGTTGAAGCCGTGGTCCGGAACCCGTGGGCGCAATGAATATCATCGTAACCCATGATCTGCAATGCGTTCTGAATGGTCCGCTTGCTCATCGGTTTGTTGTGATCGCTGCCTTTGGGGAAAACGTACTCGGAATGCCCTGTAACGGGCCTTAATTCGGTCAGTATTTTGATTGCTTGGGAAGAAAGGGGAACGATGTGATTGATTCCGGTTTTAGATGCCAAATAGCGCCATTCCTTTGCTTCAATATCAATCCCGGCCCATTCCATCAGTCTCATTTCACCGGGGCGGCAAAATAGCACCGGAAGCAGCCTTAACGCCGATTTAACGGTAAATGTGCCGTTATAGGCGTCAATATCGCGTAAGAGCCTACCTACATCAGCGGGATTTGTAAGAGCTGGACGGTGATTGCCCTGATGGGATCTCAGCATCTTTGCTACTGGCTGAGCAACGTCATAATCCGCCAGACCGTGAGCGATTGCATAGCCAAAAACTGCGCTTATTTCCGCTCTTAAGGCTTTAGCGGTGGCTGTTTTTCCTGAATCGATGGCTTTAATGACAGCCATAATGTCGGGCGACTTGACCGCTTTAATGTCCATGCCGCCAATGATGGGGAAAACATAGGTTTTGAACCTGCCCAGCTTGCTTGCATAAGTCTGCTCGGCTAGCTGATGCTTGATGGAGCGGAACCACTGCCCCGCTATGTCTTCGAATGATCCGACAATAGGCAACCCTGCCTTTATTCTTTTTTCGTTCTCTGTGGCCTCATGACGGGCCTTTTTCACTGCCTTCCTTGTATCGCTGGGATCTATGCCGTTAGCGGCCAGCTTTCGCGCCTCCTCCGCCTTACGCCTCGCATCCGCTAAACTGGTATCAGGATATGTACCTAATGATAATGTCTTGCGCTTACTGTCTATGCTGTAGTCGAATCGCCACCACCGCGCACCACTGGGCTTGATGAGCAAATACAAACCATCGCCATCATTTAGCCGCTTATCTTTTATGTTGGGCTTGGCGCTCTTGATTGCGCTGTCTTTCAGTAACTCTTTAGCCATTTACAGTAACTCCTCATTGGTATTTTAGAGTTACTGTAAATGTTACTGCTTAAAATGTCGAATGTTACTGTATCTCGATGCACTTCAATGAATGGATAAAGTAGGTAAATACCATGATAAACAAGGCGTTAAAGACTTTATCGAACATCAATAAACCTTAATTATTTTTTTGTCATGAAAAAATAAGCCGATTGGCATTTAAGAATCATTTTGTTGTTTTCTTTTTCAACTGCAGTGCAGGTTTCCATTCTGGAGCGGCCGGGAGCGGCTTGCTTGACCAGTTTACCGTCTTCGACGGAATAATTGAGTACTGCGCGCAGCTGATCGATCCGTGCGTGGGCATCCGATTCCTGGGAAATGCCTTCCATCGTACCATCTGCCCTGAAGGTCCAAACAGTGTTCAAGCTTCTTGACTTGGTACCTTCGCGATCAACTGATTCCTTGTCGATTTGCCAGCTGCCGATCAGATCGGACTGAGTCAATGGAACGTCCGCATTCGCGGAAAAAGACAAGAACATCAGAGCGCAAACAGAAAACCGAGTAAATTGCATGGTTAAAACCTTATAAATAGTAAGTTAAAGTTCGCCATTATAGCACGGAACTTTTTGCATTCAGCGGAAATGCAATGAAGCCGAAACTGACTGGATTATGGTCTCTTGACGCAATCGTGTATAAACGTTTGGAGTCTTTTTAGAACCGGCGCTGTCTGAGCTGAAAAGCATCCTGTCCATTCAAACCGGGTCACAGGAAGGTCGAAACTTTATATCCGTATGGCTAGCAAGCATTTATGGCAATGAATGCCGCCCACACCGGACAAACCTTGTCGCTGTTGGATGCGATCGGCGTTTATGACCGTGAAGTGGGGCCTTGGACCTGGAGCATCTTGCATAAGTGACGCCGCGTCAGAGGCCAACCGCTCTCGCTGAGCCAGCGTGCTATATGCATAGAGTGAAATCGACGCTACGCCCGGCATCATCCGATTGGGCCGCTGTTACGAGAGAGCCGGCACGCGTATACACGGCTACGCAGGCTCATCAATTTACAAGCCGAGGAAACTGCTCATGTTAATCCGAGACTTTATGACCCCCAAACCCATTACCGTTCAGCCGGAAACGCCGGTTAAAGAGGTGGCGGACCTACTGATAGCCAATCGCATCAATGGCGTTCCCGTCGTAGATGCCGAAGGCTTGTTGCTCGGTATCGTCACAGCCGAGGATCTAATTGACCGAGGACTAGACGAACGGCTCAAACCGCGCGAATCCATCTGGAAGGAGAATTTCTGGATTTCCTATTTTGCCCCTAAAGATCCTCAGCCCGGCAAAGCCGAGGGCCGTACAGCTGCTGAGATAATGAGTACGGATGTGTACAGCGTTGAACCAGACATGCGCTTGTTCGAAGCCGCCCGGCTGATGGTGGAGTATCAGGTGACCTCCCTGCCGGTAGTGGAAGCGGGAAAACTGGTTGGCATCATTTCCCGAATCGATCTTCTTGCTTGCTGGGAAGAGCTCGAGAGCCGATTGCACAAAGAGGATTGACAACGCCTGAAGTAATTGAACGATACCTGGGCACAACACTATAAAATGGCATACTGATTTGCCGATCTCGGTGTTATTTTATTGCCTGCGCGTATAGAAATATTTATAAAAACAAACCGATTCAATGTCATTTATTCCATCTTGACATTGCTAAGGATTTGGTCGTCAATAATGTCCCTGTTTAAACATAGGATGATGATATGGACTCCTCTTCACTCCCACGGTGTCATAATGCACCCAACAATAAACAACGGAGCAAAGAGGAGCCCGAAATGAATGATAATGTAGTTGGCCTGGACATCGCAAAGAACATCTTTCACTGCTATAGCCTGAACGCCGAGGGCAAAGCGATCAGGAAAAAGCTCAAGCGAGCAGAATTGCTGGCTTTTTTCGCCAATTACCCGGCGAGTCTGATTGGCATAGAAGCTTGCGGCGGAGCCCATCATTGGGGGAGAGAACTGACTAAGCTGGGGCATCAGGTCGTGCTGCTGAATGCCCGTTACGTCAAAAACTTCGTGGTGGGCAATAAGAACGACTTTAACGATGCGCAAGCGATCTTCGATGCCGTGACCCGGCCGAACAAGCGAGTGGTGGCGATCAAAACGCTGGAACAACAGGATGTGCAACTGGTTCATAACATCCGGCAGGATCTGGTGGACAAACGTACGGCACTGGTCAATCAGCTCCGGGGCTTATTGAGCGAAAGAGGGATTGTCATAGCCCAGGGGATCGATCGGGTCAGAAAAGAACTGCCCTTGATCCTGGAGGAGGCGGAAAACGGCTTGACCCCGCTCAGCCGTGAAGTGTTGGCCGAACAATACGGGCAATTGAAGGCGCTGGATCAAGCCATCAAGGACCAGGACCGGCGGATCAGCCGGCTGTGCAACAGCAACGCCTTAAGCCGGCGATTTCTGGAGGTTCCCGGGATAGGACCGATCACCGCTACGATCGTCGCAGCCGATCTTGGCCACGGCAAGGGCTATGCCAGCAGCCGGGATTATGCCGCCAGTTTGGGTGTCGTACCCAGGCAGCATAGCAGCGGGGATAAAGCGGTGTATCTGGGCATCAGCAAACGGGGCAATCGCTATATCCGTACCAAGCTCATTCATGGTGCCCGGTCGGTGGTCAAGTACTGCAGTGGCAAGACCGACCCATTAAACCGATGGCTGCAAGCCCTGGTTGAACGGCGGGGCTTCAATAAGGCCGTGGTCGCCCTGGCCAACAAGAATGCCCGGATCCTGTGGGCGATGGCGACTAAAGAGCAAGCTTACGAGCCTAAGGCGGCCTAATTAGGCACCGGGTTATCCACCCTTTGCCCACCGACTGCGTGAAAGTGAAGCACTTCGTCCGTGGACAAAGCGTGGATAACCCTCTTGAGCACTATTTTAACCGAGTACACAAGATTGCGGAGGCAAGTTAACGATTAGTGATGACAACAACAGGTCAGACCGGTGCTTTCCAAACCCGCTCAGCACATAGGTTCTTAAGAAACCGTTAGGATGGTTGAGGTGAAAGCGCGCGGATAGATTCATCAGGAGTCCTGAGGTAAGAAAACCTCTGTTAAGAGACCGAATATATGGCGGCAATCTTGATCTCTGTTAGTGACATTACAAAATTGAAAACTTGGCTTGCAATAATCGAGGAGTCCATATATGTGCCGACGACAGGAGGCGCATCGTTCGCGAGCGATGCGCTTCGCTTCGCCGCCTGGAACGCCTACTTTTGGTCAGCATATCCTATGCAAGATTCTGATTTCAGGAAGTCATTTTTAGCCAAATCCTAAGGTGAGGCTAACTGAGCTGCGTGGCTTTTCGCACAGTTCCGTTTGGCCATAGGATTATATGCTACGTTTATGCAGAGAGACCTGAAAGGGTTTGTTCGAAGCGCGCAAGGTTGACTGGTGCACGGGAATGTGTACCTTTCCCAATTAGAGTTTTGCCGTCGTGCGCCAGCACTTCGAACTCAATTAGCTTGTGCGTGACTTTGGTAACTCTAGCATATGCGGTAACGGTGCGGCCAACTGGCGTAGGCGCCAAGTGACGTATATTGACGTCGACGCCAACAGAGACCCACCCGGCTGGCAGGTAAGGCTGGACGGCGTTACTTGCCGCGATTTCCATCAAGTGGATCATGCAGGGAGTCGCATAGACCTCCGGCATGTTTGAATGGAAGTGGCACACGGTCAGCTCCTTTGTTACTACTGTAGTTGCCCCTGCTTCGGCCCCGACAGTTATTTTGATGGCGGAATTCATGATTGTCTCTTTATAGTATTTAGCGCTTCAACTCACCTGCCGACAGAAGTCGGAGAAAGGATCGCTTTATTGGGCAATTTTGCCAGTAGGTCCACATAGGCCTCTTCTACTAACTGTTGCGGGGAGATACCTAGCTTTTCCAGCAATTCATGAGCCACTGATACACCGGCTTCGTTAGGTTCGCCTTCAGCCAGGACGACTTCCAGTTCCAGAAAGTCTCCCAATTCGTCCACTTTATCCAAATGGATTCGCGTTCGCCCTGCCAAGAATAAGGTGCGGTGTTTGCGCACACGTCCAATTTCGCCATAGGCCAGCGACAACACCTGACGGATTGAATCAGGGGAAGCGGTCGGAGAGATGACATAGAAAGATTCCTTGGGGCCTGCGCCGTCTGGGCGCTGATAGAAAATCAGCTGTCCATCATGCTCAGAGAAAGCGCGAAGTTTCAGCCTGCCGTTGGGACAAGCAAAAAACGTATCGTCCTGGTGTATTTCGATGGGCCCTTCATCGGCGATTTCCGCTGCCACCGACTGCAGTGATTCGACGCTTTCAATTCGAGCTTTGATTTCAATATTTCTAGCCATAAGTAACTGATGTTACGCAGTAAGTTGAATTCAGATCGGTTTAGCAAGGTGTCGCTAGCGCGACGATTATTTGAATCGGGTTTATCGCACCCGAAGGCGAGTTACTTTCTTTTGCGCGGCCAAAAGAAAGTAACCAAAGAAAAGGCCGCCCGTTGCCGCTTTTTCCTTGCGCTCCTCGCTTTCGGCGAGGGTTGCCAAAAGGGACTTCCTGTCCCTTTGGCAACGCGCTGCATCCATGCAGCGCCCCTTCGGGCTGTTCTCGCCGAAAGCTGCGGTGCTCGGCGCGGCAAACGGGATAAAATCTTCCGTGCGTAACAACAGTAAGTAATAAAATGCTTGATGCCGAATTCAGCGGCTTATCTAGTGAAATAAGGGATGGGATCTAACTTCATCGGTTATTGGCCGCCAGTTTTACGCCAAAGCCAATGAGCGCCACGCCCGCAAGCCGGGCCGCGATTTTACGCACCGATGGCAATGGCGACAGCTTGCGAGCCAACGCGTTGCCAACGAGCACGAGGCCTGCCTGATACAAAAAGCTGATGAGCGTAACATGCGCCATCAGGCCACCCAGCGTAATAGACGATGCATCCGCACACAGGAACAGCGGGAAGAAGGCCAGAAAGAACAGAATAACTTTGGGATTGGTGAGGCTGACCAGGAAGGCCTGTTGAAAATAGCGCCAGCTGCTCTTTTTCTGTGGGGGTGTGCTCGCTACGTTGGCAGCAGGCGACCTGAGTAACTGAATGCCCAGCCAGCCCAAGTAAACAGCACCAACCCCTTGCAGTGCCTCGAACACAAGCGGGTACGCATGCATCACGGCGGCCAGGCCGAGAACCGCTCCGCTCATGTATATGAAATCACCGAGCAAGGTACCCATAACGGCACCGAATCCCGCGCCGATACCGTGGCGTGCCGTGGCCGTGAGAATCGCCAGTGTGCCTGGTCCAGGAATCAGCTGAAAAATAAGAATTGCTGCGATAAAGCTCGCGTAGTTCTGGATGTCAAACATGATTCAGTCTCCCTAGTGATGTCAAACGTTGGTTCTTCGATGAACTAATGGATGAGGTACGCCGTGATGCCGAACGGATGTTTAAGGCGATGCGAACGGTCGGATTGATGCATAGCGTTTGAGCTCATTCAAAAACCGGACGGAAGAAGCTACGGTCATAACTCAGGATACAACGTGTCTGTTCGGCGTATTCGAACGCGGCTTGGCACGCTGGGTCCTGGAGCGATTGGGCTCGGTATTCCTCATAGCGTGCAAAACTCGGAAAGGTAAACAGAGCCAGCGCAACATTGTTCGCACCCTCCGAAGGCATAAAATAGCCATGATGTTTTCCGCCGAACTTTTCCACGAGAGGAATCCACAGCTTCCCGTAATGCTCAAACTCTTTAAGCTTGTAGGGGTCAATGATGTAACGTAGATAGCAAGTGATCATGTAGGTCTTTGATGGCTAATGTTGAACGCTAGGGATGTTAAACTGAATAACTCACTACAGCGGCTAAGAAAGCTGTAATCAGCGGATGTGGCTGTTCAGGTGTAGAACGCTCCTGCGGGACAAACAATGTGCCAATGAAAAAGGGGTGATTCGGATACTCAATGACGCGCACTTCACCCTCGGCATCTGAGCCGGAAATAATCATCGGCCCTTGCTTCAATAGAGGGATGCAATCCGGATTGACGCCGAAATTGCAGTAATACCGCTCTTTCGCCGACAAACTGCCATAAATTACGTCCACTTGAGATCCCGGTACAAAACTAAGCTGCATCTCACGGCCAGCGAGTGAACAAGCCAATTGTGAAATAAACAGGCATGAGGCGTATGGATCGTATTCGGCGTGCTGCGCCTCCTTAAAGCCCAGGATATTACGGGCGTATTCAATCACAATGTGCTGAAACCCGCCACAAGTGCCCAAACAGGGAATCTTGTTTTCCCTCGCATAGCGAATGGCCCATAGAGTCTTCTCCATGTTCTTGTACGGGCTGCCAGGCGCCACCCATATGCCGGAATAGCGATCAAACAGGCTTTGGTCAATATCTTCCGTTGAAATCCATTCCGCTGTTATGTCTATAGCCAAAAAGTTTCGGACATGCTTGATGGCCGCATCGGTTGAAGCATGGGGTGGAAATGTCGGTGTATATTCACCAAGCAGGGCTATCGATTTACGCATTACGTTCAACTCCTTTGAGTGGTCTGATGATGTGGTAGAAAAACCCGCCAGCCAAAAGCGGGATCATATGTATTTGATTTTCCATGAACTGATTGTTCAAACTTGGCCAATACGGCTTCTCGGACGGTTCCAGTGACAGGTTGCTCATGCCGGACGGAGGCGCATGGCGATACGAGCGCCAGCCAGATTGATGCACAGCCCAGCGATAATCAGAACGGCGGCGGCTAGCTTCCACGGATAGAGCGGCTCCCCCAAGGCCAGCGCTGAACTCGTAAAGCCGAATACCGGCACCAGCAACGTAAACGGCGCCACTGTCGCCGCGGGATAGTGACTCAGCAGCCAGCTCCACACGGCGAAACCCAGCAGGGTTGACAGATAGGTGATATAGCCGATTGCCCCGATAGTGGGCCATGAAAGATGAGCCATGCCTTCAAGGCTCCAGCTGTCTTGCTCCAGTAGATACGACAGCAGCAAAAGCGGCGGCCAGGCAACCAGGCTTCCCCAAACCACCAGTGCCAGCATATCGACTTTACCGAGCTTCTTGGCAATCAGGTTGCCTATGCCCCATGAGGCAGCAGCAGCAACAATTAAAATCAGGCCCAGCGCCGAGATGTCGCCGCCTGTATGGGCGGCAACCAGCCCGATGCCCGAGAATGCCGTCAAGGCGCCAATGATCTGCCAGACAGAGGGTTGTTCAGCCAGAAATACGACAGCCAATGCAACCGTGAAAAACACATGAACCTGAAGCACTAAAGACGCCATGCCGGCCGTTGTTCCGGCATACATGCCGGAAAACAGCAGCGCGAACTGAGAGGCGAACATCACCAGTCCGAAGGCCATAACGCTACGGAAAGGTACGGCGGGACGTTTGATAAAAAAGACCGCTGGGAACGCGGAGAGAAAGAATCTGAGCGCGCAAAGCAGAATGGGCGGAATTTCTTTCAGACCCACTTTAATAACGACGAAGTTGAATCCCCAAATGGCCACTACCAAGATGGCCAGCGCGATGTGTCGCGGATGCATTGTTGCCTCCATGCCTAATGTTAAAAAATAAAAAGAGATACGCATCAATGGGGTAACCACAGAATTCGGAAAAAATCGTACGCTAAGCCACGCACTTGAGCCAAATTGATTGGAATTGATTAGTTCGAACCAACCGCACCGTCTTTAGTATAGTAATCTTCGCTCAAGCCTTGACCTATCTTCAAAATGATTGCCGACCAAATAATTCATCAAATGGCGTCATAATATGTGTACGGTAAGCTTTGCGTTGCGCTAAATCGTTGTACCAGCGACGTATATTGGGTACTGCGGGAGTCACAAGCCCCATTTCAAAGTAACGGTATAAACAAGTTGCAACCGGAATATCACCCATTGAAAACCTATCACCAGCTATAAAAGCGTGGAGGCCTAGATGATTGTCTAGGATTGAAAACAAGTATTCGCAACGTTGACTGGCTTTTTGTATTGCATCCTGATTTCTTAGCGGTTCTGGTGTGCGGTAATACCCCCAAAACAAGTCTAGAAAGACTGGTTGCAGTGAGGCCAACTCCCAATCCATCCAACGCTCAGCAAGGGAGCGTTCGGCAGGCGCTTCTGCCCACAAAGATCCAGCGCTGTAAGTTGCGCATAAATACCTTACTATGCTGTTGGATTCCCATATGGTGACATCGCTATCTAAAAGCACAGGAATACGGCCATTAGGATTCATTTCGATAAATTTAGGATGATCGAGTCCACCAGTGCTGCCTCCGGCATCAATATGTTGGTGAGAAATTTTCAGTTCGCCCAAAGTCCATAAAACCTTTTGAACATTATAGGCATTGCGGCGGCCCAAAATTTTAATCATTTCTTCTATTCCATTTGAATTTCGATGCTTATAGTTATTCAGTAAAATCAAATAACTGTCTATTTGGATTATACCTTAACCAAGACGTCAGGCATGGGCTGAAAATTACGTCAGAATAGGATATGTTCCGGTGTTTTCTGACAAAACTCGCATAAATTCTTAAAGTTCAATCTGACAGATTCAGTCTTAACGTACAATATTTCCCGAATACTGCGGCTACCCCTCAATGCAGTGTCCCGCTCAAGTGCAGAAGCGGCACCATGCCATTGACTATAAACCTAATCCCTTGTTTCGCACTATTCAGCCCATCTTATGTTGATTTAGCTCGCAAATGGGACCTAATTCAGATCACGCCGCCATGCGCGACGCCGCCTTATCACCCCGCGTCCTTTGAATCAATAAGTTGGGTAAGAGTGAGCAATTGAGGCAGCTGCAACATATCGTCAAATAGCACTGCCTCTCCGGCTTTCCGCGGCGAGGTTTCGCCATTTCGCACATACCGGAATGCTCTCATGCCGGCTGCTGCGGCCGCCTCAATCCCCACATCACTATCTTCTATCACCGCGCATTGGCCAGGCATAAACCCCATCGCCTCGGCGGCATATTGGAATAACCCAGGCTCCGGCTTCCAAGAACCCATTTCATACGAACTGAAGAGGTTATCGCCAAAATAAGGTGCGAGGCCGCTGACTTGCAGCGCCTGACGGATTTTCAATGGCGGCCCGCTTGAGGCGATGCACTTAGGGAAGTTCATGACATCGAGCATTTCAAGAACGCCGGGCATCGGCTTCAGTTCATGAGAGAAGAGTTCCGCCACACGCTGGCGATACTGTTGTTCAAAAGTATCAGGCAATGTCTGGCAGAGACGGCGCTCAAGATCGGCAAGAATTTGGGCCAATTTTTTGCCTCGGTACCGTTGGGTCAATGACACCACCGTCTCGTTCAACTGAGGAAGCAGATCGAGAAACGCTTGATTGCACAGCCCCTCGCTATCGACGAGCGTACCGTCCAAATCAAATATGACGCAGATCCTGGGCATTTACCGAAATGTCCAACGCCGGCTTGGCCTAGTGTCAGAATTGGTGTTTACCTGCTGGACGAGTTGCAAAGACTGATTTCTCTTCTGCTCCCAAAGCAGGTTAATTAAGTTGCCTGCCATTATCAAGCCAGCACCCAAAACCAAAAACTCATCTACGCGCTCGCTGTAAAGTGCATACCCGACGAGCGCTATAAGTGGCAACCGGAGAAAATCCAAGGGCACCACCACCGATGCATCTGCCAAGGAAAGAGCTCGCACCATACAGTAGTGCGCGCTGAGCCCCGTAATGCCGACCACAATCAACCAGGGCCACTGCGCTGCTGCGGGAGTGACCCAATTAAAGACTGCAGGGACTAAACCCAGAGGAAGTTGAATCAACATCATGTAAAAGAGGATGCATAGCGGCGTGTCCTGCTCTGCCAGTTTCTTAGTCAGCGTATGAGAAAGACCATACGCAAAGGCGCCGGACAGCATGACAAAGGCGGCTGGATGCACCACAGACCAACCGGGACGGAGGATAACGACGACGCCGGTTATGCCGAGGGCAATGGCTAGCAGCCGAGTCGCGCTGATGCGCTCATTCAGAAGAAGCACCGCAAATATCATTGTCCAAAGAGGCACGGTGAACTCAATAGCAAACACCGCGGCCAGTGGAATAAGGGCAATAGCATAGAACCAACCGAACTGCCCACCGAAGTGAACAAGGTTACGAGCAAAATGCGTTTTTATATTCCGCACTGAGACCTGCGTCCAGCCCACTCTTGTGAGTATGGCCGAGATAACTAGCAAACCGATAAAGCTGCGGATGGCTAGAAGCTGGAACGTGCCAAAATCAGCTGAGAGCTCGCGTACCGCCACGGCCATTGCGGAAAACGAGATCAACGCACCAGCCATCCAAGCGGCGGCAATAACTACTGAGTGGCGCATAAGAGAATTGTTCCTTCATTGATCTAATGTTAAATGTGAATTAAGAGCTGGTTCGTAAAAAATTCCAGAAAAACAGAGCCGCCGCGAGCTTGCCGAAGACGTGCACCATCAGTCCATTGTAAGAGCGTACTTTACTGACACATTCGATACCTGTTTTTTCTTCAACCCAGGCAAATAACGCTTCAATCGGCTGGCGAACGCGAGAAACCGCGGTGGACAGCCATTGATCCTGCGGCTCCAGAAAGTGTTGCTTTTTTGTTTTTTAACCGGTGTCAGGATAGTCAGATTCTGGGGCTGCCTGACGGCATCGGCATCGGGCCGCTGATAAGCTTTATCGCCGTACAGATCCTGGTCATGCACGTACGGACGAATCTGATCCAGCACCTTGCCATCATGAATGCTGGCGCCCCTCATCCCAATATATTCAGGTGCCGGCAAGCTGCCCGGTTGACGGCTGCCGATCACATGCACACGCACGCCATAATAGTACAGCTTCTTGGTGGCACGATAGCCTGAGTTCGCCAGTTCCTTGCAGAGCCTCATTTTCGCCCCAGCACGGCATAACAGACCGGCGTCAAGATCAGGCTGGCCGCCATGCCTAGCAGCAGGCCGGCCGACAGGGACAATGTCATCGGAATCAGGAACTGGGCCTGGGGACTGGTTTCCAGCAGCGTGGGCAGAAAACCCGCAAAGTTGGTCAGGAACGCCAGCAGAATCGGCCGAAAACGTGCCGTGCAGGCCTCGCTGATCAGATCAGCCACCGGCAGTTCGGAATCGCCGCGTTCCCGGATGTAATCGAGCAATACCAAGCTGTCGTTCACGACCACGCCGCTGGCCGCGATCATGCCAACCAGGGATTCCATGGACAGCGGCAAGCCGGCCAGCCAGTGCGCCAGCACCGCGCCGCACCAGGCCACTGGCGCAGCCAATAGAAATATCAGCGGCTTCAGGTAAGACCGGAACGGCACGGCGATTAGGGCGTAAATCACGACCAGCGCGATAAAGGTATTGAGGCCCAGCGTTTCGGCCATCGCTTCCTGCTCCAGGCGGTCCTGCCCAATGCTGACATTCAAGCCCGGAAAACGCTGCTTCAGCTCCTTGAGATCCCTTTCTTCCAAGGCCGCATAAATCGCGTTGACGTCGGCCTGTCTGGGATCGACCCGCGCCTGCACTTTGAGCACGCGGTGGCGGTCCTGCCGGATCAGCTTGGCGTAGCCGGGCGTCGGCGTCACCGTCGCCAGGGATCCCAGCGGCGCCGAATCGCCACTGGCGAGGCTGACCGGCAAGGTCCGTAAATTCTCCAGTGATTGCCGTTCCTCGCGCGGATAGCGCACCATCACCTTGACTTCGCTGCGGCCGCGCTGCAAGCGGTGGACCTCCTCCCCGTAATAGCCGTAACGGACCTGCTCGGCCAGATCCTCGAGCCGCAAGCCCAGCCGCTCGGCCTCCGGCTTCAGGTTCAGGCGGATTTCGGGCTTGCCCGGCTCGTTTGAGTCAACGACGTCGTAAACGCCGGGATAGGCGGCCAGCCAGCTCTTGAGCAGTTCCGCGGCGGGCGCCAGCATAGCGGGATCGGCGGCCCCCAGATCCAGCTCGATGTCGTAAGGCACATCGCCTTCCTTGTACAGAAAATCGATCTTGGCGCGCCCTATGTCGCCGATGCGCCTGCGCCACTGGCGCACGAATTCGTCAACAACGATGCGCTTGCGGCCTTCCTCCGAAAGCTCGATCCAGAACCCGGCGTCATGCTCCCAGATCAGCGTTTCCAGGCCGATGACGACGCCAGGCTTGTCGGGCTGCTGCGCGTCCAGTTCCCTGCGCAAATCGAATAATGCCCGCTCGACCTGCGCGGACAGCTTGCGGACTTCATTGTAGGGCGCGCTCTGGGGCACGGTCAGGTTGACCCAGAAACTGTCCTTGGTGACATCGGGATTAAGCGACTGGCGGACGCGGTCGCTCATGACCAGCGCCAGACTGATCATGAGCAGCACCATGAAGCAGGCGATGGTCAGGTAACGCCACTCCAGCGCCTGGTTCAGCAGCGGCCGGTAGAACCGGTCTACGAACCGCTCCAGCCCTGCGTTCAGCCAGTCCCGCAGCCGCTCCAGCCGGGAAGGCGCGCCTCGGCGGACAGATGCATGAGCCAGATGCGCGGGCAAGATCAGCATGGCTTCGACCAGCGAAAAAACCAGCGTCAGCATCATCACCAGACAAATCGGGCGCATCATCTGGCCGGCCCAGCCCGGCAGAAACAGCCCCGGCAGGAAAGCCGTCAGCGCCACCATGACCGCCAGCACCACCGGCAGCGCCACCTCGCGTACGCCGAAAATCGTCGCGGCCAGGCTTGAAGCATGAGCACCGCTGATCTGATGCGCGTGCACGTTCTCGCCGATGATAATGGCATCGTCCACCAGTATACCCATGGCCAGCAGAAAGCCGAACAGCGACAGCATGTTCAGCGATACATCGAATGCCGGCATCAGCCAGAGCGCGCCGAAAATCGAGGTCAGGATGCCGGCGCCGGCCCACAGTGCCACGCGCAGGCGCAGAAACAGGGTCAGCACGATGCAGACCAGCGCGAATCCGCTCAGGCCGTCCTCGACCAATGTCCTGACCCGCTCGTCGTAAGCCTGGGAATCGTCCCACCAGGTGATGAGCGCCAGCCCTTCCGGCAGTTTCGGCCGCATCTCGGCGATATAGTCCTTGACGCGCCTGGCGACGGCCACGGTATCGTGCTCGGAGTGAATTTCCCAACCCTGCGCGGTCTCGCCGTTGTGATGCCATTCCGACAGGCGCTCTTCCAGGCCGTCCTTGATCCGGGCGACCGCATCGAGCCGAAGCCGCGTGCCGTCCGGCTCGGCCCTGAGCACCAGCGCGCCGATGGCGGCCGCATCCGACGCCTTGCCTTTGACTCGCAGCAACAGTTCGCCGTTCGGTGTCTTGACCAGTCCTCCAGGCAGATCCAGCGAAGCCCGGCGCACGGCCTCGGCAATATCATGCAGAGACAGGCGATACTGGCGCAGTTTTTCGGCCGATACCTCGATAGCGATCTCATAGGGAATGTCGTTGTAATTGAGCGCCTTGGTGACGCCGGGAATGGCCGCCAGCTCTTCCTGTATGCGGTCGCCGAGATGCTTCAGGGTCAGCGGGTCGGTCGGCCCGTGCAGCGCTACCCAGATGACGCCGTCGTCGTTGGCGCGGGAAGCCTCCTGCACCTCGATCTTCTCCAGGCCCTTCGGCAAGCGCTGTATCGCCTGGATGCGCCCGCGCAGCGTGCTCATCATGACTTCCTTGTCATGGTTGGGCAGTATCGAGACCATGACCCGGCACCGGCCTTCCCAGATTTCGGTATTCAGGCGCTTGACGCCCGGCACATCATAAATCGCCTCTTCGATGCGCACGCACACCGACTCCTCGATTTCCAGCGGCCCGGCGCCCGGATAATGCGCCATAACCTCGATCTGGTGCGGCTTGAAGCGCGGGAACACTTCGGTGTCTGTGGTCCTGAGGCCGTACAGGCCGCCGATGACGATCAGCAGCATCAGCAGATTGGCCGCCACGGGATTGGATGCGAACCAGGCGATCAGCCCGGAAGGCTGGCGGGATGACATCATCGGGCGGCCGTCCTGGACGGCTCGGCCGGCGGATTCGGATCCACCTTGACCAGCATGCCTTCAACGGGCACCTGAACGCCCGAAACGATGACGCGGTCGCCGGCATTGAGCCCGCCAGCCACGAGAATGCGGTCCGACTCAGTGCGGATCACACTCAACCGGCGGATGCGCAGGCGCTGTTCGCTGTCGACCAGCAGCGCCTCTTGGGCGGCATTGAGCGCCGTCGGCGGCAGGACGAACAGGTTGCGCATTTCCCTGCCCTGCAGGACCGCCTTGACGAACAGGCCGGCCAGCAGCGGCGGCTGGCTGTCTTTTTGCGCATACGGGGCCGGCACTTCCGCGACCGCATAGAACTGCCCGTTGGTCCCGTCCAGCATCCCCTCCGTGCGCACGATACGGCCTTCCCAGGATCGGGCCGCGCCGGCGAAATCGGCCGTCAACGTGACTTTGACATGTTGCGCGGGCGTGCTGCGGCCCGTGCCCAGCGGCAAGTCCAGAAAGGCGAGCTGATCGGTGGACAGCGGCAGGCGGACTTCGGCCGCATCGATGGAATACAGGTGCGCGAGCTTTTCGCCGGGCTGGACATACTGGCCCACGCCCATGTGCCGGGCATGCACGATGCCGGCGAACGGCGCGCGCAGTTCGCATCGGCTGCGTCTGAGACGGGCCTTGGCCCGGTCGGCTTCGGCCGCCTTGAGCTTGGCGCGCGCTTCCGCCAGCTGCGGTTCGCGCATGGCCAGCGGCGTGGGCTGTCCGTCGCCCAAGGCGCGCCATTCGTCATGCGCCTGCTCGGCCTGGGCCTCTTCCATCGCCAGTTGCCGCCGGGCTTCGGCGATCCGCGCCTCGGCTTCCGCGATCGCAAGATCGTAATCGCGCGGGTCGATGGCGGCCAACAGCTCATCCTTGGCGAAGGCGCCGCCGGTGAAAAAAACCGGATTCAGGTGAACGATCTTGCCGGCCACTTCCGGCACCAGATCGATCTCCATTCGGGGCCTGACGACGCCCTGGGAGTCAATGTTCAGCCGTACCGTTTGCGGCTCGGCCCGGATGACAGTGACCCGCGGCGGTTCGGCCTTGGCTGGCTGCTGTTCCAGGGATGGCTTGTAAGCGACGATACCCCAGGCCGATGCGATGCCTATGGCCAGCACCACGACGGGCAGCAGGATTTTCAGAAATTTTGTCGACCTCATCAAATGCCGCCCCCCAGCGCCAGATACAGGTTAATGCGGTTGCTGAGCAGTTGCCGCCTGACCGTCAGATAGGCGCTCTGCGCGTTCAGGGTGCTGCGATAGCTGTCGAGCAGGGTCAAAATCTCGATCAGTCCCTGGCGATACGAATACACGGCGAGCTTGCGGCTGGCCTCCGTCTGCTCGACGGCTTCCTTGAGCGCCTGCTCCTGCTCCCGCAGCCAGCGTTCGGCGGCCAGCGCCTGCTCCACTTCCCGGAACGCGTTCAGCGCCGTGCCGCGGTACCGGTTCAGCGCCTCATCCGTGAGCGCCTCGTTCAGCCGGATGTCGCCTTTCAGACGGCCGCCGGTAAACAAAGGTTGCACCAATCCCAGGGCAAAGTTCCAGGCGGCGGCGCGCGGGTCGGCCAGATCCGTCAGGGCCGGACTGCTGGTGCCGCCGTTCGCTGTCAGGGTGATTCGCGGCAACAACGCCTTTTTCGCGCTTTCCACGCGATAATCCATCGCCCGCAGCCGCGCGAAAGCGGCGATGATGTCGGGCCGCCGCTCCAGCAGCTCGGATGGCAGTCCTGCCGGTATTGCGGCCGGCGGCGCCGGCAGATTTGAATTTTCCTTCAATAAGCCGCCCGGATAGCGCCCCAGCAGCAATTCCAACTGCTTCGTGCTGTTCTGCGCCTGATTGCGCGCCTGTGCCAGCTGCGCTTCGGCATTCGCCAGATCAGTCAGCGCCAGACGCAAATCCAGGCCGCGCGTCAGGCCTCGCGCGAAGCGCCCGCGCACCAGCTCGACGATGGTCTGGCGGTCGCGGATCGACTGCGCCGCCACGTCGGCCTGCTGGCGCGCCTCGGCCAGTTCGAAATAGGTCTGGGCCGTGCGCGCGGCCAGAGACAGGCGGGCGCCGTCAAAGTCGGCCTGCGTGGCATCGGCTTCCTGCTCGGCCGCCCGCTGCGCCGCGCGGATGCGGCCCCAGACATCGAGTTCCCAGCTCAGATTGAACAAGGCGTCGAATGAACCGGACTCGGCAGTCTCGAAATCCTTCTCGCGGTTGACGTCCGTTATGAAAAACAGCTGCGGCCAGCGTGCGGACCCTTCGATCAGCGACTGCTCACGCGCGGCCTTCACACGGGCTGCCGCCGCCTTCAGATCGTAATTGCCGTACAAGGCTTCCCTGACCAGGCGGGACAGTGCCGGATCATTGAAATCCCCCAGCCATTGTTCGGCTACCGGACCCTTGGGGCCGCTGGCCGTGCTCCAATGGGATGGCACCGACCCCCCCACATCGGTGGAATGGCGCTCCGGTGTATCGCTGCATGCATCCAGAAGCAATGCCGTCAACAAGGCTGAGATGCTTGTCTTTTTACTCATGCTCGCCTGCCGACCTATGGATGAGGACAGATGCCGAATACATCATGTAAGGTACGCATCGCGTACCGTTTTTCTATCCCGAGCCTAACAAAGGTACACAGTTCGTACCCTGTAACAGTTGTGGAGGTGGTCTTAATCGCCCATTGGACAAATGAACTCATCTTTATATTTTCATCATTCTCACCGTCCACATGAACATAGCTCCATACTGAGGTGCAGGCATGACGCATATCCAGCATTCGCTTTGGCAGGCGCATAGGCTTTCCGTAAAACATGTAGACTACTGCTCCACTGTCACAAAAGCTATTTTTGTGAGTCCCGCATGCTGAACAGTTGCCATGACTTCAGCTACCTTGGCATAAACCACGGCTTGATCGGCGTATAAATGCAAAGCGACTTCCGGATTTTTCGCAAGTTCATCCATCAAAGCTGTTTCTAATGCAGTGAGATCGGCCATCGGAAATTTATTCAGGATAATCATCCCTTGCTCGTCGATACCCAGTTGCAACGGCTGCTTTTCCACATCAGCTGTAGTCTCGGCGGTTTTGGGCAGGGGCACATGCACGGATTGCGTCAATAGCGGAGCGGTCACCAACAGGATAATCAGCAATACCAACATCACATCGACCAGCGGCGTGACGTTGATTTCACTCATAGCGTCTTCGTTATCTGATTGCGGTTTAAAGGCCATGATTATTCTATGCGCCAGTAAGGATTGTTCGAGTACTTCCGCAGGATTGCCGCGATATTTAAGGCGCTGGCCAGATGCTTGCCGATGGCCGTCCAGCCAGGTAAAACCTTGCCGTGCAGTACGTGCTTGCGGGCCTCGGGTTACGCTTATCGGCAAGGTTTTGGCGGATGTAAGGTCAGCCCCCCCCCAAAAAAGTACTCTCGGTTATGTAACAATCGATACCCGAACAGCTTCGGCAAAAATAGTACCGATTTGATCGATTTCATCGGTCGTCACAATCAAGGGCGGTAAAACTCGGACCACGCTGCCTTGGCGTCCTCCCAACTCCACAATTAACCCCCGCTTCAAACATTCGGTCTGAATGCGGCAAGCCAATTTCCGATTGGGCGGATAGACGCCTAGCGCATCCGGCGGGTCAACCGGATTGACTATCTCGATGCCAATCATCAGCCCGCGCCCTCTCACATCGCCGATTTGTGGTTTATCTTTTTGAATATTTCGAAGAATAGCCATCAACCGTTCGCCCATTTCATGGGCATGGAGATCCAACCTATGCTCTTTTACGTACTGAAGTGTCGCGGTCCCTGCGGCCATCGCAAGCTGATTGCCGCGAAAGGTACCTGCATGAGCGCCGGGTTGCCAGCGATCCAATTCCTTATGGTATACCACGGCGCTCAACGGCAATCCGCCGCCTATGGCTTTCGAGAGCACCAGAACGTCCGGCTGAATACCGGAATGCTCGAAAGCATACATGCGTCCGGTCCGCCCGATACCGGTCTGTACTTCATCGATAATCAACGGAATGCCCCGCTTCCGGGTCATTCGGCGGATTTCCCGCAGCCATTCATCCGGCGCGGGAATAACGCCGCCCTCCCCCTGCACCGCTTCCAAAATCATTGCGGCCGGCGGCGTAATACCGCTGTTGCTGTCATCCAGGAGCCGTTCGATATAGGCTAGCGATGAGCGCCAGCCGACTTCGCCGCCCAAGCTGAAAGGGCATCGGTAAAGATACGGAAAAGGCAGAAAATGCACATCCGGCATCAACCCGGATACGTGCAGTTTAGGACCGATTTCGCCGGTCAACCCTAATGCACCGTGCGTCATGCCGTGGTAGGCGCCGTGAAAAGCCAGGATCGATCGCCGCCCGGTAGCCGTCTTCACCAGTTTAACGGCGGCTTCAATCGCATCGGCACCGGACGGGCCGCAAAACTGAATGCGGGCCTGATCGGCGAACGCCTTAGGCAAACTGGAAAATAACGCCTCGACAAACCGGTCTTTAACCGGCGTCGTCAGATCCAACGTTTGGAAAGGCACGCCATCCGCCAAGGTCCGCCTAATCGCCTCCACGACTACTGGGTGATGATGACCTAACGCCAACGCCCCCGCTCCCGCCAGGCAGTCGATATAACGACGGCCATCCATATCGTCAACAAACACACCCTCCGCCCGGCGAATAGCGATAGGAAGACGGCGAGGATAACTTCGAGCGCTAGACTCGAACCCCGACTGCCGATCCAGGTAATAGTCGTTGCCCTGAGCTTCAATAACAACCGTTTCTTCATCGATAAACGGCTGTAATAAAGGCTCTCCATCGAAAGCGTAACTCATTTCAGGTTGAATAACTTCTTGCTCCATGGCGATATCTCTACATTATTTTTTCAATTATTACCCTTCTTGAACTTCCGGGCCCCATATATCCAAACTTTCAACAAGTGATTTAGCCCTTTAAAAGCTAATCTACATAAACATTTATTACAAAAAACTCTGCTACTAAAAAGGGTTTTCTTCAAACAATAGAAAGAGTGATCAAGCTGTTTAGCTTAACGGCAATGACAATCACCCTGAAGCTTCAGACACTCTCGTGCTTGTTTTTCGCAGCAACGATTTCACTGAACGTCCCGTCCTCGATTTTTAAACACCGATCGGCCACATGAAAATAATGGTCATCGTGTGAAATCACCACTATAGTCTTGCCCTTGGTTTTCAGCATGGGCAATAGTTCCGTGTAGAATATTTTCTTGAATACCGGATCCTGATCGGCCGCCCATTCATCGAACAGATAAAAAGGCCGATCTTCCAGATAAGCGACTAATAGCGCCAGTCGCTTACGCTGACCTTGCGACAAGTCCAAGGTCGAAAACTCGCCGTTTTCGATCCGCACTTTATGGTCCAACTGCAAACGCGCCAGATAAATGCGCGCTTCGGCGTCCAACTCTTTGCCGGCAAAGCCGAGCAGGCTATCGAACAAATAGAAATCAGAAAAAACCGCTGAAAATTGCTGTCGGTAAGTTTCCCGATTGGCGTCGGTGATGCGCTGTCCGCCCAATCGGATGTCGCCTTGCTCCGGCGCATAAAGACCGACCAATAATAGCGCCAATGTGGTTTTGCCGCTGCCGTTGCCGCCGGTAAGAAAAACCAGCTCACCGGGTTGCAAGGTCAGATCGAGCGGGCCTAAGGTAAAAGCACGGTCCTCATCTTCACGGTGGTAACGATGCGTTACAGAGCTGAGCTGCAAAACCGCCGGATGCGCAAACGGCAGGGCGTCATTTGACTTTGCCGATTCAGGTTCGCTGGCATCACAGCGTAGTGCTTCGATTTTTTTTAATGCGATAGCTCCATTGGCAAAAACGGGCAAGCCGTCCATTAATGCCGTTAATGGAGTCATCATGTACAGGATGGTCAAACAATAACCGCGTATAATCTCAGGCGTCATTTCAAACCAAATTGCCCGTCCTGCCAGGTTCAACCCGGCAATTGCCGCTAATCGGGCAGTCGCTTCCTGAGCATTGGGCAGTAAAAAAAGCACTGCGCCGATGATTAGGTAAAACAAACAGTTGCCCCAATTTCCGGCCAGAATATAGAAACCGCTACCTTTTAAATAATGCAGCCGATAGTCTAAGGCGGCAACTTCCAGATATTCGGAAATAAAGGCGTTGCGTCGTAGTTCATGTAATTTCAGTTCTTTCATCCCTTGCGTCAGACTGCGAAAATGCGTGTACAACCTATCGTCAGACTCCCTCGCCATTTTCAACCCATGCAGCGCCCGGTTTTCTATTAGCCGAAAACCACACACTCCCATCACTATCGCCAATAGCACAAGAACCAACAATACGCCGGACAACCACCCCAAATACAGCAGACAGCCGGCCACAATAGCTGCATTCACGCAGAGTATTGGCAACCATCGAAATGCTTCCGCCAACGTGGCGACATCCTGTGTCAGACAGGCCAATATTCGCGCCGGTCCAATGGCCTGCAAACGCTTAAACGAGGCGCGTAAAATCTGCTTACTCAGTTTCATCCGCAAATCGAAAATCACCTTTTGACCAAGGCGCATCAATAAAAAAGCCGAAATCATTCGGGCCAGCACCAGCAGCATGCACAAACCGGCAAACAGCCAACCCAGTTGGGTTAAAGCCTCCTGCCCGTTATTCAAAGCCATGTTGATCACGGCAATCAGACCGGCGCCGACTATGCCGCTGAACACACCGGCGATTATCGACAAGACCAGCAGCCAACTGGAGTGACGCAATAAAAAAAGCATCATATTTTTAGTAAACCATGGGTTAGGTCCGCATTTTTGCAGGTGCAAAAAATGACCAGTAAAATCATCGGCATCAGCTCTCTAGTCCCGATTTATTGGCGCCGGTACCAGCTCCAGCCGGTACACGCCAGTTCCGGTTTCCAGCGGCACGGCAATGCCTTCCACCCAAGCCTGCTGTTGATCACGATAATGCGGCGACAGCGGATGGCCGGATTGACCGCCGGGCATCTGCAAAATGCCATTACCTTCATGGCCCGGCGCGACCACCAGCCGTTCGCTGGCGCCATAACCGGGCGTTGCTACGCGTACGCATTGCGCACAGCCGGGTAGCTCCACTGGCGGCATATCCAGCCAGCGCTTCAACACCGGTAAGTCCTCTGAGAAAGGATGCGAAATAATTACTTGATTGGCCGCACCCCAAGCCAAGCTTTCCGAAAAACCGGCGCTATCGTTTGCAGATAGCTTGTGAGATGCCTGCATCAGCAGATTAAGCAAAAACTCATCCCAGTCCCGGTAATGGCGCTTATCGGGCAATAGCTCCGGCAGTCTGGTCGCCAACAGTTGCTGTAAAGGTGTGTCTATCATCGGCGAGATGAAACGGAACGCTGCATCGTAGTTCCGGCATTTCGCCATGAAAGGCGCCATCACGGCTTCCAGTAACCGTTTGCGGAACTCGACCAGAACGGCGAATCCCACCGACTCCCGTTCGGCAAAACCGTCCCAGTCGGTTAAATCCTGTTTAAGCCGCATTTGGGTTTTATCATTACTATTGTGTAGCAGAGACAACGCCAGCCGTTGGTAAAAACGGTAAAACTCGACTCGGGTATCCAATTGCAAAGCCAGCATATCGCGCTCGCTGAGGTTATTTGCCTCGCTCAGACGTTCGGCGATCCGGTAAGCGCGATGGCCTTGGTCGAAATCATGACCGATCACATAAGAATAATCGTCGCCGAGCATACGCTGATTGGCGTTGACGATGAAACCTGCCTTGGGATTGAGCAAGCGCGGCAACTCTTCAGGCAAAATATAACCGGCCCAACCTTTTGCACCATCGGCCCAGGAACGGCTCACCGAACCGTCCAATCCGAAGCGTTTAGGGATTTTACCGGAGTAAGTCCAGCCGATATTGCCTTGATCATCAGCCGCCAGTGCATTCAAAGGCGGCCCGCCCGCCTTGTTAAACACCGCTTGCGCCGCCATCACCGTGTCGGCGGCGTCCAAATTCAGCAGGTTTAAATCAGTAGCGGCGGGGTCCAGCGCCGTCCAATGTACAGCGACCTGTTTGGAGAGTAAGGGTTCGGGCAGTACCGGTCCCCATTCAGTCGTTTGCACCTTGAAGGTTAAATCCGGCTCGCCTTTAACATGCACCGTTTCTTGGCGCTCGCCGAAGCGAACAAAGCCTTTGGCCGTGCGGTAACTGTCGGGCTTTTTAGGATCAAGCTCCAACACCACCAAATCCACGAAATCGCCTTCAATATTGGTAAATCCCCAAGCCATTTTGCCATTAGAGCCGACTACCATCAGAGGCACGCCGGGCAGGGTGAAGCCGGTAAGGCGCACATTGCGGTAACGGATTTCAGCCCGATACCAAATGTTCGGCACGCGTAGCGACAAGTGCATATCATTAGCCAGAATAGCCCTACCATCCCAGGTTTTTGACGGCCCGACCACCCAGCCGTTCGAGCCTTTAGGCGGCGCAGCGTCGGCTACCAGAGCGGTGTGCAGCTGATGATTGCCGGGATCATTCAGTAACGCGGATAGCTCTGCCTTCGGAATAGAATACCCAGGTGTTTCCGTAGTGTTGGTGTTCAGCAGTTGCGCGGTATAGCGGTCAACGGGCTGCATGAAAAATTTTCTGACCGCTCCCGGCAATGCCGCCTCCATGACGCTGGCCCGGCGCTCGGCGTCGCCTGTCCAACCCAAATCTTCTTCCATACCCAGCACTACCAGCACACTGTCTTCAGGCCGCCAAGCGGCAGGACGATAAGCCAATAGCAAAAACTCGGGCGGCAATACTGCTAATGTGGCCATCGCTTGGTTGACGCCTTGAGCATAGGCTTTCAAGACTCGGCGTTGATCGGACGGAAGACGCTGAACAATGGCCTGCGCCACTTGCTCAAAACCCATCACCCGATGCCAGTGGTCGGTCTCTTTTAATTCAGGCCCCATCACTTCGGCCAAGTTCCCCGCTATATGTCGGCGCATTAAATCCATCTGAAACAAGCGGTCGCGGGCGGTTAAGAAGCCTAACGCATGAAATGCGTCCTCACGCGACTTTGCCGAAATGACCGGGATTCCTTTTTCATCAAAGGCCACGGTAGTTTTGGAAGAAAGACCCGACAAATAATGTTGCCCCCCCATAGTGGACAATGTGGATTGTAGGAACCAATAGACGCCAATGCACCCACTACCAATTAGCATTACAAGCATGATAAAAAATATCCGCCAGAACTTTTTTTGCTTCATCCATTGCCCCCTATTTCTAAACCGCCACAGAGGAATATCCGGCATAAGCCTTTTGAAGATAATGAAAATACAACTGCCATAAATGCTGGTCAGGTATTGGACAACTAATCCCTGTTCCGCTTAATCCAGCACTGACATGACGATGGTCAAAGATAAGCACACGCTCAGGTGATTCGTTATTGTTTGTTAAATTAGCCCGTTCTTGATCGAGCATGGGCACTAAGGAGAAAAACGGATGGTCAGATGAATTGCCGACAAGATTACGTAACTCTTTCAGCCAATCATTAAAGTCGACCCTTTCCAGCGCTAAGTCGGCAGCACACGCCCAAGCAAACAGTTGGTTACTGGAAAGCGGACTAGGATTCGTTAAATGATAGGTTTTACCTATGCCTTGAGATTGCCCCGACAAAAAGATCAGCGCCCGGCTAGCGTAATCGACAGGAACGGCATTAAACAATGCTTCCTGCATCGGCACTTTGCCTAATAACAAACAGCTGCCGATCACCTTACTCAAATAATCGCCGGTATTCCAAACCCCTGAGCGGCTATCACCGGTAATAATGGACGGACGATAGATGGATGCCGGCAAGCCTCGGCAAGACGCCTCTCTAACCAATTTTTCCGCCACCCACTTCGACTGCGCATAACCGCCTACTAAGGTAGCGCCGTCTTCAGGGAAGTCTTCTTCCATCACGGTATTTAAACTGAGATCCAAATTATCTTCGAACACGGACACGGTGGAAATATAATGCACGGGCTTGTTTTTGGTTGTACAGGCAAGCCGCAATACTTCTTGAGTCCCTAACACATTGGCGGGTTTTAAGGTTGAATAAGGATAAGTAAAATTAACTAATGCGCCGTTGTGGTAAATGACATCAATGTCTTGGGCCAGTTGTTGCCATTGGCTGGCTTGAATGCCAAGAAGCGGCTTGGTTAAATCGCCGCATACGGGATAAATTCTGGAGCTGAAATCGTTACGCCATAAGCCATAACTATCCAGATTATGTCTGACTTTTTCAAAACCCTGGGCGGTGCTGGTCGCGCGCACCAGACAATAAATGACCATCGGGGTTTGTTGTAACAATTCTTGCAACAAAAAAGCGCCAAGAAATCCGGTGGCGCCCGTTAAAAAAACCGACTTTAATGCAACTTCCGGACAATACGCAGCAAGCGGACGAATAGATTCATCAAGCACACTCTCAGCTTGCCAATCGATAGAACCCGCATTCGCGTGTTCATTAGCCTCATCCATAGCCAATAAGCGGGCTTGAGCGGCTATGGTCGGTGTCTGAAACAAATCCAGCAAAGGTATTGCACAGCTAAACTCCTCCCTGACTCTGAATAATAACTGCGTCGCCAAAATGGAGTGTCCACCCAAGGCAAAAAAATCGTCGTTTATGCCGATCCTTTCTATGCCCAAGACATCGCGCCAATGTCCTTCCAGTGTTTGTTCTGTTGGATTGCTTGGAGCAATATAACCGGCGCTTGCTAACTGATTGCCATCAGCAACAGGTAGGGCTTTTCTGTCCAGCTTGCCGCTGACCGTCAAGGGCAGGGTTTCCAGGAATATAAACAGGGCGGGCTGCATATATTCGGGAAGCATGGCTTTTAAATGTGCTCGAAGCGCATCACTATCAACAGATGACGCTCTTTTTACAACATAAGCAATCAGACGTTTGCCGATCGACGGTTGCTCTTGAACGATCACAACGGTTTCTTTGACGAGGGGGTGTTGCAGCAAGCAGGCTTCGATTTCGCCAAGCTCGATTCGAAAGCCTCTGATTTTAACCTGGCGGTCAATGCGGCCCAGATAATCGATATTGCCATCGGCGCGGTAATAGGCCAGATCGCCGGTCCGGTACAGCCGTTCACCTTCAAGCCCGCTGTAGGAGTCAGGGATAAAACGTTCCGCTGTAAGGTCGGGGCGGTTTAGATAAGCTCGCGCCAATTGCACCCCGCCCAAGCAGAGTTCGCCGGGGACGCCTACCGGCACAGGATTGAAATGGCGATCAAGGATATAGGTACGGGTATTGGCAATCGGGCGTCCGATAGGCACACAAGGGTCAGTATCGGCTTTTTGGCATTGCCACGCGGTGACGTCGATGGAGGCTTCGGTCGGGCCGTAAAGATTGTGCAGTTCGGCGTTATGGCGCGCAAAAAATAATTGGCGAAGCTCCGCTGTCAGTGCCTCGCCGCTGCAAATAACCTGCTTGAGCGTAGGGCAGCAATTGACGGCGCTTGCTTCCAGAAAAACGCGCAGCATCGAAGGCACAAAATGAATGGTAGTGACTGAGTGCATGTTGATGAGAGCAATCAGTCTATCAGGGTTTTTATGATCATTCGGCGCCGTAATGACTAACCGTGCGCCAACCAGCAACGGCCAGAAAAATTCCCATACCGATACGTCGAAGCTATATGGCGTCTTTTGCAAGACGGCATCCGCAGCGCTTAAGTTGAAACGCTCCTGCATCCAAAGCAGGCGGTTCCACAAGCCCTTGTGGGGTACGCCTACCGCCTTGGGCCGCCCGGTAGAACCCGAGGTATAAAGCACATAAGCCAGCTGGTCGGGGGCAATATTGATGATAGGGTTGGCTTTCGACGATAACACAAATTCTGTCAACTCCTGATCCAGATGAATCAGCCGCGCATCCGATGGCGGCAATGCATTTGCGCATTCAGTTTGCAATAAAATCCACTGCAACCCGGCATCCTTGACCAGAACAGATAAGCGCTCTTGCGGATAATCCGGATCAAGCGGCAGATAAGCCGTGCCCGCCTTCATGATACCGAGCAGGCCTACGATCAGTTCGATGGAGCGACGCGCGCAAATTCCCACCAGCTTATCAGGACTCACGCCTTGTCCAAGCAGGTAATGCGCCAGCTGGTTGGCTTGCGCATTCAATTCACCATAGCTTAATTGCTTCTCGTCAAAAACCAACGCTACAGATTCGGGGCTATGTTCAGCGTACGCCTCAAAAAGCTTATGAATACACTGGCCTTGAGGATAATGCGCCAGTGTGTCATTCCAGTCATGGACAATCTGATGATACTCAGATGATGCCATTAGCGGCAACTCTGAAAGCGGGGAGTCAGGACTGGCTATCATTCCTTTCAACAGAATTTCCAAATGATTCAATAGTCCGTCAATTGACGTATCTTCGAACATCACCGAATCATAGATGATACGAACTTCCAATTGTTCACCGGGGTGCACGACAAGAGTCAACGGGTAATTCGTTTGTTCAATAAAACAAATCTCTGTTACCGCCAGACTACTGACCGCGTCGTTGACCATTTTGTCCAGCGGGTAATTTTCAAAGACCAGCAGGCTCTGAAACATCAGTTGCCCTCGCGCTATTTCGCTCCATCCCTGAATATCAACTAATGACGCGTATTCAAACCGGCGCATTTCCAGGTTCTGGTTTTGCAATGCTTGTAGCCAGTCCTTAACTAAAGCATCCGGTCTGATCTGTAGCCGCAATGGCAGAGCATTAATAAAGAGTCCTAACATTTCTTCGACGCCCGTCAATTCGGCCGGGCGTCCCGCTACGGTCACGCCAAACAGGATGTCGTGGTCTCCGCTGTAACGGCCGAGAAGCAAGGCCCATGCGCCTTGCACCAATGTGTTCAAGGTCAGATGGTGCTGCTTGATCATGGCGTTTAGCAACAAGCTATCCGCTTGGGCAAGACACAGTCGCTTTTCTTCAGGCTTTGCCCCTTCAGTCCGGTTCGACCCCGAAGCGCCTAATGTCAGTGTAGTCGGGTTGGCAAAGCCGCTCAGTCGGTTACGCCAATAGTGTTCCGCTGCAGGCCTGTCTTGTTTGCTAAGCCAGGCGATATAATCCCGATAGGGTCGCCGGAACATCGCATGCACAGCCTGTCCGCGACGTAAGGATTCATAAAATGCAAACAGGTCTTTGATGATCAGCGATAGGCACCAGCCATCAAGTAAGGCATGGTGATGCGTCCAAACAAAATAATAGCTGGTTTTTAAGCGCCTGATTAAGGTCATCCGCATCAGCGGCGCATGATCGACATCGAAGCCCCGCTTGCGATCCGCCTCCAGAAACTCAGACCAACGCGTCGCCTGGGTTTCAATGGCAAGCTCACGCCAATCCTGCTGAGCAAACGGCAGCTGCACGCTTTTCAACACCACCTGCAAGGGTTGATCCAGATCCGCCCAGACAAAAGCAGTACGCAGAATGGCGTTGGCATCCACTACCTGTCGCCATGCCTCAAAAAAAACGGCCACATCAAGATCGCCTTCAAAAATGCAAGTCAATTGCTCGGTGTAAACACCGGAATCAGGGGCGGCCAAACTGTGGTATAGCAATCCTTGTTGCAATGGGGTGAGTGGGTACATGTCTTCAATAGACGCAATCGTGTCCGGCTTGCAGATAGGTGCCGTTTCGTTTTTATTCATAATTTCTCGCATCGCTTGTTGATTGGGATCTGGCTGTTGACAGCATTTATTTTTTTGCCAATCTTGATAGTAGAGAATCCAACTTGGCTTGCCCAATGTTTGCCAAGGGAAAATCAGACGGTGTAAAACCGCCGGCTTTGGGCTGCAAACAATGCTCTATCAGCCGCGTTAACGCTTGCATGTACGACGCCGCCAGGCCTTCAATGGTATCCCGCCGGTAGCGTTCGCTACTGTAAGTCCATAGCACATGCAGCTGCTCATTGGCGATATGGGCATTAACTTCCAACTCATAGCAGCGCAAACCTTCAGCATCTAGCGCTTGCCCCGCCGACTCTTGTGCCAGGATAAACAATGCGTCTTCAGCCAGCACTCTATCGAACCGGCCGAGATAATTGAATAAGATTGGCGCGCCGGAATGGGCACGCAAAGAACCGGCGCTGCCATCGGCCTGCAAATAACGCAGTACCTGATAGCCAATGCCTTTATCGGGAATCCGGCGGATAGTTTCCTTAATAGTTTTAATGACGGCGCCGGGGTTATTATCGCCAGGTAAAGTGAGGCGTAGCGGATATAGGCTGGTAAACCATCCTAGCGTACGCGATAAGTCAACCTCATCGAATAGCCCTTCTCTGCCATGACCTTCCATATCGATCAAAATATCAGCACCATGAGCCCAAGCCGCCACAGTCTGGGCCAGCGCCGATAACAACAAGTCGTTAATTTCAGTCCGATAAGCGGCGCCGACTTCATGCACTAATGCCTGCGTTTCAGTTTTGCTTAGAGCTGTCATAACCGTTGCAGCATGGCCGTTTTTAGCGGAGCCGTCAGGCCAATCTACGGGTAAAGGCGCCATGCCGGCCTCGCTGACGCTCTGCCAATAAGCCATCTGTTTTTGCAAGTCTTCACGTTGCGCCCATTGCTGCAAGCGTTCCGACCAATGCTTAAAAGCGGTCGTTTTGACGGGTAGCATAACGGTTTCGCTTTGCATCAATTGCAGGCAGATGGTCTGCAAGTCTTCCAGCAAAATACGCCAGGACACGCCATCCACAACCAAATGGTGAATGACTATTAAAAGACGCGGCTTACCTGTTATGCCCAGATCGAACCAGACCATCCTCAATAAAGGGCCTTCAGCCAGATTCAGACGGGCTTGCCAGCGACTGCATTCGGCCTCTATGAGGTCGGCGTGATCTATTTGCCGAAGTTCGCTAAGGTCGATCCGGTGAAAGAGTACATTAAACTCCTGCTCCAGAATCGTCTGCGACCAACGCCCATTGTCCAAGCTGAAACGCGAACGCAGAGCATCATGGTGAGCAAGCAGATGCGCTAGCGCCTGTTCAAAAACCCATGCGTCGACAGCGCCGGTTATCTCTAATAAAACAGCCTGGTTCCAATGCCCTGGGTCTGGCAGGTTTTGTTCGAAAAACCAGCATTGAATAGGGGTGAGCGGGACTGAGCCGCTTACCAGCCCTTGTTCGGCGTTTTGGCTATTGGCAAGGCCACCTACAACCAGCGCCAACTCAGCGATGGTCTGATGCTGAAAGAGTTGCTGGGGCGCTACGACTAAACCAAACTGACGCGCCTTGCCAGCCATCTGAATGGCTATTATGGAATCGCCGCCCAAAGCGAAAAAATTGTCATGGACGCCAATCCGCTCAAGACCTAAAGCCTGGCGCCAAATAGTGGTCAGCTGTTGTTCGACCATATTACGCGACGCTGCATACGGTTGCCCGGATTGCCCATTGAAATCAGGGTCGGGCAGCGCTTTACGATCGAGCTTGCCGTTGGGCGTCAGCGGCAGCTTATCCAGACGGACAAAAGCCACAGGAATCATGTAATCGGGCAAGGCCGCCTTAAGAAATGCTCGTAGCTCTTCTGTTTCGGAAAAACAATTCGGGTCATTGACCCAGTAAGCCACCAGCCGTTTGTTGCCAGTGGCATCTTCATGCGCAGTAACCACGGCATCCTGAATCTCCGGATATTGACGAAGCTTAGTCTCAATTTCCCCGAGTTCTATTCGGAAGCCGCGAATCTTGACCTGATGGTCGATGCGGCCAAGAAAATCGATTTTACCGTCCGGCCGATAACAGGCTAAGTCGCCGGTTTTATACAATCGGCCTCCGGATGCTGGCCCAAACGGGTCGGGCAGATAACGTTCGGCGGTCAAATCGGCGATGCCAAGATAGCCTCGGGTCACTCCAAGCCCGCCAACATAAAGTTCGCCCGGAACACCCACAGAAACGGGATTCAAATAGCGGTCGAGCAAATAGAGTTGGCTGTTGGCGATAGGTTTGCCTATAGAAAGCGATGTACCGGACACTGAATCGGCGTTGTGCGCTGCATAAACGCTACTCCATACCGTGCCTTCGGTGGGACCGTATTCATTGTAAAGTTGCACAGTGGGCAAGCGTGCGTAGTGCTTGGCAACCAAGTCGGGCGGACACGCTTCACCCGCGACAATGACTGTGCGTAAAGCCTCCGCCCGTTGTGGGCTAATATTCTCTACGATAATGCTGTATAGCGAAGGCAGGCAAAGCAGATGGCTTAGCTGGTGTTGTTCTATTTTGTCTATCAGGGCTTCTATATCATGTGTTTCCGCTTCTGTTGGAATGCAGAGCCGTCCACCTTGGCTTAAGGTCCAAAATATACCAGCGACTGAACTATCAAACGCCAGCGGCGACATCAGCAGAAAGCCCTCTAAAGGTTCCGAGTAATAATCAAAGCGAGCCAATGTCGAAGCAACAGCATTTTCATGAGTAACGATGACTCCTTTGGGTTTTCCTGTAGAGCCTGACGTATAGATGACATAGGCGGCGGAATTCTGATACGCAAGGGCAAGATGATCATCAGGCAAGCTTGAAATTGTCTGCCAAGCGCTATCCATGCAAAAAACGCTCAGGCCGGTGCATGGCAAGTCTGAAGATAGCCGATCTTGAGTTAAGAGAATTGACGCGCCGCAGGATTGCAAAATATCGGCAATCCGCTCCTTGGGATAAGCTGGATTAATCGGTACATAAACGCCGCCCGCTTTCAGGATAGCTAAAACCCCAACAATCATTTCCACTGAGCGTTCCAGGCAAATGCCGACCCGCACATCTACACCTACGTTCTTCAAACGCAACCAATGGGCCAGTTGATTAGCGCGGCGATCCAGCTGGTAATAACTAAGCATTTGCTGGCCACAACTGACAGCCACCGATTGAGGCCGGGCTTGTGCCTGATTTTCAAAACCGGTATGCAAAAATTGTCGGCGCGGAAACAGGCGCTGCGTTGCATTCCATGTTGCAATTTCGTTGCGTTCCTGTTCGGATAGCAAGGCAAAATTGCCGATATGAGCGTTTAGATTATTAACGAACAGCTGTACAATTAATTTCAGATAATTTGCTAAGCGTTCAATACGCTCAGGATCAAAAAGTTCCGTGCTATATTCAAATGCCAGTTCGAGGCCGTTCGTTTCGGTGGCGTGAAGAATCAAATCAAACTTAGAAATTTCATAATCCAGCTCTAGTTTTTCCAGACTAAGTTCGGGAAGATCCAGCGCCTGCGATGGCACATCATGCAAGACGAACATAACCTGAAAAATCGGGTTATAGCCCGCATGACGCTGTGGCCTTAGCTCTTCGACAAGCTTATCGAAAGGCACATCCTGATTCGATTGGGCATCCAGCACCCGTTCTTGGGTTTTTTTAATGATCCCGGCGCAAGTAGCGTTACTGTCAATTTGTGTCCGTATCACCAGCGTATTAACAAAAAAGCCGATCAAACTCTCCAGTTCCACCTTGGTTCTGCCGGCAACAGGTATGCCGATGCAGATGTCATTTGCGCCGCTATAACGATGCAACAGCATAGTAAATGCGCTGAGCAATAGAGTAAAAAGCGTGCAGTCCAATGAGCGGCCAATTTTATGCAGTTGCTCAGTCAACGCAGATGACAGGGAGAAAGAATAAATGGCGCCTTTATAACTCATTACCGGGGGACGGGGCCGGTCAGAAGGCAAACTCAGCAGTTCCGGGATGCCTTTAAGCTGCTGCTTCCAATAGGCTAATTGCCGTTCGAATTGCTGGCATTGCAAGCCCTTGTTATATTGCCAGCAAGCGAAATCGGCATACTGGATAGGCAGTTCTGGTAAAGGAGACCTGTCGCCTTTGGCAAAAGCCCGATAGAGAGTGGCAAACTCTTTGAGCAAGACGCCTGCCGACCAGCCGTCGAAAGCGATGTGGTGGACAGTAAACAGCAAGACAAACTCATTGTCACCAGCGTGGATTAGAGTCACCCTGAGCAATGGCCCGTTCGATAGATCAAACGGCTTTTTTCCATCCATTTTAGCTAAACGGATACACTCAGCTTCGCGCAGCGGTTTCGTCAAATAGCTCAAATCATGCGTTTCCAGCGAAACATTCAGCACAGCGGTGATAATTTGCGCAGGTTGGCCGTTTCTTTCCAGAAAGGTAGTGCGAAGGCTTTCATGGCGGCGAACAATTTCGTTAATACATTTTTGTAATACCGGAATGTCCAGATTGCCGATCAAGCGAATCGCGGTCGAATAGTTGTAACCGGGGTCTTCCGGGTCCATTTGGTATAGATACCACAAACGCAATTGTGGCGGAGATAAAGGTGAGAAATCGCTTGTCCGTTTCTGAATGGTTAAATCCAAGTTCTCCGAATTTCTCCCTTGTAAACGCTTTTCAAGCAGTGCTTTTTTGGCTGGCGAAAGGTTTGGCTTTTGTCCTGAATGCTGTAAGTCAATAAACATTATCAATCTCTCTGCTTTCAATCGCTATGAAGTCGTGGTGTCTATCGCGAAATTTGAGGGTAAAACCTAAGGAAAATGGCTGGTGCTTAGACATTGTTTCATTAGATAGCGGTGTTTCGGGTACGCGCCGGATTTGAAAATTTGCGCAAATCATCGCTAAGACTGTTTTCATAACCAGCATCGCCAAACCTCGTCCTGGACAGGACCGTGGTCCGGCGCCGAAACCTAAAGCCGCTTTGCTGTTATGTGGCTCGGATTCCGCTTTGCTTTCGCGTTGCCACCGCCGGTGATCAAAGACGGCAGCTTGATGAAAATTTTCTGCATCTAGGCCGCAATATGCAATAAGCAATACCAATGGCGTTCCGCTTGGCACCTCAATGTCTTCCAGTAATAAATCCGTTTTCGCCTCTACGAGAACCAGGCGGGAGCTCGACGCTATCCTCATCGTTTCTAAAATAACGGCGTCAATGCACTTAAGCTTTTTAATATCTTTAAAGTCCTCGATATGGCTGCAATCGCCCAACAGGGCATAGACTTCATCCTGAATGTCCTTTTGCGCTTGGGGATTTTCGGCTATGCAATGCAGCACCCGAAGCAGGGTGTCTGCCGTAGTAGGTTCGGCAGCGAGCAGTAGCTGCAAGATATTTTCGGTCAGTTTTACATCGTGGTTAGCCAAGCCCTCTTTTTCGATGGTTTCCATGAGAACCTGAAGCTGGCTCCGGATTTTGCCGGTTTTATTGTTCCCGGCCAAAATATTTCTGCTATGCGCAATTCGGTTTTCAATAACAGTCAACAGTTTCTTTATTGCCTCTTCGAAATCTTTATCTTCAGAGATGTTTTCCAAGTGCATCTGCGGCAGCAGAGCATCAATGCGCTTGCCTAAGACGGAAACCAGATTAAACATGAGGCTTTCGGCAGCCTCCCGTTCGTCGGCTGGCATATCGGCCATATCACCGAACATGATGGATGTAAACACCGAAATGGAAAAACCAAAAATCTCGGCTTCCAAATTGGTTTCGGCAAGATTTTCACCATAAGTGATCCAGCGATTTCTTAACGCTTCAACAGCCGCCTTGATGGTCTCGAAGTATTGCGCCAAGTAAATGGACTCCATTGATGCGGCGATAATCTCCCGTTGCCGCTTCCAGTCATGGCCGTCTGCGGTTTCGATGCCGTCTGTCTTTATGGCTTCGAGAATTCTGCTGTTTCTGCGATAAGGGCCGAACAATTCCGGCCTTTTGCAAACAATAAAATTGAGTATTTTAGCGTCCGCCACCACCATCATAAGTTGGTCAGCAAACTGAACCGTAAACATTTTTCCATGGCGGTCCGCCAATTTCTCAAAAATCTCATGAACCCGAGTTAAGTCGGGTTCCATTATCACCGGGTCAGGATGGCTGGGAAGTTCGGAAATTTTTTTGATAATGCTCATGATGTAGCAGTCCTCTGTTGTTGAAGGATTAATAACATCTGTTGATCCATGTTTATCGGTGTTGCTCAAAGGGACTGGCATGTTTAGGATCAAGATCTTCAATTCTTATGCCTGAAGCTTTGCGAGCTTTAATGCCGATTTCGATCTTATACCGTTTTTTTCGGATAGCCCGACGCTTTTGCCGCCAGCGGATAACGCCTGTGACGAACAGCACCGGACAAGCCAAACCCATTGCGCACACCGACAGTCTTCCGATCATGCCAAAGGCCTGTCCAGAGTGTAACGGCCATTGCCATTGCGTAAGCACTTCACCCGCAGTAGCTGTGACTTCAGCTGGATCGTCTATATCGAGCACTTTACCGGTATAGCGGTCCATCACCACGCACACCCGTTGCAGCCAACTGCCGGGCCGGTCGACACTGTTCAGGCACACCGTATAGGTGTCGGTGCTGCCAGGCGCGCCATAGATCCAGTGCGGGCGTCCTTTTGGATAACGTTGTCTGGCAATAGTCACCACATCAGCCATACTGATGGGTTCCAGGCTAGGTTCCGGTGTGGAACTGAACCAGTAGCGGTAAGTGACCGGCGAGAACAGTTCGACCACAGGTACGATGCGTTCAGGCAACACCATATAAACCCCGGAAAACAGCACTGGGATCATGATCAACGAACTATAAACCCCGGATGTTTTATGCACATCGAAGTTTAAGCGTTCAGTTCCTGCTTTACGTTTAATCGTTAAAGCCTGTCGCCAACGCCCGGTCAACGGCCACCAGACAATCAAGCCGGTCAGTGCCGAAATAATCAGCAGCGCGCCGGAAAATCCCACAATGGCGGGGCTTATTTCGGGGGCTAACAGCAAGTCATAATGTAATTCAAAAATAAAGCCTATAAAGGTTTTGGGAATGGCGCTATCGGAAGAACTCATCAATCGCTTACCCAATACTTTAGCGGTATAAGGATTCACATATATCTCCCAGTTTTCAGTCACCCCCGCTAACGGCATCGGGTAGGACAGCTTAAAAACGGAGCTGTCATTGCGGGGATAATCGCTGTAAACATGCACGGCTTGCTTGGGTATGGCTTGTTGGCCCGCCTCAATGATTTCCGTCAGTGGTTTGTAGGGCTGATTACCATTCGGTGGCACAACCGTTAATAATTCAGGGTTTAGCCATTCGTCGATTTCATCATGGAACACCAGGATGCTACCCGTCAGTCCGTAAATGGCGAGCAAGAAGCCGAGGGTGAGTCCCAGCCACAAATGTATGGACAACCATCTTTTCCGGCGAGCTTTTAGGTTTATAAGTCTGAAGTCGGCATCAGATGCTTTCATTGCCTTAATCACCGTTAAATGTTGATCAAATTTTTTCATGGCTTTTTCTGATAGAATCTCGTCTCAAGGTATTGGGAAAAGTGGCAGCTTGGCCTGACCAAGCATTTAATCGTTAAACCAATCCATTACCGAAAAATGGGTGCGCCAAACCGCAAGCGATTCGACTAACACCTCAGTATCGATACTCGAAGCCACCAAACACTGTACGCGTAGAGCCTGGATTGAACAGTGCGGTATCTGCGCCTCCGGCGTTGCCAGTAACAGAAACTGAAGCCGTGTAATACTCGTTGGTAAGATTACGTCCGTCTACGAATACTTTCCAATGCTCGCCGTCGTCCCAACCCATTCTGGCATTCAATAAAGCGTAAGGCTTGGCGGCTAAGGTATTAGTGAAATCCACCCAATTGGAGCTAACAATTTGTGCATTCGGTCCTATGTAAAAACCACTGGGATGTTGATAGAGCGCTTCAACACGCGCAACATGTTCAGGAATAGCGGGCAAACGATTATCGCCTAACCGCTCATCACTATCGAAATGGAAGTTATTCCAGGTGTAATTTCCACTCAGCCTGATTTGGTCGCCCGATGCAATGACATCTAGCGGCACTGTACTTTCAAGAGCCAATTCAATGCCGGTATGCTGGGTATTCCCGGCGTTGGCAGTCGTGAAATCTCCGCTACCAAAAGGTGGTGTGGGGATGACAAGGAGTTCATCATTCAACCACGCATGGTAAAAAGCCAAATCCCATTTCAGCCAATCCGCTTGACCACGGGTACCGATTTCCACGGTGCTAGCTGTCTGGCTGGTCAGGGTTGGTTTTTGAAATACACTAATTAAATCAATTAAAGGGGGCGGCTCCGAACTGCGACTCAAGTTGCCATAAATCTGCGCTTCCTTGGTGGCTTGCCAAGTAAAGCCCAGCTTGGGATTGAAGTTAAAAAAGTCCTGGTCAGCCTGATTACTCGGCCTATCCGGGCTAGGCTCATAGCCTACCGTCCTTTCATAGTCGACCTTGCGATAGTTGATTTGCGCGCCAACAACCAAGTTAAAGGCGTCAGTGAGGCTTAATTGATCTTCCAGATAGACTTCTGTATTAATCCAGTGATCCCGCTCCTGGTTAAGCAAGGCCCCTCTCCGGACGCTTCCATCTGGATTTGTGGTGCCATCAAAATTGCGGTCCTTAATCCACATCCATTGATTTAACCCTCCCCACACCACTTTATTCTTCAAGCCAAGCAACCCGCCGTTGATCTCATGCCGCCATGAAAAACCGGCATCTTGCCAGTTATCCCGGAAAAAACCGAAAGGAAAGGAGAAGGAAAAGTTTTTGTTGAAGTAATAAGCCCCCATATCAAAGCGATCGCCATCGGCCAGCCTTATCGAATGGCGTAAATCGACACGATAAACAGGAAAACCGGTCGGTGGTACGGATGTCGTAGTATTTTGGTTGGGGTTTTCGCTGATTTGTTGCTTGGTTATCGGATCGGGATACAGGTAATTATGATTTTGAATATCAACGGAAAGTCTGGTTTCATGGTTCTCGTTCCAGCGATAGCCAATATTGCCATAGCCAAAAAAATGTTCTTGGTCGTTGAGATTACGGGTGGTATTGGTGTCAATATAGGAGAACGACCCATAAGCATCAAAGCCTTTTCCCAATATTCCGCCTGCGCTGATGCTGGGCATCACATAACCGTTAGTTCCATAGGTCATGCCCAGCCTAAGCCGGTCAGCCGTATAACCGGTGGGCGTGATGAAATTGATAGCCCCGCCCAAATTGCTAGAGCCATATTCAAGGGCGCTAGCGCCCCGGTAAACATTGATATGGTCAATTGCATAAAAATTGAGCGATTCGGTATCAGTTGCACCACTAGCGTTAGTATAAGGCAGTCCGTCTCGAAGAAATTTCAGTCCCCGAATTGGAGAAATGATCGAATTGACGTCAGAACCCCGGATGGAAATGCGTGATCCTCCAGCAATGCCACTGCCAAGGTCTCCTACATAAACGCCTGCGGTATTGGCGAGAGCATCGCTGACAGTCAGCGGCGCGCCTTCTTTAATACGTTCGGCGTCAATGACCGTCGTAGCTCCGGGAACCTGGCTTAATTCACGTTTAGAGTCAGCTATGGAGGGCGTTGTCAAAGACGGGTCACCTGAATCTTCCCCCACCACCGTTAACGCTTGCAGTTCTATGATATCGGATGTTTCGGAAGCCGATACCCTCCCACCGGTATTCCTGGCAGTCGTTTTTTTATCATTTAACTCCTCGGCCGCCATGCAGGAGTCTGATATAAGTAAGGCTAGCGCCAATGAGGTTGGATGTAAAAGGTTGTATATGTTTTTTTTTCTTGTCATTTTTTAAGATTGTTTTTAAGGTTTTTATAATTATTTATCAGCAATGTTTTCTGAACCTGGCTTTGCTGACCAAGTGGCCCGGCTTCAAAAGCATTGAGAAGCTCCAACGGTTATTATTTTTTCTTGTCCTTTAGCCATTTGAAATTCATCAAAACGTTTCATCATCAAGCAATAAGGCCTCAGCTTCTTCGTCCGAGAGATTATCCAAATGCGCGATCAGCAATTCTTCGACCAGTAACGCCAAGGCTTCGATAGTGGACGCTTCGAATAGCCGACGCAGCGGCACTTCGATACCGAATGCTCTGCGCAGCCGCGACAATACCTGCACGGCCAACAGCGAATGGCCGCCCAGATCGAAAAAGTTATCCGCCACCCCAACTCGTTCAATGCCCAGCACTTCTTTCCATATATCGACTAATGCCTCCTCCGCGGGATTGCGCGGCGCAATATAGGCACGGTCGCTTTGCCCCAACATATCGGGCGCGGGCAATGCCTTGCGGTCGATCTTGCCGTTGGCACCGAGCGGCATGACATCCAGCCGAACGAAAGCCTGCGGCATCATCGCATCGGTTAACCGGGTAGCTAAGTGTTCTCGTAATTTTGCGAATAGCTCGGCATCGTTGTTGACGAATCGTTTGCTGCATACGACATAAGACACTAACATCTTACCGGAGGCGCCGCCTTCCCGGACCGTGACTAGGGCTCGTTCAATGTTAGGAAAAGTCAGCAGTTGCGCTTCGATTTCACCCGGCTCGATGCGAACACCGCGAATTTTGACCTGATGATCGATTCGCCCCAGAAATTCGATGGCGCCGTCCTCGCGATAACGGCCGAGGTCGCCGGTGCGATACATGCGGCAGCCGGTTTCATCGAAAGTATCCGGAATAAATTTTTCGGCGGTCAAATCCGGGCGATCCAGATAGCCGCGCCCAACCTGAATACCGGTCACGCAGATTTCTCCGGGTACGCCGACAGGCACAGGCTCCAGCCATCGATTCAAAAGATACAGTCTTGTGTTGTGCACCGGTCGGCCGATCGGAACGATGGTTTCGGCGTCGCTTGGTATCGCCGGAACTTCGTAGTAAGACACATCGTCCGAACATTCGGCGGGACCGTAGGCGTTGAGCACCTTGACATGGGGCATTCGCTCCATCCAGCGGCGGCATAATTCCGGCGAAAATGCCTCGCCGCAGGCGATCAGCCATCGCAACTCGGGAAGCCCGAGAATATCCACGCTATCCAGCAAGGCCTGGATCATCGACGGCACGGCTTCCAAAACAGTCACGCCGCTTTCGCCCAATTGCGCCAGCAGCCGGTAAGGCTCCTTGACAATTTCGTCCGGAAGGATTTCGACCCGCGCCCCGCATACCAATGCGGTCAGGTGCTGCCAAACGGAAATGTCGAAACATTGCCCGGCCGTTTGCGCGATGACATCCTGTTCGGTCAAGTCCAGGGCCGGTACTTTGGTGATCAGGTTGTTGAACATGCCCTTATATTCAACCATCGCACCTTTCGGCTTGCCCGTTGAACCGGAGGTGAAAATGACGAAGGCCAGATTGTCGGGGCCATGACGTTTCGGTGGATTTTCCGTGCCGTTTTCGCCCGATTCCAATTCCTCCAGAACGAGGACATCCGGCCGAGACAGCAGTTGAAGGCCCAATGATCTGGGTGCCTGCTGAACCGCACCCGCCGTCTCTCCCGCCCTGTCCGCCAAATCCGACGCGCGGTCAAAATTCGATTCACAGGTCAATACCCAGGCGGCTCCGCTTTCTTTCAGCACTTGGGCGATCCTACCGTCGGGGTGGCTCGGGTCGAGCGGCAGATAAGCCATGCCCGCTTTAAAGGCGCCCAGCATCATGACCAGATAATCGATGCCGCGCTCGCTAAACAGAGCGATCAACATCTCGGGATCCGCTCCTTCGGACATAAGCGCGTGGGCGACCCGGTTGACGCGCTTGTTGAGTTCTCCGTAAGTCAATTGTTTCTCTAAATAAGCCACCGCAACGGCATCGGGCTTGCGCGCCGCTACCGACTCGAACTGGGTGATCGTATCGCAGGGTTCCGGATAGGCATGCACCGTTCGGTTCCATTGTTGCAACATGAGCCGGCGTTCCTCTTCCGCGAGCAGCGGAATTTCACATATCCGCTGCTCGGGATTAGCGATCATTCCTTCCAGCAGATTCCTGAAGTGTCCGAGCATACGTTCCACGGCTGCCGTTTCGAACCTGTTTGTATGATAGGTAATCTGCAAATGCAATCGCTCGCCCGGAATGACCATGCCATTAAGCGGATAATTGGTATGGGTGCGTGTAGCCACATCGACAATGTTTAACGCGCTTTCGTTTGAGCGCAGACTGGGATCAACGGGGTAATTTTCAAATACCAGCAGGCTCTCGAACAAAGGCTGTTCACGTGGTATTTCGCTCCAACTTTGTATCTGCACCAATTGGCTATATTCATACTGCCGTAGTTCGATATTTTGCCGCAACAGGCCGCTCAAAAATTCCGCTACCGGCAGCGCCATATCGACGGCGACCCGTAGCGGCAGAGTATTGATGAACACGCCCAGCATGTCTTCACTGCCAGGCAATTCTGGAGGACGTCCCGATACGGTCACGCCGAAGACCACTTCCCCGCGCCCGCTGTATCGACTCAACATCACTGCCCAGGCCGCTTGCACAAAGGTATTCGGCGTGACCCGGTATTGTTGGGCCATTGCGTTCAATTTCTTGGTATTTTGCGCCGACAGAAAAACAATCGCATCGGCGACGCTCGCTTTGCCTTTCTCTGCGTCAAGCAACAATTTATCGACGTTAAACGGCGTCGATTCGGTCATTCCATGCAAATAGCGTTGCCAAAATTGCTTTGCAGCGTCCTTATCTTGTTTTTGCAGCCAGGCGATGTAGCTCTGAAATCGAGGCGCCGGCAGTTGAGGTCGCAATTGCCCTAGGGACAAGGCTTTATAGTTAGCCATCAATTCGACCAGCATCAAAGACATGCACCAAGCATCGATCAATATATGGTGATAACTTCTAACGAAACAGTATCGCTCTTCCGCCAAGCGTATCAAACGAACGGTCATCAATGGCGGCTTGAGAAAATCGAAACCTTGCTGGCGTTCCTCAGCCAGCATAGTTTCCAGCCGATCCTGCCTATCCGCGGAGTTTAACAATCGCCAATCGTGATATTCGAAAGGCAAATCGACATGGCGATGCACGATTTGTACCGGATGAGGGCTTGTTTCCCATAAAAAGCCGGTGCGCAGGGCGGTATGACGGTCAATTATCATCTGCCAGGCGCGTTGAAAGCATGTTTCATCTATTACGCCGTGTACGTCAAAACGATCCTGCATCAGATAAATTCCCGACCGGGGAGCCATCAAGGTATCGAACAGCATGCCTTCCTGCATCGGCGAAAGCGGATAGATGTCTTCGATTTCGCGGGCGGCGTACGGCAAAGTGTCAAGCGTTTCCTGATCCAAAGCGGCCAAAGGGAAATCGGACGGCATCAAGCCTGCAGGCTCAGCGGCAAGACAATGATCGACCAGTCCTTGCAATATTTCGGTAAATCGCCCGGCCAGCCCTGCAACCGTTTCCTTTTGATAACGCTCTGCGCTGTACCGCCATTCGGTCCGCAGTTTCCCCCGGCTCACATAGGCGTTGATTTCCAGTTCATAAGCCCTTGAATTATCGGCGTCGCGGGATGCTCCTTGTGCCTCTGAAGCAAGATGCCAGGGCGCATCGATGAATGCTTCGTCGAGGCGGCCAAGATAATTGAACAGCAGTTGCGCTTTGGGCGCTGCCGCCAGTTTCGACGAGACATCCGGCAAACTTGCGTAACGCAGCAAGCCGTAGCCGATTCCTTTGCCTGGAATACGAGATAACTGCGCCCTGATCGATTTTATCGTATCGCCGATCGACGCATCTTCGGGCAAGCGAAGGCAAAGCGGATAGACACTGGTAAACCAACCCGCCGTCGATGATACGTCGATATCGTCAAACAAGGCTTCCCGCCCATGGGCTTCACGATCAAAAAACACGCTGTCGCTACCGCACCACTCAGATAGGGTTTGCACCAATGCGACCAACAGCAAATCGTCAACGCTGGTGCGGTAAGTAATAAGGGTGTCGCGCAGCAAAGCCTGCGTACCGGCTTCGCTTAATTCATCGCTACAGCTTGCGGTAACGCCTTCGAGGCGCGCTCCCTCGGGGTGATCGACAGGTAAAGAGGCGGGATTCGCCGCAATGCTATCGAGCCAATAGTCGGCCTCGCTTTGCAAAGCTCCGCTTTTGGCAAACGCATTGAGTTGCTCCGCCCAGTGTTTAAAGGAAGTGGTTTTGGCCGGCAATACGGCTGTTTTAGCCGTCGACAATTGAAAATAAACGCTTTGCAGATCGTCCAGCAGGATGCGCCAGGATACCCCGTCTACTACCAAATGATGGATAACGATAAACAGACGGGCGCTTTGATGCTCGCCCCGGTCGAACCAAATCGCTTGCAACAAGGGGCCTTGACTCACATCCAGGCTGGCTTGGCTGCGGTTACACTCCGCGTCCATAAAGCCGGCCTTATCCGCTTCGGGCACCGCGCTCATATCCACTCGCCGTAACAACGAATGTTCCTTATTCTGCCCGCTCGCCTGATGCCAGACGCCGTCTTTCCGGTTGAAACGAAGCCTTAACGCATCGTGATGAGAAACCAGGCAATCAAAAGCCTTTTCCAATAAGGCCATATCCAAAGTCGTTTTCACTTCCAACAGAACCGATTGATTCCAATGGTTGGGATTGGCAAAGTTCTGTTCGAAAAACCAGTGTTGAATCGGCGTCAATGGCGCATCGTCGTAGGTATCGTCTTGCTCAAAATTCCTCGGCCTGCTTTGCGTTATCGCTTCCGCCAGCTCAGCGACCGTTTGCAGCTCGAACAGTTGACGCGGCACGAATGCCAGTCCCGCCTGCCGCGCCCGTCCAGCGACCTGGATCGCCAGAATGGAATCCCCGCCCAGGGCGAAAAAATTATCGTGAATACCGATCCGTTCGATCCTCAACACATCCGACCAAATCCGAGCCAAAACTTTTTCCGCTTCATTCCGAGGAGCCTCATATTGATCGGCGAATTGCAGGTCAAAATCCAGTGCCGGCAAGGCTTTACGATCCAGCTTGCCGTTACCTGTCAGAGGCAGGCGCTCCAATTCCATCAATACCGTCGGAATCATGTAATCGGGCAGACGCGCCTTAAGAAAGTCTTGCAATACGTCCATGTCCGGCACGGATGACTGGTTGCTCACCCAATATGCCGCCAAATACTTGTCGCCGGGGCCGTCTTCGCGGACGATTACGGCAGCTTCGCTAACGGCAGGGTGTTGCAGCAGCAGGGCTTCGATTTCGCCTAATTCAATCCGGAAACCGCGTATCTTTACCTGGTGGTCGATGCGTCCCAAGTAATCGATGACGCCGTCCCGGCGATAGCAAGCCAGATCGCCGGTGCGATACAAACGCTCACCCGTTTCGGCGAATGGATTCGGCACAAATCGTTCGGCGCTTAAACCGGGCTGATTCAAATAGCCACGCGCCAATTGAATGCCGCCGAGGTAAATCTCACCGGCAACACCCACCGGTACCGGATTCAAATGACTGTCCAATAGATAAACCTGTGTGTTGGCAATGGGACGGCCGATCGGCATCGGGGTTTCGGATTGGCTGGGCCGGCAGCGCCATACGGTAACGTCAATGGACGCTTCGGTCGGCCCGTAAAGATTGAAAAGTCCGGCATCGATGCATTGGTAAAAGCGTTTTTGCAAATCGGCCGTCAACACCTCGCCACTACAAATGACCCGGCCCAAGGAGCCGCAGCGGTCAAAATCGGCCACGTTGAGGAAGGCGCCCAGCATCGAAGGTACAAAGTGCAGTGTCGTGACAGCATGCCGTTCGATCAGCTCCACCAGTCGTTCAGGATCTTTGTGGTCGCCGGGTGCGGCCATGACCAGTCGTGCACCGGACAGCAACGGCCAGAAAAATTCCCACACCGAAACATCGAAGGTATAAGGCGTTTTTTGCAGCACGGCATCGCCCGCATCAAGGCCGAAGTAGTCCTGCATCCACAGGAGACGGTTACGAACGCCTTTGTGCGGCACGCCGACGCCTTTAGGCCGCCCCGTAGAGCCGGACGTGAACAGCACATAGGCCAAAGTCTCATCGCCGATTCGCACATCCGGGTTCCGCTCGGAATAGCCGGTAAAATCCGTTAGCCCGGCATCGAGGCGATAAATCGCTCCGGTAAAACCCGAAAAGATAGGCGCGAATTCCGGCTGGGCCAAAATCAGCGGCGCATCGGCGTCGTTCAACATAGCCGAAAGGCGTTCTTGCGGATATTCGGGATCGAGCGGCAGGTAGGCGCAGCCCGCCTTCAGTATACCCAACAAACCCACCACCATTTCCAATGACCGCTCGGCGCAAATACCGATCGGGGTATCCGGCCCGAATTTTGCCGCAATCAATGCATTGGCCAAACGGTTGCTGCGGGCATTCAATTCCCGATAAGTGAGTTGCCGATCCTGATAGATCAAGGCTATCTGATCCGGGATTTTTTCCACTTGTGCCTCAAACAAGCGATGCAAGCAACACGTACCTGAATAGTCGGTTTCCGTGGCATTCCATGCAACCAGCCGGTTCCGTTCGTCCGCCGAAAGCAACGGCAAATCGTCCAATTTCATATCACAATCGGCTACGATACCGGCAAGCAATCGTTGAAAATGCCCTCCCCAATTGGTAATCGTGTCTTTCTCAAACAAATCGCAGCGATACTGGAAGGAAAACTGCAAGCCATCTTGGCATTCTGCCGCCATCAGTTTGACATCGAAATTCTCGACCCGCTGCTGTATCGCCAACGGACCGGCCCGCATCGTTCCCCAATCCGAAAATTCGCCATCCTCCCCCAAAGCGAGTTGCGCCAAGTCCGTATCGAAACCGGCCTGAGCCTGCTGCAACACGAACAACGTCTGGTAAATCGGCCAATGATCAGCGACACGTTCGGGTTGCAGGCGTTCCACCAGCCGGGAAAATGGGAAATCCTGGTGTTCCAGCGCACCTAACAAAGCACCGTTGACTTCCGCCAAATAGGCCGAAAAGGCTTTGTTACCGGAAGGGCTGCTGCGTAAGGGCAGCGGGTTGACAAAATTGCCAACGACCGAAGCGAAACGTGCTTGAGGGCGTCCGCTGGCGGGAACGCCGACGATCAGATCCTGTTGGTAGGTATAGCGATGCAACAATACTTTGTAGGCGGTGAGCAGTAATGCAAATAGTGTCACACCTTGCTGTCCAGCCAGCTTTTTGAGTCGTTCGGTTTCGTCACGGTCCAACCGGAACGCTACCGAAGCACCGCGATACAAATCCGCCGGGAGCGAATTTGTATTTACCCGCAGGGTGTCGGGCAGGACAGCCCGGCATGACTCCGCAACCACCGGTCTTGGGCGGTCGGTCGGCAGAGAAAGCAGCGGGAGTTCTCCGGTCAATTGCCGTTGCCAGTAAGTCCAGGCTTTATCACAGGACGGACTTTTCAGATACTGCCGTTGCCAGACTGCAAAATCGGTGTAGCTTGAGTTGAGGTTGTTTAATCTGGGCTCCTGTCCAAGGGACAAATCGGCATAGATTGTTTTCAGTTCGCTGACGAGAATGAGCACGGACCATAGATCGACAGCGATATGGTGGGCACAGATTAAAAGAATGTTGCCAGTTTCAGTGAGTAAAGATTGACCATCGGTATCTCGACCCGATCTTGTCTTTCCCTGTTGATAATATGTGGTACGAAACAGCGGCCCGGCTTCCAGATCAAAAGGTTCTCTAGCCCGCCGGGCCATATCATCCTGAAGTCGAGATTCCGTCCAAGCGGATGCGTCGATGGCTGTAAAAAATTCCGGTAGCTCGGACGTCGGCAGCACCTGTTGAATGATTTCGTTATTGGCGTCGGCACGGTATAACGTGCGCAGTAGGGGATGACGATCCATCAGGTAACGAAAAGCATGTTTTAAGCGTTCCTGATCGAGAGTCCCGGCGATGCGAAGTGCCAGATGGAGATTGTAGACGATACTGTTCGGCTCCAATTGCTGCATCGTCCACATGGAAAATTGGGTTGCGGACAGTCCTGAGCGGGAATGTACACTGATCTCGGTATGTCCCATGGAAACCTGCGCGGTGGAATCCCCTGCTGTAAATTCGGCGATTTCAGATAGTATTTCGGCTATTTTTTCCAGCGAATCATCAGATAGAAACAACGACAAAGGCGCATCGATGCCTAACAACTCATCTGCCTCGTGCTTAAGCTCGACCGCCTTGAGCGAGTCGAGTCCCAATGCGCGTAAGGATGAATCGGCAGGCAGGGCCGATGCTTCAATTTTTAACAACAGAGCAATTTTCTGGCTAAGAAAACGGGTAATTAATACCGTACGTTGCGCTTGAGGAACAGCTAATAGCGCCTGTTGCAGAATTTGAAATTGAGGGATCCCTCCATGGACGGCCGCTACGCGCCCCACTTCGCTCCCGGCGAAATGGAGCTGTGACGACAAAGAGCCGCTTTCTACCATGGTTTTAGAATGAGTAGCTCCGCCCTCACCCGAACGAAACAACACAGGCAATGAATTTTCCAAATACATTTGTTTACAGGGTTGGCGACGAATTTTACCGCTGGATGTTTTGAGAACCGTACCGGGTTGTACCAGAACACATTCGGCGGCGGCCAGTTCGCAGACTTCGGCAAGAACTTTTCGCATTGCAGCGGCAATCGCCTCGTAGTCGCCCGAGCGCATTGCCGCACGCGTTATCTCGGCGACGACGATCAGTTGCTCTTCGTCTTCATGGTTTATCGAAAAAGCTACGCAGCCGTCGGGGATAAGCGCCTGGATTTCCTCGACCAGTGCTTGCTCGATGTCTTGCGGGTAGACATTCCGGCCACGAATGATGATCAAATCCTTGATACGGCCGGTTATATGAAGTCGGCCGTTGTGGAGAAAACCCAAGTCGCCGGTACGGAGGAAAGCTTGCTCGGTGTTTTTTTCCGTAGAGAATCGAGCGCCGATATTTTGATGATCTGCGTCCTCCGTATCGATCGTTCGCGCTCGAAACGTGTGTTCCGATTCATCGGGCCGATTCCAATAGCCTTGGGCTATACTGGGTCCGGCCACCCGGATTTCACCGACATGCCCTTCCCGGCAAAGACTGCCTGTTTCAGGGTCGACAATGCGGATTTCGTGATGATGGGACGTTGCACCACAAGAAACCGGGCGGTTTATCGGCTTGTCTTCGGCGTGCTGCGCGTCTCCTTCGGAGGGCAGATGCGCGCCTGACACAAACAGCGTGGCTTCGGCTAAACCATAGCAAGGGAAAAAGCTTTCCCTACGAAAACCCCGGTCGGCAAACTTTTCTGCAAAACGCTCCATTGTAGCGGCGTGCACCGGTTCCGAACCGTTGAATGCCAAGGTCCAGGCACTCAAGTCCAACTCTTGCATTTGTTCCGCAGTCACCTTGCGAAGACAAAGATCGTAAGCGAAATTAGGGCCGCCCGACGTGTTCGCCCGGTAGTTTGAAATGGCCTTGAGCCAGCGGACGGGTTTTTCCAGAAACGCCATAGGCGGCATTAAGATGGCGGTGGTTCCCAGATAAAGCGGCTGCAGCAAATTTCCGATCAATCCCATATCATGATACAAGGGCAGCCAGCCGACGACTGTGGTGTGTTCGGTATGCTCGAAACCTTGTTTTATCGCCTTCTGGTTGGCCATCAGGTTGCCGTGGCTGACCATCACCCCTTTAGGATCTCCGGTAGAACCGGAGGTGTATTGAAGGAAAGCCAGGCTGTTGGCGTTGAGTGCAGGCTTGACCCAATCTCCGGCAGATTCGGCTTCGAGGTTATCCGTGGCGAACCATGCGGGTTCCGGTATCGTGGGAGCGACGCCTTCGTCGCGACTTGCGGCTTTAGTCGCGACGAAGGCGTCGCTCCCACAGGCGAATTCATTGCGGAATTTCACTGCAAGATCCGTTGTGGTCATGATAACGGCCGGTGCGGCGTCGTTAAACACGGCCAAAAGCCGGGATCTCTGCCGACGCGCGGGCGGGCTGGCAGGAACTGCGACAACGCCGGCATATAAACAGCCGAAAAAACCCACGATATAATCAAGCCCGGGCGGATACAGCAACAAGGCCCGTTCGCCGGTCATGCCCAGGCTTTGAAGCTTGGCGGCAACAGCACGGGCGCGCCGATCCAGTTGCGCAAACGTTAATCGACCGCTTTCGTTTTCACCGTCCTGTAGAAAAACGTAGGCCGTCCGGTCGGGCTTTTCATCCGCCCTACTACACGTCAATTCAACAAAGTTGGAACAGCTTATTTGAACACTACCCGTCAATCCGGATTCTTCAATGAAACGCACAATGATCTCCTTATGAGACGTAGTTCAGATATGACCGGTACCAGGGAAGCACGCGTCTGGCCGGTTGTCCGGTGCATTGCCCAAGGGCGATGACCGCATTGTAATAAACGTTCTTGAGGGGCATTCCCCGTTTCAATGCCAAAACCCCCTGAAAAGCGCTGCCGCGCGTATGCCAGTCCACATTGAAGGACATCGAGCAGTCGAGACTGCGGACGTGGTGAAGCATTCCCGACGGCATGTACAGCATGTCTCCGGGCTCTACAATACATTCTTGAATCTGCGCGTCCCGGTAAAGAGGATGGCGTATAAAATCGGGCGTTTCGGCATCCACCTCGCACCAGCGCCATTTGTAGCGATAACAGAACGGCAGTTGATCGTGATGCAATAAAATGAAGCGTTTGCGCCCTCTGACCTGAAAGAACAGGTTGTGAGTGAGCAGGCAATCGAAATGCAAGGGCGTTAAACTCTGGCTCGGCCCAAGAAAGAATTGGGCGAATTTAAGCCAATCGGCCCGATACCAGTCCGGAAAATAGTCGGAAGGAAATCCGTCAAGATCATCCGCCGCATCCGGCAATACCGACAACAACGGCAGATCGTGCAAATAAGGGGGCCTATCCTTGGCCAATACCTCATTCCGTTGCAGCCGGGTTTCGAAAAGCGCCATACAATCCAGATAATCACTCAATTGTGATGTGATGGTCTTCAGCCCGGTGACTCCTTCCTCGTTCAGGCCTTGCTTGAGTATGACGGTGCGGGAGCCGACAACCTCTCGAAGATAATCGTCCGTCCAGCAGGAGAGCGCCCGACAATGTTTTAACGCTTTGGGGACCACCACAGGACGATTCTTTACCACAAAATCGGAAAAGAAATTTGTCGAAGATAGGTTCTCCCTGCTTTCTACCACTGGATATCGTTTTTTTAATAGTGCCGACTCCAAAGGCAGCACTACCGGTAAATCAGCGGTCGACCCCATCGTTTCCCTCGGCAACCGCTCCATGCGTTGCCCTACCTCCTGCACCCATGCTGTCGTACCGATTGCTACGCTTTCTCCATCCTTGGCAGTTGAATTTAATCCCATTAAATTTTCCATTTTACCTCCAACGGAGTTCTCTCTAATCGCGCCGGAGGCACCGCTCCAGCGATTGGCTATACTGCACAGCAGCGGCGCGTCGTTCACGGTTAGCATAGCCACGAAATCCGATCGACCGACACAGCACCCGCTGTCAGGCTGTTTGTTCGATAGCCGAACGGGAGTCGGATTTTCAAACCATCCCAAAAGCACATCAAAGGCGTCTAACTAAAAATATGCGCCGCACCCTTTGATAAGGGGCTTCTTACGTGTTCATCTATGTAAGAAGGTTTCCGCTTTTTTCATCTTTCAGGATTTAGTCCAGTTTCGCCTGATCCCTCACAGAAAACACGATCCGCAACAATTTCAACTAAGCTAGGCCCTTGTTAAGCGGCTCTACAGAGCTTCGGGAACTTTTTAGTCTCTCCTTCAAGCGACAAAGAACCATAGAAGATGCGAACAGCTTGCCCGGCCTCTAACCGTCCGGCAGCTTGGATGAGCGTTGCCATTAACAGTTCGTTGCACCGATGTCGCTAAGCTCTGCGTTTTCCGCCATTGCCTTGCGCAAACTCAAAGGACGCATATCCGTCCAAACGTCTTTAATGTAATCCAGGCATTCCTGTTTCTTTCCGGTTCTGCCGACAGTTTTCCAGCCTTTAGGCACCGCCTTGTACTCCGGCCAAATGGAGTATTGCTCCTCGTGATTAACAACCACATGATAGATCGTCGTATCTTCCTCTTCGTCCCAAGCCATACTCTACCCACTTTGCATTAGCATCCAAGACTGGCGCTGAGTTGACCGCGCCAGGCTTCGTTGAACAAAATTCCCAAAAAGAGCGGCCATGAGGTAACGCCGCTTGGAAAAGGTCTATGAACTCTTCAAAGAGTCGGGAGGGATGTTAGGCAGCGAAGAAAGGAAACAAAATGCGACAAAATGTCGCAGGATAAATTGTCGCATCTTAAAAAGTAAGAACTATGTCATATGACACAACTCCCAAAATTTTTTATGGCATATGCCGCACTTTATAAAAATCAGCTGTATTTTTATTTAAAAAAATATTTTTACAAACCGCAATCATTGCGGTTAACACTGTAATGATTATTTTTATGCCAGTGCCGGCAATGCCAGTGGATTATCGGCTCCGGCCATTCTGCTGAATTTGTGGTACCTGCTGAAACTGGAGCTTCTGCCTTAGCTTTACTCGGAGGCATCTCAACAGGGGATTCCTCTGATGATCATCGGTTCCTTAGAACGACCAAAAACCAAGCAGTGCGGCAATCGGAAGGCCAGCTTAGGGATGGCGTTCAAATTGATGTGTCAACACTTTTCCGGACACACGGTTAAGCCGCTTTATGCCGCAATTCGTAATTCACGGGCGACCTATAGCCATTGGCTGAATATAATCGCTCGCGGTTGTAAAAGATCTCAATATATTCAAATATCGCCTGTCTAGCCTCAGTCCGGGTTTGATAGGTCTGATGGTGCACCAACTCGGTTTTCAAGGTATGGAAGAAGCTTTCCGAAACCGCATTATCCCAGCAGAGTTGCCCTTACGGCTCATGCTTTGCCTTACGCCATGCCGGGCTAATAGTGCCCGGTGGCTTTCCGAGGCATATTGACTGCCGCGATCGGTATGCCATAACAAGCCTTTGTCGGGCTTGCGCTGCCAAATAGCCATCAAGAGCGCATCATTCACCAGCTTGGCCCGCATATGCTCGGCCCTTGTGCCCTATGGGTAATCGACCAACCGGCCACTAGTCGGAAAACAGATCAATCACCACCGCCAGATACAGACAGCCTTCCTGAGTATGAACGTGGGTGATGTCGCCGACATAAGTCTGATTAGGTTGATTCACGGTAAATTGACGGTCCAGATGGTTCGGTGCAATGGGTAGATCATGTTGGGAATTCGTAGTCGCCTTGAATTTGCGTTTGGATTTACAGGCCAGATTGGCTTCCCGCATCAAACGGCCTATGCGCCGCCGGCTCACCGCCCGCTGATGGCCGAGCAATATATGCTTCAGGCGCCGAGTGCCATAGGTCGCCCGGCTTTTGTCAAACTCGGTGCGGATGAGGCTCGTCAAAGCGGCATCGTCTTTCTCGGCCTCTGTTTGCCCGCGCTGTAACCAGGCATAATAAGCGCTACGGGACACCTTCAGGAATCGACACATCGCATCCACTGAAAAGTCATTCGTATGTTGCTTGATCCAGGCGTACTTCTCGGCAACTGCTCCTGCGTTGCCTACAGGGATGTAGGTACTTAGCGTGAGCAGGAGCGGAAGCTGCGCCTAAAGCGCCTACTGTTGGTGCTCTACCTCCTGCATCCATGCAGTCGACCGGGTTTCCCTGGCAAAGTACGCCGCCGCCTTTTTTAGTAAATCGCGCTCCTCAGTGAGTCGAGCGACCTCTTTCTTCAGCCGCTTTAATTCATCGTAAAGGTGCTCGTCAGTGCGTACCGCTTTGTCGCTGGTTTTGGGCCGGCTATATTTGCTGATCCAGGTATGCAACGTATAGACATTGATACCGAGATCCTTGGCGGTCTGGACAATCGACTGGTCCGACTCGTTCGCCAGTTTAACGGCTGACGCTCTGAATTCCGCACTATAGACTTTTTGTTTTTCTTGATTCATTTTGGGCACACGTTTTCTGTTCACTTTCTTTTAAATTGTGTGTCCGGTTTAATGTAGCCATATCAGTCGCAGAATTTAGGAGTTTTGCGACATGCTGACTTCGACCTCGAAGATTTGCAACGTGTTGCCAACTGGTTTAAACGCTACTGACAGCCACTTTGAAAAGTGGCAATAGCAGTCGTCATTCTGAAAATAACGCAGGCGGCTGCGGCGGGAACGCATTAAATAACCGCTTGTCTTGTAGACCGGTAAAATAATGGTATAGTATCAAAAAGTAATACCTAGTAATAACGAGGGTTTCAGCATGGCGACATCGGTCAAACTAGACGACGATTTGAAAAACCGTATCCAGCACCTGGCTGAGATACGGCACCGTTCAGCGCACTGGATCATGCGTGAAGCGATCCGCGACTACGTCGAACGCGAGGAAGCGAGGGAATCTTTCAAACAAGAGGCCTTGGCATCCTGGACAGCTTATCAAGAAACCGGACAGCACTTGACTGGCCAGGAAGTATGTGACTGGTTGAAGACCTGGGGAACCGATAAAGAGGCCGAGATTCCGCCGTGCCACGAGTGATCGTCACGGAAGGAGCGGTCCAGGGCTTGGAGCGCTGTCGGCGTTTTCTGGCGGAAAAGAATCCTCAGGCCTCAATGAGGGCTGGACAAGTAATCGCCAGCCGATTTTCTTTGCTGGAAACAGAACCGGGCATAGGCAGACCGATCGATGAGCTTCCCGAATTGCGCGAGCTGATCATTCCCTTTGGGGATTCAGGTTATGTCGCGCTCTACCGCGTTGATTCAAGCGCCGATGCCGTCTATGTGCTGGCTTTCCGGCACCAGAAAGAAGCGGGTTACAGCTCATGAACACAGCCAAGCATGACCGCCCATGAAAAATTTCTGCCCCAACGCCAGCGCTATCAGCCAGTTACCCTGCCGCAGGATTTCTCCGATGAGGAAATGGTCAGAGACTGGATGCTTTCGGATACCGGTAGTGGTCAGGATTCTTGACCTTGTAGCCCGTAATTTGTTATGAGATAAGATGGAATAGACACCGGGATATTCGCCGCCATAGGTTATCCTGCCAAGAATAGGTCTTCGTCTGGATCAGACGCGAGTCGTCGCACTGCTTCTCGTGATCATAACCATTGTTTAGCCAGTATTCATGGGACGAAACAATAGCCTCCTCCATTGCGAAAATGGGTATACGCCCTACCGAGTTTCTTCGCAAAAAATGTCAAAACAAGTAGTTCATTTGTTGGCATGATGAATTCACCTTCTTTGAGGAGATGTCGATGAGCGAATATGGTGTAAGGATAAATCGGGCTTTGAACTATGCTCAGGAAAAACTTCCTGAAAATGTTGAACTTGATGATGTGGCTCAGATAGCCGCCTTTTCACCATATCATTTTCATCGTGTTTTTATGCTTGTGGTTGGTGAAAATTTCGCCAGCTTTATACGCAAAAGACGATTAGAATGGGCGGCGATGGAATTACTAAACACGAAGCGCCGTATCTTAGATATCTCCTTGGATGTTGGTTATGAAACCCAAGAGAGCTTTAGTAGGGCTTTCAAGCTCCAATTTAATACTACACCGAGTAAGTTTCGGAATAAGGTGAGAAGCCCGAACGAAGGTTTTATTGGATTGAAATCAGCTTTTGAAATCCATATAGGAGAGCTTATGAAACATAAAATTGTTGAACGTAATGGCTTTGAAGTAATTGGTATACAAAAGGACTATGACTCCCCAGATTTTTCTGGTGCGTTATCTCAATGGCAAGAGTTATGGTCTAGAAGTAACGAGGTTAAGTCCAAAGAAAACAACTGCTATTATGGCCTAACAGTGGTGCCGACTAAGACACGGCAAAAAAATGATTGTTCCGGGGTCTTCCGGTACATGGCTGCAAAGGAAGCAGATAAAGGAGAAATGGTACCCGCAGGGATGATCAAGCTGACCGTTCCTGCTCAAAAATATGCAAAGTATACATACAATGGGCCAATATCTGGCTTTCAGGCGTTTATTATGAATGTTTGGACCCGTTATTTGCCGGAATCGGGCTTGGAAGTTATTGAATCGCCAGAAATTGAAGTATATGACGAGCGTTTTAGCTTGGATTCACATGAGAGTGAAATGGATTATTTAGTGCCTGTTAAGTAGCTGGACTAGTTCTCAGTGAGTTTGCATAACTGGGGAGGCGGCTAGTTTTGTGCTGCCTCTTCTTGTTTTTATGAATTAAAGTGACCTTATACATTGCAATAAGGTATACAGAAAGTGCACATAACAATAGGCTGTATCGGGACCCAAACAGCTCCGCCCGTTTTTGTGCATTCCCCTACACTACATTTTACACAGCTGTTTTTTGGTCGGAATACTCAATTCGTTAGGGCCTCGACTAACCCGGCATGGCTACAATGCCAAGGCCCTGGCTGAACTGCTCGATACCAAACCCGCTGAAATACGGTTATTCTTGCAGGGCAACCTGACTCCAGCCCGGACGCAGGAATTGCAGAACTGCCTGTTGGCGATTGGGATTCCTCTCTGATTCCTTATTGGCACACAATGTGGGCCCTGAGCGATGTTTGCAGGCTGTTGGCAAATAATGCCGGTCTATTCTCATTTAATTCGGGTCGAACGCATCGGCTATTGGCAGTTAATCCGGGGCGAAAAAATGGCTGTTTGCAGGTCCTGTGGTTTATATTTGCAGGCCCCCACACATATCTATTAATTGTAGTTTCTTGATTTCATAATCGCGATTTCTTGCACTTATCCGGCTTTTTTATCTCGGATTAATTGATTTTATAAAATCAGTTTTTCTCGCATTAGCTGTCCCTGTTTTTTAGTCTTCTCACATTAAGTGATTTTATCTGGTGAAATTTCTCAAAATGAAATGGTCAAGTAAAATCAACCAATCCAGTTAAGCAACATTCTGTAGTTGATTCATTTCTTCTTCATACTGATTGGGGCTTTTGTAACCCAGGTACGAATGCAGGCGATGAGTGTTATAAAACATAGCGATGATAAGTTTTTAGCCAATTTAACTAAATTTCATACTTTACAAGAAGTTAGCTGAAATTATGACGAAATATTGACAAGGTTATCCACAGAATTTGTGGATAACCTTTTACACCTTTACAAAATGACTTGCACTATCCGACTTTCATAGCGCGACGCGGCCGCTGCTCTTGCTGAACATTCTGTTTCTGCTCCTGTTCGAGCTGTAGTATCCGTTCTTGGCGTTCCTCCTTTTCAAGAAGCGCCTTGCTTACAGCCGCCATAGCTTGGCGCTCAACTCCACTCCGCCCCAGCTCGCTCTTGGTGGCAAGATCATTAAAATCAGTAAAACTCTTGGGATTACTCTCTTGCTCTCCAGGTGCGAAGATTGGAAAAGTCGCTTTGCCCTACGGCCTTGGCCGCTTCTTTAGCTTTCGTCCGGCCGGGATTGATTCCTTGAGTCGCCTCCAACCGTCGGTCATCGTCGCCGGCAATGATGATCGGCTTATCCGGAAACTTCTCATGCAGTGCGCGGGCAACAGTAGGTAGATTGCCCGAATCAAAAGCCGCGACAGTAGCTTGGCCAAGCGCCTCTGATAGAGTGGCCGCCGTGGCATAGCCCTCGGCAATGACTAATACCGGAGCTACTGCTATAGCGTCCATGCCCCCAACCGGATGAAAACATCCTTCCTTCCGGCTGTCCTTGGCAAACCGCTTGGTGCCGTCCTCCTGGATATACTGCATTGTCCATTGCTTGCCGTCCACATCGAAGGCGGGGATGTAGGTCGTTTGACCTTCCTTATCCGTCAGAGCGCCGATGTGCGCCTGGATGCCTTTGTCTTGCAGATATGGGGTCGGCTTGTCAATTAGTACCAAGATTTCCATTTGGCGGCTGACACGTTGCGCGGTGGCTTCATGCAGTCGTTCTTGCTCGGCTGCCCGTTCGGCCAGCTTGGTTGCGGCTTCGGCCTGCAGTTTTGCTTTCTCTTGCGGATCGAGCGTATAGCCTTTTGATTTCCATTTCATGTCGTGCCGGTGCGGTTGTTCTTGATGTAGCCTGCAGGATGGCCATCCAGGTGGCCAACATAGAAGCCAGCCTCTTCGCCCTTTTTATCGCCTTCGACACCGATCCGGTGCTTCTTGCCATCCATGATCGGGTGTTCGCCGGTTAGGATGCAACCCAAGGACTGTAACGCCTCGGCAAATTCTTCTTTTGGTGTCATCGCCGGTCCTTGCTGGTCTGGCATGTTGTCGGGCTTCCAGCGTTCGAGCTTTGCCATATCAGCATCAGGGCCTGCGTACCAGGACTTCGCCGCCTTATCCCACAGAGCGCCTGCCGCCTTGGCTGCGACACGCTCGCCATAGGGTACGGCCAGATAGGTACGCGGGTCTTGGCCCTGAGTTTTGATTGATTGCTGTTCTGTCGCTGCCTGGCGGGCGCCCTGCGTCCATTTGACAAAGGGAGCGGTATCAACACCCGACGGGATATACCATGACCGCGCTTGCGCCAGCAATGCTCGGCCAAGACCGCTCACTGTACCAAAGCGGCCGCCGCTTCGCCACACTCCTGCTCGTGCACTTCCCAGGCGACGATTTTACGGCTGAAGATATTCATGATCAGGTACAGATAAAAGAACCGTCCGCGCACGCCGCTCGGCAGATAACTGATGTCCCAGGTCCAGACTTCATTAGCCGCTCGGGCTTGATGTGTGGTCGGAGGCCGGGATTTCTGTCTGTCTTTTGCACGCCCCCGATGATGCAGCTGATCCGCTGCCTTCAGAATGCGATAAAAGCTGGACTCCGAAGCTAGATATAGGCCCTGGTCCGCCAGTCTCGGCACGATCTGGCTGGGCGGCAGGTTGGCATAGGCCGGCTGGTTGCAGATGGCCAATACCTGAGCCCGCTCCTGTTCCGACAGCTTGTTCGCCGGCTCCGGGCGTTGCGCTTGCGCGCGCTGGTCCTGACTAATCTGGCCGGCTTCCTGTGTCCAGCGCTGGAAGGTGCGCAGGCTGAGCCCGGCTTCTGCGCAGGCCAAACGCTTCCGGGCGCCCGCAGAGGTTGCTTCGCGAATCCAGGCCACTAATTGTTGCCGCTCCGGGTACGAGGTTAGTCGGCCTCGTTTGCCTCCCAGAGGGCTGTCAACTTTTTTCGCAGCACCAGCAAAGCCGCGGCTTCCGCCAGGGCTTTCTCCTTGCGGTTGAGCTCTTTTTCGAGCGCCTTGATGCGCTGTTTGTCCTGCTTTGCTTCCAGTCGCTGCTGTTGCTGTTGCGCTCCGGCCTTCTGGGAGCCTTGAATGCAGGTGTCCTTCCAACGCCGGATCTGCTCGGGATAAAGGCCCTGGCGGCGGCAGTATTCGCTCAGTTCCAGTTCGGTCATGGCCACGGTTTCCACCACGGCGGCAAATTTTGCCTCCGGCGACCAGTCTTCTGTTTGTTTCCCGCTGCCAGGCACGGGCACCCCTGTTCTTTGGCTTGTTTGCGCCAATTGTATAACGTCTGGTCACAAATCCCTTCCTCTCTGGCAACTTCCGGTACTGAGCGGTTATGGGGTGGCAACAGTTTTTTTAATACAGACGCTTTGCGTTCTGCTGAATAATGCGACATTACATGCTCTTTCCGTCCCCTGTCTGATTTCCAATTATCCCGTTAGCGGGAGGGTGACAACTATCCTGACACAGGGGGGTCAGTGAGGCTCGCCCTACCGCCCTTGTGCATCGTCGGGATGATTCCGTGGTGCGCGGTGATCTTCGAGTCGTCCCATGTGTTGGATTTGATGCTTGGATCGGCACTGTCCACTATCCCGCCCAGTTCGGGATTGACGTGTTTGATCGCTGCCAGCACATCGGCTGCGTCGGCATGTTGGGATTCCGGCAGATAGGCGCAATCCGTGCGTGGATAGGAAGTCAGTTTGTGGGTTTCATAAAGTGCCTGGCAGACGTTCAGCACATCTTCGGCACTGTAGCCGAATTTGTTGGACGCCAGGAGGGTAATGTCAGACAGCGCGAAAGCCAGCGGCTGGTCTGTTTCTTGGCTTCTTGCTTATACTCGGCAATGATGCCGGGCTTGCCAGTTCTGGCACCGGTTAAAAAACAAAAAGGGCAACGTTATCTGGAGCTTCAGGATCAATGACTGGCCACAGCCATTTCTCGTGTCCGGCAAACGATTGAAGCGTTATTTGCCTGGATTGAGGAAAAAACAGGCATGGAATGTGCCTGTGAAGTGCGTTCTTGCAATGGCCTGATGGTGCACGTCTTCGGCAAACTCGCAGCGGCTCTGTTTTTCTGGATTTTTTTTACGAACCAGCTCTTAATTCACATTAAAATATTGAGGAAACAAAGCGATGCAACTTTATTTGTTCAGTTTAGACGCTGAAGAGGAAGGTAAGCGTTAAATAATTTATTTGGAAGCATATGGTACATGCAATCCCACAAAATACGAGAATGGATAATATCAATCCTTTTGTGCCTAAATCAAAAAAGATTGATGCTCATCCGGGTAAACTATCCAACTTGCTATTTTAAATAGGCAGTTGCTGCGGAAAAATAAAGCGCGAAAACAGAAATTTATGAATTCTTATCCGGAATCCACAAGCACGCTAAGAAGTACGGTAGATATTGAATGCAAGTTAATTTTTTTAAAAAAAAACAATAACTTATAGTATTGAAATGGCGGAGAGACAGAGATTCGAACTCTGGGTGGGCTACAAACCCACGACGGTTTTCAAGACCGCTGCCTTAAACCACTCAGCCATCTCTCCGCGATCCGAGTATGATAACCGAACGAATTTTAAAAGCAACTTATTTATTGATTTTTTTACTCATATCCCATCTCATCAATGCTGATTAACCGTAACCGCCGCCGCCTGGAGTTTCAATTTGCACCGCATCGCCTGCTTGCACGTCAATTTGAGCACAGCCCGGAAGGTTTTCTTTCTCGCCATTTAGTCGCATCAGACTGTTTTGGCCGCATTTTCCGGGGGCGGCGCCGTTCACTGCGAACGTGGGCTTGATTCTATGGCTGGACAAGATACTGACGCTCATAGGCTCGTTAAATCTGATTCTTCGCCGCACGCCGTTGCCGCCTTTCTGCCTGCCGCTGCCGCCACTCCCCTGCCTGATCGAGAACTCTTCCAATAAGACCGGAAACCGCCACTCCAGAACTTCAGGATCGGTTATCCGGGAATTGGTCATATGCGTATGAACCGCATCGCAACCGTCGAAGTCAGCGCCCGCTCCTGCTCCGCCGCAGATGGTTTCATAGTATTGATATTGGGCATTACCGAAGGTCAGGTTGTTCATTGTGCCTTGCGAACCAGCCAATACGCCTAATGCCCCATACAAGGCATCGACGATATATTGCGAGGTTTCGACATTGCCCGCGACAACAGCCGCAGGATAATGCGGGTTTAACAGCGAGCCTTCCGGCACGATAATCTCCAATGGCTTCAAACAGCCGGCATTCAAAGGAATATCATCCTGCACCAACGTTCTGAATACATACAACACTGCGGCTTTGCAAACGGCCGCCGGTGCATTGAAGTTGCTGGCCAACTGCGCGGAAGTGCCGCTGAAATCGATTGTCGCCGTTCCTGCCTGCTGGTCTACAGTAACTGCAACGGCAATCTCGGAGCCGTCATCCATGCTGTACACAAACTGTCCGCCGGAAAGTGATTTCAGGACATGACGCACCGCCGCCTCGGCATTGTCCTGCACATGCTGCATGTAGGCCCGGACGGTAGCCAAAGAATAGCTCTCGACCATGTTCTTAAGTTCCAGCAACCCTTTATGATTGGCGGCAATCTGGGCTTGCAGGTCGGCGATATTCTGGTCCGGATTTCGTGCCGGGTATGCGCCCGAGAGCAGCCAGTTTCGAACCTGCTGCTCCTGAAAATGCCCGGCACTGACGATCCTCATGCCGTTACTGAGCACGCCTTCCGTTTCTATATAATGACTATCGGAAGGCATGGAACCGGGCGAAATGCCGCCGACATCGGCATGATGCCCGCGCGAGGCGACAAAAAACAATAATTCGCTCTCCTTGTAAACCGGCGTGACGACTGTGATATCCGGTAAGTGAGTGCCTCCATGATAAGGCGAATTCAATAAATAAACATCGCCTTCCCGCATGGACTCACGCTCCGCCAGCAGCAAGGCCTGAACGCTTTCCCCCATGGAGCCCAGATGCACGGGGATATGGGGCGCATTGGCGACCAGTTGCCCTTGTCCGTCAAAAATCGCACAGGAAAAATCCAGCCGCTCCCTAATGTTGACCGAGTGCGCGGTGTTTTGCAGCACGAAGCCCATTTGCTCGGCAATGGACATGAACAATTTATTGAATATCTCCAGCATCACCGGGTCCGGCATCGACGACACCTGGATATGTTGGCGGGCTTTCGTTTGCGCACGGGTTAAAATCAGCTCCTGCCGAGCGGTTATTTCACCCTGCCAACCCGGCTCGATAATGATAGTCGAGGTCGGCTCGACAAGAATGGCCGGTCCCGGAATCGGTCTGCCGGCTTGCAATTGCTCTCTACCGTAAACCGGCGTCCGGTGAAAAGCATTGTGCATGAATACGCGCGCAATCCGCAGCGGCCGGTCATGCGGATGGTTCGTATAAAACCGCTGATCTTCAGCCCGCTCGGTTACGCCGATAATTTCCACTGAGACCGCTTCGATCACCAATGGTTTATCTTGGTAAAGGAAACCGAATTGCTGCCGGTATTTGCTTTCAAACGCATTAAGCATGGATTCTTTACCGGAAAACTCGACCTGTAAGGCCGTGTCTGTCCCCTGATAACGCAGATGCAAGCGACCGATTGAGGTGATCCTAGCGGTATCGATATGTTGAGCCCGCATTTCCTGACGGCCTTGCTGTTCAAGGTCGGCCATGACCATCTGTAAGTCGGCCAGAGATGTTGTCTGCCACTGCAGCTCCAGCGCCTGCTCCTTCATCAGTCTGATATCGGCAAGCCCCATGCCGTAAGCCGATAATACGCCGGCCAAGGGGTGCAAAAGAACGCGCCGGATGCCGAGCCTGTCGGCGACCGCGCAGGCATGCTGGCCACTCGCGGCGCCATAACAGCATAAACTGTACAAGGAGACATCATGGCCTTTCTGTACCGATATTTTTTTAATCGCGGCCGCCATATTCTCAACGGCAACAGCCAGGAAACCTTCCGCGACCTGTTCCGGCGTTCTATGGCTTCCGGTTTCTGCATTGATCTGTTCCGCCAGTACGGTGAACAACTGCCTGACCCGGTGACGGTCCAATGGCAAATTGCCCTCCGGCCCGAAAACAGGGGGAAACAGCGGCAATTTTCCAAGCAGGATATTAGCATCGGTGACGGTCAGAGGCCCGCCGCGACGATAGCCTGCCGGCCCCGGATTGGCTCCGGCGGAATCGGGGCCTACGCGGTAGCGGCCCGTTTCGAAATGCAAGATGGAGCCGCCGCCGGCGGCAACGGTATGAATATGCATCATCGGCGCGCGCATTCTTACGCCCGCCACTTCCGTTTCAAAACTGCGTTCGTATTCGCCGGCATAATGGGCGACATCGGTGGATGTACCTCCCATATCAAAGGCGATGATCTTGTCTAAACCGGCCTTGGCCGATACGGCGACGGCGCCGACTATGCCGCCGGCAGGCCCCGATAAGATGCTGTCCTTGCCCTGAAAACTTACCGCATCGGTCAATCCTCCGTTTGACTGCATGAACAGCAACCGGACCGCACGCCGGCCGCCGCTGATCCCATTGATGCCGTCGGCCACTTGCTTGACATAACGCCTGAGCAAGGGCGACAGATAGGCATCCACGACTGTGGTATCGCCTCTGCCGACAATTTTCATCAAGGGACTGACCTGATGCGATACCGATATTTGCAGGAAGCCGATTTCTTCGGCCAATTCTTGCAAGATTTGTTCATGCAGGGGATAGCGCCAGGCATGCATCAGCACAATGGCGATGGCGCGAAAACCGGCATCATAGATAGCCTGCAACTGTTGTTTAGCCCGGTGTTTATCGAGCGATAACAGAATGTCGCCCCGTGCGCTAACCCGTTCATCGATTTCCGTGACGCTTTGATAGAGCAATTCCGGCAAGCGGATATTCAGGGCAAAAATATCGGGACGATTCTGATAACCGATGCGCAAACAATCCCTGAAACCGCGAGTAATGACTAAAGCAGTCGGCTCGCCCCGACGTTCCAGCAGGGCATTAGTCCCTACCGTCGTACCCATTTTTACCGACTCAATCATTTCGCCCGGCAATGCTTCATCCGGGATGCCCAATATTTCTCTAATCCCTTGCAAAGCGGCATCCTGGTAGCGTTCCGGATTCTCGGACAATAGCTTTCGGCTAACCAGCACGCCTTCTGGACTGCGCGCCACGATATCGGTAAAGGTCCCGCCCCGATCTATCCAGAATTGCCAGCGATTCGATGATTCGGCCATAAAGATAACGACAATGTCTTACAGAACGAAAGAAATGCCATCGCCCAGTTCAAGACCAAGCTGTTGCCGCGCACTGCCTTGATTAACAGCAATCTCAACCAAACCGTTGGCATTTTTATACCAGAAAGCCTGGTGCTCGGCGGCGGCGCTGAAAGTATTGGCCTGCGCCATGGCGATTCCGTTAATTGTCAGCCGTTTGCCCGCCAGATCTTCGTGGTAACGCAAGCCGGTCATGGCGTTGCCGTAATGATCAAAATAGATCACTTCCGGCAAATCTTCGGGCCAGGCCGCCAGATCATGCCTGGCAAACGGCTTCAATAAATCATCAGCGGTATTGCAGGCCAGTCTGGCCGCAACCGGCGCGAATAAATCCCGGCCATGAAAGCTCATCGAGCACTGCTCTGGCTTCCATATAATCTCCAACCACTGCGCCTGCCGGGATTGTACGGCGACGGTATTGAGCAATCCGTTATCGGGGCCGACAAAATACTGGCCGTCGGCGCGCAAAACAACTGCTTTACGCCCGCTGCCGACGCCGGGATCGATTACCGTCAAAAAAATACTGTCTTCGGGGAAACTGTGCCGCAACGCAGCCAGAAGATAAGAACTTGCGCGGGGATTGGCAACAGGCGCATTGCTGAGCAGATTAATAACCGGATGGGCCGGCGCCAATTGCCGCAATACCACTTCCATCTGCCCGGTATAAGGCCCGGACGGACCGAAATCGGTAAAAAGGACAATAATTGGCATAATCCTTATTGAGCCAACACCTCTAGACCGGCATTAAATGCAATAACCTGCTCCTCAAGGCTATCGCTCCGTTTCAGTCCGGCAAAATCGAACAGCTGCGTATCGGCCAATTGTGAAGGCGCCACATTCTGCAAACTGGTAAAGATGGTTTCCAGCCGCCCCGGGAACTGTTTATCCCAACTCTTCAGCATGACTTTCATGGCCTGCCTTTGCAGGTTTTCCTGAGAACCGCATAGATTGCAAGGAATGATCGGAAAGTCTTTAAACGCGGCAAACCGCTCGATATCTTTTTCCCGGCAATAAGCCAACGGCCTGATTACGATATTTTTTTTGTCGTCGCTGAGCAGTTTGGGCGGCATCGCCTTCAGCTTGCCGCCGTAGAAGATATTCAGGAAAAAAGTCTCGAGAATATCGTCACGATGATGCCCTAACGCTATTTTGGTTACGCCATTGGCTTCGGCATAGCCATATAAGGTGCCGCGCCTCAGTCTTGAGCAAAGCCCGCAGGTTGTATTGCCTTCGGGAATAACGCGCTTGACGACGCTATAGGTGTCTTTTTCGATAATATGATAGGGAACGCCTATTGATGCCAGGTATTCGGGCAAAACATGCTCTGGAAAACCGGGCTGTTTTTGATCCAGATTGACGGCAATCAACTCGAAATCGACAGGCGCCGTCTTCTGCAAATTCAGCAAGATATCCAGCAAGGTATAGGAATCCTTGCCCCCGGACAGGCACACCATGACCTTATCGCCGTTTTCGATCATGTTGTAATCGGCAATCGCATCGCCGACACAATGCCGCAGACGTTTTTGCAATTTATTGAATTGAGTTCTGGATTTTTTACTTGAATCTGACATGGTCAGAAGGCTGTTGACCTGATTTTAGGAATGGAAAGCGGGGTTCGCCAATGTCGAACCCCGGAATGAAACGCGTTATCCGTTATAACGCTGGAAGATTAATGTTGCGTTGGTTCCGCCAAAACCGAAACTGTTCGACATGATTGTGTTTAACGTAACATTATCCTGACGCTCGCGCACGATGGGAATGCCTTCCGCATTCGGGTCCAGCTGGGTAATGTTGGCTGAAGCGCTCAGGAAGTTTTCTTCCATCATCAGTAATGAGTAAATAGCCTCGTTAACGCCGGCGGCGCCTAATGCGTGCCCCGTCAACGACTTAGTTGAACTGACCGGCGGCACATCGCCGGCACCGAATACCGTGCGTAACGCTTCCAGCTCCCTGGTATCGCCAACCGGCGTACTGGTGCCATGCGCATTAATATAATCGATCGGGGCATGCACTGTCTCCATAGCCTGCTGCATGCAGCGCACCGCGCCCTCGCCGGAAGGCTGAACCATGTCGTAACCGTCGGAGGTCGCGCCGTAACCTATCAGCTCGGCATATATCTTGGCGCCGCGTGCCTTGGCGTGTTCCAACTCTTCAATGACCAAAACACCGCCGCCGCCCGAGATAACAAAACCATCCCGGGTTTCATCGTAAGGTCGTGAAGCCGTTGACGGAGTGTCGTTATATTTGGAGGACAAAGCGCCCATCGCATCAAACAAAACGGACATCGTCCAGTGAACTTCCTCTCCGCCGCCTGCAAACACGACATCCTGCTTGCCCATCTGGATCAATTCCATGGCATGGCCGATACAATGAGCGCTGGTCGCACAGGCGGAACTGATGGAGTAATTGACGCCCTTGATTTTAAAAGGTGTAGCCAGACAGGCCGTATTGGTGCTGGACATGGTGCGGGTCACCATATAGGGCCCTACCTTTTTGATACCTTTTTCACGTAAAATATCTGCCGCGTCCACAAGGTTTGAGGTAGAAGGTCCACCTGAACCCATCACCAGCCCGGTCCTGAAATTCGATACCTCTGACTCAGCCAGACCGGCATCATCAATAGCCTGCTGCATGGCAATATAGTTAAACGCAGCGCCATCCCCCATAAAACGTTTTATTTTACGGTCGATAAATTCGTCTTGATCTATATTGACAAGCCCATGAACATGGCTACGAAAACCCAGTTCCTTATAAATCTCGGCAAATACAATTCCAGAACGCCCTTCTTTTAGGGAACTGACAACCTCTTTTCGGTTATTCCCTATGCTGGAAACTATCCCTAAACCGGTTACCACAACTCTTTTCATTACTATAGCCCCTAGAAATCTTCTGTAGAAGTAAATAAACCAACCCTTAAATCGGTAGCTTCATATATTACTTTACCGTCAACTTCCATAGTGGCATCAGCGATCCCCATCACCAGCTTACGCATTATGACTCTTTTTAAATTGATCCGGTAAGTGACTTTTTTAGCGGTTGGTAAAACTTGCCCAGTAAATTTAACTTCACCGACCCCCAAAGCCCGTCCTTTACCTGGACCGCCCATCCAGCATAAATAGAACCCCACCAGTTGCCACATGGCATCCAAGCCCAAACAACCCGGCATCACTGGATCGCCTTGAAAATGACAAGCAAAAAACCATAAATCAGGAGTGATATCCAATTCAGCAATAATTTCGCCTTTCCCGTAAGCGCCGCCTTCATCCGATATATGGGTAATCCGGTCCATCATTAGCATATTTGGAAGAGGCAATTGCGCATTTTTCGGCCCGTATAGCTCCCCTCTACCGGACTTCAACAATTCTTCGCGCGTAAAACTATGCTGTTTCTCCATAATATTTATGTACCTAATTTAATTATTCTTACACCAAACGCCCATTATCTTACAGACACTAAAAAAAATCAGCTCAATTTTTAGCCGGGTAGCACATCCAGCATAAAATCTTTTATTCTGAGCGCCTTCCTATGCATGCGCTCCTGATAAATCATAATGTAAGAAAAAACGGCTGATACATATTTACGGGTTTCCTTAAACGGGATGGTTTCTATCCATATGTCCGCCGGCACGGTTTCATTGGGCAACCATTGCCCTACCCGCCCAGGCCCGGCATTATAAGCGGCGGTTGCCAGGGCGAAATGTCCGTTAAAACGATTGAGTAATTTCTTATAATAAAAAGTGCCGTATTTAACATTGATATCCGGATTAAACAGACTGGCTTCAGACTGCCATTTTTCATGGAGTTCCCGCGCAATTTGCTGGCCCGTTTTCGGCATGATTTGCATGAGCCCCCTGGCGCCGACCGGTGACTTGGCGTGACTGTCAAACACGCTCTCCTGGCGAATCAGGCCAAAAATTACCGCCGGGTCAAGATTATGTCTATACGCATTATTGCTGACCTCGTTTAAATAATTAACCGGAAATCGCAACCCCATATCATCCCAGTACTCAGACTTGGCTAATGTAAAAATGGCCACCTGATCCCATTGCCATTGCTGAGCCAATTTGGCCGCTGTCATCAGCCGCTCCTTGCTGAGTTTATTGACTGCAAACCACCATTGCCGACGCGCCTCCTGTTCCCGGTTAAAAAATCTGAGCTCACGGACCATCTTAAAATCATTTTCCTCGGCCAGTGCCGCCAGTTCCCTTTCCGCCACAAGAACAGGCTTGTCCGCTAAATAATAAGGCTTGTCGACAATATCCGCGGCTAGAAATCCATAAAACCCCCGATCCTGGGCGAGACTATTATAAATATTCCGCGCCTGCAGTATATCGCCATTCTCTGCCAGCGCTCGAGCCTGCCAGTACCGCCATCGCGGCTCCAGACGCTCCTGATCCGTCAAACCGGCCAACGCATCGGCAATATGACGCCAATTTTGTTCCAGTAAAGCGGCTCTGACTTTCCACTCCCTGACTACTGTGTCCGCATTAATCAGGCGATTCAGACGCTGATAAGCTCTTTTATCCTTTTTGAATGCCAGGGCCAGTGCAAGCCTTTTCTCGATCCGTTGGTCCGTTACCGTATCGATAGGAAAATGACGTTTCTTGCCATCCCAGATTTGGATTGCCGATTCCAGATCTGTTTTGGCCATTCTGTCGATGCCATGCGCGAATATCCGCCCACCTTGTTGGTCGGGGTTGATCCACACACTAGTATCCTTGATTAAGGCAGGGGTTTTATGAATCCGCAGCCAAACATCGGCAGCAGCCTGGTGTTTCTCACTTAATAAACCTTTTAAATATTCGGCGAGTCGGACATTATCCTTCTTTAATGCCAACTCAAGACGTTGCCAGATTAGATCCTGCGTAAACATAGGCGACGCAATCAACGCCGATATCAATGCATCACACTCTTCAGGCCGCGAATACCCTACCGTCCATAAGCGCTTTGCTTCATTCAATGCCGGTTGCTTATTGCCCGTTTGATATTGAGCCCAATAAAACTGACATTCCAGGGCGCTGTTGCCGGTAGCCCGATAATGTTGAAGAAATTCATACCAGCGTTCATTCCGAGCCAGAAAACTCAACCATTGCGATCTTAACAAGCTGCTATAACGCGTATCCTTATGCTCCGACAGAAACATCAAGACCCTGCTTGTCTCATGCAAGTTATTGTTTAACCATTGGTATTGTAGATACGAATACAGCGGATAGCCTGTTAACGACTGACTGATATTCAAAAATGCCTGGTCCTTTCTCTGGGCAATCAGTTTTTCCGCCTGTAGAAAATCAGTTCGTTGCCGCTCCAGCGTATTTCCTGACACGGCAGCCGGCAAAACAAACAGACACATTAACAACAAATTGCCACACCAGTATTTCTTATTCATATTTTTACAACGGTTTTTATTTATTTTCCTAAAGATGTTTCAGACCGATATAATGAAAAGTCCACAGAAAACATCCCAATTCTATCGTGCAAATAAAGTATCCCTCAAAGCAGGCCTCACAATCTTACGGCTGGGATTATATCTATCAAATCGTTTTAAAGCATAAAAAGCAGCTGATCCATGCGCATCTGATCGCAATTCTGGCGACAATCGCCAGCGTACCAGTCCCTTTGTTAATGCCGCTGCTGGTCGATGAGGTTTTGCTGAATAAGCCTGGTATAACCATTGAAATTATCAATTCGCTGGCCCCGGCTCAATGGCAAACACCTATTCTTTACATTGCGGTTGTGTTACTTGCCAGCTTGTTGCTGCGTATTATCGCAATCATTTTTAACATTATCCAGGCTCGTCAGTTCTCCTTCATCTCCAAGGACATCATCTTTCGTATCCGTAAAAACCTGATCGGGCGGCTACAAACGATTTCCATGTCCGAATATGAAAGCCTCGGGACCGGTACCGTGGTGACGCACCTGGTGACTGACCTTGATACGATCGACACGTTTATCGGCTCTACCGTCAGCAAGTTGCTGATAGCCGGCCTGACCATTATCGGCACCGCCGTCGTTTTATTATGGATGCACTGGCAACTGGGCTTGTTTATCTTATTGTTAAATCCAGTCGTGATTTATTTCACGCGCGTCATCGGCTCGCGCGTCAAGGATCTTAAAGCCAAGGAAAACTCAGCTTACGAAATCTTTCAGCAATCGTTAACCGAAACGCTGGAAGCGATTCATCAAATACGTGCCAGCAATCGCGAGAAGCATTACTGCCGGCAACTGATCGAATCCGCCCGATCGGTGAAGGATTACTCAACGACTTTTGCCTGGAAAAGCGATGCGGCCGGACGCATGAGCTTTCTGGTGTTTCTGTTCGGCTTCGATATTTTTCGGGCCAGCGCCATGCTCATGGTCTTTTATTCCGACCTCAGCATAGGCCAGATGCTCGCCGTGTTCGGTTACCTCTGGTTCATGATGGCGCCGGTTCAGGAGGTCCTGAACATTCAATATGCCTTTTATGCGGCCAAAGCGGCCTTAAGGCGCATCAACCGTCTGAATGAACTGAAGCAGGAACCCTATTATCCCCACCTGGAGAATCCTTTCCTGAACAAGAAAGCCGTTTCCATACGTGTCGACAATCTGCACTTCAGTTACGCCGAGGAGCCAATACTGAACGGCATCCATCTGGAAATCAAAGCCGGCGAGAAAGTTGCATTGGTCGGCGCCAGCGGCGGCGGCAAGTCCACGCTGATACAAACGATCATCGGTCTCTATCCGCCCAGCAGTGGCCAGATTTATTTTGACGATGTTGCCATTGACCGTATCGGTCTTGAAGTTGTTCGGGAAAATGTCGTGACCGTGCTGCAACAACCCATTCTGTTTAACGATACCATTCGCGCCAACCTCACGCTGGGCAGACCGGCCGCTGATGCCGAATTATGGAATGCATTGGCAATCGCGCAATTAAAAGACACGGTCGGCGCCCTGGAAAACGGATTGGATACGGTAGTCGGCCGTCATGGCATGAGACTTTCGGGCGGCCAGCGACAGCGCATGGCCATTGCCAGGATGGTAGTTGCCAAACCCAAAATCGTCATACTCGATGAAGCCACTTCCGCGCTGGACAGCGAAACGGAACACAAACTGCACCGGGCGCTTTCCGAGTTCCTGAAAGGTCGAACGACCATCATTATCGCGCACCGCCTGAGCGCCGTAAAACAAGCCGATCATGTCTATGTCTTTGAAGGCGGCAGAATTTGTGAGCAAGGTCGGCATGAAACTTTAATTAACCAAAAGGGTCTTTATGCCAAACTTTACGGAGACTATCAATAATCATGGCTGAAATATACGATTTGCACTGTCATTCAACAGCTTCCGACGGTGCATTATCGCCTACGGAATTAGTAACACGCGCACATGAGCAAGGCGTTACCTCAATGGCTTTAACCGATCATGATACAACGACCGGCCTCGCTGAGGCACGGACTGCCGCCACAGCAAAAGGCATCAGGCTGATACCCGGCATAGAACTTTCCGTCAGTTGGCATGATAAGTGTTTTCATATCGTCGGTCTGGGAATCAACCCCGATTACCCGCCCTTGGCTCAAGCCACACAAGACCTGCAAACCGTCCGGGTGGAACGTGCTGAAAAAATCGCTCATAAACTCGAGAAAAAACGCATTCCCGGCGCACTGGAGGCGGTCAAGCACGCAGCCGGGGATGGCATGATCACGCGCACGCATTTTGCCGATTTTCTACTGTCACAGCATCATGTATCCACTCAGCAGGAAGCGTTCGACCGTTATCTGGGCCAGGGCAAACCGGCTTATGTATCGACGTCGTGGGCCGAGATGAGCCTGGCAATCAAGTGGATTACCGAATCCGGCGGGGTTGCCGTTTTGGCTCATCCGCTGCGCTACAAACTGACAGCCAACTGGATGAAACGGCTGCTTACTGCTTTCAAGGAAGCAGGCGGGCAAGGCATTGAGGTTGTGACAAGCAGGATTAACGCCGATGAAATTAAGTTGATCGCTGGTTACGCTGCTAGTTTTGGTCTGGCCGGTTCAAAAGGCTCTGACTTTCACAATCCCGAAAATCAATGGGTTGAATTAGGCCGGCTGGCGCCCTTGCCTTCAGCCATCAAACCGGTATGGGAACTGCTGGAATTTTAGGCCAAGCACACATGTTGCATCTGACACCAATAGCGTTGACGGCGGCTTCTGAACGGCCGTATGATGACACAACTTTGCCAAATTGGGTGCAATCATGGGCCAAGAAATCTCTTTATCGCAATTTGATGAAAGCGATTTTGAATGTTTTTATCAAAAACTCAAGCAAGAGACGAATCTGCTCAACCAGCTGATTGAACAGAACGCCTGCTCAACTCGTCAACCTGTGGCCGGTTTTGAAATAGAAGCCTGGCTGATCGACCAAAGCATGCGTCCGTCGCCGATTAATGAATATTATTTGACTACGCTTAACCACCCGCTGGCGTCAGCGGAGCTGGCCAAATTCAATATAGAATTCAACAGTACGCCTACTCCGCTGACGAACGACGTTTTCAGCCGCCTGCACGAACAGTTGCAGGACACTTGGAATGTAGCGCATCAGCACGCGCAGACCCTGGACAGCAATGTTCTTATGATTGGCATCCTGCCGACCCTGAAGCCGTCAGATTTGAACCTGAACAACATGTCAAATATGAACCGATACCGCGCCTTGAATGAACAGGTCCTGCATTCGCGCGGCAAACCGATACGTATTGATATCACTGGTATGGAACATCTGAAATTCGAACATGACGACGTCATGCTTGAATCGGCGACCACGTCTTTTCAACTGCATATCCAACTGCCGCTAAAAATGGCCCACCATTTTTATAATGCCTCGATCATCGCATCGGCCCCTATGGTCGCCTTATGCGCTAATGCCCCTTTCCTGTTCGGCAAGGAACTCTGGCATGAATCGAGAATCCCCCTGTTCGAGCAGGCTGTTGAATCCGGAGGCTATTTTGGCGCCTCGCAAGGACCGGTCAGACGCGTTAGCTTCGGATCCGGCTATGTCAGACATTCCATCATGGAATGTTTTCAGGAAAATCTCGATCATTTTCCGGTCTTGTTGCCGGTCGAGCAAAACTCCGCTATCGAAGCCTTCGGGCATTTGCGCCTGCATAACGGAACCATTTGGCGTTGGAACAGACCATTAGTCGGCTTTGATGAAGACGGCACGCCTCACATCCGGGTAGAACACAGAACGCCCGCCGCAGGCCCCAGCGTGATCGATTCGATTGCCAACGCAGCCTTTTACTACGGCTTGGCAAAAAGCCTATGTGATGAGATCATGACCAAGGGTCAACTGCTGCCGTTCGCCCAGGCCAAGGATAATTTTTACCAGGCCGCACGTTACGGCCTGGAAGGCAGTATCATTTGGTTCGACGGCAGAAAGCAGCGCCTGCCGCATTTGCTTTTGACCGAACTCTTGCCTGAAGCGATTTCAGGCTTGGAATCCTTGGGCGTTTGTCACGCGGATATTGACTATTACCTGGATATTATCCGGCAACGTATCGATAATAAACAAAACGGCTGCCAATGGCAGCGTCAATACATCAATGAACACAACCATGATTTCACCGATATGACCCGACATTATCTTAACAACCAAGTTATCGGCAATCCTGTCAGCACATGGACAATGGCGTGAACATATTGAGCCTTAACCAGATCGATTATTTACCTGACGGCCTGTTGGAAGCCACCCCGGGAAACCTGCAGCGGATATTGCCTGGCCCGACCCTGATCCATTTACCGGGCAGGCAGGCAGAGCCGCTGTTTGTTTCGGTATTACTGCATGGCAATGAACCGACAGGACTGCTATCGCTGCAATTACTGCTTAAAAAATATCAAAGCCAGCCACTACCTCGCTCATTGTCTATCTTTTTCGGCAATGTCAGCGCTGCGAGCAAGAATCTAAGAAGACTCGATAACCAGCCCGATTACAATCGCATCTGGCCCGGCACCGAGCTGCCGAATTGCGCGGAAACCGAAATGGCGCGGGAAATTGTGTCAATCATGAAAAAGCGCCATGTTTTTGCCAGCGTCGATGTGCACAATAATACCGGATTGAATCCGCATTACGCCTGCATTAACAAACTGGAAAACCAGTTTCTGCAACTGGCGTCCTTATTCGGCCGCCTGATTGTCTACTTTATCCGTCCTAAAGGCGTACAATCGGCTGCATTCGCCGAGATATGCCCGGCCGTTACCCTGGAATGCGGCCGGCCCGGCCAACATTATGGCGTCGAACATGTCCTGGAGTACCTCAGCAGTTGCCTGCACCTGACCGCATTGCCCCAGCATCAGGTTCAACATCAGGATATTGATCTTTTTCATACGGTTGCCCAGGTCAAAGTGCATGAAAAAATAAGCTTCAGTTTTAACCAGGCCGATGCCGACCTGTTATTGAATGAAGACCTTGAGCGCATGAATTTCACCGAGATCCCGGCCGGTACCGTCTGGGGAACGTCCAAGTATGACTCGCTGATGCCGATCATCGCTCAGGATGAGTGCGGCAATAATGTCACTGATGATTATTTTTCCATTCAAAACGGCAATTTGCTGATAAACCGGCACAACATCATGCCGTCCATGCTGACGTTGGACGAACGCGTGATCAGGCAAGACTGTTTGTGCTATTTAATGGAGAGAATCCGTTTATGAGCTTTTGGAAAACCAAAACACTGGCTGAAATGACAACCGAAGAATGGGAGTCATTATGCGACAACTGCGGCAAATGCTGTCTGAACAAGCTGGAAGATGAAGATACCGGCGAAATTTACTTTACCAGTGCCGTCTGTGACTTGATCGACCTGGAGACCTGCCGATGCACACGCTATGCCGAGCGCTGCACTATCGTGCCCGAATGCATCGATTTAAAACAACATGATTTTGCTGAATACAACTGGCTGCCTTCAACCTGCGCCTACCGTCTGCTTACCGATGGTAAAGAGCTTCCCGCCTGGCATCCTCTGGTGTCGGGAAATCCCGACAGCGTACAGGAAGCAGGCGTTTCAATCAGCAGTTATGCGATGAAGGAATCGGAAGTTGATGACCTCGAAGATCATATTATTGAATGGCTGGATTGATATTCAATAAGACGACAACAGGTCATCCTAAAACTATTCTTTTTCCACCCACTCTTCCAGCGCCGCGATAATGCTTTTCGCCTGCTCCTTGCTGGAAATATTGAATTTTGATTTTTGCTGGTATTCGCCATTACGTTTTTGATAACGGCGGATGGTATATTTATCAGGGCCGTATGCCTCTTTAGCACGGTCCCAGTCCCGGTAACGGTACATTACCGTAGCCCAGGCACCTTTAGTCAGTACTTTTTTATCCAGTTCCTTGACGGTTTCGATACCGCCTTCCTCGTACGTTACCGTCAATTCATCTACAGTTTCAGCCATATAAGCTCCGCGTTATTATAAATCGGTGAGCAGTGTATCAATTTCATTCAAATGCGCCAACAAGGTTTGTATGCCATCATCGGTTCGCTTGAAATATTCTTTCGCATAAGGTGTTATGGCGCAAGCTGTCGGCAACGGGGCCGAGCATTCAATCAAATTGTGCATTTTCGGCAGGAATATAAATTGCAGCCATTGAGGAAATGTCAAGGTATCGCAACTAAAAGGCAACCCGCTCGAAAGCGCCTCAATTGAAGGAGCTGTCACCTGCCAATAATTTAATCGGCGCAACTGAACTTCCACGTCTAATAACAGCTCGGCGACCCGCTGACGTTTATTACAAACCAACAACTTTACCTGGCGATAAACTGCCCGAATGCACGACTGCCCTCCCCGGTCTGGATCGTATTAACGACTTCCAACGTTTGCGCGTCAATCACGGAAACATTATTGTCAAACCAGTTGGCCACATAAACATGACGATCGTCCGGATGAGTATAAATCCCCTCAGGCTTATCGCCGACATCAATCAGAGCGATTTCCTTTAATGAGGCGGTATCAATGACCGAAACCGAACCGTCATCCTGATTGGTGACAAACAAAAGACTGTCGCCCTGGGCTAATGTTGCGGCATAGGGGCGGCTGTTCACTTTTACCGTTGCGACCCGTTTAAGATGGCTGTTTTCCAATACTGTTATATCGTCACTTTCGACATTAGCGACATAAATGCGTTCGCCTTTGTCGTCAACAGTCAGACCAAAAGGGTGCTCTCCAACCTTGGTGGTATTTCTGATTGTCAGTTTATCCAGATCAATCTGCGACACTGAATTGTCGAGCCGATTCGCGACATACAACCACCGATTATCAGGGCTTACCATTAATCCAGACGGCGACTGTCCCACAACAATGGTTGCCATGATTTTCAAACTATCGGCATCGATAACCGATACCGTGTTGTTATACCAGTCCGCCACGTAAATACGCTTGCCGTCAGGTGCTGTAGCAATCCCTAAGGCCCCGTCACCGACTGTGACTTTGGAAATAACCCGACGGTCTATTGCATCCAGAACGGCAAAACCCTTTGCTTCCGGCGCACTGACATAAATTCTGTTACTGCCAGATGCAACGGCAACGCCGGCCGGTTTACCGGCTACGGCAATCGTATCGACTACGGCACCCGTTTCCGTATCGATAATGGAAACGCTATCCGCCAACTGATTACTGATATACGCGAAAGGTTCAGCCGCAAGCTGTGCTGATAAGCAGGCTGTAGCGACCGCCATCGCTACAGCCAGATAGTTCACTCGGAACACTTTAATAACCCTTACTTTTCAGCCAGGACTTTCAGATTGTCCAGACCGGCTTTTAAAACAGCTGTTACGGCTGTGTTAGCCGCTGCTTCATTCATTTCTTCCGGCGGATTGTTATTCATGTAAGCGCGGTAATAAGCGGCCTTCCAAGTCACAATAGAGGTATCGCCTTTGCCTTTTACCTCAATACTAGCAGAATAGTTGTCAACAGGCAGCACAGGCACTTTTTCTTCGGCACCGGCATGAGTAATGGTTTTTGCCGTACTCATTTCGGTAATTTTATAAGCGTACGACATTTTTTTGTCATCATGTTTTTTCAGCTCTTCAGTAATCGTGCCGCCGTCGGCCAACGTCAGGACGCGAACCGAGCCTTTCTCATTGCCTTTGTCAACCGTCACGCTTTTGATGCCTGGATGCCAGGACATGTCACCGAAATCCTTGATGATATTCCAGACTTTATCGGCCGGAGCATTGATGGTGATTTCTTCTTTATTTTTTTGACGCACGGGACCATGCGCATTGACAACTGAAGTAAAAAAGAACAATAAAGCTGAAATAAATAAAATAATTTTCTTCATAATATTAACTTCCTTATGGAAACATAAAAACTGAACCGCCCATTATATGCCAACTATGTGCTGCAAGCATCCGTTAGCGCGTTCTAAACCCAATCTTGTGAGCGCGGCCCCATCTTGCCTGAGGCAACTGAATATAAAATGAATTTTACAGTGTTTTTTCACTGCATCAATTTAAGCCCAAAGAGATCCATTTTATCCAAAGCGTATAACTCCAGTGCCTGGAGCATATCCCGATTGATATTTTTATTGTTTTTCAGCGCATGCAGACGATCAAAATAATCATCCAGCAAAATGCCGGCGCCAGCATGAAGGCCTGTTAACCGGTTTCTACAAAATTCATACCATTTTTGCGTCTCTTCAAGACTCAGTGTTTCAGGATAGTTACGCGCCCGATACCTGAAAACCATATCAGGCAAACGGACATCGGTAAACTCAAAGGCTATTTGAGTCAATTGCTCCGGAGGCATGGCTCTAATTTTTGCCATTTTCTGTTTATCGGAATCAGGAAAAAACCCCCCACTGTAAAGCGCCAGATCCGGGTCAATTTCCCGCTCCGGATAGGCCTGACTGAAAACGGACGATAGTTTCGCTTCCAGATCGGTTGCCGTTTTGATCTTTTCGAGATTGGCATGGCAGAAGGCCAGATCGATCTCTAGCCGCTGGGCGTCATTCGGTCTGATAACGGACACTGGTGCCAATACCGGACATTTATTAATATGGACTGTTTTTAAAGGTATTCTTTCGATGCCTTCCGGCAGATCTTCAGTGGAAGTAAAAAGCCTTTGCTGGATTTCTTCGACAGATAAAGACAGCATTGGTTCAGGGTCGACAGAAAGGTCATAAACAATGATGCCGTTGCTGTTGGTCGGGTGTTTACACACGGGTAAGACCACTGCGAGGCAATGCCTAACTGCTGCAAATTTGCCCGAAATATGCACGACAGGCTTAAAGCTGCCGAATTGCAGCAAGTTTAGCGCCTCGGCTTTAAATCGATGATTCAGCAGAAATTGATACAGTTTTGGCTGGGCTTTTCTGATTAACTTGGCCATGGCTATAGTGGCATAGACATCAGAGAGAGCGTCATGTGCAGACAAATGTTCGATACCGTTTGCTTGCGTTAATTCTTCCAGCCTGAAACTGGGCCTTCCATCTTCGTTAACGGGCCATTGTATGCCTTCAGGGCGCAGTGCTCTTGCGGCTCTGACGATGTCGATCAGATCCCAGCGTGAATTGCCATGCTGCCATTCACGTGCATAAGGATCATAAAAATTACGGTAAAGACAATTGCGTGTTACTTCATCATCAAACCGAATACTGTTATAGCCGACAGTACAAGTATTTGGGTGAGACAACTGCCGATGAATCAGGCGCGTGAACTCTGCCTCGCAAACGCCTTTCTGTTCGGCAAACTGAGGAATAATTCCCGTGATAACACAGGCATCAGGGTGAGGCAGTGAATCTGCCGATGGTTTGCAATAAACGACGAAGGGATCGTCTACAATATTGAAATCATAATCGGTGCGGATACCGGCAAACTGAACAGGCCTGTCCTTTTGCGGATCTACTCCAAAGGTTTCATAGTCATGCCAAAAAAACGTGCAATTTTTCATCCAGTGAAGATCAATCCCTAATCTTATTCAGCAGTCGAAGTCAATGCTCTTAAAACATCAGTGCGACTGACTATGCCCACCAATTCAGTATCTTCAAAAACGGGAAAACTCCGAGCTTCAACTTGCTGAAATTTTTCCGCCAAATCGACTATGGTTGAATCCGCGTCAACGCGAATCACATCTGTCGTCATATATTCGCCCACTTTGCCGCTCATACCTTGATTATAAGCACTTTCCGCGACAACCCGCATCCCGTCTTTTTCCGAAAACATACCTACCAAGTGGTCATGTTGATCAATAACCGGAGCGCTGGTAATCTTATGAGCCAACAATTTCTTTATGGCATCAAAAACGTCGGTTTCTTTGGTCAACGTAACCAAACGTTTGGTCATGTAATCTGCAACAGTAATTTTAGCTAACATAACGGACTCCTCATTGTTATTAATTATTTCATCTGGAGTTTGCCGTTTTTGCACGTATCCCTATCTCGGGCAAATGCATGCCAAGCCAGCTATCCTAGACCTTCCCTTCGGCCTCCAGTTTTTTTCTTTTATCACATTTCTCAACACAGACGCAATTCCCATTATTAGCGCCGCCACATGAGCCTTTAATCGCCTGTCTGCCGAAAATAACCCCTATCGCCATTATTGCAATAACGATAAGCATGAATACAAAAGTCACTAAAAAATAAGTCATGATATTACCCTTTTAATTCTGTATAGCGAGTAAAGGCTGGCGTGCTTTTTTTGTCGAAGCCCTCGGCTGCTTTAATAATAAAAAATGCCGCTATGTTATTTCGCTCGGCAAATGTATAGCCCTCATCCGGACCGAGCACCATAATAGCCGTTGCCAATGCATCGGCCTCCATTGTCGTTTTACTCAGGATAGTGACCGATGCAAGCATATGCGTTATAGGCCTCCCCGATCTTGGATCAATAGTATGGGAAAAACGTACGCCATCCACTTCAAAAAAGTTCCGGTAATCGCCGGAAGTCGCCATGGAAATATCGGTAATGGCAACCACCTTCCCTACCGTCCGCTTTTCTGCGGTTGGCTGCTCAATAGCTATCCGCCATGGGCCGCCGTTAATATTCTTTCCCTTGACTGTTATTTCTCCGCCGATCTCGACCATGTAGTCCGTTATGCCGTTTTTTTCCAATAATAAGCCAACCTGATCCACTGCATAACCTTTTGCTATAGCCGACAAATCCACATATAACTCCGGAATCGCTTTTTTTATAGCGGATAAATCCTCTTTAATACTTAGATGGTTATGGCCCGTTTTGTTCAATCGCTCCTGTATCGATACATTATCTGGCGCGACAAACTTCATCGGATCCGGACCGAATCCCCATAGATTAACCAGTGGCCCCACGGTTACGTCAAAGGCGCCGCCAGTCAAATGGCTAATTCTTTGCGCTTCTTTCAAAACCGTGAACAAAGGAGCTGAAACAGGCACCCAATCAATTGAGGTATTTTGATTAAAACGGGACAATTCCGAATCTTTTAGATAAGTGGACATTTGCCCGTCTATTTGATCCAGAACCTCCATAATTTGATTCTTTAGTTGTTCCGGGAGCACCGGTTCAGGCAACCGGCTCACTTTGATGTGGAAGCTGGTACCCTCGGTTAATCCTGAATAAGTAAACGGGTACTCTTGCTGCTGCTCTGCTTTATTGCCACATGCGGACAATAAAAAAACGAGAAGCAGACAAAGCCATGCTCCTCGTTGCTGGTTGATAAATTTCATGTTATTCCGCTCACCCGCCCCCGCAAGGACTGGCCTTGCGGGGCGAGATACAAGGTCTTACTTAACCGCCGAAGTCATCCAGGAAAATATTCTCTGGTTCAACGCCATTTTCCAATAGCATGTTAATGACTGACGAGTTCATGATCGGAGGCCCACACATGTAGAACTCACAATCTTCTGGCGCCGGATGGTTCTTGATATACTCTTCAAAAAGTACATTGTGAATGAAACCGGTATAACCTTCCCAGTTATCCTCAGGCAATGGATCCGACAAGGCAACATGCCATTCGAAGTTATCATTTTCTCTGGCCAGCATATCGAAATCTTCCACATAGAACATTTCGCGCTTGCTCCGAGCACCATACCAGAATGTCATTTTCCGTTTGGACTTCAGCCTGCGCAGTTGGTCGAAGATATGGGAACGCATAGGTGCCATACCCGCGCCACCGCCGATGAAGACCATTTCGGCATCGGTGTCTTTAGCGAAGAACTCGCCATAAGGACCGGAAACGATACATTTATCACCGGGCTTCAAGTTAAAGATGTAAGAGGACATGATACCTGGCGGCACGCTGTCGGGAGCCCCCGGAGGCGGTGTCGCAATACGCACGTTCAGCATGATTTCTTTTTCCTCAGGATAAGAAGCCATTGAATAAGCGCGCAGAGCCGGTTCTTTTACCTCGGACACATAACGCCACAAGTTATATTTGTCCCAATCCTCGTGGAATCTTTCTTCGATATTGAAATCGCTGTATTTTGCCACGTGCGGAGGACATTCAATCTGGATGTAACCGCCGGCGCGATATTTGATTTCTTCACCTTCAGGCAATTCCAGTACCAGCTCTTTAATAAAAGTCGCTACGTTGTGATTGGATTTAACCGTGCACTCCCATTTCTTGACGCCGAAAACATCGTCTTCGACTTCAATTTCCATAGGATTTTTAACTGTAACCTGACAAGAAAGACGCTCGCCTTCAGCCGCTTCACGTTTAGTAATATGCGACGTCTCGGTAGGCAGAATTTCACCGCCGCCTGAATGTACTTTTACCCGACATTGGGCGCAAGTACCGCCACCGCCGCAAGCTGAGGGCACAAACAAGCCGTTGTCAGCCAGTGCCGTTAATAATTTTGAACCTACGGGTACATGAATTTTCTTTTCATCATTGATCAGAATTTCTACATCCCCCGAGGCAACCAGTTTATTTTTTGCACCGATGATAATAAACACCAGCGCAATCACGATCACCGTGAAAATAATAATCCCTAATGCAATTTCCAGCATTATGCTACCTTCTTATAGTTGGATTCCAGAGAAAGCCATGAAGCCAAGCGACATCAGACCCGCAGTAATAAACGTAATACCCAAGCCTTGCAGACCGGCCGGAATATCACTGTATTTCAGTTTCTCGCGCACACCGGCAATTACCGTAATAGCCAATGCCCAGCCGAAACCGCTGCCGATGCCATAGGTAACACTCTCACCGAGGTTATAGTCACGTTCTATCATGAATAAACTGCCCCCCAGAATGGCACAGTTCACGGTAATCAAGGGCAAGAAAATACCCAATGCCGAATACAGGGCCGGGAAAAACTTGTCCAGAATCATTTCCAGAATTTGAACCAGGGCGGCAATCATGCCGATACAGCTTAACAAGGCTAAAAAGCTCAAATCCACGCCAGTAATGCCCATCCAGGCCAGCGCATCTTCTTTTAGTAATGTATGGTAAATGACATTATTGGCCGGAACCGTAATGGTTTGCACCACCATGACCGCCACGCCCAATCCCATAGCTGTCGAAATTTTCTTGGAAACCGCCAGGAATGTACACATCCCCAGGAAGAATGCAAGCGCCAGGTTTTCAATGAAAACCGCTTTTATAAATAAGCTAATGTATGCTTCCATTAGTGATGCCCTCCTTCACCATGAGCAATCGACATGATTTTAAAATCCGGCTGTTCATTTTGTTCCGGTTTCCATTGTCGAATCGCCCAGATAAGCAAGCCGATGATAAAGAACGCACTGGGAGGCAACAGCATCAAACCGTTAGGGTCATACCAGCCGCCATCTTTGGCCAATTGGAATACTTCGATACCCAATAATTTTCCCGAACCCAGCGTTTCTCTGAAAAAGGCCACCAGAACAAGAATCAGGCTGTAACCCAAACCGTTGCCGATACCATCCATGAAACTTGCCAGCGGTGGATTTTTCATCGCATAGGCTTCAGCACGCCCCATAACGATACAGTTGGTGATAATCAGACCCACGAAAACAGACAACTGCTTGCTGATTTCATAAGCAAAGGCCTTCAGGATTTGATCGACCACAATTACCAATGACGCAATAATGATCATCTGCACGATAATCCGGATACTGCTTGGAATGTGGTTTCTGATGGCACTGATCGCCGCACTTGAGCAAGCTGTCACGGATGTCAGCGCGAGCGCCATGATCAGCGACGTGGACATCTGCGACGTTACCGCCAAGGCCGAACAAATTCCCAGAACCTGCAAAGTAATGGGGTTATTGTTGACCAATGGGGTGGTCAATACTTTTTTTGTTTCGCTAGTTAATATTGCACTCATGACTGATTCTCCCCAGCTCTTACTTTATTTAAATATGGCGCAAAACCTTCATTGCTCATCCAGTATCTAATAAGATTGGTTACACCATTACTGGTCAAGGTAGCACCAGCCAAACCGTCCACCTGATATTCGGAGCCTGGTTTACTAGTGTCCACCACGCCTTTGATCAACCTTAAAACAGGTTCTCCGGATTCGGAATAGACTTTCTTGCCATTCCATAACGCACGCCAGTTGGGATTGACAACTTCACCGCCCAGCCCGGGTGTTTCGGCTTGATCGTAGAAGTTGATGCTTTGTACGGTTTGACCATCAGCCGCCAATGAAAGAAACCCGTACATCGTCGACCATAGCCCGTATCCATGCACAGGCAGAATAATGGATTGAATAACATCGTCTTTCTTAACCAGATAAATTTTGGCAATTTTCGCTTTGGCGCGAATGCTGGCAATATCTTTTTCCGATGGAATGGCCAGGCGTTGCGCCGGATCTTTAGCCGCTTTGCGTTGATCATAAGCCGCGACATCCATATTCTCGACATAATCACCGGTTTCAATATCGACCAGCTTGGCCTCGATTCGCTCATCGAAAGCCTGGTTGATATCGGTATCAGCGTCCAATAACCCTGCCACATCAAGAATATTTTTCTTCATGTCGAGTTCTTTGTTGCCGATTTGCAAAGGTTTCAAGGCGACAGCCGCAAATGAAACCAAAACCGCGCAGAGCAAGCACAGCGATAATGCAATAGCAATAGTCTTTTCCAGACTATCGTTATGCAGAGCCAGGATCTTGTCCCGGTAAACCTTGAATTTTTCGTAATGTTCACATTTTTTGACTGCGTTAGGCATGACGTTTCATCCTTCTCTTAATATTTGCCTGAACGACAAAGTAATCAATAATCGGCGCAAACATATTGGCGAACAGAATCGCCAGCATCATGCCTTCAGGAAAAGCAGGATTGACGACACGAATCAATACGACCATCACACCAATCAGCACACCAAAAATCCACCGCCCCGTATCGGTCACAGCCGCAGTGACAGGATCGGTTGCCATATACACCATTCCGAAAGCAAAACCGCCCAATGTCAAATGCCAATACCAAGGCATCGCAAACATCGGATTAGTCTCGCTGCCAATAATATTAAACAGTAATGAAGACAGCACCATGCCGATAAGGACACCGCCCACGATCCGGTAAGAGGCTACGCGCGTATAAAGCAGGAATGCCGCGCCGAGTAAAATGGCGAACGTGGATGTTTCCCCCATAGAGCCCGGCATGAAACCGAAAAAGGTTTGAAACCAGCCATAATTAGCTGCTTGAATGGCTTCCATACCGCCTGTTGCGGCAAGGCCTAACGGTGTCGCCGCCGTGTAGCCGTCAACCGCTACCCAGACCGCATCGCCTGAAATAGACGCCGGATAGGCAAAGAACAAAAACGCACGACCGGTCAACGCAGGGTTCAGGAAGTTTTTACCGGTTCCGCCGAATACTTCTTTACCGATAACTATACCGAATGAAATACCCAGGCCCACTTGCCACCAAGGCATGTCGGGCGGCAGAATCAATGCATAGAGCATTGACGAAACCAGAAAGCCTTCGTTGACTTCATGGCCGCGGACAGTTGCAAACAAGACTTCCCAAACGCCGCCGACCGCCAGTGTTACGATATAAATAGGCAGGAAGTACAAAGCGCCATGGATCAAATTAGACAATGGATTATAGGGGCTATAACCGAAGATCATCATCGGGATGCTGCGCCAATTGTCCGCTTTCTCCAATCCCATGGCTTCCATGGCCAAATTGGCCTGATAGCCTGTGTTATACATGGCCATCAGGATACAGAAAAATGTTGCTATCACAACAAAAGTCATGGTTCGTTTCAGATCGTTACCATCACGAACATGCGTTGTACCGCGCGTTACATCAGCGGGTGTATAAATAAAAGTATCCACCATCTCATAGAGACCGTAATACTTTTCTAACCTGCCGCCTTTTGTAAAATGCGGCTCTATGCTATCTAAAAAGTCTCTAGCCGACATTATCCTTCCTTCTCGATTTTAGTTAAATTCGCTCTCAGCACAGGACCAAAGTCATGTTTACCCGGATCAACAAAAGTAAATAAGGAGACATCTTCCTCATCAAGCTCCAGGCAGCCCAATAACTGAGCCTGGTCCGTATCGCCCACTACCAATGCTTTCAGCAGCGGCGTGGATAAGATATCCATTGGCATTACTGTTTCATAAACGCCAACAGGAACGATGGCTCTGTTGCTGCCATTTTTACTGGTTGTTAATGGAAACTTGCGGCCGGTTTTACGATCAACGCTTGAGGTATAAACATCCAATGCGGAATATTTGTTTTTACCGGGAACGATCCAGCCGAATAATTCGCGGGCACGCCCTTCTTGCAGAACCGAAACCTGATTATTGTAATAGCCCAGATAAGCCGCCCAATCCGCGGCACGGTGCCCATATAAGACAGAACCGGAAATCACGCGGTTTTCAACAGCATCGTCCAGTTCGCCGGCGACCAGATCATCGGTGTTGGCACCAACCCGGGTACGGATCAGTCTTGGATTCTTAACGGTTGGCCCTGCCAATGACACAACCCTTTCAACATTGAGCTTGCCAGTTGTAAACAAGGCGCCAATCGCCATCACGGCCTGATAGTCCAGATGCCAGACAAACTTTTCCGCATTGACAGGATCAATAAAGTGAATATGGGTGCTTGGCAGACCGGCAGGGTGAGGGCCGGAAAATTCGGCAACGACAACTGAAGCGTTATTGCCTGTGGCGATATCGGTACCGGTAGCCTTGCAAACATAAGTTTTACCGGCCAGCCTGGAAATAACCGCCAGGCCATTAGCAAAATCATTACCGCGGGCTTTAATGACAACGGCAGGATCAGCCGCTAGCGGATTGGTATCGATTGCAGTTACAAAAATAGAATGCGGTATACCGTCGACCGCTGGAATTTTGCCATACGGGCGTGTACGCATAGATGTCCACAGTCCCGATGCCAACAGATTTTCTTTCACCTGTTCCGTTGTTAAATCATTTAACTTGGACTCTTCGTATTTAGCGAACGACTCTTCCGCATTTCCTTGCAGCTCAATCACAACAGATTGTAAAACTCTTTTGGCTCCACGGTTGATAGCTTTTACAACACCCGCTCCTGGTGAAGTAAAATTGACACCAGGATTTTTCTTGTCACTAAAGAGTATCTGGCCCAGCTTGACCGTATCCCCTTCACTGACCATCATGGTAGGCTTCATGCCTACATAATCCATCCCCAGAATCGCAACGGACTTAACCGCATTGCCATCCTCAATAACCTGTTTGGGCTCTCCCGTTATGGGTAGATCCAAACCTTTTTTAATTGTAAATTGCATAGTTAATAAGCCTATTCTCCAAACAATGCAGCGAAACCTTCCCCTTATTTTAAGCACGGCAAAACAAGCGGCGTATTAAGACGTAAAACAGCGGCATTACATCATAAAAGCGATGTTTTCTCAACTGAGACAAGCGCATACCGATGCGCTTTTCGACCTGTGTCATGCCATAGAATCATAAGCAACCCTATTCCTCTAAGCACAACGAAATACCTGTACCCCTACTTGAATCGCTCTACTTTTTCAAAGTTAATATTATTTTTATATATTTGTCGCAACCTCTTAAAAATTATGAATATCAAACACAACCAACGATTATTACCTGCATATTTGCTCAAGAACTGCACGACAACATCGAACAACCGGCTCTTTGCCGTGCCCACTCGGGACGTTTCACAGCGAACGCCTCCTTATCGGTCTGCTCGTCGTAGGGACGGCGCAACAGTTCCAATAACTCATCAATCATTGAGTAATCGCCGGATTCCGCCTTGTCGATGGCCAGTTGAGCCATATAATTTCTCAGCACGTATTTAGGATTGACCGCATTCATGCGCACCCTTCTGGCCTGATCGGATATACCCTCCTCTCGCAGTCGCCGCATGTAATTTCTTAACCAATCGCCCATGCGTTTTTTATAGTCAACGGTCAATTGCTCCGGCACATAATAAGCTTCCATCAGTGGCATGATCAGTGCCTCATCCATATCGTCCAGCGGCTTGTTATCAAGCTCCAGCTCGGCGAGTTTGCGGTAGAAAATAGTCATATCCGTTTCCACCAGCGGTAAAATCGCCAGTAATTCCGTACTTAACTCATCGTCAAATGCACTCAAGCCCAGCTTCTTGGCCATCATATCCTGCCAACCTTGCTCGAAGCTTTCAGCATATACATTCATCGCCTGCTGCAACGGCTCGACTTGTTCAATCATCGGATAAATGGCATTGGCCAGTTGCCCCAGATTCCAGAAAGCAATCTGGGGCTGATTACCAAAACGATAGCGACGCATTGAGGCATCGGTCGTATTGGGTGTCCAGTCAGGATCGTAATTCTCCAGCCAACCGTAAGGCCCGTAGTCGATGGTGAGTCCGAGGATCGACATGTTGTCGGTATTCATAACGCCATGGACAAATCCCACGCGCTGCCAATGCACAATCATTTCGGCCGTTCTGCGGCAAACTTCTTCAAACCAGGCCTGATAGACAGCCGGAGAAGGCTCGCCTAGGTGTGGAAAGTCAGTTTGAATCGTATAGTCGGTCAACTTCTTGAGCAAAGGGATATCGCCGCGTGCCGCGAAAATCTGGAAGCTGCCGAAACGTGTGAAGGAAGGCGCAACCCGGCATACGACAGCCCCCGGCTCAGCCTTGGGATTGCCGTTGTAGAACATATCCCGGATCACGCTTTCTCCAGTGAGTGTCAAGCTCAACGCCCGCGTGGTCGGCACGCCCAAGTGATGCATGGCCTCGCTGCACAGAAACTCGCGCACTGATGAGCGCAATACCGCCAAACCGTCCGCTGTACGCGAGTAAGGCGTAGGGCCGGCGCCTTTAAGCTGCAAAACCCAGCGCTGACCCTGTCGATTCAGCACCTCGCCCAGATTGATAGCGCGCCCATCGCCCAACTGCCCTGCCCAATTACCAAACTGATGCCCTCCGTAACAGGCTGCATAAGGCTCCATGCCAGCCGATAACCGATTGCCTGTGAATACTTCAGTAAAATGGTCGGATTCGCAGGTTTCCGGGGCCAGATCCAGTTGCTCCGCAACCTCTCTGGAATAGGCAACCATTTTGGGGTTCGCAACTTTGGCCGGCAACACACGAGAATAACAGGCGCCGATTACCTGACGTCGATTATTCAAGGTTTCCGGATCGCCGGGCAACTCCCGTATAAAACGATTATCGAACGCCAGCGCATCAAGGTGAGTAATTTTTGATTGAGAATTCATGATATTGCAATTGCTAAGAGAGACCGGAATCATCAACCAATTCTATGCTCTCGATAAATTAGGCTGGGTTTATTGTACTGATTTAGTTTAATTTATATAAGTTATAAGATTAGCAACACACTCATCTATAGCCAAGCTATCCTATTGAATATAAATATTATTTTATTTATTGAAATAATAAATTAACCAACAGGCAATAGAGTTGTCCGACATATCCATATTCATGATGAGCATCAAAGTAGCTTTGTAATTCAGCCTAAACCCAATATATCATCTTTATTATTATCCTCTAATATAATAATTATTAAATATTGGTTGTTTTGTATTTTGCCAGTATTCGGAATAATTTTTTAATTGCCATTGCCCATACGCTCAATGTTACTCATATCCGGCAACCGGCATGATGCGAATTCCTTGCCCTTTGACAAAGTATGATAAACAGAATAAGAAACCATCCCTGATTAACCCAGTTATTAAGGATTCATTGTTTCTCGTAATCGGCAAGATTTCACGCGATTCTTAATGATGAATTTAATGACGCGTTAATTTTTTAGATAAAAAATTCCACGCGGAATGATTAAGTTGTTATTAGCAATAGCACTGATTATGCTTAAGACTAATGTTCAATTAAAATTGAACATTAGTTTGTATGTAGATCAGCCTGTCGCAACCAGACTGCCAATGATAAAAAAATACAAAAATGTCAAATGGTTTATAACTTATTTTTCACAACTCCGCGGATAGTGGCAGTACTTAACCGGACAGGTTTCATATCGATTCCGGCAGCGTATCACTAATTCAATTGGTATAATGCGCGTTTAAATTTCACTTGTACTATTCGTTAGGTTTAACAAATGCAAAATTAGCTCGTAACCGTGCTTTAGCTATCAATCAAATTTTTAATAAACCAACTTCCTATTACTAAACGTGAAATTCATTCGACTTATTTTGCTGCCTGTTTTGTTATTTTTCGTATCTGAAATCAGTTACGGAAGATACGCCGCCATCGTAATAGATGCCGATAACGGCCGCATATTGCACGAGGTGGAGGCAAATCATCTCTGGTTTCCAGCCTCCCTCACTAAAACCATGACGCTTTACATGACCTTTGACGCGTTAAAAAAAGGTCAAATCAGTCTGGATGATAAATTGACTGCCTCCAGGCACGCTGCTCAGCAACCGAATAGCAAGCTGGGCTTGAGGCAGGGAGAAAAATTAACCGTCAAAGAGGCTGTTTTGGCGGTCATCACGCGCTCCGCCAATGATGTGGCTGTTGTTCTTGGAGAAGAATTGGGAGGCACTGAAGAAAACTTTGGAGCGATGATGACAGCCAAGGCGCACGCATTGGGAATGCGCAGCACCCGATTCATGAATGCGACCGGACTTCCCAATGACATGCAAGTCACCACTTCACGAGATCTCGCGGTTTTGGCCTGGCGAATCCAACGTGACTTTCCCCGGTATTATGAGTTTTTCTCGGCTAAAAATTTTGATTACAAAGGAACCACTTTACGCAGCATCAATGCTTTCGTAAAAAACTACCCTGGCGCGGAAGGCATGAAGACAGGATTCACCTGCGGGTCGGGCTATAACTTGATGGCTTCGGCTCATAAGAATGGTCACCGATTGATCGGAGTGGTATTAGGCGGAATGACCAGCAAGGAACGCTATCAACTCATGACTCAGTTAATGGATGCCGGGTTCGCCAAAGAACCTGCCCCTCCCTCATCAAAAAACATTAATTCCATACAAATCAGATCTGTCGGAACCCCGCCTTATCAGCTAGGCTGCGGCAGTCATCCGGCTACTTCAACTCGACTGGCGCAGGGCGATGGCATTAACAAGAGCAAAGCCAGACAGATCAAAAGATTAAATAAAACCAAGCAAGCAAGCAAAGCAAAGAAGGCCCGCAAAATCCGGGGAACGGCTAAAGCAAAGAAGATCCGCACCCCCCGGAGAACGGCTAAAGCAAAAAGCACTAGCAGAATCAAATCCGTGATCAAAACAAAGAAAAGCGTGAAAACAGCCAAGAAAACGACTAGCAAATAATTATAAGGAATTGCCTCGTTACTTTAAAAACCGCTTATTAAGCATGCAATTAATTTCCTTATAGAATAATCATGCAAGACCCTGCTTTATAATGCCAAGCAATAAGGAAACATCCCTGCGGGATGACGCCAATGATTGGGAAGAGGGGCTGCATCCCCTTCCCAATCCGCGCCCAAGAAAACAACTTCGCTTCGCTTGTTGCGGGCGCTCCTTTCAGCCTGAAGGCCGAGGTCTAAAACCAGCAAGGAATAATGATCAACTTTAACAGGGTTTCGACCTTATCCGAAAGTTACTCTTAAACATACCCTTGCGGATTTTGGCACTGCCAGTTCCAGGTATCCGCAATCATATCATCAAGGTTTTTCTCTGCCTTCCAGCCAAGTTCCTTATATGCCAACTCAGGATTGGCAAAGCATTCGGCAAGATCCCCCGCCCGGCGCGGAGCAATTTTGTAATCGACTTTTCGCCCGGTAACCGCTTCGAAGGTTTTTATGATTTCAAGCACGCTATAACCTCTGCCTGTACCGAGATTATAGGCTTTGCATCCGCCCAACTCGAATTTTTCACTCTGCAGCACGTCCAATGCCTTGAGATGGCCTTTGACCAGATCGACCACATGAATATAATCCCTGACACCGGTGCCGTCATGAGTCGGATAGTCATCGCCGAATACGGATAATTGCTTCAGTTTGCCGATGGCCACCTGCGAAACATAAGGCATCAGGTTATTGGGAATGCCATTGGGGTCTTCGCCGATCAAGCCGCTTTCGTGCGCACCGATCGGATTAAAATAGCGCAACAAGGCGATTTTCCAGGGAGATTGCGCCCCAATGACACTATCGGCCGCCGACAGGTCGCGCAAAATCTCCTCTATCATGTATTTGGACCGCCCATAGGGATTGATCGCGCCTAAAGGAAAATCCTCGGCATACTGGACAGATGCGAATTCCCCGTAAACGGTAGCGGAAGAGCTGAATACCAGTTGCTTGACATTGGCCTCGGACATGGCTTCAGCCAGCACCAGTGTGCCATATACATTGTTATGATAGTAATTTAACGGCTGTGCACACGATTCGCCCACCGCCTTTAATCCGGCGAAATGCATAACGGCAGTGATGGACTCCCGATTGAAAATCGCTGCCAGCGCCTGCTTGTCGCGAATATCCGCCTCATAAAACTGTAGCGATTTGCCGGTTATCCGCTCCACCCGGCGCAAAGACTCCGGTTTGCTGTTAGACAGATTATCGACAACGACAACCTGATATTCAGCCTCCAGCAGTTCAACACACGCATGACTGCCAATATAACCGGCTCCGCCGGTGACCAATACCGTTTGTTTGCTCACACCTGCTATCCTCCTCCATTAGTCGTTTTTTTTAACTTAATCAGGTGCAAACGCCGATTATCAGCCCTGATTATTTCGAAACGTAAATTATCGACAACCAGGCTTTCGCCTTTTTTGGGCATGTGCTCCATCTGGCTGACAATAAATCCGCCAACGGTATCGTACTCGTCCGTTTCCAAATGCGTGGAAAAATAGTCATCGAATTCTTCTATCGGCGTTAAGGCTTTGACCATGAATTCATTTTCACTGCGCTGGGAGATATAGCCTTCATCTTCCTGCTCATCGTATTCATCCTCGATTTCACCGACAATTTGTTCTAACACGTCCTCAATGGTGACCAAACCGGCCGCCAATCCATACTCATCGATCACAATCGCCATGTGATCGCGGTTGGTGCGGAATTCTTTCAGCAAAACATTCAAGCGTTTGCTTTCCGGAACAAAATTGACCGGACGCATGATTTCTTCAACTTTTAGATGCTTATTTTGCAAGGCGTGCGCCAACAGATCCTTTGCCAGCAAAATACCGACAACTTTACTGCGATCATCTTCAATAACCGGAAAACGTGAATGCGCCGATTCCAAAACCAGCGGAAAGATGGTGTCGAGCTCTGCGTCACGCGGCACTACCACCATTTGAATACGCGGAATCATAATATCCCTGACCCGCATTTCGGATACTTGTAGAACCCCTTCAATCATGGACAGGGCATCGGTATCCAGTAATCGTTTTTCCCTAGCTTCTCTCAATATTTCAAGAAGGTCATCCAAATCTTGCGGCTCCCCGGTCAGCAGATGGCTGATTTTATCGACCCAACTTTTCTGCGGGGAGTTTCTACTTGGGGGGTGTTCATCGCTCATGCTTCTATTACCTCTGTATAAGGATTATTTATATCCAGTTTCTTCAGAATTTCCATCTCTTTGCTTTCCATCTGTTCGGCTTCATCATCGTCGATATGATCATAGCCCAATAAGTGCAATACGCCATGTACAATAATATGCGCCCAATGGTGACCCGGCATCTTGCCCTGCTCATCCGCTTCCCTGGCGACTACCGGCGCGCAGATCACCAGATCGCCCAATAAATTCAATTCAAAGCCGTCAGGCACCTCGAAAGGAAAGCTGAGAATATTGGTCGGGCCTTTTTTATGCCGATATTGTTCATTGAGTTGGGCACTTTCCGTTTCATCGACAATGCGAACGACAATTTCGAAATCTTGATCGACATCCTCAAGCGCCGCATCGATCCATGTCTGAATTTGCGCCTGATCCGGTTGTCCTTCCGATTCAAAAACGCGCTGAATCTCAATTTGGCTCATTAATTAGCCTTGTTTTTCTTGTCGTACGCTTCATAAGCGGAAACAATGCGTTGCACCAGAGGATGCCGGACTACATCGCGCGCATTGAAAAAAGTAAAACTGATGCCTTCGACATCTTTCAATACCTCAAGCACATGCCTTAAGCCGGACATTTTTTCCGACGGCAAATCTATCTGAGTCACATCGCCCGTTACCACAGCGGTTGAGCCGAAACCGACACGCGTCAGAAACATCTTGATCTGTTCGGTCGTCGTGTTCTGCGCCTCATCCAGAATAATGAAGGCATCGTTGAGCGTCCGGCCGCGCATAAACGCCAGCGGCGCCACTTCGATAATGCCGCGATCGATCAATTTTTCGACGCGTTCAAAGCCGAGCATTTCGTACAAGGCATCATAAAGAGGCCGCAAATACGGATCGACCTTTTGCGCCATATCGCCGGGCAGGAAACCAAGTTTCTCGCCGGCTTCCACCGCTGGACGCACCAGAATGATTTTTCTGACCTTTTCTGTTTGCAGCGCTTCGACCGCGCAAGCCACAGCCAGATAGGTCTTGCCGGTTCCGGCCGGACCCACGCCGAAATTGATGTCATGCGACATGATTTTGCGCAGATATTCCTGCTGATTGGCACCGCGCCCTTTCAGAATGCCGCGCTTGGTCTTGATCAGGACAATGGGCTTATCCTGATCTTCAGGTGCGGCCAAAATCTGTTCGACCGAAGCATCCTGCATGGCCAGATGAATCAATTCCGAGGTCAGCGGTTCTTTTTCGGTGCTTTCGAATAGCTTCAGCATGACCGCGCAAGCGGCTTTTACCGAACTGTCCGGACCGGTGACTTTAAAATGGTTACCGCGATTGGCGATTTCAACCTGAAGGCGGGCTTCTATTTGCCGCAGATGAGAGTCGAACTGACCACAAAAATTGGAAAGCCTGACATTATCGGCAGGCAACAGGGTAATTTCCTGAGTTGTCATATCAGTCAACGATCAATTGTGTTGAATAATTTTGTCGACAGAAGTATCCACAATACGACCTCGCAAAGAATTAGCTAACGCTTCGGTGATCAATACGTCGACAAACTGTCCGGTCAGTCTTGGGTGCGCTATGAAATTGACGACACGGTTGTTTTCGGTTCTGCCCTGCATCTGCAGCGGGTTCTTTTTGGATTGGCCTTCGACCAAAACAGTCTGAACGGTATTGACCATGCTTTCTGAAATCGCGGCCGCCATCTCGTTGATTCGTTGCTGGAGACGGTCAAGACGCTGTTTTTTGACTTCCTCGGGCACATCATCGGGCATATCGGCCGCAGGTGTCCCGGGGCGTTGACTGTAAATAAAACTGTAAGACAGGTCGAAACCGATTTCTTCGATAAGCGACATGGTTTCTTCAAATTCAGCATCGGATTCGCCTGGAAAACCGACGATAAAATCCGAAGACAGATAAATATTCGGTCTTACTTCGCGCAATTTGCGAATTTTTTCAATATAGTCGGCGCGCGCATGGCCACGCTTCATCAGTTTCAAAATGTGATCGCTGCCGCTTTGCACCGGCAGATGCAAATGGTCAACGAGCTGCGGGATTTCACCAAACGCTTCAATCAGGCTGTCGGTGAATTCAACCGGATGGGACGTGGTAAACCGAATGCGGTCTATGCCATCCACGGCCGCGACATAATGCAGCAACAAGGCGAAATCGGCGATATCGCCATCGTCCATCTCGCCGCGATAGGCATTGACATTCTGCCCTAGCAGATTGATTTCACGCACGCCCTGCGCCGCCAACGCGGTGACCTCTGCGATCACATCATCCAGCGGCCGGCTGATTTCTTCTCCGCGCGTATAAGGAACGACGCAGAACGTACAATACTTGCTGCAGCCTTCCATGACCGAAACAAACGCTTTCGGGCCTTCGGCCCGGGGTTCCGGCAGGGCATCGAACTTTTCGATTTCGGGGAATGACACATCGACCACACGTTCCTGTTTCGTGCGGGCCTGATCGAGCAATTGCGGCAAGCGATGCAAGGTTTGCGGACCGAACACGATGTCGACATAAGGCGCGCGTTTCTGGATCGCCGCCCCTTCCTGGCTGGCCACGCAACCGCCGACGCCAATGATGACATCGGGACGCTGATCTTTGATTTTGCGCCATTTGCCTAATGCCGAGAAGACTTTTTCCTGCGCTTTTTCGCGTATTGAACAGGTATTGAGCAACAGGACATCGGCCTGTTTCGGATCATCAATCAGTTCAAGACCATGTGAAGCTTTGAGTACATCCCGCATTTTATCGGAATCATACTCATTCATTTGACAACCATTGGTCTGAATATAAAGTTTTTGTGTCATATAGTGTATTAGTCAATCACCCGTAAATAAAAAGCCCGGAACCGACCTGGCTTTATTGCGATGAAACAGCGACTTACGCGCCTGATAATAATAAAAAAGCCCTTGAATATTAACAAGAGCTTAACGAAAAGCTGCCATTATAACCTGAATAACCTGCAAACAAACAGTTCGTACCATAGCCAATTACCACGCTCGCTTCAATTATTTTCTAAGACTGTTTCGCAAAGCAACAATTCAATCCAATGCAAGACCTTTTTGGAACTGGCCGATTGCAGATGATTTAAACAGCCTATATTGGCTGTTGCAATAACATCGGGCTCATTCGCCTGTAGCGCCTGTAACTTGTTGTTCACTAACTGCCGGGACAAGGCCGGCTCCAGTATCGAATAAACACCCGCCGAGCCGCAGCAAAGATGCGCATCGGCAACCGCCGTCAGCTGGTAGCCGACTTGTTCGAGTATCACTTCCACAACCCCGGTTATTTTCAGCCCATGCTGTAGCGTGCATGGCGACTGAAAAGCAACCTTTCGGCCATCCCCCCTAAACACGGACAGGTCTTCCGACACTAACACGATACTGACATCCTTGGCCAGCGCCGAGAATCGAGCAGCTTTTTCAGCATAGTTGCAATCATGCCTCAATAACTCGCCATAGTCTTTCATCATGACGCCGCAACCGCTTGCCGTCATGACAACGGCTTCGGCGCCCTGCTCAATATAAGGCCAGCAGGCATCGATGTTTCCGCGCGCAAACGCCAACGCTTTTTCATGATCGGACAAGTGATAATCCAGGGCGCCGCAACAACCGCCCGCCTTGACCGGAATTAACGAAATGCCCAGTTTATCCAAAACCCTGGCCGTTGCCGCATCGATCGACGGCGCCAGCGCCTGCTGCACACAGCCCGGCAATATCAGCATTTTCCGGTCATGGACCGGTTCAGGCCAGATAACCGCCTTGGCGCTAGCCGGGATTTTATTTTTTAACGCTTGCGGTAAAACCGGCTTGACCAACCGGGCGCCCTGCAGCAAGGCGGCAAAGCGGTTCTGATAAGGCAAAACCGTTTTGATCAATCCCCTCAGCATTTTTTGCCCGACTGCGCGCCCCACCCGTTCATCCAGCATGACCCGCCCCAGATCGAGCAGGCGTCCGTAACGAACCCCCGAAGGACAGGTCGTCTCACAGGCTCGACAGCTCAGGCAACGATCCAGACGCTGCTGCGTGACGCGCGTGGCAGGCCCGCCTTCCAGTAGCTGTTTCAATAAATAAATGCGTCCGCGCGGGCCGTCAAGCTCGTCGCCTAACACTTGATAGGTCGGGCATGTCGCATTGCAGAACCCGCAATGCACGCAGGCTCGCAGGATACTCTCCAATTCCTCGTGCTCGGGCTTGCTCTTAACGAATTCGGCCAGATTAGTCTGCATTTACCAGTCCCGGTACAGTCTGTTCGGGTTGAAGATGCCGGCTGGATCGAACGCCCGCTTTATATTCCGGTTGAGCTGTTGCAACGTGCCGGTCAATGGCTGAAAGACATCGCCGCGGCGGTCCTTGCCTTTGAATAAATCCGCATGCCCCTGTGCCTTTTCCGCCGCCGCAAAAATACGTTGCGCTGGTTCGTCCGATTTCAACCAGCGCAAACCGCCGCACCAGTCGTAAAACCAAGTGCCGGCCAAATCCAGCTGCGCTGTGGCGGGAGGCACGACGATACGCCATAAATTCATGTCCTCTTGAAAGAAATCCAGATGCTGCTCATTTAACTGCCGCCAAAACGAGCGGTCGGCTATTGCCGCATCGCCGCCTATTTTATCGGCGGAGACTTTGACGGCTTTTTCCGAGCCGGATAATCTGACATACAAGATACGGCCGTCGTAACTTAAGCCCGAAACCGGCAGCGATCGCGAAGCCAGCGCCGCCATTTTACTGATCGCATCGGATGGCTCCAGTTCGAAACAGCTCGTCAATTCAAGTATGGGCAATGGCAACACTTTCAAAGACACTTCCAACAGCACTCCCAGCGTGCCCATGGCGCCGGCCATCAGGCGCGCCACATCGTAACCGGCCACATTTTTTATGACCTCGCCGCCGAACGATACGATTTCCGCCTTGCCGTTAATGAGTTTGCAACCCAGGACAAAATCCCGCGCAGACCCGGTAAACGGGCGTCTTGGACCGGACAGCCCGCACGCGATCGTACCACCCAATGTTGCCGTGTCGGCAAAATACGGCGGTTCAAATGCCAGCATCTGGCCATGTTCAGCCAGGGTTTGTTCCATAGCCGATAATAGCGTGCCGGCGCGAGCCGTAATGATCAGTTCCGAGGGATGGTAATTGAGGATGCCTTGATGCGCACAGGTGCTTAGCGGAACCCCGTCCAATTCCCTGCCGAGAAAAGCCTTGCTGTTGCCGCCGGTGATGTTCACGGGTGTCTTGGTGTCAACGGCATGCCGAACGGCTTGCTGTAGAATGGCTTCGGTCGTCTCCTGCATGGTCTATAGCGGACTTACCTTTGCAACAACGCCGAATTTGGGATGATCGAAATAATGAACCTCATTGAATTTAATGCGCCGGCTTTCATTTAACCGGTAAACAAGCGCCTCGTTAAAATCCTGCCTCTGCGCATATTCCAGATCGACAATCAACTGCAGCGTCTGACCGCGCTGGATGCGCACAAAACCGTTCAATGTTCCCTCCGGATTCTGAATATGGACAGGCCGGCTCAGCGCCCCCTCTGCAACGGTCTGAAGCCAGGCAACGTGCATAATCGCTCGATAAGCCGGATCTTTTGATAAAGCCGCATAAGCATCGGCAAGCGCCAACGTATCGGCTTTGTTATAAGCTGACAGATCAGTCAGACCGGCCGGCCATTGAATTTGACTCTCGGTTTGCTCAAACACCTCGGTGTTGGGCATATTTTGCGAAAAAATCATCAGCTCAATCCGATAGTCATTGCCTTCCGACAAAACCCGGCCGCTGAATAAAATCAACAGCATCGCCAAAGCACAAGCCATTAGGTTCCTTATCTTTCCAACTTGCAATCGCGGCATTTGTTCAGCTTACCCCGTCAATGTTTCAACCAGTCGAAGATAGTAAACCTATCGGCGGCTTACATCCAGTCAGTCGATAAAGAAGCGTAACATCCATTTAGTCTTTATTCTCCGTCCGCGGTCACCGATTCGACCACTCTTCGGGTGCCTCTGCCGATCGACCTGGCGGCATCGCGCGTGCCGTGGCCAATTTCCGTGGTGACATTGCGCGTGGTATGACCTATGGTTCTGCCGGCCTCTTTAACCTCGGCACAGGCTGATAACTGCAGACAGCATGACAGGGCGATGGCTATTTTCGACAAATTGACAACGGGGACGATCATTTATTTTCAGTAACCACGCTCAAGATCATTTATTTCTTTTAATATGCCGTTTTCAAACAACAAGCGCTGCTTAAGCCGTCTCGGCCCGAAATTGTAAATCCACTCATGTATGATAATTTGTTCATATTCTTCAATTTCGAGTGCGCCGCGAGGATGCCGCAAGCGTTCCCCGGTATACCCTATTCGTTCATCCTTGAATTCGGGCTCGCCGCATTTTTGCAGAACCTCCATTTCATGATCGCCGATCTGGACAAGCCTGTTCCCGCACCTGAAAGCTGCATCGGCCGTGCCTACGCCGGCGACGAAGAGAAAACCCAACAGCAGCAATATTTTTTTCATCCTGTTTGACCATTAAATTGATATGAGCGCTAATCTTAGCCTGACCGTTGAAAACGACGTGAATAATACCAGTCAGGATAACCGACTATCGCCCAAACTTTACCCGATCGTCAACCGTTGCAGTAGCGCCGCGATAAATTCCAGCTTCTCTTGGGTTGTGGCGAACGCTTTCACAAACCTTAATTTATCCGCGCCGTCGAACTTGTAAATCTGGGCCTCGGTTTGTATCAAGGTGATCAGCTGGTCGGTATTGATAGCCGGCTCAGCACCGAAAACAAGACGACCGCCGGCGGCGCTGGCCTCGATCTTCCTGATGCCCAGTTTTTCGGCCTGCTGTTTTAACCCGGTAACGCTGAAAAGGGTTTTTACCGGTTCCGGCAAAAGACCGAACCGGTCTATCATTTCCACCTGCAGTTCACGCAGATCATCCTGCGTCTCGGCACTGGCTATGCGCTTATACAACACCAGCCGGGCATGAATATCGGGCAGATAATCCTCCGGTATCAACGCCGGCGTCTGCAGATCGACTTCCGGCCCCACATCCATTGGCGCCTCGAGTTCCGGCTGTTTGCCCGATTTCAGCGCATTGACCGCGCGTTCCAGCAGCTCGGTATACAGCGTAAAGCCGATTTCCTGAATTTGACCGCTTTGATCGTCCCCGAGCAATTCGCCGGCGCCGCGAATTTCCAGATCGTGTGAAGACAGCATGAAACCGGCGCCTAAATCGCCCGATGCCTCAACCGCTTCCAACCGTTTCACGGCATCCTTGCTCAGCAGGGTTTTAGGCGGCACGATCAAATAGGCATAAGCGCGATGATGAGAACGCCCTACGCGGCCGCGCAACTGGTGCAGCTGCGCCAGGCCCAGTTTGTCGGCCCTGTTGATAATCATGGTATTGGCGCTGGGAATGTCGATGCCGCTTTCGATAATCGTGCTGCACACCAGGAGATTGAAACGTTGATGATAAAAATCCAGCATGATGCGCTCCAGCTCGCGCTCAGGCATTTGGCCGTGTGCGGTTTCAATGCGCGCTTCCGGCACCAGCCTGCCGAGTTCCAGTGCCATTTTCTCCATCGACTTGACGTCGTTATGCAGAAAGAAAACCTGACCGCCGCGCTTGATCTCGCGCAGACAAGCCTCCCTGATCTGCGAATCCATCCATTCGCTGATAAAAGTCTTGATGGCATGCCGGTTCGGCGGCGGACTGGCGATAATGGAAATATCGCGCAAACCGGACATGGCCATATTCAAGGTACGCGGAATCGGCGTCGCGGTCAGTGTCAGCATGTCCAGTTCGTTGCGCAATTTCTTGAAATGCTCTTTCTGACGCACGCCGAAACGGTGTTCCTCGTCGATTACGACCAGGCCCAGCGCCTTGTATTTGATCTCGTTCGATAGCAGTTTATGCGTGCCGATCACGATGTCGACCTGGCCCTGCTCCAGAGCCTCCGCGATCTCTTTCTGCTGCTTGGGCGTCACAAACCGCGACATGACTTCCACGCGTACCGGCCAATCGGCGAAACGGTCGCGGAAATTCTGATAATGCTGCTGCGCCAGCAGGGTCGTCGGCACCAGCACCGCCACCTGTTTGCCGCTTTGCACGGCGATAAACGCCGCGCGCATCGAGACTTCGGTCTTACCGAAACCGACATCGCCGCAAATAACACGGTCCATGGGCTGCGGGCTGGCCATATCGTCCAGGATGGCTTCGATGGCGGTTTGCTGGTCCGGCGTTTCTTCAAACGGGAAAGCATCGGCAAAAGCCTGATATTCGGCATTGTCGACATCGAACGCATGGCCCTGCTTGATCGCCCGCTTGGCATGAATTTCCAGCAGTTCGGCCGCGACATCGCGGATGCGCTCGATAGCCTTTTTCTTGGCTTTACTCCATTGATCGCCGCCCAACTTGTGCAATGGCGCGTTTTCCGGACTCATGCCCGTATAACGGCCGATCACGTTCAGTGACGACACCGGCACATACAACTTGTCGTTATTGGCGTATTCCAGAGTCAGAAATTCGGCCGTTATGCCGCCGATCTGCAAGGTCTGCAGGCCCAGATAGCGGCCGACGCCATGTTCCTGATGCACGACTGGCGAACCTATCGTCAATTCGTTCAGGTTATTGACGATATTTTCCAGCTCGCGGGCCGCCGATTTGCGCCGCCGGCGTCGCTGTTGTGCTTTTTCGCCGGACAACAAGCTTTCGGTAATCACGGCTATGGGCGGCCTCTCCAGCCGCAAGCCCTGATCCATGGGCGCAACCACAATGCATGGCGATGTCTCGCTGCCCAGGAAGCCCCGCCAGCTGTCCACCTGCCTGACCTTGATACCGTATTGCCGCAGCTTTTCGATCAAGCCTTCGCGGCGACCGGCCGATTCGGCCACAAACAGTATCCTGCCGGCAAACTCGCGCACAAACCGCAGGAGAGCCTGTGCCGGCTCTTTCAGTTTCGCATCTATCGTCAGATCCGGCAGCGCATGGCAGTCGAAATCGATGCGGCTGCCTTCAATAACCGCCCCTTGGCCTTCAATGGTAATGCGGGCAAACGCCGCCGTTCTTTGCGCCAGTTCCCGGGCCGATAAAAACAATAGCTCAGGCGCCAGCAACGGCCGCTCGACATCGTATTTTCGTTGCTGAAAACGCTCTTCGGCTTCGGCAAAAAAAGCCTGCGACAAATCAGCAAAAGCGGCGGGCACGACGACAGTCGCCGAGCCAGGCAGGTAATCGAACAATGTGGCAGTCTGTTCGACAAACAACGGCAGATAATATTCGATGCCGCCCGGCGTAATGCCTTTGCTGACATCGAGGTACAAGTGATTTTTAGGCGAAGCCTGGGGGAAATAATCCCTGAAAGCCTGCCGGAAATGTTTGATCGACTCATCGGTCAACGGAAACTCGCGCGCTGGGAACAGTTCGATCTGATCTATTTTGTCCAGTGATCGCTGGGTTTCAGGATCAAAGGTGCGGATCGATTCAATATCCTCGTCAAATAATTCGATCCGGAACGGCACCTTACTGCCCATCGGGAACAAATCGACTATCGATCCGCGCACGGCAAACTCGGCATGCTGATAAACCTGCGGCACGCATTGATAACCGACACTTTCGAGCTTGATTCTGTTCAGTTCCAGATTGAAAGTATCGCCGACCTTGACGACGAAACTGTGCGCCAGGACATGCTCGCGCGGCGCCAGCCGGTGCATTAAAGTGGTTACCGATACGATCAGCGCGCCGCGTTTGACCTGCGGCAACAGCGCCAGGGTTTTCAGCCGTTCCGAGATAATTTCCGGCAACGGCGAAAACACATCGTAAGGCAGCGTCTCCCAATCGGGAAAATGCAGAATGGGATGTTCATCCTGTAAAAAAAACGCTAGCTCATGCTCCAGACGCAAGGCTGTCTGATTATCCGGCGTGACGACAACGAACAGGCGGTTTTCATTTTTAATGGCGGAAGCCAGGGCCAGCGCGTCGCCGCAACCGGCCAAACCGGACCAGACCATGGATGGATTATCTTTTTGCGGAACAGCGGGTGAGAAAATCAAGTCGGGATCGTTAGCCATTATTTAATGAGCAGTTAATATAAAACGCATTATATAACAATTACTTAGTAATAATCACAAAATAAATCCGCAGGTGCGAATGAATTCGACCTGCATAAGAGTGTCATCTGTCCACTTGAGGAAGATTATTTAATGCGTGTTCCTTAATGTCCCCAAGAACATCGCATCCCCATAACTGAAAAATCGGTAAGACTGATCGATGGCATGCCGATAAGCATTCATAACAGACTCATACCCGGCAAAAGCGGACACCAGCATCAACAAGGTCGATTCCGGCAGATGAAAATTGGTCAGCATCGCATCGACGGACCTGAATTGATACCCCGGGGTAATAAACAGGTCGGTATCGCCAAAACCGGGTTCAAGACAGCCGCTTTTAGAAGCCGATTCCAGCGCCCTGACCGCCGTCGTGCCGACGGCAATGACCCGACCGCCTCGCTCCCGGGCCTGGCGCACCGCTTCGACAGTACCTGATGCCACGGAGAAAAACTCTTTGTGCATCAAATGCTCGGACAAGTCCTCGACCCTGACCGGCTGAAACGTACCGCTACCGACATGCAAGGTCACAAAAGCCGTCCGCACGCCTTTGGCGTTGATCCTGTCCATCATCGCCTGATCAAAATGCAGGCCGGCCGTCGGCGCCGCAACCGCCCCCGCCTCTCGGGCGAAAACCGTCTGATAACGGGTCAGATCGGATTCGTCATCGGCGCGCGTGATATAAGGCGGCAACGGCATATGGCCGATTTGCTCCAATAATGCGAACAAATTCGCATCGGCAAACTCCAGTTGAAACAAATCGTTTTCCCGGCCCAGCACAATGCAGCAATAACCGTGATCCAATTCGATCACCGCGCCGGCTTTCGGTGCTTTGCTGGCGCGGACATGGGCAATGGCGTTATGGGCATCGAGAATGCGCTCGATGAGAATCTCGACTTTGCCGCCGGTCTGCTTCCTGCCAAACAGCCGAGCCGGGATAACCTTGGTGTCGTTAAAAACCAGCAGATCGCGCTCATCGATCAAATCGATAAAATCGGTAAATTGCCTGTCGTCTATCCGGCCCGTATCCCTGTCTATGCATAACAGACGGCTGGCGCTGCGATCCGGCAAGGGCTTCTGGGCGATCAGATGATCGGGTAAATGGTAGTTAAAGTCGCTTTTCTTCATGGCGCGCGATGTTATCAGTTTTAAGCTGACGAATATACTTTAAAAAAATAAACTGGACATGATTGGGAAAGTGTAAATATAATATGCGCTCTTTGCCGGGGTGGCGAAACTGGTAGACGCGTTGGATTCAAAATCCAATTGGGGTGACTCAGTGTCGGTTCGATTCCGACCCTCGGTACCAAATTCAGGTTCTGAGCAGTGCAAAGAATCATAAACCCGCTAAGTCGTAAGATTTAGCGGGTTTTTTATTGCCTGACGAAATGAAGTAACTCTAAGCCTGTAAAAAAGTTACAAGAATGCATTACTTAGCCAGGCGCATTTGACTTTCTGTCGACCAGCCTCCGCTCATTACATGATGCTATAAGCCGCTCAAACTCTTCAAGCGGCAGTGGCTTACCGAATAGATACCCCTGGAATACCGTGCAGCCGTTTTCCTTTAAAAACCGCAACTGTTCTTCGGTCTCAACGCCTTCCGCAATAACATTCATTTGCAGCGTCTGCCCCATGCGGATAATCGTCTTCACGATAGCCGCATCGTTGGCATCGACAGTAATATCTCGCACAAACGACTGGTCTATTTTCAACTGACTGAGCGGCAGGCGCTTCAGATAGTTCAATGAGGAATGACCGGTCCCGAAATCATCCATCGAGAACTGTACGCCAATCGATTTAAGCTGAGTCATCTTGGCAACCGTATCGTCCACGTCATGAATCAACAGGCCTTCCGTCATCTCTAATTTGAGCTTTTCGGAAGCAATCGCTGAGCGGGCGATAACGGCCTTGATGGTTTCAACAAAATCCGGCCGCCCGAATTGTCGAGCGCTGACATTGATGGACAGGGAAAGCGAGCGCATCGCGGGATTGCTTTCCCAAGCCTTGATCTGCGCGCACCCGGTTTCCAGCACCCATTGCCCGATAGCCACGATAAGCTCGGATTCCTCGGCAACATTAATAAAGTCGGGCGTGTAAATAAAGCCTTGTATCGGATGCTTCCAGCGAATCAGCGCTTCCGCGCCGATGGGCTGCCGGTTATGATCCACCTGAACCTGATAATAAAGTCTGAACTCGTGTTCCCGCAGGGCGGTACGCATCCAGGATTCAAGCGTGGCATGCTCTTCCAATGCCTTTTGCATGGCGGGTTCGAAAAAACACAGGATATTGCGGCCATTGCTTTTAGCCCTATACATAGCCGTATCCGATCGGCGAAGCAGATCTTCCGGTGTCTCATTACCATCAATAAACAGTGAAATACCAATACAGGAGGAACCGATATATTCCTGTTCGGCCAGTTGGTACGGACTGTTAAGCGCCTCAAGTATTCTTTCCGCGGTTTTTCCGGCTTTCATGGCGGCTTGTTCGTGATTTTGGCCCAGATCCTCGAGCAACACCACAAACTCGTCGCCGCCAAGCCGTGCCACTGAATCCGATGCACGAACGCAGGAGCGCAGACGGTTGCCGACCTCGATCAATAATCGGTCGCCGACGGTGTGGCCTCGGGTGGCGTTTATCTGCTTGAAATTATCGAGATCGATAAACAGGATGGCGCCATAAATTTTATTGCGCTGCCGCGATGCCAATGATTGACTGATACGATCGATCATCATGCTTCTGTTCGGCAGCTGAGTGAGTGAATCATAATAAGCCAATCGGTGGATTTCTTCCTCCGTCGCCTTACGCCGGGTTATATCGGTAATGGTCCCTACATAACCCAGTATCTCGTCCGTCTCATTTTTGATAGCCGCCGTCTGGCCATAAACCCAGGCTATTTCTCCATTCGGTTTTTTAAACCGGTATTCCAGCGAAAACGGGCGCGCCTGCGAAACCGCTGTATTCCACTGTTGCTCAACCCTCAATCGGTCAGCCGGATAAATGCCTTGCTTCCAGCCGCTATCAAGCGCCTGATTGACAGGCAAGCCGGCGATCTTGCTCCAGTTCGCATTAGCATAAATATAATTGCCTTCCTTGTCGCTACGAAAAATGCCGACCGGATTTACGCTGGCCAGCGTTTTATAAAAAAGTTCTCGTTCATGTTGGCTGGCAAGTGTGGCGGCAAATTTTTTATAAGGATAGTGAACACCGACAACGAAAATCGCACGGTAAACGATCAGATAGCCTATGGATTTATAAATATGCCCCATCACATTCATCAAATCGCTGGCGTTCTGATACAAAGTAAAAAAAATGCCGCTAAGAGCCAGCACCCAGCAAGCCGCTGCAAGCCATCCGAATGAAGCCTGGGTATCTTCTTTTGATCGCTGCCAGAATTTCCAGGCCGCTACCAGATATAAAAAGGCTAGCCCATATTCCATCCGAATTTTAAAAGCGGTCAACCCTGCATTCGGAACAAAGGTGCGGGGCATAAGATCTTGATGATATAAACCAATATAGGCTATACCGGCCGAAACCAACAGATTGAGCAATAAGGATTTTTCCGCATACCCGGCGCTCACCTGCTGCCGGGAAAAAGCAAACACCAATAAACCGAGGATGGATATAATGCGCGCATATAGCCAAAAACCGATGGCTTTTTCAACCGAAGCGGGTGTTACGAGAGGCGGCATTCCTTCATAAGACAAAGTGTGCAACATGTCGATGACGGCAACCGATAAAAACACGCCGCCGATAGCAGGCAGTTTCCCTGCCATGGGTTCTTTGCGAATATTCCAGCAAAGGCTGAACACCATGACTGAAATAGCAATCGAGATGAATTCCAGAATTGTGTGCAAAGGAATATAGGAAGCCGGCTGATCGAATAGTTTAGCGGCCGGCATGGTCACGACAACCGCGGCAAAGATCAGCGTCAGCGCGGCACTGGATAAGCAAGGTTCCCTACTTTCGGATTGCGCAACAAGACTAAAGTATTTGGGGAGCTGGTTTCCTTTGATCATTTTCCGTATCAGATATCTATGCCATAGATGGTGACCAGCCATTTCCATAATCACGCCATCGGCATATTAATCAAATGCTGGCAGAACATTTTTACCTTAGTCAATTAGCTTCCGTCAATTTTGTCGGGCGTATCAGTATATAGTGTTTGCACGGCAAATTTCGATTATTTACAATGCCATGCAGCGACATTTTCGGCAATTATTCACCATACCGCTCATAGAAATATAAACAATTCAGTAAGGTGGATAAATGATTCAAATCTAATGCCACAGGCATGAATTTTTTCCCGGATAACGGATCAAGTATCAGTATAAATATCAGATACCCGGCATCTGAAGTGTAGTTTAAAATCACTGATACCGCACAAGCATGGCTTTTGAATTCCATTTGGAAAGCTGGCAACTTTACACTATATGGACATCTGATCTTTAAAGAAAAAATGCCATGATTGATACGCTTTATGATCTGCTTGCGAAAATAGGCTACACGCATCCGCTCCATCCGCCCTTTACCCATGGCCCCATCGGTGCACTGATCGTGGCTTTTTGCTTGGGCCTGGCCGGCTGGATCCTGCGCAGACACGTTCTGCTGTTATCCGCCTATTACGCTGTCATAGTGGCGTTTGTGTTACTTTTCCCTACCGTGGCGGCCGGCATCATCGACTGGCAATATTATTATTCCGGCGCCTGGATAAACCCGATAAGAATGAAGATCGGCCTGGCAATTTTATTGCTTATCCTGTTATCCATCACACTGATCGCGGGGCGAAGATCGACTGTTCGCCCATTTTCCATGGTTCTGTTGTTCACGCTCTGCCTTGTTAATGGCATTAGCCTTGGCTATTTCGGCGGCCAGTTGGTGTATGAAGGCAGACTTCCGACTGTAAGCGATGAACTGCTGCCGGGACGGAGAATTTTTATCAATCACTGCTCGGGGTGCCACGCCAACGGCGGCAATATTTTCTATCCGAATCTGCCGCTACGCTCGGCGCCTCAACTGGAAAGCTATGAGACTTTTATTGAATTTGTCAGGAATCCGCGGCTTCCTGATGGTTCGAAAGGCCCAATGCCGGCTTTTACAACCTCCCGATTAACCGATCAGCAAGCGCGTGAATTGTATAACTACATACTCGTGGGATTGGCCAAACCGGTCAGAAGCGGCAATTAAATTGCGTACCGAGCCGTTCTCGCCAGTGACCAGCCCGCCCGCCGCCTATGCGTCCGGCGGGCATTATGAATATCTCCGGCAGCCCATGCTAACGGATACAGCAGTTTGCCATTTACCCCCCCTTCTCTTTGCGAAGCATATCTATTTTTTCCTGATGTTTAGCCCGAAACGCATCCCTTTCTTCCTTCGTTTTCATTCCGTCCAGTGTCAGCAAATAGTCACACCGTTCCTGCTCAGTCATGAATTCGGCGCCATAGATATGGGAATAAACAGGCACGTCGCCGACTCTGCCGGTTAACTCTTGAGGCGGTTCGCTAAAAGACTCCTCTTGTTGCTCTACCCCGGACTGTGCACTAGAGTTCAAGGAATAGGTAATCGTCAGTAAAGAGGCCAGGAATGATATAAACAGTTTATTTTTCGACATGAAATCTCTCCTCAGGATTTGGCCGTAAATAATTTCCCTGTTTAAACATAGGCTGCAAGATTCTGATTTCAGGAAGTCATTTTTAGCCAAATTCTTAATACTGGATAAATAGCTCCTTCCGCTTCAACGAAAACGAAAATACCGGAAGGCACTGAATCAACGTAAGCAGGAGTTAAAACCACTCCGAAGGTTAATTCCACGGAAATCAGGTCGTACTTGTTCGGCATTATTGGAATACTAAAAACGACCGTCATTCCTCGTGGCTGACTGACTAAAATGGGACACAGGGCTTTTTTATTAGTTCAGCGTTGGTTTTGAGCGCCGGGCGCAATCGGCCGGCCAGTCAGTTGGCTAGCTTACGGCCGTAGGGAAAGTGTTATTTGAATGCCGCAACCGCTTCAGCGGCAAGAACAAACCGCAAGCTGGATTACACAATATCCGGTTATGAAAATACGCTGAGGGGCAGCCGGCCAAATATCCGCGGCTATTTTTCAGCCGCCAATCAGTACTGTGGGATTACCAATCACAATAGTGCCGCCGTGCGCGGTTGAATCGCCCATCCTGGCCGCCGGCATGCCACCAATCATGACCGTGGCGGAGCCTTTAATGATGGAATCAGGCGGCCCTACGCACACAGCCATGTCGCCGACTCTGGCAGCCGGCATTCCGCCAATTAATACGGTCGGCGCACCCATGGCTATAGGCCCGCCCACATGAGGCACAGGTCCGGGATTGACCATCGGACAGACATGCATATCAGAGATTCTTGCGGCCGGTTGTCCCATTGATTTGCTCCGGTTTTACTTATCAGTGAAAATTATTGGACGGCTCTGCCATCGCCGCCGTTGGCGATATGAAGGCCTTTTTTCAGAAACAGCCGATAGTTGGCTTTGATCCTGTCCGCGCCGCTCCGCACGGCCGCCAGCATGACCGCCCCGATGACCGCCTTGCCGGTTAACTCCTCGGCGGGCGGAACGACCGCCCCTTCCGCCGGAGAAATATTGCCGCCGCTCCAGAATGCGGCTATGGCCGCCCAGCCGGCCGGCGTCTTGAATTGGGTGGCTTCGGCCGTCGGTCTGGTCAATTGCCGATTTTCTTCCGTCGGCTTATAGACCCAGGCTTCCGCCGCCTCAATGGCTTTAACGTCAACCGGAGACGGTGATTCGCCCAAAGTGAGGCGCGCGCACGAACAGGCCCACCAGATAGCCTCCCGCTTGGGCAAGGCAACGGCCAGAAAGCGTACCGCATCGGGATAAAGCTCTTTTTCTATCAGTTGCTGAAGGTATTGCGCGGGCGCGGTATCATCCCGCAATAATTGCCTGGCTTCCTCATCCAGCTCGACCAGGCTGCAAACGGCGGCTGCCGTGGGCTGTTTGATCTTGACGAAATTTATCTCTGTCATATCTAAATCCACACTAATTGATCATGGTGATGCCGCCTTTCAGCGTCAGCATGCCGTCGCCGTTGACCGTGGTCATGGGGCTCTTGGCGTCCAGCTTCGCGTCGCCCTGCACCGTCACCATGAGGCCTTTAATGGTAATGCCGGACTGATCGATCTTGATGCTGTTGCCGCCGACTTTTAATTCGATCGAGGTCATCGCTTCGGTCGTGCTCTTGCCGACATCGACCTTGACCGAGTGATCGCCCATTTTGAGCTGCTTCGTATCATTGCCCTGGTCGAGCGTCGTCACGCGATTGCCTGTTTTGACGGTCAGCGTATCGTTGCCTTCATTCAGTGTCACGGTCCTGTCGTTTTGGATTTCGATGGTCTGATCGCCTTTATCCTTTTTGTCCAGGCCGATTTTGCGCGTTTCATTGTTTTCGATGACGCAATTGAAGTCCTTTTCGGCATGCACATAGACTTCCTCGGCATCTTTTTTATCCTCGAACCGGATCTCATTGAAATTGTCGCCGGTGCCTTCCTTGCTGCTGCGGGTCTTGATGCCGCTTTGAGTTTGATTGGCCGGCAACTCATAAGGCGGCATCTGGTCGGCATTGTAAACCCTGCCGGTGATGATAGGCCGGTCCGGGTTGCCTTCCAGAAAACTGACGATGACTTCCTGGCCTATACGCGGCAAGGAAACCCAGCCCCAGTTCTTGCCGGCGGTCGGGAATGACACGCGCACCCAGCAGGAACTGTTTTCATCATTCTTGCCTTCCCGGTCCCAGTGGAACTGCACCTTCACGCGCCCGTATTTATCCGTCCAGATTTCCTCGCCGGCCTTGCCGACGACAATCGCCGTCTGCGGCCCCTGGACGAACGGCACGGACGTGCTCCGCCGCGGCCTGAACTGCTGTTCCGCCCGGATGGCCGTAAAAGCGCAGTCAAACAGCAGTTCCGCCGGCGCGCCATCGCTGCGGTACTGGTTGGACTCGATCAGAAAATCGGTCGATACCAGCACGTGTTTGGCATTCTCCTGGGCGCTGTAGTGGTCTTTCAAGGTGAAAAGCATGCCGGGCGTCAGGCCTCTGGCATTGCCCTTGCCGCGAATCACCTGGTAATTGGTCTGCAATTCATCCAGGCGGATATTGGCATAGCTTTCGCCGTCTCCGGATTCCGTATAGTCGCCGGGGTAATCGTAACGTTCGCCGTCGGCATGGGCATGGGCCTTGCTTTCGGTGAATTTGGCCAACAGGCTGGCTTTCGGCTTCTCGAAATCGAAATCGTTCAGCACGTAGCAGCCTGACTGCACTTCATGGTGGTTATGCCACTCGAAAATATGGTCCCGTGTGCGTTGAACGGCATTTTCAGGAGGGAAATAAGGAATCTCGGCGTAATCGGCGACAGTCTGGTAAGCGCTGACGGCATCGGCGATCACCAGCGTATGCTTGCTTTGCTCGTGCTTGAAGAAATAGTAAATGCCCTCGCTTTCCATCAGGCGGCTGACGAAATTGAAATCGCTTTCCCGGTATTGCACGCAGTAATCGCGGGGCTTGTAATCGCCGCTCAATTCGACCTTAAGATCGCTGAAGCCGTTCAGCTCGAATACTTTCTTGATGATGTCGGGAACAGACAGTTCCTGAAAGATCCGGCAATTGGATGTACGCGTCAGAAACCAGAGCCACGGACGGAGCACGGCGCGATAAAGATAAAACTCGCCCTGCGTGCCGTGATGCCGAAATTGCGTCGCCAAACCGTGGTAATAACGTATGCCCCCGGCCGGCAACTCCACGGCGAGGGTCATGGCCTGGCCGAGAATTTTTTTGGCATCGATCTGTTTTTCCTCACTGAGCAGATCTATTTCGTATTCAAAAAGCCTACCCATTTCTTCATAGCCTTTCATGCGGCTGAAAAGCAAAACATCAGGGCCTAACGGTGAAGTAACGGATCCAAATCGAGTGTCTTGTGTGGCCATATTCCAACGTACTTCCGTATAGAATCAAAAAATGCCATTGATACTATCAAAATGTATCTGACTATTCAAAGCGATTCCGGAACACAAGCTCGACCGGAAACTTGCATACCGGCAAACATCGAACTATCTTAAGCAAATACATTAATTTTTCCCCGCTTCAGGAGCCTTTCATGCCCGGACATTTACAGTTCGATTTTCGTTTCAGTACTGCCGCGGACCCGCAGCCTGCGTCCGATGATTTACCCATGCGCATACTGATGATGGGCAACTTCAGCGGACACCGGCACCTGGATGCCGGAGCGGAAAACCGGAAAATAATGACCGTCGATATCGATAATTTCGATGACGTCCTGTCGAGATTGAAGCCGAGCCTGAGTTTGCAGGAACCTCGGCTGGACCTTGAGTTTCACTGCCTCGACGACTTTCACCCTGATCACCTTTATGCGGCCCTGGACGTTTTTCATCAGCTGCGCCAGTTGCGGCAAAGCCTGCAAAATCCCGCAACCTTTGCACAAGCGGTCGCGCAGCTTCGGCAGACAATCAATTTAAAGGACGCCGCCGACCCATCTGTTGAGGCGCCGCCGGTTGACGGGCAAGAGGCAATGTTCGAGCGCCTGCTCGGGAAAGCGCCCGCGCAACAGGTGCGGCCACAATCCTCGCTGGACCGGCTGCTTGGGGACATGATCGCGCCCCATATCGTCGAGAAAACCGATCCGCGCCAGCCCGAACTGCTGGCCGAAGTCGACCGGGCAACGAGCGAACTGATGAGGACCTTGCTGCACCATCCCGATTTCCAGGCGCTGGAAGCGCTATGGCGATCGGCATACGCACTGGTTTCTCGCCTGGAAACGGGCGAGTCGCTGCAACTGGCGCTGCTGAACCTGTCGCGGAACGAACTGGCGCGGACGGTTCTTGATGCCGGCGACAACCTGGAAGCCTCGGCCATTTACCAATTGCTGGCCGGACAAGGCATAAGTCAGCCCTGGTCGGTATTGGTCGGCGCTTATACTTTTGCCGACACCCAGGCGGATATGCAAGTGCTTGCGGCTCTGGGCGCCATGGCCGCAAGCCTCGGCGCGCCGTTCCTGGCCGCCGCCGACAACAGCCTTCTCGGTTGCGCGTCGCTGTCTCAATCCCTCCACCCCTCCACCTGGGGCGATGTGCCCGCATGGCGAGCGCTGCGCGCAAGTCCTTACGCGCAATGGCTGGGCCTGGCGCTGCCGCGTGTTCTGTTGCGCCTGCCCTACGGCAAGCAAACCGATCCGCTGGACAGCTTTGAATTCGAGGAACTGGCGACGCCGGACGAGCACGAGGCTTTTTTATGGGGAAACCCGGCTTTTGCCTGCGCCAGGCTGCTGGCGGAAAATTTCCAGGATGCCGGCTGGTCGATGTCGCCCGGCCAGCACTTGAATATCGACGATCTGCCCGCCTACAGTTACAAGGAAGACAGCGAAACACTGATGCAGGCCTGCGCCGAATGGTATCTGCCGGAAACCACGGCCGAAGCGATACTCGAGCGCGGCATCATGACGTTGTCGAGTTACCGTAACCGTAATAGCGCCCGCCTGTTGCGCTTCCAATCGGTAGCCGCGCCCCTTTCCGGACTTGCGGGAATCTGGCGCCCGGCGCATTGATCAGCTTTATCAACCTCAACTCATAACCAAGACACACTATGGGCATCAATAGACCCGTTTCGGATACTTTATCAGCTGACGATGATGTCACGATACTGCGCCCGGAAAGTCCGGCCAACGCCAATAAGGCAACGCGACAAAGCAACTTCGGCTATCCCGATCGCTTGACGATTCTGGATATGATTGACCAGGGCGGCGTCGGGCGCGTCAATCTCGCTTATGATGAAATGATCGGCAGGCGTGTCGCGGTCAAGGAACTGCTGGATGAATTCGCCGCGAATAACACGACCAATAAAGAAGTCGCCAACTCGTTCATCCACGAAGCCAAAATCACCGGCAAGCTCGAGCATCCCGGCATCGTGCCGGTTTATGAACTGGGTCGGCGCAATGACGGGCGACCTTATTACGTCATGCGCTACGTTAAGGGCGAAACGCTGGAGCAATCGCTTAAAAAATGCGCACAGGCTGAAGCCCAGACGGCATTCGCGCGGCGCATCAAACTGCTGGACAGCCTGATCAACGTCTGCGACACGATAGCCTATGCCCACGCCAAAGGCGTCATACACAGGGACCTGAAGCCCGGCAATATTATCAGCGGCGGCTTCGGCGAAACGATTATTCTCGACTGGGGGCTGGCCCAGGTCCTTGACGATCACGACAATACCTATTTCTATCGCGAAGTCCTGACGCACCAGCGCCACACGCTCAGCGACAATACCACATCCGAAGTCCTGGGAACGCCGGCCTACATGGCGCCGGAACAGTTCAACGGCCTTGCCGGCAAGGCCAGCGATGTCTATAGCCTCGGCGTTATCCTGTACCGGATACTCGCCGGCGAACTGCCCTATCGCGGCTCGTTGTCGAGCATTCAGAAACAGATCGAGGCACGCAAGGCATCGCCTTCGGCAAAACTGGTCAACCCATCCGCGCCGCCTGAGTTGGCGGCCATTTGTGAAAAAGCCATGCACAAGAATCCCGAGGAGCGGTTCGCCAATGCCGGTGAATTGGCCGCCCAGTTAAAAGCCTTTCGGGATGGCCGCATGGTCAATATTTATGCCTATTCCAAACAGGAGCTGCTGCGCCGCTTCCTGACGCAGAACAAAACCATGGTCATGATGGCCGGCTTACTGTCGCTGGCCGTCATCGGCGGCGCCGGCTTTTCAGTCTATTATGCCAGGCAGATGGAACAGGCTAAAACGCAAGCCGAGGAATCCCTGGTCATGGTGACGGCCTTCGGCGAACAGTCGCAACAGCAGGCGCGGGCGATAGCCCGGGCCATCACGGCCGGAACCGGCCGCCTGTTCTCGGACCTTAACCAAGCCGCGGTCCAGCTCGACGTTTCGAACCAGGAATCGGCCCGGCAATTGCTCGCCCGGTTGCACAGCCAATACCCGAAATTCGAGTCTTTTTCCCTGCGCAACGCCTCCGAAATTTCAACCGCCTTCAACAAAGAGGGCGGCAATCCTGCTCAACAAGATTTAAAACCGGTAGCCGAAATAGAAAACCAGCGATTGATCCTGGTTTATCGCGTGCCTGTACTGCAAGACGGCCAGATTATCAATTACCTTGAGGCCCGCATGTATCCGGAAAAAGTGCTGCCTGAATTTTTCCCGCTCAGCGCCAAATCCGAGACACATCCGCGCGATGTCTGGATTATGCGCAACGACGGGCTGATCGTCTTCGACGAATCGCCCAAATATATCGCCAGCAATTTGTTTATTGACACGACCAGCAATCCATCGCCGTCCTTACAAGCGTTCGGCCGCCTGATGCTGATCGACGACGACAGCATCGGCTATTATTCCTACATCGAAGGCAATACCGAAACCTATAAAATCGCCGCCTGGGATTCCGTTAACTTCGGCTCTGACGAAAGCTGGAAGGTGGTCGTCAACTATACCTATATGCGTAAAGAGGTAACCCCGCGCCCGCTGTTCTGACAGCCCCGGCGAACGGCCGCTAGTTTAAAACCGCCGTCACCAACAGGCCGACTACCGGCTGCCCGGCTTCCTTGCGCAGCACTACCGTTTCCGCCGCGCGCAGGTCGAAGCCCGAAGCGGCCAGGCTGGCTTTGATATAATCATGCGCATGCGCATAACGGCCGTGAGGATTCAACCTGAAGCCGTTGCCGCTCTCCTCGTCGCTTTTTTCCACGGTGAAAACCAGGCTCCCCGCCGCCTTCAGCGCGCCCGCGGCCGCCTTCAGTAAAGGCGCGAGATCGCCGAAATAAACCAGCGTGTCGGCCGATACAATCACATCGAACGCGGCTTTTTCCCGGCCTAAATATGCCACCAGATCGGCTTCGACCAGTGCGTCATAAATTTCGCGCCCTTTGGCTTTACGCAGCATGCCGGAGGACAGGTCGACGCCGACCAGCGTGCCGGCATAAGGCCGCAGCAAAGGTCCGCACAACCCGGTGCCGCAGCCTGCGTCCAGCACCCTGAGATCCTGGCGGGGCTCGGGAAAAAGCGTGGCAACGGCCTGCGTGACCAGTTCGGGCGCCCGATAATCCAGGCGGTTCAGCACGGTGTCGAAGCTGGCGGCAAACTTGTCGAAGATGTCCTGAATATAAGCCTCGGAAGCCCGGTCGGGAACGTCTTCGCCGAGACAGGCGGAAAGATGATGCCTGGCGATCGGATTGCCGGGATCGGCGGCAAGCCAGTTGTGCAAAACCTCTCTGGCTTCCTCGGACTGGCCCGTTTTCAATAGCATTTTCCACAGGCTCTCGTAGGCATATTTGTGATTCGGCCTCAAGACAATGGCTTGTCGGTAAGCCTCGGCCGCTTTCCGGCACTCGTCCTGCTCCTGATAGGTATTGCCGAGATTCTGGAAAACATCGGCATTGTCAGGGCTGAGTTCGGCGGCTTTCAGCAACACGCGCTCCGACTCCTCGTAGGCCTCCAGGTTTCGGAGCACCACGCCCAGATTGTTGCAGGCGCCGGCATGGTCGGGCGCCATGTCGATCACTCGCCGGTAGGTTTCGGCGGCCTGTTGCATGTCGCCTGTTTCCTTGTAGATATTGCCTAGGTTGTTGCAGGCATCCAGGTAAGCCGGATTGATTTGCAATGCCTGCTTGATGTTGGCGATAGCCTTGTCGCTCTGGCCGGTCTGATGCAGCAGCACGCCAAGGAAATGCAGTGCATCGGGATTGTCCGGCTGCTTTTGCACAATCGAGCGATAGATTTTCTCGGCTTCGGCCAATTGCCCTTTCTGATGCAGGCTGATCGCTGACGACAGGACATTGCCCGGATTCCCCCGTTTTTGCCGCTTCTTGTTGTTCTTGGCTGCAAGCCGTCGTTCAGTTCGATTCATAACAGTGTGATTGATATATCTGGCTGATCAGGCCGCCATGACTTGCCAGGCCCTGTCCGGTGCCTTTACTGCAAGCCATAGCCGCCTGTAAAGGCGCCGTCATGTCGGGTATATTCGGGGACAACAGAATCCGCCGTTTAAAACTCCAGCCTGACTCCCGTGGCAAAAGCATGGTTAGTCACATTCTGCCGGTCGATCATCGTGTTATAGGCGACGAAAGCCGCGAGGCCATCGGCAAACTGCCCAGCCACATTAAACCCTAACTGCATGTAATCGCGGTCAGGCGCATCCGAGCGAATGCCGAAGGATGTAGTGCCCTGCACAAACTGAACCTGGCTCAGGCTGGCGTTATAGCTCGATTCATGAACCCATTCGAGATTCAGTTGAGGCGTCACCACCCCCCAGGACGCGCTATGGGTGTACGACGAGCGCGCGCCGACTTTGGTGATAATGGATTCAATGTCCTGCTGGCCATAATTGACGGCAAAATTGACGCCGTTGTTTTCGCGAAAACCATCGACTTCCGTTTTCGTATAATCAAAGCCGACGTAAGGGCTGACAATGAAGTTTTGATGGCGATAATTGTAGCCGGCGCTGATGCCTGAGGCATATTGCATACCGGTTGTAGTGCCTTTGGCGGTACGGCTGAAAAAGCTCATGTGGCGTTCAGACTCATAATCCAGGCCGCCGACGCTGGCAATCGCGTCGATGTAGAAGTCATCAATATTATAATTACCGTATACGGAACCCGTATAGGAAGCCGTGTACAACTCGCCCGCACCATTCAGAAAGCGGGCCTTGTTATGGGTGTTGTTAAACGCCACGCCGACAAAGAAAGAATCCGTCACCGCATAATCGGCGCCGACTGTCACACCTTGCGTATCGAATTTGTAGCCTTGTTCATTGACGGTTTTGTTTTTGTCCCCGAAGCCGCCCTCGATGTTTACAAAAACGCCCAGGCGTTTGAACAGTTCGGGCATGTCATCGGAACTGGCCGCGCCTACGTTCAGTCCGGCGATGTTAAATCCTCCGCCTCCGCCGGTTTTCAAGGTGGTTATGCGGTCCTGAATACTGCTGAAATTCGCGCTGGAAGTGGCAACGGTAGTCGCGCCTATCGCATTGATCTCCTCGGGCGTAATCTGCTCAAGGACTTCCGCCTGCGCCGCGGGGCTCAAGCCGGCGATAGCCGCGCAGTCGGCAATCAGCGAGCGTGTTGACGCCGAACCGCACAAATCGTTGACGGCCTCGGCCGTAGACCCCATATTCGAGGTTAAAGCCTCTATTTGCGAAGAACCTATGACACTGCCGTCGCTGGTACTGCCTCCGGCGAATGAAACCAGCCTGGCGGTGCCGGTACCGGTGCCGGTGCCCGGGATAATCATATTGGAATCGCCGACCATCACCAGCACTTCGCCTGTGGCGTCATTTACCTTTGTGCCCAGGATGGCATCTTCTTGCGAAAAATAATAATCGGAAACCGCTACCGTATAAGTGCCCGGAGACAAGCTCATATTATCAATCAATGAATTGTAATCAGGACTGATGCCAGCCGCGCCGCAATCGATCTGATCACAGCCATCATCATCAGAGGCAATGGAGGAAGTAAAATTGCCCGTACCGCTGAACAGATAAATCTGAGGATCGATCGTCGGTCCGCTGGTCGCGATATCGACGGGCATGGCGCTCGAAAGAGTAAAGGGCAAGTAGCCTATCGACCCTTGTCCTGACTCCGTAATATTGAATACCTGACTTGCTATTTCCTCACCATAAGACAGCGGCGACATCAGCAATGCCGATAGGGTGATTGTTTTCTTTAACATGGTGCTCCAGTTATTATTATTTTTTAAATGAGTGGCCTCCGGAGATAAAAAGGAGGCTTAAATTTATTATTTTTATGGTCTTCAGAAGGAAGATGGGGAATTTTACCGGCTTCAATAGCCGGCGCCAATTTAAAATTGGCGTAGCCTATCTTGAGCGCCCGCAACGCTCAATATCAACAAGGGTATTTTTTGCCTTATCGCATCCGGCGATGCTTAGCCCGGATATTTTATGGAACCACAGACGACCCCAGGGACAGATATTTGCTCCTCGGCAACTGCTCCTGCGTTGCCTACAGGGATGTAGGTACTTAGCGTGAGCAGGAGCGGAAGCTGCGCCTAAAGCGCCTACTGTTGGTGCTCTACTACACGCCATCCATGGCGTTATGCGTTTTCGACATTCGCCACATCCCTGCGGCTTAGCGGGCAGGCTGGGTTGGAGCTTTGCGGAAACCCAGCATAGGGGGCTTCGAAATGCTGGGTTTATCAACCCAGCCTACACCACTTGGGAACGTGAATTTTATATCGCCCGCAACTGACTTGTCTTTCCGTCCCTCTTCGGCGTTGCCTACAGGGATGTAGGTAAAGGGCGTGAGCAGGACTACATGGACAGGAACGGAAATCCTGCCTCAATCGCGGGGTCTCATTCCCGTTCCTTAACATCACACAACGCCATAGACAATCTCAAAGATTTCTTCAATTGAGGCGGTTGATTCATCAATCATATAGGCACTGTTATTGGGATAGAAAGCGTAGATTTTATCGCCCTGATGCTTGTAGCGGAATTGCTCGCCATGCTGGATCATGGGTACGCCTATGCCCTTGTTGACGAATTCCTGTATGGCTTCAAGTTTCGGGCTGTAATAGTTCTTGACGCCATGCACTACGTTTTCCAGGTGCAACTCATTCGGGTTATCCAGATTCAGTAGGGCATACAAGTCATAATCGCCGTGCATATATTGCATGCGCGTGCAATATCGGACGCCCTCCAGCCGGGCATGGCTGTTTCTCCACTTCGGCGTTGCCGTCAGCGCCGTTTCGTCAAAACTGGCCGGCGCCTCCTCTCTGGAAATCATCAGGCATCCATAGTATTCACTGTGGACATCGGTATCCACGGCGAAACAGCCTTTATCGCTGCCGTGCCGCCTGAATACTTTTTTCGCTCTTTCATCGGGGGTTTTATCCTTTAGGAACTCGCTCCAGGCATCCATGGCTTTTGCATACTTGCCGTCCTTGAAGGCTTTTGCGCCCACCAGCGTGGGGTCGACAACCAGTCCGGCGGTTTTGGCATAGATATGGCCATAGGCAAACGGTATATAAGCATCGGAATCGGCGGTTTTCGCCTTGCAGTCTATCGGCTTCGGATACATGTTTCTGTTGCCTATGTATTTCAGCGATTCGGGATTGGTCGCCCTGACCAATATAATATGGTTGAAAGCCAGGGCCGCCGCTTTAAAAACATTGACGTCGCCCCGCCTGATGCCCAATTGATTGTCGCTCCAGTCAAAGGGCTTGATTTTCCCTGACAGCTGGGCGTGCCTGAACGGCTCTCTGTGAATCTGGCTGAGGTGGCTTGCCCGGGCATTGTACTGTTCTAATTTATTATATTTCATTGATTCTCCAAAAATCCTGCTGGCTGATTTCGCCTTATCGGCAACTAAGGAACGCGCATAAAATAACTTCCTCAAGTGTGCGGATGGAATTTCCGGTGTAGATGCGAATGAATTCGCACCTACAATTCCCTGATTTATTCCATGCCCATTACTAAGCGCTCATCTTGAGTTCATGGACTGGCGGTTGCGAAAAACGTCCGCTCACCCGGCTCAATTCTGGCGCCGCTTATCAATCGAAATTTCGGCTTATTTTTCTTCATCGGGATTCTTCAAGGGCCACTCCTGAGTATCTATAGGTTTATCGGCCGGCAGCGCCTCGCAATCGCGCACTCTCAGTTGTTTCAGTACGGCGGCATGTGCTTCAATCCGATATCGCAAAAATTGGCCGCAATCGCCGATACCCCGGTATTTTCTAAACACGTCCAGCGCTTGCTCATCCGCTATCACCGATGGCAAGCCCGTGACCAGCGCGGAATGATATCGCTCCAACCGGCCGGCATCAGGGGCTTCGAACTGCTCGAAGCTCAGTTGGGTTATTGCACCGTCCTTGTCCAGATAAAATAAGTATGAACCCTGGTAAGCCCAGCGCTCGCACTGTACTTCAATAATGCGGGAATCGGCGCCGAAGCCGTGCATGACGACACCGGGGCCGGCCTCATCCGGCGATGCCAATGGGCAATCCGAAACATCCCAGTTTAGTCGGGCGTGCCATTGTGCCCGGGTTAATTGGGTTTCGGCGTTAATACCGGCATTTTCGCTCTGGCGGATAGCGCAGGCCATAACGCCGTAGCAAAGGATTATTGCCAGAAACCGTCTCAAGCGGCACTTGTTTTCTCTTACACCGCTCATGAGTGCCATTTCCATGATGCCTTCTTAAATACTATTGCAAAAACGCAGCAGGAATTCGATATTATCGGCATAACCCTTGATGATCTGCGCCTGGTCCGTTCCATTGATGATTCTGCGTGCATTTCTGTAATCGACGTAGTCGCCTCTGATGTAATCGCCCAGTTTCTTGCCGGTGAATGTTCCGTTGCGCATGCCATACGACATAATCCGGTAGGCCGTATCGGGGTCGAGAGCGTTTTGCGGATACAGGTACAAACTGCCGTTTCCGCTCAAGCCGAGAGCGGCATCCATTTTCCTGTAATTGCTTGCCCATGTCAGCTGCACATACCCGCGCCCGTAATAAGTATTCAGATGCACTCTTCTTCCCGTGCTATCGCTCGGGTCAAGTACCCTGACGGGATGTCCATAATCATAATTGCGCCCCTTGCCGTACTCTTCGATAGGCTGCCAGGTATTGGCGCATTCATGCTTAACCGTTGCCAACATGTAAGCTGCCCAGCGGATATCCGTGACATCCGAATCGGCGTTCAATTGCTTTAAAAGATTTTGCAGGCCCTGTTTTGCCGCAACGCCCAACCTGGGATATGAATACTGTGATTCATACAGCTCGACAAAAGCATCGCTATCGAAAGATGTGAAATGATTGCGGCTAAAACCCGACGGCAGATAACTCTCATGGGTTTTTATGCTCTCCCTTAACATCGCCAGAGTCTTACCATCCGGGTCAATTCGCCCGTCCGGACGACTAAACCTCAGATCCGGGTGATTAGCCTGAAAAGCCTTGATTGCATCGATCAACTCCCCGTTTATCTTGCCAGTAACCGTTAAGGGGGAAACGAGTTCCGTATGCCTGGCATTATTGTTGATAAGATTTTGTATTTTGATTACATCGACTGTTTTGTTGGCGCCGTTCAAACCCACTGATTCCGCTATCGTTACCATATCAACTCCCGAATTTTAGGCGATTGTCATCATCTCATTTCTTATTATTGATTCTTTATCATATTTCATTAAGTTTTAGCTAAACTTAAATTCATACTCAACTGTGTCATCCTGTTCTTTAATATGCAGGTGCCCGACTGATTTGCATCATAACCTTACCCACTTCTGCACGCTAAGAGGCAATTGGCTTTACCCCCTGAACCTCTGCAGTCAAAGGCAGGTACCCAGTCTTATCATCCCGGTATTCGTGTGCAAGGGCTTTTGTGGTATGCAAATTCAGCGGCATTCAGTTATTAATTCATTTTATATCACTAACGATTCGACTCCTGATGTCAGCAGCATGCTGCTCATTCTATTGAGGAATCTTGATTGGCCGCAACGTATTGATTGGACGCTCGAAAACTTGAGTTGAAATTTTATCGATGAGATCAGAAATAAAGCACCGGCTAGTTTCATCTTCAATTTCTAGCGCATCGCGCTTCGGCACCAGGGCCATGCTTTTGAAATAAATACCTATGCACTGAACACCGGATTCGGACGGATCCGATATTTCATATACTTTCAGCATCCGCAGGCGTAGCCCGTTCTTCACGTCAATTAAAGCGCTGTGCAGCAATGTTTCAATATGATTACGCCAATGTTCTGATACGGACATCGTTTAAGCCCATGCGAAGGATGGACATAAACGGTTGAGAGATTTAATCATGGATGGCGAACGATTATTCTACAGAGGTACATACGAGATGCCTAGCAATACAGGCGCTGTGATGATTACTGGTTTGTGATCTTTGATCACCCGGAATTCCGATTTGCTACATTCAGACTACTTGTTACGAATTTACCGTCATTGGCCTAGTATGAACTAAGTAATGGGCATGGAATAAATCAGGGAATTGTAGGTGCGAATTCATTTATGCCCTATGGGTACTTGTGCCCTTCAGGGTCATTCGCACTGTGCGGATACCAACAGTAGGCGCCCTAGGCGAATCCGCGCCTACACCGGAAATTCCTCGCACTTGAGGAAGTCATTTTATGCGCATTCCTAAGGCGAATCCATCGTGAAATAAAACTCTCCCTCAATAGACCCATTTTCCCACGGCACTTGCTGGCCACCCGTTTCTTCCTTAACGGCGGTACGTACCTTGCGTAACATCATGCCGATTTCCAGTCCAGGTTGATCGATTTGTTGCAGCAGGTGTTTGGTATAAGTGCCGTTTCTGCCGCTGCCGTCTAAAGCCACATTGTCAGGATTTGTTGAAAAGATCAGTAAAGTACCATTAGGGGCATTCATGCCGATCAGTCCCCGGTTAACAGCACGGGTACTACTGGGAAATGGATTGTTGCGACAGGCATCCAGAAAAACCAGATTCAAATGACTATTGCCTTCACCCATTTTTTCCACCACATCATTGGCACTGATCGCTTTGCGTTTGACGTCGTCTTCTCGCATCAAATTGGCATCAACGGGCAATAAATAATTCTCACCTTTAACCTGCAAACCGTGCCCGGAATAATAAAATAAGCCAATACCACCGCCTTTCAAACTCTCGCCGAATTGATAAACCGCATCGGCCATCGTTTCAAGATCTGCGTTGGTCTTCAAGATCACCTGGAAATTGAACTTTTTAAGCGCTTGAGCAATATCCTCGGCATCGTTAGTTGGGTTAGCCAGTTGTGCCGTATATTGATAAGCGCTGTTACCAATAACTAAGGCCACCCTGGGCTCATGCTTGTTATTATTCAGGACAATAGTATTGTAACTAGTGGGCTTGACAGCTTCAGGCGATGACGCCTGATTTGAAGAGGGTGCTGATTTCTGTGGCTTGCTTCTATGATCAGTATAAGCAGGTGTCTCCTGGATAGCCACAATCGGCGATATGACCGCTACAGCCATCGGATTTTCATCATCCGTTAGCTTATCTTTATAAATAAAACTAAACGAGATCGGCGATCGCTCATCGTAAGGTGGCTGAGTATGATGTGGCTTGGCTTTATAACCAGGTGCTTCGGCGATGATATCGTGACGCTGCCCATTCACCAGAATTTTGAGCTCCCCCCCAGCACTAATCGGACTACCAATCGCGTTACCATCGACAAAAAAACGGGTGTTGTCTTTGTTGGAAATAAGCGTAACAACCCGATCAGCATCAGCCGATGCCTTCGGATAGTTCAACTTGTCTTGTGCGGAAAACTTGCTGCCTTGCAGTGCCGTAGCGCATCCAGCAAGACAGAACATGTACACTATTATTGCGACGTATTTATTGATCATTCTAGCCATAGCCACAGGTTGATTTTTCTACCGCTTTGATTTGCGGCTGACCCGTTTTTTCACAGGTTTCGGCATCGGTTGTGGCGCTTGGCTTACTGCTGTTTTGCATTCGGCCATCATGAATTGAAATTGATAAACAGGAAAATCATAAGGCGGTTTCAGTTTTTCAATTTTTGCTTCACAACCCGGAGCTTCGGCAGTCACAGAGTGTTCGCCTTTACTATCAATACATACCTTTAACTGTTTAGCACGCCCCATTTCCTTACCATCGACGATAAACAGGGTTTGCTCTTCACTAGAAACCAAACGTAAAACCTCATCCGCTTGTTCCGATACTTTAGGCTCATTAGCGCAAGTTTGTGATAAACCTTCTTCAATATTGGTTTTGGTATCGAAAATACCTGCCTTGGTGTTGTCGACTTGCTTTTCAAACTCTCTCGCAAATTTTGTTCCGCAACCCACACTAAACATTGCAATCATCATCACTGCAACGGTGGTTGTGCATCCAGAATACTTCATTCATTTCTCCAGTGTGCTGAAATAAACAAACGCTCATCGCCTAGAAACATATCAACGAGCGTTATATTTTTGGGTTATTACTGATATTTGGACTTTTCAAGAAGCTCCTGCTCACCTACCTGCATTTTTGCGGCGGAGCCTTCTAGTTTTACAGTTTGGACGTAATAGAAAGGATACATCGTATAAGTAGTGTCCAGACGGTAATTTATAATTGCATCGGCACCGGGTTGTTGCGCTAACGCATCGCTCATCAGTTTCAAAACCTTCTCCTTATTCAATGTAGGCGGAATCAAGAACATCCCTTCTTTGACTGTCGCACTAACATGTCCCATGGGTTGTACGTTAGAATTTGGATAAGCAAAATGTGCCGTAGGCTCAAAAGTCCCATGAGTGGTAGAGCAACCAATCTGAGACAAGGCAAGAGCTACAAGGCTGGTAATTAATTGTAAACGCATGATATTCCTCATTGGATAATTAGTTAGATTATTTCAAGACTTGCGTGCCGGCTTTCATTCGTGCGGCGGTGCCTTCTACTCGATAGGTAACTGTGTATATCGGTAAAACAAGAACTTGAGTGATATCCATAAAATGAAGAGTATTAATCAGCATGTCTGCGCTAGGGCTTTGCTCAATTGCCTTGGTAATGGCTTCATATTCAAGACTGGAAGATTTATCAGGTGGAACAAAAAAGGATGTTTTACTCGCCTGTCCTTGAACATAACCCAATGGATAAACATTACTATTGGGATAATCGAAATGTGATTGAGGCGCCAGTTTCGCTACATAAGTTTGCGTGCAACCTGTAGCTAATAAAGACAGCATAATTAATGAAAGTGATTTTTTCATGGGTTCTCCAAACCTTGGAAAATTAATTATTATTAAGTTTTGTAAAGCGTATTACATACTGCTGGGGGGATTATGGCTGCTTAATATATTTCCAAATAATCGATATTTTAGGCAGACAAGATGAATTTACCGTTATTCCTTTCATTTAGTTATTCCCTGTTTAATGCTGCTACGGTAGAAGTGTTTTGGCGGTATTGATTGGCGAGTAATAGTAGATCAATATGATCTAATAAATCAAGGTCAAGTATATCTAATCAGGCGAAACTGCCATTTGGCAAACAAATATTAACTATTCCTGTTAGTGAGTATTATTAAACGGGTATTTTTGAAAGTATCTTTCATGACTTAGAAACCAGAACGGAATCATCTTTAATGCTATCGAATCAGTCAAAGCTAACTTAGAATATATCCGAATAATTCGAGATATTTTATAAGAGCTGGAGTTCTCCTTTAACAGATGTGTTCTGGACGCAGAGAAAAATCTTAGTTCAAAAAATCAGCTTAAAAACATCAATTATTTGCTGGGATAGATTCTTAATTAGTTTAGGTAGAAACAATGGAAAAATCATGTATTGAGGATAAAACAGTTTTAAAGGGGCGATTTGTGCTACAAGAGGTTATCGGTCAGGGAGGTATGGGGACCGTATATAAAGCATTGGATTTAGTGGCCCGGGAAGCACGTGATAAAGATCCCTACCTCGCTATAAAGCTTCTTAATCCTGAACTGCTTGATGACCCCAGATTTTTCGTGGCGATGCAACGAGAAGCTAAAAAAGCCAAGTCACTTGCCCATCCGAATATTATTACAGTATATGATTTTGATCGTGATGCGGGTAACATTTATTTAAGCATGCAACTTCTCAAAGGACGCCCCCTCAGTTCCTTGATTAAAGAATATCCGTCAGGTATGCCATTTAAAAAAGCTTGGCCAATTATACAGGACATGGCGGCGGCATTGTCTCATGCACATAAAAATGGCATAGTCCACTCCGACTTCAAACCAGGTAATGTTTTTGTAGACGATAAAGGCCAGGCAAAAGTCCTGGACTTTGGTATCGCTTGTCCTTTCAATAGAAAGGGGCAAAGTGATGACGACACCACCGTGTTCCATTCCCGTTCATTAAATGCACTATCGCCCGCTTACGCAAGCTTGGAGATGCTTAATAGCCTGGAACCTGATCCAAGAGATGATATTTATGCCCTTGCCTGTATTACTTATGAACTTCTGTCAGGTAAACACCCTTTTTCGCGATCGAACGCTCAGCAAGCCTTCGATTTAAAAGTGCAACCCACCTCCATAACCACGATAACAAGATCGCAATGGAAAGGATTGTTACATGGCTTGGCGCTGAAACAGGAAAGCCGTTGTGAAACGATCGACCAGTTCATAAAAGAAATTTCTCCGGCAAAAGCCAATAAATCAAGATCAATCTCCGCGTTTTCAGTGATATTTTCTATTGGTCTACTTACGGTTATTTTGTGGCTGTTCTATGGTAAAAACGGCACCGGCTATGATGCAGCAAACACTGATACGCCAAAACAGAATCCCTTGAAAAAAGTGGAGACCAGTTCTATTCAAACTGATATGACAACAGATCAGCATCATCAAGAAAAAATGCTTATGCCCTTTCATGAGTCATTGAAACTGCGATCGTCCGCAGCGAATTACCGTATCGGAGAATCCATGACGTTATTGCTGGAAACGGAAAAACCGATGTATGTAACCATTGTTCATATAAGTACAGATGGGCAAATTTCTACAATTTTCCCTAATGCCTACGAACCGGATAACTGGCTGACTGCCGGAAAGACAGTCAGCCTCCCAAAGGAAAATGCGAGCTATGAACTGACTGTATCAGGCCCACCCGGAATAGACCGCATAGAGGCCTTCGGAAGTGCTGAACCTCTACCTCCAACGGAGAAGATTATTAACTCAAACGGTGAACTAAACCCTCAGCTAAAATCATATATCTCATCAAGAGTTAGTTTAACCATACCGGTTCTATAAATCTTGCTGCTATGGAATCGCTACAACTCGCACGCGTCTGTTTACCTCGCTATACGGGTTATCAGGATCCAGTAAATTGCTCTTTCCGAGTCCTGAAAATTTTATTCTTGATGCGTTCAGCCCATGCCTCTTAACAAAGAAATTGCGAACGGTAAAGGCTCGCTTTAGTGATAAATCCTTGTTGTATTCATCACTACCCTTTGCATCGGTATATCCTTCCACATGAAAGTTCAATCGGCCAAGCTCACCAGATACCAAGGCCTCCGCAACTGGAGTTAATTGCCTGATGGCTTCTTCTGTCAATTGAGCGGAGTTAAATGCAAAACGGACTTCCAGGGAGATTGCCTGGGGAGTTGAAGCCAAGGAAGAAGACAATCCTGCTTGTCCGGTTGGGCGAATACGAATGCCTCTTGTCAGCACTTTATCGCCCCTTTCAGAATGAGGCTTAAAAGCTTGAATAATTTCCTCTTTTGTAGGCGCTCTGGCTCCGACGTTTAAATCTTCCGCCCATAGAACGTTAACTGAGGTCAGGCAACATCCTATGGCCAGAGTAATACCGTTTGTTTTTTTTAAAATACCCATATCTTACTCTTCACAAAACTATGATAAATATTCGTTCAACCGTTCAGTCAAACAGAAAGCTGTGTATATTTTTGAATCCAAAAAGAGTTCTTTACCGGCAGAAAGTATTGTTACGCTCTGTCTACCAACATGCGATTGCCCATAGCCGATAAAGGTATGTCATTGAATAACTTTTGAGGAGAGTCCATGGCTTTAAAAGCTTTTACCGCTTGTCCTGGAGGAACTTCCAATGCCCATACTTTTTCTTTCAAATTCCATTCCTTCGAAATAGCAAGTAATTCCCGCAATAAATTCCTGATTGCCTCTTTCTTATCAGAAGCTGAGAAATAAATTCTCGAAATGCATTTTCCAAACCAATTAAAACGTCAGCATCAAACCACCACACCCCGAATAGACGCTATTCTTTTTTCCAACCACATGTAGAAAAACCTTCGGCCCAAAGCACAGTTCCTCGACGGGAATACCAATAAAACCTGGTCTTATCTCGCCAAGCTTCTCTAAATGTGAATTAAGAGCTGGTTCGTAAAAAATTCCAGAAAAACAAAGCCGCCGCGAGTTTGCCGAAGACGACGTGCACCATCAGTCCATTGTAAGAACGCACTTTACTGGCTCATTCAATGCCTGTCTTTTCTTCAATCCAGGCAAATAAGGCTTCAATTGGTGCCAGACACGAGAAACGGCTGTGGGCTACCATTGATCCTGAGGTTCCAGATAGCGCTACCCTTTTTGTTTTTTAACCGGTGTCAAGACAGTCAGGTTCTTGGCCTGCCTGACGGCTTCGGCATCGGGTTGCCGGCTGCCGATCACATGCACACGCACGCCATAAAAGTACAGCTTCTTGGTGGCACAATAGCCTGAGTCCGCCAACTCTTTCGCAACGCAGGCTTTAGATGTATTGGGGTGAGTGATGTCTTCCTCAATAGTTTAACGGTATCGATGAACTGGCTTCTATTTAGCTCTTAATTCGCATTAAAGTTTTGTCCTTCTCTCCTATGCTCATAAATCATCAGTGCGGCGGGTGCGCACTTGATAATAAACTTTTCCGGAAAGATTTTTGGTTAAGGCTTGCCCTCCCCAGTGCATCACACGCCAATGCGAAGGATTGAACATCACCAGCGGCTGATTGATCAGAAATTGTGCATTCCGGACAGGTCCCCGAAGCTTGAGGCTCCATACCCCGGTCATATGATTAAAACTGGCAAAATTAGCTTTTCTCGCTTCGTAGTCAGCCGTTATATCCACAAGTACATGATACAGACTCTCGATGGCCATGTAGCGATTGATGCGGGCGGGGTCGGCCCGACTGAAGTCATCGAAGCCATCGGATCCCGGGTCTTCTACCCTGATAGACTCTTTCGGGCCTTCAACAATATTCCAGCGCTGCCACGCTACGCCTTGGGCAATCTCATCGACCTGCAAATTCGTCAATTGCTTCTCAACAGACAAATTGTCGAGATGAGACTCCCCTCCTCCACTAAACCGGTTTACCCATTTTTCATAGGTGGCGCCACTGGCATTCTGTGCTGTCGGGCCAATCGCCTCTTTAGTGAGCTTTATGCGTCTCTTTATTAAAGGACTCAAACGCATGCCATAGAGATCCAGAAGCATTTCCACAACATCCCACTCGCAAAAGACAATGGCAACCTTGAAAGAATCTCTAAGCGTTTTCCATGGAATGTTGTGATGCCATGTGAAGTCATACGCGAGGTTACCGTTGGTCGGATTGACCGGGGCGGGAGGCGGGAATAATCCGGCTGCCCGCGCGTCCTGGATTTTCCAATCGGTTCGAGTCCAATGGTTCGGAGAATCCGGTCTATCAAGGCCATCGAGAATTGGGCTGTTCGGCATAACAATACTCCATACAAAATTAGAAAAAAATAAGGTCAAAAAGCATAAACAGTCAGGCCCTGCACCAGCACATCCTCAGGAACGGGAATGAAACAAGACCCGAGATTGAGGCAGGATTTCCGTTCATGCTCCTGGCGTGCTGACAGGTGCCTGGCAGGCTATGTCTCTGTTTGCGCAGTGCCGTAGGACGGAAAGACAAGGGTTGCGAGCGGCATATCATTCACGTTTCTTAACCATGAACATGGAATGCCTCACGTTTTCATCGGGTTTATCCTCCAACCCCATTCAAACTCATGTCCAGCCCCCTCATCCCGCACGCCGAGGCAGGTGCTCGACCGGCTTGTCTTCCGATCCGGCTCGGCAGCAGTCGGGCAAGCGCTGCGATCATACCGACGCTGGGCGAACAGCAAAAAATCACGACCCCGCATCCTGGCAGGCGGCGGGAGCACTGTCCGCCGCGGCTCGCGCCAGCCTGTCACTCCGGTTTTATCGATCGATCGGTGATATCCACAATATACTTTCGGCCAAGCTCATCAACGATTTTCAGCTTTTTGCCGAAAAAAGACTTGCTCATGGATTTAATGAAAATATCCTGTACATCCTCTTCCATCACGGGATCGTATTGGACATCGTAGATTTTTAACAGCCAACGCTCCTGTCCGCTGGCAACGTCAATTGCAGCGATATAGCCGCCATTTTGCTCCAACCCCCGTTCTTTCCCCCAATGGACAACTTCGTAGCGCGTGTCGTCTATTACAACAGGCGCTACTTCCGCGGGTGGAAGTCTATCAGCTTGCATCATAACCTTAACCTCTTCTGAATTATTCAGGCTTGTTTCCACATCGGGTTGCGCGTACGAATATTTCACCTGCCCGTACAGGAAAATAAAAAGCGTTACTGCCACAAACAGAGCGCGTACTAAAAAATGTCGATAAAAAAACAAAAAAATTTCCATGTAAATCACTTAACTGATGTTATGCACGGGTAATTTCATCCTGTGCTGGCGTTAAAAGTAAGTCACTCGCCCTCGGGTGCGTTGAATCGGCCGGATCGCCGGTTGGCGTTAAACCGCTACAGATTCAACTGACTGCGTAACATCAGTTATTTAAGAAAACTGTTTCGGTCGGACTCCGGCATGTAGCCGGCCAGATCCACGGCAAAACAGGCCCAACTATCGGCATTATCGATGGCTTTTGCATAAGGCAATTTCGCTTTGTCCGGTTTTAATCCTTGATGCCTGTACTTATGGTCCTTGGTTTTAATCTCATGATGAGAAAACTCATGGATAATGGTTCGGGCGCAGGTCCAAAGATTTCCACTCCGGTTGGCCAGTTCGGTAAATGCCCCTTCTATATAAATAATCGGAAATCCGCCTCCCTCGCCGCCTGGTATCGCGCCGCCCATAAGCGTGTTTCTGCGGGTACGCCAATCAGGATAATCGGTAAAAACCAGCGTGTTTGAGTTACAGCAGTCGGTTATCTTTTTGAAGCCGTCACTCAATTTCGCGATAGCGCCGTTGAGTTCTGTTTCCCCGCAATCCTGATCCATAAACCAGCGCCGGATAATTTTTTTTGTGTTGTCATTTTTATCCGCGAGCTTTATTTTGCTGTCTTCGCATATCTTCAAGGCCAGGGAAAGCGCTGAACACATATTCTTCATGTCGGTTTCCGAAAACAGTTCCTCTTCCATGCTTAGCTTGGCTATAACCGATTCCTTGCCTCCCGTGATCTCATCAAAAATCCATCCTGCGTGTTGTTTCGGAGGCGAATAAATCCAGACGTCCTGCCCACCCCGTTTTTGAGCTCGATATAAATGCTTGACGAATTTCAAGGCGGCGGCTCTGTCATTCAATCCGGCAAGATCATTCGTGTTGTTGGCCGCCTCATAAACAACGTCACCGCTTTTTTTGCCGCCGATGACAAATCTGATCAAGGCATTGGTTGTCTCGGATTTTATTTTTTTTCTTATCTTATCGGGCGTTTTGAAATGGGCGGAGCTAAACCCGTCCGATCCAAACAAGCCTTTGATTTTCGCGTCCTCTTTTAAAAATTTTTGCCATTCCGGGCCTGTAAACTCCTTCTTTTCAATGACATCTTTCGCTTTTTTATATGCTTCAGTAAAAATTTTCATGTTTTATGCCTGCCGGATTCATTTATGCCGTAAATAGGACGAAGCCTGAAAGCGTCTGGAAAATTCCATGCCCTGACATAACAGGTCTGGCAGGAGAACATTTTCCATTTACTAACCCCGGTTTCACTCAAACCCATACCCGAATTCCCCGTCCTGCACGCTGACATGCACGCGCTCGACCGGCTTGCCTTCCATCATGCGGTGCAGGAATTCCTGGCTGATTTTCGGCAGCACGGTATTGGTCAGAATCGCGTCGATCATGCGGCCGCCGCTTTCCAGTTCCGTGCAGCGTTCGGCGATGAGCTTGACCACCTCGTCATCATAAGTAAACGGCACTTTATGGCTTTCGGCGATGCGATTTCCGATACGGCCCAGTTGCAACCGGGCAATCGCCGCGATCATCTCGTCGCTGAGCGGATAATAAGGAATGACGACGACGCGTCCGAGCAAGGCCGGCGGGAACACTTTCAGCAAGGGTTCGCGCAGGGCTTTGGCGATGCCTTCGGGCTCGGGCATCAAATCCGGATCCTTGCACAGGTTCATGATCATGTCCGTGCCCGCGTTCGTGGTCAGCAGAATCAGAGTGTTTTTGAAATCGATGACCCGACCTTCGCCGTCTTCCATCCAGCCCTTGTCGAAGACCTGGAAGAAGATCTCGTGCACGTCGGGATGGGCTTTTTCCACTTCGTCCAGCAGCACGACGCTGTAGGGACGGCGCCGGACCGCTTCGGTCAGGACGCCGCCTTCGCCGTAACCGACATAGCCCGGAGGCGCGCCTTTCAGGGTCGAGACGGTATGCGCTTCCTGGTATTCGCTCATGTTGATGGTGATGACGTTCTGCTCGCCGCCGTACAACGCTTCAGCCAGGGCCAGCGCCGTTTCGGTCTTGCCGACCCCGGAAGTCCCGGCCAGCATGAACACGCCGATGGGCTTGTTGGGATTGTCGAGGCCGGCGCGCGAGGTCTGGATGCGTCTGGCGATCATGTCCAGCGCATGGCGTTGACCGATGATGCGCTGTTCGAGGTTATCGGCCAGGTTCAGGATGGTTTCGATTTCGTTCTTGACCATGCGGCCGACCGGGATCCCGGTCCAGTCGCCGACCACGGACGCGACGGCCTGCGCATCGACGCTGGGCAGAATCAGCGGCGTCTCGCCTTGCAGTTCATGCAGCTTGGCCTGCAAGGCTGTTAGTTCCTCCAGCAACTGTTCGCGCGGCACATCGGCCGCTGCCGGGGCGGTTTCGGTTTCGGCGATCCGGTCGGCGGCTTTTTCCAGCGGACTGTCCGTGCCTTCCACCTTGCCGGTCTGATCGCGCAGCTGACTGCGGATATCGAGTATGCTCTTGACCAGCTCGCGCTCGGCATTCCAGCGCGCTTCCAGTTTGCTCAAACGGTCTTTTTCCGTGCCGAGTTTTTCGGCCGCGAGTTTTTCGCGGTCTTTGATATCGACCCCGACCGCTTTTTCGCGGCCGATAATGGCCAGCTCGGTTTCCAGCGCCGCGATGCGTTTGCGGCAATCGTCCACCTCGGCCGGCACGGCATGCTGGCTGATCGCGACGCGGGCCGAAGCCGTATCGAGCAGGCTGACCGATTTATCGGGCAATTGCCGGGCCGGAATATAGCGATGCGACAACCTGACCGCCGCTTCCAGCGCCTCGTCGAGCACCTGCACCTGATGGTGTTTTTCCATAACCGAGGCCACGCCGCGCATCATCAGAATGGCTTTTTCCTCGCTCGGCTCGTGCACCTGCACAACCTGGAACCGGCGCGTCAGGGCCGGATCCTTTTCGATATGTTTCTTGTATTCGGCCCAGGTCGTCGCCGCCACCGTGCGCAAGGTGCCGCGCGCCAGAGCCGGTTTCAGCAGATTGGCCGCATCGCCGGTGCCGGCCGCGCCGCCGGCGCCGACCAGCGTATGGGCTTCATCGATGAACAGGATGATCGGCTTTTCCGATGACTGAACTTCTTCTATGACTTGGCGCAGGCGGTTTTCGAACTCGCCCTTCATGCTGGCGCCGGCCTGCAGCAAGCCGACATCGAGCGTGCGCAGCGATACATCGCGCAAGGACGGCGGTACGTCGCCGGCGACGATTTTCTGGGCGAAGCCTTCGACCACGGCCGTCTTGCCGACACCGGCCTCGCCGGTCAGGATCGGGTTGTTCTGGCGTCGGCGCATCAGGATGTCGATAACCTGGCGGATTTCCTCGTCACGCCCGACGATCGGGTCCATTTTGCCCTGCCGCGCCTGCTCGGTCAGGTCGACGGTAAACTGCTTCAGCGCTTCCTGCTTGCCCATCTGCGCCGGCGACATGGCGCCGCTGGCTTCGCCCGGCACGGCGCCGCCGCCGACCTGAAAGCCGTCGCTGGCGTGCAGGCCTTCTTCCGGCGAACCGCTGACGATTTCAGCGAAACGCTCGGTCAGGGTATCGGGCTTGATCTTGTCGAATTCCCTGGAGATGCTTTGCAGGGCATGCGTCAGGCCCTTGGTTTTCAGGATGCCGACGACCAGATGGCCCGAGCGGACTTGCGATTCGCCGAACATCAGCGTGCCGAAAACCCAGCCGCGCTCGACCGCTTCCTCGACGTGCGAGGACAGGTCGGAAATGGACGTGGAGCCTCGGGGCAGCCGGTCGAGCGCATCGGTGAAATCCTTGGCCAGCCGGGATGGGTCGAGATTGAACTGGCGGATGATCTTATGCAGATCGGAATCCTGCAGCTGCAGAATCTGATGCAGCCAATGCACCAGCTCCACATAAGGATTGCCGCGCATCTTGCAAAATACCGTTGCGCCTTCTATCGCTTTGTAACATACGCTGTTCAGCTTCCCGAACAGTGCCACACGACTGATGTCGGTCATTTTTCCCCCCTAGTAAATTTTGTTTTTTATTGTGCTTTGCGCTGCGTTCGGCTGTTTTATAAAGGATTCAGCATCAAATCGTCAGCGTCCGTATTCTCGTGCCGGTCGCCCAGCCAACTGGTCCAGCCCAGGCCTGTCTGCCCATCCAGACAGGTGCCGGGCACTTGTTCTTTTTTCAGGACCAGATTGACATCCCAGACCAGTTCATCGCCTATGTAATTGCGGACTACCGCGATCAGTTGCCCGATACGGTTACCGGTCGGCAACAGACTCTGATATTCCGGCAAGCTCAGCGGGCCGAAGCGGATGCGGAATTTATGCTGGCACGCCCAGACCCGTGAACCCAGAATCGCCGATACGCCCAGCTCGCCCGTGCGCGGCGTCTCGCCCAGCCGCGTCAGATCGGAATCCTGAATATCCAGCCATTCGCCGACAAATTCCTCGATGGTGACGGGCAATCTGAAATAGTCCGCCAGCAGCGCCCGCAGCCCTTCGGCATTCTTGGCCTGACTGGACAAATAACCGGCATAGTAGAACTTGGCCAGGTCGGGCATGGCATCACGCTCGCGCAGGGATTCCAGACCCAGGCCCGCCAGCGAGCCGACATAGCCGGAAAACCGGTCAGACTCGGGCCGATCGAAACTGACGGCCGGCTCGGTATCGGCCCAGGCGCGATAGAACAGGCACATCATGCGATGATGGAATATGTCGGCAAAACGCGCCAAGGTGTGGTCGCGGTAATGATAAATTCTTTCGCGAACGTATTCGGTCAGGTGCAGGGGCAACGGTCCGTTGGTACCGAACAGGCCCAAAAAGCGCCCCGTCAGGCGCGGCGGACGCCCGTCCTTGCCCGGCGTGTACGCGCTGAGCGTGGAGGACTCGAAGGTCAGCGAAACTTCCTGCCCCAGCCTGACCGGATCATCGGCGGGCCTGGCCGAACGGCCCAGCCGCGGTTTATCCTTGTAGGCGCATTCCATAAGGCGCAGCAACTGGAAAAAGCCGTATTTATACGGCTCCCTGCCTAGCGATGCTTCTAGATCAGATGACGCTGCCCGATTCTCGTCGGCCATCGCATTACCTCGCCCCGGTCACTGGTTTTCAACACCATTTCCGTAAATGAATTGATAGACACATATTGCGCAAAAAACCGCTCCAGCACCGTCCCCAGCAAAAACACACCGCTGCCTTCAAAGGCGGCTTCATCGACATTGACCGATACTTCCAGGCCGCGCCCGAACACGATCGGCCCCTTGGTATTGATGCGCCGGACGATGGATTTGGATTGAATCGACAACACCCCTTCTATTTGCTTGCGAAAACCCGCATCGCTGTTTTCGCCATATAATGACAGCAGATTCCGGAACGCCATGGCGCCTTCTTTGTCGTTGTTATCGACGATCGTCAGATAGTTCAGCGACAGATGGCTGATCAGTTTCCATGCCGTATCCTTATGGGCGTTGGACGGACGCGGCCGGGTCGGACCTGACAGGCAGCGTATCGACTGAACCGGCGCGCCGGTCTGAATGGTAAAATCGGTCGTTCCGACGCCAATCGGCAATTGCAGCGGCAAGTCGCGATTCGTGCACAGCGTGGCAAGACCGAGCTGCCTCAGATCGCTTTTAAACGGCGCCTCATTGGCATCCACCAGGGAAATATATATTTCATTGCCGGTGTAGCTGGAGCGCGGCCCGTATTGTCGCTGCTTGGACGAAACGACGCGCGGCGACCGGATCAGGGTATAGTAAGCCCGTTTACGCTTGTGGCTGGCATCGGCGCTGGCCTGATAAAAGGGCAAAAATTCCTGCTTGTCATCGGCCGTGCTGCCATAGCCCGTGACTTCGGTCACTTGATAAACCTCGTAATCCAATGGCCGGGTCCGGTCGGGAACGACATGGTATTCGGCGGTCTGGTTGGTCAAATGGATTCGGTCGGTTCGTTTGGGAAAGACATTGATGGCCGGCGAGCAGAACAAGGCAAAGCGTGAGGCATCGATCGAATTGATCAACTGAGGGTTGCTGCGGTTGAGCAGGATGATGATATCCAGCTCGTTGTCGGGGCATTGCCGAACCGCCTCCTGCAACTGCGTCAATTCGACGAACATGAAACGCTCGGGAAAGGCAAAATATTCCTGCAATAACCGGTAGCCCTGGAAGGAACGCGAGACATACGGCAACAGCGCCTGATTGTCTTCAAAGCCCAAGGGCCGGACACCGGCGTGCCTGATGACTTGTTGCCAGGCGACCGGCCGTTGCGTGGGCTGCACCACCACGCCAATGGCATTGGCCAGCATCTGCTCGTAAATCCGCATGGGCAATTCACCCACGCCGCGCAGGTAAAGCGGCAGATGATCCAGTGCGATCTGGTTGAATTTCAGTCCCGCCGTCGTTCTCAGGCGCAACCGAATGCCGGCTTTCAGTCCGGGCAGGCTGGGTGCGCCGATATTGGCGACGGCACCGGCGCCGGCCAGATACTCGGCTTCCACCAGTTCCAGGGGCCACAGCGTCAAATCGTGCGCGGTACGGTATTCGCAAGCGGTCTGCTCGCCCTTGCCGATCTGGCTGCGCAAAGAAGTGTTCCTGGGAATCGGAAAGCCTTCATTGAGCGCCCCTTCCGACAAATCCGGCTGAAACTGCACGACCGTCATGGAGGGCGTGGGCGCCAGATAATGCGGATAGACTATGTCCAGCAAATGCTGGGTGAAACGGGGAAACTCCGCATCGACCTTGAGCTGGACGCGCGCCGCCATGAAAGCGAACCCTTCCAGCAGACGTTCGACGTAAGGGTCCGCGCATTCGAATTCGTCCAGGCCCAGTCTGCCGGCAATTTTAGGGAATTCACGCGCAAACTCGCCGCCCATTTCACGGATGTGCTGCAGTTCGCGGTGATAGTATTTCAGTAATCGAGGGTCCATAACTAGCCGCCTCTATCCATAATTTCCATGTTGCCCGTCTCAAGATCGAGTTCTGTTCTAAGGTAGAGTCGCAACGGCAGGGGTTGCGCCCAAAGGTCGCCTTCTATGTCGAAGGACATGGCGTTATGATTCATCTGGTCTTCCGACGCGGTTACCGTGACCTTGACCGAATCGCGCAGGATGCGCGGTTCAAAATCCCAAATGGCCTGACGGACGCGGCGCTCAATTTCCAGCACATCGGCGCCCGATAACGTCGTGCCGGCCAGATCCGGAATGCCGTAATTGATTACCGAGCCCGCGACCAGAGGCAAGCCGGCAAAATCCTCGACCGCATCGAGACTACCGGTATTCAGCAGCCAGCCCATGTCCCGCAATACCCCCTGCCGCAGGCGGCTCAGCGACAGGACGCGCTGGTCGCGCGATTCCTGCGTTTTATCGGGCGCATCGTCGGTTAACCGGTCAAGGAGCGAGGGCTGTAAACGTTCTTTCTGGGTAAGTTCGGCCATGGTTTTTATTTGTCGTCCCGTGCAAATGCGGCGGTCATTCCGGCTTAACGGTGCGTGTCGGTAAATCGACGATGAAGCGTTCGCCATTCTCGTTTTCAATCAGCAGGGTGCGGTTGTCTTTGGACTCGATGCGCGTAATAAACAGGTCCTGCTTGTCATCTTCCATATCGCCGTCATACCGCACATCGTAAACCTTCAATATCCACAACTCCTGGCCGCTGTTTTCATCAATCGCGGCGATGTAACCACCGTTTTGATCAAGCTCGCGTATTCTGCCCCAGGGTACCGCTTCGTAACGCACCTGCCCGATGGTGACCGGCGCGGCAGCGGCAGGCCCTGCACGTTTTTTCGACATTTCCCCGGCCAGCGCGACGCTGTCATTGAGCAGTAACAGCAATAAACCGCCTAGCGCCAAATATCTGAACATACAGACTCTCCCCATCAGGCCGGACTGACGCTTTTATCAGTCAGATCAACATAATATTTCTGATTGCGTTCGTTTTTAACCGATAACCGCTGCTTCCTGAACCAGCCGAGCCGCATATCGGTGATAAAGACATCCTGCTTATCGTCTTCCATGTCATCGTCATAAGGTACGTCGTACACTTTCAACAACCACAACTCCTGGCCGCTGTTGTCGTCGTAGGCGGCAATATAGCCGCCGTTCTGTTCCAGCCCCCTGGCTTTTCCCCAATGCACGGCTTCATAACGCACACCGTTATGGCTGACCGGTTTGACAGGCTCCGGCCCCTTCCTTTTTTTTTCCATCGCGCCCTCGTTACCCATAAAAGTGAGACACCGGTCTGGCCAGGACCCTGCCGGAATCGGAATTCGATAGTTTGCCGGCCAGATCGGTGGCAAAGTAAGCCCAGGTGTCGGCGTTTTCCAGGGCCTTACTATACGGCAGCCCGCCCGTCGAAGGCTTCAAGCCATCGCTATCGTAACGATGGTCCCGGGTGTTGACCGCGCGATGCGATAATTCATGAATGATGGTCAATGCGCACATCCATAGCTTGCCGCTGTTGCCCGATTTCAAGAAAGCGCCTTGCAGGTAAATGACTTCCAGCGGTTCGGTTTTATAGACAAAAGCCCAATCCTTCCAGCCGCCCTTGTTGCGGTCTAGCGGTTCATCCGAGAAAATCAGCTTATTGGAATTGGCAACGTTGGCTATTTTCTGGAAGCCGGTTTTCAGTTTCTCGGTGGCTTCATTAATTTGCTGATCGGTCGTGTTTTCATCCGCGAACCATTTGCGAATGATTTTTTTGCTATCGTCTTTCGCATCGCCCAACTTGGCAACCACGTTCAAAGACCAGTTCAATGCCAACAGCAGCGCCTCGCCCATGATTTTCCTTTCGCCCGCCGAGTAGACTTCCTTAGCCTTGCCCAACCGGGCAACCATGGTTTTTTCGGGCGGTTTGATCTCGTCATAGATCCACTGTGCAAACGCCTTGGGTGGCGAATACACCCACACATCCTGCGCGCCTCGTTGCTTGGCCAGATAAAAATGATACAGCATCTTCAATGTCGCCGCCCGGTCCTCCAGCTTTCCCGCCGAGGCCGTATTTTTGCTCGCCTCGACAAATTTTTCGCCTGAACCGCCGCCGACAAAGAACGCCACCAGGGTGTGATGGCTGGCGTCATTGATTTTCTTGCGTATTTTATCCAGACCGTCCGCCTGTGTTGAATCCGGGCCGTCCGGCTTAAGCAATTCCTTGACCCGAGCCTGATTTTGCAGAAACCCCTGCCAATCGTCGGCAAACTTTTGTGCCGTTATCACATGCAGCGCTTTTTCGTATGCTTCGGAAAATTTTTTCACGCTATCTTTCTCAATGACTCAAACCGGCGTCAATCGGCATTGAACTTGATTTCGCGAATATCCATCACCGCATAGTCGTTCTCATCCGTGCTCAGCAGGCGCTGACCCAGGCCGATGAAAGTCTCTTCCGCCTGTTCCTGCCATTGAGTCTTGCGTGCCAGGCGTATTGCCGAGTCATCGGCGGTTTCCGAGCCCGGATAACGCGTGGGAATCAAGCCGAAGGCTTCGCCGCCGTTGGCCCAGATAAAATGCGCCGGCATCCAGGCAAAATCACGCAGATCGGCAGGTGCCTCAATGTGAATCTCGCGAATCTGGTTAAAGGGAACCCAGTAGTAACGGCCGTTGACCACCGTTTCCAGCATAGGGCCTAGTCGGGTATCGGCGTCCGCGATCCAGTTAAAGGCCGTGCCGTCGATTGTTCCGGGTGTGGCGGGAGCCAGTTCGAAAGCCTGATCGCGCAGATTTCGCGCTTCAGCGAAACGATTATCCGCGATCAGCTTGAGCGCTTCCTGCAATAGTGCGATCCACTGCGCGGGCTCGCCAAAAACCACCGGCGTTTTACGGCCGGCGAAGATATCCTTGCGCAAGACCTCGCAACGAATCGCCTCTCTATAGGTCTGTACCATGGGAAGATTCGCGGCATCAAGATCGCCCGCCACAGTCAACTGCGTCAGTGCGCGATCCCATTCGCCGAGAATAACCAAAAGTTGGAATAGAAATGTTCTGAGTTTAGGATTGGCAGGATCTTTACGAACCTGGTTCTGGAGTTCAACCAGCGCTTCCTGAAGCTGGCCTTCCTGTAAATGCTGTTCCGCAAGCTTCATAAATTTGCTCTGCTTTTAAAAAAACGCTTTGGATTTTTATTATTTGAGCCATGAAAGACGCGAAGAAGGCATTGCACCTTCTTCGCATTCCATCGCTTTAGATTTTAACGTTTTCGGCGATATTCCATTTCGTTTCGATTGCACCGCCGTCTTTCGAACCGTCCGCTTTTTGCGGCTGATAGGCGTATTCGAACTGAGCGAAGTTCAGCGTGACGTTTTCTGTCAATCGGTCCTCGCCGCCGCTGCCGCCAGTGCTGACGGAAGTAACAAGCACTTCCTTCAATTTAATAACGATATATTCCAAAGGCGTTTCTCCGGCTTTACGAACAACCAGCGTCGCTTCCGGATAATGCTTGCCGTTGCAGCAAGCCATCATTAAAGGCGAGGAGGATTTATCAACATATTTGGTAAACGATATATCCTGTACGCTGACTTTGCCCGCGCCTCCGCCTCCGCCTGTATGTGTGGTGCCCGATTGCGACATCCCCCAGCTCCAGGCCAAAACGTCAATCTCATCCTTATGAGTTTTGTCGCGCGATTCACCTTTGATATCGCCGATTTTAATAAACATATCTACAGCCATTTGTCTCTCCTTTTATTTACTTTAAGACATCAAAAAAAAAGCCAGAAGCGTCGTCCTTAATAAGTGCTAGGCTCCATGACTCGTAAGCACCAAAATACTATCCGCCTTTCGCGGAGGGCAGTTTGGAAACCAATCGCAACGACACTGTCAGACCTTCCAACTGATAGTGCGGGCGAAGAAAAAACTTGGACGAGTAATACCCGGGATTTCCCTCTATCTCCTCGACAACAACCTCGGCGGCCGCCAGCGGCTTTTGCGCTTTAGTTGTTTCGCTGGAGTTTGCCGGATCGCCATCCACATATTTCAAGATCCAGTCATTAAGCCAGCGCTCCATATCTTCTCTTTCCTTGAAAGAGCCGACCTTATCCCGCACAATGCATTTCAGGTAATGCGCAAAACGGCAGGTCGCGAACAGATAAGGCAGGCGGGCCGCAAGGTTGGCATTCGCCGTGGCATCCGGATCATCATATTCAGCCGGCTTATTCAAAGATTGCGCACCGATGAATGCGGCGAAGTCGGAGTTCTTTTTATGCACCAGCGGCATAAAGCCCGATTTGGCCAGTTCCGCTTCGCGGCGGTCGCTGATAGCGATTTCGGTTGGGCATTTCATGTCCACGCCGCCGTCATCGGTCGGGAAAGAATGCACGGGCAGATTTTCCACCGCGCCGCCCGATTCAATGCCGCGGATTCTGGAGCACCAGCCGTACAGCTTGAACGACCGGTTGATATTGGTCGCCATGGCATAGGCGGCATTCGACCAGGCGTAATTGCTGCTGTTGGCCGACTCGGTATCTTCTTCGAAATCGAACTCATCGACCGGGTCGGTTTTGGACCCGTACGGCAGACGGGACAGGAAACGCGGCATGGCCAGGCCGATGTACTTGGAATCGTCCGATTCGCGCAATGAGCGCCACGCCGCATAATCGGGCGTCGAGAATATTTTCGTCAGGTCGCGCGGATTGGCCAGTTCGCCCCATGAATCCATCTGCAGCGTCGAAGGCGAGACACCGGCAATGAACGGCGCATGCGAAGCGGCGGAAATCTGTGCTATCTGGGACAACAATTCGACATCCTGCGGCGAATGGTCAAAGTAATAATCGCCCATCAGGCAGCCGAACGGTTCGCCGCCGAACTGGCCGTATTCTTCTTCATAAAGCTTCTTGAACAGCGGACTTTGGTCCCAGGCCGTGCCTTTGAATTTCTTCAGCGTCTTGCCCAACTCCTTTTTCGTGATGTTCATGACCCTGATTTTCAGCTGCTCATCGGTTTCGGTATTGTTAACCATATAATGCAGGCCGCGCCATGAACCTTCCAGCTTCTGAAAATCTTCATGGTGCAGGATCAGGTTAACCTGTTCGGTCAGCTTTTTGTCGATTTGCGCGATGATGGCTTCTATCGAATTGATGGCGTCTTCCGAAACGATGGACGCATCTTTCAAGACGTATTCGGCCAGGGTCTGAACCGCGTTCTCAACCTCTGCCTTGGCGCGGTCCGACTTGGGCTTGAACTCCTTGTTCAGCAAGGATGAAAAATCGCTGGTTTCCTGTACCTGCGTCCCCGCCTGAGCTTCTGGTGCGCTTGCTACTTCAGTCATGGCTTATTCTCCTGCGTCCTGGTTTTCTGATGCAGGTTCGGCATCCGGCTTAGGCGCCGCGACCAGCGATTGCAACAAGGCGGGATCGTTGATGGCTTTGGCGATCAATTCTTCCGCGCCGCCCTTGCCGTCCATATAGGTCACCAGATTGGCCAGTTGCGTTCTGGCATCCAGCAGTTTATTGAGTCCCTCCACTTTTCTGGCTACAGCCGCGGGAGAAAAATCGTCCATGCTCTGAAAAGTGATATCCACGTTCAGATTGCCTTCGCCGGTAATGGTATTCGGCACATTGAATGCCACTCTCGGCTTCATGGATTTCAAGCGTTCATCGAAATTGTCGACGTCGATTTCCAGCAGCTTGCGCTCGGCGACCGGAGCCAGAGGCTCGGCGGGATTTCCTGACAGATCGGCCAGCACGCCCATCACAAACGGCAACTGAATTTTCTTTTCCGCTCCGTATAATTCGACGTCGTATTCGATCTGGACTCTTGGCGCACGATTGCGTGCGATAAACTTTTGACTACTTTGTGCCATTTAATAATGCCCCTTAAATTTAACGTTTAAATTGCCAAACCTTACTTGATTTCAGTATTCATCTTCATCACGAATGCCCCTGATGACATTGGCCTGATCCAGGCCGTCAGGCGCGATATCCTTTAGTGCTTCCATAAAGCTTTTGCCAACCAGCCTCATACCGCGCTCTATGAAAATAGGCACCGGACTGGACGGTTCATTTTTCTTGTAGTACTCGCAGACCAGGTTCAGTGCGTTAAGTACATCGCGTGTATCGTTGATGGCGCCCGGTGCTGATTTTTTTTCAGCGGCAACAGGCACGGCTTTGCCGGCATCGTCGTCATTGGCGCTTTCAGCCTCGTCGGTAACGACCGTTTCTACGCCGCCTCGTGTTGCCAGCCAGTCCGTCAACAGCGCTCTGCTTTCCTTTAGCAGATTTCTCAAGTCGCCAAAGTTAGGTGCGTCGTTGATGCCGACCTGCTCGGTGACAAAGCGCTCCAGGCCATTAAGGCTGTCAAGGCCGGCGCTGATTGCCTCGAATGTATGCTGAAGGTTTTCCGGATCGCTGTCCTGAACGGCGGCGTCTATTGTCGATGAGCTGATGCCGCTGTCGTTGTTGGCCACGGTTATTTTTCCCGTGGCAATAGAAACATCGCGCAGATTGAACCGGCCCAGGCCTTTTGATTCAATGAGCGGCGTTTGCTGAAGCGGACGCAGAATGGTCTCATGGTCGCACAAGGACATCAGAATATTGACCCGTTCGGTCGGGTCGTTGTCATCGTCCGGATCGAGTTGAGGGTAAATACTGTCCCAGCGCTGTTCGACCAGCGCCTTGATCAGGGATATGCCGTCGTTAAAGCCTGCGAAGCCTTCGGTTGCGATCAGGGCCCGCAGCAAACTGATCAGTACCCGCAGGTCCCGGGTACGGGTCAATAGCTGTTCCGCGCTTTTTCTTATTTCACGCCAGTTGGGCGGTTCCGCTTCTTGAATGGTATCCCCGACCTGTTGCTCCGGCTTGCCCTTAATCGCCTGCTCAAGCGCAATAAAATCGGCATCGTATTCCAGATCATCGCCGCAGACATTTTCCGGATCTATCGCTTCCAAATAACTTTCTAAATCGACAGCCAATGGCTCCCCCTGATTTTTTTTATTTTTTTATTATTGATGCAAACTCTATCACATCATTAAAGATGCTAAAACCCTATAGTTCTTAGCGTCTATATAATTTCCACGACCACCACCGAGACGTTATCGCGGGCGCCACGTTCCAGCGTCAGATCAATCAAGGCCTTTACACCGGACTCACAGGTAGAGTCATTAAGTATAGACTCAATTTCGTGAAAGCCGACCTCTTTATCCAATCCGTCGCTGCTAAGCAGGTAAATATCGCCCGGCAGCACTTCAACGATCTCGCAGTCCAGCACCAAATCATCGTCAGCGCCGATAGCGCGGGTAATGATATTGGACTGTTTCAGCGGTCTATCTGCAGGTATCAGTCCATTAACAGGATATTCCTCGGCACAGTGGTCCACGGTCAGCTGTGCCAGCTGCCGGCTCCTAAGCCGGTAAAGGCGGCTATCGCCGGCCCACAGACAGGCAAAATGCTTAACGCCCGCTATCAGCGCCACAACCGTACTGCCGATGATTTGTTTGTTAAACTGGCTTTCCGCCAGATCACGCAGATCTTCATTGACTTGCTTCAGGCAGGTGTCGGCTGTTTTTATCGAGGCATCCAGATCGTCTGAATATTCCAGATTGCCTAGGGCCTCGACAATCATCCGGCTCGCCACATCGCCGGCCTGATGACCGCCCATGCCGTCCGCTACCGCCCATATGCCGGCCTGGGGGCGATCCAGTATCGCATCTTCATTGCATTTTCGGCGCAGCCCGACATCGGTTCCGGCACAAGACCGCCATTTGAGTCCCGGTCCGCCATATATTAAACCGGCGCTTCCGCTATTCGCTTGACCGTTGCTGCGCCGGGGCGGCAGCGTCTTGTCCGGGTCAGCGTCTTCGGCGCTGCTTGACAAGGTGGTCGTGTCAAGCTGCCAGCCGCGGGACGACATATCGCCGGACAGCAGGCCGACGAACGCATTTACCGGCGGCAGACCATCGCAGCCAAACAGAAACGGCTTGATGTGCTCGCAGCCGAGTGTCGCCCACAAACTGTAGCCGGAGGTAAAAACATCGAGCAGATCGGTTTTGAAATCCGCCAGCGCCTCTTCAGCAGGGCCGGTATGATCAATGCCGATACATAGGGCCTTTTTCTCCGAATCGGTATTGCGCTGCAACGTTCTGTCGACGGTTCGCATATCCGGTTTCACCACTAAAGGCATACTGTTGAGCAAACCATCGAAATCGTTCAGGTCGAGATTTTCCTCCAACGCCGTCAGCGCGACTGACTCGACGGCCCCGTACCAATCGTTATTGGCCATGAACAGATCGGACAAATTGGCGCCAGTCGGCGCAGGCAATGCAACGGTCAACGGGAAATAACGCCCGACCCGGTCAACGCTGGGCATCAGCACGCCGATCCAGCCGGTATTGCCGCATAATCCCGGGCTCAATGCGAAACGCCAGACCGGACTGGAGAGATAGGCCTTCAACCAGTGCTGGCCAAGATGCTGCTGACTCACGGCGATGGCACTTTGCAGCCATTTATCCCACGGCTGGATAAACTCGCGCGTAAGGCGACGGGAAACAAAATCACCAAGTACCGGTAATTTTCCATAAAACCCCGGAGCGGACAGGTTTTCCATAATCAAATCCCGGCTATGCAGCGAAAATTTTTCAATGCATCGAATGCAAACGGATTGAATACGCTGTTGGCTCTTAACTCGTATTTCGCCTTCAGCCCCTCGATGTCGAAAGTCACGGCATAGCTATCCTGAGTGGATTTTTGTATGTCAGCTTTGTCCAGTACCCGGAACAAAGCCCAGGCGCCCTCTTCCGAACGGCTGACCTGCCTGCCGTCCAGCCGCTCGAAACCGTACCGGACCAGTCCGCCGCCCGTGCCCGGCCATTGGAACTGCGTGGCCCGCGCCGGGCCATGGCGGTAGCTGATCTGCTGTCCGCCCATGTCGAGCCAGAAACGCGAGGCATTCGAATCAAGCAGCAACGGCTTAAGTTCAAACGAGATAGCCGGCAACTGGCCGCCCCCCTGAAAAAACACGTCGCGTATTTTAGCCGCATTTTGGAACTGGCTCAAAACGCCCTGCGATATGCCGATCGATTGATTGTCCTGGGCAATCAACCTCCAGCGCACACCGCTGGTATCGACAAACGGCTTCAGATGGGTATTGAAAAACTGGTCCAAAACCCCGTTCGGCGCAAAAAATCTGCCGAAATCCTGCAGGGTAATATCGGTGCGACTGGCTTTTGACAATGGATAGCGGCCTTCCAGCGCGCTTTTGCAGATCGTGGTCACTTCGCTTTTCAGGCTGCGATTCAATTGACTCTTGGCTCCTCCCAGAATAATGCCCCAGTTACCCGAAGCCAGCGTTCTGACCCAATCCTGCAAAGGATCCGGCAAGCGTGCCGAGTGCAGTTGAATCTGGGCAATGATATCGTTGCCGCCCGAACTGCGCTGCATCGCCAGATTGACCGCTGCCGAGGCATCGGAAGTACTGCCCAGATCGGCCATGTATCCATAGAGCTGACCCAGATCGGCAATAATCTGATCGATAGCGACGGCGCCGCCGATATTCCTGATTTGAGCGGTCAGCCTTTCGAAATGACGCTCGACTTCCTTTCCTGAATCGCCCGCGGCCTCGGTCGTGACGCCGGCCACTTTGGCCGTATTCAACAGTTTTTGCATGCGCGCATCGCCGCCGGCCGCCTCGACGCCCTGCTTCAATTTATCCAGGGCGCCCGCTTCGGCCGAAACACGCGTCAGCGTCGTCTGTTGATCCAGCGCCTGCAACAGTTTGCGCAAGGGCGAATCGCTGCCGGAAACCACCTCCAGCACTTCGATGGATTGCTGCAGGTTGGCCGTTGACCTGATCTTCAGATTGTTCAGCAAGTCATCCCAGCGCTTGATGAATTCGATGAAATAATAACTGCGCAGCTTGGCTTCCAGTTCAGCTGAATCCTGTACGCCGGCCATGTTATCCTCGCCCAGCACCCACCGCTGCTCGACCGTCTGCTTGGCCAGATCCTTGCTTTCCTTCAAAAAAACCTGATAAAAGCCGTCGTAAGTAAAAAAGCCGGGGATCAGCTGTTCTTCCAGCGTGCCGTTGACGGCCGAGAACACACGGCTTCCGCCCAAACCCAAGGCATCGATCAGTTTGAAATCATAGTCATGGCGCTGCAGGGCCTCGCGCTTGATACGCATGTAAACCTGTTGCGCCACCGGTATTTGCGTCAATATCCGCCGGGTGTCGGCAATCAGCTGATCGTCCAGCTGCTGGGCTTCCGGCGGCAACTTCAACAGATTGTCCAGATGCACCAGCAACCCTTCCTGCACAGCCTGCGGATAGTTGTTTTCCCAGTCCAGCGCGATCCAGGGCCGGAAAATCCGGGCGTCCATTTTATCCCGATTGCCGAGCATCAAATACACACGCAGCAGTTCATATAAAATCTCCGGATTCCTGGATTCCTCGCCGACCAGGCGCTGTTCCAGCCTGGCTTTGATGAGCGGCAGAAAACGGTTCGCCAATTGCTTGCCGTAGGCGCTTTCGACCAGGGGCCTGACTTTGTCGCCCTGGTAAAGTCCGAACTGCATGGACCAGGGCGCGTCTTCCGGAAAAACGTCCCGCACGGCGTAAAGCGCATCCATCTGTTTTAACAAGGCGGCGAAATCGCTTTTCCATTCGGGCGTATCGGCAACTATTTTTTCGTACTGTCCGTTTTTATCCTGCACGTCGGCAATCGCCAATTGATTGCGCGTGAAACTGGTCGACCATAAGGCAGCCATGCCGATCGTCAGTGCCATGGCCGCTCCGTATGCCAATCTTTGCATCAGCGTGCGGCGCTGTTCCACGCGCTGGTTCAAACCGACGATTTCCGCCTCGCCAAAGATCACTTCCTTAAGCAGACGCGTCAGAAAATAGCTTTTGCCCTTGCCGCTGAACACCGGCGCCGAAAAACGGTCGAGCTTGAAAGTACTGGCCAGTATGCCCATCAGCCGGTCAATCGGCGTACCTTCCTGCGTGCCGCTGGTGAAATAAACGCCGCGCAGCAAGGCAGGCGCCTGATAGCGGTTAACGCCGAAGCATTGCTGCAGGAAGCTGGTCATCGGTTCCTTCAGCAACGACATGCGCTGCGGAAAACCAAAAATCAGATTGCGGCGCTGAAGATCCCGCTCTTCCTGCAAGCGCTTCTGCATGCGGTCATTCAATCGCGCCAACAGCTCGTCATAGTCCAGCCCCACACGGGCGATAACATCGGCCGGCTGTTGTTCATTCTCTTCCGGAAAGGTGACGCCCCACACCTGGGTGCGCTCGTCATGGCCGAAATCGGCGAAAAAATCGGTGAAGCCCGCGATCAGGTCCGTTTTAGTGAACAGCATATAGATCGGGATGCGAATGCCGAGTTGCTCATTCAATTCCTGGATGCGCTGCCGGATAGCCTGTGCATGCAGCGTGCGCTCTTCCTCGGTCTGGCGAAGCAGATCGGATAGACTCATCGCGACCAGCACGCCGTTGACGGGCCGGCGCGGCCGGTGTTTTTTCAACAGATCCAAAAAGCCCAACCAGGCCGCTTTGTCGACGGCTTCATGACTGTCCTGGGTGGTATAACGGCCGGCCGTATCGAGCAATACCGCCTGATCGGTAAACCACCAGTCGCAGTTGCGCGTGCCGCCGACCCCCTGGATGGCGCTTTTACCGAAGCGGTCCGACAATGGAAACTCCAGGCCGGAATTGATCAAGGCCGTGGTTTTGCCGGAACCCGGCGGACCGATAATGATGTACCAGGGCAGCTCATAGAGATACTGCCTGCCTTGCGACGACTTGTTTTTGGTCTGCTTCAGGGTTTGCAAGGCGGCATCGAAGTTTTGCCCGAGCACGCCGATTTCTTCGGCCGACTCATGATCGACCAGCAACGGATCGGCTCCTTTTGTCTCCACCAGTTCATTGACCATCTGCGTGTTGGCGCGGTTGGCTTTGACCTGAATACGCAGGTTATTGGCGCCCCATAGCACCACGATAACCAGAATGGCGATTAACCGCGACACCTCGGATTCAAACGGAACCTTGCCGCCTATCGCGATCAATGGACCGAAAAACCATAACACCAGACTCAGCGCGATAATGCCAATGAGCTGTATCACCCATTTTTTCTTGAAGAAATCGATAATTTTTTTCACGATTGACCTTAAAATTCTTAAAAATTGATTTCTATACGCCGATTCATGGCCCGGTGCTCCGGACTGTCGTTAGGAACCAAACTTTGCGTATCCGCGCGCCCTTCCGAGGCAATCGGTTGGCTAAACCGGGCCCGGCTGTTTAAAAACGCCGCCACGGTCTGGGCTCTGGCACTGGACAAATCCCAATTGGAAGGAAAGCGGGCCGTGAAAATGGGCACATTATCGGTATGCCCGACCACGGTGATAGGATCGGTGACGGTAGCCAGCGCCTGGGCAATTTTTTCCAGCAACGGATAATACATGGTCTGAACCTGGTCGCTGCCGGAGGCAAAAAAGCTCTTGGCCATGATTCTGATTACGGTTTTGCCGTTAACCGAGTCTACAGTGACTTTATTCTGCTGAATTTCAGGCGCCAGAAACGCGCTGATATCGTCGATAATATTTCTGACCGGCACGACTTCCGGCTGTGCTTGCGGCCGGGGTTTGTTGGCGGCCACCCTGGCATCGAGATCGTCCTTAATCTTATACAACTGGCTCAGCAACGGATTGGAAGCCTGATTGACAGCATACAGAAACCCCAGGAATACCAGCATCAGGATTAAGCCGGTCAGCGAGGCCACAACCCACAAAGGCACATATTTGGCCAGCACATTGCGCTTGTCGGTAATACCGCGCCAGTGCGCGGACAATTCCTTTTCAAAGTCGCCTCTTTGCCGGCGAATAACCAGGTACAGGTTTTCGCGCACTTCTTCAAGCCGTGTCGAGCCGTGCTCCAGCACCCGGTACTTGCCCTCGAAACCCAGACTCAGGCAAAAATAAAACAACTCCAGCAAATGCAGGTAAGTGCCGGGTTGCGCGATCAAATTCTTCAGTATCTGAAAAAACTTCTCGCCGCCCCAGGATTCCTTATGAAAGGTGACCAGCAGGTTCTGTGTGGTCCAGAGACTATTGCAGCCCCACGGCGTATTGAGTATCGATTCGTCCAGCAGCGAGCACAGCGCATAACGCGCGGCCTGCACGTGCTCGGGCTGGCAGCCAGCCTGCAGGGCCTGGGTCTCGAAGTTTCTTACCTCGCTGATCAGCTTATTTCTAAGCCCCGGTATGTCGGCATGCGATGCGGAGTTACGCAGCTGCGTCACCAGCGACAATAGCGCCATGGCGCTGCCGACCAGCGGATTGTCGCCCGATTGCAGATTGATCCGCTGGGTCAGTACCTCGGCAGCACCGGGGCCAAAGGCCGGTGCCGTCTGTTCCGGATGCGGGGGCTCCGAAGCGGGTTTTCGTCGCAGACCCGGCGAAGGTTTCAGAACAGTTTTGTCGTCGTCTAGAAAGTTGCCGAAAGGATCACCATTATTCACGCTGTGTTACCCGTTTTTAATTGCCCAAAATTCAAGTTCAAGACCCGGAAATTCGCCGGCGATATGGATGGCAAAGCCGCCGGACTTGCGCATTTGCTGCCAAAACTCGCTCTGCTTGTTCAATTCAAAATAGGAAAAGCCCGCATGATAGGGAATCTGCCGGGGCGCGACCGGTAACGGATGCACGGTGATGCCGGGCAGCGCCGACCTGACCAGTTGCTGAATCTGTTCGACCGGGCCGATTTTAACCTGAGTCGGAAACTGGCTGCGCAACAATTCAACCGGCACCTGTGCATTCACGGCCAATACGAAGAAGGCGTCTTTCAGTAAGTTGTAATCGGGTATTTTCGCCGCGCGTGTGCCGTATTTTGGCGGCGTCAGCGGGATCGGTATGGCGTTTTGCTCCAGCACCAGGCTCAGGCAGTCGCGTATTTCCTCGATGACATAGCTGAAGGTGAGTTGCAGGTTATCGTGCTTGTAAACAGGCAGACTGACGGGACGCTTTTTGGGTTTGGAGAAAGTCGACAGCTCGCCGGCCACTTGCAGCGCAATGCGGTAGAAATCCTCCGGATGCATGCCGGGCAGATGCTGCAGGTGCTCGAAAAGCGGTTCCAGCCGGTTGATGACCTGCAGCAATAAAAAGTCGGAAATTTCCGAAACGCCTCCGCGCCCCGCTTCCGACGCCCTGCCGGCCAGCGCCTCGCCCCGGGTATGCAGCAAACCGCAGATCTCCTTGATAAAGCCGATGATTTTCGGATTGGCAAGGCAATCAAGGCTGGGAGGGATAAATTCTTCGTCGAGAATCACGTTCTTGTCGGCGCGCGATTCGATGACCCGGGCCACGCCTATGCAGATATGGCCGGCACGTTCCTGTTTTTCCAGCATCAGGCTGGTATGCAACCGGCCAATCATGACCTCGGAAACTTCGTTGCTGTTGGTATTGTGATCCCTGACTTCCGTTTCCACGGCGTGATAGCGCGCCAGATTATTGGGCTTTTCAGCGCTGTCGACTTCGATGGATCCTTCAAGGCGCGCCGGCAGGGACAGATAGATAATGCTGTTTTGCACATCGACCGGTATGTCGATAGGCTGGGGCAGTTCGTCATCGGCCGGCAGGTTAAAAGGCGTGCCGTCCGGGAAAATTCCGCTGCATTCGGCCAGCGCAAACTTGCCCATCGCCAATTGCCGCTGGTCGATTTTCAGTCGGGCAATGCCCCAGTCATAGACCCGGCCCACACCGCACCGCCCCCGCACCAAGGCTTCGATATAGCGGTCATGCTGCTGAAAATGTTGCGGGCGCAAGAACATCCCCTGCGACCAGATTACTCTATTATTCTCTGACATTATTTTTCGTGCCCCCCGCACTTATACTGCAAATATCATATCCAAAAACCCTGAATTTGGAATATTGTTATTTTTATTTTTCCGTCCGTAGATTGCTCAACTGCTTCATTTGTTTTTCATAGGCTTCGGCAAAGGCATCGCCGAAAAAATCTTCCATCGCCTGTTCGACCACCCGTGGATAAAGACTAGTATATTTATCCCAACATTTTGATTTTTTTTGCAAAACCAGCCCTTCCTCAAACTGTTTTTCGATCAGTTTCGGATCGAACTGTCTTAAAATTTGCGCCAGGGACGCCTGGATGCCGGCCTGCATGGCCATCTGATGGCTCATGATATCATTGAAGCCTTCATCGATCGCCTCGACCGAACCCTTGAACCCGCCCTGCCCGTTTTTGACCAGATGCGTTAAGGCATCCTCGGTGGTCACGGCGAATTTAAGCGGATTGTTATTGGTTGTTCTTATGGTCGTCATACTGACGCGGAACTGGCTTTTGAATTCCGCGCGGCTCCTGAGCACCGCCACGGTACCCTCGACCAGTTTTCTGAACATCAAGCCGATCCGGAGCATGGTTTCCGGTGCCGCCTGCTCCAGCAAGTCTTTTTTCTCTACTCCGGCACCTTGCAAAAATACCTTGAACAACTCATCCAAGCCAGCGGGCTGAACGGCTGCCGAGGTTTGCATAACCGGGGCCTGCACAGGCGCCGCCGGCTTGTCCTGAGTAAAATCCCGGTCCGGGACCGGGGCCCCGGACACCGGCACTTCCGGCTCCAGCATCTTGCCGAGCAGATCCTCGGACACGGGTTCGATTTCCGCTGTCTCCGGCGGCAATTGCTCGGCTGTTTCCGGCTCAAACCCTTGAAACCAGCTGTGCTCATCGGCTGGCGCACCTGGCTCGGAATTGAATAATTCCTCGAAATTAAAGTCGTCGGGGATTTCATTAGCGCTTTGCGGAGCCGCGAACGGGGCGGGCGGAATATAGCTGTCATGGATTGTCGCTATATTAGCCTGCATCAGGCTGTCGAATTTCGGTTGCCCCTGGTCATCAGGGTCCGGCTGCAACAGGTTATCGGATATCGGGAAAGGCGTGTCGGCCGTGTTGCCAAGAAACGCGTCCAGATGCGGATCGTCTTGGGATGTAGCGTTAAAAATATCGTCTACCGGTGCGAAAGGGGCGGGCTCGTAGGATGGATTTTCGGCGACAGGCGAGTCCGTAAACGACGAAGCGAATACGTCCGGCTCGAAAGCCAAGTCGTCCGCTTGCTGTTCCTGCGTCATGGAAACCAGAATTTCATATTCGCCTATCCTCAGGCGCATGCCGTCGGCCAGCACCTGGGTCGCGTTATTGAGCGGCGATTCCTGATCGTCGATATAGGTGCCGCTTAAACTGGAGTCCTTGAACAGATATTGACCATTCTCAAACAGGATGGACGCATGTCGCCTGGACACAAACTTTTCAGGATCCGGCAGCGCCAATGTATTTTCGTCGGCACGCCCGATCGTTCCCCCGTTGCTGTCGAAAACAACCTCCGTACCGGCGCCGAAGGGCTGCCCTTTGAATGATATTATTTTTAGCGATAACGACATACCTACCCTACTCCTGAATTTATGATGCTTATCCGTTTAACAAACTCTAACCGTAGATAATCAAAAACCTTCCGGGAAAGCTAATATACAACCTGAACCGTGATTATTATAATTTTTCCAAGCCGCCTTAAATCAAATTATCCGCCATCGATACCGGAAAAAAACCCTGAACGCAGGGGTCTTGACCAGGAGGTCCGCCAGCAAAACCTTGCAGGCTGGCTGCTTTAACGCTAGAATCGAACGCATTCAAAATCCCTTGTTTTTCCGTTCCTAAGCATTACAAATTCATCTAATTTGTGATCAGAAGCGGACTTCACCCTGACCGTTCATTGATGAACTCGAGGCTAAATCGTGCTTGGCATTAACAGTTTTACACGCAGCGGTTCGCTGCCCTGTCTGGTTATTTGTTGTCTACTCATTCTAAGCGGATGCAGTTTATTCCAGGAAGATGTCTCGAGTACGGCAACGCCGGAGCCCTTCATGGTTGAGCTTAATCTTGCCGCCACTAACGAGCTGAATCCGGATATTGAAGGCCGGGCATCACCGCTGGTCATACGCATTTATCAGTTTGAAAGCATTGCTGCCTTTAATAATAGCGATTTTTTCGCTTTATATGAAAATGATCAGGCTCAGGTTGGCAAGGATATCAAATACCGCGAAGAACTGGAAATCAGGCCCGGACAAAAAATCAGCGACAAACAGGAGCGACAACCCGGCGCTCGTTATATAGCCGTGCTTGCGGCCTTCCGCGATCTCGATCAGGCGCAATGGAAAGCCTTTATCGAAATGAAGGCCGACCAGAATGAAGTGTTCACTGTCAATCTCGACAAAACCAGCGTCAGCATTGCCCGATAGCCCGGGTACCCGTTATTAGCGCCTCGCAGCGTTCGACAATACGAAGCGCCTGGGTCTCGGGAACCAGCCCCGCATATTTACCGGCGAATTTTTCCGCCGTTTTCGTATATTTGCCGTTCGATAAAATTTCCATAACCGCTGAACGATAATTCGGCTTTTTCGTCTCGGCCGGAATACACACGCCGGCGCCGAGCGAGGCCACATTTCTTGCCGTCAACGCTTGTTCCAGATGCATCGGCAACATCAGCAACGGCCTGCCGGCCAGCAGCATGGCCGCGACAATGCCGGCGCCGGCATGACAAATAACCGTTTCGCACTGTGACGCCGCTTGCCGCATGTTCACCGGTTGCGCCGAGATATGCAGATTGGCGCCGCTGTTTTTTTGTATAAACGCCGGGGTCGTACCCGGTATATGGGCCAGCACCGACCAGGACGAAGTCCGCAATTGCCGCAGCAACGGCTCCAGGCCTGCATAGTCCCTGTTCAGATAGGCAAACAGGCGTTTATCCCCCACGCCAGGCCATACCGGCTCAATGCCTTCCGACCCAGTAAAGAACGGCCCCCAATATCCGCCTTGCTTGCGTCCCTGATAATGATCAAGTTCCGGCAAGGTACAGAGAAAATTCTCCTCGACTTCGAACAAATCCGCCAGAACCGTCAGCCTCCGCCCACCGACCTGCTCCATCACCGAATTTATCATCGTTACGATCAGCGCTTCACTGTTGACCAGTTCTTGTTCCGGCACGTGCAGCCAGGGCTGCATCGTGGGCATCGGGCTGAGCCGGGGCGGCGAATAAAAGCCGGTGCCGAACAAAGCACGCGGAATCGCCAGGCCGCGGGCAGCCAGCAGCGCCGTCGGTGCGTGGTCAAACAGCAAAATGTCCGGTTTCAGACACGCTATCAACGTTTTCCAGGCTTGCGTTCTGGCCAAAAGCCCTGCCGGCTCATGAAAACCCGTGTTGCGCAAGATACCGGCATAGTTTATCGCCGGCGGCACGGCGGCGCCCCCCGGCCAGCGCATGGGGGCCTGAACATAGGAAAAATCGTACTTACCGAGCAGCGTATGGGCATGCGCAAGATCCTTCAGGACAAAAATGACCTCATGCCCGCGTTCCTGGAATTGTTTTGCCACGGAAAGAAAAGCTCCGATATGGCCGTACCCCGCGCCCAATTCCCAGGCATAGAGAATTTTGCTCATGTCCTGACAGCCCGGAACAACAATAGCGACGAAAAAGAGCTTGTTTTTAGTGACATTCTTTTATTTTTTCCAACCGTGAGAAAGATCCAGGCAATGATCCTTTGCAGACAGCCAATCTTCGTTAACGAAAATTTATCAATGGGATTTTTGCAATTGCCGGCATCATATATAAGTCATGCTCAGCTGTCAGTATTCTGCTAAGATTCATTATATTCGTCAGCGATGAATAAAAAAAATAACGCTGTCGGCGGATGACGTTCCGCCTGTTATAGAGGAGCTACCCTTATTATGCAATTGCCCTTGGCATACCCTAAGCACCCGTCCGTTTACCCTGAGAAACCGGACTCGAAAAATGCTGTCTATCAACCGCTACGTTTGTATGGTTCCAAGCCGTTAATATTGGCCGCCTGGAGTATGATGGCGTTGACGCCGCTGTCCGTGGAGGCTTGGACGCTGGATTTTACGCCTAACTCCTATACGGTAAATGAGGCGGATGGAACGCTGCAAGTGGGCATTACCCTTACTCAGCAATCGGGCGATTACGGTTATGGCTGCGGTACGATTTCAGGCAGCGTCATGACTGCAGGAGGAACGGCAGAGGAAGGCAGTGATTACAATTTGAATGGTACGTTTTCTTTTTCGGAAAGTGCTGATCCGAATGGACTGACAACAGCTACGGCAAACGTTAGCCTCAACATTATTGACGATAGTTTAGTAGAGGGGCCTGAAGACATCCAGTTAAGTCTTGGACAAATAGGTCTTGAATGCCCGGAAACCCTGGTGACCTCCACTAGTACCGCCACTGTCAACATTGCCGATAATGATAGTTACGGCACGGTAAGCCTGGACAGCGCCTCATACAGCGTTACCGAAAGTGACGGTAATATCATTGTCTCGGTTACGCGCTCAGTCAACTCCGTTGCGCCTAGTGGAGTCCCCATATCCGTTGATTACTCAATAACGAATGGCACGGCGGTTGCCGGCCAGGATTTTGATGCCGTCTCCGGCACCCTGAACTGGGCCGGCGGCGACTCCAACACCCAAACCATCGTTATCCCGATAACCCCCGACTCGACCGTAGAATCGGACGAGACATTTACCTTGAATCTGAGCAATCCCAGCACTGGCCTCAGTCTAGGCACCAGCAGCACGACCGTGACGATCCTCGATGACGACAATGCCGGTGTCGTCAATCTCGACAGCGCGACCTACAGCGTCAATGAGAAATCCGGGCATGTCACCGTATCGGCCACGCGCTCAAATGGTTCGAGCGGTAGCGTCACTGTCGACTATAACACTCATAACGGCACGGCGGTTACCGGCCAGGATTTCGATGCCGTCTCCGGCACCCTGAGCTGGGCCGACGGCGAATCCGGCACAAAAACCATCGACATTCCAATCAGCGCCGATTCCATAACCGAGCCGAACGAGAGCTTTAGCATTGATTTAAGCAATCCCACCAATGCCCTGACATTAGGCACCAGCAGTTCAACCGTTACGATAATGGATGAAACGGCGCCGGGCACCGTAGCATTCAACGTAGCGCAGGATACGGTAACCGAAGGCAATGCGATCACGGTAACGGTGGAAAGATCAGGCGGCGTCGACGGCGAGGTGCGTGTTGATTACGCCACCACGGACCGCTCTGCCCTTGCCGGCAGCGACTATACCGGGAAATCAGGCACGCTGATATGGAATGATGGCGATGCCAGTCCGAAAACAATCACGATCGATACCGCCGCCGATAGCGACACGACCGAACAGGACGAATTGTTTTCGATCAGCCTGTCCAACCCGACAGGCGCCGCGCTCGGCGCCATTGACACAATCAATGTCACGATAACCAATACCACGCCGCAGCTGAGCGCGCTCGACAACCTCACGCCCAACCAACGGTCGATCGCCGCGGCATTGGATCAGTCATGCGCCGCGGCAACCGGCGAATTCAGGCAGCGTTGCGACGAATTGTATCTGTCCGGACTGAGCAATGATGAAATACGGCAAATTCTCGATGCCATCGCCCCCGAGCAAATAGCCTCCCAGGGATCGGCTGCCGTCGATTTCGGGTCGCAACAGCTACAGGTTATCCATGGCCGCATCGTTGAACTGCGAAACAGGCAAAATGGCAGCGGCATCTCCGTGCTCGGCTTCTCCATGGATGTCGACGGCGAAAACGTGGCGCTAGGCAAATTGGCGCAGCATGCCTTCAACAATGCGTTAGGTGGCGCGGCCGGCGACGAGCCGTTCAGGGATAGCCCGCTAGGTTTCTTTCTGAAAGGCCAGATCAAAGTCGGCGATAAAAACAAGACCGGGCGCGAAAAGGGATTTGAACTTGAAACCAAAGGCATTACGCTGGGGGTCGATTATCGGTTTACCGACGCATTGATCATGGGCATGGCGGCCGGTTACGGTCATACGAATACGGATTTTGATAACAACGGCGGCGACATGACCACGCAATCCGGCGACTTCGCTATCTATGGCAGTTATTTTCTGCCCAAGGATTTTTATGTCGACTGGGTCATGAGTTATGCCATTCATGATTACGAAATGGACCGGCGTATCATTTATCCCGGCATGATCAGTTCGGCGACCAGCAACCCGCAGGGCGACCAGTACGGTGGCAGCGTGGGCTTCGGCAAGGATATCTATATAGCTAATTTCTTTATCAGCCCTTATATTCGCGGCGAATATATCGAAACCACGATCGATCAATATAACGAACAGGGCGGCGCGGGATTTGCCCTGAGTGTGGCGGACCAATCGATTTCATCGTTGACGACGACGCTGGGCAGCCAGTTCAGCCAGTCGATCAGCATGCCCTGGGGCATTCTCGCGCCGGGCGCCCGCTTCGAATGGGTGCATCAATTTGAAGACAGTGCGCGCGCCATCCAGTCCCAGTTTGTCAGCGCGCCGGCCGGCACGGGTTATTTCACGACCCTGACCGACAGCCCCGACCGCGATTACTTCAACCTCGGCGCTTCAATTGCGGCAACCCTGCCTGAAGGCCGGTCGGCCTTTTTCCGCTATGAAACCCGCGTAGGGCAATCCGACCTTTCCTATCATCTGTTGGAATTAGGGGTCAGGATTCCTTTTTAGGAAAGCACAAGGGGCGGCCCGACCGGTCGCCCCTAAGGTTTATCATGCTCAAACTTTAGCCCTATTGTTATCGCTTCATCTGCAATATCTGCTCTTTCAATGCCAGCAGGCCTTGTTTTTTAGGCAATGCCTCCAGCCCCTCTTCAATTTTTGCCAAACTTTCATCGAACTTTTGCTGATCGAATAATTCGTTCGCCTGTTCTTCGATCAAGTTCGCAATCTTCTCCAGTCCCTGCTTGGCTTCTTTATTATAAGGATCGATGGACAGCGCTTGGCGATACGCCCATAAGGCATTGCTGCCTGAAGGCGCGGTAATGTAACCGACTTCAAAATGGATTTCCGCCAGTTCGAGCAGATCCTTGACCTGGAGCTGCTGCTCCGGTGTCAGTTCAACCACTTCCGGCAAGGTATCCAGATTCTGATAAACATAGACATAACCGCCGGCCGCCGCAATCAACGCCACAATCGATGCCGCCCCAAGGATACGCGGCCAGGGCGATTTGGGCTCTATCTCATCAAAGAATTGCGTGATGGAAACGGTTCTCTGCTCTCTTTTCAGCGCCAGGGCATGCGTTAGGGCGTTCCACTGCCGGCGTTTCAGCCCCGGAATCGCCGGCGGCTGCAGGTTGACTTCCATCGCCTTCTGGGCGGACAGTTTTCCGAAAGGGTGTTTACCGGCCAGCAGTTCATAGCTGACGCAAGCCAGCGCGTAAATATCGTCGCGCGGATCGGGCTCGCGGTTTTCAAACATTTCCAGGCTGGCATAAGCCGGCGTCAGCGCCCCCAAGTCGCGGGCATTGAAAACCGTCTCGTCATGGCCTTGCCGGTCCGATCTTACCGCTGCGCAGGCGATGCCGAAATCCAGCACCTTGACCTCGCCGCTGTCGGTGATGAAGATATTGCCGGGCTTGAAATCCGAATGGATGATGTTCTTTTTATGCGCATAACCCAACGCCAAGGCCAGCCCTTTAATGATAGGCCAGGCCTTGGTGAACGGAATGCCGCCCTGAGGAGCGATCTCGCGTATATATTGAGAAAGCGACTTTCCTTCCAGAATTTCCATGACCATAAAAATATTGCGGCCGTCGCGATCGAAATCGTAAACGTTGACAATATTCGGATGGGCCAGCATCTGCGATTTTTTCGTTTCACGCTGGAGTGCAATGAACAGTTCGGGGTCATCCCTGAATTCCTCGTTCAACACTTTCAACGCAATATCGGTCTGCTGGTCCTGGGCTTCCTGGCGGCGCAGATCGGTCGCCCTGAACACGGTACCCATGCCGCCGCTGCCGAGAACCTCCTTGAGCACAAAGCGCTTGTTCAGTACCGCGCCTACTGTCAAGGCTTCGGACTTTTCCTCCCTGTTTGTCTCTCTGAAAGTGGCCGTGGCCAGGACAGTGGCGTCATCGACCGGAACCGGCTTTTTTGCCGGCTGGGCCAGAACCGTCGCATCATCATTTTGCTCGGGCGCATGCCTTAATGTGTCTAACGCATCGGATGGCCGACGCATCGTTCTTGCCGGCGCGATTTGCGTCGCGTCATCGGCTAAATCATCTGGATTCATGGTTACATATCTCTAAATCAAATAAAACAATCTATCCTTTTTAGCTGCGCGGCACGAAAAAGAACGGACTGCCCTCGTGCCCGGCATGCTGCATGGCGGAATACTGCGGACTTTGCTGAAAACCGATCTGTGATGCGGACTGCTTGACCTTAGCGGAGAGGATTCTGTAAAGCTCATAGTCCTCGAGCAAGCCGTTATTGCTTCCCAGCGCCTTAAGAAAAGCATTGGCAAATACCGAATGGCCGTCGCTGCCCGAGTCCAGTACCGGTTTGACGCCTCCGGAGGTCATCACGGTTCTGGCTTTTCGATTATTCATGAATTTCAGCCATTTCTCGCGTTTCTCCTCAGCCATTTCATCGGGCAGGCGCACGATTGCCGTTTCGGTCATGGCACCGGAATAACATGAATCGGCGATGACCAGGATATGCTTGGCCGAAAGAATGCTCAAATACCGGGTGATATTATGACTGGACAGCCAGTTGGCGCTATTGTCCGTTTCCGCATCGGCTGGCAGCCAGTAGGCGCTTTGATCGCTCTTATCGATCTCACCGTGACCGGCATAATAAATCAGCAGATTATCCTTTTCGGTCAGCACTTTTCTCAGATCATTGAAAGCTGTCATAATCTGATGCCGGCTGGCATTAATCAATAGCGTGGTTTTATAGCCGTAACGCGTCCGCAACATGTCGTCGACCGCTTTCGCGTCATTAATTGATGTTTTAAGCGTCGGCAGCTGCGAATAATCATTATTGCCGATAATCAGCGCATAAAACCGGCCAAAGTCGACGGACGGATAAGTTTTGGAACTGGCCTTGACCGGCAAGGCTTGTTCATCGGCGGCCACGGCCTGGCTTTTAGCCAGCAAGTTGAACGTCACGATGCTGCGTTTACCCTGTTTATCGACCGCCACGATCTTCACCGGCGTCAAGGCATTGTCAATAGCGATATCGGAACGGAATATGCCGTCGGCGTCGACCGGTGTTACCTGGTCATTGATGCGCAGCGTTTCCAGGCTATCGGCAACAGCGATCTTGCCGACAATTTTTTTGCTGCGGTCGATGGATCTTAGCTGATAGCTTGGAATGCCGCGGGTCAGCGTCATCGGCGGATCGATGATGTCGATGACCGGGCCGTTTTTCGCTAACATCTCGTCCGGCGCCTTTTCAAGACTTGCGAGGGTCTGCCGCTCTTGTCCGATCGTCTTTTTCAGTTCCTTGATTTGCAACCCCTGAGCCAGCAATTCGCCTTTGTCCTGTTTGAGTTTGCCACGTAATTTTTCGAAGGCAAGTTTTTCCTGCGTGGAGCCTGTTTGCGGCGTTTTATTTTCAATGGCATTCATATCCATTTTGATGCGGACGGATGTATTGTAGTATTCCGCTTCCAGCGATTTCAGCTGCTCTTGCAACTGCTCCAGTTTTTGTCTGGATTTCGCCACCTGTTGTTGATGCCCGGAATCGGGGGCCGAAACGCTGCCATTCTTCCCAGCCTTGGCCTGCTGCTGTTCCGTGCTGAGCTTTGTTTCAAGTTGGGAAACTTTGGTTTGCTGATCGCTCACGCTGGATAGTTTTTCTTGTAAATCCTTTTCCAGCGACCGGATCAGGACATCATTGCGATTGGATTTTCCGCGTTCCTGCTCCAGTTTATTTCGCGTGTTGTTGAGTTGTCTGCGAAGGTCGGACAATTTTCGCTGCTGCCCGGACAACTGCCGCCGGGTCTCATCCAACTGCTTGCGCAGGCTTTTGGCCTCTTGCGCATAACTTTGCGATTCCTGGCGTAATTCTTCCAATTGTCCTTTATAAGTATCGGCCACGGCGGCTTCAGTCACCGATGCAAATTGCAAGTCCGAGTTCTCCAGTCCTGAGGCTTTGCGGTACCAGTTCAACGCGGTCGGAATGTCTTTCTTTACGCCCAGGCCTTTCTCATAAAGATAGCCGAGGTTAACCTGAGCCCTGGAATTGCCTTGCTCGGCCGCTTTTAAATACCATTGCGCCGCCATAGCAGGATCGGCCGCGCCGCCCAGGCCTTTTTCATAGATTTCCCCCAGTGTCACCTGAGCTTCGGCATCGCCCTGTTGCGCCTGCGGCAACCACACTTTCAACGCCGAGGCGAAATTGGCGCGGTCATAAGCCACATATTCGCCGCCGCGAATTTCGCATTCGCCGGCTGTCGTTCTGATGGGGCGCCGGCTGGAAATGTAGGTCATCTGCGTGCCGAGCTTGCGAACCTGCCCCGGCAACAAGCAATCGACAATGAAAAGCTTGTCGGTGTCCTTAGGCGAAAAGCCTTCTGTTGCCTTCGAACTGTTAAGGTCACTGCCGGGACCGGCCTGGCAACCGATCAGCACGGTAAAAAACAAAAACAGAAAGAAATATTTGGGCTTTGCAGTCCGTGCAACACAGACTGCGGAAGTGGTTATTTTTTTTATAGGAATCATTTTTCAATTGCCCCGATATTATTAGCGATTGACTCGCACAAACAGATAATAAACCCCGACAAGATTGTATATCATGTGGCTGGCTAATAATATGGTTAACCATCACAACACCCCCCCTTAACATCTCCTTCAGCCAAGCCCTTCAGCAGATCAGCTTCAGCTGTTCGACCATACCGGGATCCGCATGAAAATGATTCAGATGCGATATATTTTCATCCGGCCGACCAAGCCCGAATGGCCCTTAAATCAGTCGAATTTGTTTATAGCATCCATGACAAGAGATGGGAACAGAGACATAGAAAAACTGTTAGATACTTAACAGCTGATTTGGCTTTAATCGAGCTTTTTAGTTAGAAAGTTGATTATTAATTTTTAAAAATTGTAAATACGGCTAATTCATCGCTTGGTTTTAAAGTCGCATGAAGGCTATTTAATGCAAATTTGATATTGAAAAATATATGCCTCGAGCATTAAATACATTGCTAAAAATACTAATTTATCTATACTGTAGTCAGCTTTTATGCGCATTTTTTACTGGTCCGGATTTTTTCTGCATCCCGCTTTTCAGCCCGGATAACAGCGGTCTTCAATTTGATCAAAATATTAATTTTTTATGTTTTGCTCTGCCAGTATTTTTAGTGCTACTATTGGCTGCGGTAAAAAGTTTGAGCCGGCTTTATTGTTAAGGCTGGGATTTATAACGCCAACTGAAATTGGCGATTTTTTTAAGTTAAGAGTGTAATATGTCAGAGCAAGTCGTAGGTACCGTTAAGTGGTTCAATGATGAAAAAGGGTTTGGATTTATTGAACAAGAAGGTGGCAAAGATGTTTTTGTTCATCACAGTGCAATTAACGGCACCGGCCGCAAAACCTTGCGCGAAGGCCAAAAAGTTACCATGCAGGTAACCCAAGGCCAAAAAGGCCCGCAAGCTGAAAATGTAACCCCAGCGTAACAAATCTAAATCGGCCCAAGAGTCGCCTGACTTTTGGGCTTTAGTTTAGTAAATAGCAATAATGCAACCCCTTTCTCGGTAAAATCTACCGGTCATCCGTCAGCAAACCCAAAGATCACTTAGGTTTATTAACGGGTACTCCGCATATTTCAAAGCCATAGCCGGCATTTTTGCCCCGGCAAGGCTGCTACGTCCTTATCTTTTAGCGTTACCATTTTATGTTATCGCTGATCCAAACTGATCGAATCACATTCCGATTACCGGCTTTTCCAAGCCGTGCGGCTATTTGTGTTATCACTGAAAAATCATACTATATCAATATCCAATTACAGAGCCTTTGCCATGCCCGAGTTTTCCTTAAACACAACCTGGCTGATTCCCGCTTCCGTTGAAGCGGTCTGGTCGCGCCTGATCGATACCGAGAACTGGCCGTCCTGGTGGAAATACGTGGCATCCGTTGAAGAAATAGAACCGGGGGATGCAACCGGCCTCAATAATGTCAGACAGTATTGCTGGCGTACCAGCCTGCCATACAGCTTGTTAGTAAATTTACGTGTTACCGAAATACAGCCTCTCCGTCTTGTCACTGTAAACGTAAGCGGAGATTTACAAGGTTGTGGCCGCTGCCAATTATATTCGGATTCTGTTACCCGCCAGACCAGAGTCGAGTTTAAATGGCAGGTGCAAACCTGCAAACCCTGGATGAACCGGCTTGCGGCAGTAGCCGCGCCGATTTTTGAATGGAACCATGCACGCGTGATGAAGTCTGGGGAAGAAAGTTTAATTCGGCATTTGGCAACGGTTAAAAATTCATAAATAAAATGGAATAATAGGCCGCATCAGGTTACCCTTTATCAATTTACAACTGATACGCAAAAATATGGCGCAATACATATACTCAATGAATCGGGTAGGCAAAATTGTCCCGCCCAAAAAATACATACTCAAGGATATCTCCTTATCCTTCTTTCCCGGCGCGAAGATCGGCGTGCTGGGTTTAAACGGTTCCGGTAAATCAACGCTGCTGAGAATCATGGCGGGTATCGACAAGGAAATCGAAGGCGAGGCGATTCCGCAAAAAGGCATCAATATCGGCTATCTGCCGCAAGAACCACAACTGGATCCTGATAAAACCGTACGCGGCAATGTTGAAGAAGCCGTTGCCGAAATCAAAGCGATTCTGGATCGTTTTAACGAAGTCAGCAATGCCTTTGCAGATCCCGATGCCGATTTCGATGCCTTACTGGCGGAACAGGCCGATCTGCAGGAAAAAATTGAGACTGCAGGCGCTTGGGAACTGGACAGAAAACTGGAAATCGCCGCCGATGCCCTACGCTTGCCGGACTGGGATGCGGATGTGACAAAATTATCCGGCGGAGAAAGACGGCGTGTCGCTTTATGCCGGCTGCTGCTATCTAATCCTGACATGCTGCTGCTGGATGAACCGACCAACCATCTGGACGCCGAATCGGTCGCCTGGCTGGAACGCTTTCTGCATGACTATCCCGGCACCGTTGTCGCGGTGACGCATGACCGTTATTTTCTAGATAATGTCGCAGGCTGGATTCTGGAACTGGACAGAGGCTCGGGAATCCCATGGGAAGGCAATTACTCCAGCTGGCTGGAACAAAAAGGCCGGCGACTGGAACAGGAAGAAAAGCAGGAATCCTCCCGCCAAAAAGCCATGAAAGCCGAGCTTGAATGGGTACGCTCGAACCCTAAAGGCCGTCATGCCAAAAGCAAGGCCCGTCTGGCACGCTTCGAGGAACTGTCATCGCAAGAGGTGCAGAAACGCAATGAGACCCAGGAAATTTACATTCCGCCCGGTCCGCGCCTGGGTGATGTCGTAATCGAGGCCGACAACATCAGCAAAGGCTTCGGCGATCGATTGCTGTTCAACAACTTGAACTTCAGACTGCCGCCGGGCGGCATCGTCGGCATTATCGGACCTAACGGCGCCGGTAAAACCACGCTGTTTCGCATGATGGCAGGCCTGGAGCAAGCCGACTCCGGCTCTCTGACCATGGGCCAAACCGTGGAACTGGCTTATGTTGACCAATTACGCGACGACATGGACCCGAACAAAACCGTCTTTGAAGAAATTTCCGATGGACTGGACATGATCACGGTCGGCAAATATGAAACTCCTTCGCGCTCTTATGTCGGGCGCTTTAACTTTAAAGGCGCCGATCAGCAAAAACGCATCGGCGATCTGTCCGGCGGCGAACGCAACCGCGTGCATTTGGCCAAGCTGCTGAAAACCGGCGGCAACGTGCTGCTACTCGACGAACCGACCAACGACCTCGATGTTGAAACCCTGCGCGCATTGGAAGAAGCCCTGCTCGCCTTCCCCGGCTGCGCCGTGGTTATCTCGCATGACCGCTGGTTCCTGGACAGAATCGCCACGCACATGCTGGCATTTGAAGGTGACAGTAATGTGGTCTGGTTTGAAGGCAACTATGAAGATTACGAAGCCGACCGCCATCGCCGCCTGGGAAGCGATGCCGACAACCCTCACCGGTTGAAATACAAAAAGCTAGCCTGATCGATCAACCCTTAACAGCGCGGAGCGGGATCACTACCCCGCTCCGTGTTCGATTGATTGCCTAGCCCGAAAATACAACATCATACCGTTTCATCAAACTGGCTATATCCTTTCTGTAAAACTCCCGAACCGGCAAGCACAAATCCTTTGGTTTTAATCCTCTCTCCCGCAGAGATTCGACTTCCGTATAAACATCATGCACCTCATAGATCTCCAGCGCTTTAAAGATAGCCGCGATATCCTTCATGCCGGCGATATCGGGCTGCTGGCCGTTTTTTAACTGAAAAACACCATCATCGAGTAGCAGTATACCGACCTGCTGATCGAATGCCGCCGTCGTCAGGATAATATCCAGCATTTCCTGAACCTGAGCGCCGCTGTGCGCCGGCTTGCGCAATACGAACAAATATTTCTTCATTTTTCTCAACCAAAGACAATAAAGCGATCAGCTTCCAGCGTGGCTTCAACCAGCTGCCCCAATCCTGAAATGCGGAAGCCCTCGGCCAGATCGTTATCCATCTTGCCCTGCCTTTTGGCCTCATCGGCACATAATAATCCGCGCCGTTGCGCGGCAGAGATACAAACGACCAAATCCAGTTGGTACTGCCGCGCCAGCTCGCTCCACTGCGCCGTAAACTGAAGCTCGTCATCGGGTGGCGTGGCATATTTAAAAGCGTGATAAATACCGTCCTGGTAAAAAAACACCCGAAATACTTCGTGTCCTTGCGCCAGCACGGCCTTGATAAATTGGTAAGCCGTATGACCTGTATTTGACTGATAAGGGCTGTTATTGATTTGAATGGCGAATTTCATGATTAAAGAAATGGTTAAACATGGAACAAATAGGTCCTGAGTTCTATCAGAGAGTGCTGTTGATAGCGGTAACCCACGCCTATTATAATCTTATAAAATACCAATCGCTGGCTGACAAGCCGTCATTTCATTGTTACCGGAACCAATCCTGCCTTACTCAGTCTCATCGCCATGAAATTTAAACCATCTGCTTTAACGCTAGCCTTGGGCCTTGCCCTGTTTCCCGCAGCCCAGCAAGCTGTTGAGATTGATAAAATTGAACTGCCTGACATGGGCGATTCTTCCGGCACGCTGATTACCCCGGCACAGGAACAAGAACTCGGCGCGGCCTTTTTCAGAAGTCTGCACAGCCAGATCACTATCAGCCAGGATCCTGAAATACAGCAGTATATTCAGTCCATCGGCCAACGGCTCGCCACCAATAGCGATACCCCGGGCTATCCTTTCCATTTCTTTGTGGTCATGGAAAATCAGATCAACGCATTTGCCGGTCCCGGGGGCTACATCGGCGTGAATTCCGGACTTATTTTAACGACTGAAGCCGAAAGCGAACTGGCCTCGGTCATGGCGCATGAGGTTGCTCACGTCACCCAGCGCCACCTATACCGCGCCTTTGAGGCCGCCAGCCGTTTATCGATTCCTACCGCCGCCGCGACACTGGCCGCCATTTTATTAGGCACGCAATCACCGGCTCTCGGGCAAGCCGCGCTCATGGCCATTCAGGCCGGCAGCGTTCAGTTTCAAATTGATTTTACCCGCGAAAACGAGGCGGAAGCCGATCGGGTCGGCATGCAGACACTGGCCAGTTCGCACTATGATCCTCGCAGCATGCCCACGTTCTTCGAGCGCTTACAACAGTCAAGCCGTTATTATGGCCATGATGTTCCGGAATTTTTAAGAACCCACCCGGTGACCACTTCGCGTATCTCCGATACCCGAGGCCGCGCGGAAACTTATCCGTATAAACAATATCCGGATTCGCTCGGCTATCAGCTCACCAAAGCCAAACTGCGCGTAATAACAGCAACCGATATTGCCGCTGCCGGCAAATATTTTCAATCGCGCCTAACGCAAGGTACCGAAGAGCAACGTACCGTTGCCCGTTATGGCATGGGTTTAGCCCAGCTTCATGCGCAGAAATTCAATGAAGCTGAAGCCATTTTTCAACAACTGATCCATGACCACCCCAATCAGCCCCAATACGCGGCGGCACTGGCCCGCACGCTGCTTGAGGCGAAGCAATACCCCGAAGCACTCGACCTCTATCAAAAGGCGGTTCAGCGATTCCCCAATAACGACGCCATCAAACTTGAGTATATAACGTCCCTGTTGAAAGCCGGCAAAGCCGAGTCGGCCCGGAAAAACCTGCTGGCGTTAACGCCTAAAACCCAGCAAAAACCGATGTATTTGCAACTCCTGGCGCAAATCTATAGCGATTTGGATCAACCGGCCGAGTCACACCGATACCTCGCGGAATATTACTATACGACAGGACAAACGAGGGACGCCATCCTGCATATCAAATTGGCCCAAAAATCAAAAGGACTCAATTTTTATCTGTCCTCTATTCTTAACGAGCGGCTGAATTTTTTTATGAACGAGGAAGAGGAAGCCCGTCGCCAGTGAAATACTCAATGAGACATGCCGATAAAGGTCGAACATAGACATCCTTAACGGCTGCTTAATAAAAAGCACTCTTTGCCAGTGATTTTCTCTATCAGCAATCTCTAAAATAGTATAACCTCCTGTATTCATTAAGTATTTTCGAGGCGATACTATTTATCCGCAAAAATCATTATTTTTGATAGACACTACTATTTTTTTTGATATAGAATCGTCACCAGCTTAACGGAGTGAGCCCGGTTTAATCACCGGCCAAGAGGAGGATTAGCCTTTCAGGCTATTGATAACAATAATAAAATGAGTAATTCTGCTTGAGTAAAGTTGTGCCACGCGCAACAAGATAATAAAAATAATAAAGCTCAAATATGCCCGCTTCATGCGGGCTTTTTATTGCCTGTAACTTATACAAAAATCCTTGCCATAAGTTCCGAGCATCCCTGCTCAATCTGGAACCTTATATGCTCAAACGCACGCCAATCCATCCGGCTCTTGGTGCGCCAGGCGAGACGAAGCGGCCGCTATCGAAAGCATCACCCAATACTTCATCAGCCTCCCCATAGACACCGAAAGAGGCATAGTCCTTATCGAAAATATTGTCGACCCTGCCGAACAAAGCCAGGTGTTTGTTGACCCTATACTCCGCCTTGGCATTGAACAGCCAGTAGCCGGCCAACTTGGCAGTGGTATTCGCCTCGTCGCCTCTAAAGAACTGATCGCCGCTATACAGACCATCGATACCCAACGACAGGCGCTTCCATAAATCCACTCCGAGCGACGCTTTGAAGATATGCTCGGGCATGCCCGGAATCCGATTGCCGCGCTTCACTTGAGCCGCCTCGTCATTATCCAGCGGGTTTTGAATAGTGAAACCGTCCATAAAGCGTGCATTCAGATAAGTGTAGTTGGTCGCAAAATGCCAGTCATCAATATTACTGAATAATTGCGCATAGTTAAGCGTAGTGCCGGCTTCTATGCCGTAACGACGCGTTTGTCCGACATTGCTGAAGAACCCCTCGCTGATACTGTCGCCGCCACGGTTAAAGATGATATCGTCATGGTTGACGGTATGGAAATAACCCAGATTCCATTTCATATCGCCTCTTTCCAGAAACTGATCGAAATTACCACGAAAACCGCCTTCCCAGGTTTTAGCGACAACCTGATCCAGTGGAGGGTCGGCTACAAACGCATTCGGCAGACGGCAAGGATCGTCCTCATCGGCGCAGCTTAATTCCATCGGCGTCGGTGCCCGTGAAGACTCACTGTAACTGCCGTACATGCCGACGTTGTCGAGAATCTGATAAGTAAAGCCGGCTGAAGGATTAAAGCGCTCGAAGCTATGCTTGCCGCTCAATTTGTCTTCGCCGTCGATGAACTGGTTGGCCATAGTGATGCCGACATGATTATAACGTCCGGCCAGGGTAACGGCCAGATCGTCAGTTACCGAGAAGGTATCACTCAGATAAAAGCCATAAGTCTCGGTAGTGGTGTTCAAGCGCACCCGGGCATCCTTAACCAGAATACCGCTGCCCACCGTACCGCGGTCATCGGTCAGACGCGCCAGTTCCGTGTCGGAATTGAAATGCACATCGGCGTAATCATAGCTGGCGCCGACAATCAAATTGTTTTCATGATTAAACCAATCATGCTTGAACATCGACTGCAGAGTACCGCCACGGCTGCGCATATTGGTGGCGCTGGTATTGTTGGTGGCGCCTTCAACGCTTTCATCTTCGGTCACCAGGTTGCCGTTGATGTCGATAACCGGAAATTCGCCTGATTCATCGCACAGAAAACCGCTGTCATCTTCACAGCCATCAAAATCGCTGTCATCGCCGTTAAAGGTTTTGATCCGGTTCTGCCGAAAATAGGCGTTGCCGCTCACTTCGATTTCATCGGTCACATCATAGCTACCGGCCAGTTCGGAAAAAAACAGGCGGGTGATGGTTTGATCGGGATGCGTGAACACGGCTTTTCTGCCTTGCTCCAGCAACTGCTCCGGCGCCGCGCCGTTACCCTTCATGTCGTTATCGTTGGCGGCCAGCGTCAGATCCAGTTCTCCCCGATCATTCTGCCAGCTTAATGTACCCAGCACCTGCTTGGCGCGCGTGGGAGAGAAATCACGCCAGCCTTGTTCGCCGAAATTGTGCACGTCGAGGAAATAGCCCCAGGTACCGTTGTTGCCGCCGCTGGTTAACTCTTCCGAATGCCGGTCCCATGACCCGCCATAGATTTCCAGTTGATGGCCGGGCGCGGTAAAGCCGGTTTTGGTTTTGACCGCTATGGCGCCGCCCAGCGTGTTCAAACCATATATTGGATTGGAACCCGGCACCAGTGTCATCGTATCGATTGCACCTTTAGGAATCAGGTCCCAGTTAACCGTATCGCCGAAAGGCTCATTAAACCGGACTCCGTTCAAATAAGTCGACAAGCCTTGCGGCAAGCCCAGCAAAGGTGAGGCAACAAAGCCGCGGTAATAAACATCAGGCTGCAGCGGATTGTTCTGCGCTTCATTGATATGCACACTGCCCAGATAGCGGCTGATGTATTCATTCAGTGACAGACTCTGCGCCTTTTCCAATTGCTCGGATGTCACTGTCTGGATATTGGCCGGTATCTTATCGGCATCGACGCCACTGCCCGGCAATGGCGTAACGCCTATTACATCAACGGTTTCAAGCTTGATTTTCGGTTGCTCTTCCGCCATAACAGCAGTCAGTGAGGACAAGCTAAACAGCCCCACCGCTCCGTAAATAATTTTTTTCATTCCACCCCCAAATTAGTTGAGCGCGAAATGATAGTCAAACCAATGGATAAGTTATAGGGGGGCTTGAAAAAAAGGAAATATTCCTAGTCAATGCGTTATGTGAAGATTTGCCGTAGTATCTATAGGCATCAATTTATTGCCTTCATAACGCCTCTACATCGTTGCATGAATAGGTCAATAACGGCTAATAAAAATTAACCTCGAGCCGTAGGATTAACCATTGATTTTTAACAACCACACAACCTTAAGGTATTTAGATATAATGCCAAACACAATAACTACAATTATTCCGACCAGTTACCCTAGGCAAAGCTTATGACAATCACTATTAATACTGTCACAAAATTGCAACGCTCTCTTGAACATCAAATAGCTCGTATAAAATCCAGCGAAAATTATCAAAAGCTGCAGGCCATGCCGCCATTAAAGCGCTGGGCTATTGTCGCCGGGCTGTTTTTGTTATCCCAGCTAGTTATATTCGGCGCTTTGTATTTAGCTTTCGACAAAATCGTAGTCATCGGCTTTTTCGCCAGCATTCTGGCTGGTCTGGCAACTGGCCTTGGCGCCCTTCCCGCCCTGTTTTTCAAAAATATTTCAACCAATCTGTTCAATACCATGCTTGGCGCGGCGGCCGGCGTGATGCTCGCGGCAACGGCCTTTTCCCTGCTGGTTCCCGGCATGGACTATGGCAACTTGATCTGGCCCGGCAACGGCATCTACGTTGTATCCATCGGCATGCTGGTCGGCGGGCTATTTCTGCATTATGCCGACCGTCAATTGCCTCATGTTCATTTTGATACCATTGCCGATGCGCAACTGACGTCATTAAATAAAATCTGGCTGTTTATTATCGCCATAACGATTCACAATTTTCCTGAAGGCATGTCGGTCGGCGTCAGCTTTGGTTCAGGGGAAATCAAAAACGGCGTGATTCTGGCTGTCGCCATTGCCCTGCAAAATATTCCTGAAGGCCTGGCCGTTGCCTTACCGCTGGTAGGCCTCGGTTATAACCGTTGGAAAGCCATCGGCATCGCAACAGTCACCGGCCTGGTAGAGCCGGTCGGCGGCCTGCTGGGTATCACCATGGTCACCCTGTTTGAACCGGTATTGCCAATTGCCATGGGATTTGCCGCCGGCGCCATGCTGTTTGTCATCAGCGAGGAAATCATTCCGGAATCGCATTCTAATGGCCGCTCACGTTATGCGACTTTTGCCTTAATGATCGGCTTCATCATCATGATGGTGCTGGATAATTTACTCGGCTAATAACTACTCCATATCCACCATAAACTATAAAGGCGATCCGCCGGTCGCCTTTATGCTATCCACAGAGACAAAAATTGGACAATCTGCAAAACCTTCTTCAAAACTATTTACAGCACTTTTTGTCTTTACTGGCTTCCAGCAATTTCGCTGAAATCTCGGCAACAGCCACTGCCAGCTTTGCCTTGATCGTGGCGGCCGAAATCGGCGACAAAAGCCAACTGGTCTGCATGACCCTGGCATCAAGACATAGAGCCATGCCGGTTCTGTTCGGCGCCATTGGCGCCTTCGCTTTTTTGAACACACTGGCCGTGGTTTTCGGTATAGCCATCGCCAAGTGGTTGCCTGAATATATCGTCGCTGCTTCTGTCGCCTTCCTGTTTGCCGCCTTTGGCATCCATGCACTGCGCGTGGACGAAGATGATGACGATGAAGAAATCAAGGAAAAAAGCGGTCACAGCATTTTTTTCACCACGTTCCTGTTGATCACCTTCGCTGAATTCGGCGACAAAACGCAACTGGCCGTTGTCGCCTTAAGCAGCACCGCTTCTCCGATTGCCGTATGGCTGGGTTCCACCATCGCCCTGGCCTCTACATCGGCCTTGGGCATTCTGGCCGGCCGTACCATTCTGCAAAAAATCCCATTAGTGCTGCTGCACAAAATCAGTGGTGCCATTTTTCTGATACTGGCTGTGCTTGCGGGCTACAGGGCCTATGTCAGTTACACCGGCTGACCACAAAAAAGGCAATAAAAAAAACCGCCTTCTGGCTTATCCGAAAGGCGGTTTTGCGTGGGAAGATAACAGGTTAAACCGATGCCGCTAACGCCTGCGCGCGTTTGCGATTGAAACCCATCAATACCATTAGACCCGAGCCAAACAGCCAGACAGCCGCTGGCACAGGAACTCCGCTGATAACAACTTTATCATCATAGGTTAAATTAACCCGCCAAAATGCTCCCATATTCTGAAAGTTCGCTGGCTGGTCCCAGTCAGCTAACGCAATTGGCGTTTCTCCATCAAACAGGAAACCAGCTGAAATATTGTCCCCTTGCGCCCAATTGCTGAATGCCGCGACAGTAAAAAAATAATCACCCGCAGGAAGAGAGAAAAACGCCAATCCTGAATCGTATCTGGTTTGATCCCGGGCAATTGCAGGATTGTCATCATTCTCATCAATCAACTCGCCCGTAGCTTGGTTCCATAACGCTGTTATTGGATCAAAGTTAGCCCCATCCTGAAACGAATCAGTCCATAGCTTTACGTTATATGCTTCATTAACGAGCGAGAAATTTATCCTTGCAATATCGTTATGGTTTTCAAAATTGCCATCGAAACTGAATTTGAACGACGCAGCACTCGCCGCATTAGCCCCGAGCAGGGTTAAACATAGCAGAACGGAACGCAAAGTTTTTTTCACAAAACCCCCAATTAAACAACACCTAAAAGTCCGCCGGTTAACTATTTTGTTTTTAGTTTTATTATTGGCAGATCCTGGAAAAATATTAGCAGATAGTGAAAAAAATGGTTATTTTATTAGCGTTAAAAACGGGAAAGAAATATACCTCGCAATCGAGGCAGTATTTCTGTTAATGCAGTCGTGCTCACACCCCTTACCTACATTCCTGTAGGCAACGCCGAAGAGGGACGGAAAGACCCGTCAGTTGCAGGAGTTATAAAATAAGCGGCAAACCGTAAAAACCATCCTTTTTACAGTCTTGTCAGCAAAAATATCAAACGCATTAAATCCCCTTGCCTGCGGGTATTGGTTTTCTCGAAAACTTTTTTCAACTGACTGCGGGCGGTATTGTCGGTGACATCGTATTTTTGACTGTATTCAGCCAGCGATAAACCGTCAGCCAAGGCCAGGCATAACCTTAATTCAGCAGCCGTCAAACTGAATAAATCCTGAAATGCCCGCCATTGTTCCTCGGAATAACAACCGGGATCGCATAATATCGCCATGATCTTCAGTCCGTCTTCATCAACTGGCGATGGCTGCATCGGAAAACAACTCAATAACAACGGCGAACTGTCGCTACGTTCCAACAGCAGAATACAACTTCTGGTCCGCCGAAGATTGTCTGACTGGGAGGAATTGACAGTGCCGGGAACTGATTCCGCCAACCCTTTGAGAAATGCCTTGAATTGATTCGCATTATGCGAGTCTAGCAAAGTGAATTTCGGTTCTAGCCGCAGAGGTACCGCATCGTCTTCAAGAAGCTCGTCAACTTTTTTCGAGTGGTACAGCACCCGCGCCTGGCTATCTAACAACACGACATGGCGGCCGAAAGTTTCGAACGAAGAGAAGATATTCTGAAAATGTTCGGCCTGGTAATCGGAAGCACGACGAAATTGCCTACGGCGCTCGACTCGCGGCGGATTATTTGCATTTGCCGGATCAGGAGGTACAGATTTGTTGGTCATAGGTATATTACGATTGCGTATTATTGTTTATTTTTTCGCTGCCATAAGGTAGCGAACTGTTCTAATCATGCTCAGGCGATTTGACACATGCATAGGCTAATCAACTCGTCCTTAGCCAGGCCTCGGAAGAAGGCAATATATTTATGAGTCAACTCAAATTGATGGGTTAGAGCTATTGTAATCGTAAAACTCTGAATCGACATCATGGAATTATAAGTTTAGCTGATTATCTTGGTTTCACCTGCCCCCGGCGTTACACTAAGGTTATTGCCGACACGCGGAGACATAATTGTGACCACGTTAAATCAAACGCCGCTTTACAATCTTCATCTTGAACTGGGCGCCAGAATGGTGCCATTTGCCGGCTACCAAATGCCGGTGCATTACCGCAAAGGCACCCTGCATGAACACCGGCACTGCCGCAATTATGCCGGTTTTTTCGACATCTCCCACATGGGCCAATATCTGATTCTGGGGGATTCAGCCGCCAGCGAACTGGAAAAACTGACACCCAGCGACATCACCGGACTTGCCCCCTATCAGCAACGCTATACCGTTTTGACCAACGACAATGGCGGCATTATTGACGACATTGTCGCAACACGTCTAACTTCCGGGCTCATGGTCATTGTCAATGCAGCCTGTAAAGACAAAGATTTTGAACATTTTAAAGTTCATTTAACTGACCGCTGTCATTTTAAGGAGTTGAACGATCAGGCACTGTTTGCCCTGCAAGGACCTGCCGCAATAGCAGTCATACAGAAATTTTCCACGACGGCGGCCGGCTTATCGTTCATGCACGCCTGTGAAGCCGAAATCCATGATGTCAAATGTACGATCAGCCGCAGCGGCTATACCGGCGAAGACGGTTTTGAAATTTCGGTGGCCAGCGAGCAGGCAGAACGTCTGGCCCGCTTGCTGCTAGCTCAAGAGACGGTGGAAGCCGTCGGCCTCGGCGCACGCGACAGCTTACGACTAGAAGCAGGACTTTGCCTGTACGGGCATGAGCTTGATGAAACGATCACGCCCGTGGAAGCCGGTTTGCGCTGGCTGGTTAAAAAAGGTCACACCACGTTTCCAGGTGCCGGCAGAATTCTGGCGCAACTACGCCAGGGCACGGAAAAGAGCCGTGTCGGCCTACTGGTCGAAAGCAAAATACCGGTGCGCGAAGGCTGCATTATTACCAATGAAACCGGCGATGCCATCGGCCATGTCACCAGCGGCGGTTTTTCCCCCAGCCTCGGCCGGCCGATCGCCATGGCGATGCTGCACAATCCGGCGCCGGATGCAGGCAGCATACTATACGCACGGGTCCGTGATCATCAGGTTCCGGTCACGCTTACAGAATTGCCTTTTATCCCTCATCGCTACAAGAGATAAAACCATGCCCTCACCTCGTCTTAGCCTGGACAAACTGGAAATGCGCGGTAATTTCATCCACCGCCATATCGGCCCCGATCAACAGCAAATTCAGGACATGCTCGCCGAACTCGGCTTGAGCGAACTGGATGACATCATCGAGCAAGCCATTCCGGACGATATTCTCAACGACGAACCGCTGAAACTAACGGAAACGATCAGCGAGCGCGCCGTGCTCAAATACCTGCGTAGAATGCGCGCGCGCAACAAAGTCTGCACATCCATGATCGGCATGGGCTATTACGGCACTATCATGCCGGCCGTGATCAAACGCAACATGCTGGAAAATCCCGGCTGGTACACCGCCTATACGCCCTATCAGTCCGAAGTCAGCCAGGGTCGCTTGGAAGCCTTGTTGAATTTTCAGCAAATGGTGATCGATTTGACCGGCATGGAACTGGCCAACGCTTCGCTGCTCGATGAAGCCACCGCCGCGGCCGAAGCCATGACCATGTCCCGGCGCCTGTCGAAAAGCGCGGCCAACAGCGTGTTCGTCGATCAGGACTGCCATCCGCAGACCATCGCCGTCATTCAGACCCGTGCTCGTTCCCTGGGTTATGACGTTATCGTCGGCGATCCGCATCATGGTCTGGCGAGTCACGACTTCTTCGCGTTGATCGTGCAATATCCGGGCTCGCATGGGGAAATCCATGATCTCGGCGAAGCGGCCTCGATCGCCCACAGCAAATCGGCGCTGGTCACGGTCGCGGCGGATCTACTGAGCCTGGTGCTGCTGAAGCCGCCTTCTGCCTTCGGCGCCGATATCGTGGTCGGCAATTCGCAGCGCTTTGGCGTACCGATGGGTTACGGCGGGCCGCATGCCGCGTTTTTTGCCACCCGGGACGACTATAAACGTTCCGTGCCGGGCCGCATCATCGGCGTATCCAAAGACAGCCACGGCCAGACGGCGCTGCGCATGGCCCTGCAAACGCGCGAACAGCATATCCGCCGCGATAAAGCCACCAGCAACATCTGTACGTCGCAGGTGCTGCTGGCCGTTATCGCAGGCTTTTATGCGATCTACCACGGCGCTGACGGCTTGCGCCTGATCGCCGGACGCGTGCACCGCTATGCGGAGATTCTGGCGGCCGGCATCAGGCAACTCGGCCACCACGTCATCAGCGAATGCTATTTCGACACGCTGCTGGTGCATACGCCGAATCGGGCCAAACGCATCGCCGCGCATGCCGCCGAAGCCAATATCAACATACGCATCGTCGATCCCGACCATGTCGGCATTGCGCTGGATGAAACCACCACGCGCAATGATTTAAGAGCGCTCTGGCAGGTTTTTGCATCGCCTGTTTCCACGTTGCCCGACATCAATGCGCTCGATGCGGCCATAACCGAATGCATTCCCGAAACCTTGTTACGCACCGACGCCATTCTCGAGCATCCTGTGTTCAACCGCTATCATTCGGAAACCGAAATGATGCGCTACATGCGCAAATTGGCACGCCGCGACATCGCCCTGGATCGTTCGATGATCCCGCTAGGCTCCTGCACGATGAAGCTGAATGCGGCCACCGCGATGCAGACCATTTCCTATCACGAATTCAACAGCCTGCACCCGTTCGCGCCGCTGTATCAAACCCACGGTTATCAGCAGATGTTCGCAGAACTGGAGGATATGCTCTGCGATCTGACCGGCTTCGACGCGATTTCGCTGCAACCGAATGCCGGCTCCCAGGGCGAATACACAGGCCTGCTGGTCATCCGCAAATACCATGAGATTACCGGCGAAAGCCAGCGCAACATCTGCCTGATACCGGCTTCCGCGCACGGCACGAATCCCGCCAGCGCCACCATGGCCGGGCTTAAAGTCGAGGTCGTGGCCTGCGATGAAAACGGCAATATCAGTCTGGACGATCTACAGGCAAAAATCGCCGAGCATCCCGATAAGCTGGCCGCATTGATGGTTACTTATCCGTCCACGCACGGCGTCTATGAGCAATCGTTCCGCGCTATCTGCGATCTGGTCCACCAGCATGGTGGTCAAGTCTATCTGGACGGCGCCAATTTCAACGCCCTGGTGGGTTTAAGCCGGCCCGGCAAAATCGGCGCCGATGTCGCCCATCTCAATCTGCACAAGACCTTCAGCATTCCGCATGGCGGCGGCGGTCCCGGCGTCGGCCCGATCGGCGTGCGCGCGCACCTGGCGCCTTTCCTGCCCGAGCATCCGGTGGTCAAGGGCGTCAATCCGGCCAAAGGCAAACACGGCACGATCGGCACAGTATCGGCGGCGCCATGGGGATCGGCCAGCATCCTGACCATTTCCTGGGCTTATATCGCCATGATGGGCGCGGCCGGTCTGAAACGGGCGACGTTGACGGCCATTTTGAATGCCAATTACATGGCCAGGCGCCTGACACCTTATTACCCCATCCTGTATACCGGCAAAAACGGCTGGGTCGCGCATGAGTGCATCATTGACTGCCGTGCTTTCAAGAAATCGTGCCATATTACCGTCGATGATATCGCCAAGCGCCTGATCGATTTTGGCTTTCATGCGCCGACCGTCTCGTTTCCGGTGCCCGAAACCCTGATGATCGAACCGACCGAGAGCGAGAATAAAGCCGAAATCGACCGCTTTTGCGATGCGCTGATTACGATCCGTCAGGAAATTAAAGCCATTGAGGACGGCACGGCCGACGCCGAAAACAATATTCTGCGCAATGCTCCGCATACCCATCGCTTGTTGCTGGAGGAATGGACGCGGCCTTATTCCAAACAGCAGGCTTTCTTCCCGGCCGGCCACCAACACGACGACAAATACTGGCCGCCGGTGGGACGCATCGATAACGTTTATGGCGACCGGCATCTAGTCTGCACCTGCCCGCCTTTAGAGGATTATGAGTAAACGGTATTGGCTGAATTGTTTGCGCGCCATTTAAAAGCCACACCGAAGCGTTTTAAAAATTTAAGGAATCTTTAAGCATTTTCAGTCATTATTGACAAGCAGCATTATCCGTAATAGACCGAGGTATGCACCGTGTAAGCCAAGAAATTTATTACTACACTTACCGCAATAAAAACATTATAATCAGTAAGGTTAATAACAAGCACCTATTCCGCCGACCGAACTACCAGAAAATAACCTGCCATTAAACGGGTTTGCCCCGTTTCTCCCTCGCCTGTTCAGCCGCTGTTTCCGACCAGGATTAATGACTGAGCCCACTCTTAATTTGTGATGCGGTTCACATTTCTCAACAACCATTTTAGAAAATATCTTCATTTGGGTTTATGCTCTGTTTCAACAACATGAAACGCAGCCCGTTAAATCCATGCGTCTTAAGTCCCGGGCTTAAGAGCCGACAGGGCTGTCAAAAAGTTAAGGCGAAGCCAATCCATACACGGAAAAAGCGCTGATAAGAAGCTTCCACCTGCATGCGGATAAATACAGAAGTGCTTGCCTAACGCTTTAAAGTAGTGAAATAAAACACAACCATTTCGACAAGAAGGGTTTTGCTCACAAATTAGCCTCAAATAAAAAGAGAGATAAACTCCGACAATTTTTAAAAGTCTTCATCAAGCTGGATCAGACCGCCAACTTTGGCTCTAGAATGCCAGAGCGCCTAGTGGAACCGGAATTCCCGCATGGCCAGATAACAGCACTTGATTCAAAGGCTTTTCGAACCGACTGACCCCATCGGGTACGCAGACATAAGTCCTTGCTTTGCTCGGCAATATTGCCGGCAGAGGGGTGAAGTCTGAGTTGTGTATTCGCGTTGCATGGTAATCGCTCTAGCGCCAGACATGCAGGGTTACATTTTTACACGATATAGGCTCGTAAAACTGCCCTAAGCATTAAATGCTATCGGTAAGCAGTTAGCCGCCATCGGTTTGTCATCACTGGCATCCCATGCCAATTTAGCTGAATTTTTTGGCGAGTATCCGTATTCGCTTTGTTAAAGACCGGAAACAGTCTGATTTTTATCAGTGCGGAAGCGTCTGGATATGAGCGTTTAAACGCCTCCGTGGTATTGAAGGGTCCACGCATACATTGTTTTTTAATAATTTGAATCCAAATTTGCCGTCCGGATGCCTCTCCAAATCGGCATGAAAACCAGATGTTTTTAAAATAAATATAATGATATTGATAACTTATATTTATTGCCAAATACCGGCTTGTGAATGTCGCCTTTACTCGAGACATGCATATAGCCAGTTAAAACCAGTGTGCCGGGATATTTACCTGCCTCGTCTTTTGAGGTCGGGCACTCATTGTCTGGATTAATTAGAAATCATTAAAAAAACAGATAAAGAAATAATAATAAAAAAATGAGGAACCCTTATGCAACAAACTTTTCGACGAATAATCACTTATTTGCTGAGCCAGTACATCACCGTTTTGTCGGTTCTGGCGCTAGTTAACTGTTTGACCTACTTCATTCTGACCACGGATTTATTAGAACAGGAAGGGAATATCGCTTTGGTCAGGCTGAGCAGCGATCAAAACCATTTAGTCAGCGACATCAACTTTTTAACCCTGCAACTCAACCACGTCACCGATCCCGGTAAGATTAACGCTATCCGCAGCCAGATTATCAATGATCAGGTTCTACTCAGAGACAATCTTGCCACGTTGCAAAATGGCGACCGTTTTGTGCGCAGGGGCGCCAAACTGGTGCGTGAAAAAGGTGAATTACCGGCGGAACTGAATTCAATATTTTTTGAAGAACCCATCGAACTGAGCCGCCGGATTAACAATTATCTCGAAGCTTCAAAAGCCATAGTCAATGCCTCGACCAGGAAAGAACCACTGAATCAGGCGACCCTGTTCAGACTGCACAACGAATTGTCGCCACGCGTACTGGACGGCATTGAAAAAGCAACCACGGCCTATCAAAAGCTGGGCGAACACAAACTGCGTAACACGATGAGTCTGCAAAACATCATCTTTATTATCGCATTAGGTACCCTGGCGCTGGTGGGCTCCGTATTACTCAGGCCTCTGATTGTAAAACTGCAGGAAACCACGTTTAAAATTCAGGAAGAAAAGAACTTCGCCGACAACGTGATCAACACGGCGGAAGCGCTGATTATCGGCCTTGATCCGGCAGGCAAAGTAACCTTGTTCAACCATCATGCTGAACAAAGCGTTGGTTGGGAAGAAGAGGAAATCAAGGGCAAGGACTTCTTCGGGCAGTTCATTCCAGAGCATGAACAAGCGGTTTTGAGGCAGCTGTTTGACGGCATGATGGACGGTTCCATCGAATTCGCGGATGAAGTTGAAACGCAGATGATGATTCGTAGCGGCGAGACCATCAATGTTGTTTGGCACGCGACGGTCGTTCATGACTCAAGATCCCGCCGGCCGATCATGTTCCTGGCCACGGGACTGGATATTACCGAGCGTAAACAGGCAGAACTCCAGCTGTATCAGACACACGCCGAACTGGAACAGATGAGCGCCCGTTTAAAAGGCGAAGTCGACCTTGCGGCGACATTGCAACGCTCCATTTTGCCAAGCCCCACCATCCAATTGCCCGGTATCCTGGGAGAAGCCAACCTGCTGACATCCAGTGAAGTAGGCGGTGATTATTATGACTATTATGTCGTCGACGGACACAAGACTGTGTTGCTGGTCGGTGATGTCAGCGGCCACGGGGTTGCGGCCGGCACCATGGTGAGTGCCGCGAAGGCCGGTGTTTATCCCCTGATACACACGGGAGTCAGCAACCCGGCTGAAATTCTGCAATCGTTAAACGAAACCATGCTGGCCACGGCGCATCAATCATTATTGATGACAATGGCCTGTGTCACGCTCGACGCTATTACCGGCAAACTGATTTTTGCCAATGCCGGGCATGTATTGCCTTATCTCTGGCGGCACCAGCAGCAACGCTGGGAAATACTGGAAGCGTCGGGCCTGCCGCTGGGCAAAAGCATCGATTCCGATTATTTCACGCCTTCCCTTGAATTGCAGATGGAAGTGGGCGACCGGATTTTCATGTTTACCGACGGTCTGGTGGAAGAGGAATCGCCGGATGGCGAGGCCTTCGGATACGACAGGCTGGAGCACATTCTTAACCAGTGCGGCGATGCCGAACCGGAAGTTTTACGCAGCCGCCTGATGGGAGCATTGAACCAGCATTGCGCCGGACAAGCCTTTACCGACGACATCACCATCATGCTGATCAGCCATAGTGACCGCATTATGCCGGTAGCCAGTTCGTCGGAAGAAGCCAGCGACATCATCCGTCTCTCCGATACCTTCTATCGTCGCGGCGATCATCCCATCCCGCGCATTTCCCGTGAATTTGTGGTGTTTTTTGCCGAGCAGGAATATGCCGACCTTCTGTCCCGATTCAGCCAGGATGGCATTTGCCGCGTCCTGCCGCGCCATAACAAGATCTGCGTGGATATAGGCTGGGAAAAATTGCTGAATCAGCATCACTATTCGGTTAACGATGACTTGTATACCTTGTTGCCTACCTCCCCACTAAAAAAACATTTTCAATTAACGCATACTGAAGACAAGCTGTTTATCATGGAGGAAATACAGGCCTGGCTGGCCGACCAGCAAATACTTCAGGAAGAGCACCTGGAAAGCCTGGTCGTGGCCATGGATGAGATGATTGAAAACAGCCTGTATGCGGCGCCACGCGACGGCAAAGGCGTGCCCTATTATCAAAAAGGCGTATCGCGCGAACTCTCGGAACATGAAGAAGTGCGCATCGATGTCGTCCTGACCGATAAACATATCGGCCTGATGGTGACCGATAACTGGGGCACACTGACGCCCGCCGTATTCCTGAAAAGCATCTCCCATGCCATGGATTCAGGCGTTGAAGCCGGCATAGGCGGCGCCGGGCTGTATATGCTGTGGCGTTTGTCGGATTATTTTCAAGTGCGCATCTTTCCACAACAAAAAACACAAGTCACCACATTATGGGATCTGAGCAGTCCGGTTAACATGGATACCAGTTCCGGATTTCAGTTTCTATACCACAGCAAATACGATGCTGAAAACAAGGTAGGAGTCTAATAATGACAATTTCATCTTCACTAACAATCAAACAGACTTCCAAGAACGACAACCAATACCGCTTTGATTGCGCGGGCTCCATCGACGCGCATGCCACGCCCGCCTTCAGCGTGTTCGTCGAAATACCTGCCGACGCCTCTGTCATGCTCGACTTCAGCAATATTGAACGTGTCAATTCCATGGGCTTGTCGTTATTACTGAAGCTTTTCGAGGAATGGGAAAATAACGGCACGCGCGTACAAGTGCAGAATCTCAACCGAATGGTCAGCATGCTGTTTAAAATCACCGGCCTGGGACGCTTTGTCGAAGGTGCCACAGGTCAGGAGACCTCCGGCACCAAAATGATTGATCCGGCGCCGCCCGCGCATATTCACAAGGCCGATGCCGACAGCGAAACGCCGGCAAACAAATCAAAACTGAATTTTGTCGCCAGTCTGCAGACCGGCAGCCAATTGAGCGGCTGGTATTTATTGAATACCTATCTGCAACGGCGCATGCAAAAAGTCATCCATTTTGAACAAGCCCAGGATGTTAAAAATATTACGCCTGATATCTTGTTCAGCAAGCCCTTCGAAGCCTGCGCCATGATGAAAAAAGGCTTTATTCCGTTGATGCGGCCGATCGCCGAGGCGGATGAAGTCGTCATACTCAGCCGTTCCGACGATAAACGGACCTTGTCCGATATGAAAGCCGCCAATGTCGTCACCGCCACGGAAGCCAGTTTCGTTTATCTGTTGGGCCGGTTTTTATGCGATGAAAGCGGTGTTGATTCGGCAAAATTCAACTATCATTTTTCCGGCAACGAAATCAAGGCGCTGCAAATGCTGATCAGGAAACAGGCCGATCTTTTGTTTGTACTGAAAAAAACCTACGAGAACCTGTCATCGCTAAGCCGCAAAAACGTACGGCAACTGGATGCCAGCGACACCAACTTTACCTTTCATTTATTCAGCATCGCCCCTTACCTGCAGGCCGAAGGCGATGTTTTAGGCCCTATCCTGCAAGACATGGAGAACGATGAGCAGGGCAAACAAATATTGCAGGACCTTCAATTTCAAGGTTGGTGCAAACCGGAGCAAGGCGAATTGAATATGCTGCAAATGGTTTTCGACCGCTATGTAGAAAGCTAAACACGCCTCAATGGCCGTCCGGGCGCGGGTAAACGCCTGGACGGCCAGGCGCCTGCCTCCGCCTGGACCCGGCCCCCGTCAACGCGCGTTCCGCGCCATGAAGCTATCCTCCCTGTCCATAGCCGGTCCGGCTGAATGCCAGCGTGCCTGTGGCTCATCCATTCACAGGCATTTTCACCGGTAAAAAACAATTTTTCTCCGGCAGTTCACGAAATGCAGCTGAAAACTGTCTACCTTGGTATCCTGAAAAACCTGTAGACTCCAGATGGCACGATATCAAAAAGCCCTGTTCATTTTTCGCCGCGATTTACGCCTGTTCGATAACACCGGCCTGAGCGCTGCATTGGCGCAGTCCGAACGGGTCATACCGGCGTTTGTTTTCGATCCGCGGCAAATCGAACCGCATCCGTACCAGAGCCAGCCGGCCTTGCAATTCATGCTGCAGGCGCTGGACGACTTGCAAGAGCAAATCGCCGAACAGGCCGGCACCTTGTATTATTTCCATGACCGGCCTGAAAACGTGATCAGCCGGCTGCAAATCGCGGAGTCGATCGAGGCCGTGTTTGTCAATCGCGATTACACCCCGTTCAGCCTGCAGCGCGACGCCCAACTGCAGCAATGTTGCCGACAGCTTGAACTTGACTTTTACAGCGCCAGCGATCTGTTATTAACCGAACCGGAACAGGTCTGCAAAGACAATCAAGAGCCCTACCGGATATTCACGCCGTTTTATAAACGGGCCCGACAATTCCCCGTCGCCTTGCCTCGCGCCTTGAGTCCGGGACGGCTGGCGAACTCGACCGCCATCGACAGCAATGCCGATTGGGCCCAGACGCTTAAAAAACCGCACCATAATGCGCAACGCGGCGGACGCCAAGCCGCCCTGGCGCTATTGGACGACATGGATCAACACCGCGACTATGCCGGGCGGCGCGACTTTCCGGCCCTGGCGGCCACGACCGGCTTATCGGCTTACCTCAAATTCGGCTGTTGTTCGATCAGGGAGGCTTATTACGGCATCATGGAAACTTTGGGCGAGGAGCACCCATTACTCAGACAACTGTACTGGCGCGACTTTTTTACCCATATTGCCTTCCATTTTCCGCATGTTTTCGGCCAGGCTTTCCACCGGCAATACGACGCGCTGCCCTGGCGCAATAATCCCGATGACTTTCAGGCCTGGACCTGCGGACGCACCGGCTTTCCGATTATCGACGCCGGCATGCGGCAGTTGAACGCAACCGGCTGGATGCACACGCGCGTGCGCATGCTGACCGCCTCGTTCCTGGCCAAGGACCTGCTCGTCGACTGGCGATGGGGCGAGCGCTATTTTGCCCGGCACCTGCTTGATTACGACCCAAGCATCAATAACGGCAACTGGCAATGGGCGGCCTCCACCGGCTGCGATGCGCAACCGTATTTCCGCCTATTCAATCCCTGGCTGCAACAGCGAAAATTCGATGCCGACTGCCTTTACATCAAGCAGTGGCTGCCCGAACTGCGGCCCTTCCCGGCCGCCGTCATTCATGACTGGCACCGACAACCTCAGCCTGGCGACTACCCGGCGCCGATCATCGATCACACTCTGCGCAGCCGGCAGACAAAAGCGCTGTTTCAGAGTCTTCAAAAACCCGGAGCTTAAACCATGCCTTATTTACTATTGCTGTTTCTGATCCTGATTTCCGGTTGCACCGGCCTGCCGCATGGCGTCAAACCCGTCACCGGTTTCGAAGTCAACCGATACCTCGGCAAATGGCACGAAATTGCCCGCCTCGACCACAGTTTTGAACGCGGTCTCACCGACGTCACGGCCGAATACAGCCTCAGGGACGATGGCGGGTTGCGGGTGCTGAACAGCGGTTACAACGCCGACACGGGGCAGCGCCAATCGGCCGAGGGCAAAGCCTACTTTATCGAATCGACGGATGTCGGGCGCTTGAAAGTCTCGTTTTTCGGCCCGTTCTACGGCGGCTACAACATCATTGCCCTGGACAAAGCCAACTACGGCTATGCCATGATTGCCGGTAACAGTTTTGATTATTTGTGGATCCTCGCGCGCGAACCTACCCTCGCCCCGGACATCCTGCAATCCTTGCTCGACCAGGCGCAATCGATGGGCTTCGCCACCGAGAATTTAATCTATCCCTGATGACTTAAAGCCTCTTTTCCGGCTTTGTTGACACCGTTGAACCGCTCCGTCCGTACCGGTTCTACCATGGGCGTGCGCGGGCTTCAGCAACAGGCTGCTCCAGACTCGACGGACAGGCTTTTATTGGGCGGCGCGCAATCGAACAGGCCGAAATGCGTGGATTTATCGCCCCATATGTCGAAGTGCCCGGCATAGCGACTGGCACCGAGCATGTCGGCGGTATTGCCGCAGACGCGCAAGGGCCGGCCGGTTTCGAAATGATGATGGTCATCCAGATCGAAAAAATGGGGTTGTTCAGACAAAGTGCCTTTATAGACCGCGACCTGCCCAAAGTCCTCGCAACGATCTTCCAACGGCATTTTAAAAGCCCTGACCGTGATCGAACGAAAATTGACCATGCCGATTTTTGCCGAGACTTCCGGATCGTCGAGCGCGATCGGGTTGTCCTTGACGATACGGACATCGGGACAGCCCAGATCCTGCATGATGCGACGAAAATCCTCCCAGTACAGAGCGCCGCCCAGGCATTCGCCCAGCAGAACCGGGTCCAGTTTGAGCGCAGCCGGAATGCGCCGGTCGGCATAGACATCGGAAAAGTAAAGTTCGCCGCCGGGTTTGAGCACGCGGAAAATTTCCGCCAACACCTGTTTTTTATCCGGCGACAGATTGATAACGCAGTTCGACACGACAACATCGATGGCATTGTCGGCAATGCCGATCGATGCGAGATCCTCGATCTGGCCCTGAAGGAACTCGACATTGGAACGCTCGTAGCCATAACGCTCGGCATGCCAGTCGCAATGGCGCCTGGCAACGTCGAGCTGCGCTTGTGTCATATCGACACCGATCACCCGACCGGTTTCGCCTACCAACCGGGACAACAAGTAACAATCGCGCCCTGAACCGCATCCCAGGTCCAATACGGTACGGCCTTCAAGCGCCGGGGGCAGCGGCGAACCGCAGCCGTAAAAGCGTGAAACCACTTCCGGATGCAGGTCGGAGAGATAGGAACGCAAATGCGTGGGCATGGCGTCGACGGTGCAACAGGCGCTGGTTTTCAAATCCTGACTGGATTTAAGCACCTCCCCGTAATAATTTTGAACAGATTCACTGATGGCGGCATCGGTCATATGGGCTCCGGATATAAATCGGGTTATTTCTGCAATAACCCGTAAATGGCACAGGGTATCGCATGTTTTTTTGAGTCGTTTAAACGCAAGATTACTTACAAGCGTGGGCAAATATTTTTTACACTGGCCCGGCTAACTCTAAATATCATGATAAAAAAGCGCAAAAACTGTAAGTATTATTGCTCCATTTTCTGCAACACGTTTCTTAAAGCCTGTTGAATGCGCTCTCGGGATTGTGCGGAAAGCCTGACCGATTCAGGCAATAGCAGTTGATCGTATTTTCCGGCTGCCCGCATGATTGAACGCAGCTTTTTAACATCCTGAAGATAACGTCGGCACAGGCTGCAAAGCGAAATATGCAAGTAAAGCCCTAAATGCTCACGCCAAGCGAGTTTACCATCCAGTTTTTTTGAAGCCAGGAAACTGGCTTCTTTACAGGTTAGCATTTCATTAGCCTCTATTTAATTGAACCACTTCAGATCAAGACAATGGCGTAATTGAAGCCGCGCTCTCGACAAAATCACCCAAAAATTGTTGAGTGTCGAAATGGACATCATTTTGCAGATATCCTCGCTCGCCATGCCATCCAGTTCACGCAGCATAAACAATTGAGCCATTTTGGTCGGCAACCGGTCGATGCAGTGCTGCAAAATGTCGATGAATTGCTCCTGCTCCAACGAGACATCCGGTTTGGACCAGGAAGATAAATCGATTTGCCAACCGCCTTGCCGGTCAAAATAATCGTTGTTAGCATCCTCTGAAAATTGATCCGCAAATCCCTGCGTCTTTTCCCTGGAGGCTTTTCGAAAATGGTCGATTATCTTATGCTTCAGGATGCCGATCAGCCAGGTCCGCTCGGATGCTTCTCCGGCGTAGCCGGCATTGGCTTTTAGAGCACCCAGCAGCGTTTCCTGCACCAAATCCTCAGCAATCTCGGGAACACGAACCCGGGCAAAGGCATAGCGATAGAGAATATCCCCATGCAAATCCAACCATTGATCAGGGGTTGACAATTTATGCGTCATCTTACTAACCCCGTTGTTATTAAAATTATTTGATCCATTCCTAATGAAGACAATGTTGAAAATTGAATGCCAAGTATAAGGCAAAACAATTAAATAATTATCCACAGCAATTCTCATGCGGATAATTGCACTTCTCATTCCGCGCCATTAACCGACCGCTCATAGATCAGCCAAACGCGCCGGTCATGCCGTAAACAGCAGCGGCGCACAAGGCGGCACAGGGCAAGGTCAACAGCCAGGACAATATAATGGATACAAACATTCGATGATGCGCCTTGCCGTTGGTCAGACCGATACCGAACAGCGAGCCCACCGACACATGCGTGGTGGAAACGGGCATGCCGAATTGGCTGGCAAAAATCACCAGCAAGGCGGTCGTCAAATTGGCGGCCAGACCTTGCCCGTGACTGATTTCGGTGATTTTGTGGCTCATGGTCTCGGCGACGCGCCGCGCATTGATGACACCGCCTAAAGCCATCATCGCGGCGACCAAAATGATGACCCAGTGCATGCTTAGCGAGGGCGCCAGCAATAACAATGCCGCGATTTTGGGCGTGTCATTAAGGCCGCGGGCAAAACAGACGGAACCCGCAGTCAAAAAATGCAGTTTATCCACCACGCTTTGCGCATTGATGCCCAGCACCTTGCCCGAATAACGGTCGGCGCAGGCCGCTTCGGTGTCGATGCTGAGATTAATCGACGGATTTTGCGCCATGGTCATGGCTCCCACGCCATTGTTTAAAGCTGCTTCATTTTCCACGCATAAACAGAGCGGCTCGCCTATACCCAACCGTTGCCGGACCTGCTTTAACGCCAGATAGACAAACATCGCCAGCACTACAGCAACCAATGGGCTTAACAGCAACGGCAGCACGAAATCATGCTGCAACGCGGTGAGATTCATTTCACCCCATGAGGCCAGCAAACCGCTGCCGACCATGGCCCCGAGCAAGGCATGCGTCGTGGATACGGGAAAGCCGACGCGAGTCGCCAGAATCACAGTCAATCCGGCGCCCGCGGCCACCGCGGTAATGAAAGGAATCGACTGGATCAGGTTATCCATGACCAGGCCTTTGCCGGAAAACTTAATCAATAGCGTTTGTGCTAAATACAAGGCACAAAGTGAACCCGCCAGAGTGGTCAACGTGGCCCAGAACAAAGCCACGCGGTAAGTGGCCGCGCCGCTGCCGTACAAGGACGCGACGCCTTTAAAGTTATCGTTGGCGCCATTGGCGAAACTGAGGAAACCTACAGCCATCATCAGCAATAACAGTGTCATATCAATACCTCCCGGTTGAGTTACCCGCGCCGCCACGCGTGTAAGCGTTCCAGCAAGCGCAGCACGCCTTGCGGCGCATGCGCGCGTTTCCAGGCACCTGCCGCGTATTTGTTGGCTTCGGCCAAGGTCGGATAAATATGGATCGTGCCCAACATTTTGTTCAGTCCGATACCATGTTTCATCGCCAGGACGAACTCGGCGATCAGGTCGCCCGCATGTTCGCCGACGATGGTAACGCCGAGAATCTTGTCCTTGCCGGGCCGGGTCAGGACTTTGACAAAGCCGTGCGCCTCGCCGTCGGCAATGGCTCGGTCGAGATCGTCGATGCCGTAAGTCACGACCTCATAAGGAATGCCCTGTTCTCTGGCATCTTGTTCGTTCAAGCCAACCCGAGCCACTTCAGGTTCGGTAAAGGTCGACCAGGGAATCACCGAATAATCGGTACGGAACTTTTTGAATTGGCCGAACAAGGCGTTGACGGCGGCATACCAGGCCTGATGCGCGGCCGTATGGGTGAACTGGTAAGGTCCCGCCACATCGCCGACGGCGTAGATATTCGGATAATTAGTTGCCTGAAAGCCATTGGTGGCGATGGTTTTCCGAGGCGACAAGGTAATACCCAATTCTTCGACGCCGTAGCCATTAATATTGGCTGCCCGGCCGATCGCGACCAACACCTGGTCGAACGGAATTTTGACCGGCTTACCCTGGTACTCGGCGATCAGGATTTTTTCGCCGTTTTCGACAATAAATTCCCTCGCGGTGTGTTCCAGGCGTAAATCGACGCCTTCCCGTTTGAAACGCGCCATGACCGCTTCGGATACTTCGGGGTCTTCACGCATCAGCAGGCGCGGCGCCATTTCGACCACGGTGACCTGGCTGCCGAAACGGGCAAAGCTTTGGGTCAGTTCGCTGCCGATCGGACCTCCGCCGAGTATCAGCAGGCGTTGCGGCAATGTCCGCAAATGCCAGATGGTATCCGACGTCACATAGCCGATAGTGTCAATACCGGGGATGGGCGGCACAAACGGGCGCGCGCCCGCGGCAATGACAATCGATCGCGTGCTCAGGACTTGAAGGCCATCGGCGGTTTTGATCCGGACTTCCCAGGGCGACATGATTTTGGCTTCGCCCTCGATGACATTAACACCCAGTTCCGTGTAACGCTCGATCGAATCGTGCGGTTCGACGGTTTTAATGACCGACTGCACCCGTTCCATGATGTCGGCGAAATCGAATTCCGCGCTGGCCTGTTTGATGCCGAATTCTTCGGAGCGCTTCAGATGAGACAGCCATTTGGCCGAACGGATCAGCGCCTTCGACGGCACGCAACCGGTATTCAGGCAATCGCCGCCCATTTTATGCTTTTCGATCAGCGTGACTTTGGCTTTCACGGCCGCCGCGATATAAGCTGTCACCAGTCCGCCGGAACCGGCACCGATCACGATAAGGTTATTATCGAAACGTTCGGGTTTATGCCATTGACGGTAAACCTTAAGCGCTTTAACGGTTTCGACGATTTTTTTGGCCAGCAACGGAAACAGTCCCAATAACGCGAATGAGCCCAGCAAGGTTGGCGACAATATACCGGACAGCGATTCGATTTTCGCCAACTGGGTACCGGCATTGACGTAGACGAGCGTCCCGGCCAGCATGCCGACCTGGCTAACCCAGTAGAATGTCCAGCCACGAAGCGCCGTCAACCCCATCGCCAGATTGATCATGAAGAACGGGAAAAGCGGCACCAGGCGCAGGGTAAACAGATAAAAAGGACCGTCGCGGCTAATGCCCTCATCGATCGCTTGCAGACGGGTGCCAAAACGCGATTTAACAGCATCCCGGAACAAAAACCGCGCGGCCAGAAAAGCCAGCGTCGCGCCGATGCTCGAGGCAAAGGACACGATCACCGTGCCCCACAGTAAACCGAAAACGGCCCCACCCGCCAGGGTCAATACCGTGGCACCGGGCAGCGACAGGCCGGTAACGGCGATATAGAGCAAGGCATAAATCACGACAGATAAACCGGGATGGGCACTGCGGTAGGATTCAATGGCCGCCTGCCGCGATTTCAAGGCTTCCAAAGTCAGGTATTGCCCGAGATCGAAGATGAAAAAAGCCGCCATCAAAGCCGCGATGACCAAGAGCAACACAATTCTTGATGCTTTCAAGATGCGCTCCCTGCCCGTTCGAATGACGGCTTTATTAATACTGATGTTTGTAACCGGCCGGCTCTCTCTAATTGAATAATCAAGCGTGGATTCCTTTGCATAACAATGAATGATGCCTGTTAGTCGATCAATAAGATATTTGCTTACAGAACGAAAAAATTAAGACGAGAAAATTGAGCGATATGTCTTCGCCTTTGCCCTGAATTTATGCGGCGGCTTGACACCTTTTTTAACGTTAAAGACGTCAAAAATATGACTTTGATCGCGTAATGCAAGAAGCGCTCTCGGAGCATTTGATTGCTATGGAACGATCCAGGAGCTGACAGGTTTAACCGGCTGCATTCCCGAAGCATCCAATTGCACCAGGTAAGCGCCTTTGGAAGCGAACCGTTGCTCGGGGCCAAGACTTAATCTCGGAAATGTGCCGGGATTTAGCGCGTTTTCCGCTTCATGTTCAATGTATTCAAGCAGATAATCGCGCGAAAAATGATCGACAACATGTTCGAGCCCATACTGCAATAAATTTAATGCGTAGTAGGTGTTGAATTGAACTCTGGCATTGGAAATTGGCAGTCTTCGGGTATTCATCCACGCTCTGACTCTGAATGCGCGTGGATGATAGGCGGTGGGCAGTTCATAGGGATAGCTGAAATAGAGTTTTGGCGCAAGCTCTTTTGAAACGCTGGTCAAATCTGCCTGCAAGAGTTCCGACGGCAGAAAAATTTGCTCTATCGTCTGAGCCCGGGCTGCCAGTTCGCTTAAAATCGCGCTTCCCAGTTTGCCGGGCCAAACGACAACCTTGCCGATCCGGGGGTGGCTCTCCATATATTTTGTCCATTCAAGCCGAAAACTTTCCATATCCTTTACAGGAATGCTTTCAACGGCGAGCGCCTTGTCGGCACTAAGCGTTTGGATAAAAACCCGCGCCGGTTTGCTTCCTTCCGCATCGTCCGCATGAAGCACGGCAATAGGCGCTGCCGGATCCGGTTTTTTTTCTTTCAGCAGATACTTGGCGATCGCTTTGGCTTCCAATAAAAGCCCTTGATTGAAATAAATGGAATAATGGCCCGGTTGTTCAACCGGCGGTAACTGGGTTAACGGAAACAGGCAAGGCACGCTGTTTTTTTCGCAAAACTCGTGTATCGGCGCCCAGTTGCCTTCCGCCATGCCGCCGATTAAGGCAAATACCGGTTTTTTCTGATAGTGCGCCGCCAATTCTTTCGGCCATTCCGCGGGGTTATCGGAAAGCTCCCAAACCTCATGATTCCAGATGCGGAAGGCCTTGGCGAAATCGGAACGATAACTCGGCGAAAAATTGGGATGATCCAGATTGCCTTTGGTTTCCAGATTCAACCATTCCACGAATTTTTCGATGGTCGATAGCATCGCGTTCTTATTGTCGGCATTGGCGTTTTGACTGACCACAGTCGCGAAATAAATCGTGTTTTCGTCCACGCCGGGATCGTTGTGCGAAGAAAGATTCTTTAAATAGGCCGTCAAGCCCGCCATATCGTGATCGTTGATTTTATAACGCGGCATCAAGGAACTTAATTTTCTTCCTGAAGGATCGATGCCCTCGCGTATGGCAAGCGCTAAGGATTCATCCGTATAGGCCGGCCGCTGGTAAGAAGAACGCATTCTTGCCCAAAAGAGTTTGGACTGGCTTTCCTTGAATAATTTTTTGAACAGATCGGCACGATCGAAACGGCGGGGATTGAAAAGGCTGGCGCCGGTTACCGGCAAAACATAGTTGCCGCCTTCACTGGAACCGTAACCGCTGCGCCGATGGCATTGAGCGCAATTGAAATGGGCATCTTTAAATTCAATGTCGCCCTCGGTTTGGCCTTGCAGCGGCTTGCCGGAAGAGTCGATGCCTTGATTATAAATCCGTTCACCGATCGCTGAATTATCGAATCGGAAGACATTAAAATAATGGTGCGCAATCCATAAGCCACCGAGCGGCAATAAAATTACAAAAAAAAGTTTTAAGCCCTTTTTTATGAGCGAGGATGATGTCAATCTGGCGTCCATTAATTTAGTTATTGCTGAATAGAGAAATAATGCCGAAAAACGACTGGCCATTAATCTTTAGGAACGTGAATTTTATAACTCCCGTTCCTTAGACGGGCCGGGTAACCCGATCAGGCTTTTATATTCCATGACCATATCGTTCCTGCCCAGGAGCCCCTCGATTCGTATCCAGTTGGCACCGGGCCCGGAGCGCATGAAAGTAAGCGACTTGTGGTACATTTTATTATTTCCGGTATAAGAGGCTTCGAAGGCTTTCAATATCTTGGAGACATCGTCACGGCTGCCGGTCAGAAAATGCCAGTTTTTTCCGGCTTTAAAGCGTTTGGCGTATTCGAACAGTCTCTCGGGCGTATCCTGTTCGGGATCGATCGATATGGAAATCAGGCGGTATTCATCGCCGGCCAATGCGTCCAGTTCGGGCTGGGCGCTGGCGAAAGAAGCGCTTAGCACCGGACAAATGGTGGAACAGGTTGCAAAGATGAACTGTACCATGACCGGCCCGCCGTAATCGATCAATTGGCGAAGGTCGACAGCGCTGCCTTCCTTATCAACCATTTGCAAGTCAGGTATGTCGTACCTGGCCTCGCTACGCGTATAGTTTTTAACCGAAGGTTTTGCATGCTCTTCGCTGGATTGTCGAGTCGGGTTCTCGCTGGCCATGGGCTTGGGATCGGATAGCATCCAGCCCTGCATGATATCGCCGGCTAATGCGCTTTCCCCATAAAGCCATAAAAAGACAATTCCAAGAAACCATTGATATCGTAAATGCATTATCCCCCCTATAAAAACAGATAAGCGGCGCCTTGTTCAATACAAGAGCGCCGCCGATTTCCAACGGTTATGTTATAGCTTTAAATCATACGGTTAATGAATCGACCACACCGCAATATCGTGATGCAAAGGGTCGAATTGATACCAGCGTATGCGCCGCGAAGGTTCGAAATTCATTTGCATGACCAGATTATGCTCGCCGACGACAGTGCTGTCGCCTGAACCCGTTGCGGGCGGTGTTATTATCAGGCTCGGCTTGCCTGATGTGGGCATGCCGGCATTAACCCACCAGTGAGCGCGTCCGAAAGTGAACCATTGTCCAGCCCCTCCGATGGCTTCGGTGGACTGGAAGGTATTTTCCCAACCGCGCCTGCCGCCGAAATCGACATTGAAGTAGGCATGGTCGAAATGGTCCCCGTTCAGCAATTTGATTTTTACTGTTTTGCCTCTGAGTTTCCAATCGGGATAGATGACAGCGCTGTCATCGGTAATACCCTTCATTTGGCCATAGATAGTATTGTTGACGAATAGCAGCGTCCAGTCGCTATCCGGATCGGCTGTTACGCCGTCCGGCAGTTTATTCCGGTCCTGCCATTGATAGAATGCGCGATCGAGCGCCGCGATATCCTCTGGCGAAGCACTGCCATTCGATTTAATTGACCGCAAGGTGTTCCACATGCGCTTGGCGGGCGCAAGATCGCCAATTTTAGCGATCGCCGCCAATTTGTCCGCTTCGCTCGCCGTCGGATGTTCGCCGAAAACAGAGGTTTCCCATTGCACCAATGTCTTGCCCGCTAACATTTTTCGGGCGTTTTCGGCAACCTGAACCCTTGGCGGATGCCTGCGCCAGCCCCAGTGATAGCTCAAATTATAATATTTGCCCGGCGCCATCTTTATTTCATACTCGGTCCGGGTGCCGTCCTCCATCGGAAAAAATGTCTGGTCCATCAAGACATTGGGCATCGGTGGCATCCCCGGCGGACTCAGAGCCGGGTCGTCGAAATACATCACCATGGGCGCGAAATCCTCATGTCCGCGGTTCAGCGTATCGACTTTATAGTGTATGGTCCAGGGCACGTCCAACACATCGCTGGGATCGATCATGTTGGTGTCGGATTCGATATGGCTGTCGAACCAGATTTGATGAATCTCGACAATACCGCCAACTTTGACGCCATTTTCAAAGATGGGCTGAACATGCTTTACTTTATCAGGGCCGTTGTAATGCAACATCGGCATGCCGCTATAATTCCGACCCGGAATCGGATTGCCTTCCAGTACGTCGATAGCCTTCTGCACGGCAGCGGCATTTGACCCATTCGAGTCCTTAATCTTCTTGAAAGCCATGGCCAAGTCGTCCGTAGGCGAGGTTTTATCGATTTCGGAAACGACAGGATCGGGATGCAGGTTATAGGGATGCTCCGGCGTGGACGGCAGGGTATTGGGCACTTCGACGCCGTTGCTATCGCAAACGTTCTTGTAGACGGTGGGCAGATGATTGCTTCCCGGCGGCTCGGCGAAAGGGTCCTGACTCGGGAAAATAGTATTTTCCGGAGTGATAATGGTGGTTGTTTTCACGCCGTCGGTTACCGTTACCGATTCCTGAGCTTCGGGAGGCATCGGTTGAGGCATGAGACAGTCCGCGGCGCTCGCCGCGGCAACACTGCCTAAGGAAACCGTCATGGCTAACAGCAGACGGCTGTAACTGAATTTTTGTTCTGACATAGTTGAACTCCGTTCCTTAAAGTACTTCTGGAATCGCGGATTGATAAGACGAAGATGATTTAAACATCGCGGTTGCTGTGTTTGTCTTTTTTGAGCCGGGTCAGGTCCACGGGCCCGGCGCGCTTAATCCCACTGCCTGCCGGGCTGCCGTTTTGCAGCCAGCCCAGGCGCGTTACCGCCATATCCGGGTCCGCGTCAGTGGCAAAAGCGCCCCATAAGCCCACGCTGCCGTTTCCATAGTGAACCATGCGCATATTAATGCCCTCATGGTGATGGTGTCTGGATAGGTGCCTGGCAAACCGGCCGCTGATTGTTTTGGAATCATCTTCCGAGGGACGAAGCAGATGCCATCCCGCCGGTATACCATGTTCCCCGGCATAGGCGGCAAGCCTCTCCACGGTATCTTTTTCAGGATCGGTGGTAATCGAATAGATACTGAACTCTTTTCCCAATTTATCCCCCAAGCGCTGGGCTATCTGAGAAATATGTTCGAGCGATGGAAAATGCTTTTGGCTGTCGATGGACATGAATTGCACCAATACAACCTTGTCGCGTATTAGATCACTGTAAAAACGGTAAGCCTTGCCGGTGTGCGAAGTCACTTCCACATCAGGAAACTGATTACCGCCCCTGCCCTGGGTCGGAGGCGGCAACAGGGCTTTTACTAGCAGGTCTCTGAGTTCCATTTTGGAAATCGGATGGGCTGAAACTTTCTGGTCTTTTTTGTTATTCATAAATACCTCGTGCGAGTCAAATTCTGTGAGTTACAACAGGCATAGTTAATCGCCCTCACCCGGAGGTACAATGTCCCACCGGATCATCATCGCATGATCTTCATGCACGACGTTGTGGCAGTGCATGACGTGTTTGCCGAGAAAATCCCGCCAGCGCGAGTAAAATTTCACTTCCTCGTTAGGTCCCAGCATGACCACGTCTTTTCTGGCATGCCGAACATCATTGCGATCCACCGGTTTTCCGTTTATTTCCAGTATCTGGAACTCTTCGAAGTGGCTGTGAATAGGATGCATCCAGGTGTTCCCGGCATTTCTGAACGTCCAGATCTCGGCGCTGTCCTGTTCGATCAAGGCGTCGGGTCTGTTAGGGTCCATCAATTTGCCGTTGATCGTCCACAAACCGTTGTCGTAATCGAAAACGAACAGGCGTTCCCTTCTGACATTACCCATGCTGATGGGCGGAAGCGTGCGCATGTGGTCGGGTATGCGGCTGGGATCGGGGCCCGTGGCCGCGACGACATCGAAACGCATGATTTGATCGCCCTGGTCCAGCTGTCTTCCGGTCCAACCCGCGCCATCCTCGCGTATTTCCATGCGATTGACCAGGTAGATAGAGTCGCCGGGATTGTATTTGGAGAAATCGATGATGATGTCGTGCCGCTCCGCAACGCCGAGCCTGATCTTGTCGGTTTCTATCGGCTGGGGAAGCAGGTTGCCGTCCGTTGAAATCACAAAGAATTGCTCACCCTTGTCCGGGCCGCCTTCTTTTTGCAGATACAAGTCATATAATCTGGACGGGCCGCCGTTCAGAACACGGAAACGGTATTTCCGCGCCTCGACGGTGAAATAGGGCTGGATGATCCGGTTGACGGTAAAGCGGTCGCCTATCATGCCGTGCGTTGTATACAGCGCGCTGGGCAGGTCATTACCGGTCGGCTCGGGATTGAAAAAGTCCCAGACGGCCTGCCCGTTCTGGTCGAACTGGACATCATGCAGAATCAGCGGCACATCGTATTTGCCGCTGGGCAAGCGGAAGGTGCCCTTTTTTGTCTCATCATTGGCATCCTTTTCATCGAAAAGCAGATAAAAACCGTTCAAACCCGCATACACGTTAGGAGCGGTAAAATCCAGGCGATGATCGTGGTACCACAGGGTGGACAGGGTTTCACGCTTGTCGAAACCTGCCGGGAAATTGCAGTATTGGTGATCCCAAAATTCGCCGGGGTTGACATAATCCTGTGGTATTCCGTCGCTTTCCGACGCCGTATGGGCGTTATGCAAATGTATCGTTGGACTGGGCAGGGCAAAGCGCACATTTCCCGCGCCTACCGTCGGTAAATTATTGATGCGCCGCACGAATACCGGGTCGCCATACTTACAATGAAAGGTCATGCCGGGAGTTATGCCTTTCGACATGCCCGGCTCGCGGAAGCCCCAGGACCAGGATCCCAGATTGTAAGGAAAATCCGTGTGATACTGCCACAGGAATTCTTCGAGATAATTGACGTAAAACTGCTTCGGCTCAAATTCATGATACCGTTGATGACGTTGGGGATCGGGCGCCATTCCGCCACCCGCCGCGGTCGATAAAAAATTCTTACTCACGCTTTTGGCTATCGGCATCACATTCAACGGTACGACAAATGGCCTTACCGGTGGACTGGGCGCTTCCACGATACTCGGGATAAACCCGTCGGGAAATACCAGATCAGCCTTACTCATTTTAGGCGCCAGAAGACTATAACCGGCGCCGGCCGCTCCAAACTTTAAAACATCGCGTCTTGTTGCCATAAACATTCCCCCCACAATCTTTTCAATAAAATTATTTGCTTTTCAAATTCCCGAAAAGCGCTTTTTCTTGTTGATTTTTTAAGACCGGAACGTGAAGCTGATTCCGGTCACTAGCAATCTAACATTTTGGTTTAGCCGTTGTCTTGAGGGATTTGGCTCATTTTTTTTAGGATAGATTACCCATTATTTTCATGATAGATAACCTAATGTACTGAGTGCTATTCACCTATTTTTCAAACGCCAGTTGAAGATTTGGAGAACAACTTGAGTTTTATTCAGGCAAGCAAAAGTCGAGATTGAGGAGGATTCAGCAGAGAAATCGATAGCAGGAATCAAGCGATGCATTATCGATAGAGCGCAAACATCATGCCCTTAATAAAACTATTTATTGAGAGGATGCCGGAGAGATTCCGTTGCGGGTTGCAAAAAGGGCCAACTCCAGTCGATCCCTGACTTCAAGCTTTCCATAGACCGAGTAAATATGATTGCGAACCGTTTTTTCACTGATATGCAGGGTTTTCGCGATCGATAATGTATTAAGCCCATTTACAACCAGGTTAACGATTTCCCGTTCACGTTTCGATAAACAAGCCAGGCCATTTTCTTGCAACTCTGCAATCTGATTCGATTTTTCAATTTCTTGCAGGGCGGAAGTTAATAAGGTTCGATCAAACCATAACTCATTGGATAAAACTCTATCTATTGCCTTGAGCAAAATTCCGGCGCTCTGGGTTTTTAATACAATGCCTGATACACCGGCCCGAATAAAATCAAAATAAACATTGCTGCGGCAAGGCGATGAAATCAACAAAATATGGCTCTCTTTACACCCTGACACTAACCGATGAATGAATGGAATGTTATCTTCGTGGTTGTAACAAGGATCCACTAAAATGATATCAGGTTTCAAATCGCCGGCTGTCTCCAAGGTTTGTTCATTAAACCCAACTTGAGAGATTACATCCAGATGAGGGCATGTGATGATCAGGCTGGCCAAGGCTTCCCTATACAATGTCTGATCATCAACCAGCATGACCGTTTTAGCTTGTTTTTGGGTGATACTATCATTATCAGCATGCATATTTATCGACCTGGGACGAACTTAAGATAACATTAATAAAAATTTGCTAATCCAGTTTAATTGGTCGCATCAATCATTAAAATCTTACAAAAATATGTAGAAAATATTATTGGTCTTTATACGGCACCATTGACTGACACTGCTTACAACCTGATTAAACCGAACATTCTCAAGCTTAAAGAATCAATGTCAGTCAGAATGGATTGCGTAAATAAAGGACGCATAAACGCCTTATACTATCATGAGCTCGATCGCCATTAATTAGCTGCCGTGCAAAGGCTGCCCAAGGAATCAACATTCGCATCAAACGTTACCCGGACCTGGCGGTTCAAGACGGATTAACCTGAATTGTGCTAATCAGAGTTCGTTCTGAGTGCGGTAGCGGAAGATTTAGTCCAGAAAGAGCAATTCCGGCAAGTCTTTCACAAATGTCTCACCCATTTGCCGGAAACCATGGCTAATTTATTTATACTGCGCGTCGTTGACGGATTGACCAATGAAGATTGTTGTAAGATTTTGAATATCGCTACGATAAACCAATTATATGTTGCATTATCGCGCACTCGGATGAAACTCGGATTATGTCTGGAAACTCATTGGATTGATAAGGCGTAAAGGCAAATGCTGAGGCGCCATCGATAGGCATTGTCAGGATATTTTAATGCCGGATGATGTCCGCAACCGTATTCAAGCAAAGTTGGCAACCTTGCAAAAACAGCCTGAACCTTAGCTCAACACCTAAAGCCTGAATACCGCTCGATTTATTCATTTTTTATGCTCGCGTGGTCGCCGCGTCGAAGCGCCTCAGCTTAACCAGGCAAGACAATCCGCTGGTTGGCATTTATTAACCAGACGGCCAAGCGGTTGATGAATCAGTTGCGGAGTAACCGGGCATGCCGCGTCATGTATCATGCCGACAAGCCGTTTGACAAGGGAATGGGGCCAGCGGCGCGGACGTATTGAAAACGTCATTGCGAGGCTTGAAACCGGAGTTTAAGTTCGGCCGCATATCCTCCGTTATCAGTTTTTAACAAACCGCCTATTAAGTCCCTGTTATAAAAATCCTGTAGCGCGGCGATTTGTTCAACCTCGGTCAATAATTCGGCAAGCGGCGGAATATTGAGGTCTCTTTCCAATAAGGTAGGAAATACGCCAAAAGACTCATAAGCCAGAGCCAATAGTTTCCAAACCGGATCGATCACTTTTTGCCCATGCGTATCAACAAGAGCGCCGGAACTATCTGTTTCGTGCCCGGCAATATGGCCATAAACGATACGTGCGCCGGGCAAGCCTTGCAAAAACAGGTAGGGATCATAGCCATGATTGATGCTGTTAACATAAACGTTATTGACATCCAGATGAAAAACGCAGTCGGCCTCCTCCAAAACCGCGTTGATGAAGGTTAATTCATTCATATCCGCTAACGGGGGCTTAACATAATATGCCGCATTTTCAATCGCAATAGGCCGCTCGAGAATGTCCTGTGCCAAGCGAATCCGGTTAGCCACGTATTGCACGGACTCTTCGGTAAAGGGAATAGAATAAAGATCGTACAAATGACCTTCATCACTGCAAAAGCTCAGATGTTCCGTATAAAACGCAAACTGATGTTGGTCTAGAAAATTTTTCATCCGGCGCAAAAAATCGACATCCAGCGGAGCCGAACCGCCCAAAGACAGCGAAAGACCATGCGCTACAAAAGTATACCGTTCGGTGAAATCCCGAAAAATCATACCAAGCCTGCCATCGACATCCATCCAGTTTTCCAGTGATACCTCAAAAAAGTCAATGACAGGCGAAACCTCGTTTTCAAGATCACTCAAGAACTCTCGCCGAAAACCTAGTCCAGCACCAGTAACCCCGGATGAACGCAAAGAAGACATGACTTTTTTCATAATTATGATCCATGTAAAAATGCTTATTAATTAATAATTTAAGCACGATAACCTGTACTCAACGGCGACTTTTCCAGCGAAAATCACAGCCATCGCTTTTTTTCATGAAGGCAACGGTTGTTAACAACATAACTTTTACGATCAATTTTTAAGATCAAAGACATCTTTATCAATGAATGATTCAATGATCACCATAACAAAAATATTCGTTGAAAAACCAAATCCACTTCCTAATCCAAAGTATTGATGCGAAACCATTCAATTGACGCCTTCATACCGCTATATCGCATTCGTTCATTTGTTGATTGACCTGAGCCGGTACTTGCGTTCCGCTAATTTTGCATACTAAACGGACTGGATTCAGCCAGTGCGCTACTAAAAAACTGCCAATAAGGATTGGGTCGTCAATCATTTCCCTAATTTAAGCATAGGATGTGCCGACGACAGGAGGCGCACTTGTGCCCTTTAGGGTATCGTTCGCGAGCAATGCGCTTCACTGCGCCGCCTGGAGCGCCTGGTTTTGCTCAACCCATCCTATGTTCTAATTTCAGGAAGTCATTTTTAGCTAAATCCTAAGACCGTGCCCATGCACCGCTATAGAGAGACAAATCGCTTTTCTAATGCATCAGTCGAACCCGGAAGCGATTACTTACAATTTTTTAAAAACGCAAAATCATGCCGAAACCAGGAATATCGAAGGATTTCCGCAGACAAATACCAGTAACTTCATTGAAAGCGGCACGGCTATAGTTGAACATCACGACGAAAAATCACCGCTCATCAATCGGCAAAAGTCAGGGGCTCGAATCTTAAACCATCGGCCAGAAGCCGGGAGACCGGCTCTCAGGTGAATGTTGAATCAGGCAGCCATTTCGGCATGTCATCCTTGAGCCCTACGCCGGAAAGACCACGCCGCAGGGCTTCCTGGCTCAGATGAGCCAGTTTCGCCGCTGCATCTTGGCAGGACAGGCCTTCGGGCGGATGAATATTGGAGATGCAGTTGCGTTCGGCATCGGTATTGCCGATCCGGGGTGCGTAGGTCAAATAGATGCCCAGGCTGTCGGCGGCGCTGAGTCCGGGGCGCTCGCCGACGATGATCACGGCCAGGCGCGCGCCAAGCAATGCGCCGATCTCATCCGCCAGCGCCACCCGGCCGTTGGGCACCAGGCAGACCGGACCGAGCCGCAGACCGTTGCGCCGATACGCCTCGACGATCGTGTTCAGCAGCGCCGGGCCGTGGCGGTCGACCGCGGTCGACGACAGACCGTTACTGATGACCAGCGCCACATCGATCGCCTCGCGACTGCGGGTCTCGAGCCGCTCCCGGCTCGCCTCGTCAAGGCGGCGCCCCTGATCGGGCCGTTGCAGATACTGCACCCGATCGGCGACCGGCGTCGCCAGGCTCAGCGCTTCCAGCCCCAGCGCTTCGACCGCCCGCACGCAGCGGTCGATCGCCCAGGGCTGGCGCACCGCATCCCGGGCCGCCGCATGGGCGAGCTGGAAATCGAGCAAGGACGAGGTCGGCAGGCCGCAGCCGGACCGGCCCTGGGCGATCCTGGCCTGCGTATACCGACGCAGCGTGTGCCAGGAATCATTCATGTCGGCTCCTCCGAAAGCACCGGGAAATGACTCAACAATGGCGTGGCAGCCTGCCCATCCGCCAGGCGGTTCCGGCCATCGAAAATGCCCATCCTCTCCAGCCAGTCCTCGAACTCCGGCGCGGGCCTCAGGCCCAGCACTTGCCGCAGATACAGGGCATCGTGGAACGAGGTGCTCTGATAGGCCAGCATAATATCGTCGGCGCCCGGAACGCCCATGATGTAACTGCATCCGGCAACGCCGAGCAGGGTCAGCAGGTTGTCCATGTCGTTCTGGTCCGCCTCGGCGTGATTCGTGTAACAAATATCGCAACCCATCGGCAGCCCCAGCAGCTTGCCGCAGAAATGATCCTCCAGGCCGGCGCGAATGATCTGCTTGCCGTCGTACAGATACTCGGGGCCGATAAAGCCGACGACGGTGTTGACCAGCAGCGGCGAAAATTCCCGGGCGACGGCGTAGGCCCGCGCTTCGCAAGTCTGGGCATCGACGCCGTGATGAGCGTTCGCGGACAACGCGCTGCCCTGGCCGGTTTCGAAATACATCAGATGGCGGCCGCCGCGCCCCAGCGACTCGGCCATGGCCCGGGCTTCCCGCAACAGAGCCAGATCGATGCCGAAACCGCGATTGGCCGCTTCGGTGCCGGCGATGGATTGGAACACCAGGTCGACCGGCGCACCGCGCCGCATCAGTTCCATGCTGGTGGTGACATGGGACAGCACACAGGACTGTGTCGGGATTTCATGACGGCTGATGATCTCGTCGAGCAGGTTCAGCAGCGTATGGACATTGTCGAGATGATCGGTCGCGGGGTTGATGCCGATAACGGCGTCGCCGCTGCCGTAGAGCAAGCCGTCCAGGATGCTGGCGGCGATGCCGCGCGGATCGTCCGTGGGATGATTCGGCTGCAGGCGCGTGGCAAGGCGCCCGGGCAGGCCGATCGTGTCGCGGAAGCGGGTGACCACCCGGCAGCGGCGCGCCACGGCGATCAGGTCCTGATTGCGCAAAATCTTGCTGACCGCAGCGACCATCTCCGGCGTCAGCCCGGCCGCCAGCGCCGACAAATTGCCACGGTCCGCCAGCAGCCAATCGCGAAATGCCCCGACGCTCAAGGACGCGACGGGAGCAAAGGCCTCATCATCATGCCGGTCCAGGATCAGCCGGGAAACCTCGTCGTGTTCCGGCGCGATCAGCGGCTCCTCAATAAAAGTCTTTAGCGGCACTTCGGCCAATAGCCGCTGGGCGACCGCCCGCTCGAGATCGGAATCCGCGGCCAGGCCGGCCAGTTCGTCGGCCGCCCGCCGGGGCGAGGCCTTGGCCATCAAGGTCCGCAGATTGCGGAAGTTGAAATTCTTAGCGTGCACGGTCGTGGAATAGTTCATGTCTTGCCCGGTTGTTGACCTTTACCTTGTCATTCGATAAACCTCGAGCATATGACAACAATATGACTCGAATGTGACAACCTGAATAGCGCGCCCCCGCGAAATTGAATTTTCCCCGTCCCTGACAAGTCTTTTGGCGCCCGAATCAGGCAGCCACATTTAAGCCAACTATTCAATCGGTCTTGCAGCCGCTGTGTCACACATTCAGTCATTTGAGTGCATAATTACAGACTGTTTTTAATTCCAACCCAAATGGCGATGCAAATGATGGTTAAATTCCCCTCCCGCGTATACCGCTTTACATTATTAGCTGTTTTGATTCTCACGCTCGGTTTCCGGCCCGGCTGGGCGCTGGCCGGGGACAATAGCGCCGACGTGCTGATCGTGGGGGCCGGCCTGTCCGGCTTGAGTTCGGCCTATTATCTGAAAAAAGCCGGCAAATCCGCTGTCATACTCGAGATGAGTCCGCATATCGGCGGCCGCATCCGCACCGCCACATACGCCGACAATGCCCATGCGGAGATAGGGCTGGAGGAATTCTGGGAAAGCAACCCGGCCGTTGACATCATGCGCGAGCTCAATATTCCGCTGGAGACTTTCTACACCAGTTTTTCAAGCTTTTACTATCATGGCAAACTGTATCCTTTCCTGCACGATTCCAACCTGGCATTCCTTGAATCGGTGATTGGCGCCGGGGAAATGGCCGCCTACCAACACTGGGACCGGAAAATGGCCTCGCTCTATAAGCAGCTCGACAGCCGGCCTCTGCCCGATGAAATCCTGGCGCTCAAGGACATATCTTTCGCCGACTGGATGCAAGCCACCAGCGGGCTGTCCCCCAAGGCCCTGGAATTTGTCCGCATCGAAACCGAACCCGAGTATGCCACCTCATGGGATCAAATCAGCGCGCTCGACGGCATCGCCGAATGGCATATCTTTTCAGGGCAAGGACAGGCGCCTTATCACGTCATAGGCGGCAACCAGCGCGCCGCGGAAGCGATCGCCGACTTTATCGGCAAGGACACTATACGGCTTAATCAGCTCGTTACCCACATCAGATCGACCGACTCCGGCGTCGAAGTCACCGCGACCGACCAGGGCAGCTTTCAGCAATATGTTTACCGCGCCCGTCACGTCATTGTCGCGGTGCCCTTATTCAGGCTCAACGATATCCAGTTCAGCCCGTCGCTGTCCGCGGAACGGCAACAGGCGATACAAACGCAGGCAGGCGGCGCCTACTTTACCGCCCATGTGCGGGTAGACCGCCAGGCCAGCCGGTTCTGGACGCATGACGGCGAGAGCGTTCTGCCTATCCTTTCCGATGGCCCCCTGGGCGTGATTTATGAAGGCAACTTTGAAAACGGCAACGATGCGCTATTGAACCTACTGGTCACCGGCGCTTATGCCGAACGGTTCAATTCCCGGCTCAGCAGCCCGGAAGATATTCAGGCTACCTTGCTGGACGCCTTCGAGAAACAGTGGCCCGGTTTCCGGCAAGCGTTCAGGCAAATGACCTTTTACCGCTATCATCCCCGCGCCATCGCGTCCTGGCCTGTGGGCCGCTCGCGCTACGACAGCCTTTCCGATTCGTTAAGACAGCCCCAGGGCCGCATTTATTTTGCCGGTGATTTCACCGAGGACACCCACTCCAACGGCGCAACCCATGCCGCCATGCGCGCGGTGAAAGACATTTTGCGGCAAGATTGATACCAACGATGCCTCGGGGTTACGTTCGCGCTTTTACGGCCTATGGATCCGGCCGTAAATATATCCCTGTTTAAACACAGGATGCGCAGACGACAGGAGACGCATCGTTCGCGGGCGATGCGCTTCACTATGCTGCCTGGAGCGTCTACTTTTGGTCAACACATCTTATGCAGGATTCTGGTTTCAGCAAGTCATTTTTAGCCCAATCCCATGGTTGAACCTGGTCTACTGCTCAAGCCTGAAATTGTCGTTATAACTGATGTTACGCGGCCAGTTGAATTTAGATCAATTTAATAAAGTGTCGCTAGCGCGACGGTTTTATTTAATCGGGTTTATCGCACCCGAAGGCGAGTTACTTTCTTTTGCGCGGCCAAAAGAAAGTAACCAAAGAAAAGGCCGCCCGTTGCCGCTTGCTCCCTGTGCTCCTCGCTTTCGCCGAGGGTTGCCAAAAGGGACTCCTGTCCCTTTGGCAACGCGCGGCTTCCCTGCCGCGCCCCTTCGGGCTGTTCTCGGCGAAAGCTCCGGTGCTCGGCGCGGCAAACGGGATGAAACCGTCCGTGCGTAACATCAGGTTATAATCGTTTCTGCCCGCTATTCCAGATATCGGTTGATACCAAGGCGTTTGCAGCTCTCTGTGAGAGCGAATTCATTCGACCCGAAACACCACACCACGTCCCGGTTTTATTTTCAACCGTCATTACCCTGTCATAACCCGCTTGAATAATACAGCCTGATTTTCAAATTCAGAGCTTGTGTTATGTTGAATGACTATCAAAAATCCCGCCGTAACTTCATCAAAAACGCAGGTCTTGCCGTGGGCGCCGGCGTTGCCCCTTCATGCACCGGATTAAGCAATATTGCCGCCGCCTTGAATCCGACGTCATTGTCCGTCCAACCCCAATTGACGCATGGCGTTCAATTTGGAGACGTGCTGTCGGACCGGGCGATCGTCTGGAGCCGGGCCGACCGCCCCGGCCGGATGCTTGTCGGCTACAGTTTTAATCCCGACTTTAACGATGCAAAGCTGATACAAGGCCCCTTAGCCACCGTACATAACGACTATACCGCCCGCATCGATTTAACCGGACTGCCTGCCGGACAGGATGTCTTCGTTCAGGTCATGTTTCATGACAGCAATAATCACCGGGCATTGAGCCAGGCCGGCCACGGTTATTTTCGTACCGCCCCGGCGCATATGAAAAGCATCCGCTTCCTGTGGTCCGGCGATACCTGCGGCCAGGGCTGGGGCATCAACCCCGACATCGGCGGCATGAGAATCTATGAAACCATGCGCCTGACCGACCCCGATTTTTTTATCCATTGCGGCGACAGCATTTATGCCGACTGCCCTATTTCGGAATCCCAGCCCGTCCATGAGACCGGTGACGTCTGGCGCAACATCGTCATTCCGGAAGTCACCAAGGTTGCCGAGACGCTGGACGAGTTCCGCGGCCGTTACAAATATAACCTGCTGGACCATAACCTGCGCCGTTTTAATGCCGAAGTCCCATGCGTCTGGCTATGGGACGATCACGAGATCACCAACAACTGGTCGCCCTCGAAAAACTTGCAGGGCGATGCCCGCTATGTCGAAAAGAATATCGCCGAACTCAAGACGCAAGGCACCGTCGCGGCCCTGGAATATGCGCCCATCCGCTACTATTCGGCAAGCCAAAGCCAGCGGATCTACCGCAAACTGCCGTATGGCCCGCTGCTGGAACTGTTTGTGCTGGATATGCGCTCCTATCGCGGACCCAATAACTATAACCGCCAGACGCAACCCGACGCCGATACCGCCTATCTGGGCCGCGAGCAATTGGACTGGCTGAAAGCCGGGCTGAAAAATTCGACGGCCGTATGGAAAGTGATTGCCGCGGACATGCCGATCGGCTTACAGTTGCCGGACGGCCTCGATGAACAAAACCGGCGCCAGTTTGAAAACTTCGCCAATGGCGACGGACCCGTTTTGGGGCGCGAGTTTGAAATCGCGGAGTTGCTGGCCTTCATCAAACAGGAAGGCATTGCCAATACGGTCTGGTTTACCGCCGACGTCCACTATTGCGCCGCGCATTATTACGATCCCGGCAAAGCCCGGTTCAAAAACTTCGAACCGTTTTGGGAGTTCGTTTCCGGCCCGCTGAATGCCGGAAGTTTCTGTCCGCATCCGCTTGACGATACGTTCGGGCCGCAACTGATCTTTCAAAAAGCCTCGCCCAGCCCCAACCAGTCGCCCTTGTCGGGACTCCAGTTCTTCGGCCAGGTCGATATCGACGGCGACAGCCGGGTGATGACAGTCGCCTTGAAAGACATCGAAGGCGACACCCTGTTCACGCAGGACATTTATCCGTCAGCCTGAAACGGCTTGCGTGGAAACCGATGGGCGCTGGCGACAACTTGACGAACCCGACTGGAGAAGTGATTAAACATGGATAACGACACGCTGATAAACCAAGCGCGGCGCCTTTATGCCGTGTTACACGTCAAGCAATATGTGCTTGCCATAGGCAATAAAGCCGAATTCGACCGCCTTGACCATCTGGTCATGTGGGCTTATTGCCGATACCAGCGCCGGCTGAACCGCTGTGTTTTATGTTATCAGCACCGGCTGACCGACTGCAGCCGGGAGTTTGAAGGCAAAAAACGGCGCTTCTGCCCCAACCTCACGCATCGCCCCCATAAGCCCGACCCGGCCACGGCGGACGCATTCGAGGAAAAGCCGTAGATATCCATGGAACGGATGTTACGCCACCCCGCGCGTAACATCCGTCATCGTATCAATGCCTTCTCGCTTTCTGCCAGTTACGCCAGGTCGCCCAGAAATCCTCTCCCATACTTTTCAGCATCTGAGGTTTTTTCTCGGATTCGACGGCGGCATAGTTCATCAGCACTGCTTCCATGAAGGTACTGTAATCCAGCGCCACCGCGCCCGGCTTCTGGCTTTGCGGCACGGTCCCCGGCCGATTCTTGAACCATTCGTTCCACTCGTCCGAGCCGGGCGTGTACATGTTCCAGGGCTGGCCCTCGATCACCGGCATTTTCACCGGATAAAAGAAGGTCAGCGGCTGAAATGATCCGGGAAGGAAGCTGGAGGTGCCGTGGCAGCTCAGGCAGGAGGAACTGGGCAGTTTGGCGACGATCTTGCCATCGACCTCGACATTGGTTTTAACGGCGATGTCGAACGGCCCCGACATGCGGCCGCCATACCCCAGGGTGACTTTGGCATAAGCCGGCGCCGCGGGATTGATATAGGTTTCCAACAATGGCTGCCCGGGATTCCGCGCGGAATTAACCTCAGGATCATTGCCCCACATCGCGCCGAGCGGCACCATTTTATCCCAGGCATCCTTGCCCGACGCGTCCTTGTCATAAACCAGCGTGGTGAACACCCAGCCGGTTTCCGGCGCGGCGACGCTATCCTTGACGATGATGTCGAAAATGCCGACATAAATATCGCTCACTACCGGCGGTTCGTTGGGAACGGTGCCGTCAAGGTTGAACGGCGGACGATAGATTTGCCACTTCGCCGCCCCCTGCATCACCGGCCATTGTTCGCCGGAAGCATTAACGCCGGCGGATTTGACCACCAGCGAGCCTTCATCGAATTGCGCGGCATTGTTGTGCAGCGTCGGCACGCAACGTCCCTGCCCCGACCGGCATTTTTGCCAGACGCGGTGCAGCGTGTAAGCGGCAACATCGTTGTAATAAATGGTGGCGTAATTGCGGATATCGACTTTCAGCCCGGACTCTGCATACGTCGAAGCCGGCAGGATCTGCCCGGTATAAGTACCGTAAATCGCTTCCCTGCCCTCCCAGCCGGTTTTATCCACGGCAGCGCCGGCCCACGGCATGCTGTACCACTCATGCGTCGTGGCGTTCCATTCCTTAGGCCGCGTCACCATCACCCGCATGTCCCGGGTGACGGCTTCTTTCAGCGCCTCGATATAGGCATGGGCGTTATCCTTGGTCAGCGGCTTGCCATTCAAAACTTTTTGCCACGGCTGCTCGGCATTCGGCGGCGTTTGCGGATAGGCGTGATTGAACCGCCAAAGCGGCCCCTCGTATTCGACCCTGGACGGAATCTGACCGTTATTGACCGCGAACGGGTCCACCATTGCCGCCGTTTTTTGCTGCAGGGCCTGGGCGGCTCCCGCCCCCAGCAGTAACGCCAATCCTGCCGAAAATATGATCAATGGCCTGTTGTTTCTGAACTGCATCGCTGACTCCCGATAATTGCATGTAATGGGCGACGGCAGGCACTTAGCGTCTGCCGGAGAAGGAACGAGAATGAAATAAAACCCGCCATTGCTGAGGATGGACGGCAGGACAAGTCAGTCTCGGGAGTTATAACATTCACGCTCCTAAGCTTAGCAACAATCGGGAAAATAGCAGATTAAGCGTCATGATTTGGCCATTGCGCATGAAAGCAGCGCGCGGCCTGTCAGGCGAGCGCTATCTGAACGATGCCGTTGCGGCCGCTTTTCTTGACTTGGTAAAGCGCATCATCGGCGGCCTTGATCAACGCTGACGGAGAAATTTGATACGCGGGCATTGCGCTGGCGATACCGATGCTGACGGTCACGCATTCGGCCACCTGCGAGCCTTGGTGCGGGATGCGCAAACTGGTCACCGCCTGGCGGATTGAATCGGCAATCTGGATCGCGCCCTGCGCATCGGTCTGCGGCAGGATCACCGCGAACTCCTCGCCGCCGTAACGGGCCGCCAGATCGGCGGGACGCCGCAACGCGTCGGCAATCGCCTGCGCGACGCGTTGCAAGCACGCGTCGCCGGCCTGATGCCCGTAGCGGTCGTTAAACACCTTGAAATAGTCGATATCGCACAAAATCAGCGCCAGCGGCGTTTTATCGCGCTGCAAACGCAGACATTCGCTTTCCAGGCAGGCGTCGAAACGGCGGCGATTGGCGATTTGGGTCAGGCCGTCCACCGTCGCCAGGCGCTGCAACTCCTCATTGGCTTTCTGCAATTCCCGTTCCGCCAACCGGCGCTCCTGGTTTTCGCTTTGCAGGCATTGGTTAAGCGCCGAAATCGTGGCATTACGCGCCTGCAGTTCGCGATTTGTGTCCTCCAGAGCCGCTTTCTGGGTTTCGATATGCGCGGTGCGTTCCGCGACCTTGTCTTCCAGCAGTTGGTAGCCTTGCGCATTGTCGATGGAAATGGCGATCTGGCCGCTCAAGTGCTGTAACAGAAACACGCGCTCGCCGGTAAACACCGCATCGGCGGCATTGTTTTCCAGATACAGCACGCCTCGCAGTTCGCCGCGCAGCAGCAGCGGCGCGCACAGCAGCGAGCGTGCCCGGCGCTCGACGATAGCCGGATCACGACCATAAACGGTGCTCTGCCCGGCATTTTCCAGCACCACGGTTTCCCGGCTGCGCGCCACGAAATTGATCACGCTATGCGGCAGGCTGGCGGCAGCCGACAGTGGCAGCCGCTGCAGCACCGTCACGTCCCGCACGTCAATCTCCGCTTCGGCCTGAACCATCAGCCCGCCCTCTTCCTGCAACAGCAAAACGCCGCGCTGGGCGCCGGCATTTTCGATCACGATATGCATCAGGGTTTGCAGCAAAAGCGGCATGCGCCGCTCCGCGGCAATGGTTTCGGCGGCCTTGATCAATGTCACGGTATCCAGAACATGGGCGGTGCCTTGCCGGGCCGGCGCGGCATGAGACGAAGACCGGGCCTGGCCGTGGACGGAATTGAAGCGCTGCAAATAACCGCTCGCGCCCCAGCGCCGGTAACAATACCCGGCCTCTTCAAAATGAAAGCGCGCCAGCCTGTCCTGGCCCAACTCCGCGTACACCCCGGCGGCCAGTTCATTGGCCAGGGCTTCCAGATGCAATTGCCCGTTCGCTTCCGCATCGATGGCGGCCTGCTGATACGCCACCACCGCCAGGGCCGGACGCTGCCGCAGGCGATGAATCTCGCCGCCGAGCAAATGCCAGCGGCTGAGGAAATTTTGCGGGCAGCGCCGCGCCCAACGCCGCAGTTTTTTTTCGGTGCGGCGAACAGTCCGCAAGGTTTTGCGGCGACTGTCGCGCGACCTGCCCGGATACAGCCTGGCCAGGATCAATGCCGTATAGAAATGATGTTCGACCGCATGCAGCATGCCCGCCGAATCCTTCAGATAACCGGCGGAGATCCGACTCAGTTCGAGGGCGCGGTCGTATTCGCCCCACAAATACAGGCACTGCATTTTATTGACGAAATAATAATGCGCGAAATGCCGAGAGCCGTACTCGGCCAAGGACTCGACAAACGCGGCTTCGTCGAAACCGGCATCGCCGAACGAATCCGGCGCATCGGTATGGCCGCGCAGGTTCCGGACCGCCTGGCGTATGCCCCGGAGCACGCCCGCATGCTCGCGGCTGTCGATGCGTTTCAGCGTCGCCAGCATGTGGTCAATGTCATGGCACAGCGTATCCAGCGGCACCCCGCGCATGAACTGGCTTTGCGCCAGTCCGCAACAGGCGCAGCCGCTATGGAACCAGTCACCGCTTTCCAATCCCGATTCGAGCGCGACGCGCCAGTAGGTTTCGGTATCCGCCGCCGGATGCGTCCAGGAATGGGCGAAATAGCCGTAGACGAAATGGACTTCGGCTTTTTGTCGTTGATTGGCGTAGCGGTCCAACAGGCCCAGCGACAAACGTCCGTAGTCGTAGCCGGCCTGATGATTGCCCAGCACGCCGCCGAGGAAAATCACGCCGAACACCATGTAGCCGATCACCGCCTCGGCATTATTGCCGTGTTGCAGGCAGCGACCGACCTGTTTCACCGATATCGCCGCGCATAATTCCGGCTGCAACTGATAGGCCACCTTTAAAGTGGCCGACAGCAAGCGGATGGCGATGTCCATTCTGGCGTCGTGCACGGCCGGCAGCGCGAGCAAATCATCAACAGTGAACGCCCGCAAGCGGTACTTCAGGCGCAGGAAGTCGGCCAAAAAGGCCAGGCGATTGAAGCGTGCCGGCAGATCGATACCGAACAAGGCCGCCGCCTGCCGGCTGACCTGATAGGCCTGGTCGAACTGCGCCAGATCCGCATGAAACTGGATCGTCAGTTCAAAGACGCGCGCCTTTTCCAGGTCGGACCGGGCCAACTCGACGGCCTGCCCGAAAAGCTGCAAGGCCGTTTGATGATGACCGCAAAGATGCTCGCATTCGGCGCGATGGCGCATCACGGCCGCGAGCCCGCCGAAGTCCAGCGAATTCTCGGCCAGTATCGCCGAGGCATGCCGCAGAAAGGACAGCGCCTGCTCGAACGCGCCCCGACGCTTGGTCCACAGGCCCAGCTTGAAGTTACCGACGCCCAGGCGGCGCCTCTCTTTGCTTTCGACAATCAACACCTGCGCGGCATTGAGATGCTCGACCGCCCGAAACAGCAATTCCCGGTCATGGCCGATTAAAGCCTTGCCGGCCCAATAGCGGCCTAATTTCAACCGGTTGGCCAACAACTCATGCCCGGCCAACAATGAATGGGCAGCCTGTTGCACGCGATCGTGCGAGAAAACATAACGTTCCTTGCCTGTTTTGCCGTCGCCGGGCAGTTTCACCAGCAACCCCAATGCCTCGGCGGCCGCCAGATTCTCCCGCGGAGAGGTTTGTCCGCCGAACACGGCGTCGATCAACCCGGCGTCAAAGTCGCTGCCGATGCTGGCGGCTATTTTCAGCAGCTCACGCACCGGCTCGTCCAGCGAAGCGAAACGCATCAACATGAATTCGGCGACATTGTCGCTGATGCCGATGGCGCTGATCCTATCGCTATCGTAGCGCCAGCTGCCGGACCCGGCCTGGCAGGTCAAGACGCCATCTTGCTGCAACTCACGCAGATACTGGACGAAAAAGAACGGGTTGCCCTGGGTCTTGGCGTATATCGCGTCGCAGAGTTCAGCGGCCGAACCTTCGCCGAGCGGGATGGAATCAGCGATCATCTCCGCCAACGCCGGGGCCGGCAGCTCCGCCAGCTCGACAGTCTCGACCGGACGGCCGTTGTTGCGCAATTTATCCGCCAGGGCCATCAGCGCGCCATCCGGCGTTACCTCATTGTCCCTGTAAGCCGTTATCAGCAGTAAATGCCTGATGTCGAACAGCATGGACTCCAGCCACTCAAACAAGGCCGGCTCGGCCCACTGCACATCGTCCAGGAACAGGCATAATGGCCGGTCAGGCCGGCAAAACGTCTGCACGAACCGCACCCACAGCCGCTTCAGCCGGGTATTGGCCTCGCCGGCCGGCAGCTCCGGCAGGACCGGCTGCGGCCCCAGCAGCAGTTCCAGTTCCGGGACCAGTTCGACGACGGGTTGGGCTTCCCCGCCTAATCCGTCAACCAGTCGCCGCCGCCAGTCAGCCAGCGTTTCCTCGTTCTCGCCCAGCAATTGCTGGAGCAATCCCCGGAAAGCCGCGGGAAAAATCCGCGCCGGGGGATTGGCTTGGTATTGATCGCATTTGGCGGCGACAACATAGCTGTCGGTCGGCAGCACCTGCCGGCCGAAGGCCTCGAACAGCCGCGTTTTGCCAACGCCGGACCGGCCGGCGACCAGGCACAACACGGCCTGGCCGCGCCGCGAACCGGCAAATGCTTCAGCCAATTGCGCAAGCTCGGCGTCGCGCCCGTACAAACGATCGGAAATCCTCAAGATCGCCGGCCGGTCGGAGTCGACAGCCCCGCCGGCGAGCATCGCCTGCCGGCAGCCGGCAATATCCGCCAATAACTCCGCCGCCGTCGCATAACGGTCATTGGGATCCTTGGCCAGCATGGTGATGACGACCCGCGCTAGGCTTTCCGGCAGTTGCGGGCGGAACTGGCGGGGGTCGGGGATGCTTTGCGCAATGTGGCGATGAATCAGGCCGATGGAATCGTCCGATGCAAACGGCGTTCGACCGGTCAACAATTCAAACAGGATGATCCCCAGCGCATAAATGTCGGCGCGGCCGTCGACGCGCCGGTTCATGCGTCCGCTTTGTTCCGGCGCCAGATAATCGATGCATCGCACCGGCAGCGCGGACGGATTCGTTTCCTCATCGAGCTGGTCGATGAATTTCGCGCAGCTGAAGCCGATCAGCTTTAGCTGCATCTGCTCCGGATCGAGCAACAGATTGTCGGGATTGAGATTGCCGTGGACGATGCCGCGCCGATGGATCGCGTCCAGCGTTTCGGCGAGCGCCGCCATCAAGCGGTAAACGGCATCCATCGGCAATGCCTGCCCGCCCGCGTACTCCCTTAAGGATTGTCCCGGAAAATATTCGCGCACCAGTATCAGCTGCCGGCCGTGGTCCTCCAGGGCCAGGGCATTGATCACGGTCGGCAGGGCCAAGTGCCGCAAGATTTGATATTCCGAACGGAAACAGGCCAGCATGGCCGGCCCAGGATGGCTGTCGGCCAGATATCTAAGCATCACTTCATGGCAGTGCCGCCGGCACACAGCCCGATAGAGCCGGTACCAGCCTCTATCGTGTATGCATTCCTTGATTTGATAACGATCCATGGCCGGCAAAAGTGAGCTCTGTAAATGACATGATTGAATCAACAAGCGTAGCAGATAATCCATAAAAAACAAAACCTTGCCGGCATTGAGCAAACAACCGGGAGTTTGACGCTTGAAAGCGCGGGGCTGATGCAGCCTGGCCCTTATTCAGGGGGCATGGCGGAGATGAGTTATTGACTGATGCTGCGTGTAAATTGAATCGATCTAACTTCAGCTGGCCGCGTAACATCAGTAACTAAATTGACTGAGTACTAGCTTGAATATTTCACCACGAAGGCTTTGAAATTCAAATATTTGCCTATGTTTCCGTAGTAATTCATGAAGTCACGGGAAGAAAATGGCAACAACTTGATTTCCTTCGTGTTCTCTGTGTTCTCTGTGTCCTCTGTGGTTATTATGAAATATCCGGGCTAGTTACGCCCGGTTATTAAAATCTCCTGTTTCCGTCGGCACAGATTCAGGTAAACTTGAACTTTAGTTCTTGAGGAGCATTGTATGATGGTTACTCGGCGTAGATTTCTCGGTTATGCTGGAGCTAGTGCGATACTGGCAGGTTGCAGTCCTAATGCCTATCTTACCGCCCACCCGCTTGCCTCCTCAGAGGCGCAAGTTGCATCAACCGACCTGCAAGCCATGCAGGACCTTTCCCGGAACAAGGATCTTCTTCTGGGCTACCCCGTCAACATGAACACGCCGCCGAAGGCATTTTTCGATTGGCGCGGACAATTGTTCAATGCAGGCATTAATCAATTTGCGTTTAACAATGTCGGCGATCCTTATGAGGAAAGTCCCATTCCATTTAACACCCACCCGATGGAAACAGAACTCATAAGCCGTTTTTCTGGAATCTATGGTTTTAACCCGGAGAAGACCTGGGGATTTCTCACCAATAGCGGCACAGACAGCAATATGCATGGATTGTATATGGGCCGCACCATTCTCAAGAACCGCACTGGCTTGGTGCCAAAAATATATTTTACCAAGGAAGCACATTACTCCATTCAAATCCTGAGGGATCTTCTATTACTCGATTGGGTAGAAGTCGGTACTAATCCCGACGGCAGCATGGACGTTGAATCTCTCGCGCAGCAGCTTGATGAGTATCGGAATTATCCGGCCTTGGTCGTGGCAACCATAGGGACCACATTTAAAGGCGCCATAGATCCGATTGATGCCATCCGGGCCAAGCTGAAAGGGCGGGAAGCTTTTCTCCATCTGGACGCGGCGTTGTTCGGCGGCTATCTTCCGCATACAAAATTCGCGGCCGACATGTCTTATATGACAGCCCCCGACACGTCCGGTAAGCGACAGCCGCGCTATGACGCGCTTGCTGTATCGTGTCATAAATTTTTTGGCTTCCCCGCGCCCGCAGGCCTGTTTATGACGGGGTCACACATTTTCAAGGAATTCCATGCTTCTTTCAGCAAAGTGCATGACCCCGAATACATCCGCCATATTCCCGGCACTATCACTTGCTCCCGAGATGGGGTCAAACCAGCCGAGTTCTATTTTTTCAGCTCCGAATCAGCCTTTGCCAAGCAAGCGGAAGATGCTCGCGCAATGCTTCGCAATACGGATTATCTTATGAAAGAGCTGGAATCTCATTTTGCCCAGCTTCAACCAATGCGCGCAAACGATCGGTCTAATACGGTTTATTTTCGAAAACCGAGCGACGATATTGTCAACCGGTACTCGCTGGCAACGATGGAACTGGAAATGGCCGGCAAACGTGAAGCTTACGCGCATGTAGTGGTCATGCCCCATGCCAGGAAGGCTGTGCTCGATCGCTTCCTGAATGACTTGAAGCAAGATGCTTGGGCTTGATTTCAATGCCGGCAACTCGCGTGCCTGCATTGTTTGGCCATTGCTCTATATGGCCGGGATTTTCTGGCTTTCCTCTATTTCAGGCCAAGGCACAGCAAACAATGGTTTAAGTCCGCTTGTTTGGATATCACCCAATTTTCAGAACCTTCTGCATCTGCCGCTATACGGCGGACTTGCCTGGTTGTGGCTTTGGAGCTTGCGTGATTGGGTTTCCAATGCTGTTTGCAGAACTCGATCCGCGCTGATCGTAACGATGGGTTATGGCTTGCTGGATGAGTGGCACCAAAGTTTCGTACCGGGACGTTACAGTTCTCTGACTGATGTCAGCTTTAACTTTATCGGTGCGATTATGGGAGTGCTGGCCTATAAAGCGTGGGTTTCCGTTAATAAAGGCCGTGAGCCGGATGAAGAATAAAACACAGAGTCACATAGCCACATCCGATCGTGGGATTTGGCTAAAAATGACTTCCTGAAACTGGAATCTTACATGAGATGTGCTGACCAAAAGTAGGCGCTCTAGGCGGCACATCCTATGTTTAAACAGGGACATTATTGACGACCAAATCCTTAGTAGGATGTGGCAAAATAGGGTGATCTACGAAACAGCGTGCTCCTGACAGATTTTTTCACTATCGCTTTGACTTAGCGGTCCTTTCGTTAAACCACAGCGATAACCTTCCGGAGTGTTCATGAAATATTTACACGTTTTGCACAGGCCAAAGGATTGCGATCGATTGGCTTTTTGCAGTGCCGAAAGCGCTTTGACAAAAACTTCTTCATGGCTACTGAAATCAATCTCTTTCAATATAGACGAAGCTTGATTGAATAATTCCGAAGGCCGGGCCTGCTTCAGGATGGACTCGCCCTCCGGCAGAAGCTCGAGGTGCACCATGCGCCGGTCATTCGCATCAGGCGTCTTTTTTATGAAACCTTTTTTTACCAGCAACAGCAGTGTTTGTGAGACTGTTCCTCGCGTCATGCCCAGATAATTAGTAACAGCCGCGGGCGTGTCGCTATACCGGTTGCAGCGCGATAAATAATCCAATACTTGTAAATGCACAGGCTGGAGCCCCAGTTCCGTACATTTCTTGCGCTCCTCGGAACGAATCAGCGCCGCCATCCGTTCAATCAGTTCAAATACATCAACTTTTTCCATAGAACCCATATAAACATTTGTCACACAGTTGACAACGAAAGATATCTTAACATATTCTTGCCCCGTATCGAATCGATACCATAATAAATTTAAGCGAGAATGTCTCCTGATTTTTTTTGTTATGCAATCAAAAGCCATTATTTATGTGTTGCCAAACCGCATAAATACCGACTTAGGAGTTTCACTCCTCAAGGATGATTATAATATCCTAATTTTAAGCATAGTTATTGTACCGGCGACTGTTCGCCGGTTTTTTTTATAGGACTTGAAGTTATGTCTATTTCACATGTATTCGACACTTATGCAAAAACGGAGAAAGGCAGGATTATGCATTTCGATGTAGTCCTTGATGAGAAAGATCAAGAGAAGGCCTTGAATTATGCCAAACAATGGCTGCAAAGCATAGGTCAAGAAAACGCTACCGTCACGCAAGCGAACTGCTGCTTTTGTCACAGCGCGGAAGCGCCTGCTGATCTAAGAGCGCAAATCGACAAACAGGGCTATGCAATTTATAAACTGGAAGGTTGTCCGAAATAAAAATACAGGGCTCAGCTACGCCTTCTGAGCGTATCCCCCCCTTGATTTTTATTATTTCTTAAGATTATTGACAATATCTATAGGCAGCGGAAAAACAATCGTCGATGATCTATCCCCGGCAATTTCAGTCAGGGTTTGCAGATACCTAAGCTGTATGGCCTGTGGTTGCTGGGCAAGGATATTAGCCGCGGACAAAAGTTTTTCCGATGCCTGCATTTCACCTTCCGCATGAATGATTTTGGCGCGACGGGTACGCTCGGCTTCAGCCTGTTTGGCTATCGCCCGAATCATGCTTTCATCAAGGTCAACATGCTTGATTTCCACATTGGCCACCTTAATGCCCCAGGCATCGGTCTGCTGATCCAGGATAGTTTGTATATCCATATTCAACCGGTCTCGTTGTGCCAGCATTTCGTCCAGTTCGTGCTGCCCCAGGACGGAACGCAATGTCGTCTGGGCCAACTGACTGGTCGCCTCAAGAAAGTTCTCAACCTGAATAATGGCTTTATCGGGCTCGATAACCCTGAAATAGACCACGGCATTAACTTTTACAGAGACATTATCGTGGGAGATAACATCCTGGGACGGCACATCCATGACGATAGTCCGCAAATCCACACGCTCCATCTGCTGAATCAATGGGATTACGATAATCAACCCGGGGCCTTTCACACTATAAAAACGCCCGAGGAAGAAAATGACACCGCGCTCGTATTCTCTCAGAACCCTGAAGGCGCTGATTAAAAAAATCAATACGATACCGCCGACGATATACCAGAAATATGCAAACATTATTTGTACTCCTCTTTAATCGGACTAACCAATAAAGTCAGGCCATCCAGACCCGTCACCTTGACTTTCTGTTCCTTGCCTATCGCGCTGGCGCTACGGGCCTGCCAGATTTCACCATGAATACGAATCATGCCGGCGCCGGTAAAGTCTTCGAGAGCCATGCCTGTCTCACCTATTAACCCTTCCCTGCCGCTGACGACCGGCACCTGCCTGGACTTAAACAATAACCCCAAAGTAAGAATAAAAAAGGCGGCGCTGCTCAGGGCAACAGCCCCGATAATAGCCGGATTAATACCGAACCCCGGTTGGTCGGTATCGATAAGAATCACCGAACCCACGATAAAAGCCAGTAAACCGCCAAAGCCTAGAATGCCGAAACTGGGCTCGAAGGCTTCCGCAACCATTAACGAGATTCCCAACAGAATCAACGCCACGCCGGCATAATTAATCGGTAATAACTGAAAGGCAAATAATGCGAGCAATAAACAGATGCCGCCGATTGTGCCCGGCACGATGGCACCGGGATTGGAAAATTCCAGAATCAACCCGTAAATGCCGATCAGCATTAGCAGGTAGGCGATATTAGGGTTGGTAATAACAGATAACAGTTCACTGCGCCAATCAGGATCTATCCGTTTTATCACAGCCCCATCGGTCAATAATGTGACGTCCTGGCCCAACACATTGATTTTACGGCCATTCAGTTGCTTTAATAAATCAACCTGATCGGTTGCGATTATTTCAATGACCTGCTTGGCCAGCGCTTCTTCGGCGGGAATACTCACGGCCGCGCGCACCGCCTGCTCGGCCCAGTCCGCATTCCTTCCGCGCATCTGAGCCAATCCGCGGATATAAGCCACGGCATCATTGACAATTTTGTGCGTCATGGAACTTGCTGCGCCTGGCGTTTCATCCTTGGCATCTTTGTCATCCTTATCATCAAAACCGCCTGGACCCAGCATTTGCACCGGCGTGGCCGCCCCCAGGTTGGTGCCAGGCGCCATGGCGGCAACGTGGCTGGCATAGAGAATGTAGGTACCGGCACTGGCGGCCCGAGCGCCGCCGGGAGCAACATAAGTGACAACAGGGACCCGCGAAGCGATGATTTTTTTGATGATGTCGCGCATGGAAGTATCCAGTCCGCCGGGCGTATCCATGCGAAAAAGCACACAAACAGCGCCCTCTTCGGCGGCTTTATCGAGATTTCTACTGATATAGTCAGTGATGGCAGGGCCTATCGCCCCGTTAATCTCAAGCTGGATAACGGTTGCGGCTTTGTCTGGCTGGATGTCGTCGTCTGTTTCGGCTTGCAGCATGGGAGCCAGAATCATCAGGAAAACAAAGATAGCCTGTCTCATCATCGTCATAATCATTGTTTTCCTCTACCATCTGATACCTAAAAGCAAAGTGGATTCGGTATTTTTGCTAGTCCTCAACACTATAGCATTGAACAAAAAAAGCCGCATTAGTTCGAATAAACCGGCGCCTATCAACATGGGCTTGATTTTTAGTTTTAATCGGGGTAAATGTTTAGCCATGCACTGCCTCTATCCCACAGGATTTTATGAGTAAAAACCAGTTACGCGTGGTGACTTACAACATCCATAAAGGCTTCAATATCGGCAATCGTCGATTCGTTCTGCACCAGATACGCGAAGCACTGATTGGCACAGGCGCCGATCTGTTGTTTCTACAGGAAACACAGGGCGAACACAGCTTACATGAAAAAAAGATACTGGACTGGCCTGACCTTTCCCAGTCGGAATTTTTGGCCGATGGCGGCTGGCCGCATTTTGCCTACGGTAAAAACGCCATATATAGCGCGGGTCATCATGGCAATGCCATTCTCAGCAAATATGATCTGGAGTTCTGGGAAAATGTGAATGTTTCACCTTATCCCTGGGCCAGTCGCAGTCTTTTGCATGGCGTTATCAACGTTCCCGCTGTCAATAAAACCGTCCATATCGTCTGTATTCATTTCGGCCTTATGGGAACTGAGCGCCGGCGTCAGGTCGAAACATTATGTAACCGCATAGACAGCCATATACCGCATGATGCGCCGTTGATCGTAGCCGGCGATTTTAATGACTGGATGGGGTTGATCGAGCGCCATTTTCATGACCATTTGAAATTAAAAGAGGTATTTCGGACTTTACATGGGCGTCATGCACGAACTTTTCCTGCCTGGATGCCTTTTTTACCGATGGATAGAATTTATTATCGAGGCCTTGAACCGGTTGTCTGCAACCGGCTGGGCCAGTTGCCCTGGCGTTTGCTGTCGGATCATGCCCCGCTGTCTGCAACTTTTCAGTTATGACTATGAACCTGAAGCCGAACCCGGAATTATTAACCCTGCCCAATTTGTTGACCTGTTTCCGGTTTGTGATCGCACCGGTGCTGTTATGGCTGGCCTGGCACGGCTACGAAAACCCGTTTCTGGTTTTACTGGCGGTCGCTTTTCTTTCCGATGCACTGGACGGCATCGCCGCACGCCTGACCGGGCAAGTGACTCAATTTGGCGCCATGCTCGACAGCTGGGCCGATGTCATCATCTATTTAATTATCGCCATCAGTGCCTGGTGGCTGTGGCCCAATGTGGTTAAGCGTGAATTGATTTATGTCATTCTGATAATCAGCAGCTATCTGCTGCCTGCCATCGTAGGCATAATCAAATTCGGCTCCTTTACCAGCTACCATACATGGATGGTCAAATTCGCGGCGGCGACGATGGCGCTGACATTGTATATCTTGTTTCTGGGTGGTCCGGCCTGGCCATTCCGAATCGCATCCATCATTTGTGTGCTTGCCGCCGCCGAAGAAATTGCCATTACGCTGCTGCTCTCCGAGAAGCGCTCAAACATTTCGTCCCTCTGGAATGTTTTAAAAAACTTAACCCGGAAATCTTCACAACCCAATCGGCACAATCAATGAGCTCATCCCAGGAATGCATCTACTCACCATGCATCCGCAAATGCTGCCTGGATAATGATGATATCTGTCTTGGTTGTTTTCGTGCTCTCAATGAAATTATCATCTGGACCCAACTAGACGAGAAAACCCGCCTGCAGTTGCTTGAAAAGGCAAAAATTCGTCAACAGCAGCGCAAGAACAGCAATTGTTTTTAAGAGTGCGCAACCAAACAAGCGTTATCTTGTCATTATTATTGGTTAATTATAAAAAAGGGGATTACCTATGAATGTCCTGGCCAGTAAAAAATGTGAAGCCTGCGAAATTGGTGCGCCTTTATTGACTCATGAAGAAATTGACGAACTTATGCCGCAATTGAAGAACTGGATAATAATTGAAACGGACGGCGTCCGGCATCTGTCCCGGACATTCAGGTTTAACAACTTTAAAGAAGCCTTGTCTTTTACCAATAAGGTCGGCACTCTGGCTGAACTGGAAGGCCATCATCCTTCTATTACAACGGAGCGGGGACAAGTAACGGTCTGCTGGTGGTCTCGAAAGATAAAAGGCCTGCACCTTAATGATTTTATAATGGCCTCTAAAACTGATACCCTTACTCAACCCGCGCATGAAGACAATGCAATTAAAAATAAGTACCGGCAGGGTTTGGGCCTGGGACTTAATTTCTGGTAAACCATGCCCCATGCCGGACAGATAGCCATTATCGATAATCGGAATTTTTGAAGTAAACAAGAGCGCCATCATGAAACAATTACATCGAAAAGACCTGTTTGGCTGGTCGGTTTTTGATCCAGAACGCAATCTGGACTTTCACAGTGTGCTTTGGATACGCGATGACGGCAATGTTCTGATCGACCCTTTGCCCTTATCCGAACATGATCACAGCCATCTACAAAGACTGGGCGGTGCCGGTTTCATCGTCATTACCAATAGCGACCATTGCCGCGATGCCGAACATATTGCCAGCATTACAGGCGCTGTGCTTTGCGGCCCCGCTGCCGAGGAAGATACATTCCCTCTGTCCTGCAGTCGCTGGCTTTATGATAACGAAGAGATCGTTCCCGGTTTGGTTGCTTATGAGCTTGAGGGCTCTAAAACACCGGGAGAGCTTGCCTTGGTTCTGGAACATACTACACTGATAACAGGCGATTTGATTCGCTGTCATGTCGGCGGTGAATTATGCCTGTTGCCGGAAAGCAAGCTGACGGACGTGGACAAGGCTATTCATTCGGTCAAACGCCTGGCTGATTTGCCAGGCATTAAAGCCGTGTTAACCGGCGATGGCTGGCCGCTGTTCAACCATGGCGCCGAAGCGTTGCATCGCCTGGCCAGATCCCTTTAACATCAATCGTCTACCTGGCATAATTTTATAGCTTGACCGGGCTTGTCTTGGCTGTACCAAAACAAGAGTTCCTGCAGAACCCAACCCCACACGTTATGCATTAGCCCCTGACAACGGAATTCAGTGATCTAGTAATGGTTAGAATTATTGGCCTAAAGTTATACAGTCTTTTGTTTTTTATCCTCTTAAGCTGTTTTATTATTATCTATAGCCATGTCAATCTTGCAACTACAGGCAACACGGCGACCCAATCCCAAATACTTATACCCCCCCAGTCATTTCGCCAGGTCTCCTACTATAATGACATCAAGCCCATCCTGGATTCGCGTTGCGTCGCTTGTCATTCCTGTTATGACTCGCCTTGCCAGCTTAAGCTTAGTTCGTTTGAAGGGGTAGACAGAGGCGCGAGCAAAAAAACGGTATATGATCATGAAAGATTAATCGCCCAGGAACCGTCCAGGCTATACATTGACGAAACCACGACCGCAGGCTGGCGGGAAAAAGGTTTTTTTCCCGTTCTGAACGAACAAGCCCCATCGCCCGAGACCAACCTGAACAACTCGCTGATTGCTAAATTATTACAGTTAAAGCGTGACAATCCCTTGCCATCCAGCGGCAAATTGCCAAAGTCCATTGAACTTGATCTGGAGCGATCATTACAATGCCCCAGTCCCGATGAATTTCAAAAATACCGGCAAGATCATCCGCTTTGGGGGATGCCCTATGGCCTGCCTCCGCTTACCCGGGATCAGGAAAATACGCTTTTAAGCTGGTTACAGGCTGGAACTAAACCTGATGTTCAGCATGTCTTATCTTCCGCGGCCGAAGCTGAGATTGAAAAATGGGAACTATTTTTTAATGCCCCGTCATTAAAGTCGCAATTGGTCGCCCGCTATATTTATGAACATTTGTATATCGGTGACATGCATTTTAAGGGTCATCCGGCTAACGAATTTTATAAGCTGGTCCGTTCCAAAACGCCGCCGGGACAAGCCATAGAAGAACTGAAAAGCATTCGTCCATTCGATGATCCCGGCATCGACCGGTTTTATTATCGGTTGCGCCCCATTACCTCCACTATTGTCGACAAAAACCATTTTGTTTATGAATTGAGCGACAATAGGATGCGACGCTTACAGGAGCTATTTTTCAAACCCGACTTCACAATAACGAAACTGCCAGGGTATGACCCTCAGTCAGCCGCCAATCCGTTTAATACCTTCAGCGAACTGCCGGCTATTTCGCGCTATCAATTCCTGCTCGACGATGCCCAGTATTTTTTCTCCGGTTTCATCAAAGGCCCGGTTTGCCGGGGGCAGGCCGCGGTTAATGTTATCCGTGATCAGTTCTGGATAGCCTTCATCAAACCTCAAAACGACTTTATGCAGGAAAGCACTGAATTCCTGGCCGAAAACAATCACTACCTGCGCATGCCCGCTTCCGAAGGCGAAAAGATCGGCTTAATCTCATGGCTCGACGTTAATAAGCTGCAGCAGCAATATGTCGATAAGAAAGAAACCTTTATTCATAAGGCCTTGCTAAGGCATCATGATGTCGATTTCAATCTGATATGGGATGGCGACGGTCATAATGATAATGCCCTGCTAACGGTCTTTCGGCATTTTGACAACGCGACTGTTGTGAAGGGACTGGTGGGCAAAACACCGCTGACAGCCTGGGTCGTCGACTACCCCCTGTTTGAGCGCATTCATTATCTGCTCGTGGCCGGTTTCAACGTCTACGGCACGGCAGGACACCAGGTAACCACGCGCTTGTATATGGATTCATTACGCATGGAGGCTGAAAATAATTTCCTCCGGTTTATGCCAGTGCAGTACCGAAAAGCGATGCGTGATTCCTGGTATCAAGGCATCGATGCCAAACTGTTCAGCTTCTTCGAAAAGCCCTTGTATGGCATCAGCAAAGAAACGGCTATCAGTTATGAGACCAATGATTACAAAAAGGAGTTTTTTGAAAAAATCCAGCAACGCCTGGGCCCTGCGGCCGGAGAGCCCGACTTGATTAATCGCTGCATGCAAGAGCCCTGCATCAGAAAGAACAGCACTGACGATCAGCGACAAACAGATGCCATGATACGCCAATTAGCCAATTTAAAAGGTCATGAAATTCAAGCCCTGCCTGAAGTATCATTTTTGCGCGTAACAACAGACAACCCTGACAAGGACCTCGTCTACACGCTGATCCGCAACCAAAAACTTTTGAACGTCTCGTTTATATTTGCTGAAAACCTGAGGCGAGAGCCTGAGAAAGATACGTTGACCGTTGTACCCGGGTTTCTCGGCAGTTATCCGAATATATTTTTGAGCGTGCAAAAACAGCAGTTGCCGGATTTCATCGAGCAACTGAAACATACCCGAACCGAGTCAGAAAAAGACTTGCTTTACGGGCGTTATGGTATCCGCCGCAATAATCCGCGGATTTGGCAATACTATGATTGGTTTAATCAGAAGTACCTGAATGAACAGCCTGAAACCGCCGGACTTTTCGATATGAACCGGTATGAAAATTTGTAACAGTAAATAAACCGGCAAGCTGACCTGTCTTATTCCTGTCGGCTTAGCCGCCTGGATTAGTTGAACTTTCTAATGTATCAGCCTGTCCTTGATAAAAATCGCTCAGTACCTGAAGGTAGAAAACAATGGACATAATTGATTCGCGCAGAGGCTCACGGCGCACCTTGGCAAACCGACGCATAACTGACAGACGTACCTGTCCTTATCAATTCGGCTCACCGGAATGGGTGGAAAATATACAGAAGAATTATCTGGCATGGCCAAAGTCTGATCGCCGTATGAAGGAAAGGCGCACCGAAGACCGGCGCGTACTGGATCGCAGGCAACAGCCACTTCCCGATCGTAGCCGCTACGAAAAAGAGCACCCGTGGCTCTTGCTTGCTCCCGAAGAAAGAGAGTTGATTAAATCTTTATACTTAAACGATATGGAATAGCCGACTTTTGCCGGAAGGTCTTGCTGAAAGACTATAAGCAGGTTCCGTTAAAGCGGCCGTTTATTCACCGAAAGACTATCTTTGAGTCTCTAATGAAGAGGAACTCCGTAAAGAACTACACGTGAGTAACTATTTCTTGTATATGTAACCATTACCATGAGTTTGTAGCATTCTTTTCATGGCACGAGTTGAACCATAGACCTCCCGTTCAGCTTAAATTAATTGCGCCCATGGAGATAATGAGCAAATACATGGTCTATATTGGTGTTGTATTTATAAAACAGGACAAACCATTGTGGGGGTTGTGATGAGTATATTTGAGCGCTATACATCAAAATTTGAAGAATTGAAGGAGGAAGAATTAACGCTTCCGGAATACCTGGATCTGTGCAAAAAAGATCCTCTAACCTATGCGAGTCCCGCAGAGCGAATGCTGGCCGCTATCGGCGAACCGGAACTGCTGGACACGCATAACGACTCCCGACTCAGTCGGATTTTTTCCAATAAAGTCATAAAAATTTACCCCGCTTTCCGCGAATTTTATGGCATGGAAGAAGTGATTGAGCAAATAGTCTCTTTCTTCAGGCACGCGGCACAGGGCCTGGAAGAGAAAAAACAAATCCTTTATCTGCTCGGCCCGGTCGGCGGCGGCAAATCATCCCTGGCTGAAAGGCTTAAGTCGCTGATGGAGCAAACGCCTTTTTACGCTATTAAAGGCTCCCCTGTGTTCGAATCGCCGTTAGGGCTATTTAATGTCGAGGAGGACGGCGACATTCTTGAAAAAGATTATGGTATTCCCAGACGCTACCTCAACACAATCATGTCGCCTTGGGCTACTAAACGCCTGCATGAATTCAATGGCGATATACGCCAGTTCAGAGTCGTTCGCATACGCCCATCCATCCTGAGACAAATTGCCGTTGCCAAAACCGAGCCGGGCGATGAAAACAACCAGGATATTTCATCATTGGTAGGGAAAGTCGATATCCGTAAACTGGAAAAATATTCTCAGGATGATCCCGACGCCTACAGCTATTCCGGCGGTTTGTGCCGGGCCAACCAGGGCTTGCTTGAATTCGTCGAGATGTTCAAGGCTCCTATCAAGGTTCTGCATCCCCTGTTGACGGCAACACAGGAAGGCAACTACAAAGGTACTGAAGGGTTCCCGGCAATTCCGTTCCAGGGCATTATTCTTGCGCACTCGAATGAATCGGAGTGGCTGGCGTTCAGGAACAATAAAAACAACGAGGCGTTTCTCGACCGCATTTATATCGTCAAAGTGCCCTACTGCCTGCGCGTTTCGGAAGAAATAAAGATTTACAACAAACTGCTCGAAAACAGCTCTCTGCATGATGCCCCATGCGCACCCGGCACGCTGCAAATGATGGCGCAGTTTGCCGTGTTATCCCGACTGAAAGAACCTGAAAACTCCAACATCTTCTCCAAAATGCGGGTTTACAATGGCGAGAACCTCAAAGATACCGATCCCCATGCCAAGTCCTATCAGGAATACCGCGATTATGCCGGTGTCGATGAAGGCATGACGGGGCTGTCCACGCGTTTTGCGTTCAAGATTCTATCCAAGGTTTTCAACTTCGATAATACCGAAGTCGCGGCCAACCCGGTTCATCTGTTGTATGTCATCGAACAGCAAATCGAGCGTGAACAGTTCCCTGCGGATGTTGAAGAAAGGTATCTGTCTTATCTTAAAGGCTACCTGACACAGAAATATATAGAGTTTATCGGCAAGGAAATCCAAACGGCTTATCTGCAATCCTATTCGGAATACGGTCAGAATATTTTCGACCGTTATGTCACTTATGCCGATTACTGGATACAGGATACCAATTACCGGGACCCCGATACCGGCGAAATGTTCGATCGGAGCGCCTTGAATGAGGAGTTGGAAAAAATCGAAAAACCTGCGGGCATCAGTAATCCAAAAGATTTTCGCAACGAAATTGTGAACTTTGTCTTGCGAGCGCGTGCCAAACACGGAGGTAAAAACCCGGCTTGGACCAGTTATGAAAAACTGCGCACGGTAATCGAAAAGAAAATGTTTTCAACCACTGAAGATCTGTTACCGGTTATTTCCTTTAATGCCAAGGCATCGCCTGAAGATCAGAAAAAACATGAAGAGTTTATTGATCGCATGATTGAAAAAGGTTATACAGAAAAACAGGTACGCTTACTCAGCGAATGGTATTTAAGAGTACGTAAATCGTCTTAAACCATGAGGAGAAATTTGTGACTCAAATTGTAGATAGACGCCTGAACGGAAAGAATAAGAGTGCCGTTAACCGGCAGAAATTTATTCGCCGTTTTCGCAACCAGATTAAAAAAGCCGTTGCCGACGCTGTAACCGAGCGTAGCGTGACCGATCTGGATAAAGGTGAAAAGGTTTCTATCCCCGCAAGAGACACCTCTGAACCTTTCTTCCATCATGGTCAGGGTGGCTATCGGGAAAGCATTCATCCAGGCAATAAAGAATTTCGGCAGGGCGATAAAATCGCGCGCCCCGAGGATGGCGCCGGACAAGGTCAAGGCAGTCAAGCCTCCAACACCGGCGAAGGACTGGATGAATTCGTTTTTGAGCTGACCCGTGAAGAATTTCTGCAATTCTTTTTTGAAGATCTTGAATTGCCTAATCTGGTCAAGACCAAACTGGCGACTATACACGAAACCAAAAAGGTGCGGGCAGGACATACCAGCGAAGGAATTCCCACCAATATCAATATTCTTCGTTCATTACGAGGGGCCTTGGGTCGGCGCATCGCCCTACGCGCCCCTCATATCAACAGTATTGCCGAAGCCGAAACGGAACTGGAGGATTTGCTCAAGCGCCATAGTGAGACCGATGCCGTGGTTATTGCGCTACGCGAGGAAATCAATCGGCTCAAGAGAAAAGTGGATCAGATTCCTTTTATCGATACCTTTGACTTGCGTTATGACAACCGTATAGACAGGCCCAAACCCACGACTCAAGCAGTCATGTTCTGCGTTATGGATGTCTCGGGCTCCATGGGGCCTGAAGAAAAAGACATGGCAAAACGGTTCTTCATGTTGTTATATCTGTTTCTGACCCGAACGTACGAAAAAATCCAGGTTGTCTTCATTTCCCACCATACCGAAGCCAGCGAAGTCGATGAAGAAACCTTCTTTTATTCCAGGGAAACCGGTGGTACGGTCGTATCCAGCGCGCTCAATCTGATGGGCAAGATTATTCAGGAACGTTTTCCAACTTCCGAATGGAATATTTATGCCGCGCAGGCTTCAGATGGCGATAACTGGGATAACGACTCAAAAGACTGCACGCAAATACTATCCGAGCAGATCATGCCTTATATGCAATATTATGCTTATATTGAAATTACCGAAGACAGGCATCAGAACCTCTGGCATGAATATCTGACTCTGAAAAGCAAATGGAGCAATTTCGCCATGCAGCGTATCGCAGGAGTCGCTGATATTTATCCTGTATTCCGCAAACTTTTTGAGAAGCAAAGCGCATGAGCATGAGTAGAAAGCCCCTCTCGGAAACATCGGAATGGACATTTGAGCTGATAGAAAAATATCACACACAAATAGCCCGTATCGCCAATAATTTCGGATTGGATACCTACCCGGTTCAACTGGAAATTATTACAGCCGAACAAATGATGGACGCCTATGCTTCAGTTGGCATGCCCATTGGTTACAGTCATTGGTCATTCGGCAAGGAATTCGCTAAAAACGAAAAGCGTTATAAAAGAGGCCAGATGGGATTGGCATACGAAATCGTGATCAATTCCAATCCTTGCATCGCCTATTTAATGGAAGAAAACAGCATGACCATGCAGGCGCTGGTTATCGCGCATGCCGCCTACGGGCATAATTCCTTTTTCAAAAAGAACTATTTATTCACGACCTGGACCAGCGCGGACTCCATTATCGACTATCTGCTGTTTGCCAAAAACTATATTGCGGACTGCGAAGAACGTTACGGAGAAGAACAGGTTGAGGCCATACTCGACTCTTGTCATGCCTTAAAAAACTTTGGCGTGGATCGATACAAACGCCCATCGAAATTATCGCTGCAGGAAGAGCAAGCCCGGCAACGGGATCGTGAAGCCTATCTGCAATCTCAGGTTAACGAATTATGGCGCACTATCCCCACCAAGGAAGTGTTGCGTGATGAAATTGAAGAAGAAGCCCGGTTTCCCGAAGAACCCCAGGAGAATATCCTTTACTTCATCGAGAAAAATGCACCTTTCCTGGAACCTTGGCAACGCGAAATTATCCGTATCGTCCGCAAAATTTCCCAGTATTTTTATCCTCAACGACAGACTCAGGTAATGAACGAAGGCTGGGCCACGTTTTGGCATTACACGATCCTGAATCAGCTTTATGATGAAGGGCTGGTGACGGATGGCTTTATGATTGAATTCCTGCAATCGCATACCAATGTAATTTATCAGCCACCTTTCGACAGCAAATACTACTCAGGCATCAACCCCTACGCGCTGGGTTTTGCCATGATGAGCGATATCCGCAGGATCTGTGAAAACCCGACGCCAGAAGATAAACACTGGTTCCCGGAAATAGCCGGTAGCGACTGGAATAAAACGTTACATTTTGCCATGCAAAATTTTAAGGATGAAAGTTTTATCAGCCAGTATTTGTCGCCTAAAGTCATTCGCGACCTCAAACTGTTTTCTATCCTGGATGATTCCAGGGAAAGAGAGATTGCAGTGACCTCCATCCATGATGAAGACGGTTATCAATATATCCGCCAGGCATTATCTGAACAATACAATCTGGGCAGCAATGAACCCAATATCCAGGTTTATCATGTTGATCGCAAAGGCGACCGCTCATTGACTTTACGTCATACCCAGTATCACCGAATGCCATTAGCTAAAAATGCTGATGAGGTGCTGAAACATGTCGCAAGACTCTGGGGATTCGATGTCCGTCTTGAAACACTTGAAGAGGATGGATCTGTGTTTACTGCATTTGAATGCAATCTGTAACTTAAATCTCGAGTACTGAACAGGCTCGTTCAAGAGCCTGCGACAACCTGCAGCCCTCTTCTAGTACTCAGTCAATTTAATTATGGCGGATAAACTGTAGGTGCGAATTCATTTATGCCCTATGGGTACTTGTGCCCTTCAGGGTATTCGCACTATTCGCATGCTATGGATACTCCGCAAATTTTACTCGTCAGAACAAGGCTGACTGAGTATTAGGACAACAGATACCCTGGCATTTATCGCTTCATACAGCGCACTGTAGCAACAGCAACAGTGCGCTGGCAAAATATGGTCTATAAATAGCCAGCGCTGGTTACGACAGCCGATTGCAAAGCTTTAAGCGCATCAGGCTTTCGCAAAGGACTCTATCCAACATACAAAACCGCGCTCAACCATCTAATTATAAAAACGCCCTCCGTGGTTTATCAGCTAATACTGACTGAATAAGAAAATTTACGTTTTCGGCTTTGGCCTATAATAGATAAACCCGCTAATCCCAAAGCAAACAAAATAAAGCTATTTGGCAGAGGAACCGCTGTCGGGGCTGTTAAAGGTGCGCCGCCGAAAGACAGAATGGTTTTCGCGGCAGCATTGAAATTATGCTTCCAGATATTTCCGGCATTATCAACCGGATCAAAACCGATAAATAACTCAGGCAATAAAAGAGAATCAAGTCCAGTCTTGCTAAGATAGTCACGTAACCAATTTGAGTTATTTTCATCGGCTTCAAGAATATTAAGTATCGGAGCAAACATATTAAACCCTTGGCTTTCGAATAATCGATCATCGAAAACCAGATTCGGCAGACTAGCCCTATACAAGACATTCCCGTTTTTATCGACAAGCCTTAGCTCTTTACCGGCAAAATACTCGCGACCGTCATAACTGGTTATGAGTTGTAACGGATCAATCTCCAGCATGCCGCCATTTAGTGGATCATTTTCGTAATGTTGATTGAACTCATTGGTAAGCGTATTAATGGATAAATCATCAAACGATAATATCTTGCGGTCCGCATCCCAATGAACCTGGCCGCTTTTACTATCTGGTGCAAAATGCCCTATCTTGTCTTCGACCTGATAGGCAGCTGCTGGAGGTGCTTCATATGATATCTCGGTATGGGTATTATCGATACCCAGCACCACTAAACCATTGTGGGTCAGTAAAGGAATATCCACATTCAGAGCCTGCGCATCTTCTTTTAACATGAGTTGATTCTGAAAATGCATTATATTGTCGTCAAACCAGTTTCTCAGAGAGTCGGCTACATTAAAATCACCTAAAAATTCCGTTGTGTGTTTCCCGTTTTCCACAAAAGTAAAAAATCCGTAGCTGGACGTTGTACGCAAACCCGATGCCGACAGCTGTGTGATATTGATCGTATCGCTAATATAAGCAAAAGCAGAAACAGGCTCTGTCTTTAAATTAAATTTCGTGAAGTCCCAGTTAAGGTTTAGAAAAGAGGATGTTGTGTTTGTGAGATTGACTACCGAACCATGGCCAATGGCTGCCCCTTTTGAAAAAAGAGGCTCGGCCGAAAATGCTCCAGACGCAGTGTGAAAGGTATTATGAAATGTTGCTGTCGTTTCCCCGTCATTAGGAATCTGTACCATGGCTGACGCTATGGCGCTGTGCATTGTCGGGGATGTCTGCTGGCCTGTGCTGGTGCTAACCGCCCTCGTATACGTTTCGCTGCTGGCATTGGCAAGGCTATACAAAGGCACACTGTCGGGAATTGAGACTGTTATTACCAAATCACTCGATGTTTCTGCGAACGGTATTGATGTTGCTTGAGCATTTAAAGATAAAGATGAAGCGACTATAAATAAGCCCGTTAACTGAAATATGATGATCCTATGAGTATTCATTAAATTACTCCCTCTGAAGATTGAATAACTGATACTGCGCTGTTCTTATTTCTTGAAACTAACAAGCCTGATAAGCTGCTTTAAAAAATTCTCCTATAAAACAAAATGATTGAATATTTATATTCAAGCGCCTTTTCACGGCCTGCTGGCCAACTGCATACCGCATATATCGCTTAAATTCAGATTACCTGAAAAGCATCTTCGTTTCGGTAATCAACCTATTCAGGCGGTTGCCTTTGTATTACGGCCATGAAATTCTTTTTTTTCTTAATAAATTCAAAGTCCTTATTAACTGTAAATCAGCAATCTATCAGAGGATGAGTAGAACTTGATATTATTAAAGACGAAATCAGTTATTTATCTCTTGCATCAATAAATTTGCTGCCAGACAGGAAGTCTCTGCCCTTTGCTTGCTGAAATCATCGTATTTAAGACGACGAAACTAATACGCAAGGATCGGTAGAACGCTAAATTGTTTATGGATTAATGTTCCGAGCCTTCGCTGGATCGAAACAAAGAATATAGGACTGCCAGCAATGGTGATGATTGTATTGGTGAGACTTTATGCGCTAAATGCTCCCAAATTTAATTCAGTGAAGCGATAAGCTTAATTATTTATGATGTGTTACTGCTCTGTTAAATCGGCAAGCAGCCATGTCATAAATTGATTTGCCAATCACTCCTATGCGGCCTTTATCTCTGTTTTGATAAAATACATCAAGCAGACCGTCACCCTTTCACTATCACTTTTTGAGGAAATCATAATGTGAGCATACTGCTGAGGTCAAGCTTTTTAGGGCGCTGAGTCAAGGCGCTAATTTATAACTTTTCCATGCAGCAATATTAAGATGTTTGAAATGCTGGCGCGGCCATATCATAGCTATTAAACCTGGCTGGCTTTCGATGATTCAAGGGGTGGGGTTTGACATTCAACAATCGTGATTTTCTATACTCACCTGTCTTGAACATGCGTTAGACGCACTGATTGCATACTGCAGCAACCTGATGAATTTGTTGATAGTCTATTATCTCTAAGGCAGCACTTAAAATCAGCGGTAATCAATCAAGCACTGCAGACGTAAGCGCACACTACGAGGAGGAGTTTCAGCCCACCTTTGTGCAGCCGCTAAAACGCCTCCGGTTGTTTTGTGCGTAAAAAGAGATAGGAGAAGCTAAAGTTCCGATTTAAAAGGAATATCAAACCTGAATGGAATGGTTACGTTTAAAAAATAATCAGGTGATGACTCCGTCAGACCGATACCGCCGAGAACGGAGAAAAATAATCTGTGCCCGATGGTCGATGAAGCACCAAAAGTAAAGGCGCTCGAAACACCGTCACTGCCTGGCAATTCAATATCATTAATCTTGGTTTCTTGAATAAATGCCTGCTGTAAACCGATATTCAAAGAGGTCTGCGGACTGGCTGCCAATATTGCGGAGACCGAGAAATTAACCTGATCACCCGGTTCTATACCATTTCTCTCCAAGCTTGTTTGATAAGCGACTCTACCGGTAAAAGCCAGCGGATCCTGACGTTTTAGGAATGTTAATGAACCAATGAAATCGTCAAATCCGATTCCCGTTGAAACATTATTGTCAGTAATATTGCCACTCGCGGAATCCCATGTAAATCGGGCTATTACATCCGGAAGCCAATCACTCTCATGCATTAAGGTTTTAGCAATGCCGACACTCACATCACCAAAAGTTGAAGCACTGGATTTCATATCATTAGGGAATGCTCCGGGTATCGAGGTGACCACGGATTGTTCGATAAACCGGCCGGGAATACGCATTTCAGCCTGAGATTCAAAAGGCAGGCCAATCAGTAATGTTGCACCTGCATCGATTTCGTCTCGGCGGACGCGTTGGTTGAGCACTAGCCCTCCTGCAGTGGCCAAAATAGGCGTATCAGCTTCTCTCCGTGTGTAGGTTGCATAGGGTTGAATTTCTGCCAGACCAAAGGGTAACAGTAAAGCACCAGTTTGGACTAATGTACGTTCCAATGCGCGTTGGGCTGCATCTTCATCTATTTCAAAACTACCTGGAGCTGAACTGGCTGATTGCTTGTTAGCCGATTTATTTTGAGCCTGCGGCTGATTCGCAGGTGGCAGTGATGCGGTTCTTTCAGGAGCACTTGTCGGAGCAACGCTACCTTTGGCGCTAGAATAGCGGCCGGCATCAGGGGCTGTAACAAGTTGCTCCAAATGCTGAACCCGACGCTGAAGATCAGCAATGACTTGATCCCGTTCAGCAATTTTTTGTATCAGTTTGTTTTGTAAATTTGTTTCCGAAGTTTTATCTATTGCGTCCTGTGCGGCATAGCTCCAACTCGATACCAGCATCCCCGTGCTAATCAATAAGATAAATTTTGATGAAATTTTCCAAGGTGGGACAGAATATTTCAGTGAGTTTATCCGATTATTATTATTTTTGGTCATAAAATACCTATCGTGTCATTACAAATTCGCGTGATTCAGGCTTCAAGCGATTAGGCGGTTCAGCTCCATCAAGCCTAGTAATTACAAAACCGACCTTGCCTATTTTAGGGAAATCGATTCTCATCTTTTCAAACATATCAACAAGCATTGTCCGGTTACCCCACGCAGGATCCGCCAATAATACACGGTTGCCTTGTATCCCCCGAAAGATAACAAAATGGTTATATCCCATAATACTTATCGGAACAATGATTGGAGCCTTTTTAATAAGGTCATCAAGCGTGAGTTTACCATAGCCCATGCCTTTGTAACCATGAGCATCTGCATAACGTTTAAGGTCCAGTAACGAAAAACCCTGGCGAATATTGACCAACCCCGGATTTTTGATGTATTCATCCCTGCTCATCAGCGCTTTTGCAACTTCCTTTTCCGTTACCGGATCACCATGCTGGTAATTTAAAAGCGTGGTTAGAGTTGCCGCGCCGCAACTCAGATCCCATTGTTGTATAACGACATTCTCGTGCCGCATTTCAATCAATGACTTCACAGAACGGGCCGGGGAAATTCCTGGATAGCTTCCTATCAGACACAGCAATAGCCCCAGTTTTTTAGCTGTTAAAAAATCCCTCCAAGTCAGTGTCATTAATTTTTGCATACCTGTTATGCCGGAGATAATAGGTTTTTCAGAAGTAAGCCTTGAACAAAAGCGCTTCAGCATTGAAACAAGGGAAAACCCGTGACCGAATAAACAATAACTATCTTTTTTATATGTAAATATAGGCATTTTTATCTCCAGTAGAATTATTTCCATTGAAGCTTCCGAATGGAGCCAGGAGAAATCATTTTTTGATATTTTTATTTTTTGTAAAAAAGTCGTGGAAAAAGAAAACGCCCCGCATTATCATTTAATGCGAGGCGTAACTTGAACTAGTGCGCTTTGAGTGGGATCCGCCTCTCACGCTTCAACATAAAGAGGCGTTTCCTGCTTTTTCTTCTTTAGAATAATGTAGCTGATGAAGAAGAGCCGCTGAAAGCTACGGCGCCATTAGTAGGGACACCTAAAGCATAGCTAGAAAGCGCTGCTGAAGTGCCTTCCGCACCTGAAACAACAAAACCCAAACCAGGTTGAACATCAACTTCAGCATTTGTATATGTTATGCCGAGCAGGTTAGAAATAGCTCCAGCACCAGAATCAGCATAGCCAGCGCCTTCAAATACCACTAATGCACCAGCACTGACGCCGTCCATTTGATCTGCGGACAAAGCCATAGGTTCAGCGCTTACGCCGCCAGCAATTACCAACATTGAAGCACCTGCTAACAAACTAGTTAATTTATTCATTTTATATTCTCCAAATTATTGAATAGCACATTACTTTAAATACAATATTAGACAGGTCTTACAGCGCAGCACCTGATGCAGAAGAGTAAGAGAATGTATAATCTTGAGTAATCTGGCCAGCTTGAGTTGGAATGGATTGCAAAACGATAACACCTGTTGCAGTGTTAGTGTATGTCGCAGCGGCAAATAAACCTGCGGCAGCAGCATAAGCGTCAGCCACGGCAAGACCAGCGGCCGATACATTATCCATTTGTGTTTCTGTCAGGGCGACTGGCTCATCAGCAAATGCAGAACCCATGCCCAAAACCAGTACGCTTGCAGCAATTGTTTTTATTAATTTCATAGCAAAACACCTCAGTTTAATTTATCTAACAAATACCTTAAGTCCTTTAAAACTTAAGGGGTTTCTTAGCCTGTCCCAAGCATAATGCTCGAAGACATTCTAAATTCTTTCAATCTGAACAAACCAAGCTGATGTCAGTGATTCGTGTTAAAAAGGAAGAGCTGTAGGCGCAATGACCGCAACAATGGCACTTCCGCTCAGGTTACTTATAGAGCCTGATGATTTAACGTCGACTTGGATGGAATGAACATTTGAGCCGGTTATGCCCACTGTTGGTGTTACAGATGTGTCCGCCGCAGCTCCATCGCCCACAGCGCTTGCCTGGGCCAGCCCTCCGACAGCAAATCCCCCTCCCGGAAGTTTGGGATTATCGCCGCCCGCCACTGTAATGGCCGCAGTAGTGGTTTTTGTGAGCGCTAAAACATTGGAAATAGCTATTGCCCCCGCATCAACGTCGATACTTGAACCTGCAGTCACCTGATCCATTTCACCCGCTGTAAGTAGTGTCGGACTTGACTTCATTGTTTCCGCTTCTGCAACTGATATAGCTGCACAGGCAGGTATTAATATATAAGCAAATTTTTTAATCATTATTTTACCCCTCAGTTTTCTAAATCAGCTTAGAAACATTACGATCAATTAATAGCTAATTAATCGATTTGTCATATAAATATATATCGCATTATAACCACTTCATCCATTAACGACTTAATAAAGGATTAGACTTAGAATTTATAATACTATTATTTTTATTTATTACCATTAGTACTGTTACCATTAGTAATATTACTTAATATTAACCCAACCCTTGCTTTAAGTTTTTACTAATTTCTTGATACGGTTACAGTATCAATTAATAAACATCAAAAAGACATAGATGAAATCTTAAAAAACACTTAAAATTTAAGTATTGCTAAATTAACTTCTGTTGAAGCTTTATTGACAATCGATGACAGTAGAAATCCAGTTTTTTTCAAATACTGAAACAGGCTATATTTAGCTCAAACCGTTGAGTAACGCGGTTGTGTCATTTGAAATTATGCGCATCGATTAATACTGATCATTTCTCGACCTCGTAGTAGATAATTTCTTTATATCCGCATAGCCGACCCGCTAAATTCAGCCTCGCTTTCAAGTTCAGAAAAAGCGGCCACGTCAGTACGCAATGGTTATCCCATCCCTACAAAATACACAAACAACCAATAACTATTTGATAAATAATATAAAAATAACAATAAAACAAAGAAACTCTTTCTCCAACCCCGCTTTCCGAAGCTCTTCATAACCACTTAAGTGCATTGAAAAACAAGATAATTTAGTATCTTCTTATTTAGTTCCGGAATGATCTAAATATTCGATTAAAACAACAAGATGATTAATATTTATTTAAGCTTTTGATGTAAAAATAAAAAAAGGGTTTTCACACCCTCTTGACAGACAATACCTGAAATAAAAGCAAGCCTAACTTATCGATAGTAATTACTTAATATTTCATAAATATTAAAAACTTATGTTTTTACTTTATTGCAGATCAAAGCTTACAATATTATTTTATTGCCATCTTTTAATGAAATTGACGTCCATTTCATTGGGGCAGATATTGGGAATAATTTCCTGATGAAATTGGAATTATTAATGGGGAACGGCATTAAACAACAAAGCCGGCTATGGAGTTAAGAACTATTGCTCTTGATTTAACCAATACCAGTTCTCAACAATCAGATTTGCACGACGTCCTTTGTGCTCAGAAGGATAATTTTTCGCTAAATATGTCAGTATTTCTTCTTCGGTTTCCGCAGTCAGTTGATGCAAGCCTTGCGTATCTTGCATCCATCGAATCGTTTTCAACCAACCTTCTCGGGTTGCCCTGTTTTGTATGATCAATTTTGCTGAATGACAAACAGTGCACTCGGATTTTACCTTGAGATATCCCTGATCAATAATCAAACCCGTCTTAGCGTCTATATTAGGTCGCGATACCAGCTGCTGAGCGAATAACAGCGACAAGACAAAAATCATAACCCTAACCCTAACAGATAAACTCATGACAGTTCCTGACTCGTATTCAGTCAATTTAATTTTGGCGGTTAAATTGTAGGTGCGAATTCATTTACGCCCTATGGGTACTTGTGCCCTTGAGGGTATTCGCACTATTCGTACACCATGAATGCTCTGCAACTTTTTACTCGTCAGAACAAGGCTGACTGCGTACTAGGTTACTTTAACGGCAATTCGGTGGCAGGCATTATTGAGGTAACCTTTCGGATTCCAGCCCGGCACCACCATGGGCTGCATTTTTCCGGCACTGTCGGTCGCCCTGACCCAGACCTCGTAATAACCGGGACCGGGAAAATCCAGCTCCGCCTGCCAATGCTGCCAGGCCAACCGGTTTTTAGGCTGCCGCAGCTTACAACGCTGCCAGGTCGCACCGAAATCATTGGAAATATCCACAGCCGATACACTCAAATCTCCCGCCCAAGCATGGCCACGCAGTGACAACTTCTGTCCAGCCTTGATCATCGCCCCTGTTTTTGGATAGGTAATCAGCGATTTAACCGGCATGGACTCGATAATACACATATCCTCATCCTTAACATTGCTTCCCGGCTCAACAGGGTGGCAAGGCACCTTATAAGAAAGCCCGGTCATTTTGGCGCCATCGTGGATTTTATTGCGCACGACAATTTTACTGAGCCATTTTCCCGACGTGGAAGCAGGCCAGCCTCCGCAGACCAATCTTAACGGGTGACCGTTCATGGCCGGCATATCCGCACCATTCATGGCCCATGCAATCAGCGTTTCATCTTCAAGCGCCTTGCTCATCGGTACGCCTCTGGAAATAGAATCAAGACTGGATTTGCCGCTGATATGTGTATCACGCCCGTAATAGCCTATATAAACCGCGTCATCTTTAATGCCTAACGATTCCAGCACATCCCGAAGACGCACGCCGGTCCATTCAGGACAACCTACCGCCCCAACCGTCCATTGCCCCTCGGGAACTGGCGGATTAAATTCACTCCTGCCATTACCGGCGCATTCGATCGTTAATTGGTACGTATAATGTTTAAATTTCCGTTTCAGCTCTTCAAGGCTGAACTGGGCATGGGATTCGATGGATTCGCCTTCGATGCGCAGCATCCAGGCGGCGGGATCAATGTTTTCAGGCGGAATACCATTGTTGCGGATAAATAATTTATCAACCGGGGTAATTAAATCATCCAGTAGGTGGGCTGGTGTTTCCGCACTGACGGGCCTGTCATTCACCACAATCAGGCCGGGATGCTTACCAGGAATATGGAAAGATTCATCGGTATCTGCAAAAGCGGCTGGTATCAACCCGCCAGGCATATTGTCGGCAAAAGGGATATGGGCGCCCAGTGCAGCGCTCATCGCCCATAACCCGCTTTTCTTTAAAAACCCTCGCCGGGAAACCGGCTCGACTTCCCTGCCCCAAATGAGCTGATCTGCTTTCTCAGGATTGTCTCTATATAGCTCATGAATACCTCTCAGGATGCTTTTGTTCTTCATGATAAATCCCTCTAATCTCTTAATGAAGGAGGAAGCTAATCCATGGATCTAGTCTTATCAGCCTTAAAAATCAAGGCTAAAGTAATCATTATCATCTCAAATTAGCTAGAGAACTATAAGTTCTAATACTTACAACCTTTGCTATTACAAGAAGTCATCAGCGTTTATGACCACTTTGCCACATAGAAAGCAGTACCCAGACAAATCCCAGGGTTGCAAGCGTAAAGCCAAGAAAAGCGAAAGCCGGCACCCCGAAGATATAAGGCCCTCTTTCTATCGTCGTGATAATGGATGAACCAATAATAAGCGCGGCGGTTATGATGCCCATGGTGAGCCGGCTCATGGCATTATCGGTTTTGTTGGCGTAGTATTCGAGATGCCTGACGTCGATATCGATCTGAAAAGCGCCTTTGCGCGAGGCATGCAGCAATTTGCGCATATCCTTCGGCAAGTTGGAAATTATATCGGCGACACTGACCAGATTACGCCAGCCACGCCTGGCAATGGCTTCCGGCCTGTAGCGTTCCATCATGATTTCCTCAAGATAAGGCGCCGCAAAGACCAGGGTGTTGAAGTCGGGGTTAAGGTGCCTGCCGAGGCCATCCAGGGTAATATAAGCCTTGATCAGCAGAGCCAGATCCGCGGGCAGAATCAGATTGTGATCCCTCAGCAAGGCCATCAGATCGCCCATCATGTCCGTCAGACTCAAATCCTTGACCGTGAGCGAACTGTATTGATCGACAAAGGCTTCTATCTCCACGGTAAGCGCTTGTTCATCTACGGTAGGGTTGTCCGACCAGTCTTCCAGGATTTCAACTACCCTGGCAGGGGCATGGTTGACCATGCCGTACAGCAAACTGACGACCTGCTCCCGACGCTCTTCAGTCAGGCGGCCGATCATGCCGAAATCGATGAACGCCAGTTTATTATCATGCAGATAAAATACGTTGCCCGGATGCGGATCAGCATGAAAAAAACCATCTTCCATGATCATTTGCATGACTGCCTTGGCGCCACGATCAGCCAGCAGTTTTCTGTCCAACCCTGCTCGTTCGACCGATTCCAGGTCTCTGCCTTGCACGCCTTCAATGTATTCCTGAACATTCAGTCTTTCGCACGTCCATTCCCAATAGACCTTGGGAATTTTGATATTAAGATCGCCGCTTAAATTGAGAGCGACCTGTTCCGAATTCCGGCCCTCACTGGCGAGATCGAGTTCTCGGCGCAATGATTGATTAAATTGACGCAGTATATTTCGCGGATGAAAACGTCGAAGCTCCGGTTCTTCGGATTCGGCAATATCCACAATGCGTTGTAAAAGCCTCAAATCCGCTTCAATAATTTTACGCAGGCCGGGACGCCGGACCTTCAAAATAACCTGAGTGCCGTCCTTGAGCACGGCTTTATGAACCTGGGCAACTGATGCGGCGGCCAGCGGTTGTCTGTCAACATACGCAAAAACCTCATCGATGCAGCCGCCGATATCCTCTTCAATCTGGGGAAGCAGTTCATCAAACGGCAGAGGAGGCGCCTGATCCTGAAGTTTTTCAAATTCGGCGATATAGGGCGGTGGAAACACGTCCACTCGAGTCGCCAGAATTTGTCCTAGTTTGATATATGTGGGCCCCAAATCCTCTAGGACGCGCCGAACGCGTTGCGGCGTATCGAGCCTCACGTATTCCTCCACGTGCTTCCAATGCAACACCTTTCCCGCCCGCTCGAGCGCCTGCCCCATCCCCAGGACACGCACAAAACCGCCAAAGCCGTAACGGATCAATATGGTCGCTATTTCCTGGGCCCGCCCCAGATCCCTGGCCGCGTTTAGCATCTGCCACAGCATTTTATTGGCCGGCGATTATTTTTTAGCCTGAGATGAACGCAGGCTTTCAGCAATGCCTGATAAAATTCCGCTGCCTATTTCAGCTAATGCGGAAGTTGCCGCCACCGTACTTGATATAAGCGTGTCCTTGCTAATCCGCGGCAGGCCTTTCAGCGCGTCCATAGCGATTGAAGCCTGCTGACCAACCGCCGTCCCGCTTTGCCGCGCATGCGTAGTAAAGTCATTGACGATATCCGCAATGATTTGATTGCTGTCCTTGGCAATTTTCTTGACCGTACCCAGAAACAGCTCTTCTAGCTGCTGTATATCGTCAGCAGCCTTGTTAAAATCATGTTGGGAATAATCACTGACCTTGGAAGCCGCCTCCTGGATAGCCAGTTTTGATGCTTCCGCAGCCGTCGCCAGAGCATCATCCAAGGCCGATACCGCCTGCGTAAAAGCCTCTTTGGAATATTCGCCCTGACTTCCCATCCCCTCGCCGATACCTTTGCTGACAGCGTCAGCCACATTGCTGATATTTTCCATATCCAGCCGCCGTTCCGTCAGAGCTTTCAAGGTAATATCCTTGACTCGCCGATAAATATCGGAACCCGAGTCCACCGCGTCCCGAACTGCTTCTTGTACATCTTGTTGCCGGTTTAATTCAGTCATAGCCGTTCTCCAAACGCCTGCGTAAACAAAAGACCCTCTATATTTTATATAAAAAAGTCACGATAGGATTCATGCTGATACGCGTCCCTGGTGCTTAAGTCGACCTTGTTCTGACGAGTAAAAAAGTATGGCACGGGTTACTTGTGCACTCCTTAGAATTCATAAAGTGCGAATACCCTCAAGGGCACAAGTACCCATAGGGCATAAATGAATTCGCACCTGCAAATTTACCCGTCATAAATAAATTGACTGACTAATAGCATGCTGGCCCTACCTTTTCTTTAGAGCAACAGAGAGAATAACACAACTACTCCAGATCGATCTCTCCCTTAATGTTGTAATTCAGGTTTATAGAAGGGATATCAAGCGTCATCGAGACATCGAGCGTTTCGGAACCATTCAGTTTCCCCGATTCAATCGCTTGCGCAACGGCGTGCTCGATTTCTCGCTGCGATGTCACGCCGACTTTTTTGAGGTATTTTCTGACTTCCATATTCAAAGTATCTTCATTCATTTCGACCTCCAGTGGATCAAACTGCGAAATTATTCTACTTTAACTGACAGGTTACCCGGCCGCAGTCAGACGCTCAATCGTATTTAATGTATTTGAAGCGTGGATCATCGGGGGTCCCTGGCAAAGCGCCGCCCTCCTTACCGGGCTGCCAGCAGATCACCTCCTCGATTTTTTTAGCCAGTTCAAAATCTTTATCGGTAATGCCCTTGGCTTCATGATTCATCAACTTAACGATGACAAAAGCATAGGAAACGGTGAGATCGGGATGGTGAAAAGCCGCCTCTGCCAGATGCCCGATAGTGTTCACAACCATTAACGTCGATTTCCAGCCGCTGGTTTTATATTTGCGGCGAATCCAACCTTTTTCAAGATACCAGTGCGGCAGTTCTTCTTTCAACCGCTCTTCAACATCGGCATCGGAATAAGTTTCTTGTTGTTTGCGTTCTCTCCAGCCCATAACAGCTTACCTCGTATTTGATTATTAATTTAGAGTTCTCAGTAAACCGGCAGTCAAGTTATCGAAGCACATGAACCATAAAACGGATTAGAATGTTTTTACATGATTTTGTTGCACTAACAATAACCTAGGTAATCAGTCCAATTGCGCCATACTGTTCTATCAGAAACAATACCGGCCTATCCGAGGATAACGTAAGCAAAAAATTAAGTTAACCCTACTTTTAAGCAATGAAAAGGAAGGCTTTATGTTTAATAAGTTGATAATATTCATCAATTTCTTCATCAGTCTGAGTATTTTAATAATACTTTTCCTGATCAAAGAATTTTCTTCATCCCTAAAACATACCAAAATTCGACCTGTCAATCGCTTCTCCTTACCAGAGAAACAAGATGAAAGCGTATAACAAACCGAACGTTAAATAAAGCCAGACTGACAGCCTGATATCGGGATGATCAATTGAGGTGTCGATTCTTCTTTATCTCATTGACCTTCCGTTTCCGGCTCGAGATGAGCGGCTTCACAGCCATTCTGATAAAAAATAAGGGAAGGTGGGAATGGAACGACATCAACGGTTAAAGTCGTTTCATTTTGAAATGCGTCAATAGCTGCCGCTACGGCATTACGGAAATTCTTACTCAACTGCTTGGCCAGCTTCTGCTGTGCCTCATCCTCTCCAAGGGAAAACGGATCTTCGGCAAGATTAGTGGCCTCAACGGCCTCCTGCAGGGCATCAATTGAGAATGCTTGTATTTTATTTTCGAATTCGGCGAAGACCTCAGGACCTTTCTCTCTCTTGATACGCTCTATATCGTCGGCGTCCGCATAAACCAGAAACACCCCTTTAGCGCCTTGAAAATCATTCTTACAGACGCCGCCATCCATGATTCTGACCAGCTTTAGGGTTTCATCGCCTTTATTGATGGTAAGCGGCGGATTCTGCCCTGACATGTCCGGAGCATCTTCAGGCACGGCTGGCGTCTCGGTGGTTGCAGGCATCCCGACATCTGCCCCCTGTTTGACTTCCTGGGTGGAACACGCCGCCAGCAGAATAAATAGCACACCTGTTAAAGATTTTACGCTTGCCTTCATAAATACTCCTTTCGCGATGGTTACGGCTGGGACGTAAGCTTGCCATATTATAAGCTTTAAGGGACTCTTAAGATAAGAGAAAGATTGCGCTAAACAGCTTCAGATAAAAGGCCGATGTTTTAGAGCGTTGTAAGCGTGCCATCACGATAATCGCGAAAAGCCTGTTCGCTTTCCGCCTGGTTACTCATGACAAAAGAACCGGATTGCGGCTGCTTCCATTAGCGGCCTGGCCGCCAATATCAAAACTGGCTGTCGACATCTTGAATTTTCAGTTCGATGTCCGGTCCATGCCGGTCGCCAACAGTCCAAGCTGGCCTGCCATTAAGCAATCCGTGGCAGTCACCGACATTAAGCTCCCCCAAACATTAATCAGCACAGCCCGCTGTCCATGCGTAGACTGCAGGCCTGATTTTTTGTTCCGTCAGGCGACTGATCATGATCCGGCCTTAAAGCCCCCACAACAATGCGCCCCAGAGCAAAAAAACGACGCCACCCGCTTTACAGATGAAGCCCGACTCGACAGGCAGCCATTTCTCGACAATAACCAGCAGGGTGATCAGCGCCATGGCGGGCAGATTCATCACCCCGACGGCAAACATGATCAACATCTGCGCCCAACAACAGCCAAGACAGGTCGCCCCATGCCTGAACCCCATGATCAGCGCGCCTGAAGCCCCTTCGCGCCATTCATTGAGCAGGAACCCCATCGGAGACTTGCAGTGCGTCAGGCAGGCGTTTTTAGCCGGCATGAACTGATAAATGCCGGCCAGAAACAACACACCGACCGCCAATACGGTGCTCTGATTGTCCATCATCGGCGTCAGCCAGGACCAGCCGTGAAACTGCCATTGCAACAGCGTCAGCACGCTGCTGAACAGAAACCAGACCAACAGATAGGCCAGGACAAACAGATAACCGAGCCGATGCGGCGCTTTTGTGCGCTGTTGGCAGACGCGATGAAAAGCCATGATCATGGGGATAGCGGACGGCAGCATCATGGCCGCCATCATGACCGCCCACATGCTGTAAACCAGCGCGAAGTCGATAAAACGCCAGGCTGCCATTTCCGACGGCGGCATCCACATCTGCGACATCGGCGATGAGACCATCTGCCAATGCTGATAGAAGAGCCAGCCCCAGGCCGCAACAATCACCGCCAGTACAACGGCCAGAACAGATATTTGTGCTCTAAAAAACAAATTATTAAGGCGTGTAGGTAAATGCCGAGAAATAGCCATTGCGCCCGGAAAACGTCCAGTCCTTGTCATAATCCTGATAGCGATACTGTTTGGACCGGCTGACAATGGATGGATGGCTGGTCACCACGCACAACGGCGGATTGTTGATCGTGGCCGGACCGCCGGATATGCCCGCAATACTTTCTATCTCGGCCTGGGCGATGCCGGGAATGGTCAACTGCCGGCTGATGCCCTGCCCCTGATAATCGATTTTAACCTTCTTGACGCCCAGCACCTCGCCGACAAAGCTCATCAGCACAGCCGGATGGCCGCCCTGCTGGCCGCTGAATATCTGCACGATCGCATCGGACTGACTGTCGCTGGCGCGCTCATCGACATACAAAGCCGCCTGCCAGCCGCCGTCTATCATCAGCCCCGGCGCGTAGCAGGCCAGCGCGACATTCAGGCCGTCCAGCGATTGCCCGTCCAGCTGCCCCTGGTCGATATGCCAGGCCACCAGCAGCTTGCAATCGCCCTCGGTGGGCGGTTGCAGCCAGACGCAGGGACAGGACGTTTCGCAGTTACAGGTTTCGAAATAATCGCCTTGCAAGGACCAGTTCTTTGTTTGCGGCATAACACTCTCCTAAAACGGTTCTTTGAACGGGCGCAGATCCAGTTCATGCGTCCATGCGCTCGGATGCTGCTTATGGATAGCCCAGTAGGTCCGGGCTATCGCACTCAGTTTCAGCAGACCATCCCTGCCTTTGGCCTTGACGTAATCCGGAAATTGCTGCCGGGCGCGGTCACCGTCGATCACGCCGTCGATCACGGCATGCACGACATGGATGCCCTGTGGCGAGAATTCCCGTGCCATGCCCTGTGCCAAGGCTCTTAATCCGGCCTTGGCGCTGGCAAATGCCGTAAAAGGCGGTTTGGCCCGCAACGAGGCAGTCGCGCCGGTAAAAAACAGCGTGCCTTGATGCCGCTCCTTCATGGCATTCACGGCGGCTTTGCCGAACAGGAACGCCCCCAGGCAATTTTGCTCCCAGAGCACGGCGAAGGTCTTCTCCTCGGTTTCAAGCAACGGTGCAGGAATATTACTGTCGACGTTATAGGCGGCAATCTCGACCTGAAAACCGCCCAATTCCACCATCTTGAACAAATGCGCGACATCGCGCTCGACAGTGGCGTCGGCAATCACAGAGGTGACCGCGCCGCCTTTTTGCCGAATCACGTCAGCAACCCGCTGCAGTTTATCTTCGCTGCGGCCGGCGATGAAGACGTGCAAACCTTTTAAAGCAAAATACTTGGCGAGCGTCGCGCCTAGTCCTTGCTCTGGACCAACACCAATAATAACGGCTGAACATGGCTGCACTATTTACTTTCCCGCTTCGGTTGCCTCAGGCACTTCGATTAATTTCCCTGATTTGACGTCATAAATATAACCGTAAACCGGAATATCGGACGGCACCAGGGGATGCGACTTGATACGTATGACATCTTCGAGCACGCTTTGTGCCTGGTCCTTAATCGTCAGCCAGTCGATGTACTTGCCTTCCGCCGAGCCCGGCCCCTCGCAGCAATCGTGCCAGCCGCTTTCATCGACAGAAGCCGTCTTCAGGCTGCTGCTCAGCAGATCGCGCATGATTTCGTCGTTAAAGGTCTCCATGCCGCAGTCGGTATGATGAATAACAAACCATTCGCGCGTGCCCAGCAATTTATAGGAAATCACCAGCGAGCGGATGGCATCATCACTGGCCCTGCCGCCGGCATTGCGGATCACATGCGCGTCACCTTCGGACAGACCGGCATATTTGGCCGGGTCCAGGCGCGCATCCATGCAGGTCAGAATCGCGAAATGCCGGCCGGGCGGCATCGGCAAATCGCCTTTATCGAATCCTGCCGCATAATCGTGATTCGCGGCAAGCACTTCATTCAATATTTTGCTCATGGAAACTCCTCCCTTTGGTTATTTTCTGCCGAATATCAACGAGAAATTATTGGCCGGCATGTCGATCTGTTCTTTTAATTCCAGGCCATGCTTTTCGGCCGCTTTTTTCAGATCGGCCACATCCTTAAGACCCCATTCCGAGACGCCGGCGGAACTTAAAGTGTCGTGGAACTCCCTGTTGGAATCGGTCGTGAACTTTCCTTCCATCTGGAAAGGTCCGTAGATCAGCAGAATACCGGTATCATCGAGCAGATAAGAGGCGCATTCCATCATGCCGTCGGCTATTGAAATCGGCGCGACCTGAAAAATATTGATGCAGAAAATGGCCGAGAACGATCCCGGACTGCCAGGATTAAACCAGGTCTGCGGATCGGTTAAGTCCAGATGCACCGGATCGGCAATATTGTCGTTGCTGTGATCGACCGACAACTGTTTGATGTTGTCGAAAACGCTTTGATCCTTATCGGACGGATGAAAATGCAAATGCTCGAAATGCGGCGCAAAATAATTGATATGCATACCGCTGCCGCTGGCCATCTCCAGTACGCGGCCAGGGCCTTTAGGGAGTTTTTCTTTCAATACGCCCAAAAGCGGTTCGCGGTTACGGCTGCCGGCCCAGGCAACATATTCACTTAAAGGATGCGGATCCAAGGGGGGTCTTTGTTGATTCATCGTTAAACTCTCAATTGGTTATTGTTAAGGTGCGATTCAATAATCAGCAAACTACATGCCAGCAAATTTAAATAATATTTTACTTAAAAAACAAAGACTTGATTTTTTACTTTACATCAATTGAGAAGCCATGCTTCAATGAGTGAAAATCAATTTCACAAAGCAGTCATGAGCAATAACTCTCTTTCCGATTTAACGCCCGTTTTCTTCCTCCAGACTTTTATTCTTGAATTGATGCATGCCAGCGAGCAACAGGGGCAAAAGCACTGCGAGCAATTAATCGAACACATCGCCAAAACGGCCGGTTGTTTTTTTGAAGAAACCTATCGTAGCGACACCAACAAAAGCGGCATGCTCGATAGAGAAAGCTATACCGAACTCATTCTGGGGCTTAAAAACAATATCGGCGGTAAATTTTCGCTGGCTTCGAGTAATCAGTCGTGTATTACGGTGACCAACTCCAGCTGCCCCTTCGGCGACCGCGTGACCAATTTCCCGGAATTATGCGGCATGACCTCAAGCGTATTCGGCGGTATCGCGGCCAGAAACTTCGGTTACGCCAAGGTCGAGATCAAAAAGAGCATCGCCCGCAACCATGGCTGTTGCGAAGTTTGCGTTTACACCAACCGCGAAGCCGGCAAGGACCGCCCCGGCATCGAATACACCGACACGACGCCGGTCAAGGAAAAGCAGGATATCGATAACCTGCAGGAACGCATCGAGGAAAGCATGCAGCAGATCTGGCGCAAGCAAGCCAAGCCGCCCGCCAAAAAGCACCAGCCGCCGGCCATTGTCGCCAAGTCGCCCACCATGCAGAAAGTTCTGCAATCCATAGAAGTGGTTGCGCCCACATTGGCGACGGTACTGATCCAGGGCCAAACCGGCGTCGGCAAGGAATTGATCGCGCGCGCCATCCACGCGATGAGCGAGCGCTGCCGGAAACCGTTTATTCCGATCAACTGCGGCGCCATCCCGGAAAGCCTGCTTGAAAGCGCGCTGTTCGGGCATGAAAAAGGCGCGTTTACCGGCGCCATCGAAGTGCATCAAGGGTATTTCGAGCGCGCCGAAGGCGGCACGCTATTTCTCGATGAAGTCGATTCCCTGTCGCCGGCCGCGCAAACCCGCCTGCTGCGCGTGATTCAGGAGGGCGAACTGGAACGGGTCGGCGGCAAGCAGACCCTGCCGGTCGATCTGCGCATCATCTCGGCGACCAACCAGGATCTGGAAGAGCAGGTCAAGCAGGGGCTGTTCCGTCATGACCTGTACTACCGTATTAATGTAGTCCGACTCAGCATTCCGCCCCTGGCCGAACGCCCCGAAGATCTGCCTTACCTGGTTCACCTGATCATCCAGCGCCTGAACAAGAAATACAACAAACAAGTCCAATCGGTCAGCCGCGAAGTCATGCAGAAAATACGCACCTACCCCTGGCCGGGCAATGTCCGCGAACTGGAAAACATCCTCGAACGCAGCCTATTGTTTACCCAGAGCGAAGAAATTACCGACCTGGATTTGGAACTCCCGACCACGGTAAACGTCGCCGACGAATGGAAGGACATCAAGGAAAGCGCCCTGGTCCGAGTCGAGCAGGCCTATCTGAAAACGGCACTAAAAGCCCACCGGGGCGATGTCAATAAAATTGCCGAGAGCATGGGCGTCACGCCGCGCGCCGTCTACGGCAAGCTGAAAAAATACGCTTTCAACCCGGCCGAATACCGAAGCCCGTCACCGTAACCCGATCATTACCTGCGCCTTTCCTGAACCTGCAGCACCAGACTGTAAATCACCGGAAACACCAAAAGACTCAGCATCAGCACGGTCACCATGCCGCCCAGTACCGGCGCGGCGATGCGCTGGGTCACATCGGCCCCGGTGCCGGTGGCCCACATGATCGGCACCAGTCCCAGCATGGTCGTGAAGGCGGTAATGGCCACCGGGCGCACGCGCAGGGAGGTGGCCGCTTCGACGGCTTCCCTGATTTCCGGCGCTGTTAACGCGGCCTGCTTTTGCTCGCGCAGCCTGGCGATTTCGATGTCGATAAAATTCAGGACCATGACCCCGGTTTCGGCGGCCGTGCCGGCCAGCGCGATAAAGCCGACATAGACCGCGACCGACAGGTTGAAGCCGTACCCGTAAATCACCCAGATGCCGCCGATCAAACCAAAAGGAATCGTCAACATGACGATGACCGGCTCGACGAAATTCCGGAACGTGAAATACAGCAGCAAAAAAATCAGCAGCAGCGTCAGCGGCACCACGATCCGCAACCGCTGTGCCGCCCGCTCCATGTATTCAAACTGCCCCGACCAGCTGACCGTGTAGCCGGCAGGAATCTCGACCTGCTGCGCCAGCGTCTTCTGCGCCTTGGCGACGAAGCCGCCGATGTCGGCCGTGTTGATGTCGACATAAATCCAGGCGTTGGGCCGGGCGTTTTCGCTCTTGATGACGGGCGGCCCGCGCCGCAAATTAAGGTCGGCCACCAGGGCCAGCGGTATCTGCGCGCCGGTCGGGGCTGGGATCAGGACCCGCCTCAGGCTTTCGAGGTTGTCCCGCAGCTCGCGCGGATAGCGCAGGTTGACCGGATAGCGCTCCAGGCCTTCCACGGTTTCGGTCACGTTCATGCCGCCGATGGCGGTCTGGATGACGTCCTGCACGTCGCCGACCGTGAGCCCGTAGCGGGCGGCGGCATCCCGGTTGATGTCGAAATCGAGATAATAGCCGCCGACGGCGCGATCGCCGAAGGCCGACAGGGTCTCCGGCAGCGTTTTCATCGCCTGCTCGATGGCCCTGGCCAACCTTTGCAGTTCATTCAGATCCGGTCCGGACACCTTGATGCCGACCGGCGTTTTAATGCCGGTCGACAGCATGTCGATGCGGGTCTTGATCGGCATGGTCCAGGCATTGGCGATGCCCGGGAAGCGGATCGCCTCGTCCATTTCGGCCATCAATTGCCGGGTGGTCTTGCCGGGATCGGGCCACTGCGCTCTCGGCTTGAGGCGGACGATGGTTTCCAGCATCGACAACGGCGCCGGATCGGTCGCCGTATCGGCCCGGCCGACCTTGCCGAAGACATGCTGAACCTCGGGAAAGGTTTTCAGAATCTTGTCGGTCTGCTGCAGCAGTTCCCTGGCCTTGGTGATGGAGATGCCGGGGAATGCGCTCGGCATGTACAGGATGTCGCCTTCATCGAGCGGCGGCATGAACTCGCTGCCGGTTTTCGCCAGTGGATAGGCTGTCGATGCCAGCAAGATGACGGCGATCAGCAAGGTCACAAAGCGCCAGCGCATGGCCATTCTTAAGACCGGCGCATGAATAAAGTGCAGAAAGCGGCTGGCCGGATTCTTGTGCTCGGGAATGATTCTGCCACGGATGAAATAGCCCATCAGAACCGGCACGACCGTGATCGTGAGCAGCGCCGCCGCGGCCATCGCATAGGACTTGGTATAAGCGAGGGGGCTGAACAGGCGGCCTTCCTGTGCCTGCATCGCAAAAATAGGAATGAACGAAACGGTGATGACCAGCAGCGAAAAAAACAGCGCCGGCCCCACTTCTTTCGAGGCGTTGGCGATGGCCTGCCAGCGCTCCTGCCGGGTCAGTTCGGCCTGTTTCTTTTCCGCGGCCTCGGCCAGATGCTTGTGGGCGTTCTCGACCATGACGATAGCGCCGTCGACCATGTCGCCGATGGCGATGGCAATGCCGCCCAGCGACATGATGTTGGCGTTAAGCCCCTGCAGCCGCATGACGATAAAGGCGATCAGGATCCCTAACGGCAACGTGATGACGATAACCAGCGACGAGCGCAGATGCAGCAGGAACAGGGCCACCATGACGCAGACGATGACCAGTTCCTGGGTCAGCGCCGTGTACAGCGTATCGACGGCGCGCTCGATCAGATCGCCGCGGTCATAGACCGGCACGATTTCGACGCCTTCCGGCAACCCCTTGGCCAGTTCCGCCAGTTTAGCCCTGACCCCTTCGATGGTCGCCCTGGCGTTCTCGCCGAAACGCATGATCACGACGCCGCCGGCGGTCTCGCCTTCGCCGTCCAGTTCCACCAGGCCCCGGCGCAGTTCGGGACCGATATGGACATGGGCCACGTCTTCCAGACGAACCGGCGTACCGTTGGCATCGACGCCCAGCGGTATGCCGTTGATGTCGTCGATGTCACGGATGTAGCCCAGCCCCCTCACCATATACTCGGTTTCGGCCATTTCGATCAGGCGGCCGCCGACATCGTTGTTGGAGCGCTGAATGGCCTGCCTGACCTTGGCCAGCGGGATGCCGTAGGCGAGCAGAGCATTCGGATCGACTTCGATCTGGTACTGCTTGACGTAACCGCCGACGGAAGCGACTTCGGCCACGCCGGGCACGGTTTGCAGCGGGTAACGCAGATACCAGTCCTGGATCGAGCGCAACTGGGCCAGATCGCGCTCGCCGGTTGTATCGACCAGCGCGTACTCGAATACCCAGCCGACGCCCGTGGCATCGGGCCCCAATGCCGGACTGACGCCCTGGGGCAGACGGTCGCTGGCGTAATTGAGATATTCCAGCACGCGCGAGCGAGCCCAATAGATGTCGGTGCCGTCCTCGAAAATGATATAAACGAAAGACAGGCCGAAAAAGGAATAGCCGCGGACGACGCTGGCCTTCGGAACCGCCAGCATGGCCGTCGTCAGCGGATAGGTCACCTGATCCTCGACCACTTGCGGCGCCTGCCCCGGATATTTGGTAAAGACGATGACCTGTACATCGGACAGGTCCGGTATCGCATCCAGCGGCATGGTTTTAAAAGACCACAAGCCCGCCGCGCCCAGAATAACGGCGCCCAGGAGCACGATAAAACGGTCTTTCAGCGACAGGTCGATCAAGGCCTTAATCATGCCGGTGCCCCTCATGCCGATTAGGTTCCGCCTCTCCATCCGTATTGCCCGAGTTTTGCGGGGTCGGTAAAGGCAAAGGCTTACTGCTCAAATCGGCGGGCTCGTCAGGCTCTCTCATCTTGGTGGTGACTTCGCGCAGCTTGGATTCCGAATCGAGCAGAAATTGCGCGGAAGTGACGACCTTTTCGCCCGCTTCCAGACCTTCCAGCACCGCCACCTTGCCGTTGGATGCGAGCCCCAGCGTTACCGTGCGCGGCTCGAACTTGCCGGGGGCTCGCACGACAAAGACCTGATTGCGGGCGCCCGAGCGGATCACGGCCTGGGCGGGAATCGTGACCGCGTCTACTTTTCTGCCGGCAAAAATCGTCACTTCGGCGAACATGTCCGGCTTCAGCAGCAACTCCGGGTTATCGAACGTGAGCCGCACTTTGATGGTCCGCGTTTTGGGCTCCGCATAAGGGTAGATATAGGCCAGATGCCCCTCGAAGACGCGGCCGGGAATGCCGGCCAGGCGCATTTCGACCCGGTCGCCGACCTGGACCCAGGGCAGTTCGTATTCATAGATATCGGCATAGACCCAGACGGTGGACAGATTAGCGATCATGTAGAGTTCGGTGGCCGGCGTCACATACTGGCCCTCGCGGACGCCGATATTCATGACGATGCCGGCCGCCGGCGTATGAATATGCAGCGTTTTTTTGATTTCATGCGTGCGGGTCAGATCACGCAGCTGATGCGCGGGGACATCCAGCAGTTTCAGGCGCTCGCGCGAACTCTTGACCAATTCCTCGGCGCCGCGCCGGATATCTTCAATCGGGCTTTTCTCCAAGGCCTTGAGATTGTTCAGGGCCAGAATATACTCCTGCTGGCTGGCCACCAGCTGCGGTGAATAAATGCTCAGCAGATCCTCATTCTTTTTGACCCATTCGCCGGTTTTATCGATCCGCAATGTCTCGATCCAGCCTTCCGTTTTCGGATGCAGGCGCACCAGGCGCTCCTCGTCGTACGCCACCCGACCGACGGCGCGCACGACGTGCGAGAGCGTTTCCTTACCGGCAACGGCCGTGCGCACGCCGATATTCTGTTCGGTCACCGGATCGATTCTGACGGTACCCGGAGCGGTTTCGGCGGCCTGCTCTTGGTCGGCATAGACGGGTACATAGTCCATGCCCATCGAATCTTTCCTGGGGACCGGGGATGTAACCGCAGGGTCCATCGGGCTTCGGTAATACAACGGTTTTCTGGGGACCGGCGTTGTCTCGACCTTTGGCTGAAACTTTTCGGCGGCAAACCAGTAACCGATACCCAAACCCAGCAAGAGTGCCAGAAAAACCGCGATGATGAGCCGCTTATTCATAAATATCCTCCTGGCCAACCACGGCAGATAATTGCGCTAAAGCCTGCTGCGCTTCGGTAAAGGCGTTCCAGTACTGCATTTCGTAGTTGAACAGCGTGATCTGGCTTTGCAGCAGGTTGAGAAAATCGACCTTGTTGACCTGATACCCGGACAGCATCGAGGCGACCGTCTGCCGCGCCTGCGGAATGATGCCGGTTTTGAACAGCTCGCTCTGCTCCCTGGCCCGCCGGTAGTCGCTGTGGGCCTGCGAAATCTGGCCGCGCACCTGATTCCACTGGTCCTGCAGGGCATACCTTTGCTGCATCAGTTCGCTGGTGCGCTGATCGACGGCCTTGGCCTGCTTGTCGGCCAGGAAGACCGGCACGCTGACGCTCAGCCGCATGCTCAAAAAGTCCGCGCGCTCCTGGCCGGACAGCGTGTCGTCGCGGGCGCCGTAAGCCGCGCCGACATCCAGATCGGGGAAGTAATCTTTCTCGGCCAGATCGAGGCGCGCCTGGGCCGCGTTAATGTTTTCGCGCTGCGCCTCCAGCAACGCCCGAGCGGACTCGGCCCGTTGATAAAGACCGGCTTCGGCCATGATGGCCGGCAGCTTCTCGTCCACGCTGTCGGGCAGCATGATCTCAAGATTTGCGGGCCTGTCCAGCAGCACGTTGAGCTGAGCCGCAAGATTGCGCCGGCTGCCCTCGAACTTGATCTGCTGGTCCAGCAGCTTTGACAATTCCAGTTGCGCCAGCAGCACCTCCTGCTGCAAACCTTCGCCCACTTCGTATTTGGTGCGGGTGATCTGGATGAACTGGCGCAGCAGCGTCTGGTTGCTGTCGATAATCTGCAGGGCATGATCCAGATAGAAAATTCCCCACCAGATCGTTTTGACGTTTTTCTGCAGCCACCAGCGCGCTTCCGTGACGTTTTGCAGAGCGGCGGCGGCTTCGAAAGCGGCCGCCTGCTCGCGCAGCGCGAGCTTGCCCGGAAACGGAATGGTCTGGGATATGCCCACCTGTATCTGGGTCATGGGCTCCTGCCGGATATCAAAACTGTCCACCGGCAGATTCAAGGCGTTAAAGCTGATCATGGGGTCCGGCAAGGCGCCGGCCTGCGGCGGGATGGCCGCCATCGCCTGCGCCCTGGCCTGCATCTCCGCCAGATCGGGGTTGTCCTGAACCGCCTGTTCAGTCGCGGCTTTCAGCGTTAAAACCGGCGACTCCCCGGCGCCGACAGCGCCGCCGGCCAGCAGAAAAACGGCTAAGGCAAAACGCTTGAGCAGGGTTGATGGCGACATGATATCCTCGCACACGTGTTACAGTTCCGTTAAATCAATGTAAGCCGAGGGGCAAACCCGGCCTCAATTTGCCAGTTCTCATGCATCAGAAAACACTTGTCCAGCAATACGGCTATATTCATTTTGCCCGTCTGCGCTAATAACAGCGAAATAGCGTCTACCCGTTCGGCTCTTGTTATGTTCGTTATTGATAATAGATGAATGTATTGCCAGTATCCCATGAACCTTGGGTAAAATTTAAGCGGATGGTGAGTTATGATCAATTGAAAATTAAGTGTTTCTTGATTAGCTATTCGAGCAGAAGCTAGATATGGCCTATCTCATCGGTATTTTACATAAGGGATGGCAAAGTGTCCATCCCTTGGCTTGTATGTAATGTTACATTTGACGATGCAGCCTTGCCATTTCCAAATTTTCTTCGGCCGCTTTTTCATAAACATTAATCAATCTTCTGCAATGCGCCTTAAGATTATCCGCCTGCTTACCGTAAAGATAGCTTTTTGCCTCGTATTTGCTAAGAAGCTTTTTGTGCTCATCAGCTTTTAGCTGCATTTCTTTTGCCACTTCCTCGTAATGCTTTGCCAGTGCCTCATGATCGGCCTTTGTTTCTGCGTTTTGCACGGCTTGGCTCATATCCATCGGATGAGGGCTCATCTCGCTACATGCCGATGCTAAACCAACAGCTAAAAGCAAGGTAATCAGTAACTTTATTTTCATGGATTCTCTCCAAAATTTATTGTAACACTGAAAAAAACATTGTTTTTCAGCACGTTTTTTATAATTCATAGATGCACCAACTCAGACTCATCAGTCCAGCTATAAACCCCTCGTCTTAAAGCACAAGCTGTGCCATTATTTAAATCAATAATTTAGATATTATTTAATTTGTAACTGGATTCGATTGCACAATAATAGTGCATTAAACGCACCTGCTTAGGGCAGTTCAGAAAATTGACCTTTCGGTATTTTCCGGTTTACACCGTTTTTTTTGCAACTCCAAATAGATGACTGGAAATATTAAACAGTTCAATATTAATATAATCAGTATTCTACTTTAAAACAGTGCCCAATATTTTACGGTTTTAACTTTCATTATTATCAATTCATTACAGATAAACATTAAAAAAAGCAATGCACTAATCATTGTTTCTCTTATTTTTAAAAGTGTTTAAATATCCAATAGTGATTTTTGCAAGAAGTAAAAAACATTATCTATAAGAATTGATTCATTACGAAAGATGAACGAACCATAACCGAAAGTTTCTTGAATTTGATCATACAAGACAGGGTTGGAGCATTAGCGTAAAGCCGGCTTCGAAGTCCGCTATATAAGGTTTACCAGTACAGCGACAAAATTCAACTTCAGGCCTGGCATCGGAACGATTCTTGAGAAACAGCCATCCAATAATGATCAAGATCACCTCACAATAAAAAACAACAAGGATCTGAATGATTGATACAGCATTGTCTCCGCTTAGCGATTTATTGAATCAACCGATGCTGGTCTGGGCCATAGCGGTTGCTTTGCTCGTTGCGATTGCCGGAATTTTATTCGCTTATAGCCGGCACCGCAGGCTCATAGCCCGAACATCCGCTTTCGCCTCAGCCGAAAGCGCGGCCATCACTTGGCACCGTTTGACAGCGGGACAGGCGCTGCAGGCGTTGTCGTCGACTCCAACCGAGGGACTCAGTCAGGCCGAGGCGGCAGAACGGCTGAAGCATTATGGACCTAACAAGCTGGCCGAGAAACCCGGCCGCCCCGCTTGGCGGCTGCTGTTATCGCAGTTCAAGAGTTTTCTGATCATCGTGCTGATCGCAGCCGCGCTGCTGGCCGCGGCGGTCGGCGATGTCACGGACGGCGCCGTGATTCTGGTGGTGGTCTTCATCAACGCCTGCCTGGGATTCTATCAGGAATATCAGGCCGAACAATCACTGGCGGCACTGAAAAAAATGCTGGCGCTGCAGGCCGAGGTCCGCCGTGACGGCCAGAACAGCAACCTGCCGACTGAACAGCTCGTGCCCGGCGATATCGTGATTCTCGATGCCGGCGATAAAATCCCGGCCGACGGCCGCATCATCACCGCCCAAACGCTGGAAGTCGATGAATCGTCCCTGACCGGCGAATCGCTGCCGGTTGCCAAGCAAACCCAGACGCTATCCGACGATTCACCGCTGGCCGAGCGCAGCAACATGGTTTACATGAACAATGCCGTCACCCGCGGCCGTGCCGAAATGGTCGTGACCGCCACCGGCATGGATACCGAAATCGGCCGGCTGGCGGGGCTGCTCGCTCAATCCCGGGACGGCGACACGCCGCTGCAAATACAGCTGGACAGCCTGGGCAAACGGCTGGCGCTGATCGCCCTGATCGTGATCATCGGCCTGTTCGCGAGCGCCGTCTGGCGCGGCGAACCACTGATAGAAACCGCGTTTACGGCTATCGCGCTGGCCGTGGCCGCGATACCGGAAGGTCTGCCGGCGGTCGTCACCGTCACACTGGCGCTGGGCATGCGACGCCTGGCCCGGCAGCGCGCCATCGTCAAGCGCCTCGCGGCGGTCGAGACGTTGGGCTGCACGACCGTGATCTGCACCGATAAAACCGGCACCCTGACCGTCAATCAGATGACGGCGCGATCGGTCTATTATCAGGCCCGCAACTATCGGGTCAGCGGCGAAGGCTATGACCCTGCCGGCACGATTTCGGCCGAAACCGGCGACACCGGCGACACCGGCGACCTGTCGGCGCTGCTGCTGCCGCTGGCGCTGTGCAATAACAGCCATCTGAACAGCGATCAAGTCATCGGCGACCCGATGGAAGGCGCCCTATTGGTGCTGGCCGCCAAGGGCGGCATCGATAAAGACCGGGTCGGCGAGCAGCTGCCGCGCCTAGCTGAACTGCCCTTCGATGCCGGACATAAATTCATGGCAACCTTCCATCGCGATGGCAATCACGTCAAGGTATTCGTCAAAGGCGCGCCCGAAGTCGTACTGAACCGCTGCAGCACGATGCTCACTGACGATGGCATGCCCGCTCCGCTTCATAAGGATACTCTGCTGACGGTCAATAAATCCATGGCCTGCACCGGTCTGCGCGTACTGGCCGTGGCCGAAAGAACGCTGCCGGCCGACCGGTTTGAGACGGACCGCGACCTGTTCGAATACATGGCGGATCTGACTTTTGTCGCGCTGATCGGCCTGATGGACCCGCCCCGGCCTGAAGTCCGCGAAGCGATCGCGCTGTGCCGGCAGGCCGGCATCGAAGTCAAGATGATCACAGGCGACCAGAAAGTGACGGCCGATGCCATCGGCCAGGAACTGGGCCTCGCGGGCGATACCATCGAGGGCCGGGAACTGGCCGATCTGGACGATCCGGCGCTGGCCGAGCGCATTGATGCGCTCGGCGTTTTCGCGCGCACGGCGCCGGAACAGAAAGTTCGCATCGTCAAGGCCCTGAAGGCCGACGGCCATATCGTCGCGATGACCGGCGACGGCGTCAACGATACGCCGGCCCTGAAAAACGCCGATATCGGTATTGCCATGGGCATCACCGGCACCGATGTCGCCAAGGAAGCGGCGACGATGGTGCTGACCGATGACAATTTCGCCACGATTGTGAGAGCGGTCAAGGAAGGGCGCGGCATTTACGACAACATGATCAAATTCATCCGCTTCCAGCTTTCGACCAATATCGGCGCCATTCTGGCCGTGGCCGGCGCGCCGCTGCTGGGATTGCCGATTCCATTCACGGCCGTGCAGCTGCTGTGGATCAACATCATCATGGACGGACCGCCGGCCATGGCCCTCGGCATCGATCCCGCGCGGCCGGGCAGCATGATGGAGCCGCCGCGCGATCCCAAAGCGCGCATCCTGTCCTGGCGGCGCCTGGGCAATCTGTTCAGTTACGGACTGACCATGGCGATCGGCACGCTGGCCGTACTGTACTGCGGACTTCGCAACGGTCAGGCCGAACACGCGGCCACATTGGCGTTCACGACCTTTGTGCTGTTCCAGGTGTTCAACGTATTCAATGCGCGCGCCGAAAAGATCACGGCATTCAATCGGCATTTCTTTGCCAACCGCATGCTCTGGCTGGCCATTTCCGGCGTCGTGCTGCTGCAATTACTGGTGATACACTGGCCGCCGGCGCAGGCGGTGTTTCGTACCACCGCGCTGGCGCCGACAGACTGGCTTATCGCGGCCAGCGTTGCATCGTCCGTGCTGATACTTGAGGAAGCGCGCAAATTTTTACAAGCTATCGGCGAAAGACTCATCCCCCCAAAACCGAACGCTTAGGAATGGGAATGAAATAAGACCCGCAAATGAGGCAGGATTTCTGTTCATATTCAACGACTGCAAGGATGCAGGAGGTAGAGCACCAACAGTAGGCGCTTTAGGCGACGCATGGAGCAGTTGCCGAGGCGCGCAAACAGGCGCATGGCAAGCCATGTAACTGTTTGCGCAAAGCTTCCGCTCCTGCTCACGCTCCTTGCCTACATCCCTGTAGGCAACGCCGAAGATGGACGGAAAGACAAGTCATTTGCGGGAATTATAAAATTCACGTTCCTTAGATTCTGCTCAGATAACAAAAACAAAAGGTGCGGCATGAAAAAAAAAGTTACCGAAGTTTGCAGCCACTTTCTGATCCAACTGGAAAACCGTTTGTTGCGCTACCCTAAAACGCTGCTTCTGCTGATCCTCCTGGCCTGCGGAGTCAGCCTGTACTATACGATAGGCCATCTGGGCATCGATACCAATACCTCCAAAATACTGTCGGAGGAACTGCCTTTTCAACAGGACCGGGAACGCTTCATCGAGGCTTTTCCACAGGATGACCAGGCCATGCTGGTCGTTGTCGACGCCCAAACGCCGGAACAGGCCACTCGCGCGATTAACTACCTGGACACACAATTTAGCAACGAAAAACAACAGATAGAATCGGTCTATATCCCTGGCGCCGGGGAATTTTTCGACCGGTACGGCCTGCTTTACCCCGATCTGGACGAACTTGAGGACCTGGCCGCCAAGTTGGCTGAGGCCCAACCCTTCATCGGCACGCTGTCCGGGGACAACAGCCTGAAGAGCCTGCTGTCCATTCTCGAACAGGCCATTACCAAGGACGAGCGTGAACTGCCGGTCGACCTGAATCCCTTGCTCGATAAAATTCGCTTGGCAGTCCGGGCCGTGCTGGACGGCAAACCCTATCGGCTGTCCTGGCAGCAGATGATGATTGGAGAAGACCAGGAATTGTTAAGCAGCCAGCGCTTCATCCTGATCAAACCGCAGCTGGATTTCAACGAACTGATGCCTGCCGCAAAATCGGTGGAAGCGGTGCGGGCTATCGTTGAGGAGGCCCGGCACGCGCTCCCCGACGTTCAAATACGCCTGACCGGCGAAGTCGTGCTGGAGCATGACGAATTGGCCACGGTGACCTACAGCGCCGAAATCGCCTCGCTGTTTTCCTTTGTTCTGGTTTTCCTGGCTTTATCGATTGGCCTGCGCTCGATAAGACTGACGCTGATCACGCTCAGCGTGCTGGTGATGGGATTGCTGCTGACCACCGGCTTCGCCGCGCTTGCCATCGGGCATTTGAATATTATTTCCATCGCCTTTGCGGTTTTGTATATCGGCATCGGTGTGGATTATGCAATTCAACTGTGCCTGCGCTATCGGGAATTATTACAGATGCAATTATCCCGGCAACAGGCGCTGATCGAAGCCGTGCGCAAAGTCGGCCCTTCCATTGCTTTGTGCGCGATTACGACGGCGGCGGGCTTCTTTGCCTTCATCCCGACCGCCTACACCGGCGTCTCGGAGCTGGGCATCATCGCCGGCGTCGGCATCTTTATCTCGCTGCTGATCACGCTGACGGCGCTGCCGGCGCTGTTGACGCTATTCCCGCTGAAGCCGGCGCCTCCCGGGACATCCGACAGTCTGTTTCCGGACTGGGCCTACCGCTTTCCAATGCGGCATGCGACTTTGCTCAGATGGACGGCGGCGACATTGACACTTGCCGGCCTGGCACTGCTGACTCAGGCCCGGTTCGACATCAACCCGATCAATTTGCGCGACCCCGACACTGAGTCGGTCGCCACGTTCAAGGAACTGCTGACCTCCAAGGACGCATCGCCGATGACGCTGACGGTGCTGGCCAATAACAAACACCAGGCGCTCGATATGGCGCAAAAACTGACACGGCTAAACTCGGTCGAGAATGCGATCACGATTTATGACTATATTCCGGCGGACCAGGATGCCAAGCTGGCCATAATCGAGGACCTGGCTTTAGTGATGGGGCTCCAGCTGACCGCCTTCCCCGCCCCTCAACAGGTCAACGTCGAAGATACCATGGCAGAGCTGGAACAATTCCGGCAGGCCATCGACCGGCATTTGGCGGACGAGCCGGGCAGTGAGCTGTCGGCGAACCTGAGCCGGCTGCGCGAAGACCTGGTCTCGCTGCTGACCGTGCTGCGATCCGAGGCCGGGCCGGAAAAAAAGGCAAGGCTGGAGCAATTGCAGTTCAGCCTGCTCGATACCCTGCCCGATACGATGAACACGCTGCTTGAAGGACTTGATGCGGGGCCTGTCACGCTCGAGACGCTGCCGCCGGACCTGACCGAACGCTGGCTCAGCGATGACGGCGTTTACCGGGTTATGATCACGCCCCGCAAGGATCTGAATGATGAGAACAATCTGCGCGAGTTCGTCAACGAAGTCCGACAGCTGGCGCCCGACGCCACGGACTTGCCGGTCATTTACCTGGAGTCGGGCAATGCGATCGTGCAAGCCTTTCAACAGGCACTGATCGGCGCGCTGGCGGCCATCGTCCTGGTATTGCTGCTTACCCAGCGCAACATCAAGAATACCCTGTTGATTCTCCTGCCCCTGCTGATGACGGCCATCCTGACCGGCGCCTCGACGGTGATCATGGACAATCCGTTCAATTTCGCCAACATCATCATCATCCCGCTGCTTTTCGGACTCGGCGTCGATGGCGGCATTTATATCATGTACCGTTTACGGAACCCGGCCGAGGAGGCCAGCGTACTGCGCACCAGCACGGCCAGAGGCGTGGTGTTCAGCGGCCTGACCACGCTCTGCAGTCTGGTCAGCATGGCGTTCACGCCGCATCTGGGCCTGGCGAGCATGGGACAACTGCTGGCCATCGGCCTGATACTGACGATTGTCTGCACACTGATCATACTGCCGGCGTTTGCCAATAGGGTGCAAGACTGACGGGATTTTTCACTGATGTTACGTACGGGCGGTTTCATCCCGTTTGCCGCGCCGAGCACCGCAGCTTTCGCCGAGAATAGCCCGAAGGGGCGCTGCATGGATGAAGCGCGTTGCCAAAGGGACAGGAGTCCCTTTTGGCAACCCTCGGCGAATACCCGCAAGGGGCACAAGAGCGAGGAGCACAGGAAGCAAGCGGCAACCGGGCGGCCTTTTCTTTGGTTACTTTCTTTTGGCCGCGCAAAAGAAAGTAACTCGCCTTCGGGTGCGATAAACCCGGTTAAATAAAACCGTCGCGCTAGCGACACCTTAATTAAATCGATCTAACTTGAACTGGCTGCGTAACATCAGTTTTTCAGATAAGACACTAACCCGCCAATATCGCTCATGGCGGGCAAAAAAGCGCTGCCGCCGTGTTTGATGTTGCGGGTTAATCGGGACCGGTTAACGAAGAGTCACCAGCAAGGCAAACGAAATTAAAAACAGCCCATGCGTAACACCAATCAGGATTTCGCAGTCTAAAGGCGACAGTCCTTATGATACTCACCGATATGAAAACAGAGGTGAAGCATGAAGAGAATTCCCGAAGTTTACAGTGCATTTCTGGTCAAACTGGAAACCGGCGTGTTGCGTCACCCGAAGACGCTGCTTCTGCTGATCCTCCTGGCCTGCGGAGCCAGCCTGTTTTATACGGCCCGAAATCTGGGCATCGATACCGATACCACCAAAATACTGTCGGAGGAACTGCCCTTTCTGCAAAACCGGGAACGCTTCATCGAGACTTTTCCGCAGGATGACCAGGCCATCCTGGTCGTTGTCGACGCCCCAACGCCGGAACAGGCTACTCGCGCGGTTAATTACCTCGACACACAGTTTGGCAACGAAAAACAGTGGATAGAATCGGTCTACATCCCCGGCGCCGGGGAATTCTTCGACCGGCACGGCCTGCTTTACCTCGACCTGGACGAGCTCGAGGATCTGGCCGCCAAGCTGGCCGAAGCCCAGCCCTTCATCGGCACGCTGTCCAGGGACAACAGCCTGAAAAGTTTGCTGTCCATTCTCGAACAGGCCATTACCACGGACGAGCGTGAACTGCCGGTCGACCTGAATCCCTTGCTCGATAAAATTCGCCTGGCAGTCCGGGCCGTGCTGGACAATAAATCCTATCGGCTGTCCTGGCAGCAGATGATGATTGGAGAAGCGGACCAGGAACTGTTGAGCACCCGGCGCTTCATCCTGGTCCAGCCGACACTGGACTTCACCGAGCTGACGCCGGCCGAAAAATCGGTGGAAGCGGTGCGGGCTATTGTGGAAAAGGCCAAACAAGATCTGCCGGGAGTCAGCATCCGCCTGACCGGCGAAGTCGTGCTGGAACACGACGAATTGGCCACGGTGACCTACAGCGCCGAAATAGCCTCGCTGTTTTCCTTTATTCTGGTCTCCCTGACTTTAATGACCGGTTATCGGTCGGTAAAAATGATGCTGGTCACGCTCAGCGTCATATTGATGGGGCTGATTCTGACTGCCGGCTTTGCCACGCTTGCCATCGGGCATTTGAATATCATTTCCATCGCCTTTGCGACTTTGTATATCGGCATCGGCGACGATTACGCGGTTCAATTATCCCTGCGCTATCGGGAATTGCTGCGCCAGCAACCGTCCCGGCAACAGGCGCTGATCAGTGCCGTGCGCAAAGTCGGTCCCTCCATTACCCTGTGCGCGATCACCGGCGCGACAGGCTTCTTTGCCTTCGTCCCGACTGCCTACACCGGCGTCTCAGAGCTGGGCATCATCTCCGGCGTGGGTATCTTTATCTCACTGCTGATTACATTTACGGCGCTGACGGCGCTGTTGCTGCTGTTTCCGCCGAAACTAACGCCCGCCGCGAAATCCGAGAGTCTGTTTCCGGATTGGGTTTACCGCATCCCGATGCGGCATGCAACCCTGATCAAATGGACAGCGGCCGCATTGACACTTGCCGGCCTGGCCCTGCTGACCCAGGCTCGGTTCGACATCAATCCGATCAACTTGCGCGCCCCCGACACCGAGTCGGTCGCCACGTTCAGGGAACTGCTGACCGCTAAGGATGAGTCGCCAATGACGCTGACAGTGTTGAGCGAAAACAAAGCGGAGGCGTTCGCCAAGGCCCGAAAGCTGAAGCGACTGGATTCGGTCGATAATGCGATCACGATTGTCGATTATATTCCCGATAATCAGGACGCCAAGCTGGCCATCATCGAGGATCTGGCTTTAGTGATGGGGCTCCAGCTGACCGCCTTCCCCGCCCCTCAACAGGTCAACGTCGAAGATACCATGGCAGAGCTGGAACAATTCCGGCAGGCCATCGACCGGCATTTGGCGGACGAGCCGGGCAGTGAGCTGTCGGCGAACCTGAGCCGGCTGCGCGAAGACCTGGTCTCGCTGCTGGCCGTGCTGCGATCCGAATCCGGGCCGGAAAAAAAGGCAAGGCTGGAGCAATTGCAGTTCAGCCTGCTCGATACCTTGCCCGATACCATGAACACGCTGCTTGAAGGACTTGATGCGGGGCCTGTCACGCTCGAGACGCTGCCGCCGGACCTGACCGAACGCTGGCTCAGCGATGACGGCGTTTACCGGGTTATGATCACGCCCCGCAAGGATCTGAATGATGAGAACAATCTGCGCGAGTTCGTCAACGAAGTCCGGCAGCTGGCGCCCGACGCCACGGGTTTACCGGTCATTTACCTGGAATCGGGCAACGCGATCGTGCAAGCCTTTCGGCAGGCACTGATCAGCGCGCTGGCGGCCATCGTCCTGGTATTGCTGCTTACCCAGCGCAGCATCAAGGATACCCTGCTGATTCTCCTGCCCTTGCTGATGACCGGCATCCTGACCGGCGCCTCGACGGTGATCATGGACAATCCGTTCAATTTCGCCAACATCATCATCATCCCGCTGCTTTTCGGACTCGGCGTCGATGCCGGCATCTATATTGTCAACCGCCTGCGCAATCCCGATCAGGAAGACAGCGTATTGAATACCAGCACGGCCAGAGGCGTGGTGTTCGGGGAAATGACCACGCTCTGCAGTCTGGTCAGCATGGCGTTCACGCCGCACCTGGGCCTGGCGAGCATGGGGCAACTGCTGGCCATCGGTTTGATCCTGATGATTATTTGCACGCTGATCATATTGCCGGCGTTTGCCTATCAAAAGGCGAGTGCTTGAACGGAGCCGAGATTGCATGGTTTCACCGCGGGGGGCCGGATGACTGGCATGGTCGGTGAATTGAAAATATAAACGCCAAAAAAGCCCGGGAGTTTCCCCGCCGGGCGATTTTCCACTCTGGTAAAAAGTGATTATTTCATCATTGAGCGTCTGAAATTATTATCCAGCTTGCTGTTGGTATCTTGGGCCAATTCGGCAGCCCGATTGGCGGCGGCTTCCGCGGCTCCGGCCCTTGCGGCCGCGTCAGCCGCGGCAGTTTGAGCATTGGCCGCATCAGTCGATGCCTGTTGAACGGAAGCATTCAAGCCATCAACCTGCGACTGCAGGTTTTCTACATCCGAAGTCGTTGCGCAAGCTGTAACCAGACTGAAAGCCAGGGTAATTACTGATAATTTTATTACTTTTTTCATATTATTTTATTTACTGAACATTATTATTTTAAAAATATTTTATATATCCAATAACCCGATAATACTTAATCCGAGTTATTTGAATATATTGTCATCCTGAAAACTTAATTCGAACTTAACCCGGCGAGATTAAGAATAGTATCAAGGTAGATATTGCATAACTATTAACCCGATCGTCATTAAACACCGGCCGAATTGCAGCCTGAAACGATTGAGGCAGGAAAAAGCGCTTTTAATCAGTTTAGGGTATAAAAGGTGAACCCGATCAATAGCAAGGCCGTAGGTTATACATCGCATACCTTTTCGGCCGTGTAATGAATCGACGGATTTTAGTGAATGAAGCTCCGTAGGTCGGGTTAGCGCAGCGTAACCCGACACTTTCGTGCCCGCTGCGCCCACTTGGCTTCGATCCGTCGGGTTACGCCAAAGGCTAACCCGACCTGTTTATTCATGACCTATACCTTCGTAATCAATGCCGTCTCGCCCCCAATCGGGCGGATATGTGCCTGCTTCAACATAGCGGCGAAAACTGGAATACGGCCAATCGATTGGCGATGACGCCAAACCGTGTTTGACCGGGTTGTAATTGATGTAATCGACATGGCGCTGAAAATCGGTTTCGTCGCGTATCGCCGCAATGCCGGATCGCAATGTTTGGTAAATCAGGTTTTGATCATGCACCAGCGGGTAGCGTAATCGCTATCGCCGGGCGGCAATGTCCACAAGCAATGTAAATGATCCGGCATTACTACCATCGCGTCGATCTCGAACGGGCGGGATTTGCGTACGTTGCGAAATGCGTCGCGCAGGACTTCGACCATTGCCGCGTTGTTAAACACCGGTCTGCGATTTTCCGTGACTACGGTAAAGAAATAACTCCCTCCTGGAATGAATGCGCGTCGGTATTGCATGACTATTGTCCGGTTACGCTATCGCTAAAATTATTCATTGCAGATCAAATCTCATGGCTCCGTAGGTCGGGTTAGGATTTGGCTAAAAATGACTTCCTGAAACTGGGATCCTGCATAGGATGTGCAGACCAAAAGTAGGCGCTCTAGGCGACGCAGTGAAACGCATCGCTCGCGAACGATGCGCCGCCTGTCGTCGGCGCATCCTATGTTTAAACAGGTAAATTATTTATGACCAAATCCTTACTGACCTGTCAAGCCGGCCCCTGTTGATTATTAACCAGGCTTTCCAGTTCTCTGTTCAAGGCGATATAAGGCAACAGGTTAAGCGGCGGGACCGCGTTGATTTCCAGATAGATGCGCCGGTAGCGGTTGACTTTTTGCTTTTCGCGCGGCTGTTCGAAGTATGCGGCGCAGGTTTCGGTTTTTTCGGCCGCCATGGCCTTGACCAGCTTGCCTACCGTGCGCTTCATGCCTTCCTTTAAATCACTGGCGACTCGTCGCTCCCAATAGTCATGCAGGGGCATCGCCGCCAATTGCGCCTGGATGCCATCGAGCCCCAGATAGGCGCTGATGTCATTGAACAGCTTCAGGACGGCAATAAATCCCAGTTCTGTTTCGACGGACAGCGATACGATCAGCGGAAAATCCTCAAGACTGCCGATCAACAGGATGCGCCGCGCGAGCGTGTCGGGCACGCCTTGCTGCCGGTAGTCGTCAAACCGCGCTTTGAATGGCTCGGTTTCGACAAGGCCGGATTCGTTAAAATGCGTTTCATATTCGATCAAATAACGGCAATAGTCGCTAATGGTCCGCTGGGTCGGCCGGATTTTTCTGCCATGGATCAATGCCCAGCGACAGAAACCGGCCAGAATGTTTTCCAGCTCCCGCAACAGCGCGTACTGCCTCTCGGCATCCAGCCGATTGTCCAGCGCATAAACCGCCCGCCGGAAAGCATCGCCGTCCAGCACCCGGTCAAAAGTCAGGTAACAGGTGACATTATCCATGGTATTGATGTTTTGCCTGTCGATATCGAGACTTAAAAAACCGCACCCGGCCTGATTGATGATTTTATTGCTGATGAAGGTCGACTTGATTTCGTTAGCCAGCGCATGCTCGGACAGGTGCTCTTTATAGCGCTCATTGACCTGTTCGGGAAAATAGGCCTGCAGGTAACAGTCACAACATCCCTCTTCCAGCAAAACGATCCGGTCCTGTATCTGCTGGGTCAACTGCATTTTAGCCGCCGCCATCAATACGGCCAGTTCCGGCCGGGTCAGGGTTTGTTTCGGCCGGGCCAATACCGGCTTGGTTTGCGGAAAGGATTCGACCGCCCTGTCGAAAATGCCGGCGGCTTCCAGGCGTTCGGCCAGTTGCAGGAAAATCATCGGGTTCTCGGCGCAGCGCCGCACATCGAGCGACAGGCAAAGACTCTGGGCGTAATTATTGGCTAAAACCAATTGGCAGACCTCATCGGTCATGCTGACGAACAACTGCTGATAATCGCTGATGACGTTTTTCTTTTGCAATCCCGTCAGCAGAATTTTCAAATTGACTTCATGGTCGGAGGCATCGACGCCTGCCGAATTATCGACCGCATCGGTGTTGATATGGCCGCCTTTCAGGCTGTATTCAATGCGCGCCTTCTGGGTAAAACCCAAATTGGCGCCCTCGCCGACCACGCGCGCGCCAAGTTCCGCCGCATCCACGCGCACGGCGTCATTGGCGCGGTCGCCAACGTCCTCGTGCTTTTCCGTGCCGGCTTTCACGTAAGTGCCGATACCGCCCAGCCACAACAACTCGACCGGCGCGGCCAGCAGGTAGCGGATCAGCGATTCGCCGTCCAGGGTACGGTAGCGCACGCCCAGCCATTTTCTCAGCTCGGCGGAGATTGGAATATCCTTGGCCGAGCGCGGATAGACGCCGCCGCCCTTGGAGATCAGGAGGCGGTCGTAATCGTCCCAGCTCGACCCGGGCAGTTCGAACAGGCGCTTGCGCTCGTTGAACGGCGCATCGCCCGGCATCGGATCGGGATCGATAAAGATATGCTGCCCGCTGAAGGCGGCCAGCAAGCGGATGCACGGCGACAGCAGCATGCCGTTGCCGAACACGTCGCCGTCCATGCTGCCGATGCCGACCACCGTGAACGGCTCTTTCTGGATATCCTTGCCCAACTCGCGGAAATGGCGTTTGACGCATTCCCAGGCGCCGCGTGCGGTAATACCCAGGGCCTTATGGTTATATCCACGGGAACCGCCGCTGGCGAAGGCATCGCCGAGCCAGAACCGGTAGTCTTCCGAGACCGCGTTGGCGGTATCCGAAAACTGCGCCGTGCCCTTGTCGGCGGCCACGACCAGATACGGGTCCGCGTCATCATAAGTCACGAGTCCTGCCGGCCTGACGACCTGCTGCTCCTCATCATAATTATCGGTTAAATCGAGCAGACCGCGTATCAAGGTGATATAGGCTTTTTTGCCGGCCGCTTTCAGGTCAAACGGCCCACCGTTTTTCTTGACGACAAACCCGCCCTTCGCGCCGGTCGGGACAATCAGCGCGTTTTTGCTGATCTGGGTCTGCATCAGCCCCAGAATCTCGGTCCTGAAATCGTCGGGACGGTCGGACCAGCGTATGCCGCCGCGGGAAATCTTGCCGCCGCGCAAATGGATGCCTTCCATATCGAACGCATGCACGTAAATTTCATGCTGCGGCCTGGGGGGCGGCATATCGATGATGCCGAGACTGTTGATTTTAAAGGCGATAAAATAATCCGGCCGATTGCGTCGCAGGTGAAAATTACTGCGCATGGTCGCGTCGATCAGATTGAACAGCGTACGCAAGATCCGATCGTCGTTGATATTGGACACCGATTCGATGCCTTCCAATAACTGCAGGCGCAGCGGAAACAACACCTGGTCTTCCCTGAGCATGAAATCATGCCAGGCCGGATCGGGCCTGAAGCGGGCTTCGAAATATTTGAACAGGTAATGCGCAACCCGCGGATTGTTCAGCAGGGCTCGATGCAGGCTGGCTATCGTGGTTTGATAGCCCAGTTGCAGATAATAATTGCGATAAGCCCTGAGCACGTCGATATCCTGCCAGTCCATGCCGGTCATGATCAGCAGACTGTTGAGCGCATCGTTTTCGGCCTTGCCGTCCAGTATCGCCTGAATGCACTCCAGCATGCGGCATTTCAGTCGATTGAAGCTGACGCCATGATCCTTGGCGGCCTTGATGGTAAAGCTTTTGATAAACAGCGGACTGCCTTCCAGCGTAACGTTAAACTGTACCTGGTCCATGACCCTCAGGCTCATGTTTTCCAGCACCGGGATATACTCGTCGAGAAAGCGTTCCTGCCGGCTGTAAAAATGCAGCCGGTAATGTTCCGTTTCCCGATAAGGGCCCAACAGACTGACTCGTTGATTGCCTGACGCCAGCACCTGTTTTAGCTGCAAAATATCCTTGATCGCATAGCGCGGCGACACCCGCGTCTGGTACTCGGCGGAAAACAGCGACGGGTATTTCTGCCACAGCCGGCCGTTGGTTTTCCCGCCGAAGACCCGCTCCACCAGCCGCATGAAGGATACCGACCAGGGCCGTGCCAGACGGTTTAACTGTCCGTCCAGCTTGTCGACGTTGATCGTGGTCAGGTCCTGTTCGGGAGTCAGCACCAGTTGCAGGCCGATATAATTGCCGCCCGGAATGGTTTTTCGGCTGGACTCCAGGCGACTGGCCAGTTCCTTGCACAATAGCTCGTACAGCCGGGTTTCGATACCGTCTTTATAAAGCACGACCGGAACGACAATCAGGGCGGATATCCTGTTCGGGCTCGCGCTTGTCAGGATCAGCAATTTGATAATTTCAGGACGGTAAAGATAGCGTTTCAGCGACTGCGCGATTAAGTGCAATTGGATGTCGCTGGACAGGAAGGCTTCGATTTTCGGGAACAAATCGAATATTTCCTTGAGCTGGAAATATTCATGGCTGTCCCGATACACCTTTATGGCATGCAACGTCTGGTTGATTTTTTCGCTCAGCGCGGGAATCGTGCTGATGGTCCCGTTCAGCTCCACTTCGTCAAACAGGCCGAAAAAACTCTGCTCGACCCATGAGCCATCCGCACCGGCTTGCCGGAAACCTATATAAACCAGCGGCTGGGCGCGGACAATCGGGCTGATGACCGGAATGGATTCAACGATAACGTCGGTTTGCCGGGCCAGCAGTTTTTTCAGACAACAGGGAAAATCGGCATCATAACAGGCATAAGGCGCAATATCGGTTAACGCGTCTTCGGCGCGCTTTATCATTTCCTGCTCGGGCAGCTCCGAGGAAAACTGCTGGCAGGCGACAAAGATGAACGCCTCGTCCTTGAGCCAGTCGATAAAGTCAGCGTATTTCTTTAGCGAGGCGATTTGTTTCAGCCCGTTCAGTTGCTCATGAATCCCTGCACGGCTGCGGTCGACTTTCAATGCCGCGGTAATCGCCCTGGAAATACCCTGCAGCAGCAGGGCATCACTCTGTTCATCGACATAATCCAGCCGGATGACAATCAGCAATTCGCTGCCGCCCGAGATCACCTCGTTTTCCAGATACAACACGTGGTTTTCATGACGCCTGACGCTTAAAACCGGATGCGCCAGCAGCTCGATAGCGATGTCCAGCTTGGCCTGCAAAGCCATGATCGAATCCACGACATGCGGGACATTCTGGCAATTGACCAGCAACAGCCGGCTGTCGTTACTGTCCAGCGGAATGGTTTTTATCGCGGCGGTTTCGGTCCTCGATTCGATAAATTCCAGCGTCTGGTCGATCAAATCGGCCAGCAACGGGACCGGAAGCGTGATCAGATAACTGTCCGGGAACAGCAGATAATCCGCCAGCTTTCTTAAAAGCCGGCGTTTTTGATAGTTCTTATGGGTATCAAGAAGATGCTGAACGGCCACTATTTGCTGCCGTTGCCGCGTCCCTTTGACCTCTCGGTCATCACTTGTCAGCAATATATCCAACGATCCAGTCTCATTTCAGGTATTTGACAATCTCTAGCACATTGCAGTCATCCTGCCGCGTGTACGTCACCGAATCCATCAAGGTCTTGATAAAAAAGATGCCCATGCCGCCCTCCTTGGGATTCTCAAAATCCGGTACCGGCACATTTTCCAGATCAAAGCCCTGGCCATGATCGTAAACCTTGATGATAACGGCGTCCTCCTGAATTTGTATCGTTATCCGGACCGTGTCCTCGGTATTTTTATAATTGGCATGCTTGATGGCATTGATGGTCGCTTCGGTCAGCACCAGGTTTAAATGATAGGCCAAGGCCTCCCGGTCGCCCTCAAAGGTTTCCAGATCCTTGCCTATGCGCTCCCCTATACTACCGATCAAATCCAGATATTTGGTCTGTGTCGGAATGATTACGTCAACCTGAATATCCGAACTGCACATACAAAGCCTCTACGGTTCATTTTCAAATGCCTCATTTAAATCGGCATAAATTTCAAAAACCCGGTTTAAACGGGTCAATTCAAACATCGACAACACTTGCGGCTGCAAATTGGATAAAGCGAGTTTACCTGATCTGGCGGCCGTGTTTTTATAGCCGGACAATAAAGCGCCCAGTCCGGAACTGTCGATAAACCGTACAAGCTCCAATTGGACGATTATATTTATCTCGCCCTGCTCAATCATGTCCAGAATGTATTCCTTCAATTCCCCTGAATTATGGGCGTCTATTCTTTCAGCTTGAATAAAAAGAACGCTATAGCCATTCATTTTTTCCAGATTCAATTTCATCGTTTTTTTTCTTTTGTTCCAGATTAATCAACAGGTCTGCCGGCTCGCGAATGCCGGCACCGCTTACAACGTCGTTTTTGTTCTTGTCATGTTATCAGTGTAGCTAATTTAACGGTTGAAACCTCATCCATCCAGTTAATTTTTGAAATATCCCTTGTGTTATTAGTCTAAAATCCAGTAAAAAGTTCATGATTTTCAGACCGGACCACAGGGTGACAACCGTGAGTCAAAACGCAACAGACGCGTTACGCGCCGCTATCAATCAGGCCTATCTGGCCGATGAACAGGACATCATCAGGACCCTGTCAGCCGGCCTGACCACGTATGATGCCGCTGCCGTCAGCGCCTGCGCCGAAACCCTGGTGACCGCGGTCAGAGCGCCCAGCCACCGGCCCACCGCCATCGAAGCCTTCCTGCACGAATACCAGCTCAATTCCCAGGAAGGCATTGTACTGATGGGCATTGCCGAAGCGCTGCTGCGCATTCCCGACAGCCAGACGCAGGACCAGTTTTTACAGGAAAAACTGACCGTTGCCGACTGGCAACGCCACGTTCAGCACAGCGATTCCTTCTGGGTCAATTTATCGACCCGCGCCTTACTGTTTACCCGGCAATTTGAACAGCAGGTCGCGCCCTCGAGCCAGCACTGGTTTCCGGTTTTCGAGCAATTGCTGTCCAGACTGGGCGCGCCGGTCATTCGCAGCGCCCTGAATCAGGCCATGCAGCATATGGCCCTGCAATTCGTGATCGCGGATTCGATAGAGCAGGCTATTGCGCGCGGCGAGCAACAACCACTCTACCGCTATTCGTTCGACATGCTGGGCGAGGCCGCGCTGACAGCCGCCGATGCCGAGCGTTATTTCCAGTCGTACGCCAAGGCCATCACCACACTGGCCGGACATGCCGATAACGACGATATTTATGCCAACCCCGGCATTTCGGTCAAATTATCGGCGCTGTGCCCGCGCTATGAGCCTTTGCAACGGGTACGCGCCGTCAACGAACTCACGGACCGGCTGCTGCATCTGGCCAATCATGCGCGCGCGGCCAATATCTCCCTCACCGTGGACGCCGAGGAATCCGAACGCCTGGACATGTCGCTGGATATTTTCGCCGCGGTTTTGGCGCACCTCGATGGCTGGTCGGGCCTGGGGCTGGCCGTGCAGGCTTACCAGAAGCGAGCCCTGCCGATCATCCGCTGGCTGGCCGCACTGGCCGAATCCCGACACTGCAAGATTCCGTTACGCCTCGTGAAAGGCGCCTACTGGGACAGCGAAATCAAACGGGCCCAGGAAAACGGCCTCAGCAATTACCCGGTATTCACGCATAAATCGGCAACCGATGTAGCCTATCTGGCCTGCGCGCAATTCATGCTGTCGCGGCCCGAGGCATTCTATCCGCAATTCGCCAGCCATAACGCCCACACGCTCGCCGCTGTTCGGCAGATGGGCAGGCGGCATCCGGGCTATGAATTCCAGCGCCTGCACGGCATGGGCGAAGCGCTTTACCGCGAAATCGTCGAAAACCGGGACTGGCAAATCCCCTGCCGCGTTTACGCGCCGGTCGGTCGCTATCATGAACTGCTGCCCTACCTGGTCAGGCGCCTGCTGGAAAACGGCGCCAACACGTCGTTCATCAACCAGATCGACCACCCGGACATCAGCGTGGCGGAACTGACCGGCGATCCCGTGGCCGCGGTCAACACAGGCGGCCAAAAAACCTCGATCGTCCTGCCGCGCGATCTCTATGGCGAAACGCGGCTTAACTCGAGCGGCATCAATCTGGCCGATCCCGAAGTATTGGAGCAATTGCAGCAGGACTTGAACACGCTGGCCGACCGGCACTGGACGGCCATGCCGCTGATCGACGGCCAGCCCTGGCCGGGCCGGGAACAGACCATCGTGAATCCATGGGACAACCGCCTGACGGTCGGCACCGTCAGCCATGCCGGACAAGAAGCCATCGAGCGCGCGTTAGCGTCGGCCGCCGAGGCTTTTGACAGCTGGCGCCTTTGCCCGGTCGAGACGCGGGCAACCTATCTGAAGCAGGCCGCCGATCTGTTCGAGCAGCACCGCCTGGAGCTGGTGTCGCTGTGTGTGCGCGAAGGCGGCCGCACCATCAAGGACGCCCTGTCGGAAGTCCGGGAAGCGGTGGATTTCTGCCGCTACTATGCCCAGTCGGCGCTCGAATTATTCAGCGAGCCGATTCGGCTGCCCGGCCCTACCGGCGAAGACAACCGGCTTTATCATTATGGCCGCGGCGTCTATGTCTGCATCAGTCCATGGAATTTTCCGATCGCCATTTTTACCGGCCAGATCGTCGCCGCGCTCGCGGCCGGCAATACCGTTATCGCCAAACCGGCCAGCCAGACCTCATTGACGGCCATGCATTGCATGCGCCTGCTGCACCAGGCCGGCATCCCCGAATCGGTGCTGCAGTTTGTGCCGGCCGACGGCCGCACGACCGGCCAGCATGTCCTGCCCCATCCGCAGGTAGCCGGCATCGCCTTCACCGGTTCCACCGCCACGGCCCGGTTCATCAACCGGCAACTGGCCGAACATCACCAAACCATCGTGCCGATCATTGCCGAAACCGGCGGCCAGAATGTCATGATCGCCGACAGCTCAGCGCTGCTGGAGCAGCTGGTGCAGGATGCCCTGCTGTCGGCTTTCAACAGTGCCGGCCAGCGCTGTTCCGCCTTGCGCGTGCTGTTTGTGCAACAGGAAATCGCCGACAGAACCATCGCCATGCTGATCGGCACCATGAAGGAGTTATCAATCGGCAATCCAGGCCTGTACTCGACCGACATCGGCCCCGTGATCGACCCTGCCGCGCGGGAGCCGTTAACAACGCATCTGGAGACCATGAAGCAACAGGCGAAACTGCTTTATCAATTGTCGCTGCCCGAGACCTTGCGGCATGGCAGTTTTTTTGCGCCCGCCCTGTTTGAAATCGAGTCATTATCGCAACTGACCCGGGAAGTCTTCGGCCCGATCCTGCACCTGATCCGCTACCGCGCCGCCGATCTCGATCAGGTGATCGCCGCCGTCAACGCTACCGGTTACGGGCTGACGCTGGGTATACACAGCCGGATTGAAACGACCGCCGAAAAAATCCGGCGAGGCGTCAAAGTCGGCAATATTTATGTCAACCGCAACATGATCGGCGCGGTCGTCGGCGTGCAGCCTTTCGGCGGCATGCGGCTTTCCGGCACCGGCCCCAAGGCTGGCGGCCCCGATTATCTGCGCCGCTTCGTGGTTGAACAGACGCTGACGATCAATACCGCCGCGATTGGCGGCAATGCGGCGCTACTGGCCCAGGATTTGCGGTAGGCTGGGTTGGAGCATTCTTAAAAGGCTGGGTTGTCCAACCCGACTGCTTAACCTGAGTCGCCATGGACAAAAACTCGCAGGCGCATAAATTGCAAAAACCGCTTTATCTTTAAAATGAGAATTGTTATCATTTGCAAAAGACTTACTATCAGGAGATGCCCTTATGTACGTATGTGTTTGCAAAGCAGTCACCGATACTCAGATAAAGAACGCGATTGATAACGGCGTTTGTACGCGCAAGCAGATATTCGACTGCCTCGGGGTCGGCAGAAGTTGCGGAAAATGCAATAAACAGGTCAAGGAATTGCTTGACGGAAACCGCCGGCGGCAATCTATAATGCCGGAGGCATCAAACGAACCCATTCTTAACGCGTATTAGAAAATCCAGAGGTGTAGCATGCAAGGAGATAGCCAGGTTATCGAGTTTCTTAATAAGGCGCTGACTAATGAGCTGACCGCCATTAACCAGTATTTTTTACATGCCCGCATGTACAAAAACTGGGGATTTGCCAAGCTCAACGAGAAGGTCTACCACGAGTCCATCGATGAAATGAAGCACGCCGATCAATTGATCGAACGTATCCTGTTCCTGGAAGGCCTGCCCAACCTGCAAAATCTCGGCAAGCTGATGATCGGCGAAAATCCCCAGGAGATGCTCGAATGCGACTTGAAACTGGAACAGGACGCCATGCCCCTGCTTCGCGAGGCGATCGCCTATTGCGAAAACACCAAGGATTATGTATCCCGGGAAATCTTCGAACACATCCTCGAAAGCGAGGAAGAGCATGTCGACTGGCTGGAAACCCAACTGGAACTGATCGGCAAGCTCGGGCTGCAGAATTACCTGCAATCGCAGATGTAAGCCCGTCTTCAGATTTTTTCATACTTAGGAATTCTTAATACCGACAAATTTTGCCGGTATTACCTATAATATCTGCCTTTTGCCCCGGATTTACGGTCCGGCCTGCACAAGGAAACCCTCTTATGTCTCAAACAGTCGTTTGTGCGCTGTACAAATTTGTCACGCTCGATAATTATTGCGATTTACGTCAACCCTTGCATGATGTCATGCACGTCAATCAGGTGCGCGGCACCCTGTTACTGGCTCACGAAGGCATTAACGGCACGGTGGCCGGCTCGCGCCAGGCGATCGATACGCTGCTGGGCTGGCTGCGCGCCGATCCGCGCCTGTCCGATATCGATCACAAGGAATCGCTGACCGACAAACCGCCCTTCAACCGCACCAAGGTGAAACTCAAAAAAGAAATCGTGACCATGGGCGTCGAAGGCATAGACCCTAAAAGCGTGGTCGGCACCTATGTCAGCCCCCGGGACTGGAACGCGCTGATTTCGGACCCGGACGTGCTCGTGGTCGATACGCGCAATGATTACGAAGTGAAAGTCGGTACGTTTAAAAACGCCATCAATCCGAATACGACCAGCTTTCGCGCATTCCCGCGCTACGTCAGGGAACATCTTGATCCTGAAAAACACAAAAAAGTCGCGATGTTTTGCACAGGCGGCATACGTTGCGAGAAATCCACGGCTTTTCTGAAGGAACAGGGCTTCGATGAGGTTTATCACCTGAAAGGCGGCATTTTAAAATACCTGGAAGAAGTGCCGGCGGAAGAATCCCTGTGGCAGGGCGAATGTTTCGTTTTTGACGAACGCATAACGGTCAATCTTCAGCTTGAAAAAGGCAGTTACGATCAATGCAATGCCTGCCGACTGCCGATTACCGAAGCCGACAAAGCCAGCGTTCACTATCAGCAAGGCGTCAGCTGCCCGCATTGTTACGATAAAATCACGCCGGAACAGAAAACCCGTTTCATGGAACGTGAAAAGCAGATACAACTGGCCAAGCGACGCGGCGAAGCCCATATCGGCGCCGATGCGGCCAAGGCACTGACAGCGAAACGGGCGGCGAAAGCGGTCCGGCAAGTTGATTGATTAACCTTCGAAGGTCCCAGAGAACACGAAGTTAAATTTTTCTTTCGCCACTTTGGTGATTTTATAACTTCAGGATTAACGTAAAAATGGAGGGCGACTGAAGTCGCCCTCCCCACAAACCATACCATTTTACGGGAGAGAAAAAATGACCGCGGAAATAGGCCAACCAGCCCCCTTGCTATCGGTATCCGACTGGGTTCAGGGCGGACCGGTCAATTTTGATCTGTTGTCAGGCCGGGTCGTACTGGTGGAAGTTTTTCAGGTCAACTGTCCGGGGTGTTTTTTATATGCCTTGCCGCAGGCCATCTATTTGCATCAGCACTACGCGGAGCAAGGCTTGACGGTCCTGGGCGTGGCGACCGCGTTCGAGGATTTCGATAAAAACAATCTGGACAATCTGGTCCGTCTGGCTGAAAGCGGCGAAGTTATCGGCGAGACTCGGCTTGCGTTGAGCCAGCGCGGCGAACTGACCGACGGATGCCTGCCCTATCGCATCCCGTTCCCGCTGGCCATGGACCGTTTGAACAAGCGCGAGGACATCATGACCGATGACGCTATCCTGTCCTTCATCAGGGCGCGCGTGCCCGACTTCGATCAACAGCCGGACAGCTACCGGCAACAGATCATCAAGCAGGCACAGCGGTATTTTCAATCCCTGTCCTACCGGGCCGAGACCTTTGAACGCTTCGACCTGAAAGGCACGCCGTCGCATATCCTGGTCGATAAACGCGGCATTTTAAGGGATTGCGCTTTCGGCGCCTATCCGGAGCTGGAAACGCGCGTGCAAGGGTTATTGCAGGAATAACCCATTATAGCCCGCTGGCAACCTTGACCCGATTGCGCCCGCATGACTTGGCACGGTACAGCGCCTGGTCGGCGCGGATCAGAACCGCGTCGGCCTGGTCATCCGTTGCCGCCATGCCCGCGATACCGATGCTTACCGTCACGGCAATCGTCAGGTCATCGATTTGCAACGGCATGGAACCGATTTTCCGACGCAGGCGATCGGCAAATACCACGGCCTCAGCCAGGTCGGTACCGGACAGGAAAATAGAAAACTCCTCGCCGCCCAGCCGGCCTATCGTATCCGTCCTGCGCAACGCATGATGCATAAGCGTTGCGATATGCTTGAGCAACGCATCGCCGACTGCGTGGCCGTATGTATCGTTAACTCGCTTGAAGTGGTCGATATCCAGCATAAGCACCGACACATGATGATTCTTAAGACGCTGCACGCGCGCCAGAGCCTCGTTCAGCCGGGCCATGAAATGGCGCCGGTTGGACAGGCCGGTCAGCGCGTCGGTCGTGGCCATCTCCCATAATTCAGCTTCCAGGCGTTTGCGCTCACTGATGTCAAGCTTGACGCCGACAAAATGGTTGATGGCGCCGTTCTCGTCCCTGACCGGGGCAATGGTAAATTCCTCGTCGTAGAGCGTACCGTCCTTGCGCCGGTTAATCAGTTCGCCATGCCAGGTTTCTCCTTTCAAAATGGTCTGCCATAAATTCTGATAGAACTCCTCATCCTGCAGGCCTGATTTCACCAACTCCGTCGGCCGGAAGCCGATCGCCTCTTCCAGCGTATAGCCGGTCAGTTTCTCGAAAGCCGGGTTGACCCACTCGATTCTGGCCTCGGTATCGGTAATGATGACGCCATGGCTGACCGCCTCCAGCGCCGATACCAATAAATGGTCTCGCGCATCGGCCAGCTTGCGTGCGGTAATATCCTGATGAGATATCACGACATAGCCGCTATCGTTTTGAAAGCGCGTCACGCGCGCGACGAACCAGTGTTGCTCGGTCGCCGAATGACAGGGATACTCCATTATGAAGGTTTCGCGCTCGCCGTTGATGACCGACCGGATGCCTGCCGCCATTATTGCCGCCTGTTCTGACTCCTCGCCGGTGGCGTTATCACAGATCGCCAGATAATTGGTCCCTGGTGAAGAATCGCTGTGTCCCGGAAAATTTTTCTCGTAAAAATCGCGCCAGGCCTGATTGACTATGAGAATCCTGCCGGTCTGATCGAGCACGCAGATATGCGCGCTCAGCGCGTTTATGGTTGAAACCGCGAACTGTTCCGAATCATGCAGACGATGTTCCAGCCGGAACCGGCTGATCGCATAGTGGATAGTACGGATAAGGGCATCGGAATCGAAGCTGCCTTTGACCAGACAGTCCTGAGCGCCGACATTGAGCGCGCGTAGCGCGAACTCCGCATCGTCGTGGCCGCTCAGAACAATGATAGGCAATGCGCCCGCCTCCCGGCGCATGGCTTTTACAGTCTCAAGACCACTGGAATCAGGCCGCGACAGATCCAGCAACAAGGCATCGAAAGACGCCTTATTGTGCAGCAGATCCCTGGCCTCGGCCAGTGTCGCAGCCCATGTAACTTCAAAACGTGCGGTTCGGGACGCCTCCAGGGCTGACCGGATCAGCTGAACATCGCCCGGGTCATCCTCGAACAACAGCACACGACAGGGTGTCGTGGCATTCATGGCTCAGCTCTTCCGGGGCAGGCGCGTCAAGGTAAACCAGTAGTTATCGAGTTGGCGGATCGCCGCCATAAACTGTTCCATGTCTACCGGTTTGGTAATATAACTGGCCGCGCCCAGTTGGTAGGAGGCCAGCACATCGCGCTCGGCGTCCGACGTCGTCAGCACCACCACCGGAATGGCGGCCAGACCATCATCGGACTTGGCAACCGACAGGAATTCGCGGCCATTCATGCGCGGCATGTTGAGATCGAGCAGAATCAGATCAGGCCGGGGCGCCGCGCGGTTGATTTCACCCTCGCCGCGCAGAAAAGCCAAAGCCTCGACACCGTCGGTGACGTGATGCAGATTGCAGAAGACCTGGTTCTCCTTCAATGCCGCACGCACCAGGTTGGCGTCGGCCGGCTCGTCCTCGACCAGCAGGATATCGAAAGGTTGGGTATTCTCAAGAATCATAGTTTATTTTCCGTCCGGCAATTCGAACACGACCATGGCGCCGCCCTGGGGAGCGCTTTCTATCCAGATGCTACCGTTGCGGCTCTCGACGATGCGCCGGGCAACCGATAAGCCGATGCCCGAGCCACTCTCGGCGCCGCCGGTTTTCAGGCGTTCGAAAATTTCGAACACGCGCCGGCGATACTCGGCCGGAATACCGGCGCCATTGTCGCAGATCCGATAGCGGCTCAACCCGGCCTCGCGCTCGCCGCTGATATGAATCCGCGGCCGATGCCCAGTGTCAGTGGGGCGGCCATGGCGCAGCGCATTATCCAATAACACGGCGAACAAATCCATCAGCCGCGCCCGGTCAAGCACGGCCGGCGGCAGCTTTTCGGCCGCAATCGAGGCGTCCAGAACCGTCACCCGCGCGGACAGACGCTGTTCCACGGCCGCCAGCGTCGAGTTGGCATCTTCCGCCCGTACCATGCCGTGAGGCTCGCCGGCCGCCAGGTAAAGCTGAATACCGTGCACCAAGCCGCGCAGGCGATCGGCCTCCCGTTCGAGCGTATCGAGATCGGTACCGATTTCCTGGTCATCGCGCAGGGCCTTCAGACGCTGGCGGAGATGTTGAGTATAGATTGTCAAACGGCGTGCCGGTTCCATCAAATGATGAGCCGAGACCTCGGCGAAGCGGGTCAGATCGGCATGCGCGCGCAGCAGGGCTTCCTCGACCTGCTTGCGCTCGGTAATGTCGATCCCCGAGCCGATAAAACCGGAAAAATTACCGTTATCGTCGAAACGCGGCACGCCGGTATCAACGACCCAACGATATTCGCCGTCATGGCGTCTTATCCGGCATTCCATGCGGAACGGTTCACGGCGATCGAAATGGCTGACATAACAGTCTGTACAGCGCTGCAGATCGTCCGCATGCACGGACAGCATCCAGCCCTCCCCGACTTCCTGCGCCAGAGTCCGGCCGGTGAAGTTTAGCCAGCCTTTATTGAACCAGATACAGCGCTTGTCCGCGTCTGCCAGCCAAATCAGCACGGTCGCCGAATCAGCCATGACCCGAAAGCGCTTCTCGCTTTCCTTGAGCTCACGAGTCATGTTTTCGGCCATGGCCAGCGCACGCATCCGGCCCGTTATCAACAGCCAGGCCAGCAGCGACAGCAAACCGCTGATAATTATGCCGACCACCGCGATGGCTTGCGGCTTGAGCTTGTTGATGCGCGCTTCGAACGCGGGCCGGGAGTGTATTACCAGCGTCCAGGGGTGATCCGCGATGCGGATATGCCTGACGGTTTTAAAAAGCGGACTGGACGCCTGACGGTTGTCCTGCAAGACATGGCTGTCGTACATTTTTGCCGGCCCGGCCACGGTCTCGCCATCGTAAATTTCGAGTCCGAGTTCAGCGGCACGCTCACCGCCGATGCCGGCCATCAGATCGTTCATGCGGAACGGCTCATATACCCAGCCGACAATATGGGTCCGGCGCTGCGCCAAGGTGTCGTGCGGCTGGCCTTTCCTGTAAACCGGCAGGTACATCAGAAAGCCTGCCTGCACCTGCTCATCGGTTTCCTGCACCAGACTCACCTTTCCTGAGATACTGATCTTGTCCAGGTCGCGCGCTTCCGTCATGGCCGCGCGGCGCACGGGCTCGGCATACATGTCATAGCCGAAGGCGCGCGGATTGCGGCCGCTGAACGGCTCCAGCTGGATAATGGCCGTATAAGTTTCGCGCTCGCCCTCGGGACGGATCGTGTACTCGGCAAAGCCTTGTCCGCGTATGGCCTGAATATGGCTGTTGACGCCCGCTTTCGGCACGATAACCGAATAACCGACGCCCTGAATGCCGGGATAATGCTGCTCAAGCTGTAACAGGGTGATGTAATCCCGGAACTCATTGCGTTCGATGAGCTCGGATGAGGCAAATAAAGCGCGCGCGCCGCGCAAGACCTGCTCATAAGTTGCCATGCGCTGTTCGAGGCGTTCGACGGTTTCGCGCACGCGAAAATTGAAATCGGTTTTCAGGGTCTGCTCACCCTGCTGCCGCGCATTGTGCCAAACGGCATAGGTTATGCCTAACGAAATGACCAACATAAGGCCGGGAAGCAACAGCGACCCTGGCCTGTCGCGCGAGTAACGGGTTGTTCGGGCGCTTCGCGTCACGGGCCGGTCTCATTGCCGGGGGACTTGACCGGCAGTTCGAAAATAAACGTACTGCCCTGCCCCTCGCCTTCCGACTCCACCCAAATGCGGCCGTCATGGTGTTCGACAATCCGGCGGCACAACGCCAGTCCCATGCCGGTCCCTTCAAAGCGAGCCCGCGATTGCAGGCGGCTGAAAAACTGGAACAGACGATCGATCTGCCGGAGGTCTATGCCTATGCCGTGGTCGCGGACACTGACGCGCCAGCGCCCTGCCGTCACCGCCGAAGCCACTTCGATGCGCGGCGGCTGCCCGGCTTCGTGGTACTTGACGGCATTGCCGAGCAGGTTCTGAAAAAGCCGGGTCAACTCGTCATGGCTGGCGAAAATGCGCGGCCATTGACCGCTGATTTCAATCCCGGCGCCGGCCTCTTCGATCGCGGGCGCCAGGAAGCTCAGGGCTTCGTCCAGCGACTCGCTGCTCAACATCCAGCGCTTGGATTCGGTCTTGCGACCCACGCGCGAGTACTCGAGCAGGGATACGATCATCGCATCCATGCGCCTGGCGCCGTCCAGCGCGAAATTCAGGTTGTCGCGGTCCTCATCGTCCAGTTTGGCGTTCAGCCCTCTCGCCAGCAATTGCAGATGCCCAACCACGATGCGCAACGGCTGGCGCATGTCGTGCGAGACACTGTAGGCGAACTGTTCGAGATCGGCGTTCGATTGCAGCAGCGCCGCTTCGGCGGCTATGCGCTCGGTAATGTCCTGATTGACGGTGATCGCACCCGTGATCCGGCCATTATCATCCCGAAGCGGAATGGCCGAATTCAAAATTGTCTTGCGCGTACCGTCAACGCACTCGATATCGATCACCTCGTCAAGCGCGGTATCGCCCTTGCCGATGGCGCGGACAAGCGCCCACTCGTGCGCCGCGATCGGCTTGCCGGTATCGTGCCACCAGCCTTTGCATTCGCCGTATTGTTCCGGCTCGATAGTTCGGGCGCCGCCCCATATACGCCGTCCCGCCTCGTTGCCGGTCCGGATAGCGCCTTGAGCGTCGGCCACCCACACGCCCACCGGCAAGGTATTCAGAACCGTACGCAACAAGGCTTCTTGCTGTCTCAGCGCCTCCTCCGCCTGCTTGCGCTGGGTCACGTCGTCATAAATCACCACAATCTCTCCGCCCGGCAGTTTATAGACGTAATTTTCGCGCCAGCCGGCCATGCGCCCTTCGCAATGGAAAGACAACGAAAAATGCTCACCGACGCCGCTTTGCCAGACGCGCTGCAGGATGTTGGGCAGGCCGGATGTCACGGCGCAGGGAAACGCCTGTTCGAGATTTTTTCCGATCAGGTCGGCGCGCCGGACGTGCTCGATGCGCTCCACGGCCCGGTTGACCGATGCCACGATAAAACGCCGGCCGTCCTCTGAAGCGTGGTACATGACCGCGCCGCTGCTCATGTTCTCGAACAGTTCGTTAAGACGCGATTCGCTTTCGCGCAACGCCTGCTCCGACTGTATGCGCTCAGTAATGTCTTCGACGATGGACCAGATGTAGTCCTTGCCGTCGGCGCCCGTGATCAGCACGCCGTTAAGACGCAAGGGCACCAGGCTGCCGTTCTTGCGCCGGTATTCCTTTTCATAAGGGCCATAGCGCCCGGTGCGTTCCAGCGCCTCTTTTTGCCGCCTCTCGTCGGCGACATATTTTTTCGGCGTCAGCGTCCAGTAATCCAAGGCTTTAAGCTCCTGCTCCGAATAGCCGCAGATAAGCAAAAAAGCATGGTTGAAGTCGACGAAACGCCCCTGCATATCGGTAAGGCAGATGCCTAACGGAGACAGTTCGTAAAGACCTCGCAGTTTTTCCTCGCTGGCCCGCAAGGATGCCTGGGCTTGATACGCGGCCGTAATGTCGCGGTTGCTGGCGCGGTGTCCCAGCGGTTGCCCGTCGTCGCCGGTGACAACCCGGCAATAATGGCTGATCCAGCGGATACCGCCGTCGCGGCGCACGATACGAAAATCCGCCGGGGTTCTGATGCCGCGGGTTATATCATGAAAATGCCGCGCCATGACCGGACGGTCCTCGGGGTAAATAATGCGAATGAGCAGGTCGGGATCAGCAATGAACTCGGCTGGCGTATAACCGGTGACCCGTTCGCAGGAAGGGGTCATGTAAATAATCTCCTGATTCAGGCCCTGCCAGTATTCCCAGTCGAACGTGTAATCGGCCACGGTACGAAACATGGCTTCCTGTTTCGACAGCGCCTCGATCGAGCCCCGTTGACGCTGCCAGCTCCGATATATCATCACTGTCGACACTAGCGTCAGCAGCACTATCAGCACCATTAACGCCATCAGTGCATTGAGCTCGTTTGCTACCGGCATTGCTGATAGCCCTGATAGATTAAGAATCCCACCAGAGCGAACACGAACAGATTAACCAGCAGAATGCCCGGCAGCAGTCGCGTCAGGGCGGACTTCGAATTCATAAAGCCCGGCATTGTCGGGCTCACACAGTTTCCGTCTTGTGCAACCGCGCGTGCCACAGTTCCGCCGGCTCAGGATTGCCGTACAGATTCCCCTGGTGGATGATGTGGCCGCGCGCGTTCAGGAAATCGGCCTGCGCCTGGGTTTCAACCCCTTCCGCCACGACTCTTAAGTGCAGATGCTGCGCCACGGATAAAATGACTTCCACCAGCGCGGCATCACTAGGATCGACCGGCGCGTCCTGAATAAAGCTCTTGTCGATCTTGAGTTCGTGGATAGGCAGGCGTTTCAGGTAAGCCAGACTGGAATAGCCGGTGCCGAAATCATCCATGGAAAAATGGATGCCCAGCGCGATCAGTTCCGTCATTTTGGCCACGACATCGCCCATGTCGGCGATCATGAGGCCTTCGGTCACTTCCAGCACCAGATGAGCCGGATTGGCGCCACTGCTGGCCAACAGGCGTTTAATGTCTTCGACAAAATTGGCCTGTTGAAAATGCCGCGGGCTGATGTTGACCGATATGCGCAAGTCAGTATCCTCGGCGCTCAGCTCGGCCAGCAACCGGCAGACAGCGGTCAGCATCCAGAGGTCCAGGGCGACAATAAGACCGGATGCTTCGGCCACTGGAATGAACTGGTTGGGAAAAATCAGGCCGCGCTCCGGATGCTGCCAGCGTACCAGCGCCTCGGCGCCGACTTGCCTGCCCGCCGCGTTGACCTGCGGCTGCAGATAAAGCCGCAGCTGTTCATTGCTGATGGCGGAACGCAACTCGCCCTCCAGGCGGAAACGCTCCTTGATGCCTTCGCCCATGGCTGTCTCGAAGAACACGGTACTGCCGCCGCCTTTCGCTTTGGCTTTCGCCATCGCCATGTCGGCCTGGCGCAATACGTCAGCGGCGGTTTCCTGCAGCGATTCGGGCAGTAATGCGATGCCGATACTGACATCGAAATGCACGGTTTCGCCCTCCAGTTCGAGGCTTCCGTGCAATGTGTCCCGCAGCCTTTCGGTCATGGCCAACGCTTCGCGGCCGGCGGTTTCGATAGTCTCGCATAGGTCCGGCAACAGTATCGCGAATTCGTCGGAATCCAGCCGCGCCAGCAATTGGCCCGGCTTCAGCATCCGGCGCAGACGTTCGGCCACAGCCTTGAGCAAGGCATCGCCGACGGCAAACCCGCGCGCCTCATTGATGTTTTTAAAGCGGTCGATATCAAGGAGCAGCACTTCGGCAAAACCGCCTTCGCGCCGCGCATGGGCCAGCAGCTGTTCCAGCTGTTTCAAAAACAGCGCCCGGTTGGCCAGATGCGTCAGCGGATCATTCCAGGCCAAATGCTCGACCGTTTCCTGGGCATCGCGGATTTCACTCAGGTCGGCGAATACGGCGGTATAGTGCTGGATGTTGCCGGCCTTATCCCTGACGACGCTCAGCGTCGCCCATTCCGGAAAAACCTCGCCGTTTTTGCGTTTTCCCCAGATTTCTCCGGCCCATTCGCCGTTCTGTTGCAGCGACCGCCACAGGCTCCGGTAAAAGTATTTATCGTGCCGGTCGGAGCCGAGTATACACGGGTGTTTTCCTGTTATTTCCCGCTCCAAATAACCGGTAATGCGCGTAAAAGCCGGATTGACCGCCACGATGTTGGCATCGGCGTCGGTGACCATAATGGCCTCGCCCGTGGTTTCGAACACGCGCGTGGCAAGGCGCTGGCGCGCTTCAATCTGTTTGCGCTCGGTAATGTCGCGCCCGACCACGACCAACCCCTTGCGGCGGCCATCTTCATGAAAAAGCGGGACTTTGGTGATGTCGAATATCAGCGATGAGCCATCCGGACGAGGGACGGTTTCTTCCGTGTGAGTGATGACGCGCGCTTGCCAGGCCACCTCGTCACTGGCTTCACAGCCCATAAGCGCCTCGCGGTAGAAATCCTGGTAGCGCGCCAGTTCGGAGTCTTTCTTGCCGTGATAATCGATCTTGTCGAGCTGAAAGAGCTTGAGGTCGAAGTCATTGGCTTCCAGCCAGCGCCCTTCGCCATCCTTGAAACAGACGATATCCGGCAATGCATTGATCAAGGTGCGCAGATGCATGCCGGTCTCGGCCAGACTCTGTTCCAGCCGTCCCCGACTGATAGCATAGCGAATGGCGCGCACGAGACTATCGGAATCGAAGCGTCCCTTGACCAGATAGTCCTGGGCGCCGAACGTCAGCGCTTGCAGCGCAAAACCGGTATCATCGTGGCCGGTCAGCACGATCAGCGCCTGCCTGTCCGCCGACTGGCGGGCGGCGCGCACGGTGTCAAGACCGTTGGAATCCGGCAATGATAAATCCAGCAGCAAGACATCGGGCGGATTCTGCCGGAGTTGCCGCCGCGCTTCGGCGAGTGTTGTCACCCAATCGATATCAAAACGCATATCCGCGGATGCCAGCAATGCATGTTTCACCAGGTTGGCGTCGCCCGGCTCATCCTCGACCAGCAAAACGCGACAGAACTCAATCCCATTCCCGATTGGTTCTTCCTCAGGGGATGGCTGAACGGGGTCTAGGGCGGAATAGTCGTTAGTCCGTCTTTGAGTCAAGTTACTTCCTTATTCGTGCATTGATGGCATGGTCGGATGATCATACTATACGATAATGATTTGTCAGAAAACAATGACGAGCCTGCGCTTCGGCTTATCGCGATAGTTAATCGCTTACATTAAGCATAGTAGGGTTTTATCGCACGGTCTTACTTTTTGCTTTCAGGCTGCGACGCGACGCCAGAACGATTTCCCGGCGCGAATGCATCGCCGCCCCGGCCGATCAATTCTCCTCTATTTTCGTCATTGTATTATCCTGCTCTCCTGATGGATAATAAGGCCATTGTCATCATCCGATTACTCTCTTGCCCGCCTGTTTATAATCATGAAAAAATCTACTGTTCTCATGCTCGTTGCGCTGACGGTGGCGTTGAATGGATTGTTCGGCTGGCTCAATAACCGGCCTGTCGATGTGGGCCCCGACGTACCGGACGGCAAACTGACCAGTCTGTCATTCGCACCGTTCCGTGACGGACAAAGCCCTATTGAAAAAGTCCTGCCGACGCCTGCGCAGATTGAGGAGGACATCAGCCTCCTGGCCGACAAAACCCGCTCGATACGCACCTATTCGAGCCTGGACGGCCTGCAAGTCGTGCCCGGACTGGCGCGCAAATACGGACTGACCATGATCCAGGGCGCCTGGCTGACTTATGAACGTCCCTTTGATCCGGCCACACTCAGTCCCGAGGAAGTGCAGGAACTGAACAAGGCCAAGACGCTCAATCATGCGGAAATCAAGGAACTGATCCGCTCGGCAAACGCCAATCCCGACGTCGTCAAGCGCGTCATGGTCGGCAACGAAGTGTTGTTGCGCGGCGAGATGGAACCGGAGCAATTGATCACCTACATCCGCGAGGTCAAAAAGGCCGTCAAGCAACCCGTCTCTTATGCCGATGTCTGGTCGTTCTATTTGAAATACCCGGAAATCGGCAAGGAAGTCGATTTTATTACCATCCACATTCTGCCGTATTGGGAGGATGAGCCGCTGGAAGTCAATGACGCCATCGCGCATATCGAGAAAACCTATCAACAAGTTTATGAACGGGTGCGGGCCCTGTATCCGGGCAAACCGATCCTGATCGGTGAATCCGGCTGGCCCAGCGACGGCCGCCAGCGCGGCTGGGCCGTGCCGAGCGTCGCGAACGAGGCGAGATTCATCCGCGGCCTGATTCAGGTATCCAGGAAAAACGGCTTCAATCTGAACATCGTCGAAGCGTTCGATCAATCCTGGAAAAGCGCCCAGGAAGGCGTCGTCGGCGCCAATTGGGGGTTGCTGTCGGCCGATCGCGAGCCGGTGTTCTCCCTGACCGGCAAAGTGGTTGAAAATCCGGACTGGACGCATCGGCTAATCGCCTCGACAGCCATTCTGCTGCTGACCGTTGCCTTTCACTTCAAGGCATTATCACGATTGCCGCTGCCGCGTCTGGCCGTATTCCTGGCTTTCGCGCAATTGCTGGCATCGCTGATGGTGACCCTGGCCGATGAATTATGGACCGCAAGCTTCACGCCGTTGCAAAGCGCCGGCACCACCGCGATCATCGCTGTCAATGCGCTGCTGACCGTTTGCCTGGCATACCGGGCGCTGACCGTGCTGAACAACGATACCGCCAATAAGAAACTCGGCGCATGGCTGCAGACCCTGTATGGCATTCTGATAGCGCTGGCCGTCTATAAAACCTATACCCTGGCGCTGGATGGGCGCTATATCAGCTTCCCGTACGAAACGACTTATATCGCCGTAACCGGCATGCTGGGCCTGGTCCTTATGCGTTATATCAATGAGCGGAACGGGTCAGTCAGGCTGCTGGACTTCAACCGCCTGATCGACTGCCGTCAGGGCGGCCAGAAACGCAACAAAGTTATCGCCTATGTTCTCGTCATCATGAGCCTGGCGCTGATTATCGGCGAGACGCGCGCTTTCCTGATCAGCCGCGATTTTATCGAAGCCCATCCCGACATAACCGAGCGCCTCAAGCTGGCTGTCATCTATACCATCACCAACAGCCAGCTGCTGGCCTGGCTGGCCAGCCTGGGAGTGCTGGCACTGCCGCTGTGGTCCAGCGGTTACGATAAAAGCCCGAAAAATGCCTTATTCACGCACAAGAGCGTCGAGTTCAAGGAGCAGAAATAAAAAATGCTTTAACTCGTATGTGGGGCGATTGCCAAATGCAGGCGCCCTTAATGGTGCTGGGCTTGCGCTCCCTGCCATTGAGTTAAGGATTAATTGTTAATTCAATTAAGATACATGCGCAGACCGGGTTTGCCCATGAGGCATAAAAGCATGGCGTAACCCGGCAATTCGCCCTAACGCATCTCCCGCATAAGGCTCTTTATCTTGCCGAGCACTTCCCGCTGCCGCTCCGGAGAAAGCCTGTTAAAGTCACGCTCAAATTCGGCCCAGCTGTAGGCCGCGCCATCGTCCGCTTTATCCGATACGGCCATGCCGCAATCGGCAAATACCTGCCGAATCGGCTGGTCCGCCCCTTCCAAATCAATCGCCGCTGTCAGAACCTGTCTGATCATGGTGTTGACGCGAATAAAAATCGATTGGCCCGCCAGAATGCCGTCGACAACTTCCCTGGCATGCTCTTCCGTATAGCCGCGGCGTTTCGAGTCCGGGAACGTTTTCATGGAGATCTTGATCGGCGGGTTTTTGTCGATTTGATACTCGACATCAAAAGCTCGGCCTTGCGAGGCGATCAGGCTGCTGGCGTCAATGACAAATTGCAGCCTGCTTTCCTTGCAGGCGACCTCCAGCCTGATGTGTTCATACTGGGCACTGCTCGGCAGCGGCGATCTGGCGTAGCTATAAGGCCGGTTGGTCAAGCGGTCCCGGTCCTGATGATAGCTCCAGGCACTGGCGGCCGTGGCAGCGGCGGGCAAAGTCATCAGAAGCGTCAGCATGATTCTGGAAATGGAGTTGCCGAAAGTACCGCGGTGCTTCATTTTGATTCCTGGAAATTTGAAAAAACCATTAACTTAATAAGATTACCATTGAAAGTCACGACTAAATTTCAGTAAACCCCTGAAAGTCCTGAGATACCGGTTAATCCGGTACTGAGCAAAATGCCGCCGCATCATTTTCCCGTACCTGATTCAGAAGGTGATCTCGCCGTTCTTTATCAGGTTCGGTTATATCACGATAACTCAGGAACGGCGCGGCAAAGTTCATGTCGAAGCTTTATAAAATCAAACCGGAGAAGATAATGAGAAGAATATATTTTTTGTCCCCCGATATTGAAACGACACATAAAATTGTCGACGAATTACGCGCCGAAGGCATAGAAGACCGTCATATCCATATATTAGCCAAAAGAGACACGCCCCTGGAGGATTTGCCCGAAGCATCGGTCTTTCAGAAAACGGATTTTATACCGGCATTGGAACGAGGCGCGGCACTAGGCGGCACAACAGGTGTGCTGGCGGGACTTATCGGTTTACGCCTCGCGGGATTCGTAATTGCCGGCGGCCCCGTTCTTGGTATTTTGATTTACGGCGCAACTATCGGCGCAATGATGAGCGGCCTGGCCGGCCTTCAGGTTGGAAATTCAAAAGTCAAAAAATACGAGGAAGCCATTGAACGCGGCGAACTGCTGGTCATGGTCGACATCGCCAAGGAACGCATCGACTCACTCAGCCAATTGATTACCAAACATCACCCTACCGCCCAATTTGAGGGTATTGAGCCACTTTTACCGCCGTCTTATAACTAATTTCTGCAAACCGTCTGAATTCAAGGACGATCATTTCAGCCGACAAGCCAGCAATTATCATGAAAATTGCTGTCGCCAGCCAAAACCGAAAAGACATCACCGGCCATACCGGTCGGTGCAGAAAATTCTGGATTTATCAAAGTAGCCGCATTCTGGCGCTGACGGAATACCTGTATCGGCTGCAGGAATAAGTGAGCGGATGAATCATGCATTGCCGCTTGATGAACAAGTCGCGTGTACGCTGGCGTCGCCGGCGGCCGGTTATGAGTCCGCATCTTTGCTCTGGACTCGTTGTTTCTGATTAATGAATAGATGTTCTAAATTAAGCTTCCCGGACTATCATTACTTAGGAATGCGCATAAAATAACTTCCTAAGTGCGAGGATGAATTTTCCGGTGTAGGTGTGGATTTATTTATGCCCTATGGGGACTTGTGCCCTTCAGGGTATCCACACAGTGCGAATACCCTGAAGGGCACAAGTGAATTCGCACCTACAATTCCCTGATTTATTTCATGCTCGTTCCTTAGCCAGATCACGCTTAGCGGCCTATAAGCTGGCATGGACTTTGATCGAACTTTAGCTGTACAGTATCAATCTCTAACGCATCGGAACCAAACAATGACCAGAATCCAATGGTTTTTACTTTTTCTGCTGGCTGTCATTTTATTTTTCCCCATTTCCAACCTGATCGGTTTGACGGGTGAAAATGAGCCGGTTCCGGTTGTTTCCGGCAGTTCCGAAAGCTTTACCCAAGTGTCACGGATTTTGCAGAACAAATGCGTCGATTGCCATTCGCCCGGCATGACCCGAATGCCGATCTATTCGGACCTGCCGATAGCAAAACAGCTTATGGAGAGAGATGTCGAGGAAGCCGGAGACAGGCTGGTTCTATCCAAACAGGTCTATAGTGGCGAACAAACCTTTACGCCCCTGATGCTGGCCCGACTGGAAAATGTCATCCGAAACGACAGCATGCCCCTTCGCTATATCTGCTGATGCACTGGACCGGGCGCCTGACGGCCGACGAGCAAGACAGCATCCTTGCCTGGATTGCCGAGGAACGGGCCTAACATCCCTGGAGCCCGGATGCCGCCGAAGTGTTTAAAGGCGAACCGGTGCACCCTTTGCCGTTAACGGTTGATCTCGACCCCGAAAAAGTGGCGCTGGGCGACAAACTCTTCCACGATCGCATGCTGTCCGGAGACGATACTTTAAACTGTGCTTTCTGCCACGACCTGGCCCGGGGCGGCACCGATCAGGCCAGGGTCGCTATCGGCATACGCGGACAGGAGGGTCCGATCAATTCACCGACTGTCTATAACGCCATGTATAACATCGCCCAATTCTGGGACGGCCGCGCCAAGGACTTGCAGGAACAAGCCGCAGGGCCTGTCGCCAACCATGTCGAAATGGGCGCGGAATGGGACAAGGTCATCAAGAAACTTAACAACGTAGAGCACTACAGGGACGCTTTCGCCAAACTGTATCCGGAAGAAGGCCTGACGCAATCGACGGTGACTCATGCGATTGCCGTTTTCGAGGAATCGCTGGTGACGCCCAATTCCCGTTTCGACCGCTACCTGCGCGGCGAACAGGACATGCTGACGGAGGATGAAAAGGACGGCTACGACTTGTTTAAAACGCATTGCGCCTCCTGCCACTTCGGTCCGGTGCTCGGCGGCTTATCCTATGAAAAAATGGGCCTCAAACAGGATTATTTCAAACTGCGCGGCGGCGAGCCGACTGAAGTCGACAACGGCCGATTCAACGTGACCGGGCAGGAAAAAGATCGCCATTTCTTCAAGGCTCCCGTATTGCGTAACATAGAATTGACTTATCCCTATTTTCATGACGGCTCGGTCAATGACCTGGCCGAGGCGGTCAGGATTATGGCCAAAGTTCAGCGAGGCAAAAACCTTACCGACAATGAAACCGCCAAAATCGTGGCTTTCCTGAACACGCTGACCGGCGAGTACCAAGGAAAACCGCTCACGCAGTTGACTATTGAAGATATTAAATAAACAAGCGCAATTCTGGATAATTTATCTCCACGGATCAATTTTCAGTTGTGACACTCTCATGGGAGAATAAATATAACCGCCACAGTCAACAGCGGAGCTCAGTATGACCAGTGATGACGATAACCGGAAATCCCCGGATCAGTTGAACCAGGCCTTTTTCGAACATAACAGCGGAAAAGTCACCGACCGGCACCTTGATCGAATTATTGAGAAGGCTATCGAAATCAAGGATAAAGTAAAAAGCATCCCTTCGCTGCATAAGCTCTTGAAAGACGTGCAACTGTGCCTGGAATTGATCAGGGATTATCGCTCCGGCGCCTACAGGAATATCGCGGCCTGGGCGATTGTGGCCGTGGTCTTCGGTCTGCTGTACCTGGTCAATCCCGTGGAGCTGATCCCGGATTTTATCCCGGTAATCGGCTACATGGACGATGTGGCCGTCCTGGCGCTTATCCTGAAGCTCGTGCAATCCGAATTGGAAAAATATGCGGCCTGGCGCAAAACTCGCGCCGAGTATGAAGATACTTTTTCGGGGCAGTCGGACCGTGACTGAAGCGGAGGCTGGCCTGGCCTTTGTCGCCTCCGAGTGGGATCTGTCTTTTTTCACAATATGGATTCACACAGGACTTCAGTCTGCCGCCCATTGGTTTGCCGGGATTTCGCACATTCTGCAAGCCCTGCTGGCATCCGTATTCAACTGGGGAATGACCGCATTGGGCGCCGCCCTGGTCTTTTTCACCCAACGAATCAACCAGAAACTGCTTGACGTCATGCTCGGATTTTCGGGAGGCGTGATGCTGGCGGCCAGCTACTGGTCCCTGCTTGCGCCCGCGATCGATTTGTCGAGCGATTACGGGGCTTTTGCCTGGTTTCCGGCTGCGGCGGGATTCAGCCTCGGCGCGTTCGCGCTGAGTATCGCCGGCATGCTTCTGAACCGCTTTCAGATCGGCTCTGTGGATACAACGATGCAAAAGGAAGGCCCCACGACCTGGCAACGCACCTTGCTGCTAGTATCCGCCATTACATTGCACAACATTCCCGAAGGGCTGGCCGTCGGCGTCGCTTTCGGCGCGCTGGCCGGCGGTTTCGAAACGGCCAGTCTGGGCACCGCGGTCGCCCTGGCTATCGGCATCGGCCTGCAAAACTTTCCCGAAGGCACCGCAGTAGCCATGCCCTTGCGTCGCGCGGGCTGGTCGCCGCTGCGCAGTTTCTGGTACGGGCAGCTCTCCGCCGTGGTCGAGCCCGTCGCCGCCGTCATAGGCGCCGCCGCCGTCACCGTGAGCCTTCCCATCATGCCTTATGCCCTCGCCTTCGCCGCCGGCGCCATGATCTTTGTCGTGATCGACGTGGTGATCCCCGAATCAAGGGAGAGAGGCAATGCCCATTACGCTTCGCGGGGCATTATCCTGGGCTTTATTGTGATGATGATTCTGGATGTGGCTTTGGGCTGACATCGGCTGTCTAATTGGCGATTGGCGGTTTTTTTATGCCCGATTGCCGCTGGCTGTTACAAAACGCGTTTCTCAACCATTCGTCAGGAGAACCCGCTATGCTCAATATCGACCATGACATCAACGATCTCTCGCTGGCCGATCAAGGCCGGGAGCGCATCGACTGGGCTTTTTCCGAAATGCCGGTGCTGCGCGCGATACAGGCGCGCTTCAGGCAAGAGCGGCCATTGGCCGGGGCACGCATCAGCGGCTGCCTGCATATCACCACCGAAACCGCCAACCTGGCCCGCACGCTGACCGCGGGCGGCGCCGAACTGGTCCTGTGCGCCAGCAATCCGCTCAGCACGCAGGATGATGTCGCCGCCGCGTTGGTGCGGCATGACCAAATCCCCGTCTTCGCCAGATGCGGTGAAGACAGCGATACCTATTACCGGCATATCGGCAAGGCGCTGGATCACCGCCCTCAACTGACCATGGATGACGGCGCCGATCTGGTCAGCGAACTGCATAAAAATCGCCGCGAGTTACTGGACGAGATGATCGGCGGTAGCGAGGAAACCACCACTGGCGTGATACGGCTGCGGGCGATGGCGGCGGACGATGCCCTCCAGTTTCCGGTGATCGCGGTCAACGATGCGATGACCAAACACCTGTTCGACAACCGTTACGGCACCGGCCAAAGCACGCTGGACGGCATCATTCGTGCCACCAATATCCTGTTGGCCGGTAAGACGTTCACGGTAGCCGGCTACGGCTGGTGCGGGCGCGGCATCGCGATGCGCGCCAAGGGCCATGGAGCCCGGGTCATCGTCACCGAGGTCGACCCGCTCCGGGCCCTTGAAGCGGCGATGGACGGTTTTCGGGTCATGCCCATGCTGCAGGCGGCCGCCTGCTCGGATTTCATTGTCACCGCCACCGGCGACAAACATGTGCTGGACCAGGCGCATTTTCAGGTCATCAAGGATGGCTGCGTGATCGCCAATTCCGGCCATTTCAATGTCGAAATCAACATTCCGGCGCTGGAAGCGCTGGCCGCCAACAAACACAAACCACGCGCCCATGTCGTAACGTATTTTCTGGAAGACGGCCGCCAGATCCGCTTGCTGGCCGAGGGGCGGCTGGTCAACCTGGCTGCGGCCGAAGGCCATCCGGCCGCAGTGATGGACATGAGTTTCGCTAATCAGGCCCTGAGCATGGCTTACTTGTGGCAGCATGGCGCCGATCTCGACAACGCCGTACATCCGGTGCCGGCCGGGATCGATCAACAGGTGGCCCGGATGAAACTGGCAGCGATGGGCATTGATATCGACACCTTGACAGCGGAACAGCAGAATTATCTAACATCCTGGCGGGAAGGCACTTAACAGCGAATTTAGCAAGTCCCGACTTTGCAAAAATTTTCTCGAGGCAGGGTCTAGGAATCCTGTTCGGCGACCGCTTCGGAATCGGAAGGCAAGCGCTCGGCTTGGCCGCGCTGCTCGCGGCCGGTCAGCTCATCCATTTTTCTGAACATAGGCCCGATCGGCGATTGCTCGATGCCGGTGAAATATAGTCGGCCGGCATTGACGACGACAAACACCGAACTGACATGATGCAGCAGCGCGGCAAAAATCGGATTGAGCAGGCCGAACGTGGCCAGCGCCAGGCCGACGCTGTTGAAACCGACGGCCCACATATAATTCTGCCGGATAATGCCGCCCATTTTATGGCCGAGCCGCAAGATCGTGACCAGATCCTGGGCATCGTGCCCGAGAATGACCACATCCGATGAAATGATCGCCAGATTGACATTCTTGTGCCCGCCGATGGCGATGCCGACATTGGCGGCGGCCAGAGACGGCGCGTCATTGACGCCATCGCCGACCATGGCCACCTTGCCCTGCGCCTGAAATTGTTTGACCAGCGCGGTTTTGTCGTCCGGCTTGCAATTGAAGTGGTATTCATCGGCGTGGATGTAGTCGGCCACGCGTTTGGCTTCCTGCTCCTCGTTGTCGCCGGTCGCCAGCACCACTTTTTCGATGCCGCAGGCACGGATGGTATCGGCCAGGCCCTGCATTTCCGACAGCATGACGTCGCGAATGACGATGACGCCCTTGACTTCGCCGCCGGCCGCCAGCCAGATCGCCCGGCCGGTATAATCGATAGCCGGCAATTCAATGCCCTGAAGACTCAGCGTTTCGGCGCTGCCCATCAGGATGTCCTGACCTTCGATTCGGGCCTTGATGCCGCGGCCCGGCAGATCCTCGGCCCGTTCGACCGGCAGCAAAGCATTAACGCCCTGTTTTTTTGCATAGTTGATGATCGAGCGCGCGATCGGGTGATCGAAACGGGATTCGATCGACGCGGCCAGTTCCAGCAATGGCTGTGTCGGCAGGCCTATTTCGATGACCTGGCTGACTTCGGGCTCCGCCAATGTGACCGTCCCGGTTTTATCCAGAATCAGGGTTTTGATGTCCTGCATGTTTTCCAGCGGTTCGCCGCCGCGGGCCAGAATGTTCGACCGGGCCAGGTAACCGATATTGGCCGCGAATGCGGTCGGCGTCGCCAGCGCCCAGGCGCAGGGACAGACCACCGCCAGCGCCGTCGCCATCAGATGCAGGCTGCCGGTGATAAACAACAGCAGAAAGGCATAGGCCGTGACCGACAGCAGCAGAATCTGTACCGTGGTATCGGCGCGCCGCTGCAATTCCGACTTATTCTCCAGACTGTTTTCGATTTCCTGGGTGATCACCGAAAGAAACGAATCATCCCCGTTTTTGTCGGCCTTGACCTGTAGCGGCCCGCTCAGATTCAGCGTGCCCGAGGTCACGCTGGCCCCGGTCTTCTTGTAAACCGGAAAGGGTTCGCCGGTCATGGTGGATTCGTCGATCGCCGAGGCGCCTTCGATGATGGTTCCGTCTATCGGCACCATCGCGCCTTTAGCGATCAACACGACATCGTCTTGGCGAACCTGGTTGATGGGTATTTCTACAATGTTATCGCCTTGCAGCTTCTGGGCGGTTTTTTTACCCTCCTGAATCAGGCTTTCGATCTTTTCCCGGTTTTTCCGGATGATCGTGAAGGAGATGTATAACCCCAGGCCGATAAACCAGGCGACCATCGCCCCGCTCAACGGCGCGCCGTCGATCAGCGTCACGGTCATGACCAGTACGATCAGCAATTCCGCCGACACCTTGCGCATGATCAGCACGCTTTTCAACAGACTTTCCAGATACAGCGCCAGGCAGAACAGATAGAACGGCATGCCCAGCCAGTACAAGGCCGGCAGGTCATAGAGCGCGTCCAGGCCGAACAAGACCACCGGAATGACGGCGGCGATGACGCGCAGCAGCATGATGTCCCGGCGGGGGCTGATTTTCAGCAGTTCGGCATCGATTTTGTCGAAATAAGTTTTATAAATCATGGTTGTGCCCTTTATCAGATGTAGGTCGGGTTACGACTGCATGGATGCAGGAGATAGAGTAACGCAGGAGCAGTTACCGAGCGTCAGAGAGGATGTCGGGTTACGCTGGCGCTAACCCGACCTACGCTTGTTAAGATCTCCCCAATAACGAAACACCAGCACAACCGCAACGACGATCATCGCAACCCCGGCCAGCCAGGCCGTCGATGTTTCGGGATGCTCGCTAAAGGTCGCCAATTGGTAAAACAGCGTCGCGGTCAGATAAGCCAGCCCCGTGGACCAGACCACCATAAATACCGACCAGCGCAGGCTGGATTCCCGATAGGCGGCGGCCGACGTGGCGATACAGGGAAAATACAGCAGAATGAACAGCATATAGGCGAAGGCGCCGATGGGTCCGTGAAAATACGCATGCAGCGCCGCAACGAACGGATCCTGGCCGGCCGCCTGGCTTTGCGGGCCGGTGCCGAACATTTTTTTCAGCCCCATGGGAATGGTCATCAAGGCCCGTTTGACCGCATCGCCCAGATCGAAGGCCGGCTTGGCGGCTTCCGGTTGAGCGGCTTGCGCGTAGATGGTCTTCAGCGTGCTGATCACGACGACTTTATGCAGCACGCCGGTAAACAGCGCCACCGTCGCGGGCCAGTTGTCTTCCCTGACGCCCAGCGGCGCAAGCGCCGGCGTTACCGCGCGCCCTGCGGCGCTGAGCACCGAATTTTCGATGTTATTAGCTCTGAAGGAGCCGTCCGTCCCCAGCGAACTGAGGATGCTCAAGAGCACGACCATCGTGATGATGAGTTTCCCGACCCGCACGACAAAGGTCTCGACCCGGGTCCAGCTGTTGATCAGCACATTTTTCAACTTCGGAACGTGATAATTCAGAATTTCCATCATCACCAGCGAGAATTCCTCTTTCAGAAATGTGTTCTTCAGCAACAAGGCGGTCAATACGGCGAATACCACGCCGATCAGATAGAGTATAAAAACGATCAATCCGCCGTTGTCCGGGAAAAAAACCGCGGCAAACAGCGTGAAGACAGCCAGGCGCGCGCCGCAGGTCATGAATGGATTCAACAGGATGCTCAACAGGCGGTCGCGCGGACGCTCCAGCGTGCGGGTCGCCAGCATCGCCGGCACGTTGCAGCCGAAGCCCAGAATCATCGGCACAAAGGCCTTGCCGGGCAGTCCCAGAACGCGCATGAAGCGGTCCATCGCAAACGTCGCCCGGGCCATGTAGCCCGACTCCTCCAGTACCGAAATGAACAGATACAGAAAACCGAGAATCGGGACGAACGCGGCGACTTCCCGGATGCCGTTGCCGACGCCCTGGGCCATCAGCATGATCAGCCATTGCGGACTATCCAGCAGCGTCAAAAAATGCCCCATGCCATCGACAAAAAACGCCTGCGCGAGGTCGTTAAAGAACGGTTTGAAGGCGCGCCCGAGCTTGATCGTGAATGTGAACATCAGATACATCACCCCGAAGAAGATCGGAATGCCCAGAAAACGGTTCATAATCACGTTGTCGATTTTGTCGGACAGATTGCGGCCCAGCTCGGATTTGCGCGTCAGCGTCTCTTTAACCAAGCCGCTGATAAAGCCGTAGCGGCTGTCCACAATCAGAACATCCGCCTCGTCGCCGGTTTGTTCTTCGATTTCGCGGCGCAGCCGCGCCGCCGTCCCGGCCAGCGACGGGTCGGCCTGGTCGAGCGCGAAACGGTCCTGTTCCAGCAGCTTGACGGCGAACCAGCGCGCATCGCCGAAGCGGTTGTCCAGCTGCTGTTCGACCAGCGGCGCCAGCCGGTCCAGCGCCGCCTGAATCTCTGGGGGATAGTCGACGGCGAAATGGGACAGCGTTTTAGGCGCCAGCAGACGGTTGATCGTCGATTTCAGCGCCCTGACCTGATCGGCCCGGGTTGCCATCAGCGAAACCAGCGGGCAGTCGAGACGCCGGGCAATTTCATTGCTGTCGATTTTGATGTCGCGGCCCGTCGCATCGTCCATATTGTTCAGCACCACCAGCATCGGCAGCCGCATTTCCAGCAGCTGTGTCGTGAGGTACAGATTATGTTCGAGATGGGAGGTGTCGACGATATTGATGATCAGATCCGCCTGCTGCGACAGCACGTAATCCCGGGCGATTTTTTCATCCAGCGCCGTGGTCGTATCGCTCACGTCCAGCGCATAGATGCCGGGCAGATCGACGACTCTGACGGCCTTGTTGTCGTATCGGTAAAAGCCGCTTTTGCGTTCGACGGTGACGCCGGGCCAGTTGCCGACATGCTGCCGGGCGCCGGTCAGGCCGTTAAACAGCGTGGTTTTGCCGCTGTTGGGATTGCCGATGACGGCGACGGTGTATTCCCGCTGCTGCGGAGCAGGCTTAGTGACGGTCGCCTCACTGTCCAGGCGTTCAATTTTTAAGCCGGCCACCTCGTCCCGGCGCACGCTGATATCCATACCGCGCATCCGGATTTCCACCGGATCGCCCAACGGCGCGATACGCACGACTTTGAACTCCGTGCCGGGCGTCAGGCCCATGGCCATCAGCTTATGCCGGTAAGGCAGGAAGTTTTTGTCGTAATCCGCGACGCGTCCCCGGTCGCCGGCTTTCATGTCGCCCAAATTGATATACATTTACAACTATCCTGCATGTGGAAATTTATAAGGTGCGGTGATAGCGCCTGCTGGAAATGGCAACGCCCCCTTGCCAATGAATATTAGTTCTATCTTATACCCTAAAATTAATCAAACCTGTCCTGCTCAGGGAAATATCATAGATACATTATTTGTAAGACCCCGGCCTTGATCTGGCCGCCTAAATATTAATTCGCATCGACTGTATTCAGTTTGGTACAAGACAGGCAGCCATTGCCCAGTTACGTCAGAACTTTGGCAATCAACTCAATGGGTTTATGATGAATTACAATGAATCAGGTTTCATATAAGACAGTCAATATTGTCGATATTCGATTCCTTAGGATTTGGCTAAAGATTACTTCCTGAAACTGGAATCTTGCATAGGATGTGCCGACGACAGGAGGCGCATCGCTCGCGAACGATGCGCCTCCTGTCGTCGGCACATCCTATGTTTAAACAGGGAAATTATTTACAACCAAATCCTTATTTCATTCACGTTTCTTATTTCATTCACGTTTCTTAATGAGGATTGCACGATGAGCGGTTGTTGCGACGATGAATGTTCCCTGGAGCGCCTGCGCGAACGGCAGCGCGGGACGCTATACATGGTCCTCGGCATCAATGCCGTGATGTTTTTTGTAATCGTCTCCGCGGCGCTTTATGGCAATTCAACCGCGCTGCTGGCTGACAGTCTCGATAACCTGGGCGACGCATTGACCTACGGCCTGAGCCTGTACGCGGTATCGAGGAGCACGGCCGTCAAGGCCAAAGTCGCCCTGTTTAAAGGGGGACTTATTTTTCTTGCGGCGATCGCCGTGGCCGCTCAGGTTATTTACAAACTGTTCGTCCCGAGTCTGCCCCTCTTCGAGGTCATGGGCGCGTTCAGCCTGCTTGATCTTGCCGCGAATTCCTTGTGCCTTTTTCTGCTGTGGCGGCACCGCCGCGAGGATGTGAACATGAGTTCGGTATGGGAGTGTTCGAGAAACGACATCGTCTCCAATCTTGCGGTTTTTGCGGCGGCGGGAGCCGTCTGGCTTACCGGTTCCGGTTGGCCCGACATGGCGGTTGCGCTGGGACTCGTGGTGTTTCTGATGCGCTCGGCCATCCTTGTTATTGCTTCGGCCATGGCCGAGTACCGTGCGGCATCCTGAGATTGCGATCCCCAAAGGCGCCGGCATGCGTTGCCGCGCTTCACCCACCACACCCTCTTCACCTCCAGCGCTATCTGTCGCCAATACCGTCTGAATGACCGGAGGTTGGCAAATGACGTGGTTCGGACCGGTTTTTGCTGACAAATTTACAAGCTCTTTGAGGGCAAATCTGGTAAATTTTCCCTTCCATTATCCACTGGCATAACCATCGTTACTTTCCGGGGAGTCATTATGCAAGCATTAAAAAAACCCTTTACACACAGTCTGGGCTTGTTGCTTTTTACCAGTCTGTTCTCTGCTGTTCCCGCAATGGCAGCCACCGACCTCGAAGCGCAAGAAGGCTTCGCCAGAGCGCGGGCAAAAATCCACGAACAAGAAACCAATCACGCCGCACACGAAAACCATATCGATAAAAGTCTGGAATTTCGTGGTGTTTTCTACGGCTATCTCCCCTGCGACGATTGCGCGGGAATCAAAACGACGCTGTCTTTAAAACAAAAAGACAATTATTTGCTGGTAACTCAGCCCGCAAGAGAGTCCTCAAGGGAATTTTATGAAAAAGGGAAATACAGCTGGAACGACGAAGATCAAACCGTTGTTTTAACGCCAAAGAAGGGCGGGACGCATAAACGGTACTACCATATTGAAGATGAAGGGACGCTCATTCAGCTTAATGACGATGGCGCCAGGATGACCCGTGAGGCGGATCGCTATGTTTTGCGCAGAAGCGATACGGTCAAATCGCGAGAGGTACATATTCACTGACGTACAGCCTGCTCGAAAACAACAGAAGCGCATAAAGGGCTTACCTGGGACAAACCGCCTCGGCAAAAGCAAAGGCGGTTTTTTATTGCCGAGACAGGATATCGAACATCGACAAAACTCCATCAACATAAACAAATTCGGTCAGGCGCTTTTCCGTGTCGACTTGTCCCTCATTCACAGCCCTTTCCCCCTTGTGACGTACAGCCGGTAGCCCATGCTGCAATCACCGCATGGTATGCAATCGAACATAACAAACGTCGATGGCTGATCTCTTTTAACCTGAGCCATCCATGAAACATGGCTTTTTTTAAACCCGACTCCCCTGCCATCTGATAATTTCAAGAGATTATCTTCGAAGGCTTGCCTGTTAAACCGGGATAACATACCTCTGGTACAGGATAAACATAGCCCGCAGCTATAGGGTGGGCGCATGCCGCGTCTCCACGCGAAACATCCGTTAGGTATTTATCCGTATTGTCCACTGAGTTCACACTATGATAGTTTCACTGCAAATCACATCCATTTAAAACTAAGGAACGGGAATGAAATAAGACCCGCAATTGAGGCAGGATTTCTGTTCATATTCAAGGCGCGCAAACAGGCGCATAGCCAGCTATGAAACTGTTTGCGCAACGCCGAAGAGGGACAGAAAGACAAGTCAGTTGCGGGAGTTATAAAATTCACGTTCCTAAGGTCATCGGCGATTAATCCGCGGCATGCAGGCCGAAACAGTTTGTTTTTCAAGCATGTTTACCGACACCATCCGATAATCACAACCAAGACTTTATTTTATGAATATTATCAAACACACAGCGTTAACGTTCTTACTGGCTTTCTCATTGGCTTCAACCAGCCCTATCGCTTATGCGCAGGAAGAAGCCGCCAAACCTTCAGTTTACAGCCCCAATGAAGCCATCATGCATCTTGAAGCGGCGAGAGTCGAAATCGTCAAAAACGATTTCGTGCCGCCCAGTAATCATCTAAAAGCCGCGCGTGCGATTGCCAAAAAAATAACGGGAGATCCGGACATCGTCAAACAGGCCAACGCATGCATCATTCAGGCGCAAATCAAATTAAAAGAAGGTGATATTGAAGGCGCGACAGAAAAAATCAACAAAACGTTGGAACTGTATAATTCCCTTTGATTTTAAATGGCGGACAAACCGCGCTCTTACTCGAACCGAACTTTGGCGGCCGGCGCAACAACGGGGCCGCCTCAAACGGCGCCATAACTCCATGAATTTAACAACTGGCACTCAGTTAGCCTTGGTCTGACGAGTAAAATTTGCAGAGCATTCATAGCGTGTGAATAGTGCGAATAAATTCGCACCTACAATTTACCCGCCATAATTAAATTGACTGACTACCAGGGCATTACGGCAGTGGTGGGATAAGAGATGCAAATTGTTTTTAATGATGCATTCTTAGATAAAAATAATGCCCCTGGTACTCGACTTCCCGCAATGCTTTCCGGGCCAACAACTGTTGAACGACGCTCCAGTCCTGACCGGTTTTGCCAAGCAGCTTTAAAACAGCGTCCTTGCGCATCGGGTGCACCGCGGTGATTGCCAGCAGATCATCGGTAAAATTGCCGGTCGAAGAGAAGGCATCGCCTTCGTAGCCGGTGAGCAATTCAACGCCGGGCATGATCAGGCTTACGGTTTGGTAGATGCGGTTGAGCGTTTCCGCGCCGGGTGCGTGAACGCTGCTATCGGCGGTGGGACGCGTAGGTATGGCGAGATAAACGTTGTCGGGCGCCAGTGTTTGCAAAAATGCCGCCAGACGTTCCACCGAGCCCTGACCGGTATTGATGCCTTCGAGCAACATGGTTTCGGTCGCCAGCGTCCCGTTAAAATCGGCGGCAAAAGCCCGCATGCCGGCCAATATGTCGTCCAATACAAGCCCTTCACAGGGCCGGTTAATGCGCCGCCAGACCGGTGCGTCGACGGAATCCACCTTTAGCGACACCCAATCGGCCAGGTTCAGTATTTCCCGCACCGGGGCTTGCCAGATCAGCGAGGCATTGGAGATGATGGCAATGTTGATGTTCAGGCCGCGCAACAATTCAATAGCCTTGCCGAGGCCGGCATCGAGGGTAGGCTCGCCGTCCGGAACGAAGGTTAAATAATCGACGGTTTCCTGCCGCTCATTAAGCTTTGCCAGGTGCTGCTCGACGGCATCGAAAATATCTTCCGGCCGGTAAAAAGCACGGGGCTGAATTTCCGAGGCTTGCGTCGGTCCTACCTGGCAATACAGGCAGGAATAGGAACAGTGCTTCGGCGGTATATTGTTGATGCCCAGACTGCGTCCCAGGCGTCTTGACGGTACGGGTCCAAATACAAGCATACGCGCCTCACTTTTTTATTGCATGGCGGTGGAAATAATGACCAATGATAACAAAGTCTTGGAAGTCAGCAATTTACACATGAGCTATGACGGACAAGCCATCATCGAAGGGCTTACTTTTTCCATGGCGCAACGGGACATTCTGATCGTTTTAGGCCCTAACGGCGCCGGAAAAACCACGCTGCTGCGCGGCCTGCTGAATCTTCTGCCCTATCAGGGCAGCGTTATCTGGCATGCCCGGAAAATCGGCTATCTTCCGCCTCAGGAATCGCTGCAGCGGCAAGGCCTTCCGCCGCTGCAACTGGCGGAATTCTTTCACTTCAAAACGCATGATACCGGATCGATCAAGGCAATGTTGTCCGATGTCGGTCTGGATGACAGTTTTTTAAGCCGACAATTCAACGAATTATCGACAGGACAGTTTCAACGCATGATGATTGCCTGGTCGTTGCTGGATAATCCGGATGTCTTGATCCTGGATGAGCCCACGTCGGGCATCGACATCGGCGGAGAGGAAACCATTTACAGCCTGCTGCATAAATTCTGGCAGAAACAGAACCTGACCATGCTGTTGGTGACTCACGACCTGCATGTCGTCTGGGAATACGCTACCCAAGTCCTCTGCCTGAACCGGCAGCAGATGTGCATGGGCAAGCCCGACGAAGTCTTGACGCTGGAGCAGTTGAAGCAGCTTTACGGCACCGGCATCAAGTTTTATCAACATCGGCACGGGTAAAAAATCATGGTCGGACAAATTTTTCTTGCGCTTATTCTTGCCGGGATAATCGGCGCCGTCGGCGGTTATCTGGGGTCGTTGATGTTGACCAAACGCATGGCATTAATGGGTGGGGCGCTCGGCCATCTGACCTTGCCCGGCGTGGCCCTGGCATTGCTTTATGATTTCGACGTATCGCTCGGCGCGGTGCTGTTCCTGGCTTTCGGCGTGGCAATGATCTGGTTTCTGGAACGAAAGACCCAACTGCACCTGGAAGCGTTGACAGCGGTGGTGTTTTCCGGCTCGCTGGCGGTCGCCTTTCTGTTCCTGCCGGAAGAAGAGACGGATATCGCCTTACTGGGCGACATTTCCCGGATAACACCGGCTACCGTTTTCAGTACCGCCGCGATTTCCCTGGGCCTATTCTGGATGATCAAATCCATTTATGAGGATTTGATCCTGGCCGGCATTTCACCGGACCTGGCGCAGACCGCCGGCGCGGACCTGAAGCGCAATAACACGCTCTATCTCATCTGCATCGCCATCACCGTGGCCTTGGGCGTGCGTATCGTCGGCGGCTTGATGACCGCGGCGCTGCTCGCCATTCCTGCCTGCACGGCCAAAAACCTCAGCACCAGCCTGGGGCAATACGCGCTGATCAGTACCCTCGCGGGGTGTCTGGCCTGCCTGGCCGGCATTCTGGTCTATGCGGCTTCCGACATTCCGCCAGGCCCCGCGATCATTATCGCCAGCGTGATTCTGTTCCTGGTTTCCGTTTTCAAACCTTTTGCCCTGTCCTTTCACTGATGCCGGTGCGCGGACAGGTTCTCCCGCTATAGCGCAAGTGCTTGTATTACCGATAAAAGCATGAACTTTATCTTGCCCTTGTCGCTCGAAAATCCGTCAGGTATCCGTTTCGCGATGGCTCGATAAACCGGATGATCGCTCAAACTCTTCAGGAGAAAACGCTCATGGTTAACAAGACTGCGAACGCCAAAGACATTGTGTTGATTACCGGCATCAGCGGTTTCCTCGGCCAGGCGCTGAGCAAAGCGCTGGAACAGCATTACCGTGTTGTCGGCCTCGACCGGGATGCCGACCCTGAAAAATTTCCCGGCTACATCGATATAGACCTGACCTCGGACAGCGCCGTTGAAAAAGCCCTGGATGATGTACGCCAGCATCACGGCACGCGCATCGCCTCGGTGGTGCATCTGGCCGGCTATTATGATTTTACCGGCGAACCGAACCCGCTTTACGAGAGCGTCAACGTCAAGGGCACCCGCCGCCTGTTGCGCGCCTTACAGGGATTTGAAGTCGAACAGTTCATCTACGCCAGCACGATGCTCGTGCACGCGCCGACCGATCCCGGCGTGCCGATCACGGAGGATTGGCCGATACAGCCTAAATGGGCCTATCCCCAATCGAAGCGGGAAACCGAGCAAGTCATCATCAACGAGCACGGCGCCATCCCCTATGTATTGGCGCGCATCGCCGGCGTCTATACCGATAGCCTGCAGCCGCCGACGCTCGCCAATCAGATACAGCGGATCTACGAGCGCCAGTTCACCAGCCGGTTTTTCGCCGGCGATATCTCGCACGGCCAATCGTTTGTTCATATCGACGATTTGATCGAGGCTTTCATGCGCATGATCAGGCGGCGCAGGCAACTGCCTGACGAACTTGAGCTGCTCCTGGGCGAGCCGTTGACATTAGGGTATGAAGCGCTGCAGAACGAGATCGGCTACCTGATTCACGGCGAAACATGGCCGACCGAGACGTTGCCGAAACTGTTGGCCAAGGCCGGCGCCGGCTTGCAGGAGAGCATGGAAGTCGCGATACCGGATTCCATCGACAAGGGCGAAAAGCCCTTCATCAAACCGTTCATGGTCGATCTGGCCGATGATCATTATGAACTGAACATCGCCCGGGCCCGGAGCCTGCTCGCTTGGGAACCGCGGCATTCGCTGCGCGACACACTGCCGGCGATCGTGGTGGCGCTGAAAGCCGACCCGTTGAGCTGGTATCGGCGCAATAAACTGACTCCCGCGGAATGGGTCGAAACCATGGCAGCCCACCCCGAGCCGGCCGAGGACCTGCTGCATGGCTATAACGAGTCATGGCGTCAGACGCACAGCGAAAACCTCTGGGCGCATTTTTTGAACATGGCGTTGGGCACCTGGCTCATGACCAGTCCGGCTACCCTGGGTTATCCGGGCGAGGCCATGATTCTCAACGATCTGGTCGCGGGCGCCCTGGTGCTGGTATTCGGCGCGCTGTCGCTGTCGCGGCGCATGGCCTGGGCGCGCATTGCCAATGCGGTCGTAGGCCTGTGGCTGTTGTTCGCACCGCTGGTGTTCTGGACCTCGAGCGCGGCGGCTTATTTGAACGATACCCTGGTGGGCTCGCTGGTCATCGGCTTCGCGCTCCTGGTTCGCCCCATGCCCGGCGTCGGCCTCATGGCCAGCTTGAAAGGCCCCGACATTCCGCCCGGCTGGGACTACAGTCCATCGGCATGGACGCAGCGCGTACCGATCATTTTTCTGGCTTTCATCGGTCTCTACGTCTCGCGCTATCTGGCCGCCTATCAGTTGGGCCATCTCCCAAACGCCTGGGACCCTTTCTTCGGCGACGGCACCGAGCGCATCATCACTTCCGACATCTCCAAGGCCTGGCCCGTGCCCGACGCCGGCCTCGGCGCCGTGACTTACCTGCTGGAAATACTGACCGGCATCATCGGCGGGCGCGACCGCTGGCGCACGATGCCCTGGCTGGTCATTCTGTTCGGCCTCATGATCGTGCCCCTGGGCGCCGTCAGCATTTTTTTCATCATTATCCAGCCTATTCTGATCGGCACCTGGTGCACGTTGTGCCTGGTAGGGGCCGCGGCCATGCTGATCCAGATTCCCTACGCCTTCGATGAAATAATCGCCACGGGCCAATTTCTGGCCGAACGCCGCCGCAAGGGCAAATCGGTCATATTGGCTTTCCTGCGCGGCGACACGATGGAAGGCGGCCGCAAGACCGAACGGGAAAACTTCGAAGGCTCGCCCTGGGCACTCATCAAGGATATGCTCGGGGGCGGCGTCAATCTGCCCTGGACACTGGTTCTGAGCGCGGCCATCGGCATCTGGCTGATGTGCACGCGACTGATTTTCGGGACGCAAGGCGAGCAGGCCAATAGCGATCACCTGATCGGCGCTCTCGTGGTGACGGTTTCCGTTACGGCGCTGGCGGAAGTGATGCGGCCGGCGCGCTTCATCAATATACTGCTGGCTATCGCCCTGATAGCCTCGCCGTTGATGTTGGAGGGCGGCAGCCGCCTCGCCGACTGGTCCGGCGTCCTGGCGGCGCTGTTGCTGATTGCCGCCAGCCTGCCGCGCGGCAAGGTCGAAAACAGCTATGGCGGCTGGAGCCGGTATTTGTTTTAGCGGCTGGCTAAAAGCCCGTAGGGTCCGCACTGCGTACCTTTCCCTGGTTCCCACGGTCCTGAGGCTGTGAAAGAATTAGTGAAAAACGTCATAAAAAGCCTTATTCACCACGAAGATCACGAAGGACACGAAGAAAAAATTAAGTTAATCAAAGGCTTAAAACTTCGTGCTCTTCGTGTCCTTCGTGGTTAAACCCTTTAAATTGAATACTTTCACAGTCTCTCCTCCGTGGGAACCGATACCGTGCTTTGAGAGCGGCATGTCGTATGCACACCCAGCCAAGCCTAGTGAGTTGCGTGGTTTATGAAATATTATTCGAAATAATCCCAAGGATATTCAGGCGCTAAAATAGGCTGAAAACCCGCCGGTGCCGGGAAAGGCGCGGAAACAAACTCATAAACACCGATGAGTTCGCGGGCCACCAGCATGCCCACCCCTTTCGCCAGGCCGATGGGTACGCCAACGGCACCCTGGGCGCGTGTTTCATGGATAATATTGCCCGGCACTTCCAGAAAACCACAGGTCATGCCCGCCAGTCCCCGGCCAAATTTATGCGCGGCTGATTGCGCATGGGCATCAGGAAATGACAATAGCATCGCCGCCGTAAAAGCAGCCAACAGATAAGTGCGTAACTTTTTCATATGCATTCCTCTACTTCTTATTATGTGGAAAGCCTATCTTACTGCATAAGCCGGGTATTAAAAATTGAAGTCTTTGCGCTTAACCATCAGCCATGACTTGGGCCGCCGCGTTTCCAAGTACCCCGCCAGCACATAGCTGACCAGCGCCGTCGCCAGAGACAGCAGATAAGGCGCGCCCAGATCGAGCACATGATGCCCGACAATCCATGTCGACATGCCGGTCAGCAGCGTAACGGCGGCGCTCATGCTGCCGCCGAAACGCGTGAACAGGCCGAACACGACGACGATGAAAATACCGGCGCTGCCGAATGCCGACGCCTCTTCCACCAGCGTGTAGACGCGATCGGCATGCAGCGCCAGCACAAAGGCGATGATGCCGCATGCCATGACCACGATCCGCGCGACTCTGACCTTGCCCTGATCGCTGATGGTCCTGACGGCCGGCACGATCAGGTTATGCGACACCAGGGCGGAGGCCGCCAGCAGGGCGCTGTCGACGGTCGACAAAATAGCCGAGATCAGCGCGCCGGCGAAAATGATGTACAAAAACGTATTCAGATGCTCGCGGGCCAGCCGCGGCAGAATCTGCTCCGGCTGCGCCAGGCCCGGCACCAATTGAAAGCCGAGCAGGCCGATGAACACCGGTATCAAGCCCACGGCCAGATACAACAGGCCTCCCTGGATACAGGCCCGGCGCGCCACCTCGGGCGAGCGGCTGGCCAGCACGCGCGCGACGAGTTCCTGTGACAGGACCGAGCCGCAGATCGGTATGGCCCACTGCTCGATTTTGGCGATCAGGCCGCCGGCTTCGGCGCCGAACAGGCTAAGCCTTTCCGGGTGAATATGCGCCATGGACGCATCGAAACCGCCGCCCGCCTCCAGCACAAAAAACAGCAGCAGCAACAGACCGATGATCAATGCGACGCCCTGCACGGCGTCGGTCACGACATCGGCCATCAGGCCGCCGTACATGGTATAGACGATCACGACCAGCGCCGCGGCGGCAATGGCCAGCTCCACTTCAAATCCCGACACGGCCGACAACACCTGCCCGAACGCGCGAATCTGCGCGGCCGCCCACATGACCGAGGTCGGCGCGATCAGCAGAACGGCCAGGTTTTGAACCCTGGCCGAATAGCGCTGGGCAAACAGGTCGGCCAGCGTGGTCAGATTGCGCCGCCATAACTGCACGGCGAACACCATGCCCATCAGCACCAGGCAGATGGTATAGCCGAACGGGTCGATGGTCGCGCCCGACAGGCCGTTCTCGTAAACGGAGCCGGCCGCGCCTATGCAGGTTTCGGCGCCGAACCAGGTCGCGAACACGCTCAGACTGGCCATGCCCGGGCCAAGGCTGCGCCCGGCCAGGAGATAATCGTTTTCACTGACGATACGGCGCGAAAAATACACGCCGATCAGCAATTGCAGCAGGATATAGGCAATAATCCCGTAGACAACTGTAGGCATATTCTTACAATGGGCTTAAAAAAAGGCCGCTATTCTAGCGCAGCTGGCCTGGTATTTTGTAACGAAATGATCCGGCGAAGCATGCGGAGAGAATATTAAGATCTGATGTTACGCAGTAAGTTGAATTCAGATCGGTTTAGCAAAGTGTCGCTAGCGCGACGATTATTTGAATCGGGTTTATCGCACCCGAAGGCGAGTTACTTTCTTTTGCGCGGCCTCGGCAATTGCTCCTGCATTGCTCTACCTCCTGCATCCATGCAGTCGAAAAGAAAGTAACCAAAGAAAAGGCCGCCCGTTGCCGCTTTTTCCTTGCGCTCCTCACTTTCGACGAGGGTTGCCAAAAGGGACTTCCTGTCCCTTTGGCAACGCGCTGCATCCATGCAGCGCCCCTTCGGGCTGTTCTCGCCGAAAGCTGCGGTGCTCGGCGCGGCAAACGGGATAAAATCGTCCATGCCTAACATCAGTTAAGATAAAAAACTTTATGATTCATTAGCTGCTATTACGCAGCTTTAGGGCCGAATTCACTTGTGCCCTATGGGTATTCGCACTGTGCGGATAAATCCGCACCTACAACGGAAATGCATCCGCGCACTTGAGGAAGTTATTTTATGCGCATTCCTTAATTAATCCACAGTTCTTCCAGACTGATTCAGCTTCAATAAGGCATCGGTCTGCCGCTTCAGGGTTCGGCTGATGGCCGGCTCCAGCTGCGCCAGCCAGCGCGGCGGAATGGCATCGACGCCGTAATGCGCGCCGGCCAGCATGCCGGCCAGCGCGCCCGTGGTATCGGCATCCTCGCCGCGATTGACGGTTTCGGTCACGCACGCTTCGAATGAATCGGTATGAAAAAAATAGTGAAACACGGTTTGCAGCGTATCGACGATATAGCCGCCGGCCCGGCCCGGATAGGGATCGAATTGAAATTCAGGGTGCGCATCTATCAAGTCCTCGGCCTGTTGCCGGCAAGGCGCGATGCCGTCGCCCGCAAACAAGGCTTGCAGCATCCGCCCCAGGCACAACGTCCCCGCATCGGACAACGGATGGTGATGCGTGAGATGGCATTGCTCCAGGGTTTGCCGCTCGAATGCCCGCGCGTCTCCCAGGGTTGCGATCGCGACCGGCAGATTGCGCATGCAGGCGCCGTTTCCGGCTTCGGCTTCGTTGACCGGGCCTGCCAGCGCCCCGGTTTTGATGTAGCGCCGGATGCCGCGGCGGCAGGTGTTGCCGATATCGACCGGCGATGATCGCAGCCAGTCGGCGAACGCGTCGGCCACGCGCGTCAAATCCCAGCCGCCGCTGTCAATCATGGCCTGGGCCAGAGCAATCGACATTTCGGTATCATCGGTAATCTGGCCGGGTCGTAACGTCAGCCAGCCGCCGCCGATTATGTCGCGATGCACGCCATATTCGGCACGAATTCGCTCAGGCGTCATAAACTCCACGGTAGCGCCCAGCGCATCGCCGCAGGCCAGGCCCAGATAAGCGCCCAGAGCGCGGTCCTTAAGCGTCAAGTTCATTCTGTGTATTCTCCTGTTTGTCCTAATAAGACACCCGCACCTGATAACTGCCGCCTATCACGAGATACTCGGACTCTCCGCGCAAGGTATGCCGGGGCAGCAGATCATTGAAAAACAGCAGTTTCTCTCTCGGCACCCTGGCTTCGATGATATAGTCGCCGAATTCGCTGGCCCGGCTGCGGCGATCGGTAAATGAAACGATATTATTCAGGCGCAGGAACATGCGGTGGCCATCCATTTTTTCCCGCACGCAGTCCTCGGTGAATTTGTTGATGCCGCGGTACAGCGTCATGTGGCTGCCGGCCGGCGCGTTGAAGCGCGTCGCGACCCACTGGCAGAATTCGTACAGCAAATCGAGCTGCAGATAGATGCAGTTGTTGTGATAGCGGCTGTTCATTTTGTCCTGAATATACGCCATCCAGGCCTGGGTGGTGAAACCGCTGATCGGCGCCTTGTGATAAGTCGGCAATAGACCGAAGCGGCTTTCGACCCAGCCCTTCAGTACCGCGCTTTGGGCGTTGTTGGAATCGAAGCTCCAATCCTGCAACAGGCTCAGGTAACTGCTGCGAAACCGCCGCCGGCCCTGCGAATCGACTTTAAGCCGCTGCTCGTCCTCAAAACCGAAAACCAGGCTCATGTAATCCTGAAACACGGCCCCCGCCTCCGCCACGGTCCGCGCGCCGGCCAGTTTATCGAACAAGCCGGCATTGGCCTCGCGGGTTCCGTGTATGTGCAATTCGCAAGGCTGTTCGTTGAAATCGGCACTGGCCAGCCACGCCGTGGAAATACCCAGCAGATTGGTGCTGTGGCCGGTGAATGCAATATTGCGTTTCAAGGTGTTATTATTCACAATCGTCATCCGATCCCTGCAACTGATGGGCCTAATAGTACATGCAAGTACCAGGAAAAACACCATGCTGACTCTCTATCAATTCCCTATTTCCCATTATTGTGAAAAAGTGCGCTGGGCGCTGGATTACAAGAAACTGGATTACCGGACCATCAACCTCCTGCCCGGCCTGCATCGATCCAAGGCCATGAAACTGAGCGGTTCGTCCTCGCTCCCTATCCTGGTCCATGACGGCAAGGCCGTCAGAAATTCCAGCGACATCATCGATTATCTGGACCAGCAGTTCCCTGAATCGTCACTGACCCCTGCCGATCAGGCGCTAAAACAGGAGGCCCTGGACTGGGAAGCATTCGCCGATGAACAGCTGGGAATTCCGGTCAGGATGGTTTGTTACAATGTCTTGCTTGACCACCCGGATTTGCTGATGCCGATATTTACCGCGGGCGGCCCCTGGTACGGACGCTTTATCATGCCGGTTCTTTACCCGAAACTGAGTAAGACCATGCGCAGCAAGATGAAACTCGATCAAAGGACCTCGCAAATTGCCCTCAAACAACTCAGCCGGGCTGTCGAGAAACTGGATGCCCGCCTGCAAGGCCGGCAATTCCTGGTCGGGGACCGCTTCACGCGTGCCGATCTGGCCGTTGCGTCCTTGCTGGGGCCGCTGCACAAGGCCGAAAAATACGGTGTTGCCTGGCCGGGGCAGTTCCCCGAAGCCCTCGAGAAGATCAGCGAGGGGTTTGCCGAAAACAAGACCTGGGTTAAGCGCCTGTACGCCGATCACCGTTAATCGTTCAGGGCCGCAATTACCGCTTACACGACTTTAAAACAACAAACCTATGAACAACTCCATTATCTATGCGCTTGATTTCGACGGCGTAATCTGTGACAGCGCGGTCGAGACCGCGATAACGGGCTGGAAATGCGCAGGCCAGATCTGGGACGATATGCCAGGCCCCGTGCCGCCGTCGCAACTGATCGACCAATTTCGCCAGGTGCGGCCGATCATCGAAACCGGTTATGAAGCAATACTGGCCATGCGCCTGCTGCACCTGGGCGAGACAACGGCTGCGATCTATACCGACTATGCCGGCAAAACCCAGGCCCTGATGCAGGCTGCGCAAGTCGATGCCGGCGACCTGAAACAACGTTTCGGCGCAACGCGCGATGCCTGGATAGAGACGGCGCTGGCCGACTGGATCGATATGAATCCGTTATTCTCCGGCATCAGCGAAAGACTCCAACGGCTGGGACAACAGGGCATCTGGTATATCATCACCACCAAGCAGGAACGCTTCGTCAAACAAATCCTGAAAGCCAACCGGATTGAGTTGCCGGACGCGCATATTTTTGGCCTGGACCGCAATATGAGCAAGCAGGAAGTTCTGAAGAAACTGCTGGAGAAACATTCCGGACAGCCGATTCATTTTGTCGAGGACCGGCTGCCGACCTTGCTGAATGTGCTGAAAAACGACCAACTGGCCGAGATCAAGCTCATTTTCGCCTTGTGGGGTTATAACACCGACGCGGACAAAGCCGTCGCCGCGCAAAATCCCTTCGTCAGCCAATTGCTGGAAGACTTTCTGGCATAGCACATCCGAATGCCGCATCCAACGGATTGCGGCATCAATTACTCCGCAATTTATAAAACCTTATTTTTATCAAAAACTGTGTCATTTCACCTATTGACCAGGGCATATGCCACAGAAGTATATTATTAAAAAATAAACTTATAATAAATTCAATTACTTAAGAATGGCACAACTTCTGCTATATCACCTGTATCCAAACAACTGTTTGGCCGTATTGACTCCATTTTTGAGGTATTGAATGAAAACTAAAATAATGACCGGCTGCGCCTTGACTTTAATGCTGACAGCCCATTCCGCAACCTGGGCCGCCGACATCAGCTGCGCCGATCCCTCCTCCGCACCCGCTGGCAAAATTCCTATGTGCAACGGCATTCCGGCCACTTGCGTCGGCACGGGCGAGGACGATTACATTATGGGAACGGATGGCGACGACGTCATCTACGCCGGCAATGGTAATGACGAAGTCTACGCAGGCGAAGGCGATGATGTCATCTGTGGCGGTAACGGCGATGATATGCTCGACGGCGGTAACGGCGATAACACGTTATTGGGCGGCAATGGCGACGACTATCTTTCAGGCAGCAAGAGAGCCGGCGACATCGATCATCTGATTGGCGGCAATGGCGATGACACGCTGCACGCACATCCGGGCGACGATATGCTGTCCGGCGGCCGTGGCGATGATTTCCTGGGCGCGGGCCCAGGAGATGACACGGTATCGGGCGGCCAGGGCAATGACTTTCTGGGCGGCGGCCCCGGCTCCGACATTCTGGACGGCGGCACCGGCACCGATACCTGCATGACTGGCCCGGCCAGGGATGCAGACACTGTGACTAACTGCGAATAATTCCGCAAAATGAGCCCTCGGTGCAAGCCGAGGGCTATCTCTTTCTATATTTATAGCGCGTATTACCGCGCCGCATTTTGAAAGCTGGGACGACTGAAGTCGCGCCCCACATGATTGAGTCCATCTACCCGCCACTATTCAGAAAATTCAACATCATTTTCTTCGCACCATTCCCGTATGGCGGCTGTTTTTGAGTCCTCTTCAAACCGGTACCAATCATCCAGAAGCCCCTTGCGCTCGGCCCAGTCCTTAAACCTTGCGTAGGCGCCGCGCTTTCTGAACATATCATGTACCTTGTCGCTTTCGGACGGACAGTATTCGGCGACGAATACCTTGACCAACCTCACGCCAAGGTCCAGTTCATGCTTGTGCGGCAATGGGAGATATTGGGCTGAATCATCAACATCATCGGGACAATTCGCCATCTCTTCGTCATAGTAGGGAGAACGGATAAATATTTCCCCACTGTCCAGCGACAAAAACGCCTCGCTATCGAGTCCCGGATCAGCACTGATGAATTCAATGCTATCTATGATTTCAGACAGTTTTACAGCCATGGCTAATCTCCATTTGTTTTGCATCGGAAAATGGGCTGATTATCTATCATTTCCACGCTCCGCGCGAATAATGAAAGCCCCGGCTTTTGAATGGCAAAAAACTTACATGACTGATGTTACGCAGCCAGTTGAAGTTAGATCGATTTAATAAAGTGTCGCTAGCGCGACGGTTGTTTGAATCGGGTTTATCGCACCCGAAGGCGAGTTACTTTCTTTTGCGCGGCCAAAAGAAAGTAACCAAAGAAAAGGCCGCCCGTTGCCGCTTTTTCCTTGCGCTCCTCGCTTTCGCCAAGGGTTGCCAAAAGGGACTCCTATCCCTTTGGCAACGCGCTTCATCCCTGAAGCGCCCCTTCGGGCTGTTCTCGGCGAAAGCTCCGGTGCTCGGCGCGGCAAACGGGATAAAATCGTCAATGCGTAACATCAGTTACATGACATAAAATCCATTAGGCGCAATCGCCTTGGGAATGTTTTTTTCAAGCAGTAGCTGCCTGATGTTTATTTCGATAGTTCGTGCGATGGTCGTAATCGCTATGTCAGTCGGGCGGTTGGAAAATGGATCCTGCAAGTGTCTTGCCGACTTTTCAATCAGAAAAAAAGTTGAGGCAATAATCATAAGCAAAGGTATTTCATAAACACCAATACTCTCTACCAGAGCAATAGAGAGCGAAATTAAAAAAATATAAATGAAAAAGTGTAAAAATTTTCTGTAGGTAACCGGAAATACCGTATTCGCAATTCTTTCCGCTTTCCCCATTGAATCTCCAAGCCGGCCGATAGTGCCTTCCACCTGTATTTGCTGAAAATCGTTTAACACATCGAGCTGATGCAATGTTCTCAAATCAATCCTATGACGCATCAGCAGATAAAGCGGTTTATTGCTCTGCGCTTTAAGCGCGCTCAATTCATGAGCGGCAACCAGGCCGTCCAGGTTCGCCATGGGGTCTTGTTGTCTTAATGACTGGCCCAGGCTGTAACACCAGCCTATCTGCCGATACGCCATTTGTCTCACAAGCGAATCGATATCCTGCTCTTTCAGTTTCTCGGCGGCTATGAAACCTAGCAATTGCAACACCAGCATACGTGAGTCATTGACGATCGAGCCCCAGATTTTGCGCGCCTCCCACCAGCGGTCATACGATTGGTTGAGCTTGAAGGCCAGCAACAAGGCAATACTCGTGCCTAACACCGTGACAAGAGATATCGGGATGACAGGCAAATGCTCGACGAAAAAAATTTTTATTGTGTGAAATATTCCGGATATAACCAGCACCACTAACAGATCATATTTGACCTTGTTAAACAAATAACTTAATGGAATCTTCGTATCTAGCAACATATCATCGCTCTGGTTGAAAAGGTTGGCGGCGCGGTTGGAAAACCCTGTACAGCCTGCATGATGGACGCTGCAGGCTGCTGTTTCACTGTAAAGTAAAATCATCCGCTTTACCAACGTGGACTTCCAGGCCGGGAGGAAATTCCCCGACTCGGTATGTATGAAGACGCTTCCGTACCCGGCCGCGCACTGAGGATCATCCAAGCGTCGTTGCTTTCCGGAGCATCTGCCAAACCACGCACGATTCCCGCCCCTCCAATTTCGCATGGCAACCTTCCCAGGCCACAAATGAGGCCGCTCGGGTAAATCGCGGCCTTTTACAGAAGCGCTACAGCTGACTGCGGAGCCGTTGACAGCACCTCACGATGACGGCCGATTTTCAGGGTTTCGCGCTCGTGAAACAGCTGTGGGAAAACTACCTTACCATCAGTCTGTATCCGTACGGCGAGTGCAATTACCCTTTTTAAATTGCCAAATTTGAGCTAGACTAAAAAGCGCTATCGACCCGAACCTTATGGACAACACGTGATGGACAACACCTCTCGGACGCCCCTAAACGCCCCGCTCAATAAGCCATTAGCCCCGACCGCTCCCGCATGCTGACGATTCATCCCCATCAGCTCAGCCTGCTCGACCAGCACCAGGAACAGCGATTCCGCGCCACCCTGTGCCGGCATATCCAGCAGACCTATCCGGCCTATGCCCGGCTGTCGCCGGTCACGCTGACGCGCCTGATCGGCTTCGGCCTGGCGCGGGCGCGCTGTTACGGCTTCACCTGGCAAGCCAGCCTGGGCTCGTTCGTCTACCTGATGGCGGCCGTCGCGCCGGACTTTGACCGGCACCCGGCCATCCATGCGCTGCTGGTCAATACCGCCCTGCCGGTCGAAGGCCGTCTCGCGGCCCTGACCGAGCGGCTGCCCCCGGGCGTTTGGACGGAAGCTGGCCGCGCAGCTGGCACGATAGGCTGGTTTCTCAGCCAGGACAGCTTCGGGCTGGACCGCCCCGCCCGCATCGCCCTGGCCCTGGCCAACGCCTTGCCGGACAGCGCCGCGCTTTTGGAGGAGGAGGCGCCGCTGCCGCGCGCGCTCAAACGCGCCGAAACCCGGGGTTTTCTGAGCGAAGATTCACAATTCGTGTTCGCCGCCTGCGGACTGCACTACGGCGAGCAGTTCGAGCACCAAGCCCCTTGGGCCAAGGGACTGTTGACACCGGCCTTGACAGTGGAAGCCCAGACCGCCTTGCTGAGGGTGCGGCTGGCGCTGGATGCCGGCATCTGGTTATAGGAGATTGCAATGCAGGAAGAAGCGTTTGGTTATCCCACAAAATTCAGAAAACAGCTTGCCAGGAATCTCCTGGAGCGCGCCAAGGAAGGCGTCGATGGCGCCATGGATCTGGGCAAGGCCGGCTATCACCTGGCGACCGATCCGGCCTACCGGGAGCAAGCCTTTGAAACCGCCCAGGAGATCGCCCAACAGGCCGGCAACCGCATCGGCCACGCCATCGATGATCCCACCGGCACCCTCAACGAGATCAAAGACGGTGCCGCCTCCGCCTGGGATAGTTACAAAACGGCGAGAGCCCAGGCCGCCGCGGAAGGCCGCCTGGCCGAGTTTGACGCGAAAACGGCCTCGTACGTGCTAACGGGCGCGGTTCCGGCCAGCCAGATCGGCAAGCTGGGCAAGGCGGGCGACTTGTTACCCGACCTGAACAAGCGGGACAAGGTCGAGGATCTGGCCAGCGCCGAACAACGCGCGGCCCAGGCCGTTCAAGCCGGCGCCGCCTTGCCCAACCAGGCGCCCGGCAGCATCGTACGCTGCCCGCTGGAGCCGCCGGACAGCCCGGCCGCGCCAAAAACGTCTGCCAAGACCGGCCGCTCCGCCACCGGCCAACCCACCCTGAAGGCCGCCGACACCTGCACCAGCGGCTGTCCGATCAGCATGGCCACCGGCGAGGAACTGCTGGCACTGACCGATTTCACCTGGGACGGGCCGCTGAGCCTGCCCTGGACGCGCTTCTACCGCAGCGGCCAGTCTGCCGCCGACCTGCAGCTGGGCCACGGCTGGCTGACGCCGCTGGACGAGTGGCTGGACGTCTCGGACACGGCCGTCGCCTTCCACGACCGCGAAGGCCGCACCATCGAACTGCCGCTGCCCGACCCCGGCTCCGACAGCCTGAACCTGCCGGAGCAGCTGCGCCTATACCGNGAAGCCGGCCATTTTCGCCTGGTCAGCGCCGGCCAGCCGGATCGCCTCTTCCGGGGCGAGCACGGCCGCTGCCGCCTGCAGCGCTGGCAGAACGCCGCCGGCCAGTCCATCGAGCCGGTCTACGACCCGCACGGCCAGGTCCAGGCCCTGAAGGCCAGCTGGGGCAAGACCCTGCTCATCCAGCGCGACGGCCGGCACATCGTCGCCATCGGCCCGGCCACCTTGGGCGAGCAGGGTTGGGAATTGGCCGCCACGCCGTTCGTGCGCTACCAGTATGACGAACACGGCGATCTGGTGGCCGCGCTGAATCAACTGGACCAGGGCGAGACCTACGCCTACCGCCAGCATATGATCACCCGCCGCACGCTCGCCACCGGCTTCAACTTCCGTTTCGAGTGGGACGACTACCGCCCCACCGGCCGCTGCCTGCGCAACTACGGCGACCGCGGCCTCTACGACTACCGCTTCGAATGGACCGACAGCGGTCTCAGCCGCGCCATCGACTCGCGCGGCGGCGTCAGCGAATACCAGCACGACGCTAATGCCCTGCTGATGTGGCAGACCAGCCCCGAAGGCCGTAGCACGCATTATGCCTACAACGCACACAACCTGTTAAGCCGCGTCACCGATGCCGCCGGCCACCGCACCGACTACGCCTACGACGACGAGGGCCGGCTGCTGTCCGTGACCGACCCGCTCGGGCACACGACGCAGCTGGCCTACAGCGACACAGGCCTTCTGACCGGCCTGACCGATCCTTTGGGCCAGACCTGGAGCCGCGACTACGACGACCGGGGCCGCCTGATCCAAACCCGGGACCCGCAAGGCGGCGTCACGCGCATCGCCTACAACGACCAGGGCCTGCCGGCGCGGATCATCAACGCCNTGGGCCAGACCCGCACCCTGCTCTGGGACGAGCAGGCGCGGCTGGCGGGCGAGATCGGCTTCGACGGCGGCCGCCGGCAGTTCCGCTACGACAGCGACGACCGGCTCATCGCCGCCAAGCACCACCCGCATAGCAGCCAGTACCGGTACGACGCCGCCGGCCGCGTCACTGCCCTCCAGGGCCCCGACGGCGCCGTGGTCCAGCTGGCCTACAATGAAGCCGGCCTGCTGACCCGCTACACCGACGCCGCCGGGCGCACGACCGAATACCGCTATGGCGACGGCCTGGCGCAGATCACCGAACGCCGCGACCCCGCCGGCCAGGTATTGCGCTACCACTACGACAGCGAGCGCAACCTGATCGGCCTGACTAACGCCCAAGGCGAACGCTACCAGCTCAACTACGACCAGGACGAGAACCTGATCGAAGAGATCGGCTTCGACGGCCGCGTTCAGCGCTATCATTACGATGCGACAGGCAACCTGGACCTGTACGCCCAGCGCGGCGACCAGGACTGGCAGGTCAGCCGCTTTGAGCGCGATCCGCTCGGGCGCCTGCTGAAAAAGACCGGCTGGGACAACGCGGCCTGCGAGTTCAGCTACGATCCGCTCGGCCGCCTGCAACAGGCCCAGAACCGGCACGCGCAGCTGCAGTTCCAGTACAATCCCCTCGGCCAGGTCATCAGCGAAAGCCAGGACGACGCCGCGGTCGCGCACGAATACGACGCCCTGGGCCGGCGCACCGCCACGGTCACGCCCACCGGCCAGCGCCTCGATTATGCTTACAACGCCCAAGGCCGCCTGCAGACCGTCCGCCTGGACGGCGAAATCCTCAGCCGCCACCAGTTCGACGAGCAGGGCCTGGAAACCGCCCGCCAGCAAGGCGACCTGGTCAGCCGCTATGCCTACGATCCCATGGGCCGGCTGACCCAGCACCAAGCCGGCCTGCGGGGCAAAGCCGCCCTGCTCGGCCGCCGCTACGGCTACGATGCCACCGGCAAGCTCAACGCCGTCGACGACCTACGCCAGGGCGCCAGCCGCTATCTGTACGATCCCGCCGACCGGCTGCTCCAGGTCGAAGGCCTGACACCGGAACGCTTCGTGCACGACCCGGCCGGCAACCTGATCGGCATGAACGAGGACGGCGGCGGCCGGGTCAAAGGCGACCGCCTGGTGCTGCTGGGCGACCGGCACTTCCGCTACGATGCCGCCGGCAACCTGACCGAAGAGCGGCGCGGCAAGGCCGGCCGACTCACTACCCGCTACGCCTACGACAGCGACAACCGCCTGATCCGGGCCGAAACGCCCGACGGCGTCAGCCAGTACCGCTACGACCCGCTGGGCCGACGTATCGCCAAGGTCACGCCCGAGGGCGAGACGCGCTTCGCCTATGACGGTGCGCGACTGTTGCAGGAAACCCGGGCGGAGCGGTGCCGGACCTATCTGTTCGAGCCCGGCGGCTTCCGGCCCTTGGCCTGCATCGACCAGGCCGGCGGCGCGGCCTCACAGGTCTATTACTACCACCTGGATCATCTGGGCACACCGCGCGAGCTGACCGATGCCGCCGGCAAAATCGTCTGGTCGGCCCGCTACCGGGCTTATGGTTCGCTGGCACTGGCCGATGTGGCCGACATCGATAATCCGCTGCGGTTTCAGGGGCAGTATTTTGATGCCGAGACGGGGCTGCATTACAATCTGCACCGGTATTACGATCCCCAGGCGGGGCGATTCATCCACCAGGATCCGATAGGGCTGGCCGGCGGCGTGAATCTGTTCCAGTATGCGGTTAATCCGGTCAATTGGGTTGATCCGTTGGGGTTGACGGGGAAAGATTGTTCGGGTACTACAAATAGTACATTAGATTGGAAAGCTGTTGTTCCAGATAAAGGCAAGTACAAGGGACAAAGTCGCGAAGATCATGTTCGACTCCACAATATTGATCATCCTGGTAAGCCTCAGCACGGTGTCTTTTATGGCGATGGGGTTGACTTGACTAACCAAGCTTGGTCTCAAGCTCAGAAATTAGGGGTAAAACCCGATGCTCAAGGCAATCTATTTGTTCCAATGAACAAACTTACTGGTAGAGCTGGCGGTCAGACTGCTGATACAGGTGAATTGTTTTATGGAGTCCATATAAAGCTTGTACCTGACACAAATAAAATTATAACTTCGTATCCAGGAAACTAGAGGTTGCAATGGAAAAATTCTATTGGTATGACGTATGTGTAAATTGCCACCAAGGGAGATTAATAATTACGGAAGATGTAACTAATAAAAGGTTATATTTACATTGTGAAGAATGTGAATATGGATGGCTCGATCCTTCTCGTGCTGGTAACGTAGGCGATGGCTTTTTGACCTTGCTAGAAGAGTTTGAAACGCAAAATCCTAGTATGGAGGTAATTAGAAAATACGGGTGGGAGTCGTTTGCCCGGCATGAATTTTCTGAATAAGCATGGCCGTATGATGGATGACTTGTAAGGTGGATTTGCCTTGGCAAGCCACCAACAAATGAAGTCTTAAAGCCATGATGTTCCGCGATATTACCGGACCTGCCTGAAATGGCGGTTTGCTGCGCGAAACCGTCCTACTTGCTCATCTCGTTTTCTACATTCCTGACCGCGCCGAGTATATCTGACATAGGGAACTGAAGTGCATCAAAAGCGGCATTAGCCAGCATTAAAATCCAGTTCGCATAAGTCTTTGGCCGCATGTAACTGCCCGTTCAGCAGCATATTTTTTAATTTTTCCGCGCGTTGCATGTATTCTTCGGTCAGTTCTTTGAATGCCTCTGGCAAATGGTGTCGTTCCAAACGTGATAAATGTCCGTCGAAAGCGGCAGATACACACAGTAAATCAAGCAAAAAATAGCGTTCGCGCTCGGAGATTTCATCCAGGAGTGATAAAAAATCTTTCCAGTTATCGTATTCTTTAGTCTCATCGATTTCGAAGGTCAGGCAGAGCCTATGCAACAACACCAACATATTCGGATGGTAATGTTGCGCCAGGACCATCATGACCGCAACCGCCCTGATCGAGCCTTCGCGGGCTTTAGGGCTCAGTTGAGCGATCACTTCGTCGGTGATGATGTTCACCGCAATATGTTCGGCCAGTTTGTTGCCGAATAGGCGCAGTCGCGCTTCCCTAGCCACTTTATACAAAGTAAAGGCATCCCATAAACCGGTTATCGGAATGGCAACCCAGTTGAAGGTCATGCGTATGTCGCCTTTACCAAAAAAGCGCACCAGTAAAAATTTCACCCCCAGACTACTGAGTATGACTTTGGCTTTATATAAAATCGTGACCAGAAATATTTTGGATTTGGATAAATGTTTTAGCGGATCAATCCCCAAATAATGAATGATCGGATCCGGCACTTCCAGCGCGGCACGTGCCAGTATATTGGGCACGGCATCATCACCCGGCAGGCAAAAGTCTTTGGTGGCCTGGTTATGTCCGGTTAGACAGGCGAGGCTGTAGACAATTTTGAGACCCAGCCAAAACAGCACAGTCATTTCGATAACCAGCATCAAGATTAACGCCGAGCCATAGAGCAGATAATAGGCCGTGGTGCTCATCGAGGCTTGATAAGTCCATTCTATCCAGATTGTCACGAATGTGGTCAGAGCGCCTATGGCAAAGGCGATCACGGCCGCGAAAGCCGTGATATTGGACGATAATGCCTGTAGCGTTGCATCGGGCTGTAAGTCATCGATGCTGACATTATGCAACTCGGCCGTACCGGCTTTTTTGGCCAAAAACTGGTAGTAACGAACTCCGACAGTTTCCAGGAAACCCGCCTGCTCTTTTCTTTGATAGATCGATTGTTTGGTCGCTGCTTCGGTCATAGCTTAATTACTAAGTTTAATTGAGCATCTGGCGTCATTTACCGGATGACGCCTCATTTATCCGCCCTGGGTTCTGGATTGCATGCGGCAACACCATTCCCAGTAAATCGTGGCATTCACTCAGGCTAATAGGTCTCCGGCGCCATAGCATTTCCTGAACGTCTTGCAATTGCCGAAAAGATCAGGCAGCTTATTCGCAAATCACCAGCCGCTTGTCGTTGGCATCGGAATAAGCGTCCTTGCTGGTTATCAGCCGCAGGATAATTCCGCAATAAGGGCAACCGAATGGTTCGTCACCCATCCAATCTTCAATTTCAATATCTTCTCCACAATCAGGGCATTTCATATTAAACCTCGCAACACCTCAAGCAAGTTCGGTAGGTTGGATAAGCGATAACGTAAAATATTCCATCTCCCCAGAAAATACTGGCTAATCACGATTTAAAGCGCCGTTATAAGCGTTTGTCACGGCGTAACCCCGCTCCCACGAATTCTGTTAACGGCATTCATGGTACATTTATCGCTTCGATGTGCAGGGTTACGGCTATCGCCTAACCCAACCTGCACACTAAATTTGAAATCGTACAAATTTAGATAATGCAAATTTCTTGCAGGCAATGACTATAGCGTTTATAAAAGTCATACAACTGATGAATCAGATGGGCGCAGTAATTAAACCATGGATATATTTTATTATGTCAAAACCAGAAAATAATGATGGCGAAACATCAAAACACATCAAAACGATACTGATTGTTATCGTTTGTGTGATTACATGGATAATACTTCAATCTATTCTTGGAATCCCACTGAAGATGTGAATACGGTTGCCAAAAAATAGCCATGATCACCTAAAACCTCCTCTCCAATAAATTCGGAGTTAACCGTTTTTCCTCATCGGAAAAACTCGACTTCACCAGACTATCCCCGGCCTGAACCAAAACTACTTCGTTATGGATTGCGGCCAGGTTCATTAAAATTTTGGCCATAGACCGGACGAAAGAATGCCAGCCGGTTCCGCACCGCCCATAGCACTAAACTGATCATGAGCGTCGCCGACATCATAACCTTGATGCTGGGCGATTCATCCTGATCGACAGCTGAGTCATCACCGACCTGGGGCGCTCAGGATAGTACCTGGTTCGGATGGAGCGGCTGTACCGGGACAACACGCTGGTAATCTACCTTATCATCTACGCCGAGCGCTTAGTCGGCTTCGAGCGCCTTGAGGGAGTGGAGCCCTGTTCAGGCATCAGGGCTTCGCCGCGCCCGCTTCCCGAGCCTGGAGCTGATCCTGCCCGAAACAGCCGGCGAGCTGAACTGTCCTGTTCATGAATCAGGAAAGCATTGCGCGATTGCTCTGATTGGCAAGACAGGGTCGTCAATCCATTTTTCCCATGATAAAATGCGTTAGGTTGCTTAGCGCTCTATTTCATAAAGGGGCTCCAGGCAACCTCATTTAGCTTCTCTCGAAGCATTATCGGCGTGATGCTCATCAAGTCAATGAGTTTACCCATTTTTTGAATAATCAAAGTTAAAGTCTGAAAGCAATATTAACTGCTTGAAATCAGAACCGATCAATGGAATAAATAAGGAAAATCAATAATGAATCGTGTCATTGGAATAGTTGGAATATGCTCGTTATTAGCGGCCTGCGGAGGACAGGGATTACCCGGAGTTCAAGTAGGCAGTATCGGAGGCATTGATGTCGACGGTGCCATAGGTGCCGCGTCCGAACTCGGAAAAGCCGCTACTTTGACAGACGAAGAAGTGAAAGAATCTTCGCGACAAATGCGGTTATTTGAAGAACAATCCCAGGAAACAGTCGCTCCCGCATCGAGCAAATATGCGAAGCGGCTGGCGAGGTTGACCGATAAGTACCGCAACTATGATGGTTTGGATATCAACTTCAAGGCTTATGTCAGCGACAGCGTTAATGCCAATGCGACGGCGGACGGCTCTGTACGTGTCTACACGGCATTGATGGATCTAATGAATGACGAAGAGTTGCTGTTTGTTATTGGCCATGAAATAGGCCATATCAAAAACGGCCATGCCGCAAAGGAAATGCGTACCGCCTTGGCCTTAAGCGGAGCCCGCAAAGGCGCGGCCGCAAGCGGAACAATGGCTGGCAATCTTGTTTCCTCGGAATTAGGCGGGCTATTGGAATCCGTCTTGAACGCCCAGTACTCCCAGAGTCAGGAAACGGAATCGGACGATTACGGATTGCAGTTCATGCGTAAAACAGGCGGCAATCTGAAAGCGGCGGAGAGCGCGCTACGTAAACTGGCGCAATTGAGCGGAGGTGAGCATTCAATGCTGTCTTCCCACCCTGAACCCGACCAGCGCGCCGACCGTATGGGACAGCTCGCCAAACAGGAGTAAACCCGATAGATGCTATAGTCAGTTCAGACAGCCTGGATGTAAAGAGGTGAGTTTCACTCGCCTTCCCCGTGGTAAGCAGTCAAAATGTCCCGCTTCTTCCGGGCAGTCCGAACCGCTTCAGACCGATCTGGTTTGACGGCAATCAATGGGGGTCAGTTTCGCTTGGTGCTCGACATCAATGCAACCTGACCCTCATGATTCAAGCCTTACAGAACCTATATCCCACTCCTGCACAACAGCGTATTTAATGCCAATTTAACGGCGCGCCTTAACCATTCCCCTCAACAAAAACACGGCTCCGCCCCCCTCCCTGCTTTTCAACCATGACTCTGGCGCCGATCCTTTCGACCAGTATCGGCACATGCGAGATAACGCCGACTTTACGACCCAGGGCTTGCAGGGTGTCCAGGCTGGCAATGGCGATGTCGAGGGTTTCCGGGTCCAGGCTGCCGAAGCCTTCGTCAATGAACAGTGATTCAACCTGGGTTTTGTTTGAGGACAATGAGGCCAGGCCCAACGCCAGCGCCAGCGAGACCAGAAAGCTTTCGCCGCCGGACAGGCTGTGCACGCTGCGCACGTCGTCGGCCATGTCGCGGTCGATGATCTGCAGTTCCAGTTCGCTGCCCGGCACGCGTTGCAACCGGTACCGCCGGGCAAAATCTTCAAGATGGCGGTTACTGTGGGCCAGCAGGGCTTCCAGAGTCAGGCTCTGGGCAAAGCCGCGAAATTTGGCGCCGTTCTTCGAGCCGATCAGATCGTTCAGGCTTTCCCATTGTTGCCAGCGCTCCTGCTGCTGTTCAAGCTCCGCTTTCAGATGGCTGCCGGCAATGATTTTCTTGTCGTCTTCGCGTAGCAGTATCAATTTTTCTTCTTTCTGTGAATTCAGATTCTGCCGCTGCTGCCGCAATTCCTGAGCGATCTGCAGGGCGAGTTCCTCGGTTTCCAGGGGCGCATGGGTTTCATGCCGGCGCCGGTCGTCCGCTTTGACTTTCAGCAATGCGGCCGCTTCGTGCAGCGCGTGTTCCAGCTTTAGCCGGTCTGCTTTCTGCTCACTCAGCCAGGTTTCGTCCTTTTCCAGCAACGGCTTCAAGCCATCCAGGTCGATGCCCTGCGTTGCCAGCGCCTGATTCAGCATATTCCCCGCCTTTTCCAGATTGCCAGAGCGCCGATCGGTCTCGTCCCGCCAGTGCCGCTGGTTTTGTTGCTGCGTCGCCAGATCGGTTTCAGCCTGGGCGGCATTATCGCTGGCCTGCTGATGCGCGGCCTTGGCAGCCTGTACCTTGCGGTGCAGTGCCTGTTCGTAGATGTCTGCGGTCTCACCCTCGGCATGCGGCAGCAAGGCATTGCGTTCTTCTGACAGCTTCTGTTTTCCCTCGATCTGCTGTGTGATGTCGGTCTGCTTGGCTTGGAAAAGTTTTCTGCATTGTTCCAGGGTCTGGGCCGAGAGTTTTTCCTCGTGCTTGATATCGGCAAGATCTCGGGTGGTCGCCTCTACCTCCTGCGCTGCCTGTTGCCATTGGCCTACCTGTGACGCCAGGTTTTGTCTGAACTGCTCCGCATCGCGTGCCAGATCGGACTGCCAGTCATCAATTTGGCCAAACGGCGCCTGCAGCAGCCCGCTCTGCGCGTCCCATTGTATTTCCAGTTCCTGAAGCTGGTCGTAAAAATGCTTCAGGTTGGCTTTATTTTCGGCCAGACGGCTGTCGAGTGCAGCCTGTTGACCGACCAGAGTTTCCTGTTTCTGCTTGGCGGCATCGAACAGGTCCTGAGCCGTTTTTATCTGCTTTTGCAGTTCTATGGCCTGCTTCTCCTGCTGTTTGATCCGCTCCCATTCGACCATCAATTGTTCGGCCTGCTGCTCCAGCCACGGTAGAAGCCCCGCATCGGTAACGGCCAGATCGGTTTTGTCGGGCAAGGTCAACATGTTCCACTCATTGCGGCAATCAGCCAGTTTTGCCTGGGTCTGAGTGATTTGCTGCTCCAGCGCCGTCTGTTGTTCCTGTTTCTGGGCTATCAGGTTGTTAAGCCCCGCGACCGATTTGATCAGGGCCACTTTTTCGCTTTCCAGTTCCTTGACCCGGGCCTGCTGAGCGCCATCCAGCGGGGAGCCCACGGTACTATGGCTACGCCAGGGATGTTTGAGGGCGCCGCAAACGGGACAGGGTTGGTCCGGCTGCAGCAGATCGCGGAATTCCTGCGCGTTTTTATGCGTGGCGGCCTGGATCAAGGCCAGGGCTTTTTTGGCTTCTTCGAGCGCGGTGCTGTTGACGGCCTGTTGGCGGATTGCCGTTTCCAATTGTCCGGCCGCATCGGTCAGCGCCTGCCCGATAGTGGCCAGTCTGTCGCCGTCCTGCGTCATGGCCTGTTGCAGCCCTCTCGCTTCCTCAGCCAGCTTCAGTGCTGCACTGGCTTGCGCACGCTTGGTTTCCAGCTCGTCTTTAGTCCGGTTCAAGTCCTCAAGCGAGTACTGTCCGGCCTGCTGTTTCAGCGGATCGAGCCTTGCCTGTTGCCGTTCCTGCTCCTGCAGGCTTTCCATGATGGCTTTTTTGATCCCGGCCAGCTGCTGCTCATCGCCGTCAACCGAATCCTTGCAGGTATTGAGCCTGTTCTCGCAGTCGATCTTGCGTGCTGCCAGCACTTGGTAGCGTTCCAGTTCTCCTTGCCAACGGCTCCATTCAACCGCGATGGTTTTGAACGCCTGATTTTCGTCCAGCCAGACGTTGAGCTGCTGCAATCGATCCGTTTTTTCAGCCTGCTGTGCCAGCAGGCGCTGATGATGCGTTTGCGCATCCTCCAGCTGTTCCTGGAGGCGGATTTGTTCGGCAGTCAAGGCGTTGATATTGACTTGCATGATCTCGATGCGGGTATCCAGATCGCGGACCTTGTTCAATAGCGGTTGGGCATCATGCCGGTTTTTCTCGGCGGCCTGCAGGGCATCGGCGGCAACCGTTGCCTGTTGTTTGGCCGCCTTTAGCCTGAATTCGGCGGTTTCTTGCAATTCGCCGCCGGCTTGCAGTTTCTGTTGCGCATCCCGGACTTCTGTCAGCGCTGCTTCATACTGCGCTAGCAGGGTTTTAAGCGGTTGCGCGGCTTCGACTTTTTCTATCAGCAGGCGATCGGCTTCGGCGTCGTCCCAGGCTTTCCGTCTGTGTTCGAAGGCCTCGCCGGCCGCCTGCTCGGCCGCTTTCAGGTTGTTCAGCGCCGTGTACCAGTCGAGGGTTTGCTGATTGGCGTTGATCGCTTTTTCCAGATCGTCCAGCAACGCGACGCACTGATCGCGTTCCTGTTCCAACGCTTTTCGATCGGGCTCTGCCAGCGGCAGCTGATTCTGCAACTGCTCTTCGATGCGTCTGAGCGCCTCTTTTTCCTGCTTGGCGCGCTCGAAGGCCGCGATCGACAGTTCGGAATAAATATCGGTGCCGGTGATGCGCTCGAGCAGATTGGAGCGTTCGTCTTTCTTGGCTTTCAGGAACGCGGCAAAATCGCCCTGCGCCAGCAGCACCGAACGCCGGAACTGGTCGAAATTGAGGTCGATTTTTTCACTGATCGCTTCCAGCGTGCTCTTTTTGCCCTGCCCTATGCGCAGGCCGCTGGCGGTATGAGTCAGCGTGATGTCCTGGGGCTGAAGCCGGCCGGTCGCCTTGCCGCGCGCCTTGCTGACTTCCCAACGCGCCCGATAGGCCTGCTTGTCCTTGCCGATAAAATCGACCTCGGCAAACCCCGAGGCCGTGCCGCGCCGCAATATCGAGCGCACGTCGTTGCTGGTCACGCGCAGGTTTTCATCCTCGTCCCTGTGCCCGACCGCAAACCCGTGTCCTTCGGGCAGACGCGGTATTTTGTCGTACAGCGCCAGACACAGGGCGTCCAGTATCGTGCTCTTGCCAGCGCCGGTGTGACCGGTGATGGCGAACAGGCCGACCTGCGCGAGCGGGCCATCGTCCAGTGAAATCTCAAACTCGCCGGCCAGGCTGGCCAGGTTTTTGCCGCGAATCGCCAGAATGCGCATCAGTCGCCTCCCTGCACGCTTTCGACCAGTTCATTGAATAGGGCTGTCAGGCTGTCCGGTGCACTCTGGTCGTAGCGGTTCTGGTAGCAGCGCTGGAAAACGTCCATGGGTTGCAGTTCTTCCAATCGCTGTTCGATATTCGCATCGGCCAGGCTTTGTTGGCTGCCGCCATAGGCCGTCGATATTTTCAGCAGGCGCAGCGGCAGTCCGGCGATGGCTTCCTCGATCTGCTGGCGCAGGCCCGGTTCCGGCTTGTCGAGCCGGATTCTGAGTTCCACGAACGGGGTTTGCTCAATCGGCAGTTCGTGGTCGAGATCCAGACGCTCCAGTTGCGCGATGACGTCGGCTAATACCGCGAAGTTCTTGCCGTCAGGGATTCTGATCATCTCGACGCCGCGCGGAATTTGAACGGCGACCGTTTCCACCTGCCCCGCCTCGATATCAATCTGCCGCACTTGATGCCGATAGTCGGCTTCATCGAAGGACAGCGGTATCGGTGAGCCGCTGTAGCGGATATGCTCGTGCGGCCCGACTTTTTGCGCCAGATGCAGATGGCCCAGGGCGACATAGGCGACGTTGCCGGAGAATATATCGACCGGCAGCGCGTGCTGGTTGCCGCCCAGGATTTTGCGCTCGCTCAGTTCCGACACGCGGCCGTCTACCATGTAGCAATGACCGGTCAGGACCAGACTCGCGCCGTTGCCGGACTTTTTCTGGAGCTGTTCAGATAACTGTCCATACAGGTCTTTAACGCCGGCGATCAAGGGATCGCCGGCCTCGCCATTGCCGGGCAGATCGGCATGGCGCAGAAACGGCATGGCGCCGCACCAGGCCTTGATGGCTCCTTTGGCATCGGTCAGCGGCACGATCAACCGATCCCAGTCGATTGTTCCGTCGGGTTTGCGCACCAGTCCGCCGACGACATGCACGCCCAGCGCTTTCAGTATCGGCGAAGGCGCATCGAGCCGGCTTGCCGAGTCGTGATTGCCGCCGATCAGCACGATATCCAGTTGAGGCTGCCGTGTTCTGGCGTTGACCAGGAATTCATAAAGTTGCGCCTGCGCGAGCGCCGAGGGGTTGGCGGTATCGAAAATGTCGCCGGCGACGATCAATGCGTCAACCTGTCTGTCTTGCATGGCCTGCAGCAACCAGGCCAGGAACTGCCGGTGTTCGGAGTGTCGCGATACGCCGTGCAGGTGATGGCCGAGATGCCAGTCGGCTGTATGGAAGAGTCTTAACATGTGGTATGTCCCTAATGTTGCCAGCTCAGTAGGTTTTCATGAGGCCGTCCAGGGTCAGTCCGCAACTGGGCACGAACGCCTGCATGAAAAACATGACTTCGGGCTGATCGGATTCGCCGATTGTTTTGGCCAGGTGCTCGGCGGCCATCTCGAATTCGGTGTTGCCGGCTTTCAGCTCGGCCTGGCATTTGAGGTAGGCTGAGATCTTGTCGGCGGCCTTGATGATGCGCACATGCTCTTCCGGCATGTGGTCATGATGAATCAGCGTCTTAAAATCGGCCTGCAGTTCCGCCGGCAACAGATTCAGAAGTTCCTTCTCGGCCTGTTTTTCAATCTGCTTGTAAGCCGTGCTGATTTCCTCGGAGTGGTATTTGATCGGTGTCGGCAGATCACCGGTGATCACTTCGGTGATATCGTGGTACAAGGACGCGGCGGCGACGGCATTGGCATCGACATTACCGTCGTAATAGCGGTTTTTGATCAGGGCCAGCGTATGCGCGATGACGGAGACTTCCCAGCTGTGCTCCATGACGTTCTCGTCATGGGCATTGCGTTTGAGCCCCCAGCGCTTGATCCAGCGCAATCTTGATAAATAGGCGTAAAAGCTGCTTGTTATCGTTGTTTCTTTCGTCGTTTTCATACGGATGATTAATAGCAATCGGGATTTTATTGCACATGATACTGAATATCAGCCATTTTTGCTGCACTGTCATCGGGGCGCCCCTACGCTATAGCTGCTATAATGCCGCTCGACCCGCATTCTAACTATTTGAAAAACATCATGCTTATTCAGTGGTACCCCGGCCATATGCACAAGGCCAGCACAGAGATCAAACACATCCTGCCTCAGGTTGACCTGATCATTGAAATTCTGGATGCGCGCATTCCGTTCAGCAGCGAGAATCCGATGCTGAAAACCCTGCGCGGCGACAAGCCCTGCATCAAGGTGCTCAGCAAAAGCGATCTCGCCGACCCGGACCTGACGCAGCAATGGCAAATCTATCTGGAACGGGAAAAAGGCGTCAAGACCCTGGCGTTGACCGTCGAGCAACCCGAAAAAATGCGCCAGATCGCCGATCTGTGTCACAAGATGCTGCCCGGCAGGGACAGCAACGGCCGGCTGATACAAGCCCTGATCATGGGCATACCGAATGTCGGCAAGTCCACGCTGATCAATATCCTAGCCGGCCGGATTATCGCCAAGACCGGCAACGAACCGGCCATCACCAAAACCCAGCAGCGTATCGACATCGGCAACGGCATCGTCCTGTGGGATACACCCGGCGTGCTCTGGCCCAATGTCGAAAACCGGAACAGCGGCTACCGGCTGGCGACCACGGGCGCGATCAAGGACACGGCCATCAATCATGAACATATCGCCTTTTTCGCGGCCGAGTATCTGTTAAAACAGTACCCCGACCTGCTGAAGGCCCGCTATCAGATCGAGCAACTGCCGGACGGCGAGCAGGCGCTTATGGAAACTATCGGCAAAAATCGCGGCTGTCTGCGTTCGGGCGGACGTGTGGATATGGATAAGGTTGCCAAACTGCTGCTGTCCGAATTGCGTTCCGGCACGATCGGTCGCATCAGCCTGGAAACGCCGGCCATGATGGAACGGGAACTGGCCGAACTGGCGGTTATCCGCGAGCAGAAAGCGGCGAAGAAACTGGCCAGGAAACAGAAGTGGAAGGATTCGAAATAATTCTGTAGGGGCGGATTTATCCGCTCTGAGCGACTGAAGTCGCCCCTCCATCTTCTGTAAAAAAGCCGATAAATGCGCTGCATTTATCGGCTTTTTATGCAGTAAAGCTTTGCGAGTATTTCGGGTCGAATGAATTCGACCCTACAACTGCTGATATCAAATAAAAACTATTTTATAGCTAACATATTATCTAGGGCTTCCTTGGCCAGTTTGGCCACGTCGGCAGGCACGGAGATCCGGTTGACGACATGGCCTTCCACCAGATTTTCCAGAACCCAGGCCAAATGTTGCGGATCGGTTCTGAACATGGTGGAACACATGCACAGCATGGGCGACATGAAATGCACGTTCTTGCCCTGTGCTTTGCATTCCTCGTTCAAACGATTGACCAGGTTCAGTTCCGTCGCAACCAGCCAGCGCGTGTTCGGCTCCGCTTCGCGCACGGTCTTGAGAATGTATTCCGTAGAGCCGATGTAATCGGATTTCTGGCACACTTCAAAGCAGGCTTCCGGATGCGAAATCACCTTCGTTTCGGGATAACGCTGCAGGAAGTTATCGACATGTTCCGGCTGGAACGCCTGGTGCACGGAACAATAGCCGCTCCACAGAATCATCTTGGCATTGCGGACTTGCTCGGCCGTCAGCCCACCCATGGGCTTGGTGAAGTCCCAAACCACCATTTCCTCCAGCGGAATACCCATCCGGTAGGCGGTATTGCGGCCTAAGTGCTGGTCGGGGAAAAACAGGATTTTTTCGCGGCGCGCGAAGCTCCATTCCAGGATTTTCTGGGCATTGGACGACGTACAGACGATGCCGCCATGCTCGCCGCAGAAGGCTTTCAGGTCGGCAGCCGAGTTAATGTAAGTGACGGGCGTGACTTCAGCTTCCACATCCAGAATTTCAGCCAGCTCGTGCCAGCATTTCTGCACCTTGATCAGGTTGGCCATGTCCGCCATGGAACAGCCGGCCGCCATGTCCGGCAATATGGCGATCTGCTCGGGCCTGGACAGAATGTCGGCCACTTCGGCCATGAAATGTACACCGCAGAACACGATGTATTCGGCGTCGGACTGGGCCGCTTCCCGGGACAGCTTCAATGAATCGCCGGTCAAGTCAGCATGCTTGAAAACCTCATCACGTTGATAATGATGACCTAGAACAACACAACGACTGCCCAGCTTTTCCTTGGCGGCAACAATGCGCGCTTCGCACTCCTCGTCACTGAGCAATGCATAATCTTGAATGGATAATGCGGTATCGGTCATTATAAAGACAAACCTTAACAGAGAATAATTTGATAACTCACAACGGACACGATGGAACGAAGTATTTAATTTACTAAGACCCTTCCTTCCCGATATAGTTTTGCCTCCGCCGCATATTTTACGGCGGAGCAAATGTTGGACAGGCTTATCTTACGATGCCTTGACTGCCGGTTTCAGCAACCGGATGCCCAGTTCGCGCAACTGCGCATCATCGACGACAGCCGGCGCACTGACTAAAGGACAGGACGCTGATTGTGTTTTAGGGAAGGCAATCACATCGCGGATCGAGTGCGATCCGGTCATCAGCATGACCAGGCGGTCGAGTCCGAACGCCATTCCGCCGTGCGGCGGTGCGCCGTATTTCAGCGCCTCGAGCAGGAAGCCGAATTTTTCCTTGGCCTCGTCCTCGTCAATGCCCAGAATCTTTAGCACGATCTGCTGCATCGCTGTTCGATTGATACGAATCGAGCCGCCGCCGACTTCAGTGCCGTTCAATACCAGGTCATAGGCGCGTGACAACGCCGCGCCAGGGTTGGCCAGCAATTCTTCGACCGAGCAACTGGGCGCCGTGAACGGATGGTGAATGGCATTCCAGCGCTGACTCTTGTCGTCCCATTCGAACATCGGGAAATCGATCACCCAAACCGGCTTCCAGTCGCCTTCCAGTAGGTTGAGATCGTGGCCCAGCTTGACCCGTAGCGCTCCCATCGCTTCGTTGACGACGTGCGCCTTGTCGGCGCCGAAGAAAATCAGATCGCCGGTCTGAGCGCCGGTCTTGGTCAGCACTTGCTCCCAGACTTCGGCCGGTGCGAATTTGACGATCGGCGACTGCAGGCCGTCGATGCCGCCATTGCGGTCGTTGACTTTGATATAAGCCAGACCCTTGGCGCCGTATATACCGACGTATTTGGTCAAGTCCTCGATATCCTTGCGGCTCAGATCGCCGCCGTTAGGCAGGCGCAAGGCCACGACACGACCGTTGGGATCGTTGGCAGGACCCGAGAAGACTTTGAAATCGACCGCTTTCATTTCCTCGGCGATATCGACCAGTTCCAGCGGAATTCGCAGATCGGGACGGTCGACGCCGAACCGGGACATCGCTTCCTGATAAGTCATGCGCGGGAAAGTGGCATCGAGTTGCACATCGATGATTTCCGCGAACAACTGACGGATCATCTCTTCCATGACCTCCATGATCTCGTTTTCATCCATGAAAGACGTTTCGATGTCGAGCTGGGTAAATTCAGGTTGTCTGTCGGCGCGCAAATCCTCGTCGCGGAAGCAGCGCACAACCTGATAGTAGCGGTCCATGCCGGCAACCATCAGTATTTGCTTGTAAAGCTGCGGCGACTGCGGCAAGGCAAAGAAGGCATTTTCATGCGTGCGGCTGGGCACGATGTAATCGCGCGCGCCTTCCGGCGTGGCCTTGGTCAGATAAGGCGTTTCAATCTCGAAAAATTCGTTATCGTCGAGGAAATTGCGCAAGGTACGCGTCACATCGCGGCGCACGCGCATTTTTTCCTGCATGGATGTGCGGCGTAGATCGATGTAGCGATAACGCAGACGCATTTCCTCGTTGACCTCGATATCGCTTTCCACCGGGAAAGGCGGTGTTTCGGATTCGTTCAGTACTTCCACATTGCTGACCAGCACTTCAATTTCACCGGTATGCATGTTCGGATTAATCGTGCCTTCGGGACGATTGCGCACGATCCCTTCAACCTTTAAAACATATTCACTGCGTACACTTTCAGCGATGGCGAAAGTTTCAGGAGAATCAGGATCAAATACGACCTGCACCAGGCCGGCACGGTCTCTCAGATCAATAAAAATGACCCCGCCATGATCCCGGCGACGATGAACCCAACCGCATAATTCAACGGCCTCCCCTAAATGTTCTTTGTTTAATTCTCCACACTTGTGGGTACGCATAAGTTTTCTCTGTTAATCCAAAAAAGTTGTCGATATTACGTGCTTAAACCGGCTGTTGCAAGTCAGCCCTAATGACTGCTGTTACAGCTTCCGCCGCAGCAGCTCGCTGAGCCTGGAGAGCTGGTAGTGGTACTGGAGCTGCTGCTTTCGCCCGCTATGTTTTTCTTGGTACCGCTTTTGAAGTCAGTCTCATACCAGCCGCCGCCTTTTAACCGGAACCCGGCCGCTGAGATCTTTTTCATCAGCTCAGGTTGACTACAGGCCGGGCAGTGAATTAATGGCTCGTCGCTGAGTTTTTGCAACGCCTCGTGTTCATGACCGCATGCTTGACATTGATATTCGTAAATTGGCATTAGCCCCTCCGATAACAAAAAAATAATACCCAAAATAGGGGACTATGTTAGATTTTCAAGGTCCTTCCTATAAAATACCTGCCTATTTTACAGAAGAATAACCCGCATAATGAAAAAATTAACCATCACACGACCTGACGACTGGCATTTGCATGTCAGAACCGGCGCGATTTTAAAAACCGTCATGCCTCATACCGCCAGGCAATTTGCCCGTGCCATCATCATGCCCAACCTGAAGCCGCCCGTGACGACCGTGGCACAGGCCCTGTCTTATCGGGAGGAAATTCTGCAGGCCGTGCCCGTCGGTCTGAATTTTACGCCGCTGATGACGCTTTATTTGACTGGCTCGACGAGTGCGTCTGAAATCAGCAAAGCCGCGGAATGCGAGCATGTACAAGCGTTCAAGCTGTATCCGGCCGGCGCCACAACCCATTCCGATGCCGGCATTAGTGATATCAAGGCCGCCTACCCGCTGCTGGCGGCCCTGGAAAAGCACGACATGCCTTTGCTGATCCATGGCGAAGTTACTGACGAGGCATGTGACATCTTCGACCGGGAGCAGGTATTCGTCGACACCACCCTGACCGATATCAGCAGAAACTTCCCGGAACTGCGCATCGTAGTCGAGCATGTAACAACGGCGGAAGCCGTGCAGTTTGTGCAGTCGGCCGGCGCGCGCATTGCCGCCACCATCACGCCGCAGCATTTGATGTTCAACCGCAACGCCCTGCTGGCCGGCGGCATACGTCCGCATCATTACTGCCTGCCGATCATCAAACGCGAGCACCATCGCCAGGCCTTGGTTGCCGCCGCCACCAGCGGCAATCCGAAATTCTTCCTGGGCACGGACAGCGCCCCGCATCCGACCTCGCTGAAGGAAGCCGCTTGCGGCTGCGCGGGCTGTTACAGCGCCCATGCCGCGCTGGAACTGTATGCCGAAGTCTTCGAACGGGCCGACGCATTGGATAAACTGGAAGGTTTTGCGAGTTTCCACGGCGCCGATTTTTACCGTTTGCCGAGAAATTTGGACGTCGTCACGCTGGTGAAAACCCCCTGGAAAGTACCGGCGGCCTATGGCGAGCATTCGCTATCGATCACGCCGCTGAAAGCCGATGAAGAACTCGCCTGGCAAATACAGCAGTAGCGCATAGCCCCCAGACAGCCGTCAAATGCCGGCTGTCTGGGGATAAAATGCCGGTCAATAGGGGCTGACAGGGGACAAATAATCCTCATCAAGTTCCAGTTCTTCCTCATCCTCCGGGACATTGCCGTCGTAAACCAGGTAGTTACGCCGCTGGAAATAGGAATTTTTGAAAAACTCATACCGGTCCACAGCCGCTTCAGCGGCCACTTTTTCCGTGCCCAAATTATCGGCACGCAAATCGGTCGCATTCAGGGCGAATAACGAACCGGTAATAATGCCGCTATCGATATAGCTGATAGGGTTCATGGCCGCATCGCCGATCAGACCGCCCACCCCGCGCGGCGAGCTGGGCCCGAAAAACGGCAACACCAGATAAGGCCCGGTCGGCACACCCCAAACGCCCAGGGTTTGATCAAAATCCTCGTTATGCTTGGGCAGGTCAATCATTTCCGCGACATCGATGAAGCCACCAATCCCGGCCACCGTATTAACAATAAAGCGCGCGCCATCCATACCGGTTTGCGACAACTTAAACTGCAACAGATCATTTATGGTGACGCCGATATCATCGATATTACTGAAAAAGTTAGTCACGCCACGATCGACAAATGACGGCGTGACCCATTGATAACCTTTAGCGACAGGCTTCATCACATAATCATCAAGATTATCATTAAATGTCTGTACCCCACGGTTCCAGTTTTCCATCGGATCCCTGGTGTCTTTTGCGCTGGTTGCGCATCCGGCCAACATGCCGAATAATATAAAACCAGTCAATTGCGTTATTAATTTTTGCTTGCGCATTGATTTGCCTTTAATTTCGCTATTATTTTTATTCTGAATTAAATTTCGCGTAACATACCATAAAATGCCTACTACCACCGACATCCACCCTATTATGCCCCTTAAGTTTTTCCACTCCGAGAACATTCAAAATTAATGGATATACCTGCAATACCCTTAGACAAGCGATTTAGAGGCTACCTACCCGTCATTATCGATATTGAAACAGCCGGCTTTAATCCTAAAAAACATGCAGTACTGGAAATCGCCGCCGTTATCGTCGAACTTAACAGCCAGCACGATCTGGAAATCACAGAACGCTATTCCACGCATGTGATTCCGTTTAAAAACGCCGAACTGGATGAAGCCGCCCTTAAATTCAACGGCATTGATCCGCACCACCCTTTTCGCATGGCTGTCGACGAGAAAGAGGCGCTGAATACGCTGTTCAAACCCATCAAGGAAGCGGTAAAGCGCAACAACTGCACGCGGGCGATCCTGGTCGGCCACAATCCGGCTTTCGATATTAATTTTTTAAATGCGGCTATTCATCGCACGCAAATCAAGAGAAGTCCGTTTCATCCGTTCAGTACGTTTGATACGGCCACACTCGGAGGATTGGCCTATCAACAGACCGTGCTGGCTAAAATAGCCCGGACAGCCGGACTGGAGTGGGATAACGAAAAGGCGCATTCAGCGCTCTATGATGCCGAAAAGACAGCCGAACTGTTCTGTATGATAGTCAACCGCTGGAAGCGACTTGAGTCGCTCGATCAATAAGATAGAAACCATCACCGTACCCGCGTCCGCGGATACGGTGATCATTGACATTACCTTCGAACTGCCTTTATCCCGCCTATTGAGCCAGCGGCGCTTGATCAACCGGCTCTCAATTTAACTATTGCAGAGCCTCGGCGGTTTATTCCGCTATGGCATCGGCCGCCGCCAACATTTTGCTCAACTCGCCCTTGGTGTACAAATCAGTCACGATGTCACAACCGCCGATGAGTTCACCGCCGATATAAAGCTGCGGATAAGTCGGCCAGTGCGAGTATTCCTTCAGCGCTTCACGAACCTCAAGGTCCTCAAGAATATTAACGTACGCGTATTTTGCATGACAGGCATCCAATATCTGAACAGTCTGCGCCGAAAAGCCGCACTGCGGAAAATCAGGCGTGCCTTTCATGTATAAAACAACCGGATTGTTTTCAAGCTGGTCTTTAATTCTTTCTGTAACATTCATAGTAGCAGTCACTCATTCGACAAATAAAACCAACTAATTTTATCAACATTTACGCTGTTAAAAAAGTAAATCTTAAAGGACCGCTCTTGCCTGAGGCTCATTTGAAAACTATAATCGAACATTTTTCCGACGGGCGGCTGACTTCCGCCTACTTTTCTTTGCAGGCAGAATCAATGACTAGCCATATTATGCCAACTTATGGACGTTTACCCGTAACTTTCGAGCGGGGCAGCGGCGTATGGTTGTGGGATACCGACAATAAACGTTATCTGGATGCCTTAGCGGGTATAGCCGTATGCAACCTGGGTCATGCTCACCCGGCAGTGCACCGGGCCATCTGCAAACAAAGCGAAACCCTGGTGCATACATCAAATGTATATGGTATCGCTGCCCAGGAGAACCTGGCGGACAGGCTGATTGATAAAAGCGGCATGGACAACGTTTTTTTCAGTAATTCCGGCGCCGAAGCCAATGAAGCCGCCATTAAACTGGCTCGCCTCTATGGACACCAGCGGCATATAGAAAATCCGGCCATCATCGTCATGGAAAAAAGCTTTCATGGCCGCACGCTGGCCACGCTGAGCGCCACCGGCAACCCCAAAGTACAGCAAGGCTTTGCACCGCTGGTCGAAGGTTTTGTGCGCGTGCCTTATAACGATATCGATGCCATCGAACAAGCAATTGGACAGCACGGTAATATCGTTGCCATCCTGGTCGAACCGGTTCAGGGCGAGGGCGGCGTCAACATTCCGGCCAGCGATTATCTGAACCGAATCCGCAACCTGTGCGACCAATATAACCTGCTGATGATGCTGGATGAAATCCAGACCGGCATAGGCCGCACGGGTAAATTTCTCGCCTACCAGCACAACTCGATCGTGCCTGATGTCTGCACACTGGCCAAGGCGCTAGGTAATGGGGTACCGATAGGCGCCTGCCTCGCCCATGGCAAAGCGGCCCAACTCTTCTCCGCGGGTTCCCACGGCTCGACGTTCGGCGGCAATCCTTTGGCATGCAGCGCGGCGTTAGCAGTATTGGCAACGTTAGACCATGAAAACCTGATCGAACAAGTCGAACAAAAAGGCACGGCAATCCACGACGGATTTGCCAAGCAACTGGGTGATAACCCGCATGTGGTCGATATTCGCCATAAAGGCCTGATGATCGGCATTGAGCTTGACGCACCCTGCGCGGAACTTGTCAAATCAGCCCTACAGCAAGGCTTATTGATCAATGTTACCAGCGAGAAAACCATCCGCTTGCTGCCGCCATTAATCATTGATGACCAACAAATCAATCAACTCGTGGAAACCTTATCAGCTCTTATTCAAGAGCATACAAGACTATGCCTATGATTCCCAGACACTTCATCAGCCTGCTCGATTTATCAAGCGAAGAATTTCGCGGCTTGATCAACAGAGCCATAACGCTGAAAAACAACCGCGATCCCAACTACCAGCCCCTTAAAGGCCAAGTCCTGGCGATGATTTTTGAAAAATCATCGACGCGCACGCGCATTTCATTCGAAGCCGGCATGAGCCATTTTGGCGGCAGCGCCCTGTTCCTGTCGCCCCGGGACACCCAACTCGGACGCGGCGAACCGCTGGAAGACAGCGCTAAGGTTATCTCCAGCATGGTCGACTGCATCATGCTCAGAACTGACAAGCACGAAACGGTAACGACATTCGCGGAACATTCGCGCGTACCTGTGATCAACGGCTTAACCGATTTACAGCATCCTTGCCAATTACTGGCAGACATGCAGACCTTTTTTGAACATCGCGGCGACATTCAAGGCAAGACAGTCACCTGGATCGGTGACGGTAATAATATGTGCCATTCCTATATTGATGCCGCGACCGTATTGGACTTCAAATTGAACATTGCCTGCCCGTCTGGTTATGAACCCCTGGAATCGATCGTTAAAGCCGCGGGCGATCGCGTCCGTTTTTTTTCCACACCGTTGGAAGCGGCCCAGAATGCGGATTTGCTCGTTACCGACGTCTGGGCCAGTATGGGTCAGGAAGAGGAACAGAAACAACGCGAAATAGCCTTTAAAAATTATCAAATCAATACAGAGGTCATGAAAGTCGCCAATCATGATGCCCTGTTCATGCATTGCCTGCCCGCGCATCGCGGTGAAGAAGTCACTGCTGACGTTATCGATGGTCCTCGGAGCGTTATCTATGATGAAGCTGAAAATCGCCTGCACGCCCAAAAGGCGCTGCTGGAATTTCTCATGTGCCATAAATAACGCTAAAATTTATCTTTTCAAACGATCAACACCAGAGATTCAAGTGAAAAAACTATTAAGCTCGTTTTTTATCCTAATGCTCACGTTCGGTCCGGCGCAGGCTACAACAGCCTATATAACCGACAATGTCAATTTAGCGTTAAGAAGCGAAGAAAACACGCACGGCAAGGTGGTAAAACTGCTCCCATCCGGTACGCCTCTTACGATAATTAGCCAGAACAATAAAACCGGTTTCAGCTATGCGCGTCTTAGTAACGGCACAGAAGGCTATATTCTGACCCGTCACACTATGAAAGAACCCTCCTCGCGTTTTCAACTGGATGCCGCCAATAAAAAACTGGCGTCGTTCGAAACGGAGAATATAGCGTTGAAAGCCGAACTTGAATCATTGAAAAGCGCGCTTACCCCGGGAACAACGCTTGAACAATCCCTGGCAGCGGAACGTGATCACTTAACCAGGGAACTTAACGAACTGAAACAAACCGCCTCCAGCGCGATAGAGTTAAAAACTCAACGCGACGAACTTCAGGAACGCGTGGTTAATGTTGAACGGGAACTGGAACAGCTCAAACTGGAAAACCAGGCGCTGGCGGACAGCAGCAATCAGGACTGGTTTTTATACGGTGGCATTCTATCCTTGATCGGTGTCGTATTAGGGTTCATTCTACCCAAATTAGGCTGGCGTCGTAGAAACAGCAGTTGGGATACCTTCTGAGAAACCAATGCAACCCTTTGCCTTCGCACCCTATATTTTAAATATTTAACCTTCGGAAATCGCTTATATGGCTAACTCAGGTGACAAAAAAAACCGCACCTATTCTTCTCAAGTTGTTGACGGCATGGAGCGTGCGCCAAGTCGCGCAATGCTGCATGCCGTTGGCTTTAAGAACGAAGACTTCAGCAAACCGCAGATTGGTATCGCCTCGACCTGGAGCATGGTGACGCCTTGCAACATGCACATCAACAGGCTGGCTGATGATGCCGCGCGCGGCGTGGACAATGCCAACGGCAAAGCCGTTATCTTCAATACCATCACGATATCGGACGGTATTTCCATGGGTACGGAAGGCATGAAATATTCGCTGGTATCGCGCGAAGTCATTGCCGATTCCATTGAAACCGTGGTCGGCTGTCAGGGCTTTGACGGCGTTGTCGCCATCGGCGGCTGCGACAAGAACATGCCCGGCTGCATGATCGCCTTGGCCCGCTTGAACCGTCCGGCCATCTTCGTATACGGCGGCACTATTCTGCCAGGCTGCCACAAAGATAAAAAACTGGATGTTGTGTCCGTATTCGAAGCGGTTGGCGCCAGAGCCAATAACAAAATCGATGATGCCGAACTTGCTGAGATTGAAGCTAAAGCCATTCCGGGGGCTGGCTCATGCGGCGGAATGTATACCGCCAATACCATGGCATCGGCGATTGAAGCATTAGGCATGAGTCTGCCCAACAGTTCCGCTCAGGCCGCTGTCTCCGAAGACAAGCGCCGGGATTGCGAACTCGCCGGTGCAGCGGTACTGGAACTGTTGAAAAAAGACATCAAGCCACGCGATATCATGACCAAGGAAGCGTTCGAGAATGCGATTACGGTTGCCATTGCACTCGGCGGTTCGACCAATGCGGTACTGCATATCCTGGCCATGGCCAATGCCGTCGGTGTCGACATTACACTGGACGATTTCACGCGCATCGGCAAGCATGTACCCATGGTTGCTGATTTAAAACCCAGCGGCCGCTACCAAATGGCCGAACTGATCGAGATCGGCGGCATTCAGCCTTTGATGAAAGAACTGCTGGACCGGGGCTTGCTGCACGGCGATTGCTTGACCGTGACCGGAAAAACCCTGGCTGAAAATCTGGCTGACGTCAAATCGTATCCGGAAGGCCAGGACATGATTCATCCGCTGGATAACCCGATCAAAAAAGACAGCCATCTGGTGGTTCTATACGGCAATCTGGCTTCCGGAGGCGCCGTCGCCAAGATTACCGGCAAGGAAGGTCTGTGTTTTACCGGCAAAGCCAAGGTATTCGAGGCCGAAGAGCAAGCACTGCAAAGCATCCTGAACGGCGACATTGTCAAAGGCGATGTGATCGTTATCCGTTACGAAGGCCCCAAAGGCGGTCCCGGCATGCGCGAAATGCTGTCCCCCACTTCCGCCGTAATGGGCAAAGGTTTGGGCAAGGATGTGGCTCTGATTACCGACGGCCGGTTTTCCGGCGGCACGCATGGTTTCGTGGTCGGACATATCACTCCGGAAGCCTATGTCGGCGGTGCGTTGGCGATTGTTGAAAACGGCGACTCGATCACGATTGATGCGGAAAACAATACCTTGACGTTACACGTTGATGACCAGGAGATTGCTCGTCGATTGGCCGAATGGCGGCAACCCGCACCGCGTTATACGCGTGGCGTATTGGCAAAATATGCCAAACTTGTCAGCTCCGCTTCATTGGGCGCGGTGACTGACAATCTGGATTAAAATCCCGTCCCTGTTTGCTCTGGGCGTTCCGGCGCCCTGAGCCCCTTTTCTTTCATGGGCAAAAATTCCGCAAGCGCTATCATGGAATCGCATCAATCATTCGTCAGCTGGTTTAGAAACTCCTCGCCGTATATACATGCCCATCGCAACAAGACCTTTGTGATTTCGTTCGGCGGCGAGGCGGTTCTTGACGATGATTTCGCCAATCACGTTCATGATTTTGCATTGCTGAACAGCCTGGGCATACGCTTGGTTCTGGTCCACGGCATACGTCCGCAGATAGACCAGCGCCTGAAAAACAGCCCGCCTCCTCGCTTTCATAAACATTTACGCATTACCGATGACCAGGCGCTTCAATGCGTCAAGGAAGCGGCGGGGCTTGTGCGCGTGGAAATTGAAGCACTCTTGTCCATGGGCCTTGCCAATTCGCCGATGGCGGGCGCAAAAATCAAGGTGGCTTCCGGCAATTTCGTGACCGCCAAACCCATTGGCGTCATCGACGGCATCGATTACTGCCATACAGGGGAAGTGCGGCGCATCGACAGCGCGGCCATCCATCAACAACTGGATCAGAACAATGTTGTGCTGATTTCACCTATCGGTTATTCGCCGAGCGGGGAAATTTTCAACTTGTCCGCCGAACAAGTCGCAACAGCCGTCTCGATTGCATTAAAAGCCGAAAAACTGATTTTATTGACTGAACAAAGCTGTTGCAATCCTGATGACGGCGCGCAAATCCAGCAGATGACCACTGCGGAAGCCAGAACTTTTCTGGAGCAGCACCCCGACCTTGCCGACACGATCAGCCTGCCTCTGAAAGCGGCGATCCAAAGCTGCCAGTCCGGCATAGACCGCGTTCATCTGATCAACCGCACCCATAACGGCGCCCTGTTGCTTGAGCTTTTCACCCGCGACGGTATCGGTACCTTGATCAGCTCAACACCGTTTGAGGAATTGCGCCCCGCCACTTTGAACGACATAGGCGGCATACTGGAATTGATAAAGCCGCTGGAGCAGCAAGGCAAATTAACCAAGCGTTCCAGGGAAAAAATTGAAATGGAAATTGCCGATTATATCGTGATTGAAAGAGACGGCCTGATCATAGGCTGCACGGCACTGCATCCTGATGAGCAACGGGAATCGGGCGTTATCGCCTGCATGGCCGTGCATCAGGATTATCAAGGTTCCGCCCGGGGCAATCGCATGCTTGAGTATACTTACCGTCGGGCAAATAAGCTGGGACTGAAAAAATTATTCGTGTTGTCAACACAAACCATGCACTGGTTTATTGAACGGGGATTCTTGCCGTCAGACATCAACAGTTTACCCGACCCGCTCAAGGCGCTATACAATCCGCAGAGAAACTCCAAAGTTCTATGCAAAAATATCGAATGAGGTCTCGACCATGGCGCATACACCCGGTTGCCTGTCTATACTGCAAATATCCGATTCGCACATCCTTCCCGAGCCTGGAGAGACATTGCTGGGAATTGATACAGCCTACTATTTTCAGGCTGTCCTTGAACAGGCTTTCGCGCCTGGGCAACAGTTTGATTTAATTCTATTCACGGGCGACTTAGCGCAGCACCCAAGCCCGTTAAATTACCAGCGCATTCTTAATACGCTGGAGGCCTATCAAACACCCTGCGTCTGCCTGCCTGGCAATCACGATGATTATGAGTTGATGCAGCAGATCTTGAATACGGAACTCGTCAACTGCCGCAAACAGGTTTTCTTAGGCAACTGGCAAATCATAAGTCTGAACAGCCAGATTCCCGGCGCGCCCGGAGGCCGCCTGTCTGATCAGGAACTGGCATTTCTTGAACGGTGCCTGGGCAGCCAGCCGGATCACTATGCGTTGCTTGCCATGCATCACCATTGCCAATCCATCAATAGTCCCTGGATGGACACCATGATGATAGAAAACGCGCAGGCGCTGTTTGCCATAATCAACAAACACCCGCAAGTTAAAGCCGTCACATTCGGCCACATCCATCAGGCAATAACGCTTGAAGCCGGGCCGGTTCGCGTATGGGGCGCACCTTCAACCTGTTTCCAGTTTCAGCCCGAAAGCAAACAACTCACAGTCGCTAATACGCCTCCGGGTTATCGCGTGATCCGACTGTTTGCCGATGGCAAGCTCAAATCCGAGACTCACCATTTACCCAAGCCGCTGACCGGGTTGCAAACAGATACACAAGGCTATTGATGCTTGGCCCCGCTGTATTGTTTCTCTTTCGATAAATACCCTTCCGCATTAACGGGAACAGAATCGATAGTCAGAAGCGCTCCCAGCTCGGTCATCGCTTTCTGATAGACTTTACGCTTGAAGTAAACGACATCTTTAAGCGGATCCCAATAATCCACCCAGCGCCAACCGTCAAACTCCGGCTTGGCGCAACGATCGAAACGCACATTGGATTCCTGCGTTATCAGCCGCAAAATAAACCAGATTTGTTTTTGACCTATACAGACCGGCAGTGTGTTCTTGCGAATATAACGCTCGGGCAACTGATACCTCAGCCAGTATCGCGTACGACCAAGCACTTGTACATGCTGTTGTTGCAGCCCCGTTTCTTCCCACAATTCTCGATACATCGCTGTTTCAGGATCTTCATTCTGATGAATTCCGCCTTGCGGGAACTGCCATGAGTTCACGCCCATCCGTTTTGCCCAAAACACGCGACCCTCGTCATTGCAAAGGATGATTCCGACATTGGGCCGGTATCCTTTAGAGTCAATCATGTTTAAAAAACCTGTGTCTTGTCCTTTCCTAAATTCAATCTTGCGTGTGGTAGAATTGCAAAAAATAGGTCAGGTTGTTTTGTAATGACCTCCATTGTTCCATAAAAAAACTACCGACGCCATAGGGCGTGATTTTTTTAATTATTTCAGACAGGTTCAACCGTGAGTTTAGCGATTTTTGATTTAGATAATACCCTGATTGCCGATGACAGTGACTACTTGTGGGGGCAGTTTCTTGTCGACCGGGGCATTGTCGATAAAGATCAGTATGCCAGTGCTAACGTAAAATTCTATGACGATTACAAGCGGGGCACGCTGGATATAAAAGCATTCCTGCGCTTTTCCCTGCGGCCTTTAGCCAACAACGAACCCGAGCAGCTTTACCAGTGGCGCGACCAATTTATTGAAGAAACCATCAAACCGCTGTTATTGGAATCCGCGCAACAACTGATTACCAAACACAGGGACCGGGGCGATACCTTGTTGGTTATTACGGCCACCAACCGCTTCGTTACCGAACCGATAGTCGGACTGTATGGCATTGATAACCTGCTGGCGACCACGCCGTCATATAAAGAAGGGCGATATACAGGCGATTTTGATGGCATCCCCTGTTTTCAGGAAGGTAAAGTTAAACTACTGGAAGCCTGGCTGAAAAATTCGACGGAAACCATGAAAAACAGCTGGTTTTATAGCGATTCACACAATGATCTGCCATTGCTTAAACTAGTCGACAATCCAGTCGCGGTTGATCCTGATGAAAAACTGACCCAATTTGCCAAGGCGGCCCGGTGGCCGATCATTAGCCTAAGAAACGGCGAATGTCCGACGCATCATTTTCATAAATAGCCATCAAACCAACCAAGGGGTAACCGCCCAGCAAGAATTATCGCTGTTGAGTACTGATAACACCTTGATTGTTCTCGAACCGGAATTACGGACTTCAGCAAGGAAGCGCTGAAGTTATTTAGCATTTATGAGTACATTGAATAACGGATTCTTTCGATGATATACCGCATACCCGCCTGGACCCAAAGCGTTCGATTCTGAATTGCCAAATCAAACGAAGCATGGAGGCGGCTCATTACATTAGCTAGAATCCATATCCCCGAACAATAAAAAGGCATCAATTGCCATACGGCCATGCTCCGGCGGGCGACAACAATAAAGCATTTATAGCGCTTGAGCCTCGTCTCTGTTGACTGTCCCGCCCAATGATATAACCGCTGGTTCCGCATTTCCATTATAAAAACTGACAAAATGCAGAGCTTGTGCTAGCTTTTTTAAAGTCAACCCATCTGTTTCGCTCGTACCGATGCTATGGAATTCCCTCTGGCGAAACCGATGGAGCCATCGCATGACCGACAAATTTGACAAGTATTTCAAATCCTTATAATTATTTAGCAACAGAGAGCGAAAATGAACTTCACGTCAGTAAAAGATTTTAAAATATTTTTTGTCATGATCGTCATCCTGGTCTTGCCAGCCACATTAACGCTGCTGACCATTGAAAAAGCTCAAAATGTCATCGATCCTATTGCCGGCGTTTCCCCTCTGGGCTATACCTGGAGCCTTCTGCTTTTTATTGTTCCGGCTTTGGCAATTATCATCTGGCTTTATATCAATCACGATGAAAAATTTATCCGTAAATCTTTTTGGCTGGCCCTAATCGTGCTCATACCGCTCGGTTTTATTCTGGATATTGTTTTCGGGCTTGTTTTTTTTACCTTTACGAACCATGAAGCCACCCTCCAGATATACCTGCCCGGCTTTGACTTCAGCCAGATGAACTGGCGGATGGCATTGCCGCTTGAGGAATTTGTCTTTTATCTAACCGGATTTATTGCGGTTCTGCTCATCTATATCTGGTGTGATGAATATTGGCTTGCCGCTTATAATGTGCCTGACTATTCAGTCGAGAGTAAAAAGATAGAAAGCATCGTGCTTTTCCATACGCAATCGCTCATGATTGGTCTGGTCTTGATTATATCAGCCATTATCTACAAGAATTTTTATCCTCATCCCTATCAAGGCGGTCTTCCCGGCTATTTTATTTTTCTCGTAGTCGCCAGTTTTGTTCCTTCAATGGCTTTTTTTAAGACAACTTACCGATTTATCAACTGGCGCGCTTTCAGTTCCACCTTCTTTTTCATTTTATTGATCAGCTTGCTGTGGGAAGTGACACTCGCCTCACCTTATCAGTGGTGGGGATACAACTATGATCAAATGCTGGGCATAACGATCGGCGCCTGGACATCCCTGCCTATTGAAGCTGTATTGGTATGGATGGCTGTCACGTTCACAACAGTCATTATTTATGAGGCCATTAAAATCTGGATAGCCTCCGGCAAACCTATCAAGCAAGCTTTCCTGGGAAGGAATTGAAATTTGCATTCCCTGGTCGGTTGCATGACAAAGGAAATTTTAATATTGCCTTCCGCAAGGATAAGCTGAGAAAGAAAGCCGGCCGGCTCTTCAAAAATTCAGACTTATCTGTCCGAACAGGCTGCGCTGTACCTCGATGACAGGTACCGCTGTCCCCACGGCCTGGAATTCGGCGTGACTGCTATCGAGTAAATTTCTGCCGGAAAGGGAGAATTCTATATTTTTTACAGGTTTCCATCCCAGGCGGACATCCATTTCCAGATAACTGTCGATATTCCGTTCAGGCAAGCTATCCACATAGCGAAAAAAAGTATCCATTTGCACATTGTGCGGCAAATCCATGGAAGACCTGAGATTAAATTGATGATGCGGCGATTGTCCTTCCTCGACATCTTGGGACACCGAACCCGTGGCAGTATGAATCTGAATTTGCAGATAAGAATAATTCGTTTGCAGACGCCACCATTCCAATGGCAGCCATTGCACTGCCATCTCCAATCCGTAAGTTTCGCCCTGGGCGTTGTTTCCGTAAGAAACAGGGAAAACCAGATGAGGTGCGGCATCAATCGTTTCAACAAAAGGCCTGCGGGCTTCCACACTGCTCAAGTTGTCATAAACATTGTAAAAAGCCGCGACGTCAATTGAGATATTTTCCGCCGGCGCTATTCTATAGCCTAATTCGTACGCCATCAGCTCTTCCGATTCGAAATCCTTGTTACCTTGTAAAGCGGCAAAAACGCCGGGGGCTTCCTGGCTGAAATAGAGCAAACTCGTGTCATGGTCTAAACGGTTGGGCGTGCGTACCGCGCGTGAAACAGACGCCCACAGGGTCTGTTGATTATCGGGCGTATAAATCAGACGGGCGTTAGGCTGAATTTGAAAACCGTTAAAATCATTATGTTCAAACTTCGAGCCAAACAGGAACTTTAGCGTGTCGGGGACCAGCGCGACCTGATCCTGTATAAATGCGCTGTACAGGAGATAATCGCGACTTGCGGGGGCAAATGCAAAATTGATGGCATTATTTTGATCGTCCGTTATATACCGAAATCCAAGCCCCCAAGTTACTTCCTGCCGCCCCCCAAGCTGGAAATAATGTTGTAAATCCACATCATATGTATTGATAACCGCTTTCGATGATTCATTAAATGCGGAATAAGTAGTTTTATCCCGGGTATGATCAAAGTACAGCTGTAGCGACAGATCCGATGTATCAGAAAACCGATGCCGCCACCGACTCAAAATATTGCCGCCGGAAAAATCCTCCCCCACATTAGCCAGAGAAGTAAAAGGCGCCATAGGTGCCGTAATACTCCGCAAACTGCCCCCGTTGCCAGTATACAGATCACCTTGCAAGGTCAGGGAATCCTGCTCTGTCAATTCGCCATCCACCCTGAAACCGCCCTGAAATTTTTCCCAGTTATCCTGAGGGTTTCCGCCTCCCAAGACTTTCAAATCATCTCTGTCGGCATATTTCAGGTATGTCCGATAATGCAGACTATCTGCAATCTTTCCACCATAACGAACAGCACCCAACCCCTTATCCTCTGTACCTCCGCCGGCCGTAACCAACAAACCCTGACTATTATTCGCGCTTTTGGTGATGACGTTGATGACACCATTCACTGCATTGGCGCCCCACATGGCGGCACCAGGCCCCCGAACCACTTCAATTCTTTCTACATCTTCGAGCAATACGTCTTTTGTCCTCCAGAGCGTTCCGGAAAATGTAGGATGATAAACCGTCCTGCCGTCAATCATCACCAGCAGCTTGTTCGCATTCTCTCCATTAAATCCGCGGGCTGTAATTGCCCAGGTATTCGCATTCACTTGCGCGACCTGAAGACCGGGAACTATTCGCAATGCATCGGGAATGGACGTAACGCCGGACCGTAGAAGGTCGTCATTGTTAATAACAAATACAGCGGCCGATGTTTCCGAAACCTTTTGTTCGCGCCGGGATGCGGAAAAAATGACAGCTTCTTCCTGCAGCCAGCCGAGTTCCTCATCTAATGAATTTGCGATATCTGTTTGCGGCGTGATGGAAGGTGCTCCGGCGGATACCGGTGCCATTTGGATCAATGAAACGGCGTATATGGATAAAGCCAGGAATTGTTTACTCATAGTCGATGAAGATTATGAGTTCTTTTCTAAAGGTAAAAACATGTAACCGAAGCGCCATGACATGTCTGGCGCTCCAGCGCGGACATAAGGAATGGAAAACCGATTTTGTTACACATCAGGCATTGCATCTTTAACCCTCAGCATTTTTGCGCCGATCTGATTCCGGCCATTTTCTTTCGCTATATAAAGTGCCTCATCGGCTGTTTTTATCAGGTCTTCCGGCGATAGGTCCGTAGCAGGCACGACACTGCTCACGCCCAGGCTTAACGTTACCCGATCGGCCACACCGGAATAAGCATGAGGAATATTGGAATCAGCTACATTTTTACGCATGGCCTCGGCAATTTCCACCGCCCCATCAAAATTCATTTCCGGCAATACAGCGACGAATTCCTCGCCTCCATAACGAGCCACAAAATCAGTGACCCGCTTAAGCGTATCGCTCAGTATTGCCGCGATATTCTCCAGGCACCGATCGCCCTCCGCATGCCCGTAGTTATCATTAAAAGGTTTGAAATAATCCACATCCATGAAGATCAGTGACAGGGGTGACGCTGACCGCATGGAGCGGCGCCACTCTCTGGCAAAATATTCATCGAACATGCGGCGATTGGGAATGCCCGTCAATGCATCTATGCTGGCCAGCTGTTTCAGTAAGTCACGCTGTTTCTTAAGTTCAAGGTGTGTCTGAACCCTGGCCTGAACGACAGATATATTGAACGGTTTGCTGATGTAATCGACGGCGCCTGACTCAAAGCCCGCCATCACTTCCGACACTTCATCATGCCCGGTAATAAAAATCACTGGGATATGACGCGTTTTTTCATTGGATTTCAGGCATCTGCACACTTGCCGCCCATCCATACTCGGCATTTCGATATCCAGCAAAATCAGGTCCGGCGGCTGATCCGACTCCGCCATAAGCAAAGCTTGTTCCCCGCTTATTGCCACAATGATATCATAACGCGACCTTAAAACCTCTCCCAATGCCCTGATATTGATCGGCATATCATCGACAATCAATATTTTTTGCCGGTTATCCGCGCTGGAAGATGCGGATGTTTGCTCGAGTTCCGTATCAAATAAATTCAGAGCAATGTCTTGTAAAACAGATTGGGCGGCGGCAAAATCAAATTCGTTAATTGTCTGCCCAAGCAGCTTGAGCTTTTCACTTCGCCATGCATTGCGGACAATCATTTTCAGTTCTTTAAAATAATAATCCGCATCCAGGCGACTTCCATCCAAAGCATTAAGCAGTTTCTCTAATACAAGCCTTACCAGCGACAAATCGAGGTCAACAGGGTTATCACCATCGGGCAGATCTCCAGACTCGATAGCGCGTAACCGTGATACCGACTCAAGCACTTTATGCTGAGCTCTTGAAAATTCAATTGCCAATTCAGAAACACATGCCTGCTGTTTTTTAATGGCTTGTTCCAGCGCACCTATTCTGTCGTTCAGCTCGGACATGGCAAGATTGCCCGCTACACCTTTTAATGAATGCAGTAAAGTCAAAGCCGCTCCATTATCGCCTGCTTGCAGATAGGCTTCTAGCCGGACATTTGCATCATTAAAATTCTCATGGAACTTCACCAGCAATTCATGAAATAACTGAGCATTTCCCGCAACATTCTTTAATCCCAATTGCATATCAATACCCGGCAAAGCCGCCGGTAGCTCTATGTTTTCCTCCAAAGTCCTATCTGATGATATTTTCTGCATTTTCGGCTCGACAACAGCCAATAAGTGAGTCATCAGTTCATCAACGTCTATGGGCTTGACCACATATCCATTCATGCCGACACTTAAACACTTATCTTTAACATCGCCCATGGCATGAGCCGTCATAGCGATAATAGGCAAGTCATCAAACTGAGGCTCGGAACGTATAATTCGTGTTGCCTCATAACCGTCCATCACCGGCATTTGCAAATCCATTAACACAGCGTCAACGCGGTTGGTCCGTATTTTTTGCACGGCATCCAATCCATCCGTGGCGATAACGACCTCAAAACCTTCCTGCTCCAGTATTTCTTTCGCAACTTGTTGATTAATATTATTATCCTCTACCAACAACAGTTTCGCCCCTTTGGTTTCGTACAATTTTTCATGCCTCATTGTCGAACAGGGATTCTGTAAAGCAGGATAATCGTCAAATCGATTTTGGCCGAATACATCGGTAATCGCATTCAGCAACACCGACGGATGCACCGGCTTAATAAGAAACCCGTCCAGGTTGGCGTCATTAGACTGTTGTATAACATCCTCCCTGCTGTAAGCAGTTATCATGATGATGCGAGGCACATGGGTAATCCTGGGATTATTCTTAATACGGCGCGCGACTGTGATACCGTCCAGTTTGGGTAATTTCCAGTCCATGAGGACAAGTCGGAAAGGACTTTCAACGGATGCGTTTTCCAACATCTGAATCGCCTGCTCCCCTGTGTTGGCTTGAGCGACTTGAAAGGAAAATGACTCCAGGTGAGAACGTAAAACATTTCTGGATGTTGCATTATCATCCACCACCAATGCTTTCATGCCGTGAAAATCACCAAACGATGCAATATATTTTTCATCAATTCCCTGGTATTGCTCAAAGACGGCGGTAAATGTAAAGGTACTTCCTTTTCCTACTTCGCTGGTTACATGAATATCTCCTCCCATCATATCCACCATTCGTTTACAGATCGCCAATCCAAGGCCAGTCCCCCCGTATCGACGAGTAGTGGATTTATCGGCTTGGCTAAAAGATTCGAATAACCCGCCTATTTGTTCTTTCGTCAAACCTATTCCGGTATCCTTGACGGAGAACTCAAGCATGATCTGGTTTTGTTCCAACACCTTTCCAGCATGTTCAGCCAAAGCAATATTAACGACGATATCGCCATATGGGGTGAATTTCACTGCATTATTGACCAAATTAAGTAATACCTGACCCAGTCTCAACGGATCCCCTATCAAATACAAAGGTACGTTACAGTCAGTGATAAAATGTATCTGAAGGCCTTTTTCCTCCGCTTTGACACTCATCAGATTTGAAAGGTTATTCAGCACATCATCCAAATTAAATGCGATGGCTTCCAATTCCAGCTTCCCGGCTTCGATTTTGGAAAAGTCCAGAATATCGTTAATTATTCCAAGCAATGCATGCGAGGAAGCTTGAACTTTTGTCAGATAATCATACTGTTTGGCGGTGACCTCCGTCTGCAGCGCCAAGCGGGTCATACCGATAATCGCATTCATCGGCGTTCGAATTTCGTGACTCATGATCGAAAGAAACTCTGATTTGCTTTTATTGGCAGCAATTGCCTGATCCCGTGCCTCCGCCAGTTCGGATGTACGTTCTATGACTTTCTGCTCTAATGTCCGGCTATATTCTCCAAGCTTATCGTAAGAAGCCTTTAGATTTCTGGCCATCTGAGCAAACGCTGTCGTTAACGCACCGATTTCACCCTCCTGGTATTCGTTAATGGTCTCGCTGACCGCAAAGTTACCTTGAGCCAGCTGATTTGCCAGACGAGTTAAATGCATTAGCGGCCTGGACAAGCGCTCGGATACGAATAATACGATACCGACCCCCATTAGAATAAAAATAGCCGTGATTATTAATAACCGCGTTATCATTTCACGGATTTGTCCGAGACTTTCCTGCTTTGACTTAGTGATCTCCTGATTAAGAAGATCCAGTGAAAATCCCAGCCTAAGAACCCCCCAAGGCTCCGAACTTACTTGGATAGGCATGATAAACTCCATAAAGGACTTACCATTGCTGGCATATTCATTGACTGTCGCGGTATTTTGGCTCGCAGCGAATAAGTCTTCTTTTTCGGATAAGATCTCCAACTCCAACTGAGGCTTTAGGGTATGGATGTACGCCATACCGGAGGATTGCATTAGAATGATGTAATGAAGGCCCTCATTTTCTTTCACTGCATTTCTTAGCAGGTCGGAAACATGCGAGAGATTAACGGAAGCAATGCCATTTTTGACTTGACCGGATAGACTATCGGATAAAATTTGTCCTCTATCGATTAATTTTCCTTTTATCAATGCAATGCGTTTTTCCAACTCTTTTTCAAACACATCTTTTTGAAACTCGATCTGAACAAAGGTCAACATAGTCAACAAGGCGATGATTAAACCCACCATCGTCACGAGAAGCTTTTTAAAAATACTCCGTTTAACCATTTGTTATATTCTCAGGCTGATCTATCAAAGATTATTCAATAATTTGATTAACCGAGCCCAAAGCTTCGTTATTCAAATCCAATCCATATTCCTTCACTTTTTTCATATTAAGCATAATATAGGAACCTGCGGGATCAACCACGGGTTGCAAGACTTTTTTATGCTCTAGCAACTCTCTCGCAAGACTTGCGGCTTGCAGGCCCATCGTGGAAATATCAGCCGATATCACCAGCGTTGCCCCCAATGTGGAAAATATTTCAGCATAGGCAATGACCGGTTTTTTCATCGCCGCGCTCTCGCTAAAGATTTCAAGCACAGACTCTTGGCTTGCAAGAACAACAGGATCCGAAATAAGCCATAAAACATCCACTTCCGGCAACAGTTTTTCCAAGGCCGGCATTAATTCTGCTGATTCGGCAATGGGAGTGCTAATAATTTCCATTCCCACATCTTCCGCGGTTTCAATAGCTCCCGATAACCATTCTTTGTTATATCTCTCACTATAGATTACCCCAATCTTCTTTACCGCCGAAAAAAGGTAACGATAAGTCATCAACTGCATTCCCGGTGATAACTCATTGGAGACGCCATAGGAATTTTCGCTCATCGGTAAACGCTGCCAATTCAGCACAGATGAAAAAATTATTTTTTTATCTTCAGCAATTTCGTGCGCCAATAAATAAGCTTTTGAACCAATCGCATAAATAATGTCAGGATTGACTTGCCGAATCTGTTTCTTAACCTGATCGATGTCGACTGAACTATCCCCCAAATTAATTTTTGCCCTTATCCCTACTGTATTTGCTGTAAACGCCGCTTGAGCCAATTCATAATTTTTTACCGCCGCATTTGAATTAAGAACCAATGTACCTCCGCTTTCTTCAGCAATGGCCTCACCTGTCTGAAATGATAACAGCATTAAAACAAATAACAGCAGGCATCCTGTCCTGACGATTGGTGTTCGCCAAATCAAAAGCCAGTCTGTCATAACGCTTGCCATATTTACTGTCATACTAGGGCCCGAGCTCCTTGAGTTCAGACTGCGTGAGCCTCCGCCAGCCGTCAAGACCGAGCATTTTCAACCTACTTTCCCCTTCAGGGGCTTGATCCATGCCTTCCAATATATCCAGCAAGACCTCTGCGCTTGCAGTCGCCTTGTTCGGGACCACGACCAAGGTGAGGAACTGTTTCTCGCTGACGCCCAGCCGAGTCAACAAGCTATACTGCTTCTGATTAATTTTGGCAAGATTCTCGAGACTGTCTTCCGTCGTCAATGCCGCGTCCGCCATGCCGAAGCCCACAGCCATCAAGGCATCGATATCCTTGGGAACCAGAATCAACTCTATCTGCGCCAGAATCCCAGCACCGTCATCACCCAGAATCTGACTAAGAATAGTTCGCGTATAGGCTTCGGTAGCTGCGGAAGCTATTCTCCCTCCCTTTAATAACTCAAACTTATTGATTTGTTTTTTTGCTGACAAGACTTTTCGCTGGGTCGATTTGCCGTGAGAGATTCCCACTAAAACCGGTGTTATCGACACTTTTTTTTGTAAAATATGATAATGCCAGCTAGAAAGCAGGAATCCACCGTCTTGCGTTTCCATGAGCGTTTTCTCAAAAACATCTTTGTTACTAAACGGTTGAAAACGAAAGCCCCCAAATTTTGAAAGATAGGTATCAAATGCGATCTTCAAGGAAACGTAATTATTAATATTTGTTTCCGAATTATAAAAATAAAGCGTGTTGCTGTTTAAGACTGGATTCGCTTCAGGCTCGGCATGAGCAATCGGACTGCTGATGAGAAAGAATGCAAATATACTAAGCGTAAAAAATCTGACGCCGGATTGCGTCGTAAAAATTGCGGATATTCCGGATTCCCCATCGCGCATATAACGTCTGGGAGTGATTATAGAAAATAGATAAAATTATCGATCATATAAGTTTGCCTGAATGTGACAACATTGGATAGAGTTTACATGCTTATAATGTCGTGGATGTTTTGAAGTTGAGCGTCATGAGGCAAACAATTTAGCCGAAGCGGGATACATTGAAGCAAGGCAGAGTTTATTTATTATTTCCATTTTTTATAGCTCATGACTTTATATTTCAATATCCGCAGATTCCGACAGCAACCGAATATCCTGCATTTTTCTATTTGAAGCAAGCCGATCATTTTTTTTTGATATAAAAAATCTGCCTGTCCGATTCTCTTATAAGCTTAATGATTTGATGACCTGTCTGGTCGGAATAAACGCCAAAATCCAAGTGGGCTGCCGGATCTGTCGCGATTACCTTGACAACATCACCGCTGGCCATTTCCATCAGCGCTTTTTTCAGGCGCAACAATGGCAGAGGGCAATTCAAACCGCTAGCATCTAATTCTAGGTTAAATTCAATCATTGTTTGGTTTTAAATGTTCTTAAGTCACTTCAGAATGCTTATAATACCATCCTCTACTTAATCCGCGAATCATAGACATACAATGGATTATTTTCCAATTTTTGTAAAACTTAAAGATCAAGATTGCCTTGTTGTCGGCGCTGGTGAAATTGCTGCCCGTAAAATTGAATTATTAGCACGGGCCGATGCAAAAATCACTGTCATCGCCAATGAAATAAGCGCAGCCGTTTCCAACCTACAGGTCACTCATAACCTGAATATACAGAAAAAGACTTTTTCCCCAACTGTCGACTTGCATGGATTCAGACTGGTTGTATCAGCCACTGATAATGCCGATACCAACCGACTAGTTGCCAAAACGGCAGCTGAACAGAACATCCCTGTTAATGTAGTTGACAACCCCGAACTTTGCACCTTTATCTTTCCGGCCATCATTGATCGCTCACCGGTCGTTGCCGCGGTATCCTCCGGCGGCGCTTCGCCGGTTTTGGCAAGATTGCTTCGCGCGAAAATAGAAGGCTTGATTCCCCCTGCCTATGGTCGCTTGGCTCATATTGCTGAAAAATTCAGACCATTCGTCAAAAGAATCATTAAAGAGCCTGCGCAACGCAGAATCTTCTGGGAAAACATACTTCAAGGCTCCATTGCCGAACTGGTCTTTTCAGGCAAGGAACAGGAAGCCGAGGCACAGCTTGAGCAGACACTCATTAATCAGAAAGAAAACGTTAATGTTGGCGAAGTATATCTGGTCGGAGCCGGCCCCGGTGCGCCTGACTTATTAACTTTCCGTGCATTACGGTTAATGCAACAGGCTGATGTTATAGTTTATGACCGACTGGTTTCGCCCGAAATTATCGATTTAGCCCGCCGGGATTCCGAAAAAATCTATGTTGGCAAGCAACGGCATAACCATGCACTCCCACAAGAATCCATCAACAGCCTGCTGGCGGATTTGGCCAAAGCAGGGAAACGGGTGGTACGACTGAAGGGAGGCGACCCTTTTATTTTTGGTCGCGGCGGAGAAGAAATTGAAACCTTGATGCAGCAGGGCATCAATTTCCAGGTCGTTCCGGGCATCACTGCAGCGTCAGGCTGCGCCACTTATGCGGGTATACCACTGACCCATAGGGATCACGCCCAATCCTGCACATTCGTGACCGGCCACCTAAAAGACAATTCCATCAACCTAAACTGGAAACAGTTGGCCGCACCCAATCAAACCATTGTCATTTATATGGGTCTGGTCGGGCTGGAAAAAATCTGTCAGTCTTTAATTGAACACGGCAGCCCGAAAAATTTGCCTGTTGCTCTGGTGCAGCAGGGTACCACGAGTAACCAACGGGTTATTACCGGCACCCTGGAATCCCTGCCTGGCATAGTGGCCGGCCAGGACATAAAACCGCCAACACTGGTTATTATCGGCACCGTCGTAATGTTGCATGACAAACTGGAATGGTTTCATACGGATCAGCCAGTTTAAAATCATCTGTCTATAGACGCTGTCAACCTTATAGCATACAGAATAGATAATTATTCAAGCCGTTGAATTTGACTGACTGGACTATCTCATTGCAACTTCATAAGCGGCCATAATCGGTGATTTCACAGCCACCACTCTGCACTTAAATAAATAGTGAAGTTTTTTATCATTTCGGCCAATAAATCTTTATAGCGGCAAAAAACAATCTGAACGATTCAGTTATTATTCATACAATTTATTGATAATAGACCCCAAGCAAATAATAAATATATATTTTAATAAAAAGGATTGAATTTTATTGCTAAATTCCCTATCCTTTGCGGGTTTAACTTTTAATTGGGCTGTATTTAGTAAAATATTGCAGTCTTTTTTAATCACCAAGAGAGGTCAATATGAAAAAATCATTAGGTTCATTAGCGGGCATTGCTTTAATCGCTTTAAGCTCACAAGCATTTGCTCAGGAAGATATCAAAGTCGGCCAAAAAATCTATGACCGCGCTTTCGGTCGTGGCTGCGGCACTTGCCATGACATCGCTTCAAATCCACAATTGTTCGAATTAGTTAAATCCGGAAAACTGGACAGAGCCACTTTCGAAACTGTTATTAGAGAAGGTAAAGGCGGCATGCCAAAAGCCATGGATGCTATCATGGCTGTTGGTCCCGTCAAAAAAGCAGGTTATAGCGAAGATCAAGCTCTTGACGCTTTATATGCATATCTGGGCAGCAAATAATAAGCTATCTATCCCCTAGATAGACGAACATAAAAAAAGCCACCCTAATTTATATTAGGGTGGCTTTTTTATTTCTATCAACAAAATTCAACGCTTACCTAAATATCCCCTTTTTACTTCCTTATTATAAGGTAACCGGTTACTGTTTCTGATCCAGATTCCGGCAATTGCGGCAAGCATCAATCCACAAGAAGCAAGGCTAAGATAGATAAGGTTTTTCAGGTGCGACATTTCCTGCATGAGTCGCTCACTGTCAATTTCCGCCGGCTCTTTTTTAGCGGAATCTGAATAAGATCGCAATACTCTTACATCATTCTTTAAATCTTCTATTGTCCCCAAAGAACTCGAAACAGCGCCCAAGCGTATACTCTCTTCCAAAATTCTTAGTTTACTTTCTATTGAACCACTGACCAAACCGATAAGTTGCCCTTTTAACGTATTAACTTCAGCAGATAACACCGAATTCATTCCGGAGGTATAGATTTCGGAAGGCGTGATTTTTTTATAATTAGGCATAACATCGTGCGCGGGAAATAATAAAAAGCCTAATATAAAAACAACAGTCATCAAGATAAACACTACAATCAGCAACAACTTGTTAATTTTCATTAATCCCTGGTGCGACGGTATTGTTTGCAGAATCACAGAGCGACGCCCATGAGCATCAATAATCTCTGAATTTATCTCTCGCATATCGCTCATTATTCACTTCCTCTCAACCGGGAGCCAATGAAAAACAATGTCCGGCCGAAAAAATATTATTTTTATAATTTGGTAGCACCACTACCTAATCAGGTAATTATACAAGTTTAATGCAATTTGTCCTGTGTTTTATGGAATAGCCTTCACCACCGATCAACTTCATCGCAAATATTCAATGCATCGCCGACCTTTTGGCCAAAAGTTCATTTCGTATCCTGACATGGGGAACCGCGACCGCAAGAAGCTCATCATCAAGAACAGAGTGAACAGAGGAAATGACTGACTGCTTTCTCCTGTCCATGTAGTGGATCGACAGCCCATACGCATACCCTTACGGGTATACGTGTTATTTATTATTAAAAAAATAAATTAAGAAAACGAAAGCATTCTTACCCTATTAAAATGCAAAGGATAGCCGTACAGACTAAATCCATACGACTGAATTTTTGAGTCAGCGTTTTCTTTTAGCTGCTATTCTCAACCTCAATGCGTTCAACTTGATAAAACCTTCAGCATCCTTTTGATTGTAAGCACCTTCATCTTCTTCGAATGTAGCAATACTTTCATCAAACAGACTATCAGCTTCAGATAACCGACCGACCACGATGACATTGCCTTTGTAAAGTTTCAGTCTGACTTTGCCATTAACATGCTCCTGAGACGCATCGATCATTTGCTGCAACATCTTGCGCTCGGGGCTCCACCAGTAGCCGTTATAGATCAACGACGCGTAGCGCGGCATTAATTCATCCTTCAGATGTGCCACTTCGCGGTCCAGGGTTAATGATTCAATCGCACGATGCGCTTTCAGCATGACGGTGCCGGCCGGTGTTTCATAGCAACCTCGCGACTTCATGCCAACATAACGGTTTTCGACGATATCGAGACGTCCTATGCCGTTTTCTCCGGCAATTTTGTTTAACTTCTGCAAGACTTCGGCAGGCGTATGAGGAACGTCATCTATCGCAACAATATCGCCCTGACGATATGTTAATTCGATATAAGTCGGCTGATCAGGAGCCGCTTCGGGCGAAACGGTCCAGCGCCACATATCTTCTTCAGGCTCGGTCCAGGGATTTTCCAGAATTCGGCCCTCATAGGAAATATGCAGCAGATTGGCATCCATTGAATAAGGCGATGCCTTGCCTTTCTTCATTTCAACCGGAATGCCATGCTGTTCAGCATAAGCCAGCAGTTTCTGCCGGGAAGTTAAATCCCATTCGCGCCAGGGTGCGATAACTTGAATGTCAGGACGCAGAGCATAGGCGCCCAACTCAAAGCGTACCTGATCATTGCCTTTACCGGTTGCGCCATGAGCAATCGCTCTGGCACCGGTTTCATTGGCGATTTCAATGAGCCGTTTGGCGATTAAAGGACGGGCAATCGATGTGCCGAGCAGATATTCACCTTCATAAATCGTATTGGCCCGGAACATCGGAAAAACATAGTCTCGCGCGAAATCCTCACGCAGATCCTCAATATAGATTTCCTTGATGCCCAGTGCTTGCGCCTTGGCCCGGGCCGGCTCGACCTCTTCACCCTGGCCCAGATCGGCAGTGAAAGTGACAACCTCGCAGGAATAAACATCCTGTAACCATTTGAGAATGACGGAAGTATCCAAACCTCCGGAATAAGCCAGTACTACTTTATTGATTTCCGACATAACGCCTTAACCTTGAGTTAAAAAATAGGTGAATTATACCGGAAAACAAAGTTTGCCGCAGAAACGAAGCAAGCGAAGATTCACATGCCGCTACGTTTCTGCAAACACTATGTTTAAAAAGCGCAGCCGGACTTAAAGCCCAGCTTTTTTAATACCATAGCCAATGGGCAAAAACCAGTGAAAGACGACTGCAATAAGTTTGCCCCGACAAACGCCGTAAACCACAGCCAGTTTTCAGAATGATAATGCGCCAGCAGCAGACTGATCAGAATAAAGCTGCCCGCCACAGCAAACACCATGCGATCAATAGTCATCTATTCTCCTCTACTTTAAGCGTACAACACCCATCAACTTAAGCATCAGTCTCTCGTAAAACGGCTCACTGATGCCTTTTCTGATCTTGCGCATAAAATATTTCTCGAAACCGATTTTCGCCAGATGCACCCACTTGCCTTCCGATGACCAAGTCACATTTCGCGGCGGGATTTGCGGCTTGGCCATAAACGCGACACCGGAATCGCCAAAATCAGCCAGACACAGAGCATTCCACGTAGCCACATAAGTCGGCTCCTTGCCCTCCAGTTCACTGGCGATATTATGGGCAGTCGCCGTTACCATGGATTCAATCATATAGCCGGTTTTTGGCGCACCTACTGGTACCGGCGTTGGTTCAACCGGCGGAATCGCGATACAGACACCGACTGAATAGATGTTTTTGAAGGTTGGATTGCGCTGATGTTCATCCACCAGAACAAAACCGCGCGGGTTCACCAAGCCTGACACATCGACATTACGTACCGCATCAACGCCGGTGAAAGCAGGCAACATCATCGAATGCTTAAACGGCAACTCGTGTTTTTTCTTTTCCTTGCCTTCATCATCGACTTCCGTGACATACATCATGCCATCCTCAATCCTGTCGACTTTGGCATTGGTTATCCACTTAATGCTCTTATCCCGCAGTGCGCTTTCAAGCAATCCTTTGGTATCGCCTACACCCCCCAGACCCAAATGACCGATATACGGCTCAGCCGTGACAAAAGTCATCGGCACCTTATCGCGAATCTTACGTTTACGCAATTCCGTTTCAATAATCATTAAATACTCATACGCAGGACCATAGCAGGATGCGCCCTGGACTGCGCCGATAACAATAGGGCCCGGATTTTCCATGAATTTATCCCAATCACGGACTGCAACTTCAGCATGATCGACATGGCAGACCGATGAAGTATAGCCCTCAGGACCCAATCCGGGCACTTCATCGAATGCCAGGCGGGGGCCGGTCGCAATAACCAGGAAATCATAAGGCACGGCAGAACCATCTACCAGTTGTACCTGATTGTTTGCAGGATCAACTTTTGATGCTGCTTTTTGGATGAACTCTATACCTTTTTTTTTCATAACCGGCGCCAATTCAATCTTCAGCTCTTCCGGCTTACGCCACCGAGGTGGAACCCAAGGATTCGATGGCACGAAATGAAATGTAGGCGTATCGGAAATCACAATCACATCATGATTTTTCCCTACTGTTTCCTTCATTTCATAAGCCATCGGTACGCCGCCAATACCGGCACCTAAAATCACTATACGAGCCATGTTACACCCTCTTGCTGGTTGTTTTACATTTTTGCTTTAAATAATAATCAACATAATCCAAGACTATATTGCGCCTGTTTAACTGTAAGAACAATACTCAAATAGAATATTAGCATATTCTAATTTTGTGCACAATTTTATAGCTTTCGTTTTTTTGCCTGCCCTCATTCAGGCTCTATATCATCAATCCGAATCGCACTTCGGGTCTATGGACTCACAATTTATGCACTTAGGATTTGGCTAAAAATGACTTCCTGAAATTAGAATCTTGCATGGAATGTACCGACCAAAAGCAGGCTCACTAGGCGACGCAGTGAAGCGCATCGCTCGCGAACGATGTTTAAACAGGAAGATTATTTACAACCAAATCCTTATTCATAACAACTGGTACCAAATGCATAATACTTTGTAAACAATAAAAGAGTCGAGCTTGATAAACACTTAAATATAAACCATTCACTATTTAATTTTGGCGTCAAAAATGCTATTTTATCCGGCTTGACAGCTGGTGTGGGGCTTCGCCTTTAGCTATCATCGGCATATTTTGACCTTGATTTACAGTCATGTTGTTTCTGGACTCGCAATTTTAAGCCTGTAAAAATTACGGCAAAATCACTGGATACAATTCCAAATAATAATTTTAATAAGCTATGTATACCCGCTCCAATTAGGATCAGACATGAACAAAACTTTAATTTCAGAGATTACCGGGCAGGATGACGTCGATCCGGCAGAAACCAAAGAATGGATTGAAGCTCTGCAAGCCGTATTAGAGCGGGAAGGCGGTGCTCGCGCACATTTTCTGATTGAGCAATTAGTCGCCGCAACCCGTCACGCTGGTCTGGACATTCCATTCAGCGCCAACACCGCCTATATCAATACCATTCCCGTTGCCCAACAAGCACAGTTCCCCGGCAATACCACGATAGAGTATAAAATCCGCTCTTATGTCCGCTGGAATGCAATGATGATGGTACTAAGAGCCAATAGACATACTAATGTCGGCGGCCACATCGCCAGCTTTGCATCGGCATCGACTTTATACGATGTCGGCTACAACCATTTCTGGCATGCCCCATCCGAGCAGCACGATGGCGACTTGATTTTTACTCAGGGCCATTCAGCCCCGGGTGATTATGCCCGTGCATTTTTGCTGGAGCGACTCACCGAGGAACAGCTTGATAACTATCGCCAGGAAGTCAATGGCAACGGTTTATCCTCATACCCCCATCCCTGGCTGATGTCCGATTTTTGGCAGTTCCCGACCGTGTCGATGGGATTAGGCCCGATTATGGCCATTTATCAGGCACGCTTCATGCGCTATTTACAGGACCGGGGCCTTGCCGATACGACAGGACGAAAAGTCTGGGCCTTTCTCGGCGACGGTGAAACAGACGAACCAGAATCATTGGGCGCAATCGGCATGGCCGGCCGTGAAAAACTGGATAATCTTATTTTTGTCATCAACTGCAACTTGCAGCGACTCGACGGCCCGGTACGTGGCAACGGCAAAATCATCCAGGAACTGGAAAGCGAATTCCGCGGCGCCGGCTGGAATGTGATCAAGCTGGTCTGGGGGCATCATTGGGATCCGCTGCTGGCACGCGATAAAGACGGTTTACTGGTAGCGCGCATGATGGAGTGTGTCGATGGCGACTACCAGACTTTTAAAGCCAAAGACGGCGCCTATGTACGCGAGCATTTCTTTAACACGCCCGAACTGAAGGCCATGGTTTCCGACTGGTCTGACCGCGACATCTGGGAATTAAATCGTGGCGGCCATGATCCTGCCAAAATTTATGCGGCTTTCCATGCCGCTTCCAACCATACAGGACAGCCGACTGTTATTCTGGCTAAAACCATTAAAGGTTACGGCATGGGCGAGTCGGGACAAGCGCAGAATATTACTCATCAACAGAAAAAGATGAGTTTAATTTCGCTGACCCGGTTCCGCGATCGCTATGAACTGCCTGTCTCTGACGAAGAGCTGAATGACTTACCTTATCTCACTTTCCCCGAGGGTTCGAAAGAGAAGGAATACATGAAGCAACGGCGCCTTAACTTAGGCGGCCATTTACCCTTTAGAAGAACCAAATCCCATGCGCTGGATGTGCCGGTACTGGCGGACTTTAAACCGCTACTGGAAGCCGGCGGCGAAGGTCGCGAATTTTCGACAACCATGGCTTTCGTGCGCCTGCTCAACATACTGATCAAAGACAAGAATATCGGCAAACGCATCGTTCCTATCGTACCTGACGAATCGCGCACCTTCGGCATGGAAGGCATGTTCAGACAACTGGGCATCTGGTCACAAGTCGGACAATTATATACGCCGCAGGATGCCGACCAGCTCATGTTCTATAAAGAAGACAAGCACGGTCAGGTACTGCAGGAAGGTATCAATGAAGCCGGCGGCCTTTGTGACTGGATTGCTGCGGGCACCTCTTATTCGACCCATGGCGTGCCGATGATTCCGTTTTTCATCTATTACTCCATGTTCGGTTTTCAGCGTGTGGGCGACCTGATCTGGGCTGGCGCCGACCAATGTACTCGTGGCTTCCTGCTGGGTGGCACAGCTGGAAGAACGACATTGAATGGCGAGGGTCTACAGCATGAAGACGGGCACAGCCATTTGATTGCAGCGACCGTACCCAATTGTGTCTCCTACGACCCAACGTATGCCTATGAGCTGGCAGTAATCATTCAAGACGGTCTGCGGCGCATGTATGTCGAACAGGAAAACGTGTTCTATTACATTACCGTGATGAATGAGAACTATGCCCATCCGGCGATGCCCAAAGGTATAGAACAGGATATCATTAAGGGCATGTACTGCTTCCGCCGCGGCGCCGGACAAAATAATCCGCGAGTACAATTACTGGGTTCGGGGACTATTTTCCGTGAAGTCGAGTTTGCCGCTGAATTATTACGTAATGACTGGAACGTCGAATCCGATCTGTGGAGTTGTCCGAGTTTTACCGAACTGGCGAGAGAGGGTCGGGCCTGCGAGCGCTGGAACCGGTTGCATCCGACCGAAACTCCGAAACAATCGCATGTCGCCAACTGCCTGAACAATGCTCAAGGACCAGTCATTGCCGCCAGTGATTATAACCGTGCTTTTGCCGATCAAATTCGGGCTTATATCAAAGCGCCTTATACCGTGCTCGGCACCGACGGTTTTGGCCGCTCCGATACGCGAGAGCAACTGCGCCGATTCTTTGAAGTTGATCGTTATCATATTGCCGTTGCGGCCCTGAAAAGCCTGGCGGATTTGGGACAATTTGACCCGGCAAAAGTAGAGGTGGCCATTGCCAAGTACGGCATAGCTCCCGATGTTACGGCTCCCTGGTTAACTTGAGAAAAGGAATCAAAATGGCTTCTCTAATCGAATTAAAAGTGCCTGATGTTGGCAATTTCTCGGATATCGATGTTATAGATGTCCTGGTTAAACCAGGTGATGTTATACAACTGGATCAGACTCTGGCAGTACTGGAAACCGATAAGGCCAGTATGGACCTGCCCGCCAGCGCGGCAGGTACTGTACAAGAAGTATTTATAAAGGTCGGCGATAAAGTCTCGGAAGGTTCATTAATTGCAACTGTGTCGCCAAGTACGGAGCAGGCTGCCGCTGAAAAACCGGCACAACCAGAATCCAAAGAAGTTGCTCCGGAAAAAAAGGCACCCGAACAACCAGTTCAAGCGCCCCCCCAATCCAAGCCAGCTCCAGAGCCTGTATCCGCACCTGAGCCAATTGCAGAACCCTCCCCCGCCAAAGTCGCGCATGCCACGCCGGCTGTCCGGCTTTTTGCCCGTGAACTGGGCGTGGATATCAGCAAAATCACAAAAGGCAGCGGCCGGAAAGGACGCATATTAAAAGAAGACGTAAAAAGCTTCGTCAAACAAATGATGACGGAAGGTTTTGCTCAAGGCGGCGCGGGAATTCCATCAATACCGGCGGTAGATTTTTCCCAGTTCGGCGCCATTGAAGAACAAAAGCTCAGCAAAATAAAACGTTTGACTGGACAAAATCTGAGTCGCGCCTGGTTGAACCTGCCAATGGTCACGTATCATGAAGAGGTTGATATTACGGAAATGGAGGCATTCCGCAATACGCTCAACGCCGAAAAAGCAGCTGGCGGCACAAAAATCACCGGATTGGTATTTATCATCAAGGCTCTGGTTGCCGCCATGCAGCAATTCCCTCAGTTCAACGCCTCTTTATCTGCCGACGGCGAAAAATTGATCTATAAGAAATATTTCAATATTGGCATTGCAGTCGACACACCGAACGGCCTTGTCGTGCCAGTGATTCGCGATGTCGATACGAAAGGCATCAACGAATTATCGACTGAACTGGCTGAAAAAAGCGAAAAAGCGCGTCAAGGCAAGCTTATGCCGGCGGATATGCAAGGTGGCTGTATCACGATTTCCAGTCTCGGCGGTATCGGCGGCACGGCTTTCACACCTATTGTTAATGCTCCTGAAGTAGCTATTCTCGGCGTTACCCGCTCTAAAATGCAGCCAGTATGGAATGGACAGGAATTTATACCTCGCCTGATGTTGCCTCTGGATCTGACTTATGATCACCGCGTGATTGATGGCGCGGAAGGTGCTCGTTTCATGGCAGTCATCAAACAAAACTTAAGCGATATCCGTCGCTTGCTACTTTAATCAGGGGAAATAAGATGGATGTTAATCCGGCGATTAATGATGAATCACTGCACGCAGAAGTTCTGGTGCTGGGCGGCGGCCCCGGCGGCTACACAGCCGCTTTCCGCGCGGCTGATTTGGGTAAACAGGTGGTACTGGTCGAACGTCATGCCGTTTTAGGTGGCGTTTGCCTGAATGTCGGATGTATTCCATCCAAAGCCTTACTGCATATTGCACAGATCGTCCATGAAGCGGAGGAATTCGAACATCACGGCGTCCATTATGGCAAGCCAACGTTCGATATCGACAAGATTCGCGCATGGAAAGAAAGCGTATCAGGCGCTTTGAATGATGGTCTGGCTCGATTGGCAAAACAGCGCAAAATAAACGTGATACAGGGCACCGGCAAATTTACTTCAGCCAATACGCTCGAAGTACAAGCCGAAGCCGGCGCACAAACCATCCGTTTTGATCAAGCCATTATAGCCGCAGGATCACATGCGACCAAAATACCGACCTTCCCTAACGATGACCCGCGTTTGTGGAATTCAACCGATGCACTAGCATTAAGAGAGATTCCGAAAAAATTGCTGATTGTCGGCGGCGGTATTATCGGACTGGAAATGGCCACCGTCTATCATGCCTTGGGTTCGGAAATCAGTGTTGTTGAACTGATGGATCAAATCATACCTGGCTGCGATAACGATCTGGTTACGCCTTTGTATCGACGTATTAAAAAACAATACAAAAACATCTGGCTTGAAACACGCGTATCCTCTGTTGAAGCGCTTAAAGAAGGCTTGAAAGTGTCTTTTGAGGGTAAAGGCGCTCCTGATTCAGATCTATACGATGCGGTTCTGGTAGCCGTAGGGCGCAGGCCAAACGGCAAGTCCATTGCTGCCGAACAAGCAGGTGTCCAGGTTGATGACATGGGATTTATCGCCGTCGACAAACAACAACGCACCAATGTCCCGCATATCTTTGCCATAGGCGATATAGTCGGCAACCCCATGCTGGCCCATAAAGCGAGCCATGAAGGCAAAATTGCCGCGGAAGTGGCTGCCGGCTTAAAAGCCGGGTTTGATGCATTAACCGTCCCTTCCGTTGCCTATACGGACCCCGAAGTAGCCTGGATGGGATTGACTGAGAATCAGGCTAAACAGCAAGGCGTCGAGTACGACAGGGCCATTTTTCCGTGGGCGGCCAGCGGTCGCTCGTTAAGCCTGGGGCGCAAGGAAGGCTTGACTAAAATACTCTGCGAAAAAGAGACTGGCAGGATTCTCGGAGCCGGCATAGTGGGGCCCAATGCCGGCGAATTAATCGCCGAAGCGGTACTGGCTTTGGAAATGGGCGCCGATGCGGAAGACATCAGCTTAACCGTGCACGCTCACCCGACACTATCCGAAACTTTCGCTTTTGCCGCCGAAATGATTGCCGGTACGATCACCGACCTTTACATAAAAAAGGATTAAGCTCAATTTTAAAAAATATTCAGCTTCCATTCATCATATCCGTTAAAGAATATGTTCCCTGAAATAGGTCGCGTCATTATTGTCGGCTTAATGATAGTCCTGCCCGTTGGTCTGATTTACAGAAAAGCGGGCTTCCATCCGGCATGGGCATTATTGGTGTTCTTGCCTGGATTTGGATTGTTGCTGATTTTTTTGCAGCTTGCCTTTGCGCCTTGGCCCAATCAAAAAGACATTGATGGAGGGATGAAATGGAAGCGGCCCTGATAATCGTGTTCGTTGCTTTTGTCTTATGGTTGGGAGCCAAAATACTGGATAAAGCAGGCTTGCATAAGGCTTGGGTTTTCTGCCTATTGATACCGGTCGTTAACATTATAATGGTCTGGGTGTTTGCTTTCAGTCACTGGCCTAATTTAAAACCTGGCGTGAAGCAGGATTTATAACTCCTCTTACCCGACTGAATAAGGTCACGCAGCCGCAAGCGGATTAGTCCCGGGATGCCGAACGTAAAGCCGGCAGGCAAACAGCATGCGATGCATAACCACTCACTTATTGCTACTCGTGAGTGAATTGAGATTGATTTAATAAAGTGCCGCAAGCACGGAAAAAAGCGCTCCATGCGCAACGCCAGCAAATAAATTCTTGTCAGTTTTGGAACAGGTGTAAAATGGTGGTTAAATCGATTCGACACATTCCATAAACTTAAAAGAACCATCAAAATCAGTCATTTCGATTCACCAAAGGAATGATTGTTTACTCCACCCATGGTTACTAAACAACCACCCGCTCAAGCGGGTGGGTTCGAATAATGGACTGAAAGTCCGGATACGCGTCGACTAAACGACGCGTCTTAATCAGGCGCCATTTTAAAATTATCGTTTGGACTAGGTTCAAAGTGATGCTCCAATACTGTTTGATCATCTCATCGGTCATCTGGCCAACGGTGGCGCAAAAATAACCGCGCGCCCAAAAATGTCTTCTCCAGTACCGCTTTCTTCAAGTGCGGAAACTCCTCCTCACTACGCCTTTTATAATTCGTATCTCAAACGCTTCGCAGGTTTGGCGCACCAAGTCTCTTGCTCGCTCTGCTATTTCACCACTCGGCACTTTGTAACGATACTTGGTTACCCAAACAAAATGGTACTCAATTTGATAAACCGTATGGCTGCCATATCTATAGTCCATTGCCACCGCCTTGGCCAGATTATCGCAGCTAAAGCTGACCGGCTAAAGCCGGTGGTTTAAACCTTATGATGGAAAATTAAGTTTACATAAATAATAGCCGTATACCCTACAAGTCCCTCAACCCAAAATTTTTTCGCTTTAGCGTTAATTTTCGAGCAACTGAATGAAAAAAATAGTTACTGTTATTGCACTCGCCTTGCTAGTCGTCATAAATTTCAGTATTTGGAGCTACACCAATAACCCCCTGCAGTTAAAGTCATGGAACAAACCCATGATGGGATTGACCTTCGATCCCAGGCGAAAAAACCATTCTCCGGAAAATAATCAATTCCCCACTACAGCTGAAATCGAGGAAGATCTGGCTCTGCTTTCCGGAAAAGTACATGCCGTCCGTACCTATAGCGTATTAAGAGGACAAGATAAAATTCCCGGACTCGCCGCCAAACACAACTTAAATGTATCGCTCGGCGCTTGGATTGATGATGACTTGGAAGCGAATCGGCAAGAAATCGAAACTCTTATTCAAGTCAGTCGCCAGGACAATCCCAAAATCGTCAGACTCTTGGTTGGCAATGAGTTTCTGCTGCGCCACCAGAAGAATGAAGAGCAACAAATGCAAGCCAAGCAACAGTTGATTGAATATTTACGCGAGGTGCGTAAACGTACCTGGCGGCCGGTCAGCACTGCTGAAACATGGGATCTATGGCTTAAACATCCGGATTTAGTCGATGAAGTGGATTACATCGCAGTTCACATCCTGCCCTATTGGGAAGGAATTAATATCGATGATGCGGTTGATTATGTTTTTTACCGTTATAATGAACTGAAGCAACACTATCCGAATAAGCCTATCGTTATTACCGAAGTAGGCTGGCCGTCCAATGGCCAACCTTTCAAGCACGCAACGGCATCGCGGTCCAACCAAGCAAAATTCCTACGCGAATTCCTGAACCGCGCCACAGATGAAAAACTCGTTTACTACATAGTTGAAGCCTTTGACCAACCCTGGAAAATGGCACTGGAAGGTTCTGCCGGCGCTTATTGGGGCGTGTTCGATGCCGACCGTAAACCGAAATTCCCATTAGAGGGCGACGTACTGGCCTTGCCGGCCTGGAAACACTGGGCGGCAGGTGCGGCCATTTTCAGTGTCTTATTAATGGCTGTCTTCCTGTTCACGCGCCGTAGCATCAAACTGCCCGGTATGGTTTTTTTCGGCGTCATGGCCAACCTTGCTGCATCGGTAATTTTCTGGTCCGCGTCAATTGGCGCCCAACAATACCACTCGCCTCTCACTATCGCCTTCTGGGTCATACTGATATTGATGCAGATATTGGCGGTGATTATCCTGATGATTGAAAGCCTGGAGATCGCGGAAGTGGTATGGCATAAAAAAACCGCCAGGACCTTCGAACCGCTGACGCCGGGACCTGATTTCAGATACCCGAAAGTATCGCTGCATCTGCCTATCCACAATGAACCGCCGGCCATGGTGCGCAAAACGCTTGAAGCGCTGGCGGTAGTCGATTACCCCAATCTGGAAGTGCTGATCATGGATAATAACACCACGGACCCTGCGGTTTGGGAGCCGGTGCGTGATGACTGCGAGCGCCTGGGGCCAAGATTCCGCTTCTTTCATCTGGAAAACTGGCCGGGCTTTAAAGCTGGCGCGATCAATCATGCGCTCGAACAAACCGCTGAAGATGCTGAAATCATCGCTGTCATCGACAGCGATTATATTCTTTCACCTGATTGGCTTAAATGCATGGTGCCCTATTTCGACAATGAAAACGTCGGCTTCGTACAATCGCCCCAAGACTACCGTGACCTGCATGTGAGCACTTTCAAAGCCTTCTGTTACTGGGAATATGCCGGTTTCTTCAATATCGGCATGGTACAAAGGAATGAATACAATGCCATTATCCAGCACGGCACAATGACCATGATTCGGAAATCGGCCTTGGAAAAGGTCGGTAAGTGGGCCGAATGGTGTATTTGTGAAGACAGTGAACTGGGGCTGCGTCTGTATGAAGCGGGCTATGACTCGGTCTATGTCAAGGATTCGTTTGGACGCGGCTTGATGCCTGACACCATGTCCGGTTATATGACTCAGCGGTATCGCTGGGTATATGGCGCGATGCAGATTATTAAAGCTCATTGGCGCAGCTTCCTGCCTACGAAAAAATCACCACTGACATCCGCGCAGCGGTATTATTTTGTGGCTGGCTGGTTACCTTGGTTTTCGGATGCGTTAGCCTTGTTATTTACCACGGCAAGTCTGATATTGACCGGCTTTATTGCACTGGATCCGACACACAGCGAGCTGCCGGTCAATGCCTTCCTGTTGCCGACGATCGGTATATTCAGCTTTAAAGTCCTGCGCGGCTTATGGCTGTATCAGGCGCGTGTCCCTTGTTCGGTCTGGCATTCGCTAGGAGCGGCTTTATCTGGATTAGCCCTGACGCATACAGTCGCCAAGGGCACGATCCAGGGATTATTCACATCCAACAAGCCATTTATGCGTACGCCTAAATACGAAAAGCAAGGCCCTCTGTTCGAAGGTTTAATGACCATACGTCAAGAATTGATATTGCTGATTTTATTAGGTGCAGCCATTACCTTAATGTTGTCCCTGGACCATTTCGATAATCTGAGCGGCAGACTATGGACAGCTGTGCTATCAGTACAGGCTGTTCCCTATGCGGCAACCTTATTGACGTTACTGATCAGCATAGCGCCAAATTACCGATCGAAAAAAACCTTACAATCGGCCGAAGAACTGGACGACGTAGTCTAACCTGTCCGAGATAACTGTCATGTCTCTTGAAAAATATCGGAGGCATGACGGATCTCTCCCGAGCACATGTATCGCAATGATATTTTCCTTCGAGCAACTATCCCTATAGAATACTGGATACTCACTGGATGCACGGTAGTTATTGCATCGGTTTACAGCAAGGGACGGCATTCCAAGTTACAATAAGCTTATGAATACTAATCTTGCCCCCTTCTCGGCACTAACTCCCGATGTTATTTTAAATGCACTCGATCGCATTGGTCTGCATAGCGACGGCCGCCTGCTCCCGCTCAACAGTTATGAAAATCGCGTCTATCAGGTCGGCATGGAAGAAGGTTCGGCCGTTGTCAGCAAATTTTACAGGCCTGATCGATGGACTGATGCCGCTATTCTTGAAGAACATGGCTTCGTAAAGGAACTGGCTCAAAATGAAATCCCCGTCGTGCCGGCAATGGCATTTGACGACAATAAGACATTACAGCGGATAGACGGCTTTCGTTTTTCCGTTTTTGCCCGGCAAGGCGGCCGGGTTCCTGAACTGGAAGATCCCGGAAAACTTGAATGGATGGGGCGGTTTATTGGCCGTATACATGCCATCGGCGCATTAAAACCTTTTAAAGAGCGCCCTACTCTGGACATCAACAGCTTTGGCGATGAACCGAGAGCCTATCTGTTGACGAACGACTTTATCCCGACAGATTTGATCGATGCTTACAGCAGTGTTACAGCCTATGCGCTGGATAGCGTGAGATACTGTTTCGAACGTGCCGGCAAGGTGAATTACTTGCGGCTGCATGGCGACTGTTATCCCGGCAATATCTTATGGACCGATGATGGCCCGCATTTTGTTGATTTTGACGATTGCAGGATGGGACCGGCGATTCAGGATTTATGGATGCTATTGGCGGGAGATCGCGCCGAGATGACCGTGCAATTAAAACACCTGCTCACCGGTTACAGAATTTTTTATGACTTTAACATTGCCGAATTACACTTGGTGGAAGCGTTACGCACATTACGTTTAATTCATTATTCCGCCTGGATTGCGCGACGCTGGAATGACCCGGCATTTCCTATGGCATTCCCCTGGTTCAGTTCGCCGCGTTATTGGCAGGATCGTATCATTGAATTGCGCGAGCAGACAGCTCTCATGGATGAAGCACCTCTGGAAGCGGTTTAACCGTACAACTGATCTATTTTATCCGTTGTCTGAGTATCATGCTTCTTACCGGATTGAACGACGTTCTATGCACGCCGTCCAGATAGCCGAATTGCTCTATCTCGGCCAAGTGTTGTTTAGTACCGTAGGCTTTGTGCAGATGAAACGAAAAATCAGGATATCTTTTGTGATAATCACACATGATTTTATCCCGCTCGACTTTCGCCAAAATAGAAGCGGCACTGATGGCCTTTATTTTGCAGTCGCCTTTGACTATGGCCTGAGCAGGCATGGGTAAAACAGGGAGTTGATTGCCATCTATCAGAACCTCGTCCGGCCGCACAGGCAGTCCATTTATGGCGCGTTGCATGGCCAGCAACGTAGCCTGAAGAATATTCAGTTCATCGATCTCTTCGACACTGGCTTCCGCCACTGCCCAACCCAAAGCGACTTCCTTAATGATCTTGCACAGATTGTTCCGCTTGCTCTCACTCAGTTTTTTAGAATCGGCCAGTCCATCAATCGGACATAAAGGGTCCAAAATGACAGCAGCAGCAACAACAGGGCCTGCCAGCGGCCCTCGACCAGCCTCATCAACGCCTGCGATATTGATCTTTTGAGCGTGTTTTATTGAATAGTGGTCATCCATACAATTGGCGATCAATTAAGTTAAAAGAATTTATAATTGAACCTGTTTTTTGCTTCGCCTGTTCATGCAATCAGCGCAAAATACCCCGGGTCACATTGCGCAGAAAACTGACCATATCGGATAACTGTTTACTGTCCCCCGCCATATCTTCCATTTGTTCAATCGCATCTTCCAGCCGTAAATTCATTTTGTAAATAATCTTATATGCTTTTCTGATTAATCGAATGTCTTCTGGAGAAATACCATTGCGCTCCATGCCGACTGAATTAATGCCATGAGGACGGGTAGGTTTTCCGCCGACCATAACAAACGGCGGAATATCCTGCGTGATGGCACTGCCCATGGCAGCAAAACTGTATTGCCCTATCTGGGTAAACTGATGCACTAATGTGAATCCGCCCAGGATCGCATGGCTATTTAGATGCACATGCCCGGCTAATGAGGCGCCGTTAGCCATAATCACATGGTCGCCGATAATACAATCATGGGCTACATGTGTGTACGCCATGAACAGGTTGTCATTCCCTATCTGAGTCACGCCGTGATCCTGCTTGGTGCCCCTGTGCATGGAGGTAAACTCCCGAATGGTATTCCTGTCGCCAATCTCAAGTCGGGTTATCTCGGATGCATACTTCTTGTCCTGAGGATCCTCGCCTATCGATGTGAACTGATAGATGCGATTCTGCTTACCGATTGACGTGGGCCCCTTGATAACCACATGTGGACCGATAACTGTGCCGGAATCAATCTTGACATCAGGCCCTATCACAGAAAAAGGACCTACAGAGACATCTCCCGCCAGATCGGCTTTAATATCAATAATGGCCGTTGGATCGATCAAAGCTATTCCACCACTGCCGCACATCTGATTTCAGCGCTCGCGACAAACTCGCCTTCAACCTCGGCACAGCAATCGAAAGCCCAGATATTACGTTTGCTTTTAATAAATTTTGCTTCCAGCACCAATTGATCGCCAGGCACAACCGGTCGTTTAAATTTAGCCTTATCGATGCCGGTCAAATAATAAATCATGCCCTTGCCCAGCACATCGGGCGCGGTTTCCGAGGCCAGTAATCCCGTAGCTTGCGCTAATGCTTCCAGAATCAGCACGCCTGGCATAATAGGCTTTTGCGGAAAATGACCTTGAAAGAACGGTTCGTTATAAGTAACGTTTTTAACGCCAACTAATCTTACTCCAGGTTCACACTCAACAACCTTGTCAACCAATAAAAATGGATAACGGTGAGGTAAAAATTCTTGAATTTGTAAAATATCTAACTTAACAGACATGGCTGGGAGTGCTTCACTTAAGAGTTATAATGATATGCATGGAAAATTCAGATTAATCTGGCAGTCTTGAAAGTTTTTCTTGAACTTGAGTGGTGACGTCGATTTGTTCACTGGCATAGATAACGCCATCCGTCAGTAATAAATCGAAATTTTGGTCTTTGGCTATTTCACGGATCGCTTCAACAATGCGGCGTTGCAGTTTACCTAACTCATCATTGCGACGGATATTGAAATCCTCGCTAAATTCCTGCTGAGCTCTCTTGGCGTCTCTTTTCTTATTTAAAATGTCTTTTTCCAGATTCCGTCTTTCCGACTCACCCATGACGGAAGCATCCCTGGCCATTTTTTCTTCCAGATTTTGAATTTCCTTTTGCTGGGCAACCAGCTGCTTATCACGAGGTGAAAATTCCTGTTCCAGACGTTTTTTAGCTTTTTCGGCTTGTGGAGCTTTTTCAAGAACAGCCGGTATATTGACAAAACCGATCTTTAGATCGGCGAAGCTCACATTCGCAGTCAGCAATAGTCCTACAAATAAAGCAATTTTTGTTTTCATTGTTAAACCTATCTCCGGTTGTAGTTAAAATTAAATAGTTGGTAAAAATTGTTGATATATTAGTTAAATTATAGGGGATAAGCCTATTAAACCAAAAACTTCTTCTAAAAATTTTGTCCGAAGTTAAATTGGAAATATTTTTTGTCATCTTCTATGGATTGAGTGACATTATTATTATCAATGTACTCATTCCTACCCGAATTTAAAGGCACTGCAATACTGACCGACAAAGCGCCAAACGGTGACAGCCATTCACCTGACAGTCCGGCCGAATATCTTAAGTTATCAACTTTAAAACCGTCGCTAACCGTTCCGGCATCAAAAAAAGTCCCCAACCGGATTGATTTAGTCTCCGGCATAAAAGGTACGGGGAAAAACAACTCGGCATTGCCGATTATCTTACTTGAGCCACCAAAAGGACGGGCTAGCGAATCGCGTGGACCCAATGTATTGGTATCGTAACCGCGCACAGATCCCCAACCACCGGCAAAATAGTTCTCAAAGAAAGGCAGGTCATCCGTCTTTCCATAACCGTCGCCATAGGCTATCTCTCCATGCAAACGCAGGGTAAAATCCTTGGCCAAGGGGAAATACTGCTGTTGTTTATAACTGACCTTGTAATACTGGAGATCGCTTCCGGGCACTGTCACCAAAGTAGAAAATCGTTGCTGTCCGCCTCTGTCAGGAAATATCGCCCGATTCAAAGTATCGTGCGTCCATCCCAGCGATGGCGCCAAAGTCAGATACTTATCACCTTCTTTATTCATGAAATCCCGTATTTTAGTGGATGTAAAGTCGGTCGTTTTTAATTTGGTATGCTTTAGGTCGGTATTAAACTGCAACCGGTCATATTCATTCAATGGGATACCGAAGTTCACGCCGGTACTGATAACATCAGTAGTGTAGTTGGCGAGGTTGACTTGCGTAGCATCTCGCGTTGTATAGCCGAGGTCGTAGCCGAAACTCACGCCGTCCAATGTAAAATAAGGATTAAAAAAGCCGAACTGGTATTGCGTGAAATAATCACTGTTGTTAAAGGTCAGGTTCACGCGCTTGCCGGAACCAAAAACATTGTCCTGAGAAATATTGGCATTCAGGACGATCCCCTGCGTTTGAGAAAAGCCAATCCCGGCCATCAAGTTGCCGGAGGCTTTCTCCACGACTGAATAATTCACGTCAATCTGATCCGAAGTCCCGGGGACCGGCGGCGTTTCAACATTGACCTCTTCAAAATAGCCCAATCGTTCCAGACGCGTTTTCGATCGCTCAATTTTTGAACTTGATGCCCAACTCGATTCCATCTGGCGCATTTCCCGACGCAATACTTCATCACGTGTTTTAACATTACCGCTCATGTTGATACGTCTTACATAAACGCGTTTACCCGGATCGACAAAAAAAGTCATATCAACTGTTTTAGTATCTTCTTTGATTTCCGGCACCATGTTGACGTTTGCGAACGCATAGCCTTCATCGCCCAAGCGGTCGGATATCGCTTTCGAAGTCTCCGTGGCATTTTTTCTGGAAAAGATTTCCTTGGGTCCGACTTTGACGAGTTTTATAAGCTCTTCCGGGTTGACGACCAGATTGCCGGCCAACTTTACTTTTTCAAGCGTATACACATCGCCTTCCTTGACATTGATGGTGACATAGATGTCTTTTTTATCCGGCGTGATTGCAACCTGGGTGGACTCCACCGAAAAATTGATATAGCCGCGATCAAGATAATAAGATCGTAATTTTTCCAAATCCGCCGATAATTTCTGCTTGGAATACTGATCGTTTTTAGTATAGAAGGATAGAAGGTTCGAAGTGCTTAATTCGAATTTGCTCAATAGCGTTTTGTCGTCGAAGACGGTATTGCCGACGATATTGATTTGCTTGATTTTAGCGACCCGTCCCTCGGAGATTTTAATATGAATACCGACCCGGTTCCGAGTCAGGTTGGAGACTTCCGTATCGATCTTTAAACCGTACTTGCCGTGACTGAAATATTGGCGACTCAACTCCTGCTCAACCTTATCGAGCACCTGCCGGTCGAATACCTTGCCTTCGGCCAAACCGATCTGCTTTAAGGCTTTGGTCAAATCATCCTTGCTGAGGTCCTTATTGCCTTCAAAAATGATTTTTGCTATTGATGGGCGTTCCACGACATTAACAATCAGCGTGGAACCTTCTCTTTCCAGAGAGACGTCTTTAAAGAAGCCGGTTTTGAACAATGCCCTGATTGCCGCTCCGGCATTGTCCAGAGAAAATCTTTCACCTACATTAATAGGCAGATAGTTATAAACCGTCCCGACAGAGATACGCTGAAGTCCTTTAACCTGAATATTCTCAACAACAAATTCTTCGTCACCTTTAACCGCTTGGGAAACGAGTAGTAATAGCAACAGCAAGCGCGAAAAAGTATTTGATCTCATGTAAACATCTAATGAAAAACATATTGTCAGGTATAAAAACTCGCAGGATTATAGCACAGTAAAGATTTTAAACGAGTTAAGCCCTATCAATAGGAAAACCCAGTACATCATTAATCGACGCGCTGTCCGACAATAGCATTAGCAAACGATCCAGACCGATGGCCATGCCCGAGCATTCCGGCAAGCCGGCCTGCAACGCAGCAACAAAACGGCCATCCTTGACTGAAGCAGGCAGGCTTTTTTGCCGCCTGATATCCAGTTCCTTATCGAAACGCCTGCCCTGCTCTTCGGCATCGGTCAATTCAAAATAGCCATTGCCCAGTTCAACACCATTGATAAACAGCTCGACCCGATCGACGATCAGTGGATTTTGCGCATTGATTCTCGCTAATGATGATTGGCAGGCGGGATAGCCGTATACCATGCATAAAGCATTTTGGCCCAAATGCGTCTGGACTTTATGGCTGAAAATAAAATCCAGCCATAGCGCATGATCGTGCCCGCAAATGCTGACGGCTTCAGGTAATTGATTAGCCAGTGCATAGGCACAATACCGCCGATAAGAAAACTCAAGCGGATTCAGTTCGGTATAGCGGTGAAATATTTCCTCATAGCTGAATCGCTGCGTTGCCCGCAGCGGTCTGCGGTTAGCAAATAACAGAGTTATCAAGTCGGCGCAGTCATTCATCAAATCCGGCAACTTAAAGCCAACCCGATACCATTCAAGCAATGTGAATTCTGGATTATGGAAGCGTCCTGACTCACCGTTTCTGAAGGCTTTGGTTATTTGATAAATAGAACCGCTGCCGGCTGCGAGCAGCCGCTTCATGGCAAACTCAGGCGATGTTTGCAAAAACAGTGTTTGCTTCCGGGGCGATAAACAATATTCTGTGGTGAAAAACTCTAACTGCGGGTCTGTTCCGATGCCATGACTTAATAAAGGCGTTTCCACCTCAAGCACGGATCTTTCTTCAAAAAAGCCACGTATTGCAGCGAGCATTTGCGCTCTCAGACGCAAATGCTCTACGGGACATGTCGGCCGCCAATCACTCAGCACTAGTCTTTAGCGCGCGAGACATATTCACCGGTACGCGTATCCACCCTGACAACCTCACCGATTTGGACAAACAAAGGCACTCTGACTACCGCGCCAGTTTCCAGCGTAGCCGGCTTGCCGCCGCCGCCTGAAGTATCGCCGCGCACGCCAGGATCGGTTTCGGTAATGGCCAATTCGACGAAGTTGGGCGGGGCGACGGAAAGCGGCGCGTCATTCCATAACGTTACGGTACAAAAATCCTGGTCTTTCAGCCAATTTTTAGCTTCGCCTACCGCTTTTCCATCGGCCTGATACTGCTCAAACGTATCCGGCACCATAAAATGCCAGAATTCGCCGTCGTTATACAGGTATTGCATTTCCACATCGACAACGTCGGCCCCTTCTAAAGACTCGCCTGATTTAAATGTTCTTTCGATCACACGGCCAGTTTTGAGGTTTCTGATTTTTACCCGATTAAAGGCTTGTCCCTTTCCCGGCTTGACAAATTCATTTTCAATAATTGCACAGGGGTCATTATCCAACATGACTTTCAACCCGGCTTTAAATTCATTAGTACTATAACTAGCCATTTTATCCTCGAGACTACAAACAATAATTAAAACTTAACCATTATAATAGATGGCCACTACCGATAGAAACTTTAAAATAAGCCATTTCATGTCAGAGCAACAAAGCGAAACAGAACACTTTAATTCAAGCTGGCAACAGCAGCTTGCCGAAGCCTTTAATAATATTGAAGATTTATGTCATTATTTACACTTGCCACAGGATATCCTGCCGGTTTCGGCAGCGGCCGGCAGACGCTTTCCCTTGCGCGTTCCGCTCAGTTTTGCTGCAAGCATGGAAAAAGGCAATCCGCATGACCCCTTGCTCAGACAGGTATTGCCGGTCAACGATGAACTGCTTGCCCACCCGGGTTTCAGCGCCGATCCGGTCGGCGATCTTCAGGCCGCGACCGAATTCGGCGTACTGCACAAATACCAAAGCCGTGTCTTGTTCATCAATACCGGCAGCTGTGCCATCAATTGCCGGTATTGCTTCCGCAGGAACTTTCCTTATGCCGACCTGCAACTGAGCAAACAAAAGGAAGACGCCGCAATCCGGTATATAGAACAGAACCCCGGCATTTCGGAAGCGATTTTAAGCGGCGGTGATCCGCTAGTGCTCAACGACGCCCGATTATCCAGACTTATTCAGCAACTGGGCCGTATCAAGCATTTAAAACGCATCCGGATACATAGCCGGCTGCCCGTCGTGCTACCCGCCCGAGTAACCGAAGCATTAATTGACACTCTGAGACAAAGTCCTGCCCAAATCATCCTGGTCATACATTGCAATCATGCCAATGAAATCAATGAGCGCGTGATTTCCGCCTGTGCGGCGCTCAAAAATAACGGCATCACACTGTTCAACCAATCGGTACTGTTAAGAGGCGTCAATGATACGGCGGAACAGCTATGCGAGCTGAGCGAGCGCTTATTCAGCCATGGCATCATTCCTTATTATCTGCATTTGCTCGACCAGGCGATCGGAACGGGCCATTTTGAAGTCTGCGAACAGGAAGCGTTAACGCTAATGCGGCAGGTCCAGGCGATCCTGCCCGGCTATCTTGTACCGAAACTGGTTAAGGAAGTGGCCGGCATGGCCTCCAAACAGTACGTGCTGAATGACGCCAGCGGCTATCGCTGACCATCCGGTTTATATTGCAGTCTCCCAGGCCGGCACTAATCCGCGATTACTTGATTGGCAATGCCGTGAGGCACATGCGCCGCGGCCACATGCTGGGCCGCGGATTCACAATGTTTTTTCTGATCATCGAAGAAAATATCGGCGCCAAAAGCTTTCAGGAAAGGTCCTTTGGCCATGCCGCCCAAAAACAGCGCCTCATCGATACGCACGCCCCAAGCCCTTAAGGTTCTGACCACGCGTTCATGAGCGGGTGCAGAACGCGCGGTCACCAAAGCCGTCCTGATCGGTGACGACTGCGGATCGAACTGCGTCTGAATATAATGCAGCGCGGCCAGGAAGTCTTTAAAAGGGCCGCCCGGCAAAGGCGTTTTGGCCTCATTACGCTCATTCTCGGCAAATACTTGCAGCCCCTGCTGTTGATAGATACGCTCCGATTCATTCGAAAACAACACGGAATCGCCATCAAACGCGATGCGCAACTGGCTGGACGGGTTAGTCAATGAGGAACCGCAAAGTATAGTCGCGGCGGCAAAACCGGCATCCAGCGCCTGGGTGACATCATCGGCATTGGCCGACAAAAATAATTGCGCGCCGAATGCCGAAATATAATTGTAAGGAGACATGCCACTGGTAAATGCGGCACGGGTAATATCCAAACCGTAATGAATAATTGAATTGAAGACTCTCAGCCCTGTATCGGCGCTATTTTGCGATACCAGGACAATTTCAACGAGCGGCTCATCCACACAACGCTCGTTGATCGCCAGGAATTTCTGTACCAGGGAAAATCCGTAACCGGGAGCCAGCACTTCATCTTCATGCTCAATTTGATAACGGCAGAAAGCTTCTTTGCCCTGGGTTTGGAATATCGCATGGGAATCGTCCAGATTGAACAAGGCTCTGGATGAAACCGCGACAACGAGTTTTTGCCTGCTCATGCCTTATCTGATCAATATCCGGTCCTTAACCCTGGGCATTGCCTACCCAGACCGAGCTTAAATTAAGGGTTTTCTTGACTTTCGTTGCATATAAAGTGGCTTCTTCTCTATTTTTAAACCCGCCTACCCGCAGCCGATACCAGATAGTGTTGTCCACTTTGACATTGACCACCTCAACAGGGATGCCTTTTCGTCCGAATTCAGCCGCTTTGCTTTTAGCGTACCATTGCTGCCTGTAGGCAACCAGATTGACCGACCAACCGGCTGTTGTGTTGACTTTTCCGGAGGTGCTTTTAGAACTCTTGGCATTGCTTTCTTTTACGGAGACAGTTATCGGTTTTATAACTTCCGCCTTTGCGTCTCCCGGTTTTATTGCCTGTACCGCCAGCGCTTTTCTTTCCAATGCATTCAGTCTGGCCTGCAAGTCTCTCAGCATATCTTGTTCCGTTTCTGCTGCCGCCAGTTCCTCTGTCGGTTCGTTTGTCTCTGCTTCCGTTGATAATGGAACCTTGTTTGATAACTGCTCCATAATGCCATCGACTCTCTGGTTCAACTGCTCTATGGCCGATTTGATATCATCCAGTTCCTGATCTGAACCTTGCAGAGCAGCCCGCCCCTCCGCTTTTTCAAGCGTGGCAACCAGTTCGCTCAGCCTTAAAGCTTCCTTTTTCGCACTGTAGGCCATTAAACCGAATCCAAGCGCGGAAACCAATGTAACGCAGCTCACCCCCATGGCAACATAAGCGAACAGCCTTATTTTTTTAGTTTTACTTTCAAATTCGGTTCTCAACGCTTTCTGAAGCCGGTTAATGGATTCCTGATCAGGATTGAATCGCCCCGGTACCGCCGTGTCGGCGCTATCAGACATAAAGGGTATATCCGCACCGCGCCTCGGCTTTATTCCAGCCATCACGTCTTCCATATTCGGCATGGATATCGGCGGCAGTTCCATGCCCGGCTTTTTTTCAGGCCTTTTTGTCTCCTGGAACGCGGCATGAGTGTCTTGATTTTCCGGCTCGTTATTTAGATTCAAAAATGTTCCTTTATCAGACGCCCGCTCCGGTAAAGGAAAGTCATCGTCCTGATAGCCTTCATCCAGTACCGCTTCCTGATGCCTAGCTTGAGCTATCGGCTTGTCTGGTTCAACATCAGGCGCCTGCCCATCAAAATCATCGAATTCAAAAAAACCCTCAATGCCACTGGGCATTTCATCATCAGTTGAAGCGCTTGCTTCATCGTCAATGACGACATGGGCAAATGGGTCGAATTTTTCTTCTTCCTCGTCCTGAACGAGTATTAATTCCGCGAAGTCATCGCTAAAATCGTCAAACTCATCCGACAAATCGTTATCGTTATCGCTGAGATCTTTACTGCTGTCAGCCTGTTGCGCCTCCGCGGCATCAAGCCCATCAGCCATGAGCAATCCGTCAATAGCATCCTCATCATCTTCCCGGTTATCTGATGAAGCCAGGGATGACTTTGCTTTATCCAGCATGGCATCCAAATCCTCATTGAAGCTATGAGGCCTGTTTTTGGGGTTATTATTTGCTGAATCTGTCATATTTGAATCCTTATAATGAGGAGTAACATCACCATAAAATTGAAATTAATGCCGGTATTTGCCGACTTGAAAAAAATTACTTTATTTTAGGGCCAATAAAACTTAATGTTCGCAAAGTTTCGCTCATTTGATGTTAAACTTTCAAATAAAAACTTTGATTAAGAATAATATGCAACTAGCTATCACCGTTTTAGGCGACAACCAGATTAATTTTATTGCAGAAATATTACCCGCCGTACGCGACTGTAAATGCAACATCCTCGAAATAAGGTCATCCCGCCTGGCTCAGGCTACAGCCGCTTATCTGCTTATTCAAGGAAACTGGAATCATATTGCCAAACTCGAAAGCACTTTGGATGTCATCCAGAAACGGCTAGAGATTAATATTCATAAACTACGCATCGAACACAAAGACAAGGGCTGTGATTATGTGCCTTATTCTTTAGAAACGATATCGTTGGATCGCGATAATGTGATGGAATCAATCGCGACTTTCCTGTTTGACCGCGACATCGGCATTGAGGAAATATCCGGCAGCTGTTATCAGGCGCCCTACATTCAAACCTCCGTCTTCTCAACCAAGTTTGTCATATTAATCCCGCCGCATCTGCACCTGCTGTCACTGCGCGAGGAATTCCTGGATTTCTGCGATCAATTGAATATCGATTCAATCCTTGAACCCATAAAACGATAGGTCTAGTCATGACTCCACCCAGCATAGGCATTCCTGTGCCTGATTTTGAGGCCCTTTCCACCGGCGACAAGTCCGTCAAATTATCGGATTACCCGGGTAAATACATTGTTCTGTATTTTTACCCCAAAGACAATACCCCCGGCTGCACACAGGAAGGCTGCGGCTTCCGCGACAATATCGATAAATTTACCCGCTTCAATGCCATTGTATTAGGCGTCTCGCGCGATACGGTCCGCGTTCATGAAGGCTTTAAGAGTAAACAGGCGTTTCCTTTCGATCTGCTGTCGGATCAGGATGAAGCACTATGCCGACAATTTGATGTCATAAAAATGAAAAAGATGTACGGCAAAGAGGTTCGCGGCATCGAACGCAGCACTTTCCTCATCGACCCACAGGGATTACTTGTCCGCGAATGGCGCAAAGTAAAAGTTAAAACACATATAGAAGAAGTTCTGCAAGCATTGGCGGAACTCACAGGAAACCAGCCATGAATATTCAAACTCCACCGGAGAAAAAACTATTTGTTTTAGATACCAATGTACTGATGCACGATCCGACCGCCATCTTCCGTTTTCAGGAACATGATATTTTTATCCCGATGATCGTATTGGAAGAACTGGATCACTCTAAAAAAGGTTTAACCGAAGTTGCCCGTAATGTCAGACAAGTCAGCCGGTTTCTGGATGAATTGATAAGTGATGCCGATACGCAAACCATTAACGATGGCCTGCCCTTGTCGCGCATAGAACACGGCTTGGCCGAGGGCGTCGAAAGCCAGGGGCGACTGTATTTTCAAACCAGTGCCATGACGGCACTGTTGCCGGAAAGCATGCCCGGCAATATCCCCGACAACTCTATCTTGAGCATTGTCCTGGCCCTTACCAAAGAACTGCCCAACAATAATGTCATTCTGGTGTCCAAGGACATCAACATGCGCATCAAGGCGGCGACGCTGCAATTGCCCGCCGAGGATTACCATAACGACCAGACGCTGGAAGACATCGATCTGTTATACAGCGGCGCCAAGGCATTAGGCAGCGATTTCTGGGAACAGCACGGCAGTAAAATGGAATCGTGGCAGGAAAAAGACCGTACTTTTTACAAACTGGAAGATCCGCTGGTTGCCGAATGGTATCCCAACCAGTACTTATATATAGAGGACGAATCCAATTTCGAAGCCATCGTAAGGTCTGTCGAGGGACAGGTGGCCATATTGGAGTTGGCGAGGGATTATCGTTCCAAACACAATAATGTCTGGGGCATTACGGCCAGAAACCGCGAACAGAACTTCGCCTTTAACGTACTGCTGGATCCGGAAATAGATTTCGTCACCTTGCTGGGCACGGCAGGCACGGGCAAGACCTTACTGGCCCTGGCCGCTGGCCTTGTCATGACCATAGAAAATAAAACTTATCAGGAAATCGTCATGACGCGCGAAACCATTCCGGTTGGCGAAGATATCGGTTTTCTGCCCGGTACTGAAGAAGAAAAAATGGCGCCGTGGATGGGGGCGTTAATCGATAACCTTGAACTGCTCGGCAGCCGTTCCGGACAAACTGACTGGGAACAAGGCGCATCCACGAACATGATCATGAACCGGGTCAAGATCAGGTCGCTCAACTTTATGCGCGGCCGGACCTTCCTTAACCGGTTTTTGATTATTGACGAGGCGCAGAACCTGACCTCCAAGCAAATGAAAACCCTGATAACGCGCGCGGGGCCCGGCACAAAAATCATCTGCATCGGCAACTTGGGACAGATAGACACGCCCTATTTAACCGCGACTACTTCCGGTTTAACTTATGTAGTCGATCGCTTCAAAACCTGGCCGCATGGCGCGCACATCACCCTGCGTCGGGGCGAGCGCTCGCGCCTGGCCGATTACGCGTCGGATATTCTGTAAGGAGTCCAAAGACCAGGGCGAAGGTCGACCGCTTTCGCCCTGGTGCTGAAATCTAATAAATCATGTGATCAGGGTTATCCTCGATCCGCGGCCAGGCCGTCAGCACGGCTTTAACCACTGTCGCCAGCGGAATTGCGAAAAACACGCCCCAAAAACCCCACAGGCCGCCAAATAACAGAATAGCCACAATAATCGCTATCGGATGTAAATTGACCGCTTCGGAAAACAGCACCGGCACCAGCACCACGCCGTCCAATGCCTGGATGATCGAATAGGCGATCACGACATACATAAAGTCATCGCCGGCCAGCCCCCATTGAAAATAAGCCACGCCCAGAACCGGAAAAGTCACTAATGTGGCGCCCACATACGGAATAATAACCGACAAGCCCATCAGGACAGCCAGCAGCATCGCATAATTCAGGCCCATCGTAGAAAACGTTACATAGCTGGCCGACCATAGAATAAAAACTTCGGCAAATTTTCCCCGTACATAATTGCCTATCTGCACATCGACTTCCTTCCAGACTCGCACGGTTAAATGCCGATCCCGGGGCATGAACTGCAACAGCCAGTCCACCAGTATTTCTTTATCCTTCAAAAAGAAAAATATCATTAACGGCACCAGAAACAGATAAACCATGGCACTGACCAGGCTCATCACGGATGCCGCCGAAACCGACAGCATATTCTGGCCATACGTTAATAATTCTCGCTGAACGGCAAACATCATCTCCCTGATTTTGCTTTCCGAAATAAATTGCGGATACATTTCCGGCAAACGCATGATGCCGTTCTGCACTTGATTGATGATCAGCGGGATGTGTTGGACAAGCTCTACGGCTTGCTGCGACACAATCGGCATGAGATAAAACAGTAAAAATCCCAGACATGCCATAAAGCCGGAAAACACCAGATAAACCGCCGGCAATCTCGGCAGACGCATGCTTTCAGCCTTGCCCACCAGTCCTTCCAGTAAATAAGCCAAAACAATGGATGAGAAGACCGGCATCAATAAACCGGACAATGAAAAAATCAGCACAAAACTGACGATCAAAATAACTGCCAGCGCGACAGCTTGGGAATTGGGCAAAAAACGCTTAAAACAGTCTCTAAAGAAATTTGAACTTATTAATGAGGATTGGGGTGTCATGAATAACAGAGCATTTTTATAATAATTATCAAAACCATTTTACATCCAATAAACCAATAGACCTATGATGATTTTAATAATAAGGCACTGATAAGGAAATCAGACAGGATAATCACTCGATCTGTGGTGCCTTTTGCTGTTATTAGGATCTGGCTAAAAATGACTTCCTGAAACTGGAATCTTGCATAGGATGCGCTGACCAAAAGCAGGCGCTCCAGGCGGCGCGCAGTGAAATACATCGCTCGCGAACGATGCGCCTCCTGTCGTCGGCGCATCCTATGTCTAAACAGGGAAATTATTGACGACCAAATCCTTAATGCAATAAAAATTTATTTACATCATGGAGCAACTGATCTAGGGTGTTATCGCTCTCGGTATTCACACTTATCGTAAAGGCCAGTTCATCCGCGGACAGCGGCTGCGCCGAGGCAAGCTGCTGTTTCAATACCTCTATAGTCGCTTCGGAAGCGTCATTCTTCAATTGCCGCCGCTGTTCTATGCGCCTGTATAACTCCTGCTCGGATGCCTGAAAATCGATGATCAGAAAGGGCACGCCGCAGTCGTTTGCCAGCGCTCGGAATTGCTCACGCAGTGCGGCGGCAATGAAGGTCGCGTCGACAACCGCCGTAAAGCCCGCCTCAATCACGGACCTGGCCAGCCCGGCCAGGCGCTGGAAGGTCTGACGCCCCGCCTCTTGCGTATAAAGCCCTTGATCAACGCCGCTACGAGTCGCCTCCAGCATCCGGTAGCCGAACAATCTTTTACGTTCGACATCGGAACGAATCTGTATCACGCCCAGCCGTTCTGCCAACTGGCTGACCAGCGTGGACTTGCCGGATCCCGAATAACCATGAGTGATGATCAACGCGGGCCAGCCATCCTTAGTAAAGCGTTCGGCCAGATGCGCATAGACCGCATAGTCGGCGCGTGCGCGGGCACAAACGGCCTCATTATTCTGCTGCTGGGCCATGCGCAGCAGTGTCACTTTAGCGCGCACCATGGCACGATAGACCAGGTAATAACGCAGCAAAGCCAAACCGCCGTAATCGCCCGTGTAATGCAGATATTGATTGAGAAAACGATTGGCCAAACGCTCATAACCCACGTGCAGCAGATCGATAAACAGGAAGGCTATCTCGCTAACGACATCGATCCAGCGCAGCGTCGGATTGAATTCGATACAATCGAACAGCGTGACCTTGCCGTTAATCAAGGTAATGTTATTCAGATGCAGATCACCGTGACATTCACGCACATAGCCCTGCCGCTTGCGTTGCTGCATCAGCGCGATCTTGCTGCGCCATTGCGCATCCCCCCATGCCTGAATGGACTCAAGCTGCCGCAATTGCGAAGCATCGGCCAGCAGCGGCTTGACCGTATCGATATTTTCCATAAACCATTGCTGGATGACATCACTATTACCATAAATGGACTCCTCCCCGGTCCGTTCAATGGTTTCATGAAATGCCGCGATCAGCCGGGTTATTTGATCGATCTCTCCCGTCTCCAGCTGGCCGCGTTCGGCACGCTCACTCAGCAATTGCCCGGCGGGGAACTGCACCATCTTGACCGCATATTCGATAGCCGGCCCCGTACCGGCTATTTGCGGATGCTCAGACGTTCCCGTAATCGGCACGACATCGAGATACAACTCAGGCGCGAGGCGCCGGTTAAGCCTCAACTCCTCTTCGCAGAAAAACCGCCGCCGCTCCAGCGTTGAGAAATCCAGAAAACCGAAATCAACCGGTTTTTTGATTTTGTATACATATTCTCCTGTCAGCAGCAGCCAGGAAATATGGGTTTCAACCAGCCGGATCGGTTCGATGGCATGCGGATATGCATTGGCTCTGTGCAATGCCTGAATCAGCGGCGGATAAACGGCATCACCTGCGCCGGCCGGCCTATTGCTATTCTTGGTTGATGCATTGTTCATGCGATACCTCGGCTGTTTTATCAGTGCAATAAAAAATGTCGAATAACGTTAAGAGTATCGTATCTTCCCAAGAGTTGCGGCGTATTGAAATGGCGGCATTATTGATTCGCCTCATTGCGGCATTTAAACAGCCACGCCGATACTATGCCATTGACAGAAAACGAGGTGACCCATGAAGGCAATCAATAGAGCCGTCTATTCGATTTGTTTAATTTTCTGCTTTTATACCATCCCGGCTTTCCCGGTTGAAGGAGAAAAATCCATGACCATGACCTTGAAGTCTCCCGACTTTGCCCACCAGGGCGAAATTCCCAAGCAGTATACGTGCGACGGCGAGGATGTTTCGCCGGCGTTGACCTGGTCGGATATTCCACAAGACGCCAAATCGCTGGTATTGATCGTCGATGACCCGGATGCGCCCGATCCGGCCGCGCCCAAAATGACTTGGGTGCACTGGGTGCTTTACAACATCCCGCCGGCGGCGGCCGGCTTGCCGCAAGGCATAACGCCGAGTGATTTGCCGCCGGATACGCTGCAAGGCAAGAACGACTGGAAACGCACCGGTTACGGCGGCCCCTGTCCGCCCAAAGGCCGGCACCGTTATTTTCACAAGCTCTACGCCCTGGACATAGAACTGCCGGATTTGCATTGGCCTGATAAAGCCCAGCTCGAGAAGGCGATGGAAGGCCACATAATCGATCAGACCGAATTGATCGGCACTTATCAGCGCCAGTAAGCCCCATGTACAGACCTATTCTCAGACTGATTAAAACTGCAGGCAGGATTGGTAAACCCGGCATTCGAGGCTCCCTGTGCCGGCTTTATCAATCCTCGCTGCCCGTTCATGACTAAGCCGGCCGCCGTCTGTTTCACCGCATGTCTGCTGTTTTGCAGCGCCTGCTCGCGCCAGCAAACGGTGACGGCGCCCTATCCTTTATGGGGCGAACCGACCTATCTAAAGACAGCGGAAAATGACGCCCGGCGAAGCATGCAGCTCCTGAGGCCGGCGTCGCCGGACGCGATTCAAGGCTGCCTGTTGATTGTGCACGGCATGAACGAATATGTCGGCCGCTATGGTCATGTGGCCGAATACTTCGCCGACCGCTTCATCGTTCTGGGCATGGACCTGACGGCGCACGGCCTGAGCAACCCGGTATTGTCGAAAGCCCATGAAAGCATCGCCGCCGGCGCGGCGGCCTATGATGCCAGTCATGCTTATCTTGAACAAGCTCAATTCCGGGACCTGCAGTCGATGCGCGACGATCTCGCTTCGGCCCTGCATTACCTGTCCGATCATTGCCATCTCCGCGCCAGTTCCCCACAGACTGAAGGCACACACACCATCCCTGGCGATCGCCGCGCCAGCTCCCGGCTGGCTAGCGGCATACACACCATCCCTGGCGATCGCCGCGCCAGCTCCCGGCTGGCTAGCGGCATACACACCATCCCTGGCGATAAACCGCTGCCCATATTCATCCTGTCCCACAGTTTGGGCTCGCTGATTACCGCCTCTTATCTGCTGCAGGCTGAAAATAAGGCCATCACCACCCGAATAAAAGGCATCGTGTTCAGCGCCCCGGCCTTTTCAGTCACGGAAGTGCCGGGCTGGCGAGGCTGGTTTCAAAATCCGCTAGTCCGTTTCAGTTTTCATACCCATGAACATTTTCTCAATCCGCAGGACGAACCCTTCCCGGTCATGCTCTTCAATCAACTGCTGGCCCTGATCAGCGTGCCGCTGCAAGACGCCATGATTGAATTGCTGTCGCTGCCTGGCATGCGCAATTTGTTTTCGCCGACTGCACCGGATTGGGTGAGTGAATACCTGACCGACTCCGAGGAAGAAAAACGCCGGCTGAGCGAGGATAAGTACATGATAAGACAGACTGTCCTACGCTATGTGCTGGCGGTTGAAAAGGAAATCATCCGGTTCCGTCGCCAAATGAATCATTTCGACAGTCCTTATCTACTCATTTATTCCGAAAACGACCCCATTACCCCGGCCTGGGGCAGCATTGATTTTGCCACCGCAACCCGTCAACATCACCCGCATAACCGGCTCGTTTTACTCGCCGGCATCAGCCATCATGAACAGCTTTTTTCAGCCTCTCCGTTACGCGAGCAGATCCTTGGCCTTATTGATGACTGGCTGCGAAAACGCCTGAAACAGGAATAACAATCATGGCCTGAGATTTTTTTCGTAGAGCAGTTCTTTTCTGATCAAGCCGGCCAGATCCCTTAATTGCTCTGCAAACAGATCTACCAGATCGTCCATCGCCAGAATGCCGATTAACGCGCCGGACGCATCGATGACCGGCAAGCGCCGAACGCCCTTGCCGCACATTTTCTTGACAGTATCGATCAGATCATCGTCTTCCCTTGCCACGACCAGATCCTCGGCCATGATAATGCCGACGTTAACGGCATCGATGTCGATATCCTTGGCGATCAGTTTAATCACGATATCCCTGTCGGTTACCATACCTACCGGATAATTCAAGCCATTACGATTTTCAGTCACGATCACATTACCGACATGATACTCGCGCATAAGCTTTGCGGCTTCTGAGACAGAGGATTCTTTTTCGGCAATGACCACTTCACGATTACAAATTGTTCCTACTGACATGGCGCCTCCTGAACCTGAAAGATAAGAAGCCCGAGCGACAAGGCATGAACAATAATAATGACTGATTGGATAAAATTTATAATGATTGTGATCAATTCATTAAAAATCACGCCACCAGTCCGCTAATGCATATAAAAGTGCATTATTTAAAAATAAAAAAGCCCCTTTAATCAGGGGCTTAAGTGTATTCTTTACAGACTCTATCTCAAGTATCCATCAGAACGGGATATCGTCATCGAAATCATCATACTCGGGCGGCGACGGCATGGACGGCGCATTGCCTTGCGGCGGCTGAGGCTTCGATGACGGAGCGGAATAACCCGCCTGCGGCTGATCCGTGCCAAAACTGGAAGTACCGCCGCTACGGCTGCCCAGCATATGCATTTCTTCCGCTATGATTTCAGTCGTATAGCGATCTTGTCCGTCCTGCCCCTGCCACTTTCTGGTTTGCAAACGGCCTTCAACATAAACCTGACTGCCTTTCTTGAGATATTCGCCGGCTATTTCCGCTAAACGGTTAAAAAATACAATCCGATGCCATTCAGTGGCATCGCGCCTTTCGCCGGTTTGCTTATCCTTCCATCGTCTTGTGGTCGCCAGACTGATATTAGTGACAGCGCCACCTGCCGGCATATATCGCACTTCAGGGTCAGCCCCTAAATTCCCTATCAATATCACTTTATTAAGCATCAATTTCTCCGCAATTTCTCTGTTTGGCCAATGATTATACTGTTTCTCATTGAACTATAAGATTTAAAAAATTCTCTACCTTTAGTTATGAAAAAATAGCAGCCCTAAAAGTTACTCTGGCTATCATCGCATCTTTCCAGGTAAGGAAAAAGATGATGGTGCAACTGGACGATTAACCCATTGCTGTTTTCCGGACTGTGACAGGTTAATAAGGACAACCTTATCCATTTTGATTTCAGGCCCCCTCTTACGATTTGGATTAAACTCACGAATGTCAATATAGATCGCTACAGATAAAAATGATTCATCTTAAATATTTTTTCCGCAATGTCTATATCGCTTCAATACTGGGGGTTGCGGTGATCTTGTATATTTTGAAAGACCTTCAGCTTATATTCGGATATACGCCGCAACTGCTGCTTTTTTTGGTCGTAATTGCATTCGCCGCCTGGTGCGGAGGATTGCTGGCGGGACTTTTCACCACGTTAGTGAGTGCGGTGGCAAGCATTTATTTTTTATTCGAGCCCTACAAGCTCATCGCTGTCGCCAGCCCCGGCGAAATGCTGCACGTCGTGCTTCTGGCTAGTGTAGGCGCAATATGCAGCCTGATAATTTCGCTCTTATACAAGCAACAACAACGGGCACTGCATACGGTCATGGAACGGGAAGAGCAGCTTAAGCAAGAAATCGCCGAGCGCAACAAAACGAGAGCAGAGCGGGATTTATATGTGTTTCTGGCTAAAAGCAGCACTGAATTTATCGGCATGTGCGATACGGAAGGCGCGCCTTTTTTTATCAACGATGCCGGCCTGCGTCTCGTAGGCCTGGATAGCCTCGAACAGGGTCTTGACATACCGATCAGGGAATTCTTTTTTCCGGAAGACCAGGCATTCATGATGGATGAGTTCTTTCCCGCCGTAATTCAGAACGGCCGCGGCGAGATTGAAATCCGCTTCCGGCACTTCAAAACCGGCGAAGCTTTCTGGATGATCTGCAACGTCTTTGTCCTGAAGGATCCAAACGAAAATCTTGCCGGCTTGGCCACGGTGAGTACGAACATCACTGAACGCAAGAAAACCGAAGAGGCATTGCGCCAGAGCCAGATCAATCTGAATCGCGCCCAGGCCGTCGCTCATATCGGCAGTTGGCGCATGGACATCGGGAACAATATTCTGGACTGGTCCGATGAAAATTACCGCATTTTTGGCATCTCCAAGGGCACGTCCCTAACCTATCAATTATTTCTTGAGATTATTCATCCGGACGATCGGGCGTTAGTCGATAAGGCATGGAAAGCCGCGCTTACCGGCAAGCCCTACGATATAGAACACCGGCTTATAGTCGGCCAGGAGATAAAATGGGTGCGCGAACAGGCCGAGCTTGAATTTGACGAGCATGGTTCGCTGACCGGAGGTTTCGGAACAACCAAGGACATCACCGACATCAAACGCAGCCAGGAAGCATTGCAACATGAGCGCATGTTCCTCAGACAGGTCATCGATGCCGCTCCTAGCATGATTTTCGTCAAGGACCGGAAGAGCCGGTTCATTTTAGGAAATGAGGCATTGGCCCGCTGCTACGGCACCAATCCTGAAGATTTGATCGGTCAATCCGATCAAATTTTCAATACCAATGCTGATGAAGTGGCTCGCTTCCTGCAGGATGACCTCGAGGTAATAAGCAGCCGCACTCCAAAGCGCATCCCGGAGGAAAAGGTCACCTGCTGCGACGGCATCGTGCATTGGTACAGCACCGTCAAAATCCCACTGCTCGATGACGACAATAGTTGTAACAAACTGCTGGGAGTGGCATCCGACATTACCGAGCGCAAGCGTGCCGAGGAAGCATTGCGCCTCGCGGATCGCCGTAAGGACGAATTCCTGGCCATGCTGGCCCACGAGTTGCGCAATCCGCTGGCGCCCATCCGCAATGCCGTGCAGTTGCTGAAAATGCGGGAGGATGAGGATCCCAAGCTGGTGTGGAGCCGTAATGTCATCGACCGTCAGGTGACCCATATGGCGCGGCTGCTCGATGACCTGCTGGATGTGGCCCGCATCATGCAAGGCAAAATCACCCTGAAGTCCGAGCGTTTCGAGCTTACCGATATTGTCAATAATGCCATAGAAACCAGCCGCCCCCTGATCGAATCGCGTGGTCAGGAGTTGATCGTCTCCCAGACCACAACTCCCCAGTGGATCGAGGGCGATCGGGTTCGACTGGAGCAGGTTTTGTCCAACTTGCTGAACAATGCCGCCAAATACACCAGCGAAGGCGGCACAATCACGCTGAGCGTGATGCGGGACAATTCCGACGCCGTCATCAAGATCCAGGACACCGGCATCGGCATCGCTCCGGACATTCTGCCACAGATTTTCGATCTTTTTACCCAGGCCGACCATTCCCTAGCCCATTCCCAGGGCGGATTGGGCATTGGACTGACGCTGGTGCGCCAGTTGGTCGAGATCCATGGCGGCACGGTCACGGCGGCGAGCGCCGGCGTCGGCCAGGGCAGTTCATTCACGGTACGGCTGCCGGCCTTGACAATGAAATCCACCGATACCGAATCCACACAGACCCAATCCATGTTACCGATACCCAAATTTCGCATCCTGGTCGTGGATGACTATCTTGACGCGGCCGAAAGCCTGACCATGCTGCTGCAAGCGGAAGGCCATGAAGTCGAAACCGCCGACTGCGGCCTGAAAGCGATCGAACAGGCGCAGCGTTTCCGGCCGCAGGTCGTGCTGCTCGACATCGGCCTGCCCGATCTGGACGGCTACGAGGTCGCCAAGCGGCTGCGGGCCTTGCCGGAAACCCGCGACACGACCCTGATCGCCTTGACCGGTTACGGACAAACCGAAGATCGCGAACGTTCGGAATTGGCCGGATTCAATCACCATTTACTCAAGCCGGTTAACTTCGAGAAGTTATCAGCCTTGCTGACGGCATCATAACGCCGCCTTGTCTTGACTAAAAAATTCAGTATGGGAACCCACTGAGCCATCAATAACCTGAATTCAGAATAAGACCGACATTCCGCAGCCAAATCAGCCATTACCGGAATAATAGGTAACATGGAAATCAAAGAGGGAGCCTGTATCGTGCGGACGCATTGTAGGGGCGGACCTACGTGTCCGCCCTGTTTCGGGTGCACAACAGGTTATCGGGGGAACCGCTGGCCAAAGGCGAACCGTTGGGCAAGGGCGAACACACAGGTTCGCCCCTGCGTATTACGGTATCAGGGATCAATCCGTAGGAATTGCCAGATTAAAACCCTGGGAATCAAGGAAAATGGACAGGCCGATTAACAATCGATACTGAAATAATGCTGATTGGGTCAAATTTTGCCGCGGAATGTAGGATAAGAGGAAGAGAGCCGCCTTTTGTTACCACTGATTTTGACGCCGGCCACTGTAGGGTCGAATTCGCTTGTGCTCCATGGGTACGACCCGGGGGCATAAATGAATTCGCCTCTAAGCGCGTATTTGTCCGAAGCGACTCAAAAAATGATACTTGCAGTAAATCGAACTAACTGCCCCAATGTGTGGCCGCATGAAAAATATTGGCTAGTCTTCGGCCGCCCAAGCTGGTCATTATGCCGGCAGTCATGCGGAAGCCAGCAGATCCGAGAGCTTTTCAAAGTTAACCGGCTTGAGCAGGTGATGGTCGAACCCCGCGTTCTGTGACCGGTTACGGTCTTCAGCCTGTCCGTAACCGGTCAAGGCGATCAGGATCGTATCGCGGGTTTCCGGCAAGGCCCGCAGCCGCTTGGCGACCTCGTAGCCGTCCAGATCGGGCAGGCCGATATCGAGCAGCACGACCTGCGGCCGGAAACGCTGCGCCTGTTCGATCGCTTTCAGGCCGTAGTGGACCGTTTCGACTTCATGGCCTTCCGCTTGCAGCAGCATCGCCAGGCTTTCAGCCGCATCGACATAGTCATCCACGACCAGAATGCGTAGATCGGATAATAAAGAAATAGATGTATTAGGCATAGATTCGTTCGTTGATTCGATAACAGGTTGAATGGTCGGCAGAAGTGGCAGCCGTACCGTGAATGAACTGCCCTGACCGACGCCGGCGCTCGCCGCCGTGACCGAGCCGCCATGCTTCTCGACCAACTGGCGCACCAGTGTCAGTCCTAGTCCGAGTCCGCCCTGAGAATGGGCCAGGGAACGATCGGCCTGGGTAAAAAGATCAAAAACATGCGCCAGAAGTTCCGGGGCGATGCCGACACCGGTGTCTTCCACGCGTATCAGTGCATAAACGCCCGTTTGCATGGCGCTGAGGGTTATTTTACCGCCTTCCTCCGTATACTTGGCGGCATTGTTCAATAAATTAGTAATAACCTGCTCCAGCCGTGTCGCATCGCCTTCCACCCACTGAGGCTCTTCCGGCAGGGAAAGCACGAGATGATGCTTCCGCTCTTCAATCAAGGGCAGGCAATCCTCCACGGCATGGGTAATGATATCGTTTAAATCGCAACGTTCCATTTTCAACCGGATTTTGTTCTGAATGATGCGGGCCACATCCAGCAGGTCATCAAGCAGCCGCGCCATATGGGTGACTTGCCGGTCAACCAGCGCATGCCCCCATTCCAGCGTGGGATCCGTGTGACCCTGCTTCTTTAATACATGCAGCGCGTGGCGGATCGGCGCCAGCGGATTGCGCAGCTCGTGGGCCAGCATGGCCAGGAATTCGTCCTTATGGCGGTCAGTTTCGCGCAGCGCCTGTTCCATGCGTTTTCTTTCGGCAATCTCATTACTCAGGATTTCATTAGTATGCGCCAGTTCCGCGGTTCTTTCCTGCACTCGGATTTCCAGTTCCTCATGAGATTTCTGCAGCGCGGCTTCCACCAGCTTCTGCTCGGTAATATCCGTGCAGGTTCCTATCCATTCCCGAATGCTTCCGTCCCCTTCCAATATAGGCACCCCGCGAACGGAAACATAACGATATTCGCCGTCATGTCGATAAAGGCGATACTCCGTGTTATAGATAGAAGCGGTCTTCACCGACTGCAGCCAGCCCATCATGGCCTGCTGACGATCTTCCGGATGCACGGCATTGATCCAGCCATGCCCTTTAACCTCCTCCTCATTCTGGCCCGTAAATAGCCGCCAACTGGGGATATCCTCGATGACTTCCCCCAAAGGGCTGGCTGTCCAGGTGACCTGTGTCGTGGCGATCGTCAGGGACCGGTAGCGTTCCTCGCTGAGCCGCAACGCTTTTTCCAGGCTGTTTCGGGACTGTATCTCCTTCTCAAGCTCGGCATTGCGTTGCGCTAACTCCGTCGTACGGTCGACAACCTCGGACTCCAGTTCCTGTAGCACTTGATGAAGCTGTTCCTGGACCGTCCGCCTCGTCAATTCCAACGAGCGCCTTTCCAGTTCCGTGGTAACGATATTGGCAAGATTCGCGACATAGGGCTCATAAGGTAAAAACTCCTCAAGATTATCAATCGAATAGATCAAGAACCCGTATAGCCTCGACGCGGTACGCAGCGGCAGACGGCGCGTGCCTGCCCGATCCAGTGCACAGGGTTCGGCAGAGGCAAAGGCCCTGTCCCAGTTAGTGGCGCAGCCTGTACAGTTAATAACGGGATCCGATGTTGTTACGCTTATAGAACCTTCCATGCAGAAATATACCGAGGCAAGGCCGGGCACGATCTGATTTAGCGCTTTATTGACAAAATCAACAATAGTTTGCTGGTCCGGAAGAATGCACAGGGTTCCGGGAATAACGAACAGTTTGCCAAGAACCTCGGCTCTACATTGAGTGGTCATCATGGATGAAGCTTGCTGCAAAACAATTATGTGCCATAGGGAAATACCATCAGCTAACGGGGGAATAACCGATAAAATCTATGCTTGTATCGCGGGGGTCAGCTCATGATGGTTTTGAGGTTGCTGGAAATAAGGATTATGCACAATCTGACCGGCCACGATCATCATCGGGTGCACATTCAGCACGTCAAAAAGCGTAGCGCCGTCTATTTTATTGACGTCATACTGACAAATAATGCCATGGATAGGCAACTCTTCCAGCAGGTTGTTAAGCATCGCTTCATATTCGATCCAGCGTTCAATGCCGGGCAGGCCCTTGTTTATCCAATTTGTTACCCCGGTCAGGCGCATGCCTGAAAAGCTTTCATGCTGGGTCTGGGCATAAAGGGAACGCCAATAATCAATCATGCGCTCCGGCCTGAAAGTCCCATCGGGACAATAAGTTGCCTCTGCCGGCTTCAGAAGCAGTTGCTCCGGCTTAATATCACATGGAGGCGCTATGCCTAGTTGAGAGAGCTGCCTATCGATTTCATCCGTGGAAGAAATATTCGCAAGATAACCTACTTTTTCGCCGGCACGCAGTCCGCTTTGGATAAACCGGCCAATAATATGACGCCGCTCGTTCTCATTATTGTACAAGTAGCAGATGTGCATCCCTACCGGAAACGTCTGCTCGGTAAATCCAAATGAAACCCGTTGACTGGTTTGACACATATAAAACACCTCTACAAGACCGTAAAATCCGAAGTCTGTTTGTTATTAAGAAATACAGCGCTTAGATAATGGAAAAGGATAATTACAAAAATTACACGATATCAGTCAGGCTCCATCGCTAGTGTTTTTTATTATTAACAACTCTGAATTACTGAATCTCAGCTTTATAATCAAAACCTTAAATATTTGATTGTATCAACTCTCAATTTTTTGTATATCGCTATTTTTACAAATCGGGAACAGAGTAATTTATCTAAGGCTTTTCTGATCAGCATCAGGTAAGCCTTGCCAGATATAAGACTTGCCCATCAATTGATACAAAGATTTTATCCAAAACCCGAAAGTTCCCGAATAATTTTCAAAGTCTCGACGAAGCACTTAACAATAACACCGGCAATCAGCCGACCCGGCGGTATTTGGCAACGCTATCCATAGGTAGTTCTACTGATTTATCGCGCTCGTCCATTAAGAAATAATACCAGTGCCAGTCTTGCATCCATCCAGCACTTATCACTCAATGATTAAAATAAGAAAAGGCCTGGACCTGCCCATCAAAGGCGGCCCCGAACAGATTATCAAAACCACGCCCCCCCCTAAAACCGTTGCGATACTCGGTTTTGACAGTATCGGTTTAAAGCCGCAAATGGCGGTCAAGGAGTCCGATACGGTCATTAAAGGCCAACTATTGTTCACCGATAAAAGAATGCCGGCGGTACGCTTTACCTCGCCCGGGACAGGTTATGTAAAAGCCATTAATCGCGGCGAAAAACGCGCTTTGCTGTCGGTCGTGATCGAACTGACTGACAGTGAGGAGGAAGTTCGCTTCCAGTCCTATGCCGAAGACCGTCTGTCCTCGCTAAACCGCCAACAGATCATCGAGCAACTGCTGGAGTCCGGTTTGTGGACGGCACTGCGCGCACGGCCGTTCAATAGAACGGCAGATCCTGAAACAGTGCCTCACTCCCTCTTTATCACGGCCATGGATACCAATCCGCTGGCACCGGCCATCGAACCGCTGCTGGCCGGCCACGAACAGGACTTCGCCAACGGCGCGCGCATCCTGGCCCGCTTGCCCGAGGGCAAGATCTTTCTGTGCAAACATCCGAAAACCCGGCTGCCGGACATGGACATCGAGAACCTGACTGTCGCCGAATTCTCAGGCCCCCATCCGGCCGGCAACGTCGGCACGCATATCCATTTTCTCGACCCCGTCCATCTCGGCAAAACCGTCTGGCACCTCGGTCTTCAAGATGTGATCGCGGTGGGTAAACTGTTCACCACCGGCCGGCTGTATGTCGACCGCATCGTGTCCCTGGCCGGCCCGTCCGTCAAAAATCCCTGCCTGATCAGAACCCGAATCGGCGCCTGCCTTGATGAACACTGCCAGGGCGAACTGAGCAGAAACGGTAACCGCATCATTTCCGGCTCGGTACTGTCCGGCCATAAAGCCGAAGGCGCCACGGCGTTTTTGGGCCGCTACCATCAGCAGATTTCCGTGTTGCCGGAACATCGGCGGCGCGAATTCCTGGGCTGGCTGAATCCCGGCCTTCATCTCTATTCCATTAAAAATGTCGTGCTATCCAAATTTATCCCCGGCAGCACCTACGATTTCACCACCTCGACGCACGGCGATATCAGGGCCATTATCCCTAACGGCAATTACGAACGCGTCATGCCGCTCGATATCATGCCGCTTTTTTTACTGCGCGCGCTGGCCGTCCAGGATATCGAAGAAGCCGAAAACCTCGGCTGCCTGGAACTGGCCGAGGAAGATCTGGCCTTATGTTCCTTTGTCTGCCCGTCTAAACTGGAATTCGCGCCGCTGCTGCGCCGAAACCTGGAAATGATCGAGGAAGAGATTTCAGGGAGCGTCGGCGCATGAGCGAGAAACCCGGCAAACTCGGCGCGCTTTTCGGCAAGGGTGGAAAATGGCAGAAGCTGGGCCCGCTGTACGAGGCCGTGGACACTTTTCTGTATACGCCCGGGACCGTTACCGCGGACGCCCCGCACGTGCGCGACGCCATGGACATGAAACGCATGATGGTCACGGTCATCGTCGCGCTGATACCGACCGTCGTCATGGCTTTCTATAATACCGGCCTGCAAGTCAACCTGGCGCTGCAACAGCAAAGCGCCGAATATGCCCCGGGCTGGCGCGGCGCCCTGCTGACTTTCATGGGCGCCGGCAGCGATCCGGCCAGCATGCTCGACAACATGCTGCTGGGCGCGCTGTATTTTTTGCCGGTCTATATCGTCACCGTGCTCGCGGGCGGCTTCTGGGAAGTGCTGTTCGCCTGCGTCAGGCAACAAACCATCAGCGAGGGGTTTCTGGTCACCAGCCTGCTGTTCGCGCTGATCCTGCCGCCATCCATACCCTGGTGGCAGGTCATGATCGGCATCTCGTTCGGCGTGGTGATCGGCAAGGAAATTTTCGGCGGCGTCGGCATGAACATACTGAACCCGGCCCTGGTCGGGCGCTGCTTCCTGTTTTTCTCCTATCCCCGGGAAATGACCGGCAATACCGTCTGGGTGCCGGTCGACGGCTACAGCCGGGCCACGCCCCTGGCGGAACTGCCCGATCCGGCGCTGGAGCTGTCGGTTTCCTGGCAGGACGCCTTCTATGGCTTAATGCCCGGCTCCATGGGCGAAACCTCGACATTGGCCTGCCTGATCGGCGCGCTCATTCTGATCGTCAGCCGCGTCGGCTCGTGGCGCATCATGGCCGGCGTCGTGCTGGGCATGGCCGGCCTGTCGCTGCTGTTCAATTACGTCGGCAGCGCGTCGAACCCGATGTTTCAGCTCACGCCGCAATGGCACCTGGTGCTGGGCGGATTCGCCTTCGGCACGGTTTACATGGCCACCGATCCGGTATCGGCCGCGCATTCCCTGCCCGGCCAGTATGTTTACGGAATGCTGATCGGCGCCTTGACGGTATTGGTCAGAGTCATCAACCCCGGCTTCCCGGAGGGCATCATGCTGGCTATTTTATTCGGCAACGTGTTCGCGCCGACCATAGACAAGCTATTCGTCAGCCGGCATATCCGCAGACGGCAGCGGAGGCTCGATGCAAAAGGATAGCGTCCGGCATGCGTTGCAGATTGTATTGGGCGTTAGCCTGGTCTGCTCCCTGTTCGTGTCCGCCGCCGCGATATTGCTGCATGCCACGCAAAAGCATAACCAGCGCCTGGACAGGATCAGAAATATCCTGATCGTTGCCGATCTGTATGAGGAAGGCGCCGATCTTGATGCGATCTATGAACAAAAAATCGAGCCCTTGATGATAAACCTGCAGTCCGGAGAGATCGTCGACGAGGAAAAATTCGATGAAAGACTCAACCTCGAGACCTTCGATATTCAAGCGCTGGCTTTCGATCCCGATTACGGCGAAGCCATTCCGCCGGAACACGATCAGGCCCGGATAAAACAGCGACCCAAGTACATGGTGGTCTATCAGGTCAAGGACGGCCAGCAACTGCAAAAGCTGGTCCTGCCTGTCTACGGCAAGGGACTGTGGTCCACCCTTTACGGCTTTATCGCATTGGACAAGGATCTGCGCACGATCACCGGCATCACGTTTTACGATCACAAGGAAACGCCGGGGCTGGGAGGAGAAGTCGATAATCCGCAATGGAAAAACAGCTGGGAGGGCAAACAGGCATACGATGAGCAGGGTCGGGTGATTATCGAAGTCACGCGCGGCGAGATCGATCCGGCTTCAGACCAGGCCGACCATCAAGTCGCCAGCCTTTCCGGCGCGACCATAACCAGTCGCGGCGTCAATAATCTGGTCAGATACTGGCTGGGCGAACACGGATATAGCCCGTTTCTGGACAATCTCGAACAAGGGCAAATACCGGAAGATGTTGCCCGTAACAGCGGGCTGGAGTAAGCAATGCTGGAACATTACCTGAGCCTGTTTCTCACCGCCATTTTCATTGAAAATCTGGCCCTGGCTTTTTTTCTGGGCATGTGCACGTTTCTAGCCGTCTCCAAACGCATGGCGACCGCCATTGGACTAGGTATTGCCGTCATTGTCGTGCAATCGATCACCGTGCCGATCAATAATCTCATTTACCAGCATGTGCTCAAGGAAAACGCCCTGTCCTGGCTGGGACTGCACGGCGTCGACCTGACTTTTCTCGGGCTGTTGAGCTATATCGGCGTCATTGCCGCCATCGTGCAGATCCTGGAAATGTTTCTGGACAAATATATCCCCAGGCTCTACATCGCGCTCGGCATCTTCCTGCCCCTGATTACGGTCAATTGCGCCATTCTCGGCGGCAGCCTGTTCATGGTTGAGCGCAATTACAATTTTATGGAGAGCGCCGTGTTCGGCCTGGGCACCGGCACGGGCTGGGCGCTGGCTATCATTGGGCTGGCCGGCATCCGCGAAAGAATGAAGTACAGCAATGTACCCGAAGGCCTCAGAGGACTCGGCATAACCTTCATCACGGCCGGCTTGATGGCCATGGCCTTCATGCTGTTTTCCGGCATCGAGCTGTAGCCATGAAGACGAACCGTTCAGTCAATATGGGAGCGGCTTCAGCCGTCCAGTGTGAACCGGCATGAGCGATATCATCCTGATCATTATCAGCATGGCCCTGTTCACGTTGATCGTGCTGGTGCTGGCTGTTGTCGTGATGCTGGCCAAAGACCGGCTGGTCGCCAAAGGCAACGCCACGATCGATATCAACGATGATCCGGCGCTCAGCCTGTCCGTGCCGATGGGCGGCAAATTGCTGAATGCCCTGGCCGACAATGAAATCTATATTCCCTCGGCCTGCGGCGGCCAGGGCACCTGCGGACAATGCAAGGTCGTGATCAAGGAAGGCGGGGGCGATCTCCTGGACACCGAACGGGCCAAACTCAACCGGCAACAGATCAACGCCAACTACCGGCTGTCGTGCCAGGTTTCAGTCAAGGACGACATGAGCCTCGGCCTGCCGCCGGAACTGTTCGCGATCCGCAACTGGGACTGCACGGTGCGCTCCAACCGCAGCGTGGCGACCTTCATCAAGGAACTGGTCCTGGAACTGCCGCCCGGCGAAGACATGGAATTTCGGGCCGGCGGCTATGTCCAGATCAACGTACCGCCCCATACCGTCAGGTACAGCGATTTCGACATCGACGAGCGGTTCCGGCCGGAATGGGACAAATACAACCTGTGGCAATATGTTTCCAAAGTCGACGAACCGGTCATGCGCGCCTACTCCATGGCCAACTATCCGGGCGAAAAAGGCATCATCATGCTGAACGTCCGCATCGCCTCGCCGCCGCCCTCCGATCCCGACGCTCCGCCCGGCAAGGTGTCGTCCTATATCTACAATCTGAAGCCCGGCGACAGGGTCAGCCTATCGGGTCCCTACGGCGAGTTCTTCGCCCGGGAGACCAATAACGAAATGATCTTCGTCGGAGGCGGTTCGGGCATGGCGCCCATGCGTTCGCATATCTTCGATCAGCTGGAACGCTTGCATAGCGGCCGGAAAATATCCTACTGGTATGGCGCCCGCAGTCTGGCCGAAGTATTTTACGCCGAAGACTTCGACCGGCTGGCGCAGGAGCATGACAACTTCGAGTGGGCCATCGGCCTGTCCAGTCCATTGCCCGAAGACAACTGGACCGGCCCCGTCGGCTTCATTCACCAGATCCTGTACGATCAGTATCTCAAAGACCACCCGGCTCCCGAAGACTGCGAGTATTACCTGTGCGGCCCGCCGATGATGATCGATGCCGTGGTCAATATGCTGATCAATCAGGGCGTCGATTCGAAGAATATTTTGTTTGATAAATTTTGAACTGATGTTACGCACGGGCGGTTTCATCCCGTTTGCCGCGCCGAGCACCGCAGCTTTCGCCGAGACAAATCGGCAGGATAGCCGATTTGCATGCATCGCACCCAAAGGGCGAGGCACAGGGATGTGCCGAGTGAGCAGCCCGAAGGGGCGCTTCATGGAGGAAGCGCGTTGCCAAAGGGACAGGAGTCCCTTTTGGCAACCCTCGGCGAATACCCGCAAGGGGCACAAGAGCGAGGAGCACAGGAAGCAAGCGGCAACCGGGCGGCCTGCTGACTCGTGCCATCCAGGCACTCGCGCTGCGCGTGCTTCGCATCCAAATCTGTTCCAGACAGATTTGTCTTTGGTTACTTTCTTTTCGACTGCATGGATGCAGGAGGTAGAGCAATGCAGGAGCAATTGCCGAGGCCGCGCAAAAGAAAGTAACTCGCCTTCGGGTGCGATAAACCCGATTAAATAAAACCGTCGCGCTAGCGACACCTTAATTAAATCGATCTAACTTCAACTGGCCGCGTAACATCAGTTTTGAAGTTTGGATACAAAAGCATAGCGCTCCCTGGCGCCATAAATCACAAAGAGACTTTAGTCTGAATATTTCACAATGAGTTCATGAAGTTATCGGTGAGAATTGATAATGCCATGATTTTCTTCGTGTCCTTCGTGGTTTCATGAAAAATCCGGACTATGAGCACAAGTAATTCAACTTTACAGCCATTCGTTCGAAAGATTCATACTACAACCTCAACAGCGTCTTCAGGACCTCGATATCCACCGGCTTGATCAGATGGTGATCGAATCCCTCCATGCGGGTACGCTCGCGGTCCTTCTTCTGTCCCCAACCGGTCAGCGCAATCAGTACCACATCCCGCAAGCAGGGTTGCTTCCGGATCCGCCGGGCTACCTCGTAGCCGTCCATCTCCGGCATGCCCAGATCCAACAGTATCATGGACGGCGTGAAGACCTTGAGAGTCTCCAGCGCCGTCCTCCCGTCGTAAACGACCTGCACTTCGGCGCCCAGGGATTCCAGCAGCATGCCAAGGCTGTCGGCGGCGTCGCGGTTATCGTCCACCACCAGGATACGCTGAGGGGAGTGGTGCCCGGCAGACGAGTCTTGCGATGCCTTGGCATCGTCATGGTATTCAGCCACTAGCGGCAGATAAACGACAAAATCGCTGCCCTGGCCGGGACCTGCGCTATAAACCTCGATGCTGCCGCCGTGCATCTGTACCAGGCTGCGCGCCAGGGCCAGCCCTATACCCAGGCCGCCCTGAGCATGGCTGGCGCCAATGTCGACCTGGGTAAACAGGTCGAATATCGAAAGCAGCGCCTCGGCAGGGATGCCGATACCTGTGTCCCGCACGCTCACCCTGGCGGTAGTGTCTTGTCTTCGTACCGAAAGATAAATGTCTCCGCCCGCCTTCATGTATTTCGCCGCATTGTTAAGCAGATTGGCGAATACTTGAGTGAGCCGCACCGGATCGGCGTTGAGAACCAATGGTTCATCGGGCAGGGAAACCGTCAACTGGTGGCCGGTGGCTTCAATGAAGGGCAAGGTGCTTTCGACGGCACTGTCGATGATAGCGGACAATTCGAGGTATTCCCTCTTGAGTTCGATCTTGCCGCGACTGATGCGGGAAACATCCAGCAGGTCGTCCACCAGGCGCACCATGTGTTCGATCTGGCGGTCTATGACATCATGGCACCAGGCGAGCCGCTTTTCGTCCAGATCGGGCCGTTTCATAATCTGCACGGCATTGCTGAGCGGCGCTAAAGGATTGCGCAGTTCATGGGCCAGGATGGCCAGAAACTCGTCCTTTTGCCTATCCTTGTTTTGCAGGGCCTCTTGCGCCCGCATACGCTCGGCGATCTCGATTTCCAGCGCCATGTTGGCGCATTGAAGATCCGCTGTCCGCGCCCTGATCCGCGTCTCCAGTTCCTCATTGGCCTTGCGCAGGGATTCCTGTGCCTGCCGCAGTTCCGTCAGGTCCGTGACTACGATCGCGCAGCCAGCCTCGGGGGCTTCCAGCGGGGCCGGATTGATCGAAACCATCACGGGCACCCGGCTGCCGTCGGCACGGATCAGCGACAGATTGTCGCGGTGCGGCCTTTCCTCCGCTCTTGCCAGGAGCGAGGCAAAATCCGCCGCCTGATCCAGGGGCCAAAAGCGTTCGAGGCCGGCACCGGTGATTCTACTCAGCGCCATGCCTGTCAGGTCCGCGAATCGCCGGTTGGCATAAAGAACCGTCCGGTCGGCGGCGACGATGAGGATCCCCTCGTTCAGCGTTTCGAACAAATGTCTGTAGATGGTATCGACCCCTTCCAGGGTATAAACCCGGTATTTGCCGTCGTGATTCACCACCACCGCGTCCACTGTGGCGGTATGGATGGCGTCCAGGGTTTCCTGCGCTTCCTCCAGGCGCAGCGTCAGGTCCTGGATTTTAAGTAGCAGCTCCTGCTGTGCCTCATTGCCGGATTTCACCGTTCTGCTCCGCTCTGGTGGAAGGTTTCGGACGCAGGTCCAGGCCCACGAGAATGCGCTCGCAATTAGAGAGATCGCCAATCAACTTGCGCAACGGGCGGGGAAGTTGCTTGACCAGGGTGGGAACGGCGACGATATTGTCGTCTTTCGCTCGCTCCGGTGACTGGTAGATGTCGACCACCTCCAGATCATAGCGCCCGACCAGCTCCTGCTCACATACCTGTCGGATATTGGCGATGGCCTGCACCGAGAGCGCCGTGGTACCGGCTACGTAAAGGCGTAGCAGATACTGTTGCTCTTTATTCAGGAGCGCGTCCTGAAATGCTTCGGTAGCGCTTTTGGCTTGCTCAGGGTGTTCGCTGACCTGCCCTGTCTTATCGCGCGGACTCATATTGTCCCCTTCCGTTGACGCAGATCCAGGCCTACCAATACTCGTTCGGTGTTCGATAGATCTCCGATGATCTTGCGCATCGGCTCAGGCAGATTGCGCACCAGCGTAGGGATAGCCAGGATCTGGTCGCCGGCGGCCAACTGCGGGTTTTCCAGCAAGTCGATCACCTCGACGCTATAACGGCCTTTCAGATACTCTTCGCAGATCCGTTTCAGGTTGGCGAACGCAGTCAGCGACTTGGGTGTCTGCCCGGCCACGTAGAGACGCAGCTTCCACATCTCTTCGCTATCTTCGGATTTATCTTCTGCTGTATGCTCGTGGTTGTCTGACATGGTTCGCTCTCCTCTACTTGTTGCCCGAAACGTCATCGCCATGGCGTATCCGGGCCATTTCTTCACGTTCGCTTGCCGCCCGGGTCTTCAGCTGTTGTGCCTGCACGATCGCCAGATTGATCTCCGACTCCTCCGTCTCGAATTGCGCGCGCAGAGCATCAATCCGCGCTTCCAGGGCGGCACGCTTATGCGCCAGTTGACTGTGATGGTGCTTGATCTCCTGATCGCGCAGGATACGCTCCGCCTCTTCCCGCGCCTCCTGGGCGAAGCGGGCGGCGCCGGTCAATACTCCCGACGGACCGATGTAGACGTCGCGCAGGCGGATGCCCTGATCATTGATAAGGAACTCGCGTATCTGGTTGGAATGCGCCATGCCTCGCGACTTCACGACTTGAATGCCCCGATTGCGCTCTCCGCGGCTTTCGATGGTGCTGAGCATCAACCAGGTATCCATCACCGAGGAAATACCCACCTGGGTCTGTTCCAGCGCCCCCCCGCCGGAGGTCAGGCTGGTGAACACGGCACTGATCCGCCGGCTTTTCAACCAGTCGATCAGGCGGGCGAGCATCGCCTCGGACTCGGAGAGGGTACCCACGGATATCAGGTTGGTGACCGGATCGACCACCACCAGGCTGGGCTGGAATTCCTCCACCAGCTTGTGGATGCTGGCCAGGTGCATCTCCAGACCATAAATTGTCGGCCGCACCGCATGGTAGCGCAGCAGCCCCTGCGCTACCCATGGCGCCAGATCGAGACTTACCGACTGCATGTTGCGGATGATCTGGTGAGGCGCCTCCTCGAACGGCAAATAGAGAACACGCTCGCCCCGGCGGCAGGCCCCGTCCGCGAAAAATGCCGCGAAAGTGGTTTTGCCCGTGCCCGCCGTGCCGCTGAGCAGCACACTGCTGCCCCGGTATATGCCCATGCCGCCGAGCATGTTGTCGAGACGCTCGATGCCGGTGGAAATGCGGTCGTTGCAGACGGTATGCTCAAGGCTCATGGAGGTAATCGGCAGAATGGAGATCCCATCCTCGTCAATGAGGAACGGATATTCGTTAGTGCCATGGAGGGAACCTCGATACTTCAGCACGCGCAGGCGACGCGTGGAGATCTGGTTATAAATGCGATGGTCGAGCGTGATGACACAGTCGGAGACATACTCCTCCATGCCATAGCGGGTCAGCGTCTCATTACCGCGCTCGGCGGTCATGATGGCGGTAACGCCGCGGGCCTTCAGCCAACGGAACAGACGGCGTAATTCCGCGCGCAGAATCCCCTCGTCAGGCAGGCCGGCGAACAGCATTTCGATCGTATCGAGCACGACGCGTTTGGCGCCGATCGAGTCGATGGCGTAACCCAGCCGGACGAACAACCCCTCCAGGTCATATTCGCCCGTTTCCTCGATCTCGCTGCGCTCCAGGTGTATGTAATCGATGAGCATTTTCCCTTTGCCAACCAGTTCGTCCACGCGGAACCCGAGCGAAGCCATGTTGCTGCTCAGCTCCTGGGCGGTTTCCTCGAAGGCCATAAAAACGCCCGGCTCATCGTAATCGATGATGCCGCGCACCAGGAATTCCATGGCCAGCAGCGTTTTGCCCGAACCCGGACCGCCCGCCACCAGCACGGTGCGTCCCTTGGGAAGGCCGCCATGGGTAATCTCATCCAGGCCGCGAATGCCCGAGGGAATCTTGGCGAGAGGTTGCTCCTGGAGATCGTCGGTTGTTTTTTCCGTCGTTAGGCTCATGTCTATTCATCTCTAACCTATCAAACTCATAAAATACGATCCTTTACGGATCCCGTCAGTTCCAAGAGAAACAGCTGATCGCCAAAGGCGACAATTGCTTGCGGTTCGATGATGCTATTGATGCGGCCCGGCAGGCTCAAGATTGTGGGCGACAACTGGAATATTGCGTTGCGCCCGAATCTTTGCAACCGGACGGGACATGTTGCCTGCCGCGTCCGAAATGTTTTGCATGAATTAGATGTTCAGCCATCCCTGAACCGTTAGGGACGGGTTCGCAAATTCCGTCCTGCCCGAGATATCCCCATAGCGCTTGCCATACCCGTGGGGGGCGACTTCAGTCGCCGGAGGCATCATGCCATCATGGCCAGATTACGCCCGGTCCGGCCATCAAAAAGATGGATGTCCTGACGCTTCAACTGCAACCTGAGCGTCTGGCCTTTGCTTACCTTGAGCGACGGATCAAGGCGGCCTACGAACATCGTTGTGCCTTTTTCCGGCATGGCGCTCAGATGCGGCAGAATCAAATCCCATTTTTCCGACCAGGCGATATCGAAATAAACGAACAGCTCGGCGCCCAGCCATTCGACCACATCGATACGCGCCTCAAAGGCCAGATCATGCGAGTGTCCCTGTCCGGCCGAACTGACCGCTTCGGGACGGAAACCGGCGATGACCAGCCCGTCTCCAGGCCGGCTTTTTTCCAACCGGTCAGGCAGTACGGCTTCACCGAACGGCAGCGCCAGCCTCTTTCCTTCCAGTCGGGCCGGCACAAAGTTCATGCCCGGCGATCCGATAAAGCCGGCGACGAACAGATTGGCCGGCCTTTGATACAGCTCCCGGGGTGTGCCGACCTGCTGCACGACACCCTGGTTTAACACCGCCACGCGGTCGCCCAGCGTCATCGCCTCGGTCTGGTCATGAGTCACGTAAATCATCGTGGTGCCGAGCCGCTTCTGCAGGCGGCCGATTTCGGCGCGCATCTGCACGCGCAATCGCGCGTCGAGGTTGGAAAGCGGCTCGTCCAGCAAAAACGCCACGGGGTTGCGCACCAGGGCGCGCCCCATGGCCACGCGCTGGCGCTGGCCGCCGGACAAGCTGGCCGGCTTGCGCTCCAGCAAGGTGGTCAGTTCCAGAAGTGCCGCGGCATCCCAGACTTTTCGGGTGATTTCCGCCTTGGAGAGACCCGCCAGCCGCAGCGGGAAACCGATATTCTCGCCCACCGTCATATGCGGATAAATCGCATAGCTCTGGAATACCATCGCCATATTGCGATTCTTGGGGTCCAGGTCATTGATGACCCGGCCGTCGACACGGATTTCCCCGGCACTGACCGAGTCCAGGCCGACGATCATGTTCAGCAGCGTCGATTTGCCGCAGCCGGACGGGCCGACCAGGATAAAGAATTCGCCGTCGTGGATCGTGAAACTGGTGTTCCTTAACACCCGCGTGCCGTCGGCAAACTGCTTGCTGACATTGTCGAGAACGATTTCGGCCATTGCTCCTCCTAGCCTTTGACCGCGCCGGCGGTGAGTCCGGCAACGATACGCCGTTGAAATAACAGCACGATGACGATGATCGGCACGGTCACGACCACCGAGGCCGCGGCGATCGATCCGGTCGGCTGCTCGAACTGCGAACTGCCCGTGAAGAAGGCGATGGCCGCCGGCACCGTGCGCGCGTCATTCGTGGACGTCAGCGAGGTCGCGAACAGAAAGTCGTTCCAGGCGAAGATAAAAACCAGAATCGCGGCCGTAAACACGCCCGGCGCCGCCAACGGGGCAATGACATGGAAAAAGGCCTGAAACGGTGTCGCGCCGTCGACGCGCGCGGCCTTGTCCAGATCCCAGGGAATCTCGCGGAAGAACGCCGACAAGGTCCAGATGGCTAGCGGCAGGGTGAAGGTCATGTAAGGAATAATCAACCCGGCCCAGGTATCGTAAAGCCCTATGCCGCGCCAGAGATTGAACAAGGGACCGATGATCGAAACGGGCGGAAACATCGAGATGGCCAGCACGCCCGCCAGCACCAGCTTTTTGCCGGCAAACCGCAGGCGCACGATGGCATAGGCGGCAAACATCGCCAGCAAGATCGACAGCCCGGTCGCCAGCAGCGCGATGCCGAAGGAGTTCCACAAGGCCGCCGGAAACTGGGCATCCTCGAACACGGCCCGGTAATTATCGAAACTGATGCGGGCCGGGATCAGGCGCCGGTCGTTCAGATCGGCGGGCCATTTCAGCGACAGCGACAGAATCCACAGCACCGGAATCAGGGCGTATCCCAGGACCAGCAGGCCAAAACCGCTCCAAAGCAGCGCCTCCAGCCGGTTTTGTCTGTTATCCATCGTCATTCTCCTTGCTGTCGCGTCAATGGCGTGCCGAAACCTTTAAGGAACAGCAAGGCGATAATCAGCACGCCGATAAAGATCAGCACCGACACGGCCGATCCCAGCCCCAGGTTGAGCCTCGCTATCAGCACGTTATAGCCGACCAGGGACACGGTTTCGGTATTCCCGGCGCCGCGCGTCTGCACGTACACGGTATCGAAAATGCGGAAGGCATCCAGGGTCCGGAACAGCAGCGCGACCATGATCGTCGGTTTCATCAGCGGCAGCGTAACGTGCACGAACCGCTGCCAGGCCGAGGCGCCGTCGACGCGGGCGGCGCTGATCAGATCCCGCGGAATCAGCGTCAGCCCGGCCAGCAGCAGCAACGCCATGAACGGCGTCGTTTTCCAGATTTCGGTAAAAATGATCACGAAGAAGGCCGACCAGCGTTCGGTCAGCCAGGCGTTGTCGAGATTCAGCAGCGCGTTGACGAAGCCCGTGGTCGGATCGAAGGCGAATTTCCAGGCCAGCGCCGACACGACCGTGATCATGCCGTAGGGAATCAGGATCACGGTCCGGATCGTGCGGCGGCCGAGCGTGGCCCTGAACATCAACAGCGCCAGCAGCATGCCCAGCACCAGTTCCACGGCCACCGAGCCGGCCGTGATGATCAACGTGTTCACCACTGATTTCCACCAGATTTCGGAGCTCAGCACGCTGACATAATTGTCCAGTCCGACGAATTGCCGGTGCTGCGGAAAGCGCAGGTCGTAGCGGAACAATGACAGCCAGAACGCATACAGAATCGGGTAGGCCGTGACCAGCAGCATCGCCGTCACGGCCGGCGCGCACAACAGCCAGGCCAGACGCCGTTCGGCATTGCCGCGCGCCTTCAAAACAAGCCCTCCGATTTCAGCGCCCGGCCGACCGCCTCGCGCAACCGGACCGCATCGGCGTCGGGATCGATGTCCTTGAGCGGGTGCAGCGTGTGGCTGATGGCCAGGGAAAGATCATAATAAAACGGCGTTCGGGGCCGCTGCATGGCATCTTGCAGCGTCGCCAGCAAGGTATCGGCCATGGGAAACCGCGCCCTGACTTCTGGCGTCCGGTACAGCGCTTCGATGGTCGGTGGCAGACCGCCTTTTTGGGCGGCATTGATCTGATTGGGTTCCGAAGCCAGGCACCGGGCGGCCTCGAATGCCATGCCGGCATGCCGCGTATAGGCGCCGATGCCGAGGTTGATGCCGCCGATCGTTACCCGGCCCGGCAAGCCTTCCACAACCGCCGGCCAGCGCATCCATCCCATCTGCCCGGCGACGGCCGGCGCATTCTGGCGGGCGCTGGGCCAGACATAGGAATAGTTCACCATGAACACAGGCTTGCCGGTTTCGAAGGCCAGTCGGCTTTGGTCTTCCCGCGCCGTGGACAGCGCCGGATCGGCCGCGGGCGAATTGCCGATTCGTTTCAGCAGTTCAAGCGCCCGCCGGGTCGGCACCGGTTCCAGGGAGACTTCGGTATCGTCATGATCCAGCACGGCGCCGCCCGCCGAAGCCAGCAGCGAGATAAAGAACACCGTCAGGCCCTCGTAGCGCTGCCCCTGCACCTGTAGCGCGCCGGGCACGTCGAAGGCCTCGGCGGCATCGATCAGCTCGTCCCAGGTAGCCGGCCTGTCCACCTTGTCCTTGCGGTACCAGAGCAGCTGGGCATTGGTCGTGAAAGGCACGGCCCAGAGCCGGCCCTGATAAACGGCGCTTTTAACGGCGGCCGGCAGCATGCCCATTATGGCCTCGGCCGCTTGTGCCTCACGCCAGGGCAGAATCCAGCCGGCCTGGGCGAATTCGGCTGTCCAGATGACGTCCATGCCGACGATATCGATATCCCGGTCCCGGACCGCCAGGCGCCGGACCAGCTGCTCGCGCTGCTGATCGGCATCGGCCGGCAGCGGCGTGATCCTGATCCGGTAACGGCCATCGGCCCGTGCCGTGCACTGGCGAACGGCATCCCGGAAGGCACCGGATTTTTCGTCGAACACATACCAGTTCAAAACCGGCGGCCCCGTTTCCTCACGGCCGGAGCAGGCGCTTAACAGCAATGACAGCGCGATTGCTTGAAGCCATCTTGGATCAGCACAGATCATCAGCCTACGGTGTCGCATCCTCTCTCTCCATTCGGCAATGGCGACTGCAACCCATGAAATCAGCAGGCTAGAGCGGCAGCCGGATATTTGGATTCTTGTGTGTGAACTCTATCACATTTTCATAGGTTCAAATTGACGCAAAGCTCAACCCTTTATAGTTTTCAGCTAAAATTTCCCTTAAATTCAACTTAAATAAACAGGCCTACCGAAATACGGCGATCTCAATCGGCCGATCAAAAGGTAAGGAATTTTACGAAAGCGGTCGTTGCACTGCGGACATAAGGAATTGAAAAGGCACAGTTTTAATTATCAGTGCAAACCGGCATAAGTTGGATTATGCAGCGTATTCGATGCTTTGTTCATTGTTTTCTTTCCGGTTTTACCCTGTCAGCCAATACATTTCCAATGACTCTCGCCAAACCAGGCCCTTCCGTTTCAGGACCAGCGCAGCGGTAGAGATAGCGGACGCCGCTGGTCAATCATATCGCTACCTGGCCATGCCGATGTGACTGAGGATACAGGTTTTCAATCTATTTTTTTTAATTAAAACAAAAAAGCAAAAAGGAGTTGTATATGTTTAAAAATTTCATTATTTCACTCATTATTTTTATTACATCACTTTCGGCCTGGGCTGCTCCGCAGACCTATAAAGTCACAGCAAGGGTTTCATCCGTATCTGAATATCTATCTGATGGCTTGCCGGCGCCACTGCAGATCGGTGATGAGATCAACATGACTTATGTGCTGGATGATGCAAAATCTCCCGACTATCAGGACGATTGGTATATCGCGTACAGCTTCAATGAAAACGAAGGTAGTGTGCAGATCAGTTGGTCAAACGTAACGCTAAAAACCTCACTGTCTCAGTCGATGATTCATCATTTTGTCGGCTTTGACCCCAATAATGGCAACGGCGTCCAAACCTACCATGTGGGCGGCCTCGGTCCTTTTGAAAACAACGGTAATCCTGCTCCAGATGTTCGATTTATTGGACTCGACCTTCAACATCATAACGACGGCTCTCCATATCAAACTTATACGCCTTGGCTAACGCCTGATTTAAGCAAATTTGCCATGAGACGATTGTTTATCGACGCGAATGGATATTGGATTGATGCGGATGTGACCTCTATTGTGAATATACAAGAACTAAACGGACCATTTGCGGTTTGGCCGGGACACGGCAATCTGCATATAAACCAGAGATTTGATGTGTTTGTTTCAGCACCGGAAGGTTACGATTTCATCGAATTCCTGACTGATTCAATGCCAATGTCGGAGCCGGAGTTTTTGCCAATCTTTTGTGAAATCCAGCCCAATTACTCGGGCATGACTGAAATCGAATTTCTTTGCCGAGACCTGGACGCTGGCCGATTACATTTATTTCATGAAAATCATAGTGGCGTAACCATTCGTCTAAAAAACCTGTCAACCGGCCAATCGCTAGAGCGCGTAATGTACTGGCGGGTCTATCAGTGACGCTACGGATAGCAATCCAGCCCAGAAAATGAATAATGGCCGCTATAACGGCGAAAATTCAACCCCAATAACTATCGCATCCAGTCGGGGTGCGCATCATTCGGCGCCCCGCGTGTATCCGGCCATGCGGTACGTTAGACCATGGGCCAACGATTTTCTAACTCAAATAATCGCGCAACCATACAGTCTAAAGAGGCAATCAAGATGGCACAGGAACAGATAATCAATGGCGTAAACGTAGACCAGTTATTCAACACCATAGAACAGATTAAGGAGAACCCCGAAATTGCCCAGTTCAAATTTCGTGCCGCCAACACCTGGGTCGACGGCACCCACAATCGTGCGACCGTCAAGGACTTCTATGGTGCTCTAAAGGAAGATGACTCGCGGGAACCATTGACTTTTGAGATAGACGAGCCCCCCGTTCTTTGCGGCCGGAACCTGGGCGCGAATCCCGTGGAATATCTGCTCGTGGCCCTGTCCGGGTGTCTGACGACCAGCCTTGTCGCACATGCGGCGGCTCGGGGCATCGAAATCAAAAAAGTGGCCTCCCGATACGAGGGCGACCTGGACCTTAGCGGCTTTCTGGGCATATCGGAAGAGGTTCCCGTCGGTTATAAGAATATCCGGGTGTACTTCAAAATCGAGGCGGATATTACCGAGGACCAGAAGGCGGAGCTCGTCAAGATGGCGCAAAAATATTCCCCGGTTTTCAACAGCATTGCCAAGCCGATACCGGTCTCCGTTCAGCTCGAAAAGTAATGAACATCCTGACCGGCATCGAGCGAAAAAATCCAGACCATCGTAGTGGCATAAATACGGAGGTTCCCATCTACCTCCAGCCCCGCCCGCCTCGTAATCTGTAAGCCCCGTTCAGTCGAAAAGAGCGCTCTTCATGAAACTGCAACTGATCAAGATCCGCGACACTCTGAGCGACTCGTTCTGGTTTCTGCCGGCGCTGATGGCGCTGCTCGCGACCGGCGCGGCGCTCGGCAGCGTCGCCATCGATCATGCCCTCGGCAGCGATTGGGTGCAGGACATGGGCTGGGTATGGTCAGGCGGAGCCGATGGCGCGCGCAGCGTTTTGTCGGTCGTCGCCGGCTCCATCATGACTGTGGTTTCCATTGTGTTTTCGCTGACCGTGACGACGCTGGCGCAGACGTCATCGCATTTCGGGCCGCGCGTGCTGCGCAATTTCACTTCCGACCGCGGCGTGCAATTCACGCTCGGCACGTATATCGCCACCTTTGTCTACTCCCTGCTGGTGCTGCGAACCGTGCGCACGGAGCACTCGGTCGAGGAATCGGCCTTCGTGCCATATCTCTCGGTGAATATCGGCATGCTGCTGGCGCTGACGTCTCTGGCGGTACTGATCTATTTCATTCACCATGTCTCGCAGAGCATTCAGGCCGAAAAGCTGATCGCCGATGTCGGCAGGGAGTTTCAAAAATTGCTGCCGGTCCTGTTTCCCGAAGAAATCGGGCAGCCGCAAAGCGAGGATGCGAATCCGCTTCAATTGCCTGACGAAAGCCAATGGCAAACCGCGCATATTGTGGCAGCATCCGAGAACGGCTATTTACAGGGCGTGGATGACGATCAGCTGATGAGTCTGGCGACCAGACACGACCTGATACTGAAACTGGTCAAGCGCCCCGGCGCTTTTATAACCGGCGATGAACCGTTGTTGCGCGTGTTGCCGTCCTCGCACATGACCGATGACATCGAGGCCGATTTGCGTGCCTGCTTTAGCCTGGGCTCGCACCGCACACCGTATCAGGACGCGCTGTATGTGGTGCAGCAGTTGGTTGAAATCGCGGCCCACGCCCTTTCGCCGGGCATTAACGAACCCTTTACCGCCCTGACCTGCATCGACTGGCTGGGCGCGTCGTTGCGCGGCGTGGCAAAACGCGAACTACCAGTTCCCTTGCGCCAGGATGAAGACGGCCGGTTGCGCGTGATTGCCAGCGCGCTTGATTTCGAGGAATTGGTACACGCCGCTTTCGATCCGATTCGCCTTTACGGCGCCAGCAATCCCGATGTGATGCAGCGCCTGCTCGGAATCATGATCGAAATAGCGCCTGATCTGCACCGTGACCTGGACCGCATCGCGTTAATGCAGCACGCCCGGCTCATCGGCGAGGATGCCGCGCAAATCATCAACGAAACCGATCGGCGGCGCGTGGCCGATTGCCTGCAGAAGACCCTGCGCGCCCTGACAAAAAATCCTGCCAAGGAGGAATAAACCATGTTTTTCAATGATTGGACCGGCTTGCTGCGCGTCGTTATCGTCGGTATTCTGGCGTATCTGGCCCTGGTGTTTTTATTACGCATTTCAGGCAAGCGCACGCTGTCGAAGATGAACGCTTTCGACCTAATCGTGACGGTGGCGCTCGGCTCCACGCTGGCGACGGTGCTGTTGTCCAGAAACACCGCCCTCGCCGAGGGCATTGCCGCCTTCGCGCTATTGATCGGCCTGCAATACATCATCACGTGGCTGTCGGTACGCTCGCAGCGCGTGGCGAAGCTGGTCAAAGCCGAGCCGTCGCTGCTGTTTTCCGGCGGACACTTTCTTCATGGGGCGCTGCGACGCGAGCGCGTCACTGAAGACGAAGTCCGCGCCGCCGTGCGCTCGCAGGGCATGCCGAGCATGGAATCCGTCGCCGCCGTTATACTGGAAACCGACGGCAGCCTGACCGTCCTGCAAAGTCAGGAAGGTCAGGCGCTTACATCACTAAAAGGTGTCTCGCAGCGCGGCGAGTGAGCGGCCCGGCCTTTCGACACGGCAGACTTTCACGGTTTTCTGCCCTTTGGAATCCAGCCTAATAATTGCCGGATTTTGCGTTCGGTAATAAACGCCAGCGAAAACAGTTGGATAAAATTTTCAGCTTCAATCAGATCCAGACCGATATGTTCAGGCACCAGCTCTTTTCGCGTGCCGAACATGCGGTCCCAGATCGATAGAACAATGCCATAGTTACTGTCATGCTCCTTACGCAAGGTCGAATGATGCGCCCGATGAAGTGATGACGTAATAATGAATTTCGAAATCAGATCTTCCTTGGGCACCCGGATATTGGCATGATGGAAGAATATGAACAATAGCTCGATAATCTCGATGGACAACACTAAATAGGCATTGACGCCAATGACGACAACAAATATCGATTTATAGACGATTTCCAGCAATAAATCGATCACATGAAAGCGGAAGCCGGTGGACACATTAAAGCTCTTATCGCTGTGATGCACTTTATGAAACCGCCACAGCCACTCATATTTATGGCTCGCCACGTGCCAAAGGTAAATGGCCAGATCAAAAAAAGCGAAAGCCAATAACCATTTCAGCGGACCATTTTCCATGCCGCTCAATAGTCCGTAAGACGCAAACTGTTGCGCGACAAGAAACAGTGATGAGGCCCTTAATACCGTCAAAACCAGATTGTTAAACAGAAACGCCTTGGTATTGGTCACTATCGATTCTTTATAAGCCTTGGCGGAAAAGTGCCGGTAAGGTTTAATCTTCTCAACGACTAGCAACAAAACAAAAGCGAGGATAGCAAGACCAAACAAGGCTTCATTAAAAAGCAGGCCGCCGTCACCCTTGATATTTACCGCTGAATTCATAAATTCACCTTCATAAAAACGTCATGATTTGTTAGGCGTGGCGTTTAATAAACCGGTCAAGGCTTTGATTTCATTGTCTGCGTCAACCTGACTGGTTATATCGTACTGGACACCCAGATAGTATATAACCCGCTGTTTTTTATCGAATAGCGGAATGATTTTTAAACGATTATGAAACAATGTGCCGTCTTTTTTATAGTTTCGTATGGTCACTTCAACAGCTTGATGATTTTTGATCGCTTCGGCAATTTGATAGCGCGCATCCTGATCTCTATCATCGCCTTGCAGAAATCGGCAATTATGGCCGATGATCTCCGCCTGGCTATAACCGGTTAAGCGTTCAAACGCCTTATTCGCATAAACGATCGGCATGTCATCCAGATCCGGATCGGCCAACGTTATGCCGTTAACACATTCATCCAAAATAGCGGACAGCACTTGCGGAATAAGCCCGCTGTCTTTTTCAACGATAAAAACCATGATTAAACTCCAGTATTTCTGATAACAGCCAGTCAAGTTAGTTGCATTCGGCGGCGATTAAATTTTTAATATTCTCAACTGTGTTTTCCGCCCCATCTTCAATGGCGACCCGTATCAGTTTTTCAAACGGACGCATAAAAACTTCAAGTTCCAGTAATTCAAAGCGAAAGGTCAGGTGCGTAGGTTGTGCTTGTTCACCACTAGCCAGTAAATAGCTGTGCTTGTAGGGCGCGGTCAAGCCTTGAAAAATCAGTTTGATAAACGGTTGATAATCGGTAATTTCAAAAACCGACTCGACCTCCGCGCCGCTGTCCTTGCGTACTTGTTTGGCTTTGGCGCCGACAAAAACCTGTTTGCCGTCCAGGGGCTCAAATTCAACAACTTCTTGCGCCCATTTGGGATAGTTGTCGAAAAAATGCTCCCCGATGAACGAAAAAACATCGTGAATTGACTTGTCGATTTCAATGCTGGCTTCGCCGGCGACCGGCCTGGATGAATCAAATGGAAACTTGATTCTCATGGAATTCCCCCTCACAACTGAGCGAATCGCTCAACTTAAATAATATTTTTACCTGAAAGCACCAATAACAACCTTATTAGACCGACTATGAGCATTGCTATTCATTACCAGTAACGAGTGCTACGGCGCATAATCAGTTCCGGGAATTCAGCATAAACAATCGCTGTTCTGATTATTACCTGATGTTATGCAGTAGGTTGAATTCAGATCGGTTTAGGAACGCGCATAAAATAACTTCCTCAAGTGCGCGGATGAATTTCCGGTGTAGGTGCGAAGTTATTCGCACAGTGCGAATAACTTCGCACCTACAATTCCCTGAATTATTCCATGCCCATTACTTAGCTAAGCGTCGCTAGCGCGACGGTTTGGTTTAATCGGGTTTCACGAAAAACATCCCTGTTTTTCGCCTTAACAGGCGACTATGTCGTGCTGCAAATCGGCAGTCCTGCCGATTTGTCCTGTACTCCTCGCTCTTGTGCCCCTTGCGGATATTCGACGAGAGTTATGCTGCCATCGATGTATGGATAAAGGCTGATGGGATAAAAAGCTGGCTCAGGAATGATAAACATTGAAAACAAAAAAAGGTGAAGCACTCGCCTTGTACTTCACCTTTTCTCTTAACGAATGGATAAAACTTTATTCTCCAAATGGCCACCACCAGCGTTTTTGAGCGCCGGGCGCGTCGCCATTGGCTTTACCCTCGGTGCGCTGGCGGATGTTTTCCATTTGCCGCTGTCTTTGCTCCATGCCAGACGCATCAGTTCTTTCCCTGATTTGTTGTTCGCTGCGCTCGCGGATTTGCTGCCCGCTACCCTGATCCTGATGAATTCTTTCCCGAATTTGTTGCTCCTGCCTTTCCTGGAATTTGTCAGTATCCTGCCGCAGATTGCCGCGCTGTTCTTCAAATCGCTTCTGCTGATCTTGCCCTCGTTCGCGCATTTGATTTTCCTGACGCTGGCGCAGTTGGTCAAAGCGTCCCTGCTGGGGGCCGCCACCCGCGCCCGCGCCTTGCCCGCCGCCCCTGCCGCCGCCACCGGCTCCGGCATGGCCAGGCACCGTCAACACTAAAGCCGAAACGATCAGTAATCCTTGAAGTATTTGTTTGTTGTGCATGGTTTTACCCCCTTGGTAAGCCAGGTTGATAAACCCGGCATTCAGAAACACCTTAGCCGGACTTCAGCAAAGAGCCGGCCCGACCAAGGGCTGTAAAAGTTGGTTAAACTAGTACTCAGTCAGTCTTGTTCTGGCGAGTAAAAAGTTGCAGAGCATTCATGGCATGCGAATAGTGCGAATACCCTAAAGGGCACAAGTGAATTCGCACCTACAGCTTATCCGCCATAATTAAATTGACTGAGTACTAGTGCTCAAATGGAACTGAATATATTCATTTATTACATGCCGGCTTCGTATTATTTGTTGATTAGGAACGGGAATGAAATAAGACCCGCAAATGAGGCAGGATTTCTGTTCCTGTTCAACGACTGCATGGATGCAGGAGGTAGAGCAACGCATGGAGCAGTTGCCGAGGCGCGCAAACAGGCGCATAGCCAGCTATGTAACTGTTTGCGCAAAGCTTCCGCTCCTGCTCACGCCCCTTACCTACATCCCTGTAGGCAACGCCGAAGAGGGACGGAAAGACAAGTCAGTTGCGGGAATTATAAAATTCACGTTCCTTAGTTAATGATCAATAACGCCGCTAAAGGCCCGCGGCACAATTTAATAGCCGTTAATTCTCAGTCAACGGTTCTTAACTGGTGCTGAGCATCAGTATAAGCTAATTTACTATTGTAAGTTGTTACTGACTTGTTATTTTTTTGTTAGGGCTCCGGCATATCGCTTTGAACCCAATCAACAACCAGCCCATCGAACAGATCCGGACAACGGCTGAAACCGGCTGGCACAAGCGATGCCAAACCAGTGGAATTTGCGCGTTACCGCCTTGTCCAAGGAAGTAACTGATGTTACGCAGACAATTGACTCAGGCGCCGGCAGGGGCGGATTCGGTCAAAAAACTTCCTCCGCCATTCCTTCAGGCCTAAGGCCGTCCCTGTGGGAGCGATGCCTACATCGCGACTTGCCGGGTGGTATTGAATCGCGATGTAGGCATCGCTCCCACTACTGCGGTTGCCCCCATTTATAAACCCGGCCGGTCAGGGAAACAATGTCCATGTTCGACGCTGCGGACGGCATGAGCCTCTGTCTGTGCGTAACGTCAGGAAGTAGTTTTCCAGGGCCGGCTTGAGCGCTTGCGCGACAGCGCCAGCAACATGATTAAAACTCGAAAAGAGTGAACCCGACCGAACGGTCATGAAGAAAGGCTGGCAAACATGCGCCCGGCCGTGAAGGAAACCGATGGGACGTCGCCGTTCCGCGCGCCTGGGCCTGACAATCCGGGCACCGGTAGCCGCCCTTTCACGCCAAACGGTCTTTTGCCGCGAAACAGCGATGGAGGCAGGCTATGAAATTCAACCTTAGCGAAGCGACCGGCTCCGTGCAGGCGATGGTCAACGGCTTTATTGAAAGGCTGCCCTATTTCGCTATCGCTGTCGTTGTCTTTGTTATTTTTCTGTTCATCGGCAAGGGCATACGCGCGGCCGTGCGCGCCGTCACGCAGCGCAACCGCCGCCACTACAATCTGGGCCTGGTCATGGGCCGGCTCAGTTATGGCCTGATTATCTTCTTCGGCCTGCTCATTGCCCTGGTCATCGCCATTCCCGGCTTTACACCCGGCGAGCTCGTCAACATTCTGGGGCTGTCCAGCGTCGCCATCGGCTTTGCCTTTCGCGACATCCTGCAAAATTTTCTGGCCGGGATTCTGCTGCTGTTGGCCGAGCCCTTCCGCATCGGCGACCAGATCATCCTCAACGATTTCGAGGGCACGGTCGAGGACATCCAGACCCGCGCCACCTTCATCAAAACCTACGACGGGCGGCGTGTCGTGATTCCCAATTCCAATCTTTTCACCAACTCGGTCACGGTGAATACCGCCTACAAGAAGCGGCGCCTCCAGTATGACATCAACATCGGCTACGGCGACGACATCGCCCATGCCAAGCGTATCCTGCTCGACACCGTGCGCGAGATTCCCGAAGCGCTCGATTACCCGGAACCCGATGCGCTGGTCGTTAACCTGGCAGACAGCAGCGTCACTATCCGCTTACGCTGGTGGGTACAGCCGCCGCGCCGGTTCGAAAGCCTCAACGCCCTGGATGTTGTTCTGGAAAAGGTTGCCAACGCGCTGATATCCGAAGGCTTCGATCTGCCGTTCCCGACTCAGCAGATTCTTTTCCATGACCAGACCGAGGAATCCGACGGCGACCGTTCCCGCCAGCGCGAGGGCTGGCCGCCAGGCAAAGGCGAAATCCCGCGTCCGGCGCGCATCGTCGATGCCCTGCGTGATTTGAAAAAGGCCCGTTCAGCCGGACGGAACGGCAAGCCTCATGAAACGGATCAAAATCCGTGAAGCCCTGGCCGGTGCCTTGCCAGCACAGGATCAATCCGAACGGCGACTCCATGCGCAAAAATTGAATGGCTTGACCCCGGCTGAATACTTGGGGTAAAAATTCACGGATCTGGAGGCATCAGGTTGCGGGTGGCTCGAATTCACCAAACGCCTGCTATTACACAGTTTAGTGCGAATAAATTCGCACCTACGCGCGCACTGCCACTCAAGCGATGTGGTCAGTGTAAATTGAATAAAGATCGCTCTAACAATCTGTCGCCAGCGCGGCAAGCAGGATATAAGCGATCCCTGCGGAACATCAGGCAGAATAGGCGGCAAGATCCAGAGCATCAAGAGACACTCCTATCAGCGCTGTGTCTCATGTGCCATGAACTGAGCTTCATTAAGCCCGTTTGTCGGGCAAGGTTTCAAGGCAACACTTGAATAATTGGCAGGCGACTGCCGAAGACGCATCCCTGGCCGCTTAGTTTAATGGTTAGCGGACAGCCGAATTACATTACGCTGAAATATATCGGAGAAAACAAATGATTACGGTTATCTGGGATACCTGGTTAAAGCCGGGTACGGAAGAACAAGGCCTCCGCCTCACGCGTCAGGTATGGTCGGACATGCGCCGCTTTGACGGTTATGTTTCGCACCGGCTTTTCATCGATCAGGACGAGCCGGGGCACATCATCGCCATCGCCGACTGGCGAAGCCGCGCGGACGCGGATGCCGTCCGGGAAAAATACCAGAATTCCGAAACCATCCGCCAGCTCATCGCGCTTCTCGCCCGCCCCCGGGAGCGCTGGATAACATGCGAGGACCAGGCATCATAAAACAAATCCGACATCTCAAGCCGCGGTACGCGCTTATGCAAAAAGGTGAACGACGATGTTGAAGACCCTGCGTTTTGTCAGTTTCCTGTTCACGGCGCTGGCGCTGGCTGTCGCGCTGGCTCACGCGCTGGAATTGCCGAACAAAATCACTCTGTCCCGCGAGGATTACCTGACCGTCCAGCAAATCTACCGGGGCTGGGCCCTGCTAGGCATTATTGAAATTGCCGCCCTGCTCTCTACCCTGGCTTTAGCGTTTAAGGTCTCGCGTGATCCGAAAGTATTCGGTTTAACGCTGTCGGCCTTGCTTTGTATCGCGGCCGCCCTGGCCGTGTTCTTCCTGTTCACCTATCCGGCCAATCAGCAGACGGCCAACTGGACGCGCTTGCCCGGCAACTGGGCGGATCTCCGAAAACAGTGGGAATACTCCCATGCCACGCGCGCGGGCCTGTTTCTGATTGCCTTGAATTTACAAATTCTAACGGTTCTGCGGAGAAACGAATGAGCGATGCCATAGACAATTTATTCACCGACCGCATGAGCGCCGAAATCGAAGGCGATTTCGTCGTCTTCCTCATCGGCATGCGGATTAACAAGCCCTGGAAAGTGCGTAGCTGGTGGCCCGTGTTTTCCGCCATGCCGAAAATGATCAGGGAGCTTGAGGCCCACCCGGAACTCGGAATGCTGAACCACATCAGCGGCCTCCGCTTGAGCGTTCAGTACTGGCGCTCGTTCGACCAGCTGGAAGCCTATGCCCGAAGTAAAGACAACGCCCATCTTCCCGCCTGGAAAGCCTTTAATGATTCGGTGAGCAAGAGTCGCGGCGACGTTGGCATATGGCATGAGACCTACCAGATAAGAGCCGGCGAATACGAGACCGCGTACAGCGGCATGCCACGATTCGGCCTGGGCGCCGCCGGGACGCTCGTGCCGGCCACGGGATATAGAGAGACTGCGCGTGGAAGACTGACGCTCAAGCAAAATACTGATACCTGACAAACCGTTGGCGGCTTCAGGCCGGCTTGCCCTCCGGCATTTCGGCGCCGCCGATAGTGTTTTTCGCAATACGCCACCGACGACTCAGCCAGATCACCCTCCCCTTCTCCGGCATGTAAGCATCGTGCGCCGGGTTGACAAAACCGGCACTTGGAAGCCACTCTAGAAAGTTGTTCCAAGTAAATAAAAAACAAAAAAATTATGAAAGCAAAAAAGCATCCGAAAAACCGGCCATGGCATGCCCTGCCTGTCGAAGACGTTTATGAAGCTCTTTCCAGTTCCGAGCGGGGGTTAAGCGAGCAGGAAGCTGAACAACGCCTTAGCCGCCACGGCGCGAACAAGCTGACGGCAGCAAGAGGCCGCAGCCCGATCAGGCGCTTCCTCAGCCAGTTCCATAATGTACTGATTTATGTATTGCTGATTGCCGGCGCCATCACGGCGGCGATCGGGCACTGGATAGACAGCGGCGTGATTGTGGGCATGGTCCTGATTAATGCGTTCATCGACTACCAGAAAAATCCTTTCCGCCGCATCACATATCTATGGCTGCTTACCCAGTGGGCTGCCTGTGATTTTAGTTTTATGGAATGCAAGGGTCGAGGTTAGGTTCCCAAACCCTGCATTTCGAATGCGTTTCAGGCTGCATCAGGCTTTGGCACTGCTATGTTGACTGAACTCGCCGCTGAATCGAAACTCAAAATTTTATTTTTCAAGAATGCCTGTCTTGAACGAGAGCGCTATGAAACTCGCATCCGTCCATTATTAGCCGGAATTTGGCGAACATAGGCAATTCCCCAGGACACTGACCCGGCTGAAAAACATTAATCATGATAATCGAACAAATTTTATTTCATATTACGTCGATTAATCCGATGAAAAGCGAGGCTGGTGCCGTTAAATGCCATCCGTTTCTTGATCATGCCTGTCGCCCTGTTTCCGGCCCGACTCCTTATCGCTTCGTGAACGATTCATATAAAGTAATCCAACTCAAGGAGAACTGACATGAGTACAAAAACCGATTTTTCTTCTGTTGAATGGGAAGTTCTGCGGGATGCTCCTCATCTTGTCGTTCTTGCGGTCGCCGCTGCCGGTAGCAGCGGGATTTTCGGAAGCATCGCCGAGGCAATAGCACCGTCCGGGACTATTGTTGACGCCTTGAAAGGCAGCAACCAGCTATTACGTGAGGTTTGCGGAAAGGAGGAGGTGAAGGCATCGATCGAGTCAATCAAAGGCCTGGCAAAAACCGGAGACAGTTTTGCCGACATCCAGGCCGCCTTTCGCAAGGAAGCAATTGCCAAATCACGAACCGCCCTCGATATTTTGCGGCAAAAAGGATCGCCTGAAGATATAGCCGCGTACAGAAATTTCCTCGTCACGCTCGGCGACAAGGTCGCCAGTGCCGCGAAAGAAGGCGACTTCCTGGGCTTCGGCGGCGAGCGGGTCAGCGAGCACGAGCGAAGCTTGCTGGCCGAATTGGCCAAAGCGGTAGGCGCAGCACAGGCTTGACACGCATTCGACAGAAACCCGGCATTTCTACGGCACCAAATGCCGGGTTGTTCGCAAAGCGCCAACCCGGCTAACCTACAACAACAACGCCTTGATCTCCGGTATGCACGAGCCGCAATTGGTGCCGGCTTTCAGGCAGCGGCCGACTTCCTGGTGGGTTTTCAGGCCTTTTTCGCGGATGGCCGAGCGCAGGGTTTTCTCGCCGACGTTGAAACAGGAGCAGACCACGGCGCCGGTATCGGGCGTGCCCAAGGGCGGCATGCCGGTCAGCAGCGCGGTTATTTCCTCCGGCGCCAGCTGCGGCTTGTTGAACAGGCCGGTCAGCCAGCTGCGCTCGGGCAGGCCGTTATCGGTCGAGACGAAAAACACGGTTTCCAGCCGGTTATCGACCGCCTGCGCCATTCGGTAACTGCCGGCGCCGGTATCCTGGAATTCCTGCCATTTTGCCGCCGTTCCGGCATCCCCCAGATGCTGGCGCAACCAGGCTGGCCAATCCTCCCCGGGAGTGGTATCGCCGGCCAGTTCGTAACGATAAAACTGCTTGCCCTTGATCTTGACCCAGTATTCCGGCCCGTCGATGGCCTGCTCAGCGCGGGACAGCATAAAGCCCTGCCAGCGCGGCTGCCAGGCCCGGATGCGGACCGGCGTATGCTTGCTTTCCGGCTGTTTGGAGACGGGATCGAGCGCCGGATTGATCAGCACGCCCATGCGCCCCTGGCTGGCGTATTGCCCGGTCCAGTGCATGGGCACAAAAACACTGCCCGACTGCTGGCCGTCGCTGACCTGCACGCGCGCGATCATGGCGCCCCAGCGACTTTCCAGGCGCGCCAGGGATTTGTTCTCCAGGCCGTAGCGTCGCGCGTCGTCGGGATGCACCTCGACAAAAGGCTCGGGCCTGTGCTGATTTAACCGGGCGGCGATGGCGGTACGGGTCATGGTGTGCCATTGGTCGCGCAGGCGGCCGGTATTCAGGATCAGCGGGTAGTCCTGATCGGGCGGATTAACGGGCGCCCGGGGTGTAACGGCTATGAACCGGGCTTTGCCGGAATCGGTAAAAAACCGCCCATCCCCGAAAAGGCGCGCCCTGCCCTGCGCATGCGCCTGATTGACCGGCCATTGTATCGGCTGCAATTGTTCGTAGGCCGCGGGCTGTAGATCGGCCAGCGCGGAAATATCGAAATCGCGGCGCCCATGCTCGCAATCGTTTTCATAGCCGGACAAGGCCGCATGTTCACGGAAAATCTCGACCGCGCTCTGATAGGGAAACGCCTGCCCGAAGCCCATGCGCCGGGCAACCTGCGTGATAATCCACCAGTCCGGCCTGGCCTCGCCGGCGGGGTCCAGCAAGGCCCGCTGCCGCGAGATGCGGCGCTCGGAATTGGTCACGGTGCCGTCTTTCTCGCTCCAGCCCTGCGCGGGCAGCAGCACATGGGCGAAAGCGGCCGTGTCGGTCCGGGCCATGCAATCGGAGACCACGACCAGCGGGCAGCGCTGCAGCGCCCGCTTGACTTTGTCGGCATCGGGCAGGCTGACGACCGGATTGGTCGCCATGATCCATACCGCCTTGACCTTGCCTTCGTCGATGGCATCGAACAGTTCGACGGCCGAATAGCCGGGCTTGCGCGCGATATTCGGACTGCCCCAGAAGCGCGCGACGCGTTCGATGTCCGCCGCGCTGGAAAAATCCATATGCGCGGCCAGCTGATGCGACAGGCCGCCCACTTCGCGCCCGCCCATCGCGTTCGGCTGGCCGGTCAGCGAAAAAGGCCCCATGCCGGGCCGGCCGATTCGGCCAGTGGCCAGATGGCAGTTGATGATCGCGTTGACTTTGTCGGTGCCGGACGAGGACTGGTTGACGCCCTGGCTGTACAGGCTCATGACTTTTTCATGGCCGGCAAACCAGCTGTAGAAGCGCCGTACATCGTCCGGATCGAGCCTGCAGCCGGCGGCCACCTGGTCGATGCCGGCCGCGGCAGCCCGCAGGGCGGCGGCGAAACCTTCGGTGTGCGCGTCGATATAGCGGTGGCTGATCGCATCCTGCTCATGCAGATAATGCAGCAGGCCGTTGAACAGCAAGGCGTCCGAGCCGCTGGCCAGCGGCAAATGCAGATCGGCGATATCGCAGGTGGCGGTGCGGCGCGGATCGATGACCACGACTTTTACCGCCGGGTTGGCTTCCCTGGCGGCGCGGATGCGCTGGAAACTGACCGGATGACACCAGGCCGCATTGGAGCCGACCAGTACGAACAGTTCGGCCTGTTCGTAATCGTCATAGCAGCCGGGCACGGTATCGGCGCCGAACGCGCGCTTATGACCCGCGACCGAGGACGACATGCACAACCGGCTGTTGGTGTCGATGTTGGCACTGCCGATAAAGCCTTTCATGAGCTTGTTGGCGACGTAGTAATCCTCGGTCAGCAGCTGGCCGGAGCCGTAGATGGCCACCGATTCCGGTCCGTATTTGGCTATCATGCCCAGAAACCCGCCGGCCACAAAGCCCAGCGCCTCGTCCCAACTGCTGTCGCGGCCCTGAATCCTGGGCTGCAGCAGCCTGTCCTTCAGTTCCAGCGTGTCGGCCAGAGCCGAGCCCTTGGAACAGAGCCGGCCGAAATTGGCCGGATGCTCCGGATCGCCTTGAATCCGCACCTGCCGGGTCTGCGCGTTGACCTGCGCTTCAATGCCGCAACCGACGCCGCAATAAGGGCACGTGGTTTTTATCGTTTCCGTCGCCAGGGCATCCATCAACAGGCCTCCTTCAGGATTGGACGGTTGCCGTCGAGATAAGCCTTGCCGAAAATCAGTCCATCCCGGATGCCGGCGATATTTTCCTGCTGCTCCAGCAGTTCCTGATACCACAGCGCATCCACCGTGTCGCCGTAGAGCACGGCCCCGATGATGCGGTTGTCATCGATCACCAGCTTTTTATAGATGCCCAGTTCCGGGTTGGTAAACCGGATGCTGTCGCAACTGTCGTCGTCGCCGGTAAAATCGCCGACCGAGAACAGGTTGATGCCGGTCACCTTGAGCTTGGTCGACGTCGGCAGCGTGACATAGCCGGCCATGCCGTGGGCGCTCAGATGATTGGCGCAGACTTTGGCCTGCTCGAACAGCGGCGCGACCAGGCCAAACGTGGCGCCGCGATGCTGAATGCATTCCCCGACCGCGTAAACGCTGGGATCGTAGGTTTGCAGCGTGTCGTTGACGACGATGCCGCGTTCGCAATAAAGGCCCGCCTCGCGCGCCAGCGTCATGTTCGGTTTCACGCCGATGGCCATGACGAACAGATCGCAGGGCAGTTCGCCGCCGTCCGCGAACAGCACGGCCCGGACATGCCCGTTGTCGTCGCCCAGCAAGCACTCGGTTTTCGCCGCCATCCTGAACCCGATGCCGCGCCGTTCCAGCTCCATTCGCAGCATCTCTCCCGCTTGACGATCCATCTGCCGGTTCAGCAATACGTCGCAGTTGTGAATGACAGTTACGTCCATGCCGCGCCGCGCCAAGCCGCTCGCCGCTTCCAGCCCCAACAGTCCGCCCCCCAGCACGACCGCTCTTTGCCGGCTGCGGCTGTAGTCCAGCATGGTGTTGACGTCGACAATATCGCGAAAGCTGATCACGCCTTCCAGGTCGTTGCCGGGTATATCGGCAATGATGGGCCTGGAGCCGGTGGCGATCAGCAGTCGGTCATATTCGGCGCAGGTGCCGTCCTTGGCGTAGACCCTGTTCAGGCCGCGCTCGATGCGCACCACGGCCTTATCCGGTCCGGCGTGCAGGCGGATGCCGTTGTCGGCGTACCACTGGCGGTCGTTGATGACGATCTCCTCGATGGTCTTTTCGCCGCACAGCACCGAGGACAGCAGGATGCGGTTGTAATTGCCGTATGGCTCGGCCCCGAACACGGTAATTTCATACTGGTCGGGCGCGGCGGACAGAAGTTCCTCCACGGTTTTCATGCCCGCCATGCCATTACCGATAACGACCAGTCGCTGTTTCTTGCTGTTCATAAGTGCTCCTGCTCCGGTCTCATCGATACGCGTTATAGTTCATTGTCCGATTCCGCCGGCAAACCGATACGGACCCTGCCGTCCTCGATGCGCACACCATAAACGGTTATGCCGACTTTTTCATCTTCCAGGCACACGCCGGTTTCCAGATTGAAATGCTGTTTGTACAGCGGCGAGGCAACCATCGGCTGGCCCTTGATGTCGCCGATCAGGCCGCGCGACAGCACGTTGGCGCGCCCGATCGGATCGTAGTTGCTGACCGCGTAAACGGCCGCCTTGTTTGGCTGATAAAAAACCGCCACCTGCCGCTGATCGGCAACCAGGGCGCAAACACCGGCATGCGGCTGCAAATCGTCAACACTGCAAATATCTACCCATTGAGTCATCATGCTATCTCCAGTAACTTAAAGTGTTTGCGTTCCTGTTCGTCGGCCGGCCGGATCTGGCCGCGCTCCTCGACGAACACGATGTTATCGTCTGCCTGATCGCTGTTGACGAAGTGGCGGAACCGTTTCAGCCGTTCCTCATCGGCCAGCGTGGCTTTCCATTCGCATTGATAAGTCTCCCTCACTCGACGCATTTGCTGCTCGAGATCCTCGCCCAAGCCCAGCCGGTCATCGATGATGACCGAGCGCAGATAGTCCAGGCCGCCTTCCATGTTTTCCAGCCACACCGATGTCCGTTGCAGACGGTCGGCGGTGCGTACATAAAAGATCAGGAAACGGTCGATGTATTTGATCAGCGTTTCCTTGTCGAGATTGGTCGCGAACAGATCGGCATGACGGGGCTTCATGCCGCCGTTGCCGCAGACATAGAGGTTCCAGCCGTTCTCGGTGGCGATGACGCCGACATCCTTGCCTTGCGCTTCGGCGCATTCGCGCGTGCAGCCCGAGACGGCGAATTTGATCTTGTGCGGCGAGCGCAAGCCCTTGTAGCGGTTTTCCAGCTCGATCGCCAGACCGACGCTGTCGCCGACGCCGTAACGGCACCAGGTGCTGCCGACGCAGGATTTGACCGTGCGCAGGGCTTTGCCGTAGGCATGGCCGGATTCGAAGCCGGCGGCGATCAGTTCGCTCCATATCGCCGGCAATTGGTCGACCCGTGCGCCTAGCAGGTCGACGCGCTGGCCGCCGGTGATTTTGGTATAGAGTTTGTACTTCTTGCCGACCTGTCCCAGCGCGATCAGCATGTCGGGGCTGATTTCCCCGCCGCTGATGCGTGGGACCACGGAATAAGTGCCGTCCTTTTGCATGTTGGCCAGGAAAATGTCGTTGGTATCCTGCAATCCCAGATGCTCCTGCTTCAAAACGTACTCATTCCAGTACGAAGCAAGAATATTGCCGACGGCCGGCTTACAGATATCGCAGCCGTCGCCTTGGCCGAATTGTTCCAGCAACTCGGCAAAAGTCCTGATCTGCTTGACCATTATCTGGTTGTACAGATCCTGTCGTGTATAGGGGAAATGCTCGCACAGGTGGTTGTTGACCTCGAAGCCCAGCTTGGTCAGCTCGCTGTCCACCACCGATTTCAGCAGAGCGCCGCAGCCGCCGCAGCCGGTTCCGGCCTTGGTTTCCGCTTTCAGCTGGTTGACGGTGGTGCATCCGGCCTGCACGGCCCCGCAGATTTGTTCCTTGGACACATTGTAGCAGGAGCAGATCTGGGCCGAAGCCGGCAGGAGATCGGGACCGAGCGCGGCAGGCGCCGCGGCGTCATGCGACAGGATCAGGGAATCGGGATTTTCCGGCAGGGTAATGCCGTTCAGGCAATATTGCAGCAAGGTATCGTAATCCGACGTGTCGCCGACCAGCACGGCGCCCAGCAGCTGCTTTCTGTCCTCGCTGACCACCAGACGCTTGTAGATTTCCCGGGCGCCGTCCTGATAGCTGTAAACCAGCGCACCCGGCGTATTGGCATGCGCGTCGCCGATGCTGCCCACATCCACGCCCATCAGCTTCAGTTTGGTGCTCATGTCGGCGCCGGTGAAGGCGGCGGCCTCGCCGGCCAGGTCGTCGATGACCGTGCGCGCCATCGCGTAACCGGGCGCGACCAAGCCGAAAATCGTGTCGTTCCAGAGCGCGCACTCGCCGATCGCATAAATGGATTCATCGGACGTGCGGCACTGGTCGTTTATCACGATGCCGCCCTTGACGCCCACGTCCAGGCCACAATCTCGGGCGATTTCGTCGCGCGGCCGGATGCCGGCTGAGAACAGCACGATATCGGTTTCGAGTTCGCCGCCGTCGGCGAAGGACATCTTGTTCACGCAGCGCTCGCCTTCCGTAATCATGCGGGTGTTGGTAGCGGTGTGGACAATCACGCCCAGCTCCTCGATTTTGCGCTTCAACAGCGCGCCGCCGGTTTCATCGAGCTGAACCGCCATCAGGCGCGGCGCGAACTCGATCACATGCGTCTCCAGCCCCAGATCCTTCAGCGCCTTGGCCGCTTCCAGCCCCAGCAGGCCTCCGCCGACCACGGTCCCGACTTTGGCGTTCTCGGCCGCGGCGGCAATGGCCTCGAGGTCATCAATGGTGCGGTAAACCAGGCACTGCGGCCGGCCGTTTCCCAGTATCGGCGGCACAAAGCAGTAGGAACCCGTCGCCAGCACCAGTTTGTCATAAGAAACAATTTCGCCTTTCGCCGAGGTGACGGTTTGATTGACTCTGTCGATTTTTACCGCTTTCTCGTTCAGATGCAGGCTGATGCCGTTCCGGTCAAAAAAGTCCCGATCCGCCAGAGCCAGATCTTCAGCTGATTTGCCCGAGAAAAAAGATGACAAATGAACACGGTCATAAGCCGGTCTCGGCTCCTCGCAAAAAGTAACGATGTCGTAAAGTTCCCTGGCCGGACTGTTCATCAGACCACTCAGAAAATACTGCCCAACCATACCGTTACCGATGACAACCAGTGTTTGTTTCATGCTCATGACCACCTCAATATCTCATGTGAATACGTGTATGCATGCAATCTGCAAGGGCTATGCCATGATATATAACACATTGATTCAACAGTGAATTACTGATTGTCTGGTTGCTAACGGCATGCGCAGGATACGCATAGCGTGCGCTACGCTGGTGCATGCCACGCCAATTAGGTGCGATTGCTCGTAAAATGAACAGGCAGGCAAGGGCAAACCCGTGTGTTCGCCCTTGCCCAACGGTTCACCTTTGGCCAGCGGTTCTCCGATAATTTATTGTGCACCCGAAACAGGGCGGACACGCAGGTCCGCCCCTACAATGCATCCGCCGACAACCGGCCGCCACAATCCTAAGGCTGGCATAAAATCTGCTTATCATTGAATCGCCCCCCCTTGAATTTTGGAACGCGAAGGTATCTATTAGATGACACCATTAATCGAAAAAAACGGCTTTATTCTGGTCGGCCATGATCCGATCGATTACGATCATGATGAATTCGTCATGCTGCTGAGCCGGCTGAATACAGCCGATAACAATGATTTCCCGGCCTTGTTTCAGGAATTGTTTGAACATACCGAGCAGCATTTTGAGCGAGAGAACCGGCTCATGGAACAATCGGCTTTTCCGGCGCAAACCGAACATAAAGGGGAACACCTGCGGGTTCTGGGCGAATTCAAGCAATTCAAGAAGCGGGTCGATAAGGGCATGATCGCCTTCGGACGCTCGTTTGCCAGGGAGCGCCTGCCGCAATGGTTCGAACTGCATGTCACGACCATGGACAGCGTGCTGGCCGCGCACCTGAATACGCGGTCTCAAGGGTAAATCAAGGGTGGGGGCATGAACCAGTTTTTCTGCGCCGAGCTTGAGCTTATTGAAGCCTTTTACAGTGCTTCCGAAAGCGAACGACTTTATCAACGTCTGCTGCGGGAACAAAATTGGCCCGATAACCGATACACCGTCGCCGGACGGCAATTTACCCTGCCCCGTTTGCAGACCTGGCATGCCGACCCGGGCATTGTCTACAGCTACAGTAACAACCTGCTGCAAACCCGGCCATGGACGCCGTTGTTATACGCTATCCGGGCAAAAATCGAGGACCGGCTGAATTACCGTTTCAATTCGGTTCTGGTTAATCTGTACCGGAACGGTGAGGATTATGTCGGCTGGCATGCGGATAATGAACCGGAACTGGGCGACCGCCCCTTTATCGCCTCATTGACTTTCGGCGCCGAGCGGCAGTTTGCCTTCCGTCATAAACAATCATTCGAACAGGGTCAGGTGTTATTGCGCAGCGGTTCATTATTAGTCATGCAGCCTGATTTCCAGCACCATTGGCTGCACAGCATTCCAATGCAGAAAAATGTCAGTCGGGAACGGATAAACCTGACCTTCCGTAAGGTGCTGGCGCCTTCCGGCCAGTGACAGGTTTACCGTGCTGCCGTTCGCGCGCCTGGTCGCATTTACGACAATATAAAGCCCTGTGTCGCCCGTGGAATGCAAGAAATACAACAAAGTGCCCGGCCTCCCGCCTGCCTGATGGGGGGTTTCCAGGCAAGGTTCCCTGCCGGGACGCAGGCTTTAACCGGTTTCCGACTCATTTCCTCCCTAATAAACTTAGGTTCCGCTCAACAGCTGGCATCCTGTTTGCTAGGCACTTCAGCATGAATGAAACCATTATCATAACCACCGGACCGGACAACCTATCCCGCCAGGATGCGGGCATGGACGCCGGCCCTGCCAGTACCGGCGAAGCGGCGTTAGCGGATTATGTCGCCCGCTGGGCGACGGCCAATCCCCTGTCCCCCGAGCATGTGGATTGCGCCACGACGGTAATGCTCAAAATCCTCGACGGCAAATGCAAGATGAAGACGGAGGAAAAGATCATCATGACACTGCTTTATGATCAGGTGAAAACCCATCGCGGCGAACGGCTGGGCGATGATCTGCATGAGCTGATCGCCCGCGCCCGCGACCAACTCACCGATGAGATGAAAAACTTTATTTATGAACAACGCGTTCTGGCGGAGACCATGATTTCCCGTCCCGTCATGAAAGGCTTCAAAACAATGATCCGGCAACGGGGGCTGTTCGAGGATGGAAAAATATAGAAAGGATCACCCTAAAAAATTCAAGCGCGTTTTTTACCTGACCACCCGGCGGCGCACGACCATCGTCACCAATCCGCCAAGGAGAATCACATGAACAACGAGTTACTGCCCTGGGATGAAGAGGCGCTCAAGCGCCTGGAAAAAATTCCCGTGTTCGTCCGCCACATGGCCAAGAGTAAAATCGAACAAGCCGCCAAGGCCGCCGGCGAAAGCACGGTCACCGTCGCATTCATGGATGCCAATAAAGCAAAACTGATGGGCTAGGCGCGATGGCGAACCTGAAACTCTATATGACCCCCGGTTCCTGCTCGACGGGCATCCATATCCTGATGGAAGAACTGGAGCTCATCTTCGAGGCTTATATCGTCAACCTGCCGGCCGGCGATCAATTCAAACCGGCCTACACGGCCATCAATCCCAAGTCCACGATCCCGACCCTGGTCAAACCCGACGGCACGGCCATCACCGAATTCTGTGCCATCGCCTACTGGCTGGCGCGCACCCATCCCAAGGCCAGGCTCATGCCGGGCGATGCGGACGGCGATACATTCGTGCTCGAAACCATGAACTACGTTGTCAGCGCCATTCACATGCAGGGCTTTACCCGTATTTTCACTACCGACCATTACGCCTTTAACGAAGCCGATATGGAACGCACCAAGGCCCAGGGCGAAACCATTGTCAAAAAAGGCTTTGCCATCATCGACAAGCAACTGGCGGGCAAAGCCTACGTAGCTGGCGAATTCTCCATCGCCGACGCCGCGCTCTTTTATTGCGAATTCTGGGCGGTACGCATCGGCATCAACCTGCCGGAACACTGCCTGGCCCATTACCAGCGCATGCTCAAGCGACGGGCGGTCAGACAGGTATTGATGGAGGAAGGCTATTCATCCTTGTTTCAATAGCGCCCCTGGCTTGCCTGCTTCACCCCTTACCCGTAACGGGTCCCGGCCGGCCATCGTAAAAAACGCCTGACATGCCCTGCCCGTGTACTGGAATGAATTATGAAAGAAACGGTAAAAAATATCTGGAGCCTGAATAAGGACCCCGCCATCAAGGCCATTCTCATCATGCTGCAGCATGAAGTCGGTCCGAACGGATTCATGCTGCTGGACGAAAGCCTCCTGAACGAAAAGGCGGTGCGTATCATATACCCGCCCACGCGCCGGGAGTTGTCCGCCTATGTTTACAGTTATGCCCAGCGCGAGAACCATTATGGCCTCGACCTGGAATTCCCCTACCTGATCGAAACCCGGGCTGACGACCAAAGCATCCGCCTCAACGACCTGACCGCTGAAGAAGTCTTGAAAAAAATGATCGACCATCTGGGAATCAGGCCGGTCAAAGCCAACCCGTCATGAACCGGTGCGCTGCATTCTGGCGACCGAGCCATTCAGCCCGCGCCGTTTTACGCCAACGCTCCAGGAGGATAGCTTTCCGGTGCACGGAGATTTTCCAACGTAGATGCGAATTCATTCGCACTATGAGCATAACCTCAGAGGCAAAAGCATTTAGACCGGGTTGAAGCTTTAGCGGAAGCCCGGCCTGGACGGGCCGAAATGCCGGGTTTACCAATCAGGACCAGCGCGGCTGATGATAAACGTTACCATAACTGATGTTACGCACGGGTGATTTCATCCCGTTTGCCGCGCCGAGCACCGCAGCTTTCGTCGAGAATAGCCCGAAGGGGCGCTTCATGGATGAAGCGCGTTGCCAAAGGGACAGGAGTCCCTTTTGGCAACCCTTGGCGAAAGCGAGGAGCACAGGATGCAAGCGGCAACCGGGCGGCCTTTTCTTTGGTTACTTTCTTTTGGCCGCGCAAAAGAAAGTAACTCGCCTTCGGGTGCGATAAACCCGATTAAATAAAACCGTCGCGCTAGCGACACTTTATTAAATCGATCTAACTTCTACTGGCCGCGTAACATCAGTTAAATAAGTATTCGTACGAATAAACTCCTCAGTGGCCTTTTGCTAGTATAACCACCGTCGAAGAGCAATAGCTCCCATGCTCTTCGACAATTTTGTCTCTACTTTATAAAGACCACCTCCCACCACCCCCCCACAATTTCTGGTGGTCTTTTTTTTTCTTTTTCTTCCCTATCCCGAAACCTTCCGCTCCAGGCTAGTGCATTTATTCATTAGTCGAAAACATTACCTTCAGGCATTCGCCGCCTTGAAAGACAAGCCATTCACTGACCGGCAGGACGCCAGCGGTATTCATAATTCCGGTAGGGTACGCATCGCGTACCTTTTGGGATGGTTTACACCGGAACCGCTGGAAAAGGTACGCACTGCGTACCCTACTATATTTTTCAGGCAGGCCTGTCAATAACAAAACTCAATTTTCACAACAATCGTTGCTTTCAAGTAAGGGTTGATTGCTCTAGCGCTTGATCCTGTTCAGCAATAAAAGCACCGCAGCCCCGGCAAAAAACGAAACCAGCAAGGCGCCCCAGGCGCTTTTATCCCAGTCCACCTCATAGGAATCCGGTATCACGGCCGCCGACAGGCCCGGAATGCTCGGCAAATCGCCATCGCCGCCGTCCACTTTCAACTGCGCCTTCATGCCTTTTTCCATGTGCTGGGGCACTTCGCAATGGACCAGATAGGTCTTGCGCTGACTGGGCACGATAAATGACGCCGTCTTCTGGCCCGGCCCGTAGATTTCCATCGTGAACATGCCTTGCGGGTAGATATAGCCCGGCAGATCGTGAATCATGAACTGGTGCCGGATCTTGTCCTCGTTGATGAACGTGACGTTGATGCGCGAACAGGGCGGCGCTTCCCACTGCTGCTGGTCGAACGCGTACATGATGCCGTTGAATTTCCTGGCGTATTTATGGCCGGCGCGGACCGTAATATTGACGTCGCCGGCGATTTTCTGGCAGTCGCGCGGCAACTTGTCGGTATTGCTGTTCATGATCATGCCGGTTTCGTCCATGATCATGCCGTTATGGTTCATGGCGGCCAGAGCCGGTTGAGCGCCGGCCAGCGCCATCAATAAAATCAAATGCTTGGTAAAACTCATTCCGCTGCTCCTTTCTTAAAGCCGCGCACGAGGTAGAACACCAGCGCGAACAGCAACCCGACCGTCAGGCCGAAGGCGGTGATTTTCAGATAATTCGGTGCCAGAAGGCCGGCTTCGCCCAGCAGCTGCGCAAATTCGCCCGTCGCCCACATCGGGGTCTGGCGCGCGTAGTAAGCACTGGTGAAGAACCGATCGAAGGCGCCGTCATGCAATTTCGGCATGCCCTGCCCGTCGATGTAATCGCGGTATACGACCAGAGAGATATTCCCGCCCGGCTCCACGCCGTCATTGGTCGTGCCGATTTCGACATGATCGTGGAACATCCAGACGCCTTCGCCATCGTTATGAAGACCGTCATTGGTCGTGTCCAGCTTGATATCGACGCGCTGCGCCGATGAAATATCGACCACGTCGCGTATGATCTGCATGGCCTCGGGCTGTTCGATGCCGTCGTAATGCGTGACCGTGGCCTTATGGCCGTGGAAATGCAGCGCCACGGCCGAGTTCTGGGTATTGGCGACGCGCAATTTGATCTTTTCATTGGGTCCGGTAACGATCAGGTCGTCGCGCAGCGTGTACGGGAAGGCATGGCCGTTCAGCAGGAAATAGTTTTCCCGCGATTCGGTCATGTTGAATTCGCGGTTCATTTTTTTCTCGATCAGACGCGGATCGTTGGCTTCCTGGATGATTTTCGCCAGGCGCTTGTCGACGGACTGATAATGCAAGTCATATTCCTGATTATATTCCGCCCTGACGCCGACCGACGGATGCCGCACGTGCCCCCCGCCGATATTGAAGGTCTGCAGCCAGTTGTTCGGGCGATTCTCTTCCACGATGAACATGCCCGCCATGCCCATCATGACGTGCTTGTCGGTCTGTACATGGCAGTGATAAAGCATGGTGCCGGCCGTCCGGGGCTTCAGTTCATACGTGTGGCTGTCGCCCGGAAAAACGGCCATGTCGCCGCCGTGCGCGTCGCCGTCGTTTTCGCCGCCGTCCGCTGTTCTCCAGGGGTGATCGACGCCGTGCAAATGAATCGTGTGCGGGAAGTAATGCGTGTTTTCCAGGGTGATATAGACCTGATCGCCCTGCTCGACGCGAATCACCGGCGACGGCGCGCGCAGGAAATAATTGGCCTGGTTGGAGCCGTAATGCTTCACCGCCATGTCGCTGGTCTTGGGCGCGAATACCCACAGCCCCGGCTGCACGCCCGGCAACACATCATAACTGGGGATCAGGAAATCGCCGTCGGGCGATTTGCCGTTAAGCTCGATGACCTCCAGCTTGATGCGGATGATATCGGGGTCGCCGTCGCCGTCCAGGTCGTCGGTTTTGGTCAGCGCGTCTTCGGACAGATGCGTGCTCATCTGGGTAGGCATGGAAACGTTATTGACGCCCTTGACGAAGGCGGCGATGTCGTACGGATTGTCGGGACTGCACGCCAGCGATTCGGCGATCTCGACGCCGTCGATAGTCTGGGCTTGGCGCCATTCGGGATGCTCGTCCTTGCAGGGCTTTTCAAAGCCGGCCGGTCTGGCCAGCCTGGACTGCGTGGAAGGGGAATTGAGATCGGCTTCTTCGAATTTGCCGGGTCGCAACCAAACTGCCAGGGGAATTAATAGAACAATCAGGAGAAGACTTAATAAACGTATGTATTTATTCTGCATTTTTAGACAACTGTACAGCAAGATTCAACTAAACGCGCCACTATACCGAAAATTTTCCGGCTGGGAAGCATTAGCCTGAATATTTCACCACTATCCGCCCCCGGATTCGCCTGAACTCCCTGTGGTTCATGAGGTGGGATTTACTTAAAATCGAACGGCATCATGCCCTCGAAAAAGAAATCATCAAAATCATCCGGCACTGAGTTTTTTGGCATTTTATAGCTTTTCAGCCATGCTTTAAGCGCTGCAGGATCCTGAAAGGTTTCAATCTCTTTTCGAATGACCGTTATATCCGCCTGTAGCTTTTTAATATCCTGCACCAGCATTGCCATCAGTTGCCTGGGCGATAGAAGCGCATAGAAAGGCAGATCCATTTGCAATTTAAACGCCCCTTCAATTTGATCGATTTCCTGATCCAGCTCTGATAATTGTTCTTTCAGTATTTTGTTGAAATGCTTTAAACGGCTGTCGGCCATCCGGCTTAAGTGGGCCGGATCGATTTGCTCGATTTCCAGCTGCAATTCCAATAACTGCAATAAGTCTTTTTTGCCGTAAGCGGTATTGACGCGCTGCATCAACTCCGTTTTGCGGGCGCGTTCCTGTGCATCCGGCTCGCGGTCGGGATGCAGTGTGGCGACCAATTTCCGATAAACCTCCTGAACCGACTTGCTCGCCAATGCCTCTTCCTCTTTTTGGCGCGCTTCTTTTTCCAATTGCCTTTTGGTTTTTTTACGCTGTTTAACCGGCTCCGCCGGTTGCTCTTTTGATTGGACTTCCGCCTGCTCTTGCAGCTTTTCCTGCAAGTGGGCGTGGAATTTTTCCGGCGAACTGATATCGACGTCATCCCCCAAGTCCACATTGAACATACCTTCCGCCAGGCTTTTCATCAGCTCGCCAACCGCGGCTTCCGTCTCTTGATGAATGGTATCGTAATCATCGTCACTGTATTTATTGAACAAGGACTTCGGTTCATCGTTATTCAACTCGGGAATCAACTGCTCGCATACCTCGCAAATAAGCTGCTTCATTTTCAATTTGTAGGATTTTTTAAACAGTGACTTACCGTAAAACTGATCCAATAACCGCACCCATTCCAGTTTCTGGTTATATAAGATCTCTACGGCAGGCTCGTATTCCCGCTCAACCTTTTGGTAATACAAGGGAATGGTTTCTTTCCACTCGATCAGGCGCTTTTTCTGGCGATCAATCTTTTTGGTCAGGCTATTGAATTGTTTTTGGGCGGCGGATAAGGTGGTTTTCCCATCGGATTTTGTAGCAATGCGAACGATTTTGCTTTTAGGTTGAGTCATGGCGCAAATCTCATGATTGAGCGGATAGAAAATTGTAGAAAAAAAATGAAGGTTGTACTGGAATAGCCAAATTCCGACTCCAGAAAACGCACTGCAATGATGCATGGGGCGCTGCCCTCACACGGCAGCCGTTCGAACGTGAAAAACCAGGAATTTTACTACGCATCAACGAATTGATCCAAGTCAGCGGATTTAAGGCCATGAATTAAGAATCAGACGCGCTAATCACTATAACTCCCGCTTGAACCGGCTTCTGCGCGCATCGCCACCCGCTCCCTGGAGCGGTTGAGGGATTACCGACAAATTGTTTCGAAAGCCACCACGCACGACCTCCAAAAATCCTCAAATCCATAATAAAATCAATGTATTATAAATAACAATCAGCATGGCATTTTACTTGCTTCCTAGGGAATTGCCGGATTGCCAGCCTCCTAATGGTGTATATCCGGGCGTTTTTTTCCTGGTTAACGAGGTGTTGATATGTTCGAAGTCATACTATTATTTCTCGTCATGTTTTTAATTGCGGCATGCGCTTTTCTGCCTTTAGGTTACAGCATGCTGCATTTTTCCAAATCCGCCGCCGGCAAATCCGGATCGGCGTCCGTTTCAAAGCCGAAAATCCCTGAGGACTCAATGCTCAGACGGCATTTTCTGACTCATCTGCAAAGTGAAATCGAAGCCGCTTTGTTTCCGCGTCCTAGCGACTCCACTTTGCAGCGCCATTACGATGCCCTGGTCGCCGCCGAACTGGAGAATCGTCTGGCCGCTTTAGCCGATTGAAATACAAACAGCCATGTCGGGTTGCACGGCATGCTTGCGGCTTTGGGCCGATTTCCGGCTCACGGCCGCGGCCTTTGCATCATTCCACCCTGCTACAACCAACCTAGCCTGAATATTTCACCACGAAGGACACGAAGTACACGAAGGCTTTTCAATTCAATTAATTGCAAATATTTCATAATGAGCTCATGAAGTTATCTGTGAGAAATGATAATGCCATGATTTTCTTCGTGTTCTTCGTGTTCTCTGTGGTTTCATGAAATATCCGGGCTAGTACTCAGTCAGCCTTGTTCTGACGAGTAAAATTTGCAGAGCATTCATAGCGTGCGAATAGTGCGAATACCCTGAAGGGCACAAGTACCCATAGGGCATAAATGAATTCGCACCTACAATTTACCCGCCATAATTAAATTGACTGAGTACTAGCACCCAGCTTCCGAAATATATCCGATAACCTATACGAGCAAAGGCTTGCCAATGTAAGTCCAGAGAAACGGCTTTGCCAAGGTCTCGTTGAAGAATTCAATAAAAGCCAGGATACGCTGATTCAAAATTTCAGTTGAAGCAAAGCTACCGCGTTTGAGAAACCGGCGGCTCAGGATCCCGAACCAGATTTCAACCTGGTTGAGCCATGAGCAATGTTTTGGGGTATACACAAAACGGATACGCTACCCGATGTCTTGCAAGAACTCTGCGCGAGAGCCCATATTGAGCAGAATACCGGACTTGCCTTTCTCACCCAGTGCTGTTTTACGCCACACAATCCGGCCACGCATTCCACCAGTGAGGCCGATTTATGAGTATTGAGCTGGCAAAGTTGGCTATCAATGTCTGCGTCCCATGTCGGGTGCACTCGAACTCGTGCAGTTCCAGCTTACCTTGCAGTTCTTACGCGAATATCCGCATCGAAGACGGCAAAGCCGGGACATCAGCCGTTTCGATGCCTTAGAAGTCGAACGCAAGACGCTCGATGTCCGGCGGCGGTTGCTGGAGTTCACCGATGAACGCGATTTTCTGATCAAGCGCATTCAGGACATGCGTCCGTGGGGCGATTTCGTTTTTTCGCCGCTGCATGAAATGGGCAATCTCCGCTTCTGGTTCTATGTAGTGCCGCACCGCGATATGCCCAAAGTGGCGGAACTGGGGCTGCCCTATGAGATCGTCAAAAAGGATAACCGTAATAGTTATGTCGTAGTCATTTCCGAAAACGAGCCTGAAGGCATGCCCGTCAATCGCACGCATATAGGCTACCAGCCCCGGCATGTCCTGGAGGCTCTCCTTGAAGACGTGGAACTGGCTATCGAGGATGTGCAAGCGGAACGCGCCTATTTGACCCGCTGGTATACACTGATCAAGGACAATATCGCCACACTGGAAGATCAAGCCGCATTGACAGCCGCGCTGAATCAGACTTACACGCGCCACGAAATGTTCGGGTTACGCGGCTGGGTGCCGCAGAATCGCCTCCCGCAACTTACCGATTATGCGCGTCGCCATCGGGTGCATATTGATACCCGGGAAGCAGAGCCTGACGACAACCCGCCGACTTGTATGGAGAATCCATCCTGGCTTTCGGCCGGCGAGGATCTGGTCAATTTCTACATGACACCGGGTTACCGTACCTGGGCCCCTTCTCCAGTCGTATTCATCTCTTTTGCACTGTTTTTCGCGATGATTCTGGCCGATGCCGGCTATGCGCTGCTGCTGGGCACTCTGCTGCTCTTCTTTTGGCGCAAGATGGGTGCTTCGCGGGCAGGAAGACGCTTTCGGCCACCTTAGGACCCGGCCTGCTTGGGCAAGTTTTCGACGGCTTGTTGAACCCTTTGCATGTGCTGGCGAAAAAATATGGCTTTTTTCTGCCGCGCGGCGTTTCTGTTTCGCCGCTGGACACCAATAAAAAGTGGCAGTTCACGCCGGAAATAGAAATTGGGGGGGACATTGCCTCCCGGCGGGGTCCTGGGATCGGTACCGGAAGGCCCTTTCAAGCATAAGATCATGATTCCTTTCAATGAGGCGGGGCCAGTCAAGGTAACATGGATCCGTGGAGACAGTTTCAGCATCGATGAGGTTGTCGCACGCTATCAAACGTCTGCCGGAGAGGAGCGGGAATTAACCCTGGCCCAACGCTGGCCAATCCGGCGGCCGATCCCGGAAAACCTGCTACGCAAGCGCTATGTCGAACGGCAGTTTCCGGCCATACCGCTGACTACGGCAACCCGTATCATCGATACTTTTTTTCCCATCGCCCAAGGCGGCACCGGTTGTATTCCGGGGCCATTCGGCGCCGGTAAAACGGTCCTGCAAAGTCTGATCGCGCGTTACTCCAGCGTCGATATCGTGATTATCGTCGCTTGCGGCGAACGTGCCGGCGAGGTCGTCGAAACCATTCACGAATATCCAGAAACGGCTGATCCCCGTACCGGCGGAACGTTGATGGACCGGACGATCATTATCTGCAACACGTCTTCGATGCCGGTCGCGGCGCGCGAGGCCTCCATCTATACCGGCATCACCCTCGGGGAATACTTCCGGCAAATGGGTTATCACGTCCTGCTCATTGCCGACTCGACCTCGCGCTGGGCGCAAGCAATGCGTGAGACATCAGGCAGGATGGAGGAAATTCCGGGCGAGGAAGCGTTTCCGGCCTATCTCGATTCGGCCATTAAAAATCTTTATGAGCGCGCCGGCGTTATCCGTTGCACCGATGGTACCACCGGCACGCTGACATTGATCGGTACGGTTTCTCCGGCGGGCGGCAATTTCGAGGAACCCGTGACACAATCCACTTTGGGCACCGTCAAAACTTTTCTTGGTCTGTCCGCCGACCGCGCCTATAAACGCTTTTATCCGGCCATCGATCCATTGCTGTCGTGGTCGCGGTATCTGGATCAGTTGGCGCCGTGGTTCAAGAAAGAACTCGATGCGCAATGGGTTGACGACGTTAAAGACATGATGGCCTTACTGGAGCGCGGCGATGGCATTTATCAAATCATGCAGGTTACCGGCGAAGAAGGCATTTCCCTCGAAGATTTCATCGAGTGGCAAAAATCGGTGCTTTTAGACATGGCCTATCTGCAGCAAGACGCCTTTGACGAAGTGGATGCCAACATGCCGCGCGAGCGGCAATTGGCCAGTTTCCGCTTATTGAAAAAGCTGTTGACGACCGAATTTAAATTTCAGGACAAAGAGGCCGCGCGCGATTTTTTTACCCGAATTACCGGGCTTTATAAAAACTGGAATTACAGCCGTGCTGATTCACCTGATTATGAACGATACATGACGGAAATCGAGCAGCTTGCCGGGCAATATCAATCGCTCCACCTCATGCCTTAAATTAGTGCAATTCTCTGTTCTATAAAACCGTATTCTGTCCAAATAGCTGGGGATATTCTTCAATTAAGCCAGATGGACGGCATCGCGGCTACTGTGACTTTTGTCTACTGGATTAGGATGTAGTGGAACGATATGTTCAAAACAATGGAAGCAATTGATTTAGATTAACACCTTATCTTCATACTGTAGTAGCATACGCCGCGAGCAATAGAGGTCTAAATCTTACTGTCTCTCTATAAATCACTGATCCTTTATCCAACGATTGAACTCTTGACGCTGATTTCAGACGCTAGGGCCTGAGTGATAGCAACGCTGAACAAGAACATTGAAAGTAAGGCTCAAATTGGATGTGACCGAAGTGTTTGTAAAACTTCAGATTCGATCACGTCTGTCATGAAAAATAATTAAGCGAAAAAAGTGTTATGAGATTTGTCGTTTCTTATCCCCAAACCAACTGGGATTATGTCAAGTTTAGATTAAACCGCATCATCAGAGGCAAAGACCGATCCAATGATGTTTTCAGAGGTTTACCCGGCGGAAAACTGGAGTTATTCGAGCATACTGGCGAATTAGGCGGCATAAAATATCTGGGTGAAATGTCGCCTGTGAAGCCGTTTGGGATGCAGTATGTCTCGGGGGAAGGTTTATATTTCATAACAGGTTTACCTTGTAGTGAAGACGGCGTAACGGGAGACGAGCATATCGCCAGGCTCAATGACAAAGGCGAGATCGATTTGGAAATTCGTAGCCCTTATATGACCCAGGTACGTTCGTTGCGCAGGACCGAGCGGGGGTTATTGATCACGGCAAGTGGCGTTGATGCCCTGCTGGAATTTGATTTAACAGGCCAATTGATCTGGTCCTGGTGGGCCACCGAACATGGCTATGACACAGCCTATGGCGGCGGAAAGCGCCTTATCGACAAGCAAATGGACCATCGCTTCAAGAATTATCCCGGTCGTCTGCAAACAACTCATTTAAATTCCGCCATCGTCGACCCCTATGATGAAAGCAAAATACTGACCATACTGTTCTATCAAGGCAAAGTGATCCGCATTGATAGAAAAACCCTGGAGCATGAAGTTGTCATTAGTAACTTAAACGGAGCGCATCACATCCGGCCTCATTCAGGTGGATATATGTTATCCAATTCGCGCAGAGGGGAAGTACTTTTATATGATGAAAACTTCAACTTGACGCGCCGCATTCCCGGCACGAGCCGCTTTTTTCCTGTTAAATGGGTGCAGGATGCGATTGAAACGCCTTTTGGAACCCATCTTATCGCCGATTGCAATACCTTTAATTTGCGCGAGCGCGACAAGAAAGGCCGAGAGAAGGTCTACAATACACGAATGCCGAATCGAGTGTTTCAAATCGAGTGGGTCGACGATCATTTTAATTTCGCTACCTGATATAAAAAATGCGCGTTTTAGTTATCGCACCCTCCTGGGTAGGCGACATGGTGATGGCGCAGAGTTTATTCATCACCCTCAAACAACAGTACCCGGACTGCCAAATTGATGTGATCGCTCCTTTGGCAACGATCCCTTTACTGGATTATATGCCCGAAGTGTCATTGGGCATTGAAATGACAGTCAAACGCGGTAAGTTGGGATTGCTGACCCGCATCAAATCCGGGCTGAATCTACGCGATTATTATTATGATCAAGCAATAGTATTGCCAAATACCTGGAAGTCGGCGTTGACGCCATTTTTTGCTCGCATCCCCCAGCGAACAGGCTATGTTGGAGAATGTCGCTGGGGATTGCTCAATGACGCACGTCTGCTGGATAAAACCAAACTGACTAAGACCGTTCAGCGTTTTGTCGCCTTGGCGACTATGTCGAAAGCTGATGTGGAGGATTTTCCTAAGCCTGTTTTTAAAGTTGATCCGGAACGTCAGAATCAGGTCATTCAAAAATATCACTTGTCGAAAGACCGTAAAATTGCAGCCTTATGTCCGGGCGCGGAGTATGGAGAGGCAAAACGCTGGCCAATCAGTCATTATGCTGAAGTTGCACGTCAACTAATAGACTATGGCTGGCAAGTCTGGCTTTTGGGTTCCGGCAAAGATCAGGCTGTGACTGATCAGATCAATCAATTGACGGACGGCGCTTGTCTGGATTTTGCCGGCAAGACAAGTCTGGGCGAAGCCGTTGATTTATTGTCGCTGGTTGAGGTGGCCGTCAGTAACGATTCCGGTTTGATGCATGTTGCCAGCGCCTTAAATAAAAAAGTGCTTGCAATCTACGGATCTTCAGATCCCAACTTTACGCCGCCACTTAATGACAAAGCCAGAATATTTTATTCCGCTCTTGAATGTTCCCCTTGTTTCAAAAGGATCTGCCCTTTAGGGCATACGGCCTGTCTAACCGACATTAACCCCGGTTCCGTTATTTCAGAATTAACAGATTCTTGAGTTTTGCATCGGTGCCTGCATTAGCCTGGGCCAAAACCGGAGACCAGTTATATTTTATTCTTTATCTTTAAATAGTGTCGGTGCCGGTTTTGTGCGTCGTTTTGATCATTTTTTCCTGACTGACGCGAGGGCTATGGCGCGGCCACTATCTCAGGCGATAACAGTTTGATATCCAGCTCAAAATCCATTTTGATGCGACGTACAACCGATTCAGCTTCTTTTTGGTTTTTGAAGGGGCCGGCGATCACTTGATAAGAGCCGTCTGTTTCAACTTTTCGCGCCGGGATTGGCGGACCTTGATGATTGAGCATCGCCACCAGTTGTTGCGCCTGCACCTCGTTGTCTAAGTCGGCGACTAAAATCGCCCAGTCGCTGTCGGTCAATGCTGAAACCACTGGCGCCCCGTAGAAATGCTCAGGATGCTCCAATTCAGGCGCACTCGCGACCAGTTCCGGTAAGCCCGGGCTGGCCATCAGGATCGGGGTGGGGATGCCGTCGGCGCGTTGCAGGATGCGGTCGACTTTTTCCCAATCGATAGCTGCGTTTTGCTTAGTGCCGATTTGCTTCAGGTCATTGATCAATTTCTTTTTCAGCTTAGGCTTTTGCCTGGCCCATTTTTCCAGCGGCTCATGGGCTTCCAGGTAAAGCCTGTCCCCGTCCCATGCCGTCATATAAGGCTGGTGTATGATGCGCACCGGCATCCCGACCGGTCTTTTTTTGAACAGCACTTCAATGTCTTCGGGGTAAAGGCGCACACAACCGTGGCTGACTTGCAGACCGACGCCATAGGGCTTGTTGGTGCCATGGATCAGGTAGCGTTTAAAGCCTAGCAGTAGCGCATATTTGCCGAGGGGATTGTCGGGGCCAGGGGGCACTGCTTCGGGCAGCGGATCGCCTTTTGCCGCGTGTTCGCGGCGAATGGACTCCGGAACCATCCATGTTGGGTTGGCTGTTTTTGCGACGATAGTGGTTTGCCCTAATGGCGTATTCCAGTTTTGGCGGCCAATGCCGATCGGGTAGGTAAACACGGTGTCCGGCTGTTTCGGGGGATAATAAAACATCCGCATGTTCGCCAAATTGAGCACGATGCCTTTGCGCGGCACATCGGGCAGGATGAACTGCAACGGCAGCAGCACGCGTGCGCCTGCTTTAGGCGTCCAAGGAGGTATAGCGGGATTGGCGATGGCGATCTCGTTATAGCCCAGGCCGAAATGCCGGGCGATGTCGGGCAAGGTATCTCCATCGCGCGCACTGATCATGGCAAGACTGCCAACGATGCTGTGGTCTTTGTCGATAGCGAATTTGCGGGTGGCGATGTCGGCAAGTTTCGGCTGACGGCCGGAAAGTTTCGGCTGGCGCTCGTCTACCACATCCGGCAGGGAGGCTATAATAGGCGGTGAAAAGTCTATATAAGCAGGCTCAATCTGGCAACCGCCGAGCAAACCGACGGCCAGCAGCACGAAAGGCAAAGCTATTCCCGTATGTGACAGGCCGACCGTTGTTTTTTTCAATGTCTTCACTTCGTCTAAGCACACTACGCGGTAGCTTTTCAGGATGAAGTTAGCGTGGAGCAATACAGAAGTAATAACACCGCATTCTGTAACGCCCCACGCAGGTTATTCGTTATTCAGGCATCAAAGGAAGTGTAGAACCAATTTTCACGTCGCTAATAGCTTGCAAAATGTTTTCTATTTACAGAAAACGTGCAGCAATGGTTTTTATGTTGCTTTTGCGATTTTGCCATAATATTTTTCAAGCAGTGCCGTGCGCTTTTTGCGGAAATCAAACATACGCTTGACCAGTTTGTCTGCTTCAGCACCCTTAATGTTGTCAATCTTAGCCGCATAATCACTGATGGCTGCTAGACGCTCGTCATTTAACTGTTTCAATTCAGTGTCATAACGATAGTATTGATCCAGAAACTTTCCTTCATGTTCTGGAGGCAGTTTCATCGCTTTCTTGATGACGTCCAATTTCTCCATACGCAGACTGAAACGGAACATATCCAGTGTCTCTCCTTCATCATCCGTTGCTGCAGTTGCGGCTGCTTCTTCCACAGCTTTGTCATGAGCTTCGACGGGTGTAGCTGTTTCTGCTTGTGTAGTATTTATCGCAGGAAGATTAACGGCGACAATAGCGCAAATAAAGGCCAGATGTTTATATTTCATTGGCTACTCCTTAATAATGAATTGAGGATATGTTTATTCAGCATTGAATATTTGCCAATAAATCACATCGAAGTTGACCACGTAAATTAACCCGAGTTCGAGAAAGCAGACAGGATTTTGTAAAAACAGGAAACCATAGGTTCTGACATCATATAAGCATGGTTTCAAGTTGTTTCGTTCTGGCTCGGATTGTTTTGGCCAGTGGGCCTAAATTTGCGCCTAGTACTCAGTCAATTTAATTATGGCGGATAAACTGTAGGTGCGAATTCATTCGCACTATTCGCAGGCTATGGATACTCCGCAAATTTTACTCGTCAGAACAAGGCTGACCGAGTACTAGCGGCTTGCTGCTAAAGTATGACCCTGCTCTCACAGCCAATTGCCCTCCAAGGCACCACTTGCAGTTTTGCTCAGCAAGGAGCCAAACCATGAAACAAACCGACGACGAATCACTGGCACTCTCCCTGGTCCGGGATGACCTGCCGTTTCGGCTCCAACGCCGCGTGGGGCTGATTCCCGAACAGGGATTGGGCACAATGCGCCGCGGGCAGTATTTTTTGCTTTGCTCGCCTGGTTGCCCATCGTCGTTTGGGCCATGTTTACGAGCCGGATACTGCCCGGTACCGTGGACGAGCCTCTACTGAGGCACTTCGGTGTACATGTCCGCTTTTTGCTCGCCGTACCGCTGTTTATTCTGGGCGAGGGAATGCTGCATCAGCAGAGTACGACCCTCACCCCCTATTTCCTGACCTCGGGCCTGGTACAGTCGGCTCAGCGGCAGGATTTCGTAAACATCATCAGGGGCATTACCCGCCTGCGTGATCGGACCCTGCCTTGGGTGCTGATTACCGCGCTTATTGTTGCCTGGACGATCTTGGGGTCAGTGACCGCCGGGTCTGATCTGGGCCATGAAGTCAACTGGGCCTCAATCGGTGGCGCTGGCCGTCTCGGGTTCGGGGGCTGGTGGTTCATGTATGTGAGCCGTCCTATCTTCATCGCCCTCCTGGCTGCTTGGCTTTGGCGCCTGATCCTAATGTTCATCCTGCTGAAGCGCATTGCCCGGCTCGATCTCGCGATTGTGCCCACCCATCCGGATGGAGCCGGTGGTTTGGGCTTCCTTAAACGATTGCCAAAAGCGTTCAGTCTGTTCGCCTTTGCCGTATCAGCGGTACTGGCTTCACGTCTGGCTCATAACGTGCTGTACCACGGAGTCGACGTTCAATCCTTAAAGCTAATGCTCACAGTTTTTCTGATTGTCCTCGTCGGGATTTGTCTGGCGCCGCTTCTGACATTCGTCATCCCTCTCGCCGCCGCCAAACGCCGTGCATTGCTGGAGTATGGCGCCTTGGTCGGCGAACACGGGCGTTTAGTGCGCCGGCGCTGGATCCTGGGTCAAACGGAAGTAGACGATCCACTTCTACAAGCAGAGGAACTCGGGCCGGTGGCTGATACCCTGGCACTTTACGAAGCAGTCAGAAAGATGCGCCTGGTACCGATCGATAAGTCCTCATTGATTGCCATAGTGGTCCCGGCTCTGATTCCCATTGCCGCCCTATTCTCTATCCAAATCCCGATCAAGGACATACTGATAAAGATTGCCACCGCTCTCTTCTAATAACCTTTAGCCCTACGGCCTTTTGTTTAGGCAACCTTGCCCCGTTCTGGTATTTGCGCTATGAGCAGAATAGGCTCTATCGATTTAGGATAGCGCTGAACTGCTTCCTGTGAATGCCAAGCTATCAATAGTTTGCGCCCATCCACACTGGGAAACAGAAGTTTTGAACTGATAATTTGTAAAACTCTGAACTTGTTCTGACAACTTACAAAATTAGTTTTAACTGCACAAGACGTTGAATGGCTCAAGTAGACCCAATGCGGAAGTTCGGATTCTCATTCTCTTGTGTCTGCTATCAGGTATGAAGCAGGCGTTCGGTAGTACAAACTCCAATCTCAGCCTACTGTTTATGCTCTACGTCCCTCGTATCACTGTTGTCGAATTCAAATGATCCGGTTCGTCCCTCACCGCATCCTAGTAGTCAGTCAATTTAATTATGGCGGGTAAATTGTAGGTGCGAATTTATTTATGCCCTTCAGGGTATTCGCACTATTCGCACGCTATGAATACTCTGCAAATTTTACTCGTCAGAACAAGACTGACTGAGTACTAGGGTACAAGCTCAGTAGTCATACCAATTGCTAAATTAACGAAATTTAGTTCATGCTTGCTTAACAATTCAAATGTAAGAAGGACAAAGTCATGACCACCCAAGAGAAAAAAACAAAATAGTCCCAATACACATAATCCTTCCTCATCAAAAAATAAATTTATTAACGAAATACTGGAAACTAAAGCAACGGACTATCGAATCGATAATATTTATGACATTTTTTGCACAACGGAGAAACGATATGAAAAACAATATGAAACTTATAAAAGGCACGATACTGGCAGCGAGCATGCTGTTGACAGGACAGGCACTGGCAGCTTTTACGGCCGCGGATGCAAAAAAACTGGAAACGGATGCATCAGCAGCCGTAGCGCGGTTCCAGAGTGAGACCCAGGGAGCAGAGACGTTGTTTAATAACGCTAAGGGTATTCTTGTCTGCCCAGAGATTACCAAGGGCGGCTTCATTATAGGCGTTGAGGGCGGAAAATGCGTGATGCAGATCGGGGGAAAGCCAGTTGGATATTACACCAACCGTGCCGGGAAGTTCGGTTTCCTAGCCGGTATACAGTGGTATTCACTGATTCTGGTTTTCAACGACCAAGCGACTCTTGACCTTTTCCGGACCGGCAAACGTGACTTTGAGATCGGTGCCGATATTTCCGTAGTGGTGGGTAAAGTAGGAGCTGGCGGTTCACTGGATACCACCAATCTTCAAAGTCCTGTTGTTTCATTCGTCTTCGGTGAGAAGGGCCTGATGGGAGATTTATCGATAGAAGGGGCGTCCTTCAAGAAACTTGAGGTTGAATAAGAACCCATTTAGCTATACATGGCTTCTCACTAAAAGGGTTTGAAGTCCAGCGGTACAAAAACCGCTAAGCCAAAATATTGCTCATCTAAGTACAGGGCAAAAATCTCAAAGCCTAAAGAAAGTCGGCAAATCGCATGGAGAAATACTGCGGAGAAAGTCGAGTCCGTGCCGGAAGATAGACTTCTGTTTCGTGCGTGATCGGATAGGCATCCCGCTTTGATATGGCTACACTAAACCGGACACACAATTTAAAATTAAGTAAACAGAGAACGTGTGCCCAAAATGAATCAAGAAAAACAAAAAATCTATAGTGCGGAATTCAGAGCGTCAGCCGTTAAACTGGCGGACGAGTCGGACTAGTCGATTGTCCAGACTGCCAAGGATCTCGGTATCAATGTCAATACGTTGCATACCTGGATCAGCAAATACAGCCGGCCCAAAACCAGCGATAAAGCGATACGCACTGACGAGCACCTTTACGATGAAATTAAGTTACCTCCGGCATAGCCGGAGGTTTATTGGGTTATGCCCGCCCTCAAAGGGCTCTTATTGCGGCCAAGCCGCCACTCACATCCATTGATTGCTCAAAATATTCATCCTGGCTTTCTTGATGCCGGATATATTCTCTAACAACGACTTCATCCAAACCCACCGTTGAAACGAAATACCCCCGTGCCCAAAAGTGTTTGCCATTGAAATTTCTCTGTCGTCCCTTAAATTTCCTGGCAACGGCAATTGCGCTCTTCCCTTTCAAATAGCCGACTGCGCTCGATACAGCTATTTTAGGCGGAATACTTAAACACATATGAACAGGGTCTCTCATCAAATGCCCTTCTAAAATTTCAATGCCTTTTTGCTTCGCCAGCTCATGCAGAATATCACCCAAATATTTTCTTAAACTGCCATAGATGACTTTCTTCCTTTTCTTCGGAATGAATACAACGTGGTATTTACAATCCCATCGCGTATGCGACAGACTTTTATAGTCTTTCATAGTTCTTTTCCTTCAAATTTCTTGGTCGAAATTTAAAGGTAAGAAAAACTGCCGTATCGGTAAAACCTATGAGAGTCTCCCCGGCATAGCCGGGGGTTTACCTAATGATTAATTAGTATTATTTTTCCGTGTCCTCTGTGCTCTCGGCAACTGCTCCTGCGTTGCCTACAGGGATGTAGGTACTTAGCGTGAGCAGGAGCAGTTTTCGACCTACCTCCCGCATAATCCCCATGGATGGGGTGAATGCAGAGAAATGACGGGATCATTTCCTGTCCATGCGGTCGTCTGTGGTAAATCATTTTTTTAACCTGGCAGGGATAATACATTCACACTCTCGTACCCTACGGTATTTTTCAGGCAGGCTTGTCAATAACAAAACTCAATGTTCACAACAGTCGTTGCTTTCAAGTAACGACTGATTGCTCTAAACAGCCAAGCGCTCAAGTCTGAATGTACGTAATAAGCTCCTGTTTATGTCATCTTTCCTGCAATCCCCCGATATTTTTGTCGCATTTGTCGTATAACCGACATTAATTTGTGGTTTTATCGCCACCTTGCCGGCGTTATTTTCCGCATTGATAAAAAGGTTTTTCTAACCCGTCAATCCGGTATGAATGTTGCAATAGCATTGCGGAGCAGTGTCGGCGGGGGAGTCATGCCGGTCACCGCGCTGGATAAAAACAGGCACTGAAGAACGTCCACGAACCGCCGCCGGCCGTGCGTTCATCGAGTAGCCGGATAACAACGCCAGGAGTTCCTGAATGAATGAAACCTTTTACGATGTCATGCGCAGGCAAGGCATCACGCGCCGCAGTTTTCTCAAGTTCTGCAGCCTGACCGCTGCCTCGTTAGGGCTTTCTCCCGCTTTCGCCCCCAAAATCGCGCAGGCGATGGAGACCAAGCCGCGCATTCCGGTGTTGTGGCTGCATGGTCTGGAATGCACCTGTTGTTCGGAATCCTTTATCCGTTCCGGGCATCCGTTGGCCAAGGACGTGATCCTGTCGATGCTGTCGCTGGATTACGACGACACCATCATGGCGGCGGCCGGGCATAATGCCGAAGCCATCGTCGACGAGATCGTGGAAAAATACAAAGGCAACTACATCCTGGCCGTGGAAGGCAATCCGCCGCTGGCCGAGGACGGCATGTACTGCATCATCGGCGGCAAGCCGTTCGTCGAGCAGCTGAAATATGCCGCTGAAAGCTGCAAGGCCATCATCTCCTGGGGCTCCTGCGCATCGTGGGGTTGCGTGCAGGCCGCCAAACCCAACCCGACCCGGGCGACGCCGGTGCACAAAGTGCCGGGTCTGGCCGACAAGCCGATTATCAAAGTCCCCGGCTGCCCGCCGATTGCCGAAGTCATGACCGCCGTGGTGGCGTACTTGCTCACCTTCGACAAGCTGCCGACGCTGGACAAGCAAGGCCGGCCGCAGATGTTCTACAGCCAGCGCATTCATGACAAATGCTATAGAAGGCCGCATTTCGACGCCGGCCAGTTCGTCGAACACTGGGACGACGAAGCCGCGCGCCAGGGCCATTGCCTGTACAAAATGGGCTGCAAGGGGCCGACCACCTATAACGCCTGCTCGACGGTGCGCTGGAACGAAGGCACGTCATTTCCGATCCAGGCCGGCCACGGCTGCATCGGCTGTTCCGAAGACGGTTTCTGGGATAAAGGCAGTTTCTACGAGCGCCTCACCGACATCAACCAATTCGGCATCGAGGCCAACGCCGATGCCGTCGGCGGCACTGCGGCGGCCGTGGTCGGCGCCGGCATTGCCGCGCATGCGGGCCTTACGGCATTGAAACGGGCCAGACAATCAGGAGCTGAACAACAATGACAGTCAGAAACACCCCCAACGGCTTCCATCTGAACGATGCCGGCCGCCGCGTCGTGGTCGATCCGGTCACGCGCATCGAAGGACACATGCGCTGCGAAGTCAATATCGACGACGACAACATCATCCGCAACGCCGTCTCCAGCGGCACCATGTGGCGCGGCCTGGAAGTGATCCTGAAAGGCCGCGACCCGCGCGACGCCTGGGCTTTCGTGCAGCGCATCTGCGGCGTCTGCACCGGCACCCATGCCCTGACTTCGGTGCGCGCGGTGGAAGACGCGCTAAAGATCAAAATTCCCGAAAACGCCAATTCGATCCGCAACCTGATGCAACTCAGCCTGCAGGTGCAGGACCATCTGGTGCATTTTTATCATCTGCATGCGCTGGACTGGGTCAACCCGGTCAATGCGCTGAAGGCCGATCCGGCCGCGACTTCGGCGCTGCAGCAATCGATTTCGCCGCACAATCCCAAATCCTCGCCCGGCTATTTCCGCGACACGCAGAATCGTCTGCTGAAGTTCGTCGAATCCGGCCAGCTGGGCCCGTTCAAGAACGGCTACTGGACCAATCCGGCTTATCTATTGCCGCCGGAAGCTGACCTGATGGCCGTGACCCATTATCTGGAAGCGCTGGATTTTCAAAAAGACATCATGAAAATCCGTACCGTCTTCGGCGGCAAGGACCCGCATCCGAACTGGCTGGTCGGCGGCGTGCCTTGCGCGATCAATATCGACAGCGTCGGCGCCAGCGGCGCGATCAACATGGAGCGGCTGAATCTGGTTTCGTCGCTTATCGACCGCACCATCGATTTTATCGATCAGGTCTACATCCCCGATTTGCTGGCCATCGCCCAGTTCTACAAAGGCTGGCTGTACGGCGGCGGCATTTCCGGGCAAAGCCTGCTGTCCTACGGCGACATCCCCGACAACGCCAACGACTACTCGGCGGCCAACCTGCTGATGCCGCGCGGCGCGATCATCAACGGCGACCTGTCGAAAGTCCATGAAGTGGATTTGACCGATCCCGAGCAGATCAAGGAATTCGTGCCGCATTCCTGGTACAAATACCCGGACGAATCGCTGGGCCTGCATCCGTGGGACGGCGTCACCGAACCCAATTACCGCATAGGGCCGAAAACCAAAGGCAGCCGCACCCACATCGAGGAACTGGACGAGTCCGCCAAATACTCCTGGATCAAGGCCCCGCGCTGGCGCGGCCATGCGATGGAAGTCGGACCGCTGGCGCGCTATGTGATCGGCTATGCGCAAGGCAACAAGGAAATCACCGAGCAGATCGATTTCGTCCTGAAAACGCTGGACGTGCCGGTCACGGCCCTGTTCTCGACCCTGGGCAGAACCGCGGCCCGCGGCCTGGAGGCGCAATGGGCGGCCGGCAAGATGCGCTATTTCATGGACAAGATGATCGCCAACATCAAGGCCGGCGATCTGGCCACGGCCAATGTCGAGCGCTGGGACCCGGAAACCTGGCCGGACAGCGTCAAAGGCATCGGCTTTACCGAAGCGCCGCGCGGCGCATTGGGCCACTGGCTGAAAATCGAGAACACCAAAATCGCCAATTACCAATGCGTGGTGCCGACCACCTGGAACGGTTCGCCGCGCGATGAACAAGGCAACATCGGCGCTTTCGAGGCGGCCTTGATGAACACCAGGGTCGAGCGTCCCGAGGAACCGGTGGAAATCCTGCGCACCCTGCACAGTTTCGATCCCTGCCTGGCTTGCTCCACGCATATCATCAGCCCGGAAGGCACCGAATTAACCCAAGTCAAAGTTCGCTGAGGAGCCTGATTATGAAAAGAATTATATTGACCGCCGGTCTTATCGCGTTTTCCCATGCCGCATCGGCGCATACCGGCCTGCTGCCGACCGACGGTTTCAGCGACGGTTTCCAGCACCCGTTTCTGGGCCTGGACCATTTCCTGGTCATGCTGGGCCTGGGGTTATGGGCGAGCAGCCAACGCCGTTTGCTTTGCAAGCAAGCGATAGGAATGTTTTTATTATTCATGGCGATAGGGGCGCTACTGGGTTTAAGCGGGATTGGTTTCGCTTATGTCGAAACGGCTATTTTGGTCTCGCTATTGCCGGTTGGCATAGCGCTGAGTTTTCCAATAGTTCCCACGCTCCGGCGTGGAAATTCAGTCTGCAACGCTCCAGCGTTGCGGGTGCGGGACGCTGGAGCGTCTGTCACGGCATTCCCACGCCGGAGCGTGGGAACGATAAAACATGGCTCGCAGAAACCAGGAAGATTTAGTCAGGCAATCATCTTAACGTCGATTGCAATCTTTGCCGCCATGCACGGACTGGCGCACGGCAGCGAAATGCCGGCTGCTGCATCGGCCTATGCCTATATCGCCGGAATTGTCTCGGGCACGGCGGTTTTGCATTTTTCCGGATTAGCTTTGGGCTTGCTCTTCAAGCGCATCAATGCGGCCGGCTTGATACGCGTCTATGGCACCCTGACCGGCCTGATCGGTGCCTGGCTGTTGCTCGCGTAAGGAATCCGCCATGACTCAACCTGCATCTTCCACTCAAGCCGTTTATGTCTACGAAAAACCGGTAAGGCTATGGCACGGCCTGAACGCCTTGGCCATCGTCGCCCTGACCGTCACCGGCTACCTGATCGCCGATCCGCTCGCGTCGGTGAGCGGCGAGGCGTCTGATCACTTCCTGATGGGCACTATCCGGTTCGTGCATTTCGCCGCCGGCTACCTGCTGGCGATCGGCCTGCTGTTCCGGTTGTACTGGGCCTATGCCGGCAACGAACATGCCCGGCAAATCTTCCTGCCGCCGTTGTTGAACCGGCGTTTCTGGCAAGGCGTCGGCCATGAAATCCTGTGGTATGCCCTGCTCGTCAAGGAACCGCGCAAATACACCGGCCACAATCCATTGGCCTTGCTGGCCATGCATTTCGCCTTCGTCTGGGGCACGCTGTTCATGATAATCACCGGCTTTGCGCTGTACGGCGAAGGCACCGGGCAAGGCAGCTGGCAATACGCGCTGTTCAGCAGTTGGGTGCTGCCGGTGTTCGGCGACAGCCAAAGCCTGCACAGCTGGCACCATCTGGTCATGTGGCTGATCGTGTGCTTCGTGCTGATCCACGTTTACGTCGCCGTGCGCGAGGACAGACTGTCCCGCCAGAGCATTCTGTCGACGATGGCGACCGGCTGGCGCACCTTCAAGGACGACAAACCGCTGGACGACATCCATTGGCCATGAACATTTTACTGCTAGGCATAGGCAACGTGCTGTGGGCCGACGAAGGCTTCGGCATCCGCGTGATCGAACATCTGCAAAAAAACTACCGCTTCCCCGACCGGGTCAAGGTCATGGACGGCGGCACCCAGGGCGTTTACCTGGTCGAACACGTACAGGCCGCCGATGTGTTGATCGTATTCGATGCCGTCGATTACGGCCTGCCGCCGGGCACTCTGAAACGGGTCGAAAACGATGACGTGCCGCATTTTCTCGGCGCCAAAAAGATGAGCCTGCATCAAACCGGATTTCAGGAAGTGCTGGCGATGGCGCAAATGCTGGGCGATTATCCCCGGCACCTGCTGCTGATCGGCGTACAGCCTGAGGAACTGGACGACTACGGCGGCAGCCTGCGGCCGTCGGTCAAGGCGCAGATTCAACCGGCGATCGACATGGCGCTTGATTTTCTGAAGGCTTTCGGCATTACGGCCGAAACGACCTGCACGGATGGCGAGCTGGCCGACCCGGTGTTGGACATGCATCGCTATGAACAGGAACGCCCCCCGGCAGACCAGGCCTGCCGCATCGGCGACGAACGTATCCTGCTGTCCGATGCATTTGAGGTGCGCCCGCCGCAACCCGCGGACGAAAACACATTGCAAGTCGATGTCGATTACCGGGGCAAATACTGATGTGTATCGGCATCCCCATGCAGATCATCGAGCCGCGCGGCGAATCGGCGCTGTGCGTTCATAATGGCCGGGAAAGCCTGATCGACATGATGCTGGTCGGCCCGCAGCCGGCCGGCACCTGGCTGCTGGTTTTTCTCGACACCGCGCGTGAAGTGCTCAGCGAACAGAAAGCCCGGCAAATCGCCGATGCGCTGGAAGCCGTGCATCTGGCGATGCAGGGCGAGAGCCGGATAGACCATTTATTTGCCGACTTGGTCGACAGGGAACCCCAATTACCGGAGTTTTTAAAATCATGACATCGCCGCTGATTACCCAATTGCAAACCCGCCACGGCTATCCTTTGCTGGATGCGGACAGTTACGATCATTTCGTTTACGGCAACGACAGCGTGGTGCTGTTTTTTTGTAACGATCCCGTTCAGTTTCCGGAAAGCAACGATGTCGCGGTGATCCTGCCGGAATTGGTCAAGGCATTCAGCGGCCGGCTGCAGGCTGCGGTCATCGGCCGATCCATAGAGCGGGAGTTACAGGCAAGATTCCGCTTTACCGGCTGGCCGTCGCTGGTGTTTTTGCGTAACGGCGAGTATTTAGGCGCCATCACCGGCATCAAGGACTGGCAGGAATACAGGCAGGAAACCGCGCGGATTCTGGCCGCCGCGCCCGGCGAGCCGCCCGTTTTCGATCTGGATAAAGTCTGTGGAGCACGTTGAATTTTGGAACCCGTAGGGTACCAGACTGTGAAAGTATTCAGAATTTTTCTCCTCAATGTCTATATGTTGTTATATACAAATATCAAATGCACAACATATTGTGGTGAAAATTTCAAAAAACGAATACTTTCACAGTCTCGTACGCACCGCGTACCTTTCCCAAACGTTCCAGGCATTCAAAATCTAAACAAAGGTACGAGACTGTGAAAGTATTCAATTTAAAAGATTTAACCACGAAGGACACGAAGCACACGAAGTTTTAAGTTATTGATTAATTTTATTTTTTCTTCGTGTCCTTCGTGATCTTCGTGGTGAATAAGGCTTTTTATGACGCTTTTCACTAATTCTTTCACAGTCTGGTACGCAATGCGTACCCTACATTTAATAAACAACCGAATATCAACAAATTCGAAAACTATGACATCAATCTCCCTCCCAATTTTCGGCCAGGGCAGCCAGCCTCCGGAAGAAGACGGCGTAGAACTGGACTACCTGCAAATGCCGCAGGAAATGGCGAGCTACCGCATGCCGCAGGTTTCGGCGGAGTTAAACGCGGCGGATCTGGCGCAGGCAAAAAATGCCTTGCGGCAACTGGAACAGAACCTGGCTGCATTTCCTTCAACTTCCGGAGCTATTGACCTGACCACGCTGAATCAGCCCAACCGGCAATTCATCAACGAACTGCTTGGCGAAGGCGAAGTCAGCCTGATCTGTTCCGGCAGGCAGGACATCCGCATTCAGGAATCGGTGCTGGCCGGCGTCTGGCGCCTGCAACAGCTCGACGGCCAACAACAGATCGTCGCCGATACGGTGGAAGTCGGCATTATTCCGCAGCACGCAGTTCAATCATCGTTCAACGGCGCAGCCGGCCAAATCGACACGCATTGGACGGCACTGCCGGAAGGCGTGATGAATGCGCCGCCGCTGCTGGCCGAACTCAATGCCAAAATCGCCGAATACCGGCCAGGCGGCGAGGCGCACATCATCAACTTGAGCCTGCTGCCGCAGACCGAACAGGATCTGGCGTTTCTGGAACAACGACTGGGTAAAGGCCCGGTGACGATACTGTCCCGAGGCTACGGCAACTGCCGGATCACCGCGACCGGCACCCGTTTCGTCTGGTGGGTACGGTATTTCAATTCCCAGGACACCCTGATTCTCAACACCCTGGAAGTCAGCGATGTGCCCAGCGTGGCCTGCGCCTCGCCGGAAGACATAGCAGACAGCCGTGAGCGCCTGCAGGAAATACTGAAGGTGTATTCATGAGCACAGCCTTTTTTGCCGGCGCCTTTGGCGGCGATGCTTCCGGATTGCCGCAGGAGACCCGGCTGGAATGCAAAATCTGCTGGCATGTCTATGATCCGGCAGATGGCGACGAGATCTGGCAAATACCGCCCGGCACGGCTTTTTCTCACTTACCCGAACACTGGAGCTGCCCGCAGTGCGGCGCGCCCAAACAGGATTTTCTGGTGCTGGACGACTGAACATGCAGTGGCGGAATGTCGAACAAATCAGCTGTGCGCTGGAGACAGTATTCAACGGCGTTCTGGAAACACGCATGCGCGGTGTGCCGATTATCAACCCTGCGCTTTCGGTGCAGGCCATCGGTTTCAATCCGTTTAACGGAGACTGGCTGGGCGTGCTGATTACACCCTGGTTCATGAACCTGCTGTTGTTGCCGGGACTGGACAGCCAGTGGCGTGAACAGCCGCCCGGCGGCAAATTTCAGCAGTCTTTCCCGTATGGCACATTCGAATTTACGCTGGCCCGCGAAGCGCAATTAGGGACTTATGCGCTGTGTTCGCTGTTCTCGCCGATGTTTCAGTTCGAGAATCAGTCAGCCGCTCTGGCTGCGGCGCAAGCCGCGTTGCAAGGCTTGCTGACCGTCCCGGCGGCGCGCGCCGTCAGCCGGCGGGACCTGCTGCGCGGCGCTTTCGGAAGCCGTTGAGCGATGCCGACCGGCGCTGTCCATATCGAACTGCATCACCGCGCCGGACGCGCGATGGAAGCGCGCGTCGTCTCCGCCCGGCCCGAAGCGGCGCGGGCATTGCTCGGCAAAACACCGGAACAAGTCCTGTCCAGCGTGCCGCTGCTGTTTACGCTGTGCGGCAATGCCCAAGCCTACGCCGCGCTGCTGGCCTGCCGCGCCGCATTGGGCATGGCGGCCGAACCCGAAGCCGATGCAGCCCGCGATCTGTTGGTGCAACAGGAAACCCTGCGCGAGCACGCCTGGCGGATTTTGCTGGACTGGCCGGGCCTGGTCGGCCTGGAACCGGATAAAAAAGACGTGGCGGCGCTGCTGAAATTCGATGCGCTTTTCAAGCGGCATCTGTTTCAAGATGGCGAGGCCTACAGGCTCGACAGCCGGCTCGACATCGATGCCATGCCATTTACGCGGCTGACGGCCGAATTGGAAGCGCTGATCGACGCCGCAATTTTTAAAGGTCGGCTTGCCGGTTTTCGGATGATAACCGGCGAAACGCAGCTGCTCGACTGGCTGCGCCAAAACGATGCGCTGCCGGCCAGCCTGCTGAGCGATTTGTATAGCCGGAACTGGACGGCGATAGGACAAAACGACATCGCCTGCCTGCCCGAACTTGAGCCGGAGGCTTTAAACCGGCAGATGCGGAATGAAGATTTGACTGCGTTCTGCCGCACGCCGCGCTGGCAGGGCCGCTGCTTTGAATCGACGCCATTGGCGCGGCAACGGTCGCATCCACTGATCGTCGGATTGCAAAACCGTTACGGCAACAGTCTGATGGTGCGTTTTCTGGCCCGTTTACTGGAAGCGGCGGCGATACCGAAGCAGTTAAGCCGGTTTGACAAGCAAAAAGTTAAGCAGGAGTTCGCCCCGGGTATCGGCGGCATCGGCCTGGCCCAGGTTCAGGCCGCGCGCGGCCTGTTGATTCATCGTCTGGAACTGCGGCATGGGCGGGTGTATGATTACCGGATCGTCGCGCCCACGGAATGGAATTTCCATCCCGAAGGCGCCGTTGCCCAAGGCTTGAAGCGCTTGGAAGCCGAAGATCCGAACGCGCTGCGGCGGCAGGCGGAACTATTGATCAATGCCGTGGACCCATGCGTACGATACAATTTAAAGCTGACGGACAGCGATAGCGAGACAAAAAATTATGCATGACAAACTACCGAGAACGGATTTGCACTTACCCGAAGGGTACATGGCAGGGATTCCCATGCATGACAAATCCGCCGGGAGCGGATTTGCATTTACCCGAAGGGTGCATGGCAGGGATTCCCATGCATGACAAATCCGCCGGGAGCGGATTTGCATTTACCCGAAGGGTGCATGGCAGGGATTGCCATGCATGACAAATCCGCCGGGAGCGGATTTGCATTTACCCGAAGGGTGCATGGCAGGGATTGCCATGCATGACAAATCCGCCGGGAGCGGATTTGCATTTATCCGAAGGGTGCATGGCAGGGATTGCCATGCATGAAATGTCGTTATGCGAAAGCGTTTTGCAGATACTGGAGCAACAGGCGGACACCCAGCAATACCGCAAAGTCAAAACGGTCTGGCTGGAAATCGGTGCCTTGGCCGGCGTCGAGACCGAGGCGCTGCGTTTCAGTTTCGATATTGTCATGCAAGGGTCGCTGGCCGATCATGCCCGCCTTGAAATCATCGAAGTGCCGGGCCAGGCCTGGTGTCTGCCGTGCGGGCGTAACGTGGCCGTGCGGCAGTTATACGATCAATGCCCGCGCTGCGGCAGTCATCAGTTGCAGATCAACGGCGGCGATCAAATGCGAATCAAAGAACTGGAGGTAGAATAATGTGCGGCGTATGCGGCTGCGGCGAGGGCCATTCCCACTCGCACGATCATGACCATTCCCATGATCACCATCATCACGACCACGAACACGGCGCGGCGCACGCTCACGCCCCGGATTTGAACCCGGCGCGCATGGTGCGGATCGAACAGGATATTCTGGCCAAGAACAATCGTTACGCCGCGGAAAACCGCCGCTATTTCAATGAGCGCGGCATGCTGGTGCTGAATCTGGTCTCCAGCCCCGGCTCCGGCAAGACCTCGCTGCTGACCGAAACCATCGCCCGGCTGAAAGACGACACCGGCATCGCGGTGATCGAAGGCGACCAGCAAACCGCCCGCGACGCCGAGCGCATCCGCGCCACCGGCGTGCAGGCGGTGCAGATCAATACCGGCAAAGGCTGCCATCTCGACGCGCACCGCGTCGGGCATGCGCTGGAAAGCCTGCAGCCGGACAGCCATAGCCTGTTGTTCATCGAAAACGTCGGCAATCTGGTCTGCCCTTCGTCGTTCGATCTGGGCGAGGCGCACAAGGTGGTGATCCTGTCGGTCACCGAAGGCGAAGACAAGCCGATCAAATACCCCGACATGTTCCATGCCGCCGACCTGATGATTTTGAACAAGACCGACCTGCTGCCGTATCTGGACTTCGACAGCGAACAATGCATCCGCTACGCGAAACAGGTCAATCCGCGCATCAAGGTCCTGTCGCTGTCGGCCAGAACCGGCGAAGGCATGGACAACTGGCTGCGCTGGCTGAAGGCCGAACTGGAACTGCAGCGCATCGCCTATGCTTAATGATCGCTACCGTAGGGTACGCAGCGCGTACCTTCTGGATTTTGATCGAGCAATTTGAAGCCGGTACGCAATGCGTACCCTACGTCTGAGGAAATCGAAAGTTATGTGCCTGGCTCTGCCCGCTCAAATCATCGCCATCGATCCCGACTCGGGGATGGCGACCGCCTCGGTCGACAACGTCAAGGTGGAAGTGTCGCTGGCCCTCGTCGATGATGTCGCGGTCGGCGACTACGTACTGGTGCATGTCGGTTATGCGCTGAACAAAATCGACGAGGACGAAGCCCTGAAAACGCTGGCCTTGTTCGCCGAAGCCGGATTCACGTCAAAGCCATGAAATACATCAGCGAATTCAGGCAACAGGACCTCGCCCGCCAATTAGCCCGGGCCATCGCGCAAACCGTCGATCCCGGCCGCCGTTACCGGCTGATGGAGTTCTGCGGCGGCCATACCCATGCCATTTTCCGCTACGGCGTGCAGGACCTGATGCCGGCCAATGTCGAATTCATCCACGGTCCCGGCTGCCCGGTCTGCGTTTTGCCGACCGGACGCATCGACAACGCCATCCAGCTGGCCGAACGGCATGAGGTGATACTCTGCACCTATGCCGACCTGATGCGCGTGCCGGCCACCGGCCGCAACAGCCTGCTGAAAGCCAAGGCCGGCGGCTGCGACATCCGCATGGTTTATTCCACGCAGGACGTCCTGAAAATCGCCCGCGACAATCCGGATCGCCCCGTGGTGTTCTTCGCCATCGGCTTCGAAACCACCACGCCGCCGACCGCCGTCGCCATCAGGCAGGCGCAGGCCGAACGGCTGGCCAATTTTTCGGTGTTCTGCAACCACGTGCTGACGCCCGCCGCAATGCTGGCGATACTGGACGCGCCGCAGCCGGTTTCTATCGATGCCTTTCTCGGACCTTCCCACGTCAGCACGATCATCGGCAGCCAGGCCTATGAGCCGTTCGCCGAGCACCATGCCAAACCCATCGTCATCGCCGGCTTCGAACCCTTGGACGTGATGCAGTCGGCACTGATGCTGATCCGACAGCTGAACGAAGGCCGGCACGAGGTCGAAAACGAATACAGCCGCGCCGTCACCCGGCAAGGCAATGTGAAGGCGCAAGCGCTGATGCGGGAAGTGTTCGAGTTGCGGCCGCAATTCGAATGGCGCGGCCTGGGCCTGATTCCTGACAGCGCGTTGAAGCTGAAACCCGACTACGCCGACTTCGACGCCGAACAGCGTTTCAGCCTGCCTGCCATTCAGGCATCCGACGTCAAAGGCTGCGAATGCCCGGCGATCCTGCGCGGCGCGAAAAAGCCGCAGGATTGCAAGTTGCTGGGCACGGTCTGCACGCCGGAAAATCCGATGGGGTCTTGTATGGTGTCGTCGGAGGGAGCTTGCGCGGCATACTGGTCGTATGGACGGTTGAGTCGTAGGTCGGGTTAGCGCAGCGTAACCCGACATTTGCCGCTACCTTTATCAAGCTACTTTGCAATACGGGAATCCATTCAATGCCCAAACCCTACACATCATCCCTTAACCTGACAACCGGCAAGGTCGACCTGAGCCACGGCGGCGGCGGGCGAGCGATGGCCCAACTGGTCGACGAGCTGTTCATCAGGCATTTCGATAATGACCTGCTGCGGCAGCGCAACGATCAGGCGCTGTTTGCCGTACCGGCGGGACGGCTGGTGATCAGCACCGACGGCCATGTGATCTCGCCGCTGTTTTTTCCGGGCGGCGATATCGGCTCGCTGGCGGTGCACGGCACCGTCAATGACGTGTCGATGTCCGGCGCGCGGCCATTGTATCTGGCGGCCGGGTTCATCCTGGAAGAAGGATTGCCGCTGGCCGATCTGGAAAGAATCGTCGCCAGCATGGCCGCCGCTGCCCGCCAGGCCAACACGCCTGTCATCACCGGCGATACCAAAGTGGTGGAGCGCGGCAAGGGCGACGGCGTTTTCATCACCACGACCGGCGTCGGCATCGTGCCGAAGGGCGTCAATCTTTCAGGCGACCGCGCGCGGCCGGGCTGCGCAATTTTGGTCAGCGGTTCAATCGGCGATCACGGCGTCGCCATCATGGCCGGGCGGGAAAACCTGCAATTCGGTACCAGCATCGTCTCCGACTCCGCCGCGCTGAACGGTCTGGTCGCCGAGATGGTGGCGATCGCGCCGGACGCCATTCATTGCCTGCGCGACCCGACCCGAGGCGGCCTGGCGACGGCCCTGAACGAACTGGCCCGGCAATCCGGGGTCGGCATGGTCGTCGACGAGACGCGGATTCCCATAAAAGCTGAAGTCAAAGCCGCCTGCGAAATTCTCGGCCTGGACCCGCTGTATGTCGCCAACGAGGGCAAACTGGTCTGCATCTGCGCTCCCGATGCCGCCCAACGCCTGCTGGCGGTGATGCAGCGGCACCCGCTGGGCCGTGACGCCGCAATCATCGGCGAAGTCGTCGACGATCCGCACGGCTTCGTGCAAATGCTCACCGCTTTCGGCGGCAGGCGCATCGTCGACTGGCCGGTCGGCGAGCAGTTGCCGCGCATCTGCTGATGGCCGGCAAGGCGATTCGGGCGCGCGGCGTAGTCCAGGGCGTCGGCTTCCGGCCGGCGATCTGGCATCTGGCCCGGCTGCACCGGCTGACCGGCTCGGTGTGGAACGACGCCGAGGGGGTTATGATCCACGCCTTCGGCAGCGACGAAGACATCGACGCCTTCATCCGGCAAATACCGCTGCAACTGCCGCCGCTGGCCCAGCTCGACAGCCTGGAGGCGCAGGATTTAAACGCACCGCCGGATCACGAATTCCGCATCGTTGCCAGCCGCGAAAATCACGGCGCCCAAACCCCGATCGCCGCCGATGCCGCCACCTGCCCCGACTGCCTGGCCGAAATCGCCGATCCCGCCAATCGCCGCTACCGCTATCCGTTCAGTAATTGCACGCACTGCGGCCCGCGGCTGTCCATCGTCCGGGGCGTGCCTTATGACCGCTGCCGCACCAGCATGGCGGAGTTTGCGATGTGCCCGCGATGCCGGAAGGAATATGACGACCCAAACGACCGCCGCTTCCACGCCCAGGCCAATTGCTGTCCCGACTGCGGTCCCAGGCTGTGGCTGGAGAATGACAACAGGGAAACCTGGCATTGCGATGATCCGGTCACACAAGCGGCCGAACTGATCCGGCAGGGGTTTATTGTCGCCATCAAGGGCCTGGGCGGCTTTCATCTGGCCTGCAATGCCGCCGATCCGGACGCCGTTGCGCGGCTGCGGCAACGCAAGCGGCGCTATGCCAAACCGTTCGCCCTGATGGCCCGCGATGCGGACATGATCGCCCGCCACGCCCGGTTGGGCGAACAGGAAAGCCGGGCTCTGCATGACAAAGCCGCGCCTATCGTGCTGCTGGCCGCGCACGGCATGACGCTGGCGCCCGGCATCGCACCGGATGACGACAAGCTGGGCTTCATGCTGCCCTACACGCCTTTGCACAGTCTGCTGATGCAGGCGCTGGACGCGCCTATCGTGCTGACCTCCGGCAACATCAGCGATGAGCCGCAATGCACGGACAACGAGGAGGCACGGGAAAAGCTGGCCGGCATCGCCGATTATTGGCTGCTGCACGACCGGGCCATCGTCAACCGGCTGGACGATTCGGTGGCGAGGCTGATGGACGGCAGCATCCGGCTGCTGCGGCGGGCGCGCGGTTACAGTCCGGAGACGCTGCCCCTGCCGGCGGGCTTCGAAGCGGCCGATAACATTCTGGCCATGGGCGCGGAATTGAAAAACAGTTTCTGTCTGCTGAACAACGGCCGGGCTATCGTTTCCCAGCATATCGGCGACCTGGAAAACGCCGCCGTGCAGCACGATTACCGCAATGCCATTACGCTGTACCGGCGGTTATTCGGCTTCACGCCCAGACGCATCGCCGTCGATCTGCATCCAGGCTATCTGTCTACAGAGTACGGGCATGCCTTGGCGGCAACAGAACCAGCGGAGCTAGTCGCGGTACAGCATCACCACGCCCACCTGGCCGCCTGTCTGGCCGAGCATGGCATACCCCTGGATACGCGCCCGGTGTTGGGCGCGATCTTCGACGGTTCAGGACTGGGCGATGACGGCGCGCTATGGGGCGGCGAATTCTTGCTGGCCGATTACCGTAGCTGCGCCCGGCTCGGCCATTTCCAGCCCATTGCCCTGCCCGGCGGCGCCCAGGCCATGCGCGAGCCCTGGCGCAACGCTTACGCGCAACTGCTGCATTATTTTGACTGGCCGGCGCTGCAGCAGGAATTCGACGGGCTGAACATCATCACATTGCTGACCGGCAAGCCGCTGGATACGCTGGCGACGATGATTGCCAGACAGCTCAACTCGCCGCCCAGCAGTTCCTGCGGCCGCTGGTTCGACGCCTTTGCCGCCGCGCTGGACCTGCATGCCGAACAGGTCCATTACGAAGGCCAGGCCGCGATTGCGCTGGAAACGCTGGCAACGCCGCTGTTCGCCGATGAACGGCCCTACCCGCAAGCCTGGACAGTCGATAACGACGGCGGCCTGCAGGTATTAAGCTGGCACGGCTTATGGCGCGCCGTGCTGGCCGATCTCCAATGCAGCACCGATAAAGCCCGCATCGCCGCCCGCATCCATCACAGCCTGATTGCCGCGACCGTCGACCTGCTGAACCGGCGCTGCCGTCAGACCGGCGCCGACTGTATCGTGCTCAGCGGCGGCGTATTCCAGAATCGGCTGCTGCTGGAAGCCGTATCCCGGCAATTGCGGCTGGCCGGCAAGACCGTCCTGTCGCCGCAGCGCTATCCGATGAACGACGGCGGTCTGGCATTGGGACAGGCGGTGGTTGCCGCTGCGCGAAGTATTAAATGAATGTGAGGAACTGATGTTAAGCATGGACTGTTTTTTATCCTGCCTGCCGCGCTGGCGATAGGTTGTGAAACCGATCTTCATTCAACTCGCAGCACCTTGCCGCCTGAATTAGTGATGCGCGTGTGTAGGTGCGAATTCATTCGCACTTAGCCATCTTTAAAAGATAGCAGCGTTTCGGGTCGAATACCCTAAAGGGCACAAGTGAATTCGACCCTACAGTTGAATTCAAGCAACCGTCGCGCTGGCGGTACTTTTTAAACCCGTCGCAATTCAACTGATGCATAACATCAGTGAAAAATTACGGTTTGATCCGGTTCAGTAATCAGCCTGCATTCGAAGCAGACGATCTCCGGGCGTAAAACTCGCGGCATTCGCGCTCCCGGCCGCGCACGACGCGCTTGCCCTGCAGCGGTCCTTTGGTTTCGGTGACGACCGTGTATTGCCCTTCATGATGCTGGTCGTCGTAGAAGTAAATAACCACCCAGTCCTTGATCCGGTTGAGTTGGTGGGCGCGCGAGGTGTTCGAGTACAAGGCCGTGAAATGCCAGCCATTGCGGGTTTTGTGCATGATCGGCAGCCAGGCTTCGCCGGACGGGTTGAAGCGTTTGGGCGCGATTTTGGGCAGTTCTTCCTCGTCGGCTTTGATCAGGTAAAGATAGTCAATTTCCAGCAGTAATTCGATCGGCACCTCGACGGTCGGCGCCTGCGTTTTTTTACGCGGACGGCGATAACCCAGAATGCGATCCAGCCAGGCCTGGATCATCTCGGTTTTGTTCCGGCTAAAGCCCGGCACGGCCGCGAGCCGCCCGTCATGCGCGGCCATTTCCAGCTCTTCCAGCGTGTCGATATGCAGCGTTTCCAGCAAGCGATGCGCCAGGGTCGGGCCGATGCCCGGAATCTGCTCGAACAGTTCGATGGGATCATGGCCGGTTTTCAGGCTGTCCAGCCGGCTCATGCGCCCTGTGGTGGCGTATTCGCATATCGAGCGGGCGATGCCGGAGCCGATGCCGGGCAGTTCGGTCAGGCCGTCGATGCCCTCCTTTTCGACGATCTCGGACACCGGCCGGTCGAGTTCGTCAACCGTAACTGCGGCCCGTAGATAGGCGGTCGAACGGAACGGATTGGCGCCCTGATCCTCAAGCAATCGGGCAATTTCCCGCAATCTGTCGGAAACTTCTTTGTTGATCATAAAGCGGTCCTCGCGCCCATTATGGCCTGTGACCCGCAATCGGCTCGCTAAGTTCTGGTCGTTTCGGGACTGGATAAATTTTTTAGCGCTCTGTTAAACGAGCCGAGGGCTTACGATGTCAGATGGGGGCGTTCGCAAGCAAATTTTTCCCCTGGCGTCCGCAAATAATAAAATACAATGACTCTCCCATCATTTCACAGCGAGGAACAGATAATGGCCAACAGGCAATCCCCCACGATAGCGAATCCCTCCGTTATCGTTCCGGTCAATCCGGCCATCGAGAACTACCTGCTCAGCCTCACCGGCCCTACCGATCACCCGGTATTGGCCGAGATGGAAGAGTATGCAAGGCAGCATAATTTCCCCATCGTCGATCGTCTGGTGGGTATTTTTCTGGAAACGCTGGCGAAAAGCATCGGTGCCCGGCGCGTATTCGAGTTCGGCAGCGGTTACGGTTATTCGGCTTACTGGTTCGCGCGCGCGGTCGGTCCTGAAGGCACCGTGATCTGCAGCGACGGCGATGCCATCAATCTGCGGAAAGCGGGGGACTATCTCAGCGCCGCCGGGTTATGGGACAGGGTCGATTTTCATACCGGATCGGCACAGGACATCTTCGCTCAAACCGAAGGACTGTTTGACATCTGCTACAACGATGTCGATAAAGGCGATTATCCGGAGGTCTGGAGAATGGCCCGAGACCGCGTCCGCCCCGGCGGCTTGTATATTGCCGATAATGTGCTCTGGCACGGCCGCGTGGCGGCGGAAAATTTTGTCGATATTGTGCCGGGCTGGACCGAGGCGATACTGGAGCACAATCTGTTGATCTTTAACGATCCCGATTTTGACAGTTTTATCAACCCGACGCGGGACGGCGTGATTGTCGCGCGTAAAAAAACAGCCTGACAGCAATACAAGTGCCGCCGGCTGTTCATTCATGGTTTTGCATGGCTTTGGACAGCTGCCGCATTTGCCCGGCATCCAGCCACTTCTTGCACCAGACGTTCAGCGCCCGCGCATCGCCCTGCATCAGCTTAAACTCTTGCCGGGCCAGTCCGGGCTGTTCCGTGGGCCACCAGGAATGCGCCTCCAGCTGTCTTTGCAGATAATCGCGCGCGGCTTCATAACTGGACTCGGTTATTCTGGAATTGCGTGTCGCCATCTTGATCACCCGTTTATGCTGATTATGGACTGGACAGATTTTATGATTATTGGAAACTCAAAAAACCATCAAGTTCCTGATTAATAACAGTTGATTTAAACCACTAACACTGCTTTATCCCACCTCTTTGAAACATCATGCCGACTAATTTATTAACTACCGCGATTTTATTCTGATGCGCATCACATTAGCCTACCTCAGTATCATTTTAATTTGGGCCACTACGCCGTTGGCGATCAAATGGAGCGGCGAAGGGCCGGGATTTTTATTCGGCGTGGCCGGCCGCATGAGCATCGGAATTGTCTGTGTATTAACGCTGCTGTTAATGCTGCGGCAACGTCTGGCCTGGCACGGCAAGGCGCTGCTGACTTATCTGGCCGTGGCCCTGCAAATGTACGGCGCCATGCTGTCGGTTTACTGGGCGGCGCAGTTCATTCCTTCCGGCTGGATCTCGGTGATATTCGGTTTGTCGCCGCTGATCACGGCGCTGCTGTCGGCGCTCTGGCTGAAAGAACGCAGCCTGTCGCCGGGCAAATTGTTGTCTTACGGTCTAGGCGTCGGCGGTCTGGCCGTCATGTTCGGTTCGGCCTTGCAATTCGGCCCTGAGGCGGTGCTGGGTATCGCCGGCGTACTGGTGGCCGCCGGCCTGCAATCGGCCAGTGCCGTTTGGGTGCAGCGCATCCGCGCGCAACTGCCGGCTTTGTCACAGGTCGCCGGCGGTTTGCTGCTGGCGGTGCCGGCCTATTGGCTGACCTGGTGGCTGGCCGATGGGCAATGGCCGGTTTCCTTGCCGCTTGCCAGTTTGGCCTCGATTATTTATTTAGGCGTTATCGCGACCACTATCGGCTTCGTGCTTTATTACTATGTGCTGGCCCATCTGGCCGCGACGCGCGTGGCCTTGATTACCCTGCTCTCGCCGGTACTGGCACTGATGCTTGGCCATACGGTCAATCATGAACCGCTGACCATGAAAATCGTTTCCGGTACGGCGCTGATACTGGCGGCGCTGGTTTTGCATGAGTTTTTCGACAGGATGACGAATTATTTCGTCCGGAAAACCACTGCCAGGACAAGGCGGCGCTTGCGGCCCTTGGATTGACGCGCATTGCGAACCTCTTCCGGGCGAAACTATTTTGCCGCCGGCCTGTCTTCTTTTTAATTCATGTTTGGTTTGTGAACTTTGGAACGGGAATGAAATAAGACCCGCAATTGAGGCAGGATTTCTGTTCATTTTCAAGGCGCGCAAACAGGCGCATAGCAAGCTATGTAACTGTTTGCGCAACGCCGAAGAGGGACAGAAAGACAAGTCAGTTGCGGGAGTTATAAAATTCACGTTCCTTAACAGGAGAGGCTGAAATGAAAATGTCAAAAATCGACAAAGTACTGGTAGGTGAAGCTCTTGTAGGTGAAGGCAATGAATTGGCGCATGTCGACCTGATCATGGGGCCGCGCGGCAGCGCCGCCGAAACGGCGTTCTGCATTACACTGACTAATCAGAAGCGCGGGGATAACGCTTTATTGGCGCTGGTGGCGCCCAATCTGATGGCCAAGCCCAATACGGTCATGTTCAATAAAGTCGAAATCAAAAACGAGAAACAGGCCACGCAAATGTTCGGTCCGGCCGAGCGCGGCGTCGCCAAGGCGGTTGCCGACAGCGTTAAAACGGGCGTCATACCGCTGGAGGAAGCCAACGATATTTTTATCTGTGTCGGCGTTTTTATCCACTGGGAAGCCGAGGACAATAATAAAATCCAGGACTGGAATTACGAGGCCACGATGCTGGCGATCAAGCGCGCCGTTGAGGGCACGCCGACAGCCGAGGAAGTGATCCGTCAGGAAGATGTCGCCCATCATCCGCTGGCAGCGCACGATTAATCACTGCCATCAAGCATTTGATGACTGCTGTCTCATCTCATCAATTCAAGGCATAAAACCGCGAACGACTGCCTGGACGGGAACTGATTCAGTCATTGCCCGGCATAAACACTTTCCTTGGGGCTTATGCATACGGTAGGGAAAGTCGCCCGCAGGTCATGGCGCCTGTATCCAGACAGTTCTGTTCGTTCGAGGCAAATATCCCCAGGCTAGCGCATGACAGCCGTTATAAGGCGGGTTTATTGACGATATTCAGTTTATCGGATTCGATGCCGATCAAAAAATCGCCCTTCAGCAGTCCCACCAGTTCCCTGCCCGCCATGCTGAAGCGCCAGCCGTGCAGTAACGAGCACTCGTCGTCATCGTTGAATAGCAGTACTTCCAGGTCTTTGCGTGTGGCAAGAATGGCTGGATTCAGCGAGTTCTCTTCGGCCCTGACCCGAACCAGCGCCGTCAAAATATCCAGTATGGCTTCCTGCTGCTGCGTTTTCCGGGCGGGTCTGCCTTTTTCGTGCAACGGAACGGGCGGGCGTTGCCTGGCGTCGTTGATCAACTGGCACAGCACCTTTCCGTATCGGTTGACGGTGCGCTCGTTAATGCCGCGCACTTCGGCCAGGGCGCTGACGGTACCGGGCTGAAGCTTGGCCAGTTCAAGCAACATATCATCGCGCATCAGCCAGCTTCTGGGCCTGTCTTCAACCTGCGCGGTACGTTCGCGCCATTCACACAGTACCTGGACAATCGACAGCTGCCGACCTGTCAATTTGTTTTTACCCTTGACCTTTAACCAGGCTTTTTCCGGTGACACCAGGTAGAGTTCGGGATTCTTCAATAGCTCAAAATCGCTTTTCAGCCAGTCGAAACGGCCAAGCTCCTGAAGCTTCTGGCGCATGATCAGATAGACCTGACACAAATAAATCACGTCATCGGCCGCATAGCGCAACTGCTCCTCGCTTAACGGCCGTACGGTCCAGTCGGTGCGCGTATGCGCTTTGCTGAGGTTGATATTGAGAAAGCTGGACACCAGCATGGCATAACCGGGATTATCCTGAAAGCCCAGCAAAGGCGCGGCTATTTGGGTATCGAAAATCGGCTCGGGGATGCTGCCTCTTAATTGAAAGAAGATCTCCAGGTCCTGTCTGCAGGAATGGAAGACCTTGATAATGGCGGGATTGTACAATGCGTCGAAAAGTTCGCTTAAATCGGGCAGCGCGATGGGATCGACGCAGGCCACCCATTCGGGCGTGGCAATCTGCAACAGGCAGAACTTTGGAAAGTAGGTTTTTTCTCTCAAAAACTCGGTATCCAGCGCCAGCCAGGGTTCTGTCAAGATTTGCCGGCACAACGCACTTAGCTTTTCCGGCGTATCAATATATTGAATAGTAGTCATAATTATCACAATAACAGTTTTTTTATTTTTAACCTACCTCGGTCATGAATTTGATCGAACTGCATCTGATAGGTTGATGGTAAAATCGTTTTATTTAGAGTGTGTCTATATGAAATACCGCATTATTCCCGTCACGGCCTTTCAGCAAAACTGCTCCCTGCTGATCTGCGAGCGAACCGGCAAGGCCGCTGTCGTTGACCCGGGAGGTGATGTCGACCTGATTCTGGACGCCATCGAGCAGGAACAGGTGATGCTGGAATCCATTCTGCTGACGCATGGCCATCTCGATCACATTGGCGGCACTTATGAACTGGCCTCTTCCTTTAGTATTCCCATTGTCGGCCCTCACCGCGACGACCAGTTCTGGATTGATGCCATTGCGGCCCAATGCCGGACCTTCGGCTTTCCTGCCTGCCATAAGTTCAAACCGACACGCTGGCTGGTGCACGGCGATAAGGTCACAGTCGGGGAAGAAACGCTAGAGGTATTGCATTGTCCGGGACATACGCCCGGCCATGTGGTTTTTTATCACCGTCAGTCGCAACTGGCGATTGTGGGTGATGTCTTGTTTAAAGGCTCAATCGGACGGACCGATTTTCCTAAAGGCGATTTTCATACATTGATCAGTTCCATAAAAAATAATTTATGGCCTTTGGGCGAACAGGTCGCGTTCATTCCCGGCCACGGCCCGATGTCTACCTTTGGCGAGGAAATGCGCCGCAATCCTTATGTCGGTGTTTAGCCTACGATGCCCGACAGGTCGGTGCCCTGATTATCCAATTGCGCGGAACGCTGCCGCCCGCGCCGAAAATTGCCTTTTCCACGTTTTTTACTGCGCGCTTTTATACGCGTTATGTTCAATTTTTGCTGATTGATTTCCACTGTTTTCAGGTGTTGAAAGATATCCGGCGGCATGCCGGCCGGCAATTCGATAATGGTATAGACACCATGAATATCGACTCTGTTGATATTATTCTTATCAACGCCGGATTCTTCAACCAGAACCTTTCTGATTTCTTCTACCGTGACATGATGGGTTCGGCCTATGTCCAGGCGATAGCGTATCATTTTGATAGGCGGCAGACTGGGTGACGGCGGCGGTTTGATGGCCGGCTTTTGTTCCTCCCATAAACCAATGGACGATATAGTCGCCGCCGACTGGTTTAAATAAACCAAAGCCGCGGCGCAATCCAAAATATCCGCATCCAGTTCAGCGGCTATTTCCTTGATGACGGCACGATGGGCCTCCAGGTTCTGGCTGCTTAAAATCTGCCGCAAACGTTTTGTCAACGGTTCGGCTTGGCTGACCGCTTCAGCCGTTACACTATTCCTGTCATTCATCCTGTTTTACGATCGATCGCTGTTAACCGCACTACTTTAGAGTCTATCCTGGTAAATTTCCACAAATGCTTCATCACGCAGCCTGCGCATCCAAAGTTCGGTTTCTTCTTCAATTTTACGTTTGCGTATGGCTTCCCTGACCTGATTCTTTTTGTACTCGTCGCTATTATCCTTGTTTTCCCTATCCTGAACCTGAATTAAATGCCAGCCGAACTGTGTCTGCACGGGCTCGCTGATTTCATTGGTAGCCAGTTGCTCCATGGCGTCTTCGAACGGCTTTACCAAATCGCCGGGGCCGACCCAGTCGAGACTACCGCCTTTTAATGCCGATCCTTTGTCGTCGGAGTGGGCGCGCGCCAACGCTGCAAAATCCTCGCCGTTTGCCAGCCGCTCTTTCAAGGCCAGCAAGCGTTTTCTTGCCTCGGCATCATCGATCAGCTCATTGGTTTTGATCAGGATATGCCGGACTTTGGTTTTAGTGACGATATGCTGCTCCGAACCTTTTTGTTCGAGCAATTTCACAATATGAAAACCGCTCGGGCTGCGAATGGGGTCGGCGATATCGCCCGGATTCATGTCCCCGACCTCACTAGCAAACATGGTCGGTATATCGCCCTTGGTGCGCCAGCCCAGATCGCCGCCTTTCAAGGCATTGGCATCATCTGAATAGCTCATCGCCGCCTGCGCGAAATCGCCGCCCGCGCGCAGTTTTTCAACCAGCTCATTGGCTTTGGCCCAGGCTTTTTGTATTTCCTGCGCCGACGCGGCTTCTTGAACGGCAATCAGGATATGGCCAAGATGATACTGAGTCGCCTCCTCGCCAATCTTGCCCTGGGTTTCCAGGTAGTGTTCAACCTCTCTGTCGGTCACTTTGATGCGCCCGCCAATTTCCCGTCCGCGCAACTGGTTGATAATAATCTCATTACGCATGGTATCCAAAAAACCCTGGTAGCTGATGCCCTGACTTTCCAGCTCGGCCCGAAACTCCCGGGCAGTCATATTATTTCTTCGCATAATCTCAGTCGCCTGGCTGTTCAGCATTTCCTCGGTCACCGTGATGCCGGCTCTCTCAGCCATCTGACGTTGCAGCATATCGATAATCATTCTTTCCAGCACCTGCTTGCGCAGGATATAACTCGGCGGCACAACGGCATTATTGGCCTCGATTCGCTGCACGACAGCCGCGACTTCCCGCTCCAGTTCACGGTCAAGAATCACGTCATCTTCAACGACAGCAACAATTTTATCCAGCACTTCCGCATGCACTGCGCCAAAAGCGCTGAAAAATAAACTACAAAGCAGTACAGGTACAATCAATTTTTTCATATTTTTTTGAAAAATTATTTCGTCGGTTTCCGGTAACCATAAATATTCTCTTCAAAGAACTCATCCAGTTTTTCTCCCACACCGGTCAAGCCTTTAAGCTCTATTTGGAAAAATACGCCGGTCTGGCTTTCGCCTTCCGGATCGAGATTAGCGAAATCGACATTAGAGATAGCGGTATCGCCAAACACATTAAGGACGGCAGTGTTCACCCAGCGCCGGCCGATCACGCGGAAACGCCAGCAGCAGTTCTCTTTTTCAAAGCCGAAAAAGCTTTCCCGCGTGGCATTATTGAGCAAGGAGTACTGCCAGCGCCCCACCGCATACCAGTTGTTGTATATGGGCCAATGGAATGAAATATCGCTTTGGATAATATCATTGCGCCGGTCAGGGAAAGTCACGACCGTATTTTTTCTATACCGGTAACCGATATTGATAATTTCACCGGGATGATTAATATAATGCAGCATGACATCACCTCGGACGATGTCATTGACATCCGGGCTCCATTGTAGACCGCTGTCAACCGATAAATGATCCGTTAACCGGACATTTAGTTCACTCACCAGGTTGGAAAAACGGCTGGTTTCAAGCGGCCGGTTAACTGTGCATAACGGTGAGTAATAGCTGCCGCATAAACCGACTTCCCTATCCCGGAAATAGAAAATCTCACCGATATCGAATCTGAGTCTTTCCCTGCCGGTCTCAGAATCGACCAGACGCGAAGTAAGGGCGGCCGTGATCTGGTTTGCATCCTGTACCCTGTCGTTGCCGCTGAAGCGGTTTTCCCTGAACAAACTGCTGAAGTTGAAATCATAGAGCGAGGTATCGAACAACGGTATGTCGTCCTGATCGTCTTTGGGAATATACAGGTAGAATAACCTCGGCTCTATCGTATGCCTGAAGGAATTCTCGCCAAAGTCGAATTCACGCTCAAAAAACAGGCCGCCGTCGACGGATGCGATAGGCAGGGTTCTGGAAATGGAATCCGGTTGCCCTAAATTTCTTGTTTCCTGCTTGCTTAACAGGTATTGGGTATGCTGCAGGGAAAATTTCGGCCTTAAAAAAGCACCGGCCGTTTCCAGCGGGAAACTGACTGATGGCTTGACATTGATCCTCTGGCCATTTACCAGATGATCATGCTGAAAATTGACATATTCAGTGTTCATGGCAGCATCGAGCGGCATGAAATCGAAGCTGTGGTTCAGATTCAAAATACTTTGCGGCAATCTCCGATAAGGGCGGTTTTGCGGCCGTATTGCCTTGTCAATCGCCTGATAATTCTCAACCCGGTTAATAAATGAAACGCCCTTGTTGACATAACTGACATTCGCCTGGCTGTGCAAATAGCTTAAATTAGTCAGGCTCAGCGCATTTCCAAGGTCATTGAAATAGTCCTTATCAGATACATAACTGAGATCCAGATATGAACTGATATGCGGCGTGAACCGGGTGCTGTTTAAAATCTTGGCAAAATACCGTGATTGATCCCGCAACCTGTCGTCGGGCATGAATTCGAGATTTAACTTGCCTTCTGTCATCTTGGTCAGATAACGAAACTCGCCGCCCAGTAAAATGCCTCTTTTTGACAGGTAACGAGGTCTTAAAGTCGCATCGTAGTTAGGGGCGATATTCCAGTAGTAAGGCACGGATACATTGAATCCCCCGCGTTGCGTATTGCCGAAAGAAGGCGCCAGGAAACCGGACAACCTTCTGTCATCGATAGGAAACGAAAGATAAGGCGAATAGAATACAGGCGTGCCTTTAAACTCCAGCCAGGCATTTCTGGCCGAGCCCTGGCCGGTTATATCATTCAGTTTCAATTCGGAGGCATGGACCACCCAATCCTGGTTGCCGGGACGACAGCTGGTATAGGCGACCTCTTTATAGCGGGACAGGGTCTTGCTGTCGCGGTAAACGACTTGCGCCCGCCCTCTGATCGGTGCCGCCGGCGCTATAAACATCGTATCCCTCAGCCTGCCCTGATCAGTGGCCAAATTAAGTACGGCCGTATCGCTGTACAAGGCCAGTTCATCTTCGCTGTAATAAACATCGCCCTGCAGATCGAGCGTTTCCGAAACCGTATCATAATTAGCCATATCCGACAGAATGTGCTGATCGGCACGATTAATTTGGACATTGCCGAAATAGCTGCTGATTTCGGTATCGAAAAGTTCCGAATAGTCCGACCGAACCTCCAGCGGCGAAGTCTCCCGCAAGTGTTTTTCCGGCACAAACGTCGGCGATACCGGGGTATCCACCATGCAATTTTCCCACGGATCATATTTCAACTGCGAGTGCAAGGTGGTAAAGATTTGTTCCTGTTGCCAATCAAATGCCGGATCCAGCAGCAGCCCCGGTTTAGTCTCATCCGTGGCAACAATCTGCGCCTGGCCTTTCGGATCATTACCCTCCAGCTTGCAACTCCAGTTCTGGTTTTCCTCACCGGGCGCGCAACTCCATCCCGGACGCCGCTGTGCTTTTGCAACGCTGACGGTTTTGGTGCTTCCCAGATCAACCGGAACCGGTTCATTCGGATCGATAACGACGGGGCGTTTGACAACTACCCGCCGCTTATCTTCAGGATCGACTACAACCGGTGTTTCGTTTTCCACTACCTCAGTGGCGGCTGACTCGAGGTCTTCTACAGGTTTGGCCAAAACCGGTTCGGTCTCTTCAACAGGCTCGGGAACTGCTGGCTGTGCGGCTTGAACAGGTTCAGGAACAACCGGTGGCTGCGTTTCTTCAACCGGTGCGGGTTGAGTTGCCGCTTGTGCCTCATCGGTTTTCCCGGCTGGCTTCGCTTCGCCAACGCAAACCCACTCCTTGCTGTCCTTGTTTTGCTCGCAATTCCAAACTGCTTCATTGGCAAAACCGAGAGATGCGTAAAAAGAGGGTAAGAAAACCAGAAATAAGCGGCGCCGCATAGAGGATAGAAGTTTAGTAGCTTAAAGAATCACAAATCGATAAAATGCTGAATTCAGCATTTTACCTTATTTACTGCAGCATTATAACTAAACTCTTCTATTCCTCATGATGCCCGAAGACTTAAGAGCATTATCCATGCTCGACTGGCTCGAAAACGATTTATTATTGGATATTCGCTCTTGTGAATCTGCTTCCAGTGACGCCAGTTTCAGGCGCTACTTCAGAATCAAGGCGCCGCAAGGCCAATTTATCGTTATGGATGCGCCTCCGCCCCAAGAAAACACCGAACCCTTCATAAGAATCGCTGGTTTGCTGGCGCGTTCTGAAGTCAATGTACCGACTATTTTCCAACAAAACCCCGGCGACGGATTTTTATTGCTGGAAGATTTCGGTTCCCAGTGCTTACTGGATCAATTGAATGAGCATACCGCCGCCGATTTATATCAAAGCGCCTTTGACAGCTTGTTTAAGCTGCAAACCAAAACGCCGCAAATCGGCAGCGACCTGCCCGCCTACGACGAGCCGTTACTGAAAAGGGAACTGGCTATTTTCGATGACTGGTTTCTAGAGCGATCGCTGGACATCGCCATGCCGGAGCAACTGCGAAACGCGGTGCATGAAATACTGATCGCCTCGGCGCTGGAGCAGCCGACTACTTGCGTGCATCGCGATTTTCACTCGCGCAATCTGATGGTGCTGGAAGCCGATTCACCCGGCGTGATCGATTTTCAGGATGCCGTTATCGGGCCTATCACCTATGATCTGGTGTCGCTGCTGCGCGACTGTTATATAGCTTGGCCCGAACAGCAGGTCGACCAGTGGATGACGCGGTATTATCACCGCCTCCTGCAGGCAGGCCTGATCGATTGCGATCCGCCTCGCTTTAAACGCTGGTTCGACCTGATGGGCATGCAGCGGCACCTGAAAGCCATCGGCATTTTTTCACGCCTGCATATCCGGGATAACAAACCCGGCTATCTGAAAGACATACCTCGCACGCTGAATTACGTCACTGCCGTTTGCGCTAGCTACCCTGAATTAGCCGATTTTGGCCGGTTTCTACACGAACAGGTCTTGCCCAGACTATGAAAGCCATGATTTTAGCGGCAGGACGCGGTGAGAGAATGCGCCCCTTGACCGATCACACCCCCAAACCCTTGCTGCCCGCTGCTGGAAAAGCGCTTATCGAACACACGATCACGCAACTGGTCGCGGCGGGTTTCCATGAAATCATCATCAATCACGCCCATCTGGGCCAGCAAATTGAACAGCGGATTGGCAATGGCGAACGGTTCGGCGCCGAAATTCGCTACTCGCCCGAAGGCGAGCAGGGACTGGAAACGGCCGGCGGCATTATCAATGCCCTGCCCTTGTTGGGCAAGGAGGCATTCTTGGTCGTCAATGGCGATATTGCCACGGACTTCCCGTTTGCAGAACTGAAAAACCTCAATATTGATCTGGCGCATCTGGTATTAGTCGGCAATCCGGAGCACAATAGACAGGGCGATTTCGGCCTTGATAAGACCGGCAAGGTCATTGAAAACGGCTTGGAAAAATTCACCTTTAGCGGAATCGGACTCTACCGTCCTGAACTATTTGGCAATACACCGGTCGGAAAAATTAAACTAGCGCCGTTGCTGCGGACGGCCATCCGGGAACGCAGAATATCGGGACAAAAATTCGATGGTTTCTGGATGGACATAGGCACTCCGCAGCGCCTAAAAGAACTGGACCTTTACTACAAGCAAAGAGAGAGCAATCATGACTGACCATATCTATAAAAAAATAGAACTGACTGGTTCCTCAACCGTCAGCATGCAGGAAGCCATCGAAAATGCCGTCAGCAAGGCCGCAAAAACCCTTCATGATCTGCGCTGGTTTGAAGTTGTCGAAACCCGTGGAAATATAGAAAACGGTAAAATTGCTCACTGGCAAGTAACGATAAAAGTCGGGTTTTCACTGACCGAATAAGAAATCTTCAGAGAGGCATCGACACCGCCTCTCTCTCACCCGCCGTCCATTTAGAACAGGCCATAAAACGCCGAAGCGGCAGCCCTGTTTCCAGCTAAAATCCCATGCAGGGCTTTTACACTACGGCGCTATGCCTCTGGATTCCAATGTAGGTGCGAATTTATTCGCACTATTCGCACTATTCGCACTATTCGCACTATGCGAACTATAGGGCTCAAGTGAATTCGCATCCATCACAGACATGCCCCCGCCGATTACCCGCAATACACGTCCAAAAGCCGCGGCGCCCAGCGCGGCAAACGGGAATAAAAACCGACCATGCGTAACATCAGTTTTTAATTGTTATTTACCCCTTCATTCATTTTGTAAAAGCGATAAACCGCCGATAAGGCGAACCCTGCTTCCAGGTAAAAGCCTCCGTGTAATAATGCATTAACGCCAGGTAGCCCAATAAACCCACGGTAATGACCTTACGAAATTCCACATCAAAAAGGTAGATGGTTATTAAATTCACCGCATCATCTCCGTAGTTCTGCAAGGTAAACGCCAGCGCAAAGGAGAGCACCGGCAGCACGACAAAAACATGTACGTTGCAGCGCGCGGCATAACGGTAGATAAAATTCCCGGGATGCGAATGATGCTTGTTGTAGTCATGCGTCACATAGAAGACATAAGCCGTCGCATCGTGAACCAGTCTTGGCACCAGAATAGCGAGAAAATAATACTGCTGGCTGTAAAAATAAAAACTGCTCAGTACAAGCAAGGTATTGGCCCATAGAAACAGCTTGCCAAATAGAGTGGTGGCATAGCGCTGACACAACACCGTACTTAGCGCCAGGCCGATGCACAAGCCGGCCGCCGCATGCTTGACCCATTCGGTTTGCTGTGCATCCAGGGTGTTTTTCAGGAATATGCCGACATAAACAAATATACCGGCCGCCACACTCAGCCACAACAACAGGTAAAACGCCCATGACGGCAGATGACAAACGCCTCGGGCCACGCCGTGCTGCTGCTTAAGCACATGGTAAACGGTCCAGCAGGCCACAAGCACATAAAAAACCAGATAGGGAATAAACAGGCTACCGATGCCGAAGAAAGCCGCTATCGCGACAGTCATTAAAATGATTTTCAGCTTATAAAACTTCAGATACTCCTTATTGCTTGCCATGACAATGGCGCTGGCGATAATGTGAGGCGTGCCAAAAACGATTTGAAACAATATGAAATGGTGGGGACTGCTTGGCAAATAGCGCTGCAGAAAACCTTGCCAAAATCCGACATCAAGCAACTGAAGCAGTAAACAAGCGGGAATAATGGCATACAATCCCAATAGCAGCCGGAACGATACGGCCAGCTTATTCTCAGAAGGCAGGTCTTGAATTGGAATGGTTGGCGCGGACATGGAACGACCTTTTTACTGTTTGTTATAATTTTTTAAAAATAGTAAATTAACCCCAATTTTCCGATTAATTCAAGCATCGTTATAAAAACCATGGCATTTGAGCTGCACCCTCGCCTCCAGCAAGACTGCGTCGAAGTCGGCCGATTTCAACTGAGTCGCTTGCTGATGATGAACGACAGCCAGTATCCCTGGTTTATCCTGGTGCCCGAAAAAGCGGGGCTGCGCGAGATTTATCAACTGACAAAACCCGAGCGGGGACTGTTGCTTGACGAATCCAGTTATCTGGCGGAAAACCTGGCCGCGCTTTACAAAGCCGACAAGATGAATATCGCCTCTATCGGCAATCAGGTGCCGCAACTGCACATTCATCACATCGTCCGCTACCAGACCGATAAAGCCTGGCCGGCACCGGTCTGGGGAAAATTTGATGCCGTTCCCTATACGCAACAGCAGATCACGGAAAATCTCATGCGCCTTAGGGACCGGTTAGACTGGCTTAATTAACCAAAAATTCGGTAAAAAACACGTCCTTAAACCCTTCGCTGCTTCCATGTCTTTCCAATGTCTCGCGTATCGCGACAATACTTTCCTGCCGCAACCCTTCACGCTGCTCCATCGTTTGCAAGGTATCAAAAGACCGGCCGCTGTAGAGCATGATCAACTCATGTCTTAATGCCGGCAGATGTTTTTTTATGCTTGCCAGCGCTTTTTCACCCTCGACCATTAACTGGATGTTTACCTGAAGATATTTTCTCGGCTCGGCCAAATTAACAGTAAATTTAGGATTCATCTCCAAATATTCTATAATTGCCCCTATTTTTTCTTCATCTCCGGCAGCGGTATAAGCAGGGATGAATAAAAGGCTTAATAATAAAACAAACAAACGCACATCCAACTCCGTTTAACTTAAATATCAGGCCTTATAGACCTTTTCAAAATAATACCAGGCAATGACACGTAACTATCCTATCGGCCCCATCATGCTGGATGTTGAGGGTTTGACTCTCGCTCCGCATGAAACAGAAATAATAAACCATCCGAATACCGGAGCGGTTATACTTTTTTCACGCAATTATGAAAGCCCCGAGCAAGTCACTGAACTGATCGCGAGCATTCGCGCGGCGCGTCAGGGTAATATACTGATTGCCGTTGACCAGGAGGGCGGCAGAGTGCAGCGTTTCCAAAACGGCTTCACCCGCCTGCCGCCAGCAGCCTGTTATGCACAGGCGCCTGAACTGGCCGAGCCGGCCGGCTGGCTCATGGCCGCCGAATTATTGGCCGTCGGCGTCGATTTCAGCTTTGCGCCGGTGCTTGATATCGATTGCCGCATCAGCGAAATTATCGGTAACCGCTCGTTTTCCACAGACCATGAACTGGCGACGCGGCTGTCAAGCGCCTTTAGAAAAGGCATGAATGCCGCCGGCATGGCAGCCACGGGAAAGCATTTTCCGGGCCACGGTGCCGTAGCGCTGGATTCTCATCTTACCCTTCCTGTCGATGAAAGAGACCTGGACAGTATCCGGAACAAAGACCTAATGCCGTTCAAGCAGCTCATCGCCGAAGGACTGGAAGGCATTATGCCCGCACATGTGCTTTATCCGAACATTGATGCCAGCCCGGCCGGTTTTTCGCCGTTTTGGATACGGCAGATTTTGCGCAGGGAACTTAACTTTAACGGCACGGTTTTCAGTGATGACTTAAGCATGGAAGGGGCCGCATCAGTCGGCGATTTCCCTGAACGCGCAAGGCTGGCACAGCAAGCCGGTTGCGATATGATACTGATCTGTAATAATCCGCACGCCGCGGAACAAGTGCTCGATACGCTGCCCATCACCCAGGACCCGCTCAGGGAGCAACGGCTCAACAACATGCGTGGTAAACCGCAAATGAACCGCGAGCAGTTAATCAACTGTGAGAAATGGCAAAAAATTTCAGCTCAAATCAATCAAATTTATAATCATGCTTGAAGAAATCAAACACGTACAAGCCACCGCTGATTTACTGTATAGCGAACAGGAAGTTGAGGCCGCCCTGGACAGAATGGCTCAAGAAATCAATGCCCGGCTGGCCGAGCGCAATCCGTTATTCCTCTGTGTCATGAACGGCGGCCTGGTCACGGCGGGCAAATTGATGACCCGCTTGCAGATATCGCTTACCCTGGACGCCATCAATGCCAGCCGCTATCAAAACCAGACTTCGGGCGGCCACATTAAATGGGTTCTTAAACCGGACACACCGCTTAAAGGCAGAACGGTACTGTTGGTCGATGATATCCTCGACGAAGGCATCACGTTGCAGGCAGTCTACCAATATTGCCTGGAACAGGGCGCTACGGAGGTCTTCACCGCCGTGCTGGTTGATAAAATTCTCGACCATGAAAAACCGATAACGGCAGACTTTGTCGGCCTGAAAGTTGAGAACCGTTACCTGTTCGGCTACGGCATGGACTACAAGGGCTACTTACGCAATGCAGCCGGCATTTATGCCTGCAAAGAACAAAATGAGGAAATGACATCATGACCAAACTGGCCATCATCGGCGGCACGGGGCTCACCCAAATGCATGACCTGAAAATCATCAGGCGGGATCGCGTCACCACGCCTTACGGCTTGCCTTCGGCCGAATACATTACCGGCGAGCTGAGCCATACTGAAGTGATATTTCTGGCCAGACATGGCAATCCCCACCGCATACCGCCTCATAAAATCAATTATCGCGCCAATATCTGGGGACTTAAGGAACTGGGCGTCGAACAAATCATTGCCGTGGCCGCGGTCGGCGGCATTACTTCTGAAATGGAGCCCGCGCATATCGCCATTCCGGATCAGATTATCGATTACACTTATGACCGCAAGCATACTTTTTTCGAAGACGACAATGAGGTGACTCATATAGACTTTACTTATCCCTACAGTCAAAAGCTGCGCTCCCGTTTAATCACCGCCGCGGCCCAAGCCCACCTCAAAATAACCCCATTGGGCACCTATGGCTGCAAACAGGGCCCGCGACTGGAATCAGCCGCGGAAATACGGCGCATGGAGCGTGACGGCTGCGACCTGGTGGGCATGACCGGCATGCCGGAAGCGGCTTTGGCCAAAGAACTGAATATGGATTATGCCACGATTGCCGTTGTGGCGAACTGGGCTGCCGGCAAAACCGACGGCGAAATTACCATGGCGGAAATTGAGCAACATCTGCATAAAGGCATGGCTGATGCCGCCGAATTGTTGAAAACCTTTATTTCCCTGTCATATGACTGACATGACTTGTAACGCTTAAGCGCTGGGTTCCTTTAGCACAACGATCATGAAAAATAGATTACCTTACTTTCATGCGAAAGGCCTATTTTCTCGGCAAAGGGCTAACGAAAACTGAAAGTTGAAAGAAAGAACCGGATATAATGGACAATTAGTAAGTGAGTAGCTTGCAGTAACCAAGATAATTTTCAATTACCAGGTTACCCATTAGTTTTTGGAGATTTAGTATATATGACCGATAGATTAAGGCCGCTAACCCCGGCTATATTGACCCTGGACGACAAGACCTACACATTGCCCACTTATATAGGGGTTGAAGGTGAGAAAGCGATTGATATTTCCAAACTTCGCAGCCAGACCGGTTATGTGACACTTGATGACGGTTATGGAAATACAGGCGCTTGCGAAAGCGCCATCACTTTTATTGACGGCGAAAAAGGTATTCTGCGTTACCGGGGCTATCCTATCGAAGAATTGGCCGAGCATTCAGGTTTTGTCGAAGTCGCCTACCTATTGCTGTATGGCGAATTGCCGACCGTGGATCAGCTGCGGCACTTCTCGACTGCATTGAATGATTCTTCGATCATTCATGAAGACATGCACCATTTTTTCAACGGTTTTCCGCGCGGCTCGCATCCCATGGGGATTCTGGCAACGATGGTCGCGTCGTTATCGACTTTTTATCCGGTGTTTGATCGCCTCGATGAAGCATCTGAAATACAAATTGTAGCGAACCTGGTTTCGCAGGTACGCACCATTGCGGCGTTTTCCTATAAAAAATCGATAGGCGAACCGCTGGTTTATCCCTCCATCAAGTTCACCTATGTGCGCAACTTTCTGAACATGATGTTCTCGTCACCGGTACGCGATTATCAACTGGACGATGATATCGTGCGCGCGATAGATATGCTGCTGATATTACATGCCGACCACGAACAAAACTGCAGCACCTCTTCTGTCCGCACCGCAGGCTCCAGCATGGCCAATGTCTATGCCGTTATTTCCGCCGGTATTTCCGCACTCTGGGGGCCTCGTCATGGCGGTGCCAACCAGGAAGTGATTAAGATGCTGGAACAAATACATGCGGAGGGTGGCGATGGCACTGAATTCATCAACGAGGCCAAAAACAAGAACTCGGCCAAGCGCCTGATGGGCTTCGGTCACAGGGTTTATAAGAATTATGATCCTCGGGCCATTGTATTGAAAAAACATTGCGACATATTACTCAACAAGCCAGGCATCAAAGACCCTCTGCTTGATATTGCCAGACGAATTGAAGAAGTCGCGCTGAAAGACGACTATTTCATTTCACGCAAGCTGTATCCGAATGTGGATTTCTATTCCGGCCTGATATTGCGCGCAGCCGGCATTCCTACCAATATGTTTACCGTCCTGTTTGCTATTGGCCGCATGCCAGGGTGGCTAGCTCATTGGCGAGAAATGATCCATGGTGAGCGCGTTGCTATTTATCGCCCCCGTCAGATCTATGTCGGCGAACCCATACGGCATTACTGCAATATAAGCGAGCGATCTTCTAATAAATAATGCGTTTAATAGCGCAAGAATTCGATTATCTGCCGAAGCGCAATGCAAAAACGGATTTAGCGACAGAACGCCAGCGATCGATACACACGGTCTGCCGGATTTATGGATAGAGGATCAGGCACGCCTATGCCTGCAAGATGCTGATACTTGATTTTCTCCTTGCGCTTCCATGTCTGGCTATCAAGCACACAGACGGTTACGCGAAACCTTATTGCGCTTGATAACAGCCAATACTGGGCGACCAACCCAACCGGTCGCCCTTCTGAAAATTAAATGTTTCTAATATTTTTTTAATTTCAATCCAGCATCAGCGAAATCATTAGAAATCGAATTCAGACTCATCGAAATCATCCAACTGTTCCTTCAACCGCTTCTTTTCCCAATAGATTTCAATCTTCCTTCGGGCATCCCTTTTTATAGTCTCATTTTTAATACCATCAGAAAATGAAGCATATTCGTTATCTTCAAACAGATCGTTGTCATCATGCTCAATTTCTGCGCCATTTCTTCTTGAACTGGTTTTGATAACTGATTTAGAAGATGTTTTAGACATTTTTTAAACTCACATTAAAGAATTTTTCTTATTAATTCTTGCCATGAAAACATGCAAAGAATAAAAACATTACCATTAAAATTTTAACTTTAACTCAATAAAGAACCCGCTTATATTTTTATCAATCTCCGTTAAGATTTTTTTAATTATCGCTACAAAGACATCGTAGTTAAGAATAAGTTTAGCATTACCTCAACTTGATTTTTTGCCCGCGCCTAAAGGGCAAATACCCATGGCCGGCGGTTGGACCGACCTTCAGCGACCTAATAAAACTAACCTTTGCCCCGTGTACGTGTACGGTGGTTACTGCCTAGTGATTTATCCTTGGCCGCCCCCAGCGCTTCAAAACGTTTTTCAATAAATTGAATAATCAGATCGGCAATATCCTTGCCGCTGGTTTGTTCGATACCCCGCAGCCCTGGTGATGAATTGACTTCCATAATGACGGAGCCATGATTGGAGCGCAGCATATCCACGCCACAAACATTGAGCCCCATGATTTTTGCGGCCCTTACAGCAGTAGAGCGCTCTTCCGGAGTCAATCTGACCAGCGTAGCTGTTCCGCCGCGATGTAAATTAGAGCGAAACTCGCCCGCCGCACTCTGGCGCCTCATGGCAGCCACTACTTTATCGCCAACGACAAAACAGCGAATATCGCTGCCTTCGGCTTCCTTGATAAACTCCTGCACCATAATATTGGCTTTAAGCCCCATAAAAGCCTGAATAACACTTTCGGCCGCGTTATGCGTTTCCGCCAACACTACGCCTATCCCTTGCGTGCCTTCCAATAATTTAATGACTAACGGCGCACCGCCTACTTGAGAGATCAGATCTTCAATGTCATCCGGATTATTGGCAAAACCGGTTACCGGCAGGCCGATACCTTTACGCGCCAACAATTGTATTGAGCGTAATTTATCGCGCGAACGTGAGATAGCCACAGACTCATTCAATGGAAATACATTCATCATTTCAAATTGCCTTAACACCGCAGTACCGTAAAAAGTGACCGAAGCGCCAATACGGGGAATCACGGCATCAAATCCTGTCAGATCCTCGCCCCGATAATGGATGGACGGATTATGCGACGTGATATTCATATAACAGCGCAAAACATCCAAAACCCGTACCTCATGTCCGCGTGCTTCGGCGGCTTCAACCAATCGAGCGGTTGAATATAATTTAGAGTTACGAGACAAAATAGCAATTTTCATAAAAGAGTAATTCCTCACATATAAGTTAAATCATATTTTGTCATGAAACATGCAGGCAAGCATTAGAAATAACTGATTCTTATCAAGGGTCGGCGGAATTTCTTAAGGGCTGTTTAAAAATCAAAGCTTAAACTATAGCTTTAGCCGAACACCGGAAAGATCAGAATGGCCGTTACAATCATTCCCGTCTGAGCACTAAGAAAAAAGATAAAAGCCCAACAGATTACTATGATTGACAGGAAGATTTATGCATAGGCAAGTAACCGTTTTCAGCTTTAGCAGAACATATTTACAACATGGATATATCGGGCTGACGTTGCTGCTTGCCGGCTTAATCAATGGCTGCGCATCGGAACCACCATTTCAGCCATTCCACCAACCGCCTCCCGCTTATAAAGGCGCCCTTAATTCTCACAAGGCGCCTTATAACCGTCCTTATAAAGTAAGAGGCAAGACCTACTATCCATTGCATTCCGCGGAAGGTTACAGAGAACGGGGCATCGCCAGCTGGTATGGATCGGAATCCGGCAACCGTACCGCCATGGGAACCCGTTTCAAACCAGGCGGCCTGTCAGCCGCACATAAAACGCTGCCACTACCAAGCCGAGTACGCGTCACTAATTTGCGTAATGGCCTTTACGTTGATGTCCTGGTAAATGATCGCGGTCCGTTTAAAAAGGGCAGATTGATTGATTTATCTGAAGGAGCCGCCAAAAAAATCGGCTTGCGAGGCCAGGCCGAGGTAGAAGTCAGGTATCTGGAAAATCAGGCACGCATCAATGAGTGAGCCGCCTTGTTTCATAATAAACTGTGCTGTAATAAAAGCGGGGGAATTGCCGGATTACGGCCTGTCGTTAATAGTTGCAACCAGGATCAGCCCGGCGGCCATTTCATTTGGCGGCCGCCCAGCAGATGCAGATGCAAGTGATAGACTTCCTGCCCGCCTCGCTTGTTGCAACTGATTGCCGTTCTATAGCCGTCTTCAGCCAACCCTTCCTGCTTTGCCAGTTTCACGACGGTCTGTAACAGTCGGCCGGCCAATTCGGTATCATCCAAGTCATTCAATGTCGGGACATGGACTTTAGGGATAACCAGAATATGCACAGGAGCCTGCGGATTAATATCCCTGAATGCCAATATACGATCATCTTCAAAAACCACATCCGGTTTAATTTCGCCGGCAACCATTTTGCAAAACAAACAATCAGCCATAGTTTTCACCTTGAGTTTTGGATCTAAATTTGTTTTCTTCCGTTAAATGCATGAGATAACGTGCCGCTGTCGATAAACTCCAATTCGCCGCCCATCGGTACGCCGTGGGCGATTCTGCTGGCTTGCACATGATATTTTCCGGCCAGTTCTCCAATGAAGTATGCGGTTGCCTCACCCTCTACCGTTGAACTCGTGGCCAATATCAATTCATTTACGCTGCCTGTCGCCAGGCGCTGTTCCAGTATATCCAGGCCGAGTTCATCCGGCCCGATGCCGTCTAACGGCGACAGTCGTCCGTGCAAGACAAAGTAACGCCCTTTAAACACAGCGGCCTGATCAATAATCCAGACATCAGCCGGATTCTCAACGATACAAATCAGGGAACTGTCGCGTGAATTGTCAGCGCAGATTCCGCATAGGCTATCTTCGGTCAACGTGCGGCACTCACGGCAGTAGCCGATTTCATCAATAGCCCGCAACAGTGTTTCAGCCAGCAATCTGGCGCCGTTGCGGTTATGCTGGAGTAATTGAAAAGCCATGCGTTGAGCGGTTTTGGGACCTACGCCGGGCAGACAGCACAAGCTCTGTATCAACTGGCCCAATAAGCCATTTTTCTGCATGTCTAGAAAGGCATCTGGAACCCGGGCGGCAACGGAATGCCGGCTGTTATATCAGCCATTTTTTCTTTTTTCATTTTTGACACTTTATTGACGGCATCATTAATAGCGGCCGCAACCATATCTTCCAGCATATCCTTGTCTTCAGCCAGCAAAGAATCATCGATCGTAACCTTTCTGGCTTCCCGCTTGCCGGTCATCAAGATAGTCACCAGGCCGCCACCGGCTTCACCCATCACCTGCATGGATGCAAGTTCTTCTTGAGCTTTCTTGATATCTTCCTGCATTTTTTGGGCTTGCTGCATGAGATTACCCAGCGCATTCTTCATTGTTTCACTCCTAATATATTGTTAAACAGGCTCTATCGTACCGGGCAGCACCCTGGCATCAAAATGTTCTTTCAAAGCCTGAATATTCTCGTCTGAATTAATAGCATCAACAGCCGCCTGCTGCCTGTCTTCCCGCGCCTTAATCAATTGTACCGCCGGTGTATCGATTACGGTTTTTTCGGTATTAATCACCAGTTTCAGTGATGTGCCGCGGTAACGCCGCAGGGCGTTTTGCAATTTTTCTTCTGTGACCGCACTACGCAGTTGTTTGTGCCCTGGATCCAATATTAATGTGCACACTTTATCATCTATATTTTCCAGAATACAGTTATTGGCCAGCTCCCGGGTCATGCCGCCAATCCTCATGGCAACAATCATTTCAGCCCAGTCATTGTCGCCTTTGCCATTCACTGACGCTTGCACTGGCTCAGTCTGATTAACTGCTGTGACAGGCGGTTGCTGCGGCTTGGTCTCCTGCTTGAGGACAGTTCGGGGAGACTGGGTCGGCTTGACGGGATTCGGCTCCTGCGCTGCCGGCCTGAACGTCAGCATGCGCAACATAACCATTTCGAAGCCACTGCGCGGATCGGGCGCCAAATCCAGATCTCTTTGTCCTATCAAGCCAATCTGGTAATAAAGCTGAACATCTTCAGGCGTGAACCGTGAGGCCAGCGCCGCAATCATGTCGGCATCAAATTCATGATTGATGACTCCAGGCACTTGCTGAACCATGGCTATGCGGTGCAGAAACTGCAGGATTTGTTGCAAAACATCACTGAAATCAGGGGTTAAATTGGCGATTTCATCGATTTTATCAAGAATAGCCGCAGCGTCATCGTCGGCCAGGGCTGTTAACAGATCGTCCACGGGCTGCTGGGCAACGGTGCCCAGCATGGCGCTAACTTGTTCCGCACTCACTCTACCGTTACCGAAGACGATGGCCTGATCCAGCAGGCTCAATCCGTCACGCATACTGCCATCGGCGGCGCGTGCCAGTAATTTCAGAGCCGCGTCTTCAGATTCGATTTTCTCTTGCTGGAGTATAAACTCCATCTGTTGCAAGATCTGGGTCGGGAGCAAGCGCTTCAGATTAAACTGCAGACAGCGCGACAGTACGGTGACGGGAATTTTATGCGGGTCCGTGGTCGCCAACAGGAATTTGACATGCGGAGGCGGTTCTTCCAGGGTTTTGAGCAAGGCATTAAAGCTATGCCCCGACAACATATGCACCTCGTCGATCAGATAGACCTTATAGCGGCCTTGATTGGGTGCATACTGGACGTTATCCAGTAAATCCCGCGTATCTTCGACTTTGGTACGGGATGCCGCATCCACCTCGATTAAATCCAGAAACCGGCCTTCATCAAGATCGCGACAGACACTACATTCTCCGCAAGGATTAAACCCCTGCAGATTCAGGCAATTGATGGCTTTGGCCAGGATTCTGGCGATTGTGGTCTTGCCGACGCCCCGGGTTCCGGTAAACAAATAGGCATGATGAAGTCTGTCATGCTGCAAAGCGTTCATCAACGATTTGACAACATGTTCTTGTCCGACAACTTCTGTGAAATTATGAGGACGCCATTTTCTGGCGAGAACCTGGTAATTCATTGCAGGCTCGAAAGATGATTATAGAGTTGGGCGGCAACCATGCCAGCCACATCCCGGCACACGAATCTGCTGCTACCGTTGCTCCCTTCCGGGCCTGGCGGGGTTTACAGCGTATCGTTGCGAGAGGACCGACACGGTTACCATGAAACAATCAGCCGTAGCGGCTAAAGAGGTGACATTATGTTTGAATTCATCCAATAATACAAGCCCTGGACAATATTTTTTTAATAAACTAGGCCGACCAGAGTATGACGGCTGCACGCAAACGGTTTTTACCGAAGCAGGACATGCGGTCAAAATCTTCTCGAGCCACTGGAATATATTGGCAGTCGAGCTCATTTTGGCGCCCTTCTTCCGGGTCTGGATCATGCATATACAGGCAATCTTCATCGAAACCGCTCATGACCACCCAGTGCGGTGCTTTCTTGCGGTCCATGCGGAAGGTACTGATCAGTACCAACGGTATGGCTCCGGCATTAAAGGCATCGATCAGGTCGGTCTGGGTGATATTGGCGTAATGTATTTTCACGCCCTGCTCTTCGGCTTCGCGCTTAAAACAATGATCCACCAATTCGACGACCCGTTTTTTTTCCTCACTGCGCACACCGTCAATAAACAACGTCCCTGCCTGATTAATCCAGACCTCAACGGCAAAATGCCGGCGCTTCGCCGCCAGCGCCAAGCCAACCGGATGGCATCCGCCGTGACCGGAAGTCATGAAAATAGTCGTCGCTTCGCGCCATAAATTCAGCTCCTCCTCCTGAGACGGCGCATAGGATTTGTTAAGTCCATGCATGGCCATCATCAGCGAGGCCGGTCCACAGGTAAACGGCGTTGTTTGCCTCATCCAGTGCACAGGCCTATGCTCCAGTATTTCCCGATAACGGCGGATGCGCTTCTGGTAACGCAAAGCATCCTTGTGGTCTTCATAGTAATCATGGTAAACACCGAATTTCTGGAAGCCCAACGATTCATATAAATTAATCGCCGCTATATTGTCGGTGCCGACCTCGAGACGCAGGTACAACCGTCCATCCTCGATGGCCTCCTGTTCGCCCGCCGCCATGAGCAACTTGGCAATGCCGGAGCCTCGTTGCTGGTGCGCCACGGCAAGCGAATAAATGCGGGCCAGGCGGGTACCGGGATGATAAATAATGAGAATATAACCCACGATCTTGCCGGCCACTTCCGCAACCAGCAAAGCGCGATGCTCCGTGGTTATCCAGTGCCGGAAACTGCGTCGGCTCAGTCTGTCGGTCTCAAAGCTGGCATTTTCAAGCGTTACCAATTGATCCAGATCATCCAATCCGGCATGACGGATTACAATATTATCGATAGTCATCAGGCTGATACACCCTGCAATGCCTGCGCAATGACCTGCCTGGCCCGGAACAGCACCATTTCTTTCCAGGCCTGATCATTGGGACAGAAATGATGACGCATAAGCTTGCCGTGCCCTAACCGGGCCTGCCGGTTATCCGACTGCGCCCACAGCTGATGATCGAGCAGCAGGACTTCAAATAGCTGATCGGTTTTGAACGTACCGAATTCCAGGGTGATATAACAACTTCTTTCGTTCATAACGGCATGCCAGGCATAATCGAGCAAACCTAGTTTGGGCACGGAACTGGATGTACCCAAGGCAGGCAAGGTCACGGAATCGCCGTACCAACGGCAAGCCACGCTTGTTCCGGGACTATCCGGCTCATGGTCGCAAATAATTTCACCGTAGCCATAAGGCCCAAGACCGGTATGCAAGTCGATAACGGCCAGATCGCGCTGTCGCAGGCCATATTTATCGATAAGATCCTCAACGACCCGCCTGCCATGCGCAGGCGCCCGCCCGCCATAGAAAGGGCCGTCCGCATCGACATACTGTCCGGCACTGATGGCGCTTTCAAGCGATTCGCGCCCATGCTTATGCTCCCAGTCGGCAAAAGCCGCTCGTCTTTCTCCGGCATCGGATAAAAACAAGGCGTAACGTAGCGATTCATAGCCGGGATTTTCAGGCAATGGCTTGGAAAAATCGACCATATTCCGATTAAGATCAACGCCATCGGCATCACAGCGGCGCTGCCAGGCATAGCCCCATGGCGTCAGGGCATGAATCATTAACACGGCAGTATTGGCTGGCAGCGTAACATGTCCGGCAGCGAGCAAGCGCAAATAATCGATCTCCACCGCCGTCCCGGCAAAGCCTTCAATGCCATGTGTACCACTAATCAGCACCAGCACCCTGCAAGCATCTTCCGGACCAAGCCAGACCGCATCGGTAAACAACGCCTCACCTTCAGGTCCGGCCCCGGCACAGGGATAAGCCGTATGTTTTTTAGAACACGATAATGCAGCCAGTTCAATCCGCCAGCGTTGCCTGGCAATCGCATAGCTGACAGGAAAAACGTCTGTATCAAGAGCGGCGACAGGAAGATAAGAAGACATAATAATTTCCTAATAATTTTTCTCTAGCATAGCGCCAGTCAGACCAATATGAAATATTTTTCCAGGCTCAAAAAAACACCTTGTAGAAAAATAGGTCTGGTTCCAAAATTATCATTTATTTTGCTTGAGGCTTTTATTCGCTATGGCGCGTACCATTCTGGTTGTCGATCATCTTTCCGACTGGGGACCTTATTATCCCAGTGATCAAGTGATGGCCTTTGAAAGCTATCTGGCGACCGAACAAAGCGACACGCAGCAACGCACCCGCGTCATCAACCTCTGCAGCAGCTATCGCTATCTTTCGGACGGCTATTACTGTTCCCTGCTGGCCGAAGCCAGGGGGCATCACGTAATCCCTTCCGTCAAAGTCCTGAACGATCTGGGCAAGAAGTCCTTATACCGGCTACAGCTTGAAGACCTGTCTCCGACATTGACCCGTGCTTTTAAAAGCTACAGCAAAGAGAACGAAATAACCTTGTTGAGTTATTTTGGCACAACCCGCGACCCGGCTTTTCAAGAATTGGCCAGACTCTTGTTTGAACGTTTTCCCTGCCCGATTCTGGAAGTCACGCTGCGCTTTCGACAGCAATGGGAAATCACTGCTTTAAAAGCCATCTCGCACCGTGGCCTGAATGACGAGTTGGAAACGTTTTTTGCCGAAGCGCTGGACCAATTCAGCAAAAAAGTCTGGCGCAAAGGACGTGCCCGCAAAGCCGCGCGCTACGACCTCGCCATCCTGATCAACCCGGAGGAAAAATTACCCCCCAGCAACCGCGCCGCCCTCAAAAAATTCATCAAAATCGGCAGACAACTGGGCATTGACGTGGAACTGATATCGCAGCAGCATTATATCCGTCTGTCAGAGTTTGACGGCCTGTTTATTCGCGAAACCACCGCCATAGATCACCATACCTACCGTTTCGCCAAGAAAGCCGAGGCCGAAGGCCTGGTGGTGATCGATGATCCGACCTCCATACTGCGCTGTACAAACAAAGTATATCTTGCCGATTTATTTCGCACGCATCGCGTGCCATCACCCAGAACCTGGCTGTTGCATAAAGGCAATACCGGACACCTGGATAAACTGGAAGTCGAAGCCGGCTTTCCGGTTGTCATCAAGATACCGGACGGCTCTTTTTCCCGCGGCATTGTTAAAGTTCATAGTCGCCCGGAACTGGAGCTTAAAGTCGATGAATTATTCCAAAAATCGGCGCTGCTTTTGGCCCAGGAGTTTTTATATACGGATTTTGACTGGCGCATCGGCATATTCAACAACAAGGCCTTATACGCCTGCCGTTACTATATGGTCAAAAACCACTGGCAGATTTACCGCCATGGCAGCAGTCGGACCGATAGTGGAAATTTTGATACCTTGCCGACTTTTGAAGTACCCAAAGCCGTATTGGACGCGGCGTTGAAAGCCACGCAGCCGATAGGCAACGGTTTGTATGGCGTGGATGTCAAGGAAAAAGACGGCAAGGGCTACGTAATCGAAGTTAATGACAATCCGAATATCGACAGCGGCATTGAAGACAAATACCTCGGGGACGAACTCTATGTGTTGATTCTGAGCGAATTCCTAAGGCGCATGGAGAACCGGAGCAAAGGCATATAGCTCAGAATTAAAACCTTACGGCAAATAAACCCGCCAACTCATACCATCCAAGGTTTCGCTCCGACCTCCTTCCAGCTTGCCGCCCAGCAATCCTGTTAATTCATAGACGACCGCCATGCCGATGCCGTGACCATGAATGTTCTCATCGGCCCGGACTCCTCTTTTCAGGATGTCCTTAAGCTTATCGGGCGGAATGCCGGGGCCGTCATCCTCAACCCGCAGCAGCACCGAAAAGTCGGCACTGACTTTCGGATTATTGAGGGAAACATGGATACTGACCTTCTGGCGGCACCATTTACAGGCGTTATCCATCAGGTTGCCCGCTATCTCGTAAAGATCGCCCTCTTCGCAATAAATCCGGCAAGGCTCAGGCACGTCAACATCGAAAGTTATGCCTTTATCGATATAAACCTTGCCTAGTGAAGCGATGATTTTTTTAATAATGACCCCGACATCCACTGTACGCGTGATTTTACGCTCGCCTTTCGCGGCAGCCCGTTGCAACTGATATTCGACAATCTCGTTCATGCGGAAAATCTGCTCTTGCACGGTCTCCTTATTATCATTGAAAGATTCAGTGCAGCCCCGTAGTATAGCCAACGGCGTTTTCAAGCTATGCGCCAAATCGGCCAAGGTATTGCGATAACGCTCCAAATGCGCCCGCTCACTGCTGATCAGAGCATTCAGATTACCGGCCAGCCCCTGCAATTCAGTCGCATAACGGCCATCCAGGCGGTTTTTTTTGCCTTTTTCTATCGCCTCAAGATCCCTGACGATAACGCGCAGCGGTTTCAAACTCCAGCGCAATACGGCAAACTGGATAAAAATCAGGACCAATCCTATCGCCAGCAGCCAGAATCTCAAAGCCGCTTTAAAACGGTCCACCTGGCCGCTGACAAACTCGGCATCCTCAGCGACCGTGAAGGTAAATTCGCGCTCGACATGAGCCCGACTTTCCCAAATCACATCATAATGAAGCGCGTAGTAACGCCCCTGTTCATCCAATAAAAAAGCCGACTCACCCGCGCTTAACTCAGCTGGCGGCACAACGGGATCCAGGCCGATTGCCGATGCCGAATGCCAAACCGGCGCGGGCTTTTTCTTTTTTATTTGATGAATAAATCCATAAAGACCCGAACCCGGATTGGTAAAGCGCGGTTCGGGCAAATCCGGCGGCATCACCAGTGCTCCGGAATTTTTAAGATCGGCAGCGGATAAAAGTGAATAAACCTGAACCTGTAACCTTTCTTTTAATACCTGTTCGGCGCTTTCGCGAAAGCTCTGTTCAAGGACGATAGCCACCAGTGCAAAGAAGGCGGCCAGCACCAATCCGGCGGAAACCAGCAATCGAAAGCTTAAAGATCTAGTTTGCACTCAATGCCTTTGAACAAAAAATAAGAGGCGACAGCGCATTAGGCGCCTTTGCTGCAAGATGAAATCTAAGAGGAAATAACCGGCACGCGATAACCCCGTCCACGCAGGGTCTCAATGGGTTTTAACGTGCCGTCGGGATCGAGTTTTTTTCGCAAGCGGCCAATGAAGACTTCAATAACATTGCTGTCGCGTTCGAAGTCTTCATCATAAATATGCGCCGTCAGAACGGATTTCGAGACGACTTCGCCTTTACGGAACATCAAGTATTCCAGCACCTTGTACTCATAAGCCGTCAATTCCAGTTTTACCCCGGATACGGTGACTTCCTGGGCCACCGTATCCAGCTCGATATTGCCATGGGTTAAAACTGGATGCGCCAGCCCGGCGGAACGTCTGATCAAGGCATTGACCCTGGCAAGCAACTCCTCATAATGAAAAGGCTTGACCAGATAATCATCCGCGCCGGCCTCCAATCCTTCCACCTTCTCCTGCCATCGGCTTCTGGCCGTCAAGATCAGAATGGGGACCTTGATATGGTTTTTACGCAAACGCTTAATTAACTCAATACCGGAAAAATCGGGAAGCCCAAGATCAATCACAGCCGCGTCAAGCGGATATTCCTTGCCCATGTACAAGCCGTCGCTACCCGAATGGGCGATATCGACGGCAAAACCTTTATCCGCCAGGAACGCTTGGATTTGCTTGCAAAGCGTTACTTCATCTTCGACAACAAGAATACGCATATTTTTCTTCTTTTTACTTAACGTGCAATCAACCAACCAATTGACCGGTTTCGGCGTCGATCAGATAATGCTGAATACGTCCGTCAGGCGTTAAAACTTTAATCACATGCACTTCCCTTCCGTTGATTATTTCAGTTTGAGCCCCAAGCACTCTTTTATCGCCCTTTTTAATGATTTGTTTGGTAGCCTGGTCCAGACTGACGCGCGCCAGCATGACAGCGCTTTCCGCATAACAGATATTGGAAAACGACAAGACCAGTACAAGCAGTTTAATCAAATTTCTCATGGGCGATCCAGAGCTTAAGTTATTATTTAAACCATTGTTAAAAGTAACCGTGCCCGGACTTTTACAATCGGGAAAATATATAGAACGAAAATGAAGTTTAAATGACTATGCTGAATCCGAACTGAACCCGTTACTGTAATGATATTCCTTGAACCATACTGCCAATAGCCTGCCCGAAAGAAGCCCCCAGTTTACCCGCAATCCTGTCAAGCAAGCGATCCGGCTGCGTAAAATCAACCTTATGCTCGACACCGATAATTTCCTTGGCAACATAATCATCACTGCCAAATGCATCGACGACGCCCAGTCTGACGCCTTCCTCGCCAGTCCAGACCAGGCCAGAGAAAAGTTCAGGCGTATCTTTCAACCGGTCGCCGCGACCGGCTTTAACCGCGCTGATAAATTGCTGATGAACCTGATCCAACAAACTCTGCATATAGCGTGTCTCGTCTTCCTTGGGCGGCGAAAACGGATCAAGCATGGCTTTATGCGTGCCTGCCGTCAACAGTCGGCGCTCGACGCCCAGTTTCTCCATAACGTTAACAAACCCGAAGCCATCCATGAGCACACCTATGGAACCCACCAGGCTGGCCTGATTGACAAAAATCTTGTCGCTTGCGGAGGCGATATAGTAGCAACCCGAGGCGCAAATATCACTGACAACGGTATAAACCGGCAGGTCGGGATGATCTTTCTTTATCTTTCTGATTTCTTCGTAAACATAAGATGATTGCACCGGGCTGCCGCCAGGCGAATTGGCATGCAAAATAATGCCTTTGGTATTTTTATCTTTTACCGCATTTCTTAAACTTTTGATAATGCTATCGGCATCGACGTCCTTACCTTCCGCAATGATGCCGACTACATCAATCACGGCCGTATGCTCCTTGCCGTCACCGCCCATATCCTGTTTGAGGTTCGGATACATGAACATGACTAATATGGCGCACAGATACAAAAACACCAGTGACTTGAAAAAAATACTCCAGCGTCTGGCTCTTGTTTGTTCCGTTACGGCAGCTAAAGCTACTTTTTCAAGGACTTCACGCTCCCAGCCGGCCTCTTGTTTAGCGCCCGTTTCAATTTCATTGACTTGTTGATTTTCCATTACTTTATTAACCTCCAATAATAGCTAGTAATTCCGCCGGCTGTCGTAAGCATGTCAACGGCTGATATTGTTGCAATATGGTTTTTGAATGCGCTCCGCACGATACGGCAATTGAAGAAATCCGCGCATTGAGCGCCATTTGCATATCGTGAATTGAATCGCCCACCATTAACGTCCGTTCATTGGCCGCTTCCATGTGCCGGATAATGTCCAACACCATGGCAGGATCGGGTTTTGAAGCCGTTTCATCGGCACAGCGTGTGATATGGAACAAATCTTCGGTTCCTGTCGCCTGCAGAGCCCGCTCCAGCCCGGCGCGGCTTTTTCCGGTGGCCACGGCCAGTTGAAAGCCCATCCGTTTCAACTGCACCAGCATCTCGTAAACGCCTGCAAATAAATCATCGCGGCCGATCTGTCTGGTGAAAAACGCCTGACTGTAGCAGGCCATTAATTGATTGCGGGTTTGCTCATCGGTTCCCGGAAACAGGGTCTGTATTGCATTTTTAATGCTTAAGCCAATCACATCCCTTGCCGCTTGCCGTTCCGGAATAGTGCAATTACAACGCTCCGCGGCCTTTTGCAGACAATTGACGATCCAATCAATGGAATCGACCAAAGTGCCATCCCAGTCAAATATAATCAAATCAAACCTGTTCTTCATGGCTTAACAATTCCTCCAGATTTTGCGGCAGAGGAGCAAAAATTTTGAGCAATTCACCACTGACCGGATGCTGGAATTTCAACTTTTGCGCATGAAGAAACAGACGCTTATAGCCCCTGCCTTTAAATGCCTTGTTCACCTCATCCAGGCCATAACGCTCGTCACCGACAATAGGATGTCCCAACCAGACGGCATGAACCCGTATCTGATGAGTACGCCCCGTTTTCGGCGAGGCCTCAACCAATGTCGCATTTCGGAATAATTTCAGACGTTTGAAAACCGTTTCGGCCTGCTTGCCGGACTGACTGACGACTACCATGCGTTCGCCGCCTTTGTTGACATTTTTTTGCAAAGGCGCCGTAACCACGGCCTGTTTTTTGGCCCATTGGCCAGCCAATAACGCCACATAGGTTTTATGAACCTTATCATCACGAAAAAGTTCATGTAACTTACGCAAAGCACTACGTTTTTTCGCTATCAACAGGCAGCCGGAAGTATCCCTGTCCAGTCGATGCACCAACTCCAGAAAATGAGCCTCCGGCCTGATCTGCCTGAGACCTTCGATAATCCCCGAATTAACGCCGCTGCCACCATGAACGGCAAAGCCCGAGGGCTTGTTCAAGATTAGGAAGGCATCGTCTTCAAACAAGATATTTTTTTGCAAGGCATCCTTCAGATTCTGCCCGACAAACATTTCCTCGGCCTTTTCCGCGACCCGAACCGGCGGAATCCTGATGATATCGCCAGCTTCCAGGCGATACTTAACGTCCACGCGCCCTTTATTGACCCTGACTTCACCTTTACGAACAATCCGATAAATGCGGCTTTTAGGCACTCCTTTCAAGCGGGCAATTAAAAAATTATCCAATCGTTGATCGCTATTTTCTTCTGTAATTTCGACAAATTGAACTTTTGGCGCGCTTTGTTCTTCAGTATTCATGATATAGATGATACCAGCATCTCGTTATGATTGATTCTTTAAATTGATGTAGAACGATAAGGTTGCTATATTAAGCAAGTTTTAATATAAAAAACATACTTTTGCCAGGCGTATTTTTCAAAATGCAACTAAGCCGGCAACCCAAACTGAAGATTAAACAGCCGTTTACAATGCTGAGTCTTCGAATAAGATTTTCGGGTAGCGTTCGACCCATGACGAACGATTTATAACTCCTGTTTAAGACAGAATTTACAGCAAGACTGAAAAAAAGAATATTTGTTTGCTTAGTAGTTGTCCGTGCCAATTATCGTTGCCTTCACATCTTGAAGGTCAAGATACCAGTAGCAACGCCCAGATAACGGAAAACAAAACCGTAAAAAAACAAGTTTGACGCGTTATTGGCAGAATGATCACTCTAGTTTGACTTTACAAACCTACTTAGCGCTATGACCCGAACCCAGTCTGATCAGTAAAATCTGATAATGGAGCAGGAAACCACAAGGATAATTGAATGAAAAGAATGCTTATCAATGCCACGCAGGCAGAAGAACTGCGAGTTGCTTTGGTAGACGGTCAAAAACTCTATGATTTTGACATAGAAGTTCCTTCTAAAGAACAAAAAAAGTCCAATATTTACAAAGGTATCATTACTCGAGTAGAACCCAGCCTCGAAGCAGTATTTGTTAATTACGGCGCTGAAAAACACGGCTTTTTACCCTTTAAGGAAATTTCTCCCGCCTACCGCCAACCCCGCGACGGCGCGGAAACCGAAGGTCGCCGCCCAGCCATTAAAGACTTGATTAAAGAAGGCCAGGAAATTCTGGTTCAGATTGAAAAAGAAGAACGCGGCAATAAAGGCGCCGCCCTGACAACCTATATCAGTCTGGCCGGCACCTATCTGGTACTGATGCCCAATAATCCGAAAGCCGGCGGCATTTCGCGCCGCATTGAAGGCGATACCCGCAGCGAACTGCGCGAAGTCATGGCGGCGCTGGACATTCCGGACGGCATGGGCCTGATCGTACGTACGGCCGGGTGCGGCAAAAATGCCGAAGAGCTGCAATGGGATCTAAATTACCTGTTGCAGTTATGGGAGGCCATAGAACGTACTTCCGGCGAACAAACGGCGCCGTTTCTGGTATTCCAGGAAAGCAATGTCATCATTCGCGCATTGCGTGATCATTTGCGCGGCAATATTGACGAGATCCTGATAGACAACGAATCCTCGTTCAAGCTGGTGCAGAAGTTCCTGAAACAGGTCATGCCGCACTTTTTGCCGAAAGCGAAACTGTATCAGGACTCTGTCCCCTTATTCAGCCGCTATCAGATCGAATCGCAGATCGAAATGGCCTACGGCCGCGAAGTACCTTTACCTTCCGGGGGCTCGCTGGTAATCGACCATACCGAAGCCCTGACCTCTATCGATATCAACTCGGCGCGCGCCACCAAAGGCAGCGATATTGAAGAAACCGCGCTCAACACCAACCTCGAGGCGGCTGATGAAATTGCCCGCCAGCTCAGATTGCGCGACCTGGGCGGTCTGTTCGTCATCGACTTCATCGACATGATGTCGAATAAAAATCAGAGATTAGTAGAAAACCGTCTGCGCGATGCGCTGAAAATTGATCGTGCGCGGATTCAGACCAGCCGTATCTCGCGCTTTGGCCTGTTGGAAATGTCCCGGCAGAGAATGCGCCCATCTCTGGGCGATTCCACGCAACTGCCCTGCCCCCGCTGTAAAGGCCAAGGCACTATCCGCAATGTGGAATCGGTAGCGCTGTCCGTGCTGCGTATTCTTGAAGAAGAAGCCATGAAAAAAGGCACGGAAAAAGTCATCGCTCACCTGCCGATCGAGTGCGCCACATTTCTGCTGAACGAAAAACGCCATGCCATTGAGCAAGTTGAATCGAGACTGAAAGTCGGCATTGTGATTCTGCCCAGCAAACACCTGGAAACACCGGCTTATGACATCGAGCGGATCAAGGAAAAAGATGCCCCCGAAGAAAAACCCAGCTATCAGCAAATAAAAGAAGAAGAAATCACGATTCCGGAATTTGCCCAACAATTGAAGCCAAAGGTTGAGCGGGCGGCGATTAAAGAATTCCTGCCGGACTCACCCGCTCCGATGCAAAACAAAAATTCGTCCGCCAGCCTGATCAAGCGCTTCTGGTATAAACTGATTGGTCCAGGCATAGAACCCGAGAAAAAAGAAACCTCAACGGCAGCCCCTGAAAAAACTAGAGGTTCCGACGAAGCCCAGCCAAGTAGAAGCCGTGACGCCAGGCGCGCGCCCCGTCCCACCCGGAATGGGCGCGCTGGACAAGGCAGAAACGGCAAGCGCGGTCCCGATACCGCACCGCCCTCGGTTGAGACAAAAATTGAACCGGTTAACAGTGAGTCTGTCGCCGAACCGGAAATCGCAGACCAGCCCGTTGAGGCCACTACGCCGGTTATGGAACAGCAACCGCAAAAGCCATCCAATGGCAGAAGCAGGAGAGGCCCTAATCGCAGAAGGCCGCGCAATCCTAACTACAAACGACCTGAATCCAATGGCAATGGCGACGCCAGTGCCTCTTCAGACGAGATGCCTAAAGAAGCCAAAAGCGAGTCGCGGCCTTATGATCATGACTTTGCCGAGAGAAACGAGAAAGCAGAGCGTCCCGAATCTCAAACGCATAATGCTGAAAATCCCGCTAAACCGGTTTCAGAGACTCCGAAACCGGCCGCTGAACCGGCGGCAAAACCGGCCAAACCCGTAACGCAAGAGTCCGGAACCGACTCTTAATTCATTCCAGCAATATTACGCTGCCGTGGAGCTTAAACATTGAAGCTCCACGGCAGATACTATCTGTATTTCACCTCTACCGCGCTAGCGCATTGCAACCGCTTCAGGCGCAAAAGCAGTTCATCCGTTGCCTGCACGCGCCATTCGTCACCGAGGCGCAACGTCGACTGAGCATAACGTGATCTATAATTGATCAGCACCGGACAGGCGCCGCCCTTGAAAGGCGTCAATACCTCTCCTAAGCTTCGGATGAAGACGCCATCATTTTCCTCTGCCTGCCATGTTAGCTGAATCCCTCTGGCGAAGGCATCCCTGGCCTGATCCATGCTGTAAAGTTTTTCTACTGTCAGGCGCAATGTTCCCAGATAATCATCAATCGCCAACGGGCCTTCGGCAACCAGCAGCGTATCGCGCGCAAAAATATCGCGGTATTTTTCGTAAATATCATTAAACGCGGCAATTTCGAGCCGGCCGGATCTGTCGTCAAGCGTCGCAAAGCCCATCATTTTCCCCTGCTTGGTCTGACGGGTTCTGATTTCCACGACCAACCCGGCGACACGCGCCTCCATCTTGCCTCTCATGCCTCGCTGGGAACCGGAACGTTCGACTTTCTCAACCAGACTGGCTATTTTCCCATGCGTGAACTCCCTCAATTCCGACTCATACTGATCAATCGGATGCCCTGTCAGGAACAGACCCAGGGTTAATTTTTCCGCAGCCAGCCGATCCTTTTCGGACCATGGCTCGACAGTGGTGGAATAAGCTTCGGTTTCCTCGACATTATCCTCGGCATTGACCATCAAACCGAATAGATCATTCTGACCCGTTTGCGCCATTTTGCCGTGCTGCTCGGCCACTCTTAAAGCCGTGGACAGTTCTGCCAGATGGCCGGCCCGGTTATCGTCGAACTCATCGAACGCCCCGGCGCGAATCAGCGCTTCCAGCACGCGCCGATTGACTTTTCTTAAATCGACGCGCTTGCATAGATCATACAGGCCGGTAAACGGGCCGTTTTCGTCCCGTTCCTTCAGCATATCGTCAATGGCCGCCTGGCCGACGCCCTTGATGGCGCCGATACCGTAGACGATGTGCCCCTTGTCGTTGACGGTAAAACGGAAATTGGACACGTTGATGTTAGGCGGACAGATGGTCAGCTTCATCTGCCGGCATTCTTCGATCAGCACCACCACCTTGTCGGTATTGTCCATATCCGAGGACAATACCGCCGCCATGAAAGCAGCCGGGTAATGCGCTTTCAGCCAGGCCGTCTGATACGCCACCAGCGCATAGGCGGCCGAGTGCGATTTGTTGAAACCGTAACCGGCGAATTTTTCCATCAAATCGAAGATATAGGTTGCGATACTTTCGTCGATCTGGTTAGCGACGGCGCCCTGCGTGAACACTTCGCGCTGCTTGGCCATCTCTTCGGGCTTTTTCTTACCCATCGCGCGCCGCAGCATATCGGCGCCGCCCAGAGTGTATTGCGCCATTTCCCGCGCAATCTGCATCACCTGCTCCTGATACAGGATAACGCCGTTGGTCGGCTTCAGGATCGGTATCAGCAAGGGATGCGCGTATTCGGCCTTGGCTCCGTGCTTGACGTTGATGTAATCGTCCACCATGCCCGATTCCAGAGGTCCCGGCCTAAACAGCGCCACCAGCGCGATAATGTCGTCGAAACAGTCCGGCTTGAGCTTCTTGATCAGCTCTTTCATACCTCGGGATTCGAGCTGGAACACGGCCGTCGTCTGGGCATTTTTCAACAACTCGTAGGATGCCGAATCATCCCTCGGAATGGTCGTGATATCGACCAACGGTTCGCCGGCCTGCTGTTTCTTCTGATTAATCGTCTGCAGCGCCCAGTCGATAATCGTCAGCGTGCGCAACCCCAGAAAGTCGAACTTAACCAGACCAACCGCTTCCACGTCATCCTTGTCAAACTGCGTGACCAGATTGCCGCCGCCCTGCTCGCAATACAGCGGCGTAAAATCGGTCAGCTTGGTCGGCGAGATCACCACGCCGCCCGCGTGCTTGCCCGCGTTTCTGGATGTTCCTTCCAGGGCGCGCGCCATGTCGATCAGCGTTTTGACTTCTTCTTCTGTGTCGTACAACTGCTTCAGGTCGGGGCTGTCTTTCAGCGCCTTTTCCAGCGTCATGCCGATCTCGAATGGGATCAGCTTGGCCAACCGGTCGACGAAGCCGTAGGAAAAGCCCAGCACGCGCCCGACATCGCGGATAACCGCCTTGGCCGCCATCGAACCGTAGGTAATGATCTGCGCGACGTGATCGCGGCCGTAATGACGCGCCACGTAATCGATCACCTCATCGCGCCGGTCCATGCAGAAATCGACGTCGAAGTCGGGCATGGAGATACGTTCCGGATTCAAGAAACGCTCGAACAGCAGATCGAACTCAATGGGATCGAGGTCGGTGATTTTAAGCGCGTACGCCACCAATGAGCCGGCCCCCGATCCACGACCCGGCCCGACCGGAATCTGATTGTTTTTCGCCCACTGGATAAAATCGGCAACGATCATGAAATAGCCAGGGAACCCCATCTGGACGATCACCTTCAGCTCAATGTCCAGGCGGTCGTAATAGACCTGGCGGTTTTCCTCATCCGTGCCCTTGCCGACGGCCGGGTATTGCACCAGGCGTTCCTCCAATCCCTTCTTGGCTGAATCGATCAGATGATCGCCCAGCGATACGCCGGCCGGTACCGGAAAATCGGGCAAAAAGTTCTTGCCCAGCGTCAGCTGCAAATTGCAGCGCTTGGCGATTTCGACCGTGTTTTCCAGCGCCTCGGGAATATCGGCAAACAGCGCCTGCATTTCCTCACTGCTGCGCAGGTATTGCTGATCGGTATAATCCCGAGGCCGGCGGGCATCATCGAGCACGCGCCCCTGGTTGATGCAGACCCTGACTTCATGTGCCTCGAAATCCTCCGGGTGTATGAATCTGACGTCATTGGTCGCCACGACCGGCAGATCGGCGGCCAGAGCCAGCTCGACGGCCGCGGCGATGTAACGCTCCTCATCGGGCTTGCCGACGCGCTGCAATTCCAGATAAAAGCACTGGTCGAACAACGCTCTCCACTGCTCGGCCAAGCGTCTGGCCAGATCCTTGTTTTCCGCCAGCAAGGCCTTGCCGATGTCGCCGCTCATGGCTCCCGACAAGGCAATCAAGCCGGCATGATTGGCTTCTATCCACTCCTGTCTCAGCATCGGCACGCCCTGGTGCTGCCCTTCCTGATAGGCTTTGGAAATGAGTTCGGTCAACGTGATGTAGCCTGCGTGATTGTTGACCAGCAAGGTCAGCCGGTAAGGCGTGGCAGGCTCTTCCGGATTGAATATCAGTACGTCCGAACCTGCAATCGGTTTGATTCCCTGCCCCAGCGCCGCCTTATAAAATTTGACCAGCGAGAACAGATTGGTGTGTTCGGTCACAGCGGCGGCCGGCATGTTCAATTCGGCCAGACGCTTGACCAATGGCTTGATTTTGACGATGCCGTCAACCAGGGAAAATTCGGTATGGAGCCTTAAATGAACAAATGCAGGTTGCATGGATGGTTTTGTCAGAATCAGGTGTAAGTAGAAAGTATGTCAAAGCCGTAAAGCGAGGCTAGACAGACAAAAATCTTGAACAGCAGAACATCATTTTTTGTTACCACGAAATGCGCGAAGTTGTTTAGCTGACTTAAAGCCGGCGGCAGGCATGCCTTTTTGCAGCCGGGTATTATACACTTTCGGGCCTATGGAAGCCTTCAGTTTCAGCAACAACCGGACAAAATAGCCGCACCGAGCATACTGCAGAGTTATTCACAAAACCTGTGGATAACTCTGTGGATTGATTGTTTTATTTGTCGCTTAATTACCGTTTTTATTACAGTTTTGTTAAATTGTATAAAAATAAAACAATGCGGTAATCTTATTTTTATCAATGACTTACAGATCAATTCCCCATATGCTGGCGCCTAGACAGGCACGCGCTAAGTCATTGATTCAGCCTGTGGGCAACTGATATTGACTCAAAACCATGCTGATGCTGATCAAGCGGTGCTCTGTATAAAGTGAATTCGGTTTTATTACAGCGTCTCAGGTAAGATGGGCGGATGCGGCCTTTCCTGGGCGAAACTCCGTCAGTCAACATCCGGTCGACCGCTTTTCCAGTTATTCACAAAACCTGTGGATAACTCTGTGGATTGATTGTTTTATTTGTCGCTTAATTACCGTTTTTATTACAGTTTTGTTAAATTGTACAAAAATAAAACAATCCGCTAATTTTATTGTTATCAATAACTTACAGGCCAATTCCAAACATGTTGAAATCTAGATAAGCGCAAGCTCTAAGTCATTGATTCAGCCTGTGGGCAACTAATGTTGAGTCCAAACCATTTTCATCATCGGCCGGTTTTACCCTCGTTCATCCCAAGCTTTGTCCATACGTTTTGCTGAAACGGGATAAGCCGTCTTGAGCTGCTGCGCAAACAGCGAAACCCTGAATTCTTCCAGCATCCAGCGGTAATTATCCTGCTCCGGAATGACGGGTTCTTTCTTGGCTTTCTTCTCGACGTCTTTCCAGTAACGCGTCCAGTAGCGGCTGATCTCCTGCAGCTTTTGCGCACTGTTATCGCGTTTATCGATGCGATAGAGGATTGCCTTTAGATAGCGGGGCATGGCTTTAAGCTGCTGGAACGGCGTATGACGTACAAAGCCCGCATAAATCATAAACCTCAATTGCTCATTGATATCCTGAACCATCGGATCATTGGCGTTGAAGCGTTTTAGCTGTGCTTTGACAGCACCGTACAACTCCATGATCTCCATAACGATTTTGCCGGCCTCATTGGCAATTCCAACCAACTCGCCCTTGTGCTGTGTTAAGCTTTGCTCGAAAGCCTGCTGTGCGCGTATCGTCCTGCCTTCGACAAATGCCGTGTACAGGATCAGATAGAGCATATCGTCTTTATAGGAAGCCGCCGCCTCTGCCTCTACGATCGGATGCTTGGGCAACTGGTTATAAGTTAACTCCGCAGCCGCGGACTTGGGCAGGTTTTTGACGACATAAGTGCACTCCTTGCGCAGATAAAGCTGGAACAGGCGCATGAGCCCTGCCTGGTGCTGGCGCGCGGCTTTTGACTCGGTATCGAAAATGCGTACGCCGACGGCATCGCCTTCATCGACAATGGCCGGATAGCCGACAAATGCCTGCCCTTTCTGCATGAATTGCCAGGTCTCGGGCAGATCGTCGAATGCCCATTGTATGCAGCCGGTATAATTCAGTTCGTCGGCGGCCAGCTGATCGAAGCTTTCGCCGGCCGTCTGCGTGTACTTGCCTTGCAATTTTTTCAGATCGCGGCCGTAGTCGAGCAGTTTGCCTTCCTCATCGATGACTCTGAAATTCATTTTCAGGTGCTCGGGCAACATGTCCGAATTCCAGGCATTGAGCGGTATCGCTTCGCCAGTCAGCTTTCTGAGCCGGGTACTCAGCCACTCATACAGCGAGCCTTTAAAATCGGGCTCGATTTCCAGGCACTGCTTGACGGTTTCCGGCACCGGCACGAAATGTTTTCTCAGGTTTTTAGGCAGCGATTTGATCAATGCGACCAGTTTTTCTTCCAGCATGCCCGGCACCAGCCAGTCGAACGGCGCTTGCGAGACCTGATTCAGCTGATGCACGGGAATGACGGCCGTGACGCCGTCTTCGTCATGACCCGGCTCAAACCGGTATTGCAGCGCGATCGTCAGGTTGCCCACTTTTTTGCTGTCGGGAAAATCCCACTCGCTGACCTGATTGTCCTGCCCGCGGGTCAGGTCCTCCCGGGTCAGAAACAGGATTTTCGGATTCTCCCGTTCGACGGTTTTACGCCATTGATCGAGCGCGATGCCGCTGACGATATCGGGCGGCAGCTTCTTGTCGTAGAACTGATACAGCCATTCTTCATCCTCGATCAGATCGACGCGGCGGCCTTTATGCTGGATGTAACCGACCTCTTCGAGCAGTTTCTGGTTGGCGACAAAGAACGGCGCATTGCTATGGTAATCCTGGTCGACCAATGCCGAGCGGATAAAGATCTCGCGCGCGGCCTTGGGGTCGACGCGCTCGTACGGCACTTTGCGGCCGGCCTGCAAGGTCAGGCCGAACAACAGGGTACGCTCATAGACGGCGCTGCGCCCGGCTTTCTTTTCCCAGTGCGGATCGTAATAGTTACGCTTGATCAGATGCTCGGCGCACTGTTCTATCCATTCCGGCTCGATTTTGGCGACATTGCGCGCGTAGACCTTGCTGGTTTCGACCTGCTCGGCCGCCATGATCCACTTCGGCCTGGCTTTATGCAGGCCCGAGCCCGGAAAAATGAAGAACTTGAGACCTCTGGCGCCCAGATATTCGTATTGCTCGTGGCGGAAACCGATATTCGACAACAGTCCCGGCAATAACGCGCGATGAATTTCCTCATAGCTGGCTTCGACCATATTCGGCTTCATTTTCAGTTCGCCCTTGATCACCTGCATGATCTGCGCATGGATGTCGTACCATTCGCGCATGCGGATATAGGACAGGAAGTTCTCGGTGCAGTATTTGCGCAATTTATTATTGGACAAATGCTTCTTCTGCTCTTCGAAGGTATTCCAGATATTCAGGATCGTCAGAAAGTCCGAATCCTCCTTGCGAAAGGCCGCGTGCTTGGCTTCGGCCTGATGCATTTTATCGGCCGGCTTTTCGCGCGGGTCCTGAATGCTGAGGGCCGACACGATAATGGCCACTTCGGTCAGACAATGCTGCTTTTCGGCCGCGATCAGCATGCGCGCCAGTTTCGGGTCGGTCGGGAATTTGGCCAGTTGCCTGCCGATCTCGGTCAGCTTGCCCTGCTTGTCGAGCGCGTTGACTTCATGCAGCGCATTCTTGCCGTCGCGGATCATTTTGTCTTCAGGCGGCTCGACGAACGGGAATTTCTCGATATCGCCCAGATTCAGCGACGTCATCTGCAGAATGACCGACGACAGGTTTGTGCGCATGATTTCCGGCTCAGTGAACAGGGGCCGAGCCAGATAATCGTCCTTCGAGTACAGCCGGATACAGATACCCTCGGCGACACGGCCGCAACGGCCCGCGCGCTGGTTGGCGCTGGCCTGCGAGACTTTCTCTATCGGCAGGCGCTGGATCTTGCTGCGGTGGCTGTAACGGCTGATGCGGGCATGGCCGGTGTCGATCACAGAGCGGATACCCGGCACGGTCAGCGACGTTTCGGCGACATTGGTCGCCAGCACGATGCGGATCTTGCCGCCTTTGGGCTTGAACACGCGCTCCTGTTCGCTGACGCTGAGCTTCGAATACAGCGGCAGGATTTCATACTGGGTCGGATGATGCTTTTTCAGTGAATCGGCCGTCTCGCGGATTTCGCGCTCGCCGCTCAGGAAGATCAGGATATCGCCGCGGATATCGCGCTGCAGTTCATCGACGGCATCGAGGATGGCCTGCTGCAGATCGTCGCTGGTTTCATCATCCTCTTCCCGCTGCTCGATCGGGCGGTAGCGAATCTCGACCGGATAGGTACGCCCCGATACTTCGATGATCGGCGCATTGTTGAAATGGTTGGCGAAACGCTGCGGATCGATCGTGGCCGAGGTAATGACCAGTTTCAGATCGGGGCGCTTGGGCAGCAGCCATTTCATGTAGCCCAACAGGAAATCGATGTTCAGGCTGCGCTCGTGCGCTTCGTCGATGATGATCGTATCGTATTGAGTCAGGTAGGGATCGTTTTGCGATTCGGCCAGCAAAATACCGTCGGTCATGAGTTTGACCAATGACTCGGCATGGCTCTTGTCGTTGAAGCGGACCTTGTAGCCAACGGATTTGCCGATCGGCTCGCCCAGCTCTTCGGCGATCCGGTCGGCGACGGTGCGCGCGGCGATGCGCCGGGGCTGCGTGTGGCCGATAAAGCCGGAAGCGCCGCGCCCGATCGACAGGCAGATCTTCGGCAATTGCGTGGTCTTGCCCGAGCCGGTTTCGCCGCAGACGATCACAACCTGATTGGCTTTGATCAACTCGGCGATATCGTCTTTCTTACCCGTGACCGGCAGATCGGGAAAATTGATCGCCGGAATACTGGCCAGTCGCTTGTTGCTCAGGGCTATTGATCTGTCAATACGGTTTTTCAGCGCACTAACGGGTTCAAGCGGGTCCTTGCCTTTCTGGCAGTCACTGCGCAACCGGTCCAGTTGCCGCTTGAATCCATGCCTGTCCTGGCTCAGGCACTGAGGTAATCGGGAGATGAGTTGTTTAATCAGATCGAGAGTGGACATCCAGAGCAATCAAGGCAAATAAAGCTATTATATGATATCTGCCGTGTTTTGAATTTCAACAACAAACAGAACGCGGCCCGGGGCGGCCGCAAGCATTGGCAAAACAGAAACAAGGACTTAACTTTTCTTGCAGACCGTATTGTAGATCTTGAAGGACAGTATCGAGGCGGCCAGCAGCAGCGTTATCGCGTTAGCGAATATGATAGCCGAGTCGGCAATATAAACGCCGTAGATGAGCCAGCACAGCACGCCTAACGTAAAGATACTGTACATGCTCAAAGACAGCGACTCCGTGTCTCTGGTTCTTATCGTCAAAATGGCCTGCGGCAAAAATGAAGCCGTAGTCAGTGTTGCAGCAATATAGCCAATAATTTCAGGCATCACTATCATCGATGTGGTTCTCTAATTGATGTCAGGTTCTCTATAAATTTCTGGCGCGCCGTATTTGGCAATGCGTGACCGGATAACAGCCCACTCTATCGGGCGGTTTTAAATAACCACGGTCCTGTTCAAATCAAAATCCGGCACCGTTTTTTTTCCGGCATAACCTCTGGGGTTACATAATATTCTGGCGTCGGCTATTCGATAATCCGACGTACTGTGAACGTGCCCATGAATCCAGGCGGCAATCTCGTATTCATACAATAAGGGCTTTAAGTCATTGCAATAAGCCAGTTTTCTCACGGCATTCGGTGAATCATTCCAACTCCATTGGGACGGCGCATGATGCGTTATGATAACGGTTTTGCCTGAAAACGGCTTGGCTAATTCGCGCTCCAGCCAGGTTCTGGACTTTTGATGCAATTGCGTAAAAACGGTGCTGTCAAATGGTTTTTCAGTAAACCTGATTTTCCTGAAATCGTTGAGCGTTTCGCCTAAAAGCCCTGCTTTTTCCTCACCTTCGACAAACAGATCGGTCCACATTGTACAGCCTAAAAAACGCACGCCCTGAAATAAAAGCCGGTTATTCTCGAGAAACTGCACGTTGCTGCCCTGGCATTGCTCTTTAAGCATTTGCAGCGTTTCCTGATGATCATGACCATAAAATTCATGATTACCGGCAATGTAAATCACCGGTTTTTTGAAGGATTTCAGCCATTCCAGGCCTTGCGTATAAACTCCGATATCCCCCGCGGCAATGATAATATCGGCATCATTAACCGGCGCTCGTAATGCCCCGAATTCCAAATGTATATCAGAAAAATAATTTATCCTCACGATTTAATCTGCTCAATATCCTGTATAAGAGTATAATTTACGGTTATTCTTTCAGATAACCGTAACCTTTTCCATAAAGATTTTATATGTCTATTAGCCCTAGAAAAATCACCAAGCAAGTTTTAATCGGCAATGTTAAAGTCGGCGGCGGCGCGCCTATTGTGGTTCAATCGATGACCAATACCGATACGGCCGATGTTTCCTCTACCGTTAATCAAATTATCGAACTGGCCACGGCGGGTTCCGAACTGGTCCGCATTACGGTTAATTCAGAAGAAGCGGCTAAAGCCGTCGCTGAAATTCGCAATCAACTGGACCGGAAAGGCTGTGACGTACCGCTTATCGGGGATTTCCATTTCAACGGCCACAAATTACTGGAAAAGTACCCGGACTGCGCTGAAGCATTAAGCAAATACCGCATCAATCCCGGCAACGTCGGCCGCGGAAAAAGCCGCGACCCGCAATTCCAGCAAATGATCGAGTTTGCCTGCCGCTACAACAAACCGGTCCGCATCGGCGTCAACGGCGGCAGTCTCGACCAATCGGTCCTTACCCGCTTGCTGGATGAAAACAGAAACAAACCGAATCCGGAAGAATTGCCGGCCATCACTCGCGAAGCGATCATCATCTCGGCACTGGAAAGCGCGGCCAAGGCCGAAGAACTCGGCCTTGGCAAAGACAAAATCATCCTGTCCTGTAAAATCAGCAATGTGCAGGAATTGATCAGCATCTATCAGGAACTGTCCAAACGCTGCGATTACGCCCTGCATCTGGGCCTGACCGAAGCCGGCATGGGCTCGAAAGGCATCGTCTCTTCGTCCGCCGCGTTATCGGTGCTGATGCAGCAGGGTATCGGCGATACCATTCGCATCTCCCTGACACCTGAGCCCGGCTCGGCAAGAACCCAGGAAGTCATTGTCGCCCAGGAGATCCTGCAGACGATGGGCTTTCGCTCGTTTACGCCGCTGGTCATTTCCTGCCCCGGCTGCGGCCGCACCACCAGCGATTATTTTCAGAAGCTGGCGCTGGAAATTCAAACCTACCTGCGGGAAAGCATGCCGGTCTGGCGCAATCAATACCCGGGCGTTGAAACCATGGAAGTCGCGGTCATGGGCTGCGTGGTCAACGGTCCCGGCGAAAGCAAGAACGCCAATATCGGCATCAGCCTGCCCGGCACCGGCGAATCACCGGTAGCGCCTGTTTATGAGGACGGCGTAAAGACAGTCACCCTGAAAGGCGACCGGATTGCTGAAGAATTTCAGGAAATAGTGCAACGTTACATCGAATCGCATTACAGCGCCTGAGACGCGTCGTTCACCGGCTGAATAATAGGTTCAGCCGGTGTCATTAATCAACCTTCCTGACCGTCGATCCGGGCCGTAGTCAGGATCGGTGCGTAAACGAATACGAACAGCGAAAACGCCGCCAGCCAGGCTAGCGTCGATGCGTACACCAGGATGCCGTACCAATCCGGCAATGCTATCGGCAATAAAACCCTGAACAAGGCCGCCAGATTGATTAGCACAAATCCGATCGCCATGGCATTGGAAACGCGAAGCGCCCGGCCGGTATGACCTAGCGATACCCGCGCCATCATACCCAACGTCAATACCCCGATGCCACCGACGGTAAAGGCGTGCAAGGCCAAAGTCGGCGCAACCAGCCCGTAAGCGGAAAACGCCATCAGCACAAAGCCTAAAATAATCCAGCCATAACCTATATAAAGCACCCACAATAACGGCACATACCAGATGCGCCGCACGTACCAGCCCGATACCCTGGCAATGTTGATAACCGCGGCCAGCACTGCTGTCGATGCCAATACCGCGCCCGAAATATTAAACAACTGCAAGCCGAATACCAGCGCCGCCATCCCAATCGACAGCGCATCCATTACCGGATTTCTTAAAGCCAACGTTCCCGGCAAGCCGCGCTCCGTGAAAAAAGGAAAAACGCGGCCGGCAATAACCAGAATCATGATAATGATAGTCGCGACGACTATCTGAATACCCAGCCATGCACTGCCGCTCATCAGACCAAGAACCTCCGCATGCATCAAGCCGTTACCCAGCGTCAACAGCAGCAAAAGCCCGATAAAAATCAGGTTCCTGTATTGCCCGACCTGCAAGATCGGCTTGCTGACCTGGTACGCGAGAGCCGGCAGAAAGGAAAAATCGATCAAGGCAATTAACGCATCCGGCAACAGGCCGGCATAAAACGGCACGATGCGCCCGTATAGCCACAACAGACACAAGCCGGCCAATTGGTCGCCGGTCGATGTCGGCCGGCCTGTCCAGTTTCTGACGGCCGTCAATAAAAACCCGGCAATCACGGCGACGGAATAACCGAGCAGCATTTCATGCGCATGCCAATAAGTGTTAGCAAAATAATTATCCAGCGTTAATTCGCCTTTGAAAATGGCATTCCAGAGCACGATCAGAAGCAGCGCCGATAAACCGGCCAAGCCGAAGAAAGCCCTAAATCCCAAGGCAAACAGGGGATAATCGAAGATAGCAGGTGATTTCATGTTGATCAATTTTCCAACCAGTCCAGTTCAGCATTCGAGAAACCCGCAATTATACGCATTTCTCGGTTAAATGGGCCTTTTGGTTTGCCACCTTTATAGTATTGGCCGATTAATTCCCGATATTTCGCCTCGGGTTCAAAGCCCTGTTGCCGGCAGACAAACTTGAACCAGTAAGAACCCAACCGCACATGCCCCACTTCATCAGTTAGAATCCGCGTTAAAATCGCCACGCTGTTGTCATCCCCCATTTTATTGAACTTTTCGATGATGGCCGGGGTGACATCCAAGCCGCGCGCTTCCATGCAGCGAGGGACCATGGCCAGTCTGGCCAGTAAATTATCGGCCGTATCCGTGGCATGCTCCCATAGGCCGCTATGCGCCGGCAGATCGCCGTAATCGATGCGCATGTCCCGGAGATGAGCCCGAATCAACGCGAAGTGTTGCGCCTCCTCATCGGCAACGCGCAGCCAGTCCTGATAGAATTGTTCCGGCAAGCCACGGAAACGATAAAGCATATCCCAGGCCAGATAAATAGCGACGAATTCGACATGCGCGATGGCATGAAAAAAAGCCATAATGCCATCGGCATTAGTCAATTTTCGTTGTGGCATATTGCGTGGCGCCAGCAAACGCGGCCGTTCCGGAAATTTTACATTGGCTATAGGCAACACCGGCCGGTCCGGGCTGACACTTAATCGTCCTGCTTGTAATAATTGCCAGGCTTCATGCGTAAGCATTAACTTTTCGTCAATATTGGTCCGATGCAAGCATGCTTCGGCAAACTCAAATATGTTTCTCATTAAATGGCAGCGAAAGAATGATTAAAATTTTAGATTTCACTTTGTTGGTAGCGTATTGCCTGCTTATTTACTGGCTGTCCGATCGCCCCTCTCTGCACACGCCCCAGTGGTTTGCCCATCAGGATAAGCTCCATCATGCCGTCGCCTATTTCGTCATGTCCCTGCTGGCATGGCGCAGCCTCAGACACTGGGTCGGGCACCCTATTATACTGGCTGTTCTGGTAGTTGCCTTCTGCAGTTTGTACGGCCTACACGACGAGTGGCATCAGTCTTTTGTCAAAGGTCGAACGTCGGACATCGTGGACTGGATCGCCGATACCACTGGCGCGGCCATGGCTATATTTTTACTCTATAAACTACGCATACTGACATGAGTTCGGCTAAAATATTGATTTTTTATCCACGTTTATATTTCCATGTCTAAAAACATTCGCATTGAAAGATGTAGCGGCAAAGCCCTGGAACGCTATATTCCCGAACTGGCCCGGTTAAGAATTGAAGTGTTTCGGGATTTCCCCTATTTGTATGACGGTACTTACGAATATGAAGAAAAGTACCTGCAGACTTATATCAACTGCCCGGAGAGCGTCATCGTGATCGCATTTGACGGCGATAAAGTGGTCGGTGCATCTACCGCGATTCCGATGAAATACGAAACGGATGAACTTAAAAAACCGTTTATCGAGCATGGCTACAATCTGGACGAAGTGTTCTATTGCAGTGAATCAGTGCTGAACAAGAATTATCGCGGCCTCGGCATCGGCGTGCGCTTTTTCGAGGAAAGGGAGGCGCATGCACGGGAACTCGGCGGCTTCAAGCATATCTGTTTTTGCTGCGTGGAACGGCCGGCCGACCATCCTCGCCGTCCGGCCGATCATGTGCCGCTTGATAAATTCTGGAACAAACGCGGCTATGTCAAACATCCAGAATTAACGACGACCTACAGCTGGAAGGATCTGGACGACGTCGAAGAAACCCCTAAACCGATGACATTCTGGCTGAAACATGAAAGTTAAGATCGCTACCGCCCAATACGACATCAGTTTTCTGGAGAACTGGCGGAATTATCAAGCCAAGATTGAGCGCTGGGTGGCCGAAGCCGCCGGGCAAGGCGCGAAGATTCTGCTCTTCCCCGAGTATGGCAGCATGGAACTGGCATCGCTGTTTTCAAAGGAGATCTACTCATCGCTCAACAAGCAATTGGCATCCATGCAATCCTTGCTGGACGATTATATCGGCCTGTTTCGGACATTGGCCCAAAAGCATGGCTGCTATATCCAGTCCGGTACTTTTCCGGTGAGAATCGAATCCGGCGCTTATCGCAACCGGGCTTATCTGTTCATGCCCGACGGCCGGTTCGATTACCAGGACAAATTGATGATGACTCGCTTCGAAAACGAGCAATGGTTGATCAATAGCGGCGAAGAGCTAAAGTGTTTCGATACCGAATACGGAAAAATCGCGATCAATGTCTGTTATGACAGCGAATTTCCGATGCTGGCGCGCAAACAGGTCGAAGCCGGAGCCAATCTGATACTGGTGCCCAGCTGCACGGACACGCTTGCCGGCTACCATCGAGTCAAAATCGGCTGCCAGGCAAGAGCCCTGGAAAATCAGTGCTATGTCGTGCAATCCCCGACAGTAGGCGAGGCGCCCTGGTCCGAGGCGGTCGATGTCAATATCGGCGCGGCGGCAGTTTATACTCCCGTGGACCGTGGTTTCCCTGATAATGGCATTCTGGCCATCGGTAAACTCAACAAACCCCAATGGGTCATGGCTGATATTTCTCTCAATGCCTGCGAGACCGTCCGGCAACAAGGTCAAGTCTTTAATTACCGGGACTGGCCATCGCAAAAAGCATTCAGCTGATTAAAAAATCGCTTCGAAAGAATAGCCGTTTAATTCCAGGATTTCTTTCAGCCTTTTCAAGGAATCCATTTGAATTTGTCTGACCCGCTCCCGTGTCACGCCCAGCTCTTGAGCGACCTGCTCAAGAGTTGCGTTTTCATAGCCGCAAAGGCCGTACCGGCGACAGATCACCTCACGCTGCTTTTCGGGCAGTTGGAACACCCAATGGGCAATATTCTGCTTGATGCCGTCTTCCTGTAATTTTTCGGTCGGCGACAGGCTTTCGGCATCTGAAATCGATTCCACCAAAGGTTTATCGAAATCCTTACCGTAGGGCATGTCCACCGAAGTCACCCGCTCATTGAGTTTGAGCATTTTTTTAACCAGACTGACCGGCTTGTCGAGGTGCTCGGCAATATCCTCGGCTCTCGGTTCATGATCCATCACCTGAGTCAAATGATGCTGTGCCTTGAGGTAAACATTCATTTCCTTAACGATATGAATCGGCAAGCGGATCGTGCGAGTCTGATTCATGATGGCCCGCTCGATGGTCTGCCGGATCCACCAGGTGGCGTATGTTGAGAATCTGAAGCCTCTGTCAGGATCAAATTTCTCAACGGCTCGGATTAGCCCCAGATTACCTTCCTCTATCAAGTCCAGTAACGGCAAACCTCTATTCAGATAGCGACGGGAGATTTTGACCACAAGGCGCAAATTGCTTTCGATCATGATATTGCGAGCTTGTTCATCCCCCCGCAACGCTTTCTTTCCATAGTATTTTTCTTGATCCGCGGTCAGTAATTGCGATTTACCCAGTTCATTCAAATAGAATCGCGTCGCATCGAAACTATTATCATTATGAGCCTCCATGGAAATGGATTCTTCATTCCCCATGACCTCGTCAAGCACTGGATCTGCCTCCAGCTCGTCTTCAAATGCTATACAGATTTCGTCGTCCAATACATCACACATTTCTTCCTGCATATACCCCCCTTTTTGGCTAGTCGACCTAAGCCGAAGTACCATTATTTTTTTGGTAAATAATTTAATGGATTTACGGATTTTCCATTTTTTCTTATTTCAAAATGCAGCGAAGCTTGCTCGGCTCCGGTTTTTCCGACATAGGCGATAGCCTGGCCTTTTTTTATGGCTTGTCCTTCCGAAACCAGCAAACGGCTATTATTGGCATAAGCACTTAAGTACATTTCATTGTGCTTGATAATCAGTAGATTACCATAGCCAATCAGGCCCTTTCCGCTATACACAACTTTTCCAGCTTCGGCAGCACTGACTTTCTGTCCTGTTTTTCCATTGATATCAATTCCTTTGTTACCCGACTGAGTAAAGTTCCTTATGATCCTTCCCTCAATCGGCCACTGCCAGTTCAACTTTAACACTATTTTCTTATCGTTTGAAAAAATAGGCTTTTTTTGTGAACTACGTCCTGTTTTTTTGACAGGTTTCTTATTCGACACCTTTTCAACCGGCACCTTATCTACCTGATCGGAATTGAATAGCTTTAGTTTTTGGCCAACCAGTATGGTATAGGGCGGCACCAAGTAATTCCAGCGCGCCAGACGCTGATAGCCATGGCCGGAACGCAAGCCGATCGAATACAGCGTATCGCCCTTTTGTACCACATAGTAATTTGTGCCGGCGGGGATGGATTTTACCTTAGCTTTCGCCTCGGCCTTGCTTGCCGCGGACTTGGTCTGGTTTTCAGAAGAATCGATACCATGGGATTTAACCGGCGCAAAATTTTCATATTCCGAACAGGCGCTCAATAAAGACACCAGCATCAGTTTTACGATATGAATCGGCCGGGTACGACGGGAATGCATGCGTTATCGGGCCAGCAAAATCTTTTTTGCCTGGTTTATTTTCGCCGCCAGGTAATCGGAACCGCCCCGATCGGGGTGCAGTTTCTGCATCAATTTGCGGTGAGCGGCGATGATTTCCTGCTTGGAGGCCCCCATTTTCAGGCCCAGCACTTCATAGGCCTCCTCAATCGACATTCTCCCGGGAGCGCTTGAAGGCCGCTGGCGTTGCGATGTGCCTTGCCTGGCGGCATTAAACTCGGCCCATAGCCTGTGCAGTTGAGGGGCATAATGCAGCAGCACCGGCATCAACCTGAACATGAAGGCAATGGCGACGCCTAACAACGCAAAAAGCCAGGTTAAACGACCGGTCGCGCCTAAATAAAGCAAGAACATGCCGATAACGCCGAGAGCGGAAAGCTTAATGTAACGGGCTACTTGGGCGGGCGGCGTTTTTAAAAACTTACGCAGGACAAAAAATGAAATAATGATCAGCAATAAAACCAGATAAATTCGAATCAATGTTATCTCCGGGATTTATATCCGTTATCAAACCGCTATTTCTTAGTGGTTAAATGAATAATACCTTAGAATAGGCCTTCTCACGATAACAGCCTGACTATTTGATTTCATGCAGAATGCCAAAATTCCAATTCTAGGTTTCGCCGCTTTTAGCGGCACCGGCAAAACAACGTTACTGGCGCAATTGATCCCGATCCTTAAATTGCATGGCCTGCGCATAGGTTTAATCAAACACAGCCATCATAATTTTGAAATAGACAAACCGGGCAAGGACAGCTTCCGCTTGCGGGCAGCCGGCGCTTCGCCGGTCATGCTGATATCAAAGTCCCGACGCGCCATCATTACCGAAATCACGCCCGAGCAAGAACCACGGCTCGATGATCAGCTGAAAATATTTGATCAGTCCGGACTGGATCTCATTCTGGTTGAGGGCTTTAAGGCCGAAGCCTTTCCCAAAATTGAATTGCACCGCCCCGCGCTCAACAAACCGCTGCTTTATCCCGATGATCCGCACATCATCGCCATAGCCTCGGATTGCGCCCTGGAGACGCCGCCGCATCTGGCCCGGCTCGATATCAACCAGCCTGAAATGATTGCCGAGTTTATCCTGAACCAAGTCATGAGGAAAACCCCATGATTGACCCCTGCAGCGAAGACGCAACCTCTGTCCTCTCGCTCGAGGAAGCCCAGGCCAGAATTAAAGCCGCCCTGCTGCCTGTCGCCGGCACTGAAATAGTGGCGTTGAAAAGTGCCTTGGGCCGCGTGCTGGCGCAACCGGTATATTCTCCGGTCAATATACCGCATGATCGAAACGCTGCCATGGATGGCTACGCCCTGGCCGCCAGGGATATCGTGCCGGATCAGGCTTTTTCTCTGAATCTGGCGGGCACATCCTGGGCCGGAAGACCATTCCAGGGAAAGATGCAACCGGGCCAATGCATCCGGATCTTCACCGGCGCGATATTGCCGGAGCGAGCTGATACTGTCATTATGCAAGAGCACGTGCAAGCCGACGGACAAACCGTTCATTTTCCGGCACATGTACGTCCTTATCGGCATGTCCGTGAAATCGGCGAAGACATGCAGCAAGGTGCCTGCCTGATTTCGCCCCCCAAAAAACTGACTGCCGCGGATCTGGGATTGCTGGCCTCCGCCGGTATTCATGAGATTACCGTCAGGCGGCGCTTAAACATTGTTTTCTTTTCTACCGGCGATGAACTGGCGGCCATAGGACAGACGCTGAAACCCGGCAAAATATATGACAGCAACCGCTATATACTGAATGGCTTGTTGAGCGGTCCGGGCTATGGCATAACGGATAAAGGCGTGATAGCCGATGACCGTGACAAGCTGGAAAACAGCCTGATCGAGGCCGCCGAAAACCACGATGTCATCATTACCACAGGCGGCGCTTCGGTAGGCGAAGCCGATTTCATCAAAGATATATTGACAAGCCGCGGCCAGGTCAATTTCTGGAAAATTGCCATGAAGCCCGGAAAACCGCTGATATTCGGTACAATCGGCCACTGTTATGTATTCGGCCTGCCCGGCAACCCGGTCTCCGTCATCGCGACCTTTGACCAGCTAGTCAAGCCGGCACTTCAACAGTTGACCGGCGAACCTGTTGCAAAACCTTTGCGGTTAACGGCTATCTGCACCAGTCCGTTGAAAAAAACGCCAGGCAGGCAGGAGTTCCAGCGCGGCATACTGACGCAAAACGACAACGGGGAATTGTTTGTAAGCTCATCGGGCAAACAGGGCTCGCATCTGCTCGGATCAATCAGCCGGGCCAACTGCTATATCGTATTACCAGCCGACTGCACGGGCGTGGAAGCCGGCGCGCCAGTGGTCGTCGAACCGTTCAGTCTATTGCTACAGGACCGTTAATAGCGAGGCACCGAGCTGTCGCACTCGCGGGACCAGGCATCGATACCGCCTGTCAAATTGGAAATTTTTTCAAAGCCGCAATGGACCAGATAATTTGCGGCCTGCTGACTGCGCACACCGTGATGGCAAATCACAACAATATTTTGCTGCGGGTCTAACTCACCGATTCTTTGAGGAATTTGATTGAGCGGTATTAACACGCTCTTATCGATACGGGCATATTGAAATTCATTCGGCTCTCTGACATCCAGCAAAAATAAAGCCTCTTCATTTTGAATTTTATTGTTCAATTCTGTCGCTGAAATTTGTTTGACTGACATTGTTAACCTTTATTGATAAATCTTTCTAAACGCTGCATGGCGATAGCCATTCTATCTATGGAAGTCGTATAAGCAAAACGAATGTAATGATTTGATTCATATTCGCCAAAATCCTTGCCCGGTGTGACTGCCACGCCTTCGGCCTCCAGAAAATCCAGCGCGAATTGATAGCTGTCATCGGTAAATTTCGCACAATTGGCATACACATAAAAAGCCCCTTCCGGCTTGCTCGGGATATCAAAACCTATTTGCAATAGCGTGTCGTAAAGAAAATCGCGCCGGGCGGCAAACTCCGCCCGCCTGAGTTCAAGTTCGTCAAGCGTACGTTCGTCAAAAGCGGCCAGTGCGGCATATTGAGAATGCGTGGGAGTGGAAATAAAAATATTCTGCGCCAGTTTCTCCGTGGCTTCAACAAACTCATCAGGTACAACCATCCACCCGACCCGCCAGCCGGTCATACCAAAGTATTTGGAAAAACTGTTGATGACGAACACATCATCGTTGAATACCAGAGCCGTCGGCGCTCTGCTGCCATAAACCAGGCCATGATAAATTTCATCGGAGTAAAAACACCCGCCCAGCTGACCAACGGTTTGAATGGCTGAGTTCAATACCGCCGGGTCGATAACCGTGCCGGTTGGATTGGATGGCGAGGCAATCAACGCGCCCTTGGTCGCTTCCGTCCAGTTCTCTCTTATCAATTCAGCGGTTAGCTGATAACGGGTGGTCGAATCCACGGGCACGGCTCGGGTTTTGCCCTCAAACACCTTGACGAAATTACGGTTACAGGGATAACAAGGATCAGCCATCAGCAGTTCTTCGCCCGGATTCAAACTGGTGCCCAGCGCCAGTAGAAAAGCACCGGAAGCGCCGGGCGTGATAAAAATTCGCTCTGGCGCTACGGATACCCCGTAACGCAGCCGGTAAAAATCGGCTATTCTTTCGCGTAATTCAGGCAGGCCCGCTGCCGGCGTATACTTAATCTCCCCGGTCTGAATGTGTTTGACAGCAGCTTCAATGATAGTCCGCGGCGTAGTAAAATCGGGTTCGCCAATTTCCATATGAATGATATCCCTGCCTTCGCCTTCCATTTGCCTGGCGCGCCGCAACAATTCCATGACATAAAACGGAGAAATAGTCTGAATCCGCGCTGCCAGCCTTTTGCCCATAATCTTAACCACCCGTTAAAATGTTTAATATTGCTGATAATCCTTGCCATCTTATTATGATTCTGCTAAAAATGCGCAGTTTTTTATTTATCTTGTCTTTAGGAGTTAACGGATGACCGATAGTTCTAAAACTGATGCATCACCTTTCAGTTTTACGCCTTACAAAGAAAAAGAAGGCGAGGAGTACATGAATGAGGCTCAATTAAAACATTTTGAGACCATTCTAAGAAACTGGAAAGCTGAATTAATGCAGGAAGTGGATCGTACCGTACATCACATGCAAGACGATGCAGCTAATTTCCCTGATCCTAATGACCGGGCCACCCAGGAGTCGGAATTCAGTCTGGAATTAAGAACCCGCGACCGCGAACGGAAACTGATCAAGAAAATTGATGAATCCCTGAAAGATATTGAATCAGGTGATTACGGTTATTGCGAATCGTGCGGCATCGAAATCGGCGTACGCCGCTTGGAAGCCAGGCCGACGGCTACCCTGTGCATAGACTGCAAAACCCTGGACGAAATTCGGGAAAAACAGATGGGGTGAGCCTGTCTCAGGACAAACAACCCTATATCGGCCGGTTTGCGCCTTCACCTACCGGCCCCCTTCATTTTGGATCTCTATATACGGCCCTGGCCGGTTTTCTTCAAGCCCGCTCGCAACAGGGAAAATGGCTGTTGCGCATCGACGATCTCGACACGCCGCGAAATGCCCAGGGTTCGATAGACCATATCCTGAAAACGCTGGAGATTTTCGGCCTGCATTGGGATGACACCGTTTACTATCAAAGCCAGCACCTCGACGTTTACAAAGATACGCTCCATGAGCTGATGGAAAACCGGCTTGTTTACGCCTGCACCTGCAGCCGAAAAACGCTGGCCGAAGCCAATCCGGCCCAGACGCGGCCCGATATTTATCCCGGCATCTGCCGGGATAAAATGCCTCCGCCGCGCACACCGCATTCCTTGCGCATCAAAACCGACAATCGCATCATTTCGTTTCAGGATGAGTTGCAAGGCCTGATCTCGCAAAACCTGGCCGATCAGCATGGCGATTTCATCCTGAAAAGAAAAGACGGCATTATCGCCTACCAGTTTGCTGTCGTGATTGACGATTGCAGGCAATACATCAATCACATCGTACGCGGCTTTGATCTGCTCGACTCGACGCCCAAGCAAATCTATCTGCAACAGCAGTTGGGACTGCCCTCCCTTCAATACATGCATGTACCGATCATTATCGATACCCAGGGCTATAAACTCAGCAAGCAAACCCTGGCTCAAGCAGTTGATTTAAAGGCTCCGCACAAACTGATTTTTGAGCTGTTGACTTTACTAAAGCAACAGCCCCCGGACGAGCTTAAGGGCGTCGAAGCCATCGAACTTCTTGACTGGGCCATAGCGCATTGGGACCCAACCCCTCTGGAGAAATTACGTGCAATCAGCCGATGAATTAATTAAGGTACTTCATTCCCCACACACCAGTCGCCACTCGTTTGCCGGATAAGGATTAAAACATGACAGACGTTAAAATTTACGACATAAAACCGGAAATCGCCGCTCGCGCCCATATCTCCGCCGAAACGTACAAAACGCTTTATCAACGCTCTATTGATGACCCCGAAGCCTTCTGGGCCGAGCAGGCAGAGCTGTTTCTGGACTGGAATCAGCGCTGGGATAAGGTCATGGAATGCAATTATCTTAAAGGCTATATACGCTGGTTCGAAGGTGGAAAGCTCAACGTCAGCGTCAACTGCCTGGACCGCCACCTGCCGACGCGCGGAGATCAGACAGCCATTATCTGGGAAGGCGACGATCCGGCTCAGGATAAAAAAATCACTTACCGCGAGCTTCATGAGCAGGTCTGTAAATTTGCCAATGTTTTAAAAGCGCAAGGCGTCAAGAAAGGTGACCGCATCTGCATTTATCTACCCATGATCGCCGAGGCGGCCACCGTCATGCTGGCTTGTACGCGCATCGGCGCCGTGCATTCGATCGTGTTCGGCGGTTTTTCCGCCGATGCGTTGCGAGACCGCATACTCGATGCGGATTGCCAATACCTGGTCTGCGCCGACGAAGGCAACCGCGGCGGCAAGGCCACACCTCTGAAAGTCAATGTCGATAACGCAGCCGCGCATTGCCCCGGGCTTAAAAAAGTCATCGTCATCAAGAATACCGGCGCCGCCATAGACTGGCATGAACACCGCGACCTCTGGTATCACGAAGCCATGGCCGAGGCGTCACCCGAATGCCCGGCCGAATCCATGGACGCGGAAGATCCGCTGTTCATCCTGTACACCTCAGGCTCCACCGGCAAGCCTAAAGGCGTTCTGCATACGACCGGCGGTTACCTGCTGTATGCGGCCATGACCCACAAATATGTTTTCGATTACCAGGACGGCGATATTTACTGGTGCACGGCCGACATAGGCTGGGTAACCGGCCACTCCTACAGCATATACGGCCCTTTATGCAATGGCGCCACGACGCTGCTGTTCGAAGGCGTGCCGACGTATCCGGAAGCCGACCGCTTCTGGCGCGTCGTCGACAAGCATCAGGTCAGTATCTTCTATACCGCGCCGACCGCTATCCGCGCCCTGATGGCGCAGGGCGACGATTTTGTCACACGCACCGACCGCGGCAGCCTCAGAATTCTCGGCAGCGTCGGCGAACCGATCAATCCGGAAGCCTGGGAATGGTTCTATCACGTGGTCGGCAATGGCCGGTGCCCAATCATGGATACCTGGTGGCAAACCGAAACCGGGGGCATCATGATCACACCCCTGCCCGGCGCCATCGCACTAAAACCGGGCTCCGCCACTTTGCCGTTTTTCGGCGTCAAGCCCGAGATTCTGGATAATGAAGGCCGCCTGCAGGAAGGCGTCTCCGAAGGCATTCTGGTCATCAGCCGCTCATGGCCCGGCCAGGCCCGGACGATTTACGGCGATCATCAACGTTTTATCGATACCTATTTTAAAAATTATCCCGGCTATTACTTTGCCGGCGACGGCGCTCGCCGCGACCAGGACGGCTATTACTGGATTACCGGCCGCGTCGACGACGTCATCAATGTCTCCGGTCACCGGATGGGCACGGCGGAAATCGAAAGCGCGCTGGTGCTGCACGAAGACGTCGCCGAAGCGGCCGTGGTCGGTTATCCGCACGATATCAAGGGCCAGGGCATTTATGCTTATGTGACGTTAAATGTCGGCGTGGAACCAACGGAAGAACTCAGACAGGAACTGATCGAATTGGTCAGACAGGAAATCGGCGCCATTGCCCATCCTGATGTGATTCAATGGGCGCCGGGACTGCCGAAAACGCGTTCGGGCAAGATCATGCGCCGCATTTTACGCAAAGTGGCCTCTAACGACATCAGCAGCCTGGGCGATACGTCAACGCTGGCCGACCCCTCCGTCGTTACCGACATTATCGATCATCGGGCCAATAAATAAGACCGGCACCGATGGAAAACACACGAGCCATTAGCAGAAACGCATGTTGCAGCGAAGTGTTTATTGTTCAAACAACGGAATGGTCACGACTTGCATGTCCTTTCCGAACATGACGCCCAGGCGCAATGCCTTGGCCGACCGGGCTTCATCGCGGCCCGGAAAAAACAAATAACCGTAGGCCAGCTCGCCGGGCGATACGCGTTCGGTCCGCAGGGAATAGCGTGCCAGATCATTGAGAATTTGCTGGCCGTATTCGTCATGCGTAGTGGCTCCGCCGTACAACGCGCCGGCCGCGGCTCCTGCCATGGCGCCCTTGCCGGTCGTATCGCCGATATTGCTGCCGCTAATGATGCCGATTGCCAGTCCTGCCAGCGCGCCGGCCGCGCCCATCAAGACCGACGGTCTTATAGTACCCTTCAAGGTTTCGCCAAACTCTACATCCTCGCTAACCCGCCGGTAGGCCTGATCGATCGTCAACAACGGCCATGCCTGGCCCAGATTATCGATCAGAAAAGTTTGCTGCGGTTGTAAATTGACTTCTTCCCTGCTTTGGTTATCGATGACCAGACGGACGGGCAGCAAGCCCATCCCTCTGACGTCATACCCGAATACCGATTTAGCCTTTTTTTCATCGACATAGGAGGTTGCCGCAATCCTGGCGCCTCTGATATTGATATGGCCGACGGAAGCCGATGGCAAGAGCACAGGCGATACTCGTTCTTTATACGTGCTGCAGCCGGCCAGCAAACAGCCGGCCAATAACGCCAAAAGTCCGTAATTCCGAATTCCACGATAAGCCATGCCATCCCCTTCTTGCCAACAAACCGCAAACCAGCCGTTTACAATTTACGACACCGCTTTTGGTCGGAGGTTCTATTTCAAGCAGGCCTGACCGCTATCCGGCGCCCTTCAAAAAGCACGACGCTTAAAATATAAACCAGCATCAATCCTATGCCGGACAGCCATGCCGGCTGACCGGCATTGACCGGCAACCGGTCATGCGCCAGATACAGGGCAATGCCGAGGCCGGCATAGCCGATCACGCGCTTGACATCATAAGCCACCGGATAATATTTCCTGCCCAACAGATAAGAGATAACGACCATCATGCCATAACAGGCCAGAGTCGCCCATGCCGACCCCACATAACCCAGAGTCGGAATCCACCAGACGTTAAGCACGACCGTCAAGGCCGCGCCGGCAAACGAGACAAAAGCCCCCATCACGGTGCGATCAGTCAACTTGTACCAGATCGACAGATTGACATAAATGCCCAGGCACAGATTGGCCAGCAACAGAATCGGCACGACATCGAGCCCGGCGCGAAACTCCTCGCCGATAAAATATTTAAAGAAATCGATAAACAGCGTCACCATCAGAAAAATGAACACGCAGAAAATCACAAAAAACTTGAGCACATCGGCATAGACCTTGCGCGCATCCTTATTGTCCGCATAGGCGAAGAAAAACGGTTCGGCAGCATAACGGAAAGCCTGAATGAACAATGACATCAGAACAGAGAGCTTGTAGCAGGCGCTGTAAATGCCGAGCATTTTCAAATTAGTGACTTCGTCATAGGGCAGCAGGTATTTGAGCAGGGCGCGATCAAGCATTTCATTGACAATACCGGCGAAGCCAATCACGACCATCGGCAGCGAATAGCGCAGCATGCGCTTAAACAATTGCCAATCGAAGCCCCAGGCCAGTCCTTTCAGCTGCGGCGTCAACAGTAAAAACTTAAACAGGCTGGCCAGTAAATTGGCAATGAAGATATATCCTATGCCGACAGCCGGATCGTAAACCCGCCCTATCCAGGATTCGGGATTCTGTTCGAGCGCCTTGGGGCAATAAACGATGAAAAACAGGCTTAGCAAGATCGTTATCATGATCTCGATCACCTTGATGCTGGCGAAACGCAGCGCCTTGTTCTCGGCCCGCAATCGGGCGAACGGAATAGCCGTCATCGCATCCAGCGTCAGTATAGTCGCAAACCACAGCACGTACTCCGGATGATCGGCATAATGCAGTGCCGCCGACAGCGGAGCATTGAGCCACCGAATCAGCAGAAAAAAGCCCAGATTGACCAGGACGACAAAAATCAGCGCCGTTGAATAAGCCACATCGCGGCCGGGCGATTCCTTGTCGCGGAAACGAAAAAAGCCTGTTTCGAACCCGAACAGCAACAGCACGGAAAAAAATCCCGCATAGGCGTAAAACTCCGACACCACACCATATTCCGCCGCCGAAAAATAATAGGTGTACAGCGGCACCAGCAAATAGTTGAGAAAGCGCCCGAAAATACTGCTCAAGCCATAGATTGCGGTTTGGGATGCCAGTTTTCTTATAATGCCCATTTGATCCTGTTGATCGATTAAAGAAATATTCGCAGGGAACGCGAGCCGACTGAGCCGCTCCGGAATCTAAGGAACGGGAATGAAATAAGACCCGCAAATGAGGCAGGATTTCTGTTCATATTCAAGGCGCGCAAACAGGCGCATGGCAAGCCATGTAACTGTTTGCGCAACGCCGAAGAGGGACGGAAAGACAAGTCATTTGCGGGAATTATAAAATTCACGTTCCTAAGATGCCAACGCGGTTGCGGTTAGCCAGCTCGGCATTATATAACCGATAGGATGCCGGTGAGATTTTTTATGGTTTACTGTGCCGGGCAATCAGAAAAAATGAAAGTGCCTGTCAATGCCTGATTTTGATGAGGTCCGGCGGTAAAAGGCAAAAAAGAGAAAACTGAATTGATGTGTCGTTTGAAGCGATTGTTGTTTGCGTATAGGTTTTGACGAGGCTAATCCTCTTTTTCGACCCACTCATCGCCGCGCTTTTCGTATTTGTTTTTGACGGCCGCCCAAGCCACTTTATGGGCAACGGTCTCCCGGTCATCATCACCGTAACGGTCCTCGGGATCCTTATACTCGTCCCAAGCATTGTTATAGGCCGCCAGATAGATCTCCTGGCCATGCGTGGGCAAATGATTCCTGACATTGTCCGGCAAATCACTTAAACGCTTGTAAGGCATGTTCTCCTCCCGAATCAAGAATTCGATGATAAATTCCGGCCACCGCTCCTTATTTAAACCTGGTCGTCGCCAGATTTACCGATTCGCCCAGACTATTCGAAGCGGCTTCGACATCAGCCTTTAAATTTTCCCAGGCTTCATCGCCGGCCTGCCGGAGCTCCTCCAGCTTGCTCCATGCGCTCTGCTGCTTTTGCCGTAACTCATCAATGTGCTTGTCATATTCAGCTTTGACATCGGCTTCGGCCTGATCCGCCCTGACTTTCAGCTGATCAATCGCGGCATTCCATTCATCCAGCTGTGTTTGCAATTTATGCACGTAGACTTCCCGCTGCTTCATGTTGGTCTCCTGCCATGGGTTAATCAGGATTTAGCAATAACCGTCGTCAAACCGTTGTCTCTAATCCATGACAAAATGACTTACGCCCGACCCGAGAAGTTCCTTGGAAGCCATTGGCCGTTTTCTGGTTTCGGACATAAAAAAAGGGCCAGGTCCGGCCCTTTATATTCGGTTACGCATCGTTTTTATGCGGCGTGTCGCAAGTCGGATCAATACCCTGGTTATCGATATCGCAGTTCGATTCCAGCCACATGGCATTAATGATGGCGAAAGTGGCCGCGAAACCGACGCCCAGTATCCAGGTGAAGTACCACATTTGTATCTCCCAATTAATAAAGTGTGTGTGAATCTTTCAGCACGCCGGCTTCAGTGACGCTGCCCCAAATCACCTTGTAAACCCAACGCGTATAAAGCAGCACAATCGGCAAAAACACCACGGTAATCCAGAACCCCAGCAATAATGTGGCATGGCTGGCGCTGGCATCCCATAAGGTCAGGCTGGAACGCGGATCCGTGGTAGAAATCAGCAGAAACGGGAACAGTCCAAACCCCACCGTCAACAATACGCCGGCGATGCCGAGGCTGCTCATCAGAAAAGCTCCGGCCGTGGATCGCCCTTTGCCCAGCAGCCAGGCCAGGACCAGTCCAGCAAACCCCAGCATGGGCGCCAGCAGCATCCAGGGTTCGGCAAGAAAATGACTCAGCCAGCCGGCGCCGGCCGCGACAACGGTCTTGTTGAGCGGATTTGAAGCCGCGGACGTGCCCGCCATGTGCGTAATTTCAGGACGGTCGACTGCCGTCAACATCCATGACATCGCCATTGCCAGGCTGACCAGCAGCAATGGGCCGAGCACGGCCACGGCCGTTCTGGCACGGTTATGGATGACACCTTCCGTGCGCCATTTCAGAAACAGCGCGCCATGAAATGTCGTGGCCAGCAAGCCGACCACTCCGCATAGCAAGGCGAACGGACTTAACAAGTCCCAGAACGAGCCGTCGTAAAAAGCGCGCAAATCCTGATCGAGGTGGAACGGCAGACCCAGCAGCAAATTGCCGATCAAAACGCCCAACAGCACCGGCGGCAGCGTTCCGCCGATAAACAGCCCCCAATCCCAGGCGTTGCGCCAGACCGGATTCTCGATTTTGCCGCGATAATCAAAGCCTGCCGGCCTGAAGAACAAGGAAAACAATACCAGCAGCATCGCAACATACAGCCCCGAGAACAGCGTCGCATACACGGCGGGCCAGATCGCGAAGATAGCCCCGCCCAGCAGCACCAGCCAAACCTGATTGCCTTCCCAGGTGGCGCCTACCGTATTAATGATAACGCGGCGCTCGACATCGCTCTTGCCCAGCAGCGGCAGTAACGTACAAACGCCGAAATCGAAGCCTTCGGTCAGCGCAAAGGCGATGGCGACGACACCGATAAACAGCCACCAGATCAGGCGGATGGTTTCATAATCGAACATAATGTGACCCTTATTGAATGATTGAAGCTTGTCGTACTAGTGGGCCTGGCCGGCTTGCAGTTCATGGTAATACCGTCCGGTATGAAGACTGCTGGGGCCCAGGCGCACATACTTGAACATCAGGTATAGCTCGATAACCAATAGCACCGTGTAAAACAACGCGAAGCCGCCTATGCTGAACCAGAGCTGCTCGCTACTGAGACTGGAAACGCTCATATGGGTCGGCAAAATGCCGGAAATGGTCCATGGCTGACGGCCGTATTCAGCGACAAACCAGCCCGTTTCCGCGGCGATCCAGGGCAATGGGATGCCCCAAACCGCCATCCGCATCAACCAGGGTTTCTGGTCGGCATTGCGCACGGCGCAGTGGTAAAAGGCGATGGCAAAAATAAACAGCATGGTAAATCCGCAGGCCACCATGATGCGGAACGACCAAAACAGCAACGCCACCTTCGGAATCGTGTCATTGGCCGCTTTTTGAATCATCTCCGCATCGGCATCCACGACTCGGTCGGTATATTTCTTCAGCAGCAATCCATAGCCCAGGTCATTTTTATACGCATCAAAGCGCTGGCGGGTCTGCTCGCTGCTGTCGCCGCTGCGCAGTTTTTGCAGCTCGGCGTAAGCCACCATGCCGCGCTTGATGCGTTCGGCGCTCTCATTACGCAAATCTTTCAAGCCTTTCACATCTTCATCGACTGAACGGGTCGCTATCAACCCCAGCAGATAAGGCACTTTGATCGCGAAATCGGTTTTTTCATTATCCTGATCGGGAAAACCGAATACCGTAAAACTGGCTGGCGCCGGCGTGGTTTCCCACTCCGCTTCGATTGCCGCCAGCTTGATCTTTTGCGTTTCGCCGGAGGTATAGCCGCTTTCGTCGCCGAGCACGATCACCGACAGGACCGAAGCCAGTCCGAACGCTGACGCGATCGAAAACGACCGGCGGGCAAAGCCGATATCGCGCTTGTTCAATAAGTACCAGGAGCTGATGCCCAACACGAACATCGAGCCGGTCACATAGCCCGCGGCGACGGTGTGAACAAACTTGACCTGGGCGACCGGATTGAAAAACACATCGGCAAAACTGGTCATTTCCATGCGCAGGGTTTCATAATTGAATTCAGCCCCCACGGGGTGCTGCATCCAGCCGTTGGCGATCAGAATCCATAACGCCGACAGGCTGGTGCCTACCGCCAGCAGCCAGGTCACGACCAAATGCTGCACCTTGGTGAGTTTGTCCCAGCCGAAAAAAAACAGCCCTACGAACGTTGATTCCAGGAAAAACGCCATCCACCCTTCACTTGCCAGCAGCGGACCGAAAATATCACCAACGTAATGCGAATAATAGGCCCAATTGGTGCCGAATTGGAATTCCAGCGTCAAACCGGTGGTCACGCCCATGGCAAAGTTGATGCCGAACAGCTTGCCCCAGAATTTGGTCATGTCCTTGTAGACCTCGCGACCGGTCATGACATAGACCGATTCCATAATACCGAGGATAAATGTCATGCCCAGGGTTAGCGGCACGAACAGAAAGTGGTAAAGCGCCGTCAGACCGAATTGCATTCTCGACAGCATGACAACATCTTCACCGAACATGGCTGGACTCCTTATAAGATTGAGATGAAAGACCGGAGGTGATTGCCGCGTGTTTGGCGGGCAACGCAAAGTGCTGCGCAATATCGGGTTTTGCCGGCGCCGGTTGGCCTTCCCAGCGAAAAATCAGGAACCAAAGCCCCGTCAACAAAATGATTTTGATCAATAACGCAATGCCGATTTCCCATCGCAGCAATCCGGGATGCGGCAGAATCCGATTTATCTTGGCTGAGTTTGCCATTGAGGCTCCCCTAAATTAACCATTAAAGCAGAATACGGGACTTTATCAATCCTTAACCGATTCGCCGATTAGTGTTGAAAGCGAGGTTAAAAGCCCCAAGATTGCCTGGCAACAGACCCGGCTCTCTTTTTCATAGTATATTAGCATTTTATTATTTTCTAAAATATATTTTCCAACCGCTTTATGCGATAGTCTTTTTTTGCGTCATTTATGGAGATTGAAGAAAAAAGCCGGTGAGTACCGGTTTGATAATAAAACGCACAATGCCTTTACCAGTAATGACTCTGCCGAGGATTGAACTGAAGCTGGGGATTAGAAACTTGTCCGGGTTTTATAAAGATAGCGGCGGATGCACTTTTTCATCTCAGCGATATCGGTTCGCCTATAACGGCAAGCGTTCCCCAGAGCAGCAGGTAGCTCGATAGAGATGTATAAGGAAAAGCTAAAGATGGTCCCGTTTCGGGGCGGCCCGTCAGGATTAATTGGCACGCCAGCCTGGCCGGCATTTCGCCCAGGTAAAAAGCCTTAGTAATGGGCATGGAATAAATCAGGGAATTGTAGGTGCGAATGAATTCGCACCTACACCGGAAATTCGTCCGCGCACTTGAGGAAGTTATTTTATGCGCGTTCTTTAGGCAATCGCCAGCATACTAAGACCAAATATAAACAGAAGCAGCCATGACTGCCGTTTTCGGGCCAGTTGCCATAAAAGCATGGCGTTGAACGAGTCATGGCAATCCTTGACTACTTTACCCTGCCTCTATTAAAAGACTATTAATTTATTGCATACAAATAAGAAACAATTAATATAATTTTTGCGCTATTGTTACCTATAAAAGTCTAACGTATATTTAAGCTGCAATTTAAGCAACCTTTTTACTTGATTGAGGATTTACACATGAGTGACTTTTATAAAGATATTTTGACTGGCGTGGTATTTGTTACCGGCCTGCTGGGTTTTGTTTCAGGAGAATTTATCATCTCGTCCACCCTGTTCGCGGCGGCAGCCATTGCCAGCAACGTCAACCTGAACCGTAAACGGGCCCATGCAGGACACATGCAATGCGAATGACCATCTTGCCTGATATGCTGCCCGGATCAATTTTTCATGTAGCAACTTAATGACTTCCAAGGCTTCACGGCCTTGGAAGTTTTTTGTTTATAGGCTCTCCTTTTCCACAACACCTCATCCTTTCAGCATTTCCATCCGTTCTCCGGCACGGCTCAGCGCCACCTTTTCATTATCATCAAACGCCCTGACAAAAGCAGGCATCTCGTGATGTCGATAAAATAACTCGACCACTGCATAATGCCTCCGGCCTCGGTCAATGCTTGTCAACCATTTCAGTCCTTAAGACATCAAACGCGTCAAACGCAATATTCAAGCTGAGCTTCAGGTTGAAAATACAGGCGATGACAGTACTGGTGAAAATACAGATCATGATGGCGATCTGGTATTTCACGGCTATCCAGGGATCGCTACCGCCCAAAATCTGGCCGGTCATCATGCCGGGCAGTGATACCAGTCCCATGGTAGCCATACTGGCAATGGCCGGGTTGATTGCCGCTTTGATCGCGGCGCGATAGTAAGGGCGCACCGCCTCCCAACGAGTCGCTCCCAGCATCAGGAAGGTCTCATATTCCAGCTGGTTTTTTCGCAGGGCGTAATAAAACCGTTCCAAGGCGATAACGTTTCCTTGCAGACAGTTGCCGAGAATCATGCCGGCCAAAGGCACAATATACCGGGCATCGTAATAATGCTCCGGCTGAATGACCAGAACCACCAGATAGGCGGTGGAAAATATTATGCTGGAGGCCACAGCCATAAAGGTAGCGAGAAAAAAATAACGGGCTTTAAGCCCTGCCCGGCGCAGAATGCTCCAATCAGCGACCAGCAGCATCAGCAATATCCATAACCCATTCAGCCAGGGATTGTTAAGGTCGAACAGCGCTTTCAGATAGATGCCAACCAGCACCAACTGGATACTCATGCGCAGGATGCCGATACCGATATCGCGGCTCAAACGCAGGCCCGTCAGCCAGAGCAGCAGCCAGGGTAACAAACAGAGTCCATACAGCATCGCCATCCGGGGTAGCGCGATATCGAGTGTTTCCATTGCCTTTTGCCTGTAACGAATCTAAAAGTTGCTATACACCGGTATCCTGCATATTGGACACTTTACCGGACCGCCCGCTACGTTTTGTCAGACGCCCTTCTTCAAGCTCAAAAACGAGATCACACCGCGCCATCCAATCGGGGTCGTGGGCTACTGACAAAACCGTCAGACTGGAATCGGAGAAAACATCGAACACGGCTTGTTTGCTTGCCGTATCCAGCGCACTGGTAACCTCGTCCAGCAGATAGAGATTTTTGCCCAGCAGCAGGCTGCGTGCCAAGGCAATTCGCTGTTTTTCCCCGCCGGAAATACGGCTGCTTTCCTGATGCAGAATATCCGCCGGCAAGTGCAAGCGCCGCAATACCTCAATGATCTGATCTTCCCGGGGCTTATGGCTCTGATGCGCTTTGAACCCAAAGGGCAATAGCAGAGCTTCCCGCACGCTTTCAGCCCCCAGTATCGGCTCTTGCCCGACATAAGCGGTATGGTTTCGGATAGTCAAAATCGAAGCGGGGTCAAGAGGTTCCCCCTGAAAGTAAACCATGCCCCCGCTTAATGGATGCAGGCCTAGCAAAGTCCTTAGCACACTGCTCTTACCGGAACCGGACTTGCCGCATAGCACGGCTTTCTCGCCGGCGAAAAGATCAAAACTGACATCGGACAGCAACATTTTTTCATGGACGCTGACCGATACCTGGTCGAATCGGATAATAGGGGACATTGCGTGATTTTTCTGAATTTGGATTTGCCCGGCAAAGTAAGGGATTAAGTCTGTCGGTAATCAACACTGATCAAATTTGCAGGCATCTCTGTATGGATTCGTATCGGTTTAGCCTAGCATGAAATCGCTATCCCTGTTAATCATCAACGATTAAAAACGGAATAATCAGTGAAAATTGGCAAAGAGTGTAATTAATGCGTCTTCACAGCCGCAAGCGTGCCCGCTGGCAGTAAGATGGGATTAAGCGAAGCGTAGATAAACTATAGCGTGCAAACCAATACGGCGGTACTTCTCTCAAATAAATTGGTAAAGCCCTGGCGCGACAGGATAGCGTCTGATCGTTTTTGGTCGGCCGGTTTAGATAAAGTTGTGGGCCAGTGCCAAAGCCAATATACTCATCGACCGGCATCCCTGTATTATTTGTCTTAATGAAGCCCAATCCCGTCGTTATGAAAAAATACCATCTCATCATCGCTTTTATTATTCTCGTTTCCGGCTGTACATTTCAAAAGCCGGACTATGTGAAAGTTGTAACCCCGGCGGAGTTAAACCGGATCATGCAGCAGCAGGACATATTTCTTGTTGATGTTCACACCCCCAAACAGCGGCATATAAAAGGAACCGACCTGTTTATTCCTTACGACGAAGTAGAGAAATACAAAGACCTGCTGCCCAAAGATAAAAATACCGCTATCTACCTCTATTGCGAAGGCGGTCCCATGGGCAATGCGGCGGCCCAGTCTTTATATAAACTGGGTTACCATGACTTGACCAATCTTGAAGGCGGCGCAAACGCCTGGAGAAAAGCCGGACTTGATTTTGAATGATTACCGTTACCAGGTCTTCATTGGTCCTTCAGAACAACCCGACAGATTGGCTTTGATAAGAAGCTTACCCTGTTAGGGTTATGTGCCTGATCTTCAGGCACACCAACTTAAACTGGCATGAACACTGGGCTATCACAGAGTCATTGTGCAGGCGATTAATCCTGCAAATTCCGCAAAATGCCTGCATTGACGCCCGGCAAGCAAACGAAGCTGATTTTCAGTACCGCTAACGCGAATGCCGGATTCCATCCCAGGAATAATTCAGAAAAACCGTCACGGCGTTAGAATCACTCGTTCCCACAAATAAGTTCCGCGCCTGAAGGTCCGACTGAAAATCCTGATTGTCCTGCTGAAAATCCTGCCAACTGTAAATGTAGCTGCCTTTGAGCCGCCAGTTTTTCGCGAACTCCCAGGCAATACCCGCGGCTACGGAAAAATAACTGCGATCAAATTGACCGGTCAGATCTCCACTCGGCTGGCCTTCGATCGATTCACTACGGGTAAAATTACTCGTGAAATCCAGCACAAGATGCCGGGTTAAATGGTACGAATAATTAGCGAAGATTGAGTTGGTTTGCAGCGTTTGGCCGATGGCGCTTGGGTTAACAGCATTGGAGAAACCGGCGGAGAATTGGCTCAGCCGATCATCATAGCTTAAAGTGATGTTGGCAGCACTTCCCAAGGACAATGAAGGACTCTGCCCAGACGGAACGTCAGCCGAGTTGCTTCTGGTTTCATCAATCCATATCGGCCCTCCAGCGGCACTCACTGTCCAGCTGCGATTGATTGTATAATTCGCGCCCAGTTGAAAGCCAAACAGGTTTTGAGCCGAGGCGTCCACCCCCCCGGTATATCGGATGTGAGAAAAATAAAATTTTCCATTTAAAGAAAGACGTCGACTCCATTCATGATTCCCACCCAGATTGACGGTATAGGTCTCATTGCCACTGAAATTCAAGAAATCATTACTAACACTTGCATCGATACCGTCAAGTGGAATGCTGTAACTTGTCCTGGAATACGAAGCATCCAGGATCAATTGATCACGAGGAGTCCACTGCCAGACCCATGAAGGTGCCAGCTGATAGTTATCAGTCTGGCTGTTGGGTAAAAGCAGTCCTGTATCCAGGATTTGTTGGGCATAGGTACAACTAACGGCGTACTCGCCTTTTAAACTGAAAACACTGCGTTTGGTCCGATAATCGCTGTTCAGTCTTAGATTGTATTTATCACAATCCCAAAGCGAATCATCATAGCGACGAATGTCCCCTTGGCCTTCGAAAGCGATATCCAATACCCTGGTTTTTCGGCTGGCTTGTAAGGTTGGCGTCAAAACGTATCCGACAACAGAATCATTACGAACAGGATTCATCGAAATGTTGTCATTGTATTCCACCTGTTGGTTCAAGGAACCTTTCAGCATCCATTCGACTGCTGCCGCGTCCTTCCCGAAACCAATGCAGGCCATAACAACTAATATGATTTTCCGGCCGCGACACATGTTTTTTGAAAAAAACTCAAGGCACAACGATAGTGTCGCCGCTTTGCAACAATATATTCGATTCTATATTCTCACCATCCTCAACTTCACCGTACTTGAAAGGCAAGGATTTGAGCCGACCGTCTGCTTCACGCCTCAGGACCAGTATGCTGTTTTTTTCAGCGAACTCCGTTAAACCGCCGGCCATGCCCAAAGCTTGCATCACATCCGTAGGTCTTGCCATCACAAACGCCCCCGGATGGGCAACCTCGCCAGTGACATAAATCATATTGCCGTCCGCGGCAAGCAGCCTGACGTTTACTTCAGAGTCAGGAATATACTGACTAAGACGCTTTCGCAGCAAGCTGGCCAGATCCTCGGTCGTTTTGCCGGCGGCGGCCACGTGTCCGATCAGGGGAAAAGAGATGGTGCCATCCGGCAGCACCACAACATCCTGTTTTAGCTTATCCTCTTCCCAAACGGTAATTTCCAGTTTATCGCCTGGATTGAGGTGGTAAATCGCGTTTGCCAGGGCAAAAGGCTGAGCTGACAACCAAAGTAAGCAGCCGAGGAACAGCACTAAATGACGGCCTTTAAAATACGGGAGTGTCAATCTCTTCAAGATGAATGTATTCATTCGCTAGTTATCCGGAACCGTCGCGTTAATTCATTAATATATTCACCAACAAGCTGAATATGCAAGATGTCGATTTCTACTGATTCAAGATGAAAAAAAATCGATGCTGCAAGCCCGCATCCTAAAGAACGCTATCGAGGGGCGGCATCGCTGGCTTTGGTTGTGGAACGGAGCAAATTTCTCAACATGATTTTTAATCACGGCCTTATTCTTATCATAGATTTATTCTTATTGAAAGAAGGCCGTAAAACAGGACTTATACTTATTAACTAACTATCACCTTGCATCCTTGGTCATGACCATAAAGACCATCGCGCCTGCGCCAAAACCCAAATAGCAATCAATGCGTTAGTCGTCATATGCGCAATGACGGCATCGGCCAGCCGCCCTTGGCGGTAAAGAGCCAGGGCATATCCCATTCCCGCTAAAGTCCCCGCAATCCAGCGTTCATGCAATAGCCCGAACAATATAGATGAAAGTATGAACGAAAACCATGAGAACCGCCCGAGTGGTACATTTTCGAAATCTTTCGAAATCAACTTGCGGATCAAGTAACCGCGGAAGGCCAGTTCCTCGGCCAGAGGCACGATGATGACCGACCCGAATACACGGAACAGCAGCCAGACCGCTGCCATCTCATCGGCAAGTGCCGCCAAACCTTGTGATAACGCCGTCTTGCTGCTGTCGACATTTGGCTCCAGCAGCATCCAGATCATGAACACCGCGCCCCCGATGGCCGGAGCCTGCCAGGTCCACCGCCAACCCAGGCCATTATAAGCCTTGCGGAAATACCAAAGCATGCCAGCGACAGCCACAATACGCATGGGATAGAGGACGTCAAAGCCGCTGGAGGAAGCCGAGGTCATCATCGTGGCTGCCATCATAACCAATAAAGGCACGAGCAAGGCGGCGGCGAGAGATTTACCGGTTGTAGCAACCGGCAAGTCTGGCCCGGCAACGGCAAAAAACCGCATCTTATTCGACAGGGCAATTACGCTTAGCGCAATTACGGTAAACGCTATCCAGCCGGCTTGCGCATGAAAGCCTTGCAAGGCTATTTCGGGCGACATGGACGTGCCGATCGCGATCAAAAGGGCGATGCGCACGGCGTTGGCTAACCAAATCACGGTTATACCGAGCGGAAAAAGCCAGAAGGAATGCGGAAAACGTAATTCTTTACGAAACAGCCAAAGATAAACGGCAAGAAATATAGTGATCAGGGAAATACCTTCGATACCCGAACAAAAATGCGTGATTTCAACCTGGAAAACAGACGTGCCTAACAGGAATTCTTCTGGCTGGTAGACAAGGTCGGAATATACCCAGCCAAGCATGGAATAGACGAGCTGCAAAGTAGGCACGGCCAGGAAATTCCAAAAATTTTCCTGACCCAACAGAGAGGTGTCGTAACGGCTAAGGGTCGCTACGAGTATCCAGGCGCCTAATCCTAACAAGCAGCCCATGAATAATGCCGCATATTCCTGGCGAATCAATCGCAACCAGAAATATCCTGGGGCTAAAGCCAAGAGCCATGACAACAATTTTGTGCCGGCCAGCACAATCCAGCTGATAAACCAGGGCCCCGAAAGACGCGAGGGATTGAGGGGGTCTTCAAATATGAGCTCCGTGGCAAACGCGAATACGGCGAAAGCGAGTACGTGAACCGCCAACCAAACCAACCAGTGGTATTCTTTTGACTGTTCACGTGCCTTGACAAGAATAGCCTTAAGCCGCGGACTGAGCATCAGGAGACAAGCGCAGGCAACCCAAAGGCCCGCATGCCAAATCCCTTTCGAAGAATGAAACAGCTTCGCTGACCAATCGGCATCCTCTGCCAGGAAACGCGGTGCCTCATAGCGGGCTGTTATCGCCACGAGCTCAAATGCCATGAGTTCTAACAGCAATAGCCAGCGAACCGCTAACTGCTTTGCGGCAGCGGACCTGATTTGAAGCGGCGGACCGGCGAAATTACACCACATATTCAAGCATTATCCGCTCAACAAAGAAAACCGAATCAGAAAACAGTGTTCTGCTCCGGTTTTAATGGTCAACGCCAGGGAATGCTAAGAGCGTCGAGACCGGGACCTTTCGCCTGCCAGCAGTAAAGCGCCTACCAGCAGAGCTATCGCACTGGTTCCAGATGCGGCATCAATTTCGGGAACGACATCACGAACTCCACCCGGTACAGGTCCGGAACCCACACCTGACCGGTCAGGATCAATTTGCGATAATTGATAACGCCAAACAGCCAACTGCTCCCTCCAGGCAGCCAGTTGCTCCCTCCAGGCGTCTAGCTGATCTAGCCATGACTGTATAGGTATTGTTTGAGATACCTGGCGTGATGTTGATTGAGAGGATGAAATCGACGTATTCCGGCTGTTTTCGTTATCTTCTGCCCAAGCATTGCCTGCGGCCAGGAACATAACCATTACACCCGCCAATATCAGTTGCTGAATATTCATTGGTCCTCCTTACGCGTCCTCTTCGTTTACAGATAAAAGCCTAACCACTAAACGCAATTTAACGCCATGGTGGTTAGCTTTCGCCTATCATAATCCTGTGTTTTTTAGATAAATTCTTCTGATTATCGTTCACACACTGCCTGCATTTATTTTCACTATCCAAAAAACACTAATCGCGCGGCTTAGCCGCTGTTTCCCGCAGATGACCTGAAGGTCAATTTTTTCATTCCAGCAGTCCTGATTGGAATTGCATTCCATGGCCCGTACCAAGGGAATTGACTGCCAGAACGCCTGTTTAGGATCCACTGCTTAAGTCCAACCATAATCGCTTGATTAATCCTTACTCAATCTAAGTAATTTTACGTAGTTAAGACGTTTTTAATTAATGCGCCTTACCATGGCTGTGCTTTAGTTTTACGGGGGAATACGTACTTCAAGGTCTTTTTAATTTATTCAGTACTTTTAACAAACGGTTTTTACATGCTGGGTTCACTGGAGATCGTGGTCAGTTGAGATTGAGTGCGTAAACTTTTTATCAATCCCAGCTAGCTATTGTATTGCGCCATAAGAAGAAAAGAATTTTGCCCAATTATCTTGCTGTTTAATGCAAATGCCTATTAGCACGAATACTTATGATGTGTCTGATGCTCATTAAATTGACAGGCGCTTTTGAATAGCTCACCGGAAATTGTGCTATTTCAATTTTTCACCTCAATCTCCAAACGCAAAACAATACTAGCCCACCTTCTGTTTGATGAACTTCATCACAACCTGTTGCAAAGTCATCTACTAATCTTAAGCCCAATTCCTACAATATAAGAGGGCCATAAAAATTATTATGAACAACTATTTTACAAATACTTCCTTGAGCGGATTGTGCAGGCGCTTTGGGTCGATCGGGCTTGCCCTGTTCTCATTCAGTGGCCATTCATTCGCAGGAAGCACAAACCTCGCCTGGGACGCCAGCACTTCGCCCGATATCGGCGGTTATATAGTGTCTTACGGTCAAAGCAGCGGCCATTACGACTCAAGCATCGATGTCGGTAACAAAAACACCCTCACGGTATCGGGACTGCAAGAGGGTACTCAATATTTTTTCGGAGTGAAGGCCTACGATTCGGCCCGATCCACCGAAAGCGGCTATTCCAATGAAGTCAGTATGACGGTGCCGGTCACCACAACGACCGGCGGAACCGACAATGAAAATGAAGACGGAACCGGCGGAGGAACAGATGGAAGAACCGACGGAGGAACTGGCGTTGGAACGGGCGGCACTACCGAAAGCCCCGGCGGGTCTACTGGCGAAAATGCCGGTACAGATTCCGGCAATGACGGCTTGGTGGCAGCCTATGGATTTGAGGAAACCAATGGCAAAACTGTTGTCGATGCCTCGGGCAATGGCAACCACGGCACTATCAAGGAGGCCGTCAGAATCTTCAGCGGCCGGTATGGGAAAGCCCTGAAGTTTGATGGCGTAAACGATTGGGTCACTATCGAAAACAGCGCATCGCTGGCACTTTCAACCGGCATGACCCTCGAAGCATGGGTATACCCGCAATCGCTGACAATTGGCGGAAAAACGGTATTCTTTAAAGAAATAGCTGGCGGTAGCGATGATTACAGCCTCTATGCCAATGAAGATGCCAATCTGCCTGTTTCTTATATCAATAATGGAGATTACCGTATTATCTCCGGCCCCAACCAGTTGCCGGCGAATCAGTGGACGCATCTTGTGGCGACCTACGACGGCCAATATCAACGGCTTTATGTGAACGGCGCCGAAGTGGCCCAGCAGGAACAAAAAGGCCTGATTCGCCAATCCGGCGGCGTGTTACGCATCGGTGGAAACAGCATCTGGGGCGAGTACTTCAAAGGCTATATTGATGAGATGCGGATCTATAATCGAGCCTTGACCGCAACGGAAATCAATAGCAACAAAACAACCGCAATCAGCGTTTCCAATCCGCCTCAGTTTGTCATGGGCGACCGGAATGAAGAACCTTGGGTCGAAAACAGACCGCAAGGCGTTGCACAAGCTTACCAAACGGTACCCGAGAAGGCCGGCATGGTAACGGATGTACAGGTCTATCTGGATGCCAGCACAACCGCGACACAGTTGGCTGCCGGTATTTATTCCGATAATAATGGCCATCCCGGAAAGCTTATCGGCAGAGGTACATTGAAAACGCTTAAACCTGATGCATGGAACTCGGTATCCATTGCCAGCGCCTCTGTTACCGCGAACCAGCCTTATTGGATTGCGATACTGGGGCTGAATGGAGAAATCGGATTTCTGAACCAAGTGGGTTCAGGAACAGGCGTGATAGAGCAGAGTTCCGGCCGCAGTCTGAGAGACTTGCCCGGCACATGGACTGGTTCGGGCGATGGCTATAAAGCCAATGCGTCGATGTCGGTCTATGGGAATGGCTATTGACTGAATCACTGACGGCTTAAGTGGCATAATGATGGAGCGTGCATCGCCCGGTGCGATGTCCGTTCCGTCTGCCGCCCGAAGTCGGGTGCATGCCGGTTTAACGTTTAGCATGAAGAAGTCAGCATTCTCTGTCTCAGCATCATTGACACGCACATCGAGATGAACCCAATGAATACGCGGATAACCATTTGCGCTTGCCATTTCCAAGACCACTTAACCGGTAATGGAGCTGATTTTTATCGCTTTATCGGTCCGGATTCACTAAAAGCCAAAGGCTAATAATCAAGGAAAGCGCGATGATCCTGCATTATCAACTCCCTAACTTTCAATCAACTACCGACGTGATCATGAATAGCGCATTATTGCCGTTTCATGATCAACCGTTGTAAGTAATAAACAAACGAGCTCGTGCAACAAAGAGCCAGGAAAAATTCTGTGAATATGTCAATCTTTCGAATCCGCTGCCTTACTGTATTAGCAATAGGTATGGCAGGTGTAACCAATCAATCATGGGCGGCAACTGTCAGTGCCGAAAGTTGCTCGCAAACCCATGTATCCAGTGCAATTTCATCGGCGACTGCCGGCGACACGGTGCAAGTACCCGCCGGTTCGTGCTCATGGTCCGGTTTGTCGATCAGCAAGGCAATCCATCTTAAAGGGGCTGGCGTTGGCCAGACAAAAATCACATTGACCGGCAACAATACAATTACCAAACAGGCCGCGGGGACTATCCGTGTTTCCGGATTCAGCTTTTCAAAAAGCGGCGGCGGCAATGGGAGCAAGGGCTGGACGATCGGCGGTTCATGGCAAAATACTGAACCCGTGGTCATCCAGGACAATGCCTTTACGATAAGCAACTCCGGTTTGTTCAGCCTGAATGTGGCCGGCGGGGTCATTATCGCCGGAAACTCATTTACCGGCGAGCAGGATGATTCTTTTATTCAGCCCAAAGACTCCCAGGATTCCGGAAATTCGTGGGGCACGGCCGATACCATGGGGAGTAAGGATACGACAGGAAAGCGGAATCACTATATCGAAAACAATACTTTTTATGGCGGCGCAAACCAAGGCATTGATTGCGATGATTCCACTCGCTGCGTTTATAGATACAACACCCTGACGTATTCATCGTTTAACAGCCACGGGTTGGCAACATCTTCTCAAGGCGTCAGGCATTTCGAGGTTTATAACAATACCTGGAAACATGACGGCGGCACCAGCCAGATCGCCAATCAGAACTGGGCTGTCTGGATTCGCGGCGGGACCGGCGTTATTTTTAATAATCAGATAGCAAATCTTGCCGGGTCTTACTGGGGCAATAAAGCAGAGCTTCACTTCTCTATTCGCGGAGCGGAAGATGCCAGGCCGCAAGGCAGTTGCGAGAATGTAAAATATCCGGTTCCACGGCAGCTTGGCCAGAACTATGATGGAAGCAAGTATTTTACCGACCCTATTTATATATGGGGTAATACGGGAACGGTAGCAATTCAGGACGGATGGAGATGGGGAAACCCTTGCGGACACAACTGGGAGACCTATTTCAAGTGGGGACGCGATGCCGTCAATGGCTCGAGCAAGCCCGGCTACACTCCTTACACCTACCCTCATCCGTTGACCCAAACAACGGGCTCGACAACGGGGCCAACAACGGGACCGACGAACGAAATGCAACCTCCGTCCAATCTGCGCATCCAATAAGCGTTTAGGAACGGGAATGAAATAAAACCCGCGATTGAGGCAGGATTTCTGTTCCTGTTCAAGGCGCGCAAACAGGCGCATAGCAAGCTATGTAACTGTTTGCGCAACGCTGAAGAGGGACAGAAAGACAAGTCAACTGCGGGAGTTATAAAATTCACGTTCCTTAGGATTTGGCCGTCAATCAGTTCCTGTTTAAACACAGGTTGTGCCGCCTGGAGCGCCTGCTCCTGGCCGGCACAACCTATGCCAGGCCCTCATTTCAGGAAGCCGCTCTAGCCAGATCCTTATAAATTCCAGCCTTTAGGAGCCAGGAAAGCCGGCGGCTTCCCTGGCCCGGATTTCTGTACCTGCCGGGCTTAGCCGATTCAGCGCGTTACGCCCTGAATTGGAGGGATCGACAAAATGACCGCATCCAAAACCTTACTGGCATTCATACTGTTAACCTATGATCCAGCCGCCAATGCCGCTGTTTACTATATTGATCAGACAGGCGGAAACGACGGCAATAGCGGCACCAGCCCAAGCAGTCCCTGGAAGCATTCTCCGGGAATGGCGGCATACACCGGATCAGGCCAGTTAAAAGCGGGCGATACTGTCTACTTTGACAGGGACGACAACTGGACGGTTACCGGCAGTCCCCAGGGACTTTTTCTGGCAGGCGGCGTCAGTTATATCGGCGACCAATGGGAAGCCGATTCCGGGACGACCGGATACAGGGCAAAAATAACGGCGGGCCATGATTTCAACGATAATGGCGTTATCAGATTTAGAGATCATCCCACTATTCAGACTCTCTTCAAGGGATTTGAAGTGGATGTGAATAACATGTCCGCGAATGGTATCGACATCAATCATGGTTTTTGGAGCTTGATGAACGGAGCAACAAAGAAGGTTGAAAACGTCGAAGTCCATCATGTTTTCACTGAGCAGTCGAAAGGAGAATATAAATATGGCATCGCGATGAGTAATTTCGGCGGCAGCGGCGGCATTCTCGAGAATGTCGAAATCATCAATTGCTCGGTTCATGACATCGGCAGAGACGCCATCGTCCTATATCCTAACGACGATCCGAATTCAAGAATAGGAAACATTACCGTCCGGGGATGTAACGTATATAACACCGGACTAGACCGGGATTATGCCGCGGGAAATGGAGGCCATGGATTCGTCATCAAGGGCTGGGTCTATAACTCGACGATAGAGAACAACTATGTCCACAATGTGAACTCGTCGGCCATATTTGTCAGCGGACCTGAAAATAATGGCAAACAGCGTGGCGCTGATAATGTTACCGTCAAAAACAATATTCTTACGACCCCGTCCAATAACGGCATTGTCCGACTCTACAAAAATGGCGCCAAGCAGCTGAAATTTCATGGCAATATCCTATACGACAACAACACCAGCGGCGCCTTCAATTTAAGCGAAAATGCCGGAACCCTCGACCTCCTCGTCTACAACAACACGTTCGTCAATACCTTCATCGATCTGGGCAGACATTCGTCAACAGTGAACACCTTCGAGTTCAGGAATAACATTGTGCAATATGCCGGCAACCCGCTACGGAATGCTAGCGCCATACAGAGCCGGTCGAACAACTTACTGGTCAGCGCCGACCCCGGCTTTAAGGATACGAGCAAAAAACCCACCGGCTTCATCGGCGATTACGGGACAGATCTTCGCCCCAACACCGATGGCTTGTCATTGAATGCCGGAAGCAGCGCGATAGACGGAGGAACAGCCCTTGCCGGCGCCTTCGCTGACAGCATCAATAGCATTCCACGCCCGCAAGGGGCGGCCTGGGATATAGGGGCTTATGAATACGGTTCCGCCGGGGCAATGCCGATGGCTCCGCCACCGAATCTTCGAATTATTCCCTAACCGATTTAATGTCATCCAGCCAATAGGCACCCATCAGAGACAGCGGGTAGGCTGGGTTGGAGCTTTGCGGAAACCCGGCACAAGAGGCTAACCTCCCCGCTTGCCAGACAAATCAAATAGCCTACCGCTCTTTGTCACGACGTTTTTTTATAGCGGAATTGACTGTAGCGGAATCGTCTCTGATGCTGAACGACTTGCTCGGTACGCGTTTGCAGCGGCCTTGGGTACTCAATGGCGATTATATGGAAAACCGTCCAGACAATGGAAACGCCTTTAAAAGTGGCTTCGGTATAGTTATAGAAAATAATGGCAAACAAAAAGGCGAGCCGCAGGCGGGCAAAGTCGAAATCACTCAACAGATCGATACGGATCTTGCGGAAAGTCGATATGAGCAGTCCGACCAATAGAAACACCCCGATGATTCCCGTGTTCAGGTACGTTTCAATATAGCCGTTATGCGCCTGATTTGGCTGCCACCACCATTTCGCCCAGAGAATATCGAGTCGCTCACCCAACCAGAAGCTTTCAAACCCCTCGCCGAACAGGGGATGACTAGCCAGGGCCAGGCAATCCTCCCAAACCTCGGTCCGGTCGGTCAACGTCGGATTCTTCCCTAGCAACTTCACGACAGTATCATACACATCGAAGGTAAACTCAGCCCAGACAGCCACGAGGCCCGCGACAACCACATAGGTTCCAATAAATCGCTTGTTGATGATCGGCATGCCTATCATACTGATCGTGGCCGCCCCGATCAGGAGGGTGACGAGAGAAGTTGAACTTTGGGCCATGTGCAACAGCCATCCGATTATGCAGAGAAACCCGGTGCTGAGAAGGAGTTCCTCTCGCCTGATACGGGAATCCTCAATGCGTCGCGCCGTTAACAAATTCCACAAGAAGAACAAGCCAAATAACATGCACCCTAAGCCGAGTTCGCTCTTGGTAAGCATGGCCCCGTTGTTGGTGGCCCCGCCCACCCAGGCGTCAAAGCCTCTGCCGTACTGAGGGTAATATTTGATGAGCAGAACCGAGAGCGGCATGATGATATAAGCGCATCGCTTCATAACCGTCCTGAAAGCATTAACAGGATCGGGATCGGAGAGAATGATCAAGGCCATCACCGGATGGCCGAGGATTTTGATATAGCGCTTGAAGGCGACAAACGGAAAATCAGACCATGCGATGGCAAGAAAACTATAAATAAAAAATGCCGCCAACCAGGGATTGTTTCGCAGGATATCGCCGACGACCACACGCCGGAGAGCGAGGATGCGAATGCCCGCCATGATCAGTATTGAAAAATAGAGCGCATCGACAGGACTTCCTTCGGCCATGCTGACGCTTTGCCCTGACCCGAGGTTGATCCACTGAGAGACGAACCGCGTTGTCGTAATCGTCATCCATGACACCGGCAGCCACAATGCCGCACTGACTTCGCCCTGCCTGTGAAAATCCCGGCGAAAGAGAACGAAAATGAATGAGACTGTCAATAAAGTGGCTAAGGATGGCGGCATAATCTATGAATATGAAGTTCAATAATCCCAATGCAAAGGCGTCCGGTTTTTTCAATTGCCCCTGTCAGCGGCTGTTCCGGAAGGCTCCGAAGAACCCCGAATCAGAAGGCGCTCGGTCGCTTCCAGCGTCAGTATGGCATGAATCTCCCTGATGTAGTTTTTTCGCCCCGCCGCTATGGTCCGCGGCAATCGATGCCAGGAATTGAGCATTCCAATAGGGCGACTGCCGCGTCTGTGCAGCGTTTAACACCTCACCGATATAGGCGGCCAACTCTCGCCTGAACCAGCTTCTGTAAGGCAGAAACTTATGCAGCCCGAGCAGCCCGAATTTCGAAAGAGCCCCAATGAGCGGGTCCAATGGTGAGAGAGTATGCGGCAGCCCTTCCTTGTGCAGATAATCGAGTTTGAAGGTAAATTCGGAAAAAAGCCGCCTTGCCATGAAAGAAGGACCGCGGCCGCCCCATATTACCCCCCGATCAGTGGGGATTCCGCCAAGCGCCGGGTTGTTCTCATGCACGAAGCGCAAGGCGGACCGGGGAGACAGGCGGGCGCTTGCCGGCGCTCGAAACGCGAGCGCGACGACTTCGTTATCAAGATAAGGAGTGCGAAAAGTCATTTGAGACCTGCCGGCGGCAAGCGTGCCGAACAGGTTCCAGGGGATTTCCTGAAAAGCCGCAAAGGCGACCGGATGCGCTTTTTGCTTATCAAACACGCGCTGCACGGATGACTCAATGAGTCGGTTAAAGTCCGCATCGATCAGTGCCGCCGGAAAATTGGCCGGTTTGAACGTCGACATGCTTCTGAGAATTTCGCTGCCGAAATTTCCGGTCAGGCGAATCGGAGACAGCGCCCGGCCCTGTTCATTGAAGTAGATTTCGTGAGCCGTCAAAGCGCCGGCACAGCCGTCCGTCACGAACACCGTCCGGTCGACATGGCGCCCGAAGTCGGTTAAAAAATCCGTGCCGATGCGCAGAACGCGGTGTTCGAGACCGCAAACCTGAGCCACGCGGGCCGCCAGCCGAACATCCAGCGTGTCTTCCGTTAAGCCTGAAAACGTGTAACAGGTCGGCTTGAACGCATTCCCGTGGATGCCGGCCATGATCATTCGGGTATCCAGCCCGCCGGTGAGCGATATGCCGGTCAGGGAATCCGAGGACACGTATTGAGGCAGTATCCGGGCGAAGGTCTCCAAAAACGCCCGTTCGAAAGCCTCCTCAGTTAAAGCCGCTTGCGATTCCCATTGTTCGGGGCGGAAATATTGCTCTTTACGATTGCCGGTATGTTTGCCAAAAGTCCAAACGGAACCGCCGGGCAGAAAGCGCAGATCGCTAAACAACGTTCGTCCGGCGAGGGTGCAGCCAAACGTCAGGAACTGTGCCACCCCTTCATCGTCGAAGGCCCGCAGCGCAGGCACAACCCGCAGCAGCGCCTTCGCCTCGCTGGCGAAAAAAACCGTGCCGTCACCGTCTTCATAAACGTATATCCGTTCGATGCCGTAACGATCATTGAAAAGCAAGGCACGCTTCTGTTGACGGTCTATCAGCAAACCGCTGAAAAGCCCGTTGAGCTGCTCGACAAAGCGCTCACCCTCGGCCTCATACCGGCGCGGCAACCGATCCACATCGGCCCCGGCCCGCGTGTCCGGAGAGGGAAAGAAGCACTCGCCGGAAAACAGCAGGGTTACAGCGTCGCGATCACCGTGCGCGGACTGACGGGCAGCGAAGGAACCGTCATGCGCCACCCAGCCGCCATAGACGCCGATTTCCGGCGCGAAGCAGGTCCCCGATGCGTAAAACGGCTCATATTTCATGCTTTTGATCATCGCGTCCACAAGGCGCTGACACTCCTCGGCGGGTCGACGACTGACTATTCCGGCTATTCCAGGCATTGTATTCCCCGTGCTTGTTTAATTAAAAAACCAAAGGTTGGGTCCGCGAAGCCGGCCGGATACAAAATCGCGCAGCCTGCTCATTTCTGGCGCAATCCGTTCCATATTCCTCTGAGCTGCTTGAGCGGTTTTTTGACGGATTGCGGCAACATCGCCCGCCATCCGCGATGCGCGCCGCACTTCAACACGAACTCACCCTTCCAGGTCAACGGAATGTAGTAGCGAGGCATGCTCACTTTTTGAAAACCGCAGCGCCGCTTGAATTCGGCGAGCGAATCATCACTCCAGAAAACATAGATCAAATAATCCAGCTTTCGCGCCGCGCATACTTCCACGGCTTTGGCAATCAGAGCGTTATTGGGTGATTTGTCGCGATGCTTGAGGCTGGAGATGATTTGCCCCGTGAGGCCGAACCGGCCGGCATCGCCCAGCATCATGAACCCGATCATTTCACCTTGATAATAGGCGCCGATCATGTGTTCCCGGAACAGGTAGCGGGAAAACTGGCGCTTGACCGTTTCGAAGTCCTTGCCGTAATGCCAGAATTTCCGGCCTTGACGGATCGGCGCTTCGTTAAAGATAGCGGTCATGCCATGCACGAAGTCGTCGTCATACACTGTTTCCCTGACCACCACGCCATCCTTTTCGGCTTTTCTGATCTGACTGCGCACTCGCGACTTGATTTGATGGCTCCACCAGTGGTCATAAGTCGTAATCGGGATCACGGCCAAATCTTCCGATTCCTGATAATAGGCGTACCTGGGCTCGACATCCGGCATCCGTTGCCAAAAAGTGAAAAGATCGGGTTTGAAGCCGGGATTTTCCTGTAACGCCCTGGCCACTGCTTGCGGCTCGTCAATATCCTCATACCACTCATCCTCGAGACGGACGACAGTGAGCAGGCCTCGCTCGATCGAAAACGTCTGCTTGCCGATTTTAATGTGCTCAGTCTGAGCGGGTCTGCCGTTTATCAGCGTCTCTTTGGTGAAAATCCGGCTTGCGGACGGCAGGGATGCGGCCATGTTTTTTGACATTCAATCCTCCTGTTAAACCGTGAAAAACGCAGCCCTGGCTGCGCACCGATCACCTGCCGCGCAGGTTCAAGGGCGCCGAGAGAAGCTGCCGAAGTCTGCCGAGCTGCTCTTGTCGATGGAATTTCATGAGTTCCTCGGAAACCGGTCTTTCAAAGCGGGTCAGCCAACACCAGAAATAGCCGCACAGCAACGCCATGCCGCCGACCAGGTAGGGTTTCTTAAGAGTTTGAAAAGCCCCCCGAAAGAGTTCCCAAAGCGGATGACCGCCGAGGAAATAATCTTTTTTCCCGTAATTAAAGCGGGACATAAGCTCGTTGCTGCCGGCTGTTCCCATTTTTCGATGGTGATGGAAGACCCGGTCCGCGAAGGAGTAAGTCATCCACCCCTTCATGCGCGCCGTCGTTACCGCCACCCAATCGATACCGCCGCCTTTTATCGGCACGTAGCCGCCGATATCCTCGAAACAGGCCCTGCGGAAAAGCTGACACTGCCCGTTGACATGATGAACATTGATATAGCTGTCCGCATAGGAATGAAAACCGCCTTCGATGTAATGGGTTCCGGCGACGCCCAGGTTGGGCATCTCCTCAAACTTCCCCAGGAGATAGGCGAAGAAGTCATTGTCGAAGGAAATGTCCGCATCAATGTTGCCGATGACATCGAATGACAGGTCTTTGACCCGTTCATAGCCGGCATTGAACGCCTGCACTTTGGCGGCGAAGTTGCGCTCCTTCCGCTCCGGAAGCCTGACCAGTTCCAGCCATTTTCTGCCGTCCAGGTATTTTTTGACGATCTCATCCGTAGCGTCCGTGGAACCGTCGCTCACGATCACCCAGCGCTTGGGCGGCACCGTCTGCTGAATGACGGATTGGATTGTCTTTTCGATAAAAGCGGCTTCGTTGTGGGCCGGTGTAATCAATACATATTCAATCGTCATAAATGTTGCCTCCTGTTCCAGTATCGTCGGCTTTGCCGCACGGCCCTTTATGCCGCGAACATGACAGTCCGCCGTTTAATTCGCGCGCAGCCATTCCTCGAAAACCACCAGGCTGAACAGCATCTTGTGATTGTCTGACCTGCCCGAGCGGTGATCGTCCAGAAGACGGTGTACGGCTTGCGGGCTCAAAAACTGAAACATCCGCGAACTGTCGTCCAGCAAATGACCTTCCATATTATGGCTGAGAGAATGATGGAACCACTCGTCAACGACATTCACAGCAAAGCCCCGCTTCTTCCTTTTCAGGATCGCATGCGGCAGAAAACCTTCGCTGACCTTGCGGTGCAGCCACTTTCTCTGGCCATGCCGGACTTTGAAGACGGCAGGCAGCCGCTCGGCGTACTCGACGATCTCCCGGTCGAGAAAAGGCACGCGCACTTCAAGGCCGTGCGCCATGGACAGTTTGTCCGCGTACATGAGCAGTTCATCGGGCAGGGATGATCTGACCTCCAGAACCTGGAAGCCGCCGAGTTCATCGAGACCCTCCATTTCCGGCTCCAGATCTTTCCAGAACCCGCGGATACTGTCCCCTGCCCTGTCGGGAAGCACGCCCTCTCTGAACAGGCTGTCAACGGTGCTGCCCGGCATGATCGAGAATACCTGCCGATACCGTTGCATTCGATCTTCAATGCCTAATGAATAAACGCCCCTCTTGAGGGTTTCATTCCGCGGCAGATGCGTGATGCTCGCGGCCATGCTTTTTCTCAACCAGCTTGGGAAACCTCTCCAATAGCCGCCATAGTGAACGCCGAGGTGACGCTTATAGCCGCCGAACAGTTCATCCGGCCCCTGCCCCATGAGCGCAACCTTGACGTCCTGACGCGCGCGCTCGCAGACGAAATACATGGGTACGATGGAGGATGCGGCGACGGGCTCCTCGAGGATGGAAACGATCCTGGAGAGCGACTGTTCGAAACTCGCCCTGCCAAGCTCTACCGATATATTCCTGGCGGAAAAGAGCTGCGCCGTCTCCGCGGCATCGGTCAGTTCATCGTCTTTATAGGCGGATTTTCCGTAACCGACGGTATAGGTAGGCCAGGCATCGCCATAGAGGCACATCAAGCCCAGCAGCAGTCCCGAATCCATACCGCCGCTCAACAGGAGGCCCAAGGGCACGTCACTGATGAGGTGCCGCTTTAGCGCCCGCTTGTAGATATCGAGCAGTTCCTCTTTCGCTTCCGCATCCGATTTCGCCGGCGAAAAATGCCGCGGCCTGGTTTGATACCAGCGCTCAACGCGCCATGATTGATTCTCGAAGATCGCCATCGTGCCCGGCGCAAGCTTGCGGATTCCCTTGTAAAGCGTCATCGGCGAAGGCGTGTAACGATACCGAAGGAAGAGGTTCAGGGCCGTCATGTCCACGTCAGGCCGTTCCGGCAATGCGGCGAGGATGGCTCTAAGCTCCGATCCGAACAGGACGGTTGCGGCATCGACGCGGTAGTACACGAGCTTGATGCCCATGGCGTCGCGGGAGAGAATCAGCCGCTTGCGCCGGTCATCCCAGATGGCAAGGCCGAACATGCCGTTGAGATGATTGAAGACATCGGTACCCCACTGTTTGTAGCCATGTATGATCACTTCCGTATCGCAGCGTGTGCGAAAGATGTGGCCAACCCCCTGCAATTCACGGCGCAGTTCGGGGAAATTATAGATTTCGCCGTTGAACACCACCCAGACCGATTCATCCTGGTCGGACATGGGCTGATGCCCGCCTTCAAGGTCGATAATCGACAGGCGCCTGAAACCCAGGCCCAGCGGACCGGAAAACAGATACCCCTCGTCGTCCGGCCCTCTGGGCGTCAGGGTTCTGGCCATGTCCTTGATCCTGGCCGGCATGACCGGTTGCTGATCGATGAAATTATATTGACCGCAGATACCGCACATATCAGGAAATCCACAGATGCCATGAGTCGGAATGCAGCATACGCGCCGGCGGAACGCGGCAAACTGCCCAACCCTTATAAAAATCAATCATGCCGCCCGCTCTCCTTCCTTCAGGGAATAAAGCAGAAAACAGAGACTCCTGAATAACTGAGATTGCGCCCAGCGGTGCATGGGGACATCGTCCCAGCCGAGCAGCAGTCGCCTCGACCGGAAGGAACCGTCGGGCTTTTGCCAATTATCCAGCAAGTCATTCACGGCAGCCTGCACACGATCGTCGAGTTCAGCGGATTGGCCTTTCAGCAGAACGCCCAGGTTTATGCACTCGGCGTAGTCATAAAGCTCCTGGCGATACACCGTCAATCGCGGCGCGCGCGAGAATGGTTTTGGCAATCCGTTTTGGTCGAACAGGTGGCGCACGTAGTAATCCGTACCCGCCTTGATCGCCTTGCGGCAGCCTTCGTGGCTGGTCAATTGTTCGATCTTGGCCAGAGCCTTGAGCACGAAACAGGTGTGGAAGTGATCGACGAAATCCCTGACCCCGTCGACGGAGTAATACCAGGAGCCGTCGGGCTGCTGTGCTTCAAGAACGAAGTTAAGATTGCGCTCGGCAATGCGCCGATAGTCATCGCGCCCGAATTGCAGCGCCGCGCTGATGAGCAAAAAAGCCCGGTAAGCGCTGGCGTTGATTACTCCGCCTTCCGAATCGAACGGGTTATAACCCGCCGTGGCAACGTCCACGGAGATTTCCCTGTCCGTTATGTCGTTGGCCGCATGCTCCGCCGCGGAATACATGGTCTCAAGCCACCGGTCCTCGCCATCTATCTCATGCACGTAAGAGAAAGCTTCGTACACATACGGGGTCGTTGTGATCAGCGGCGTGCCGGTCGCCATCACGCCGGTCCTTGTGACCCAATCGAAGGGGTATCCCCAGCCAAAATGGCTGAATCCCGGAGACCTTGTCTGTTCGAGTACATGTAAAAAATGGACCGCACGATCATAGTATGCTTGCTGCCCTGTCAACCGTGCCAGCAATGCGAAGCCCATGGCGTAGTGGGCATCGGCAATGGGAAAGCGCTGTTTTTTCCAAAAAAACCGCCGTGCCGACGGAATAAAGGCCTCACAGAAAATAATCGGCGCCACAGCCAGGGTCCCTAGCGCCGGTTTGCGGTAGTACAGCGCTTTCGCTCCGCCGCCGACGGGGCCTGCGAAGAAACTCTGGTGATCATGCGAGGTCTCCCCGTAATCATCGAGCCAGTCCATGAAACGGTGAAGGGCTGAATGAATGGTATCGATTGACTGACTCTTCATGCGTTGCCTGCGTCTGCTTCTGCAATAGTTTTCATGAGAAGGAAGCTTGTATTTGCCGCCAGATGCACTGGCTCAGCGTAACGAGAGTTCATGAGCGCAATCGACCCGCCAAAGGGCCTTGCGCATAAAGCCGGGTACCAGTACCCCTCCACGCAAGATGCGAGATTCGGTGGAAACCTGGCGGGTCAAACATAGCAGACAGGCACTATATCCGGATGTTTTTCGCCCTGCATCGAAGGCCGCAAAGGACATTCCTCCGTTGGCCATTGGCTTCTATCCTCATAAATAAATAATTGGTGTATAGCCGGTAGTGAATAGGAATAAACTTTCTCCACCCTGGAGAAATAAGGCTCGAATCGGTCGAAGTAGTCGTATCCGGGCGCGCGTATATGATAGAACTCTTTTGGATTGGCCTCAGGATACTCAACCGTTGTTTCTGCAACTAACGGCAGGGGCAGAATGGCTATACCGTTCGGTTTCAGAATTCTCCTTATTTCCGAGATGGCCTTCTTGTCATTCGGGATATGTTCCAGGACATGCGAGGCAAAGACGAAATCATAGGCTGCATCCTCAAACGGGAGCGCTTGCAGATCAACGTTGAAATCCACATCTTCCATATCCAGATCCGCCGTATGATATTGGCCGAAGCGTTCAGCAAAAAAGTGCCTGAAGAAAGCCTCCGGGGCAAAATGCAGTATCTTTAGCTCTTCTGCATGCAAGTCGAGTAAAAGCCTGTTTAGTACCAGGTATTGCAGTCTGTGCCGTTCCAAGGCATCGCAATTAGGGCATTTCGCATGCTTTCTCATGCCTGTCGCAGGCTTGACATCCATAAACGGGCCATAATATTTACAGACCGGGCACTCAAATTTTTCTTTATTTGAATTTCTGAGCCGAAAAACAGGAAGACTTACCCGATTAACCAACTTACGGATATCGCTCCTAAGCGCCATAAATGTCTCCAAATATCTGCATTCGAACGATGCATGGTTGAGCCAAACTCGGTTTTAAAGATCTGATAAGCGGGGCACGCCAACTTCACTTACATCGCCGTCCTGTTTTTTCACTGGACTTTTAAAGGGGGGAACCATTCAAAAAGACCCACAGTTAGGTCGACGTTCTATCTCAAGGTGTTTTTGGCGTTTCAAGCGCCTGAGATATCCGTTTACCCTGTTAATGCATCGCTTGCATTCTTCATCCTTGTCGAATCAAATGACAGCATTTGAAATTTCAGGAATCTTTCGTCCCCTTCATCTTTAGCGCCCGGCACTCTAGTACTCAGTCAGCCTTGTTCTGACGAGTAAAATTTGCAGAGCATTCATAGCTTGCGGATAGTGCGAATGAATTCGCACCTACAATTTACCCGTCATAATTAAATTGACTGACTACTAGCTGCCCGCCTTAATCGCCCCGCATTTTGTGTGCTTGAGAGGTTATTGTCTCCAGTTTTACCCCAACATAAAAGTTGGTACAAACACCTAAGCAATATTACTAATGATCTGTTGATGGCTTATCCAATCAAGTGGACAGGCGATAGATTGATAAAACAACTCAACCAAACAGAGACGATGCGTCAAAAACGTGGCGTGTTTAACGCCGGCTTAGCATTGTACAAGCGTTCTATCGAATAGCTCCGGAAATTAACTGAAGAGGGGCAAACTCCCTAATTTCTCGGCATATCTAAACCATGAATTATCGCCCAAAAAAAACGTCAGCTTGTCGTTGCAAATGCCGCTTGCGTTATGTAGTTCATCATCCAATATTGCAACTAAATCATCGAAATCATTGAAAGTCCTTATCAGGCCTTCTTTTTCGAGATCGGCAAATGCTCCTACATCCGGTCCAATGACCCGGGCCCCGAATCCAAGCGAATCCATTAGCGCGCCTGAACTCAAAACGCTGGACTTGGCATAAGTAAAAAGAACAAGCCTTGACTGGCCGATTAAAGACTGCAAGGCTTCATTGTCCGTCCATTCATCCTTGATAACTATATTCTGATTGGAGCAGCCGAGTAATAGATCCAGTAGTTTTTCTGAGGCCACTTTACCGGTTATCAAGATTTCGTATTTATTTTGATAATTGTTCCTGTAAAGATATTCAAGAAATTCGACTATGCCTTTATAGGGGGTTATTGTCCCCCAGATCAACAGATCGAATTTTTTCTGACTGTCTCGCTGGCTTATTCTGTTTTTTACCGGGTGCGGCAAGTAGATGATTCTTTCCCGGCTGCCGGGCACCATGCTTTCCGCGTATCGGACGCCTTCATTCGAATGGGTAAGTATCCCGTCCGCTCTGCGCAGCAAAGTTCGGAATATTATTTTTTTCAGCAAAAAATGCTCATTGGAGTGAGAAAGCTTATTGTGCATCGTCCAGATCACTTTAATTTTCAATGAGCTCGAAATGTGCAGAAAAAAGAGCAGAAAGATTGCCTGAGCCAATCCGGCTTTTTTGTCCGGAACATCTTCAATCCAATTAAAAAAAACATAATCGATCTGGAATAAATATTTGAGCATGCCGAAGATGCCAGATGCCGACGGATTGTCCTTATTGACAAAATTGAACTGCGTTCCCATGGCTTCAACAAAGTCGTCAAGATAAGGGTTATGTGTGGCAACCTTTTCGGCTCTGGCGCTGATGGGATAGATATAGGCGTTTTTCACGTTGTTATTACCATACATTTCATATACATACCTACATTGTCAGCCAGTTTAATCATGAAGGTTAATTTGTAGGTGCGAATTTATTCGCACTATTTGCACACTTTGAATAAGTTGCAGATTTTTACTCGTCAGAACAAGGCTGAGAGGCATGAACTGACATTAACGGCCTGGCAATGCCATCAACCGCTGGTCATGGTGTTATGTTCCAGGGACCTGCTCCCGCCGAGCCCGCGGGCGTATGCTATGGCCCGTTTTTCATTCCGTCCCGCCCAAAAATTGATCAGGCGTTTTCCCAAGAAGCCATGTTGAGTACGCCAGCTGCCGCCTCCCAAATGGATTCCATATTTTCCAAACAGATTCCAACAATTTTTTTTGTCGCAAACATTATCCGGAAAAAGCACTTCTACCTGGCTGGCGGCATCAGGGTATTCTGCCAGCGTCCTGGATACCAATCCCGGCCCGGTTGTGTAGATAACAAACAATTCTTGCCGGAGCAGGCGCGGAAGGGAATGCGTCATGGCTTCGCTCCATTTCCTGTCATGTTGCGCTCTCACGCAATTTTCAATGATCGCCCGCAGAAAAGGGTGCCCTGCCGCCGCTCCAAACCCATAGTTGCCGACTTCCCAGTCCATCCCATACTCGTTGCGTAAAAAGTCGCTCCAGGTCAGCCGTTCGAAAGGAAATACGCAACCAAAATCCAATAGCTCTGACAGGTTAAACGCGAGGAAGACGTCCAGATCGAAGTAAAAGCCGCCATAACGATAAATAATTAAGTACCTGAGAAAATCGTACCGTTGGATAGGATACCGGAACGACTCAAATACGCCTCGATATTCAGGGAATTGTTCATTGATAAAGCTCTCGATGCGATCATCATCAAAAAGCAAGTACTCGAATTCAGGATTGAGCAGTCTCACATTGGCAGCAGAGGCCTTCGCTAACAACGGCAAATCGGGACTTCCACCCCATATCTGAATGATTCGTTTCGGTATTTTTGAGTTCATAAATTATATTTTTCAAATAAACGGGCACGTTCCTTGATGCCTTCCAGTTTGATTAATCGAAAAATGTCAACGCCGGCGCAACAATGGCTTGAGCGGGCGTGTCAATATGATCGGCCGGATGCCGGCCGCGCGACCGGCGCTCGCAATGCTCCTCGCGAACCGTCCTTGCCTCCAGTATAGCCGTGCTTCCAGCAGGCGAAGGTCGGCAATTATCCGCTTCTCCGCCTGTTTCCAGTCACAATGCCTTAACATTTCATTCAGCACATCGAAAGCGCGGGCGTACTCGCCATTGTCGTATAGCGTGCCGATACTCCACAGGTATCTCCGGGCGAGGGCGGCCTGCTGCGCGGCCTCGCTCACACCAAGCCCGGCCAGCACCGCCGGGGTAATTTCCTCAACCGAACTTAATGGATCGGGGAGTCCTTTTTTCCTGAGCGCCGCGGCCGCCTGGGCGGCAAGGGTGCTAAAAGCCATCTGCCTGACCTTGCCAACCGTGACCTGGTAAAGATGGAGCCGGTACTTCAGCAGCACTGCGTCAAGATTGGCCAATTGGGAATGATCCGCGATTCTCAACCACAATTCGTAGTCTTCAGCGCCGAAAAAAGCTTTTCGGTAACCACCGGTTAAAGCAAGGATGTCTTTTCGCATAAGAATGGTGGGATGCCAAAACGCGCAATATTCAAGGAAGGCCCGTCTGAGTTCGTGATCCGCAACCGGATTGCCGGAAATCCTCAAGGAGTTGCCTATTGTGTCGATTATTTCGACGGCACCGCCCAGAATCCCGACCTCTGGATGTTTTTCCATGAACTCCACCTGCCACATCAGGCGGTTTCCAATAGCGATGTCATCGGCATCCATCCGTGCAATATACTTGCCCCGTGCGAGCTCGCAACCGTAGTTTAAAGACGCCACTAAGCCCTTGTTCTCCTGGCGGTAAACGCGTACCCGCGCATCCTGCTTATGGTAGCTGTCAAGTATAGAGGCAGTGGAGTCGGTGGAACCGTCGTCAATGATGATGAACTCGAACTCCTGAAAGCTTTGGTCGAGAATACTCTCGACAGCTTCGCTCAAGAAGCGCTCGCCATTGTAGACAGGCATCACGACTGAGACCCGTGGAGTCATCATCGAGTTATTCACTCAATTACGTTCCATTAGCCGCCGCTAAACACTGCTTATCCCGATATGGCGGTTGCAACCCGATTGTGTTTATGGAAACCATGCTCTGCCTCCGGGGAAACATTGTTAAAAACACGCTAGCCACGTTGTCATACCTATGAGAACGGCTAATCCTGCGACTCATAATCAGGGCGCCCGAAGCCGGTTAAAAATATCTGGACTTTGAAGTCGGCTTGACAAAATGACAGCCAATCAGACGAAAACACAGTACAAGATGGAATAATCTTAACCTTAACCATGGCCGGGGCTCGGGCTGTTTAAAGATACATAAAGCGAGCTTTGCAATATTATGACAGCCAAGCAAATCCCTGTTCGTATAATAAGCTATGCTCACATATTCATTGAGCCGCTTTCTCAGCGAGCCTTTTCTAGGGTTGTTATATAGTGCTCCAGAACCTGAAATGCGGGCAACTGCCTTTTTTTCACTGAAAAACAGCCACTTTGCCCATTCCTGATCTTCCGCCGTGAATACCTCGGGCTTAAATCCCCGTTTCCGCAAGAGCGGAACCTTGATGATCGAGCAGGTGTTCGAAAGTCCGCAAAATCCATCGAAATTACTTTCATCAATCAGCTCATACCTTAAGACACCGAAATCTTCTCCTTGATTATAGGTATCAAAATATACCGCCCCTATATTTTCATTCAAACGCAGCAAGTCAAGAGCGAACTCGATCGAATTATCCACCCCTAGCGCGGTATGAGAACTGATAATCAACACATACGCCGTGGAAACGTAACTGATGCCCTGGTTCAGGGCTTCGGCGTAATTGAACTCAGCCCCGACAAAATTATGGATCACGGAATCAGCCGGCAACAAATCAAGCGTGCCGTCAGTCGAACCTGAATCGACAAAGATATATTCGCTAGGCGCCAGTGTTTGGCGCTGCAATGAATCTAAAGTAATAGCCAGGGTTTTTTCAGAATTAAAGGTCCTGATAACAGTAGAATATTTTATACCGCCCATACCCGCTAACCCGTTCTCGATTAAGTCAATTGCAAGGTGAAAGACAAAGCCAGGCATGTCGCCAGAATGATTCCAAAATCGATATGACTAAAAACCGTGCTGTTTCGCACATCAGCTAAAAATATCTGGATTTCGGAGTTGGCTTGACGAAATGACAGGCAATCAGACGAAAGCAAAGTACAAGATTGAATAGCCTTAGCCTTAGTCTTGGCCGGGGACCGGGCTGTCTAAGGACACCTAAAGCGAGCTTTGCAATATTATGAAAACCAAGCAAATCCCTATTCGTATAATAAGCTACGCTCACATATTCATTGAGCCGTTTTCTCAGCGAGTCCTTTCTAGGATTGTGATTTAGCGCTCCGGACCCTAAAATCCGGGCAACTGCCTTTTTTTCGCTGAAAAACAGCCACTTTGCCCATTCCTGATCTTCCGCCGTGAATACCTCGGGCCTGAATCCTCGTTTCCGCAACAGCGGAACCTTGATGATCGAGCAGGTGTTCGAAAGCCCGCAAAATCCATCGAAATTGCTTTCATCTATCAGCTCATACCTTAAGGCGCCAAGATCCTCTTGATTATAGGTATCAAAATATGCCGCTCCTATATTTTCATTCAAACGCAGCAAGTCAAGCGCGAACTCGATCGAATTATCCACCCCTAGCGCGGTATGAGAACTGATGATTAATACATACGCCGTGGAAACGTGACTGATGCCCTGGTTCAGGGCTTCGGCGTAATTGAACTCAGTCCCCACAAAATTATGGATCACGGAATCAGCCGGCAACAAATCAAGCGTGCCGTCAGTCGAACCTGAATCGACAAAGATATATTCGCTAGGCGCCAGTGTTTGGCGCTGCAATGAATCTAAAGTAATAGCCAGGGTTTTTTCAGAATTAAAGGTCCTGATAACAGTAGAGTATTTTATACGGCCCATACCCGCTAACCCGTTCTCGATTAAGCCAATTGCAAGGTGAAAAACAAGGCCATTACAGCCCTCTGCTCGCTTTACGAGTCGCGCCTCAACAATGCCGGCGCCACTTGGCGGATCCGTCTGATAACAGGGGCCAAGCAACTGGATAATTCAACACCCATCATTCGTTTGCACGTCAAAATAGCCCAAGGCAGTGATTTCTTGACTTCCGGATAACTATTGAGCGCGAACTCAGCGAGCTGCTCGCTGAGTGCCACCTCTTTATCGCTGAACGCATGGCTTGCTTGTCTAACCGCCTGCAAGCCAAGATGGCTGAGTAATCTGCCGTGTAGTTGTTGAGCTTCAGGCAAGGTATGACTATAGGCCTTGAAGAAGCACTCGAAAGCCTCTTTCCGTTGCTCAAGATCCGCCAAACCTTTCGCCTTGTAGTAGTTAAACTGCATGTTGCCGCCATGGTAACGGGTCGCCGCCTGGTATTCGTTCAAAATCCCTACCGAAGCATGCGCGGACAAACGCAACCACATCTCCATATCGGCACTATGCGGTAGCTCAGAAAGGTATCCCCCCACACGCTTCTGTAGTTCTGTCCGAACCACTGCGGTAGGAGTCCTCACAATATTTACCGATCGACTGGTCTCGATAAGCTTAAGAAATTCGACCCCACTCAGAGTGCGGGACTCCAAATTATCAGTGATTTGTGTGATGACCTTATTAACGAAGGTTTGCGGTTGACTGATGTAATCGCCGTCAGTGAGAATGAAATCAACCGCTTTACCAAAAATAAAACCCACTTCCGGATGTCTGTTCATTAGCCCAACCGCCCGGCCTAAGGCGTCGGGAAACAAGAAATCATCCGCTGAGATAAGCAAAAAGTAGTCGGCGGAAGCCCAATCGACGCCTTCGTTAAAGGTTGAGATATGTCCTTTGTTGCCGGAATGTCGATAAAAGCTGACGCGCGCGTCCTCTCGCGCCAGCTGAGCCCCGATTTCCGCCGTGTTATCGGGGGAGGCGTCATCGATGATCAGAACCCGGATATCAACCCCCGATTGGCTTAGGATACTTTCGACGCATTCCCGCAGAAAGCGACCATAGTTATAACATGGCACCATTACGTCGATAGAACTCATCGCACCAGCTTTCCTGTTGAGAGCAACCGTGCGGTCAGCCGAACTTTGCTGTTTAGCAACAATGCCATTCATGCGAATACCTGCGTTAAGTCTCTGTTAATTCACGCGCGTGCGCGTGAACCTGCCCCTTTATTCTGTAGTAGTTGCGGATGCACCCCAGGTTGTTGAAATGCCCAGCGGCTGACGTTGCAGATATTGTGCGCGAACTGTTATCCGCTTTATTTTCGTTGACTTATGATCTGGCTAAAAAGACTTCCTGAGACTGGAACCTTGCATAGGATGCGCTGACCAAAAGTAGGCGCTCCAGGCGGCGCAGTGAAGCGCATCGCTCGCGAACGATGCGCCTCCTGGCGTCGGCGCATCCTATGTTTAAACAGGGAAATTATTTACGACCAAATCCTTAGGGATTATTGTCCTCTGGTTTAGCACAACGTTAAAGTTGGTATAAACACCTAAGCAATAGCACTTAATGATCTGGCTACGGTTAAGCAATATGATGTGTCTATAGTCAGTCAATTTCATTATGGCGGGTAAATTGTAGGTGCGAATTCATTTATGCCCTATGGGTACTTGTGCCCTTATGCATTCCCACGCAGGAGAGAGTGTGAAAGAATTAGTAAAAACATCATAAAAAGCCTTATTTACCACGAAGATCACGAAGGACACGAAGAAAAAAATTAAGTTAATCAAAAACTTAAAACTTCGTGCTCTTCGTGTCCTTCGTGGTTAAATCCTTTAAATTGAATACTTTCACAGCCTCAGGAGCGTGGAAACGAGTAAACTCTGTGCTCTCTGTGGTTATTCATTTGGACAAAAAATGAATGCTTTCACCGCGCGGAGGGAAACACCCTGACATGAGCGAACCACTTCATATCGTATTGCGCTGTAATGCCCCATTACTGCCCAAAGTCCGTTATGTGTTTGATACATTATTCATGGCGCGGGGGATTCCGGTGGTGTATTCCGCTTTGCCGCCGGCGCACGGTCCCTGGCTCTTGTATAGTTCTTCCAAGGAGCCTTCATGGCCGCTCGAACGATGTCTGGCTGTTGCCCATTGTCCGGAATCCTGGCTATTTCTCGAAAGCCATGCCGCTATCGAGGCCGCTGTCGCCGTCGATGGATCGATCGTCCTGTTCCCAAAAACAGCCGCCGGTTTCGAGACCGCACTGAACATCCCTTTCGATCTCGCCGCCAATGCCTTTTATTTCTTGAGCGCCTGGTCCGAACGTCTCGGGCCGGACAAGGATGAAACGCGAAGCCTGTACTCGAACAGTATCTTTGCCCGTTTGGGCGTGCCGCAAGATATCGTCGATCAGTACCTTGATGCGCTCATGACACAGCTGCATGCGCTCTGCGGCAGGCTTGAAACAGAACCATGGCACGCGCTCGCATGGCCGCAAGATGCCGCCTATGCGCTCATCCTGTCGCATGATATCGATTTCATTCCGGCCAATCTCATCGATATCGTCAAACAGGGCGCGAAAACGGTGCTGCGCCACCTCGTCCGCCACCGCGATCCGGCTGACGCCTGGCGGGCTGCGGCAGGACTGGCACGCGCGCTGATGCATAGAGACGATCCTTATGGCTGCGTGCCCGATATCATTGAGCGGGAGACAGAACTGGGGGTGCGTGCATCGTTCCAGGTAGCCGTCGGTCACAGGCATCCCAACGACGTCAACTATCGCATCGAGGACGACCGCATCCGCGACTATTTGCGCGCGATTCCCGATGCCGGTTTCGACCTGTGTCTGCACGGCAGCTACCGGTCCACCGAAAACCCCGTCTGGTATGTAGAGGAAGCGGCACTTCTGGCGCGGCGCCTGGGCCGGCCGTCCGGCTCGCGCCAGCACTTTCTTTCATTCCACTATGACGCCTTATTTAGCGCGCAGGAACAGGCAGGCATCCAGTATGACATGTCCATGGGATTCCCGGACCGCACGGGGCCGCGTGCCGGATTTTCCTATCCTTATTTCCCTTACTGCCTCGCCGAGGATCGTCCTTATAACGTGCTTCAGCTCAACCTGTTCCTGATGGACGTTACCTTGCGGGGCTATCTGGGGTTGAAAGGCGCACGCGCGTGGGAGGTCATCCGGACTACGCTCGACACCCTGCGCCGCAAGCGGGGTTGCGTCTCGATCGTATGGCATCCGATCGTTTTCAAAGGCGCGCGCGACCCCGGTTATGACCATTTGTTCTGGAAAATGGTCGGCTATACGCTTGAGACGAACGGTCTCGCTACAGATGGCAGAACCATCAATGATTTCTGGCGCCGGCAAGCGAAAAATTACATAAGCTTCGGCGAAGGCTATAAAGAAGATGGTTGAAGGTACATGAAGCGTGATGAATGTTAGCCGCGCAATGGCGCGGGATTGCCAATATTGATCAATGAGGAAATAGCCTATGGCATGTGTTTTCATGGCGGCCTATACCAATTACCGCCGGGATCCCAGAGTGAAACGCGAGGCAGAGGCCCTGGTGGAGCGCGGTCATCATGTCGTGTTTCTGGCGCGGCGCCAGCACGGGGAACCGCACCGTGAAACCATCGCCGGCGTGGATATCATCAAAACCATCGGCTTGAAGAACAAGTGCACTTCATTTCTCGAATACATGATCGATTACCTTGTATTCTTTTTAATGATATTCGCGCATTTATCGCTGCGCCCGTTGCGCTATCAGCTGATTCATATCAACAACATGCCTGATTTTTTGGTATTCGCAACCTGCCTGCCGCGTCTGCTCGGCGTCCCGGTAATTCATGACGTACACGATTTAATGCCCGAACTCTATCTGGAGAAGTTTTCTTCCGGAGAACAGCACTGGATCGTCAGGGCACTGAAACTGCAGGAACGCTGGGCCGGAAAATTCGCCTCGGCCGTGATTACTGTCGAGGATCGCCTGAAGGATATTCTGTCCGCAAGAGGCATCCCGCGCGAGAAAATCCACATACTGATGAATCTGCCCGATGACCGCATTTTCGCGGCGCGCGGACAATTGCCCGCCAAGCCCGAAAACGCGCCGTTCGTGATGGTTTACCATGGCACCCTTGCCCGCCGACTCGGACTGGATATCGCCTTAGAGGCGGTATCGAAAGCTCAAGACGCGATACCGCGCATGGAGCTCCGCATTATCGGCGCGGGCGAGGAACGGGAGCACTTACTGGCGTTGAGCGATCGGCTCGGCCTGCAGGATACGGTCAAGTTCAGCGACGGCTTCGTGCCGGTGGAAAAGATTCCCTCGATGATCCACGACGCGGATGTCGGCCTGATTCCTTTGCGCATCAGCAGCGGCACGGACATCATGCTGCCCACCAAGTTGCTCGAATACGTCACGATGGGAATCCCCTGCATCGTGCCTGAAACAGGCACGATCAGCCGCTATTTCGATGAGGAAATGGTGCAGTTCTTCGCGGCGGAAAACGCCGGCTCCCTCGCCGAGGCAATGATTACGCTTTATCGGGACGCCGGTAAACGAAGCGCTCTGTCCCGTAACGCGACCGAACGCTTCGCAAAGGTTTACCACTGGAGCGCGCACAAAAAGGTCTATACCGATCTTGTAGAACGCCTCATTGGACAATAGCCTCCTCAGCCAAGCCCATGCGGCGGGTTCACCGTAGAGATCGTTTCCAGGACAGTGCGTTCCGCGCGCGAAGATCGCCCGATTCCGAAGTAAAGCACGCCGGCCGCTTCGGCGTCCTGCTGGTTCCAGAAATTACGGCCATCCAGCACCACTTCCACCCCTTGCTTTCGCCACGCAATAAAATCAGGATCAGCGAATTGAGCGTGGGCCGTGCTCAGAACGACGACGCATGCAGCCTCTATCGTGCCCGGTTCAAACCCGGCATCGCGAACTTCTTCATCGGTGTAATGGGGATCCTCGATCGTCACGCGCGCGCCCAATCGCTGGAGTTCGTCGCGCAGTGCATAGGTTGGGCTGAAGGTGTCCACCTTGACGCCAGGCCGGAAGCCCAGCCCCAGGATGTGCACGTTTTTGCCATTCAGGTTCTTCCATCTTGCTTCAATCCGTTTCAATTGCCTGGCGGGCTGGGAATCGTTGATTTCGCGGGCGGCTTCTGAAATACGTTGAGGCAGGCCCAAGCGCCGCGATTCCCGGGTCAGGAAATACGGATAGACCGGCACGCAATGACCGCCTACACCAATGCCCGGCAACAGCAGATTTGCCTCGCCGTCAGTATTGGCGGCCAAGCGCACCCGCTCGAAATCAACGCCGGCGATTTCGCAAAAAGCCGCAAACTCATTGGACAAGGCAATGTTCACGTCCCGGTAGAGCATGCCCAGCAATTTGGCCATCTCCGCCGCTTCGATAGTGCCCACATCGTCAACCGGCGCCCCCAGATAGCGCTGATAAAATGCCACCGCCTTTGCGCATGAATCAGAGTCCAGACCGCCGACAATTTTGGGCGTGGTCTCCAGTCGCGCCAGCACATGGTTTGCCTTCACGCGTTCCGGACTGTAGGCCACATGGAAGTCTACCCCTGCCTTTAAACCACTGTGCCGTTCCAGGCACGGTATCAGGCAGCGCCGGGTACCGCCCACGGCCACGGTGGTCTCGTACACCACCAGCGTGCCTGGGCGAAGCCCCTTGCCGATTTCCTCCGAAGCCTGCTGCAGTATGCTGAAATTGATATCGCGTTCGGACGTCAGGTGGGCGGGTACGATAACCACGATCACATCGGCTTCGGACGCGGCCTTGCTGGTATCCGTGCCGGCCTGAAGCCGGCCTTCCTTGTGCAAATCATCCATGAGCTCGGCCAGCCCCGGCTCTTCATAAGGACAAACGCCGGCATGAACAGCATCCACAAGCGTCTGATTGATGTCGCTCACTGTTACGCTTGCTCCATGTCTGCCGAACATGCAAGCAAGGGGAAGTCCCATCCGGCCGCCGCCTACTACCGTAATCTTCATTCTGCAATACTCCTCATGCCTTGTTTTGAAAACCGTGTCATTGAGATTGCCGCGAAATCAGGCGCACTTGCGCAATTCAACGGGCTTTCAACGATCCGGTATTATTGCCTCATGCCGTCAAGCGAGTCGCGGAAAAGCGTGGGCGCCGGTCAGGAAATAAAGCCTATTTCCGGCTGTGCTGAAATCATCCCCGCCTCCCCTCAACGGCTTTTTGTAAAACATGAATCATTCGCCCATCCTCCACTTCAGTTCAATCCTGATCGATTCAGACAATAATAAGCCCTGATTTTTTCAGGCGGTTTCACACGGGTACCCATACTGATAGGTCGGAAGCGGCTGTTGTGATTTGTTCACCACCAGCCCAAGCAGGTTGGTCTGCTCCAGAATGTACATGGAATGCTGGAGTTCATCGGCCGTGTTCTTTCCATCCTCTACAACCAGCAGAGCCGCATCGATATAGGGCATAAACAACAGCGCATCGTCCGCGGCAAAAAGCGGCGGGATATCGAAAATGATTATCCGCGACTCATAGCGCGATTTGATCTCTTCGATCAAATTGACCATTTTGTGGGATGAAATCAATTCCGAAGCACTGTTGCTGGCGTTTTTACCCGGCAATATCACCAGGCGTTCAATACCGGGATTGATTAAGGCATCTTCCAGGGGCACCTCTCCTTCCAGACAATCGACCAGTCCGAATTCCCATTGCAATCCCAGATATTGGCCCACACTTGGCCGCCTGAGATCAGCGTCAACGACGAGAACGCTTTGATTTCCCTCCATGGCCATGGCGATCGCGAGATTGATGGAGATGAATGTTTTTCCCGCGTTTGGCGTCGCGCTGGTGACTGCGAAGCTATTCCAGTTGTTTTCCCTGAGCTGCTTGAGGACATTGGTCCGGAGCACACGGAATATATCCGCTCTTGGATCGTTGTAAAGTCCCATAATAACCCGGTTATTGCGCAGCACATCGGGATCAATAGTGACCCGTTGGGTTTTCGTGTATTGGATCGAGTCGAGTGGATATCCATCCGCCTTATTAATCATTGGTCATTCTCCAATCAGGGCATGATTATTACCGTTACTATGTCCCTGCGTTTGATTCATGGCTGTATTCAACGGAAAGAAAAGAACATACATCGCAATGGCAACCAGCATGATGAAAGCGATGCCGGTCCTGACAACAACTTTCCTCATTCTATTCTGCTTCGCCAGCCGTTCGCCCACCTCGGCCGGCGACTCGATGTACGGAACGACAACCAACGGCATCAGTCCGGTGACTTCGCTAATGGCCCGGTACCCCCTGATTCCGGGCTCCAGGAATTCAAGCAGGAAAGCAATGCCGAGGCCTGCGATAATTCCCATGAAAGAACCGCCGATGACGACCTTTCTTCTGCTGACTTGTTCCGGACGCGCGGGAATAGCGGGAGGTTCGATGAGGGTCAGCGTTTGCCCTTGCTGCTGTACTTCCAGGGTTTGAGCAAGCTTGGCATCCAGCCATTTTTCCTTGAGTTGGGTGTATTTCTTCATGGTGTTGTCCCGTTCCCTGATCAGATTGGTATATTCCATTTCAACCTGAGGCGCCATCGCAAGGATAGTGTGCAATTTTTCAAGTTTCGCTTTTAAATAGTCCTGCTTCTGCATCAATGACTGAAGCTCTGACTGACTGCTTTTATACTGCGCCTGCACACCTAAATAAGCCGGATTAATGGCGTTCATGGCCACCGCTTCCTGCTCCTGCCGCGAATGCGGCTGCGTATTTTTCAAGCGTTGTTCAAGCCGGTCGATTTGTTTTCTGCGCTTGACTATATCCGGATGATTATCGGCATACATTTCTTCCAGTAATTCAAGTTCACGCCGGGCTTCCGCCAACTGTTTCTTCACGTCTTCATGCGCCAGTTGCCCTTCGAAAGCCGGGTCCAACCCCTTTATTTCGCGTTTGAGACGAACCACCGATGGATGGGAAGGTGAGTAAAGACTGGAATATCGAAGGTATTGCGCGCGCAAGATTCTGAGCGTTTCGGCCCGGCTTTTCGGCGCCTTGTCATCAGACTTGCCCGGCAGTTCCTGTTGCGCTCTTGCCAGCTCCGCCGATAAAAAAGCGATCCTTTCCTTTGTCGCCCGGATCTGGTTATCGGTGTCTCTCAGTTCGCTCTCCGCGCGGTCGATCGCTGCCAGATTCCCTTGCACTTGCTCCGGCAGACTGAAGTTATTTTGCTCTTTGTAGTTGGCGATTCTATTATCGATTTCCTGAAGCTCCCGGTTCAGCTTGGCCGATTCCTCCATCAGGAACTCAGCCACATTGGTAGCCCGTTGAGTTCGGGCTTTATCATTTTGCTCGATGAGCAGAGCCGCCAGCTTACCCGCCACTTCTTGCGCCTTGGCGGGTTCGCCATGGCTGAAGGAAATATAAAAGGCGACTTCAGCCATTCTTGATTCATTCCGGGGCGTTAAAGAAGATGTGGTTAGCCCAACCTCGGTGCTATCCCTGAACAAATTCGCCAATTCATATTTCGTATAGCCATTCCTGAACCCGCTGTAAAGGCCAGTCGCATCAATAATCGACAATACGTTATCGGTCATCATGACCCTTTGGTATATCGATTGGATCTGTTCCGCCGCATAGCGGGACGCGGTCGATTCGAAAAGTTTTGTGGGAATTGGCGCTTCGATCAACAACGTTGCCGTTGACCGATAAACCTTAGGCAGATTATAGGCGATGATGACAGAAACCAGGCTGGCAAGCAGCCAGGTCACTACGATGTAGTACTTGCGTCGTTTTACAAAGTCAAGGTAATCGGCTAATGTTTTAGTGTGTTTATCCATAAGGCTCAGAGAAAAATAATCGCTTTAAAATCAAACAACTTAGGGGCCGAATTCATAATCCCGCTACGAGTACCTCGCCTGTCGGCCTGATCGTAAAAATACATTTTCCGTATGAAGGCGTGACGATCTGTTTTTTTCTATCGTCAAGTGACTGACTTTTTGTTAATCCTTCTTTAGTTCAAGGCCTTAATGCAGAGCCCCTGATTTGTGAATCCGGGCACCCGCCACCGTTATTTTTTACTTCTTTATTAATGCCTCCGGGCCGGCCAGCCATAGGCCTGGTCACGGTAGTTGTAGACGGTGGTGTCCGGTATGCTCAAGGCCCATGCAATATCAGGAGCGTTTGGCTGGACCGCCGCCGTCCAATACAAGCCGTTTTGCGCGTTGATAAATGGCGACGCCCCATCATTGTTGACAACGATCGCCGGTTGCATCGGTCAAAATAGTTTTCGTTATCGTCTGAGTGTTATTTTCATGGTAATCCAGGGTATAGCTGACCGCCGGCCTGACAATACCAGGCAGTACCGCCATATTGCTTTCCAGGGGTATGTTTTCGACTTCAAAGGCGCATATTCTATCTCGTCGGAATAGCAGGTAACGCTGGCTCTGACCAAAAAACAGATTCATGCTGTAAATATTGGCATTAAGCAGGTCCGGCGGTATGAAGGCAGTGATTTTATGTTTGCCCTGTTTCGAGTTTCTATCCTTGGCAAACACAAAACCGTGATGAAAAACCAAAACGTCGTCTTTTGTGAGTATCTCAAACGTCAGGTCTTCGGTAATATCCTTAACTTTGTTGAAAAAATCTATTTCTATCCGAACACCCGAACCGATGTCCAATACGGTTCCGTTTATAGGCGTTATTTTTATGCTATTTACCCGGATATTGTCATTTTCGGCATCGTTGCCAAATTCCCAATAGTTGTTTTTATTGGTTATCAGCACATTGTTATCTTGATAAAAATCAATAGCGTCTGAAATTTTTCCTTCAAATCGCTTGTAGCCATTAATGAGCACGATGCCGTTTTTGCACAGGCTTTTTACCGCCGCCATATTATGGCTGACAAAGAGGACGGTCCGGCCATGACTTTTAGACACATCCTGCATTTTACCAATTGCTTTTTTCTGAAATTCAGCATCACCGACCGCCAACACTTCATCAACAACCAGAATTTCCGGCTCCAGATGCGCGGCTATGGCAAATCCCAGGCGCACGATCATGCCGCTGGAGTAACGTTTAACCGGCGTATCAAGGTATTTTGCTACCCCGCTAAAGTCTACGATTTCATCGAGCTTGCTGGTAATTTCCCTTTTGCGCATCCCCATGATGGTACCGTTCATGTAGATATTTTCCCGCCCTGTCATTTCCTGATGAAAACCGGTACCCACTTCCAGCAGGCTGGCCATTCTGCCACGCGCCCTGACACGCCCGCTCGACGGTGAGGTCACTTGGGAGAGGATTTTTAACAAGGTACTTTTACCCGCGCCATTCTTACCGATAATGCCCAGTACCTCACCTTCCTGGAGCTCCAGATTAATATCGCGCAAGGCCCATACATGTTCGCCTTTTTTCGCGGCCTGGGTCCGATCATTGATTGTGCCTATTATGGAATACGGGTCTTCCTTGCCCATTATTCTGGTTTTCCACCAACGGTTAAGGTCATGAGACAAGGTGCCCGTCCCGACTTCGCCGAGACGATAAAGTTTACCGAGATTTTCTATTTTAATTATGGGTTGCGACATGTACATTCCATTTTTAAAAAAATTAAGACCCGAGATTTTCTGGCCTATATTCGTTGGATTGTTTTTCATGATTAATTAAACCGTATCGATAAAATTTCGTTCGGTCTGGTGAAAAATGATGATGCCCATGAATAACAGAATCGTCATAAAGCCTCCGGAATAAGCCAGGGCCTGCCAGCTAAAGTGACCCGCGCCTAAAAAGGCATATTTGAAGCCTTCCAGAACAGGGGTTAACGGATTGGCTTGAATGAAGATTTTATATTTTTCCGGAACAGTCGATACCGGATAAATGACAGGCGTCGCATACATCAGCAATTGAATGCCGAACGTGAGCAAGTGATTCAAATCCCGGTATTTTGTCGTTAAAGAGCTAAAAATAAGACCTGCCGCCAGCCCAATACCTGCCATCAAGACGATATAAACGGGTACTAATGCCAAAGTCCAGTTAGGTTGAATGGTCGTATTACCTGAGTAAAGGAAATACAAATAGATGATGATAAAAATCGCCAGCTGGATAAAAAACTTTATTAAGCCCGACAGTACTTCAGCGAAAGGAATAATAAGCCGTGGAAAATATACTTTTCCAAATATTTGGGCATTTTGGTTGAAGGTATGCGCGGTCTGGTTGAAGCACTCGTGAAAGTAATTCCAGATGACAATGCCGGACAGGTAAAACAGTATTTGGGGAAGACCGTCCGTGGATATATTGGCAATCCGGCCAAAAACCAACATGTACATGCCCGTGGTCATAATCGGTTGTACTATGAACCATATCGGCCCCAGTATAGTTTGTTTGTAAACGGTGATAATGCTGCGCTTGACAAACATGTAAAGTAAGTCACGATAAAACCAGATTTCCTTGAAATTAATCTTCAACAGATGTTTTTTTGGTTTTATATCAATATTATAGGTATTCATGTAATCATATTTGCTTTTAAAATCAAGTTCTGACTCATTGGTAACCGGATTACATTAGAGCCTTGATGCATAGCCCCTGATTTCTGAATCCGAGCGCCTGCCAACCATTATTTTTACAACTTTCTTTATTAATACCGATATTATTGCCCCGGACCGGCCAGCCATAGGCCTGGTCACGATAGTTGTAGCCGGTGGTGTCCGGTATGCTCAAAGCCCATGCCGTGCCAGGAGCGTTTGGCTGGACCGCCGCCGTCCAATAGAAGCCGTTTTGCACGTTGATAAATGGCGACGATCCCTCGCTGTAACAACGATCGCCGGTTGCATCGGTCAAAAAGGGCATGCAGTTTTTTTCCCTCGCATCGGCAGCTGTCCTTTCCCACTCGAACCAGAAGGGCAAATGCCATTCGCCTGGTGACGATCCATCAGTTAAGCCGCACTGACCATTGGCCAGGTCCGCCGCCGCGACAGCGGTATCGGCCCAATTCCTCGGGCCGAAATTTTCGCAGTTTGCATCCTTCAGCCAGATCAACCCCGTCTCGGCATCGGTTACCGTGCCATTGCCGCAATCGGCATAGCGGAACCCGGCACGTTCGCAGGGGCCATCTGCCTCTGCAACCGCCTCTCCCGCGCCGGATAACAGTAACAATGGCGATAGCAGTATTACCTTTTTCAAAACCCGATTGCCGGCCTTTCGAAATGTTTGAAGGCTGGTCAAAATTCCTAACAAGTGCTGCTCAGAAAATAGCTTCATGGTCGTTACTCATCATAAAAGTACAAGTCCAAATAACGTAAATCCCACCGGCAATAGCCGCGGTACACCCCATGCATCGATTTTGGCAAGGGCACCAATCATCCAACCGTAAAAATTACGAACTGGAGATGATCGGCGGCCCCCTATTCGCCTAAAGTTACATTTTCTTCATAATCACTTTCTTACCCCTATTCATGCCTGACTTGCCCGCGGTTTCATGCTCAACAATGCGGTGGCAAATGACTAATAGGTCACCCTCACGGCTACCCAATCCAGCGAAAAATCGCGTCTCGTATTCGAAGCCACGTTGGCAACGCGCACTCGGAAGTTGGCGTTTGACAGATTGCTTGAAGCCCAGGAGCGGCCCCAGTTATCGGCAGTGCCGCCGAGAATATAGGTAGCCTCGCTGCCTGAGAGCGTCGGCGTGACTTTGGCCGCTGTCCATGTTGCGCCGCCATCCCAGGAAAGTTGCACACACATCCTCGGAGAACCACTCGTGGCATCGACCCGTGCGTCCAGACGAACCTCTATGCCCGCGATGGTGGCGCCACTCGGTATGTTGAGGCCGTAGTTATAATAGATATGTTTATCCTTGCCGGCATTCGTGCAGGAGGTATTGCTATTGGTGCCACTGTTTGTGTCCACGGCGAACAGGCCATCATCGCCGTGAGCATTGGCCGGATTCGTTTGAAATCCATTTCCGTCGCCATGGTTTATTACCGGCGCATTGGCGGTCGGACCGACAAAGATATTGGCGCTTTGCACTGTCAGCACGGTGCTGCCTGTGACACCATCAAGCGTCGCCGAAATAGTACTTTCTCCGGCATCATGCCCGGTCGCCACTCCGGATTGGTCGATAGTCGCCGTCGCCGTATTCGAAGAATCCCAGGTTACGTTATCGGTAAGATCCTCGGTAGAGCTGTCCGGATAAGTCCCCGTTGCTATAAATTGCTGGGTCGCGCCCACCTGAATCGTCGGATTCGCCGGTGTTACCGCTATCGATTGTGGCGTCAGCGTCGGATTGGATTCCGCACTGGTGATCACTTCGGCCCAGGCGATATCGGCATTGGGGAATCCGCCGGGTGAAGCGCCTGTCACGATCGCGAAGCGCGGATTGTTCAGTGTCTGAACCACGCTGCCCAGGGATGTCCAGTTAGCCCCGTCCAATGAGTAATAGCCGCTGATATCGCCTGTCGCCGGATTACGGTCCAAGCGGAAGTGCAGGTTGCTGGTCGCGCTCACTGAAACAGAGTTAAGATCTGTTGGCGATCCATTGAGCTCGTGGGCGAAGTTAATCCTGTTCCCTCCATTGTAAATTCGCGTTACCTGCACATAGTTGTCATCATCCTGATAAGCCAGCAACCCTGCCTGCTGGTAATCCTGGGTCGGCGAAAAAGACTGCAACTTGAGTCTTATGCTCGTCCAGTTGGCCGGAAGGTTTCTAAACAATGAATTCCGGGTATCATTCGCATCCTCCCAAACATCACCGGTATCCACCGGTATGCGAATCACCCCGGGATGCGCCGTCTGGTCATAGCTGACCACGGCTCCGGAGGTCTGCTCGGTATTGCGCGTGCCGCCGCTGGCGGTCCGCGCCAGAAAATCCCAGCCGTCCGCCAACAGGCTGGTCCTGTCCGGGTAGGTAAAATCGTCATGGACGGTGCCCGAAGGGCTGACCGTGAGCGTCACGTTGACCGTCCGCGGCGTGTTCGTCGCGCCCTCGGCGGCGATGGTAATGGCCTTGTTATAAGTGCCGGGTGCCAGGCTGGCGCTGTTGACCGACACCGTCAGCGTGCCGGCTCCCGTGCCGCTCGTCGGACTCACCGCCAGCCAGGCCGGCGCGCTGCCGTCCGCCGACGCGGTCCAGTTCAGCGTGCCCCCGCCCGTGTTCGTGATCGCCAGCGTCTGATTGGCCGGGTTACTGCCCTCCGTAGCGGCAAAGCTCAAACTACCGGGAGAAACGCCAATCGTCGGATTGGGTCCGACAGCGCCATAATTGATTTCAGCGGCTTTGGGATTGATATCGATGGCGGTATTAAAAAACAGGATGTCATTACCATTGATTGTCTTTATAAAAAAAGACGTGTTGGCGCCATTGATGAGGACTGAGGAAACCGTCCGAGTATCGTCGATATCGACCTTTAAGGTAATAACATCGTTAGGGCCGAACGAGTCATCAAATGTCCTGACCGCGGTCTGGGGAATCGGCAAACGGTAAAAATCAAATGTCGTTTTGCCCTCCGTTTCCTGATAATTATTTAAAACAAAGCGATCCCTCTGCAGGATGTACTTTATCACTGCATCGACCGGCGCTCCCCAAATATCCTTAGTGACGGCATATGCAATGGCATCATCGTCGTTACAGCTGTTATGAAGCACCAGATTAGCCCATTTTTCCTGCTGCACGGCCATATCTATGACCGTTTTCAAATCGCTGGGAGGGTACGGCGTATGTTCATGCGAGTTGAAGCTCTTCAGGTTGTGGAAATTACTAGGCGTCTGGTCTTCCAGTTCGTTAATGTTATAGCCCCTGGAAGCTAAAAAGTACTCAGAGGATATATCCTGTTCATAGACATCTGTAAAACCGCAGGGCCAGGCAAATGTCGTTATTTGAGAACATAGCGGCCCGCCTCCTATTAATCCGCAGATGGACTCGATGCTTGGAATCCATTCCTGATTCCGAAGATTCTCCTCGGACACTGGTGCGCAGATATGATTGACCGTGTGCGATCCCAGCTCCATGCTATTACTGTAAATTGTTGAAAATAGAACATTTTCAGGAGGCGCTGGCGACTGGTTGTCCAACCCCTGTATATAAAACCCGCCTTCCATGGAATTAGTCAGTTCCGTGTTGTAGCACGAAGTCTGACTATCATCCGTGGAAGCGCTCAAAGCACTTCTGTAACCATCCTTCCATGGCGAGACGGAAACGGGTGTGCTTGGATTTACGATTAGATCGACCCCTACTTGTTGCGGGCTATTCCCGGCCGCTTCGGCGCTGACTGTCACGGTTGAGGAATAGACGCCAGGTGACAAACCTGATGCATTTACAGAAACGTCCATGGTACCCGGAGTACCGCCATTCAACGGAGAGGCCGCTAGCCACGGTGCCTCCGGCGTCGCATTCCAATCGAAATCCTCTAACCCGCGTGACAAAACATTGATGCTCTGTGAAGACGGATTCGCGGAACCGGCGGTTGTGTTAAAAACAATATCCCTGGGAAATAATGATAAGTCAGGGCCTGGAACTATGCCCGTTGTGATATGAACCGAAGCCAGATCGGCATTCGGAAAACCGAAAGGAGAAGCGCCGACAAAAATTGCCAGACGTGGATTCTTTAGCCGCTGAGCGATCCTGCCAAGCTCAGTCCAGGCACTTCCGCCGATTGAATATTCCCCGATAAAGCTATCGTTGCCCCGACTTAAACGAAGATAAAGATTACTGGTCGCGCTGGTTCCGGCCGCGCTGTCAACGACGCCGACGCCATCGGATTCGTAAACGAACTCAAAATGATTGCCGCCATTGTATATCCGGGTTACCTGTATGTAGTTGTCGTCATCTTGATAAAGCAACAGCCCCGCTTGTTGATAGTTATCCGTAGGCGCGAATGACAAGTTGAGCGTGATACTCGTCCAGTCGGAAGGCAAATCGCGAAACAGCGTATTGCGGGAATTGTTCAGATTCGACCATAAGTCGCCAACATCCGCTGGTATCCGCAAGATCCCAGGATGTGAGGATTGATCATAGGAAACGACCGCACCTGTGGTTTGCTCGGTATTTCTCTCATCCCCGCTGCTTGTTTTCGCCATAAAGTCCCAACCCGCCGTCAGTAAGCTTGCCCGATTGGGATAGACAAAATCATAGTGTTCATCAGCCAGGAGTTGTTGTTGAGTGCCAAGGATGAAGAACAATAAAATTACAAGAACCGTTTTATATAATGCCATCATGTCACCAGCCTCTAGGTTTTATATTTTCCATCAGTTGGCACTGATCCCTTCAATTATCGCCTGTTGCCATTCTTAATACGTCTGTATTCACCGTCGTCGGTTAAAGCATAACCAGCGGAAAACCTATTCAACGCGGCTAACCCGTTGGTTATATCCCGCCGCGAGCTCGGCTTTACATCCTCGCGCCAAGCTTCCTGCATCTCGTGCTTCCGCCACAACATTCCCAGTAACACTGCTGCTCCAACTAACGCTCAATTCGCAAGCTGTTTCTGAACAAATGCATGCGTATCATGGTTTTCTTCCGGCTCAGTCCCCGACTGGCTCGCCAGCATCTTGACCGCTTCACAAACCGCTTTGCATTGAGCCCGACTTAGCTCGGCAAACATCGGAAGGGAGAGGACTTCATCGGCCGCTTGTTCTGAATGGGGAAAATCCCCTCTTGCATAGCCCAGGTCGGCATGGGCCGGCAGCAAATGCACGGGAATGGGATAATGGATGCCTGTCTGAATGCCTTTGGCCAGCAATGCCTGTTGCCATTCATTACGCCGCCGGGTCCGGACCGCATAGATATGGTACACATGCCGGACATAAGGCATGACCTCTGGCGTCGGCACTCCGCTGTCAGACAACAGCTCGTTGTAATACCTGGCCGCCGCCCGCCTCGCTTCAGTCCATGTTTCCAGATGGCGCAGCTTGACTCTGAGGACAGCCCCTTGGATACCCTCCATGCGATAATTGTATCCCTTGAGCACATGCCGGTATTTCTGCTCTGCCCCCCAGTCGCGAAGCATGCGGATGGCGCGGGTATATTCGGTATTGTTAGTCACCACCATGCCGCCTTCACCGCAGGCACCCAGATTCTTGCCCGGGTAGAAACTGAAACAGCCCATATCTCCCAGAGTGCCTACTCTACGCCCTTTGTATTCGGCCCCATGAGCCTGGGCGGCATCTTCGATCACCACCAGACCATGCCGTCTAGCAACTTCCAGAATGGGGTCCATGTCGGCCGGCTGACCATACAGGTGTACGGGTACAATGGCTTTGGTCCTATCGGTGATAGCGCTTTCGATCGCCTTCGCTTCAATCGTGAACGTTTGCGGGTCGATGTCAACAAACACGGCTTTAGCACCGGTATAGTCAATCGCCGCCACGGTTGCCACAAAGGTAAATGGAACCGTAATCACCTCATCCTGGGGACCAATTCCAGCCGCTAGCAGGGCAAGGTGCAGAGCGCTGGTCCCTGTATTCACGCCAATGCCATATTGGGCCTGGCAATAGGCGGCAAATTCTTCTTCAAACGCTGCCACCTCGCTTCCCAGGGTAAACTGGCAAGTTTCCAATACCCCCTGGATAGCGGCGTTGATTTCATCCTGGATTCCAGTGTATTGCGCTTTAAGATCGACAAACGGAATCATGCCACTATCCTCCCTTGGCACATGTGCATTCCGTTGATTTTGACGGCTCGGCCACTTTCGCTCATCGACCGGGTCGCTGCCTCAATCAACTGCACCACGCGCAGCCCCAGTGCTCCATCCGTTTCCGCGGTCTTGTCATGCTCGATACAGTCGACGAAATGTTCTCCCTCAACCCGCAAGGCCTCTGTGGAATCCAGCCATGGCGCCCACATGTCTCCGGTACGATAGCCAACCCGCATCGCATAAATCTGCCGGGGGTCGTCGGTAAAGCTAATGCCCTTGTCATAGACCTTGATCTTTTCACTTGGCTCCAGGTCATCATAAGTAATCATTTTCTTGCTGCCGCCGATGAGAATCTGGCGCACCTTAACCGGCGCCAGCCAGCTTACATTGCTATGCGCAATCATGCCGGAATCATAGAACAGTGAGACATATGCCAGATTCTCCGGTGTGCCGGGAAAGTGATTGGTCCCAGCGGCCGATACCGCCACCGGTTGCTCCCCCAGCAAGTAATCGAGGATAGAGAAGTCATGCACAGCCAAGTCGGAAATGACGCTCACATCGCGCTGGAACAAGCCAAGATTGACTCGGGTCGAGTCGTAGTAATAAATGCTGCCGAGATCCTCTTGCTTTATGATCTCCGCAATTTTACGTACCGCTCCCGTATAAATGAATGTATGGTCGACGATCAACACGCGCTTCCGTTTCTCGGCTTCCTCAGCCAGCTTGTGTGCCTGAGCAGATGTCTCAGTCATGGGCTTTTCCAGCCACAAATGCTTCCCGGCCTTGAGGACCGCCATTCCTAGTTCGAAATGTGTGCTGACTGGCGTTGCCACCGCGATGGCATCAATGGATATATCCTCAACCAGATCCTGGAAGCGCGTTGTCGTTTTCACGCCCGGATAACGTTTCTGAACAATCTCGAGTCTCTTCTGATCCAGATCCGCTACGCCGGCAACTGTCAGCCCCGGGGTTTCGGTGAAATTTCTGACCAAATTGGGTCCCCAGTAGCCATAGCCGATAATGCCTATTTTAATCATGATGACTCTCTTTCAGTTGAATGGAATTAATTGCATTACTTTCAAAATTGCTGAAAATCCAACCACTTTGCGCATCACATAATTCACCAGTATGAGAGCTACTCCCGCGGTTATCCGTATAAAAAACTCAGGTGCCGGTAACCCGCGACGCGGAATACCCAACACGGGAGGGGCCCACTCTAAGGAGATAATCCACAAATGGTCCCAAACATACGTTGTTCAGTGGCTCACCGCATCGGAAGAGCCCCAGTCATCAACTTCATCGATTACAAGGCGCTGCAAGAGTCTGGTTGCCCTTATTGATACGCTTACAGTAATGGTCAAAACTCCGCAGCAATGTCCTAGGCAACACTTGTCGCCGCCGCGCTCCCCCGAGCACGAGCATCTCCCACGACGCGGGCTGGTATGCCAGCGACGATTGCATGGTCGGGCACATCGCGGGTAACCACAGCTCCGGCACCAATCAAAGCCCCTTCGCCAATAGTGATGCCACAAAGAATGGTTGCGTTGCTGCCAATGGAAGCGCGTGCCTTGACATGAGTCCTGATAACCTGCCAATCAGCCTCTGTTTGCAAATCTCCTTCCGCATTAACGGCTTTCGGATAAATATCATTAGTGAACATAACACCATGGCCGACGAAGACCCCGTCCTCGATATCAACCCCTTCGCAAATAAACGTATGGCTGGATATTTTGCAACGGGCTCCTACCGAAACCCCCTTTTGTATCTCCACGAAAGTACCGATTCGGGTCCCCTCGCCAATAACGCAACCGTACAGATTTACGAGCTGAGGATGGAATATGACAACATCTTCACCTAAAACCACATTCTCTTTAATCATTCTGTTTCCTCTAAATTGAATAGGAGTTGTTCTATCCAGCAAAATCATTCGTTGCCCAGACTCAGACTAATGATGATGCCCGGTACCGCTGCCGGCTTTCGCTGCTTAGGATTTGGTCTTAAATAATTTCCCTGTTTAAACATAGGATGCGCCGACGACAGGAGGCGCATCGTTCGCGAGCGATGCGCTTCACTGCGCCGCCTGGAGCACCTACTTTTGGTCAGCGCATCCTATGCAGGATTCCAGTTTCAGGAAGTCATTTTTAGCCAGATCCTGAGTGTTATTCGTCCTTAACTTGCCATTTTCAGGCTTACCGGAGGCGCCGAACCAGAAACCCAGGAAATGCAACTGTTTCCAGGCCCGAATATCGGGGATTCGGTCAATTAAGCAGGATCTGCTGGCTTTCGTTGCCTTACGCATCAAACAGCCCCCCGGCATCTTAAAACCTCCGTGACAGTTCTCAGTAAAATCTTTAAATCAAACAAGAGAGACCAGTTTTGAATATACCGAATATCTAGCCTTACAGCGTCATCCCATCCGGTCTTGCTCCGCCCTTCCACTTGCCAGAGCCCTGTGATCCCGGGCTTCATCTCTAATATTCGCCTGAGATGCCACGGTTGATATTTTTCCGCCTCATAAGGAAGAGGCGGCCTGGGACCAACCAGACTCATGTCCCCCTGTAATACATTGAAAAGCTGAGGCAGCTCATCAATACTGGTTTTTCGAATGAATCTCCCAACCCTGGTTGTCCTGGGATCAGATTTAATTTTGAATAACGGCTTTTCCTCATTCCCCTGATTAATTTTTACGTGATGGCCATCGATAAAGTCTTGAATATATTCACGATGTATCTGATCATCCATACCCTCATGCATGGATCGGAATTTATAGAATGTAAAAGGGATACCTTGTTTGCCCAATCGGATTTGCCTGAAAATAACGGGGCCCGGAGAAGTCGCTTTGATAGCGAATACGGTAATTAACATTACAGGCATTAAAGTAAATATACCGATGATCGAACCTATGATATCGACGCCTCTTTTGACCAGTAATTTCAGCTCTGAAGCCCTCCTTGAATCTTCCAACTCGAAAGGGTAAGCATCTGGCCGAATACAGCCGTTTTTTACGAGACTTTCAAATATTTGATCCGGATAAGTCGAAGTGGTGATAGAAAATTTTGGATAGTTATTTCCATTGATTAATTTTCCACAAATCACTTTGGCTCCGGTTTCATCCGTATCGGGGAGAAGTACACCGATGGTTTCTTGATTGACAAAGCCACAAATATCGGTATCCCGTGTTTTTGACCGAACATCGTGCAAAATCTCAATCATATCCGTTGATTCCTCACTTGCCTCTTTATTGAGAGTCAGCAATATAATTGATAATGCTGACCTGGACCGCTGAGCCCGAAGCTTCTCAAGACGTAACTGCTCAAGAAAACTGAAATCATAAAAAATTTTTCCGAAATCAGGCCGATAGTGATTTGAATTATGGGTGGGGTTGGAAAATGGCGTTGGCTTTAAAAGTAAATCTTCGCTTTTTTTCATTTTTATCCCAATGCTAACGTCTTAGCAACGTACATAAAATATTTTAAGCATCTTTTAAATCCTCATTGTTAATGAGTAACAACATAGCTCCATTGTTCAAGATACTCATCGAATAAAATACACATAGTGTCTTCAAAACCGGCAACAACTTTTTTGTTTCATCAATTTTTTCAAAATACATGCAATCGCGCTTAAAGCTGTTTTTTTAAGCTTGATTCCTTAATCAATTTTTTAGCCGGCTAGCGTAATCTAAAGATCACACAGTTGTAATACGCAAATGATGTCGATGAACATCCATGCTTAATAATTTTGAGCATGTTACTGAGTGATTATTGTTCCTTTTTTTCACCCAAAATCACACTTGGTACAAATACCTAAGTAACATTACCAGGACTTACGCGCCTTAATCTGGCAGGTATTTTGCTGTAAAGGATTATCAGGAGGATATGAAAAACTTGTAATTCGGCGGATAACAGCCGCACTACTAGGTGACCTGCTGATCAATGATCAGACTAAGTAATAAGCATGGAATAAATCAGGCAATTGTAGGTGCGAATTCATTTATGCCCATTCCTAAGATCTTGAAATCTTCCATTACAATGCAATCGACCGCTATCAGAATGTCAAATGTAAATGATCTGTTGAAACATATCCCGTGATGCAAGGGGCTAATAGCCAAGCCAAAAAACATCAAGACCGGCTTGTGTAGACTATTTTGCAACAAGAAATTGAATTCAAAAAAACCGAACAGAAACGTGCCTACACAAATAGATGTCTCTAGGGGGTCTGTTCGGGAATAGGGCTCGGTATTCAGGTCATATACAACCAGATTTTCAGCGACTTTGACTCGCTTAGGAACGCGAATGAAATAAAACCCGCAATTGAGGCAGGATTTCTGTTCCTATTCAACGACTGCATGGATGCAGGAGGTAGAGCAACGCATGGAGCAGTTGCCGAGGCGCGCAAACAGGCGCATAGCCAGCTATGTAACTGTTTGCGCAACGCCGAAGAGGGACGGAAAGACAAGTCAGTTGCGGGAGTTATAAAATTCACGCTCCTTAGTTGAGCGATTGCTGGAATCACATTGGGAAATGGCCTGTAGTTATCTCGATTCCGTCGAGCCGGGGGGAAGGGGCTTCAGGTCATTTTCCCATCCCGCCTCCAGCATATGCATTCGCCTTAAATTGAAGGCCAAGGTCACCAGTTTCCACACACCCGCTACCTCCTCAGGTAATGTCGCTACACTAAAGAGAGCGTGAAAGTATTCAATTTAAAGGATTTAACCACACGAATGCAGGTGCAGATATTTGCTCCTCGGAAACAACTCCTGCGTTTTCCATTCGTCACATCCCTGGGGCTTAGCAATTCAGGAGCAGCCTAGCGGTGTACCGAGGACACGAACGCCTCCATGTAGGACTCGGTAGAATTATGTTTGGAACAGCAATCGAGAACATGAAGTCTTAAGCTATCGATTGACTTAATTTTCTTCTTGTCCTCCGTGGTGAACAAGGCTTTTTATGACGTTCCAATTCTTTCACAGCCTCGGCCCGCATTTCACACAGGAGAGTTAGGAACGAGTAACTTATCAGCTGTTTTCTTAAGGAAAATAAGCAAGCGGGGACAACTCGGAACAGGTCTTGATACCGACCTAATGACTTTATGAACCGGAAATTGATTGGAAAAAAGGCAAAAAAAAGGGCCTGCAGTTTGCAGGCCCTAATTTTACTTGGCTCCCCCGGACGGGCTCGAACCGCCGACCTAATGATTAACAGTCATCCGCTCTACCGACTGAGCTACAGGGGAATAAACTTTTTTAGAATCTTCAATGGCGCGCCCGGAGAGATTCGAACTCCCGACCGCTCGGTTCGTAGCCGAGTACTCTATCCAGCTGAGCTACGGGCGCCTTATTGATCCGATCATTATCCTTTGTTGATGATTCCTTGTCAACTTTATTTTTTAATAAAATAAAAATCAACCTTAACTATCGTGGCGGAGAGAGAGGGATTCGAACCCTCGATGGGCGATAAAACCCATACTCCCTTAGCAGGGGAGCGCCTTCAGCCTCTCGGCCATCTCTCCTAAAACTTTTACTCTTCTGAGTCGCTCAATCCTGTAGACTCAGCTTGTTCTTTTTTAATCCTTTCATAAATTTCTTCCCTATGAACAGAGACTTCTTTTGGTGCGTTAACACCGATGCGAACCTGATTTCCTTTGACTCCAAGAACAGTGACTGTAACTTCATCACCGATCATCAAAGTCTCTCCTACCCGACGAGTCAAGATAAGCATGGCTTCTCCCTATATCTATTTAAAAACCACTGTTCTTACACAGCATCCAACCAAGATGCACAATTATAGCAGCTTTTTCAGATAAATAAAGTTTAAGATTCTACTTCTTGATCTAACTTGAAAGCAGCATGTAGTGCTCTGACTGCCAGCTCCAGATATTTCTCATCAACAACAACGGAAATTTTAATTTCAGAAGTCGATATCATTCTAATGTTTATCCCTTCTTTTGCAAGCGTTTTAAACATAGTGCTGGCAATGCCCGCATGAGAACGCATGCCAACGCCCACAATTGAAATCTTTACAATACTGTCATCGCCAGTAACTTTTCTGGCACCAAGCTCTTCGCGTATGCCTTCCAATAACGTTTTCGCCCTGAGGTAATCATTGCGATGCACGGTAAAAGTAAAATCCGTCGTCGAATCATCGGCAATATTCTGGACGATCATGTCGATTTCGATATTGGCATCGGCAATCGGCCCAAGAATCTTAAACGCAACACCCGGCAAATCAGGCACTCCGGTAATGGTTAATTTTGCCTCGTCTCGATTAAATGCGATTCCGGAAATTAAAGCACTTTCCATTTGTGATTCCTCATAGGTAATGAGCGTACCCTTACCTTCTTTAAATGATGATAATACTCTTAAAGCAACGTTATATTTGCCGGCAAACTCAACTGATCGGATTTGCAGCACTTTTGAACCCAAGCTGGCCATCTCCAGCATTTCTTCAAAAGTGATTTTGTCGAGCCTGCGGGCTTTCGGCTCTACCCTGGGATCAGTAGTGTAGACACCGTCCACGTCCGTATAAATATGACATTCATCGGCTTTTAAAGCCGCCGCTAAGGCAACTGCCGTCGTATCAGAACCACCACGTCCCAATGTCGTGATATTGTCGTGCTCATCAACACCTTGAAAACCGGCGACAACAATGACCTTTCCCGCGTTAAGATGCATCCGTATGCGGGTATCATCTATATTGCGTATCCGGGCTTTAGTATGACTGCTGTCGGTCAGAATTTTTACCTGCCCTCCGGTATAAGAACACGCCGGACAGCCAATCTCGTGCAAAGCCATACTCAAAAGCGAAACGGTGACCTGCTCTCCTGTTGACAGCAGAACATCCATTTCTCTTTCAGTAGGCTGTTGTTGCATTTCCCTTGCCAAGGACACCAAACGATTGGTTTCGCCGCTCATCGCCGAAACGACGACGACAATCTGATCACCTAGATCATGCGCTTTTTTGACTTTTTCAGCGACTGCTTTAATTCGCTCGACAGAACCTACCGAAGTACCGCCGAATTTGTATACATATAATGCCATTCACTATAACCTTAATTTTCAAGCATTCATTTGCTCTTGCACCCAAGCCGGAACCTGAGCCAATGCCTCGGCCAAACGAGATGGATCATTGCCGCCGGCCTGGGCCATATCAGGTCTGCCGCCGCCCTTGCCACCGACTTTTGTCGCCACAAAATTAACCAGATCGCCAGCTTTTATACGTCCCATTTGATCTTTGGAGACGCCCGCGCATAGCATGACCTTGCCGTTATCGACGACCGCCAGCACGATTGCAGAGCTGCCTAATTTGTTTTTCAACTGATCCACCATGTCGCGCATGGATTTAGGGTCAACATCATCGAGTTTGACGGCTAAAACCTTGATGCCGCCGACATCAATAGCCTGCGCACTGATCTCTCCACCTGTTGAACTCGCCAGTTTTGATTTCAAGCGTTCCAACTGTTTCTCCAATGACTTGTTTTTTTCTATCAGTTGTTCAACTTTTTCGGGCGCCTTTTCGACTGAACTTTTTAAAAGCCCCGCAATACCGGTCAAGGCCTTGTCTCGACTTTCAATCCAGTCAATACAGGCATTTCCGGTTACCGCCTCAATACGTCTAACACCCGCCGCAATACCGGTTTCACTGATTATTTTAAAACAACCTATGTCGCCCGCCCTATCGACATGTGTGCCGCCGCAAAGCTCTGTTGAGAACGCGCCAATCTTTAGAACCCTGACTTCGTCACCGTATTTTTCGCCAAACAAAGCCATGGCTCCGGCATTCATAGCTTCATCTTTCGCCATGATTTGCGCGGAAACGGGATTGTTCAACCGGATCTGCTCATTGACCAGATGTTCAATAACGCTGATTTCATAGGCTGTCACTGGTTCAAAATGCGAGAAGTCAAATCGCAGACGCTCCGCGTTAACCAGGGATCCTTTCTGAGCCACATGATCACCTAAAACCCGTCTTAATGCCGCATGCAGTAAATGGGTAGCCGAATGATTCAGTTCAGTTGCCTTTCTATCGGCGGCACTGACACGCGCATCGCACACTTGCCCTTTGCTCAGAGTTCCCGCAGTGACCTTACCCTTATGTAAAAACAGATTACCGCCCTGCTTTTGCGTATCAGTCACTTCAAATACTGCGCCATCGGCTTCGATTCTGCCGCAATCGCCCACCTGCCCCCCGGATTCAGCATAGAAAGGCGTTTTATCCAGAACCACAATGCCTTCGTCACCTTCCTCCAGACTGTCAACCGGTTGGCCTTTTTGGTAAAGTCCAAGGATATGTACCTGATCATCGAGTTGTTTGTAACCGGTGAATTCGGTCTGCACATCCAGTTTGATATCCTGATCATAATCGGCCCCGAAACTGCTGGCGGATCGAGCTCTTTGCCGCTGCTCGGACATAGCCATTTCAAAACCGGCATGGTCGACGGAGAGATGGTTTTCACGAGCAAAATCAGCCGTCAAATCCACCGGAAAACCGTATGTATCATAAAGCTGGAATACCGTATCACCAGGAATTACCGAACCTTCCATTCTGGCCACACAAGCTTCGAGGATTTTCATGCCTTGTTCTAAAGTTTCAGCAAAGCGCTCTTCTTCTTTTCTCAGCACCCGTTCGACTTGCGCCTGGCCGCCTTTAAGTTCCGGATAAGCCTCGCCCATTGCTTCTACCAGTGGCGCGACTAATTTATAGAAGAACACATCACGAATACCCAGACGATAACCGTGGCGGATAGCCCGGCGAATGATCCGCCGCAGGACATACCCGCGCCCTTCGTTTGACGGCATGACACCATCGGCCACCAGGAAGGCGCAGGAACGGATATGATCGGCAATCACCCGCAATGAACTTTGCGTTAAATCATTGGTTCCGGCGATTTCAGCCGCGGCTCTCAGCAATTTCTGAAACAGATCGATCTCATAATTGCTGTGCACCCCTTGCATCACTGCTGAGATTCGCTCAAGCCCCATGCCTGTATCGACAGAAGGTTTGGGCAAGGGATGTAAATTTCCTTCACTGTCGCGATCATATTGCATGAACACCAGGTTCCAGATTTCGATATATCTGTCTCCATCCTCTTCCGGTGAACCCGGCGGACCGCCAGGAATGTCTTCGCCATGATCATAGAATATTTCGGTACATGGCCCGCAAGGACCGACATCGCCCATGGACCAAAAGTTATCCTTGGCACCGATTCTTGAAAACCGGCTCGGATCGATTCCGATATCCTGCAGCCATATTTTTTCAGCTTCGGAATCTTCCTCAAAAACGGTTACCCATAATTTCTGCGCTGGAATTCCCAACTCCTTCGTCAGAAATTCCCAGGCAAAATGGATTGCTTCTTTCTTGAAATAGTCGCCGAAGCTGAAATTGCCCAGCATTTCAAAAAACGTATGATGACGGGCCGTATAACCGACATTTTCCAAATCATTGTGCTTACCGCCTGCTCTCACACAGCGCTGGCTAGTCACGGCCCGACTATAATCGCGCTGATCTCTGCCTAGAAATACATCCTTGAACTGCACCATGCCGGCATTCGTGAATAACAAGGTCGGGTCATTACCGGGCACTAGCGAACTTGAAGGCTGCACAGAGTGACCTCGTTCGCGAAAGAATTCCAGAAATGCGGAGCGCAATTCTGAACTAGTCATTTTTCTCATAGTAACTAAATGATTTAAAAACTAAAATTTATTCTTGTTAATATTCAAATGATCATATAAAGCACTGATCATTTCACCGGTAAAGCCGCGATGCAATAAAAATCGGCTGCGTCTTGCCCACTCATTTCGATCCAGGTTTTTCTTATGGTTATATTTTTTGCTGTAAACCTGCTCCAGCAGTTCCATCCAACTATCGCCGGACTCTCGTAAAACTTCCTCTAAATCAATTTCATCAATTCCATTTTGCCGAAGCTCATATTCAATGCGAACAGGTCCATAGCCTCTCTGCATACGATAGCGGGCATAGTTTGTGGCATAGCGTTGATCATTTTGCCAGCCTTGTCGCGCTAACTCATCAATAACAGCCAGTATGTCTGCCCTATCAAAACCTTTTCCCGTTAATTTAACGAGCAATTCTTTCCGGCTATGCTCTCTGCGAGTCAGTAATCGAAGACAGGTTTCCTTAATTGCTTTACAAGCGTCATTCACAACAGATTAAATCAACCGAGCGGCTAGTCGCCTTCATCCGCCAGAGAAGCTTCCTCAATGAGTTCTGGCTTCCGCCCAAACGCCTCGGCCCGTATTTTGCTTTCGATCTCTTTGGCTTTTTCAGGATGTTCCTTCAGGAAGGTTTTAGCGTTATCCTTGCCTTGGCCAATTTTTTCATCGCCATAGCTGTACCAGGACCCCGCCTTCTGGATGAAACCATAATTGACCCCCAAGTCGACCAGTTCGCCCAGGAACGACACACCCTCGTTATACAAAATCTCGAACTCAGCCTGTTTAAAAGGTGGAGCGACTTTATTTTTAACAACCTTTACGCGAGTTTCGTTTCCTATTACTTCTTCGCCTTTTTTAACCGAGCCGATACGTCGAATATCCAATCGCACCGAGGAATAAAACTTAAGTGCATTACCGCCGGTCGTTGTTTCGGGGCTGCCGAACATAACGCCGATTTTCATCCTGATCTGGTTAATAAAAATAACCAGCGTATTGGATCGCTTGATGTTGGCTGTTAATTTTCTCAATGCCTGCGACATCAGGCGCGCCTGCAGTCCCATATGGGAGTCGCCCATATCGCCTTCGATTTCAGCCTTGGGCGTTAAGGCCGCGACCGAATCGACGACGACGACATCAACGGCACCGGAACGCACCAGCATGTCGGTAATTTCCAGGGCCTGCTCACCGGTGTCGGGTTGAGACACCAGGAGATCATCGACATTGACGCCGATTTTTTCGGCGTAACTGGGATCCAGAGCATGTTCGGCATCGACAAAAGCCGCTGTGCCGCCGAGTTTTTGCATTTCAGCAATAACTTGCAGCGTCAAGGTGGTTTTGCCGGATGATTCAGGTCCATAAATTTCCACAATACGGCCGCGCGGTAAGCCTCCGCAGCCCAGCGCAATATCCAACCCCAGAGAACCGGTAGAAACCACTTCGATATCACGCGCGGCAGCTACATCGCCCATGCGCATGACAGATCCCTTACCGAACTGTTTTTCTATCTGCATCAGCGCTGCGCCCAGCGCTTTCTTCTTGTTCTCATCCATTGTTTATGCCCTGTATATTGAAAAGGAAGTATCGCTCAATCGAACTGTTTATTATCACATAGAGATATGTATTCGGATAGCCTTGATTTGCAAATCAACCTTATCTCTTTTGCGACCCTGATTTCTTAACTTCAATTAGACAACATGGCCCAAGCGAGTTCCGCCATGTTTTTCGAACCTCCACCCTGCCCCAACTGCGCCTTAACCTGGGCCAGGTTGCCACGCATCGTGTCGGCATAAGCCTTATCGGTTAAAATCCGGTTGATTTCCGCCGCCAGATTTTCCGAAGTCGCCTCATGCTGAATCAGCTCTCTCACAATACGTTTGCCAGCAATAATATTGGGTAATCCGATAAACGGTGTTTTCACAAGCCATCGCCCTAGAAAGTAAGTTACCAGGGAAAGTTTATAGGCTATTACCATAGGAATGGTTAACAAGGCAATTTCCAGCGTTGCCGTGCCCGATGTTGTCATGACCACATTGCAGCACTGAATCACATCATAAGGCTGATTTTTTACCGTGGTAATTTTAACCGGCGACTGGCGAAGATATTCTTCGAGCAATGCATCGCTGATTGAATCGGCCTGAGGCAGCAGAAACCGGGCTTCAGGAAAATCGATCTGAATCTTTCCGGCGGCTTCCAGCATGACCGGCAGCATGCGCTTGATCTCATTGGCACGACTCCCCGGCAATAAGCCAATCACTGTTTTTCTTTGCCCCAGGCCGAATCGCATTAGATCTTCTTCTTTTGAGTACTGGGCATGGACTTTATCGGCAGACGGATGTCCGACATAGCGGACCGGCACATTTTCGGCTTCATAATAAGCCGTCTCAAAGGGGAAGATGACCGCCATCATGTCAATGACTTGCCCGTATTTCTTAACCCGTCCTGGACGCCATGCCCACACTTGTGGACCGACGTAAAACAGCACCTTGATACCGTGCTGCTTGGCGTATCGTGCCAGCTTGAAGTTAAATTCCTTGTAATCGACGCAAACCAGCAGATCCGGTCGCTCATCCGAAAGTATCCGTTGCATGAGCTTCAGAGCGCGACGAATTTCACCATAATGCTTTATCACTTCGACAACACCGATCACAGAGATAGTCGATGAGTCATAACGAATATCAACGCCCGCCTGAGCCATTTTCGCGCCGCCCATGCCGATGCCATTGATATCCTGCTGATATTTACGCAATTCCAGGAACATATTGGCGGCGTGCTGATCGCCGGAAGACTCGCCGGCACTGAACATAACAGTGAATGGTTTGTTTTGTGACAAGAATGAACCTATCGAATAAATATATTAGAGACTACCAAACAAAAGGCCGACTAAAAGCCGGCCTTCATTGCTATTGCGTCAATCTTTATCGCTTGACCAATCCTGCAATCACTTAAGCGGTTAATACCTCACGGATAACGCTGACAATCTCTTTGATAGTCGCATCAGCCAGATAAGGGCAAATCGGCAACGAGAAACAGTTGGCCGCAACGGACTCGGTGACAGGCAGACTCAAACCCGCGCATTCCTCTTTAAATACATTTTGCTGATGCAACGGCACCGGGTAATACACTGCGCAGCCTATTTGCTTATCCTGCAAGGCTTTTAACACCTCATCCCGACGATCGCACAACAAAGTATACTGATGATAAACGTGCTCGCCGAGCCCATCTTCAAAAGGAGTCGTCAACGGCAGATCAGCCATTAATTCGGAATAAAGATGTGCGGCATGACGACGCCCTTTATTGTACTGATCGATTCGTTTCAGTTTCGCTCTTAAAACCACCGCCTGCATATCGTCCAGACGACTGTTATAACCGATAACATCATGATAATACCGTATATCGGAACCATGATTGCGCAATCTTTTGATTTCGGCTGCGGTTTCGTCAGAGTTTGTCGTCACCAGACCGCCATCCCCGAAAGCCCCTAAATTTTTACTCGGGAAAAAGCTGAAGCCAGACGCATGACCGATAGCGCCGGTTTGTTGTCCGTTGATGCTCGCGCCGAACGACTGGCAGCAATCTTCAATCAGCTTCAGGTCATGTTGATCGCACAACTGCTTGATTTTAGCCATATCGGCGGGCTGACCGAACAGATGCACCGGCATGACTGCCTTGGTTTTTGGCGTAATGGCTTTTTCAATCGCTTCCGGGGAGATATTGAAAGTCTTCGGATCGATATCGACAAAGACCGGCTTGGCGCCTACATACTTGATCGCCTCGGCCGTGGCAATAAAAGTGAAGGCAGTAGTGATGACTTCATCACCAGCACCAATGCCTTCGGCAAGCAGCGCCAAATGCAAGGCATCGGTGCCTGAAGCCACGCCGATGGCATGCTTGACGCCCAGATACTCGGCCGCTTCTTTTTCGAATGCCTGAACATTAGGCCCTAGAATAAACGAGCAGTTTGCTATTGTCTCAGCCAGCCCCTGCTCAATTTCATCTTTGATTTCAGCATATTGAGCCTTCAGGTTTACCATTGGTATCATATTTTATTGCCTTTAATTTATTCAGAAAATCTTATAGCGCAATGCAAAAAGACGACTATTTGTCGCCTAACAAACGCGTAATCTGTATCGCCGTTTCAAGCGCTCTTTTACCGGCTTCACCGGATACCAGAGGATTTTCTCCGGTATGAATACAATTGATGAAATGCTTAATTTCTTCCAGCAAGGCATCACCGCTTTCAAACACGGATTCTTCCGTTTCTATTTCAGGGATGCCCGGGAACATCTCCTTGCTGCCGGTACGGTGTTTGGTCAAAACACGGTTTTGGAAATCCACCGATACATAGGAACGAGGACGGAACATGCGCATTTTACGCTCCATCTTCATGCTGATGCGGCTGGCGGTCACATTGGCTACACAGCCGTTTTTAAACATCAGCCTGGCATTGGCGATATCGGTGCCCTGAGTCAGCACCGGCGTGCCGCTGGCATCGATGCGCTCTACTTCTGAATCCACCAGTGCCAGAATGATGTCGATATCATGAATCATCAAATCCAGCACCACGCTGACGTCATTAGCGCGCGGATTGAAAGGCGACAGGCGATGAGACTCGATAAACAGCGGCTTTTCCTCGTTATCAAGACCTAATACGGCCGGGTTAAACCGTTCCAGATGCCCCACTTGCAGTATCAGATTTTTTGCCTTGGCAATAGCTATCAGTTCTTCAGCTTCCTCAACTGTTACGGTAATCGGTTTCTCAACCAGCACATGCGCGCCATGTTCAAGAAAATCCTTTGAAACTTTGTGATGCAGGGTTGTCGGCACGACAATACTGACCGCATCGACTTCGCCAAGCAGGGGTTTATAATCGGTCAATGCCTGGGCGCCGTATTGCCCTGCGATTTCTTTGGCTGTCGCCTCATTGATGTCGACAACGGCAACCAGCTCACAATCCGGCAGTGACGCATATTTCTGTGCGTGAAATTTCCCTAGATAGCCTGTGCCAATAACAGCGCATTTTATTTTTTTCATGTAATTACTTTATTAATTTAGTTCAACTTACAACCCGACAAGAAGCCTTAGGAACGGAATGAAATAAGACCCGCGATTGAGGCAGGATTTCTGTTCCTGCTCAACGACTGCATGGATGGGGTGAATGCAGAGAAATGACGGGATCATTTCCTGTCCATGCAGTCGTACTCACGCCCCTTACCTACATCCCTGTAGGCAACGCAGGGGATGGACGGAAAGACAAGTCAGTTGCGGGCGTTATAAAATTCACGTTTCTTCAATAGTGACAAAGACCTCGCGGTGTTATCTACCCTGCTACGGGATAAAACCGCATATTGTAAACCATCAGTCTGTATTCAGAAAATTTTGTGCAGACATCCTGCTGGTAAAAAGCCGTGTCCTTTTTATTTTATTGAAACCCCGGTCAAGTCAATCCGCCCGTCGCGGTCTGCCTATGTAGTATCCCTGCGCATAATCAATGCCGAACTCCTTAAGAATAGTCAAAATAGCTTCATTTTCGATAAACTCCGCCACTATTTTTTTGCCAAATGCATGCGCGACTCCGGCCAAAGCCTTGACGAATATCTTGTCGTCCTCACGCTTATCGATCTGCCTGATAAATGAGCCATCAATCTTGACGTAATCAACAGGAAAATGCCTCAGGTAATAAAATGAAGAAAAATTGCCTCCGAAATCATCCAAGGCAAACACACAACCCAGCGCTTTAATCCGGTCAATCAATATCTTCGCTGCCGCGAAATTGGAAACCGCCGCTGTTTCAGTAATTTCGAAAATAATCTTTGCAGGATCAACTTCCGGCATATTGATGAGTTGGGAAACATCCTCAAAAAGCGTCGGATCATTGAATGAATGTCCGGATAAATTAACTGTCAATTTATAATCCTGGCCCTGGCGTTCGTATTCGATATGTTTTTTTACGACTTTTTTCAGCACTAACCGGTCGATTTGCCCGCTCAAACCCAACTCTTCCGCATGACCGATAAAATCCGCCGGCATAATCAATTGTTCATCATCCAACTGTAGCCGAATCAAGCATTCAAAGTGACTTATTGCATTCGTCTTGATATTAAGAATGGGCTGGTAAAACAGCACAAACTTATCATTGGCTATGGCATCCTCGAGAGTCGCTTGCCAATACAGCATCCGGTTTAATTTAACCTGATAATCAAAATCGGGAGAAAACACATGGTATTGCCCTCCGCCCATTGCTTTTGCCTGACACATGGCAAAATTCGCATTGGCCAACAATTCATTGGGGGCCATTCCGTGCTGAGGGAAAAAGGCAATACCCAAACTGGCACTGACTTGATACTTTTTCTCAGCAAACCCGACATCCAGGGCCATAAGCACTTCATTAATTTTTTTAGCGATACATTCAATACCTTCTAAGTCTGCATGAGGCATAACGACCGCGAATTCGTTATCGCCCACTCGAGACAATAAATCAGTTGAGCGTAGGGTATTTTTAAGCGCACTGGCAATGCGCACAAGCAACTGATCCGCACCTTCTTGGCCGCCGCAATCATTAATGGCCTTATAGTGATCCAGATCCATGTAAACCAGGGCAACCTGATAATCATAGCGCTGGGCTGAAGCCAGGGCTAGAGCTAGCTCTTCCTGAAATTTTCGGCTATTGCTCAAGCCGGTCAAATAATCATAAACGGGCATTCTGAAACTTTTTTCTTCAGCAATTTTGCAGGCACTGATATCCACACCTAAAGTCAGAATCACTGCTTCGTTTGTATTGCCAACGGATTTCAAAAGCGTATGCAACCAGGAAACATTCAGCAGTTTACCTGATTCGGTCAATAAAAGTCCGTCCACCTGAAACTTGCCGGAACGCAAATCCCCTGCTCTTAACCGACTTAATTTGTCCAGATGTTCCTTGTCCGACTCCGGCAGGAAGGCATCAAACACTTTACCGATTATGGATCGACTATCCGACTCAAATTCATCGACACCAGCCTGGTTGATCGTCAAAATCATGCCGTTCAGTTTTTGAGTGATGATAATAATAGGCGCTACATCAACTAATTGCCGGACAAAGTCTCTCTCTTTTCCCAAGGCCTGGCTTTTTTCCAACAACTTAAGCGTATTGCTGCGCACCTCCAGCTCCAGATGCTCCAACTGGTCCGACAAGGTTAAAGCCGTATGATTTAATTTATCCAACTCATCATAGCCAAAATTGGAGAAAGCTTTAATGGTCACCTGTTTTTTAAATTGCTCGTATTGATTTTGTGACAATAGAGGCAATGCCTGCGAGAGCTGAGTGACTCGGCGTAATGAAAAATGCAGAACCACTATCAGCAGCATAAGTGAAGCCAGAAAACTGATGACGCCTTGAAACCAGACTTGCTTCAAATCCTCGTTAAAACCGGTAAAATCGGCGGTAATATCGTCCACAAACAGAAAAAAAGGCGGCCCAGCCGCTTCTTGGTGAACCGGGAAAACCCTAACCTCAAAAACAGCGTCATTCAAGCTGATTGTTTTACTGTGTTCCAATAACTCATCAATCGTAAAATGCCTGGAAATGTAATCAAATACAGGGCCATTTTTTTCAGGTAATGTCATTCCGGAGAGCTTATAAGGCCATTGATGCTGCTCTGTCGCTTCATCCATGATTAAAAGCCCGATATCCGAACGTGTTGCCCGTTTATATTTGATAATGACATCGGCAAACGACCGAATCACACTGAAAGCTCCGGATGTTTCCGAATTTCCCATGACCGGCGTGACAGTCTGCTGAAAACATTTGTGGGGACAAAAAACCTGATGTTCCGGCGCCTCATTGCGCAGAACCTTCTTGACAATTGAATTCAAGGAAACCAACTGGCTACCCCAGGACTTTATCGGCTGGGCTTGATTATCAAAATAAGTGACGTTTTCCATGTCCCAACTGAATTGCCATTTCGATAACGTCTCATCCAATACTGACAATACCTGATATCGAGGCTTGTCCTGTGACGAAAGCACATCAATTAGCGATAACAGCTCGCCAAACTGTTCTAGAACCAGAAATGAGTCTTCAGTCAATGCCTTGGCTATATTAATATGACTGCTTTGAATTTTTTTCCGGTCGAGTTCGAAATTATCTATAGCTTCCAGATAGGAAAAATAGGAGAAAACACTGTGCAAGATCAGGAAGACACTACCGAATAGAATAGCTAATTTCCATCTCAGACTAAAAAAAATTCCTTTAATATGCATGTGCTTAATTAAAACCTAAACGATAATTGCAATCCATACAGATCCCAGTCCTGAACGGTAAGGCTCCTGATGGAATTGTCCGCCTGGGGTAGCCAGGCCGTACCATGGATTCGATGGTATTCAGCCCTTAACATCCAGGATGTCGTCATGTCCCAACGCAGGCCAAACATCCAGTCCTTGGCATAAGCGGCATGATTCGGCAACCCGAGTGCAACGGCTCTCTGCCCGCCCCTATCATTTTTATTATTATAGAGAACATCATAGCGAATATTCGCCCGCAACTGCTCCAAAATCTGGTAGCCCCCCTGAATGTACCAGCTTTCCGTTACCGATTTAAAATCTGGAAAAGAAGTTCCGAAATTACTGACACTATTCCATCGATAATCATATTCGCCTGTTAATGAAAATTTTTCGCCGTTATATTGGGCGGAAAACACCAATGGCCGAATATGAGCCTCACCGCTCGAAAACGTATCGCCCGCCACAGGTCGATATTCAAGCTCAAGATCCACATAGCTCACGGCAAAAACATATTCTCCGCCATTAATTTCATAATTAAGCTGCGCGGCAATAGCAGGCTGCGCCTGAAACTCGCCTTTGGCATCAGGACCGAGTACGGTTGACCGTATTTCTCTATTATTTCCTAGCGGGACGCCGACATTAAACTTGAAGGAAAAATCGCCATAATGCGTGCGTTGCTCGGCATAAAGTGAACCGCCATCCGCGGAAATCAGCAACGAGCGTGAACGATTGAAATAGATGCCTTGAGGTAATAGTATAGTCGGGTGCGTAAAAGATACATCCCTGGTTTCATTATATAGGCCATACGGCGTTTTAACCCGGCCGGCACGGAGACCGATCCGGCCGCTTGCATAATTCCATAATGTCAGATCAGCCAAGCCATAATCGAGTTTTACACTGCCACGATCAACATCTCCATCACGCCGATATAAGCCTTGAGCCGTAAATCTTAATCTATCGAGCGGCTGATAGGAGACATTCAAACCTATTTCAGTCAATCCGGGAGTAATGCCGTCGTCGCTTTGCCCAAAAATATTATTATCGGAAGAATGAAAAAAACCTTGTGTCAAAAAACCATGAAACTTGAGTTCATCAGGTACAATACCGGCTTGCGCGATACCGGACAGACAGAACAGGCTCAACAGTAAAATTCCGTTATTGGTATTCAAATAAGCGTATTTTTTCATTGTCCGTTCTGCTATTTAAATACCCGATGGCATAGGGCGTATTGGCTATTTTATCAATCATTTCCTGTTCAGAATCCAGCTGAACGGGTATCGCCCCAGTCCCAGAGTAAAGCATTCTGTCCCATATTCTTCTGAGCTGGTGTGGAAACATATTGAGATTGTTTTTAACAAAATCCTTATGAAGAAAGTCATCATCGGATAAAGTAAAAACTTTGATTCGCTCGCCGTTAGGCCAGAATTGCTGCCGCATCATGAATACAGCCCGAACTTCCGCCAGCGTATACTGCTTCGAAGGCACGGTTTGATTGACGACTATCTCCGCCGCATTGACAGAAGAAAGACTCATGATAGCGATGATAATGCCGACTCTTAAGGAACTAGCCAGTTTTTCATGAACAAACTGCTGCAACGTAAAAGTTTCCATTAATTTTTATCTAACGGCATGAGTCTTTATAGACGAGTTTATTAATACTGATTCAGGTCTGGGGCTATATGTTCTCCTTTAACACCCAAACAATTGGTCCATTTGCTTAAAGCCTAATGCCACCCTCCGTATTGTTTGGTGGGATCGCCTTTAAATCCGGCCGTTGTACCTTTGCCGCTAGCCGTTTTGCTTTGTGAAATTGCATTTATGGCCGCCCTGGCCATATTTTCTTTTGTCACGCCGCCGAGATCTCGTGCCGAACGCACCACCAATGTAGACATAGGCGTAATATCCTGTTTCACTGCCGAAGGATCGATAACAACCGCTTCCAGCAATTCATCATGGCCGGTGATTTCCAGGAAGACCGGATAGGCGGTATTGGCCGGAATGTTCACCGAATATTGGGAGTCGCCATTAAGCACTACCGAAGTCACCGGTACGCCATTTTTATCTTTAACCGCGACCTCACCGCTGATTACTGGCCCATCCCTGTCCGAGACGACACCTTCAATATGGGAATAGGCTTGTGCCGCCGAACCCTTATCATTTGACGAATCGCTGCAACCGCCCAAAAGTAAAGGCACGGCGACAATGACAGCTTGAAACATGTTTTTCATTATTTACCCTCTAAATTTTACCCAATGCAAACGGTTGGCGTTAGAGACCACTGTCACGGATGACATGGCCATTGCCGCACCAGCTATCATAGGATTCAATAAAATTCCAAATACGGGATACAACAACCCCGCCGCGACCGGAATACTGATCGTATTGTAGAAAAAAGCCCCGAGCAGATTCTGTTTTATATTGACCAGAGTCGCTTTGGACAATTCGATGGCCTCAGGAATTTTTAATAACGACCCTTGCAGAATGACGACATCAGCGCTTTCAATAGCAACGTCGGTGCCGGTACCGATAGCCAACCCGACATCGGCCTGAGCCAATGCCGGCGCGTCATTGATGCCGTCACCTACCATGCCGACAATTTCCCCTTGCTGCTGCAGTTCCTTCACGACAGCCGCCTTATCTTGCGGCAGCACTTGCGCCCTGACTTCAGAAATACCCGCCTGGCGGGCAATAGCCTGCGCCGTAATTTCATTATCGCCAGTTACCATTAGCAGGCGAACGCCCTGGCTTTTCAATAACTGTACGGCCTCCGCCGAATCTTTTTTAATCGGATCCGACACGGCGATAATGCCGGCGACTTTATGATCCACTGCCAACAGCATCGGTGTTTGGCCCTGGGCTGAAAGCTTTTGCAATTTGCTGTTATATCGCGAATATTTGACGCCTTTTTTATCCATCAGCGCCTGATTGCCGAACAACACGGACTGTTCGTTGATTTGCGCCGTTACGCCATGCCCCGTAACCGCTTCAAATTTTTTGACTTTTTCCAGCCTGATGCCCCGGTCTTCCGCCGCCGACAAAATGGCCGCCGCTAACGGATGCTCCGAGCCGGCTTCAATACTCGCGGCCCATTGCAGAACAGCCTCATCGCTATAATCACCGATGGCTTCGATAGCCGAAACGACAGGTCTGCCCTCGGTTACCGTCCCGGTTTTGTCAAGTATCATACAAGTCAGCTTACCTGCCGTCTGTAGCGCCTCACCATTGCGGATCAAAATCCCTGACTGGGCGGCCCGGCCGACCGCGACCATGACTGAGATAGGCGTCGCCAGGCCGAGCGCGCAAGGACAGGCGATAACCAATACCGTCATGGAAGTCACAAAAGCATAGCCTAATGCTGGTTCCGGCCCCCAGGTATACCAAATCAGGAATGTCAGCACCGAAAGCGTGACCACTGCCGGTACAAAAACGGCTGCAATTTTATCAGCCAACCGGGCGATTTCAGGTTTACTGCTTTGTGCCTGGCGCACGCTTTTAATGATTTGCGCCAATGCGGTATCGCGGCCGATACGCGTCGCTTTGAACAGAAAACTGCCGGTCTGGTTTATCGTGCCGCCGACCACTTCTGATCCTACCGTTTTTTCTACCGGCAGCGGCTCGCCCGTCAGCATGGACTCATCAATAGTGGAATGCCCTTCCAGCAGCACGCCGTCCACAGCGATTTTTTCACCGGGCCTCACTCTCAACGTTTCGCCCAAGCCTACCAGTTCAATCGGAATATCCATTTCCACCCCGTCTCTAAGCACGCGCGCCGTGCGTGGCTGCAAACCGATCAGCTGGCGAATCGCTCCGGAAGTTTTGCCTCTGGCCCGCATTTCCAACGCTGAGCCGAGATTAATAAATGCCAGGATGATCACGGCGGCCTCAAAATAGGCATGCCGGGCCAGGGAAGGCAGCGTGTCGGAATAGTCAATGACTATCGTGGAATAAAGCCATGCAGAGCCCGTGCCCAGAGCAATCAGGGTATCCATATTGGCCTGACCTAAACGTAGCGATTTGATCGCGCCGCTGAAAAAATGCCCGCCTGAATAAAACAGGATGCAGAAGGTGATCAGCGCGATTTCCGGCCAGAACCATTGCCCTGCCGCCGAATCGATTTCAGGCAACCACCCGAGATGATCGCCAAGCATCAGCGGCACGCCAAGCATCGCGGCCGCGGATGCTTTTTTCATCAGGTTTCGGTAACGTTGCAGCTCCAGCTCTTCCTGTTCGGTTACATCTTCGAGCCCTTCCATCACGGCTGCGTCATAACCGGCCTCCTTAACGGCCTGCGTTAACACCTCGGGATCGGCGTGTCCTTTTACCATCGCTGAATGATCGGCAAAATTGACACTGACCGAAGTTACGCCTTCTACCGCGGACAAGGCACTCTCAACAGCACTTACGCAACCCGCGCAACGCATGCCCAAAATAGATAACCGCAACTCTTCCGCCGCCGTATCAGAAATTTCTTGTGCATTCATAAATTATCCGGTCTGACTAACAATATTAGATACCTTACAGCCAATAAAATATCACTCTACAGTAAAGCCCGCTTCCGTAATGGCCTCTGTAATCGCATCCAGATCCGTTTTTCCAGCATCATATTCAACGCTCACCTCATTATCCTTGGCCGATGCTTTAACTGACACGACACCTTCGATAGTATTCAGTTTATTCGTTACATTCGATTCACAACCGCCACATTTCATGCCGGTAACGGTTAATGTTACAGATTCAGTCATTTCTCTCTCCTTTTAACCAGTACGTTAGTCTTTATATCATACTCGACCGATCGCCAATAATCATGATATAAATTGACATTTCATCATACAAACATCTGGTTTGTCCCGCCTACCCGGATGTTTGTTGCTAACCGGAAATTTCTGTTACTTCCGCTAAAATATAAAGATTCAGTCACAACAATAGCCAACCGGTCTCACTTTGCTTCAGACAATGGATTTTGTATTCACACCCTCCGAAATTTAATACCCACCTAAATACAATGGCAGACTTTATTATCGGACGGCAGCAGATTCTTGACAAAAAGCTGAACATTTACGCCTATGAAATTCTTTTTCGCGGCCAGGATTTCGATTTAAGACGGGAAGACGGCGCCACGCAGGCCACCAATCAAGTTATTACCGACTCCATTCTGGAACTTGGCCTCAACCAGATCGTCGGTCCTCATAAGGCGTTTATTAACTTCACCACACAGAACATTCTGGAAAAAACGCCCATGAATCTTCCCAAGGACCGGATAGTAGTCGAAGTTTTAGAGAATGTGTCCGTCGATTCAAGAATCATCAGCAACCTGAAAGAACTGACCCAGCAGGGCTATACTATCGCCCTGGATGATTTTGTGTTTTCCGAGAAATGGAAGCCTTTGATAGAGTTTGCCGACATCATCAAATTGGATATTCTGGACCTGGGCGAAAACAAAACCCGGACTACCATTGAACAACTTAAACCTTATAACGTGAAACTTCTCGCTGAAAAAGTAGAAACCCATGATGAATATCTATACCTGCGTGAAATGGGATTCGATTATTTTCAAGGCTACTTCTTCCAAAAGCCCAATATCATCGCGGGCAAACGCCTGGGCGTCAATCAGGCCGCCGCTATCCGGTTGCTGACGGTCATTAACGATCCCGAGGTTGAATTTGAACAACTCACCCTGATCATCTCCCAGGATGCCGTGCTCAGCTACAAGCTGCTGCATTACATCAATTCCGCTTTCTTCTCGGTGCCGAATAAAATCAAATCCATCCGCCACGCGATATCTTATCTGGGCTTGAAGGAAATCAAACGCTGGTCGAATATATTGACGTTGGCTTCACTATCGAACAAACCGGTGGCGATGCTGCAGAACGCATTGATCCGCGCCAAAATGTGCGAGCGGCTAGGCGATCTGATTGGCGAACAATCCGAGCATTTTTTCCTGGTCGGCATCTTGTCCAGCCTGGACAGCATCCTGGATATCCCCCTGGAAGACGCACTTGCCCAACTACCCTTGACCGACGACATGACTTCAGCCATATTGGCCGGCGAGGGACCGGCCGGAGAAGCCCTGCGGTGCGTCATCAATTATAACTATTGGAATATTTCAGCCGTGGCGTTTCAGGACCTGGACCAGAAAATCATAGGCGAAGCCTACATCCAAAGCATCAACTGGGCAAAAGATGTACTGAGCGAGGTTATATTGATATAAACTGCCCGACTCCACACCTGTAAATAAATCTATGCAATTAAACACGATTACCAACCAAACTATTGCACTCGCCGGTATTGCCCAGGCGGCGGCGCTGGTTCAACAACTGGCAACAACCGGTACGGCCGATGCCGACGCCATGGAAGCCAGCATTGCCAGTATTTTAAAAATCGATTCCGACAGCGTGACCGATATCTATGGCGGCTTGTCCGGCCTGAAACTAGGGCTTGAACAGCTCCATGAGCAAATGACCGGTTATAAAATTGTCAATCCTGAGCAGGCGCGTTATTCCGCGTCCCTGGTTTTTCTGGAGAAACAGCTGTCCGGTCGCAAGGATATGCTCAAAACCATACGAAACGGCGTGGAAAAAGCCAAGCTCCAAAGTGAGCATTTCGGCCCGATGCATGAAAATGTACTGGCTAACCTCGGCGAAATATACCACAGCACGATCAGCACCCTGCAACCGAGGATTATGGTCAATGGCGAGCCGGGCTACCTGTCCCGACCCGATATCGTCAATAAAATACGCGCATTGTTGCTGGCCGGCATTCGCTCGGCCATTTTATGGAAACAGTGCGGCGGTACCCGCTGGAAGTTCCTGTTTTTCAGGAAAAAGATTCAAGTCGAATTGGAAAACCTGCTGAAACAAATCTAAAGCGTTAACATGACAACTCTTATAGAAGCCGAGCATCTGCATCGCTATTACGGCAAACATTGTGCGGTACATGACGTCAGCTTTACCTTGGAAAAAGGCGAGGTACTGGGCTTTCTCGGACCCAATGGCGCCGGTAAAACGACAACCATGCAGATGCTTTGCGGCAATCTGGCGCCCAGTGCCGGTCAGATTAAAATCAACGGCTTTGATCTGCTCGACCGGCCCAAAGCAGCCAAACGGAGCCTGGGCTATTTACCCGACACGCCGCCGCTATACCGCGACTTAAGCGTGCAGGAGTTTTTGCATTATTGCGCGCAACTGCACGGCATCCCCCGAAGTTCGATAAAGCCGGCCATCGCCAAGGCTAAAGAGCGCTGCGGTCTCAATGACGTCGCCGACCGGCTGATCACCAATCTGTCCAAAGGCTTCCAGCAGCGCGTCGGCATTGCCCAGGCCATCCTGCACAACCCGGATGTCATCATACTGGATGAGCCGACCGTGGGCCTCGACCCTATTCAAATCCGTGAAATCCGCACGCTGATCCGCGAACTGGGCCAGGATCACGGTGTTATCCTGTCCACGCATATTCTGACCGAAGTCCAGGAATCCTGTTCGCATGTACAAATCATCCATCAGGGGCGACTGATCCTGAAAGAAACCATTGCCGGCCTTAACCGGCAAATGAATACCGGCACGTTGCGGGCCAGTACGCGCCTCCCGCCTGATCTGGACGCGCTGATGTCGCTGCCTGGCGTGACCTCCATCGAAACCGTGACCGAACGCCAGATCAGAATTCATCACAGCACGAACGACCACACGGCCGAGCGAATTGCCGAGACCATTGTAGCTTCAGGATGGGGTCTGCAGGAACTGACACCGATCAAACGATCGATGGAAGATATTTTTATTACCCTGACCCAAGAACCGAAACAGATCGACTTATGATTCTAGCTATTGCCGCGCGTGAGTTTAAAACCCTGTTTTCATCGCCGATGGCCTGGACGATATTGGCGATTCTGCAATTCATCCTCGCCTTTTTATTCTTATCGCAAGTCGAAACCTTTACCATGCTCCAGCCCAAACTGGCTGCTATCGAAGGCGCGCCGGGGCTGACCGATATCATCGTCACACCCTTGTTCGGAAACGCGGCCATTATCCTGTTGCTGGTAACCCCGCTGTTGACCATGCGCTTGATTTGTGAGGAACGAAGAAACAAAACCTTGTCATTGCTGCTTTCGGCACCTGTTTCCAACAGCGACATCATTATCGGCAAGTATCTGGGCACGCTCGGCTTATTGCTGCTGATAATCCTGCTGACCGCGCTGATGCCGTTATCCCTGCTTGCGGGCGGCGAGCTGGATTTCGGCAAACTGTTCGCCAACATACTGGCGTTACTGCTGCTGGTTTCCGCTTTCGCCGCGACCGGCCTATTTGTATCCTGCCTGGCCGGTCATCCGACCGTTGCCGCCCTGGGTACGTTCGGCTTGTTACTGGTGCTGTGGGTTCTGGACTGGACAATGGGCATGGATGACCAACGTAGCGAGTTGTTTGAATACCTGTCCCTGTTAAGGCATTTCCAGAATATTCAAACCGGCCTGGTCAGCAGCCTCGATATCAGCTATTTTCTGCTGTTTATCAGCACTTTTATCCTGCTCAGCATACGCAGACTCGATAACGACCGGTTGCAAAGATGAAGATATCCCGACGCATACATCAGCGGATACGCGTGAAAAACCTGCTGCTGACCTTGATGTTGCTGGCCGCCATCGGTGGACTGGCCTGGTTAAGCACCCGCTACACCCTGGAAACCGACATAACCGCCAATGCCGGCAACACGCTGTCTCCGGCTTCGGTAAAGCTGCTTGCGTCCATGCCGGACAAACTCGCCATCACGGTTTACATGAAAGCAGATCAGCCGATTCGCAGCCAGATCGCGCAACTGGTCGATCGTTACAAACGACATAAACCCGACCTGAGCCTCACTTTCATAGATCCCGATACGCAACCGGAAAAGACGCGCGAGCTGAATATCGGCCCAGCCGGCGCCATTCTGATCGAATATCAGGGTCGTATCGAGAAATTAACCTTTATTGATGAATCATCCTTGACCAATGCCCTGCTGCAACTGGCCAATGCTCATGAACGCTGGATCACGTTCCTGACCGGCCATGGCGAGCGTTCGGTTGAAGGACAGGCCAATTTTGATCTGGAGCAATTCGGCAAGGAACTGGCCCGACGCAAGATCAACGCCCAAACCATTAACCTGGCCACCCTGCCGGCCATTCCCGATAACTCGGCATTGCTGGTCATGACCGCCCCGACAGTGCCGCTGCTGGCGAACGAAACCGAGATCATCAATCGCTACATAGAGCAAGGCGGCAATCTGCTCGTGTTGGCCGATCCTGATGCCGTGCATCTCGATACCCTGGAGCAGCGCCTGGGCATACATCGACTGCCTGGCGCCATCATGGACGGCAGTACCCAGTTGTACGGCATTACCGATCCGAGTTTTGTGCTCGTGGCGGAATACGGGCCTCACGCCATCACGCAAGGTTTCCAGACCACCACGATCTATCCCGCTGCCGCGGCGCTGGAAATGGACGCGGAATCGGATTTTCAGGCCGAAGCCATACTCAGCAGCGCCCGACAGTCCTGGACAGAAACCGGCCCTGTTAAAGGAAATGTCCAATTTGATGCCGACAGCGATGAAAAACAAGGTCCGCTGCCCGTGGCCTATGCGTTGACGCGCGCCGTCAATGAAAAAACGCAGCAACGCATTGTCGTCGTCGGGGACGGCGATTTTCTGTCCAATGCCTATATCGGCAATGTCGGCAACCTGGACATGGGGCTCAGAATGGTCAACTGGCTGATCCATGACGACCGTTTTATCGACATTCCGGCTAAAACCGCCAGCGATAAAAGCCTGCAATTGACAGAAACATCGGTTGCCGTCATCGGCTTCGGCTTCCTGCTGGTCATACCCTTATCGTTAATGGGCACCGGATTTTTGATCTGGCGCCGACGCAAACGGCGATAAATATAAAATTTCAATAGATTGATCAGCAAACCACGGAAAACACGCGACTCATGAACGACGGCATGAATTGCCGGGCAAAACCAAATAAATTCATGTCCTCCGTGTGCTTCGTGGTTTTATGCTTTAAGCACCATTACCTTTGACTCCTTGGCTTTACTTTCATGCCCGAATTACCCGAAGTTGAAACGACCCGACGCGGCATAGCGCCTTATATTGAAGGACAAACGGTCAGACGCGTCATTATCCGCCAACCCAGCCTCCGCTGGCCGGTGCCGGAAAATCTCGATCAAATCTTGAAAGGCCGGCGCATACAAGCCGTTTGCAGAAGAGCGAAGTATCTGCTGCTTGCCACCGATGCCGGCACGTTGCTGCTGCATTTGGGCATGTCCGGCAGTTTGAGGATCATTGCCAACGGCCAGATCACCGGCAAACATGACCATATCGATTTTATTTTTGATGACAATATCATCCTGCGCTTCAACGATCCGCGCCGGTTTGGCGCGGTGTTATGGACATCGGCGCCGGCCGAACAACATCCGCTGCTCAAAAACCTCGGCCCCGAACCATTGCTGGCGGATTTCAGCGGCGAGTTGCTCTATAAATTGTCCAGAAACAAAAAAATGGCGGTCAAGTCATTCATTATGGACAGCCACATAGTGGTTGGCGTCGGCAATATCTACGCCAATGAAGCCTTGTTCATGGCCGGCATACACCCCGCACGTCAAGCGGGCAAAATTGCCCTGTCCCGTTATCAGAAACTGGCCGACTGTATTCGTATGATCCTGCATCAGGCTATCGCACAAGGCGGCACGACATTGCGCGACTTTGTCAACGAAGCCGGAAAACCGGGCTATTTCCAGCAACAGCTCAATGTCTACGGCCGGACTGGACTGCCTTGCCCCCGCTGCCGACAGACTTTAAAGGAAATCAGGTTATCCAATCGTTCAACGGTATTTTGCGGCGATTGTCAGCGGTAATGGTAAGGTGCACTTCTACTTCCAACATGAGCGGCTTGACTCGAAAATTTACGAACGCTATCCCGAATTTCACCCACTTTGAATCGAATCAATTAAGGCTGGTTAATGTCCGCATCTGTCGAATATCTTCGTAGCGGCGCGGTAATATCGTCAAATTCAGGCATGGAAATACTTGTCGAACCGTAAGTGTCCGGCAGATTGTTGCCGGTATTTAACTGAAACGAACCGGCCATACCGATAAATTTGCTTTATCCCTGTTAATCCTTATAATTGCCGCCTGCTTTCAGGTTCCATCGGTTTTTTGCCGATGGTTAAACGGGAAGTCGGTCAGGTTATGCCAATGCCGACGCTGCCCCCGCAACGGTAGATAAGTGAAAGAATCGTTAATATGCCACTGTGTCATGCATGGGAAGGTGACGATTCAGGCTCTCGCCACTTATAAGCCCGGAGACCGGCCCGAAAGTATTATTCGGAACAGCGGAGGGCTGTCTGCGAAAAAGACAGCATATCTTCGTCGTCTTCTTTTTGTCCTCCGTTGTTATTACACAACCTTTATGCGCGGGCGGCGCAGAGGACACATGCGAAAATTCATAGTCAGTTCATTATTGTTGGCCGGTTTTAACAGCTCTGTACAGGCTCGGGAAACTCAGGCTGACGAATCGCTCAATTTACCCGAAATGGTCGTGACGGCCACACGAACGGAAACCCCGAAAAACCAGTTGGCGGCTTCGGCAACCGTTTATTCCCGAACCGATATCGAACGTCTGCAATCCAAAACCCTGCCGGAACTGTTGCGGCACACGACCGGTATCGATATGACGCAAAGCGGTTACGGTCAAAACACCAGCGTTTACATGCGCGGCACCAATTCCGATCACGTACTGGTCCTGGTCGACGGCATTAAAGTCGGCTCGGCGACCTTGGGCACGACACCGTTTCAGTTTATTCCCATCGACCAGATCGAGCGCGTGGAAATCATCAAAGGCCCGCAATCGAGCCTGTACGGTTCGGAAGCGATAGGCGGCGTCATCCAGATTTTTACCCGCAAAGGCGGTCAGGAAGAAAAACCCAGTTTCAGCGTGGATGCCGGCGGCGGATCATACGATACCATCAAGACCTCCGGCACGGTCAGCGGCAAATGGAAAAACAGTTGGTACAGCCTGGGTGCATCGCATTTCAATTCCCAGGGCTTCGATAACCGCGAGCCGGTCCCGGGACGTTTCGGCCTCGACCAGCCCGACAAGGACGGTTACCGCAACACGGGCTTGAACGCCAGGCTCGGCTACCGTTTCGACAATAATGCCGAACTGGAAGCCTTTTTCATGCGCGCCGAAGGCAAAAACGAATACGACGGCAACTTCCAGAACAAAACCAAATTCGTTGACCAGGTGGTCGGCACATCAGCCAGCATGGATCTACTGGATAACTGGCGGTCAACGCTGCGCCTGGGCCAAAGCCGTGATGACAGCGACCAGTTTGCACCCGACGGTTCATTCGCCAGCCGCTTCAATACGACGCGCTGGAACACCACCTGGCTGAACGAATTCACACTGTCCGACGACCACCGACTGATTGCCGGCACGGATTACCGCGTCGATGAAGTGGAAAGCACGACGTCTTACAAAGAGATATCGCGCTACGATATCGGCATATTCACGGAATTGCACAGCCGCTTACTGGACAGTCATTTTATCAATGCCTCTTTACGCTGGGATGAAAACGAGGCTTTCGGTGACTATGTCACCGGCAATTTCGGCTGGCGCTTTAACTCGGACTACGGCATCAGTACCTTCGCCAGCTTCGGCAACGCCTTCAAGGCGCCGACCTTTAACGATCTCTATTTTCCGAATTTCGGCAACGCCAGCCTGAAACCGGAAAAATCGACTACTTTTGAGACAGGGCTTGCCGGCGACCATTGGCTACAATGGGAAGTGCGGGCTTATCACACCAATATCGACAACCTGATCACGCCGGTCACGAATCCGGTCACGTTTGATTTGAGCGCGGAAAACGTCGGCAAGGCTCAAATCGACGGCATTGAAATCCAAATCAGCAAGCAGTGGCGAGGCTGGGACGGCAAACTGGGACTCGACCTGTTAAGCCCCAAAAACCGCGAAACCAATGCCCGCCTGCCGCGCCGCGCCGAGAAAACCCTGTCGTTTGATCTGTCCAGGTCATTCGGATCATTGGATCTGGGCACGCATGTCCTGGCCCAAGGCGACCGCTTCGATGAAGCTCGCAACCAGACCAAAGTGGCCGGTTACGTCACCGTCGACCTGCGGTCAGCCTATCATTTCAATAAAAACTGGATATTGAGCGCGCAACTCAATAACCTGCTGGATAAAAACTATCAGACAATTAATACTTACAACACCGCGGACAGGAACTTCTTCCTCGCTATTCATTATAATAATTGACCCTACATCGCTGGACTTTAATCACTAACCCATTTGGAGATAACAATATGAATATAAAACAATGGCTGCAAGTCGAGTATTTGCCGATTCCGCTGATCGCTATCATGGCGCTGACGCGCTTTCATCATTTCGGCGATGTTCTGCATCTGCCCGATGCCTCGCTGGCGGTTTTCTTCTTCGCCGGCTTTTACCGCAAAAAAGCCTTATTCGCCTTTTTGTTATTACTGGCCGGCTTGATCGATTATGTCGCGATCGCAAACGGCACCAGCGCCTGGTGCGTGTCCCCTGCCTATGTATTTCTGGTTCCGACCTATGCGGTCATGTGGTTGGCGGGCCGTTACTGCTCGAAGTTCAAATCATTTAACGCACCCGAACTGGCCATCTCGGTCGGTCTGATGGCACTGGCCACCTCAGTTGCATTCGTCATCTCGAACGGCAGTTTCTATCTATTTTCAGGACGTTATACGGATTTGTCATGGGCGCAATACGTTGCTCGCGTGGCACAGTATTATCCGCCTTATGTAGGCTTCGCCATGGTTTATGGATTAGCCGGTTACCTGATTATCAAGCTATTGAAATCAATGCCTGACTTACAGGCAGCACATAAAGAAGTTTGAAGCTGTTTCCACAGAGGGCTTTAAGCCCTCTGTGCCACTAATGTTCTGCCCGTACCAATCAGACTACTTCTTTGGCCCGGTCAACCGACCACAATTTTTCCAGTTGATAAAACTCGCGTGCCTGGGCCGTCATCACATGAACGATGACATCGCCCAGATCCAGCAATACCCAGTCAGCGCCTTGGTCGCCTTCGATGCCGAGCGGTCTAAAACCGCTCTCTTTGACTTTTTCCGATACGTACTCGCATAAGGACCGAACATGACGATCGGAAGTACCGGTAGCGATAACCATATAATCGGTAAAACTGGTTTTACCCCTGACATCTATTGTGGTGATGTATTGTCCTTTGCGTTCATCCAAAACGGTCTGGACAATATTTAATAACTCATCTGTTCGCATTCAAATTCCTATAGTCAATAAATTATGAGAGCTTAACTCTCGTAAAGCTTATGTTGCTTAATGTATTCTATGACAGCATCAGGCAATAAAAAACCCGGATTGTGTTTTTCCGCAATCATTTGTCTGATAGCCGTTGCCGAGATTTCAAGCTGTGTAACTGGCTGAAAGAATAATTTGCCGGCCGGCGCCTGCGTGAGCTCGCTTATCCCGTTAGCCTTTTTGGCCGCGAAATAGCCGTCAAGTTCCTGTAATTGAACCCCTGGCCGCGTCATGACGACGATATGCGCATAATCGAACAACTGCTGCCAGCAATGCCAGTTGGTCAGATTTTTAAACGCATCGGCCCCGACAAACAGTATTAAAGTCTGTTCGGGGAATTCCAGCCTGAAGGATTTTAGCGTATCGATCATATAGGACCGACCCGCCCTGTCCAGTTCCCGGGTATCGATGACAAAGCCGGACTGATTTTGAATAGCCAGTTCCAGCATCCGCACGCGCATCAGCGCCGTGGCGGCTGGTTGTTCGCGATGGGGGGGATGGGCGCTGGGCAACAAGCGGATCTCGGTCAACCCGAAAACTTCCTTGACTTCCAGCGCCGGGCGCAGATGACCGTAGTGCACCGGATCGAACGTGCCGCCCAAAATACCGATCATTTATTGCCGGATATGGCCATCGCCGAGCACAATGTATTTCAGCGAGGTCAGGCCCTTCAAACCGACCGGGCCGCGTGCGTGCAGTTTGTCAGTGCTGATGCCGATCTCGGCGCCCAAGCCATATTCAAAGCCGTCGGCAAAACGCGTCGAGGCATTGACCATGACCGAACTGGAATCGACTTCCCTCAGGAAGCGTCGGGCCAGCGTGTAGTCTTCCGTGACAATGGCTTCGGTATGGCCGGAACTGTACCGATGGATATGCTCCATGGCCTGATCCGGCCCATCGACAATCCGGATCGATAAAACCGGCGCCAGGTATTCGCTGCGCCAGTCTTCCTCGGTTGCTCTTTTGCACCCTGGAATCAGGGAGCAGGTTTTCAGGCAGCCGCGCAATTCCACGCCTTTTTCCTCATATTCCCTGGCCAGTCTCGGCAATACTTTCGCGGCAATGCCTTCGGCCACCAGCAATGTTTCCATGGCATTACAAACCCCGTAACGATGGGTTTTGGCATTAACGGCTATGTTAATGGCCTTATCCATATCGGCTTTATCGTCGATATAGACATGGCAAATGCCATCCAGGTGCTTGATCACAGGGATCGTGGCCTCCTTGGAAATACGCTCGATCAGGCTTTTGCCTCCACGCGGCACGATCACATCCACGTACCGGTCCATCGTGATCAATTCGCCGACGGCCGCGCGGTCCGCAGTCGCCACACATTGCACCGCCTCCACCGGTAAGCCGGTCTCCGCCAGACCTTTGGTGATACAGGCTGCGATCGCCTGATTGGAATGCAGCGCTTCCGAGCCGCCTCGTAGAATACAGGCATTGCCCGATTTAAGGCACAAGGCCGCGGCATCAACCGTCACATTGGGACGAGACTCGTAAATAATGCCGATCACGCCCAACGGCACGCGCATTTGCCCGACCTGTATGCCGCTGGGCCGGTAACTTAAATCGCTGATTTCACCGACCGGATCAGGCAAGGCGGCCACCTGTTTCAGACCTTCGATCATCGCCTGGATGCGCGCCGGTGTTAAGGCCAGCCTGTCCAGCGATGCCGCATCCAGACCGTTTTGCCTGCCGGCCTCCAGATCCTTGGCGTTTTCCGCAATCAGCATGTCTCGATCGGCTTCGATGATTTCCGCTATTTTCAGTAAAGCCTGATCTTTCTTGTACGATTCGGTTCGACTGATTTCTCTCCCCGCTGCCCTGGCGTTAAGGCCCAGACTGCTCATATATTGTTTGATTTCCATGATTCTCTCTCAAACGGATCTAAATTAACTTTCCATTATAAATCGATTCCATGCCCATTGACAGTAAGCATTTCTACTTAGTTATTTCTTATTTTTCAAACAGATAAATTAAAAATTGACTTTTCATCCGTTTCATCATTACATTCGGAATTGTCAGTCTCGACAAGCATCCGCTCCATCCGCCGGATCGGCCGAACCTCCGGCATCGCTCTAGAAGCAATAACAATAAAAAAATCGAGGAGAAGCTATGACTCAATTAAGCGAAGAAGAACGCGAAAAAATCATCAAGAGCCCGCCTGTTGGCACCTGGGCTCTGATGCTAATGGTTGGCGCCGGCATGGTTGCCGCCTGGCTGTTTCTCTATTACGGCGTATTTCTGCCGCGTGGTGCTATAGACTAAAGGGGACCTTATGAATACCGACCCATTGAAAAAGAAATGGTCCAGTGCAATCCAGTCCTTAGCCGAGCAGTTTAAAGGCGACCCTGTTCATATTGATCCGTTGGAAAAAAAATGGGTATACGTGATACTGGGCATGGCCGGCCTGCTTGTCGGCATCATTATCATAGATGCGCTGTTTCACGGCATTAATCCTCCCAGCCATGTTGAAACCATCGATTCAGCCCGCCTGCATCTGAGCGAGGAATTCGCCGAGGACAACCTGGGCGTTCAGGTTGATGAAAGCGGCAATATAACGGTCCGGATAGTAGCCGGTCGTTACGGATTTTACCCCAAACAGGTTACCGTCCCTTCCGGCACGACTTTAACATTCCGCTGGGCCAGCATGGATGTCTTGCACGGCATTCACTTGCCCATGACCAACATGAATACGATGATACTGCCGGGCTATGTCGCAGAGCTGAAGACCGATTTTCCAAAACCCGGCAACTACCCTTTGCTATGCAATGAATATTGCGGCATGGGACACGATCACATGTGGGGCAGTATCACAGTCGTCGCGAAAGAACACTGGACCGCACCGGTAAAAACAGCTTCCAAAGGAGACAGCAGTCATGAATGATGCTGAAGAAAAAAAACTGGCGCTAAGCCATATGTGGATCGCTTTCGGGGCATTCCTTATCGCCTCATTCATGGGCGCCTATCAGGTTCTGGAACGCAGCGGCTTCCTGCCGATTATTGAGTCAAGCCGGGTTTATTTCGCTTCGGTCAGCAGCCATGGCGTATTGATGGCTTATGTTTTAACGGTTTTTTTTATACCCGGTTTTGGTTATTACACGGCCACGACCAGCCTGAAGCAGCCGGTATGGAACATAAAACTGGCCTGGGCCGGCTTCGGCGTGTCCCTGTTGGGCACGGTCCTGGCAGCCATCCCCTTGCTGACAGGTTCCGCTTCCGTACTCTATACCTTTTATCCGCCCATACAGGCGCACTCCTTGTTTTACGTCGGTGCCACCTTATTGCTTGCCGGCTCCTGGGTCTGGTGCTGGATCATGATTGTCATGATGGGGCAATGGAAGCAGGCCAACCCCGGACAGCCTGTGCCTCTGGCTATGTTCGCAACCGTGTCCAATGCCGTGTTATGGCTATGGACCAGCGTCGGTGTTGCCCTGGAAGTATTGTTTCAACTGATCCCTCTGGCTTTCGGCTGGATGGATACGGTCGATCCCGGACTGGCGCGCACCTTGTTTGCCTGGACCTTGCACCCCATTGTTTACTTCTGGCTGATCCCCGCCTACACGGCCTTTTATGTATTCGTGCCAAAGCAGGCGGGCAGCTATATACTGAGCGATGAACTGGCCAGAGTCTCCTTTATTGTGCTGGTCGTCTTCAGCCTGCCAATCGGCTTCCATCATTTATATATGGATCCGGAGCAGGCCAAAGGCTGGAAGCTATTGCACGGCATCGGTACATTTATCGTCACCCTGCCGACACTGCTGACCGGCTTTGCCGTGATTGCGTCGCTGGAAATAGCCGGCAAACTGCGCGGCGGCAAAGGCCTTTTCGGCTGGATTGGCGCCCTGCCTTGGCGCAACCCGATGGTGCTGGCCATGATTCTGGGCCTGATGATGCTGATGCTGGGCGGTTTCGGCGGCATCGTCAATGCCAGCTATGCCATGAACGCCATGATTCACAATACCGCCTGGGTTCCCGGCCATTTTCACCTGATCTTTGCCGGCACGACCGTCATCATGTACTTTGCCATTGCTTATTATCTCTGGCCAATATTGACGGGCAAGCCGCTGTTCTCGCAGAACATGGCCTTACTGCAGTTATGGACCTGGTTTATCGGCATGGTCGTCCTGAGCACTCCCTGGCACATTCTGGGATTATTAGGCCAGCCCCGGCGCATTTCCAGCGTTCAGTACAACAGCCCCCTTACCCTGGCATGGGATACATTTGAACTGGCCATGATTGTCGGCGGCCTGATAATGCTGGGGTCAGCTTGTTTATTTGTCTACAATCTGGCGAAGACTCAATTAAATTCAACAACTGAAACCTATAAAGGCGAAGTCGAATACGCCGAACCGATCTATCCGGTCGCTCGTTTGCCTGAATTTCTGAATGACTTCAAAATCTGGAACTGGGTCATAGCAGCCGCCATGCTTATCAGTTTCGGCTATCCTATTCTTCAGTTCTTTTTCATGGACACGTTCGAATCAAGCGGATGGGGGTACTAACATGAATAAAATAATCCAAACGGCATTGCTGGGTCTTTTGGCCACAAGCCTTGCACATGCCGAACCCTCCTCTCAAGTTGCCTGGACGTCCGACCAGCTGAACTTCGTAAAAAAAGGCAACAGCAAAAACGGCAAGGAATTGACCGCCCAGTGCATTGGCTGTCACGGCGAAAAAGGCATCAGTCCGACGCCTGGGTTTCCCTCGCTGGCGGGCCAGTTGGCAACCTATATCTACAAACAGTTGCAGGATTACAAAAACGGCCAGCGTACTCACCCGCTCATGACCTCGATAGCGGCGGGATTAAGCGACCAGGATATGGCCGATATGGCCGCCTGGTACAGTTCACTGCCGCCGCCCAGGAACAAAGCCGGCAATAAAGAGCTGGAAATTGCCGAGCGACTGGTATTCGAAGGCGACGGCAGGCGCACCCTGCCTCCGTGTTACACCTGTCATGGCCCCGAAGGGCAAGGCGAGAAAATGGATATACCGGCCCTGGCAGGGCAGCAGGCCGAATATTTCGCAGCCACACTCACGGCCTATAGAAATGGCGAGCGCCACAACGACATCTACAGTCGCATGCGCATACTCAGCCAGCAGCTGAGCGATACGGAAATACAAGAGCTTGCGCAATATTACCAGCAACTGCAGTGATGGTGAGACTATGAACATCCTGCCTATAGGCCTGTTAACCACGATGTTGGCAGGCAGCCTGTCAGTCCTGCCGGTTTTCGCCCAGGAAACGCCCGGGACGGGCAGCAGTAAGATTTTTAAGGCGAATGAACAGAAGCCGAAGAACGATTACAACATCACCATCAATTATGAACTGGGGATGCACTGCACCGGCTTTGACTTTTCTTACTGTTGCGTCCTGCCGCCCTACAATTCCATCCAGAGCCAGGTCATTAAGACGGCCGGCTCTACCTATGAATTTCCGCGGTTGCTGGTCGCCGACCCGAATGATCCGACCGTTTTAGTTGACGGCGACAAACGCATGAAGCTTGAATACGGCCACGTCGGCAACACTTTTTCAGAAGGCACGAAGCTGGCTTACTGGAATATACCGTACGACGTAAACCACGATGGCAAATACGGCAATAATGAGAATGTGGCCAACGCTTATTTCACCCACCTGTATGTCTACAAGGGATTGAAAGGCGACAATCCCGACAACACCAGCAAGGACAGCGAAAAGCAGCGGATCGGCATCGAAATCCCCATCCCGCGCGATATGGGTCCGGCCGGCGCGGCGGCGCCGAGCCCCGTGAAAGGCGGCCATCTGCATTACACGGGCGATAAGGGCACCGTTGTTTATACCAAATCGCCGGTACTGGACAACGTGCCTATCGTGCTGACCAACCCGGGCATCTGGGATGCGCTGGGTCTGCCGTTGACGCCCTTCTATGACGACATGATGCGAAAAAGCCCGCTGGAAATCGTGGAAAGTGACATCCGGCCTTATCAGGAAGCCTGGGTGGGACTGGTCGACGCCAAAACCAATCAGCCCATTATCGATAGCCATTCCGGCAACCCCGTGAAATTCATCGGCACCAATCCGATCGATGTGCCCAACTGCTCCAACTGTCATTCCAATGAGAACGCCAATGGCGACACCTTCACTTTGTACAAACAGGAAAAAGCGTTCTGGAAAGGTCTGGGCGCCAGCGATTACATGGCCGATTTAAAGGCCACATCCATTTCCATTTTACAGATCCACGACGCCCGCCACGGCACACAGTTTACGGCCAAATACGATCCATCGAGCCGAGCCACCCAAAACCGCTTGGGCGCCGATCCGGTTTTATGCCAGCAATGCCATGCCGATAACGTCATCGGCGTGCTGCAATCGAAGGGTGTCGTCGAAGTCATTTCCGGCGGCCAGAAAATTGAAGGCGACAATCCGATTCCGCCCCTGTCGCAAGCCTTGCACCGGGTTCATCAGACCATACGCCCCATGCCCGACTCGTACGGCCGCACCGGCACCTGCGCCGGCTGCCATCCTTCGCACAGGCAGGACGGCTCCATGGACGGCTATGCCATCACGGCGGACGGCAGGAATTTTTACGCCTCATCCGACAACCGCGACTCCAAAGGCGGGTGTTTTGCCAGCCGCGACGTCCATTCCAACCCCGACAAGGATAAAGACGGCGTCGGTACCCCCGAGCATCTGAATGAAATCGGCAAATGGATACAGGCCAATGTCTCTAAAATCGGCACCGGCGAAGGCGGCAACGGCGTCTGGTGCACCAACTGCCATACCCAGCTCTCCAGGGAACTGTATCAGCGAGATGATTTGGAAAATGCCTTCAAGCAAACCGGCAAAACCATCCGCGACCAGTCGCTGGATGACATCGCCAAGGCGATAGGCGTCGACCGCAGAACGCTGGAAGAACAGTATCTTGATCCTAAAGTGGTACCGGATGAAAACGGCCATGATACCCCCGGCAAATCCGGCATTCTGAAAACCTGGGCCAAGGACCACATGGTGCCTGACATTGCCGTCATTGCCACCAAAGACGGCAAACCGCTGGTGACCAAGGATGAAGACGGTGATATTAATGTCTCGATATTATCGGCCAATCCTTCGGTAAAAATGTCCGCGTTGACAGTGCCGGAAGACGCCAACGGCGTCACGGCGGTCTCCTATGACGCGGCCTCACACGGTCGGGACTACTGGCTGGCGCCCGGCGAGCCGCATTGCGCCGACTGTCACGCGCCGCCCTACGTCGAAGGCCAGGGCGGCGTAGCCTTCCCGATCAATCAGCCCGGCAAGTACAGCCTGATGCGCTATTCGAAAGGCCATGCCGGCCTTGCCTGTCAGGCTTGTCACGAGTCCATCCACGGCTTGTACCCGGTAACGACGGCAGTCGACACCACGACTTACAAACAGGCCCCGCAATACAATCCGGACGGCAGCCACGGTCCGCTGTTATGCGCATCCTGTCATCAGACCAACCAATTCGGCGTGCCGGTTGTCGCGGAAGCGTTGACCTGGAACGGCAAGAAAATCAAGGATGATCTGGATGCGGCAATCAGCTGGATACATGCCAACGCGCCGGATTTGGGCGGCAAAAATCCTAAATAACCGCAAAACGCCGATGGGCATTGCCCCGTCGGCATGGATGCAACGATGAGACAGTTTTTATGCCTATAAAGAAGATCGGTTTATTATTCTGGCTTGCCTGCACCATTAGCGGCGCTGCCGTCGCCGACACGGTGCTGGTCAAAGTCGGCAACGGCCAGGTTACCGAACAGCAACTGGAAAAAGCCATGAGTGCGGCGCCTTTCGCCAGTCAGTTTCCGGCGATGGATGAAAAAGACCAGGCCTACCTGCGCGGCGACATGCTGATGCGTCTGGCCCGATCGGAAGCGCTCTATCAGGAAGCCGTCGCCTCGGGCATGACCGAAACCCAGACCTACAGGCAGGAAATGAGCAATTTCCGCACGTCCCTGCTGGCGCAACGTTATCTGACGCATCTGCGCGATCAGATCAGCATCCCGGCAGCCTTGGAAAGCCGACTGAAAGACGACTTGAAAGGCAACGGCGACGCGCTTATGGCGGCCCGCGCCGCCTATATTGCGCGGCAATTCAAGAATTTGAAGGAAAGCCGCATAGCCGAGCTTAAACAACAAGCCCGCATCAAAACTTATTTCGAACGTCTGGATAAAAATACAAAAGCCGATACCGTACTGGCGGAAGCGACCGGCTATACCATTAAATACGCCGATCTGATGCCGCCTCAAGGCGCTGTTAGCACAGATCCTCAACCTATTAAAGACAAGGTCAACGAGTGGCTTGAACTAATGCTTCTGGCACGTGCGGCAGTAGCCGAGGGCATTGACGTTGAAACGCAAGTGGCCGATTACGGGCACTATCTGGGCGCCAAAATGCTGCTGGCGGCACAGGAACGGCAATGGATACCCGACGATAAAACGCTGCTCGATTATTTCCATAAACATCCGGAGATCGGCTACATCCCCGAACGCAGGCAAATCGGCCAGCTTGTCGCGGCCACCAGGGAACAGGCCGAAGCCCTGCGCCGACGCATACAGGCCGGTGAAAGCCTGTTTAAACTGGCGGCCGAATACAGCATCGATCCGTATGGCCGCGAGCATGCCGGCGATATGGGCTGGCTGCAGGAAGGCAGCGGTTTCGACGCGGTCGAACAGGTCCTGAAAATACTGCCAAACAATCAGGTCAGCGATATTATCCAGACCCCCAGGGGCTGGCACCTGGTCATGATCGTGAACCGCAAGCCTGCCGAGCATAAAGAATTTGCAGGGATAAAAGATAGGGTAAAACAGGCCTTGATCGCCGAGAAAATGACGGCTTATCTGGAACAGGTCATGGCCAGGCATCCGCTGGATTGGCAGATAAAAGACCGTATTTGATACTTGAGCCCGGCCGGTCACTCAAGCAACGGTTTGACGATCGTGTCGAATGCCTCATCATTAAAGATACCGGTTTGCATGAAGACCGGCCGGCCTTCGCGATCGATGATAACGGTAAAAGGCAGAACGCCGGCCGGGTCGCCCCACTGATTCAATAACTCATATTGCTGGGCGGGGTCGGCGCGTAGGATTGGATAATTGATTCCCAGGGTACGGGCATAGTTGCGTAATTTTTTTGTCTCATCGAGACCGATGCCGATAATCTGCAGTCCCTGCCCTGCATAGGCCTGCTGATATTTCATAAAATACGGAATTTCAATCTGACAAGGACCGCACCAGGTCGCCCAAAAGTTCAGCATGATGACTTTGCCGCGCCACTCAGACAGATTATGCTCTTTTCCATCGAGGTCGTTCAGGATCAAAGCAGGTAGAGCCCTGACCTTGTTTACCGGCCTGATATGTTCGGTCTGCGCAGCCATGGCGGGCGCGCAGAATCCTATAGCGCCTGACAATATTGCGGCCATACCGACATACCATATCGGGAGCACTTTTTCTTTTTTAACCAATTTAATCATAATGTTACACGCCAATGACTTAAGAGATTGAGATAAACCGAAACAGAGTCGATAGACTATATTAATAATTCCTAATATACTAAAAGTATATCCAGGCTGATTTTCCGACTGCAAATAACAAAAAAAACGGCATACACCATGTTTGACCTATCAAAATACGCTACCTCCGCCGCTACGGCTTTATTACTGGGCTGCATAGGCTTTTCCGCCCCGGCCGTCGCCGAAAGCAACAACTACACACTCGAACAAGCCGTCAATTATGCGCTGGACAATAATCCGAGCCTGCAGGTCATGCATGAACGCATTGCCCAGGCCGAAGCCCAGGTCGGCGAGGCGCTGGCCAGCTTTTATCCGCAGGTCAAAACGCGGCTTTCCTACGAGCATTCCGACAACCCTGCCCGCGCGTTCAGCATGGTTATCTCGCAGCGGCGGCTGGACTTAGGCGGTACTGACTTCAACCATCCCGGCGGTGTCGACAATTACCGCCCGGAAGTGATCGCCACTTACTCGCTCTTTAACGGCGGCCAGGACTATCAAAACAAAATAGCCGCCGAACTGGGCGTGGACGCGGCCACACTTGAGGAATCGGCGACGCGCAACCAGCTGATTCAGGCAGTCACCTCGGCATTTTACAGCGTGCTGGCCGCCAAGGAAGCGCATAAAGTGGCTCAGCGCTCCATTGATGCGGTAAAAAGCGAGCTGGAGCAAAGCCGTACCCGCTATGAAGCCGGAACCGTACTCAAATCCGACGTGTTATCGCTGGAAGTGCAACTGGCCGAGGCCCAGGATGCCGAAATCCAGGCCGCCAATGCCATAGAACTGGCTCAAAGCGGACTCAGGACCCTTATGGGAATCGATGCCAGTGGAGAATTCGGTATCGCCGAAAGTTCGGTCTGGCAACTGCCGCAACTCGATAAATCTTTTGAAACGCTGCTGACTCAAGCAATCGCACAGCGCCCCGAATCGGAAGCCGCCCAGAAACAGATTGAAATTGCCGAGCGCAAGCTTAGCGCCGCCAAAGGCGCTCATCTGCCCCGAGCCGATGCTTATCTCAGCTACGGCTCCGACAGCAAGAACCTCGATTACTCGACCAACCGCGACAATGTCACCGCCGGCGTCCAGGTCGAACTGGACGTCTTCTCAGGTTTTCGCACCAGCGAAAATGTGAAAAAAGCCGAGAGGCAGCTTGCCGAAGCGAAGAAAATCGCCCGGAAAATACAGCTCGACATCGAAAATGACGTTAAAACCGCCTATCTGAAACTTCAGGAGGCATTGGAGCGGGTCAAAGTGACAACCGTTTCGGTCACGTCCGCGGAGGAAGCTTTCCGGCTTGTCAGCGAACAGCGCCAGGCCGATGTCGTCACCATCACGCGCTATATCGAAAGCGAGGTCGCGCGCGACAAGGCCAACTCGCGCGTCATCGCCGCCCGTTACGATGCCCTGCAGGCGGAAGCCGAACTCAATAAAGCGTTAGGTAATTGGAAATAAAGGAATCTTTATGACAGATCACAACCCGGCCATGAAAAACAAATGGCTCATCCCGGCCGCCGCCATCCTTGGGCTTTTCCTGGTCATTCTTTACGCGCTGGGACTTATCGGTGCCGGCGATAAAGTAGAGCCGGGCACTCAGGAAATTGCGGCAAAGCCTGTGCCGGCCAATGCACAGACGCTCGTGGTCGGCCAAAGCAAAACCGATGATGTCCAATTCTGGCCCGGTACAGTCCGTTCGCGCATAGTCGCCAATATTTCACCCAAATACACGGCGCGCATCACCAGCATCGAAGTCAATGCCGGCGACAGCGTCAAAAAAGGCCAGGTACTGGCCAGGCTGGACGAACGCGAAGCGACGGCGAGCCTGAATGAAGCCAAGGCGCGCCTGGCCGCAGCCAGGGCGCAGGCCGCCCAGGCCGTTGCCGATGAGAAACGAACCCGATTTCTCTATGAAAAACAGGCCGCCACGCGCGAAACTTACGATGCCGCCATCGCCCGCTCAAAAGCCGCGCAAGCCAATGTCAAACAGGCCGCCAGCGCCCTTGAGCAACTGCGCGTCTCGTTAGGTGAAAATACTTTGCACGCGCCTTTCAACGGCATCATTTCCAAACGGTTGAAAGATCCCGGCGACATGGGACTCATTGGCGAGCCTATCGTTATTTTACAAAAACCCGAGGATTTGCGTCTGGAGGTTGCGATTCCAAACTTCTGCGCCAGCCGCATCCGTACCGGCATGGAAGTCGATGTGCGCATTGATGCCCTGGATAAACATTTAACAGCCAAAATCGATGAGATCACCCCTCAAATCGATATAGAAACACGCACCCAGCTGGTCAAGGCCGCCCTGCCGAAAATAGAGGGGCTGCAACCAGGACTCCTGGCCTGGCTGCTGCTGAACTGCACCGAGGAACACCATGCCATTCTGATACCGGTATCCGCCGTGCGGCACTACGGCCAGCTCGAAGCAGTCGCCATCGTTAAAGACAATCACATCTATACCCGCCATATCCGCACCGGCAAGCAATACGGCGATCAAATCGAAGTGCTGTCCGGCCTGCGCGATGGCGAAACCATACTGATCAACAGCGGTTCACCCGAATGAGCGAGCATCAACCCAATACGACCGAGCCGGTAAAAAAAGACAGCTTCACGGTCAGCATCGTCAGACTGTTTACGACCTCGCAGCTGTCGTTGCTGTTTCTGATCATTTCCCTGCTGGCCGGCGCGGCGGCACTGATGCTGACGCCGCGCGAAGAAGATCCGCAGATCATCGTGCCGGTCATGGACGTGTTCGTGCAGTACCCGGGCGCCAGCAGCGAGGAAGTGGAAAAACTGGTCACGACGCCGGTGGAAGTCCTGTTGCGGCAAATCGACGGCGTGGAGTACGTGTATTCGATGTCCAGACCTGGCGAGGCCGTGATTACGGTCCGTTATTTTGTCGGCGAAGACCGCGAAAACAGCCTGATCAAGACGCGCGACAAATTGCTGGCCAACCTGGACATCATACCGGTCGGCGTGACCAACTGGGTGGTCAAGCCCGTGGAAATCGACGACGTGCCGGTCGTGCTGCTGACCCTGTCGCCGCAAAACGACCTGTATGATTCCATGAGCCTGCGGCGCATTGCCGACGAACTGATCGAGCGATTGCGCACGGTGGAGAACGTTGGCAAAAGCTGGGTCGTCGGCGCGGCGCCGCGGCGCATTTCCGTTTATCCGGATCCGGGCAAACTGGCCTCGCGCAATACCACTTTGCTGGAAATCAGGCAGGCGCTGATTCAGGCTAACATCAACGTGCAGGCCGGCGCATTCGAGCACAACAACCGCGAAATCCTGCTGGAAGCCGGCCCTTTCTACCGAACGCCGGAAGAAGTGGCCGCGACGGTCATTAAAAGCATCAATGGCCGCATTGTCTATCTTCGAGATGTCGCGCGCGTCGAGGACGGACCTGCCGATGTGCAGCACTACACCCGTATCGGTTTCGGCCCTGCCGCCGAACACATGCATACGGTCGGCCAGGCCGTAGGCGACCTGCCTCAGGCCGGTGAAGAACGGCAGATGGTGACGCTCGCCATCGCCAAGCGCAAAGGCAGCAATGCCGTCAGCGTCGCCGAAGACGTCATCAAAGCTACCGAAGAACTGCGCGGCACCCTGATTCCGGACGACCTCCTCGTGAGCGTGACGCGCAACTACGGCGAGACGGCCGACCATAAGGTCAACGAACTGGTCAAGCACTTAGGCATCGCGATCCTGACCATCATCGTGCTGCTGGCATTAAGCCTGGGCCTGAAAGAATCGTTCATCGTTTCCATCGCCGTGCCGATGACCTTCGCCGTCACGCTGCTGCTGGATCTGATCTTCGGCTATACCATCAACCGCGTCACGCTGTTCGCGCTGATCCTGTCGCTGGGCCTGCTGGTCGACGACCCGATCGTCGACGTCGAGAACATCCACCGTCACTACAAAATGCGCAAGGAGCCGCCGCTGCGCGCCTTGCTGACCGCCGTCGACGAGGTCCGGCCGCCGACCATCCTGGCGACCTTTGCCGTCATCCTGTCCTTCGTGCCGATGTTTTACATCACCGGCATGATGGGCCCCTACATGGCGCCGATGGCGTTTAACGTGCCGATCGCGATGCTGATGTCATTGATCATCGCCTTCACCGTGACGCCGTGGGCCAGTTACCGGATGCTGAAAGGCGATTACGGCAAGGATCACGGCGAACCGTTCGAACTGAAGCAAAGCGCCGGTTACCGCATCTATAACAGGATACTGGCGCCGTTGCTGGTTTCGCCGCGGCGCGCCTGGCTGTTTATCGGCGTGATCATCATCGCCTTCATCGCCTCCGCCCTGCTGGCCGTGACCCGGGCCGTGCCGCTCAAGCTTTTGCCGTTCGACAACAAAAACGAGCTGCAGCTGGTCATCGACATGCCCCGAGGCTCGACGCTGGAGCAGACTGACGAAGTCGCCCGGGCTTTAGGCCGCTACCTGTCCACCGTCAATGAAGTGACCGATTATGAATCCTATATCGGCCTGGCCTCGCCGATGGATTTCAACGGCATGGTGCGGCATTATTATCTGCGCCAGGGCAGTTATGTCGGTGAAGTGCGCATCAACCTGATCGACAAGGAGCACCGCGAGCATCAATCGCATGACATCGCCCTGCGCATACGGCCCGAAGTCGAACGCATCGGCAGAGAGTACGGAGCCAAGCTCAAAATAGTCGAGCTGCCGCCCGGCCCGCCCGTGCTGTCGACCGTGGTCGCCGAAGTCTACGGTCCGCCCGAAGCGAGCTACCAGAACATCATCAACGTCTCCAACCGCGTCAAGGCCGCTTTGGCCGAAACCGAGGGCGTGGTCGACGTCGACGACATGGTCGATGCCGAGCATGAAAAAATACACTTCCGCCTGAACCGCGAAAAGGCGGCCCTGAACGGCATTACCGCCGCTCAGGTTGCGCAAACCCTGCAGCTGGCCGTGCAAGGCTCGGCGGCAGGTTCCATGCATATCATGACCGAACGCAAGCCGCTGGAAATCTATCTGCAGCTGCCCCGGGCCATCCGTTCCACCCTGCCCGATCTGTTGTCGCTGCGCGTTAAATCGGACCAGGGTCATCTGGTGCCGCTAGGTGAAATCGGCACGATGTCCGTCGAATCGGGCGACACGACCATTCACCATAAAAATCTGCAAAGACTGTCTTATGTAACAGCTGAAATGGCCGGCCGCAGTCCGGTAGAAGCGATACTGGACATGTTCGACTACTTCGACGAGAACCCTTTGCCCGACGGTTACACGGCTGACATGGCCGGCGAAGGCGAATGGAAAATCACCGTCGACGTGTTCCGCGACCTAGGGCTGGCCTTTGGCGCGGCCATGGTCATGATCTACGTGCTGCTGGTCGGCCAGACCGGATCGCTGGGCATTCCGCTGGTGATGATGATCGCGATCCCGCTGACCATCATCGGCATCATGCCCGGCTTCTGGCTGCTGAACCTGTTCACGGAGCCGGTGGCGGGTTATCCGACGCCGATCTATTTCACGGCCACTGCCATGATCGGCATGATTGCGCTGGCCGGCATCGTGGTCAGGAACTCGATCATCCTGATCGACTTCATCGAACGCACTTACAACCGTGACCTCGAAACGACGCTGGCCGAAGCGCTGATAGAAGCAGGCGCCATCCGTCTGACGCCGATCTTCCTGACCGCCGCGGCCGCCGTATTCGGCTCCGCAATCATCGTGCTGGACCCGATATTCTCCGGGCTGGCCTGGAGCTTCATATTCGGCATCGTGGCGTCTACGCTGTTTTCGCTGGTCGTGATTCCGGTGGTTTATTTCCTGATCAAACGGAACGAGCCCAAAGAGCTGAATATAGAGACGGAATTGTAAAATCAAATTCCTAACCTCTGCAGTAGCTAATTTCTTACCGCGGAAGACACGAAGATTAAGTAAAAACTTCGTGTATTCTGTGGTATTTTTTGGCCTCACTATCAGCTAAATTTTCAAGCTAAAAGGCCAATTATTATGAAATATCAAGGCAGCTGTCATTGCGGCGGCATTCAGTTTGAAGTGGAGGCACCGGAGGATTTACAAGTGGAAGAATGCAATTGTTCCATTTGCGCGAAATCGGGCTTCCTGCATTTGATCGTGCCGAAATCGAAATTCCGGTTATTGAGCCCGGAAGAGAATATCAGCACCTATACTTTTAACACCGGAGTAGCCAAACATATGTTCTGCAGGACATGCGGCATCAAGCCGTTTTATATTCCGCGCTCGAACCCGGACGGTTACGATATCAATGTCCGCTGCCTGGATACAAAGCCCCGTTCGATAACCATAGAACAATTCGACGGTCAAAACTGGGAGAATCATGCGCACAAGCTGGCTCACAAAAGCCGGGAAGTCTGACAAATGCGAATGACATGAAAAAATAGTTAACCCAACTCAACCGTTGCTGTCCATAAAAACATGGCCGAGATATCCGTAGAACGACTGAAAACGCATGTGTACAAACTTGCCGGCGAGATTGGGCAGCGGAATATATTTCATCCGCAGGCGCTGGATGCCGCCGCACACTACATCACTGAGGAATGGCACAAGCAAGGCTATGAAGTCCGGTCGCATGTTTACGATGACCGAGGCGTCGAGCGCGCCAATCTTGAAATCACCTGTGAAGGCAAAAACCGCAATCGCGAATACATTCTGGTGGGCGCTCACTACGATTCGGTCATCGGCAGTCCCGGCGCCAATGACAATGGCAGCGGTATCGCGGCATTACTGGAACTGTCCCGCCTGTTCAGCGGCTTAAAGCCCAATGTCAGCCTTCGCTTCGTGGCTTTTGTCAATGAAGAGCCGCCTTTTTTCTACAGCGAAGAAATGGGCAGCATGATCTACGCCAAAGCCGCGAAACAGCGCCGCGAACCGATACGCTTCATGATTGCGCTGGAAACCATCGCCTGCTATAGGAATGACCCGGGCAGCCAGGCCTATCCGCCCATGCTTAAATACTTCTATCCCGACACCGGCAATTTTATCGCCTTTGTTTCCAACCTGAGATCCCGAGCCGTCATGCTGGAAAGCGCTCGAGCGTTTTCCGCGTCAACCGATTTTCCGCTGGAAACGATTGCGGCGCCGGACATAGTGCCGGGCGTTTCCTGGAGCGATCACTCATCGTTCTGGCGGCATGGTTATAAGGCGTTTATGGTGACCGATACGGCACTCTATCGGTACCCCTATTATCATGCGCCTGAAGATACGCCTGATCAGCTCGATTACGAGCCGTTTGCCAGAATGACTCAGGGGTTGTTTTTGATGTTGGCTTCGCTGACGGGTTAAGAACAAACTGTAGGGTCGAATTCACTTGTGCCCTATAGGGTATTCGACCCGGGACGCCTCGCTGCTGTTAAACCCTGTAGGGTATGCACCGCGTACCTTTTTCAAAAGTTGATAACTTTGAAAAGGTACGCGGTGCATACCCTACGCAAGGTCTGCTATTTATCTGTCTCTACGGCTTCGGCCTTCTCCCGATAAGCCTTGATCCGGTCAAAGTTCAGATAGCGGTAGGTGTCTGCCGCCGTTTCGTCGATCTGATGCGCGAACTGCATGTATTCCTCAACCGTCGGGATTCTGCCCAGTATCGAGCAGACGGCCGCCAGTTCCGCCGAGGCCAAATAGACGTTCGCATTATTGCCCAAACGGTTCGGGAAGTTGCGCGTGGAGGTCGAGACCACGGTCGCGCCATCCGCGACCCGGGCTTGGTTGCCCATGCACAGCGAGCAGCCCGGCATTTCCATGCGCGCGCCGGACTTGCCGAAAATGCTGTAATAGCCTTCCTCTGTCAATTGCGACTGGTCCATCTTGGTCGGCGGCGATACCCACAACTGGGTCGGCAGGCGGCCTGCATGCTTGTCGAGCAGTTTGCCGGCGGCGCGGAAATGGCCGATGTTGGTCATGCACGAACCTAAAAAGACTTCGTCGATCTTGGTGCCGGCGACTTCCGACAGCGGTCTGACGTCGTCAGGATCGTTCGGGCAGGCCAGCAGCGGTTCCTTGATTTCATTCAGGTCGATTTCGATGACTTCATAGTATTCGGCATCGGCATCGGGCTCCAGCAATACCGGATTAGCCAGCCATTCCTGCATGGCCTTGATGCGGCGTTCGATCGTGCGCGCATCGCCGTAGCCTTCGGACAACATCCATTTCAACAGTGTAATGTTGGAATTGATGTATTCGCGGATCGGCGCTTCATTCAGGCGAATCGTACAGCCGCCGGCCGAACGCTCGGCCGAGGCATCGGACAATTCAAACGCCTGTTCGACTTTCAGATCCGGCAATCCTTCGATTTCCAGGATACGGCCCGAGAACACGTTCTTCTTGCCTTTCTTCTCGACCGTCAGCAGGCCTCGCTGAATCGCCGCATATGGAATGGCGTTGACCAGATCGCGCAGGGTGATGCCGGGCTGCATTTCGCCTTTGAAGCGCACCAGCACGGATTCGGGCATATCCAGCGGCATGACGCCGGTAGCCGCCGCGAAAGCGACCAGGCCGGAGCCGGCCGGGAACGAGATGCCTATCGGAAAACGCGTATGCGAATCACCGCCGGTGCCGACCGTATCGGGCAGCAGCATGCGGTTCAGCCAGGAATGGATGATACCGTCGCCGGGGCGCAAGGATACGCCGCCGCGGTTCATGATGAAATCGGGCAAGGTATGCTGCATTTCCACGTCGACCGGTTTCGGATAGGCGGCGGTATGGCAGAACGACTGCAGCACCAGATCGGCCGAGAAGCCGAGGCATGCCAGGTCTTTCAGCTCATCGCGCGTCATCGGGCCGGTCGTGTCCTGGGAACCGACCATGGTCATGTGCGGCTCGCAATAGGTGTTGGGCCGCACGCCGGCCACGCCGCAGGCTTTGCCGACGATTTTCTGCGCCAGGGTAAAGCCTTTGCCGGTGTCGGCAGGACTGCCCGGGCGGCGGAAGACGGTCGATGCCGGCAAGCCTAAGGCTTTACGCGCCTTGTCGGTCAGGCCGCGGCCGATAATCAGCGGAATGCGGCCGCCGGCGCGCACTTCATCGAGCAGCACGTCGGTCTTGAGCGAGAATTCGGCGATGATTTCATCGCTGTCATGGCGCTTGACGGCACCCTGGTAAGGATAGATGTCGATCACATCGCCCATGTGCATGTTCGATACGTCGCACTCAAACGGCAGCGCGCCTGAATCTTCCATCGTGTTGAAGAAGATCGGCGCGATCTTGCCGCCTATGCAGACGCCGCCGGCGCGCTTGTTCGGCACATAGGGAATGTCATTGCCGGTAAACCATAATACGGAGTTGGTGGCCGATTTTCGTGATGAACCGGTACCCACCACGTCGCCGACGTAAGCGACCGGAAAGCCTTTCTGCTTGAGCTCTTCAATCTGCTGCTCGGCGTTGGTGATGCCCTCCCGGGGCATTTTCAGCATGGCCTTGGCGTGCAGCGGAATATCGGGCCGCGACCAGGCATCGGGCGCCGGCGACAAGTCGTCGGTATTCGTTTCGCCGGTGACTTTGAATACGGTTACGGTCAGTTTTTCAGGCACTTCGGGCTTGCTGGTGAACCATTCGGCCTCGGCCCATGACCTGAGCACCTGTTGTGCGAATTCATTGCCGGCCTCGGCTTTTTCCTGCACGTCGTGGAAGGCGTCGAATATCAGCAAGGTGTGCGAAAGCGCCTTGGCGGCAATCGGCGCCAGTTCCTGGTTGTCGAGCAGTTCGATCAGCGGCGCGATATTGTAGCCGCCCAGCATCGTGCCCAGCAGTTCGGTGCCTTTGGCGGCATCGAGTATGGGCGAAGTCGCTTCGCCTTTGGCGATGGCAGCCAGAAAGCCGGCCTTGACGTAAGCGGCTTCATCAACACCCGGCGGCACGCGGTTGGCCAGCAAATCGAGCAGAAACGCCTCTTCGCCTGCCGGCGGCTGTTTGATCAGCTCGACCAGACCGGCAACCTGCTCTGCATTCAACGGTTTCGGAACTATTTCTTCAGCTGCGCGTTCTTCAACATGTTTGCGGTATTGATCTAGCATGATGCTCCTTGTAAATAAATCAAATAATCGGTAGAAAGGAGGCTATTTTAACAGATTCTTGAAAGCGAGGCGTCGTGAAGACACTTTACTACAGCCATGCCGATTTCCTGCTTCATGACACGGGCATAGGCCATCCGGAAAGCGCCGACCGGCTCAGAAGCATAGCCGATGCCCTGGACACGCCCGACTTCTCCGGCTTGATCAGGCCGCAGCCGCCGCTCGGCACGGAACGGCAAATCAGGCTTGTCCATACACAGGCTCATATCGATACCGTGCTGAGCGCCGTACCCCGGCATGGACTGCATTATCTGGATTCCGATACGGTGCTTTCGCCCGGCTCGGGAAAGGCCGCCTTGCGGGCGATCGGCGCCGTTTGCGATGCCGTCGACAAAATACTGGCCGGTGAAGCCGACAACGCCTTCTGCGCGGTGCGCCCGCCCGGCCATCACGCCGAATCCGAACGGGCCATGGGTTTTTGCCTGTTCAATAATATCGCCATTGCGGCCGAATACGCCCGCACGCACCATCATCTTCAGCGCATCGCCATCGTGGACTTTGACGTCCACCACGGCAACGGCACGCAGGCGGCATTTTATGAGCAGCCGGCCGTGCTTTACGCCTCCAGCCATGAAATTCCGCATTACCCCGGCACGGGCTATCCAAGTGAAACCGGCGTCGGCAATATCGTCAACGTACCGCTGGCGGCCGGCGATTCAGGGGCGGAGTTCAGGCATAAATACAGCCGGATCATCCTGCCGGCGCTGAGAGCTTTCAAGCCGGAACTGCTGCTGGTTTCGGCCGGCTTTGACGCGCACCGGGACGACCCCTTGGCATCGATCGGACTCGTTGAAGACGATTATCGATGGGTTACTCAGGAACTGATGGAGATTGCCGGCATCTATTGCGGAGGCAGAATAATTTCAATACTGGAAGGTGGCTATAACCTTAAAGCCCTGGCTGCCAGTGCTGCCGTTCACGTCAAAACACTGTTGGCATACGAGGTACAAGCCGGCAAATAAACAGTTCTTCACTATTTTTCAGGGAACAGGCATGACAACTCGATACATTTATTCTTTTCACGAAGGTGACGGTAAAAATAAGGTGTTGTTAGGCGGCAAAGGCGCCAATCTTTGCGAGATGACCCAGATCGGCCTGAATGTGCCGCCCGGCTTTGTCATTACCACGGAAGCCTGCCTCGACTATCTGAAAAATCAACAATTGCCCGCCGGTCTCATGGATGAAGTCAAGCTGCAGATACGGATAGTCGAGCAGGCGACAGGCAAGGAATTCGGCGCGCCGGTCAGACCGCTGCTGGTCTCGGTACGCTCCGGCTCGGCGATTTCGATGCCGGGCATGATGGATACGATCCTGAATCTGGGCTTGAATCAAGCCACCCTGGAAGCGTTGATAGAACAAACGCAGGACCCGCGCTTCAGCTTTGATGCCTATCGGCGCTTTATTCAACTATTCGGCAAAGTTGCGCTGGGCATAGACGACGAAAAATTCGACGTGCATTTCGACAACGTCAAGCGACAGGCAGACGTCGAGGCCGATACGGATCTGAGCGCCGACCACCTGAAACAGATCTGCGAACTGTTCCTGCAGGTGGTGCGCGACGAAACCGGCCGGCCTTTTCCTGATAACGTGTACGAGCAACTGGAACTGGCCATCAAAGCCGTGTTCAATTCCTGGATGGGCAAGCGCGCCGTCGATTACCGGCGCGAATTCCGCATCACGCCGGAAATGGCCAATGGTACGGCCGTTAATGTCGTGGCGATGGTGTTCGGCAACATGGGCGACGATTGCGCGACCGGTGTCGGCTTTACCCGCAATCCGGGCACCGGCGCCAATGAAATGTACGGCGAATACCTGGTCAATGCCCAGGGCGAGGACGTCGTGGCGGGCATCCGCACGCCCAAGCCGGTTCAGGAACTGGCCGTGGAAATGCCGGAGATGTACCGGCAACTGGTTGAACTGCGCCATAAGCTCGAAAGCCATTACCACGAAGTTCAGGACTATGAGTACACGATAGAACGCGGCGTGCTCTACTGCCTGCAAACCCGCAACGGCAAAATGAATGCCACGGCCATGGTCAGAACCTCTGTCGAAATGGCCAATGAGGGCATGATCGATAAGGAACGGGCGTTGCTGCGCATTGATCCGGAGCTGCTGGAGCAATTGCTGCACCCGCAGCTTGACCCGAACAACAAGATCTCCGCGCTGACGCAAGGCCTGCCGGCATCGCCGGGCGCTGCCTGCGGCAAATGCGTATTTGATGCCAATACCGCCGAAATCATGGGCCGCGCCGGCGAAAAAGTCATCCTGCTGCGCGAGGAAACCAAGCCTGAGGACATCCACGGATTTTTTGCCGCCCAGGGCATACTGACCAGCCGCGGCGGCAAAACCTCCCATGCCGCGGTGGTCGCGCGCGGCATGGGCAAAGCCTGCGTGGCCGGCGCCGAGGATATCAGAATCGATGTCAGGTCGCGCCAGGCCACCGTCGGCCATGTCCATATACAGGAGGGCGACGTCATCACCATCGACGGCGGCTCCGGCTTGATCTATCTGGACGAAATTCCGACGGTCACGCCGTCTGTTTCCGGAGAACTCCAAACCTTATTGTCCTGGGCTGATCACTATGCCGAGCTGAAGGTGTACGCCAATGTCGATACGCCGGCCGGCGCCCGGCTGGCCATCGATTACGGCGCCGCCGGCATCGGCTTGTGCCGCACGGAACGCATGTTCAACGCCAGGGACCGCCTGCCGCTGGTCATTGATATGATACTGGCCGACAACCAGAAAAGCCGCGAAGCCGCATTGAAAAAACTGTTCCCGATACAACGGGAGGACTTTGTCCAGTTGTTTACCGTGATGTCGCCTCTTCCGGTCACGGTGCGCCTGCTCGATCCGCCCATGCATGAATTTCTGCCTAATGAGCAGCAGTTAAAGGACGAAATACAGGCGCTCAAGCAGTATGAAATTATTGCCAAAGGCCAGCGCGTCACACTGGAGACACTGGGCGAACATGACGAACTGCCGGCACCGTTCAATCGGCTCGGCAAGGATGTCATTCGCAAAGCCATCGCCAAGAAGCAATTAATGCTGAAAAAAGTTCGTGAACTGTATGAAGTCAACCCGATGCTAGGCCATCGCGGCGTGCGTCTGGGCATGTCGTATCCGGAAATTTACCGGATGCAGATCCGCTCCATCCTCGAGGCCGCCGCCATCTGTACACAGCAGGGGCTCCGGATTTCACCGGAAATCATGGTCCCGCAGGTCATTACCGCACAGGAACTGAAACGGGTAAGAGAGTATGTCCATGACATACAGCAGGACGTTGAAGCCCGCTATAGCCTCAAACTGAATTTCAAGTTCGGTTCCATGATTGAGACGGTGCGTGCCTGCACCCGCGCCGGGCAACTGGCGGAATTCGCCGAGTTCTTTTCATTCGGCACCAATGATCTGACGCAGGCGACCTTTTCTTTCTCGCGCGAAGACGCTGAGAACAAGTTTCTGCCGCTTTACAATGAAGTGGGGCTGCTTGAGGACAACCCGTTTGAAGTGCTGGATGTCAAAGGCGTCGGTCAACTAATGAAGATGACGGCGGAGTTGGGCCGCAAAACCCGGCCCGATATCAAAATCGGCATCTGCGGCGAACAGGCCGGACACCCCCAGTCCATCCGTTTTTGCCACCGTATCAAACTGGACTATGTTTCCTGCTCAGCGCCGCGCATACCGATTGCAAGGCTTGCCGCCGCGCATGCCAAACTGCTGGAGAATGGCTACAAGGAGAATGAATAACCCTGTGATTGACCGGCAATTGTCATTTTGAAATCTTTTTAACCACGAAGAACACGGAGAAAAACAGGTAAAAACTTCGTGTCCTCCGTGTTCTTCGTGGTTTATAACTTAAACCTGTTGGCTAAAGTCGACTGAAGTCGCCCCCACATTCATCAGAAAAAGTGAAATTTCTGGTTCAGTGCATAGGCCAGTGCCAAAACAATTATCTGCGCAAAAATGAGCCCCCAGAAATAGAGACCGAAAAGCACCATTTTGACTTGAGTCTGCGACTGTTCTGTATGCCGCCGGACAAAAAGGATGCCGCCAAGGGCGGCAACAATCACCATGACGACACCCATAATGGCGATATTCATGGTCAATCCTTGACCGGCGGCGGCGCCAAAACGACTCTTGAGCCATTAGACTCGGCGGGACTGACGACACCGGCCGCTTCCATTTCTTCGATCATAGTGGCGGCGCGGTTATAGCCAACCTTGAAGCGCCGCTGCACACTGGAGATTGAAGCCTTTCGCGATTCAGTGACAAACTGCACGGCTTCGTCATACAGCGGATCGCTCTCGCCGCCGCCATTGCCGCCGCCACCGCCCATGCCGAAGCTATCGCTGGAATCGGATGATTCGCGCGTAATCTCATCGAGGTAATTGGCGGGAGCCGTTTTCTTCAGAAACTCGACGACCCGATGAACTTCATGGTCATCGACAAAGGCGCCATGAGCGCGGATCGGAATACTGGTGCCGGACGGCAAGAACAGCATATCGCCGTTGCCGAGCAAGGCTTCCGCACCGCCCTGATCGAGAATCGTGCGCGAATCGATCCTTGACGAAACCTGGAATGAAATCCGCGTCGGCACGTTGGCCTTGATCAGGCCGGTCAATACGTCAACGGACGGGCGCTGGGTCGCCAGGATCAAATGGATGCCGGCGGCCCTGGCTTTCTGGGCCAGACGCGCGATCAGCTCCTCGACCTTCTTGCCGACGATCATCATCATATCGGCCAATTCGTCGATGACGATGACGATGCTCGGCAAGGTCGTCAATACCGGAAACTCTTCACCTTCTTCAAGCTCTCTGACCAGTTGGAACATCGGGTCCCTGATGGTTTCGCCCCTGGCCTCGGCGTCTGTAATCAACTGATTGAAGCCAGCCAGGTTTCTGACGCCCATTTTGGACATCAGCTTGTAGCGCCGTTCCATTTCGGCGACAGCCCAGCGCAAGGCGTTGCTGGCCTCTTTCATGTCGGTCACGACCGGCGTCAGCAAATGAGGAATGCCTTCATAAACCGACAATTCCAGCATTTTGGGGTCGATCATGATCATGCGCACCTGCTCCGGCGTCGCCTTGTAGAGCATGCTGAGGATCATGGTGTTGATGGCGACCGATTTTCCCGAGCCTGTCGTACCGGCCACCAGGGCATGGGGCATTTTACCGAGATCGGCGACGACCGGCGCACCGGAAATATCCTTGCCCATCGCCAGCGTCAACAGGGATTTGGATTTTTCAAAATTCTTTGAAGCCAACAACTCCCGCAACGTGACCATTTCGCGTTCACGATTCGGAATTTCAAGGCCGATGACTGATTTGCCCGGAATCACTTCAACGATGCGCACACTGGTCACGGACAGTGCCCGGGCCAGATCCTTGGACAAACCGCTTATACGACTGACTTTAACGCCGGCAGCCGGCTGCAATTCAAAACGCGTGATCACGGGTCCCGGAAGCACGCCAACGACTTCCACGATTACATTGAAATCCTCAAGAATGCTCTCTACCAGCCGCGACATTTCCTCCAGATCGCTCTCGGAATAGCCCTTGACGCGCGTATCACGTTCATCCAGCATCGTTAAGGGCGGTAAGACGCCTTCACCCGAGGGCGACTGTTTTTTTGCCTTGCTTATTTTTTCAACTTTGCCGATGATGACTTTTTCAGCCTTTTCGATAATGGGCACCGCTTCGATGGCGGGCAACATTTTCATTTTGGGCTTTTTCTTGACCTCGGGTTTCGCGGCGACAAACTCGGGTGCCTGAACTCGAGAGGGCTTGACTGATATCTGAATACGATGGATTGGACTCATCTGCCAGAGCGTCATGAGTTTAATCCCTATAAAGCGGCAGAGAATAACCGTGGATTTACCGATCATATCTAGCAAGGTTATCCAGGACAGTCCCGTAAACAAGGTGACCCCGGCCAACAAGACAACCAATAAAAACAGTGTCGTCCCTGAATTGCCGAACACAATCTGCAAGGCATCACCGGTTTCCTGGCCCAGAATCCCCCCAGTAGTACCCGGCAGTTCAACTCCCGTTCTCAGCAAATGCAGGGAAAATAACGCCGCTCCTGAAATAATGGTGGCAATAAAACCAGTCCAGCGCAATGCCATCAGCATGAGGCTGCCGGTTCGCCAGCCTTGTTTGTATATCAGATAGCCGAACCAGGTAATCATGCCCGGAAACAAGTACGCAATTAAACCAAAAATACTGAGGGTAAAATCAGACAACCATGCACCGACGACGCCACATGCATTGGTAACTTCCTGTATTGCGCCGCTATGTGACCAGCCGGCATCTTCGTTACTGAAAGTGACCAGTGAAATTAAAAAAAATAATGCACAAGCGGAAAAACCTAATAAAGCAACTTCGCGCAACCCCCGGTAAGTTTTTTCTTCCATCACAGCAGCCATGTAACAACTCGTCTGACAATATTACCAATAAAACATCATTATAGATGAATAATCACACATTTTACATTAGTAATGTCCACAACAGCTCCCCGCCTTCCTGCAGACAAACGTTAGATAAAAAGTTTACGAAATAATATTTCGCCTTCATAATTCCTGAAGTTTTGTCTATCTGTTACCCTTTGGAGGATTTTTGATGAGCGACGTCAAACACTGCCGTCTTTTGATTCTTGGTTCCGGCCCTGCCGGATACACGGCCGCCGTCTATGCCGCGCGCGCGAACCTGAATCCGGTTATCATTACTGGCATGCAACAAGGTGGTCAACTAACCACAACCACAGAAGTCGATAACTGGCCCGGCGATGTTGAAGGTTTGCAGGGACCTGATCTGATGGAAAGAATGCGTAAACACGCCGAACGATTCGATACCGAGATTGTTTTCGACCATATCCATACGGCCGATTTATCCACCCGTCCCTTCAAATTAACAGGCGATGCGGGCAGTTATACTTGTGACGCCCTGATTATTGCCACCGGCGCCTCGGCACGCTATTTAGGCCTGGAATCGGAAGAAGCCTTTAAAGGCAGAGGCGTTTCAGCCTGTGCGACCTGCGACGGGTTCTTCTACAGAAACAAACCGGTGGCAGTTATTGGCGGCGGCAATACCGCTGTTGAAGAGGCATTGTATTTAGCGAATATCGCATCTAAAGTCACCGTCATTCATCGTCGCGACAAATTCCGTTCCGAAAAAATCCTGTCCAGCAAGTTGCTTGAAAAAGCGGAAAACGGTAATGTAGCCATTGAATGGAATCATACGCTGGATGAAGTACTGGGGGATGATATGGGGGTTACCGGCATCAGAATCAAAAACACCCATGACGGCTCAACCAAGGAAATGGATGTGCACGGCGTTTTTATTGCCATCGGCCACACGCCCAACACGAGCATTTTTGAAGGTCAGCTTGATATGGAGCATGGCTATATCAAGGTCAAAAGCGGTCTTCATGGGAATGCCACGGCAACGAGCGTGGAAGGCGTATTCGCTGCCGGCGACGTGATGGACGCCGTATATAAACAGGCGATCACTTCAGCTGGAGCGGGCTGCATGGCCGCTCTCGATGCGGAAAAATTCCTGGATGAGTCTGTATAGGAGATACACACAAGATGAAAAGCTCAAGGCAAATAGATACTTTTTCTGTCCTTGCGCCTTTCGTCTGGCATTATGCAACTGACAATCCTAGACCTCAACAACCCGGATGAGGATTTTCCTCCGTTAAGTAAAGCGTTGCGAGAACCTGACGGTTTGCTTGCCGTGGGCGGCTGCCTGTCAAAAACGCGATTGCTTAAAGCTTATAGAAACGGAATTTTTCCTTGGTATAACCCTGAGGATCCTATTCTTTGGTGGTCGCCCGACCCCAGATTAGTCTTATTCCCGGACAAACTGAATGTATCCCGCAGTCTGCGCAAGACTTTGCGCAAAAATATCTTTTCAGTGACTTTCGATCAGGCTTTCAAGCAAGTTATCAATGCTTGTGGAGAGCTTCGAAAAAACAGTACCGGAACCTGGATCACAGATGAAATAACCGAGGCCTATAACGAACTTTACCGACTCGGCTTCGCTCACTCGGTGGAAACCTGGCACAACGGCGCACTGGTCGGCGGACTCTACGGCGTGGCCCTTGGCCAGGTTTTTTTTGGCGAATCCATGTTTCATAGTATGACCGACGCCTCCAAGGTAGCCTTCGTCAGACTGGTCGAGCAACTTAAACAATGGGACTACCAGCTAATAGACTGCCAAGTACATACGCGCCACCTGGAAAGTTTGGGCGCTCAAGAAATTGACCGAGCCTATTTTGTAGAGTTACTTGATCGATATTGCGACATCCCCGCCAATAAACACGCTTGGCAACTTCAATGACGATGATTTCCATCCCGTTATTTTTGACCCAGGAATACGACTGCAGCTATCTGACTGGAGAGCAGGCCCAGTCCGCGTTCGTGCATCCAACATTTCAACTGACTCCCTCTCTCTATTCGCAACTGATCGAACAAGGCTTTCGTCGCAGTGGCGATCAAGTCTATATTCCCAAGTGTCCCCAATGCTCAGCCTGTCTTCCGGCAAGGCTGGCGGTGAATGAATTCAAGATCAACAGAAACCAGAAGCGCTGCCTGAAAAAGAACAGTCAAACCAGGGCCATCGTCAAGCCGCCTGTCTTTGAACAACAACATTACGATATGTATATGCGGTATCAGAAAATGAGACACGGCGATGGCTCCATGGCGGAGTCCAGTCCCGATGAATATCTCAATTTTCTGGGCAGCACATGGTGCGACACACGCTTCGTGGAGTTTTCCATTGGCAGTAAATTGGCAGGAATAGCCGTAATAGATTACCTGGACAATGCCTTGTCGGCTGTTTATACGTTTTTTGAACCTGAATTTTCCAGTCACAGCCTAGGCGTTTATGCCATCTTATGGCAAATTGAACAGGCAAAACTGCAACAACGGGAATTTTTATACCTGGGGTTCTGGATAAAAAACTGTAAAAAAATGTCTTATAAAAGTAAATATCAACCCTTGCAATTATTTATCGATAATTGCTGGGCTGAATTGTCTCTTTAAACAAAAAATCCCCTTTTCGATATACGTGTTTGTTGTTAAAAACAAGCTTATGTTATCATTGGCGGCTTTATATTACTTGGATTAAAACAAATGGCTAAAGAAGATCAAATTGAAATGGAAGGCAAAGTGATTGACACACTTCCGAATACTATGTTTCGTGTTGAACTTGAAAACGGTCACATTGTGACAGCACATATCTCCGGAAAAATGCGTAAACATTACATCCGCATCCTCACCGGAGACAAAGTTAAAGTTGAAATGACGCCTTACGATTTGACTAAAGGCCGTATCACGTTCCGCATGCGCTAATCCATCCTCAATTTATTGGACATCGCGCATGCATCCAGAACGATTAACTGCCTTCAGGAACACTTAACTCATTGCTTTCGATCGCAAAGGCAAGCGCATTGTCTTCCACATAAATCCGCACATCACCTCCATGAGCCAACTTGCCAAATAGCAAATCATTAGCAAGAGGTTTCTTGATTTTTTCCTGAATTAATCGCGCCATTGGCCTAGCTCCCATTTTCGGATCACAGCCATTTTCAGCCAGCCACAATCGGGCATCGGGTTCCAGCGTCAGCGTAACATGCTTCTCTGCCAGTAAAGCTTCCAGTTCAAAGATGAACTTATCAACCACGTGCCCGACAATTGAAATATCCAGAGGTTTAAACTGAATAATTGCGTCCAGGCGGTTGCGGAATTCCGGCGAGAACCCTTTTTCGATCACTTTCATGCTATCGCTGGCATGATCCTGCTGAGTAAAGCCAATTGAAGCACGGCTACCCTCTTCCGCCCCGGCATTTGTGGTCATGACCAGAATAATATTCCGGAAATCGGCCTTACGTCCGTTGTTATCGGTCAACGAACCGTGATCCATGACCTGCAGCAACAGATTAAACACATCAGGATGGGCTTTTTCCAATTCATCAAGCAGCAACACGGCATGAGGATGCTTGGTCACTTGTTCGGTCAGCAACCCGCCCTGATCGAAGCCTACATATCCGGGAGGCGCACCAATCAACCTGGAAACCGTATGCCGCTCCATGTATTCGGACATATCAAAACGAATGAGTTCAACACCCAATACTTTGGCTAATTGACGCGTCACTTCTGTTTTACCTACACCTGTAGGTCCCGCGAAGAGGAATGAACCGATGGTTTTTTGCGATTCCCTCAGGCCCGCACGCGATAACTTTATCGCTGACGCCAGAGCCGAAATCGCCTCATCCTGACCGAAGACCAGCATTTTCAGGTTTTTCTCCAGATTCGCCAGCTTATCTATATCGTTTGAAGATACGGATTTTGCCGGTACCCTGGCTATCTTTGAAACAATCTCTTCAATTTCAGCGGCATCGATAACATCCTTACGCTCAGCATCAGGCATCATGCGCTGTTTTGCGCCCGCTTCATCAATAACATCAATGGCTTTATCGGGCAAATGCCGATCCGTGATATAGCGGTCAGATAATTCCGCCGCCAGCCGCAAAGCTTCGACGGAATATTTCACATCGTGATGTTCCTCGAAGCGCGATTTAAGACCTTTTAGAATGAGGATGGTGTCCTCAACGGAGGGCTCGACGACATCAACTTTCTGGAATCTGCGTGCCAGCGCATGATCTTTTTCAAAAATACCGCGGTATTCCTGATAAGTCGTAGAACCGATACAGCGCAACTGGCCGGAAGCCAGCACCGGCTTAATCAGATTGGATGCGTCCATGACGCCGCCCGAGGCTGATCCCGCGCCGATAATGGTATGAATCTCATCAATGAACAAAATCGATTCAGGCTCTTTCTTCAATTGGCTGACCAGGGCCTTCAGGCGTTTTTCAAAATCACCGCGGTATTTGGTCCCGGCCACCAGCGCACCTAAATCCAGGGCATAGATGGTGCTGTTCAGCAGGATTTCAGGCACGCTCTCCTCGACGATTCTTTTCGCCAGGCCTTCCGCGATTGCCGTTTTGCCTACACCGGCCTCGCCCACCAATAGAGGATTATTCTTACGGCGACGGCAGAGTATCTGAATGGTTCTTTCAACCTCAAGCTCACGCCCAATTAACGGATCAATCCGACCCTGTAAAGCCTCCTCATTGAGATTGACGGCGTATTTATCCAATGGACTGCCTGAAGCATCAGGATCCGAAGCCCCAATTTCAGATGCCCGCTCATCGGAAGACTCTCGTTCCTGTTCCACTTTTGAAATGCCATGCGCAAGATAATTGACGACATCCAAACGTGATATGTCCTGCTTGTTCAACAGATAAACCGCGTGAGAATCCTGCTCACTAAACAAGGCCACAAATAAGTTGGCGCCGGAAACCTCTTTCTTGTCCGAGGCCTGCACATGAAAAACAGCACGCTGAAGCACTCGCTGAAAACCCAAAGTAGGCTGAGTTTCACGCTGCACACCTTCCGGAATCAATGACATTGTCTCATCAATAAATTGAGTCAACTGTGCACGTAACAACTTAATATCACATCCACATGCTCTCAGAATCGGCTCCGCGGAAGCATTATCGAGCAGCACCAGCAGTAAATGCTCAACCGTGATAAATTCATGTCGCTTATCATGCGCATTTTTAAAAGCATGATTCAATGTAATTTCAAGTTCTTTACTTAACATAATCTATCTCTCCAACCTATGCTTCTTCCATTGAACACAATAATGGATGATGATGCTCTCGCGAATATTCATTAACTATATATACCTTGGTTTCAGCAACATCCTTGGAATAGGTGCCACATACACCAACTCCTTGCGTATGCACCTGCAACATCACTTGTGTCGCCTTTTCTTCAGTCATAGCAAAAAAATCCATTAAAATCTCAATTACAAAGTCCATCGGTGTAAAATCGTCATTCAACAAGATGACCTTGTATAAAGGTGGCCGTTTCAGTTTAGGCTTGGCCTCTTGAACAACCAAGCCGTCGTCATTATCTTTAGATGGATCAAAACCGGACATATCAACCAAATAATAAAAGTACTTTAAGAGCTTACCATAGTGCCAACATCAGTAAATTTCAACCCTATCCTAACAAAATACAGTCATTCTTCGTAAATATCGAAAAATCATTGATCGGCATTAGCTTGATCAGTCATCCCGCATTCTTAGACAACATTTACGACACCAACTTTGACTTGTTTTATAGGCAGAGTTCAAAAATCTTTACGAACATAATATAACCAAATCAAGTAAAATATCAGTTTTTTGCAGCCGGAATTTGTTAATGGTTTGGAAACCGCATGTTACAGTTGCCGCCGTTATTGAACAGAACAATCGTTTTTTGCTCGTTGAAGAAGAAACTTCCAACGGCCTTCAGTTCAACCAACCAGCAGGCCATCTTGAAAAGAGCGAGGACCTGATTGCAGCCGTCAAACGTGAAGTCTACGAAGAAACCGCCTGGCATTTTGAGCCCGAGCATGTCCTCTCCATTCAACTTTGGCGAAAAAATCCTGAATTCCCCAGTTTCGTCAGAATCTGTTTTTCCGGGCGGTGCCATTCATACAACCCCAACCAGCGACTGGATGAGGGTATTATTGCCACCCACTGGCTGAGCCGTGACGAAATAGCCGCCAGGGAACATCGTTTACGCAGCCCTTTGGTGCTTATTGCCGTGGACGAATACCTGAGCGGACAGCGTCACCCTTTATCATTACTAAAATCATTTCTCGATCTTGACCATGCGTAAAAACATAATCGTCGGCATGTCCGGCGGTGTCGACTCCTCAGTAACAGCATTACAACTTCTGGAACAAGGCCACCAGGTCACCGGTTTATTCATGAAAAACTGGGAAGAGGATGACGGTACCGAGTACTGCACAGCCATGGAAGACCTCGCCGATGCGCAACAGGTCTGCGACAAGCTGGGCATTGAATTAAAAACCGTCAATTTCGCCGCCGAATACTGGGATGAAGTATTTGAAGTGTTCCTGTCCGAATTCCAGGCCGGCCGCACACCCAACCCGGACATTCTCTGCAACAAGCACGTCAAGTTCAAAGCCTTCCTGAACTATGCGATTGAAGACCTCGGTGCGGAATACATTGCCACGGGGCACTATGCTCGCGTCAGCGAGAAAAACGGCGAATACTTTTTATTGAAAGGGCTAGATCCCGGCAAAGAGCAAAGTTATTTTCTTTACACGCTGGGGCAAAAACAGCTGGCGCGCACCCTGTTTCCAATCGGCCACCTGTATAAAACCGAAATCCGGGCCATGGCCGAAAAAGCCGGTTTCGCCAATTACAGGAAAAAAGACAGCACCGGCATCTGCTTTATCGGCGAGCGTAAATTCAAGGAATTCCTGCAGCGGTATCTGCCAACCCAGCCCGGCGAAATGCGCACACCGGAAGGCCAGTACATCGGTCCGCATCAGGGCTTGATGTATTACACCCTGGGTCAACGTCAGGGCTTAGGCATAGGCGGCGTTAAAGATGCACCGGACGAGCCGTGGTATGTCCTCGAAAAAGACCTCGAAAACAATATTCTTATCGTTGGCCAGGGTCACGATCATCCGTTGATGCTGCACAATGTACTGGAAGCCAGCCAATTGGACTGGTGCAGCAATAGGCCGTTAACTCAAACAATACGCTGCAGCGCCAAAACGCGTTACCGGCAGGCGGACCAGCCTTGTCGGCTGGAACCCATCGGCAGCGATCGCTGCAAGGCTGTTTTTGATCAACCGCAAAGAGCCATTACGCCGGGCCAGTCCGTCGTTTTTTATGACGGCGAAATCTGCTTGGGCGGCGGCATTATTGAATCCAAGACTAATGAATAACATCTAACGTTTTTTGTGCGAAGCTGAACCCTGTTACTCCGCACCGGCATGGCTTCGTCGTAATAAACTCTTTAAAACATTCGGAATAACCATGACAAATTTTGCCCTTACCGCTATTTCCCCCATTGATGGCCGCTATGCCGACAAAGTGAAGGAATTAAGGCCTATTTTCAGCGAATACGGCCTGATTCGCTTTCGCGTACAGGTTGAAGTGCGCTGGCTGCAGGCGCTGGCGGCTCATCCGCGGATTGCGGAAGTCAGTCCGCTGAGCGATTCCGCCAACCAATTATTGAACAGCATCGTCGATCACTTTTCGGAAGCCGATGCCCAGCGCGTTAAAGACATCGAGAAAACCACCAATCACGATGTCAAAGCCGTTGAATATTTGCTCAAGGAAAAAATAACCGGCCATGCCGAACTAGAAAAAGTCAGCGAATTCATTCATTTCGCCTGCACCTCGGAAGACATCAACAACCTGTCCTACGCCTTAATGCTGAAAGAAGGCCGTGCGGTCATTGCCGCGCAAATCGCCGACTGCATCAATGCGATCAAGGCCATTGCCGTGGAAACGGCCGGCCAGCCCATGCTGTCGCGCACTCACGGCCAATCGGCCAGCCCGACCACTACCGGCAAGGAATTCGCCAATGTGGCCGCGCGCATGCTGCGCCAGAAGGAACAACTGGAAAATGTCGCCTTGTTAGGCAAGATCAATGGCGCTGTCGGCAATTACAACGCCCACGCTGTCGCTTATCCTGATGTGGACTGGGCGGAATTTTCCAGAAATTTTGTCGAATCCTTAGGCCTGCAATGGAATCCTTATACCATCCAGATCGAACCGCACGATTATATTGCCGAGTTTTTTCATGCATTGTCTCGCTTCAACACGATTCTGCTGGATTTCGACCGTGATATCTGGGGTTATATTTCGCTGGGTTATTTTCGCCAAAGAACCATTGCCGGCGAAATCGGTTCATCGACGATGCCGCACAAAGTCAACCCGATCGATTTCGAAAACTCGGAAGGCAATCTGGGCATAGCCAACGCCCTGTTCTCGTTTTTAGCCGAGAAACTGCCGGTATCTCGCTGGCAACGCGATTTGACCGATTCAACCGTGCTCAGAAATATCGGCGTCGGCATCGCTCATACCAGCATCGCGATACAGGCCAGCCTGAAAGGCATTTCCAAATTGCAGATTAATGCCGAAACCATCGAAGCCGATCTGAATGCCAACTGGGAGGTGCTGGCCGAGCCAATTCAAACCGTCATGCGTCGCTACGGCATTGAGAAACCCTATGAGAAATTGAAAGAACTGACCCGCGGCCAGCGCATCACGCCGGAGCAGCTACAGGCTTTTATTGATACGCTGGACATACCGGCCGAAGCCAAAACGGCGTTGCTGGCGTTAACGCCTCGCAATTACACCGGCTATGCGGAAAACCTGGCCAAGAACGTTTAATGATTCCTTTTGTGAGACGAATCACATTAAAAATTACCGGCTTCTGTAACAATCCGACCACGATTGCCATCCAGGTTAACTTTCTCCCTTGTTAAGCTAACTCGGCAATCTGTCCTTATGGCTGTGTCGCCGCTCCTGGCACAGCCTTTTTTATTTCCGGCAAGACAATCACCGCTTTCAGGCTTTAAAATAGCGCACAGTTTTTACTCACTGGCCTATTGTGCTCAATATCATCTGGATTTTCTTTTTCATCGCCGCTTTTCTCACCGCGCTGTTTAAACTGCTCTTTCTGGGCGATCAACAGGTTTTCGCGCAAATCATGTCCGCGATGTTCAGCCTGTCGAAATCGGCATTCGAAATAGCCCTGGGCCTGACCGGCATCCTGGCACTATGGCTGGGCATTATGCGCATCGGTGAACGCAGCGGATTTATCCAGTTATTGACGCAAGGCCTCGCGCCGCTATTCAGCCGCTTGATGCCCGATATCCCCAAAGACCACCCCGCCCTGGGCGCCATGGTCATGAATATCTCGGCCAATGCGCTGGGACTGGACAATGCCGCCACGCCACTGGGTATTAAAGCCATGAAGGAACTGCAAACGCTGAACCCGCACCCTGAAACCGCCAGCAATGCACAAATACTGTTTCTGGTCATCAACACCTCAGGGGTCACGCTTTTTCCGGTAACGATTTTCACATACCGCGCGCAACTGGGCGCGACTGACCCGACCGATGTGTTTATTCCAATCCTATTAGCGACTTATACGTCAACGCTGGCCGGTTTGCTGGCCATTGCCTTCGTGCAAAAAATCAACCTGTTCGACAAAGTCATTCTGGCTTATCTGGGCGGATTTTCCCTGTTTGTCGGCGGCGTTATCAATTATTTTTCAAGTTTGCCCCAGCAGCAAATGCTTGAACAATCCGCACTGATCAGCAATGTCATCCTGTACACTTTGGTCATCGCATTTATTTCCGGCGCCCTATATAAAGGCATCAATGCCTATGAAGCCTTTATCGATGGCGCCAGGGAAGGCTTTCAGACCGCCATTACCATCATTCCTTACCTGGTTGCCATGCTGGTCGCCATCGGCGTATTCAGGGCCAGCGGCGCCTTGGACCTGCTGGCGGACCTGGCCCGTTACACGGCTCATCTATTGATGCTGGACGATCGCTTTATTGATGCCCTGCCCTCGGCGCTGATGAAACCATTCAGCGGCAGCGGCGCCCGGGCCATGATGATCGATACAATGAAGACGATGGGCGCCGACTCGTTTGCCGGACGCCTGTCTTCGATCGTGCAGGGCAGCACGGAAACCACTTTTTATGTATTGGCCATCTACTTCGGCGCGGTCGGCATCAAAAATATCCGTTATGCCGCCGCTTGTGGGATAATAGCCGATTTTGCGGGCATCATGGCCGCCATTTTTGTTGCCTACTGGTTCTTCGGATGATGTTATGAATATCCACCTCAAAACGCTCGGCTGCCGCCTTAACGAAGCGGAATTGGAAACCTGGGCCCAGGCTTTTCAAAAAGCCGGCCATCAAATAACGCGGCAAGCAGAAGCCGCCAATCTGGTCGTTATCAACTCCTGCGCCGTGACTCAGGACGCCGCCAGAAAATCGCGCCAGCTGATTCGGCGCATCCATCGGGACAACCCGGCCGCCAAACTGGTCGTCAGCGGTTGCTATGCGACCTTGAACGAAGATGAAGCGGCGCAGCTAATGGGCGTCGACCTGGTCGTCAGCAACAAGGACAAGGACCAACTGGTCGAAAAAACCCTGACCACGCTCAATATGGACAGCATGCCGGCCATGTCGACGGAACCGGGCGAGATCTCCCTGTTCACGCGCGGCCGGCAGCGCGCCTTTGTCAAGGTGCAGGACGGCTGCCGCTACCGCTGCACGTTCTGCATCGTGACCGTTGCGCGCGGCGTCGAGCGCAGCCGGTCTGTCGCGGACGTCATCGATGAAATCAACGCGCTGCACAGCCAGAACATCGATGAAGTCATCCTGACCGGCGTGCATCTGGGCGGCTACGGCAGCGATCTGGGCAATAATTTATCGGATCTTATTAAGTCCATTCTGGCCAAAACAGACATACCAAGACTGAGACTGGGGTCTTTGGAACCGTGGGAATTGTCCGATGATTTTTTTGCGCTGTTCGATAACCCTCGCTTGATGCCGCACTTGCACCTGCCCTTGCAGAGCGGTTCGGATGCGGTGCTAAGGCGCATGGCGCGGCGCTGCAAAACCGACGAGTTTGCCGCCATCGTGGATCGGCTGCGCGCGCAAATACCGTACTTCAACATCACGACCGATATCATCGTCGGCTTTCCCGGCGAAACCGAACAGGAATGGCAGGACAGCTTCGGTTTCATCAAGCAGACCGGTTTCGGCCATATCCATATCTTCACTTACTCGCCGCGAGAAGGCATTAAGGCCGCCACGCTGCCCGATCAGTTATCCAATGAGATCAAAAAGCAGCGCAGCCAGCAACTGCATGAACTGGCCGAGACAATGAAGCAGCGGTTTTTCGCGGACAATGTCGGCAATGCGTTCCCTGTGTTATGGGAGGGCTACAGCGAAGAGCTCGATGCCGGCAAAAAGCGAGTGTTCGGCTATACGCCCAATTATCTGCGCGTAGGCTGCGTGATCAATCAGGATGAATCGCTTGAGAATCAAATTATTACTGCCAGATTAACGGCGAATGCCGAAAATCACCTGGTTGCGGAACTGGCGTAATCAAGCCTGCTCGCGGCACGGCGGAGCAGTGTCTAAATCATTCCGGGAGTTTAGCTTTAAGTTAAAATGATATATGATTTATTCATAGCTCAGCATGGCGGCGGCACCGAATCCGCGCCATTATTTTTAGCACATTGAGACAATAATGAAGGGAGATTTTTCAACCGCGTCTCAACCCTTTAGCAAAGAAGATTTTGAGCCGTATACAACTCATCCGTTGTAGCTGACTAACAAGACCGGCTTAGACCGTTAACATAATTAGTGATGGTAAAAAGCCATCCACAGGAGGTTTTAATGAGAGGATTGAGCCCAGATGATTTGGGATTGAAGAGCGTGGGCACTGTTTATCGTAATCTCAGCTATGATGAGCTGTTCACCCATGAAACCAGCAATAATGAAGGCAAGGTTTCAAGCAACGGCACAATGATGGTCGACACCGGCAAATTTACCGGGCGCTCGCCTAAGGACAAGTATTTTGTCCAGCAACTTCCCTCCAGCGATAATATCGCCTGGGGCAAAATCAACCAGCCCGTGTCGGCCGAGATATTTGACGAGCTCTACGCGGACGTCATCGATTATCTTTCCGGCAAGGATATTTATGTAACCGACGGTTACAGCGGCGCCAACCCGCACTCGCGCAAGTCCGTGCGTTTTATTACCGAATTTGCCTGGCAGTCGCATTTTGTCAAAAACATGTTTATCCGTCCTGAGGACGAGGAACTCGATCATTTCGCTCCCGATTTTCGAGTCTATAATGCCAGCAACATGATCAATGAGAAATGGCAAAAGCACGGTCTCAATTCGGAAGTGTTCTGCATCTTCAACGTCGAGAGGAACATCGCCATCATTGGCGGCACTTGGTACGGCGGCGAGATGAAAAAAGGCATCTTCACCATGATGAACTATTGGCTGCCGCTGGATGGCATCCTGTCCATGCATTGCAGTGCCAATGTCGGCAAGGAGGGTGATGTCGCTTTGTTCTTTGGCCTGTCAGGTACCGGCAAAACCACTTTATCGACCGATGCCGCACGCAAACTGATTGGCGACGATGAACACGGCTGGAGCGATGAAGGCATCTTCAACTTCGAAGGCGGCTGTTATGCCAAGTGTATCGGCCTGTCTCCGGAGAATGAACCCGAGATTTATGGCGCCATCAAACGCCATGCCTTGCTGGAAAACGTGGTGTATGACGAAGACGGCGTGGTCGATTTCTTCGACAGCTCCAAAACTGAAAACACCCGCGTCTCCTACCCTATCGAGCACATCGAAAATCATGAGCCGACGCTCAAGGCCGGCCTGCCGAAAAATATTATTTTCCTGAGTTGCGATGCCTTCGGCGTTCTGCCGCCGGTCTCCCGGCTGACCAAGGACCAGGCCATGTACTACTTCCTGTCCGGCTATACCGCCAAGGTTGCCGGCACAGAACGCGGCATCATCGAACCCCAGGCTACTTTTTCCGCCTGCTTCGGCGAAGCATTTCTGCCGCTGCATCCAACCGTTTACGCCAAGCTGCTCGGCGAAAAAATGGAAAAACACGGCGTTAACGCCTATCTGGTCAATACCGGTTGGAGCGGCGGCGGTTACGGGGTCGGCAAGCGCATGAGCATCAAAGCGACGCGCGCTTGCATCAATGCGATCCTGGACGGCAGCATCAACAAGTCTGAGTTTAACAAAATACCTTACTTCGGCCTGTTCATTCCCAAAGAGCTGGCAGGCGTCGATGATGCCCGACTCAATCCGCGCGATGCCTGGGCCGACAAAGAGGCGTTTGATGCGACGTCGAAAAAACTCGCCGGCATGTTCATCGAGAACTTCAAGAAATATACCAACGCCGGCGATGATTTTGATTTCACCAAAGCCGGACCGCACCTGTAGTTCAAGGCCGGGTTGAGTCAATCACCCCATTGAATGCCGCCTCCCGAACAGAAAAGGCGGGACGCAAGCAATAAAAAACCGGATTTAATGGAAAAACGCCATTAAATCCGGCCTTGAAACGCAAAAACCGCTTATCGGGCAAAATGATTTTCATAGTCCGCCATGGACTTGCTAATCACCTCATGTGCCTCTTCCCGCCCGTAAATATTGGTTATTTCGCAGGAATTGTTTTCTTCGGGAAGACTTTTATAGGTTAGAAAATAATGTTTCAGGCGGTTGATATAAGACACGGGGCAGTCTGATACATCACGCCATTGCCTATAAAACTCATCGTCCTTCATAACCGCGATAATCTTATCGTCGGCCTCGCCTTTATCGAGCAAACGAAACCCGCCGATAGGAATAGCCGGCAAAATAAGATCGCCATGCGTGATTGTGCGCTCGCTTAACACGCAAATATCCAGCGGATCCCCGTCACCCTTGATAACCGTCCTGCCGGACCTTACGGCCGCAAACTCGGCAACTTGCTCGGCGCAATAAGTTCGCGGAATAAAGCCGTACAGCGCCGGCACCGTATTGGAAAACTTCTGCGGCCGGTCGATTTTAAGATATCCGCTGACTTTGTCGATTTCATACTTAACCGTATCGGTCGGGACGATTTCGATAAATGCCGTAACAACGGACGGAGCGCTATCACCGGGACTGATTCCATGCCAGGGATGCGCTTTATATTCTCTATTCATGATCAACCTCGTGTCTTTAGTCTTGTTTAACTTCATGAAGATAAATAGTCGCGCCGATAACAGCAGCCGGTGCCACAACAATATTTAACAAGGGTAACGTCAATCCCGCCATCGTGATGCCGCCAAAGCCCAATGCGCCCAGGCGTATACTTTTGGCCAATTGCTTCTGTTCCGTGAACAGCATGCCTTCGTTTTCAAGCGGGTAAGCCATGTACTCGAGCGCCATGCCCCAGGCGCCGAACAAGGCCCACAGAAAAGGCGCGATCACGTTGATGCCGGGAATAATGAACAACAGCAGCAACGGCAAGGCGCGCACGACGAGATACCCGATGCGCTTGAGTTCGGCAACCATGACTTTAGCCAAAGGCTGTTCTTCGCCGGCACCGGCTTCCCCCGTAATGATGCTCAGTGTTTTCGCCGCCAGCTTGCCATAAAAAGGCGCCGCTATCAGATTCGCCAGTACCGTAAAGCTGAAAAAACCGGCGATAAAAAAGCTGATAAAAAACAACGGCCACAATATCCAGTTCAGCCACTGCAGCCAGTCGGGAATAAACTGATCAATCAAGCCGCTGACGTAAAAATACCCCAGCGCCAACACAACACTGTACAGCACCAGATTGATCAGGACCGGAATGATCAGGAATGCGCGCAGTTGAGGGTTGGTCAATAATCTTAGTCCTCTGAAGAAATAACCGACCGCCAATACCGGATTATTACCTTTTTTACTTAGTTGCATGCGTTAAACTCCTGATTCCGTGTTCAGATGGATTCAATACCACGCCTTTCTCGGTCACAATCGCTGAAATCAATTCGGCCGGCGTCACATCGAATACCGGATTCCAGGCGCTGACCAGTGAATCCTCCCGGATGTAGCAAGGCGCCAGCAATTCATTCGGATTGCGCTGCTCGATCTCGATCTGGCTGCCGTCCTCTATGCTCCAGTCTATCGTCGAAGTCGGCGCCGCCACCATTAACTTGACGCCATGCTGTCTGGCCAGCACCGCCAGTGAATAAGTACCGATTTTATTGGCTGCGTCGCCATTCGCGGCAATACGGTCGGCGCCGACAACGATCCAGTCGATTGCGCCCGATTTCATGAGCCAGGCCGCCGCCGAATCGGCGATCAAAGTCGCCGGTATGCCGTCCTGCGCCAGTTCCCAGACGGTCAGGCGCGCGCCCTGCAGCCAGGGCCGGGTTTCGCCGGCGTAGACATCGACCGGCTTCCGCCGATAGACGCTGCGAATAACGCCCAGCGCCGTGCCGTAACCGCCCGTTGCCAGGGCTCCGGCATTGCAATGCGTCATAATGCCCTTGGCGCCGGCCAGGATATCGGCGCCCAGTTCGCCCATGGCATGATTGGCGGCGATATCGTCGGCGTGGATTTTTTCGGCGCAGTCCAGCGCCGCCGCCAAAGGATCATCCTGCGCTTGATTCAGCGCCGCTTTCATCCGGTCCAATGCCCAGAACAGATTGACGGCCGTCGGTCTGGAATGGGCCAACCGGTCGAAGTCGGCCGCCACGTGTTGCCGCCATAGGTCGGCTCCGGCCGCATAATGCCGCATGACCGACAGCACGACCCCATAAGCCGCCGCAATGCCGATCGCCGGGGCGCCTCGCACGCGCATGGAAGCAATGGCTTCCGTTACGCCGACAGCATCGCGGTATTCGTCATAAACGATTTTTTCGGGAAGTTGGCGCTGATCCAGCACTTTTAAAGCATCGCCCGTCCAATGCAGGGCTTGTACAGTCAATTTAGTCTGTCTTGTCATTATTTATCAAAAATTAAGTTAAAAAAGTTATAATTCCGCATCTAAATAACAGGAATACCTATGATAGTTGACACAGTGATCCATGCGCGCTGGATTATACCCGTTGAGCCGGAATCCGTAACCTCGCGCATTGCTCCCGACAATGGCGCGACTGTTCGTGAGAGCGCGCCTGACGCCCTATACGAATACCATACACTGGTTATCGACGACGGCCGAATTATCGATCTGTTGCCGACAGCGATGGCCAGACAGAAGTACCAAGGTACGACAACGGAAAACCTGGAAAGTCACGCACTGCTGCCCGGTTTCATCAACAGCCATACGCATGCGGCCATGACCTTACTCCGCGGCATCGCCGATGACCTGCACCTGATGGACTGGCTGCAAAACCATATCTGGCCCCTGGAACAGAAATGGATGAGCGAAGCGTTCGTGCGCGATGGCACTGACCTGGCCATTGCCGAAATGATCCTGGGCGGCACGACCTGCTTCAATGACATGTATTTCTTTCCTGAAATCACGGCGCAGCAGGCCATGCATCATGGCATACGCGCCAGTGTCGGCCTGATCGTGATTGATTTTCCGTCGGTCTGGGCCGAAAACAGCGAGGCCTATATCGAAAAAGGCCTGGCCCTGCACGACCAGCTCCGCCACCATCCATTGATTTCAACGCCGTTTGCCCCGCATGCGCCCTATACAGTTTCGGATGAACCGTTGAGCAAGATCAGAACATTTGCTGACGAACTGGAACTGCCCGTGCATATGCATGTGCACGAGACCCTGCACGAAGTCGAACAGGAGCAGCAAAAAACCGGCCGGCGCCCGCTACGGCGCTTGCATGAACTGGGCCTGCTCAGCCCGTCATTCATGGCTGTGCACATGACCCAGCTGACGGATGACGAAATCCAGTTGGTCGCGGAAACCGGCGCGCATATTGTCCATTGCCCCGAATCCAATCTGAAACTGGCCAGCGGCTTCAGCCCGATTGCCAAATGTCTTGCGGCGGGCATCAATGTCGCCCTGGGCACCGACGGCGCGGCCAGCAACAATGATCTGGACATGCTCGGGGAGATGCGCATGGCCGCGCTGCTCGGCAAGGCCGTCGCCAATGACGCCAGCGCCATCCCGGCCATGACCGCCTTACGCATGGCGACCATCAATGGCGCCAAGGCTCTGGGCCTGGATCATGAAATCGGCTCGCTGAGCATCGGCAAATCCGCCGATGTGATCGCCATCGATCTGGATCGACTGGAAACCCAGCCGTTGTATTGCCCGATCTCGCAGATCGTCTATGCCGCCAGCCGCCAGCAGGTCACTGATGTCTGGGTAGCGGGCAAACACTTGTTAAAGCAACGCCACCTGACCACGATCGATATAACGGATTTAAAACGGAAAATCGGCGAATGGCGGCAACGCTTAGGCCAGTAATGACGAATAACCTACTAATATAGTACACTATAGCCATCCAACACACGGTTCATACGATGACAGCAACAGAGAACGTACATCCGCACGAAATCAACAAATTCGGCTCAATGGCCGAACGCTGGTGGGACCCGCAGGGCGAGTTCAAGACCCTGCACGACATCAATCCGCTGCGCATCCAGTTCATCCAGCAGTATGCTGAAATTGCCGGCAAGCGCATCGTTGACGTCGGCTGCGGAGGCGGCATATTAACCGAAGGCCTCGCCAAACAGGGCGCCGATGCACTGGGCATTGATCTCAGCGAAGAATTGATCGATATCGCCGATCTGCATGGACTGGAAGCCGGCGTCAACACGCACTATCAGAAAATCAGCGCCGAAGCGCTGGCCGAGCAACAGCCCGAAAGTTTCGACCATGTCACCTGCATGGAAATGCTCGAGCACGTGCCCGACCCCGGCTCTATCATTTCCGCGTGCGCCCGGCTCGTCAAACCCGGCGGCATGGTGTTTTTCTCGACCCTGAACCGGCAACCGAAAGCCTATCTGCTGGCCATTGTCGCGGCTGAACACGTGCTCAGAATGCTGCCCAAAGGTACGCATGATTTCAAAACCTTTATCAAGCCGTCGGAACTGAGCCAGTCCGCCCGTAATGCGGGTCTCGAACTGCAGGGCATGGTGGGCATCGAATACAATCCGTTCACCAAGCGTTTCAGCCTGGGCAGGGATATCGATGTCAACTATCTCGCCGCGTTCAGACGCCCCGAGTAACGTGCCGATGCCGACCGACTTCAAACTTTCCTGCGTGCTGTTCGACCTGGACGGCACCCTGGTCGATACCGCACCCGACCTGATCGCCAGCCTGAATCGGGCGTTGGCTGCGCACGGCTTGGCGGCCGTCGCCCCGGAGGCTATCCGCCCCTTTATCTCCTACGGCGGCGGCGCCATGGTCAGAGAGAGCGTCGGTGCCGACACCGACCCGGAACTTCAGGCGGCCATTCTGAAAACCATGCTTGACCACTACCAGAGCAACATTGCCGAATACACGGTATTTTTCTCGGGCATGGCCGAAACGCTGCGCATCATCGAGGCGCGGGGATTGAAATGGGGCGTCGTGACCAATAAACGCAAGCGCTTTACCGACCCGCTGATGGCGGCGTTAAAGCTGACCGCCAGAGCGGCCTGCATCGTCAGCGGCGATACCACGGCCAACAGCAAGCCGCATCCGGAACCGATGCTGGAAGCTTGCCGGCAGGCCGGCGTCCGGCCGCAGGAATGCGTTTATATCGGCGATGCCATTCATGACATTGCGGCAGGAAAAAATGCCCGGATGAAAACGCTGGCCGCGCTTTACGGCTACCTGAAGCCGGGCGACACGCCGGAAACCTGGGGCGCCGATGCGCTGATCGCATCGCCCGAACAAATTCCAACCTGGATAGAGTCACTCACATGCCGCTAACCCATCACGTCATCCTCATTACCGGCGCGGGCGGAGGCCTGGGCAGCACGGCGGCACTGGCACTGGCCAAACAGGGCGCGCATATTATTCTGCTCGATAAGAACATCGCCAAACTGGAAGCGACCTACGATGCCATCCTGGCCGCCAACGCACCGGAACCGATTATTTACCCTTTCGATCTGGCCGGCGCCAATGAAGCCGACTATCAGGAACTGGCCGACAGAATCGACGACAAATACGGCTCCCTGCAGGGCGTTCTGCATTCGGCAGTCGAATTAACCGCATTCTCCCCTATCGCAGTTACCAAAACCAAGGACTGGGGGCACACGCTGAATGTCAACCTGAATGCGCCATTCCTGTTAAGCCGCGTATTGCTGCCGGTGCTGAACAAAAGCGAGCACGCCTCGATCGTCTTCACCTCCGACTCGTCCGCCAGACATGCGCCGGCTTATTCAAGCGCCTACGGCGTGTCGAAAATAGCACTGGAAGGCCTGGCCAACATTCTGGCCGAAGAACTTGAAGGCTTCAACAGAATCCGCGTCAATACCTTGGTGCCCGGACCGGTTGACTCGCCGCTAAGAAAGCGCGCTTATCCGGCGGAAGACAAACACAAGCTGCCCGCCATGGAATCCCTGGCGCCTGTTTATGTCTATTTATTTAGCGCCGCGAGTCTTGGTGTCAGCGGCCAGATTATCGACGCCCGCACTTTTAACCTATAACTGAATCACTATGGCAGAAAGAGAAACCGTTGTCTTAACCCGCGATGTCAATGTTGTCACCATACCCGACGGCAACACCGGAACTTTGAGCAAAGGCCACGAAGTAACCATCCACCAGTCTCTCGGCAACAACTACACCGTCGTGACCGAGCACGGCCACATGGTCCGCATCGCCGGCGTTGATGCCGATGCGTTGGGCAAGGATATGCATCAATTGCATACCCTGGTATCGGAAACCAGCCCCGAGGCGGTCGAGAAAAACTGCTGGGAAGTCATGAAAACAGTTTATGACCCGGAAATACCGGTTAACATCGTCGATCTGGGCCTGGTTTACTCCTGTAAGGTCACGCCGACAGGCGAAGGACTGAATGATGTGCACGTCATGATGACCTTGACGGCGCCAGGTTGCGGCATGGGCCCCGTGATCCAGAGCGACGTGGAAAAATGCATCCGCGAACTGCCCGGCGTGGACAATGTCAATGTGGAGATCGTGCTCGACCCGCCCTGGTCGCGCGACATGATGTCGGAAGTCGCCCAACTGCAACTGGGCTTGTATTAACGCACGCCCCGAGCCCGAATTAACGCTTTTTGCCTTTCTGCCACTCCCGGATTCGCGGCCAGCTCCGTATGACGGCGGTCTACGCCCGACTTCGACCCTTTAATGCTTACCGTTATATCCGTTTTACTGGCGTCCCTTCATCAAAAATCAGCGCGCCTGCCGGGAAAACTGCCATGACGGCAGTCTTCCCGGCAACTGTTTCAATGGCCCTGCTTTTCCCAAGGATTCGCCGGATCGGTCGCATTTGCTTTTTAAAAACGATTTTTTAAATCCAGGCTTGAGCTAGACTGTCAGTATTTGCTGACATAATTATAATTCTTTCATTATTGAACAAAGCCATTGGGTACTGTAACTTGCTTATTGCCTTCAAATTTCTATTCTATGATCTATGGCAATATTTATTTGGGATACCCAATTAAGTACCGGGATTGATGAAATTGATACTCATCATCAGCAGATATTCAAACTAATCAATAACCTGAATGAAATCATTGCCGCAAATGGAGAACATCAAATCCGCCTCAGGGCACTGGATAAGCTGGTCGCCTACATCTATTACCATTTTGATGCCGAAGAGCATTTCATGCGCCAAAACGGCTATCCCGAGCCGTTTTTTCTCGAACATCAGATAAAACACCAGGCATTCATCAAAAAAATCGCCAAGGAACAGCTTCGGTGCACGTCCACCCCGGAAAGAATCACGCTTGAGCTGCTTGATTTCCTGACCAACTGGTTTATCGACCATATAATCAATGTCGACAAACAGATAGTATTAACTGTAGCCGGCGCCGAACAATCCGTCGAGGAAACCGGCGCGGGCTATGTCATCAAGGACGCTTGCCGTAACCTCTCCCGGGCAAATGACAGCCGTTTTTGGGAGTTTGCCGACAATGTGCCCGCCTTTATCTGGCTCAAGGATGAACTCAACCAGTCCATGTATTGCAATAAACACTGGCAGCAAACCACCGGATTTACGGCGCGCGAATGCCCGGCGGCAGTATGGCTGAATTTCGTTCATCAGAATGACCGGGACCGGCTGTCAGCGGAATACGCCAGAGCTTTCGCGGAGCGTTCAACATTACAGATTGAATATCGCTTGATGTCTCACGAAGGCAATTACCTGTCCATTTTGGAAACCGCTGCACCCGGCATACTTGAAAATGACGGATTTGCCGGTTTCACAGGCTGGGGGACCAATATCTCCAGGCAAAAACAGATTGAAGCGGCACAGGCTTTGTCCGTCGAACAACTTGAAGAAATGGTCAAGAACCAGACAGAGGAATTACAGCAGACCCGGGAAATGCTTAACCGGGAAAAGGAGGCGCGGCGAGCTTTAAAAGAAAAGCTGACTGAAGCCCAAGGGCACTTGATACAATCGGGAAAAATGGCCGCGATAGGCAAACTGGCTTCGGGCATCGCGCAGGAAATTAATAATCCGCTGGATTCCGTCTATTCCAATCTGAACACCCTGAAACAATTTCTACACAATATCAACCGCCTTACCGATATGACCAAACGCCTTGCCGGACAGCTTCCGCATGACAATAGCGAAGTGACGGCCTTCAATGCGCTTAAAAAGCAACTGGCTCCGGCATCGCTAATCGATGACTTGAATGGCCGGTTGAAAGCGGCGATAGCAGATGCCGACCGGGCCCAAAAACTGGTCCAGGATTTATACAGCCTTGCACGTAATGATAAGCGCGATAAAGAGCCTTTCGATATTGAACAAAACCTCGACTCCATCCTGACCATCCTCAACAACGAGTTCAAATACAAGGCCGAGATTATCAAGGACTACGGCGGAATCAAGCCCGTCCGCTGCATAGGCTCTGATCTCATTCAGGTATTCATGAATTTATTGATTAATGCCGCCCAGGCTATCGAGGGCTTCGGCAAAATCACCATCAGAACCGGTTATAAAAATTCCGACTGGCTATGGTTTGAGATTGAAGATACCGGCACAGGCATCCCGGACTCGATAAAAAACAGAATCTTCGAGCCCTTCTTTACTACCAAACCCGCCGACAAGGTCCTCGGACTCGGACTATCCCTTTCCCATAAGATTATCCAGGACCATCAGGGCGAATTCGTCATTGATTCCACCGTAGACCAGGGCACCCGGTTCAGAATCTATCTGCCGGCCGGTTAGCGCCAGCCCTTGGCTGATCCATTTTGAAGCCATGACCTGCGAGGTCCCCTGGCCGACACGGTTCTATTGCCGCCTGCCTCGCTTCCGGCCTGACGATCGGCGCCAATTGACTCCTTCCCGCGCCCCTTCTCTCCGGCACGGCAAACGAAAGATAAAAACCGCCCGCGCGCAATATCAAGGATAATAGTGATAAACTTTATCTTTATGCCTACCCAGCCAGCCTGTAATCTAAATTGAAAATAGCCATCTTTATTTTCTTGACCCTGTTTGCTTCTATAACGTCCTCTTCACCGTTAGAAAAAGTTACCCTTCAACTCGGCTGGAAGTACCAGTTCGAATTTGCCGGTTTCATTGCGGCAAAAGAGAAAGGTTTTTACAAAGAAGCAGGCCTTGATGTTGAGTTAAAGGAACGGGAAGCGGATATGGACGTCGTCGAGGCGGTTTTAAACGGCCAGGCCGATTACGGTATAAACGATGCCGATTTAACCCTGGTCAAGGCGCAAAACAAACCGGTTGTGCTGTTGGCGAACTACTTCAAGCGCCCGGCGCTGGTTATCATCAGCAAGCAAACGCTGCTCACGCCTTCCGACCTGATCGGCAAGAAAGTCATGATCACGGAAGAACAGTTGCGCAATAGCTCCCTGGCCTTGCTGTTAAAAGCCTTTAACATGACGGCTAATGACTTTCAGGCGATTCCTCATTCATTCGATGCGGCTGACTTTATTCGCGGCGATATAGATGCAATGTCAGCCTTCCTGTCGAATGAGCTCTACCAGATCAGGCAATCGAAAACGCCTTACAATATCATTGATCCGTCCGCCTATGGCATCAACGCCTATCACGGCAATCTTTTTACCGCCTATTCAACTGCCGAGCATTACAGACAACGCACGCAGAAACTGATCGACGCCAGCAACAAGGGCTGGGAATATGCGCTGAGTCACACGGAAGAAATGGCCGAACTCATTTATAACAACTACTCGCGGGAAAAGCCTCTGGACGCGCTGCTCTATGAAGCCGACATCATCAAGAAATTGATTTTGCCCGATATAAAAACGCTAGGCTCTGTCAATACAAACCTGGTCCTGCACAATTTTGACGTATTGAAAGCGGCAGACCTGATCGATTCGTCCGCCAGCCTCAACGGCTTTTTCTTCGAAGCCGCCGCGGCATCGAAAACGCCACTGTTTTCAAAACAGGAACTCGACTACATACAATCCCTGGAAAAAATAACGCTATGCGTAGACCCGCAGTGGATGCCCTATGAAAAAATTGAACAAGGCCAGCATATTGGCATAAGCGCCGATTATTTTAATTTGCTGCGCCAAATGATACCGACCCCGATTGAACTGGTGCCGACCAGTAATTGGACTCAATCGCTGGCATTTGCCAGACAGCGAAAATGCGATCTGTTATCGCTGGTCGTAGCGACGCCTGAACGTGAAAAAGACTGGAATTTCACCAGCCCTTACCTGAACTCACCTTTGGTTATCGCCACCCGAACAGATGAACTGTTTGTCGCCGACATCGAAAATGTGCTCAACAAGAAGCTGGGCATCGTCAAGGGTTATGCCTTTGCCGAGCTGTTGCGAAATAAATATCCGACCATCAATCTGATTGAATTCGACACGCTTGATGAAGGCCTGAACAAGGTCGCCCAAGGCGAACTGTTCGGTTTTCTGGATTCATTGACAACCATCGGGTATGCCTTACAAAATCATTACATCGGCGAGCTTAAAATTGCCGGTAAATTTGATGACAAGTTTGAACTCGGCATCGGCGTGCGTAATGACGATCCCATATTGCTGGCGATCTTTGAAAAGATGGTTAACGCAATTCCCGCAGCAGAGCACCAGACCATTATCAACAAATGGATCTCCGTCAAGTATGAAAAAGGCACTGATTACGGTTTGCTCTGGAAGCTGGTGGCCGGAATTGCCGTTATCGGCTTCCTGCTGCTCTACCGCAATTTCGTGCAGGCCAAATATCTTAAGGAAATTGCCGAACAGAATGAATTGCTGCTGAAACTGTCCATAACCGATAAGCTGACGCAGGTATACAATCGCGCTAAACTCGACGACATTCTGCAGGAGCAATTCGATTTATATCAACGCTACCGGAGACCATTCAGTATCATTATGCTGGATATCGACCATTTCAAAGCCATCAACGATACCCATGGCCATCTGACCGGTGATGCCGTGTTGACCAGCATCGCCGATATCCTGAAAGGCCATATTCGGCAGACTGATATACTCGGGCGCTGGGGCGGCGAGGAATTCATGATTATTTGCCCACAGAACAGTGCCGAGAGCGCGGCCATTCTGGCGGAAAAATTAAGAGTAAAAATCAGCTCGCACCACTACAAGCATGAGCGGCGGATTTCCGCCAGTTTCGGCGTCGCGCAAATAGGCGACGGAATGGATATCGAGCAACTGGTCAAGCGAGCCGATGACGCGCTTTATCAGGCAAAGGATCAAGGCAGAAATAGAGTAATCACACAGAGGGCTTAAAAAATGACGACCAGCGAACAAGACCTGAAATTCATGGCCATGGCTTACGACCAGGCGCAAAAAAGTTACGACGAAGGCGGCCTGCCGATCGGCGCGGTTATGGTTGAAAACGGCCAGGTTTTAGCCGTGGGCCATAACAGGCGCGTTCAGGAAGGCGACCCGATCGCGCACGGTGAAATGGACTGCCTGCGTCGAGCCGGACGGCGCGGCAGTTACAAGGACGTCACGCTATACACGACGCTCAGCCCCTGCATGATGTGTGCAGGCACCATTGTTCAGTTCGGCATTAAACGCGTCGTTATCGGTGAGAAGGAAAACTTTGCCGGCAACATTGCATTTCTGGAAAGCCACGGCGTTGAAGTCGCCGTGCTTGACGACCCTCGCTGCATCGCACTGATGGCCCGGTTAATCAAGGAAAAACCTCAACTCTGGAACGAAGATATCGCCGTGGAATAAAAAACCGGCGGTATAAAACACTATCGGCCGCTGCCTCGCCAGCCATTCCCTGTTGTCCTGAATTGTCACATTGCTGACATAATCATACACTCCAGATCCTGAGTAAAATTCATAATTTATTGAATTTTATATATTTATACAAAATGGCACAGTCCTCGCTTGAGTTGTTATGTCAATTAAATCCCAAGGTGAGAGTAGGCAATACCGTGAAAAAATCCGTAAACCTGGCCATGGTCAGCAATACCGCATTTGAAGCTGGCAAAGCGGAAAACCTGAGTCAGTACGATATCAGCAACGCGCTACAGACGACGCTGGAATTTAACGAACTGATCTCCATTTTTTGCAGCAGAATCGAATCGATGATTCCGCATAGCGGTTACGTCTATAGCAATCGGGAATTCAGCCTGGAAATTAAAAATGGCGTCTTTACCAAGCATGCCTATAGCCATGCCTTTAAAATCGAGCAACAACCACTGGGTGAATTAAAACTGATGCGCAATCATCAGTTTACCGAGGCTGAAATCGAGTTACTGGAAACGCTGCTGCGCTATTTGATCTATCCGCTGAAAAACGCAACGCTGTTTCATCGGGCGCTGAGAATGGCGTATATGGACCCGCTGACGCAGACCCATAACAGAGCGTCCTTTAACGACACGATAAACCGGGAAATCAGGCTGGCCATACGCCAGGCCAAGAATCTGGCCATTATTTTCCTGGACATCGACCACTTTAAAACGATTAATGATGATTACGGCCATGATTGCGGCGATATCATGCTCGCCTCTGTCGCGGCATGGATCAAGGACAGCCTGCGTAGCAGCGATCTCATCTTCCGTTATGGCGGCGAGGAATTCGTCATCCTGTTAAGCGACACCGATCTGGCCGACGCCGAATTGCTGGCGGAAAAAATACGCGCCGCCATCGAACGGCGCACCATGACCTATGACATGAACACCCTCAGGATGACCGCAAGCCTCGGCGTCAATGCCTTACGCGCCGACGACACGTTCGAGTCCTTCATTAAACGCGCCGATGCCGCCATGTACCAAGCCAAAAAGAACGGCAGGAACCGAGTCATAGCCGCTCGATAACGGCTGGCGGCAATCGGCAACGCGGGGCGCCTCTGCGATTGGCGGGTCAGCGAACCCGCCTGACCTTAATGCCGTCTGTGCTTGTGGCTTTTCATTTCCGTTTCGGCTACCGCTTCCCGCTTCTCTCTTGCCATGCCGGCAAAATCAAACAGCAGATCCAGTTCTTTATCGGTCAACTCATAGAACGCATGCGCTTTCAGGCGCTCCGGCAGCACCACGGGCCCATAACGCAGGCGTATCAAGCGGCTGACGGTCACCTCCTGCGATTCCCACAAGCGCCTGACCAGCCTGTTGCGACCTTCGGTGACGATGACGTGATACCATTTATTGGCGCCCTCGCCGCCGGCAAAATGGATTTCGTCAAACCTGGCTTTGCCGTCTTCCAGTTCCACGCCTTGCTTGAGCTTTTCCATGGTCGTCTCCGACACTTCGCCCAGAATACGCACCGCGTACTCACGCTCCACGGCCGTCGACGGGTGCATCAGCCGATTGGCCAGCTCGCCGTTGTTGGTCACCAGCAATAGCCCCGAGGTGTTGATATCGAGACGCCCTACCGCTATCCAGCGGCCCACGGGCAATTTCGGCAACTGCGTGAATATGACCGGGCGCCCCTCGGGGTCGCGGCGCGTGACGACTTCGCCGGTCGGCTTGTGGTACAACAACACGCGCGTCGGCTGCTGATCGAATTTCTCCCAATGCACGACCCGGCCATTGATCTGTAAATGATCGCCGGTCTTTAGCCGGGTGCCCGGGCTGACTTCCTCTCCGTTCAGCTTGACCCGGCCTTCTTCTATCCATCGCTCGATTTCCCGGCGTGAGCCGACGCCACCGCGTGCCAGCACTTTCTGGATGCGTTCGCCGTCTGACGGCTGACCCGCCTCAACCGCCTCGACCGTCTCAGACACCTTTGGCCTGGCGCTGACCGGTTTCTTTTGCGCGTCTGCCGAAGCGCCGCGTGGCGCGGTTTTTTTATAGCGCTCGCCCGGCGATGCATGGCGGTCGGTTTTTTTCGCTGCCTTGTTATTGTTCAGCTGTTTCTGCGAGTTCTTCGCGGGTTTCTTGCTTTTCACTCTTTACCTGCATGGGTTGTTGCCCGTTATCCACCGACAAATCAAGATTTTGAATCTCCTGCAAAGTCGGCAGTTCATCTAACGAGGCAATATTGAAATAATCCAGAAATTGTTTGGTCGTGCCGTAAATGGCGGGCCGGCCCGGGGCTTCCTTATGCGCCACCACCCGCACCCACTCGCGTTCAATGAGCGTCTGCATAATGCTGCTGCTGACGCTGACACCGCGAATATCCTCGATATCGCCGCGCGTTACCGGTTGCCGATAGGCGATGATGGCCAGCGTTTCCAGCAAGGCACGCGAATATTTGGGCGGTTTTTCCTCAAAAAGTCGCGACACCCAACGCGACAGCTCCTGTTTAACCTGAAACCGATAGCCGCTCGCCACTTTTTTCAGCTCGACAGGCCTGGACCGGTATTCCTCGACAATGGCATCAATGGCCGACTGGATTTCCGCCAATTCCGGCTGCTCGATTTCGGGAAAAACCTGTTGCACCTGTTTCGCTGTCATCGGCCGGCTGGCTGCAAACAAAATGGCTTCGACTATGCGCTTGATTTCCATGTTGGGTTCTGGCTGTTCAATAACGGGAGGTGGTACCGGCAATTGCGCCGATTGAGACTGTCTGCGCCGATTCTTGTGCCTGACGTAGGCTTTTAGCCGGTCTAAGTCGACAGGCGGCCCCTTGACGGGCTCGGGAATAATACGGACATTCGAGTCAATCGCATCGACTGTTACTGGTTTGGTTTTTCTGGGCTTTGGCTCTTTCTTCGCTTTAGGAGCCGGAAGCGGAGACGGCGCTTCGGACTCGCAGTTCGGCAAGGGCGTCTGACTGGATGATGTCGATGAGTCGCTCTTTGCTGAGTTCGAGGATGGCCAGAAACGAGACAACGACCCCGTGTCGCCCTTCTTTTCGGATAAATAATTGCGAGAAAAGGAGACTATCCGCTCCTTTAAGGTTTTCCAAAATGGTTGCCATTCGTTCACGGACTGATAACGGTTCTTTAGTGATTTGGTGGTGACTGAGTTGTTCTACCCGTTTCAGCACATCCTGAAATGCCAGCAGCATTTCCTTTAACTGCACATCGGGCAGGATTTTTTCAACATTGAGCGTGGAAACATCGACAGCGGTCTCAAACAGATCGCGCTCAATCCTGGGCATCAAGTCTATCTCTTCGGCCGCGTTTTTAATACATTCATATTCCTGCAACCGGCGTATCAGCGTGGCCCGAGGATCCTCTTCCTCGTCTTCCGCTTCCGGCTGCCGGGGCAGCAGCATTCTGGACTTGATCTCCGCCAGCAGCGCGGCCATCACCAGATATTCCGCCGCCAGTTCCAGATTCAGCAATTCCATCATCTGGATATAGGCGACATACTGGTGGGTAATCTGGGCAATCGGTATGTTGACGATATCGAGGTTCTGCCTTCTTATCAGATACAGCAGCAAATCCAGCGGTCCCTCAAAGGCCTCCAGAAACACTTCCAGCGCATCGGGCGGAATATAGAGGTCTTCCGGCAACTGATTGAACGGCGCGCCGTGGACCATCGCAATGGCTTGCGGCTCATCCAGGATTTCGGCTGTGTTTTGACTCATCTGAAAAAATTAACAATGCCTGCCGGTAACCGGAAGATCGTTGCGCAATACCACACCCTATAACCCGGCAATCGAAAAAAACAACTGCTGGGCGATGTACATCGGATAAGCCAGAATCGCGCCCAGGGCGCCAGTCATTAACAGCAGCACCAGTATAAGGAATCCATAACGCTCCAGCTGGTTATATTTCCAGGCCAGCCGGGACGGCAGAATGCCGGTCAAAATACGGCTGCCGTCCAACGGCGGAATCGGCAACAGATTGATCATCGCCAGCACCAGATTGATGGATATGCCGGCGATACCCGTATAGATCATCGGCAATGATATGGCTTCCATGTTCAGGATCACGCCCAGACGCACGCACAGCGCCCAGGCGATCGCCATCAGCAGATTGGAGACCGGACCCGCCAATGCAACGATCGCCATATCGCGGCGCGGATTCTTGAAATAACGGGGGTCGACCGGTACCGGCTTGGCCCAGCCGAAAATAAAGCCGGTGCCCGTCATTAACAATATGCCGGGCAGGATAATGGTGCCGACCAGATCAATATGCTTGATCGGATTCAGAGTCAGCCGGCCCAGCATAAAGGCCGTGTTGTCACCGTATTTTTTCGCGACCCAACCGTGAGCGACCTCATGCACGGTAATCGCGAAAATCACCGGCAACACCCAGACAACGATACGCTGCAGCAGCGTCAATTCATTCATCATAACTTCGCTTCCTGTATCAATCGAGCATGGGGGCAAGTCCTTTGCCCTGTCTGACAACCTCGCAGCCATTACCGGAGCACTCGATCATGGTCGTCTGTTCGGAGGCAATAATACCGGCATCGATCACCAGGTCCAGCTCATGTTCAAGCCGGCTTCTGATTTCATAAGGGTCGGTGAGCGCTTCGCTATCGCCCGGTAATATCAGGGTGGTGCTCAGCAAGGGTTCACCCAGCTCCTGAACCAGCAATTGCGTCACGGGGTGATCGGGAATGCGTATACCGATGGTTTTTTTCCTGGGATGCTGGAGCCTGCGGGGCACTTCGCGCGTGGCATCGAGAATGAACGTAAACGCGCCCGGCGTTAACGCCTTGATCAACCGATAGGCATCGTTGCCCATTTTCGTGAAATTCGAAACCTGCGTCAGGTCCGTGCAGACCAGCGTAAGATTGTGTTTATCGTCCAGTTGCCGGATGCGGCGAACCTTGTCCAGCGCCTGTTTATCGTCTATTTGGCAGGCAATCGCATAAGACGAATCCGTCGGATAAGCGATAACGCCGCCTTTTCGGATGATGTCCACGGCACGGTGTATCAAACGCAACTGCGGGTTCTCGGGATGGATTTCGAAATATTGAGCCATTACCTGAAGTGACAAGTTATAAAACAGGAAGCCATTATACCGTATTATCGCTCTGATTCTTTCTTTGCGACCTTATCGCGCAAATAAACCGGCATTGCCTGTTCGACATCGACGGCCAGCCCTTGTTCGAAACCACGCGCGCCCAAACGCGCAATGGCGCCGGCACGCGGCAATAAACCGGGCTCGCACCGATCGACCAGGCCCGCCAGCCGGGTCATTAACTGGTCCCGATAAACGCCCCAGCCGGAGCCCGCGCCCACGCCTTGCAACGGCGGATATTCAACCTGTTCGGCCGGCGTCACCGCTTCCCGTCCCAACAATTCGGCATGACCGTGCTGATCGCGCCGGTAAACGCCCCAGAAAATCTCGCCCATGCGCGCATCCATGGCCGTGAAGCATACATTATCATCATGGTGATCGAAAAAATCCTGCGCGATGGCGGCCAGCGTGGACACCGGCACAACCGGCAAATCGGCGCCGAACGCGATGCCCTGAATGATGCCTGTGGCAATGCGCACGCCGGTAAAGCTGCCCGGGCCGCGGCTGAAAGCCAGGGCGTCAAGCTGCTGCGGCATCAGCCCGGCTTCGGCCATCAAGGCATCGATCATCGGCAAAATCAGCCGGGTATGCTTCTGGGGCGACACTTCAAAGCGCTCGGCCACCGCGCCGTCTATCAACAGCGCTGCCGAGCAGGCTTCGGTGGACGTTTCTACCGCTAATAATTTCATTGCTCAGTCTCTTGTTGAAAAAAGGCCCGCACATCTTCAATATCGCGGGTTCGCTTCATAGGCGGCACGCTGTCCAGGAAAACCTGGCCGTAGGCGCGTTTCAGCAGACGCGGATCGCAGACCATCAACACGCCCCTGTCCGTGACGTCGCGAATCAGCCGGCCTATGCCCTGCCTGAGCGCAATCACGGCGGCCGGCAGTTGATGCTCGAAAAACGGATTGCGCCCCTGCCGTTCCATGGCGTTCAGGCGTGCTTTCAGCACCGGATCGCCGGGTGATGAGAACGGCAGCTTGTCGATGATCACGCAGGACAAAGCTTCGCCGCGCACATCGACGCCCTCCCAAAAGCTCGAGGTGCCCAACAAGACCGCATTGCCGGCCGCTTTAAACTGCTCCAGCAGCCGCCCCTTGGGCCGGCTGCCCTGAACCAGCAACGGATAGTCCAGCTGGTCTTTCAGCAGCGTTTCGGCCTGTTTCAGCGCACGGTGGCTGGTAAACAGAAAAAACGCCCGCCCCTTGCTGGCCTGCAGGACCGGCAGGGCGAAATTCATGATAATCGGGATGAATTCGGGATCATTCGGCTGCGGCAAGCCTTTGGGATGATAAAACAGCGATTGATTGGCATAATCGAAGGGACTGCCCCAACTGGCACTGACGGCATCGCCCAGGCCCAGATTATTGGAAAAATGATCGAACTTTTGCGCCACGCTCAGCGTCGCCGAGGTGAAAATCCACACCGCCTGATGATGCTGCATGAACGAGCGGAATTCGGCCGCGATGTCGAGCGGCGTCCGGCTCAGGGTAAAGGTTTTCCTGTGAATCTCGTACCAGCGTATCCATTTGCCGCTGTCATCATCGATAATGATCTTTAATTGCTGAAGCAGCTCGTCGGCGCGCTTGAAGCACGACTCCAGGCCCTTGGTCTTGACCGAGGCCAGTTCCAGTTGATCGGTCAGGCGCTGCAACTGCTCCTTAACGGCAGTCAGCCCGGCGGCTATTTTGGGATTAGCCTCAATGTCCCGCCATTCGCCGCGTTTCAGTTCTATCCCGAAAGCCATGCGCAGATCCTTGACTTCATGTTCAAGGTCTTCGCAAGCCGTGCGCAAAGCCGGGATATCGGTCGCGTCTTTAAAGTATTCCACCAGGGCGTCGCCGGCCAGGTCATTTAGTTGCTTGGCCCCGACATTGATGCCCAGAAAGTTTGACGCCGTATCGGCCAATTGGTGCGCCTCGTCGATGATCACGACATCGGCATCCGGCAACAGCTCGCCGAAACCGCTGTCGCGTATCGACCAGTCGGCGCACAGCAGATGATGATTGACGACCAGGATCTCCGATTCCTGCGCCTTTTTGCGGGCTTTGACCAGAAAACATTCGGCATAATCGGGACAATCCTGGCCCAGGCAATTTTCCAGCGACGAAGTGGCCTGATACCAGATCGGATCGGCTTCGGCCACCTCGGACATTTCCGAGACATCGCCGATTTTCGTGCGCTGCGCCCAGGAGCGGATCTTGGCCAGCGCCGCTGCGTCTTCCTTGCTGAAACCCAGGGTCGATGCAAAGGCGTTCTTTAGCCGATAGGTGCACAGATAATTACCGCGGCCTTTCAGCAGCGCGGCCGTGAAAGGTTGCTTGATTGCCTCGCGAATAACCGGCAAATCCTTATTGAACAGTTGATCCTGAAGATTCTTGGTGCCGGTTGAAATGATGACTTTCCTGCCCGATAAAATAGCCGGCACCAGATAGGCGAAAGTCTTGCCCGTGCCGGTTCCCGCCTCCGCTATCAAATTCCGGTTTTCATCGACGGCACGCGCGATCGCTTCGGCCATCTCAACCTGAGCCGCCCTGGGATGATAACCTGGAATTACCTTGGATAAGGCGCCGTCACTGCCGAAGAATGTTTCTAATTCTGTCACTTGAGAAATAATAAAAATGCCCGTGCCATGGGCTGACCTGGATGACTCCACACAAAGGATAGAGTGTACGAAACAACCCGATGCGGTTTCAAGTTATAAAGCGAAATACAGTGCCGATTACCTGATAAACGTAAATCCAGGGTCTGTTTTTTTATCGCGGCATGCTGTCGGACATAAGCCTTGTCTGGCCTACTCTTTCGGGTCCAGGCGGCGGCGTTCGGCCAGATAGTCCTCACGCTGCATGGGGCCTATCAGTATCAAGCCGGCGACAAAACCGCCGGCATGCGCCCAGAACGCCACGCCGCCGCCCGGTCCTTCCGCGCCGAACAGGCTGCTGACCAACTGAATGAAGAACCAGAGACCGAGCATATACACGGCGGGGATTACCGCTGTGGTGATAAAGAAACCTATTGGAATCAGAGTGTAGACAGAAGCCCTGGGGTATAACCGTGCATAGGCCCCCATCACGCCGCCGATGGCGCCGGATGCGCCGACCATGGGCGTAATCGCCGCCGGATTCGATACGATTTGCGCGGCGGCGGCCGCTACAGCGCAAAGCAGATAAAAACCTATAAAGCGAAAAACGCCCATGACATCCTCGACATTATCGCCGAAAATCCACAGGAACCAGAGATTGCTGATAATATGAAACCAACTGCCATGCAGAAAGGCATGCGTAATCAAGGTTGTAACACTGCCCTTGCCGTCTACGACACAGCCCACATCCTCAATCATCGGTATAACGGTGCCGGCCGGCACAATACCGAGCAAATCGCCCGGAATCAGGCTGTAGAGGCAAAATGAGTTAATCAGCGGCCAGACGCTTCCGGCGCCCTGAACAAACAGCCATACCAGGATATTAAGGCCGATAATGGTAATGGTTGCTACCGGCGCGCGTACTGTCGGATTTTCATCTCTGATTGGAAACATAAACACCTTGCCTTAACAATTTAAGTCTGTTTATAGCTTATTGTGGGGCAAATAAAAATGCCTGTCACCACCTAATAAACCTGAAGAATACTCGACGTTTTCGGCGCATAGCGGCGCGGCCTGGCTATATGGCAAAATAATAAAGACGCTTATTGGCGTCATCTGCCTTCTGGAGCGCTTTATTCGCCGCCGTTAACAGTTTATCGAGCGTTTTGCCGTTCTTTGGATAAATCGATATGCCAACGCGGCTTGATAAGGAAAGATTGCGCCCCTCCATTTGGATAGCTTCTTCAATTCCCTTGACCAGCCTTTCGGACAGCAGGCAAAGTTCTTCTTCGGTCTGAAAAAACGGCACAAACAGGTACAGTTCATTGCCGTCCAATTTCACTGCGAATTCGTCTTTTCTGCTTAAGCTGACAATTTTGTCGCAGATCTGATTCAATAAATTCTCGCAGTCCTTCTGGCCCAGCATGTGGTTCATTTTTTCACAATCACCCACAAACACATTGAGGAAGGCTATGCGCATTCCGTATCTGTCGGCTTTCGTTTTAAAAAAAGGGAATATTCTTTCCAGTTCCGTCCTGTCGATTAACGGCGATAAAGTCAGCAGGTCTTCCTGAACCTTTTTCATCAATTTCTGTTCATCTTCTATACTGTCTGCTATTTGCTTTTCCGCCGTTTCAATCTGAACCCGTTCGACCCGCCTGTTACTTCTGTTGCCAAATAACCAGCCCCAGGCTCTGCCAATATCGTCAAGCCCGCGATGTGATGTTTTTTTTCGCATAATGCCCCTTTATAAAATCCGCTGTCGGCGCGACAACATTAGCCCCCCTGATAGCCTAAACAGGCCCGCCGGCAAAGTTCACCTCAACAAGAATCCATCACTTCGGAGTTTCCTGTTTCCGCCATCCCCTATAGTAAGAGCAAATCCGGTCATTATCTATCCGTATCATTATCTAAGTGGTTTTACGAATACTACTAATTCGGTCGATCCGCTATAACTGTTTCCTACAAACCGGATCGAGTTTTATTTAACTGGCTGAACGGGCCAGACTTAGCCGACTCGATATCAACAATAAGGATTGGGATTTGGTCAATAATCACGTCTCTGAATCGGTTACGGGTGTAGTCCATGTTGTCGTATCAGCGGCTGCATGGCACTCGTGCCTCCAGGTCAGGTAACGCTGTCAAGCTTCCTGCCCTGCCTGTTTTCATCTTGATTCAAGCCGCATTATTAAATGCATAACAATTATTAGACAAAGGCATAACATAATGGCTGACCGCATCAACAAACCACAAGTCGGGGCACCTGATCCTGAATTAACCACTTCACCTATCCTTGAAGAGTATCCACTGGAAGCTCAGGATTATAAACTTCAGCAACCCGGTGCCCCGAACTGCGTGTTTAACAATAGAAACTATGCCCATGGTACCTATGTCTGCAGCGGCGACAATTTATTGCATTGCGATTATGGCGTCTGGATAAAAATCGGCTCCTGCGATCCCGATAACACGTAGATAATCCCATAGACGAGAGATCAACAGCCCGAATACCGGATCTGTCATCATCTAAATAGAGAGGCTACGAACCATGCATAACTTATCCGAGTTTCAGATCAGCAATTTCAAGAAGCAACTGAAATCCCGATTTCTGGAACTACGCCATGAAATACGCGATGAACTGCTGTCCTACGATAATGAGCAGTACAGGGAACTGGCCGGAAGCGTTCATGACTCGGCGGATGAAGCTGTGGCGGACCTTTTGGTTGATATCCATCTCGCCAGCATCGACCGGCATGTGCATGAAATCAATGAAATCGATTCCGCCCTGTTGCGCATCGCCGAGGGCCGTTACGGCACCTGTGTTGAATGCGAAACGCCGATTGAGCTTAACCGCCTGGTGGCGAATCCCGCGGCCAAACGCTGCATCGTCTGCCAGACGCATTACGAAAAAACCTATGCCGGCAATAGAAAACCGGACGCGGAAGTCCGCCTGTAGGGCACGGACACTTTCATGACCAGGCTCGGGCGCTTGCCGCAGCTAAACGCCGGCAATCATTGAGCCGACAAAGCGCCCGTCCTTTTAGCGTTCAGCACACACCGCCCTATCGGCGCTCCATCCGCATCGCACCGGGCAAGCGGTTTTCCTCGATAATCGCCCGAATCAGGGCTTCTGCGCCGTCAAGCTGATCATCATAGACTTCGGTCAGATAAGTTCCCGGCGGCGTTGTGGTCAAGGGCTCCAAAACCGAACGCCCCGGCTTGCCGGTATCGATGCGCGTAACGACCGAAAGCCCGGGCCGCAACGGATGCGCCCGCAATTCCTCCGGATTCAGGCTGATTCTTACCGGCACACGCTCGCTGATATGGATATAGTTGCCGGTGGCATTTTCCGGCGGCAGCAAACCGAAGACACTGCCGGTGCCAGCGCCCAGGCCCAGCACCTCACCATGATAAACCACGTCCGGCCCGTACAGATCGACGGTGATTTCGACCGGCTGCCCCGGTTGCACGAACGTCAGTTCGCTTTCCAGAAAATTGGCCTCTATCCACAGATAATCCAGCGGCACGATAGCCAGCAGCGGCGTGTCGGGATGCACCTGTTCACCGGGTTGAATGCTGCGCTTGGCGATGAATCCCGATACCGGTGCCACGATTTCCTGCCTGACCCGGTCCAGATAAGCCTGCTTGAGTGCAGCGGCGGCCTGCCGGATCCTGGGATTGTCCGCCAGTCCGGCGCCATGCACCAGCGCCTCGGCTCCGCTCAATTCGGCGCCAATCCGCCGGGTCGCGGCTTCGAGTTCCAGAATGGCAAACTCGGTATCCTCGATCTGCTGCGCCGAAACGGCGCCGTCTTCGGCCACGCTGCGGTAGCGCGCCAGATCACGGCGGCTTCGCCTGAGCGTCGCGTCCTTTTCCGCCAGCCGCTGGCGCAGCATCTCGACCTTGCTGAACAGGATCTCAACCTGGCGCACGGCTTCGGCCAGGTTGGCCTTGGCCCGCTCCAGCGCCACTTCAGCGTTCAGGCCATCGAGACGCACCAGGACATCGCCGGCGTGCACGTACTGGGTATTGTCGACGCGCACATCGACGATTGTGCCGCTGGTCTGCGCCTTCAGCGAAGCCTGATTCCCCGTGACGTAAGCATCATTGGTCACGACCACATGCCGGGAATGGAACTGCCAGTAAGCCAGGCAGGCAAGCCCTGCCAGACCGGCGAGCAAAGCGACCACGAGCAACCGGCGCGCTCGCCGGTCCCGCCATTGCCGCAGGCGCGGCCCTTTATTTCCCGGAGCCGATTTGAGCGGGCTGATGTTGCTGTCCTGCCTGTTATTCATGAGAGTCGTTCTTGTTTTCGTAGCCGCCGCCCAAGGCTTCGATCAGTCCGACCGCGGCTTGAAGGTGTTCGGCATGCAATGCGCTGAGTTTCAGTTGCTGCCCGATCTTGCGGATGTCGGCATCGATCTCGCCGTCGCGCGGTTTGAGCCCGGCCCGATAGCGCTTGCCATTCAGTCTGGCTTCCGCTTCGGCCGCCTGCAGCGCCTGCTCCTGGGCGGCATCATGGGCCAGGCTCTCGCGCCACCGCGCCAGCGCGTCGGCCACTTGCTGAACGGCGCCCAGCAAGATTTCGTTATAGCTTTCCACGGCGGCATCGTAACCGGCCTGCTCGTTCTTCAGCGACGCTTCCAGGCGCCCGCCTTCAAAAATCGGCAACGTGACGGTAGGCCCGATCGAATAAGCCACGCTGGCGCCGTTGGACAGAAACAGATCCTTGAGATTCAGGCTGTGCAAGCCCGCGAAGCCGACCAGATCGATGTCAGGATAAAACTCGGTTTCGGCGACTTTCACCCGCTTCGCGGCCGCCTCGATCCGCCACAGCGCCGCCGCGACATCCGGCCGATGCGCCAGCAAACCTATCGACAATGATTCAGGCAGCGGGAAGGATTCGGCAAACGCATTCTCCGCCACCGTGATGCCTTCTCCCCAGTCCGGCCCTTGCCCCGCCAGCGCGGCCAGCCGGTTGCGCAATACCTTCGCTTCCGCGCGCAAGCTGGCCGCCTGCTGATGTGCGGCCGCCAACTGTTGCTCGGCCGCATGCACAGGATCCTGCGTATCGATGCCCTTGTCCCGGCGCAGCCTGGCAAGACGCAGTTTTTCCTCGGCATTGGCAACCAGGGTCCGCACCAGCCTGCTCTCGTCCTCGGCCGAACACAGGCGGAAATAGCCGCGCGCGATGGCCGTGCTTAACATCAATTGCGCCACCGCCAGTTCCGATGCCTGCGCCCGTGCCTTGCCCAGTGCCGCTTCCAGCGCCGCCCTGTCCTTGCCCCAAAGATCGAGATGATAGCGAAACACAAGCGGATCAATGTAGGCGCCGAAAGCGGTACTTCCGCCGGTGGGGCCATAGAAATCGGTCTCGGAAAAATGGCGCAGATGAAAGTCGGCGATCGCCCCGATACTGGGCAGCATCTCGGCGGCCTGATAATCGGCCACGGCCCGCGCCTGGCCCAGTCTGGCGCGCGCCACCCGCAGCGCGGGGCTGGCGCGCAACGCCGTCCCCACCAGCCGCTCCAGCTCCGGGTTGTGGAAGTCGCGCCACCAATAAGCTCCCGGCCATTGGCTGACCCGCTTTTCGGCGCCCTGCCCCGCCTCCACGGTCCGCTCCAGGCTCGGCATTTCCATCAGCTCCGCCCTTTCCCCCTGTTCAGGGAACAGCGCGCAGCCGCTGATCAATAACGGCAAGCCGGCCAGCAACCGGATTATTGTCCGGCTTGTTCTAATAGGTCCGCACATCGGTCAGGGCTCCTCAACCAGCGCTTCCAGGGCGGTTTCACGCACGGCTTGCCGAGGCGGCGGCCGGCGCGCAGGCCCTGCCGGCCGGGCAAACCAGACCAGGGCCGCGAGTCCCAGAAACAGCAAGGCCGAGAGCCGGAACGTGTCATTAAGCCCCAGAATGGCGGCATGGCGGCTGGCTAAACCGGCGAGTTTGGCCGTGGCGATCTGGCCGTGCATGCCGGCCGCATTCAGACTACCGATAATCTCCCTGCCCAAAGTATCGTAAGGTGTCAGGGTTTCAACCAGACGGCTTTGATGGAACGCGGCGCGCCGTTCCCAGATCACGCCGATCAGTGGCGATGCGATACTGCCGCCCAGTACGCGCAGCAGACCGCCCAGCTCCACGGCCTGACTTTGCCGGCGCGGCGTCAGGCCCGACAGGAACAGGGTCGTGAGCGGCACGAACAGACCGCCCAGACAGAAGCCTTCCAGAACCTGAGACCCGAGCGTGCCGCTGAACAGACTGCTGCGCTGGAAAAAATCATAACGGCTGGTCCAGAAGCAAAATCCGGCGAACGCTACAAGATTCAAGCAAGCCAGCAGGCGTGCATCGAAATAATGCACGATCCGGTGAAAAAAGACCGCCATCGGCTTGGCCAGGATCACCAGCGGCAGCAGCACGGAGCCGACCATAAACGAGGTATAGCCGGCCACCGACTGCAGCCGCACCAGCAGAATGGACAGCAGGCCGTACATGAGCAAAAAGCTCGCGCTCAGGACGATGGCACCGATGGCGAAGTTGCGGCGCGCGAACAGGCGTATGTCCAGCAGCGGATGACGCTCGGCCAGTTCCCAGACGATGAAACAGGCCAGGGCCAGCAGACCGGTAAATACCAGCGACATGATCAGGCCGGAGTTGTACCAATCCGCATCCTGGCCCTGGTTCAACGCCGCCTGCAAGCAACCCAGCGCCACGGCCAGCAACAGAAAACCGATATGGTCGAAAGGCAGTTTGACGCGTCTCGATACGCTATCGAACAGCAAGGCCCAGACCAGCGCCGCCGAAACAAGCGGCAGCGGCACATTAAGGTAAAACAGCCAGCGCCAGCCCAGCGTATCGGCGATCCAGCCGCCCGCCGCCGGACCCAGCGTGAACGGGCTCAGCGCGGCCATGCTCCAGAGCGCGACGGCGAAGGCTTTTTTAGGCCCGGAATATGCACTCAGCAACAAGGTCTGCGACAAGGGAATTGTCAGTCCGCCGAAAAAGCCCTGAAAGACCCGGCCCAGCAGAAACCACATCAGTTCATCCGTAACCGAACAAAGCAGTGATCCCAGCGCCATGAGCATCATGGCGGCGATGAACAGGCGCACTTTTCCGAAGCGGGAAGCCATCCATGAACTGACCGGCAAGGCCATCGCCAGGCTGATGAAATAATACGTCTGCATCCAACTGGCATGACTCGGACTGACGCTCAGACCGCCCGCGGCATGCAGACTGATCGACGCGAACGCGCCGGTATTGAAAAGCACCAGCACATTACCCAGCAGCAAGGCGAAATTGAGCAGGAAAAATTGTCCGCCGTTCAGGTGACCCGGATCAGCCCGAACCGCTTTCAGGCTGTCGCGCCTCGTTACAGCCAGGATATCCCGTGCTTTCTCGCTGGCGACACTCATGATGGAAACCTCTCTTTATTAGAATATTAGGATATCTAATAAACAGCATTTTCCCTGCCAACTTGAAAAAATCAAAAAATATCAAATAAAATCAATAAATTAATATTATATTTAAGCTGAATTCCAGCGATAACCGGCAGCGATAGTCACTTGATATCGTTAAATAACGAAATATCGTGAATCGTATTGGGCATGAGCGGATTTGATTTTGTTTGCCGTGAATTAGTTACTTGCGGGGTATAGAGGTCGTGGAAGGCGTATTGCGTAGTGTTGCAATACTGGAATGCACCGGCGGATTTTAACCGGTTTGCAATGCATGAGGTGTTCAATTACTTTCGATCCGGATGGAGCAGATTGCCCGTCCGGAACGTTCGACCTGGCCAAGCGCGGCTGCTTCGCATTGGCGCCTTGGAAATCTTGATTAAAGAAACAAGAGCCTACTAGTCAGTCAATTTAATTATGGCGGTTAAATTGTAGGTGCGAATTTATTCGCACTATTCGCACGCCATGAATACGCTGCAAATTTTACTCGTCAGAACAAGGCTGACTGAGTACTACATTCCGCAGCAAAATTTGACCTAATCAGAATTATTTCAGTATCGATTGTTAATCGGCCTGTTCATTTTCCTTGATTACCAGGCGTTTCAATCTGGCAATTCCTACGGATTGATGCCCTGATACCGTAAAATGAACAGACACATAGGGGCGAACCTGTGTGTTCGCCCTTGCCCAAGGGTTCGCCTTTGGCCAGCGGTTCTCCGATAACCCGTTGTGCCCCCGAAACAGAGCGGACACGCAGGTCCGCCCCTACAATGCATCCGCACGATACAGGCGCCCCCTTTGATTTGTATGAGCCGCATCGCAAATTATTAGGTGATTGCCATATTAAATATTATTCCGGTAGTGGCTGAATTGGCTTCGGAATGTCGGTAAAAGGTTATAAAAAACCGCCTTCCGATGCACGAAAGGCGGCGGGTATTAAACAATAGCCGAGTTGTATCTATGCAGCTAACGGTTGAGCGCGCTTGCGATTGAATCCCAGCAATCCCATTAAGCCGGAACCGAACAGCCAGACAGCGGCAGGAACGGGTACAGCGGAGACATCCGTTGTAATCTGAAATTGTGCTCGCCCGCCTGTAAAATCAAACGTCGGATTACCTGCTCCCACATCGTAACGGATATGAACACTATTATCTGAAAAATTCAATATGGCCGCCAACCCCAGATCCGTGATATTCCCTGATATCAATGATAATCCGGTAATACGCTCGCCTGCGTCGAAAACAATATTAGTGATCCATGCATCGAATGTCTCAAAATCCCATATGTCTTGAGAATGAAGTGTCAATATGTTTGTCAATGGATCCAAATCCATATGGACAACACCGCCACCCCAATTTGATGGATTTTGTACAAAATTGGCCCCCGTTAACTCTTCCCCGGCGCCGACAGCAGCACCGATATTTTCATAGACTAGAGGCCCTGCTCTGTCGCAACAATACGGCAGATCAGATTCAGTTCTGAAATCTCCCGATAAAATTGCCGCCTCAACATTTCCGGTAATCAATAGTACAGTTATCAGCGCAATAGCGCCCCGTAAGCTCTTTATCGTAGTCTTCATGGTTTATCCTGCTTGATGTCCTTGATAGATTGAACATGGTTAAACGCTGGACATATTAAGCGCCTAATCAAGTTGACCGTGAGAAAGAGTATCCTTGTCATACTGACGCCCGTCATCACCCATATGGGTGATAAGCTGAAAAAATAGTTATTTTTTTTTCGATAGAGAAATTTCACCCCGTACGGCGCCGCATTACTGGCCACATAATTGCCCAATGAACTATGAACCGCGCCTGCTTATCCCAAGCTTCAGCATGCGCGAGCGCAAGGTGTTCGGATTCATGCCCAGCATGGCCGCCGCGCCCTTGGGGCCCGAGATCACCCAGCCGGACGCCTCAAGTGTGCGCAGGATATGATTGCGCTCCATCGCTTCCAGGGTGGCCGGACGGTCTGGCGTGGTTTGGGCGTAGGGATTGAGCAATGGGCCGATTTCCAGCACCGGCGTCTGACAGAGGATTACGGCGCGCTCGATCACGTTCTGCAGTTCCCGCACATTGCCGGGCCACGCATACTGCTGCAGCGATTCCAGCGAGGCCGGATCGATGTCATCGATGCGTTTGCCGAGCTTCCGCGCGTATTTGGCCAGAAAAAACCGTGCCAGCAGCGGAATATCGGCCTGACGCTCACGCAGGGCCGGAATATTGATGGGAAATACATTCAGGCGGTAATAAAGATCGGCCCGGAAGCGGCCTTCGGCGACATCATCGGGAAGATTGCGATTGGTCGCCGCGATCACGCGGACATCGACTTTCAAGGTCTCGCTGCCGCCCACGCGTTCGAATTCCTGTTCCTGAAGCACGCGCAGCAGTTTGGCCTGGGCCGCCGCCGGCAGCTCGCCCAATTCATCCAGCAGCAAGGTGCCGCCATGCGCCAGCTCGAAGCGGCCCTTGCGCTGCTGGGTCGCGCCGGTAAATGCGCCTTTTTCATGGCCGAACAGTTCGCTCTCGATCAGCTCGCCAGGCAACGCCGCGCAATTGACCTTGACCAGTATCGCGCCGCTGCGGTCGCTGAGGTCGTGAATGCCGCGCGCGAGCAGTTCCTTGCCGGTACCGGTCTCGCCCAGCAGCAGCACCGGCGTGTCAGTGCGGGACACCATGCGCGCCTGCTCGAAGACGGCGCGCATGACCTTCGAGCCGCTGACGATCTCGCCGAAATTATGCTCGGAGTCGATCACTTCCTGCAGATAACCTTTCTCGAGCTGAAGCTTGCTGAGCGCCTGTTCGGTCAGCCGCCGATCGTTCACATCACGCAAAATCAATGTATTAAGACACTGCCCGCCAGCCTCCAGCGGTGAAAAACTGACTTCGATCGCAAACTCCTCGCCGTCGGCTCGGCGCGCGCTGAGACCTTCCGGCAGCCAGGCCGGTGCCTTGACGGCCTGTTCGTCAAAGCCGAGAAACTGCCTGAACAAAGCATGACAACTCGGCGCGATAAAGCGCTCGACGGGCTGGCCGATGGCCAGATCGGCCGCGCAGCGAAAAATCCTCTCGGCGGCGGCATTGAACAAGGTGATGCGATGCTGCCGATCAATCGCCACGATGGCATCCATGACCGAACCTAAAATGGCGGAGAAGCGCTGTTCGCTTTCCGCCAAGGCCTGCATGGTCAACCGCTGCCCGGTCCGGTCGCGCTGGGTTTCCACGACAGCCACGACTTCGCCCCTGGCGTTGGTAATGGCCCCGGCATCAATGACCAGATAAAGCCTGCGCCCATCCGGCATCGGACACCAGTTTTCCGTATGCAGCGTACCGGTATCCGAAACGACGTCACCGGCTATTTCATAGAGGCTGTCCAGTTTTCCGAGCGAGCGATCGAGCAGCAAGTCGGCAAGACAGGGGCGCGGCGCGGGGTAGAAGCCCTGCCAATGCCTGTCAGTGCCGATCATGTCCTCGGCCTTGAGCCCTGTCAGCCGTTCGCAGGCCTTGTTCCAGATCAGGACCCGGTGCCGGGTGTCCAGAACAAAGGCCGGAACCGGCATGTGTTGCAGCAAATGCTCGGCGAAAGCATCCTTTGGCATTGGGGCCGGCCGCATTATTGAGCGCTTTTTTGTTTAGCCTTTCTTTGCCGCGAAATACGGGCTAATTCCAGATACTGCTTGCGCAACAGCGCGAGCTCTTCTTCTTCCATCTCTTCCAGGTCCAGCAATTCGTCATTGGCGCCTTCGATGACTCGAATCAACTCGTCCAGCTTGACCTGCAGCGCATCGGTGTCACGATTTTGCGTGTGTTGGATCAAGAACACCATCAGAAATGTCACGATGGTCGTGGCGGTGTTGATGATCAATTGCCAGGTATCGCTAAAACCGAACAGCGGGCCGGTGATGATCCACGACAGGATGACCAGTATCGCGATATTGAAGGCGAGCGGTTTGCCGGTCAAACGGGCCCACGAGCGGGCAAAGTGATCGAATCGGGTGTTCGAATAAACCGTATTCTGTAGTTTGTCGACCCACTGATTTACGGCTTTGTTAATAAGCGCTTTGTAGTCTATTAGCTCATTCATCGGATTGATTTCGGTTAGTTGAGGGGCTGTCGAGTGCTGACCGGTAAGTTACGGTGAACAATACACTTCTGTCGCTCAATATTATCTAGTTACAATAGAACGGTCTAGCAGGACTATGACTTGGCTTTAATTTAATTACATGGAAAAATCTCATGCCAGTCGAAATCATGCTCACTGTAGTGGTCACGTCTATTATCCAGTCCGTCTTCGGAGCGGGCGTTTGCTGTTCGGTACGCCTTTATTACTGTTGTTTGGCTACGAATTCCTGACTGTTCCACGGTGAGTCGATCCAGATGGAAAGAGTGATCGATAAACTGACCCAACAATTACATGTGCCCCACGCTGTCAGTTGGACCGCGTTAAGCCATGTCCTGGATGAGTCCCCGTAAAAAAACGGCCGTTAATAAGTTCAAAGACCGAATTTTGAATTGTTGTGAAGGACGGCAATAAATCGAGTGAGCGGCTAAGAATTTGGCTAAAAATGACTTCCTGAAACTGGAATCTTGCATAGGATGAGCTGAGAGCACAGCGAAGCGCATTGCTCGCAAATGATGCGCCTCCTGTCGTCGGCACATCCTATGTTTAAACAGGGACATGATTGACGAACAAATCCTAAATTGCCGGACTGCGTCAATTGCAAAGGGTCGGGCCCCGGTATTTTAGTTGCAATAAATTATGAGTCCATGCCACTGAAATGCAAGCTCATTTGCAGATAATCCGAGCCTTTATACTTAGCGATGCAATCGCCAACTCAGACAGGTAGACCCACGTTCCAGATACTGACGTCTGGTCCGGCGCTTACAGCTCAATCCGGGAAGCCGCGGCATGCGTCTGACGTGGCATGGAAGAACAATAGAACGTTAAATTTAACTATCGCCTCAATCTTTCCATTTCTTCCAGCAAATCCAGGATCAGCGCGCTGCCCGGCAGATTGATGTCCAAATCCTGCTGCAACCTTAAGGCAATCTGCAGGCGCTTCAGGGCGTACGTGTCGAAACGCCAGGTATAAACGGAAGAACCTTCGGGTTCCAGCACGCCTTCTTCCACCATTTCAATGACCTGCTCGGGACTGGTTTTGGCGAACTCGCACAGCTCGACCAACGTAAAGCGCATGCTTTCATCGAGCACTATACCGGAAATCACGATTATCTCATTTTTCATTTCATACCCCCATCGCCGCACGCGGATTCATCGGCATCACTTTGGCCATTTGCTCATACAGGGCTTTTGCTTCATCGGTTCTGGCCGACGGCGTGACGATCTTCAAGGTCACATACTGATCGCCGGCAGGCGTTCCGGGCAGACCGCGGCTTTTCAGGCGCAACTGCTTGCCGGCTTGCGAGCCGGCCGGGACTTTCAATTCGACGGTGCCGCCCAGCGTCGGCACCGGAACGGTGGCGCCCAGGGCGGCCTCCCACGGCGTGACCGGCAGTTCAAGATGAATATCGCGCCCCTCGGCGCGAAAATAACGGTGGGGCTTGAATTCAATTTCCAGATACAAATCGCCGCTGCGGCCGCCGCCGACTCCTGGCATGCCCTGCCCTGCCAGGCGGATGCGCTGCCCGGCCTTGATGCCTTTCGGAATCTTGACATTTAAGGTCCGCACGCTTGAAACCAGGTGGCCTTGGCTGTCTGTTTGCGGTACGTTCAGGGAAATCAGGCTGTCGGCGCCGCGGTAAGCGTCCTCCAGATCGATCTGTATCCTGGCGTGCTGGTCGCTGCCCTGCATGTGCGCCTGCCTGCCGTAGACGCCGCCCCGCCCGGCGCCGAAACCGCGCCCGAACAGCGCCTCGAAAAAATCGCTGAATCCGCCCCCCGTACCGGTGAAGCCCTGCTCGGCACCGAAATCAAAGCCCCAATCAGGCGGCGGCGTAAAGGACTGCCCCTCCTGCCAGCCACGGCCGACCTGATCATAGGCGGCGCGCTTTTTAGGGTCTTTAAGCACTTCGTAGGCCTCGCCCAGTTCTTTGAACTTCGTCTCGGCATCGGGCTCCTTGCTGACATCGGGATGGTATTTGCGGGCCAGTTTGCGGTAGGCCCGCTTTATCTCCTCTGGCGAGGCGTCCCTGGAAAGCCCCATTATTTTGTAATAATCTTTATATTCCATAGTGCGAATCGGCTCCGCTTTAGCATGGGAAAGGGGTAAAGTGAACGTGCCATACAAATGTGGCTATAATGTAAAAGCCCTGCCGGCAAAGGCTCGACAAGCACCAGGCGAGAACTTTTATAAAGCCATAGTTGTCTCTTTATATCATGACATTGCCGTTAGTTGGAGCCTTTATAACAGGGTAAGTTTCTCGTCCCGCCCGGGCATGAAACATTCATAACAACTGATAAAAACCAAGGCTTCCAAGCAAGGTTCATTCTATGAAAAATACACCGCTGGCTCCGTCACAACTTTATAAACCGTGCAATATCGAGCAGTTAAAATTCAATTCCACTGACGAGCTTGAAAACATCGATATCATTGTCGGCCAGGAACGCGCCATGGAGGCGATCAAATTCGGCATCCGGATCAACAAAAGCGGTTACAACATTTTCGCGATGGCGCCTTCCGGCACCGGCAAGTTCACCACCATCAAGCAACTGGCCGAACATGAAGCCTTCCACCGCCCCGTGCCCTCGGACTGGTGTTACGTCAACAATTTCAGCCAGCCGGCCAAGCCGACCGCCATCCGACTGGCGCCGGGACAAGGCAGGATTTTCCGGCATGACATGGAGCAGTTGATCGACGAACTGAGCATCGCCATACCCTCGGCATTCGACGGTGACGAATACCGCTCCCGCGCCGGCGAGATCGAAAGCGAATCGCGCCAGCGGGAAATCCATGAATTGAACCAGTTGCGCGAGGAAGCCGAAAACGCCCATATCCTGCTGACCGAAACGGTCACCGGCTACGGTTTCGCGCCGGCCGATGAAAACGGCGTCGCGCTGACGCCCGAGCAGTTCAACAAGCTCGATAAAGAGCAGCAGCACCAAATACAAAACACGATTTTCAACCTGCAGGAACGCCTGCAGCAACTGCTGAAAAAATTCCCGATCTGGCGCAAGGAAACCAAGCGCAAGCTGCAGGCGCTGAATCGAGAAGTCGCGGCCCTGGCCGTCAACCATTCCATCGACGAGCTGATCGAAAAATACGCCGATCAACCGGACGTCATCAGTTATCTGAATGACGTGCAGAAAGACATCATCGAGCACGTCCGGGATTTCGTTCCGCATACCGAAAAAATGCTGCCGTTTATGGATTTTCAACAGGATTCCAATCCGCTGAAACGCTATCAGGTCAACCTGATCGTCGATTTCAGCAACAAGCGCGCCGCCCCCGTGGTCTACGAGGACCTGCCGAATTACAGCAACCTGATCGGCCATACCGATCACCAGGCCTATATGGGCTCGTTGATCACCGATTTCACCATGATCAAGCCAGGCGCCTTGCATAAGGCCAACGGCGGCTACCTGATCATCGACGCCCGGAAAATCCTGTTTCAGCCGTATGCCTGGGAGAGCCTTAAACGAACGCTGCAGGCCCGTGAAATCCGCATCGAGCCGCTGGAGCGGACACTCAGCCTGATCAGCACCTCGTCCCTGGAACCGGAGCCCATACCGCTGGAGGTAAAGATTATCCTGTTCGGCGATCCGCTGCTGTATTACCTGTTAAGCGCCTATGACCCCGAGTTCCACGACCTGTTCAAGGTGGCCGCCGATTTCGACGTCTCCGTTGTCCGGGAAAACAGCACCCATGAATACGCCCGTCTGCTGGCCACGATTGCCAAGCACGAAAAATTGCGGCCGTTGAGTCCGGCGGCCGTTGCCCGGGTCATCGAGCACAGCTCCCGCATGGCCGGCGATGCCGAGAAGCTGTTGACGCACCTGCGCAGCATCAAGGATCTGTTGACGGAATCCGACCATTGGGCCGAGGAAAACGGCCATTCCCTGATCGCCAACAGCGATGTCCAGAAAGCCATCGACCATAAGATTTACCGGCTCGACAAGCTCAGGGAAAAACTCTATGAGAATATCGATCGCGGCACCGTGCTGATCGATACCGAGGGCAAGGTGACGGGCCAGATCAACGGCCTGTCGGTGCTGCAACTGGGCGAATTCGCCTTCGGCCAGCCGTCGCGCATTACGGCCACGACGCGTCTTGGCACCGGCAAAGTGGTCGATATCGAACGCGAAACCGAACTGGGCGGCGCCCTTCATTCCAAAGGCGTGCTGATCCTGTCGAGCTTCATCGCCTCGCGCTATGCCCGCAACAGCCCGTTCTCGCTGTCCGCCAGCCTGGTGTTCGAGCAGTCCTACGGCCACGTCGACGGTGACAGCGCCTCGTTGGCCGAACTGTGCGTCATTCTGTCGTCGCTGGCCCAGGTGCCTCTGCGGCAGGATCTGGCGATCACCGGCTCGATCAACCAGCTGGGCCATGTGCAGCCGATAGGCGGCGTCAATGAAAAAATAGAAGGCTTCTTCGATATCTGCGTCAAAAAGGGCCTGACCGGCACGCAAGGCGTCATCATTCCGTCCACGAACGTCAAGTTCCTGATGCTGCGCTGGGATGTCGTGCACGCGGCCCAGTCCGGCCAGTTTCATATCTACGCCGTCACCACCGTGGACGAAGCGCTTGAACTGCTGACCGGCATGGAAGCCGGAGTCGTCGACGAGCAGGGCAAATATCCGCCGGCCTCGTTCAACGGCAAGGTCGAAGCCCAGCTGTTGCAATTTACCTCGCTGAACAAGGAATTCCACCTGAGGGCCGAGAAGGAATCGTCGAAAAATAACGAAAGCTAGGAGGCTGTCGGATTTAATTATGACGGGTAAATTGTAGGTGCGAATTCACTTGTGCCCTTCAGGGTATTCGCACTGTGCGGATACCGTACCCATAGGGCATAAATAAATCCGCACCTACACCGGAAATTCATCCGCGCACTTGAGGAAGTTATTTTATGCGCGTTCCTTAGTATGCATTCCCACGCAGGAGAGACTGTGAAAGTATTCAATTTAAAAGATTTAACCACGAAGGACACGAAGCACACGAAGTTTTAAGTTATTGATTAATTTTATTTTTTCTTCGTGTCCTTCGTGATCTTCGTGGTGAATAAGGCTTTTTATGACGCTTTTCACTAATTCTTTCACAGTCTGAGGAGCGTGGGTACGAGTATATCTGGCCGGACGTGTATTGGCCGAGCCCCTGGATCCCATGGTCCTCCGTGGGATCCGATACCCAGGCGCGAAGTACACTTGTCCTATATTCTTACACTGCCGTTCTTATGGAGCCCGTAACACATGACCATCCCCAAATATTTTCGCCCCGATATGGAACAGAAACTCGACGGATTGAGCGATCTGGCCCGGGATTGCAGTTACTCCTGGGTCCATGGCGCTGATGAGATATGGCGCGAGCTGGATGCCGAATTCTGGGCGCAAACCCGCAACCCCTGGCTGGTGTTGCAGGCTATATCGCGCGCGCGCCTGGAAGACCTGTCGCAAAACGAAGCCTTCTGCGAGAAGCTGCGCACCATCGTTTCGGCCCATCGCCAGGCCTTGTCGGAACAGCGCTGGTTCCAGACCAAGAAGCGGCAGGACATCGCCCTGCGGAAAATCGCCTATTTCAGCATGGAATTCGGTCTCAGCGAGGCCCTGCCCATTTATTCGGGCGGGCTCGGCCTGCTGGCCGGCGATCACTTGAAGGCCGCCAACGACCTGGGCCTGCCGTTGGTAGGCGTCGGCCTGCTCTACCAGAAAGGCTATTTCCGCCAGGCCTTCGATGCCGACGGCAACCAGATCGCCCTTTATCCGTCCAGCGAAACCAGCGACTTGCCGGTTTGCCCCGTGCGCATCAATCATGGCGAATGGCTGCGCATACAGTTGTTGACGCCGTCCCGTTTATGGGTGCGGGTATGGCAGGCACAGATCGGCCGCATCAAACTGTATTTGCTCGATTCCAACGATCCGGCCAATCATCCGGTGGACCGCTGCATCACGGCCGAGCTGTACGGCGGCGAGTCCGAATACCGGCTGTCGCAGGAGATCCTGCTGGGCATCGGTGGCTGGCAGGTTTTGCAGGCACTGGGCATCACCCCAGAAGTCTGCCATCTGAACGAAGGCCATGCCGCGCTGCTGGTGCTTGAGCGCGCGCGTCATTTCATGAACGCGCATCGCGTCGATTTCGCGACGGCCTTGACGGTAACGCGCGCCGGCAACCTGTTTACCACCCATACCTCGGTCGAGGCCGGCTTTGACCGGTTCAGCCCCGAATTGATCAAGAACAGCCTGGGCCTTTATGCCAAGGCCCTGAATATCGACCTCGATACCTTGCTGGCTCTGGGGCGAAATCCCGGCGACAACAACCCGGCGGCGCCTTTCAACATGGCCTGTCTGGCCATCCGCGGCAGCGCCGCCGTCAATGGCGTCAGCCGCTTGCACGCCGAGGTCAGCCGGAATATTTTCCTCCCCTTGTTTCCAGGCTGGCCGAAATACGAAATCCCGGTCACCCATGTCACCAATGGCGTCCATGTGCCAGCCTGGGATTCCATGGAAGCCGACGAGCTCTGGACCAATTTGTGCGGCAAGAACCGCTGGTTTTGCGATCCGGATCATCTGGCCGCCCAATTCCGCCACGTCAAGGACCACGACCTCTGGAATTTACGCGCCCAGAACCGTTCCCGGCTGGTGCAGTTCGTCCGCGACGAGTACAGCCGGGAACTGAACGTGCACAGCACCTTATCCGACACCGAACTGGAAGATCTGGTGTTGCGCCTGTTCGACCCGAACGTATTGACTATCGGCTTTGCCCGCCGTTTCGCCACCTATAAAAGACCCAACCTGCTGCTGACCGATCCCGAACGGCTGGCGCGCCTGTTGACCGATCCTCACAGGCCCGTGCAGCTGGTCGTCTCCGGCAAGGCGCATCCGGCGGACCTGCCGGGCCAGCGCTTGATCAAGGCCTGGCACCAGTTCATACGGCGGCCGGAAATCCGCGAACGCGCGATCTTCCTGAGCGATTACGACATGATCACCGCCGAATACCTGGTGCAAGGCGTCGACCTGTGGATCAATACGCCAAGGCGCCCCTGGGAAGCCTGTGGCACCAGCGGCATGAAAATCCTGGTCAACGGCGGCCTGAATCTGTCCGAGCTGGACGGCTGGTGGGCCGAGGCCTACCGGCCGGAAGTCGGCTGGGCGCTGAACGGGCACGAAGCCGAGCACACCGATGCCCAGCAGGCCGACATGTTGTACGGCCTGCTGGAAAACGAGATCGTCCCGGCTTTCTACCGGCGCAACGACAGCGGCATTCCCGAGCGCTGGGTAGCCAAGATGCGCGAGAGCATGACCACCTTGACGCCTTATTTCTCCGCCAACCGCATGGTGCGCGAATATACCGACCGTTTTTATCTGTCCCTGGCGGATCAATATCAACGCCGCGCCGCGAACGGCGCCCGGTCAGGCCGAGACCTGGCCCGCTGGCTGGCCCGCCTGAATGACCTGTGGCCAAAAATTCACGTCGCCCATGTCGAAATCGAAAACAGGGAGAGCGTATATTCTTTCAGGCTGCAGGTTTATCTGGGCGATTTAACGGCACAGGATGTCAAGGTCGAACTATTCGCGGAACCGACCTACGGCGATGCCGATAATATTTATGAAATGCGTATCGACCATGAACTCCCCGGGGCGGTCAACGGTTTCGTCTACAGCGTCGAGATCCCGGCCAAGCGGCCGATTTCGGACTATACGCCCAGAATCATACCCAGCCATCCCGACGTCAGCGTGCCTACGGGAGCCCAGCCTATTTTATGGGTGAAATGAGCGAGCATGCCGGCTTTACAGGACTCCCGTTAAGGGGCTCGTCACAATAATCTGTTGAGGTGCAATATGAACATCGTCCTGACCCATGGCCTGCTCGGGTTTGATACCCTGCCTGTTTTACAAGTCGACTACTTCAACGGCATCAAGGAGCATCTGGAACGCCGGTTTCAGGCGCGGGTGCGGGTCACCCAAGTGCCTCCGATCGGCGGCATTGACGTGCGCGGCGAGGAATTGAAGCGGCAGATTCTCGAGGCGCTGGGCCAGACCGGCGCGCCGTCCGTACTGAATCCGGACGAGAAAGTCCATATCATCGCCCATAGCATGGGCGGACTGGACGGCCGCTACCTGCTGTCGCCGGCCAATCCCGGCAATATCGCCGATCAGGTCTGCTCGCTGACCACCATCGGCACGCCGCATCAAGGCTCGCCGCTGGCCGATCTTTGTGAATCATTCGCGGACGGCGAATCGGAAATACCCTTAATGGGCGCCATCGAAGGCGTCATTCGCGACATAGCCGATAAATTCCATTGGCTTGATGCTTTGCACGATTTAACCGCGGAATCCATGCGCGAATTCAACGACACCTATATCGACAACCCGCGGCTGAATTATTTCTGCGTGGCCGGCAGCGGGCGCGAGGGCCCTTTAAAGACCTGCAAGCTGTTGCTGCCCGCCTATCGCTACATCGCCAAAATCACCGGGGGGGACAATGACGGCATGGTGCCGGTTTCCTCGGCCCTGCCTGTCGGGTGGGAAGCTATTGCCCCGCCCTGGCCTGCCGACCATTTCGATGAAATCGGCCATGATCTGGATGAGGGCGTGCATGGCAAGCCCGCTCATTTCAATTACCTGCGCGGATATGAGGACATTGTGGAGCGTGTGCGAAACTGTTAGCCGGATCGGTACTGGCGGTTGTTTCGGCAACCTCGTGGGGGCGAACCTGTGTGTTTGCCCTTGCTCAACGGTTCACCCTCGGCCAATGGTTTGCCGCTGATCCGTGTGCACCGGAAACAGGGCGGACACGTAGGTCCGCCCCTACGGTGTGCACCCTCGGCCAATGGTTTGCCGATGATCCGTCGTGCACCCGAAACAGGGCGGACACGCAGGTCCGCCCCTACAATGCAACCGTACGATACATCTCCCTTTGATTCGAATGGGCCGCATCGCAAGCTTCGGCCAGGCACCTGTCCATGCTTATCGGCCAAAAGATTATTTCGACAACCTTGCCCTGATCCGGTCATAGGTTGCTTTCAATTCCTCGCCGACTATTTTTGTCTTTTCGATAAATTCTTCCGAAGTTTCCACCGTATCATCGGAGATGTCGGCCGCTTTCCGGGTAAACGCGTTCCAGTTTTTTTCAACGTTCTCAAATTCGTCCCTGGCTTCCATGGAACCTAAATGCAGTTTCAATTTAATTTCATCGCGCTCGGTTTTTAAGGATTCAAGCAGGTTTTCAAAGTCTTCTTTTAATGCCATGACACACCTCTGTTTTTTGTTTTATTTAACACATTGTGGAACAGTCTTCGGTAAAAAATTAAGCTGTCTTTGAGGCTAAGACAGAGCCCCTCAAATTCTGTTCATTCCTCAAGCATTTAAGCTATGCTTGGGTGCGAAGAACCAATGTTTGTATGGCCGTTCCGGGAAATAGCGGCTAATATCCTGTTTTCCGGCTGTTATCAGGAATCAATTGAGGCAACTTACTATCGAACAGTTGCGACAGAACCCTGATTGGTTCTGAAACAGCAGTTATTTGCAAGGGGATGATTGATGTCAAAAGCAAGCACTATCACGATTGACGGCAATGAAGCAGCCGCGCGGGTCGCGTATCTGACTAATGAAGTCATCGCGATCTACCCGATTACGCCGGCCTCGCCGATGGGGGAGTTGTCCGACAGTTGGGCTTCGGAAGGACGCAACAATATCTGGGGCGCGCAGCCGCAGGTCATTGAAATGCAAAGCGAGGGCGGCGCGGCCGGCGCCGTGCACGGGGCCTTGCAAAGCGGCGCGCTGACCACGACATTCACAGCCTCGCAGGGATTGCTGCTGATGATTCCGAATATGTACAAGATTGCCGGCGAGCTGACGTCAACGGTTTTCCATGTCGCGGCCCGCACGCTGGCGACGCATGCCTTGTCGATTTTCGGCGACCATAGCGACGTGATGGCGGCCCGGACGACGGGCTTCGCGTTTCTGTCGGCCAATTCGGTGCAGGAAGTCATGGACTTCGCCCTGATCGCCCAGGCGGCAACGCTGGCCGCGCGTATTCCCATCCTGCATTTTTTCGACGGCTTCAGGACCTCGCATGAAATCGCCACGATCGAGCCTGTCGACCAGGCGACGGTGCGCGCCTTGATCGATGAGAACCTGGTCGACCTGCACCGCCGGCGCGCCTTGTCGCCGGACCATCCGGTCCTGCGCGGCAGCGCCCAGAATCCCGATGTGTTTTTTCAGGCGCGGGAAAGCGCCAATCCGTATTACCAGGCCATGCCCGGCATCGTTCAGGCTGCCATGGACCGTTTCGCCGAATTGACCGGCCGCCATTATCATCTGTTCGACTACGTCGGGGCCGAGGAGGCCGAACGGGTCATCGTGCTGATGGGCTCCGGGGCCGAAACCGCCGAGGAGACCGTCCGCCACTTAACCGCGCACGGAGAAAAAGTCGGCGTGCTGAAAGTCCGGCTGTTCCGCCCGTTCGCCGCCGAGGTCTTGATCGACGCCTTGCCGGCCACGCTGCGCAGTCTGGCGGTGCTGGACAGGACCAAGGAGCCCGGCGCCGATGGCGAACCGCTATACAAGGATGTCCTGACCGCTATCATGCAGAATTATCTGGGCGGCAATCCCCGGTTTGAGCACTTGCCCAAAATCGTCGGCGGCCGCTACGGCCTGTCCTCGAAGGAATTCACGCCGGCCATGATTAAAGGCATTTTCGATGAATTGGCCAGGGAGCGGCCCAAGCACCCGTTCACGGTCGGCATCATCGACGATGTCACCCATACCCATCTGGCCTGGGACCCGTCGTTTCGCACCGATGCCGCCCAGGCCACGGTCAGCGCGGTTTTTTTCGGACTGGGCAGCGACGGCACGGTCAGCGCCAACAAGAATGCCATCAAGATCATCGGCGATAAAACGCCGCTCAATGCCCAGGGCTATTTTGTCTACGATTCCAAAAAAGCCGGTGCCGTCACAGTCTCGCACCTGCGTTTCGGGCCCGAGAAAATCCGTTCCAGCTATCTGATCGGCGACAACGACGCGCGCTTTGTCGCCTGCCATCAATCGGTGTTTCTCGAGCGCTACCCGATGCTCGACAAGGCGGCACCGGGCGCGGTATTCCTGCTGAATACCCCGGTTGCCGCCGAGCAGGCCTGGAACAGCCTGCCGCGCCGTTTCCAGGAGGCCATGATCGAGAAAAACATCGCCTTTTACGTGATCGACGCCTACGAAATCGCCAGAACATGCGGTTTGGGACGGCACATCAATACCGTCATGCAGACCTGCTTCTTCGCGCTGTCCAATATCATGCCGCTGGATGAAGCGCTGGACGCGATCAGGGAAGCCGGGCGGAAAACCTACGCCAAGGCCGGCAAGCGCATACAGCAGGCCAATCTTGACGCGATCGACGCGGCGCTTAGCCAATTGCATCAGGTCCCGGTGCCCGCGCAGGCGACCGGCGCGATCGAAATGCCGCCCGCCGTGGCCGCCGACGCGCCGGATTATGTGCAGCGCCTGACCGCCGAGATGATGGCCGGGCGCGGCGACTTCCTGCCGGTCAGCCGCTTTGCCGCCGACGGCACCTTTGAAACCGGCACCGCCGCCTTCGAAAAGCGCAATCTGGCCCTGGAGATCCCGGTCTGGGAGCCCGATATCTGCATCCAGTGCGGCAAGTGCGTGTTTGTCTGCCCGCACAGCGTGATCCGCAGCAAGCTGTTTACCGCCGACAGCGTCGAAAACGCGCCGCCGACGTTCAAATCCGTGCCGGTCAAAAGCAAGGCCTTCGGCGGCGATCTGTTGATCAGTTATCAGGTCGCGCCCGAAGACTGCACCGGCTGCACCCTGTGCGTGCAGGTCTGCCCGATCCGCGATCGCGACAACCCCGAGCGCAAAGCCGTCAATATGGCGCCGCAGCCGCCTTTGCGCGTCCAGGAGCGCGAAAACTGGGACTATTTCCTGAAAATTCCGGAGCCGGACCGCCGCCTGCTGCACCACAATAAGCTGCCTGAAGCCATGCATCTGCAGCCTCTGTTCGAATTTTCCAGCGCCTGCGCGGGCTGCGGCGAGACCCCGTATCTGCGGCTTGCCAGCCAGCTGTTCGGCGACCGCATGGTGGTCGCCAACGCGACCGGCTGTTCGTCCATCTATGGCGGCAACCTGCCGGCGACGCCGTGGGCTAAAAACGCCGAAGGGCGCGGCCCCGCCTGGTCCAATTCGCTGTTCGAGGACAATGCCGAATTCGGTCTGGGCATGCGCGTTGCCATCGATCAGCAGACCCAGTACGCGCGCGAGCTGCTGCAGGGCTTGCGCGATCCGGTTGGGGCGGAACTGGCCGACGCGATTCTCGGGGCCGATCAAAGCGACGAGGCCGGCATCTATGAGCAGCGCCAGCGCGTCAGCGAGCTGAACCGGCGGCTGCCGGCGCTCGCCAACGATGCGGCGGAGCGTCTGCTGAAGGTATCGGAAAACCTGGTCAAGCGCAGCGTCTGGATTATCGGCGGCGACGGCTGGGGCTATGACATCGGCTTCGGCGGCCTGGACCATGTGTTTGCCGCCGGCCGCGATGTGAACATCCTGCTGCTCGATACCGAGGTGTATTCGAACACCGGCGGACAGACCTCCAAGGCCACGCCCCGGGGCGCCGTCGCCAAGTTCTCGGCCGCCGGCAAGGCCACGCCCAAGAAAGACCTGGCGCGTCTGGCGATGGATTACGAGCAGGTTTACGTGGCCCAGGTCGCCTTTGGCGCCAAGGACATTCAGACCCTGCACGCGTTTCTGGAAGCCGAATCCTATCCGGGCACTTCGCTGATTATCGCCTACAGTCCCTGTATCGCGCACGGCGTCGACATGTCGAACAACCTGCGGCAGCAGGACCTGGCGGTGCGCAGCGGCCACTGGCCATTATTGCGTTTCGATCCGAGGCGGGCGGCGCAGGGACAGAATCCGCTGCTTCTCGACAGCCAGAAACCGTCCATCCCCTATCGCGACTTCGCCATGACCGAAGCGCGTTTCAGCGTCCTCGGCCGCACGCACGCCGAGCATTCGGAACGCCTCATGCAGCAGTCGCAACGCGATGTCAACAACCGTTACCGGCATTATCGCCTGCAGGCCGAGCAATCGTTCGCGCAGCCAGCCAACACCCAACAGGAGTCTGACCGATCATGAGCAGCATAGACCTGAGCACAAACTACATGGGGCTTAAACTGGCCAACCCGCTGGTGCCTTCCGCCTCGCCCCTGACGCGCGGCCTCGATTCGGCGCGCCGCCTGGAAGACGCCGGCGCGTCGGCCGTGGTCATGTACTCGCTGTTTGAGGAAGAACTGCGCTACGAGGAAAAGATGACGGAGCGCTTTCTGATTCACCAGACCATAGGACATCCCGAAGCCGACAGTTTCCTGCCTTTCGACAGTCATTTTCAACAGGGGCTGGATCAGTACCTGGAGCATCTCGGAGCCCTGAAAGATACGCTGAATATCCCGGTCATCGCCAGTCTCAACGGCATTTCCCTGGACGGTTGGGTGGAAAACGGCAAATTGCTCGAAGATGCCGGTGCCGATGCGCTGGAGCTGAATGTCTATTACCTGGACACGGATCTCTATGAATCCAACATGGATGTGGAAAACCGCTATCTGGAACTGTTGCGGGCATTGCGCCGGCAGGTCAATATTCCTATCGCGATGAAGCTGTCTCCCTATTTCAGCGCACTGCCGCATTTTATCAGGGAACTGGAAAACGAAGGCGCCGATGCCGTGGCGCTGTTCAATCGTTTTTACCAGCCCGATATTGATATCGACAACCTGCAAATCATCCCGCAACTGCACTTATCCACCTCCGCCGACGCGCTGCTGGCCATGCGCTGGATCGCCATTCTCTACGGCCGGGTCAAACTGTCGATGGCCGCGACCGGCGGTGTGCACACGGCCGACGACGTCATCAAGCTGCTGTTGTCCGGCGCCGATGTCACGCACTTATGCGCCACCCTGCTGCTGCACGGGCCGGAACAGCTGACGCGCATCAAAGCCGGCCTGACGGCCTGGATGGAGCAGCATGAATACGCCTCGGTCAAGGACATGAAAGGCCGTTTAAGCCAGCAGTTTTGTCCCGATCCCAAATCGTTCGAACGTACCAATTACCTGGCCGTGCTGGACAGCTACAGTTCGCCGGCGGGGATGCGGCGTTGATTCCGGATTTGCCTGATAAAGGGTGTCGCAAGCGGGATTGACTCAGACACCTGAGGATGCGGCTAAAAACAACCTCCGCCATCTCTTCAGGTTCGTGGGAGCGATGCCTACATCGCGACTTGCCGGGCGATTTTAAATCGCGATGTAGGCATCGCTCCCACTATCGTTATCCGCATTAAAACCAGGCCATTATTCCATGCCGAATCCTGAACCGGCGGCTTTGAAAGGCCGGGCTGAACAATGCCCCGGCACGGCGGACGGCATGCCCCCTCTGTCTGTGCGTAACGTCAGCGAAATAACAATAAAAAGGCCGCTTGCCGCGGCCTTTTCTTCGTTTGAATTTTAACGGGATGGTTAATTTACAAAGGTTGCCCTGACCTTCTCGATTTTACCGTTTCGGGTCTTGCGCTCAATTCTGAACTTGGAGCCGATATCAGACTTGACGGTAACCCTGTCGGCGAAGCCCCAAGCTTTCGATGTGAATTTATCCAGCGAGTAAACTTCCCATTTCGAGTTATCCGACATAACAATAATTTTTCCGGAATCTTTTACACTTTTAACGGTGTGTTTGCCGATATTGTTGCAAAACATACATGCCTCCTCAGTAAACAGACAGTAATATATGCTTCCTTGTACAGGACGGTGACATCTAACGACGGGATTCATTTTGTGCATGGTAACGCACGATTAGCGGTATGCCACAAATAACAAATCATGTCAACACATCTATAAAATGAGCCAGACAAGCCCGCTGCGGCCACTCGCTTTTCCCCATCAATTCAATGATGTTTTGCCGTTTTGATGTGCTCCAGGCGGCGCAATGAAACGCATCACCCGCGGATGATGCGCCTCCTGTCGTCGGCGCATCCTATGTTTAATGTGGGACATTATTGCCGACCGAAGCCTAAGGAAAATTAAACGCCGCAATCACATACAGCAGCAGGGCCAGAAACACCAGGACGGTAAAACCGAATTGCATCGCGATCAACGTCGCCAGTATCGCGCTGATGACCGAGGCGCAGCCATTGATGCCCCAGGCCCACGGGATCAGCGTCGGCGCCGTCCGGCCGAGGCTGTCCATGGCCATCGGAAACGGCATGCCCATAAAAAAGCCCAGCGGCGCAATCAGCAGTACCGAGAACAGCAGTCGGCTGCCGCCGCCCAGTTCCAGCAAAGCGCCGGTCAGGGATTCAAAGCCCAGGATATAAATCGCGCTGAATAAAACGATGCCGGCAACCGGCCAACGGATCATCGCCTTTGCCCGGTTGCCGCATAATCTTTTCGAAAACAGACTGCCCGCGCCGGCGCTGATCAGAAACGTGCATAACACCGCCGTGACGGCATAAATCGGATGATGCAGAATCAGGATGAATTTCTGAATGAAGGCGATCTCAACAAAAAAGAAGGCCAGCCCCAGGCAGACAAAATAAATCAGCACCTGCCGATAGCCCTGGGCACCGGATTTGATGCCCAGCCTGTCCTTGCCCAGCACCAGCGGCAGCGCGATCAACACCAGGCTGGCGAGCAAGGCCTGCAACAGGGCGGCTATCAGCAACAGATAGCCGCTTTCCAGCAACGACATGCCGCCCTGCCCCAATAAAGGCACAATCTCGGGCAGGGTTTTCCATTTGAAAAAATGAAAGAAATAAGGCCGGTCGTCCGTCGCCGGCTCGATATTGAATTTGTAGGCCTTGATAAAAGTCTCGCCGTCAGCGCCCAACAGCGCCTTCGCCGCCTGATGGAAATACGGCTGCGGCAGAATGTTAAACCGGTTGACCTCGTCGGCCGTGATGCCGGGATAATAAGCCAGGTCGAAACTGCGTTCACGGCTGAATCGCTTGAGGCTGTCGATCTCCTGGTCCGTAAAAGGCCCGTTTTTTACCAGCAGCGTGCTGGTTTGCCAACTGCGGATCAGCACGATACGCTGCTGAGGATCTTTTATCTTCAACGCCTTGCACGCATTCACGACCGTTGCCAGCATTTTCAGCGTGTCGCGGGGCGGCATCTTGACCCAACGGGTGATGCTCAGATAGCCGCCCGGCGACAGATGCCGCAAATCGGCCTGTATCGCCTGCTCGGTATACAGATAACTCTCGGACAGCGCATAAAGCCCGGCCGCCGAGGCCCCGAACGCATCCAGCAGGGAAATGTTGATCAGGTCATAGCGTTCATCGCTGGTGGCGACAAATCCGCGCGCCTCGCCTATGTGCAGGCTGACCTGCGGATGCTGATAAATATGGCCCGCGAAATCGGCATATTTATTCTCGACCAGATCGATCATCTGCGGGTTCAGCTCAACCGCATCGATCCGGGGTATGGCATGGTAGTGCGCCTGAAGAATGTCGCTGCCGGTACCCGCCCCCAGGATCAGGACGTTTTGCAGCGAGCGCAGATGGTACGGCAGCGCCGAGGTGGTCTGGTCCAGATAGCTCAAGGTTTCCAGGTTGCCGTCGTAACGATTGATTGCGGTCATGCCATCGGCATCGGTAAAGACGGCCAGCTGCTCGGGCGGCTCGGTCGTGGCATTAAGACTCAGCCCCGGCGCATGGCGCAGCGGCGTGATGGCGCTCTTGACCACGCTGATCAAGCCCAGCGGACTGGAATAGCGGTCGATGATCCTGGCGCCCGGTATTCTCAGCATCTGTTTCTCGCCTTTGTAAGGCGAAACATTGAGCCGGAGCCAGCCGGTCATCGCGACCGTCGCCGCCAGAACCACAATAATGCCGGCACTGAACCGGAACTTTGTATCCTCCGGCCGCGCCCGAAAACTGTAATGCGACACGATGATGGCCGCCGCGATACCCAGACCGGTCAAGACGGTCAGAATTTTTTCCGGAAACAGCAGGAACAGCAGCAGGATGATGCCGACGCTGCCGGCGCCGGCGCCGGTCAAATCCGCGGCGTAAATAAACGACACGCGGGTCTGGTAATGATAAAAAGACAGGCCGATGACATTGGCGGCACAAAAGAACGGCAATGCCAGCAGCAGGTACAACAACAGCAGATAGAACAACTGCACCGGCGCCCACAGAATCTCTTCGGGATTGAAGGGAATGATCTGGGCCAGGGCGTAACAGGCCGGCACCGACAAACTGAACAGCAGCATATTGGCCGTGATCGCGGCCGGAAACCGGCGCTGCAGCGCGTCGCGGTTCAGCGCCAGAAAGACGCCGCTGACGCCATAGCCGAGCAGCGCCAGGCTGATGATCATATAGGCGAAATGGTGCCACTGGATGATCGAGAACAGGCGCATCAGCAGTACCTCGTACGCCAGCGCGGACGCCGAGATAATGGCTATCGCCAGTAGATACGAACCGGTCGGCCTGGCTTCGGTCATTTAGTGTTCACCCGTTAACGGTACAAAGGCAACCGGCAGAACCTGCCGGGTGGTGACCTTGCCGTCCCCGTCCTTGGTGACCAGCACCAGATGCTGCACCATGAACCGGCTGCCGACCGGTATGATCATGCGTCCTCCGGGCTTCAGCTGCTTGATCAGCGGCGGCGGAATATGGCTGGCGGCGGCGGTTACAACAATCGCATCGAAAGGCGACTCGGATGGCCAGCCATAATAGCCGTCCCCGACCAGGGTCCGCACGTTGTCGTACTTCAGCTGTTCAAAGCGTTCCCCGGCCTGCCGGCCCAACTCCTCGATAATCTCTATGGTAAACACCGCATCGGTCAGTTCCGCCAGAATGGCGGCCTGATAGCCTGAACCGGTACCGATTTCAAGCACCCGGTCGCCTTTCTCAAGGTTCAGCAGATCGGTCATGACGGCGACGATATAAGGCTGGGAGATGGTTTGCCCGTAACCGATCGGCAGCGGCCTGTTGTCATAGGCATAAGGGCGCTGATCCTCCGGCACGAACCGGTGCCTGGGCACTTTGAGCATAACCTCCAGCACGCGTTCATCGAGCTCGCCTTTCTCGAGAAACTGCTGGCTCATCTCGACACCGGCCCTGATTTCATTAATCATGGCCTGGCGCGGCTTCAGGTAACTCTCTTCGGCAACGGCAAGCGCGCCGCACAGGAACAACAGCCAGACCCAAGCGAGTCCTTTTGGCACCGAGCGATAGTTTTTCGGCATGCGGACAACCTCCGGATTCAACCTGCGTAAGTTAAAGCGCTCCGTGCCGTAAAGCCTGCCGTCAGCCCCCGTTAAATCAGGCCCGTCCAGCTAACTCAGGATTTTCGGTTATTTTGCCGGCCTGTCCATGATGCGAATCATGTAACGACGGATGTGACCACGCAGTGCCGCGCGGGATTTTCAATTGCATAAAAACAAGAACGCCCGTGTTTTACCCGCGGCTGTCCCTTGGCATCATATAGAACCAGCGGCTATTATGATGGCGCATTTCAGAAATAGCATTTAACAATGCATTCCGAAATAGCATTTCTGCTAATGCAGGAATTTCAAACGGATAATCATTTAGAGATCGCTCCTTAATAGAAATATCCTGAATATGATGTGAGTCTTTAAACCGGTGCAATATTAATTTGCCTAACTCCGAATCAACAAAATCGTGTATCTCAACAATAATATGTGCATCAAGCAATTCAGGCACCATCACAGGATCCAGGAGAAGTTTTTCTCCTCCCTCTACGTCCATAATGACAAGCGTGCGCCCTGAGTCCAGCAAAGCGCCTGCTAAGGATTTGGCGTCACAAAATCCCCGGATCCGCATTCGATCCCGCACGCCATTCAGCAACGCCATTTGTTCCAGTAGCTCCCTACCATGCTCATTAGCTTCAAATGCAATAACATGGCAATCGGTATATTGCCTGGCCAGCCCTACCGCGTAATATCCTTCAGCTGCGCCAACATCTACAATTGTTTGAAATTCGTGAGAGATGAGTTGCTTGAATACCGTATTCAGTTCCAGCTCATAAGTACCAAGCAATTTCGGCTCATACTCGCTACAAACACTGGTCTTCACATATTTCATGCCCAAAAATGGACCGCTTATAACCTCGCCCCCGCTTCGGCGCTCTATCCAGCGCCGTATTAATGTGCTGGGCCAGAACCTGTACGGCACAATATGTTGAGTTAACTTATTCATGCCCCCGCCTTTTTGCCTTGGATTTTAAATGAGCGTTTGGATGGCTTTGCAACCCGACTAATGGTTGATACCACCTAAATCTTAATGCGATCTTAACGTGCTATTGTCCTGTCAATCATGCATCACCTGGCTATTGATGCGTCGTTTTTGGGACATCAGGTTAAGCGACTTTCACCCAAATCTGCTTGCGCTCGACCAGGCAAGGTTTTTTGTCGGACATAACGGCTTTTCCGGATGTTTGAACCCGTTGGGCAATTGGCTGGCAGAGATATCGTTGCGGAAAGCGAGTTTTACTGGCGGACTGTAAATAAATCAGGACTTACGCAAGCCTGAATGGGCGACTTCGCCTAAAGCGCCTACTGTTGGCAGTCGCCCATTCAGATAAAAGGCGACTGAAGTCGCCCTTACAGGTTTTGAACCCGCTTGTTTCGGCGGATGAACAGGCAAACTGCGTAAGTCCTATAAATCTTACGGCTAAGAAATAAAACCCAATCTGATGCGTTGGATTAATCCCGGCCCGCCTGTCCGCCGGTCCACGAGTCAGGCGTCTTCGGAAGCCGGCCCAGATCGTCGATGACCTGCACCGAATGAGGTTTTTCCTCCGACCATTGCCACAGCACCAGGTTATGGTTGCCCGCCGAACAGCCGGGGGCGAAGCTGCGTACCCGGATGCCGGCGATGCCGCAGGCCTGTAAGCGATCGGCCAGCAGCCAGGTCGGCGGCTCCAGGTTTCGAAAGGCCATGTCTTCCCAGGCGCAACCGAGCTGGCAATCGATGAACCGCTGTATCTCGTGGTCGTTCAGATCGGCGATACTGGCACAGTCGACCTGATACGCCACCAGTGTCATGGGCTGGGGTTTGAAGGGGAAGCCCTGTTGCGCTTCCATCCAGGCCGTGGTCGGATCCAGTGAAGTGTAGAGCGCGCTGTTGCCGGGCCGGTTGAAGCGTCCGCCGTGCTTTTTGGCGCCCTCCCCTGAAAGCGGCGTATAAGCCCACATGGGATGATGGGCCCGGTAGACGATGCCGGTGAATTGACGGGTGGGGAGTTTCAAGCGTAGCCGCCGTCGGCGATACGGGAAAGATAGGCTTTAACGGCGGCGGCGCGCCCTTCCTTTACCAGATCCTCGGCCGTTTTATCCCCGAACGAGGGCAGCGGCTGAGAACGGAACCAGGCAAAGGCCCGGCCTGCGCCACCGGACCATTCCGCGACGCGGTTGATGATTTCGACGGTATCCCGCAATCGGGTTTGTGTCGTTTTGCTCTTGACCCGGGCGCTCTTGGACACGGAGTCGCGCGACAGGCCCGTCACCTCGGCAAGGTCATGCTGCGTAATATGAAGCACCTTGGCCAGCGAATTCGCGGCCACATAGCCTTCATCGTTAATAACCTCATGTAAAAAATCCACGTTTGCCATAAATGCCTCGTTATTTGACCGTTAGATTGGCTTTATTATAGGGCAATCTCGAATAATCCAAAGTTCAAATCCTAAAAAACCGTCAAACAGTCAATTGCGGCCCTGCGCGTTCATTCGGCAAAACCGGTAATAAGCTATAATTCGGCAACCCAGCCAGATGAAGGGGCGCATCGGCTTAAAAGGCCGCCCAAGGCTCGTCTTTCTGGGTAGATCCGCTTAAACTGATGGCGCCCTAAGTTTCCGGGAATCCGATTTTTTAAAAAAATTAAGAATAAATTTATGAATAAACCTATGCAACCACGCCTGCCTAAAACCGGTTTAGCGGGCTTAACGGAAAACTGGCGCCGCGATCTGTCCGCCGGTTTCCTGGTTTTTTTACTGGCCCTGCCGCTGTGTCTGGGTATTTCACTGGCCTCGGGCTTTCCGCCGGCCGCCGGCATCATTTCGGCCATGGTCGGCGGCCTGTTGGTATCGCGAATCAATGGCTCGCACCTGACCATCAACGGCCCTGCCGCCGGTTTGATCGTGGTGCTCTACAGCGCCGTGCAGGCACTGGGAGAAGGCGATATGATGGCCGGCTATCGCTATACGCTGGCGGCAATTGTCATTGCCAGCGTCCTGCAGGTAATACTGGGCGTCTATCGGGCCGGGCAATTGAGTTCGTTTTTCCCCGCGTCCGTCATACACGGCATGCTGGCCGCGATCGGCCTGATCATCATCGCCAAGCAAGCCCATGTCATGCTGGGCGTCAACCTGGACTTCGGGAGTATTTTTTCAACCATTGCCCAGATTCCGCACAGTGTGCTGTACCCTACCCCCGAAATTGCCTTCATCGGCCTGAGCGGCCTGGCGATTCTGATTATCTGGCCGCTGCTCAAGCATCCGACCGTACGGAAAATACCGGCACCGCTGGTGGTGTTGATAACCGGCATGGGCTTGGGGCAGTTTTTCGGCCTGCAGCATGAGCATATCCACTTCTACCCGGACCCAACCTATCTGGCTAGCCACGAACATCTGATTCAGCCGCAGTTTTTAGTCGACATTCCCGACCAGTTTATGTCCATCTTCTATTTCCCGGACTTTTCCAAGGCGATGACCGTTGAATTCTGGGAAGCCGTAATCAGTATCTGCCTGGTCGGCAGCCTTGAGACGTTGCTAGTTACCACCGCCGTGGACAAGCTCGATCCATATAACCGTACTTCCGATATCGATCGTGATCTGGCCGCCGTGGGCATGGGCAATGTGGTCGTCGGCCTGCTGGGTGGCATACCCATGATCGCCGAGATCGTGCGCAGCTCGGCCAATATCGAAAGCGGCGCCCGAACCGGCTGGGCCAATTTCTTCCATGGCTTGATCTTTTTGGGCTTTTTCCTGCTGTTCCCGCATCTTATCCATAGCATCCCGCTGGCGACGCTGGCGGCGCTGCTGGTCTATACCGGCTATCGCCTGGCATCGCCCAAGACCTTTCAGCATGTCCTGTCTATCGGCGCGGAACAACTGTTCCTGTTTGTCATTACGATTATCGGCGTGCTGGCCACGGATTTGCTGGTCGGCGTGGCGCTGGGCATGACCGCAAAATTAGCGATTCAGATCACGCGCGGCGTTTGGCTGGACAATATGTTCCGCATTTATTTCGAAATCCACCGGCCCGATAGCCAGACCATCGTCGTTAAATTATTGGGGTCCGCGCTGTTTTCAAACTTTCTGCCGATGAAAAAGGCGCTGGCTGATCTTGAACCCGGCAAAACCCTGGTGTTTGATTTTTCAAACGGCTACCTGATCGACCATACGGTCATGGAATTCATCGACGACTTCAGCCGGGACTACAAAGCGCAGGGCGGAAAATGCCTGCAAGTCGGCCATGCCCTGGAAAAATTCTCCGACCATAAGCTAGCGGCGCGGCTTATGACCGCTGATGACAGGATCAAGTGACGTTCATACGGAAATAAGTCCAGTATCGAACAAGGATGTTCAAGGAAAAAACCAGTCCCTTCTCGTTATCGGCACCGGCAAACACTTCCCGAACGGAAGCGGACAAAAAAAAACGCCGCTTCCAGGCGGCCCCGCTGGCGGAAGGTCTGAAGGAATCGCCGACAGGGCCCACCCGCGTCGGGTATCGGATAATGCCGCTCATTTTCCGCTGGCGCAGGCGCCTGTCAAGCCATCAACAGATCTTCAATGGCGCGCGGCGCCGGCACCGGACTTCACCTTCACTTTTACTGTTACCGAGGCGGTGGCCGTGTCGCCGTTGCCGTCGGTGACGGTATAGCCGAATCTATCGACGCCTTTGAATCCGGCGTCGGGCTTATAGGTGACGCCGCCTTTGGCGATGGTGGCCGAGCCATGGCGCGGATTGGTGACGGCGGTGATGGTCAAGGTGTCGCCGTCCGCATCGCTATCGTTGGCAAGCACGGGGATAGTGACCGCTTTGCCGATAGTCGTCGCCGCCGCATCATCGACCGCCGCCGGCGCATCATTGACGGCATTCACGGTAACCGTTACCGTGGCGGTGGCCACGCCGCCGTCGCCGTCAGAGATGGTATAGGTAAAATTGTCCGTACCGTTGAAATTGGCATCGGGCACATATTCGACCGTATTATCCGAGTTAATGGTTGCTTCACCATTCACCGGCGGGGTGACCGTGGTCACGGTCAAGGCGTCGTCGTCCGGATCGCGATCATTGGCCAGCACGCCAATCTCCACGGCCGTATCCTCATCCGTCTCGGCCATATCGTCCTCCGCGACCGGGTCGACATTCGCTTCACTGATGGTAAGGATCACGGTTGCAGGGCTCTCGGATGAATTGCCGCGACTGTCTTTCGTCGTGTAAGTAAAACGATCCTCGCCGATGAAGCCACTGTCGGGCTGATAGGTGAACGAACCGTCCGGATTAAAGGTCAGCGCACCGTTGCCGGCCTCGGTGACCAAAACCGCCGACACCGAGACGCCCTCGTGATACAGGTCGTTTCCCAACACGCCGGGGGCGGTAATGATAAGCGAGGTGCCCTGCAAGGTGTTATAGGCATCATCGATGGCCATCGGCGGTTGCCCCTCCTCGACGGCCGCCTTTTTGAGGTTCGCCCTGTCGGCGCCGCCCTCCTTACCCGTAGCGGTACGGAGAACGGCCGGCTTTACGCTATCTTCAGCCTCGCGCATATCGGTAATCGGTTGCCTGGCGCGCGCCGCCGCGAAAACGGGCCCGGCCATCGCAGGCGCAGTGATGCGCCGGTTCGGCTCAGAAGCCCTTTCCATGACAGGCCCTGTGGAAGACTGAAGAGCCATGTTCTCAATCGGACGGCCGCCGGCAACCGCCTCAGCTGCCTGGAAAAAACCAAGCGACAACAGTATGAGAGGAAGAAAAATATTCCGCGTTGATTTCATGTTTTTCCCCATGCTTTTCAAAATGCGAGTGGCTTGACCTGGTTCCTTTACCTGAAAAAACAAGGATAAGCAACTTTTGAACTGATAAGACTGCCTGTTTTAACGTCTAAAATGACAAAACCGGCATTATTGTGACTTTTTTATGTCCACGGAAGCGCAAGTTAATGATGGAAATAAAATTGGCTGCCGGTCCGAAACGGAACCCTGGAGTATCCGAAAGCCATGCCCCACAAAGCATGGGAACCCTGAGCCGGACAGGCTATGCGCCCTGCTGAGCAATTTGAGGAATTCGACAATGGCCTGCGCAATATTCAGGTCCGGAAACCGTTATTCCGGGGGTTCCAACAGGTTGGTGGCCGGCTTGCTGATAGCCCGGGTCAGTTCGGCGCGCTGTTTTTCCAGTATCAGCAGTTCGATTTCGCGGCGCAGATACTCGTCCGATTTTTCCGTCGCATCAAAGCGTCTTTGCTTTTCCTTGATTTCGGCTTCCAGTTGCATGTCTTTCAGACGCGCTTCGTATTCAAGCTTTTCCGCCTGCAGTTTCTGCTCCACTCTGCTTCTTTCCTGCTGCTGACGCTCCTGGGCCTTGAGTTCGACCTCCAGATCCATCTGTTGCAGGCGCTGCTGCTGCTTCAGGCTTTCAACATGCATTCTTTCCTTGGCCTCGTTCCAGCGCGCCTGCTGCTTCTCGAATTCCTTGATCTCGGCCTCCAGCGCCGTTTCCTTTAACCGCGCCCCATGCGCCAGCTGATTAAGCTGATTTTGCTCTTCGACTTCGCGCTGCAGGGCCTGACGCTTCTCCTGTTCCTCGATTTCAGCCCGCCATGCCATCTCTTTCAAGGCATTTTCATGCCGGATTTTTTCGGCATGCAGGCGCTTTTCCATGGCGAATTGCCCGATCAGCAGCTTTTCCTCGTCCTTCAGGCGCAGCTGCTGGTTCTCCGCGTCCTGAATGGCTTTCAGTCTTTGCAGTTCGTCTTCCTTGTTCAGTTGCTGCAATTGCAGCTGCTTCTGTAACAGCTTCTGATTTTCCAGCTCCTGTTCCTGGCGCCGTTTCTCCTGAGCCTGTTTTTCACGGAATTCGAAATTCTTTTTAATCACGCTCAGATACACGGACTCCTGCGCGAACCGGCCGTCCAACGCCGAGTCCTCGGAAAACTCTTCGAAAGAGGGTTTCATGATGCAGAAAGTCCGGCATTGGATGTTGCGTAGCATCAGCAACTCGTTGACGGCCTGGGCGATTCTTTGTTCCGTCTCCTTCAGGCCTGACTGTATCCAGGCGCCGTCGTCCAGATTCAGCAGCTCCCTGTCGATGGCATCCCTGACCAGCCCTGCATAGGAAGCCTTGATATGCTGATTGATATCCGGCAGAAATTCCCAGTTGTCGGCCGCATACTTGATCGACGCCTGGAAGCGAATATCCAGGCGCGTCGCGATCGTGCAAAAGCCGTCATAGAGCTTGTTATCGGACGTCAGGCTCCAGTCGGCTATCGCGAGCGGGTAGACGGTATGATAAAAGCGCTTGACGAATTTCTCGGGCCGGCTGAACAGCTTGTTGTAAAAACCGAGCCGGGCATGGACCAGGCGCCGTTCGGCATCGAAACCGGGGTCCCAAGTCTCCGGGCCGTCGGTTTCCCGGTCGAAATCGAATCCGCCCAGCCATCGTTCCAGGTCAGTGTTGTCGTTATTCATTTCCGGCCTTCTGCAATGGCGTGACTTTAGCGGCGGAATCGGCCTTGATGGCGCGGATTTTATCGCCCATGCGCTCAGCGATCAGCGGATAGAGATTAGGGGCGAATTCGACGGTCCGGGCGTCGATCTTGCGCAAGAAGCCGCGGCTTAGCAAAAAACCGACCGCGAACATTCTCGACCAGTCGGAATAACGCCTCGCCCGTTCTATTTCGGTTTTCTCGATCACCATCTCAAGCTCGTCATTTTCATTGATGCGAAACTCGGTGAATTGCCTGAGGCATTCGAAAACCAGTTCCTGCTCCTGTTCGGTCAACGGCCCGGGCGCCGTAAACTCCAGCCGGTACGAAAGCAGCACGGTGAAAAAATCCACCATGGCCGCGCAGATAAACGCGAACGCGGAAAAGCCCTTCCACATCAGGAAAGAGGGCTGTACGTCCTGGGCAAACTGCGCGTAAGACATCAACACGGGGGCCTCCGGCGCGGCGCGGCCCAAGCCGGTCGCCAATTGATTGAATCTGATCTGCACATCGTTGAGGCTGGTCAGCACGGTCTGATAGGCGCCGCCTTCATCCTGCCCGAGACTCACCTGCCTGAGGCCTGCCTGCAACTTGCGCATATCGTCGTCCAACTGCTTGAACCCCTGTTCGAGCTGGGCGAATTGTTGCGCCTTGGCCTGGTAAAGTTCGTTATAGCGTTTCCAGAACGGCCCTTCGCCGACCTGGTTTCTGTATTCGGGGGCAATTTCAGGATGGGTGCCGAAATAGGCTTGCGAGACTTCCTTCGAGGCCTGATCGAGCTGCGCGCGCTGCTGTTCGAGAATCTCGGTTTTCACGGCCAGGATCTGGTTCAGGTAATCGTTAACGTCCTGCCTGACCTGATTCAGCCGATCGATATGCAGGTTTTCCTGTTCCGAAATTTCGTAAAACTGAAAATAGGAAAATGAAATTGAGGCGCTAATGGCAATGATCAGGGAGATCAACACGCTCAAATAGCGCGTCCGGTTGGCTTTCCAGTGGATGCCGGCGATCTCGAGCGAACAGATAACGATGATGGACTGAATCGCCACGGTAATGATCAGGGCGATCCACGGCGTGATGAAATGGGACATGCCGTAATACGTGGTAAATCCGGATGCAAGACTCAACAGCAGGACAATCGGGATCGTCCATATTCTCAACAGGCCGACGAACAGCGTCTGGATACGATTGATGATGCCCCCGGTACTGCCCGAGCCCGCGCCGCGAAAGTTATCTACACCCATTTCTCACACCTTTATCTGTCTTACCGATGCGAGTATTTGCAAGATATTTTTCAGCTACTTTCATAACGGTGTTTGCATGACTGGTTATTATTAGTAGGCTTCAGGATCAAAGCCTTTATGTCTGTATTTCAATATGTTAAGTCCGGCTACTTATAGCCGGTTTTGCGCCGTGCGGTCAAGATATGAATATCGATCAAGCCGGCCATTCCCTGTATGCCCCACCATGGCTTCGTCGCTCTGCCGCCTCGAAAAAGGGCGCGATACGTACCCTGCTTTTTCTGGTTCCCACGGTCCTGAGAGTGTGAAAGTATTCAATTTAAAGGATTTAACCACGAAGGACACGAAGAGCACGAAGTTTTAAGCTATTGATTAACTTAATTTTTTCTTCGTGTCCTTCGTGATCTTCGTGGTGAATAAGGCTTTTTATGACGTTTTTCACTAATTCTTTCACAGCCTCTCCTCCGTGGGAACCCATACCGGGCTTTGGGAGCGGCACGCCGTATGGCCCGGTATGCGTTCCCATTTATGCCCTTCAGGGTGCGCGGGAGCGTGGGAACGAGGAACCCGATTAAATAAAACCGTCGCGCTAGCGACACTTTATTAAATCGATCTAACTTCAACTGGCCGCGTAACATCAGTTATAAAATATCCGGGTTAGGAACGCGCATAAAATAACTTCCTCAAGTGCGCGGATGGAATTTCCGATGTAGGTGCGAATTCATTCGCACCTACAATTCCCTGATTTATTCCATGCCCATTACTTAGCTAAAACAACGCCGGCTCAGGGTGATGACATGTTAAATTAGCCACCTGAAAAAACACTTAAACCGCACATAATAATGGACATTATCTTCAAAGAATACGCCCGGGTCGTCTGGCAGAAAAAATGGTTTTTCCTGTTGGCCCTGTTCGCCTTGACCTGCGCGGTCGTGCTGGATTTATCGGCGCCCCTTTATTATAAAAATATCGCCAACGGGCTGGCGGCGCCTTACTCCGATGCAACCCTGGCCCTGCTGCTGGACAACCTGAAGACGATTATGGTGATTTACGCCGGCGTCTGGCTGTCATGGCGCCTGCTGGAAGTCGCGATTGTGCCGCTCGACGGCGGCGGCGTCAATCTGCTGGAAAAACGCTGCTTCGAGGTGCTGAAAAAACAGAAATACGCTTTTTTCGAGAACAGCTTTTCAGGCAGCCTGATCAAGCAGGCCAACCGCTTCTCGCGGTCTTTTGAAATCATCATGGACTGGTTCCTGTTCCAGTTCTTCATGAATATCGTCGCGGTCGTGATCTCGTTCGCGATCTTCTTCCGGCAGCAACCCCGATTCGCGTTTTATTTCCTGATCTGGGTGGTGCTGTTCATCACCTGGAACATCGCCTATTCGATCTGGAAACTGCGCTTCGACAAGGCCGTGGCCCAGGCCGACTCCAAAGTCGGCGGCACCTATTCCGACGCCATCGGCAATATCTTCATCGTCAAAAGCTTCGCCCTGGAAGCCCAGGAACAGGACCAGGTCAACCGGGCCTCGGATGTTGTCTACCGCAAAAAGAAAATCGCCTGGCTACTGATGTTCATCTCCTTTGCCGTGCAAGGCCTGATGACTTTCGCCATCGAGCTGCTGCTGGTTTACCTGATGATCGGGAAATGGCAGACCGGCGACTTTCAGGTCGGCGAATTCGTGCTGTTTCAATCGATCATGCTCATGCTGATCCAGCGTTTGTGGGAGTTCGGGCGCAATTTCCGCAATTTTTTCACGGCCCTGGCCGATGCCACCGAAATGACCGAGGTGTTCAGGCTGCGGGACTTTGAAACCGATGCCGACGATGCCCGCCCGCTGAAGATCACTAAAGGCGCCATCCGCTTCGACAACATCGACTTCAGCTATAATCCGTCGAATGCCGAACAGTCCAAGCTGTTCGAGCACTTTTCGCTGTCCATCAAGGCCGGCGAAAAAGTCGCGCTGGTCGGCCCGTCCGGTTCCGGCAAATCCTCATTGACCAAACTGCTGTTTCGCTTTCTCGACCCGCAGCAGGGCAGTCTGTTTTTCGACGACATGCCGGCCAAGACCTTCACCCTGGCGGCTTTGCGCCGGCAGATCTCGATGGTCCCGCAACAGCCGGAGCTGTTCCACCGCTCGGTGCGGGACAATATCACGCTGGGCGCCGATATCCCGGAAGCACGGCTGATCGATGCCGCGCGCAAGTCGCGCTGCCAGGAATTCATTGAAAAGCTCCCGGAACAGTTCGACACGCTGGTCGGCGAGCGCGGCGTCAAACTGTCCGGCGGCGAAAGACAGCGCATCGCCGTGGCCCGCGCCTTTCTGGAAAATGCCCCCATCGTCGTGCTGGACGAAGCCACCAGCGCGCTCGATTCACTGACCGAAAAACAGATCCAGGTGGCTATTTTTGAGCTGATCAAGGACAAGACCGCCATCGTGATCGCGCACCGGCTGTCCACGATATTGAACATGGACCGCATCATCGTGCTGGATAAAGGCCGCATCATCGAGCAAGGCACGCACCAGCAACTGCTTGACCGGAAGGGCAAGTATTACGCCATGTGGCAGCATCAGCGCGGGGATTTCCTGGGGGAATGATTGGCCGACACCTGCCGGCCTGGATTCATGTCGTGATCAAATTCCGGCGTGACCGTGCCGGGCATGAAAACCATGAACGGGATGCCCCAAGGCTACCTGAAAAATACAGTAGGGTACGAGACTGTGAAAGTATTCAATTTAAAGGATTTAACCACGAAGGACACGAAGCACACGAAGTTTTAAGTTTTTGATTAAGTTAATTTTTTCTTCGTGTCCTTCGTGATCTTCGTGGTGAATAAGGCTTTTTATGACGTTTTTCACTAATTCTTTCACAGTCTCGTACGCGATGCGTACCCTACCAGATTTATGAATACCTCTGACGCCCTGTCGATCAGTGAATGACTTATTTTCATGGCGACGCATGTCTGAAGGTAATGTTTCCGACTAATGAATAAACGCTCTAACGGCAGCCGGACGGAGCGGTTGCCCGTCCGAAATGTTTTGCGCGAATTCAAGCCAGGAACAGCCCGGCGATTGCTTCCGGATTGGAAGGGAAATAAAAGTGCAGATAAGACGCTGTCGCCAAACCTAGCCGATAAACCGCTTCGCCGCCATGCCCGTTAACCGTTTGTGCCTGGGCGATAGCGGATAACGGCGTTTGCAAGGTCGAGTAATGAAAGGTATGACCGCGAACGATCTGTCCATCAAGCTCAGCCTGCTGCGAGCCGATCGCGGAAAGTTTCCCCTGCATGACGGCCACGCCCGGCATCACGCCCAGCATCTCGTGCCGCCGTCCTTCAACGTCCAGCAGCGCTTCCGTCAGATACATCATGCCGCCGCATTCGGCCAACAGCGGCTTTGCCTGGGCGATATGCGCCTGAATGTCCGCGCGCGGCCGGTTATTGCCCGCCAGGGTATCGGCGTAAAGTTCCGGATAACCGCCCGGCAGGTAAACCGCATCCGCGTCCGGCAATGCGTCATCGGCCAGCGGCGAAAAGAACTTCAGCCGGGCGCCCATATCGCGCAAACAATCGAGATTTTGCTGATACAGAAAGCAAAACGCCCGATCGCGCGCCACGGCAATGGTTTTGCCCTGCAGCAAAGGCTCGGGCTTCGGCGAGCGGGCCGGCGCGGCGAACGCAATAGCGGGCGGCAACTTGGCCAGCCAGGTTTCGCCGATCGCATCGGCCAGTTGATCGAGGCGCCCGGCTATATCGGCAATTTCATCGGCCAGCTGCAAACCCAGATGGCGTCCCGGCAGACTGGCTTGCGGATTGCGCGGCAGACTGGCCAACTGTAGCCCCGCCGGCAAGCCAGTGCGCAACAGATCGGCATGGCGCGCCGACGCGACACGGTTGGCGACGGCTCCGGCAACCGTCAACGAGGGGCGGAATGTCGCCAGCCCATGCAGCACCGCCGCGAATGTCTGCGCCATCGCCGCCGCATCGATCACCGGCAAAACCGGCAGGCCAAATAATTCGGCCAGATCGGCGCTGCTCGGCTCGCCATCGAACAAGCCCATGACGCCTTCCACCAGAATCAGATCGGATTCGGCCGCGGCGTCATAAAGCAATTGCCGGCAATGCTCGCTGCCCATGATCCAGCTGTCCAGATTGTAGACGGCCTGCCCCGAGGCCGCCGCCAGCAGTGTGGGATCGATAAAATCCGGCCCGGTTTTAAAACAGCGCACGCGCAAGCCGTTACGGCTGTGAAAACGCGCCAGCGCCGCAGTCACCGAGGTTTTGCCGTGCCCGGAAGCCGGGGCGGTTACCAGCAGCGCCGGGCAGCTTACGCTGTTAGTCTTCATGGCAGGCCGGCCCTTGATGGAAAACCAGCTCGGACACCGGTTCACCGCCGATCAGGTGTTGTTGAATTATGCGCTCGAGATTGGCCTCGTTGACCTGGTAATACCAGACGCCGTCCGGCTGCACGCAGACGATCGGTCCCGCCTTGCAGGTGGCGAAACACGACACCCGGGTGCGCTTGACCCGCAACGCGCCCTGATCCAGTCCCGCGGCCTTGAATTTGGCGCCCAGGCTTTCGAACAGCGCTTGCGACTCGCCGTTCAGCGTGCAGCGCGGGCCGGTGCAAACCAGCAAATGGCGTTTGTAGTTGCCCATTTTGGGCTTTTCCGGCAGCACCGTATCATTCATCGCTTGTCGCCTCTTCGGTTTCAACGTCTTCAATGGGCGCAATGGCCCGACCATAGTGTTCGCAGGCGTCGCGATAAGCGTTCAGCGCGGCGGCATCGAAGGTCTCGCCTGCCTTGACCAGCAACAGGGAAAACACCACCGCGCCGTGCCCGTCAACGAAATAGACGCCATGCTGTCTGTCGCCCTGGCTTAGAAACCAGGCGCTAACGATGCGCTGCCTGTCGACATGCAGATGGCAATGCTCGTTGGTCATATTCAGCCAGTCCCCGCGCCGGGTGAAGTCCCTGGCATCCAGCAGCAATTCGGCCACCGCGCCGGCCTCGCTGCGGATCACGGCCCGCAACCGCCCCCAGTCATTGGCGGCGTTCAGCACGGCATCGACCTGTTCCGCGTCAATCCGGCGCGCCAGCCGGTCACCCGCCTCGTCACCGGGCCGAGCCGCGGCAATGGCGGCCAGCATTTCATCCAGCGGCGCGTCGAAATGCGCGGCCGCCTCGCGCGGCGTGGCCGCCGGATTTTCGCGCAAATATTTGCGCACGCAGGCATGCCAGCCGGTCAGCCCCATGCTCAGCGAGCGGCCGGCCTGTTCGCCGGTTTTCGCGTCGCCGGTCAGGTTGTCGTATTTGTTGGCATAGCCGCGCGGGGTGATCATGAGGCCCTCGCGGGCGAACGTGCTGCTGTTGCCGATCAGTACCGTGCACAGCATGCCGATCTCGCAATCGGCCATCTGCGCCAGCGTGGTCATCTGGATCGCCTGACGCTGGCGATAGCCGGACTTGATGATGGCGACCGGCGTTTCCGGGCTGCGATGCCGCAGCAGGATGCGCTGCGCCTCGACAATCTGTCCGGTGCGCCGGCCGCTTTTGGGATTGTACAGCGCCACGACGAAATCGCCGCGCGCGGCCGCTTCCAGGCGCCGGGCGATGGTCGGCCAGGGAGTGAGCAGATCCGACAGCGAGATCGAGCAAAAATCATGCGTCAGCGGTGCGCCGACCAGCGCGGCGCAGGCATTCAGGGCCGTGGCGCCGGGTATCACTTCCACGGTGATGCCGCTGTCCGGCGTCCAGCCGGCCTGCAGCAGCACTTCGTAAGTCGGCCCGGCCATGCCGTAAACGCCGATGTCGCCGGATGAAATCAAGGCCACGGTTTTGCCCAGCAAGGCCTGATCGTAGGCTTCGATGCAGCGGTCGATCTCTTCGGTCATGCCCTTGCGGATCACTTCCTTGCCCTCCAGCAGCTCCTGCACCAGTTTGATGTAAGTGGAATAGCCGATCACCACATCGGCCTCGGCGATGGCGGCACGGGCCCGGTAGGTCATGTGTTCCGGAGCGCCGGGGCCGAAGCCCACCAACAGAATTTTGCCTTTGTTCATGCGTTGTTCTCTTTCATGCTTGCGATTGAAACCGTGGCGTTCTTGCCATCCTCGCCGCGGTATTTGTGTTTTTCCAGCCGCAGCGCGCGCATGTCGGCGCCTGCCGCCAGCAATGCCGCCGCCTCCGCGACGGCCGGCGTGCCCATATACTTGCGCACGGTTTCGGAAGGATTGGGTACCGGCACCTGCGCCAGTTGCTGCGCGGTAAAAAAATACAGCGGCCAGGCGCGTTCGGCAGCCAGTTGCAGGATGGCCGCCTCGTCGTTTTTCCTGTCGATGCTGGCGGCGCCCGCGACGGCGGATTGATCCAGTCCGGCCAGGGCCAGCGCCTGTTCGACGGCCGCGCGCAGGGTCGCTAAAGACGTGTTGCGGTCACAGCCGAGTCCCAGCATGACTTTCATCAGTCCTGCCCCAGCGGCGGCCGGTAGACCACCAAACGTTCGGCCAGCTGCTGCCACTGTTCCGAGGGAATGTCTCGGCGGGTCACCCAGAGCACGGCTTTGAACCGGGACAAATCCACCGCCTCGAAACGTTCGAACAGATGAATATTGGCCGGCAGCGGCGTGGGCCGCGTCCACCAGTTTTTGGCCCCCGCTTCCTGCACGAAAGCGATGGGTTCTTCGTTGACCACGTGCGCCGAGACGCGGGTGATGTTGAGCTTCGGCGCCTCGACCTGCCAGCCCAGCTCGCGTCCGAGAATATCCACCGGGATGGTCTTGCCGACATCCGAGGCCGTGGTCAGCACCGCTTCGGCGCCCAGCAACGCGGCCACCTGCTCGGCAAAGGCATTGGCGCCGCCGACGTGGCCGGACAATACCGGAATCGCATAGCGCGCGGCATCGTCGACGACCACGACGCCGGGGTCTTCGTCCTTGGATTTCAGATGCGGGGCGATCAGCCGCACCACGGCGCCGAGCGAGATAAACAACACCAGCTGGTCGTAGCGCGCGAACAGACCGCCCATATTGGCGCTCAGCGCGCCGGGCAGCACTTCGACAGGATTGCCGAGGGCGGGCAGGCCATCCGCGAATTTTTCCGATACCGTCAGACAGGCATCGGGCAATTGAGCGGCCAGACGCAGGGCCTGGGATAAGCCGTGCTTGGTAATCGCGACCAGCGCGATACGGGGTTGTGAGGGAGTGGTCATTGAGCCTCTTCGGTGGGTTCGGATGTTTTTTTGCGGCAGCCGCGGATCATTTCGCCGCGCTGACGGCCCGGGTTGCGCACCAGCAGCAGGGACAGATAGTTGACCTTCTGTCCGCGCAGTTGCAGCACGTCGCGTTCGATGCGCTCCTGCGGCGTGCCGGCCTTCTCGACAAAAGCGGTATCGGCCAATAGCGCCCGTCGTTCCAGCAGATCGAGAATATCATCCAGCAAAGGTTTTACCTTCAGCAGCACCAGCGTGTCGAAGTCATTGAGCAGACGTTCGATCATGGCGATGCCGTAACTGGCCGGAATAATCGCCACGGTTTCGTCGGTGTCGGCCAGCGGCATGGCCACGCGCGCGGCGGCGGCGTTAAACGACGGCACGCCGGGGATCGTTTCGATCATGATGCTTTCGTCCAGCGCGCGCACGGTGCGGGCCAGATGGCCGAAGGTCGAATAGGTGGAGGCGTCGCCCTCGACCAGAAACAGCACGTCCTGACCGGCATGCAGATGAGTCAGCACCGTTTCGGCGGCACGCAGCCAGTAGCCGGCCAGGATGCCGGCATCGTGGGTCATCGGGAAAATCAGCGGCGAATGCGCGTCAGGCAGCGTCAAGCCCGCGCGCAGGGCGATTTGCAGCGCATGGCTTTCGGCGTCCTTGCGCCGCACCGGGTAGGCCCAGTGCGCGTCGGTCCGCTGCAATAAGGCCCAGACGCGCCGGGTAATCAGGTCCGGATCGCCGGGACCGAGCGAGGCGCCGAACAGTCGGCCGGTTTTGGGGGTATTCATGTGTTTTGTTCCGAGGTTTGCTCGCTGGACTGAGCTATGGCGCACCTGCGCCGGCTTTGCGCACTGATTTTCAGGCGCATTAAATGATTATGCATTGTCCGGGCCGCCCTCGCCGCGCTCGGCGCAGACAATCCAGATCGGGTTTTCCGCCTGCATGCGGTGCATGTCCAAAATGGGTTTGCTGCGCGCGGCTTGCAGCTGCAGCACATCCCATTGCGCGCCGGCCGCTTTCAGCGCTTCCACCGCTGTGGACAGATTTTCCAGAGTGGCGAAATTCATCACCAGCTGGCCGCCCGGGCGCAGCCTCCGCAGGCACAGAGCGATCAGTTCGCGCAACTCGCCGCCGGAACCGCCGATGAACACCGCGTCCGGGTCGGGCCAGTTTTCCAGCCCGACCGGCGCGCGGCCATGCAGCAGCGTATAATTGCTGACCCGCAGACTGGCCCGGTTACTCAGGGCGATCTCGGCATCGGCCTCGTTCTTCTCGATGGCATAGACATGGCCCCGCGGGCACAATCTGGCCGCCTCCAGCCCGACCGCGCCGGAACCGGCGCCGATGTCCCACACGATGCTGTCCGGCAATAAGGCCATCCGCGCCAGCGACACCGCCCGCACTTCGCGTTTGGTGATCAATCCCTTGTCGGGCTTGCGCTGGTTGAAACGCTCATCGGGCAGGCCGAACATGGCTTCGCGCGCGGCAGGCCGGCGGCGGCGCAACAGGACGATATTGGGATCGGCGAAGCGGCGGCCGGCGGCCTCGTCGATCGCCAGCCAGTCGGTAATCCGCTCGCTGTCCCGCAGCAGGCATTCCGCCACCGCCATTTCGAATTCGTCCGCCAGCGACTCGATCCGCAGCATGCGGGCGATACGGTCCGGGCTGTTTTCCGGGCTGGTGAAGACGGCCGTCAGATCGGACTGGCGCAGCATGGTCAGCAACGGGTACAGGCCGTGGGCCGGCGTGGCGCCGATGCTCCACTCGCCGGCGTCGCGGTTGTGCACCGAGCCGATACGCACCGCCTGCCAGGGCAGTCCCAGCCGGGCACAGGCCAGCTGCAGCGTGGACAGATTGGGCGTTACCGCCACGCCTTCACGCCCGAGCTTACCGATCAGAAAACTGGCGATGCCGTGGCATAAGGGATCGCCGGTCGCCAGCACCACGACCTGTCCGCCGGCCTCGCGCGCCGCCTTTATCCACACGGGGACCTGCGGCAGATGGCCGGTCAGGTCCCGACGCTCGGCATCGGCGCTGATTTCATCGGCGAATAACGCTAGCGTGCGGCGGGCGCCAATCACCATGTCGGCGGCGCGCAGCTGCGCCAGCGCTTCCGGCGTTAAGCCGGCGACGCCGTTGTCCAATACGCCGATAATCCGGCAAGGGTGGGTCATCTCAAACATCTCCTTCAACTTCGGCCAGTTTATTGCCGTCAAAGTCGCACATCAGCACCCGCAGGCGGAATTTGCCGGTGTAGCGTTGGCTCAAGGTGGCGATGACCCGCCGACCCAGGGCCGTATAAAATTCGCCAATCAGCCCCAGCGCTTCCATGCGCTCGCTGGCGTAGCGGGCCATTTCCGACTGGCGGATGTCGGCGCAGACTTCCGCGGGCGCGCCGGTTTCGGCGGCAAGTTCCGCCAGTAATTCGGTGTCCACGGCGCTGCGGTTGGCGTGCGTGATGGTTTCGCCCTGGGCGATCTTGGTCAGCTTGCCGACCATGCCGCCGATCACTATCTGCCGGATTCCGCATGCAACGGCGGTATCGAGCGCGTATTTCAAAAAGTCGCCCATCTGCACGAAGCAGGCCGGCGCCAAATCGGGCAGTGCCTGCATGGCAAATTTTTCCGTGCGCCCGCCCGTGGTCAGCACCACGGTATCCCGGCCCTGGCTGGCGGCCACTTCGATGCCCTGGATGACACTGGCCCGGAACGCCGCCGTGGAATACGGATGGACAATGCCTGTGGTGCCGAGGATGGAAATGCCGCCGACAATGCCGAGACGGTAATTGAGCGTTTTTTTCGCCATGTCCTCGCCGCCGGGCACGGAAATGGTCAGCTCAAGGCCCGCCCGCTCCAGCAAGGCGCCGGCCGCACTGCGCACATTGGCTTCGATGTTACGCCGCGGCACCGGATTGATGGCCGGCCCGCCTACCTCCAGGCCCAGGCCCTGCATAGTGATCGTGCCGACGCCTTCGCCGCCTTTCAGCAACACCACACCGGGCGCGTCCGGCAATAGCCGCACATCGGCGGTCAACGGCGCCTTGTCGGTGACATCGGGATCATCGCCGGCATCCTTGATAACGACAGCATGCGCCGCACTGCGGTCGCAGCGCCCGTCGCGGACTGCAAAGCGCACCCGCTGACCGTTGGGCAAATCGCAATCGACCGCCTCGGGCACCGCGCCGTCCACCAGGCCCAGCACCGCCGCCCGTGCCGCCGCCGCGGAACAGGCGCCGGTGGTGTAGCCCTTGCGGGTGCCTTTGGCCTTTTTTTCCATGCGCCAGATCAGCCGGCCGCTTTTTGCCGCGCTTCGGCCAGCGCCAGCAAGGCGTGGATCGCGGCCACTACCAGGGTGGAGCCGCCTTTGCGCCCGTCAATGACCATCCAGGGCACCGCGTCAATTTCGCTCATTACCGCTTTGGATTCGGCGGCGGAAACGAACCCCACCGGCATTCCGATCACCAGCGCGGGTTTGATCTGCCCGTCGTTGATCATGCGCACCACTTCCAGCAGCGCGGTCGGCGCATTGCCGACCGCGACGATGCCGCCGTCCAGCAAATTCAGCCGCTGCGCCTTGCGCATGGCCTGCACGGCACGGGTGCTGTTTTCGGCTTTGGCCTGGGCGACCACATCCTCATCGGCGATGAATTGATGCGTGGCGACACCAAAGTAATCCAGGCGCGGTTTGGACAAGCCCACGCAGATCATTTCCACGTCGGCGACAATAGGCGCCCCCCGAATGATGGCCTGTAAACCGGCGGCCACCGCATCGGGATGGAAGCGGGTCAGGCCGTTGAATTCAAAATCCGCCGAGGCGTGGATCATGCGCCGCACCACTTGCCATTGCTGCTCGCTATAGCTGTGCGGACCGGCCTCGTTGTCGACGATGGCAAACGAATCGTGTTCAATCCGGCGGCCGGCGTCGGTAAGCTGTTCGGTGACGATATTGTTCATGGTGTAACCTGTTATGCGTGATGATGAGCGTGGTGGCCGTGATCAGCGGCGAATTCGCGGTATTTGCAGCCGTCACACTCCATCATGACCGGGGGCTGCGTATGAGCGGCTTCATCGATGCGCCGTTCCAGCATGGCGTAAATTTCGTCCTCAAAGCCCAAATAATCGCCCTGGGCAAAACGGATGCGCGGATATTGGCTCTGCAAGCCCGCCATCTGGCGATGGATGCGCTCGATCAGCGTACCGGTGAACAGATAGTACGGCAGCACCACAATCTGCCGCATTTCCAGCCTGGCCTGGCGTTGCACCATCGATTCCAGGCGCGGATGGGTGATGCCGGTAAAGGCAATATCGACCATCGGGTGCTCGCCGTCTTCGTACAGCCAGCGCGCCATTTTGGCCACTTCGCCGTTGGCGACCCGGTCCGAAGAGCCGCGGCCCAGCAGAATGACGCCGGTGTTGCGCGGGTCGGGCATGTCCAGGCTGGTCATGGCTTTGCGCAGATTGCGCTTGAGAATAGCCAGAATGTCCTCGCTGGCGCCCAGGTGGCGGCAATAGATAAACTCAACCTCCGGATGCCGCAGCCGGGCATGCTCGATATGCTCGGGGATCTCCATCTTGACGTGGCCGGCGGCATTGAGAATCAACGGCACCACGACGACCTGCCCCCCGTGTCGGGCCGCGCGATCCAGACCTTCGTCAATCAGCACTTCGGCAAATTCGATAAAGCAGACTTCCAGGCGCCGTTGCGGTTGGCGGGCACGCCATTGATCGGCAAAGGCCTCGACTTCGAGATTGCCGGACGTCTCGCGCGAGCCGTGTCCGATCAATAAAATGGTTTGCTGATTCATATCCTGTCTCATGGTTTGACGGCCTTGCGGAAACGATGCGAAAACCCGGCATCGTAGAGTTTTGAATGCCGGATCTCCGGCCAATGGCGGGCGCCCAGTGCCGGGCTGGCAATGATCATCGCCTGGCTGTTGATCTTTTCGGCGCGGCACTTTTCGCGAATGTCCTTAAGCGTGCCGCGGACGATCTTTTCTTCATGCGGCCAGCTGGCTTTTTGCACCACCAGGATCGGCGCTTCTTCGTCCCAGCCTGCGGCAAGCAAAGCCCGTTGCACATCCGACAGCAGGGTGATGGATAAAAAGATGCATAGCGTGGTGTGATGCGAAGCCAGGGATTCCAGATCCTCGCCTGCCGGCATCGGCGTGCGTCCGGCCACACGGGTGAGGATCACCGTCTGCGTCACCTCGGGCAGGGTCAGCGTTTCGCCAGCCGCGGCGGCAGAAGCCATCGCCGAAGACACTCCCGGCACTACGGCCCAGGGAATACCCGCCGCATCGAGCGGCTGTACCATTTCGACCAGTGCGCCATACAGCCCGGGATCGCCGGTTTGCAACCGTACCACGGTTTTATGCTGCCGCGCCTGCTCTATCAACCAGCCAGTAATTTCCTCCAGGGTCATGTCTTTCGAGTCGCGGACCAGGCAGGTAGCCGGGGCGTAAAGGGTAGCGGCCTCATTGACCAGGGAGCCGGCGTAGAGCACGGCGCCGGCCTGCCGCAGCAGGCGCTGGCCTTTGACGGTAATGAGCTCCGGGTCGCCGGGGCCTGCGCCGACGAACCAGACCTGGCCAGTGGCGCCTTCGGTGTTATTGGAAAGAGTCATTCGCTTCTGCCTTGCAAACGGTTAAAGATCAGTGCCGAGAGCACGCCCAATACCATCCAGAACGCCGCGTTACTGAGCGCGCTGGCCCAGCGGAACTGGTTTTGCAACAGCGCCGGCGCCAGGCTTTCATCCACTTCAGGCTGCGGCGCACCCAGCAGATGCGGTATCAGCAACAGCAGCACGCCGGCCATCCTTAGCGGCCAGTTGTCCTGTAGAAAAACCAGCCCAAGCCCGCCCGCGGTCGCCACCACCGTACCCAGCCACCAGTATTGCCTTACCATCAGATCCGCGGCTGTCGTGCCCGGCAGGTCCGGCGGCAGCCCTATGGCCGGGGCGGCAAAAAATACCGCGTAGCCGGCCAATCCCCAGGCCAGGCCCCGCCCTATTCCAGGCGGCTTTCGCAGTGAGTAAGCCCCCGTCAGCATCAGCGCAAAGCCGATGGCCATCACTATATTGCTGCCGGCCGTTGATAAGGTCCGCTGCCAGCCGTCTTCCGGTTGCCAGGCCAGTTCATCGAGCCCAGGGTCGATAGCATGCTCATGATGAACCGCTTCAGCGGCAACTTCATAGGTTTCGGCCTGAAGAATCAACGGCGTCACCCAGAAAATCTGCAGCATGGACAGCAGCAGCGCCGCGACAATACCGGCCGGTAGCGCGGAAAATACAATATGTTTGAACGTGCCGGGCATCAGTGGCAAGGAAAGCCGGTAGCATGGCGGGTATCGTGGGTCGCGTTATGCACTTCGGCAATCGGGGCAAAGCCAACAACCAGCAGCAGGGCAAAGCCCAGCATAATCGCTGATAAGGCGGGAATCAGGCGTGTGGTTGTCAGGCGAAGCGTCTGGCTTGAATGGGGTTCAGCGAGCATGTCGGGTTTCCTAATAAAGTAAGGGATGGGAGCCGACTGCTATCTTGGGAAAACACGTACGCGTAATACAGCCCGGGCTGCGTCACTGGCATACGGCTCCCCTCCGGAGTCGGTGTCCTTCATATGATCAGGCCGGCCTTCTGGCTTGCCGTCATCTGTATCGACCCGCCTTCCCGTTCCTAACGTACAGTGGCATAGAGGTGATACATCAGGCTTACAGCAGCGGGGGCTGCGCCGGATTTGACCGAACCTGAGGCCAATCGCACCGGACTTTCCGTTTCACCCTGGCGCGCGGACCGCGCGCCAGGGCACCTAATCATTGCGGCAAGTATAAACCAATCCGATTGAAAACTGAATCTGGCGCGCTGACACAAACGCTGACGGCTGTCGAATGCTGGGTCAGCGATAACGGCGCGGGTATTCCCGAAGATCGCCTTACCGTCATCTTCGACAAGCTGGAAACCGATCCGGAAAAAGAGGGAGAGTAAGCAAGGCATCGGCTCGACCTTCCGGTTCACGCTTCCCGGCCAGACGCATTAGCGGCGCCAGTCTGAAGGATCTTGCTAATCAGGCTGCGGCGGTGTTAGTCTTGCCGGCTCTATTCACCCAAAACCAGCCATACCGATGAATATTCATGCATCAGTCTTGCGAAACCGTCATCCAGGGTTGTACTTAAGCTGATGGCCCCGATTGTCGGCATACTGCTGGCCGCCGGAGCCAGCCGGCGCTTTGGCGCCGACAAACTGAGCCATCTGTTGCCCGATGGCGACCTGGTTGCAGTGCGTGCCTGCCGCAACTTGTTGGCCGGCACCGATGCGGTGCTGGCGGTGGTCCGCCCCGGCAGCGAGGCATTGGCGGCCCGACTGCGGGCCGAAGGCGCGGCGGTTCAGATCTGCGTCGATGCCGATCAAGGGATGGGCGCGAGCCTGGCTTGTGGCGTTCGCGCCCGACCGGAAGCCGCGGGCTGGCTGGTCGCGCTGGCGGACATGCCGTGGATAGCGTCCGCGACCATCCAAAGCGTGGCCGATGCGCTACGCTCGGGCGCCCGGATCGCGGCGCCGTGCTGGCAAGGCCGGCGCGGGCATCCGGTAGGCTTTTCACCGGTCTTGGGCCCGAACCTGGCGGCATTGAACGGCGACACCGGCGCGAAAACGGTGATTCAGGCCCATCTGGAACAGCTCCGCCTTATCGACTGCGATGACCCGGGCGTGCTTCGGGACATCGACAGACCGGAGGATGTGGACATCCGGACAGAAATAGGGACATCATCATGAGCCGGGACCTTCTCAACCTTCAGCTGGAACTGCACGAAGCGCGCCGCCCTTATGCGCTGGCCACGGTAGTGGAAATACTGGGCTCATCCTCGGCCAAACCGGCCTCCAAGGCGCTGATCGACCTGTCGGGCAAGGTGATTGCCGGCTGGGTGGGCGGCGGCTGCGCGCAGTCCATGGTGTCCGGGACAGCGCTTGAGTGCCTTGATACAGGAGAACCCCGCGTGATCGAAATTGACCTGAACGATGAAGTGTTCGGCGCCGGCATGCCTTGCGGCGGCAGCATGCGCGTGTATGTCGAACCGGTCTTACCCAAGCCCCTGCTCTGGCTGATGGGACACGGGCGCATCGTGGAAAGCCTTTGCGAATTCGCCCAGCGCTTAGGCTTCGATGTGATCGTCAACGACCCGCAGGCCACCGTCGAGCGCTTTCCCACGGCCCTGCGCGTGATCAGCGACGACAGCCGCTATCAGCAATTGCAGCCGCAAACGGGCGATTTCGTGGTCATCGCCACGCATCACAAGGGCGATTACGACTCCCTGACCCGTGCGCTGCAATCGGAAGCCTTGTATATATCGCTGGTCGCCAGCCGCAAGCGCGCCAAACTGGTACTGGAGCGATTGCGCCAAGAGGGCTGCCCCGAGACCCGCCTCGCCAGGGTACGGGCGCCTGCCGGACTGAACCTGGGCGCGAAGCTGCCGGAAGAGATCGCCTTGTCCATCGTCAGCGAAATGGTGCTGGTAAGGCGGGGCGGCTGCGGCGAGCCATTGAGCAAAACACTGCCGGCGACGGACTAAGTAACAGGCGGATTCCGCCACAAGCCGCCGCTTAGGCGCCTTTACGCTCCGATGAAGCCTGTGTAGAATTCCGGCCAACACGCAGCCGATACCTAAGGCCGGCACCTTGCATTTTTAACGACTCGAGGGAGAAATGCCCCATGACCACGCTCAATATCAACGGCAAGCCCCATCAGGTCGACTTGCCGGCGGACACCCCCCTGCTCTGGGCCCTGCGCGACCATCTGGGCCTGACCGGCACCAAGTTCGGTTGCGGCATGGCTTTGTGCGGCGCCTGCACGGTGCATCTCGACGGTGAACCCACGCGCGCCTGCGTGACGCCCATCTCGGCCGCCATCGACAAAAAAATCGTTACCATCGAAGCCATCGACCAGGATGCGACCGGGAAGAAAGTCCAGGAGGCTTGGCTGGCGCTGGGCGTGCCGCAATGCGGTTATTGCCAGCCCGGCCAGGTCATGGCGGCCACGGCCCTGCTCAAACAAAAACCCCAACCCACCGATGCCGATATCGATGCGGCCATGAGCGGCAATATCTGCCGGTGCGGCACCTATCCCCGCATACGCGCCGCCATCAAACAGGTTGCCGGACTGAAGAAGGAGACCAAGTCATGAAAAAGCCGCTGGATCGCCCCGAATTGGATGAACTGCACATCGTCAACATCAGCCGCCGCACCTTTCTCAAGGAGCTGGCGCTCACCGGATTCGTATTGGCCGCCGGCTTTCCCCTGCTGAGTAAGGCGGACGAAACCGCCCCGCACACAGACGAGGCGAAGTATGGCGCCGACGCCATGCCGCACGGCTGGGTGGACAACCCGCTGGTATTCGTCGCCATAGCCGACGATGGCGCGGTCACTATCGTCTGCCACCGCTCGGAAATGGGACAGGGCATACGTACCAGCCTGCCCATGGTCGTGGCCGACGAACTCGAAGCCGACTGGCAACGCGTGCGCGTCGAGCAGGCGCCCGGCGACGAAGTGCGCTACGGCAACCAGGATACCGACGGCTCCCGCAGCATGCGCCATTTTTTCCTGCCCATGCGCCGGGTCGGCGCGGCGGCCCGCGCCATGCTGGAATCGGCGGCGGCCGCGCAATGGCAAGTGCCGGTCCAGGAAGTCCGCACCGAGCAGCACCAAGTCCGTCATCCCGCGACCGGCAGAACACTCGGCTACGGTCAGCTGGCCCAGGCGGCGGCAAAACTGCCGGTGCCTGACCGCGACAGTTTGCGCCTGAAGAAACCTTCGGAGTTCCGCTACATCAGCAAGGGCCGGGTCGGCCTCTACGACGGGCAGGATATGATCAAGGGCCAGGGACAGTATGGCATCGATGTCCGCCTCGAGGGCATGTTGTACGCGGTGATAGCCCGTCCGCCCGTATACGGCGGCAAGGCCTTGAGCTACGATGCCGGCGAGGCCCTTAAAGTACCGGGCGTGGTGCGCGTCATCGAGCTCAAGGGCAGTCCGCCGCCCGCCGATTACAACCCGCTCGGCGGCATAGCCGTGATCGCCCGCAATACCTGGGCGGCCATTCAGGGGCGCGAGGCACTCAAGATCGAATGGGACAAGGGTCCTCACGGCAGCTATGATTCGGCGGCTTACCGGGCCGAGCTCGAGGCCGCCGCGCGCCAACCGGGCAAAGTGGTACGCAACAGCGGCGACGTCGATGCCGCGTTGCAAGGCGCGGCCAAACGGGTGTCGGCCGAATACTACCTCCCGCATCTCGCCCAGGCGCCGATGGAGCCGCCGGCAGCGACGGCCCGCATCGTCAACGGCCAGTGCGAAGTCTGGAGCTGCACGCAGGCCCCGCAGGTGTCGCGGGAGCGCGTGGCCAAATGGCTCAAACTGCCGGAAGACAAAGTCACGGTATACGTCACCCTGCTGGGCGGCGGTTTCGGACGCAAATCCAAACCCGACTACATTATCGAGGCGGCGCTATTGTCGCAGGCCATGGACGGCCAGCCGGTCAAGCTGACCTGGACTCGCGAGGACGATCTGCATCATTCTTATTTCCACACGGTTTCAGTCGAGCGCCTGGAGGCGGGACTGGACGCTCGGGGCAAGCCGGTGGCCTGGCTGCACAGAACAGTGGCGCCCACCATTTCATCCACTTTCGCGCCCGACAGCAAACACCAGATGACGGCCGAACTCGGCATGGGCGTCATCAATGTGCCTTTCGCGATCCCCAATCTGCGGGTCGAAAACCCCGAGGCCGAGGCGCATACCCGCATCGGCTGGTTTCGTTCGGTGTCCAACATCCCGCATGCCTTCGCCATTCAGTCTTTCGTCGCCGAACTGGCCGCGGAGGCTGGTCTCGATCCCAAGGATTACCTGCTGGACCTGATCGGTCCGCCTCGCCGTATCGATCCGCGCACCCTTGAAGATACCTGGAACCAGGGCGAATCACCCGAAGTGTACCCGGTGGACACCGGGCGTCTGCGCCGTGTGACTGAAACCGTCGCGCGCGAGGCCGGCTGGGGACGCACGCTGCCCAAGGGCCGGGGACTGGGCATCGCCGCCCATTACAGCTTCGTCACTTACGTGGCTGTCGTGGTGGAAGCCGCCGTCGGCGAGGACGGCAGCCTGAGCATTCCCAGAGTCGACGTGGCCGTGGACTGCGGCCCCCAGGTCAATCCGGAACGCATCCGTTCGCAAATCGAGGGCGCCTGCATCATGGGCGTCAGTCTGGCCACGCTGGGCGAGATCAGCTTCAAGGACGGCGCGGTGGTGCAGGATAACTTCCACACTTACGAACTCACCCGCATGGATGATGCGCCCCGCGAAATTCGGGTACATTTGCTGCCGGCTACCGACTTCGATACGCCGCTCGGCGGGGTGGGCGAACCGGGCGTACCGCCTATTGCACCGGCATTGTGCAACGCGATTTTTGCCGCGACCGGCCAGCGCATCCGTCAACTGCCCATCCGGGATCAGTTGAGGAAAGACTGATCGCTTCCTGATCCTGCCGGCTGCGCCGGCAGGTCTGTTCCATGCCCCCATTTTGGCCCCGACACAGCTAGACCGTAATGATACGGATGGCAATTCGGCCGGAAACATGAATAATCATCATTGCAAAGATAGCGGAAATCTTACCCGGATCAGTGTCAATGATTCACCATGCATCGACACGATCTGCCCGCTGCCGTATGTCATCGGCAGCCGATTACTCAGCACATGAGGGATGGATAATTCTCACACTCACAGATAAGGAGGACGACCCATGCATGTTCAACCGCCTGAGAGTGACCACCCGCCAGGAACTTTCTGCGAAAGGACGGCGGAAGCAATCAAATCCTTAAAGCAAGAAATCGAAACCAGGACGCGCGAAATTGAAAACCAGAAACAGCAACTTACTGAGCTGAAAGCCCAGCCCAGTCCAGATGCTGACCGCATCCTGGAGATCAATAGTCTAGTGCGAGAGTTGGAGGATGAACTGGAAACGAACCAGGAGGAACTGACCGTGCTCGAGGAAGAATTTAATGAGGAATGCTTGCCGTAAAATCTGGCCGTATTGGCAAATACCCTCTGCTATCCCTTCGGGCTCGTGGGAGCGATGTCTTTATGCCATTTGGATATAACATCGCGATCTAAAATCGCCCGGCAAGTCGCGATGTAGGCATCGCTCCCACCCATCGTGACCCGCATTAAAACCATGTCATTATTCAATGCAGAGTCCTGAGGGCGGCTTTGAAAGGCTGGGTGAACAATGCCCGGCGCGGCGGACGGCATAACCGTCTGTCTATGCGTAACATCGGATATTGAGGCTTTTTACAGCCGCGACTGACCGCACTCGGCCAATGGCTATTTAACGCCCCTCGCCTCCTTTCGCGCCCAACCCGGCATCGAACAGAGCCTCATCAGGTCCCGCCAGCCATGACGATCGCGCGATCGAGCGCGTCAATGAATGGCCGAGCAAAATGCCGGCCGCCTGCCGCCTCGACCTATCCCAACGCGTGGAAGTTACCATGTCGCGCTATGTCCGGCTATAATACAGGCACTCGATCCCGCAACGCGTGCTCGGCCATATCATATCAGTCCAAACCTTGCAAAACCGGCGCGAGAAATGCCCGGAATTGCTTAACAAACGCGTTTGTAATCAGACGGGACTTGATATTTTCCTAACCCCGAAATCTTGTCAAATGCACATAGGAGCAGCCGCAGGATGACTGCCGAACTTTTTATTTACTCTGTCATTCAGTTACTTGGAACCGCCGGCGCATTCTTTCTTGCCTATCGGTCTTTCCAGAAACGCCGGATTCAGCTAGGCGATGAGCCGACACTGCCTCAATATTTTTCCCGCAGAACCACCTATTGGATAGGGATCGCGACGTACTGCACGTTTATCGCGGCATCTTACTTGTTGCTCACCTCGCGGTGGCTGCCCTTGGAACCGCTGGTGACGCTCATCGTGAAGAGCATCCGCTCGCGGGATTTGACCAGCCTGCTGAACGGACTGGACGGAAACACGATCATTCCTTTGATTGCCGCCGGACTGTTTCTTTTTTTTATCGCCTGGGAAAACAAATTTAACCCCATACTGATTTTAAGGGACAGCATCCACGACGCTTTCGCGATTCCGACCAAAGCGGTAGAAGTCTATAACGCGTTAATCACGTCGAGATTATCGGCGGTCGACGACAGCCTGAAGAGCCAAATCGCCAATCGTCTGCTGGCGCCGAGCATTGACCCGGGCGATTTCGAAAAATCCAGCGCCACGGTCGAATACAAATGGGCGCATAACTGCCTGCTTTTCGACCAGATACAGAGCTACGCCAACCAGTCATCGTTTCGGCGTTTTTTTAACGAACCGTCGCTCAAATGGGGTGAAATCTGTATCTCCTACAACGCGATGTCTGAGAAAGTCATCGTCTGGAGAGAATCGGAACCTCACTACACCAAGACAGTAAACCTGATCAAGGAACTGGACCACCTGACCGGCCTGCTCTGTCGTCTGCTCGCCTCACTGGTCGTGTTCGGGAGCGCAAGCGAAAATGATATCTGGACAACCGTAAAGCAACTCGGCGGCAACGTCCACGAGGCTCGCCTTAAACATACTTATAAATATATTCTGCAATTCATGGCCGCCACTTCCATCGGGGTCATACTGGGCCGGGAGACTTCGGTGGCGCTGCACAATGCCTTCCTGTTTCCCGATGAACCGCTGGCGCACTTCGACGGCAACACCCTCCGCTGGATCGCCTATGTGATTCCGATGTATGTCCTGCCGATAGCGCTGGTCTTTATTTCACGAACGCTCGCCTTCAGGCAGCAACAGGAACATTCCGATCAAAATTATGGCTTCTATATGGCCATGATGATAATGGGGTTCATTGTCAGCACCACGGTATCGACGCTTGTTCTCGAGTTGACTTTCTACCGCAGGGAATCGTTCGATTTTCTGGAAAGCTTCATACAGCATATGCGCTGGGGAATCCTGCCGGCACTCATGTGCGGTTTTGTGGCTTATCGAATGGACACGCCGGTAAGCGATTCGGAAGCCCCGGGTAAACTCATTATAGCTGCCGGCTTGCGTTTTTTAGGCTGGGGATCGGTCGCCGTCATTATCATGCTGTATGCGACCGACGACATGACCGTGCCGGAGCCCAACCTGCGTTTCACCATTGTTGGCACATCCTTCTTCGTGATCGGTCTGTTGGGAGCGGCTGCCCGTTTCAAAACGGCAGGGCCTGATGATTAGGATTAGCCGTTTCATGCTTGTGATTGCATTCCGGGAAGGCGTCATCTGATGTGATGCAGCGCTGCAGGGTCGAATTGACTTGCCCCTGTTGGGTACTCGAGCCGAGGCGCGCTGTAAACGACCGGATTGTTGTTTCGTGCGAATACCCCATTAAATTTAGCGGCGGTTACACGGATTCTTATACGCTTCTGCCAAATCGACAACTGATTTCAGTATCATGGACAGTCACAAGCAGCTCAAAAATCGGGGCGGATATGCGGCACACTTGTCCGCATATCCGCCCCGCTGATGTTAACGTTGATTGGCAAAAGGCCGTCGACACCCTACCCTTTAATGCACAGTACCTGCTTCAAGGTATGAACCACTTCCACCAGGTCGCTTTGATTCGCCATGACGGTATCGATGTCCTTATAGGCGCCGGGCAGCTCATCAAGAATGCCCTTGTCCTTACGGCACTCCACGCCTGCGGTTTGCTCCTCGGCATGGCGTTCGCTGAATTGCTGCTTGGCGGCATTGCGGCTCATGCGCCGGCCCGCGCCGTGCGAGCTGGAACAAAACGACTGGGGATTGCCTTTACCGCGCACGATATAGGATTTGGCGCCCATACTCCCGGGAATAATCCCCAATTCGCCTTCTCCGGCACGAACCGCGCCTTTGCGCGTCACCCAAACCCAAGCATCGAAATGCCGCTCACGCGCCACATAATTGTGATGACAATTCACGGCTTCCTTGGTGATGCCGAACTTGGGCAGTTTTTTACGCAAAGCCTCGACGATTAAATACATCATCTCGCGCCGGTTGGCCTCAGCATAATCCTGCGCCCACGCCACGGCTTGCAGATAATCGTCGTAGTGATCCGCGCCTTCGCTGAAGTAAGCCAAGTCCTTGTCCGGCAGATGATGCAGATGCCGTCCCATATCCTTGCGAGCCAATGCGATAAAGTATTCACCGATGGAATTACCTATGCCGCGGCTGCCGGAATGCAGCATCACCCAGACGTCTTGATTTTCATCCAGGCATAACTCGATGAAATGATTGCCGCCGCCCAGGGTGCCGATTTGGCGTATCCAGGTCTGATACGGCTTTTTCTGCATGGCATACAGCTTGGGATGCTTTTGCAAGATCGCGTGCATGCCGCCGGACAAGGCGCGTATGGTCGATTCCCGAGCCCTGTCCTGTTTGTGCATCGCAAAACCGACCGGAATGGCCGACTCGATATGCAAACGCAGGCCGCGCAGATTATCCGGCAAGTCCTTGGCTTTGATCGACAACCTCAATGCATTCATGCCGCAACCGATATCGACGCCGACGGCCGCCGGAATTATCGCGCCGACAGTCGGAATCACCGAACCGACAGTCGCGCCTTTGCCCAGATGCACATCCGGCATCACCGCGATATGACTATGCACAAACGGCATTTGCGACAAGTTATACAACTGCTGCATCGCCTCATGCTCGATATCGTCGGTATAAATTTTGACCGGGACTTTGCCTTTGGTCATGATGCGTTTTATCGGCATGGCACAGCCTCCCCGGACAATCCGCTGACATATTCAAGGCTCAAGAGCGGCATACGCTTGCGGTGGAAATTACGCGCCAGTTCGGTGCGCAACCAGGATTGGCCGCCTGCTAACGCTTGCTCTACCTGAGAATCCGGATCTGATCCGTAAGCATCGGTCAGTACGATATGCAAACGCCGGCCGTTATCGAGCAAATCGACTGATACGATGCGCAAATCACGCAGCAACGGATTCGCGGCTTCACTCGCCAAAATCAATGGCAGGATTCTTTCCGCTTCCCGGCAAATCCGCCTGTCCTGATGTAATGATGAGCGTGTTTTCCGTCCGCGCTTTTCCAGACGCGGATCGATACCATCTTCGGCACGCCACTGTGCACATAGCTGCGCAGCAACGTCCCGCCAACGGTTTGATGTATTCATAAATAACTCCCAATGCCGTGTAAAACGAGGGCAAAACAAAGCCCGCAACGCCACGGCGTCGATTAAAAAAGATGAGTAGTTTGGGAGCCCGGTCCGTACGAACCGAAAGAAGTGTTACCGGTGGGAAACGGACGCGAGGCTCAAGCATGCTGCAATATCGGACATCGACTGGGCCTCCTATGGTTGATGGTTAATAAAGCGCCGCATTTTATACGTTAGCGGGAGTTTGTCAAGTTTCAGATAAAACCTGCTGGAAATGCTGTTCTCTTGCGATAAGCATTGGCAAAAACCGGGCTTTTTGTTCATTTGTATTAAGAACTGATGTTACGCAATAGTTAATTATTGGCAGGCACTCCACCTTGCCACCTATCAGTTTAAGGTAAAATAATGCCCTTAGGTGACTTTGATCTGAAGAAAACCATGGGGTCTCAAAAAAGATTAGCGGAAGAAGTGCAGCGAGGGCTTGGCGATGCCTTGACGAAACTGCGTAAGTGGTAAGTTTCGCAAACAATTAGATACACAATGTGTATCTAATATGCTAGGATCAGCAGGTTAAAATTTTTCAACGAGGTTGCCATGCCTAATAACCAAACGACGACTGATGCACAAACCCAGGCCGTTAATCTGCGCGTTCGCAGCGACATTCGTTCATTGATCGACCGGGCGGCAAAGTCTCAAGGCAAGACTCGCTCCGAGTTCATGATCGATGCTGCACGGCGCGCCGCGGAAGAATCCTTGCTCGATCAAACACTGGTGCGGGTTGACCACAAAACCTATGATTATTTTCTGGAAGTTCTCGACCGACCGCCAAGCGGCGATGGCTTTGAACGGCTGATGTCCGCTAAAAAGCCCTGGCAGGAATAATGCTAACCGCACCGGTTCTACTTTCGACCGAACATCAGCTTGACGACTTTGCCTGCGGTGTCGATAGCCTGGATGACTGGCTCAAGCGGCGGGCCTACCCAAACCAGATCAGCGGCGCATCGCGTACCTATGTCGTAGCCGAAGGAAAAAGAATTGTCGGCTATTACTGCCTTGCCTCCGGTGCGCTGGCGCTGAACCATGCACCGGCCTCGCTGCGCCGCAATATGCCGGATCCCGTGCCTATCGCCGTTCTCGGCCGTCTTGCCGTCGACCAATCCTGGCAAGGCCGCGGCGTCGGCGTTGCTCTGCTGCAAGACGCCGTGCTGCGCACGATACAAGCAAGCGATATTCTTGGCATACGCGGCCTTCTGGTGCATGTCTTGTCCGTTGAAGCCAAGGCTTTCTATGAACACCATGGCTTTGTGGCCTCGCCGGCGCAACCGATGACATTGATTTTGTCGTTAAAGCGAAAAGCTCCGGGCTACGGCAAAAAATGAAGCGGAAACACATAATGCCGGATTCAGAAAACTTGAGAGCCTCAAACGCCCATCCAGCGATCCCCACAGAACTGGCTCCGCTTTTTAGCGACATCGCCGTCATCGTCCAGCAAGTACAACAGGCGGTCAATAGCGCGATGGTCCAGTGCTACTGGCAAATTGGCCGTTTGATTGTCGAGCATGAACAGCAGGGACAAGCCCGTGCCGCTTATGGCAAACAGCAACTGCAAGCGCTTTCAGAGTATTTGACGGCAGTATTCAGCAAGGGTTTTGACCAGCAATCTGCGTAATATGCGCTTTTACTTCTGTTTTCCAAATTGTGACGCAGTGAGTCACAAATTAAGTTGGACGCATTATAGAAAGCTGATTCGCATTGAAAATCCAAACCCAGGAATTGGTACCAGAAGGAAGCGATCGAATAGCATTGGAGCGCCCGAGCGCTGGAACGGCAGGTCAACAAACTTTTGAAAGAGCGGTCGTGTAGGGGCTATAGGCGGGCGATTCTGGAGCCCTACGCCGCTGCCCTCGTGGCACAGTTATCCCAACACCCGTTGATGACGTTGAAGGGACTGCAGTTGACAGAAACGGGAATGAAGTGGCGATTATTCCGCAAGGGGTTAAGACGCGCAACTCCCCTCCTGTTTCATTTGTCGTGAATTGACAGTGCGCGTCTATTCCGCTCTACGGTCTATAGAACGCCTTGCGCCTGCATGGCATCGGCTACTTTCACGAAGCCGGCGACATTGGCTCCGTCGACATAGCTGAAGCTACCGTCTTCACGTTCGCCGTATTGAACGCAGACCTGGTGAATACCTCGCATGATTTCCTGCAAACGCATGTCGACTTCTGCGCGGGTCCAGGACAGTCGCATCGCGTTCTGACTCATTTCCAGTCCGGAAGTGGCCACGCCGCCTGCATTGCTGGCTTTGCCCGGCGCATAAAGTACGTTGTTGGCTTCGAACAACTTGATCGCTTCGTTGGTAGTCGGCATATTAGCGCCTTCCGCCACACATTTAACGCCATTTTTGATCAGAATGGCCGCGTCCACAGCATCCAGCTCGTTTTGCGTCGCGCAAGGCAGCGCTACATCGACAGGGACATTCCAAGGCTTCATGCCGGCGTGGAATTCGCTGCCGGTACGTTTGGCGTAGTCGTTGACGCGACCATAGAGGTGGTTTTTCACTTCCATCAGTTCAGCCAATTTTTCTATGGTGAAACCGTCGTTGTCCACGATGGTGCCGCTGGAATCGGATACGGTGACGACTTTGGCACCGAGTTCCATCGCTTTTTCCACCGCATACTGCGCCACATTGCCAGAACCCGACACGCTGACGCGCAAACCGTCAAACGACATGCCTTTGCGTTTCAGCATTTCCTCGGCAAAATAGACCGTGCCATAGCCGGTTGCTTCCGGACGGATCAAGGAGCCGCCGAAACTCAGGCCCTTACCTGTGAACACGCAGTCGGCGCGATTGCTGAGCTTTTTCATCATGCCGGCCATATAGCCAACTTCGCGTCCGCCTACGCCAATGTCGCCCGCAGGTACATCGGTATCAGGGCCGACATGCCGAAACAGTTCGGTCACGAACGCCTGGCAGAAGCGCATTACTTCGCCCGGGCTTTTGCCTTTGGGATCAAAATCGGAACCGCCTTTGCCACCGCCCATTGGTAAGGTGGTCAGCGCGTTCTTGAAAGTTTGTTCGAAAGCCAGGAATTTTAGGATCGACAAGTTGACCGATGGATGGAAACGCAAGCCGCCTTTATAGGGGCCAATAGCCATGTTGTGCTGAATGCGGTAGCCGCGGTTGACTTGCACTTTGCCGTGGTCATCGACCCAAGATACCCGGAACATGACGATGCGCTCTGGCTCGACCAGCCGGTCAAGCAGACCATTTTCAGCGTATTTAGGAAAACGCGAAATAAAGGGCCACAGGCTCTCCATCACCTCCGTCACTGCCTGGAGAAATTCAGTCTGACCAGGATTAAGTTCGGCTACGTGAGTCAGAAATTCATTACAGCTTTTGTATTTCATTAATGCATTGCCTCAATTTAGTGGGCTTGTTAATAATTAATAATGTTGCTTATGGCGCATAAGCTCATCAATTTTACATTATTTAACTTCTGAAATTTTAATTGATCCAGGGTCGCGAATTCATAACGGGATCCGTACGCATATCTAAGAATCTGTTCAATATCTGCTGAGAGAGGTTGGTGATAGCGGGTGCGACATTTGGAAAGTGAAGAAGAAAAAATGGTAGTTGGCAGAAATCTCAGGACTTGGGGCCCAGAATCAACTCTCTTTACCGGGATCATCTGCACTGGACGGGATTGGCGAAGGACGGCAAAAGCCTGATCATTACCAGCATGTGCCCTGACCTCGGCTCGCTGGGCTGATACGAAGAATGGATTTCCTATCAGAATCCTCAGGTCGAGTGGCAGGAGCCCTTGAGCCTGGGTGACACCGTCAATACCGCAGGCGAAGACATGTGCAGGACTTTCACGCCGGACGGCGAAGTTTTCAGGTGGCTGGGGGTCCGCGGGCCGCTTAGTAATGGGCATGGAATAAATCAGGGAATTGTAGGTGCGAATTCATTTATGCCTTATGGACTTGTGCCCTTCAGGGTATTCGCACTGTGCGAATACCCTGAAGGGCACAAGTGAATTCGCACCTACACTGGAAATTCATCCGTGCACTTGAGGAAGTTATTTTATGCGCGTTCCTTAGAAAATTTAGCGCGATAGAAGGAGCTGAGGCATGAAGCTATTGGTCACGAATGATGGGCTTTCTTCAGCAGTCGAAAAAGATGTACGCTATGTGTACTATAGATCCATCCTTCCCAGTGCCTTATGGAGGTAAACAATGAGCAATCCATCAACTACGGAATACCTGTCGGTTCATGAGTTTTTCTGCGACCTCCCTGATGATGTCCTGAAATTTCTGTCCGAATGTTCGAGCATATACGAAATCAAAAAGGGGCAGATCCTGTTTCAACAAGGCGAAAAAGCAGACAAATTCTATATAGTCCGCAATGGACGTATCGCTCTACAAATCCCAGCGATAATGGGCCCGAATCTGGAGATCCAGACCCTGGGTAATGACCAAGTCTTGGGATGGTCCTGGTTGATCTCACCTTATCAATGGAGTTTTCAAGCCAGGGCCGAAGAGGACTCGGAATTGCTCCAGTTTGACGGGACTGCCATACTGGCACGATGCGAGCAGGAACCGAAATTCGGCTATGAGCTGTTAAAGAAATTTGCCGGAATGATGTCTATGCGTCTCGAAGCGGCGCGTCAGAAGATGATGGAGGAATGGAATCCCGCCGGATTTGCCTAAGTCGCAGTCCGACCCTAACCGGTCTGTGCATTGTGTCTTTCAAATGTCCATTTAGGCTAATATTTTGGTCATTCGATAAGGGTCAGAAGGGGCAAGTCTAGATTCGCAGCTTTTTTTTGGAAATGAGAAATAAAAGAGCCGGGGTTATTTTATAATTCAACCCGCTCCTTTTTTTCAAAGCGAAGAGTTTTGAAACGCCCAGTACGGTAATTCCGCATGCCGGGATTTGTGAGGGGGAGCTGGCTGTTCAACCTTGATGATTAGCAACCAACACTACCAATCTAGACCTGACCCCGCTGGTGTTTACTACCAATCTAGACCTGACCCCGCTGGTGTTTAGTTTTTATATCTCACTGAGTTCCTGGTCGATTTTCAGTAGTTTATAATTGTGCTGACATCAATTTATCAAGGTATATACACGAATTGCCTATATCAAGATAAAATTGTCCAGATATTAGAGCGACATCAACTTATCTGCATATTTGCTTTGTAATCAGCATCTAAGGCTCCTTATTATCTTAGTAAAGCTCTGGTGTTTATCTAGGCAGCCATTATTACACTATAACAATATAATACATAGTAGAGAAGGAATTAAAAGTGGACATAAACTTGGCAAAACGCAAGGCAGCAATGGTTCTTTATAGTATAGAAGAATCGCTTGGGAGGTATATTCTTGAAAACGAAAGTTCAGTAACGTGCCAAGCTTCAGGATTTGAAGATATAAAAATACAGGATGTTATAGAAAAAACATATCTCGACGAAATATTTCAGTTAGTAATAAGAGCCACAAAAGATACTACTGAAGAAATAGCAATCAAGCGGTTATATCAACTGGCACATGATCTGAACTTGTTCGAAATAAGGAATACAATTGCTCATCCTAATAGACCTTTTTTAGATGTTTATTGGTATCGTGTTGCAGCTATTGCTGCTGATCCTGTTTTTGAAACTTTGGGCATTAGAGAAATCAGGGCTGTTTTATATTCAGCGGAAAAAGGAATTATTGAAGAGCCACCAGAAGGTTGGGATAAAAAATATAGCTGGGCTATTCCAAACAATCTGCCCGTTAAATTCGAATCCGACATAACAGGACTAATTGGGAGACAGAAAGAACTAACAGAGTTAAAAGAAAAAATAGCTAGCCCACGGATTAATACTGCAGCAGTTATTGCTCCTGGAGGATATGGAAAAACGGCACTTGTACTTGATTTACTGAAGGAAATAGTCTCAACCCCAGATTCTACAAAGTGGGCCGATGCAGTCTGTTACATAACACTTAAAACAGAAACATGGGAAAATGACGGGTTTGTAAAGCTTGATGCGGCCTCTGAAATAAAAGCCGTAGAACAACTAATCGCAGATCATTTAGGTATTATTTTTGACGAATATATTGATGATATTGATCAGGCAATACAAGAATTCTCTGATAAAAGAATTGTTCTCTGTATTGACAATTTAGAAACTATTCTTCGAGATAATGACTTATTATTTTACAGTTTTGTTGAAAAGTTACCAAGAGATTGGAAAGTTATTGTAACAAGTCGAGTTATTATAACTAATGCTTACATATACTCACTATCAGAATTAAAAGAGAAGTCAGCCATCCATTTGGCGCGCTTGTATAATCGCAATAAAGGAGGCGATGAGCTTCCACAGGAAAAATACGTCAAAATATCAAAGGACTGTTATTTTAATCCTTTGGCAATCAAGATGACTCTTGATATGTATATTTCCGGAAAAGAGATACCTGATTCAATCACTGCAGCTAAAAGTAACATTGCTTACTTTTCGTTTAGTAATCTCATTGAATCACTTTCTAAAGAAGCTCTTCAAGTTTTGGAGTTAATATTCATAGAATCGGAAAGCAGCCGTAAACTTATCTGTGAAATTTTAGAGTTAACGGCTGATGAGGCGGCGTCAGCTATTAATGAATTATCTAGGACTTCTTTAATAAATCGAAGTTCGGAAAATGATAAAGAGTCATATGAGATCAATGGTTCAATTAAGGATCTATTGATTATCAATCCTAAATGTTTAGAGATCAGGGCTAATATTCAAGGAAAATTAAATAAACAGAAAGCTGTCTCGAAAGAAATTGATATTCAGCAGAAAGCTTACAACATACCTGAATGGCATTTTCAATATATACCTGCAGAAGCCGATGATGGATTAAAAATTCTAATGAAGGAGTTTGCAAAACTTCGCTTCTCAAAAAATACGAACAAAGAAAAGATATCTTCAGTATATGCAAAATTTAAACAAAGTGAAGAGCATTATAATTCCGATTATTTGTTTGTCAGATCATATGCTAAATTGCTTGAATCTATGTTACTGGTTGCGGAAGCTAAAAAATATTATTTAAAAGCGTTAAGTCTCAACAATGACAAGTTTACGAGATATTTTGTTGCTCGTTTCTTATTTGATCAGGCCGATTATGATGGCTCATTGGAACAATACTTAAAACTTGTTAGCGAAATAAATTTAACTGAGTACGAACCAAAATATAAACCTTTCTATGATTCAATATATCAAGGTTATTTTCTAAGTCATCTTTTTAAAGGTGAATATGAACCTGTACTTGAATATACGAAAAAATGGAAAGAAGAAACAGTTTTTAGAAGTTTATTTGGAACTTTTAGGGCTAGTTCCTATAAAAGAAAGATTGAAACATTTGCACATCATGATGTAGCTTCAATTTTAGATTGTCTGAATAGCGCAACAAAAATCCTTGATGATGTCTATAGAACAGATGGTTACTCACAAGTTTCATGTACACAGGGAATTAAAATTATTGAAGAAATAGTTTATTTCCTCAATCGCGAAGTATTTTATCGAAATCGTGAGAGTGAATGTGTAAACCTATTAAATTTTTGTGATAAACATTTGGTTGATATCGTTGATGCCGCAAGAAATAGAAGCTCAGAAGAGATTAGGCTTATAGCCAACTCACTTGCAGGGATTCCATTGTCTGAAAACCCCTTCTCGAATAAAAGACATTGGCGCTCACTCACTTCATTCTCTTTTAAAAATGCAATTGAAAAAACAGAAATTCCTAGTCAATATGAACTAGTTGAGGTTGTAAGAATAGCGAATAACCCGAAGGGGGGGAGAACTAACTTTCTGTTTGCAGAAGATCAAAATGATCAAGAATATTTCGTTCATTTTGACACTACAGAAAATTGTGATTGGAATGATTGGCTACAAATACAGGTTGGTACAAAATTGGCGGTCATCGAATCGATTCGTGTTGAAGGTAAATCTGCAAAGACTGTTCGGAAGTGTTATTTAGTGAATTCATGACATCCACATCTGTACACGAAGAATACGGCGATTTGTAAAGAATTCTTATATGAAAAATTGTAAGCGCGAATTAAACCCCATCTAAAAAACCAGGCGAGTTACTGTCAAACTATTCCCGATTGAAATTATCGGGAGTACAAGATGGAAAAAGAACTGCCCCTGTCGGGGTCAACGCCGGAACAGGAACTGACCGAAGCGCAGCGCTTCTGGCTCACGCATTACCAGGCCTGCCAAATGGCCAGCCAAAGCCTTGCGGAGTATGCGCGAGAACACGGGCTGGCGGTCAAATCGTTCTACTACTGGAAAAGACGATTGCGGCAGCTCAAAGCCATTGAGCCCGAATCACAGCGGCAGTCACCTCAGCCCACGTTTCATGCCGTCAGGATCCGGCGGACTCAGGTGGTTGAGGCCGCCTGTCGACTTCACTTCCCCAATGGCATGACCTGTGAGCTGATGGATATCGATGAGCCCGGACTGGAACGGCTGCTGGTGACGGTTAGCCGGTTACCGCTATGATGCGCCCCGGGTCACAGAAGGGGTCACACAGAAGGGGTCCACAGAAGGGGTCAGGTCTAGATTCACAGCTTTTTTTGGAAATGAGAAATAAAAGAGCCGGGTTTATTTTATAATTCAACCCGCTCCTTTTTTTCAAAGCGAAGAGTTTTGAAACGCCCAGCACGGTAATTCCGCACGCCGGGATTTGTGAGGGGAGGCATCGGGGAACTGGCTGTTCAACCTTGATGATTAGCAAACAATACTACTAATCTAGACCTGCCCCCGCCGCTGGTGTTCGCCTTTATGTTTTTTTCCTCGATTTATCATCATGTAGTACACAACACTGGCAGCCTAAGATGATCATTGCCCCACTTTATTAAGCCAAATCAAATAATACCGGTTTTTTTGTATCAGGTGATCGGCAAGTGTTACTGAGGAAAAAATTGTTAGCCCGAGTGTTATCCCGAAAGCGGTTTTTTGAATTTTTTGATTTTATCGACTTTCGTAAGTCTTTGATTCAATTGGTCGGGGCGAAAGGATTTGAACCTTCGACCCCTTGCACCCCATGCAAGTGCGCTACCAAGCTGCGCTACGCCCCGACGTATTGAAATTTTGAGAGTATCTGAGAAAGGCTTGCGAACGCAGGCCCTATCGATGCGGCAGATTATACTCCATCCGTCGCATTAAATCTATGTTGGTAATAATCTATTTTAGTAATTCTAAAATATCTTCGAGTTCGCCAATCAACTGGTGAATCAACTGCTTGGTGCGGGTTGAGTCTTCCTTGGCGTCATCGCTGGACAGGTGAGCCCTGGCTCCACCGATGGTATAGCCTTGTTCATACAAGAGAGAGCGGATCTGACGTATCATTAGCACGTCATGGCGCTGATAATAGCGGCGGTTGCCGCGCCTCTTGACAGGGCTCAGTTCAGCAAACTCTTGTTCCCAATACCGGAGCACATGGGGTTTCACCCCACATAGCTCACTGACTTCACCTATAGTGAAATACCGTTTGGCCGGTATTGGCGGCAGTTCGTTGTTATTACTCGGCTCCAGCATATGCTTCCACTCGGGCTTTAAGTTTTTGACCTGACCTGAATGTTACCACACGCCGAGCGGTTATGGGAATCTCTTCACCGGTTTTCGGGTTTCTGCCAGGACGGCTATTTTTATCGCGGAGTTCGAATTTCCCAAAACCGGAAATTTTTACCTGCTCACCGTTTTCCAAAGAACCTTTAATTTCTTCAAAAAACAATTCGACCATCTCCTTTGCTTCACGCTTGTTTAAGCCAAGCTCATCAAACAGCCTTTCGGCAAAATCTGCTTTGGTTAATGCCATTAAATCAATCTCTCAGCTTTGCACTAATTTTCTTCGTTACTGTATCTAACACCCTGTTAAATATAGCATCTATTTCAGAATCTGTTAGCGTTTGTGAATAATCCTGTATGGTTAAACTTAAAGCCATACTTTTATGGCCTTCTTCCACGCCCTTGCCACGGTACACGTCAAAAATCACGATGTCCTGCAGGGTCTGTTCAGCACATCCTTGAATAGCACGGAGGATGTCATCCGCCGAGATCTCTTCCTTGACGATCAAGGCTAAATCGCGACGCACCGACGGGTACTTTGACAGCGATTTGAACACAGGAATACGCTTATTTAACAATAAGTTCTGGTCGAATTCAAATAAAAAAACCTGAGTATCGAAACCCAGCTGTTTTTCCAGCGTGGGGTGGAGCATGCCAAGCCAGCCAATTGTTTCACCTGCCGGCGTCAGGATTTCAGCCGACTGCCCCGGATGCAACGCCGCTTGCTTTCCCGATGCAAAGCGCACATCGCAGCTCGTTAACGCAAACATGGCTTGTACGTCGCCTTTCACATCGAAAAAATCGACTTTGCGGGTCTTCTCGCCCCATTGCTCGGCATAGGCGCTTCCCAATGCCAGCCCTGCCAGCATTTTCTGCTGACGAACTTCTCCGCCCTGATTAATAAAGCGCAGACCGGTTTCAAACAACCGCACCCGGTTCTGCTGGCGATTGGTGTTGTGCAATGCCGCATTCAATAAACCGCACCATAACGTGGTGCGCATGACCGACAATTCCGAGGAAATGGGGTTTTTTAAAGGGATAAACACATCGTCGGGCGCTACTGCCTTCTGGATGTCTTCATCGACAAAACTATAGGTGATCGCTTCCTGATAGCCTCTGTCGACCAGCAGATCCTTAACCCGGTCTATGTCCAGCACGGCCTCTGCCGCTTTGCCTAATTCGGAGCGCATCAACAAACTGCTGCTCGGCAGGTTGTTATAGCCATAGATACGCGCCAGTTCTTCGATCAGGTCCGCTTCGATGGCGATATCAAACCGGAAGCCCGGCGGCGTGATTTGCCAGCCATCGGCCTGAGTTTCCACTGACATGCCCAGGCGCTGGAAAATCGCCACGATTTCTTCATCCGCCAGCGCGATGCCCAGTATTTTCTCGATGCGCTGCCGTCTGAGCAGAACCGCCGGACGTGTAAGTAACGCCGATTCGGCTTTCGCTTCGGTAACTGGACCGACGCTGCCGCCTGCGATTTCAATAATCAGTTGCGTGGCGCGTTCGATGGCTCTTTCCTGCAGCATGGGATCGACGCCGCGCTCGAAGCGGTGCGATGAATCGGTATGCAGCCCGAATCGGCGCGCCTTACCGGCAATGCTTTGCGGGGCAAAAAACGCGCACTCCAGGAATACGTTTTGTGTGTCATCGCCGACGGCCGACTCGCTGCCGCCCATGACGCCGGCAAGTGCCAGGGCCTGTTGATCATCGGCGATCACTAACGCTTCGGAATCAAGCGTGATCAGCTGCCCGTTCAATAAAGAAAGTTGTTCGCCGGTCTTGCCCCAGCGTACGTTGATGGCGCCGGTTAGTTTGGCGACATCGAAAGCATGCAATGGCTGACCCAGCTCGATCAGTACATAATTGGTGACGTCAACCAGAGGCCCCAGGCTCCTCAGGCCGGAACGGCGCAGGCGTTCCTGCATCCACAACGGAGTCTCGGCCTTGGCGTTTACGCCTTTGATCAGGCGCCCCAGATAACGGGGACAGGCGTCTGCCGCTTCGACGTTGACCGCCAGAACATCCTGATGACTGACCGCCACCGTCTCGATTTGGGTCGGCGACCAGTTCATGCGATTTAACACCGCCACTTCCCGGGCAATGCCTTCCACGCTCAGGCAGTCCGCCCTGTTAGGCGTCAGGTCGACTTCGATAATGGAGTCGTTGAGAGACAGGTAGTCGCGGATATTGGTGCCTACCGGCGCATCGGAGGCCAGTTCCATCAGGCCGCTGGCGTCGGCTGCCAGGCCCAGTTCCTTTTCCGAGCACAGCATGCCGAACGATTCCACGCCGCGCAGCTTGGATTTTTTGATTTTAAAATCGCCCGGCAATACGGCGCCGATTAAAGCCGCCGGTATTTTGAGCCCGACGCGCACGTTACTGGCGCCGCAAACGATTTGCAATGGTTCGGCTTCGCCGACAGCGACTGTACAGACTCTGAGCCGGTCGGCATCCGGATGTTGCTGCATGTCCAGCACTTCACCGACGACGACGCCGCTGAATACTGCAGCCGCGGGCGTTACGGAATCAACTTCAAGGCCTGCCATAGTCAATTGCTCGACCAGTTCTTCTGTGGTTATGGCCGGATTGACGTAATCTCTTAACCAGGCTTCACTAATTTGCATGATTCAAGCTTTCCTGTAACTGCAACTTATTTGAATTGTTCTAAAAATTTAAGATCATTTTCAAAAAACAATCTCAAATCGTTGATGCCGTATCGCATCATAGCCAGACGCTCTACGCCCATGCCGAATGCGAATCCTGAAAATTGTTCGTGATCGATATTCACCGATTTGAAGACTTCGGGATGGATCATTCCGCACCCCCCTACTTCCAGCCAACCGGTGTTCTTACAGACACGACAGCCTTGACCGTCGCACATCACGCATGAGACGTCGAACTCTGCAGAAGGCTCGGTGAATGGGAAATAAGATGGACGGAAGCGAGCCTGGACATCTTTTTCGAAAAATGCCTGTAAAAACTCGAAAATCACACCTTTTAAATCGCCGAAGCTGACGTCTTTATCGACAAGAAAGCCCTCTACCTGATGAAACATGGGCGAGTGGGTGAGATCCGAATCGCAGCGGTATACCCGTCCGGGGGCAATGACTTTGAGCGGCGGCTGCTCGGACTCCATAACCCGGATCTGCACGGGTGAAGTATGTGTCCGCAAAACCGTATGCGCGTCAAAATAAAATGTATCGTGCATGGCCCGCGCCGGATGATGCTCAGGGATGTTCAGGGCGCTGAAGTTATGGTAATCGTCTTCGATTTCAGGTCCTTCAACCACTTTGAAACCGACCCCGGCAAAAATCGTGGAGATTCTTCTCAACGTGGTCGTGACCGGGTGCAGTCCGGCAACGAATTGCCCTCTTCCCGGCAGGGTCACATCGACACGCTCGCTAGCCAGCCTTTCTTCCAGTGCCGCCTGCTCCAGCGCGGTTTTCCTGATTTCCAGTTGTTGCTGAAACTGGTCTCTGGCTTCGTTGATTACTTGTCCAGCGGAGCGCCGCTGTTCGGGATCAAGTCTACCGAGTTCTTTCATCTGCAGGGTAAACTGACCCTTCTTGCCGAGATATTGAACACGGACCTGATCGAGTTGATTAAGGTCTTTTGCATCCGCAAGCTGTTGTAATGCCTGCGCGAGAATTTCTTCTAGAATGGCCGACACTGCTCAGCTCGCTTATATTAAGTAGATGGGGAGGAGATCCAAAAAGGATTTTTAACCGGGCAAGGATTTAACCCCTCACCCCGCCCCTCCCCGATCGGAGAGGGGGGGAATAACCTGACTACTCAGCCGGAGTAGTCATTTCCTTATCTCAAAGTGGACTTTGATTCGCCTTGGCGATTTTCGCTATTTCAGCAAAAGCGTCCATATCGCGTACCGCGATATCCGCCAAAACCTTACGGTCTATCGCCACATTCGCTTTGTTCAAGCCATTGATCAGGCGGCTGTAAGATGTGCCGCACATTCTGGCTGCCGCATTGATACGGACAATCCACAACGCCCGGAACTGACGTTTTTTCTGTTTACGGTCGCGGTAAGCATATTGACCTGCTTTGATGACCGCTTGCTTGGCAACGCGATAAACGCGACTACGTGCACCGTAGTAACCTTTCGCTTGCTTTAAAATCTTTTTGTGTCTTGCTCTGGCTGTTACGCCGCGTTTTACTCTAGGCATTATTCCGCTCCTTGATTAACTGTAGGGCATCATGCGTGCGGCCATGCGCACATCTGATGGATGAATAGTTGCCGGCTTGCGTAACTGTCTTTTTCTTTTAGTGGACTTTTTAGTCAGAATATGACGTTTATGTGACTGGCCACATTTGAAACCGCCGTTGCCTGTGCGTCTGAAACGCTTGGCCGCGCCACGGTTGGTTTTTATTTTTGGCATTTGTTTGCTCCAATAAATATAAATACAAAATCCCTGAGAAAATAACCCAGCAAGGCAAAATGCATGGCCCTGAAGAATTATGCGCATCAAAAACGATGCCTTCAGCAACACATCCCGTGCTGCCTGATAGCTTTTGAAAGTCTAATGAGAAAAGGCGGCCTTATTACTTCTTTTTCTTCGGCGCCATGACCATGACCATCTGACGGCCTTCCATTTTAGGAAATTGCTCAACAGTGGCCAACTCTTCCAAATCTTTCTCTATACGCTTCAGCAAATCCATGCCGATTTCCCTATGGGCCATTTCGCGCCCGCGGTAACGTACAGTAATTTTTGTCTTATCCCCATCATTCAGGAATTTAGTTAAACTTCTTAACTTAACCTGATAATCCCCCTCGTCAGTTCCGGGTCTGAATTTGATTTCCTTAACCTGGATCTGTTTTTGTTTTTTCTTGGCAAGCGCCAGTTTTTTATTTTGCTCAAACTGGTATTTGCCGTAGTTCATTATCTTGCAAACCGGAGGATCCGCGTTTGGCGATATTTCCACTAAATCCAAGTCCGCAGCATAAGCAATCTGTTTAGCCTCGTCCAGCGAGATGATGCCCAATGCCTCACCATCGGCACCTGTTACCCTCACTCGCCTAGCAGTGATGGCATCGTTCAGGCGCGTTTCATCTTTTTTAGCAGCGATATCTTAACCCTCCAAAGTATTGTTACTTTTTGTCTTCAATCTCTTTCGTTAACCGTTCGGCAAATGCACTGATTGACAGACTACCTAAATCCTCACCCTTTTGCGTACGCACCGAGATCGTTTGATCATCCAATTCCTTATCTCCAATGATCAAAAGATAGGGCACGCGCTGCATGGAATGCTCGCGAATTTTAAACCCGATCTTTTCATTTCTCAAGTCTATTTTCACCCTGAAACCTTGCTTCTCGAGGTTTTGCGCAAGCTCCGAGGCATATTCGGCATGTCGATCGGTGATCGTCATCAGTACGGCCTGTACCGGCGCCAGCCAGGCAGGGAATGTGCCTGCATGCTGCTCTATCAGAATGCCGATAAAGCGCTCTAACGAACCAAGTATGGCTCTGTGCAGCATAACCGGCACTTGTCTTGAGCCGTCTTCGGCAATATAGGTGGCACCCAGCCGGCCAGGCATGGAGAAATCGACCTGGATCGTGCCACACTGCCAGACACGTCCAATACAATCCTTCAATGAAAATTCAATTTTAGGCCCGTAAAAAGCACCCTCGCCCGGTTGCAGATCCCATTTCAGGCCTTTATTATTCAGCGCCAGTTCCAGGGCGCTTTCAGCTTTATCCCAGACCGCGTCGTCGCCGACCCGGTTCTCCGGACGCGTCGATAATTTGATAATGACTTCTTCGAAACCGAAATCCTTGTATACGTCGAACAGCATATCGATAAAAGTCGATACCTCGTCCTGGATCTGGTTTTCCGCACAGAAGATGTGCGCATCATCCTGCACGAAGTTTCTGACCCGCATCAGGCCATGCAATGTGCCCGATGGTTCGTTGCGGTGACACGAGCCGAATTCCGCCAGACGGATCGGTAAGTCTCGATAACTTTTAATGCCCTGATTGTAAATCTGCACGTGGCAAGGGCAGTTCATAGGCTTGATGGCATAGTCACGATGCTCGGAATGCGTCGTGAAAATCATGTCGCCGAACTTATCCCAGTGCCCGGACTTTTCCCACAGGGAACGGTCCACGACCTGCGGCGTTCTTACTTCCCCGTAACCATTCGTGCGCAACTTCTGGCGGATATACTGCTCAACCTGCTGATAAATGGTCCAGCCTTTATCGTGCCAGAACACCATGCCGGGCGCTTCCTCCTGGGAATGGAACAGATCCAGGGTTTTCGCCAATTTACGGTGATCGCGCTTTTCCGCTTCTTCCAGGCGATGCAGATAAGCCTGCAACTCTTTTTTATCGCCCCATGCCGTGCCGTAAATACGCTGCAGCATCTCATTGTCGGAATTACCGCGCCAGTAGGCGCCGGCAATCTTCATGAGCTTGAAGGCTTTTAATTTGCCCGTGCTCGGCACATGGGGGCCTCGGCATAAATCGGTAAATCCGCCCTGCTCGTATAAAGACAGATCCTCATTGGCCGGAATGGATTCAATGATTTCCGCTTTGTATTCCTCACCCTGGTTTCTAAAGAATTTTACCGCTTCGTCTCTGGGCAACACCGTACGCTTGACCGGATAATCCTGATCGGCCAATTGCTGCATTTTTTTCTCGATGGCGGCCAGATCTTCGGGGGTAAACGGTCGTTCGTAGGCAAAATCGTAATAGAAGCCGTTTTCGATGACCGGACCGATAGTGACTTGCGCCTGCGGGAAGAGTTCTTTGACGGCTTGGGCCAAAAGGTGGGCGGTGGAATGACGAATAACATCGACACCCGCTTCATCCTTGGAAGTGACAATTTGAAGCGTGGCGTCGTTTTCGATTAATGTACTGGCATCGACAAGCTTGCCGTCCAGTTTGCCTGCCAGGGTCGCCTTAGCCAATCCGGAGCCGATGGATTGAGCAACCTCCATCACTGTAACAGCTTGGTCATACTCGCGATGAGAGCCATCAGGAAGGGTAATTACCGGCATTATTCGTCAACTATATTTAGTTAGTACAATAAAAAAAGCACCGCCGAGCAGTGCTTTATAAAGTCTGGTAGGCGCGATTGGACTCGAACCAACGACCCCCACCATGTCAAGGTGGTGCTCTAACCAACTGAGCTACGCGCCTGAAGCCTGTGTAACTTCAGAGCCGGCTATTATACTTACAGTTTTTTATTATGCAACTTTTTAAACCAACATTTCCTCTTGCAGCGTCTTGATTTCATCCCTGATCTTGGCCGCCTGCTCAAACTCAAGGTTTTTGGCGTGCTGGTACATGGCCTCTTCCAGCTGTTTGAGCTTCTTGCCCAGCTGTTTGGGCGTCATGGCTTTGTAATCGGCCGCCAGTTCCGCGACCTGCCCCTTCGCCCCGCCGAACGAGATGGCGGCGCCGGGAATCGACGTCTGCATGATATCGGTCACGGATTTGTAGATAGTGGTCGGCTCTATATGATGCTCAGCATTGAAACGGCGCTGCTTTTCCCGGCGGCGTTCGGTTTCATCGATCGCCTGCTGCATGGATTTGGTAATGCGGTCGGCATATAAAATCGCTTTGCCGCGTGCGTTCCTGGCGGCGCGGCCGATGGTTTGCACCAAAGATACGACCGAACGCAGAAAGCCTTCCTTGTCGGCGTCCAGAATGGCCACCAGGGACACCTCCGGGATATCAAGTCCTTCGCGCAGCAGGTTGATGCCGACCAGCACGTCAAACTGCCCCAGCCGCAAGTCGCGGATAATCTCGACGCGCTCCACCGTGTCGATGTCGGAATGCAGATAGCGCACGCGTACGCCGTGCTCCAGGTAATATTCAGTCAGATCCTCGGCCATCCTTTTAGTCAGCGTCGTCACCAGCACCCGCTCTTGCAACTCGATGCGCTTATTGATTTCCGAGAGCAAATCATCGACCTGCGTCGTGGCCGGACGCACCTCGACCTCGGGGTCCAGCAGCCCGGTCGGCCTGACCACCTGCTCGGCGAATACGCCGGAGTGCGCTTTTTCATAAGGGCCGGGCGTCGCCGATATATAGATGCGCTGGGGCGATTTCGCCTCGAACTCATCGAACATCAACGGCCGGTTATCGAGCGCCGAAGGCAACCGGAAGCCGTATTCGACCAGCGTTTCCTTGCGTGAGCGATCGCCTTTATACATGGCGCCGATCTGCGGCACCGTGACATGACTTTCATCGATGATGACCAGCGCATCGGCCGGCAGATAATCGAACATGGTCGGCGGTGATTCGCCGGGGCCTCGGCCCGACAGATGGCGCGAATAATTTTCGATGCCCGAGCAGTAGCCGACTTCCAGGATCATTTCAATATCGAACAGCGTCCGTTGCTCCAGCCGCTGTGCCTCGACCAGCTTATTCAACGAGCGCAATTGCTCCAGGCGCTCCTTGAGCTCGATCTTGATCGCATCGACAGCGGACAGCAGCTGCTCGCGCGGCGTCACGTAATGATTCTTCGGGTAGACCGTATAGCGAGCCACGCGGCGCAGGACTTCGCCAGTCAGCGGGTCGAACAGCGACATACGCTCGACTTCGTCATCGAACAACTCGACGCGCAAGGCTTCACTGTCGGATTCAGCCGGAAAAATATCGATGACTTCGCCGCGCACGCGATAGGTGGCGCGGCGCAGTTCCGTATCATTGCGCGTATACTGCATTTCGGCCAGGCGGCGCAAAATGGCGCGCTGATCGATCATGTCGCCCTTGACCAGATGCAGGACCATTTTGAAGTAGGATTCCGGCTCGCCCAAACCGTAAATCGCTGAGACGGTCGCGACCACAATCGTATCCTGTCGCTCGATCAGCGCCTTGGTGGCCGACAGGCGCATTTGCTCGATATGCTCGTTCAGCGAGGCGTCCTTGTCGATAAACGTATCGGAGGCCGGCACATACGCTTCCGGCTGGTAGTAGTCATAATACGAGACAAAATACTCAACGCTGTTTTCCGGGAAAAATTCTTTCATCTCTCCGTATAGCTGCGCCGCCAGCGTTTTGTTCGGCGCGATTATCATAGCCGGGCGCTGAACCTCATTGATCACATTCGCGATCGTGAAAGTTTTGCCGGAGCCTGTGACACCCAACAGCGTCTGATGCACTTCCCCGTCATTCAGGCCCTCAATCAGCTGTCTTATCGCGGTCGGCTGGTCGCCGGCCGGTTTGAATCGACTTTGAATTTTAAATTCTTTCTTCACTCAAAACTTCTCAGGAAATTAATCATTTTTAACAGTGGACTGTTAGCAAGCCATTATACATAGAGTATAATCTTCGTTATTTCTGACATTGATTTTACACGGCGGAATATGAGCATCAAACTATCTGATAGAGTGCAAGCAGTTAAACCCTCTCCTACCCTGGCCATTACCGCCAGAGCAGCGGAAATGCGCGCTGCCGGTAAGGACATTATTGGACTGGGCGCGGGCGAACCCGATTTCGACACGCCGGATCACATCAAAGCAGCCGCGGTTAAGGCACTAGACAACGGTTTTACCAAATATACTGCAGTCGACGGCATTCCGAGCTTAAAAAAAGCCATTATCAACAAGTTTAAAAACGATAACGGCCTGGATTACCAGCCCAAACAGATCCTGGTTTCCTGCGGCGGCAAGCAAAGCTCGTACAATCTGGCTCAAGCCCTGCTCAACCCCGGCGATGAAGTCATTATTCCAGCACCGTTCTGGGTTTCTTATCCCGACATGGTGCTGCTGGCGGACGGCGTGCCTGTTATTATCGAAACCACACAGGCGCAGCAATTTAAAATCACGCCGGAGCAGTTGCGCGCGGCCATCACCGACAAGACCCGGCTGATGTTCATCAACAGCCCGTCCAACCCGTCCGGTATCGCCTACACCCTGGACGAACTGAAAGCCATCGGCGATGTACTCAAGGAGTTTCCGAACATCATCATCGCCACCGATGACATGTATGAGCATATCCTCTGGAAAAAAGACACGTTCGTTAACATCCTGAATGCGCACCCTGACCTGTACGACCGTACTGTGGTCATGAATGGCGTATCGAAGGCCTATTCAATGACCGGCTGGCGTATCGGTTATGCGGCCGGCCCCGTCGACCTGATCGCGGCCATGTGCACGATCCAGTCGCAAAGCACCTCCAACCCGACCTCGATTTCGCAAGTCGCCGCCGAGGCAGCCTTGACCGGCGACCAGTCGTTTATCGACAACATGCGCGACGAATTTAAAAAGCGCCATGACTTCGTCGTCTCTGAATTCAATAAAATCGACGGCATCGACTGCTTGGGCACGGACGGCACGTTTTATGTGTTCCCGAATGTGGAAAAGCTCATCGAAAGGCTCGACAACATCAATGACGACCTTGAATTCGCCGAGTATCTGATCGAACAGGCCGGCGTCGCGCTGGTTCCCGGTTCCGCGTTCGGCTGCCCCGGCCATATCCGCATTTCCATCGCCACCAGCATGGCCAACCTGGAAAATGCCCTGGAGCGCATCAGAAACGCCATCTGAAAAACTGCTTCGCATTGATAAACAACAGGGCGACTGCAGCTATGCAGCCGCCCTTTTTTTATCCGCAGGGATTGAACCCGATTCCTGTTAAACGATCCGGCAGGCGCAAGCTAATCGCCCGCCACGCGCCAGTTCGACAGTATCGGCAGCCCCCGCACCCGACAGCCCAGCGCTTCGAGCCACTTCGCGACCATCTGGTTGGAATTGTGCGAAAGCGTGTAGGGCTCGGGGTGAGGCACGAAGTCCAGATCCATTTGGGCGTTGTAGACCCGCACCGGCAGCGCCGCCTGATACAAATCATCCAACTTTTCGCGCAGCCTGAGCACATCCGACGCTTCCGCACGCAATTCGATTAACTGTTCGATTCCGATGCGCACCTGACTGCGTACGTTCGCCGCGGTCCGCGCCCCCGGCAGTTCGCGGCGGCCTAGCGCGGCCTGGGTGTCTCCGAACAGCGCGCTAAAACCGCTGGCCAGACCGGTCCGGCCCAGAGCGTAATACTGCCAATCGCCGTAAGAGTATCGGACCAGCCCCCCGCTTTCAGCGGGAAGCACAAGACTGGAATGACGACCATGATCCAGCAGGAACACGGGCACCGGTTCGCTCAGTTGACGGGGCAGATCCAGTCGCACCGCGCAACCGCCCAGCCATAATGGCAGGGCCAGGAGCAGAATAGGCAGTGCGGGGCAATAGGTCAGCGATAAGCGCATTGTTTTTCGTCACGGCTGAGGGTATTGCAGTTGAATACCGTCCTGAAAAATTGTTGTTCCGAATTCGATTCGGAAAACAGTGTCTTCAGGCAATATACCCCTGATAAAAATCAGCGCCTTCCATGGCTGTAAAGATTGTTAAACAAACGAATGACAACAGCGATCATGGTCTGGGTGATCTTGATGGCAGGAACGCGGCTCGGATTTTCCGAGGCATAATCGTCAATCGCTTCATTCATGAGCTTGACCAGGCCCAGCTGAGGATTATCCTCGATGACCCGGCTTGCGAATCTATCCTGCAGCCTGGCCCTGATCTTATCATCCATGGGTTTTTCCTTGATTAACGATTGCAGTTCCGCGTCCAAAAGCACCGCTTGTTTTTCCGCCCAGTCGAAATCCATGTCATTCTGGGATGGAAGAGGGCCGAAGGCCTTTTGGAAGACGCACAGCACATCGAAGCACAACTCCATGAACAGGTACGACATATCCTGGTTTTCCCGGGCGATGACCGCCGGAAACATGCCAAAAATAGTCTGGGCGAGTCCAGTCTGATCCAGTTGAAACTGCTCGAGCATGCTTCTGCCGGTTTCCTCGTCGATGCTCTTGGCGTATTCCAGGGCTTGGTAGAGTTCTTGGTTGGTAAGTTCGTGCATAATCGCCTCAATAATTCATAGCCTTCGCCAGGATAACCCCGGCGAAGGCAAAAAATGAATGAATCTTATCAGCCCAAGGCAGAGAAATCTTTCAAATTCGTGAAAGCATAGGCTGGCGGCAGGGCACTGTGGGAATCTTAATGGCCGATCCACGCTGAAAACCTGCCACAATCGGCAAGGTAATTATAGGGAGAGAAGGTAACGACAAACACAGGATTGAAGCTGAAAGGGCCGGAGGTCCGGCTGGGAAGGCACCTTTGCCTGGCCAATCCTGTCTTTGCGGATTCAGGAGGGACTTCAGTACGATGCCCCATTTCGCCGTACTATTCACATCTTGTCGGTAATCGCAGGGCATGCGCACCATATATGCCAGGCCCTGTGCTGGAAATATAGGATGCGCAATCCACCCTGCCCGATCCGTGGCTTTACTCACAACGCCATTGGTTAAACCAGTTCGCAAGCTCTTGCTTATCTGCCGTTGGTGCCGCGGATACACAGATGCCGATAGTGTTGCCTTCAACCAGGCCAATGGCCGCGTGCTCGCCAACCTTAAGCTTTTGGGCTTCCATGCCGGGGATCCGTATGGACAGTTCCCTGCCTACCAGGTTTTCCTGGCCGGATTCTATAGAGGCGGACACATCCGTAGCATCGGGAAGCGCGTTGGCCATCGACGGCGATGCGCCAATGCCGAAAAGCCCTTTGGATGCTTTTGAAATTTTCTTGATATTGATTAAAAGTTTCGTCTCCATTTGCCGTCCTGCGGGCCATTCCCATTTAATTTCAAGGATTTGAGTTGACATAGCTGAGCATCCTCCAGAAAACGCCATTGTGGCGATAAAAATCATGCAAAATCCAAAAATAACTGATGTAGTCGACTTCATAGTAAATCCCCTTATTTTTAGGGTGTGTCCACCGTCAACATATAACCCGATCCGAATGCGGAAAAGCCTACATAACCACTGATCACGGATACTTTTCCAGCTTTTTCCACGCACAGTTGACGATAGAGATTATCGGGCGTATCCAGCCCCGGAATACCGCCGGCCAAAATGCCCGCGTTTCGAAACGCCATGGATGCGTGCGTGGAGCAATTCCAGCCCAGAATATGGAACGATCCGGGATCGGCCATCATATCCGTCCAGGCCCGGTCAAAAGCACGCGCCTCGGCCGCGGAAACCTGAACGAACAAGACCGTTGATATGGTCCCCGTGCCCCGCGCGACCGTCATATCGACATAGTTGGCACGAGCCCGTGAAAGCCCGGCAAAATCATAAACGACACCGGTCATGCCCATGCCGCTGGAGTTAGAGGAATTTGCGCTGCGCCTGCTTGACTCCCCAATACCCGACGAAGCGCCGCCGCTGCTGCCATCATTTCCCGTACCGAAAAATCCGATGGGAGCACCATTTGACAGAATGCAATCAGCGTGTTGTTCCATAACGCCCGGAGCATGGCTATGGGATGTTTTCCCACGAACGATAAGAGCGACCCGGTCGCCGGAAAAAGTAAAAGTAGATGCGGTCATTAAACAAAAGCTCCCTGTTTGAAGAATAATGAATTTTGCCAAGCCAATATGTTTTTAGGCGCGTGATTTATGGCCTTTTATTTTTTAACTAATCGGACTTAGGCAATTTGTGAAAATAGAACACAAACCCTGTTAAGTCAAACTGGACAATAAAAACTTCCAAAGGACTTTTTGGCCGTTTCCATAATCCTCGTCCATGCCTTCTGCGATACAGGCTGGCGTAATAATTTTGATACGTTATCGGATGGATTTTATCTTGGCGGGAACTGAGCCAGGACGCCGGACCAGACGGTTCAGGTCTATGTAGCGGCAGACTAGAGGACGAGGCAATATCATACGGCCCTACTACCGTTTGTGATCAATGGGCCTGGTCAACCCAGCCCATTTTCTTGTGCTTGAATGTGAATTGCAAGGCTGTCGCGAATGGCGTGCACATCTAGAAAAGAAGGTTGCCAAAAAACCGATCATGCCTGCCTTATCTTATGCCGCATCCCTGTGTCAGGGCTATTCCCTGCCCTGTTTCACCGGCACGCTTGGGCCGCTGAAATCCAATACGATCCATGTGGAGCCAGACTATAGTTGAATTTTATTAACCGCTCAATCCGACTGCGGGAAGTTTGCATTCATTTTGTGATGAATATCACAGTTTATTATGAAGTGATGGTACGTATGGGAGCAGGACCGTTCAGGACCAATCCTGTTAGACTGAGGAATACGCAATTTAGCCTGGCCGGTCGGGTAAGGTGCCGTGCAGAGGCCGAGCCCTTGGAACTCATGATCCTGCGTGGGAACCGGTAATTCTTTCACAGTCCCGGGATCCATTCTTACGCCGGAGCGTGGAACGAGTAATATTATGTAGGTGCGAATTCATTCGCACTAAAATGCGTAACCGACGAAGTAGCGAGCGCCCCTGGTACCCACGATCCTCCGTGGGAACCGATATTCTTTCATAGCCTCGGTATGCAACGAGCAATGTTATGTAGGTGCGAATTCATTTATGCCCTATGGGTACTTGTGCCCTTCAGGATATTCGCACTGAGCGGAAGCCTTTTGAGGCGCAAGTGAATTCGGCCCTAAGGGTTCGGCTAAAAATGACTGCCTGAAATTAGCTCGCGAACGATGCGCCTCCTGTCGTCGGCACATCCTAATAGCTCTGAATAGGAAAAAATCGGTGAGATTGGTTGACTTTGAACAGAGTATCTACCAAGTTCTTCATGGTGTGCATTTTTGCACTCCCACGGTTGTTCTGGCGAATGTCTTTCAGCTTCCCATCCATCAGGAAGATCAACTAATTCATCGAGAGATGGATCTCTTTCAACTAAATGACCTATTCCAACTAAATGGCCATCATCACTATGATCATTTCCTCCACACAGGCATTGCCAATCTCCGTCTTCGTGAACAACAAGCAAGATCGGCCTGGTAGCTTTAAAAACATGAGGGCAAACAAATACCCCAAGATCCGAGTTAAATTTCATTATCGCCATTTCAAGCAGACCAGTAATATTACGGAACATTACGGTTTTAAGGCTCCGTTTGTTGGTAGATTGCCAAAGCAAGTCCAGTCTACGCGCTACTTTGGTTTATGCTTATACCCCGTTAAAGGTGCAGTTGTGATGATAAAGACATCATGCACTTCAATCTCTTCACGTATCATTTCCAAGGCTCTTGCATTATTTATCGCTGCTTCAGTCTCGGATACTGGCGGATCAACACCATCCCATATACAATCAAGGCGAGCTTCAAAGCCAGGATTGTGCCATATTCCTCCTTCGATTCTTACCACTACAAGGCCATGCTCAAGAGCCTTGTTGCAAACCTCTTGAGCTGCGTTAGGCGTTAGTTTCATAACGACCGATCCATTCAACTCAAAAAAATCAATTGAAGAATCATATAATCGTGCCCTATCGACTTTCATTTTCAGAACCTCACTTAATCCAATTTATTCGGCCGTCTGGAATCCAAGTTGGATCATTTCTATCACTGACCTGTACGACTTCTCCAGTACGGTCATTGACAACAACATATCCATCCTTTGTCCCATAAACTGTAGCCGTATCATTTCTACCTTGACCGTCAGGAGTCTTTTTTGGGCTACGCTTATCTGCCGATGTCCCCGCCGCCTCATCATTTACTAAATCTTTAACGTCCTGTTCAGTCCATCCCCTCTCACCTAGTTGATCCTTAATTTTATCATCAAAGATTGGTTCCTTATCTGTATCATCACTTGCTTCATTGAACATACGATCAATACAACCCTGAATAGCTTTCTTACATAGCTCAGGATTAATTGCGCAAAGAACCGCACCTGCTGCTGCACCAGCAGCCGCGCAACTAACCGGCCCTATTCCCGGTATAAAACAAACGGCAGCAGCGGCAGCCTCGCCTTTAGGATCAATCCAATTTAGCGGATCATTTCCGACATAGGTATAAGCATTCAACCCGCCCTTAAGCCCAATCGGATCGGAGGTAATATACCGGCCGGTCTTGGGATCATAATAGCGCTGCCAGTTGTAGTGCAGGCCCGTCTCCCGGTCGAAGTACTGCCCCGGAAAGCGCAGGTTGACCTGGATAGATTTATTGCCTTTGCGGTGTTTATGATGTTCTTCGTCCTCATCATGGTCTTCGTGATCGTCATGATCCTCGTCGTCATCCACGTGCTGGCTGTCATGTTCCTCATCCTCATGCGCGTCCTGAGCCACTAGCGTGCCGCCCAGATCATTGCCGAAAGCGTCGCTGTCCCAGCGCCAGACGATATCCCCCTTGTTGTCGGTGCCGAGCCTCGGGGTGTCGAGGTGGTCCGTATGCAGATAGACGAGCTTAGCGTTGTTGCCATGGCCATGACCGCCCAGTTGCGCCAGCGGACGGTTGTCCAGCCAGACGTAGGCTTTGAGTGCCCTGCCTTTGCCGGTGGTTTCGGCCAACAGTTGGCCGTTCAAATCGTAATGGTAAACGATGACCTGTGGCTTTTGGCCCGGCAGTTCCTTGCGCGTGCGCTGGCCCTGGGCGTTGTAGCGGTAGACGGCCATGAGGCGCTCGCCCTGGTAGACCTTGGCCAGCCGGCCCTGGGCGTTGTACTCGAAGCGCCGGCCCTGAGCATCGCTGAGGGTGTTTCCGGCGGCATCGAGGCTGAAGGCTTGGGCGTCGATGCCGATCAGGCGGTTGCTGCCGCTTTCATAGCTATAGCCCTGGCTGAATGATGTGCCGGTTTGGCTCAGGCGGTTGCCGTTGCCGTCATAGCCGTAGTCCTGGCTGTCGTTGGCACGGGCTTCCTGCGCCAGGCGGTCCAGGGGGTCGTAGCCGTAGTCGGTGCTGGCGGCGGCCTCGTTGCGGTTGATGAGGTTGCCGTTACCGTCGTACTGGTAGCACCGGGGCGGCAGATCGCCCAACTGCTGGCAGGTCAGGCGGCCGTTGGCGTCGTAGTCGCGGGTCTCCTGCAGGCCGTTGCCGAAGGTCATGGTGGTGAGCCGGTGGTCGGCGCGGTAGCCGATCCGGTCGGCCAGGATCAACGGCTTGTTCGGCTTGCCGGTGGCGACTTGGCTGATGCGGCCGATGGTATCGCGCTGGTAGCGGACCTCGCGGCCATCGGGGTAGCGGAGGCCGGTCAGGCGGTTGCCATTATCGTAGCGGTAGCCGGTGATGTAGGTCTGACCCAACTCCATTCTACGCTGTTCGATCACATTGCCGTGGCTGTCGTAGCGGTAGGCGGTCACGCCGCTTTCGTCTTCGATGCGGCACAGACGGCCGATACCGTTCTCGCACTGGTCGTAGGTGTAGGCGACGTCGTCGGCTTCGCCGTCGTGGTCGATGCTGAGCAGACGGTTCAGGGCGTCGTAGCGGTAGCGAGCGGTGATGCCGCGGGCATCGGTACGGCTCAATGGGTTACCGGCCGGGTCATGGGTATAGGCCAGACTGCCGCGATCCGGGCTGTCTTCGTTGAGCAGGTGGCCGAGGCCGTCTCGCTGGTAGTCGGTCCGGTGGTTTTCGGGATCGGTGACGCCGAGCAGGCGGTCGGCGCCGTCGTAGTCGTAGCGCGTGAGGCCGGCCAGGGCGTTTTGCTGTTTGATCAGCCGGTTCAGGCCGTCGTAGCGGTACTGGCTGGGGTTGCCGTTCGGGTCGGTGGCGCCGGTGCGGTTGCCGTTGGCGTCATACTGGTAGCTGGCGGCGTTGCCGTAAGGGTCCAGTATCCGGCTCAGCCGGCCGAAGCCGTCGAAGCCGGCTTTCTGCAGGCGCGCGAGCTGGCCGTCCGGGTCTTTGATCTGTTGTTCGAGGCGGTTGCCCAGCGCGTCCAGGCTGTAGTCCTGGCGGTTGCCCAGGTTGTCGGCGACGGCGATCAGCCGGTGCGCGGCATCGTACGTGTAATAAAGCTGCTCGCCGCCGGGCAGTTGAATATGGACGGGCTGGCCGGCGTCGTCATAGTCGATGCTCGTGGTCTGATCGCCGTCGGTGCGCGACAGCAACCAGCCGCGCGCATGGTAAGCCAGTTCCGTGACCTGACCGTTGGGATCGATGATTTTCAGCGGATGACCGTGCCGATCGTAAGCAGTGAGGCGAGTCGTGTGGCCCAGGGCGTCGGTGACGGTGGCCAGGTTGCCTTCCTCGTCGTAGCTGTAGCGAGTGCTGTCATCGACATCGGTGCGCGGACCATCGGCCAGGGTGATCTGGCCGTGGGCGTTGTAGGCGAAGGTAGTCACACGGCCCGGCTCGGTGAGCTTAACCGGCAGCCGGAAGTCAGGGTGCCAGTCGGTGGTAATGGTGCGCGCCTCGGGTTTGCCGGCGGCTTCGGTGCGGCGGGTTTCGAGATTACGCGCCAGATCGTACTGGTAGGTTGTTTTGTTACCGTTGAAGTCGGTGCTGCTGATCAGGTTGCCTTCATTATCGTAGTTCATGGCGCGCGTAGCGCTGACGCAGTCAGGGCAGCTTTGCTTTTCGAAGGCGGTGTGTGCGACACCGAGGTAGGTGCGGTACGAGTAGAGTCGCTTAGCGCCCAAGGCGTCCATGACGGTAGTCTGGAGGTTAGCCCGGTCGTAGGTCAGGCTGACTTTTTCGACGCCGCCGGCGTGTTCGGAACTGATGGCCCAGCCGTTGCTATCATAGGTCCAGCTGGCGAAGCGTACGCCGTTTTCGTCGATGAGGCCGGTCAGCGCGAGTGGCCAGCCGGGATTTTCGTACCGGTATTGGCGGCGGTTGCCGTCCGGATAGATGACAGCGCTCAGGTTGTTGGCGCTGTCATAGTCGTAGCGGTAGCGATTGCCGGCCGGGTCGGTGATGGTGCTGATGCGGTTCTGGCTGTCGTAGGCCAGTTGCAGCGTGCGCCCGAACGGATCGGTGACGGTGCTGAGCCGGCCGGTGCCGTCATAGGCCAGGGTTTGCGCCAGGCCGGCGCGATTGACGATCGTGCGCAGCCGGCCGTCGGCGCCATAGGTTTCCATACCGTCCTGGCCGTTGGTGTAGTGCCAGCCGCCGTCGGGCAGGGCTTCCAGCTTGCTGTGCACGTCGGCGTCGGGACGCCAGGCGCCGCCGACCAGTTTGAAGGTAAAGGTTTTCTCATCGGCGCGGATCACCTTGACCAAGGTGGCGGAAACCGGTTCGATGCGACCGCCGTAACTGAAGCTCCAGTGGGCGCCGAAGGAACCGTTGGTGATGCCGGATTGGCTGTTGTAAGCGCGCACGAGTTGCAGCGGGAACGGGCCGGCGCCGCTATAATCAGTCTCATGCTGGAATTTGTTGCCAGTGCTGTTCTGGATCGGGTTACCGGAAGTTTTCCCGACCGTGCATTGCTGGGCATTGCTGTCGACGCTGCAGCCGCGCTCTTTGGCCGGGTCAGGCGCCTGGCAGCGCGGGTCGAACTGGTCATCCCAGTCCGGCGGGTCGTTGTCGCCGTCGCAGGTGCCGGCCAGCGCCGGAATCGGCAACAAGGCGAGGGACAGGGGCAAGCCCCAAGTAACGGTTAGGGAACAAAACAGGCCCAGCAGCAGCCAGCAGGCGCGCCAAGTCGGGAGAAGACGGGGTAAGGTATCCATGTGACAGGCTTTCACGATAATAAGGTGGTAATCCTGGGGAATCCGCGTCTGTCCACCTTGCCCATGATGCGTCCCTGTGTTCGGGCGCCCCTGCCCGCTGCCGCCGACCTTTAGAGCCAACTAAAATTCCACACTATCCCTGTTTTTTTAGCATAAGCGAATTCAACCAGCCACTCAACATGGAAGCAGGAGGCAATTGACAGATTTGTGAGAATGTCACGGTTTATGACAAAAAATGCCGCTTATCGCTAATATCAATTGATTGCACATCAGGCATTTGAGGCGCTTTGCGCGTAATAAGCCAAAGCAGAAAAAAGCAGCAGATTTTTCATCACTATAAAAGCACGAGTGAATAAATAAGCCCTACGCCAGCACAGGCGGCAATAACCGGAACAATACCGACGTTAAACCGGAACAAGGCGATGAACGCGCTGACCCCGATCAGGCCTGACAGCCAGTCAAACGCCCCATCCAAGCCCTGCGGCCACAGCACATGATAGGCGAAAAAACAGGCCAGATTGACGATCACGCCGACCACAGCCGCGGTGATGCCCATTAACGGCGCCGTAAACTTCACATCATGGCGCGTCGCTTCTACGGAAGGGCCGCCCAGGAAGATAAACAGAAAAGACGGCAAAAAAGTGAATAATGTGGCTACTGCCGCCCCGGCCATGCCCGCCAGGGGCTGCAACTCCGGACCGAAAATCTCCTTGCTCCAGCCGCCGACAAAACCGACGAACGCAACGATCATGATCAAGGGCCCCGGCGTGGTCTCGCCCAGAGCCAGCCCGTCTATCATCTGCGTGCCGGTCAGCCACGCATGCTGCTCGACTCCGCCCTGGTAGACATAGGGCAACACCGCATAAGCGCCGCCGAAGGTCAGCAAGGCCGCCTTGGTGAAAAAACAGCCCATTTGCGTCAATGTGCCGCTCCAGCCATAGCTTGCAGCCAGCGCCGCGATCACAATTCCCCACACCAACAGCCCCATGCAGGCAAACAGCAGCAGCCGGGACCATTTAAAGCGCGCATGATCCGGAATGGGTGTATCGTCATCGATCAGGGCGGGGCCATAGGATTTATAGGTAGAGGCATGATCGCCGCCTGCCTTGAAAGCATCGGGCGTGATGCGTGAACCCAGATAGCCGATCAGCCCGGCCGCGACGACGATCAAGGGAAAAGGCACATCGACGGCAAAAATCGCGATAAACGCCAGCAAGGCGATAGCGCGCAGGACATTGTTTCTGAGCGCCCGACTGCCGATCCGGTGCGCGGCAACGGCAACGATGGCCGTCACGGCCGGCTTGATGCCATACAGAATGCCCGCCACCGCCGGTACATCGCCGAATGCCAGGTAGATCCAGGTCAGCGCGCATAAAATGAACAGCGACGGCAGGACAAACAGCACGCCGGCCGCGACGCCTCCCCAGACGCCGTGCATCAACCAGCCGATATAAGTCGCCAGCTGCTGCGCTTCAGGACCCGGCAGCACCATCGTGTAATTCAAGGCATGCAAAAAACGCTGCTCCGACATCCAGCGGCGCTTTTCGACCAGTTCCTGATGCATCATGCTGATTTGCCCGGCCGGGCCGCCGAAGCTGATAAAACCCAGTTTAAGCCAGTAAAAAAAGGCTTCCCGAAAGGCGACCGGCAACGGTCGTTCGCTGACTGTTTCTGAAGTAATGGACATATAAGGATTTGATCGCCGTGGCCTGAATTTCGGCCACGGGCCGCAGGATTAGCCTTTACAAGGGAATTGCGCGGTTACCAACTGCCGGTATTCTGCATGGAAAACCAGGGCTCTTCAGGTGCCAGCGCATGGCCTTTCTGCAGCAGTTCGATGGAGATATTGTCGGGCGAGCGCACGAATGCCATGTGCCCGTCGCGCGGTGGGCGGTTAATCAGCACGCCGGCCTCCATCAGCTTCCGGCAGGTTTCATAGATATTGTCGACTTCAAACGCCAGATGGCCGAAATTGCGGCCGCCGGTATAGTCCTCGGTGTCCCAGTTATAGGTCAGCTCGATTAATGGCGCATGCGTTTTAGCGGCCAGTTCGGCATCGAGCGGCGCGTGCAGATAAACCAGCGTGTAACGGCCGCCGTCATCGTCTATGCGGTGGGATTCGACCAGCCCCAGTTTGTTGCAATAAAAATCGAGTGATTCGTCCAGGTCGTGAACCCGAACCATGGTATGCAGATAGCGCATAACAAGGACCTCCTTCAAGATAAAATTAAACAGCTCTGGCCATGCGGGTCAATCTTCCAGGGCATGGCCGCAGTATTTGCAAAAATCGGCATCGAAATCATGCCCGGTTTCACCGCAATCAGGACAGGCGTCGTTCCTGACTTTTTCCGCCGTATACGTCCTGATCAATTCGGCGCTATAGATGCCGGTAGGCACCGCGATAATGCCATAGCCCATGATCATGATCGTCGAGGCGAGCACTTGGCCCAGCGGCGTTTGCGGCGAAATATCACCATAGCCGACTGTCGTCAGCGTCACGATAGCCCAATAAACCGATATTGGAATACTGGTAAAACCGGCTTCCTTGCTTTCCACGACATACACCAGCGAGCCGAACACGATAACGAGCATAATCACGGAATAGAGAAATACCATGATTTTACGCAAGCTTTTACTCAATGCCGTCATCATGATCTGCGCTTCGTTCATATAAGCCGACAATTTAAGAATACGAAAAACCCGCAGCAACCGTAGAATGCGTATCGCGAGCATGGGCTGCGCGCCCGGAAACAGCAGAATCAGGTAACTGGGCAGTATCGACACCAGATCGACCAGGCCAAAGAAACTCGTGAAATACAGCCAGGGCCGCCTGACGCTGATCAGGCGCAACCCGTATTCCAGCGTAAACAGCAGGGTAAACCCCCATTCAAGGATATATAAGGTTTGCGCGTACCGGTTTTGAACTGCTTCGACGCTGTCGAGCATGATCACAATCACGCTGCACATGATGCTGATGCTCAACAGGACATCAAACCCTCTGCCCATAGGCGTTTCGGCGCCGAAAATAATCGTATTCAGCCGTTCCCGCCACGGCGAGAGCGTATCGCCCTCGTTATAATGATGGCGATAAGTGGTTTTTGATGTTTTTATTGCCCGCATGATTTTTTTACAGTTGCCCGTACCTGAAACAATCGACCGTATGATCATTGACCATGCCGACCGCCTGCATATAAGCATAGCAAATCGTGCTGCCCACGAATTTAAAGCCGCGCCGTTTCAGATCCTTGCTCATTAAATCGGAGGCCGGCGTCGTCATGGGGATTTCGACCGCGCTTTTCCAGGCATTGCGCACGGGACGGCCATCGACAAACTGCCAGATATAGTCATCGAATGTGCCGAATTCCTGCCGGACCTTCAAAAAGGCCTGGGCATTGCCGACCGCGGCCTGCACCTTCAGCCGGTTCCTGACAATGTCCGGGTTGGCGAGCAACTCGTCGATTTTTATGGCGTCATAGCCGGCCATGATTTCGGCGTCAAAATCATCGAAAGCCTTTTTATAGCCGGCGCGTTTCTTCAGGATCGTGGACCAGCTCAAGCCCGCCTGCGCGCCTTCCAGTACCAAAAACTCAAACAGCAGCCGGTCATCATGCACGGCAACGCCCCACTCAAAATCATGGTATTGTTCTTCCAGCGGGCTAGCCAATGCCCATGCACATTTTTCCATGGTGTTCTGACAATTTAAATACAAAGTAAGGCGCATGATAGGCCTTGACCGAGGCCTGTGCAAATTCCAGATCCGTGGATTCGTTTGTTGACAACCGCCGCCTCAGATCGCATCATCGACCCCATTATCAGACTGAACCATTGACCATGAGTACCGACACCCTGCAAATACGCCGTATCGCCATCGATACCTATCATGAAAACGTCGCTTATATGCACCGAGAATGCGGCATTTATCGTGCGGAGGGTTTCCAGGCGCTTTCCAAAATACTGATCAGCACCAATGGCGCCAAGGTGGTTGCCGTGCTCAATGTCGTCGATGATTCGTCGATCGTGCTGCCGGACCAGTTGGGCTTGTCCGAACAGGCCTTCGCGCAGCTCAATGTCGAAGAAGGCAGTCTTGTAACGATCAATCATGCCGAGCAGCCCAAGTCCATGGATGCGGTGCGCCGCAAAATCGAAGGCGAGCGGCTCGATCAGGATGACTTCATCGGCATTACTACCGATATCGCCGAAGCCCGTTATTCGAAAATGGAAATGGCCGCCTTTCTGGTAGCCACGGGGCAAAACAATCTGGACCGCGACGAGCTGTTCTTCCTGACCCGCGCCATGCTGCAATCGGGCGACAGCATCAACTGGCAGGAACCGCTGGTCGCCGACAAGCATTGCATCGGCGGCATTCCCGGCAACCGCACCTCGATGCTGGTCGTGCCGATCGTCGCCGCGCACGGCATGTTGATCCCGAAGACATCAAGCCGCGCCATCACCTCGCCGGCCGGTACGGCCGACACCATGGAGATGCTGGCCGAAGTCAACCTGTCGCCCGATCAATTGCATGAAATCGTGCGCAAGGAACGCGGTTGCCTGGCCTGGGGCGGCACGGCCAGACTGGCGCCCGTGGACGACATGCTGATTTCCGTCGAACGCCCGCTGGGCATCGATTCGCAAGGGCAAATGGTGGCGTCCATCCTATCCAAGAAACTCGCCGCCGGCTCCACCCATCTGCTGATCGATATCCCTGTCGGCCCCACGGCCAAGGTCCGGCACATGCGTCAGGCCCTGGCCCTGCGCAAACTGTTCGAATTCGTCGGCGACCGCCTCGATATCCACCTGGAAGTCATGATCACCGATGGCCGCCAGCCGGTCGGCCTCGGCATTGGCCCGGTACTGGAAGCCCGGGATGTCATGCAGGTCCTGCAAAATGATCCTGACGCGCCCACCGATTTGCGCCAGAAGTCCCTGCAACTGGCCGGCCGGATTATTGAATTCGACCCCGACGTGCGCGGCGGCCAGGGCTACGCCATCGCCCGCGACATCCTGGAATCCGGCCGGGCCTGGGCCAAGATGGATTCTCTGATTCAGGCGCAGGGCCCCAAACAGATCGACCTGCATCCCGGCAAGCTGTGTCATGAAGTCCATGCCGACCGCGACGGTTTCGTCACCAATATCGACAACTTCCAGATGGCCAAGATCGCCCGCCTTGCCGGCGCGCCCTTATTCAAAAGAGCCGGCGTCGACTTGTTTAAAAAGCTGGGCAGTCCGGTAAAAAAAGGCGAGGTTTTATACCGCGTTCATGCCGAATTCCCTGCCAATTTCTCGTTCGCCAAGAATCTGTCCACGCAGAATAACGGCTATACCATCGGCGATGACGAGCTGGCCCTTACCTCGCTGATCGCCTTCTAATCCGGAAACCAACCATGATCATACTCGCCTTCCCCGATTATCAGAGTCAGGCACAACGGCTTGCCACGCGCCTGAACGCCGAGCTGGCCGACGTCACGGTACACCACTTCCCGGACAGCGAGAGCTTTGTACAGTTACCGTCGCCGCTGCCGGAACATGTCATTATTTGTCGCAGCCTCAATCAGCCCAACGACAAGCTGATCGAGCTGCTGCTGTGCGCTTCCACGGCCCGCGAACTGGGCGTCAAGCGACTGACCCTGGTCGCGCCTTATTTGAGCTATATGCGCCAGGACTTCGCCAACCAGCCCGGCGTGGCGGTCAGTCAGCGCATCATCGGCAAGATGCTGGCCGGCCTGTTCGACGACGTGCTGACCGTCGACCCGCACCTGCACCGCATCTCGTCACTGGATCAGGCGATTCCGATCAAAAATGCGATCAGCCTGACGGCTGCCGGCGAAATCGCCCGCTTCCTGAAGAAGCAGCTCGATTATGCCGTACTGCTGGGGCCGGACAGCGAATCGGAACAATGGGTCGCCACGATCGCGCGGCAAATCGGCTTCGATTACTCGATCGCGCATAAAGAACGGCTGGGCGACAAGCACGTCGAGATGACCTTGCCCACCAGCAACTTCGGCAACAAGCCCGTCGTCATCGTGGACGACATGGCCAGCACCGGCAGAACGCTGACCAAGGCCGCCCGCTTGCTGAAGGCCGCCGGCGCCGGCGACATCCATGTCGCCGTCACCCACCCGCTGTTCTGCGGCGACGCCGAGACCCACATTCTCGAAGCCGGCATCAAAACCATCTGGAGCACGGACAGCATCGACCATCCGACCTCCTGCATCAACCTCGACACCCTGCTGGCCGATGCTATCAAGGCGATCGTGATCGGCTCGAGGTGACGGGATTGCGCCCGTCACCCCTGCCACACCACCGGACATGCGGTTTTCCGCATCCGGCGGTTGAATCCAACGGCTTAGGCCGTTGATAGTTCTGATGGTACACATAACCCATATTGTCTCAACGTGGCATTACTCAACGCTCTGTGTAGTGCTGGGCTTTTCGCTATTCGCCAAGCTCCGCGTGTACTGTTCGCGGTTTCTTGTTGCCTTGGTGTCGCACCTAATCGGCGCAAAGCCTTCAGTCGCCCCTTTTTGTTATGCCAGCGTAACCAGAAACATTTTCGCATATGACGGCGCGTCCAGCCTTCCCATTTCAGGAGATGTTGGCGGTCGGTAGTGAGTTTGAAATAATTCCACCAACCTACAACGTATTGCCGCCACTGCTCAACCAACTCGTTACTGGTCAAGCTTTGCCGAGCATCCCAGAGTTCGCGTACTTTGGCTTTATAGCGGTCGATACTTTTTGGGCTAGTCGCGATTTCGTATGTTTCCGTTATTCTAAAACCAAGAAACTGACTATCCCAAGGTCGCCCCGTTCCGCTTTTGTTTTGGTTGACGGTCAGGCTTAAGTGCTTTTCTATCCATAACGTCAGACTTTTCAAGACTCGTTGCGCACTGCGTTCGCTACTCACATAGAGGGTAATATCGTCTGCGTAGCGGCAAAAACTCAGTTCTCGCTTTTCCAGTTCTTTGTCCAATTTGTCCAGGTAAATATTTGCAAGCAAGGGACTCAACGGGCTACCTTGCGGAACTCCTTTATACCGTCGTTCTACTTTTCCGTCTTTCACTACACCCGCTTTCAGATACGCTCTTATCAGGCCTAACACTTGGCGGTCTGATATTTTCCGGCTGATTTGATGCAGTAAAAATATCGTGATTCACTTCATCGAAGAACGCCTTGATGTCGATGTCCACTACCCAACTTTTACCCTGCTGAACAAAATTTCGAGCTTGTTTCACGGCATCCTGCGCGCTGCGATAAGGGCGATAGCCATAGCTATATTGACTAAACCCGCTGTCGAACTTTATCGTTAAGATTTGTTGCATCGCTTGCTGTATGACTCGATCTTGCACCGTCGGTATCCCCAGCACGCGCTCGCCTCCATTCGGTTTTGGAATGGTCACCGCTTTCACGGGACTCGGGATATAACTTCCCTTTCTTAACTTGGCTTCTATTGCTTCCCAGTGCTGCTCTAAATGCTGCTCAGTCTCTGCAATGCTTCGCCCGTCTATTCCTGCTGCGCCTTTATTGCGCTTTACCGCGTCAAACGCTTCTTGCAGGGTTAGCCAGTTGAACATGGCATCCATCAGTAACTCTTCTGTCATTTTCTCTTTCGCCTTTTACCGCTAATCGTAGCTTGCATCCCACGCGATCTTGTTCGTTAAAGAATCCACTTTACTAGTTGATTTCCCGCCAAGGGGGGGGTTGCCGCAGTTGCAACGCCCGCTTGTTTCAGAATACTATGCGCGTCCGATTAGCCTCGTTGGGTTTAATGAACTTGATTCTTCAGCCCTTCGCTCCATGCCCATTACAGGCACTTCCTCACTACTACGGCCTCTGCTGACTTCTCCCAAACTCTCATTTAGGAGATCTCCCCAGGTAAGGTGCCTAAACTGTCTGCCCGTGCCGCCAAGCTCTACTTGATGTGTCTTTCGGTAACGGTTGGATTTCGTGTTTCCTAGCACACTCATCGCCCACATCCGGCCTCTCTGCTTGTTCGTGTTCCTACGGTCGTGCATTTGCTATCCGCTTCTTTCAGGCTGGCCTCGCGGCTTCCCCCTTGCGGTTTCGCTACGGTTGTCGTTACTACTTCCGGTTACCTCCTTTCAGGTAACTAGTTTTGGCCCATGCTGGGCACACTAGGTGCGAATTCATTCGCACTTCGGGTCGAATGAATTCGACCCTACAGCAGACGCCGATTCACTGCGAGACGTCAGATTGGTAGGGTACGCACCGCGTACCATTATTCAGTTTTCGATGCCCCAAAAGGTACGCGGTGCGTACCCTACTACACGACATCAGGGTCCTGAATCAGCTCCACGGCGTTGCCGTCAGGGTCGCGGCAGAACAGGGCCGGCCGGCCTGACCGGCTCAGCGTGTAGGTAATGCCCTGCTGTTCCAGCTTGCGTTTGGCGGCCTGGAAGTCATTGACCAGAAAAGCCGTATGCCGGTCCAGCCCGCCATGCTCGGGCGCGATTCTGCCCTGATCGGGATTGGGCAGTTCGATCAGATGCAGCTGTTGCACGCCAAGCTGCAGCCAGGCGCCCGGAAACGGCAGCGGGGGACGCTCGCAGGTTTTCAGGCCCAGCACGCCGCTGTAGAACGCCAGCGCTTTGGCCGTATCGGCGACAAGAATGCTGACGTGGTGAATTTTTAATTGAATGGTTTCAGGCAAGATAATTTTCTCTTCTAGGGTAGGTTTTTTTACGTGCCGGCAAACAGATTTGCCGGCCTGATTTAAACTATCGGCTCATGGGCCTGCTGGCCGGCATGATAAGTGGTATAGACATACACCGGGATATCCAGTTCGCCCAGGCTATTCTCGATCAGCGGCCATACGTCATCCCAATCCAGATCGCCCTTGCCTGTCGCCAGACGCGGCAAGGCGAGCGACGGCAGTTTTTCTTTTTTAATTATTTTCACCAGGGCATCCAGCGCATGCTTCACATTGCTGATCGTCGCCTTGCCGAAATGATGCTCGGGACAGTCCACGGTTTCCTGCGTGATCAGGTTGATAACATGAGCATTATCGGGCCCGACCCACAGCCATGCCTCGCCGGGCCGGGTATTGTGCTGGTGGCACCAGCGATCGAAATCCTTCACCAGGGCCGGATACCGCTCATGGAGCGCCAGCGCCAGGCCTTTATCCATCGGGTCATTGAGCTCCACGCCATGCGCCATGGCGTACGCCTTGCTCAACAAAATATCACCTTCGACTTGATATATCATAATGCCCTCTCTCGGTTTGTTATCGTTATACAGTTCCAGGAGTGATGAACGACAGGCCTGTCTATACGCCGGCTTTAAGCTCTAATAGTTATCGCAGACGTGCCGCTCTTTTCCCTCGACATCCTCTTTCATAAACTCCATTTGCGGCAGCGTCCGAGCCATTTCCTCGCCGCATTTTTTCATGGCCTGCATACTGTCATCGTCCATCATTTCCTTCGCATACGCTACCGCCCGGCTCTCGGCGCCATCGCGATCACCGCTTTTGCACAAGGCCGAAATCTCGGCTTCCATGGCCTTGCCCCGCTCCGCCATCTGTTCCATGGCCGCCGGATCGATCTGGCTGAAACACGCCTGCATTTTCTGGCCCTGTTCCATTAGTTTCTGCATTTGCTCTTCGTTCATATTGGGAAACTGGGCATGTCCGGCAACAGGCGTTAACGCGAGCAGCACCAGGTAATGTAAGGCTTTTTTATTCATTAAATTATCCTATTGATTAAGTTCCGCAGATTAAGCGAGATTATCATAGCGCTTTCCCGGACGGATTTCCTCTATCAGATCAATTTCGGCAGCGCATCAAGGTTACAGGCGATGACCACATGAAACCGCTTGAACCTCTTTGAGGTCGACTGAAGTCGCCGCCACGCGACAGGCTTGCGCAAGCCCTGATATTTTTTCCTTATTTTGGCCTTTATGGTAAAAGCTCCCCGTGGCTATTGCCTGATATCTAAACTGATGTTGCGCATGGACCTTTTTTTATCCTGCCTGCCGCGCTGGCAATAGGTTGTTAAACCGATCTTTATTCAACTGACAGTGACCTCATCGACTGAAGGGTTACCCACGCGTAGGTGCGAATTCATTCGCACTAGACTGAACAGCAAGCGTTTCGGGTCGAATTCAAATAACCGCCGCGCGGGAGGTACTTTGTTAAATCCGTCTCAAATCAACTTATGCGTAACATCAGATCTAAACTTAAAAGCCTGAGATTATTCAAGCCATGATCATCGCCATTCAGTTAATTGCCGGTTTTTTATGCCTCGCGGCAGGGTCCGAGTGGTTGGTAAGAGGCGCGTCGAAACTGGCCGTGGTCATCGGCATTTCACCGTTGGTGATCGGCTTGACCGTGGTGGCGTTCGGCACCAGTTCGCCCGAGCTTGCCGTGAACGTGCAGGCGGCCTATTTAGGATCGTCGGACATGGCCATCGGCAACGTAGTCGGCAGTAATATTTTTAACGTACTGCTGGTTCTTGGTCTTTCCGCCCTGGTCAACCCGCTCGTGGTCTCAAGCCGGCTGGTGCGGCTTGATGTGCCGCTGATGATAGGCGTCTCGGTGTTGATGTATGCCCTGAGCCTGAACGGCGCCATCAGCCGGCTGGAAGGCGGCCTGCTGTTCGCCCTGGTGGTGATCTATACCATTTTTCTTATCTGGCAGAGCCGCAGGGAAAATCATGCCGCGCGCGAACTTAAAAGCCGCGCCCCGATAAGACCGGCGTCCTGGTTTAGGGATGTGATATGGATCGCGGCAGGGCTTGTTTTACTGGTCATGGGGTCCAGATGGCTGGTCGAGGGCGCGGTCGCCCTGGCCCATATCCTCGGCATCAGCGAACTGGTCATCGGATTGACCATCGTCTCGATCGGCACTTCCCTGCCGGAACTGGCCACATCGGTCATGGCCACCCTGAAAGGCGAACGCGACATCGCTATCGGCAATGTCGTGGGCAGCAATATTTTCAATATCCTGTCCGTGCTGGGGTTGAGCTCCGCGGTAGCACCGGCCGGCATCGATGTATCGCCAGCCGCCCTGCATTTCGACATTCCGGTCATGGTCGCCGTCGCCATTGCGTGCCTGCCGGTCTTTTTCACGGGTCTGGAGATCAGGCGCTGGGAAGGCTTTTTATTCCTGGCTTATTACGCGGCCTATACCGCGTACCTGATCATGGATTCAATGCGGCATGATGCGCTGCCGATGTTCAGCCAGGTCATGGGGAGCATTGTAATGCCGCTGACCGCCGTGGTTCTGCTTAGTCTGTTGCTTCGCCATATTCTGCGCAAAAGAAAACGGCAGCGGCCCTGACAAACCGCGCCTCCGCAGGCCGTGGCTGAAGCCTTTTATAAAGCCGTTCTAAATCATCCCCGCAGCCCTGAGCGCATCCGCATGCCCCTGCAGACGTTTACGTTGGTAACGATAGATTTCAGGAGCGTTTATTCATTAGCCGGAAACATTACCTTCAGGCATGCGTCGCCATGAAAACAAGCCATTCACTGACCGGCAGTGCGCCAGAGATATTCATAAATCCGGTAGGGTACCAGACTGTGAAAGTATTCAGCATTTTTCTCTTCAATGTCTATATGCTGTTATATACAAATATCAAATGCACAATATATTGTGGTTAAAATTTCAAAAAACGAATACTTTCACAGTCTCGTACGCATCGCGTACCTTTTGGGATGGCATTCACCGGAACCGCTGGAAAAGGTACGAGACTGTGAAAGAATTCAGAAACGAGTATGGCTCTACTGGGTGAATACCGCTATTTTCATTAGCGAATTTTCATAAGGTATGAAAATTCCACCTCTTGGCAGCGCGGAATTCGCCAATTAAGCCGGGTTTTTCAGCCATTTTAGGCAAAAACCTGGTTTGTTTCGCTATTCCCTAAGCGCTGGGCGCAGTAATCCCTAAAGGCCGCCACACCGAGTATATTCAGCACTCGGGTAAAGTTGTAACACAAGGCCATTAAGCTAAATT
>NZ_KB912877.1:840615-1751184 GCF_000383855.1 Methylobacter marinus A45
GCTTGCGGCTACTGCGTATCCCATTCATATAGCCGTAAAGATAGAGCTTGATCAGCAGGCTTGGATGATAGGCCGGTTGCCCGGCTGTCAGACCTGAGCTGCACTTTTGGATTTTCAAGCTCACTAAATCAAGGGTGGTCACGTATGCATCAATCGCGCGTACCGGATTATTCTCGGATACATACTCATCCACGCGGGGGGGCAGTAACGATGACTGGTAGCGATCCTGACCCACTTTATAGTTCTTGGCAGTCATTTATTCTTTTTATATCAATGGAATAATAAATAATATTATACCATTGAGGAGTCTTGAATACTTTCACAGTCTCGTACGCATCGCGTACCTTTTGGGATGGCCGGAACCGCTGGAAAAGGTACGCGATGCGTACCCTACTGTATTTTTCAGGCAAGCCCGCCTGTCAATACTCAATTTTCACAACAGCCATTGCTTTTAAGTAATGGCTGACTGCTAGTGACAAAAATACCCCATATAAACAACTACCTTATAAAAAGTATATTATTTGACGCAGTTTGTTAAGGCGTGACTCAATAGAAGCAATTATCACCTTGTAATCAAAGGATTACAGGCTAATACCACATTTAAGCCTAAATAAAAGTGACGCATTTCACATATTTATTTTCAAACTACAAACCGGCCAAAATGAAATATTAATCTTTTTATATCAAATACTTGCACGATAAATTAAGTCATATGCCGCATATAACCCGTAAAAACGCGGCATTTCACGCAGTTTTACAGACCACTTGGCATTCAGGAAGAATAATTACTTGGTAATCCATTGCTTACAACTCTGGCACAACCTTTGCTATATCTATTTCGACCATGCGAGTTAATTCGTTCCAGGATGGGCAGAGCCGGGATGGTGAACTAAAGGAATTTCAGGAGTGTGGGGGAAAGGCTACCCCCGGTTGGCGGCAGAGGGTCGAGCTCTGCCGCCAACAACTTTGTTAATGGCAACTTTAACTTAATCATTAACTAGAAAAATAGGGAGTAACCCTTCATGAAGCATTATAACAACATGGCTCGCCAGGCGGGTATGACTTTAATCGAATTAACCGTGGTACTGTTGATTCTGATCGGATTGGCAGGCTTGCTGGTGCCCTATGTCGGCAGCTTTACCCAGACTACCCATGACAGCACCAACTCCAATAACGTAACTCAGCTGAATAATGCGATGGGCCGTTATGTAAATGAGAAAAACAGAATCCCCCCGCATGTAGACACACTAACCAACGGTTTAGCTGACGCAGGTACTGCTGGAGGAACCTGTTCAGCTGCCGTGCAATGGGACATCTATTGCGGTTTGGCGAATCCTGCCATGTTTACACCAGCTGTCTACGGCGCTAACAGTGTTGCAGCACAATCGCTGGTAAAATCCGGAATCAACATGGCGGTAGGCAATGACCCGAATGTCGCAAACAGGACGTTTGGCACCAGCACAGGCATGTATATGCTTGATGATCCAGCTTCTACTGATTTTGATACGACAGCATTTGCAAGTGTTGCGGACGCTGGTTTAGTGACAGATATGATGTCTTCAGGTGTCGAAAAACACTTGGCAAAAGCATTAGGCCGCGACCCGATGGTCTACAATGACACCTGCTATGACTACATCGGGGTTGGTATTGGCGATAACAATGAATTGATTCAATCCACAATGGCAGCCGCACCTGTGTTCTTCCCTCAGGATGCCGAATATGGCCCAGCAAAAGCTTATGGCCACTTCATTGCAATCTTACAGGTACATAAAGATAACACCACCGCTGGTTGCTCTGCTGTGATCGAACCAGCTAAATTTCTGGGCGTTGTAGCTAACGTGCCAGCGTCTGAATCAACTACTCTGGTTGGCGCAAATACCCTGCTGGCTAAAGGCTGGGAAAACAGAGCCGCTAACTAATCCCTAGCCGCTCAGTTCGGGTTGCCATGCTGTCCGGCAACCCAATATTAATTACAAGGCGGATCAGCGATCCAGCGAATCCGCCACCGTTGCAAAAACCATGCAGCGCGGACATGGACCTCTCGTGCCCGCCCTGCATCAGCTTAACAGGATGTCCGCAACAGCAATGGCCATCCTCTCATACAGAAACAACTCCGCTAACCCGGGCTCCAGGCACCCCACCGATGCCCGGCGGTTTCCGCAAGGGATGACGGAAAAATACCAAAGGAGATGTTTCTCACGGATGACGGATGAAGAGGATACGGAGACCTCCTCATCCACCTCATACCCCTGCGTTTTTCCAAAGAATGCAGCGGTATGGGCATTAAGACGCCCGGTTGTCACGGCCGCGCCTCTTTAACGCTATAACGAACCCAGGTTTTATTTGTAGTTTAAAAAACCATGAAAATCCCCTTATTCAAAAAACGCCCGGCTCACAGTCTGCTGTTCATCACCGAGGCCAAAACCTTTCGCGCCGATTTCGACAAGTCAGGCGTGCTGACCGGCGAGATGAGCACGACAGACATCAGCTGTCCGACGACGGCGAAACTGGCCGAGTGCGTCGGACAGATCGCCGCCGGCAAACCACTGGGACGCAAGGTCTGGCTGCTGTACATACGCCTGCCGATCGCCCTGTTGAGCATTCCCTCCATGCAGGTGGAAGGCGTCGACGAGACCACGCTGCTACAGGCTTTGCAATTCGAACTGGAAGGGCTGACCGGCCAGTCCTCGCTGGACATGCAGCTGGCTTATCACCTGCTCAGCAACAGGGACGAGATGAGCACCTACTGGGTGAGCCAGATCAACCAACTGCATTTCGAGGACCTCCACAAAGCCGTGAAAAAAGCCGGCAGCCAGCTGGGCGGCCTGCTGCATCCGGCCGGCATGCCGCAATCGCTGGCCAACCCGGAGCATGAGGACTGGCTGAGACTGGAGTGCTGGTCCAACCAGCTGGTCGCGTTGCGGCGCCATCCCGACAGCGGCCTTGCCATGCAACAATTCTCTTTTGACTATCGCCATTGGCAGACGCAGCTGGAGCAATGGCTGAACGAGCAAGGCGCGGTCCCGCATACCGAAACCCTGCTGAACAATAAAATCGAGTTATTGCCTGAAACCGCTTATAGGGTGCATTTAGGCAATACCGAACGGATACCGGAATGGCTGGCCTTGTGGGCCGGCGCGCTGACCCAAAAATCGCCGCCCCCGGTCCCGATGCTGCGCCATCAATCCAGGCTCAACAAGGACCTGCTGCTAATGGCCTCCGGCGGCTCGGCGGCCGTGCTGATCTGTGTCGTTCATTTAAGCTGGCATCTGTATCAAGCCCGGCAGTTCACCTATGAAGCCGAAGCCCTGAAAAAAGTCGAAACGTCGCTGACGGCCTTGCGCAAATCCACAACCGACGATCGCGACAAACGCGACAAGCTGAAAACAACACTCGACAAGCTCAAAGGCGACTCGGACACCTTGCCGCAGATGATCAACGCGCTGCAGCACCGTCCCTCGCGATTATTGGCCGCCATCGCCTCGGGCCGTCCCGAGAATCTGCTGTTGGAGGAAATCGTCGCCGAAAACGACGACATAAAAATCCGCGGCATCAGTCTGGATGCGGTTTCAACCAACAAACTGGCCGGTTATCTGGAACTGAAACTGGCGGATCTGGGCTGGGAAATCGCGGCCCCGACCAAAAAGAACATGAACCTGTTTGAAGACGGCGGCCCCTGGGAATTTGAAATCGCCCTGCGCGATAAAGGCATTGAAGGATTTCATCATGAACCGCAAAAAAAATAGCGCCAGCCTCCCTTTAATGAAATGACGCCCGAATGACGATGACACCCGAACAACAACGAGAGCAACTGCTTAAACGCATCCTGCCGGCACTGGGCGTGCTGGTGGTTTATTTCGCCATCATCAGCGGCTTTATCACGGACAAGTCAGCAAAAGCCGAGGAACAATATGTACAGATGGTCAGCAAAGGCATCAACCCGGATGCGATACCGGGCATGGAACAGGAGAAAAGCCGGTTAAAGGAAGAAGTTATCAAGCTTGAACAGGAAACCAAGTCCATCCATGCCGCCATGGCGGCCGAGAGTGGTTTTCTGTCGCTCGAAAGTTCGACCAATGACGCCATAGACCGCATTACCGTTATCCTGGCCGACAACCATTTACAGGTACTTGAAGAGACGCCCAATGAGCAGTCAATCGAGAAAAACCTGTCCAAATCATTACAGGACACGCAAAACTGGCTCAAGGAGCTGCTGGCACCGGAAGAGACCCCCGATCCCAAAGCCAAAGCGTCCAAAGCTAAAAAGCCGGCCGCCACTGACGATAAAAACGCCAAAGACCTTGCTTTAAACATTAGAAAAATCCGTTTTGCCGGCACTTATGTGGATACTTACCGGGCACTGGCAACATTGGCCGACAGCAACATTAAAGCGCTGCCGGTGTCCCTGGCGATGAAAGCCTATGACAAGGGGGCCGGCAAACAGGAATGGCTGTTGAAACTGTGGCTGTAAGCGTATTGGGCGCACGCTTTTTATAAACGCCTATGGTCTGTGGGGGCGACTTCAGTCGCCCTGGGCGAATCAATTCGCCCCTACATACTGATCTGAGCGACGACCAACAGCAGGCTCTTTAGGCGAAGTCGCCCCCCCACAAAAAACCTGACGAAATAATAAACAGGCGTGGAAAACACCAGAGCGCTTTCCACGCGATGATAATAACTATAAAAACATGAGACAAAAATCCTCAAGTCCTGAACGGCCCGCTGCCGAGCAAAGAAGCGCCGATCGCCAACCCGTCAGCGGCTGGCGCGCGACCGTGTTCATCGAAGACAGCCTCACGTTCAGCCATGCCGACGTCAAGGACGCCTCCGACAGCGGCGCCGGCCTGGTTATCGCGGGTCAGCCCGGTCTGGTCAGGCATGACCAGGCGATCACGGTCAGCATCGAGGCCCAACACCGGCGCTTTACCCGCAAGGCCAGGGTGTGCCGGGCCCAGGCCGATGGCGATGAACTGCATGTGGCCGTGGAATACATCGACCATGTCGGCCTCAATCCCCAGACCCACCTGCTCGATATCAGCCTGACGCGCATCGACCCGGCCTGCGCGCTGAAGCTGCCCGCCAATATCGCGCTGCGGCAAAAAGCCCTGCCCTTTATCGAGTTCAACGGCGTTATCCATGTCATCTGCCAGGACATTGAAAATCCGACGCTGGCCAACCTGCTGGAACGGCTGCTGAAAATGCCCGTGCAGTTGTGGGCCGGCGACGAGGCTTTGCTGGACATAAAACTCAGGCAGGTCTACGGCGACAACCGCCACCAGGTCCAGGCCTTGCCGAAAGCGGCCGAGATCAGTTCCAACGCCGTCAGTACCGGCGACGAGCTGCTCTATGCCGCCTACATGCGCCAGGCGTCCGATATCCATATTGATCCCGGCTTTAACGGCGCGACCATACGCTTCCGCGTCGATGGCCAGCTGGAGCAGTACAGCCAGATCAACGCCAACATCTACACCGAGCTGGTCAGCCGGCTGAAAGTCATGGCCTATCTGGATATCGCCGAGAAACGCCAGCCCCAGGACGGCCGTTTCTCGCACCAGTTCGTGTCCGGCGGGCGGCGCATCGACGTGCGCGTGGCGACCCTGCCGACCAAGTACGGCGAGCGCGTCACGATGCGTCTGCTGGCCGTGCAGACCGACTCGCTGACCCTGGAGCACCTCGGCTTCGAGCCGGATCACCAGGACAAGATCGAAGGCTTCCTGCGCCGCACCCAGGGCATGATGATCATGACCGGACCGACCGGCAGCGGCAAAACCACGACACTGTACGCGGCCATCCGCATGCTGCTGGAAGAGCGCCACGTCAACATCATCACCATCGAGGACCCGATCGAATACGAAATCGGCGGCGTCGCGCAGGTCGAGGTCGATGCCGCCGACAAGGTCAGCTTCGCCAAGGCCCTGCGCAGCGTGCTGCGCCACGACCCCGACGTGATCATGGTCGGCGAGATCAGGGACAGGGAAACCGCCGACATCGCCATCAAGGCGGCGCTCACGGGCCACATGGTGCTGGGCACGCTGCACACCAACTCGGCCGCAGCGACCGTCACGCGTCTGACCGACATGGGCGTCGAACCGTATCTGGTCGCGGCCGCGCTGCGGCTTGCCGTGGCCCAGCGCCTGCTCAGGCGCCTGTGCCGGTATTGCCGCATCCCCAGGCCGATGACCGAGCTTGAAGCCATGTCGATCGGTCATCCGGAACTGGCCGGCGAGATCATCCACGACCCGTCCGGCTGCATTTACTGCGGCGGCAAGGGCTATTCGGGCCGTATCGGGCTTTACGAACTGCTGGAGCTGCGCGAGGACTGGGCGCGCGCCGTCGCCGAAGGCGAAGGCGAGTCGGATCTGGTGGTCAAAATGCGCGCGTCCGGCATCAAGAGCCTGCTGGACGATGCCGTGGCCAAACTGATCGCCGGCGTCACGTCGGTCTACGAAGTCATCCAGATCGCCTCGTCATGGTAAAGCCGATGACCGAAATCCTGTACTTGTTTAACCATTCGTCTGCCCGCTAATGCCTGTATTCACCTATCTCGCCCGCGACCGCAGCGGCCAGCAACTGACTGACGCCATCGAAAGCGCGACCCGCGAATCGGCGATTCTGGCGTTGCGCGAACAGGGCCTGCTGCCGCTTAAAATCGAAGAGCTGAAAAAAGCCGACACCGCGCTTAAATCCTACAGCCTGAACCCGCTGGCTTACCGCGCCTTCAATGCCTCCGACATTGAGCATGAATTTCACCAGATCGCGGTCATGTTGCGCAGCGGAATCAGCCTGCTCGATGCCTTGAACCTGACCCTTACCCATTGCCGGCCCGGCGCGCGCCCGACCTGGGAAAGACTGGCCAAACGCATCCAGCAAGGCAGCTCGTTCAAGGACGCTTTGGCCGAACACAAAGCCTTCAGCGAATTCACCATCCAGCTGATCCACGTCGGCGAGCAGACCGGCCATCTGGACACGGTCATGGACGAGGCGGCCAAGGAGGTCAAATCCAGCCGCAAACTCAAAAAACAGATTGTCTCGGCCTTGCGCTACCCGGCCTTCACGCTGCTGTTCGCGATCGGCCTGGTGATCTTCATGCTGACCAGCATCATTCCCGAAATCAAGAAACTGCTGCAGATCATGGGCAAACCGATGCCGCCGGTAACGCAGGCCCTGATCGACACCTCCGACTGGATGCTGGCCAATGGTCCGGCCATCGCCGTTTTCGCAGCCGCTTTGGCCGTGACGTTCATAGTCCTTTACAACTGGCCGCCCAGCCGCTGGTGGATAGACAAGTGGGCGCTGAAACTGCCGCTGTTCGGCTATGTCCTGCGCCTGTCCGGCACCGTGCTGTTCTCCCGGGCGATGGGCCTGTTGCTGCGCAGCGGCGTGGTCATGGTCGATGCCCTGGCGACGATGGAAAAACTGCATGTCAACAAATACATGGCCAGCCGCATCGCCTTTGCGCGCGGCCGCGTGCTGCAAGGCTCGTCGCTGGCCGAGCCCCTGGAAACCGAATCCGGCTATATGCCGTTATTACTGCAAATGACGCGTGTCGGCGAAAACTCCGGCATGCTCGACGACATCCTGTTTGAAATGACCGAATACCACGATGAACTGCTGCAACAGGCCATCGCCACGCTGACCGGCATGATCGCGCCGCTCATGACCATTTTCGTCGGCGGCGTCGTCGGCTTTGTTTACGCCGCTTTCCTGGTGGCCATGTTTTCCGCCGCGGGAGGAAGCCCTTCATGAATATGCAATCGCTTAAACGGACGGCGCTATGGCTGTTGTTCTGCCCTTCCCTGTCCGTGGGGCAGGATAACGCCGCGCCCGATCCGGCGGCCGATGTCCTGGCCGACCCGACGGTCATGACCCGGCAATTCGAACAACGGCTGAGAGGCCCGGACCAGGAATCCGGTGCCGGTCGAAAAAAGTCAAAGGAGGAATTTCCGGACCCGACCCGCATGAACGACAACTTCAGGGATGCGTTAAAACACGTCACCCGCCGTTCAGCCGTGGCGGGCGGCGAAACGACCGTTTCCGCCGCCCCGAACCTGCCCGACATCTCCCTGGCCGCCAGCGCCTGCAACATGCATAAGGGCCAGAACCACGCCATGCTGCGCATTAACGGCAAGACCGAGATGGTGAGCGTCAACGACAGGATTACCTATATCGAAAAAAACCAGTTGATAGAAATCCACGTGTTGGAAATACAAAAAAACCATGTGCAGGTAAGGATCTACCCGAGCAACGAGACCATTATTTTACGCTGATGACGCATTGCGGCATGAGAGCGGCCTGATGCCAATCAGCCGTGCCGCAACGCCAGAATTAATTACATATGTCCATTTTTTTTTCAAAATCCCGTTTGACCGCCGCTCTATTGGCTTTATCGCTGCTGCAACCGTCCATGCTCACGGCCGCGCCTGACAATCCCGAACGGGTCATCGAGCAGATCGAGTTCCGCGACATCACCGTCGGCGATGCTTTGCGCATCCTGTCGGAACAATCCGACCTGAACATCATCGCCTCCAAGGAAGCCGCCGAGATACACGTCACCATGTTCCTGCGCCGCGTGACCTCCCTGGAAGTCATCGAGGCCATCGCCAAAACCTACAACCTCTGGTATCAGCGCGACTGGAATTCCAATATCGTGCGCATCTACACGGTCAAGGAATACCGGCTGGAACAGGTCGAATTCAAAAAGGAGGAGACGGAAATCTTCACCATGAAGAACGCCAAGAATGCGCTGGATCTGGCCGAGACGGTTAAAAACCTGTTCTCCGAGCGCGTACAGTTGAGTTACGGAAAAAACGAGCGGGAAATCATGACGGACCTGTCCCAGCGCTTTCAGCGCTTTAACATGATCGACGGCCGTTCGACCCTGACATCGGCGCGGGGCGGCTCCGGCGGAGGCGGTGGCGGCGGAGGCAGCAATAACTCGACCAGTATCAGTGCCGGCAGCGGCGGCATGCTTGGCAACCAGATGGGCGTTTCCGTCGAAGGACAGGAACACAGCAACCGGCAAATTGAAATGGACGAACAGCTGCGGGTCGGCACCGAGATTTTGCGCAAAATCGCCGAAGCCAAAGACAGCATGCAGGGCTTGATGACCGGCGATGCCGCCCAGAGCAGCGGACTGCTGGATCAGACCATCCGCCACCAGGCGCCCATTTATGTCGGCGTCATCAAGCACCAGAACCGGGTGCTGGTCCGTACGCGCGACCAGGATGCGATGGATGAAATCCGCCAGCTGTACAAGAAGCTGGACACCGACAGTTCCATGCTGCTGATGGAAGTCAAAGTCCTGTCCATCGATCTGTCGGACGGCTATAACTCGCTGTTCGATTTCAAGCTCAAAACCAATAACGCCAATCTGTCCACGCTGGACGCCGTCAACAGCATCGGCGCCCAGGAAATTTTCGACACCGGCCTGCGGGCCGCGTCGGCGGCTTTCGATCCGTCCCTGCTGGCGACCGTGGTCAGCAACAATTTCGAGGCGCGCCTGCAATTGCTGGAACGGGAAGGCCGGGTCACGGAACTGGCCACGCCCATGCTGATGACCACCAATCAGGAAGTCAGCCGCGTGTTTGTCGGCGAGGAAAGGCCCATCATCAGCGGCTACTCGGCATCGTCCACCGTGGCCGGCGGCGTCGGGCTCGGCACGGGAACCGTCGTGCAACAGCCGATTCTGGTCCCGGAGACCGACCTGCGCGCCATCGGCACCACCCTGCTGCTGACGCCCAACATCAATTCGGACCGGACGGTCGGCATCCAGATCCTGGTCGAGCAATCCACCTTGTCGGCCGGCAAAGGCACGATTCCGGTACAGATCGGCGACAAGCTCCAGGATGCCAATATCGATCTGGTGCAGGAACGCACGTTCAGCGGCACGATCGTCGCCAAGGATTCGACCGCGGTCGCCGTCGGCGGCCTGATCCAGGAAGCGGCCAGCAACAGCGAGAAAAAAGTGCCCATCCTGGGCGACATCCCGGGCCTGGGCTTCTTTTTCCGGGACGACGGCCAGTCGCGCACGCGCCGGGAACTGGTCATCATCATCAAGCCGCATATCATGGAGACGCCGACGGAAGCGGCCGGCGTCAGTCACGAGGTGTTACGGGAAAACAGCATTCATCCGAACGCGCTCGATGCCGGCGCGCTGGACGTCTATTCGAACCCGGACAGGCGTCATAAAGGCTACGTGCTGGAACAGCCGTACAAGCAATACAGCAAGCAGGACAGCTTCGATAAATACCGCGGTCGCGGCGATTCGCGGGAATTCCCGAAAAATCGCCGGGCGGCAGCGGCGCCCTCGCCCGCCCAGCAGATTTACGTGGACCTGACCCGCTACGCGTCGGAAGCCATCCGGCTGCCGCCCGACCAGCGCAGGATCGATCCCAAAATCACGCTGGTCAGGATGACCGACTTCGCACCGGTCGACCTGACCTACGATTCCAGAATCAAGGCGTTGCCGATCGCCGGCTGGCGCCAGGGCGGCATTTATGTCACGGCCGTGGAACTGCACAATGTCTCGAACGATCGGGTGACGGTCGATTACCGCCAACTGAAAGGCCGCTGGCTGGCGTCCACGATCGAAAACGAGACGCTGGAAGGACAAAGCGAGCAAAGCCATGCGACGACCTATCTGTACCTGATTTCCTCCCAGCCGTTCGAGGAAATTGTAGCCCCTGCGACCCGTTGATGCGCCGGACAGACAAGGAAAATCATGGCTAAGAAATACCGCTTGATAAGGCTCGGCCCCTTGCTCGTCTGCTGTCCTCTGGCGGCGCAGGCGACGGGCATCGCCTCGGGCGCCGTGCCGGACATGAAAATGCATGTGTTTGAAACGTCCGACTACGAACCGTTGCCCGACAGGCGCGAGCACGAAATCGGCCGCGACAGGCCCATGCACATGGTCATCTTTGGCCAGCCGCCTTCGGGCGGGCCTGCAACCGCCGAACGCGGCCCGACCGTCAGCCTTGCCGCCGACCGCCCGGCTGTCGCTGAAAATTACCGGGAACCGGAGCGTTACGACGCCGAACCGGAATTCCAGTTTGATTATTATATTGAAGGCGGCTATCGGCAGGATGATCTGGACTGGACCATCGCCGCGCCGTCAGGATCGCCCGATGTCCTGTCCGAGCTGCAATGGCAAGACGTGGAAAGCGCCATGGTCGAGACCGGCATCGACATGACCTATGCCGGCCATTGGCATGCGGAAGGCAAGTTCGCTTACGGCGGGATTGTCGACGGCCGCAATCAGGATTCCGATTACCTGCAGGACAATCGCCAAGCCGAATTCTCGCGCTCCAACAATGTCGCCGACGACGGCGCGACGATCGAAGTGTCAGGCGCGCTCGGCTATCACTTCGACATCGCCGGCAAGCGCTTTGCGCCCCGCCTGCGCCTGACGCCCAAAGTCGGCTACGCCTATCACACCCAGCAGTTCAACATCACCAACGGCTTTCAGACCATACCGGCCTGGGGCCATTTCGGCGGCTTGGACAGCACCTACGAAGCGACCTTTTTCGGCCCCTGGGGCGGCCTGGAAACACAACTGTTCCTGACCGACCGCCTGTCCCTGCAAAGTTCGATCGAATATCACTGGGCGGACTATGAAGGTACCGGCAACTGGAACCTGCGCGACGATTTCCAGCACCCCAAAAGCTTCACGCATGAAGCGGAAGGCGAAGGCATCGTCGCCTCGGCCGGCGGACGCTACCGGATCAATCCGGCCTGGACGGTCAGTCTGTCGGCCGACTATCAGAAATGGAAAGCCAACAACAAAGGCATCGACACGTTCTATGGTGCCGACGGTACGGTCGGAGAGACACGGTTCAACGGCGTGAACTGGGATTCCTTCGGTTTCAATCTGGGCATGGCTTACAGGTTTTGACAGCATCAAGCAACTGACAATCGGATACTTACCGGCTTATGAACACATCATCCCTCCCCCAGACCCGCGGCTTCACACTGCTTGAAATGACGGTCGTGCTGCTGCTGATGACCTTACTGGCCAGCGTCGCCATCCGCGAAACCAACGGCTTGAGTTTTCAGGTCCGCTACGAGCAGACCCGGGAGCGCCTGGAGCGCATCCGAGAAGCCATCCTCGGCAATCCCCGGCAGATCATCAACGGCCAGCAGGCGGTTAGCGGGTTTGTGGCGGATATGGGGCGGTTGCCGAAGAATTTGCATGAGTTGCTGGAGCAACATTTTTGTTCTGATCGAACGTATTCAACTCAAACAACTTGTGAAGCGGCTGACAAATTGTGGAAAACCCAGCCAAGTTGGCAACCTCATGCCGCAAGCGGTCTGTGGTCTGGATGGCGAGGACCATATCTGAATATTTCCGGCAGCGCATTGGCCGAAGATGCTTTTGTTGATGGTTGGGGAAATGAAGCGGCGGCAAAGACTGATCAAAATTATGGCTGGTGGTTTTTTGATTTGTTCGATCTTACAAGCAACGAATTAGACAGAGGCAACATGATTATTCAAAGCTTTGGTAAAAATCAAGAAAAGGACAACTCTATCCCAACAACAGTGGATTATGAGGACGATTATCCTTCCAATCATAACTTAAGTGGAACCGTTTATTATCCAAATCCTGTTGTGCATCAACAGGATTGGCGAGCAAATATTTCCGGAGGAATTAATGTCAATTTCATAAAGTCAACTGAAAAATTGCCACCCATTTCGCTTTGTTCAGACCCTACAAAATCAACTAAATCAGCCTGCGAACTAGTGGGTGGAATCTGGCATGGAGGTTGTGATCAAGCAGGTTATTACAATAAAGATAGTTGCACAGGTGCGCCGTCATCTGGAAATTGGTTTTCTTGTTCAGATGGAACCAACATGCCCAGGTCGACTTGTGAACTAGCAGGTAATATATGGTATGGCGAAGGTTTTGGTTGTTCTGATCAATCCAAGTCTAACAAAGCATTGTGTACAGGTACTTGGCGCAGTTGCACCGATGACGGAACAATAACAACTGAAAACGAATGTTTAAGCGCTGATCAAATATGGTATGGAAACAATATTTTTTCTATTAATACCTCATCCGATTTACGAATTTGTATGAAAATTTTTTACAGAAAATCAGATTCTTCTATCGGAGTACTGATTAGTGATGAAGATATAACTAATGACGCCACAACTGTGAATTATGATTCCAAATCAATTATTGCAGATGGCAGTTTTCAAACAATCAGATTTGCAAACCTTAGAGACTCAAGCAGCAATAGCTTAGTTAAAGAGATACCGATTGGAACCAACGCTATAGGTATATATAAACATGATGGAACAATCTGCACCGATACACATTACCCCGCCGACCGCCAAAACCCAATCCAGGTAGATTTCCACCCGCGCGCTGGTTTGCCGGTCATCAATTGGTAAAAATGTCAGAATTGGTCTTTATTTATACATTTTAGTGCGAATGAATTCGCACCTACATGGTATGGGACGCACATGCCGTAAGGCATGTGTGCTGTAGGGTCGAATTCATTCGACCCGAAACCCAACCGATTCGAACAAGGAGGAACGCTATGGTCTATGACGATTTGCGTAAAGGCCGGGTCAGCATCCCGGGCCAGATTTATTTCATCACCACGGTAACGGCCAACCGGGAGTCGTTGTTCAGGTGTCTGTACACGGGCCGTCTGGTAATCGATGAAATGCGCCGCAGCGAAATTGAAGGCCGTCTGACCACATTGGCCTGGGTATTGATGCCAGATCATCTGCATTGGCTGGTAGCGTTAGGGAGCGACGCCGGATTATCGGCATCGGTCAAAATTTTCAAGGCATCGTCAGCGCGCCGCGTCAATGATCGCTTGCAGCGATGCGGATCACTCTGGCAAAGGGCTTATTACGATCATGCCCTGCGCGACGACGAGGATATTAAAAAAGTCGCGCGTTATATCGTGGCCAATCCCCTGCGCACGGGTTTGGTCGAACACATCGGCGACTATGCCTTGTGAGATGCGGTATGGTTGTAGGGTCGAATTCATTCGACCCCAGACAGCGCTGGACGTCGGCATTGATATATACCCATAGGGCACAAGTGAATTCGCACCTACCATGTCGCCGGCCGAAACACTCTGTCACAGGACATTTGGCGCGATACATAACTGTTCGGCGAGAATCGATCTACATCAACAAATAAGTGCGAATGAATTCGCACCTACGTGGATTATCCGTGCCTCCGGCCTATTCTGTAGGGTCGAATTAATTCGACCCGAAACATAACGACAACATGAAGAGCAATATGATGAAACGGTTTCACAAAACGATGCAATCAGGCATGACACTGATGGAAATAACGGTGGTGTTGCTGATACTGATCGCACTGGCCGGAATGGTTGTGCCTTATGTCAATATCACAAGCGGCTCGGCTACGTGCCAGGCAACCGATGCGACTCTGCAGGCTGTCAAGCAGGCGATCATGGGCGGCAAGGCGGGACCTGGGTATTATGCTGACACACTGGGAAATTATCCTGCGGATCGGGGCGATATTGACTATAACTTGAAATATTTATTTATCGCTGGCGATAAAGACGAAGATGATTCAATCCCGGATTGGCCCGCCTACAATCCCAAAACCGGCATAGGCTGGCACGGTCCGTATTTATCAACGGGCGGCCTCGTTAACGAAATTCTCCTCCATAATAGTTTCGGAACAGTATTTGATTCCAGCTCTCCCGAAGCAATTGCTATCCCTGCTCATGTACATGTCAATATAACGACTGATACCGGTTCGCAGGTTTTTGATGCCTGGCATCGGCCGATTGTATTGCAAATACCTTATTATGATGCTGATGGCGAGGGGTCCGATGATATCGCCAGGTATCACCCGGAAAATGCTCGACTGATCTCCGCTGGCCCCGGCAGCGGTCTCAGATCTTACGAGGCGGCAATTGATACAACCATCCAATCCAAAGACGCCTCCGATCGCGACGATGACCGCGTTTTATTTCTGAACGGCCCCGACCTTGGCAGGAACAAGCCTTGTGATGAGTGATAAACGCCAAGCTAGCCCCAGTGCGAGAATACTGCGATAAACAAATCACTCAACGGTCGGAGGAGTATTAATCTTCCCCAATCCCCGCCTCATTACCATAATAATCCAGCCCGGCAATCAGCCTCATCCTGACCTGATTGTCCGGCATGCCCAACCGTTTGAACGCGTCGTTCATAGCCATGTGTTTTATGGCGTCGGCGGAGCCGTATCTGAAGCCGAACAGCTTGTTCTGCTTGCCGGCGGGAAAACGGCTCATAATCTCCGCGATTCTTGCATCGATGAGCCCGCGGGCTTTCTTCAGCTCCGCGGCCACATCGGGTTTCAAGTCTTTTGGAATATCATGATCAGTATGGGCCGGTTCAACGGGCGGCGGGCTCGTTTGGCCCGTCTGGGCCTTGCGGCGTATCTCAGCCAGTTTTTTGCTGCCGCCCGGCCGCAAGACCAGGCCCATTTCCTGGATCGCGGCTGTCGGCCGATTTGATTCGGGGGGGTTCTGTTTTTTATCCATCCTGTAACCAGTCGATTAATTTTTCCTGTGCATTATAAACCACTACGGGAAGGCAGAATGGCGTCTGGAACAGCAATCGAAGGCACGAGGAAAAAATTCTCTTAGGATTTGGCCGTGGTTTGCGGGTGTAATTAACCGTTATGTAGGGCGAATTTATTTATGCCCTTTGGGTACTTGTGCACTTTAGGTATTCGCCCCGGGCGACTTCCAACAGTAGGCGCTCTAGGCGAAATCGCCCCCACAAAGGTATTATTTATTTATCAAGATTCAGGGAAGTTATTAATTGCCGCATCCTTAATTCAAGCCCCAAAAGGTACGCACTGCATACCCTACGGCTGTCAGGTGCAGGCCCATGAGCCGGCGGAGCATATTGCCCCATACGAAACGTTTGACTCTGGTCAAGAGCAGCCACTTATCTCAGACATCATGGAAACGTTAGGCCGGGGTTGCAAACCCCGGCCCGCTTGTTCACGGGCGGGACAGGGCCACCTGGCTTATGATGCCTTCCCCGATGTCTCCTGGGCGACTTCCGGCGTCAGGGCGTTCGCGCCGCCGCCCAGCGCCTTGTAAAAGGCGATCAGGTTCGTGGACGCCTCCGCCTCGGAGCGGGCCAGCTCGATTTCGGCGGCATACAGGGCACGCTGGGCGTCCAGCACGTCCAGGAAGGTGATGACGCCTTCCTTGTAGCGCAGCTGGGACAATCTGACCGATTCGCGCTGGTCTTCCACGGCGTGGGCCAGGGTTTGCCGCCGCACTTCTTCCTTCAGGTAGCGGGTCAGGGAGGTTTCGGTCTCGCGCAGCGCTTCCAGCACCGCCTTTTCATAGGTCAGATAAGCTTCCTTTTGCTGCGCCTCGGTCAGATCGATGCCGGCCTGGATGCGGCCGAAATTGAGCAGCGGCTGCAGCAGGTTGGCGGCCGTGCTGTAGGAAAAGGCCGCCGACTTGAACAGGCTTTCGATGTCGGTGTTGCGCAGCCCCAGAAAGGCCGACAGCGAGATTTTCGGAAACAGTTCGGCGATCGCGGCGCCCTGCATGGCGGTCGCGGCCGCGAGCCGGCGTTCGGCGACGTGGATGTCGGGCCGCCAGCGTATGGTCTCGGCCGGCGAAGTCAGCAATTGCTGCGCCAGCGCCATGGGCAGCGCGGCCGTCGCCTGCAACTCGCCGTCCAGTGCGCCGGGCTGCCGGCCGATCAGTACCTCCAGCTGTCTGAGCGTGACGGTGACTCCGGCTTCCAGAGCCGGAACCTGCGCTTCGGTGTTCTTGGCCTGCGCCCTTGCCCGCACCACGTCGTGCCGGGTGCCGACGCCCTCGTTGAACAGCCGTTCGGTCAGCCTCAGGGTGTAGCGCTGCGCTTCCAGGTTCGAGCGCGTGATCCGCAGCTGGTTCTGCAGATTGCGGTATTCCACGTAAGCGCGCGCCAGTTCCGCCGTCAGCGTCACCAGCGCCTGGGCGTGCTCTTCCTTCGCCGCATCCAGATCGGCGCTGGCTGACTCCAGCCGGCGCTGCAGGCGGCCGAACAGGTCGAGTTCCCAGATGGCGTCGAAACCGAGCTCGAACAGGTTGAAACGGACGCCTTTCGCATAAATGGGCGAAAGGTTCTGGTGGCGCTGGCCGCCTGCCTTGATATCGATCTGTGGAAACAGCTCGGCCCGGACCGAACGGCGATCGGCGCGCGCCTGATCGATGCGCGTCAGGGCTATCTTGAGGTCCAGATTGTCGGTCAGCGCCAGTTCCATCAGGCGATTCAGTTCCGGATCGCCGAAATTCTTCCACCAGTTCCTCAGTTCCTCCGGCGTCACGGGTTGCCGGTCCGGGCCGGCGTCCTTTTCAGCCAGCCAGTTGCCCGGGAGCGCCAGCAAGGGTTCCCGGTAATCGGGCCCCATGGTGCATCCGGCCAGACTACACAGCAGCAACAGATAGCCTGCCTTAGGCGCCATAGTAGTGTCCTTCCGGCAGTTCCGCACCGGAGCGGTGGACGGGCTTCAGGTCTTTCAGCCATTGCGAGCAATAAGGCTCGGCCACGACGGAATAATGGCCGCCGCCGGCATGCACGACCCTGACCTCGTCGTAGTACTCGTCCCAGCAGTCCGGCGCCAGCCAGCCCCTGCTCTCCTCAGCGATGACCAGCGCCGCCCGGTGCGGCAGTCTGCCGTGCGGATAGCGGTAATCGACGGCCAGCGACGTCTCGACCACCTGCCACAAATCCAGGAAATAACCGGGGTCGATGCCCATCGCCGCCTGCAGCTGTTCCGCCAAGCCGGTCTTCCAGGCCGGATAGGGATTGTCTTCCAGAATGCCGGCGATGGCCGCTTCCTGCCCGGCCGGATCGATGCCGGCGTTTTCGAGGATCATGGTGCAGAAGGCGATGACCGAGCGCTTGTCCATCCGCTTCGGCCAGTTGGCGACGCCGCTGTCTATCAGCACCATGTCCTCGACCTCGATCCCGCTGTCCTGCAGTTGCTTGAGCATTTCATAGAGCACGGTGCCGCCGTAGCTATGGGCGTAGAGCCGGATCGCGCCGCGCGCCTTGATGCCCCGGATCTGCTCGATGTTGTGGGCGGCCATGTCCTCGACCGATGCGGCCGGGGCGCTGCCGGCGTAGCCTTTCATCTGCAGGCCGTACACCGGACCGCCGTCGCCGATTCGGGCCGCCAGCTGGTGGTAGCCGTCGCTCAGCCCCGGCATGCCCGGAATGATGAAGGTCGGAACGCTGTCGCGCAGTCTGGCGACATAGGGCGAGCCGGCCGGCTTTTCGCCGGCGTCGCCGATGCGCTCGGCCAGTTCCCGCACGGTCGGGCACTGGATGATGTCGGCGATGCCGATCTGCGCGGACGGCAGCTGCTGGTTGATTTTGTTCGCCAGCTGTATCGACAGCAGGGAATGGCCGCCGAGTTCGAAAAAGTTGTCGTTGAGCCCGACGCGCGCAAGGCCCAGCACGTCTTCCCAGATGCCGGCCAGTTGCCGTTCGACCGGGGTTTGCGGCGCGACATAATGCTCGCCGGCGTCGAATTCCACCGGCGTCTGCTCCAGGCGCTTGCGGTCGATCTTGCCATTGGATGTCAGCGGCAGACTGTCCAGGCGGACGAAGGCGGCCGGCACCATGTAATCGGGCAGACGGCGGCGCAATTGCTCGCGCAGTCCGTCGGCGTCGATACCCTCGGCATCGGCCGTGTAATAGGCCGCCAGGCGCTCGCCGCCGTGAGACTTTGCCACTATCGCGGCGGCGCCGGTCACGCCCGGCAGCGCGGTCAGCGCATTTTCGATCTCGCCCAGCTCGACCCGGAAGCCGCGGATTTTGACCTGATGATCGGTTCTGCCGACATAGGCGAGCGTGCCGTCCGGCAGCCAGCGTGCCAGGTCGCCGGTTTTGTACAGCTTGCCGGGCGCATAAGGGTTGTCGATAAATTTCTCGGCAGTCAGCTCCGGATTGTTCAGATAACCCAGCGCCAGCCCTTCCCCGGCGATATGCAGCTCGCCCGCGATGCCTATCGGCAGCAGTTCGAGGTATTGGCCCAGCACATACAGGCGGGTGTTGGCGATCGGCTTGCCGATGGTCAGGCGCTGCCCGGCATCGAGCTCGGCGATCGCGGCATTGACGGTGTATTCGGTCGGGCCGTAGGCGTTGAAGATTCTGACGCCGCGGTCCTGCACGGCTTGCAGCGTGGTCTCCGGCAGGGCCTCGCCGCCGAAGGAAATCAGGCGCAGCTGGCCGAACAGGCGCGCTTGCCGCTCCGGCTCCAGCGCGGCGATCACGCTGTGGAACTGCGGCGGGAGATTGAGTATCGTGACGCCGTTGTCGACGACGACCCGGTAGAAATTGTCCACTTCGATATCGGCGTCCTGGCGGATCACGATGCCGGCGCCGGCCAGCAGGTAGGGGAAGATTTCCTCCACCGACATGTCGAAGCTCAACGAGGCGAACTGCAGGATCCTGTCCTGTTCGGTAATGCCGTATTTCACCGTCATCGCCTGGCACAGATTCACCAGCGACCGGTGGGCGATGGCCACGCCTTTCGGGTTGCCGGTGCTGCCGGAGGTGTAGATCACATAGGCCGGATGCTGCGGGCCGGCCTCGCGGCGCAGTCCGGCGTTATGGGGCACCTCGTCAGTCCAGGCCGGATCGTCCACGGCCAGCGTCCGGCAGTCGGCCGACAGGCTGGACAGGCGCGCCTGCAAATGGGACTGGGTCAGCAGCAGGCTGACGCCGCCGTCGCTGAGCATGTAGCGGATTCTGTCCTCGCCGTTGTGCGGATCGATGGGCAGATAAGCGGCGCCGGAAGCCAGCACGCCCAGCACCGCGACGATCATGTCCGCCGATCGGTCCATGCACACCGCGACCAATTGATCCGGCCCCAGTCCCTGGGCTTGTAGATAAATCGCCAGGCGCCGGCTGCGCTCCAACAGGGCGCCGTAGGACATGGGCCGGCCGGCGAAAATCAGCGCCGTGCTGTCCGGCGTCCGCGCCGCCCGGGCTTCGAACAGCTCATGAGCGCAGTGCTGGCTCGGGAATTCGCTGGCGGTGTCGTTGAAACCGTCCAGCAACAGGCTCACCTCCTGCGCCGGCAGGCAGTCGTATTCGTCGATGCGTTTGCCGGGATCTTCCAGGATATCGCCCAGCAGCATTTCCAGATAGCCGAGATGGCGGCGGATCGTGTCGGCCTCGAACAGATTGCGCTGGTATTTCAGGTGCAGCTCCACCTTGTCGCGGAAGTCGTAGACTTCCAGCATGTAGCTGTCCATGGTTTCCTGATACACGTCGTAGCACAGCTCGGCGCCGCCCAGCCGCTCATCGGCGCCGAGTACGCCGTCGAAGATGTTCTGGTAGGTGAACGATACCGAAAACGGCACTTCGCTCGGGTTGAGCAGCGTCAGTTTCAGCTCGCGCATCAATCGGATGAACGGGAAATGGGCGTGGTCGAGCGCTTCGGCGAGATTGGCGCCGATCTGTTTGACCAGTTGTAGAAAGGTCTCGTCCGGGCGGAGCTGGTTCCTGACGATCATCAGGTTGATGTAGCAGCCGACCGTGTTTTCATGGCGCTGCAAGGGCCTGCCGGCCACCGGCATGTTCACGGCGATATCGTCTTCCGCGCTCAGCCGGTGGATCAGGATATTGAACACGCCCAGCAACAGCGACGACAGGTTCTGGTTCAGCATGGAACCGAGATATTTCAGCGCCGACAGCGTGGCGCTGTTCAGGGTCAGCGTTTCGCAGCCCATGCCCAGGTCTGGCAGGCCGGGCTGCGGCAGGGTATCGTAAGGCAGGGCGATGGTCGCCGGTACGCCGTCCAGATAGTTCTTCCACCAGGCCAGATCGTCTTCGGCGCGCGCGCAGTTCAGGTAGGCGCGCTCCCAGGCGATGAAGTCGAAAAAGGCCGTGTCGGGCGCTTGCGCGGCCGGCTGGCCGCCGCCGGCCAGAACCTGGTATTTGTCCCAGAACTCGTTGGCGAGCAGCATGCCGGAAAAGCCGTCGATGACGATGTGATGGATGACGAAGAACACGTAGAATCGCCGGTCCGCCGGGCATTCCACGGTATACAGCCGCAGCGGCGGATCGGTTTTCAGATTGAACGGCCGCTGCAGCAACCGGCGCAGAAACGGCGCCGTCGGTTCGCTTTCCGGCAGGGTAAGATGCTCGATCGCCAGGTTGTCGGCGGCGCTGCCTGCCATCTGAGCGATATCTTCGCCCGCCGCGTCCTTTGTATAGCGGCAGCGCAGCAGCGGCCGCTCTTCCAGCACCGCGAGCAGCGCCTGTCGCAGACAATCGCGGTCCGCCGGGGCCTGGAGCCGGAAAATCAGCGGCACGTTGAAGCCGGTGGAGTCGGGAAAAGTTTCCTGGATATACCACAGGCCTTTCTGGGTTTCCGACAAGGGCTGCGGCGCCGCCAACGCGCTCGCCGCCGTTTGCGCCGGTTCGGGCACGACCTTGTCCGCGCTGCGTGCTTGCTGCGCCAGCAGGGCGAAAAATTCGCCGAAGTTTTTGGCGCCCATCGCCTGGGCGACCTTGATGTTCAGGCCCAGCCGCTCGTTCAGGCGCTTGATGAACTGCACCACCTGGATCGAATCGAAGCCGTAATGCACAGGCGACAGCGAACGGTCGATGGCCGACAGTTCCTTACCGAACACCTCGGCGGTCACGCTCGCCAGCGCCGCCTCGGCATCGTCGGTCAAAGCGGCTTGCGTTGCCTGAGCGGTTGCCGCCTGGCCCGACGGCTGGCTGAAAACCGCGCCGGCATCGGCTGCCGCCTGTCCGCAATACTCTTCCAGCACGATGTGCGCGTTGACGCCGCCGATCGCGTAACTGTTGAGCGCCGCCCGGCGCGGGCCGGCGCCGTTTTGCCAGGCGGTGGCCTGGTTTTGCAGGATCAGGGCATGATCGGCCGGCAGTTCGCGATTGAGTTCGCCGAGCCCCGCTATGCCCGGTATGGCCCGGTGCTCCAGGGCTTTGACGGCCTTGATCAGCGACGCCATGCCCGAGGCGACCTCCGGATGGCCGATACTGGGCTTGATACTGCTGACGAACCAGTTTTTGCCGGCATCCGCGCTCAGCTGCCGGTAAGCGTCGCTGATGGCGGTCAATTCCAGGGCGTCGGCCAGCGTGTTGCCGATGCCGTGGGCTTCCACGTAATCGATGGTATCGGTGCTGACGCCGGCCTGGGCGAGGCTGGCGGCGATGGCGTGCCTCAACCCCTGCACGTTGGGCGCTTCCAGCGAATAACCGCGGCCGCCGTGATGCACGGCGCTGCCCTTGACGAGCGCCAGAATCCGGTTGCCGTCCGCCAGGGCCTGCGCCAACGGCTTGATGATGATGACGCCCGCGCCTTCGCTGCGCACGAAGCCGTCGGCGTCCTCGCCGAAGCTGCGCGTCCGGTTGCGGCTGCTCAGCAGCTGGTCGTAAAGGCCATGCATGGCCATGGACGCGAATTCGTCGCCATCGATGAGGTTGACGGCGCCGACCACGGCCTGTTCGCATTCGCCGGCGCGGATGCTCTGCACGGCGCGGTGCAGCGCGACGTGGACACTGGTGCAGAAGGTATTGATGACTTCGCTCGGGCCTTTCAGGTCGAACTGAAAGGACAGCTCGTTGGCGATGGGCACCCGGTACGGCTGGCCGCCGTTATCGCAGCAGCCCAGGCGGTCGACGAACGATTGGGCGGCGATGAAAACGCCGGTCATGGGCTCCGAGAGCATCGGCCCGGCAATTTCGTAGTCGTTCTGTGCCTGTGCAAGAAGACCGTTCAGCAGTTGCAGCTGGCGATCGGCAAGGTCGGGGGTATCGCCCTGACCGCTTTCGCCGAGACGGCCGTAGCCGAACGCCACGGCCGGCGCGCACGGGTCCGGCTGCAGGCAGTCGCCGGCCAGAGCTTTTTCCCAGAGCGATTCCGCGTCATCGACGCCGGGAAACAGGCCGGCCAGACCGATGATTGCGATCGGCTGCGCAGAGGCGGATAGCGCGCCGTCCTCGCGCGGCGGCGTGACGGCGGCGGCATCCGGCGTTTCTTCGGGCGGCGCCGGGTTGAGCGGCAATACCTCGTCGATCAGGTAATCGACCAGCAGATCCATCCGGGGATGGTCGAACAATAAAGTCGTGCGCAGCGAGCAGGCCAGATTCGTTTCCAGTGTGGACTTGAATCCGACCGCTTGCAGGGAATCGGTGCCCAGGTCGATAAAGTTCTGATCGGGCGTTATGTCTTCCGGACTGTCCATGCCGATGAAATTCGCCAGTAATTCGCGAATGTAGGCGTTCAATATCGGCTTCCTTTGGGCCGGCCGGGCTTGTTGTAAGGTGTTGATGATCGTCGAGCTGGCGTACATAACGGTTGCGGGCTTGTGGTAGTGAAAATCTAAAGCGTCGGGGCACGGGAGGCCGGGCGCCGGAGCGCGAGCGGACAGCTTTCGGGAGGCTCGGCACGAACGCGGGCCGCCAGGCAAAACCGTCGCCCGTTTTCCACGCCGGACACCAAACGGTATTCCGGATTTCGCGGAAAAAGGGCGAGGTTTCGGTCTTTATGGCGCCAATACCGCGAGCGTCACTTCTCCTTTGCTTTTGCCTTTGGCGTCATCGTGAAAATTGCAATAGGTCTTGATGAAGGTGCATGTCGAGGTCTTCTTGATACTCTTGATGCCGTAAGTGCCGTAAAAATGCTTGGCGTTCAGCTGGCTTTGATAGCTCGAGGCGAGCTTTGCAATCAAGACGTTCGGAAGCTGTTTCTCGAAAAACGTGTCCATGTCGTAATCTTCCGATAACTCCGGTATCAAGGCGTGTTTGATGCAATGCGCCAAATGCACGTAACAAATCTGGTTGAAGCAGATGTTGTATTCCACGGCATTGAAGTGCCCGGTGTCGTCGATATAGCAGGACTCAGGTATCGAGAATTCGCCGTTCATGATCAGGCTTTGCGGATCAAGATCTTCCGACTGCTGGAACCAGGCCTGTTTCAGATAACGGCTGTGGCTGAAATAAGGTTTCAGCACCTCGTTCATAAAACCATTGTCGATATCGGAAACGATGACGTTCTCCAGCGGGTCAACCATCCTTAGCAGACTCATTATTCAATCCCCACATAAAACGGTAAATCGTCGTAAATGCCGATGCGGTACATTCTGCTGTATTCGCCCGGCTTGGCCTTGGAGCCTTTATGAATCAATGTCCGGTTTTCCCAGATAATCATGTCGCCTTCCTCCCAGGTATGCGTGTGAATGAATTTAGGCTGCTCGACGAATTCGAACAGGGCCTTCATCACCCGCTGATTTTCCTCATAGGACAGGCCGACCAGTCCGCTGGTGAAACCGCTGCTGATATAAAGGATTTTTTCACCGGTCACCGGATGCTCAATGACGGCGGGATGGGCTTGTGGCGGACATTCGGCTTTGAAGTTCTCGATGAGTTCCTCAATCGAACGGTCGATGTCGCACGGTTGTACTTTATAGCGCGGCCAGGCTTCCTGCATGGCCATCCGGCCGTCCACATAACGTCTCAGATCGTCTGGGAGTTCGCGGTAGACGCGGGTCATGTCGATGTAGGAGGTGTCCCTGGCCGATTTGGGGAAGAAGATAGGACGTACCGAGGTAAAGGACAAAGGATGTTTCTCGAAAGAGCAATCGGTATGCCAGTAGCGGCCTGTACCGGAAACACCGAATTTTTTGCCGTCTTCGTTGAGGTTGTTGGAAACGAAAATTTCAGGGTGGTCAGGGTGGTGATAATTCGGTTGAAAATAAACCTGAGGCCGGCCTACCGCTCTGGTGAAGTCGACTTGTTGCTGTTCGGTCATGTCAAGACGCTGGCCGCGCATGACGACCAGTTTATTCCGGTAGAGTAATTGCCTGAGCATCTCCGCTTCGGGGCAACCCGGGGTGAAGGTCGTTACGTCCCAACCGTGCACCTCGGCACCGATTTTTCCGGGTGCTGCCTCGATGATGGATACTTGATCTTCTGATACCACTGCATTCATGATTTATTATTCCTTTGCTCTAGATTGTGAATTGACTAAGGATTCGGCTAAAAATGACTTCCTGAAATTAGCTCGCGAACGATACCCTAAAGGGCACAAGTGCGCCTCCTGGCGTCGGCACATCCTATGTTTAAACGGGAAATGATTGATAACCGAATCCTGACTGTTTAACTAACCTGTCTGTCCTGGTCCTGCCAGAACGGCGCCCTCAATACCCGCTTAAGGACTTTGCCGCTCGGGTTTCTCGGCAAGGCATCGACAAACGTTACCGATTTGGGCACTTTGAAATCCGCGATACGGCTTCTGGCGAAATCGATCAACTCCCGTTGCTTGATTTCGCCGCCCTGGCGCGGCACGACAAAGGCTTTTACGACTTCACCCCATTTTTCATCGGGGATCCCTATGACAGCGACTTCGGCAACCGCGTCATGTTCGCTCAGTACGGCCTCAATCTCGGCGGGAAACAGGTTTTCTCCCGCGTAGATGATCATGTCCTTGATTCTGTCGCAGACATAGACGTAGCCCTCCTCATCCTTGTAACCCACGTCGCCGGTATGTACCCAGCCACCGACCAGCGTCTGTTCGGTGGCGGATTCATTCTTCCAATAGCCCAGCATGTTGCTGGGCGATTTAATGCAGATTTCGCCGCTGCGGCCCGCCGGCAATGTCCGGCCCTTCGCGTCAATGACCTTGACCTCGACGCCGGGCAAGGGCCTGCCTGCGGCTTTCATTCTCGGACTGCCTTCCGGACTGTGATCGGCGGGCCGCAAGCACACGGCCATATTGCCGGTTTCGGTCAGGCCGTAGATCTGGAAGAAGTCGCAGCCGAAGATTTCCATGGCCTTGCGCAGCAGCGGCGGCGCGATCGGCGAGCCGCCGTAGAGCAGTCCCTTGAACGACGACAGATCGGTCTGCGCGCAGGCGGGTTCTTCCAGCATCAGCTGGATCATCGACGGCACCAGCACGGCTTTGGTGACCTGGTGCCGCTCGATCAACTGCAGGGCCTGCCAGGCGACGAAGGTGTCGACGATGACGCCGGCGGCGCCGACCGCATAACCCTGAATGGCCCACCAGAGCCCGCCGATGTGAAACTGCGGCAGCGCCAGCAGCAAGGTATCGTCCGGATTCAGCGACATCCAGGCATCGCCGGCCGCGCGCATGCCCTGCATCAGTCTGAAAAAGCTGTAGTTGGCGAGCTGTACGCCCTTCGGCCGCCCCGTGGTGCCGCTGGAGTACATCTGCACGGCGACGTCTTCGGGATTGTATTCGCAGGCGATCGGGGTGGCCGGATTCTCGGTTTTCCAGTCCTCGTAGAGCGGCCAGTCCGCATGCGCGCCATCCAGGGCGATAATCGTACGGACAGTGATCAGTTGCGAAAACAGGGACTGCGCCAGCGGCAAAAACTCCGGCGCCACAAACAGCACTTCGGTTTCGCTGTCGTTCAGGATATAAAGTATCTCGGGCGGGGCCAGCCGCCAGTTCAGGTCGACCAGCACGGCCTTGATCTTGGCGCAACCGAACAGAATCTCATAATGGGCAATCGTGTCCTTGCCGAGTATCGCCACCCTGGAGCCGGACTTGACGCCGGCCGCGGTCAAGCCGTGGGCGACCTGATTGCTGCTTAGATCGAGTTGCGCAAATGTCTGCTGCTGGTTGTCCACTATAAAGGCAACGGCATCCGGCCGCAGCTGGGCCTGGCGGATGCACATCTCGGCAAGGGTCTGGAATTCACTGGATGTCATGGTGGAAAGACTCATTCTTATTGGCCCGTACGGGCGGAAAACAACTATTTCCAAGCCTGTCAGCAATAGCTGTGCCAAGCGATAAACCGGCCTCGGCTGTTCAGGCGTAAGAACCCGTTGAGATCAGGTTTGGCCGGGCTTGAGACGATTTTTAAAGGTTCAGCTAGAGCAGGAGTTGTGAAACATTATTCAGCAGATTTTGGCGTATTCGCGGATTTCCATTGGTATTTATCGATTTCGATAAAATAATTATGTTATATACCGCATCGGGGCTATGGGATATGGCTGATTTATTTTTTATATCTTTATAAACAATAACTTGTATTTATGCTAGAGCTTGACACTGTGTCATATGACTCGCTTAGTAAATAAGTTGGACTGTATTTAAGTCTTACCTGATCCAGGTGCCCGAAGCCCGTCTCCAACGAAGCTTAGTAATGGGCATGGAATAAATCAGGGAATTGTAGATGCGAATGAATTCGCACCTACACCGGAAATGCATCCGCGCACTTGAGGACGTTATTCTATGCGCGTTCCTTAGTATATTAAGACATGGATACTCGTCGTCTATCCCTCCCGACGGCCAGCGGATTCGCATGCTTGGCCGGTTGAATGCCGAATCGTTTCCCTATGCGCTTGTTTATTTTCACAGCCGGAATTTACAGCCGGATCCGATGCGTTAGATGGCATGACATTTGCTGTCATAATTCGATTGATAGCCTGCCGGCCGACTGTCCCAGGATGCTATCGATCGTAAATAAAGAGTCATCTTCGCCACATGCGCTGTAAGGCGGACTGGAAAAAACCGTGGCCTTTGGCTTCAAGACAGCCTGAACGTCTTTCCCGTGAGAGTTATTCGAGGGCTTCGAATAGTGTGTTTAACAACTTATATTTCTCAAAACGCAGGAAACAATCATGCAAAAAATTGAATTGAAAAAATACGGATCCGGCAGACCATTTGCCGCAGGCGGCTTGGTCCTTTTTATCGCGCCGGATAACGGCCGGCGGCTCGGATGTTTTAGCCGCCCTAGCCTCCGTTTGCCGGCATTGACCATTCTGCAAAACCCCATTTCAATCTTGAACTGGCTTATCGTTACGACCGCACATTCCCTGTCACCGTTGGCAAAAACAGCCGGCGGGTATTTGACCTTGCTGGCTGCTCTGGCGGCATTCATGCCGGCAACGGCGACAGCCGCCAAAGTCTCCGGCGGATCATTGATCCTGAATCTGGACCGGGACGCGCTAGCGGCTTCAATCGCCTTGGATGCGACTGCCGCGCCTTCCATTTACCTGGAAGAATTTTTTGATGCGGAGGCCGCCGCTACTCGCACCAATAAACAGCTTCTGGAAGACCATCTGGTAGCGGGTGTCGATGAAATTCAGGCCACAGGCCTTGAATTTGCTGTCAACGGCCCTACGGTCAGCAACCCGCAGGGCCGGAACAGCCAGCCGACCACGCTAAGTTTCAATCCTGACGATTTGGCAGGCAGCGTCACTGGTGCGGTCGGTTTCGGCGGCGCCGCCCGTTTTCGAATCGATACCGGAACACAGGGCAACAGGGTCCTGTCGGGCGACTATACGTTGGAGTACGACGCTGCCAACATCGATCCAAGCACGGGCCGCTCCGGTTGGACGCTCTATAACCATTTGTATTACCGGGCCGATGCATTTTATCTGTTCAATGTCGTCACCGATCTGACCACCGCTTCGCTGCTTCTTTCCGGCGATCTGGGATTGGGCAGCAGTTTCAATCATTTGGGGGGCTCGACCAATGCGATAGTCGGCAATTTCAGCTTTCAAACCAGTCTGGTGCCTGTTCCGGCCGCCGCGTGGTTGTTCATGTCGGGATTGGCCGGACTCGGATTATTGGGTAGAGCCAGGGGCAAAAATGGATGAAACAAGTCGTTTTTCGTAATCCGGCAGGATTAGGCAATTCGGACTGTTGTCCGGCTTGATTTTGTCGCTGACACACGGCGCGGCCGGACAAAGTATCCTCGTCGGCCCGCAAAACCATCACTGCGGTCAATTCCGTTCAATCCCGCCAACATTGTGACCGGCCGGCCTCGATCCAATACCGTATCGAAGCCGGACATCGCGGGCGACTGGGTCTGCAGTAACGACGCCAGGACGCATAGGCCTTCCCGTGCCTTAACCAACGCTGGAAGGCCTATGCGTGCCCGATCCGGTATTGGAAGTCAAGGGCAAGCACATGAACAAATGACCAATTACCGTTTTTTTAAATTAAACTATACCGTTTGATAAGGCATTAACAACAAACATGCGTCTCTCCTTTTCTCCAAAAACCATCCTGATCCTTCTAATACTCTCATCGGCGATAGCCGCAGGCATCGTGTACTGGCTTAAAGAGATTCATCCCTTCGAGACGACCGACAATACCTATCTCAAATCGCACCTGAGCCTGATCAGCCCCAAGGAAACGGGCTACGTCAAGGAAGTGCTGTTCGAGGACAATCAGAAGGTGATGCCGGGCGATCTGCTCGTCGTCATCGACGACCATGATTTCAGGGCCAGGGTCGCCCAGGCGGAAGCGCAGGTCCTGATAGAAACGGCGCACATCCATACGCTGGAAACCGACAAAGTCACGCAGCGCGCCAAAATTCATCAGGAAGAAGCCAATATCGCCGCCGCGCAAGCCGACCTGGAACGGGCCGCGAAAGATACCAAACGTTTCGCCAATCTGGCGGCGGAAGGAGCCATTTCGGCCCAGACCCGCGATGCCGCCGAATCCGCCCTCAAGCAGGCGGCCGCCAGCGTCGAGAAAACCCGCTCGGCGCGGCAGGCCGCGGAAAGCGAACTGGCCTCCCTGGATGCCCGGATCGGCGAGACCCGGGCCCGGCTGAAGGCGGCCCAGTCTGTCCTGGAACTGACCCGCATCGATCTGGAGAACACGCGCATTGTGGCGCCTATCGCCGGCGTCATCGGCAATCGCAGCGTGCAGGTGGGTCAGCTGGTCAAGCCCGGCAGCGTGTTGGCCTACCTGATCCCGACCGATGGCCTGTTCGTGGAGGCGAACTTCAAAGAAACCCAGATCGACCGGATGCGGCCGGGACAGCCGGTGGATATCCTGATCGATGCTTATCCCGGCAACCGGTTCGAAGGCACGGTGGACAGCTTCTCGCCCGCTTCCGGTTCCGAATTCAGCCTGCTGCCGCCGGAAAACGCCACCGGCAACTTCACCAAGATCGTGCGGCGCGTGCCGGTGAAGATCCGGTTCCGGCCCGGTACCGACCTGAGACGCCTGAAGCCGGGTTTGTCCACGGTGGTCAAGGTCAGGGTCGGGTAGTCCGGTATGGCAGCGGTAGTAAAGCCCGACTCGCCCCGGCCGTCAGCCGCCAGCGAAAAGCCGTCCGAAATCCCGGCCTCGAACGACGCTGCCGAAAAGACGGTCAGCCCCCGGCAATGGATCGGGTTTTTTGCCATGGTCCTGGGGATGTTTCTGGCGGTCCTCGACATCCAGATCGTCGCCAGTTCCCTGGAGCAGATCCAGGCCGCGCTGTCGGCGACCCAGGACGAAATCACCTGGGTGCAGACCGCTTATCTGATCGCGGAAGTGGCGATCATTCCCCTGTCCGGCTGGCTTGGACGGGCGCTGTCCATGCGCTACCTGTTCGCCCTGTCCTGCGGCGGCTTCACCGTGATGAGCCTGCTGTGCGCGCTCGCCTGGAACCTGCCGTCCATGGTGACCTTTCGCGCCTTCCAGGGATTTTTCGGCGGCGCGATGATCCCGTCGGTATTCGCCGTGACCTACACGTTGTTCCCGCGCCATCTTCAGCCGACCATGACGGTCGTCGTCGCCATGGTGGTGACGGTCGCGCCCACGGCGGGCCCGGTGCTGGGCGGCTATCTCACCGAGACGGCCTCCTGGAACACCATGTTCCTGATCAACCTGGTGCCGGGCACGCTGGTCACCATCGCCACCGCGCTGTTTCTGCGGCTGGACGAGCCGGACTGGGCCTTGCTTAAGCGGATCGATTTCCGCGGCATCGTGTATATCGTGGTGTTTCTCGGGAGCACGGAATTCGTGCTGGAAGAAGGCGTGCGCGAGGAATGGTTCGACAGCCGCGAGATCGTGTTCTTCACTCTGATCGCAGTGACTTCCGGCATCGCCATGTTCTATCGCGAGCTGACCATCGAGCACCCGATCGTGGACCTGTGGGCGTTCCGCAACCGCAATTTCGCCATTGGCTGCCTGTTCAGCTTCATTCTCGGCATCGGGCTTTACTCGATCATCTTCCTGATGCCGACCTATCTGGCCACCGTCAAAGGCCTGAACAGCCTGCAGATCGGCCAGTACATCATGGTCACCGGCCTGTTTCAGTTCGCCTCCGCCTTCATTGCCGGACGGGTCGCCAGAAAGCTGGGTCCGCGCCTGACGCTGGGCCTGGGGCTGTTCGGCTTCGGCCTCGGGACCTTGATGAACGGCAATCTGACCCATGAGGCCGGTTACTGGGAATTCTTCTGGCCGCAGGCGCTCCGGGGCTTCTGCTTGATGTTCTGCTTCCTGCCCATCAATTACCTGACCTTTGGCACGCTGCCGCCGGAGGAAGTGAAAAACGCCAGCGGACTGTACAATCTCATGCGTAATCTGGGCGGCGCCATTGGCCTGGCCGTCTCCAATACCCTGATGATCCGGCTGAACAAGGAGCATTACGCGATATTGCGCGAGGCGGTGAGGCCCGGTTCGGCGACCACGCAAGCCTGGCTGGGCGGACTACAGAACCGCTTCAGCACTGCCTCGTTGCAGGACGGCGATCTGGCCGCGCTGAAGCAGATCTATGGCATGGCCAGGCGCGAAGCGGAAGTGCTCACTATCAACTCCATGTTCCAACTTCTCGCTCTGGTTTTTTTCCTAGCATTGCTGCTGCTGCCGCTGGTGAGAATAGCGCCGCCCGCTTCCGGCAAAACAGGCGGCTGATATCGATAGTGAATCAGACGGTCCGTGACTGGGCGGTACCGGCCAATTGCGGACTGTTATGTTGCGAATGTGAATGACAGCACTTGAAACAGGGCGGACACGCAGGGCTGAACCTGTGTGTTCGCCCTTGCCCAACGGTTCACCCTCGGCCAATGGCTCTCCGATAATCCATCGTGCACCGGAAACAGGGCGGACACGCAGGTCCGCCCCTACAATGCATCCGTATGATTCAGGCGTCCCCTTTGATTTGCATGAGCCGCATCACAAGCTGCTGAAATTATTAGAAAACAATTGCAGAGCCATAGGATGCGCCGACGAAAGGAGGCGCATCAATCGCGAGAGATGCGCTTCGTTCCTCAGCACATCCTATGCCTGGCGCATTTAATGGCCTTAAACGAAACCGCCACCTTCAAATCGGCCATCGACGTAGGCGGATCCGCTTTGAATGAAGAATTATACGGCTCTTCGTCCTCAAAGCTCGTATCCCCGATCTACCCAGTAACGCCAATCATCGACAGCTTCTATTGTGTCCTCATCCGCACTAATCGGTTCAAGTTGCGCCAATGGAAGACCCATCGAGCGCCCCTTCCACTTCACCATAACGAACATCTCATGCATACAATCGTCCTCTGACGCCATACTCTCAGCTATGACCTCCTCACCTTTGCGCAGCGGCGAAATTGAACGTTCTCGTATGCAGCGGGCCTTGAAAGGGAAGGCGATTCTGTCTTGAAGATAGCAGTACCATCCCATCGCTTGCTCTTCTGGACAGTAAGCGTCAACGACAGCCTCCATCATGATGCGATACTCGCGTTCTTCGTCTTTCTGCCGGTTCGCCATTGGACGATACCTCCATTAGAATTGTGAGTGTGATATGAGTCGAGCGCTCAGAACCATATAACGTAAAGCTCAGCGGAGTAGCGTTAGAGGAGTCCTCTGGAGCGTTGGGTTAGGCTTGAAATTTAAGTAACTCTTCAACTGTCAAGCCGATATCTTTAGCGATTTGCCGAAGTAAAATTGGGGAAATATCACGTCCGGCATGAAATGGCACTGTTGTGCATCTGCCGTCAGGATGGCGGAATTGTTTATGTGAACCGCGTTGCCGGATTTCTGTAAATCCTAATATTTCAAGCAAAGCGACAACTTCGCGAGGTTTAAGAACAGGTACGTTTCCCATGCTTAAGCGATGACCACATTTTGAGTTCCAACAAACTCGGCTTCCAGTATTGGCTCACCATCCTCAAGCAACATTTCAATGACTTCCCGAAGATTTTGATTAAGCTCATCCAATGATTCCGCTTGGCTATGTGCGCCTGCAAATCCAGGAATGAAACCCACATATAAACCAGTGTCGTGACATTTTTCAATAATCGCCGTGTAAATTTTCATATTGACATAACCTAATTCAAGTAGTGATTGGAAACCAAATTGTATTTCTCCCTGCTGCGTTTTTATGAACAGAATTGTGTCATGTAATCGGCAGGGTTTATATCAGTATCGCTGGTTTTCAAATCGTCTGGTATAAAATATTCTAAATCTTGCGGACCAATAGTTCCAAATACGAAGCGCTCAATTCCGGCATCTTTAAGCTTACTCGCAAACTGATCATCTTCATTACGAAAGAATGCCGAATAATAATATCTCGTTGCCCCAACTATAAGGTCTGGCGAATTGGAGGGCTGGATAATGTTTTGAGTTCCCCGAACGTAATTCTTTAACTTTTAAAGGAAACTCAAATTTCCTTTGACGAATCTCTTCCAATAATTTCCATCGATATGCCGCGTGAATAACTCCCGATATCTGGCTTGCCGCTCGCTCGCCTCTTTGCCTAACGCCATATACAGAGCCATAGGATGTGCCGACGAAAGGAGGCGCATCAATCGCGAGAGATGCGCTTCGTTCCTCAGCACATCCTATGCCTGGCGCATTTTATGGCCTTATTGGGTTGATCATTTGTGATCATTTGAAGGCGTGCGTTCACGGCCAGGCATAACGCCTCGCATCACCGGCAGCAGAAAGCAGCGCGACGAAGGCGGAGCATCCCCTCGAACAAAAAGATGCGTTATTTGGCAGGGCATGATTGAGTCTCGCGCAGAAGGATCGCCTTTTTGTCATTAAAGCCTACAGGCACCGATGTATGTTCATGAACGATCCTCACAGCGTTTCCCTCGGACTTGAGCGTCCAAGTAAGTCGGTTTTGCAAGGCGTGCAGCTTCTCACCCTCAGCGGAATAACCCGCATAGGTGACTATGGACGTGACTATTGTCAGTTCCTGCTCATCTATGGCTCGCACTTCCTCGAAGCTCACCTTAACGCGTTCGTTCCCTAGCGATATAAACCATTCATCAACCATTTTCCGCCAGGATTCCAAACTATCGTAGGACCAGGCGCTCCATGCGTCGAACACCCATACATCTTTGCTATATAAATTTATGAATGCGTCGATATTTTTCTCAAAAACCGCCGTTTTGTAGGCATCAATGACCTGCAACGTCGACTGCTTAATATTGTTCACTTAATATCTCCTATTCAGATCGAGGGACGTACTCATGCTATGACGTGCTACGGGGATTTCATCTGGCGCTACCGACCGGCCAGTTCATTCCAAACCGCTCTTACTTCAATCGTTGCAACCTTTGCCATTGGATGCGATGACGCTACTTCGATCGCTTCCTCATCGCCCGAACATTCAATCAACTCATAGGCGCACATTTTTTCCATTGAGTCGGTGAATGGCCCTTTCTTTAGTACTACCTTGCCTTCTCGCACTCGGACGGTTGTGGCGTCACCGGCGGGCCGCAGTGGATTGCCATACATTCGAACTCCCCGGCGCTCCATCTCTTTTATCCAGGAACCGATGTCCCTTATCAAGGTTTCAGTCGGAGTAAAAGAGTCATCATGGCTGATAATGAGCAGGTACCGCATGTCATTCCTCCTTAAGGGCATAATGCTGAGTTAAGGGGCGCATGGAGCAGCGAAGCGTCCCTTTGCACGCCGGGTCAGGCTGGCACATTGGAAATGAACCATTCGACCGTAGCTGACAGAACCACATTGCCTGTGGCGTCAACCACCTCGACGGGAATTGGCGCAGAAAGCCTCCCGCGCTCATTAAGCCCGGCAGTCCACTTTGAAAGCGTGTCCGGCGCAACGCCGCATCTTGCCGATACTTGTCCAACGCCTGGTTTACGAAACTTTGCTTCAAGTCGCCTGACAACAGGGACGACGCTAGCATACCCCGATAACTCCCGAACTAGAAAAGCCCCTGAGCCGGCCTCGGCGACAGCTAGCATGGCACTGGCATGAACCGTGCCGAGATGGTTAGTGTACTGCTGCCCGTCAGGCAAGCAGGTTTGAAAACCGCTTTCGTCTGACGCCAATTGCAGCCCAATGAGTTTATTAAAAGGTAAATCTGAGACGTCCATTTTTAACCTGAAGGTGAGCAGCGAGCGTCAGCCCGTTGGCTCGACCTACTGGTTAGCGCCTCTCACTCGAGTTCTAGTTGGTAGTCAGATTGCGCAGCAATCTTGACTGAGCGAAGAAGGCCCTCAAGGTCTTGAAGCTTCTCGTCATACTTAAGCTGCTGATCCTCATCGGTTGACATAGACGACAGCTTCTCGAGTCGCTCCTCGTATTGCTTCAACGCCTCCCATAGAATACGGTACTCACTGATAATTGGTGTTATGCCTTTAGCCGACATTAGCAATCCCTCCAGCAACAACTAACTCAACCCGCGACCTATCTAGTCCAAGCTCTTCGAGAGCTCCAAGATACTTTTTTAATGGCATAGTTTTCGATGGTGCGATCATGTAGTGTCCCTCATGGCCCGGCCTCTTATCCTTGACTAAACGAAGCTCCGGCGGCAAAGACGCGCCCTTTTTGATGCGCCAGACTTTCTTGCCCGGCTTCCTCATGATTTTTGTAAGATGGTCAAAAGCAGAAAAGCCGTTGCCATTGGCGACAACCATTTCAATGCCATCCTGTTTGACAAGAACGACGTCGACGCGCGCCCTCTCTTCCGTGAACGCAGGCCACGTGGCGTTGCCCATCCTATAAAGGTCCTTTGTAAATTCGGCCACATCCATGATGTACAAATTTTCCGTTGCTATCATTTTTTATTCTCCTTTTCCATTTTCTACAACAACCGCTCAACATGAGTAATATTCTACTAACGTAGCCATCACCGGCGGGAATGAAGCGCAGCGAAATTCCCATCCGTGTGCATGGCATTGTTATCCTTCATATATGATTGTATTCTGCTCTTCAGAGAGCGCATAGGCATCTGCTGTTGTAAGGTGTCCATCTTGGTCACTCACTCGAGCAAGGATGTTGCCTCTCCGAAGGACTACCTGTAGCCCATGCTCTTGTTCCCAATCGCAGTTCCCGGTAATCTGCACATACACGTCCTTTTCCGCATATGTCCTACGAGAAACATGAATTGCAGTCATTTGGACATGCTCCCAGACCTTTGACGCCGAAGGGATTGTGAAATCGAACTCATCCTCCCCGACCGCCTCCACGAACTGACGATAGTTCTGAAAGACATACGGCGTAGCTTCATGTCGATCATCTGCAGTTAGTGATAAGAAGTTTCTGATCGCCTGTTCAAAATCCTCGGGGGTCTCGTCGTCTTCGATGCATTCGATGATGAACTGCAGGCTCTGACCATCAAGATATGGGATCGACACATCCCTGCTCACAAGCCACTCTTCAATGTTAGGATCTCGCTGTAACTGTCCCAAAGGTTCAATGGTCATTTTCTTCTCCGGATAACAAGTGATTCTCAAGATCTGCATATATTACACACCGGACCACAGCATCAAAACATTTTTCCTGAAAACGCTGCAGTTCTAAACGGGATAACATACGTCATTTTCACGATAAACAGATCCAGATAGAGCCATAGGATGTGCCGACGAAAGGAGGCGCATCAATCGCGAGAGATGCGCTTCGTTCCTCAGCACATCCTATGCCTAGCGCATCTTATGGCCTTAAGGGGCGGGCGCGATAGCGACCGTCCCTCTTGAGCGATTCGTTAGGCGAAATATTATAAATATCAACTTATTAGTCCTACTCGAAGGTCTTCAGCCTGATATATAGTCTTACCTTTGTGTACAACAATACCATCTGCAATACCTATCGGCATTGGTTTCTTAAAAATACGTTTTATATGTAATCGATATTGAATGGACCCGGCATCAGGGTATATTTGGCCCGTAAATTTGACCTTGCCGACACCCAAAGCCCTCCCTTTACCCTGTAAGCCGGACCACCCGAGATATACCCCAAGCAATTGCCACAATACATCAAGACCTAAGCAGCCGGGCATGACGGGGTCCCCCTGAAAGTGGCAACTAAAAAACCAATGCTCCGGCAGAATTTTCAGGTTGGCATCAAGTTGGCCCTTATCATAAATTCCTCCATCGTTAGTAATGTTTGTAATCTCATCGATCATCAACATAAAGGAATTCGGTAGCTGGGCATTGCCCTCACCAAAAAATTTTCCTTTAGTCATTTCCAAAATCTCTGTATTTGAAAACCGCATCCTGGCCTCCGAGTGCGCAAAAAACGTAATTTTTTCAAATTCCAGAGATCAGCTATTGTAAAAATCGGACTTGAATCGCTCCCAAAAGGTGCTCGGGCTTGAAAGCAAGAACTTGTTCCAGTTCTTTATCAGGTGGGATTGATCAAAATATCCAAGGTCATGATGCGTATTTGATGAAGAAGCTTGTACCGAATACATCTGCCTGCATGCATGTTGAATGCGAATAGTCTGTGCGAATTCTTTTGTGCTCAACCCCGTGTTTCGGTGGAATAACCGATTTAGATGGCGATCACTCCATCCTACTAATTTGCTTAACCCACTAATTCTTATATTGCCAAACGATTGATATATCAGGCTCAATGCGTGATCGAATTGATTTATTGGAAGTTTATTGAGGTTACTTAACAGCCATTGCTCACAGACGTTCGCTCGATCGAGGAAGTTGTTGTTTTGATAAATGCGCTTATAAAGATCATCAAAGCCACTCCATGAAAGACAACTATCATCCACAAACTGATCTTTTATTTCCGAAACATTTAAGTTAACAAAATGACGCAACCCCCCAGGATAAAACCAAATGCCAAAATACTCTCCGGCATCGAGAATTTGTAGATCGCAGGCTTGTAACCGGGACCCACTGAGTAGCGATCCATTAGGAGAAATAAATATCGCTTGAGTGCCATCTGGAATAATGGGATAACGAGTGGGCATTGTTGCTTCAATTTGCAGATACGAATGAACTATCCCTCGTAAATAAATACATGCATTCGTAGACTTAAGATAAAGGCCAAAAGTGTTTAAGCCTGATTTTGTCAAAGTTGGCTGAAATGGTTGATATGGATTTTCCATTTTGTTCTCTGTAAAGCCTAACGAATAAGGTTAGATTGTGTGAGCAAAGCGAACCACAATCTAACCTTATTCGTTATGAGTTTCTTTGCTTTTCAATGTTTTTCTCATAGTTTTTAATATGTTCATCAATATTTTCAACAAGCATCTTTTTGTATTGTTCCGTGAAGTACTTTACAGCTCGCTCTTTATCATTTTTCAATTCTTCAGAGTCTTTTGCTGAGGATGCAACAATAAAAGCATTAAATCGAGCTGCCGCATAAAGCAGAGATGAGCTGACTTTACCATTTGAAGCGCTGTCACATTGTTTATTGGCAAGATCGATTATTTCATCTGCTCTATCCCAAAAATCCTTATCTGGCTTATTGTCACTCATTGGTTTTTATACTCATAACAAGTGATTCTCAAGATCTGCATATATTACACACCGGACCACAGCATCAAAACATTTTTCCTGAAAACGCTGCAGTTCTAAGCGGGATAACATACGTCATTTTTACGATAAACAGATCCAGATAGCTTCAATACTTTTTACAACCGACTCGCCCAGGCAATTCAACAACTGGCCGCTATAATGCTAATTAACGCCATTCAAAAATTCGAGTGAAAAAGTGCAATGGGGCGATTTAAACCATTCAATATCATGTGCAGTTAAGACTGATTTTGTAAGTTGTCGGATCAAATTCAGGCTTTTACACTTTATGAAATATCCGGGTCAGCACACTTGTTTTTCAACGCAAGCCCAAAAACTCATTAAGGATATGAAAGTGATCCTCAAAAAACAGCTCTTCCATGTCGTTGAGCCGGTCAATCGCTATCCATGCCACCTCTTCCAGGTCATCGGCGGCTTGAATGGCCGGAAATTTGACGCCTCTCAACTCAAAAAAATGGACATGGGTAATCACGCGGCCGCGACAGGAGCGTTTGGGATGGTCAAACACTTTAACGGCTTTGAAGTCGTTGATCAGCGATACCGGCATCAGGCCTATCTGGGTCTCTTCCTTCAGCTCTCTCAGGGCCGCGGTAAAAACACGTTCACCGGTTTCGACAAAGCCGCCGGGCAGCGCCCACAATCCCTTGCCCGGATAATTCTTTCTTTTGCCCAGCAGCACGGAATTGTTTATTTTCACGACCGCATCGGCCGTACTGAAAATGACCGGATAAGGGCTTCCTTTCCACATGTCCTGTTCCTGCTTCACTTTTCTATATTCTCTTACCAGCTCGCGGTATTCGGCGCGCAATGACCAGGCTTTCAAATACTGTTTGACAGGCGGCAGTATCCAGTCGGCTATTGCCGAAAGCGAGACGTCCACATCCTCCGCTTCAAAATAGACGGATCTCAGCTCCGAGGCGTCTATTTTGGTATTCGATTCAACCGGTATGTAGCTCCATTCCTTAAAGTCATCCAGATAGTAGGTGTCGATGTCCCGTTCTTTTTTATGCCCCACGAGCGCAATATCCTGGCTGGCGTACTCGCCGACAATCCTTTTGACTTCCGCGTTCCAGCGGTCGTCATTGTAGTAATCGCGGATCGGGACGCAGGCAGTGCGCATCCGGTCTTCCTCCGACAGCGTCGAAAGAATCATATCCCGGCGCTCGGTCCATTTGAACGGATTTCTCGGATTCCGCGATTGAAAGGATGAGCCGATAATAATGACCACCCGCTCGGCGATATCCAGCGCCTTGCGCTTTAACAGTTCATGCCCGACATGGGAAATCTGGTGGCGGCCGATGACGACGGCTACGTTGAATTTCTTGTTCATGCGCGTTTTTCTTCTACCTTAATATTTTGCCGTGATCGGCATTTGCCTGCCATTACCGAACGCTCTTGCCCGAATCCTGATAATCGGCGGCGCCTGGCAGCGTTTGTACTCATTGCGGGCAATCATTTTTATGATTCTGTCGACCAGTCCGTGGCTGGTTTCATTGACCCGCCCCACATAAGCTTTCACCCGCTGGTATTCAGCCTGGGATAATTGCTTGCCTTCGATGACATATTTCAGGATTTCATCCAGTACTTCATAGGGAGGCAGGCTGTCCGTATCTTTCTGATCGGGCGCCAGCTCCGCGGAAGGTTCCTTGCTGATGATGTCCGAAGGAATCAGTTCCCGCCCGGCCCGGTCATTGATATATCGGGACAAACGATAAACTTCGGTTTTATAAAGATCCCCGATCAGATTCAAACCGCCGTTGGTATCGCCATACAACGTGCAATAACCGACGGATATCTCGGACTTATTGCCTGTCGATAATAACAATGCTCCGAACTCATTGGAATACTCCATCAAAATCGTGCCGCGAATACGGGCTTGCAGGTTTTCCAAAGTCAGGCCTTTCAAGGTTCTGTCAAAAGCCGAACCGAAATCCCTGGCATATTGCTCCACCAGGGCCTTGATAGGATGGCGGATCAGTTCAATCCCCAGGTTGTTGCACAGCGCTTCGGAGTCCGTTACCGAGCCCTCGCTGGAAAAAACCGAGGGCATGGTGATCGCTGTCACATTCTCCGCGCCTAATGCTTCCGTCGCCAGGGCCAGCGTCAAGGCCGAGTCGATGCCGCCCGATGATCCGACCACCGCTTTCCTGAACCCGCAGCGGCGCGCGTAATCCCTTAGCCCCAATACAATCTGACTGAAAGCCAGTTCATTGTCGGACATGGCGTCAATAGTGCCGGCGCGCGATTGAAAGCCCGTTTCCCTGGCATCAAACGCCAGGTATTCCTGGCTGGCGCCAAAACGCGCCGCTTCGAAAATCAGCGTCCCGTTCCTATCCATGGCGAATGACGCCCCGTCGAACACCAGGCTATCCTGTCCGCCCACCGAGTTCACATACAGCAAGGGCCGCTGGTAACGCGCGGCGACACTGGACATGATGTCGTGGCGCTGCTCGCGTTTGCCGATGTTGGACGGGCTGGCGTTGATACTCACCACCAGATCGGGCTTTTGCGCCATCAACTGCCTGAAGGGGTTTTCCCTGTATTCGGTTTCGCTGTCGTTCCAGCCGTCTTCACAGATGATCAGTCCTATTTTGGCGGCGCCAATCGTGATGACACAGGGCGATACGGGGCCGGGCTCGAAATGCCGTCTTTCATCAAAGACGTTATAGGTGGGCAACAATTGCTTGTAATACTCGGTCACAATGGCCCCGTTGCTGATTACCACCAGGGCGTTATGAAAAGGCTTGCCCTGGCCCGGGTTGTGACGGACCGTGCCGATAATGGCTGTCAACGACGGGATCTGTTTTGAAAACGCCAGCAGATCCATCAAGGTATGATCGGCCTGTTTCAGAAAGAAAGGTTCGTCGATCAGGTCATAAGGGTAATAGCCGCAAAGCGACAGTTCCGGAAACACCAGTAAATCCGAACTGTTTTGAGCCGCCTGTTTCATGGCGTCCTTCATGGTTGCCGCATTGCCTTGAAAATCAGCAACGGTTGAATTCATTTGGTTGATTGCAATTTTGATCATGCCATTTATCCCTGTTTATGCGGCGTAGTTAAAAATCTGTTTCAGATAAGCCACATAAACGTCATCCTCGCAGAGCGTTTTCCCGGGCGCATCGGAAAGCTTGGCGACGGGCCGGCCGTTTAGATTCATCAGTTTCATGACGATATTTAACGGTTTGATCCCTGCATCATTGGTGAGATGAGTGCCGATGCCGTGGCCGACTTTAATGCGGTCGGCAAAGTGCTCGTATAACTTCAAAGCCAGCGGAAAATCCAGGCCATCGGAAAAAACCAGGCGCTTGGTGTCGGCATCGATATTCAATTTCGCATAATGCGCCAGCGCTTTTTCGCCCCAGGTAAAAGGACAGGAGGAATCATGGCGCATGCCTTCGTACAAACTGGCAAGCGGCCGGTCAAAATCATTCAGGAAAGCATCCATGCTGATCGTATCGGTCAAGGCGATCGCCAGGCTGCCGTTAAACTCCTTCAGCCAATCCGTCAGGGCCTTTTTCTGGAAATCACGCAGGTTGTACCCACTCGCCTGATAGGATTGCAGGTATTCATGCGCCATCGTGCCCGTCGGTGTGAGATTGTATTTTTTTGCCAGATAAACGTTGGAGGTGCCTTTAAAACAGGCCGGCAGTTCAGCTTTCAAGGTCTGGACCGTCTCATCCTGCCACGCGCCTGACCAGCGCCTTCTCAAGCCGAAATCGAAAAACTCGAAGGGATGTTTTCTGTTGAACTGATACTGCTTGATCAGCCCGATTTTCTGCCGCAGCCGGCTGCGGCTTTCCCGGAGCAGTGCCGCCTGGTCAAAGCGCCGGAAATACAGCTCGGATACCAGATATAAACAAAATATTTCAAAGCCCATGACATGAATTTGCGGACCTTCGGCTTCGATCATCAAGCTGTCTTTTTCAACCGCCACCCTGATGAAATCCCTTTGAAATCTGAAAATGGCGAGGAAGGCGATAAAATCAGCGCTGAACAGTTGCAAGGATTTCAGGTAGTCCAGTTCATCCTGTTGAAAAGACAGCGTGCACAAATGGTCCAGTTCGTTATTGAGATCGCCGGCCAGTTGCGATAACGGATACTCCGGCGTGCTCCGGCACAAGAACCTGTATTCAGCCATGGCGCCGGGATTGTTATGCAGCATCGCCTGCCACATGGTGAACTTGTACATATCGTTTTCCAGTAAACTTTTCACGATCATCGGTCTGTCTCCCTGTGTCCTTATTGTGTGTTTGCCATTAATTCCGGCAGAATCGCTTCCGAAGTCGTCATCCGAAGCCCCATCGCCGCCATTTCGTTAAAAATATCCCGGGTTTTTGCTTCGTAACCGGGGATTGCGCTCATGCAATCGGTCAGCACCACCAGCTTTTCCCGGCACTCAATGCCAAGGTTATTCACCGCATCCAAAAGGGTCTTGCTGACGCAATGACTGCTCGCCTCCCCGGCAAAAAGCACCAGATCCGCCGACTGGTACTTATCGATGGAAGCCTGTCTCAGTAAAGTGGAAGGCTTGTCCGGGTCAGCCACTTCCGCCTGCAGCGCCGAATAGTGTTCCGACCAGGGATCCTCGCCCTTTTGAATATACTCGACATGCTTTAACTGCTGCCTTTCCCATCCCGTGCACGCGGTCAGAATATCGGCATGCATGTTGTGGCCGAATGACCCAATCTGGCAATGGACCGGCCATGCATAAATGGCATCGAGCCCTGCCTGTTCAAGCTGTCCGAAATAGGCTATGAGCTGTTCCGTCACCCCGGCCATGCGCGGGCGGTATTTTTTTTCCATAATCTCATTCAAGGTGATCCTGGACGCCTCGGTCAATGTCTGGCCATCGGCGTCCATCCAGAAAGACACGTGCCCTATGTCCAGGTACTGGTGCGTATCCATGAAGGCCTCGATCGTGGTAATTCCGGCGCCGCCCTCATTGATCAGCCTGGCTATTCTCAGGCAGTCCTGATGCGCGCCGGATACCGGCAATGCAGGCTTGTAGCCGACGCCCTGGACCGTTGGGCAATAGGCGGCCGGCAAATCGCAAAAATCATTTTGCGCGTCGATAATAACCAGTTGAATGTGCTTTTTCATTGAGTCTCCCTGATTCCTTTAGAAGTTGGGATTAAGCATAGTTTACTTAGTTTCAATTTGCAACTATATATTCAATAAAAAATCAGCGCTTTTTCTTGTCTTGACAATCATTGCCTTTTCTTTAGTATAAAAATGTAACTAACTAGGCTTTTATTATGACCTCACCCATTATCCAAACCATTGATGTGGTCCTGTTGACTATCAAGAATGACAAGCTGCATGTGGCGCTGGTGAAACGCGAAACCCCGCCCTTTCAAGGTTATGATGCGTTGCCTGGCGGCTATGTGCATGAACAGGAAGATAACGACTGCCTGGACAGCGCTCTGCGGGTGTTAAAGACTAAAACGGGCATACGTCCGCCTTATCTGGAGCAGCTGGAGACTTTTTCGGGCAAATTCCGGGATCCGAGAGGCTGGTCGGTGTCCGTGGTGTATTTTGCCCTGGTGTCATTGGACGTGATCGAAGCGGCGAACAATCCCCAGGTGTCGCTGGTCGACATTGATGACTTGAAAGACCTGCCTTTCGACCACCTGAACATTATAAAGACGACGGTCAACCGTATCAGGAATAAAGCGCAATATTCTTCCCTGCCCTGCTTTTTGGCAGGCGAGACTTTTACCTTGCCGACGTTGCAAAAAATCTATGAAATCTGTCTTGGCGACACACTGAATAAAGTGTCTTTCCGGCGGAAGATAGCGGAAATGGATGTGATTGAAGAAATAGCGGGGGCATTATCAAGGCAAGGCGCCTCCCGGCCCGCCAAGATTTATAAATTAAAACCGTATTACCTTGAGAAATTAAAAACGCTCGAAAGCGGATTATGATCGAACCGGCGCCTGATCGCCGCCCGCTTCATCGAGCCGCCATCAACCGGGGCCCGCTTTTTTCGCAATGACCCGTGTAGCCTGACTGTTTTCAAACACGGGCGATCACTCCTCTGCCATGACCAAGTACTTAGGAACGCGCATAAAATAACGTCCTCAAGTGCGCGGATGAATTTCCGGTGTAGGTGCGGATTTATTTATGCCTATGGGTACTTGCGCCCTTCAGGGTATCCGCACTTTTTTAACCGCATCAGCTACAGCTTGACGAAACGCAAACAGTTCCATGATGTCAGTAGGGTAAGAAACTTGATCATAGCAGTACCATAGCAACCACCTCGCTCCCGTTAATCGGGAGCTTTTTTTATGTGCCGTTAAGAAACGTTATCAAGCCTATCTCATAGGAATGCCTCGCCGATGCGCAGTTTTGCCTATCTGATAATTTTATTTCTTTCACTCGCGACGGCGGTTGCGGGGCCGCAAGAGGAGATTAGAACCATGCCGGATTCCCGTGTACGAGAAGCTGTCGAGCTGATGACCGGCTTTGCGGAACGCACCGGACTGAGTTCCAAGCGTCCCCAGCAGCGCTACCTGTGGACGGATGCCTTCGCGGTCTGCAACTTTCTCGGCCTGTCGCGCGCGACCGGGAAACAGCGTTACACGGAACTGGCTCTGCGCCTGGTTGACCGCGTGCATCACACGCTGGGGCGACATCGTGGCGACGATTCGCGCACGGGATGGATCAGCGGACTGAGCGAGCAAGAGGGAGAGCAGCACCCGACCCGTGGCGGGCTTCGAATCGGCAAAAGCCTCCCCGAGCGCAAGTCCGGTCAGGTCTTCGACGAGCGCCTGGAGTGGGATCGCGACGGCCAGTACTTTCACTACCTGACCAAATGGATGCACGCGCTCGACCGGTTGTCGCGTTCGACGGGGCAGCCTCGGTTCAATGCCTGGGCGCGGGAACTCGCCGAAACCGCGCACCATGCGTTCACCTACCTTCCCCCGGCGGGCGGCCCGCGACGGATGCATTGGAAAATGAGTATCGACCTGAAGCGGCCGCTCGTCGTCTCCATGGGCCAGCACGATCCGCTGGACAGTTACATCACCTATGTTCAGCTGCATGCTGCCGCTGCCGAGTTTCCGCGAGAGAATGCCGGCCCCTGGCTCAGCGATGAGATCCGGCAGGCTAAAGCCATGATTGCCATGGATGATTTAACAACAGCCGATCCGCTCGGGATCGGCGGCCTGCTGATGGACGCCTACCGCCTGGAGCAGTTGCTGCGGCAAGGGAGCATGGCGGACCTGCATCTTCTTGAGGTCATGCTCGAGGCATCGCTCGCGGGGCTGCGCTCCTACACAGCGGGTAGCGAACTGCAACTTCCGGCGGAATATCGGCTCGCCTTTCGCGAACTCGGCCTGGCCATCGGGCTGCAAGCGGTGCGATTGATGGCGGAAGCGGCCAACCGCGATCCGATTAAATTCCACATGAACGATGATCTGAACCGGCGGCTGTATGAACTCGTGCGCCTGCGGCTGCGTGAGCTGACGCAGTATGTGCCCGTTGGCGAAAGGATCGAATCTTTCTGGCGCGCCCCTGAGCAGAGACGGACCCAGACCTGGTCCGAGCATCGCGACATCAATGAAGTGATGTTGGCGACCGCTCTGGTGCCGGAGGGATTCCTTGTTCTGCCGCCACCCGATCTCAGCATCCCCGAGCGCGGCGGCCGGTGAAATGTAATTTTTTGTCGGGTGACACAAACAATGGAACCATCCGCCTGACTTTGATTACCAAACCAAAGTGTGGGCGGAAGATTGGCGCTGCATCGTCTGACTGCGCCGACATACGCCACGGCAGCGCGAGGCCCTTATACTTGAATATTGACAGGATTGGCCGTTCCCAGCCCAAATCAGCCTTTGAATCATCTTAAATGTCGGACGAGAGCCGTATTCCAGCCATTAGAAATAAGTCTTTTGGAATAATCCCGGCCCGTTTATCATGCATGAAATGTTGGTTATGCTGTATAGAAAACCTAACGCTGGAGTGTAATCCTTGACAATCTTGAGTGCAGAACCTGAAAGCGTAATTGTAGATTTCCCATTGCGTGGGGAATGGGTAGCCGGGAGCACGCCGGCGGAGCGGATACCGAGCCACGGCAGCAATCGGCTCGGCCAGCGATTCGCGTATGACTTTGTGCGGATTGAAAGAGAGGGGGATGACTGGAAATTCTTCCGTCCTTCGCTCACCGCCTATGTGCTGTTCGGTATCCGTCTTGAAGACTGCTATGGTTGGGGCGAACCAATTCATGCTCCCTTTGACGGCACGATCGTGACGGCGAAAGACGGTTGGGCGGAAAGAAAGCGGCTACACCTGCTGACGGATTTTGCACTGGTCCTGAAGAATACGCTGTTCTTCGATCCGGAGAAGACGAAAGATCTCAGGTCTGTCCTGGGGAACCACATAACCTTGAAAATGAAGGACGAGGAAATTTACGCTTTCTTTGCCCATGCGCGGTGCGGTTCCGTGCAGGTTCACGAAGGCGATCAGGTAACGGCTGGCCAACATCTTGCTGATGTCGGTCACTCCGGCAACTCGACGGCGCCCCATCTTCATTTCCACCTCATGGACAGGGCGAATATCATAGAGGCGCAAGGCGTGCCGTGCAGTTTCCGGGAATACCAGGCACTTGATGGCGATGTGTGGAAGGTGGTTACCGAAGGAATCCCCGGGAAGCGAGAGTTCATCCGATATGGCGAACCTTCGGCTGTAAGCTAGCAGCCAGTCAATTTAATTTTCCATCATAAGGTTTAAACCACCGGCTTTAGCCGGTCAGCTTTAGCTGCGATAATCTGGCCAAGGAGGTGGCAATGGACTATAGATACGGCAGCCATACGGTTTACCAAATTGAGTACCATTTTGTTTGGGTAACGAAGTATCGTTATAAAGTTCTGAAAGGTGAAATAGCCGAACGAGTGAGAGACTTGGTGCGGCAGACGTGTGAAGCCTTTGAGATACGGATCATCAAAGGCGTGGTGAGCAAAGATCATGTGCACATCTTGGTGAGTGCACCGCCGAATATGGCTCCCAGTGAAATCATGAGGCGAATTAAGGGACGAACATCGAGCTATCTGCTCGAAGAGTTTCCGCACTTGAAAAAGCGATATTGGGGAAGGCATTTTTGGGCGCGCGGATATTTTTGCGCCACCGTTGGCCAGATGACGGATGAAATGATCAAACAGTATTTGGAGCATCATTTTGAACCTAATCCCAATGACAATTTTAAGATGGAACCCGATTAAGACGCGTCGTTTAGTCGACGCGTATCCGGACTTTCAGTCCGTTATTCGAACCCACCCGCTTGAGCGGGTGGTTGTTTAGTATGGTTAGGTAAATTGTAAGTGCGAATGCGTTTATGCCCTATGGGTACTTGTGCCCTTCAGGGTATTCGCACTATTCTCACCTGCGCATATAACAGCCGCGCTTGGCAGAACATGGTTCACTCTGACAAGTCGCGATGTGTACCCTAAAGGGCATAAAGGCATCGCTCCCACTTAGAGCGTTGTAAATGCCGTCCTGGCATCTACTCGGTGTCGTAACTCAACGACCGTATATTGTCGGATCCTTTCTTTTTCGGTTTCAGGTGAATATCCGGCTCCCTGTTGAAGCCTTCCGCCTGCAGGCGCCAGAGCGTGTCAAATGCGCCGCCACTCTGGCGTAGCTCATGAGGCGACCCGCATTCGATGATGCGCCCCTGATGAAGCACGACGATATGGTCGAAGCCGGACAGCGTCGATAGACGGTGCGCCACCGCCAGCACCGTGCGGCCCTGCATCAGTTCGCTCAGCGCCGCCTGGATTTCCGCCTCGGACTGGGTATCCAGCGCCGAAGTGGCTTCATCCAGGATCAGGATCGGCGCATCCTTCAGGAAAGCGCGGGCAATCCCCAGACGCTGGCGCTGGCCGCCGGACAGCATCACGCCGCGTTCGCCGACCACGGTCCGATACCCGTTCGGCAGTTCGCGGATGAATCCGTCGCAGAAGGCGTGCCGCGCCGCTTCATAGACTTCTTCATCGCTCGCATCGGGACGGCCGTAGCGGATGTTCTCGAGGATGCTGCGGTTGAACAGCGCGGTCTCCTGCGGCACCACGGCGATTTTCTCGCGCAGGCTGTCCTGACTGACGCTGCGGATATCCTGCCCGTCGATCAGGATATGCCCGTCCTGTACATCATCAAGGCGCTGGATCAGGCTGATCAAAGTGGACTTGCCGGCACCGGATGAGCCGACAATACCGACCTTCTGTCCGGCTGGAATGTGCAGACTGAAATCCTTGAATACCTCGCGGCGGCCCCGATAGATGAAGCGGATATTCTCAAAGTCGATGCGGCCTTGGTTCAGGGCCAGCCGAGGCACGGGATCTTCCAGGTCGTGCGGCTGGTTGATGATGCGCAGGGTATCGGCAATAGCGCCGATCTTCTGCGTACTGTCCACCAGCGCCAGGGCCAAATCCCGCGAGCCGTGCAGGATGCGGAAGCTCAGCGCGCTGACCATGACCACATCACCGGTGGTGACGGCGCCGGCCAGCCACAAATTGATGGCCCATACCAGCATGCCGCCGGCCATCAGCGACAGGCAGATATCATGTATTACCCGTGCCAGCTCCACATGCATCCAGCTGCGCCGATGGGCGTGCGCTTCTTCGCCAAACAACTGAGCGAGGCGTTCGCTTTCGCGGCTGCGCGCCGAAAAGGCCTTGATGGTCCAGGCGTTGGACACGGCATCCACCAGTTCGCCGCCGACCCTTGAGGCCTGAGTCGCATAGTGTTGGTGTTTTGCACGGCCACGGATGCCGAGGCCGGTGATCAGCGCGGAGACCGTGATCGCGAAGCCGAACAGCGTCAACGCCATGCGCTGGTCGACACTGAACAGCACAACCATGGCGCCGAGGAAATCGACGATGGGCGGCATGATCCTCCAGATCAGCCCTCCGTAGACCGCCTCGACCGCACCGGCGATCGAGGAGATGCGATTACCCAATGACCCGCTCGGATGCTCATGGAAGTAGCGCATCGAGTGGCCGGTCAGGTATTTGAACAAGTCAATGCGCATGTCCACGCAACTGGCCAGGATTGTGCGGCAGCCGAGCCAGCCGCTTAGACGCAGAAGGGTGTTCTCGATGACGATCAGGCCGATCAATAGCCCCAAGGCGTACCAGACGGCAGTATGGACGCGATCGCCGCCGGCCATGGCGTCAACCAGCAGCTTCATGCCGTACTGAACTGCGATCGCGCAGCTTGCGGCACCAAAGATAATGATCATCAGACCACCAAAATGCCAGGGGCGTGCACCGATATAATGCCAGAGAAAGGCCAGCGGCTTGCTGGGCAGCAATTTAACTTTCGAATGAGGATTTTTCATAAAGGGACAAATAACTTCTTGTCAGGGATTTTGAAAAGGGTAAAACTGTACTGCTGTAGTTTCAGTTAGCGGGACAGATTGGCGCGGTCGCCTTTCCAGCCATGATGACGCAATGCCAAGACATGCTGCTTCAGAGGATGCGAACTTAATCAGGATATATTGGCGAGATTAAAGTACGCTTAGGATTCGGCTAAAAATGACTGCCTGAAATTAGAATCCTGCATAGGATGCATCAGCCAAAAACAGGCGTTCCAGGCGACGCGGTGAAATGCATCGCTCGCGTCGGCACATCCTATGTTTAAACAGGGACATGATTGACGATCCAATCTTAGTATATGGCTGTGGAATTGATGCCGATGAATGCCGGAATGTCTTTAAAAATTCTGCCCATGCGTCTACATAACAGGTAAACGTTCTGAATAAGGCCATAGAGAAACTGAACATTAATTTTCTTTAGCACAAAAAAAGCCCCTTTAATCAGGGGCTTATTTGTATTATTTACAAAACCAGTCTCAGGTATCCTCTAAAAAGGAATATCGTCATCATACGGCGCGTCGAAATTGTCATAACCGCCGCCCTGTTGAGGCGATGCGGGTTCGCGCACGCTCGATGACGAATTTTGTCTGCCCCCTTGCTGGTACTGCGGCTCGCTTTGCCTGCTTTCGGCATTACGGCCGCCGACCAGATCCAGAATATTGGCGTTCACTTCCAGGCTGGTCCTGGTTGAGCCGTCATTGGCCTGATATTCCCTCTGAGTCAGTTCGCCGGAGACGAACACATGCTGGCCTTTTTTCAGATAATTCTGCAGTTGGCCTTCGGCACGCTTGCCCCATAATGCCACTCGCACCCACAGCGTCTGCTGCTTGTCGCCGAAACCGATATTGTTGGCTACCGTGACATTCAACACGGCTTGGCCCGATGGTAGATACCGGACTTCCGCGTCCCGGCCGACAGTGCCTGTAAAACTGAATACGTTGCTCATTGTTTCTCTCGTGATTGATTTAAGTGACTATTATACCGAAACCTCAAACCGGTTTGCTTGGCCGGCTGGCAAAATCCATCTGAACCTTGCCGTCGACGAATTTCAGGTTGGCATCGAAAGCCGTGCCCTTGGCCGATTTAAAGCCTTTCAACACGCCTGTCTGACCGGTATTGAGCATTTTTTTCGCCATCGCGACCGTAATTTTTTTATGCGCGATGGTTTTCCAGATCACGGCCTTGCAGCCGTTGCGCCATTCGCTGCAACTGTAAGCCTTGGCCGTTTCGATGATGCGGCCGCTGCATAACGGGCAGGCGGCAATGGCTTCCCTTCCGGCCGGCTGCATCTGGACTGTGGCCTTGATATAGCCGGTCTCGCCCTGCCCGTTCAGGGTCAGTTGAGCATTGAAGACGGTATCGTCGACATGAACGGCGACAGCCTGCAGGGTCCGGCCAAGCTGTAGCAACTGACTGGCCAGATCATGCGTGATCGGCACGCCATATGTCTGTTTCCATAGCACGAATTGGCAACCGTCTTTCCAGCCGCTGCAACCGTAGCCTTTCCGGCCTTCAATGACCGACTTATGGCACAGCGGGCAATCGCCCAGCCTGCCCGCATCGTAAAGCGGCCGGGTCGATTCGTCCTTGATTTTTTGCGTGAACTGGATGATCTCGGCCATGAACCGGTCGGGATCATAAGCGCTCTGTTCTATCTGCTTGAGTTTGGATTCCCATTCGCCGGTCATGGCCGCCGATTTCAGCCGGTCATCGGCGATGAGACCGATCAGATGGCGGCCCAACTCGGTGCTGAGCAGGTTTTTCTTCTGCCGTTCGATGTAGCGGCGCCTGATCAGCGTTTCAATGATGGCAGCTCGGGTCGCCGGTGTTCCGAGGCCTTTTTCCTTCAGCGCTTCCTTGAGCGTTTCATCGTCGCAGGTCTTGCCGGCTGATTCCATGATGCTCAACAAGGTCGCTTCGGTGTACGGCTTGGGCGGCGTGGTCTTGCCCTGGCTGACCGAGGGCTGATGCGGCCCCGTCTCGCCCTGCGTGAATTCGGGCAGAATCTTTTGCTCCTTGTCCTTTTTGCCGTCGTTTTTGTACAGCGCCTGCCAGCCCGGCGACACGATCACCGTGCCGATGGCCTTGAATTTCACCTGGTTGGTCTCGCCCTGCACCGTCGTGACCTGCTTGAGGCAGGGCGGGTAAAAGGCGGCGATGAAGCGTATGGCGATGGCCTGGTAGAGTTTTTCCTCATCGTGGGACAGCGTGCCGGGCAGCGTCGTGGTCGGGATGATGGCGTGGTGATCGGTGACCTTGGCATTATTGAAATAACGCGCGCTCAGCGCCAATTTGTCCAGGTCGAGCGGCGCTATCTGCGGCCCGAACGGCCCGCGCAGTTTCTCCAGCAGCGGCTTCATGCCGGCTTTCATGTCATTAGTTAAATAACGACTGTCCGTGCGCGGATAGGTGATGTGCTTTTTCTCGTACAACTGCTGCGCGCAGGTCAGGGTACGGTCAGCCGTGAAACCATGACGGATGCTCATGTCTTTTTGCAGATCGGTCAGATCGTACAGCAAGGGCGGGTTGACCGTCTCCTTTTTGCCCTTGACGTCGGTAATCCGGAATTCGTGCCCGTCGATCCGGCTCAGCAGCGCTTCGGCATCGGCCTGCCGGTCGAAACGTCCGCCGACGTACTGGAAAACCGCCTCGCGGTACAGCGTCTGCAATTCCCAGAAGTCCTTGGGGATGAAATTGGCGATCTCCGCATCGCGCTGCACGATCAGCGCCAGTACGGGCGTCTGCACGCGGCCGATGGTCCACAGCGTGCCCTTCTGGCCGAATTTCAGCGTATAAAGCCGCGTGGCGTTCAGGCCGACGATCCAGTCGGATTCGCTGCGGCATTTGGCGGCACGGTAGAGATTGTCGTAAAGCCTGCCGTCCTGCAACTGGGCGAAGCCTTTGCGTATGGCATCATCCGTCAAAGAGCTGATCCACAGGCGTTTGAATGGCTTGCTCAGGCACTGGCTCCAGGACAGGATGTAGCGGAAGATCAGCTCGCCTTCCCTTCCCGCGTCGGTCGCGCAGATGATTTCATCGGCCGCCTTGAACAATTGCTTGATGGTATTGAGCTGTTTTTTGGCCGAGGCGTCGCCGCGCGCCTTCAGGCCGAATTTTTCCGGGATGATGGGCAGCGATTCCAAAGACCAGCGCTTCCATTCCTTGTGATAGTCGTCCGGTTCTTTCAGTTCGACCAGATGCCCGAACGCCCAGGTGATCCGGTAGCCGTTGCCCTCGAAATAGCCGTCGCGCTTGGCGCGGATATTCAGGCAGCGGGCTATGTCGCGGGCGACGGACGGCTTTTCCGTTAAGATGACTTTCATAAAACAAAGGGGGCAAGACTGAGTCCTGCCCATTGTACCAAATGCCCTTATTTAATGACGCGATAACAGGGCGTATAGGCCTTGCCGGGCAATTTCATGCGCTGTTGCGCGACGAACGACGCCAGCAGGGAATCCATCAGTGTCATGATGCCGGCGTCGCCGCGAATTTCGAAATGACCGTATTGCTCGACCGTACGAATACCGTCGGCCTTGACGTTGCCGGCGACGATGCCCGAGAAAGCCCGGCGCAGGTTGGCGGCCAGCACATGCGGTTCCTGGTTCCTGTGCAGCGCCAGGTTGCGCATGTTTTCATGCGTGGGAATAAACGGCTGCTGGAAGGCCGGATCAACTTTCAATGACCAGTTGAAATAATAGGCATCGCCTTTTTCCTTACGGAAACTGCGCACCTGTTTGATGCCCTCATGCATTTCGCGCGCGACCTGCACAGGATTGTCGACAATAATCTGATAACGCTGCCGCGCTTTAGGGCCCAGCGTGCCGGCGATAAAACGGTCGATTTCATCGAAATAGTCTATGGCGCTGTCGGGGCCGGTAAAGATCAGCGGAAACGGCATGTCTTCATTATCGGGATGCAGCAGGACACCCAGGATATAAAGGATTTCCTCGGCCGTGCCGGCGCCGCCAGGGAATACGATGATACCATGCCCGGTGCGCACGAAGGCTTCCAGACGCTTTTCGATATCCGGCATGATCACCAGATCGTTCACGATCGGATTCGGCGATTCGGCCGCAATAATGCCCGGCTCCGAGATGCCCAGATACTGGCCGTTCTTGATGCGCTGCTTGGAGTGGCCGACGGCGGCGCCCTTCATCGGCCCTTTCATCGCGCCCGGCCCGCAGCCGGTGCAGATGTCCAGGCCGCGCAGGCCCATTTCATGCCCGACCTGTTTGGAGTAATCGTATTCTATGCGGTCGATCGAGTGTCCGCCCCAGCACACGACCAGGTTCGGGTTGGTCATCGGACGCAGGATGTTGGCGTTGCGCAGGATATGAAAAACGGCATTGGTGATGCCGTCCGTAGTTTCCAGGTTGATTTTCGGATTGTCGTTAATCTCGTCGCTGATATAAACAATGTCGCGCAGCACGGCGAACAGGTGTTCATTGATGCCTTTAATCATCTTGCCGTCGACAAAGGCGTGCGCGGGCGCGCCGGTCAATTCCAGTTTGATGCCGCGCTCTTCCTGAACCACGTGAATATCAAAAGACGCGTACCGTTCCAGCAGTTCCTTGCCGTCATCCATGGCGCTGCCGCAGTTCAGCACCGCCAGCGAACAGTTGCGGAATACCTGGTAGAGTCCGCCCTGGCTGGTATCCAGCAGTTTGCTGACTTCAACCTTGGACAGCACGTCGAGACGGCCTTCGGGGGAAATGAGTGCATCGACTACTTTATGTTTCATCTTATTCCTTATCAATATCGGTATTATGTGTAAATGCCTGCCGTTTTACATTTTGTTTATCGGCAAAACGATCCGTGTGGTCAGTTCATCTCTCATTCAGCCTCCTTCTTCTATTGTCTAGCCCAGCCCCGTATATCGAAGGATATAACAAATGAATGCATTACTAAACAACCACCCGCTCAAGCGGGTGGGTTCGAATAACGGACTGAAAGTCCGGATACGCGTCGACTAAACGACGCGTCTTAATCGGGTTCCATCTTAAAATTGTCATTGGGATTAGGTTCAAAATGATGCTCCAAATACTGTTTGATCATTTCATCCGTCATCTGGCCAACGGTGGCGCAAAAATATCCGCGCGCCCAAAAATGCCTTCCCCAATATCGCTTTTTCAAGTGCGGAAACTCTTCGAGCAGATAGCTCGATGTTCGTCCCTTAATTCGCCTCATGATTTCACTGGGAGCCATATTCGGCGGTGCACTCACCAAGATGTGCACATGATCTTTGCTCACCACGCCTTTGATGATCCGTATCTCAAAGGCTTCACACGTCTGCCGCACCAAGTCTCTCACTCGTTCGGCTATTTCACCTTTCAGAACTTTATAACGATACTTCGTTACCCAAACAAAATGGTACTCAATTTGGTAAACCGTATGGCTGCCGTATCTATAGTCCATTGCCACCTCCTTGGCCAGATTATCGCAGCTAAAGCTGACCGGCTAAAGCCGGTGGTTTAAACCTTATGATGGAAAATTAAAAAGGTATTTTTTATCAGTTTGTTGCTGCTGAATGGCTGTGCCCATTATTCTCAACCGTATTATCCTGGCGACGCATCTTATGGCGGCGGTTACACGGTTGTCCAACGATCTTATTATCAAGGCGGGCCGGGTTACAGTTACTATACCCCCGGCATCAATCATCTTCATGATCACTACCGTCCGCGTTGGCAGGCCGATCACCGCAGGCCGCCGTCTCCTGAGCTTGGCAACCATTACCATTCCGATCGCAAGCTAAAAAACACACCTCAGTGGGGCAATCCGCGCTGGGAACACAGAATCGACCGGTCCCGCAAGGAAAATCACGGAAAACCGAATCATGATCAGCACCAGCGCTTCCGGGAGGACAATTGGCAGGGAGGAAAACCGCGGCGCAATTATATAGCACCTGTAACCGGCCGCCCTGATCGCGGGCAATTCAACGGCAGAAAAAACGAAAATCCTAACCCGCGCCGGGAACAACGCCGCATGCCGAACCGTACCGGGCAACAAAGATCCTGGAATAATAATCGCCAACATAACGGGAATCGGGAAAATGGCAGAAAAATGGCGGCGCCAAGACAAGACCGAAGACAGCGTCCCGACCGCGGCAACCCGCATGAACACCCGCGCCAGGGAAACCGGTAACAATTGCTCTGACGAAAACGCTTCTCTTATTCGGTCTGCTTATACACAGGCCTGCACTTTTGCGGCCATCGCCAAACCCAACGCCAAATGCCCGGCTTCATCCAGATGCACGCCATCGACGGGGCTCGGATTGCAATACTCGGCGGCATCGATGAAATAACATCCAGCGGCGCTGGCGACAGCGGCGTAATATTGCACGAACTCGGCCGACTTATCAGGCTCGCCATGGCACTTCAGGCTCAGTTCGGCGGAGAGCCGGGTGATTTTGGGCGGACTGACCAATAGCACATCAGGCGGCAAATCATCCACGCCGCAGCTGCTTCTTTGCACGATATCGACCAATATTTCCGCGCCGCGCGCCGCGTCGAACGCCGTATTCTCCCTGAAATGCAGCACGTCATTCGTGCCCAGCATCAGGATTACCAGGTCCAGCGGCGCGTGCGATTGCAGCAGCGGCAGCAGCAGTGCCGCGCCGTTGCGGCCGGGCCGGAACGGCTCGTCCCAGACCGTATAGCGCCCGCTGAGGCCCTCCTCGACAATACGATAATCATCGCCGAGTTCGCGGCTCAGAATGCCGGGCCAGCGTATGTCAGGCGCATAGCGCCGGCCCTGGCCCGGGATATAGCCCCAGGTGTTGGAATCGCCATAACACAGTATCGTTTTCATGCGCTTAGCCTTTTAGAAATGCAATGGTTAAATTTCAGCAAATATTAGGCAAACCCGGGAATTTTTGCCACGAAGAACACGAAGGTTCACAGTCCTCAAAGAATGCTCATGACCTTCGTGGTTAGCACGCCGCAGGCATCACATCAGCTTTCAGGATAAATCGGAAAAGCCCGGCACAAGGCTGAAACCTGCTCGCGGATACGGGCTTGCACAGCCGCATGACCGGCATTTTCAACCAGCCCGTCCAGTACTTCGGCGATCCAACCGGCGATTTGCGCAAACTCGGACGTGCCGAAGCCGCGCGTCGTACCGGCATTGGCCGACAGCCGGATTCCCGAGGCGGTCTCGGCCGGCAGCGGATCGAACGGAATCAGGTTCTTGTTGCAGGTCAGCCCCGCCTTTTCCAGCGCGGCCACGGCCCGGGCGCCGTCAAGTCCCTTGGCCGTCAAATCGACCAGCATGAGTCCGGTATCGGTTTGCCCGGACACGATGCGGTACCCCGCCTTCGCCAGTCCCTCGGCCAGGATTCTGGCGTTGGCCAGCACCTGGGCATTATAAGACTTGAATTCGGGCTGCAGCGCTTCGCCCAGACACACGGCCCTGCCGGCGATCGCATGCAGCAGCACCGAGCCCTGCACGCCGGGAAAAACCGCCGCCGCGATTTTCCGGGCGATAGCCTCGTCATTGGTCAGAATCAGGCCGCCGCGCGCGCCGCGCAAGCTCTTGTAGGTGGTCGTGGTCACGACGTGGGCGTGCGGAAACGGATCGGGATAATAACCGGTCGCGACCAGGCCGGCGAAATGCGCCATATCGACCAGCAGGTAAGCCCCGACTTCATCGGCGATCTTTTTTAAATAAGGAAAATCAATGATCCGGCTGTAGGCCGAGCCGCCGGCAATGATCAGCTTGGGTCTGTGTGCCTGCGCGAGCCGGCGCACGTCGGCATAATCGATGCATTCGTCCTCACGGCTCACGCCATAGCTGGCGATGCGGTAGCGCCGCCCGGTCTGGGTTGCCGGATGGCCGTGGCTGATATGACCGCCTGCCGCCAAATCCATGGACAGGATGGTATCGCCGTAGCCGAGCAGGGCCAGGAAAGCCGCCTGGTTGGCATTGCTGCCCGAATGCGGCTGTACGTTGGCGTAGCGGCAGTTGAACAGACGGCAGGCCCGGTCAATCGCCAGCTGTTCGACGCGATCGGCGAATTCGGCGCCGCCGTAATAGCGCGCCCCCGGATAGCCTTCGACGGTCTTGTTGGTCAGGATGGAGCCCTGCGCCTGCAATACCGCGCGGCTGACAAAATTCTCCGACGCAATCAGTTCGATCTGGTCGTACTGACGATTTAATTCGCTGGCAATGGCTTGTCCTATTTCGGGATCGGATTCGTTGAGTCCTGTGGAAAAAAAATCGTGCCTGGGTTTGGTCATTGTCGGGTTGGGATAGTGATTGGTAACTGATAGGGTCAGGACTTACGCAGTTTGCCTGTTCAACCGTCGAAACAAGCGGTTCTAAAACCTGTGGGGGCGACTTCAGTCGCCCATTTCAGACCCAAGAGGCGACTGCCAACAGTAGGCGCTTTAGGCGAAGTCGCCCCACAGGTTTGTGTAAGTCCTGACCATTTGAAGATGGATCATAATTGCCACAGAAAGCGCAGATAAAATTATTTCGGACGCTCCGTGCCCTCTGTGGTTACTGTTTCAGCAATCAGCCGGCAGCTTCTTCGCTTTCGGTTTTGGGCGCTAACCGCCTGACCTTCTCCAATACTTCTTGCGCGTGTCCTTCGGGATTAACGTTGTACATGGCCTCTTCCACCTTGCCGTCCTTGTTGATGATGAACGTCGAACGCACGATTTTCATCTTCTTTTCGCCTTCCTTTTCAACTTCCTGCCAGACGCCGTACTTGTTGCACAAGTCACCCGAGGTGTCGGCCAGCAACGGTATGTTCAGGTTGTATTTGTCGATAAAAGCCCTGTGGCATTCGCAGGTATCTTTGCTGACGCCGATCACGACGGTATCGAGATCGGCGAAATCCTGGGCCAGCGAGGTAAAGTCGTTGGCTTCTATCGTGCAGCCGGGCGTATCGTCTTTCGGATAGAAATACAGCACGACATTCTTGCCAAAGAACTCCGATAAGTATACCAGTTTGTTGTTCTGGTCCATCGCCCGGAAAAAAGGTGCTTCTTGGTCTTTCTCTATCATAATGACTCCTTAAATAAACCTACAGTGAAAAATCATGCCACCAAGCACGCACCGCTAACACTGCGTAGCCCAGTATTCCTGTATCTGCCCTTCGGCCGCGATAAACACGGCGCTGGCCAGCCCGCGAAAAATGCCGTGCTCGACGACGCCCGGCGTATCGTTCAGGGCGGCGTCCAGCGCTTCAATCTCGAACGCCGGATCGAAAACCATATCCAGCACCAGACTGCCGTGTGAGGTCACGACCAGCCCGTCATTAGCGGCATTCCGGCGCAGATCGCCGCGCCCGCCCAGCGCTTCGAGCCGCTTTTTGACCAGTTGCCAGGCGAACGGCATGACCTCGACCGGCACAGGGAAATGCTCGCCGATACGGCCTACCTGTTTGCTCCGGTCGACCAGCACGAGGAACACATCGCTGGCCCTGGCCAGCAGCTTTTCCCGCACCAGATCGTAGCCGCGGCCCTTCAGCAGCGTCATGTCCGGCGTCACTTCATCGGCGCCGTCGACATAGAGATCGAGCCGGCTCAGATGCTCCAGCGCCGTCAGCGGCAGCCCGCGCTCCCGGGCCCTGATCGTGCTGACCACGGAACTGGCCGCCGCGGTCACCTGCAGGCCTTCCTCGGCGCAGCGCCGCGCAAGTTCATCAATAAAATAATTGGCGGTCGAACCGGTGCCGAGACCGACGATCATGCCATCCTCAACCTGCTGGACCGCATGCCGGGCGACCCATTCTTTATCGTTCATGGTGTGCTCCTGGGCTGATTCAAGCTATCTTTTAGCCAGATAGTACATCCGCTGGCGGTGAGATGACCACCGGTATTTTCAAAAACAACGATCCTGAAAACAGACGCCGATCAACAGCGCTTCACCCCGGATAAAATCCGGCGCTTGCAAAAATAAAGTTTGACACCTCCGGAATAACGCCTACAATGGGCGTCAGCTAGAAAATATGATTTACCCTTTGTTTTCCATTTCGACGTCTCTTCATTTAGTTTCTCGTCCTGTACTTCATTTGTAATTTCCAAATTTACCAGCTCTACCAGCCTATACAGGCTTTAATTAAATATATCTATAGGACTTATTATGTCTACAATGACTACCGGCATCGTTAAATGGTTTAACTCTGAAAAAGGTTTCGGCTTTATCGAACAAAAATCAGGCCCTGATGTTTTCGTACATTTCAAAAGTATCCTGAGTTCAGGCGGTTACCGTTCACTGGATGAAGGACAAAAAGTACAATTCAGCATCTCGCAAGGCCAAAAAGGCCCGCAGGCTGATGATGTAAGCGTCATCATCTAAAACGCATTTTGACAAACGGCAACACAAGCAATTGTGTTGCCGTTTGCATTTATGCACAATTGACATTGTTCAAATATAGGCGACTCATCTTGAGAGTTAGCCTGGTTATTCCCGCTTCATTAAGACGGCAACGACGGCACAGTGCCGCTGGAAACCGTCATCAAAATCTCGTTGATCGCATGAAAATCGACCGGCTTAAGAAAATGGTAATCGAAACCGGCCTGCCGCGAAAACTGTCTATCCTCATCCTGTCCGTACCCGGTTACGGCGATCAGCTTCGCGTACCGGCTTTCCGGCGACTGACGTAACCGCTGGGCAACCTCGTAGCCGTCCATGTCAGGCAGCCCGATATCGAGTATAACGATTTGAGGTCGAAAATCAGTCGAGCATGTCAGCGCATCAGCGCCGCAAGCCACGGTTATCACCTCATGCCCAGACATACGCAGCAGAACGGCAAGGCTTTCAGCGCCATCAATATTGTCATCGACCACCAAAATCCGGAATTTCGGGGCTGCGTCACAAGCGTTGGCCAAGACCGGCTCGGATGTCGATGCGATAGTCACATGCTCAACCGGCAGAAGCGGCAGCCTGACGGTGAATTCACTGCCCTGGTCAAGGCCCGCGCTGGCGGCCGTGACCGAGCCGCCATGTAGCTCGACCAGACGCTGCACCAGGTTCAGGCCCAGTCCCAAGCCGCCTTGAGAGTGGGCAAGCGAGCAATCCGCCTGGATAAAAATATCGAACACATGCGGCAGCAATTTCGGCTCGATACCAATACCGGTATCCTGAACCCGGATCACCGCCCAACCGTTTTTCTCCACAACGTTCAGTTTGATGTCGCCGCCCTCCGGCGTGTACTTGATCGCATTGTTCAGCAGGTTCATCATAACTTGTTCCAGACGCATCGCATCGCCTTCCAGCCATCGCGGTTCCGTCGGCAGAGACAGCGCGAGACGGTGATTTTTGGACTCGAGGAACGGGCGGCAGCTTTCTACGGCGCAGGCGATCACATCGTCCAGATTGATACGCTGATTCTGCAATATAATCTTGCCCTGCATGATACGGGCGGTATCGAGCAGATCATCCAGCAGTCGGGCCATATGCTGCACTTGCCGGTCGATAACATCGTATCCCCACTCGACCGTAGGATGGGGATGATCAATTTTTCTCAGCACCCGCACGGCATTACAGATGGGCCCCAGCGGGTTGCGCAGCTCGTGAGCGAGCATGGCAAGAAACTGATCCTTGCGGCGATGGGCTTCCTGCAATGCTTCCGCGGCACGCTTACGGTCGGTCACATCGAAAAATATAACCCCCAGCCGGCCCGGCTCGGTCTGGAACGCGCTGATTTCAAAACATCGCCCCAGGGCGCCGGCCCACATTTCAAAATGCGCAGGCTCACCGGTCAGAGCCACTTTGCCATAAATCTCGAACCATGAGGACCGGGTTTCCGGGAACACATCGAGAATGGTCCGGCCAACGATATCGCCAGCCTTCAACCCCGTCTGATGCTCAAACGCCGGATTGACTTCCAGGACGCGCAAATCGCAAGGCTTTCCCGCATCATCACAGATGATTTCATCGAACGAGAGCCCCTCGGTCATCGTCTCGAAGAGTGTGCGGTACCGTTCTTCACTGCGCTGCAGCGCTGCCTCGGCCTGTTTATTCTCCTCGCGCAGCCTGAGCGCCGTAATGCCAAAGCTGAGATCGTCCGCCAACTCGGCAAGCAGTTTAATTTCATCTTCGGAGAAGAGTTCCGGTTCCGTGGAATAGATAGTGATGGCGCCGAAGACGGCATTATCGGCAAACAAGGGAAAGGCCAGCGCCGAGGCGTAGCCTTTCGTAAGAAAAAAATCGAGCTGGTAGCCGGCATCGGCAAACAGGGGGAACACCAGAGACGAGGGATATCCCTTCTTTAACGCCTCTTCGCGCCAGGACTTGAAATGGGGATTGGCCAATGTATTGCGACAGATATTGGGCTTGCCGGTACGGATGCAGGCCCCCGTAGGGCCGCGTCCTCGCTCGTTATCCGCCCAGGAAATGTTCAAACGTTCGAGATAACTTTTCTCGAAACCGGCGTGGGCAACCGGCCGGACAGTCTTGTTTTCATCATGATCCGCATAGCCTATCCATACCATCGTGTGCTCGCAGTCTTCAGCAATGATCCGGCATAGCTCATTCAGATACGCCATTTCATCAGTAGCGCGCATCATGATCTGGCTGCTGCGCATGATGATGCTGAGCGTCCGGTTCAACTTCTGAAGCTCGGCTTCCTTGCTCTTGCGTTCAGCCACAAACCGGGCTTCGGTCTCGGCCACGGCGACCCGCGCCTGAGCGCGATGCATGGCTTCCGTGATCCAGGAAATCATGATGCCACTGGCGATGAAAACCGCGATACCCAGCCAATCACCCGGTTCTTCAATTGAAAATCGCCACGCCTGCCCAATCCAGAAGTAATCCGCCAACAAGCTCGAGAGCACAATAGCCAAAAAGCCCGCGCGCAGGCCGCCGTAGAGCGCGGCGATCATCACGGCCGGAAAAAATGTTATAAAGGCGACGCGCATCCCCAGTTCCTGAAAGAACACCAGGCGCACGATAGCGGCGACCGTGACTATCGCAATAGTCACGCCGTAATAATATTGGCTACAGTTTGTCGGCCGCTCCAGCCGGATTGCAAGCATGCCAGATTCATGTATCAATACGAAAGCCGCGACCAGCATATAGACACTGCCTAGCAATTGCGCCGCAAGCGCCGCCCAGCACAGCGGACTGGCGTAGACAGATTTGATCATAATGCCGAATAGCCCGTCCGCAAGCAGCAGCAATGCGAGGGAATATCCGTACATGGAAAAGGACGAACTTAACTGGCTCATCGAGCGCAGCAGGAAAACCGTGAACACGAACATGGCAATGCCGGAACCCAGCACGAATTGCCGCACCGGCGTCCCGCCCTGGCCCTGCACGAAGAAAACCGGCGTCCAACCCGAGAACGCGGCCCAAACGACTAGCCCTACAACGCCAAAAACTGCCATATAGCCCGCCACGAGCCAGAGGTACGATGGGCGCAAGGTGAGTTTCCACCGCAGTGAAAAGGCCGCCCCCGCCAAATGACACAGGGACGATATCCAGACACAGATATTATTAATCGTCACTTGGGTATTCAAATCAACAGGCTCGAAGCCATCGCTTGTCAACATGGCGATGCCGGTCAGAAATCCGGCCGCCCCCCAGAACAGGGCGCCGCAGACCAGTAACAATAATCCCGGCAAGCCGCAGTTCATAAAGCTACAGCCGATCAGGTAAGCGATAAGCAACGACACCAGCGTCGACAGGCAGAAATACAACCCAATCTGCAGGTAAGGCAATTCAACCGATACTTGCAAGTCCAGCGCCCATAACATGATAATCGCGGCAAACAGAACGGGAATCGGCAGCCAAGCCGCCCGGCCCGCAAAAAATCGCTCGTGCTTTAAATAGATTGACTCAGGCACTGCATGGTCCAAGGATTTGATTCGGCCCTCCGATTACGGGCCTGAAATATAGAATGTACATTTCTTTTCTAGTTGTCAGAATGAACTCTATACCGTTTCGACTGGCGCTTAACCCAGCATACCGGCGGTAACCTGCTGTGGACGAGTCAATTATCCTACATAAAAACTCAGCCGCAAGAAATAAAACAACATACTTGCGGCATTCCTGCCGCACACAGGCCGAATTTTTCTGTTTTCTACAAATGAACCGGCCGATCAGGCAATTCATTACCCTGATCGCCCTGCCCCGGATAATGCCGGGCCAGATGCCCGCTGACAGCCTTGATACCGCAGATAACGCCCGCTTCAAACTGCTTGTGCCTGAATGCCGATTCCATGTCCTGACAGATCGTTTCCCATCCCTGCGATCCCACACAGCGATCTATGCCCCGGTCCGCAACGATTTCGACATCATGGTCCGCGAATAACAAATAAATCAGCACGCCGTTATTCTGGGCGGTATCCCAGACACGCAATTGAGAAAAGACATCAATGGCCCGCTCGCGCGCTGTCTGGTCTTTTAATAGCGCTTCCCAGTCCAGCGACGTTTCAACAGCGAAACGAATTTGCCCTTGATGGCCGGCTTCGGCCTGACCAATCGCGGCCTCAATGGCCTGCATGGCATGGGCCGGCAAAGCCCGCCTGACCATCCAGCGGTCAGTGCACAGATGTCTGATAATGCGCTTAAGGTTCATGGATTCTGTCTCTGTCAACCCGGACGACTTCGCCTAAAGCACCTGCTTTCCCGAGCCGCTTTCCATAATAAAAAACCCTGCCGCAGTCTCCGGCCAAAGCGATCCGCCAGTGACCTGACGCGCCGCCGCCGCCAAAGCCGCCACCGCCGCCACCGAATCCGCCGCCACGGCCACCGCCAAAACCGCCACCGCCGGGCCAATAGCCGCCGGTACGCATGCCGCCCAGGGAAAACAGGAAGCCGAACAGACCCGCGATCACGGCGCCTAGCAAGGAGCCTACGATAATCCAGAACAAAATGCCCACCAGACCGCCCACGATAGATGCTCCCAGCAAGCGGCCGAAAATCATGCGCAGCACGCCGGCTCCGACCAAAACCACGAGAAATCCGACCGGCAGAAAGTCCTCGAAACCGGACCAGGACACATCCTTCTGTCTCGGCGGCGGCAAAGGTTCGCCGTCGATCAGGCGGATCAGGCGATTGACACCGGCTTCGATACCGCCGAAATAATCGTTGCGCTTAAAGTAGGGAATGATGATCTCGCTGATCACGCGCTTGGCCACGGCATCGGGAATGACGCCTTCCAGTCCGTACCCGACTTCGATACGCAGCGCCCGGTCCTCCTTCGCGACCAGCAGCAACACGCCGTCGTCCACACCTTCCCTGCCGAGCTGCCATGCTTCCACCACGCGCATGGCATATTGTTCAATGGCCTCCGGCTGTGTCGTCGGAATGATCAATACGGCGATCTGGCTGCCCTTGCGCGCCTCGAAATTCGTTAATACCTGCTCAAGCTTGCTTTGTTGCGCCGGAGAAAGCGTACCGGTCAAATCGGTGACCCGCGCCTGCAGGGCGGGAACCGGCACCTCGGCCACGGCAAAACCTGCCGCCAGCAAAAGCACGGCAATAATCATCAAGCGTGGCGCCACGACCTTAGTTTCCGCCGGCAGCAGGATCCGGCATACCCGGTGGTCTGGCGTTAAAATCGACTTTCGGCGGCGTAGTGATCTGCTGAGCATTTTCCACTATCAACGAAGGCTTGGTCTTATATCCGAACATCATCGCAGTTAGATTGGTCGGGAAAGAACGCACGGTCACATTGTATTCCCGTACGGCGTTAATATAACGATTACGCGCGACGGCAATGCGGTTTTCCGTGCCTTCCAGCTGCGCCTGCAAATCCCGGAACAGGCCGTCGGCTTTCAACTGCGGATAATTTTCGGCCACCGCCACCAGGCGCGTCAATGCGGCGGACAGTTCGCCCTGTGCGTCCTGAAATCGGGTAAAAGCCTCATTATCATTGATCAAATCGGGCGTCGCCTGGATTGAGCCGACTCTGGCCCTGGCTTCCGTGACCCGGGTCAATACCTCGCTTTCATGACTGGCATAGCCTTTTACCACATTGACCAGGTTCGGCACCAGATCGGCGCGCCGCTGATACTGGTTCAGCACCTCGCTCCAACTGGCGGCGATCTGCTCGTCCGTGGTCTGAAGCTCATTATAGCCACACCCCGATAGAGAAAAACCCATCAGCATGAGTCCTATTAAAAATACATGTTTGCGCATGGCATTCTCCATTTAATTTAATTTTCCGCTTAAACTGCTATGCGGCTTATGAGCGGCGTAGTGTATCGCCAAGGCAGGCTCGTCTCTGGTCGCTACATTTTTTGCCACATCACATAACTGTTGTCCCGCGCCGCGGCGGTAAACAATTCAATTAACGGCAAAGCCCGATGTTTAAGGCTGACAACCGGTTCATTGTCGTCGCCCCGGGCATTTTCCGGCATTTCGGCAGACGCCGCTTCCGCCTGAACCGCGTTTTTCAAACGATCAAGCGCCGCGGGAACTTCATCGATCGAAATGGCGCCGGGCACGGCTCCGCTGTGTCCCATCATTTTCAGTAACCGTTGCGCGATGTCGCCAAACAGAATGATATCAGCATGCGATCTAGTCATGAACTTTACCAACATACACATCTCCTCCATGAGCGAGACAAAGCTCGCCGAGGTTATATCAAATATTAATTAATATCTTATTTTTTCAAACTATTCAGTGCGCTAGCAAACATAAGCAAATGTTTTCCTTATATTAACAAGGCCGCTCTTTTTGTTGGGATAGTCTTAAAAAATAGCTGTCCAAAGTTAAGAATAGATTAATGCAACCATTTTGGAGGTTGATCATGACTAACAATACTACTCAGACGGAACCTGAAAATAATGAAAAACTGAACAAATTAAAAACCATTACCGCAGTTGTCTATCTGTGTCAAGTATTGGCATTTGCGCTGGCGGGCCTGCCATTGCTGATAGGCGTCATCATCAATCTGGTGAAACGGAAAGAAGTCGTGGGCACATGGCTGGAATCCCATTTCGACTGGCAAATCAAAACCGTCTGGGTCGCTTTAGCGTTATTCGCGCTCAGCGGGCTGACATTATTCATGGGCGGCGGTTACGTGCTGCTGTTGGCCGTATTATGGCTGGTTTATCGCATCGCTTTCGGTTGGTATGCTCTATATGCCAACAAACCCATTGGTGAAAATCTGCTGTAGCCGGCGACATTACTGGCCGCCCCACGGCATGATGGGTACGGTGGAGATACTGCTGGCAGGCGCGCCTTCGATCAGCTTGCGGCTGATGGCGAGATAAATCAGCGTGTTACGTTTGACATCAAACAGACGGGAAACGCGTGTTTCCTTGAAAAACAGCGAGGTACCTTCGGTGAAAGCGGTCTCCTCTTTCGGCAATTTGCCATTGATAATGATCGGGCCGACCTGTCGGCAGGCGATCGAAAACTGGGACGGGTCTTCGGCAACGCCGAACGTGCCGGCAATACCGCCGGTCTTGGCCTGGCTGATATGGCAAGTGACGCCCTGCACTTTGGGATCATCGAAAGCCTGCACGCACACCTTGTGGTTGGCGCCGATCAGTTTCCAGGCGGTGGTCACGCAACCGATGTCCTCGGCGTGTGCCGCGGGCATGCAAATACTGAAAAACAAGGCTCCGTATATCAATCTTTGTTTCATATCAAATCCTCTGGCTGGCTTTATCGTTAAATCGATTGTAACAGTAGCAATTCAAAGCCGGTAGCTTCGCCGGCTGAAAAAGCCCGGCCACGCGCCGGCACCCTTGCGCATTAACGGTTTGCCTGAACTTTCCCCGAGGCTGCCAAGTCGAATTGGTTGTTATCGAAAACATCACTCAAACTGACATATCCGGTAACACTCCCTGTAGAGAAATATTTCCGAGGAGTATTCCCATGACTAACGAAGAAACAATTTCCGTCCTTAACGATCTGATCGAAGTATCCAAAGACGGCGAGCGGGAATTCCACGATTGCGCGGAGGAAGTCACCGATCCGGAACTCTTGAATTTTTTCACTAAAACGTCTCAACGGTGCGCCGAAGGCGCCGCGATGCTGCAAGAAGAAGTACGCCGCCTGGGCGGCGAACCGGAAACCGAAGGCAGTTTTGCAGGCGCCGCTCATCGCGTTTGGGCAAATTTGAAGGCGGCAATAGCCGGCGTCGACAAAAGCTCAATACTGGAAGAATGCGAGCGTGGCGAACAGTATGCCGTGGAGGCTTATGAAAAAGCCTTGCAGGAAGACCTGCCTCCCGATATTCGCGAAATGGTCGAAATGCAACACCATGGCGTTGTAGCCAATATGGAGCGTGTGCATACGTTATTGGAAAGCCAGAGGCATTAACCCGCGTCTTCTCTTTAATTCGGAGGCGGCTGCGCCTGAAACACCCACTTTCGGCACCCGCCTCCATCGCCACGGCGGCCATCAACCGGACAGCCGGGCCAGGCCGAGCCGCCGGGCGATGTCCAGAGCCTCCCGATATTCCGCCGCGCTGACCGGGCGAGACAATTCCGGAATTTCGCCGGCTCGATAGCAAGGATAATACTGATCCATCAGATTGAGATAGGTATTCGTGGAAATCTCCCGGGCAATGAACGCCGGAACCTTTTCAGTCCCGGCCAACCCGTTCGGCAGGACCAGGTGCCGAACCAATAGGCCGCGGTAAGCCAGGCCATTCTCGCCCAATTGCAGATCACCGACCTGGCGGTACATTTCCCTGACCGCTGCCCGGTTGACTTCCCAATAATCGCGCACATGGGAATAGCGGCGAGCTATCGCGGAGTCGCCGTATTTCATGTCCGGCATGTAGATATCAATGACGCCATCCAGCAAGGCGAGGGCCTCGGGACTGTCGTAGCCGCCGGTATTGTACACCAGAGGCAGCCTGAGCCCCTGGCGGGCCGCGATCAGCGTCGCTTCAAGAATCTGCGCCACCACATGGCTGGGGCTGACAAAATTAATGTTATGGCAGCCTTGGGTTTGCAAATCCAGCATCATGGCCGCCAGTTCCTCCGTTGTCGCCTGGTGTCTCGCCCTTTTCTGGCTGATCTGCCAGTTCTGGCAAAACTCGCAGCGCAGATTGCGGCCGCTGAAGAAAATCGTTCCCGAGCCGTTCCGGCCGCGCAGTACGTCTTCTTCGCCGTGATGGGCGCCGTAACTGTAAACGACGGTGTGCTCTCCGATCCGGCATACCGCGCCCTGCAGGGTCCGCAGGCGATCGACCCGACAATAGCGCGCGCAAAGATCGCAAGCTTGCAGATGCTGGCGGGCGATGCCGGCACGCCGCGCCAATTCGCCGCTTTCAAGCAGGTTCAGATAGGCGGCGTGAAAGCCGTGATCTTTATGCGCTGGCTTCGTGGCCGGAGTTGTCAAATCGAAACGCTCCTTTATGTCGGAAGTCAATGACTCCGCTGCCAGATCAGTTTACCGTTGCGAAATACCTGCTTAATGCGATGCAGCGGCACAGTATGGGTCACGCCCTCAGCGTCATTCCATTCGAAAATGCCGCGGCTGTCTTTGGGAAACGTGATGTCGGCAAGCGCCTTCAGCACCAGCGCATGCGCGATGCGATCATAATAGCCGATCTGAAATTGCGCGCGGCCGAATTCCTCGTCCCAGCGTATGCGATTGAGCAGGTCTTGAATGGGCATCATGATCGAAAGCTTGGCATTATCATCATGGTTTTTCGACCAATATCCGGGCGGTTTGTGCCGCGCCTTCGGCAAGAAATTCCAGCGCCGGCCTGCCAAGCAAGCTGCGCCATGCGCTTTCGATTCCAGCGTCAATTTGCGGCCATCAATAATGGAAAAATTGAGACGCTTATGCGAAATGATTGTCATCCTTTTTACACGCGTACCAATTTGAGGCATGCAATTAATGAAATATAAAAGCTGCAATGAATTTCTGGCCCATGTGGCTCAACTGAATCCCGGCCAGCATGAATACCTGCAGGCAGTAACAGATGTGATGGAAAGCCTGTGGCCTTACATTGCGCGTTTTCCCAAATACGCTGAGCATGGCTTGCTGGACCGGCTGGTCGAACCTGAGCGCGTCATCATGTTCCGCATCGCCTGGATTGATGACCATGGCTCCGTGCAAGTCAACCGCGGCTATCGCGTTCAGCACAGCCTGGCCATCGGCCCCTACAAGGGCGGACTGCGTTTCCACCCCTCGGTCAATTTGTCCATCCTGAAATTTTTAGCCTTTGAACAGACTTTCAAAAATGCGCTGACCACATTGCCCATGGGCGGCGGCAAAGGCGGCTCCGACTTCGACCCCAAAGGCAAAAGCCCCAATGAAGTCATGCGTTTCTGCCAGGTATTCATGACCGAACTGTTCCGCCACGTTGGCGCCGAAACTGACGTGCCTGCCGGCGATATTGGCGTGGGCGGGCGTGAAATCGGCTTCCTGTCCGGCATGATGAAGAAGCTGACCAACCGGGCCGACTGCGTGTTTACCGGCAAGGGCCTGAGCTTTGGCGGCTCCCTGATCCGGCCTGAAGCGACCGGCTACGGCACCGTGTATTTTGCCCAGGAGGTGCTCAAACGAAAAGGCCTCTCGTTCGATGGCCTGCGCGTCAGCGTGTCGGGCTCCGGCAATGTGGCCCAGCACGCCGTGGAAAAAGCCATGGAACTGGGCGCCAAAGTCGTCACCGTCTCCGATACCAGCGGCACTATCGTTGATAATGACGGTTTCACTCCTGAAAAACTGGCGGAGTTGAGGGACATTAAAAATCATCTCTATGGCCGCGTCAGTGACTATGCCCAACGCACGGGCAGCGAATTCCATGAAGGCACTCGCCCCTGGAATGTCCCTGTTGACGTGGCATTGCCCTGCGCCACGCAAAACGAGCTGGATATCGTGGATGCATCGACACTGATCAAAAACGGCGTACTCTGCGTGGCCGAAGGCGCCAATATGCCGACCACCACCGAAGCCGCCAGACTGTTTGAGGCCAATAAGGTGCTCTATGCGCCGGGCAAAGCGAGCAATGCCGGCGGCGTGGCCACTTCCGGCCTGGAAATGAGCCAGAATGCCATGCGCCTGTCGTGGACTCGCGAAGAAGTCGAGCAACGCCTGCGGGAAATCATGTGCGGCATTCATCAGGCCTGCGTGCAGTACGGTGAACGCGAGGACGGCAGTTTCAGTTATGTGGACGGCGCCAACGTCGCCGGCTTTGTCAAAGTAGCCGATGCCATGCTGGCGCAGGGCGTTCTGTAAGAATCAGCGACGGCGGTTTCATGCCCGGACCGCAATAGCAGCCCTGCTCCACGGCGAACAGCATGGAAGTGAGCAGCGGATTTCTCTGTGCAATAACAGGCTGGCGGATGCTCACCATCGATCAACGTGGAGTGGCTGGCATCACCCTCACAGGTTCTAAAACAGCTTTTTTTAAATCATATTTACTCACCGTCAAGTCTCTATAACTGATGTTACGCAGACAATCGCCCTGCAAGTCGCGATATATACCCAAAGGGCATAAAGGCATCGCTCCCACTATCTCGGTCTATAACCTTTCTCCCGCCAGCGCGGCGGCTGAAGGCAAATTGCGTCAGCCCGGCCGATGATCCATTAATGTCAGACTGGCGTTTGCTCTCCGTACAGGTTATCGTTTACGGTTATCATTTGTTCATTTCAATTATCTTGATCAAGGATCATTCCCATGCAAGCCTATTTACCGATTATTCAAGATCTGCTTACCCAATGGTATCAACTTACCCTTGATAATGCAGTGTACGCCGCGGCTTTGGCGGTATCTGTCTGGTTACTGACGGCCTTGTTCTACAGAATACGGATTGGCTTAATAAACAGAAAAAATCGCGCCAGGGCGAAAGAAGCCCAGGATAACATCGATGCCGCGCAGCAGCAGACACAAAAGCTGCAAGAAGAATTAACCGCCAATACCGCGCGCATGGAAGAATCGGAGATCGCCGCCAACAAGGCGACCCAACGCGCGCTGGATCTGGAAAGACGCATCACCGAGCGCAACATGCAGTTGACCGACAGCCTTCAGGCTTTAACGGTCAGCTTCAACCTGGACAGGCAAGCCTTAGCGGCTGGCGATGATCTTGACGGGGAAGGCTTGTGGCGGCAATACAGCGCCGCCCTTGCGCAATTAACCGAACGCTTGCGCACCGAGCTGCAAACCAAAACCGACCTGCGGCAGGCCTGTCAGGCGGAAGCGGCCAAGCTGGCCGAAAAGGAAACGCTGCTTGAAGCGCTGCAGGCCCGCCTGAACGCCCAAAGCCAGCAACTTGTCCAACTGGAAGAGCACAACACCCTGCTGCAACAGCAAATCGCGGACAGCGCGCAAAAACAGCAGGCCGATCTGGCGCGCCTTGCGGAACTCGAGCAACTGGCGACTGAATGGGCGCAAACGAAAACGCAGCAATTGCAAATGGAAGAAACCATCCATGCGCGGAATATCCGTATCGAGCAATTGCAACAAGCCGGGCAAATTCAGGCCGCTGTTATCGAGCAGCAGCCACAGGCTCCGACTGAACCTGAAAAGGTTGTGGCCGAAGAGCTTGCCGCATCCGTTGTAATGGAACAGCCCCCACAGGTGCCCGCCGAGCATCGCATCAATGATGTCAGCGATAAAATCAAACACATCTTTGGCGCCAGGCAGCAGGCAACGGAACAGGATGAAAAAACGGCCAATGCAGCGCCTGTCACCGACAACCCTGCCGAAGAGATCCGCCCTGCCCCGGCCGAAAACAGTATGGAAGCGATTCAGGCCCAACCCGCCAGCCCGGAACCGCAGCCGCTTGAGAATAAAGCCCCCAAGCTGGCCGGCAAAATCAAACAGATATTTGACAGTGCCCGGCAACAGATAGCGAAATTTGATGAAAAAATGGCCGGCGAGACAACCACTGCCGATAAAACGGCCGAAACGTCCCGATCTGCCGCAATAGAAGCAGATAACAGCGATATTCAACCTGAGCCATCAGGCACGGAGCAGCAGCCATCCGCTGCCGTCAGCAAACAATCCGATAGCGTAACCGGAAAAATCCGCAACCTGCTCGGCACCCGCAAGTCGCCTCGGGCCGCTATACAAACCACGCCGGCGGAACAGGATGAGCCGGCCATTCTGTCACTGCAGGAATCGGTGCAACCGTTGGCTGACCACGAGCTTGATAGCATTGCCGGAACAGGCAAAAAAATTCCAACCCGGCTCAAAAGCCTGCTGCGCAAATTCCAGCCCAATGCCTAAACGTTAAAGGAAGCCAATTCCTGTTTCCGGCCTGTTCGCGAGTGGTCAAAATCACGACTTGAATATTTTGACCACTCGCGAACAGGCCCATGCCCCGCCCTCGTCATATGGCAAAAGCAAACAAACCCATAGCTTTACCTGTCACCGTTAAACGTCCATTCCGGATCATCGCCCATCGCGGCGCGTCCGCCTATGCGCCCGAAAACACAATGGCCGCTTTTAAGCTGGCCACGGACATGGGCGTCACAGACATCGAACTCGACGTTCAGCTGTCATCGGACGGCGAGGCGGTGATATGCCATGATTTATCGTTGACCCGCTATGGGATTACCGGCTATGTCGAAGCCATGAGCTGGCCGGAACTATCGCAACTGGATATGGGGTCCTGGTTCTCGCCCTACCTGTTTCAGGGCGAAAAGTTGTTAAGGCTACAGGACCTGTTCAAGGAATACGACGCCGAACTCACCTATCATATAGAGCTAAAAGGCACTGCTCCACAACTCCCACATCAAGTCTGCCGCGTTATCGAGGCTTATAATTTACGCGACCACATCGTCATCACCTGTTTTTCATATGAAATCCTGATGCAAGTCAGGGCCATTGCACCTTATTTGCGTTTAGGCTGGCTGGTGCGGGACATCGATAAGAAGGTGCTTGCCAAAGCCAAAGCGCTTGAATTATTTCAGCTTTGCCCTCGGGCAGACCGGCTCACACAACAAGCCGTCCGCCTTGCCCATTCAATCGTGCCGGAAGTCAGAGCCTGGGGCATCAACGGAAAACGCGAGGACGTTTTGGCATTGATTCAAAAGACCCTCGCTGCCGATTGCGATGGCATTACGGTTAATTGGCCTGACTGGATTTCGCATTGATGCCAGCGTGAACGCCACCCTTCTTTTGTACAAAATCGCGCGTCAATCGCAGTCCATGAACAGTTGCTGAAAGCTGGAGCCACACCCGGCCAGAAGCGATCCATTGGTCACCGTGCATGACACCCGGCCGCCCTCTGGTTCATGGATTTTTGAACGGATCCATACTATGCTTAAAGACTGCTTATAGCCTTACACTTAAATATTTAATTAACGGGATAATGCTATGGTAATCCGCGATTCCAATGTGTACCTTATCGGCCTGATGGTTTGTATGGCATTGAATACGGGCTGTCAGAGCCGCGGCACCGACTCCCGTAGTCTGCTGGGCGCTGTTGAAATCCGTGATGAGCAGATCAAGGACACCAGGCCAGCCGACCTGCCCGGCACGGTTTATGTCAGCGATTTTACCCTTGAGGCGCAACGCATCGAAGGCGATCACGGCATTTTGCCCGAAAGGCGTTTAGGGCCGATCGGACAGCGATTGCCGAACCCGCTGTCGCCGGCCGATCCTGAAGCACGGGCCAGGGAAATTGTTGATATCATGAGCCGGAGCCTGGTCAAGCGCCTTAGGGATAAAGGCTTCGATGCCCGGCGGCTGTCCGGCCCACAGACGACTATGCCGCGCGACGGCTGGCTGCTACAGGGCATTTTTACCGAAGTTGATGAAGGCAACCGTATAAAACGTGCCGTGATCGGCTTTGGCCGCGGCGCAACGCGCATGAACGTCCAGGTCGGCGTCAGCGATCTGACCAGCGCAGAGCCACAAACGCCTTTTATCGTCTTCGGCACCATCAAGGATCCCCAAAAAACGCCGGGCGCTGCCGCAACCTTAAACCCCTATGTCGCCGCCGCCAAATTCGTCATGGAAAAAAATGCGACGCAAAAGGATATCGAGGCAACCGCCGGGCAGATTGTCGACGAGATTCTGAAATATACGCATAAATTCAAGGAACAGACCGAAACGAACAAGCCGACCGAATAAGCTGACCTGGTATTCGTCCGCTATAACCGCTCATTAGCGCGCTGCCTGGAGCGACTCCGAACTTCCTTGGAACGCCGGATTGCAGTCAGCACAAGTTTTCAAACCATGACAGCAGACGTAGAAGCGATAGCCAGTCAGGCATCTTGCAAATGCTCGAGCGGATCTGTTTGTTTGCAGCTCGGGAGCCACGTGGATACAACCGGCTTTACACGCTAAAAAGCCGCCATTCCTGTACGCTAGAGCGCTTCAGGCGCTCTGTTCGATGCCTAATTTATTGCAATTCATGGGCTAGCGCCTTACTCTATGCCGCAATTACTTCATTTCCCGGAGGCATAATGAGCAGCATATACGGAGACCAGCACCTGGCCATGCAGGATGCTTTCGACACTCGCAGCCTGGCTGACAGTGTCGGCCAGATCATTGTCCAGTCAGAAATTGCCGATGACCATAAGCACTTTATCGAAACCCGTGACATGTTCTTCCTGACCACGATCAATCACCGTGGCTACCCTACCTGCTCCTACAAGGGGGGCGCACCGGGATTTGTAAAAGTCGTCGACAACAAGACCCTGGCTTTCCCCAGCTACGACGGCAATGGCATGTTTCTGTCCACGGGCAATATTACCGCCAACAACAAAGTCGGCTTGCTATTCATCGACTTTGAAATGCCGCACCGCGTACGCGCTCACGGGACGGCATCTATCGATCGCAACGACCCATTACTCGGCGAGATTCAAGGCGCGGAAATGATCGTACGGGTCACGATTACCGAGATTTTTGTCAATTGCCCGCGCTATATCCACAAGTATCAGCGCGTGCAGACCTCCCGATATGCTCCTCAGGACGGCCAGCCAACTCCGCCGCCGCAGTGGAAGCGCATCGATGCATTACAGGAAGCCCTGCCGGAACGGGATAAAAATATCGCGGAACAACTGGGCGGCACGATTACCCCGGAAGAATACACCGCCCTGCTCATGAAAGGAGAAGCCTGAGATATAATTTCGGCCATCTTTCCGACAGGAACTTTTGATTTCCGCACATTTTCTAATTTTTTGTAAGTTTGATGTTTAAACCAATCCGCTAATAATACCAAGGGGACTATCAATGAAACATCTTAATCAACTCACGATTGCTTTTTCCCTGTTGCTTTCTTTCAGCATGGCCGGTTTCGCCGGCGAGTCCACGTCCTCACCCGAATCCAAAGGCATGAACAGAATGGGTGGCGGTATGGGCGGCATGGGAGGCATGGGCGGCATGACCGAAGAGCAAAAAGAACAGCATATGCGTGCCATGCAGGAGCATATGTTGCGTATCCATGATCTTTCCAATCAGATTCTGGCAGAGAAAGATCCCGCAAAAAAAGAAGAACTGAAAAAACAACAATTGGATCTGCTAAAAGCGCATCATAGTCAAAAGATGGAGCATCGCCAGCAAGGGAAAAAGGAACGTCAAAAAATGATGCAACCGGGATCAAAAAGCGATCAATAACGTTATCGAAGGCGGCCTATACGCCGCCGGGCGATATCACAGCCATTGACTTCCATGCCTAAAACCCGCTCCTAACTATTTCTCATTATCGTCAGGTTGAGTTATCGTATGACTCTTTTTACGCAAAGGATTACCTGATGAATAATTATCCTGAAAAAACTTGCCAAATTGACCGCCTCGTTTGCCATCCCAAATTGGTTGCCGCCGCCTTGAGCGGACAAAAAACGCAGCAACGCCGGAACGGAGTCTACGGTTACCCGGGAGAGACCTTTGAACTGGAAGGCACGACATTTACCGTTACCGCTCTGGAACAACAAAGCCTGGGCGATATGACTGATGCCGATGCGAAAGCGGAAGGCTACCCGAATCTCGATGCCTATAAGGAATTGATCCTGAGAATGCACGCCGGCATGGCCTGGAACAATGACAGCCAGGTCTGGGTCCATTTCTTTAAACGCAACGATTAAGTCGGCAGTCGGCATTTCCATATTTATATGCAACTCAATAGCGATAACCGAACCGACTGAACCTTGTGCCCAATCTTAATGGAGTTTGCCATATAAATGTCATTATGCATGATTCATAAAGCCAATTTGAGCGTTTATAGAAAATGGATAGCCATTATTTGGCTTATCGGGGGGCTGATGGCAGCCCCTTTATCGCATTCGGCTGAATACCCGACCGATGCCACGCTGGTTGAAGTCATCAACTCCCTGATGACTTCAAATCGGCACCCTTACCTGCCGCATGACGACATTTATGACCAGCACGAGGACATTCAGGCACTGTACCAGTTGAACCGTTACCAATTTGTCTGGTTAAACGAAGATGATTCCAACCGCCAGGTGGAGGATGTGCTAGCGCTGCTGGCAAGCGCGGAAAAAAACGGCCTGAACGCGCAAAACTACGACAGCGACCATCTCGCCCGGAAATGGCTGCAAATCAAGACCGGTCAGGAAGAATCGCCGCAGGCGCGAGCGCTATACGATACGGCATTGAATATTGCCCTGCTGCGTTATCTTTCCGATCTGCATTACGGTCAGATCAAGGCTCAAAATGTCAAACTGGCCGACGACATAATCCTGGAACCGATCAATCTTGTCCGCCTGATTGTAGAAGCCGCCGCTGAAAAAAAACCGTCTGAACTCGTTGCCCGGGTTGAGCCTGTCATGCCTGTCTACCGGCATTTAAAACAAGCTTTATCCAGGTACCGCCAACTGGCCCAAATGCACGATACTCCTCGGTTCGCCTTCTCAAGAACCTTGCGTCCGGGCGACCATGACCCGCAAATGGAACCGTTACGCCGATTTCTGACGACTTTAGGCGATATGCCTCAGCCAGAGGAAACCGATGCCGAGACCCAAAGCGAAGCCACTCTTTATGACGCCGCCCTGGTCGAAGGCGTAAAAAATTTTCAGTCAAGGCACGGCCTGGGAAGTGACGGTGTGATAGGCAAAAAAACAGTGGCCGCGCTCAATGTTCCTCTCGCCGACCGAATCTGGCAAATCGAATTGTCCATGGAACGCTTTCGCTGGTTGCCCAGGCTAAAAGAGGGATCGCTGATTATCGTCAATATTCCCGCTTTTCAGTTATGGGCGTATGATTCGATCGCTGAAGAAACCGAGCCGCCGTTGAACATGAAGGTGATCGTCGGCAAATCAATAAACAAGCAGACGCCCGTGTTCATGGCCAACATGTACTTTCTTCAGTTCAGGCCCTACTGGAACGTGCCGCAAAGCATCGTCAGGGAAGAACTGCTGCCCAAACTGCGCCGGAACCCGTCTTATCTAGCCGGCCAGAACATGGAACTGGTCAACCGCTTCGGCCCGAATGCAACCGTGCTGCCGGTTAACGATGAGACGATGACTCTTTTGAGCCGTGGCCGCGCGAAAATCCGTCAGCTTCCGGGTCGCCTGAACGCGCTAGGCAGCGTGAAGTTCATGTTCCCAAACGCTTACAATGTCTATCTGCACGACACGCCCACCCCCAACCTGTTTAAACGCACAAGACGGGACTTCAGCCATGGATGCGTTCGGGTCGAAGACCCTGAAGCGTTAGCTGAATTCGTGCTGAAATCGAAACAAGGCTGGGACCGGCAAAAAATCCGCAACGCAATGCGCCGGGAGAACCCCAAGCATGTCTCGCTGGAAAAACCGATCCCGGTGATTATGTTCTACACCACGGCAATGGCCACTGCTGACCAGGTGCTATTTTTCGATGATATATACAATCTCGATAATCCCTTGCTTCAGGCCCTGTCGAGACCGCTGCAGAAGAAAGCCCCCGATACCGTCACCAGCCAGGCAGAATGAAACAGGCGCCAAACCCAGACGTTACCAGGTTCTGAACCGGCCTGTATCGAGATGTACGAAATTTGAGTTCCGGTAATAGCCTACGCCGCCGGCATGCATGGCGATAGCGGCGTTGCGCAAGCGTTTGGTATTAAACCTTTCAATGCGAATATCGATAGCCCGACCCTGCATATGCAGGCTTTTAGTGGCAACGCCATCGCTCTGATCATGCAACAGCGCGTTCGTATAGGGCGAACGGTAACCGGAAATGATCTGGAACGGTTTATTTATACCCAGCATGACTCGCAGGTTATAAAGCTGATCCAGTAGCGCCGTGTCAATGTCGTATACATCGTCGGTTCTGTGATCCCGCAGCAGATAATTTACTTCCTGCAGCGCATCTGAAAGATACCGGCCTTTTTCGAAATAGGTTAATGCTAAGCTTTCGCCGGTATGGGTGTTTAAAAAAGCCAGCTTTCGGGCGGATTGATAAGGTCTTTTTACTGAAGCCTCAGTGAGACCGGGAAAACCTGCCGCTAATGACCCACAAGCTAACATCTGTAAAAATCTTCGCCGGTTAATTTGACTCTGAATTTTATCGATAGTTGACATATTATTTACTGATTCCTCTTGTGCGGACCGGTTATTACCGGACTGAGCAGCCCTGATCCGCTAACGGCATTTCAAACCAAAATTGCCGGGGGTTACTACAAAAAGCGGTTCATTCTAGTGCATTTGGCTCTTATCTGAAAATCAAGCCTCAACCCGAACCGCTATTTTTTAGGCATCATAAGGCAATAAGTTATTATTTATCAGTATATTTACAATTAAAAATTAAAGACATTTATATTTTACTGGCAGAGCTTCGCTTGCGACAGATACTGATCCCAATGCGCCGCCTGCCATACCTTCAACAAAGGCGTCGGTGGCGGTGCAAGCCAATAAAGCGCTATCGTGCAAACTGTCATTAGCGCAGAAGCCGGAATATTTCTATAGCTGAATAATTTCAATGCCGTGCCAAACGATTTTTTCATCCTGGTATTTGATAAATCGACGCTATACAACTCATCCAGCAACAAATGCACAACAAAGCCGATGGCCACAAACAAACCATTCAACCATGCATGCAAGATATCCCATTGCAGGAAATAAAAACTGATACAGGTCATTAAACAGGCGAAAAATACAGCTGCCAATAATGAGTGAAACACACCGCGATGCTCGGTAAAACTGTTAAACAGATTAAACAGCCCATAGCGTATCCCTACATAAGTAGCCGTGGCTCCCAGCAATAGCGACTGTTGCGCATAGCTGTTCCTAAATATCACCCATACGGCGGACACGCCCAGCAAGGCCAGTGCATTAAACAACAGCTTGACCGGTTTGGAATTATTGGCGTCGATATCCGGCAACATGCCCCCGATGGTCCCTAAAAAGATAAGCCAGGGCGCATCGGCGCCATCAATCAGCCGCGCGTCAACGGCAACCAGCGCCGCAACGCTGCTGACGGCGGCGGCGATGGATACGTGGGCTTTAAAATTCGCCATACTGAACAATCATCTCCTGAAGTCAGAACAAAAAGGCGCATATGAGATCACATGTCTAGATACATAGCAAATTGGCTAATATTCCCGTAACCCTGACTTTTTTTGGAAAGCTTATGCCTGAGGATCTGATTTCGCTACTGGAACACCCCGAGACGACGGTCGCCATTGTTGGCGCCACGGATAATACCGCCAAATTCGGCAATATCATTTACAAGGACTTAAAACGTAAAGGCTTCCGTTTGTTTCCGGTCAACCCGCACAGGAAGATAGTAGAGCAAGACCAAGCCTATCCGTCACTGGCGGAAATACCCCAGAAACCGACGATCGTCGACTTTGTGGTCCCGCCGGCAGTCACCCTCGCATCGCTAAGGCAATGCCTCGACTTGGGGTTGATGAATGTCTGGCTGCAGCCGGGAACCACCAGCCCGGCAGTAATGGACTTCCTGCAACAAAACAACTTCAATTATCTAACCGCCTGCATTATGGTGAAAACCCGTTTTATCGCACGAAATAAAACTTGACAAACTGTTGTCAAAGTTAGTTTTCCCACAGCAGGCGCTTGGGCATTGCTCGTTTCCAAGCACGTCTTTTATCGAGCGTTTTTAACCCGCCACATCGCCCTTCTGGGTTTGTTATCCATTTGATAAATAAAGATAATAAACCAAACTCCGTACAACTGTTCAAAAGCTGGGCAATTTAACAAAAAGACTTTAAAAGTGGCAGGTTAGCGGATTTATTTTCAAGTTATTAACAGAGTTATCCACAGAAAATGTGGATAACTTCATGATCTTCGATTTATATTTTTTTTCAATTAACCGCAGCCCAACAGCATTCCATCTAACGAATCAATTGATTTAACGTTGCCCTATTACAACAGCGACTGCTTGTAAAATGGCAACCTGTCGCCTGTTCACGGACGCTGGTCTTGCGTGGTTTTTACCGGAGAGCGGTTATCGCCGATTTCGGCTCCTGGTCCAAAATGGGCAGTCTTTGCTTTTTTGTTGACTGAATCAAATGCATCTTGAAAAGCTACAGCTTGACCTCCATGATTATTTCAAAATAAGAAACTATTAATCAATAATTATCGCTGTTGTAAACAAATAAGCGCATGTGTATAGTATGCCTCAATTCCTTTTTTCTTATTTTCCATTTACTAACGGGTCTTCAAAATGACTGATTTTCAAAGAGATATTTTAATCGGGTTGATGTTTATCACTGGCATTTTTGTGTTTATTTCAGGCGAGTTTATCGTCTCGACTGTTCTGTTTGCAGCAGCGGCTATTTTTAGTAATATATTCTTCAATCGCAGACTGCACGGCTAATTTTTTACCATCTCCTGGTATTGCACACCAAACAGTGACGATTGATTGTCCTGTTTGCCCCTCATACTCCCAATGCCCTTTTGCACTGGGAGTTTTTTTTGCCCGGGGAATTAGTGCCTTTTGGCGCGTGCTCGCAGGATCACAAATTTTGAATTGGCAGCGACGACCGAACAGGCCTCGAAAAGACGCCTAAGCGCCACATGATAGCCCAGATGGCGATTGCCGATCACCCATAGCTCCCCGCCTGTCCGCAGTATCCTGTGGGCGTGTTTAAACATACTGGTGGCGATCTGATCACCTACGGCATGCTGCTGATGAAAAGGCGGATTGCAAAGAATCAAGTCGGCCGAATCCGGCTCAAACTCCGTCAGGCCATCGCCAACGCGGAATATTGCCTGCCGCTCCACCCCTAGCGCGCGGCTAAAATTCTCCCTGGCGGAAGCCACGGCCATGAAAGACTCATCGACAAAATGAACGGTCGCCCGCGGATTGCGCACGGCAGCCATCAAACCCACTACACCATTGCCGCAGCCCAGATCGACAATATCGCGCACTTCGGGGTTGACGGGCAGATGCTGAAGAAAAAAACGCGTACCGATATCGAGACTGTCGCGCGAGAACACATTGGCGTGATTAGTGATCAGGTAATCGGTACCCTCAAGCCGATAGCGGACCGGATAAGGATTGGCCGGCACCTTCCGTTTCGGATCAGGCTCGGCGAAAATCAGGCGCGCCTTTTTACGCGCTAGAGATGTGGTCGTCGGCCCGACCAGGCGCTCCAGTATTTTCCAGACTGAAGCCGGCATGGCCTTAATCATGCCGCCGACGATAATCCGCGTCGATGCCTGCAAATGCGGTTGCAGGCGCAGCAACTGATCTTCCAGTAAAGCCAATGTCTTTGGCACTTTGATCAGAACCAGGTCAGAAGCGCCGTCCGGTGCCTCCAGGCTGTTCAGCAGTCTGACGCTGTCCTCGTTCAGGCCGTTGCCGGCCAGATTCATGCGCGTCGCCTGCTGCGACAGATAGGAGTCGGAGATCGCCTGCGGCCGAAAACCGCTCAGCGCCACGGCTAGAGCGCCAAACGTGTCATTCAGGATTAATATCCGTGCACCAGCCGGCAGATTCCCGTCTTCGGCCAGATAATCGAGCAGGTATTCATCGGCCGCATCCCAGGCGCGCAGCAACTCACGTGCGCGCAACGGCAGGCGATCCAGTTTAAACTCGCCCTGAGGTACGGTTAAAAGATTGTCCAAGCCAGACCCCGCCATAAGGACGGCCGAGCGGCCGCCCTGTTGATAGTTTAAAGTGTTAAGCGCGCGACATGAACTTGCCGGTCGCGGTATTGATCCTGATCAGCTCATCGGTTTCCAGGTATTCAGGCACCTGAACTTCCAGACCGGTGGTCAGGCGCGCCGGCTTGGTGCGGCCTGTCGCTGTCGCGCCTTTGATACCGGGCGCCGTTTCCACAATCCCGAGCACGACGGAGCCCGGCAGTTCGATGGCCAGCAAGGCATCGTCTATCAGCAAGGCCACGATGCCTTCGAGCCCTTCGGTCAGATATTCCTTCTGCCCCTCCAGATCATCCCCACTGATGCTGTACTGGCTGTAATCTTCCATATCCATGAAGATGTAATTGTCGCCATCGACATAGGAAAACTGCACTTTGGCGCGCACGCAGTCGGCATCCTTGAAAAAATCGTCGCCCTTTAAGGACTCGTCCAGCTTTTGCCCTGTCTTGAGATTGTTAAAACGGACTTTATACAATGTCGATGCCCCGCGAGATGACGGGCTTCTGACTTCAACCTGCTTGACCACATGCGGAACGCCGTTTATCTCGACGACCATGCCTTTCTTTAACTCACTGGCCTTTGCCACACAACTCTCCTTACGATAATCCCTGCCGCCATGTGACAAGGTTTTGGATTAATGATTAACGCCAGCGCAACCGATAACGTCGGCGGCTGTTTTGAGCCGGCCATTATATCGCGGAAATTCCGCCGAAAGCAGCCCGCTGACCGGAGAACGGACAGGATCAACATTCATCATCATGGAAGCTGAGACGAGCCCCTCAAGGTTTGCGCTTTTACGGCCGGACCGGGGACGGGGGCCGTCATGCGCCTAGATTTTCAAACGCTCGACAATCCGCCCATGCCGCAGATGCTCCTCGATAATTTCGTCGATATCGTCTTTATCGTGATAGGTGTACCAAACCCCTTCCGGATAAACCGCCATTACCGGCCCCTCGCTGCAGCGGTCCATGCAACCGGCGTTGTTGATGCGGCACTTTCCAGGGCCGTTCAGATGCAATTTTTTAACCTGCTCCTTGGCGTAATCGCGCACAATCTTGGCGCCATGGTTCGCGCAACAGGCGCTGCCGTTTTCGCGTTGGTGGGTACAGAAGAATACGTGGTATTTGTAATAGCTCATGGAAATTCACTTCATAATCTTTTGGCCGGCCATTTTATCGCGGCCCGGGCATTTACACAGCTTTCTTTACTGGCCGGGTTTCCTGAGCATCTTGCGTACTTCGCCCAGATGCGTTTCCTCCTGTGCGATCAGGCGCCGGGCATAGTCCTCCAGCATCACGTTGCGGTCTTTCACCAGTTGCAGAAGATCATAATAAGCCGTCAAAGCCTGCATTTCATGCTCCAGCGACTCCCTGAGAATATCGCCGATATCATGACGGTGCGTTTCCAGCAACGGGCCGATGCCTAGGGAAGGATGACCGCCCAGATGCGTGATCAATTCGCCTGCTTCGTTGGCATGGGTCAAGGATTCGGTTGCCTGGCCGCGCATCCACGAAATGATGGGGATGCGGTTGTAGCCATAGATCATCAAGGCATAGTGCGTATAACACACCACGCCGGCCAATTCGATTTCCAGGACTTTATTGAGCACGCTAACCACTGCGTCATTATCGATTCCGGTGTCAGTCATGAGAGCCTCCAATAAAAAATTGACGAACGCTTTATTCATTTGAAAAGAAACTTCCTGATTGGTGCCCGTTCAAAAGTCAAAAAATGCTGACTTAACAGATTCACGAAAAAACTTTCGATATTCGACAGGTTATCTCCCATGCATACTTTTCTTTGGGCATTGGCGCGTATTTTTATTATAGGTGGCATTTTAGGGTTCCTGATGTCCCGCTGGTTCGGCATTAACACGCCTTTGATGAAGAAAAATCCGCCTTCCGAGGAAATGTTAAACGCGCGCATACACCTGCCGCCGGGCTTTTCGATTTCGGTCTATGCGAAAGATTTACCCGATGTCCGCATGTTGCGTTTTACCGAAGCGGGCGATCTGCTGGCGAGCCTGCCAAATGAAGGCCGGATCGTCTTGCTTGAGCGGGATGCCGACAATGACGGCGCGCCGGACGGCAGAAGCGATCTGGTGACCGGACTGAACCGGCCGCATGGCATGGATTATTATCAGGGCCGATTGTATGTTGCCGAAACCGATGCAATCGGCCGCATTGCCTTTAATCCCAAAACGCGCAAGACACAAGGCGAATACGAGCAGGTCGTCACCGGCATCCCGGGCGGCAGCAACCACTGGACCCGCACGTTACGCTTCGGCCCGGATGGCCTGATGTATGTTTCGGTCGGATCGAGCTGCAATGTCTGCGAGGAAAAAAACCCGAAACGGGCGGCCATGCTGCGCTATAACCCGGATGGCGGTCAGGACGAACTGTTTGCCACAGGGTTGCGCAATACGGTCGGCTTTGACTGGCATCCCGATACCCATGAACTGTTCGGCGTCGATAACGGCCGGGATTTTCTGGGCGATGATTTTCCGCCCGAAGAACTTAACCGGATCGAGCAAGGCAAATTTTACGGCTGGCCTTATGCCAACGGCAATAAAATCCCTGATCCCGATCTGGGCGCCGGCCATGAGGAACAAATCCGCAACAGCCTGCCCCCCGTCCACGAATTCGCCGCCCATACCGCGCCTCTTGGAATGACTTTCCTGCGCAATAAAAATTTGCCGCCGGAATTCAAAAATTCGGCCCTGGTGGCACTGCACGGTTCCTGGAACCGCACCGAGAAAACTGGCTATAAGGTCGTATCGCTGCATTTCGGGCCCAAGGGCACGATTACGGAGCGCGACTTTATCAGCGGCTTTGAGTTTCAGGGCGATGTCATAGCCCGGCCTGTCGATGTTGCCGAAGGACCGGACGGCGCCATTTATGTCTCGGATGATTTTACCGGCAGCATCTATCGGGTTTCCTGGCCTTGAGAATACAGTTGTAGCAATGTAATCGGCTGTCGGGTCAAGCCTCCGGCAACTCTGCCGCCTCACCAGCCCCGTTAAGCGCTGCATCAAGCTGCCGTTCGTCCAGTTCATTTTCCCATTTGGCGGCAACCACGGTCGCGACGCCGTTGCCGACGAGATTGGTCAGCGCGCGAGCCTCGGACATAAAGCGGTCTATGCCGAGAATCAGCGCCAGTCCCGCCAGCGGAATGGTCGGGATGGCCGAAAGCGTCGCGGCCAGGATGATAAAACCGCTGCCGGCCACGCCCGATGCGCCTTTCGAGGTCAGCAGCAGAACGCCGAGTATGGTCAATTCCTGGCTCAGCGTCAGCGGCGTATTAGTAGCCTGTGCGACGAAGATCGCAGCCATGGTCAGGTAAATGGATGTGCCGTCCAGGTTGAACGAGTACCCGGTCGGAATCACCAGCCCCACCACCGATTTCGAGCAGCCCAGTTTCTCCATTTTCAGCATGATGCGCGGCAGTACCGATTCCGAGGAAGACGTGCCCAGCACGATCAGCAGTTCTTCCTTGATATAGCGGATGAACTTCAGGATGCTGAATCCCGTCAATCGCGCGATCAGCCCCAGCACGATAAAAACAAACAGCAGGCAGGTCAGATAAAAGCTGCCCATCAATTTCGCCAGCGGCGCCAGCGAGGCAATGCCATATTTGCCGATGGTAAAGGCCATGGCGCCGAAAGCGCCGATCGGCGCCAGCTTCATGATCGTCGCCACAATGCCGAACAGCACCTGCGAAATCTTGTCGATGAACACCGTGACGTCTTCGCCCAGCTTTCCCAACGCCGCCAGGGAGAAACCGAATAATAATGCAAACAGCAGCACCTGCAGGATGTTGCCCTTGGCGAAGGCATCAACGACACTGGTGGGAATGATGTTGAGCAGAAATTCCACCGCGCCCCCCGATTTCGCCGCCGTGGTATAGGCGGACAGGCTTCTCGCATCGAGCGCACTGGCGTCGATATTCATGCCCGCGCCGGGCTCGATGACATGCACGACAACCAGCCCGATAGCCAGCGCCAATGTACTGACGACTTCGAAATAAACCAGCGCCCTGATGCCGACGCGCCCGACCTTGTTCATATCGCGCATGCCGGCGATACCCGTGACCACGGTGCAGAAAATGATCGGTGTGATGATCATCTTGATCAGCTTGATAAAGCCGTCGCCTAGAGGCTTCATGGCGACGCCGGTTTCAGGAAGGAAATGGCCGAGCAAAATAGCCAGGACGATAGCCGTCAGTACTTGAAAATAAAGCTGTTGATGGATTTTTGTCCGAGGGGGTGCCGCTTGCATGAATAGCTTTCTCAGGAGAACGAATTTCCGTTAATGCCACTGCCCGGGCCGGCGCGCGCCGATTAAATGTTGCCGCCAGTATTGATTGTTAAGGCTGGACACCAGGACCTTGCCGGTACGCTGGCTAGGGGCGTGAATGAAGTTATTATCGCTGATATACAGGCCGACATGGGAAAAAGGATAGCCATTGGTATTAAAAAAAACCAGATCGCCGGAATTAAGTTGATGTATCGAGACTGGCGGCAGAACCTGAGCCATTTCGCGCGTGGTGCGCGGCAAGGCGATGCCCTGGTGTTCATAAACATGTTTGATAAAACCGCTGCAATCGAAGCCTTCCCGCGGCGAGGCCTTGCCGTAGCGATAAGGAACACCCTGCAGGCTCAGGGCATAATTGACCACCGGCGGCAGTTGCGACTGTGCAGGCCAGACCGGACGGATTTTAGGCTCATGAGAACACCCGGCGGACAAAACGGTCACTAGCGGCAAGGCAAGCCGGATAAAAAAATGCAGATTGTCTAAGCCAGCGGAGTTTTTCAATGCGTTAAAACCACAGTTAAGGATTACCAACAAAAACGGCTTATAAATAGATGATTAGGCTATCATATCCGAATCCGAATACAAGCGCACATAGTCGGCTTGGGAAACGGCGGACAACCTTCAAGCGCCTGAACCGCTGCAAACGGTCCGGATTATCAAAGTGCCTGCGCTAGCACGATACCAGCGGTTAAGTCATCGGTCAGAGCAGGCATCAAGCGACAAATAACAGCACCGCAATATAATGGCTGGCACTGCCCGCCAATACGAAAATATGCCATATATTATGAAAATACCTGACTCTGTCATCCAGCGCATAAAACACCACGCCTATGCTATAAAACAGCCCTCCCGACAAGAGCCAGAAAAAACCTTCCATCGGCATGACCCGCAGCAAGGGTCTGATCGCGATCAGTATAATCCAGCCCATCAGGAGATAAATCACCACCGGCAGAACACGCTGCTCTTTTCTGGACAGCAACTCCAGCAAACTCCCCAGCACCGCCAGACTCCAGACGATTCCGAATATTGACCAACCCCAACTGCCGTGCAGCGTTACCAGCGTAAAAGGCGTATAAGTGCCGGCAATCAAGAGATAGATCGCATGATGGTCGAGTTCGGCGAACACTTCCTTGGCTTTGCCCTGCAAGCCGTGATAGAGCGTGGAAAACGTATAAGCTAACACCAGGGACGTCCCATAGACGCTAAAGCTGACAATTTTCCACATATCGCCCTGCCGTACGGCCAGCACGACCAGCACAATCAGTCCGACGCACGCAGCTAGCGCGCCCAGCAAATGGCTGATGACATTGAACCGTTCTCCATCATGCATTCGCGCCACCTTCTAAGGAACGGGAATGAAATAAGACCCGAGTTTGAGACAGGATTTAATTGTTATTTAAGCCATTTTATCAATTTTAAACGCGGCATCGTTTGATAATCAATATTACCCGCCTGAAACGGCGAAAATGAACCCAATGCCGGGCGTAATTTTGCCCCTAAACTGGTCTGATCAAAAAAGCCTTGAAATTGAGTAAGGGGAAAAATATCCCATAACGACTTTACGCACGAGGAGTTCGCATAAAATGAACGAAATCGAAGATCTCGACGACATAACCTTGAATTATCGTAAACTGATAGCCTCGCAACAGACATTATTGCTATCGACCGCTACAGGAAACGGTATTCCCGATATCAGTTACGCCCCCTTTGTACAGACCCCATCAGGATGCTTTTATATCTTTGTCAGCGAGCTGGCCAGCCACACGGTTAATTTGTTGCAGAATCCGCAGGCTTCGGTCATGTTTGTCCGGCCGGAATCCGAATCACTTAACCTGTTTGCGCGCGAACGGGTTGTATTCAGTTGTAAGGTCAAGGAAATTTTGCAGGATGATGAAGATTACAACGTTCAGTTGCACGCGCTGGGGACGAAATTCGGCAAAGTCGTCAGCCTGCTTCGGTCTTTATCGGATTTTCATTTATTTGCTTTACAACCTGAAAGCGGACGATACGTCGTCGGTTTCGGTCGTACCTATACCATTGGTATGAGAGACGGAAGCGTGCATCCTGTTAAACCAAAAAACGTAATTCAGGATGAGGCATATTGATTTTTAAACTTGATGACCTTATATCAAAGCTTACCTGAACTTTAAAAATATTCTCAAATGAGCTCCTTGCATATTGTTTGCCCTTTGTGCCATACCATTAACCGAATTCCATCCGACCGTCTGGACGACCGGCCCCATTGCGGCAACTGTAAACAGGCTTTATTTACGGGACAGCCTCTGGAATTAGACAGCAGCCAGTTTCAACGTCATATTTCGCGTAATGATATGCCTGTTGTTGTCGATTTCTGGGCTCCCTGGTGCGGACCTTGCAAAATGATGGCGCCGGCTTACGCCCAGGCCGCGGTCCATCTTGAGCCCAAGGTGCGTCTGGCCAAGCTTAATACGGAACAGGAACAAGGTCTCGCCGCGCAATTTAACATTCGCAGCATTCCTACCATGATCATCTTCAAAGCCGGCCGGGAAATCGCCCGTCAATCAGGGGCCATGAGTGCCGCGGATATCGTGCGCTGGATCAGCAGTCATTTGTAAACACCAAAACCCGCTTATCTCGGGCATGAAAACAGGATCAGAATCTACGCCATGCAAGACGGCTTATTGATAGAATAGCTTCCGCGATGTCAGGATTGCGACTTGATACTCAGCATGGTTGCTGAAAAGAAGACTTAAACCCTACTGTAGGAGGGTTCAAAAGCGACAATGGCAATTGAAATGAATGGGGTGAACGATGGGGCTCGAACCCACGACAACCGGAATCACAATCCGGGGCTCTACCAACTGAGCTACGCTCACCATAATAGGGACTTCTCAAGAAATGGCGCGCTTGGCAGGACTCGAACCTGCGACCCCCGGCTTAGAAGGCCGGTGCTCTATCCGGTTGAGCTACAAGCGCAAATTGGTCGGGGTAGAGGGATTCGAACCCCCGACATCCTGCTCCCAAAGCAGGCGCGCTACCAAACTGCGCTATACCCCGACAATCTTCTTAACTAATGGCTTGTTAAACTTCTCAACCACCCTTGAAGAGCTGACTATGATAGCGATGCGCCTCCTCGTCGTCAACTCTTTTTTTATTAATTTTATAGTTATTTTTCAAACAAAACATAAGTCATTGAAATCATGCCATTTCGTGCCACGACCAAACAGATCCCGCGCCTCATTCGACACCAGAAACTGCCGCCTACAACTTGGCCTTAACGACTTGATAAACCGCTTCCGCGGCAGTATCCGCGCCTTGCATGACCTGCTCCAGTTCCGCCAGCTTCGCCTCGGCGAAGTCTCTGTCCTTAAGCCCCCCGGCGTTGATATACACATTCAACGCTGCGCTTTTTAAAGCGCTGTAACCGGCCATCGCGGCCACGCCCGCATCGCTGATCACGCCCAGATTACCCTTATCCGCTGCAATGCGGCTTAGTTCAATCGCTTCCGCGCAAGCACGGGCACAAGCCAAGGGCACATCGGTCGCTTCTTTCAATACCGCCTGAATCGCCGCACTGCGCGCCGTTTTTTCCTCTTCGGTTTCTTTCGGCAGGCCGTAAGTAGCCATCAGGCGATCAAAGACATCCACATCGGCTTTGATCATGCCGATCAGTTTTTCCCGCAGGGCTTCCGATTTTTCCAGCAATGCCCGCATTTCAGCTTCGACCTCGGCGTATTTAGGCTTGCCGATGGTCAGGTTGCACACCATGCTGGTCAAAGCGGCCGATTGCGCCCCCATGACGGCCGCGGCGCTGCCACCGCCAGGCGTAGGCGCTTTACTGGCCAGTTCATCAAGGAACACCTGGACTGATTTATCTTTAATTTCGCTCATTACTACCCTTCACTTAATCATTAATTCTATTCTCGCAGACAAATTCGCACACAGCTTGCTCTGAGATCATATATTGGCTTTACCTGTGCGGGAGCTTGAATGTTTATTGTAATTTATTCCCGGCGCCAATTCGTGCCGCCCGGCACATCTTCCAGAATAACGCCTTGCTGTTTTAGTCCATCACGGATTTGATCGGCCAAGGTCCAGTTTTTAGCTTTTTTGGCATCAAGACGCGCCTGGATTTGCTGCTCAATCTGAACATCGGATAAACCCGAACCGGTATCTGAACCAGCCATGGCTCGACCTTTAAGAAAAGTATCGGGATCATCTTGCAAGAGACCCAGCAGGCCGCCTAAATATTTTAATGTAGCCGCCAGTTGCCCGGCTTTTTCCCTATCGTTTTCCTTGACTTTATTCAGCTCCCTGGCCAGATCAAATATGACGGACAAGGCCACAGGCGTGTTAAAGTCGTCATCCATGGCCTGCTCAAAGCGTGTTTTGAACTCGTTTTCCAGGGTTGCCTGCACAACGTCGACGCCGCGCAATGCCGTATAAAGCCGCGTCAGAGCCGCTCCGGCCTCATTCAGATGTTCATCGGAGTAATTTAACGGGCTGCGGTAATGGCTGGAAAGAATAAAGAACCGGATGATTTCCGGCCGGTAACGCTGCAGCACTTCCCTAACCGTAAAGAAGTTGCCCAATGATTTGGACATTTTCTCTTCATTGATGCGCACAAAGCCATTATGCATCCATAAATTAACGAATTTTTCGCCGGTTGCGCCTTCCGACTGGGCGATTTCATTTTCATGATGGGGAAACTGCAGATCCATGCCGCCGCCATGAATATCGAAATGGTTGCCCAGGCAACAGGTCGACATGGCCGAGCATTCGATATGCCAGCCGGGGCGCCCCTCCCCCCAGGGCGACTCCCAGGCCGGTTCATTGGGCTTGGCCATTTTCCATAATACGAAGTCCATCGGGTTCTGCTTGGCCAGGTCCACGTCAACGCGTTCGCCGGCCTGCAGATCATCCAGGTTCTTCCCCGACAGCTGGCCGTAGTTTTTAAACTTGTCCACCGAATAAAATACATCGCCATTGCCGCCGACATAAGCCAATCCCTTGGCCATCAAAGACTCAATCATGGCAATAATCTGTGCGATGGACTGCGTGGCCCTGGGTTCGATATCGGGCGGCAGCACCGACAGCGCGCGCTCATCCTCATGCATGGCCTCGATAAAACGCTCGGTCAGTTTGCCGAAGTCTTCGCCGTTTTCATTAGCCCGCTGAATGATCTTGTCATCGATATCCGTGACATTGCGCACGTATGTCAACTCGTACCCCAGATAACGAAAATAGCGCGCGACCGTGTCAAACACGACCATGACGCGGGCATGACCGATATGGCAGTAATCATAGACCGTCATACCGCAGACATACATGCCGACTTTGCCGGCCTCGCGCGGTTGAAACAGTTCTTTTTTCCGAGTCAGGGTGTTATATATTTTCAGCATTGAGTTATTAATTGCCGTGTCATTACAGTTAAAAAAATCCGCTGCTCAGCGCCCGTAACCGACTTTTGCAAAACAGGCTGTCAGATGAAATGGGTGTGTAAGTATATAAACAAAACCGCACAATTTACCAAGCGCATACTTCTCTTTCAAGATAAAAACACATAGAATCTGCCCTTTGTATCACTTACAAAGGAAACCCATGCGCATCCTCGTTCTTTCCCTGATGCTGTTTTTAACAACAACTTTCTCTTTTGCAACGGAAAACAAAATGTCTGATACTCAAACAAAAGTTAAATTAACGACGACGCTCGGTGAAATCATTGTCCAGCTAAACCCTGAAAAAGCGCCCATTTCATCGGCAAATTTTCTGACGTATGTTAACGAAGGTTTTTATAACGGCACTATTTTCCATCGCGTCATTCCCGGCTTCATGGCGCAAGGCGGCGGCTTCGACACAAGCTTCAACCAAAAAGCCGTGCATGACCCCATCAAAAACGAAGCCAATAACGGCCTGCCCAACAGTCGCGGCACTATCGCCATGGCCCGCACGCCGGACCCCGATTCCGCAACCGCGCAGTTTTTCATCAACTACAAGGACAACTCATTCCTGAACCATACCAGCCCGACACCGAATGGCTGGGGTTATGCCGTTTTTGGCGAAGTGATTGAAGGCATGGACATAGTTGATGCCATGGCCAAGCAACCGACAGGCAATCGCGGCCCGCACCAGGACGTTCCCAAAACCGACATCGTCATCGAAAAAGCCGAAGTTATCGAATAAGCGCCCCGGCATAAAACAGCCGAAGACGAGCACCTGAAATCCGTGGCGGAAACCCACTGTTCCGCCACGGATTTTGCACCTATATCCTCCATGAATAAAGACATTCTTTTTATTTCAGATCTGCACATTTCCCTGGACAAACCTGAAATCACGCGTCGATTTATTGACTTTCTTGACAAGCGCGCGCCCGAGGCCGCGGCCGTTTATATCCTGGGCGATCTTTTTGATGCCTGGATAGGCGACGATGACCCCACGCCTCCCAATCGTAAGATTAAAAAACATCTGAAACAATTGACCGACGCAGGCACAAAAGTTTATCTGCAGCAAGGTAACCGCGATTTCCTGCTGGGTGACAGGTTCCGCCAGGAAACCGGCGTGATCCTGATCGATGATTATGTGGTCATTGATCTTTATGGCATACCTACCCTGCTCACGCACGGCGATTTGCTCTGTACCGACGACCTGCCCTATCAGGCTTTTAGAGCAAAATCACATACTCCGGAATGGAAGCGCTATGTCTTATCGAAACCGCTGCTTCTGCGCCTGCTGATGGCGCGCTGGTACCGCTTTCGCAGCCACTTTCATAATCGCAAAAAAACGCAGGAAATTATGGATGTCAATCAAAACACAGTAATAACGGTTATGCGCGAACATAACTGTCTACGCCTGATTCACGGCCATACCCACCGCCCGGGCATTCATCACTTTGAAATAGACGGCCAACCCGGCCAGCGTCTTGTGCTCGCCGCCTGGAAAAAAGATGCGGGCGAAATTCTGTGCTGGAATCGTAACGGTTACCGTGTTGAAACTCTTTAACCGGCTGAGCGAATTCCGGCCTGATAGGCATTTATCGCGAATGAAACGGGAACCAACACCTTAATCAAAAGACTAAGGAAGCATAAGTTCAACCCTTTGGCATAAGTCGCCTTACGCTCAAGGAGCCATATTCCGGACCCTCGCTTGCCGCCTTCGATGCCAGCGCCGGAAAATTAAAAACAATCAGCAAAATCCTACGACATTATGTTGAAGTATGTGTTTTACTTTAAGAAATTAATATCGATTCGCAACTGTATTTTACCTTGACCCAAGACCCCAGAAAGATCTTATAACTACCTTAAGAGTTGACTTTTGGGGCAAAATCATTAAATTTAGGCGTCTGGAGTGACCAGGAAAAATTCCTTTTAACGAAACAGAAAAAGTCACCCAAAAGCTTTAGAACTAATATTAGTCTTAAAAAAACATAATCAGTATTCTGTCTAATTAGCAGAATATCAGGAGAAATATATATGAAGAAGCCTTTAAAAAGTTGGCTGCTTGCTTCAAGTGTGGCTGCAATTCTGGCTGCGCCAGCGGTTTCAACTGCTAACAGCGAAGTAGAGAAACTGACTCAAAACCCAGCTAACTGGGCTACTTGGGGTGGTAACTACGCCGGTACTCGTTACAGCAAACTGGACCAAATCAACGCAAACAATGTGAAAAACCTACAACCGGCATGGTCTTTCTCTACTGGTGTGTTACGTGGTCATGAAGGCGGCCCATTGGTGGTAAACGATGTTCTTTACATCCATACCCCATTCCCCAACACTGTTTACGCGATTGATCAAAAAACGCAATCCGTAATCTGGGAATTCACACCAACACAAGACGCTGACGTTACTATTCCGGTTATGTGCTGCGACACTGTCAACCGCGGCTTGGCTTACGGCGATGGCAAAATCTTCCTGCAACAATCCGATACCGTTTTAACCGCTTTAGACGCTAAAACCGGCAAACGCGTATGGAGCGTACAAAACGGCGACCCGAAACTGGGCATGACCAACACTCAAGCGCCAGTAGTCGTTAAAGACAAAGTGCTGACCGGTATTTCCGGCGGTGAATTCGGGGTTCGCGGCTTCCTGGCCGCTTATGACATCAGAACCGGCGAACTGGCCTGGAAAGGCTACAGCATGGGTCCAGACGGCGACACGCTGATCGATCCTAAAAAGACAACTACCTGGAAAAACGGCAAAGTTACTCCAGTTGGCGAAAACTCCAGCTTAAGCACCTGGGAAGGCGACCAATGGAAAATCGGCGGCGGTACAACCTGGGGCTGGTACAGCTATGACCCTAAACTGAACCTGGTTTATTACGGATCAGGCAACCCGTCCACATGGAATCCTACTCAACGTCCTGGCGACAACAAATGGTCCATGTCATTATGGGCTCGTGATGCTGACACCGGGGAAGTCAAATGGGTTTACCAAATGACGCCTCACGATGAATGGGATTTCGACGGTATCAACGAAACTGTTCTGGTTGACCAGGAAGTCAAAGGCAAAATGCACAAAACTATCGTGCATTTCGACCGTAACGGTTTTGGCTATACCTTGGATCGTGAAACGGGTGAATTGCTGGTTGCCGAGAAATTTGACAAATCTGTCAACTGGGCTACTCACGTTGACATGAAAACTGGCCGTCCTCAAGTTGTTCCTGAATACTCTACCGAACACAACGGTGAAGACGTTAACACTGAAGGCGTTTGCCCTGCGGCGCTAGGTGCTAAAAACATGGCTCCTGTTTCCTACTCTCCTGACACAGGCCTGTTCTATATCTCTGGCAACCACTTGTGCATGAACTACGAACCATTCGAAGTTTCATACACAGCCGGCCAGCCTTATGTAGGCGCCACCCTGACCATGCAGCCTGCTGGCGCGGACGTTATGACCGGCAAGCCTGACAATACAACCAACCTGGGCCAGTTTACAGCGTTTGACGCTAAAACCGGCAAAATTGTCTGGTCCAACAAAGAACAATTCTCTGTATGGTCAGGTTCTGTTGCCACAGCCGGCGGCGTCGTATTCTACGGCACTCTGGAAGGCTACCTGAAAGCAGTTGATGCTAAAACCGGTAAGGAGTTGTACAGATTCAAGACACCTTCCGGCATCATCGGCAACGTTAATACCTGGGAATACAACGGCAAACAATACGTTGGCGTTCTTTCAGGTATCGGCGGCTGGGCTGGTATCGGTATCGCTGCAGGTCTTGACTCCGGTGAAGCAGATTCAAACTCTGAAGGTTTAGGTGCTGTTGGCGCATACAGAAGCTTGAGCTCTTTCACTAAATTAGGTGGTACATTAACTGTATTCGCATTACCTAATTAATAAATCGATCTGATTTTTAGATTGGTTCTAAAAAGCCCTGACCGAATTTATCATCGGCCAGGGCTTTTTTTTAGCGTTTAATACCCTGAAACTGGACATAACATCAACCTAGGCTATAGTTAAATTTTTCACTTATCCGAAACACCACACCATGTCGCCGCAACATGCATTCGATCGATTAATGGCTGAATTCAACCTGCGTCCGGCCGATTTTTATTTTCTGGATTTAATTCCCTTAATTGAAATCATATGGGCCGATGGCCAAAATCAGCCCGGCGAGTTGCGAATTCTTTATCACTTCCTTATCGAGCATATTGCTTTTCTGGATCGCGTAGCCGGCATTCAGGCCGTCAGCATTGATGATGCCAATGCCTTCCTTGATCGTTTTGCCCATAACCGGCCTTCCGGCCGATTGTTGCAGGAATTAAGGGCCATTGCCTCTACGTCATTATCCGAGCCGAGACGCTCTACCGTTTTTGAATATTGTCTGGATATTGCCGCCGCCTGCACCACCCAGTATCCCTATGGATTAAGGGATAGAATTATTGATGAAGAAAAAAAGCTATTAACAAAAATCTTCGTGGAACTTAAAATCGCGCCGGACATGGTGCTGCCCGAATTCCCCCGCCCACCCGCCTTGAATTAACTTCTAATTTAAAAAACAACTCGTTATGCAGTAAACTAGTTGTTCTAACTTGTTCAATTTACCAAGGAGAACTTAATGCGGGCTTCGCATCAGATTCAAAAAATACTTGCCGGGTTATTTCTGACCGCAGTAACATTTTCAGCCATGGCGGAAGAAAAATTCAAAGTCTGCGCAGATCCCTTGAACCCACCTTATTCAACAAAAAACCAAGACGGCTTTGAAAATAAAATAGCCGAGCTGTTTGCCAAGGAACTCGGACAGACACTTGAATACACCTGGTTTCCTCAACGATTGGGCTTTGTTCGCAACACCTTGAAGGCGCCATTAAAAGATACGGATGTGGAAAGTGAAGAGTATAAGTGTGACGTCATCATGGGCGTACCTGCCGATTATGACCTCACACTGACGACATCGCCGTATTATCATTCGACTTATGTTCTGCTCATTGCCAAGGGGCGGGGCTGGGACGATATAAAGGATCTCGCGCAATTGGCCGAACTGCCGCTGGAACGCCAGGAGGCACTGAAAATCGCCATGTTTGACCGCGGCCCCGGAACAGCCTGGCTGCAAAAAAATGGCCTGCTCGATCAGGGCATTCCTTACCAGAGCATGTCGGGCGATGATAAACACAACGTGGCCATGCAGATATTGGAGGATTTGCAGGCGAAAAAAATCGACATGGTTATTCTTTGGGGACCGATGGCCGGCTACGTCGTCTCCGAAAGTCCGAAAGACAGTATTACAATGATTCCGATGCAATCGACCCACGGCATGAAATTTGATTTTTCAATAGCGATGGGGGTGCGCTACGGCGACAAGGCAAGACAGGAAATGCTCAACAAACTGATTGCCGCTAAAGCCGATCAGATACGAGCAATCATTAAAAGCTATAACGTTCCTTTATTACCGATACCGGAACAGGTCAAACACGAGGACGACGATTAAGTCGTTCTTCCCTGGGCGGCCTCGCCAAGGCCGCCCAGCCTGCTCTTTAATTATTGAATGCGGTTAAACATTTTCACCAGATGGCCTAACCTGACAGCCCGCTCATGTGATAATTGCTCCCATTGGAAGCGCCACTGCCAATTACCTTCAATTGTGCCGGGTGTGTTCATTCGATGATGGCTATCCAATTCCAGAATATCCTGCATGGGGATCACCGCCAGATTCGCAACCGATGCCAAGGCCGCTTGTATCAGAGCGCAGTGCAAGGGCAGAGACGGGTTGCCAAGATATTCGTAAACGAACTTTTTTTCCTCCTCACTCAATGCTTGAGACCAGCCCAAAGTCGTATCATTGTCATGAGTACCGGTATAAACCACGCAATTTTTCACGTAATTGTTCGGCAAATAGGGATTATCGGGGCCGCTGCCGAAAGCGAACTGCAAAATCTTCATGCCCGGCAAATCAAATTCGTCTCGCAATTCCACGACTTCAGGGGTAATGACCCCCAGGTCCTCGGCAACCAGGGGAATCGATCCATGTTCGGCTTTTATGGCATTCAGCAAGGCCTTGCCGGGCGCTTTAACCCACTCCCCATTAACCGCCGTCTCTTCATCGGCCGGTATCTCCCACGCCGCCTCAAGCCCTCGAAAATGGTCTATGCGTAAAATATCGAACAGTTCGAGCTGCGTATGCATGCGTTCAACCCACCAGCGAAACCCGGTATGCTCCAGATATTCCCAGTCATAATGAGGGTTTCCCCAACGCTGGCCCGTAGCGGAGAAATAATCAGGCGGCACACCTGCGACGACGGACATTTGACCAGTCTCGTCCAGCTTGAAAACCTGACGGTTAGCCCACACGTCAGCGCTGTCGTATGATACGAAAATAGGAATATCGCCGAATAGCAGCACGCCATGCTGTTTAGCATAGGCTTTTAATTCCAGCCATTGTCTGAAAAAGACATACTGTTCGAATTCAATTCTCTCGATTTCCGATTTTAAACGGCGCCGCGCTTCTTTAATCGCTTTTACATCCCTTTCCTTGAAATGCTCCGGCCATTGATTCCAGCAAAGCTGATTAAACTCATTCCGGAGCGCAATAAATACGGCGAAATCGTCCAGCCAGAACCCTTTCTCCTCGCGGAATTGCGCAAACAGCGCCTTATCCTGTGACTCGGCATGATCTAAAAACCCCTGGAAAGCCTCGGCTATCAAGCTGCTTTTATCCGAGTTCGAAACATTTCGGTAATCCAGGCCGCTTCCGGGCGGGTGCAGCCAGCCTTTTTGAACCAGCCAGCCGATATTAATGAACGCCGGATTACCTGCGTGAGCGGATAAACATTGATAAGGCGATGCATCCGCATGAGTCATGCCCAAGGGCAGTGTTTGCCACACAGTGATACCGGTATCGGCGAGAAAATTTACAAAATGATACGCTTCCTGACCCAAATCCCCGTGGCTGCCGGCTCCCGGCAACGATGAGATATGCAATAAAATACCGGCACGGCGCTTGTTTAACATGTTATTCCTGCTTAGAGATTATATATGTTCGATGCCGGGCCGCATTGCGCCGCCCATCGCTGGAGCACCCGAACCCTGTGTAAACGACATGGCTAGATAAGCAGGAGGTTCTTCCCCTAATAATCTATACAAATTAGCTAAATTAAGACGGAATTGTTTTTCAAAGTTACTGACCGCCTCACCGGGATTGTAATCGCCAAACCACCAAAACCAGTCGGAACCCTCACAAACCGCCAACTGTAACTCTGCTTTATGCACTTGCTCATCAGTCAAGCGCCCTGTGGATATGACTTTGTCGAAGGCCCATTTCGCGTCACCGAGCATATCCCATCCGCGGTTTTTATCGGCATCGCCTATCCAGGTTGAAAAAGTGCCATAAACCCAACTGCCGGCAACCAATCTGGGCAAGGATTTAACTTCCACTTTATGTTTCAAGGCTTCTGAAAAAGTCGTTAATTCAATATCCGGGTGACTGGCCAGTCGTTTGTATAAAGCGCTAAGGAAGTAATACCCGTTAGCTGGAAAATACTCCCAGGCGTTTTCACCATCCATGATGATGGAAACCAGCGCATCGCCCGGCTCATGCATGGCGATATTTTCCAGATGATGAATCAAATCACTGACTGCATCATCAGCGTGCCATTTGGAATACTCAAAACCGATCAAGTCGGATAATCCGTCATCGCGAAAAAAACAGGCGATATCGGTATTTTTAAGTCTAAACGGATGATGCGAGCTTGGCTTTTCCGCATTTTCAATCAGATTTAAACTGTTATGCAGCACTGAACCACCGCTTGCCGCCCATTCAAATCCAAAATCATCCAGCAGTCTCAAGGTCGGCTCGCTGATGCTGCCTTCCGAAGGCCAGCATCCTTTAGGCTTGTAGCCAAAAAAGCGCTTAAACGTCTGCACGCCTTTTTCAAGATGCCATCTGACCCGCTCCTCTCCGCCCGGATAAGCGTCCAACTCCGGCAGAGGCGCATCCGGCATGGCCTCATGCGTAGAGTTCAAATCCAATAAAAGCGGCATGATAGGATGCGCATAGGGCGTAACCGACAATTCAATTTGACCTTTTCTGGCCAGCACCTTATATCTGAGAATCACGCTGGCCAGTTGCTCACCGATAATCTCTATGATTTCCAGCCTTTCATGCAGGGTATAACCGAAGCCTTTCTCTATTAAGCGTTTTATTCTGCTGTCTGTAATCTTGATGGTTTCGCCCATCCAGGCCAGGTGATACCAGACCAGGATATCGCTGATAAACTGGGAATTAACGTAATTTAAAGACTCATGATGATGTTCAAGCCATTCGGCCATCTCCACCAGTTTTTTAAACGCGGGATAACGATTTATTTGCCTTTCATGGTTGGCGCGCATACAGTCCTTAATCAACTTCAGACGATCATCGGGATCGGCAGGAATGCTCGGTTCAACCAATGCGGCCAGAAGCGGGTCGGTAATTGAAATGCCATCATGCAAATAGCTATTGACCTGCTTGGCATAATCCTCTATCTGCTCCAGCAAAATCGGCGCAAAGTTTACGACCGCCTTGGCTTTCGGCACCGCTTCCAGATGCGCCGCCATGTCGACGTAGTCTTTAATCACATGCAGATACGTCCACGGCAGTTTATACTCGCCTACCTGTAAATCTCTATATTCCGGCTGATGCATGTGCCAGCACAATACTAACTTCAATTTCTTTTTTAACATAATGTCGTCTGCTTTGTCCTTACCCATCCGGCGTAATGAAACCACCTCATCTGGATTAACATGAAACCTTTCTTTCCAAACCCGAACCGCCCCGCCTGTTATCTGACATAATGCCTTCTGTACCCCAACATATCGGGGGTGACCAATACAACTCCGCCGGGGCTGACATAGAATCTCTTTTCATCTTCCTCCCTGTTTTCGCCGATAACCGTACCTTCCGGAATCTCGCAACCTTTTTCTATAATAGCTTTGGTGATGCGGCAGTGGCGCGCGATATTAACTTCAGGCAGAACGATGGTATCCTGCAAAGTTGTATAAGAATTAACCCTGACATTAGAGAACAATAAGGAATGCCGGACCTTTGATCCGGAAATCACGCAGCCTCCCGATACCATGGAATCGACAGCCAACCCCCGCCGTTTGTCATTATCGAAAACAAACTTGGCCGGAGGCGCCTGTACCTGATACGTCCAGATCGGCCAGGTTTTATCATAGAGGTTCAGATCCGGCTTAACGCCAATCAATTCCATATTAGCGGACCAGTAAGCATCGATAGTACCTACATCGCGCCAGTAACTTTGCTCACCGCTTTGCAAATCCAAAAATGGATAGGCATTCACCACATATTTATCAATAATGGAAGGAATAATGTCCTTGCCGAAATCGCGCTGCGAGCCCGGCGTATCGGCATCTTTAATCAATTGCTCATACAAGAACCCCGCGTTGAAAATATAAATGCCCATGGACGCCAATGCCGTATTGGTTCTGCCCGGCATGATCGGCGGATTTGCCGGCTTTTCAATGAAGGACTTGACGCGCCGGTTTTCATCGACATCGATAACGCCGAAGGCTGTTGCATCCTGCAGCGAGACCTCTATACAACCAACCGTTAAATCGGCATTTCTTTCGACATGGTCGGCCAGCATGGGGCCGTAATCCATCTTATAGATGTGGTCACCGGCCAGCACCAGAATGAATTCCGGGTTGCGGCTGCGCAGAATATCGATATTTTGATAAACTGCATCAGCCGTCCCTTCGTACCAGGATCCTTCGGCGTGCCTTTGCTGGGCCGGCATTAAATCAACATATTCACCAAATTCGCCGCGTAAAAATCCCCATCCCTGCTGAATATGGCGAATCAGCGAGTCAGCTTTATATTGGGTAAGAACGCCTATTTTGCGGATGCCGGAATTGATGCAGTTGGATAGCGGAAAATCAATAATCCTGAACTTGCCGCCGAAAGGAACAGCGGGCTTGGCCCGCCAATCCGTCATATTCTCCAGACGCGAGCCACGCCCACCGGCTAGTATTAAAGCAATTGTGTTACGTGTTAAATGACTGACAAAACGATCATGATGCTGATTACTGGATGCTGACATTTTTGATCTCCATGTGGAATAGGCTCACAACTGTTGTTTAATTTTGGTAATATTTGCAAAGTCATTATCTTACTAAACCGAGGGCATTCAAAGTGAAAAAGCAGTCGACCAATACGCTTGACTCCGATTCTATTAAAATTATAGAAGCCAGGCACCATGATCCTTTTTCAATTTTGGGTCGCCATCAGAAGAACAAGCTGACTCAGATCAAAGTTTATATGCCTTACGCTGAATCCGTTTTCCTGGAAAAGACCGATCAACCATTCCAGAGAATTACCGGTACGGACTTTTTTGAATATACCGCCGAAAATGGAGAATTGCCAAAACATTATAAGCTCTCCTGGATAGATAAAGACGGCCAGCCGCATGAGAATTATGATCCGTACGATTTTCCGGTGCAGTTATCGGAATTCGACCGGCATTTATTCGGAGAAGGCCGCCACTGGCACATCTACCAAAAACTGGGCGCTCATCTGCATAGCGTTGATGACATTGAAGGCGTGTTATTCGCGGTCTGGGCGCCCAATGCCGGCCGGGTTAGCGTAATCGGCGACTTCAATCTCTGGGACGGGCGTTGCCATCCGATGCGAAATCTCGGGAGCGGCGGCATCTGGGAGCTTTTCATCCCGGGATTGAAAGTCGGCTCGTTATATAAATTTGAAATACTGAACCGGGAAAGCAATGAGGTCCTGATCAAGACCGACCCTTACGGACAACAGTTTGAATTTCGCCCGAAAACATCCTCCATCGTGGTTGATAAAGACAGCTACAAATGGCAGGACCATCGCTGGATGAGCCGCCGAGCCAGCCACGATTGGCTGCATGAGCCGATGTCTATCTATGAAGCCCATCTAGGCTCATGGAAACGCGATGCCCAGGGCAATTTTCTCAATTACCGGGCACTGGCCACGCAACTTATCGACTACGTGAAAGAAATGGGCTTTACCCATATCGAGTTGCTGCCCGTGACCGAACATCCGCTGGATGCCTCATGGGGCTACCAGACTACCGGTTACTTCGCCCCGACCAGCCGCTACGGAACCCCGGATGAATTCCGTTATTTTATCGATACCTGCCATCAAAATGACATAGGTGTCATTCTGGACTGGGTACCGGCGCATTTTCCCAAGGATTATTTTGCTTTGGCCCGTTTTGACGGCAGCGCGCTTTACGAGCATGAAGATCCGCGTAAAGGCGAGCACCGCGACTGGGGCACGCTGATTTACAACTACGGCCGCAACGAAGTGAAAAACTTTTTGCTGTCCAGCGCCATTTTCTGGCTGGAAGAATTCCATCTTGACGGCCTGAGAGTGGATGCCGTGGCCTCAATGCTCTATCTGGACTATTCGCGCGGGCCGAATGACTGGATTCCGAACATGTATGGCGGCAACGAGAACCTAGAAGCCATCGACTTTCTGAAGGAGCTCAACACGGTCACGCACAACCAGCATCCCGGCACCGTCATCATGGCCGAGGAATCCACATCATGGCCGCAGGTAACGCGGCCGACCTGGACCGGCGGACTGGGTTTCTCCATGAAATGGAACATGGGCTGGATGCACGATACCCTCGCGTATATGAGCCAGGAACCCATCCATCGCAAGTACCATCATGATCAGCTAACCTTCGGCATGCTCTATGCCTTTACCGAAAACTTTACCCTGCCCTTCTCACATGACGAGGTCGTGCATGGCAAAGGCTCGTTAGTCAATAAAATGCCTGGCGACGAATGGCAACGCTTTGCCAATTTGCGGCTGTTATACACCTATATGTACACCTATCCGGGTAAAAAGCTGCTGTTTATGGGCTGCGAATTCGGACAAGGCACTGAATGGAATTTCAACCGGGCCCTGGACTGGTACGTCCTGGATTATGCACACCATCGCGGCGTGCAAAAACTGATCAAAGACTTGAACAACCTTTATAAAACGCATCCGGCCCTATATTCGCACGATTTCGACCATCACGGATTTGAATGGATCGACTGCCATGATGTGCAGCAGTCCATCATCAGTTACCGCCGAAAAAACAAGCACGAGGATTTATTCATCATTCTTAACTTTACGCCGGTCACCCGGGAACACTACCGGATCGGCGTTCCGGAAGCCGGCACCTATACTGAAATCTTCAACTCCGATTCCGCTTATTATGACGGCGGCAACATCGGCAATGACCGGGTTCAATCGGAACCTGTTGCCTGGATGAATCAGCCTCACTCCATCAGTCTTACCTTGCCCCCCTTAGGAGCCGTAATCCTAAAGCTATAAGAACTGCAAAACGAGATATATGAAAAAAATACTTTTTGTCACCAGCGAAGCACACCCCCTGATCAAAACCGGAGGCCTCGCTGATGTTTCAGGCAGTCTGCCCAAGGCCCTGGCTGAATTATCGCAAGATGTACGTCTGGTCATGCCGAATTATCAGGCCCTGAGAATCCATGGCGACGTCCGTTTTCTCTGTTCCGTGCGCGTCGACAACCGTGATGTCAATATCCTTGAAACCCGCATGCCGGATAGCGCCGTTATCGTCTGGCTGGTCGATTATCCCGAATTTTTCAGTTTCCCCGGCAACCCCTACCATGACGAGCACGGCAACGACTGGCCCAACAATGCCGAACGTTTCGCTCTGTTCTGCCGCATCGCCGCCGAAATCGCCATGGATCGGGCACAGCAGAACTGGAAAGCCGATATCGTGCACTGCAATGACTGGCAAAGCGGTCTGGTCCCGGCCTTGTTATCGCTAGAGCACGACCGGCCCGCAACCGTATTCACGATACACAACATGGCCTATCAAGGCCTGTTTCCGGCCTCCAGCACAGTCACATTAAACATACCGGGACAGTTATGGCAGCCTTATGGACTGGAATTCCATAACATGTTGTCGTTCATTAAAGGGGGGCTGGTTTATGCCGACCGCATCACCACGGTCAGCCCGACTTATGCGCGGGAAATTCAAACGCCGGCTTTGGGTTACGGCCTGGAGGGCCTGTTGACGTACCGCAAGGACGTCCTAAGCGGCATCATAAACGGCATAGATACCGAATTGTGGAACCCTGCAACCGACCCTTATATTGAGCGAAGCTATAATGCGGAATCGCTTAAGGACAAGCAACTTAACAAGACGGCCCTGCAGAAAAAGCTATCATTGCCGGCCGACAAGAAGATACCGGTCATCGGACTGATCAGCCGGCTGGTCGAGCAAAAAGGCATAGACCTGCTGATAGACTGCCTGTCCGAAATGGCCGCCATGCCCATGCAATTTGTACTGCTCGGCAGCGGCGACAAGACCTTCGAACAAAAACTGCTGGATTTTGCGCAGTTATATCCCGAGAAAATAGCGATCACTATCGGCTATGACGAATCGCTGGCCCATCTTATCGAGGCCGGCGCCGATATTTTTTTAATGCCGTCGCGGTTTGAACCCTGCGGCTTGAATCAAATGTACAGCCAACGCTACGGCACCCTGCCGATCGTTCGCAAAACCGGCGGCCTGGCCGATAGCGTCGTTGACGCCTTGCCTGAAACCATCAGTAATAATACCGCTACCGGCATCGTCTTCAATGACGCCACTTCCGGCTCCTTAATGGAAGCGGTCAAGCGTGCGCTGATTTTATACAGCATGCCAGAGACCTGGAAGAAAGTGCAGATTAATGGCATGAAAAAAGATTTTTCATGGCAACACAGTGCCGAGCAGTATCTGGAACTGTATCAGGGCATGTAACCCCGGTCTGAACGGGCGACTGGACAAGTCGCCCATGCCCAAACGTTGCCCGTGGAGTTTGCGTTGAATAAAACACTTCTGTCATTGATGTTCATGGTCTTGTTCGGCAACGTAGCCTTTGCAGGGCAAACCGTAATTGAAGTCATCCCGCTTGCAAACCGGCCCGCTTCCGAAATACAGCCCTTGCTCGAGCCCCTGCTGGATTATGCCGATCACGCGATTGCCGACGGCTCCAACTTGGTGATCAAGACCACGCCTGAGCGACTGACTGAAATCAAAACGCTCGTCAACAAGCTGGATACCCGCCTGAACAATGTGGTGATTACAGTCATGCAGAGCCGGCATCTGACCGCCGACGAACTCAATGCCGCCGCCAGGGTCAGGGTCCGTGGCCCAATCGATGATTTATCCAGAGCCCGCGCCAGCGCGTACGGCCATTATTATCGAACCCAGGACCAGTACGCCAATGAAAGCACGCAAACCATCCGCTCCCTGGAAGGCAATACGGCCTATATTCAGGCCGGCAGCACGTATCCGACAGAAACCCTACAGATTTATGATTCGGGCTATGGCCCGACAGCGTCCAGCACGACCACCTTTATCGATGCGACGGCGGGCTTTGCCGTCACGCCCAGGCTGGCAGGCGAGCACGCCATCCTCGAGGTTTCGCCGTGGGCCGACAAACTCAACGCGCGCGGTCAGATTGAAACCCAGCAAGCCCAATCCACGATCCGGGTGAAGCTCGGCGAGTGGGTGGAGTTGGGCGGTATCGATGAAGACAGTCGACGCAGCGACAGCGGAACGCTGGCCCGGCTTCGGCAAACCAGCCAGAGCAAGCTGCGTATTTTGGTTAAGGTCGATAAAATCGATTAGAAAGAGCGGCTCGGAAACATTACCTTCAGGGGCATGCGACGCCATGAAAACAAGCCATTCACTGGCCGAAGGGCGCCAGAGGTTTTCATAAACCCGGTTGGATACGCATGTATGCCCTTTAGGGTATTTGAGATTTGATATGGCTACACTAAACCGGACACACAATCTAAAATAACGTGACCAGAGAACGTGTGCCCCAAATTGAACCAAGAAAAACAAAAAGTCTATAGTGCGGAACTCAGAGCGTCAGCCGTTAAACTGGCGACCGAATCAGATCAATCGATTGCTCAGACAGCCAAGGATCTCGGTATCAATGCCAATACTTTGCATACCTGGATCAGCAAATACAGCCGGCCCAAAACCAGCGATAAAGCCGTGCGAACTGACGAACATCTTTACGATGAATTAAAGCGGTTGAAGAAAAAGGTCGCCCGACTCACTGAGGAGCGCGGTTTGCTAAAAAAAGTGGCTACTGAACTCCTCCAGGCATGCTGTCATTTGCTCCGCCTCCAAAGGGAGACTTTGGCGGTGAAGGCATCCTATATGCATTATTAAGGAAATAGATGACCAACATGCTACCCAAGAGTGGAAGCAACCAGACAATAACTCCCTGCGCATACTTTTGTAAGCGTTCCAGGTCATCTGATCGCAGGATGCGCCATGTAGCATAAGCATTAAGTACCACTACGACCACAATCAATATCAGCACAAGACTATTCATTGCATCTAAAGCCTTGCTTCAGTAGCGGCGCCGCGTCAGCGGTGACGTCGGCTGGAAGCGGTTGTTGGGCGAGATATCCTTAATCATACGGATGCAGTCTAGTGATATACCTCGCGGTGAGACATAGGTAGCAATCTCATCGCCTTTAAAACCACATGCTCGATAAAATGCCGCGGCGTTTAACGTCGACTCCAAATTTAATGTCTCTAACCCACGGCTTAAGGCGATCTCCTCAAGGAATGCGATAATCCCTCTTCCTATGCCCTTTCTCATGTGGTTTGGATGGACAAATATGGCGTCAATTTTTCCGGTGTCGATATTGATCGTGCCCGTGCCAACCACTTGGTGGTGATATTTCGCCACGTAGAAATGTTTCTCGACGTGATCTATGAAATCCTCCGTTAACATGCCACCAGTCCAGTTTTTATACAAACAGGTGCTAAAAAAAGAGTTTGGCGAAATCAAAGGCGTGGCCAAGGCAAAGCGCAAGCCTGATATCCCCGTGGTACTCTCCCGCGAAGAAATCGATTTGATTTTCGATCACCTCGAAGACCCCCGTTAACCTGGTCGCCAAACTTTTACGGTTGCGGTTTACGGCTGTTTGAATGCCTGAATCTGCGCGTACAGTGTTTCAATCTTGATGCCGGTATTTTGACGGTCCATGATGGCAAAGGTAAAAAAGACCGAACGGTGCCACTGCCGCAATCGCTTGTTCCGGCGTTAAAACAGCAATTACAGAGGGTGATCGACTTGCATGAAGCGGACTTGAAGGCGAAATACACCGGTACGTTTTTACCGGATCAACTAGTACTTAGTCAGCCTTGTTCTGACGAGTAAAATTTACAGAGCATTCATGGCGTGCGAATAGTGCGAATAAATTCGCACCTACAATTTAACCGCCATAATTAAATGGACTGACTACTAGATCGAAAAGATAAGAACGCCGCGAAAGAACTTATCTGGCAATGGTTTTTTCCGGCCCAATCGCTGACGCTGATAACGGAAAAACAGGAACGCAGGCGTTACCACATTCATGAATCAGTGGTGCAGAAAGCGATTAAACAGGCACAAAGTCCTCTGGATTTTGATCCCAATCCCAATTAAAAAAATACAACGAAAACAAAGTTTTTGCATTCAATCAAGTTGCCTTGTTTTTAAATGGTTTTCTGCTTTGCCGCTGACAGTAGCCCTTCGGAAACCCTGATTGATTGGCGCCTCAAGGTCGATTTGAGGTCAATGCCTGATGCAGTTGAGACTACCCCCGGAAACTGTCGGATCAGGCTCAGCGTTTTGGTCTCCGCAAGCATCATCCCGGCTGCCACAGCTTATAGATGCCAGCGCCGACAATCACTAAAGCGACAGTCGCCCAGCCCAGCCGGTCCATGTATTCGCGCAATTTCGACTCCAGCTTTGCTCCGCCGGCCGCCAGCAGCATGGCCACCAGAAAAAAGCGCGCGCCGCGGCCAATGAATGAAGCCAATACAAAAGGCAGAAACACCATATTGAGCGTGCCGGCCGCGATCGTGAAAACCTTGTAGGGAATCGGTGAAAACCCCGCGATGAAGATCGCCCAGAAACCCCACTGCTCAAACCAGGTCCTCGCCAGCAAATAACTGTCCCAATAATGCGTCGTCTCCAGCCAGGGCCTGAGACTATCGAACATGAAATAGCCGATCGCATAGCCCAGCATGCCGCCCAGAACCGAGGCGATCGTGGTAAATGTCGCCAGCCGGAAGGCCTTATCGGGCTGCGATAACGCCATCGGCGCCAGCATGACGTCGGGCGGTACCGGAAAAAACGAGGACTCGGCGAAACTTAGCGTGCATAAATATTTCACCGCATGCCTGTGTTTAGACCATGACAACGCCTTGTCATATAATTTTTGAAACATCATAGTTCTCTCCCTGATAAAAAAGGTACAAAGCTGACCGGTTCCAGTTCTTCAACTTCAAACCCGCCCTGGGTACGGACAACCCGTTGTAATGTCTGATTTCCGCTTTTGCCGACCGGAATGATCATAATCCCGCCCAGCGCCATCTGCCGCAGCAGCGTTTCCGGAATTTCCGACGGCGCGGCAGATACCAGAATGCCGTCGAACGGTGCCTGTTCCGGCCAGCCCAAAATGCCATCGTTATGCTGATAACTGACGTTCTTGAGCTTTAAATCCCATAAATGGTTTTTCGCTTTTTTCTGCAAAGGCCAGATTCTTTCCATGGTATACACATGATCTACCAGCTGCGCCAGAATGGCGGTCTGATAACCGCAACCGGTTCCAATCTCAAGCACTTTCGCCAGGCGGCCGAACTCGAGCAGTAACTCCGTCATTTTGGCGACGATATAAGGCTGGGAAATCGTCTGATTGTAACCAATCGGCAAGGCGACATCTTCATACGCCCTGCTCGCCAGCGCTTCGTCCATGAAAATATGCCGCGGCGTATCGCGCATGGCGTCAAGAATTTTATTGTTGCTAATGCCCTGCTGGGCCAGCCGGTTGATCATGCGCTCCCGGGTACGCCGGGACGTCATGCCTATTCCTTGCAGACTTCGCATCATAAATTTTTCTCCTCAGGCAGCCAGGCCTTTAATCCATTGATGCGTTCATACCAGGTTAAATCGACCTGCAGAGGCGTAACCGACACATAACCCGTGTTGATGGCGTGAAAATCAGTTCCGGGACCTGCATCCTGTTCGGTCCCGGGCGGCCCCACCCAGTAAATAATGCGCCCGCGCGGATCGGTGCTCTTGACTACCGGTTCGGCTTTATGTCGCTGACCCAGTCGCGTAGCCTGATAGCCTTTTAAATCATTAATTGTGACGTCGGGGACATTGACGTTCAGAATCGTATCTTGCGGTAAAGGATACTTGATCAATTGCTGCAATAACGTTACAGCCACATGCGCGGCTGTTTCAAAATGGGTGGGGTTGCTTGATGCCAGGGAAATGGCGATGGCGGGCAGGCCCAGAAAACGGCCTTCGGTCGCAGCGGCAACGGTTCCCGAATACAGCACATCGTCCCCCAGGTTTGAGCCGTGGTTAATGCCGGCAAAAACCATATCGGGCTCTGTATCCAGCAGCCCCGTTATGGCCAGATGCACGCAATCAGTCGGTGTACCGTCCACTCTGACAAAATCGTTCTCCCCTACAGACATGCGCAAGGGCCTTTCCAGTGTCAGTGAGTTGCTTGCAGCGCTACGGTTTCTATCCGGCGCGACCACTGATATGTCGGCATGTCCGCGCAATGCATCCGCAAGTGCGGAAAGCCCTTCAGCCAAGTACCCGTCATCATTACTTAACAAAATGTGCATTATCAGTCGCCCTGAAGCAAAATAAGCTATAAAATCAAACATATTAGCAACAATACTCGACAAAATCAGCTTTCGTGGCAAAAAAAAATCTCACCTCAGAAGACAGTCATTTGTTCCGCAAAACCATCGGCAAAGTATCCGCCATCAAGAGCGATAAGGTACTGTTAACAAAAGAAAAAAAAACCAAACCCATTCCCAGGCGCGCGTCGCCCGACATGGAGGAATACTTAGTCGATACGGCTGAAACTGATATTGAAAGCGTGACGCCGGAAGACACACTGAGCTTTCTCGCGCCCGGCGTGCAAAAAAACGTCTTAAAAAAGCTGCGCCGCGGCTATTTCGGGCTCGATGCCGAAATCGATCTGCACGGACTGAACAGCCACGAAGCCAAACGCCAGCTGCTAAAATTTCTGCACATGTGCATAGAGGACGGCTGCCAATGTGTCCATATCGTGCACGGCAAGGGCTATCGCTCACCCGATAACCATCCTGTCCTGAAAAATAATCTCAACTTATGGCTCAGACAACACAAGGAGGTTCTGGCCTTTTGCTCGGCATCGCAGAAAAACGGCGGCGCCGGCGCGGTTTTTGTGCTGCTGCACGTCTCCGAGAAATACCGGGACGAACGCGATGATTTTTAATCCACGGTCCATTGCACCAGGCCGCTATAGGCGGTACCGATGACCAGTACGCCGAATATGATGCGATACCAGGCAAACACGGTAAAATCGTGATGGCTGATATAGCGCAGCAAGGCGCGCACGGCTAGCAGGGCACTGAAAAACGCCGCGACCAGGCCTATCGCAAATACCGGCAAATCCGTGCTGTGCAGCAATTCGCGGTGCTTATACAAATCGTAAATACTGGCGATAATCAACGTCGGTATAGCCAGGAAGAAAGAAAACTCCGTTGCCGCCTTGCGCGACAATCCGAACAGCAAGCCGCCGATGATGGTCGAACCGGAGCGGGACGTACCCGGTATCAGCGCCAGCGCCTGCGCAAAGCCGAGCTTTAACGCATCCAGCGCGGTCAAATCCTCAACCTCATGAATGCGGATTTTATGTTCTCTTTTTTCCGCCCAGAAAATAATAAACGCGCCGATAATAAACGCTGACGCGACGGGAATCGGCTTAAATAAGTGCGCTTTGATCAGGCTGCCGAATGACAGACCCAGAATCGCCAGCGGCATAAAGGCGATCGCCAGGTTAATGGTGAACTTTAAAGCGGCAGGCTGCCATTTTAACAGACCCGCGATGATGGCCCCGATCTTGACCCGGTACTCCCAGCAGATCGCCAGAATGGCGCCGGTCTGGATCACTATTTCAAAAACCTTGCCGGTTTCATCATTAAAATCCAGCAAATCGCCGACCAGAATTAAATGCCCGGTACTGGAAATAGGTAAAAATTCGGTCAATCCTTCAACAACCCCCAGGATAAAGGCTTTTAATGCGATTATTAAATCCATTCTGTAGTCTCTCTGTTTATACTTCGATGATTTCGCGTAATACCGCCGTCGCATAGCTGCCGGCCGGTAAGGTAAAACTAAGCACTAACACCTGATCGCTGATAAACTGCCATAGCAGATTGCGGACATTCACCCTTAACGCGCGCCTGTCCATCTCGATACCGGTATTGATCAGTCCCCGGGCCAGAGGCTCGTATTGCTCGATAACCGCTTGCTCAATCGCCAGGGCATCGGCCGATACGCCTGGTTCGCCCTTGCCCCACAATGCGCCGGTCGGATGTATGTCATGACTCTGTAACCGCTGGACGATGTCCTGCTCGGGCTGATCCGATTTAAAACAGCTGTGCGACTGATCAAACATATAGGTATCGCCGGCAACCGCCCGATTCCAGGTTTGTTGCGCGACACGGCTGGCTAAAATCTGGTTGAACAGATAAGACCGGGCCGCCGATAAATAAATGCCGCGCTGCTCGCGTTTGACTTTCACACCCTGAAATAATGCCAATGCATGGCTGACATTGCGCCCTTCATGGCCGAAACGCTGGGGGCCGAAATAATTGGCGATGCCGCCTGCTTTCATGGCTTCCAGACGAGCGATGGTCTGTTCCTGATCGCCCTGCCAGTCCCGCACGACAAGCTTGAAGCTGTTGCCGGATAAAACCCCGCGTTTTAATTTTCTGGCGTGGCGGACAGCGGTAAGCACCTTGACGTTGTCGGATTCAAATTGCTTCCAGTCGGGATCTTCCTTGCCCGGCAGCCAGACACTGAACCACTGCGTTGTAACGGCATGACGGTCTTTCAGGCCGGCATAGCTGACATCCCGCTGCCTGACATCGGCAAACCGGGCCAGCTGCCTGGCCACGTAATCGGTGTTTTCATCCTTTTTTTCGATGTGCAGGAACACATGCTCGCCGGCGCCCGACGGTTCAAAGGCAAGATGTTCGTCGACAACAAAGTCTTCCGGCAACGTGCGGATTTTGCCGCGGCCGGCGGGACCGCCATACACACAGGGCCACTCGGGTAGTTCAATCGATTGTGTCAAGTTCGGCTCGGCTGGTTAATAGGGGCTGGGTAGCGATATGATGGCTTGCTTAGGGACAGGCATAAAATAACGTCATCAAGGGTGCGGATGATCTCCGATGTAGGTGCGAATTCATTCGCAAGGTCCCATACCTTCTAAGGCACAAGTGAATCCGCATCGACACTCCCTGATTTATGTCATGTCCCTTATTTAGTCACGTCACTGTTATTTTTCTATCAAGACGACGGCCTGAACGGCGATGCCCTCTTTGCGCCCTTCAAAGCCGAGTTTTTCCGTCGTGGTCGCCTTGACATTGATGCAATCGACATCGACTTTCAGGTCATCGGCGATATTGCGGCACATCGCACTGATGTAGGGCGCCATTTTAGGCGCCTGGGCGATGATCGTGATATCGGCATTGACCAGGCTGTAGCCTTTTTCCTGCACGATGCCGTACACATGGCGCAGCAGAACGCGGCTGTCGGCGCCTTTAAATTCGGGATCGGTATCGGGGAAATGCTTGCCGATATCGCCTAAAGCCGCCGCGCCCAGCAGGGCATCGCTTAACGCATGCAGCACGACATCGCCGTCGGAATGCGCTTCCAGGCCTTTTTCATAATCTATCTTTACGCCGCCTAAAATGACGTCGCCGTCCTCTTTGAAGCGATGCACGTCATAACCTTGTCCAACTCTGATCATTGTTGTTCCATATAAAATTGTGCTAACGGTAAATCTTCCGGCCGTGTGATTTTTATATTGTCCGGGCGGCCTTCGACGATTTTCGGCCGCAACCCTTTCAATTCCAGCGCACTGGCCTCGTCGGTGATGGCCGGATTGCCCTCGGCCTCTTCCAGGGCGTTTTTTAACATGCCGTAACGGAACATCTGCGGCGTCAACGCCCGCCAGATATGGTTCCGATCCAGCGTGCCGGCAATACGGCCATCCTGGACATTTTTCAAGGTGTCGTGCGAAGACAGGGCCAGTATGCCGCCCACGTCGTCATGGATCAGACAGGCGATCAGATGATGAATGTCGCCAGCCGTGATACATGGGCGGGCCGCGTCATGCACCAGAACCCAATCGGTATCCGATGCCTTATCCCTTATCGACTTTAACGCCGAAAGCACCGAATCAGCCCGCTCTTTGCCGCCCGGGGCGGTCAGAATCCGCTCATGCCGCGCTATGGCCAGATCGGGCCAGTAAGGATCTTCCCTGGATACGGCCACCGCGACGGCTTCAAACACATTGGCCTGCAGCAGGCGCGACAAGGTCTGCTCGATCACGGGCTTGCCGGCCAGTTCAAGGTATTGCTTGGGCCGGTCCGCCTGCATGCGCTTGCCGACACCGGCCGCGGGCACAATACCCCAGAATTTTGTAGTCTCGGTCATTTATTACTAATCGAATAGTGTGATGGCACGCTGTGCCGCTCACCGCTTTATCGGTAAAAAGACGGACAAACGATCAAGCCATCCGCCCCCGCTATCTTGGACAGGCAACACCGCGCCCATCACTATAAGCTGATTATTATTCCAAAACCTGGAAGAAAGTCTCATCTTCCTTAATCATCCCCAACTCATACCGGGCTCTTTCCTCTATGGCCGCTTGTCCTCTTCTCAAGTCCAGCACTTCGGCGTAAAGCGCTTCATTGCGCACCTTTTTTTCTTCCACGCGTTCCTTCAAGTCATCGAGACGTTGTTGATACGCTTGAATCTCCCGAATGCTGCCATCGCCGAACCATAACCGGTATTGAAGATGAACGATCAGCAAGATGATAATTATTATAAGATTTTTTATTGGTCTGCCCTCGGAACGAGATAGCGGGCGGCCTGCCGGCCGCCCCTGCGATTATCCGAAAATCATCACCTGCGATTACAGCATTCTGAACGCACTGCGGCCTGCGTATTTAGCCAGGTCGCCAAGTTCATCCTCGATTTTCATCAGCCGGTTATATTTGGCAACGCGATCGGAACGGCTTAAAGAGCCGGTCTTGATTTGCCCGGTACCGGTGGCCACGGCCAGATCGGCAATCGTGGTGTCTTCGGTTTCGCCGGAACGATGCGACATAACCGCCGAATAACCGCCGGCGTGCGCGGTATTGATCGCGTCCAGCGTTTCCGACAAGGTGCCGATCTGGTTGAGCTTGATCAGAATGGAATTGGCGATGTTTTTATCGATGCCCTCTTTCAGGGTGGCCGGATTGGTGACAAACAGATCATCGCCGACCAGTTGGATCTTGTCGCCCAGTTTTTCGGTCAGTACTTTCCAGCCGGCCCAATCATTCTGATCCAGGCCATCTTCAATGGAAATAATGGGATACTTTGAGACCCAATCCATAAAGAAATCGGTCATCTGCGCCGAATCGAAACTTTTGCCTTCCGCCGACAATTCATACCGCCCGTTCTTGAAATACTCGGAACTGGCCGCGTCCAGACCCAGGCAGATATCGACTCCCGGCTTGTAACCGGCCTTTTCGATGGCTTCGATGATGACGGAAATCGCTTCTTCGTTGGAACTGAGATTCGGCGCGAATCCGCCCTCGTCGCCGACGGTCGTGGCCAGGCCTTTTGCCGTTAACACTTTTTTCAGATGATGAAATACCTCGGCGCCATAACGGATCGCTTCCCGGAAAGACGGCGCGCCTACCGGTAAGATCATGAATTCCTGAAGGTCAACGCTGTTATCGGCATGCGAGCCGCCGTTGATGATATTCATCATCGGCACCGGCATGATGAACTCGCCGCTTTTGTTCAAATGCCGGTATAACGGCATGCCTGCCTCCCTGGCTGCCGCGTGGGCCGCCGCCATGGAGACCGATAAAATGGCATTGGCGCCTAAGCGCCCCTTGTTGTCGGTACCGTCCAGTTCGATCATTTTCTGATCGATCGCGGCCTGGTCGGACGCATCCATGCCGATAATCGCGGCACGAATTTCGTCATTGACATTGGCCACGGCCTTCAATACGCCTTTGCCCAAATACCGGCTTTTATCACCGTCGCGCAGTTCTATCGCTTCGCGCTCACCAGTCGAGGCCCCGGAAGGCACCATGGCGCTGCCGGTCACGCCGGAAGCTAAAACAACATCGGCTTCAACGGTTGGATTACCCCGCGAATCAAGAATTTCTCTAGCGTGAATATCGACTATTTTAGCCATGATGACTCCTATTATTATTTAAGTTATATGGTTGTTTCTATTAGCTGAGTTGATTTGACGGCCCGGTCGATCGTGGCCAATGTTTCCAATAATTCCTTCATCCTGTGCAATGGCCAGGAATTCGGACCATCACTTAACGCCTCGGCCGGATTCGGATGCGTTTCCATGAAAAGTCCGGCAATGCCGACGGCCATGGCCGCCCTGGCCAATACCGGCACAAATTCGCGCTGACCGCCCGAAGACGTGCCCTGCCCGCCCGGCAACTGCACCGAATGCGTCGCATCGTAAACGACGGGGCAGTCGGTATCTCTCATGACGGCCAATGAACGCATATCGGACACCAGATTGTTATAGCCGAACGACACACCGCGCTCGCAGACCATGATCTGCTGGTTGCCAGTGGCCTTGGCTTTATTGGCGACATGGAGCATATCCCAGGGCGCCAGGAACTGGCCTTTCTTGATATTGACCGGGATTCCCTGAGCGGCGACGCTCTGGATGAAGTTGGTCTGCCGGCACAAAAAGGCCGGCGTCTGCATGACATCGACAACCGAAGCCACTTCGGCCAGCGGCGTGTCTTCATGCACATCGGTCAAGACCGGCACGCGGATTTGCTGTTTGACCTTTTCCAGGATTTTCAGTCCCTGTTCCACGCCGGGTCCGCGGTAGCTTTCATGCGAGGACCGGTTGGCCTTGTCGAAGGATGACTTGTAGATAAACGGAATATTCAATGCCGAGGTGACTTCCTTGAGATAGCCCGCCGTATCCAGCGCCATTTGCTCGCTTTCAATGACGCAGGTACCGGCGATCAAAAAAAACGGCTGATCCAGACCGGCTTCAAAATGGCACAATTTCATTATACGGTTTCCTTTTTATGCTTGGCGGCGGCAACGACGAATCCTGAAAACAGGGGATGTCCTTTTCTGGGCGTCGAGGTGAATTCGGGATGGAACTGGCACGCCAGAAACCAGGGGTGCTCCGGAATTTCAATGACTTCGACCAGACGGCCGTCGATCGATTTGCCCGAAAAGCGCAGGCCTGCTTTTTCGAGTTTTGCAAAATACTGATTATTGAATTCGTAACGATGGCGATGTCTTTCGGTAATCACATCTTTATGATAAAGCTGGAAAGCCAGCGAATCAGGCTGCAGCACGCATTGCTGGCCGCCCAGACGCATGGTTCCGCCCAAGTCGGAGTTGGCATCGCGCGTTTCGATCTGACCGCCTTCATCCATCCATTCGGTAATCAAGCCGATAACCGGATGCGGTGATTTAGGCAAAAACTCCGTACTATGCGCGCCCTCCAGTCCGGCCACATCACGCGCATACTCGATCACGGCAACCTGCATGCCCAGGCAAATGCCCAAATAAGGCACTTTGTTTTCGCGCGCGTATTTAACCGTGGCGATTTTGCCCTCCACGCCGCGCTCGCCAAAGCCGCCCGGCACCAGAATGGCGTCGATGCCTTTCAGTCCGGCCACGCCCTCGTCTTCGATGATTTCCGAATCGATATAATGGATATTGACCTTGTGGCGCGTCCGGATGCCGGCGTGAATCAAGGCTTCATTCAACGATTTGTACGCATCGGTATGATCGACATACTTGCCGACGATGGCAATATTGACCTCATCAATCGGATGAGTCAGCGCTTCGACCACATTTTGCCATTCGGTTAAATCGGCCGGCGGCACGTCAAGCCTCAGTTTATGCACGACGATATCGTCCAGCCCCTGGTCATGCAGCAACAGCGGGATGCGATAGATCGAATCGGCATCGACGGCGGTAATGACCGCTTTTTCCTCGACATTAGTAAACAAGGCGATTTTACGCCGCTCGCTGATCGGCACCGGCTGTTCGGAACGGCAGATCAGGATATCGGGCTGGATGCCGATAGTGCGCAATTCCTTGACCGAATGCTGGGTCGGCTTGGTTTTCAGTTCGCCGGCGGAACGGATATACGGGACCAGCGTTAAATGAATAAACAGCGACCTATCGGCGCCCAATTCAACGCGTAACTGGCGGATGGCTTCCAGAAAGGGCAGCGACTCGATATCGCCGACCGTGCCGCCGACCTCGATCAGTGCCACATCCATGCCCTCGGCGCTCTTGTAAACGCGGCGTTTTATCTCGTCGGTGATATGCGGAATGACCTGAACCGTAGCCCCCAGATATTCGCCCTTGCGCTCCCGGCGCAGTACGCTTTCGTAGATCTGGCCGGTGGTGAAATTGTTCTTCTTGGTCATTGTGGTTTTAAGAAACCGCTCGTAATGGCCCAAGTCCAGGTCTGTTTCGGCGCCGTCCTCGGTAACGAACACCTCGCCGTGCTGAAAAGGACTCATCGTGCCCGGATCCACATTGATATAAGGATCCAGTTTGGTCATGGTGACTTTGAGGCCGCGGGCCTCAAGAATAGCAGCCAGCGAAGAAGCGGCAATGCCCTTGCCAAGAGATGATACAACGCCGCCGGTAATGAAAATGTATTTTGTCATGTAGAATTTTTAGACTTCAGATGGTAACTGATGAAGTGATGCCGGCAATTGCTTCCTGCATTGCTCCTTGTACCCCGGAGGGTGTAGCTCCTGCATAAGCCACGCGGATGTGATGCCTGCCGAAATTGCAGCAGCAAATATCGCCTCTATGCAGCAGTTGCAAGCAATCGTCCCCTGCATCGCCCTATCCCCGTCCATGGAGCCGCAAAACAGGTGCATTTTAATCGACAATGCCAAATTCGTCATTGTCTTTCAGGTTTTATTCTTGGCTTTTCCGATACAACCTGACGCAAGCGTCTGTTTCTTCGCTATAAAATTCTGCGCTGATCCATTTATCGCCGACAGCCGCGAGCTGATCATCCAGATAAACCAAAGGCATGCCCTGTCTTTCCCAGGGCGGAATGCCCGCCTCCTGAAACAGGTTTTTAAGGACATGATGCCCCTCACGGCCCGGCAGCAGAATCTTTTCACCGCCGCGCCGGAATCTGACAACCACCCTGCCGCGCCGCCACCGCTCACGCGCTATTCCGGCCGATGAAGGCTGGCAAAGCAGATACTGATCATCGGCCAGTTTTACCGAGGCCTGCCCGGCGGGCCAGTCAATATCCTGCAAAGTCGCTTTTGGCGCGTGCCTCAGGCAGTACAGCTTGTCGCGGTAGCGCCGTATATTATGGCCCTGCCCGGACAGCACAGGATGGCTCTCCCTGCTTGCCGCGACGACCTGGGTGAGAATCCGCTCAACAAACCCCTGGGCCGGCATTTTCAGGCCCAATGTCTGAAACCAGTGTCTGATGACCAGTTGCTGCCTGTGCTTGTTTAATTGCTTCAACCGGCTGATCGACAAGGTCTTGTCGGCTTCATTGAAAACGGCATGGAATAAATCATCGGCAATGACCGACATCACGGCCTGCGCCTCGGCGCAATGCCTTGCCGAACGGGCGACTGTTTTATCGCAAGCCGGCCAGCGCTGTTTAATTAGCGGCACGACGGTATTGCGCAGGTAATTACGGTCGTAATCATTATGCAGATTGCTGGGATCTTCCACCCAGCTTAGTGCATGCGATTCGGCATAATGCCTTATCGCCTGCCTGGATACATTAAGCAACGGCCTGAGCATGACGCCCCGGCCGAAAGCCATGCATTCGGGCATGCCGGACAATCCACGCAGGCCGCTGCCGCGGAACAGCTGCAACAGCACCGTTTCCAGCTGGTCTTCCCGGTGCTGCGCCACCAGCAGTACGTCATTAGCGCCGATCAACGCTCTTAACGCATTATAGCGCGCGTTTCTTGCCGCCTCCTCGGGACTTTCGCCAGGCCCTGCAACGGCATTGACCCGCAAGGCCCTGAACTGAATACCGAGCGCTTCAGCGGTTTTGCGGCAATGCTCGGCCCAGACTCCGGCTTCCGCCTGCAGGCCGTGATGGACGTAAACCGCGGTCATTTTATCGCCGAGGCCTGCTATTGACGCACACAGATGCAGCAACACATGAGAATCGACACCGCCGCTGTAGGCAATATAAAGACGCGCGTTCGGTTTAACCTGATCCAGCGCCGATTCTATGATTGATGATGACAGCATGCGGTATGGCCTGAAAGGCAGGGATAAGAAAAACAAAAGGCCGGCAAATGCCGGCCTGAAGATCGAATAATTAACCGAAATTTATCGGCCTTCCTCCATAAAGGCGCCGAAGCTCATAATCCGCTGATATCGATTTTCCAGTATGGCTTCAATAGGCTGTCCTTTCAATTCATCCATATGGCGAATCAACGCTTCCCTTAAATTCAAGGCAATCGTCTGAAAATTCCTGTGCCCGCCGCCTAATGGCTCCCTGACCACTTCATCCAGAAGCCCCTGCTCGCGAATACGATCGGAAGTAATGCCCATCGCTTCCGCCGCCAATTGCGATTTATCGGCGCTTTTCCATAGAATGGATGCACAGCCTTCCGGCGAGATAACCGAGTAGGTGCTGTATTCGAGCATGATCAGCCGGTCGCCTACACCGATTGCCAGCGCGCCGCCGGAGCCGCCTTCGCCGATAATCGTGCAGATAATGGGAGTTCTCAGTTTCGCCATTTCAAACAGGTTTCTGGCAATAGCCTCGCTCTGGCCGCGTTCTTCGGCACCGATGCCCGGGTAAGCGCCCGGGGTGTCGATCAGGCAAATGACCGGCATTTTAAAGCGCTCGGCCATCTTCATGACCCGCAGGGCCTTGCGGTACCCCTCGGGACGCGGCATGCCGAAATTGCGATAGATCTTTTCCTTCGTATCGCGCCCCTTTTGATGACCGATAACCATCACCGGTTGACCTTCCAGCCGGGCCAGGCCGCAAACGATAGCGGGATCATCGGCATAGGAGCGATCGCCATGCAACTCATGGAAATCGGTAAACATGTGTTCAATGTAATCCAGCGTATACGGGCGACCGGGATGTCTTGATAATTGGGAAATCTGCCAGTCGGAAAGATCTGAAAAAATCGACTCGGTTAAGGAAAGGCTTCTGTCTTCAAGCTGCTTAAGCGCATCTGAAATATTAATATTATTATCAAACTCCACATTGCGGAGCTCTTCAATTTTCGCTTCTAATTCAGCGATGGGTTGTTCAAAATCGAGGAATTTTAGATCCATGGAGACTTGGCTGTTAAATTTTGCTGAAAAGGGAATTTTATAGAAAAACCATATTTAATTCTAAAAAATTTCCCGTTTGTTTAAAGAAGCCCGGCATTTTCAATCAGTCTGGGCAAATTATTAGTGCTCAATGAAGGGCGCAAGGTTTTTAACTGGCATTCTCACAGTGTGTAAATGCTGGGTTGATAAACCCAGCATTTCGAAGCCCCTTATGCTGGGTTTCCGCAAAGCTCCAACCCTGCCTACCCGCTAAGCTACCCGCTAAGGATTTGGCTGAAAAATGACTTCCTGAAACTGGAATCTTGCATAGGATGTGCTGACCAAAAGCTCGCAAACGATGCGCCTCCTGTCATCGGCACATCCTATGTTTAGACAGGGACATTATTGACGACCAAATCCTAAGCCACAAGGATGCGGCGAATGTCGAAAACGCAGGAGCAGTTTTTCTATCCGCCTTCTGCATGCATCCTTGAATTGATTGAATGAAGCGTAAAAACAAGGTCACTTTGAGCGCCGGTCGAGCTCTTGCAAATGCCTCAGCTTTTCCTTGATTTTAATCTCCAGTCCCCGATCCACAGGCTGGTAATACCGGGTTCCCGCCAATTTATCGGGAAAATAGTTCTCGCCGGCCGCGTAGGCTTCCGGCTCATCATGGGCATAACGGTATGCCTTGCCGTAATCGAGCGACTTCATCAACTTGGTCGGCGCATTGCGCAAATGCACGGGTACGCCCAGGCTGCCGCTCGACCTGACATCGCGCATGGCCGCGTTATAAGCCATGTACACGGCATTGCTTTTAGGCGCGCAGGCCAGATAAACGACGGCCTGGGCCAATGCCAGTTCGCCCTCGGGACTGCCTAGCCGCTCCTGCGTTTCCCAGGCGTTAACGGCAATCTGCAGCGCCCGGGGATCGGCATTGCCGATGTCTTCCGAAGCCATCCGGACGATGCGCCTGGACAGATAAGTCAAGTCGCAGCCGGCATCGATCATCCGGCAGAGCCAGTAAAGCGAGGCATCGGGAGAACTGCCGCGCACCGATTTATGCAAGGCTGAGATTTGATTGTAAAATTCCTCGCCCTGATTATCGAACCGCCGCACGCCGCCGGTCAGCACTTCCCTGGCGATTTTCTCATCAAGGACCCGGCTGTCGTTGGCGGCGGCCAGTTCCACAGCGATTTCGAGCAGATTCAGCAAGCGCCTGGCATCGCCATCGGCCGCCTGGGCAAATTGCTGTTTAATGCTGTCGTCCATTTCGACAGCCCGCTTGCCCAGTCCTCGATCCGGGTCCGTTAATGCCTTGTTCAATACGCCCAGCAGATCGTCGGGCGTCAACGCATTGAGGACATAAACGCGAGCCCGCGACAATAACGCATTGTTAAGCGCAAAAGACGGATTTTCAGTCGTCGCGCCGACAAAATAAACCGTGCCGTCTTCCACATGCGGCAGGAAAGCGTCCTGCTGCGATTTATTGAAGCGATGGACTTCATCGACGAATAGAATCGTGCGCCTGTGCTGTTGCTGCTGGATCTTCCGGGCCTCGGCGACAGCCGCACGGATCTCCTTGACGCCGGCCAGCACGGCGGAAATGGGCATGAATTCGGCATCGGATTGATGGGCGACAAGACGCGCCAGCGTTGTTTTGCCAGTGCCCGGCGGTCCCCAGAAGATCATCGAATGCAGTCGGCCTGAAACGATGGATTCATACAAGGGCTTGCCGGGCTTCAAAACATGCTGCTGGCCGACGTAATCATCCAATGTTGCAGGCCGCATCCTGTCGGCCAAGGGTTGGGTCAAGTCTTCAAACATACAAAGGTCGAGAAGATAAAAGGCTAAAGATACACCCGTTCGGACAGTTTTTCCTGATTATTGCTGCATCGCTATAACTGAGATTTTTACCGTGACGCTCATTCAGGGTTATATTTGCTTCGTATCCTGTTTGGTGTTTATGTCTCGCGCAATGGCGATCGACTATTCAGAAAAAATATCGACACCCTTGGGTGCGCGAAATTGAAACAAATCCGGCCTGATTGCCTGATTGATCCTGACATTGGAAAAATAAATGCGCGTCAGCTGGCCGAAGTTATCGCTTAATTCCATGCCGCCCAATATCCCGCTGTTCAAACCGATCAAAACATATTTAAATCCGCTTTCTTCGTTTTTAGGCAGTAATTTTACCCAAAGCAGCCCCTCATCCTCGCCCTGTTGCTCCATAATAAAATTATCCTCCAGGGATACCTCGCCGCTTAACAGCAGTGCCGGCGTGGAGCCCAGTGACTCATCAAGCTTTTTAATGGTGACTTGCTCCAGATCCGTGTCATAAAACCAGACCTTGCCGGAATTGGCTATGATTTGCTGTTGAAAAGGTCTTTGATAATCCCAACGAAATTTACCGGGCCGTTGCAGATAAAAAATGCCATAACTGGTTTGCACCGGATCGCCGGCCTCATTGATCAGCACCTGTTTAAAATCGGCTGTCAGAGTCTTTGTCGTATCCAGAAACGCTTTCAGTTCCCGGGCCGGCCTGTCTTCCGCATGGCCGGCGGCGCTAAAAAAGGCGAATGCCAGCAAAATCAAGTGAAAATAACTAACTTTGTTCATAGATACCTTAAATTATTGCGGAAAAATACTCTTGAAAAATGTATTAAACTCATTGACAGGCGCATCGACGCATGCCGCGTATTCAACTGGCGCGGAACCGGCGATATAAGGATACTCGCGCGCGCCCTCGCAGGCTTCATTCGCCAATAAGCCGCTATAAGGATCGACCCAAGCCATTTGGATATTATCCGGAGGAATCAGGTTTACCGGTTGCGTCGATATCTGCCGCATCAGTGATATCCAGACCTGCAAGGCTCCGCTTGAGCCCGTTAAACCGACCGGTTTGTTATCATCGCGTCCCACCCAGACCACCGATAAATAATCACCGGTATAGCCGGCAAACCAGCTGTCTTTGGAATCATTGGTCGTGCCGGTCTTGCCGACCAGGCCATAATCGCCAGGAAATGCCGAATAGGCTGAACGCCCTGTTCCCTTATGCATGACTTCCTGCAGGATGGTATTAACGATATACGTGGCGGCAGGATCGACCGCCTGCCGGACGATGAACGGATAACTTTGCAGATGCTCGCCATTGGCCGCGACCACGGCTCTGATGCCGCGTATCGGCGTTGAAAAACCGTCGCCGGCCAACGTCTGATACATCTGCGTGACTTCCATGGGAGTTAACTCCGCGGCCCCCAGCAAGAATGACGGAAACAGGTCAACAGGCCGGGTAACGCCCATGTTTCTCAAGGTCTTGGCCGTTCTGGCAATACCGACATCCATGCCTATGCGTACCGTCGCCAGATTATAAGAATGCGTCAGGGCTGTATGCAGTCCGACATTGCCGTGCTCCCTGTGGTCGTAATTTCTAGGCGCCCAGACCTTACCATTGGCGCCCTTGATATGGATGGCGGTATCGCTTATCGGGGTGGTAATCGTATACTTGTCCGGATACTCCAGCGCGGTCAGGTAAATGACCGGCTTGATCAGGGAACCGATCGGCCGGACCGCATCCAGGGCACGGTTGAATCCTGCCGCCGTGTGTTGCCGACCGCCGGCCAGCGCAACAATTTCACCGCTATCTCTACGGGTCACTACAACAGCCGTTTCCAGCTTTTTGGCCTTAGGCCGTTTTTCCAGCTGATTCAGCTTAGTGGTAATGGATTGCTCCAATGCATCTTGAGCCAGGGTATCCAGCGTCGTGAAAATCCTCAACCCCTCGGACGTCAAATCTTCCTCGCGGTATTCCTGTTTTAATTGCCGCTTGACCAGGTCGAGAAAAGCAGGATAGCGGTTGGCCGAGCGATGGGTGCGCGCAACGACATTCAGCGGTTTTGCCTTTGCCTCTTCCGCCTGCCGGTCCGTGATATAGCCCTCGGCGGCCATCTCGCTCAGGACCAGGTTACGCCGCTGCAGGGCGCGATCGGGGTAGCGCCGGGGATCATAGTAAGAAGGCCCGCGCACCAGGGCGACCAGCGAGGCAATCTGTTCCAGCGGCAGGTCTTTTAAATTGCTGCCAAAATAAAATTCGCTGGCCAGGGCAAAGCCATGCACGGCGCTGCCGCCGTCCTGGCCGAGAAAAACCTCATTTAAATAAGCTTCAAGAATGGCGTTCTTACTGAACCGGGCCTCCAGTATCAACGACATGAAGACTTCATTGATCTTACGCCACAGGCTGCGCTCAGAGGTCAGATAAAAGTTTTTGACCAACTGCTGAGTGATGGTGCTGCCACCCTGGACGATGCCGCCGGCGCGAAAATTGGCCCACATGGCCCTGGCAATGGCCTTCAATGAGATACCGAAATGGTCGTAAAAATCCCGGTCCTCGGTCGCCAGCAAGCCTTTGACCAGCGCGTCGGGCGCATCCTGCCATTTGATTAATATCCGGTCTTCTTTGATAGTCGGATAAAAGCTGCCGATTTGCACGGGATCCATGCGCACGATGGCGACTTCCTTAGACTCCGCCAGATCAACGATGCCGGCTACGGTCGAGCCGGAAAAATTCAGACGGATCAGGCTGGCGGGTTGAGGCTGATCCCAGAAGGCAAAATTACGGGTTTTCAAGCTAATCGATTGTCCCTGTCTGAAATAGGAGCCTTCCGACAATAGCCGGGCATCCTGACGATAATGCAGCCTCTGCAGTAACTCTTCAAACTTGGCGGCGGAAATACCATAGCCGGCATAAAGCTCAACCGGACTGGCGTAGACCCGGGCGGGAATCGCCCAACGATTGCCTTCAAACTTCTCGCGTACGTTGTAATCCAGATAACCGATATAGCTCAGTAAAACGAATGTAAATCCAGCAACAATAATCCAGACTGTATTTCTAACCCAGTGAGAATCAGGTTTCTTTGGCTTTTTTTTCTGGACATACCGAACACCGCGCTTTCTTGTTTTTTCTACCATAGCCTCATACTACATTCATCATTTCATTAAGTATCATCCCTGACAGCACCCTGTATTATACATAAATAGGAATACCTGAATCAGCAAGCCCCAATCTATCCGTATAACATGAACAATAAATGAATAATACCGTCCGGCCTTTAAAAAACGATTAAATGCAGGCAGCTAAAATTATCGTCAGGTTAGAGTGAGCGACAGCATTTCCCTATATAGCGGCCTGACTGCCAGTTAACCGGCAACATGGCCCGCCCTGATAACCGGCTCAGGGAAATTTGTTGCGCAAATACTGGATGGGATTAGCTAAAACAGTGGTTCTCGGCCAAATCATGCGTCTGAAAGGCGCTCTGAGCCGACAGTTGCTCGAGAGGTTGGCCAAAAATGCTGCCTTGGCCGTAATTGATACCGATTTCCCTCAAAATTCTGATAGTCTGCGGACATTCAACATATTCGGCAATGGTTTTTTTACCCAGTTTCCGGGCAATCTGCTGCATCGAGCGCACCAGCATTTGGTCCGTTTCATCATTGACCAGATTTTGTATAAACTGGCCGTCGATTTTCACATACTCAACAGGGAATATTTTTAAATAGTTAAACGAACAGAAACCGGCGCCGAAATCATCTAATGCGATATGACAACCTAATGCCCGGATCTGATCAATCAGGGATCGGGTCTGTTCAAAATTATCCACTGCCGCCGTTTCGGTGATTTCAAACGTGAGACGGTCGCCGCTGACCCAGGACATATCCAGTTTTTGCCGGATAAAAGCCGCTATCGAATCATCTTGAAAGGCCATGCAGGACAGGTTTATCGCCAGGCGGATATGCGAAAACTCCGGCGGCAGCGAGGATAAGAAATCGATGGCTTTATCGACCACCCAGGCATCAATGCCATGGATAAGCCCCATTCTTTCCGCCACCGGAATAAACTCGCCCGGACTGATAACGCGCTCGCCGCCATCCCTCATTCTGATCAGGACTTCGTAATGGGATATTTCGCCGTCCAATAAACCGACTATCGGCTGAAAAACAAGAAAGAACTTGTCGTTTAACAAGGCATCCCTGATCAAGGGGACCCAATAAATATCGCGCTGCCTTTCCTTGAAAGCCTGATCGTCCTCGCAATATTGCCATACCCTGTTACGGCCCTTGCTCTTGGCTATCGCGCAAGCCTGGTGCGCTCTTGAAATCAATTCACCGGGATGCTTGACAATTTGAAAGGATTTTAACGAGGCAATGCCGATAGAGGCTGTAATGTGATAGCAGGCATTGGCCATGATAAAGCGAAACTCATCCAGTCTTTTACAAATGTGTTCCGCGATAATACTTGCGTTTTCAATAGTGGTATTTTCCAGATACAGACACAGTTCGTCGGAGCCGACGCGGGCGAACAGGCCTTTTTCGCAAGTGGCCGTTCTGATCATGTTAACCACTTCAATAAGAAGCCGGTCCGCGGCCTCAAACCCCTCCAGATCATTGATCAATCCAAACCGGTCCAGATCGATAAACAGCAGCACGCCATTTTGCTGAAATTTGGCGTGTTTATGCAGCACCAGATAAAGATGCTGCTCAAGATTGCGCCGGTTTAGCAAACCGGTCAGATCATCATGAACGACCAGATATTTCAATCTTGCATCGAGCAGTTTGCGCGTGGTCAGTTCGGTAATCAGTTCTTCTTTCTGCTTATGACGCAGGAAACGCTCATTCTTCAAGACCAAAAGAAACTCAACCAGAATAAGCAATTCGGTCGGCAGGAAGGGGCGGGCAAGCATGTAGAACTGGCATTGGTTTTTTACTGACGCAAGATCACTATTTTTTGACCGATCGCTGACGAGCACAATGACAGGCAAGAAAACCGCTTCGTTCTCGTTCGACAGGTATTTGCGCAATTCCTCGCTCCGAAACTGGGGCAGTTTTTCATCAATAATCATCAATCCCAATTGCTCAGGCTCATATTGATAAGCGCGCAGCATTTCATAAATCCTGTTGCCGTCAATGACAACAGTCAGATTATGAAATCCTCTCGCTTGCAAACATTCCACGGTTTCGGCTCGTGAGTCAGGGTCTGCATCAGCAATAATAATCTTTTGTTGTTTTTGTAAACTGCTCAACATTTTTACCTGCCTTAACACAGAGTTAACTTTTTCTTCTTAATATTTAATATATTTACAACAGATGAAGTTAAGACGATTGAAATAATCAAAAAGCCTGACTGCCGCTATTGTAAAAATTAATATCAAGAATATTTTTCAGTATAAATAAGAAACCTGGAATTCCCATGATATTGCTCATTTATACTGATATTCATTGCCGGTTTTTTATGACCCTTTACAACTGACAATACCCATTATTCAACTGGCGCTTAATTAACAATCGATAAATCTGTTCGGCTTTGATCCTTTAATCAAATCGGTTATATCTCGAGTACAATTTTTCCGGTTATATGCCCTGCCCCGATCAAATGGTGCGCTTCCGATGCTTGCTCAAGTCTTAAAAGATGACTGACGTTGACCTGCAAAACACCCTGGTCGAACAGTTCGGCACAGCGCTTTAAAATGTCCACGTGTTTTTTCCGCGCGTCGTCCAGGCCTCTTAGCATGGGTGTTAGCATCAATTCAAAACCGATCTTCAAGTTACGCATGCGCGCCTCGGCCAGACTGATCGCCCCGGGATCCAGCAAGGTCACAATCGAGCCGAAATGGGCCGTCGCTTCTATGCTGGCTTTAAAGGCCTCAGGGCCGACCGTATCAAAAACCAGGTCAGCGCCATGGTCCTCGGTCAGGTTGTTGACGCGCTCCAGCAGATCCTCATGCCGGTAAAAAATAACGTCATCGGCGCCCAGGCGCCGCACAAAATCGGCTTTTTCCTCAGAACTGACCGTCGTGATGACACGCGCGCCTTTTTGCTTGGCCAACTGTATCGCCACATGCCCCACGCCGCCGGCGCCGGCATGAATCAAAACCGTTTGCCCCGACTGCAAGCCGCCGCGCTCGAACAGGGCGCCCCATGCCGTAATCAAAACCAACGGCAAAGCCGCCGCTTCCGTAAAAGAAGCGGTCTTGGGTTTCAAAGCCAGCCAACGGTTGTCGATCACCGTATATTCGGCATAATTGCCCTGTTCTTTTCCCAGGCCGCCATTGCAGAACCAGACTTCATCACCGGGCTTAAAGCCCGTAACCTCATCGCCGACAGCAACGATAGTGCCGGCGCCATCGCAACCTAATACCGCAGGCAGTGCATCCGGGTAAAAAAGCCCGTTAGCCCTGACCTTGGTATCAATGGGATTGATGCCGGCGGCTTTAAGGCGGATTTTGACTTGTGCCGGATTTGTTATTTCAGGCTCTGCCATGTCCTGTAAATGCAGAACTTCAGGCCCGCCCACTTCGGTCATTAACACTGCTTTCATTGTCATAACCCCGCTGGTTAAAATTAAAATCTAAAAAACTATTGTCTGTTTTCTCGCGCCTGCTCGCATCGCTTATAACCGACTGGCTTATTCAAGGCAAACTGTCATCATGAAACAAGCTCATCACTGAGCCATTGGTTGCGGTAGTCCTGATAACCATAGTGTTTCAATAAAGTGACGCTTTCTTGCAAAACGCCATAGACATCAGGCAAGTCATATCCGTTAAAGCGATTGGCTTTAATCAGGCTGTAGGCCCCGACATGTTTAAAAACCACGCGGTCGCCCACTGTCAACGGCTCATTAAAGCGGTAATCGCCGAATACATCGCCGGCCAGGCAGGTGCAGCCCACCAGCATCGCCGCATGCCCGCCATCCGGCGCATGCTCGTGCAACTCGGGCCGGCGCTGATATTCAAACACTTCCGGATTATGATTGACCGACGTATCGAGCACGGCGATGGCTTTGCCGTCGCTGACAAAGGTATCGGTCACGGTGGCGATCAGATATCCCGCGCGCCCTACGACCGCCTTGCCCGGTTCAATATAGACTTCGATGCCGAAATCGCTTTTCAGCGAGCGGACCAACTGAACAAACCGGCTATGATCTTCCATCTGGCCGAACAAATAGCCGCCGCCCAAATTCAACCACTCGAGTCTGGCGAATCTTGAGCCCAAACAGGACTGAAGTTTTTCTATCGTTTTAATTAACGGCGCGAAATCCAGCGCCGAAAAAACGGTATGGAAGTGCAGTCCGCTGATCTGCTCGAGACAAGCGGAATGGCATAACGCCTCGATATCGACGCCCAGTTTTGAATACGGCCGGCAGGGATCGAAACGCGCGTCCTCAAGAAACGACAGCTTGGGGTTCAGCCTGAGACCGACCGAAGCCTGGGCGCTGGCCGCCGCGCCAAAGCGCTGATACTGATTTAAAGAATTGAAGCTGATATGCGAACACAGGCCGGCCAGCTCGCCGACCTCATCCGGCCTGATGCCGGGCGTGGTCAAATGCAGGCTGCCCCGCCCCGCCAAAACCTCATCGGCGAGCCGCGCCTCAAACAGGGAACTGACCGAAAAGCCGTCTACAAACGGTTTTGCCAGCTCAAGAATAGCGGAAAAAGGCAGGGCCTTGATCGAATATAAGACCTTGCAGCCGCACTGGCGGCGCAATGCATCCAATACTTTCAAGGTATCAATGATCTCGGCGGCATCCAGAACAAAAGCCGGCGAAGAGGCAACGCTGTTTTTTAGCGTCTGAACATCCATTAGCGTGACGACGACCGGGCAGGAGCGGTATAAATCGCTTTTTCCGTAATCACGAAATCCATGGCCACATCATGGGCTTCCATGGCGATCCGATCCAATAACTGGGATTCGTAACACACCCCGACCAAGACGGTATCCGCTCTGACCGATCGCAATAAGCGGTCATAATAACCCGCGCCGTTGCCGAGGCGTCCGCCATGACGGTCAAACGCCACGCCCGGCACGATAATGCAATCGAGCTGTTCCGGCGCAACTTCCCTGCCCGCCTCACCCCATCGTGATCTGGGCGGCTCCAGAATCCCCCACATGCCGGGCACCAGCTCGGTAAAATGTTCCAGCCGCCACAGGCCCAGTTTATTATGGCCCTGTTCATCCTTAGTACAGTAGGGAATGACGATATGTTTACCGGTTGAGATTTCATGCAAGACGGCCGGTTCGGTCCTGACTTCCGATCGGCAGTGGATGTACCACATCACGGTTTCTGCCTGACGATAAGCCGGCTGCGCCATGACTTGGTCACAAATGATCCGGCTGACTGCCTCCTTGTCCGCCTGGGCGTTGCGTGCATCGTAAGCTTTGCGGCGTTGCTGGGCTTTTAGATCATTCATCGTATTTGACTGACAGGGGCGACCTCAGGCCGCCCCCGCATTGGTTAAGAATTTATTGCATGGCGGCAATAATGGCATCGCGCATTTCGGTGGTGCCGGCTTTCGAATTCCGGTTCAAATCCGGCGTAACAAACTCGCCATCGCCGATGACTTTTTCAGTCGCGGCCTTGATGCGATTCGCGGCCTCATGCTCACCCAGATAATTCAGCATCATGACGCCCGCCATGATCACTGCGGTCGGGTTCGCGATGTTTTTGCCGGCGATATCCGGCGCGCTGCCGTGCACGGCCTCAAACAAGGCCGCGTCGCTGCCGATATTGGCACCCGGAATCAGCCCCAGGCCGCCGACCAGACCGGCCGTCAGATCAGAGAGAATGTCGCCGAACATGTTGGTCGTCACGACCACGTCGAACTGAGACGGGTCCATGACCATGTGCATACAGATGGCATCGACGATTTTCTCGTCGCATTCGATATCCGGGTAACGCGCCGCCACTTCCCTGGCCACATCCAGAAACAAACCCGAGGTGTACTTGAGAATATTGGCTTTATGGCAGATCGTGACTTTTTTGCGGCCGTTTTCGCGCGCGTATTTGAAAGCATACTCAACGATACGTTCAGAGCCTTCACGGGTCACAACGGCCAGGCTTTCGGCTATATCCTTCTTGCGGGTCAGAAAGTGCTCCAGCCCCGCATACAGGCCTTCCGTGTTCTCCCTGACAACGACGATATCGACATCTTCAAAACGGGTTTGCGCGCCTTTCCAGGTTTTGGCCGGGCGGACATTGGCATAAAGATCATATTGCTGACGCAAGGCGACATTGATGCTCCTGAAACCTTTGCCGACCGGTGTCGTCAAAGGCCCCTTGAAAGCCACGCGGTTTTTTTCTATCGAGGCCAAGGTTGCATCGGGAATCGGCGTGCCGTGCTTATCAAACGCGGCCATGCCGGCATCGGCTTCTTCCCAATTTATCTTGGCGCCGGACGCATCAATAATCTTGACCGCGGCCTCCATAATGGAAGGACCGATTCCATCACCTTTAATCAACGTCACGTTGTGCATTCATTTCTCCGAACAAATAAAATAGGCCTGATAATACACAGATTCGCCGAGTTTTTAAAATCCAAAAAGCCTGAGGCGGTGTTATTCTGATACTTTTTCTTTTATACTTGCGAGCTAAACACATAAAGGGGATATCATGGAAAAACCATTCATTTTACACATGCTGACCACTGCCAAAAACCTCAGCCCGTTTGACGTCAACATGGCGATGGATGCCGGTTGGGTTTCGGCAGTCCCATATATCAATGTCGAACCCAGCGAAGTTCAGGGACTGGTACAGGACGCCATTTTCTCACGCAGCCAGAAAAACCTGAAAAGAACCGCTATTTTCATCGGCGGCCGCGATACCAAACAAGCCATGGACATGCTGCGAGCGGCCAAACATGCCATGGTACCACCCTTTGAAGTCTCCGTTTTCGCCGATCCCAGCGGCGCATTCACGACCGCGGCCGGCATGGTTGCCGCCGTCGAGCGCGAACTCATGACAAAATTCAACACCACGCTGGCGGATAAAAACATTCTGGCGCTCGGCGGAACCGGTCCGGTCGGCCAGGCAGCCGCCGTCATCGCCGCTCAGGCCGGGGCCCATGTAAGAATTATCGGCCGCCAGCTGGACAAAGCGCAACGGGTCGCCGATATGTGCAGCAACGAGTTCGGCGACGGTAAAATCACCGTCGAAGCCGGCGCCGACGCCGATAAAGCCGAATATATCAAAACCGCGGACGTCGTCTTTGCAACCGGTGCCGCCGGCATTGAATTATTAAGCGCGGAACTGATTGCCTCGGCCCCACAACTGAAAGTGGCCGCCGATGTCAATGCCGTGCCGCCCTCAGGCATCGCCGGCGTTGATGCGTTCCATGACGGCGCGCCCATCCAGGGATCAAGCAGCGGTGCTGTCGGCATTGGCGCGCTGGCCATCGGCAATATTAAATACCAGGCTCAAAACCGCTTGCTGAAAAAAATGATCAGCACCGAAAAACCTGTGTATCTGCATTTCGAGCACGCCTTTGAAGTTGCCAGAGAGTACATTAAATCTAAAACTTAATAAGCCGGTTAAACCTTAACTTGACCCGCCCTAATGAAAGAGGATCTCTAATGGAGAAACGCAGCATCATTCACATGCTGGACCCCATGCCAAATAACAGTCCCTTCGATGTTAACATGGCACTGGATGCCGGATTTGATGTGCTTGTGCCCTATAGTAACGTCAAACTGGACAGAGTTTATGGCCTGACTCAAGACGCCATATTCTCGCGCAGTCCGTCAGGGGTTAGACGCACGGGCATTTTTATCGGTGGCCGCGATTTGGGCCTGGCCATGGACATGCTGGACACCTGCAAACAGGCCATGGTCCCGCCTTTTGAAGTGTCCGTTCTCGCCGACCCCAGCGGCGCTTTTACGACAGCGGCCGCATTGGTGGCTTGCGTGGAAAAAGAACTGAAGGCAAAACATGGCAAGGAATTGAAAGACTGCAATGCCATCGTCTTTGGCGGAACCGGTCCGGTTGGCGTTGCCACAGGCGTCATCGCATCCCTGGCCGGCGCCGACACGGCCTTGATCGATCATCTGTCAATCGATACGGCCCTCGATATATCCAAGGAATACAACCGCCGTTTTGGCTGCAACCTTAGAGGCACCTGCGCCAGTTCAGAAGCCGACAAGGCCCGGTTGGTGGCCAATGCCGATATCATCTTTTGTACCGCAAAAGCCGGCATTCAGGTCTTAAGTGCTGACGTTTTGAATGAAGCGAAACGATTAAAAGTGGCGGGGGATGTGAATGCTGTTCCGCCTTTAGGCATAGAAGGCATCAAGCTGAAAGACATGGGAGCGCCGCTGGTCCATGCCGTCAATGCACCGGGGGCGGTAGGCGTCGGGGCACTGGCTGTCGGCGATATTAAATATCAGCTACAGCATGAATTATTAAAATCGATGCTGGAAACCGATAAGCCCTTGTATCTTGATTTCAGGGATGCGTTTAACAAGGCCAGAGAGCTTTTGTAATCAGCCCGGGGTTCCCCATGCCTGGCATGGTGGAGCCCTTTTTCCCTACCAACTGTTTTGTTTGCGTTTAAATCAACGCGGAATCAATGTGGCCGAATTTAACCGCCAGGCGGGTCAATTCAACGTCATTTTTTATGTGAAGTTTGTCGTAAAGACGATAGCGGTAAGTATTGACGGTCTTGTCGCTCAATATCAGCATATCCGCCATCTCCTTGATGGTTTTTCCCTGAAGAATTAAAGTCACCACCTCCGCCTCTCGCTGAGACAATTTTGAAAATGGCGATTCACTATTGCCGGACAACCCCTGAAAAGCCAGATTATTGGCAACTTCCGCGCACAGATAGCGCTTGCCTTCCATGACCTTGCGAATTGCGCTCACCATCTCCTCAGCCGAAGACCCCTTGGAAATAAATCCCAGAACGCCCAGCTTGAGTAACTGGCGCGGAATGGGCCCGTCATTATGAACCGATAACGCAATGATTTTGACTTTAGCATCATGCTGCAAAATTCTACGACAGGCTTCCACGCCACCTATCCCCGGCATATTCACGTCCATCAACACGACATCCGGAGACAAACCAACGACCGCATCGACCGCCTCTTCACCGGATTTGGCTACACCGACAACTTTAATATCATCCGCTGCATTCAACAATGCTTCGATACCGGTCCGGACAAGCTCATGATCATCAACAAGCAAAACACTAATCATACTTTTTCTTGTTTTTCAATTAGTTACAAACCAAGCACTTGAACAATAAAAATGCCCTACTTTAAATAATGAAATATTATAGGATAGTAAACAGGCAATATACATACGTAACTTTACCTAGATCCGGATAATATATCTCTTACTCAATTTATTCCCAGTTTCTTACAAATCAATCATCGTATGACTGTAAAGCAGCATTATTACAAAATGATGAAAAATACCACTTGCTTGACAAAAACCATATATCGCCTGCTCTCATAGGCATTTGCCATTCATGTTTTTATCATCATACCTGCAAACAAGGGCTTTTTTCAGTTGCTTTTCAAAATAGTAAACTGTTTAAGCCATATTAAATTGATCAAGCTCATTTTTTAATATAAAAAGCAGAAGAACAGGGTGTTAATGACACAATTGCAGTCACCTGATCATCAACAAATAAATCCCCTTATTAGTATAGACGATCATATCAAGAAAATCCCTCACTCATAATGGCGGCGAGTGCTTAAAAAATTCATAAATAAAGCTTATACTCTTGAATATTATCTTCCTGACTCAGGATATTAAAGCATGTCAAATACAGAAAATAACCGTCGCCATACGCGCTTGATACATCGCGCAAAAATCCAGTTAAGCAGCGCTGGCGAATCTGTTATTGGCTATACCAAAAATCTGTCCGACAGCGGATTGTTTGTATTTGCAACCTTCAGCCCCCCCCTTGCTATCGGCGACATATTGGAAGTTCTGGCGCTGGATATTGAAGATGCCCTGCCTAAGCCGGTTATCGTCAAGCACATTGAACCGGGGACCGGCGTAGGCGTGGAATTCATATAAACCAACCCGTCCAGATTCGCATCAACATAACCGATCCCTTAAGCCATAAAAACGAGGCAAGCTCATGATTAAAACCCAAGTTATAAAATCCGCGCTATTGCTGCCGGCAATAGTTGCAACGATACTCGCCGGCCATATAAACACCGCCTCGGCGGAAGAAAAACCGGCGTTAGGCAGGACCGTTCTGTTGGAAAACCAAGTAGCATCGCCCGGTAAACATATCAATACCCAAGTGATACGTATAACCTTCCCGCCCGCCTTTAAAACCCCCGAACATACGCATGAAGGCCCCGGGCCTCGCTATATCGTCAAGGGCAAATTGAAAGTGATCGAGAAAGGTAGAACCCATATTTATTCCGCTGGCGATGTATTCTGGGAATCCGGCGAATTGATGTCGGTGGAAAATGTTGGAAAAGGGCCGGCCGAACTGATCATTTTCGAATTGACGCCGGCCGATTAAATAACCGCGAGAGGATACCACTTTTACAACGCGCAGACTGGGGCCGGAACTTTGCGGATAGTCGGCACGGCCGGCTTTAAAATTGCCGGCCTGGCCAACCCGGCCTGCACCCCATACCGAAGAGCTACTGATTGAAATCGGCCAGCACGGCCAGTAAATAGTCCAGATCTTTTTCGGTATGATCGGCCGCAACCTGGAATCTGATTTCCTGCTCGCCTTTCGGCACGACCGGATAATTAAGCCCCGTGGCCAGAATCCGGTGCGCGAATAAATGCGCCACCAAAGCCGAGGTTTTTTCCGTGTCCCTGATCAGAACTGGCACGATAGGATGCTCGCCCGGCAAGATTTCAAAATCCAGCCGCTCCACCCCGAATCTGAGCCGGGCACTCAGTCCGCGCAATCGCTCCAGCATTTCCAAGCCCTCCCGGCTGTCGACAATATCGACCGCCGCCATAGCCGCGGCCGCTTCGGCCGGCGTGATTGGATTCGAATAAATATATAATGGCGCCGTCTCGCGCAAATAAGCAATGACGGTCGAACTCGCCGCCACATAGCCGCCGTTGACGCCGAAAGCCTTGCCGAGCGTGCCGATCAGAATGTCGGCCTGACTGCCGGTATATTCCTCGGTGCCGCGTCCGCTCCGGCCGAAGACGCCGACCCCGTGCGAATCATCGACCACCGTGATAATGCCCTCTTCATAGCCGGCTTCATGGCGCCGGCAGCACGCGTTGAGCCTATCGAGCGGCGCATGATCGCCGCGCATGCTGAAAATGCCGTCCGTCACCACGCAGACGCGCCTGGCCTGGCCCTTATTGGCATCAAGAAGGCGCTCCAGCGCATCGATATCGGCATGCGCATAGACTTCCTTCCTGACCGGATGCGACAGGCGGATCGCATTGATGATGCAGTTATGGTTCAGGGCGTCGCTGACAACCAGCGTCTGGTCCGAGATCAACTGCGGCAGAACACCCATCATGGTCGCGTAAGCCGCGCTCATGGTCATCGCCGCCTCGCGCCCGTGAAAGGCGGCCAGTCTTTGCTCCAGCGCTACGTGCGGCCGGTAGGTCCCGCTGATAAAGCGCACCGCTCCCGGCCCCGTGCCGAATTGCTCAGCGGCTTCGGCTTCGGCCTTGATCACCCGAGGATGCCCGCTTAATCCCAGATAAGAATTCGAGTTCATGCGCAAGAACGCCTGATCGCCATGACCCTCCAGAAAATAGCGCGGGCCGAAACCGTCCGCCGGCGCCTGCCTGCCGGTAACGATTTTCTCATCGCCTTTGCGCATACCCTGCTGTTGCAGCTCGGTTAATCGGGCCTTGAATAACGGCTCTATTTTTGTCAGCGACATAAACGTCTCCTCAGCTTTTGTCCAGTTTGACCGCTATCTTCTCCAGCATATCCTTGACCATCTCCGGCAGACCGAAACACGGCCGCCAGCCCCATTCCGCGCGCGCGGCACTGTCGTCCATGTGCCGGGGCCAGGAATCGGCGATCACCTGGCGCACCGGATCGACGCGATAACTGATTGTGAAACCGGGCAGATGCTTTTGAATTTCCCTGGCCAATTGCCCGGGGGTAAAACTCATGGCCGTGATATTGAAAGCATTGCGATGGCGCAGCTTTTGGCTGTCCGCCGTCATCAATTGAATCGCGGCCTCGATGGCATCGGGCATATACATCATGTCCAGTTGCGTGTCGGCGTCCAGAAAACAGTCGTAATGCCCGTTTTTGACGGCCTCGTAGAAAATATCCACGGCATAATCCGTCGTTCCGCCGCCCGGCAGCGCAATGTTCGAGATCAGCCCCGGATAGCGCACACCGCGCGTATCGACGCCGAAATGATGGTAATAATAATCACACAACAGCTCCCCTGAGACCTTGGTAATGCCGTACAACGTGGACGGCCGCTGAATCGTGTCCTGCGGCGTGTCCATCGCCGGCGTGCCGGGACCGAAAGCGCCAATGGAGCTGGGAAAAAACACGGCACAGTCATGCACGCGCGCGACCTCCAACACATTGAGCAAGCCGTTCATATTGATATCCCAGGCTTGCCGTGGCTTTTCTTCCGCGACGGCGGACAACAGCGACGCCAAATGAAAAATCGTATCGATTTGATAATCTTCGACCAGTTGGCGCACGGCCTCGGCATCTCGCACATCGAGACGGCAATAAGGCCCCGACTGCCGCAAGTGACTGAGCGGCGGCCGGCTGTGCCCGGCCGCCACAACATTGGCCGCGCCGAACCGGTTGCGCAGAGCCATTGTCAATTCGGAGCCTATCTGGCCCGTTGCCCCCGTCACTAAAATCTTTTCCATAGCCGTACTCGCTGCTTTTATGTTTTTTACTCATTAGCGGGCAGTTGGGCTGGTAAGCCCAGCATTCGATGTCGCCCTGTGTGTTATTTCATTCCTCATTGATACCCGGTCAGCTCGACATAGCCCTGGCCTGAAATCGGCCTGCCGTTTTTTGTTCCCTTGACGCTGACCGCGCCTTCCCAATACCGGTAACTGACATTGAGCTCCTGATCGTTGATCAGCGGCACAATATCAAGCTCAAGCTTCTGATCGGGTACGCTCAAGCGCCACGATGACGGATAACGGATGCTGGAATGCGGACTGGTCCAGCTGTCCACAACCCTGACCTTGGCATCCCGCGCCTTAAGCGGCACTTTAGCATTGTCGGCCTGAACGATGGAACCGGAGCTGTTGCTGTCTATCCTGCCGTCCTTGCGCCTGAGCTGATAAAACATCAGCTCACTGTTATCGGAGAGCTGCAGTGCAAACCAGTCCCAACCGACCTGTTCCTCAGACAGGGAACTGGTGCTCCATTCCCGATCCATCCAGCTATGGCCCGTTACCGGAAACGCCATACCGCCGATGCGGACATTGCCCTCGGTCATCAAGCGCGTATAGGAATAATAATACGACGCGTTGCCCGGCTCATCGCTTTTCCGGCTCAAGCCGTCCTCGCCTTGAAAAACCGGCCCCTTCTGTGTTTCCAGCACGAGATCGACGGCAAATTCGCCGCTTTTTGCCGACAGGCGCAGCGGAAAATCGGCACTGCCCTGGGCTGATGCCGACCAGTCATACAGCCAGACCTGATACCGCAGACCGGAAGCGCCGGCCAGTCCATTGCCGGCCCGGCTGAATCGCTCATCGGTATAAAAGCGTTTGTTCTCGACATCGGTCAGGGTCAAATGAGCCATATACATTTGATTAGTCCGCCAGGCCGACTTCGATTCCGGCGCGTCGGGATTCAATGCGAAACGGAAAAACGTCAATTCATAACCGAACCGGCGGCCCTGGGCATTGCGCAGGTTGCCGGTGAAATACCACCACTCGGCCCGGTATTGGTTGTGCGGGCCATGATCTTGAGGGAATGAGAACCTGCGCGGTTTCAGGGCTCGAGCAAACCCTCCGTCGTCTTTCGATAACAGTTCGCCGAAGGCGGTGTCTTTTTCCGACGCGGTCTTGCTGAAAGACCGGTCCGCATCAGGCTTGACATCGAACGGAAGCTTGACCGGCGGCCACCAGAAAATCGCCAATAAAACAATCATCAGTATGAGTGCGGCAACAAAAATCCACTTCGCCATTATTCATTCCGTAGTGCTTCAACAGGTCGGGTCCGCGCCATTTTCAACGCAGGCAGGACACCGGCGAATAAAGCCGCGCCAAACGCCAGCGCCAGCCCCTGACAAATAATGGCTACATTAACATGAAACGCCATGGTCCAGCCGAACGAACGCAGGTAGATGACAAAAATCAGCACATACGCGACGATATAGCCGACCGGCACGGCAAACAGGCCTGCCGCCAGTCCCATCAGTCCGGTCTCGCCGGTAATCAGCGCCGTCAACTGTATCGGCGTGATGCCTATGGCCCGCAATACGCCCAGCTGTCGCGTCCGCTCGAACTGCAAGGCCATCAGGGCGCTGAAAACGCCGACAAACGCGATAATCGCCGACAGCCAGCGCAAGGTTTCCGTAACCGTGAACGTCTGCTCGAACAGGTCCATCGAAGCCTGATAAATCGCCTGACTGGATCGTATCGACCGCGGCGCCTTCAGGCTCTGTCCAAGCTGGTCTTCCAGCTGCTTTAAGTCCACGCCAGGCTTGGCGTAAATACCGATGCCCGAATAGCCCAGGTCGGGCCAGTAGCGCTGATAATTCCGCCGGCTCATGGCCAGATGCCCCTGGTCGCTGTAATCGGCATAAACCGCCAGCACTTCAAAAGGCTGCTTGCCTTGTTCCGTGCGCATCATGATCGTCTGGCCGACTTTAACGTCATGATGATACGCATAAGGCTCCGTGACGATGACCGTCTGTTCGCGCTCGAACCGGTCCCAGACCCCGCCGGGCGCCGCCTGCTTGAAAGTAAAACCGCGCCGGGCCCGCGCATTCAGATCAAACACCGAGACTTTGGTAAGCGCCTCATCGGCGATGATGTGCGTGGTCAGCACGCTGCTCAGCATTTGCACGCCGGCATGAGCGGCCAGCCTCGCTTTTAGCTGCCGATCCCCGGCCGCTCCGGCAATCGATTTCTTCTCGCCCGGCAATGACACATACAGGTCGGCGCGCAACGTACCTTGCAGCCATTCCTGCACGGTCTGGCGAAAACTGCCGATCATCAGATCCATGCCGATGGTCGCCGCGACGGCCATCATCAGCGCCGCGATGGCGATACCGGTGCGGCTGATCTCGGCCGACACCATCCGCGCCGGCAGACGCCCCAAAATCCCTAAAAAACGCCCGAACACGCGTTCGATCAGGGTCATGGCCAGCAGCGTGAAAACCGGCGTCAACAAGGCGAAGCCGAACAACAACAGGAAAATGCCGAGCAGCCCCGGCATGACGCTTTTACCGGATAACAATGCCAGAGCCAGTCCCGCCGGTATCAACAGCCCGCCCGCCAGCCCCGTTATCCTGACCAGGCGCCGCACGCCCGATTCCAGCCGCGATCTGACCAGCACCGTCATGGGCGGCAGACGCGTCGCCTCCAGGGCCGGCGGCAACACGGCCAGCAATGTCGCGCCCAGGCCCAGCAAAATGCCCTTACCGAGTTGTACGGGCGTCACCCTCAATGCGGCCGCATCGATCCGGAAATAAAACGCGTCGATAGTGCCCGAGATCAGATGCAGCAGGCCCTGAGCCAGCGCCATGCCGAGCACGACTCCAATGGTCGTGCCGGCCACGGCCAGCCAGAAAGCCTCGCCGATAATCAACTGAAAAACCTGCCGGCGCGTGACGCCCATGGCACGCAAGCTGCCGATCAGTTGCCGGCGCTGCACGACCAAAAACGTCATCGTGTTGTAGATCAGAAACAGGCCAACCATTAACGAAAGCAGCCCCAGGGCTTTTAAATTGATCGAAAACGCGCGCGTCATCTCGCGCATGGCCTCCGACTGTTCGCCGGCCGACAGCAGCAGGGCATCGGACGGCAATACCCGGCGTATTTGAGCCAGCGTTTCGGACGCCTCGTCATCGATTAGCGCGTCGATGGAACTGAGCCTGCCGAACAGGCCTAGCGTCTCCTGAGCCGTGGCGATATCGGTAACGATCAAGCCCGATAACGCCTGCTCCGAAATGGCATGGGACGGCGATAGCAGGGCGATGATTTTTAACCGCTGTTCGCCGTTACCGGTCGTGACCATGATTTCGTCATCGACTTTCAGATTCAGGCGCGCGGCTGTTTGCTCGCTGATCAGCGCGGTACCGGGCTCGGTGATCAGGCGCGCAAAATAATCCGTGTCGCTGTTTTCTTCTTGCCAGGCCGATCGAAAGGATTTTTCCACGAACGGGTCGACGCCGACCAGCCTGAACCTGTCGTCATTGGGCAAGCCTACGTAACCGCTCACGATCGGCGATAACTGCTGTATGCCCTGCTCCACGCGCAGCCGGGTGTAGAGTTTTTCGTCGAGCCCGCCGTTGCCGGCAAGAATTCTGTGCGTTGCCGTTCCCGAAAAGGCCTTGCGCGTCTGATCGAAGGCTGTCAGCGCGCTTTCCATGGCCAGCTCGATAGCGATCACGACCGCGACGCCCAGGGCAATGCCCAGCAGCGCCAGGGCCAGTTGCCAGGGATGCCGCCACAGGAAATTGCGGCTGGCGCGGCTAAGAACCGAACGCATCAGCCGAAACCAATGATCTGTCGCGGATGGAAACAATGCGGTCGGCCTGGCCTATGACCTCCCGGCTGTGGGTCGCCATGATTAAGGTCTTGCCAGCTTTCTTGACCAGCGTATCGAGCATTTCCAGCACCAGCCGGCCGGTCTCCAGATCCAGATTGCCGGTCGGCTCATCGGCAAGGATCAGATCAGGCTCATGAATCAAAGCCCGGGCGATGGCGACGCGTTGCTGTTCGCCGCCCGACAGGCGATCAGGATAGGTATCGTAACGATCCGCGAGACCGAGCTTGTCCAGTAATGCCGCGACTGCATCGCGATCCGCTCGTGTCAGGGGCTTGACCAGCTCCAGCGGCAACAGCAGGTTTTCGCCCACGGACAAGGTAGGGATAAGATTGTAGGACTGGAAGATAAAGCCCAGGTTATGGCGGCGGAACAACGTGCGGTTATGCTCGGAAAGCGCCGTGATCTCGGTGCCGTTGACGATGACGCTGCCGCTGTCCGGAAGGTCGATGCCGCTGATCAGATTCAGCAATGTCGATTTGCCGGAACCGCTGCGGCCGAGTAGCACGAGAAACTCGCCACGGTTTACATGCAGGTTCAGGCCGCTGAAAATCCGATGCCGCCTGCCCGACTCCTCATAGCTTTTGCCCAGTTGGTGTATTGCAATAGCCGCTTCTTTTGACATCTAGGCAAGAAAATTATCGTCTCTTTTGGCGAGTTCGGCTTTTTCTTTCTTATCGGTCCGATGCATCAGAACTACGAAATAAAGCGCAAGCCCGAAAAGAATCCAGGCTTTAATGCGAAACAGGAATACCATCTGCGCGAGTAGCGTCGGATGACTGTGTAGATAAACATTTAATGTATCGAAAATTTCCATGAAATTCCCCTTTAAAAGCCCCATCAAGCCATTTTATAGAACTGATTTTAATCAAAGAATTCAAGATTATTTTGATTAATACAAACTTATAGCGTTAGAATCATAAACTTAGAAAAACCTTGACAAGTCGAAACAGGTATGAACAAGGAAAAAGAAATAGCAGGCCTAATGCCGGAAGTTATCAAAAAATCACGCCGATACAGCGATTTCTTTGCTTACCCTGAAGACCGGGAGCTCGAGGAATTAAGAATCGTTCATTCGCTGAAGGAATCGCTGGAAATTACCAATGTCGCATTTTTTGACCAGGCCAGCACCCGCGGCCGCGGCAATGATCCGCCCGATTGCGAAGCCCTGCTGCTGGATGGCAGGAGACTGGGCGTTGAAGTGACGGAACTGGTCGACCCTGAGGCCATCATGGCTCACAAAAACGGCGCCCTCACGCAATGGGCCGAATGGGACGAGGACAAGCTGATAAACTCGATCACGCAACGCCTCAAAGCCAAGGATATCGCCAAGAACATCAAGGGCGGCCCGTACGATATCTATATGGTGATCATCCATACGGACGAGCCTATCCTCAACTTTGATTACACGTTTCCGATCCTGTCGGACTATCCGTTCCGCTATTACTCGGTTATAGACCGGGCTTTCCTGCTGATGTCCTATGACCCGAAATACCGCTGCTGTCCCTATATCGAATTGAACATCAAAAATTAGAGATGGTTGGGTTGGTTTTTCCGGCAACCCAACCTATGGAATTTAATTACCGAAGTTGAACAATTTTTATCTCTGTTTTTTAACTGACGTTATGTACAGACAGATGGGTATGCCGGCCGGGTTGTCAATGCAGGTCCAGCGGTGAGCGCGATGCCTTTATGCCCTTTGGGTATACATCGCGACGGGCCGGTTGATTTTAAATCGCGATGTGGGCATCGCTCCCACGGAAGGTCAATGATTGGCTCAGGGCCTAAGATCCCCTGAAGACATATAAGTAAAGAGCATGGGCATAAGCACCAAAATAGCGTAAAGAAGTACTACGCCCCCGATAACCAGTAGAAAATTATACAAATTTTTCATAATACAGCGCCTATTCTCTTGTTGATTTACAGAGTCATCAAGCACTGGCGTTATATCCCTGCCTGAAGACAGGCTCTATGGCGCTTTCAGATTCAAAACAATGCCGGCACCATCGACCGACGGCTGTTTTTCTCCCTCCACCTCTTGCGTCATGACCGCGCTACCGCTTAATTCCAGCGTTCGTTGCTTTTTAGTCGAAAACAGATCCTGCGAGGCGGCATTTGACTTGCTCTTCTGCCCGGCGTTTTCACCCACTTCAAATGGAATGGAGAGATCGAGCGGTTTTGGAAGTTGAGTTGTCTGGTCGGCATTGTCCGCGTCCAGTGCGGGCGCGTCTTTCGCAACGGGGAGATTCTTTCGCCCGGCTAGTGTTTTGTTTTCGGTCTGATCCTGTTCCGCGCTAACGGATACGCTGGTTTTTTCCACGTCGGTATCGGCAACGGCTGCATATCCATATAAAAAAAGGCAGAAGCCCATCATAAGATTCAATAACGCTATGCTGTAATTTCTCATCGTCTATTCCACTTCAGCCATAAAGTCATACATCCAGAATGATTATGTTATATCTGTGAACCGCACTAAAATATGACAAATATCAGGATAAAAAAATCCAAAGCAGTGTCTCCGACAGATCGGATTGGACTGTGCGTGATCCGGCGGACTTTGAAAGGCCGGGTTATTCAATCCCGCCGTCTATTATCCGCCCTTCGCGGCGCGCCAGTCCCGATGCCGTAACCTTGAACGAAAATAGTTCCCGTCAGTCCTATTTTTTATTAATGAATGCAAGCGATTAATCCCGGAGTATGGATTTTTATGCCCTGTTTCCATCAGATTTTACTGAAATCAGTCAGTTAAGGAGATTACCCATGAAAACGTGGTTTTTTCTCATGATGACATCGATAGCAACCCTCTTCGCATCCAACCATCTGAATGCCGAGGAACAACCCAAAACCCCTGCCGAAGGCTACAATATCCATGTCACCGCGCCGCATCGCCATGAAGATGGCTCCGTGCACGGCCCCTATCACCATTACTGCAAGCCGATCAAACCCGAGATCCTGCAATGCATGATCTTTTTATCGGACGATCCCAATGCCGAGCTCATTGAGATCGAATACTTTATTGACCAGAAGCTCGCGCGCACCAGCGTAACGTTGGAACAATGGAACAAGCATTTCCACGACCACAAGGTGGAAATCGCCTCCGGCCGCGTGCAAGTACACGATGTGCCGCCCTAGAAAGCCAAGGAAATTGCCGATGCGGCTGCCAAAACCGACGGAATCATCTTCCATCTATGGCCCGTAGGCGCCAAATTGCCGAACGGCGAGGTGACATTTCCGACCGCCGTCAGTCACAAGCCTGTGGACAAGCTTGAGGTGCCGGATAGAGGCTGATGCAGTTCCCCTTCCTCTTTATAATCAAATCTTAAAGCCCTCGAAGCCCGGACAGGAGATTGCCGGCTCGGGCGTTTAATCGCGCAGGCGCAAAACACGGACGCATACTGACAAAAATTGTCAGTTACGCCCGATTACTGTCATAAAAAACCAATAAATACCACTCATCAAAGCCCGCACGTTATCCCAAGCATGCCCACACCTCGCCTGTTTTAGCCGCTTTCCTGGTAATTGGCACAAACAGTGCTATATTGATATTGCATTTTTACTAACAACAATGAGAATACTCACATGAATATGCAAATGAAAAAAGTTCAACAAGGTTTTACTTTGATCGAATTAATGATCGTGGTCGCAATCATCGGCATCCTGGCGGCCATCGCGATTCCGGCCTATCAGGATTACACTGTGAGAGCAAAAGTACAGGAAGGTCCAAGCTTGGCTTCACCTGCACTGACACAAGCAGGGGTTTTGTGCAGTGAAGCCACCTTGGTTAACGGCCTGGCTAATACATCCACAATAGTTGGTCTACCTCCAGCAGCATCGATCACTGGGCAATATGTAAGAAGCGTAACTTTTGCTGCGACCAGTGCATCAGCTGCCAACGTATTAATCACTTACACTGCTATCGGAACCCAAGTCTCAGCTAACCAAACCATCCGTTATAATGGTCTATGTAATGTAGGCGGCATGAAATGGACGGTAACTGGTAGTGTCTCCCCTAAATACTGGCCAAGAACCTAACTAGTATCGAATTTGTGATCAAAGCGGGAGGAGAGACAATCTCCTCCCACTTATTTTTTTGCATGGAAGCCATGACCAGGTAATTACCCCGATCTTATAACAAGTAATTAAGCTCCAACCCTTAAGCCTCGCTTACCCATAGGCACTGGATTTCGGAAATCACATAAACACCGAAACAAGATTTTTCTAACAACTAAAAACGGATAAGCAGAGTAGCCTATAATATATTTATACAGCCTCGTTTTAAGATTCCCAGACATCATATTTTCATATACTGAATATTGGCGGTCATATCGTCATTCTTTGCCATAACTATAGACATACAAAATACAATGCAATTAGCCATCAAATCTGCATTTCACCCTTTGCTCAAGTCTTCTCGAGTTGCCACCTGGACAAGCCTGCTGGCGCTGACTTTACTAATTTTTTGTATTTATTACCCTGGCAAAAGTGGCCCCTTTCTTGCCGACGACTACCCTAATATTATCGAAAATGCTGGCATCCAAATTCATAACCTAACCGCTGCAGAATTATCCTCAGCCTGGAGCGCAAATCGCAGCGGTTTTCTTGGCAGACACATCCCCAGTCTAAGCTTCGCATTAAATTATCTCTTTGCTGGCCAGCAGTTTGACCCAGTCCACTTTAAACTAACCAATATAGTTTTTCACATCATCAACAGCTTGTTGGTTTTCTTCATTAGCCGGATATTGTTTTCTATTTCTTCAACACAATATCCAGCACAAAAACTGGCGTATATTTGCGCTTTGATTTGGGCGGTACATCCTCTGCATTTAACATCCGTTCTTTATGTCGTGCAGCGAATGACCAGTTTGGCTTGCCTCTTTATGCTCGGGGGGTTTTTAATCTTTTTAAAAGGGAGAATACAAATAAAAAAACCGGGCAGCATAACGTTAATGTATGCCGGCTGTTTGTTTGGAATTTCATTGGGCGGCTTGAGCAAAGAAAACGCCTTGTTATTGCCTTATTTAATGCTCATTACCGAAATCACCTTATTACGTAAGGTACCCGCCAGCACTGCCCGAAACAAGCTTTATTTTTTTTATTGTGTCACAGCTATTATCCCAGCAATAATCGCCATCGGTTATATGACAAGCCATCCGCAAATATTTATGAATGGCTATATTAATCGTGAATTTACGCTTGTTGAGCGGCTTATGACACAAGCTCGAGCCTTACTCTATTATCTGGGCTTGTTGTTCTATCCTGACAATACCCAATTAAGTCTGTCACATGATGATTTTACAGTGAGCCGATCACTGTTCGACCCATTGACAACCTTTCCCGCCATCCTTTTTATCGTAATTCTACTTACCGTAGCTATCGTAAACTGCATACGTAATAAAGCCCCTTTTTACAGTTTTGCTGTATTGTGGTTTTTTACCGCCCAGAGCATGGAATCAACCATTTTTCCACTGGAAATGATCTATGAACATCGAAATTATGTACCGAGCATAGGCATTATTATAGGAACGATAGCCCTGATCCACCCACTTTATGCAAAGCTGGAAAAAAAAGCATTACTAAATCTACTGTACGGTATCATGATCATCAGTCTTGCCTTTGCGAGCTTTACCCGCTCCGTCATTTGGTCTGGATTTAACAGTTATGTGCATTTTGAAGTGCGCAACCACCCTCTTTCAGTACGCGCTCACAGCACTTATGCAAAGAATATCGAGGTTCACAACGGGCCGATTACCGAGGTTTACGAACATCACCGCATTGCGGCGCAACTTGATGAACATGAAGTATCCGAGCTTATCGAGATGTTTTTTAATTTACAGCAACTCGTACTTATCCCCAATGTATTAAGCGAAGAAACTCAAATTTCATTGCCGGAACATTACGATGAAAAATTGATCCTCAACACATACTATGTACAGGCAATAAAAGCCCTAATACATAAGGAAATTATTCGGCGCTTAACTCATAAATCCAATCCTTTACACACAGCAATATCATTACGCATTGCAGCAACCTGTTTGCTCAACGCACGGCCCGACTGTATCAACAGTGCAACTAACATTTTAGAATGGACCGATGCGGTACTGGTCCATCCTGATTTCCCGGAAATGTCTCTGATTTATACCATACGAGCAAAAATATTTTTCTATCTGGGTGACTTAGAAAAAGCATTAGCCGATATTTCAATGGCCATCCAATTAGCACCAAATGAAATGTATTATTATGCCGAGAAAGCAAATCTCCATACCTTGTTAAATCAATTTGGCCAAGCCGAAGAAGTAATAAATGATGCCATCGCACATCATGGCAGATTTTCAGGTTTTGATATGAAGCAACTCAATATTTCAATAAAAATGCTTGAGGATAGAAAAGCCGAAGTAGAAAAGGCATCTGTTACCAATGAGATAAACTAGAAAATAATTAGATAAGTCAAAAACTCAAAGCGTCTAAATAAAAGATAAAAATCACTTATGAAAAACCATAGCTCCATTAATATTATTCTCCCTGCCAAAAATGAAGCTAAGAATCTGGTCGACTTATTACCCAAACTAAAATCTATTAATCTAAATGTCGAGATTATGGTAATCAACGATGGCTCAACAGACAATACCGCCGAAATCGCTAAAAATTTAGGCGCGAAAGTGATCACTCACCCTTACAGTCAGGGTAATGGCGCAGCCATTAAAACCGGCGCTAGAAACGCAACCGGCGATATTCTTGTTTTCATGGATGCTGACGGTCAGCATGACCCACAGGATATTCCCGTATTAATTGACAAGTTAAATGAAGGTTACGACATGGTTGTAGGAGCAAGAAAAGCCAGCACTCATGCCAGCCTATTCAGACGCTTTGCCAATGCTTTTTATAACCGGCTAGCATCGGTTATGACTGGCCACAAAATCGAAGACTTGACCTCCGGTTTTCGTGCTGTTAAAGCCAACAAATTTAGAAAATTTTTATACCTCCTGCCCAATGGTTTTTCATATCCAACCACCAGCACCATGGCTTTCTTCCGATCCGGCTTCCCAGTCGCTTATATACCAATCCACGCAGGAAAGCGTGAGGGTAAAAGCCACATTAAGCTTCTTAAAGACGGCACTCGTTTTTTTATTATTATTCTAAAAATTGGCGCTTTATTTTCGCCAATGCGACTTTTTCTCCCAATTAGCGCTGCATTATTTTTTACTGGGCTTGGCTATTATGGCTATACTTTTTTTATTAGCGGTCGTTTTACCAATATGACCGCTTTGCTTTTCAATTTTTCACTGATTACTTTCTTGATGGGATTAATTTCCGAGCAAGTATCATCATTGCACTATAAAGGCATGGAATCAATTAATTCAAAAGAATAATCAAAAGAAATACAACAGCCATGTCATTAAGAAATTATTACAATTTCAAGTTATGCATTACCTTAACCGATAAATGAGTTTTGAGTGACAAAATTTTGCTTGCAGATATGACTTCCGGACCACAACGGACCACATCAGATAAACACACTTATCTCGATTAGACGTGCTAAATAATTTGGATTCGCCCTATGCTACTCAAAAAAGAGACAATAAAAATTATAATTGGCTGTCTAAAGGGCACATTACTACATCCGCAATGGTTGTCTGATCGCTATCACCTAAGTTCACGGAAACTCCTCAAAAATATCACTGGAGGTATTACAATCGATATCGGCAGCGGTAACAGTAACCATTCAAAATTAATCAGTTCATCAGCGCAAGTTTTTCGCATCGATTATCCAGGAACCAATTGTCGATATGACCGATTACCCGATATTTTTGCAGATGCATGCAATCTACCATTAGCCTCGTCTAGTGTTGATTCTGTTTTATTACTCGAGGTTATAGAACACATTGCAGACTATCAAGCAACCCTGAAAGAAGCCTATCGAGCATTAAAACATGGAGGGCATCTCTATATTTCAGCACCGTTCATTTATCCAGCCCATGATGTACCATATGATTTTCATCGATACACTCTGTATGGTTTAAGAAACGAATTAAATAAAGCTGGCTTCAATATAATCATAGAAAGACAGCACGGAAACACTTTAGTGATAGCATTACAAATGATGAATCTTGCATTATTAGAATGGACAAAAAAAACTTGGGATATATCAACATTGTCTGGCGTAGTTATTGGGGTATCTATATATCCATTCTGTTTGATCAATAATATTATTTCCTTACCTTTTATTCATCTACAAGCGAATAAGGCCGGTGTTTTCGGCCATTTTCTAGTTTGCGAAAAAAAATAAAGCATGTCTCGCATACTTTTTGTTACTTCATCCTACCCTCTTGATTCGGCTTCTCCAAGCGGTATTTTCATCGCACGACTTGTAGAAAAACTAAGTATTCACCACAAGATAACAGTACTCACGCCGGGCGACACTATCAAGCGTCCTATAACCCGTAATGGAAACATTACTATCATCCCTTTCAAATATGCGCCGCGAAAACTTCAAATATTAGCCCATTCTCCTGGCGGAATACCTGCTGCAATCAAGCGAAATCCTTACCTTTACTTGCTATTACCTTTTTTCATAAGTGGTATGTTTTTTTATTGTTTACGTTATGGTAAGCATAATGACATATTCCACGCCAACTGGGCAATTTGTGGTCTCATTGCTGGATTAGCCGGAGTTATAATAAATAAGCCTGTTATCACTACTTTACGAGGCGAAGACTTCACAAGAGCTAAAAAAATAAGCTTGATCGCTTTATTTTAAATAGATGTATTCAACTTTGCTCTAAGATAGTTGGCGTGAGCAATGCTATTGTTTCTGAACTTTGCAAGTCAAATCCAAATTATTTTCACAAAATAAGTCTTATTGAAAATGGTGTAGACGAGGTCTTTCTTAACATCACTCGAACTCCAAAACAATCTAAATCTGAAACTTTAAGATTTATCACTATTGGTAGTCTCATACCTCGAAAAGGGGTAGATACTATTCTGCATGCCCTGAAAAACTGTTCAGCTACAAAACAAGTTTACTTAACTATTGTTGGTGATGGACCTGAAAAGGACAATCTGTTGGTTCTATCTCGATCTTTTGAAAACATCAACCAAATCAGCTTTACGGGTGGAGTGAAGCCCAGTGAAATTCCACAACTCCTTGCTAATCATGATGTATTTTTACTTGCCAGTTACAGCGAAGGGCGTCCAAATGTCATTCTTGAAGCTATGGCCGCCAATATGCCTGTTATTGCTACAAATATTGAAGGCGTCAACGAACTCGTAATCCCTAACAAAACTGGACTTCTTTTTGAAGCCGGGAGCAGAAAACAGCTTTCTGAAAATATTGATTATTTAATTAATAATCCTTCCATGCAAAGAAAAATGGGCGAAGCAGCGCGCTCAGCAATTATAGAGCAAGGTCTGACATGGGAGAGAACAGCTATACATTACAAGCAAATTTATAATAACTTAATTTTTGAGAAGATTTAATGTGTGGAATAATTGGTCACATTGCACCACTCGGACTAATTCCCGATCAGGCAGCAGTTAGGCATGGCTGCAATCTATTACAACACAGAGGGCCCAATGGCTCAGGCATCATTAATTTACGACAAGCCTGCTTGAGCCATCGACGCCTAAGCATTATTGACCTTGAAGGTAGTTCACAACCATGGACATCCAACTGTGGACGTTATCATATTGTTTTTAATGGCGAAATATACAATTACCTGGAGCTACGGTCAGAACTTGGGCATAAAGGATATGAATTTCGTAGTCATGGAGATACCGAGGTTTTACTTAATCTATATATTGCATACGGCCCACATTGCTTAGATCAACTTAATGGAATGTTTGCTTTTGCAGTGTGGGATGAGAAAGATCAATCTTTATTTATCGCTCGCGATAGGATCGGAAAAAAACCCCTTTATTATTCGCAACAAAAAGAAGGCCTTGTTTTTGCTTCTGAGTTAAAAGCGCTTTCAGGATTTAAGTTCATATCAAATGGAATTGATATGCTCGCTGTTAACGATTTTTTCGCACATCAATTTATCGGCGAAGACCGCACTATTTATTCAGAAGTAAAAAAACTCCCTCCCGCCCATAGTTTATTTTTTCAAAATAATAAAATTTCCATTAGACGGTATTGGATACCTCCACTTCCCATAGCAACTAACTATGATGAAGAATATCTTTCAAAAGAATTATATAGTGCCTGAAAGAAAACTCACTTTTTTCATGATTCTGCCGACTCACTGGGCATAACTCCAGCCGTTTTTCGGCGCAGGCCAGCCAATTTCCTCTTTTGGAAGTGCTCAACCGCCATTCCGGGCGAATTTTGGCGGCACCTCTCCCGTGTTTCGTCCTTTTTTCCGTCATCAGTCGTGCCTTTAGGCCGCTTTTTTGTAAGGGCCTCGTCGTCGAGCGGCTTCTTGTTGTTCTTGCTCGCGGAGCATGGCGCCCAAACGCTGAATATTGCGTGCCACGATGGCGAGGGCCACGTAGCGCTTGAAACCATCCATGCCATGATCGGGGCATTTGTTCAACCCATGAACGCCCAGCGCATTGATCGCCGATTCAACCGCTGAATGTTGGCGGCGCAGGCGGACAAACTCCGGGGCGGATTCGCGGGCTTTGTCGGCTTCCGATAGCCGGCCTTTTTTCGGCAATATCACGTTATCCAGGCGTTGTTTGAGCTCTGCTTGATTCCTTGGGCTGTGAAAGCCCTTATCAAAGCTCATGGCTTTTGCCGCGGGAAAGCGGGTTTGGGTTTGTTCGACCAAGGTCACGGCGATTTGATCGTCCGTGGTTTTTGCCATGACCTGATGGTGCAGGATAAAACGGTGTTGATCTTCGACGATAGCCACCCTCAATCCCAACTCGACCGGTACGCCGGCCTTGCCTTTACTGATCCATTCGGTATGGGGTTGAAAAATGGAAAAGACTTTCTCGGCATGCGGAATGGTTTCACCTTGCAGGACCCGACGACGAATCTGGTCGATCTGCCGCTCGGCATGCGCCAGGTAGGCATCGAGATCTGCCAACATCGCTGCCGATATGCCATGCGCTTGGTTCAGGCGCTGCCGAGTGGCGTATGCCCGTTGCACATAGACTTGGGCTTGGTCGAGGTAGGTCTGATAAGCGGCTTCGATTTGCTCTTGCTTGGCCTGACGTTTGGCTTCATCTTGCGAGGTGGAATGCTTGAGCTTTTGAATCAGCCGGTAACTTTTCTTGAAACAACGCAAGTGATAGGCGCTTTGGCGCCATTCGGTCAAATTCAGGGCGTCGCAGAGTGCGGCGCAGGTGTGCACCGTTTTGCGGATGGCATCCCACAGCAAGTTGGTGTCGGTGGGAAAATGCACGTGGGTTTTGACCACAAAGGAATCAGCGCGGGTCTTCAGGCTTTCTTCGGCGTTTTTTTTAACGCCTGGTGTCCCGCATGCACCACTTCCTGGTTGATGCGATCCAGAATCTCGGGCGTGAACAAACTGACGTTGTCCCGGATGGTTGGCAATTCATAACGGTGTTCGTCCAGCCAGTCGCTATGCCCCAGCATCTGCCGGATCGTCTTGTGTTGGTTGGCCAACTCTTGAATCCGGTCGTAATCCACATCAAGCCCTAACCGCAGTACGCCCAACACCAGTATCTTCCACTGCTCCATACCGGGTCGCCCGGTTTTATTGCTGGCTTTGCCTTTTCCGCCTGCCCGTTCGGGCATGACCTCTTCCAGAATGGCAAATATCCGCTGACGCAAGCTGACCTCGGTATAAATGTATTGCAGTCCACGCAGTAGTTGGGGAATGTCATCACGTGATTTAGGATCAATGACAATGGCGGCAATATCGGTTTCACCGAATTTGAGTTGAGGCTGAATGACGGTGCGCATGCGAATTCGAGGGATGAAGATTTTGGCTTTTAGGCGGTTACGGGCCGATTTTCGCTGGAAATAAGACAAAACCGGGGTCAGGGCAACACATCTTCGTGTTGGAAAATCATTATAACCTATTGATGAATATGAGATTAATTAATTTTCATTCAAACACTATATAGTTTAATCCATGAAGCAATTCGCATTAGATTACGCAGTGATGTACCATTAGGCGCTTTTCTTAGTGGAGGGATTGATTCTTCAATAGTTGTGCATCATATAAAAGAACTCGGCTATCCCTTATCAACATATACTATTGGATTTAAGCAAAAAACTTTCGATGAAACTAAAAATGCTGCTTCTGTTGCCAAACATTTTAATACTTTGCATCATTCCAAATATATTGAAACATCAATATTAGATGAATTAGAATCTTGCCTAGACTCATTTGACGAACCTTTTGCCGATCCATCAGCTTTGCCCACCTGGCTATTATGCCAATATGCCACAAATAAAATTACGGTAGCGTTATCTGGCGATGGAGTAGATGAACTATTCGCTGGCTATAGTAGATACCGAGCTCGTAACCTTTCTGAATACTTATCTCCACTGCCAAAATGGTTAAAAATAAAACTACTTGGATACTTTATCAATAACCTTCCAGAATCAACATCTTATTATGGCAAGAGCACAATAAAAAAATTAAAATTATTACATGCTTTTATACGTAAAATTGAGGAATCGCCAGAGGATCCCCTAGCACAAACCTTTACATTAACGGAGAGACAGCGTTTATTTGATTATTCACTTGTAGAAACTTATAGATTTAACTATATTGAAAAATATAATCTGAACAAAGTTGATCCTATTACTGCGATGATGTCAACTGATCAACTTACCTATTTACCTGAGGATATCCTCACTAAAATTGACAGAATGAGCATGCGTCATGGACTTGAAGTACGCAGTCCTTTTCTTGACCACAGGGTTATAGATTTTATTTGTCGCTTACCGATAGAGTATAAACTGAGAGGAAATATACAGAAATTCCTTTTGAGAAAGTGCTATACAGATAAATTGCCTAGAAGAGTTCTCACTGGCCAAAAGCATGGCTTTTCTGTCCCGATAGGTGATTGGTTCAAAAGTATTTTAAAACATCCATTTCAAAGTACTGTTTTTGATCACTCTCATTTGATGCTAAACCGGAATGAGATTCTTCAACTATGGAAAGAACATCAGACCGGCCGTAAAGATCACAGTTTTAAATTGTGGACTATTTACACATTCTGTCGCTGGGAAATAAACCAACCGTTATAGTCATGAAAAAATCAGAATATCAGCACAATCTTTCCCTGCAATCTCCAATTCTGTTGGACTATGACTATAAACGTCCTAAAATCATGAAAATGCTGTCTATTTTAAATTTGGCCGGAGTAATTAATGGCTCTGTAAAATCCCTTGCACTTGATATCGGTTGTTCAGGAGGTTTTTTTACGACGGCAATTGCTCCTTATTTTGACAACGTTATTGGTTTGGATATAGATATGAATGCTTTAAAATTAGCTGAAAAAGCCAAAACCAAAAAAAATATAACTTATATAGCCGGAGACTCCTTAAATATACCTTTTCCAGATGACTCAGTAGATTTAGTGATTTGCAATCATGTGTACGAACATGTTCCTGACCCCGCAAAAATGTTCCGTGATATTCATCGTGTCCTAAAAAAAAATGGCGTCTGTTATCTGGGTGCAGCTTCCAGACTCACTATAATTGAACCACACTATCATTTACCTTTCTTATCTTGGCTTCCGAAAAAGATAGCTCATCTTTATATGCGCATATTCAATAAAGGCGACTATTATTACGAAAATCTTCGAACTCTTAACGGTATTAAAAAACTAATATCTGGATTTTCTATAGATGACTTTACTTTAAAAATAATAGCTGATCCCGATTCATTTCATGCAAGAGATTTGCTTCCCAAAAATGGGATATTAAGTATCATCCCTATGTTTATCTGGAAAACATTATATAAAATATTGCCGACATACATATTTATACTCAGAAAGCACTAAATATATTATGAATATAATTATTCGCAGACAAATTTTCAGAATTTTAAACTGGGTTTCTAGACATTTTTTTGCCAGCCGCCTCAGTTTTTCCCATATCCAAGCTTTTTTATTTAACAACTCATTCAAAAAGTTTTTTAATTTTCTCCATGTGCACTGGAGTATGCATCAAGGACATTCTATTGTCACATGCCACCCTTATCTTTTCGTTCTAGAAGTGACAAATGTATGCAATCTTAAATGTCCTTTTTGTCTAACAGGAAAAGGAATATCTGGCAACCGTGAAGTTCGCCATATGAAATTTGAAGAAGCAAAAAAAATTCTTGATGAAGTTGGACCTTATCTTTATTTTCTACAAGTATATACATGGGGCGAACCCCTTCTTAACAAAGATTTAATTAAAATCATCAAATATGCAAAACAAAAAAATATTTATGTCATGCTTTCCACAAATGCTACAGCAATGACCCATGAATATAATAAAAGTTTATTAGAAGCAGGAATTGATTACATTATGTTAGCAATCGATGGAGGAAGTGAAAATACTTACAAGCAGTATCGCCGTGGTGGCGATTTCAATAAAGTATTAGCAAATGTAAATGACCTTCTCAGTCAATGTAAACACCAAGCAACTAACACCCCTTTTATTGAATGGCAATATATTGTTTTTCGTCATAATGAACACGAAATAAAAACAACTGAAAAAATGGCATATGAAATAGGAATCAACAAATTTACACCTTTGCCTGCTTATGTAGAAAATAAAGATTGGTTGCCTGAAAACCCTGAATATCGGACAGATTTAGGCAATCCTGAACGTTTATTTAATTGTGACAGACCATGGTCACACTTAAATGTTAGAGCAGACGGAGGCGTAGCGTCCTGTTGTTACACTTTTTTTAAAAAAGATGATTTTAGTAGCTTCGTTGATCATAGTTTCCACCAAATATGGAATAATGAAAAATTTCAACAATCACGCCGTATAATATGGCAATCCCGAAAGAAAACACCGCTTGAACAGTCTGAAATTGCATGTTACAACTGCATGAAAACAGGTGTCCGTCCTTCATTTATCGAAATATCTAATGAAAATGCTTAGCATATCAAACTATTTTCTACTCCAAGTTAATTTTAATTTCCTTGATAATCGATAAGTAAATTCTATAAGACAAACTGCTCCAAATTCACCTGTCATTATCCAAATGCGACTACTAATAGCAATTAACAAAGCAGATATTTCTTGAATATATGGAACCAATATAAAATATAAAACAGACTCTCTAATTCCTACCCCACCTGGAATAAAAATAATAACAAAACCGACAAAAAAGCTAAGTGATATACTGGAAGCAATAGGGAGCCATAAATCTTTTGAGACAGGGCAAAGTAACGATACAAAAAAAACAAAACAAATTCCAAATAAACACCAAAAAACAATATAAAATAAAAATATACTAAAAATGTACCATATAGAAGGAAGTTCAACTTTGGAAAAAGCTATGCCAATTTTTCCAGGAAGATAGCGCAGTAACTTGAGGACATTAGGGTGCATTCCTAACCCTAGTAAAAGACAAAACAATGCAATATGCCAAAGTTGTATATTTTGATCATCAATAAATATCCAGGAAGGTATACCTATTACTAATGATGACATTGCAAGCATAAGAGTTTCCAAATATAAACTAACTCCTGATACAGCAAAACCAATATCAATTCGACGTGCCATTTCAGCACGAGAAGCATAAGACCAAACTCCTCCTGGAACATATCTCGCAAGCGATGATAACATCCAGATTCGAATACTATCCAAAGTAAGAGGCTTATGATTTAGTGATCTTAGTATTAGATGCCAGCCTAGCGCATCTATAATAAAAAGCAGTGTTAGAGAAATATGAGATAAGAGCATCATCCATGGGGAAAAACTAAAATCAATTTCTTCGATCTGTGTCCATTGATAATATAACAACCGCCCCATATAACATAAAATAGCTACTATAACCACCCGTTGTAATATCTTCACTATTTCGCTTCTCTTCTGATTATACGTGCCGGAACACCCGCAACTGTTGTATATGGCGCTACAGACTTATTGACCACACTGTTGGCGCCTATAATCGCACCATCGCCGATCCTAACACCATCAAGTATTTTTACACCGGCTCCAATCCACACGTTATTGCCAATTTCAATCCCTTTTGCTGAATACCCTTGTTCATTAACGGGTTTATCTTTTGCCGAATAAACATGAGATGAAGCTACAATAAAACATTGTCCAGCAATTAATACATCATGGCCAATTACAACACCTCCATTGCCATAAATAATAGTGGCTTGTCCAATACTACTGTTCTTACCAATATTAATATATCCATCAGGAGATCCTGCATTTAACATGACATGACTTCTTAGAAAACTACCTTCGCCAATTTTAATTGCAAAACGTACTCTTGAGCTTGCTATTAACTGAACATCATCATCGATAATTACTTTAGGTTCAAGTTGAATCTGTCTAGGACATCGTAAAACCACCTGCCTTCCTATATAAGCCTTTCGACTGAAATAGGGAAAACAAAGTGAGTAAAAAAAATTACGAATTGCTAACCCAGCCAAACCGGGTATATAAAAACAAAAGCTTAAAAGTAATTCATGCCACAACAAACTAAAAAAACCAGCCCCTTCCCCTACTGTTAGGCGAATATATCTTTGTAGCATAGTCTCATCAGCATAAATTTGTTTTAAATTATAGATCCTTTCTTTTTTTTGCATCGAACTGCATAAGTGAATTTATGAAAAGCGTTTTAAATATAGTACACAGCAATTAGACATACAATAAATCTGGATTCCTTATATAAAAGACGTCAATGAGTAGACTACAAAACTACTGTTTAATTGTGCTAATACTATACTTTATAATTTATATCAGGCCTTATGCCTAGAGCAGTTATCATTTAGATAAAAACATACTACAAACTAACTTCTTATGCGAATTAAGTGCTGAATAGAGCCAGTTCAGCGATAACGTTAAACTATTGAGGAAAACACCACTCACCCTCAATCCATCTAAAGTAACGCATGAACTGGCAAGACCGATTAATAACGATTTATCTCTATGTTTGCAAGCATTATCAGGACAAGCTGTGGATTTACAGCCAAAGAATGAGCCATTACGCGGATTTAAGCTTTAGCGATGAAAAAGTCATCACTCTTTACCTGTTCGGCGTGCTGGACAAGCATAGAGCGAACAAGAATATTTATGGCTCTGCGGATCGGCATTTGCCCCCTTAATTTCCGCGACTTCCGAGTTATGTGGCCTATGTTCAGCGCTTGAATCGGGTAGCCGAGGTGTTTACGCCTTTGCTGGAAAACCATTCAATAAGAACTCGTGCCTGCAAGCCGTCACCAAGCCCGGCTGATCGATTCCTTTCCCGTGACCTTGGCCAAGCAGGGGCATCGTTTTAAAGCCTGTGTTGCGAAAGAGCTAGCGGACTCAGGCTATTGTGCCACCAAGAAGCTGTACTATTATAGCGTGCGTATGCATGTGATCGGCAGCCGTCAACCGGGTAGCTTGCCCGCACCTGAATATATTGGGTGACAGGCGCCAGCGTTCATGATGGCAAGGTGCTGGATCAGATTCGTCCGTACTTGCATGACCAAGAACTGTACGGCGATAAAGCTTATCAGCGGCCCGATGCCGAAGCCGTCAGGCAAGCCCAGAATCTGACTGACCTGACACCGGTTAAAAAACAAAAAGGCCAACGCTATCTGGAGCCCCAGGATCAACGGCTGTACACAGCGGTTTCTCGTGCCCGACAACCGATTGAAGCATTATTTGACTATGATGGGAGCGATGCCTACAGCGCGATTTAAAGTCGTCCGGCCAGTCGCGATGAGGCTTCGCTCCCACGGGGACGGCCTTAACCTGAAGGGATTTGGAGAGGTTATTTTTAGCCGAATTTTTAGGTGCCTGAGTCAATTGTCTGCGAAATATCAGTTTATAAATACAATTTTCTTCGGATGGGTATAAAATTATAACCTCAAACCCAACAATAATCTCTGTGTACACTTATGGCTGATTCCTACGCTTTTCCCTTTAAGCCGGATTCCGAATCCGTAAAAGACTGGCTCGTCTCATTGGAGAATTTATCGGTTAACGATAGAATCAATCAGCTATATTCAGTTATTAAACACCTCAGCACCACAGCTATTGAAGCGCCTGCACTCTGCTCTGTTTTAGATCAATTGGCGCCAGCTATTTTGATGACGTCCAGCAGTCTTGAACAGATGGCGACCAATAACCAACCTCGCCCCTATTCTGCCGATAAAACAAAGAAGTTAATTAGCTTCGCCATCCAACTTACCAGAACTCTTTTCTTCGCTTATTGCACTATCAGCAATGACAAGGCGCTGACTAAATCACAGCAAGCCTCGATCGTTTATAAAGCGATGCAATTGGCCAGTTTATTGACAAGGCGCGGCGCTGTTTTTTATCAGGCCCCTGACTCTACGCTCTGGGCAAGAATCAGCGAGCTTTATTTGCATGCCCAGTCGCTTGATGTTCTAAACCACGCTATCCAAGACGTTGTTCCCGGTCTGGCTCGGCACCCTACTATTGAAGCGGTTCTGAAGCAAACGCTGTTGTTTTCCATTTGTAACGCCTATCGATATTCCGCATTGGAAATCGATGATATTTTTTCCGCGACGGGCAGGCTCTGCCATTTGCTGGAACTGGACCCGAGCCCGTCGGAATCATCATTTTTCTGCTGGCATCCTGAGTCGCTGACAGCTCCGAGGTATGCCGATCCTGATAGAGCGGAAGAAGGAACGCTGTATATCAATACCTCGAAACTGACGGTTTACTTTCAGGCAAATACCGCGCCTCGGCAGCATTACAGAACCTTCCTGTCGACATTGAACCGGCTGAACGCTTTTGAAACAATCAGGGAATCGACCGATCCATTGAATCCTGTCGAATGCAACATAGCGATAGGAACCGCTAAGACGACTCAATTCCTGACAATGCTGATCAACAAATATCGCATCCTTGAGCTGAGCGGGGTCATGGAAGAGCAAGCACAGCCTGCAAAACTGGAACTAGAGCCCATGGAACATGAAAAAAACACCTTCAGTTTGCTTACAGCCAAGCTTTTGAAGGATGAAAAACCGGCATTTATCATCAATACCCGAGCCTTTAAAACCCATAGCCCTTATTTTTACATGGCAAAAATCAGCCAGGATTGCGCCATCGGGGAACCGCTGGTTTTCATACGCGAGAATAAAAGGCCGTTACTGGCCATTATCCGGCATCTGCGTATCGAGCCCGTGGTCAACATGAAAAACATACTGCTGGAGATTCTGGACGGCGATGTTTATCCGATAGAGCGCAATGAAAAAGAAGGATTCATCATTAAGTATCCGGCCGGAACAACCGAAGTGATTCTGACCCCGGATAACCATGCGACTGGAACCGAGTTTTTTATCGATAAAGGTTTGATAAGCGGAACTTTTCGTCTGGATAAATTCATTGAATCGACCGCGCACTTTATGCGCTATCAGGTGAGCCGCGTTATCGACTGATTGTCGGATTAGCCGCGCCCCCCCAACCTGCAAACCCGGCCGCTATAATACAACCCCTTCCAGGGCCGTTTTTACGGTTTGTTTCCTGATTTGCCGCCGGTTTCCGGCAAATTGTTTTCTTATGACTTCGGAGCCGCCGTTTTTGCATTGCCAGGCGATAAAAACCGTACCGACCGGCTTTTCCGGCGTACCGCCATCGGGCCCGGCTATGCCGGTAACGGCGCAGGCGCAATCCGCATCGCTGTTTTCCAGGGCTCCAGCCGCCATTTCCATTGCCGTCTCGGCGCTGACGGCGCCGTATTGTTCCAGCGTGTCTTGCTTGACGCCCAACATTTGTACTTTGGCGGCATTGCTGTAAGTCACAAAGCCCCGATCAAACCATGCCGAGCTGCCCGGAACTTCGGTAATCGCTTGCGCGATCCAGCCGCCGGTACACGATTCAGCTGTAGCTATTTTCTTGCCTCTGGCTTTTAGCAAGCCTCCCAACTGCTCGGCTCGTTCAAATATTTCATTATCCATGATGGTGACTCCCGCGACTTCGGATAAAATAGGCGTATGAGTATAAAACAAAATTCCACTACCCCACACACACCGATGATGCGGCAATATTTGCGCATCAAGTCCAACCACCCCGATACACTGGTCTTTTACCGCATGGGGGATTTTTACGAACTGTTCTTTGACGATGCCAAGAAAGCGGCGCAACTGCTGGATATTACCTTGACCAGCCGCGGCCACTCGGCCGGCATGCCGATTGCCATGGCCGGCATTCCTTATCATGCGGCCGAAGGTTATATTGCCAGACTGTTAAGACAGGGCGAGTCCGTCGCGATTTGCGAGCAAATCGGCGATCCGGCGACTTCAAAAGGCCCTGTCGAACGCAAGGTGGTGCGCATCGTAACACCTGGCACGGTCACGGACGAGGCCCTGCTTGAAGACCGGAAGGATAATCTGCTGATCGCTGTCTGCGTCCTGAACCAGCAGCACGGCATCGCAACCTTAGACTTGACCAGCGGCCGTTTTATCCTGCAACAGGTCGAATCCGAAGACCAGTTGCTCAGCGAAATCGGCCGCCTCAACCCCGCCGAACTGCTGTTCAGCGAAGACTGGGCGATGCCGGCCGCCATCAAGCAACGCAGCGGCCTGTGCCGCCGTCCGCCCTGGCATTTCGAGACCGAAAGCGCCAGGCAACTGGTGTTAAAGCAATTCAATACGCATGACCTGAAGGGCTTCGGCTGCGAGCACATGCCGGCCGCCGTCGCCGCCGCCGGCGCCCTGCTGCAATACGTGAAAGATACGCAGCAAAGCGCACTGCCGCACATTCAGGGCATACGCATTGAAAACAGCGACGACAGCATCGTGCTCGATGCGGCCAGCCGCCGTAATCTTGAGCTGGACACGCATCCGTCCGGGCAACTGCAATACACCTTGTTCGGCGTGCTGGACAAAACCGCCACGGCCATGGGCAGCCGCTGCCTGCGGCGCTGGATCAACCGGCCGTTGCGGGATCGTGCCGTGCTGAACGATCGCTATGCCTGTGTCGATACCTTACTGAACGGCCATCTGTACCGCGAGGTGCAGACCCAACTGCGGCAGGTCGGCGATATTGAACGGATCAGCTCGCGTATTGCGTTAAAATCGGCGCGGCCTCGGGACTTGCTGGTGCTGCGCAATACGCTGGCGGTTCTGCCGGCCTTGCAGCAGGTGCTCGGAGCCAGTGAAAATGCGCAGCTGGCGCAGTTAAGCACCAGAATCGGCGAGCAGCCGGTGATGCTGGCATTGCTTGAGAAAGCCATCATCGATAATCCGCCCGTGCTGATCCGCGACGGCGGTGTCATTGCGCCGGGCTACAGTCAGACGCTCGATGAGTTGCGCAACCTGAGCCAGAATGCCGACCAGTTTCTGATCGACATGGAAAACCGGGAAAAAGCCGTGACCGGCATTACTAATCTCAAGGTCAATTACAACCGTGTGCAGGGCTACTATATCGAGATATCGCGCCTGCAAGCGGAGAAAGTGCCCGGCCATTACATCCGCAAACAGACCCTGAAAGGCGTCGAGCGTTATATTACCGAAGAGCTGAAATCGTTTGAGGATAAAGTCCTCAGCGCGCGCGAGAAATCGCTGGCGTTCGAAAAATCCCTGTATGAGGAACTGCTGACGATCATCGCCGCGTCCCTGATCCCGCTGCAGGAATGCGCCGCCGCGCTGGCTGAGCTCGATGTCCTGGTCAATTTCGCCGAACGCGCCGATACGCTGAATCTGTCGGCTCCGACGCTGGTTGACGAGCCCGGCATCGAGATCGAGGCGGGCCGGCATCTGGTGGTTGAGCAGGTGTCCGATATTCCGTTCGTGCCCAATGACCTGTCCTTTTCCAGCCAGCGCCGCATGCTGATCATCACCGGCCCGAATATGGGCGGCAAATCCACGTACATGCGCCAGGCGGCGTTGATTGTGCTGATCGCGCATATCGGCTGTTATGTGCCGGCCAAAGCGCTGACCTGCGGCCCCGTGGACAAGATTTTCACGCGCATAGGCGCATCCGACGACCTGGCCAGCGGACGGTCGACGTTTATGGTGGAAATGTCCGAAACCGCTAATATTTTGCACAACGCGACTTCGCAAAGCCTGATTTTAATGGATGAGATCGGCCGGGGCACGAGCACCTTCGACGGCCTGTCGCTGGCCTGGGCCTGCGCCGATTATCTGGCCAAGGAGACCCAGGCGTTTACCTTGTTCGCCACGCATTATTTCGAGCTAACGACCCTGGCCGATGAGCAGGCCTCCATTCATAACGTGCATCTGGATGCCATGGAGCATGGAGACCGGATTATTTTCCTGCACGCCGTCAAGGAAGGGCCGGCCAATCAGAGTTACGGACTGCAAGTGGCCTCGCTGGCCGGCGTACCGCGCTCCGTGATCGACAAGGCCAAAGCCAAATTAGAGCATCTGGAAAACAATGCTTATATCGAGCAGCAGGCGGAAGCCGGGACTAATCAACTGGATTTATTCTTAGCCAAGGAATGTCATCCTGCCGTGTGTTTATTGGAGGAAATGAATCCGGATGAGGTCAGCCCCCGTGAGGCTTTAGATTTGCTCTACCGGCTTAAGGGGATGGTTTAGAAGAGTAAGCTAGCAATCAGCCGTTACTTGAAGGCAACGGCTGTTGTGAAAATTGAGTATTGTTATTGACAGGCCTGCCTGAAAAAGACAGTAGGATTTATGAAAACCTCTGGCGCCTTGCCAGCCAGTGAATATGGATTGTTTTCATGGCGATGGAGCCTGTAGGCAATGTTTCCGGCCGACAAGCAAACGCTCCAGACTTAGTCAGTCTTGCTCTGACGAGTAAATTTTGCAGAGTATTCATAGTGCGAATGAATTCGCACCTACAATTTACCCGCCATAATTAAATTGACCGAGCACCAGGACGATAAACCCGGCATTTATAAGTTCAGCATTTTTCAAGAAGGGCGACCAACCGGTCGCCCTCACAGGGTTTATTTCGCGGCTTTTTCGTTTTCCAGAACTTCAACCAACTGTTTGGCCGGCAGATAGCCCGGATAAATCGCGCCGTTTTCAGTCACGATCATCGGTGTGCCTCTTGCTTCAAATTCCGCGCCGAGTTGCATGTGCTCGTCAACCGGATTGTCACAGGTTTTGGCTTTCGGGCTTTCGCCTTTTTTAGCCGCTGTTAAGGCCGCATTGCGGTCGTCGGCGCACCAGACGGAAACCGCCTTGTTGTAGGAATCGGAACCTTTTCCGGCTCTCGGGAAGAACAAATACTGGATGGTAATGCCTTCGGCCATGTATTGATCGAGTTCCGAATGCAGTTTGCGGCAATAGCCGCAATCGATATCGGTAAACACGGAAACCTTATATTTGCTTACCTTCGGCTTAAACACGATCATTTTATCCTGGCCGACTTTTTCGAGAGCCAGTTTGCGTGTGCCGTTTAATTTTTCCTCCGTTAAATCGGTACGCGCCGCCACATCGATTAAATGGCCCTGCAGCAAATATTTACCGTCATCGGATACATAATAGATATTCGCGCCGATGGCGACCTCATAAAGCCCGTTGATTTCGGAAGGTTTGATGGAGTCGATTTTTACTTCCGGCATGGATTTGGAGAACGCCTGCCGGATAGCGTCTTCATCCGCATGAGCGGCGGACAAGGCCAGGCCGAACAGGGATAGCGCGGCAATTCTAATAACTTTTTTCATGGTTTTCTCGTTTTTCCTTTGCATTGTAGGGTACGCATTGCGTACCTTTATTGTGACTCACCCGGAACTCATCCGAAACATTTATATTAAGGAGGTACACGATGCGTGCCCTACGTGACTTGGCCGGACAGGTAAACTGAATGCATAACATCAGTGATTAAACAGCAGACCTAACCCTGAAATAATCGCTCAATATCCAGCACCATGGCCAATGCCATCAAAAACACCAGCAAGGCGATACCGATCTGCTGGAAGAAAAGTTGCATTTTTTCTGAAACGGGACTGCCCTTAACCGCTTCAATGGCGAAAAACACCAAATGCCCGCCATCCAGCACTGGTATAGGCAATAAATTGAGCACGCCCAGACTGACGCTGACCAGGGCAAGAAATTTCAGGAAATGGGTCAAGCCCATTGTGGCTGACTGCCCTGCAAACTGGGCGATGCTGATTGGACCGCTTAAATTTTCCACGGAAGCTTGGCCGATCAGCATTTTGCCCATCATTTTCAGGGTTGATACGGAATAACCATAAGTCTTTTCCAGAGCGGCGGGCACCGCCTCCAGCGGCCCTAAGGCATACTCGACACGCATGGATTCCATCAAATCTTCCGGCACATGAACGGATGCCCCGATTTTTCCCTCGGGCTTTTGTTCGGATATGACGCGCTTAGGCGTCAGCGCAATCGGCAAACGTCTGTCATCTCGTTCGATAATCAGCTTGATCTCGATGCCGGGATGCTCTTTCACATAGTCCACCCACTGTACCCAGTTATTGATTTCATTACCGTCGGCGCTGATGATCAGATCCCCCGACTGCAAACCGGCTTCCGCGGCCGCGCCGTCGGTAAGCACTTGCCCTATGACCGGCTTCAGGTCCGGTGTCCAGGGTTTAAAACCCAACCGTTTATACAAAACCTCGGGGTCATGGCTGTCCGGTTCGGAAATGTGCAGGACTTTGGTACTTTGCTGATCCGCAAAATTTCTGACTTTGACTTTTATTTGCTGCTCGCTATCGAGCGCGGAAGCGATTAAGACACCCATAGCTTCAGCCCAGGTTGGCGTCGATTTATCATTGACGGCGATGATCTCATCACCTTCGGCAAAACCGGCCTCCGCCGCTAAAGTGCCCTGCTCGACCGGACCGAGTATCGGCTTGATGCCCATCTCGCCTATGACCAGCACGCTCCAGAACAGGGCAATGGCAAGCACCAGGTTGAATATAGGACCTGCCGCCACGATCGCCGATTTTGCCAGCAAGGATTGCCGATTAAAAGCATAAGGCAGATCCTCTTTTTTGACCTCGCCTTCGCGCTCATCGACCATTTTGACATAGCCGCCCAGCGGGATAGCCGATATGACATACTCTGTTGAGTCAGGATTTTTCTGATAGGACCACAACACTTTGCCGAAGCCCACGGAAAACCTGAGCACTTTGACCCCGGCTCTACGGGCTACCCAAAAGTGCCCGAATTCATGAAATGAAACCAGGATACCGATAGCAATGATGAAATAAAACAGAGTATGCATGAAAATTGTCAACCAGTAAGCTCGTCAATAATTTGGTTAGACAACTTTCTGGCTTGTTTATCCACGTCTAGAATAATTTCCAGGCTATCGGCCGGTTTGGCATCGAATTCCTTCATGCAACGCTCAATAATGACCGGGATATCGGTAAAGCGCACGCGCTCATTCAAAAAGGCGTCCACCGCTATTTCATTGGCGGCATTCAAGACGGTCGGCATGATGCCGCCGGCATTGATGGCTTCATAAGCCAGACGAAGGCAGGGGAAGCGCTCAAGATTCGGCTCTTGAAAATCCATGCGCCCGACGTCGAAAATATTCAGCGGTTCGACGCCGGAATCGAACCGTTCCGGCCAAGCCATGGAATGAGCGATGGGAATGCGCATATCCGGGTTGCCCATCTGCGCCAGCACGGTCCCGTCCACGTAATCGACCATCGAATGGATGACGCTTTGCGGATGGATGACGACCTGTATCTGGTCCGGCGTCATATTGAACAAAAGACAGGCTTCGATCATTTCCAGGCCCTTGTTCATCATCGTGGCGGAATCGACCGAAATTTTCCGGCCCATATCCCAGTTAGGATGGGCGACCGCCTGAGCCGGGGTCACATGCGGCATTTGCTCTAATGGCATCTCGCGGAACGGTCCGCCCGAAGCGGTCAGCAGAATGCGTCTGGCCTGTGTTGCCCGTACGCCGGTTTTATAGCCGGCCGGCATGCATTGAAATATGGCGTTATGCTCGCTGTCGATCGGCAGCAACTGCGCTCCTGAATCGGCTACCGTCCGCATGAAAATATCGCCGGACATGACCAGCGCTTCTTTATTCGCCAGCAATACGGTTTTTCCGGCTTTTGCCGCGGCCAGACTGGGCAGCAGGCCTGCCGCGCCGACGATAGCCGCCATGACTGAATCGACGTTATCGAGTGTGGCGACATGCTCCAACGCATGGACGCCGGACAGGATCTTGATATCCGCCACCGGTGAATTTTTCAGCTTGTCCTTGAATGCGTGAACCTTGCTTTCATCGACAACAACGGCGTATTCAGGATGATGCGCCAGACATTGTTCGTATAACGCATCGATGTTGGTATTGGCCGTTAACGCGACAACCTCGTAAAGATGGGCATGTCTGGCCGCCACATCCAACGTACTGACGCCAATCGAGCCGGTCGCTCCGAGTATGCAAATGCCCTTCTTCATGACACTAGCCTGTAAATCAGGAATATACCGGCATAGAAAAACGGTGCCGCGGCAATCAGGCTGTCGATGCGATCCAGAATGCCACCGTGTCCGGGCAGAATGGATCCACTGTCTTTTACGCCGCGCTGGCGCTTAACCAGACTGAAAAACAGGTCGCCATAAATAGAAAGCAGTACGGTCAAGACCGACAGCAGGACAAAGTCCGATGCGATCATCAAGTCAAAACCATAGATCAGGCTCAAAGCAACAGCGCAAACCAAGCCGGCTATTAATGCACCATACATGCCGGCCAATGTTTTGCCGGGGCTGATTTCAGGCGCCAGTTGGGTTTGTCCGTATTTTTTGCCGACAAAATAGGCGACAATATCGGCCGCCCAGATCAGGATCAGGAAATAAAAAGCCATTTCCACATCGTAAAAAGCTCTCAGCCGGCTAAAGAACATCCAGGCCGACAATAACACAAACCAGCCGATCAACGCTTTATAACGCGTTTTCAACTCCAGTTTCAGCAATCCGGATGGCGTGTTTCTGATCAATATCATGACCAGTATCCAGAATAACACCGGGATGATCACCAGCCAGTCCAATGCGCCTGAATAATCCCTGACATCGGGCCAATCGAAGGCCTGCGCCACAATCTCCAGCAGTTGGGTCCAGAAATGCACGCCCAGCATCGGCAGAACCAATGCCAGCAATAACAGGCTCCGCTTTACCGGCGAACTGATGCCTGCCAGATTGCCCCATTCCCATGCCGCAACTAGAATGATCAACCCAAAAACTAATGAAAAATATGTCGAGGACAACTGGAACACAGCCAGTATGACCAAAGGAGCCAATATTGAGGCCGTTATAATTCGCTGAAGTAACATTATATTAATTATTGTGATTATTAAGGTTTTAGAGGGTGACAGCTTTATTAAGCACCTGCTCTCCGGTATGGCCAAAGCGCCGCTGCCGGCTTTTAAAGCTCTTAATAGCGTCTTCAATTGAATTCTGGTCGAAATCCGGCCAGAGCGTTGATGTAAAGTACAGCTCTGTATAGGCTAATTGCCAGAGCAGAAAATTACTCACGCGTTGCTCGCCGCCTGTTCTGATGAACAGGTCCGGCTCGGGCAGGTCAGCGGTGGATAAATACCGTTCGATCAACTTTTCACTGATTTCCTGGTTTTCCAACTCTCCGGCCGCCATTTTTTCAGCGATTTTCCGGAAAGCCTGACACATATCCCAGCGACCTCCATAATTTGCCGCCACAACAAGGGTTAAGCCCTTGTTATCCTTTGTCCTCGCCTCTCCTTCGGCAATCTTAGCCTGTAATTTATCTGGAAACGCCGTCCTGTCGCCGATAAATCGCAAGCGGATATCGTTACGGTGCAGTTTGTCGATTTCTCGTTGCAAGGTTGTGATAAACAAGCTCATCAACATGGAGACCTCTTCCTGCGGACGTCGCCAGTTCTCACTGCTAAAAGCGAACAATGACAAGACCTCGATCTCCTGCTTTGCGCAGTATTCGACAACCTTTCTGACAGCTTTGACCCCGGCCTGATGCCCCATCGGGCGCGGCATAAAACGTTTTTGCGCCCAGCGGCCATTGCCATCCATGATAATGGCAATATGGCGCGGCTTGTTATTATCTGATTCTAAACTGATGGAATCATCATCTGACATTGTTAAATCTCAGTTAAATTGACAGCAGATCCGCCTCTTTGGCTTCCAATAATTTCTCCACTTCCTTGACATATTGATCGGTCAATTTCTGGATTTTTTCCTCGGCAGCACGTGCTTCGTCCTCGGAAATCATTTTTTCCTTCAACGCCTCCTTTATTTCCGAGTTGGCATCGCGGCGAATATTTCTGATCGCCACACGGCCATTCTCTGCCTCATGCCTGACCACCTTCACCAGATCGCGGCGACGCTCTTCAGTCAGCGGCGGCAATGGAATGCGGATAGTCATGCCGTTGGTAGCCGGATTCAATCCCAGATCCGACTTCATAATCGCTTTTTCGATCGCCTGTACCATGCCCTTCTCCCACGGAGTGATGGTCAAAGTACGCGCATCTTCAACAGCCACATTGGCCACCTGCGACAGCGACGATTCAGTACCGTAGTAGGAAACAGTTATTTGATCCAATAAGCTCGGATGCGCCCTGCCCGTTCTTATTTTTGAAAATTCATGTTTTAACGCTTCTATGCTTTTGCCCATGCGGGTGGCAGCACTTTGGTGGATATCACTAATCATTATGTGTTCCTCGTTGAATAAGGGAGCCGATCTCTTCGCCCATCATCAGTTTCATTACCGCGCCTTTCTCAAAAATATTCATGACCCGCATGGGTAAATTATTGTCCCTGCATAATACCAGTGCGGTTGCATCCATGACATTCAAACGTTGATCCAGCGCCTCATCATAAGTCAATCGTGAATAAAATACTGCATCCTTTACTTTTTCGGGGTCCGCCGAATAGACACCCTTGACCTTCGTCGCCTTAATCATCAACTCTGCATTGATTTCAATCGCTCTAAGACTGGCTGCCGAATCGGTTGTAAAAAAAGGATTGCCCGTTCCGGCCGCGAAAATGACTACGCGACCTTTTTCCAGATGCCTGACGGCACGGCGCCGTATGTAATCTTCGCACACCTGATTGATTTTCAGGGCGGACATCACCCTGACCTGCAGGCCTAAATGTTCCAGCGCGTCCTGCATGGCCAAGGCATTGATGACCGTGGCCAGCATGCCCATCTGGTCACTGGTTACGCGATCCAGACCTTCCGAGGCTTTTTCCGCGCCACGCAGGATATTACCGCCACCGATAACCAGTCCGATCTGGATACCCACATCACATAAATCTTTAATTTCCATGGCGAGACGTTTAACAATATCGGAATCGATACTGCCGCCTGCCTCACTCATTAGAGCCTCACCGCTTAACTTAAGTAAAATTCTCTGGCAAATCAGCTTAGTCATATTCAATCGGGGACCGGTATTCATTAGCACAAGGTTCCCCGGCCGGCGGCCGGGGAGTTTTCTTAACTGCCTCTAACTTGAGCCATAACCTCTTCGGCAAAGTTTTCTTCTTTCTTTTCAATGCCCTCGCCCACTTCATAGCGTGTGAAACGAACAACACTGTTACCTTTTGAAGCCACCAGTTTGCCGACGCTGATTTTGTCGTCTTTAACAAAAGGTTGACCCAGCAAGGTAATTTCGGCCAGGAACTTGCTGATCCGGCCGGCAATCATTTTCTCGATAATTTCCGCAGGCTTTCCGCTTTCCGCCGCTTGCGCCGAGAAGATTTCCTTCTCTTTCTCAATCAGTTCCGCGGGAACTTGATCTTCGGAAACACATTCAGGCTTGCTCGCGGCAATGTGCATCGCGATATCCTTGCCCAGTTCGCTGTCCGCTTTGGCCAATTCGACGATAACGCCGATTTTGCTGCCATGCAGATAGCAGGCGGTGCCGCCTTCCGCGGTATGGTACTTTGCAAAACGTCTAATAGTAATATTCTCGCCCAGTTTTGCAATCAGACCACGACGGACATCATCAACGGTATTGCCGTCGGCCAATTTCATAGCCAGTAATTGCTCTTCTGTGTCAATATCTGAAACCAGCAAAGCAGCCGTTACATTATTAACGAAAGCAACGAAATCATCACCCTTGGCAACAAAATCAGTTTCACAGTTAATATCGACGATCACTGCTGTTTTCGCATCATCGCTGATTTTAGCGCCGATAACGCCTTCGGCGGCAGTACGGCCTGATTTTTTATCGGCTTTGGCCAGGCCGGATTTACGCATGTTTTCAATAGCCAGTTCCAGGTCGCCATTGGTCTCAACCAGCGCTTTTTTGCATTCCATCATGCCGGAACCGGTTCTTTCACGCAGTTCCTTAACCATTGCTGCAGTAATACTCATTCTTTTTTCCTCACTGTTCGTACTATAAAAACGCCCCCGTGAGGAGGCGTTTTTTCTTGATCTAAACCCTAACTCCTCACAGGACCCTGCCTGCTAAAAATCAAGGGCGCAAATTATTCTGTTGCCGCGGATTCTTCAACGAAGTCATCGGTTTTTGCCGACAGTTCCAGACTTGCCGATTTAGCTTCCATTACAGCCGCGGAAACACTTTGACAATATAATGAAACCGCTCGAATTGAGTCGTCATTACCCGGAATAACGTAATCGATTCTTTCCGGAGAGTTGTTGGAGTCAACAACGCCGACTACCGGAATGCCTAATTTCTTCGCTTCGCTGATCGCATTTTTCTCATACCCGACATCCAGTACGAAAATCACATCAGGAATGCCTTTCATATCTTTAATGCCGCCCAGGCTGCGCTCGAGTTTTTCGAGTTCGCGCTCCATGCCCAGCGCTTCTTTCTTGCTGAATCGTTGATAAAGCGTGCCGTCAGCTTTCATGGCTTCCAGTTCTTTAAGACGATTGATTGATTTCTTGATGGTTTTGAAGTTGGTCAGCATGCCGCCTAACCAGCGATGATTGACATAAGGCATGCCACAACGTTTCGCTTCTTCCGCAACCACTTTGCGTGCTGCTTTTTTAGTACCGACAAACAGGATGGTACCTTTGTTTGCCGACATTTGACCCAGATAATTCATTGCATCATTAAACAACGGAAGCGTTTTTTCCAAATCGATGATATGGATTTTGTTACGCGCGCCGAACAGGTAGTTAGCCATTTTCGGGTTCCAGTAACGGGTTTGGTGTCCAAAATGAACACCCGCCTCAAGCATTTGACGCATGGATACTGCTGCCATTAATTTCTCCTAAGATTAAAAATCGGACGCTTGTCCGAGCTGGGTTACGCCTCCACCTATCCCGCCTGGAAACCAGTCCGATAAATCAGGCCAGCACCCTGCCAGACGTGACGATAAGCGTGAGTATTAATACAAAAATGAACTTAGCTTTATACCATAATTAGTTTTTTACAACAAGATAATCTCTGTTAAACTCTGTCCCATGTCATATACTGACCAACTTTCAAAACCAGACAGTTATCTTGTCGCGCCTGTCATCCGTCACAAATAACCCTAAACAAGTAAGAATCTCCATGAGCATAATCATCAAAACCGAAAATGAAATCGAAAAAATGCGTATCGCCGGAAGACTGGCCGCCGAAGTTTTGGAAATGATTGCGCCCCATGTGGTTCCGGGAGTTACCACTGATCAACTCGATAAAATCTGCCATGATTATATTGTCAACGTGCAGAAGGCCATACCGGCGCCGCTTAATTATCACGGTTTTCCCAAATCCATATGCACCTCCATCAATCATCAGGTCTGCCATGGCATCCCCAGTGAAAAGAAACTTAAATCGGGCGACATCGTCAATATCGATATTACGGTTATTAAAGATGAGTACCATGGGGATACCAGCAAAATGTTCTGCGTAGGAGAAGTCAGCCCGCACGCCAAGAGACTGGTCAACGTCACCCGCGAAGCCATGTTCCTCGGCATCGAACAAGTCAAACCCGGAGCCACCCTGGGCGATATCGGCCACGCCATACAGAAGCATGCCGAGGCCAACCGATACTCCGTGGTCAGGGAATTTTGCGGCCATGGCATCGGCAAGAAATTCCATGAAGAACCCCAGGTTCTGCACTATGGCAAAGCCGGCACCGGTGAAGTGTTGAAAGCCGGCATGATTTTAACCATCGAACCCATGCTTAACCTCGGCAAGCGCCATGTCAAAGTATTGGCCGACGGCTGGACCGCGGTCACCAAGGACCGGACCCTGTCCGCTCAGTGGGAACATACTATTCTTGTCACGGCCGACGGTTATGAAATCCTAACCCTGCGCCAGGAAGAAATGTGATCGACTTGAGTTCCCCCAAGCCTGCGACCCTCGCCGGAAAAGACAGCTTGCTGCAATACAAACAACTACTGAAGCAGAAAGACGACGACCTGCGGCAAAAATTCGATCCGCACAGCTCGGTTTCCGGACTACTTGAGGAAAAGTCCGATTTCATCGATGAAATCCTGAGCCGCTGCTGGCAACACTATCTCGGTGATCACGCCCAATCGCTGAGCCTGATTGCCGTGGGGGGCTATGGCCGCAGGGAATTGTTTCCCTATTCCGATATCGATATCGTTATCTTGCTTGATTCCAACGACACCACCCCTTACCAGGAATCATTGACGAATTTTTCCATATTCCTATGGGATATCGGACTAAAGCCCGGGCAAAGCGTGCGCACTATCGAGGAATGCATCAAAGCCGCGCAAGACGATCAGACAATTATGACCAGCCTGATGGAAATGCGCCTGATCACCGGCAACACCGCGCTTTATGAAACACTTAAACAGGCTACCACGCCAGATAAAATCTGGCCTTCCGATCAGTTTTTTATTGCCAAAATGGAAGAACAGCGGCAGCGATACGCCAAATTCCACTGCACGGCCTACAATCTGGAACCCAATATCAAGGAAGGCCCGGGCGGACTGCGCGACATGCAGATTATCGCTTGGGTATTCAAACGCCATTACAATTCCTCCACGCTCAAGGAACTGATCAAATACGGCTTTCTGCCGGAATCGGAATATTTGCAACTGGTTTCAGCCCTGGACGTGCTCTGGCGCATTCGCTATGCGCTGCACCTGCTGACCAATCGAGCCGAGGACCGGCTGATTTTTGATTACCAGCGCGATCTTGCCGAGCAATTCGGTTTCAGCACGGAGGACCAGGCTTACAATCAGGACGTCGAGCAGTTTATGCAGTTTTATTTTAAAACGGTACTCGGACTCGAGCGCCTTAATGAAATGCTGCTGCAACTATTCAACGAACGCTTCGTCTGCGGCGAAGGCGTCTACAGACCATTGCCTTTTAACGCTAAATTTTCCGTTATCAATGGCTATCTTGAAGCAACCGAGGACAGCATTTTCGAGCAGGAACCGACCGCTTTACTGGAAATCTTTTTAATCCTGCAACAAAACTCCTCGCTCAAAGGAATCAGAGCCACGACCATTCGCCTGATCCGCAAGAACCTGTACCTGATCGACGACGGGTTCCGCCAGAATAAAACGGCCAACCGCCTGTTCATGGAAATATTTCGTCAACCGCGAGGCATTACCCACCAACTAAGGCGCATGAACCGTTACGGCGTGCTGGCCGCCTATATACCCGGCTTCGCCAATATCGTCGCGCGCATGCAATATGATTTATTCCATATCTATACCGTGGATGAACATACGATTTTCGTAATCGGCAACCTGCGCCGGTTTGCACTGGAAAAACATATTAATGAACTGCCTTTTTGCAATGATATTTTTCTCCTGATCGCCAAACCGGAGATTCTATATATTGCCGCCCTGTTTCACGACATTGCCAAAGGCCGAAACGGCGACCATTCCACGATAGGCGAGGAAATCGCCAAACGCTTCTGCGTTCAGCACGACCTGTCGCCGCACGACACCAAGCTAATCACCTGGCTGGTCCGCAACCACCTGATCATGTCGATGACCGCCCAACGCAAAGACATCGGCGACCCCGATGTCATCCATGAATTCGCCCAGCAAGTAGGCAGCATCGAATACCTGAATTATCTGTATTTACTGACCGTGGCCGATATTCGCGCCACCAATCCGGAACTGTGGAATTCCTGGAAAGACGCCTTACTGCAAGAGCTTTACTCGGTCACGCACAGCGCCCTGCACAGAGGCCTGGAGAATCCGGTAGCGCTGGAGGACCGGATACTCGAAAACAAAAAAGAAGCGGAAGACGAACTACTCAAGCTTGGCATATCAGAACCGGCGATTCACAAGTCCTGGCAACATGCCAGCGATGATTACTTCCTCAGATATTCGGCCGATGAAATAGCCTGGCACACGATCGCCATCGCCTCTTCCAGCGAGGACGACCTGCCCCTGGTTCTGCTGCGCCCTCAAACCCAGCGGGGCAGCGCCGAAGTGTTTATTTATACCCAAAATGAAGAGGCTGTTTTTTCCATCAGCACGGCCACCCTGGACCAGCTAGGGCTTACGATTCTGGACGCCAGAATCATGACTACGCTGGATAATTATGTGCTCAATAGTTTCCAGGTACTGGAACAGTCAGGTGAACCCATCAATGAACTGTTCAGGGAAGTCCATATCTGCACGACCCTGCGCCACAACCTGCTGCACCGGGAAGTAAAAGCCCATAAAAATATTCATCGCCAATCAAGACAGGCCAAGCATTTCCCCATCCCGACCAGCATTCAATTTCATACCGACCCTTTAAACAGGCACACCATCATAGAACTGATCACGACCGACCATGCCGGCCTTCTATCCAAAATCGGCCAAGCCTTCATGCAGCAGAACATCCATCTGCACAGCGCGAAAATCACCACGATCGGCAGTCGCGCCGAAGACATGTTTTATATTACCGACTCGCGGTTGCAGCCCATCCACGACACGGCCAAGCAAGAACGGATACGCGATGAAATCCTTAAAATGCTGGAAGTCGGCGGTAACTGAAATAGCCGCCATGCCGGTCAAAAGGCAAAGCCATCGTTTGACGCCAGGGTTTTTTCGATAAACCGGACCAACCGGTTGTAGTCACTCCTTCCCATATCGACATAGCGCATGCCGATCTTACAGAGATCGCTGGAGATACGCCGTGAATAGGAAATATGGCAGCGCGCCGCGACAGGCGATATCCTCCCATCCTCATCAGGCAACTCCAGACTGATGGACCACTCTACCGGCCTGCCGCCGCGCACGTAACTGCCGCCCGGCGTCATCACGTTGCGTTGCCTCATATCACACTGAATACAGACCTCCGCGCCATTGGTATCCACCGCTAAGACATTTAACTGCACACCATCCTCGTTGGCGACAACCGCTGAAAGTTGCTTTGAAATTTTGGGATAAAATTTTTTATGCATTGCTTCGGTTCTCAACAAATTGGTTGCTAGCAATTCTAGCCCAAAAAAATACCGGCTTAAGCTGAAACGAAGACGTAATTAATTTTTTTCACCAAAACATGAACCCGATCACATTAATTTATAATTTTAGGGTAATGCACTGCCGATAAAGAGATTTTAAAACTCGCCATCCGGCAAAAAGACGCTAATATCCCAAGGCAACGCACCAAGACAATCGACGCATTGCCGGCACACCCTATGCGAGAGACAAATCCCGCCCGCTCAAACAATGGGCTCCCCCCTGGCGAGTTTGGGCAAATTACCGTCCAACCCCATGGCCATACGCATGACCTTATTTTTTGCCGGCACAAGACGTTCGGCCAATCCCAAGCCCAGATTACGCAAAAACTTGACCGGTAACACCTCATTACTAAATACACGGTAAAAGACATCCATTACCGTCATCATTTTCAGGTTTTCATTACGACGCAATTTTTCGTAGCGTTTCAAAACGGCTATATCGTCGATAGCCTGCCCATGGTTCCGGGCCTCTATCAAGACCTCACCCAGGGTTGCCGCATCCAGCAAGCCGATGTTCACGCCCTGCCCCGCCAGAGGATTGATCATATGCGCCGCGTCGCCGACCAGCACAACACCGGGTTTGACATAATCCTGCGCATGCTGCCGTTTTAAAGGGAAACTGGCGGTACCGAGAATACCCTTGACCTTGCCCAGACAGTCAGGAAAAGCGGTCATCAATTCCGCCATCAATTCCGCTTCAGGTAATGCCTTTAACCGCGAGACCTCATCCGGCGAGTTATACCAGACGATGGAACCATAATGCCCCGTTAACGGCAAAAAGGCCTGCGGACCGCTAGGGACAAAACGTTGCCAGGTGATATCCTGTTGCCCATAATCCGTCTCGATATAAATAACCAGGGCATGCTGCTTATAATCCCAACTCGTCACCCCCAAGCCTACCGCCTGCCTGACCCTTGATTGACCGCCATCGGCGGCAACCAGCACTTTCGCCGACAACTGGCGGCCATCGCTTAATTCCAGCGTGGAATGATCGCCTTGATGCGCAACCGAATAACGGATTTTATTAATCATAGCCGGACAGATCAGTTCGACGTTATCGAAATCAGACAAACGATCCAATAAAGCCAGTTGCGTTACACGATTCTCAACGATATAGCCTAGCTCCGCGTGACCAATGTCATCGCTGCGAAATTCGGTATCCCCGGCCGTTTCCCAAACGCGCATGCGCCGAAACGGGCAAAATCTGCGACCGATAATCCCCGGCCAGGCGCCGACGGTCTCAAGAATGTTTTTTGACGCGATACTGAGCGCCGAAACCCTCAAATCATGCGGCTGATCGGCGGAGAAAGACTGAGGCAGCGAACTCTCGATAACCGCCACTTTCAACCTACTGCCACCCAGACTGCAAGCCACAGCCGCGCCCACCATACCGCCACCCACGATCACAACATCAAAATTCTCTTTCATATCAATCAATTATAAGGCAACCTATATTTTTACGGTCTGATAAAACAAAACACTAGCACATAAATGACAGACAACCTGCATCGTGGTATTATTAGCAAGTTTCACCAGATGAAATTTATCTGAAAGATTTCGTAGCGACTTTGATGTGCTTGCCTGAATTAATGCTTAATTATTCGACTCTAACACGCATTGAAACAAAAAACGAACTATAAACGCCGCCTCTCGACGGCATGATTAGAACGGGCTGGAAAATGATTAAAAATCCCCGATTAGGTAATAAAGAACAAATGCTGTATAACGCTGAATTATCGCAGGACAGCTGCGGCGTGGGTTTTATTACTCACAAAAAGAGTATACAAACTCATGATCTGTTGGTTAAATCCCACGAAGCGCTCTGCACCATTCCCCACCGTGGCGGCATGAGTGCCGAAGGAATTGGCGACGGCGCTGGCGTTAACATTGATTTATCCCTAAAGTTCTTTCGCAAGATCACCGGTATCGACAGCCTGGAACTGGGTCAATTCGGCGTGGCGAACTTCTTTTTCCCTGAAGATCACGACCATTACGATTCCACCGCGAAAGAACTGGTCGAGCGCCATTTTAAAGAGGCCGGCCTGCCGGTTATTCAATGGCGCAACATACCGGTCGACAAATCCGTACTCAATCCTGCGGCTGTCAAGGCGCAGCTGCCTATCAAGCAGGTCATATTCGGGCGCCCGGACAACTTGAAGACCGCGACGCACGAACAGTTTGAAAAGCATATTCAGGCTACCTTGCTGACTATTGAAGTTGAAGGCTTTTCGCGCCCCGAACTGAACGGCTTCTATCCGTTGTCGATGAGTTCGCGCACGCAGGTTTACAAAGGCCGGCTCAACTCCTTTGAAGTCATTCCATACTTCATGGACCTGTACGACAAAGACCACGAGATCAACACGCTGTTTTTCCATACCCGGTTTTCAACCAACACGGCCCCGGCCACGATGATGGCGCAGCCGTTCCGTTACATGGCGCACAACGGCGAATTGAACACCGATAAGAAAAACCGCTTGAGCGAAAACGCCATCGCGCGCCAGCACAACAAGCACATCGTCTTTCCGTGCGGACAATCGGACTCCGGCCGCCTCGACCAAACCCTGACCCGCCGCATCAACGAAGACAATCTCGATATCGTCACGGCCGTGCTGGCGATGATGCCGCCGGCCTGGGAAAACGACACGACATTGTCGCCGCAAGTGCGCGCCATGCTGGAATATTTCAGCCTGTACGAAGAAAAGAACGACGGACCGGCCGCGTTGATTTTCAATGACGGCATACGCGTCGGCGCGCGCCTGGACCGCCTTGGCCTGCGTCCGCTGCGCTCAGTGGAAACCGAAGATTACCTGGCCGTCATGTCCGAAGCCGGTCAAATCGATTTCCCCGCTCAGGATGTCCTGAAGCGCGGCCGCATCGAAGCCGGCGGCATGCTTTATTTCGATCACGAAACCGGTGAAGCCTATAACAGCCTCCAAGTCATGGAGCGACTGGCGCAGGAACAAGACTATCAGGCGTTACTGGCGAAAAGCTGCATCCATATGTCGGCACTGCCGGAAGTCGGCCTGTCCGAGATCGACAACAAACACGTATTCACGATAGACCAGCGCCATACCGCATACTCACTCAACCAGGAAAGCTTCAGATTCCTGCTCGATCCCATGCTGGCAACCGGCATGGAAAAAGTCTCGGCCATGGGCTACGGCATCGCGCCTAATGCGTTGTCCGGCACCGAAGGCGGCATGTCGCGCTATTTCAGCCAGCGTTTTGCCCAGGTGACCAATCCGCCGCTCGACTCGCTTCGGGAAAGCGACGGCATGACCTTGCGCGTCGCCCTGGGCGCCAAGCCGACCTTTTCCGACGAATACAGCAAACAACTGGTCATCGACTCGCCGATTCTGCAGCGCACCCAACTGGAGCAGATCCGCAAACAATCGGCCGTCAGCGTTGTTACGCTGGATATGCTGTATTCGCCCGATTTTAACGATCCGAAACGCAACGAAGACGCGCTGGAGGCCGCATTGCTGGACGTCTGCGAGCAGGTTGAGAAAGCCGCCCGCAAAAACACCGGCATCATCATCCTGAGCGACATCAATATCAGCGAGGAAAAAGCCGCCATTCCGGCACTGCTGATGATCGCGGCCGCCAACCAGCATCTGGTTAAACAAGGTCTGCGCTTCAATTCCTCCTTAATTGCGGAAACCGGACAAGCGGCCAGCCCGCATGATATCGCCACGATTTTAGGCTTCGGCGCATCAGCGATCTGCCCTGTCAGCGTACACAACCGCGTTATCAGCCATTATCCGGTTAGCGAACAGCCGAAAATATTACAGAACTTCCAGAAAGCGGCTGAAAAATCGCTCATGAAAACCATGGGCAAATTCGGCCTGTGTACCGTGGAAAGCTATATCGGCGGGGAGTTCTTCGAGTCCAATTATCTCGATACCGACGAGCCGAAGTTAAGCCCTTATTTCCCTAACATCCATGCCTCGGTCGGCGGCGCGCGTTATGCCGACATCGCCGCCAGCGCAACGGAATGGCATCAAAAAGCCCTGGCCGTGCGCGAGGAAAAAGACATTCCGTTCCTGGGCCTGTTCAAGGAACGTCAGGAGGGTGCAGGCCACACTTTCGGCAATACCGCGGTCCGGGAATATATCAATATGACCGATGAGGAGATTCTGTATCTTCCTCAGGATAAATCACCCGTGGCCAGCGATACGGCCTACGTCGATTTCGGCTATGAAAAACGCACGCCGGAACAAATCGATGCCTTCGGCATTACCCCGGCCTATCGCAGTTTTACCAAAAACCTGTACCTGGAACGCGACTCCAGACCGGCGGCCTTGCGCGACATCATGGATTTTCCGGCCGATATCAGCAGCGCCGAAACGGTTGCCGACTTCGACCGCATCCTTGGCAAACAGAATCTGTACGGCAATAACAACTATCTGATCCGAGGCCTGAAGACCACGCAAACCGGCGCTGCGACGTTCAGCATCGGCTTTACCGAAAACTCATCCGAAGCGCGCCTGGATCAACTGGCACAGCATCTAAAAAAACGCTTCGCCGATACCGAGTTCAGCTTGGCTGTAGCTGGCGATGCATTAACCGTCAATGTCGCCGATGCCGGCAGCCTTTTGGCCGGCTATTTATCATCCATCCAGCCTGCGCGCGACCCGCTTGCCTTGGCCGACGTACAGCCGGCCCATGAAATCACCACGGTACTGGCTTCCGGCGCGATGAGCCATGGCGCGCTGCTGGCGGAAGCGCACGAAGCGGTCGCCCAGGGCACGAATATCGTCGGTGCGCTCAGCAACTCCGGCGAAGGCGGCGAGCACTCCAGCCGTTTCAACACGCTGCGTTCAAGCAAAATCAAGCAATTCGCGTCTGGACGTTTCGGTGTCTGGGCCGGCTATCTGGCCGACCTGAATATCCAGGAAATCGAAATCAAGATCGCCCAGGGCGCAAAACCCGGCGAAGGCGGCCAATTACCGGCGCCCAAAGTCTCGGTCGAAATTGCCGCCTTGCGGGGCGGCACGCCCAAGGTGGAGCTGGTCAGTCCGCCGCCGCATCATGATACCTACTCGATCGAGGATTTGGGGCAGTTGATCCACGATGCCAAAGCCGCGCGCGTAAAAGTCGGCGTCAAACTGGTGTCATCGGAAGGTATCGGCACGATTGCCGTCGGCGTCGCCAAAGCCGGGGCCGACGTGATCAACGTGGCCGGCAATACCGGCGGTACTGGAGCCGCGGCCGTGACCAGCCTGAAAAACACCGGCCGCTCACCTGAAATCGGTATTGCCGAGGTGCATCAGGCATTGGCCACCAACGGCCTGCGCGACAAAGTCGTGTTGCGTTGCAGTGCCGCACATCAGAGCGGGCTCGATGTCGTTAAGTCGGCTATTTTGGGTGCCGACTCATTTGAATTCGGCACCACCGCTTTAATGATGCTGCGCTGCGTCATGGCCAAAAACTGCAACATCAAATGCCCGGCCGGTCTGACCACCGCGCATGAAGAGTTTAAAGGCGATGCGCGCGTACTGGCGCAATATTTCATGAATCTGGCTCACGAAGTCAGGGAAATACTGGCGGTATTAGGCTACCGCAGCCTGCGCGAGATACGCGGCAAAACCGAATTGTTGCATTTGATCAATCACGAATCCATGATCGGCCAATTGGATTTGACGCGCCTGCTTGCTCAGGTGAGCGAAGTGAAAGTTGAAAAACCGATCTACCTGGAAGCCGACTTCAGCATTGACGATGCCATTATCAAACGGTTTAAAGCCGATATTATTGACGGCAACAAACAACAGCTCATTATCGAAGGCGACGATTTCAAGCTGAACAACCGTAACAAAACCGTTGGCGGTCAGACGGCGATCGATATCGAGCGCATGTTGGCCTATGAGCTCAGCGATGAGCAGGCGGCCGCCTCCAGAATCATTTATACCAACCAGCACGGCCGTCGCTATCTGGCACCGGACAGCGTGATTATCCGCACGCACGGCTCGGCCGGACAGAGCTATGCCGCGTTCATGAATGACGGTATGCGCATGGAACATACCGGCACCTGTAATGACGGCGTCGGCAAATCGGCCTGCGGCGGTACGCTGATCGTCGAGTCGCCAGGCGGCGGCACCAAAACACCGGGCAACAACGTGCTGATCGGCAACTTTGCCCTATTCGGAGCCAGCGGCGGTAAAGCCTTCATCAACGGCGAGGCCGGCGACCGTTTCGCGGTCAGGAACTCTGGCGCCATGGCGGTTGTTGAAGGCGTCGGCGATTTTGCCTGCGAATACATGACCAACGGCGCCGTATTGAATTTAGGCCGGTTCGGCAAGGGCTTCTGCAATGGCATGTCCGGCGGCAATGCTTATCAATACGACCCGGAAGACCGGCTGGAAAACCTGTATGACAAGTCGTCCGTGGAACTGCATCGCCTGACTGAAGACACCGATACGGCCTGCGCCCACGAACAATTCATTCTGTATATGCTCGAGCAGCATGCCGACTATGCCAACTCAAGCAAAGCCAGACGATTGCTCGATAACTGGGCTACCGAGCGCGTTCATTTCAAATTTGCGCTGCCGTTATGGCTTTACAAGACACAGACGGCCAAGTACTTGCAGCAAGCACTGGATCGCAAGGAAATGATCGAGGAATTGTCGCTGGAACTGGCTGCCGCGCAAATTGAACAGGTCAGGGAGGCCTACCAGACAACGCAACCGTTGTTCGGGGGCGCGATTCCGGATTACGGCACGACCGATACGGTCCTGATGTTCAGACTGGTCAACAGCTTTGCAGTATTCGAGAAAGCCCGGTCTTGTGCTCGCGACATGCTGAAGCACTTGCCTGAAGCGTTGCAAACTCAAAGCCAGATCGAGCAGGCGGCGCGGAAATTAATCATGGAGCGCCCGCGCAAATTGCAGGAAGCCCTGGTTAAAAACACGCGCGAAGCTTACAGCAATTACAGCGATGATCAGCTTGCCTGTCTGCTCGCGGTTAAACGCCTCAACGACTACAAAAAAGCACTGATCAAGCGCGACGTGCAAAGCATTTACTCGATAGGCTCCACCGCCTGGATCATTGAGCAGGAAAATATTAATAGAGAAGCCCTGGCCGGCATTCCTTGTATCGAGGAATATCTGGCCGGGCTCGTCGGATTGGGCATTGTCCAGGACATGATGAGCGAGCAGGCGGCTTAACCTAACCTTTTTAACACATCAGCCTCCTCGGGTTAAATACCAGGAGGCGGATGCACAGACATTGATTTGTTAGTAACTCAAATGAAAACACCTCATATCCCATTCGACGCTCCCTACAGCGAAAGTCAGCGCGCATGGCTAAACGGCTTCTTTGCCGGCATGCATACGCATATGATTCAAAGTGCCGGCTCTGTTAATCAAGTGGATGCCCGCGTCATCCACATTCTGTACGGCAGCCAAACCGGCAATGCCGAGTCCATCGCTCATGACGCCGCCAGCGTGGCGAAAACACACGGCTTGAAACCGCTGGTAAAAAGCATGGATGAGGTCGAAATCGATCAACTTGCCGCCATGGAATACTTGCTGGTCATCACCAGTACATACGGCGAAGGGGAAATGCCCGATAATGCCCAAATGCTGTGGGAGGCCGTAGCATCCGACTCGGCGCCCGATCTCAAAAACATCAAATTCTCCGTACTGGCATTAGGCGACACCAGCTATGACTTATTCTGCAAAGCGGGCATAGACTGGGACCAAAGACTGGCTGAACTGGGCGCCACGCGAATTTACGACCGTACTGACTGTGACGTCGATTTTGAAGAACCGGCGGCGAGCTGGATCAGTGCCGTCATTCCGCACATGGCTGAAGGCGCGTCGACCACGGTCATTGTCGACATCGAGGCAGCCGCTCAGGCCGAAAAACCCCAATACAACCGCAAGAACCCGTTCCCGGCCAAAATGGTCGCGAACCGGCTTCTGACCGCCGAATCGTCGTCAAAGGAAACACGGCATTATGAAATTGCCATTACCGGTTCCGGATTAAGCTATGAAGCCGGCGACGCCCTGTGCGTGATGCCGACCAACTGCCCCAAACTGGTCGCCGATATCCTTGAAGCCATCGGCTGCAAAGGCGATGAAGACGAACCGGTCAACGGCGAGTCGATCGCGTTACACGAAGCCTTGCGCACACAATTTGAAATCAAGCTGCCCAGCAAGGAATTGATCGAGGAAATCGCCAGCCGCTCAGGGGACCAGGAGCTCAACGGCATTCTGGAATCGGGCGACAAGGACAAACTGGCGGATTATTTATGGGGCCGCGACACGCTGGATTTGCTACGGCAATTCCCGCAAGTGGAATTCTCGGCCGCTGAATTCATCAGCCTGCTGAAACCCTTGCAGCATCGCGCCTACTCGATTTCCTCCAGCGGCAAAATGCATCCGGACACCGTTCATTTAACCGTGGCCAGCGTGCGTTATGAGAGCTATAACCGTCTGCACAAAGGCGTCTGCTCGACTTTTCTGGCCGACCTGGTCGACGACGAAACCGATGTACGCGTCTTCTTCACGCCCAACAAGGTCTTCAGAGTTCCCGACGACAACAGCCTGCCGATGATCATGGTCGGCCCCGGCACCGGCATCGCGCCGTTTCGCGCCTTCCTGCAGGAACGCGAGTACCGGAATGCACCAGGTAAAAACTGGCTGTTCTTCGGCGACCGCAACTCGGCGACTGATTTTATCTACCGCGAGGAACTGGAAGTCATGCGGCAAAAAGGCCTGCTGACCCGACTGGATCTGGCCTTCTCCAGAGATCAAGAGGAAAAGATTTATGTACAGGACCGCATGCGTGAAAACGGTGCCGAACTGTTCGCCTGGCTGGAACAGGGCGGTTATTTCTTCGTTTGCGGCGATGCCTACCACATGGCCAAGGATGTCGACAAGGCTCTGCACGACGTGATTGCCGAACACGGCAACCTCTCGGAACAGCAAGCCATTGATTACGTCAATCAGCTGAAAAAAGACAAACGCTACGTCAGGGACGTTTATTAATCAATATTCCTTTCTGGTTTTAGATCTCGACCTTCAGGCCGAAAGGATGTTTCCTTATTAGAGCAATCAGCCGTTACCTGAAAGCAACGGCTGTTGTAAAAATTGACTATTGTTATTGACAGGCCAGCCTGAAAAATACAGTAGGGTACGAGACTGTGAAAGTATTCAAGACTCCTCAATGGTATAATATTATTTATTATTCCATTGATATAAAAAGAATAAATGACTGCCAAGAACTATAAAGTGGGTCAAGATCGCTACCAGTCATCGTTGCTGCCCCCCCCGCGTGGATGAGTATGTATCCGAGAATAATCCGGTACGCGCGATTGATGCATACGTGACCACCCTTGATTTAGTGCGCCTGAAAATCCAAAAGTGCAGCTCAGGTCTGACAGCCGGGCAACCGGCCTATCATCCAAGCCTGCTGATCAAGCTCTATCTTTACGGCTATATGAATGGGATACGCAGTAGCCGCAAGCTGGAGCGCGAGGCGGCCCGTAATCTTGAGGTGATCTGGTTGGTTGATAGCCTACGGCCCAGTTATAAAACCATCGCTAACTTTCGGAAAGACAACAGCGCCGCCTTAAAGGCGATCAACAAAGATTTTATTCTGCTCTGTAAACAGCTCAACTTGTTTGGGGGGGACGAAGTCGCTGTCGACGGTAGTTTCTTTAAGGCCGATGCCAATAAAGACAGCATCTATACCGCTAAAAAACTGGAACAACAACTGGCGGAACTGGACAAGAAAATCGAGGCCTACCAGCAACAATTGGCGGAACAAGACGCCACTGACGCCAAAGCAGGTCTTGGCAGTTTGGTTGACGACCCGGGCTTAGCCGACAAAATTGCCCGTATTAAAGCGAAGCAAGCCGAGAAAAAAGCCTTACAGAATCAGCTAAACGCCTCGTCAGACAGCCAAATTTCAACGGTTGACTCGGATGCCCGCTTGCTGACCAAGCGCGGTCAAACCACGGCCGGTTACAACGTCCAGATTGCGGTAGACAGTCAACACAAACTGTTGGTAGCCGTAGAGGTGACTCAGGATGGTAACGATACTCAGCAACTCATGCCGATGCTGGAGAAGGCGCAAGCGGTATTGCAATCGGAACAGCTAACCGGATTGGCCGATTCCGGTTATTACAGCGGCGAACAGATCAAGCAGGCCCACGAGCAAGGCATTCAGCTTTATGTGCCGGTTCCCAACAAAAAAGGCAGGGCTGGGAAAGAAGGCCGATTCACCCGAGACCGATTTACCTACGATGGCGAAAATGATTGCTATCGGTGTCCGCAAGGCGAACAGATTGCCCGCTGCGGCAAACTTCGCCCGCAAGGTAAGCGGAACGTCTCGGTTTACAAAAGTAAAAAGTCCGCCTGCAAAAACTGTCCGTTACGCCCGCAGTGTTTAAAGGAAAATGCAACCTACAAAAAACTCGAGCGCTGGGAACATGAAGCCCTGGTTGATCAGCACCGGGAGCACATGAAAGGCACCCGGCCGATGATGATCAATCGCAGCAGTTATGTTGAACATCCCTTCGGCACCCTCAAGCATCGAGCCGGTATGCACCATTTTCTGATGCGCGGGCTTGAGAAATGCCGGGGCGAATTTAGCTTAATGGCCTTGTGTTACAACTTTACCCGAGTGCTGAATATACTCGGTGTGGCGGCCTTTAGGGATTACTGCGCCCAGCGCTTAGGGAATAGCGAAACAAACCAGGTTTTTGCCTAAAATGGCTGAAAAACCCGGCTTAATTGGCGAATTCCGCGCTGCCAAGAGGTGGAATTTTCATACCTTATGAAAATTCGCTAATGAAAATAGCGGTATTCACCCAGTAGAGCCATACTCGTTTCTGAATTCTTTCACAGTCTCGTACGCATTGCGTACCTTTTCCAGCGGTTCCGGTGAAAGTCATCCCAAAAGGTACGCGATGCGTACCCTACCGGATTTATGAAAACCTCTGGCGCCCTGTCGGTCAGTGAATGGCTTGTTTTTCATGGCGACGCATGTCTGAAGGTAATGTTTCCGGCTAATAAATAAACGCTCTAGCCGAATCCTTAAGCAGGCGCATGCTTTTTGCCCAGATACTTTTCTGACTGCATTTCGATCAGTCTTGATTGTGTTCGCTTGAATTCAAAAGGCCTTTTATCCGTATAAAGCTGATCGGCGGGCGCCTCGGCCGTACAAATCAGTTTTACGTTATGCTCATAAAGGACATCAATCAAAGTGACAAATCGTTGCGCTTCGTCCCTGTTTTCAAAGGAAAATTTGGGGATATCCGCGACCAGCAACGTATTGAATTCCCGGGCAATAACCAGATAATCGGCCGCTCCCAGAGCCCTGCCGCAAAGTTCATTAAATGAAGTAAACAGGATATCGCCATGCGCCGCCGCAAAATGAACGTGCCGGCCCTGCACTTGCAGAACCACTGATTCCGTCGCGCCGCTATTGGTAAGGTCATTGTAGCTTTGGCGCAGGAACGCTTTACCCCACTCGTCAAGCGGCGCATGGAAAGTCGTCGACAATGCCTTAAGATGAATCAACCGGTAATCTTCCTTGGCCACCAGTTCCAGAATTTCAGCGGATTGTTTCAGTAGCGCGATAAACGGCAGAAACAATTCCCGCTGCAAACCGTCTTGATAAAGCGCATCGGGATGATAGTTAGAGGTGGCGACCATAATAATGCCCTTTTCAAACAACTGTTTGAACAAACGCGCCAATATCATGGCGTCGGCAATATCGCTGACATTAAACTCATCGAAACATAACAACAGGGTGGATTTTCGAATATGCTTCGCCAACGCGGGAATCGGGTCGCCTTTGCGGGATTTTCGCCATTGATGAATAAAGGCATGGATTTCCAGCATGAAAACGTGAAAATGCACACGCCGTTTCTGCTTGATCGGACAGGCCTGAAAAAAGAAATCCATCAGCATGGATTTACCCCGGCCGACATCACCGAATATATAAAGACTTTTACTCTTTTCGGGTCTGGCCGAGAGTAGTTTGCCTAATGCCAGTTTGCTATCGTAATCGGCTTTTTCAGAAATCACATCCAGCAGTTGCTGCAGATGCCCCAGCACTTCCACCTGAGCGGCATCATTCTGGATATGGCGTTTGACGACGAGTTCACGGTAATGCTTTTCCAGTATGCCATTATCCGTCGCCGGATGATCTGGCACTATATATTCGTATTGTCGGAGAAAAGGCTTGAACATGGTGGGCCGTTTACCGGAGTCCTTAAAGAGCTTTGGATTTGATTTTTGCGCACCGCCCGCATTGATAAACAGTAATCAGCTTCCCCTGCTTGACATCGAACTGTTTTTCCTTGAGTACTTCCCATTTATGAAAGCCGCTGCGGCATAAAGTATTGCCTTTATGCCGTTCCGATATTTTCGGTCGTTTAAACTGAACAATATCACCCATATTTTTATGTTAAAAAATAATAAATTGGATTACCTTTTGACGATTGCGTTCCATGCCGCGAGCCAGGCCTGCGATTGATAGACCTCGGCTTTCTTATCCAGAGCGCCGGTCAACAGCAGACACAAGGTCTGATTGATGATGCCGAAAAAATACGCGTATCCGAGAACCGGGTCCATAGTGCGTATTTCTCCGGCCTTCATGCCGGCCTGAATGATTTTGATAATTTTTACGAAAGGCGCCGTTTCCAGCAAGGGCTTTTCTTCCGGCAAAAACTCATGGATTTTCAAAATCAGTAAAAATCGCATGACATCGGGCGCCTCACTGGTCAGCCTGAATAACAAATCGACAATTTCACGTAATTGCTCCGATGCTTTTTTATTTCTGCGCCGGATATCGTCGATGGATATGTTCAAGCTATCGAAAATGTTGGCATATAACGCCGAGGCTATCATCTGTTTGTTTTTAAAATGCTGATAAATGCCACTCGTGGTTTTTATGCCCGCCGCATCTTTGATATCCGCTAACGAGGTGTTGAAATAACCTTTTTCGGCAAATAATTTTAAAGCCGCTAGTAATATCTCATCCTGTGTTTCAGATTTTATCTGTATGTTTTCTTTTTCCTTATCCATTTTCTTCTTTCACAGCCAATTCAATGTGCTGTATCTCATATGTTAATAAAATCCCGGAAACTTACCCGGATCGGCTGGTGGTTATTGTTCCGTGATCGCTGTCAACGCCGCCCTGAGGTAATTGACCATAGACCATAATGTTAATAAGGCGGCAATATACAAAAGGACATACCCCACGACGTTAACCGGGATGCCGGCCAGGTCCTCGCGATACAACAACAGCGTAATGGCCAGCATTTGCGCAGTCGTTTTCCACTTACCCAATTGAGAAACCTTGACTTTTGCGCGCTTGCCGATTTCCGCCATCCATTCTCTCAGTGAAGCGATGGTTATTTCCCGACCGATAATAACAGCAGCGGCAACAGCCATATAAGGATTTGGCTGTTGCTGAACAATCAGCACCAGGACGATGGCCACCATCAATTTATCGGCCACCGGATCCAAAAATGCACCAAACGGCGTTTCCTGCTCCATTTTTCTGGCCAAGTAACCATCCAGCCAATCGGTAACGGCCGCGATAATAAAAATCAAGGTACAGGCTAGATTGGAATATTGCCAGGGCAAATAAAAAATCACTGTTAATAAAGGAATTAATACAATCCTTAACAGCGTTAACATTGTGGGTAAATTAAATTCAAGTGTCATCTTGATGATGGAATTGTTCGTAAATTCGTTGCGCTATTTGTCGGCTTATACCGTCTACACTGCAAAGAGCATCCACGCCAGCCCGTGAAATACCTTGCAACCCCCCAAACTGTTTCAATAAAATCTGCCGCCGCTTTGGCCCCAGCCCCGGAATGGTTTCCAATACCGATTGTTTTTTCGTCTTACCGCGCCGCTGCCTGTGCCCTGTTATCGCAAACCGGTGCGCTTCATCGCGGATATGCTGAATCAGCAATAAACCGCTGGCCCCCGGCGTTACATCAATGGGTTGATCCTGCTCCACCAGAATCAGCTTTTCCATGCCGGGCTTTCTGTCCGGCCCTTTCGAAACGCCCACTATCATAACATTGTTTATGTCCAATTCCGCTAATGCCTTTTGGGCGGCATGAACCTGACCTTTACCGCCGTCGATCAATAATATGTCGGGCGCGGCATGCTCGCCCTGCTTAAGGCGCTTAAAACGCCTGAACACGGCCTGATGAATCGCCGCATAATCATCGCCTCCGGTTATTCCCTCAATATTAAAGCGACGATAAGCTGATTTTACCGGACCTTCCCTATCAAAAACAACGCAGGATGCAACCGTCTGATCGCCCTGGGTATGACTGATATCAAAGCATTCCAGGCGTTTGGGCAGTTCCTTGCAACCCAGTTCTTCCTGCAGACTGAGAAACCGGGCATAGAGCCCCTGTTTGTCCGATAATTTGCTCAGTAGAGCGTTTTCCGCATTCGTGCAGGCCATTTGCAGCCATTTTAATCGCTCTCCTCTGACTCTGGGAGAAATATTAACGGCGTGTTTGGCCTGATTGGCCAGGACTTCCGCCAGCAGTTCGGTTTCCTCCAGCTCATGACTGACGATTAATTCATGAGGCGCTTGTCTGTCCAGATAATATTGCGGAATAAATGCCTGCAGAATATTGGCCGGATCATGCTCATCAGTCATTTTAGGGAAATACAGCTTGTTGCCAAGATGCTGCCCGTTTCGGATAAAGAAGACCTGAATGCTGGCCACGCCAGCCTTAGCGGCACAGGCGATAATATCCACATCGCCGCGCTCGCCATGAACGAAGTTCTTTTCCAGCACGGAACGCAATTTCAAGATCTGATCTCTGTAAATGGCAGCCTGCTCATAATCAAGATCAGCCGCTGCTTTCTCCATCTTAACAACCAACTGGTCGATCAGCAGACTGCCCTTGCCTTCCAGAAACAGGATCGTGCTGTCCACGTCCTGGGCATAGCCGGCTTTATCAATCAGCCCCACGCACGGACCGGTGCAGCGTTCAATCTGATACTGCAGGCAAGGCCGGGTGCGGTTGTTATAAACGGAATCCTCACACTGCCGGACCGGGAATATCTTTTGCAGCAGCTTCAGCGTTTCCCTGACGGCGCCGGCGCTGGGATAAGGGCCGAAATAGCGGCCGCGCTTGTTCTTTGCGCCGCGATGCAGGGTGACGCGCGGGAAATCCTGTTCACTGGAAAGGAAAATATAAGGATAGGATTTGTCGTCCCTCAGACAGATATTATAACGGGGCTTATAACGCTTGATTTGCTGGCATTCCAGCAGTAAAGCCTCACCTTCGGTATGCGTGACGGTCACTTCGATGCCGGTCACTTTGGCGACCATGGCCTGTTGCTTAGGCGAGGCCGTTTGCGGCTTGAAGTAACTGGAAACGCGGTTTTTCAGATTTTTAGCCTTCCCGATATAAATTATCTCGCCTTTTTCATTGAGCATTCTATAAATGCCCGGGCGGGTGGTCAGGTTTTTTAAAAATGCTTTTACATCAAAAGCATTTTCTGAAATATCGGCATTCACACTTGATCCAATACGGTCCCAATAGTACGAAAAACATCGGCAAACATATCTTTTGTCAGCCTGTTGGTCTGCACGTTATAGCGACTGGTATGGTATGAATCGATCAGCCGCCGGCCATTTGGCAAATCGTGCAATTGATTATGACCAAATTTAGCGCTGCCCAGTTTCAATCCAAAGGCTTTTAATACTGCCTGGTGCGCAATAGTTCCCAATGCCAGTATGACTGCGCCTGGCGGCAATGCCGTTAACTCGGCCGCCAGAAAGCTGTTGCATAAGGCGATTTCACTGCCTGTCGGCTTGTTTTGGGGCGGCAGGCATTTTACCGCATTGGTGATGCGGCAATTCTTGAGTACCAAACCGTCGGTTAATGATGTGGATGTCGGTTGGTTGCTGTAACCGAATTCATACAGCGCCTCGTACAGCAGTAACCCCGCATAATCGCCCGTAAACGGCCGGCCGGTGGCATTGGCGCCATGCATGCCGGGTGCCAGACCGACAACCAGCAACCGGGCATGAGGATCGCCAAAAGGGGCCACCGGGCGGGCGTGATAATCCGGATGGTTCTGTTTGACTTCCTGTAGAAATTCATCCAGCCTTTTGCACTGCCGGCAATCTTGATCGAATATTTCTGTTAACTTCATGCTCACAAAAAAGGGCCTTAACGGCCCTTTCTCTCTTAACAGCGTTATTATTCTTTTTCCGCTTCTTTCATACTCAGCCTGACTCTGCCTTGACGGTCAATTTCGAGCACTTTCACTCTGACTACTTCGCCTTCAGACAACTTGTCGCTGACTTTGTCGACATGTTCATCGGAAATTTGCGAAATGTGCACCAGGCCGTCCTTACCGGGAAGAATCGTGACGAATGCGCCGAAGTCCATTAACCGGACAACTTTACCCTCATAGACCTTACCTACTTCCACTTCGGCCGTGATTTCCTCGATCAGATGACGCGCTTCCTCGCCGGCCGCCTTATCGACAGAGGCAATTTTAACCAGACCGTCATCGGTCAAATCAATGCTGGCACCGGTTTGCTCGGTAATGCCGCGAATAGTCGCGCCGCCTTTACCAATCACCTCACGGATCTTGCTCGGATCGATTTTGAAGGTAATGATGCGCGGCGCATAATCAGACATGTGCTCGCGCGTTGTGGACAATGCCTTGTTCATTTCGCCCAGGATATGCAGACGGCCACGTTTTGCCTGCTCCAGCGCTGTCTTCATGATTTCGGCGGTGATGCCGTCGATCTTGATATCCATTTGCAGCGCCGTGATACCCTGTTCGGAACCGGCCACTTTAAAATCCATATCGCCCAGATGATCTTCATCGCCCATGATGTCCGACAATACCGCAAAGCTGTCGCCTTCCTTGATCAGACCCATGGCAATGCCGGCTACCGGTGATGAAATAGGCACGCCCGCATCCATCAGCGCCAGACTGCTGCCGCACACGGAAGCCATGGAACTCGAACCGTTCGACTCGGTGATTTCAGACACAACGCGAATCACATACGGAAATTCATCCATATTAGGCAAAACCGCCTGAACGCCGCGCTTCGCTAAGCGGCCATGACCGATTTCACGACGCTTTGGCGAGCCGACAAAACCGGTTTCGCCGACGCTGAACGGAGGGAAGTTGTAATGCAACATGAAAGGTTCTTTGTATTCGCCGGACAACGCATCGATAATTTGCGCATCGCGTTGCGTACCAAGCGTCGCGACTACCAGTGCCTGCGTTTCACCGCGGGTAAACAGGGCGGAACCGTGAGTTCTGGGCAATACGCCGGTTCTGATCGTAATGGGCCTGATTGAATCCAGATCACGACCGTCGATGCGTTTACCTTCATTCAGAATGGAACTGCGAACTATCTTCTTTTCCAGATGCTCGATAATGGTGCGAATATCCTGTTCCGCATATTGTTCATCGGCTGTCAGTTTTTCAACAACTGCATTTCTGATCGCTTTCAACTGCTCTTGTCTGACCAGTTTTTCAGGCACTTGATAAGCCGCTTTAATGCCTGCCTCAACTTCCGCAGTTACCAGTTTTTCCAGTTCGGCATCCATTTCGGGTGCCACCCACTCAACCGTTCCGGTACCGGCCTGTTGAGCGAATTCATTAATGGCATTAATGGCGGTCTGCATTTGCTCGTGGCCGAACAAAACTGCTCCCAGCATGACCTCTTCGGACAAACCGTGCGCTTCCGATTCAACCATTAAAACGGCATGCGCAGTACCGGCAACGACCAATTCCAGCTGAGAGTCCTGCAATGCTGTCGGCGACGGGTTTAATAAATAGGCGCCGTCTTTGTAACCGACGCAAGCCGCGCCTACCGGGCCATTAAAAGGCAGTCCTGAAACCGCCAACGCGGCAGAAGTGCCCAACAGCGCAGGAATGTCGGGATCAACATCCGGATTCAATGACACGACGGTAGCGATAATCTGAACTTCGTTCGTGTAACCCTCCGGAAAAAGAGGACGGATAGGTCTGTCAATTAAACGAGACGTTAATGTCTCTTTTTCGCTGGGGCGTCCTTCTCTTTTGAAAAAACCGCCGGGGATTTTACCTGCAGCGTAAGTTTTTTCCTGATAATTAACAGTCAATGGAAAAAAATCGCCGCCATTAGCTTCTTTTTTACCAACGACTGTGACCAGCAGTGAGGTGCCATCAACATCGATCATAACAGCGCCGTCTGCTTGACGGGCTATTTCACCGGTTTCTAATGTAACGAGCCGATCGCCGTACTGAAATTCTTTCCTAATAGGATTCACTATAAGGTTCCTTTGTGTAAAGGTTATTTGAAGGTTTATTCAATCCATGACTAGCTAAAGCAGAAACGGCACGAATACGTGCCGTTTCATTTGTGCTTTTTATTTGCGTAAGCCTAGACGCTCAATTAATGAACGATAACGATTACCGTCTTTATTTTTTAAATAATCCAGCAACTTGCGACGCTGGTTAACCATGCGCAACAAACCGCGACGTGAATGGTTGTCTTTTTTGTGTGTTGCAAAATGGGGCGTTAAATGGGTAATGTGGGCAGTCAATAAAGCAATTTGTACTTCGGGTGAGCCGGTATCGGTATCTGACAGTCTATAGGCTTCTATGACTGCTTTTTTCTGTTCTGCAGTGAATGGCATTTATAATCCCTATTAAGATTAAAAAATTAAAAGTAAAGCCGTCTATGACGACTATCGAATACACTGTTTCCACGATAGGGGGTAGAAGCAGTTGTAATTTTCAGCCTGAGGACTCTTCATCACGCAGGCTCGTTGTCCAGATTGAACAATTTTTTCGGCGCTAGTTTATCATCCAATAGCATTTCTCCCAAGCCCAAAAAAACATTGGCATGATACATGCGTACCATACCTTGCAAAGGCTTTTCGACGCTAAGTGCCTGCCCGTATTTTATGCGGGTTGCCTCGCTCTCTGACAGCTGTACGGCGGGAAGGGATTCTAAGGGTTTATCAACATTAATCAGACATTGACGCAGCGCCTGCTCATCCATTTCAGCCAGCTGCTCAAAGGTTTTGGCATGGTCGATGCTGAATTGACCGGCTGCCAGCCGGCGCAACTGTTTTACCGTTCCGCCGCAGCCGAGCTCATGCCCGATATCCTCCGCCAGCGATCGGATATAAGTCCCTTTTGAACAGCGCACATCCAGCGTCAGCCGGTCCTTGGAAAAATCCAGCAATTGCAGATCGTATATCGTGATGCGCCGGGCTTTTCGCTCGACTGTTTCACCGGCGCGAGCCAACTCGTAAAGTTTTTTGCCATGATGCTTTAAGGCCGAATACATCGGCGGCACTTGGTCGATCTCGCCGGTAAATTTTTTCAGACAGGCGACGATCTCATCAATGCTCAAATCTGGCACCGGACGGACCTTTAGAATTTTACCCTCGGCATCGCCTGTATCCGTCATCACCCCGAGCTGAACCAGCACCTGGTAGCGCTTGTCGTCATCGAGCATTAGCGCCGAAACCTTGGTCGCCTCGCCGAAACACAACGGCAACAGACCGGTCGCCAACGGATCCAGACTGCCGGTATGCCCGGCCTTATTGGCATCAAACAAACGCCTCACTTCCTGCAAAGCCTTGTTTGACGAGACTCCCAGGCGCTTATCCAGCAACAGAATGCCGTGGACGTTACGCCCGGATTTGCGTTTACTCATACCCGGCTAATCCTTGTCTTTCTTATCCAGACCACTCAAAAGCTCAGATACGCGCATGCCGGTATCAAACGAATCGTCGTAATAGAAACGCAACTCGGACATATGCCTTAGGCGCATCCTTTTGGCCAGCTCATGCCGGATGACAGGCGCCAGCTCGTTCAGCCACTTGACATTGTTCCGCTTGCCCTGCTCATCGACGTTCAGAACCGTGACGTAAACTTTTGCCACGGCAAGATCCTTACTGACTTCAACGTCATTGATAGTGATAAAGCCCAGTCTGGAATCATTAATATCCCGTTGCAGAATCAGGGAAAGCTCTTTCTGCATCTGCGACGAAACACGTGCACTACGACCGAATTCTTTAGCCATAAGGGTTACAGTTCCCGTTTAACTTCTATACGTTCAAACACCTCGATCTGATCGCCGACTCTGACATCATTGTAGTTTTTCACGCCGATACCGCATTCCATGCCCATCTTGACTTCGGTCGCGTCTTCTTTAAATCGACGCAACGATTCCAACTGGCCTTCATAGATAACCACGTTATTACGCAGTACGCGTATCGGCAGATTTCTCTTGACATAGCCGTCGATGACCATACAGCCGGCGATAGCGCCGAACTTAGGTGACCGGAAGACATCCCGAACTTCAGCAAGACCGACAATCTGCTCCTTGATTTCAGGTGCCAGCATACCGCTGATGGATTTTTTAACCTCATCAATCGCATCATAAATGACACTGTAATAATGCAGATCGATGCCTTTCTCTTCGATTAACTTCCGAGCCGTCGCATCGGCACGGACATTAAAGCCCATCAGAATGGCACCCGAAGCCAGCGCCAGGTTGGCATCGCCTTCATTAATACCGCCGACGCCGCCATAAACGACTTTCACCTCGACTTCTTCGGTGGACAGACTGACCAGAGACTCGCGTAACGCTTCCAGGCTGCCCTGAACATCGGTCTTGATAACCAGATTCAAGCTCGCGGTTTCGCCGCTGGTCATTTTCGAGAACACTTCATCGAGCTTCGAAGCCTGTTGCGCGGCATGGCGACTGGTTTTGCTCCTGTCTTCCCGGTGTTCGGCCAATTCTCTGGCGATTCGTTCACTTTGCACCACTAAAAATTCATCGCCGGCATTCGGTGTACCGGACAAGCCGAGGATTTCCACCGGTGTGCTCGGAATCACTTCCTTGATGGCTTTACCGTTCTCGTTGAACATGGCCCTGACACGGCCGAACTCATGGCCGCACAAGACTATCTGGCCTTTTTCCAACGTGCCTTTTTGCACCAGCACTGTTGCCACGGCGCCACGACCTTTATCCAGTCTTGACTCAATAACAATGCCGGATGCGGCGCCCTCGACCGGTGCTTTCAATTCCAGAATTTCCGCCTGCAGGATCAGAGCTTCGATTAAATCATCAATACCTTCACCGGTCTTGGCCGAAATTTTCAGGAATTGCACATCGCCACCCCATTCTTCGGGCATGACGTTAATGGCGGACAACTCCTGCATGACCTTCTCGGGATTGGCATCGGGCTTATCGATTTTATTGATCGCGACGATAATCGGCACATTGGCCGCCCGAGCGTGTTCCACAGCTTCTTTCGTCTGCGGCATCACGCCATCATCAGCGGCGACAACGACAATAACAACGTCAGTCACATCGGCGCCCCGCGCACGCATGGCCGTGAACGCGGCATGTCCCGGAGTATCTAAAAAAGTCACCGAGCCGTGATCAGTTTTCACCTGATACGCACCGATATGCTGCGTAATGCCGCCGGCCTCGCCGGCTGCCACGCGCGTCTTGCGAATATAATCCAGCAGCGATGTTTTCCCATGGTCGACATGCCCCATGATTGTGACGATAGGCGCCCGTGGCAGTGCCTCGCGATTATCATCGGCCTTGGCTTCAGACAACATTTCCTGCTCGAGGTCATCCTCACTTTGCATGATCGCTTTATGGCCCATTTCCTCAACCAGAATAGCGGCGGTTTCCTGGTCGATGCCTTGGTTGATCGTCGCCATGATACCCAGCTTCATCAGATGCTTGATGACTTCGGCCGCCTTCACGCTCATTTTCTGGGCGAGGTCGGAAACGATGATCGATTCAGGTATCGTGACCTCTTTCACGATAGGCGCGACCGGCATCTCAAACTGATGTCTGCTTTCAGGCTGCGCACTGACACGCTCCGCTTGTCTGCCGCCTTTTTTCTTGCCTCGTCTGGATTCTTTTCCGCCCGCGCGCGCGCCTTCTTCCTGCAATTTTTTCTTCTGCAGCATTTCCTGTTTCGCTGCCGCCTGCTGCCTTACTTTTTCAGCATTTCTTTTAATGGATTCTTCAAGACGCCGCTCCTTTTCTTCCTGTTTCTTTTTGACTTCCTCGGCCTCTTTGGATTTATTGGTTTTGTCGTGCTTGATTTTCTTTTCTTCCTTGATTTTCAAGGTCTCATATTCATCCTCGAGCTCGACTTCAGGCTCAACTTCAGCTTTAGGCTCGGGAGCTGCCTCAGGTTGAATTTCCGGCTCAGGCTCAATCGCTTCAACCTCCGCCTTAGCCGCTTCGACCTGTTCCCCGGCCTTTTCGAGAAGCTCTTCTTGCTTCAAGCGCTCTTCTTCCTGTTTACGACGCTCTTCCTCTTCCCGCTCAAGCTGTCTTTGCCGCTCTTCCAGAGCCGCCTGCCTGGCCTGTTCCAACTCCTTTTGCTCTTCCGACTCGCTGATCTCGGTACGCTTGATATAAGTCTTTTTTTTGCGCACTTCAACGCTGATTGTTTTAGTCGCATTACCGGGCACACTGGCCTGCTTAAGTTCACTGACTTTCCTGCGCTTTAAAGTCACGCGCTTGGGCGTGCCCTCGTCGGCGCCATCGCCCTTGCCATGACGCTTGCGCAAATGCGCCAGCAACTGCATTTTTTCATCTTCATTGATTACATCATCAGGGGCGCTAGCGGATAATCCCGCTTCTTTCAACTGCTCTAATAATCGTTCCAGAGGTATTTTTACAACCTCCGCCAATTGCCGTACTGTTTTTTCGCTCATTTCCTACTCACCCCTTACTTACTCACCTGTTCCTCGGCAAACCAAGGCTCACGTGCCTTCATAATTAATTTTGCCGCCCGATCTTCATCTATTCCGGAAAACTTCATCAAGTCGTCCACCGACTGTTCCGCCAAGTCATCCATCGTAATAATACCCTGACTGGCCATTTCATAGGCCAGATCCCTGTTCATGCCTTCCATTTCCAGCAAGTCCTGCGCTGGCTCAGCGGTTTCCAGTATTTCTTCCGAGGCAATGGCGCTAATCAATAAGGCATCCTTGGCCCGACTTCTGAGTTCATTAACGAGATCTTCATCAAAGCCTTCGATTTCCAGCATTTCGCTGACCGGAACATAGGCTACCTCTTCAATCGTATTAAAGCCTTCCTCGACCAGAACGGCCGCAATCTCTTCGTCGATATCCAGCTGCTCGATAAACAAACGCTTTATTTCACCCGCTTCAGCCTCACTGCTTTCCTCGGCTTTAGAAGCGTCGATAACGTTCAACTCCCAGCCGGTCAACTGTGTCGCCAGCCGGACATTCTGGCCGCCGCGGCCGATGGCCTGGGACAAATTATCCGAGCTGACAGCCAGATCCATGCTGTGCTTGTCTTCATCTATGACGATGGACTGAATTTCAGCCGGCGACATGGCATTAATGACGTATTGAGCCTCACTTTGATTCCAAAGAATGATATCAACGCGCTCGCCTGCCAACTCATTGGAAACCGACTGTACCCGGGAACCTCTCATGCCCACGCATGCACCGACCGGATCCAACCGCGGATCATTGCTTTTTACCGCTACTTTAGCCCTGGAACCCGGATCACGCGCTGCCGCCAATACTTCAATCAACCCCTCGCCCACTTCAGGCACTTCCAGCCGGAATAATGCAATCAGCAATTCAGGCGCCGTCCGGCTAACGAATAATTGAGGTCCACGCGGCTCTGAACGCACGTCTTTCAGATAGCCTCTGATCCTGTCGCCGATACGGACGGACTCGCGCGGAATCATGTCTTCCTTGGCAATATAAGCTTCAATATGTCCGCCCAGGTCCAGATAAACGCTGCCTTTTTCAATGCGTTTGACAATCCCGGTAATCAGTTCGCCGACCCGGCCCTTGTAGGCTTCAACAATTTTCCGGCGCTCGGCTTCCCTGACCTTGTGGATAATGACCTGTTTAGCCGTCTGCGCGGCGATACGCCCGAAATCGACCGACTCAATTTCCTCTTCAATGATATCGCCTACCTGTACATCAGGGTTATCCAGCCGGGCGACCTCCAAAAGAACTTGTGTTTCCGGAAATTCCACATCACCGTCGATGTTAGGATTGGCATCGACAACTTCCCAGCACCGGTATGTGACATAATCGCCGGTTTTCCGGTCAATCTGCACACGGGCTTTGATCTGATTGGCATGGCGCTTGACAGTGGCCGCTTCCAATGCCGATTCTATCGCTTGAAAAACAATTTCTTTTTCAATATCCCTTTCATTAGAAAAAACATCAACTACCAATAAAATTTCTTTATTTGCCACTGCGCCCACCTTTTTCAATTAAATAGTCAGGCACCAAACGCGCTTTGCTCATTGCGCTAAACGGCACCTCAAAAACCTCATCACCTTCCTGAAGCGTAACAATATCGCCGATGACTTTTTCAATCCGACCGGTAATTTTTCTACGCCCAGCCAAGGGTTTAAACAAATTCACTAATACCGTGCTACCGATAAACCGTTCGAACTGACTTAATTTAAAAAATGGCCTGTCCTCGCCTGGCGAAGAAATTTCCAATTGATAATTGCCTTGTATGGGATCCTCGACATCCAGGACGCCGCTGATTTGATGACTGACGCGCGTACAGTCATCCAACAGAATGCCATTTTCACTATCAATGTAGATTCTTAACAGACCATGCTTAGGGTGCGGATTATATTCAATGCCTACACACTCATAACCTAAACCTTCAACAATTGGCTCGATTAGATTAACCAAATGCTCAGGAGCCTGTTTCATTTTTTCCTCGCTTACTTTCGCACATAAAAAAAGAGCCAAAGGCTCTTCCATAAACAATCAATGGCGGGCTTCCAGATTATCGAAGCCCAGAAAATAAAAAACCCCATGAATGGGGTTCCTAAAATGTGGTAGCGGGGGCAGGATTTGAACCTACGACCTTCGGGTTATGAGCCCGACGAGCTACCAAGCTGCTCCACCCCGCGATTGATGTTTGTATTATAAAGACTTTTTGCCATTTGGCAAACTATTTTTTATATTTTACAGCATCTTCGCCGCATATGGACGGAACACAGTTTGTCAATCCGTCGAGGGCCACCGGCTAAATCCAATTCCAATTGACTGCCGACAATAACACGATAGCCGCAAATACACCCGCTAAAACATCATCCAGCATGATGCCCAGACCACCGCCTACATGCCGGTCCACCCATCGGATGGGCCATGGCTTGAGGATATCGAACACCCTGAACAAGACAAAGCCCAGCACCAGGGTTTGCCATGCCAACGGCACCAGCCACATCGTAATCAGGTAACCCGCGATTTCATCCCAGACTATGCCGCCGAAATCATGCTCGCCCAGTGTTTTGGCAGCCTGTCCGCATATGCCGATGCCGACAATCGTCACGATCAGTGTCAATACGCTATAAACAACGATATCGGCCTGGGCAAACAGCCAATAAACAGGCACGGCCGCCAGGGTACCAAAGGTTCCCGGGGCTTTTTTCGCCAATCCAGAACCGAAACCGAAAGCCAGAAACAGAACCGGATCCTTCAGTATCTGTCTCGGTGTCAATTTATTTTTGCCCAGCTGCGTATTAAGAAAAATGCTCAAAACCTTTTACCTGTAATGATTGAATGCCGCCTGATTTATTAAGCCGCAGCCCAGGCTGAGACTCAATGACGCCAATTTTACTGCAATCCATGGACAACTGGCCTGCCTTCTCAGGGCTAACGGTAAAACATAATTCATAATCATCCCCGGCACAAAGAGGCATCCGCCAATCGCCCGTCTCTTTTATATAGCGCAGTACGTCTGCCGACAGCGGCAGATCATCCCAATCCAAACAGGCTCCCACCTTGCTCTGCGCCAGGATATGCCCCAAATCCCCGGCCAGACCGTCCGACAGGTCGATGCAGGCATTGGCCGTGCCGATTAAGGCTTGCCCAGCCTCACAAGCGGGATCGGGCGTATTGAATCGCTTTAAGGCCGCACCGGGATTTGCGCAGTTATAGCCTTGTTTTATTTTCAACCCCAGTCCGGCATCGCCCAGGCAGCCGGTCATATAAATGAAATCGCCCGGCTTGGCTGTTGAACGCAATAGCGCCTGCCCCCGCGGCACCAGCCCCATGGCCTGAACGGTCATTGTCAAAGGACCCGATGTCGTATCGCCGCCGATCAAGTCCACCGAATAGCGCTCGGCCAATGCCAGAAACCCCTTGGCAAAAGCCGCCAGCCAATCGTCGTCAACACCAGGCAAGGTTAAAGCCAAGGTCACGGAGACTGGTCTGGCCCCCATGCTGGCCAGATCGCTCAAGTTAACGGCCAACAATTTATGCCCCAGTTGTTCGGGGTCGGTTCCGGCAAAAAAATGCACGTTTTCGACCATCGTGTCGGTGGTTATAGCCAGCTCATAACCATCGGGAACAGCCATCAACGCACAATCATCGCCAACACCCAAACGCGTGCTCGGGTTTTTGATGGGCTGACGCGTGAAAAACCGCTTGATCAGGGCAAATTCAGACGACTGCGCAGCCATTTAACGCTCCCTGCCAAGCCGATATTTCCGCCTTGCCTGACGGTTGACTGCCGCGGACAGACTGATACCTGGAATGACTAAAGCCGGCACTACGGCTTGTTACCTTCTGATTTGGCCTTGATTTCCAGCGCTCTTTGTTTTTGAGCCACCTTGTCGAGAATACCGTTAATGTATCTATGGCTGCCGTCGGCGCCAAAATCCTTCGCGAGGTTGATGCCTTCATTCAGAACGACCCGGTACGGCATATCCAGCCGGTGCATCAATTCATACACGCCGATACGTAAAATGGCTCTTTCGACCGGATCGATCTTCTCAACCGGACGGTCGACAAATTCTGACAAAGCCTCATCAATGGCGACGAGATTTTTAGGGATTCCATAAAACAGCTCGGTGAAATAGCTTTTTTGCGCATTTTTCAGCCGCTCTTCCTCCAGGAATTGCCGTTCGATCTCACTGAGATTCTGCCCGGTCATCTGCCATTGATACAACGCCTGCACAGCACTTCTTCGGGCATTGGTACGCGCTTGACTCATCAGACTTCCAGATTCTTGAACAGACTGACCATCTCGATGGCTGACAGGGCGGCTTCCGCGCCTTTATTGCCTGCTTTCGTGCCCGCGCGCTCTATCGCCTGCTCGATCGTATCGACAGTCAGCACGCCGAAACTGACCGGCACATCGTATTGCAAAGAGACATTGGCCAAGCCTTTGACGCATTCGCCGGCCACATATTCAAAATGCGGCGTGCCGCCCCGAATCACCGCGCCTATCGCGATAATCGCATCGTATTTTTTGGCGGCGGCTACACGCTGAACCACCATGGGCAGTTCAAATGCACCGGGTGCTTTAACCAGATTAATATCGGCCTTGGCAGCGCCGTGGCGCACCAGCGCATCAATAGCGCCCGCTTCCAGCTGCTCGACGATAAAACTGTTAAAACGGGATGCAACGATACAAAATCTGCCGTCCTGGGCTGATAAATTTCCTTCATAAGTTTTTATTGCCGACATTTTTGCTTCTCAACTTAAATTACTAATATTATTTTCCGAAACGACACCCTAGCTGGCATCGATACCGACATGCCCGGCCACTTCCAGATCAAATCCGGACAAACCGACATATCTTTTTTGAGTCCCCAGCACTTTCAATTTGCGCACCCCGAGGTCAGCCAGGATCCGCGAGCCGGTCCCCGTCGTGCGCCAGTCCATTGGCTCCACGGCCTGAACCGGATCGGAGATGCCATGATCCTCCAGCTGGTAATGATGAATCAGTTCTATCAGAGACTTATTGTCTTCGCTCTGCCTGATGATCACCAGTACGCCTCGCCCTTCCTCGGCTATTTTTTGCATGGCTTCGCGGATCGAAACGCTGCCGCCGCTGCGCCGGGATGCAAACAAATCGTCCAGCAGATTGCGCGCGTGCACCCGGACCAAGACCGGCTCATCGCCCGAAATCCGCCCCATCACCAGCGCCAGGTGCAGATTATTGTCATTGCGGTCCTGGTAGGCGAAAAGCCTGAAATCGCCGAATTCCGTCGGCAAAGCGCATTCGCTGATACGTTCGAGGGTATTTTCATGCTGAATACGATAATGGATCAAATCGGCGATAGTGCCAATTTTAAGATTGTGTTCCTGGGCAAAAACCTCCAGATCGGGCCGTCTGGCCATCGAGCCGTCTTCATTAAGAATCTCGACGATAACGGCAGCAGGCTCAACGCCGGCCAGACGCGCCAGATCACAGCCCGCCTCGGTATGCCCGGCACGGTTCAAGACGCCGCCGGGCTTGGCCATTAGCGGGAAAATATGACCGGGCTGCACCAGATCCTCGGCCTTCGCATCGGGGGCGACCGCGGCTTGCACGGTACGCGCCCGGTCGGCCGCGGAAATACCGGTTGTAACGCCCGTCGCCGCTTCAATCGACACGGTAAAATTGGTCGAATGCGCGGTTTTATTTTCATTGACCATCAACGGTAATCGCAACTGCTGGCAACGTTCGCTGGTCAGGGTCAGGCAAATCAGGCCGCGGCCGTAGCGGGCCATGAAGTTAATATCCTCGGGACGCGTAAATGGCGCCGCCATGAGCAGATCGCCCTCGTTCTCACGGTCTTCATCATCCATGATGATAACCATTCTGCCCTGTCGCAGATCTTCTATAATTTCTTCAATCGTATTCACTGATGCCTCTAACCCAAAAAACCGGCTTGTTGCAATAAAGACTCGGTCACGCCGCCTTGCGCACAGGCCGCCGCCTCGCCCTTCATCAAGCGCTCCATGTAGCGAGCCAGCAAATCGACTTCCAGATTAACCCGGGTCCCGGGCACAGCCTCGCCCAGCGTCGTTTCCTTCAGCGTATGCGGCACGATATTGACGCTGAACACGGCGCCATCCACATCGTTGACGGTCAGACTGATGCCATTGATGCAAATGGACCCTTTTTCGGCGATATATTTGGCCAGGCTATCGGGCGCCTTGAATTTAAACCGAAAAGAGCGGCCATCCGGTTTTTTTTCGACCACCATACCGATGCCATCCACATGCCCGCTGACGATGTGCCCGCCCATGCGCGTGGAAGGCGTCAAAGCCAGTTCCAGATTAACCGACGTCCCGACAACCGCTTCGCTTAGCAAGGTTCGGGACAGCGTCTCATTGGACACGTCGGCGCAAAAATAATCCTTGCCCAGTTCGACCGCCGTCAGGCAGACGCCGTTAACGGCGATGCTGTCGCCGAGGGCGACGTCATTAAGCGGCAACTTGCCGGTGTTAATTTTGAACCGGCAATCACCAGCGCGATGTTCGATGGCCGTTATTGTCCCGATAGCCAGTATGATGCCTGTAAACATGGAAAGTACCCTTGATTACCGCGATGTAAGTGTGAATTTTAAATCCGGACCTATCTGTCTGACATCGCGTAAATGAAAATTTTTCTTGTCGCTCATATGCCGCATGCCCGGCACGGTAAATAATCCGCGCCCTTGATCGCCCAGAACGCAGGGCGCCATATAGACTATCCATTCATCGACCCGGTTTTCAGCCAGCAAGGCCCCATTCAGAATGGCACCCGCTTCCACCAATACCTCATTGATCTGCTGCTCGGCCAAAAAATCCAGGACCTTATTCAGATCAAGCCGATCGCGGCGGCCGGCCAGACCGTAAACTTCAAAGCCGGCCTGCAGCAGCGGCTGCCACCGTTTCTCATCCTGCGAACAGGTTAAAATCAGGCTGCGCCCCGGCAAGCTTGCCATACGCGCCGTCACCGGCATCCTCAGATGCGAGTCCAGCACGACCCTGAGCGGCTGCACGACCTCGTCATCCAGGCGCGCATTCAGCGCCGGATCGTCGGCCAGCACGGTATTAATCCCGGTCAGGATCGCCGAACTTTGCGCCCTTAACTTATGGACGTCGGCCCTGGCCTCGGCTGAGGTAATCCATTTGCTTTCGCCCGATGCCATGGCAGTCCTGCCGTCCAGGCTCATCGCCAGCTTGCTGCGCACGAAAGGGCGATTCTCGGCCATTCTTTTGACAAACCCTGGGTTTAATGCCCGGGCATCCTGTTCCAATACGCCGCAACTGACTTCAACGCCGGCCGCTTTCAGCTTTTCCAGACCGCGGCCGGCCACTAACGGATTCGGATCCTGCATCGCCGCCACGACCCGGCTGACGCCGGCCTGTATCAGCGCATCGCAGCAAGGCGGGGTTTTGCCGTGATGACTGCAAGGCTCCAATGTCACATAGGCTGTCGCGCCCCTGGCATCGGCCACGGTTTTCAAGGCCTCGACTTCCGCATGCCCCTGGCCGGCTTTAGCATGCCAGCCTTCGCCTATCACGGTGCCCTCCCGGACTAATACACAGCCGACACGCGGATTCGGATCGGTCGTATAGCGGCCTCTTTTAGCCAGCATAATAGCTCTCGCCATGTAAACGGCATCTTGCTGTGTTGACTGCATCAGCTATTTTTTCTGTAAATGCTCAATCATGTCGGTGAATTCACTGACATCCTGGAAACTGCGATAAACCGAGGCAAAACGCACAAACGCAACATGATCCAGCACACTCAATTCCCTCATGACCTTCTCGCCCAGTTCCTGCGCCGATATCTCGCGTTCGCCTTTGGCCATCAGCTCTCTTTTGATGCGATTAATGGCCGCCTCGATATCATCGCTGCCGACCGGGCGTTTTTCCAGGGCCCGCAACATGCCCGAACGCAGTTTATTTTCCTCGAACGGCTCGCGAATGCCATTGCGCTTGACAATGCGCGGCAACGTTAATTCGGCCGCCTCATATGTCGTAAATCTTTCTTTACAGGCGATACATTCGCGCCGACGACGAACCTGATCGCCTTCATTCGCCAGTCGCGAATCGATAACGCGCGTATCTTGTGCTCCGCAGAACGGACATCGCATAACTTAAGCCACTTGTCTCGTGGACCGGCAATCCGGTCTTCAAATTCAAAATTGCCAATTTTATAACACAATGCCCGATCTCCGTGTTTTATTTTTCTAATCCATAAGATCACGCTATTCAAATCACAGCTGCAAATGGATATAGTGTCATGCTCGAACAACCACCAACCCGACAAGATGAGAGAACAGGAAGGCGTCATCAAGTATCGTCTGGACCACAGGCAGCAATCGTTCAATCCCGCGTCCCCATTAACCGGGCTCAATGCCTGGCGCACCGTGTTTTTCCGGCTCGGCCTTATCGGACAATGCGTCGATAGATACGACAACATCGGATTCGGCAATATCAGCCAGCGACTGGAGCCCGGCAGTCACCAGTTCATCGTCAGCGGCACGCAAACCGGGCATATCGAGCAATTAAAACCCGAACATTACTGCCTTGTCGTTAAAGCCGAACCCGAAAAAAACCGGATTCAGTCCCTCGGCCTTTGCAAACCCTCCTCCGAATCCCTGACACATGCCTGCGTCTATGCCCGGAGCCCAGCCATACAAGCAGTCATACACGTGCACAGCCCTGAAATCTGGCGCCAGACCCAAGCACTCAACCTGCCCCATACTCCGCCTGATATCCCCTACGGCACAGTGGAAATGGCAATAGCGGTCAAGCAACTGTTTCAATCCGGAAATATGCGGCATGCCTCAATATTTACCATGCTCGGCCATGAAGACGGCGTGGTGTCTTTCGGCAACACGCCGCAGTCGGCGGCCTGGGAATTGATTAAACAATTATCATTGGCCATCGGCATTGAACAGCAATCCAATAATGAATAGAATAGCCGTCATATATTAGCCCTTATTAATAAACACATGCCCGAGATACTGATCTATACATCCAACCTTTGCCCCTACTGCATTATGGCAAAGCGCCTGCTCGACAAAAAAGGCGCCCGCTATACCGAGCTTAATGTCGACAGCCAACCCGGCCTGAGAGAGGAAATGATGCGCAAAACCAGGCGCCGGACCGTGCCCCAGATTTATATCGGCGAACATCATGTCGGCGGCTTTGATGATCTGTACGCTCTGGAACAGCAAAAGAAACTGGATGCCATGCTGGCGGACGCCCTTTAACCACAATAACTTTCCCGCATTAATCGCTGTCGTCTGTTAATACTCACCCGGCACCGAAGCAAGCCAATTTTCAGACATTCTTATAAACACGAGGCGTACGATGGATCACTACAAACTGGTTTTACCCGAACATCTGAATCATTACGGCTATTTATTCGGCGGCAATCTGCTGCAGTGGATAGATGAAATCGGCTATATCGCCGCCAATCTACAGTTTCCGGGCCATGAATTCGTCACGATTGGACTTGATAACGTGGTGTTCAAACAGAGCATCAAGCTCGGCTCCATCCTGAAGTTTGAATCGAATCTGATCAGGCTCGGCAAGACGTCGGCAACCTATAACGTCAAGGTATCATGCGAGGATCGCGATACTGGCAGCATCGCCCAGGTGTTTGAAACCAACATCACGTTCGTCAGCATCGACAAGAACGGCAGGAAGAAGCCGATTAATAAAAGCGGCCCTGACTTGCAGGCCGATCCAGGAACCATCATTCCTTAATCCGGCCAGCATTCGCAAACGCAAACCCGACACGCTATCGTCAAGCCAACGGTGCTCAGCTCACTTTAAAATTTTCTTGCACGCCAATCAGACCTTCCGCCGCTCATGCAAGCAACGCTCGAAAATTGTAGCAAAGTCGACAACAAAATGGATTTTGTCGCTCGAAAAAGCGGTTATATGCCATTGAATAAGGCTTTGTGCAATAGCCTGTCAAATGGTCACCGCGCAAACTGAAGCGATTTATTCAGCTTAAAGCGCATCACTTTTCGATGCGGCCACCTTCTTTTGAGCAAAAAAAAGCGCCCTATCCGAGATATAGGACGCCAGAAGGTACAAACTTAAGGAGGATGAAGCAATCACGTTTATTTATTCTCTAGCATTAATAATGCCAACATCCAAATAGTCCAGTATTCAGTCAGTTATCATCAGTACGTTTTTATCGCTCGATGCCAGTACTTTTCTTGCACCAAACAAAGAACTGTTTTTCGCTCATAACGCACCGAAATAGTGCATTCAAGACTTTTAGGCCGAACTTTCTTAAGATCGCAACGCGATTTAAGACCGCACAGGGATAAATCAATTTGCGTCCGGGAGTCGAAAAAGCCTTGCGGGAGGACAAAGTACACACTGATTTCGCCAAAAAAATATGGAAGATGACCGAACAGAGGCCAAGCAAGTGATGAATACCCGCCTGCAAAGCCGATACCATGGATCTGCCGGCGCCAAACTGCGCACTCCCCTACAAATCCAACTCCACCCGACCCTGTCGCTCGAAGCCGGCTATCGGGCTGGCGACTGGCCCATTCCTGTTGAAGCCGTGAAATCCGTTTTTATCCCGCCAGATTGATGACCTGGAACCCTTGCTGACCCGACATGGCAACCACATCAGCGTTCAAATCTACTATCTAACAGCGGCCCTCGAACCGAACGAGCATGACGCCTGGTTTACTGCCATCGGGCCAACGTGATATCCATGCACATCCGGATAAGGTTTTTCCGACACGAAACCACAGCGGTCTCGCTAGTACTGAATCGCCCCGGATCAGCAGGCTGATGATCAGACCTTCATTCTGGGGGCGAAACTTGACGTTATCGCACTACACCGTTTTTTGATGCTTTTTACGTTTTGCCGAAATAATTTTTGCCTGCCAAATGCATTCGATTAAAATTGCAGCATGGCTATATTCCGCAACTTAACATTTCAGCGCGTATTGAGTTTGATCTTTTTGTGTACTGCGCTACTGTCACAAACACAGATACTGTTTGCCTGCGAACTGATGGATGGTAAACCGAAGCTGGTTTGCTGTTGCGGGGAGTCCATGCCTGATGCTTGTTCGATGAGTGAGGCCTTCGCCATTCAGGAAAATATGGATCAAGGCCATTGCTGTGACGTCAGCCAGGATTCATTGACAGATGTTGCCACGGCACCCAACTCCTCGACGGTTGATTTTCTGACCTTGTTGCTGGACGGACCACAACCTCCACCGCTCATTGAATATCAGGATATTTTGCCCGCGTCCTTGCAAGCCGATCTCAGACTTGCAATCCCACCGTATGCACCGCTGCTGCTGAGCAGTGACAAATACACGTATCTGCTCACCCGTCGTCTTCGGATATAAACCGGATTCTCTTTCTGATACGCATCTGTTCGCCCGCGATTTTAAGCGGGTGTGAGTCAGATGTAACACGCCTTCTGTTACACACGTAATTCCTTTTTGTGCCTACAGCCCACCGGATTGTATTGCAGCGAAGGACCGTATTCCTATTTGCAGAGTTGGCTTACATCTGAATTGCTTTATTGTTAAAGAGACTCCCATGAAATCCAACTATCATCCTGTTCGTTTGATGTTACTGGTTCTAGCCCTAAGCAGGACCACAAACCCACTAGCCGCTGAAGCCATTTTTAATCAGGGCGGCGAATCATTCCCGGCTATCCCTGCCCGTCCTCTTTCGGGCGCTTCGCGTGCAAATCCGCTTCAGGCGGATTTGGTCTTGTCATCAACCCAATTGATATCTGCCGTACTGGCTGCGAATCCTCAACTGGAAGTTGTCCGGGCGATTTGGCAGGCCTCCGTTGCGCGCATTGACCAACAATCAGCATTGGATGACCCGATGCTTGCCTATAGCATGGCGCCCCAGACAGTGGGCAGTCCGCAGACTGCCTTCGGACAGCGCATTGAAATTTCGCAGAAAATACCCTGGCCGGGGAAATTACGATTGCGCGAGGAAGCCGCGACTCATGAAGCCCAAGCAGCCAGCGAAAACATAGATGCATTAAGGCTGTTCATAGCAGCTACAGCCAAAACGCTTTTTGCTGACTGGTATTACATTCATCAGGCCATCGGGATCAACCGGATTAACCGGGCGTTATTGAAACAATTTCGGAACATTGCCGTTAGCCGCTACAGCACCGGCCAGGCCAGCAAACAGGACGCTCTGCATGCCGATGTGGAACTTGCACTGCTTGAGCATCAGGCTATTGTGCGCGAACGCGAACGGCGGACGATTCTTGCCCGTCTTAATACGCTGCTGAATCGCCCACCCGATGAGTCCCTTCCGCCTCCTTCAAAGCTGCCCGAGATCAGCTCTCTACCCGATGCACACTCATTGCATAACAACGCCCTGCAATCACGCCCTGAACTTAAACAGCTGATTGCGCGCATTCAGGCTGCCAGAGCCAAAACCGAACTGGCGACCAAGACGTTCTATCCTGATATAAACCTGACGGCGGGTTATAACAGTTTGTGGGACAACGATAATAAGCGTGTCACCATCGGTATTGGCGTCAATCTTCCGCTGGATCAAAGCAAACGCCGCGCCGCCGAAAGAGAAGCGCAGGCCAGGATGAAACAGGACGAGTGGAACCGCATTGATCAGATCGCTAAAATCAGGGAAGAGGTGCAGATCGCATACGAACGTACTGATGAAAGCATCCATGTGTTCCAGTTGTATCAAAATAAACTGTTACCTTTGGCTGACGAAAACCTCGAAGCCGCAATAGCGGATTACCGGGCAGGCAGAGGCGATTTTCTGACGCTGATCAGTAGCGAGAAAAACCGCATGCAGACCCAGTTGCAAGCTGAGCAGGCACTGGCTGATACGCATCGGCATCTTGCCGAGCTTGAGCGCGCAGCGGGCAACCTTGAGCCCTTGTCCGCAGTGGACCAGGCAGAGGCGTTGTAATCATGATACCAGTCAATAAAATCCGCTTGTTAGCACTGGTGATCAGCCTGATTGCCTTGTCCGGTATTGGACTGATTTATTTTATCGGGTTCCCAAGCACGGACGCGAGAGCCCACACCGGCCTGAGTTCCCGTTCGGAGGCGCTGGAACGAGACGTGATTCATCCGGCCGGGCCTTTTAAGGTACAGGTGGCGCTAGATCCTGAAAAACCCAGAATCGGCAATAACCAGATAACCCTTATTGTCCATGACGATAATAACCGGCCAGTTGCCGATGCCGCCATTCTGGCGGTCGCTGAAATGCCGGCCATGGGCGCCATGGCCGCCATGGCCATACCCATCGAAATTGAAAACATGAAACCGGGGCTTTATCAGGGCCGATTCGAACTGCCGATGGATGGCGCTTGGCCATTGACGTTGACAGTAATTTCCGGCACCAAGGGGCAAGCACGGCTTACTTTCGATATGAGCACAGGCCGGAAAGGCGTGTCTTTGACGTCCGCAACGCCCGGCGAAATTGCGCCGGGGCAAAACGGTAAAGCCACCGGCACATCCCTGCAACCCGCAACATTCACTGTGGATGCTTACCGTCGCCAGTTGATCGGCGTCACCACCGGCAAGGCGATGTACCGGAAGCTCATTAAAACGATCCACTCTCCCGCCCGGATCACCTATGACGAAACCCGTCTTACCGACATCAGCCTTAAATTTGATGGCTGGATTGGCCAGCTTAACGCGGATTATGTGGGTAAGCCGGTCACTATAGGGCAAACGCTATTCACCGTTTACAGCCCGGAACTGGTCTCGACCCAGGATGAGTACCTGGACAGCATGCGGCGCAACCGTACCGGTCCAGGCAGCCTTACAGCCGCGGCCTATCGCCGGCTGACCCTTTGGGGCATTGATGCCGCTCAGATCCAGGCTCTGGAGCGGCGCGGAAAGGCGGCGGAGTACGTACCCATTCGGTCGCCGGTCAGCGGCTCCGTCATCGAAAAGCACATTGTGTCCGGCACGGCCTTCAAGGCGCGTTCAACGCTGTTGCGTATTGCCGACTTGTCCACGGTCTGGGTGGAAGGTCAGGTCTATGAATCCGAACTGCCCTGGGTCAAGATGGGCATGGCGGCCCAGGTCGTGCTGGAAGATGCGCCGGATTACCCGTTGCCTGGCAAAATCACTTTTATCGATCCGACTGTGGACAATAAGACCCGCGCGGCGCGTGTGCGCGTGGAATTGCCCAATCCAGACGGCGCGCTACGTCCCGACCGTTATGCCCGATTGAATCTGCGGGTTGATCTGGGGGAGCGTCTGGTCGTGCCGGAACAGGCCGTTATATACACAGGCGAAAGCCGTATCGTCTTTCTGGACCAGGGTAACGGGCGCTTGCAAGCCAAAAAAATCAAGACAGGACTGAGAAACGATGACTTTATCGAAGTGCTTGACGGTTTGACGTCCGGAGACGTGATTATCACTTCCGGTAATTTCCTGATTGCCTCGGAAAGCAAGCTCAGATCGGGGCTAGAACAATGGTGAACGAACATAACACGGTCTGCGCCGGCCCTATTCAACGCGTGATTGCCTACTGCGCACGCAATGCGTTCGTCACCCTGCTAGTGGTCGCAATCTGTGCCATTTGGGGTTACCGGGCCTTAATCAACACGCCGTTGGACGCTATCCCTGATCTGTCCGATGTCCAGGTCATTATCTACACGGACTGGCCCGGGCGGAGCCCTGACCTGGTCGAGGATCAGATTACTTATCCGCTCACCACCACGCTGCTGGCCGCGCCCAAAGTCCAGTTTGTGCGCGGTCAAAGCTTTATGGGGCTGAGTTTTGTTTATGTCATTTTTGAAGAAGGCACAGACATCTATTGGGCGCGTTCGCGGGTGATTGAATACCTTAATGCCGCGGCGGCCAAACTGCCCGAAGCCGTGCGGCCGACGTTGGGGCCGGATGCCACCGGCGTGGGTTGGGTATTTGAATATGCGCTGGTGGATAAATCCGGCCATAATGACCTTGCGCAGCTTCGCAGTCTGCAGGACTTTAAACTGCGTTATTGGCTGGAATCGGTTGAAGGCGTGGCGGAAGTCGCCTCCATAGGCGGCTTTGAGAAGGAATACCAGATCACTGTGGATCCCGGCAAATTAGCCAATTATGGCATAGCTATAAACCAGGTCGCGCAGGCCATTCGCCGTTCCAATAACGATGTCGGAGGACGGGTATTGGAAATTGCGGGGCATGAACATATGATACGCGGACGCGGTTATATCCACACCGTTGCCGACATCAAGCGCATCGCTCTGGGCGTAAACAAGTCAGGCGTTCCCGTCACGGTCGGCAATGTAGCCAACGTCAGCCTTGGCCCGGCATTGCGGCGAGGCTTGGCAGAGCTGGACGGTGAAGGCGAAACGGTGGGCGGCATTGTCATCATGCGCTACGGCGAAGATGCGTTCAATGTCATCGAACGGGTCAAACAACGTCTTGCTGAGATTAAAGAATCTTTGCCGCATGGGGTTGAGATTGTTACTGCGTACGATCGTTCGGATTTGATCGAACGGGCGATCTCAACACTCAGGAATACCCTGATTGAAGAGATGATCGTCGTCTCATTGGTCATCATGGCGTTTTTATTGCATTTTCGCTCGTCCCTGGTCGCCATTCTAACCTTGCCCATCGCCATCCTGATGGCTTTTATTCCTATGTCAATGCAGCATATGACCGCCAATATCATGTCACTGGGCGGCATTGCCATCGCTATCGGCGCTATGGTCGATGCGGCCATCACCCTTATCGAGAACATCCACAAACGACTGGAAAGCGGGGACGATAACGCCGCTGCCGATCGCCGGTCGCATCGGTTCCGTACCGATTGCGACACGTCTGACCGCCATGGAGAGAGCAAGCCTCTAGAACTGTCGGGGGCAGCCTCGGCCGCCATCCCTGACAGTCGTGCTGTGATTATTCAGGCCATGCAGGAAGTGGGGCCGAGCATCTTCTTCGCCTTGCTGATTATTACCGTCTCCTTTCTGCCGGTATTCGCACTGGAAGGCGCGGAAGGCAGACTCTTCAAACCCCTGGCATTCACCAAAACCTATTCCATGGGGTTTGCCGCCGTACTGGCCATTACCCTGATTCCTGCTCTGGCCGTGCTATTGATTCGAGGTAAAATACGTTGCGATAAAAGCAGGCTCACCCGGATTATGATTGAGTTATATAGTCCGATAGTCCGCTTGGCGCTACGTTTTCGTTTAGGGGTAATCGGGATTTCGGTACTGTCCCTGCTCCTGACCGTTCCGGTTTTTTTCAAACTGGGTAATGAGTTTATGCCGCCGCTCAACGAAGGCAGTATTTTGTATATGCCCACGGCGCTGCCGGGAATGTCCATCACCGAAGCGGCAAAAATCATCCAGTCCATGGATAAGCGACTTAAGTCTTTTCCGGAAGTGGAACGGGTGTTCGGCAAGATTGGCCGTTCCACCAGTCCCACCGATTCGGCGCCCTTGTCGATGGTGGAAACCGTCATTACCCTGAAACCGATGGATCAATGGCGCAAGGGCATGACTTGGGATGACCTGATTACCGAAATGGACGACACAATGCGCTATCCCGGCATGCCCAATATCTGGTGGATGCCCATCCAGACCCGTATCGAGATGCTGGCAACCGGCATTCGCGCGAGCCTCGGCATTAAGGTTTTCGGCGATGACCTGGCCACGATTGAGTCTGCCGCCCTGCGCATCGAACATGCACTTCAGGATGATGCACGCACCCGCCCCTTTACCCGTAGCGCCTTTGCCGAACGCCTGACCGGCGGTTACTATCTCGATTTCACGATAGACAGGGACAAAATCGCCCGCTATGGCCTGACCGTAGACGACGTGGAGGAAGTCATCAGCATTGCCGTCGGTGGACTGACGGTGTCTCAAACCATCGAGGGACGTGAACGTTATGCCCTTAATTTACGTTATGCCCGCGACTTTCGCGACAACCCTGAAGCCTTGAGCCGGATATTAGTGCCGACACCCGACGGCATGCAAATCCCCATCAGCCAGTTGGCCACGCTTGAATTTATCACCGGACCGCCCATGCTGCGCAATGAAGACGGTTTTATGGTCTCCTTTGTGCTGCTGGACGTCAAGGACATCGGCGTCGCCGATTATGTGAATCTGGCGCGACAGGTAGTCCATGAAAAGGCCGCTATCCCGCAAGGCGTCAGGCTAGAATGGGCTGGACAGTTCAAATACTTTGAGCGGGTCGAGGCCAAACTCAAGGTACTGGTTCCTTTAACGCTGGCGCTTGTGTTTCTGATGCTGTTTCTTAACCACGGCTCAATCGGTGAAACCTTAATTATTCTACTGAGCATTCCGTTTTCACTCATAGGCGCCGTATGGCTTCTGCATTTGCTTGAATACAATCTAAGCATCGCGGTCTGGGTCGGCATGATTGCGCTTGCCGGTCTTGCTGCCGAAATGGGTGTTTTAATGCTGCTCTATCTGGACTTGAGCTATCGGCAGCATAGCGCGGAAAACCGCTTGCAGTCCCGTCAGGACCTCACTGAAGCGATTGTTGAAGGCGCTGCACGTCGCATACGCCCGAAACTGATGACCGGAATGACGACATTGATAGGCCTGACTCCGATTCTGTGGAGTACTGGAAGCGGCGCGGATGTAATGAAACGGATCGCCGCACCGATGGTAGGTGGAATTATCTCAACATTGGTTATGGTGCTTATTGTTTATCCAGCGATTTATTCATATTGGAAGGGCCGGAAAATAAAATAACGTCATCAAGTGTGCGGTTGATTTTCCGTTGCAGGTATGGACTCGTCTGTCAACGGAAGGCGCTATAGACGAAGCGCCTTCCGTTGGTATCCGCAAAGTGCGAATGCCCTCTCGGGCACCTGCAATTCCCTGATTTATTGCATGCTCATTAATAAGCCCGGGCGATTGCATACGTCCGCCACCCTATATCGAGCGCTGAACCACTTCAACAAACCTGACACCACACCCGGAACTGATCAGGGCAAGCCGCTTTCAAATGCGAACCGCTACACTGAACGGACTTTTTTATTATTCTGAGCCGCTACTGTTATTTCAAATCTTCAAGCAGTTCCATGGCCATCTTTCTTTGCTCCGATGAGCCTTTTTCGTACACCTCATCAGCAATATCCTTGGCTGCTTCGGCATCACCCATATCAATATAAGCTTTCGCCAGATCCAGTTTCGTTTCCCATTCGTCCATATCGGTCAGATCGGCAATACCGTCCTCGGCATCCTGATCTTCCGAAGCGGCAGTTGCCATATCCAGATCAAAATTAAACTCAAAATCACCGTCAAAGGCATCCTTATCGAGACCGCTATTCAAACCCGATGAAGTGTTATCAGAAAAATCAAAATCATCAGCGGTATCTTCCAAAGTACTTAAATCAAACTCACCGATTTCTTTTGCTTCTGTTTCAGTTTCATTCAAACCGAAATCATAGGTTTCGATGTCCTGTTCGCTTCCGTCATCGGCGCTCTCGAGGGTCGACTCATCTTCGGTTGAATCTTCCGCCAACAGGTTTAGATCAAAATCAAGGCTGCCATTATTCTTGTCATCATCGACTTCAGCTTCAAAAGCGGTCAAATCAAGATCCGGTTCGGCATCCTTTGACTCGGCTTGCTCAAGGTCTGACGATGCTTCAAAGACCTCCATATCAAAATCCAGCGCACTCTCTTCCGGCTCGAGGGGCGCCTGATCTGAAGGCGCTTCGTAAGTGGCCTTTTCGAAATCCAGCACATTCTCTTCCTGATCGACTGTCTCCTGATCTGATGGCGCTTCAATAGCCGCCTTTTCAAAATCCAGTCCGTTATCTTCCGGTTCGATAGTATCCTGACCTGATGAGGCATCAAAATCCGACGGGGTTTCAAAGGCGGACATGTCGAAATCCATCTCATTGGCATCGTCCGTGTCACCGGCGCCAATATTTGACTCATCGTTTAAATCGGCAGGACTGTTTGATTTGGCGGCCGCACTCTCATGCGCCGCAATCTGGGAAGAAAACAGCGCCGAATCCGGGCAGATTTCGCTGCCCATCTCGATGACTTTGGCCCAGAAATCCGGCTCAACTTTTTTACCTTCGGCGGCTAACTCGCCTGCGTAACTCTCAAAGGCTTGCTTATTTTCGTTAGCGTAGAAAATTTCCAGCAGTTTCAACTTGCATTCATCACGATCCGGCTGATCATTGATGGCGTGCCGCATAAGCTCTTCCGCCTGTTGATAGCGGCCATACGCCAGGTAGACATCGGCTTCGGAAATCGGATCGATTTCACTCTGCTCCGTGTCGAACGCACCAAAATCGCTAGGCGTAAATTCACTCAAGAAAGAACTTTCACCGACTGTGCCGACATTATAAGACGCATTCTCCTCAACGATCGGCATGGAAAGACTTTCGTTTGCCTCGGCTTTCTGCTTCCAACTGGAGGAGGCGAACATGCTGTCGGCATTGGTTTCACGATCAACCTTGCGTTTCCGCCACCATAACCAGCCCAGCAGGGATAAAACGCCGATACCCGCGCCGCCAACTCCCAGATAATACAAATTATCGGATGCCGGTTCCGGCGCTCTTGCCGCTGGCTTGGCTTTCTCGACGGCGGCCGGCGGCTGCGCGGCGGCAGTCTCCGCATGATGCTGTAAAGCGGTCAGCTGTTCATCTTTGAGAGCGAGCAACCTTTGCATCGCGGCCAGCTGATGCTCGAGTTCCGCCAATTTCTTTTGCAAAGCCGCATCCGTCAATGCTGCGCTGTCCGAACTTGCGTCTCCGGTCGCGGCTTCGGCGTTCATTTGCTGTGCGTCAGCCTTGGGCTTTTCAGCTGTGGCCTGATCAGTCTTTGTCGCTACGGCTACATTTTCCGTCACTGTGGCCTCAGTCGGCGCAATCAGTTTTAAATGATTGTCGACCGGCTCTTGCCTGGCGGTTTCAGCACCGATGGGAGCCGGCTTCTCGACAGGTGCTGGCTTCTCGACAGCCGCGGGCTTCTCGGCAGGCGCCGGCTTGTCGACCGCAGCGGGCTTCTCGACTGGCGCCGGTTTGTCGGCCGTAGCGGGCTTCTCGACTGGCACCGGTTTATCGGCCGCAGCGGGCTTCTCGACTAGCGCCGGTTTATCGACAGCCGCGAGCTTCTCGACTGGCGCCGGTTTTTCGGCGGCAGGCTTGACGGCAGACTTTTTCCAGTCTTCAGTTTGCCGGTTAAATTCAGCCAGCGCTTCCTTCTTGGGTAATTTTAGAACAGCCTCTTTTTCCGGAATTTTCAGTTTCTTTCCCGCCATCAAGGCATTCACATTCTGTTTATAGAATGCGCCAGGATTTTGCTGATAGAGCGCCATCATCATCTGTTCCATGGACACGTCAGAATCGCTGTTCACGCGCTGGGCAACCTGCCAGAGCGAGTCATTCTTCTTGACAACAACATAGCCTTTATTCGCACCCGCGACAGGCTGAGGCCTTGTCTGCGGAGTAGGCGCCGGTTGACGTTGCGGCATGGAATCCTGCTCCGGCACATGGCTTTCAATGCTGACCGGAACAGGAAGCGTGGCTTGGCTATAAGTGGCGGGAGGATCCACCAGAACGGTAAATTCACGGTATAGATTGCCTTTAGGCCAGCTCACTTCAAGCAGCAGATCCAGGACCGGCTCTTTTAATGCCTCTCTTGAGCTGAGCTTGATGACCACCGAACCGTTATGCCCGACAACCGGCTCAAACTTGATTTTCGACAGGAAATACGACCACGGTACTCCCGCCTCATCAAATTTGTCAGGCGGCGCCAGGCTGACCTTGATATCGGCAACATTCTCACCTGCCGAAACAACCAAAGGAATCTCGGCATTCAGGTTCTGATTAAGGGCCGAGTGCAATTTAATATCGCCAATCCCTAACGGATAAGCACTAGCAGGTGCCAGTAACGATACAACCGCTAAAGTTCTTGTTAAATTGCGCACGTTGCCTCCTCCACAAATATTTACCACAGTCTCTTACCGTGAACAGTTAAATCACAGATAAGCTTAGTCTAGATGTGATTTTTTACCAGCACTTCGGCTATTTGCACGCTATTTAATGCGGCGCCTTTGCGAACATTATCGCCGACGACCCATAGATCGATTCCCTGAGGATGTGAAATGTCTTCCCGGATGCGCCCGACAAACACTTCATCGTGGCCTGATGACTCGGTAACCGCGGTAGGATAGCTGCCATCCTTGCGCTCATCGATCACCCTGATGCCGGGAGCTTTTTCGAGTAGCGCCTTGACTGCCGCGACGTCGATTTTTTTGCGCGTTTCAACATGCACGGCTTCTGAATGGCCGTAAAAAACCGGCACCCTTACCGCCGTGGCGTTAACCTTGATGCTATCGTCGCCGAGGATCTTGCGGGTTTCCCAGACCATTTTCATCTCTTCCTTGGTATAGCCGTTGTCCTGGAAAACATCGATTTGCGGCAACACATTGAAGGCGATCTGTTTCGGGTACACGCTGGCTTCCGCAGGCTTGCCGTTCAGCAGTTGCGCGGTCTGCCGGGCCAGTTCCTCAATCGCGTCCTTGCCGGTGCCGGAGACGGCCTGATACGTGCAGACGTTGATCCGGTCGATGCCGGCCGCGTCATAAATCGGCTTTAAAGCCACCAGCATCTGGATTGTCGAGCAATTCGGATTGGCGATGATGCCGTGATTCTTGTACTCGGCGATCTTTTCAGGGTTGACTTCGGGCACGACCAGCGGAATATCGTCGTCGTAACGGAACTGCGACGTGTTATCGATCACGATGCAGCCCGCGGCGGCCGCTTTCGGCGCATAGATGGCCGAAACCGAAGCGCCGGGCGAAAACAGGCCGATCTGCGCCTTCGAGAAATCAAATTCGGCCAGATCCTGCACTTTCAAAGTGCCGCCCTTGAAGGGAATCCGCTTGCCGACTGAATTGCTGCTCGCCAGGGCATAGACCTCGCCGACCGGAAAATTACGCTCTTCCAGGATGGCCAGCATCGCCTCGCCGACCGCACCGGTCGCGCCCACGACTGCAACGTTATAAAGTTTGCTCATTTAGACCTCCGATTTTAAAGCTGAAACCACGGCATCGCCCATCTGCGCCGTGCCGATTTTTTGCATACCCTCGGAGTAAATATCGGCGGTACGCACCTTGGCATCCAGCGCCGCATTGACCGCTTTTTCGATACGGTCGGCCGCTTCGGCCTGATTGAAGGTGTAACGCAACATCATCGCTGCCGACAGGATAGTCGCCAACGGATTGGCAATGCCCTTGCCGGCAATGTCAGGCGCCGAACCGTGAATCGGCTCGTACATGCCTTTACCGTTCGCATCGAGCGATGCGGATGGCAACATGCCGATGGAACCGGTCAGCATGGAGGCCGCATCGGACAGGATGTCGCCGAACATGTTGGTCGTCACCATCACGTCGAACTGCTTGGGCGCACGCACCAGCTGCATGGCCGCATTATCGACATACATATGGCTGAGTTCGACGTCCGGGTATTGCTTGCCGACCTCGGTCACGACTTCGCGCCATAATTCGGTGCATTCGAGCACGTTGGCCTTGTCGACCGAGCACAGACGGCGGTTTCTTTTCTGTGCAATCCGGAACGCGGAATGAGCTATGCGCCGGATTTCCGATTCGCTGTAGACCAGCGTGTTGAAGCCTTGGCGCTCGCCGTTCTCCAGAACCCGGATACCGCGCGGCTGACCGAAATAAATGCCGCCGGTCAGCTCGCGCACGATCATGATATCGAGGCCAGCCACGACGTCCGGCTTCAGGGTAGAGGCATCAGCCAGCTGCGGGTACAGAATGGCCGGCCGCAGGTTCGAGAACAGCTCCAGCTCAGAGCGCAAGCCCAGCAGGCCTTTTTCGGGGCGTACCGAGATATCCAGCGATTCCCATTTCGGTCCGCCGACCGCGCCCAGCAGCACGGCATCAGCCTGTTTGACCAGGTCGATAGTCTGCTGCGGAAAAGGCGTGCCGTGCACATCATAGGCGGCGCCGCCGATCAGACCGTTTTCAAAAACCAGACCCAGATTCATTTCGGCGTTCAGGCAGTCCAGCACTTTAATCGCTTCCGCGACGATCTCAGGACCGATACCGTCGCCGGGCAACACTGCAATTTTTTTTGTCATTAAATCTAAAACCTTTTTCTTTTAATATTGATAATTAATCAGCGAACAGCCAGGGCGCCCGTTTCGCGCGCGCGGCCTCGTAAGCTTTAATCTCATCGGCATGCTGCAACGTCAGGCCGATGTCATCGAGCCCATTCAGCAGGCGGTATTTGCGGTTTTCATCGACATCGAAACCAATTTCCCGGCCGGAGGGCGTGGTGATTTTTTGCAGGGCCAGATCAATGGTCAATTGATAGCCCTCCGTCAATTCCTTGAACAGGCTGTCGACCACGTCGGCCGGCAGGGCGATCGGCAACAAGCCGTTTTTAAAACAGTTGTTATAAAAAATATCGGCGAAGCTGGGCGCGATGATGGCTCTGAAGCCGTAATCCTCCAGCGCCCAGGGTGCGTGTTCGCGCGAAGAGCCGCAACCGAAATTCTCGCGCGTCAGCAAAATCTCGGCCCCCTGGTATTCAGGTTTGTTCAGGACGAAATCCGGATTGAGCGGCCGATCCGAGCAGTCCATATCCGGCTCGCCATGATCCAGATAACGCCACTCGTCGAACAGATACGGGCCGAAACCGGCACGGCGTATCGATTTTAAAAACTGCTTCGGAATAATCGCATCGGTATCGACATTGGCTCGATCCAACGGTGCGACCAAAGCCGTAACTTTAGTAAAGGCTTTCATATCACTGACCCTCCCAGGTGCTGATATCGACAAAATGGCCGGCAACCGCTGCGGCCGCGGCCATGGCGGGGCTGACCAGATGCGTGCGGCCGCCGTAGCCCTGCCGGCCTTCGAAATTGCGGTTCGACGTCGACGCACAGCGCTCGCCCGGCTCCAGCCGGTCGGCGTTCATGGCCAGACACATGGAACAGCCCGGATCGCGCCATTCAAAGCCGGCCTCGATAAAGATCTTGTCCAGGCCTTCGGCTTCCGCTTGGCTTTTTATCAGCCCCGAACCCGGCACTACCAGCGCCTGTTTGATGTTGGCGGCCACTTTCCGGCCCTTGGCGATGGCCGCGGCGGCGCGCAAATCCTCAATGCGCGAATTGGTGCAGGAGCCGATAAAGACCTTGTCCAGCCAGATATCGGTAATCGCCTGGCCGGCCTTTAGGTCCATGTAGTCAAGCGCCCGGAGCATGCTCTTTTGCTTGACCGGATCGGTTTCCAGCGCCGGGTCGGGGATGTGCTGGTCGACCGCGACGACCAGTTCCGGAGATGTGCCCCAGGTTACCTGCGGCTTGATAGCCGTCGCATCGACTTCGATCACTTTGTCGAACACGGCATCGGCATCGGAATGCAGCCGCTGCCACAGGCGCTCGGCCATGAACCAGTCCTCGCCCTTGGGCGAATAAGGACGGTCTCGGTAGTAATCAATCGTGACCTCATCGACGGCAATCAGACCGGCACGGGCGCCGGCTTCTATGGCCATATTGCAGACCGTCATGCGGCCTTCCATCGACAGGGAGCGTATGGCGCTGCCGGCAAATTCGATCGTATAGCCGGTGCCTCCGGCCGTGCCGATTTTGCCGATAATCGCCAGCACGATGTCTTTGGCCGTCACGCCGGGGCCGGTTTGACCGTTGACGTTGATCAGCATGTTTTTGGCTTTTTTCTGCATCAGGCATTGTGTGGCCAGCACATGCTCGACTTCCGATGTGCCGATGCCGAACGCCAGCGCGCCGGAAGCGCCGTGCGTGGAGGTGTGAGAATCGCCGCAGACCACGGTCATGCCGGGCAAGGTCGCGCCTTGCTCGGGACCGACCACATGCACAATGCCCTGGCGCACGTCGCCCATATCAAATTCGGTGATGCCGAACTCGGCACAGTTTTGATCCAGTGTGTCCACCTGCAGACGCGAAACCGGATCGGCGATGCCTTGATCACGGTCGGTTGTCGGCACGTTATGATCGGCCACGGCGAGATTGCGGGACTGCCGCCACGGCTTTCTGCCTGCCAGCCGCAGGCCTTCAAAAGCTTGCGGCGAGGTGACCTCGTGCACTAAATGGCGATCGATATAGATCAGCGAAGAGCCGTCGTCTTCGGTATAAACGACGTGATCTTCCCATAATTTGTCATATAAAGTTTTACCTGACATAGCTCTTTGGTAGGGTTAGGCCGCTCGGGCGGCAATCATTTAAGTGTGAATTGTTCTGACTGTTCAGCCTAAAATGGCGAAAACCTTGGCCGTGATTTCCTCGACCGGACCGACGCCGCTGATCGATGCGAACTTGACCGGACGGCCTTCGGCGGAATAATAGCCGACCAGCGGTTTGGTCTGTTCGTGATAGACGCTGAGGCGCTTGCGCACGGTTTCTTCCTTGTCGTCGTCGCGCTGAATCAAGGCTTCGCCGGTAACGTCATCGACACTATCGACTTTGGGCGGATTGAATTCGATATGATAGGTGCGGCCCGAAGGCAGATGCACGCGCCGGCCGGCCATGCGCTTGACGATTTCCTCATCGGCGACGACGATTTCAATAACGGTATCGATCGTCACGCCCATGGCCTCCAGGCCCTCTGCCTGGGCGATCGTACGGGGAAAACCGTCCAGCAGGAAACCGTTGGCACAGTCAGGCTGGGCGATGCGTTCCTTGATCAACCCCAGAATGATGTCGTCGGATACCAGGCCGCCGGCATCCATGACTTTTTTGGCTTCCACGCCCAGCGGCGTGCCCATCCTTACTGCCGCCCTGAGCATATCGCCGGTGGAAATCTGCGGAATGCCGTATTTTTCAGTGATAAACTGAGCTTGAGTTCCTTTCCCTGAACCGGGACTTCCTAAAAGGATGATGCGCATAAAATACTCCAAGTGTGGCGCCAGAAAATCTAAGAATAATTTTGTGGCCGCATAAAAAATTGAACCGCCTATTTTATAACACAACCTATTTAATCTCTTGTAAAAATACGTCTGTTTACTTATTCTTGTCCGGCTCCCTGGGCTTTAGAAGGAAATTCGGACCTATTGACGCATTAACGCTTATCGTTTGACAACATGATCTGATCGATAGCGATTTTTCCTGATATTGCTCTTGCTTTTGATTAGAACTGGCACAGCAATTCCCTGGAAAGCCCCTCTTTTAGAGGTTTTTCCGGATTTACCGGCAACCGCACCGCTTATGTCCACATTCACCGACCCACAAATCCTCAACGCAACGCAAGCCTGGTTAACATCGGTCATCATCGGCTACAACATCTGCCCTTTTGCAAAACGCGAATGGGACCGCGGCAGCATTTATTTCACCGTCAGCCGCCAGACGGATATTGAGATCTGCCTGGAACATCTGATACAGGAATGCGAGCGACTGGACAGCGACGACGGCATTGAAACCACCTTGCTGATTTATCCGGATGCTTTCGCGGCATTCGATGATTACCTGAACTATCTGAACATTGCCGAGCAGTTATTGATCGAGCAAGGTTACGAAGGCATTTACCAGCTGGCAAGCTTCCATCCCGAATACTGCTTTGAAGGCGCGGCATTGGATGATCCGGCCAATTATACCAACCGATCGCCCTATCCGATGCTACACCTGCTGCGCGAAGCGAGCATCGAGCGGGCCGTGGCCGCCTACCCGCATCCCGAAAACATCCCGGAGCGCAATATTGAGCTAACGCGCGCCTTAGGCCTGGCCAAAATGCAAGCCTTACTGGCGGCCTGTTATCAGACCGGTCAATAAAGCGCCGGCCGTGCGGGCATAAAAAGAAAACACATAAGGCGCCGGCCTGCCGTCCACGCCTTATGCGGGAGCTGAAAATTATTTAGCGCTTTCCCCGGCATCCGAGGCGTCTTCCTTGCGCGCTTCCTCTTCCGCGGGCGTTTCTTCCTTGGCCGGAGGCGTATCGCCCTCAATACGAACCTCTTCTTCAACCGGAAGCTCTTCGTTGACTTCTTCTTGAGCCTCGAGTTCCGCGGTTTCTTCAGTCACGGCCTCTTTTTTCCGCTTTAATGCGTCTATAAACTCAACGAACCAGCCCTGCTGTTTAACAGCCGCAATATCAGGATCATCAACAATAGCCTCGGGATCAGGTATGATGCCCTTATCCCGGGCATATTCCAATGCATTCAGGCATGCGGTTTCATCGCCGCGCAAAGCATAAATACAGGCCAGATTGTAGGAAGCGGCTCCGGCTTGAATGGCATTGGCTTTCTCGAACTGCTCCTCGGCCATGTCATACAAGTGATCCTCGGGCTTGGCGCCTTTAGCCCGAGCCAGATCCATATAAGCCACGCCGCCGTCTATGGCCGCGCCCAGATAATTGGGGTCTATGGTCAGACAAAAAGCGAATTTCGCTATGGCCTCCTGATAAATACCGGCCGCTTCTTCGCCCGACTTGAGTTTTGCGTGGTGCAATAACGCAAAGCCCCAATTATACAAAGCTTCAGCAAGCATGGGATTATCGCTTACGACATCGGCATAGCCCTGATAGACTCTTTTAAACAATTGATCGGCCTTGCCGGCTTCGCTTTTACGCGCCTCGGCTGTTTGTTTAATGGCTGAATTCAGTTTCGCTCTCTTGGTAAACGCCCCGAATAACGACATGCACCTGTCTCCTTCATCTAGTGGGTTATAATTATCTTGCTGAATATTAGCAGCCTCACATTCTAATCACCGGATTCAATGTGTCAATAAACACATTACCGACACGTAACCAAGAGAACATTATTAATGAGTCAAGCTGAAATTGATCTGATCAGAGAAAAAGTCAACCTGGAAACCTCACAAATAGCCTGGAAAGAACTGCAGCGTTTTTTTGCCAGCGGCACAGCCGTCTATGTCGCGCCAGACCTGGACCTGGTTGAAGTCGCTTATCAGTTTTCAATGGATAATAAAGCCCTGGTCGAGCAATGGATGCAAAACGGCCAACTGGGCCTGGTATCGGATCGGCGGGCCATCGACTGGCTTGAAGCAGACGCCCAGGTATGGGCCGTAGTGGTCAAGCCCTGGATACTGGTTCAACCCTGAACGAACCGTTCATATATATTTATGATAACCGGAGATAATATTTTCACTCGTTATAAATAATTAATTCCGGTATTGCTCCTTAGTTTAAAGGATTGGGGCGTCAATAATTTCCCTGTTTAACGCCGACGATAGACAGCGCCATTCGCGAGCTGCGCTCAGCCCATCCTATGCAGGATTCCAGTTTCAGGAAGTCATTTTTAGCCAAATCATAAACCGCGCATTAGCTTCAAGCCAAAACCGATTGAAATAACAAATCCTGAAAGCTACAATCAATCGGCCCTGCCAGCTAAACCAGGTCATGCATGTCCATTTTCATGCGGTCTTATAACAATCAATACTACCTATTTGTAAGCTTGCGCGGCCACCATTGGTTGATTCCAAAAGCGTGTTTTGGCCTGACTAACAGGAGCTTTGATATCAGTCCTCTATCCCAAAAGGCTCTGAACCAAGGTTAATGACCGTAAACAAAGGGGGAAAGTGATGATAAATCTGCATAACATGGCTTTATATACCTTGCTGCTTGGCTATACGCTGGGTTATAGCAACGCATGGGCGGATGCCGTGTCGGAAAAAAGCCGGATTGAAATCCAGAAAAGCCTGAACGAACAAGTGCTTTCCAGTCCTTTCAGCGTGGAGGACGATGCAAAACTGGAAGCTTATATCAAGGATGCCACGGAAAGGGGCAAGCCGCCCCGGTCAACGCCCAGCAAATATTGGCGGCGAGGCTATACCTGCCGTGATTTAAGAAGATATTCGTGGCTCGACTATCGCGATTGCAGCTATTACTACCGTTATTACGGGCGTTATTGGCCTTTCTAAAATTCGATCGGCCTTGTCCGGTATTTTCAAAAATAGAATCAGAACATAATAAAAACAATACTATTCTTTAAGAGGCTTTCTTACCGTATCAACTTAACCATCAATTATTCCGTGCCCGCTCGAACCTATGGATTTTAAAATCTAAAAAAAATAATTTTTATCGAGTCCATTACCGCGCGATCCGGATTTTTTACAGTCATTTAAAAATATCAAAAATTGGGGGGAAATAAATGGAAAATATTCAAGGCAGAACCATTACCAAACTTACTGCGGTGGTAGCGCTCCTGGGCTTATTAAACGGGTGTTCCGCCGTGCATACATCAATTGCCAAAAAGGATCTGGACGTTCAGACCAAGATGAGCGACACGGTCTTCCTGGATCCGGTCGGTCCTGGCAAAAAAGTGATTTATCTTGATGTCCGCAATACCTCGGACAAATCCAATTTCGACATCTTAAATGCGGTCAGACGCAGCCTTGAGGCAAAAGGCTATACGGTTTCCAATAATCCTGACACTGCCTACTATTGGTTACGAGCCAATATATTGAGCGTGGACAAGGCCAGTCCGACAGCGGCAGAGACAGCATTAGGCTCAGGCTACGGCGGAGCGTTTACCGGCGCCGCTCTGGGCTCGGCCATCGGCGGCGCGACTCATGGCTGGACCGGCGCCGGCATTGGCGGCTTGGCCGGGATCGTGGCTGGCGGCCTGGTTGAAACCGTCGCGGATGCCGCCGTAAAGGATGTGACGTATATGGTCGTGACGGACGTTGAAATTGCCGAAAAAGCCAAAGACGGCGTCATTATCCGTCAGGATAGTCAACAAGATGCCAAACAGGGCATCGGCGGCTCAAGACGACAGACATCTTCGGAACTCAGCGATAGAAAAAAATACCGCACCCGAATCGTCAGCACCGCCAATAAAGTGAACCTGGACTACGAAGAAGCCGCACCCGAGTTAACGAACGGCCTGGTGCGCTCTATTTCGGGAGTTTTCTAGGAAAAAGCAGACCATGCATACCCGGCATCCTTGATGCCGGGTATTGAACCGGGATCGACAGATCCAAGCGCGATTTCAGCAAAAAACAGCACGACCGGAAACTCACCGACGTCCGCTTCTCAGGCTTTTGCGTCCATCCTTGCCCGGCCGGGCTCTGCGTTTTTCGATAGTCTTCTTATGCCGGTAATCCTTCTTGCCGGTATTTTTATTCGGCGCACTCTTTTTGGGCATATCGAGGACTTTCAGCGATACCGGTTCATACCCGGTGTCGGCTACGCGCGGAATCTGGCGTTTCAGCAGTTTTTCAATTTCCGCCAGCAGATAGGCTTCCTCGGGACATACCAGCGACAACGCCTCGCCGCTTGAACCGGCGCGTCCGGTACGGCCGATGCGGTGCACGTAATCCTCGGCCACTTGGGGCAAATCAAAGTTAACCACATGCGGCAACTGCTCGATATCGAGGCCGCGCGCCGCGATGTCGGTCGCGACCAGCACCGCTATTTTGCCTGTTTTAAAATACTCCAGCACCTTGTTGCGCGCGCCCTGCGTTTTATCGCCATGCAGGGCGCCGGCCCGAATACCGTCCTGCTGCAATTGTTTCTCCAGCCGGTCCGCGCCATGCTTGGTCCGCACAAAAACCAGAACCTGCTTCCAGTTGCCGCTGCCGACCAGGTAAGACAGCAATTCCCGCTTGTACTCGCGATTGATGCCGTAAACCCGCTCCGATATCGTGTCCGCCGTGGCGTTCTGCCTGGCGACTTCCACTTCGACCGGATCACGCAGCACCGATGCGGCCAGCGTCTTGATCTCATTCGAATAGGTGGCCGAAAACAGGAGATTCTGACGCGCTTCAGGCAGCCATGACAGAATCTTGCGGATATCGGGCATGAAGCCCATATCGAGCATGCGATCGGCCTCATCGAGCACCAGAATTTCCACCCTGGACAAGTCGACGTTTTTCTGCAGCACATGATCGATCAGGCGGCCGGGCGTGGCGATGATGATATCGCAGCCTCTACGCAAATTGCGGATCTGCGCGTTGATATTGACGCCTCCATATATCGCCTCCGCATAAAGCGGCAAATATTTGCCGTAGGTCTTTACGCTCTCATGGACCTGAACGGCGAGTTCGCGCGTCGGCGCCAGGATCAGCGCGCGCACGGGACGCGGTTTTCGCGCTTGCGACGGATCGGCCGTCAGCCGCTGCAGCAAAGGCAGGGTGAATCCGGCCGTTTTGCCGGTGCCGGTCTGGGCACCGGCCAGTACATCGCGTCCTTCCAGAATCAACGGAATGGCCTGCTGTTGAACGGGCGTAGGCATCGTATAGCCTTGCTCCGCGACCGCTTTAAGGAGTCCCTCGGTTAAACCGAGCTGGTCAAAAGACATGAAAAAACCTCGGGTAAGAGAAATGGTTTGGAAAAGAAGAGGAAACTGCGTAATGGGGGCCGTTAGCCGCCCGTTACGTTCATGTGCCGCAGGATAATCGGCTGCTCATGGATATTGAATTCGTGCTTTTCGGGCTTGATCGACATCGCATCGATAATGGCCTGTTTCAGCACGTCAGTATTGCCGGGGTGAGCCCGGAGGACTTTCTTTAAATCGACCGAATGCTCATTGCCGAGACACAACAACAAGCGGCCTTCCACGGTCAGGCGCACACGGTTACAGGTGCTGCAGAAATTCTCGCTGTGCGGGGAAATGAAACCGACGCGGGTCCGGCTGCCGACCACCTTGAAGTAGCGCGAAGGCCCGCCGGTTTTTTCGGTCGATGCGATCAGGGAAAACTCCCGCGCCAGATCGGCCTTGATCAGATCGCTGGAATAATAAGCTTCCGAGCGGTCATGCTGATTGACGACGCCCAGCGGCATTTCCTCGATGAAGCTGATATCGATGCCGTTATCGACGGCGAACCGGACCAGATCGCGAACTTCCAGATGATTTCTGCCTTTCAGGATGACCGCATTGATCTTCAACCGCTCAAACCCTGCCTCCCTGGCGGCCTGAATGCCTTTCAGGACCTGCTGCAGGTCGCCTGTCCGCGTTATGGCCTTGAATTTATCGGCGTCGAGCGTATCGAGGCTGACATTGATGCGTTTTACCCCGGCCTTTTTCAGCGCGCCCGCCATTGTTGCCAATTGCGAACCGTTCGTCGTTATGACCAGCTCACCCAGACCTTCGATTTTGCCGATATTTTCCAGCAGCTCCAGCGCGCCTTTTCTAACCAGCGGTTCGCCGCCGGTCACGCGGATTTTTTTCACGCCCAGTTCGACAAAGGCCCTGGCCAGGGTATAAATTTCTTCCAGCGTCAGAACCTGCGCGCGCGGCAAAAACGTCATGTCTTCGGCCATGCAGTATACACAGCGGAAATCACAGCGATCGGTAATGGAAATTCTCAAGTAATCAACTGTCCGGCCGAAGCGATCGATCAATTGAGCAGGATTAGATGAATGACTCATATCACTAAGGTAAAAAAATCCAAGACGGCCATCTTACCACATTGTCTCGCCATGCGTTGTCAGCCGTTTTGTAAAATGCACTATGGCATAGACCTTGTCAGGTAGCCGATCTATCCGGTTATTTATACATTTGACGGGCTTTAACTGTTTTTGCCTATGCGTTTTTGCCGATTCGCCATCGCCATACGCCACCTTTCAAGCTGCCGCAGCAGTAAGGCAAGTCCTGCCGCAATGTGCGACCGGGCCTTTCGCGCCAGCATGACACCATGGCGGCAAAGCGCCAGGCCGACGCGGTAGCTGTGCCGGGCCAACCGGTAAAACATCGGCCGCAATGCGGCAAAATCGATCTTTCTGTCGCGGATCCTGCCGCGCCGATACAACCAGTGCAGCAAACCGCTGACATAGAGAAAGAAAAGACTCTGGCCGGCCAAAAACCAGATAAACCGGCCGGTATCATTCAAAGCCTCGCCGGTGTGTAACGGCCATATCCAGGTCGCAATCGTTTCGCCGGCGGAAAAATCTTTCGGATTGCGCACGTCCTTGACCTGGCCGCTCCAGCGGTCCACCCAGACCGTGGTATAAGGGTGGCGCCGATTGATTTCGCCGGGCTGGCGCAAGTTGATGCGATAAATGCCGCTATCGCCGACCGGGGTGGTAATGCGCCGAAGTTCAGTACGGGGGAAGCCCCCCTGAGCCATGAATGTCGCCGCCGCCAGACCGGTTGGATGATTGTTGGGCACCGCCGTGCTGATGATATCGCGGCCCGTCTCGCCATGCGCCATGCCCGAGGCACCGGCCAGGGATTCCAGCAGCGAAGGATAGCTCAGCAGGACTCCCGTGCCTGACAGCACCAGCAGCACAACCGCACTGAGCAAGCCGATAGAGCGATGCAGATCGAAAGCCAGCCGGATCATGCCGGCATCAGGCCGAATCGTGAACGCCTGCCGAAGCTGCCGCGTGCCCGGCCACCATAAATACAGTCCCGTGACGATGGAAACCATCAGCAACGCCCCCAGAATCCCCACCGCATTCCCGCCGAAGCGGTCGGACCGAAGCCGGGTGTGCAGATCCAGCAGCCAGGTCGTCACGGTCCGGCCCCAGAGACGGCTGCTGACAACCTCCGCCGTATAGGGATTGACAGACACCATGAGCGGCGCATACAGCTCGAAAAACGTCTCCTGCGGTTTGTCGTACCAGACGGTTGCCATGCTGTGCGGCGACCTCGGCATTTCCAGCGTCCAGGCGCCGTGACGGTCCGGATGCGCCTGCCGCACCGCGGCCATGATCCGGTCCAGCGACTGGTACTTGCCCTGCGGCTGTTCGATGACCAACTGCGGATTCAGCAGTTCGTCCAACTCCTCACGGTACACGCTGACGCTGCCGGTCAGACCCATCAGGGCGAAGAAGAACCCGGCGATCAGCGCCAGATAAAGATGAACCTTGAGCCAGGTTTGCCGAGTCAGTCTGCGTTGCATGGGAGATTGGATTGCCATGAAAAAAATGGGGGCATTATCCCACAGGCGCACGGGATTGTCCTGATAGCGTAGGCGTATCGCTCGACACACGGCTTCCAGGCGATCAAGCTAAAACCTCGCATGAAATCCCGCATGCAGATAGAATATCAGGATTTTTAATTCATATCGGGAGAGACGCCATGAAACTCAATGCCTTGTTTATCGGCCTCTGCATGCTGGTATCCGGTCACAGCTTCGCTACGGAAAAGACCACGATCCGGATCGGCGTGCTTGCCTTCGGGACTGTCGACTGGGAATTATCGGCGCTGCAAAACGCCCCTGAAACGGCATCGGCTGATTTTAAACTGGACATACAGCGACTGGCCAATCCCGAGGCCGGTAAAATCGCGCTGCAATCGGGCGCCGTCGACATGATCGTCTCGGACTGGATCTGGGTGTCGAAACTGCGCGCGACCGGCTCCGATTACACGTTTTATCCCTATTCCTCGACATCGGGCGCCCTGGTCGTGGCCGATAACAGCCCCATCCGGACGCTGAAGGATCTGAAAGGCAAGCGCCTGGGCATTGCCGGCGGCGAACTGGATAAAAACTGGTTGCTGTTGCAGGCGCTGGCGCAAAAACAGCAGTTGGATTTGGATGCGCAAGTAGACAAAGTCTTCGGCGCGCCCCCCTTACTGAACCAGCAGATCAAGCAAAACCGCATCGACGCCGTGCTCAATTACTGGCATTTTGCCGCCCGGCTGGAAGCGCAAGGCTACCGTCAAATCATCGACGGCAAAGGCATGATCAAAGCGCTGGGCATCGATGAAGAAGTGCCCAGTCTCGGTTATGTGTTCAAGCAAAGCTGGGCCATGAATCATAAGAAGGCGGTCAACGATTTCCTGGCCGCCAGCCAGCAGGCTCAAAACCGGCTCTGTACATCCGATGCCGCCTGGCAGAAAGTCATTCCGCTGACCCAGGCGAAAGACACGCCAACCCAAAATACGCTCCGGCAGCGTTACTGCGAAGGCCGCATCGAGCAATGGGGCGAACCTCAGCAGCAAGCGGCCGGCCGCCTTTATGCAATGCTGCGCACGTTAAGCAATAATAAGCTGACAGGCGATTCGGAAAACCTGCAGCCGGGCATCTTCTGGTCGATTGAACAATAAAAGGCCCGGGCATTTGAATAGTCGTCAAAAACTGCTGCCGGCCCTGTCCCTGCTGGCCTTTCTGGCGCTCTGGCAGGGGCTGGCCGTTTATTTAAGCAGCAGCGTGCTGCCGGCACCGAAAGCCGTAGCCCATGTTTTCTGGCGAGAGACCGTCTCGGGGCAACTGCCCTATCACCTGGGCGTCACCCTGCTCCGCCTCGTGGTCAGTTTCGCCATCGCCATGCTGCTCGGTTGCGCGCTCGGCATCGTTTTGGGCCGGCATAAAAAGCTCGATGCCTTCTTCGACAACTGGCTGGTCATTTTCCTGAACATTCCGGCCCTGGTCACGATCATCCTGTGCTATGTCTGGTTCGGCCTGATCGAATCGGCCGCCATTCTGGCCGTCGTCATCAACAAGCTGCCCAACGTCACCGTGACCATACGCGAAGGCACCCGGGCGCTGGACCAGGACTTGCTGGAAATGGCCCGCTGCTACCGCTTCGGCCGGCGTAAAACCTTTACGCATGTGATCTGGCCGCAACTGCACCCGTTTGTCATGAGCGCGACGCGCTCAGGATTGGCGTTGATCTGGAAGATCATTCTGGTGGTCGAATTATTGGGTCGCGGCAACGGCATGGGTTATCAGCTGCATTTGTTTTTCCAGCTGTTCGACGTGGCCGGCATTCTGGCTTATACGATCGCCTTCGTGGCCGTCATTCAACTGATAGAACTGGTGATTCTGAAGCCTTTGGATAGAAAATCGCTGCGGTGGCGCCGATGACCGACATCCGCATCCGCATCAACAGCAAAACTTATCCGGCCATAGGCCAGGCGGGGAAGCATCAAGCCATCGCCAATCTCGACCTGTCGATGAAGGCCGGCGAATTCGTCTGCCTGGTCGGCCCTTCCGGCTGCGGCAAGACAACGCTGCTGAATATTATCGCCGGTCTGGATCATGATTATGACGGCGAGATTCTGCTGGGTTCGCAGCACACGCACCCCAGAATCGGCTATGTGTTCCAGAATCCGCGTCTGCTGCCCTGGCGAACGGTCAGGGAAAACATTGAACTGGCGCTGGACAGCGCTCAATCGCCGGATCAGATCGATCCCTTGCTGGAGACCATGCAGCTGACCCGGGCGCAGCATGTTTACCCCGAACGCCTATCCTTGGGCATGAGCCGCCGGGTCGCCATCATCCGCGCGTTTGCCGTCGATCCCGACCTGCTGTTGATGGACGAGCCCTTTGTCTCGCTCGATGCGCCGACAGCGAGGCAGGTGCGGGATCTGCTGCTGAAACTGTGGCGGCAGCGCCCGCATACGGTTTTGTTCGTCACCCACGACCTGCGCGAAGCCATCGCGCTGGCGGACCGGCTGGTCTTCCTGTCTGCCTCGCCCATGCGGGTCCTGCGGGAACTGACTGTCCCCATCGTCAGGAATGAACGCCATAACGAGGCGCTGATCGAATCCTACAGGCAGCAGTTGATGAACGATTACCCGGAGATAAGACAGTTGTTATAACCCATACCCCCTTGAAATAAAGGGTTAAATGTCCGATACTTAGGGCTTTTTTAAGCCTTAGCCGGGCTTGCCATACCACCAATGGAGGCTAACAAAGCATGAACAAAAAATTTATCTTGGGATCGGCAATTGCAGCGATTGCGTTAAGTCCATTAACCGCATCGGCAACCAGCGATGACGAGCAATACCCCGCCGCCAATTTCCAGCCTAAGGTTATCTACATCGATGAAGAAGCTGCCGCCAAGGCCTCTGCCGAGGAATCATCGGCCAAACCTGAAAGAAAGAAAGCCGAGTTCGACCCGAACTACCCGGCGGCAAATTTCGAGCCTAAAGTCATTTTCCCCGTTCCTGAAAACGGATAAGCGCTAACTGAAAAATCGGGGAGACAGGATTTTGCTTCTATCCGTCTCCCCGCCTTCACAGATAATTAAACAGTGATAACTGTTGAACCTTGGCGTAGGCCTGCTGCGCCGCCTGCAACGATACCGTCTGTAAATTAAACCGGCTGATGGCCTCGGCGTAGTCGAGGTCTTGCGTCTCGGAAAGCGTCGTTTGCGTGTCCAGGATGAACTTTTCGTTGTGCAGTTCCTGGTCGTCCAGGGCATTCAACCGCGCCCCGACACTGGTTCTGGCCCTTAAAAAACTGTCCAGGGCCGAATCAAGGTCCGTCAAGACGTTGTTGAGCTGTTCATTCAGAACATTCGTTGCCGGCAGATCGGCTCCCGTTCCCGTTTGCCCCTCGGCAAAGCCCGCATCCGTCAAAAAACCGCCCGTACCGGCATTGATCGTTATCGACGACGCCGCGCCCTGCGTGCTCGATACAAATTCGATGTTATTACCGTTGGAGCGCGCCGTTATGCCGGCCGCGGCCAATCCCGCCGTCGCATTGATCGCGCCCACCACCTCGTCCAGGCTGGCATAGTTGCCGCTCAGGCTCACGGTGACAGGTCCGCCGGCATCGCTGCTCAGATCAAACGATGTAGGTGCCGCGGAATAATCCAGGCCATAGCGTAAAAACCGGTCGCCGGTGATGGCGCCGGAGGCGGCCTGAAAATCGCCGCCCAAACTGTTGGACAAGGCTTTCAGGGTATTGAAGATACTGCGTTTGCCATCCGGGCTGGCGGCCGAATCGATATTCTCGAATACGTTAAACCCCAAATCGCCATCGGCCACCTGCCGCTCCGGGCCGATTTGCAGGACGCGCTGATTGATGCCGCCCTGATAAACATAGCTCTGGCTGCCGGAATCGTAAGCGAAGGGCGGCACGCTGGACAAGTCGCCGGAAAAGATGAATTCGCCATTGGCGTTCTTGGTATTGGCCAGGCCTGCCAACTCATCCAGCAACTGATCCACTTCCTGCTTGATGGCCAGCCGGTCATTGCCCGACAGCGTCGCATTCGCGGCCTGTATCGTCAATTCCTTGGCGCGGAACAATACATCTTCCGAACCGGCCAATACCGACTCTTCGATATTCAAGCGTGCCCGCGCGGTAAAAATATTGTCCTGGTATTGATGAGTCTTATCGATCGTTTCCTGCAGGTCCAACGCCCTGACCGCCGCGGCCGGATCATCGGCGGGGGTCAGCACTTTAAGCCCGGTTGACAGCTGCATCTGGGTCTTGGACAGGCTGGCTTGCCGGGCCAGCATGCTGTTCACGCCCAACTGCTGGGCCCAGGATGTTGAAATTCTCATACCCTCTCCTTACCTTATCGCCCCGAGCAGCGAGTCGAACAAAGAACCGCTCATGGAAATGACCTGGGCGGCGGCCTGATAGGACTGCTGAAACTTGATCAAATTGGCGGCCTCTTCATCGAGATTGACCCCGGCCAGACTTTCGAATGAACCTTTCGCCTGATTCAGCAACGTTTCCTGCGCCGAGACGCTGACCGTGGCGGCATGCGTCAAGGTGCCGACTTCCGAGACGATCTGTCCGTAACCGCCGGCGAAGGTACTGGCGCCGCCCAGCATGCTGCCTTTGTTTTCCAGTGCGGCCAAGGCCAGCGCGTTCCTGTTGTCGCCGGGCATGGGTCCGTTCACGACATAGGCGTTGCCGTCGCTGTCGACGGCGGCATTGGTTGCCGCCGCGATTTTCAGCGGATCGGTAACGTTGACGCCGATCGACTGCGCACCCTGGGATGCGGGCTTGATCAAGAAACTGTCGCCGGCCGCCACGGTGCCCGGCGTAATGGTCAAGCCGGGCACGGCATTGGTCAGCTGGGCCGGTGTCAGCGTCTGGAATGACTTATCATTGATACGTGTCAGTTTATAGCTGGCGCCGTCAAAATCCAGCTGATAATCGCTGAAATCCATGGCGCTCACGTCAGAATAGCCGACCGCGATGGAAGCGCCGGCGCTGTTCGCCGCACCATTTACGACCGGCACGGCGGCAGGATCGATGCCGGAAAAAAAGTCAGCTCCGGCATTGCCGGCCAAATCATAACCGGCCGTATGCATGGCATTGAATTCCGTGGCCATGCTGATTGCAACGCGCCCCAGTTTTTGCTGGGCAGGGTCCAGCACCTCATCGCGAAACCGCAAGGCGCCGGCCAGCTCTCCGCCGCTGATGTTCCTGGTGATGTCACCGCCGCCCTGTATCGCGATGTTCAGCCTGGCGGGGTCCAATTCGGATTGCCTGACTTCCAGTTGATTGCTCTGCCCGCCCAGGACCAGGGACTGGCCTTGCCCCGTGAACACGCTCAGCCCGCCGTTTGAGTCGGCAACGACGGAAATATCGATCAGTTCGGACATCTTCAGCAACAGGTTGTCCCGTTGATCCAGCAGGTCATTGGGCATCTGTCCGTTCGGGGTCTTGCCCGTTTCGATCACGATGCGCTGGTTAAGATCGGCTACCGCCGTCGCATACATATTGATACTGTCGACCTTGCTGTTGATGTCCTGATTGACCTGCGCGCGCAGTTCATTAAAGCGCGCGTCCATCGTATGAAAGCGCTGCGTCAATATTTCGGCTTCCGAGAGCATGACCTGCCGGGCCGGAATCGAGGTCGGATCATCGGCCAGTTCATGCACCGCATTGAAGAAACGTTTGATCGCGGGACTCAGGCCGGTACTGGGATCGGCCATCAGATTGTCAACCTGCGAGGCGAGTTTCTGGTATTTATCGGCCTCACCGAATGCCGAGGCGCTGGTACGCACTTGCGCCGTGATGAACTGGTCATAGCTGCGCGTCACGTTGGCGACATTGACGCCCTGGCCGATAAATCCTGGTCCGATAAACAGCTCGGGCTTGGTCGCCAGCTCGGCACGCTGACGGCTGTAGCCTTCGGTATTGACGTTGGCGATGTTATGACTGGTCGTTTCCAGCGAGCGCTGGAAGGCCATGAGCCCTGACAATGCCGTGCCTAAAATACCTGTCATAGTCGTGTCCTGTGCTGAGGGTTAACTGCTGCCCGGATGCCGTCAATCATTCATTGCCACGGATAATCCGGGTTCGTTCAGGGTACTGCTGTTGTAAATGCGCATGACTTTGTCGGCATAGTGCGGATCGGTCGCATAGCCGGCCCGTTGCAACGATTGCACATAATGTTCGGCATTACCGGCCTGTTCCAGGGCATTCTGATAACGCGGGTTATTTTTTATAAAGCGCACATAATCCTGAAAACTGTCCTGGAACGAGTCGTAGGATCTGAAGCCGGCATTGACCTTTTTGGCGATGCCGTCCTCGAATTCCAGTGTCGGCACTTGCGCCTGCTTGCCCTGCCAGGCTTTATCGGCCTTGATGTTAAACAGGTTGAAGCTGCTGCCGCCATCGCCGTGTTTTACCAGCGACCGCCCCCATCCCGTCTCCAGCGCTGCCTGCGCCAGAATGACCCGGGGCTCGACGCCCAATTCCCGCCCCGCCCGCTCGGCCATGGGCCACAACTGCCGGACAAAGTCCTGTGCCGACTGTATCGGCAGGGCCTGCTCATTCTTTAATGCGGCTTCGGATGTTTCTTCGACGGAACTGTCGAACAAGCGCTCCAGTGCTTGATGCGCCTCGCTTTCGTGCTTGTGGACCCGCGGTTTGTCGGCGGCATTGGCATGTCTGGAGATGGACTTCGGTGTCGAGGACGAGCGGTTCAGGTAATCCTCAAGCTCGAGTTTTTCATTAGCGGGTTTCTCGTCGCTGAGCTGCTTGACGATCAAATCGGCCAGGCCGACCGAGCCCGACAATTGCACAGCCAGCTGCTGGTCATACATGTCGTTGTAAAATTGGCTCTGATCATTGTCCATGATGCCGTCGGCCAGCTTGGCGTCGCGCATGCTTTTCAGCACATTATTCAGGAAAATCGCCTCAAACTGCCGGGCCGTTTCCTTCAACGCTTCCGGCGATTCTTTCCGGGCTTCGTTTTTCAGCTTCGCCAGTCCGTTAAAATCGGTATAAACATCAGCATGATTGACGTTCTGCATGACAACCTCTCTAGATCACGATCAGTTCGGCGCGCAAGGCGCCGGCCGTTTTCAGCGCTTCCAGGATAGCCACAAGATCGCTGGGCGCGGCGCCCACATTATTGACGGCCTGCACGATTTCATCGAGCGAAACGCCGGGATTAAATACAAACATGTGATTTTTTTCTTCCTCCACCCGGATGCTGGACTGCGGCGTCACGGCTGTCTGCCCGGACGAGAAGGCGTTCGGCTGGCTGACTTGCGGATTCTCGCTGATCGTCACGGTCAGGCTGCCGTGCGACACGGCCGCCGGCTGTACCCTGACCTTGCTGTTGATGACCACGGTGCCGGTGCGCGAATTCACGATGATGCGCGCCGGCGCATCGTCGGGCGCGACGTTGATGTTCTCGACCATGGACGCGAACGTGACCTTCTGGCCCGGATCGCGCGGCGCCCTGACCCGGACCGATGTCGCATCGATGGGCTTGGCCGTGTTGCCGCCGAGCATGTTGTTGATGGATTCGGCCATGCGGTTGGCGGTGGTGAAATCCGGCGTATGCAGGTTGAACACCAGGCTGTCGCTGTCGGCGAACGGCGTGTTGACCGTACGCTCAACCGTGGCGCCGTTAGGGATGCGGCCGACGCCGGGGTTGTTGACGGTGATGTTGGAGCCGTCCCGGCCCGACGCGCTCAGGCCGCCCACGACCAGATTACCCTGCGCCATCGCGTAAACCTGGCCATCCGCGCCTTTCAACGGACTCAGCAATAACGTGCCGCCGCGCAGGCTCTTGGCATCGCCGATCGAGGACACGGTCACATCGATCTGCTGGCCGGGCTTGGCGAATGGCGGCAGCTCCGCCGAAACAGCCACGGCGGCGATATTCTTGGCTTTGGGATCGATGCCGGGCGGCAGGGTCAGCCCCAGACGCGCCAGCATACTGCGCACGCTTTGGCCGGTAAACCGGGTTTTATCGCCGGATTTATCGAGGCCGACGACCAGGCCGTAACCGATCAGCTGGTTAACCCGAACGCCCTCGATAGCGGCGATATCCTTGATGCGCTCGGCCCAGGCCGGCGCCGTGCAGGACAGGGCCAGCAGCGTCAGAGAAATGGTTTTTATTAGCTTCATAATCGCCCGTCCGCTTAGAATGGGAACCAGGGGCTCTGCAGTATGCGTGAAAACCAGCCGATCCTGCTGGCGTCCGCCATGGCGCCGCTGCCGGTATACATAATAGTCGCATCGGCGACCTTGTCCGACGAGATGGTATTGGCGGTATCGATATCGACCGGCCTGACGATGCCCGACAACCTGACATACTCATCGCCCTGGTTCAAGGTCACGCGTTTCTCGCCGCGCACCTTTAAATTGCCGTTCGGCAGCACTTCCACGACCGTCACCGAAATATCGCCGCTCAGGCTGTTGCTCTGATTCGCGCCGCCCTCGCCTTCGAATTCGGTGGCAAAATCCACTTCGGTTTTCATGTCGCTGCCCAGCAGCGACTCGGCCGCCATGCCGAACAGGTACGGCACCGAACCGCTCATGCGCGTATCCTTCTTGGTATCGAGATCGGCTTTCTTTTTCGCCTGCGTCCGTTCCGTTAGCCTGATCGTCAGAATATCGCCGACCCGCATGGCCTTATAGTCCTCGAACAGGCGCATGTCGTATCCGGCCTGATAAATGCCGCCGGTATTCTGCACCGGCGGCCTTAAATCGGCCGGCTGCACCGGGGCAAAGGCCGGGTCCCTGGGCGGCAGCGGCGTACAGGCCGGCAGCAGCGTCAGAACGGCTGCGATCAGCTGGATTTTTTGTCTCATCTCACGCACCTGTCTACAGTTGTTGCGTCACAAAGGACAGCATCTGATCGGTGGTCGAAATCGCCTTGGAATTCATTTCGTAGGCCCGCTGCGTCTCGATCATGCTGACCAGTTCCTCAACCACGTTGACATTAGAGGTCTCCAGCGAACCCTGCAATAACGTGCCGAATTCATCCTCGCCGGGCGTGCCGATGATGGGCGTGCCGCTGGCGACCGATTCGCGGTACAGGTTTTCGCCGACCGGTTCAAGGCCGGTCGGATTGATGAAATCGGCCAGCTGGATTTGCCCCAGCTCGACCGGCGTGGCATTGCCGGGCTGCAGGGCCGATACGGTCCCGTCCCGGCCGATGGTGATGCTGATCGCGTCCTCGGGCACGGTAATGGCCGGCTCCAGCATCAAACCGCCCGAGGTCACGAGCTGGCCCAGGGAGTCCAGCTTTAACGAGCCGTCGCGCGTATAATTGATATCGCCGTTCGGCATCAGGATCTGCAGAAAGCCCCGGCCATTGACGGCAACATCGAGCGAATTTTCGGTCTGCTGAATATTGCCCTGCGTATGCAGTTTCTCGGTGGCGACGGTCCTGACGCCGGTGCCCAGCTGCAAGCCGGTCGGCAGTTGCGTGTTCTGGGTGGACTGCGCGCCGACCTGTCTGACGTTTTGATAAATCAAGTCTTCGAAGATGGGCCGGGATTTCTTGAAGCCCGTGGTATTGACGTTGGCCAGGTTGTTGGCGATGACCGCCATGCGGGTCTGCTGGGCGTCCAGACCGGATTTGGCGACCCATAATGCGCGTTCAGTCATGATAGTCTCCTAAGTGACAATATTTTGTTCTATCCGAGTTAATGCATTGTTCATGCCATCTGCATCAGTTTGGCGCTGACGGCGGCGTTGTCGTCGGCGTTTTTCATCACCTTGGTTTGCAATTCAAAATTCTTGGCCAGCTCGATCATGTCCACCATGGCAGCAATCGCATTGACATTGCTGCCTTCCAGGACGCCCTGCACCAGGCTGACCTCGGCGCTGGCCTCGGGTGCCGTGCCGTCCTTGATATACAACAGGCCGTCGGCCTGCTTCTCGAGATTGTCAGGCGCCGGCTTGACCAGCTTGATGCGATCAAGCTCGACCATGGCGCTGGCATTGGCGCCCAGGGGGATTATGCTGAGCGTGCCGTCCTTGCCTATGGTCAGTTTTTGCGACGGCGGAATGGCGATCGGCCCGTCCTGGCCCAGAACCGGCAGACCGGCGCCGGTCTGCAGCATGCCTTCGGGTGTCACGCGCAGGTCCCCGGCCCGGGTATAGGCTTCCTTGCCGCTGGCGCTCTGGACGGCCAGCCAGCCCTCGCCTTCTATCGCCACATCCAGTTCGCGTCCCGTGGTCTGCATGGCGCCGGCCGACAGATCGGTTCCCGGACGCTCGGTCATGGCATAGACGCGTGTCGGGAACCCCGCGCCGAACACCGGCTGGCTTCGGAACTGCTCCAGGTCGGACTTGAATCCCGTGGTCTGGGTATTCGCCAAATTATTGGCGTTGGTCGTTTGCGCCAGCAGCGTCTGCTTGGCGCCGCTCATGGCGATATACAGGCTTTTGTCCATAACGGCTCCCCTACCCTAGTGTTTAACGGATATTCAAGATCGCCTGGGTAATGGTATTTTCGGTCGAAATGGATTGGGCATTGGCCTGATAAGCCTGTTGGCCAATGATGAGGTTGACCAGCTGCTCGGACAGGTCGACGTTGGAAGCCTCTACCGAACCTGACTGAATGGTGCCGAAGCTGCCTTTTCCCGGCTCGCCCGGAACCCGCTCGCCGGAATCGGCGCTTTGCGCCCAGGTCGAGTCGCCCAGTTTGGTCAAGCCTTGCGGATTGGCGAAGCGCGACAGCGCGACCTTGCCTAGAGGCGTCGAGCCGCCATTGCTGAATCGTGCGAATACGATGCCTTCATCGCTGACGCTGATGCCGGTCAGATTGCCGGCAGGCAAGCCGTCCTGCGCCAGATTATTGACCGAGAACACGCTGCTGAACTGGGTCGTGCCGGTAAAATCCACGGAAAACGCCAAATCATCGACATTTAGGTTGGGATCTATGTCGGTGGACGCTATGGCGCCATAAGAGGTCTGCCCGAGCGGCGCAGTCAGTTTTCCGGCCGTATCGAAAGTCATCGTTATCGATGTCTGGCTGCCGTCCAGAGGCAGGGTGGCAAGTGAGCCGTCCACATTAAATGGCTTGCCGTCGATAAACAGATACGCTTCCCAGGTGTTGGGCGTGCCGGGGCTCTGGCTGACATAATAAGTGCTGGCGATATGGGAATTGCCTTGTGAGTCATAGATCGTCATCGATGACTCATGATTATAGGAATCGGGATTAGTGGGATCGACCGGCGAGCTGACCGGCGTCGTCTGCGTCGATTGTAAGTTGGCACTGACAGCCAGCGCCGAGGAGGCAACGGGCGAGCCCTGCTCGGCATTGACTCGTAGCGGTTGAAAAACGCCCGAGCTGAAGCCATCGGCGACGGTCGTGCCGTTCGGCTTGAATGCCATCAAAAAATTGCCCTGATTGTTCACGACATAGCCATCCTTATCCAGCTTGAATTCGCCGGAGCGCGTGTAAATGGAGGGCTGATCGGATGTCGCATCGGTGCCGAGCGAGAAAAAGCCTTCGCCGCTAATCGCCAGGTCCAGGTTATTGCCCGTGGCATTGATGTTGCCTTGCGAAAATTGCTGGGCAACGTTGGTGACACGCACCCCTGTTCCGGGCTGGGTTTTACTGACGCCGCCGACACTGGACGCATAGACATCGGCGAATTCCGCCCGCGATTGCTTGAATCCGGTCGTGTTGGCATTGGCGATGTTGTTTCCCGTTACCGCTAAATTTTTAGAGGCCGCATTCAAGCCACTGATTGCCGTAAAAAAAGTCATTTTTGCTCTCCAATCCTACAAAATCTGCTTAATCTGATTAAAATCGACCGCGCCCAACCCCTGCAGGTTGACGCGCATGGCCTGCTGGGCATTGCCCAGCACGACACTGTCTACTTTCGAATAAACCTGCGTGGCCAAAGCCGTATTCTTGCCGTCAATCGTCCCGGTCGCCTCGATTTTATAAACGCCCGGATTCGCCGGCAGGCCGTCCTCGGCCATGCCATCCCAGACAAATGGCACCGTACCTTGCGAATGGCTGCCCAGCGACAGGTTTCTGATGGTTTCGCCGGTGCTGGCATCGACGATCTTTACCGCCACATTCGCTGAACTGCCGGTCAGTTCCAGCTGGCCTTTGATGTCGCCGCCCGCGGACAGCAAGCCCTGGCTGGACGGCGCCGAAACCCATCGGCCGACCAGGCTGGAGGCCTGCAATGCCTGGTCCGAGCTGATCGATTCGGCGAAGCTTTTAAACGAGCTCTGGAGATCCTGAATCCCCGAGACCGTCCCGAACTGTGCCATTTGCGCCAGAAAGTCGCCATTTTCCATCGGTTTTGACGGGTCCTGATGCGTCAACTGGGTGGTCATCAGCTTCAGAAACTCCTCCTGGCCCAGCGCCTGTTTTTTTGCCGGCGCCGGTTCCGCACCGGACAGGCCCAAGGCCTTGATCGTGTCTATTCCGATACCCATGTGCTATTCTCCTTTACTGTCCCATTCTCAATGTCTGCAACATCAACTGCTTGGCCGTATTCAAGACTTCCACGTTGTTCTGGTAGGAACGCGAAGCCGACATCATATTGGCCATTTCCTCGACCGTATTGACGTTGGGCTTGTAGATGTAACCATTTTGATCCGCCATGGGATGATGCGGCGCGTATTCCATGACCGCCGGCGCCTGGCTCTCGACCACGCCCAGCACGTTGACCTTGCTGGCGCCATCGTTCTGGTCCAGGGCATTTTTCAGCTCGGCCGCGAACACCGGCTGCCTGGATTTGTAAACCTGATCGGTACTGCTGCTGACGCTATTGGCGTTCGATATATTGCTGGCGACCAGATTCAGCCTTAACGACTGCGCGTTCATGCCGCTGCCGGCGATATCGAATATGCGAAAAGACGACATGTTTATTCTCCTTTCAGGGCCAACATCAAGCCCGAGAATTTCTTGTTGATGAACTCCAGGCTGGCCTGATACTGCACCGCATTTTCGGCGTATTTGGCCTGCTCGACATGAGCCTCGACGGTATTGCCGTCCAGGGCAACCTGATTGGGATTGCGATACAGCAACTGCGCGCCCAACAATTGCTGCCCGGGGGCGAAATGTCCCGGCTGGGTACGCTCCATCACCGGATGTGACGGCATGCTTTGGTTCAAAATCGACTGAAAGTCCAGATCGCGGGCTTTGTATCCCGGTGTATCGGCATTAACCAGATTGGCGGCCAGTATTTCGGCACGCCTTTCCCGCAAAGCCAATGCCTGAGGATGAATGCCGAGCGCCTTATCAAAATTTATAGCCATATCGTTACCTCCAATTGCTTGCCTTAATACCAAAGCACAGCGCATACCAAGACACAATTAATTCAATCAAATCATAAAGATAACAATTGGCTTTCGGCGACTATATTCATCTCCGGACGGTCTGGGCATTAAAAAAACAGGCTACCCGGCAAAAAATGGCCGCCCTGCAGCAGCCATATATATAAGGAATCGAACCGAAAAGAGACGGCGTCAATAAATTGCCGCGCCCGGCCAGCGAAGCTGGGAAAATACAGGTTATTACTTGGCATCAATCCTGCTTAATACCTGTTTAAGTCATGAATCCGACGCTTAATTATGTTTAAAAATATACCGACCACGTTGACCCTGGCCCTTGCACTAGTGACATCCGGCCATGCGGCCGAGTCGTTTCAGTCGCACGAATCCATTTATGGGCTCGTCAACGATCATATTGCCCGGCATATAAACACCGAGGCCGAATACGAGGTCGAATTGTTACCGCTCGACAACCTGTTGCAATTGCCGGCCTGTACCGAGCCGCTGGAGACTTTCACCACGGCCGACGTCATAAAGCCGGGCCGGAATTCAATCGGCGTGCGCTGCAATGCCGATAAAAAATGGTCTATTTTCGTCGCGGCCGTGATCAAGGTTTATCAGCGCATCCTGGTCTTGACCCAGCCGGTGCAACGGGATGAGATCATTACCCGCGGGCACTTGTCGTTCGAGAAAAGAGACGTTTCCCGGCTCAACGAGAATTTTGTCACGCAACCGGAACAGATTGAAAACAAACAGGCATTACGTCATATGCCGGCCGGTGCCGTGCTCAACGCGAAAAATTTTGCTGAACCCAAACTCATCAAGAGAGGCGACAAAGTCATCATCAGCGCCACACAGCCGTCTTTTGACATACGCATGAACGGCCAGGCCATGATGGACGGCATCAAGGGCCAGCTGATCCGGGTCAAGAACCAGAATTCCGGACGCATTATCCGTGCTACCGTTATCGAGCCGGGACGGGTCTCCGTCAATCATTAAATCCGGCCCATTAAATATTAAAGTTTTATACTATTGCGCCGATAACAGTTGCAGATACAGAATCCGGAGAAACTTGACATGGCTATCGAATCAATCACGGGCAGAGCGCATCCCCCGTCCTCGCCCAAAACAGCATCTAAAACCGAAGCCGGGGCGCCCAAGCAAGCAAGCGCCCAGGCGCCCGGAAAAGTTGATAGTATTGCGATCACGGCCGCCACGCAGGAAATAAAAAAGGCCTTTGCATCATCAACTTCAGCCGTGGACATGGAGCGCGTCGCGGCGGTAAAGAAAGCGCTTGCCGACGGCAGCTACTCGATCGATGCCGAGAAAATTGCCGAAAAACTAATTCAGTTTGAAAAATTACTGCCGCCCGAGAACAGCACATGAGCCTGATAGAACAAACTTTTCCCATCATGGAAAAACTGATCCTAAATGCCCTGCAGTTGGCCGAACAACTGCATCAGCAACTGACCCAGGAAACCGAAGCGTTAAAGCATATCCAGGACGCTGAACTGATCGACACGATAGCCGCCAACAAGAGACAACTGGTCGCCCAACTGGAGCAATTCAGCCAACAACTGGGCCAGGTACTGGCTACCGAACAACTGCCCAATCATCAGGACGGCGTCCAGGCTTATTTTCAACGCACCGAGGCAGCGGGACTCTCAAACGTCGAATTAACCGGCAATTGGGCGAAACTGATGTCCCTTTGCGCCGAATGCCGGGCTCTGAACGAACAGAACGGCGCCAGCATCGAACTCCTGGCCCGCCATACCAACCGCTCGCTGCATATTCTCAAAGGCAAGTCCCAGACCACCATGACCTATGGCCCGGACGGCTCAACCCGAAGTGATAATTTTACCCGCCCTTTGATTTCGGTATAATCCTTCACCCTTGACAATAAACGGGTGTGGAAATCTGCTAATCCGTCACAGGAAGGCTTCGAGCATTACCTTTTTATCCTGGAACGAGAACAAAAAAGCATTAAATCCTCCGCTTATGGTAAAATCGTTTTTATTTTGCCCCGATAGCTCAGTTGGATAGAGCGGTCCCCTCCTAAGGGACAGGCCGGTGGTTCAAATCCGCCTCGGGGCGCCATTAACACCACGAGTATCACCGTAACGATACGTCATTAACCCCATCACTCGAAACGTCGAGAACAAGTTGACTGCAATCATCATTATCTTGACGCGTTTTTATTAGAATTATCCCCTTTACCCAGGCTGCAAGACTCTTGTCACTATCAGCCCTTTATTGAGACTTTTTACTATGTCATTTTCCACTCTCGGCTTATCCGATCCACTATTGCGCGCCATTGCCGAGGCCGGCTATACCCGACCCTCGCCGATTCAGTCACAGGCCATTCCTGCGGTACTGAAAGGCCACGATCTTCTGGCCGCCGCGCAAACCGGCACCGGAAAAACCGCAGGATTTACGTTACCCATCCTGCACCGCTTATCAGAAAAGTCTTATGGCGCCAACCGGCCGATAAGAGTGTTGATATTGACCCCGACCCGGGAACTTGCCGCCCAGGTCGGCGAGTCTGTCGCCAAGTACGGCGCGCACTTGCATCCGCGCCTGAAGTCGGAAGTCGTTTTCGGCGGCGTTAAAATTAATCCGCAAATGATGCGCTTAAGGGGCGGCGTGGATGTGCTGGTGGCGACGCCGGGCCGACTGCTGGACCTGGTCAACCAGAATGCGGTCAAACTGGATAAAGTCGAAACGCTGGTGCTCGATGAAGCCGACCGCATGCTGGACATGGGCTTTATTCGCGATATCCGCAAGATCATTGCACTGCTGCCGAAAAAACGGCAAAACCTGCTGTTTTCGGCAACTTTTTCCGACGATATCCGCAAGCTCACGACCGGACTTCTGGTCAATCCCGTAAAAATCGAAGTGGCGCCGCGCAATACTGCCGCCGAACTGGTTGAACAAATCGTCTACACCGTCAACAAACCCCAGAAAGCGGAACTGCTCTGCCGTTTGATAAAAGAAAACGACTGGCGGCAAGTGCTCGTGTTTACCAGCACCAAACATGGCGCCAATAGATTGACCGAAAAGCTCAACAAAACCGATATCAAAGCCGCCGCCATTCATGGCAACAAGAGTCAGGGCGCCAGAACCAGCGCACTGGCGGGCTTTAAAGCCGGTGAACTGCGCGTGCTGGTAGCGACCGATGTGGCGGCACGCGGCATCGATATTGCGCTGCTGCCGCACGTAGTCAATTTTGAACTGCCCCGCGCGCCGGCCGATTATGTGCACAGAATCGGACGTACCGGGCGGGCCGGCGAGGAAGGCCAAGCGGTCTCATTAGTCTCGCATGACGAGTACAGCGCCCTGCGGCTTATTGAGAAACTGATCGGCAAGCCTATCAAACGCGAACAGATTGCCGGCTTTGAAGCGTCCGAAGTCGCGCCCCCCGAACCGCCTGCAAAACCGCGCGGAGCGCGCCCCGGCAGAAATTCAAATCCGCCGCGCCGACCGTCAAGCACACAGAGTAAAGGACAATTCCAAGCCAGAAGCCGCGCCTGACTTTCAACGGGCGGCGTGACTTTTGGCAGTCGCGTCCATACGCTTGGGATTGGGTTAAACAGCCGCCTGACTTTCGGGTGAAATCAGGATTTATGCCGGCCGGGCTGACGCTTTAGCGAAACCCCGGCCTGCCGTCCCAATCCGCGGGCCTCTCAACTGGCTTTACGCACCTTAAAACCGCGCCCTTTTATCTTTCCTGCCTTTAATCGCGCCAGCGCCTTGTCAACGCTGCCTCGTTTGACAGCGACAAACGATTGCAGATCAAAAATGTCAATCTTGCCGACCTCGCTGCCCGCCAGGCCTGCCTCGCCGGTTAATGCCCCCAGAATATCGCCCGGACGCACTTTATTCTTGCGCCCTCCGTCTATATGCAATGTCACCATGGGCGGCTCGAACCGATGTTCGTGCCGCATCTGAAAAGGCGCCACTTCATCCCAAATCGCCGGCGCATTCTGGTAATCCTCAATGGCTTTTACCCGCATGGCTTCCTGTTCCGTGCATAAACTGAGCGCCAGACCTTTTTTCCCGGCACGCCCGGTACGTCCGATCCGGTGCACATACACTTCAGGGTCCCAAGGCAGTTCATAATTGATTACCGCTTGCAGATCCTTGATATCCAGGCCGCGGGCGGCCACGTCGGTGGCCACCAGGATGGAACAGCTTTTATTGGCAAAGCGCACTAAGACCTTGTCCCGGTCCTTTTGCTCCAGGTCGCCATGCAGACACTGAACGGAAAAGCCGCTTGCCTGAAGCTCACTAGCCAGGTTCTGGCAGTCTTTTTTGGTATTGCAGAAAACCACTGTCGATTCAGGCCGATGGTAGGCCAGAAGATAGCCCAGCGCATGGGCTCTGCGCGCTTTCGCTGTCTGGTAAAAGCGCTGCTCAATATCGCTGTCAAGATGATGAGCCTCGACACTGACCGTCACAGGCTTATACTGATAATGCCGGCTCATTTCCCGTATCGGGTCGGAATAAGTGGCGGAAAACAGCATGGTTTGTTTGTGATTCGGCGTATAGGAAATGACATCGGCAATGGCCTCTGCAAAGCCCATATCCAGCATCCGGTCCGCCTCATCCAGCACCAGCATCTTGAGATTGCTTAAGCGCAGACTGCCTTTGCGCAGATGCTCCTGCAATCGCCCGGGCGTACCGACAACAATATGCACGCCATGCTCCAGCGAACCGACCTGCGGCCCAAACGGCACGCCGCCGCACAAGGCCTGTACCTTGATATTCTGAGTAAAGCGGGCCAGCCTGCGGATTTCCTTGCATACCTGGTCGGCCAGTTCCCGGGTTGGGCAAATCACCAACGCCTGCACTCTGAAACTGCTCGGATCCAATCGCGACAGCAGGCCAATACCGAAAGCAGCCGTCTTGCCGCTACCCGTCTTGGCCTGCGCGATGACATCCTTGCCTTCAAGAATAAGCGGCAGGCTTGCTGCCTGGATCGGGGTTAATTGGCTGTAACCGAGGGATTCAATATTATCAAGCAGGGCGGGGTTTAACGGTAAAGCTGAGAATTCAACAGTGTTCACAAAGGCTCTTTATTAACGCGAATGGCCGCGGGAATGCCGCCATTGAACCGGTTATGATAACAGATCCGAATGCGCCAGACCCGACAAGGTTGGTTATGCGCGCTGGCATAATGAAACTAAGGAACGGGAATGAAATATGACCCGCAAATGAGGCAGGATTTCTGTTCCTGTTCAAGGCGCGCAAACAGGCGCATAGCCAGCTATGTAACTGTTTGCGCAACGCCGAAGAGGGACAGAAAGACAAGTCATTTGCGGGAATTATAAAATTCACGTTCCTTAGGATTAGGCATTGAATAATGGCCTGGTTTTAAATGTGGGTAACAATGGTGGAAGCGATGCGGGCATCGCTTCCACGGGGACGGCCATTGGCCGGAAATGGCCTTAACCTGAAGGGATATCGGAGGTCATTTTTAGCCGAATCCTAAGCGGAAATATCGATAAACCCATGCAAGCCGCGTTTGGATTTAACAGCCAGCCAGTCCTTCAATTGCTTCAACTCTTCGGTTTCTTCCAGCGAGTCCAGACTTTGTTTGTTTTTCAACAAGCGGAATGCCGCTGAAAGCACGTTATAGCGGTCGCCGGTAATGCCGGCCCGCCTTAAGCCGACCGAATTCAGCTTATAATGCCGGGCAGGACGTCCGCCGACCAGCATAAAAGGGATAACATCCATATTAAGACCTGTCGTGCCCTGCACAATCGCATACGAACCGACCCGGCAGAACTGGTGCACGACAACGCCCCCGCCCATGAAAACCCTGTCGCCGACTTCAACATGGCCACCGATGGCGACATTATTGGCGAAGATAGTATAATCGCCGATTTTGCAATCGTGCGCAACATGGCTGTTATTCATAAAGAAACAGCCCGAGCCTATGCGCGTCTCGCCGTTTTCCTTGGAAGCGCGGTGCGCTGTAAACCCTTCTCTAAAATGATTGTTGTCGCCGATTATCAGCCAGGAAACCGTTTCGGGTTTAAAGCTGACATCCTGCGGCAGCCCGCCCAGAACGGCATGCGGGTGCAGGATATTGCCCTCGCCCATTTTCACATATTGGTGCACAACGGCATGCGCGCCGATCTGACAAGCCCGCCCCAACTCCACACCCGATTCAATAACGGCGAACGGGCCTACCGTTATATCTTCCGGTAATGATACATCCGGTGCAATATAGGCAGTCGGGTGAATATTTTGTGCCATGTTAACTATCCTCTTGGATGAAATTTTGAATGTAAATCTTTTAATCTTTCGCGGGCGATATGCGTGTAGATCTGTGTAGTGGATAAATCGGAATGCCCCAGCAAGAGTTGCACGACACGTAAATCCGCGCCATGGTTCAATAGATGCGTCGCGAAGGCATGCCTGAGCGTATGCGGTGACAGCTCTTTATTAATGCCGGCTTTTTTGGCATGGCGCTTGATGATGTGCCAGAAGGCCTGCCGCGTCATGCCGGCGGCGCGATTGGTCACGAACAGATAATCGCACTGACGCTCTCCCAGCAGGGTTTTCCGCGCCTGGCTCATATAGTCTTCCAGCCAGCTCATTGCCTCTTCGCCGACCGGCACCAGCCGCTCCTTATTGCCTTTGCCGGTAATTCTGACCACGCCCTGCCTGAAGCTGACCTGCTCAAACTTCAAATTGACCAGCTCCGATACCCTAAGTCCCGTGGCATAAAGCATTTCCAGCATGGCTTTATCCCTGAACCCGAGCGCATTTGTTACTTCAGGTGCATTCAGCAACAATTCGACGTCGTTTTCGGACAGCGATGTCGGCAATGGCTGGCCGATATGCGGCGATTCTATCAGCGCGGTCGGATCGACTGTGATACGGTTTTCCCTGAGATAATAACCATAAAACCGCCTCAGACTGGACAGAATACGCGCCGACGACCGGTTGCCTATGCCATCTTTATAGCGGCTTGCCAAAAACCTTGATATATCGCTGCCGTCGACATCCAGTATGGACTTCCCCGCCAGCCATTGAGCAAAAATTTTCAAATCACTGCCATAGGCCGACAACGTATTTTCGCTCAGGCCTTGCTCTACCCAGACCGCATCCAGAAACTGATCGATAAAGCCTGCTGCCGCGTTCATTTTTTGTAGGCCGCTTCAAAATCCAGTAACCTGGCTTTTATGGTCATGAAATCCCCGTCTGTTTTCCCGGCATAACCGCCCATCCCGGATACGGACACCACCCTGTGACAGGGAATAATCAACGGAAAAGGATTATCCCGACAGGCATTGCCGACAGCTCGCGCAGCCGATCCTATTCTGCGGGCCAGCGCCGAATAAGTGATCGTTGCGCCGAATGGTATGCGGCAGAGCTCCGCCCAGACCTTGTTTCTAAAATCGCTGCCCTGCTTTAACAGCTTCAGGTGGATGGGTTTTCCGGAGTCAGCCAATACTGGTTTAATTTCCGCTGTATATCATGCTCACCAGTAACAATTTGGAACGGATCTCCGGCAAACTCCCAGTCCGTCTTGAACAAAACATCGCCTCGAGCGAATAAGACCAGATTGCCGGCGGGTGTTTGAATCTTGAACACCGACTCAGGCCCCGAACAATTTTCAACCCAATGAATGACGAATGGCATGGTAATAATTCCGGATTGGTTAAATGATCCTCTGCCCAGGCCGAATGAATTCGGCCCTACAATAGCCATAAGCGCGATATCCCAGACATAAAAAAGGCAGCTCATAGCTGCCTTTTTTACATGTGCATCAAAAAACCGATCAAAGTTTTTCTTTGATACGAGCCGCTTTACCGGTCAGATCACGCAAGTAGTACAATTTAGCGCGCCGCACATCACCGCGACGTTTAACAGTGATCTCGCTGATCATAGGGCTATGAGTTTGAAAAACACGTTCGACGCCTGTACCGTGAGAAATTTTTCTTACTGTGAAAGCGGAGTTTAATCCGCGATTGCGTTTCGCAATCACGACGCCTTCAAAAGCCTGAATTCTTTCACGCTCGCCTTCTTTTACCCTAACCTGTACAACAACTGTGTCGCCTGGACCAAAGTCCGGAATCTGTTTCAGCTGTTCTGCTTCCAATACATCAATAATATTGCTCATTGCCACACCCTATTTAACATCAACTTCAATTTTAAATTCGTTAAGCAGTTTTTCCTGCTCTGCGTTTAAATTCTTTTTTTTCAATAAATCCGGCCGTCTCCGCCACGTTCTTCCCAAGGCCTGCTTCATACGCCAGCGGTCTATATCCGCATGGTTGCCGCCCAGTAGAACCGCCGGCACCGCATGTCCTTCCAGCTGTTCCGGCCGCGTATAATGCGGATAATCCAGCAGGCCATTCATATGAGAGTCCTGCTGCGCGGAATCCTCGTCCCCGAGCACTCCGGGCAATAAACGGGTTACCGCATCGACCACTATCAGTGCCGCCAGCTCACCGCCGCTGATGACATAGTCGCCGATCGACCATTCATCATCACAAACCAACTCAACAAAGCGCTCATCGATTCCCTCGTAACGCCCTGCCACTAAAATCAATTGAGAAACATCACAAGCTTCCGACAGCAAAGCCTGCGTTATCGGTTTGCCCTGCGGGCTCAAATAAACGACTTTGGCGGCTCCGGTGCCAGCCTGTTTAGCATCACAAACCGCATCATGCAACGGCTGGTATTTCATGACCATACCAGGACCGCCCCCGTAAGGCCGGTCATCGACCGTTCTATGCCGGTCGTGCGTATAATCACGCGGGTTCCAGACTGACAGGTGCACGATGCCACGCTCAATAGCCCGTCCTGTGACACCGTAACCGGCCGCTGCGGTCACCATGTCCGGGAATAGTGTTACGACATCAAAGCGCATACTGCATAATTAAAATTCCGGATCCCAATCGACAATTATCATGCCGGCATCCAAGTCAATATTAATTATGGTCTGCCCCTGTAAAAAGGGAATTGCCCGCTCGCGCTCACCCTGAACGATCATTACGTCATTCGCACCGGTTTCCAGCAGACTGCCGACCTCGCCCAACTGGACGCCCTCGACGGTTTCAACCTTCAATCCGATCAAATCGGACCAGTAATATTCGCCTTCCGTCGCCGCCGGCAATTGCTCATGGGTTATAAAAATATCCCATCCGATAAGACCAGCAGCCTGATCCCTATCATTGACACCGTCAAGTTGAGCGACTACCGCCTTGCCGTGCAAACTACCGTCAGTAACGGCAAGCTGCCTTGTCTCGCTACCTTTTTTCAGCAACCACGGAGAATAATTTAAAATATTTTCTCTCGGATCGGTAAAAGAAAAGACCTTAACCCATCCTTTTATCCCGAAAACGCCGGAAACCTTGCCAACGTTTATATCTTCCCGCGCTGACAAATTCAGATTATGCAGCCGCTTTCTGTGCGTCTTTAATCAACTTTGCAACACGGTCAGAAGGTTGCGCGCCATGAGCTTTCCAATATTCGACACGGGCGCAATCCAGACGCAATCTTTCTTCATTGCCGCGAGCCACAGGATTAAAAAAACCAAGCCGTTCAATATAACGGCCATCACGGCTGTTTCTGCTGTCAGTCACAATCACATGATAAAAAGGACGGTTTTTTGCGCCGCTTCTAGCAAGACGAATGGTTACCATTTAAGTTCCTCAAAAACATTTAGTCAAAATTTAATCCGCCTATTTTACGCGATTTTCGACATAAGTGAAGAATAAATTCATTCATGAGTTCATGACATCGCTTAAGAGGCTGTAAAAAACGTTAAGCGGCCATCCGCATCTATGCAAAAAAAGCTGTCAACTGAAGCGCCGATGGCCGATAAAAACTACATTCTCATACCGCGAAGATTGCTTTTCATACCGCGCATCATATTGGTTATATTGCCTTTTTTGAAACGCTTCATCATTTTTTCCATCATTTTGAATTGTTTCAGAATTCGATTAACGTCATGCAATTGCTGCCCGCAGCCGTCCGCAATACGTTTCTTACGATTGCCTTTAATCAAATCAGGAAAACGACGTTCTTGCATGGTCATGGAATTTATCACGGCGATCTGGCGCCCCAGTTCCTTATCGTTAACCTTGTCCTTCATTTCCTGCGGAATACTGCTCATACCGGGCAATTTGTCCAGCATGGAGCCGACTCCGCCCATGCTATGCATCTGTTGCAGCTGCTCACGAAAATCCTCAAGATCAAAGCTCTTGCCTTTCTGTATCTTCTTGACCAGCTTTTCGGCTTTTTGCTTATCAACTTTCTGCTCGATCTCTTCAATCAGACCCAGCATATCGCCCATACCCAAAATACGGGAAGCCAGACGATCAGGATAAAACGGCTCCAAAGCGCTGGTTTTCTCGCCCACACCGATGAACTTGATAGGCTTGCCGGTAATTTGGCGGATGGACAATGCCGCACCGCCGCGCGCATCGCCGTCGGCTTTAGTCAGAATCACGCCGGTCAATGTTAACGCATCGTTAAAGGCCTTGGCTGTATTGGCCGCGTCCTGGCCGGTCATGCTGTCGACGACAAACAAGGTTTCGACCGGATCGATTGCCGCGTGCAATTCCTTGATCTCGCCCATCATCTCGTCATCGATATGCAGACGGCCGGCGGTATCGATAATAATGACATCGAGGAATTTTTTCTTCGCCGCCTCGATTGCATTTTTTGCGATATCCACCGGTTTTTGGGAAATATCGCTTTCAAAGAAATCCAGGGAAAGGTCATCGGCCAGCGTCTGTAGCTGTTTGATAGCGGCAGGTCGATAAACGTCGGCACTGACGACGCCGACTTTTTTCTTTTGATTTTCTTTCAGCCAACGGCCCAGTTTGGCAACTGTCGTGGTTTTACCGGCACCCTGCAGACCCGCCATTAAAATGACGGCCGGCGGAACCGCTTTCAGGTCAAGCCCCTCATTCGCCTCACCCATCACCTTGACCAGTTCAGCCTGAACCAGCTTGACCAGCGATTGTCCCGGCGAAAGGCTGGTCTGAACTTCCTGGCCCAGTGCGCCCTGCTTGACACGTTCAATAAAATCCGTCACTACCGGGAGGGCCACATCAGCCTCAAGCAACGCCATGCGCACTTCGCGCAATGTTTCCTTGATATTGCTTTCCGTCAGCCGCCCTTGGCCCTTAACTTTCTTAAGAGTATTACTTAATCGATCGGTTAAATTATCAAACATATCTGTGTCTTTATTCTGTAATCAAGGGAACGTAATTATTCAGATTCTCTATGGGCGGAAGGCGCTTCAATCCTCACCGAAGCCCATCCAGTCAGATCAAAATATGCCGGGGCTGAATATTTACATGGAAACCGCCGCCTAGCACAAATGGGCTAGGACTATTTAGCGGGTTATATTAACATACCCATTGAGACCTTTGCACCACTCGCTGTTATGTCCTGGGTAATGACATTACCCCTACAAGTATCGGCTTTTAATATATTGATTAAATTAAACATTAGCCCTTAAGGAACGTGAATTTTATAACTCCCGCTACTGGCTTGGCATTCCGTTCATCACCGGCGTTGCGCAAACAGCTACATAGCTGGCCATGCGGCTGTTTGCGCGCCTCGGCAACTGCTCCATGCGTTGCTCTACCTCCTGCATCCATGCAGTCGTTGAACAGGAACAGAAATCCTGCCCCAATCGCGGGTCTTGTTTCATTCCCATTCCTAAGCGCAAATTTAACCGGCCGCTCCCGATCAAGCTCAGTGAATTTTGATTGGGCGGGGCGCTTTAGTCGCGATAATGACAGCAAGGCCCATTAAACACAAGAAAACACAGCCAAATGAACGCTACTGTCCTCGCCGTCCTTTCTATCTGTGCCTATTTGGGCAGCACACTGCTTATTGTCCAAAAATTTCACCGGGGTGATATCAGTCGGACTCCGCTTTATCTGGCCTGGGGGGCCGCATTCGCCCATCTGGCTTACACCCTTATCGACTTCCGCAATGAGCATGGCTTTAATTTCAGTTTTATCAGCACCGCCGCAATGGTGTCACTGATTGTTACCCTGCTGTTATTAACAGCAACGCTCAGCAAGCCGGTCGAAAAACTGGGCATCGCGATATTCCCACTCGCCGCCATCATGCTCGGACTGAACCTGGGCTTTCAGGAGCAACTGCGGCCTCTTCAAACCCACAGCTGGCAAATGGGCATCCACGTGTTGACGTCCATCATCGCCTTCAGCCTGCTGAATATCGCCGCCTTGCAAGCGATATTGCTGGCCATTCAAGACCAGCAGCTCAAAAGCCATCCGCCCAAACGTTTTATCCTGTCATTGCCGCCGTTGCAAACAATGGAATCATTGCTGTTTCAAATGCTCGGCGCCGGCGTTAGCTTCCTGACCATTTCGTTGATCAGCGGCTTTATATTCATAGAGGATTTATTTGCCCAGCATTTGGTTCATAAAACCGTGCTGTCGATACTGGCGTGGTTTATTTTTTCGGGTCTGCTTATCGGTCGCAGCCGTCACGGCTGGCGAGGCCAGACAGCGATAAAGTGGACATTGCTCGGCTTTGTATCGCTGCTTCTGGCTTATTTCGGCAGTAAGCTGGTTTTGGAACTGATCCTGAACAGGACCTGAGATTGTTTACAGCGCCGAATAGGCTTTAACGGCGCTTTTTCCTTGCTGGATTTTCCTTAGCTGCTCCTGCAGATCGTTTCTATACAACCAACCTAAGGCCATAATCTCCTTATCGACCTTCAAAATATGGCGAATCTGTTCGGCAAGAAAATCCGCCTCGACTATTACGCTATCGGAGAAAAAGTCCGTGATCACGCCGTCCCTGATGCGTTGCAAGGCATCCACCGACTCCCAGTCTCCCGCATTGGCATAACCGAGCATTTTATCTGTAAAATCAATGATTTCAGCCAGTTTATTCTGCTGAATTGACAGAGACATTGATCAATTTCCCACGTATCTGTCCTGAAGGGGAATGGCCACCCAGGCTTCCCGGACGTCCTTGATCAGGCCGGTGACTTCATCCAGGATTTCAACATCGCTGTTGATATTGGCATCCAACAATCGACGCTGCATGTAATCGTATAAATCATCCAGGTTTTCAGCAATTTCCCCGCCATTATCCTTATCCAGGGACGCCCTTAGTCCATCGATGATGGCAATGGCTCTACCAATTTTTTGGCCTTTTTCGGCAATATCCTGTCTAAAAATAGCGCCTTTAGCGATTGCAATCCGCTCCAGAGCGCCGTCAAACAACATGACGATCAGTTGATGCGGATCGGCGGAGTCGGCATTGATCTGAGTTCCAACCTGCTTGTATTGATTCATTGCGCGATGAGTCACTGCGTTCATTTTATTACCTGTCTATTATTTTTTATCTGAAGAATTATAGGTCGGGAGCGCGGCCAACTGCTGCCCTAAAGCCGAACCTATGCTTTGAAAGCGCCCCAGCAAGCTATCCATGGCATTAAACTGTTTTAACAAGCGAGCCTCGAGATTAGCCATTTTAGCATTCAGGCTGTCCCTTTCCTTGCCGATCAAGTCGAGGCTTTTTTGCAGGCCCGCCGTTTTTGCGTTTAATGCGCCGTCACTGTTTAACAATCCGCCTAAAATGGAATCGAGCCGCTCCATTAAGCCCCTAGAAAAATTAATCGTGCCCAAATCGCCGTTCGCTTCACTGTCAATAAACAACGTCAGACCATTAGCTCCCGTCAGCGTCTGACCTTTGCCCGTGGCGACCTGTCCGCCAATCGTACCGGCGACATCAGTGCCGGCTATGCCGGTAGCGGGATTCAACCCCAAGCTTCCGGCCGTTGAAGTCACGATATCGACACTGGATGTCGAGCCATAGGCATTGGACGTGATATCGAAGCGATTATTAACGGTATCATAAGTTACCTGCGCCTTGACGCCGCCGGTTTTTAAAGCCGCATCGCCATTGATTCGGGATTGAATTTCAGCCGCCAGATCCGCACCGGTCGCATAAACGCCGGCCGTTAAACTGATTTGTCCCGATAATACGCCATCAACCCGGATGCTGAAGCTGTCATTGACGCCTGCCGTCACGGTCAGATCGGAAATCGCGGCGTTGCTTAAACTCCCTTGCGTAGCCGGTTGAGTCACATTAACCACATATTTGCCGGCAGTTGTCGTATCGGAACTGGCGACATACTTCATGCCCGCGTTATCCGACCGGCCTATCGCCAAAAAAACCGCTTCAACGCCCTCAGGGTCCTTATTCAGAGCGGCTGTAAACTTGTTTTTGTCGAAAGACAGCGTACCGTCAGCGGCCGTCGACAATCCCAGATCGTTCAAGGTTCTGATTGAACTGCCTTCCAGCCCTCCCACAACATCACCCAAGACGGAACGTATCTGCGCCATGCCCGAACGCACCGTGGCATCGCCCAGCAAGACGCTGGCTGATTTGGTGTCGGCATTGTATCGCGTCAAATCCTTAACGTTTTGGGCCAGCGCATTATAACCGTCCACAAAACCTTGCAGCGCGCCGACAATATCAGCCTGGGAGCGGGCCACATCAATCGTTATTGTCTTGCCCGGGCTTGCCTGCTGGAGATCAAAAGTCACGCCTTTGATCGTATCTGAAAATGTATTCGTGGCACTGTGAACATCCAGTCCATTGACGCTCATGATGGCATCCTTGGCCGCTTGCGTCTGGGTTAAATTCGTGGCCGCGTCATTAAACTCGAAGGCCGACAGGCTCGGATCATCAACACTGATCTGAAGGCTATTGGCAGCCCCCGTCTCCTTGGATGTCAGTACCAAATGATTGGCACTGCCATCGAACACAATGGAGGCGCTGACATCCGAATTGGCCTTATTGATGGCATCCCTGATACCGGTTAAGGTGTTATTGCTTGAATCTATCACCAGCGTTAACGTGCCCTTGGCCGCGTTTTGCGTGAAGCCGTTATAAGTATCGGTTTCCGCATCGTAATCGGTAGTGCCGAATTTGATAGTGATAGTGCCGGTGCCTATGGCTGTATTGACATCGGCAAATCCGGCCGAAGCCAGGCTGTTGGCTTGCGCCAGCTGTTTAGACTCAATGCTGAACTTACCGACATCGGCATTGCTGGCGACGGAAGCCGTTACGACCGAGCTGTCACTGGAAGATGCCTTTAACGAATTGAACTGGCTGCTTTGCCTTAATCCCGCCAGCGAGGATCTGAATTCGGACAGCGCGCTTTTAAAACTGCCGAAGGAAGAAATTTTGGCTTGAAGGCTGGCTTCCTGTCGAGCCAGCTGGAATGTCTTCGGCTGGCGTTCAGCCTCCACCAAGCCATTGACTATACTCCGTATATCAAGTCCAGAACCTAACCCCAGTGAAGATACAGCCATTTCTTAATTCCCCCGCAAAAAATCATACCTTCTCTTTTAACAGTACGCCAACAGAGCCCGTATCAGAGATTAATTCATTCAACTGTGCCGCCAGCTTTATAACGGACTCCGACGGTATTTGCCGGATAACCTCATCGGTCTCGACATCCCTTACCTCAACCACGACACTGCCTATATCCTTGTTGACAGAGAACGACAACTTCCGCTGCTCGCTTTGGAAAAACTCATTAACATCGGCAACCGCTCTATCTATTTTTTCCTCATCGATTCCTGGTATTGAACCCTTATTTTCGCTATCGGCTTTCAAATTATCTTTTTGCGCTTCAGTCGATAATGCCTGATCCTGATTTTCGGTATTTTGGACAGCTACGAGCTTGGCAACATTTGCAACCGGGGATGAAACATTACTGATATCCATCATCACGTCCTCGTGTTTTATTAAACCCAATAAAAAAAGCGGCAATAATCTGCCGCTTTTTTCTACCTATCGTTACCGCAACAAAGACAGCACGTTTTGCGAAGAGGCATTGGCCTGCGCCAGCATGGCCGTGCCCGCCTGCTGCAATACCTGCCCTCTGGCCAGGTTGGCTGATTCCTTGGCGAAATCGGCGTCCTGAACCCGTGAACGTGCCGCCGAGACGTTCTGCGAGACGTTTTCCAGGTTGGCAATCGTTGAATTGAACCGGTTTTGAATCGCGCCCAGATCCGCCCGTGAATTGGAAATGGCTGCCAAGGCGCCATCGATAACCGATAACGCATCGTTTGAACCGGCTTGTGTGCCGATATCAACATTGGAGACTTTCTGCAAAGTAGACGATTGTGCCGTTGTGGCTGCGAATATGCCGCCCGTAGCACTATCAGATGTTGCCGTAAAAGCTTTATCTGAATCCATAATCAGACTGCCGCCGATGGTCGCGGCATCGGTGCCTGATACGCCGCCGCCAGCGACAGTCGCCTTGACGCCCGCCACCGTGCTGCCATCTTCTTGCAAACCGGTGATATCGACCGTTGTCGCTGCTGTCGAATGCGTCAGTTTATCGATGACGATATCATAGCCTTCGGAATTCTTCAGGATCACGCCTTTTTTATCATCGGTCAGCGTGGCAGTAATGCCGGTTTTACCGGCCTGATCGTTGACCGCATTCGCCAGCGTGGTTAAATCATTCACGTCGGTGACATTGGCTGACACAGTCACCGCATCGCCGGCCGCCTCATTTTTGCCGTTCAGCGTAAAGCTAAGCGTGCCGGTCGCGCCAACGGCATCCAGTTTTGCATAGGTAATCGCCGTCGCGGTAACGCCGGTGCTTTCTGAATTGGCATTTACGGCATCGGCGATGCTTTTGGCTGAATCATTAGCGCCAACACTGATATCTTTCGAGCCCAGGCTTCCTGAAACTGTCAATGTTTGAGCCAACACGTTATTAACTAAGCTTGCACCGACCGCATCATTCATAGCCGTGGTCGCCGCATCTTCGTTAGTCAGGCGGTGGTTACCCAGTATTTCTGTAGTAGCCCCGCTGATAGTCACATCAATAGTTTGATTGGCCTGGGAGCCGACATGAAATTGCTGCCCCGAAAAGCTGCCATCCAATAATTTTTTACCGTTAAAAGTCGTGGTGTTAGCAATACGATCCAACTCGCTTTGCAGCTGCCCCACCTCTTTTTGCAGATTCGCGCGGTCTGAGGCGCTGTTGGAATCATTCGCCGACTGCACGGCCAGCTCACGCATCCTTTGCAAAATATTAGTCGATTCTTGCAGCGCGCCTTCCGCCACCTGCGACAATGAGATGCCGTCATTGGCATTTCTGACTGATTGATCCAAACCTCTGATTTGCGAAGTCATCCGATCCGCAATGCCTAGGCCGGCCGCGTCATCCTTGGCGCTGTTGATTCTTAAACCGGAAGACAACCTTTCCATCGCCGTTGATTGAGCCGCTGAGGACCTGTTTAACTGGCGTTGGGCATTTAATGAAGATACATTTGTATTAATAACTTGAGCCATGACCCATCTCCTAAACTAGATAATGAAATTTTTATTTCATAAGTGTTATCGTCATCGCCTCAAGAAACTTTAAAATTTTTTCAACAATATTTTCATTAATCTAAAAAACAGATCAGCTACGAAATTCTGTTCAATCGCAGGAGCGACTTGTCGATCGCCCCTGTTGAATTTCATTGCATTTAGCCTTGTAAAAGCTGCATCACATTTTGGGTTGAGGCATTGGCCTGCGCCAGCATGGCGGTACCCGCCTGCTGCAATATCTGCCCTCTGGCCAGGTTGGCTGATTCCTTGGCGAAATCGGCATCCTGAACCCGTGAACGTGCCGCCGACACGTTCTGCGAGACGTTCTCCAGGTTGGCAATCGTTGAACTGAACCGGTTCTGTACAGCACCCAGATCCGCCCGTGAATTGGAAATGGCCGCCAAGGCGCCATCGATAACCGATAAGGCATTGTTAGAGCCGGCTTGTGTGCCGATATCGATACTGGAGACTTTCTGCAAAGTAGACGATTGCGGCGTTGTGGCTGCGAATATGCCGCCTGTGGCATCTGAACTTGTCGCGGTAAAGGCTTTATCTGAATCCATAATCAGACTGCCGCCGATGGTCGCGGCATCGGTGCCTGATACGCCGCCGCCAGCGACAGTCGCCTTGACGCCCGCCACCGTGCTGCCATCTTCTTGCAAACCGGTGATATCGACCGTTGTCGCTGCTGTCGAATGCGTCAGTTTATCGATGACGATATCATAGCCTTCGGTGTTCTTCAGGATCACGCCTTTTTTATCATCGGTCAGCGTGGCAGTAATGCCGGTTTTACCGGCCTGATCGTTGACCGCATTCGCCAGCGTGGTTAAATCATTCACGTCGGTGACATTGGCTGACACAGTCACCGCATCGCCGGCCGCCTCATTTTTGCCGTTCAGCGTAAAGCTAAGCGTGCCGGTCGCGCCAACGGCATCCAGTTTTGCATAGGTAATCGCCGTCGCGGTAACGCCGGTGCTTTCTGAATTGGCATTTACGGCATCGGCGATGCTTTTGGCTGAATCATTAGCGCCAACACTGATATCTTTCGAGCCCAAATTGCCCGAGACCGTCAATGTTTGAGCTTTCACATTATTGATCAAACTTGCACCGACCGCATCGTTCATAGCCGTGGTCGCCGCATCTTCGTTAGTCAGGCGGTGATTGCCTAAAATCTCGGTCGTAGCGCCACCAATCGTCACATCAATAGTTTGATTGGCCTGGGAACCGACATGAAATTGCTGCCCCGAAAAGCTGCCGTCCAATAATTTTTTACCATTAAAAGTGGTTGAGTTGGCAATCCTGTCCAATTCGCTTTGCAGCTGCGCCACCTCTTTTTGCAGATTCGAGCGGTCTGAGGCGCTGTTGGAATCATTTGCCGACTGCACGGCCAGCTCACGCATCCTTTGCAAAATATTAGTCGATTCCTGCAGCGCGCCTTCCGCCACTTGTGACAATGAGATGCCGTCGTTAGCGTTTCGAACGGCCTGATCCAAGCCTCTGATTTGCGAAGTCATGCGGTCTGTGATGCCTAAGCCGGCCGCGTCATCCTTGGCGCTGTTGATCCGCAATCCCGATGATAGCCGTTCCATCGCTGTAGTCTGGACTGTTTGAGTACGGTTTAATTGCCGCTGTGAATTTAGCGAACTGACGTTTGTATTAATAACTTGTGGCATGGTCTTTCCCCTTAGCGTAGTTTAGGCTAAAAATTTACAATCACAGGGACATAAGCTAATTTTGTGCCAACCAAGAGCACGAAGTAGAGATAAAGAGAGCCAAGTCAGCTATAACAACGCTTTCAGCCATAACGACGGCATTGGGACGCAGACTATCGACACCAAGGTTTTTGACTTGAGCGGCAAAATTTTTAAAAAGCGGCAAGATTTTGACAGGCAATTTCTTGCAGCCTCAAGGCGGCCATTTATCCGGGACATGGTCGACAGGGCTTGCCTGCCCCATCAAAAACTGACGGTTTTTCTATCAAGCAAATAGTCGACAACCACATCCCAGACCGGCCGTCCTTGATCCACTTCCCCTACGCCGGCCCAGCCGGCAACTTTGTAAGGTCGGTCCGCCGCGCACGTCTCCCCATTAGCCAATCGCATATGGCTGATCCGACGGCCGAATGCCGCCTCGGGATCGCAGGCGAACGTCATGCCTCCCACCCTGACCATATCGCCGCCTTGCTGATAATAAGGATCCTTGTTGAACAGATTGTCGGCGACATCCTCCAAAATCGCTTTCAACTCTCGTCCCGTCAGGGTTCTGACGTAGGTTTCGGGATAGGTGATCGCAGTCTGCCTCATGACATCCTCGAAAGTGACGGTTTGCCCCGGCAGCAGCGATGCGCCCCAGCGAAAACCCGGCGACAAGGCGATTTGCGCATCATTGACGGCCAGCAGGGCATTTAGAATCAATTGGTCAAAGGTGCCTTGAAATGTGTCGCGCCGATACAGCAGCTCATCGGTGACCGCCAGCGGCTGCCGTAATCGCTCCTGATAAGGCCCCCTGACACCGTCGATCAGCGCCTGCATGTCCTTGTCCGGCGCCAGCAGGTTCGAGAACACCGGCAGCAGGCGATAACGCAGCTCCTTGAGCCGGCCCGGCTGAATGTCCAGATCCAGCACCGCCAGGAATTTGCCGTGGCTGCCGGCATTGGTGACCCAGGTTGTGCCGCCGGCATTGTTGACCGGCATGGGCTTTGGCAATGGGTCATGAGTATGGCCGCCGAGAATCACGTCCAGGCCCGATACGCGCTCGGCCAGTTTCAGATCAACGGGCGTGCCGTTATGGGACAATAGCACGATCACATCGGCCTCATGGCCGGTCTTGATGCGCTCAATGGTCTGTTGCAGTTTTTGTTCCTGAATGCCGAACTGCCAGTCCGGCATAAACCGCTTCGGATTGGCAATCGGCGTATAGGGAAATGCCTGGCCGATGACGGCCACCCGGCCCTGCTTGAAAGCCTTGACGACATACGGCTTGAATACGGCATCCGTTTCGGCATCGCCGGCAAACTGCGCCTCCTCGGTCAAGGCGATATTCTGCGCGATAAACTCGCCCCGGAAGCGGGCAATATTATCCAGCACCTGCCGGCTGCCGTACGTGAATTCCCAATGCCCCGTCATAATATCGACGCCGAGCAGATTGGCGGCATCAACCATATCCTGCCCCTGGGTCCAGAGCGCCGTCGCCGATCCCTGCCAGCTGTCGCCGCCATCCAGCAATAATGTATTTTCGTGGCCGCGCGCCTGCCGGATCTGTTTGATTAGCGTCGCCAGATGCGCAAAGCCGCCCATTTTGCCGTACACGGCGGCCGCCTCGACGAAATCCAGATGCGTAAAGGCATGAGCCTCGGCAGTGCCGGGCTTGATGCCGTAAAAGTCGAGAAATTGCCGGCCGGTCAGGTGCGGCGGCTTGCCCTTGTTTTCGCCGACGCCGATATTGACCGAAGGTTCCCGAAAATACACCGGCAGCAACTGGGCATGGCAATCGGTAAAGTGCAGCAGCGTGGCATTGCCGAATTCAGGCAGCTCATATAAATCCGTAGGCGCTCGCGAAGCACAGCCCGACAGCGTTCTGGCTGACAGCCCGAGCAGGGCCAGGCATTGAAGAAAATGGCGACGGTTCATGTCTTCATGTTAAGGAATTAACACATGGCAGTCAGGTATTTTCTGCTGCAACAGGCGTCTCAACGTCCGCTTGGCTTCCTGCTCGCCATGGACGAGCCTGATTTCCCGAGGCTTTTTGCGCATGCGCGTGACAAAGCGGACCAACGAATCCTGATCCGCATGCGCGGAATAGCCATCCAGAGTATAAACGCCGGCATGGATGACATAAAGCCGGCCATCCAGCTCAACCTGTCCATGCACCGCGCCGTTCTGCTGAATCACGCTGCCGGGCGTGCCCTCGGCCTGATAACCGACGAACAGAATGTCGGTTCGCGGGTCTTCAATCAGGGCCTTCAGATAATTGACGATGCGCCCGCCGCTGCACATGCCGCTGGCCGCCAGCACCACGCAAGGCTTGGCCGTGCGCGTTAGATAACCCAGCGCATTCAGATGGTCCCGATGACTATTGACCAGGGTTAACTGTTCAAACGACAGGGGCCGGCGACCGGCCTGGATCCTGGCACGGGCTTCGGCATCCCAGTAGGGCTTCAGTTTTTTATAGGCCTGGGTGAACCGGTTGGCCAGCGGTGAATCGACAATGATTTCCAGCTCGTCCCAGACCAGGCCGTCCGCCACCGGCTCAGTCCGACTTTGATGAATAATCTCCTCAATCTCATAGAGCAGTTCCTGGGTGCGCCCGATGCTAAAGGCCGGAATCAGGATCACGCCGCAATTTTTCAGGCAGCGTTTGACCAACTGTTTCAGCTGGCTTTTCCGCTGGCGCCGGTTCACGTGTTTTCTATCGCCATAAGTGCTTTCCAGCACCAGCACATCAGCCTGATAAGGCGACTTCGGCGCCGGCAATAGAGGCGTGTAGGGGCTGCCCAGATCGCCGGAAAAGACAATACGTTGCGTGGCTGAAGCCGCCGCCACCTTGCATTCAATAAAAGCCGACCCCAGAATATGCCCGGCCTGCCTGAATTTGACCGAGAGTCTGGCATCGCCCTTTCCCGATAACGGCACCTTCTGCCAGCTGGCATACGGGACCGTAACGATTCTGGACTTCAACAAGGCCATAAACCGGCGCACCAGCGCTTTATCAAGCGCTAATCCGATCGCCACGGCATCTTCCAGCACCAGCGGCAATAATTGCGCCGTCGGTTCGGTGCAATAAATCGGGCCTTTGAATCCCGCCGCCATTAAATAAGGTATGCGCCCGACATGATCGACATGGCAATGCGTGACCAGCAACGCCTGCACGGACGCTATTGGAAAATCGATGGCCAGTCGGTTGAAGCCGGAGCCGCCCGGTGAAGCGTCCAGTCCCTGAAACAAACCGCAGTCGATCAGGACGGAATTGGTTTGATCGATCCGCAGTTCGTGGCACGACCCCGTCACGCCGGAGACGCCGCCATGATGCAGGATGCCCGGGTAAGATAAACGGTTCATGCCGGCCTTCACGCCCTTGATGTTAAAAAAGTCCCATTATGAAGATGCGGAGGGCCGCTGGACAACCATCCGCATCAGGCCCCGCCGATCAACCGGTGACGATGGTCGTGTCGACATCCGCATTGATCAGCAATGTTGCGGTATCCACGCCGTTGACATGCGTATAAGTCTCATAGGTTTGTCCGCCGATGTCCTGGGCGCCGCCCGCCGTCCAGTCCCCGACCGCGGTAACCGTATCGCCCGCGTTGCCCTGGATCATCAAGGTATTGCTGCTGTCTGACAGATCAAGCACATCCTGCACATTGAGTGTGAGCGCATTATCGCCGGCACCGGTCAGGTCTATATTTTCAATGCCCTGAATTTTGGCATTATCCACTGAGGTTAAATCGAGCGATTGGCCGGCGCCATCGAATCGCAAAGTATCATCGCCGGCGCTTCCCTGGTAAACGACGCCGCCGCCCAACAGATCATTGGCGTCATAAACCAGCACGTCATTGCCCTCGCCACCGATCAATGTGTCCTGCCCGGCTCCGCCATCCAGCGTGTCATTGCCGGCGCCGCCGATTAACAGGTCGTTTCCGCCAGAACCTGTCAGCGTATCGTCGTAGTCGGAACCGATCACCCCTTCCATGTTTTTATAGGCATCGGTGCCGACGCCGGGTTGAGCGCCGGCGCTCCAGAAGCCGCCGGAATCCGGATCGGTGTTTTCATCCTGATACAGCGTAAAGTTGATACCCGCCGAGGCATCCTCGAAACTGATCAAGTCGATACCGGCACCGCCGTCCAGCAGGTCATTGCCCTCGCCGCCGACCAGGATATCGTCGCCGTCGCCGGTATTGATGGTGTCATCGCCGGCGCCGCCCCATACCGTATCGTTCCCGCTCCCGGTCGTGATCACGTCATCGCCGGCCCCGCCGGATACTGCGTCATCGCCAGCTCCCGTCGTGATGATGTCGTCGCCGGCCGTGCCGGACATAAGGTTAACGGTAAAATGGGCCGTTGCCACATCTCCATCGCCGTCAACACCGTTCAAGTTAAAGTTTAAAGGATTATCGGCAGGATCGATGACGTTAGTGTAGCCCACCTCGATCCCTGTGATTTTCAGGTTTACATTTTTCGAGACGGGGATCAGTTCCACATAATCCACTGTTTTCGAGGCATCGATAGCAAATTCCAGCTTGCCGCTATTATCGTATAGGACAGGGACAGTGCTTGTGCCGCCGTCTTCGTAGACCACTTTAAGATCGACACGATCGCCGTCGCTAATGTTGCCGGAAGCTGAGACCAGAATGGTCAGGGAATCCAGCGTGACATTGGCATGGCCGGCATTGCGGACCACTTCCAGCTTGATTCTTTCATCCTGATTTTCCTGAATAGAGTTTCCGTTCACACCGATATCGGTGCTGGATTTTTGCAGTAAGGTATCGCCGCCATAGGTAACGCCATCATCCGCCGAACCGGTCAGAACCAGCTTAAAGGCGCCGCCAAAACTCGCGTAATCAATTACTGCCGCTTCGGTCGAACCGTTGCCGTCAAGATCAACGGGGGTCAGCGCACTGAACAGGTCGTTCGTCTTAACCACAGACGAAGGCATCGGATTCAGCAAATTAAAGTCATAGGTGCCGTCGGGCTTGATGGTGATTTCAAAAAAGGTCTTGGTAATCCCATCTTCGTCATAGGTGGCGGCATAAGTGGTGCCGTTCTTGAGACCGAACGCGTAACTGCCGTAGTCGCCGGCATTGGTCCACTGGAGTGCGTTGGAAGCAAAAGAGCCGGCAAAATCAATAGCGTCGGCACCGCCATCGAAAGTATACGTGCCTTGGGTAACGCCCTCGGAGCGATACACGGACAGGTCTTGGGCGTCTATGGACGGATCGGTGTCCGTGAACGTCAGCGACAGTGATGAAGCCGTGCTGGCTTGCCGGCTGATGACATCGCCATCGCCGTCGGTCACGGTCACGGTGGCCACGACCTTGACCAGGCCGTTCAGGTCCAGGGTATTGTCCTCGTCCGCGCCCTGGTTGTTGTCATGCTCCAGCGCCACGTAGGACGTCAGGCTGACCTGGTTGCCGCTCAGCGCGATCGTGAACGCGACCTGACCGCCGTCGTAGACGCCGTTGATGGTATTGGCGTCCACCTGCTCCAGCGTGATGGCATGGTTGCCGAGCGTCGTTTGCAGACCCGTTCCGGTGGCGCCGGCCAGGGCCAAGGCATAGGTCGTGTTGGCGGTTTGGCCGTCCAGCGCTCCGGCCGTGTAGCCAGGCGCGCCGATCGTGACGCTGTCCTGGCCAGCCACGAGGCTGGCTTCGGTGACCTCCAGCGCGCCGACCGTCGGCGCCGAGGTAATGGCCAGCGTCGGGTTAGTGTCATAGAAGATCAGCGACAGCGGCGATGCGGTGCCGGTTTGCTCGGAGATGACATCGCCATCGCCGTCGGTCACGGTCACGGTGGCGACGACCTTGACCAGGCCGTTCAGGTCCAGGGTATTGTCCTCGCCCGCGCCCTGGTTGCTGTCATGCTCCAGCGCCACGTAGGAGGTCAGACTGACCTGGTTGCCGTTCAACGCGATCGTGAACGCGACCTGACCGCCGTCGTAGACGCCGTTGATGGTATTGGCGTCCACCTGTTCCAGCGTGATGGCATGGTTGCCGAGCGTCGTTTGCAGACCGGTTCCGGTCGTACCGGCCAGGTCCAAGGCGTAAGTGATATGTGTTGTCTCGCCATCGGCGGCACTGACCGTATAAGTCGGTGCCGCTATTGTAGCGCGGTCCTGGCCAATTACCTGACTGGCTTCCTTGACGTCCAGCCGGCCGATGCTCGGGCCGGAAGTAATGGTCAAGGTCGGGTCGGTATCCGTGAAAGTCAATGCCAGCGGCGATGCGGTGCTGGCTTGCTCAGAGACGATGTCGCCATCGCCGTCGGTCACGGTCACGGTGGCGACGATATTGACCAGGCCGTTCAGGTCCAGGGTATTGTCTTCGCCCGCGCCCTGGTTGTTGTCATGCTCCAGCGCCACGTAGGACGTCAGGCTGACCTGGTTGCCGTTCAACGCGATCGTGAACGCGACCTGACCGCCGTCGTAGGCGCCGTTGATGGTATTGGCGTCCACCTGTTCCAGCGTGATGGCATGGTTGCCGAGCGTCGTTTGCAGACCGGTTCCGGTCGGGCCAGCCAGATCCAGGGCATAGGTCGTGTTGGCGGTGTAGCCGTCAACGGCATCGACAGTATAGGTCGGCGCCGCAATCGTGATGCTGTCCTGCCCGGCCGCGAGGCTGGCTTCGGTGACCTCCAGCGCGCCGACGCCGGGGCCGGCGCTGATGGCTAACGCGGGGCCGTCGTCTTCAAAGCTGATTAGATTGCCGATCGCTACCGCATCGCTGGCCATATCGCCGTCATTATCGGTGACGGTGACCACGGCAGACAAGCCGCCCGCCAGGTTCACGGCTTCGTCATAGCTGTCCGGCGCAATCGGATGCGCCAGAGCGACATGCTGGGTCACCGACAACACGCCGCCATCGCTGATGGTGATCGTGAAGGCGTTATGAGTGCCCTGGGCATCGGTGTATTGGCCATGCACGGTATTATTCTCGCTGCCGGCCACCAGCGTGACCGCATGACCTCCCGTCGTCGTGGTCAGGCCGGTTTCTGCCTGGTCAATACGCAGCGAGACGTCGACTGTGCCACCGTCGGCGCCGGTGTTGACCATGGCATTGAAAACGGAAGCCGTGCCGGTGACAGTGACGCCCAACTGGTCGGTTTCGTCGGTCATTAAAGCGCCGGCGGCATTGACGGCAAGACTTACGCTCGGACCGTCGTCCCTGAAACTGATGGCATTGCCCAGGTTAAGCGTGGCGCTGGCGCTGTCGCCGTCCTTGTCGGTTACGGTGCCGGTCAGGGTGATCAGATTGGCCGCCGGCAGGCTGGTGGCCTGATCCGGCCCGCTGTCCGGACTGTGCATGACGGCCCGCTGCTGATCCAGGGTGACGGTGCCGGCGCTGTCGACGCTGACCGTGAATACCAGGGCATTGCCGCTCTCGGTGCGACCTTCGATGACGCCGCCGTTGACCGATAACACGACCGCTTGCTGAGTGGCCGTATCGACCAGCCCGGTGCCGCCGGCATTGATGCCCAGCGTGTAGGTCACGGTACCGGTGCCGTCCGCGCCAAAGGCCGCGCTGAAGTTGTCGGCGAAACTGGCGCTGGCGTCGGTCGCCAGCACGGTTTCGTCAACCACCAGCGCATCGGCGGCTGCGCTTACGCTGATGCCCGGGCCGTCGTCCCTGAAACTCAGCACCGTACCCACATTGATAGCGGCACTGCTGGCGTCGCTGTCGCCGTCGCCATCGGTAATGGTATCGGTCCGCGTCAGGCTGATCAGGTTGGCATTCGACAAGGTCACTGCATCGTCGGGGTTGCCGCCATCCGGATGCGTGAGCACGCGCGCCTGATCCAGCGTCACGGTGCCGGTGTTATTAACGCTAACCGTGAACGCCACGGCGCCCTCCGCCCCTCCCACGCGGCCGACGGCCTGGCCATTTTCCAGATACAGCCGCACATTCTGGCCGGTCGCGCCGTCGACCAGTCCGGAATTTACCCCGTCGGCGCTGATGCTGAGCGCATAGACCGTAGTGATCGCGCCTGCGCCGTCCGCACCATAATTGCTGGTGACATTAAAGTTGCCTGCAAAACCGGCGCTGGCATTCATGGCCAGGTTGCTTTCGTCTACCGTCAAGGCGCCGGCCGCTGCCGGCGTCGCCGTTACGCTGATGCTGGGCACATCGTCCTGAATGGTGACATTGAGCGTAGCGCTGGAAGTACCGCCGCCACTGGTCGCCATGGTATAGGTAAAAGTCTCGACCGGATCGCCGCCGCTGTTATCGACGGAAGCCGGCGCCGTATAGGCGTAGCTGCCGTCAGCGTTGAGTACCAGTACGCCGACGAGGCTGCCGGTATAAGTGCCGGGATTCGTTACCGAGGCGGTGTCACCGGAACTGATCGCATCGTTGGCGAGGACGGTGCCGGTAATGGTATTGCCGCCTTCCAGGACGGCATTGAAATCATGCCCGGCCTGGTCGTCATTCAGCACCGTGACGGTCGCTGTGCTGGTGTCAGGCTGAGTCGTGGCATTGACGGGATCGGTCAACAGGATAGAGAAAGTTTCATTCGCCTCGATAAAGGCATCCTGCACGACATTAACCGACAGGTTGATGCTGGTTTGACCGGCCGGGATAGTGATCGTACCTTGCAGAGGACTGGCGAAATAATCCTCGCCGGCCGCCGCGGTTCCGGGCTGGATGGTATAGGATACCTGTACGTCGCTGTCGAAAACCTTATCGAGCTGGATGATGAAATTGACGACGCGGGTGTTGCCCTGATCTTCCGCGGTGCCTTCAATCAGCGTTGCGTCGTTGCCGGAAACGAGAATGCCGTCATTGCCGCCCGGCTCGGTCGGCGGCAGGGGCTGAATGCTGACCGTCACTACCGGCAGAATTACGGCAGGCTCCGGCGCTGCCGGCGTTCCATACGTCGGGCTTAGTATCAAGACCTCGGGCGGGGGCGGAAACTCGACACCGATGCCTCTGGTCTCAAAGCCGCTGTCCGGCGTCATGGCGGGCTTGAGGTAATCAACCTGAACGAAGGTGTGGCCTTCGTTTTCGCCTCCCGCTCCCGGAGCGCCAGCCGCGGCCGCCGGCAGTTTGGACGGGTCGAAATCCTCGTCCTTGGCCAGCGCGTCCTGTATCCTGGCGACTTCATCCTGTGCTTCCTGCAGGCTTTGGAGCGGTTGCGCCGCACCGGCTTCAGGAGTCAACATGTCTTCATTCAAAGCCACGACTGAGCCGCCAGCCAAATCCATTTTGGCGCCGTTGGAAAATTCAATCAGTAGGGTGGTCCCGGCAGCGTCCCCGGTCGTAATCGTGTCGTCCGCCGAAACCCGGTCGCCCAACTGCAGTGTTCTGACGCGCCCATTAACGTCTGTCGCCGTTACGACGCCCGATACGGATTTTACAATACCCGTGATTGCCATGATGTACCCCCACTAAAGGATTTATTGTTTTTTTATTGTCCCGTCTGGCGGGATATTTTTTAGGCTCTCGCCGACTTTTATGGAAATTCTTCCACAAGCCCATGCATATTCCTATTGTACTTAAGTGCTACATGCCGATTTTCCGCGCCTTATCAGCGCAAAGGACACCAAGGTTACAGGGAAGGAGGGCCGTTTACGAGTCGGAATCGCTAATTATCGTCTGCGCATCAAGCTCGAGCATTTGCAGGTCGAGAGATGCCACACCGTAGAGTATCGATGAGTAGGTTGTCGGCTCTGCATCTGTCGTCGTGACGCTTATCCGGGTATCTTCACCCAGAGGCATGATGGAAAGAGAAAGATAGTCGCTGAGCATATTGGCTTGTTCATCAGCCAGCAAGTCTTCAAGACTTAACGGCATGCCCGCCTGATCATCGTTTGCATCTTGTGGTATTGGATTTTCAATCATGCTGCCGTACCGCATCATCACGCTGACTTGCTCATCCTGAGCAAACAGCATGGCTGCGTAATTTATCCAGCAGCATTGCGACCATGCGCCGGGTGATCCAGGCTTCGCCGGCCTGAACGGCCTGAAGGAGTTTATTGATGAATTTGTCCACTTCGCTTAGCTGAAGATAGCCTTTGGCACCGGCCATAAGGCATTCAATAACCGCTTCATCAGTCAAGTTTTCCGCGATTAATACAATCTTGCTGCGCTTGCTTGCGCGTGTCAGCAAGGCAATAAACGCTGCCGTATCCTGTTCCCGGACCGTATAGTTGAGTACGACAATATCAGGCCGCATCGCCTCTGCCGCATGTAATGCCCGGATTTCATCATCATAAACGAGAAAGCTTGCCTCTCCCGCGTCGATGGCGGGAGCTATCGTGTTTTCTTTATCGATTATCAGGACGTCTATCATTAGGCAGTTGGCTGGATGGGAAATTGACGTTAGTTTAATGAATCTTTAAAACTTTGGAATCGTACAAAGGTACTAGCCGGTGAAAAAATGCTCTTTATCGCTGCCATTGCTTCCGGTTGGAGGCGGCTTGTCCGCCTCCACGGAAAGCCTGTTTCAGCGCGCGGAATTAATTTTATGGGTCGATACGCCTTCGATAATCTGTACGCGCGGCGTGATGCCGCATACCAGCGTATAAGCGATGGTATCCGCGTAGCGGGCGATTTCCTCGACCGCCAGGCCATCGCCCCACAAGGTCGCCGCGTCGCCGGGTTTGGCGTCGGGTTGCGTGGTCAAATCGACAGTAATCATGTCCATGGACACCCGGCCGACCAGCGGCACGCGCTTGCCGTTCACCAGCACCGGCGTTCCGGCTTTGGCATAGCGCGGATAGCCGTCGCCATAACCGATAGCCACCACGCCCAGTGTCGTGTTTTTCTTGCACAGCCAATTGCCGCCATAACCGACAGTCTCGCCTTCCAGGATAGGCTTGACCGCGATCAGGCGCGAATGCAGGCTCATGACCGGTTTAAGCCCCAACGCCTGGCCCGTGCTGTCCGGGAACGGGGAAATACCGTACAGCATGACGCCCGGCCGCACCCAGTCGGCCAGGGATTCCCGCCAGCCCAGGATGCCGGCCGAGTTGGCAATGCTGCGCTGGCCGGGGAAGGCACCCACTGTTTCGTTGAACAGGCGGATCTGTTTCAGCGTCTTATCATCATTTTTATCGTCGGCATTGGCCAGATGCGTCATCAGGTTGACCGGCTGCCTGATGATGCTGCAATCGCTCAAGCGTGCGTAAACGGCGCTGAAGTCCTTGGCCTTAAACCCCAAACGGTTCATGCCGGTGTCGATTTTCAGCCACGCGCTCAGCGCCTGCTGCTCTTTTCTGGTTTTGAGGATATCGAGCTGGGAGAAGGAATGCAGCAACGGTTCCAGCTGAAACGCCAGCAAATCGTCCACTTCATCGGCACAGGTAAAGCCTTCCATGACCGCAATCCGGTTTTTTAATCCGGCCCGGCGCAAACGGATGCCCTCATCCACGCGCGCCACGGCAAAGGCATCGGCGTCTTGCAGGGCTTCGGCGATACGCAGCACGCCATGGCCATAGCCATTCGCCTTGACCACGGCCATGACCTTGGCGCCGGGCGCGCAGCCCCGCACTTTCGCCAGATTATGTTGAAACGCATCCAAATCGAGTACCGCGTAGGCAGCCGCTATCATTCACACCCTCCCGGGCACAAGTCATCTTGGTAGTTATTCATAATCATCATCGCCATACGGATTGCCGGCGTAATTCTCAAAGCGCGTGTATTGGCCGAGGAAAGTCAGCCTGACCGTGCCGATAGGCCCGTTACGCTGCTTGCCGATGATGATTTCGGCAATGCCTTTTTCGGGACTGTCCGGGTTGTAGACCTCGTCGCGGTAAACGAACACGATCAAGTCGGCGTCCTGCTCGATACCGCCCGATTCGCGCAAGTCCGACATGACCGGCCGCTTGTTAGGGCGCTGCTCCAGGTTCCGGTTGAGCTGGGACAAGGCGATGACCGGCACGTTCAGTTCCTTGGCCAGGGCCTTGAGCCCCCGGGAAATATCGGAAATCTGCTGAACGCGGTTATCGCCGCTGGCGGGCGATTGCATCAGCTGCAGGTAATCGAGCACGATCAAGCCCAACGGCCCATGCTCGCGCACGAGCCGTCTGGCCCGGGACCGCACTTCGGTCGGCGTCAGGGCCGGCGTATCGTCAATGAATAATTTGGTTTCGGCCAGCAGATTGATCGCGGACGTCAGGCGCGGCCATTCGTCGTCATCGAGCTTGCCGGTCCGGACCTTGTGCTGGTCGATGCGTCCCAGGGACGACATCATACGCATGGCCAGCGCGTCGCCGGGCATCTCCATACTGAACACGGCGACCGGCTTGTCGTTCTTGATCGCAATATTTTCGGCCATGTTCATGGCGATCGTGGTCTTGCCCATCGACGGCCGGCCGGCCACGATAATCAGGTCGGACGGCTGCAGACCCGAGGTCATCTCATCGAAATCGTTAAATCCGGTGCTGGCGCCGGTGATGTTGCCTTCCTGCTCGAACAATGTTTCGATCTTGTCGACCGCGGTCGCCAGCAATGATTTAATCGACTGAAAACCGCCCTGCCCGCGTTGCTTCTGTTCGGCGATTTCAAACACCTGGCGCTCGGCTGTTTCCAGCAGTTCGGCGGTATCCCGGCCCTCGGGATTAAACGCCGAATCGGAAATGGTGGTGCCGACATGAATCAACTGCCGCAGGACCGAGCGGTCCCTGACGATGTTGGCATAAGCGACAATATTGGCGGCGCTGGGCGTGTCCTTGGCCAGCATGCCCAGATAGGCGAGCCCGCCGGCATTTTCCAGTTCGCCTGTGGCTTCCAGCGCTTCCGACAGGGTGACGACATCAAACGGAATCTGTTTTTCGGCCAGCTGCGCAATCGCTCTAAAAATCAGCCGGTGATCCTTCCGGTAAAAATCCGTCTCCACTATTTTATCCGCGACTGAATCCCAGGTTTGATTGTCCAGCATCAAGCCACCCAGAACCGATTGTTCGGCCTGGATGGAGTTAGGCGGGACCTTCAGGGCATCGAGAGCATAATCACGGTCATAGGAATAGTTTTCAGACATAGTACACGGCACTAAAAATGTTAATCAAATGGGCTTACTCAAGGACGGGCAAGTCTCATAACTCAAGACAAACTGCGGAAAAAACATAAAGGATGGCAAAAATAAAGAGATAGACGCTGACTGCTTGCAACAGCCTGTTCCATATCGCTAAACTCCGACCTGCCTTTCTTAGAAGAGGGGGCATTATAGACTAATTCAATCTCATGCACTTACCAAATTCTTTGCCGATGACGCCCGGCTTCCTGCCCTGAAACTTATCCTCCAGGCGGTTCGTCAGAAAACCCGCCGAGTCTAAAGACTGTTGCTTAAAATAGTGTTAACCCGAATATTTCACCACGAAGGACACGAAGCACACGAAGGCTTAGCAATTCAATTACTTGCAAATATTTCATAATGAGTTCATGAAGTTATCGGTGAGAGTTGGTAATACCATGATTTTCTTCGTGTTCTCTGTGTTCTCTGTAGTTTTCATGAAATATCCGGGTTAACCCATTGAAAGGCTGGAGCAAAACCAGCCAGCACCGCTTACTGACCGAACGGGTGGCATTGCCAATTGTCAATAGCTTCGAACCGATCCTGCACAGGTAATCGCCATGACTCATTCATTGCCGTTGTTGCCCTATTGTCCTTCCGACCTCGCCGACCGGCTATTGTCCGGCGGGCCGCGAATTTTGCTGTGCGGCGAGACCGGCATTGGCAAATCTACGCTGACCGCCGCACTGGCGCGGATCATGGCCGCGCAAGACTTGGCCTGCTTCGGCATTGCCGCCGATCCCGGCTCCCCCGGTTTCGGCCTGCCCGGCACCGTGTCGCTGGGACAGTGGCGGGAGCCAGGTTGGCAGATCCTGGCATTCGAGGCCCTCTGCACGCTCGATGCGGGCCGATTCCGCCTGCCGCTGATAACAGCAGTCTCAAGGTTGATCCGGCAAGCGTCGACCGGCTTGCTGCTGATTGACACGCCGGGCGTGGTCCGGGGTATCGCCGGCTCGGAGCTGCTGACCGGCATGGCGACATTGCTGGACATCGATACCGTGCTGATGCTGACCCGCCAGTCGAAACCCGTGCCGTTGCAGAACGAACTATTGGCGCTGCCGGCCCGCGTCCTGGCGGTTCATGCCCATCCCGAAGCCCGCCGCCCCGGCAAAAAGGCCCGAGCCAGGAAAAGAACCGAGCGCTGGCGAACCTACCTTGAGGCCACCCATGAAGCAACGCTGGACCTGTCCGGCCTCCGGCTGACCGGCGCGCCACCCCCAGTCGACGTGCCCGATGCCTGGCCGGGCCGCCAATGCGCTGTTATCGACGCCGGCCGTACCATGGCCATCGGGGAAATTATCAGCCTGCGGGACAGGTGGCTTAGCGTCCGGCTGCCGGAAGAATCAGTGACAACCGACGCTTTACTGCTGCGTGACGCCCGTACCGAACAAAACGGCCTGCTCGGCAGTGCCGAGCCATTTGCCTCCAACGCCCTGCAATACCTGCCGCCGACCGATGCCCTGCCCTATCCGACCACTACTTACAGCGGCGGCCCGCGTCCGGTGGCCAAGCTGATCGGGGCGTACGCCGTGTTGGTCAATGGCGTTTTCGACGACCCGCTGCTGCATCTGCGCTTGCGCCAGCAGCAACGGAGCCTGCTGTTCGACCTCGGCGACTTCGGCAGGCTGCCCGCCCGCATTGCCCATCAAGTCAGCGATGTCTTCATCAGTCACGCTCATATCGACCATATCGGCGGCTTCCTCTGGTTGTTGCGTTCCCGGGTCGGCGACTTTGCCGCCTGCCGGCTGTTCGGCCCGCCGGGCTTGACCGGTCATGTTCAGGGCTTGATCAACGGTTTTCTCTGGGACCGCATCGGCGACACTGGACCGCGTTTCGAAATCGCCGAAGTGCATGGCGACCGGCTGCGGCGGATACGCATCCAGGCCGGCGGCGGCCGCGAAGACTTGCCGGAAATCCGTATAGCCGACGGCCTGCTCTTGGATGAACCGCTATTCAGCGTCCGCACGATCACGCTCGACCATGGCACGCCGGTGCAGGCCTATACCTTTGAGAGCAAGGCCAGGCTTAATGTGGATCAGACAGAACTCAGGGCGCTCGGCCTGAGCGCCGGCCCCTGGCTTAACCGGCTCAAGCAATGTCTGGCCGAAGGCGATCAGGAAGCGTTAATCGAATTGCCCGACAAGACCCGTCGCCGGGCGGCAGAGCTCGGCACCCAACTCGTGACCGTCACACCCGGCGAAAAACTCGTCTACGCGACCGATCTGGCCAATACGGCGGCCAACCGGAGCGCCTTGACCGCCCTGGCCCAGAAGGCCGATTTCCTGTTCTGCGAAGCTGCTTTTCTCGAAGCCGACAGCGAACAGTCGCGCCGAACCGGCCATCTGACGGCGCGGGCCTGCGGCGAGATCGCAACCGCCGCCGATGTCCGGCAACTGGTGCCGTTCCATTTCTCCCGGCGTTACGAGACCAATCCCGAAGCAGTCTACCTGGAAATAAACGCCGTCTGTTCGCGCGTCGTCGTGCCGCCGAAAGATAGTCTGCAGAACAGACGAAAGCCAGCCTAAATGGCATGATGGGAATCATTAAAAAACCACGAAGCACATTTTTCTTCGTGCTCTTCGTGATCTTCGTGGTAAAAAATGTCTTAATTTATTGCGTAAGACTGATTCGAAACCCATGACTTCCAAATCCCCGAATCCCCAGGGCAAAGGTCTCGTCCCCGTTCTGGAAAGCTTGATGCAGACCAGAAAAAACCTGGCCGTGCCCGCTAAGGATATCCTGCAAATAGCCAATGAACTGTTCACGTCGCTTTTCGTGCTGAACAGCCAGATCAAATTCAAACCGGTTGTCGGCCGGACTTACTGGCTTTACCGGAAAGACGGCATTTATGGGCTTTCCCTGATCGCGCCTGAACAATGGTCTCCCTCACACTACGGGCAGTTTATCGGCGCCTGTGAATTGCAGCCGGACCTGACCTGGACCCTGGAATTGTCCGGGCAATGCCGGGGCGACCTGGCACTCATGGCAGAAATCACGCAGCAATGGGAACGCTTCGATGAAAAACTGAACACGGCCGAACACATCGATGACCTATTGCCGGTTTACATAGCGACACTGCCTTTTTATTCGCGCGTACTGGCTTCGGCACTGGCCCATTCCCTGGGGCAGTCCATGCAGAAAGGCGGGATCAGCGGGCTGAGTTTTGATCAAGCGCGAAGCAAGATGTTGCCGACCGGAACACAATCGGCCTGACGATGACCGGCTGTTTTTGAATACGCCAGGAATTTGTAACTATTCAGGCGTAATAGCCTGTGACCGCTAGCGTATCACGCTTCGCAAACGATGCAATTGAGCTGCCCCTCCTTGCACTATTGCCGCCCGCGCTATCGCTTTCGTCATTCCAAACGTCAAGAATCCGACAGTGCTCCGCTGTCATAAATTCCGCTACTGGCTCTGAACCTCTCGCCCAATGTTCTTGGGGAATTTCATTTGATGCTTTTGGGTACTTTTCGCTGGACAATAAAAAACCCGCCAAATCATTTGACTTGGCGGGTTCTTTGAATCTGTCTGAATCGATAGTTGGCGGAGAGAAAGGGATTCGAACCCTTGATACGTTGCCGTATACACACTTTCCAGGCGTGCGCCTTCGACCACTCGGCCATCTCTCCTGCTATCTTTCACCCACGAACCGCGGGAAGCCGGCAAGGATAATCGAGATTGCGTTTTGTTGCAATGACTTTTACCCGGCCAGTGCTTCCAGTTCATCCCATCTTTGGTAAACCTGTTCCAGCTCTAGCGTTGTTTTTTCCAGTTCAGCCAATACCTTAGCAATGATCTCCTTATCGTTTTTATAAAAATCGGCGTCGTTGATTTGCTGAGTCAGTTCCGCCTGTCTTGCTTCCAGCTCATCGATCATATCCGGCAATCGGTCCAGTTCCTGCTGCTCTTTGAAGCTGAGCTTTTTCTTTGCCGCGGGACGCTCGGCGGTGTTCGCGGCCGGTTTTTCCTGTTTGACGGCCGGCGGCTTTTTGGCCGCCTCCGCCTGTTTTGCCTGCTGGCAGTGATTCATCCAGTCGGTATAGCCGCCGACGAATTCATCGACGCGGCCGGTGCCGTCGAGCACCAGCACGTTGGTTACGACGTTATCGAGAAAGGCGCGGTCATGGCTGACCAGCAGCAGGGTACCGTCGTAATTGACCAGCTTTTCTTCCAGCAATTCCAGCGTTTCCAGATCCAGGTCATTAGTCGGCTCGTCCATGACGATCAGGTTGGCCGGTTTCGTGAATAGGCGCGCCAGCAGCAGGCGGTTTTTTTCTCCGCCCGACAGGCTCTTGACCGGCGATCGGGCTCTGGCCGGGGCAAACAGAAAATCGGCCAGATAGGACATGACGTGCCGTTTGTTGCCGGCAATTTCGACGAAGTCGTTGCCGTCGGCGACAGTATCGGCGACGGTCATCTCGGGGTCGAGCTGATCGCGCAACTGGTCAAAATAGGCGATTTCAAGCCGGGTGCCCTGCTCGACAGTGCCGTTATCCGGCTCCAGTTGTTTCAACAACAATTTCAGCAACGTGGATTTACCGGCGCCATTGGGGCCGATCAGGCCGATCTTGTCGCCGCGCTGGATCAGCGTGGAAAAATGCGAGATGACTTGTCTGTCCTGGTAAGCAAAGCTGATGTCGTTGACCTCGATGACTTTCTTGCCGGACGCATCGCCCCGCCCCAATGCCAGTTTGCTGGTACCCTGGACATTACGGCGCTGGGCGCGCTCTTGACGCAGACGTTCCAGCGCTCTGACCCGACCTTCGTTGCGCGTGCGCCGGGCTTTGATGCCCTGCCGAATCCAGGTTTCCTCCTCGGCCAGTTTTTTATCGAACTCGGCATTCTGGTTGGCCTCATCTTCCAGAGCGGCCGCCTTGCGGCGCAGGTAATCGTCATAGTTGCCCTGCCAGGAGACCAGCTTGCCGCGGTCCAGATCGATGATGCGGGTCGCAAGCTTCTGCAGGAACGAGCGGTCGTGCGTGACGAACAGCACGGCACCCTGGAAATTCAGGATTTGCTCTTCCAGCCAAGTGATGCTTTCGAAGTCCAGATGGTTGGTCGGCTCATCCAGCAACAACACTTCGGGCTCTATGACCAGGGCCCGGGCCAAGGCGACGCGCCGCTTCCAGCCGCCGGACAGGCCGCTGATTTTCAGCTCGCCGGGCAGGTCCAGTTTACTCAGTGTGGTCTCGACACGCTGCTGAAAATGCCAGCCGTTATGGGCTTCCAGCTTGTGCTGCAGATCGCCCAGTTCCTGCAATGCCTTGGCATCTTCATAATCCATCGTCAGAGACAGCGCATGATAGCGGGTAATCCACGCCCCCAGTTCACCCAGGCCGCCGGCCACGGCATCATAGATCGTCGCGCCGTCGGGCAGGTCCGGCGACTGTTCCAGCCAGGCCAGTTTCAATTCCGGCTGTCGCCAGATGTCGCCGTGATCGGCATGGACATTGCCGGCGATGATTTTCATCAACGTGGATTTGCCTTCTCCGTTCCGGCCTAACAAACCCACTCTTTCTCCGGCATCCAGCTGGAAGTCGGCATTTTCTAATAAAGCATGGGTGCCGTAGGCGATGGAGATATTGGTTAATCGTAATAAAGGCATGTTAAATTTCTTTGTGTTGTAAATAGCGTCGTAATAAATCCAGCGCCAGCAACGCCGCCTGGTTTTGCTTGCGTTTGATGGGACCGGCCACCGTCTGTGTTGATTGATGAAATCCGTCCGGGGCCAACAGCACATTATATAGAACAATGGGCTGATCCTTATCGTGAAATATGCCGTCATCACCGGCATAAAGCTGCACCAGCGCCAAATCGGCCGCGCCGGACTTTTGCACGGCGCCAGCGAGAGTCTTTGCCGTCGCCATCAGGTCATCATGCCGGACAGGTACGGCAAAGCGTTGCCCCAGAGTGTTTAGCGACCGCTCGAAGCACGCGCCAAGCAGCCATGGCATGCCGATGCACTTGGCCGCCAGCAAGCCTTGGCTGGCTGTTTCTATCACGGCCAACGTGGCATGCCTGCCGGCCATCAGGCGGTCAATCACCGCTACCAGGTCGCCTTCGGCTTCACTCAGGCCGTCAATGCCGAAAACCGCATCGCCTATTTGTTCAACAATCTTGGACACTAAAGCGACCATTGCAGTTTCCGGATAACCATAAGGAAACAATAGCTTGGTTTGGACATCGTCCATGCCGGCACGAAAACCCAGCTGGACCAGGGCGGGGATGGTGACCGCCGCCATGCGCTGCTGAATATCCGATTCGCCGATGCCTACCGTTCTTATCGTCACGAGCCGGCGGGGCTGAAAAGCGAACCGGTTCGCCAGTGCCGGCCTGATTTTTTCCAGAAACAAATGACGCATTTCAGACGGCACGCCGGGTATGAATGCAAACCAGCAGCGTCCGTGCCGTAACGAGAACCCCGGCGCCGTGCCCCATTCGTTGTCGATGCGTTCGGACCCCGCCGGCAGCAGGGCCTGTTTTCGGTTGGATTCGGGCATGGGCCGGTTTCTCCGGTCGAAAAACCGCTTGATCTGAGCGAAGGCGACCGCATCAAACACCAGCGCCAGGCCAAATGCCTGGGCTACCGCTTCGGCAGTCAGGTCGTCGCTGGTGGGACCGAGGCCGCCGGTACAAATGCAGCAGTCCGCGCGCTCCGCGATTTCTCGCAGCAGTGCGGTCAGGTCATCCAGATTATCGCCTACGGCTGTATGCCGCGTTACGGTAAAGCCCATTTGCACGGCCTGTTGGGACAGCCAGGCGGCATTGGTATCGACCGTCTGCCCGGTCACGATTTCCTCGCCTTGCGAGAAGATTTCCAGTGTTGGATTCATAGTAGAAACTCTGTTGCTGCATTTGTTTTCACGCGCCTGCCTCTTAGCCCGCCATCAGCAGGCCATGCCAGAATGGCAGCGTTACCAGGCTCAGGGCCGTGGTCACCGTGACGGCCATGGCGTACAATGAGCTGTCCAGCTGATAGCGGTCGCAGAACACGATGCCCAGCACCATGCTCGGCATGGCCATTTCCAGAACCGCAGGCGCTTTGTGATGCTCTTCCATATTCAAATACCCGAGCAGTACAACCGCAAACAGCGGCATCAACAGCATTTTTATCAGGACCACCGGCACTACGTAAGGAAAATTACGCACCGTCACGGCTTTCCAGCTCAATGCCAGACCCAATGAAAACAGCATCAGCGGCACGACCGCGGCGGACAGCTTTTGCAGCACGCCGGCCAGCCAGACCGGTGCAACCATGCCGTTAAGATTCAAGCCGACGGCGACGGCGGCCGCCCAAAACGGCGGCGCGTTCAAGAAAGACAAGACCGGCCTTCGGCCTTCCGAATGATCTTCTCCATAATGGCGCACGATCATGATCCCCACGGTAAACAGCAGCGGCGCCGTTGCGAACAGATCGACCTGTATCGCGACCGACCGCGCCCAACTGCCGAATGTCTGCTCCAGCACCGGTAAGCCCAGATAAGTTACATTGGGAAAAGCAGCCGCCAATATCATCGCCCCCAACCGCTTGTCCTCGAATTTAAGCAGGCGTCCGACCAGCCAGATGCAGATCATGGCAAAAGCAATGCAGCCTGTCCCGAGCAGCGTATATTGCAACGAATGCGTGCCGATATCGGCCGACCACAACACTTCCACAACCATGGCCGGCAGCAATAAGTAATAGACAACCGTGGTCAACGGCAGCCTGACCTGCTCCGCCGACAGCCCGGCAGGCTTTATAATGCGCCATCCTGCCCCGCATGCGATCAGCAAGGTCATTTGTATCAGTGTTGAGTTCATAGTCCGTCAATTATTATGTTTTTTGCCAATTTTAACATTCCCCGCCTAAACAAGTTCCGGTAATATACCCCGACTAACTGGCCGGCCGACCTATCCGTCGCCCTTTACACTACCTTGCGCCTTTTACGAGTCCTGAACCTATGAGCACATTCCTCTCAACCAAACCCATCCCCGTCCGCGAACGCCTGATCATGGCGCTTGACGTACCCAGCATTCCCGAAGCGCAGGCGATCGTGGAAGAGCTCGGTGATTCGGTGATCTTTTACAAGGTCGGCATGGAACTGTTCATGTCCGGTGATTATTTCGGTTTTATCGAATGGCTGAAACAGCGCAATAAGAAAGTGTTCGTGGATCTGAAGTTCTTCGATGTGCCGGCCACTGTCGGCCGCGCCATCCGAGCCCTGAGCAGCAAGGGCGTGGATCTGGCGACCATTCATGGCAATGATGCGATCATGGAAGCGGCCGCCGAGGAAAAAGGCGACCTCAAGGTATTGGCGGTCACCGCCTTGACCAGCCTCGATCGCGGCGACCTGGATGATCTGGGCTTTAAATGCGATGTCAGGGATCTGGTCTTGTCGCGCGCCAAGCGGGCACTGCAGATCGGCTGCGATGGCATCGTATCCTCAGGCCTGGAAGCGCCCATGCTCAGAACAGAACTGGGCCATCGCTTGCTGATCATAACGCCGGGTATCCGGCCGGTTGATAACCGGGCAGAGGACGACCAGAAACGGGTCGTCAGTGTCGAAGACGCGTTCCGGAACGGAGCCGATTACATCGTTGTCGGCCGCCCGATACGCGATGCCGAGGATCGCAAGGCCATGGCCGAGAAAATTCAACAACAGATTCAATCCCAATTTCAATAATATTAATAATTTATGCTTGAAAAATGTATATCAACTCAATGAGACCCAAAAAACACGGCAGAACCGCCCGTCAATCGAACCAGATTCAAATCGATCCGTTGTTGCGTAGTTAAATTAACCGATTTATGAAAAACGATTTTTGAACGCTGTTTATTTGTATCTATCCTTCTCTGTGTTAAATTTGATCAGTTATGGAATTTGATCTTGCTTTCAATGCCTCTTATTTAGTCGCTTTTACCATGGGCCTGTTCAGCAGCATGCATTGCATAGGCATGTGCGGCTCAATCATCGGCACTCTAACACTTAGCCTAAGCCCCGAGATCCGCAGCAAAAAGACACGCCTTTTTCCGTTTGTGCTTAATTACAACGTCGGGCGAATTACCAGTTACGCAATAGCCGGCGCTTTAGCGGGCATTATTCAGTTAATACTCACCATGCCGCTCAGCCATGGTCAAGGCCATCGGCTACTGCAATTATTATCCGCCGCCATTATGACCGGTGCGGGGCTTTATATCGCGGGTTGGTTTCCGCGTTTCGCCTATATTGAAAAAGCCGGAACCCATATCTGGAAAAAAATAGAACCGTTTGGCCGCAAGCTCATCCCAGTAAAAAACCGCACCCAGGCTTATCTTTTCGGCATGGTCTGGGGCTGGCTGCCTTGTGGCCTGGTTTATTCCGGACTGGCACTGGCGGCAACGACAGGCGATATCGCTAAAAGTTCCCTTACAATGCTATTTTTCGGATTAGGAACTTTACCTGCCGTCATGGGAGTCGGTATAATGACCGGGATATTGGCAAGGTTATCCAGAATGCAATACTTCAAGCAGATTGTCGGCCTGCTGATGATTGCACTGGCTTTCATTGCCGCGATGCCATGGCTTAACCCCTATGCACTAACAATACATCTAAGAAATCACTAAGAGGCAACTATGGGTCATTTTAACTCGATCATTGGGCAATCTCCTGCATTAGATTCTTTAATCCGTAGCGCCAAAATGGTTGCTGCCACCGATGTAACAGTATTGATTAAAGGTGAGACCGGTACAGGTAAGGAAGTACTGGCCACCGCGATCCAAAAATCCAGTCCTCGCGCCAGCAAACCCTTTATTACCCTGAATTGTGCCGCATTACCCGAAAGCCTGATCGAGTCGGAACTATTCGGCCATAAAAAAGGCTCGTTTACGGGCGCCACCGCCAATAAACAAGGTTTGTTTCAGGCTGCTGATGGTGGAACCTTGTTTCTAGATGAAATTAACTCATTGCCTGTCTCCATCCAGGCAAAACTTTTGCGTTTTCTGGAATCCGGAGAGTGTCTGGCCGTAGGCGACATTAAACCCTACAAAGTTGATGTCCGTGTTATTGCCGCGACCAACGCCGACCTGAACAAACAAATTGATGCCGGAGAGTTCAGGCAGGATTTGTACTTCCGCCTCAATGTCGTCCCCCTGGAACTGCCGCCGCTGGCGCAACGTACCGAGGACATTGACCAGCTCATCAAGCATTTCCTAGCTTATTTCGCGGACATGCATTCAATAGCTCCCCCCAAATTCAGCAAGCAGGCGCTAAAAACCCTGAAAGCTTACCAGTGGCCCGGCAATATTCGTGAATTGCGCAACTTGTGCGAGAGGCTCAGCATTTTATTAGCCGGCAAAACCATCGAGCCGGAAAACCTGCCGCACGAATTCAGCGCCTACAATCGCAACACCAAAGCCACCCCCTTTACGCTGCCTGAAATTGGCCTGCATCTGGATGCCTTGGAAGCCGACTTGATTCATCAGGCACTCAGCCGAACTAAAGGCAACCGCAGCAAATCAGCCAAACTGCTGGGCATTTCCAGGGATACATTGCTCTATCGCATGCAAAAACACGGCTATGCCTCGCACTAAGGCGAGTTAAGCCAGTTTTAATACGCACAGCCGGCGTATCGCCAGGACGCAATCGCCGGCTGTTCAGGATGTGGCTAAAAATGACTTCCTGAAATTAGATTCTTGCATAGGATGTGCCGATCAAAAAGCAGGCGACGCAGAGCGAGCCACATCGCTCGCGCACGATGCGCCTCCTGGCGTTGGCACATCCTATGTATAATCGCCAAACCCTTAATAAAGATAGCACCGCCGCAATCCAGGACATTCTAAAGATACTTAGCCCACGGCGCGGTCCTATATCCTGATTACTCGGTAACCTGCCGATGTGAATTGATAGAAACCCAGATTCACTTACTTTTCACCATAAGAACTCGCCTGCCTGGCATTTCGCATAACACGCTTCAAATCCTTAACCGTTTGAGCCAAACCCGAGAATACTGCCTGGGCGATAATCGAATGCCCGATATTAAGCTCGACCAGCTCAGGGATGGCACAGATGGCTTCTACATTATAAAAATGCAGACCATGTCCGGCATTAACCTGTAAACCCGCGCTATGGGCATAACGAGCAACCTGCCTGATGCGGGCCAATTCCTCGGCCTGCTGCGCGGCATCTTTAGCCTCGGCATAGCGCCCGGTATGCAATTCCACAACCGGCGCCCCGGCTTTTACCGCCGCATCGATCTGAGCTTCATCAGGATCAATAAAAAGCGACACTTCAACGCCGGCCCCTGCCAACTGTTCACAAGCCCATTGCATGCGCTGCAGATTGCCGACCACATCCAGGCCGCCTTCGGTAGTTAATTCCTCGCGCTTTTCAGGTACCAGACAGCAGGCAGCCGGCCTGACTTGCGTCGCGATACCGATCATCTCGTCGGTCACCGCCATTTCCATGTTCAGCCGGGTATGAATCATATCCTTCAATAGAAAGATATCCCTGTCCTGAATGTGGCGGCGATCCTCGCGCAAGTGCGCGGTAATACTGTCGGCCCCGGCCTGTTCGGCTACCAATGCGGCCTGGACCGGTTCCGGGTAAATCGTGCCTCGCGCCTGTCTTAAAGTAGCGACATGATCGATATTGACGCCTAACAAAATTAAGTTTTTATTCATTTTTTAACGTGCTTGATATTTTATTGATAACCGTTCGGCTTTTAAGCGGCTTACCTTGCAGATGTGTATCAATGACTGTTCTCATCAGCATTTTCGCTTCACTCAACACGAGAGGGTCGGTGAATGCCCTGGATTTTATCGCCAGCAGCACTTTACCGGAAAAGTATCCATCCGCGGCCTCTACAAAGCCGTGCCGCACATTGAATGCGTAATGCTTTGACGGGTTGATTGAGGCTCCGTTGACATCATATTCCAACTGCAGTCCGTAACCGATATGATCCATAAGATTGAGTTCAAATATCCGTAGCGCCGCTTCTATGTCCGAACCGATCGATAAGCGGGACAGGCATTCATGGTAATCCGCAAAGACTTCAGGATGCGGATCGTACTTATGCAAAAAGCGACTGATCAACTCGTTAACATAAAAACCGCAATAGAAAGCAAGCCCCCTCAACTGCATCAAAGGCTGAGCGATTTCGACATCCGTCAGCGTTTTCAATTCCGCCTTACCGAGATAGGAAATGAGTAACGGGATAAACGGCTGCAGCACCCCGGCTGTTTTGGACTTCGATTTTTTTACGCCTTTTGCCACCAGGGAAAGCCTGCCGAAATCCCGGGTCAGTACATCAATGATCAGGCTGGTTTCCCGGTATTTGCGGTGTTGCAGAATAAAAGCAGGCTGCAGATAAACCGCTGTTTCAGTCATTAAACCCTAAGTTTTGCAGCGCGCGCTCATTATCCGACCAGCCTTTTTTAACCTTGACCCAAAGCTGTAAATAAACTTTCTGGCCAATCAGCTTCTCGATATCGTGCCGGGCATCGGTGCCGACTTTCTTCAGCATTTCTCCCGCCTTGCCGATGACGATATTTTTTTGAGTGGACCGCTCCACCCATATGATGGCATAGATTTTGGTAATTTCAGGCTGCTCTTCATAACGTTCGATCTCGACCGTTAACGCATAAGGCAATTCGTCACCCAGTCTTCGCGTCAGCTTCTCCCTGACAATTTCCGCGCACAGAAAACGCTCGGGGCGATCGGTGATTTGATCTTCGGGATAAATCAGCCCGCCTTCCGGCAGCAACTGCATCACTGCATTTTCAAGCTGCTCGAGATTTGTGCCTTTCAATGCGGAAATGGGAACCATCTGCTCAAACGGAAACCGGTGCCGCGCCTCGGCGAAGAAAGCCAGAATCGTATCCTTGTCCTTGACCTTGTCGACTTTGTTGACGGCCAGAATAACCGGCAAACCGGCCTGTTCAAGCTTTTTGAAGATGACTTCGTCATACTCATGCCAGGACAGGCCGTCGATCAACCAGACAACCACATCGACACCCAGCAGCGTGGTATCGGCGGTACGGTTCAGATACCGGTTCAGCGCTCTCTTTTCGCTGTCATGCATGCCCGGCGTGTCCATGTAGATGGCTTGACCGGCTTCCGTCGTGTTGATACCCAGAATTCGATGCCGGGTAGTTTGTGGTTTGCGCGATGTAATGCTGATCTTTTGTTTCAGCAAATGATTCATCAACGTGGATTTGCCGACATTGGGGCGCCCAATCAGCGCTACGTAACCGCAGTTCATTTATTGTCTTTACTCAGTAATTCGAGCATTTTTTCAGCTGCCGCCTGCTCTGCTCTTTTTCGGGATATCCCTGTGCCGATACAAGCTTCGGCAATTAACGGGATTGTGCATTTAACTTTAAACGTTTGCTCGTGTGCGAGCCCGGAAGTCGTCAGCAAAACATATTCGGGCAGTTCCATCTTTTTTGACTGCATCAATTCCTGCAACTGGGTTTTGGGATCTTTCTGCCAGTTATGCAATGATAAGTTTGCCAGTTTTTCCGCAAATAACTCCAGTATCCAATTCTGGCAGGCTTCTATGCCCTGGTCGATGAACAGCGCCCCCATAATGGCTTCCAAGGCATCGGATAAAATGGAATCACGGCGAAAACCGCCGCTCTTCAATTCGCCCGAACCCAGCAGCAAATAGTCGCCAATCTGATGCTTTCTGGCCAACTCCGCCAGCGACCCCTGATTGACCAGACTGGCTCTCAACCGGCTTAATACGCCTTCGCTGGCATCAGGGAACAGTTCATATAGCTTTTGGGCAATGACAAAACCCAGTATTGAATCACCTAAAAATTCCAGGCGCTCGTTATTTTGAGCCCCGGCGCTTCGATGGGTTAAAGCCCTGGTAAAAAGCTGAGGATTGTTAAATACCAAGCCGAGCTTTCTACATAATACGACAGGCTTCCGTATCACTCCTTACCAACCTCAATAACATCATAGAATTCGGCTAACACGCTGAGATTGCCGAAAATTTTCACAATAGTCTCATATTCAATTTCCACTTTCAGATAATTGCCATGCTTAGTGACCTTTATATCATCCTTGGTCACATCATAGACATAATTCATGTTGAAGCGTTTATCCAGGCTGGCTCTGACTTCGTGTTCGCTTTTGGTTTCGATATCCGTAGTCGCTTCAATCGCGGCCAGGGCATTAACCACTTTGCTGTGATCTATGTATATCGGTGCAATTTTTAGCACCAATAAAACAAAAAAAGCGATCAGGCCCAGAATGAAAGCCATTGAGATCAATGTAAGCCCTTGTTGATGTTTAGGCGGTAGATTCATATTTCCTCCAGACGATTAATACAATTATCAGGATAAGTGTAGTTTATTTCAGCACAGTGCCAATCCGATCAAGACCTACGCCTTTATGCTGCCAATCCCAACTCATCCAGATAAAAAACGCCTTACCCACCAGATTCTCTTCCGGAACAACGCCCCAATAACGGCTATCATTGCTGTTATCCCGATTATCGCCCATAACAAAATAGCTTCCTGCCGGTACAACAAAAACACCTTCGACCGTCGGCGCCCCGTTTCTAATCAGAATGCTGTGTTCGATGTCGGCCAATTTTTCCAGCCGATGCTCAGCTCCGGTCATCTCCTGCCCCTGACCTATGCCTTGATAAGGTCCTAACGACACCTGGTTGACAGGCACATCATTGATATACAATTTTTTATTGTAATAAGCAACCTTGTCCCCCGGCAATCCCACTACACGCTTTATATAATCGACGGATGGTTCCTTAGGATAGCGAAACACAACGATATCGCCCCGTTGGGGCTCATTCAGTTCAATCACTTTTTTATTGATGACCGGCAAACGTATGCCGTAAGTGAATTTACTCACCAGAATAAAATCGCCGATCAGCAATGTCGGCATCATGGACCCCGAGGGAATACGGAAAGGCTCGGCAAGAAACGATCGCAACAACAAAACGATCAATACGATAGGAAAAAAAGAACGCGCATACTCAACAATTAAAGGTTCTTTTTCTTCAGCGGAAACATCTGCCTTATGCTTGCGTACCAAAAGATAACCGCCCCAAATTACGCCCGTGACGATAGTGGCGACCAAAAGAAAAAAGGAAAAATCGAAGTCCATAGTGTTCTGCGTAGTAAAGGTGAAAAATTCTGAGTTATTCTTTATTAAGCTGCAAGACAGCCAGGAATGCCTCTTGAGGAATCTCAATATTGCCCACCTGTTTCATCCGTTTCTTACCTGCTTTTTGTTTTTCCAATAATTTTTTCTTACGGGTAATATCCCCGCCGTAGCACTTGGCCGTGACATTTTTACGCATGGCCTTAACAGTCGATCTGGCGATGATTTTGGAGCCGATGGCGGCTTGTATCGCAACTTCGTACATTTGCCGCGGAATCAGGTCTTTCATCTTTTCAACCAGATCACGCCCCCGATTCTGACTTTGATCGCGATGCACAATGATCGATAAGGCATCGACCTTATCCGCGTTAATCAATACGTCCAGCTTAACCAGTGACGCTTGCTGAAAACGCAGGAACTCATAATCAAATGAGGCAAATCCGCGGCTGACCGACTTTAGACGATCAAAGAAATCCAGTACGACTTCGCTCAGCGGCATTTCATAATGCAGCGACACCTGCCTGCCGACAAATTGCATATCTTTCTGTACGCCGCGCTTTTCTATACACAGCGTGATCACGGCGCCCAGATAATCCTGCGGCACCAGAATATTGGCCCGGATAATCGGCTCCCTGATCTCCTTGATAGTCCCGATATCGGGCAAATTAGCCGGGTTATCAACCATCAGTACCTGATCATTATGAGTAATGACCTCATACACCACCGTAGGCGCCGTGGTAATCAGATCGACATCGTATTCCCTTTCCAGTCGCTCCTGCACAATCTCCATATGCAGCATGCCGAGAAAGCCGCAACGAAAACCAAAACCCAGCGCTTGCGATGTTTCCGGTTCAAACTGCAACGCCGCATCATTCAGATTCAGTTTTTTCAGTGCTTCACGCAGATCTTCGTAGTGATCGGAACTGACCGGATAAAGACCGGCAAAAACCCGAGGCTGAACGCGCTGAAAACCAGTCAATTGTTCCACTGCCGGTTTGTCGGTCCAGGTAATTGTATCCCCGACCGGCGCTCCGAAAATATCTTTGATACCCGCAACGACGAAACCTACTTCGCCGGTGTTCAGACGCTCCTTCTCAAGGCGCTTGGGGGTAAAGACGCCGACTTTTTCAGCAATGAAGGATTTGCCGGTCGACATGATGGTAATCTTCTGCTTTCTATGGATACTGCCGTGGACAATTCTGACTAAAGAAACCACGCCCAGATAGCTGTCAAACCAGGAATCGATGATCAAAGCCTGCAGCGGCCCGTCCGGATTGCCTTCTGGCGCAGGAATCCTGGCCACCAACTGCTCAAGCACCGCCTCCACGCCCAAACCCGTCTTGGCGCTGATCTTCGGTGCATCATCGGCCGGAATGCCGATTACATCCTCTATTTCCGTGATCACCCGCTCAGGCTCGGCGGAAGGCAAATCTATCTTATTCAGAACCGGGAGCACTTCCAGTCCCTGTTCTATCGCCGTGTAACAGTTGGCAACGCTCTGCGCTTCAACGCCTTGCGCCGCATCGACCACTAGCAGCGCGCCTTCGCAGGCTGCCAGCGATCGAGAGACCTCATAGGAAAAATCAACATGTCCCGGCGTATCAATGAAGTTAAGCTGATAGGTTTCGCCATCCTTGGCCTTATAGTCGAGCGTAACGCTCTGCGCCTTAATGGTAATTCCCCGCTCTCTCTCAATATCCATTGAATCGAGCACTTGCGCCGACATTTCCCGGTTGGTCAGACCGCCGCATATCTGAATGAAGCGGTCCGCAAGCGTCGACTTGCCATGATCAATGTGCGCAATAATGGAGAAGTTTCTTATGTGCTTTAAATCCACGTGTTATTTTTCTATTTTAAGTGCCAAAAAGACCGGACTACCTTGACGCTGAATCAATACAGCGATTGATTTACCGGCTGGAAGATTTTTGACTATTTTATCAAAATCAGCCACATCGCGGATGATATTATTCTGAATCCGCAAAATCACATCGCCGCGCTGGATTCCCGCATCCCTGCCCGGGCCTTTTACGACATTGCGTACCAGGACACCGTTTTGAATCACCTGTAATTGCTCTCTTTGCTCATTAGTCAGGTCAACGACAGTGATGCCCAGGCGATTGTCCGGCTTCTCTTCCATTTTGGTTTCAGCCAGCGTCTCGCTTTCTTCCGGCAAAAGCCCCACAGTCACAGTCAGCGTTTTAGTCTCGCCCTGCCGGATAATTTTAACCGTTGCCTTCTCATCGATAGGCGACATTCCTACCATAGGCGGCAATTCGCCGGATGTTTCAATCCGTTGGCCATTAAACTCGGTAATAATATCGCCAATCTGTAAACCGGCTTTTTCTGAAGGACTGCCGGCAATCACTTTGGACACCAAGGCCCCTTGCGGCCTTTTCATGCCGAATGATTCTGCCAACTCGCGGGTCACATCCTGAATTTGCACGCCCAGCCAACCACGAGCCACTTTTCCGCTGGACTTTATCTGATCGACAACATTGCTAACGATATCCATGGGAATCGCGAACGAAAGCCCCATAAAGCCCCCGGTACGGCTATAAATCTGGGAATTTATCCCGACGACTTTGCCATCCATATTGAAAAGCGGTCCGCCTGAATTTCCTGGATTGATCGCAACATCCGTTTGTATAAACGGCACATAATTCCCCCCCGGCAAACTGCGGCCCTTGGCGCTGACTATACCGGCGGTCACGGACTGCTCGAATCCAAAAGGCGAACCGATAGCCAAAACCCACTCGCCGACTTGCAACTGATTGGGATCCCCGATATCAACCGTCGGCAAATTTGTGGCTTCAACTTTCAAGACAGCCACGTCGGTACGCGCGTCGGAACCGATCAGCTTAGCCAGCAATTCGCGCCGGTCGGACAGTTTAACCACAATCTCATCCGCGTCCTTTACGACGTGATGATTGGTTAATACATAACCGTCTTGTGAAATAATAAAGCCCGAGCCTAAGGATTTAGTCTCCCTGGGTATATAACCGCCCCCCTGACCATTGAAAAAGTGCCTGAACAATTCCTCCATTTCGGGTGAAATACCTTCGGGCAGTTGCGGTCCTTGCGACAGATCATCGACTTCCGGCGCCTTCTGGGTCGTACTGATATTAACGACAGCCACACCATTCTTTTTTACCATCCCGGTAAAATCCGGCAATTGCGCGAGGGCATTTTGATTAAAGAACAGAATCAGTAAAAAAGACCAAATAAGTTTATTGAGCATAAAAACTCCACTTCCAACTATTGATAATGAATAGCTTATAAATTAAGAAACCAATAACTTTTACAAAATACATCGTTAATTACAGACCTTTTATCCATAAAAATCAGCCTCATCACTGAAAACAAAAACAGGTTAATGTCGCGCACCTGTATTCGGGCTTAGAAGCGGGCGGTAAAATTGCCTCACTGCCAGCGCCTGCAAAAATAACACTTTTTATCAGAATAATACCGAAGCTCTAATATAGCACCTCTGTCGCCGCTATTTTGCAACTGCGCAGTACTCGGGGCCGGTATGGAAATAGATGACTGTTTTATGCAGCTATTAGGCATTTTCCGGAACAACCGCCGAATGGATGGGGCTTGTTGATTTCCGCAAAATACCAATCTATGTTTGAAGATGAAGGCATCGATGATATTTGTAAAAATAATTACCGTTTATAATTGGCGCATAACCGTAATTTATATTAGTTATTCGAGGGTCGAAGCTTGATACCCTCGGCAATAAATTTAACCGTTTTTGCAGGCACTTCGCCCATCACCGTAAGTTGCCAATCATCAATGGTTCGACTATAAGAATTAATCGCACCCACCGCTTGAAGACCCTGCTGCATGGTTGTGTTTTTATTTTCCATATAAATCGAAACCGCGGCAAAACCGTCACTCAATAACAGATGGTCAACCGGCTGATTGGAATTATGCATGGGTCGGCGAGTAAAAAATATTTCCTGGAAGCCCGTTGGCAGACTGTTTATAACAAAAGCCGCCTTATCCGAGGCCTGAGACTGTAACTGATGGATGTGCTTCACTGCTCCGGAGGCTTCTCCGAATTTGACTTCGACAAAAGGTAGCGTTTCCTTGACCTGTAAATCCGTAAAAACAACCTGCTCCAGAATGGTGTCCGAAAGATCATATACGGCAACTTTAAGGGGCAGAAATTGTTGTTGCTCTATCCATATTTTCCTGACATACCTGAAATCGTCCTTGGGTTGAATAGCAACAACATAGGCTGGCAACATAGCCACATTCTCCTCGCCTACAATCTCGAAATCATAAATAGCACTCAGCTCATCCAGGTTTTGAGGCAAATCGACCAGGAATGAACGCCCTACAGGCCGATGATCGACCACAACTTGTTGTGTGGACTTGAATAAACAGCTGACTTTATCGGCATCCCTGATAATTTCGCGCAAGGGGGGAATTCAACGATAACAGACGCTCCTGCTCAATACCTTCTTCGGCCGCGTGGAAATATTTCATGGTCTCCAGCTTGCCGTTTCTTAAAAACGCCACAGTGCCTTGATAGTTCAAGACCCGCATAGCGTGAGTCATTTTTGTTAATGCCTGCCGAGCATTGAGTTCAAGATCTGCCGCGAAAACTGTTCTTGTTGATAGAAGCAACACAAGAAAAAAACGTTTTACCACTTTAATTATTCCTGATTGTAAACAGTTACACTGGCAAAGGATCGAAAATTCACCTCGCCATTGGTATAAACACTGCCGTTGTGTGCCTGAAGATAATCATTAAATCGTGTATTTACCGGATACTGCTCAGCTTGATCCATATAAACAGCCGAATCCGCTGGCGGTTCCGGCAGTTCCGTCTGAGCCACCTCGATTGGCTGGGCGGGGTATTGTCCTGCACGGTAATTCACGCTTTGGCTCACTATTACGGCAATAGCGGCGATAGATGCCGCTATTGCGCTGATTTTATGGCTCCGCTTAAACTTTTTGTGTTGCGGTAACATATAGACGGGTTCGTGTTGGATTTCCTGACGGATTCGGTCGACAAAGTCAGGTCTTGAAGGTGTATACAGGTCAGTTTTCAGCGCATGACTTATTGTAGCGTAACGACTCATCTTGTCTTTCAACTCAGGGTGCTGCTGTAATTTTTGTAATAGATTCAAAGCTTCGTCAGCACTAAGCTCATTATCAAGGAATTGAGAAATTTTTTGATCTAAATCTTCATGCATCGAAAATCACCGTTTAATCGAGCAAGGGGTTTAATTTATTATCGATTGCCTCACGCGCTCTAAAAATGCGTGATCGCACCGTACCAACGGGGCAATCCATTGCCACAGCAATTTCTTCATAACTCATTCCCTCGAATTCCCGCAGCATGATGGCTGTGCGCATTTCCTCAGGTAACTTATCAATTGCTGCTTTGATGACCTCAACTATTTCCTGATTTAATAAGAGTCTTTCCGGCGTTTCCATGCCCTGTAATTGAGGTACATTTTCAATTTGTTCCGCATCCTGTATATCGACCTGATAATCAAAGCTTCTTCTTGACCGGGACACAAGGTAATTCTTTGCTGTATTAATAGCGATGCGATATAGCCAGGTATAGAAAGCGCTGTCGCCTCTAAAATTCCCTAATGCGCGATAGGCTTTAATAAAAGCCTCCTGAGCCACATCTTGAGCTTCGCTTGGATCTTTGACATAGCGATTCACCAGCTGAATGATCTTATGCTGATATTTAATCACCAAAAGATCATACGCAGACTTGTCGCCCTGCTGCACACGCAACACCAGCTCTTTATCTAGTTGTTCGCTTGTCCTTGTTTGATTGTTCACTACAGCTCTTTAATTGTTGAAATAGACAGAATTAAACCGCATTAGTTCTCTTGATACAAAAAAATTGCTATCACCCTAAAAAGCTTTATTATCCATAATTAATAGTCAGTGGGCTAATTTACCGTATCCTTAGAACAGTAAAATATTTTTCTTTACATTAATGACAGCTTCTTTTATGCCTTATTCCACAAATTATGATGTCCTTATTATTGGTAGCGGCGGCGCCGGCCTAAGTCTAGCGCTAAAATTGGCCGAGCATTCCACGCGAGTTGCTGTCCTTTCAAAACTTGCCCTGACATCCGGCAGTACCTATTATGCCCAAGGCGGCATCTCCGCGGTCTTCGATGCCGAGGATTCAATTGAATCACATATTGAAGATACACTGGATGCAGGAGCAGGACTCTGCAACCCTGAAATTGTAAGACTTACTGTTACCCACGGCAAAAGCTCTATAGATTGGTTACGCCAGCAAGGCGTATTATTTACGGAAGAACAAACGCTGGCCGGCGAAACAAAACTCCATTTAAACCGGGAAGGCGGCCATTCTCACCGGCGTATTGTACATACCAATGATGCCACAGGTAAAGCAGTGTCGCTGTCATTGATCGAGCGCGCCAAAGAACATGCAAATATCCAATTATTTGAATATCATAATGCCGTCGATTTAATCACGGCACCCGACTCCGCCGCTTCCGCCAAGCGCGTGATAGGCGCCTATGTATTGGACACCCAGACCCACCAGGTCAAGACAATCTCCGCGCGAGTCGTCGTTCTGGCAACTGGCGGCGCCAATAAAGTTTACCTTTACAGCACGAATCCGCAAAGCTCGACCGGCGACGGCATTGCATTGGCCTGGCGCGCGGGCTGCCGCGTCAGCAACATGGAATTCATGCAATTTCACCCGACCTGCCTCTATCATCCCCAGGCACGCTCTTTCCTGATCAGTGAGGCGGTAAGAGGCGAAGGCGGCAAGCTGATTCTGCCGGACGGCTCGTCTTTTATGGAGAATTTCGATCCCAGAGGCGAACTGGCGCCACGCGATATTGTTGCCAGAGCCATAGACCACGAAATTAAAAAACGCGGTATTGATTGTGTATACCTCGACATCAGCCATAAATCGGAACAATTCATCCGCGAGCACTTCCCTACAATTTATCAACGCTGTCTTGAATTTGATATTGATATCACCAAACAGCCCATTCCGGTCGTGCCTGCCGCGCACTATACCTGCGGCGGCGTGTTAACGGACAGCCATGCGCGTACCGACATTGCCAATCTCTATGCCATAGGAGAGGTCGCCTGCACAGGCCTGCACGGCGCTAATCGCATGGCCAGCAACTCGCTGCTGGAATGCCTGGTTTTTGCAAACCGCGCCAGTGAGGATATTTTACGGAAACTACCCGCTATCCCCTCTCCTCCGCATATTCCCGACTGGGATGAGTCACAAGTCAGTGATTCGGATGAAGAAGTTGTAGTGTCCCATAACTGGGACGAACTGCGCCACTTCATGTGGGATTATGTGGGAATTGTCCGAACTGACAAACGTTTAAACAGGGCAATGAATCGTGTGCAGTTGCTGAAAAAAGAAATTGCCGAATACTATAGCAACTTTCGCGTGACCAGCGATTTACTGGAATTGCGCAATCTGGTCATCGTCGCCGAGTTGATCATTCGCTGTGCCCAACAGCGCAAGGAAAGCCGGGGACTGCATTACACACTGGATTATCCGGAAACAGATAACAGCAAAACGCCGCGAAATACTGTGCTATCGCCCTGAAAGGGCTCTAGCCTCACGGCAACATTACAATTCTTTAAACAGCGACTCCACTTGTCGGGCGGCCCGCTCACAATCGACAGCAGACCGCTCTACTTGTCGGCGCAAATACAGCCCAATGCGCAACCCTTCGCTGTCGCGGGATGCATATTCATTCAGAGGGGCGCACATTTCATGCATATGCTTCTCTGCTTTCAGTATCTTCTTCATATAGCGTGTCGAATCTCCATCATTTTCCAGCGTTAACATCATCACCTCACTGGTAATGGTGTTTTGTAAACGGAACACATCTTCCACGTAATGCCCAAACTCTTCTCGCGACAACTTATTTTCACCATAGCCCCAAAAAGGTGTCGCACATCCTGACAAAACCATCATAAAAACCAGTATGCGGCCATGAAAATTGACCCATTTATTGTTCCATTTTGTCATCCGATTCTTTACACTGCCGTTGAGACTCAATTAGTTAATTTATCAATATACTATAAATTCAGTCTATTTTAGCAGGCAAATACATAATCATTAGAAACGATAAAATACTTTTAATATTTTTACTGTTTTTGTATCATCGGGCTCATGTGAGTGTATACTTTTCCGACTCTAATAGAACTATAAAAACTAACAAACACGGTTTCAATCTGATGGCTGAAAAAACAGTAAGCAAATATTTGCTCAACCTTGAAAAGAACTTTGCCAGTGACCAGCCGGTATTACAAAAAGCGGCAAAAGTCTTTCATGAGCTTGATCAAATTGAATACGACTTAGGGCTGCTCAGCAACGATGAGACAACAGCTTGCAAGGATTCCTGGTGGCCTGTCGTCAGCCTGATCGGCGGCAACTCAAGCGCAAAATCCGGATTCATTAACAACTATATTGGCCCCGAATACATGCTCTCCGGATTGCAACCGTCGAGCCATAAATTTACCGTCCTGTTGCACAACAATCAATCAACACCAACCATCCTGCCGGGCACGGCGCTGGATGTTGACCACCGGTATCCGTTCTACCAAATCAGCCGTAAAATTGAACAGCAACAGGAAGGCGAAGGCGACCGCATCAACTCTTACCTGGAATTAAAAACCCTCAACAGTGAACGCTTAAAAGGCAAGCTGTTTATCGATGCGCCCAATATTAATGCCGTCTCGCCCAATTCAGTTGCTTCGTTGTTGACGCGGCATGTTATCGAATGCTCGGATCTGGTTTTAATTTTTACCGATACGTTTGATTCAGCAAACCCGCTGGTTGACGAACTCGTCGAAACCATCATCCGTCATCAGGATTCCAATAAATTCGTTTACATCATCAATGAGCCCGCGGCAGCGCTGAATCCGGCGCTTAACAATGAAATCATTTCTTCCTGGCAAAGAAAACTGTCGGGATTAGGCCTGAATACCGGACAATTTATTGTACTTTCCACCGTGGAAAGTACAGCCAACCCTCAAAACCAGGCCGGTTTTGCCGCGATAGATCAGCGCATGATCAATGTAGCGTATGACCGTTCATACCGTGTACTGCATTCCCTGGAAAAAAATATCAGGGAAATTGACCACGTCGTGATTCCGGAAGTAACAAAAAGCATTGCGCTCTGGAAAGACCGCGTGCACTTTTCCACTTTGCTGATCCTGGGATTTATTGCCACCTTCGCCATTTTCGCTGAAATACAGATGGGAATTCTGGATTTATTGATAGATCCGATCATTGGCCCTGCGGTCCTGCTGGTCCTGATTGCAATCATAGTCCCACTGCATATACTCATCAGCAAACTGCAAGCTAAATTCATCATTCATCAATTAAATGCCAGACAAAAAGAACTTCATTTAATGGAAAATCTGGGCAAGCTATTTGAAAAAAACCTGACCTTTTCGCGCATGTTACTGCCGATTACCGAGCCTGCCGGCTGGAACAAAAAGACAAAAGCCCGCTTATCTCAATTAACCGAAAAAACCAAAGAACTGGTTCAGTTATTAAACGATAATTTTGGCACTTATAATGATCGGTCATTCACGGACTATTCCGATTCATTGGATTTAACACATTAATCTAATTTATTAGATTACCCCCTGCATTACGTCTTATGGATACATGGCTATTTTAAAGCAATACCTGGCGCTTTGCTGGTTTCAAAGCAACCCGCTTGCGCTGCCCAGGTCGGTTGATTTTTTTAAAAAAAATCTTTGGTTCTATTACATCGTTGAATTTTTTATCCAGGTGAATATGATCGACGATCCTGTCGAATCATTTTATGAAGTTACCCTGGAGACAGGATTGACCCTTCTCTTTATAGGGACCATGCTGCTCATCAACAAATCCCTGTATGTATTTATCCAAATCGCAACCGCTTTTTTATTTACTGAAAATGTAGTCGCCATTTTTCTTGTACCGGTGATAGTCTGGCTAACCACCACCGATAGCGCTTTAAGCTATTACACATTTGCCGGCCTGGCCTTATGGCAGTATGCGTTAATCACCTATCTGATCCGATGCACCCTATCCATTAATATTCCCGCCGCGATTACTTTATCTTTCCTGTATTTCATATTTACTTACGGTGCCGCCTTTGGCCTGGCACAAATCATATAGCGACCGCCGACCGTATCAGAATCTGTCCAATTCGGGATGCGCCACCTCGCCGTGATGCACATGCATCGCGCCGAATTCAGCACAGCGATGTAATGTAGGCACCGCTTTGCCTGGATTAAGCAGGCCTTTTTCATCAAATGCGCTTTTTACAGCATGAAACTGAGTGAGTTCGTTATCGGCAAACTGAATACACATATGGTTGATCTTCTCGACACCCACCCCATGTTCACCGGTAATCGTCCCGCCTAATTCAACGCTCAGTTTCAGGATCTCGCCGCCAAGCTGCTCGGCTTTTTCCAGCTCCCCTTCATGATTGGCATTATACAGAATCAAAGGATGCAGATTGCCGTCGCCGGCATGAAAAACATTCGCAACGGCCAGGCCGTATTTTTCAGATAAGCCACTGATATTTTTCAGCATTTCTGCCAGAAAGCGCCTGGGGATCGTACCATCCATACAATAATAATCCGGCGACATACGTCCGGCCGCGGGAAATGCCGACTTGCGGCCTGCCCACATTTTTTGCCTTTCATGCTCCGATTGAGCAATCTTGACCTCTACCGCCCCGCTGTCCGTTAACAAGGCCACCGCTTTGTCCAGTTCTTCTTCGACCTGCTGCCGTGTGCCATCCAACTCGCATAGCAGTATTGCCTCTGCGTTTTTAGGGTAACCGGCATGAATAAAGTCTTCGACTGCCTGAATCGCCGCCTTGTCCATCATCTCCAGTCCGGCAGGAATCAAACCGGCCGCAATAATTTCCGCAACCGCCTGACCGGCCTTTTCGATATCGTCAAAAGCTGCGAGCACAACCTTCGCCTTTTCCGGAATCGGCAACAGCTTAACCGTTACCTCAACAATAATGCCCAGCATGCCCTCCGAGCCAACCATTAACGCCAGCAAATCCAGCCCGGCACTGTCCAGGCCATGCGAGCCGATAGTGACCAGTTCGCCATCCATGGTCAGCATTTTCACGCGCAGAATATTATGTGTCGTCAATCCGTACTTAAGGCAGTGCACGCCGCCCGAATTTTCAGCGACATTGCCGCCGATCGTGCAGGCAATCTGCGACGAAGGATCCGGCGCATAATACAGCCCGAAAGGCGCAACCGCCTGTGAAATGGCCAGATTGCGCACGCCCGGCTGCACGACAGCCAGGCGGTTGGCGATATCGATTTCAAGCATGCGGTTAAGCTTGGCCAGACTCAGCAAAACACCATTCGCCAGCGGCATAGCACCGCCGGCCAACCCCGTGCCCGCACCTCTGGCGACTACCGGCACGTCCAATTGATAGCAGAAGCGCACGATGCGCTGAATCTGCTCGATCGTCTCGGGCAACACGACCAGCCAGGGCAAGCAGCGATAAGCCGACAGGCCATCACATTCGAACGGCTTTAAAGCTTCCTTTTCAAAAATTATCGATGCCTGCGGTAAAAATGTTTTAAATTCCTTGATCAGTACCATACGGTCAATCTGATGCCGAATTGTTTCCGATGCATGCGGCTGAATTGTTATCATAAGTCGTCGCCAATTAATGAGAGCCAGCCATGCATTGTGTCAAATCGACACGAACAATAGAAGATACCATCAAAAAATCCCGCTTCATCGGCGTGATTGTTCCGTGCGACAGTGAAAACGAGGCAGTGCAAAACCTTAAAAAACTATACGCCGAACATCCCAACGCCAATCACATCGCTTTCGCTTACCGCATCAAGACCGACCAAGGCTTCGTCAGCCGCTTCCATGATGCGGGCGAACCCGCCGGCACGGCCGGGAAACCGATTTTCCAGCATATTGAAGGCAAGCAACTGATCAATGTATTGATTGCCGTGATCCGCTATTTCGGCGGTATCAAACTGGGCGCGGGCGGATTGACGCGGGCTTACGGCAATAGCGCCAAAAGCGCGATTGAGGCGGCGGAAATCCATCCGTATGTGGAACAGGCCAAAATCCGATTAACGCTGGATTACAGCCAAATGCAGCCGCTCGAATATCAACTGAAAAAACTCGATGGCCGGATTGTGGAACAGGATTTTGCCGAACAGATTAAACTGCTGATTGAATTGCCCGCCGACAATGTGGAGACATTGTTGCAGAGCTTTCCCGGAAATGTTTGACGTTCCCTATTCAGGCTCAAAAATTGTCCGATAAGAGACATACATCAGGGTTGAAACCAATACATATAAAAACGGCGTCAACAAAGGCATCATACCGCCGCCGATGAACACCACGACAAACACGAACCCCAACAGTTTATACATGGCATTCTGGTGCCGGGTCACGGCCTTATTGCCCTGTACCTTTGCCTGGCTCCAGGTATAGTCCTTAAACAGCATCAACGGGTAACTGAACCAACTGGCAAACGTGGTCAGCATCAACAGCACAAAAATAAGCGTCACGATTGCCGAGGAATAAAGCCACCCCGCCAGCTGGCGCAATGATTTATCGGCCATGTTTTCAGGCGTCAACTCCCAATAAAAGAAGAACTGGACTATTTTCTCCCATTCCCCGGTATAAACATTGGCAACCAATCTGAACACAAACCAGCAAATCAGGATGCTGACAGCCGCCAGCACGGCCAACGGCAGGCTTTTATTGACAGCCCAATAAAAGCCGACCGAATGTCCGGCCGAATTTTTCAAATCGGTATATTTTGCCATGCCGACGCCGACAAACAGACTCGTCACCGACAGAAAAACCCCCAGAGCCAGCGATATACGCCCGACGCCTAACAGTAGCGCGATAAACAGCATGTATCCGATCCAGATCAGAGGCGTGCGGCTGATCAGCCATAAAGCCTGACTGAGCCAGCCGCTGAAGCTTGTCCGTTTCACGCCGATATCCGTGAAATACCGACGGCCTGGCGCAATTCCTTGATAAAAGGCACGCTGATCTCACGCGCTTTTTCGGCGCCTTCCCGCAATTGCTGTTCAATATGCTCCGGCGCCTGCATCAAAGCCTCATAGCGGTCTCTCGCCGGTGCAACCTGCTGATTGATATATTCGAACAAGATCTGTTTCATCTCACCCCATCCGATCCCGTCCGCATAGCGCTGCCGAATCTGGGCCACTTCCGACGGCGTGGCAAAGGCCCGGTAAATGCTAAAAAGTGTACAGGTTTCCGGATCCTTGGGTTCGCCGGGTTCCTGGGAATTGGTCTTGATTTTGTTAATCAGCTTTCTTAATTTTTTCTCGGGCTCGAACAAGGGAATGGTATTGTTATAACTCTTGCTCATTTTGCGTCCATCAAGCCCCGCCAGGGTTGCGGCATTGTCATCGATGACGGCTTCGGGCAAGACAAAATGCTCGCCGTAAAGATGATTGAACCGTCCGGCGATATCCCTGGCCATTTCAATGTGTTGAATCTGGTCTTTGCCGACCGGCACTTTGTGCGCGTTAAACATCAGGATATCGGCGGCCATTAAAATCGGATAACTGAACAAGCCCATGGTCACGCCTTTGTCGGGATCCTTCTCGCCGCCCTCCTCATTCTCGGCAACCGCCGCCTTATAGGCATGCGCCCTGTTCATCAATCCCTTTGCCGTTACACAGGTCAGCATCCAGGTCAGTTCCATAATCTCGGGCACATCGGATTGCCGATAAAACACGGCGTTTGAAGTATCCAGCCCCAAGGCCAGCCAGGTCGCGGCGATTTCCAGGCTGGATTGGCGGACCCGCTCCGGCTCGTGGCATTTAATCAGTGCATGATAGTCGGCAAGGAAATAAAACGGCGAAACATTAGGATCTTTGCTGGCTGCAATCGCCGGCCTGATGGCGCCGACATAATTGCCCAAGTGGGGCGTACCCGTGGTAGTAATTCCTGTAAGAATTGTTGCTTTTGTCATTCGATCATACTCAAGTCCAGTTGTGTTTGGTGTACCATATTACATAAATTCAGACTAATATCCAGTAGCGCAACTCAATTAATAATCCCGCTAGAAATCATCACGCACCTGTGTACTTTTTATAGTACACTGCGCCGCTAAAGCTATGCGACTCATAGTAAACACAACAACCAATACTATTTGGCAGGGGGAAATCATATGATGGAATATGATGAAAAACGCAACTACATTCGCATGGAGGTAGACTGTGACATTACCTATAAACTGGCCGACTCGAATGAACATTACCACGGCCGCTGCACCTCTATCAGCGGTGCCGGCGTATCATTTATCGCCGACCGGCCTTTTGACCCGGGTAAAGCCATGGAGATCAATGTAGTCCCTCAAAATACGGTAACGCCGCCGATGACGGCTTTTATCGAGGTGGTCAGAAGTACCAAACGCGACAACGAGCGCTACGAAATTGCCGCTACCATTAAAAGCATAAAAGGGGATTAGTCTCCTTTGCCATTGAAAACCCTTACAGCTGTTTAATTATGTTTACAATTACCAAAGAGGTCTATTTTTGCTACGGCCACCGGTTAATGAATCATCCGGGCAAATGCCGAAACCTGCATGGCCATAGTGTCAAAGCCTCGATCTCCATACAACGGGAGCAACTTAACGAGCAAGGCATGGTCTGTGATTTTTCCGATATCAAAGACTGCGTTGAAAGCTATATCGATCAGCACCTTGATCATAATTTTCTACTGCATCAGGATGATCCGATCATCCCCATGCTGGTTGAAAATAACGAGCGTTTCCTCGCACTGGCCGAACACCCTACCGCCGAAGTGCTAAGTAAAATGATTTATCAACATTTGAAACAGGCAGGCTTTAACGTTGCCCAGGTCGTACTATGGGAGACGGCCAGCGCCTATGCCTGCTATAGTGAAAATTGATATCCGTTATGGGCTTTCTCAATCCAATCAACAAGTCATTCTGCCTGGAACAAGTCTGTGCCTCCAACTACCACAAACTGTTTCAGCTGATTCCCGATCTGTTGGCTTTTAAGGAAAAAGCCATTGGCCTCGCACCTGACAAATCGACGCTGCATCTGGAAATCATCGAACGCACACCGTACACCATGACGGTGGACCTGAGCCATTGCTTCAGGAAAAGTCCCAATGAACTTCTGGAGCCTGCCGTAAAAATAAGGATTTATCTTGATGCTCAACTCGCGGAAGTATTGAGCGACCATGCACGCGAAAGCGTGCCGCAAACCTTTAAAGACCCGGGATTGAGCCAGGAAATCATGAATTACAAATGGCGCTTGAACTATTTTCTGCAAAAATGGCTGGACCATTGTTTAAAACACCACTATCAGTTCAGTAACAAGCCGATCGCAGAAGCCCTGGCTTAATCTTTCTTTACACTCGCTGAAGCTTTACCCCTGTAATAGATTTTTACAATATCCTTCGCCATGCGCAGAAAAAAACAGACCCTAAACTGGCTTATATTACTGCCGATCCTATTTCGCCTTGGCCGCAAGCATCCCGTTCTGTTGCTGTTGATAATCGCAGTCGGGGCGGGCGGCTATGCTTATGAAGTCAAAATCGCCCGCCCGGCGCTGCTGTTTCAAGGTACTCCCGAGCCCTTGGATGCGACAAACCACGAGACCTGGTTCCGGATATTGCGCAATGACGGATTTATTTTGGGTTACTCGGATTTGCGCGGCAATCCTTTATGGGTGGAATACGCGCTCACCCCTGCCCCTGAAGACACGCCGTCATTAAAACGCCCCAACCGTTTCGAAACGGACTGGCGCAGTATTAACCGTGTCAGTCATGACAGCTATCTGCAGAGCGGCTACGACCGTGGTCATATGGCGCCGAATTACGCCATCAGCCGCCTGTACGGCAAACAGGCGCAAGCGGACAGCTTTTTGATGACCAACATCAGCCCGCAAAAGTCCAAACTGAACCAGCGCGTCTGGCAGCGCCTGGAGGAAGTCGAAATCCAGCATTTCGCCAAAATATTCGGCAAAGTCTGGGTGATTACAGGACCGGTATTCACCGGAACCGTCGAGCGATTGCCGTCGGCCTGGACAGTGGAAATACCGGATGCCTTTTACAAGATTTATATTGCCGAGCCCCGTCCTGGCGCCCGCCCTGTCGCACTGGGCTTTTTAATACCGCAGACGGTCAAAGGCAAGGAACCTTTGATGCAATTCGTGACGTCTGTCGATCATATAGAAGCGCAAACCGGCCTGGACTTTTTTTCTGATCTGGACGACAAGATCGAAGATGCCATCGAAGCAAGCGCCAATCCATCGCCATGGAAATTATCCTCAGTCAGCAGACTGCCGCCGCGTTATTGAACGCGGCCAACGCGCCAAGGGAGCCCCTACGCTTTGTCCGACCCATGCGCGCATAACAAATTCAACGCTTCAATTTATCAAACAAACAATTTCTTGATCTAGCTCAACTTTAATGTAGCAAAGTTTGTTTAAATAGCCTCGCTCTTAGCGCAATATTGCTGAATATTCCTCTCACGCAGCATATTTGCCTAAGTTCTACCTACATAGAATTACTAATTTTTAGATCCGACGAGCTTTGGGCTGTTTAGCGATTATTCCGTATAAAAGCTAAACAGCCTTTTTTTATCGATGATTTTCAATTGCTTGGATTTGACTTCAATCAACTGTCGTGACTGAAAATGATGAATGATACGACTGACCGTTTCATGCGCGATCCCCAGATAATTGCCTATTTCCTCACGCGACATGCTCAAACGGAATTCCAGCTCTGAGTAGCCCCGCATTCTGAGCCGTTCTGAAATATGCAGGATAAAACAGGCCACGCGCGCTTCCGCGGACCGTCGGCTAAGCATCATCTTTTGTACCTGGCTGTCGAACTGGTCGCAGGTCCGTTGCAGCAGCACTTGACTCAAGCCCGGTGTTTTGACGGCCAGCACTTCAATTTTATGGGCCGGCAGATGGCAGTAATTCACGGTTTCCAATGCGATGGCCGTGCAGTTATGAGTTTGTGACGACATGCCGTCAAACCCCAGCAACTCGCCCGGCAGAATAAAATCAACGACCATCTCGTTGCCGCTTTGATCGAAACTGAGCAGTTTCGCGCTGCCGGAGCGCAAGGCAATGATGCCTCTGAACGGGCTGCCGGCATGATAGATGGCCTCCCCTTTCCGGCGGATATTGTTCCGGTTGACCAGTAAACCAAGCTCACCGATTTCGGAACTGGTCAACCCTTTAGGGATGCATATGTTATCCAGGTTACAGTTTTCGCAGGTGATGGTCGATTTATTTGTCAATGGATCTGGCGCTGTTGGATTTATCATGTGGTCAGAATAGGGATGGGAAAAGTACGATAGCCGACAAATCTATCAAAAACTTAGCCTGGTCACAAGATTCGCCTGGTTATCGCCATGCCATTATAAAAGGGATTGATACAGCAGGGCCGCCCTGATACAGCGCAGAATACCGTAATTGTACTGGCCGCCGAACAGCTCATAAACAGGCTTGAGCGCGTTTTTCCGGTCTTCCGGCAAACTGATAAACGCATCCTCTATAAGCCTGATTTCCGGCTCCGGCAAATCAACGACCTCTGACAGCGCCAACAGCCCTTGTTCCAGGGACTCGGCCAAATGGTTATAAATGGTGGTCTCCTGCAGTTCCCGCTGCCGGGCAATCTGTTCCACGCTGTAGCCCAGCCTGAACAAAGCCACCGATTCGGCCATGGTATCGGATAAATCGATTGGCCCCTGATTTTTAACTTCGGCAAATTCGCTGATCACGGCCAGGAATTCATCGCCATACAGCTCCAGCTTGCGTTCGCCGACGCCCGACAACAAGCCCAGTTGCTGATGTGTCATGGGCTTGGCTTCCAGCATGGCCATCAACGTGGCGTCATGGAAAATAACATACGGCGGCACATCCTGTGCATCGGCCAGCTCGCGGCGCTTGGCGCGCAATGCATTCCACAGCAAGGCGTCCTGGCTGTCGCCAAACTGCCGGCTTTCGCCTTTGCGGCGCTTTAACTTCTGCGGCTTTAAATCCTTGCGCAGCATCAACTGCTGTTCGCCGCGCAAAATCGGACGGCAGGCCTCCGTCAGCTTGAAGGCGCCGTAGCCGTCAAAATCGACCGCCACCAGCCCTCGGGCAACCAATTGCCGAAATACCGAACGCCACTGGCTTTCGTCCAGTTCCTTGCCGATGCCGAAAGTCGATTGCAGGTGATGGCCAAAGCTTTTGATCCGCTCATTGTCCTTGCCGAGCAACACATCGATCAGGTAATTGACGCCGAAGCGCTGCTCGGTGCGATAAATGCACGACAATGCCTGCTGCGCGGCCAACGTGCCGTCCCAGGTCTCCACCGGCTCCAGGCAGGTGTCGCAATTGCCGCAGGGTTGCGCTAGCGTGTCGCCGAAATAGCTTAACAACGATTGTCGGCGGCAATGCACTTGCTCGCATAAAGCCAGCATCGATTCGAGCTTATGGTATTCGACACGTTTGTGCGCTTCGTCGGCATTGGAATCGGCCAGCATTTGCCGTAGCGTAATGACATCCTGCAGGCCATAAGCCATCCAGGCATCGGCGGGCAGTCCGTCGCGCCCCGCCCGGCCGGTTTCCTGATAATACGCCTCGACGCTTTTAGGCAAGTCCAGATGCGCGACAAAACGCACGTTCGGCTTATCGATGCCCATGCCGAAAGCGATCGTGGCAACGATCACGAGACCGTCCTCCATCAAAAACCGGTGCTGGTGCTGTTGCCGAAGGTTCGCGGCCATGCCGGCATGATACGGCAGCGCATTGATGCCCTTGGTTCTGAGCCATTCGGCCGTGGCCTCGACTTTCTTGCGCGACAGGCAATAAACGATGCCGGCATCGCCGGCATGCTCGGCCCGAATAAAATCGAGCAACTGCTGCCGGGCGTTCTGCTTCTGTACAATCCGGTAACGGATATTGGGCCGATCGAAGCCGCTTTGGAACAGCCGGGCCTGCTCCAGCCCCAGACGCTGCATGATCTCCTGCCGGGTCTTCTCATCGGCCGTTGCGGTCAGCGCGATGCGCGGAATAGCGGGGAAACGCTCATGCAGCATCGACAACTGCAGGTAATCGGCGCGAAAATCATGCCCCCATTGCGACACGCAATGCGCTTCATCAATGGCGAACAGGGCTATATTAAGGCGCTCGAACAGCGCCAATGTGCGCGCCGACGTCAGTCTTTCCGGGGCGATATAAAGTAAGTCGAGCTCATCATTCAGCAACTGCTGCTCGATAATGCGCACGTCATCCTGCGCTAGAGTCGAATTGAGAAAAGCGGCTTTCACGCCGACCTGAAGCAAGGCGCTGACCTGATCCTGCATCAACGCGATCAGCGGCGAAATGACGATGCCGACACCGGTCCTGATCAGGGCCGGAATCTGATAGCATAACGACTTGCCGCCCCCGGTCGGCATCAGGACCAGAGCGTCCTGCCCGGCGATTAATTGCTCGATAACCGCCTGCTGCTGCCCCCTGAAACGGTCATAGCCGAAAATTGTTTTGAGTATTTCAATGGGCTTGCTGTGCACGGCTTCCTTCACTGCGATAATATTTCTTCAATCAGTTAATACCTTCTATAATAGACCGATTATATCAGGACTGCAGGGTACAGACGCCCAATCTATGACTCATTTGAATAATAAGCTTTCAACACGCCTGGTCCAGATTCTGGAAAACGGCCAACAGCAACTGCTCCGCGGGGGATTTAAAGGCATCGAAAAGGAAAGCCTTCGCATAGCCAAAGACGGCTTCATCGCGCAAACCCCGCATCCGAAAGCATTGGGGTCCGCCCTGACCCATCCGTATATCACGACGGATTATTCCGAAGCCCTCATTGAATTGATCACGCCGCCGTTTACCGACATCAAGGACTCGCTGGCATTTCTGGACAAAACGCACCAGTTTGTTTATGACAACCTGGACAACGAAATGCTGCTGGCCGCGAGCATGCCCTGCGGCATCGACGGCGATGAAAGCATACCGATTGCCCAATACGGCTCATCCAACATCGGCCGCATGAAGCATATCTACCGGCACGGCCTGTGGCATCGCTATGGCAGGACCATGCAATCCATTGCCGGCATCCACTTCAACTATTCCGTGCCCGAAGCCTTGTGGCCTGTTCTGTACGCGCAGGAAAATCCGGATGCCAGCCTGGAACACTTCATATCCGAGTCCTATTTCGCATTGATCAGAAATTTTCAGCGCCGGGGCTGGCTGATCCTGTATCTGTTCGGCGCCTCGCCCGCCATCTGCAAAAGTTTCTTCAAAAGCCGCCCGTCCCTGATGGACGGGTTTGAGGAATTCGACCCGGGCACCCTGTATCATCCTTATGCCACCTCATTACGCATGAGCGATATCGGCTATAAAAGCAAAAATCAGGCTAACTTGCGGATTGATTACAATTCGCTGGCCGGTTATGTCGCCAGCCTGAGCCAGGCCATCGCCACACCCTATCCGGAATACGAAAAAATCGGCACGGTCGTGGACGGGCAATACCTGCAGCTGAGCAGCAATATCCTGCAGATCGAGAACGAGTTCTACAGTACGATCCGGCCTAAACAGATTGCCGAATCCGGCGAAAAACCGACACTGGCGCTCAAGCGCCGCGGCGTCCGTTACGTGGAAATGCGCTCGCTTGACCTGGATGTCTTCAACCCTATCGGCATCGACGAAGACAAAGCCCGCTTCATAGAGGCGCTGCTGCTGACCTGCCTGTTGAAAGACAGCCCGCTGAAATCGGAACAGGATCAGCAGATCAACAATGCCAATCAGCTGGCTGTGGCGCAATTCGGCAGAAAGCCCGGACTGGAACTGAACAGAGACGAGCGAACCATGCCTTTACGGGACTGGGCCAGCGAAATCCTGGAAGACATGTGGCCGATTTGCGAGATCCTGGACGGCGACGATGCAAACAAACCCTACAGCCAGGCCCTGATGCAGCAGCAAGCAATCGTCGACAATCCCGACCTGACCGCCTCGGCGCGCATACTGGAGCACATGGGGCAGCAGCACCAGGAATTCGGCTGCTTCTCGCTGAACAAATCGGCCGAGCATGAACAGTACTTCCGGCAACGCAAGCTGGATGACCGCAATACCGCGCAATTCAATGAACTTGCCGAGCAATCGCTGGCCAAACAAAAAGAAATCGAAAGCCGCGACCAACTGCCTTTTGACGAGTTTTTAAAACACTATTTCGCGCAAAGCTGACGTTAATCCGACCAACATGACCGCATTCAATATCGAGACCTTACAAACCGAGCTGGCGCAGAAAAACCCGCGCGCTATCCTCAAAAAAGCCCTGGAGCTGTTCGACAACATTGCCATTTCCTTCAGCGGCGCCGAAGATGTCGTGCTGATCGACATGGCCGTCAAGATCAGGCCGGACATACCGGTTTTCTCGCTCGATACCGGCCGCCTGCATCCTGAAACCTACCGTTTCATCGAGAAAGTCAGAAAGCATTACCAGATCGACATTGAGCTGTTGACCCCGGACCGGGACATACTGGACCGCTTCGTCAAAAGCAAGGGCCTGTTCAGCTTCTACGAAGACGGCCATCAGGAATGCTGCGGCATCCGCAAAGTGGAGCCCTTAAAACGCAAACTCGCGCATCTGGATGCCTGGATTACCGGCCAGCGCAAGGACCAGAGCCCCGATACGAGGCAAGCCATTCCCGAAGTGCAAATCGATACCGCGCTCTCCACGCCGGAACACACACTGGTTAAATTCAACCCGCTGGCCAACTGGACGTCGGCACAGGTGTGGGATTACATAGAAGCCTGGCAGGTGCCCTACAATGAACTGCACGAGAAAGGCTTCGTCAGTATCGGCTGCGAGCCCTGCACGCGCCCCATCCTGCCCAACCAGCACGAACGAACCGGCCGCTGGTGGTGGGAATCGGGGGCCAAAAAAGAATGCGGCCTGCATGCGGGCAATTTAAAAGGTAAAGACGAATAACTACCGAAAGCGCCGGTTCCTGCACGGCTTGCGCCTTGTGCTTACAGCCGGCCGGCAACCCGCATACAGGGTCTGTCTCGTATGGGCTGCCGGCTTTCCGGCCATGGCACTCAACTTGCTAGTTATGCTCCTACCAAACGATTAAATTCAGATCAACCTGTAGGAGTACCGGATGAGTATCTATCTAAACGCGGTGATCGGCAGCCGGGAACTGGAAGGCAGCGCCATCGACAAGGCAATTATGACGATGGCGCTGCGTCTGGCAAAAGCGCGCAAGACATTGGAAAATAATGGAGGAATGGCTGTTGACCTGACGCTGCTGCTGCCGGGCAAAACGCACAAACCCGATTTTAAAGGCATGCGCATGACGCGTTTTTCCAGTACCGAGGGCGTGCTCTATATCGAGTCTGCCGTACCGGAGAAAATGTTGCATTCGGAACAGGCCGAACTTTATGTGTCGGCTTTGTTACAGGATGCGGTGGACAATGCCGCGGACTATTTTTCCGACCGGGGTTTGGCTTTTTCCCATACCCAGTGGCAAAGCCTGCTGCAGTCGGACGGCAACGAGCCGTAGTCTTCAAGCCGGCATCATCGCCTCTTCCCTTTTAGATTGTCAGGCGCACGACCTGAACATGGGCGCCGCCCTTAACAAGGCGGATACTCTATCGTCCGGCAAACAGGGCTAACGGATATCGTCAGCCCCGCCCAAATTGCGTCATTCCCGCCTGTCGGCGGGCGCCTTTTAGAAGCGCGCCAGACAATAGCACAGCAACTTTGAACCGACGATCTTTCGACCGCCGAGCTTGCACAGTGCTCATTATCAAAACTGATTCAACCTTACAGTAGCTAATGAGCCATGAACTTGGTAAAGTGCACTTTTTGACCGATCCCGCATATCAATTTCGCTTTACGGCCTCTTAGGCACGGGAATGAAACAAGCCCCGCGATTGATGCAGGATTTCTGTTCATGTTCAGGGCGCGGAAACAAACGCATGGCAAGCTGAGTAGCTGTTTGCGCAAAGCTTCCGCTCCTTGCTCACGCCCCTTGCCTACATCCCTGTAGGCAAGGCCTGAGAAGGACGGAAAGACAAGTCAGTTGCGAGAGCTGTAAAATTCACGTTCCCAGTTATGAAGACAGGATGAAAAACGCTTCATTGCGATGGGCTGACGCTGGCCTGATATGGAAATAACGGCATTCTCCATGAAGTTAATACAACAGAAACAATGGATATCGTTCCGGAGCGACACGCCTCCGGATCGGAACTGACCAGGCAATTGCCGCGTTTGTTAGGAGTTGATTAATCCAAGACTGATCAACGCTTGAAGAAACTCAACAGCTATTCCTCGTTTTGAGGCATATAAGCGATGAAACGTAAAATAATAAAAAATCTGGCGGGCGGTTTATTCGCGCTTACAATTCCGTGCGAGTGCGCTTTCGCTTCGGCCCCATTGTCCTGCGATACGATTTCCGAAACCGATATTGTCGACCTGGATTTATCGGAACTGGCCGAGGTGCCGGTTTTTTTATCCGCCAACCAGAAGGCGACCTGCACCAGCCAGGCCGCCGGCATTGTGACCGTGATCTCGGGCCAGGAAATCCGCAACATGGGTGCCCGGGACCTGATCGACGTGCTGCAACTGGTGCCCGGTTTCAGTTTCGGTGTCGACACCTCCAATGTCGTGGGCCTGGGCATTCGCGGCATTCAGGCGCATGAAGGCAAGGTAGCGGTTTTTGTCGACGGTATTAATTTAAATGAACATCGGTTTGGCACGACCCAGTTCGGCAATCATTTTTCAACGGAACAAATTGACCGCATCGAAATCATTCGCGGCCCCGGCTCCATTATTCACGGTAATTTCGCGGAAATGGGCGTGATCAATATCATCAGCAAAAGCGCGGCCCAGATAAACGGCATCAAAGTGAGCGGACAGTATGGCCGCTATGAGCGCGGCGAAGCCCGGAAAAACGCGGAACTGGTCGCCGGAAAAAAATGGGAAGACTGGGAAATCAGCCTATCCGGCAAATACGGTCGAGCCCATCGAAGCGATAGGATCTATCAGGACGCGGTAGGGCAAAGCTTTGACATGGCCGACCAAAACGAACTCGATTCAAGAATGATCAACCTGGGCGTTAAATACAAGGAGATTGGCCTGCGCTTTCTCGCGGATGATTACAGCGTCAACAGCCGCGACGGTTTTGCCGCCACAATGAGCGAACCGGGCCGGTACCTGGCCAACCGCTTTACAACATACGCGGCCAATTTGAACTTCCAGCATGATTTTACCGAAGCCATACAATTGGATCTCAACGCCCAGTTTTCCCACCAGAACCCCTGGGAGCGGACCCGAAAGCATTTAGACGGACAACCGCCGTTATTGCGCGAGCAAGTGTTCGTCGATTTTTACAAGTTCGACGCCAAAACCACGCTGGCGTCGGAAAAAGGCAACTATCTGGTGCTGGGCAACAGTTTCGCTTTCAATAAATTCGACCTCCGCGAGACCGGCGCGGGCGGTCTGAAAACGCCTTTGCCGACCTTCAGCGATTACACCGCCTACGCCGAGGCCAGCTACGCCTTTCCCTGGGTTACCATGCTGGCCGGATTGCGCTTCGACGCCTACAATGAATACGGCACCAACCTGGCCCCGCGCTTTGCCCTGACCAAGGATTTCGGCCGCTTCCACTTCAAGGCCCTGTACAGCCAGGCTTTCCGCATACCGACCGGCGGCAATTATCAAAAAAACGCGGAATACAATCTTGGCCGGCCGGCGGCGGAACAAATCGGCCAGGTCAATCCTGAGAGAACCTACACAGCCGAAATCGAGTTCGGCTATCAATTGTTCGACAACCTGGATTTAACCATCAACCTGTTCGATATCCGCAGCAAAAATATCATCCTGTATCAGATTGATGAGAATGATGACGATTTTTACATCAACGCCGCCGGCCAGAATACCCGGGGTATCGAAACCGGCTTGCTTTATAACGCTAATGGCTGGGGTTATTTGAAGCTGGATTATTCTTATTATCAGTCGACCCGCAACACGGCGGACAAATATAAAATCATCGATGCCCAAGGCCAGATACATGACCGGCTGAATGTCGGCTTTCCCACCCACAAAGTGACCTTGAACGCGCATGCCGCCATTACGCCGTCGTTTTCCATTAATCCGACCTTGGTATTCGTTAGTGATCGCTACGGCTACACAGGCGATCGCCTGACGCACCACGCGCCGTCCTGGAACGCCAACGTCTATTTCCGCTACCAAAACCTGCTGACCAAGGGACTGGAGGTCGGATTAGGCGTTTATGATATTTTTAACGAGCGCTTCGAATACGTCCAGCCATACCACGGCGGCCATCCCGCCTTGCCGGGACCAAGCCGGGAAATCATGCTGAAGCTGTCCTACCAGTATTGATGATGTCCATTCTTTCCCTCCGACCCGATAAGTTGAAACGATAAAACCGATATGCGCATCATGCAGCTGCTTATGAAGTCGGTTTTGCTATTGGCTTTGCTGTTGGGCCAAGGCTGGGCTATGGATCAACGGGAGCTGACGATTAAAGCGGCTTACCTTTTCAGATTGTCGCTGTTTGTCGAATGGCCGCCATCCAGCCTCAACTCGACCGGATCGGAACCGATGCGTTTTTGCATTGCCGGCGATCAAGGCACTACCGAATCCCTGGAAACGCTCCTGGCCGGCAAAGCGATCAATCAGCATAAAATAGAAGTGGCCGAGGTACAGCCGCGTGACGATTTATCGGCCTGCCATTTACTTTATCTTCCCGAATACATCCGATCGCCCCACCCCTTTCTTCAAGCGGCCGCCTCCCACCCGATCCTGACTGTCGGCGAAACCGAGGCTTTCTATCGTCAGGGCGGTATGATATTTCTTTACAATAAAGACAACAGGATTCGATTCGCTATCAATGAACAAGCCGCCAAAGAGGCCGGTTTGGAATTAAGAGCGCAATTATTACATTTGTCCCAACAACCATGATACATACCCAACGCTCCATTAAAAACCGACTTTTTTTCATCATAGTACTGACCAGCACGATCGTGCTCTTGATAGCGGGCCTGCTGTTCATCACCTTCAGAATGATGCAATTGAAGCAGGACATGACCAACAGCCTGACCATCCAGGCCGGCGTCATTGCCGACAATGCCAAGGCCAGCATCGTGTTTAAAGACAAAGACGAGGCCAGCAACTCATTGGCTTCGCTGCAATACGATCCCCAGGTCATTTATGCCGTATTGCTGAACGACGAAAACCAGGTCCTTGCACGCTATCAGCGACCCGACAGCGACTTGTCGAAGGCGCCCCGGATCGTTGACGCGTTTTTGACCGACAGCCCGATTTTCAGCGAAACCGAGCGCTATCTTGTCCATGCCCGGCCGATTTACTCACAAGCCAATAAAATCGGCCACGTGATTCTATATGCCGACTTTTCGCGCTATCGGCATCTGCTGGCCCACACCGCGCTGGTGGTGGGTATTGTCATTATACTCGCCCTGATTGTGGCCTTGTGCTTGTCCTATCTCCTGCAAAAGCTCATCTCGAAACCGATCGAATCGCTGGCCGACTTCGTCTGGACCGTTATCGAAGGGCAAAATTATGAATTGAGGGTAGAGAACAAAAGCTATGCCGAAATTGAACGGCTGTCGGATGCCTTTAACAAATTGCTGGAGCAAATCCATTATGCGATATCGGCGCGCGACCAGGCGCAAATGCAATTGAAAAAATATAGCGAGCAATTGCAGGAGTTAGTGTATGACCGGACTCGTCAACTCGAAAACGCCAAAGAAGCCGCTGAAGCGTCGTCCAGAGCCAAATCGGCGTTCCTGGCCAATATGAGTCATGAGATCCGTACCCCGATGAATGCGATTGTGGTCTTTACCCGTCTGGCACTGAATGCATCGGAGTCCCCCCATCAGCAACAGCAACTGAAGCGCGCGCTTGAATCGGTCGATTTGCTGCTGTCCCTGATCGACGATTTACTCGATTTCTCGCGCATTGACGCCAATAAAATGGAACTGGATTATCAAGACTGCGATTTGTTTGAAATCCTGACCAGCATCAATCAAATGCTGACCGCCAAGTTTGTCGAAAAAGAGCTTGAATTCATTATCGACGTCTCCGAAACAGTGCCCCGGCATATCTGGACCGATTCACTGCGGTTAAAGCAGGTGCTGATTAACCTGCTGACCAATGCGTTAAAGTTTACCGAAAGAGGGCAAGTGCGCTTGTCCATCTCCCCCGATAAGAATGGCCCATCGCCGCAAATAAACTTCAGCATCAGCGATACCGGCATCGGCATGGACCGAAAAACACTCGACAGAATCTTCGAAGTCTTCAGCCAGGGCGACGTATCGACCACACGCAAATACGGCGGCACCGGACTGGGACTGAGTATTTCCAAGAAACTGGTGACCCTGATGGGCGGCAATCTGAATGCTGAGAGCCGCCCCGGACAGGGCAGCCGCTTTTCATTTTCATTACCGCTTAAACCGGTACTGGCCGAAGCTGAAACTGATAATGCCATTGCCATCGACCGGTCCGTACCCATGCCGGACGTCATGGTCGTCGAGCCCCGTCAACAGAGCCGGACGCATCTGGTTGGACTCTTGCAATCGCTAGGCTGCAAAGCCGACAGTGCGGAAACAGGCAACGGCGCATTAAATCAGCTGACGCGCCATCACTACCGCCATTTGCTGATCAGTCGGAATTTGCCGGATATTGATGCCTTGAAACTGGTCCGCCTGATCAGAGCCGAACCCCGGTTATCGGGACTCTCGATTTCGCTGATGGACAACCTGCTGGGCGAACAAGCCATCAAGCAGTTTTCCGAAACCGACACCCCGGTAGGCTACCTGAAAACCCCTGTTTTCGATCGGGTACTGCTTTATCGGCATCTGGTCTCGGGGCAACAGGAAAACGCCCCCCGGATATTGCCCCAAGCCGAACCGCCGGTCCAATTGCTTAAATTATCCTGCGTTTTGATTGTTGACGACTATCACATTAACCGGCTGCTGGTCATGGACATTCTTCAAGACCAGGCGGAACGGTTTCTGGAAGCCGTCAATGGCCGGGAAGCAATCGAAATCCTGCAAAAGGAAAAGGTGGATCTGGTGCTGATGGATATTCAAATGCCGGAAATGGACGGTTACGAGGCAACCCGGCGGATTCGCCAGCAACTCCAGCTCACATCTTTACCGATCATCGGCATGACGGCTTTTGCCGGCGAAAGCGACCGCCGTCAATGCTATCAGGCAGGCATGAACGACGTTATGACAAAACCCATCGATATCGAACAATTAAGGAAAATATTCCACCAGCTCAGCAAGGGGCAGGCCAGATTCTCGGCAGTCAACAGCGCCGCCGGCGCCGACCCGGCGCTCACCAATTATCGCTTGCCCGGCATAGACGTCGAAAGCGGCCTGTCGCGACTGCATAACGATGAAAAGAAATACAAAAAACTGCTCGAGCTGTTCTACAACAGCTATCAGGGCAAGGAAAACCTGTTGGAAGACTATCTGGCGCAAAAAAACTGGGCCGGTGCCGAAGCCTGGCTGCATGCCTTGAAAGGCATTTGCGCCAATCTCTCCATCTCCAGCGTCAATGACAGCTGTGTAAAACTTCACCAGCAATTGCAGAATCGATCCGTTGAGCCGAAGGACCTGCAGCAGTTCAAGCATCGCTTCACCGAAGTCATTAGTGGCCTGCGGCAAGTGGCTGAATCGGAGCCTTAAACCGGACCAGAACGGACACGCGCAACCACGGCATTCACATAACTCCAGATCAATCCGTCATCAAAAAGATACGGGAATGTGAAAGTTGGCGATACTAAGGATTTGGCTAAAAATGACTTCCTGAAATTAGAGTCTTGCATAGGATGTGCTGACCCAAAGCAAGCGCTCTAGGCGGCGCAGTGAAGCGCATCGCTCGCGAACGATGCGCCTCCTGTCGTCGGCACATCCTATGTTTAAACAGGGAAATTATTTATGACCAAATCCTAAGTAATAGGCATGGAATAAATCCGCACCTACACCGGAAATTCCTCCGCGCACTTGAGGAAGTTATTTTATGCGCACTCCTAACCAACACCTTAAAACTTCGTGCGCTTCATGTCCTTGTGGTTAAATTTTTGATTCATAAAATGTTTGCGCGCGATTTAACCAGAGGCACGGACACGACCTTCATTGCCCCGGCCGCAGCACCAGTATTTTCGCGAACGATTGCAGGCTCACCTGTTCTTCCAGCACCAGGCCGCAGCGGTTGAACAGCTTTTGCCATTCATCGAGCGTCCTTTCCTTTCCGCGGTTAGCCATAAACATCTGCATGTCGACTGCGGCACCGGCAAAATCGGCCCGCGATTCGGGCAGAACCAGTTCCATCAGGGCAATGAGGGCGCCCGTTCCGGCGCAGGCGCTGACGATATTGCACAGAGCCTTGACGCAATGATCGTCATCGAAGCCGTGCAGGACGGCGCTGAGCAGGTAAATGTCCTTGTCGCTGGCCGCCGCCGGAACCGATTGGAGCAGATCGCCGGCCTGAAATTCCAGGCGGGCGAGCAGGGCCGGCTCCTCGCGCCCTATCCAGTGTTGCGCCGCTTCACGGATAACTTGAGCACGGTCCACTACCAGGGCAGTCAGATGCGGGTGATATTTCAGGATGGCAAGGGATTTACTGCCGTTCGAGCCGCCAACATCGATGACACGCTCGAACCGTCCCCAGTCGAAATCCCGCGCGAAGCTGTCGCCGGTCAGCGCTTCCACGCTGTCCATCGCCCGCGAGAATAAGCGATCGAACTCGGGATGGGCATCCATATAGCCGAACATTTCCTGTCCATGCGTTAGCTGGAACGGCACCTCACCGTTTCGCACGCCCCTTTCCAGCTGTTCGTACCACGGCCGGCTCATCGCTTCCGAGTTGTGCATCAGAATCATCGCGCGCACGTTTTTCGGGTTGTCCTCGCGCAGATAGGCAGACAGGCCATTGTTGCGGAACACGCGGGGCGACGCTTCCTCGAACACGCCCAGCGCCGCCAACAGCCTGAGCAGCCGGTAAACGGCATCAGGCTCCGCAACAACGCGAGCGGCAATCTCATCGACCGTGAGGTGCTCGTTGCCCAGCACCGTGGCAATATCGAGCCGGGCGGCGACGTAAAGCGCCCGCGACTGCCAGAACGCCGAGCCGATCTGGATGAGGCGAAACGGCTGCGGCGTGATCTTGTTCGGGATGTTTTGCAGCCAGCCGGCGAATTTCATCAGGCCGGAAAACCGTCGAACGGCGCCGGCATTTTTCTGTAACGACAAGGAAGTCCCTCCTAATTATAGATGCGCGGCCGGCGCAAGGCCCGCCGTAAAAAGCCGGCCGTTGAAATTGGCCAGCGCTTCAAGGAAAGCGGCATCCAACGCGTGGCCCATTTGTTCCTCAAAAATATCTTTCAACAGCATCGGCGTCATGGCCAGACTGACGAAAGCCATCCTGAGGACATCCGGATCCACCGACGGAGCGATCTGTCCATGCATTTTCAAGTCGGCGACCTTTTTCGCGCCCCGCGTGCGCCCGCGTTCCAGCAGTTGTTGGATAAAACGCCGCCCCGGCCCCTGGTTCAAAGCCAGCACTTTCAGGATCAGTTTGGGAAATTCCGGCCGTTCGGTCATCGTGTCGTAATAGAGACGAAGGAAGGCTGAGAATCCTTCCATCGACGACAACATCGGCCCGTCCAGCACATCCAGCAATGGGCTCAGCGTATCTCGGATCATCTCCTCGTACAGACCTTCCTTATTGCCGAAGTAGTAGCGGATCATGGAAATGTTGGCATCGGCTTTTTCGGCTATCAGCCGGGTAGTGACCTTATGGTATTCGTCGGCTAAAAAGCATTCCAGTGCGGCCTTGAGCAGCCGCGTCCGGACGGGATCGGAAGATTGTTGCCGGGCAATATTCATCGCATTCTCCTGATAGCAAGTGATCAGGAGTAGATTAGCATCCGCATGCCGGTATCAACAGCATTTTAGTCAATCAATACTTGTTGTTTGATTGACTTGGTATCGTTTCCCACGGAGGACCGTGGAAACCAGGAAATGCATAAATCCGATCGCCCCGACGCCCTAACCTTCCGCCTCGGCAGAACGCAATATTTTCGCCGCTTCGACCATATTGCCCAGCGCTTTCCGGACTTCCTCCCACTGCCGCGTTTTCAGGCCGCAATCCGGGTTGACCCACAGCTTCTCGGGGCTGATCCGTTCGCCGGCCCTTTTCAGCAGCGCGACAATGGCTTCGGTCGTCGGGACATTCGGACTGTGGATATCGTAAACGCCCGGCCCGATGTCGTTCGGATAATCGAAATCGATAAACGCATCCAGCAGTTCCATATTGGAACGCGACGCCTCGATGGTGATCACATCGGCATCCAGTCCGGCAATGGCTTCGATGATGTCATTGAATTCCGCATAGCACATGTGCGAGTGAATCTGCGTGGCGTCCTGGGCGCCGCCGGCGCTGATGCGGAAAGCGCGCCCCGCCCAGTCCAGATACTCGGTCCATTGCGCCTGGCGCAGCGGCAGCCCCTCCCGGAAGGCCGGCTCGTCGATCTGGATCACCGGAATGCCGGCCTGTTCGAGATCCAGCACTTCATCGCGCAAGGCCAGCGCCAGCTGATAGGCCGTGACTGAACGGGGCTGATCATCGCGGACGAACGACCAGTTCAGAATCGTGACCGGGCCGGTCAGCATGCCTTTCATCGGCTTATTGGTTTTACTTTGCGCATAACTGATCCAGCGCACGGTCATGGGCGCAGGCCGGCTGACGTCACCGTAGATGATCGGCGGCTTGACGCAGCGCGTGCCGTAGGACTGCACCCAGCCATGGGCAGTGGTCAGGAAACCCGCCAGCTGTTCGCCGAAGTACTCCACCATGTCGTTGCGCTCCGGCTCGCCATGTACCAGCACATCGAGGCCCAGTTCATCCTGCTCCCGGATGCAGTATTCGATCTGCTGTTCCATCATCTGGATATAGTCCTGTTCGCTGAGCAGGCCCTGTTTGAAATCGTGGCGCACCTTGCGGATCTCCGGCGTCTGCGGGAATGATCCGATCGTCGTGGTCGGATAGCGGGGGAGCTTGAGCCTGATCTGCTGTTGTTCCCGTCGTACCGCAAAGCCGCTCTGCCTCCGGTCCATGGTTTCATCGATGGCCGCCACCCGGGCCTGCACCGCCTGATTATCCCGCAAGCCGCTTTCCCGACGTGCGCGGACCGCGGTTCTTGATGCCGATAATGCCGGCTCGGCGGCATCCGCCCCTTGTTCGAGAGCCTGGCGCAATACCGCCAGTTCCGTCAGCTTTTGCCGGGCAAACGCCAGCCAGGGCTTAACCTTCTGATCCAGCTCAGTCTCGAGTTCCAGATCGATCGGCACGTGCAGCAGTGAACAGGAAGGCGCCAGCCAGAGCTCGCCCTTGAAACGCTCCCGCACGCCGGCAACGGTCGCCAGGGCCGCATCCAGATCGGTACGCCAGACATTGCGCCCGTCGACCAGCCCCAGCGACAGCACCTTGTGATCGGCAAAATTGTCGAGGACGTGCGTCAGTTGCCCGCTGCCTTTGAGCAGATCGATATGAAGTCCCGCGACCGGCAGCTTGCAGGCCAATGAGGCGTGCGCGTTCAGCTCGCCGAAATATGTGGCCAGCAGAATCCTGACGCCATTGTTCTGCAGGCGATGATAAACGGCTTCGAAGGCGCTGCTCCAGGCGACGGGCAGATCCAGCACCAGAGCAGGCTCGTCAATTTGGACCCACTCCACGCCCTGCCCGGCCAGCCGCAGCAGGATTTCGCCGTAAACCGGCAGCAGGCGCTCCAGCAAATCCAACTTATTAAAATCGGTCTCGGATTTTGCCAGCCACAGCCAGGTCAGCGGCCCCAGCAGCACCGGTTTCGGCTGATGGCCCAGCGCCTGCAGTTCGCGCGTCTCGTCGAACAGTTTGGTGCTGGACAAGGCAAACGACTGGTCCGGCGCCACTTCCGGGACCAGATAGTGATAGTTGGTATCGAACCACTTGGTCATTTCGCAGGCCCGAAACGCCTGTCCATCCCTGGCCCGACCCCGCGCCATCCTGAAATAAGCCTCCGGGACGACCGGTTGCGCCGCCGGCCCGAAACGCTCCGGGACGACGCCGAGCATGACGCTGGTATCCAGCACATGATCATAATAGGAAAAATCGCCGACGGGGATAAGATCCAGTCCGCAGTCGGCTTGCAGCCGCCAGTGGCGCTGCCGGATGTCGGCGGCAATGCCGTCCAGGTCCGGCTGATCGATTTCGCCCCGCCAGTAGCGTTCCAGGGCGAATTTCAGTTCACGGTTTTCTCCCAGGCGGGGAAAACCCAGGTTATGCGTTCTTATCATTGTTATTGCTCTCGTCGTGAATTAAGGGACAAGCGCATTGTAAGGCTTGCTTAACATGATAAATATTGATAGTTTCTCATTATTTCATGAGAAAAATTCATAAATGGAACTGATTCATCTGCGCATCCTGCTGGCGCTGAAACAGAGCGGCACGTTAAGCGCGGCCGCCGAACAGCTGCACCTGACCCAGTCGGCCCTGTCCCATCAGATGAAGAACCTGGAACAGCGCCTGGGCGTCGTCCTGTGGCGCAAGCAGGGCCGGCTGCTGGTGCTGACCCAGGCGGGAAAATACCTTTCCGAGGTCGCCGAATCGGTCATCGCCACCGTTGACTCCGCCGAACAGCATCTTGCGCTGCTGGGCGCCGGAAAAACCGGCAAACTGACTGTCGGCATCGACTGCCATGCCTGCTACGAATGGTTCCGCACCATTCTCCAGCCCTATCTGCTGGCCTGGCCGGAACTGGAGGTCGAAGTCACCTCCCGTTACCGGTTCAATTCCCTTGAAGCCATCCGGCACTACAAACTGGACGCGGTCCTGACCTCCGATCCCGCCTTCGACGGCGCGCTGCACTATCAGACCCTGTTCGATTTTGAACTGGTGCTCATCGTCGCCAGCCGGCACCGGCTGGCCGGACGCGGCTTTATCGAGCCGTCGGACCTGCGGCAGGAAACCGTGCTGACCTATCCGGTTGACCGGGAACGCCTGGACATGTTCCGGAAAGTGTTGCAACCCGCCGGCATTGAGCCGTTGAACCACATCACCGTCGAGGAAACCGACATCATGCTGCAACTGGCGGCCAGCCAGCGCGGCGTCTGCCTGCTGCCGGAATGGCTGCTGACGGAAAAAGCCGGCAGACTGTCGCTGGACAGCCTGCGCTTCAACGGCCTGCCGTTGACCAAGACCATGTATCTGGCGACCCGCCATGAAGACGTAACATTGGAATACATTCAGGGATTGATCGGGCTGGCGTCGAACAATCCGGGCTAAGCCGTTATGCTCTGGAATTTTTTCAGGACGGTAGGTAGGCTAGTGCTCAGTCAATATTAATATGCCGGGTAAACTGTAGGGGCGAACCTATGTGTTCACCCTTGCCCAACGGTTCCCCCTCGGCCAATGGTTTCCCGGTAACCTGTCGTGCACCGGACACAGGGCGGACACGCAGGTCCGCCCCTACGGTTCATTCCGGAATTGGAAATGGACCTTGTGGTTGTTTCGGCAATCCCGTCGGTGCGAATTTATTCGCACTATACGAATAACCCTCTGGAGGCCAGAAGTAAATCCGTACCACATGGTTATACTCGTCAAAACGGCTCCACCTTATAACCACGCTGACGCAATTGCGCCAGCAGACCGTCTTCCCCGGCCAGATGCAGCGCGCCGACTAAAATCAATTCCGTTTCCGGCGTATTCAGAAACGCTTCAATCTGCGGCAGCCAGCTCAGGTTACGCTCCACCAGCAGCATATGATAAAGGGCGGGATAGTCTTTACGCATGGGCGTAATTCCCAGCGCTTCCAGCTGCGTTAAATCGCCGTTGCGCCAGGCCTTTTTCATGTCATCCATCAGCACGGGCAACTGCTCTAACTCGTCGAGGGTGTTCAAGATCAGCTCATCTTCATGGCCTTTGGCCATATTCTCCAGCACATCCATCTGTTTGGAAACGCTTTCCAACTGCCCCAGGCTTTTGCCGTCGGTTAAAGCCTGCTGATTAAAAAACGCATCCACGCCGGCATCCGCCAGTCCCAGACGCTGCAATTCCGTCATTATCAGGGTCATCATCACCAGGACAGGTTTAGATTGCTGAATGGAAGCAACCGACATATCCAACTTTTTCAGATACGCTTCCAACGCCTTGTAAGTAGCGGACTTTAGGTTGTTTTCCAGGCTCTGCCCTTCGGGATACATCAGTCTGCCGAGCAACCGGGATTGAATTTCCGGTTCGTGCAGGGCATCCAGATCGGTTTCCAGCACCAGCATCCGAGCCTTGGCATAGGCCAGGCCGAATTCTTCCGGCAAGGGATAATCGCTTTTACCGAGCACATGCACAGTGCCGCCGATAAATAATTCCGTATCGCCCCGGCTGACGCGCCACAGCGAGGTATCGGAAAAGGCCTGCAAAGGCAGGATCAGGCAGAGAAAGATCAAGGCTCTCATATTTTGTCTCTTTTAGATATCAAGGTTTTAAAGAGTTTAGTATATTCACGCAAAATACGGAGCAAACGATGTCACCGGTTAATTGCAATCGCTTTTATTGCCATGGTCGCTGTATTAAAGGATGTCCTGCACGCAGTAAAGCGCATCAATCGCGATCAATGCGTCTTTTGTATGACCACCAACATCCTGTCTGCAAGCGAGCCTTGTCCGGTTGGATGCGCTAACGCGTACTAATGAACTTTGACGTTAGATTGTCAAATGCTTCTCGTCCTAATATTAGGTGAGTAACTATAACAGAGGTAAAACAAAATGGGTTGTATTCAAGAGATATCCTATTTTCCGAATATCTATATTTTAGTGATACTTACCTGTTTTCTCGTATGGACAAAAATACAGACAAAATTTCTATTACAGCGATGGCTAATCAACCTGATTGTCCTGATATTGATTGGATCGAGCTTCATTTTTCAATCAACTTGTCCCACTCCCTGCGATTTTCCTTGTCTGCTTGATGTGCCTGTAAGTCTAGGAATTGTATTATTTGCCGGTTTTTATTTGTTGATGGAAACAGTCCGGTATATAAAGAATGCTTCCTGAAATAAAGCGTGGAACCAGACAATGCGCATCTTCATATCACAAAACGAACGTATTGCAACCGCGCCCGGATGGCTTTACGTTATATCACCATGAGCGAGAATCGGAACCCATGGCCGAGCCGATAGAATTCGACACAGAACGCCAACGGCTCGCGGCGGACTATGGACCGTTCGCCGCACTCAATGCGGATTCTCGGGTCATGCAGTTCTTCCCTGCGCCGCTCGACCGTATCGCGAGCGATGCCATGGCAATGCGCTAATACACAGTTACTCGAGGACATTTCATTATCAATAAAGCGCTGTCAGCATCATACAAAAACTTCGATGAATCCTTAAAAAAACAACGTAGCCCGCTTGCCTTTGCCGGAGGAAATACCGCCGATAGTTGCAAATCGTATTTTGATATGGCCGCAATGTATGAACTTGATTATTTATTACGATTTTTAATTGTAATTTTATTGTTATTAAAGACCAAAAGTATGAAACTTTGAAATAGAGCTAGCCAGGCTTAATTTTCTCCCGATATGGGGATTCATCATGACCAAAAAGACTGATTCTTCCAAAGCCGCAAAGCCGAAAGCGAAATCCAAAAAGCGCAAGAAAGCGATTGGCAAATTCGATACATCAGTTCTGGCCCGCTACTCGCCAACCGATGAAATTAACTCGCATCCCGACTGGGTGAAGGAACAGTTTCCATCGTATATTTCTCCACATACCGGGCACGAAGCTACCGCCATCCGCGAATTCTCCCACGACGGGCATAAAGTCAAGATAACCACCACTTACCAGGTGGAAGTGGACGGGCAGCCGGTCCGCTCTCATTTTTCAGTAGATGAAGATGGCCGCGTATACACTCACGCCACACCATTTGTCACCTACGCTTCGGCCATCGATCTCATGAAGGCTGTCATCGACTTTTACCCTGATTCGTTCCCCGATGTCGGTAGCAAGGCCGGCAATAAAGATCAGGAACACGGGCACGGGAGGCACTCATGATCCGCCACAACTTTCTCAGTAATGCCACTGCGGCACGGCAGTTTATCGAAGGCGTCAATCGGCTCAAAGACCCTGAGCAGTTTCCATGGCCGGGCCAGCCTAACCTATCCCTCTATGATGTTTTTGTTTTCTGGCACCATCAATCGATGATGCTAATGACACCTCCCGGCCAGACCGATCGGAACGCCGCACATTCCGGACCGGCGTTCCTGCCGTGGCATCGTTACTTTCTTATTGCCCTGGAAAGATTTTTACAACAGGCGGTAGATGATGCGGACTTTCGAATCCCCTATTGGGACTGGAATGCCGACGCTCAATTGACAAACCCAAACACATCATCAATCTGGGCCAATGAGAATCTGGGACAGTTCGTTGGCGGAAATTGGCGGGTCCGTCTGGCGATGAACCCGGTCACCGGTAATCTGCAGGTAGTGAATCAACAGCTGCAACGCAACCTTGGCGCTAGCGGCAGGCTTCCCACCCGAACCCAGGTGCGTACGTTCATCAGGAATCAGGTGGCGTATGACCAAATGCCATTTAACTCATCATCCGCAAGCGGGACAAGGAATTATCTCGAGGGCTGGATTGGGGCGGCCAGCACACATAATAGCGTCCATGTATGGGTCGGAGGCGATATGCAATTGTCTTCGTCACCCAATGACCCGGTTTTCTTCCTCCACCACTGTAACGTGGACCGCATCTGGGCCGCATGGCAGGAAAGGCATCCTGCATCTTCATACGTTCCTGATATGGACGCGCCAGACTCACTTCAGTTTCATCGCATTGATGATGCTCTCTACAATGTGTTCGACGAGACAGTGACGCCCAGGCAAATGCTCGATTACAAGACGCACTATGAATACGACACGCTGGACGACCTTATCGGCCTGTGAAGTACGAGACGGGGCAATGTCGCCCGTCCGAAACGCGCAGCCTTGATTAACGGGAGCATCCAGGCTCAAACATTGCGGAAATGTTAGCCTGAATATTTCACCACGAAGGACACGAAGGACAAGAAGGCTTTTCAATTCAAATACTTAGAAATATTTCATGATGAGCTTATGAAGTTATCGGTGATAAATGATAACGCCATGATTTTCTTCGTGTTCTTCGTGTTCTTCGTGTTCTTCGTGTTCTCTGTGGTTCCATGAAATATGTGGGTTAGGGCCGCGGTTGAAAACCCCGTCCCGCTTGAAGCTTCAGGGCTTTTTCCTCACCAGATCGGCACAGCCGACAGTGGCTTCCTCACCGGACTCGACATAACAGGCGCTGACATGATCCTGGCTGAAAATACGGCCATGATTGTAGCCCTTGCTGTCCGCACCCACCCAGGCAAACGAGGCGTTGTCAGGAAAAACCACCCCGAAAAAGCGCTTGGTCCCCCCGGCAAAAGCGAAATGTCCTTTGAACAGGCGCCCTTGCTGCTCGTCAATCTCGACCGTCTTGGTCCAGCTTGAATTGCCTTTTTGCTCTGAATAGGTGTTGTTTTCTCCGGTCCAGATGCCGACCAGATTGGGGATGTCTTCTTTTTGCGCTGCTGAAAAACAGGCCGGACTGCTTGCCAAGGCTGCGGCGAACAGCAGCACGCGCGATGAAAAGGGCGGGGTCTTCTTTAAGTTCTGCATAGTCAAACTCTGTTTATTGCTCTGTTTAAGTATCGTTTCAGCAAGCCGCCGTAAATCGGCAACAGCAGCGCCAGCGCCGCGACGGCCGCTTTCCAGCGCACATCGGCGTCCACCGGTTTCTGCACGGCGAACTCGGGCGTTTGCAGGGCCTCGTTCAAGGCCTCGGTATCGGTCAGCCGGTGATAGCGCAGGCCCGTTTCCGTCGCCAGCTGCTGCAGATACGGCTCGCGCAGGGAGGCCAGATGTTCGCTGCCCGTCGCCGCCTCCCGACCGAACGGCGCGTTGCGGGCGTCGTAGCCTTCGATTTCCTCGGGATTGAGGTTGGATTCGCCGAACGAGGAACGGTGCGGCACATCCTCGGCGCTGTAGAACCCGGCGGCTTCGCCTTTGGCGTTGAATTTCGGGATGGGCACGGGCTGCAGGCCGCCGACGCCGAGGATCATGCCGTCCAGCTTGCCCTTGATCGCGGAAAAATCGGTGCGATAGCGCGGATTGACGGGCGGGGCTTCCTGTCCATCGGTCACGAACACCACTTCGGAATCGCCGTTCCGCAGGATTTCCAGCGCGCTGAGCAGGCCGCCGGCGATCCGGCTGTCCGCCGCCCAGGCCATGCGCCAGTCCAGTTCGGCGATGGCGGCGTCCAACTCGGCGAAGCCCGAGCAGACTTCGATCGGCTCGAACAGCAGGGTCGAGCGCCGCTCGGTAAATATGCCCAGGCCGACTTTCGACTGGCACGGCAGTTTCGGCAGCAACTCGCGCAGCGTCTGTTTGACGTAATGCAGGCGGCTGACGGGGCTGCCATCCAGCCGATAGTCCTGCGCGTTCATGCTGCGGGAAATATCGACGATGAAGGCCAGGTTATAGACCGGACGCTTCTGCCGCTCCCGGGGATGCACGAACAGCGCCAGCATGGCGGCCAGCGCCAGGACCAGGCACCAGAAGCGGTAATCCTTGTGTACGCCGGAAAAGCTCATCAAGGCAGGCCTCTGGGAAAGCCCGGCACGGTCGTCCACGGCTTCGATTTGCGGTTGTCGGGACTGTCGTCCTTGAGGTCGATGCGGTCCATTTCCGGCAGCAGGCGCATGGCGACCTCGAGGTTGTATTTGGCGTCCCAGAACCGGCTGTCCAGCGCCAGCGCCTGCCGGTAGGCCTGCTTCGCCAGCCCCGCCAGCGGCAGGGCTTCATTGAAATGTTTGGCTTCGGCCTGTTCGACCGCCTGCTCCAGATAGACGTTGCCGAGGTTGTAGCGGATTTTGGCCTGCAGCGCACGGTCGCCCGCATCCATGATCAGGCTCAGCGTCGCCAGGGCCTCGTCGTAACGGTGCTTGTTCTTGAAGTAAACCGCCCTCGCCAGTCTGACTTCCGGTTCCGCGCCGACCAGTTTGCCGATATCGATATCATGGCCCGAAGCCAGCTGCTGCATCCAGGCGTTCTCGCGGTCGATCCGGTACAGCGCCCACAGTTCATAAACAACGGCGAAGCTGCTCGCCAGCAATACGCCCCACAACGCGGCGTTCCTCAAGGTTCTTGTCACCTTCTTACCTCACACAGTTTCAAAGCCAGCAGCACCAGCATCAGCCCGGCGGCCCACTGATAGCAGAGCGCCGACAAGTCCTGTCTGGGGATGCGTTCGCGGTAATGCCGGGGCAGATGTTCCAGCCGGTCGATGTCGGCAATGGCTTTGTGCATGGCATCCGGGCTTTCCGCCTCATAAGCCTGATAGGGAATGTTCAGGCTGGTGAAAAACTTGTGCAGATAGCGTTCCGGCATGGCATCGGCATTGTCGTTGCGCGAATCCGTCGGCAGCTCGTAAATGCCGGGGCTGTTGGCCGTGCGCAGAAAAATCCAGTACAGACGGATCTGCTGCTGCTTGAACCATTGCCGAAGCTGCAGTTCGCTGTCCGGATCGATGGCCGCCGCCCCGTCGGACACCAGCAGCACGATGCGCGAGCCGGTCAGTTCCCGGTTATTGAAAAAGGACATGGCCATGGCCAGGCCTTTGCTGATATTGGTATAGGCGAGCGCGGGCACGACTGTGGCGTTGATGGCTGCCTGGATCGCCTCTTTGTTTTCCGTCAGCGGCAGCACGAACAGCGGCGAAGTGCTGTATTCGGCGATGCCGAGCATATCGTGCGGGCGCCCGGCGACAAATTCGGTCAGCAGGCGCCGGGCCGCCGCGGCCTTGGATTCCTCCTCGCTGTCCGGCGTCCTGCCGGCGAAGGTGTTGTCCATGCTGTTGCTGCGGTCCAGCAGCAGGACGATGTTGGCGCCGTGGCCGATGCGTTCGATGCTTTGCTCGGTCCGGTGCAGGCCGGCCAGGCCCAGCACCAGCGCCGCGATCGTCGCCATGCCGAGTATGCGCAACAAAACGGTCAGCCCGGTGGAAAATGCATCGGGCGGCAGTATATCCAGCCACGGATAAGGGCTGTGCCGCACCCCGTCATCGAACAGAGGCCACAGCATGAACAGCAGGCCCGCCAGGACCCACGGCGTCTCCACGGCAAAATTCATCGGCTGCCCCGTTCGATCTCGCGGCAGGCCGCGCAGAGCTTTCTCAGCCGGCCCAGGGCTTCCGGACCGGGTTCGGCCTCGCCGGCGAAGAAATAACGGTTTGAACAGTTGAAGAACCAGTCCAGCTGGTCGCCGAGTTGCCGGTACTGCGGATGCTGCCGGTAGAAGCCGGCCAGCTTGTGCTTGAACAGCGGCTGGCGATTGAGCGCGTTCAGGGCTTCATGGAACACCGTCAGGCCCTGCTCCAGTTCCTGTCCGGACAGGCGCGCCAGTTTTCCGCCGGCGCGCTTGAAAATGCTGCGCCGCGGCAGGCCCGGCAGATAGCCGTACAGATAAGCCAGACCAGCCCCGCTAGCCACTGCGATCAGCCCGGCGACGAGCAGGCCCAGCACCGGGCCGTCGGTCCGCAGCGCGGGCGGCATGGCGTCGGGGCGCTTGTATTCGCCGGTGTCGTCCAGCCTTACCGCCAGCTCGCGCAGGGGCGACAGGGTAAAAGGCCAGGCTGGCACGGCCTGTTCGGCGGTCTTGTCGCCTTGTCCGAGCACGAGGTTGAAGCCCGGAATGGTCAGCATTTTGACTTCATTGGGTGCATAGAAGACCTGATAGGTCAGGTCGATCGTATAACGGAAACCGCCGCCGGCCCGGCTTTCTTCGACCTTGATGTCATTGAGATTCAGCCAGCGGTTGAGCGCTCCCTGCCGGGGCAGGCTGCCGGCTTGCAGCTTGACCCCGTTGCGGGTTTCGACCCGGATGCGGTGTTGTATCTCGTCGCCGATGACATAGCCGAACGGGCGCGGCGTGAGCAGTTCAACATCGCTGACGGCCGGCCTGTCCGAACAGCCGAGCAGCGCCAGCGCCAGCAGGATGCCGGTCAATAGGGTTCTCATGCGGCCCTCTGTTGAAAATAATGATCGATGTGTTCGGCCTTGTAGCGCCCGTCGATAAACAAAGGCTCGGCCCCGAAGGCGCGGAATGCCTGCTGCAGCTGCCGTCGGCGCTGCTCGAAGGCGCGGACGATTTTCTGCTTTAGCGCCGGGCGCATGAACAGGGTGCGCGTCGCGCCGTTTTCCATGTCCTGGAATCTGATCAGCCCCCAGGGCGGGAGATCGAGATATTCGGCGCTGTCCCACAGCACCAGCGGGATCACGTCGTGCCTACTGAGTCCGTGCATGAGTGTTTTGAGCCGGTCCGTGCCGAAATGAAAATCGGACAGCAGAAACACCAGCGCCCGGCTCGCGGGCAGCAATCGCGCCGTTTGCGGCAGGCTTTCGCAGCCTTGTGCCAGGACATGATTTTCCAGATTTTTCGCCAGCGCCCGGACGCGTCCCATTTGCCGGCAGCCCGGCAGCAACCAGCGCTGTTCCAGCTGTCGTCCGCAACCGATAAAACCGAAGCTGTCGCCGTAACTGAAAGCCGAGCTGGCGGCCGACAATAGAAAATCGATCAGGATTTGTTGTTTGTTCAGGCTGCCGGAAAACGACATCGACGCGGACAGATCGGCGATCAGGTAGACATCGAGCGTGCTTTTCTGCTGGTAGACGCGCACCTGATAGCTGCCGAACGGGTCCAGCACGCTGGCGCGCAGATCAATGCGCCGGGGGTCGGGCGCCGCGATCAGCGGTTCATGGCGTTTGAACAGCTGGCCGCTGCTGACCATCTGCCCCGGATGCGCGCCGGGAAAAACGCTGCCTGCGGGACTTGCCAGCCGGTAGCGGAAGGTTTCGGGAGCGGTTGTCATGGCGTTTACTGCTGGCTCGCTATCAGATACATGACGGCGCCGGTGAAGACGGTGTAGGCGGGCAGGCTGTACTTGACGGGCCAATCCAGGATCAGTCCGACCAGTCCCGAATAGCCTCGGTCGTCGCGGTTGTAAATCCCTTCGCCGATCAGCCAGTACAGTGTATTCAATACGCCGAGCGCGAGTATGGAGAAAAAACCGATATCGTCGATCAGCAGCGATTTCGAGGCGAGCATGTGGTCCTTGTCGCTGAAGTGCAGCCAATGCGCGGTCCATATGCCGACAATCAGGGCGCCGATCTTGAACGCGATCAGGCAGAAGGCCTGGGTGATGCGGCGCAGGTAATAAGAAACCTGAACGAGCGCGGGCAACCGGCGCGCCAGAAAAACGACAGGCAGCGCCATGGAGAACAGCAACAGGCCGGTAACTCCCAGCAATACCCAGAACCGGGTGCTGACGGCTTCGTTGATGGCGCCCGTGTAATAGGCTGCGTAGGACGCTTCCGCCAGATGGTCAAAGCCGTCGGCAATAAAAAAGCAGATGAAACTGACGCCGGCCCAGGTCAGGTACTGTTCGGTCAAATCGCCGATTTCCGTTTTGGGTTTGATTAAATCAAAGTATTTTTTAACGCTCATGGGTTGCTCACCTGGATAAATATCGCTGTTGCGGCGTTGGGTCGAATACCCTAAAGGGCACAAGTGAATTCGACCCTACAGTTCACGGTGCGGCGATCTGGTTGAGAATGCCGTCGATCAGTTCGGGCATCAGTTCGTCCTTCCGGTAGGCGTACATCGGGCTCAAAAAGATGCGATGCGCCATCGTGACCTGATAAACCGCCTGCAGATCCTCGGGCAGCAGGGCATTGCGGCCTTCCAGCCAGGCGCGGACCTTGGCGGCGCGGATGAAGTAGCTCATGCCGCGCGGACTGGCGCCGGCCTGCAGCAGCGCGCTCATGTCCACGTCGGACAATTCGATCCCGTAATCCTGCGGATAATGCGAGGCTTTCCACAACGCCAGGGCGTAGGCGCGCAGCTTCGGCGTACCCTGTATATTCTCCTGCAGCATGACCGCCAGATCGTTGAGTTCGTAATAAGCGATGCCGCCGGTTTCCATGCCGGCAACAAGCCGGTCGACGTCATGGAAGCGCTGGTTGAACATCAGTTCATCCAGTACCGCGTCGTCCGTCGGCGTCGCCATGCCGATCTCGAACATGAAACGGTCTTTCGCGGCGGCCGGCAGTTCGAAGGTTTCCTCTTTCTCCACGCGGTTGCGGTCGGCGAACACCTGCAGGTGGGGAAATTCGTAATCGCGGTTGAAGGCGTTGATGCTGCGCTCCGCCATAGCTCTGAGCAACAGAGAATGCACCTGCGGACGGGCGCGGTTGATTTCGTTGAAAAAGAAAGTAGCCAGCCGGCTGCCCTGCTTCAGCAGCGGACCCGGATCGACGCGCGGCTTGCCGGCTTCGTCCAGGTAGGTATAGTAGACGAGATCGGCGGGCATCAGATCGATCGTGCCCTCGACGCGTTGGTAATCGCCGCCCAGGCCATGGGCGATGGCGCGCAGCAGCGTCGTCTTGCCGACGCCGACCTGGCCTTCCAGCAATACATGGCCGCGCGCGAACACGGCGAGGACGATATTGCGGACCACGGAGGGCTGGCCGATCACGATCCCGTTGATCTGTTGTTCGAACTGCAGCGCCTTGGCGCGCCAGTCGTTGAGCTGGTTGTCTGTCATGTTTGGCTAACAAAAAAATCTCCGTTAAGGGGAGGTCTTAACGGAGTAAGTATGGTTTACGTCTTTGGCTAAAATCAGCGCTTATGTAGGGGCGAACCTATGTGTTCGCCCTTGCCCAACGGTTATCCCTCGGCCAATGGTTTCCCGGTAACCTGTCGTGCACCGGACACAGGGCGGACACGCAGGTCCGCCCCTACACGCGCTTGCCAAAATTGGGGGAAGTTATTCTCCGCCGTATCCTTAGTCTTAAAAAATGCATGAGGATCGAAGCCTGAGGCAAAGCCTATCGCTTCAGGCTTCGGGTAGGCCAAACATGCGGGGGAGGCATGCCTGGCCTTGAGGAAATCCTTATTCGATATCCTCTACGTCATAAACAAACTTGCCGGTTTTGCTCAGGTTTTCCCAGCGTTTCTCATTGCGGGCTTCCATTTCCTTGATGGATTGTGATTGTTTATTCAGTTCGTTGGGATCGTGTTTCGGGTCGTACTTGCTGCCCGCCACTTTATCCGGATAGCCTGGTTTAGGTTCCCAGCACACGCCGGGTTCCTTGCAGTTGGTGCCGTCATAGGCCGATGCGGAAAATGACAGTGTGGCCATAAGGCTTGCGGCACCGAGTAAAAGTAATTTTTTCATTGTCGTGTCCTCGTTATTTTTTTAACCATTTGGCTTTCTTTGGATCACCATTGTAGATGTCCCGCAAAAAGGCCATGATATGCAGCATCTCATCGGTGCTGAAATTGACGTATTGCGGTCCCATCATGCCGTTGGCGCCGCCGAACAGCAGTTCGAACAGGCCTTTGTCGGTGGCGTTGGCCGGATAGGTCCAGTAGTCGTCGGCCAATCCCGGCCCCAGCTTGCCTTCCGCTTCATGGCCGTGGCAGCCGGAGCAGCCCGTCATGTAAAGGCTTTTACCCTTCTCGACCGCTTCCTTGTCGCCGTTATAGGGGTTTTTGCCAGTCTCCATGAACTGCTTGAACGCCTCGGTGTTACCGCCGGATTTGGCGACGCTCATGTCCAGCACTTCGCCGGTGATGGCATGGTGCAGCGTGATCTCCGCCTGCGCGCCGGCGCTGGACAAAGCCAGAACCGCGAATGCGGCGGCTGTTAAATAATTATGTTTCATTTCTTTGTTAATCCTGTTTCTTCATGGCTAAAGCGGGTTCCGTTTCGGGCAGCAGGGGAATCCCTTCTGCTTCCAGAATCTGCTTTATATCCTGTTGTCGTTTTTCAATAACCTGATTCAACTGCGCCAGCAGGGCTTCGTCGCCTTTGCGCACGCCCATGGAGGTGCTGTAGTGAAAGCCCACCTTCTCGCCGTCGGCGCGGGCATTGTTGTCAGGGATCACCGTCACCTTCAGCGGCGTTGCCGCTTCCTTGACATAACGGGCGCTGGCAGGCCCCCACAGCACGGCGACTTCGGCACGCCCCGAGGCGACCTCGGAAACCAGTTTGGCGTTGTCGTACTTGACGTACTGGTTGCGCCTGGACTTGTAGCCGACCAGTTCCTGTTCGTAATTGAACATGTCGTTGTAACGCCCGATCGCGCGCATCATGACTTCAGCCGGCGAACCCGGCACATAAGCGATACGCTCAGCCTTGCGCAGGACTTCGCTGTCCCAGTTCCGCAGGTCCAGATTGTCGTTCTGGCGCGTGATGAACACGTAGCCGGACCGGTAATAAGGCCGCGTGGTCAGTACCCGCGGATCGCCGGTATCCATGCCGATGGAAACGTCGCAAAGCCCTTTGTCCAGGTAATCGCGCAGGTAGAAGCGCGGATCGGTCCAGGTCACGTATTCGACTTTCCGGCCCAGTTCCTCGCCGACCAGTTGCGCCAGCTTGTTCTCGAAGCCTTCCCCTTTTTTATTGGAGTAAGGCATTTCGTCTTCCGCGGCGCAGACTTTCAACGGTTCCTGAGCAAAAGCGCCGGATGCCGCAAAGCCCAGCGCCAAAGAGAGAGCAGTTAAGATAGTTACTTTAAATGACATATTGTCCTCGTGGTAATAGCGGGCGAAAAACATCCGCCCGCCCTACGTTTTCAGATACTTAAAGCGAGAACACCATGACGCCGCCGCCCATCTGGGTATAGTGCGCCAGTTCTTTGAACGCACCGACCGCGCCGAGACCGGCTGTCGGATCTTTCAGGTCGAATACCAGACCGACGCCGGGCCAGCCGCCTACGCCGTAGTAAATCGCGACATACTGCTTGCCGTCGTGTTTATAGGTAATCGGATGGCCGATCACGCCGGAAGGCAGCTTGAATTTCCACAGCTCTTCGCCGGTTTTGGAGTTGAGCGCCTTGATGTAGCCGTCCAGCGTGCCGTAGAACACGAGGTCGCCCGCCGTTGCCGTGGTGCCGCCCCAGACCGCGAATTTTTCCTGGACTTCCCATTCGAATTCGCCGGTGACCGCATTCATGGCCTTGACTTGACCCAGCGTGCCTTTAGGTCCCGGATACATGTTCAAGGTCGCGCCGACGAAGAACTGGCCTGCGCGGTAAGGCAGCATGAACGGTTCCCAGTCCATGCAGATGTGGTTCACGCCCATGAAGAACAGTTGTCTGTTCGGGTCATACGACTCGATGCCCTGGTTGTGGTAACCCATGGCCGAAGGACAGATGCCTTTGGCTTCGTGATCCATATGTGTCGAATATTCGGGATCGCGCACCGGCAGACCGGTTTTCAGGTCCACGTGCTTGACCCAGTTGACGGTGTTGTCGATTTTGAAGGCATTGACCAGATCGCCGTTTTCACGGTTCAGGGTATAAACCAGGCCGTTGCGGTCAGGATGGGTCAGCAGTTTGGTCATTTTGCCGTTGACCATCTGCTCGGACAGGCCCATGTAGTTGACGCCGGCGTAATCCCACTCGTCGTGAGGCGTTTTCTGATAGCCGAATTTCGCTTCCCCGGTATCGATGTCGCGGCCCCAGATGGTCATAGTCCACTTGTTGTCGCCGGGACGCATGGTTTCGTTCCATGGCGCCGGGTTGCCTGATCCGTAGTAAAGCATTCTCAGGTCAGGATCATAAGCGTACCAGCCCCAGTTGGTGCCGCCGCCGATTTTCCAGGCGTCGCCTTCCCAGGTCTTCAGACCCAGACCGAACTGGCCGTAATGCGGGTTGGCGCTGTTGAAGTCTTTCGACAATTTGATGTCTTCATCGGGACCGGTCGCGAACACGCGCCAGGCCTGCTTGCCGTCCTTGATGTTATAGGCCGTCGCATAACCCCTGACACCCAGTTCGGCGCCGGACGTGCCGACAATGACCTTGTCCTCGGCGACAAACGGCGCGACAGTCAGGGTCGAGCCCATGGCGATGTCGGAGTTTTCCATTTTCCACAGTTGTTCGCCGGTTTTCGCGTTCAGTGCGACAATATGGCCGTCAAGCTGGTTAAGGAAAATCGTCGCCGGATAATTCTTGCCCTGCGGTGCATAAGCCAGACCGCGGTTAACCACGTCGCAACAGGCTACCGCACGGGCCGCCGGATTTTGCTTGGGCTTGTATTCCCACAGGATTTTGTCCGGATCATTCAGATCGATGGCGAAAACGTTGTTCGGATAAGGCGTATGAACATACATGATGCCGTCGACGACCAATGGCCCGCCTTCGTGGCCGTTCAGCACGCCGGTTGAAAAAGACCAGGCTGGCTTCAGGTTCTTGACGTTGGTGATATTGATGTCATACAACTCGCTGTAATGCGTGGAGCTGTAATCCTTGGTCTGCATCACCCAATTGGTGTTCTGGCGCGACATCTGGTCCAGCTCTTTATTGGCTTGCGCCGGTTGCGACAAGGCCAGCAGGATACCCGACGCCAGCGCCGTAGTCGTCCCCACATGACGAGCAAATTTCGAAATCCGCATACTTCCTCCAGGTTATTGTTATGCACTGATTAGTAAGGCCTAGCCTTAACGCGCCGATGTGTTTATTTGTGTCAACTTGCAGCAATCAGCTTTCTTGATCAAAACGTAATGCCTTGGATTTTCGGCGCGCAAGGCTATGCTGGGCGGAAATGATACGGGAGGCGGCTGTGCTCGGGTTACGGAATAAGCCCCGAAATGACCGGGAAAATTGCGCCAAATACCCATGAAATTTTCCCCTGTACAGCCCGCATCGACAAAACGGGAAAAGCTCCCATATTTTTTACCGCGCAAACCATGCATCATGGGCGAATTTGTAGGGGAGTAACCGAGTGTCAAGCAAGATCAATGTATTATTGGTGGACGACCATGCTGTCGTCCGGGCAGGCTACAAGACCTATCTGGCGTTATCCGATAATATCGGCAAGATTTATGAAGCGGACCGGGGCGAGACGGCCTGCCAGCTGTACAGCCAGCATCAGCCGGACATCGTGGTGCTGGATCTGTCGATGCCGGGCATCGGCGGGTTTGAAACGATCAGACGGCTGCTCAGCCGGGACCCGAACTGCAAGGTCCTGGTATTCAGCATCCATGACGGCCTGGTTTATGTCACGCGCGCCATCAAGGCCGGCGCCAAAGGCTACATCACCAAAAACAGCATGCCCGAAACACTGGTGACGGCGGTCTGCAAAATCGCCCGAGGCGGCACGTATGTAGATCCGGAACTGGCCCAGCAGCTGGCGATCACGATGGGAACCGGCCACGACGATTCGGAAAAGATCAGACTGCTGTCGCCCCGGGAATTCGATGTCTTCTGTCTGCTGGCTCGGGGCTACAACACGCACAAGGCCGCCGAAAAGCTTTGCCTGAGTTACAAGACGGTCTGCAACCACGGCACCGCGATCAAGGAAAAACTGGGCGTGACCACGATAGCCGAGCTGACGCTGCTGGCCGGCCGGCAGGGGATACTGGAGTATGAGGTGGAGTGAGGGCTGATGCACCTGCTGCGGTCGAACTCGATGGATTCGAACCAGCGGATCGATATAAATGCCGAGCTATCTTCCGAGACGATGGATGCGCCTCACGGCATCGGCAGCATCCTGATAAAGCCAACGTACTTATCGCGTTGATAGCCTCCATGCGACTTGTTCCAGCTTTAGTTCCTGGCGTTGATAGACACGCTCTCCGCCTCTAATTATAATTAGAACGAATATCTATCTGGACATTTTTTTAGACATAAAATATAAAAAATTATTACAACTATTTGTATTATAATTATTTTTAATTAAAAAATTATGGACATTGTTGGAGACATAAATTGTGATATTTTCCCTTGAGGAATATGAGGATTATCTAGCTCGCATAGAAACTGACCGTTTCGGGCCATTTGATTTGCAAATAGGCTGTAACATGCAAACTTTGGAAACGCTTTTATTGCGGGTGAATGATGCCCATCAGCGCTTTCACACCTCACCATTGTCGCCCATTGCCAATCATTTAGAAAAAGAAGTCATCGTCAGCAGTGTTTTCGGCACCAACAGTATTGAAGGCGGCGCGCTTAGTAAGACCGAAACACAATCAGCACTGGAACTCGATCCATCGAAAATTCAGGACATCGAACAACGCCGGGTCCTTAACCTTAAACAGGCTTATCAATTAAGCCGTCAGGCGGCATCTGATCCCAACTGGCAGTTGGATGTGGAATTTATTAAAACCATGCATGCCGCCATAACCGACCAATTACCTCATGAGCGCAACCAAGCCGGGGTTTTGCGCGATAATTCAAAATCAGTCACCACTTATGTCGGTGATCCGGCACATGGTGGACGTTATAAACCGCCTCAATACGGCAAGGATATTATCAAGCTGTTGGAAGCCCTGGTGGACTGGCACCAGCAACTGAAGGACCAGAAGATTCCCGCGCTGATTCGGGCGCCTTTGGTGCACTTGTATTATGAATTGATCCACCCCTTCTGGGACGGCAATGGCCGTGTCGGCCGCGTGCTGGAAGCCACGCTGCTCCAAGCTGAGGGTTTTAAATACGCGCCTTTTGCTCTGGCGCACTATTATTTTGAAAACATAGACAAATACTTCGCCCTATTTAATCTGTGCCGCAAACAGGCCATGAAAAAGCGCCCTTTTCCCAATACCGCCTTTGTGGAATTTTTTCTGCAAGGCATGTTCATCAGCCTGAATAAATTGCATGACCGAGCCAATAATCTCATTAACATCTTGCTGTTTGAAATAGAAATCAAGCGCCGGTATGACCAGAAAACAATTAACGCTCGGCAGTACGCCATTGTCAGCCAAGTCTTGAATACGGGACCGATTCCGTTATCAGTCTTACGGCAAGCGCCTTGGTACATGGCCCTGTATGAAAACCGAACTGATAAAACCAAGCGGCGGGATTTAACCGCTCTACAAGAACAAGGGCTAGTGAAGCTGGATAATGAAAAACGGCTTTGGCCTGGATGTTTTGATATAGCGTAATCAAGCCCTCTTTCCTTGCTCTATTGTCACAATGTTTCCGTGATTCGCGCGAGCCTACAGCTCGATAGGATGCATTGGGGAGCGGCAATCGCGATAAATGCGCCTCCTGGCGTCGGCAGCATCCTAATAAACCCAGCATTCGGAACCGCCCATGCCTGCCCGCCCGGTTCTCTGATTGCCTTCGCCGAATTGAATAGCATACAATCCAAGACACCTTCAGCAACCTTTAAAACAAAACCGATGATCGACTGGAACACCACTTATGCGGCCATCTGGCGCCAGCGCCAGGCCTACTTACGCCCGGTTCGGCATACAGACCCAATTCGCCTGCGGCAGTTATTAGGGATTGATGCTCAAAAACAACAGCTGATAACCAATACCGAACGCTTTCTGGCCGGGAAGCCTGCCAATAATGCCCTGCTCTGGGGCGCGCGCGGCACCGGCAAATCGTCTCTGGTCAAAGCCTTGCTGAACGACTATAAAGACCGGGGATTGCGCATCATCGAGGTGGACAAGGAGGATCTTTTGTACCTGCCGGAAATCGTCGACGACATCCGCGAGCACGATCACCGTTTCATCATCTATTGCGACGACTTGTCTTTCGAAAGCGGCGACAGCCTCTACAAGCCGTTGAAAAGCGTGCTGGAAGGCTCCATCGAACTGCCGCCGGACAATGTGCTGTTTTACGCGACGTCGAACCGCCGGCATCTGTTGCCTGAACACATGCGCGACAATCTGGAGACGCAGCTGGTGAACGGCGAAGTACATTATTCCGACGCCATCGAGGAAAAAATCTCGCTCTCTGACCGGTTCGGCTTGCGGCTCGCCTTTTATCCCCTGCAAACCCCGGACTACCTTCAGATTGTCGACAGCTATTTCGCCGAATTCACCGGCGATCGCGAGACCTTGCACAAGGCAGCGCTGGATTTCGCCCATCAAAATGCGGCTAAAAGCGGGCGTACTGCCAGACAGTTTTTTAACGCTTATAGCCAATCGACAACGATTGATAATTTTTGACCGGCGCCACCGCTTCTTGCCGGCACGCCTTATCCACTGAACCGGGCCGGCAGGATGTGTGACCCAAGCTTCCGACGAAGAAGAAACGCATCAATAGCGATCGATGCGTTTCCCTTCATACTGCGCTCAGAACAGGTCTGACGTCGGCAGTATCCCATTGACCAGCGCCTTCTATCGTGTTGCGCATATAAGGCTCTGTCGCTGGATATTCAAATAATGATAATTTTTAATTCAAAAGAGTGATAAAGAATGATTAATCAATTACGTCGGGCACTTCGATCTGATTTGGAATCACCTGTGGAAGCCAGATCCTTTGGCTCGGGATGGATTAGCGGCGTGGGCGCTTTAGCCTTATCGGTTGTGGCTTCAGGTGTAATTTTAAGCGCGCACTTCCCGGACTTACTTGCCACTCAGCAATTCCGAACCCTGTATGACCGATCCTGGTTCGACTTATTGACTCAGGGCATCATGCTATCCAGCTTTTTATTGGCCTGCATCAGCCTGGTTCTGCGCCAGAACAGGATTTTAGGTATCAGTGCCATTGTTTTGGTATTCATGGCGTCTCTCATCGGCAGCATGCCGACAACATATGATTCGACGGCCTCGACCGCCATTATCAGCCTGGACTGGTTTGTATTAAATCTCTTGATGACCGGTATCGTGTTTATTCCATTGGAAACCTTTTTTGGCCGGTTACGCGATCAACCCTTATTCAGGAGTGAATGGCGCGAAGATCTGCTGTATTTTCTGATTAGCAGCCTGCTGGTGCAAACATTAACGTACCTGTCGCTATGGCCATCGAATACCATAGTTGCCCATACCGACTGGAGCGCCTTCCGCCATGCGGTCGGATCGCAACCTGTCTGGCTTCAGTTTATCGAAATCATGTTGTTAACGGATTTCATCCAATATTGGTTTCACCGGGCTTTCCACCGTATCCCTTGGCTATGGCGCTTTCATGCCGTGCATCATTCAGCGCAAAAAATGGACTGGCTGGCCGGTTCCAGGATGCACATTGTTGAAATCATTGGTTTGCGCAGCGTCACTGTCATTCCCATGATGACATTTGGCTACCAGGAAATAGCCATACAAGCCTATCTGTTGCTGGTCTATCTCTATTCCACTTATCTTCATGCGAACATCCGGTTCAATGTGGAATGGCTAAAGCCTTTCATTGTGACGCCACGATTCCACCATTGGCACCATGGTGTTGAGGAAGAAGCGATTGACATCAATTTTGCCATTCACTTTCCATTATTCGATCGCTTGTTCGGCACGTATTATATGCCTAGCCATGAATGGCCCGGCGGTTATGGCATTAAAGGCCATCCGGTACCGAATGGCTACCTGAGGCAAATGGCTTATCCCTTTCAAAAATCACAGCGTTAGGGACGGCGATCATCATCGGCCGCAATGATCGTTTATTGAAGCTGATTTTAATTGACCATCAACACCGACCCTGTGAGAGGGGAAATTTGCGGTTCCGGCATCCAGTACGAGGAAATGCCGGACCTGTAAACACTTGATGAAACATTGCAACGGACAAGCCGCTGAATGCGGCTTCATAACTTTAAGGAGACCTCATGACCCATCAATCCTGGAACGCATCACAATACATTGACCATGCCGCTTTTGTTGCTGAACTCGGAGTCCCCCTGGTTGCGCTTCTAAACCCGTCCCGGGGAGAGAAGATTCTCGACCTGGGCTGCGGGGACGGCACACTGACCATGAAAATCGCACAGACTGGCGCGAGCGTGCATGGCGTTGATGCCAGTGAAAGCATGATCGCTGCCGCTGCTTCAAGAGGACTGTCCGCAGAAGTCTGTAGCGGAGAGTCCTTGAATTTCAATAATCAGTTTGACGCGGTTTTCTCCAATGCGGCGTTGCACTGGATGACGGACTATCAAGCGGTCATCGGCGGCGTTCATCGGGCGCTCAAACCCAACGGCAGATTCGTGGGCGAACTGGGTGGGCTGGGCAATATTGCCGCCCTGATAGATGCCATGGAGCGGGTGTTTGCTCAACATGATGACTTTGGACAATTCAAAAATCCCTGGTTTTTCCCATCCGCCGAGGTTTATCAGGCGGCGCTGGAACAAGGCGGTTTCCGTGTTAGTCACATTGAGACCATAGAACGGCCTACGCCACTGAAAACAGGTGTACGCGAATGGCTAAAGCTCTTTGCCAACAGCGTAACGCAGGCGCTGAGCCAGGATCAAAAAGCCTGTTTCCATGAAGAAACGGAAGCACTGCTTAAGCCGGTTTTATATTCCGAACAGGAAGGCTGGATCGCGGACTATGTCCGCTTGCGGTTCGCGGCATTCAAGGTATGACCCTCGCATGGACATGTTTGAACAGCGATATCGTCAGCGGATTAGCGATATTGGGATTGAGGCGGCAGCCGCCGCAGGCATGAAGGCATTCCGCCATGTGCGAATTGACGAGGCCTCGTCGCGTCGAGCCGGAAACGCGGTGTTATTCGACGATATGTTGCAGCTTCCCCAATTGCTCGCTGGCTTTGCCAATAATACTCCGCCCATCATTTAGCGCGATGAACCCGTGTAGCGCCTTTATGATGAAGGGTAAGCTAGAGTCAGGAGCCGTCCATGCGCTGAACCAGCCATTATCAAACGCTCAGTTTCCCCTGTTCTTCCTCGCTTCGGCTACCGATTTTTCAAGTTCGCGCAATATGGCCAGGGTCTCCGCATCGAAATCCAGTCTGACGGCCTCGCTGATTTCCTGAAGCAGCTGTGAGTCGAGTTCGTCCAGACTGTCCAACAGCGCATCCTTCTCATTCTCGGAAAATGTGGCTTTCAATTGGGTAAGCATTTCCTCGACCGCCAGTTTTTCAGGGTCAGGCGCGGACGGCATGTCCCCAAGCTTATACATCTGCGGCGCCAGCCTATCGATAATCCTTTCCCGCTCCAGCGCCAGCCTGTCGAGCAAGGTTTTGATCTGTTCATCATCGCCGGCGTCCGCGACCCAGCGATAATGATCGATCGATCCGCGGCTGGAGTTGATGACGGTGTCAAGTGCCACCTGTTTTTCAGTCCTCAGCATCGTCCGCCTCCTCCTGTGTGAAATATTCATCCGGTACATAGACCTGCAGACTGTTCGGCTGCAGTTCGAAATAAGCGGGGGTCCAGGAAACAGGTTCCCCATCCGCGCATATCGGCATTTTTCTTGAAGTATCTATTCGGATGTTCTCGCCGCCGCGAAGCCAGACGCCCTCCCGGCCTTTCAACTTGCCGCCCAGAATGACCACTGAATGGCTGAGAAAGCTCCAGAAGCTTTGCGGTTCCAGACTAAAAATTCTCAATTGATGGTCATCGACCGACGCTTCCTGGGATAACGCCATACCGCCTCCGTAAAACCGGCCGTTGGCAACGGTGATATGAATCGAGCGTATGCGAATACCTTCTCCGTCGCAGACGATATCGGCATGATAGGGACGCATCGAGTTAAATGCATCGATCAGACTTCTTGCATAACTGAACCGTCCCCAGCGGGATTTAAGATCACGGGTCAAGCCGCGGTTTACTTTGACGCCCAGTCCGATATGCGCGGCATTTACAAACCAATGGCCATTCACCCTGGCCAAATCTATGGCATGCAGGCGGCCGTTGGCGATGATGGCCGCGGCGGATTCGATGGATTCCGGAATTTTCAGGGTGCGGGCCAGGTCATTGGCCGTACCCATCGGCAAAATACCCAGAGCCAGGCCACATTCGGAAAGCGTGCCCGAAGCGGCGCCCATGGTGCCGTCACCGCCGGCGAGAATCACGCTATCGACCTGATCACGGTGTTGCCTGATCAAGTCATTGATCCGGGCGGGATTTTCGGCTTCCTGTTCGATCAGGTTAAGTCCCGCGTCTTTAAGAATCTTAACGGCGCCATTAAGCTCATTATCGGCTTTGCCACTTTTTTTATTAGTGATAAAAAGCGCATTTCGTCTAGTCATTCAAGCCATTCCAGTAAGGTACATCATGACGGCAATGTGAACATTCCGGAGTTCCGCGGCGCTGCATGGAACTCAAGCGCAGACTGCAATAACCGGCCGCGTCAAATCGGCAATATCTGATAGACAATTTTTTCGCCGAATTGTTTTAGGCAATTTACCGGTGCGGCAGGCTGTGCCGGGCAGCCATAGGCGATGAAGTAAAATGCATCAATCGCGACCGCTGAGCCTCCCTTCGAATTCGCGGATGGGCCTGCCGCCGGCGGTCTGCTGAAAACCAACCTTTTCCCATTGTGCCCAACCCGCCCCGTGCGATAAGCTGCACAGTCCGGCAGCCCCACAGCCGGCGCTTTAAGGCGTTCAGTACGGGCCTTGCACCAGCAATAGGCTATAAACCGTCATAGCTTATCGCGCGTGAAATCAAGCACCATATCCCATCAATAAAAAGGATCAGATTCATGAAAAGTATTTGCGTATACTGCGGCTCCAGCCCCGGCAGGCAAGAAGCGTATTCAGACGCCGCCCGCGAGCTTGCCCGGTCGCTGGTCGATCGAAATATAAGACTGGTTTACGGCGGGGCCAGCGTCGGCATCATGGGCTTGCTGGCGGACACCGTGCTGCAACTCGGCGGCCAGGCCGTGGGAGTAATCCCCGAAGCACTGGTGCGGCGGGAAGTCGCGCACAAGCGACTGACCGAACTGCACATCACGCAATCCATGCATGAGCGCAAAATGCTGATGGCCGAGCTTTCCGACGGATTTATTGCCTTGCCTGGCGGCATAGGAACGCTTGAGGAACTGTTCGAGGTTTGGACATGGGCACAACTCGGGCTGCACAAAAAGCCCTGCGGCCTGCTGAACATTGCTGGCTATTTCGATTCGCTGGCTACGTTCTTGGGCCATGCCGTCGCGGAACAATTCATCAAGCCAGCGCACCATTCAATACTGATCGTTGAGCGCGATTCAAAGGCACTGCTCGATCGCTTCGGCGGTTATGAACCGCCGGCCGTTACCAAGTGGGTCGACAAGGAAGAGACCTGAGAGGCTGGCATCTGTCTGACCGATACGGCGGTTTTTCTGGTTCCCATGCTCCTGCGTGGGAACCCATACGGATGCCTGAAAGCCTTTTCGATAATCACCGCAGAACCCGGATTGAACCGAGCATGCCGCTCTCGACCGTCACGCTCAGCCGCGTTATTTTATCGATGCGAATCGCATTTTTCGGCTGTGACGGATCGATATTGAACTCATCCCCTTCCCGCACCATAAAAGTGCCGACTCCGGCCACCTCAAGCAGAGCGATAAAATCGTCCTCATCCTGATTCAGCAAGCCCCGCAGTTTCATTTTAGGAAGGCTGCCCCCTTCGCCGGAAGGGACAAAACCAAACGCGCCCCCCCTCATCCCGGACTGTGACCCGACCGTTTCATACATCAATGTGCTGGGCGTGAACGGATCGCGAACCCATTGTTGCGCAGGATAAGCCGGCTGATTCGAAGGAGAAACGGGCGGCCGGGTGTCTGCCGCACTGTTTGCAGAGAACATCAACAAGGCACCCAACGACAAACCATGAACAAGATTTACTTTCAGCATTATTTTTTTCCTATACCTCGTTTCCACGCTCCGGCGTGGAAATACATATACTGTAAATTTAAGCATCCGTATGGGTTCCCACGCGGGAGCATGGGAACCAGGAAACCGGTCGGACTGCAGACCACCCGCTTCACCGCCGGCCCCGCCCCCTCGTTCCCACGCTCCCGCGTACCCTGAAGGGCATAAATGGGAATGCAGACCGCGGCTGAGCCGAGCACCGGTACGGGTTCCCACGCAGGAGCATGGGAACCAGAAAAAACCTAGCGCCCCCCCGACACCAGCGAAAACAACGCCTGAAAAAACGCGTAATAAACAAAACCGACCATACTGCCGATCACCAGAATCATCGCCGGCTCGATCATTGCCGACAGCCGTTTTATCGCGACTTCCATCAGCTTTTCATAATAAACGCCCAGCTCCTGCAAGACATGGTCGAGGCTGCCGGTCTTCTCGCCCACCGCGATCATCTGCAGCACCAGCGGCGGTATTTTCGGATGATCGAGACTGCGGGAAATGTCCCGCCCCTCGAGAATTTTGCTCGAGGTTTCCTGCAGTTTGTCGGCGTACACCCGGTTGCCAATCAGATTGGCGGTGATTTTCATCGAATCAAACACCGTCACCCCGCTGCGCAACAGACTCGATAACGCCCAGGTCATCTGCGCCATCGAACCGTTCACCAGCAGGCCGCCTATCACCGGCATCCGCAACAGCACATTGTCGATCCACAGGCGGCCCATGCGGGTTTGATAAAGCAGCAGCACCAGAGTGATGAACGCAATCAGGCCGCCCACAATAAACAGGCCGTTGGCGCGCACCGTGTCCGAAATATCGATCAGCATCTGAGTCGACGGCGGCAATACCCGCCCCTGCCCCAGCAAAAACTGGGCAAACTTGGGGATAATCTTGACCACCATGAACGTCGCCACGCCAATCGCCGCCAGTATCACCACGACCGGGTAAATCATGGCATTGATCATTTGCGCGCGCAGCGCCGCTTTTTTATCCAGATGAACGGCCAGCCGATCCATGATAGCGTCCAGATCGCCGGTGCTTTCGCCGGCGACGACCAGATTCACCGCCATATCCGGAAACACCGCCTTGTGCTTTTTCATGGCCGCCGACAGCGACTGCCCCGACTCGATGTCCTTCAGCATCAGGCGAATGGTTAAATTGAGCCGGCTGCTCGACAGCTGCGCCTTGGCAAGCTCCAACGCCTGAGCGACCGGCAGCCCCGCCCGCAGCATGAACGACATCTGCCGGAAGAAGAAAATCAGCGACGCGTTGCTGACCGAACGCTGGGAAGCCAACCAGTCGGAAAAATTGTCCTGCCCCAAAAAACCGGACTGCTTCCGTCCCTGCTTCAGCTCCATCACTCGCACGCCGCGCTGACGCAGGATCATCGCCGCCGCATTGATATCGTCGGCCTGCAGTTGGCCGGCGATTTCATTGCCGCCTGCATCCAGCACGGTATAGGAAAACTCCGGCATATCAGTTCAATTCCAGCAGTTCGCGCGTTTTATAAACCGCGACATCGCGCACTTCATCCAATGTCGTCAGTCCCAGCCGCACCTTGCGGCATCCGTCCTCCCACATGAATCGCAGGCGCTCGCCGGCGCCGGCTTCCAGCGCTTCCTCATCGGCACCGCGCGCCACCATGCGCGCCAGCTTTTCGTCGAACCACAAGGTCTCGAACAGGCCCAGACGCCCCCGGAATCCCGTGCCCTGACACACCGCGCAGCCGACCGGCTCGTAAATCTCGACGCTTTCATCCGCGGCTCCCAGTTCCAGCCGCTCATCCTGACTGGCGGGTCGCGGCCGGCGACAATGGGCACACAGGCGGCGCACCAGGCGCTGCGCGATCACCGCCGTCATCGTCGAACCGATCAGGAACGGCTCGCAGCCGATATCGATCAAACGCGTGACGGCGCTCACGGCGTTATTGGTATGCAGCGTGGAAAACACCATGTGCCCGGTCATCGCCGCCTTGACCGCCACGTCGGCCGTTTCATGGTCGCGGATCTCGCCCACCATCAGCACGTCGGGATCGTGACGCAGAAACGAGCGCAAGGCATCGGCGAAACTGATCTTCGGCCCCGTCTGAACCTGCGAGACACCGTCCATGACATATTCGATCGGGTTTTCCACCGTCATGATATTGATGTCCGGGCGGTTGATCTCCTGCAGCGCGGCGAACAGCGTGGTCGATTTGCCGCTTCCGGTCGGACCGGTCAGTAAAATCATGCCGTACGGTCTGTGAATGGCCTGTCTGAAACGCCGCAGATCGTCATCCATCATGCCCAGATCGGTCAGCGTCAGCCCGCTGGCTTCCTGCCCCAGCAGACGCATGGTGATGCGCTCGCCCAGGCGCGTAGGCGCCGTCGCGACCCGGATATTGAATTCCTTGTCGATGGGCGGCGACAAATGATAGGAAAAGCCGCCGTCTTGAGGCTGGCGCTGCTCGGCGATATCGAGGCCGGACAGGACTTTCACCCGCGATATCAGTGCCGCCGCCACCGAGGCATCGGCCTCGACCGGATAATCCCGCAGCCTGCCGTCCACGCGCAGGCGAACGCGCAAGCCCGCGGCTTCGGTCAGCAAATGAATATCGGACGCGCGGTTAAGATAGGCCTCGCGAATAATGGTATCCAGCAGCGCCACCAGATCGGTCTCGTTCCCGGCCGAAACCGCTTCGCCGTCGGCAGGCCCCCCTTTGCCCGCCAGCGCCTGCGCAATTTTCAGCTGCAACACGGTCAAATCCGCCATCGCCAGCGGCAACGGTTTGCCCAGCAACCTTTGTATCGAATCGATCGTGCCGCGATCGCCGGGGTCGGCGACCGCCAGCAGCGCCTGCTCGCCATCGGTCACCGGCAACAACTGTTTGCGCCGCACCAGGCTAGCAGGGATTTTTTTCAGCAGCGCCGTATCCACGGTCAAGGCGTTCAAATCGACATAGGCCACCCCGCGTTGTTCCGCCACCGCCCGATACAGCGCCGACACCGGAAAACGGTAGCGGGCCTGCACCATGCCGAGCAGCGGCAGGCGCTGGCGGCGCGCCTCCAGGCGCAAGCCCTCCAGCACCGGCCGTTCTATCAGTCCGCTACGCATGCCCGCATCGATCAACTGTTCGTCGGTTAACGCCATGACTTTCCGTCCCCTCCTACAAGGCCAGCACTAGTTCAGACATCAATGTCTGCGAATAGCCCACCGGCGCAAGCGTCGGCGTTTTTGCAATTTTCAAGCGCAGCACCGTGACTTGATACGGCAATTCGTTCAGCCCATGAATGAATTGCCGTATCGACATGTAAGAGCCTTCCAGCTCGATGCGCTGTATCGGCCGATGAAACATTGTGCCCGGCGACATTCGCTCTATCCAACTCATGGTTTCCGGCAGGATCACAGGCAGGTTCTGGCTTTCGCCGGCGGGCTTGGCTTTATTTTTTTTCTTGTTTTTTTTGGTTTTCTTGCTCGCGGCCTCGGCGGGAGCATTGCCCTGCGCCTGGATTTTCATCGTCTCATTGACCCGGATGCGCACCTGACTATCGCGGGCAAGCTGCGAAATGGCCACTATCGTTTCCTGGGAATCGAACGGTGCCAGGCGTTGCTCCATGGATTCCGCCTCAGCGCGAATCAAAGCCACCTCCTTTTCCTGTTCATCCAGTTGCGCGATCAGCTTATCGATATCCTCGAACGGCTCTTCAGGAATTTTCGCTTTCAGCAAACGCTTCTGTGTCGCTTCCGCGCTGTTGGTTAAATCGGCGATGACCTTATTGGCCGGCAGAAAGCGCAACCCGCCGTAAACGCCCGCCACGACCGCCACGATCACCAGCGCAATCAGCAGTTGCTCCCGGTTATTCAGCTTGGGCGGCCATTTCATTGCGCTTTCACCTTTTGCTGGGCCGGTGCAACGCTGTCGGCCTCAACCAGCTTGACCAGCCTCATCGACACCGCGAAGCCGTCCAGATTCAGCGGCCCCCTGCGGCTCAATACCTGGGCATCACGCACTTCCAGCTGCCACGGCGCCACCGCCTCTTTCATTTTCTGTATGAACGTCTGCGCCGCGGCTTCGGAAATCGCCCAGGCCTCGAGATTGAAATTTTCCACCTCGACCCGCTTATCCTTCAGCGCGGCAAGCGATTCCGGCGCCGCCAGCGTCGCCCTCGCGCTTTTCCCGGACTCATCGATACTGATGATAATGACCTCGCCGCTCACCGTGCTCTGCAACACGCTCAGCACGCCCTGCACCAGCGCCACCCGCTCGGGAATGGCGTTATTATAAAAATCCAGCATCGCTTCCAGCCGAACCTGATCCGCCTTTTGCCGCGCCAACGCCTGTTTACGCTGCTCGACCTGTTCGATTTGAGCCTTGATGCGTTTGGTCGCGTCATCAAGGGTTTTCCACTGCGCATCCACCTCCTGTTTATGCGCTTCTATGACATTTTTCCGCACCATCAACGAGATTTCCGCCGCCGCGACAGACACCAGCAGCAGCGCCGCCAGGGCGGCGGCACGCACTTCCAGCCGCTGCGGCAACGGCGGCAAAGGCCCGCCCTCGCGCACGCCGACACAACGGCCCTCGACGCCGAGGCCCAAAGCATGACGCGCCGCGCCGGCCATACCCGGCGTCACTTGATCATCGAGCGCCGGGTCGCCCAGTTCATTGACCTCGACCGCCAGCAGCTGCCGCAAGTCAGCCGCCAAAGCCGGCCCATCGCCCTGCCGGCTTGCCAGCCACAACGGCTCATCAGGCGCCGCTTGCATGGCATGATAACTTTCCAGGCAGCGCTCAAGCGCTGTTTTGGCCGGATCAAGGTACTGGTGCTGAACGGCGATTTGGCCCGCCTGCAAGCGCGTCGCAAACGCCAGTCCGCGCTGCGACTCCAGAACCAGCCCGGTCGATTGGCTTTTCGGCAGCAGGGTTGCGCCGCACCCGGTCAATGGATATAGCATCTTCAATTTCAGCCCCTGGCCGGCAAACACCTCCGTCCAGCGGTGCAGCAACGCCTTATTGACGCAACTGACCAGCCAGTTGAACGTACCCGGTATATCCTCCACCGGTCCCTGTCCCGCCCAACCGCATTCAATCTGCTCATCATCCGCTGTCAGCCATGCCTGCGCGGTCCGGCAGGCATTCAGCTGACTGCGCTTGATATAGCCCAGTTCCTCGGCCAAATCGCCAAAGCGGCGAGACGTAAATTTGTCCGACAATGCCAGGCCGCCGGCCTTGTTCGGTTTTCCCTGCTGCAAATCCAGCACCGCCTGAGCCTGCTCCTCGGTCATATAGCCCTGGCCGATCAGCAACTGTCCCAACGACCAGCGCGACATATGCTGCATCAGCAACGGCTCCGCTTCCCAGCGCACCAGTTCCATCATTTGCGCCACCGGCCGCGGTTTTTTCGGGTTCACCGGCAGTTCCACCAGCGCCGACAACACCGCCGGCGACAGCAACACCGCCGAACCGCCGCCTTGCCAGCCGCTGGTTTTCAGCGCCCCGACCACGTCCGCCAGCGCTTCCGCCATATCCACCTGCTCGGTTTTCGCCTGATGCAATACATCGAGCCGCGTACCGGAACGCGCCAGCACGGCTCCGCGCAGCGAAAAGCCGTCGGTTTCGCAGACCAGCAGCGGGGAGGATTTGCCGAGGGGCAGGAATTTTTTAAGCCTCATTGGATGAACCCGGCAAATGGGTACAAGGTACGCAATGCGTACCCTACGGTAGATGACTTCCCGCCGCCGGTCCGCGCCGCGCCATGCAGCGAAAAGCTACCGGTTTCGCAAGCCAGAAGCCGGCAAGACGCGTCTAAAGGCAGGCTATTGCTCTGAGTCATTTAATGATCCAATCCAGCGTGAGGTTATGGCGGGGAACCGCGGAAAAACCACGGATATTCGCTGACGTCGGCGTTGGATTATTGTCCTTATCGCAATCGCCATCAAAGATCACATAACTGTCAGGATTACCTGCCGGGACTTCATGACAAACCACGGCATACCCACGCCGCCCCATGGGTATCGCGTTTGAATCATCGAAGGAAAAGGTATTGCTTCTTTCATCGCTGACAGGAATGTCGCCGGCCGAAATAGTCAATGACGACGTTAAGCCATCATCCCCGGTTACATACTCGTCCAGTGTTGACAAGTAAACTCTCAGATTGAGATCGACATCCGAATCGGGCATGGCATTGCTGGCATTTTGATTGACGAAATTGACTGAGATACTATTGATCTGCCAATCTGAACCGACCACCAGCTGTGCGGCTGTCATGTCATCGCCACTATCGACGGGATCGAAGGTTTCACTGGCCAAACTGACGACTGCGCCGGATACAGCATAAGCCCAGCCCGAATTCTGCGCATCGGACGCATCCGAATTGCCATAGCCATCCCGAAAACGCAGCGCGCCGTTCCGTTCAGGCAAAATCTGAATATAAGGCCCGCGCCAGCCGGAAGCGATGCCGGTATCGGCATCGATATGCCATTCGGTGAGGGTTACCGTATTGTCGCAAGGCGATGAAAATGTTCTTGGATCGGTAGCCGGCGTTTTCTCAGCGCCTAACTGCAATAATTCCGCCACGCATCCCGGCAAGCGCCCCATATCGGCGACAAAGCCGCTGATTTCCGGCCCGCCGTTGACGGTACGGGTCGGATCGCCGACGATCGCCCGGCGCATCATTTCCATCCGGCGCTTGGTTTCGTCGTATTTGGCCTGGTCCTCGACGCCTTCGGTCAGCATCAGCCCGGCCGAGGCCATCAGCCCGATCAGGAACAGCACCAACAGCATTTCCAGCAGACTGAAGCCGTTCGCACACCGGCGGCGCGGTGAAAACTGCATGTTTTTCATCGCAGCAGGCACAGTACGGTATCGTCGGAGCCGGCGGGCGGCTCGCACGGGCTCGCGCCCTCGCCGTCGTAAGTGTTGTCAGGGCCGATGCTGACGATGCGCGCTTTGTCGTCATCGTCCAGGTCCACCAGAATGAAGGGGGATTGATACGGATCGGCGATGCCCCAGACATTGCCAGCGGTCAGATAGGAGATCATGCCGCTTTTGCGTTGCAGATACGGCCCATGCCAGCCGCGATGGGTATCGGGGTTCCAGTCAAAGCCAGGACCCGGCTGTGCAAACAGCATCCAGAAATTGGCCGGCGAACTGCACCAGGCGATTTTTTCGGCATCCGTATTGCCGGCTTCCGCGGGAAAATCCATGTCCGGGTTGGCGCTGGCCGGATTGTCATTGGCGGCATCCGTGCAGTCATAAATCCCCTGTCCCGGAAAATCGTTCGTGCCGCTGTCGCGGCGAAACTGGAGCAGGGCTTTGCGCAGTTCGGCCATTTCAAAACGGGTGGCGTCGTAGCGCCCCTGATCCTGCACACCTTCGTAGCCCTGCACCATGATGCCGGCGGTCACCGACAGCAAGGCGATCACGAGCAGCAGTTCGAGCAGGGTGAAGCCGGATTCATGTTTCATTCCCGCACGCCGCCGGGATTTCAGGCGCGGGCAGGGGTTCTCACGGAGGACCGTGGAAACCGGAACAAAGGAAAGGACAAACAATAAACACCTCATTTACTTGCTTGCAATGACTGGGATAAACACAGTGGCGGCACTGTGCTTAGCGCAGGCATCGTTCCGACTCGATCAGGATGAATGCGGAAGCGGGTATCTCGTTCCCACGCTCCTGCGTACCCTGAAGGGCATAAATGGGAATGCAGACTGGGCCTGATTTAAACATCGGTATGGGTTCCCACGGAGGACCGTGGGAACCAGAACACGGAAGTTTCGTAGGCTGGGTTGGAGCTTTAGCGGAAACCCGGCATAGGTGGCTCCGAAATGCTGGGTTTGGCAACCCAACCTACCTACTCAGTTCTTATGCATCTGCATTAGCTCCGGCAATCGCCTGATCAACAACATGGCCTTCCGGATCAACTACACCAATCAAGCGAGCTCTAGGCAGAATTTCTGTCGCATCAATATTTCCGTTTCCATCTGTATCCTCTCCAACCTGGAATAAAGCAATATAGCGCGCATAGTTGGTAGCCGGGTTGACATTGGCCGTGGCCGCAGTCGGAGCCTGAGCGATCGAAACGCGGCTGCCCAGTGTGGTGCCCGGTACGTCCTTACCAAAACCAGCGGCAATCACCAAATGACAATCATCATTTCCTAATGCATCATTGATCAAGTTAAGTTTATTGCTGTCAAGTTCTGTAACGCCTGCAAAATTAGTGTTGATAGCAATTGTATTTACAGTACATGTACCTTGGGCACCTGACGGAACAATTGAAAGCGCAACACCAGTCGCGGTTGCAATATCCGTATCATCATATGCGGCAAATGTTCCTGTCGCGTTGGCAGTTCCAGAGAGCTCTAATTCTGAAGCTGGAGGAGCGACGCCTTCCGCACTTTCATTGAAAGACAAGTTAGGTACAGCAGCATTAGTAAATGTTGCAGCCGCGGTTAAAGTTTGGAATTCGTCAATACCAACCGCATTTAATGACCCTGCAATCTCATCTATAATTGTGTCGTCAGAATTGATAACCAATTGTCCGAAAAACAGCTTGGTCACAGGCGCTAACAACTCCAATGCACCGGTACCGCCTGAACCATCGGCAGCGACGACACCTGTTGTATCACCATCCAAGTTAGCAAGGTTATCCCACTGGTTAGGATATCTGTTTTCTACCGCACGGAAGTTACGGATCGAGCTTTCAGCACTTATAAGGTTGTTGGCTGTTGCAGTATCCTGCGCATTTTCACCGATGCCTTCATAAGCGACCAGCGCCGCTGTCGCCAGCGTTGCCAGCAAGGTGATGACCACCAGCAATTCCAGCAACGTGAAACCGCCCTGTTTGGCTTGCAGTTTCTGTGCCTTGGCGCGCAGTGCTTCGTCTTTGAGACCGGAAAAGTCGGCAGCGCGGAATTTTTTGAGCGCTTCTTTCATTTGATTGATGTTCATTACAGTTTCTCTAATTCAATGCCGCAACTGCCTCGCGCAGCCTCTTGGTCATCTTATCTACGGATTTTGCCGATGTGACCCCATCACACTCGTTATATATTCTCGTTCCCGCGCGCCTGCGTACCCTGTTTCTCGTTCCCACGCTCCTGCGTACCCTGAAGGGCATAAATGGGAATGCAGACTGGGCCTGATTTAAACACCGGTATAGGTTCCCACGCAGGAGAGACTGTGAAAGTATTCGTTTTTTGAAATTTTCACCACAATATATTGTGCATTTGATATTTGTATATAACAGCATATAGACATTGAGGAGAAAAATTCTGAATACTTTCACAGTCTGAGGAGCGTGGGAACCAGAGCCGTAATCATCCCTGTAGCGGGCTGTCGACCACAAAGCGGTACTGCTTGCCGCAATGCAGGATGACTTCCTTCTGTCTGCGCTTGAGGATTTTGACCTCGACCCGAATGTCGCCGAAACCGTCATGCAGCAGCACTTCATCCAGCAGTTCCAGCAGCTTGTTCTTGACCGGTTCAGTTTGAGTATCGGTATGTGTCGTTTTCATTTTTCTTATTTCGCTCCAGTTCAAATTCAACCGAACAGGCCGGGTTACGACTGCGTGGGCAAATTGCCCCTACTAACTGCATTCACCCCATTGCCAGATCAAAGTCGGGTTACGGCTAAAGCCTAACCCGACCTACATAAGCCGGTTTGATTCAGTAGGTCGGGTTCGCGCAGCAACCCGACATCCCGGCCATGTGTTTCCAATCACGGCACCTGCAGCGCCAGCCGGTAGCCGCTTTGCCTGGCCTGCTTCAGCCAGTAGCCTGCCTTCTCCTGCAACTGCGGGTCGGGGCTGGCCGAATAAATCAGGTACAGCATGTATTGCCCGTGGGCATGGCCCTGCCTGGCCGCTTTCTCGAACCACTGCGCCGCCAGTTCCCTGTCCTGCTCGCCGCCCAGGCCCAGATAATAAAGCTCGCCGATCAGAGTCTGGCTGTTGGCGTCGCCCCAGCGCGCCGACCGGTGGCACCAGTCGAACGCCTTGGCGAAATTGATGCGCCGTATCTTGTCGCCGTAGCGGTAGGCGTAACAGTTCTCCGCCGCCACGTCGGCTTCCGAATCGAGGCCGAAATGCGCGCAGCCGGCGATGCTCAATAGCCCCCAGCAAGCCGCAACGCGCGGCAGCCAGCTTTTGATCAGCCCCGTCATAAATCCGAGTCCCTCAGGTTGTCCGGCGCGCAGTACTCGCCGCACAACGCGGGTTTCTGCTGTTCCGGCACCGGCAGCGACTGCAGCGACGCGTCCGGCGCGTATTTATGGTATTTCTCGGTCGGGTCATACTGCTCCCGCGTTTCGCCCTGGTTGAGCACATACGGCGTGATCAGCAGCACCATCTCCGACTTGCTGTCTTCATCGACCGTCGTGCGGAACACATTGCCGATCACCGGTATGTCGGCCAGAAACGGCACCTTGCGCCGGTTTCTGGAAAAACTGTCGCGGATCAGGCCGCCGACCGCGACCGTGTAGCCGTGCCGGGCGAAAATCTCCCCTTCCAGCTTGGCCGTGCTGACGGTGTCGATCGGCAGGTCCACGACCCGGCCGGTGCTGTCGGTGACCGGAATAAAAGCCGCGGCCTCGTTCAGCGTCGAGTTCTCCTGCTTCAGCTGGATATGGATCGAGCCGTCGCTGTTGATATGCGGCGTGATCTCCAGGGTCGTGCCGATTTCCTCCAGTTCGGTCTCCGGCGTGGTGATCGTGCGCGTGGTGTTCAGGTTGTCGATCGCATCGATCGAATAGCCGCGCACCATGACCCGCTCCTCGCCGACAAACAGCGTCGCCGGCCGGTGGTTAGACGCCACCAGCATCGGGTTGGAAACGACATTGACGCGGTTGTTCTGCTCCAGCAGTTCGATATTCGCCTTGATGTTCTGGCTGACGAATTCATACACCAGGCTGCCGCCGCCCGACAGCGCCGCCGCGCCGCCGAGAATGATCGGATTCGGGCTTTCGCCGCTGAGCTTGGTGTCCTTGAACTCGAAGTTGAACAGGGACGAAAAATCCTCGCCGACCTTGATGTCGATAATCTTCATTTCCAGCATCACCTGGGTCTGCGGACGGTCCAGTTGCTCCACCAGACTGGCGATGGATTTCAATACGGAGGCATCGCTGGTCTTGACGATCAGCAAATTGTGCTCGGTATTGATGGTGACATAGATCACCTTGTTCACGCCGGACACCGACTTCAACCGCTCGGCTTCAACCTGCCGGCCATCCTCGGACAACGCCTCGAGCTGCTCCACGGTCAGGTCGTCGGGCAGTTTCTCACGCTGTCCCGTATTGCCTCCGCCCATCCCTCGAGAGCTCCCCGCATAGCCGCGACCGCCGAGGCCGTTCATGCGGCCGCCGATGCGGTTTGCGCCGCCGCGGTTGTTGCCGAAACCGCCGGCACTTCTGCCGCCGCGATTGCCGACATTGCCGAGACCGCCGCCCATACCGGTGTTGCCGTAGGACACCTGAACCCGGTAGCCGTACAGTTCCTCGATCGCCGTCGCAATGGCGATGACATTGGGATTGCGCAGCTGAAACACGCGGATGGTATCATCCTGCCCCACCACCAGATCCTTGCCGTACTGTTCCTTGGTCATCAGCCGGAACGTGCCGTTGCCGCCGTCATCGCGCCGGTACCAGAGATCGCTGATGCGGCAGATCGCCCTGATCGCCTCCTCCAGCGTCACTTTTTTCAGGAAAATCGTGACTTCCTTCCCGCCCGCTTCCGGCGTTGCGATAATGTTGACCTGCGCATCCTCGGACAGCACCCGGATAATGTCCGTGACCCGGGAGTTTTTGAATTCCAGCTCCTGAATTTCAAAAGGCCTGGCGCCGGCCGACGCCGCAAATAGCATTAGCAACAGCATGATCATGCATAAAACCCTGCCGTGCTTTTCTTTTACAATGTTCAATAACACCTTCAGCAATCCAAAAATCCATTTTTCATACCCCTCTCGTAAAATAACCGGCTAACCCAACACCCACCTCGATCTGCTGGCTCAACCGGCTAACTACTCAATTGTCACGGCTCTGCCGGCTTAGGAACGGGAATTATAAAATTCACGTTCCTAAGCCGGTCTCATCATCCTTGAGCCGTCTGTAAAAAAACCGCGGACGCTGTCTTCTTAACGCACCGCCCCCCCATTCAGCTTAAATTATCTGGCAAGCAGTGCTTTCCAATAGCCGCCATGCGGCTTCGGATGCCCATTCACCCGCCTGCCCGGCGATGGAATTTCATTCCAGGCCTAAGAGGCGGCATAGTGTATGTCAGTGATAACTTAGCTGTCTGTAGGAAAAAATCCCGAATGTTTGCTTCCTAAATTCCCGCCCCGTTTAAAGCGCTCACTCGATATCTGAACCACTCCCGGAGAACTGGTCTTTTTTCCACGATCTTTCGTTGCCCGGCTGCCTGTTTGCGCCGACAGGTATCGACGCTTTATCCGGTTGTCAAACAGCCATCGTTTCAACTTCACCGCGATGAAGTCATGACGCGGCTATCCGGCGCAGCACCGCAGTCCGAACCGGCTGAAGCCAAGCGCCAATCGCATGCCTCGCGCCAGTACTCAGTCTGTCTTGTTCTGACGAGTAAGATTCCTCGTTGGGAACGCATACCGGGCCATACGATGAGCCCCTCTCAAGGCCCGGTATCGGTTCCCACGGGAGGACCGTGGGAACCAGGGACGCCGATCGCATGATTCGCGCTGGCCAGGGGCTCTAGCGTCGCGAAAGCCGATTGCATCATCGCGCGCAACCGGCCTGAGCACTGGTTGATCCTGGCTGCGAAAAAGCGATTCTTTGCCGGTGCTCGCAATATCCGACAGGCAAAATGTCAAATAGCTGACATCGATAATGTGAAATGGCGCGCATTATTCCAGAAATATTCATTGTTCCAATGGGAATATTTCCTTTCTTGATCATGAAATTTTCCCGGCTTGTGACGAGACAGGACGTCGTCGCCGCTCTCAAGGCCCGCCGATATCGGGGATTACATTGTTGGGATGGCGCATCTTCGGACGCCGGGCGGTCATTCGGATGCCGGCCGCTTTCTGGAAAGAACGGGAAAATTCAACGACAGCAAGTCAGCCCTGGCTGACTTGATTCACTGCCCGGATAGTGTATTTTAGCTGCGTACACGAGTTATCCCAGGCAAGCTGTCTAGCCGTGGCGGATGGCTTGTCCTGACGGAGTTGATCCTACGTAGCGCGGAAACAGCAGCCGAGTTTAGGTTCTCTGCCACCGGATTGATTAAGGTTAGTCACGATGATTGCGGGAGATAAAACTGATGGGCATCAAAACAAAACTTATCGTAGGCTTCGTGCTGCTGGAGATCACCGACTTCCTGCCGCTGCCGACGACCACGATGGTCGCCGTTTACATTATTCTGAAAAAGCCCCGCTGGTTTAAAAACATGATCATGGAGCTTTATAGCGAGGAGGAGGACCGGTCGGACAAGCCTGATTAGGAACGGCAGGCGGCGCAGTCAAGCGCATCGCCCGCGAACGATGCGCTTGAACAAGGGAATTATTTACGACCCAATCCTTAATCGTTTTCCTCGTTCCCACGCTCCCGCGTACCCTGAAGGGCATAAATGGGAACGCAGACTGCGGCTGAATTGAGCACCGGTATGGGTTCCCACGCAGGAGCATGGAAACCAGAAAATATCTTTAATCGTTTTCCTTGCCGATCTGGTAATACTCCTTCTGATTGTCCTCGACGATTTTCCCGGTGGCGGCGTCCACTTCCAGCTTGATTTCGCCCTTGTCGGTCATGATATCGAACTCGTAAGAGGCATCGCCGTTAGACTCGATTTCGTACTCGACTTCCACGACTTCGCCCGGATGCGCTTTCAAAGCGATGTCCTTGGCTTGCTCCAGGCTGATCTTGGCCTTTTGCTTGAACAGCTGAGCGTCGGCATTTTCGACTTCCTGCTCTTCCTCGGTGATTTTGCCCTTGTTGGCGTCGCATTCCAGTTCCCAGGTCTTGCCGTCCTTGCCAAGGATTTCGAATTCGTAAGTGGGAACGCCACGCTCGTCTTTGAGTTCGAGTTTGACGACTTCGCCGTCGCGTTGCGCCAGGGCCGCTTTCATGCAGGTTTCCATGCTGACCTTGGTTTTCGGCAGTTCGATGTCGGCCATAGCCGGCGCACAAGCCGCAAGCGCAATGTTGGCCCAGAGGATGCTTTGAATTTTGTTCATGTTACTTCTCCTGATAACTTGAATGACAATACTGCCCTGACCGGGCAGGGAAGTCATATATATGCCTTAAATCGATGGCGGTCAATTCCAGTAGCTGTGTTTCAGCTATTCAGCGCCGCTTCTTGAGCCGAAACCTGACTATCTGAGTGGCCTGCTGTTCGACGGCGCGGCCATCCCTGAAAGCGGGCTTGAACCGCCATTGCCGGATCGCTTCGAGCGCGGCTCGATCAAATATGTTTTTAGGATTGGCAGCCACGACGCGGGCATCGCTGACGGTGCCGGCAGGGCTTACGCTAATGTCGATCTCCACCCAGCCTTCAATGCCCCGGGCCGCGGCTCTGGACGGATAGCGCGGTTCTACCCGGGACAATACCACCAGATTCCGGCCGCCCGTGCCGCCTGAGGCTTCCTGTTCCGCCCCGGGCTCCGGTGTCTTTTCCAGATTCCACTGGCCGGGCGGCACCGTCAGGCGCGAGTCAGCCCCGGGCACGGGAGCGAACGGGGCGCCCGTGCCCTGTTCCGGTATATCGATCCTGGGGGCGGGCGCGCCCGGCGCTGTCGGCTTGGATTTGCCGGCTTTTTTCGGCGCCTCGGGGCGGGGCGGCCGTTTCGGGCTTGGCTTGTCAGCGGGCTTGGGAGCAGGCTTGGCGGGTTTGGCGGCCGGACGTTCAGGCTCAGGCGGTTGTTCGGGCGCGGCATCGACTACCGTTTTGGGGGCGGGTTCGGGTTCCTCGGCCTTGGGCGCGATGCGGATGAAGTCGATCGGTTGCGGTTTCGGCGCGGCAGCCTGCTCGGTCTCCCGCCGGCTAATCAATGCACCGATCAGTAACAGCAAGGCCAGATTGATAGCCACGGCGGCGGTAAAGGCCGCCGACAGGACCCGGAGCGGATGGCCCGGTCTGCCGGTGTCCTCCGTGTTCATGGAAAGTCCGGGGCCGCGCTGGCCGCAACCGAAATGTTCACGAATCCGGCAAGACGCAGCTGGTCCATGACCTTGACCAGCAGGCCGGTGCTGGCCTTGGTATCGGCCAGGATGATGGCGGACCGGGCGGGACCCGCCAGCCCCAGTTGTTCGATGCGGGTGCGCAGCAGGCGAATGTCCACGGCGGCGTCGTTCAGCCAGATCTGCTCGTCGACAGCAATCGTGACGATCACGTCGGCATTCTGCGCGGGCGTCGCGGTCGCGGCCTTCGGACGCTGGACCGCCACCGCCGATTCCCGGATGAACGAGGTCGTCACCAGGAAAAAGATCAGCAGGATGAATACCATGTCGATAAGCGGCGTCAGGTTGATCGTATCGCCGCTTTCCTCGCCGCCGTCTGTGCGCCGGTTGAACAGCCCCCCTCTTTTCATGATTGCCTCAGGTGCTCGGCAAAGCGGCGCTGGCCGGTCCGGGCGCGCCGGTTGAGATCATAGCCCACTCCCACGCCGAACAGCCCCATCACCAGACCGGCCAGGGTGGTGATCAGTGCCCGGGAGACGCCGCGCGCGACGATCCGCGTCTCGGCGGTGCCGAATACGCGGATCAGATCGAAGGTTTCGACGATACCGGTCACCGTGCCCAACAGGCCCAGCATCGGCAGTATGCCGGAGAGGGTCTTGATCAGGCGCAGATGGCGATGCAATGCCAGGGCCATTTCAGCCTTCTCTATCGGCAGATCGGCGCAAGGGCGGCGGGCCGGCGCGCCGCGTTCGATAAGCAAGGGAAAAACCCGGATCAGGAACCAGTAGCGCTCCAGAATCAATGTCCACAGCCATACCGAGACGGCCAGCAACGGCCACATCACCGGTCCGCCCAGCGCCATCAGTTCCTCTATGTGTTGCTCGGCCTGCTGCAGAAAAACCGTGACCGTCTCGAAGACCTGCGCCTTCATCGCGTCATGCCTCCCGATTCTGCGTCGGGCGCTCCGCCGCCGTGGCGGCATGGCGATGCTCGAGCCGCTGGGCCAGCGCTGCGGCGGCATGCGCCTCCAGCAGGCTGGCGAGCGTTTGGCTCTTGCTGGTCAGCAGACTGTGCAGCAGCAGAACCGGGATGGCGGCCACCAGTCCCGCCACGGTGGTGACCAGCGCTTCCGAAATGCCGCCCGACATCAGCTTCGGATCGCCCGAGTCATGCAAGGCAATGGCCTGGAAGGTTTCGATCATGCCGGTCACCGTGCCTAGCAGCCCCAGCATCGGCGCAATGGCGGCCACCAGCTTCAGGAAAGCCAGGGCACGTCCCAGTTTCGCCTGCTCGCCGGTCAGCGCTTCCTCCACGGTCAGGTAGAGAGCCTCCTCGTCGTTCATCGTTGACTGTTGCAGCCGGGAAAGCACCCGTCCCAAGGGATTGTCGAGCCGAAGCTCGGATGACTGCAACTGTCTGCGGATGCGCTTGTCGACCATGGCCAGTTCCACGAAGCGGTAGCCGCTGAGTGCGTAGGCAAACGCGGCCAGTCCCAGGATCAGATAGCCGACCATACCGCCCTGCGCCAGCCGTTCGCGCGGATTGGGGATTTGCACCAGTAATTGCAGGGTCTGGCCCGCGGAAGGGTCGATGGCCACCGGCGCCAGCGAATTTGCATCCGCCTGCTCGAAATCGCGCGCCAGACCGAGCAGGCGCGAGGCCGGCTGCCGCGTTAATTCAACCAACCGGTCCACTTCGGGCGCATACACCAGATAACGCCCGCCAGCGATAAAGCTGAATCCGCCGAGGCGCAGCACTTCTTGCTCGGATGCCTGGCCATCGGGTGCGTAGACCGGCGCCCGGAAGGTCGAGATGCGTCCCGCGGCATCGAGCTGCGTCCGCACGCTGGCGAACAGCTGGGCCAGTTCCTCCGCTTCGGGCCTGTGCCGCTCATCGGCAAGCCGGTCGATCAATTGCCGCTGGCTATCGGCATCGCCCGCCAGCAAGGTTTGCTGGTAATACGGCTTGAGCTGCGCGGCGCTTTCCCGGACCGTCATGAACAAACCTTCCCTGGCCGCCAGCGCCGTCTCCAATTGGACCTCCACTTCTGCCGGCGGCAGCTGCGCCGGCTGTTCATTTTCCGCTGTTGCCGGTACCTTGGGCACGGCCAGGCCAGCCTGAGCATCGAATCCGGTCTTGCTTGCCGGCAATGGCAGCACGATCAGTTGCGGCGGCTCCAGTTTGCGGGCCGTGCGCAGGCCCTGGGCGACGGCTTCGTTGCCCTCGCCGGACAGCCGCTGCCACTGCCGCGTGTCCTCGCGCCAGATGCCCGACTCGTAGCCATCCAGGGTCTGGTAATAGAGCGCGAGCCGGCCGATGCTGAGAAAATCCACCAGCCGTTCCTCTTCGCCGCTTTTAAGCAGGCCGCGGTAGGCATCGACGGTCTTCGCGTAATCGAGCTCGACCCGGTAGGCTTCCATGACCCGTCTGAATTGCTCCGCCAGGTCGGCATTGGTGTCGCGCAGCAGCTTTTCCAATCGCCCGATGCGCCCGCGCCGCTCTTCGGTCAGGAATGGCGGCCCGTTTTCGATGCCCTGCTTTAAGGCCGTAACGGCACTGTTGAGGAGGCTGCGAACCTGGGGTTCCAGCTGAGTGAGGGTTTGAAGCAGGCGCGCCTTGTCGGCGGCCTCCGCGGGCACCGTCGCTGCCTGGCTGGTTGCCTGTGCATCGGTCTCCGGTGGCGGCGCCGCATGCGTCGGCGGCGGGGTGAAAGCCAACAGTAAGGCGGCAAGGAAGGGTCCAATCAGGCGGATAGGAAACATAGCAAGCATTGGAATAGGCAAATTATGTCTCGGCTTGATGTTGAATTGAGCGGAGACTATCGCATTAAGCGCCCATGCAAAGCAATGGGAAAAGCTCCTTAATGCGACGCCTCGCCTGTTATCCGGACCCGACATATCCTGGATGGATGGATCGGCTCGGGGTGACGGGATTGCGCCCGTCACCTCTGCCACACCACCGGACATGCGGTTTTCCGCATCCGGCGGTTGAATCCAACGGCTTAGGCCGTTGATAGTTCTGATGGTACACATAACCCATATTGTCTCAACGTGGCATTACTCAACGCTCTGTGTAGTGCTGGGCTTTTCGCTATTCGCCAAGCTCCGCGTGTACTGTTCGCGGTTTCTTGTTGCCTTGGTGTCGCACCTAATCGGCGCAAAGCCTTCAGTCGCCCCTTTTTGTTATGCCAGCGTAACCAGAAACATTTTCGCATATGACGGCGCGTCCAGCCTTCCCATTTCAGGAGATGTTGGCGGTCGGTAGTGAGTTTGAAATAATTCCACCAACCTACAACGTATTGCCGCCACTGCTCAACCAACTCGTTACTGGTCAAGCTTTGCCGAGCATCCCAGAGTTCGCGTACTTTGGCTTTATAGCGGTCGATACTTTTTGGGCTAGTCGCGATTTCGTGTGTTTCCGTTATTCTAAAACCAAGAAACTGACTATCCCAAGGTCGCCCCGTTCCGCTTTTGTTTTGGTTGACGGTCAGGCTTAAGTGCTTTTCTACCCATAACGTCAGACTTTTCAAGACTCGTTGCGCACTGCGTTCGCTACTCACATAGAGGGTAATATCGTCTGCGTAGCGGCAAAAACTCAGTTCTCGCTTTTCCAGTTCTTTGTCCAATTTGTCCAGGTAAATATTTGCAAGCAAGGGACTCAACGGGCTACCTTGCGGAACTCCTTTATACCGTCGTTCTACTTTTCCGTCTTTCACTACACCCGCTTTCAGATACGCTCTTATCAGGCCTAACACTTGGCGGTCTGATATTTTCCGGCTGATTTGATGCAGTAAAATATCGTGATTCACTTCATCGAAGAACGCCTTGATGTCGATGTCCACTACCCAACTTTTACCCTGCTGAACAAAATTTCGAGCTTGTTTCACGGCATCCTGCGCGCTGCGATAAGGGCGATAGCCATAGCTATATTGACTAAACCCGCTGTCGAACTTTATCGTTAAGATTTGTTGCATCGCTTGCTGTATGACTCGATCTTGCACCGTCGGTATCCCCAGCACGCGCTCGCCTCCATTCGGTTTTGGAATGGTCACCGCTTTCACGGGACTCGGGACATAACTTCCCTTTCTTAACTTGGCTTCTATTGCTTCCCAGTGCTGCTCTAAATGCTGCTCAGTCTCTGCAATGCTTCGCCCGTCTATTCCTGCTGCGCCTTTATTGCGCTTTACCGCGTCAAACGCTTCTTGCAGGGTTAGCCAGTTGAACATGGCATCCATCAGTAACTCTTCTGTCATTTTCTCTTTCGCCTTTTACCGCTAATCGTAGCTTGCATCCCACGCGATCTTGTTCGTTAAAGAATCCACTTTACTAGTTGATTTCCCGCCAAGGGGGTGGTTGCCGCAGTTGCAACGCCCGCTTGTTTCAGAATACTATGCGCGTCCGATTAGCCTCGTTGGGTTTAATGAACTTGATTCTTCAGCCCTTCGCTCCATGCCCATTACAGGCACTTCCTCACTACTACGGCCTCTGCTGACTTCTCCCAAACTCTCATTTAGGAGATCTCCCCAGGTAAGGTGCCTAAACTGTCTGCCCGTGCCGCCAAGCTCTACTTGATGTGTCTTTCGGTAACGGTTGGATTTCGTGTTTCCTAGCACACTCATCGCCCACATCCGGCCTCTCTGCTTGTTCGTGTTCCTACGGTCGTGCATTTGCTATCCGCTTCTTTCAGGCTGGCCTCGCGGCTTCCCCCTTGCGGTTTCGCTACGGTTGTCGTTACTACTTCCGGTTACCTCCTTTCAGGTAACTAGTTTTGGCCCATGCTGGGCACACTAGGGTACGCACCGCGTACCTTCTGAAGGACTAATTCATCTGAACCGTTTGAAAAATGGTACGAGACTGTGAAAGTATTCGTTTTTTGAAATTTTCACCACAATATGTTGTGTGTTTGATATTTTTATATGACAGCATATAGACATTGAAGAGAAAAATGCTGAATACTTTCACAGTCTGGTACGCGATGCGTACCCTACACTTTGTTTTTCTTCGTGCGCTTCGTGTTTTTCGTGGTTAATTAATGATTCGCTGACATTCCATTGAACGGGCGAACTTTCTGCTTAAGCCTACGGGGGTCGAATACCCTAAAGGGCACAGGCAAATTCGACCCTAAGAATGCGTACGAGGCTGTGAAGTATTCATTTTTTAACCTGACAGGGATCATACCCGCCCCTACTCCTATTCATCGACATCAAGCGCCATGGCATATGCCGAGGAATAAAGCCGGGCTTATCCTACGCTTGCCGGAGAACCTGAAAGGCTTACTTTTCCAGTTTTTGCTTAAGACCGGTCAGGCCGTTTTTGAAAAATTCGTTCATCGCCTTGACGGCCGCTTCGTCATTGAGTTTCTCGGGCGGCGTGTTGCCGGTGTCGCCGCGGTAGAAACGGCTTTTCAGGGTGACTATGCTGCTGTCGGCCGTTTCTCCCGGCGTTACCTGAAGCGCGATGGAGTAGGAGCTGGTCGGAAACGCCTGCACGTTTTCGGTTTTCAGACGATAGCTGTATTCGTGGTCCTTGTCGCTGTAAAAATCCAGCTCTTCCACGATCTGGCCGTCGTTTTGCAGGGTGAGCGTGCGCACGCCGCCGGACTCGTGTTTGCCGTCGCCGGTGCTATCCTTGACGTCGGGATGCCAACTCGAAATGCCGTCGAATTGCTTGACCGCATCCCAGACCGTATCGACCGGGGCGTTGATTTCCAGGCTTTCCTTGGCTTTTTGCGGGGTCGGCCCGTGCGCCAGGGACAGCGCGGGGAATAACAGAAAAACGAGTAATGCTGCGGGTGTAAACTTCATATCAATACTATGCCTTGTTCGTTCAAAAGGGCATAGTATTGATGAATTCCAGAGAAAGGCATCGGGCAATTTTCCCGCTATCGGCAGGGACAATTCCTTTTTTCCGCCGGCGCTCAGGTGCGCACGTCCTCCCGCCCGGCCGGTTTATCCATGCCCCTGAACACCGAACAGCGCTTGAACACGTCCAGGTTCGGCGCCGCCCGTTTTTGCTGGCAGAACTTGGCGGCCAGCTTGGTCAGGCCCTTGATCTCCCGGCCGGTCGCGTGCGGGAAGATATCGGCCAGCTGCTCGATCAGATCCGGCTCGACGGCCAGTTCGAACTGCTCGGTCATGACCTGCCAGATCTTGACCCGGTCCTCGCGTTCCGGCGGATAATAGCGGATCAGCGCGATACAGCGGGAAATGATCGCTTCGTCGATGTCGTCGATGCGGTTGGTGGTCAGAAACAGCAGGCCGTTGAAATATTCCAGCACGCGCAGGAACACGCCGACCACGGCATTGGAAGCCAGGCTGTCGTTGCGGCGGCGGATGTAGACATCGGCCTCGTCGATCAGCATCACGGCGCCCCAGCGCTGCGCGCGGATCAGGGTATCCTTGAGCTCTTTTTCCATTTCTGCGACGTTCAGGCCGAGTTGTCCGGAATGCACGCGGTACAGCGGCCGCTGGATGATTTCCGAATACACCTCGGCGGTCAGCGTCTTGCCGACCCCGGCGGGACCCGCGCAGAGTACCGTCGTGCCGCCGGATTTGCCTGCCACGATATCATCCATCAGCACATCCATTTCCGCGGTCAGGATGTCGATCAGATCGGTCTGCTCGGGCGGCAGAATCAGCTTCTGCTTCAGTTCCGGCTGGTAGCGGTAGGGCTGCATATGGTCGACGTGCACCCAGACGTGATGATGCAGTTCCAGGTGAAACATCAGCATGTAGCCGTGCACCGGCAGTTCCGTGAACAGGCCCTTGGGGATGGCGGCCTTGGAGGCTTCCGCCTGCTGTTCCACCTTGCTGTCGTAGCGCGTGCTTTTGCCGGCCCGGCGCAGAAAGCCGCCCAGGATATCGCCTGAAGCCTCCAGCGTCAGGGCGCGATCGCTGATAATGTTTTCGTCGTTGACCAGCCGGGTGCTGCCGCCGCCCGAGGACAGTACGACGACGTTCTTGCGGGTCCAGTCGTTGCTGCGGTGATTGGCGGTCGGGTCCTCGGCATAAATGCCCGTGCCCGTGGCCGAGAACTGTTCGCCGTAGCGCGCCCGCCAGTCGAAATAGCGCCCGGCGGATTCGTCGTAGGCGGCGATCAGTTCCGGCGTTTCCTTCAGATAGCCCTTCATGGCAAGGATTTCGCTGATCGACTGCCCTTCAATGTCTTTCTCCCGAATGATCAGGGTCTCGATGGCGATTTTGCCGCGCGAGTTGGCTTTCAGTTCGATCAGTATCCGCCCGGCCTCTTCCTCGCCGGGCGGCGTATAGTCCAGCCGGGTGATCAGGTAGGCCGAGGTTTTGCCGGAGACGCTGACGCGGAACAACCAGCCGCGCAGCGCATCCTCGACCAGATAGCCGGCAATCGCCGGCACCAGCTTTTCCAGGTCCTCGGCTGAATACTTCTGACTGTCGTCATTGAGCGCTTTTTGCAGCGTGGCGATCATCGCCGCCTGGCTGAGCATGTCGGGGCCGGCCTGCTGATAGAGATTTTTAAGATAGCCGAGCTCGGAACTGGACAGCCGGTTAAAAGGCACTTCCGCCTTATTGCCAAAGCGCAGCTGGTCCTTGAGCGGCGTCAATCCCGGAAACTCCGCCACCATCGCATTAACATAGGTTCTTTCAATCTGCAGTTTCATTTTCTGTTGCCTCTTTAACCGTGTGTAGGCTGAGTCGATAAGCCCAGCATTTCGAAGCTTCCTAATGCCGGGTTTTTCCTCGTTCACACGCTCCCGCGTGAACGCATACCGGGCTTGCATACGACGTGCCGCTCTTACAGTCCGGTATCGGTTCCCACGGAGGACCGTGGGAACCAGGTAATGAAGCCGGGTTGATCACCCCCAACCTGCGACTGACGTTATCCTGCCGCTGTGGCTGGCTGTAAAACGCCATGCCCGGCTGTTCTTCATATTCCTCGTTCCCACGCTCCCGCGTACCCTGAAGGGCATAAATGGGAACGCATACCGGGCTTGCATACGACGTGCCGCTCTTACAGTCCGGTATCGGTTCCCACGGAGGACCGTGGGAACCAGATAATGATGCCGGGTTGATCACCCCAGCCTGCGGCTGATGTTGTCCTGCTGCTGCGGCTGGCTGTAAAACGCCATGCCCGGCTGTTCTTCATATGGGTTTTGCACCAGTTTCAGCAATCTTTCCAGTTCGGTGAAGTCGCCTTTTTCGGCTTTTTGCTCAACCTGATACAGCAAATGCGCGCGCAGGACATAGCAGGGATTGACGCGGTTCATACGGTCCCGGCGCTCGTTCGGCGGCGCCTTTTCCAGGCTCAGGCGGTCCTGATAGCAGGCCAGCCAGTTTCGCAGCGGAGCGGAATACGTCAAGCCGCGCCCCGGTTCGAAGCGGGCAAGTTCGCGGAAAAAACCGGCATAATCGGCGCCCGATAGCGCCAGTGCCGACAACAGGCTGTTCACCAGATCGATGTCGTCCGGATGTTGCGTTTGCAGACCCAGTTTCGCCCGCATGGCTTGCAGATAATGCTGCTGATAGGTTTGCCGGTACAGGCGCAGCAAGCTGGCGGGAATGGTCGGCGAGGGCAGCAGCGAAGTAAACGCCTGGGCCAGCGCCAGACAGTTCCAGCGGCCGATGTCGGGCTGCTGATCATACTGATACCGGCGCTGGTCGTCGGACGGATTCGGCGAGAATCCGGGATCATACGTCTCCATGAAACCGAACGGACCCAGGTCCAGCGTTTCGCCGCTCAAAGTCATGTTGTCGGTATTCATGACCCCGTGCACGAAGCCCGCGCTTTGCCAGCCGGCGATCAGGCGGGCCGTTCGCCCGATGACTGTTTCCAGAAACCTCAGCGGCCATTTTTCCGCCGCTTCATCAAGCAATTCGGGGAAATGCTGTTCGATGACAAAGACAAACAATTCGCGCAGGTCATCGATCTCATCGCGGTGATGAAAGTATTCGAAATGGCCGAAACGGACATGCGACCGGGCCATTCTGACCAGAATGGCGGCGGTCTCGCTGCGGTCCCGCCGTATTTCAGTGCGGCTGCCGAGCAGGCAGAGCGCCCGCGTGCTGGGAATGCCAAGCGCTGCCAGCGCCTCGCCGGCCAGGTACTCCCGGATCGCGGCGCCGAGCGGGTAGCGGCCGTCCAGCGTGCGCGAATAAGGCGTCAGCCCCGCGCCTTTCAGCTGGATTTCGTAAGTCTCGCCGTTTGCGCCCAGCGTCCCGCCCAGGGTAATGGCGCGGCCGTCGCCCAGCCGCGAGGTGAAAATGCCGAACTGATGCCCGGCGTAAACCGTGGCGATCGGCTGCATGCCGGGTAGCGGTTCATCGCCGTTAAAACAGCGCAGTGCCGTTTCAGTGCCTAAGTCTTCGGCGTTCAATCCCAATAGCCGCGCCGCCTGCTCATTGCAATGCACGAAATAGGGCCCGGCCAGCGGCGTCGGGTCGACCCGCTGGTAGAACGACGGCGACCGTTGCAGCCAGAGGTTGGTCCATGGCAGCGTATTCATTGCCATCGCCCGCGGTTACCGGCCGAGCACCGCATACAAGACCTCGGCGATATGCAGCGGTCTGGCGTGGCCGCCGTTGAGGATTTGCTGCTGGCAGGAAAAGCCGTTGGCGACAACCGCGGCATCGGGCTCCGCCCGCAAGGCCGGATAAAGCCCCAGCTCCGCCATTTCACGCGAGAAATCGGCATGTTCGGATTCCAGGCCGAATTGTCCCGCCATGCCGCAACATGATGACTCAATTTGCTGGCTGTCCAGATCCGGAACCATCTTCAGCACCTTGCGCATGGCCTTGGTCGCGCCGACCGCCTTCTGATGGCAATGGCCGTGCACCAGCAGTTTTTGCCTGCCGCGCGAGTTGAACGCCAGCGTCCAGCGCTTGGCCGTTTGTTCCCTGGCGATAAATTCCTCGAGCAACAGCACTTTCCCGGCCAGTTGCCTGGCCTGCTCGCCCAGGCCCATGCTCAGATATTCGTCCCGCAGACTGAGAATACAGGAGGGCTCCAGGCCGATGATCCAGCGTCCCGCGTCGATGTGCGGCTTCAGCGCCTGCAATAGGCGGCGCGCTTCATGGCGGGCCTTCGCGATCATGCCGTTGGCAAAATAGGTTCGCCCGCAGCATAACGGCTGCCGGGCCGCGTCGGCATCCCCTTCTTCATTCAGCACATGCACCCGATAGCCCGCGGCCGCGAGCAACGAGACGGCCGCCTCGGCAACGGCGGGATTGAAATAGCGATTGAAGGTATCGACAAATACGACGACTTCCGGCATGTCGGTGTCATTTTTCTGTTGCTCTCGTACGGATGTCTCGCTGAACGGCCGCTCGGCGGGTTCCGGCAGGCGCGCGCCGGCGCTGATGCCCAGCAATCGGTCCACGCACTGCGCCAGCAACGCGTGGCGGTTGCGCCATCTGATCAGCTGGCCCGTCAGGGGGAAGCGGGCCAGTAATGCCGGCAGCGCCGCAAACAGGCGGTTGCGTAGCGGCGTGCCGGTGGCCCTGTAGCGCTGGGCCAGAAACTCGGCCTTGATCAGCGCCATATCCACTTCGTTCTCGCATTCGCGTTTGCAGCCTTTGCAGCTGACGCACAGATCCATCGCTTCGACCAGCTCGCTTTTCTCAAACGGTGCGTCGCCGAACTCGCCGTTGAGCGCCGCTTTCAGCAATTTGACGCGGCCGCCGGTCGACAGCGCCGGTTTGCCGCTGACGCGAAAGCTGGGGCACATCACGCCTTTGCCGGCTTGCTCGCAGGCACGACTGCCAATGCAGACCGCAATCGCCTTGGCGTAATCGCCGCCGGTTTTGGGAATATCGGCATAGGCGTCGCCCATGCCGGCCTCTTTGTAAGCTGACCAATCGAGAACGAGTTTCATAATAGCCCTGAAGTTGTTGACAACAGAATCAGAGCAAAATGGATGCCAGCTTCGAGATTTCGCTAACTTATTGTTTTATTAAATATTTGCCGAACGGGGAATATGTAGGAAACCTTACACGCCTCAACTTGGCGTTAAACCATGAAGAACACGAAGCTCACCAAGAAAAGCATAACTTCGTGTCCTTCGTGTTCTTCGTGGTTAATTAACTGATGTTACGCGGCTAGTTGAAGTTAGATCGATTTAATAAAGTGTCGCTAGCGCGACGTTTTTATTTAATCGGGTTTATCGCACCCGAAGGCGAGTTACTTTCTTTTGCGCGGCCAAAAGAAAGTAACCAAAGAAAAGGCCGCCCGGTTGCCGCTTGCTTCCTGCGCTCCTCGCTTTCGCCGCGGGTTGCCAAAAGGGACTCCTGTCCCTTTGGCAACCCGCTTCATCCATGAAGCGCCTCTTCGGGCTGTTCTCGGCGAAAGCTGCGGTGCTCGGCGCGGCAAACGGGATGAAACCGCTCGTGCGTAACATCAGTTAATTAATAATACGCTGGCCTTCTATCCATTGAATGGACGAACTTTCCGCTTAAGCCGAGGCCTATCAAGGAAGATGTAGGAAAGCCTACAAAACCTCAAGCCGCCGGGCTTGATTCAGCTTTTCATGACGCCCAGCACCATGGCGATGTGCGCCAGTTCGGCCGTGGTCGATACCTTGAGCTTGCTTTTGATCTGCGTGCCGTAATTGGCCACGGTTTTATAACCCAGGCATAGCTCATCGGAAATTCTATGCAGAGTCAGGCCCTTTGCCAGCAACCGGAAGACATCGAATTCCCGGGCGGACAAGGTGTCTATCAGCGCCCGATAATCGGCCTGGTTCGTTTGCGCGGGCAGGCTTTTCCTTAATCCCTGTTCAATATAAGCTTCGCCAGCGGCTATTTTCTCCAGCGCTTCCACCAAAATCTCCGGCGCGGAATTTTTGGTGATATAGCCTTTCGCGCCGGCTCCCAGCGCCCGGTTGACATAAACGATCTCGTCATGCACGCTGAAGACCAGTATCCTGGCCGCGCTGTCGCGCAGCAGGATGCGCCGTATGCTTTCCAGCCCGCCGATGCCCGGCATCGATAAATCGAGCACGATGACATCCGGCTGTTTTTCCAGGTAAAGCTGGCAGGCCTGTTCGCCCCGCTCGGCTTCGGCTATCACGTCTATATGGTCCACGGAGGACAGCAGCAGGCGGAAACCGGCCCTTACCACGGCATGGTCATCCACCAGAATAACTTTTATTTTTTCTTTCATTTCAAAGGAATAGTCGCGATGATGTTCATACCTTGTTGTGGCCGGGTCTCCAGGCGGAACTCGCCACCCAGGCTTTTGATTCGCTCTCTCATGCCTAGCAGCCCGAAACCCATTTTTATTTTTTCCGGCATATAGCCCTTGCCATTATCCGTCACCTGCAGGCGCAATTGCTTGATGGTCGTCTCCCGCGGCATTATTTCGAGGCAAATGATAGCCTCTTCGGCCTGCGCATGGCGAACAATATTGGTGATGCACTCCTGCACGACCCTGAAGACCTGGATGGTGATTTTCGGCTCCAGTCCGTCAACGTCATCAGCACAATTCAGGAGCAGTTTCAATTCGGGATTCCGGTTCGACCATTGGTTGATCAGGTCTTCCAGGGTCGCCTTCAAGCCCAGTTCGGTCAGGATCAACGGATGCAGGTTGCGCATCATGGAGCGCACGACCGTAATCAGATGATCGCAAATGCCGGTAATGGCATCGGCGATCCGTTCGGCCTCGGCTTTGTTGCTTTTGGCCGTGACCGCCATGACTTTAATGGCGGTTAACGACTGCCCCAGTTCGTCATGCAATTCCTGCGACAGACGTTGCCGCTCTTCTTCCTGGATTTCCAGCGAGTGCAGCGTCAGGGCGCTGTTTTCCTTTTGGGCCACGTCCAGTGTGTGAGTCATGTGGTTGATGGCCTTGGCAATGCTGTCGTATTCCTGAATGGAAAAGTCCGGCAGTTTGTGCTGATACTGCCCCTGCTCGATGGCTTTCAAGCCGTCGACGATGACGGCGATCGCCTTGAACGCCTTGTTGAAAGCCAAATTGACGGCCAGAAACGTGATCAGCGTCATCACCAGCAGGGATACGAAAAACGAGAAGCTTTCCTCCCAAACCTCGACGATCTCATCCAGCGGATCAGCCTGAATGATCAGCGTGATCTGTTCGCCGTCCGCGGTAGTCAGTTGCTGCTCCAGTTGCGGGTATTCGGCCGATACCAGATTGATAAACCATTGCGGCGGCATATAAGCCTCGGCGTCGATGTCCTCTCTCTGCTTGGCCGAATAGCTGATCACCTCTCCCTCCGGCTTTTTCAGTTGAATATTTAAATGACGGGTTTGCTCCAGCGAGACGAACCGCGGCAGCCAGGTATCGACATCGAACGCCGTCTGTTGCGATTGCGGAAAATTGAGCTGAATGAACTGGGCGGCCAGGTTAAGCGATGAATCGATTTCCCGGCTGACGGCGTCGCGCGCCTGCCAGATGGCCACGGAGCCGCCTAAAATCAGAATGGCGATACTGGTAAGGAAAATCCTGATGTTGATCTGATAGCGTAAACTCATCTTCGGTTCGCCTAAATTCTCAATTATGGTGTTCAGGTTCCTCTCCTCCTATAGGAAAAATTCTTTTTTTTACCATCGCTGTTTATCTTCTTGACGGCAATGCTATGTTATGTGCTTTTTTTTGCAAGAACACGCTTATGAAACACATTATAACGGCTGCCCTGCTGATAGCGGGCAGTATCGCTCATGCGGAAACGGTTTTTGTGACGCTGGAGAAAGACAACGCCCTTGCCGTTGTCGATCCGATCGCAGGCAAGTTGCTGAAAACCGTTGACGTCGGCCAGCGTCCGCGCGGCATCGCCATCAGCAAGGATTACCGGCACCTTTACATCGCCACCAGCGATGACAATACCATCCGCATCATTAACAGCGACACCTTTGCCGAGGAAGGCCAACTGCCTTCCGGCGAGGATCCGGAAACGTTCGCGCTGGATCCCGACGGCCGGTTCGCCTATGTCTCCAACGAAGATGACAGCCTGGTGACGGCCATCGACATTGATCAACGCAAGGCCATCAAGACGGTTCCGGTCGGCGTCGAACCGGAAGGCATTACCGTCAGCCCAGACGGCAAATGGGTGGCCAACGCGTCGGAAGCCACCAACATGGTGCACTGGATTGACCGCAACAGCCTTACCGTCGTCGATAACACGCTGGTTGATCCCCGCCCCCGCGCGCTAAGCTTTACCGCCGACAGCCAGCAACTCTGGGTGACATCGGAAATGGCCGGCACGGTGACGGTTATCGATGTGGCGACGCGCCAAATCATCAAGCAGATCAAGCTGGCCGTGTCCGGCGTCACGGATGACAAGATCCAGCCGGTCGGCGTGCTGATCGACAACGAGCGGCAGTGGGCCTATGTGGCCATGGGACCGGCCAACCGGGTTGCCGTGATCAATGCCCAGACTCTTGAACCGGAGAAATATTTACTGGTGGGTCAGCGGGTCTGGAACCTGGCGTTCTCGCCGGACCAGAAACGCCTTTATACGACCAACGGCGTCAGCAATGACATTTCCCTGATCGATCTGGAAGCCCATAAGGTCACCAAGTCCGTGGGCGTCGGGCGTTATCCGTGGGGCGTTGCGGTCAAGCCTTAGGCGCTGTATCCCCTTGGCACATGTTACGCGATAGGTTGAATTTGGATCATCATAATTAAAATGTCGCCAGCGCGACGGTGATTTGAATCGGCTTGCCAATGTAGGTGCGAATTCACTTGTGCCCTTCAGGGTGTTCGCACGGGTACTGATAAGGTGACTGCGAATACCCTCTGGGTCACAAGTGAATTCGCACCCATCGGAACTGACTTTATGCATTTAGGATTTGGCTAAAAATGGCTTCCTGAAATGACAATCCTGCACAGGATGTGCCGACCCAAAGCAAGCGCTCCAGGCGGCGCAATGGCGCGCATCGCTCGCGGACGATGCGCCTCCTGACGTCGGCTCATCCTATGTTTAAACAGGGAAATGATTGACGACCCAATCCTTGGTAGTATTGAGATCGGCTTAATATAGCGTCGCTAGCCGAAAGCGGTGCTGCCCGGCACGGCAAACGGGATAAAAAATCACACATGCGTAACTTCAGAACCTTAAAAAATAGCGGATGTTCGCCGTCAATTCGTCCAAGGAGCAAACGCGGGCACGGCGGCTCGCCGCTTCACCCCTTGCCGGCGCCCTGCCTGAACCGGAATGCCCTGTCAGCTGTATCAAAAACTCGATTGGTCTATACTCATAGACTGTTTCTACATTCCATAATTTAAGCTAGGCTCACACGATGAATGAATGGTTTTTTTCTTTTAATAATACAGTCAGCGGCCCCTATACATTGGATTATGCAAAGGTTTTCGCCCGCGAACACCAGGGTGCTTATTGCTGGTGCCCGCGTTTTCCCGACTGGATTCCCATTTTCGAGGCAACTGAAATCAGGCCGATGAAGAAAGACGGCGTCACGCCTTTTCCGCCGCCGCCTGCGCATATGATGTCGCCCAAGCCGACGGCATTGCCTGCCGGCGTTCAGCCGGTCAATGCGGCTGGTACGCAACCGGATGTCCAGTCTTCCGGCGGGTTTGGCCAGCAAGCGGTCACTGACGGTATCGATTATAAAATCTACGGTCATGAAATGCAGTTTGTGGAAATCGAACTGGACCCGCAAGAGAGCGCGGTCGCCGAGGCGGGCGCGATGATGTACAAAAGCCCGGGAGTAAAAATGGAAACCATTTTCGGGGACGGTTCGGCCAATCAGCAATCCGGTATCATGGGGCTATTGCTGGGCGCGGGTAAGCGCTTGCTGACAAACGAAAGCCTGTTTGTTACCGTGTTCACGCAAAACGCCCATGGTAAAGGTAAAGTGGCGTTCGCGGCACCTTTTCCAGGCACTATTCTCGCCTTGAATTTGAACGACTATGGCCAAAAACTGATTTGCCAGAAAGACAGCTTTTTGGCGGCCGCCAAAGGCGTGCAGATCGGCATTCATTTCCAGCGCCGTATTTTGACCGGCCTGTTTGGCGGTGAAGGTTTTATCATGCAAAAACTGGAAGGCAATGGCTGGGTGTTTGTTCATGCCGGCGGTTGCCTGCAAAAAATAGAACTGGCCGTCGGTGAAACGCTGCATGTCGATACCGGGTGTCTGGCGGCGATGACCGGCAGCGTTGATTTTGACATTCAACAGGCCGGCGGCATTAAAACCATGCTGTTTGGCGGCGAAGGCTTGTTTTTTGCCAAGTTAACCGGCCCTGGCACCGTTTGGCTGCAAAGTCTGCCGTTCTCGCGCCTGGCAGGCAGGATGATGACATCGGCGCCGCAAGGTGGCGGCAGACAACAAGGCGAAGGCTCCATTCTAGGGGGACTGGGGAATTTACTCGATGGGGATTGATGCAACCTTGTAGGGAGAACGGCTTTTAGCAACGCGCATGCAAAACTTCATCACATGTGCGGATGGGTTTCCGATGCGGGTGCGAATTCACTTTTGCTCCAGAGGGCATTCGCAGTCACCTTATCAGTGCCCGTGCGAATGAATTCGCACCTACATTAAGCCGGTTCAAATTACCGCTGCGTTAGCCGCATTTTTTAATCGATCTCTATGCCTTTCGCTGCCAGCGGGCTGTATCAAGACGCTTTCCGCAGTTCGCCCATGCCGTTCGGCTTTTTGACCACCTGCAGCTGCGTCTTGAAGCGTTTCTGCACGCTTTCGACATGGGAGATAACGCCGACGATTTTCCCGTGCGTATGCAGGCTTTCCAGGGTGCTGATGACGGTATACAGGTTTTCCGCATCCAGGTTGCCGAAGCCTTCATCCAGAAACAGCGAGTCCACGGCCTTGCCGTTGTTGGCCAGCTCCGAAAGCCCCAATGCCAGGGCCAAGCTCACGATAAAGCTTTCGCCGCCGGATAAGGTCCGGGGCAGACGGCGGACGTTGGCCTGATAGGTATCCTCGATCTCCAGCGCCAGCCCCTGCTCACTGGGTTTTCGCCGGATGTAATACCGGCCGCTGATTTTCTCGAGTATTTCGTTGGTCTGGGCCAGTAACCGGTCCGCAACCTGCCGCTGCACGCGGCGACGGAATTCCATGCCGCTTTCCGCCGTAATCTGCTGCGCTTCCGCCAGGCATTGGGCGGTGATGGCTTCCTGGTCATGGAGCCGGGCCAGGACCGCATCATGCTGTTGCTTACGCTGCGCCTGTTCCTTCAGGATTCTTTCCAGGCGCTGGACTTCCTGCCGCGCGATGTCTATTTTTTCGGCCAGGCTTCTTAACTGAACCTCTACTTCTTCCTTGCTCAAGGTCGTGTCTGCTTGAGCGAGCTCGGCCTGCAACAGGGCATTATTCTGCTCCAGCTGTGCCGTCATGGTTTCAATGTCCGTCTCCAGCGCGGTCAATTGCCCTTCCAGTTCCGGCTGGCGATCGATCAGCTCCAGCATGGCCTCAAGCGCCTGCAGGCTCTCAAACTGCGTGCCTTGCAATTTCTGCTGCAGCGCCTGCCGCAGGCCGGCAAGTTCGGCTTCCTGTTGCGCGATCGATTGCTCCTTGTCGGCGATCAGCTTCTGTTTCTCGATCAGGGCCAGATGCAGGCCGACGGCTTCTTCCTGCCGCAGCCGGCGGCTGTAGACCTCAAGCTTGTCACTGTCTTCCTGGATCTTGGCCCGGGCCGCGGCCTCTTTCTGGCTCAGCGCGTCCAGTTCCTCGACCAGTGTCTTGCGGCGGAACGCATAGCCCTGGTATTCCTGGCGCCGGCTGTTGAGCCGGTCGAACAATAGATCTTCCTTACCGATGGCCGGCAGTTTTTCGCCGAGCGCGGCCAGCTGTTCAATGAGCTTGTCGGTCAGCTGTTTTTCTTCCTGCTGACACCTGGCCAGATCCGCTTCCGTATCGATCTGATCCTGGGGACGCCCCTGCCACTCGGCATCCAGTCTTTCCGTATTGGCTTTCAGTTGCTCTATGGCGTCTTCGGTCCTGACCAGCAGGGCTTTTAATTTTTCAATGCTGTCCTGCTTGCTCTTGTATCGGGCCGCCAGCGTGACGATATTTTTCAATTCGTCGGTTTCGGCGCTCAGCAGCTGTTTCATCAGTTTGGTATTATCGATGCTCAGCTCGCGGCTGGCGATATTGAGCCGGTTGCTCAGCATCTGCCATTGCGACTTGATCTGCGCCAACTGCGTCTCGGTTGCCCGGTTTTTTTCCTCTTGTTTTTGCGCGACGGCGATTTGCTGCGTCAGTTTATCGGCCGTTGCCGCCAGCGCCTGGACTTTGGCCCGCTGGTCGGCCAGGGCCTGTTGGGAATTGGACACGGCCGGCGGACGTTTGACATAAGGGTGCGTCAGGGAACCGCATAACGGACAGGGCTTGCCTTCCACCAGATGGTGCCGTTCCGCTTCCATTCTTTTCAGCAGGGCTTCCCGGACAACCGACTCTTCCAGCGCCCGGACGATATTTTCCTCGCGGCTCAGTTCCTGCCGGGTCTTTTCCAGATCGCGGGTCAATGCCTCGAGATCATATACCGGCGCCTCTCTGCCGAAGAGGTTGCTGAAAAAATCGAATCCGGCATCGGCCAGTTTCAGATACGCCCGGGCCAGGCTGTTTAATTCCTGAAAGTCGGCAACACGCTCTTGTTGTTCCTGGCGCAGCTCTTCAATTTGCTCGGGGTTATGGCCCTCCGCCAGCGTTATCAGTTCCTGCTCTTCATCTTCGAGCTTGGCTTTCAGATCGGCGAGTTTCTTGATTTCCCGGTCGGTCGCGGACTTGCTGTTTTTCAGCGAGGTGGTCGTATTCTTCGACCATTTGGCGAAGGATTTCTGTTTTTCCCTGAGCTCGGCCAGTTCCGTCCTGAGTTTTTTCAAACGGCCGGTTTCGGGAAAATCGGTCAGCAGCGATTGGTCGGCGGCATGCTCGTCCAGCCAGACCGATACGTTCCCCAGCACCGTCTTCTTTTCCTCGATCTGCGCGCCTAATGTCCGCAGCAAAGCCATCTCCGACTGCTTGTCGACATTCAGCAGATCAATCTGCGCCTTGGTGCTGTCTATGGCTTCCTTCTGTTCGGCGGCGGATTTTTTGCCCTGATCGGGCGGGACGTTTTTGTCGATATTCGGATCGGCAAGCAGGGTTTCCAACTGTTTCAGCTCGTTGCGATAGGCGGCCAACGCGGCTTTGTCCTGCTGAATGTCGTGCGCTTTACCGCCAATCGACGCCACATCGTCTTTAAACAGCAGCGCATCCTGGGCGACGGCGAGCTTGGCCAAGTTTTCCTGCTGGCTCTCCGCCTGTTTTTTGGCGTCCCGCAGTTGTTTTTCCTGTACGGCGATGTCACTGTTCAGCGCCGTTATTCTCTTCAGCGCAGCCTGCTGTTGTTTCAACTGGCCGTGCTGGTCGCGCAATTCGGCGTATTGCTCGTTAAAATCGCTTAAATCATGCTCGTACGCTTCCAGCTTTTCGGCTTCCATGAGCGGCAGGGCCGCCAGATCCTGCCTTAACTGATCCAGGCTTTTTTGCGCGTTCTCGGCTTTTTCAAGAATTTCCTTTCTATAATCGGTGTAGATATCACTGCTGATGATTTTTTCCAGGATATCCATGCGCTCGGTATCGAGGGCATTCAGGAAGGCCGCGAAATCGCCCTGCGCCAGCAGGATGGAACGCGTGAAATTGCGGAAATTCATGCCGGTGATTTCGGTGATCAGCGCGCAGACCGAATGGGGCGTATCGGCCAGCAGTTCCTCTGTGTCCCCGAGGCGGGTCAAGGTCATGACCGGCGGCAACGGTTCCGCCTCGGGGCGGCCGCCTTCGCGCGCCACCTGCCAGCCGGAGCGGTATCTTTCAGCGCCGATGGAAAATTCAATCACCGCGAAACACTCGGCCGTGTGTTTGGTCATGACATGCCGGGCCGGACGCTCAAACCGGAAGGTCTCGCCGTATAAAGCCAGGGTAATGGCGTCGAGAATGGCGGACTTGCCCGAGCCGTTAGGCCCGGTAATGGCGAAAACACCGGTATCAAATGGCGCCTGGTCAAAGTCGATGCGGTTCTCGCCTTCTAAGGATTTGATATTTTTAAAGTGGATACTGAGTATTTTCATGCGCTGACGACTCTGCCCGGCAAGGATTAGGTTTTTCAAATCTTTGCATTATAGCTCCGTCGATCAATATTTTCTTGTTCAGGCTCAGTCTTTTATAACGAATGCCGAAAGTCAGCCGGTAAAATGGGCATTGCGGCAGTTGCCCGTGCCTGACTCTCAGGCATCCGATGGCTGCTGTGCCGCTTTTGACGCCCTTTTGGCTTCGTACATTCTCCGGTCGGCGAAACGGATGACGGCATCGGGGTCGTCATAGCGACCGGGGCCTGTCTGGTATATGCCGATGCTTAACGAGATATCCTGCCGGAATTCCCCGAGAACCTCGTTGAAGCGGTGGACATAGATATCCCTGGCCTGCTCCTCGCGGCAATTGGGCAGAATGATGCAGAATTCATCGCCGCCGTAGCGGAAGCAGCTGTCTTCGGCGCGTGATATGTGTTTTATGACATCGCCTATCATGCATAACACTTCATCGCCGCGTTGATGGCCCTCGATGTCATTGATTTTTTTAAAGTCGTCGATATCGAAGTAGACAAACGACACCGGCTCGGAGCGGCGCTGCGCGCATTTAATGGTGTAATCAAGCATTTCGGATAGAAAACGCGTATTCAGCAGCCCCGTCAGCGGGTCCCGGCGCGCCAGTTCCTCCAGTTGTTGCGTCCGCTCCCTGACCTTGACTTCCAGCGTTCGCGCGTAATTCTCGGATTTTTTCCTTTCAATCTCGACTTCCCAGACCAGGCTGTGGATATAAGTCTCAAACACGAGTGTGATATCGAATAGCAATAATTTATCGAGCGCCGATAGAATCGCCTGGCGGGCCCTGTCTTCCGGAAACGCTTCATTAATCGGCCGGCTCAAAAGCGTTTTGAGCGAATGCGTAGTGGTAAGATAGAACTTGGGCGCGATCCCCATGCGTTTATGAATCAGCCCGATGCGCAGGCGGTTGTTGATATAGTCAATGCCGTAGAGGCCGCCGAACAAATCGAGAATATAGCTGCGCTGCACTTCGCGCAGATGATTCAGAATATCGGCATTATCGATCAACAGCGCGAGTTCAGGTATGCCGATCTGAATTTGGTAAAATTCGTCAATCAGGGCATCTACTTGCATCTCGATGACCGGCCTGCACTTAACCAGCCATCCGGCATCGGCCTCGGTGAATGACAGCAATGCCTTGCGGCGCTCGATGTCCAGTTCGGTAATGCACATTTGCTCCATCAGGGTTTTGTCGGTCGGCTTCATCGGCATCTCTGGCAGGTAAACAATTGTGACTCAAGGATTTGGCTGAAAATGACTTCCTGAAATGACACGCCTGCGTAGGGTGTGCCGACCCCAAAGCAGGCGCGCCAGGCGGCACATCCTATCGTTTAAACAGGAAATTTCTTACCGCCAAACCCTACACAATTACTGCGACAATATTTACCGGTTAAAGTTGACCGCGCTGACAGACAACCGTAGATTTCAAGCCAGCGGAGGCTGTTGGCAATCGCCCCGATTGCCACGGTTACCGCTGCATTCTGCCCAGATCCTGTATGGCATCCACGACCATGCCCGTTCCTATCGTTATCAATAAAATATCGGCCGCCACGCGCACATACCGGTGTCCTGCCGGAGCCGGGTTCAACGACCAGACCAGCGCCGGCGGCAAATCGTGAAAGATCACATCCCGAGGGAGCGGCCGGCCAATCCGCCACTTTTTAACCTGGCCGCGCGGCATGCAGCCGTTCCCCTTCTTGACCAATCCGGGCGGGCAATGCCCGGCGCGATACTGCTGGACATAATAATCATGAATGACGGTTCGGTGCCGGTCGAGGAAATAGCCGTTTCTGTTTACGCTGTCTCCCGCTCTCCAGTTACGATCCGGCCTCTGATTCCTGGAACGCTCGAAACTCTCGTGTTTGTCTTTCTGCCGCTCCTTGCCGCCCTGGTTGCCGCCGCCCCATGACGGCTTGTCCGCGTGTACCGGGCCGGCAATAAGTAATCCGGCCATGACGAGAGCCACTGTCTGGCTGATCCGCGGTGTGATTCGTTGCATGTTTTGTCTCCAGTAAATTAGCAGGCGCATGAATGCGCCAGGTTAACAGGCCTGCGGGCTGCCGTGACGATTTTTGCCTGGCAGTCGCATTAACGGCATTGGTCTGGCCTGCCACCACGTTGAGTAACGCTCAATCTCATCGGTTTTTTGAATTTAGACAGGAATTGCCGTTTTGTCACTGTTTTCCCCAATTAAATGTCCTGGCAGTGCAGACGGGCCCGCCCGATTTGTGGCCCTTCCGCGACTGAATTCAGATTCAACCGTTCGCCCGGAATGCAGTCTAAGAGCTTAACGTAACGGCCGTGAATCATGGCTGCGGGCGCATGAAAATAATTAATTGAACGTCGTTTAATTTTGAATTAAAGTAACTTCTCAAGACATAGTTCAATGTCTGCTAAGATTACGCCAGGAGGAATATCATGCTGAAAAAAAATACTACATTGGCTGCTGACTTTAATCTACAAGGTTGAAGTTAAGGGTCTGAATAACTATAAAAAAGCCGGAAACCGCGTTCTGATCGTAGCCAACCACACGTCCTTTCTGGACCCGCTATTGCTGGGCGTTTTCTTGCCGGACGACATCACTTTCGCGATCAACACGCATATTTCCCAGCGCTGGTGGCTAAGGCCTTTTCTAGGGCTGTCGCACGTATTTCCCATGGATCCGACGCATCCCATATCATTAAAGAATGTAATTCATCATCTGCAGCACGAGACCCGTACCGTTATTTTCCCGGAAGGCCGCATCACCGTGACCGGCTCGCTGATGAAAATCTATGACGGCACCGGCATGGTTGCCGACAAATCCGGCGCGACCATTCTGCCGGTCCGCATTGAAGGCGCCGAATACACGCATTTCTCGCGCTTGCGCAATATCGTGCGTTTGCGCCTGTTTCCCAAGATCACGATTCAGATTCTGCCGCCCACCCTGATCTCCGCGCCTGACGACTTACGGGGCAAGACCCGGCGCAAATACAGCGGCCATGTGCTGGCGGATATGATGACGGAGATGATGTTCGCCACCAGCCATTATCGGCAAACCATTTTTGCCGCTCTGCTGGAAGCGCGCAAGATACACGGCGGCAAACATCCGGTTGCCGAAGACCTGGATCGTATCCCGCTGTCGTACGATACCGTGATTACGCGCACGATCGCGATCGGCAATGCCCTGGCAAAAATCACCGAAGCCGGCGAGAACGTCGGCGTTTTCCTGCCCAATTCGACCAAAACGCTGTGCGTGACCTTGGGCTTGCAGTTGCATGGCCGCGTGCCTGCGATGCTGAATTTCTCCACCGGTTCGGCCGGCATGATTTCGGCCTGCCGAACGGCACAGGTAAAGACGGTGCTGACCTCGCGCCGCTTCATTGAGATGGGCCATTTGAGCGATGAAGCCGAGCAGTTGGAGAAGCAGGTCCGGCTGGTCTATCTGGAGGATCTGGCTGAGCGGATCACCCCGTTAGCCAAATTCAAGGCGTTGGTGCAAAGCAAAACGGCTAACTTGTGGTACGACCATAATCGCTACAGTCCGGACAGCCCGGCCGTGGTATTGTTCACGTCCGGTTCCGAAGGCACGCCCAAAGGCGTCGTGCTGTCCCATGCCAATATTCTGGGCAATCACAAACAGTTGGAGGCGCGCATCAACTTTAACGCGCAGGATGTCGTGCTCAATTTCCTGCCCATGTTTCACTCCTTCGGTTTTACTGTCGGCACGCTGCTGCCGATCCTGAATGGCATGAAGGCCTTCTTCTATCCGACGCCGCTGCATTACAGCATTATCCCCGAAATCGCTTACGAGATCAGCGCCACCATCATGTTCGGCACCAATACCTTTTTAGCGGCTTATGCGAAAAAAGCCCATGCCTATGATTTCTACAACATGCGCTATGTCGTGGCCGGCGCGGAAAAACTGCAGGAAAGCACGCGCCAGACCTGGGCCGACAAATTCGGTATCCGCATCCTGGAAGGCTATGGCGCGACCGAAACGGCGCCGGTCACATCGGTCAATACGCCGATGGATTACAAAGCCGGCACGGTCGGCCGTTTCATGCCCGACATGGAATACCGGCTGGAACCGGTGCCGGGCATCCATGAGGCGGGCCAGTTGCACGTCAAAGGGCCTAACATCATGCTGGGCTATTTATTGGCCGACAATCCTGGCAAGCTGGTGCCGCCCGAATCGGTTTACGGCAAGGGCTGGTACGACACCGGCGATATCGTGCATGTCGATGAGGAGGGTTTTATCAGCATTCGCGGCCGCAGCAAGCGCTTTGCCAAGGTCAGCGGCGAAATGATCTCGCTGACAGCCGTCGAGCAACTGGCCGTGAAAGCCTGGCCCGAGGCGGACCATGCCGCCATCAGCCTGCCCGACGTCAGAAAAGGCGAGCAGATTATCCTGCTCACGACGCAAAAAAATGCCAGCCTCCACGACCTGACCGCGGTCGCCGACGGCATATCGCATATCGGCCTGCCGAAGAAAATTCTCGTGGTCAGCGCGATTCCGGTCATGGCCTCCGGCAAAACCGATTATCCGGCGGCGACCGCGCTCGCGTCCCAAAAGCTCGCGCCGATTGCCAAGCCTGATCCCGCAACCGGCAACGTGTCATGAGCCGGCAAATCTATCCGCTGCTGATTGCGCAGTTCCTGTCCGCCTTTGCCGACAATGCCATTTTGTTCACGGTCATTGCCATGGTCATGCAATCGGCCCAGTTGGCCAGCTGGTACGTTCCGGCGCTGCAAAGCGTGTTTCTGGTCGCTTTCGTGCTGCTGGCGCCCTGGGTCGGCGGCTTTGCCGACCATCACCCTAAATCCCGGGTGCTGATTATCGCCAACCTGATCAAGGCGGCGGGAGCCGGATTGCTGCTGTTGCAGGTGGAACCTTTACTGGCCTACTGCGTGGTCGGCATGGGCGCGGCCATATACAGCCCGGCAAAATACGGCATTCTGCCTGAACTGGCGGGCCATGAATTTCTGGTCAAGGCCAACAGCTGGATCGAGGGCTCCACGATACTGGCGATCCTGTTGGGCATGGTGATCGGCGCCCGGGTCGCCGATTATTCCGTCACCTGGGCGCTCGCGGGCACTATCGTACTGTTTGTCACGTCCGCCGTGGTCACGCTGGCCCTGCCGGCCCGCGTCGGTCAACGCAGCGACACGGGCTCCAGAATCATGACATTCGGCCGCCAGATCGGCCAGTTTTTCACGACCCCGCGTTCGCGCTTCGCCATTATCGGCGCCTCGCTGTTCTGGGCCGCGGCGGCGACGCTGAGAGTCATTATCGTCGCCTGGGCGCCGCTGGTTTTAATGTCCAGGAATGCGACTGAAATCGCCGAGCTGACCTTGTTCCTCGCGGTCGGCATCATTGCCGGCTCGGCCCTGGTGCCCCGGTTGATTCCGCTGGAGCATCTGCGCCGCGCCAGATTCCCGGCCTATCTGATGGCTTTGTTTATCTTCGGGCTGAGCCTGACCGACAGCCTGTGGCCGGCCCGTTTTGTACTGTTTTTCATCGGCATGATGGGCGGCATGTTTATCGTGCCGGTCAACGCCGCCTTGCAGGAACTGGGCCAGCAAAGCATCGGCAGCGGCAGCGCCGTCGCCCTGCAAGGCTTCTTTCAAAACCTGACCATGCTGGCCGCGGTCGGCGGCTATACCTATGCCGCCTCACGGAATGCCGATCCGGTACTGGCCATGCTGACATTGGGGGCGGTGGTTTTCATCTCGACTTTTTTGGTGTCGCTGCGCCTGCCAAACAGGCAGTTGCAGCCCGCCGGCTAGTCATGTGGCCGGTGTATACTGGCGACGGCTATTCGTTCGGGCTCACGCCGGCATCGATGGCGGCGGCCTTGCCGCGCTGCTCATCGACCCTGGCCAGCAGCAGCAGACCCGCGATAAAAAACAGCAGGGTCGATACCAGTGACAGGCGATGGTTGCCATCGCTCCAATAATTGATCAGGCCGTAACTCAAAGGTCCGACGATAGCCGACAGCCGGTTCACGACGCCCCACAGGCCCAGAAATTCGCCGCAGCGCTCGCTCGGCGAGAATTTGCTGACCAGTGCCCGGCCGACCGACTGGCTCCCCCCCATGGCCAGGCCTATCATATTGCCGACGATCCACATATGCGCGGACTGGTCGGCCAGCAAGGCCGCCGACACGGCCGCGATCCACAGCAGCAGCGTCATGGCCAGGGTCGGCACCGAACCTATGCGGTCCTGCAGATGCCCGCAGATGAAGGCGCCGACCGCCGCGGTCACATTCACCACCATGATCAGGATAATCAATGCCTGCGTATCAAAGCCCATGACCTCCTGGGCATAAATCGCGGCCAGCACCACGACGGTGCTGACACCGGACTGGTACACGCTCAGCGTGATCAAAAACCGGAACAGATCGCGAAAACGTGCCGCTTCTTTAAAAGTATGCGCCAGGCGCCTGAAGCTGACCGTCAGCACAGACAGGTGCAGGTCTTGCGATGACGGTACCGCGCGCTCGCGCAGCCATAAAAAGGTAGGCGTCGCCGTCATTGCGAATATGCCGGCCGTGATCAGCATGGTCACCGGCACGGATTCGGTTTCCGGCACGCCCTGTCGCTTGGCCCAGGTGATGTAGGCGAGACAAATCCCCAATGTCAGAAGTCCCCCGAAATAGCCCAGACTCCAGCCGTAACCGGACATTCGCCCCATGTTCCGCGCCGGCACGATCTCCGGCAAAAACGCCGCAATCAGGTTCTCGCCGATGGCGAACATGATGGCCGAAACGGTCACCAGCAGCATGGCCGGGACGATATCGCCGGGGCCGATCAGCGCCAGCAAGGCCGTCGAGATGACGCAACCCAGGGAGGACATCAGCAGAAAGCGTTTTTTGCTGGCGCGATAATCGGCTATGGCACCGATAACGGGCCCGCCAACCATGACGATAAGATTGGCGGCGCCGATAGCCAACGACCACAACAGCGTTGCCGAACCGGGCATGCTGCCGGCGACCACGCCGACAAAATAAGCGCTGAATATCGTCGTCAACACGACCGTGGTATAGCCGGAGTTGGCGAAATCGAACAACGCCCAGGCCAGCAATTCCCGGCGTCCGGCATGGCCTATGGCGTGATTAGTCTGATCGGCTGGCGGTTGTTTTTGGTTATTGTTCATAAGCTAAGGATTTGATCGTCAAAAATTTTCCTGTTTAAACATAGGATGTGCCGGCGCCAGGCGGCGCATCGTTCGCGAGCGATGCGCTTCACTGCGCCGCCTGGAGCGCCTGCTTTTGGCCGGCACATCCTATGCAGGCGTGTCATTTCAGGAAGCCATTTTTAGCCAAATCCCAAGGCGTTTGACCGGCTAACACACTTCCGCCACCCAGCCGCGGATAAAATTCCTGACCAGCAACACCACACTCTCTTCCACATTGTGAACGCCGACCAGATCCAGCTTACCGGTCAGGGACAGTTCGCAGATGCCGTGAATACCGCCCCATAACGCCCGGGCCGCGCGTTTTCTTTGCGCTTCATCGCATTGCGGGGCCAGCCGGGCGAACTGCGTTTCCATTTTCCTGAAAACCTGATCGATTTTCGCCTGGTACCAGTCCGGAACCTCTGCCTGCTCCGGCAGGCGGTGCTCGAAAATCATGCGCCAGCGGTTAAAGTTGCGGTTGGCATACGACAGGTAAGCCCGGGCCAACGCTTCGATACATTGTTCCGCCACAACGTCGTCGGCGTCGTCCAGATGCACGGCGATATCGTCCAGCGTGCGGCCTTTGATATGCAGCCCCAGATCGGCCATGTTGTCGAATACCATGTAAATACTGCCGACCGTATAACCGATCTCCAGCGCGATTTTGCGTACGGTCAATGCGGAATAGCCTTCCTCGATGACTATGTTTTCGGCGGCCTTCAGGACCATTTCCTTGATTTCTTCCAGACTGTGTTCGCTTCGTCTTGCCATGCTAATCATTCCATAAATTTAAGTTGAGGTCTTTTCCCTTGTATTCAGCTTGTCTTCGCTCGGGTCGTTATTTTCAGCAAAGTATTTAATCAAAAACTCGACAAACGTCGTGAGCTTGGCCGGCAAAAAACGCCTTTGCAGATACGTGGCGTATACGGCCAGAGCGGGAATGCGATACGACTGCAGAATTTCCACCAACTGGCCCTGGGCCAGATAATTCGCAACCGATATTTCCGGCGCCTGGGTAATGCCCATGCCCAAGGCCGCGGCCTGGCATAAGGCTCTGCCATTATTGGAGGCGAAATGCCAGTTGGTTTTAATTTTAGTCTCTTCCTCCCCTACTTTAAACAGCCAATAATCCTTGTGCGGCGTATCGATATAATGCAAACAGCGGTGTGAATATAAGGCATCGATCTGTTCGGGCTCGCCGTACTTGGCCAAATAGGCCGGCGACGCATAGGTGCACAGGCGCGTTTCGGCTATTTTGCGGGCCACGATGCCCAGGTCCAGGTTGTTGGTCACTAAAATAGACAAGTCGAAACTGCCTTCGCTTAGATTGACGCGGCTGTTATGCAGGGTCATCAAAATCCTGACATCCGGGTGCTCGCGCTGATAGGCGTCAATGGCGGGCACCATGTATATGCCGCCGAAATCAATCGGCGCGCTGATCTTCAACATGCCTTTTACATGCCGGCCCAGCTGCGCGGTGTAATCGTCCAGTTCCAGGAAATCATCGAGCAATTGCTTGCCGCGGTGATAATAGATTTCGCCGGCTTCCGTCAGACTCAGCCGACGCGTGGTCCGGTTCAGCAAAGCCACGCCCAGCGACTCCTCCAGTTGGGCCATGTACTTGCTGATCATCATGGCCGAGAGATTCATTTCGCGCGCGACCGCGGCGAATGTGCCCAATTCGACAATACGGCAGAAGACTTGAATATTGTTTAATTTACCCATAAGCCGGCACTTTATAAACCATGAGTTTATATTGTATAAATTTATAGCCCTATTTAAAACCCTGGTTTATTAGTCTAGACTTTCAACCGGAGATAGTTTTAGGGCCGCGGAGTCTTATACATGTAATATGATAAGGCTCCGCGGCTTTTTTATGGCCGAATAATAATCGCGGCTTTTTTATGGCCGAATAATAATAAAGAGAGGTATTCATGAGCAAAATCCTGAACGAAGTTCTGTCAGCGAACAGAGAGTATGTAAACAATTTTGGCGACAAAGGCGATCTGCCGATGCCGCCCGGCCGCCATTTCGCGATTCTGACCTGCATGGATGCGCGCCTGGACCCGGCCAAATATGCCGGCCTGGCCGAAGGCGACGCGCATGTCATCCGCAATGCCGGCGGCCGCGCCAGCGACGATGCGATCCGTTCGCTGGTCATTTCCTACAAACTGCTCGGCACGCGCGAATGGTTTGTCATTCATCACAGTGATTGCGGCATGGAGACATTTACCGACGATATCATGCGCGATTTGCTGAACAGCAGCCTGAAAACCGCCTCCATCGATGAAAACGGCTGGCACGATTGCTGCGAAGGTCCCGGCTCCGCCGAAGGCAAGTATATCGACTGGTTGACCATCAAGAACCAGGAACAAAGCGTGCTTGAAGACGTGACGCGCATTAAGTCGCATCCGCTGGTACCTTCCGACATTCCTGTGTACGGTTACATCTATGACTGCAAGTCAGGGCGGCTGATTGAAGTGCCGGCCGCCACTGAAGCCGGAAAGGCTCGGTAAGCACTGCTCTGCCCGCCTGAAAAGGCGGGCAATTTCCTCAAGGCGTGCTTGCGCGTCTGCGATAACAGTCTAAAATCCATGGCTTGTTTTTTACTGTTATCCTCTATTATGTACAATGAATTGCTCCCGGTCGTCGATGAGAATGACCGCGTGATAGATATGCTGCCGCGCCATCACGTCCATGCCCAGGCCCTGCGTCATCGCGCCGTGCACATCCTGGTCTTCAACGATCAAGGCCGGCTGTTTCTGCAGAAAAGATCGCTATTGAAAGATCTCAATGCCGGACTGTGGGATACCTCGGCGGCAGGCCATGTCGATGCCGGCGAAGACTATGACCGTTGCGCGCTCCGTGAAATCGAGGAAGAACTGGGCATCAAGGCAGACGACGAACTTGAACCTTTGTTCAAGCTGCCGGCCACGGCCGCTATCGGCATGGAATTCATCCAGGTTTACCGCTGCCGGCACAATGGCCCTTTTACGCTGGCGCCCGATGAAATCGAAACCGGCGCCTGGTTCTCGGAGCAGGAGCTGTCCGTGCGCATCGCGGCCGACGATCAGACATTGACCGAAACCTTTAAAACGATCTGGCGACACTACAGGCCTTAATCTCCATGATTACCCAACAACAACTCAATGATTTTTTCGACAGCCTGCTGAATCCGCAAAGCTACGCCGACTATTGCCCGAACGGCCTGCAAATCGAGGGGGCCTCGGAAATCGAGCGCATCGCCTTTGCCGTTTCCGCGACACGCGATTCGATCAGGCAGGCCGTCGACAACCGGGCCGACGCCCTGGTCGTGCATCACGGTTTATTCTGGACCTTCCACGGTGCCCGGCCCTTGACCGGCGCCTTTGCCCGGCGCGTCTTGCCGCTGGCCAGGCACAACATCAGCCTGTTCGGTTATCACCTGCCGCTGGACGGCCATGCCGAGATCGGCAATGCCGCGACCTTGGGCCGGCTGATCGGCTGCGGACAGCAACAGCCTTTCGGCGATTACAAGGGGTCGGCGACGGGCGTCAAAGGACTGCTGGCATCGCCTCTGACCGCGCCGCAATTACAGGCAAAGCTCGCCGACGTGCTGGGACATGCGGTTATTATGGCGACGCCGGATAACGAGGCCCCGATCCGGTCGGTCGGCATTATCACGGGCGGCGCCAACAGCGACTGGCAACTGGCGGCAAAGGAAGGGCTGGATGCCTATGTAACCGGTGAAATCAGTGAGCATGACTGGCATGAAAGCCAGGAAAACGGCATCCATATGTTTGCCGGCGGACACCATGCCACCGAGCAATTCGGCATACAGGCCCTGATGGAAAAAACGCGCGGACAATTCGATGTGGACTGTTTTTTTATCGACAGCGATAATCCGGCTTGAATGCCGGAACGCCGGGCATAAAAAAAGCCCTGTTCAGGGCTTTAGTGTCACTTGTATGCGATGGCGGAGCGGACGGGGCTCGAACCCGCGACCCCCGGCGTGACAGGCCGGTATTCTAACCAACTGAACTACCGCTCCGTTTTCAGAGCGCGTATTCTATAACATTTCCCTGATCCGTCAAGCTTAATTCTCTATGAAACCGGAAAATCATTTAATTAAGGTCAACAACAACACTGAAATCAGCTCCGTATGGCTGATACCCGAGCAATATCAGCACGCGCTGATTATTGCGCATGGCGCCGGCAACGACATGCATTCCGGGTTTATCAGTACCCTGCATGAAGGCATTGCCGAAGCTGATATTCTGACTGTCAAATTCAACTTTCCCTATATGGAACAAGGCCGTAAGGCGCCCGACCGACCAGCCGTTCTGGAAGCAACGTGGCAGGCTGTCATCGATGCAGTTCTGGAGCGAACCCGGCTCGCGCCGGACAAACTGGTACTGTCCGGTAAAAGCATGGGTGGGCGTTATGCATCGATGATAGCGGCGCAACGGCCGGGATTCGGCGGCGTAATTCTGTTCGGCTATCCGCTGCATGCGGCCGGCAAGGCCGATAAATTGCGGGCCGGGCATTTATCGTCTATTTCGGCGCCGCTACTTTTTTTTCAAGGCACGCGCGATACCTTATGCCAACTCGACCAACTGCAGACGGTGTTAAAGGCACTGCCCGTTAAGGCCGACCTGCACATTATCGAAGGCGGCGACCATTCCTTTAAGGTACTGAAGCGGCTTAACCGCAGTGAACAAGCAGTCATGGACGAAGTCATCAAAACCAGCGCCGCATGGATTCAGCGCCTTGGGGCGGGTTAGGCGCGCTGACCGCTCTGCCTGTAATCTGCCTTTGAGCCCGCCGAACTCGCCTTCTTGCAGATCATGCCTGACTGATGTTTCGCAGTTATAGGGGCGAATTTACTTGTGCCGGGGTATTCGACCCGGAACAACATAGCGTACAGTGCGAATAAATTCGCACCTACACCGCTTAAAACCGACTGCGCCACATTCTAAATCGGCGTAAAAGCAAAAAGCGCCATTCACTTTCCACCTGATTCAGCAGTACGGGATGAATAATAGTAGAATATTCCCAATTCATTATTATGCTGGAGTTTGTTCTGTGGAAAATTTCTCCCCTGTTTCTGCGTTAACAGGCGGCGCGCTGATCGGTATCAGCGCAACACTGCTGCTGCTGTTCAATGGCCGCATGGCCGGCATCAGCGGCATCATGAACGGTGTATTCAATTCGCCGAGAAGCGAAACGATCTGGCGCCTCGCCTTTCTGGCAGGCCTTGTCATCGGCGCTTTTCTGTTTAATCTGATTGCCCCAGGTTTCTTTACGATGCGGCAGGGTTATCCTTTAGGCCTGCTGGCGGCAGGCGGTTTTCTGGTCGGCTTCGGCACCCGCATGAGCAACGGCTGCACTAGCGGCCACGGTATCTGCGGCCTTGCCAATTTATCGCCGCGCTCGCTGCTGGCGACATTGACGTTCATGGCCGGCGGCATTGTCACTGTTTACCTCATCCGCCATGCCCTGGAGCTGACCGTATGAAAAGAATCCTGTTAGCGCTCCTCAGCGGCATTCTGTTTGGCCTGGGGTTGTCGCTGTCGCAAATGGTCAATCCCGATAAAGTGCTGGGCTTTCTCGATATCGCCGGCAACTGGGACCCCAGCCTTGCTTTTGTCATGATCGGCGCTCTGGCGGTGACATTTGTATCTTTCAGATGGGTGCTGAAGCGCCCTGGGCCCTTACTGGACGACGGTTTTCATGTTTCCAGACGCCGGGAGATCGATAAACCGTTATTGCTGGGGGCCGGCCTGTTCGGCATAGGCTGGGGCATGACCGGTTACTGCCCGGGCCCCGCCGTGGCCGGTTTGGGATTGGGCACACTGGAGGCGCTGGTCATGGTGGCTTCAATTTATGCCGGCTTCTTTGCCCAGAAATGGTTTGCTGATAGGAAATAAAGTACAAACGGATTAATTCACCACGAAGGACACGAAGTTCACGAAGAAAGCCAGATTAAAACTTCGTGTTCTTCGTGGTTTGACGCTTTAAAATTGATGTGCGGGGCGTTAAACCAGGTGTCCCCACATATCGTATTCATCGGCTTCTTCCAGCTCGACTTCAACAAGATCGCCGACTTTCAGATGCGTCGCGCCGTCGATGAACACCTGGCCGTCGATTTCCGGCGCATCGGCCTTGCTTCGGGCCACGGCGCCTTCCTCGACGACTTCATCGATCAGCACCGTTTCAACGCGACCGACACGCTGCTGCAGGCGCGCGGCGCTGATTTCGGCCTGATGCGCCATGAAGCGCGCCAAACGCTCCTGCTTGACTTGTTCCGGCACCTGATCGGGCAAGTCGTTGGCGGCCGCGCCTTTGACCGGCGAGTAGGCGAAGCAGCCGACCCGGTCCATTTGCGCTTCGGTCATGAAGTCGAGCAGTTCCTCGAACTCCTGCTCGGTCTCGCCCGGAAAGCCGACGATAAACGTGCTGCGCAAGGTGATATCGGGGCAGATTTCGCGCCATGCCCGAATTCTGTCCAGATTGTTTTCGCTGGCCGCCGGGCGCTTCATCAGTTTTAGTATGCGGCTGTTGGCATGCTGGAACGGTATGTCCAGGTAAGGCAGGATTTTGCCTTCGGCCATGAGCGGAATCACGTCATCGACATGCGGATAGGGATAAACATAATGCATGCGCACCCAGATGCCCAGATCGCCCAGCGCTTCGGCCAGATCATAAAACCGCGTCTTCACGGACCGGCCTTTCCAGTCGCGGCTTTGGTACTTCAAGTCCAGGCCATAGGCGCTGGTATCCTGCGATACGACCAGCAGTTCCTTGACACCGGCATTGGCCAGGCGCTCGGCCTCGTAGAGCACATCGTCGACCGGCCGGCTGACCAGGTCGCCGCGCATGGACGGAATGATGCAGAACGTGCAGCGGTGGTTGCAGCCTTCGGAGATTTTCAGGTAGGCATAATGGCGCGGCGTCAGCTTGATGCCTTGCGGCGGCACCAGGCTGGTGAATGGATCGTGCGGCGGAGGCAGATGCTCGTGCACCGATTCCACGACTTCTTCCAGCGCATGCGCGCCGGTCACTTTCAACACCTGCGGGTGGCGAGCACGGATTTCGGCTTCCCGGGCGCCCAGACAGCCGGTTACGATGACTTTGCCGTTATGGGTCAGCGCTTCGCCGATGCTGTCCAGCGATTCCTCGACGGCGGCATCGATAAAGCCGCAGGTATTGACGACCACCAGATCGGCGTCCTGATAAGTCGGCGAAATGGTATAACCTTCGGCGCGCAGCTTAGTTAGAATTCTTTCACTGTCGACCAGGGCTTTCGGGCAGCCCAAACTAATAAAACCAATATGGGGGGCAGTCTTTGAGGCAGTCATTTCAATCTCTAATAATGTTAAACAGGGGACTTAAGCCGGATTCGCAATAATAATGGCGCGCTTGGGAGCGGGCAGGCCTTCTCGGGTCAGGGTTGGATCGTCGGGATCGAGAAAATCCTTGAGCGAATGAAAGGTCATCCATTCCGTCGTGCGCTGTTCTTCCGTACTGGTCACAGTCACATCGACGACGCGGATATTGGTGAAACCGCAACGCTTCATCCAGCCGGTCAACGTATCGCAGGTCGGCAGAAACCAGACATTGCGCATGCAGGCATAACGGCCTTCGGGCACCAGCACCTGCCCCGGCCCGCCGTCTATGACCAGCGTTTCCAGCACCAGTTCACCGCCCGGTCGCAGGCTTTCCTTCAATTCGAGCAGATGATCGACAGGCGAACGACGGTGATACAGCACGCCCATGGAAAATACCGTATCGAACAGCTTCAAACCATAAGGCACTTCTTCCATGCCGATCGGCAATACGTAAACGGGGGCTTCGCCATGCAGTTTCCGGATTGCCTGGAATTGCATGACGTTAAGCAGCAATGGATCGATGCCGACCACCATGCGCGCGCCGGCCCCGAGCATGCGCCAGCAGTGATAGCCATTGCCGCAGCCGACATCCAGCACCAGGCGATTGGCCAACGGCGAGATGTGGTTTTTCAGGCGCTCCCATTTCCAGTCCGAGCGCCATTCGGTGTCGATGTGAATGCCGAACAAGTCATAAGGGCCCTTACGCCATGGATGCAGGATCTTGAGCTGGGCTTCCAGCTGTTTTCGGGCCTCGTCGCCCAGATCCTCGGGCCGTCCTATCCGCACGGCATCGGCATCGAGCACCGAGTCGCCGCATCTTGCTTCCGGCAGTTGCTCGATCAGCGCCTGCCATTGGAACAATGTACCGTGCTTGGCCGGTTCGAACGCGCGTGCCAGCTGTTGCGGTAGAAGTTGGGTCCAGGCATCGGCCCTGGCATCGAGCAGTGTGGTAATTAATGGTTGATAATCAATCATTCAGGTAAAGAAAGAGGCGCTGTTGGTATCCGAACACAGCATGATCTGAGAAAAAACGGGAAGGTGTAGGGTCAGTCAGGGCTATTTGAGTATTGCCACGAAGTCTGCATGCTTCGTGGCAATCAACTAAAACACAAGGCAAGCAATCAGGAGTGGGTAGCGGTTTTGCCTGATGCAAGCGCTTCGGCATTGCGTTTGGCCAGACCGTCAATTACGGCGTTTAAAGACCCTTTGGTTTTGACTTCATTGCTGAAGGTCGTGCGGTAGTTGGTCACGAGACTGACGCCCTCAATCATGATGTCGTAGGCTTTCCATTGGCCTTTGCTCAGCACCATGCGGTAATTTACCGCGACTGGCTGTATGCCGGGCTGTAACACTTCTGTTTTGACGATGACTTTTGTTGCTCCGGGCTCCATGTCCAGCGGCAAAAACCGCACCGACCAGTCGCGAAACTCGACAAAGGCTCTGGAATAAGTTCTTACCAACAGCGTTTGGAACTCTTGTTTAAAACGTTGCCGTTCTTCGTTAGTCGCCGCTTTCCAGTTCTGTCCCAGCACTAATGCGGAAATTCTGTCGAAATCGGTATGTGGCAAAATGACTTCGTTAACAAATCCCGCAACCTGAACAAAGTCCTGAATGAACGATTCATCCTGCAGTTTTGCCTGTAATTTTGTCGACGCTTCTTCAATCGCTTGTTGTGGAGGCAAAAGCTCGGCCGCCATGCCTTTCGTCATCGGCATCAAACCGAGCATTACCGCAAAAAAGATAAATACCGTATATTGTTTAGCCTTCATAAAACCCCTCTAAAATTGAAACCAGCGAACACTTTCCATATTTCGAATATCAGTGATCCACATTCCCTGATAAAATAAATCCCCGTCAAATCGCCCGTAAAGTGTCCTCAACGAACCCGCGAGACCGGGGCCGGATGCTCTGATAATTTCCAAACCCATGACTATGGATAAGATGACATATAATAACATCAATTTTCCCCGCACACGCATGAGAAGAATGCGTTATAACGATTTTTCCCGCCGCTTGATGCGCGAGAATCGTTTATCCGTTGACGACCTGATTTACCCGATGTTCGTCACGGAAGGCTCGAACCGGAAAGAAGCCGTCGCCTCCATGCCGGGCATCGAGCGGCTGTCCCTGGACTTGCTGCTGGAAGAGGCGCGCGGGCTTTATGAGCTGGGCATTCCCGCCATTGCGCTGTTTCCGGTAACGCCCGCCGATAAAAAATCCGATGATGCCGCCGAGGCCTATAATCCTGACGGCCTGGCTCAGCGTAGTGTAAGAGCTTTAAAAGAGGCGGTTCCTGAACTGGGCATTATTACCGACGTTGCCCTGGATCCCTTCACATCGCATGGACAGGATGGTCTGATCAATCAGGACGGCTATGTCATGAACGACGAAACGATAGCTGTGTTGGTCAGGCAAGCCTTGTCCCATGCCAAAGCCGGCGCCGATATCGTCGCGCCTTCGGACATGATGGACGGGCGTATCGGCGCGATAAGACAAGCCCTGGAAAGCCAGAACCATGTCAATACGCGCATACTCGCCTATTCGGCAAAATACGCATCGAGCTTCTACGGACCTTTCCGCGATGCGGTCGGTTCCGCCGGCAACCTGGGCAAGGGCAACAAATACAGCTATCAGATGGACCCGGCCAATTCCGACGAGGCCCTGCGCGAAATCCAGCTGGATCTGCAGGAAGGCGCCGATATGATCATGATCAAGCCCGGCATGCCTTATCTGGATATCATCCGCCGCGTGAAGGATCAGTACGGCGTGCCGACGTTCGCCTATCAGGTCAGCGGCGAATACGCCATGCTCAAAGCCGCCGCCATGAACGGCTGGCTGGATGAAAAACAGGTGGTTCTGGAGTCCTTGCTGGCCTTCAAACGCGCTGGCGGCGATGCGATTCTGACTTATTTCGCCAAATCCGTGGCGCAGTGGCTGCAGGAATAACTTTTTATTAGCTCGCCATCACTGATGAGATAGGTATTTACTTTATTTATAACGCCGAACTGGAACCCGTACCATGTCAGAAGACAACCTAATTACCCCACAGAGAAGATTTCACTTTGAAGAAGCTATCCTGGTCCTGCTGCTGATTCTGTCGCTGGTAGGCATCGGCATTACCGATTTTTCTCCGGCCGACGGTTTTGGCTACTGGATCATCATGGTGTTCGTGTTCGCCCTGTTTGCGATCCTGATCGGCTGGCTGCAGTCTAAACACCGTATTGACGATTTCAAAAAAATACTACGCGAACAATCCCTGCACTGGCTCACTTCCCTGTTGGTAGTTGGCGGCGCTTTTTTAGTGCAAAAGTCCGGTCAGATCAGTCCCGAGGGCGCGGGCCTGGTTATTTTGCTGATTCTGTCGCTGTCGACCATTCTCGATGGCCTGCGGGTAGGCTGGCGCTTCAGCCTGGTCGGGCTGTTCATGGGCTCTTCCGCCGTTATTGCCTCATACACGGAACACTTTCTGTGGATAGAAATATTGATAGCCATCGGCATAGTGCTGCTAACGATCTTGTGGGAATACTGGACGGAAAAAAGAGCGCAGGCATGATAAAAACAGACCGCTATGCCGTCTTTGGCCATCCAATTAAACACAGCAAATCGCCAAGAATCCATCAGCTTTTTGCCGAGCAAACGGGACAGTCGATTGAATATACCGCCCAGGATGTTCCCGCCGAACAATTCAACACCGCAGTTCAATCCTTTTTCGCCGCAGGCGGCAAAGGATTAAATTGTACTGTACCGCTAAAAGGACTGGCCTGGGCCTTTGCCGACCGCAAAACCGAACGGGCTCAGCTGAGCCAGGCGGTCAATACGCTCGCCGTGCAAGCGGACGGCGCTATCCTCGGCGATAACACGGATGGCCAGGGTCTGGTAACGGACCTGACCGTCAACCATGCCATCACTTTGACAGGCCGCCGAATTTTAATCCTGGGCGCGGGCGGCGCCAGCCGGGGCATCATGGGGCCGCTCCTTGAGCAGGCTCCGTGCACCATCGTCATCGCCAACCGCACTGTCGACAAAGCCATCGACCTGGCACAAGCTTTTCAAAACAAGGGCGTCGTCAGCGGCTGCGGATTTGGCGACTTGCAAAATCAGCAATTCGACCTGATTTTAAATGCCACCTCGGCCAGCCTCAGCGATCAGTTGCCGCCCTTGCCCGATGCCATACTGGCTGAAAATGGCGTCTGTTACGACCTCGCCTACGGCAACGAACCGACCGCTTTCGTGCGCTGGGGACTCAGGCAGAACGCGGCCAAGAGTCTTGACGGGCTTGGCATGCTGGTCGAGCAGGCGGCCGAGGCGTTTTTCATCTGGCGCGGCGCCCGCCCCGAAACCCGGCCCGTTATTGAATTGCTCAATTCAGAACGCCGGGCATGAAGCAGGCAATAGTAAGGCCGGAACTGTCGCAGACGCTAAACAAAATGTAATTAATCCTGATATTTCATAGAACCACAGAGAACACGAAGAAAATCATGGCATTATCATTTCTCATCGATAACTTCATGAGTTCATTATGAAATATTTGCAAATAATTGAATTGAAAAGCCTTCGTGTACTTCGTGGCGAACAATGGCATTTTTTATGCACTAATTGTTCCCAGCCTCCGCTACGCCTTCGCCTGCTTCAAATACTGGTCCTTCAACTGCATATAATGCTGGTAAGAATATTCCAGAAATTCCTTTTCCGACTCTTTTAGGGGCCGTGCCTGCCTGGCGGGCGCGCCAACATAGAGATAGCCGCTTTCCAGTATTTTTCCGGGCGGCACCAGCGCCCCGGCCCCGAGCATGACATAATCCTCGAGCACGGCGTCGTCCATGATGATGGCGCCGACGCCTATCAGACAATAATTTCCGACCGTGCAGGCATGAACCACCGCCCGATGCCCGATCGTTACACCTTTGCCGATCGTCAACGGATGCCCTTGCGGTGAAAACTGACCAGCATGCGACACATGCAATACGGCACCATCCTGAACATTGGTGCCCTCGCCGATTTTGATGCGCTCGACATCGCCTCTGACCACCGTCGCAGGCCATATTGATACATCATCGCCAAGCGTTACATCGCCGATAACCACGGCGCTGTCATCGATGTAGACGGAGTTGCCGATGCGGGGATACTTATCATCAAACTTTCTAATGGCCACACTACCTCCTGATTGTTAACTATAATTGATGGACTGAACGCATAATACATCAAAGGCTCGGCCAAATATTGATGTTTTACACTGACCTGTGACTGTGTGCTGTCAGGCAATGCACGGTATCCGCCCCAAGAATCGCCCGGCAGGAAATATGCGCTAGGCAATCGATCGCGGACAGGGAATAAAAAAGAATCTCGATAGACGCTAAATTATGGCTAAATGCATTAGTTGCGCAGCGCCGCTGCCGGCAAACACCAACAAATGCTTATACTGCGGCACGCATAATGACGTGGACCTGAAAAGCCGGCATCCCTATTCGATTACCCTTAAACAATCGGAGCGGTTGTGTCCACATTGTGAGATACCCTTACAAACTATTGATCTCAACCTTAACAGTGCATTCCTGATCGAACGCTGCGAAAACTGTTTCGGCTTGTTCTTCGATCCTGGGGAAATCGATATTTTGCTTGAAAGCACAGTCTCGAACGTTTTCGCCATCAACAGGCAACATCTGGACACTATCAACCGGGATCGCTACCGGGCGGATAAAAAAGTCAAGTACCTCAAATGCCCGGTTTGTCGTGTCCTTATGAACCGGCGCGTATTCGCATCGCGTAGCGGCGTTGTGATCGATCAATGCGGAAGCCATGGCATCTGGCTCGATAACGGCGAGATAACCCACCTGATGGAATGGAAAAAGGCTGGTGGTCAGTTACTGCACGAGCAAATAACCGGAAAAAGAAAAAACCGTTCTCAAACAGTTCACGAATACACTGCCGCACCATCCGGTTACCCGGTCATCAGTCCGGAAATTGATTTATTCGAAACGGTTACTTCACTGATTGGAAGACTTTTTTATTGATCGCGCATTCCGCAGCCCTTGAGTTCTGATCTGAAACACCGGCATTTCGAATTGACGGATCAATGCGGAGTGCCTGGCATACACCATGCCCGGCACTCTCTATAAAAATGAACCGCCGAAAATACCTGGCGTACTTTCGGCCATGTTATTTACTCGTTACCTTCAGTAGCGGCGGGAGCGGGGGCCGTCGCCGCAGGAGAAGGCATAGTGGATGCAGGCGCGGTTTCCGTCATTGTCTGTCCGGACGGACTGCCCGTGGCGGGGGTGGATTCGTTCGTTTTTTCACATCCGGTCAATAAAGCCAAACCGAACAAAGTTATCATTACAATTTCTCTGGTTTTCATCATCATGTCCTATTCTATGGTTTTTGGGATGTGTTTCATTTACCTGCAAATGATTACAAGTAATCGACATGCAAGCAGGGAGAGGCCTGCCGCTTATAAACAAAAACTTACCGATACAACTGATTCGAGATACAGAGCCTGATTGTGATAATCAGCCGGCAATACGCAATCACATTGAATCCGGGGCATAAAACAATTCCACATGGCTAACGGCGGGAGTCGAATTGATTAATTTATGCAATCGGCATGAGACCGTTTTTTTTCCATGCCGCATATCAACAAATTCACCCGCTGAAAAATCACTCGTGCCATAGACGAGACTGTCATGCTGGTTTAATGCCTTGATTCCCGGCAGCAGGACAGCCCAACACGTCAGTTCTTTCTGTCCGGGCCGCGCCAGTCCTACCAGTTCGGATTCAAAGCCAATCATTTCAATTCCCAGGCCTATGCCTTGTAACGCTGGCTTATCGACTCTGCGTATCAAACCTATCTCCACTCTCTCATCCTGAGCCGAAAGCAGGGCAAAGACATCGCCGACCCTAACTTTTAAGTCAACGGCCTTCCATAAAATATACAGCCCCTGAGCACTGCTGTTAATAACTTCAAAGGTCCCGGTTGGGATATCTTCCAGTCCCTGACTTTTTCCGATATTCGATGCTTCCCAGACCCGGCCGTCGCATGAAGCTTCCCGGCTCAGCTCCAAGATCCTGTTTATCTGGGAATTTCCGGCATTCCCGTTGTTGCACCGCGACGCCATCTGGTGCATCCATTCACTGCCTTCCGGCACCAGATCCAGGTCAGGCACCTCCCAGTTGCCACTGATTCTGGGATCCTTTTTCCGGGCTGGAGCTAAATTTTCATTTACGTCGTCATTATTCTTGCATAAGAAACTTATCAAATTATTAAAGCCGACGATTCCCAGCCCCTCCCGATGTTCGGCAACGCGGGTATATTTTCTTTTTTGCGCCAAACTTAAAGACCTTATCACACGCATGAACAATGAGCGGTTTATCGACTTTAACGCTCCCTGGCCGGTTGATTCCTGCTGCAAGAATTGATAGAGATTCTTTGCGACTCTGACCGGCGAAATATAACGGTCGGCATCGTCCATTTCAGCCCGTGCCAAATGCACAGGCTCTCGGTCCTGCTTTAGGTTGAAGGCGCACAAACCTTGTGCCGTGCCTTGGGCAATCTTTTTCACGATGGGGGCCTCGACGGAAAAGCGTTCCAAGAACTGGTGAATTGCCTCCATTTCCCGAGGTCTGAATTGGTTGATGCCGGACAGCTCGAATACCAGAATATGCTTGAAAGCGGCATGGACAGTTTTGCCTTTATCGTCCCCGACTTCAATTTCCGTATCCAGAAACCCTGCCTGCTCGGCTACCGAATAAATCCGATAGCAGAAAAGCCAAAATCCTTCATACGGTTGCATGTAAACTTGCGACATATGCTTTAACGCTTTGCCTGCCGCCTGTAAAGCCAGATAGAAAGCCGCCTCAGGCGCATCAGAACGGGCAATCAGTCTGTCGCCCAGAAGCGAGTAATTTTCAGCCAGCATCACGAAGGCAAACGTGACAATATCGACATGAGCCCGCTCTTCCTTACTGAGCGGAAACCCGGCATCCAGATAAATTCTTTCCAACTGCCTAACGAGTTGTTCCAGGCAAGTGTTGATCTTTTGCAGATATGCCAAGTGCTGCCGAGGATCGATTTCGATGCGGGTAAAAGCCTGCAAGGTACAGAAGATTTCCTTGCAGGAATTGTAATCCTGCCGCATGGACAAGGTTTGCAACCACTCGGTGAGCGCTTGCTCATTCACCGCAAAAGGAATTTTATAATCGGTTATATCCGGCGCCGTCCTGAATCTTGGATTTTCCATTTTACATCCTCACAATATACAAAATATTCACTAGCAAGACGTATCAGTATAGTCGTGTTTTTTATAATATTTTTGGCGCTTCCTCGCCGCTTATGGAAAACCTTCGGAGAGTGATATGAAGCGGGACAGCATCTGCATGCAGGCTGCCCCGCGCACTCATTATTGCACGCGCCGCAGGGCCGACAGCGCCAGCGCCAAGACCGTCAGGCTGGGTAAAATCGCCATGAGCGGGGGGTTGAGATCGTAGATCAGCCCGACATGACCGACAATTTTGTCGAAAATGTTAAATCCCATACCGATAATGACCCCTATCATCATCCTGGCGCCGACACTGACGCCCCGTTTAACGCCAATCACAAACGGCGCGGAAACCAGCAGCATGACAAAGGTGACCAAAGGGTTCACTACGCGGCCCCAGAATGCCATTTCAAAGATATGGGCTTTTTGATGATTTTCCTTCAGAAAACCAATGTACTTGCCCAGATCATAGAGCGACATGTTATCGGGACTTACCACCACAATTTTCAATAAATCCGGCGCGATCGAGGACTGCCAGACTAGTTCGCCCCGGGTACTGGCGGTCATTAATTCTTTTGAAATCACCGATTGCCTGATACCTTCCAGTTTCCATTGCTGCCCCTTCAGAAACGTCGCCTTATCCGCATGCAGGGTCTGGCGCAAACGGTCTTGATCATCCAGCTCATGGATAGTGATATCCACAAGATGCCCGTCATCGACAATTTGCCGGACATTAATGAACTTCCTGTCTTCGCGCAGCCAAAGGCCATAGCGATAATCCATGGTCACCTGCTCATGCTGGGCCGTGGACTTGATCATCTGCGCCGTGCGTTCAGCCAGGGGCGCCACAAATTCGCCGACGACGATGGAAATCATCACTAAAATCGCACCGGACAGCATGACCGCTTTAATGATGCCCAAAACGGACAGACCCGCCGCGCGCATGGCAATCAATTCACGGTTATTACCCATGGACCCCAATATGAACAGGCTGCCCAGCAAGGCCGACGATGGCATCAATTCATAAAAGACCCGCGGCGAAGTCAGGGCCAGATAAGAAAAAATTTCATTCAGGCCATAATGGCCCTTGCCCAGATCCTTTAATTCATCACTGAAGGTAAACAGGTTAAACAGGGTCAACAGTAACAAAATGGCAATAAGCGAGCCTTTTAAAATCTCTATGACGATATACCGAGTCAGGACATTCATCTCGCCACCTTTTCCCTGAGTTTCATCATCACCCACTGCCATCCATACAGCTTTATCAAAAGTCCCACACCGACCAACGCCAATATCCAATACACCCCAATGCCTCCCAGCCAAACCGGTATCGTTTCATTGATGACCCAGCTTTGACTGACGCGGATGAGATTCCCGTAACTGAAATAGATTAAAAAGGCGATCGTCATATTACCGTAAACACCGCCCCGCGGCGCGCTTTGTGCCAACGGCACGGCAAGGAAACTAAGAAAAATCATGCTTAAAGGGATCGAATAGCGGCGTTGCAGCTCGGCGACATCGCGTATGACTTCGGAATTCCATAGCACATCCATCGCCACCGCTTCCCGGCTGGTATTGATGACCGAGCTTCTCTCTTCGATTCTGACGGCATATTCGACGAAATTTTCAATCACATAATCCAACGCGCCCGGCATCCCCAGGATACGCTCGCCATGCTCCAGTATCATGTAGCGGCCGCCCTCCAGTTCCGCCAGCCGGCCGGCTTCAGAGTTGATAGTGGCCAGCTTGCCGTTAAGCTGCCTCTGTTGCACGAACACCTTGTGCATTTTTTTATCGTCACCGATCTTTTCCACATAAAAAACCAGGTCGCCCTGGCTGTATTCGCTGAACTTGCCAGCCGCGACGCCCCTGATATCGGCGGACTGCTCGTCCTGATGCATTATTTCCTCGGTCTTGGCTTCGGCCCAGGGAGCCACATACAGCGACAACCCCGCGGACACGACACTCAACGGGAAAACCAGCAGGAACACGGCCCGGTAAATAGTGCCGGCCCCGCCTCCGGCGGACGCAATCGACGACATTTCCTGGTCCCGATACATGCGGCCCAATACCATCAACACCGCCATGAATAAAGCGGCCGGCAGGAAAGAAATGCTGGCAACGACCATTTTCAGGCCCAGGATGCTCAGCAGGGTTTCGTTCGACACCTGTCCTTCAATCGCCTTATCCAGGATTTTGATAAACCTCCGACTGACGATAATCACGACAATCACGGTCAAAACAGCTAGCAATGTTTTGATCAAATCGCGCATAATCAATCGGTCCAGAACGGTAATCAACGGACGCCGTTCCCTTTTATAGCCTTGCGGCCAATCTGCTCCCAAGCCTGTCTCCCCATCAAAATAAATTTGTGTTGTATAATTCAAAACTAAACAGCCCATCTTGAAAACGGCGTACAGACGGCCCCTTGTCAAGATACTCATTCTCTCGCAACTACACGATAAAAATTATGGACTATTCTATAGAAATCACGCCTTTAGAAAAACTGCAATCTGACTGCATCATTGTCGGCGTTTACGAGGACCAGCAACTGACCCCGGCGGCCATGACCCTTGACAACAGCACTCAGGGAATCATCAGCAACATCGTCAGCCGCGGCGATATCAGCGGAAAAAATGGTGAAACGCTCTTGATCAACGTCATCCCCGACAGCTCTATCGAACGCATTTTGCTGGTCGGCCTGGGCAAAAAAGAGTCTTTATCGGGCAAGAATTACCGCAAGGCGCTGGCGGCGGCCATCAACAGCCTGAAAAAGCCGCAAATAAAATCCGTCGCCTGTTGCCTGGCCGAATGTGATGTGACAGCCGGCGATTGGCAATGGAAAACCCGTCAAATCATCGAAGTCTTCAGCGATGCCGCCTATCAATTCACAGAACTGAAATCCGACAAGGAAACGGAAAGCAAGATTGAACGGGTAGCCATCTGCGCGCCGCAAAGCGAGAGCGCCCTGGCGCAAGCGGGAATGGAACAAGGGCGCGCGATTGCCGACGGGGTGAATCTGGCCAAACACCTGGCCGACCTGCCGGGCAATATCTGCACCCCGACCTTTCTTGCCGGCCAGGCGGCCGAATTAGGCAAAAAATTCGACAAACTGACGGTCAGCGTGCTGGAAGAATCCGACATGGAGAAGCTGGGCATGGGGGCTTTGCTGTCGGTCTCGCGCGGCAGCCGCCAGCCGGCCAAGCTGATTGCGCTGGAATATCATGGCGGCGACAAAAACGGCAAGCCCATCGTTCTGATCGGCAAAGGGCTCACCTTTGATGCCGGCGGCATTTCCCTGAAACCGGGGGCGGGCATGGATGAAATGAAATACGACATGTGCGGCGGCGCGGCCGTTCTCGGCACGTTCCTGGCCGCCGCGCAAATGGATCTGCCGCTTAACATCGTCGGCCTGATCCCCTCATCGGAAAACCTGCCCGACGGCAATGCCAACAAGCCGGGCGACATTCTGACCAGCATGTCCGGCAAGACCATCGAAGTCCTGAACACGGACGCCGAAGGCCGCCTGATTCTTTGCGATACGCTGACCTATGCGGAACGCTATAACCCCGATGTCGTGATCGACCTGGCGACCTTGACCGGCGCCTGCCTGGTGGCTTTGGGCCGCGTGCCCAGCGGCCTGCTCGGCAACGACGACAGATTGTGCAATGAACTGCTCGCGGCCAGCGAGACGGCCACCGACAGTCTCTGGCGCCTGCCGCTGTGGGAAGAATACCAGGAGCTGCTCAAATCCAACTTCGCCGACATGGCCAATATCGGCGGCAAGGATGCCGGCACTATTACGGCGGCCTGCTTTCTGTCGCGTTTCGCCGAAAACTTCCGCTGGGCGCATCTGGATATCGCCGGCACCGCCTGGCGCACCGGCCAGACCAAAGGCGCGACCGGCCGCCCTGTTCCGCTTTTGTGCCAATACTTGATCAACCGCACGCCCAAGGCTTAAAAGCGCATGCCGGAAGTCAGCTTCTATATATTGCCGTCTCTTTCGTTACAGGAACGCTATCTGTTCGCCTGCAAACTGATAGAGAAAGCCTATCGCAGCGGCCATTTCTGTTATGTGCTGACCGACTCGGACGAACAAAGCGAAATCATGGACAACCTGCTCTGGACTTTCAGGGCAGGTAGTTTCATACCCCATCAGGTCTATGCAGGCGAACGGCCAGATCTTGACAACGTGATCCTGATCGGTTCTCGACAGGCGCCTGAAAGCTGGCAGAGAACCTTGATTAATCTGTCCTCGCAATGCCCGCGGGAGCTTGACCGGATCGAACGCCTGCTGGAAATTCTCGACAACAGCGAAACAACCAAGGCCGCCGGCAGGCAGCGCTATCGCCAATACCAACAGCGGGGACTGGCCATTAGCACACATAAAATTGAGCATGAAAACTCAAGGCATAAGGTATAACGTTACCTTGCGTCTTAAACAAATTACCCTTACGAGAAATAACAATCATCCATGGAAAAAACATACGCACCCCATTCAATCGAACAACGCTGGTATCAAACCTGGGAAGAAAAAGGCTATTTTGCAGCCAGAGAGGACGGTGAATCTTATTGCATCATGATCCCGCCGCCCAATGTGACCGGCAGTTTGCATATGGGGCACGCGTTTCAGGACACGATCATGGATGCGCTGACGCGTTACCACCGCATGAAGGGCTACAGCACTTTGTGGCAGCCCGGCACCGACCATGCCGGCATCGCCACGCAGATGGTCGTCGAGCGCCTGATCGATGCCGAAGGCAAGACCCGCCACGACTACGGCCGCGAAAAATTCATCGAAAAAATCTGGGAATGGAAGGAGCAATCAGGCGGCACGATCACACGCCAGCTGCGCCGCATGGGCTCGTCGCTGGACTGGAACCGGGAACGCTTCACCATGGACGAGGGCATGTCCGAAGCCGTCCAGGAAGTCTTTATCCGCCTGTATGAAGAAGGCCTGATCTACCGCGGCAAGCGCCTGGTGAACTGGGACCCGGTGCTGCATACGGCGGTCTCGGACCTGGAAGTGCTGTCGGAAGAGGAAAACGGCTCGATGTGGCACATGCGCTATCCGCTGTCCAATGGCCAGGGCCACCTGATCGTCGCCACGACGCGCCCCGAAACCCTGCTCGGCGATGCCGCCGTCGCGATTCATCCGAATGACGAGCGTTACAAGCACCTGATCGGCGAGTTTGTCGAACTGCCGCTGACCGGCCGCCGCATCCCGATCATTGCCGATGAATATGTCGACCCCGAGTTCGGCACCGGCTGCGTCAAGATCACGCCGGCGCATGATTTCAACGACTACGAGGTGTGGACAAGGCACCGTAATGCATCAGCCATCAGCGAACTGCCGCACGGCGGCCTGATCAATATCTTCACGGTCGACGCCACCGTGCGCGCCAATCTGGACACGGAAGGGGACCTGCTCCCGGCGAAATACGTCGGTCTGGACCGCTTCGAGGCGCGCAAGCAGATGGTCGCCGACCTGGACGCCCAGGGCCTGCTGGAAAAAATCGTCGACCACAAGCTGATGGTGCCGCGCGGCGACCGCACCGGCAGCGTCATCGAGCCGCTGCTGACCGATCAGTGGTACGTCAGGGTCGAGCCGCTGGCCAAGCCGGCCATCGAGGCCGTCGAAACCGGCGCGATCAAATTCGTGCCCGACAACTGGAAAAACACCTATTTCGACTGGATGCGCAACATTCAGGACTGGTGCATTTCCCGGCAGATCTGGTGGGGGCACCGGATTCCGGCCTGGTATGACGATCAGGGCAACACCTATGTCGGCCGCTCGGAACAGGAAGTCCGCGCCACGCACAATCTGCCGGCCGACTATGCGCTGAAGCAGGATGAAGACGTGCTCGACACCTGGTTCTCGTCCGCCCTGTGGCCGTTCTCGACGCTGGGCTGGCCCGACAACACGCCCGAACTGGCCCGGCATTATCCGACCAGCGTGCTGGTCACCGGCTTCGACATCATCTTCTTCTGGGTCGCGCGCATGATTATGATGGGGCTGAAATTCCAGGGCGATGTGCCGTTCCGGGAAGTCTACATTCACGGCCTGGTACGCGATGCCGAGGGCCAGAAAATGTCCAAATCCAAGGGCAACGTGCTCGATCCCATCGACATCATCGACGGCATCGATCTGGAAACCCTGGTCGCCAAACGCGTCTCGGGCATGATGCAGCCGCATCTGGCCAAAAAGATCGAGCAGGCCACGCGCAAACAGTTCCCGGACGGCATTCCGTCTTTCGGCACCGACGCCTTGCGCTTCACGTTCGCCTCGCTGGCTTCGACCGGCCGCGACATCCGCTTCGACCTGGCACGTACCGAAGGCTACCGCAATTTCTGCAACAAGCTCTGGAACGCCGCACGCTACGTGCTGATGAATACCGAAGGCCAGGATAACGGCCTGTCAGGCGCTTGCGAATACACGCAGGTCGACCGCTGGATCACCGCCCGACTGCATCAGGTCATCGCGACAACATCCAACGCCATCGACAACTACCGTTTCGATCTGGCGGCCCAGGCCATTTATGAGTTCACCTGGAACGAATACTGCGACTGGTATCTGGAGCTGGCCAAGATTTCGCTGCAGTCTGACAATGAGGCGCTACAACGCGGCACGCGCCGTACGCTGTTGACGGTACTGGAAAACGTGCTGCGCCTTGCGCATCCATTGATGCCGTTCATTACCGAGGAAATCTGGCAGCGCGTTGCGCCATTGGCCGGAATCGAGGCCGAAACCATCATGCTGCAGCCGTACCCGAAATCCGATGAAGCTCAGATCGATACGACTGCCATTGCTGAAATCAACTGGGTCATGAACTTTATCCTGGGCGTGCGCCGTATCCGCGGCGAGATGAACATCGCGCCGGGCAAACCGCTGCCGGTCCTGCTGCAGAACGGTTCCGATGCTGACAGAACCAGCTTAGCCAACAATCAAATCTATTTGCTGAAGCTGGGCCGTCTCGAATCGATCAATTGGCTCGATGCCGACGAAACGGCGCCCGAATCGGCTATCGCGCTGGTCGGCGAGATGAAGATCCTGATTCCGATGGCCGGCCTGATCGACAAGGCAGCCGAACTGGCGCGACTGGACAAGGAAATTCAGAAAATCATCAAGGAACTGCCCAGAATCGAAGGCAAATTAAGCAATCCGGCCTTCATCGACAAAGCGCCGGCCGATGTCATTGACAAAGAAAAAGCCAAACTGGCCGATTTACGCTCCTCGCTGAACAATCTCGAAGAACAGCACCGCAAAATCCAGGCTTTATAAAAGCGCCAGGCACGGGCGAAAGCGCTTCCGCCCGTGCCTATTATTGGACAAACCTCTTATTTCATCTATATTTGCCTATACAGTTGCATTAACCCAATCATCGCATGGCTACCGTATTAACCGATCTACAATTCAATGGTCTCGCAAAGTGCTTAATTCAAGGCGGCCTGCTATCCGAAAACGAAGCCCAAAGCCATCTCCAGGAAGCGCAAAAAAAGAAAATCCCGCTCATAACCTACCTGGTGTCCAACAATCTTATTGACAGCAAAGCCGTCGCCACAAAAGCGTCTCTTGAGTTCGGCATCCCTTTCTTTGATCTTGACGCCATAGACTGCCGCAGCCTGCCGGTCAAAGTGATCAGCGAAAAACTGATACGCCAGCATCATGTCCTGCCGCTTTTTACGCGCGGCAAAACGCTATTTATCGCCGTCTCCGATCCGACTAACTTCCAGGCGCTGGATGACATCAAGTTCCAAAGCCGGCTTAATCCCGAAACCATACTGGTTGAGGAAAACAAGCTCGTCAAGGCGATCGAAACGTCTTTGGATGCCGCGGCGGATTTATCCATGAAAGATCTTCTCGACGAGGATCTGGACAACCTGAACATCGCCGCTGGCGATGAGGACATGGCTAAGGATGACGGCAATTCCGACGTTGACGATGCCCCCATTGTCCGCTTCGTTAATAAAATCCTGCTGGATTCGATAAAAAAAGGCGCCTCGGACATTCACCTGGAACCTTATGAAAAAAACTTCCGCATACGTTTCCGGTCTGACGGCATCCTGCATGAAGTCGCCAGTCCGCCGGCCAGTATCGCGACCCGCATCATTTCCCGCATCAAAGTCATGGCCAAGATGGATATTGCCGAACGCAGGGTCCCGCAGGATGGCCGCATTAAAATGACTTTATCGAAACACCGGGCGATTGATTTTCGTGTCAATACCTGCCCTACACTGTTCGGTGAAAAAGTCGTTCTGCGTATTCTGGACCCGACCAGCGCTCAAATCGGCATCGAAAAGCTGGGTTTTGAACCGGAACAGGAAAAACTGTTTCTTGAGGCCATCCACAGGCCCTACGGCATGGTCCTCGTTACCGGTCCGACCGGCAGCGGTAAAACGGTCACGCTGTACACCGGCCTGAATATTCTTAACAGCATTGAACGCAATATCTCCACGGCCGAGGACCCTGTTGAAATCACGGTGGAAGGCATCAATCAGGTCAATATGAATGTCAAGGCCGGCCTGACCTTCGCTTCAGCCCTGCGCGCCTTTCTGCGCCAGGATCCCGATATCATCATGGTCGGCGAGATTCGCGACCTGGAAACCGCGGAAATCGCCGTTAAAGCCGCGCAGACAGGGCATTTGGTATTATCGACCCTGCATACCAACGATGCGCCGCAAACACTGAACCGGCTCATGCAAATGGGTATTCCGCCCTTCAATATCGTTTCCGCCGTTAACCTGATCATGGCGCAACGCCTGGCGCGGCGCGTATGCGAACACTGCAAGAAACCGGCCAATTATCCGGCCAAGGTCCTGATTTCCGCCGGCTTTAAAGAAGAAGAACTGGACGGACTCCAGATTTTCAATTCCGTAGGCTGCGACCATTGCACCAACGGCTATAAAGGCCGCGTCGGCATTTATCAGGTGATGACATTGAGTGAAAAAATGCGCGCGCTGATTCTTGAAGGCGGCAATGCCATGCAACTGGCTGAGCAGGCCAAGTCCGAAGGTATTAATGATTTGCGCGCATCGGGATTGAACAAAGTTCGTATGGGTATTACTACTCTGGAAGAAATTGACCGCGTAACGAAGGAATAACTATGGCAGAACAAATTGAACAACTGGATTTCATCTGGGAAGGCGTCGATAAAGCCCGAAAAAAGACTAAAGGCCAGATCACGGCGAAAAGCGAGATAATAGCCAGAACCGACCTGAGGCGCATGGGTATACGCGTAACCAAACTCAAGAAAAAACCCAAGCCCTTATTCACCGCCAGAGTCCAGTCAATCACACCGGGCGATATAGCGGTCTTCGCCCGGCAACTGGCGACGATGCTGGAAGCGGGCGTGCCTTTGGTGCAGTCTTTCGACATTATCGGCAAGGGGCACGACAACCCCAGCATGCAGAAGATGCTGCTGGAAATCAAAGCCGACATCGAGGGCGGCTCTACATTGGCCGAAGCGCTCAATAAAAGGCCGCTGCATTTTGATGAGCTGTTCTGCAACCTGGTTGAGGCCGGCGAGCAGGCGGGGGTGCTGGAATCCCTGCTGGACAAGATCGCGACCTACAAGGAAAAAACCGAATCCCTGAAAAAGAAGATCAAGAAGGCGCTGACGTATCCCATTGCGGTGCTGGTCGTGGCGTTTATTGTCACGGCTATTCTGCTGCTTTTCGTCGTGCCTGTGTTTGAAGAACTTTTTCAGAGCTTTGGCGCCGATTTGCCGGCTTTCACAAAATTTGTCATCGGCATATCGGAATGGATGCAGGAATGGTGGTGGCTGTTATTCGGCAGCATCGGCGGGGCAATCTACACGTTTATTTTTTTCAAAAAACGCTCTCGCCCCTTCAATCATTTCATGGATAAGATGTTATTGAAAATACCCATAGTTGGCATGATTTTAAATAAATCGGCCATCGCCCGCTTTGCCAGAACCCTGTCCACAATGTCGGCGGCCGGCGTGCCGCTGGTGGAAGCCCTGGAATCGGTAGCCGGCGCCTGCGGCAATATCATCTATGCCGACGCCGTGTTAAAAATGCGCGAGGAAGTGGCCATGGGGCAACGGCTGCAATTTGCCATGCAGCAGGCCGAGCTTTTCCCTCACATGGTCATACAGATGGTCGCCATCGGTGAGGAATCAGGCTCCCTCGACGCCATGTTGTCCAAAGTCGCCGATTTTTATGAAGAGGAGGTCGACAATCTGGTCGATAATTTAAGCAGCCTGATGGAACCGATCATTATGGCGGTTTTAGGCGTTCTGGTCGGCGGCCTGATCGTGGCCATGTACCTGCCTATTTTCAAACTCGGCGCCGCTGTGGGCTAACATTTATAGCCGCAAAAAAACGATAACCGTTCAACCTACGCTCCAGCACATGGAGCGTATCTTTTTCCTGAAACACATGATGCAGCAGCTGAGTACCCTTTTAAATTCACCTTATATCCTATCCGCGCTGGCGGGTATTATCGGCTTAATGGTCGGCAGTTTTCTCAATGTCGTCATTTACCGGTTGCCGATCATGATGCAGCGCAACTGGAAAAAGGAATGCATGGATTACCTGGAACTACAGCAGGATGAAGAATCTGAAACGGAGCCCTTTAATCTGTCCCTGCCCTTATCGCGCTGCCCAAACTGCAATACGCCTATCAAGCCCTACCAAAATATCCCGGTTATCAGCTATGTATTTCTTAAAGGCAAATGCGCGCAATGCCAGACTCCCATTTCCTTGCGCTATCCGCTTATTGAAACTTTCACGGCCATTGCCTCGGCGATTGTGGCTTGGCATTTCGGTTATACGCCACAGACCGTTTTTGCCCTGGCGCTGACCTGGTCGTTGATTGCACTGAGCTTTATCGACATCGACCACCAGTTATTGCCGGATTCCATCACCTTACCGACATTGTGGGTGGGATTATTTTTGAGCCTGTTTGCACTATTTGCCGACACGCACGCCAGTATCATAGGAGCTATTGCCGGTTATCTGGCGCTGTGGACTGTTTACCATCTGTTCAAACTGGCGACGGGTAAAGAAGGCATGGGTTATGGCGATTTTAAATTACTGGCTTTATTCGGCGCCTGGCTGGGCTGGCAGAGCCTGCCCGTTATTATTTTATTGTCATCGCTGGTGGGGTCGGTCATAGGCATTGCCATGGTCGTTTTTGTCAAACGCGACCATAGGATCCCGATCCCGTTCGGCCCTTACCTGGCAATGGCGGGATGGATCGCCTTGCTATGGGGCAATGACATCAACCGGCTCTATCTTGCAACAGTAGGTTTATAGAGACATGCTTAAAATCGGTCTGACCGGCGGTATCGGTTGCGGCAAAACAACCGTCGCGCACCTGTTCGCCGAACACGGCAGTCCCATTATCGATGCCGATCAGATAGCGCACGAACTGGTCGGCAAGGGCCAGCCCGCGCTCGAGCAGATACGACACCAATTCGGCGCCGATATACTTCATCCGGATGGTTCACTGAACAGAGCCCGGCTCAGGGAAATCGTATTTTCCGATCCGGCCCAAAAACAAAAACTCGAAGCCATTCTTCACCCGCTGGTTTACCAATCCATACAAGCGGAACTTGAAAAACTGAATGCGCCCTACTGCATCATCGCCATACCCTTATTGTTCGAAACCAATATGGCCCATTTTGTCGACCGGGTACTGGTGGTCGATTGCCCGGTCGAAATACAGATAGCACGCGTTCAAAAACGCGACCATCTTACCCTCGAAAGAATCCAATCCATCCTGGACAGCCAAGTATCACGCGCCTATAGAAAATCGCATGCGGATGATCTTATCGACAATTCCGTATCTGATTACGGACTTGCAGAACAGGTCAAAAAACTGCACAATTTATACCTCTTATTAAGCGCCAGCTAGGATACACCTATTCGTGAATACCAATATTACCTATGAATTTCCACTCAATGAACGAATCCGGGTTTTCATACGGCTTGAACAGCTGTTCCAACAATTCAGTCATTTTCTGGTCGGACCGACAGTCGATGACAAACGTGCCGCACTTAACGTCCTGCTTGACATCATGATGATTTTCAGGCGCAACGACCTGAAATCGGAAATTCTGAAGGAACTGGACCGTCATGCCAAAGTATTGAACAAAGTCGCCAACAGCGATGGCGTAGATAAGGAGAAACTGACACAGCTGTTGCAACAAGTCACCCAGACCAGCAAGCGGCTTTATGCCGTCAGCGGCAAAATCGGCATTAACGTCATGGAAAGCGACTTGTTCCAAAGCATCGCTCAACGCAGCTCGATCCCCGGGGGCACCTGTTGTTTCGATCTGCCTGAATTCCATTACTGGCTGGAACAGGATGAACCCATACGTTTGAAAGACCTGGAGCAATGGAGCCGGCCGTTCATGGACATTTACACGGCCATCGACCTGATACTCGGCTTTATACGCAACAGCAACGCACCGACCCGGGAAGTTGCTGAAGCCGGCTTTTTTCAGTTATCGCTGGACAGAAGCCAGCCTTTCCAGTTGCTGAAAGTGAGCGTGGATAAATCCATCCCTTGTTTTGCGGAAATCAGCGGCGGCAAACACCGTTGCACCATTCGGTTCATGGCGCCGTCTTCCGATAACAAGCGCCCGACTCAAACGCCTGATGACATTCCTTTCTCCTTAACCTGCTGTCTGTTTTGATGCCAACATCCGACAAACCGCTTATCGTCAAATGTCCCACATGCAAACGCCCCGTGCCCTGGACGCCGGAGCAGAAATTCAGACCCTTCTGCTGCGAACGCTGCAAACTGATCGATCTGGGAGAATGGGCCATGGAAGAAAAAAAGATTCCTGGAGAACCCTTGTCCGAGGACGACGGCGATAACGATGATACATTCCGGCACTGATTAATCCAGAAATCCCCTGATCGCGGCAATCCCCTGCCCGCCAGCCTGCCGCGCCGTCATAAGACACGATAATGACATGCCGCCCAGGGCGTAAACAGGCAAATTCACTTCGGAGACCATCTCGCTGAATTGCCGCCAGCCGAGCGCCGGCGCCCCCGGATGCGTTTGAGTGGGCAACACGGGCGCCAAAACGGCAAAATCAATGCCGATGGCCTGCGCATGCCGCAGTTCCTGAAGACTATGGCAGGAAGCCGCAAGCCATTTGATGTGGGCAGGCCGTTTTTCCAGCGCCATTAAATGCCTGCCGGTCAAATGGACGCCGTCGACAGGGAGTTCATAGGCTCCCTCCACAGCCGAATTCATCAGTAACAGAGCGCCATGCCGCTTGCACAAAGGGTAAGCCTGATCGGTAAACGCCTGGACGGCAACAAAGGGTAAGGACTTCAGGCGCGCCTGTACCAGCTTGACGCCCCGGTTCAATATTTTTTGCAGATTGGCCAGCAACTTCGACTCATCGGCATCATCCAGAATCGCATAATACGCCGGCAACCGGGCCGCCATGATAATGGGGCCATTGGCTGCCGGAAACGCATAATTATCCAGTTCATCGGGAGCGACCCATTTAAACGGCTGGCCTTCGCAGCCTCTGGCGCGGCCCGAGAACTGCTCCACCAGAAAGACATGCAGCTGGACCGACAAATCAGGGTATTGATGTTCTAGGGAAATAAGCGGACAGGCGACCTCGACGGCAATATCGAGCTCCTCCTTGAGCTCGCGGCGTAACGCCTGTTCGACCGTTTCCATGGGCTCAATTTTGCCGCCCGGAAATTCCCACAGACCGCCTTGATGCAAGGACCGGTCCCGCAGCGAAATCAGAATCCGTCCTGCCGTGTCTTTTACCACGCCAACGGCAACCTGAAGAGGCTTCATATCAACCTATCGCTACTCGTCGAGTATAAAGACGCATGATCCCGCTCGTTAAGTTCTATATTCAGCATTGATCTTGACATAATCGTAGGAAAAATCGCAGGTCAGAATTTCCTGACTGGCTTCGCCGCGCCCCAGCGCCACCGTCACGGTGATTTCCTGCTGGTCCATGACCCATTGGCCGGCTTCCTCGGTATAGTCGTCAGCCCGCCCGCCGTTTCTGACGATACAGACCTGGTCCAGATAAATCTCCACCTTGTCCAGATCCATGTTTTCCACACCGGCCCGGCCCACGGCAGCCAGAATCCGCCCCCAGTTGGGATCGCTGGCGAAAAAAGCGGTCTTGACCAGCGGCGAATGCGCGATGGTCTTGCCGACGCGCACGGCTTCCTCATCAGTTGCCGCCTGTTTGACCACGATACGCATCAGCTTGGTGGCCCCTTCGCCGTCCCTGACGATGGCTTCGGCCAGTTGCTTGCAGACTTCCATGACGGCCTCGGCAAAAATCCGGTAATGATCGCTATCTTCCTCGATTTCCGGCGCCGCTGAACAACCACTGGCAATCAGGACGCAGGCATCGTTGGTCGAAGTGTCGCCGTCGACGGTGATACGGTTAAACGACTGCTCCACAGCCTGGACCAGACACTGCTGCAAAAGCGGCTGCCTTATCTTCGCATCCGTGGCCATAAAACCCAGCATCGTCGCCATGTTCGGCTGAATCATGCCGGCGCCTTTGGAAATGCCGTTGATCGTGACCGGCTGACCGGCAATCGTGCAGACCTTGGATACGCCTTTGGGAAATGTGTCGGTGGTCATGATTGCGCGTGCGGCCTTGTCCCAGTGCTTAGGCGAAAGATTGTGCACGGCGACCGGCAAGGCGGCTTTGATTTTATCGACTGGCAGGGACTGGCCGATGACCCCTGTTGAGAAAGGCAGCACCTGACCGGCAGCACCGCCCGCCGCCTCGGCCAGATCGGCGCAGGTCGCCAGGGCGTCGCGCATGCCCTGATCGCCGGTGCCGGCATTGGCATTGCCGGAATTGACCAGCAGCCAGCGCGGCGCATTATTCAGATGCGCTTTCGCCACATGCACGGGTGCGGCGCAGAAGGCATTTTGCGTGAATACCGCCGCGCAGCTTGTGTTTTCCGGCATCTGTATCACTAAAATATCATCGCGTTCGGTCTGTTTGATGCCCGCGCAGGCGGTGCCCAGCGCGATCCCTGCCACCTCACGCATATCCGGAAAATGGTGCCCCTGAGGGAGTACTGCCATGATTTAGTCCTTCTTAGGTTTTGAAAAAAACGAAAACTTGATCAATTTTTTTAATGTCCGCGCTCATCAGCGCGCACTGTTTTTTGATTTGCTCCAGACGCTGCGCCTGCTCGCAGATAGCAAAAGGCAAGATGACTTCAACTTCAATCTGTCCATCGAGATAATGGATCCTGAAATCCTCGATAGACGGCTTGATGTCGGCCAGATAGTGTTCCAACAGCCGTTGTACATCGCTGCGCAACAGTGGCCTGGACTGATCCTGCACCCCCTCGTCATCCTCGGGATCGACATGCACCAGCACATCCATGACATCATCGAAGCGCCTGACCAGATCATCCCTGACCGCATCACCGATCATGTGGCCTTCCGACACGGTTATGCGCGGATCGACGACGATATGGGCATCGATATAGGCGTCCTCGCCCATTTGCCGCGTGCGCAGCAGATGAATGCCCTCGACGCCGTCGACGCGGTGGATTGCCGCGCGGATTTCGGCGACCATTTCCGGCGGCAAGGAGGTATCGACCAGTTCCTTAATGCTCTCGAACACCAGATTCAAGCCGATCTTGGCCACCATCAGCGCGACCAGCACGGCGGCAATCGCATCGGCGAAAGGGTAACCCAGCAGCACGGCTGCTATGCCCCCGAGCACGACTACCGAAGACAGGGCGTCGCTACGCTGGTGCCAGGCATTGGCCAGCAATAGCTTCGAACGGGTCTTTTTGGCGATGCGCCTGGTGTAGTGATACAGCCATTCATTAATCAGAATGGAAATGGCCGCGACCCCCAAGGTAGTGGCATCCGGCACCAACAAGGTTTCCGGCGCCGCGATGCGCTCCAGCACATGCCAGACGATGGCGCCGGCGACGGCGATCAGGCCGATGCCCAGAATGACCGTCGCTATGGTCTCAAAACGGCGATGGCCGTAAGGATGCTCATGATCCGCCTCGCGGCTGCCCAGCTTGATGGCGATAATCACCAGCAGATCGCTCAGCAGATCCGACAGGGAATGAATGCCGTCGGCGATTAATGCGGCCGATTGGCCCAGGATGCCGAAACCGATTTTAATACCGGTCTGGATAATATTGACCAGCGCCCCGACATAGGTCGCCCGGGCTTTCAGCTTATCCGCAGTTGCCGCATCACAGACTTCAGCCATTAGCCGCCCACTTCCAGCACAATGACGTATTCGCCGTCATCGGCCTGGGTTTCCAGCACCTTGTGGCCATTGATGCGGCACCAGGCCGGAATGTCCTGCATGACGCCCGGATCGGTGCCGATCACCTCAAGCTGATCGCCGGCCTTGAGCTGCTTGACCTTGTCCTGCGTGCGGATGACCGGCAAGGGGCACAGCAGGCGCCGAGCATTTAACGTCTCTCTCGTCATATGAACCATGCCTCCGGAATCTGATCGGCGGGCAACGGCTTGACCTGAACCGTTCTTGTCGAGCCGTCCTTGTCCGTGATGCTGACATCGACGCGATCGGCCTCACGGCCCTGGCCGTAGCGCGCGGTAATGGCGGCCGCCAATTGCAAATCCTCGTCGGACGGCGAGCCGTCGATCAGCACCAATGGCCCGCTATGGCTCGTGCTGCTCATGGTCATGAATTCTTTTTTATAGCCCTGCAGAAAGCGGCCCTCGCCCTCTTCCCTGGCGACGATCATTTTGAAATTCGGCCTGGGCCGGATATGGCGGCCGACTTTCAGCAGCATTACATCGTCCAAGTCATAGGCTTTATTGTTGTCGCGGGCCTGCCATAAATCGACCAGTTTGGCCGAATAGCTGGCGTCGGTCAGAAAACAGCAACCGCCGGCCGGCTGCGCGTACTCGCTGAAGCCGTAGTGTTCGGCCAGCGCCATCTGCGGCTTGCGCGAGCGGCCGCTGAAATCATGCAGTTTTTCACGATCGACCCAGCCCTCGCGCTCCGGCAAGGTAGGCGGCAGATTCTTCGCGCACAGAGGCCGCAGCAGCAAGTCGTCGGCGCCGGACTCGCGCGCGACGATCGGCATGGTTTCCTTGCGCTGCGACATCGGCCGCTGGCCGATCACTTCGCCGGTAATGATGAAATCGAAGCCGTTCTCGGCGATCCACTGCTTGGCCTTGTTGACCATGAAAATCTTGCAGTCCAGGCACGGGTTCATGTTGGCGCCATAGCCGTGCTTCGGATTGATCAGCACATCTTTGTATTCCTCGATCACATCGATGATATGCAGCTTGATGCCCAGCTGTTCCGCAACCCATAATGAATTATTGCGCTTGGGCTTGGCCTTGTCCTTTGCCCGGATGGCATGCGTGTGGCCTTCCACGCAAAAACCGGTAAAGAAGTTGATGCCTTCAACCTGCACCCCCTGCTCCAGAATTGTCTTCGCCGCCAGCATTGAATCCAGTCCTCCGGAAATCAACGCTACCGCTTTTCTTTGTTGACTCATAACGCTCAAAAAATATTAAAAAATGGGCCTATTATACCCGTTTATTCGGCAATGCCACTTCAACTTCTGTAAGTCATCACCTAAACTTTAAGGTTTAATCATTATTCTCGGCATCGATTGCAATATGGAATTCAAAGACTACCTTAAAATTTTGGTCCACAAAGACGGCTCCGACCTTTACCTGACCGTGGATGCGCCGCCGGCCGCCAAATTCGAAGGCTCGCTGAAGCCTTTGGAAAACATCAAGCTGACCCGGGAACGTATCAAGGAAATCGCTTACAGCCTGATGGATGAAGAACAGCAAAAGGCGTTCGAACAGGTGCCCGAAATGAACCTGGCGCTTTCCGAACCCGGCATCGGCCGCTTTCGCGTCAATATTTTCAAGCAGCGCAACAGTCTGGCGCTGGTCATCCGCAACATCAAGGTTGATATTCCCAATGCCGATAAACTGGGATTGCCGCCCGTGCTGAAAAAATCCATCATGGAAAAGCGCGGCCTGATCCTGTTCGTCGGCGGCACAGGTTCCGGCAAGTCAACCTCGCTCGCGGCCCTGATCGATTACCGCAACAGCAACGCATCCGGTCATATCATTACCATCGAAGACCCTATCGAGTATATCCACCCGCATAAAAAATCGCTGGTCAACCAGCGCGAAGTCGGCGTCGACACGCTGAGCTATGAAGACGCGCTGAAAAACACGCTGAGGCAGGCCCCCGACGTCATTCTGATCGGCGAAATCCGCAGCCAGGAAACCATGGAACACGCGCTGGCTTTTGCCGAAACAGGCCATCTGTGCCTGTCCACGCTGCATGCCAATAACGCCAACCAGGCCCTGGACCGGATCATCAACTTCTTCCCCGAGGAGCGCCGCAATCAACTGCTGCTGGACTTGTCGCTGAACCTGAAGGCATTCGTCTCGCAACGCCTGGTGCCTACCGTCGACGGCAAGCGCACGGCCGCCATTGAAATCCTGCTGGGTACGCAACTGGTCCGCGACCTGATCCAGAAGGGCGATATCCATTCCATCAAAGAGGCCATGGAAAAATCGGAAAACGTCGGCATGCAGACCTTCGACAGCCATCTGTTGAGGCTATTCAAGGAGGGCACGATCTCGCTTGAAGAAGCGCTGAGCAACTCCGACTCGCCCAACAACCTCAAGCTGAAAATCAACCTGAGCGAAGGGCTCGGTTCGGTTTCGCCCGCCAAATCGCCGGACGCGGCTAGCAGTCTGGCGGGCTTTGCGCTGGAGGCTATCGAGAAGGAAGAAGACGAGGAACAGGAATCGGCGGAATAATTTCCCCTGATACGGATTGAGACAGGCACGCCTGCACTTGATGTGATCACGGCTCAGCAATAAGGACCTACTCCACCGGCATTTTTAAGCTATAATTGACGCCTTTTTATTGCCCAACAGGTTTTGCTGCCGTGTCGAGTATAAATAACGATGTATCCACATTTCAGGGACTTATCCTGGCCTTACAGAAATACTGGTCGAGTCAGGGCTGTATTTTATTGCAGCCCTTGGATCAGGAAGTCGGGGCAGGCACCTTTCATCCAGCCACATTCCTGCGCGCCATAGGCCCCGAACCTTGGAACACAGCCTATGTCCAGCCCTCGCGCCGGCCGACGGACGGCCGTTTCGGCGAAAACCCAAACCGTCTGCAGCATTACTACCAGTTTCAGGTAGCGTTAAAACCGTCACCGGATAACATTCAGGAACTGTACCTGAATTCGCTGCGGCATCTGGGGCTGGATCTGCTCGAACACGACATCCGTTTCGTCGAAGACAACTGGGAATCGCCCACACTGGGCGCCTGGGGACTGGGCTGGGAAGTCTGGCTGAACGGCATGGAAGTCACGCAGTTCACCTACTTCCAGCAGGTCGGCGGCCTCGAATGCAAGCCGGTCACAGGCGAAATCACTTACGGCCTGGAGCGTATCGCCATGTATCTGCAGGGCGTGGAAAGCGTTTATGACCTGATCTGGACCCAAGGCCCGTTCGGCACGGTCACCTACGGTGACGTGTTCCATCAGAATGAAGTGGAAATGTCGGCCTACAATTTCGAGCAGGCCAACGTCGAGTTCATGTTCCACTGCTTCGACACCTACGAGCAGGAATGCCGCAAGCTGATAGAACTTGACCTGCCGCTGCCGGCTTATGAAATGGTGCTGAAAGCCTCGCATGCCTTCAACCTGCTGGATGCGCGCCACGCCATTTCGGTCACGGAACGCCAACGCTACATCTTAAGAGTCAGAAACATGTCCAAATCCGTAGCCGAAGCCTATTACCAACGCCGGGAATCGCTGGGCTTCCCGATGCTGACAGGACAAGGAGCATAACCATGGCGACAAGCAAACATTTACTGTTCGAACTGGGCTCGGAAGAACTGCCCCCGACCACCCTGCTGAAAATGGCGACCGCCCTGCTCAACAACATCACGCAGGGGCTGAAAGACGCCGAACTGAATTTCAGCGGCAGCCGCTTCTATGCGACGCCGCGGCGCCTGGCCGTACTGATTGAAAACCTGGCCACGGCGCAGCCTGACAAGACGGTCGAGAAACGCGGCCCTGCCGTACAGGCGGCCTTTGCGCCGGACGGCACGCCCAGCAAGGCGGCCCAGGGTTTTGCCGCCAGCTGCGGCACGACTTTCGACAAGCTGGAACGGTTGAAAACCGACAAGGGCGAATGGCTGGCCTTCACCCAGCACATCCAGGGCCAGATCACCGAAAACCTGATCCCGGACATCATCCGGCACAGCATTGCCGGGCTCCCGATCGCCAAACGCATGCGCTGGGGCAGCAGCACGACCGAGTTTGTCAGGCCCGTGCATTGGGCCGTCCTGTTATATGGCGATGCCGTCATCGATACCGAGATCTTGGGGCTGAAAACCGGCGCCGCCACGCACGGCCACCGCTTCCATGCGCCGCAACCATTGACTATCGACAAGCCTGAGAACTATGCCCAAATCCTGCTCGAGCAAGGCAAGGTCATTGTCGACTTCGAGCAGCGCAAAACCATGATCAGAAAGACTGCCGAACAGGCGGCCGCCGCCGTTCACGGCACTGCGCACATCGAAGAAGACCTGCTCGAAGAGATCGCCGCTTTAAACGAGTGGCCGGTTCCGATCACCGGCAATTTCGATCCACGGTTTCTGGCACTGCCGGCTGAAGTGCTGATCACGACCATGCAGACCAACCAGAAATATTTCCCGGTCAAAAACGCCAAAGGGGGATTGCTGCCGCATTTCATCACCTTCAGTAACATCGAAAGCAGCAATCCGCTATCGATACAGCACGGCAACGAGCGTGTCGTGACGCCGCGTTTGTCCGACGCCGAGTTTTTCTGGAAACAGGATAGAAAAAAAACCCTGGAAGAGCGTTTATTAAACCTGTCCAGCATCGTCTTCCAGGAAAAACTGGGCACGTTGGCCGACAAAACCGAACGCGTCGTCACGATCGCCGAGTATATTGCCGACAACCTCAATGAGAATACCGAACTGGCCAAACGCGCGGCATTACTGGCCAAGACCGACCTGATGACCGAAATGGTCGGCGAATTCGGCAACCTGCAAGGTATCATGGGCCGCTATTATGCACTGGCCGACCATGAACCGGCCGAGGTCGCCTGGGCGCTTGAGGAACAATACTTTCCGAAACAATCCGGCAGCCCGACGCCGGCCAGCAAGACCGGCCAGATTCTGGCCATCGCGGAAAAAATCGACACGCTGACCGGCATATTCAGCGCGGGGTTGATTCCGACCGGCGACAAAGACCCTTACGCTCTGCGCAGAGCGGCACTGGGCACGCTGCGCATCATTATCGAGAACCGGCTGAATCTGAATATCAAGGAATTGATCGCGTTCTCGCTGACGCAGTTCACGCACGAATTCGAGCACGATGAAGTTTATAAACTGATCGTCGATTTCGTCTTCGACCGCCTGAAAGGCTACTGCCTCGATCAGGGCTATAGTGCCGATGAATTTGACGCCGTTATATCGGTGACGCCCGCGGAACCGCTGGACTTTATCCAGCGCCTGCAGGCCGTTAAAGCATTCCGGCAACTGCCGGAAGCCGAAAGCCTGGCCGCGGCCAACAAACGTATCCGCAATATCCTGAAAAAATCGGATACCGAAGCGGCCGGCAGCGTCGGCGAATTGAGGGATCCGCAAGAAAAACAGCTGTTAGCTGCTGCCTTGCAATCGGCCCGGGATATCCAGCCTTTACTGGCGGATCGCGACTATCAGGCCGCGCTGAACCGTCTGGCCCAGCTCAGAAATGATGTGGATGCCTTTTTCGATCACGTCATGGTCATGACCGATGACCTGGACCTGCGCGCCAACCGCTTGGCCCTGCTGACGCTGGTGTCCGAACAATTTTTGACCTGTGCCGACATATCCAGATTGCAATCGTAAACATCAGGCATGGATCGATACGTTCTGCTGGACCGTGACGGTGTCATTAATCACGATTCGGACGACTATGTAAAGTCGCCGGAAGAATGGCGTCCGATCGAGGGCAGCCTTGAAGCCATTGCCCTGCTCAACCGGCACGGTTATAAGGTCGTCGTCATCACAAACCAATCAGGACTTCAGCGCGGCTTGTTCGATCAGGCCACGCTGGACCGTATCCACGCCAAAATGCATAGACTGGCCGCTGATAAAGGCGGCAAAATCGACAGCCTTTATTTCTGCCCGCACGGCCCTGCTGACGGTTGCGCCTGCCGCAAACCCAAGCCGGGCCTGCTGGAATTATTTGCCGCCGACAAACAAGTCAACCTGCAAGGCATACCTTTTATCGGCGATGCGCTACGCGACATCCAAACCGCTCAGGCTGTCGGCGCCAGCCCGATACTGGTCAAGACCGGCAAGGGTAAAAAAACCCTGACGGATAATCCCGATCTCAACATTCCTGTTTTTGAAAATCTCTATGACGCAGCAAAGTACCTCGTATCCAGGCAGTAAAATCCGGCTTTATCTCGGTTCGGCCCTGTTGTTTATCTGTATTTTCACGACCGCTACTCTCGTGGCCCTGCTGATTTTTTTATGCATACTGGGACCTTTTTCCTTACGCTATAAAGTCGCCACCGCCTGGTGCTCGCTTGTAGTCTGGATGACGAAGTTCTTCTGCGGCCTCGGCTATGAGGTTGAGGGACTGGAGCATATCAAGGAGTTGGATGCAGCCATTGTATTGAGCAAGCATCAGTCGGCCTGGGAAACGCTGGCGTTACGGCATATCCTGCCACCCCAAACCACCCTGCTAAAGCGCTCGTTGCTTTGGATGCCGCTGTGGGGCTGGGCCCTGGCGACACTGAGACCGATAGCCATAGATCGCGAAAACCAACGTGCTGCCTTGCGGAAATTATTAGACGAAGGCACTGCTTGCCTGCATGACGGCTTGTGGGTGGTGACTTTTCCGGAAGGCACGCGCACGGCGCCCGGCGAAGAAAAGAAATTCGGCGCCGGCGGTGCCATGCTGGCGCAAAAATCCGGCTATCCTGTCATACCGATTGCGCTTAATGCCGGGGAATTTTGGCCTCGCTACAGTTTTTTAAAATATCCGGGAACGATCAAGGTAAGGATTGGCCCGGTCATTGAGAGCCAGGGGCGCAAAGCCGCTGACATCAACGCCGAAGCCGAAGACTGGATCAGGCAGGCCATGAAGGACATCAGCTCTCGTTAGGAAACGGACTTGCACTTCATTTTATACAATCATAAAACGCAGAGTAGGCAATATGCGTATAATGACGGCCTTGCTATTTCAATTTAAGACAGAATAACGGTAACACTTCCATGAAAAAACTACTGCTGATTTCCTTTTCCGCATTGTTTCTTTCAGCTTGTGCTGACAAAAATCAATATGAACAAGCTGTATTGGAACAAATGAAGAAAGAAAAAGATATCCAGGACTATAACATTGAGCCCCAGCACATGGCCGACTGTGTGGTTGATTTGACATCAAAAAACATGCCCGGCATTTTCCCTGGCGACCCCAACCGCATGACCGCTTACCGTAACTATACCAAGATGCTGAAGTTGAAGGATTCTGAAGATCCCAGGAAAACACTGGAAGAATTGCGCAACGATTTCGGCTCGGCCAAGGCGCTTGCCGACGCACATAGCAACTATACCGAAAGCATGATGAACTGCATCTCCGCCGTCATCATGGAGTCCGAGGAAGAAGCGGCCGCGGAAGAACCGAAGCCAGCGGAGGCGGAGCCGCCTAAAAACTAACAGTCGCCTCAAGGATGGAGGCGATCAAAAATGCCGCATCAAGCCAACGGATTGCGCGGATAGTAATCATAAAAACAGGCTGTAAATTGAATCGGGGCAATGGCATTGCCCCCCGACTACTGTTGCAAAAATACGGCGTTGCACGATCCGGTTTCTTTGTGCAACAGATCGCGTTACTTCACGGTGAGTGCTGCGCTTGCCGCAGAAGACCGGTTCCCCGGCCTATCCATCCGCTACCGGCGAGACCATCAACTTATCGCCGCCATCACATGCACGCCCCTGTTATCGAACTTGCCGGACACACCATTGATCAACACCGGATGCGCCTCGGCAATCCGCACCGTCAACTGCGACAAGCATTCTGGTTGTCGCCAAACCTGATGTCAGCCACCTGAGCCTTGTGGCTGATGGCAGCGGAAACCGGTATACCTATATGATCTGAACGTTCTTTATGCATAACCGGTTAGGTACGGCTTAAAACCGCTTCCATGAATGTATCGAATCATCATCGAGCGCTGGGTTGCACAGCCTGATTCAGAGTCCGCTTGAATCAGACTGCGCAAAACACCGACAGATCGAGAGCGCACCGGTCGGGCGATGAGCGCTATTCGGCTCGCTTTCCTGTGCCGGGGCCGGGTTATTCGCTAATGCCGCCGCAGGTTAAATGCGCAGGCTCTAGTAATTTTTCCAGCTCATCCCGGCCCAGTTCAGTCATTTCAGCGGCAACGTCGATAATTGGCCGGCCCTGTTTATAAGCGGCTTTGGCGACTTCGGCGGCTTTTGAATAACCGATGATCGGATTCAACGCCGTCACCAGGATCGGATTTTTTGCCAGAGCCTGCTGCAGATTGTCTTCCCGGACAGTGAAACCGGCAATCGCCTTATCGGCCAACACGCGGCTGACGTTGCCGAGCAGTTCTATGCTTTGCAGAATGTTGTAGGCGATCACAGGCAGCATCACGTTCAGCTGGAAATTGCCGGATTGGCCCGCGATGGTGATCGTCGTATCGTTGCCGATCACTTGGGCCGCCACCATGGCCGTCGCCTCGGGAATAACGGGATTGACTTTGCCGGGCATAATGCTGCTGCCAGGCTGTAGCGCCGGCAGTTCTATCTCTCCCAGGCCCGCCAGCGGGCCACTGTTCATCCAGCGCAAATCATTGGCGATCTTCATCAGGCTGACCGCTATGACTTTCATCTGGCCTGATAATTCCACCATGGCGTCCTGCGCGCTCAGACTTTCGAAAAACGATGCGTTCGGCTCGAACGGCAGCCCGGTTTCTTCGCTGAGCGCCTGCGCGAATTTCGCCGCAAACCCGGGATGCGCGTTGATGCCGGTACCGACCGCCGTGCCGCCCTGAGCCAGCTTATAGACCCGGGGCAGCGCGGCATTGATGCGGTCGATGCCGTTGCGGATCTGTAGCGCCCAGCCGCCGAGTTCCTGACTCAGGCGCACAGGCATTGCATCCATCAAATGCGTGCGCCCGGTTTTGGTAATGTGGTCGAGAGCAGCGGCTTTGTCTTCCAGGGCCTGGGCCAGATGCGCCAACCCCGGCAGCAATACTTTCTGGCATTCGAGCGCGGCGCTGACATGAATAGCGGTCGGGATCACGTCGTTGCTGCTCTGCCCCATGTTGACATGATCATTCGGATTGACCGGCTGACCAGCGATCCGGCCGGCCAAATTAGCCAGCACTTCATTGACGTTCATGTTGGTGCTGGTGCCGGAGCCGGTTTGAAACACGTCAATAGGAAAATGCCGCAGATGATCGCCGTCGATGACTTGCTGGGCCGCCTGCACGATCGCCTGGCCGATAGCGGTGTCAAGTTCCCCCAGTTCCAAGTTGACCCTGGCGGCATTTTGCTTGATCAACGCCACGGTCTTGATGAAAGCCGGCGGCATGGTCAAGCCGCTGACCGGGAAGTTATTGACCGCGCGCTGCGTCTGCGCGGCATACAAGGCATCCGCCGGCACTTCCAGTTCGCCCATGCTGTCTTTTTCTATTCTAAAGTGTTCAGTCATTGCTTAATCCGCTAATAAATTCGTTAACATCGTTGCGATCAAACGGCCACCCCAGATCTTGTTGAGTGGCCGGATGATATAAAACAGGAATCCGTACCGCGTAATCGGTCTGCCATTGCGTCTGCTCGGCTATATCCACCGTTTCGATGACCAGCTGGGCGACATCTTGCGCTCGACATGTTTCAATAATCGCTTCCGCCTCTTCACACAGATGACAACCCGGCGTACCCAGCAGCAGTAGTTTTACCATCAGTGCTTGGTCAATTTGTCAAGATAGCCCATGAGTAAGGCGGATACCACGAAGGTGATATGAACCAGCGCATACCACATGATTTTACTATTATCGGTCGCTTGTATATTCATAAAAACCTTCAATAAATGGATCGAGGATATGGCGACTATCGATGAGGCAACCTTCATTTTCAGGGAGTTATAATCGTGCGTGCCCAGCCAGTCGAGTTTCTCGGTCTCCTCGCTCAGATCCATGCGCGAAACAAAGTTTTCATAGCCGCTGAACATAACGATAACGATCAGGCTGGCGACCAGTGTCAAGTCAATCAATGTCAGCAATTTGAGGATTAAATCCGACTCGTCAACTTCTAGAATATGCGGAATGAAATGATAAAATTCCTGAAAGAATTTGATCGAAAGCGCCAACAACGCCAGGCTCATGCCTACGTAAATCGGTGCTAATATCCAGCGACTGGCATACATGAGCCTTTCCAATGATCGCTCGATTTTCTGTTTTATTGTCATGCGTGTTTTATTCCTGGTGATTATTAGTGCAAATGTCCCGCCAGCCAGCGCTCAGCCTCGTCTTCAGCGATACCTTTGCGCCGCGCATAATCCGCCAGTTGATCCTTATCGATTTTACCGACATTGAAGTACTGCGCATCGGGGTGAGAGAAATACCAGCCGCTCACCGCAGAGGCGGGGTACATCGCATAGCTTTCGGTCAGTTCTATTGAGGTGCTTTCGGTTACATCCAGCATTTCAAACAACTTGGCTTTCTCGGTATGATCCGGACAGGCTGGATAGCCGGGCGCCGGCCTTATGCCCTGATAGGCCTCGCTGATCAACTGTTCATTGGCATAGGCCTCATCTTTGGCATAGCCCCAGTAATCCTTTCTGACTGCTTGATGCATGTATTCGGCAAACGCTTCCGCCAATCTGTCGGCCAGGGCCTTGAGCATAATGGCGCTGTAATCGTCATGATCCTGCTCAAACTGCCGCAGTTTTTCTTCTATGCCGATACCGGTTGTGACGGCGAATGCGCCAATATAATCGGCTTTGCCGCTATCGACCGGCGCGATAAAATCGGACAGGCAGAAATTTGGCCGGCCCGGCGCCTTCATGTTCTGTTGCCGCAAGTGATGCAAGGTCTCGAGTATTTGTCGGCGCGAATCATCCGTATAAACAATGACATCATCGCCATCGCTATTGGCTGGAAAAAAGCCGATAACAGCTCGGGCGGACAGCCATTCCTCGGTAATGATTTTTTTCAGCATGACCTGGGCATCGTCAAATAATTTTCTGGCCTCATTGCCGATGACTTTATCGTCGAATATTTTCGGATAACTGCCAGCCATTTCCCAGGTTTGAAAGAACGGTGTCCAATCGATATACCAGACCAGCGTGTCCAGCGGGAAATGATCGATGACTTTGGTACCCAGAAACGTGGGTTTGACCGGCTCATAATTACCCCACACGTATTTATTGCGCCTTGCCGCAGCCAGCGTATGTTGCTTGGTTTTCGCCTCACGACCTTTATGCCGCTCTCTGACCTCTGCGTATTCCGCACGGATTTTTTTGACGAAATCATCTTTCAGCTCATCGCTCAGCAGATTGCTGGCTACACCGACACTTCGGGACGCATCGGTCACATAAACGGTAGGCCCGTGGTAGTTAGGTTCGATTTTTACCGCCGTATGCGCGCGCGATGTAGTGGCACCGCCTATCATCAACGGGATAACAAATCCCTGGCGCTCCATTTCCTTGGCCATATGCACCATTTCATCAAGGGACGGTGTAATCAGGCCGCTTAAACCGATAATATCGACGTTTTCCAGACGCGCAGTCTGCAGGATTTTTTCCGCCGGCACCATGACGCCTAAATCGATAACTTCATAGTTGTTGCATTGCAGCACGACGCCAACAATATTTTTGCCGATATCGTGCACATCGCCCTTGACCGTGGCCATCAGGATTTTACCGTTAGTCCTGATGTCACCGGATTTGTCGGCTTCCATGAACGGCATTAAATAAGCGACGGCTTTTTTCATGACCCGCGCGGATTTGACGACTTGAGGCAGGAACATTTTACCGGCGCCGAACAGATCGCCGACCACATTCATGCCATCCATCAATGCGCCTTCAATAACATGCAGAGGCCTTTCGGCTTCCAATCTCGCTTGTTCAGTATCCTCATCAATATAATCGGCGATACCTTTGACGAGAGCATGTTCCAAGCGTTTATTGACGGGCCAACTGCGCCATTCCTGATCCTCCTGTTTTACCGCAGTGCTGCCGTCGCCGCGATATTTCTCGGCCAGATCCAGCAACTTTTCCGTTGCGCCCGCATGACGATTCAATACCACATCTTCGACCGCATCGCGCAGATCTTCGGGGATATCGGCATAAATCGCGAGCTGGCCGGCATTGACGATGCCCATATCCATGCCCGCATGGATGGCATGATATAAAAATACCGCATGAATCGCTTCCCGCACCGGATTATTGCCGCGGAAAGAAAACGATACATTCGACACACCGCCTGAAACCAGCGCATGCGGCAACGTTTGTTTGATTTCGCGCGTGGCATCAATGAAATCCAGCCCGTAGTTATTGTGTTCGTCAATACCGGTCGCGATCGCGAAAATATTCGGATCAAAAATAATGTCTTCAGCAGGGAAGCCGACCTGCTCGGTAAGAATTTTATAAGCCCGCCGGCAGATTTCGACTTTTCTTTCTTTCGTATCAGCCTGGCCCTCTTCATCGAAAGCCATGATGATAGCCGCCGCTCCATAACGACGGACCAGTTTGGCGTGCTGTATAAAAGCCGCCTCGCCTTCCTTGAGCGAGATGGAATTGACGATACCTTTGCCCTGGATGCATTTAAGGCCGGCTTCCAGAATCTCCCATTTGGATGAGTCCAACATGATAGGCACTTTGGCGATATCAGGCTCGGAGGCGATCAGACTAAGAAAGCGCACCATCGCTTGTTTCGAGTCCAACATGCCTTCATCCATGTTGATATCGATAATCTGGGCACCGTTTTCGACTTGCTGCTTGGCGATGTCCAGTGCGGTCTCGTAGTTACCTTCGACAATCAATCGTTTAAATAACGCTGAGCCGGTTATATTAGTGCGCTCGCCCACATTCACGAATAAAGAATCAGGACCTATGTTCATGGGTTCCAGGCCGGCTAACCGGCATTGCTTCTCGATGTTCGGAATAGGTCTAGGGCGGTATTCCCGCACGGCTTCGACTATCGCCTTGATATGCGCCGGGGAAGTACCGCAACAACCGCCGATAATATTCAAATAACCGCTACGAGCCCAGTCTGCCAGTTCTTCGGCCATCGCTTCCGGCGATTCGTCATATTCACCGAACTCGTTAGGAAGGCCGGCATTCGGATGCGCAGAAACATGCGTATCCGCAATCGTTGATAATTCATCAATATGCTGGCGCAATTCTTTAGCGCCTAGCGCACAGTTAAAACCGAACGCAACCGGCTCGATATGTCTGAGTGAATTCCAGAACGCTGCCACGGTTTGTCCGGACAGCGTTCTGCCCGAGGCATCGGTAATGGTACCGGAAATCATGACCGGTAGCTTGTAACCGATTTGTTCAAAATACTGCTCAACCGCAAAAATGGCCGCTTTGGCATTGAGCGTGTCGAAAATGGTTTCAATCAGGATAATATCAGCGCCGCCATCGACAAGTCCGCGCGTCGCTTCAGTATAGGCCTCAACCAGATCGTCAAAGGAAATGTTGCGAAATCCCGGATCATTGACATCGGGAGACATGGAGGCAGTGCGATTGGTGGGGCCTAAAACGCCGGCGACAAATCGGGGTTTTTCCGGTGTCTTTTTGGTGAACTCGTCGGCAGCCTGTCTTGCCAGACGGGCCGATTCGACGTTAATCTCATAAACCAACGCTTCCATTTCATAATCGGCCATGGCAATGCGGGTAGCATTGAACGTATTGGTCTCAACAATATCGGAACCGGCTTCAAAATAAGCCTGGTGAATAGCTTTGATGATATCGGGCTGAGTAATCGACAACAAATCGTTATTGCCCTTAAGATCCACAGCCCAGTCCGCAAAACGCTCTCCCCGGTAATCTTTTTCTTCCAACTTGTAGCTTTGGATCATTGTCCCCATCGCTCCATCGAGAAATAAGATTCGTTGGGATAATTGCTGCTTTAGTAATTGTATTTTGCTCATTGAGACTGCCAAGGTGTATCAGTTGGAATAAACATTAGTAGCGATAATCGCCTTGAATATAATCATTGCTTAAAAAGCGATCAACCACTATTATTTTGGTATTTTATTTGGAGAAGGACATGTCAAAGCCAACGGTTATTCAAGTAATTAAGAGCGTTCTGTCTGCGGTCATCGGTGTGCGGAGCGAGGAGGATAGACAAAAAGACTTCGAACAGGGATCGCTTTCCACTTATGTTGTCGTAGGGCTAATTTTTATTGTTCTTTTTGTTTCCGGCCTTATTTTCCTTGTTTCCCTTATCACAGGTAACTAAGGGCATTTCTCTCTTAATTTTTATCATGGCGATTTTTTAAACATCATTGATAAGACCAGATGGTATCGGCATAGATTAAGCTTCAATTAACAATAAAACCGTCATATTCCATTAACTACATGCCTAAAAGACTTGTATTTATTCTTGAATTGATGGCGAAACCGAGCATCTCCCCATTCTCATTTGATTCTGTCTGAAAAAAAAGGTTCTGATATTTTTCAATTGGCTTCAAACCAGCTGTGTTGCCCTCCATGCCGTAACAAAACTGCGCCTACAGCCATAAAAAAAGCCCAAGCTGCGCTTGAGCTTTAATTTTAAGGGAACTATTTTTACTTTTCTGTTGTTTTAAAGCTCTGTTTTATGCCTTGAAACAGTTCCTTGAGACCACTGAATAGATTAGCCAAATTAAATTCTTCTTTAAGAACGAACTTATTGCGAACCACTGCAACGGCCATAAAACCGGCAATTGGAGGCATCAATTCAAAAAATATCGATAATAAAATACCGCCTACTCCTTGAAAACCACTTTCATTTTTTCTATCGCCAATACTCAATAAATCTCGTTCATAACCTGCGTTGCTCTCACTGCCTTTGATCGCCTCTAAAATATAGATATTGAACTGAACCAATAGCATTTGCACCGCAAAAAAGACCGCCGCACTGATCGCGACCCACATCAGCACATTATTTATTTTTGCTCTCATGGCTGACTGGTAAACCCAGAGAGCCGCAATAATCATTATAATACCGCCTATCATCGTTATACCTCTTTTTTAATTATCATTTTTTTGTCAGGAAGAAGAAAAGATATTTGCATTTCAAAACCATGTTGGCGCCGTCTTTTTCAACAACCCTGCATGATTCGTACTTTTCTCGTCCAGGTGTAGATTGCTTTTTCAGTACGCCATCCTCCACGGAATACTTCAAGGCTGCCTTAAATTCACTGGTGCGCCCGACAGAGTCAGTTGCTGTTGTTTGCAGCGTACCATCATCCTTGAAATCCCACTCAACGGTAATTTCCTTTTTTTCTCCGTCCAGTTTAATCGCTTCCGCATACAAGTTCCATTTTCCCAAGATCTCGGATTTGTCCTTTAATAGGACATCGGCATTCGCAGAGAGCGCAAAGAAAATTGCCGCCAGCGGTAATAGTTTAATGTATTTCTTCATCTTTTTATCTCAATATATCTGCTTTCAGGCCCTAGATTTTAAAGTATAACACAGCGGCTATCGAGCTTTAAATTTCAGCCAAGCGCAACGCCAACAGATCATCTCCCTTAGAAATCCTATAACAATTAACCCTTGACATTAACTTTACCTAAAGTATCATACGATTTCCGTTTGCTATATCATTAGCAGTTTCTAAATTACAAATTATAGGTAGGACACTCATGGGAGCGATCTTAGATATCACCGAAATGTTAAAAGAGCCAGCTGGCATGGTCGGCGCAGTTGTTGTTATAGCCGCTGGCTATTTCCTCGTAAAATGGGTTTTCGCTGAGCACCCAGACGACGAAAAGTAAGTTTTAACAAATTCGTCCCTACTTGGGCCGCTCACGCTTGGTTCACTAGCGTTTGTAGCGGCCTCAGTTTAGCCCCATATTTCCCCCCCGCAAGACGCATATTTATTTTATAATTTATACATTGATTGCTTCGTTTTTCGAATTTTAAAATGTATAAATTACTATCCTCCAAGATTTGGGATCTTCATTCCAAACAAGCACCTGCTATAGGTATAGGCCTGTTTCGATTATTTTATGGACTGGTCACCTTCCAGGAAATTATTTTCCTCTTGTATTTCAATCACTTGATTTTTGATCCGATACCCTATATCGATGTGGAATTCCCTATGATTCCCTTTTTTTTATGCCTATGGGGAATCATTGCCTTTTTTATCATCATCGGCTATCGCTATCAATTTGCAGTTATTTGCAATTATATCTTCTGGATAGTTTTTGTGAATTTTACGCCTATGCAACGGGATTTTGACGGCGGCTTTGATGTATTCATGATAGGCGCAGGATTTTTCTTGCTTTTTATGCCTGGCAACCGCGCCTTTTCCATAGACAGTCTCAGACAAAAGCTCAGCACACCTTTTACCCACTACAGCACTCATTCCAAGCCAACTGTTTCAGCTCTTGCTTATTACCTGCCTGTTGCCATTTGTCTTGGACTCCTTTATTTCGACTCCGCAATTCATAAAATGTTTGCCGAACACTGGCGCAATGGCCTTGGCTCCTGGTTACCATCCACGCAGCCCTACTATGTTTCGGCAATTGATATGTCCTTTTTATTAAACAATGAGTTTTTGGAAAAGACCATCGGCTATACTATTCTAGTCTTTCAGTTTACTTTTATATTTTTCTTCTCTAACCCTCATTTACGCATAGTTTATTTACTAGTCGGGGTCGGGCTTCACTTAGGCATTACTCTGTCTTTTAATATCTATCCTTTTGGTATGGGCATGCTTATATTTTATACGCTACTCATTCCATTTAGCTGGTGGAGATCCCTTGGCGAACTGGTTATCTCAAAACACCCCTCGCTTATTGTCTTTTATGATCAGCAATGTCCACTATGCAATCGAACCGTCCTCACCCTCAACCATTTCGATATTTTTAAAAATATCGATTTTAAATCGGCTCAAGAATACGCTTCCGACTATCCCGTCCTTGCATCATTAACCAACGAAACCTTACTCACTGACTTATATGCGTTAGATAATAATAGCCGCATCTACTCCGGCATTGACACTTATATTCAAATTTTTGCAAAAATGCGCTATCTGCTCCCCATTAGCGTACTTATGCGCCTACCCGGCATTTACCATTATGCCTCAAACAAATACCGAGCCATTGCCGATTCGCGCACCCGTATTTCCTGCTCATCCGATTGCATTGTAACGACACCACTATCTGATAATAGTTTTTATCATCGTTTTTTTGAACAATTCGCAACTCGCACACCAAAGGTGTTTTCGACCCGACTTTCAAAAGCACTCATCGTCATATTATTTTTGCAATTAAACAGCACCATACATTACGGTCTAATCTACAGGTTTAATCTAGATACAAAGCAGAACATTATTGCCTCGACTCTTGCTCAGGCAAGCAATTCATCATTATTGCTCTCTCAAAACTTTTCCGGCATTACACCTCATGCACTTTATCTACACGATCATTTTGCCGGCTATGACCATATTTTGGGCATTACTTATATCGATAAAAATAACGCCGAACATTGGTTGCCTTTCGTTAACGAGGAAGGCCGATTATTAGCGCCAAATTGGGGCAGAGTCCATTCCATGTGGGCAAATATTGCTGTCACACCTAATATAGATAACAAGCGTTTACACAAATTTATTATGAAAGTAACCGCTTTTTGGGGGCAAAAAATTGGCTTGGATCTTGACGATACGTTATTCCATATAAAGCTTAAGAAAATTGACGCGCCCGCATATTGGGTTCACGACCAACTACATAAAAACTTTTCATCTCCATGGAGTACGATTGGCACAGTCAAATGGAATAATGGCACTGTAGCCATTGAACTGCCTGAGAATATCAATGAGCTATAACTTTACAGAGAAATTTAGAAATATTTTATTATTGCATCATCAATGTAGTCATGATATAAATTGCCTGTGCTTAAAAAAACTGGCGCAAAAATAATTAAAAATAATTCACACCCCATTGGAGGATATTATTATGAAGAAAGTATTATCACTTTTAGCTATGGCATTAATGATTGTTGGCTTAACTGGCTGCATCGATGATCCAGATGGCACTAAACAAAAAGTTTCCAGCTCTATCGAACTTTAAGAAATAGAGCCCGTATAATCAAAGAACCCGGCTTAACGCCGGGTTCTTTGTTTTTGCCCTTTTGGCATGCCATTTAACATACGTTCTGGCACAGCCACCTATCAAGCCATAAAGCCCCCACTCCATCGCCTATTTTCTTCTAACCAAATCTATTGATCCTTGGCTATAAGTGTTTAGGTTCATAATGGATTCCAGGGAACTCTCTGGTAATCAGTTCCAGCAGTGAACTTAATAATGCTTGACCGCGTTTAGTTGCGTTATGCACAAACTTCGAAGAAGCCTAAATAAATGGGCTGATGCGCTTGAGAAATCGCGCAAGGCAAGCATAACCAGGAACTCAACTTTGATCAAAAACCTTCCATCGCTCACATACACCTCATAAAATCCATCGCGCGCAATTTCCCGGCACCATGGCAAACGCGCTTTTTCGAGCGCATCCCCATGACTCCAGACGGTCATAAATCGCCTATTCATTGATGTAAACGGCGTACCCGGCGCTATCATGTTTTGAATAATGGGGGCAGGATAGTCGCTTGCCGGACATTTTTTAATATCTTAATGATCATTGGCACGCCGTGCTGAATCTTACCCAATATCAGCGGCTTTTGAGCTATGCTCATTTCTGGTGTATGACTTAGAGATGAAAGCGGTGTAACCTGTTGGTAAAGATCTCGCCAGATCAACCACCAATATGAAGAAAACACCGCCATGACAGATAGTAATGTCATTAACCTGAATAAGCCAGAACAGAATGATCCGTTGCAGGAAGTGCTGCGTGAAAACTACTGGCTGCCGCCATTGAAGCCGAGGTCGCCGCCTTTCTCTCGCAGCACAGCGCCTTAAAAACCGATGAACATAAAGCCGCCGTGGTCCGGAACGGTTATCTGCCTGAGCGTTCGATTCAAACACCGGGCTCGGCGACATGGCGGTCAAAGTGCCGAAAGTACGGGATCGCTCCGGCTCGGGTATCAAGTTCAACAGCAGCCTGGTGCCGCCCTATTTGAAGCGCACCAAGAATATTGAGGAATTTCTGCCCTGGCTTTACCTGCGAGGCATCTCAACCGGGGATTTCTCGGAAACGCTGAAGCACCTGCTGGGCCCGGAAGCGCCGGGCTTGTCAGCGGCTACGATCAGCCGTTTAAAACAGGACTGGGAGCAGGATTACCAGGACTGGACCCGGCGAGACCTGAACCAAAAGCGCTACGCCTATGTCTGGGCCGACGGTGTTTACAGTCATGTGCGCATGGACGACAGGCTGTGCCTGCTGGTGATCACCGGTTCCGATGAAAACGGCCGCAAGGAGCTGGTGGCTTTATCCGACGGCTACCGTGAATCGGCGGCAAGCTGGGAAGAAGTGCTGACGGATTTGCGGCAGCGGGGACTGAAGACGGCGCCCAAACTGGCCAATGGTGATGGAGCGCTGGGGTTCTGGAAAGCGGTGGGTAAACTCTGGCCGGAAACCGATCAGCAGCGCTGCTGGGTGCACAAGACGGCCAACGTCCTGGAAAAACTGCCGAAAGCCATGCAGCCCAAGGTCAAGGAGGCGCTGCACGCGATCTGGCAGGCGGAAACTCGGGAACAGGCCTATAAAGCCTTTGACCACTGCCTTGAGCGGTTCGAGCCGAAATACCCGAAAGCGATGGCGTGTTTGGCGAAAGACAAGGAGGCCATGCTGGCCTTTTACGATTATCCGGCCGAAAACTGGCAGTACATCCGGACCAGCAATCCAATCGAGTCGGTTTTTGCCACCGTCAGGCTGAGAACGACCAGAACCAAGCATTGCGGCAGCCGGACAACTACCCTGGCGATGGCGTTCAAGCTGATGGAAACGGCCCAGAAAAAATGGCTGCGCTTAAGAGGCTATCAGCAGTTAGCCGATGTCATTACCAGCTTGAAATTCGTCAATGGCATCAAACAAACCGGAGATCAGCAACAGGACGCCGCTTGATTCTCTATACACCAGATTTGACAATAGCTCTTCTTTAACCACTTATTCCCTAAAACCGTTTATCTTTAGAGTGCGCTATATATTTGCACATCGGTCATGACCGAACCAAGTGCTATTTAAAATTTCGAATATGTTCGGGCTTTTCGTGTACGGTTAATGTATAAAGCTCATTGTACAAGCCCTTTCGCCGCACCTAGTGAATCCGTTATTCAGCAGGATTGAGTAGGGGCGAATAGCTGGTGTGCGCCAAGACCAAGCGCCGGCAACGACATGAACTGTGCGGTTTCGGCAAGCAACATCGGTCTCCATTCGCCGGCCATGAATTTTGGCATTATCGAGCAAAAAGTTAGCCGGTTGAAGCCTTTTTGCAGAAACAGGAACACAGTGAGCACGACGCCCATGATCCGCCTGTTCATTAATGCTTTGCCCGTTAAAAGTCAACACGCGTGTTTCCGTTCCGCTTTGAACATCGACTGTCAGGAAGCCGGGGCTTGGTATTTTTCTTAGCTCAGGCTTAATACGTATAGGACACACTCTGTAAAACAAACTTGTCCAGTACAATCACTGCGGCATCGTCACTGATCTGTGCCGTTTTTTAAGTCCGCGATAAAAAGGAGCCTGCGCTTGTGCTTCAGCATGACCGCAGTCGTGGCTCACTTTTTGTAGCGACAGACCCCATTGTTCGAACAGTTGATACAAGCGCGCACCGCTGATCTTGATGCGCCACTTGCGCTCGATCACTGCGCGCACCTGTTCCACCGTCCATTGATAGCTATTGATGACATAATTGGCCGACATCTTATGCAGCATCATATAGCGCACGATACACTGTCTCTGTTCGGACAAATATTGTTCCCGATGCTCCTCGGGGCCCGCTCAAACAATTATTAAAGCCGCCGGTAATAAATGTAGAGCCAATGCACCAGCATCTACTGACGCACCTCTGGTTGACAGCAAACTAACAAGGCTCCGCCCATCCCAAATGGCTTTCAGCGTCAAAGCCGTCTACGCGACTAACGCCTTTGATGTTCATAATACCGTTTCCGCCAAGCTTTCCGACCTTGCGCGGCGCCAGACTCTGAAGACGTATTCTACGGATCATACATGGTCCTTAAATTCAATTTTTCAGTAGCCTTAAAAGATAGACGATTTTTGGATCAAATAGAGTATTTTATTTGATCGCACTTTCAAAAAAAAAACCCCCGTCACCTATTCGGTAACGGGGGTTTTTAACCCTTAACTTACAGCCAAAGCTGTCAGTTAATTATTCATTAGATGAATGTTGGGATTAATGGTGCATCTACCATAGTCATTTGACGGTTGCCAGCTTCATCAAAGAAGAATAACAATCCAGCAAAACGGCTGTCTGGATCATAGATCAAGTCAGCTAAACGGTAAACTTCCCATGCAGCGTCAGAAGCTGTTACTTCAACAGTTCTTGATTCACCTGGAGCGATTGGGCTGTTATCGCTAACAGTCAAACCTTCTTCAGCTAACAAGTCATCTGGATAGTTAGTTTCATCTTCAGCAACTGCTGGATCCATGAAACGAACACCAGCTGTGTTGAATTCGCCTAAACGAATAGCTGAATCACCGTTGTTAGTAATAGTCAGTGTCATTTGCATAGCACGACCTGGTACACGGTAAGAAGCATCTTCAACTTTAACGCTAACTGTAGTTGCAGGCATTTCAATTGGCTTCATACCACGCATCAAACCAGCTTGCAGAGGAGTTGTTACAGGATACTGTTCGTTTGTGCTGCCCATTGAGAAAGCAACGATAGCGATAGTACCAGCTGCAAAGCCCATTGCAACTTTCTTGTCGGTAGCAGTGATTAAAGAATCACCTTTGCCTGACTCAACAGCGATTGAACGAGGAACGAACATTGGTTTACGAGCCCAATATACCAACCAAGCCAAGCCAAGAGCATACCAGAAAGCGTGCCAGAAGTAGATGTTACCCAGGTTGAAGTTTTCCAGGTCGATAGTTTCGCCTGTCAAAGTTGTAATTGGGTTAACAAATGATCCCATTGAACCAGTAATAGTTACCCATTTACCTGGACCAATGATTGGACCACCGCCTTCAACGTTCATCATAGTGTGAACGTGCCAGTCACCTGGACGACGTGCTTTTAACAATACTTTAAACTCATAAGTTTCGCCCAGCTCCAAAGTTACTGAACGAGGAACCAATTGACCACCGATCCATGATCCTGCACGAATAAATACAGGGCCTGGGATACCAATGTTCAAGAATGATACTTCTGGTTTATCAACAGTTTCAGGCCATCCAGCGAATACGTGGAATTTACCGGAAATTGTCATTGTATCGTTAACTGCTACTTCTTCTTTTGACCAGTTTAAGTCAAACCAGTGAATAGTACGCATACGCATGAAAGCGGCCTGTGACTTTTCACCGTGTGCAGATGCAGTTGGCGTGTAGAACATCGCTGCTGTAACAGTCATCAGCAGTGCGACAAAGGATAATTTAGCAACTTTGTCTTTAATCAATTTCATATATCCTCCTCTATAATAGAGAATCTATAGTTTTTCAGAGTATCTAGGGCAACTAAAATAAACGACTGCCTCTAGTCTTTTAGTGTAGTTTTCTGTAATGATTCTTACGCAGACTGAACAAAGTCTGGTTTTGCGAACCATTTACCGAAGAAATGCCACAAGAAGTAAATTAAGATACTCACGAAAGCAGAGAAGAATGCTGATACTGGAGCAACGTCTTTACCGAAAGTTCTTAGTGTACCTTTTTCAACCATTCTGATGTACTCAGGAGTACCAGTTCTTACGTAGTGGTAACCTTGTAAGTCAGCCAGAGTAAACATCATGCCATTGTATTCAACAGGAATGTGTAATGGCGCGATGATTGGCCAGTTGCCAGGATAGAACAACAGACCCCAAGCCATACCACCAACAACCGCTGTCAATGTCATGCTGTTAGACAGCATCAAAACAACATCAAGAACGATAGCGCCTGGCATCAGGTTTGAAGGGAAGCAGAAGTTAACTGGGAAATATGTCCATCCCCAGAAGTTCAGGTATCTGTTAACCCACTCACCCAGGAGCAGACCTAAGACACAAACAACCGCGCCGAAAGGCAGACGGTAACGGTACCACAAGCATGCTTGAACAGCCGCAGGGAAAGTGATTGAAACGATAGGTGCTACAGTTACCCATAGACGTCTATCTTTCCAGTCTGTCCAGAAATCCCAGTCACCACCAGTCAACATGTAGTGGATGTGATAACCACCTAGAATAACGAAAAACGCTGTAAAGAGAATCAAATAGTCGAACGTACGTGAAACTTTAACCGCTTCAGCACGTGAACGAACAGCTGATTGAGATGCGCTCATTAGCTTACCTCCTAAAGGATTTAAATTATTTTTATTAATGACTATCTTTCTCTATGCTGTTTTGCCTTAGAAAGAGGCAAAACAGCTAGGAGATAGTTATTACAACCGAAGACTCTATTAAGCTAAGTCTTTTTTCAACAGTTTAGAGATAGCACCAACTTCGATGTTGATAACACCCAGTACACCTAAAGCAGCCCATCCGAAGAATACGAAGCCGTAGTGTAATGGAGCAACGAAGAGTTCTTCCATAAACCAGAAAGTGTGACCCCATTCGTTCAAACCAACGTTTGGCAGAATCATGAAAGGACCAATTACTGATACCATGTACTGTAACGCCAGACCTTGTTGGTATGTAGGCAGTCTTGTTTTTGCATACAGGAATGAAGCAAAACCAGTAATGATATAGATAGGATAGCTCAAATAGAATTCGATGATATGGCTTGGTGTAAAGTCAGTATCACGAACGATTGTTTGATGCCATGTACCGTCTTGCTCAGTGAAGTAGCTAGCGCCATAATAAATAGCGATACCGTACATTACCAACCAAGTCCAGTGAGTGAAATGTCTTCTCAGTTCTTCTCTTGGAGTGATTGACATTACTTTACGATCACGAGTTTTCCAGATATAACCCCACAGAATTGATGCGGTTACAACTTCAAGAACTAGCTCAACATAAAGAAAGTTCATCCAATATGTTTCGAATTCAGGTGCGAATGAGTCCAGACCAGCTGACCAGCCATAAACACCTTCATACCAACGAACCCAGCCGTAGAACACTATGTATAATGCTGCTCCGGCAAACATATTTTTCTTATTTAACAGCGGTGCTTCCGCAGCATCAGCTTTCACTGATTCAGTTGTAGCTGCCATTTCTACCTCCTAAAAATTATCAAATCCCCAGTCTATTAAACCGGGAGTCTATAGTTACAACTCCATTTTCCCACCCTACTAATTACATTAGAATCGGGGTGCCACCAAGTCTATTTAGTGAGCGCTCAGTCTACCAGTTCGATCAACCTTGTCAAGTCAAAAACAATTTTGAATTTTATTTGTCTTAAACCCATGCCAGTCTTATTAAATTTCCTTACTCTTAAAACTTTGATTTCTGTTAAAATTCCCGCTGGCTCTTTCTTTTTTTTCTGACTCACCCATTCGAAATTTATGAAAAAACACCCTGTCTTAGTGCTTATGCTCGGCTTAATTGCACTGATTTTGATCCAGCGAGAAGTCATAATGCCACTGGTCAATAAAGTTATCCAATCTGACTTATTTCTTGTGGATAGCGAAGATCAAGGTAGCGTATCTCCTGTTTCGACCCCTTTAACCGGACTTGCTTTTACACATTGCAATAACTACATCAAATCTGAACTCGGTTCGGAAGTGTCAATTAACTTTCCGGAAAAGCCTCTTAATGCCTGGAGCCTTGGCGATTATCAATATGTGGTTAACGCTGAAATCGATATCACTAGAAATGCATCAAATACCGTTACCAAAAAATATGTATGTCGGATCAATTACAAAAATAAAAGCGACGAAGAAGGCGCATTCGATTTTTCTAACTGGACTATTTATGGCTTATCGGGTTTAGATGATATTTAGGATTTGCCGGCCTGTTTGCGCTAGCAGTTAACACTGAACGAACAGGCCGGTACTATTTGCGAATGGAGCCAATGGCGGGATTCGAACCCGCGACCTACTGATTACGAATCAGTTGCTCTACCGACTGAGCTACATCGGCTTTAATTAAGCAAGAAAGTTTTGAATCAATTTAAGGGCTGATATCTATTCATCATTCCCAACCCTTCCGCGACTGCTTTACATGTAATTTTTCCATCAAATACATTAATGGCCTTGGCAAGTTGCTGATCAGATTTTAACAATGTATGTCCAGCATCTGCTATTTTTGCGATATACGGCAATGTCACATCAACTAATGCAATAGTTGATGTTTTGGGATAAGCACCTGGCATATTGGTCACGCAGTAATGCACCACACCGTGCTTTATAAATACAGGATCCGAATGAGTTGTCGGCCTTGACGTCTCTATACAGCCCCCCTGATCAATACTGACATCAACAACAACTGAGCCTTCAGACATTGACCTTATCATTTCTTCACTAATGATTTTAGGCGCTTTGGCTCCTCTGCAGAGCACAGCCCCCACCACCAAATCAGCATCTATCACATGCTTTTGAATGCTCTCTTTATTGGACAGGAAAAAACTCGCTTCTGGCAATACGGACTTTTTCAATTTATGCATCCCTTGCTGATCGATACCCCCAATAAACACATCAGCGCCCATCGCGCAGGCGACCTGACCAGCATGCTGCCCAACCACACCATCACCGATAATGACAACCTTGCCAAATTTTTTTCCTAACACCCTGCCTAATTGCATTCCCTTGCCCTGATTAAATTTTGCCAGATAATAGCTGCCCATTAATGTTGCCATGTTGCCCGCGACCGCACTCATCGGCGCAAGAATTGGCAGTCGCCCCTGCTCATCTTCCAGCGTCTCATAGGCAATTGCAGTCACTCCCTTTTTCAATAATTCCAAAGTTAACTCCGGCCTCACACCAGCCAGATGAAAAAATGTAAAAACGATTTGCCTATCCAGATGCTGATATTCTGACGCCAAAGGCTCCTTGACCTTTACAACCATGTCTACAGCCCATGCACCAACTGTAGACACTAACTGCGCACCGGCCTGCTCGTACAGTTCATTGCTAAAACCGGATCCTAGTCCGGCATCGATTTCAACCAGAACAGAGTGTCCTTTTTGAACCAAAAATTTTGCAGCTTCAGGCGTAATCGCTACCCTGTTTTCTTTCTCTTTAATTTCCTTAGGAATGCCGATCTTCATTATTATGAACTATTAACTTTTCTCATTTAGCTGTTTTATAGCATGACTCATTGCACCTAATAAAGCCACTTCAGGGTTTACGCATATTTTGACCGGAATTTTCTGTAAAATCGGACGATAGCGGCCTTTATCAAGAAACCCTTGCATAAATACCCCTTTTTGCAAAAAAGGTAAAATTTTTACAGCTATGCCACCGGCCAAATAAATACCGGCATATGGTAGGCACTTAAGCGCAAGATTTCCCGACTCCGATCCATATATTCTACAAAAAACATTCAGCGTTTCTTCGCACAAAACATCACTTCCCGCAACGCCTGCTTCACCGATAATCGCGGCCGGATCCCGTTCCGCCATCAACTTTTCAGTCTCAGGTTGCGCCGGCGCCCATGCATTTTTTTTGAGAAATTGGTAAATATTTATCACACCTTCGCCGGATAGCAACCTTTCATAACTGACATGTTCAGGATATTTTTCCCTTAAATAATTGAATAACGCTATTTCCTGATCAGTAACAGGCGCATAATCCGCATGTCCGCCTTCTGTCGCTATAACATGATGCTTAGCACCATCCCATACAACTATAGACTCACCCAGACCAGTCCCCGCAGCCAGGATGGCAACATTGCCCTCCCGCTTTTCCGCATCTGAATTCAAGTCAATAAAACTCTGCTCCGGCAATCCCAGCACACCCCATGCGGTAGCTTCCAAATCATTTAGCAACCAGACATTTGGGGTATGTAATTGTGCACTGATTTTCGCTTGATTCAACACCCAGGGAAGGTTTGTCGCATTACAATTACCATCAATTACGGGGCCGGCCACACCGATGCAAACGGCTGATAGGTGAATGTTTTCAACATCGCCTAGAAACAATTTCAGCAGTTCGGCAAATGTTTGATATCCGGAGCTAAAGAACTGTTTTTTTTGGAAACAGCGCCAACTTCCGTCACCAAACTCGTATAACGCAAGAATCGTTTTAGTAGCGCCTATATCGCCAGCGAGAATCATCATTTGCTCTCATAACTGTTAAATACCTGATAACGTTTTTCACTGTCAAAGCTTATTACCTGATAGGGATCTTTCTTACCACCCATTTCCATACCTGGCGTACCCGCCGGCATATCAGGAACGGCTATTCCAGTAACCTTCGGTTTCGTTTTCAAAAGTGTATTAATATCATTTGCAGGCACATGCCCTTCAATAACATATCCCTCGACTAAAGCCGTATGGCAAGAAGCCATCGTACCTGGAACACCATATTTACTTTTTATAGCCTGAACATCACTCGTAACGATATCCTTTACGTTAAAGTTATTATTCTTCAAATGTCCCACCCATTTTCCGCAACAACCACATGAAGGACTTCTATAAACAACTATATCAACCGGTTTGCCTACTTCATCATCAGCCTTAACAGCAGCATTGACAATGAACAAACCTATAACCGGAAGTAACTTAAATAATTTCATAATACAACCTCTTTAATCTCTCAACTATTTGTGGTGAGCACGACAATGATTTTTTACTTACCGACGTATTCATAATAATATCCGCATAGGCAAATGCCCCGCCATACAACTCTATAACAGTTCAGTATCGGTGAAATGGTAGATTTCAACTGTTTAGAAGGAAAGTTCATTGTTCGATACCATTTTCGAAAAATCATGTTTCCTTGTCTTTCCACACAGTAAAATCCACCCAAACCCAAAGCGCACTGATGAATAGGGAGTCAGATTGTCCAGACCTTCATTTCTGAGATCATTGGACCTCGCCCTGAAAATCTCACGACTTCTCCCAGAAACTTGTTTTCTTAGACCAAATGAACGGTTCTTGTATCCTGGAGTACTTAAGATTCAGAAAAAATAGCCATTACCAGCCACTAGCCCAGACAGGGCATAACATGCAGTACCGTCGCCCGAATCTCATCGACAACACAGGATATTGCTCGTTACATCTTTTATTGACGCTTGCAAATGTCTTTCAATAAACGGAAAGTTCACGCTCCGTCTTTTAACTAAAACGCTTCATTACCAATGATATGGATTATGAGTGATATGCCGGACTGTACTTATGTACAGCATCAACCATTGCTTTAACGTGAGTGGGGTTTATGTCGGGCAAAATGCCATGACCCAGGTTGAACACGTGACCGGAGCCCGAGCCATATTTATGTAAAATAGCTTTTACTTTTTCGGTAATAATATCAGGACTCGCATAAAGTGAGACAGGATCCATGTTGCCTTGCAAAGCAACCCGGTCACCAACTCTGGCGCGAGCTTGCTTTATATCCGTCTGCCAATCCAGACCCAGCGCATCATATCCGGCATCCACCATCGCTTCCAGCCAAAGCCCTCCCCCCTTGGTAAACAAAATGCTAGGAATCTGCTGTCCGTTCATATTGGTCTTCAGTAATGATCTGACTTGCTTGGCATAATATAAGGAAAACTCGGCATAGTCTTCGGAAGTTAATACGCCCCCCCAGGTATCAAATAACATGACAGCTTGAGCACCCGCTTCAATCTGAGCATTTAAATAAGCTGCTATGGAACGGGCCAACTTATCAAGCATGACATGCATCAGCTTGGGCTGTTCATACATTAAACCCTTTACTCTATGAAAGCTTTTGCTAGAACCACCTTCAACCATATAAGTTGCCAGGGTCCAAGGGCTGCCGGAAAACCCGATGAGAGGCACACTACCTTGTAGTGATTTCCTTATTAGCCGAACGGCATCGACTACATAGCGCAACTCCGTCTCCGGATCTGGAATTGGCAATTTATTGATATCTACCGCTGTTCTTACCGGATTGTTAAATTTTGGCCCTTCTCCTTCGGTAAAATAAAGCCCCAAACCCATCGCATCAGGTATGGTCAATATATCTGAAAACAGAATGGCAGCATCAAAATCAAAGCGTCTTAAAGGCTGTAGTGTGACCTCGCATGCTAGCTCGGGATTAGTACATAGATTTAAAAAACTGCCAGCCTGCTCCCTGACTTTTCTGTATTCAGGTAAGTATCGCCCCGCCTGACGCATCATCCAGACCGGCGTCCGATCGACTGGTTGCTTTAAAAGGGCTCTGATCAAGGTGTCATTTTTTAATTCTGTCATCACTTTTTTAATTTTCCGGTTAAAATTGATCGTGTCTTCCTTCAGCCACGAGACGCTAACACTTAAAGAATGCCCTTTTACTCCGAGCACTGAGGCATAAGGACTTTAATAAAAACGGTTGCTCAATTAAACGGCTGGCCGCCGGCCTTTATTTAATCGTACTGATCTTCACCGGTATCGCCTTGCGAAACTCAGTAGGTAATGAATTTCTGGCCAGGCTCGCTTGAGCAGAACTGGAAAACGAACCATACATCAAAACATACCTTTCCTTGCCTTTGGTTATTTTTGGGATATATCTGATTTCCATTCCTAATGCCAAGTATTTTTTCAGCACATTCATTACCGAGTGTTGCTTCGATAATACCATGAGCTGCAGCGTGAAATTATTAGCCGGTTGCGTTGCCAGCCATTGCCTTCCGCTGTCTTGATCAGCTGGCACGGCTACCGCTTGCTCATTCGATACCGTTGTTACTTCTACACTTTTTTTCTTGTCAGTTATGCCAGATTCTTCAGCCAAAACCGGCTCGACATGATCAACTGGTTTACCTTTTTTCGCTTCATCAAATTTGCCGTTTTTATCCAAATGCAGATCAGTATCTTGCGACTGCCTAGCATTCAAAAGCCTTTTGTTTTCCATATTAACACTGGGGGATTCCGCATCATTTTTCCCCGGCATATTTTCAGGCGCCAGTGCAAACGTTTCTAATTCATCCAGATTATCTACAATACCTTCTGCTCCAGGCAGCGTCGAAATCTTTTCATTCATCAACGATTGTTGTTGCAATGCATCTTGTTGAATTGGCGGCACAGCGTGTTCATTCTGGGAAATCTCAGCCGGGGCCGGCGGCAGCAAAGCGGTTAATGATGGTGTTTTCTCATTGCCGCCCCTCGATCCGACAGAGGATATAGCAACCTCATTATTCTCAATATGCTGTTCAGAAGTCGCCCACTGCACATAGAGTGCTATGCTAATTAATCCGGCCACAGCGGCCGTCAGTATCCATCTGGCGTTGACGCTTGGCTTGGGATTACTGGCTAAAACAGGCAATTCAGCGATAATTTTCCCTGGAATTCCATGCGTTTCCCGATAAACAGCCTCTATCATATTTTCATTGATCGCATTAAACGAAATTTGCGTCCAAGACTTTGTTGATAAATGTTGTAAAAACTCACCGCATTGTTTTTCTGATAAAGGCGGTATTTCTACAAAGTGACAATCATCAATAACGCGGTCCGATCTGTTTTTAACGTGCAATTCATCATGCGTTAACACGAAGACTACTCTTAAAACCGGATTTGACTCAACATAGCGAATTATGGTTGTTATCAGGCCTGGCACCAGCTGACCTGCATTATCAACAATCAGAATTATGTTTTTGTTTTGGCATTCATACTGCCCCAAAGCCGCTGTTAAAGCCTGACTGTATCTTTCAGGCCTATCGTGCGCAATGGTTTCGGATAGATGTTCCTGAATTTTTTCAAAGCTTAATCCGGCATTACCTTGTATTGGACAATACAACCATGACTCAACCTTGCGGTCCTGCAAGACTTTTAATAGCGTTGTTTTGCCGATACCTTCCGGGCCGCAAACAATAAGGGGCTGGGTTAAATTAGCAAGAAGATGAATTAATAATTCAAGCTTCTGTGTTCGTTCTTGCGTTATCAAAGAGTGAACAGCCGTGTCTACTGGCGTATTCAACGACTTTTTCAGATGATACGTAAAGGTATCATTATCTACCATATATTTTAAGCGTAGCTTCTAATAGTTCTTGATTTATACTGACCGGCAAGGTTGCTTCACCGATTTTTTTTAGCAAAATCAACCTTATTTGTCCGTCTACATTTTTCTTGTCAACCGCCATTAATTCAAAAAACTGCTCTGCACCAATCTCTTCCGGCGGTTTAACCGGTAATTTGGCCCTTTTGAAAAGCGTAGTAATTCTGGTCACATCCTCATCGTTTAACCAATCTAATCGCCTCGAAAGATCGGCAGCCTGACAAGTTCCGATAGCTATGGCTTCACCATGCAGATATTGACCATAGCCTGCACCGGTCTCAATCGCATGTCCAAAAGTATGTCCTAAATTCAACGTTGCTCTAATGCCGGCCTCTGTTTCATCTTCAGCGACAACCTCAGCTTTATTAATACATGACCTTTCAATCGCAAAGGCCAGCGCTTGCTTATCTCTTGCCAGCAATGCATCAATATTATTTTCCAGCCAGATAAAAAACTCCAAATCCCTAATCAGGCCATATTTAATCACTTCCGCCAGCCCCGCCGACAACTGCCTGTCATCGAGCGTATCCAAAACATCGGCATCGGCAATAACACATTGAGGCTGATAAAAAGCCCCGATCATGTTCTTCCCTAGCGCATGATTAACGCCGGTCTTTCCGCCTACCGAAGAGTCAACCTGCGCCAACAGGGTTGTAGGTATCTGCAGAAAAGGAATACCCCGCTGATAACAAGCCGCGGCAAAGCCGCCCATATCACCGATAACACCTCCGCCCAAAGCGATCAGCGTCGCGTTTCGACTAAACTTGCCGGCCAATAATTTATCAAAAATTTTAGTGACGAAGTCTAATGTTTTGTATTGCTCACCATCAGGCAGAATCACTGTTTCAACGGTATAATCCCGCAGGTTCTTCAAAACCGCGTCCAGATATAACGGCGCTATAGTGTCATTGGTAACGACCAGAACCTGCCTGGACTTTATATGCTGAGAGAACAGCTCAGCTCGACTCAATAACTCAGAACCAATATAAATGGGGTAGCTGCGGTCACCCAGCTGTACTAGTAATTTTTTCATTTGTGTAAACGATTAACTGATCTATATTTTTCCAGGATATGATTGACAACCGTTTTGCTTTGCATTACCCCTGTGTCGATTTTGTAATCGGCACAAGACAAATATAAGGGCTCCCGCTGTGCAAACAGGCTTTCTAGACGTTCTTTGGGGTTCTCTATTTGCAATAACGGTCGTTGCGAATCTCTGCGCGTTCGTTCCAGAATCCTGTCTACCGAACATTGCAAGTAGACAATAAATCCATTTTCCTTCAAGAGTTTGCGATTTTGCTCCCGCAAAATCGCACCGCCACCAGTAGCCAGTACGATACCTTTTTTTTGGGTCAGCTGTTGAATCATTTTCTGTTCGCGGTCCCTAAATCCGTCTTCGCCTTCAAATTCGAAAATAGTAGGGATATCAACACCGGTGCTTTCTTCAATTGCCTTATCACTGTCATAAAAAGGCAGTTTGAGGGCCTTCGCCAACTGCCGGCCTATAGTGGTTTTTCCGGCACCCATGAGGCCAATTAAATAGATATTTTCTGATTGCATCATGAGTTATTTGATTCTATATAAATTTAAATATAAAAAAAGGGGGCATTATGCCCCCTTTTTGCTCCGAGTAGAAGCTATCAATAAGATGATAAGGTGTCCTTGATGATTTTAGGTGTGACAAAAATCAGCAATTCTCTTTTATCATCCTGATTGAATGTCCGTTTAAACAGGAAACCTATCCCCGGCAGGTCTGCAAAAAACGGTACTTTATTAGTTGTATTATTTTGCTCTCCTTCAAACACGCCTCCCAGTACTATCGTCTCACCATCCATCACATGCACATTCGTTTCAATTTCTCGAGTATTAATGGAAGGCACGCTTGTTCCGGCGGTAAATTCCGGAGAATCCTTGGAAATTCTTAAAGCCATGATGACACTGCCGCTAGGTGTTATTTGTGGTACTACATCCAATTGCAATAAGGCTTCTTTAAACTGAATGTTTGTTCCTAAGTTAGCGCTTGAGCTTTGATATGGCACTTCAAAACCCTGCTTGATCGTCGCCTGGCAGCGATCGGAAGTCATGACTCTGGGGTTGGAAACAAGCTCACCACGCCCTTGATCCTGTAATGCCGATAGTTCGAGGTTCAACACGTAATCCGCGCCCCTTGCCAGGGTCATGCCTAAAGCTCCATAAGGGTTTGAAGATGTCGCCAGTTCCACCAGTGCATCATTGAGCACGCCTATGTTACCTTCCTCATCCACTTGGGCATTGCCATTGCCTTGCGTGCCTCGGCCGCCAACCGCGAAGACTTTACCGGAACCCACTTCAGCCTGCTTTGCGACACCAAACCGTACGCCCAGTTCCTTCGCAAATTCATTCGTAGCAATGACTATTCTTGATTCAATCATTACCTGACGCACAGGCACGTCCAGTTTTCGGATCAGTTTCTTTATCTCTTCCAATCGTTTTGCTGTTTCGCGCACAATCAGGGTGTTGGTTCTTGAATCAACAACTGCAGAGCCTCGAGCTGAAAGCAATATAAGCTTTTCATTGTTAAGATTTAAATTATTTCCTATGCCGCCTTGGTTTTGGTTCTGATATGGATTTTGATTTCGGTTTTGACCGAATTGTCCGCCAGATGAAGATGAAGATGAAGATGAAGATCCTGATGAATTACCATTAGCCATTACACAGCTGCCAAAAGCCATTGAATCAAAACCGTTTAACAGATTTCTAAAACTTTCTGCCTTAGCATAATTGATTTTAAGATATTCAGTCACGAGAGGCTCTAACTGCTCAACCACAGTCTCCGTCTTCTGTTGCTCTTCCTTATATTTCTTGATCTTGCCCACGGGCGCTATCAGGGTGACATTGCCCGTCTCGTACTTTTCCAGATCCCTGGTCATCATGATAAAGTCCAACGCCTCATCCCAAGGCACATCATCCAATTTTACAGTAACAGTTCCAGTGACATCGTCACCGGCAACTACATTCTGCCCGGTAAACTCGGCCAGAACAGCAATGACACTGCGCACATCAATTTCCTGGAAATTCAAGGACAACCTGTCACCTGTGTACTTGGCTCTTTTGTTATCAATTACCTCTTTTTCCTGAGCGGTTAACGGTCTGAATTCCACCGTCAGTAATCCTTCAGACTGAAAAAGTGAATAATCATAAAGACTATTTTGCAGCGACACTGTAATGGTCGATTCATTATTCGATGAAACCGCATTGATAGATTTAACCGGTGTTGCAAAATCAGAGACATCAAGCTTTTTCGCCAAATTGCCGGGTAGCCGTGTATTTAGAAAACTGATGACAACTTTTCCGCCTTCCTCTTTGCTGTTAACAATAGTATTAGGATTGGCCAAGGAAACCAGTATACGTCCTTCACCTTTATCTCCCCGCTTGAAATCCAAGCCGCTGATAGCCTGCTCGGGCATTAAACTGGAAATCACGGATGTTGTCGGTTTTTTTACAATAGGACCGGATCGATCTGGAACTACCGCTTTTGCATTGGTTAAGGTAAGCAGCATCTTATTGCCGACGATTTGGGTATCAAACGGTACAGGCTCTGCCAGATTGACAACCACACGCACTCTATCAGCCGCTTCCGCTATATAAACGTTACGTGCCGCTCCCTGATTGATTGGATACGATTTTTTATCCAGTGCATTTTTTACGCCCGGAAAATCCAAGGCGATTCTCGCGGGGTTATCCGTGTGAAATACTTTAGGCTCAATCGCTGTGCCGCTCATCTCCAGTTGTATCTGTAACTTATCCCCGGCCAAAGTAGCGATGTCTATTCCCTGAATGGACACATTACCGGCTCTCGCACATGCAATTTGGAACATAAATAACAATAAGCCCAAGCCAATATGCGCCCATAGCGATAGTCCCATTTTATTCAACATAATGCCGCTCTGTTTATTATTCATTTTTTATCCTCGAAATCATTCTGACAATGCTAAGGTAGCAGCTTGTTCGCGCCACGAGCCCGGTTTATCCGGAACGATTTCCATCAATTCAATTTTATCTTCAACTATCCTTATAATTTTTCCGTAATTCTTACCTACATGATTTCCAACCTGAACGCGATGAATTGTTCCGTCACTCGCTTTTATCAACCCCCACAAATTTGACTTCATAACCACAGTACCCACCATTCTTAAACTGTCGAGAGAGAATGCTTCCAGCTCTTCTTTTCGACGGGAAGTATCAGGCCTTATACCACTCCCCGTTCCAACATCAGGCCCTTCTACCTGCTCCGTCTGCTCAAGCGGCTTGAACGGATCCCGCAATCCCTCCGGCTTAAAGATGAAAGGTTCCACAACCTTAATCTCGGGCAATGGCTCTATAGGGCCTTTAGGCCTGGCCTTAACATCGGAGATATAGCGGCTTAAATCTGAAAAATCCTCATTTCCGCAACCTGTTAACAGAGCGATAAAAACTGCGCAGCCTAGGTATAGCCCAGCCCGCCCGCTAGTCAATAACGGTAAACTTTTGCGCTCCATTACTTTTTCCCCCGTCTTTTCTTAACCTTACCCGTTGAGGGCGCTTGATTAACATTTTCGTTATAGGTTTTTATCGTTGCTTTCATCAACATAGCACCAGATTTATCTTTATCGACAGGATTAATGTTGACATCATGCACGGTAACGATTCTAGGCAAAGCAGCCAAACCGCTTACAAACAATCCCAATTCTTCGTATTTTCCTATTACCTCAATATTAATCGGCAGCTCTGAGTAAAAATCCTTATTCACGGCTCCTGCCGGTTTAAACAGTCTAAACTCCAGACCGCTTGCCAATCCTGTTTGTGAAATATCGATCAGCAAGCTTGCGACTTCTTCCTTAGTAGGCATTTGTCTAAGCATTCCTTGCAACGAAACTTCAATTTGAGCCAGTTGATCTCGATAATCCTGAAGGTTTATGGCTTTTTTTTGTTTTGTTTCAAATGTGGCTCTTAATTCCTGCTCTTTCTGCTCAATATTTTCAAGCTCAGTTAACTGATCAACGGTATCGTAGTAAACACCTCCACCTGCGACCACAATGCATACCAGCAAAGTTATTGCCGCCTTGACGGGCAATGGCCATGTTCCTGCCGCATTAAAATCCCAATTAATTTCCGACAGATTCATTGCCTACCTCCCCATTTTCCGCTTCGGCCTTTTGTTTACCCTGTTTTGCACGCATGGTGAAATCGCTTAACTGCTCAGAATTAGATTTGTTCTTTGACTGAATCACATCAAGTTTAGGTATTTGCAGCCAGGGAGACTTGTCTATGGCTCGCATGAAGGCGGAAACTCTCGCGTTTGATTGCGATTTACCGTTAAAAGTCAGGCTTGATGCAGCCTGTGTGAATTTGGTAAGAAAAACGCCCTCAGGTGTCGTTCGTGCGACTTCATCAAACAAATGCACAATTTCCGGACGGCTTTCCTGTAATTTCTGAATCACATCGATTTTGGCCAGCAGTTTATGTTTTTTCTCTTCAATATCCTTGATTTCCTTAATTTTTTTATCCAGCAATGCTATTTCATCCTGCAGCATTTTATTTCTTCGCTCTTGATAGTCTTTCAGACCTTCAATATAGAAATGAACCATCCCGAGAATAGCAATCGTAGCCAAAACCGATAAACCAATTGCCGTGATGAAATCCTGTTTTTTCTGTCTGCGCAGCTCTTCGCGCCAAGGGAGTAGATTAATCTTTGTCATTAGTCAAAACTCCTTAATGCCAATCCACAGGCGATCATCATTGCAGGTGCATCATTGCTTAGCGCCTGCGGCTTTACCCTATTTGACAAGGCCATGTTAATGAAAGGATTAGCGATATACGTTGGCACACCTAGACTTTGCTCAACCAGCTTTTCCACGCCGGGTATTGAAGCGCAACCGCCAGCAAGAATAATGCTATCAATCCCCCTGTTCGCACTTGATGAAACAAAAAACTGCAGTGATCGAGCAATTTGTTGCACCATAGCTCTTTTGAAGGGGTCAAGTACATCAGTGGTATAATTATCCGGCAGTCCGCCATGCTTTTTGGCCAAGCCCGCCTCTTCATAAGACAAGCCATATCTGCGCTGGATTTCTTCAGTCAACTGCCGCCCACCGAATCCTTGTTCTCTTGTATAAACGGTGCGGCAGTCATGGAGAACATTCAAAGTAGCCATCGTTGCCCCCATGTCGGCGATAGCAATGGTCTGCCCCTCTATTGAATCGGGCAATTGATCGGCGAGCAACGTAAATGCGTTTTCCATTGCAAATGCTTCAACATCGACCACTTTGGCTTTTAATCCCGCTTTTGCTAATGCCTCCACTCGATCATCCACATTTTCTTTCCTTGAGGCGGCCAGCAGCACATCGACCATTTCCGGATTATTTTCATTTTCACCCTGCACTTCGAAGTCGAGATTCACTTCATCGAGTGAATAGGGGATATACTGGTCGGCTTCAACCATGATCTGCTCTTCCATTTCATCACTGGTTAATGAAGCGGGCATTGTTATAATTTTCGTCATAACAGCAGAACCCGCAACCGCCACAGATGCTTGCTTGAGTTTTGATCCGGATAACTTTAAGGCAACTTTAATCGCATCGGATATAACATCAACATTCGCGATGTTTTTATCGATGACGGCGTCTTGTGGTAACGACGCTACCGCGTAGTTCTCAACTCGGTAACGAGCCCCAACCCTGCTCAATTCCAGTAATTTTACTGCCGCTGTACTTATATCAATACCAAGGACAGCATTCTGTTTTTGATTAAACCAGCTCATGTATTAACTCTTGAAAAACTTGATAATGAATATGTTGCATAAATTGAAATGCCCGTCTCTTGTATCTATAGCTGTCGAAAAACTAATTACCAAAAAAGTATAGTAGTGTTTTTTATTTTGATATTAAAAATGCCCAAATTATTTGTGTGATGTGTGATAGGTTGCACTATACTCGGGCCAAGAATGCTACAGTCGGCAGCTAACCAGAAGATGTTGTATTTTCAGAAGCTATAGTTCAATTAACCGTAAATTGTATTCAGGATTACTTGTGACTATAAAAATGGTGTGCAGAAAAATTTTGAAGGGGCTGATTGTTCTTTCCATAACAGCCAGCGCATGTGTGGCAATTGCCGGTTACTTGCTGTATCAAAGATTATCAACAGAACTGCCGGATATAAAAGCATTACATAATGTTCAATATCAAATTCCTTTAAGCATTTACAGCAAAGACAATTTCCTGATTGCTCAATTCGGTGAAAAAAAGCGCACCCCGATTAGCCTCAATAAGGTGCCTCAACGGGTTATTAATGCTTTCCTGGCTGCCGAGGATGAACGCTTTTTCGAGCATCCAGGTATCGACTATAAAGGCTTATTGCGAGCCGCCATACAACTTGCCTTGACTGGCAAAAAAAGCCAAGGCGGCAGCACTATCACTATGCAGGTGACGCGCAATTTTCTGCTCAGCAGAGAAAAAACCTATATTCGGAAATTAAAAGAAATTATTCTGGCGCTAAAAATAGAAAACGAATATCCGAAAAGCAAAATCCTTGAACTTTATTTGAACCAAATCTATATGGGCCATAGAGCTTACGGCATAGCCGCAGCTGCCCAGACTTATTATGGCAAGACGTTGAATGAGCTTACGCTTGCTGAATACGCGATGATCGCCGGCCTGCCAAAAGCCCCGTCAGCCTACAATCCAATCACTAATGAGGCGCGTGCACTGCAAAGGCGCAATTATGTCTTGCGGCGACTGCTTGAGCTGAACCACATAACGCAACAAGAGTTTGACAACGCAGCCAAGCAACCGTCAACTGCAAAATTGCAATACATCTCGCCTGACATTTCAGCCCCCTATTTAGCTGAAATGGTCAGGCAAAAACTTTTCGATAAATATGGCGAAAAGGTCTATACATCGGGTTTCAAAGTCTATACAACGATAGATGCGTCATTGCAAGCGTCTGCCGATCAAGCGCTTAGAAATACATTGCATGCGTATGATGAACGTCATGGATACCATTCATTGCCTCATGCCAACATTAGCACAAGTAGTTTCAGAGACGCCCTCATTATCGGCGATACATTACCTGCCTGCATTATAAGCACCACTAACAGCACGGCTACCGCCAAGCTTCAGAATAACGCCATCATCGAAATACCTTGGGAAAATATAAAATGGGCTCAAAATAGCAGAAAGCCTATAAACGCCGGCACAAGCCCAATAAAGCGCTTTTTAGAACCCGGCGACATTATTCGTGTTCGTCGATTACCAAACGATTCTTGGGCGTTGACGCAAATACCGACAGCAGAAGGGGCTTTCGTTTCCATTAATCCGGCCAATGGCGCAATTTTGGCATTGTCTGGCGGTTTCGATTTCTTTCGTAACAAATACAATCGCGCAACCCAGGCCAAAAGACAACCAGGATCAGGTTTTAAGCCCATCATTTATACCACGGCATTGGAAGAAGGCTACACCCCGGCCAGCTTTATTAATGACGCTCCCATTATTGTTGATGACTCAAGCCAGGATAACGACCAATGGAGACCTGAGAATTACAATCGGAAGTTTTTTGGGCTCACCAGCCTGAGAACAGCCTTGACACAGTCAAGAAACATTATTTCCATTCGTCTTTTAAAAACAATAGGCATTGAAAAAGCCATTTCAACAGCCTTGCGCTTCGGCTTTACGCAAGAACAGTTGCCTAGAACCCTGTCCCTGGCCTTAGGCAGCGGCTATGCCTCGCCTTTACAGATGGCAAGAGCTTATGCCGCATTTGCTAATGGCGGTTTTCTTATCAAGCCCTATTTTATTGAACGCATCGAATCCCACGAAGGCAAAGTCATTTATCAGGCAAAACCTAAAATTGCCTGCTCTTCATGCGATAGCAATCAGGAACTCGATAAAGCCTACGCCCCGCGAATTATTTCACCCCGAATCAATTTTCTTATGAATTCATTGCTCAGAGACGTTGTTCAACGCGGTACTGCGACACGTGCAAAAGTTCTGAACCGGCAGGATCTTGCCGGCAAAACTGGCACAACAAATGACCATAGGGATGCCTGGTTTAACGGTTACACACCATCCATCGTGGCGACAGCATGGGTCGGATTTGACAACTACTCGCCCTTAGGAAATCGTGAGACGGGCGGCACTACGGCTTTGCCGATGTGGATAGAATTTATGCAGACAGCGCTGAAAAATACGCCCGAAGCTCCCTTTGACGCACCAGAGGGAATAGTTAAGGCATTTATCAACCCTCAAACAGGACTGCTAGTGTCTGAGGCGAGTCAAAATGGAGTATGGGAATTCTTCCAGGCTGAGCAAGCCCCCAGCAAATCCTCATCATTGTTTGACAATTTCCCTGCCGAATACGGAGAGTCTAATGAGAAACCAATTGAAATTTTATTTTAAACCTATAAAAAATAGACGCGCAAAAGCCTGCAAACTGAAACTGGGGCCATAAAAATAACCCCAGTCTTTTAATGCATTATTACCAATCGTTGCGGCCATGCTTGCCCGCACGGATTAGCCGTATTACCGCCGCCCCCAGCTATTGAGAAGTCCTTCATTGATAACGCTCAGAAATAATCCGACGTTCCAAAAACTATTGGACTTAATATAACTGGCAAAAACAAAAAATCTGAAAATTTATTTTCCGTATTTTTTACGGAATTTATCGACACGACCCGCTGTATCGACGACACGTTGTTTACCTGTATAAAAAGGGTGGCATGAGGAGCAAACCTCTATTTGCAAGTCGCCTTTTAATACAGAACCGGTTACAAATGTATTACCACAACCACATGTTACGGTAATTTGTTTATATTCAGGATGAATTTCTGGTTTCATATCACTTTCACATTACCCATGGATGGGCTACATACTTATTGAAGAACCCCGTATAATACGTTTTTCATTCCAAATCCGCAACTCAATTTATAAACATGCGCATTATCACATTAAATGCTAACGGCATTCGCTCGGCCGAACGCAAAGGTTTTTTTCAATGGCTTCAACAACAAAATGCCGAATTTGTTTGTATACAAGAAACAAAAGCCCAGTTTTATCAATTAAACCCCGAGCTTTTTTGTCCTACAGGCTATCATTGCTTCTATCATGATGCTCAAAAAAAAGGCTATAGCGGCGTAGCGCTATATAGCAAAAAGCAGCCCGATAAAATTATAAGAGGGATAGGCTGGCCGGATATCGACGCAGAAGGCCGCTTTATTGAAGCACAATTTGGCAAGCTCAGCGTTATATCACTTTACCTGCCATCGGGCACATCCGGTGAAGACCGACAAGCCATCAAGTTTAAATTCATGGACCGCTTCCTGCCTTATTTACATGAATGCGCACAAAGCGGCCGGGATTATATTATCTGCGGCGACTGGAACATTGCACACAAAGAAATTGACTTGAAAAACTGGCGGGGTAACCAGAAAAACTCAGGCTTTTTACCGGAAGAAAGGGCTTGGCTGACTCAATTATTCGCCACCAACCACTGGCTGGATGCCTTCAGACTGATTAACCAGGAAGCCGAGCAATACACTTGGTGGTCCAACAGAGGACAAGCCTGGAAAAAAAATGTAGGTTGGCGCATTGATTACCAGATCATTAGCGCCTCACTCAAAGACAGAGTGAACGCAGTATCAATCTATAAAAATGAACGCTTTTCCGATCATGCGCCGCTTATCATGGACTATGACTACGAGCTTGAGTCAAGCGTTGATGACGCATCAATAAAAGCACCAGAACTATAGCCGGCAACCCTACGACCGACGCATAAATAAAAAAAACATAATACCCATAAGCGTCAACAATGATGCCAGATAAGCCGCCTAAAAGCTGTGCCGGCAAGGTCATCAAGGAACTGAATAGCGCGTATTGAGTGGCAGTGTATGAAGTATTCGTCAAACTGGAAAGATAAGCAATGAATACCGATGTTGCTATACCGCCACTTAAATTATCAGCACTTATTACGCCTGCCAATAACAATAAATCAGGCTCACTGATCGCTAAAAACGCAAACAACAAATTCGTACCGGCCACTATCACCGCCCCTAATAACAAAGGCCGCATAATGCCGTATCTCGCCACCAATACGCCACCCAGGGTCGCACCGGCAATGGTCATAAAAAAACCGAAAATCTTACTGATTTCCGCAATCTCTTTTTTGCTAAAGCCCAAATCGAGATAAAACGGATTCGCCATAACCCCCATCGTGATATCGCTCATTTTATAAACAGCAATGAGCATCAGAATCAACAATCCGACTGCACCGTTACGACTAAAAAACTCCACAAAAGGACTCAAAACAGCATCAGAGATATTCGAAAGTAAACGCTGCCTGATATTCAGGCGTTTTTTTACGGCCGGCACCGACTCAGGCTTAGTTTCTAACAACTTTTCGGTTTTTATCTTTTTATGCTCAGGCTCACTGAGACAGAGTGTCGCTACGACCCCCACAATCATGGAGCCTGCCATGGCAAAGTAAGCCGATCTCCAACTGGTATAAGCCGCGATATAAAAAGCCCCTGCACCAGATATCAACAGCGCAATCCGATAACCCAAAACATAAGTTGCCGCCATTGCGCCTTGATATTCAGGCTTGACAGCCTCAATGCGATAGGCATCAATCACCACATCCTGCGTGGCCGAGCAAAACGCCACCCATACGGCAAATAAAGCAATCTGCTGCAGCTGTGTGTGCGAATCCGAACTGGCCATTCCAATCAGGCCGATCATAATCCCCACTTGAGCAAGAAACATCCAGCTACGTCTTTTGCCTAATACCCGGGTAAAAAAAGGCAACGACAGCCTGTCAATAACAGGCGCCCAAAATACTTTTATTGAATAGGTCAGACCTACCCAACTAAAAAATCCGATAACAGAACGAGTCACTCCTTCATCTCTTAACCAGGCTGATAACGTAGAAAAGACCAATAGAAAAGGCAGCCCAGCAGAGAAACCGAGGAATAACATGCCCAGCACGCGAGGCTGGGCATAAATCAAAAAGGCCGAACGCCAACTTTTTTCAGCTGCCATCGGCCTCACCAGAGAGTGAGCACCGCATTAGAAATGCGGTGCCTATTAAGAACATCAACCATTAATCAAGTAATGAACGAAGATACTTCCAACATAACCCGCAGCGATAGCAGGTGTCCACTTCAAATGAGTGAAAAAGGTGTATTTATGATTAGACTGCCCCATTAATGCCACACCGGCGGCAGATCCAACTGACAACATAGACCCCCCCACACCAGCAGTTAAGGTAACCAATAACCACTGATACAGATCCATATCCAGATTCATGTTCAGTACTGCAAACATAACAGGAATATTGTCAACAATCGCCGAGATTATCCCCACTAATATATTAGCGGTTGTCTGCCCCAAACCGTCATATAAAGCACCAGACAGCAACTCAAGATATCCAATATAGCCCAATCCGCCAACAGCAAATACGACACCAAAGAAGAAGAACAATGTATCCCATTCAGCTTCACGCACTTTATCGAAAATATCAAAAGCTTGACCTTGAGACGAATACAGCACATTGATGCGGTATCCATATATCATCAATGCAGAAAGTCCCACCATCATGCCCATAAAAGGCGGCAAATGCAGAATCTGATGAAAGCTTACCGCGGTAACGATAGTTAACAGGAATAAACCACAAACCTGTACCGCCCCCGGTTTTAAAAACACCGCCTCCTCGCTAGAGGCTTTCGGCTGCTCATCCGGTACGGCAAAATACATTATTGCAGCCGGAACGCCATAATTTACCGCCGAAGGTATGAACAGTTTGAAGAAATCAAAGAACTGAACATATTCCGCCTGCCAGACCATCAAGGTAGTAATATCGCCAAAAGGACTGAAAGCACCGCCAGCATTGGCCGCAACAACAATATTTATGAAGCCGAGACTGACAAACTTCGGATTATCAGCCCCTACCGCCATGACTACCGCCCCAACCAGCAACGCAGCGGTAAGGTTATCGGCGACAGCGGATAAAAAGAAAGTGATCACACCGGTAATTATAAACAGCTGACGGTACCCGAACTGCTTTCTTACCAACCACGATCTTAAGGCCTCAAACACATTCCTCTCAGTCATTGCGTTGATATAAGTCATCGCAACTAAAAGAAACAGCATCAATGCGCCGTACTCTTTCAAATTATATTCGAAAGCCTCATGCATATCTTTGGCCGAAACACCTGCTTCAGATGCCAACACCGCGGCATGCGCCCAAATAATGCCAGCCGCCAAAATAACTGGCTTGGATTTACGCAAATGGGTAAATTCCTCCGCCATAACAAAGCCGTAGGCAATAATAAAGATCAGAACAGTATAAATACCGCGCTCTGTTCCTGTCAGCCCAAGCGTTTGAAAATCGGCCGCCATCGCCATTTCAGGCAACACCGACAACGACAATAGAACAAATAAAAACCGCAACAAAATAACCCCCTAATTTTTCTTGTGTTTAACTAAACAATCACTGACCAAATTTTAACCGGCAATAGTATCACTATATAATAATCTTTGTCATTTTAAGACTTGCGGTATATGATTATTAGCCGTGAATACTCGCCTGACAGGCATAACCAGTACAACATCTATGTATCAGTATAACGAAGACGACCAAACACTTATTGAAGAACGCGTAGCCCAATTCAGACGGCAGACCGAGCGTTTTTTAAAAGGCGAAATATCGGATGATCAGTTTCGTGCGTTGAGGTTAATGAATGGCGTTTACATTCAAACTCACGCCCCGATGCTACGAATAGCCGGACCGTATGGCTTGCTTGCCTCCAGGCAATTTCGCAAACTGGCCCATATTGCCCGTAAGTATGACAAAGGCTATTGTCATTTTACAACTCGGCAGAACATCCAGTTTAACTGGCCACAGCTGGAGAAAATCCCCGATATTCTTGAAGAATTGGCCAGTGTTCAAATGCATGCCATCCAGACCAGCGGCAATTGCCTGAGAAACACAACTTCGGATCATCTGGCCGGTGTCTGTAAAGATGAGATTGAAGATCCTCGCCCTTACTGTGAAATTATCCGGCAATGGACCACCTTGCATCCAGAGTTCGCCTATTTGCCGCGCAAATTCAAGATTGCGGTCAGCGGTGCCTTGCTTGACCGGGCCGCCACTCAATTTCATGACATAGGCTTGCATTTAGTCAAAAACGATGCCGGTGAAACAGGCTTTCAAGTACTGGTCGGCGGCGGTCTGGGCCGCACCCCCATTATCGGCCAGATAATAAGACCCTATCTGGAAAAGAAGCACTTGCTGTCTTACTTGGAAGCTATAGTACGCATTTACAACCTGTACGGACGCCGTGACAATAAATATAAAGCACGGATCAAGATTCTGGTTAAAGAAACCGGACTGGAAGAATTTACCCGACTGGTTGAAAACGAATGGCAACTGATCAAAGATAACCTTGAGCTCAGCCCCGATCGCATTAATGCGATAAAAGCCCAGTTTACCCCTCCCGCCTACGATTCGACTTCCGCGGAAGATACTAGCTTTGCACAGCGCCAACTGGAAAACCAAGCGTTTGCCACCTGGGTTAAACATAATACTGTTGATCATAGAGTACCAGGATATCGTATCGTCTTTCTATCACTTAAGGCGCAGGACTCCCCTCCTGGCGACATGACCGACACGCAGCTCGATGCGGTTGCCGACCTGGCCGATCAATACAGTTACGGGCAGATCAGAAGCACCCATAGACAGAATCTGGTCTTCGCCGATGTCAAACAAGCCGATCTGTTCTCACTATGGCAAAAACTGGAGACATTAAAGCTGGCCACGCCCAATATTGGTACCGTAACTGACATGATTTGCTGCCCTGGCCTTGACTTTTGCTCGCTGGCCAATGCCGGCTCTATCGGTATTGCTAAGGAAATTAACGAAGCCCTTGACAACATGGACTATATTCATGACATAGGGGACGTAAAAATCAATATGTCGGGATGCATGAACGGCTGCGCCCACCAAAGCGTCGGCCATATTGGCATACTGGGTGTTGATAAAAAAGGCGCTGAATGGTATCAACTGACACTCGGCGGCTCCTCGGAAAACGAAGCCGCGATTGGCGAACGATTAGGGCCGGCTGTTGCCAAAGATCAAGTAACCAAGGCAGTGACGACTATTCTTGACGTTTATATCAAACAGCGTCTGGACGACGAATCATTCCTGGACACGGTAAAACGGGTTGGAATCACCCCATTCAGAGAAGAAGTCTATGCAGATAATTAAAGACAAGCAGATCATCGATGATAACTGGAGTTATGTTTCTGATGATGAAGAATTAAGAGCCGGAAACATCAGCGTTTCACTCGCTCGTTGGAAAAAAGACAAACAGCAATTACTGCATCACGACGGAAAATTAGGCGTTAGACTTGAGCCTTCCGATTCGATTGACGAAATTGCAGAAGACCTGAAAGAAATTGAATTAATTGAACTGAATTTTCCTGCCTTTACTGACGGACGAGCATTTTCTCATGCATGGCTGCTTAGATCTCGCCACCATTATACTGGCGAGATCAGAGCAACAGGACACTATATGCTAGACCAATTATTTTATTTATCGCGTGTTGGCATCAATGCATTCAAATTTGAAAAATCTGAAGAACTGCCTGTTGCGCTCTCTACACTTGATGACTTTACAGTTAGTTATCAAAAATCCATTAATTAAATCATACAGTCAAGGTGTGTTTCATCGCACACCTTGTTCTCTATTCGTCAGAATACTTAGGACACGGCCTCTCTACAGGTATTATCAATCCAGAACTTCAGTATTTAACTGAGCGCCCGGCACAATCCGAACATTTTTAAGCATCCATAATCGCTGTTCATCGCTTACAGCGAACTGTGGCTGGACTACCCGCGCGCCAGCTACAAGGGTTTTCAAGTCGACCGCCAGGCACTGCCGGAACCGGATAGCCTGAGAAAGCGAAGGGGCAAGGCTTGCGCTCAATAAAACCTGTAATAGATTGATAGACTCTACCTCTGACTCATCACATAAAAAACCCGCTCTCCAGGCACATTCTGCCTGAAGAGCGGGTTTCTGAATAAAGAACCGAGATATAACGATTATTTATGCATGATACTGATGCCTTTCAATAGTGTTAGCGCCTCGTGCAACGCATAATCCTTGAGGTCCAGGGCATCTTTATCTTTATCCATCTGCTGGGCGTCTTTTTTTGCATCATCTCGCTTATTGCCATTCGACAAATGATGTGACAAATCTGACTCCTTAACAGGTGTGAATTCCGATTTATCCAATGATTCCAGCTTGACACGAGCTAAGGTGATGTCCGGCTCAATGCCCTCGGCTTGTATGGATCTCCCTGAAGGCGTGTAATACCGGGCAGTAGTTAACTTAACCGCTGCACCATTACTTGTCGGCAATATAGTCTGAACCGATCCCTTGCCAAACGATTTCTCGCCTATAATCACGGCTCGTTTTTGGTCCTGCAATGCCCCAGCCACAATTTCCGAAGCCGATGCCGAGCCGGCATTAATCAGGACAACAATCGGCGCACCATCAACCACATCATCCGGAGACGCGTTGAATCGCATTTCAGAATTTTCAATGCGCCCTTCGGTATAAACAATAAGCCCGCTTTTAATGAATGCATCACTCACTTCCACTGCCGCATTTAATACACCACCGGGGTTATTTCTTAAATCCAGCACCAGTCCTTTTAAATTACCCGCATTTTCCTTTTTCAACTCGGCAATAGCTTCCTTGAGACTTTCTCCGGTTCTGGACTGAAAACTACTGATGCGCACATAGCCATAATCTTTTTCCAGTATACGGCTTTTTACGCTTTTAACTTTTATTATGTCTCTGACTATGGTTAATTTCAGAGGAGCTTCTTCTCCTTCTCGCACAACTGTGAGCAAAATTTTGCTACCCGGTTCGCCCCGCATGATTTTAACCGCATCATTTAAAGACATGCCTTTTACAGGCTGATCGTCAAGCCGGACAATTAGGTCCCCGCTCTTTATGCCCGCTCTTTGCGCAGGCGTATCATCAATCGGCGAAACTACTTTAACAAAACCGTTTTCCATGGTTACTTCTATGCCCAGGCCACCAAACTGCCCCGTAGTACCTTCCTTTAATTCCTGATACTCTTCTGCAATTAAATAAGCAGAATGGGGGTCAAGTCCTGTCAGCATACCTCTAATAGCATCTTCCAGTAATTTTTTATCTGAAACAGGCTCTACATAATCCCGCTTGATCCGGCCAAAAATTTCTGTAAATGTCCGCAAATCTTCAAAGGGCAGCGTTTCTGAATCAGTTATGACCTCTCCATTGTCCCGATCAGCAAAGACACTGCCACAGGTGCCTACAAAAACACCCAGCATAATGCCCAGGAACAAAATAAAAATACTTTTCTTTTTTAGCATGTATCTTAAAACCCCGAATACGATTTCCTAAAATATTGTCTAATGACTAACCAACATGATCCTGGCTTACTTTCCGGCACCACTCAAGAGGATCGACCGGCTTGCCTTGCCTGCGTATTCCAAAATATAACCCAGGCTGGCTACGCCCGCCACTTTGTCCTACGGAAGCAATAACTTCCCCTGCCTCTACCCATTCACCAACTCGCTTGTAAAGACTCTGATTAAAGGCATACAGGGACATATATCCCTTACCATGATCAATAATCGTCAACAAACCATAACCTCGGAGCCATTCCGCATAGACCACTTCGCCTCTAGTAACAGCATGTATTTCGGCTCCTTCTTGAGCATCAATCAATACACCATCCCAAAGGGCTTCCGAACGTGGACTACCAAACTTCTGCGCCAGTCTTCCCTCAACAGGCCAAGGCAATCGGCCTTTAAGCGTAGAAAAATCCGCCTTAGTTTTGTCATCATCCTTGTCTTTACCAAGAGTCCGAAGACCGTCTTTATCCGTGACCGACTCTGCCGACTCGGTTTCAAAAGCAAAATTACCGGAACTTCCATTCTGCAATGAGGCAATCAGAGCCATTAGCTCATTTTCGCTGTCTTTTAAGCTACTCAATCGCTGTTCATTTGAGGAAAAGTCCCGATCTAATTGTGCCAGCACTTCGCTTCTCTGCTTTCTGACACTAGCCAATGCTAATTGCTCTGCCTTCTTTTGTTCCAGGTTTTGCTCTAAAAGTTCAGTTTCTTGCAGTTTTTGTTTATCTAATTGCCCCAAATGGCTCATAGCATCTTCAATATCAGCCAGTCTCCTTAAGCGTGCCTTATTAAGATAATTGTAATATACCATCATCCGACTTGATAAGGCGGGATCTTGCTGATTGAGCATTAGCTTCAACTTTTCCTTTCGCCCCATTGCATAAGCCGCTTTTATCTGGCTAGCCAATTCTTGATTATGTTTTCTCACCTCATCTTGATAGTGCTGTATTTCCGTTTGAGTCTTGCTTAGATTCTGCCGCTTCTGGTTAATTTGTTCTTGCAAATCTTTCAATAGAGCAACAGTTTTGCCATATTTTTTTTCAATGCCTGCCAACTGAGCAGTTAACGCATCTTTTTTCTGCTGGATACGCTCCATATTTTGTTCAACGGATTTAATATCCGACCGAATTTCTCCCAGCTCCTTACTTTTTTGCGAGACACCAGCAATACCCTGATTTATAAATGCACCCAGCAAAAAACAAAAAACTATCTTTTTTCTCATTCAAAGACTAAACAGATCCAATAAGCGATCTACCGGTCATTTCAATCGGTTGTTCAATACCTAAAATCGCCAACATGGTTGGTGCCAGATCAGACAATCCGCCACCCGAAGCTAATGGTTTGTCGCCGCCGACATAAACCAGGGGCACCGGATTTGTGGTATGCGCGGTATGAGGCTGCCCTGTTTCTTTATCAATCATCTGCTCAATATTGCCATGATCGGCGGTCAACAACAGACGTCCGTCCACTTTCAGCAACGCATCGACTATTCGCTGCAATGAGGCATCCACTGCCTCCACTGCCCTGACGGCGGCATCAATCACACCGGTGTGACCCACCATATCGCAATTCGCATAGTTACAGATAATAACATCGTATTTCCCGCCAGTGATGGCATCGACTAAATGGTCGGTCACCGCCCCAGCACTCATTTCAGGCTGCAGGTTATATGTTCTGACTTTAGGAGAAGGGACCAATATTCTGTCTTCGCCGGGAAAAGGCGTGTCTATGCCGCCGTTTATGAAAAAAGTAACATGGGCATATTTTTCGGTTTCTGCCAGCCTTAACTGAGTCATGCCCAGATTGGACAACACTTCTCCCAAACCATTTTTTATATCAAGCGCGGGAAAAGCCACATCATAATCAAAGTCCTGATGATATTCGGTTAAAGTGGCAAAATACCCTTTGTGGGGCTCTTGAGCTCTGTCAAAGGCTTCGAAATGTGTTTCCGTTAATGCCCGACAGATCTCACGTGCGCGATCCGCACGAAAATTCATAAAAACAATCGAATCCTCGGGATCCAGAACCACGGCTTGATGTTCGGCATCCCAAATAGCGGTCGGAGACACAAACTCATCAGTTTCCTCTCTGTTATAAGCGGCCTCCAAGCCTTCCATTGCCGAATCAGCATAAAAGCTTGCTTCTCCTTTCGCGATTAAATCATAAGCACATTTTATGCGTTCCCACCGATTGTCTCTGTCCATGGCATAAAATCGCCCGGTAATTGAAGCTATACGGCCCACACCTACTTCAGCAAATTTCGATTCCAGTAATTGCAGCGATGACATGGCACTCTTAGGCGGAACATCCCGTCCATCCAGGAATGCATGCATATAGATTTTGCTCAAGCCGCGTCTGGCAGCCAATTCAACCATCGCTACAATCTGCTCTTCATGGCTGTGTACGCCGCCAGGCGATAACAACCCCAGAATATGCAAAGCCTTGTTTGACTCTTTGGCCTTATCAACGGCTCGACAAAGTACAGAATTTGAAAAAAAACTACCGTCTTTTATGGCATTATTGACTAAAGATAAATCCTGTGGAACATACCGACCGCTTCCTATATGAAGATGACCGACCTCCGAATTTCCCATTTGACCGTCAGGCAACCCCACTACATTGCCGGAGCAATTCAACAACGTCATAGGATAATCGCGCTGCAAAGCATCCCAACAAGGCGTATTAGCCATTGCAATCGCATTATATTCTTTGTCCTGCGAGTAGCCGAACCCGTCAAGGATCAGCAACACCAAAGGCTTTGGCCGATTTAACATTCTCTGTTTATCTCCGTACATTAAAGCAAAACTCACATCGATTAATCACGCTTAGAGCAGACATTCGCAAATAGGTTGTTTTAATTCTTCATTACCCAAAATGATTGAAAATAAGGTATCATTTTGTTAGATTTACTGGCTTTTTGTATTTGACAACGAAGCAAAAAATCGTAAGCAAGTCGTTATTATAGTAATACACGTTAACAATAGTTGTGTATAAATAATTCTTCGTGGGTTCTTTTTTTAGAATTAGACTCAGCAACCCGGTAACTTTAAGCAGTCCTATGGAAACTAAAGACGAGTACATTTTATATAATGACCCCGACATAATCAAAGCGGCACGTTGCCTTAAGGCGATGTCGCATCCATTGCGTCTAAAAATATTATGCGTGCTTGGTACGAACTCGGTCAGTGTTCAGGATATTGTAGAACAGGTAGGGACAAGCCAGAGTAATATTTCCCAACATCTGGCAATTCTTCGGGAAAAAAACATTCTCGGCCATAAAAAGGAAGCTAATCGCGTTTATTACTACATTGACGATGAGCGAATGCTGCAACTTATCAAAATGATGCAGGACGTCTTCTGTTCTTCATAAACTGATTTACTTATCATTAATATACTCAACACACCTCAATCCATGGACCGCATCTTAGAATTCATTTTAAATCATTACATCTTATCCCTCGCCCTGGCAGTGGTGACATTTTTATTGATACAAGAACTGCTTGATACGGCATTCAAAAAGTTCAAGCCCATTTCGCCTTTATTAGCGGTTGCTAAAATGAATGGTAGCGAGACTGTCATCATTGACGTGCGTGAACCGAATGAATTTAATCAAAGCCATATAGAAAACGCTATCAACTCACCTTTAAGTAAATTACCGGAACAACTGGGAAAACTGGAACCTTACAAGAAAAAACCTGTACTGATAGCCTGCCAGACCGGTACGCGAGCAGCCTCTGCCGCTAAAATATTAACCAAGGCAGGATTTGAACAAATCTTCGTTATCACCGGAGGCATGCAATCCTGGGAAGATGACTATAAGCTACCGATAAAAGCATCCGGCAAGAATAAAGCTACCGCATGATTTCGCGGCGGTCGCTTAACAGTCCTATAAATTCCACGACTATCCTTACCAACTTAAATTTATAATTTCTCATGGCCGAAGAAAACAAAACCGTAGAAAAACAATTCTCCATTCAAAAAATTTACACCAAGGATATTTCCTTCGAGACCCCAAATTCCCCTAAAGTCTTTATCGAAAAATGGGAACCTTCCGTCGACTTCAACCTGAGCACCCATGTTGAACCTTTAGAAAATTCACTTTATGAAGTAGCGCTTACCATTACAATCACTGTCAAAAGCGGTGACACAACAGCGTATCTTGTTGAAGTCAATCAGGCTGGCATTTTCGCTTTAAACGGTTTTGACGATCAGGAAATGGGACCGATGGTTGGCAGCTTCTGCCCCAACATTCTTTTTCCTTATGCCCGGGAAGTCGTTTCCGACCTCGTTACAAAAGGTGGCTTTCCGCAGCTGCTTCTAGCACCGGTAAACTTTGACGCTTTATACGCACAACATCTGCAACACGCACAAAATCAAGCACCTAGCTCTGAAGCCGTCAATTAAACCGAATATGAATAAAAAAATATCTGTTCTGGGCGCAGGCTCCTGGGGAACCGCGCTCGCGATCCTGGCCGCCAGAAACGGCTGTCCAACATTGCTATGGGGACACAATCCAGACCATATCGCGACTCTGGCACGAGACCGACAAAATAGACGCTATCTGCCTGATGCAGCTTTTCCTGAAAGCCTTGCCGTGACATCAGATTTGGCGGAAGTTGCTGCATTCAGCAATTTGATACTGGTTGCCGTACCGAGCCACGCCTTTAAAGATACGCTGATAAAACTCAAGCCTTATGTTTCCGATGAGGTAAAAATTGCCTGGGCAACGAAAGGATTTAACCCTCAAACTGGCGCCTTGCTTCACGAGATAGTAGCCGAAGTCTTTTCTACCCAAACACCCGCGGCCGCCATTTCAGGCCCATCCTTTGCTCGTGAAGTTGCAGCCGAATTGCCTACAGCAATCACGATCGCCTCATCTCAGCCGGATTTTGCCAGTCAATTAGCGGATATCCTGCATAGCGGGCGCTTCCGGGCCTATACCAGTTCCGATCTGATCGGCGTCGAAGTAGGCGGTGCAGTGAAAAATGTCTTGGCTATTGCCACCGGCATTGCTGATGGACTCGGCTTCGGCGCCAACACACGGGCGGCCTTGATTACAAGAGGCCTTACCGAAGTAATTCGCCTAGGAATCAAACTTGGGGGAAAACAGGAAACCTTCATGGGACTGGCTGGCCTGGGGGATCTTATTCTAACCAGCACCGACAACCAGTCCAGAAACCGGCGTTTTGGCTTAGCGTTAGGCCAGGGTAAGGACAGAACGGCGGCAACTCAGGAAATCGGCCAAGAAATCGAGGGGGTTTCAGCCGCCAAGGAAACCTTCCTGCTGGCTCAAAAATATGGCATAGAGATGCCTATTACGGAACAGACCTATAAGGTTTTATATGAGGGCTTGGCACCCTTGACCGCTGTACAAAACCTGCTGGCACGCGAACAGAAACCCGAATCCTAATATCGTATTGAAAACATTAGGAAATGAGAAAGCCCTACAAGGAAGTAGGTGCGCTATGTTGGTAAATCTGCCTCCATGGACATGTATAAGCCCTGAAAACCCTATACAAATCATCGCCATTTCAACGATTTGAAATCACCGCGCCTTATGTGGCGTTTATCTGATAATACTCTTCGTGATGCGGAGACCTTACCAGAACCCCACACCCTGCTATTTTATTAGTGCCCCTGAAAAAGATAACTGTCTCCAGGCCTCGTACAGGACAATTGAAACAGTGTTGGACAAATTCAGACTCCGGCTCTCCGCTTTCATAGGCAAACACAAACGTCTGTCGGGAACAAGCTCAGTTAAAACAGCATCAGGCAATCCTCTTGTCTCAGGGCCGAACAAAAAAGCATCATGAGGCTGAAAAGCCACTTCACTGTACTGTTTCCGCCCTTTGGTTGTCAGCGCAAATAATCGCTGAGGCTCGACGCTATCCATAAAGGCAGCTAATGAAACGTGCACTTTGACATCAACCCATTCGTGGTAATCAAGTCCTGCCCGCCGCAATTTCTTGTCGCTCAACTCAAAGCCCAGGGGCTCAATCAAATGCAGTTGAACACCGGTATTCGCGCATAAGCGAATAATGTTACCGGTATTCGCAGGAATTTCCGGTTCATACAGAACGATATGGAACATGTTAATCTTGATTATTGATATTGACCGGCGTCAGCTTCCAAATATCGTTATTGTAATCGGCGATCGTCCTATCGGTGGAAAACTTACCACTGGCTGCGCAGTTCAGGATGCTCATGCGGGTCCAATGATCTTTATCGCGATAAGCCTCTTCCACATGATTCTGTGCATTAACATAGCTGCGGAAATCGGCAATGGTCATCCAGGGATCGTGAGGGCTTTTTACCGACGCAATAATATCGTCAAAGATATTCGGCTCGAACTGATTAAAATGCCCAGACTCCAGCAGGTTCATGACTCGTTGCAGATCCTCATCCTGATGGATGATCGAAACAGGATCATAATGGCGGCTCAATTCTTCAACCTGTTCCTCTGTCAAGCCAAATAAAAAGAAGTTATCATGCCCGACATAAAAAGAAGTTATCATGCCCGACCTCTTCCCTAATTTCGATATTGGCCCCATCCAGCGTACCAATCGTTAAAGCACCGTTCATCATGAACTTCATATTTCCGGTGCCGGAAGCTTCCTTGCCGGCTGTTGAAATCTGTTCTGAAAGGTCCGCGCCCGGGCAAATTTTTTCCATGGCCGAGACCCGGTAATTAGGCATGAAGATCAGTTTCAATTTATTGCCGATATCGGGATCGCTATTGATGACATGCGCGACATTGTTGATCAGCTTAATAATTTTTTTCGCCATATAATAACCCGGCGCGGCTTTACCGCCAATCAGCACACAGCGGTTGGTCCAGTCTGCCGTGTCGCCGCGTTTAATGCGGTCATACAGATGTATAACATGAAGCACATTCAGCAATTGGCGCTTATATTCATGAATGCGCTTTACCTGCACATCAAATAAGGCATCTGCATCCAGGTCCAGATCCTGCTCCAGATCCACATCATGTTCCTGTTTCTTGTATTCGATGAGCCTTTTCTTGGCATTTTGCCGCATTTGATACCAACGCTCGCGGAAAGCCTTATCGTCGGCGAGTGGCTTGAGATTTTTCAATAAAGACAAATCGGTCAACCAGCCATCGCCTATGGCTTCAGTGATCAATTGCGCCAGTTCCGGATTGCACGCCGCCAACCAACGGCGAGGGGTTACGCCATTGGTTTTATTATTGAATTTCCCCGGCCAAAGTTCATAAAAGTCTCGAAACAGACCTTGTTGCAACAACTTTGAGTGCAACTCGGCAACGCCGTTGACTGAATAACTGCCAACTATCGCCAGATAGGCCATCCTGACCTGTTGTTCTGGACCTTCTTCAATCAAAGACATACGCGCCAAGCGGTCTTTATCGCCGGGCCAGTGAGCCGATACTTCCGCCAGAAAATGGGCATTGATATCAAAAATGATCTCCATTAATCTGGGCAACAACTGCTTGAACAGACTGACCGGCCATCGTTCCAGGGCTTCCGGCAGCAGCGTGTGATTAGTATAGGCCATGGTATTGCGGGTAATATTCCAGGCATCGTTCCAGTTCAACCCATACATATCTATCAGTAGGCGCATCAATTCGGCGACCGATATACTCGGATGCGTATCGTTTAACTGAAAACAGTTTTTCGCTGCGAATTCGGAAAAATCATTGCCGTGCCGCCCAACCCAATTGGCAATCACATCCTGTAAACTTGCCGAAGCCAGCAGGTATTGCTGCCGCAAGCGCAAAGCCTTGCCGTTTTCATTGGCATCGTTCGGATACAGCACCATGGTTATATTTTCAGCGGTGTTCTTGGCAGCAACTGACTCGGCATAATCACCGGCATTAAATTCCTGCAAATCAAACTCTTCCGTTGCGGTTGCCTTCCATAAACGCAATGTATTCACTGTGCCATTGCGATATCCCGGTATCGGCGTGTCGAACGGAACAGCCAATATATCGTGCGTGTCGACCCAAGAGACTTTTTTATTTCCATGCTCATCAATATGCGTCTCCGTGCGGCCGCCAAATTTGATGCGATGCGTATATTCTGGACGCTCAATCTCCCAGACATTGCCGTTACGCAACCAATGATCCGGTTTTTCCACCTGTTCACCATTAACGATGTCTTGGGAGAACATGCCATATTCATAACGCAAACCATATCCGGTCACAGGCAATTGCAAAGTTGCACAACTATCGATAAAACAGGCCGCAAGTCGTCCCAGGCCACCATTGCCGAGACCCGCATCAGGCTCGCTATCAATTAACTCCTCGAGTTCCAGCCCCAACTCATGCATGGATTGCTCTATGACATCGTTGATGCCCAGATTCAGCATGGCATTGCTTAATGTCCGCCCCATTAGGAATTCCATAGACAAATAGAACGCTCTTTTGCAATCCTCTTCCCTATAAGCGTTATAAGTCTTCTTCCAGCGTTCGATGAGCCGGTCACTGACGACCATGGCCAGCGCTTCATAGGCATAATGCGGTGACCTGCAATTTTCGTCTCGACCGAGTCGGTGTCCATAATAATGTTTAAAATCGGCCACTAAGTGTTCTTCATCCATTCCTAAACCTGGAAGTGTAGTAATTGCGGAGTTGGGTTTACTTTTTTTGAAACTGCTATGCGGCATAATATTTAATAATGGAAGAGTTTATATGAAATTGATGTTACCTATTAAACACATCATGATCAAGCCCCAGCCCCCAGGGCATGGTTACCTCAGATATTTCCAGATTAATAATGTCCCGATGCTTTATTTAAGAAAAAAGGCTGAAGAAATAACTAACATGTCATTCGGTTTCTTCAGCCTTTTTTAACTGATGGCAGGTGATTTTATCCACCTGATTAACTTAATTTACCATGGCATTGCTTATACTTCTTGCCTGACCCGCAAGGGCAAGGGTCATTGCGCCCGACTTTATTGCCAGCACGGATAAAAGGCTGCGCGGTCTGTTCTTCTGCGGGAGCCGCTTCTGGCTGCTCCTTATTTTCCAGGGCCGAAGCCTCGGCATGTTCAAAATGCATTTCCTTGGGCGCCTGCATTTGCTCATCGATTGCCTGTACATCTTCTTCCTGCCGCACCTGAACTTTCGCCAAAATCGTAATAACTTCGTACTTGATATGGTCCAGTAAATCGGTAAACATCTGAAAAGCTTCACGCTTGTATTCCTGCTTGGGATCTTTTTGCGCATATCCCCTGAAATGGATACCCTGACGCAAATAGTCCATGGCAGCCAAATGTTCTTTCCAGCTGTTATCCAGAACCTGCAGCATGACTGATTTTTCAAAATGCTGTAAGACTTCCTTGGAGATCTGTTGTTCCTTATCCTTATGGTTTTGTTCCAGAATTTCAACAATACGATTACGCAGACCTTCCTCTTGTAGCGAATGATCCTCATCGAGCATTTTGCCTACCGGAATTTCAACATTGAACTCCTGGCGCAAATGATCTTCCAGACCTTCTATGTCCCATTGCTCTTCCATGGTTTTGGGCGGGATATACTGCGTAATGACATTGTTAACGACATCTCTGCGTATCGCAGAAATAATGTCCGAAACATTTTCCGCCGCCATCAATTCATTACGTTGCTCATAGATCACCTTACGCTGATCATTGGCGACATCGTCATAAGCAAGGATTTCCTTACGGATATCGAAGTTGCGTCCTTCAACCTTGCGCTGGGCGTTTTCGATCGAGCGTGTTACCCACGGGTGCTCAATCGCTTCTCCGTCGCCCATGCCCAGTTTCTGCATCAGACTTGCTACGCGTTCGGAAGCAAAAATACGCATCAGATCATCTTCCAGCGACAGATAAAAACGCGTTGATCCCGGATCGCCTTGACGACCGGAACGACCTCTTAGCTGATTGTCGATACGCCGTGACTCATGACGCTCTGAACCGATTACATGCAAGCCGCCGCTGGCAATGACTTGTTCATGCCGATCCAGCCAGGCACCTCGTACTTTCTCTTTCTCTTCCTCAGCCGCATCTTCACCCAAAGCGGCCAATTCCGCCTCCAAGTTACCGCCTAGCACGATGTCGGTTCCGCGGCCAGCCATGTTAGTTGCAATCGTGACAGCTCTGGGAAGGCCGGCCTGCGCGACGATGTGCGCTTCGCGTTCATGCTGTTTGGCATTCAGCACTTCATGCTTGATACCCTGCTGCTTCAGCAATGCCGACAGCCGCTCCGAATTCTCAATCGAAGTCGTACCGACCAAGACCGGCTGGCCGCGCTCGACACAAGATTTAATATCCTGCGCCACAGCGATATATTTCTCACGCGCCGTCAGATAAACCAAATCACCTAAATCTTTACGAATCATTGGCCTATGGGTTGGTACCACGACCACTTCAAGGCCGTAAATCTTATTCAGCTCGAACGCTTCGGTATCGGCCGTACCGGTCATACCTGAAAGCTTATGGTACAAGCGGAAATAATTCTGGAATGTAATCGAGGCCAGCGTCTGGTTTTCATTCTGGATCGTGACATGCTCTTTCGCCTCAATCGCTTGATGCAGACCTTCAGACCAGCGCCGGCCCGGCATGATACGGCCAGTGAACTCATCAACGATGATGACTTCATTGTTAGCGACAATGTAATCGACATCTTTTTGAAACAACACATGCGCGCGCAACGACGCATTCAGATAATGCATCAGGCGGATGTTGGCCGCATCGTAAAGGCTGCTGCCCTCGGCCATCAAACCATGCTCGACCATCAAGCGCTCCACTCTTTCATGACCTTCTTCGGTCAAATAGATCTGGCGCACTTTTTCATCGACCGTATAATCGCCTTTCTGGCCGTCTTTTTCCTGCTTGGTCAGGAAAGGGACGATCTCATTGGCTTTAATATAAAATTCGGTACTTTCCTCGGTAGGCCCGGAAATGATCAGCGGCGTTCTTGCCTCATCGATCAAAATCGAATCTACCTCGTCGATAATGGCAAAATGCAGATCACGCTGAACTTTTTGTTCCAGGCTGAAAGCCATATTATCGCGCAGATAGTCGAAACCGAACTCGTTATTGGTGCCATAGGTAATATCAGATGCATATGCCTGCCGCCGTTGATGGCTATCCATCTGGCTGACGATAACACCGGTCGTCAAACCCAAAAAACCGTACAGCCGCCCCATCCAGTCCGAGTCGCGCTTGGCCAGATAATCATTGACGGTCACGACATGCACACCGCGCCCCGGCAATGCATTCAAATAAGCCGCCAGAGTCGCCATCAGGGTTTTCCCCTCGCCGGTTTTCATTTCAGCGATTTTGCCGTCATGCAGAATCATACCGCCGATCAGTTGCACGTCAAAATGACGCATGCCAAAGACGCGTGTAGACGCTTCTCTGACCGTTGCGAAAGCTTCCGGAATCAGGCTATCGAGTTTTTCATCCTGCGCCAGACGATCACGAAACTCCTGCGTTTTTGCCTTTAAGGCTTCATCAGATAATTTTTCGTATTCGGAAGCTAATGCATTGATCTTTTTGACCAACTTCCTTTTCTTGTTTACAAGCCTGTCATTACGGCTTCCTACAACTAATCTAACCAGCTTACCGAGCATATTTTCTTTCCGGTGAATTTAGTAAAAATTGAATCAAAATGTGAGATTATATACTGTCTATTTCATTAGTTACAGATAAAACACCTTTAACTATGGGATGAAACGCTTGAATATCAATAGGGATCATTTACAAATCAATTTTACCGATAGCCCTCACCCCTTGTAACCAAAGCGCAGACAGAAAAACGCCGGAGACGTGCATCCACGTCTATCAGATCAACAGACTTACCGTATAAATCAGGTAAAATACACACATAATCTGATCCCATTAGCCTGAAAAACCAAACGGAAATACCAGCCATGTTCTGGACTTGTTAAGCTGTCAATCATTTAAGTCCAGACTGAACACACTCTTTCGATTATTTTATTTGCACCAATACCTATGAAAATCAGCTTTATCGCCTCACATGGCGGATCTTCTGCCAAACACATCATCGCCGCCATGAAGCAAAAAGTACTTGCCGCTGAATTGGGTGTGGTCATCACCAACAATTCCAATTCGGAAATATTGCGCTGGTGCCAGGAACAACAAATCCCCGTACATCTGATCAATGCCAAAACCCATCCCGATCCGGAAAGTGAGGACCGGGCGATCATGCATGCACTGCTTGAGGCGCAAACCGATCTTGTCGTGCTATCGGGTTATATGAAAAAAATCGGCCCACATACACTGACACGTTTCAACGGCCATATCCTGAACATACACCCTGCCCTGTTGCCGAAACACGGTGGCCAAGGCCTTTATGGCGACCGCGTTCACGAAGCGGTACTGAAATCGGGCGATAAGGTTTCCGGCGCCTCCGTACACCTCATCAATGACCGCTATGACGAAGGCCCCGTCCTCAACCAGAGTCATGTGCCGGTTTTCCCCGACGACACGATCGCATCCTTACGAGCAAGAGTACAAGCCACGGAGGGAGATCTCTATTTGGAAACGCTCAAGAATATCATTGAAGGAACTTTATGATGCCGCCAGGTAAAACATTGATCGGAAATATCACCCTGGCTTTTCTGATTACCGGCTACGCTGGCCTAATACTGCCCGGCTGTGAAAATGGATCGGTCTTGACAGAAAAAGACGCGTTTATTAAATCACAAGCCCTGGATGATAATACCGAGAGTGGATCAATTAACGCCCAAAGCCTTACTGACTTAGCCGTCTTGTCTGAGGCTTTCGATCATCAATACAGCAACATTCAAGTCAGGCAGACCGGCACGATTATAAAAATACTGCCTGACGATACCAACGGTTCCCGGCACCAGCGTTTCATCGTACGGTTGAATTCCGGCCAGTCCGTGTTGATCGCGCACAATATCGATCTAGCGCCCAGAGTCGAGGGCATAAAAGAAGGATCGACCATCAGTTTTCATGGCGAATATGAGTGGAACAGCAAGGGAGGCGTCATACACTGGACGCATCATGATCCGCAAGGACAGCATGAGCATGGATGGCTAATCTATGACGGCAGGAGGTATGATTAGCTTGCCTCGCTTGAATAGGCAAGACATGAAAAAAGCCGTAGCAGTTTTTGACTGCTACGGCTTTTGCAATTAGATGACGGATACTTCTTCCGCTTGCGGACCTTTTTGGCCTTGAGTAACAGTAAACTGTACCTTTTGACCTTCATCAAGGGATTTAAAGCCGGAGCCGTTAATGTTACGGAAGTGAACAAACACATCAGGACCGTTTTCTTGTTGAATAAAGCCGAAGCCTTTCTCGGAGTTAAACCACTTAACGGTACCGGTAGTCATGGAAGCCATATTGCAATCCTATAAAAATAATGAGTAATTTTAAAGCCTGTTAAGGCCAATGGAGCTGGGAAATGAAGAATTACTTAATGATAAACAGGACGAGCAATTACAAAGAACTTCGTGAAGATAAGCATGCGGTAAATCGTATTTCGAGCTGGGTGTCATTCTATATTGGCATTCTGGACATGTCAATCTAATAAACCTGGCATTTCCGTTAATGCCAATGCCGATGACGACAAAACAGCATTTTTCTGAATAAGCCCTTGCGATAACCATGCCTCGCAAGCAAGCCGCCAGTCAGCCCTCTGCCGCATCTTCTTCGTATTCCTGCAGGTTTACCCGACATTGCGCTGCCTGCCGCCAAAAATCGGGCGCCGGATTATGCAGTAACTGAGCAGCAAACTGACAGGCCTGCATTAAACGACTCTCGGCTTTCGCACTCAATCCGGAGCCGAGCTCAAACTGCTCCGCTTTGATACTCAACAGAAAACACGGTGGCGGTGTTTGTTTCTTTACCGTCTGATAAACAGCCAAAACCGCGGACGGACTCATCGCGTGCGTGCTATAGCTTTTATCTCTGCCGGGACTTAACTCGGCAAAATCGAACGGTCCCGCACAGGATACGGACGCATCGACAAATAAAACCAAGGCCCTGCCCTCAAGGTCCAGCGCATGTTCAATCTGCAGCTGAAAATCGGACAACAGGTCGATATTGCCTAAGTTCAAGTGAGATTCCACGAACTCTAGTAGCAATGGCCCTAAGGCATCATCACCGCGACTGAGATTGCCATAGCCAAACAGCAGTATGGAATTAACCTCCGAGGTCATGCTCAATCGCACCATCGCCGTGTTTAATGAGTCTATCGATCAGCCTGCCTTCCACGTCGACCAATTCAAGCTGCAACGGCATTTTTCCCACGGCATGTGTCGCGCAGGACAAACAGGGATCATAAGCGCGGATGGCGACTTCCAGGTTGTTCAATAGCGGCTCGGTCAACTCCCGCCCCGACAAGTACTCCGCCGCAACCTGCCGCACGGACTCATTCATCGCCATGTTATTGCTGGTCGTCGAGACGATCAAATTCGCTTTCGTAACAATGTCGTTTTCATCAACCTGATAATGATGAAATAAGGTACCGCGCGGCGCCTCGATCACGCCGACACCTTCATAGCGCTTCTCGCCCTGCGCGACCAGATCATGACCCATGACTTCAGGATCGTTGAGCAGTTCCTTGATACTTTCGGCGCAATGCAGGGCCTCGATCAAACGCGCCCAATGAAAAGCCAATGTGCTATGCACCATGGCTTCACCGCCATGCGCCTTGAATTCCAGGCGCTCGACTTCCGCCATCGGCGTAGCGATATAATCGCAATTATTGATACGCGCCAGGGGGCCGACGCGATACCAGCCCGTCTCCTTGCCCAGCGACAGCAGGTAGGGAAACTTCATATAACTCCATGAACGTACTTCTTCATGGATATAGTCGTTGTATCGGCAATAATCGACATGATCCACGATAGTTTCACCTTGATCATTTTTGGCCCGCAGGCCGCCGTGGTACAACTCCAGCGCCCCATCAGCACTGGTCAGGCCGAGATAATTACTGCGTATAGTGGCAAATTCATCATAATACGGCAGGTTGGAGCCATGTATTTTCTTAACCAGTTCCACGGCGCCGGCCGCCCAGGCGATGATTTGATCGACATCCGACAGCAAATAGTCGCGTTCTGACTGAGTCAGCGCCTTGTTCATGCCGCCGGCGACAGCTCCCGTACCATGTATGCGCTTGCCGCAAATCATGCGGATGACTTCCTGACCGTATTTGCGCAGCTTGACGCCCTGAAGGCCGATGTCAGGATAATCATTCAACACGGCTATGATATTGCGTTTATTGATGTCGCTCTCGAAACCGAACAGCAGATCCGGACTGGACAGATGAAAAAAATGCAAGGCATGGGATTGCAGAACCTGTCCGAAATGCAGCAGACGTCTCAGCTTGTTTGCGGCGGACGGTAGATTTTCCGGCTCTATGCCGACTAACTGATCAATTGCCTTGCCGGCGGCTAGATGATGGCTGACCGGGCAAATGCCACACAGTCGCTGCACGATAACCGGCAATTCCCAGTAAGGCCGCCCCTGTATGAAGCGTTCAAAACCACGGAATTCAACGATGTGCAGCCGCGCCTGTCTGACTTGATTGTCCTGATCCAGCAATAACGTGATTTTGCCGTGCCCTTCGACGCGCGAGATAGGATCAACGGCGACGCGCCTCAAATTTTCCGTAGTTTCAGCCGTTTCTAAATAGTCGTACATAGACTTCTCGCAAGTAACTAATCGTAATGAATCAGCTCATAAGGCAGCGCCGGCTCGCGCCCTTCCAGCAAATCGGTCAGAAATGTCCAGAATACATCAGCCACCGGCGGGCAGCCCGGCAAAAAATAGTCTATCTTGACCACTTCATGCACGGGATATACCTTATCCAATAATAGCGGCAATTCAGGATCGCTGGGGATCTGCGGATTTTCAATGCCGATCCCGTCCAGATAAGACTCGCCCAGACATTCCTCCAGCGGAATATAGTTCCTGTATCCGGGCAGGCCGCCGTTAATGGCGCAAGCCCCGACGGCCACCAGAAATTTGCAGTGCTTGCGGAATTCACGCAGGGTATGAACGTTTTCCGAATTGCAGACCCCGCCTTCTATCAGGCCAATGTCACATGCCTCGCAGTGCTTTATGTCGGTGATCGGCGACCGGTCGAACGCAACCCGATCGGCCAACTGCAACAATCGCTCATCGATATCGAGCAGCGACATATGGCAGCCGAAACAGCCCGCCAGCGACACGGTTGCCACTCTGATTTTATCGGTCATGATCGCCCTGCTCCTGTTCCAGGCTGGTTTCGGAGATATCCTTGTGATCAAACAACCGCTCGCCGATAGGCTGGGTAAAGCCGGTACGCTTGATCAAAATAGCCCCGGTTGGACAGATATGCGCGGCCTGATCGCTGACATCCAGATCGGTATCTTTTAACAGCCCGCTATCAGCATTGAAAATCAGCCGCTTGTTGATGCCGCGGCCGCTGATGGCAAACACGTCCTTGCCGTCTTTATGGCTGGCGCGCACGCACAGTGTGCAGAAAATACACCGGTTTTGATCGACCAACACATCGGGATGCGACGCATCGAGTTCGCGCGGGGCAAAAAAATGCAGGAAATGGTTGTCGAGCATGTTCAGATAATATCCGATTGCCTGTAATTGGCAATTGCCGCTTTTTTCGCAGCCCGGACATAAATGATTGCCTTCCACGAACAGCATTTGCGTGATTCTGCGCCGGTCGTCATTCAGCTCCTTGCTATTATTGAGGATCTCCTGTCCGTCCATGGCCGGGAATGTGCAAGCCGAACAAGCCCGGCCGTTCACAATGACTGTGCACAATTTGCAACTGCCGTGTGGCGCAAATTCGGGATGATGGCATAAATGCGGAATATAGATGCCCGCGGCGGCCGCGGCTTCCATGATGGTCTGACCATCCTCGAAGGGGATTGAATCGCCGTCAATCGTAATTGTTTTACTCATGATCACCCACCTGAGATAAATGCGCACCGGCATCGTCGCGTTGCGCCAGACGCCTGGCTATATCGAGTGCACCATCCAGATCAAATCCCGGTTCATAACTGATTTTCTTCAATTTGCCTTGGTACAATTCGGGATAGCGTTCCAACGTCGTTAACACCGGATTGGCGGCCGTTTGTCCCAAGCCGCAATGGCTGTAGTTTTTGATCAACTGACACAGTTCCTCAAGCGCCGCGACATCACCAGCCGAGCCGTGCCCCTCGTAAATTTTATCGACCTGCTTCCTTAACAACGAAGTGCCGACCCGGCAAGGCGTACAGAACCCGCAGCTTTCGTGCGCGAAGAAGTGCGTGAAGTTATGGACGATATCGAAAATATTGCGGTTTTCGTTAAAGACAATCACCGATCCGCCGGTCGCCAGATCCTCGAATGCCAGCTTGCGGTCGAATTCCTGACTGGAAATGAACGTGCCGGAAGGCCCGCCCATTTGCACGCCCAACACATCCGTTGCGCCGCAATCATTTAACAGTGTCTGTACAGTGGTGCCGAACGCGTATTCGTAGATCCCGGGCCTGGCACAGTCGCCGCTGATGCTGAGTATTTTAGTGCCCGATGATTTTTCCGTTCCAACCTTTGCAAACCAGTCGGCACCATTGACAGCAATCGCGCTCGCAGCAAGAAATGTCTCGACATTGTTGACCACAGTCGGCTTGCCAAGATATCCCTGCGTCACGGGATAAGGCGGGCGGTTGCGCGGAATTCCCGCCTTGCCTTCCAGCGATTCGATCAACGCCGATTCTTCGCCGCAAATATAGGCGCCGGCGCCGAGGTAGATGTCAATATCGAAATCCAGCCCTTCCCTGAGAATATTGACACCGAGTAAACCGGCTTGTCTGCGTTGATCCAGGATGCCTTGCAACTGCTCATAAAGATGCAGATACTCGCCGCGCAAATACAGGAAGCCCCGCTTGGCGCCTATAATGGCCGCGCACAAGGTCATGCCCTCGAAAACCTGATGGGCAAACGAATTTAACAGCACCCTGTCCTTGAATGTGCCAGGCTCACCTTCATCGGCATTGCAAACGACATAACGCTCGTTCTGTGCTTCGTCGGCGCAAAATCCCCATTTCATGGCGGTCTTGAAACCCGCCCCGCCTCGGCCTCTTAGCCCCGATCGCTCAATTTCCGTCAGCGTCGCCTTCAGCCCCCGCTTAAAGGCCGACCTGAGGGCCTCTCCAGGCACCATGGACTGCTTCAACAACAGTCCCGGCCTGACTATATTATCCTCCACTTGGAACAAGTCAGCCGGCCATGCCGCCAGAGGCTCTCGCCGTTCGATCAAATCGGCAATCAGGTCAATACGAGCCCGATCCAGACGGGTTAAGGCATAACCATTAACCAGGCCGGCGGGACCTTGGTCGCACATGCCGGTGCATGAGGTATTGTCGAGACTGACCAAGCCGTCCTCCCGAACCGCCCCGACCGCCACATTCAGTCTGGCGGCAAGATAATCCGTAAGATTTTTCTTGTCATGCATGTTATCGGTAATGCAATCGCTGATCAGCAGCTCGTATTGCCCCTTGGGCGTCAAATGCAAAAAGCTGTAGAATTCGACCACGCTGATAATTCTGGTCCGGGGAATAGCCAAAAGCCCGGACAACTGTTCTATTGCCTGTTCCGGGATATAATGGTAGCAGGATTGGATCTCTCGCAGAATTTGGAGCAACTGCTTTGCTTGATGATTGTTCTTTTCCGCGAGATCCTGAATGAATTGTTTCATTTTATCCGCCTGGCTGGGTCTTTACGTGTGGAAAGAATGAACTCCTTTGCGTACGCACTATATGCCAATCTTTTAAATAATCCAACCATTCGGTAAAAATACCCGTTCGAGTCGCCATGGCAAAAAAACCCGTCACATTTAAATCAACCCTAGCATTTCCGAACCGGGCTATTGCTCATTTTTACAGCCGGATTGAACAGCAACGCCAGATCCTGCAATATATCCGGGCGGTGTTACCGGAAGCGCTGGCAAAACAGGCGCGCTACTGTGTAATAAACGATAAAAAATTACTGATTTATACGGATTCCGCTGCTTGGGCATCACAATTACGCTTTTATAGCAAGGCTATCCTTGCCGCTATCGCGCCAATAGCACGTGAATCTGTCACAATTATGCAGGTTAAAATCTTTACCGAGCAAAAAAGCCCTGACAAGCAACCTGTAAGGAAAGTGAATATTCCATCACCGGAAAAGATAGAAATCATCCGGAAGCAGGGTCTTAATGCTCCGGATGATCATTTGAAACAAGCGTTGCTAAAGTTGAGCGCAACGTTGCGGCGACTCTCCGGCGATGCCGGATAGTCAGAAAGCGGTTTTACGCGGCAGATCGCGGCGATTGCGCGGAACGCATAAAGGAAATCGGCGCGTCTTCCTCTTCGTCAAACGTAACCATTTCCCACGCATCCTTATCATTTAATAAAGTACGCAGTAATTTATTGTTCAGTCCGTGCCCGGATTTATAACCGGTAAAGGCGCCGATCAAACTATGCCCCAGGAGATACAGGTCGCCTATGGCATCAAGAATTTTATGTTTGACAAACTCATCTGCATAACGCAGACCATCTTCATTGAGTACCTTATCGTCATCCACCACGATTGCATTATCAAGACTGCCTCCCAGAGCCAGATTATTTTGCCGGAGCATGTCGATATCCTTCATGAAACCGAATGTTCTAGCCCGGCTTACTTCCTTCACAAAAGTAGTCGACGAAAAATCCATGGTCGCGGTTTTGACATGGTCTGCAAAAGCCGGGTGCTCGAAATCAATGGTAAATGTCACCTTGAAGCCTTCAAATGGTTCAAAAGCAGCCCATTTATCACCATCTTCGACCCTGATTGCACGTTTAATGCGAATATATTGCTTAGGGCTATCCTGCTCATCAACTCCGGCTGACTGCAGCAAAAACACAAAAGGACCGGCACTTCCGTCCATAATGGGAACTTCAGCAGCACTGACATCGACGATCGCATTGTCAATGCCCAACCCGGCAAATGCCGATAGCAGATGTTCTATGGTTGAAATCTTTACATTACCTGCAACCAGCGTTGTCGAAAGCATGGTTTCGCCAACATTTTCAGGTGACGCATCGATGACAATCGGTTCGTCTAAATCAACGCGGCGAAATTTAATACCCGTATTCGGTTCAGCAGGGCGTAAAGTCAAATACACTTTATCGCCCGTATGCAGCCCTACGCCTGTAGCCCTGATTGTATTTTTTAAAGTTCGCTGTTTAATCATAAAATAAAGAACGCCGAATTGAGAGGCAAAAAAACAGGAATTCTAACACAATCAGAGCCAAAAAAAGAGATCAAGTCGTCTTCCTCTAAACCAGTAGTCGGTCATTATAATCATGACGGGTAAACTGTAGGTGCGAATTCACTTGCACTGCGCGCGTATACCCTCATGGACATAAGTAAATCCGTACCACACTTAATTTTACTCATTAAAACAAAATTACCAGTGCACTAGTCGGCCTGACGTCTTAGAAAAGCCGGGATATCCAGATAATCCAGATCAATATCTTTTTTAGGCTGTGCTCCGAATCGGGTTTCCCTGTTTTCAGGTCTGTTTTGGCGCATTACCGTCGGTTTATCGAGCACGCCGTAATCAACTTCACCAGCCGCTGCCTTCTGTACAAGTTTAACCGGTGACTTAGTCGCTGGCATCGCCATTCCCATGCCTGTGGCAACAACAGTGACTTTAATTTCATCGCCTAACTCAGGGTCAATAGCGGTACCAATCTTGATAATCGCATCTTCCGAGGCAAATTCATGAACAATATTACCAACTTCATCAAACTCTGCAATGCCCATATCGGCAGCGGAAATATTGACCAGAATACCACGAGCGCCTTGTAAGTTGATATCTTCCAGCAAGGGGCAAGCGATCGCTTTTTCGGCCGCTTCGCGGGCGCGATGCTCTCCTGTTGCCGACCCGGTGCCCATGATCGCCGCTCCCATTCCCGCCATGACGGTTCTGACATCGGCAAAGTCCACGTTAATCATGCCGGGATGCACAATGAGTTCGGTAATGCCTTGCACCGCATCCAATAATACGCCATTAGCCGCTTTAAATGCATTCACTAATGAAACGCTGCTGCCCAGCACCCGTAATAATTTCTGATTAGGAATGGTTATCAGCGAATCGACATATTGCTCAAGCTCGGCAATGCCTTTTTCTGCCACAGCCAGTTTTTTCTTGCCTTCAAACAAAAACGGCTTGGTCACTACCGCCACGGTCAGAATACCCATTTCCCTGGCAATTTCCGCAATAACAGGAATCGCACCCGTACCAGTACCGCCCCCCATGCCGGCAGTCAGAAACAGCATGTCCGCACCTTCTATCACCTCTTTAATGCGTTCTTTATTTTCCTCCGCCGCTTGTTTTCCGATTTCAGGATTGGTGCCAGCGCCCAGCCCCTTGGTCAGTTCAACACCTAATTGAATAATCGTACCGATATTTAATCTTCGCAAAGCCTGCGCATCGGTATTTGCACAGATAAACTCTACACCGTCAATATGGCTGTCGACCATATGATTAACCGCATTACCGCCGCCGCCACCGACACCAATAACCTTAATGACGGCTGTTTCGGTACACATGTCCATTAATTCATATTTCATTTTCGCTGCCCCTTAAATATAACCCTACGAATTATTAAAAATTACCTTGAAACCAATTTTTCATTTTTAAAAACAATCCGGCCCCTTCAGAATCAATGATTCTGTCGCCGCCCTGGTGTTCTTTTCCATACATTAATAAGCCAACCCCCGTAGAATGAATTGGATTTTTCACAACTTCGGTTAACCCGGTCACATTCTGCGGAATACCCATGCGAACCGGCATATGGAAAATTTCTTCAGCCAATTCGATCAGTCCCATCACTTTTGAACTGCCACCAGTCACTACGATCCCGGCCGCAATCAATTCTTCATAGCCGCTGCGCCTTAGCTCCGCCTGCACCAGCAATATCAGCTCTTCATAGCGCGGCTCTATAATCTCGGCCAGATTTTGCGTCGAAATCTTGCGTGGCGCCCTATCGCCGATACTCGGCACTTCAATGACGCCGTCAACGCTGGCCAATTGCGTTAATGCACAGGCATATTTTTGTTTGATTTCTTCCGCATTCAACGTCGGTGTACGCAAGGCAACAGCTATATCATTGGTGACCTGATCGCCGGCGATTGGAATGACAGACGTATGTTTGATCGCGCCATCGACAAAAATGGCAATATCCGTGGTCCCGCCACCGATATCAATCAAGCAGACGCCCAGTTCCTTTTCGTCTTCGGTCAGTACCGAATTGCATGACGCCAACTGCTCAAGCACAATATCATCGACATCAAGCCCACAGCGACGAATACATTTGATTATATTCTGCGCGGCGCTGACACTGCCCGTCACCATATGGACTTTTGCCTCCAGGCGTATACCCGACATGCCGATAGGCTCTTTTATACCTTCCTGAAGATCGATAACGAATTCCTGCGGCAGAATATGCAAGATCTTCTGATCAGCCGGAATAGCGACTGCACGAGCAGAATCAATGACCCGATCTATATCATACTGAGTCACCTCCTTATCCTTGATCGCTACGATGCCGTGAGAGTTAAGGCTTCTGATATGGCTGCCGGCAATACCTGCAAAAACCGACCGGATCTGACATCCCGCCATTAATTCAGCCTCTTCCACGGCTCTCTGAATTGATTGCACGGTTGATTCCAGATTAACGACCACACCTTTTTTAAGTCCACGCGATGCTGTTGAGCCGATGCCTATGACTTCTATTTTGTTCTCACTCGTAAGCTCACCTACAATAGCCGCGACTTTTGAAGTTCCGATGTCCAGTCCGACTATTAAATTACGCTCTGTTTTTTTCGCCATTTTTGTTTACTCTGTGTCGCCTTCTCTAATTGCCCATCTGTTTAATTTTCGGGGTTTGCAATTTTTTCCAGTCAATTTCAGCAGTTCCGGGCTTCCATGAAACCCCGTAGCCATTGGGATATCTCAAATCGACTATAGCCATCGCATCAATCTGTTCTTGTCCTAATACCGTCAGCGTCTTCAAGAAACGCTGTAATTTTTCTAACGGCTCGTTGCGTCCCAGCAGTATTTCCATACCCGTCGCCAGCTTGATTTTCCATGACCACCGGTCATCAATGCTGAACTCCGCCAATTCCATGGATTGGTCCGCTAAAGCTGTTTTAACGCCCTTCATTATTTCCAAGACTTTCCCATGCTGCTGATCTGGACCTACAAGCAGAGGCAACGTCTGGAATTGATCTATATTTTTCGGGGCAAATAACTCGCCTCTCTCAGTCAACAGGCTTTGCTGTCCCCAACGTACATAAGGTTTTTTCTCATGCACCTTTATATCAATCGCATCAGGCCAGACCCGTTTGACTGCCGCGGATTGCACCCACGGCAGTTGCGCGACGGCTTCATGTATCGCCTGCATATCCGCCGCAAAGAAACTGGTCATGACCAGCGGCCGCAGCGCTGTTTTTATTTCATCCTTGCCAAGGTATTGAAATACGCCCTCGATCCTGACATATTTGATGGGCATCGCGCCGGAGCCATAGCTTTTAACTCCCTGCCCACACAGCCAGATCAATCCGATTAATAATATGGCGCCCAGGATTTTTACTGCCTGCCTGTCCATTAGCCGATACTGGTTTCCAATATCCGCCAGACCAATTCATCGAAATCAATACCGGCCTGTTTGGCCGCCATTGGCACCAGACTATGATCCGTCATGCCCGGCACGGTATTAATCTCAATTAATTGATACTGGCCGTTGTCATCAACAAATACATCGAGTCTCGCCCACCCCTTAACGCCCAGCACTTCACTGGCTTTTACCGCCAGATTCCGCAATTGCAACTCTTCGGCCTCATTCAGGCCGCATGGACAATGATACTGCGTCGTTGTCGCCTGGTATTTTGCTTCGTAATCATAAAATACATGCGGTGTTTCCAGGCGAATCACCGGCAGCGCTTCGCCATTCAATACGCCAACCGTATATTCCCGGCCCGTTACCCAGGACTCTGCGTAGACATCGCAGCGAAAATCCGCCGCGGTTTTTAATGCCCTCCGCAGTTCATCAGGATTGGCCGCCTTGCTCATGCCTATACTGGAGCCTTCCTGGGCCGGCTTGACGATAACCGGGAAGCCCAGCTTTGCCGCACAGTTATCCAGGTCATTTTCATCTTTCAACAAAAACCATTCAGGCGTGGCTAATCCATAACCCTGCCAGCATAGTTTGGTTCGGAGCTTATCCATGCTCAATGCGGAGGCCATAACACCGCTGCCGGTATAGGGAATCCCCATCACTTCCAGAACAGCCTGAAGCACGCCGTCTTCACCGCCCCGGCCATGAATAATATTGAATACCCTGTCAATCTTCCGCCCGCCCAGGGCTTCTATAGGACTGCCCGTAACATCGATGGCGACGGCATCAACACCTTTGCGCTTTAATGCTTCGTATACAGCGGCGCCGCTTTTCAGCGAGACCTCCCTTTCAGCGGCCGACCCGCCCATCAATACGGCAACCCGCCCGAATTCTTGCGGATCTGTAATCCTCACAGGCTTCATAGTGCCACGCCTACCATACAAACTTCAGTCTGCAATTCAACCCCCTGACTTTCCTTTACCTTAATCTGAATATAATTAATTAGTTCTTCGATGTCGGCAGCCGTCGCCGTGCCGAGATTTATAATAAAATTCGCATGTTTTTCCGATACCCGAGCGCCGCCGATGGCATATCCTTTCAAACCTGCCTGCTCTATCAGCCTTGCCGCATGATCGCCTTCCGGATTTTTAAACACCGACCCGCAGCTCGGCTGGTTGGTCGGCTGCGATTTGGCCCGTTTTTCCAACAAACCTTTTATCCGCTGCAGGCTCTCTGCCGTATCGCCTTGCCGCAATGTCAATTGCGCCGCCAGAAACCATTCGTCGTCAAAGCCTTTGACGGACCTGTATTTAATCTCGAAATCCCGAGGAACTCGGACATTGACCTGACCCGACGCATTTAGCATGTCAACATTTTTTACGATCGCCCAGGTTTCGCCGCCAAAAGCGCCGGCGTTCATTTTCAAAGCACCGCCCATCGTCCCCGGTATACCCGCCAGAAACTCCGCACCGATGAGTCCGTGCTCCGCACAAAAGCGCGCCACATGCGCGCACGGAACGCCGGCTTCCACATAAACCGTCCCGTCCAGAGCCAGTTTCATTTCTTTTAGCCGGCTTTTGGTATTAATGACCGTACCGCGTATGCCGCCATCCCTGATTAATAAATTACTGCCCAGCCCCATCCAGAATATCGGCTCGGCAGGAGCCCCGCTTGAACCGGATAGCGCAGTTATAAAATCGATCAAGTCCTGCCGGTCATCAGGTATGTATAACCGATCGGCCGGCCCGCCGACTCGCCAACTGGTGTATTTCGCCAGCTTTTCATGGTTCAACAGGCAACCTTTCATCGTAATGGCCAATTTTTTTTCATATGATCCGACCCAGTTATTAACCCGCCAAAGCCTCTGATATTAATTGCGGCAATTGCGTGGCGATTTGCCCGACATTACCAGCGCCCAAAGTCAGAATCACGTCATCGGCTTTTACAATGCCGGCCAGTATTTGCGGCAAGTCTTTCCAGTCTTCGACGAATACAGGATCGACCTGGCCGCGCATGCGAATAGTCCGGCTTAATGCCCTTCCATCCGCCCCCGGAATGAGCGTTTCCCCTGCCGCATAGACATCCATCAGAATCAGCACATCGACGGTGGACAGGACCTTTACAAAATCCTCAAATAAATCCCGCGTACGCGTATATCTGTGCGGTTGAAAGATAACGACCGCGCGTCTATCTGGCCAGGCCTGCCGCAGTGCCTCAAGCGTTGCGGCAATCTCGCGGGGATGGTGCCCGTAGTCATCGACCAAGGTTAGTTTACCGCCGTCTATTTCCAGATCGCCCTGAATTTGAAACCGTCTGCCGACGCCCTTGAATGCGCCCAGGCTTTTTACGATCGCCTCATCATCAACATTCAGGTTAGTTGCGATACTGATAGCCGCCAGCGCATTGAGCATGTTGTGCCAACCCGGCATGTTCAACGTAACCTGCAGCGGCGGATAGTCGCCCCGGCGAATCACTTTAAACGAGGTATGCATGCCTTGCTGCTTGATATTGATCGCACGAACGTCAGCATCGGGATGAACGCCATAGGTAGTCACCGGCTTGGAGATCTGGGGCAGAACGTCTCTGACCCCTTCATCATCCAGACACATGACCGCCAAGCCATAAAAAGGCAAATGGTGCAGGAACTCGATAAACGTTTCTTTCAGGCGCTGATAGCAGCCTTGATACGTCGCCATATGATCCTGGTCGATATTGGTGACCACCGCCATCATAGGCTGTAAATATAAAAAAGAAGCATCGCTTTCATCGGCCTCGGCCACCAGATAATGTCCCAGGCCCAGTTTGGCGTTGCTGCCGGCGCTGTTCAGCCGGCCGCCGATGACGAAAGTCGGGTCAAGCCCGCCTTCAGCCAGCATGCTGGCCGTCAAGCTGGTCGTAGTGGTCTTACCGTGTGTCCCGGCCACGGCAATGCCAAACCTGAAACGCATCAACTCGGCCAGCATTTCCGCACGCGGAATAACCGGTATTCTATTCAGATATGCTTCATCGATTTCTTCATTGCTGCGGTCTATGGCGCTGGACGCAACCACCACATCAACTTTCATGACATTTTCGCGCTTATGGCCGATATTGATCGCCACACCCAACTCGGCGAGCCGTTGTGTTACCGAACTCTCTTTAATGTCGGAGCCAGAGACCTGATACCCCAAATTGGACAAGACTTCCGCGATACCGCTCATGCCGGTCCCGCCTATGCCGACAAAATGTATCCGGTCGATTTTGCCTAATACCTGTGCCTGCATCTGGATATTGGGAGAGTTCATAAACCGGCCTCGGCTATGCAATAACCGGCAACGACTTCAGTTGCATCCAGACGAGCGCATTGTTTTGCGGTATTACTCATAACATCTAATTGTTTCAGCATTTTTGTTATCTGTTCCGCCAACGTTGCGGCATTCAAGTCTTTCTGCATCAAACACATCCCGGCACCGGCATCGGTTAAATAGCGGGCATTCGCTGTTTGATGATCATCAATGGCATGCGGCAACGGAATAAAAATTGCCGGCACGCCCAAGGCCGCGACTTCACTGACGGTCATCGCGCCGGACCGGCAAATTACCATATCCGCCCACTGATAGGCTGACACCATATCATCAATGAAAGCGCTTACGTCCGCATTAACGCCCAGAGCCTGATAGCGGTTCCTGACCTGCTCGAACATAGCCGTACCGGTCTGGTGCTTTATCTGTACGTTTTTAAATTGCGTAACGGCTTCCGGAACGACCTCGTTCAATACCTGTGCCCCCTGACTGCCGCCGACGACCAAAATGCGGATTGCCTGACTGTCCTTCCGCCTGCCGTTAATGTCGAGTCTGCTTAAAAACTGTTTTCTTAACGGGTTTCCAGTGCATGTTGCCTTTACATCCTTGTTGAAACTGTCGGGAAAAGCCTCCAGAATCCGGTTTGCTATTGTTGCCAATAACCGGTTAGTCGTACCGGGTACCCGGTTCTGCTCATGAATGACCAAGGGTATACCCAGCAGTTTTGCCATCAGTCCGCCAGGCCCCGCAACGAAGCCCCCCATGCCCAGAACCACATCGGGATCGCGGCGCCGTAAAATATTAAAAGCCTGAGCACATGCCCTTACCAGCATCAATCCGGCTTTTATTTTCGTCATAATGCCTTTGCCGCGCACACCTGAAACCGACAGCCAGTCAATCTCTATTCCGTTTTCCGGAACAACCCGGCTTTCAAGCCCTTTATGCGTCCCCAGCCAACTGACTTGCCAGCCTTTTTCCACCAGCGACTGGGCAACAGCCAGGGCAGGAAAGACATGGCCGCCGGTTCCACCGGCCATGATGACTATGCGCTTGCCCATTCGGAGTTTCCTTTAGGTCGGTTGGCATTTATTGCATAGACCTCGCTCTGCACGCGAAACAGCAGCGCCATCGCGCAGCACATAGTCATCATACTGCCGCCGCCGTAGCTCATCAGGGGTAAAGTCAGCCCTTTCGTGGGCAAAATCCCCATGTTGACGCCCATATTGACGAACGACTGGAAACCAAACCAGATGCCCAGTCCATAAGCGATAAAAGCGGAGAACCGTTGTCCCGCCCTTTCTGCCGCCGCGGCCACTTGGAAAGTGCGCCATACTAATAATGAAAATAAACCGATAACGGTCACCACGCCCAGCAAGCCCAGCTCTTCGCCAATCACTGAAAACAGAAAATCGGTGTGCGCTTCCGGCAGATAAAATAATTTCTGTATGCCGCTGCCCAGCCCCACGCCCAGCCATTCACCGCGCCCGAACGAAATCAGTGCCTGAACCAGCTGAAATCCCGTATTCAGCGGATCGGCCCAGGGATTCATGAAACTCGTCACGCGCACCAGGCGATAGGGCGAAAAATAAACCAGCAGCATTGCCAGCACGGCGACCACCGCCAGCAAAACGAAGAATTGCGACAATCGGGCGCCGGCCAGAAACATAATGCCCATGGCAATGCATAAAATCACTACGGCCGAACCAAAATCCGGCTCCAGCAACAGCAATATGCAGGCCAACGAAAACAATGCCAAAGGTTTGACGATACCGTAGGCCGATTCGCGCACGGCCTGCTGATGCCGGGTAACATAACCCGCTATATAAATGACGGCGAAGAATTTAACCACTTCCGACACCTGTATGCGCAAACCGCCTACAGACAACCAGCGCACACTGCCGTTAACCTTTACCCCCAGACCGGGTACCAGCACCATGACCAGCAATAACAGACCTGCTATAAACAGTCCTGGTCCCCATTTTTCCCACACATGCATGGGGACCGCCATCACACAGGTGCCCAGGAACAGTCCCAGCCCGATGTGCATGAGCTGTCTGATCGGATAATACAAGCTGTCATCCGCCATTTTTACGCCCAAATGCAATGATGATGAGGTCACCATGACAAAACCGATCAGCAACAACCCCATGCATGTTGCCAGCAACAGCGGATCAAAATGAAATCGCCAGGCCCGCGGCATTTTGGCGCGATCATTCATGCCACCAGCTCCAGCACTGCCTTGGTAAATTTTTCGCCGCGATCCTGATAACTTTTAAATTGATCAAGGCTGGCACAGGCCGGTGAAAGCAATACGCTTTCACCGGCATCAGCCAGATTGGCGGCGATCTGTACCGCCTGAACGATATTTTCAGCGGCATAGATAGGCACACAGCCATTCAGCGCCTGCTCTATCAACCCCGCATCTTTGCCCATTAACACGACACTTTTGGCTTTTTCCTTGATTACGGGCCTCAATTCGTTCATATCGGCGCCCTTGGCATCGCCGCCGGCGATAAGGATCACTTTGCGGTCATAGCCCTGCAAAGCCGCGACGCAGGCACCGATATTAGTCGCCTTTGAATCGTTAACCCAGGTAACGCCGCGTATTTCGGCGACCCGCTGCATGCGATGCGCCAGTCCTTTAAATTTTCGCAGTGCCCTGCACATGGACGGCTCGTCCAGTCCTACAGCGGCTCCTAAAGCCAACGCGGCCAGTGCATTGGCCGCGTTATGCCGGCCTTCAAGCGGCAATTCGGCCAGCGGCATCAACAGAGTGTCGTCGTGCATCAGATATTCTGTATTAGCGTTTGCTGCAAGGTAAAAATCCGCATGCTTGCGGTTGATAGAGAATGTCAGCACTTTTCTATCCGCATCCTTCATCGATTCGACTATAGGATCATCAGCATTGATTACCATGACGCCATTGCCATTAAATACCCGGCGTTTTTCCTCGGCGTATTCGGCCATATCGGCATGCCGATCCAGATGATCGACCGTCACATTGAGCACGGTCGCAGCCGCCGCATTAAAAACGGTCGTCCTTTCCAGTTGAAAGCTGGAAAGCTCCAACACATACAGATCCGCATCCTGTCCCAGCAAATCCAGGGCCGGGGTTCCGAGATTCCCGCCTACCCCCACGCGTTTACCCGCCTCTTTTGCCATTTCCCCCAGCATGGTTGTCACGGTGCTTTTACCGTTGGAACCGGTAATCGCAATCACCGGCACATCAATGGAACAGGCAAACAAATCAATATCGCTGACGATTTTCGTGCCATTGGCAATGGCTTTGACAATGGCTTTTTCATTAAGCGACACACCGGGACTGACGACCAGATGCGTGGCAACATTAAAAGCCGCCTCATCGAATCCGCCGGTAAAAACCGCCGCATCCGGCATTTGCTGAGAGAGCATTTCCATTAACGGCGGCTTGGCTCGACTATCGATAATAGCGAACTTAATTCCCAAATCTTGTAAGTAACGTGCCGCTGAGATTCCTGTTATGCCAAGGCCGACCACTAAAACCTTGGCAGTCTGCGGGTCCAGCGCAAAATTCTTTTTTAACAATTCTGTAATCGCTGTCTTATCCATTTTCTTATCTCAATTTCAAAGTTGCCAGACCGATCAGCACCAAAATAACGGTGATGATCCAGAAACGTACGATAACCCGAGGCTCGGGCCAACCTTTCAACTCAAAATGATGATGAATAGGCGCCATGCGGAAAACGCGTTTTCCTGTTGTCTTGAAAGAGGCAACCTGGATAATCACGGATACCGTCTCCATGACGAAAACACCGCCCATAATCATCAGCACAACTTCTTGCCTAACCAGTATTGCTAGTACACCTAAAGCTCCGCCCAATGCCAGCGCGCCGACATCGCCCATGAATACCATTGCGGGATAGGCGTTAAACCATAAAAATCCTAAGCCGGCGCCGATTAAAGCGGCGCAAAATACGATCAATTCCCCGGCATTGGGCAAATAAGGAATAGCCAGATATTCGGCAAATGTCACGTGCCCTGACAGATAGGCGAAAATACCCAGGCCGGAAGCCACCATGACAGTCGGCATAATGGCCAGGCCATCCAGACCGTCGGTCAAGTTGACGGCATTGCTGCTGCCGACGATGACGAAATAGGCCAGCACCACATACATCCAGCCCATGTCCACCATGACGCTTTTGAAAAAAGGCACGATAAACTGCGTTTCCGCCGGCAGCACCGCCGTTTTATACAGGAAAACAGCGGCGATTAAGCCGATAGCCGATTGCCAGAAATATTTCGCTTTAGCCGACAAGCCGTCACTGTTGCGGCGAATCACTTTTCGATAGTCATCGACAAAGCCGATAACACCATAGCCCATGGTGACCAGCATAATGACCCAGATATAACGATTGCCGAGATCGGCCCACAGCAGGGTACTGATGGCAATCGCAACCAGAATCAGGGTTCCGCCCATGGTAGGGGTACCCGATTTTTCATAATGCGTTTGCGGGCCGCATTCGCGGACACTTTGCCCAATCTTGTTACGGCTTAATTTCCTGATCATCACCGGCCCGACGATGAACGAAATCATTAATGCAGTTAATGCTCCAAGTATGGCGCGAAAAGTCAGGTAGTGAAAAACCCGAAACCCGCCCTCGAATGTCATTAAATAATCCGCCAAATAAAGTAACATTTTTTAAATCCTGAAATTTTCAACCAGAGCCGCCGCTACATTTTCCATGTGCCGTGCTCTAGACCCTTTGATTAAAATCGATTCGTTGCCTTTTAGTTCTTGTTTTAATACATCGATCAACTCATTCTGGGCCTCAAAAAAAGTAGCGCCCTGACCAAAGACCCGTACTGTATTTTTGGCATCGGCGCCCATAGCCAACAAGCGCACGACACCGCTGGACTTAAGCAATTCGCCCATTTCCTCATGTATTTTTTTACTCTCCGGCCCCAGCTCGCCGAAAGCCCCCAAAACCACCCAAGGGCTGCCCGGCATGTCTTCCAGCACGGCGAGTCCCGCTTTCAGCGAGGCAATATTAGCGTTATAGGTATCGTCAATAATGATATTGCCCTGCCGGCTTACCAGTGGCTGCAAACGCCCTGTTACCGGCTTGACGCTTTCCAGTCCCTGTTTAATCTGGGTCAAGTCTATCCCCAAAGCCAGACACGCAGTGGCGGCGGCAAGGGCATTAACGACATTGTGCCGTCCTGCCAGTTTTAACTCTACCGCCAGATCTCCCTGAGCGGTGACCAACTCAAATCCGGTAGCAAATTCGGGGCAGGCTATGCCTCCGGCATAGACACCGTTAGTGTGAATTTCCGTTTTGATTGACCGGGCAGTCACATCAGCGTCGTCATTTAAACCGAAAGACAGGCTCTTACGGACTCCGGCTATGGCTTTCCAGTAATTGAAATAAGCATCATCGCGATTTAACACGGCAATGCCATCATCTTTGAGCGTCTCGATGATTTCTCCTTTCGCCCTGGCAACACCGTCCAAACTGCCAAAACCTTCTATATGCGCCGCCCCTACGTTCGTGATAATCACAACATCAGCCTGCACATAAGTACTGGTATAGGCAATTTCTCCTGGATGGTTCGCCCCCATCTCAACCACGGCATAACGATGCCGATCCTCGAGCCGCAGTAAAGTCAAAGGCACGCCGATATCATTATTCAGGTTGCCTTGAGTAAACAATACCGGATCATTGACAGCTAATATGGCCGCCACCATTTCCTTGACCGTGGTCTTGCCGTTACTGCCGGTCATGCCGACCATTGAAACCGGTGCTTTTCGGCGCCATGCGCCGGCCAGTTCAGCCAGCGCTAAGTGGGTATCATCGACAATTATATGAGGCATTGCGGCCGTAACCCCTGTATGTACGATGGCCGCGGAGGCGCCTGCCCGCTCGGCCAAATCGACGAAGTCATTACCGTCGAAATTGTGCCCCTTGATTGCCACATACAACTGCCCGGGCTTAATGGCCCTGGTATCGATGCTGACCGAGGAGATAGCCATATCCCGCCCGACCAACCGTCCCTGCACACAGCGGGCGATATCGCTTAGCATCATCTCCATCATTGCGCCGCTCTCGCTTTTAATGCGTCAATCACGACTTGCCTATCGCTAAACGGTATTTTTACGCCATTGATCTCCTGATATTGCTCATGGCCTTTACCGGCAATCACGATACAGTCGTTTTTGCCCGCGCTTGCTAATGCTTTTTGTATCGCCTGCTCTCTGTTTTGTATCACTTCAACCTTACCCGAACTGCAACCAGCCAAAATGTCATTCACTATATCGCGTCCATTTTCAAAGCGCGGATTGTCATCTGTCACGATCACATGATCCGACCAGCGCTCAGCACAAGCTCCCATTTGCGGACGTTTGCCGGCATCCCTGTTGCCACCGCAGCCGAAAACGAGCCATAACGCTTCTTTACAATGCTTCCTGACGCTGGATAAAACTTTATCCAGCGCATCCGGCGTATGGGCATAATCAACAAAAACCAGAGGCCCAGAATCTCCACCACCCAAGCGCTCCATGCGGCCGGGCACCGGCTCCATGCGCGTCAACCGGTCAGTGGCTTGCTTCAACGTAGTCCCCATTGCCAGCATAACAGTCAACACAGCCAGGACGTTCTCTATATTAAAATCGCCGTATAACGGCACTTTCACCCGCTGCTGCTCGTGTCGCCAGCGTATGTCAAATTCAATGCCATCGGCTTTATGCAAAACATGTTCTGCCACTACGATCTCGGTTATCGCCGCTTTTTTTCCCTTGCGGCTAAATCCCCATACGGCTACCGATTCAGGCACTGCCGCCATGATTTGCCCGCTATAATCATCATCCAGATTCACTACCGCAAAAACCAGGCCGGGCGTCTGCAATAAAGCCAGCTTAGCCTTAGTATAAGCGTCCATTGAGCCATGGTAATCAAGGTGATCGCGGCTGATATTGGTAAATACGGCGCCTTTAAAACACACGCCGTTAACGCGGCCCTGCTCCAGACCGTGCGAGGAAACTTCCATCGCGACCATTTGTTTTTTAGCCTTGACGAGTTCACCCAGCATATGCTGAACAGCCAGGGCGTCGGGCGTCGTGTTCAGTGTATTGCTGAGTTTGCCCCACGTTCCCCAGCCGAGCGTACCGATAACGCCGCAATCATCCATAAGCTGGCTTAAAAATTGACTGCACGAGGTTTTTCCATTCGTGCCTGTAATACCGATAACATCAATTCGCCGAGAGGGGTCGCCGTAAAAGCGCGCCGCAATCTCACCTAATGAAAATCCCAGATTTTCTACCGCGACAACCGGAATGGAGCCAACCCGCTCCGCCAGTCGTTTACCTTGCCCGGCTGGATCAAAAATCACGGCGCGGGCGCCATTGGCGATAGCCTGCTCAACATGCATCAATCCGTGTTGCAAGGCACCGTTCAAGGCAATGAATGTATTGCCGGCGACTACCGCACGGCTGTCCAAGGCCAAACCAGTGATGGTCACTTTATCGCCGACCACCGCTAGCCCGCTTAATAAATCTTCCAGTTTCATGGCCTTGTTATGATGGTTTCTGCGTCAGCAATATCGGCATGGTATCTTCCTTATCGGGCGCAACACCCAGCACTCTTAATGCGCCAGCCATGACTTTGGAAAACACGGGAGCGGAAACCACACCGCCGTAGTATTGGCCCGCGGAAGGTTCGTCAATCATGACCACAATAACCAGCCGTGGATCGCTGGCTGGCGCCATGCCTGCAAAAACAGCCTGATAGGTTTTATCGAGATAGCCACCGGGGCCGGCCTTTTTAGCCGTTCCGGTTTTACCTGCGACTCTGTAACCATCGACTCGGGCTTCATAGGCTGTGCCGTCTTTCATAATCACGCTTTCCATCATCATCCTGACACGCCTGGCCGTCTTGGTTGAAAACACCCGGCGCATATCCTCATCTTCGTCCCGCTTCAACAGGCTAACCGAATGCAGAATGCCGTCATCGGCCAAAGCCGTATAGGCTCTAGCCAATTGCAAGGCAGTCACATTCAAACCGTAGCCGAATGACAGGGTCGCCTGCTCAAAAACATGCCATTTATCATAATCAAGCAAACTTCCGCTGACTTCGCCAGGAAAACCGGCACCCGTCACTTTTCCAAATCCAAGCTTGTCGTACAGCCCCCAAAAATATTTGGGCGGCATTTTCAATGCCATCTGGCTGACGGCCACATTGCTGGACTTCTTCAGCACTTCTGTCAAAGTCATTGTGCCGTAATTATGTACATCCCTGACCAGGCGGCGCCCGACCCGAAGCATGCCATTGGTTTCAAAAACCTCGCCTGGATGAACATACCCGCCATCTAAAGCCGCCGCGACCACAAAGGGCTTGACCGTCGACCCCGGCTCAAATACGTCCATCATCGCCCGGTTCCTGTATAAACTTTCTTTTAAATTTTTTCGGGTATTCGGATTAAAAGACGGCTGACTCACTGCCGCCAGAACTTCTCCGTTTTTTGCATCCAACACCACTAAAGTGCCTGACTTGGCCTTATGTTTTTCAACGGCCAGCTGCAATTCCCGATACGCCAAATACTGGATGCGCTGATCAATACTTAAATCGAGATTTTTCCCTGAAACAGGCTCTTTAATACTTTCAATATCGTCAATAATACGGCGCCGCCCATCTCTGATAACCCGTTTACTGCCCGGAATACCTTTCAAGACTTTTTCATACCCTGCCTCAAGCCCTTCCTGCCCGATATCATCCACATTGGTAAACCCGACTAAATGTGCCGACACTCCGCCCGTAGGGTAAAACCGCTTAAACTCGCGCTCAAAAAAAACACCAGGCAACTTTAATTCTTTTACCTGATCGGCATACCCTGGATTAACCCGCCGAGCGATATAAGCAAATTGCCGGTTGCTATCCTCTTTAAGCAGCCCAGTGATTTTCCCATCCGACAGGCCCAGCAGTTTTTCCATTTGCCTGACTCGGTCTTTCGGAGCTGATTTAAGCTCTCGGGGATTCACCCAAATAGATTGCACCGGGGTACTGATAGCCAGCGGCTCTCCATTCCTATCTTTAATCATGCCTCTATAAGCGGACACCGACACGTCATCCACTTGTCTCATATCGCCCTGATCCTTCAGAAACTGCTTATTCAATACCTGTAAATCGACCGCGCGCCCAACCAATATCGCCATGCAACTCATCATGAAAATCATGACGAATCTCCTTCTGCCGGAAAAATCCTCGGCTTGCGGACTTGCTTTCTTTTCGCCTTGAAAATCTATCATTTACGGTTTTATATAAATAATTTTTTCCCGTAAGGGCATAACCAGTTTCAATTGCTCCCGTGCTACCAGTTCAACCCGATTCTGTTCCGTTAAAGTAGTCAGTTCCAATTGCAACTGCCCCCACTCCACTTCATACTGATCCAAAGCCCTTTCCTGTTTCTGGATCTCGATAAAAATCAGCCGCGAATAGTATTTGCTGTAAATCACTGCCAGTGCCGATATCAGAAGCACCATCAGCAGTGCTCCCACAACCAAAATTCGATCTGTCGCCACTTAAATTCTCTCTGCCACCCGCATTACCGCGCTTCGTGCCCTTGGGTTTTGGGCAAGCTCTTGCTTACTGGCTTTTATTGCCTTACTTATTTTTTTAAAAAAGCCCTTATCAATATCAATCTCCTTGATAGGTAGCTTGCCCGGATTGTATCTGGCCCCTGACTCATCCCTGATAAAACGCTTTACGATCCTGTCTTCCAAGGAATGAAAAGAAATGACAACCAACCGGCCGCCCGGTTTCAGGACTCGGGCCGACTGCTGTAACACATTTTTTAATTCCTCCAGTTCCCTGTTGATTTCAATGCGTATCGCTTGAAAAGTCCGTGTTGCCGGGTGCTTGTGTTTCTCTCTAACCGGCACGACCTCTTCAATCAATTCAGCCAATTGTCGAGTTGTTGCGATAGGCGCTTGAACTCTTCTTTCGACAACCGCACGGGCTATGCGTCGGGCAAAGCGCTCTTCACCATATTCAAACAGAACCTTAACAAGCGCCTGCTCATCAACAGTAGCCAGCCACTGCGCCGCCGATACGCCGGCATTACCATCCATGCGCATGTCCAACAGTCCGTCACGCAAAAAACTAAACCCTCGCTCAGGATTGTCCAGCTGAGGAGACGACACGCCCAGATCGATCAAAATCCCATCAATGCATCCGGTCAGCCCTTCCCTGGCCACTATATTTTCCAGTTCCGAAAAACAATTATGTATTAATTTAAAACGCTCATCCTTAAGCATTTCTTGTGCATAACCGGAATTAATTGCATCGGCATCACGATCGAAAGCCAGCAACCGTCCAGATGGCCCTAACTGATCCAGAATCCCTCGACTGTGGCCTCCTCGACCGAATGTACAATCCAGATAGATGCCTTCTTTTTTTACCGCTAACTGCTGCAGGGCTTCTGCAAACATAACGGGCAAATGTATCACTAACAAATCTCCCGTCTTAAAAGGATAAAGATCCGAGATCTTCCAATCCTTCATTATCATCGCCATTAAGCCATTCATTTTCTTTTGCCGTCCATGCCTCTTCATTCCAGATTTCAAACTTATTAAGCTGACCAACCAGAACAATTTTCTTTTCCATTTGCGCAAATTTTCTGAGTTTTTCCGGCAGCAGCAATCGCCCCTGCCCATCCATTTCGCATTCAGAAGCATTGCCGATAACGAAACGCCTTAACTTGCCTGCCATCTTATTCAAGGTAGGCAATTTACTGATTGTCTGTTCGAGTTTTTCCCATTCAGGTAGAGGATAAAGCCACAAACAACCGCTTTCTCCAACACACCGCTCATCCACGGCAACCGTCACAACCATTTGACGCTCGCAGCACTCCTGCAATTCCTCGCGATAACGCGTTGGAATAGCGAAACGCCCTTTGTCATCAAGATTGATTGAGCTGATACCGCGAAACAAGATTTACCTCAAATTCCCCAAAAAACCATTTTTTTCCACTTTTCGCCACTATAATTCACTATAGATTTCAAACCTGCCTGAGTCAAGGACGATTTCATTTCTAATCTTTCTTTTTTGACAATGACTTACGTAACCTTAAAGCACAGGTTGAAGCGCATAAAACCCCTTGAAATAAATCTTATGCTTTATCAGAAAGTTAATTGATATTATGGCAGTAGTACTTTAAGGAAAAGCGTCTTAAAACCAGCAGACTTTACCAATAAAGAAAGGAATAAGGAGGAAGGAATTGCGGCAATATTTACCGAACATTTTCAGACAACTCTAACTTCAAAAATGTTTATTGGATTGCGCCTCGAGGGTATTTTTTAAAGCGCAAACGAAAGAAAGAGCCGGCCTGTAAGCCGGGTTCTGTCTAGAACAGTCATTCATCTAGGCTGCAAGTCACCCTGCAGCTCAAGCAATCTACCCAGGAACCGCGCGGGCCACGCGTCTGTTCCTCTATTTGATCTTGCTCCGGGTGGGGTTTACCCTGCCACTCCTGTTACCAGTTGCGCGGTGCGCTCTTACCGCACCTTTTCACCCTTACCAATCCAAAGGACTGGCGGTATATTTTCTGCGGCACTTTCCGTAGGCTTACGCCCCCCAGGCGTTACCTGGCACCCTGCCCAATGGAGCCCGGACTTTCCTCCATCTTATCTTGACGATAAAACAGCGACTGCTCAGCCGACTCTTTCAATGCATAGTCTATCACATTTATTAAACAAGCGTCTTGACGCGTTATATTAACGTTCAGGCTAAGCGTTTTTACTTATTGCATATCCAAGGCCGCTTGGTATAACAGTTTCTTCCTTACACCGGTAATTTCTACAGCCATGGCAACCGCCGTTTTAATAGAACATTCACGCAATAGCACACTCAGTACTTTGCGCTGCTCCTGGGTTATAACCTGTTCATTTTTATCGATAATCGCACCATCGACAATCACGACAAACTCGCCTTTTCTCATATTGTCGTCGCTCTCGACTAATTCCAGCGCACTGCCCAAATTGGTTTTTACAATGGTTTCGTGCAGCTTGGTTAATTCTCTGGCAATGACTATCTGACGATCCAGCGGCAACACTTCAACCATATCCCTTAGCGTTGCCAGAATCCGATGACTGGATTCATAGAATACCCAAGTGATCGGGCACATCAGCTTTTCACGAAAAAACGTCTGCCTCGCCGATGAAGTCCGAGGCAAAAAGCCTTCGAAAGAAAACCGCGTAACCGGTAATCCTGCCGCCGATAATGCAGCAATCAACGCACAAGCGCCCGGCACGGGCGAGACATCCAGTCCCGCATCTTTCACCATGCGCACCAGCGGCATGCCTGGATCACTTAGCAAGGGCGTACCGGCATCTGAAACCAGTGCAATAGACCGCCCCATCTTCAGTTTTTCCAGTAAGCCTACAGAAACCGTTTCTTCATTATGCTGATGTAATGAAACCACTTTATTGCTGATACCATAGTGCTGCAGCAACATTCTGACATGCCGGGTGTCTTCCGCGGCAATCAAATCGACTTGTTTTAATATTTCCACCGCTCTGAAGCTAATATCTGCTAAATTACCTATTGGAGTAGCAACAACATATAATTTGCCGCATGGACTTGACATTGGACATTCTCACTTGAAAACTTCTAATTTTAAGATTCGGCTACAATATAAGCCGCTGTTGTTATGTACCTTGCTTCCGGCCTTTCCGATTTTTTCCGGTTGCGCCATGCAATCTGTTAATAGCGATCGATTTCAAGGACAAACCGTTCCCATTATACAAGACCCCCTGATCAATCCGGCGCCGCCATTGTATCAGCAGCCCGCCCAAAAATTGCCTCCCGAACAAATCCAGCTTCAATTGCAGGCTATCGCGGCCTTGATTCAAGCCGGCAATAATAATGCAGCACAAAAGTTCGCCGAAACCCTTGATCCGGCCACCATGTCCGCCCAACAGCGCGATCAACTGAATCTGTTTTATGCTCAGATTATGCTTAGCGCTGGAGAGGCTGAACAGGCCCTAAACAGACTGGAATTGATCCAAGCCCAGCAGCTAAGCCCGGATAATAAAATCAAATATTTTCAATCACAGGCCTTTGCATTTTCATTAACTGGCCACCTGCTGAACAGCGTCAGATCCAGAATTGAGCTGAGCAAGCTATTAAGCTCTCCCGACGAGCGCGACGAAAACCAGGCCACTATTCTTGAAACATTAAGCCTGATGCCCGAATCAGCGCTGAACGACCAATCGCATACGGCAACGGATGTGCTGGCCGGCTGGCTATCCCTGGCCGGCCTGTTGAAACTGAAAGAGCGCGACCCCGTCAGTTTTGATCTCGAATTAGCCAAATGGCGCGAAACTTTTCCAGGCCACCCGGCTAACTCTTACTTACTGAAAAATATGGCGGACAACATGACCAATCATCCGGGGTCGATTGCCGTTTTGCTGCCTGAATCAGGACCTTTCGCTCAAGCCTCCAAAGCCATCCGCGCCGGCATTATGGCGGCCTATACCCATCAGGACAGCAACGCTGCAAAACCCGCCATCCGCTTTTACGATACCGAATACTCAACCGCAGTCGCTTTGTATAATCAAGCGGTCTCAGACGGAGCTGAATTGATCATCGGTCCGCTTCGTAAAGACCGCATTCAAAGTCTTGCCGATTCAGTTGTATTCGATATACCCGTGCTGGCTTTAAACCATATCGAAGGTTTGCAAAAAAATAATCTCTATCAGTTCAGCCTGAGCCCTATGGATGATGTCGACCAAATCACCCGCAAAGCCTTGCATGATGGCCATCAAAAAGCGTTATTGCTGCTACCGGAATCCACTCAGGGGAAACGTATTGCCGATTATTTTACGGAATACTGGCAGGAGTTCGATCACTCGATTCTCGAATCGCAAACCTACAACCGTAAGGACACCGATTTCTCCTCAGCCATTAAGAAACTGCTCAATTTCGATGAAAGCGAAAACCGTTACAACAGGCTTCGCCAACTGATACCGTCGGTAAAGTTCACGCCTCGAAGACGCCAGGATGCGGATGTGATTCTGTTAAGCGCTTATGGTAATGAAGCACGCCTGATCAATCCCCAACTGCATTATTATCAAGCCGCCAACCTGCCTGTTTATGCGCTGCCGGCTATTTATACCGGCCAACCAAATCCATCGCTGGACCAGGACCTCAATAAAATAACGTTTTGCGATACACCCTGGCTGCTTGACTCCGACCAAGGCAAGCTCAGCATGAGTGCCCTGCAAGATATCTGGAGACAATTTCCCAACTCTTATTTGCGCCTGATTGCCATGGGTATCGATGCCTACAATTTGATTGCTCAATTGGATAAAATCGATGTTATACCGTATACCGGCGCCACCGGAACCTTATCGCTGATGTTTGACGGCCGTATCAAACGTGAACTGGTTTGCGCCAGATTTACAGAAGGCCGGCCTGAAATAATCGATATCTCCAAAAATTCACCCAATACTTCCTTCACGCATGAAGACCGGCCAACACAGGAAGCGCTACCGATAATTGAATATGCTGACTAAACTCAAAGCGAAAGCGTCCCACCTGACCCGCGGCGAAAATGCCGAAGAACAGGCTCATAATTTTCTGCTTACTAAAGGTCTCAAACCGGTTTGCCGTAATTTCCGCTGCAAACAGGGCGAACTCGATTTGATCATGCTTGATAAGGAAACACTGGTTATCATTGAAGTCAGATTTCGAAAAACCGACAAATACGGCAGCGCGCTTGAGAGCGTTACACATAAGAAACAATCTCGTATAATAGCGGCAACACACCTTTATTTATCATCCAATAAAACAGACAGACCTATCCGTTTTGACGTTGTCGCTATTTCCGGCAACGGTACTATAGATTGGATACAAAACGCCTTTTAAATTTAAAACTTCCATGAGCCTGCAAGATCGCATCATCAATCATTTTTCTGACAGCATCCAGACCAAGCAGGATGCCATGGTCAGCCTTTGCGAACTGATCGAATTCGCCTCACAACGTTTGGTCGCCACCTTACTGAATGACAAAAAGATATTATCCTGCGGTAACGGCGGCTCGGCAGCCAATGCCCAGTTTCTGTCCTCGGCCATGCTCAACCAGTTTGAACGCGAACGCCCCTCATTGCCGGCCATTGCCTTGACTACAGACACAGCAACTCTCACGGCCATAGCCAATGACTACCATTTCGATGATATTTTTGCGAAACAGATCCGGGCGCTCGGACAAAGCGGCGATATCTTAATGGCGTATACCGACGACAGTAATGCGGCCAATCTCGCCAAAGCCATTACTACCGCGCACGATAAAGATATCTCGGTTATCGCCTTGACCGGTCATGATGGCGGAATGATTGCACCGTTATTGAATGAAACCGATATAGAAATTCGCGTACCATCAAGCTCAATCGCACGCATACAGGAAGTGCATTTACTGATCACGCATTGCATGTGCGACCTGATTGACCATCAGCTTTTTGGCGGCTAAGCCCATGAGAAACCATCTATTATTGCCCCTTCTGATCGTAATCAGCCAGTCAATAAACGGTTGCGCAATAACCGGAAAAACGGTCAATGAGCGTCGCCACGGCAATGCTGTATTGACCGATAAGCGCATAGAATCCGATGCGTCCCGTAAATTAAAAGCGGATGATGAGATAGAAAATGATTGCCATGTGAATGTGGCGGCATATAACGGAATAGCCTTGGTTACAGGCGAAGCGCCCACCCCCCGCTTGCGCAATAAAATCATTTCCATAGTCCGCACTATCTCTGACATAAAACAGGTGCATAACGCCTTGCTTATCGCAGAGCCCAGTGCAGAAGAATCGCGTGCCAATGATGCATTAATCACCGATAGCTTGAAAACAGAACTGGCTGGCATCAATACCATTCCCGGATTTAATGGCACTGAAATAAAAGTAATCACTGAAAACGGCGTGGTTTATCTGATGGGACTGGTGCACAAAAATGAAGGGGCGGCGGCTATAGAAGCCGCCAGAAGAACTGCCGGAGTAAGGAAAATCGTCACGAAGTATGAATATCTCGACTGAGCCCGCGCTAATGCGCGCTACAAGCCTCAATGAGTGCTATTTCGCATACAATTCGCTGCTGCCGTCCATATCCCCGGTCTGAACATACAATAATGGCAACCCCAGGTTGAGCATTGCCGCGTCAGTGACTGTACAGATTGCGATTTTATGATCGCCAGCGTCGGCATAATGACTGACTTCACAGTCGAAATACGCAAGACTTTCGGATAATATCGGCGCGCCTGTTTGGCTTATCTGCCATTGGAAACCGGCCATCTTATCTCTGAGCCCGGGACGGCCAAAATGCTCGGCAATGGCCTGTTGGTGTTGCCCCAGGACATTAACGGTACAAATACCGCCCGCTTGCAGCAATTTATAAGAGTAGTGCTGGGGATTAATACTCAATGCCAGCAACAACGGATCAAAAGAGGCCTGCATGACCCAAGCGGCAGTAAAGGCATTTTGATGAATACCGTCACTGACGCCTATGACATAAATCCCATGGCTGATCAGCTTAAACAAACTGTCGGGATTTTCAATCACGCTCCGCCACCAGTTTTATACGCATCGACAAATCAACGGCTCGGACATTTTTAGTCAATGCCCCGATAGAAATATAATCGACGCCCGTTTCGGCAATCGAACGGATATTGTTCAGGTCGATGTTACCCGAAGCCTCCAGTTCTATGGCGCCGACATTCAGCTTTACCGCGGCCTGCATGTCTTCAAGAGTAAAATTGTCCAGCATGATGCGATCGGGCTTTGCCGAGATAGCCTGCTCCAATTCCTGCATGGATTCGACCTCTACTTCGACTGGAACCGACGACTTTGCTCGCGCCGCCTCAATAGCCCTGGCAATGGAGCCGGCCGCAATAATATGATTTTCCTTGATTAACACGCCATCATACAAGCCGATCCTATGGTTATAGCAACCGCCACAGGCTACCGCGTATTTTTGCGCCTTCCTGAGCCCTGGAATGGTTTTACGGGTATCCAGCACTTTACAACCAGTGCCAGCGACAGCCTCCGCATACTGCCGAGAGACAGTTGCCGTAGCCGATAAAAGCTGCAATAAATTTAAGGCGGTACGCTCTCCGGTTAGCAGGCTTCTGGCTGGACCGCTGAGTCTGCAAAGGAGCGTATCTTTGTTGACTGTCTCACCTTCATCCACCAGCCAGTTAATGCTAATGTTGGCGTTTAACTGCATAAAGACCGCATCAAACCAATCCCGGCCACAAAGAACCATGGTTTCCCGTGTAATAACCTCGGCTTCGGCATGCATGGTTTCTGGAATAATTTCTGCCGTTACATCTCCAGAGCCGATATCTTCAGCAAGAAAACGTTTTATTTCTGCAATTTTTGATTGTTCTATCATAAGTTGTTTAATACTGAGAGCGCTCGCTCTACGATGGATTCATCGCCCAAGGTTACAATAGCTGCGCGCCCTTGTCTAAATTTTTCAGCCAACTCCTGAACCTTAATTTCCAGCACTTTTGCGCCATTCTTGCCGACAAACAGCATGTTTTCCGTTTCCACGCTTTTCCATATCAGCTTTCCCCATTGTGGGATCGTCTCCGATTCGAAGGCCACCCAAGTATGCTCGGCCATATTATTCACCTGTTCGGCATGTTTATCCATAATGGCTTCGCGCTCAATATCCTTGCTCTGCTCCACAGCCGGGCTAACTTTATTAACACTATTGTTCTCTGTCGCCTTGTCTTTCTTATCCATTAGGATAATGTGCCGCACGGCAAGATCCTTAAAGAAACGTGACTGCGCGTTTTTATCATATGAAATACGATCCAAGCCGCTTCTCAACTCCTTGATCATGCCAGGCAAAAATTTTAATATCTGTTTTTTTGCACTTTCATCCGCCGGCGGCAGTACGCTGACGGTCAGTTCTTCCATCACCCGTACCGATTTTTCCCAAAGTTTAGGCTCTTCATTTCTGCGGACGTGATCAACCAGCAAAACATGCTGCCAGACATCACGCAGAAACTCGTCAATGACCGCCGGCACGGCCTTTCCCCGCACGCTGTCATCTATAGCCTTGGTTACGGCTTTTTTGCTCATTTCCAGCGATTCTTTATTTTGCATTAACTGCCGGGAACGGTCCTCAAGAATCTGAACCCGCTGCTTATGTTTTTCCAGGTAACGGGCAAATTCGCTAGCCTCATGTTCCCAGTTGGGTTGCTCAAACCCTCCTTCCTTAGTCATTGTTTTTACAACGCCGACAATACGCTCGTAAATTAAGCGGTCACCATGGTCAGTCTGATTTAAAAACAGTCCGGCTATAAATAAATCATTCAGTAATCGCCTGATGGGGTTGTCTGAGTCGATAAAAACACTATACTGCCCTAGCGTAACCGCGGCCATGGGCATTTCCAATCGTAGCAGGATGGATTTTACAGTGTCTGTTAGTGAGTTATCGCTGCTAATTTCCTTAAAAATCAAACTCACCAAATCGAGTATATCTTCATCGCATTTGGCCAAACTCTTAAGATAACCGCTGAAATTCAGCTCTTCGAGTTTTTTAATAACTCGCCATTTCAATGGCTTCTCGTGCCCACTGTCGGCATGATCAAATGCATAAAACTGGCTGAGAATTTCCAATGCATGAACTATTTCAAATGTATCATAAGTGACATCATTCTCGGGCTTTGGAATTAAATCGTAAACTGAAGGAGTCCTCACCAAACGCCATTGATCCAGTTTTTTTTGTAACGCTTGAAATTCTTGACTGATCGATTCACTATTTGCGATAGTCGGTTCAGACGCCTCCTTGATTTCGCTTACATCATATGATAGCGCCGCGCTTTCCGCTTCCAGTTGCTTAGTCAACTCACTGTAAATGAAACCCAGCTGACTGAATACATAATCTTCAAAGGATCTATAAACGATGATTCGAAACTTCGTATTTAATTTCAAGGGCTTGATGACCTCAATCAAAGCATGAACCAGGCGTCGCGGTGAAACAGGATTATGGCGGTCGGAAAAGGCCTGTTTTCCCATCTGCATTGAGATTTGCCTGTTCAGATGGTGCAATTGGTCATGAAAAGCGTGCTCACAGCCCTGGATAATCGTAGCGACCGCATGGTTTTCCTCTACCAAGGCATCGTTTGCCAGTGAAGCCGTGGCCACATTTATTTTCTGGTCCGGATTATTTAAAGTCTTTCGATGACTAACATGAAAAGCCTCTCCTACTTTAAGCAAATAATTTTGCTTAATTTTTCTGCGTACCGAATGTATATGCTCCAGATGTTCTTTATAATTCGCTTTCTCGCGATCTTTATTCGACTGCAGACCGAACTCAAGATCAATTCGCATGCAGCAATCATCAACCAATTGCTCGAAGTAGTGATAAAAAGCCGACTTGAATCTAGCTAGGACTTCGACATTATTTGACGCGCTGCTCCCCATGCCTATCTGTTGCCGTATGTTCATTGCCATGCGTTTTCCCTTAAATAAATTGCCAGTCCTTGTCAATCAAAGACTATACCTGAACTATGATTTTGATAAATAATAAGCCTTTCCACTGTGAAAACTGTGATCCACTTCCGCTTTTTTCTTTTTCCGATTAGTCCTATGAAAATAGACTGCCACTGGCTGACCGACATTATCCGGATTCCCTCGCCAAACTTTGACGAAAGAACCGAGCCTGCCGATATTTCCTTATTGGTTATACACTGCATCAGCCTGCCGCCGAGTGAATTTGGTACGCCCTATATCGACCAGTTCTTTTGCAATCAACTCCCCCCGGACAAGCACCCTTATTTTAAAGATATTTGTCAACTGACAGTATCTTCGCATTTATTGATTAGACGAACAGGTGAAATCGTTCAATATGTGCCTTTTGACAAGCGTGCCTGGCACGCTGGGAAATCCGAGTACCAAGGACGGGAGCGGTGTAATGATTTTTCGATCGGCATAGAACTTGAAGGAACCGAACGGCTTGCGTATACGGAGGAGCAATATCTGCAACTCGCAGCGGTAATCCGCCTGTTATTCGAAGCGTATCCTCAATTATCGTCGGACCGCATTACAGGACATAGTGATATTGCGCCCGGACGAAAAACCGATCCGGGCGCCTCGTTTGATTGGCAAAAACTGTTCAGTTTATTACAAGCCTGATAGTTCAATGATGCCGGGCTTTCTAGGCATGACCGACTTGCTTGGGATGCCCGAAACCGAACGATTCAGCCAGCATCAGGACCACGCCCAGCGTAATGGCGGAATCGGCAATATTAAATGCCGGCCAATGCCAGGACTGATAATACACATCGAGAAAATCGATAACATAACCATACAACAGCCGGTCAATTAAATTGCCGACTGCGCCGCCCAAAACCAGCGCCAGCGCAACGGCCAGCATTGTCTCATGTTTTTTCAGCCTGGCCAGCCAAATCGTGATGCCCACACTGATCACCAGAGCCAGTCCGGCAAAAAACCAGCGCTGCCAACCGCCCGCTTCGCTCAGGAAGCTGAAAGCGGCACCGGTATTATGCACATAAGTCAGATTAAAACCGGGCATGACAGGAATGGACTCGTAAAGCTGCATCGAACTATCCACGGCAATCTTGCTGCCCTGATCCAGAATTATTGCCAATAAAGACAACCATAACCACTTCAACATAGTACTCACGCAAATTGCCGATTCTCGCCGGAACCGGCTACGTTTTCAACACAACGGCCGCACAGTTCGGGATGGTCGCCATGCTCCCCCACGTCATGGCGCTGATGCCAGCAACGCACGCATTTTTTGTATCCGGATACAAGAACTTTTAACTTGACACCGTCAATTTCGGTTTGAATGGTATCATCAGGACAAGCCTGATTAGTCAGGACCGAAGCATTCGATGTGATAAAGACAAAATGCAATTCATCGCCCAGGCGGTTTAAAGCCTCGAAATAATCTGCATCACAATACAGCTCGATCTCGGCATTCAGCGAAGCGCCAATCTCTCCCCGAGCTCGACTTTTCTCCAATTCCTTGCTGACTGCGGTCCGAACTGTCATGATTTTCTGCCAGAATTCACGGCTCATCAATGCATCATCGTCCAGCTTAAACAATCCTGGGTACCAGGTTTCCATGAATACCGATTCGCTGCGCTCACCGGGCATATAATCCCATATTTCATCAGCCGTGTAGCTGATGATCGGCGCCAGCCAGCGTACCAGAGCTTCCAGTACGTGATACATCGCCGTCTGGGCCGAACGCCTGGCCAGGCAATCTTCCTTGGCCGTATATTGACGGTCCTTAATGATATCCAGATAAAAACCGCCCAGATCGATCACGCAAAAATGATGTACTTTCTGATAAATAGATTGAAACTGATAGCTTTCGTAAGCGGCTTTGACTTCTTCCTGTAGCGCATAGGCCCTGTCCACGACCCAGCGGTCCAGCGCCAGCAGATCCTTTGCCTCGACCAGATGTTGGGCCGGCTCGAAACCGTCCAGATTCGACAGCAGAAACCGGGCCGTATTTCTCAAGCGCCGGTAACCGTCCGAGGTCCGGTTAAGGATTTCATCGGACACGGACATTTCGCCGCGATAATCGGTCGATGCCACCCACAAGCGCAGGACATCGGCGCCCAACTCTTTCATGACCGACTGAGGCGCGACCACGTTGCCTCTGGATTTGGACATCTTTTTACCTTCCGCATCCACGGTGAAGCCGTGCGTCAAAACGGCTTTGTAGGGCGCGACGTCATTCATGGCTGTCGAGGCCAGCAAGGATGACTGAAACCAGCCGCGATGCTGATCGGAACCTTCCAGATACAAATCGGCCGGAAACCTCAACTGTTCACGCTTATTGAGAACACAGGCATGCGTGACGCCGGAATCGAACCAGACATCCAATGTATCGGTCATCTTTTCGTATAGCGCCGCTTCCTCGCCCAGCAATTCTTCCTTCTCCAGTTCAAACCAGGCTTCTATGCCTTTTTGTTCGATGCGCTGGGCTACTTGCTCGATCAGATCCGGTGCGCGCGGATGCAGTTCGCCGGTTTCCTTATGGACAAAAAAGGCGATCGGCACGCCCCAGGTACGCTGACGGGAAATGCACCAGTCAGGGCGGTTTTCCATCATGCTTTCAATACGTGCCTGCCCCCATTCCGGAATCCAGGCAACCCGCTTGACTTCATTAAGCGCCTGCTCCCGCAGCCCGTTTTTATCCATCGAGATAAACCATTGCGGCGTAGCCCGGAAGATAATCGGCGTTTTATGGCGCCAGCAATGCGGATAACTGTGCAGAATGGCTTCCTGATGCACCAATCTGCCTTTTTCTTCGAGCACAGTCAGCACATGATCATTGGCACTGAAGACATGCTCGCCGGCAAACAATTCTGTATTAGGCAGAAAAACACCGTTATTGCCGACCGGATTATCGACCGGCAAGCCGTATTTCAGACCCACGACATAATCGTCCTGACCATGCCCCGGCGCGGTGTGGACGGCGCCCGTACCGGCGTCGGTCGTAACATGGTCACCGAGGACAATCGGCACCTGGCGAGCGTAGAAAGGATGTTGCAGCAATTGGTTTTCCAGTGCCGCGCCTTTGCAGTAGGCAATCACGTGATAGTTTTCGATGTCATAGCGCAGCATCGCATCCTTAAGCAGAACTTCGGCGATAACCAGACGCTCATTTTGGCCGTCCTTCTCACACTGAACCACGGCATATTCGAGCTCCGGATTTAAGGCGACTCCCTGGTTGGCCGGCAGTGTCCACGGCGTCGTGGTCCAGATGACAACCGATAAAGGACCGGCGCCTTCATGCTCGGGAACGTGATGACAGCGCTCCATAAACGCGCCTTCATCAATGACCTGAAAACGTACATCGATGGCCGGCGAATGCTTGTCTTCATACTCGACTTCCGCTTCAGCCAGCGCCGATCCGCAATCGGTGCACCAGTGCACAGGCTTGGCGCCTTTGCTCAAATGGCCTTTCGTGCTGATTTTTCCCAATGAGCGCACGATGTCGGCTTCAAAGGCATAATCCATCGTTAAATACGGCTTATCCCAATCGCCTAAAATGCCGAGCCTGACGAAAGCCTCTTTTTGAATATTGACCTGCTTGCCCGCATACTCGCGGCAAGCCTTGCGGAACACAGCCGGAGACACTTTAACTCCCGCCTTGCCGACTTTCTTTTCCACCATCAATTCAATCGGCAGCCCATGACAATCCCAACCCGGCACGTAAGGCGCATCAAAACCGCTCAGTGTTTTCGATTTGATAATAATATCTTTCAGAACTTTATTGACGGCATGACCGATATGAATCTCGCCATTGGCATAAGGGGGGCCGTCATGCAAAATAAACTTGGGGCGACCGGCAAATTGCGCCCTGATTTTGCGATACAGGCTGGCTTCATTCCATTTTTTTAAACGTTCCGGCTCGCGCTGCGCCAGATTGGCCTTCATCGGGAAAGCGGTTTTAGGTAAATTGAGTGTTTTTTTATAATCCATCGTCATACGTTTTTTAAATCCGCAAAAATCTTTTTAGTATCAGCCACATCTTTTACGATCTGAGCCTTAAGTTCTTCCAATGAGCGGAAGCATATTTCATCCCTGATCTTTCGCTTGAAATGCACTTCCACGTAACGCCCGTAGATTTCCTTATCAAAATCAAACAAATGCGTTTCCAGTATCACTTTTGAGCCACCATCGAACGTAGGCCGGGTCCCAACATTCGCAACCCCTTCGAACTCCCGGTCGTCTATGCCGGTCATGGTAACGGCATAGACGCCGACAACCGGAGTGTTTTTTCTAAACATGCGTATATTGGCCGTTGGATAACCCATAGTTCTTCCCCGCTGGTCACCATGTGCGACCCGTCCGCAAACGGAATAACACCGCCCCAGCAATCTCTCGGCCTCGTCCAGGTCACCGACGCCCAATGCATCCCTGATCAGCGTGCTGCTGACGCGTAAGCCATCCAACTGGTACGACCCCGTGTCTTCGACTTGAAAACCGAACGCCTCGCCTTTTTCCTTAAGCATGGCAAAATTACCGCGACGGGCCTTGCCGAAATGAAAATCATCCCCGACGACCAGATGCCTGACATTCAGTTTCTTTATTAAGATGTCGACAACAAACTGTTCGGCATCCCAATTGGCAAGGTATTGATTAAATCGCAATATCAGTAAATCATCAACGGGCAGCGTTAAAAACTGCATCACTTTCTCCCGCAAACGCATCAACCTGGATGGGGCGTTTTTTCCCAGAAAGTATTCCAGCGGCTGCGGCTCAAAAATCATCACAACAACCGGCAGACCTAGATCCCTGCCCCGCGCAGCCAGCTTATTGATCACGGCTCTATGGCCCAAATGCAAACCGTCAAAATTCCCGATAGTCAGAACACAACCATTTTCAAACGGTTCTAAATGGGATAAACCTCTAATTAAACGCATGAATATGACAAATCAAAATTCTTTATTCTATCACGTGTAATTTCGCTTGAGCCCAAAACATAAGTCGGGCGCAGCGAATGAATCGCCTGTAAAACTTATAAATTCGTCAAGTTTCTATTCAAGTACGTTACCGCCATGTTCATTGGCTAAATGTTTGATCCTTAAGCCGGTTAACGCTAATACCAGCGCATAAGCAACACAGCCGATGACAACCCACATCAACAGATTAACGGTTCGATCCAGCACGCTCCACTGCGTCCATCGACCGGCATCGACAAAATAATACAGCCCGGCCGCCATTACGCCACTTGCCAACAAAATTCTCAGAAAAAGCAATGACCAGCCCGGTGCCGGTTGATAGACCTTTTCCTTCAGCAATTTGCCAAGCAGCAAATATGCATTTAAAAAAGCGCTTAACGAGGTCGCCAAAGCCAAACCCGCATGCGCCATGGAAAGCATCAATACTACATTTAAAACAATATTGGCGACAATGGCATATAACCCATATCGAACCGGCGTCTTCATTTCTTGTCGCGATGTGAAACCAGGCGCCAGCACTTTAATCAGGATAAATCCCAATAACCCGAGCGAATAAGCCATGAGGCTCTGTCCGGCCAAATGCACATCGTCAGCACCGAATTCCTTATACTGAAACAGCGTCGACAAGATAGGCTCGGCCAGCACCAGTAACCCAATCGTAGCCGGCATGCCAATCAATAAAACCAGGCGCAGCCCCCAATCCAGTGAATTTGAAAATGCTTTCGCATCCTGAGCCGCATGATTCCTGGATAAGCTCGGCAAAATGACTGTTGCCAGTGCAATCCCGAAAATGCCCAGCGGAAACTCCACCAGACGATCCGAATAATACAGCCAGGAGACGCTGCCGGCGGGTAGAAACGATGCCATCAGCGTATCCAGCAGCAAATTGATCTGGGTGACCGAAACCGCCAAAATCGCCGGAAGCATGAGTCCCATCATGCGTTTGACATCGGCATCATTAAAATCGAGTCTTAATCGCGGAACCAAGCCTAACTGCATTAAGGCCGGTATCTGAAACAACACCTGCACAATGCCCGCTATAAAGACGCCCCAGGCCAATGCAACCACTGGCTCGGCCATTAATGGCGCCAGCCATATGGCAGCGGCAATCATACTGATATTCAGCAAGGCCGGCGTCAGGGCCGGAATGGCGAACTTGCCATGCGCGTTTAAGATACCTCCAGCAAACGCCACTGACGAGATAAAAAACAAATACGGAAAAGTAATTCGTAGCATTTGCACTGCCAATTCATACTGAGTCCCTTTCCATATAAACCCTGGGGCGAACAAGGTAATAAGCACAGGCGCGACGATCATGCCGAGAATCGTGATCAGCATTAAAACCAGCGTCAGGGTTCCAGCCGTTCTGTCGACAAATTGTTTTAGCGCCGCCTGACTGCCATGGGCCTTGCAGTCCGCCAGCACAGGCACAAAAGCTTGCGCGAAAGCTCCTTCGGTAAACAGGCGGCGCAAAAAATTGGGGATCTTAAATGCGACAAAGAACGCATCGGTTGCCAAATCGACACCAAAAAGCCTCGCTATCAGCATATCCCGAACAAATCCCAGCAAGCGTGAAGTCAGGGTCATACTGCCGACTATGGCAGTTGATTTAAAAAGCTGCCTGCTCAATATCTCTCCTTATTATTTGCTGCGCTAAAAATTTGACAATAATAACATTTAAAAAGATAATATGCGGTCTTATTAACTCACATAGCAAGAATCGAGAAATTATGGCTAATACAGCACAAGCTAAAAAGCGTGCGCGACAAGCGGAAAAAAGCCGTATTCGCAACGCAGGACAACGCAGCAATTTACGCACATTCGTAAAAAAAGTCATTGCCGCGGTTAACGCCGGCGATAAGGAAAAAGCGCAAGCCGCCTATAACACTGCCGTGCCCATTATCGATTCAGCAGTAAACAAAGGCCTTATTCATAAAAATAAAGCCGCACGCAGCAAAAGCAGACTGAATTCAAAAGTAAAATCTATCGCTTAACCCCAAGCTTTAGTCTTACCTAAAAAGGCCGCAACTCCTAGAGTCCGGCCTTTTTATTTGCCTGTTTTTTTTACAGCAGCACCATATTATCCCGGTGTATCATTTCCGAATCATCGGCATAACCCAGGATACGCTCAAATTCAGAACTACTCTTGCCCGCTATTAATTCCGCATCCGCCCTGCCGTAATTAACAAGACCCCGAGCGATTTCCATGCCATTTTCATCGACACATGAAACCAGCTCGCCACGCTCAAACCTGCCCGATACCGATTTAACACCGACCGCCAGCAGGCTTTTGCCGTCACTTGTTAACACCTTGACCGCCCCCGCGTCCAGAACCAATCGCCCTTTCACCTGCAACTGCCCAGCCAGCCAGCGCTTTCTCGCCACCAAAGGCTCGATATCCGGCAACAAATGCGTCCCCAGATCAGCACCGGCAAGCACAGCCGTAATCACATCCTCAACGGCGCCGGCCGCAATCACCGTGGCCGCCCCCGACCGGGACGCCAGACGCGCCGCACGCACCTTGGTATACATACCCCCCCGACCCAGGCCGCTACGGCTTTCACCAGCCACCACATCCAGCCGGCCATCATTGACGCTAATCTCGGAAATCAACTCCGCGTCAGGATACAAGCCTGGATCGGCCGTAAACAACCCCTGCTGATCGGTCAGAATAATCAACAGATCCGCCTCCACCAGATTCGCCACCAAGGCACCCAGCGTATCGTTATCACCAAAACGAATCTCTTCGGTTGCCACCGCGTCATTTTCATTAATGACCGGCACCACCCCCATTTTCATCAACGTCAATAATGTACTTCTGGCATTCAGGTAGCGCTGCCGATCCGATAAATCATCATGAGTCAGCAATACCTGCGCCGCATGCAAACCGTGCTGCTGAAAATTATCATCAAAGACGCGCACCAATCCCATCTGACCCACCGATGCCGCCGCCTGCAACTCATGCAGCGTCTTAGGCCTTACCCTCCAGCCCAAACGACACATACCTTCAGCCACCGACCCCGAAGAAACCAGCAGCACTTCAATTGACTGACGCCTTACCGCGGCCATTTGCCCGACCCAGGCCGCAATAGCCGACTTATTAAGCCCCCGACCGCCATCCGTCAATAAAGAACTGCCTATTTTTACAACAATTCGTTTGGCTTTCGCAAAATCAGTCCTGCTCACTTTCTTCCCGCCGCCGATCCAAAAAATCCATGATGGCAAACATCAATTCTCTAGTACCATCCCCATTGATTGCCGAGACCCTGAAGACCGGACCCGACCAGCCGAGTTCGTCAACAATAGCCTTGCAACGCTCATCCACTTCCTCACCAGGCAATCTATCCACTTTATTCAGCACCAACCAGCGCGGCTTATTGGCGAGATCATCACTCCACTTCTCGACCTCGCGAATAATTTTACGCGCCGCCTCAACCGGCGAATCCATGCTTTCATAAGGCTCAACATCAACCAGATGCAATAACAGGCCAGTGCGCGACAAGTGCTTGAGAAACTGCAGCCCCAGCCCCGCGCCTTCAGCCGCCCCTTCAATCACACCCGGAATATCGGCAATAACAAAACTGCGTAGATCATCGATCCTGACTACGCCGAGGTTAGGATGTAACGTGGTAAACGGATAATCAGCAACTTTCGGCCGGGCTGAAGATACCGCGCGTATCAGACTGGACTTGCCTGCATTAGGCATACCGAGCAAGCCGACATCGGCAATCAGCGTCAGCTCCAGATGCAGCCTGCGGTGCTCACCCTCCGTGCCTTTGCTGGCATACTGCGGAGCCCTGTTGACACTGCTCTTGAAACGCGTGTTGCCCAAACCGTGAAAACCACCCTTGGCCACCAACAGCGTCTCACCGACCTCAGTCAGATCACCCATCTCCTCGCCCGTTTCCGCATCGGAGACACGCGTACCCAAAGGCACCGGCACATAGCAGTCCTCGCCTTTTTTACCGGTACAATTACGAGCCATGCCGTTCTGCCCGCGTTGCGCCCTATGCACCGAGTGATAGCGAAAATCAACCAGGGTGTTTACATTTTCGGCAGCGATCAGATAAACGCTGCCGCCATCACCGCCATCACCCCCATCAGGACCACCCATAGGAATGTACTTCTCGCGACGGAAACCGACCACACCATTACCGCCATCACCCGCTTCTACGCGAATCTCCGCTTCATCAACAAATCTCATAAATCATATGCCGCCGCACTTAAAGCCTACCGATAAAAACAAAAAAAGCCCCACTATTAACGAGCGGAGCTTTTTTTAGACAACCATACTACCGCCATAAGCGGTCCGTAAGTTTTACGCAGCAACTACACTGACAAATTTACGGCCTTTAGGACCTTTAACCTGAAAAACCACTTTGCCGTCAGCTGTTGCAAACAATGTATGATCTTTTCCGCAACCAACATTGTCACCTGCATGAAAATGTGTTCCACGTTGACGAACGATAATATTTCCCGCTGTCACAACCTGTCCGCCGAAACGCTTAACACCCAATCTTTTCGCATTAGAGTCGCGTCCGTTACGCGTACTACCACCAGCTTTCTTATGAGCCATCTGTAACCCCTATTATTAAGCAGAAATACCAGTAATCTGGACTTCTGTATAGTATTGACGATGCCCCATTTGTTTCATATGGTGCTTGCGTCTTCTGAATTTAATAATTTTGACTTTTTTATGCCGACCTTGAGATAAAACGGTCGCAGTCACCTTGCCGCCTTCGATGAAAGGCAGGCCGACTTTAACATCACCGCCCGACTGAACCATCAGCACTTTATCGAATTCAATGCTGTCGCCTGTTCCAAGCTCAAGTTTTTCTATTTTTAAGGTCGTACCTTCTTCGACTCGGTACTGTTTACCACCTGTTTGAATTACCGCATACATCTGCGCAAGCTCCATCAAGCATTAATCTGTTTAAAGTGAACAGACAATTTTATTTTTAAAACCAAGTCAAGTCAAATTTAAATCGACCGACCCATACACATCCGAATAAAATAACACAAGAAAGCTATTGACACCAATATAGTTTATTCAATAGCATGGATGATTAACTCTTTATTAAGCTATAATAATCCAACGGCTTTGTATTTCATAGCTAACATCATGAAAGATAACCTAATCCTAGACACGCAGCACTAATAATGGCATCACAATCGACAGCGAACGCATCCGCGCCCATTGATTTTAATTCGATCAAGAATTTAACCATCACTGAAGCCAAGGCGGTGGATCAACTCATCATTAACGAGTTAAGTTCCGATGTTATCCTGATCAACCAGGTCGGCCATTATATTATCGGCAACGGCGGCAAAAGATTGCGTCCGATGCTCTTGCTGCTTGCCGCCAAAGCCTTGGGCGGCGCCAATAACAATCATCTGGTGCTCGCCGCCGTCATTGAATTCATCCATACCGCCACCTTACTACATGATGACGTGGTTGATGATTCGGACCGCAGGCGCGGCAAGGAATCCGCCAATGCGGTCTGGGGCAATGCCGCCAGCGTACTGGTCGGCGATTATCTCTACTCCAGCGCATTCGAAATGATGGTGCGCACCGGCAACATGCGAGTCATGGAAATTCTGTCCAAAACCACGACCGCCATTGCCGAAGGCGAGGTTCTGCAACTCTTGAACTGCAACAATCCGGAAACCACGGAAGAAAAATACCTTGAAGTCATCGCCAGGAAAACAGCGATTCTGTTCAGTGCCGCAACCCGCCTGGGCGCCGTCCTCTCCAACGCTTCCACGGAAGTGGAGGAAGGCCTGGCACTGTACGGCCAGCATCTCGGCATTGCTTTCCAGCTCATCGACGACGCCTTGGATTACAAAGCCAATCAGGAAGAATTAGGCAAAAATCTCGGCGACGACCTGGCCGAAGGCAAGCCGACTTTACCGTTGATTTACGCCATTCAGCACGGCAATGACGAAGAAGCCGGCATCGTGATCAATGCCGTTAAAAATGGCGATCGCGATGCTTTCAATGAAGTCTATGCCGTCGTGCAGAGCACTAAAGCGATTGACTATACCGAGCGGCGCGCTGATGAAGAGGCGCAAAAAGCCATCGATGCGTTAAATGTTCTGCCCGATTCCGAGTACAAAGACGCATTGACCCAGTTGGCTAAATTTTCCGTTCAACGGAATTACTAAATTTACAGATATTCGCTGAGCTGCGCCTGATCACCCTCACAGATCAAGCGCCTGCGTTTTTTCCAGCTTTATACCTCTGGTTTGAATTTATCGGCCAGACCGGTAATGCGCTCGACCCGCCGCCCGACCGTCGCAACAAACACGGCCTCATCAGCGACCAGCTTGACGGTTTTTCTGGCCCGGGTTATGGCCGTGTAAAGCAATTCCTTTGTCAGCACCGGATTAACCGCATCGGGCAAGGCAATCAGCACCTCCTCGAATTCCGAACCCTGGCTTTTATGTATCGTCATCGCAAATACGGTTTCGCAATGCGGCACACGTGCAGGCAGATATTTTTTGACGCTGCCGTCGGCCCGCTGAAAAAATACCATCAGTTTGCCGTTCTGATCGTTATCGGGCAGACAGAGGCCGATATCGCCATTGTAAAGCTGCAAGGCCGGATTGTTTTGCGTAACCATCACCGGCCGGCCGACATACCAACGCCCGGACACACTGATCAGCTTTTGCGCAACGAGTGTTTGCTCAACCAGATGATTGATATCGGCGACACTGTTTTTGCCACGCCGGTTGGCGCATAGCACCTGAAAGCGACTGAAGGCGCGATAGATCTCGTCAAAGGGCGCAGCCGCCCTGATCATCCTCAGATAGTCGGCCTGCTGCCCGGCCACATAATCGATCAGGTCCTGCTCCAGCAGCATTATATTTTTATCTCCGCCCAGCAACATCTGCCAGGCAATATCGGCCTGCTGCCGATTCACGGCGACCGCCAGCTTCTTTATATTCTCATCAAACCGGTGCGATTTCTTCAACTCCAGCGTGCAGTCCGGCAAAATCGTCGTCAAATCGGCCAACACGGCCCCCGATTCGACCGAAGCGAGCTGATCCTTGTCGCCAAGCAGAATCAGGCCGGCGCCGGGTTTCAAAGCATCGACCAGTTTGCTCATCAGCGCCAGATCGACCATAGACGCCTCATCGACCACGACCAGATCGTGAACCAAGGGCTTGTCGGCATTATGGCGAAAATACGGCGACGGCGGCATGGCGCCCAGCAGGCGGTGCAGCGTTGTCACTTTTTCCGGGATGAGCTGCTTTATGGAATCTGCACATGGCAGCGATGCTTTGTTACTGCCTATTGACTCCTGCAGACGCATGGCCGCCTTGCCGGTCGGCGCCGCCAGGGCGATATGCAGCGGCTCTGAGGCCAGTTCCTGCATCAATGCCAGAATCCTGACCACCGTCGTCGTCTTGCCCGTACCGGGACCGCCGGTAATAATGCTCAATCCCCGCGTAAGCGCCATCCTGGCGGCCTCTCGTTGCCAGTCGATCTCATCGGATAGTGGCGGAAAATAACGGTCCAACGCGGCCTCAAGCCCTTCTACAGAGGGATTTACCTGTATCATCGCCTGGATCTGCCTCGCCAAACGACTCTCATAATCCCAATAACGGTGCAGATACAGGCGGTTCTGCTCAAGCACCAGAGGCAACAGCCCGAAAATCTGGCCTGGTATAGCCGCCAACCCCGAAGCCAGCACCAATGCGCAGTCTTTCTCTGCCAGCTGAATGCAGCTGTGGCCCTGGTTTTGCTCATGGGACAACAGCTTGACCAGGCTTTCAAACAGCGGCTTTTCCTCGGCGCTGAGATTGCAACGCTGCCCCAGAAAACGGGCAAACGCAACATCCAGCCGGCTATAGACTCTTTCCTGATCCTGCATCTTATCCTCCGAATAACGCGGCCAATGCTTCGACCTTGGCCAGATCCGGCCGGTCCTGGTAAACCCCGCTCAAGGCCAGATCCTGCTGCATGCCACGCACGAACAGGTAGCGCACGCCGCCGAAATGGCGCTCATAGCGGTAATCCGGCAGGCGTTTTTGCAGATAGCGGTGCAACACCACGGTATAAATCCAGTATTGCAAGCCGTAGTTATGCTCGCGCATGGCCTGGGCCAGGGTTTCATTTTCATAATCGGCAAGGCTGTTGGTCTTATAATCCATGATGTAATAAAGGCCGTCATGCTCGCAGACCAGGTCGATAAAACCGGTCAGATAGCCGCACATCTGCTTGCCGCTCAATGGCTGAAAAACCGGCGTATCGAGTAGAATCCTGTTGATCTGGCTGGCATCGATCAGCCGCATCGCCAGGTAGAACGGCATCTCCTTCAGGCAGCGGCTTTCTTTCAGGTTCATCAGGCGGAAAGACCGATCCGTATCGGACAGCGGCGTCATAACAACAGTTTGTAACAACTCGTCAATAAGCTCCGGCGTTTCCAGCCTGAGACCATAGCGCTGACAGGCCTGATTGCGCAGTTTCGAGATATCCTTGCCCCGGGCCAGGTCGGCAAACGCCACAAGCTCCAGCAGTTCGTGTACGACATTGCCGGTATGCGCGCCGCGCGGCAGCGTCAGCTTTTCCTGTTCGGGCTCCTGCCGCAGCATCTCGCCGGCCTTGTCTTCGGGCAACTCGGGCGCATCGTGCAGGCTTAAGCTGGATAAGGCCGTGTAGCTGCTCATCTGCCAGTTCGTGTATAGCGACCGTTTGCGCTTTTTGGGGAGCAGATCGTGCGGCGCCAGCTGGTGCTGATAACTGCCGCTTACCAGGCATGGCAACTCCAGCAACCGGTATTCAAACGAGTCCGATTGGCATAGCGCCTCGAATATCGCTTGCTGCGCGGCAAAATCGGCATCGCCAAAACCTAGCAGCCAGGCCATGGCCGAATCATTGGCGGCCTTCTCGCTCCTGACATCGGCCCAGGCGATATAACAGCGCGATTTGGCCCGCGTCACGGCCACGTAAAATACGCGCAGATCCTCGGCCAACTCTTCGGCCTGCGCCAGCTTCCTGCGACGTTCGAAATCCTTCGAGCCCAGATCGACGATCACCCGGCCGTCGTCATGGCATTTGATCAGCTGCTTTTCGCTGTTCAACCGGCCGCTGCGCTGCCACAGATAGGGGCAGAAAATGACCGAGTACTCCAGCCCCTTGGAGCGGTGCATCGTAATGATCTTGACCGCCTCCTCGTCGCTTTCGAGCCGCAACTGCTGGTCGTCGGCGCTGCTTTTATCCTGCTCGGCCCTGATAACGGCCGCCTGTAGCCAGTCCAGGGTTTTATTGATGCCCAGATGCTCGTCGACGGCGGCCTGCTGCACCAGCTCGATCAGATGATGCAGATTGGTCAGGCGTCTTTCGGCCATGACCGTGGCGGACAGATGCGTCCGGATGCCCTCCTGCGCCAGCAAGTGCTGCATCATGACCATCAGCCCTTTTTGCTGCCAGTCCTGGTAATAGCCCAGAAACCGCGCCATGCGCGCATCCAGCTCCGTCTCGCTGTTGATCAGCTCGTAAAGCACCCGGCCGTCCAGACCGAACCAGCTCAGGGCCAGCGTCTGTTTCAGCAGGCCGATTTCGCCCGGATGCGCCACGGCCTGCAGCAACACATACAAATCCAGGGCTTCCTGCGAGGCAAAAACCGACTCGGTGCTGTTCAGTACCGACGGCACGCCCGCATTACGCAATGCTGTCTGATAGTCGCGGGCCTGGGTATTGGTCCGCACCAGAATCGCGATATCCCTGGGTTCAAGCTTGCCGGCTACCACATCGTCATTGATCTTTCTGGCCAGCGTATAATCGCCGCTCAGCAATTGCAGAATTTCATTGATGACCGCGATTCTGATCTCGTCGGCGGCCTTGCCGGCGCTCCAGTAACCTGACTTGGCCTCGCTGGGCGGCAACTGCCACAACACCATCGGCGCGAGCGCGTGGTCGGCCAGACATAACGTCCGCTCAGCCGCCGGAACGGCCGCCTCGACGGCATTAAACGCCAGATCTTCGAGCAGAAATGCCCGCTCGCGCCTGAACAAGGTATTCACGGCGTCGACCAGCTCGGGATGCGAACGCCAGTTCTTGCCCAGCGTGAATTGATGCCGGGCCTGTTTTTGCGCCGCCAGATAGGAATAAATATCGGCGCCGCGGAACTTGTAAATCGCCTGTTTGGGATCACCGATCAGATACAGGTAATGATCAGGTGACGCGAACAGCGACGAGAAGATAAACCACTGGCTCTGATCGGTATCCTGGAACTCGTCGATCAACGCGACTTTAAAGCGCTGCTGAAGTTCGGCGATCAGCAGCTCGCCTTTGTCGCCGTGCAGGGCGTCCGACAGGCGCGTAATCAGATCGTCGAAGGACATGACGTTCATCTGTTTCAGCCGCTTGTCCAGTTCCAGGTGCAAGGTTTCCAGCAGGGTCCTGCGCAAGGTCAGGGTGATGACGCCCTGCGCCTCGGCCAGCGCATCGAAAGGCGCCGTGTCGATCGCCAGCTCGGCCAGATAGGCGGCTTTCTTATCACCCCTTAGCCTGCGGCCGTCCAGCCCTTCCATGAGCCCGTCCTCGGTCAAAACCGTCAGAGCCTCGGCATCGGGCAGCTGCGCCGTCCTGCCGTACAGCCAATCGCCGAGCGCCTGGATATGCTGTTCAAAGCCATCGCAGTAACTCGGTTTGAACTTGCCGTCGGCAAAGCGGTTTCTCAGCGATATCGCACAGGCATCCAGCGCGTCCCCGGCCGACGCGGTCAATTGCTTCAATTCGGCCAATTGATTATCCAGACAAACGCTTGACGGATAAACGTCAACGTGGGCCGGAATGAAATCGACGCTGGCCAGCAGGTCATGCGGCGTTTTATAGTCCGCGGTCAGTACCGAGACTTCCCAGGCGGAACGGTTGTAGATCTGCCGGCGCCAGAAATCATCCGCGCAGGCTTGCTTGATGTCGGCCAGATCGCTGGTCAATTCGGCGTCGAACAACTGCCCGCTTTCCAGCGCATGCTCTTTCAGGATACGCTGGCAGAAACCGTGGATCGTGAAGATGCCGGCCTGATCGATGTTCAGCAGCGCCAGCTCCAGGCGCTGCCTGACCAGCTCGGGCTCTATGTCTAAAGCATCCAGCCACGCCGTCACATTGCTGTCCACATCATCGAAACGCCCGTCCAGCACCCGTTTGGCTTCGGCCAGCCTGGTCCGCACACGGGCTTTGAGCTCTTCGGTCGCCGCTTTGGTAAAAGTCACGACCAGCAACTCTTCGATCTTCATGTCCCGCTCGACGACAAAGCGCAGCACCAACATGGCGATGGCATAGGTCTTGCCGGTCCCGGCGCTGGCTTCTATCAGATTGACGCCTTTGAGCAGTTCGGTTTGCACCGGATTGAAATCATGCATGTTCATTGTCCTGAATAATCAGTTGCCGTGTGTCGATGCCCAGACATCCTGCAGCAATGCCTGACATTGCCGCTCGAACGACTCGCCCAATGCCTGCGCGATATCCTCGGCATTGCGGTAAAGCCGCCTGAGTTCCGGCTCATACGGCTGCTCGACGGCTCTTGCCAACTGCTCCATGGCGATATCGAGCGCCGATTTGGCCGAGCGGCTGCCGGTATTGAGCTTGTGCGCCTGCCTGACATAAGCCAGGGCCGGCTCGACAAAGAACGCATCGGGCTGCTGCTGGCCCAGACGATAGATCTCTATCAGCTCGGGCAAGTATTCGGGCTGGCAGTGCCCGGGCAGAAACAGCAGATCCTCGTCTTTACTGAGCAGACAGGTCGCCTGCGGCTCCAGACGGTTGATAATCAGATGGTGCAGCCAGGCGTTGATGAAATCCTTGCCTTTCAGATCGGCGTAGCGATAGAACAGGCTGCCGTTCTGATAGCGGTTGCCCAGCTTGCCGATCAGCCGATAATTGCCGACTTTGATGTCGACGGGCAGATCGTCCAGCGTCGGACCCAGATTTTTCTGCTCGATACGTCTGACGAACTCGGCGATCAATTTCTGCTGCCGTTCAAACTCGAGCTCGCCCGGACTGCCGGCCAGCCAGCGCCCCTGGGCCTGCAGTTTTTTCAGCGACACGGAAGCGCCGCTTAACTGTTGCTGTATCCAGTCATGGTGGATGGTGTAGCCGTCCATCCTGTCGATCTCAAACGGCTCGCGCTCTTCGGCCTTGGCTTCCATGCCGCCAAAGCGCAGATCCAGCTGCCGCCGCAGGAAATGGCGCTGCGGATGCTGGAAGAAGGCAAACAGATCGCCTAGATCGATCACCTCGCCGGCTTCGGCTTCAATAGTGCCCTGCCACCATAATTGCGGCTCCTGTCGGGTCGCCGACAAGGCTTTGGCCGTCGCGCAGTCGGCCGCCGAAAAGCTGAACAGCCCCGATGCGCCGTCGAAATAGCGCGGACTGAAGGGCTGCAAGGGATGCTTCGTTACCAGCCCGGACAAGCCGTAACCGTCCTCGAGCACGTCGAGCAGCTCGCTGATGATCACGGACGGCGGAATGGCATCATTCTGGCTGATCGACTGGCCGATATAGGTCATGATCAGGCGCTGGCGCGTCGACAGCAGGATTTCCAGAAACTGATAGCGGTCGTCCGCCCGGCGCGAGCGGTCGCCCTTGCGAAAATGCCGGCCGAGCAGGTCGAAAGTCGGAACCCGGTCGACTTTGGGGAATTCGCCGTCATTCATGCCCAGCAGCGCAATGACCTTGAAAGGGATCGAGCGCATCGGCAGCATCGAGCAGAACGTCAACTGGCCGCGCAAAAAACCGTGCGAGGATTTGCGCTCGGAAATCGTGCCTTCCAGCCAGCTGATGATGACTTGCAGCTCGACATCGTCATTGTGGACGGCCGCCGCGTCGGCCGACAATTCGACCAGCAGTTCGTTAAGCTGCTGGCGCTCGAGCGGATCGGCGCCCTGCAGCAGCTGGTCGGCATAGTAATAAAGCTGCGAACTCCAGGCTTTCAACGTTTTGGCCTGCTTCAGTTCGGTGCTGGCCTGGAACGCCAGCTGCATGAATTCGCACAGGCCGCCCAATGCCTGCGCCGATGAGCCCTCGATATCGCTGTAAGGCAGCACGTCATCGATAAAGTCTTCATCGCTGCCGACCGCATAGCCCATCAGCAACCGGTCCAGCGCCGCCTGCCAGGTATTGCCGCCCAGCCCGGGCAGCCCCAGTTCCCGCCGGTGCCCGGCCGACTTGCCCCAGCGCACTTCCGTGGCGCGCACCCAATGCTTGACCAGCTCCAGATCGGTCTCGGACAGGCCGAAGCCCGGATAGACCACCGGCTGTTCCAGCAGGTCCAGCACGCTTTGCCAGCCGAAACGGCTCTGGCTGAGACTCAGGAAGCGGATAAAGGCTTCCAGCGCATTATTGCTTACGCGCAGGCTGCGGTCGGCGATGGCGTGCTGGATGTCGTCGAAGACGGCCGCGATAAACGGCTCATAAGTTTGAATGTCGGGCGCCATGACCACGATATCGCGCAGTTCCAGCGTCGGGTCCTGCTCCAGCGCCAGCAAAAGCTCGTTTCTCAGGACCTCGACCTCGCGCATGCGTGAATGGCAGGCATGGATGCGGATCGAATCGTCTTTCTGCAGCGCCCGCTTCTCCAGGGCGTTGTTCAAAATATCGTTCTGCAACTGCTGCAGATTGGTGCGTGCCTCGTTAGGCTCAAAACTGGCCGGCTCGAAATCGAACTGCACCTGTTCCAGAATCATGTCCTGAAACTCGCGGCCCTGCTGGCCCATCGCCGACAATAACGGGTGACCTGTGAATGTTTCCAGGGTCACGCGCTGGCGCCTGCTTTCGATATCGGCCCAATACTCCCGCGCCGGATTCAGCAGGAAAAAATGCACGTCGCACTGCCTGGACAATGCCTGCAGATAATTCAGGAACAAAGGCGGCATGGTGTTGACCCCGAACACGAACACGCGCTCGGGTACGGCATCGCCGAAAGCGCCTTCCCCGGCGTTGTTCAAACGCTCGATCACGTCCAGCCACAGCGAGCCGCGGTGCCTGACGCCGGTCTGCTCGGTCACAAGCAGCCAGAGCGCCCGTTGCCAGCGCTCCGTTTCGGATTGATAAAGCAGTTTTCCCTGATGCCAGAGCTCCAGCATATCGGGCCGCATCATCTGGTACTGGTCGAAAATCTGCGCCAACTGCTGCGCCAGCTGATAGCGCTTGACGGCGAGGTTGTCCCCAGTCAGGTACTGTTTTAACGCCTTGAATTCATGCCCGTAAGTCTCATCGTCCAACCGTCGCAGCAGAGCTTCAAACCGCCAGAGCATGACGTTACGCTCGAATACCGCATCGCTGAGCGACAGGTTGATCTTTTGCGCCAGCGAGCTGAAAAAACGGTTCGGAAACAAAAAATCGAAATTGCCCCAGACCTTGAACTCAGTCGCCAGCAGCTGCGACAGCCAGCGCTCCATGCCCTGGCTTTGAATCAGAAAAACTTCCCTGGCAAAAGGCGATGCCAACGGCGCGTTTTCGATCACGGCGGTCAGATGCGCGACCAGATTCTCGGTTTTATTGGAACTGTGCAGGATGAACATGGGAATTTATGCCGATCAGGAATCCCCAACATTATACACAGACTGTGCATTATCCTGGCTGCAAAACCGTTTTGTCATAAAACCGTAACGCAATCATCATCTTTTTGTCATAGAAGGCTCTTATACTTGCGAGGAACAGCGGAGGTTGCCCTGCAGGCGGACGCCCCTGATTTGACTGGATTACTCTGTCCGGAGAGCCGCAGGGAATCCGGCCGGGATTGATCAGTCCGGTCCAACTTACTTCTTGCGCAAAAACCGACAGTCATGCGTGCCTCATACGCAAACTCCCGCCAAAATAACAATAACGCCCTGGAGACAACAGCCTCATGCTAAACAACGCCCGCATAGGCACACGCCTGATTTGGCTGGTCAGCCTTTTTCTGATCCTGACATCCGCTATTGCCCTGAAAGGCTTGCACGGCATGGCGCGGAATGTCGCGATCGTGAACAGCCTCTACAACGACCGCATAGTGCCGCTGCGTGACCTGAAAGTCATCGCCGATCTGTATGCGATCAATATCCTGGAAACGACGCGCAAGGCCAGCAAGGGCGCCATATCCTTGCCGGAAGCCAGCCAGGCTGTGCGCGACGCCGAACAAATCATTGCCGAGAAATGGCAAGCCTATCTAAGCACGCGGCATGTGGCCGAAGAAGAACGACTGATAAACGAACTCAAACCGATACTGGCCAAAAATCAGCAGGAAATGGACAGGCTCAAGGCTACCCTGGATACCGGCGACAGGGATGCCGTACCCGGCTTTCTCAACTATCGCCTGCTGCCGAGCATCAATCCCGTTACCGAAAAATATGCCGAATTGATCGAGGCACAGCTGGATGCGGCAAAAATCACTTACGACAGCATGGTGCGGAATTACCAAAACATGCGTAACTGGTTCATAGCCATTGTTCTGTTTGGCCTGCTGGCCACAAGCCTGCTGGCGTTCATTATTATCCGCGGCATCACTCGCAGCACCGCGCAAATGACCGCCGCCCTGCAACATGCGCTGTTTGGCGATTTCACGAGCCGCGCGCAGGCTCAGGGGCGGGATGAGATCAGTCAGGCCATCGGCCTGCTGAACAGTTTTCTGGATCAGTTGCATAAGACCTTCCTGGAAACGCATCGGGTCGCGCATTGCTTTGCCGCCGGCCAGTTCGGCCAGCGCATGGCGACCGATTTGCCAGGCGACATTGGCAAGCTGGCGACCGGCTTGAATGCCTCTTTCGCGCAGGCCGAACAGTCCGTTCAAACCTTGTCGCAAGTCGTGCAAGCCATGAAGGCAGGCAAATCGCTGGACCTGCAGACCATACGGCCCCATACACTCCAGGGCGAATGGCAGCGGGCGGTCGAGCAGGCAACCGACGCCATGCGGACACTGCAGCACATGTTCGCCCAAATCAACGAGGTGCTTCAAGGCGCTTCCGCAGGCCGGTTCGACCTGCGAGTAACAACATCGGTATCCGGTATCTATCTGGAATTAAAGGACGCCATCAATGCCGCCATGAGCAATCTCAATGCCGCCATCGATGATGTCATGCACTGTACGATGGCATTGTCGGCTGGCGACCTGACCGAACGGGTTACCGGCAACCATCAGGGTGATCTGGAGAAATTGAAGCATGCGTTGAATCATGCGCTGGCCTCTCTGTCGGCATCATTTCATCAAGTGCAGGAACGCTCCACGGATGTGTCGCTGTCCTCGCAACAAGTGGCCGCGGCCAATCAGGACCTGTCGCAACGCATTCAGGAACAGGCCTCCGCACTGGAGCAAACCACGGCCGCAATGGAAGAACTGACCGCGCAGGTGCGCGATGCGGCCGACCGCGCTGAACAGTCGAAAGTCATCACACTCGATGCCCGTGACGAGGTCCAGGCCGGCGCCGAGTCGATGCGGGATGCCATCGCCGCCATGCACACCATTCGTGACGTCAGCAATCAAATTACCGGCATTACCGATTTAATCGATGGCATTGCCTTCCAATCCAACCTGCTGGCGTTGAATGCAGCCGTGGAAGCCGCGCGCGCCGGCGAACAAGGCCGGGCTTTTGCGGTCGTAGCCAGCGAGGTGCGCGCGCTGGCGCAACAATCCGCCGAGGCTGCCACCGATATCAAGCTGTTGATCGATCAAAGCACCCTAAAAATTCTGGAAGGCACGCACAAAGTCGAACACACCGGTGAAGCCATGATTCGCATCAGCGGGCAAATCGGACAGGTGGGGACCCTGGTGGAAGAGATTGCGTCAAACGCCGGTGAGCAAGCCCAGGGCATCGAGGAATCATCCAGGGCGATCATGGAAATAGACCGCACCCTGCAGCAAAACGCGGCGCTGGTCGAGGAAAACGCGGCGCTGGCCGACCAACTCGGGCAAATAGCCGGTACGCTGGATTATTTGACCGGCCAGTTTCGGCTTCAGGACTACGAACCGGAGCCGATACGTCTCAGCCTCATCTCCCCTAATCATGACACCTCCCGGGAACCGTTAGCGACCGATGAGGAGCAATGGAGTGAATTCCGCGCCGCGCACGGGACTAAGTAATAGGCATGGAATAAATCCACGAAAAACAACCAAAGTGAAACCTGGTACGCAGGGCCGCGTTCCATGCCATCATCCATGGATAACTGAGCGCTATATTAGTGGCAGTCAGTCTTTCAGATTAACCAGCCCCTCGACCAGTTGGCGCACTTTCTGTTGAATCAGGCGCGTGTTGTCCGGTCCCATGCGCAGCATTTGTTTGTGCACGGGGCTGGCGTTTTCCAGCTCACTATCGGCGTACTTATAAAGTACCGACGGCTTTACCAGAGCGATGGGCTCTTCTATGACCGGCGCCGCCAGGATTTCCGCGCCTGCTTTGGCCAATACATCTTCCAGGTCGTATCCTTCAGGATAGCCGAACTCGGTAAAGACCTGCACGAACAGCGGTCTGAATTTCTTGTAAACAGCCAGTGTCGCCTCCACATCCATGGCATTGATGGCCGCCGCCAGTTTGTCATAGCGCTGATAACTTTGCCGGCTCATAAACAGATTCTCATCGGCGGTAAAGCGCTGGGCCGGCTTAAGGAAACGCATATGCTTCTCGAGCCGCAAGCCTTGCGAAAAATCATTGGCGATCACGACGTATTTTTTGATCAGCCCGTCGGTCTTGAGCCATTCGGCAAGCCCCGGCGAAATCCTGATCATTTCCTCGCGTATGCGCCCGTCGCTATTAGCGAGATCAGGCAGGATAAACCCTTCTTCCTGCTGAGGCTCCTCGATGATCTCCGGTGCGATTTCCGCACCGGGCGCGGGCGTATCCGCCTCATCTGCCGGCGCGCTTTGCGTTTCCGCCGTTTTCTCGGCAATGGGCGGCAGTGCCAACGGCTGCGGCCCATCGGGCTCAGCACTTTCCTGTAGTTCGAAATAAAACCAGCCCATGGCTGCCGCAATGAGCAAGGCAATCGCCAGCCAAATCATGATGCCGCTACTTCTACTTTTAGTTTGCTCGTATCGCCCCATGTTTAAGACCTTCTTTCAGTTGTGGGTTAGAATAACTTAAAATATTTTTTATACTGCCTAAGAAGTCAGAACCTTGTATCAGCAATATTTTCATTTCAGCGAATTACCGTTTTCGATAGCGCCTGATCCGCACTTCATGTATATGAGTGCCCGCCATCAGGAGGGCTTGGCGCATCTGCTATACGGCATTAACGTGGGCGGCGGCTTCGTTGCCCTGACCGGCGAAGTCGGCACCGGCAAGACCACGCTGTGCCGCTGCCTGCTGCAGCAATTGCCCGTCAATGTCGATATTGCCTTGATATTAAACCCAAAGCTCAATGCCGTCGAATTATTGGCTACACTCTGTGATGAGTTAAGCATTGTTTATGACAGAAAGCAGCAATCGCTGAAGACGTTCATCGACAGGATAAACCAATATCTGCTCACGGCCTATGCCAACGGCAGGCGCACCGTGCTACTGATCGATGAAGCCCAGAACCTGAGCATGGAAGTGCTGGAACAAATCCGGCTGCTGACCAATCTGGAAACCAGCAAGGCAAAGCTGCTGCAAATCATTCTGGTCGGCCAGCCTGAGCTGAAACAGTTGCTGAACCGTCAGGACTTGCGTCAGCTCAATCAGCGGATAACCGCCCGTTATCATCTGCTGCCGCTGTCCCTTGAGGAAACACGGGCCTATATTCACCATCGCCTGACGGTCTGTAATGGCAACCTCGGTCTCTTTAATGACCGTGCCATTCGCAAGATTTATCAATTTTCCCTGGGCATCCCCAGACTCATCAATATTCTTTGCGATCGCGCCTTGCTCGGCGCCTATGCGACGAATGCCCACGTCATTTCCCCCGGCATCATCACCCAGGCGGCTCGGGAAACATTGGGGCTGGACAGTTCCCGCCGCCGACTTAACACAGCGATGGCTGCGATGTTGCTCGGCGGCTTCGCCGCCGGCATTTATTTTTTGATCCAGCATCAGCCGGCCGGCCATCAAGCCAAGCTCATATTGTCGGGCCAATTTCCGGAAGCAGATGCAAAACCGCTCGAGACTTCCCCGCAACCGCTTCCCGCACCGGAAGTTGCCGCGCCGAAAGCCGAGGCGGTCAAAACCCTTGGCGACTGGCTTGACGATCCGGCGCGGACGCTGAACACCGCCATGCTTCAGGCGCTCAAAACCTGGAAAAAAGCCTTGCCGGCCGATAACCGGGCCGACTGTAATTACATGAAAACGGTGGGCCTTCGTTGTCTGTTCGACAAGACCAACTGGAAAGACATGCTGGAACTTGACCGTCCCGCTATTTTGGAGTTTTCATCAGCCAACGAGGAAAAGCGCTATGCGTTGCTGACCGGCATTCAAGGCGGGCACCCCGTCATCCGTTTCAACGATGATTTAACGTTCCCGCTAGCCGATGTGCTGGATTTATGGGATGGTTATTACCTGATCCTTTGGCAACCGCCGCGCCCGGACATGACGGAAATTATTCCGCGGCAGACATCGACCGACGTGCTCTGGCTACGCCAGCAGCTTAGCGCCATAACAGGAACCGGCATCAACGTAAACGAACCGCTGTTCTTTGACGAGACGCTTAAAACGCAAGTGATTAATTTTCAACGCCGGCATCATTTAACCGCTGACGGCATAGCGGGAGCCCGCACCCTGATTCACCTGGACAACAGCACAGGCGCCGGAGACTCGCCGCACCTAACATTCAAGGACTAAGTTATGTCTTATATTTTAAATGCACTGCGCAAATCAGAACAGGACCGGCAGGCCGTCGAGCCTGACAAGGTCACCAACAGGATTCTCGCTCAGCAGCCGCGGCAGCCCCAACGCGCTACCCGGCTTATTGCCGCATTGATTATCAGCAACCTGCTTATCCTGGCTTATTTTCTCTGGTTTACCCAAAAGCCCCAGCCCGACGCTCCGACGCCAGCCGGCAAGCAGCCCGACGCGTCTGCCGTTAAGCCGTCGTTAGCGCCGCCGGTTGACATAAGGCCGCCGCCTGAGCCCGAGGCAAGACCGCCGGAACCGAAACTCCCGTCCATTGCCGAAATCGTCGAAGCCCGGGTTATACCGGCCAAAACCGCAACTGCCATTAAAAAACCGCTGACAGAGCCCGTTAAACCGGCGCCCGCGCCGCCGCAGCCGGTTCGCCTAAAAGCCGGACCGGTTGAAGCCTCTGGACCGGCTGATAACGCGGTTGACAAACCGGCATCATTGCCTGGCAAAAAAACCGGGCCGGTCATGACCGCTCTCGAGCAACCGGCCTCATTGCCGGCAAAAAATCACCTGCCTTTCCTCAATGAACTGCCTGCCGAATTCCGCCGCGAATTGCCAAGCTTGCCTATCAATGTCTTTGTATATTCGCCGAAGCCTGCCGAACGTTTTGTCATGATCGACATGGTTAAATATACGCCCGGCCAGCGAATCAAGGACCTGCTGGAGCTCAAGGAAATACGGTCCGACAGCCTCATCGTCAGCTACAACGATCGCCTGTTCAAAATCAAGCGTCCGTAAGATTTAACAGATGCCTGCCGGCGCATCTCCTTATGCGCCCGGCAATGCAACAGGCAGCCGCGAGGCCCTTCGCGGCTGGATCACCCCTCGCGGTTTTATAAGCCACAGCCAAGGCCTGCTAAGGCCCTTGTCATCAAACTTTCAACAAACCTTCATTTCCTTGTCACAAAAGAGTTTTAGTCTTTGCCATGAAGGCTGGGATTAAATCAATAGGAAAATCCACGTTTTTCAGCTCTGCACCCGATCGCGGCCGACTTTTGCAAAACTGCCGAGAGGACCAAAAAATGAAACTGCTTTATTCGATACATAAGTACGATGTGTTCATGACCATCTGGCTGCTTAATGTCAAAATGCACGGCTCACTGGCCAAGTTTAGCCGATACGTGTCAAGAACCGGCGACGGCCAGCTGTATCTGTTGATCATCGGTCTGCTGTACTGGCAGCAAGGCCTTCACAGTCCGCTGCTGCAGGCTATTTTGCTGGGCTTTCTGGTCGAAAGGCCGATTTACTTCGTTTTGAAAAACAGCCTGAAACGCAACCGGCCGGCGGCGGCGCTGCAAAATTTCCGCAGCGTTATCACACCCTCCGATCAATTCAGCTTCCCATCCGGCCATACTTCCGCGGCGTTCATGATGGCGACGCTGATCGGTTATTTCTTTCCTGTTTTAATGCTTCCGCTTTATGGCTGGGCGGCGATGATCGGCTTCTCGCGCGTCGTGCTGGGCGTGCATTTTCCGACCGATATCTTAGTCGGCGTCATACTGGGCATCAGTACGGCACTTTTCAGTTTGGGATACAGTATTTAATGAGAATTTTTTATGGCGTACAGGGCACCGGTAACGGCCACATCACTCGCGCGCGCGTCATGGCGAAAGAACTCCATGATGCCGGCCTGGACGTTACCTTTCAGTTTACCGGCCGCCCGGTCGATAAATATTTCGATATGGAGGTCTTTAACGGCTACCAGTTACGCACCGGCCTGACTTTCAGCACCGACAAAGGCCAGGTCAGCTACCTGAAGACCGCTTTGGATGCCAGACCGCTTACCTTCATCAAAGATGTCGCGTCGCTGGATTTAAGCCCTTACGATCTGGTCATCAGCGATTTTGAACCCGTGACGGCCTGGGCGGCAAAGAAACAGAAAAAAACCGTTTTGGGCATCGGCCATCAATACGCGTTCAACCATCGCATCCCCAAGGCCGGCTCGGACCCGGTCGCCAGACGGGTCATGAAATACTTCGCGCCGGCCGATATCGGCATCGGCCTGCACTGGCACCATTTCGACCAGCCGATTCTGCCGCCCATTATCGACACGAGCAAAACCGCCGCGAATACCATCAAAAATAAAATTATCGTTTACCTGCCTTTCGAGGATCAGCGAGAAGTCATCAGGCTGTTATCGCCTTTCAACAACTTCAGCTTCCACGTCTATGCGCCGGAAACGGTACGCTCCGAGTTCGAACATATCCTCTGCCATCCGCTCTCCCGCGAAGGTTTTCAGAAGAACTTATACGACTGCGCCGGCATTATCAGCAATGCCGGTTTTGAACTTGCCAGCGAATCGCTGCAACTGGGCAAAAAGATCCTGGCCAAACCCCTGCATGCCCAAATGGAACAAATCTCCAATGCCGCCGCCTTACAGCAACTGGGTTATGGCCATGTCATGACGGATATGGACCCGGCGGTGATCGAATGCTGGCTGCATGACGAACATGCCGTCCGGGTCACTTATCCCAATACCGCCAGGTTATTGGTTCAATGGCTTCAGGACGGCATGCCGGAAATGGACAGGAATTTCGTCCACGCCATATGGAGCAGCGTGGAAGTCTCTCAGACCCATTTGGAGTGACCCCGCCTGGCCTGGATTTTCCCGGTTATTTGACAATCAGGCTGTTATTGACCATTTTGACGCCTCCCACGGTTCTCGCCAGTTCGACAGCCTTATCGGCGGCACTGGCGGAATCGACGAAACCGCTCAGCTGTACAATCCCCTTGAACGTTTTCACGTTAATCTGCAGTACTTTAAGGCCCGGATCATTAAATATGGCCGTCTTCACCTTGGTTGTCAGCACGGCATCATCAAGATACTCGCCGGTGCTTTCATGCCTTTTACTTCCCGCACAGGCGACCAACGACATCGCCAGTAATACAACTGATAAAAAACGTATTATCAAACTGAATTTATTCATCATTTATTTATAGCGCTAATAGACAGATGGAGGGGTTAAACGCCGATTATAACCGGTGTTAAATTAAGATATTATTTTATCGCGGTTAAATAATGCAACGGTATTGCATTGACATAATGCGCTCACGCCGGCGCGTCGCTTCCCTTCCGCGGCCTCGTATTGAACAGGGAATTTTAATCGGACTTAGCGCCTCTATCAAAAGCTGACATAATGGCAAGAACCCGCTTTTTACATTACGAAATAAACGCCAATTCACTGTTTTTTAATTATGGAATCCACCGATAAACGCCATTCCGAGCAATTCCTGCAGCAACACCTGCAGCAGGTCATCACATTGCTGGAAAAACAGCGGCTGGAAGAATCGCTGGTGCAAAAAGGGACGACACCCCATCGGGAATTGGTTGAAACTATCCTGCACAAGCAGCAGCAAACCCGCCTGCAGGAAAAATTTGCCCAGCTTCACCCTGCCGATATCGCCTATATCCTCGAATCGCTGCCGCTGGATCAGCGCCGTATCGCCTGGAGCGCGATCAGAACGGGCCATGACGGCCAAGTGCTGATGGAAGTATCCGATGCGGTGCGGCAAACGCTGATTTCAGGCATGGAAACCGAGGAATTGGCGAGCGTTGCCGGCCAACTGGACACTGATGAGATAGCGGACCTTGTGGCCGATCTGCCGAAAAACGCCATGCAGCGGATTCTCAAATCGCTCAACCGCAAAAAACGCCGGGATCTCACCGCGGTTCTGGCTTGCAACGAAGATCAGGTGGGCGCGCGCATGGATTTCGGCATGATCAAGATCAGGGACGATCTGACCTTGAAAGCCATATCCGACTACATTCGCAAACGCGGCAAGTTACCCGATCACACCGATAAATTGTTCGTCGTGGACCGCAGCAACAAAATCAAAGGCGTTTTGCCGGTGCAACGGCTGTTGACCCATCCGCCTTCCCGGCAAGTGGCGGAAGCCATGGTGACCGATTTTGTCGTCTTCCCGGTCGACGAGGATCTCACCGAGGCTTCGCGCGCTTTTGAGCGTTACGATCTTATATCGGCGCCGGTTGTCGATCATGGCGGCCGGCTGCTGGGCCGGCTTTGCATCGACAGTATCGTCGATTTCATCCGCGACGAAACAGACGAAGACCTGCTGATTCAAGCCGGCGTCGAGGAAGAGGAAGACTTGTTTTCCAGCGTCTGGAAAAGCGCTCAGAACCGTTGGGGCTGGCTATTGATCAATATCACCACGGCCTTTGCCGCGACCCGCATTATCGGCGTGTTTGAGGATGCGATCCTGCATCTGGTGGCGTTGGCTTCGCTCATGCCGATCATCGCGTCGACGGGCGGCAATACCGGCAATCAGACCAGCATGCTGATCATCCGCTCGCTGGCGCTGGGACAGATTACCAAGGCCAATATCCGCCGCCTGATCACAAAGGAGTTGAGCCTTGCCATCCTGAACGGGACGCTCTTGGGCAGCGTTGTCGGCCTGCTGGTCTGGCTGCTTTATCAGGACCGAGACCTTGCCCTGGTCATGGCCATCGCCATGTTTTTCAACCTACAAGTCGCCGCCCTGGTCGGTCTAGGCATCCCTTTGCTGCGCCATAAATTCAACAAGGACCCGGCAGTCGGCACCAGCGTCATGCTGACCTTTATCACCGATGCCATGGGCTTTTTTATCTTTCTTGGCCTGGCCAGCGTGTTTTTACTGAAGAAAGCCTGACGCATTAGCCAAACCGGCAAAGCAGCGGTTTTGCAGGCGCAACGGATTTTTCCTGTATTAGGCCGGCGCAATAATCATGAGGTTCCGATTATGCCCGGGATGGTACTTTAGCCCAGCAAGCGCCTTTCGGCATGATCCAGATCGTCGGCCGCGCCAAAAAGCACGACGACATCATCTTCTTTAATCAAAGTGTCAAACGGCTCGGGCGCTCGATTACCTTGCCTGACCAGCGAAGCCACGGTGACGCCTTCCGGCACCAGTTCCGCCAGTTTTTTCCCCACGGCATGACTGCCCGATGAAATCAATACTGACCGCAGCGCATCGGCGGCAAGCGCATCCGAATTGTCCGAATACACATCCTCGCCACGGTATAGCTCCCGCAGCAAACGATAACGGCCGGCGCGTTGCTGCTGCATGCGCCGCACGACGCGATTAAACGGCACATTCAGGAGCAATAAGGCATGAGAAGCGATCATCATGCCCGCCTCCAGTGCTTCCGGCACCACCTCCGTTGCACCGGCCTGGCGCAGTTCGTCCGCGTGAGTTTCGTCGCGGGTGCGCACCATAACCGGTAAGTCCGGCCGTAAAGCGCGCGCATGATGAAGCACCTTCTTTGCCGATACAACATCGTCATAGCTGATAACAATCAGCTTTGCGGCATCAAGCCCCACCGCCTCGAGAATGTCCCGCTCCGCCGAATCGCCGTAATAAACCGGCTCGCCGGCAATGTGCGCTTCTTTGACCCGGGATGAATCCAGATCGAGCGCAACATAAGGGATCTGTTCTTCTTCCAGAAAATGCCCCACGCTCTGCCCGATGCGTCCATAGCCGCAAATAATCGTGTGGCCGCTCAGATGTTTGGCAATATCCGCGCTGACCGGATAGGTTTCAGGATCAGCCTGTAGCGCCGCCCGCCGCACGAACAGTCCGGCCAGGGCATGGTTATAACGAATTAGAAAAGGGGCGACAATCATGGAAAACAACACCGAGGTAAAGACAATCTGCGCATGCCTATCGGTTATCGCATTCACATCCAGCGCGATGGCCAGCAAGGCGAAACCGAATTCGCCGCCTACCGCCAACAGGAATCCGGTACGCCATGCCGTCAGACCGTCGAGTCCCGACAAGCGCACGATCAAAGCCACCAGCAGCGTTTTCGACGTCAACATTGCGGCGACGCCGGCTAAAGCCCACGGCCAATTCCGCGGTATCTCGGAAGGGTCGAACAGCATCCCGATACTGACGAAAAACAAGCCGATCAGCACATCGCGAAACGGTCTGATCGTGGACTCCACCTGATGCCGAAACTCGGTTTCGCCAAGCATCATACCGACCAAAAACGCGCCGAACGCCATCGAAAGCCCCAAGCTACTGGTGGTCCAGGCAGCCAACAATGAAACAAAGAGCACAGTCAGCGTAAAAAGTTCGGCGGAACGTCTTGCGGCAACGGCGTGAAACAAAGGCCGCAACAGCCACCGCCCGAGCACGAACACCAGCAGAAAAGCCAGGACAGCCTTGGCCAAGGCCCAACCCAGCGCCTCAAACAAGGCCCCGACATCGTCGTCGATGACACTCAGCACCGGGATAATGACCACGAAAGGCACCGCAGTCACATCCTGAAACACCGACATCGCCACACCCAAGCGGCCATGATGGCTGTGCTCCTCGCCTTGCTCGGCGAGCTGTTTGCTGATAATCGTCGTGGAGGATTGCGCGAACACCGCGCCGATGACAAAAGCCGTCGCCGGCGGCAATCCCATCAGCCAGCTAGCCGCGCCGATCACGGCCGTTGTCAGCAAAACCTGTCCTGTTCCCAACCCCAATACCTGGCTTCGCAACGCATGAATCTGCGGCAGTGAAAAACTCAAGCCAATTGTGAACAGCAGAAAAACGATGCCGAATTCGGCGACTTCCCGGATCTGTTGAACGTCAATAACGGGGCCGGGCGTATGCGCGCCGAACAGCACCCCGACCAACAGGTAGCCGATGCTAGACGGAATATGCAGCTTCTGAAAGGCCACGACGACAGCCACGGAAGAACCAAGCAGCCAGAGTAGCTGTATAAAGGGTTGATCGATCATTTTCGAGATATTTCTCTGAATTACAAAGATAAAATTACAAAGCCGAGGAACAGGCAAATAAGAAAGGCGTCGAGATTCTATCCGCCAGGTCGAGAGCGAGGCCCGCCTTGGCGGATAGAATCAAAGAGAAGAATTCCTCCTTATTATGCGAACCAAGGTTCGTATGAACTTCGTCATGCATTTTCATAGCCATAAATTTTGAAATAATAAATTCTGGCAAGCGGCAAACCTATAATGCCGATAATAACGTACTTACTCAATTTCCGGCATCCGGCTTTCTTGCTATCTTCATATTATTGCCATCACAAGAGGTTCAACGCTCATAGCATTATGACGCCAAGGTTTTCATGGATATTCCGATATCATGGGACCCCAACAGGTAATCTGTAAAGGCGTTAACTTCGATGTCTAAGGTGATTGCAGTCCAAACCTGACAAGGCGTTGTGTCAACAAGGTTTCCATATCCCATCGCCCGTCCAGAATGGCGTGAACAATGGTGGTTTCCGGTAACTGTTCGCAGATAATACGATAAGGTTTGACGATGACTTGCCGATATTGCCGAATGCCCAACGTCAATAATTCCGTGGGAATACTGCAGAGCTCAGTAAAGTCGGCAAGGCTGTTCACGGCGACTTCCAGGCGATCTATGATTTTTGCCGCTGTTTTGTTATCCACTTCAACCAGGTAATACTCATTGATGTCCAGTAAATCAAGCAATGCCGGTTCGGCAATGACCACCGGACGTTTCATTTCAAACCGCGTCGTTGCCTAAGTCGGGAGCAAGCCTCGGCACTTGTTACCGTTTTGCCATTGCTAACCGCTTGCTGGCTTTGCCCAATATTTTTAGCAACGCCAACGTTTCCAAGGTTTGCTCATAATCGGCCACCGACTGAATCACCATAGCGGCTTCGCCGTTTCGGGTGATAACCATCGGCTGATGAGTCGTCTTTAAATTTTCAATGACGTCAGCCACGTTAGCTTTAAGCTAGCTGATCGGTTTGATGTTTTCGGAAAGTTTCATGGTGTTTTCCTGCCATAGGGCTTAATTTGGCCTTAATTAAGGATGCGGCAATTAATAACTCCCCTGGCTTGATATGAATCAACACCTGTGTATGGGCGAATAAATTCGCCCATACATAAGCGCCGGTTTCATCCACAAACCGGGAAATTATTTTTAACCAAATCCTAAGTTAACCATTACAGACGCCAAACCATCGGTAAATCAATCTCCCAATCAATGGCCGCGCCGAGTGGCTTGGCATCTTTGCTGTAGGTTCGGTTTAAATCCCGCGATATCCCGACGTGATCGGATAACGCCGGTCGCGGCCGAAGGCCCGGGGCGTGATCCGGATGCCGGGCGGCGATTGCCGGCGTTTGTACTCATTCCTGTCGACCAGGCGTATGGCCCGTTCGACATCCTCGCGCCTGAAGCCGGCTGCGATAATCTCTTCGGCCGACTGATCCAGTTCCACATAACGCTCCAGTATCGGGTCCAGCACGCTGTACGGCGGCAAAGAGTCCTGATCGACTTGATCGGGCGCCAGTTCGGCCGAAGGCGGTCTCACCAGCACGCGGTCCGGTATCACCTGTGACAGTGAATTGCGATAGTGCGCCAGCGCGTAAACCAGCAGTTTCGGCACATCCTTGATCGGCGCGAAACCGCCGGCCATGTCGCCGTATAACGTCGCATAGCCGACGCTCATCTCGCTTTTGTTGCCGGTCGTCAGCAGCAGCTTGCCCTGTTTGTTGGATATCGCCATCAGGATCACGCCGCGGCAGCGCGCCTGGATGTTCTCTTCGGTCGTGTCCCTGGCCGTGCCGGCGAATACACCGGCCAGCATGTCCGCGAAAGCGTTGACGGCCGGCTCTATCGGTATCGTGTGGTATTTGACGCCCAGGGCTTCGGCTTCCAGCATCGCATCTTCGAGACTCATGGGCTGCGTATAGCGTGACGGCATCAGCACGGCTTCCACTTTGTCGGCCCCTAGCGCATCAACGGCCAGCGCCAGCACGAGGGCCGAATCGATGCCGCCGGACAGGCCCAGGATGGCGCCTTGAAAACCATTCTTGGCGACATAATCCCTGATGCCCAGCACCAAAGCCCGGTATTCGCTGGAGATCTCGTTGTACAAGGGGGCACAGATGCTTTTCCGCGGCCTGTTGCCGTCAAATTCGACCACGCTGACCTGCTCGCAGAATTCCTCGGCCCGGAACACGACTTCGCCGTCACGGTCGACCACAAACGAGGCGCCGTCGAAGATCAGCTCATCCTGACCGCCGACCTGGTTGACATAAACCAGCGGCAGCTGCAACGCCTTGACCTGATTGACGACGATGTCCTCGCGTTCATGGATCTTGCCGGCATGGAAAGGCGAGGCGTTCAGGGTCAGGATCAGCTCTGCACCCGCCTCCTTGTTCCTGGCCACGATGCCGGTCTGCCAGATGTCCTCGCAAATCGTGATGCCGATCGTGACGCCTTTTAAGGTAAACAGCGAGGTCTGCCCGCCTTCGCAGAAGTAGCGCTTTTCGTCGAATACGCCGTAGTTGGGCAGGGCGTTCTTTCTGTAGCGGGCCAGCACGGCGCCATCGCGCAGCAGCGCCGCACTGTTGTATAGTTTGCCCTGATAGCGGTCGGGAAAGCCCAGTACCACATCGATGCCGGACACCTGTGCGGCGATGTGCGCGACAGCGCGTGCCGCATGCGCGATAAAATCCGGCCGCAACAGCAAATCCTCGGGCGGATAGCCGGTCACGGACAGTTCGGGAAAGACGATCAGATCGGCCTGCAACCGGTCCCGGGCATGAAGGGTGGTATCGATAATCCTGGCGGCGTTGGCGTCGATGCCGCCGACCAATAAATTGATTTGAGCTAACGCTATTTTGAGAGACATGTAAATTAACAATGACTGATGTTGAAGATTTGACTGCAAGGACGACAAAAAAACTGTAGTGCGGTACGAAACCTAACCTACAGGCTGATCATAGCAAATCCTTATTCAGGAACGACACCGCTTGTCGGGTTTATCGACTGAGGCACCGGGACCCGCTTTTGCAATGCGCTCAGATACAGCCAGGCTCCGCCTGCGGCAAGCAGATGCTTGAGCGAGTGTCCGCTTAAGAAGCGCAGGTGTTCGTAAATGACGACATCGCCCGATTCCGCCAGTTTAGCCGCGGCATAGATACCAACCAATCCCCACAGATAGCCGTTACCGGAAAACCGGGACTGGCAGTAAATCAGCATGACCGGAATCAGCACCATGGGCAGGAACTGAACCAGGCCATAGAAACGCAGATCACCGTGCCCTTGCTGTTCGCTCCAATGCCAATAAATGACCGATAGCATACCGGCCAGAACCAGCGGATAGAGCAGTCGTCTGCCCCATTCAACTGACAGGAATTCGCCGACCACGGCTGAGAACAGCGCCATAAAGGCTATCGTCATCGGCAGCCGATCCCAGATCAGCGACTCATTGTCAGGATCTAAGTGGTAATACCCCGATCCCAATCCGACTAAAAAAACACCTATGAAAAACGTCAGATAAGCCGGGCGCAACTGCGGCAAGCCGCCGTCAAGCCGGTTGTTGATAATTTGCTGTATTCCCATGAAACCGACAACCAGAAAAGGCAGGTTGGTCATGACATTCCAGAAGTTGGGAATGCCTAAGATCTGTTTTTGATCGCCAAAGTAATGATAACTCAGGTCCTGCGGGATCTTCGGCACCAGCGTAAAAACCGCAATTGAGGCAACAATAGAAAATAAAGCGATAAAAATGAGGATTGATTTATTCACGGTTATACCAACTCTTCATTAAATCCTGATGTCGCTTTAGCATGGAATGCCCATACCTCATTTTTCAATTTTAGCTTCCGGAATAAACGGAATAAGCCCTTTCTGGAAGGCTATTTCCTGTATTTCTCTTGGCAACTGACGCGCATCGACTATCATGCCGTTCACTATTATCTTCCAGGCCAACGGGTTATCGTTTAATCGGCTGGGGAGGTACCAATTCGGATCTAGCGGCCCCATTTTTAATGTATCTTTAACGACTTTTGCCTTCGCAGCGCCGGCACTCTTGCTGACGGCAAATTGCTCGCACAAATCTGCCGCACTGATATACGGCTCCTGACTTTTATCGAATAGGAAGTTAACGGAGCCTATGGCATAGGTAATTCCACAGGCCCAGGTGTTTATCTTCCCTGTTGACAAAGGCGACTGCCGCTTCCTGCACAGCGCGGCCGTTGCATACCGAATCAGTTGGGCATATTCATCGTTAAGATAAGCAGCCGAAAATTCATCAGTTAATTTAATAACAGCGTTGAAAACAGGCTGCATTGCCTGTGGCACTTTTTCTGATTGATTGGGTTTTGGCATTATATTTTCTATGAACAGATGACATATATAAACGACTGGCTACCCGGACTACAAACACCCCTGCATCGCCACGCCGATATCGGCCGGCGAATTGACGACTTCGATGCCGGCCGCCCTGAGCGCGGCGATTTTGCCTGCCGCCGTGCCCTTGCCGCCGGTGATGATGGCGCCGGCATGGCCCATGCGCTTGCCGGGCGGGGCCGTCTGCCCTGCGATATAGGACACCACCGGCTTGGTGACATGCGCCTTGATATAGTCGGCCGCATCCTCTTCCTCGCCGCCGCCGATCTCGCCGACCATGACGATGCCGCGGGTCTGGTCGTCCTGTTGGAAACGGCTGAGCACGTCGATAAAGTTCATGCCGTGGATAGGATCGCCGCCGATGCCGACGCAGGTGCTCTGCCCCAGCCCCTGTCGGGTGGTTTGGTTGACGGCCTCGTAGGTCAGGGTGCCGGAGCGCGAGACGATGCCGATGGAGCCCGGCAGGTGGATATGGCCCGGCATGATGCCGATCTTGCACTGGCCCGGCGTAATCACGCCCGGGCAGTTCGGCCCGATCAGCAAAGAGCCGGTGCCGGCCATCGCGGCCTTGACGCGCAGCATATGCAGCACCGGAATGCCTTCGGTGATGCAGACGATGATTTTGATGCCGGCATCGACGGCTTCCAGGATGGCGTCCGCCGCGTAAAAAGGCGGCACATAGATCATGGTCGCATCGGCGCCGGTCTGCCTGACTGCGTCCTCGACGGTATTGAAGACCGGCAGGCCCAGATGTGTGTCGCCGCCGCGGCCCGGCGTCACGCCGCCGACCAGCTGCGTGCCGTAGGTCAATGTCTGTTCGGAATGAAACGTGCCCTGCTTGCCGGTAAAGCCCTGGCAAATCACTTTGGTGTTACGGTCGATCAAGATGCTCATGCGGCCTCCGCTAAGGCGACGACTTGCGCGGCGGCTGTCGCCAGATCTGTTTCTGCAATCAAATTCAGGCCGGAATCGGCCAAAAGCTGGCGCCCCGCTTCGGCATTGGTGCCTTCCAGCCGGACCACGACCGGCACCGTCACATGCACTTCCTCGACGGCCGCCAGAATGCCGCGCGCGATGATATCGCACTGGACGATGCCGCCGAAGATATTGATCAACACGGCTTTCACCTTGGCATCGGACAGGATCAGCTTGAACGCTTCGGCGACTTTTTCCGGCGTCGTGCCGCCGCCGACATCGAGAAAATTGGCCGGCGCGCCACCGTTCAGCTTCACCATGTCCATCGTCGCCATGGCCAGGCCGGCGCCGTTGACCATGCAGCCGATAGTGCCGTCCAGGGTAATGTAATTGAGCCCGTATTGCTGCGCCTTGTTCTCTTTCCGGTCTTCCTGGCCCGGATCGCGCAGATCCAGAATATCGGGATGCATGGCGACGGCGTTGTCATCGAAATTGATCTTGGCGTCCAGCGCCAGCAGCTGGCCCTGCTCGGTCAGTATCAAGGGATTGATTTCGATCTGGCTGGCGTCTTTGTCAAGCAGCAGCCGGTACATGCCGCGCATGATCGTTTCCAGCGCCTTGATCTGATCGCCGGCTAACCCGAGGGCGAAGGCGATCTTGCGGCACTGATAGCTTTGCAGACCCGCCGCCGGATGAATCTGCAGCGAGACGATCCATTCCGGCGTGTCTCTGGCGACGGCTTCGATGTCCATGCCGCCGGCGGCCGAAGCGATAAACAGGAGGCGGCTGCTGGCGCGGTCGACCAGCACGCTCAGGTAGAACTCGCTTTGGATCGGATAGATTTTCTCGATGAGCAGTTTCTCGACCGGCAAGCCGGCGCTGTCGGTCTGCGCGGTCACCAGGCGCTTGTCCAGCATATCGCGGCTGAAATCCAAGACTTCCTGATGGCTATGGGCCAATCTGACGCCGCCGGCCTTGCCGCGGCCGCCCGCATGCACCTGCGCCTTGACCACCCAGCCGTTGCCGCCCAGTTCTCTGGCGACCTGCCCGGCATGCTCGGGCGTATCGGCCTGATGGCCTTCCGGGACGGCAATACCGTAATCCCTAAATAACCTTTTCGCCTGGTATTCGTGAATATTCATCTATCGCTCCTGAGTCGACCGGCAACGGCCGGAGGGTGTTTTACCCGAGCCTTTGCATCGATGCTATGATTATTTAATCCGCTCCACCGGTTAAACGGGGGCAATTAGCTATTCTAACCAAGTCCCGGCAAAACGCTATTGTTAAAAACACACATGTCCAAAAATATCCCTGAGACTATCTTTCCCTGCCCTTTCTCCCGAGGCTACGGCATTCCCGCCGGCCAGGCCTGGATGCTGCTGAAGGTTTTTTTAACTTATCGTTTTATCCTGGCCGGTTTATTCATCGGGCTGTATCACGGTCAGGTAGGCCCCTCCTCACTGGGGTCTTACGATAGCCAGCTCTATAATTACAGCAGCCAGGGCTATTTACTGTTGTCCATCGTATCCGGCATCTGCATCGCCTGGCGGCTGACCAGTTACACACCACAGGCGCAATGGCTCATTCTTACCGACATCGTCATTCTTACGCTGCTGATGCATGCCTGCGGCGGCGTTAGCAGTGGCATAGGCATATTGCTTGCCGTCTCCATCGCCTACGGCGGACTGCTGATCGGCGGGCGTTGCGCGATGTTTTTCGCCGCGCTGGCCAGTCTGGCCGTCCTGGCCGAACAGATCTATGCCGATCAGGCCGACCTTTTTGACAAGACCTCCTACATGTCCGCCGGCATGCTGGGCGCTTCATTCTTTACCATCGCCCTGCTGTCCTACGTGCTGGCAACACGCAGCGAGCAAAGCGTACAACTGGCCCATCAGCAAAAACAGACCATCACCCAACTGGAAGAGCTGAATCATTACATTATTCAACACCTGCAATCGGGCATCATCATCACCAACAAGAAACAGGTGATTCAGATGGCCAATGAAGCGGTATTGCGGCTGACCAATTTACCGAGACTTCCGGCCACGCTTGTCGATATTTCGGAACAATTATGGCTGGCTTTTCAGATCTGGCTCAATGAGCCGGATCAGGCGGCGGCACAACTGCAGTTGCCTAACCAGTCGGAAATTCATATTCGGTTCATGGCGCTGCCGACGCAGCAGGAATGCCTGTACCTGATCACGCTTGAAGACATTGCGCTTTATAATCAGCGCCTGCAGCAAAGCAAGCTGGCGTCTTTGGGCCGTCTTACCGCCAGCATCGCCCATGAAATTCGCAATCCGCTGGGCGCCATCAGCCATGCCGGACAATTACTGTCGGAAAACCCCCAGTTATCGGACCAGGACAAACGCCTGACCGAGATCATTCAAAGCCACGCCGGCCGCGTTAACCGCATCATTGAGGATATCCTGCAGCTGTCCAGAAGAAATGCGTCGAGGCGGGAAAAAATCCAATTGAAGATCTGGCTGATCGATTACCTGGAAAGCTTCATGCTTGAACAGGCGATCGACCCCGACACCTTCAAGCTCCTGCTATGCGTTGAGCCGTTGCATGCCCTGATGGACCCCGGACATCTAAAGCAAATTCTGGACAACCTGTGCCAGAATGCCCTCAGATACGGAAAGCCGGAACTGGGAAAAATCACGCTGCAGGCCCGCATCAGCCAACAGATGCCGTGCATAGAAGTGATCGACAATGGTTCCGGCATCGGCCCCGAACAAATCGCCCATCTTTTTGAACCCTTTTTCACGACCTCGCCCAGCGGTACGGGGCTGGGACTTTATATTTCCAGGGAATTAGCCGAACTCAACCAGGCTAAATTGAGCTATTATTTAATGGATGATAACAGGAGTTGCTTCAAACTCTGCCTGCCCAATGCGGAAAATAAACTAATTGAAATATGAAAAAACCACTGGCATTAATTGTCGATGATGAACCCGATATCCGTGAATTACTGGAAATCACCCTTAACCGCATGGATATTCAGACTCACTGCGCCGAGAACATCGGCCAGGCGAAAGCCTTGCTGCAACAGCATTCGTTCAATCTTTGCCTGACCGATATGAAACTGCCCGATGGCAATGGCCTGGAACTGCTGGATTATGTTCAATCGGCCTCCGCCTCAATACCGGTTGCCGTTATTACCGCGCACGGCAATATGGATACCGCCATTCTGGCAATGAAGAAAGGTGCTTTCGATTTTGTTTCGAAACCGGTTGACTTACCGGCTCTCAGGCAAATGGTCAGCGGCGCGCTGAAGCTTTCCAAGGCGACGTTTCCCGCCAAAGACCGGCGCACCCGCCATATACTGCTGGGCGAGTCCCCCGTCATGCGAAGCATCCGCGGAAAAATAGCCAAACTGGCGCTCAGCCAGGCACCGGTTTATATCAGCGGCGAATCCGGCTCGGGTAAGGAACTGGTCGCCCGCCTCATTCACCAACAAAGTTCGCGCAGCGACAAGCCCTTTATCGCCATCAACTGCGGCGCCATTCCTCAGGAACTGATGGAAAGCGAGTTCTTCGGCCATAAAAAGGGCAGCTTTACCGGCGCGGTCAGTGATAAAAAAGGCTTGTTCCAGGCTGCCGAAGGCGGCACTTTGTTTCTCGATGAAATCGCGGAACTGCCTCAGTCCCTGCAGGTAAAGCTGCTGCGCGCCATTCAGGAAAAAAGAATTCGCCCAGTCGGCGAGCAACAGGAGGTCCCGGTCGATATCCGCCTGCTCAGCGCTACCTATCGTAATCTGGCCGATATGGTCCAGGCAGGCACGTTCAGGCAGGACTTGTATTACCGCATCAACGTGATCGACTTGTATGTGCCGCCTTTACGGGAACGAAGCTCGGATATCCCCGATCTCACCGACCATATCTTGACCAAGCTGACCCAGGCCGGCGGGCTCAACAAACCGACGCTGGCGGCCTCGGCCTTATCGGCACTGCAACAGTATCATTTCCCCGGTAACGTGCGTGAACTTGAAAATATCCTGGAACGGGCTCTGGCTTTATATGACGGTACCAGTATTGAAATCGATGACCTGAATCTGCCGGTAGGCGCGCAGGCTATCGCCGACTCGCCGGCCTACGATCCGGCCCGGGGATCACTGGAAGATTATCTGGAGCAGATTGAGAGAAAGGCGATCGTCATCGCCCTGGAAGAAAACAAATGGAATAAAACGGCTGCCGCCAAACAGCTGGGGCTGTCCTTTCGATCCTTGCGCTACCGCTTGAAAAAACTCGATCTGGACAATTAACCGGCAACTGGAGCACTGCCGGTTAGTTTCTGCAACATCAACATTAAGCCCGGTACTTGTCCATGGCCTGAAGCTTTGCCACGGCCTCTTTTATTTTTGCTTCGGCAGTCGCATCCAGCTCGTTATTCTTGTAAATTTTTTCCAGCAGGCCTTCCGCGACCAGCGCTTCTTTTACCCAGCGCTTGGTAAACCGGTAATTGCTGTGGGCCGAAGTGACCTCTCCCGTCGCCGGATTGCGCAGTTCGCCTTTGCTGGCCTCCTCTACTTTTGGCGCGGGAGTTGGGGTGGCTGCTTTTCTGGGGGTTGTCGGTTTGGCCGCTGTCCGTCTCGCCGTCGTCGCCGGCGCTTCTTTTTTAGGCGCCGCCTCGGTCAGCGACTGCACGGCCGCCGCTTCCTGTTTTTCAGGTTTCACCTGCGGCATTGCTGTTTTAGCCGTAGCTCGCTGATCGTTTACGACCACATAAACAACATAAGCCACGAAAATAGTAGTTAATATAAACAACCCTTCAGTCATAACACCTCTCCACCTCATTAAAATTAATTTTTATTATTATCGCCCTGAAAACAAGCGCAACCGGCCAGTGGGCATACTAAATCGCCAGTTCCCGAATATACCAGAAGCCGACAAGCAGGGTAAATACTAAATGCGCAAAACGCGGGCTTTTTGGTACTCGCAGCAAATCCGAGAATCCTACCAGCACGGCTGTGCTTTTGCCAGCCTCGGCAAATCCTCGCGCAAGCCCATGGCGTAATGATTAAAATACGCCTTCACGATGGCCGTGTGATTGATCCAGTTCATGCCGGCGGAACGCAGGCTGATAAAAGGTTGCAATGACACGCCATACGTCTTGTTGAGCACATCCATGCTCGCCATCATCATCAGATTATCGCCTTTACGCCAGCGCTCGTAACGGCGCAAATACCCGGAACCGGCTAATGGCCGCCTTTGCCTTTTCGCTTCTATCACTAACTCGGCTATCGCCGCGGCATCCAGCAGGCCGGCATTGGCGCCCTGCCCTGCCAATGGGTGCATGGCATGAGCGGCATCGCCGACCAGCGCCAGATGCCGATCGGTATAGCGATTGGCGTATTGGAACCGCAAAGGAAACGCCGCCCTGGGACCGACTGCCAGCATTTTGCCCAAAATGCCGCCCGAGGCCTGCTCCAGCGCCTGGAGGAAATCGACGTCGTTCAGGGCCAGGTAGCTTTTTGCCGTTTTCGTGCTCAAGGTCCAGACAATCGAGCTTTGGCCGTTATCCAGCGGCAGAAAGGCCAACGGCCCTTCTTCCAGAAAACGCTGCCAGGCCGTCGCCTGATGGCTCTTTTCGGTCGTGACCGTGGCAACCAGGCCGTCCTGATCATAATCCCAGCCGGTCACGTCTATGCCGGCCATATTCCGCAATGCCGATTCGCGCCCGTCAGCGGCAATCACCAGTTCGGCTTCAAGGCAACGGCCGTCTTCCAGGCTGACCAGTCGGCCGTGATCGGTTAACTGCATGCCGGCGACCTTGGCCGGCGTTATGCAATGGGCCGAGGACAAGGTATCCAGCACATCCCATAAAGCCGCGACCGTCACCCGGTTTTCGACCAGATGACCCAATTCGTTGAACTCGGTATCGGCGCAGTCAAAATGCAATTCGCCGTCGCCGCGCGCGTCCCATACGCGCATATCGCGGTAGGCGCATACGCCGCGCCGCACCATGCCCGGCCAGGCGCCGAGCATTTCCAGAATATTTTGCGAAGCCTTCGTCAACGCCGAAACGCGGTTGTCGATCGGCTCCCTCGACCACTGTCTTTCCGGGTTATGCCGATCCAGCAGCGCCACGCTGACGCCGCCGTGCGCCAGGGCACAGGCTGCCGCCGCGCCCACCATGCCGCCGCCGACGACGATTACTTCATAGCGTTCAGTCATAGTCACCTCCTGCTGCCCAGCCGCGGCATGCGCCCGGCCAGCCCCATGGCCTGCCGGGTCAGCAGAGCCTTGGCGGCCGGAATATGATCGAGCAGCGTCAGGCCGATGTTTCGAGCCAGGGCCGGCGCCAGCCAGTCATTGGAAAAAATCCGCACGACATTGTCGGTAAAGCCGACGACGAGGTCATGGTCTTTTTGCCTGGCCCTGGCATAGCGGCTTAAAAAATCAGCCGCCCCGATATCTTGGCCGTCCTCATATTGCTGGATCAGCATTTCGGCCAGCACCACGACATCACGCAAGCCCAGATTAAATCCCTGCCCCGCCACCGGATGCAGTTGGTGCGAGGCATTGCCGATGATGACGGCCCGCCCTGAAACCATTTTCTCGGCGCGTATCAGCGACAACGGGAAGACTCGCCTGGGCGCCGCCAAGCTGAGCTCGCCCAGCCTGTAACCGAAACAGTCCTGGAGCGCGCCTAGAAAATCCGTCTCGCTGCCCGTCATCAACGCTTTCGCATCCTCATCGGCCCGCGTCCAGACCACGGCGCACTCGTGCTGACCGACAGGCAACAGGGCAAGGGGCCCTGAAGCCGTAAATCGCTCATAGGCGGTATTGTTATGCGGAACGGAGGTTTTGACGGTAGTGACCAATGCGGTCTGTCCGTACTCGGTGACCTTCTGCTTGATGTCCAATAATTTGCGTACCGATGACTGGCCGCCATCGGCGCCTACCAGCAATCGAGCCGACAGACCGAACGGTTCATCGCCGCGTTTCAAGCTGACATGGACGGCATTGTCGCCGGACATCAGACCGGCGACGCGGGCGGGGCAAATCAGCTCGATATTGGCGTCGCTGGCAAGCCGGGCCACGTGCGCTTCAATGTCGCGAGCCGAAATGACATATCCCAGTGCCTCGACATTTTCCTTTTGCGCGGACAACCGTGTTTTACCGAAATGGCCGCGATCGGAGATATGGATATTTTTTATCGCGGTGGCTGCCTGACGTATGCCCTGCCAGATGCCTAATGCCTCAAGCATTTTTACCGTGCCGCCAGCCAAGGCCAGCGCTCTGTCCCCGGCCGGGGAGGCATACAGCTGTTCGCGCGTGTTGGCTTCGACTATGGCCACGCGCAGGCCAGTGTCTTTCAGCGCCAGTGCCAGGCAGTTGCCGGCCAGGCCGCCGCCCGCGATAAGTAAATCGTAATCCCGCTGCATCAGGTCGCCTGCATCAACGTTTCAATTTCTGCTATGGTTTTCGGCACGCCGGCTGTCAGAATTTCATGTCCCTGCTCCGTGACCACAAGATCGTCCTCAATGCGTATGCCTATGCCGCGCCATTTTTCATCGACGGTTTCACAATCCGCCGGTATGTACAAGCCCGGCTCGATGGTCAATACCATACCCGGCTCCAGCAACCGCCATTCCTTGTCGACCTTATAGTCGCCGACATCATGCACATCCATGCCCAGCCAGTGGCCAATCCGGTGCATATAGAACTGCTTGTATTTTTCCTTCTTGATCAGCGTGGATACGCGGCCTTTGAGCAATCCCAGCGACACCAGCCCTTTGGTCAGCACCTCGACCGAGGCTTCGTGCGCCAGATGCCAGGGTACGCCCGGTTTGATCTGCTCGATAGCGGCCGCCTGCGCATCAAGTACCAACTCGTAAAGCTGCTTCTGCGGCACGCTGAAGCGCCCCGAGACCGGAAACGTGCGCGTGATATCGGCCGCGTAATGATCGCACTCGGCACCGGCATCGATCAGCAGCAGATCGCCGCTTCTTAATTTGTCCGCGTTTTCGGTGTAGTGCAGTACGCAGGCGTTTTTGCCGCCGGCGACGATCGAGGGGTAGGCCACCGCGCGCAGGCCACCCTGAATGAAATGATAAATGAGCTCGGCTTCTATCTGATATTCATACAGGCCGGGCTTGCATTTCCGCATGGCTTCAGCATGGGCAAAGGCGGATACCTCAGCGGCGCGGCGCATCAGTTTCAGTTCCTCGGGGCTTTTGAACAGGCGCATCTCATGCAGGATATGCTCCAGCGAAATCAACTCGCCCGGCGCGGTAACACCGGATCTCGACTGACCGCGGATATGATTGATCCATTCCAGCAAGCGGTGGTCCAGGTCCAAATCCCGGCCCATAGGATAATAGACCTTGCCCTTGTCTTCCAGCATGCCCGGCAAAATCTCATCCAGATCGTCAATCGGAAAGGAATCATCGGCCTCAAAGTGCTGGGTAGCGCCTTCCAGACCGGCATGGGCGCCTTCCCACAAAGCCTTGGTTTCGTCGAATTCGCGGCAGAACAGAATATATTCGCCTTTCTCGCGGCCGGGGATAAAAACGGCCAGCGACTCCGGCTCGTTAAAACCGGTTAAATAATAAAAATCGCTATCCTGCCGGAACGGATAATCGACATCGCGGTTTCGCGTCCGAACCGCGGCACTGCCTATCAGCGCGATATTGCCTTTACCGATACGCTGCATTAATTGCTTACGTCTTTTCTTGAATTCGCTTTGTTTCATTTGCTTGTTTCGCTGTTTAATGAACCGTGCCGTCGGTATTGATGTTCAACTCATCCCTCAGTAGTAAAACAGCGGATCTTAGATACTCGGTGACTTCCATAAAAGCACTCTCATCCTCCTCCCCCTCGGCCTCTTCGTCCAATTTGGTAAATTCTGTTATATCCTTCAATATTTCAGTGACATCGCCTGGCCAGCCTGATGAGGTATACACAGAGCCGACCCCAAACAGAAATCCCTCGCACCAACGGCTCAACGCCTGGACCCGTTCGCCCAGCAAGACTTCATCATCAGGCAGCATCAAGTCAAACTCAAAGGCTTCACTGGCCAGCAATTCCCTGGTCCGCTCGAACAATTTCACCAGTACCGCCCTGTCTTCATCGCTCAAATCGACGGAGTCCTTAAACAGTTCTTCCAACCAATGAGCGCTTTCCGCCTGACCATTGACGCATAACATGCCTGTCGCCATGCCGTGAGCCTCGGCGGCTGAAATATCCGCATTGTTGCGTTCAAATATTATATTAATTCCCTGATAAACCATGATGCCCATATAATAAACTACCGCTAAAAAAAAAATACCGCTTATGCTACCATTGATCCCCGACTTGGATAATATTTGTTCTTCTTGGTTCTCGGACAATTGACTATGAGCAATATTAGAACATATCGCCTGCTATTAGGGACAATCCTTGCAAAAACACGCAGCTGATTATTCGCAATCATATAGTTACTACCATGACGAATTCAGAAACAACTCAATCTTTGGAATTAAAAGAACTCGAAGAGAAGCTGGACAAGCTTATCGAACAATATAATTCTGTAAAAAACGAAAACAGTTCCCTTAAGACCAAGCAGGAATCCCTGGTTCGGGAAAAAGCCAAATTGCTGGAAAAAACCACGCTGGCCAGAACCCGGGTTGAAGCCATGATTACTCGCCTGAAAGCAATGGAGCAAGGCTCATGAAAAAAAACCCCCAGCCGGTATCGCTTACCATTATGGGCAAAGACTATAAGATTGCCTGTGATCCTGATGAACGGGACGAACTGATCGATTCAGCGGAGGAACTGGACCAGAAAATGCGCAAAATCAGAGACTCCGGTCGGGTCAGCAGTCCGGACAGGATCGCCGTTATGGCGGCGCTTAATCTGGCCCATGAGTTGCGCCTGGTAAAAAATCAGAATGCCATACTGACGCAGAGCCTCAATGAAAGTCTGGCTAATATGGCTCAGAAAATAGAAAACGTTTTAGAAAATCCTGAAACACGGTAAAATAAAACTCTGCATCTCCTGCAGCGTTCGAGGATGTACTGGGTGTTTCCTGAACCTATTTTTACCCCGGGGGCGCATTCCGTTAATGGTGTGCATGCCCGTTTTATACGGGAAGCCTGATTTATCGATCGAGTCCCCACTTGAACCTTCGGTTCAAGGACGAAAGTGCATTACGGCGCAGGTGGGAGGTGCCCCTTCCTTAAAAAAATCCCCATGAACTATTGGCTAATGAAATCCGAACCGGATGCGTTCGGCATCGATGACCTGTACAACAAACCGGACCGGACCGAGCACTGGGACGGCGTGCGTAATTATCAGGCCAGAAATATGATGCGTGATGAGATGAAACTCGGCGATCGGGTTTTCTTCTACCACTCCAATTGTGATGTACCCGGCATCGTCGGCACGATGGAAGTGGTCCGCGAAGGCTATCCGGACTTTACCGCCTTCGATCCCGACGACAAACATTTCGACCCTAAAAGCGATCCGAACCAGCCACGCTGGTTTATGGTTGACGTTAGGCATGTCAAAACACTGTCCCGCACTATTACCCTGCAAGAATTAAAACAAAAGGAAGAACTGGCCGATCTCGCACTGGTAAGACGCGGCAATCGCTTATCGATTATGCCGGTTTCCAAACAGCAATGGGACTTTATCCTGTCGCTGGAATGATTAACGCGATTGTCAAAGGACGGCGAGTTAGCCGCCGCTTCCTTCTAGACCTCGATAACGCGATCAGTAGAGCGCTTATTTTTTATTTCGCTGCCGCCTGAAAACAGGCAATAAGCCGGATTTTCGGTTTCCTCCTGGTAGGCAAAACCCTGCGTCTCCAGACATTGCTGAAACGCTTTGCGCTCCTCCTTGGGCATCTGCACGCCCATCAGCACTTTACCGAATGCCGCCCCATGATTGCGGTAATGAAACAGGCTGATATTCCAGCGCCCGCCCAATGCCGTCAGAAAGTTTAATAACGCGCCGGGCCTTTCCGGAAACTGCAAGCTGTAAATAACTTCATTCAATTCTCGCGGCGCATGGCCTCCCACCATATAACGCACATGCTCCTTAGCCAGGTCATTAGTGGTCATGTCGGTGACCGGAAAGCCCTGCTCCCGCAGCGCCATGATTAAATCGGCCCGATCCGACTCCAGACCGCTACTGGAAATACCGACAAAAACCTGAGCCAGCTGGGGATCAAAATAACGGTAATTGAATTCGGTAATGCTGCGCCCGCCGAGCATGCTGCAGAAGCGCAAAAAACTGCCAGGTGTTTCAGGGATGCTGACAGCCAGCAGGATTTCACGGTGCTCGCCGACCTGGGCGCGCTCCGCCACATAGCGCAGCCGGTCGAAATTCATATTGGCGCCGCTGTCGATGGCGACCAGCGTTTTACCTGTTATCTGCTCGCGTTCGACATATTTCTTCACGCCGGCAATGCCTAATGCACCGGCCGGCTCGGCAACCGAGCGCGTATCATCGAAAATATCCTTGATCGCCGCGCAGATTTCATCGGTATTGACGGTAATGACTTCATCGACATAATTCAGCGCCAGACGGAAAGGCTCCTCCCCGATCTGCTTGACCGCGACGCCATCGGCAAACAATCCCACCTGTTTAATGGCGACCCGGCGCTTTGCTTTCAAGGCCCGATTCAGGCAGTCGGAATCGTCGGGCTCAACACCAATGATCTTGATCTCGGGGCGAACGAATTTGACATAGGCCGCGACACCGGCAATCAAACCGCCGCCACCGACCGGCACAAAGATCGCATCCAGATCGTCGGTCTGCTGCCGGAGAATTTCCATGGCCACTGTGCCCTGTCCGGCGATGACATCGGGATCGTCATAGGGATGGATAAAAACCATGTCCTTTTGCTCGGCCAGTTCCCTGGCATGTGTATAAGCCTCATCATAGGAATCGCCGAACAGCACCGTCTTGGCGCCCCAGGCCTTTACCGATTGCACTTTAATTTCGGGCGTGGTTTTCGGCATTACGATCAAGGCCTTGACACCCAGTCTTTTTGCCGACAAGGCAACGCCTTGGGCATGGTTGCCGGCAGAGGCGGCAATTACGCCGTGCGTTCTTTCCTGCTCATTTAGCATGGACATTTTGTTATAGGCGCCACGCAGCTTAAACGAAAACACCGGCTGCATGTCTTCGCGTTTCAAATAGACGTTATTGCTCAGGCGCTCCGATAATGAGGAGGCAAAATCCAAAGGCGTTTCTATGGCGACATCATAAACTTTGGCGCGTAATATTTTTTCTATGTATTTTGTTGACATGTTTACCCATTAGCTGAGGTATTTTTGCTGTTTCGCCTATTATCACACATTATTCGGTTTAAGCCGCGTTGCCATGGACGGCGGGCCGCTACTCTACCTCTGAGGCATCTACCGTACTATCCATGTAAATACCGGTTAATTTGCGTCTGAATTCATCAGTGATCAACCGGCCATCCTGCTTGCTTTTGACGACGCGCGGCGTAATCAGCACGACCAGCTCTGTCTTAAGTTTATTTTTCGTGGTGCTGCCGAATAAAGGCCCTATTAAGGGCAACTCATGTAAAAAAGGAACACCTGTTTTATTATAGGTATCGTTTTCGTCGATCAAGCCGCCCAGCACAACCGTCTCTCCGCTGTGCACAGCCACATTACTGGTGATTTCCTTGGTTTGTATCGTAGGCGAATCGATACTACTGTCTTGAGTTTGTCTTGGCGTTTCAACACTTTGCTCGATATCCATAATCACAAGGCCGCTGGCATTGACCCTGGGCTTGACCTTCAATTTAACGCCTGTTTTGCGCTGTTGAATGGAACTGGTTTGCAGAAGTGTATCGACATCGACGGCAGTACCTGACGTGGGAATAGCGGATGACTGAGACGTTCTTAACGGAATTTCATCGCCGACCTGTATCGAGGCTTCCTGATTATTCAGAACCATCAATGACGGCGACGAAATCACATTGAGATTGTCCTTTTGGGCTTCCGCACTTAATACGGCCCTGATATCACCTGAATTACTGAGAAACGAATAGCCAAATCCGCCTGTGACCGCTCCTAAGGCAATATTCGATGCGCTTAGAGTTTGTCCGCCTCCGCTAATATTGTTCTCGCCGCCATTGTTATGGCTAAAAAACCATTGAATGCCGTATTTTAAGTCATCGGTCAGGGAAACCGAGACGATCGTTGCATCGATCAACACCTGCAGCGGCATGACATCGAGCTGATTGATAACGGTGCGGATCGCTTCATATTCCTGCGGCGTTGCCACGATGACGACCGAATTATTGATTTCATCGGCAATAATTCTGACATCACGACCCACATTGGCGACATTGCCGCCCTCCGAAGATCTGTTATTAGCAGTCGGCCTGGCCGTTTCCTGCCTATTACTGATTTCAGCGGCCTGCCGCCCCGGCGCAACCTTTGCGGGTTTATCTCTTCTTGTTGCGGTGCCGGTAAAAATTTCACTCAGCGTCGCCGCCAATTCCACGGCATCGACATGCTGGGCCCGGTAAACATTGACGCCGCCGCCGGTGGCCGTATTCGACCGGTCCAACCGGATTACCCAGCTTTCAATATCTCTCAGGTAGGTAGCCTGATGCGTAATGGCCAGGATAGCATTCAGCCGTTCGATCTCCAGAAACCGGAAAAAGCTATTCTCTTCCTTGCCGTTCTTATTAAACACGGCTTCCAGTTCTTCGATCACTTGTGCCGGCTCGGCATGCACTAATGGAAAAATACCGAATGAACGGCCTTTCAGAAGATCGATATCGAAAGTCGCGACCATATCCATGATGCGCGCCAGTTCGTCGGCCGTACCGGAAACGACCAACAGATTGCGCATGCCATCGACTTGCAGGATGGTTTTCTCCTGTACCAGCGGTTTCATCACCTCGGCGAGGTCTTGAACGGCGACATTTCTGATCGGTATAACTTTCACCTGATAACCGGCAGCGCCTGTTCTTGAAAAGTCGGTGCTGTATAATGCATCCGCCGCGGGCTCGATATGATATACCCGGCCATCCTTGACCAGCGCCGCATTGTTCATGCGCAATAGCATTTCCAGGGTCGGCAGTAATTCTTCTTTCGTCAAGGCTTGGGTGGTCTGCAGCGTCACCTTGCCGGCCACCTTGGGGCTCAGCACATAATTTTGCCCGAGTATGTCACTCAGGATCACTTTTGCGACTTCACCTAAGTCGGCCTCATCAAAATTCAGGCTGTACGCACCTTCGCCTCGCGCCTTGCCTCTGCTTGGCCGCGTTGCCGCGCCCGCTACAAACCGGTCTGTTCCGGGATAGAGTTCCGCCTCTGGCCGCTCTTTTTCTGCCGCATGCGGCTTGTTTTGCAATTCTTTAAAGACGACATCGGACTGCTCGTCCGGTTGCTCTGGAGGTACTGTTGGCAGAGCTCGTTTAGTGGCTAACTGCGGACCTAAAAGCTCGCAACTTGACAGCGTTAACCCTAAAATGACAGCACAGGAAGCTGTTGTTATTTTTCTTAGGTTATTCATTATCGCTATTTCCTGACGTATCTGCCTTGGCTTTGGAAGTGGATGCATTGGGCACGCGTTTTTGCTTGGGTAATTCTTTCAATTTCGGCTTTCTTAACATAAGTTCTTTCTGATGACTTCCCTGCTTGATTAGCGCTCTGTCTTTGTGAATCTCGGCCAGCGTCCAGCCGTCGATATCATCGCCTTCAGCTATTTTAAAATAATTTTTCTCCGTAGCTGATATTTTAGCTCTGCTGAATAAAGCAAATAATTGCTTCCCTTTCGTGTAAACCCCGTTCAATTGCCAGTCAAATGTCTCGCTCCCCCCGGCCGCGGTATCTTCCGTGATATCGACGGTCTCCATTGGCTTGCGGCCTTTTATGAATAATGGCCGGGTGACCAGGTCGACATACTTTTCTTCCGGCTGTTTTGTCAGCTCCAGGCTTGGCAATTCATCTACTTTATAGGGTTGGATTTCAACGGCGGTGATCGCTTTCTGCAATTGTTTTCTTGCGTGCTTCGCATATAACCACTCGGCGGTAATAATCAACAATAAAACGATGCAAACCGAGGCCAATAATTTGATTAATTTAACATTCATCCTGGTGGTATTCTCATGAAACTAACGGCCTGAAAATTCACATTCAGATCATTACTCGGTTCAATCTGGCGGGTTTTTCTGTTTCTTATACCGCGCATCGGCCTTATATCGATCTGATCAACAATGATCAGCGGCACTGATGTTTCCATTTTGTACAATACCGCGCGCAACACTTCAATATTGCCGGTCATCCGGACTTTGACCATGATGCGGCTGAAGCCGTCTTTATTGCTGACCGGAAGCGCCTGCGTACTGGTCAACTGCCCGCCTGCATCGACAATCGCTTTTTTAATAAACTCCTGCACATCCGCGGACGCCAGGGCGCCGGTCCCCTGGGTATTGAAATAGCCTTGAGACAGATGCTGGGCTTTTATTTTATCCATGCCCTCGGTGACGGCAGCCTTCCTGGCCAGAATCCGCTCATATTTCTGGAGCTTGAAAACCAGTGTTTCTTTCGTGTCATGCAGCTCCATGCCCTTGCTGACAATAGGCGCAATAACGACCATGCTGAAAATCACTATAACAGCCACCAGCAGGCCTATCGCGATCCAGCGCTGCATTTTGTTATAGACCGGCACTGATGCCTCCTGCCTTATTCACATCGACGGTAATCTGGAATCGCTCAAGCCCGCTGATTCGATCTTGCGTAACCGGCGATACGAACCGGACATTGTCAAATAATGGGGATGCTTCCAGAACGGCAATCAAGGCGGATGCGGACGGCGACTCCCCCTGTATCTGCAGGTGGCCGTCCGAATACTGGGCATACGTCAGCCAGGTATCATCCTTGATTAAGGAACTTAATGCATTCAGCATGATGACAACCGATGGCGCTGAGCTTTTCACATCGACCAGCCGGCGCGACTCTTCCACCAGCGCATCGATTTCCGACTGCAGGGCATCAATTTTCCGCGCCTCTTTTTCTATGCCGTCGAGTTGCTCGTTCAAGGCATCGACCGCTTGATACTCGAACCAGACCGGCAAGGCGATTACGGCCAGCAGCAACGCGAACACCGAAACTATCAGCGCCGAATGAAACAAGGCGGCGTTTTTATCGATTTTTTCCCTGAACCGGTCCGGCAGCAGATTGTAATAATCATAGTTTTGCTCGAGATCGTTGGGCGCATCCTCGTAATCGGCGAATTTCGGCGACAGACCCAGCGCTTTTATATCCGTATAGAGCGCCTCAAGCACTTCCCGGGGAGTCAGCACCAGCATGACATTCATTTGCCCGGGCTCATGAGGGTCCGTCAGCGGCTTGACGGCGAAATAAACCTGTTCAGGCTTGAATGGGGTATATCGGTCCAACTCATACGAGACGACCTGAGCCAGATTCTCTCTTGCGGCCAGCGGCAGAACCAGCGTTTTTTGGATGGCCTGCTCCCGGGTCAATCTGAGGACGACATCCGTCTTGGCAAACCGTTCATCCTTGGCCAACAGTGCCTTAACATCGGCTATGTCTGATTCATTCCGTTCCAGCGTTGCTATTGGCTCCACCTTTCCGTTGAGGATATAAGTCATTTCCAGATGGTTGTTATCTGGCCGGATCAGAATAACGCCCTGCTTTTCGTGAACGAGCCGCTTGATTTTTTCCGGCACCAGGAAGTCGAGCTCCCGCGCCCACCAGCGGAAAAACTTCTTGAAATCCAGATCAATTGTCGAATTGAGATTCAGCATATTCTGTTACTAATAATTCGCTCATTTCATCATTAAATAATGAGATATTGCTTGCATAATTGCGCTGCCATTTCAAAATCTGAAAAGGTGAGGACTGTTGGCCAGGGAATTGCTGGCCGGCATCCGCTTTTTTTATTATTGCATTTATCATAGCGGTTGAGCCGTCGTCCAGCAGCGCTTCGGAGATTATGGTCACCGCGCCGCTTTCTCCGGCAGGAGCCGCGGGGCGATTTGTCTCATTAAGAGGCGACTCCGGCGTTAAGGCGCTGATTGCTCGCTCCCGCCTCGCTTGCAGATACTCTTCCTTCACCGCCTCGTCCATGTCCGGCATCACCTGCAATACTTCTAAAGACGCCAGTTGCAGATTGACCGTCGACTGCCCCGAATAAACGGTGATTAAATCCTGCAGCCAGTTATAAATGCGCTCATTCATGCCCAGCACCAGTTGCAACTCCTCGATGGACTGAAATGCCTTGTTTCGAGGCCGATAACTTAATCCGGCATTCTGATACTCGGCTTTCTCCGCCCCATCCATGCGCACCAGATCATCCTCATCGCGCCAGTCAAGTATGGCATTGACGAGCCCGGTCCGCAGCCCTTCATCAACGGGCGCCTGACTGATCAGCGCCTGCAGCAATGCTTCATCGGCCTTGTTAAGGTCGATTTTCCCGGTCTCGGACAGAAGCCGGACGCGTACCCTGGCATTGGCATAATCTATTTGGTAAATGCTGCCGTCCGCCGGCCAGCGCCTGGTCTCATCGGGAACCAGCATCATCATTTCCGCCAGGGCAATCCCGGACTCCGCCACGGCCATGGCCTGCGCATTGCTTTTTATACCGTCAATAACGGAGGCTTCCCGGCGCATGGTCAGCGCAAAGCTGCCGGCCATGATAGTCAATAGGCTCAATATCCACAACACAAGCACCAGAGCAAAACCTTTTTGTCTTGTCTGAGTCCTGCCCCGTATCATTCCGTCGTCTCCAAGTCCTGCCCGGTCTCTGTCGTAATGATGCCCGCATCTCCGGCCGCTTTAAGCTCGATGACCATGTCCGGCCAGAAATTTTCCTCTTCTCGCTCGATCTGAACTTTTATCAGGCGCGGCAGGATATCCCGGTTAAGCCATTCGTCCTGCCACCGACCTTCGCCGGTTTCCTGGTCCGGACCAAAATAAGACAAGGCGAAATGGCTTACATGATCTATCAGGACGGCCTCCTCTTCATTCCACGCCTCGCCTTCGGTAATGGGGAAAAATGGCGTCAACGTCACATTTATTTCCGCCCCGTCGACACGGCCGGCCCTCGGCTCCTCATCCCGGAGTCCGAGCGAAAACAGCTGCATGCCGGCACGACCGGCACTGGCGGGAAACGCGGAAACAAATTGCAGGGACTGCGCATCACCCTGAAAGGATAGCTTACTCTCTTCTTCCGTAAAGTCATTCAGCAACGGCTTGGCCGCCGATAAATGCTGTTGAAAAAAATTATAGACGACGGCCGTTTCATTGACTTCGGCGATTTTCTTTTCGCCCCGCTCCCAGCTTTGGGCGCAGATTTTCAGGCTGCCAAACAGCAGCACAACCATGATGCTTAACAAAGTCATCGCGATGAGCACTTCGATCAGGGTAAAGCCGCGCGCCAAGTCACGAGGCGAATGGCGATAACAACCGATATGTTGCAAACAGCCCCTCATAGCGCTTTATTGACGAGTCTTAAGGTGGTTAATTCGACCTGCCGGTCGTTCGCGCGGTCATCGCCCCAAGTTACCATGACCTTAACCTGGAAAAGCGCCGTCGTTGACAATGCCGGATCGAAATCTTCCATCATCGACGTGTACGGGCTGACCGAAACCAGCCAATAAAACCTATCATTTTCCACGCCCGACATCTCGCCCTGCTGCAACGGTGTTTCCACGCCTGTTTGAACCAGAAGCGACTCGGCAATCTGCACGGCGGTCGTGTATTCTTCGGCCACGGACGCCGTATTGACGCCGCCGGAAAATATCTTCAGCAGAATGCCCAGCGACAGCGCCATTATCGAAAACGCAATCAGTATTTCCAGTAGCGAAAATCCCTGCTGTTTATTCATGATCGCCGTCACCGGTATCGTCCAGGTCGATCTGGCCAGTCAGCCAATTGATATCGATGCGCCAGGCAAAATTGCCCTGCTCCAGCGTCACTCTTCCGCCTGTCGACGAACCATCGGCAAAAAAACGGATATTGCCCTGGCCATCGCCGGTCAACTCGTCTTGTGCCGTAACCAGCGTGATATCAATAGAATCAGGAAGACCGTATACCTTATCCCGGCTGCTGACCCAGTAACTGTTTTCGCCAAGGTCAAGAGTCACGGTGGTCTGTTGATGGGAAAGCAAGGCTTGTCCTCTCGCATAGCGCAATGCCGATACGATATCCCTTGCCGCGGCCCGCAACTCTGCCGACTCCCGCCCCGCCGACAGATTAAACGCGATCATTGAAAAGCCGAGAACCACGATAAAAAGCACAACCACCAGCTCAAGCAGCGTAAACCCGCTGCTCAAGGACAAGGCGCAAGGGGCACGACGCAGGCCATCGGCTGTTTTTTCCTTGCCCCCTGAGCATCGGAACTGATGCATCATTCCCAGCTGACGATATCCTGGTCTTCGCCTTCGCCGCCTTCCTTACCGTCCGCGCCTAGCGTGAACAGGTCAAATTTGCCGTGTTCGCCCGGAGATACATAATGGTATTCCTGCTGCCAGGGGTCCAATGGCATTTTGGATTTGCGCAGATAAGGGCCATTCCAGCGTTTTGCGCTGTCCGGCGATTCGATCAGTGCTTTCAATCCCTGCTCGGTAGTCGGATAAACACCCAAATCCAGTTTATACATATCCAGCGCCGCGGCCAGATCCTCAACCTGAACGCGGGCCGCTTTGGTTTTGGATTCGCCCATATGTTTCATGACCTGTGGCCCGACTATGCCGGCCAGCAGGGCGATAATGCCCAGCACGACCAGCAGTTCAAGCAAGGTAAAGCCAGTTTGTGCACGGTTTCTGTATGATTTCATTGTAGAAGGTTTTCCTTATTAAAAAGCTAAATCATTAACGCTTAAAATAGCCAGCAAAATCGACACGATAATACCCGCGATCATGACCCCCAGGGTAATGATTAAAGCCGGCTCAAGCAGTGCCAGCATGCGCTGTATCGCTACCCTAAGCTGTTTATCATAAATAGTCGCCACGCGCAGGAGCATTTCTTCCAGGCGCCCCGTTTCCTCGCCCATTTTTATCATCTGCATGGCCATTTTGGGCAATACGCCCTTTTCCAGTAAAGCATCCGACATGTTCCTGCCCTGCTTTAACTGTTCCTCGGCGTCGGCGCATACCTCAGCCAATGCCAGGTTATCGACGGTTTCACGTGCTATAGCCAGAGCAGTCAATATTGAAACACCGTTGCCCAGCAAAGTTCCCAGGGTACGGCTGATGTTGGCGGTTTCCTTGTTCAGGATGATGCTGCCGAACAGCGGCATGGACAAAAAGCGCCGGTCCCAGACCTTTTTAGTCACCGGATTGGCCAACTGATAATTTGCATAACCGTACACAAAGACGGCAATGAGCGCCAGCGTCCACCAGTAGCTTTGCAGCCATTCCGCCAAACCGACGACGATCTGGGTCGGCACCGGCAAGGCCTTGCCGGCGCTTTCGAACATCTCGGTAAATTGCGGGACGACGAATGTCAGCATCACGAACAAGGAGGCCAACGACATCACCAGCAATATCACCGGGTAGATCAACGCGGTGCTGATCGTATCCTTCAGTTCGCGAGAGCGCTCCAGATACTCCGACAGCCGCGTCAATACTTCGCCCAGGCTGCCGCCCGCCTCGCCGGCGCGGATCATGTTGATATAGAACTTGGTAAACACGCCGGCCTGTTTCTCCAGCGCATCGGCCAGGGAAGAACCGCCTTTGACTTGCTCCAGAACCCGTCCGATCAGCCTGCTCAGGCGCTCGTTGTCTGCCGTCAAGTCCATCAATACCGACAGAGACCGGTCCAGCGGCAAGCCGGATTCCAGCAAGGTCGCCAGCTCACCGGTCAATAAGCCGACCTCTTTTTGCGACAGATGCGACTGCCTGGCGCCCAGCCTGAATCCAAGGAACGATCTGGCGCTGGCCGGCGCCACGCGAATCGGTATGTAGCCTTCCGCTTGCAGCGCCGCAATCAGAAGCGGCTCGTCGACGGCGTCGCGAACGCCTTCCTCGGTCTCGCCGAGGCTGTTGATCGCCTTGTAGGAAAATAACGCCATGTCAGCTTTCCGCGGTTACGCGCATCACTTCCTCCAGGGTCGTGATGCCTTCTATGGCCTTGCGCAGACCGTCATCGCTCATGGTGGTCATGCCTTGTTCGATAGCCAGCTTCTGAATGGCGCCGGCCTCCTCGTGCGCCATGATCAGCTTCCGGATCGGATCGGTCATCGGCAGGAATTCGATAATGGCCAGACGCCCACGATAACCCAGCCCGCCGCAGGCCGGGCAACCGACCGGCTTGTACAAGACGACATCGCCTTCAGGCACGAAACGGCGCAAATGCCTGTCTTCGACAACAAGGGGCGATGCAACGTAAGACTCCTTACATTCGGGGCACAGCTTTCTGACCAGTCGTTGCGCCAATATGCCGTTGACGGTGGACGTGAGCAGATATTCCTCCAATCCCATATCCAGCAAACGCGTGATACCGCCGGCGGCATCGTTGGTATGCAGGGTCGACAATACCAAATGCCCGGTCAGCGCCGACTGCACGGCGATTTTCGCCGTCTCCAGGTCACGCATCTCGCCGATCATGATGACATCGGGGTCCTGCCGGACGATGGAACGCAACGCTGAAGCGAAAGTCAAGCCGATCTGCGGCTTGGCCTGAATCTGGTTGATGCCTTCCAGCTGATATTCCACCGGGTCTTCGACCGTAATGATCTTGCGCTCGGAGGTATTCAGCAGCTTCAGAGCCGCATACAGCGAGGTCGATTTGCCGCTGCCGGTTGGACCGGTAATCAGGATGATGCCGTGCGGCTGCGCCAACACGTCGACAAACTGATACAAGTGATTGCCGGAAAAGCCCAGTGACTCGAAATCGAATACAGTACTTTCCTTATCGAGCAACCGGATCACGACACTTTCACCGTACATCGTCGGAATGGTCGACACGCGCAGGTCCAGCTCCTTGCCGAGCATTTGCACCTTGATGCGGCCATCCTGCGGCAGGCGGCGTTCGGCGATGTTCAGCTTCGCCATGATCTTGATACGTGAAATAACGGCGGCCGTCGATTTAACGGGCGGCGCATTGATATCCTGCAGTACGCCATCAATACGCAGCCTGACTTTCAGGGTCTGCTCGAACGGCTCGATATGGATATCCGACGCGCGCATCTCGATGGCGCGCTGCATGATCAGGTTGACCATTTTGATGACCGGCGCTTCACTGGCCAGGTCTTTCAAATGCTCTAGGTCTTCCTCTGCCGCGTCATCGAACTTGAGGTCATCGACGATCCTGTCCATCTGCGAGCGGCCTTCGCCGTACTGGATTTCCAGCGCCGCATCGATTTCCGACAGCAATCCGACTTTGGGGATGATCGCTTTGCCGGTCGCCAGCTTCAGGGCATCGATCACAAACTGGTCTTCAGGGTCCATCATCGTGACCGTGATGGCATCATCATTATTATCGATGCCGATGACATGGTGCTGCTTTAAAAACCGCAGGGAGACGCTTTCCGGCAATTGCATCTCCAGCGGATACTGATCAGCCGTCACCTTCTCAAACTCTCCCGATTCGACAAACGCATCGGCCACATCGAGTTCGGAACACAAGCCCAGCTTGACCAGCAGTTGCGGCAGGTTTTCCGAGACGGCCGTTTTCTTTATGCGCTCTACTTTGTTCAATTCCGCGGCCGACAGTTTATCCTTGGCCTGTAGCGATTTCAGTAAATCCTGGTATGCGCTTGCTTGCTCTGTCATATGATTCTGTCTCGCCTGTGCTTGCGAGCATATAGCCTTGCTGTTAAATAAATCCGGCTCACCGGCAGGTTTTCTTATAAACCAACCGGGCCCCGGCTTTCAACCCCTGGTGTTGCGTTTAAACTGTCGTTTCCTTAGTTTTACTCACAGGCCCAATAAAGCGCGGGCCTTGTCGATAATTTCATGTTCGCCGATCTCCCTGATCGAATAATCCTGTTTGTTCAATTTATAGGGATTAACGATTGACGCCGATTTAACCACTTTGTTGATATCGGTCTGATACACGCGACTGACCGGCGTCGGACCGAAAATCGTGATGGATGGTCTGTTCAGGGCCCAGGCCATATGCGTCGGCCCCGTGTCGTTGCCGATCAGCAGGTCGGCCCTGGCAATCAGGGCCTTTAGACTGTTCAGATCCAGTTTCGGCATGACACGGATATGGCACGTCTGCGCGGCCATCGCATCGGCGGTGCTTTTCTCCTGCTCATTGCCCCAGACGACCAGACAGTTTTGCTGCATCGCTTCGGCAATTTTTACAAATTTGTCGGCCGGATAGTTCCGGCTTTCCCAGGTAGAACCGATGACCAGCACAATATTGCGCCGATCCTGCCGCAAATAATCATAGAGGCCTTGATCTTCATGACGGTAAAACAAAAACGGCTTTTTCCCGAGAATTTGCTCCCTGCTGATGCGGATGTCTAAAGGTTCCGACAGCACCGTGGCATTCCGGTCGATGGTATTGGCATCGTAAGCGCAAGCCACTTTAACATCATAAAACCAGGAAGCGGCTTTTTCCCTGATCGAGTCGGCATCGAAACCGGCAACGTGTTTACCCAGCAGCCTGGCCGTAACCGCCGATTTGATCAGACCCTGCGCATCAATCACCAGATCATAATGGTTGCCAGTATAACCGCGAATTGTTTTGAACTGCTTAAAAAAAGCCATCTTATTGATTTTTAACGACTTAAGATTAACCGTCAAGATGTTATCGATATCGGGATTGTCGTGCAACACGCCGGCAAAGCGCTCCTCCACGATCCAGTCTATGCGACTATCGGGCAGAGCGGCCTTGATGAATTGCAGCGCCGCCATGGCATGCACGATATCACCCAGGGCGGACAGTTTGACAATGGCAATTCTCACAACCGGCCTGCTCAGTCCGCGGTTATCAGGTCGAGTACCTGGCCGGGCCGGATTTCAGTCAGGCAGCGCGTATGCCCCTGCGGGCACTCGCGCTTGAAACAGGGCGCGCAATCAAGATTCAATGACAGGACTCGGGCTTGTTGATTAAGCGGTGGCGTAAAGCCGGGGTCCGAGGAACCGTATACTGCCACGGTTTTCCTGTCCAGCGCGGCGGCCACATGCATCAAGCCCGAGTCATTGGTCACGACGGTGTTGGCTAGCGACAGCAAATCGACCGCTTCGGCCAGTGACGTGCGGCCACTGAAATCGATGCACTGCCGCCCGGTTTCTTGGTTGATGCTTTCCGCGGCGTCCTTGTCCTTGTCGGAGCCGAACAGCCAGACCTGCCAGCCCTGCGCGATTTTTTGCCTTGCCACCTCTGCATAATAGCCGGCCGGCCAGCGCTTGGCAGGCCCGTATTCGGCGCCGGGGCACAAGGCCAGGATTTTTTCCGACGGCGTCAGGTTGAATTGTTCGATCACCTGCCGCTGCCTGTCCGCGTCAATCACGATGCGCGGCACCGGATAATCGGGCGGCAAGGACGCCGTTTTCGGCAGGCCCAGCGCCACAAAGCGCTGCACGGTCATGGTCAGCCGTTTTTTATCCAATTTGCGGGCGTCGTTGAGCAAGCCCCAGCGGCATTCGCCGACGTAACCGGTACGCACGGGGATATCGGCAAAAAAAGGCGTTAAGGCCGACTTCCAGGAATTAGGCAGCAGAATGGCCTGATTGTAGCCTGCCGAGCGCAACTGCCGGCCCAGCCTGATACGATCCATCAAGCCGAACTGGCCGTGCGTCAACGGCATGGCGATAGCCGAGGCCACTTCCGGCATGCGTTCCAGCAGGGAAAAAGTCCATGCCGGCGCCAGCACATCGATCCGGCACTCTGGCTCAGCCTGTTTCAGCGTGATGAACAGGCTTTGCGCCATGACCATGTCGCCGACCCAGGACGGGCCGACGACCAGAATCTTCGCGGCTTTACTGTCAGGCAACGTTAGTCAACCAGTCGGCGTGATCGTCCCGGCGGCCATGCACGTAGTCGAAATACAGAGACTGCAGTTTCTCTGTCACCGGACCGCGGCTGCCGCTGCCGATGATTCTTCCATCCAGCTCCCTGATCGGCGTGACTTCGGCGGCCGAACCGGTAAAGAACGCCTCGTCGGCGACATAGATCTCATCGCGGGTAATGCGTTTTTCGATCAGTTCCAGGCCTTGCTCCCTGGCGATCGTGATAATCGTATCGCGGGTAATGCCTTCCAGCGCCGAAGTGGTTTCCGGCGTGTAGATCTTGCCGTTGCGCACGATGAACAGGTTTTCGGCACTGCCTTCGGCCGCATAGCCCTCGTGGTCCAGCAGCAGCGCTTCGTCATAGCCGCTGGCCAACGCTTCCTGTAATGCCAGGATGGAGTTGATATAGTTGCCGTTGGCCTTGGCCTTGCACATGGTGCTGTTGATATGGTTTTTGGTATAGGAAGAGGTGCGGATGCGGATGCCGTTTTCAATGCTGTCGGCCCCCAGATAAGCGCCCCATGACCAGGCCGCGACCATGACGTGAACTTTCAGGTTATCGGCTCGCAGCCCCATGCCTTCCGAGCCGTAGAAGCACATGCTGCGGATGTAAGCGCTGTCCAGGTTATTTTTGGCGACCGCATCGCGATGCGCCTGATTAAGCTCTTCCTTGCTATAAGGCATTTTCATGTTCATGACATGCGCCGAGCGGAACAAGCGATCCGTGTGCTCCGCCATTCTGAATATCGCCGTGCCTTTTTCCGTCTTATAGGCTCTCAGGCCTTCGAAGACACCCAGGCCGTAATGCAAGGTATGCGTCAATACATGGACTTTAGCTTCCCGCCATTCAACCCATTGCCCATCCAGCCAAATAACGCCGTCTCTATCGTCCATCGTCATTGTTTGTTCTCCAACATTAGTGTGTGTTTATAATTGCTTGATTTTTATTCCATAAAATCGTGCCATAGTTGTTCGACCCGAGCCTTCATCCCGGCAATTTCAGTTTCATCGATAACGGCACGATCGCCTTGTAAAACCAGTTTATGACCATAATCACGATAGGCGCAGTACACGGCTTTAAGCGTTTCCGCCTGGTCTTTAGACATAAAGCCTTGCGCCTGCAAGCCGTCCAGCAGCCTGATATTGTCCGTATAGGTAGTCAATGCGACGTTTTTCGACGCCTGATCTAAAACGCCGAATTGTACTATAAACTCAATATCCGCAATACCGCCTTTGCTTTGTTTTAGGTCAAACTTGTCCGCCGCGGCCGAAACCAATGCGGCGCGCATCTTTTCGCGCATTTCCCGGACTTCCTTTTTCAACCGTTCGGTGTCGCGCGGCAGGCTCAAGATCCGGCGCCGGATGGCTTCATAGTGTTCCTTGAGCGCCGGATCGCCGGCGATGAAACGCCCCCGGACCAGCGCCTGATGTTCCCAGGTCCAGGCCTGGTTTCTTAAATAGTCCTCGTAAGCGTTGATATGGCTGACCAGAAGCCCCGAATTACCGCTGGGCCGCAGGCGCATATCGACATCATAAAGCACGCCGGATAATAGCTTGGTATCGAGTATGTGCCGGACTTTCAGCCCCAGGCGTCCGTAAAACTGCATGCTTGGAATCGGCTTCGGACCGTCGGTCAAGGCATTGCCGTCTTCGCAGTCATACAAAAACACCATATCCAGGTCGGAACCGTAACCCAGCTCGATACCGCCCAGCTTGCCAAAACCGAGCACGGCAAAACCGATGGCTTTATTATCGCTGCCGGGCGGAAAACCGTGTTTTTCAGTCAGCATCAGCCATGCGCGCTCGACGACATGCTCGACGATGCATTCGGCAATATAGGTCAGGTAATCGCTGACCACCATCAACGGAATGGCGCCCATGATATCGGCTGACGCAACCCTGAGCACATTCAACTGCTTGAATTGCCGCAACACAATCATCAGTTGTTCCAGGTCCTGAATCTCTATTTGCGCCAGCAAAATCTTCAATTGCGCATCAAGATCGGCTTTTTTCAGCGGTTCAAACAGCGAGCGCGTATCGAGCAGTTCATCGAACAGAATTGGATACATCGCCAGATAATCGCTGATCCAGGGACTGGCCGACGACAGGCGGATCAATTGGGCCAGCGCGCCCGGATTTTCGGCCAGCAACGCCAGATAAACGTTTCTGCCGGCAACCGCTTCAAATAACTTGAGGATGCGCTTTAGGGTTTCATCGGGGTTATCGACCCGCGGCATGGCTTCTATCAATTGCGGCATCAGGCGGTCGAGGACGCCGGCGCCCTTGGCGGTCAATCTTCTGACAGCCAGCGAATTTTTAAACGCCTTGATGACGGCCAGTATCTCATCGGCCTGGTCGATACCATACTCTCTAAGATTATCAGCCAGTTCTTCATCATCTGCCGTACAGTTCCAGATCTTCTGACCGCGTCTGTTGACATCATCCTTTTTCGACAGTGAGAAAACCTGATCAAAAACATTGTGCACCTGGGTTCTGACCTGGTCCAGATCGGCTTTAAAAGTGGCCCAGTCGGGATAGTCCAGAGAATAGGCCAGAACATCCCGCACGGCCGGATCGGTCGGCAAATCATGCGTTTGCCGGTCCTGGTATTGTTGAATATGGTTTTCCACCCGGCGCAGGAAGCGGTAAGACGCAGTTAATTCTTCGGCATCTTTGTTTGTCAGCAGATTCAACTCGCCGAGCCGCTGCAGAATAGCCAGGATGCCGCGCTTTTGCAGCGTGTGCTCGTTGCCGCCGCGAATCAGCTGAAAGGCCTGGCCGATGAATTCGATTTCGCGTATACCGCCCGGACCGAGCTTGATATTCTCCATGCGGTCCTTGCGCTTCAGTTCCTGCATAATCTGCAACTTTAACGAGCGCAGTTCCTCGAAAGCGCCGTAATCGAGATATCGCCGGTACACGAACGGCTTCAGCATGGCCATCAGTTGCGCGCCGGCGTTAAAGTCGCCCGCAACCTGACGGACCTTGATCATGGCGTATCGCTCCCATTCCCGGGCCTGGGTCTGGTAATAGATTTCCATGCCATCGAAATTCATAATGACAGGGCCGCTGTCGCCATACGGCCTGAGTCGGATATCCGTCCTGAACACGAAGCCGTCAGGAGTAGTCTCATCGAGCACCTTGATCAGGCTCCGACACAGGCGGGTAAAGAATTCGCCATAGGTGGTCTGTTTTCGGTCATTTAAAACGCCGTCTTCGGCATAGGCAAAAATCAGGTCGATATCGGATGAATAATTCAGCTCGTAAGCGCCCAGCTTGCCCATGCCCAACACAATCAATTGCTGCGGGCTGCCATCAGCCAGCACAGGCGTGCCGCGCAGTTCACAGGCTTTCCGATAAAGAAAATCCAGCGCATATTGAATGCACGCATCGGCTAATAGTGACAATTCATGCAGCGTTTCGTTCAAATCCGCCCATCCGGCCAAATCGCGCCAGGCAATCCTGACCATTTCCCGTCGACGAAAACGACGCAATTCAATCATCAGCGAGGCTTCGGAATCGATCGACAGCTTTGCCAAGCGGTTAAGATAACCCGTCTCGTCGTAACTTAGGAACAGGTCCCCCGAATTCACCAGATCGACGATTATTTCAGGCCGGCGCATACAGCTTTCCGCAACGAAACAGCTCGAGCCCCAGACTTTGACCAGCGAAGAGGTGAATTCCGGCGTTGCCTGAAAAGTCAGATCCGACTCCGAGAGCCGTTCCCACCATGCCGCCAGGGATGACGATACGCTGGTTTTTAGCGATTCGGGTAATGAGGCAAATTCAGTTGCGAGATTATTGATAAAAGACATGATCGACACACAGACCTGGAAAACCACATGATAACCAATACATGAACGGATGCAGAAGATGTATTTGTCCGAAGCGTGGTGAAAATCGATCAGTAAATGTTATACCGAGGGACGGTATGAGGCATAACTTGCACTGCTTATGGGAACGGACGGATTATGAACCGGGCGAGAGAAAATCAAAAGTCATCGGCATCCTGAAATTAAGTTTAACGTCTTGCGCATCATCCGTGGTACCTATGCCGAGCGATAAATTGAAAGTCGTTTTTGGCGAATATTTAAACGAATACCCCACCAGCAGCTGGCCGATATCCAATTCGCTGCCTTCCAGACGCACGTCATTAATTTTGGAATTAAAGACATGCTTGTGCGAGTACCCCAGGCTAAACGATGAACGCTCGTTAATTCCAAAACCGAGGCCAAAGCTCCAACCTAACGTATCCCCAGGATCAACATCGCCAATACTCTCGGTCGTTTCGGCATTGTAACTGTAGCTAAGATTACCGAAAAAAACGGCCGGATCGGTTGGATACAGTGCCGTAATACTTGGCTGCAGGCTGAAATACCCGGCCCCGGTCGGCAATTCCGTTGGAAATTGCGCGCCCGGCACGCCTTGGGCAAGCTCATACTCTACGTCGAACGGGCTTTTCCCTGTCGGCACCGTAGCCACTAAATTGCCGATGAGAATCGGCCATCCCCCGTTTCCGTCAGTCAGCTGATAACGTGCCGCGAACTCCAGATCACCTATGTCATAGCCGTTGGCATTGAATGTTTCATCAATGCCCGCGCCAATGCTCACAGGCCGTGAGCGCTGAATGTCTTCCCGGTAGACATAGGGGATTTTAAATTCCAGCTCAAGCAGATCCGTTGCGCCATACCGGGCGCCCAGACTGCCGATAAAGCTGTGTCTTTTAATTTGCCGAAGATCGATAAGGCCAATAGCAATGGCAGGAAGGAATGTGAAAGCATCGAGAAATACCCGGTCATTATCGGTATACGCGTATTCCAGCGCCGGCTCGATAACGAGTTTGCCCTTTCTGGTTAATACGCCGCCCACAGTCTCACTTAAACGGGGCAGCTCCGGCGGCTTTGGTTTTTCTTTTTTTTCCGGGGGCGCCTGGCCAACAGGCTTGGATGGAAGGGGGCTGGACGACTTTGTCCGGTTAGCTGGTTTCGCGGCTGTCGCCACTACTGGAGGCTTGGACGCCTTTTTGACGGGCGCCGGCTTACTCCCGTCCGCCTGGTTTGATAACGAATCAAGGCGCGCTTTTAATATCTGGAGTTGCTTGCCCTGTTCAGCAATGATTCGCCGCTGCTTCTCGAATTCTTTTTGCTGCTCGATAAACAGCTTTCGGTATTGTTCAATGGAATCGTCCCCTTGCGCGATGGTTTCGGCAAACCCCTCACTATAAAACACCGCAAATACGCTAAAAATAAATCCGTTAAGAATCCCCAGGAGAGAAAATCTGACACTCCCAATTTTGGCTAACTTCATTTATTTCACTTCCATTTTATAACTGATAAGAGTAAACAACAGCCTTTCCCTGATTTAATAAACTACTAACCACTTCAAAAAGAATGAAGTTGCGATCGGCAATTAAAATAGAAAGTACTGCTTGAATGAACTACGACTGGAATTGATCCCCCTTTCAACTATCTGGCTTAATATGGGTATATAGAATATTAAGTACATCGTGAAATCCGGCAACGAATAGTTATTGTTAATTTATTTTCTTTTTTTATATTCTTTTACCGATTACCGGGCAATTAGCAGTTTTACTTAAGTAAAATTACTTACCCGTATGAGATAATTGGATTTAATTGATTGCATTGGGAATTTTCCAATGTGCGTGGGATGGCCTCACAATCAATATGAAAGTTTCAAGCCATTATATTGATGCGCTAAATTGATTCACTGCAATGTGATACGGTTATTGAAAGGAAGGCACGACAAGATCGCGAAAAGTGTTGGCATTAATATCCCGATTCAAGTTTTTCAAGCCCCCCAAATCAATATTAATCGTGGTAAGGGTCTTAATAGCCTGATTGTCCAGGTTGTTCTGGATCACGGAATTCAATGCGTTACCAACCCAAGTAGACGCCAGGTTTTGTGAGCCGTTCTGAAAAAGCGCAGCGTTATTAGGCAATTGAAAAACAGAGGTGAAAGTTTGCTCACCATTCAAATAAATCGCCTTCTCCAGACTGAAATCAATGGTTATCCCATTCGGCAAAACAAAACCGCCGCGCAATTGCGCCAAGTCGGTATCGGGAGCACTCTCCCAATTGCTGAAGGACCTGTCGGCCTCAGCCGGCAAATCAGCCGCCAAAGCCTGACAAGTAAAACCTGCCATTAGCCAAAATATAATGTTGGAAAATTTTCGGCACGGCTTGAATCGATAGTCTTTCATCTTGATAACCTCAATCAAATCGTTAAAAATCCCAAGGTCCAGGCCGCAATAAATTGAATTCGCCTAAACTGGATCGATCGACTACAGTATCTGACGGCGACTTCGCCCGAAGCGCCCACTCCTCCTTGTCCTGAAAACGTGCCGTTCTGTTTGGTTGATTCTTAATTAAAAAAAGAATTCGGTTGCCCCACATTTCCTGAAACTCGTCCCGGGGTATCGTTTTCAAGCCCACAGCCGGGTCGCCGACCAGAACTTCCCGATCATTGAGCCCTTTTATAATCACAAAATGCAAATAGCCCTTATGATCGATAATGGTAATAGCCGGGGCATTGGCGTCACTCAACTGGTCCAGGTTGATTTTGTATCCATTAGCCTGATAGCCTCGCCTCTCCAGATAAAACTTCATATCCAATAACGAAAATCCCTTTTTCTGTATCAGCTGTTGATCGCCATTTTGATACATGTCGACAAATACGCTTTGTTCATCGACGGCATCGCCGTAATGATAGGTCAACAGACTCGCTAAAGTTGCCGAGCCGCAACTAAAATCATATTGTTGCCTGTAGACGGTCTTGAATCGGCGTTCAGCGAAACTGGTCACAGGAATACTGAAATTCCCGCCTCCCGCGATCCCGTTAAAATCGATAGCGCCTGCATGACTACTGAATGCGGGCAAGATAAAAAAAACGCCTGTAACGATCAATCGTTTCATACCGCGTCCTGTCCTATAAACTTCTTAAGGCATGATTGTCACATTCACGATAGTCGCATCCTGAATCACAACATTGTTACCTGAATTTTGAATAACTGAATTGAAGCCGCTTGAATCAGAAAATGCGCCTGAATTTATAACATTGAAGCCCGTAACGCTATTATTGACGTCATTGCCGCTTAATGTGGCCCGCACGTTCATGTTATTAAGCGCCGTGAAATCCACGCCCTCACGGCCTCGCTCATTTTCCAGCTCTTCAAGTAATACGGCGTCAGCCTGTAAAAAAGCCATATCACTCTGCTCATCGGTTGAATCAGCAGTAGCCCCCCGGATTGGCGCCAGGGCGACAAGGAGAGTCAATAAACCCGCCTTTACAATCGTATCCATAATATCCTCCATTCCGTTATATAGACTTGTTATTTACAGCACCTGTAAAAGCCGGCGAGCTCTCATTCGCTCACCGGCAAACTTCATCAACTAAAGCTAAACGTTCAGCTTATATAGCTTGTTTATTGGTTGACGTTTACGTTGCCTTGAAAAGAAACTTGTTGCTGAACCAGAGCACCAGATCCAGTGTTTTGTACCATTTGGTTAATACCGGCGGTGCCATTGAACGCATCAGTGATGTTATTGCTGGCGGTGTAAGTGGCAGTATCTTCACCGGACCAGTTAGGAGCGGTGCCTGTGCCTGTAACGGTACCGGCCAAGGTTGATTCGTTAACCTTATAGTCAGCAGTAGCATCACCGCCATTGGCGGCTGCAGAGCCGTTTCCTGATCCAACTGAGGCGGTACTGTTATTGCTATCGTTTGTGCTGCTGTTCGAATTGTCGGCTGTATTATTGCTGCTGTTTACGCTGCTGTTCGAATTGTCATCAGTATTATTGCTGCTGTTTGTGCTGTTGTTCGAATTGTCGTCTGTATTATTGCTGCTGTTTGTGCTGTTGTTCGAATTGTCGTCTGTATTATTGCTGCTGTTTGTACTGCTGTTTGAGTTATCGTTCGTACTGTTGTCTGAGTTATCTATGGTTGATGTTGAGGTTATAGTATTTTCATCACCATCTATCTCGTTAGTAGGCTGTGCCCATGCACTCGTAACCGACCCCAAAGCCAACAGAATACCTGCTGCTAAGATTTTTTTCTTGAATTGGTTCATGTCTTTGACTCCATATTTTAGATAGAAGACCATCAGATTTTTCTGATGAATTTGGATGAGCTGTAGGTTCCGCATGTTATAAAAACGGCTAAACCACCAGCTATCTCGACTAATAGTGTCAAGCAAGACCTCTTAAATTTCCATAGAACTGCTCTAAAATAATACTTAAAATAAGCCAATATATAAGTTATTGCCTTTCCGGGAAATACGAACTGGTTACCAATGAAATATCCTAATATCCTAGAAATACCGCGCAATTTGAATACCCATAGCTGACAGTATTTATTTAAATGACATTAAGCAATCCAAAGGCATTTTCAGCATTCGGGTTAGTTCTTAAATAATGATTTAAGGGACCATTGCCCGATCGAACAAATCAACCCGGAATATTTAAAAACCGGCCAACAACAGCTAACTCCAGAACTATGCGGCTAACAAAAATTATTCTTCCCCTTCATGACCCCATTATTATCGGCATTACAGAATGCGTAAATTACCGATATCAATAGCTATTGCAACCTGAAAAAACGAGGCTGTAATAAAAATGATTTTTTGCTTCAAGAATTCAGACGATTTTCTTTATCTCCTCGGTGCGCGGTTATGTTAATCCTGTACCCCGGCTTGCCTGGGATAAAGTATTTTTATGCCTATTCAAACCTTGCAAGAACGCAAGTTAATTAATTAGGCCCTGACAGATCCAACCGGTCCCTCGCGCAGTCCCAAAGCTTGATCACGGGCCACTATTGTATGTTAGTCACGCCTTGACGGAAATTTTCTACTGCGCCGCGGGCACAATGGAACGCCATGGGCCTAGATCGGTATAGTTCTCTTCCGGGTCTTTTCCTTCAGAACCTCCCCGGGCATCCAGCCTGTACCCGAAACCCTTAACAGTCAAAATCCACTGCGGGTTATCGGGATCTTCTTCGATCTTTTTCCGTAGCAAGTGCATGTATTGATAAAGATCGGATTTGGTTGCGCGGTTATTTCCCGGCCAGAGATGCTGAATAATCTCTTCGGCCATCAGCACGCGATCAACATCCCTGGACAGCAACTCGAACAATTCAAATTCCTTACGAGTAAGATCGATATTTTTACCGTGCAACGAAACAGTTTTGAAACGCCGATCAATCTGAAAAGGACCGACGACCCCATATTCACCATTTCCGCTTTTCGTCAGCGTTTCATATTGCACCGCATCTAACGGCTGCCGTGATGCACTACTTTTATCGCGATGGAACGCTCTCCGGTCCGCCACAGAGCGCCTTTCCTGCATTCGTCTTTCGTTTTGCACATGGGCATGCTGATTGAATTTCTTCCGAAGATATCCGTCAAGCTGTTCAATAATAAGCGGCTCATCAAAGAAAGTATCTATCCATGAATCTGGTTTGTCTTTCAGTGCGGAACTGTATTCCTTATTACGTAGTGCACATACCGGTATACGATGATTAATGATCATTTCCTGCAATGCTTGCCAATCGTCTTTCTTCAATGAAACCACCGCCCAACGCATATCCAGGATAATCAGATCCAAATGGGTTTTAAAAACCGCTTTAGTGATTTTCTTATCATCCGTCAGCTCAAGAAAAGTATAGTGCTGCGCATGACAATAACCTTTCAATAATCCCCGATAATAGTGGTCCGTACTGATAAATAAAATTTGAAGATTTGCATTCATATTTAATCTCACTTTTCATTAAGCCACTTCACTAGCTTAAGCTCGGCAGCCTATGGAAAAAGACAAATAAGCCTTTGATTATTTATTGATAAGTTTCAAATAACAACGCAAAAATGAAATACGTAAATCTCCGTCTCCCGTAAGACTCTGAATTCACTATGATCCGAGTAAACGATTTGCCGGAGATCCTTCTGGTGACTATGAAAATAAAATCGACATGCCCATGCAAAAAATAACCTGATTATCAGATTACCCTTGCCTGTATTAAGCTTACACTAGTCTCAATTTAATTCAGACTTGGTGTTTTTTAAGGATCATAACTCAAACCTATCATCAATATAATTAGTAATACTGCTTAGTTAGGGTTAACACTATAGAAACTTTGAAAGAATTAATGAAAACGCTCTGAAAATTCTTGTTCACCACAAAGATCACGAAAGTCACGAAGAAGAAAATCAAGCTAATCAGAAACTTAAGTCCAACACTCTCGATTGCTGTTTCAGCCGCAATTCCAGCGCCTCCACCCTTGATGGCATTCGTGTCCGTCATGGTTAAACCCTTTAAATTGAATACTTTCACATTCTCTATACTCCTGGCACAAACCGATATATAAATAGACAAGTAAAAAGCATGTATTATCTAAACTCCTTAACAATTTATAAGGCCGGAAAGATTACCAGGCGCTGAGACTATATTTGAATTACAAAACTTCAGTTTCGACCTTAAAAGAAGCATATATAATGCTTACGAGCAGGTCGATTGATTTTGGCCTGGAGTAACATATGAAACCTTCAACATTAATTTTTATACTGCTGACGTTAATTTCATTTACTGCCACGGGTAAGAAACTCTATAAATTTCAAGATGCGCAAGGCATCTGGCATTTTACCGACCAGCCGCCGAAAACCGGGCAACCGGTAACTGTCAGGCAGATGAAAGTGGCAAGCAAGCAACGCGTCTGGCTCTTGAAATCCGACGAAAAGCAGCCAAAATTTTATATCCGCAACGATTATGCGGGCCCCGTGGAAGTCGAAGTCAGCTTTTCCGAACAGGAAAACGCCCGCGCACTACCGGAACTTCCCCAGCGGTTTGTGATTGCACCGGGGGAATCAGAGACACTTTTCGAAGTAGGCGGAATTAATGAAAATGAAGCCTGGCGCTTTACCCTTCAATACCGTTACGCCATCGGCTCCCCTATAACTGAATATACGGCCATGGAAAGCTATTTGCCACCGATTGCTCCGGGTGCCTCGTTTCAAATATCCCAGGCTTTCGAAGGCAATTTCAGTCATACCGATGAGCAGAACAAATATGCGGTGGACATTGTCATGCCGATAGGCACACCTGTTTATGCAGCTAAATCGGGAATGGTCATGGAAGTCATCAATGACTTTTACAAAGGCGGTCCTAACGAAGCCTATAGCTCAAAAGCCAATAGCATCAGAATCTTGCACGACGACGGCTCGATGGCGATTTACGCCCATTTGGAAGAGGATAAAGCCCGGGTTTACCCTGGCTTGAAGGTAATAGCCGGCCAATTGCTCGGTTATTCCGGCAACACCGGCTTTACTTCCGGCCCGCATTTGCATTTTGCCATACAGATTAATAAGGGCATGAAACTGGTTTCCGTGCCTTTTACCTTTGCAAATGCCATGGGGCAGGCGGAAGAGCCGGTCGCTGGAGCCTGGCTTAAAGGCATTGCCGCGTCCATGGCCGGCAACTAAGGAACGCGCACAAAATAACTTCCTCAAGTGCGCGGATGAATTTCCGGTGTAGGTGCGGACTTATCCGCACAGTGCGAATGAATTCGCACCTACAATTCCCTGATTTATTCCATAGCCATTACTAAGGAACGTGAATTTTAGCACCCGCAACCGGCTTGTCTTTCCGTCCCCCTTCGGCGTTGCCTACGGGGATGTAGGTAAAGGGCGTGAGCACGACTGCATGGATGCAGGAGGTAGAGCAACGCAGGAGCAGTTGCCGACGACTGCATGGACAGAAAGCCTGCCTCAATCGCGGGCCTTATTTCATTCCCGTTCCTAACTCACACTAGAGGCAACCTGGCCTGTCGCCTCTACGTTGACTCGGGGTTAACGCGTACCAAACACGACGATCGTCTTGCCATGAGCACTGATCAGCCCCTTATCTTCCAGTTCTTTTAACACGCGCCCGGCCATTTCTCTCGAACACCCGACAATGCGGCTGATTTCCTGGCGAGTGATATGCAACTGCATGCCATCCGGATGCGTGATGGCATCGGGTTCCTTGCAAAGATCCAACAAGGTTCGGGCAATTCGCCCTTCCACATCCATGAAGGCCAAATCGCAAAACTTACGATTGGCCGTGAGCAATCGGCCTGATAATTGCTCGCCCAACATGAAAAGTAACTCAGGCGCATACTCGAGTAATTCTTTTTTTAACGCCTGCCGGAAACGGTCATAGCCTATTTCGGCCAGTCGGCACTCGCTGCGCGTTTTAATAGTAACTTTTCTCGTTTCTACTCCTTTAAAAACACCAATCTCTCCTATGAATTCGTTTTTGTTAAGGTAAGCCAGAATCAGTTCACGTCCATCGTCATCTTCCACGCAGACACTGACCGATCCCTCCACGATATAATATAGCCGGTCTCCGGCATCACCAGGCCTGATTATAGTGGCCTTGGTCTGATACTTTTTTTTGTGGCAAAGGTTTAAAAACTGCTCCAATGCCTTTTTACTGGAGTCTTCTTGGGAAATAAGTGTCATATTAAAAACTCATCCAATGTCCATGTTGTATGTATGTCTTTAATAACAGTGCAGGATTTTAACGAAAAAATCAACATTGAAACTCTGTCAATCGCACATAATATGCTACCCTATGCCACATTTTTAACCGGGGAAAAAAATGCAAGCAACAGTCAAATGGGTGGACGGCGCGATGTTCGTCGGCGAATCCGGCAGTGGCCATGCCGTGGTGATGGATGGTCCGCCCGACCACGGCGGGCGCAATATGGGCATACGACCCATGGAAATGATTTTATTGGGAGTCGGAGGCTGTTCCTCATTTGATGTGGTTCAGATTTTGCAAAAAGGCAAAAACGACATCGTCGATTGCATCGCGGAAATTTCCGCAGAACGGGTTGATGCCATACCCAGCGTGTTCAGCAAGATTCACATGCATTTTATCGTCAAAGGCCGAGGCTTAAAGCCGTCAACGGTCGAGCGGGCAATCAAGCTGTCCGCGGAAAAATATTGTTCGGCATCGATTATGCTGGGCAAGGCAGAGGTGGAGATCACCCATGATTTTGAAGTTATCGAGGTTTAACTATTTTGAAAAAGTTGCAATTACAAGGCTTTAACAATTTAACGAAGTCGCTAAGTTTCAATATATACGATGTCTGCTATGCGCCCGCCGAGCAGCAGCAGGCTTACATTGAGTATATTGATGAAGCCTATAATGCCGATAGACTGACACAAATTCTTAAAGACGTGGCCGAAATCATCGGTGCGCAAATCCTTAATATTGCCCATCAGGACTATGAACCGCAAGGCGCCAGTGTGACCATGCTGATTTCGGAAGGCGATGCGCCGCCGCCGCCCAGCATGAACAGTCAGTCGCCGGGGCCATTGCCGGACACTGTACTGGCGCATCTGGATAAAAGCCATATTACCGTACATACCTATCCCGAAAGTCACCCGGACAACGGCATCAGCACGTTTCGCGCCGATATTGACGTGTCGACCTGCGGCCAGATCTCGCCGCTGAAAGCGCTCAATTACCTGATCCACAGCTTCGAGTCCGACATTGTCATCATGGATTATAAAGTGCGTGGCTTTACACGCGATATTTCCGGCAAAAAGCACTATATCGACCACAACATCACCTCGATCCAGAACTATATCGCCAAAGACACATTGGAAAGCTATCAGATGATAGATGTGAACGTCTATCAGGAGAATATCTTCCATACCAAGATGATGCTGAAGGAAACCGAACTGGAAAATTACCTGTTCGAAAAGGAAAGCAATTTGTCAGTCGATCAAAAAGCCGAGATTCAGGAAAAACTGCAGAAAGAGATGTTTGAAATCTTTTACGGCCATAATTTTCAGCGCAACTATGAAGAAGTCAAATCATAATACCTGACTGTCGACAGGGCGACCGACCGGTCGCCCTATTCCGCCAACCCCTTTATATGCCGGGCAATTAACGCCGCGAAGGCTATCCCCAACTCTCTTCTTTCTTCCAATCCCTCTGCGCCGAAACCACGGGCGTCAGGCATTTTGTCAGCGCCACAGGGAACTAATGCCTGGCAAATCGGTTCACAGGAACAAAATAGCAGATTGTTATCATTATGTTCTCCTCGTTTTTTTCAGCAGTAACGCCCCGACCCTGAATTATTTCATTGAAGCCGCCGTCTGCATCAACTACTAGATTATTCCTGTTTTTGTGCGTTTCTTGCCTCTACGATGTCGTAGTATTCATCCGGTTTCGGCCGGTATAAGAACAGCCCCAACGCCGACAGGCCAGTAAATATATACAGCGTATTGAAATCATCACCCAAAATAAACATGACAAAACCGAAAATCCCCACGCTTTCAATCAATGCCGCCGAAACCGTAACGGTCAGTAGATAACGGTTTTTGGCCGACTTGTCGCCGGGCATGGTTTGGTTCAGGCGTAGTTGAATATGCCGGATCAGATTGGTCAACGGAAAAGTGACAATGGCGACGGCATATAAAATCGTTCTGATCAATTCCCGCTGATCATGAGGCAGATGCTGCTGCAACTGCCCCCCGGCGATATGGCAGGCCATAATGGCCGCCGCCAGCATGACCAGCATCATGATGACGATTATCCAGGGCAGGATAAGATCGGATTTCAATTGTTCGCGTTCAACTTGGCCCAGCATTTTATTTCCCGGTTAGATGCGTAAATAGCGCTTATGATAGCAAAATCTGTTACTTAGACTGACATTTCCATGCGATATCAACTTACATTCCTGTAAAGAATGCTATAGTCCATCCATGTACTTTCGTTTAAGCCCACTGCAATGAAAACATTATTAAATTTTAAAATCTTGAATAAACTGGGCGAAAGCATGCATGCCGATGTCTATCAAGCGCATGACTTAAATGATCAGGACAATCTACTGGCCCTTAAGAAAATCAAGCCGCAATTTTGCAGCGAGGATGCCGTCTCCTATATACGCCAGCAGATTAACCAACTCAGCGAACTGGAACTACCTCGCAGCATTATTCCCGAGGTCTATCATCCCTCGGTCGACTCGTTGTGCCTAATACAGCCCTATATCGAAGCCCAACCGCTAAGTCGCTGGCTGGAAAGCCATAGGGCACCCGATCTGCTGACAACGATCAAGATCATCATCGCCATTGCCGAGCAACTGGAAGACATCCACAAAGCCGGGCATATCCATAAGAGCATAAAGCCCACGAACATACTGATCGACCCGGAAACGCTGGCCGTCCAGATTATCGATGACATCCGGGTGCTGGATATCAATCAGCTTAGCCATTTCATTTACGAAGAGCATTTCCGCCTACAAACGCTGCCTTATTTATCGCCGGAACAAACCGGCCGCATCAAGCATTCGGTCAATTATACGACCGACTTGTATTCGCTGGGCACCATATTCTTTGAATGCCTGGCTGGCAAACCGCCTTTTTTGTTTGACGATCCGATCGCCATCATTCACTCCCATATTGCCGAAACTCCGGCACTGATTAATGAAATAAACCCGGACATACCTAAAGTCATCGGCAAAATCATTGCGCTGCTTTTGGAAAAAGCCCCCGAAAAACGTTATCAGACAGCGGCCGGCCTAAACGTGGATCTGAAATATTGTTTACGTGGGCTACAGCAAAACCGGGACATCAACAGTTTCATCCTGAAGCAAAAGGATTTCAGCAACCGCATTACGATTCCGTCGTTAATGGTCGGGCGTGAAGAGCAAAAAAAACAATTGCTTGATGAATACAGCAAGGTCTGTGCCGGTGTATTTCGTTCGGCACTGATTTCAGGCTTGTCCGGCATCGGCAAAACACGGCTGATTCAGGAACTGCAGTTGCCGATTATCGCGCATGCCGGCTATTTCACTTCCGGCAAGTTCGACCAGTTCAAAAAACATATTCCTTACAGCACGCTGATCCAGGCCTTCAGTCATCTGATAAAAACTTTCCTGACCGAAGACCGGGGACGTATCGCCTACTGGCGCCGGCGCATCAGCGAGCAATTAGGCGAGAACGGGCGCCTGATTACCGACCTGGTTCCCGAATTGCATCTGATTATCGGGCCCCAGCCGGAAGTGCCGAACTTGCCGCCGATTGAAGCGCGCAACCGGTTTAATGACACGGCCGAAAAATTCCTCGCCAGCCTGATCTCGGAAGAACACCCGTTAACGCTGTTTATTGACGACTTACAGTGGTGTGACGGCGCCACGTTCGATTTACTCGAGCGTATTTTCGACAATGCCATGGACTATCCATATTTATTCTGGCTAGGCGCTTACCGGCAAAACGAGGTCGACAGCAGCCACCGGCTGATGCGCCTGATCCACAAAATCAAGCAGGCCCATCGCCCGCTGCAGGAAATCCGCCTGGAGGCGCTAGGGCTTAGCGAGGTCAACCAGATGACCGCGTATATCCTGAACACTTATCCGTCCAGGACCCAGGATTTATCGAAAATCATCTACCAGACCTCGGCCGGCAACCCCCTGTTCGTCAACGAAAGCCTGCGCTGGCTGCATACCTACAAGCATCTGCACCTGACCGAAAACGGCTTATGGACATGGGATGACGAGCAATTGCGCCATACCGCCATTCCCGATTCGGCACTGGACCTGTTCAAGGACAAAATCGCCAAGCTGCCCCAGCCTGTCCGCGAGTTGCTGAGTATTGCCGCCAGTCTCGGCGCCAGGTTCGAGGCATCCGATCTGGCACTGACGACGGCAATGACGCTGCCGGCCCTTTATCATGCCTTGACGCCGGCATTCAACAGCAACATTTTGCTCAGGGAAAAAGACCAGTTGCTGTTTTTCCACGACCAGGTTCAGGCCGCGGCCGCCAGCTTTCTTGATGCCGACAAGAAACGGCGCATACACGGGCAGATCGCCACGGCGCTGATCAGCGCCATTCCCGAACACGCCGACCTTGAAACCCTGCCCAATCTGTTCGCCATCGTCGAACACCTGGCTAACGGCAGGGAACCCGGCCAAAGCCTGGAGAGCCGTCTTGAAGAGGCGAAATTCAATTATTACGCCGGCATCGCGGCCATGAAAGCGCTGGCGATGGACAACGCCAACTATTTTTTCCATCAAAGCAAAAACCTGTACCCTGAAGACAGCTGGGACAAAGACTATGCGTTTTTATTTTCCCTGCATAAATACCTGGCCCGGACGGAAATGGCCCTGGGCAACCAGCCCGCATCGGAACAAATCCTGAACACGCTGATCAATCACTCAAAAAGCGATATCGACCGCATCGACTGTTTATACGAACAAACGACCGGTCTGTCCTCAATGGGCAAGTTTGAACAGGCCATCGCCCTGGGCAATCGCGGCCTGGCCTATTTCAACCGGTCCATTCCCGATGATGATGAGCAGTCGCTGGAGCGCGCGGCCACGATTATCCAGCAGATCCATGCGGGCGATACCGATATTTGGCAGAAAATACTCGATATTGAACCCAGCAGCGACCGGGCCACTCAAATTGAAACCGGCATCTACAGTGAACTGATTCCCGATTACTATCTGGCGGGCATGGTGCCGCAGCTTTATCTATCCGCTATTCAATCAACACAGAACTGTCTGGGCGGCGGCGTTGATGAATCAGTCATTTATGGTTTTTCAATGGTGGGCCTGTACCTGCAGCGCAAAGGCCAGTATGAACTGTCCTTCCGCTATGAAGACTTAGGTCTGGCCCTGGCGCACCGCTATCCCGACACATTTGGCGCAACTAAAGGCATCAACGGCATTCTATGGACCAATATGCATAACCGCAGCGATTCGGCTTATATTATTGAACAGTGCCAGAAAAATATTCACCGGGGCAAAAACTGCGGCGATTTATATAACGCCGGCCTGTCCTATGGCCCGTATATCTGGCATTTAATTCATCAGGGCGCGCATTTGCGGCAAGTCATTGATGTGGCCGAGGAGTGCATCCATTTTTCCAACCGATTCAATCTATCCCTGTCCCTGGGACTGGCCGAAAGCGCCCTTGCCGGCTGGGCGGATATGATGAATACGGAGCGGACACCTTGCAGCGAGCAGGAAATAGCGGACAAACTCAATAAATGGGCGACCGATAAACACGTCGTCTCGATCGGCGGCTATTACTCACTGAAAGGCATCAGCAGCCATTATCTGGGCGATTACGAGCAGGCGGCAGACTACCTGCATCAGGCGGAACCCTATTTGCGCGGTTTGAGCGATAACATTCTCAATCGCCTGTGGTATGTGTTTCGCTATGTCAATGGGCTCAGACTGCACAAGACCATACCGGACGAAGAACAAGAGACGTTAGACTATTGCCTGGAGCAGGTGCAAACCTGGGCCGAGCTCGGGCCGATTTTAAAACCCTACCTGACCTTTATGCGGATGGAACAGGCACACCACAGCGGCGATTTCAGCGAAACGCGGCGTCACTGTCTTGATGCGATCGACCTGAGCAAATCACAGCATTTCACCCTGCTGGAAGGCTTCCTGAATGAACGGCTGGGCCAGATACTGATAGACCGCCAGCATAACTACGCCAATTACTATTTAACCCGGGCGGCAGGCCATTATTTTGACTGCGACGCGGAGATCAAAGTCAGGCAACTGACGGAAAACTATTCCATCACTCTGCAGACCGATGACAATACCCCCGCCGATGCGTCCCTGGCGCAGATGCTCGATGTCAATTACCTGCTGCTGGCGACGCGTACCATCACGCAACAGCAGAACCTGAACGGTCTGCTAAGCGCCATCCTGCAATCGATCATGGAACGGCTCGGCGCCAAAACCGGCTATCTGCTCATTGCCGAACCGCAGGACCTGGCCGTATTGGCCAAAGGCATCAAGCACGGCTTTGTTGACGTACAGCTGCGCGGCGACCCGAATCTGAGCACCGATACCTTGAGCCTGGCCATCGTCAACTACGTGTACCGTACCGCTGAAATGCTGGTGCTTGATAACGCCGGCAGCGACGGCGATTTTATAGCGGACGGCACAGTGCAACACCAGCATCTTAAATCGGTACTTTGCGTGCCGTTGTTGAAACAGCAACAGGTCCTGGGCGTCTTGTTCCTGGAGAACAACCTGATCACCTCCGCGTTCACGCGCGAGCAAATCGAACTGACCCGGCTGTTAACCGCGCAAGCGGCGATCGCGCTGGAAAACACCCTGCTGATCGAGGAAATGAAGCGCAGCCAGGCGCAAATACAATTACTGAATGAGGAACTGGAACTGCGCGTTGCAGAGCGCACCGCCTCCTTGAACAGCGCCAATGAAGAGCTGAAGCATTTTGCCTATGTCGTGTCCCATGATCTGAAAGCGCCGCTGCGCGCCATTAACCAGCTATCGGGCTGGATTTGCGAGGACTATGCCGACGCCTTTGATGATAATGGCCGCGAACAGATGGCCTTGCTGCGCGACCGCGCCAAACGCATGCACGAAATGATCGACGGCATCCTGCAATACTCCCGGGTCGGCCGTTTCGTGGAACCCGAGGAACAAATCGATTGCAACCAGCTGCTGGCGGACGTGATCAGTCTGATCGCGCCGCCCGCCCACATAGAAGTGCATATCCAGGCCGACTTACCCGTCATCGAGGGAGAAAAACTGAGACTGTTTCAGGTTTTCCAGAACTTACTGGATAATGCCATCAAATACAACGATAAGGAGAAGGGCATCATCTCGGTCACCTGCATGGAGCAAAACCACTACTGGCAGTTTGCAGTGACCGATAACGGCCCCGGCATCGATAAAAAATACCAGGAAAAAATATTCCAGTTATTTCAAACTTTAAAACCTAAAGACCAGTCCGAAAGTACAGGTATCGGTTTAAGCCTGATAGAGAAAATTGTCACGACGTGGGGCGGCAAAATCTGGCTTGAGTCTGAAGTAGGAAAAGGGAGCTCTTTTATTTTCACCATACCTAAAAGAAGAAAAAAATATGAATAGCATTCAACCCATCTTGCTCGTCGAGGATGATCAAGTCGATATCATGACCGTGGAACGCGGCCTGAAAAAACTCGGCGTGATCAATAAACTGGTCACAGTCAATAACGGCGAGGAAGCGCTGCAGTATCTGGAAAGTTCCGAGGACGAACTGCCCTGCATGATCCTTTTGGACATCAACATGCCCAAGATGAACGGGCATGAATGCCTGAAACAACTCAAAAGCCATCCCGCTTTTAAGAACATCCCCGTGATCATGCTGACATCATCGATGGAACAGCAGGATGTCGATCAAGGTTTCGCCCTCGGCATTTCCGGCTATATCCTGAAACCAGTCGATTACGATCAATTCATCGATGCCATTCAAGTGCTAAACTCATACTGGACCATCAAGAAATAAGTCTTATGCCGGACATAAAAGTATTATTAGTCGAAGATGACCTGACCGACCAGATGAGCTTCAAGCGCTTTGTCAAGCATGAGCATTTGCCTTATGCCTTTGACATTGCCGGCTCCGTGGCGGAAGCCATCGAGGCCTTGCAACAGAACGAGTATGACGTCATTCTGGCCGATCACGCCCTGGGCGACGGCACGGCCTTCGACCTGTTCGCTTTTATTCCCGACACCACCTCGGTGATTTTCGTGACCGGCAGCGGCGCCGAGGATATTGCCGTCAGGGCGCTCAAGATGGGGGCTTCCGATTATCTGTCCAAGGATCTTAACGGCCAGTACCTGAAGTTAATCCCGATCACCATCAATCATGTGTTAAAAGCCAAGTCGGCTGAACGGGAACTGGATGAACATCGCCACCGGCTTGAAAACCTGGTTGCCGAGCGCACGACAGAACTGCGCCAGGAAATCGGCGAGCGCCAGCAGGCGGAAGAGCAGCTAAGGCGGGAAAAAGAACGCGCGTTGATCACCTTAAAGTCCATAGGCGACGCCGTTATCACCACCTCTAAAAACGGCATTATCGAATTTTTGAATCCGGTTGCCGAAAAGCTGACCGGCTGGCGCGTAGCCGAAGCCCGGGGGCGCGTCATTGACGAGGTCTTCAATATATATAACGACATCACCCGAAAGCCGCTGCCCAACCCGGTGTTTCGCGTTCTGGCCACCCATGAGACCGAATTCATCAGCCACGATACGCTGCTGATCAACCGCTACGGCATAGAATATTCGATCCAGGATTCCGCCGCCCCGATTCATGACCGGGAGCGCCAGATACAGGGCGTGGTCCTCGTATTCAGCGATGTGACGGCATCGCGGCGCCTGTCCAAGGAGCTTGCCTATCAAGCCGCGCACGACCCCTTGACGGGCCTGGTAAACCGCCGCGAATTCGAAGTCAGGCTCAACCGTATCTTGAAAGCAAGAAATCACGATGAAGGCGACTTTGCCTTCTGCTATCTGGACCTGGACCAGTTCAAAATCATCAACGACACCTGCGGCCATACCGCCGGCGACGAACTGCTCAAACAGGTGACGACCCTGCTGCAGCACGAGGTCAGGGTGCGCGACACGCTGGCGAGGCTCGGCGGCGACGAGTTCGGCATCCTGATGGAACACTGCACGATTGAGCAGGGCGAGCGTCTGGCCAACTCCTTGCGCGAAATCATCGCCAATTATCGCTTCAGCTGGGAGCGCCAGAGCTTTCGCATCGGCGTCAGTATCGGCCTGATCGCCATCGACAACGAATTCCACTCGCTCAACGACCTGCTCATGATTGCCGATGCCTGCTGCTACGCCGCCAAGGACGCAGGCCGCAACCGGGTTTACGTGTACCAGAAAAACGCCGAGGAAATCCTGCAGCGCTCCGGACAGATGCACTGGATCGCCAAGCTGAACGAAGCCCTCGATAAAGACCATTTCCGCATTTATAAACACCACATCAAAAGCATTCACGAACAGGAAGGCGAGCATTACGAGATCCTGGTCAGGATAGAGGAAAACAACAACACCCTGATCCCCCCCGGCGCGTTTATTCCAGCCGCCGAGCGCTATGGCCTGATGCCGAAAATCGATCAGTACATTATCGCCAAGACCTTCGCCTGGTTCGCGGACAACCCCCAGCAACTGGACCAGTTATCGCTGTGCACGATCAACCTGTCCGGCCACACCCTCGGTAGCGAGGGCATCCTGGCGACCATCACGCGGCAACTGGATTATTACGCCTTGCCGGCCCATAAGTTCTGTTTTGAAATCACCGAAACGGCGGCGATTTCCAACCTGAACATGGCGACCACGTTTATTACCACATTAAAGGAAAGCGGCTGTCGGTTTGCGCTGGATGACTTCGGCAGCGGCCTGTCGTCATTCGCTTACCTGAAAAACCTGCCGGTCGATTATCTGAAGATTGACGGCATCTTCGTCCAGGATATCTGCAACGACGAAATCGATCTCGCCATGGTCAAGTCCATCAATGAGATCGGCCATCTGATGGGCAAGAAGACGATCGCCGAATTTGTCGAAAGCGAAAGGGTTTATGACAAAATCGTGGAATTGGGCGTCGATTACGCGCAAGGCTACTGGATCAGCCAGCCTGTCCCGCTGGAGACGCCTTATTCCGCCCCGCCGGTTATTGACGCGCCCTATACGCTCGAATAAGCGCCATAAAAGCCAGAAAATCGTAGAGCCCGTGAATGATGATCGGCGTCCACAGGTTCCTGTCGCCGCCATAATCGAGAGACCAGCCCAGATAAAGCCCCACCGATGCCGCCAGCAGCGCATAAAGCGGCGTCACGGCATGCGCCAGCCCGAAAAGAATATTGCTGCCGATCAACCCCACTGCCATGCCCCATAACGACTCCATCCAGGGTTGAATGACGCCGCGGAACAGAATCTCCTCGGATACCCCCGCAATCGCCGCCAGCATGAACACATCGACCCAGTGATAACGCTGCAAACCGGGCCCCAGCGTTTCAACCAGCAAGCGTCTGATTTGCGCCAGGGAATCTATCTGCATCTGCTCCAGCGCCAGAAGCGCGACAAACAACGGCGCCGTCCCCAAAACGCCGTAGCCGATGGCGCTTTCCGAAAAGGATAAATGCTCGAAAGGATTGATGCCGGCAATCCAGCCCAGGAACACCGCGACCAAAATCAGCGACGCTTCAAAATAACAGGCCTGTTTAAAAAAGGTGTCGGGATTGAAAGGAGTTTTAGCCATCGGTGCGATTGAAAATTAGGAATAAGCCATTCTAAACAAAAATGGTTAAAATAGCTGCCCCGATTGATTATCGTTTAATGCCATGCACTGTTTCATTTATAAAAGCCTTAAAAAAGAAGACCTTTACCTGTACATCGATAAAAAAGACGATTTTTCCAGAGTGCCGGAAATGCTGTTCAACAGCTTCGGCAAAATGGCCTTTGTCATGGACATCGAACTGACACCGGAACGCAAGCTGGCCCGTGAAGATGCCGGCAAAGTCATCGCCAGCCTTAGGGAAAAAGGCTTTTTCGTGCAAATGCCGCCGACCAGGATACCGGCGCCGTTGAAAGTTCAGTAGGCGTATAGGCCGGAAGATCCCTCCAAAGTCCGCAACTCACCTGAAAAGACGCGCCATAGCCCCTGCATGGAAACAAGCATCGCGTAGGCTGGATTGGAGCTTTAGCGGAAACCCGGCATGGGCGGCCTCGAATGCCGGGTTAGCAACCCGGCCTGCCATGCTCTTCATGGCCAGTTAAGCTGTCGACAGGCACAGGCTATAACCTGATCCCCAACCTGCAAATTTACGTCTTCGGCAACGTCACGCCAGTCTGCCCCTGATACTTGCCGCCCCTGTCCTTGTAAGAGGTTTCGCACACTTCGTCGCCGCCAAAAAACAGCATCTGCGCGACGCCTTCATTAGCGTAGATTTTGGCGGGCAGCGGCGTGGTATTGGAAAACTCCAGCGTCACATGCCCTTCCCATTCCGGTTCCAGCGGCGTGACATTGACGATAATGCCGCAGCGCGCATAGGTCGACTTGCCCAGGCAAATCGTCAGGACATCGCGCGGGATACGGAAATACTCGACCGTCCGAGCCAGCGCAAACGAGTTCGGTGGAATGATGCAGACATCGGACTTCACATCGACGAAGCTGTTCGAGTCGAAGTCCTTCGGATCGACAATGGCCGAATTGATGTTGGTAAAGATCTTGAATTCATCAGAACACCGGACATCATAGCCATAACTGGATGTGCCGTAGGAAATGACGCGCCCCTGCCCCGCATTTCTGACCTGACCGCTTTCAAACGGCTCGATCATGCCGTGCTGCTCCGCCATGCGGCGTATCCACTTGTCCGACTTAATGCTCATGAAATACTAAATACCCGGTTGATTTAAAAAGACTAATTTTCACACAGACAGATAGCCGGGCGCAAGGCGTAAACAACCAGTCGGCGGCCGCTGCCAGATTAGTATTCAGTCGTAGGGTGCGAGGCTGTGAAAGAATTAGTGAAAAACGTCATAAAAATCCCTATTCACCACGAAGATCACGAACGACTGCAGGGACAGGAAGAAAAGTCAGCTGCGGGAGTTATAAAATTCACGTTCCTAAGTATAATGTTGACTTATCGGATAACAATAACAGCTTATGATAAAACAACCGCATTCCAACGCCATCCGCCAACAAGCCATTGACTGGTTGGTGCGCCAGCAGTCCGGAACGTTCTCCATCTCCGAACGCCGGAAGTTTGAACAGTGGCTTGCCGCCGATTCTTCGCACCGTCGTGTCTATGAGCAAGTAGAGCGTGCGTGGAGAGATTTGCCTTGTCCACAAGCTGAATTGTCCGTCGCGCGTAAAAAAACAGGCTGGTTGCGATTGTTACACCACCCCTTGCTATTGGCTAGTGCCGCCAGCGTGTTGCTCGCGGTCGGCCTCGGTGTCAAGGAGGGCTGGCCTTTAGTCGACGACAGCGTGTTTCAGACTGCAAAAGGCGAACTACGTCAAATAACTCTGGCCGACGGGTCTCTGGTTGAACTCAACTCCGATACCGAACTTGCCGTTCATTACACTTGGCGAGGGCGGTCGCTGGAACTGGTACGCGGCGAAGCTTTGTTCAGCGTGGCTCCGGGCAAGCTGCGCCCTTTTGAGGTATGGGCAGGAGGCGGAAAACTGCGCGATATCGGCACCCGTTTCGATGTCGCGATTGGCCCTTTGGCAAACCGAATTTCGGTATTGGATGGAGCGATTAATCTCAGTTTACCGGCAACAGGCGAGCAACGCCAAACCGAGGCTGGGCAGATGATGACTTATAATGCCGCCACCATTCTTTCCGAACCCGTTGCCGCCGATATCCAAACTTTTGCCGTTTGGCGAAACCGCAAGCTGATTTTCCGCAATACGCCGTTATCGGAAGTGGTCAGGGAACTGGAGCGTTATCATCCGGTGCATATCCGTCTTGCCGATTCGTCCTTGAACAATTTGACGCTCGGCGGAGTTTTCGACAGTAACGATCTTGAGCGCTTTCTTACTACTCTGGAAGCGGTTTTGCCGGTTGAAGTTAAACGCGACAACAACGGTGATGTGTTGATTAATCACGGCTTAGTAATGGGCATGGAATAAATCAGGGAATTGTAGGTGCGAATTCATTTATGCCCTATAGGTACTTGTGCCCTTCAGGGTATTCGCACTGTGCGGATAAATCCGCACCTACATCTGAAATTCGTCCGCGCACTTGAGGAAGTTATTTTATGCGCATTCCTATTAGACAATTACCATAGAAAATCCCGAAATCGGCGAATAAAAATAAAGTACGCTGTAACGAACAGTAGCAGCAACGCCGCTAGTCCGCCACCGGCAATAGCCTTTAATCCAAGGGCAGGTTGTACCGAGCCGTAAGCTGCGCGCAACGCTTCGCTAAGATAGGTGGTCGGTAACGACAAAGCGGCAACGTTCCACGGTGTTTCTAACATATCGTAACTGAAGAAAGTGCAGCCCAGATACATCATCGGCAATAGGATAAAAGACATGATTTCCTGAGCCTTGGCCGGTGTTTGTGGCAGGCAATAACAGACTACCCCAAGCAAGGCGAAGACGGTCGCACCATAGACCAGGCAGAGCAAAGCCGCCCACGGCATTAGCCCGGATATTTCATAAAAAAAGCGGGCAAATCCCGTAGAGTTCGATAAAATTCAGTTGCTTAGATTGAATTTGAACAAGGATTTGCCCGTGCCAAATTGTACCGCAGCTCAAATAGATTTTCCTGCCTTTAAACGCCGCAAAATACAAGCCCAATTCAGCGGCGGAGCCATCACCAGTGATGGTGGTGTGCTGTTGTTAAGAACCATTGACCAACAGCTCCAGTTAACCCAACGGATTGCGGAACAGATGCACGATCCCAGGGATCCTGAGCGCATCCGGCATCCGGTAGTCGACTTGCTGCGACAACGGGTTTATGGTCTGGCCTGCGGCTATGAGGATTTGAACGATCACGATACACTCCGAAACGATATCGCCTTTCAGACGGCCGTGGAAAAGGATCAGGCATTGGGTAGCCGCTCCACCTTGTGCCGGTTCGAACAGCGGGCGGACCGAGGCTTGATGTGGCGGATGCATGAGGAACTACTGGCGCAGTTCATCGCCTCCTATAAGACGCCGCCGAAGTCCCTCATTCTGGATTTCGACGCCACCGATGATCCGGTTCACGGTGAACAGCAAGGGCGTTTTTTCCACGGTTATTACCGGAATTACTGTTTTCTGCCCTTGTATGTCTTTTGCGGTAATCAGTGCCTGGTCAGCTATTTGCGCCCCAGCAATATTGACGGGGCCAAGCACAGCTGGGCGATCCTGGCCTTGCTGGTCAAACGCCTGCGTCAGGTCTGGCCGGACGTTCAGATTATCTTCCGTGGCGATAGCGGCTTTTGTCGGCATCGGATGCTGAACTGGTGCGAGCGGAAGGGCGTCCGCTATATCGTTGGTTTGGCCAAAAACCAGCGCTTGAAGCGTTTGAGTCAACCCTGGATTGAGCAAGCCCGGACACAATATGAGGCAACACAACAGAAACAACGCGTGTTCACCGATTTGCACTATAAAGCCGGCACCTGGCGATGCCGGCGCCGAGTCATCCTCAAAGCCGAACACATGAGTCAAGGCAGCAACCCGCGCTATGTCGTGACCAACCTGGCAGGCGAGGCGCAAACGCTTTACGAACAAGTCTATTGTGCCCGAGGCGAGATGGAAAACCGGATTAAAGAGCAACAACTGGATCTGTTTGCCGACCGTACCAGCTGCAGTCTGTGGTGGCCGAACCAGTTCCGCCTGCTGCTGTCGACGCTGGCCTATACGCTGATCGAGGCCATCCGCCGGATCGCCCTGAACAACACCGAACTGGCGCAGGCCACCTGTGCCACCATTCGCCTGAAACTGTTTAAGATCGGCGCCGTAGTCATCCGCAATACCCGCCGTATTCGGCTGCTGCTGAGCAGTCATTATCCCTTCCAGTCCCTGTTTCGATCTGTCTGCCAGCGCCTGTGCCCTGATTAGCGCTCGGTAAGTGCTGTACCCGGCACGCTATAAACAACGGGGTAAGGGGGAGCTGTGCCTGAAAATCGGCAATCGACCCTGAAAATAGCCCGTTGAACTTCACCTCCAAAAAATATCAGTCGTTTCTGGTCGTCGAGTGCCTCTGAGGGGCGGCTTCATGGGGCTGATGAAATATCCGGGTTAGTGGCGTCAGATTCAGCAATAGAAAGGCAAGTAGCGCGCCGACCAGACCGGCTGCGGTTCCGGCCAACACGCCGCCGGCGACCCATGCGAGCATCAACCAACTCAGACTTAACGGAGCCAGCAGCCAACTTTCCATGCTGCGGAAATAATAACCCCGGTTCAACACGCCGCCAACCGTACCGAGCGCCGCATTCATTACCAGCATCGACACAATGCCCGGCACCGCGACCGCAGCGTAACCTGGTCCCGCCAACAGCGGGTTCATCACCTTACCGAACACCAGTAAATAAACCAGCGGCAGAAATATCAGTCGGAATAAGGCATGCGACCAACTTTGCATGCTCTCTCTGAAGGCTCTTAAAGAAAAGGCGATGAAAGCACTCATGAACCGGCCTCCCAGGCTGTCGATGATAAGTTGTCACTATTCGCTTCCACCAATGTCCGTAACCGGTGTTCCAGATTGTTGGTGGAATCGGCAATGTGCAATATCCCGGCATGGATCAGGCCCACCTGATCGCATAGCGTTTCCGCTTCCTCGAAATGATGCGTGGAAAGTAGTACGGTACCGCCACGGGTGGCAAAAGCGTTGATCTTATCCCAAAGTTCGGCACGGACTATAGGGTCCAATGCCGTCGTCGGTTCGTCCAGGATCAACAGATCAGGCATGGTGATGAAAGCTCGGGCGATCATGACCTTGCGCTTGTTGCCGCCCGATAAGCGATGAATCGGTTCGTTGGCGACATCGCCTAAATCGAACAATGCCAACCATTCGTCAATATTGCGTTGGGCAACGGCTTTCGGCACGGCAAAATAGCGGCAATGAAAAACTAGATTTTGACGAACGGTCAACGGAAAATCCAGATTCATGTCTTGCGAAACTACGCCTACCTTACTTTTAAGCGCGTTGGGTCGCGGTAAGGCATTCTGACCCAATAGCTTCAATCGCCCCGTTGTCGGTCGTAACAAGCCGCACAAAATCTTGATCAACGTGGTCTTGCCGGCGCCATTTTGCCCTAGTAAACCGAATATTGTGCCCCGCATTACCCGAAAACTCACTGAATCGAGCGCCTGATGGCCATTGCCATAGCGTTTGCCGATGTCTTCGGCGTCAACGGCGCAATCAGATTCGGTCATTCTCAATTTCATGATGCTCAAAAGTGAATACCGATTTCGCCCCGCACTTCACGGCCGGGATCGACTTGGAAAAAATTCTTGGCGTAGCTGTTGTCGAACAGATTGTTAATGCCGAACGTCAAGTCAACAGAAGAAGATTTGAGCTTGAACTTGCGCGAGACCAACAAATCGACGGCTACATAGTCGTTATTGAGCCAGGAAAAGCCTTGTTGATCGCGGTCGATATTGCGGTAATCCATATATTGCTCCGATTCGTAGTGCAGGTTGAGGCGAGTCGTGCTGTCCCAGAATCCCCGGTATTCCAGCACCGCATTCAGCCGGTGCATGGGCTGAAAAGCCAACCGATTGCCGACCACCGCCGCATCCACCGCCTCGGTGATTTCGGTCAGGTTCAGGGTGTAATTCAACGAAACGCTCAAATCGTCGTTCAACTGGCGGCTGAACGAAAATTCCGCTCCTCTGGATACCGACTGTCCCAGGTTATTGAGGGTCTGGATGGCCGGGATGCCGGACGTGGTCAGTCGCTCCACCTTGTCTGTCCAGCGGGTGTAAAATAAAGTTAATCCGGCCTTGGTGTCCTGCCATGATGCCTGTATCCCGAAATCCACGGTCTCCGATTGTTCCGGCTTCAAATCGGGATTAGCGACGACAATGTAGGTCGGCTGCTCGCGGCGATAATAACGGGTCGCCGGCGACGGCGGGATGAAGCCAGTCGCGGCAGAAGCGCGCAGGCTTAGCCAGGACAACGCCTTCCACGACAAGCCGAGTTTGGGATTGAAAGTGTCCAGCATACTCTCGGGTTCATGACTAAGGCGGTCTGAAGAATAAACGGCAACATCGTAATAGCGGTAACGGTCGTAGCGACCGCTCAAATCGAATCTCCAATCATCGAAAAAATTCAGGCCGTAACTTGCGAAAATGCCGAGCTGTTCGACACTATCTTTCAAGCCGAACAATTTACGGCCGTCGGCGACCAGATTCTGGTCTATGGTTTCCCAGTCGTTGCTATGAATTACGCCGAGATTAAGGTCGCCGTAACTCGCCTGCAGTTCGATTCTGAAGGTATCGGTGCGCTCCGGCCCCTGAAGATACAGCGACAGACCGGCGGCTTCGGTTCCGCCTGCATCCCGGAACACATCGGTGCCGTTTTCTTCGTAAAGCAGATTGGCGCTCAACTTGAGTTCGCCGAAATCGGCTTCCGTCAGCCATTTGCTGCGTAACGTGGTATATTCGTTGTATGAATTCGGTCGTCCGTAATTGCGGGTCTGCTCGAGGTAGGTCAAGTTGGCTGCGGTCTTTAGCCAATCGTGGCGATAATTGGCCTTGAAGTCACCCTCGCGTTTGGTCAGATAGGCGTCCTGAACATGAATCTGCGAGACGAAGGGATTATTGGCCCTATCCATCACCGAAGTCCTGTTGCTCAGACTGTCTTCGAAACTCAAGCGGATGCCGACATCGTCCAAACTGCCGCTACCGATGACCCGGCTGTAGCGGCTATCGAAACTGTTATAGCCCTGCACCGCATCCACTTCCCACGATTTGACGCTCTGCCGCGTGGTAACAACCACCGCGCCCCCCAGTGCTTCGGCGCCGTAGCGGGCTGAAGCGGCGCCGCGCAAAATCTCGATACGCATCACGTCCTGAGGTTTGATCTTGTCGATTTCCGCCGCACTGCTGCCGCGCGCAAAACCGTCAACATACACCGCCACGCCCGGCACTCCGCGCAGGCTCAACTGGTTGCCGCCATTGCCCATCCCCACCCGCCGATTCAGCAATTCCATCAGCGTGGCCGGTTTCTGAATTTCTATTTCCTCGGCGGTGATGATTTCGCGGTCGCCATCGGCGTGGGACGGCCGGGCACAGGCCAGTAGCAGGCACAGACCCAACACTGGTATTGACCATTGCGAGAGGGGCTTTAGCCGCGACCTGACGCCTGCGTTCCTGGCTAAAGCCTCTCCTACCCTGCGTCGCCGAAACGGCACGTTGTCGACAGCCATACCCTTATTTCTTCATCGTGTAATGGCGGTTTAAATAGTCGACGATGGCATCGCGGTCGGCCGGGATTATTGCCGCCTTGTTGAACTCTATCATCCTATCCACCGTTGGCCCCCAGTCGCTACGCCGGTTGGCGGCCTTGTCCATCCGGTACCAGGTATGGCAGGCGGTATGGCAATTGTTTTCGAAAACGACGGCGCCTTTGTCTTCCGGAAAACCGGTCGGGTGACGAACGGCTGCGGGATGAATCATTTGCTCGGTGGCGGGCGATTGCAGGGTTACGATTTTCGCCAAATCCTTGGTCATCGCATCCTTGGGTTTGACCACGCAAGCGCTCATGCCTTCGGCGGCATTTTTCGACCAGTTGCCGGGAACCGGTAGCGGGAATTGCTCGATACGGCCGTCGGCGGGATCAAGGCGGAACAGATCGTAATTGAAGCCGGCCGAAAACCAAACCTTGCCGTCGCCGTCCACCGCCAATGCCATCGGCATTTCCTCTTCCGGCGGCAGCGGGTATTCGGTCAATTTACCATCGGCGGCGATGCGGCCGATTTTGTTGCCGTACCATTCGGTAAACCATAGATTGCCGGCCTCGTCGCTAGCCAACACCGCCGGATGGGCGTTAGCGGTGGGGACGGCGTGGCGTTCGAACGAGACCTTGCCGCGCAAATGCCAAATGTCATTGCCGGTGGCGAACCATAACTCGCCTTGTTTATCGACATGTAGCCGGGTCAGGTACAGGCCGACGGCGTCGGGCAGTTTGACGGGGGAAAAACCTTTGGCATCGAAGCGGTACAAAGCGGCCTTTGGGCTCCCCTTGGGGGTTAGCGATAACCAGCCATGGCCCTGTCGATCGACTGCGACGTTCAGATTCGTCGCCTGCCTGACCGGCAACGGATAGGCGGTTTGGCTGCCGTCGGCAGCGATACGCATCAGCCGGCTGTCGCCGTCCGCCGCGCCGGCCAACAGCCAAAGGTTGCCGTCCTTGTCCATGGGCAAGTCGAAGCGGCCGCCGATCCGGCCGGGCAAGCCGATCTCACTGAAGCGGTTGTCGCTATGCGAAAAACGCATCAGCTTGTCGCTGTTGAAACGGATAGACCAGGTCAGGCCGCGATTGTTGTCGAGCGCGATGCCGTAAAGGCCGAAGTCTCGGCCGTAATCGAAACCTTCCGTTTGGCTCCAGCTATCGCGATTCAGCAACGTCGGTTCGGCGCGGGCGGCGGGCAGATATTCCTCGAACCGGCCACTGTCCGGATCCAGCTTGCCGATGCGGATGTCCTCGTAATGGCTGATCCAGACCTTGCCCAAGGCATCGACGGCAATGCCGTCGGCACCGTAAACCGGGCCGCAGGCCGCGGCAAAAGCATGATTGGCCGTCAGCGCCAGTGCGGCGGCCAACATTCGATAAAATAGGTTTTTCATGGTAATCAATCAAAATGAATGTAGGTTGGGGAGACGATAGGCACCCCAACAAAATCGTATCGTTGGGCTTCATTGCATTCAGCCCAACCTACCTTTTACGACAGCTTCCGAACCGTGCTTAGGCCGAACCGCCGGCTTGCTTATAGAAAGCCGTCACGTTTTGCAGGAACCTGTCTTTGCGCTCGGAGTCAGCCATGATTTCGGTAAACTCAGCCAGTAGCCGCTCGTAAATCCGTTTACGGGAGTCGCAGTCGCGTTGCGGCGGTTTGAACACGTCGCCTTCGCGCAGCCAGGAAATGACATAACAGTTGCCGCCGCACAAGTACCTGGCCCAACAGCCGGAGCAATGCTCGTTGGCATCCACCGAGGTTTCCTTGAAGGATTTTGTGACCTGGAAGTAATCGTCGTTTAAAGGCTGTTCGTCGTTGACGTTGCCGACCTTGAACTCGTCGTAACCGACGAAGCGGTGGCAAGGATAAATATCGCCGTCGGCGGCAACCGCAATCACCGTTCTGCCGGCATTGCAGGGATTGGGGCGGTATTTTTTAAACAGCAGCAATTCGCACAGTTGGTAGGTGTACTCGTTGAAGGTTGGCGTATCGCTTTCCGCCAGCGATTTAAGGCTTTCGGCATTTTTGCGGATGATGCCGTCTGTGACTTTACGGTAATCGTCGTCGGACAAAGCCAGCGGATTTCCGTCCTCGACGTCGACGATGGTCATGCCCACGCCACCGGGCGATACCAAGGCACTGTTGTGGCTATATACCTCATCGATTTTTTCGCAGCTTTGCTTGGTCAGGATGGTGCGGATCGTGTAGCGCTTGTCCTTAATGGCTTTCAATTCCTCTATGGTGCAAATGGTTTTTTCGTAGGACGAATAATTCCCCAGCGGTGGCCGTTGCGCGTCGTTGATTGCCTTGGGGCCATCGAGACTGACGGTTAGATTGTCGATTTCTTTGTCGACGAATTGCTTGATGCGATCACTCCAGACCGTGCCGTTGGTGGTGACCTTGAACGATACTTTAAAGCCAAGCTCCGCGCCCTTTTCCTTGGTGTAGGCCACCACTTTTTGCATCAGATTGAAATTCAGGAAGGGTTCGCCGCCGAAAAAATTGACGGAATAGGTGGGGCTGTCTCCGGTCAAAAATTTATCGACAAAGTTGCGGGCGGTGGTTTCGTCCATGTTGCGCTTGCTTTTGCGGTACTCGCCGCCGTCGCCGTAACAATAAGTGCAGGCCAGATTACATTCTTGACTGACGAACAGGTAAAAACCGTTCAATTGGCTATGCTCCCCCAACAAGCTGGTTTTCAAGCGGAACGGTTGTTTATCGACTTGACCGAGCAGCGTGATTTGCAGGCTTTCTACCTCTTCGTCGGGCAGGTAACTGCCGTGCGGTTTTTTCAAAGCGCTAACCCGCTTCGAGGTTTCTTCATCAACCTGAAACAGCCGGTACGATGGGCTATGAAACACCACCGGCCCCAACTCTGTCGTTAACAGGTGAAAATCTCTGTTGATAGCATTCATTGTCGACTCCTTAATTCCTTCGCGAAACGAGAGTGAGAGAGCCCTGAAGGACTCTCCCGTTCAGATCAAAACCCTAGTGGATTTCACCTGGAGGGCACATAGGCCCTGGATTGCTGCACATGGAAGTTTCGGCATAGCCTGCATAGATGGCGTCCAGTTCCACGATTTCGATTTCATGTACCATAGTTAACTCCTGCCCCAAGGGGCGTTAAAGGATAAAAATGCCGAAACGCCGCATCCTTCGGTTTTCGACTGAAAAAACAGCAGGGCTGCTTTTCGTATTGCGGCCGGCCAAGATATCGCCGGGCGCGGGCCGCGGCGTCCTGCCGCGGTAATTTCATACCAGCCTAAAATTCCATCGCGACCTGAACGAAGCCCACCCTGGGTTCGGCATAGGTATCGATGTAGCGGGTTTCATAGCTGCGATCGAACAAATTGCGCACGCCGCCGGACATATCCAGGGTCTTTTTGTTGCCAAGAGGGTGGCGGTAGGTCAGGCGGAAATCGGCGGTGAGATAGGAATTTAACGCATAGGCCGGATCATTGACGGTATCGCCGAAAATGAACTGGCGATCGACATAGCGCCCTTCCAGGCGGCCGCTGAAACGCGCGGATTCGAACACCAGGCCGAAAGCCGCCTTGTTGCGCGGCGTCAACGGCAGTTGCCGGCCTTTGTCGGGCAGACCGCTGACGCCGACTTCCGCCGCGCTGGCCGCTTCGGAGACGGTATAGGTGTAATTGACGAAGGCCGACAATTGCTCGGTAATCGATTGCTGGATTTCCACTTCGGTGCCGTAGCTGTTTACCTTGCCGAGATTGCGGGTCTGGTAAATCATTTTGCCACTCTCTTGAGTCACCGACTGCAGTTGGTAATCGGTCAGCTTGTTGTAATAGGCCGTGGCCGAGACTTTGGTGCCGAACGGCGTGGTGGCATCGACGCCGAGATCGAAGCTTTCCGAAGACTCCGGCTTCAGATCAGGATTGGGTTTGACTTCGTAAAAGACGGTGTTTTGCGCGCCGGTCAGAGCATAGGGAGCGGGCGGGCGGAAACCGGTACCCACCGAGCCGCGTAGCGACACGTCATCATTGACCTTGAAACGCACCCCGCCGCGTGGATTGAACACCGCAAACGAGTGTTGCGCGGTGCGGCCGGTGCTGGTGTTGGCAAGATCGTATTCGAACCAGTCGCCGCGGCCGCCCATGGTGACGAACAAACGGTCCCACAACGCCAGTTCGTATTGGCCATAGAGCGCATAGTTGCCGATGTTGTTGCGGGGTTTGTCGATGATCGATTGGCTGGCCAGTTCGATAGTGTCTCGATTGTTCCAGTCCTGGCTACCGTAAAAACCGACCAACAAAGTATGGCCGTCGGCGATATCCCAGCGGTTGCGGATTTCGCCGCTGAGTTTCTTGGCGTCCTCTTTCAGCAGATTTTGTGGATCGGTGCTGTAATTGAACGGGTAGTAATAACTGTCGAAGTTCAGGTCGGCCTGATGATCCCGATAGCTGAGGTTGAGCGTCAGTTGATCGTTCTTGGTCAGCCAATGGCTATAGTCCAGGCTGTACTGGCCAAACTGGCCGTTGAACTGGGTATTGGGCCTGTCGAACGCCAGGTTGTGGTCGTCCATGTAATTGAAGCTGAACTTCAGGTCGGCAACATCGGATATTTCCCATTTCAGTTTGCCGCCGGCCATGGTTTTGTTCCAACCGCCGTCTTCCAGCGAATGAATCATCGTACCGGTGGCGCCCGGCGAAAATGCCGGATTCGGGGAGGCTTTGTAACCGTCCGAGCTCAGGTGCTTGAAATCCAGGAGATAACCGATCTTGTTGACCGTACCGCCGGTGGTAAAGCCGCCGCCGTAAGTCGGCAATGAATCGAACAGGAAAAAGGGCTTAGTGACGTTGGGGCCTTCGGGCGCTTCCTTGGTGATAATGTTGACCACGCCGCCCATCGCGTTGGGGCCGTATAGCGCCGAACCGGCACCGCGCACTACCTCGATTCGGTCGACGTTATCCCAATCTATAGTCTGAATAGGTGAGCGACTGCCGATGCTGGAATCGAGAAAATTGGCGAGTTGACCGTTGATCAGCGTCGAACTGCGGCCGTAGCCCAAGCCGCGCATGTTGAGAGTGGCGATACCGTTGGTGCCTTGTCGTAGTACATCCACACCGGCCGAGCGCGTCAAGGTATCGCTGAGGTCGCGGTTATACATTTGCTGGATCTGCTGTTGATCGACAACGGCAACGGTCGCCGACACTTCCGATGCCAAACGCTCGGTTTTGGTTGCCGTTACTACCATTGTTTCCAACATGACTGGATAGGGATGGCCTTTGTTTTCTAACGCGAGGGAATTGTTTTCGCTGGCTTTCGTTTGCTGTAACACAGCGGTATACGAATCGGTGAAACGGTAGCTCAGGCCGGAGTCTTTCAAGAGTTGCTCTAACGCCTGTTCCGGCGTGTAGCGACCGCTTACTCTCGGCGAGGTTTTACTTGCGGTGCTATCGGCGGCGTATAGCAACTGCAAACCGGTTTGCCGTGCCAGTTGTTCCAAGGCTTGCGCCAGTGGTTGCGGCGGAATGTCAAGGTCGATCCGCCGCTCATCGGCGACGGTCGGAAAACAAACGGCGCTGCTTAGTAGCAGCGGTAACAGGTATCGCTTCATGAAGTCTCCATATTCCCTTTAATTGTTATGGTTTTAATAATGAAGACGGATCGCTGAAGGGAAGTGGACAGTTTATAGAGATTTTATTTGCTGCCCGATGAGATAGCTCGGTAGATACTCTGTGGACTGATCTGCAACCCAGCCAAGAAGAATTGGCGATACTGGGCATGGACGGCAGCCCTAAATCTGATGAAATAAAACGGGAGCTGAGCGTCGTTTCCCAGGGCATCAAGCTCGATCAGTCATTGACGGTACATAAAAACCTGGAACGCCATTGCCGCTATTTTTCCGTTCCGCGCCGCCAAGCCAAACAACGCATCGAGGAATGGCTGGCTTTGTTCCAGCTCAGGATTTCATCACCTTTTCACTGATGCCGATGATGTTCCTCGGCTGTGCTTTCTTCAGTTATGCCATGCTGCCCGATCCTTGGAATATCGTGGCCTTGTTGCTGCCGACTACCTATCTTAGGAATGCGCATAAAATAACTTCCTCAAGTGCGCGGATGAATTTCCGGTGTAGGTGCGGATTTATCGGCACAGTGCGAATACCCTGAAGGGCACAAGTACCCATAGGGCATAAATGAATTCGCACCTACAATTCCTGATTTATTTCATGCCAGTTCCTTAGCCCGGATATTTCATCAGCCCCATGAAGCCGCCCCTCAGAGGCACTCGACGACCAGAAACGACTGATATTTTTTGGAGGTGAAGTTCAACGGGCTATTTTCAGGGTCGATTGCCGATTTTCAGGCACAGCTCCCCCTTACCCCGTTGTTTATAGCGTGCCGGGTACAGCACTTACCGAGCGCTAATCAGGGCACAGGCGCTGGCAGACAGATCGAAACAGGGACTGGAAGGGATAATGACTGCTCAGCAGCAGCCGAATACGGCGGGTATTGCGGATGACTACGGCGCCGATCTTAAACAGTTTCAGGCGAATGGTGGCACAGGTGGCCTGCGCCAGTTCGGTGTTGTTCAGGGCGATCCGGCGGATGGCCTCGATCAGCGTATAGGCCAGCGTCGACAGCAGCAGGCGGAACTGGTTCGGCCACCACAGACTGCAGCTGGTACGGTCGGCAAACAGATCCAGTTGTTGCTCTTTAATCCGGTTTTCCATCTCGCCTCGGGCACAATAGACTTGTTCGTAAAGCGTTTGCGCCTCGCCTGCCAGGTTGGTCACGACATAGCGCGGGTTGCTGCCTTGACTCATGTGTTCGGCTTTGAGGATGACTCGGCGCCGGCATCGCCAGGTGCCGGCTTTATAGTGCAAATCGGTGAACACGCGTTGTTTCTGTTGTGTTGCCTCATATTGTGTCCGGGCTTGCTCAATCCAGGGTTGACTCAAACGCTTCAAGCGCTGGTTTTTGGCCAAACCAACGATATAGCGGACGCCCTTCCGCTCGCACCAGTTCAGCATCCGATGCCGACAAAAGCCGCTATCGCCACGGAAGATAATCTGAACGTCCGGCCAGACCTGACGCAGGCGTTTGACCAGCAAGGCCAGGATCGCCCAGCTGTGCTTGGCCCCGTCAATATTGCTGGGGCGCAAATAGCTGACCAGGCACTGATTACCGCAAAAGACATACAAGGGCAGAAAACAGTAATTCCGGTAATAACCGTGGAAAAAACGCCCTTGCTGTTCACCGTGAACCGGATCATCGGTGGCGTCGAAATCCAGAATGAGGGACTTCGGCGGCGTCTTATAGGAGGCGATGAACTGCGCCAGTAGTTCCTCATGCATCCGCCACATCAAGCCTCGGTCCGCCCGCTGTTCGAACCGGCACAAGGTGGAGCGGCTACCCAATGCCTGATCCTTTTCCACGGCCGTCTGAAAGGCGATATCGTTTCGGAGTGTATCGTGATCGTTCAAATCCTCATAGCCGCAGGCCAGACCATAAACCCGTTGTCGCAGCAAGTCGACTACCGGATGCCGGATGCGCTCAGGATCCCTGGGATCGTGCATCTGTTCCGCAATCCGTTGGGTTAACTGGAGCTGTTGGTCAATGGTTCTTAACAACAGCACACCACCATCACTGGTGATGGCTCCGCCGCTGAATTGGGCTTGTATTTTGCGGCGTTTAAAGGCAGGAAAATCTATTTGAGCTGCGGTACAATTTGGCACGGGCAAATCCTTGTTCAAATTCAATCTAAGCAACTGAATTTTATCGAACTCTACGGGATTTGCCCGCTTTTTTTATGAAATATCCGGGTTAGCAAAGCTTTGCGCATTGCTTACGGTAGTCAATCCTCCATTCTCCTCCGGCAATGATCTCCGTCGGAGGAGTTTGCGCGTTACTGTTGCTATTCACAATGTCCTCTGGTAACCAGGATCTATTGAAAAAAATAGGTGATATCACCTATTTTAGGTGTTTTCACGCAGTAAAATACCATAAAAAATATATAAGCCTTTGATTTTTATCAATTCCAATATTGGCCCGCATCTTGCTTTTCCAGCTTGAATAATATACTGACAAAGGACGCCGGATTATGACCGAAAAAATATCCCTCACCCTTTTACAGGGTTGGTTTCAACATTATTCCTCCGATTTGCTGGTATTTTTTCGCCGGAAGGTTGGCGAGTCGGACGCCGATGATTTGGTTCAAGAAGTATATTTGCGCGCACTGACTTATCCGATGCCATCCGCCATTATCAAGCCTCGCGCCTTTTTATTCAGGGTTGCCACAAATCTGGTCATCGACCATGTCCGCAAAAAAAGTTATCGTCAACATGATAATTATGAAGAGATTGAAGACAGTATAATTACCAGTATACTAGGGCCGGAAGATAGCTTGCGCGGGAAGGAACGGTTGAAAAAATTTCGCGATGCGCTGGCGCAATTGCCTGCGGACCACCGGCAAGCATTCCTGCTGAACCGTTTCGATGGTTTATCGCATATGGAAATTGCTCAACTCATGGGAATTTCAGATAAAACGGTGCAGCGTTATATCGCTAAAGCTTTCGACCATTGCTTGAACTGTATTGAATATTGGGATTGATGCCTTGAAGTTCAATAGTTCGGACAGTTTTACGCGCCATCGTCCCATAATCATTGGATTCGTCAAATAGTTGGGCTGTTTTTTCGCAATCTCTATCAAGTGCCGATTGAATTTTTTACGTTTCGAGAAAGCAATAGAGACCACCGTTTCCTGCGTCGTCTGTTTTTGACGTTGATCTTCAAGAAATTCAGCGCTGTCTATGAGACATTGGCCTGCCGCTGCATTGCGTTTTTACAGCGTGACTGGCACGCAGCAGGACAACCTGGATGTTTCGCTTAGAAAGCGAGAATAAAACAGGGCCCCCAATTGAGGCAGGCTTTCTTTTACTGTTTGCGCAAAGCTTCCGCTCCCCGGCAACTGCTGATTTACAGGGATGTAATGAATGCAGAGAAATGACGGGGGCATTTCCTGTCCATGCAGTCATGATCGCGCCCCTTAGGAACGCGCATAAAATAACTTCCCCAAGTTCGCGGATGGAATTTCCGGTGTAGGTGCGAATTCATTCGCACTTACAATTCTCTGATTTATTCCATGCCCCTTACTAAGGAACGCGCATAAAATAACTTCTTCAAATACGCGGATGAATTTCCGGTGTAGGTGCGGATTTATCCGCACAGTGCGAATGAATTCGCACCTACAATTCCTTGATTTATTCCATGCCCATTACTAAGTTAATCAAAAATTTAAAACTTCGTGCTCTCAATTGCTGTTCCAGATGCAATTCTACCGCCTCCATAATCCCCATGGATGGAGTGAATGCAGAGAAATGACGGGATCATTTCCTTTCCTTGTAGGCGTTCGTGTTCTTCATGATTAACCTGACTGACTCAGGCTCAAGTATTCCGCACAACAATATTAGGGAATTTGCTGCTGAAATCCTTGGCTTTCAGCGCCAGCCTGGCCGCGGTCTTGCGGGCGATTTCCCGGTAAATCTGCGTCGGGCGCCCGTCGGGGTCGGCCACGACCGTCGGCCGTCCGCAGTCGGCGAATTTACGGATAGCAATATCCAGCGGCAGCGAGCCCAGAAACTCGACCTTGTTCTTCTCGGCCATGGCCGCGCCCCCGCCCTCGCCGAAAATGGCTTCTTCATGGCCGCAGTTACTGCAGATATGGATGCTCATGTTTTCCACGATGCCCAGCACCGGCACATTGACCTTTTCGAACATGCCGAGACCGCGCTGAGCGTCGATCAGGGCGATGTCCTGCGGCGTTGTAACGATGATCGCGCCGCTGACCGGAATCTGCTGCGCCAAAGTCAGCTGAATATCGCCGGTGCCGGGCGGCAAATCGATAATCAGATAATCGACATCGGTCCAGTTGGTATCTTTCAGCAACTGCTGCAAGGCATTGGTTACCATCGGCCCGCGCCAGATCATCGGCTGATCGGCGTCGATCAGGTAACCGATGGAATTGGTCTGCACGCCGTAAGAGACTTTCGGCATCATGGTTTTGCCGTCCTCGCTGGCCGGATAGCCGGAAAGCCCCAGCATGGTCGGAATGCTGGGCCCGTAAATGTCGGCATCGAGAATGCCGACCTGCGCGCCTTCAGCCGCCAGCGCCAGCGCCAGATTGACCGCAGTCGTGGATTTGCCGACGCCGCCCTTGCCCGAGGCCACGGCAATAATGTTTTTGACGTTGGGCAACGGCTTCAAGGCCTGCTGCACGGCATGCGAGACAATGTTCACCGAAACTTCGACCGTCACATCGCCTATGCCGGCCAGTGCTTTCAGGTGCTGTTCGACGGCCGCCTTAAGCTCGGCCAGGTAACTTTTGGCCGGATAACCCAGTTCCAGTTTAACGCTGACGTTTGCGCCATCGACGGCAATTGCTTTAACCGATTTTGCGGAAACCAGATCGGTGCCATTGTTGGGATCGATAAACGTACTCAGCAGTTTTTCTATCGCGGCCTTTTCGATGCTTGCCATGACTATGCTCCATGTTGGGAAGAGAAGGATGAGTAATAACCAAGTGATTTACTATGGAATAGAAGGCATTTTACAGCTTTTCTTTTATAATGCACATTTTAGCGCCCGCTACTCGGTAGTGCGCTTATTTTGTGCCATAATACACGGTTCGTTTTGTCTTCGTACTGCTTGCTATTTAATTAATTATGTCGGATAGAAAAATTCTCGTCACCAGCGCTTTACCTTACGCCAACGGCCCTATTCATCTCGGACATCTGGTTGAATACATTCAAACGGATATCTGGGTCCGTTTTCAGAAACAACGCGGCAACCAGTGCTACTACGTTTGCGCGGACGACACGCACGGCACGCCGATCATGCTCAAAGCCGATCGCGAAGGCATCACGCCGGAAGCGCTGATCGCCCAGGTCGGCAAGGAACACCTGGCCGACTTTACCGAATTCGGCATCGCATTCGACCATTATCACAGCACCCATTCCAACGAGAACAAGATTTTTTCATCGCTGATCTACGAACGCCTGCGCGATGCCGGCCACATCAGCTCGCGCACGATCACGCAGGCGTACGACCCGGTCAAGAACATGTTCCTGCCCGACCGGTTCATCAAAGGCGAGTGCCCCAAGTGCGGCGCGGCCGATCAATACGGGGACAGTTGCGAAGCCTGCGGCGCCACCTATTCACCGACTGAATTGAAAAACGCCGTTTCCGCCGTATCGGGTGCGAAACCGGTGGAAAAGGAATCCGTCCATTACTTCTTCAACCTGGCCGATTTCGCCGGCCTGCTCCGGCACTGGACCAAATCCGGCCACCTGCAGCCGGAAGTCGCCAACAAGCTCGACGAATGGCTGGAAGCCGGCCTGCAGCAATGGGACATTTCCCGCGACGCGCCGTATTTCGGCTTCGAGATTCCCGATGCCCCGGGCAAGTATTTTTACGTCTGGCTCGACGCGCCTATCGGCTATATGGCCAGCTTCAAGAGCCTGTGCGACAAGCAGGACCTGGACTTCGACGCGTTCTGGGGCAAGGACAGCAATGCCGAGCTGTACCATTTCATCGGCAAGGACATCATTTACTTCCACGCCCTGTTCTGGCCGGCCATGCTCAGCGGCGCCGGTTTCAGAACGCCCAGCGCCATTTTCGCGCATGGCTTTTTAACCGTGAACGGCGAGAAAATGTCCAAGTCGCGCGGCACGTTCATCAAGGCCCGGACCTATCTGGAGCATCTGAACCCCGAATACCTGCGCTATTATTTCGCCGCCAAACTGAGCGCCGGCGTCGATGATCTCGACCTGAATTTCGACGATTTCAGCCAGCGCGTGAATTCCGATCTGGTCGGCAAGGTTGTCAATATCGCCAGCCGCTGCAGCGGCTTCATCAAAAAGCGCTTCGACAACAGACTGTCGTCGCGCTGTTCGGAGCCGGCCCTGTTCGCCGAGTTCGTCAACGCCCATAAGCAAATCGCCGAATTCTATGAGACGCGCGAATTCGCCAAAGCCATGCGCGAGATCATGGCGCTGGCCGACAAAGCCAACCAGTACATCGACGAGAAAAAACCCTGGCTGATCGCCAAGGAAGAAGGCAAGGATGCCGAACTGCACGAGGTCTGCTCGATGGGCATCAACCTGTTCCGCATGCTGGCGGCCTATCTGAAACCGGTCATCCCGGCACTGGCGTCCGAAGCCGAGCAGTTCCTGAACATTGCCTCGCAAGCCTGGCCGGCAGCCGGCGCACAACCGTTGACAGACCATGTCATCAACGATTTCAAACCGCTGATGACGCGTGTCGAGCCTGATAAAATCGCCGCCATCATAGAGGCCTCCAGGGAGAATCTGGAAAAAACGGCCGAACCGCCCAAAGCCAAGGCCCGCACCTGCGACCCGATCGCCGATACCATCGAATTCGACGATTTCGCAAAACTGGACCTGCGCATTGCACGCATTGTCAAAGCCGCTTCCGTCGAAGGCGCCGACAAGTTATTGCAACTGACCGTTGATATCGGCGATGAAACCCGCAACATTTTCGCCGGCATCAAATCGGCTTACGCACCGGAAGATCTGGAAGGCAAATTGACGGTCGTGGTCGCCAATCTGGCTCCGCGCAAAATGCGTTTCGGCGTTTCGGAAGGCATGGTGCTGGCGGCGGGCCCCGGCGGCAAGGATTTATGGGTGCTGCACCCTGATAATGGCGCGCAGCCGGGTATGCGCGTTAAGTAATTTAGTAGTAGAGAGTTAGAAATGTTTTGTTACCACTGTCAGGAAGCCAAAAAAAACATCGCCTGTGATTCCGCCGGCATCTGCGGCAAAAAAGAAGATGTCGCCAGTCTTCAGGATTTATTAGTGTATGTTCTGAAAGGTTTGTCTTTTTATGCACACAAAGCCAGGCAACTGGGCATAAGCGATGCCAGAACCGACCGGTTTACCGCTCGGGCATTGTATTCCACGGTGACCAATGTCAATTTCGACCCGACCGTGTTCGTTTCCCTGATACAGGAAGCCGTGCAACGTAAAAATCATCTGTGCCACCGGTTTACCGCCGCGTTCGAAGCACAGAACGGCGTTGCCTTCAGCGAACCGGTGCCCGATGAAGCCGCCTGGCAATACACCGATGTCTCGGAAGCGGCCTTTGTGGCACAAGGCGAAACGGCCGGCGTCATGCAGATTCCGGCGCTGGACGACGACTGCCATGCCCTGCGCGAATTACTGGTGTACGGCCTGAAAGGCCTGGCGTCGCTGATCGAACATGCCGAAGCGCTGGATTTTTCCGATGCCGAATTGTATGCCTTCCTGCACGAGGCGCTGGCTTTCAGCCTGAAAACCGACAGCCCGCTCGATGAACTCATGGCCATGACCTTGAAATGCGGCGAGCACGGCCTGGCCGCTTTCGCCCAACTCGACAAGGCCAATACCGCGCGCTTCGGCGCCCCGGTTCCGACCAAAGTCTATTTTGACAGCTGGGACAAGCCGGGCATACTGGTTTCAGGCCATGACCTGCGCGACATCGAAGACCTGCTGGAGCAGACCGCCGGCACCGGCATTGACGTTTACACGCACGGCGAAGCCATTGCCGCGCACGCCTATCCGGCCTTGAAAAAATACTTCAACCTGGCCGGCAATTTCGGCGATGCCTGGCAGGAGCAGCGCACCGATTTCCAAAAATTCAACGGCCCGATCCTGATCACCACCAACAGTATTCAGCAGCAAAAAGGCAACTACAAAGACAAGATTTACACGACCGGCATGGTGGGCTGGCCCGACATACCCCATATCGCCGACCGCCGCCCCGGCCAGCGCAAGGATTTCACCCCGCTGATCGAGCAAGCCAGACAATGCGAGCCGCCCAGCCAGCTCAGCGACAATACGACGACCCTCGGCTATGCCCATCAATCGCTGCACAGCTATCTGAACCAGATCGCCGCCGGCATTCAGGACGGCGCCATCCGGCGCCTGATCGTGCTGGCCGGCACCGACGGCCGTCACAAGGAGCGCCGATACTACACGCAGTTCGCCGAGGCGCTGCCTCAGGATACGCTGATCCTGACCGCGGGCGATACCAAATACCGTTTCAATACACTGTCTCTCGGCGACATCAACGGCATTCCGCGCCTGCTGGACGCCGGCCAGAGCAATGATTTTTACTCGTTGCTCGTGTTCCTGAAAGATCTGCAGCAGACTCTGGGCCTTGACGACCTTAACGCACTGCCGGTGTCTTTCAGCATCGCCTGGTATGAACAGAAAACCATTCTCATGCTCCTGGCGCTGTTGGCGCTGAACATTAAACACGTGCGCCTGGGCCCGACCCTGCCGCCTTTCTTCACGGATACCGTCAAGGACAGGCTGACCGAACAATTTGCCTTGAAAGGCATAGACACGGTTGAAAACGATGTCGCGGCGATGATGGAAGGACATTGACCTGGACGTGATCGATCGAATTAACGCTTTACTGCCGCAAACCCAATGCGGCCAATGCGGCTTCAAAGGCTGCAAACCCTACGCCGAGGCCATCGCTGCCGGCACGGCGGACATCAACCAGTGTCCGCCTGGCGGTGATGAAGGCATTATTGAAATCGCACGTTTGCTGGGCGTACCGGCCAAACCGCTCAATACGCGATTCGGCCAACACAAGCCCAAACAGGTCGCTTTCATTATCGAAGACGACTGCATCGGCTGCACGAAATGCATCGCCGCCTGTCCTGTCGATGCGATCCTGGGCGCGTCCAAATGCATGCATACGGTCATCGCCTCGGAATGCACGGGCTGCGAGCTGTGCATCGCACCCTGCCCGGTCGACTGCATCGTCATGAAGCCGGTCCCCCGGCCGACGCCGGCGCAAAAGGCCGAACAAGCGCAAAAAGCCATGCGCCGCTACGAGGCGCGCTGTCTGCGCCAGGCACGGGCAGAAGCGGAAAAAGCCGAGCGCGCGCGCAAGAAAAAAGAAGCCTTGCTGAAACTGAAATCGTTCAAGCAATGAACATCGAGAAACGCCGAATCATCTTTGACCGCCTGGCCGAAGCCATCCCCGAGCCCAAGACCGAGCTCCGGTATGAGACACCGTTTGAGCTGCTGATCGCGGTCGTGCTGTCAGCCCAGGCGACCGATAAAGGCGTTAATAAAGCCACGGCCAAACTGTTTCCTGTCGCCAATACGCCCGAAACCATTCTGGCGCTGGGACTGGAAGGTCTGAAGGACTATATCAGGACGATCGGCTTGTATAACAGCAAGGCGGCCAATATCATGACGCTCTGCCAGCAACTGCTCGACCGGCATGCGGGCCAGGTGCCGCGGACGCGGGAAGAACTGGAAGCGTTGGCCGGCGTCGGCAGAAAAACGGCCAATGTCATGTTGAACACCGCGTTCGGCCAGCATACGATTGCGGTCGACACGCACATCTTCCGCGTCGCCAACCGTACCGGCATCGCACCCGGCAAAAACGTGCTGGAAGTAGAGCGGAAGCTGGAGAAATGGGTGCCCAAACAGCATAAAAGAGATGCCCATCATTTATTGATATTGCATGGCCGTTACACCTGCATTGCCAGAAAGCCGCGCTGCCAGAGCTGCGTCATTGAAGATTTGTGCGAATACCCGTACAAAACAGTCGATTAGCGAAAAACTCAGTGGCAGGAACTTGGCTAAGGCTGTATAGTCTGTGTAATTCAGTATTTGAACAAGCGGATATTCATCCGCTGTTCAGTTGTGCTTGATACCATACGCCGCACCCGATGCAGCTTATGTATCATTGTTTATATACCCGGGAGTCAATATGAAAAAAACCAACAAAACACCTTTCGCAGCGGCCATGGGAACCGCGTTTCTGTCTACCTTTGCCGCGACCGCAGCCAACGCCGAAGCCAACCCCTTCGCCATGACCGACATGAACAACGGTTATATGCAAGTGGCTGAAGCCAGCAAATCCGGCGAAGCCATGCCCGGCATGAAAGAAGGCTCATGCGGCGAAGGCAAATGCGGCGGCGCCATGCAATCCGCGCCTAAAACCGTGGAAGGTGCTTGTGCTGGCAACAAGCCTGCCCCTAAAGCGGCGGGTAAGGCGACAGAAGGCAAATGCGGCGAAGGCATGTGCGGCGCCATGATGGAAGGCGGCAAAATGAAAAAAGGCATGGAAAACATGTGCGGCGCTATGATGAAAGGTAAGGAAGGCGCTTGCGGCGCCATGCAAAAAGGCGAGAAAGGCGCGGGCCAGGAAAAAGTCAGCCCTAAAGCCGCAGCCGGCGAATAAGCCTCAAGCAGGTTTAGGAACGGGAATGAAATAAGACCCGCAATTGAGGCAGGATTTCTGTTCATATTCAACGACTGCATGGATGCAGGAGGTAGAGCAACGCATGGAGCAGTTGCCGAGGCGCGCAAACAGGCGCATAGCAAGCTATGTAACTGTTTGCGCAACGCCGAAGAGGGACAGAAAGACAAGTCAGTTGCGGGAGTTATAAAATTCACGTTCCTTATAGCCACCAAAAGAGGGCATGACCATCATGCCCTCCCGCTTTAACCCCATACACAGGTGTTCTTATGGACACAACTCTAAATCTCGTGCACGGCGCCGGCCTGGGCCTGCGTCGGTCGTTTCTCAGTGAAATCGTCGAAAACCCGCCCAAAGAAGTCGACTTCTATGAAGTCGCGCCGGAAAACTGGATCACGATAGGCGGCAAACTGGGCAAGCAATTTCGGGCCATGACCGAACGCTTTGACTTTGTCTGCCACGGTCTGTCCCTATCGATAGGCAGCACCGATCCGCTCGACGAAAAGTTCGTGCGGCAAGTCAAAGACTTCATGGCCGAACACCAAATCAAATTCTACAGTGAGCACTTGAGCTATTGCAGCAAGGAAGGTCATCTGTATGACCTGATGCCCATGCCGTTCACGCAGGAGGCCGTCTCGCACGTGGCCGCCCGTATCAGGCGCGTTCAGGACATACTCGAACACAGAATCGCTATCGAAAATGTCTCGTATTACGCCGCCCCGGGCCAGGAAATGGCCGAAATAGACTTCTTCAACGCCGTCGTCGAGGAAGCGGACTGCGACGTGCTGATCGACATCAACAATATTTACGTGAACAGCGTCAACCACGGCTACGATGCCGAGGCATTCCTGAAAGCCATCCCGGCCGAGCGCATCGCTTACGCGCATATTGCCGGGCATTATGTGGAAGCCGAGGATTTCCTGGTCGACACGCATGGCGCCGACATTATCGATCCGGTCTGGAAACTACTGGGTAAGGCCTATGAGCTTTACGGCGTATTCCCGACCCTGCTGGAGCGGGACTTCAACATTCCCTCTTTGGCGGAGCTGGTGCAGGAAGTCCGCACCATCCGGACGATACAGAACGCCTGGAAAAGTCAGCATGAAAAACAGACCGCCTGAAACCGCCAAGCGCGTCGACTTCAAAGCCAAACAGCGTGAATTTGCGGCCTATATCCGGGACCCTGAAAACAATCCGGCGCCGGCCGATGTCAAGGCCCAGCGCATGGCCATGTACCGCGAACTGTTCTTCAACAATGTCGAAAGCTTCCTGTCCAACAGTTTTCCGGTCCTGCGCAGGATTCTCGATGACCGGCAATGGTTCAGGCTGGCCCAGGATTTTTTTGCCAGCCACCGCTGCCAGTCGCCCTATTTTTCCGAAATCCCGGAAGAGTTCCTCGATTACCTGCAGAACGAACGCGACAATCCCGATGATTTGCCGTTTCTGCTCGAACTGGCGCATTACGAATGGGTGGAAATGGCGCTGTCGACCGCCAAAGTCGAGGTAGCGGTAAACAGTCGCGCCGACATCGAAAACCTGCCGGACAAACGCATCATTCTGTCGCCGCTGGCCTGGCCGCTGGCTTATCAATACCCGGTCCAGCGCATATCGCCCGATTATCTGCCGCCAGAGGCACCGGAACAGCCGACCTTCCTGATCGTTTACCGCGATATCGATGACCAGGTGCATTTTTCCCAGATCACGGCGATCACCTACAGACTGCTGCAATTGATTCAGGAAAACGGAGGACTAAAGGCGGAGGATTACTTAAGCCAGGTGGCGGCAGAGGCCCAGCACCCCGACCCGTCCCGGATCATCGAAGCGGGCCTGGCGATATTAAACGAATGGGCCGAAAAAGCGATTATTACGGTAATCGCCTGAAATACCGTTAAGGGGGCGACTCAAGTCGCCCATGGGCGGATATACCCTCAAGAGATCAATACATCCGCCCTTCTCAATCTCAACGCCTTATTGCTACCTGCCAAACAACTTAGGTCCCTTGGGCTGGGCTTTCTGCTGCAGGCAGTGATAAGCCGCGTTTTCATACTTGATCACTAAAGACCGCGTGTTTTTATGCTCGGTGATGAATTTCTTGGCTTCCGCGGCCGTCAGATCCTTCATCAGGAAAGTCGCGATACACATGCAGTCCTCGGAGAGCCGTTTTTTGTCGTACTCTTTATTGACGGAATTTTGCAGTTCCCTGGCCACGCATTGATCGGCGAACTGGTGCTCGAACGTATGTTTTTGAATATCGGTCACCGGCACATCATGCGAATGATCGAAAGGATCATGCACGGCGGCGGTGCTGGCCGGCTTTTGTTGCTTTTGCTCTTCCTTGTCATCCGAGCAGCCTGTCACGGACAGTGTCAGAATTGTGCCGATACAGGCCGCAAAAAAGAAATTCTTTGTCAATGTAATCGTTTTCATAAATTCAGGTCGTAATAGTTAGAGTCTTAATCGGCTATACAGGAAAAAACCTTGGCAGGCCGTCCGCGATAAACGCAGAACTTTATCATTTTATGCCGCTTCGTTCTACTGATCATCGGTTAATGCGAAGCGCCAATATCCAGGTAAACCGCCAGGCCCTTTCTCCGAAGGAAGCGGGACCCATCGGTTCACATCATAGCAAGCCATTTAGCCTCCGCCTCGATACAACCGGCGCGATTATTTGAAAAAATATGCCTTTAAGCTCGCTAGCGAACATAACCGGGGATCGTCACTATGTAAGATTAGGTGTGAATAAAAGCGATCTGGAGAAGGCCATGACCACGACCAACAAAAGTCAGTCGAATAAAAGCACCGCGCCCAAATGCGCCCATCCCGGCTGCAACTGTCCGGCGCGGCCGGGCGAGAAATACTGCAGCGATCTTTGCGAGAACTTAGTGGGCTCGGACATGTGCGCGTGCGGACATGCCGAATGCAAAGGCAAGACGGGGGCACATCATCATGAAAGATAATGTCAGCGATTTTCTCCTGCACCGCCTGTCCGAATGGGGCGTCAAACGCATTTTCGGCTATCCGGGCGATGGCATCAACGGCGTGTTCGGCGCTCTGAACAGGGCCTCCGACATGATTGATTTTGTCCAGGTGCGGCACGAGGAGACGGCTGCCTTCATGGCCTGCGCGCATGCCAAATTCACCGGCGAAGTCGGCGTCTGCGTCGCCACTTCGGGGCCCGGCGCTATTCATCTGCTGAACGGCCTGTACGACGCCAAGCTCGACCATCAGCCCGTGGTCGCGATCGTGGGCCAGCAAAAGCGCGCCGCCCTGGGCGGCAATTACCAGCAGGAGGTCGACCTGATCTCGCTGTTCAAGGACGTCGCGCATGAATACGTGCATATGGTTTCAACGCCCGCGCAAATGCGTCATATTGTCGACCGGGCCATGCGTATTGCCCAGTCCGAGCATAATGTGTGCTGCATCATCATCCCTAACGATGTGCAGGAAATGGAGGCCGAAAAGCCGCCCCGCAAGCATGGCACCATCCATTCCGGGATCGGCTACGAAGCCCCGCGCACCGTGCCTCATGCCGAAGAATTACAGCGCGCCGCCGATATCCTCAATGCCGGAGACAAAGTCGCGATGCTGGTCGGCGCCGGGGCGCTGCATGCCACGGATGAAATTCTCGAAGTGGCCGACCTGCTCGGGGCCGGCATTGCCAAGGCGCTACTGGGCAAAGCCGCCGTGCCCGACGACATCTCCTATGTAACCGGCTCCATCGGCTTGCTGGGCACCCGGCCCAGCTACGAGATGATGACCGACTGCGACACGCTGCTGATGGTCGGCTCGAGTTTTCCCTATTCCGAATTCCTGCCCGAGGAAGGCCTGGCACGCGGCGTGCAGATCGACATCAATGGCCGCATGCTCAGCATCCGCTACCCGATGGAAGTGAATCTGGTCGGCGACAGCGCTGAAACGCTCAGATTGCTGATACCGCTGCTGCATAAAAAAGAGGAGCGCAGCTGGCGCCAGCGCATCGAAAAGAATGTCGCCGAGTGGTGGGAAACCCTGGAAGACCGGGCCATGGAATCGGCCAACCCGATCAATCCGCAACGCGTCGTTCAGGAACTGTCGCCGCGCCTGCCCGATGATTGCATAATCACCTGCGACTCCGGTTCCGTCACCAACTGGTACGCGCGCAATCTGAAAATCCGGCGCGGCATGATGGCCTCGCTGTCCGGCGGGCTGGCCACCATGGGCGGCGGCGTGCCTTACGCGATGGCGGCCAAATTCGCTCATCCGGAGCGCCTGGTTATCGCGCTGATCGGCGACGGCGCCATGCAGATGCTGGGCATGAACGAAATGCTCACGATCGGCAAGTATTGGCGGCGCTGGAGCGACCCGCGCCTGATCGTCATGGTGCTGAACAATCGCGACCTGAACCAGGTTACCTGGGAACAGCGCGCCATGGCCGGCGACCCGAAATTCGATGCCTCGCAGGATCTGCCCGATTTCCCCTATGCGCGCTTCGCCGAACTGGTCGGTCTCATGGGCATCCGCGTCGACCAGCCGGAACAGATCGCTGATGCCTGGAACCGGGCGATCGGCGCCGACCGCCCGGTGGTGCTGGAAGCCTATGCCGACCCCGACGTGCCGCCTTTGCCGCCGCATATCACCTTCAAGCAGGCCAAAGCCTATGCCTCGGCGATCCTGCAGGGCGATCCGGATTCCGTCGACATTATCAAGGCTTCCATGAAACAAATCTTTTAGCCTGGACAATGTCCCGACCCAACCATGCCGGCTACAACGACGCACCTATCGCCAGTCTGCAAGGCTCAGCCTTTCGGATTCCGACCGCCGCGCCGGAATCCGACGGCACGCTTGAATGGACGGCAACGACGCTGATACTGGCCGAAGCCCGTGCGAGCGGCAAGACCGGCATCGGCTTCAGCTATGCGGATGCCGCGGCGGCCAGGCTCATTAACGACCGGCTGGCGGCGGTGGTGGTCGGTTGCGACGCGCTGGCGGTGGCCTGCTGCTGGGAAGCCATGGTAGCCGTCATCCGCAATCAGGGGCGGCCGGGCATTTGCTCGATGGCCATTGCCGCCGTCGATAACGCGCTGTGGGACTTGAAGGCGCGGCTTCTCGAACTGCCCTTGGTTTCCCTGCTTGGACAGGCGCGCGCGGCGGTGCCGGTCTACGGCAGCGGCGGCTTTACCTCCTGCCCGACTGCCAAGTTGCAGGAACAGCTGGCCGGCTGGACGGACCGGGGCATCACCCGCGTCAAGATGAAAGTCGGCCGCGAACCGGAACAGGATCCGGCGCGCGTCGCGGCCGCGCGTGCCGCGATCGGGCCGGCCCATGAGTTGTTTGTCGATGCCAACGGCGCTTATTCGCGCAAGCAGGCCCTGGCCATGGCGCGGACCTTTGCCGAAACGGGGGTGTCCTGGTTCGAGGAGCCTGTCTCCAGCGATGATCTTGAAGGCCTGCGCTTGATCCGCGACCGGGCACCGCCGGGCATGGACATCAGCGCCGGCGAATACGGCTACGACAGCGTGTACTTCCGGCGCATGCTGCAAGCCGACGCGACGCGTTGCGCGGGGATAACCGGCTTCCTGCAGGCCGCCGCCCTGTGCCGGGCCTTCAATGTGCCGCTGTCCAGCCACTGCGCGCCGGCCATGCATGCGCACGTCTGCTGCGCGGCCGCGCCGGTACGGCATCTGGAGTATTTCTACGACCATGCGCGCATCGAGACGCTGCTGTTCGACGGCGTGGTCGTGCCGAAATCGATCGACGATGTCGTCGCCACGATCGCCGCCTGCCGCCGGCACGGCGCGCCCGTGGTCTCGCGCGGCGGCGGCACCAGCCTGGCGGGCCAGTGCTGCAATGTCGCCGTGGTCATGGACCTGTCCAAATACCTCAATCGTATCCTTGAACTCAACCCCGACGCCAAGACCGCACGGGTCGAGCCCGGCTGCGTGCTCGACGATCTGCGCGAGACCGCCGAACAGCATCATTTAACCTTTGCGCCTGACCCGGCCACGCACACGCACAACACGCTGGGCGGCATGATCGGCAACAACTCCTGCGGCATTCATGCATTGATGGGCGGCAAGACCGTCGACAACATCATCGAGCTCGATGTACTGCTCTACGACGGCACGCGCCTGACCGTCGGCCGCACCGATGCGGACGAATTCGAGCGCATCGTCGCCGAGGGCGGGCGGCGCGCCGACATCTATAAGCGGCTGAAAGCGCTGACCGACAAAGAGGCCGATCGAATCCGCAGCCGCTACCCGAAAATCCCGCGCCGCGTCTCCGGCTATAACCTGGACGAGCTGCTGCCGGAAAACGGCTTTAATGTGGCCCGCGCCCTGGTCGGCTCGGAAGGCACCTGCGCCGTGGTCCTGGCCGCCCTGGTGCGGCTGGTTGACAGTCCGCCGGTCCGCTCGCTGCTGGCGCTCGGCTATCCCGATGTATTCAGCGCCGGCGACCACGTGCCCGAGGTACTGGCGCACCAGCCTATCGGCCTTGAAGGCCTGGACGACCGCCTGGTAATGGATATGGACGCTATCAGCCTGCACCCCGAAAAAGTCGAACTGTTGCCCAAAGGCGGCGGTTGGCTGCTCGCCGAATTCGGCGGCCATGATCAACACGAGGCCGATGCGGCGGCGAAAGCCTGCATGGACGCGTTAAGGCAGTCGGACAATCCGCCAGCAATGAAATTGTTCAGCGATGCCAAGACCCAGAAAAAAGTCTGGAAAGTGCGCGAGTCGGGGCTGGGCGCGACCGCCCATGTCCCGGACAAGAAAAACACCTGGCCGGGCTGGGAGGACGCCGCCGTACCGCCCGACAAAGTCGGCGCCTATCTGCGCGATTTACGCCGGCTGCTGGACCAATACGGCTACGGCTGCGACCTGTATGGCCATTTCGGCCAGGGCTGCATCCATACCCGCATCGATTTCGATCTGGAAACGGAGGCCGGCATCCAGACCTTTCATGCCTTTTTGCACGAAGCGGCCGACCTGGTCGTCAGCTATGGCGGCTCGCTGTCCGGCGAGCACGGCGACGGGCAGGCCAGAGCGGAATTTCTGCCGAAAATGTTCGGCGAGGAATTGGTGCAGGCATTCCGTGACTTCAAATCGATCTGGGACCCGGACGGGAAAATGAACCCGGGCAAGGTCGTCGACGCCTATCCGCCGACTGAAAACCTGCGCCTGGCCGGTTTCCAGCCGGTCCAGCCGCTGACGCACTTCCGCTATCCGAAGGACAATAGCCAGTTCAGCCAGGTCGTTCTGCGTTGCGTCGGCGTCGGCAACTGCCGCCAGCAGCATGGTCAAACCATGTGCCCCAGTTACCGCGTGACGCGTGAGGAAAAACACTGCACGCGCGGCCGGGCCCGGCTGCTGTTCGAGACCCTGCGCGGAGAGGTCATTACCGATCGCTGGCAGAGCGAGGCCATGAAAGAATCGCTCGATCTGTGCCTGGCCTGCAAAGGCTGCAAGGGCGATTGCCCGGTCAAGGTCGACATGGCGACCTACAAATCCGAGTTCATGGCCCATTATTACCAGCACAAGCGCCGTCCGCGCCAGGCTTACGCGTTCGGCTGGATCGACCGCTGGGCGGCGCTGGCGGCCCATGCGCCGGGGCCGGTCAACTGGCTGGCGCAGGCGCCCGGCATCGGCGCGCTCATCAAAACCGTGGCCGGCGTGTCCTCGCAACGCCGCCTGCCGCGCTTTGCGCCGGAAACCTTCCGGCACTGGTTCAAGCATCGTGCACCCGGCAACACCGGCAAGCCGGGCGTCATGCTCTGGCCGGACACGTTCAACAATCATTTTCACCCGGCAACCGCCAAAGCGGCCGTCATGGTGCTGGAAGCGGCGGGGTTTCAGGTGCAAGTACCCGAACGGCAGATTTGCTGCGGCCGGCCGTTGTATGACTTCGGCATGCTCGATCAGGCCAGGCGCCAGTTGCGGCGGATTCTTGCCGATCTGCGCCCGGCCATCGATAGCGGCATGCCTGTTGTCGGCCTGGAACCTGCCTGCGTCGCGGTCTTCCGTGACGAACTGGTCAATCTCTTCCCCGAGGATGAAATGGCGCAACGGTTGAGCCGGCAAACCTGTTTCTTTAGCGAATTCCTGATGAAAGAGGCGCCGGATTTCCCGTTTCCGAAGCTGGCGCGGAAAGCCCTGCTGCACGGACATTGCCACCAGAAGGCCCTGGCCGGCCTGGAGCACGAGCAAGCCCTGCTCGACAGGCTCGGGCTGGACTGGCAGGATCTCGACTCGGGCTGCTGCGGCATGGCCGGCTCGTTCGGATTCGAAACAGACAAAGCCGAACTGTCGGCACAGATCGGCGAGCTGGTTTTATTGCCGGCGGTACGCAACGCCCCGCCTGACACGCTGATCGTGGCCGACGGCTACAGCTGCCGCGAGCAGATCGGACAGCTGACCGAGCGACGCGGCCTGCATATGGCGGAAGTCATACTCATGGCGATGCAAAATGGGGAGACCCGAAACGGTTAACCTGAATATTTCACCACTAAGGACACGAGCGCCGCCATCCCTGGGGTCGTTCGTGAACGCTGTGGTGTTTATGAAATATCCGGGCTAACCCTCTCTTTGGCTATAACCGTTATCGAGTTGCTGGTCAATCTGACGCACTTTAGCTCATTGCCGTTGTCAGAAGGAAAAATAACGCGATTGCCCTGACAGCTCTGCCCAGGCTGTTTATAAATGATTCCGGGACTGGTAAACGGCGGCCCTGGAATTATCAGCATCCGCTTGTGGCGGAAAAATTTTGAGAGGGAGGCGACTCGAATGCAGGCTAAGCCCATAAAGTTATTTACGTTTGCAGAACTGGCGGTCTTATCGTTACCGACTTCTTTGACGCTTTACCCTGTTGAAATCGCAGGCTCGTCCTCGATCCGCATGATGATCCCTATCGGGCTAATGACGACGGCGGCCGCCATTGTGCCAGTTTTGGAAAGCGGCTCATGACGGGGTGGGCAACCAGGCATTGGCGTGCCCTGCTGCTCTGGACGCTGGGGCTTTTTGCCGGGCTCACCCTGCTGGCGCTGATGATCGCTTATTCGGGGATTTACAACATAGCGGCCAGCGCCGGCCATCCTGCCTGGATGGAACGGTTTCTGCAGCTGGGCAAGGAGCGTTCGGTTAAATTCAACAGCCGATCCGTCAAGCCGCCGAAACAGGATTCCGCCGACCTGGTGCCGCTTGGCGCCGCGCACTTTCAAGGCACTTGCGCCACTTGTCACGGGGCGCCGGGCCAACCGGTCAACCCGGTTTTCGGGCATATGCTGCCTTCGCCTCCCGATCTGCAAAAACACGCGCATCACTGGACGCGCGAGCAGTTGTTCTGGATCGCGCGCCACGGCATTCAATTCACCGGCATGCCGGCCTGGAGCGGCGCGGGCCGCGATGATGAAGTCTGGGCGGTCGTGGCTTTTCTGGAAGCCCTGCCGTCCATGTCCGAGACCGAATACCGACGCTATGCAGGCGGCCATAGCGAAACGCAAGGCTATTCCGCCGGCACGCTCGTCAGTCAGGGGCGGCCCCGGCTTGACCTGACCGCCTGCAGCCGCTGCCACGATACGGCCGGAGCGGCGCCGCCCAGTCCTTATGTGCCGCATATTGGCGGCCAGAATGAGGCTTATCTGAGAAGGGCGCTGCATGAATATCGCGACGATTCCCGGCAGAGCGGCTTTATGGAGCCTGTCGCGGATGACCTCGATGACGAGCAAATCGATCGTTTGGCCGCCTATTATGCCTCTCTGCCGCCTTCCCCCCGCCAGCCTCCACGGCCTTCCTCCCCGCGGCTGCGCGAGCAGGGCCGCCAGCTCGCGGAACAGGGCGATCGTGCACGCAAGGTTCCGGCCTGCCTCTCATGCCACGGCGCGAACGGGCGATCGGACTATCCGCGCCTGGCCGGCCAGTCGGAACAGTATATCCGGCGGCAATTGCAGGTCTGGCGGCGAGGCGGCCGTCATAAAACCCCGCACGGCGCCATGATGTCGGTTGTCGCAAAGCGGCTGACGGACCAGCAGGTCGAGGCCGCCGCATCGTTCTTCGCGGGTCGGCCGCCACAGGCTGATCGCGTTCAGGAAGAGGCTTCGGCGCCATGAAAACGGCCCGCCCTCGCCTGCTGCCGTTTGTGGCCCTAACGCTGCTGACCCTGGCGGGCTGCGCCGGCGAGCAATCGGCATTTGCGGGGCTCGGGCCGGTTTCGTCGCGCATTACGCTGCTGACCTGGATCATGTTCATCGCCGCCGCGCTGATAACGGTTTTCATCTGTCTGCTGCTGTTTGTCGCCATCGCCGGTCCCGCCGACTGGCGGCGCCAGCTGACCCGGGTCAAAACCGTGGTGCTGGGCGGCATCGTGTTCCCGGTCGTGACCTTGAGCGCCCTGCTGATTTACGGCTTTTCAATATTGCGCGTCGGGGAAAACCTGGTGCAGGCGGAAAATGCCCTGCGTATCTCGGTGGTGGGCGAACGCTGGTGGTGGCGGGTTATTTATCGGCACGACGATGGCCATACGACGGAAGCCGCCAATGAGATACGGATTCCCACGGGACGCCCTGTCGAAATCGAGCTATCGACGGCAGACGTGATTCACAGTTTCTGGCTGCCGGCCTATGCCGGCAAGGTCGATATGATCCCCGGCCGCATCAATCGCCTGCATTTCTCCGCCGATAAGCCCGGCATCGTGCGCGGCCAATGCGCGGAATACTGTGGCGGCGCCCATGCGCTGATGGCTTTTTATGCCGTGGCCATGCCCCCCGACGACTATGACGCGTGGCTCGCCAGGGAAAAGGCGGATGCGGAACCGGCGCGCGGACACGCGGGCGAACGGCTGTTTTTAACCAGCGGCTGCGGCGGCTGCCATACCGTACGCGGCACCCGGGCCGACGGCAAAGAGGGACCGGACCTGACGCACGTCGGCGGCAGATTGTCGCTCGGCGCCGGCATACTGCCGAACACCCCGGAAAGTTTTGGCCGCTGGATCAGCCGGCACCAGCAGCTTAAGCCGGAGAATCTGATGCTGCCCTACGACTTCTTTACCGAAAGCGAGCTTCAGGCTTTGTCGGCTTACCTTAAAAGCTTGGAATAACCCCCATGGTCGATTTTAATGAACTCAGCCTGACCATTAACATGTCGATCTTTGTGGCGGCCGCCTGCGCGGTCTGGATCGCCGGCACCAAGATCGCCGCCTACGCCGATGAGCTGGCCAAGCGCTATGCCCTCAGCCAGGCGCTGATCGGCCTGTTGCTGCTCGCCGGCGTGACTTCGCTGCCGGAGATCGCCACCAGCTTTACCGCCGCGCGCAGCAACAATGCCGCGCTGGCGGTCAATAATTTGCTCGGCAGTATCGCCATGCAGGTGGCGTTACTGGCCATCGCCGACATCTTGTTCGGCAGGCGGGCGCTGACCTCGGTAGTGCCCAATCCGGTGGTGATGCTGGAGGGGGCGCTGAACATTTGCCTGCTGGCCTTTGTAGCCGTCGCCGTGCTGGTCGGCGACGTGCCGTTTCTGGGCGCCGGCGCCTGGTCATGGGGCTTGTTCGCGGCCTCCATCTACAGTTTTGTTAAAATCAGCGAAGTCGATAAACGCCGCCCCTGGGTAGTCGGCGATGCCAAAAATCACGTGCGCGGCCAAGAGGGCAGCCATGATGAAGATGACAAAGCGCGCCCTCTCAAAAACGACAGTCTGGCCCGGCTCATCGTTAAAGCGGCCATCGGCGCGCTGACAATCCTGTTCGCGGGCTATGTCGTCGCAACCGTCGGCGATGTGATCGCGCGGCAGACCGGCCTGGGCGCATCCTTTGTCGGCGTGGCCTTCGTGGCTATCGCGACATCGCTGCCGGAGGCCAGCACCGTGTTTGCCAGCGTGCGCCGCGGCCTTTATACGATGGCCATCTCCGACATCCTGGGCACCAACATTTTCAATGTGACGCTGCTGTTTGGCGTCGACGCCCTCGCGGCCGGACAGCCGGTGTTATCCCGCGTCGGCCGTTTTTCCGCGGTTGGCGCCTTGCTGGGACTGACTGCCACGGGCTTGTTTCTGATGGGGCTCATCGAACGCGCCGACCGCACGATCTGGCGCATGGGAACCGACTCGGCGGCGGTGCTTGCCGTGTATGCCGGCGGCATGGTTCTGCTTTATACCATGAGGGGGGGATAGTGGCGAACGAGGACAAAGCGACGTTACCTAACAGCCTGCCGCGCCCGGACGGCGAAAAGGATGAATTGCTGCGTATCTGGAAAACGCCAACCGGGTGGCGCTGGCTTACGGCCGTCAACAATACGGTCGTGGGGCTGCTGTATCTGGGCGCCGCTTTTGCTTTTTTCGTGCTCGCCGGCCTGCTCGCGCTGGCCATGCGCACGCAGCTGGCCGTGCCCGAGAACGATCTGCTCAGCCAGGATCTGTACAACCAGGTTTTTACCGTGCACGGCACGACCATGATGTTCCTGTTTGCGGTCCCGGCCATGGAAGCGCTGGGCGTGCTGCTGCTGCCGCAAATGCTGGCCGCGCGGGACCTGCCGTTCCCGCGCCTGAGCGCTTTCGCCGTTTGGGCCTATATCATCGGCGGCTCGGTGTTTTTCTCGACGGTTTTTTACGATCTGGCGCCTAAGGGCGGCTGGTTCATGTACCCGCCTTTGACCCTGACGGCCTATTCGCCCGGCGACAATGCCGATTTCTGGCTGTTAGGGATAGGGTTTATTGAAATCTCCGCCATCGCGGGCGCCATTGAGATTATCGTCGGCACGCTGAAGACGCGTCCGCCCGGCATGTCGCTCGATAAGCTGCCAATTTTCGGCTGGGCCATGCTGGTTTTCGCCGGCATGATCGTCGTGGCGTTCCCGGCCGTCATTCTGGCAACCATGTTTTTGGAAATCGAACGGTCTTTCGGCTGGCCGTTTTTTACCGCCTCGCGGGGCGGCGATCCTCTGCTTTGGCAGCATCTGTTCTGGTTTTTCGGCCATCCCGAGGTCTACATTATTTTCCTGCCCGCGGCCGGACTGGTGTCGATGATCGTGCCGGCCATGGCGCGCACGCCGATCATCGGTTACAAGCTGATCGTCGTGGCCCTGATCGCCACCGGTTTTTTCAGTTTCGGCTTATGGGTGCATCACATGTTCGCCACCGGCATCCCCGCGCTCAGCCTGGCCTTTTTTTCGGCGGCGAGCATGGCCGTAGCCGTGCCGTCCGGCATTCAGGTTTTTTCCTGGATCGCCACCATCGCTTCGGCCAAGAGCCGGTTCCAGTCGACCACACCGGCGCTGTTCGTGCTGGGCATGCTGTTTATTTTCACCGTCGGCGGGCTGACCGGCGTCATGGTGGCCATGGTGCCGTTCGACTGGCAGGCGCACGACACCTATTTCATCGTCGCGCATCTGCATTATGTGCTGATCGGCGGCATGGTGTTCCCGCTGTTCGCGACCTTCTATTACTGGGCGCCGATGCTCAGCACGCGCATGCTGTCCGAGCGGCTGGGAAAATGGGCCTTCTGGCTGATCTTTATCGGCTTCAATGTCGCTTTCCTGCCCATGCATGTTTCCGGTCTGCTGGGCATGCCCCGCCGCATCTGGACGTATTCGGAAGCGTCGGGCTGGGGGACCTATAATATGATCTCCACGCTGGGCGCTTACCTGATCGGGGCGGGCGTGTTGGTTTTCATCATCGACCTGCTGCGCAATTTCCGGGTCGGGGAAGGCGGCGAGACCAATCCCTGGCAAGCCGGGACCCTGGAGTGGCTGCCTTCGGATGTGTATTCCACGCGCTCCATTCCGCACGTGACCAGTCGCGAGCCTCTGTGGATGCAACCCGACCTGTCCGAACAGGTCGAGGCGGGGCGGCATTATCTGCCCAATGCCCCGACCGGCGGGCGCGAGACCATCATTACATCGACCGTTGACGCCCGGCCGCAATACATCATCCAAATGCCGGGCCCGGGCTGGGGGCATTTCCTTGCCGCCGCCTTCACCGCCGCCTTTTTTCTGCTGCTGACCATCAAAGCGGTTGCCCCGGCGCTGGTTTGCGGCGCGCTGGCCGTCGTTTGCTTCCTGGTCTGGGTATGGGAGCTTGACAAAGGCCCCGGCAAAGGACCGGTATCTATCGGCGCGGGGCTTGAGCTTCCCATCTATGTCACCGGCCCGATCGGGCATGGGTGGTGGGCCATGGTGATCCTGATGCTGGTCGCCGGCTCGCTTTATTTCGCCTATCTGTTTTCCTATCTGTATATCTGGACGGTATCTCCCGAGCAATGGCCGTCCGAAGCACAGCGTCTGCCAGGCTTGCGGTGGCCGGTGCTAAGCGCCCTGTTATTCATTGCCGGCGCGGCATGTTTTGCCATCGCGAAAAGAACCTTGGCCGAACCCGGCAGTCGGCATCCGTGGACGCCGCTGCTGATCCTGGCGGGCGCCCTGTCGAGCGTGGCGGCCGTGGGCCTGGAGATCGGGTGCCACTGGCAGGACGGCCTGAGGCCCGCGGCATCGAGCTACGGGGCCCTGGTATACATGGCCGGCATTCTAACCGGGCAGCTGGTTTTTGCCATGCTGATTATGGCGCTGTTTGTGATCGCGCGGCACTTTACCGGCAAGCTCGACCGCGTGCGTTCCGCCACGCTGGAAAACACCAGCCTGCTGGCTTACTACATCGCGGCGCAGGCGCTGATCGGTCTGCTGGTGATTCATGGCTTCCCGAGAATGATTGCGTTATGACGGCACCGAAACCGCCTTTTGCCGGAAAACCGCTTGGCGCCCTGCTGATCGCCATGGCCGGCCCGCTGGTTTGGGCGCTGCATTTTGCCGTGGTCTACGGGACTCAGCATGTCGTCTGCGCCACTCTCGCCGGCAGCCGCGCCGCTTTTTGGGTGTATCTGGCGGTTTTCGCGGCAACCGCCGTGGCGTTGCCGGTGTTACTGCTGTTAATCGCCAAGCCCGGTATTGCGCGGCATACGGTAAGGCGCGGAGCGGTAACGAAACGGGCGCAAGCGTTTCTGACAGGTATCATGCGCTTGCTGGCGCTGTTGTCCTTTTTTGGCGTGTTATGGGCCGGCAGCGCGGCACTGCTGCTGCCGGCCTGCGCGTCGCTCGCATGACCGGAGGGCTTATCGGCGCCGAGGCCATGGCCGCCTCGCTAAAATCCGGCAACCTCAAGCCGCGACAATGGCGACTTGCTCGATTACGCCCCTGAATCGTCCGGGCGGCGATCCCGATGCCCTAACTCCAGCTTCGATGCCGAAGTCGGCCGGAACGCGCCTTTCCGGCCAGTCTCTTTCAGCATGGCCCAGTGCGCCTGAAAACCTGTCATGATTTCGATAACCCGATGGATGCGGTCCGCGCGCGTCCCTTGCATTGCGGACGCGCCTTCTTTACTGAACAGCGCCAGATGGGCGGCATTATTGATCAGCGCCAGATGGGTGAAGGCTTGGGGAAAATTGCCCAGGAACTCGCCGGTATCAGGATCAATCTCTTCCGAGAACAGCCCGACATCATTGGCTTTATTCAACAGACGCTCATACAGCGCCTTCGCTTCCGGGTACCGATCCGCGACCAGAAGCGCGTCGACCAGCCAGAAACTGCAGATTAAAAAAGCCCCTTCCTGGCCGGCCAGATAGTCATGCCGCTTATAGCGGTGCAGGAAATCACCCTGCCCCAGTTCCTGCCGGATCTGCTCGATCGTCGCTTGCAGCACGTTCTCGCCGAGCGGGAAGCCGACCAGCGGCGCCAGCAGCAACGAGGCATCGGTCGCCGGATGGCCAAACGCTTGCCGAAGGTAGCGCTTGCCGGGCTCAAGGCCATGCGCTTCGATGGCTTCCAGGATCTGCTCGCGTGCCGAAGTCCAGCCCTCGCGAACCCCAAACAGGCGTTCGGCATTGTCCAGCGCCACCCAGCACATGATTTTGCCGTAGACATAATGCCGCGGAGGTCCGCGTATCTCCCAAATGCTCTGGCCGCCTTCCTGCCAATGATCCTTGATGTAATCCGCCAAAAGCACCAGCGTTTCCCGTTCCCGCCGGCCAAACTGCCCGCCCAGCGACTGGTACAGATAGGCCCATGCGATCACCTCGCCGTAGGCATCGAGCTGCTCCTGATCGTAGGCCGCGTTGCCGTTGCGCACGGGCCGGCTCTTGCGGTAGCCTTCCAGATGGTCGAACAGCGTTTCGGTCAGCGTCGTCTCGCCGTTGATGCCGTACATGATCTGGATGACGTTGCCGGCGCCGGCGCCCTTGCATTCCTCGTAGAGAAAGTCCGAGAAGCGCCGCGCCTCGCCACTGTAACCGAGCACGGTCAAGGCATAAAGCGTGAAGGTCGCGTCACGGAGCCAGCAGTAACGATAGTCCCAGTTGCGCTCGCCGCCGATCGCTTCGGGCAGCGAACAGGTCGGCGCGGCCACGATGGCGCCGGTGGGCGCATAGGTCAACAGTTTCAGGGTCAGCGCGCTTCTGAGCACGGCCTCCTGATAAGGGCCACGGTAATGGCAGTCCAGCGCCCACTCCCGCCAGAACGCCTGGGTGGTCCGGAAGACGTCATCAACCAGGGTTTTCGTCATGAAAGGCCCGTCTTCGTCCGGTTCGGCCATGACCACAAAGCAGTATCGCTCCCCTTGCTGAACCGGAAACCCGGCTTCCGCCACGTCGCCTTTCAGGGAAAACGCCACATCCGGGGCAAACAGGGCCGGCCCTTCCGGCACGCTGATGCCGCTGCCGGTTTTTACCAGCCGGGCCGGCGCTCTGGCGAACTCCACCGAAGGTCGATAGCGGATCCGGACGTCAACCGCGCCGTCCACACAGTCCAGCAGGCGGACGAGCCAGTATGGCGCCCTGAGCGAAACATAATCGTGCTCGCCGGCATCGGGCCGGCGGCCCACGGGCATGAAGTCCGTGACCCGCACCGACCCGGATGCGGCTGTAAAGCAGGTCTGCAAAATAGCCGTATCATGGATATAAGCCCGTGTGCTTTCGGCCGGTTCGTCGGCGCTGATTTGAAAATATCCGCCCTTGCCTGCATCCAGTATCCGGCAAAAAACCGGATCGGCGTCAAACCTGACCAGCGAGCACCAGTCGATGCTGCCGTCGCGCGCCACCAGGGCCGAGCCATGGCAGTCGCCGATCAGCGCGTAATCGCGGATCGGCGCGTAAGGGGAACGACGGTCTTGTTCTTCCGTCATACTGCCGTCCCCGCCTTCAGCCGCAACGGCATCACCTTATTCGCCTTCGGGCCTGTTTTTACTGCGCACTTTTAAGTTGCAGGTTATTTTCCACGGACTTGACGCCTTCGACGCGTTGGGCAACCTCGGCCGCTTCATTGATATCCGCCTGAGAGTCCACGAAGCCGTTTAATTGCACGACGCCCTGATTGGTTTCGACATTGATGTCAAAGGCACTCAGTCTGGCATCATTGACTATGGCCGCCTTGACCTTGGTGGTGATCATGGCGTCGTCAACATATTCGCCGGCGGTATATTCGCCGCCTCCGGCCGCGATATCCAGCCTTTCCCCGGCTATCGCGGTTCCGTAACCGACTGTTGAGGTCAATACCAGCGCCAGGAAAAAAGCAGGGCAATGTTTGAATGATTTCATAACGAACCTCCTGATGTAATGATTAAATGACAACGGTCTAGCATGATGGATACCCGGATATCGAAAAGCACATGCTTATGAGGCGAAACGGTATTATCTCGCCGGGCAAGCGTGCGCCACTCTGGCTTGGCTGACAGCATCCTCCAGACGTAAAAACCAACCGGACCCGGAAGGATCAGGTATTACGGCAGAAGACAGGCTCTGGCTTAAAGATTGGGCATCATCCAGCTGTATAACAACATTAGCCTCCAAACCAGCCACCGTCAGTTCGATGTCGAACATAAGGCGCATCTCGTTTCATTCATTATCGTGCCTGTCCTGATTGCCGGATCTGAAAAATGTGCCCGCGCCAATTCACAGGCATGGCGGCAACAGCACCGCCATCAGCCCCAGGCTCAGCGTCGCGATGGCGCCTATCAGATTGATGCCCATGCCCAGCCTGGCGATGAACCGGTGTGACGAACCGTTTCGCCTGTCGCCGGCGCTGGCCGCGCGCCAGCAGTCGTAGGCCCAGTACAGCAGAAACCCGGTAACCGCCAGGGTACTGAACAGCAACGCGACATTAATCCAGGTGAAAGGACCATGCTCGGCCGGCGGCGGCGCCACCTCGCAGGCATACGACAAGGCGCCGTACATCAAGGCAAACCAGATGATCCAGACAGCCAACCCCAAAGCCAACTGAAATGGATTGTAAGGCGATATCATCAGGCACCTCCCCAGGCGATAGGCAACAGCACGATGGCTGCGAAACTGACCCAGAAGATGACGACCGTGTAAAACCACCAGGGCTCCACGACCGCCAGTTCGTAGGGCGCGGCTTTGCCGACATAACCGCAAGCCACGCGCCAGGCCTGCAGCACGGTCATGATCACGGCAAGCCCGCTGTGGAACAGCTGGTTCATCAGCATCACCGAAATAACGGCGTCATGGGCGGTTTGCGTGGGGACCAGCGTCGAATCCGCCCAGACCCAGATCAGCATGCCGCAGTGCAGCAAGCCAAGCACCGATATGCCCCACAGCCAGCCGCGCAGATGACTGTCCAGTCCCTCGCGCAGCCGCTGCACGACACGGATGTAACAGATCACGGCGACGGTCAACAGGGCGCCGCTGATCAGCAACGGCATCCAGGCCAGCGGCGCCGTCTCGGGCACCTGCCAGTGCGGCGCCACGGTCCACAGATACAGCCAGCCGAACAGCAGGGACAAAAACAGAGCGCCATCGGCCAGCAATGTCACGACCATGCCCCACAAACCGGGGCTGTCAAACGTACGCGAATGCAAGGGCGGGTAGCCGGGCATGACCTCGGCATCGGGCGCCGCCAGAGGATGCGCGCCGTTTATCCAGGACCAGCGCAGCAGCAGCACCAGGCTGACCCCAACCGCAACCAGCGCCAGGCTATAAGTCCTGATCAACAGACTGATGCACAGCACCGACAACGCCAGCGCCGCGTAAAAAGGCAGCCAGGAATTGCCGGGCAGATGTATGATGTCCCGCACCCTGCCGGTCACCGCGTCCGACCCCCAGGTCTCGCGCCGGCCGTGTTCGATCTCCGGCAGGGTATGGCGGCCTTCGGCAACGGTCGCCTGCAGGTCCGGCTGATCCCACAGCGGATGCCGCATCGGATAGGCCGGCAGGCTGATGAAATTGTACGGTTCGGGCGGTATGTCGGTGGCCCACTCCAGCGTGTCGGCCTGCCACGGATTCGTCCCGGCCGGCCGGCCGAAGCGGAAATGCAAGGCGATATCGAGCAGCACCATCGCGATGCCCATGGCGGTAATGAAGCCGCCTATCGACGAGAGGCTGTTGGGCAGGTCCCAGCCCAGGCCCGCCGGATAGGTGTAAACGCGCCGCGGCATGCCCAGCAGCCCGGTCAGATGCATGACCAGAAACGTGGTATTGAAACCGATAAAGGTCAGCCAGAACCCCCAGCGCGCAAGCTTGTCGGACGGCATGCGTCCGGAAAAATGCGGCAGCCAGTAGTACAGGCCCGCGATGACCGGAAACAGCATGCCGCCAAACAACACATAATGCATGTGCGCCACCACGAAATGGGTGTCGTGCACCTGCCAGTTGAACGGCACCAGCGCCAGCATGACGCCGGTCAATCCGCCGGCCACGAAGATAATCAGAAACCCGACCAGCCAAAGCATCGGCACATGATAGACCGGCCGCCCGGTCCATAGCGTCGCCAGCCAGGCGAAAATCTGGATGCCGGTGGGAATCGCGATCAGCATGCTGGCCATCGAAAAGAACGCCTGCGCCAGTTTCGGAATGCCGATGGCAAACATGTGATGCACCCACAGACCGAAGCTGATGAAGCCGGTCGCGATGACGGCCAGCACGATCCACTGGTAAGCGACGATAGACCGGCGCGCGAACACCGGCAGCAGCGTCGACACGATGCCCGCGGCCGGCAGGAAGATGATGTAAACCTCGGGATGGCCGAACAGCCAGAACAGATGCTGCCAGAGAATGGAATCGCCGCCGCGCGCGACATCGAAGAACGGCATGCCGGCCGAGCGTTCCAGCTCCAGCAGGATACTGCCCAAGATCAGCGGCGGAAAGCCGAACACGATCATCAGCGCCATGACCAGTATGTACCAGCAATACAGCGGCATGTGCAGCAGCCCCATGCCGGACGTGCGGCTGCGCAGGATCGACACGACCAGTTCGACCCCGGCCGACACCGCCGAGATCTCGATAAAGGTCACTCCCAGCAGCCAGAAGTCGGCGCTCGGCCCCGGCGAGTAAACGGCATTGCTCAACGGCGTGTACATGAACCAGCCGGCCGCCGGCGCGATGCCCAGCACCAGGCTGGACATCAGAATAAGGCTGCCGAACAGATAACAAAAGTAGCCGAAAGCGCTGAGCCGCGGAAACAGCAGGTCGCGCGCGCCGAGCATTTTCGGCACCAGATAGAGCGCCATCCCCTCCAATATCGGCACCGCGAACAAAAACATCATGACCGTGCCGTGCATGGTAAACAATTGATCGTAGAGTTTCGGGGCGATCAGTGTCTGCTCCGGCAAGGCCAGTTGCGTGCGCATCAGCATCGCCATCAGTCCGCCGATCAGGAAGAACACCCCGCCCGTGACCATGAAGCGGATGCCGATCGCGGTATGGTTGACGATGGTCAATGCCCGCCAGCCGCTCGGATTGCCCCAGACCGCCATGAACTCGTCATGGAGCGCGGCGCGGTCTTTTCCGTGAGATTCATTCATGCTGATGCGCCTCCAGCCAGGCCTTGAATGCTTCCGGCGTATGCGCTTCCACCGCCAATACCATACGGGCATGCCCCTTGCCGCAGAATTCCGCGCACTGCCCGCGAAAACGGCCCGGCGCGTCGGCTTGAATACGCAGGATATTGATGTGGCCAGGAATCATGTCGATTTTGCCGGCCAGTCTCGGCACCCAGAACGAATGAATCACATCGCTGCTGGTCACGTGGATATCGACCGGCACGCCGGCCGGCAGGTGCAGTTCGTTCTTTGCCACGGCGCCGGACTCGGGATAGCGCACTTCCCACCACCACTGATGCCCTGTTACATCGATACGCAGCGGCGGCTCTTCCATCGGCAACGGCAACATGCGGTAGCCCAGGGGTATGCCGAAGCCGATCAGCACGGCAATGGTGATGATCGGCAGGATCAAGCCGCCGCCGACAATCCATTGATGATAAATCCGGCGGGTCTGCCCTTCGGTATACGACTTCGGCTTGCGCCACATCGCATACAGCCATAATGCCGTGACCGCCACCAGCACCAGCGTGAAAAAACCGAACATGCCCCACCAGAGCCCGGCTATGGCAAGCGCTGACGGTCCCGCCGGATCCAGCGAGGATTGCGGACCGCTGCAGCCGCCCAGAAAAAAAATGATGCCAATGGGCACTGGCAAAGCTAAACTGAGACTAACCGTTAACGATTCCGCTTTCAACCGCGAAGGGAGGCCGTCATGACGAATGAACCTATCCGCAGTCTCATGTCCATCGCCGGACACCCGGTTCACCCGATGCTGATTCATTTTCCCGTGGCTTTCCTGCTCGGACTGGTCGGCGCCGATCTGGCCTATGTCTATACCGCCGACCCGTTCTGGGCGCGCGTCGGCCTGTGGCTGGCGGGACTGGGCAGCCTGGGCGGCTGGCTGGCGGGACTGGCGGGACTGGGCGACCTGGTCTTGGTGCGGCGCATCCGCAACCTGATCATCGCCTGGAGCCATGCGTTGATGGCCGTCATGACACTGTCGCTGGCTTCGCTCAACTGGCTGCTGCGTTTTAACGACGCGAACGGCTTCAATCCCTGGGGCTTGTATCTGTCGTTGCTGACGGCAGCGCTGATCACCGTTACCAGCCTGCTGGGCGGGCAAATGGTGTACGGACATGCCATCGGGGTCGATGTCAAGCATTGATCCTCTGCTTTGCCGGTTCAGTTTCAGATATCGCAACGCCGACTCCTAAAAGGGTTTAGTCAACACAATCCAGACAATCGCCGGGATCAGCAGGGCAACCGCGGCGCCCAGCAGCACGCAAGGGAGCGTCACGGTTTTGTAGGGCGCCGTCAGCGTGCGCAGCAGCATCCAGCCGACAACGGCATGGCACACGACCAGTACAACGACCAGCGTGAGCTTTAGAATGAGCCACGGTTCAACGATGCGGCCCGTGATAAAAACGGCTGTGCCGGAAGCAATGGCGATTAAGGCGGCCGGCGTCGCGAACAGGCTGAACACCATGATGGTCACAGCCTGATGGCGTTGCAGGCCAATGGCCGTCTGCTGGGAAGCCGTGCCGGCGATCAGCGCGGGCAAATAGAGCAGTGAGCCGCACCAGCATAAAACAGCGGAGATATGTAACAGCAAAAGCCAGAGCACAACCCCTCCCCTTTCCATTATCGCAGCCCATCTCCGCCAGCTCCGGAGCTGAACAGGCTTAACTCGGTGTTTATCAGAAACTTATAGGGAATGAATAGTTCAGTCTGTGCGGTAGCGTACGTATCGCGTTAACCGCGGCGTACCCCGCCGGTTACTCGGCGTATTTCGGATCGAACGGGTGTTCCGTGCGGCGGTAAAGCCTCAATACTTTTTTCACATATTGCTGCGTTTCAGGATAAGGCGGCACGCCCCGGTAGCGGTCGACGGCACCTTCGCCGGCATTGTAACCGGCGGCGACCAGCGCCACATTGCCTTCATAGCGCGCCAGCAGCCAGCGCAGGTAGGCCAGGCCGCCGCGGATATTTTGCGTGGCGTTGAAAGCGTCCTTGACATTGAACCGGTTCGCCGTGCCGGGGATCAGCTGCATGAGCCCCATGGCGTTTTTTGCCGAGCGCGCCTTCGGTTCGAAGTTGGATTCGACGCTGATGATGGACAAGGCCAGGCGCGCGTCGACCTGATACCAGGGCGACATCGTTTTGACCAGTTTGACTATCCATTTTTTGCCGGCCGGCAAGCGCCGGATGGTTTTCTCAAGATCCAGGAGCTTACCGGCCGATAAGCCGTAACCGCGAGGCTTCTCCGGCAGGCGGCCTTCAACGGTCATGCATGCGGGCAATTCGGATGAAACCAGATGCACGGTTTCGAGCATGGCTTGCGCCTCATAATGGCCCTGCCGGCCGGCCAGGGAAAACAGCGCGGCGGCCAGCGCGCGGTTTTCGGGCACGCCTTCGCCGAATGCGTACAACATGCCCAGCTGATACTGCGCCTCGGTACTGCCCAGTCTTGCCGCCTGGCAATAACGCCCTGCCGCCCGCCACAAATCCAGCGGCTTGAAAGCGTGTTTCGCCAGTTTGGCGCCTTCGCTCAGCAGGCGCCGCGTGACCGGCGGCTCCAGTTCCAGCTCCACGGCTTCAGCCGGCAGTATGGGCCACGCGCAAGTCGCCAGCCATAGCGCGACGCACATGGCCCGGTTAAATCTGATCATCAGTACTTTACCTGTAGGGATAGCCTTACCTTGATATGGGCCGGTTGCGGGAATTATAAAATTCACGTTCCTAAGCATAGACAAGCTCAGGCATTTAGCCAGTGAACCGCCCTCCCTCTTCCCATCAAGGCCAAGTTCCCCTATCCTGTACGGCACTGAAAATTAACCTTAACCAAAAAAATTATGACTGAAGCAGCTGTTTTATTTTCCGATGCCAAACGCGTCATTCCGGGCGGCGTGAACTCGCCGGTCCGCTCTTTCAGCGGCGTAGGCGGCACGCCCGTATTCATCGACCATGCCAGTGGCGCTTATATTTACGACAGCCAGGGCAACCGTTATATCGATTACGTCGGCTCGTGGGGTCCCATGATTCTGGGCCATGCCCATCCCGAAGTGATCGCGGCGGTCAGGGACGCCGCCGAAAAAGGCCTGAGCTTCGGCGCGCCGACCGAAATCGAAACAATTATGGCCCAGCGCGTGACCGAGCTGGTGCCGTCCATCGATCTGGTCAGAATGGTCAGCTCCGGCACCGAAGCGACCATGAGCGCGATCCGGCTGGCGCGCGGCTATACCGGCCGCGACAAGATCGTCAAATTCGAAGGCTGCTATCACGGCCATTCCGACTCCCTGCTGGTCAAGGCCGGCTCCGGCGCATTGACGCTGGGTGTGCCGAGCTCGCCGGGCGTGCCGGCCGCCTTCGCCGAAAACACCATTACCCTGGCCTATAACAACATCGAGGCGGTCAAGACACTGTTTGCCGACATCGGCGAGCAGATCGCCTGCATCATCGTCGAGCCGGTCGCCGGCAACATGAACTGCATCCCGCCGGTGCCGGGCTTCCTGGAAACTTTGCGCGAGGTCTGCGACCAGTACGGCAGCGTGCTGATCTTCGATGAGGTCATGACCGGCTTCCGGGTCGGCCTGCACGGCGCGCAAGGTCTGTACGGCATTCCCCCCGACCTGACGACGCTGGGCAAGGTCATCGGCGGCGGCATGCCGGTCGGCGCCTTCGGCGGCAAGCGCAAGATCATGGAATGCCTGGCGCCGCTGGGCCCCGTCTATCAGGCCGGCACCTTGTCCGGCAACCCGGTCGCGATGGCCGCCGGCCTGAAGACGCTGGAGCTGATCTCGCGCCCCGGCTTCTTCGAGGAGCTGGCGGCCAAAACCGAAACACTGACGGCGGGCATGCAGCAGCGCGCGCAGCAGGCCGGCATCGCGCTGACCACCAATACGGTCGGCGGCATGTTCGGGCTGTTTTTCACCGCAGCCGGGCAGGTCACGAGCTTCGCCCAGGCCACGGAATGCGACCAGAACCTGTTCAAACGCTTCTTCCATGCCATGCTGGAGCAAGGCGTTTATCTGGCGCCGTCGGCGTTTGAAGCTGGGTTTGTATCCATCGCGCATACGGACGACGACCTGAGCCAGACGCTCGATACCGCCGAGGCCATCTTCAGGCGCTTATAAACCGGTTCAGGAAATAAACATGACGGATGATATTCGCTGGCGGCAACGCTTTCAGAATTATGAAAAAGCATTCTTGTTGCTGGAGCGGGCTCTGGCTATAAAAACGCCTTCTGAAGTCGAGCGCGGCGGTATCATCCAGTTCTACGAAATGGCTTTCGAACTGGCATGGAAGCTGATGAAGGATTATCTCGAATATCAAGGCTTTACCTGTGTGTCGCCCAGAGAAGCGATCAAGCAGGCTTTTCAGGCCAATATTCTCGATGACGGCCATTTATGGCTAGAGGCTTTGGTCGACAGGAACCTGACCACGCATACTTATGACGAAAACAGGGCCCTGGCGGTTGTCGCCAAAATCAGGTCATCTTATTTTCCGGCCTTGCAGCAATTGTATCGTTATATGAAAGCCGAAATGCAATGATGGACGCAGGACTGACTCAAGCCGATATCCGGCTCATCCTGGGCGCGATCAAGCAGTTTCCTGAAATTCATGAAGCGCTGATCTTCGGCTCTCGCGCCAAAGGAACGTACAAAAAAGGATCCGACATCGATCTGGCCATCAAAGGCAAGGCTGTCTCCAGCGAAACGATTCACCGATTGAGTTTTCTGTTGAACGAAGAATTGCCTTTGCCGTATTTTTTTGACGTCGTGCATTATGAAACTATTGAGAACCAGGCACTGATTGAACACATCGATAGAATCGGCACACCGCTTTTCTCTTATCTTCAGAAGAATGATAGTTTTTCCCACAACTGAACGATGGACCTGTTAATTAACACACCCGCCTGGGCATTTGCCTTGATCGGCGCTTTAATCGGCGCATTACTGATGCACCTGTTCAATAGCCGTAGCAAGGCGCTTGTTACACGGCTGTCGACCGATCTCGCCGTCGCCGGGGAAAAATTAAGGCAGCTCCAAGCCTGCGACGCCGAATTGAAACAGTATCAGCAGCGCCTGATGCAGGCCCAGGCCCAAAATGCCCAGTTGCAGGCGCGCATGGACGAGCAGGCCCGGCATGCGGCCGAGAAACTGGCGCTGTTGCAGGATGCCGAAGCCCGGTTGAAAACCCAGTTCGAAAACCTGGCCGGCAAAATCTTCGACGAGCGCAGCCGACAGTTTTCCGAACACAATAAAGCCAGTCTCGATCACATCGTGATGCCGCTACGCGAGCAACTGGGCGAATTCAGGCAGCGCATCGAAACGGTTTACGACAATGAAAACAGGGACCGCATTTCCCTGCGCGAGGAGATCGTCTCGCTGCGGCGCGATACGGCGCAGATGAACCAGGAAGCATTGAACCTGACGCGCGCCCTGAAAGGCGACAAGAAAGCCCAGGGCAACTGGGGTGAGATGATTCTGGAAAAGGTGCTGGAACAGTCGGGGCTGCGCAAGGGCATCGAGTATGAGACCCAGGCCGCGTTCCGGGACGGGGACAACCGGCTGTTCAAGCCCGATGTCATCATCCGCCTGCCCGAGGACAAGGACATCATCATTGACTCCAAGGTATCGCTGCTGGCCTATGAGCGCTACTGCTCCAGCGAGGACGAGCAGGAAAGGACGCAGGCCTTGAAACAGCACACGGAAGCCGTGCGCGAGCATATCAAAAGCCTGAGCCGGAAAGACTACGCCGGCCTGAAAGGCCTGCGGTCGCTGGATTTCGTCCTGCTGTTCATGCCGATCGAGCCGGCCTTCATTGCCGCGGTCCAGGCCGACGAGCGCCTGTTCACCGACGCCCTTGAGCACAAGATCGTGATCATCACGCCGACCACGCTGCTGGCAACCTTGCGCACGATCGAGAATATCTGGCGCTACGAGCGCCAGAACGAGAATGCCCGGGCCATCGCCGACAAGGCCGGCATCCTTTATGACAAGATCCGCGGCTTCGTCGAAGAACTGGATAAGCTGGGCCGGCAGTTGAGCACCGTCAACACGACCTATGACAGCGTCATGAACAAATTGACGCGCGGCAACGGCAATCTGATCCGCCAGGCCGGCAGCTTCGTCGATCTGGGCGTCAAGGTCAAAAAGCCGTTTGCCAAAAGCATTACCGAACAGGCGGGGCTGGAAACCGGCGAGCGTTAATGCGTTTCAGCCGCCAGACCGGATTCACTGAGCGGCGGCAGCGGAACGGAGTTTGTAGTCATGCCGAACATTGGGAACGGGTGACCTGCCCGTCCGGCGGTAGAACCGACGGCAGTTAAAGCGCTTCTTCAGGCTCCAGCCTGGATTCCGTGGACAGCGTGCGCTGCCGGCTTTTCCATGCCCGATGCTCGATCATGACCTGCAGCACTTCCTGCGGATCGTCGGTAACCTTGATCAGGTCCAGGTCTTCCGGCGAAATGGTCTCGTACTGGATCATCGTCGTTTTGATCCAGTCGATCAGGCCGGCCCAGAAATCGCTGCCGAACAGCACCAGCGGCATCGGGTATATTTTGTGCGTCTGCATCAGCGTCAGCGCTTCAAAAAGCTCATCGAGCGTGCCGAAACCGCCGGGCATGCAGATGTAACCCATCGAATAGCGCACGAACATGACTTTTCGCACAAAAAAATAGCGGAAATCCAGCGCGACGTTCTGATAGGGATTCGGTTTTTGCTCCATCGGCAGGTTGATGTTCAGGCCGATGGAGTGGCGCTTTTGCAGATGCGCGCCCTTGTTGGCCGCCTCCATGATGCCGGGGCCGCCGCCGCTGATAATGGCGAAATCGTTCTTGGCCAGCAGTTCGGCGATTTCGACCGTTTTTTGATAATAGGCATGATGGCGGTCGAGACGGGCCGAGCCGAAAATCGACACGGCGTCGCACAGGCCCGACAGCCTGTCGAAGCCTTCGGTGAATTCGCTGATGATTCTGAAGATGCGCCAGGACTGGTCGCCTTTCATGTCCTCGATAATGCCCGAGGCGTCATAATGGTTCTTCCAGCAATCCATGGCCTCAAGCCCTCAAGCCGTGGCCCGGCACATGCCCGGCGCCCTGCTCCAGTTCATGAATGATCCGGCCGCCCTGCAGGGTATGCGTCACGCGGCCTTTCAGGGTCTGGCCCCAGAACGGCGTGTTGACGCCCTGGCTTTGCCAGTTGTCCTGGTTCACCTGCCAGGTCAGCTCCGGATCAAACACGCAGACATCGGCGGAAAAGCCCGGGGTCAGCGCGCCGCTTCTCAGGCGCAGAATCTGGGCCGGCTTCTCGGTCAGGGCCGCGATGCCCTGGGTCAGCGTGATGGCTCGCTGCGCGACCAGACTCAGCATCAAAGGCAGCAGGGTTTCCAGCGTCGACATGCCCGGCTCGGTCTCCGGAAACGCGCCGAGCTTGGCGTCGATATCGTGCGGCTGGTGGTCGGAGCAGATGCTGTTGATCGTGCCGCCGGCCAGGCCTTGCCGCAAATACTCTTTGTCCTCTTCGGTGCGCAAAGGCGGCAGGACATGATAAGCGCTGTCGAACGGCGCGATGTCGTTTTCGGTCAGGTGCAGCTGGTGCATGGCCACGTCGGCGCTGACATCGAGACCGTATTTTTTCGCCTGGTGAATGCGGATGACCGAACGCTTGCCGCTAAGCTGGCCGAAATGCACGCGGCAGCCGGTCAGCTCGGCCAGCTCCAGGCACTGCGCCACGGCGATGGTTTCGGCCGCTTCCGGAATGCTCGGCAGGCCGTAACGCGTCGCGAACACGCCTTCGTGCGCGCAGCCGTTATTGCCCAGCCAGTAATCGTTGGGCCGGAACATCAGCAACAGATCGTGACTGGCTGCGTATTCCATGGCGCGGCGCAGAATCAGCAGGTTTCTGACCGGCTGATTGGCGTTGCCGACCGCGATGCAGCCGGCCTGCATCAATGACAGCATGTTGCTCAGTTCGGTGCCCTCCAGTTTCTGGCTCAGCGCCGCGATCGGATAGATCTGCGCATAGCCGGCTTTTTCGGCAATGTCCTTGACCAGTTCGGCGACGGCCGGCGTGTCGATGACCGGCACGGTGTCGGGCTGCAGGCACATGGCGGTTATACCGGCGCTGGCCGCGGCCCGCGTTTCGCTGGCGAACGTCGCCTTGCGGCTTTGTCCCGGTTCGCGCAGGCGCGTGCTCAGGTCGATGAAACCCGGGCAGATGATCCGGTCGCTGGCATCGATGGTCCGGTCGGGCCTGAAGCCGTCCGGCTCGCTGAGCACGGAAACGATCTTGCCGTCGGCGATATAGACGGAGCCGACATGGTCGATTTTATTGGCGGGATCGATGATGCGTCCCTGGCTGATTTGTATGCGGCTCATGATAAGGCTCCCTGTCTTTGCATGGCCATGGACATGACCGCCATGCGCACGGCGATGCCGTTGCTGACCTGTTTCAGGATGACGGACTGCGGGCCGTCGGCGACTTTGGAATCGATTTCGACGCCGCGGTTGATAGGGCCTGGATGCATGACGATGGCGTCCGGCCTGGCGATTTTCAGCTTGTCCTCGGTCAGTCCGAAGCATTTGAAGTACTCGCTCTCGCTGGGCAGCAGCGCCGAAGTCATGCGCTCTTTCTGCAGGCGCAGCATGATGATGACGTCGATGTCCTTCAGGCCTTCCTTCAGGTTGTGCGACACGGTCACGCCGAGGGTCTCGACATGCGCGGGCAGCAGCGTTTTGGGCGCGATGACGCGGACTTCGGCCGCGCCCAGGGTGTTCAGGGCCAGAATCTGCGAGCGCGCGACCCGTGAATGCAGGATATCGCCGATGATCGCCACGCGCAGATTGGAGAAATCCTGTTTGATCTGGCGGATCGTGAACATGTCCAGCATGGCCTGGGTCGGATGCGCGTGCTGGCCGTCGCCGGCGTTGATGACGCTGATATGGGGCGCCGTGTGCTGGGCGATGAAGTGGGCCGCGCCGCTGATGTTATGGCGCACGACGAACATATCGACGAACATCGATTCCAGGTTGCGGATGGTGTCGAGCAGGCTTTCGCCCTTCGAGGTCGCCGAGGTGGCGATGTTCATGCTAAGGACGTCGGCGGACAGGCGCGTGGCCGCCAGTTCGAAGGTCGTGCGCGTGCGCGTGCTGTTTTCAAAGAACAGGTTGACGATGGTCTTGCCGCGCAGCAACGGGACTTTTTTGACCTGTTGCTCGGACATGCCGGCGAAGGACTCGGCGGTATCGAGAATTTCCGTCAGCAGGTTTTTGTCCAGTCCTTCAATGGTCAGGAAATGTTTGAGTTTGCCTTCCGAATTTAATTGCAGGTTATCGCCCATGGATGTTATGCCGCCGCCTCAATCGTTTGCACATGGATGGCCAGAGGGTCGGGACCGGTCAATTTAATGCGCTGATCGGCATTGAGCGTGATAACGGCGCCGACGCAATCGGGGCTGAGCGGGATCTGCCGGCCGTCGCGCTCGATCAGCACCGCCAGGACCACCTGATTGGGCCGGCCATAATCGAAGATCTCATTGAGTGCGGCGCGAATCGTGCGTCCGGTGTAGAAGACATCGTCGACCAGGATAATATCGCGGCCTTCGACATTGAGCGGAAGCTGGCTGGGCTTGACGTTAGGATTGACGCCGATTTGCGAGAAATCATCGCGATAAAACGAGATGTCCAGCAGCCCCAGCGGTTCGCTCAGGCCCAGGCGCCGATGCATCTGTTCGGCAACCCAGACGCCGCCGGTACGGATGCCGATCATCAGGGGATTTTCAAGCCGGCGCTCGACAATAACGTTTTTCAGCTCGGCTTCCAGTTTATTCAGTAATACGGGTATTTCCAGGTTATGCGTAGTCATGTTTTGTTTGTATGATCATTGAGCCAGGTTTGCAGGATAAGCTGGGCCGCCAGTTGGTCCTGAACTTCCCAGAGCTTGGCCGCATTGACGCCGACTTCGTCGAACAGCATCTGTTTGGCTTCGAATGTCGACAAGCTTTCATCCTGTTGATAAACAGGCAGCTGATAACGTCCTTCCAGCTGCCGGCAAAACTTTAGCATGCGCGGCGTGACCGGATTGTCCGAGCCGTCGGCCTGCCGGGAGACGCCAACCACGAGCCCTGCCGGCCGCCATTGCTGTATCAGCTTGCCGATGATGTCCCAATTGGGCGCCTGGTTGATGGAGCGAATGGTTTGCAGCGGACTCGCGGTGCCCGTGGTCGTTTGGCCGACGGCGACACCGATCTTTTTATTGCCGAAATCGAAACCCAGATAGGTATCGGTCGACGCTTTCGCCAACAGCGGATCTTGTTTAGCCATGTCCGGCCGGTGCCGTCAGCAAATTGATGTTGATGCCGATCTGGTTGGCGGCTGCGCTCCAGCGCTGCTCCACCGGCGTATCGAATAACACGGTATTGCCGCAGGGCGTATTCAGCCAGGCATTGTTTCTCATTTCGTTTTCCAGCTGGCCTTCGCCCCAGCCGGCGTAGCCTAAAGCGACCAGAAACTGCTCAGGACCTTCCCCGACAGCGATGGCTTCAAGTATGTCTCGCGACGTCGTCAACGAAATGGAATCCGAAATCGCCAAGCTCGAATCCCAGCCGCCGCCGGCGCTATGGATCACGAAGCCGCGCTCCATCTGCACCGGGCCGCCGACAAAAACAGGCGTATCGGCCGCGGCCATGGAGGTCACGCGGATGTTCATCTGGTTAAAAATCTCGCTCAGCTTCATCTCTGCCGACCGATTGATGACTATCCCCAAGGCACCCTCTTCATTGTGCTGACACAAATAGGTGACGGTATGGAAAAAATTGGGGTCCGCCAGATTGGGCATGGCGATAATAAATTGATTGGTTAAATAAGTCGCTCCGTTCATGTGCCGTAGTATCAGGGGTTATGGTTGGCTCTGCAAATATTTATTGCGAGGTCATACCGGATTCATCGGTAAATTTCCAGACTCTGGGAATCACTAACACCTTGGTCTCTTTGAGCACTTCAGCAGGCAATGGTGCAAAAGGCGCACTCATTTTGACAATGTTTTTCGCGGCCTCATCGAGCGCGGGATTTCCCGAGGACCGGTTGATGCGAATGCTATAGATGCTGCCGTCGGCACTGATGCCGACATCCATCATTAATGTCGCCGAGAAATTTTTCTTGGCCGCCACTTCCGGGTAGTTGAGATTGCCGGTCCGCTCCACTTTGTTTTCCCAATCCTTCATGTATTGCATGCCGACCGCTTTATGAGCGCTCAGCTGTTCAACAAATTTTATCTGGGAATTGTCGGCGCTTTGCTCCTTGCGTCTTATTTCCGCGCCCAACTGGGCAATTTGACGCTGCAGGGTTTCGGCTGACAAGTGCGGACGCGGTTGCGGTTTCTGTTTGCCCTCCTCGGGCTTGCTGGCCACAACTATTTTCTTCTCGGCTGTCTTTTGCACGACCACTTTTTCTATTGCCTTGGGCTTGCTTTCGACCTCCGCTGACTTTTTCGCAACCGGCTTGGCCTGGCTTGCGCCTTGACTGGGCAGTTGCTGCTTGGGCGGCTCGGGCTTGCGGGTCTCGTCACCGGCACCGACCTGATTTTCCTGCGCCAGGAATTTGGCTTCCTTGGGGGCCTTTTTCGCCGGCGTATTCACCAGGACGATGTCAATGGAGCGATGCACTTTCTCCGGTTTAGGCAGGCTGAAGCTGACGCCTAAGACCAGGACGATATGCACGACAGCCGCCAAAAACAACGTTATCAATAATGAGTCATTACTGGATAAAGAGGGAGGGGGATCGAACATAGCTTCAGTCGTCATCGTTGAATTTCACCTTCAATATGATCCATTAACAGGCCGGCAATATTAAGCCCGAACTGGCGGTCCAGTTCCTGTACGCAAGTCGGGCTGGTGACATTGATCTCGGTTAGCATATCACCGATCACATCGATGCCGGCAAAAACAAGGCCTTTTTCGCGCAGGGTCGGTCCAACCTGGTTGGCGATCCACAAGTCCCTTTCCGTCAATTTGCGTCCTTCGGCCGTGCCGCCGGCCGCCAGATTGCCGCGCGTCTCGCCCTGCGCGGGGATGCGCGCCAGCGCATAAGGCACGGGCTCGCCGTTGACCAGTAAAATACGCTTGTCGCCGTCTTTAATCTCCGGCAGATATTTCTGCGCCATTACGTAACGGCTGTTGTACTGCGTCATGGTTTCCAGAATCACGCTGAGATTGGGATCGTTCTGGCGCAAATGAAAAATCGATGTCCCGCCCATGCCGTCCAGCGGCTTTAAGATAATCTCGCCCTGTTCCTGCAGAAAATGCCGGATGCGGGCAGGCTCGCGCGCCACCAGTGTCGGTGCGCAGCATTGCGGAAACCAGGCCGTGAACAGCTTCTCATTGGCATCGCGTAGCGACTGAGGTTTGTTGACGACATAAACGCCCGCATTTTCCGCGCGCTCCAACAGGTACGTGGCATAGATGTATTCCTGATCGAATGGCGGGTCTTTGCGCATCAGGATGACATCCAGCGTATCCAGGGCAATATCCTGCTCCGCCAGGAACTGATACCACTGCTGTTCATCGCGCTGAACGGTCAGCGTTCGCGTTCTTGCATACGCCCTGCCATTGCTCAGGAACAGATCGTTAAGTTCCATATAATGCAACTCCCAGCCCCGGGACTGGGCTTCCAGCAGCATGGCAAAACTGGTGTCTTTCTTTATGTTGATATGGTCGATGGAGTCCATGACCATACCGAGCTTAATAGGCATGAGAGGTCCTGATGTAATTACTTGAAAAACAAAATAACGGATGGTTTTAGGGCGGTCATTTTATCGATTGTTATTTACCTTGAAAAGAATTTTTGGTATAAAGCACGGCTAACTTTTGAATTTAGGCACACTAAGAGGTTAATCATGTCCAGAGTATGTCAAGTAACAGGGAAACGCCCGGTTACCGGAAATAACGTATCGCACGCCCACAACAAAACCAGAAGACGCTTCAGCCCGAACCTGCAACATCACAGATTCTGGGTGGAAAGCGAGAATCGCTGGGTTCGTCTTAGAGTTTCTGCCAAAGGCATGCGTGTCATCGATAAAAAAGGCATTGATGCTGTTCTGGCTGATTTGCGTAAACGCGGCGAAAACGCTTAAGGGGTTAAAAAATGCGCGATAAAATCAAACTGGTTTCTTCCGAAGGCACAGGTCACTTCTATACCACGACCAAAAACAAACGTACAATGCCTGAAAAAATGGAGATCAAAAAATTTGATCCCGTTGTTCGCAAGCACGTTATCTACAAAGAAGCAAAAATCAAGTAAACAGTTGGTTTGACAACTTCTTTTAAGTCGCCTGGCTGACCACAGCTGATTAAAGCTGTGGTTTTGCTAGCCTTCCGGGCGATATTCCGCCCCTCCTATGCTTTATTCAGCACCTGCGTCAGCTTTTCCATCTGCCTGCGCAACATGCGGCTTTGTTTTAACGCCTCTTCCTTCTCAATCTCCAGATTCTGGCACTTTTCACTGAGCTGCAGATTCAATTTTCTCAGCGCATCATTCTCGGACTTCAAAGCCCTGACCAGATCATCGCTGGCTGAGATTGATGAGGCCTGAACAGCTTGTTGTTGCGGCTGGTGCTGCAAATGAACGCCGTCCGCATGGCTTGTCAAGGTCTCAGTGCCGTCATCAATAATAAATTGAGCGGTCTCACGTTTCTGCTCCGCCGCTTCCTTCTTTGCTTTCGGCTCCGTAACCGCGTTCATGCCGCCGTCCAGGATCAAGGCATCAAATCTATGCCTGAGCAATAAAAAGGCCGCCGCCTCACTGGCCTTGCCATCGGCGCAAACCACAATGACGGGCTGCTCGCGATTGAACGTTTTAAGCTGCATCCTTAACGAGAAAAAAGGCGCGTTGATACTGCCAGGCAAATGCCCCGCCCTATGCTCGTCCAACGAACGAACATCAAGCAACGTTGCGCCCTGGCTCAAGGCTTTCCGCATCTGCTCATGGGTAATAAACTTCAGCAACGGCTCTTTGATCAAGGATAAAAATTGATATTTATCCAGACGCAATACGACCATATTCGTCAGTGCTGTGATGGTAACGTTTCTCGGCGCGCCGGAAAGCAGCGCATCCTCTCCGAAAGCATCGCCTTTGCCAAGTTGCGCCAATTTAATCTCTTTGGCATTCGGCGAGGGTTTGCGCGACACCAGGCAGTGCCCGCTTTTTATCAAATAATAATAATCGCCCTTATCTCCCTGTTTGATAATGGGTTCGCCCGCATCAACGCTGACTTCTTCCAGCGTGATCAGAACTTTCTGCAGATTGGCAGGCGGCAGGCGCTGAAAAACAGGCGACCTCAATAATGCGGTCATCCAGTCATTTGGATCATCTTCAGGTTCTTCATTAACCATATAACTATTGTCCTCTTTGTAAACCAAAGGCGCCGGATTATTAACCATGCCGGCATCCAGACGCAAAAAACGCACGGCGCCATTCGCGACGGCATCGATTTTCCTCGGTATCTGGTGTGCCAATGCAAATCGGGCGGCTTCGCTTTCGGCGGCAATGACTTCGATAATGAGTCCTTCCGCCTGAAGCGTCACTTCGCCACTTAATAGATAAATGAGACGCGTATCCGTGTCTCCTTTTTTAAACAGCGTCCCGCCCTGAACTTCCTCGATGTTCATGTTTTCGCATAAAACGTTGAATTGAGCACCAGGCAAAGTGCCCAACGGGATCAGCTTGCGAACAATCTGTCCATCCTCGGAATTAATATCTATGGCCATCAAAGTATCTTGAAGCGGGATTCATATTAAAAATAGTCCATTTTTTATCGATTGCCTTGTTAAAGGCTGGATTCTAGCAATTAAGTGACTGGCAAAAAATGAACCGGCGCTCAAAATCAGCAAATGCATAACCCGTTTTTCGCCGAATCGCCATCAGTTCATTTATTATGGACAACTCAGCCTTGTATTAAACATTTTCACACCCATATTGTCTATGGACACGATTAATCACTCGCGGAACCCCATGATGAATAATAAATTAGTAAAACAGCTTTTATTGATGACTTTATTACCGGTTTACCTGACCGCCCCCTCGATGACACATGCCGCGTTGCCGTCCTACGCGGAAGGGCAGCCTTTACCGTCATTGGCGCCGATGCTTGAGCGCAGCATGCCGGCCGTGGTCAATATTTCCACCACTACCAATATTCAGGTCAGGGAAAATCCGTTGATGCAGGATCCGTTTTTCCGCCATTTCTTTCAACTGCCTAATCAGCCTCCACGCCAGCAGCAAAAGAACAGCCTGGGCTCCGGCGTTATCATCGACAGCGAACAAGGCTTTGTACTCACCAACAACCATGTGATCGACAAAGCCGACAAGATTATGGTGACGCTGAATGACGGCCGCCAGCTCAATGCCGAACTGATCGGCACCGATCCGGAAGCCGACGTCGCCATCATCCAGATTCCGGCCGATAATCTGACGGAACTGCCCATTGCCGATTCCAACCAGCTCAAAGTCGGCGATTTCGTCGTGGCTATCGGTAATCCGTTCGGCCTGGGCCAGACTGTCACGTCGGGTATTGTCAGCGCGCTGGGCCGATCAGGACTGGGCATAGAAGGCTATGAGGATTTCATCCAGACCGACGCCTCCATCAACCCCGGCAATTCAGGCGGCGCGCTGGTTAACCTGCGGGGCGAGTTTGTCGGCATGAATACGGCCATTCTGGCGCCCACCGGCGGTAATGTCGGCATCGGTTTCGCGATTCCGGCCAATATGATCATGACCATCAAGGAGTCGCTGGTCAAACACGGAGAGGTCAGACGGGGCCTGCTGGGCGTCACGACACAGGATCTGAGCGCCGAACTGGTCAAGGCGTTTAATCTGAAAAATAAAAACGGCGCGGTCATCAGCCGGGTCGACAACAACTCGCCGGCAGCCAGAGCCGGCCTGGAACCGGGCGACATCATCGTATCCGTCAACGGCCGCCCCGTTAAAAACAGCCATGACATCCGCAACATCATCGGTTTGATGCAAATCGGCGATAAAGTGGAACTGCAATACTTTCGCGGCGATGAGAAAAGGGAAACGACGGCGACGATCGGCAAGCCAAAAAAACTGCAATTGGCGGGCGACAAGCTGCACCCGACCTTGCAGGGCACGATATTAAGCGCCACGCGAAAAGAACAGGTCGAAGGTGTCCTGATCGAAAAAATCAACACCGCTTCAAAAGCATGGCACGCAGGATTGCGCCCTGGCGACGTGATTGTGACGGCAAACCGTTATCGCATTCATAATCTTGACGAACTGGCCCAGGTCGTTAACCCGAACTCCCCGCTGCTGATTAATATCCAGCGCGGGCCGGAAGCTTTCTTTCTTGTATTACAGTAAGTAATATAGAATCAGAAATCCGGAGGGCGATCGGAAGGTCGCCCCTTTTTTTGTTATGCGGCTAAAAGCGGAGGCGCACATTGCCCGAGCGGCTGCCCGGCTGCCCACCCCATTGAATTATGACAACTGAAAAACAATTTATCCCGTTAAACATTGCCGTGCTGACGGTCTCGGACACCCGTACCGATAGCGATGATATCTCTGGCAAGGCCTTGGCGGAGCGCGCCCAGGCAGCCGGACACCAAGTCATCGAAAAGCAAATAGTGCCCGACAATATTTACCGGATCCGGGCCGCGGTTTCTGCCTGGATTGCCGCTGATGACATTAATGTCATCATCACTACAGGCGGCACCGGCGTGACCGGCAGGGATGGCACGCCGGAAGCGGTCGAACCTTTGCTGGACAAGGTGCTGGACGGTTTCGGCGAGGTTTTCAGAATGTTGTCGTATCAGGATATTAAAACCTCTACCATCCAGTCCCGGGCCGTCGCCGGCGTTGCCAATGCAACTTATATTTTTTGCCTGCCCGGCTCGTCGGGCGCCTGCCGCACGGCCTGGGACGAGCTCATCAAGGAGCAGCTCGATTTCCGCACCCGCCCGTGCAATCTTGTGCAACTCATGCCCAGACTGATGGAAAAATAATATGCATTCAATTTTTTTAGGCCTTGGCGCTGCCAGCGCATTTCTGGGTGTCGGCATGGGCGCGTTCGGCGCACACGCGCTCAAAACCGTCCTGAGCCCTGATATGCTCGAAGTCTACAAGACCGCGGTCAGCTACCAGATGTGGCACGCGCTGGGACTGATTGCCATCGCCTTTATACCGCAAGCATCCGGGTCGGCTCTGGTACACTGGGCCGGTTGGCTGATGTTCGCCGGCATACTGCTGTTTTCCGGCAGTCTCTATCTGCTGACGATCCTGAATCTGAAATGGTTGGGCATGATTACGCCGATAGGCGGCGTTGCTTTCCTGAGCGCATGGTTACTTATCGTCATTTTCGCTGTCAAAACCCATTACTGAATTTAATCCATAAACAGTCCCGAACAACACTATGCGTGATACCAACCCACAAACCGTCTATTTAAAAGATTACACCGCTCCTGAGTACCTGATCGATAGCGTTGAGCTGAATTTCACGCTCGACGACGAAAACACCCAGGTCATCTCCCGGCTTACCATGCGCCGCAACCCGGACAGCCGCTCCGCCGGCAAGTCCCTGACCTTAGTCGGCGAAAACCTGAAACTGTCGCACGTCAACCTGAATGACGGCGATGACCTGACGACGGCCGACTACCAGCAGACCGCCGATGAGTTAATCATCACCGAAGTACCGCAAGATAAAAGCTTTGTGCTGACCATCGAAAACCAGATTAATCCGCAAGCCAATACCGCGCTGGAAGGGCTGTATCTTTCCAACGGCATGCTGTGCACGCAATGCGAGGCGGAAGGTTTCAGGAAAATCACTTACTACCTCGACCGGCCCGACGTCATGGCGCGGTTTACGACCACCATCATCGCCGACAAAAGCCGCTATCCGGTGCTGCTGTCGAACGGCAACAAGGTCGGTCATGGCGAGCTGTCCGAAAACCGCCATTGGGTCACCTGGGAAGACCCGTTCGCCAAGCCCTGCTATTTGTTCGCGCTGGTCGCAGGCCAGCTGCATTGCGTCGAAGGCCGCTTCACCACGCAATCGGGCCGTGACATCAGCCTGCAGGTTTTTGTCGAGGCGCATGACCTGGATAAATGCGATCACGCGCTGCAGTCACTGAAAAACGCGATGCGCTGGGACGAAGAAGTCTACGGCCGCGAGTATGATCTGGACCTGTACATGATCGTCGCGGTCAGCCACTTCAATATGGGCGCGATGGAAAACAAGGGACTCAACGTATTCAACACCAAATATGTGCTGGCGCGCCCGGACACGGCCACGGACGCCGATTACGAACATATCGAGGGCGTCATCGGCCATGAATATTTCCACAACTGGACCGGCAACCGCATCACCTGCCGCGACTGGTTTCAGCTCAGCCTGAAGGAAGGCTTCACGGTGTTCCGCGATCAGGAATTTACCGGCGACCGGACTTCTAAAGCCGTCAAGCGCATCGAGGACGTCAACATGCTGCGCACGCGCCAGTTCGCCGAGGACGCAGGCCCGCTCGCGCACCCGATCCGCCCCGACGCCTATATGGAAATCAACAATTTCTATACCCTGACCGTGTATGAAAAAGGTGCCGAAGTCGTGCGCATGATACACACCCTGCTGGGCGCCGAAGGCTTCAGAAAAGGCAGCGATCTGTATTTTGAGCGCCATGACGGCCAGGCCGTGACCTGCGATGATTTCGTCAAGGCCATGGAAGACGCCAACGGCGCCGACCTGACCCAGTTCCGGCGCTGGTACTCCCAGGCCGGCACGCCGGTATTGACGGTACGGCAGCACTATGAGCCAGGCGATCAGACGCTGACGTTGACCATCGCCCAGAACTGCCCGCCGACGCCGGGCCAGCCCGTCAAGGAACCGCTGCATATTCCCGTCAGGATCGGACTGATCAATCCTGACGGCTCTGTCGCGCCGTGCCGGCTGGCAGGCGGCGATCAGGCCAGCGATGAAGTGACTTTATCGGTCACCGAAGCCGAGCAGTCGTTTACCTTCGAAGGACTGGCGCAGCAGCCTGTCGTCTCCCTGCTCAGGGGGTTCTCGGCTCCGGTAAAACTGGACATGGACTATAGCCTTGAAGAGCTGGCGTTTTTATTGAGCCACGACAGCGACACCTTTAACCGCTGGGAAGCCGGGCAACAGTTGGCAGGCACCATTATCATCGGACTCATAGAAGACGCCCGGAAAGGCCGCGACCTGCATCTTGACCCGATGATCGTCGAGGCTTTCAGGCAAGTGCTGGAACAATCCTGGGACGACCTGTCCTATTTCTCGCTGTTGCTGGACCTGCCGTCGGAAACCTATCTGGCCGAGCAGATGCCGGTAGTCGATGTGGAAGCCATCCACACGGCGCGGGAATTCGTCAAACGGACGCTGGCGCGGCAGTTACAGCCGCAATTCCAGGCGTTGTACCAGGCCAATCACCGCGACGAATCAGGCCAGTTCGATGCCGGCGCCATAGGCCGCAGGCGCATCAAAAACACCTGCCTGGGTTATTTGAGCAAACTGGAAAACGCCGACATCCAGAACTGGGCCGAACAGCAATTCAAAACCGCCGGCAACATGACCGATCAAATAGCCGCTCTTACGGCTATCGTCAACAACCCGCACCCGGCTACCGAGCAATGCCTGACGGATTTTTACCGGCAATGGCGGGACGAGGCGCTGGTGATCGATAAATGGTTTACCTTGCAGGCCACCAGCCCCATGCCGGGCACTTTCGCCACGGTTCAGTCCTTGCTGGCCCATGATGCCTTTGATCTGAAAAACCCGAACCGCGTCAGGTCCCTGATCGGCGCCTTCAGCCAGGCCAATCCGCTGCATTTCCATGCCGCGGACGGCCAGGGTTATCAGTTCCTGGCCGATCAGATCATCGCACTGAACACGATCAACCCGCAGGTGGCCTCGCGCATGCTGGGCGCCTTGACCCAATGGCGGCGTTTTGACGAAAGCCGTCAGGCGCTCATGAAAGCGCAGTTGGAAAGGATCATGGGCACCGAAGCCATCTCCAGGGATGTTTATGAAGTAGCGAGCAAAAGCCTGGCTTAAACGCTCTCACGCCGGGAATGCGGACTCGCGCGGCCCGCGTTCCCGCTGAATACGTGCTTGCCCAAACCCTCCATCATGAACCTGCGCCGTCTGATCTGGAACAGCCGCTGGCTGACCGATAAGCAACGTATAGAATGGTATCCGGCCTTCTGGCTGATGCGCCTGAAAGTGCTGGAAATTTCACCGTGCTGGCGCACGGTAAGAATTCTGCTGCCGCACAGCTGGATCGCCACCAACGCCGGCGGCAGCCTGTTCGGCGGCTTTCAGGCCTGTCTGGCCGATCCGATTGCCGCCATGTCCTGCGTCAAGGTATTTCCCGGCTATGCCGTCTGGACCCGCTCCCTGCATCTGGACTTCAGGCATGAGGGCCGCACCGACCTGGAACTGCGTTTCAGCCTGTCCGCCGATCAGGAGGATCAAATCCGGCAGGAGCTGGCGCGCAAGGGCCGCAGCACCCCTGAATTCACTTACGCGTTCTATCAGCGCGACGGGACTTTATGCACGGAAATCAAGGCCCGCATCGCCATCAGACCTAAAGGTTACGCTGTGCCGAAAAGAGGCAATAAATAAGCGCCTGAATCGCTACGAATCTGTATTGAGTGCTAGAATAGCACCATTCATACAGGCATCGCGCGGACAATGGCCCATGCTTGTATATTAAGCATCGTTAAAAGCATAATCTATAAAGAGGACACTATGCGGAACTGGAAGCTTTTACTCGTCTTGATAGGATCGACACTGGTAGTCGCCGGCATTCTGTATGCCGCCTTTTATTTCATCTTTCTCGATCTGATCGTCGATTTCTGGTGGTTCCGGGAATTGAATTTCGAGGCCTACTTCTGGCTGAGACTACTCTACAGGTTCTTTCTGTCCGGCGCTGTCACGCTGGCTTTCTTCGCGATTTTCTTTTTCCATTTCTGGATTGCCTCTCGTTATCTGGGCCTGAATCCTCCCGATGAAATCTTTAATAATATAGACAAAAGCCGCCGCTTCCAGCGCTTTGCCGATGTCTTCATGAGCGGGTCGGTGAAAATATACACGCCGATCTCCCTGGTTTTGGCTATTCTGATCGCGATACCGTTTTATCAGCAGTGGGAGACCGCGTTACTGTACTTTTTCGGCAGCGCCTCAGGGGTGGTCGAGCCGGTATACGGCAATGATGTCAGCTTTTACATGCTGTCCTACCCGATCTACCTGCTGATTCAAAAAGAATTGCTGATAACCGCCAGTTTAATCTTTGTTATGGTCGGCGTGCTGTATTGGCTCGAACATATTTTTGTACCTCATCAAAGCAAGGAATTTCCGCTGGGCGCCAAGATTCACTTAAGCATTCTGATTACGTTTGTGGTGTTATTCGTTGTCTGGGGCTTCATGCTGGAACGGTTTTCCCTGCTCTATACCGATTCGCACGAGCCTGTGTTTTACGGCCCCGGCTTTGTGGAAATCCGCTATAAACTGCCGTTTATCTGGCTCGGCATCATCACATTTCTGGCAACGGCCATTACCGCCGGCCTGTTTATTTTTTCAGAAAAATACCGCATCAAAGCCCCGTTCTTTATCTCGTCCGCTGCGTTTCTGATAGTGGTATTGCTGCCGAAGGTTGAGTTTATCCCCGCCGCCATACAAAAATACATTGTCAATCCGAATCCGGTCAGGACTGAAAAACCGTTCATGCAGAACAATATCGACGCGACGCTGGACGCGTATGATTTAAAGCGCATTGAGGTGGTTGAGTTGCCGATTAAACTGGACGCGACTGACGACATTGAAACCTGGAGCACGCAGAAATTTTTCGAGAATATTCCGGTTTGGGACCGCGAACTGCTGATAGACGGCTACCGCCAACTGCAGGGCATCAGGCCTTATTACAGCTTTCTGAGCGTCGATGAAGACCGCTATTTTATTCTTGATCACACCCGGCAGGTCAACCTGTCGGCACGCGAGATCAATACGTCAAAGTTGCCGCTCGAAGCGCAAAACTGGGAAAACATTCATTTGCGTTACACGCACGGCTACGGCGCCGTGGTTTCACCGGCCGCACAAGATGCCGGCAAACCCCTGGTCTGGTATTTGCGCGATCTGAATATGTTTTCGCCGGTCGGATTAAGCATCCAGTATCCGGACATTTACTATGGGCAGGAAGACTACACTTATGCCATCACGCCTAACAGGCTGAATGTCGTCGGTATTTCCGGTTCACTGACGGATCCGGGCGTGGAGACGGAATACAGGGGGAAAGGCGGCATCCCGATTCCGTCACTGTTCAGAAAAGCGTTATTCGCCTTTTATTTCAAGGACGAGAAAATATTTTTCTCTACCAATATCACCAGGCAGAGCAAAATCCTGATGCGCCGTAATATCGTTGAGCGCCTCAACAGGCTGACGCCGTTCCTGCATCTGGACAAGGATCCTTATCTGGTGATCGGTAAAGACCGTTTTTTCTGGATACAAGATGCCTATACCTTATCCAACCGGTATCCCGTTTCCAAGCCGGCCGCCGATGATTTTCTCGATGGCACGCAGGACTTCAACTATATCCGCAATTCGGTCAAAATCGTTGTCGATGCCTTTGATGGCGAGGTGAGTTATTACATTTCAGACCCGTCGGATGCTCTCATCAGGGCATACAACAGCGCTTATCCCAGCCTGTTCAAGAATATCGAGGAAATGCCGACCGACTTACGCCAGCATTTGCGTTATCCGCGCGATCTGTACTATGCGCAAATGAAAATTTTTGCCAAATATCACCAGCGCGCGCCCGAACTATTCTACGAGCAAGCCGAGACCTGGCAGTTCGCCAATGTGCGAGAAGCACCGGTAATGCCGTATTATCAGACCATGGATTTTGGCCACTGCAATAATAAGGAAGAGTTTGTCATGATCAACCCGATGACGCCTATCAACAGAACCAATCTGAGCATGATCGGTGTTGCCAGCATACTCGATACAGTCGGATGCGGTCTTGACTATACCCCCCACGTTACCGTTTACAGGTTTCTGAAGGATGTTCAGGTCAATGGCCCGGCCCAGATTGAGGCCTTGATTAGCCAAAACCCCGAAATTGCAGCTCAATTTACCTTATGGGATCAACGTGGCTCAAGGATTGCCCTGGGTCGCATGGTTATCCTGCCGATGGGTAATACCGTGCTGTATGTACAGCCGGTATATATGCTGTCCACCCGCAACCACATACCCGAACTGGCCCGCGTTATCGTCTCGATCGGTAACCATACCGTCATGGATACGACCTTATGGGGGGCCTTTAGCCGTCTGAAGAACCTCTATTATAGAGAAACCCGGGATGTAGGCGGAACCGGCACCGCCAGACCTCCGGAAGCGCCGGCCGCCGAGTAAAAGCCCGGACCATCGTTAACCGGCGGAAGAGGCTAAGCCTCTTCCGCCGGTTATGAAAACATACCAACCCATGAATCAAGCCAACACCTGCAATATTTTCATCTATACCGCCCTGCCCTGTGAGGCCAAACCGCTGGTCGCCCATTTCAATTTAAAGAAGGATACCACCGTACAGCCGTTTGCCGTCTATTCAAATCAGGCCATCCGCCTGACCGTGACCGGCCCCGGAAAAAACGCCATGGCCGCGGGCATCGCCTACACGCAAGCCCTGTTTGCCGCAACCGAGCACCCGATCATGCTTAATATCGGTATCGCCGGACATAAGGATCACGCCCTGGGATCATTGTTCTTAATCGACAAGCTCATCGATCTCGACAGCGGCAGAACTCATTATCCGCCAATGATCTGCCATCCGCCTTGCGCCACCGGCAGTCTGCAAACCGCCTCAAAGCCTCAACTTGGTTATGACCATCCCCATCTTTGCGACATGGAAGCCTCGGCCTTTTATGAAACGGCGGTGCGTTTTTCTTCGGCAGAGTTGATCCAGTGTCTGAAAGTGATCTCGGACAATCGACAGACGCCGGCGGAAAATATTGCGCCTGACCAGGTTTCCGCCTTAATGGCGGCTCATATCCCGGCGATCGAGGGCCTGCTTGCTGACATGACCGCCCTGGCCCAACTGATCACGCCGTCCGAGCCGCACCTGTTCAAACAACTGGTTCAACAATACCACTTTACCGCCAGCGAACGCGGCCGGTTAAAAACCCTGCTATGGCGCTGGCAGGTATTGACCGATGATAAGGAACCGGCATTCGACGCAACCGGCATGCAGCGAGGTAAAGACGTCTTGCACTGGCTGGATCGGCAGATCAGTCAAATAGACTTTTGCCTATAACCGATGTTGCGAAATAACTAAATAATGAGCGTGAAATAAATCAGGGAATTGTAGGCACAAGTACCCATAGGGCATAAATAAATCCGCGCCTACACCAGAAATTCATCCTCGCACTTGAGGACGTTATTTTATGCGCGTTCCTAAAAACGATTTACCACAGACGACCGCATGGACAGGAAATGATCCCGCCGGATTAAGTGCGATAACCGCATGGACAGAATGCTGCCATCATGTCCATGCAATCGTCCGCATTTTTTTGTGCTTTTTATACTGATTTATCTAAATGCCGCAAGACACCTTCTCTTAGGTGGGTGATGTAGCGGCGTTGTGTTACTGACAGTGAAGTGTTTTTTAAAGTGAATCATGTTAAATTTCCCCGCTAGTACCGAAGGTCATTCGGGAAGGGTTGCAATAACCAGTCAACCCAACGCCTTGGAAACTGAAGCCGCATAAAGTGAAAGCTCCCTTAACAGGTTGCGGACGATTAAAGGAACCCGTGAGAAACGGCAACGTAAGCTCACTCCTGAGAAATCAGGAATCACCGCCTCTTTAGGGCGGTGAGGATGTCAAAAAAAGAACCACGCATCTTTAGTCACCGCAACCATGCCGATATAGGCAAAGCAGGCCAACGCCCCGGCAAAAGCCAGCCAGCGGGCGGCGCCCTGATTGCGCATCGCCATGATACCTAAGCCGATATAGCCCAGCAGTCCTATTATCTTACCGATAATCCAGCCGTGTTCCACCGACAACCATGCCCCTTGAAAAACCAATGCGATACCGCTGAGCAGCAACAGTGTGTCGATGACATGGGGCGCGATTTTAAGGACTTTCTGCTTCAGCATGTCCGGGTTGACTTCTGATAGGACGACTCTGCCGACAAAGCTGAGAATTGACATTGCCACAAAGGCCAGGTGAAAAATTTTTATCATAATGTCCTCAGGTATAGGGAGCTGCCTGCTCCGGTTAATTGATACGACCTGGCATTGTAAGCGATGGCGTCCGGACAAAATAGCCGAATTTTATTGCGGGTTCTCCGGCGGCGGCAAATCCGGGCAACGGTCGCCGCTGCCTTCACAGGCTCAATGCTTGCCCGGTTCCAGTTTGACGCCGCGCCGCTCATACGTTATATACGCCTGCAGCGCCGTCATCTTCGGATCGTCGGCGGCGAGCGGCTGGCCTTCCAGAGGGTTTCTGATGCACCAGTTGATCATTTCCCAGACCGGCACGACTTTACCGAGCTGCTGCTGAAATTTCGGGTAAGTCTCGGGATGCGTATTGGAGGCGTTGGGATGGCATTGCACGCAGGCCACGCCGTTGTTGCCCAGTTCGGCACTGGTCCATAACCGGCGACCTTCATTCGCGACACTCATAAACTGCCGCTGCCAACGCTGTACGTCGGCCTCGGTGAATTCATCGGCCTGCGTTGGTCTTGGTCCCGCCACGGCCAGAACCAGCAAAGCCAAACCCAATACCTTCGTTTTTTTCTGATAGTGAGACATAGTTTGCTCCTGTGCGGGGATTAGTAATGAATTTGTGGCGGTATGCGCGCGCTTTCATGCTGAAAATCAACATCTTCCGGACGATTTTGTTCACGGTGGTAACGTACGCTGCGGCCGCGGTTGTTATAAAGCAGGTATTCCATGTCCACATTGCCATTACCCAGATTGATCAATTGCCAGCCGGTGCCGTCGCGTTCGAAAAACGGATCGGCCCGGTTCATCGGCACGATCAGTTTCGGCAAATACTGCTCGGCATGGGCGTAGGTGGGTGGATACGGCCAGGGCCAGGCTGTTGCCATGACCGAATTAAAACTGATATTGCCGACCTGGTTGTACTGGATTTGATGCACATGGCCGTAGATCACCGAGACCTTATTGAACGGCTGCAGCAATGCCTGGACTTGCTCGGCGTCTTCGGTCCAGAAATTCCAGTTTTTGAAAATTTTCTGCAACGGCGAATGCGAGAACACCACGATCGGTGTAGCGCTGTCAATCCTGGCCAGATCTTTTTTCAGCCATAGCAGTTGTTCGGCACCGACCATGAACGGCGAGCCGTTCGGATTGTCGAGCATGGCCATCTCGAGCATGCGCTGCTCGTCGGTGGGCCAGCGGTTATGCGTCCATTCGTCATAGGTCAGGATGCTGTTGAGCGCGATGAAGTGCACGCCTTTATGATCGAAACTGTAGTATTGCGGGCCGAACAGTTCCTGCCAGTATTCGCCCAGATCCAGGTAATAATCATGCTCGCCCATCACATAATGGATTTTGTATTTTAGCCCCGACAGAATCTCGGCGCCATGATCCAGCTCTGGCTTGTTGCCGAGTTGGGCCAGATCGCCGCCGAAAACGACAAAATCCGGCTTGGGCACTAACAGATTGGTTTCGGCGACAGCGCGAATCAGCCCGCGATCCCAGTTTCTGACAAAACGGTTGTCCTTGATATGCTGGATATGGGCATCGGAAATATAAGCGAAGCTGAAATTCTGACTGCTTTCGGCGAACGCCAGTTCGACCAGACTGACAGGTAGCGCGCTGCCCAAGGCTAAAGCGCCGGCGTTTTTGATAAATTGCCGGCGACTGCGATTGATCGTATTCATGGATGCTCTCCTTCAGTTAGCCGCTTGATCCGGAGCGGGTTGGGCGAATTTCGAACTGGTCAGTGCTTTCATAAAAACGACCAGATCGTCCATTTGCTCGTCGGTCAGGTTCAGCGGCCGTATACCGCCGCTCAAAAAGTCATTGACCCGTTCGCGCGGCTGCGACACGCCGCCGTTGTTGTAGTGAATTATTACGTCTTTCAGGGTTTTGAGGCTGCCGTCATGCATATAAGGCGCCGTCAGATCGATATTGCGCAAGGTCGGCGTCTTGAAAGCGCCGATGTCATCGAGTTCGTCAGTCACGGCAAACCGGCCCAGCTCGGACGATTTCTTGTCGCTGAGCACCATTTTGTCGACATCGCCGCCTTTGTATTTGGCTTCCAGAAAGGCTTTGGTCAAACGCGGCACGTCCTCCTGGACGTGATTGATGCCGATGCCGATATTGTGAAAGCGGTTGTCCGTAAACAGCGCGTGATCCTGTTCGATGGTGTGACAGGATACGCAGCGGCCTTGTCCGATAAACAGCATGAATCCTCTCACCTGGGCTTCGGTCATGGCGTCGGTCTCGCCTTTGAACCGGTATCGGTCGAAAGGCGAGTTACCGGCCACGAGTGTTCGCTCGAAACTGGCTATCGCCTTGGCGACATGCGTAATGGCAACCTGATCGCCGCTGACATCGAACACGGCCTTGAAAGCCGATTGATATTCGGGATCGGTGCGAACTATCTCGAGAATGGGATCGTGATTTTCCAGGCCGCCCTCCACCGGATTGACCGGCGGCTGCAGGGATTGATTTTCCAGATCCGGCTCACGGCCGTCCCAGAACTGGTGCTTATAATACGCGGCATTCAATACGGTCGGAGCATTGCGCGTGCCGGTCAGGCCATGATGACCTACCGAGAATTGCAAGCCGTCGGTAAACGCCAGATCATCACTGTGACAATTGGCACAACTGACAGTGCCGTCGACGGAGAAACGCTTGTCGTGGAACAGTTTATCGCCTAACTGAATTTTGGCCGGTGTCTGGGGATTGTCGGCCGGAATAGGCACCGGAGGCAATCCTAACAGATTGTCGTCGGCGGGCTGGGCATAAATGAGGGATGCTGCCGTAGTCAACACTAGCAATAGTAAATATCGCATAAGAGCCTCCTGTTATGTCACGGATAGGATCGGTGTAGCGATCAAATGAAATAACTGATTGGAAATATAGGCCGATTATGCCGATTAGTAAAATAGATTGCTGTCGATGAGCAATTTTAAAACAAAAAACCGCCCGAAGGCGGTCATTGTTGCCCGATCCTTCCCTGGACCGGAACGGGGTCTGTTGTCCATGTAAACTGTTATTCCTGTGTTTCGGCGCCTTTCTCCTGTTTTTGGGCACCTTTTTTCTGTTTCCATTTTTCGTGATGACGTTTTTTCATTTCGTCCATTTTTGTCATCTGCTCTGGCGTCAGGATTTCCTTCATGCGTGTGCGGGTTTCTTCATGAATGGTTTTATATTTCTCGTGCTGTTCCTTGAACAAGGTCTCCATTTTGGTTTTTTGTTCTTCAGTTAAATCCAGTTCCTTGGTCAGACGCTCCATTTTATTGCCATGGCGATAGCCGCCTTCATAACCCTCTTTCTCTGCGCCGGGCATGGCGGCCACGGTTAAAGGAAGAGCCAGGGCCATTGCGATTGTTAGGATTTTCTTGTTCATAGTATTCTCTCATTCTGTAAGATTGTGAATTTAGAACGGTTTGTTTCCGTTCTTGGTTCTTACTATATTGGCCAAAAGCGCAAATAATTCGCAGCGATTGTGTAAAGAATAAGGAAATTTAATCGCCGCTGTGGCTTGGCGCTTCATAGCGATAACCGGCACCGTAAACCGAGTGGATCAATTCCTGGCCGGGCAACAGGTCGGCCAGTTTTTTGCGCAACTTTTTAATGTGGCTGTCTATGGTCCGGTCGGAGACGATACGCTGATCCTGATACATCAGATCCATGAGCCTGGCGCGTGAAAAGATACGCCCCGGCTGTTGGTACAACGTTTGCAGCAGTTGGAATTCGACCGCTGTTAATTCGGTTTCCAGTTTACCGACAGAAACACGGAAACTCCGCGGGTCCAGTTTTAACATAGTAGAGACCTGCTCCATGGCCAAAGGTTGCATCCTCCGCAATACGGCTTTGACCCGTGCGATCATTTCGCGCGGGCTGAACGGCTTGCAAATATAATCATCAGCGCCAAGCTCCAGCCCCAGAAGCCGGTCGACCTCCTCGATGCGCGCGGTCACCATGATGATCGGGATGCTGCTGAATTGGCGGATCTCCCGGCACAAATCCAGACCATCGCGGCCCGGCAACATCAAGTCCAGCAGAACCAGGTCGGCCGTATTGTCCTTCAGCCAGGGCACGACAGCCAGCCCATCGGCCAGACAAACGGTTTCAAAGCCGGCATTTTGCAGGTAGTCGGCCTCCAGCCGGGCCAGTTTTTCTTCATCTTCTACAATCAGGATACGGTTCATGACTTAATCGGAAGTTCAATGTGAATGGCAAGGCCCCCCAGCCGAGAGGGCTGCGCCTGTAACGCGCCGTTATGCGCCTGCACGATATTACTGCAAATCGCCAGCCCCAGCCCCGCACCGCCATGATGGCGGCTGCGTGAGCTTTCCACACGGTAAAAACGGTCGAGCAGGCGCGGCAGTTCCTGCGACGGCACACCCGGCGCACTGTCGGCAAAAACCATGATCAGCATATTCGCCTGCTGGCTAACCGTAATATCGAGCCGGCCGCCGCGATCGGTGTAGTTGATACTGTTGTTCAGCAGGTTCCGGTAAAGCTGCGACAGGCGGTCGGGGTCGGCGTGGATGCTGATGGCCGCCGTCAGCTTATTGATCAGATGCACGCGCAGTTGTTTGCTGTCGAATTCAGGCGCCAGCGCGGCAAGATCCTGTTTGAGCACCTCGACCGGATCGACCTCGGTTTTGCGATAGCTTAACGCGCCCTGGTCGGACAGCGATAACTGATACAGGTCGTCGGTCAACCGATGCAGCCGCATGACGTCGTTCATCAGTGAATCGACCGCGTCCCGCGTCAGCGGCCGTATGCCGTCCTGCAGCGCTTCCAGCTCGCCGCGCAGAACGGCCAATGGCGTGCGCAATTCGTGCGAGATATCGGCCACCCAGCGCCGCCGCGTCTGTTCCGATTGTTCCAGCGCCGCGGCCATCTCGTTGAAGTCCCGCGCCAATTGGCCCAACTCATCGCCTGACTCGACCGGCAGGCGCATGTCGTAGCTGCCTACCGCCAGCGCTTTGGCGGCGGCGGTAATGCGCTTGAGCGGCCGAACCAGCGTGTACGCCAATAGCAGGGCCAGTCCTGCCGACAGCAGCACCATGAAAATGGCGATCCAGACGAATGCCTGGGACTGGCGCTCCATAAACTGGAGTTCAAGCGGCTGATTGACCGGCTTGCCGGGCAGCACGCCCAGGAAGCCGACAGTTTGGCCCTGATAACGGATGGCATGCAATGTCAGTTGCGATAGCGCCTCCCTGCGTCCGAAGATGATCGACTTGTCGGCTCGCAACAGCATCACGCTCAATTCCAGCGGCTTGAAACGCCAGCTCTTATGCGATTCGGGCAGCGCCGGCGGCCAGACGTCGGGCGGCTCGTTCAACGCCTGCTTGAACCAGGGCGCGGGCCGGTAATACCGGTGTTCGTAAGCCTGCCCCAGCAGTTCCATCCATTTGCGCTTGTTACCGGTCAGTTCACGCCAGCCCGGGTCGTCCGCATAGTATTCACTCAGACCCTCGATCAGCGCACTGATACGCTCCTGCTGGCGTTTTTCGATGAAATCGGAAAATCCGCGATCCAGGGACCAGCGCATGAATACATACATGCCCGAGACGACAAGACTGGTCGTCAGCAGAAACGTTAAAAAGAGTTTGAAGCGGATGGATTTATGCACAAAGATACCCGATAAGCTATTCAAGGTATTATTGTCGGCGAATGTGCAAGAATTATGAACTGTGCAACATGGAGATTTCAATGAAAGCCACTTTAAATTTTGTCATCGATATCATCGCCTTTATCGGGTTTCTTTTTCTGACCATGACCGGCGTGTTGATGCGCTATATCCTGCCGCCGGGCAGCGGCCGTTTTTCCAGCATCTGGGGCCTGAGCCGGCATGAATGGGGCGCGATACACTTTTGGATATCGGTTGCCTTTTTTAGTGTACTGATCGTCCACCTGCTGTTGCACTGGCGCTGGATTATTCATGCGATTACAGGCCGCCCGAGCGAACAATCCGGGCTGAGAGCCGGTCTCGGTATCGTTGGCCTGCTGGCGCTGATCGCACTGTCTTTCGCACCGGTCATAAGTCCTGTTGAACAGGCTGAAGGCGCCCTGACCAGAGGCAAGGGCATCCAGATCAGGGGTTCCATGACGCTGGCGGAACTGGAACAGGAAACCGGTGTGCCGGCCGCGCATGTTATTGAGACATTGAATCTGCCGGACTCAACCAGTGAAAACCAGCGCATCGGCGTGCTGAAGAGGACTTACGGGTTTGAAATGGGCGATATCCGGCGTATTATCCGCGAGTACAGGCGCGAGTCGCCTGCGCAGCAGCAATGAACGTTATTAAATTCCTGGATAACTCTGATTTAACCACTGCTATGACCATACCCACCGATATACAGCAACTGCACGCTGAAATGCGCCAATGGCGCCGGCATCTGCACCAGTTTCCCGAAACCGCGTTCGAGGAAACCGAAACGGCCCGGTTCATTGCCGACAAACTGTCCGATTTCGGCCTGGATGTGCATCAGGGGCTGGGCAGAACCGGCATCGTCGCCACCTTATCGGCCGGCAGCGGTGCCGGTAAAATCGCCCTGCGCGCCGACATGGATGCGCTGTTCATACAGGAACAGAACAATTTTGACCATAAATCACGGCATGAAGGAAAAATGCATGCCTGCGGCCATGACGGGCACAGCGCCATGTTATTGGGCGCGGCCAGCTACCTGGCCAATCATCGCAATTTTGACGGCACTGTGTATTTTATTTTTCAACCCGCTGAGGAAGGGCGCGCGGGCGCCAGGCAAATGATTCTCGATGGCCTGTTCAAAAAATTTCCGGCCGATCGCGTCTTCGGCATGCATAATTTCCCCGATATTCCGCTCGGTCATTTTGCCGTCAGACCGGGGCCGATGATGGCGTCGTTCGACTGTTTCGAGATTGTGCTGACGGGCCAGGCCACGCATGCCGCGATGCCGCATCTGGGCAATGACGCCATCGTCGCGGCCGCCCAGTTGATCAGTGCCTTGCAGACGATCGTCAGCAGAACCGTCAATCCGGCCGATCCGGCCGTCGTCAGCATTACCCAGGTTCACGCCGGCCAGACCTGGAATGCACTGCCGGAATCCGTGGTGTTGCGAGGTACCTTCCGATGTTTCAGCAATACGGTGCAACAAACCATCGCCGACAAAATCAGCCAGCTGTCCCATGCTGTCTGCCAGGGTTTCGATGTCACGGCGGAAATTAAATTCAATCCGGAAAATCCGGGCTATCCGGTCACCTTCAACACGGAAGAAGAAACGCGGATGGCGCTAAACGCCGCCATCGCGGTAGTCGGCGACGATAGCATCAACCGGCAACCAACGCCCTGCATGGGCTCTGAAGACTTTGCCTTTATGCTGCAGGAAAAACCGGGCTGTTATCTGTGGCTTGGCAACGGTTCGTCCGATAATAGTTGTTTACTGCATAACCCCCACTATGATTTTAACGATGCGATCCTGCCGATAGGCGCGGCGTATTGGGTCAGGCTGGTGGAAACGGTATTGCCCCAATAGTGTCCGATTTACGGCTTGGCCAACATGTTGATTCTTAAAACTCCGACTTGTTGACAATACCAATCAGCATAAAAAAGTCACTCTGCGTAAACAGTAAACAGCATGTGGTATTCCTTTAACATAAAAAGATAAATCGCTAACAGCAGAAATCCTGCCCCATTGCCTAACCAGTCCGAAACCGCAAACCGTTCATGTTCCGCCTCAACTTCCATGCTGGACAACAGCGTTATTGCTGTCACCTCGTTAAACTTCAAACCGTTATTCAACGAGCATGCCTTGCATTGCCGCCATCCAGTTAACTGATTTTAGTTTTCTTGTGAAACGGACTCAGGCAGTTCGATGTTTTTAGGCGTCATGCTGATGACACGGCCTTGCTTGTCAAATTCCGCGAGCATTTCCGTGTCGCGCTGCTTCAAATAGTCCTCGATTAGCGGCTTGACCAGATGCGGGTCCTTGAAACGCCATAATTTGTTGATCAGCCCTTCCATTACCAGCGCATAAACGCAAGCCTCTATGGTTTCCATGACCGCCATTTGCGGCGGCTCGTTGCTGGTTACGCCCGCCTCGACCTCCAGCAGTCGCTTGAAAGCCACATAGCGAAACAAGCCGGAATCCAGTTGCATGGAGAACACGGTTTTTCTGGCGTCGACATGGCTCAGTACCGAACCGTTTTTTACAGAAACGGCTCTCAGCATGCTGGTCACCGTATCGCGCCTGAATTCTGTAGAACCGCCCAGGCCGAAATAATGCGCGCCGACGCCGCCGGTCAATAAGTTGGTCTCATAGGCGACAATACCGCCCTCCAGCAGGATAGGCGCGTACAGCAGCGGCGGCAGGCTCGGGCCGCGCGATTCGGCCTTATTGTTGCCATTGGTATACATTTCCCGGGTTTGATGGATAATTTTGCGCTCATTCATCAGGTCAGTCAGGCCTTCCCTTTCCAGCACGGTAAACCACTTGCCATTACCGGCTTCCATCAAGGCGCGTATCAACATGGAAGTAGCGCCCTGCGTCACCGCCGTGGAATACTGCACGAGGTTTTCGCTGCTTTTGTACTGGCCGGTCTGGTCGCGAAATTTATACACCGCGACGACGACCGGCTCCTCCGGCGGCGGCAACGAGCGCAGCATATCCGAAAGGCCCGAGCGATAATCGGTAGTCGCCTTGCCGGAACTGACCGGCTGAAAAATACTGGAGCATGAAGATAGCGCTGTCGCGGCCAGTAAGCCGCACAACAGTCGGTGAAAAACAGGAATCATGGCATGGTAGTAATATAGGGAACAGTCAATACGGTATCGGAAATACCGTCAGAAATGCTGATGCTGACGCTGCCGTTGACCAATTGGTCATCAACGATTACCGCAAAATCGCTTTGGCCATCACCATCCAGGTCAAAATTAAGGTCGGAACCCAATTGGATATTACCGTTCTCATCAAACAGATTTTCCGTCGTGGCGCGTGAAACCTGATTGAGAATGGCGCGCTGCAAATTTTCTTTAAAACGCTCGATCTCGGATTTTTGTGCCGCCGCTGTCTTGCTGGCGACAGCGGGATCTTTGTGTTTGTTCTGTTCCGCCGCCTGATTCAGTAAAAAAGGGCCGTTCAGGGGGCTGCCGCCAAAATTGGGGTTTACAAAGCGGTGAACCAGTTCGGTGGCTGACAACGGAGTTGTAAACACAGTCAGTAACAAGGGATAAATCCATATTCGCATAATTAGTAAATCTCCAATCCACGCAACGCATCCTTATGCTGCCGAATATACAATTCCAATGAAGCCCGCGCCGCCCGGGCCTTTTCTTCAATTCCGCTCGTGCGGGTGCCGATACGATCCTGAAACACAATATTGTCATTGATTTCTATCCAGATGATATTGCCGGCGAAAATATCAGGGCGCTCGCGCACGGTAATGGTCCCGGCATAATCGGGTACTTCCCAGCCATTCATCAATTCCTCGTAAAATAAATGACCGACACGCGACAAGGTTTGATCGACAACCAGGCCGCCGATTTCAAACTGCGGCTCGACAGCTACGGCTGGCGACAGCATTAACAATAAGACACTGAAGACGTAATATTTCACCGCTCACCCTGACGTATCACAACACGATTGTTGCCGCCATTTTGCCGGACCGTCGCCTGATTATTGCTGCCTTTCTGTGATACGGAGCTGTCATTGCAATCACCGGACTGTTCCACTGTCGTATTATTTTGCTCGCCTGCTTGCTGAAGACCGGCATGATTATCCTCGCCGACCTGAATCACAGTCAGTTCGTTATCGATGCCGGTTTGTTCAATCACCTTCTCGTTGCGTTTGCCATGCTGCACGATAGTCTGTTTGTTACTGGGATGGGATGGCCGCATCATGGATATCTCCCGGGTTTTTATTACGGACGCGCACGTATCGGCATGGACTGGCGGATAAAAAAACCCAGCATTAAATAAACGATAGCTGGCTTTCCAGTGCATTGATCATTGCGCATGATGAGTCTTGTCTAACCTTTTCCAGTCCAAAGACAACTTAGCAAAAAAGCGGAAAAGGCCCATAACCTTTTCCGCTGGCTTAAATGTCACCTGTTGGACGTAGAAGTATTTATTAAGGATTCTGCAAAATCGTCACTGAGTTAAATGAGCCGTTTTGCGCGGCGCTGGCAAAATCGCCGCCGGCATTTTGCATGATCTCGATCATATTGCCCTCGCCTCCGGCTTGCATGGCGAAAGCGACATCACCGATGGCGGTCTGGTCAATGGTCACCGTGTTCAACGCCAGTGTGCCGTCGCCTGACTGATCAACGGTTGCTGAGTTAAGATTACCGGATTGGGTTACCGTCGCTAAATTATAATCGCCAGACTGATTTACGGCCGCTGTGTTTTGTTCCACAAAGACATTATCACCGATATTATTTTGATCGATTATGGCGGTATTGTTGTTGCCGGACTGATCGATCGATGCGGTATTCTGCAGATCCTGCTCGACGGTTGCCGTATTGTTATCGCCCGATTGATCAATGCTGGCCACTTTATTTTCACCGCTGAGCGAGTCGATCCGTTGATCAACTGTGGCTGTATTATTGTTTCCGGACTGCAGTACGGTTGCCTGATCGGAATGACCTTGCTCGATGGAGACAACATTGCCGTTGCCTGATTGATCAACCGTCGCTACGCTGGAATCGCCTAGCTGGTTAACGGTTGCCAGATTGCTGTCGCCTGATTGAATGACACTGGCAATATTATCATTGCCTGACTGATCGATGCTCGCCGTGTTTTGTTCCACGAAGGCATTCGTGCCGTTATTATTCTGATCGATTGTCGCGGTATTATTATTGCCGGACTGATTGATCGAAGCCACGTTTTGCACGTCTTGTTCGACGATTGCCGTATTGTTATTACCGGACTGGTCAATGGTTGCAACATTGCCTTCACTGAAAACATCTATGGCTTGGTCTATGGAAGCCTGATTGTCGTTTCCAGTTTGCAGCACCGATGCCTCATCGGATTCGCCTTGTTCGACCGATGCCGTATTATAGGCCCCGATTTGGTCGATAGTCGCCAGACTATCGTTGCCCATGCCGACGGCGTTTCCTGCATTACCTTGATTTAATGTCGCGCTGTTTCCTTCATTGGACTGCGTGATGGTGCCGATATTGTTACCGCCGTACTGACTGGCATTGGTGGTATTTAAGTCGCCTGTTTGAGTCACCGTCAGATCATTAAAGGAACCGGTCTGGGAGGTCGTCGCGCTGTTCCCCGCCAGTGACGCACCCGCAACCCCATAAAGAATCACCGTAATTGCCGTAGTCAATAGTGTTTTTTTCATAATTATTCCTTAAGTGTACTGTTAAAAAATTTGCCAAATACGCCATATTTCAGTGCGCTTCCCCTCACAGTCCCTGTGTAACGGTCATGTTGTTGCCGTTACCTCTAATCTCCAGATTAAAACTCATGCCGTCGCCCAACTGTTGGTGGATCACGGTATTTTCATCGCCATCAATCATAATGCCGGCGCTGTTCCACTGGCCTTGCTGTAATTGCACGACCTCGTTCCTGTCTCCGATAATATCGATCATGGCAAGATTATTGAAACCGCTCTGATAGGCACTGATCAGATTGCTGCTGCCAGAGATCGAAGCCGCAATGCTCTGGGCTTCGCCATCCTGGCCAATGTCAACCCGATTGTCCTGACCGTATAGATTAACCAGGGCATTATTGCCGCTTTGCCACTGCTGAATCGTTATGGCATTGCGTTCACCGAAGTCATTGATTTCAGCATTATGCTGATACCCTGTCTGCAGGATTTCGGCGACCCCATTGACGTCGCTTGAAACCGCATTAAGCTCGGCATTTGCGGCTACCTGCCGAATGCGGGCGACATTGCCGTCGCCGGATTGGCTGATGTCGGCTTGATAGGCATGCCCGACCTGTTCTATCGAAGCCAGATTGCCGACATCGGCATCGCTATAGGCGTGGTTGGGTAAGGTTAAAAAAGCAGCCGCTAATATTGCCGTTCGTCGGTTTTGTATCAGACGCTTAATCATTTAATGCCCTTTTATATCCATAGAATTGTGCAAGAAATACCTGTCCAGATTCATCCGCCATCTTGTTTGGCTCTGCAAAGCACAGTACAAAACTAACGCCCAGATTAGGCGGCAAAAAACGCAATGACAGTATGCGCTGTTGAATTTAGGCTGGAGGCACTACTCTTGCCGGTGCTGAGATTTAACCAAAAACTTATAGGGGAATCTGTGATGGAGTATGAATATTTCAAAACAGAGCACAGCGGATTTTTTTATGGATTAAAGCTGTTAAGTCTCGATTGATCGCTTTGCAATAGTACGAAGGGGTTTTTGGTGTCAACTGAGCACAGACGTAAGCTCAAGAAGGGATGATTTCAATTTCATCGACGCTAAAACGGGCTTTATCAGGAAGCCCGTTTTAATAGTCAATGATGCGATTTGTTTTCGGGTCGTTTATCCGAATGTCGATTTTCCATATTCATTGAAATAGAGGTTCGCCTCCATTCCTTGGATTCATCCGAATAAATACAGTAAATGTCATTATTAATATGATTCGGCGTGACACGACCTTAACCGATATTGTTAAAACCGAGCTGGTTTTTGATAGTTTGTCATGCCGTCTACCGAGCCGGGCATGGGCGTTGCTCACCCTGGCCGTCCGGTTTTTGCCTAATCCGGCCTTTCAAAGCCGCCCGTTCAGGATTCGGCATTGAATCATGGCATTGTTTTAAATACGGGTAACAATAAGGGAGCGATGCTTATGCCCTTTGGGTATACATCGCAATTGAAAATCGCCTGGCAAGTCGCGATGTGGGCATCGCTCCCACGGGGACGGGCTTTACCTGAAGGGTTACCGGAGGTTATTTTTAGCCGAATCCTCAGGTGCCTGAATCAATTGTCCGCGCAATATCAATTATTACTTCTGCTCATCCTTTTTCGACATCGATAGCATGTGCGCCATTTTTTTCACTTTGGTTTTTAAATATTCCAAATTGTCATCATGCGCGACGGCTTCAATCGGAATACGGCCGGCAACGTTGATACCAAGCTTCTTAAGTTCAGTAATTTTATTAGGATTATTGGTAATCAATTCGATCGATTTTACTTTCAGGCTCTGCAACATTAATGCCGCGATGCTGTATTCCCGTTCATCGGCCAGATGACCCAGGTGGATATTGGCATCCACGGTATCCATCCCCTGATCCTGCAGGTTATAGGCCTGCAGTTTTTTCAGCAAGCCAATGCCACGGCCTTCCTGACGCAGATAAATCAGAATACCGAAACCGGCTTCATTAATCAGTTGCAGCGCCATATCGAGCTGCTCGCCGCAATCGCAACGCCTTGAGCCTAGGACATCGCCAGTAAAACACTCGGAATGAATGCGCACCGGCACATTTTCTTTATCCGCGACATTGCCTTTAATGAGAGCGACATGCTCTTTGTTATCGATGTTATTACTGTAATAATGCAGAATAAACTCGCCGTGACGGGTCGGGATACGGGTTTGTACTAAGTTGTCTAGTTGTAATTTCACGTATATGACTAATCTGAATAATAGGCTGTATTTTACCCAATTCATCTGCTATTGAGCGAAAAAGTTTTGCCGACTGTCCCGCCCTGTTTTTTATCCGCCGAACTCGGCTCCCTGATGAGCTTCGGCCATGTCACCGGTTTGACGCCCCTATTTTAAAATTAGAACATCATAAATATCTAATACTTAAATTGCCTTGCCGCAAAAAGGCCGGCGCCTTTTTCATTACGCCACAGCTTGTGCTACCCTTAATAGCGTCTACCCGATCAGCTCCGCATCATGTCCAGGACTTATAAAATATTCGCTTACGGCAGTTTAATCAACCAAAACTCATTAACCCGAACCGTGCCCGAGGCACGTAATATCATGCCGGTAAAAACGCGCGGATTGAAACGGGTTTTCAATCTGGCTTCGACTTACCGCTATGATGAACAACACCAGGCCCCCGTCTGTGTATTGAATGCCGAAACCGCCGATCCGGCACACGTCATGAACGGCACCTGCTTCGAAATGGATGAGCAATCACTGGATCGGCTGCTGGCGCGCGAAAGCGGCTATGATTTCTGCCCGATCACGGCCTTCGGCTATTATGACGAGGCCGAGATTATTAACGCTTATTATTTTAAAGCCCGCGATTTTGAGCCTTACCGCTATTTATCATCATCAAAGGCACAGGCCCATTACCTAAACCTGTGTCTTAGCGGCTGCTCTGTTTTTGGCCAGCCTTTTATCGATGATTTTATCAGCAGCACCTCATTCTGGGATATCGATCAGGACGGGCAAAAGGCCATCTGGCAGGAGCATTTCTGATGCGCAGGGCAAAATTTTTTATCGGACAGATTATCCACCATAAACTCTTTAATTATCGTGGCGTGATTTTTGATGTTGATTTTGAATTTCTGGGCAGCCATGTCTGGTATAACAAAATCGCCCGAAGCCGACCGCCTAAAAACCAGCCCTGGTATCATGTGCTGGTGGACAATGCCACGCATCACACCTATGTCGCCGAAAGCAATATGGAACCGAGTAAACTTCTCACGCCTGTCTATCATCCCTGGATTGAGCATTATTTTGAGAAGCTGGAACAGGGGATTTATCAGCTCAAGATCACGAGACACTAATTTAAAACCGGTCTTCCGGCTGTTATTTTTTCGCCTCGATCAATTTAATAATATCGCTACTGCGCTCATCAACACGCACGGAGCCAAAGGCACAGGCCTGCACATTTTTAACGGTCTGCCGGTTGATATTGGCTCCGACCAGAGCGACCACCAGCGGATTAAGCAAATTCATGGCGCCGGCGATGACGGGTTTTGAACTCAGGACATGTTCCAGCAGCAAAACCTGCCCGCCCGGTTTGCAAACGCGGTACAGCTCTTTCAAACCTTTTACCGGCGAGGGTACCGAACAAAAAACAAAAGAGCCGATAACCGTATCAAAACTGTTATCGGCGAAACACAAGGACTGCACATCCATTAATTCCAGGTCCACGTTGACCTGTTTTCTGTCCCGCTTGCGTTTTGCCTGAGTTAGCATCTTTTCACTGAAATCAATGCCGGTTATGCGCGCGTCCTTGGGATAGTAATCAAAATTCTTGCCCGTGCCGACGCCGATTTCAAGAATATGATGGCCATTCACTTTATCCCATAACCTTTCGCGCCAACTTTTGAACAACAATCCTTCCACGACCGCCTCCATGCCGTCAAAATACGGGGCAATCCGGTCATAACGTTTCTTGATGGCTGCGCTGTCTGGCTTCATGATGAATTTATTCAAAGTAAATCAGGGATTGTAACCGATCTTGCTATTGAACACGCCTGGAGACAAGTTCCGTTTCATGCTGATCCTGGCTTTGCTGAACATAATCGCCGTTGCTCACGAACGATGAATTGGTCAGACGGTTCAACCAGGCCTCCGCTGTCAGCTTATTGGTGTTCAATATCAGGTTAGGAAAGAATCCGAACAATAATACCAACAGGGCCGGCAGGCATAACAAGCCCAATTCGCGTGTTCGCAGATCCTGCAGTTGACTGATGCTGGCATGCACGACCGGACCGTAAAATGCGCGACGGATGAAGGATAACATATAGCCCGCCCCCAAAATAGCCCCCATTAAAGCGGCAATGCCAAGGCTGGGATGCGCATTCAGCGCGCCGATAATCAACAGCAATTCCGCCGGAAAACCGCTGCCTCCGGGCACGCCAATGCTGGCTATGGCAAACAAAAAGAAGAAAGCGGTCAACCGGGGCACGGCTTTCGCCAGGCCGCCAAGATGAATCGCTTCGGTACTGCCCAGGCGATGCTGGATAAATCCCGCTATCAGCATCAGACAGCCGGCAATCAGGGTAAAATTAAGCAACTGAAAAATCGCTCCCTGAAGACCTTGCATATTCAGCGTGGAGATACCGACGATGACCAGGCCGACATGACTGATACTGGCATAGGCCAGCAAGCGGCGCAGATTGGTTTGCTGCAAGGCAATCATGGCGCCATAAATCAGCGTGATGGCGCCCAGAATCCCCAATACCCAGCTATATTCGACCGAGGCGGCAGGCGTCAACGGCATGGTATAGCGCAACAAACCGAATGCGCCCAGTTTCAGGCCGGTTAACAAGGCCGTCGTATGCGCCGGCGCTTCCATGGCTGTCGTCGGCAGCCAGGTATGAAACGGCACTAACGGAGCCTTCACTGCGAAACCCGCTAGCAGCAACAGAAAAATAATGGTCTGCCAATCAGCCGGGATCGGCGTATCCAGCAGGATAGGCAAGCTGAAAGCCAAGTCCTGAGGAATGCTGCCATGCATTTGAATCGCATGATTAACGGCCAGCATGATAATGGCGAATAATAAAGGCACGCCGCCGAACAGCATGAACAGCGTGTATTTCATTGCCGCGGTGCGGCGCTGGGGACCGATGCCCCACAGCCCGATGAGGAAGAAAAGCGGCGGCAATGTCAGTTCCCAGAACAAAAAGAACAACACCATATCCAGCGCCACGAATACTCCGATCGTGACGCCTTCCAAAGCCAGCAGCAGAGCGAAATGAAATCGCGGCAGGTATTGCACCGAATTCCACGAGGCGATAATCGCCACCAGTGTCAGCAGCGCCGACATCGGCAGAAACAGCACGGAAATCCCATCGATACCGACCAGATACTGAATATTCAGATTCGGCAGCCAGGCATGATGCTCGACTAGCTGAAAAGCGCTTTCATCGGCATTAAACAGATACACGGTGACCAGCGTGGCAATCAGTTCCGCCCCTGCGATCGATAGCGCGATCCTCTTGGCCAGATGGCTATCGCCGGCGGTGCCGGTGACAAGCGCCCCCAGTAAAGGCAGCACAATAAGCAGCGTTATTATCGGAAAACCGGCTTCAATCATGGTGGACACTCTTTATATGGGTATTGCCGCTTTCGGTAGGTTCTATCAGCGCATCGGCCGCCCGCTGCTCGCTATGCATGGGATAAGCCTGGCTCATGATGGCGACCTCATCGTCTATGAAATTCAGTATGGGTGTTGTATCAAAGCCGGTACCGATCAGCAGCGCACTGATCGTGATGGTAATAATCCGCTCCTTGATTACCGGATGATGAATACTGCGATAGGGTTGTACAGCACGCTTGGAACTGCTCATGAACATACGTTGGAACGCCCAGAGCAGAAAAGCCGCGGCCAGCACGTTGCCGGTCAAAATAGCGATTGCCACCAGCCAGCCGCGTTCCTGAATCGCCCCCTCTATCAGCAAATGCGCGGCATCGAAGCCCGGTGTGCCGGGCATGACCATCGTACTCAGCGCGGCAATCAGAAACAGCAGCGCGATCGTGGCATTAGTATCGAACAAGGCGCCCAGACGCGGAATAAAGGCCGTGCGGGTACGCTCATAAATCAAGCCGACGCTGAACAGCATGCCGGCCGTCGCCAGACCGTAAGCCAGCGACAGCAGAATACTGCCTTCCAGGCCCTGGGTATTGAAACAGAACAGGCCGATCACCAGCATGCCGGTGTGACTGATAACGGCAAAAGCCAGCAAGCGCCGGATATTGATTTGCATGAGCGCCAGCAATGCACCGTAAAAAATACTGATCAGGCCCAGCGTCACGATATAATCGGCCCAGGCTTCGGCGACACCGGGAACCAGCGGCAAGATGAAGCGGACCACGGCATAAATGCCCAGCTTCAACCCGACCAGGAAAATGGTGATACTGGCCACCGTGCCCTGTTCGGCCAGTGCCGGCAGCCAGCCGTGAAACGGAAACAGCGGCATGCGAATGGCGAAACCGTAAAACAGCAAAATGAAAATCAGCGTCTCGTCGTGTAAATAGGCGTTGTTCTGCTTGATGGTCAGCCAGTCAAACGTCAGCGGGTGCTCTGAATCGATCAAGCCAAAGCCCAGCAGCAAAAAGCCGGCCAGCGTCATCAGCAATCCGCAGCCCCAGTATTGCATTAAACCGGCGACGATCCAGGGCCTTTTGCGTCCGGTACCGGCATGCATGGTCAGCAAGGCCACGGGCAACAGTTCCAGCAGGCTCCACAGCCAGAACTGCATCACATTCAATGCCGAAAAAGCGCCGATTAATATTGCTTCATAACCGAGCAGGCAGGCGATGAACTTACGGTCAATGACATGCCGGTTAATGATCGAATAGATCAGCGTCAGCAGCGTCAGCACGGCCGTCAGCGGAATAAACAGCACATTCACGCCATCGACGCCGACACTATAACTGAAGCCGAAAAAATGCACCTGCTCGGCCAGCTGAATCCCTGCCCGGCCGGCGTCGAAAACCTTCAGCAAATAGATACTCAGCAATAAATTCACCAGCGTGCCGGCAAAGCCAAAGCGTAACGCGACAGCCGTTGAACGCGAGCATGCGACGGCGATCATCGCCGCGACCGGCACGAAAGTCAGGGCGCTTAATAGCGGAAACGCTGCCGATGCCGACCAGAAAGTTACATTGATATCCATCGGGTCCTCAAAATGCAATCAGCAAGGTTATAAAAATAAACAGCACCAGATAGCGCGGACTGAATAACAGCAGCTCGACCTTGTTGGCCGCGTAGCCCAACTGACGTCCATAGCGGATCGCGTTTTTGCCGATACCCCGCAGTACGAAGCTGTCTTCGAACCAATGCATAATGGCGGCTGCCCATTCGGTGATCTTGCCGGCCAGACCGCTGCCCTGCGCGAAACTGTCGACTTCATTATCGAGCCGGGCGCCGATCTTCTGCTCTTCGAGCTGAGCCAGCGTCGATATCGCGCGGATGGCAGGCGCCGATACGCCCAAGGTGCGGTCAACGATATGATCGTCAAAATAAGTCAGATCGTGCGCCAGGCGGCGTATCGGCTTGACCAGGGTCCAATCGGTGATCTGATCGAGCCAGAACCGCTGCAAGGAAGCAACATAGGCCCAGCGCATGCGTGCAATGGCCGGCGCGACCGGCTTTATCGGATTATCATGGACATGATGCACGAGCGAAGGCGCAACCAATACCTGATAGCCGCGAACCACGGCATGCGCGCAAAGATGCCAGCTGGCCAGCTGCCAAAAACCCAGGCCGCATTCCATGAACATCAAGCCCAGTTGGCCCGAGGTGGCAAACACCAGCGAACTCTTGACATCGGTTTGTGTCAAGCCAACGACAAAGCCGTAGACCGCCGTCAACAGCCCCGCGACCGCGACCAGAGCCATCGCCAGCGGCGCCTGCTCAAAAATCGGCTCCAGCAGAATCAGCAGATAAACGCCGGCATGCACCATCACCGCGCCGTAAAATATGGCACTGGACGGTGTAGGCCCCTCCATTGCCCGCGCCAGCCAGGGCGTAAACGGTATCTGCGCTGATTTGACACAGGCCGCCACGGCGAAACAAAGAGCGATGACAGTGGCCTGGCCCGTCGATAATTGCGCCGATGCCGACGTCAGCCTAGCCCAGTTTACGTCGCCGGCCCAGGCATAGCTCAGGCCAATGCCCAGCAAAAATGCCGCATCGCCGATACGGTTGGTCACGAAAACCCGCGTGGCATTCTGGGCGGCGACGGGGCGCTCATAATAATAGGCGATCAGCAAATAGGAACAGAGGCCGGCAATCTCCCAGCCGATAAACGTGCCGACCGCGTTGCCCGATAGCACCAGCAACAGCATGGCGGCGGAAAACAGGCTCAAGATAAAAAAGAACCGGTGAAAGCCTGCCTCCTTATGCATATAGTTGGTCGAAAAGCGCATAACGATAAACAGCAGGATGGTAAACAGCGCCGCCAGCACGACGCCAAAGCCCGTGGTGAGAAAATTCACCCGGATATCCAGCGTCTCGCTGCCCAGCCATTGACCGACACTGAAGGAACCGGCGTTCTTGCCCATCATGTCGCCGCCCAGCAGCGTCAAAGTCAGCAGGCTGGACAGAATAATGGCCCAGACCGCGATATCGACCGTCGTGGTTTCGCCTGCTTCACCGTCCAGCCAGCCGAACAGATGGCCGACCCCGATGGCTGCCGCGGCGGTAAACGGCAATAAAGGAATCAAAATAACAATTAAATCCACGCGCTTAAACTCCCCACAGTTCAGGCTGTTTGATCAACACGGGTGCCACCGGCTCGGATTTGCCCCGATAACAATCCAGCGAACTCGGACAAACCGGCAGGTCCCGGGATTCGGCTTGCCACGGCACAAATCCCGCGCCGCGCTCGAAAACAAAAATATCGCCGCTGTCCGGATCTTTCGCGCTTAAATGCACCCAGCCGCCGGCGATCAGTTCGCGCAGGCCTTCCTGGCGCGCATAGATTTGTTCCAGAACCGAGGTTTTCGCCTCAACCAGTATCTGCAGACGCATCGGCTCGTGAATTTCAACCATCTGCTTGGGCAGACCGGTGCGCAAATCGCTGGCCGTGCCTTCCATAACGCCGAACAGGCCGGTCACATTATGCGGGACTTTGGTGCCGCAGCCGAAACGTTCGTTATCGATCGTGGAAAAATAGTATTCCAAATTGATGCCGGCGCCGACCGGGCCGGCGGTCAGCAGAATCGACTCGAGGATGCTGCCGTCCGGGTCCTGCGTCGGGTCGTAGGAAATCAGGAACACTCGCCGATCCAGGAACAAGCCCTGGGACAAGGCGCGCCGGCCGACCACGGCCGCGGCATTGGTCGCATGACCGAATTCGGGGCGAACCTGGCTTAAATCATGCGCCCGCAACGTCACGTGCTGAAAAGCCCGGGCCGGCGATGCCGGCTGCCCGGCAGAGACAAACCGCCGGCAGCGTTCATGCGCGGACAATTCCTGCGCCCGGCCGATGCAGGTCTTGAATCGCTCGAATTCCGCATGCAGCGATGCCGGTATCAGGTCCAGATCGTACCAGGTCATCGCATCGCTGCAGGTGTCGTGCTGCATGCCCACGAACCAGCAATCATCAGGAATGACGATATTCTGCCGCGCCAGCAGCGCACGCACTTCCGGCCGGTTAGCCATGGCCGCGAACACGCGCGCATTCGGCCCGCCCTGGCGCCCGCCGCAGGCGCCGCAATCATGCGCGGCCTCGTGCGGATTGTTCTGGCTGGTCGAGCCATGCCCGGCCAGCGCGACAATCGGCGCAAAGCCGCTGGTCAGGCCCAAAATACGCAGCAGCGCCGCAACCCGTTCGGCTTGCTCGCTATCGGTAAAGCCCAGTTTGGGCCGTTCGGCCGTGGCCGGCGTGGACGTATCCTCGGAAGTAAACTGCAATTCGGTGGCAACCGGCGGCACCACAGTCCGGCTCAGCCAGTCGGTAACCGTCTTATGATAGCGAGGCAGCAAGGTTTTACCGAGCAGCCCCGCCAGGGTGAACGGCGCCAGCACATCGATCGCGGCGTGCGACAGTAACAGGTTGCGGCGCAGGCTCTGATACAACAGATAGCCAAAGCCCCGGCTCAGGCTGCGGCCTTTCTGGCGCGCGGACAAGGTTTTTTCGTGGCCCTGCCGGGCGATTTCATCGACTTCATGGGCCGGCGTGACGACGACCGGGCACAGCGGCGTCACATGTGTGGCATCGAGGCCTTTATAATTCATCGGAATGCCGAAAAATCCGGCCACGCCCAGGGTTTCAATAGCCGGGTTCAGCTCTTCGAGATGGCGACGGAAACTTTCCTCGCGCTCATCCATGCAAACGATGATTTGCGCTTCGGGCCGGGTCGTGCGTCTGGCCCAGCGCCCCCGGTTATGATTGGCGTGCAAGGCCTGAAACAGCATATCGCGATAATGACGTTCATAGGCGCATAGCCAGACTTTGCCGCGTTCTGTTGCATTGAATTGGTCCAGCACGGACAGCATCAGCAGCAAATCCTGCTTTTTCAGGGCTTTTATATGCGCCGCATTGATCCCCAAGTGCTGACAGAGCCGGAACAAGCGCCAGCCGCTGCAATAGATGGTGTGATTGCGCTCCGCCTGCTGCACCGCCAGCGGACTGCAGCACCAGATGCCGATCAGGTCGGCAAGCTGCTGCCAGTCGGGACGCTCATGCCGTTCAGACCCGGCAAGAAACGCCAATGACTCCGCGCGGTCGGCCAGGTATTCCGGCAAATTGCCCTGGTATAACTTACTGCGCACGATGAATTCGGACAGGTTTTTATGGAAATAAGACTTAAGGCTGCTCAATTTGGCCTCGATCAGCCAGGTTTCGCGGCAAATCTGGTTCAACCAGAGCCTGTCCAGCGTCAGCCGGATCGCCAGATAGTCGGCGAGCTTGGGGTGGGCGTCGTTGTCCGTGTGATAGTGCGGATGATGCTGGCGCCAGTTGATCAATCCAGACCAGCCGGGCACTTCCAGCGCCAGGCGGCGCAAATACCCGTCCCATTGGGCCTGCGGTATTTCCAGATGGCTCAGTTGCAGGATGATCGCATCGACGGCATCCTCCGGCAGTTCGGCCATAATCTGTTGCCAGTCCGGCAATTCATGCAAAAACGGATTGGCATCATAGGCGGCAGTTGCGCGCCAGGCACCATAAAGACCCAATTGACTGCGCTCTGGGATAGGCCATGGCGCCAAGCCTTCATCCAGGCCCGAGGCGCAGATGCGGATCAGCTGCGGGCGCACGGAATCGAGGATGTCTATGCCGGTCAAGTGCTTGATGAAGCCGCGCAAGGTCATGCCATCACCCATCTCGGCCAGCAGCTCATCCAGATTCTGGCGCGCCTGCTGCTGCATTTGCTGATGCAAAGGCGAATCTTTCATGCTGATGCGCGCCCGGGTCAGCCAGTCTTCCGCCTGCTCCATGGATAACTCGAGCAAGTCCTCGGGATGCAGACTGGCCTGCTCCATATCCAGCTTGGCCAGAATGCTTTCCCACAAGGGCCTGATCGCGCTCGCCGGCAATTGATTGCGCACCGGCTCCGGCACATCGGCTTGCACCGACTCCAAGGCCGCCATTTCTTCTATCTGCCAGTTCAATTGGCTGACCGTAATCGACGGCAGATCATATAACAGCGCGATGCGATAAATATCCTTGCGCCTGATGATTTTATCGCCCGTGTGACAAATAATCTGTTCGGCCTGCAAGCCGGGCTCGGCGCCCAGCGCGGCTTCGATATCCCGGTCATTGATACGCCCTGTCCGATAATGCTCCCGGCTGCATGCTTCAGGCAGATAACCATGAGTGCCGGTCAACGCCTCGAAGGCCGCCAGAGCTTCTTCAAAGGGCAGATGCTGGAAACCGTGCAGGGTATTGTGATGCACGAAATCTAGGATAGGCGCCTGTCCGGGCAGCACATGATCCAGGTGCTCCAGAGCCTCGGTCACTTGCGCGCGCAAATCGGCTATGGCGCTGGATTTTAATGGTGATACTTGCATTACTACAGAACTCGTTTTATTTCCTAATGGACGGGATTAATCACGCTGTTCATCTGGAACAGGGTTGCTGTTGACAGTTCAATCAACGGTGCAGGCAGCAATCCGAACACCACGATACCCGCCACCAGTATACCAGCAGCGATTAACTCCGAAGGACGCAGATCCTCTATCTGCTGCATGTGAGGCTTTACCGGCCCGGTAAACAGCATGCCGATAGTGCGGATCGCATAGGCGGCGCTGATCAGCATGCTCAGGCTGAAAAATACCATTAAACTGCCCCAGCGCTCAAAGCCGCCGATCAGTGCGTGCAGTTCGGCGACAAAACCGATCGAGCCCGGCAGGCCCATCGCGGCCAGCAATGTCAAGGAAGTAAAAACGGCGAAACGAGGCATCACCTGAACCAGCGAACTGTAATCCTGGATGTTGCGCGTATGCGTGCGCTCATACAGCAACCCCACCAGCAGGAACAAGGCGCCGGCAATCAGGCCGTGGGCGTTCATTTGCAGGACCGCGCCGGTAAAACCCGCTTCGTTCAAGGCCGCGATACCCAGCAAAATGATCCCCATATGACTGACCGAGGAATAGGCGATCATGGCTTTCAGATCGCTTTGCCGCCAAGCCAGCAGACCGCCGTAGATCATGCCGAACAAGGCCATGAAAACCAACAGCGGCTGCAAGGTTTGAGCCGCTTCCGGCAACATGACGACGGCTCGCAGCAGACCGTAGGCCCCCATTTTCAGCAAGATGCCGGACAGCAGAATACTGACCGGGCTGGGCGCTTCGACATGCGCCAGCGGCAGCCAGCCGTGCAGCGGAAAAATCGGCATCTTGACGCCGAAACCGATTAAAAAGCCCAGCAAGGCCCAGACCTGCTGATCTTTCGGCATGTTTTGCGATACGTGCACCATCGCGCTCATCAGGGACACATGTTCAGGCACATACTCATACACCGCAATCAGGCTGATCAGCATGAATACCGAACCGCCCATGGTATACAGCACGAAATTAAGGCTGGCCGCATGGCGTCTTTTGCCGCCCCAGCGATCGATCAGAAAAAACAGCGGAATCAGGGTCACTTCCCAGAAGATATAGAAAACCGCCCAGTCCTGAGCCAGAAACACGCCCAGCATGCCGAACTCCAGCAACAGCATGCAGATATGATAGCCCTTGACGCGGCGGTTAATGCTAAGAGACGCCAGCATCGCGATGGACGTCAGCAGGGTCGCCAGCACCAGCATCGGCATGGATAATCCGTCCAGGCCTAATGCATAAGCACTGCCGAACTTGGGATTGAGCGGAAAATATTCGCTGAACTGCACGCCGGCATCATGCCGTTCATACTGGTACGCCAGCCAGCAGCTCAGTATAAAAACTAGAGTGGTGAACAGATTGCCGATACCACGGATGACCTGAGTGTTCTGACCCGGCGTTAAAGCCAAAAGAAGCGCGCCAACAGCCGGTGTCCAGAGTAGTATGCTAAGAATCCCCATGTTTACATTTATCCTGTGGAGTATCGGATACTCTGATGTTGCCTGTATTACAAACGGACGATTATGCCTTCAAGCCGTCTGCTTTCTCCTTCTATCCACTTTTATCCGTAAGAATGAGGGAGTTGCCTACTCAGCTTGATGTTAAAAAAGTCCCCGGTTAAGTCTATACCAATAAAACGATATTAATAAGCAAGTAATGTGCCTTGATTGTCATACCCGGCTTTCACATGAACACCCAAAAGTACAATCCGGTAACACCGACTGTGCAGGTCGTTACCAATTTTGCTTTCTGAAGGGATGAGCATTCCCGCCAATAACAGCTCATGTCCGCCATGCAACGCTCCCGCTTGGCGCGCAGATATCCGATAAACCGGGGCAACGCGCGCCACAGTCGATGCAGTCCGAACAACGCCAGGCACAGCAACAGATAGAACACGATAATCTGGCTCTGGTGGCGCGTTGTATGAAATACATGCTCAATGAGTTCCTCAAGCCCAAGCTCGAACCACTCGAAGGCAATATGGCCGAACGCGAGCAATGCGTGCAACAGCACATCATAGGTACTGATCACAACAACAATCAGGACGGTCCAAACGATCGTTTTTCGATGAGCTTTAAACATCACGCGCATCCTCAGGATTTCGTTAAACATCGGAATAAAACCGAACTTTGCCCGGTTTATGTCGTACATCCCGAAACGAGCCCTAAAACGCCCTGATCATCGATTACCTGTCTTCTACAATTTTCCCTGCCTGGGCCTGGCAAGAGATGCCAATGGCATTTCCACTAAATAACATGGCCCGATGGGCTCTGTTATCAAGCGCATGCATACCCTTGCCGCTCTCATGTGCAGCGTCATTGTATTTGCGTAACCTTTCAATAACCTTTCAGAGCTTGGGCTGAATTTTGCAGCCGTTCAGTTCTTCTGGTCAGCCGGCGCTGTTCACTCGCCGGACCATTGCGCAATCCTTCTCGCGACCAAGCATTATCTTCTCTTCGCAGCGCCGATTAACTGGCTGCCTTTGAATCGAGCGCGGCTTGAATTTTCCCGGCGCCACCCAAGGGGCCGGCAGTTTCCGGTTCGAGCAAGGCTTTAACTTTCCCTTTCTCCTTCAACGCCTTAACTTCCTTCAAGTCATCGGGCACCGGCTGAATTTTTCCCTTGCCCTCCAGTTCCCTGGCCTCTACCTTGATGTTATTGTCCTGGGCGCTCAACATGAAATCATGAATGGTTTCGAGAATGTCATGATCGATAAACTGCGTTTTTGAACCGTCAATCAGAACCGTGCTGTTTTCTTCGATCTGGTTGAAGTACTGTCTCAGCCGGGCGCGATTGAGGAAGGTAACGTCCTTGTTCAAATTCAGGACATAATGATCGCCGATTTGAGTTATTGAAATGGCGGCATGGTAATTCGCCCGAATCACATAATACAGGCCGACGACAATACCGACCGCAATGCCTTTTAACAGGTCGGTCAGCAAAATCGCGACGATTGTGACCACAAAGGGTATCAACTGGCTCCAGCCTTTATGGAAAAACTCGACAAAAATTTTCGGCTTCGCGAGCTTATAACCGGTTTGCAACAGTATCGCCGCCAGGCAGGACAAGGGGATATTGTTAAGGAAACGCGCGAGAAACATCACGCTGAGCAGCAGGAACGAGCCATGCACGAAGCTCGACACTTTGGTCTGCCCGCCGGCATTGATATTGGCGGCACTGCGCACGATCACCGCGGTAATGGGAATACCGCCGATCAGGCCGCTGAGCATGTTGCCGACGCCCTGGGCTTTCAGCTCGCGATTGGTTGGCGCCACGCGTTTCAACGGATCCATTTTATCAGCCGCTTCGAGGCTTAACAGAGTCTCAAGACTGGCGATGATGGCTATCGTGAAGGCAACCGTATAAACCTCCGGCTTGGCCAGGAAACTGAAATCGGGGAAGGTAAACAACTGCAGAAAATCCGCCGGCTTTTCAGTGACCGGCAACGATACCAGATGTTTGCTGGAAATCGCCCATTCCGGCGCCATGCGCAAGGTCACCAGATTGTAGACAATGCCCCAGGCGACGACCAACAGCGCGCCGGGAATCAGCCGGAATAAAGTCACACGCTTGATAAAACTGCTTTCCCATAGCATCAGGATCAGCAGCGACACGACACTGACGACCGTGGCGCCGGGCGAAATCGCTTTTAATGCCCCGCCTAACGCTTGGACGGTTGCCAGCGCGGTTTCCCGCATATAGCTTTCGTCGCCTTCGAAATTGAAATCATAGCCGACGGCATGGGGGATTTGTTTCATGATCAGGATCAGACCGATCGCGGCCAGCATGCCTTCGATCACTGCCGAGGGAAAATAGGCGCCGATAGCACCGGCCCGGAGGAAGCCGAGCACCAGTTGCAGTACGCCGGCCAGCACCACGGCGACCAGAAACCCCTGGAAACTGCCCAGATGGTCAATGGCATTGAGCACGATCACGGTCAAACCCGCGGCCGGACCGGAAACACTGAGTTGCGAACCGCTCATCCAGGCGACGACCAAGCCGCCGATCATGCCGGCGATCAGCCCGGAAAACAATGGCGCGCCGGAGGCCAGCGCCACGCCCAGGCAAAGCGGCAAAGCAACCAGAAACACGACCAATCCGGCGGGGATGTCGTGATGCAGGTGCTTTATATAGTAACTAAAATGTTTGTGAATCATATGCCCGTCCCAAATCTGGATCTAATAATTGTTGTGTTGAACCTTAATCCGCAATTAGCCAGTCCTAATTCGAATAAACCAGCAATCTCGCTATTCCTTGTTTCAAGGCTTTATCGCCATGAATGTCGTATGCACGGACCTGATCAGCGTCGCCGTCGTACTGCCGATGCGCAAATGGTCAAGCCCGGTCCGCCCTGCCGTCGCCATGACGACCAGGTTGTAATGCTGCTCGATGATATGTTCACGAATCGCATTGTGAGCCGAGTCGGCACCGTGAACGACAAAAAACTTCAGGTTGCCGGCAAGACCGGGCAGGTGTTGTTCGGCAACCTCGTGCAATTTTGCCAGCCGCTCCTGCTTTTGCCGCTCGAATTGTTCAGGCTTGCTGAAGTCGCCGCACAACGCATGGAACAGATGCACTTCGGCGCCGGTCGCAAGCGCGATGTCGTGTGCGTACGGTAAGGCGGCAAAGGAATTCAGGGAAAAATCCGTAGGCACCAGGATTTTACGGAAAGGCGTAAAAGCTTCTTCATCCTCGACGATTACAATCGGGCGGTTGCCGAGGCGCAGCACTTTCTCGGTAGTGGACCCCATTAACATGCGCATGAAACCGGCTCTTCCGTGACTGCTCATGACCACCAGATCGAACCGCTCGGATGCATCGGCGATAGCCTGGGCCGTATTGCTATTTTGTTCGGTCACGCTATCCGCCAGGAAATCGGTTCCCACAGCCTCCGAGACAAATCGCCGAAGTTTTTCCTTGATGGCCTGAGCGATGGAGGCGGGATCGCCATCGGCATGAAAACTATCGACATCATAGTGAAACCCCTCCATATCCGAGTACAAATCATAGACATGAAGCGGCGAGATCCGGCCTTTATAGATACGCGCCAATTCCTGTGCAACCGGCAAGGCTTTACGGCAAAAACCGGAAAAATCGATGGGAACAAGAATGTTATAAGGGTTTGGTGCTTCGTTCATGCCTTGAACTCCAAAGCTATTGTTAGAATTGATAATGCTAATAAAGTCGGCTTTAGCCGGAAGCATCGAGCGCTATCGCCGGTGGCCGTGTCAAATGCGGAAACGCCCTCGGTAACAGACTGTACCGGCCTGGCTCTCCGCGGATAAAACTTGTGCTCCGTAATCTCCTGCCCATCTATGAAAAAAAGTACTACCAACGCCATATAATTCACAGCATATGGGCCATATTCAATATTCATGGGCCGCCTGTGCAGATCAGGCGGCCGCCGGTAGTACGAGGGGCAATGACTAAGGAGAACGATTTTTTCATGGTGCCTGCGGTGTTGCCGGTCAAAAAGCGGCAGACAGTTGTCGGGGGTTGAACATAAACAACCCAAACCGTCGATCATCTTAGGCTGAACGCAATTTCTTCTCAGGCAAGGGTCTTTCCGTCTCGTGGTAATCGTATTTGAAAATCGGCTCAATCTCGGTATCGGGATACAGCGTAATCAGCGGTTTCAGCAGACCGTCGTTAAGACCATAGACCCAACCGTGCAAGGTCGGCCGATTGTCTTCATGCCAGGCTTGCTGAATGATCGACGTATGGGCCAGCGTCTGCACCTGCTCCAGAATATTCAATTCAACCAGTCGGTTGACGCGTTGCTCTTCCGTCGGCAGAGCATCTATTTCGGCCTTGTTCAGGCGATAAATATCCTTGATGTGCAAGAGCCATTTATTGGTGATGACCAGTTGGGAGCTTTGCCGGCCCAGTGCCGCCTTGATACCGCCGCAGTTATAATGCCCGCACACGATGATATGCTTGACCTGCAGCACGGTAACGGCATATTGCAGCACGCTCAGGCAATTGAAGTCGGTCGCAATCATCTGGTTGGCGATGTTGCGATGAATAAACATTTCGCCGGGTTCGGCATTGACGATAATTTCCGCCGGAACCCGGCTGTCCGAACAGCCGATCCAGAGAAACTCAGGCTTTTGCTCTTTCGCCAACTGGGTGAAAAATTCAGGATTACTAACTTTTTTTTGCCTGGCCCAAGTTTTATTGTCACTTAATAATTTTTCAAATGAGTGCATAGTGATCTCTCTTTTTAATTTGTATTGTCAGTAAGTGCCCGACCAATGATTAATGTTATGCTTTTCAGCTGTATAACAAGAGTTACCAATCTTGACATTTCAGTATGAAATGATTGTATGTGTGTAACCTTTCAAGAACCTTTCACATGAAATTAAGAATGCATGAATATTTTATTAATAGAAGACGATGCGGTATTAGCGGATGGCTTGATGCATACGCTAAGCGCTAATGGCTACTCGGTGACTTCCGCCACCAAAGGCAGTTATGCCGAGCAGTTGCTAGACTCGCAAGGCTTCGATTTAATCGTACTGGACCTGTGCCTGCCGGATATGGACGGCCTGCAACTGTTGCGCAGGTTCAGGCAGCATAAAATAGCGCTGCCGATTTTGATCCTGACCGCCCGCGACGGCATCAGCGACAGGATCGAGGGCATCGAACAGGGCGCGGATGACTATATGACCAAGCCGTTCGAACTGCGGGAATTTGAAGCGCGCGTCCGTGCCCTGATTCGGCGCTGCTACGGCGGCTTTAGCAACGATATCGTCATCGGACGGCTGGCACTGGACACTCAGAGCCATCAAGTGCTGGCCGACGGCCAGCCGATACAACTGTCGGCGCGTGAATACGGCGTCCTGGAAATCTTGTTGATACAGGCCGGCAAAGTCGTCAGCAAGGACCGCATCGCTCAGCGCCTGTCGGCTGACGGCGAGGCGCTCGCCGACAATGCCATCGAAGTCTATATCCATCGCGTCAGAAAGCGCATAGAACCGTACGATGCCGTGATCCGTACCGTGCGTGGACTGGGTTACCTGCTGGAGACGGCCGATGGCTAAAGTCAGAAGCCTCAGAACCGAAATCCTGTTCCGTCTGATTATCCCGCTCATTTGTTTTATCGCGATCGAGAGCGTGCTTTCCTACTTTGTCACGCTGCACTATGTCAATGAAACCTATGATCGGTGGCTATTGGATTCGGCCCGCTCACTGACGCAGGAAATCAAGGTCAAGGACGGCAAGGTGCACGTGGAACTGCCGCCCGCCGCGCTGGAGATTTTCAAATGGGACGAGTTAGATCAGACCTTTTTTAAAATCATCTCCTCCGAGCAAGGCATGATCGTCGGAGACAGTTTTGTGCCGGAGTCCTTCGACCCGAGCGTGGATTGGTCGCGCCCGATCTTTTTTGAGGACGAGATTCGCGGCGAACCGGTCCGGGTCGTGTCCATGCTGGTCATCCGCGACGAAACCCCGGACAAGATTTTTGTCCATGTCGCCGAAACGGTGAATAAACGCCGGGACATGATGGTCGACATTTTATTGGCCGACCTGGTCCCGCAGATTATTTTGACCCTGTTTGCCGGTACTTATCTGCTGGCAGGCTTAAAGCGCGGCTTGAAGCCGCTGCATGTGCTGGCCGATGAAATCGCCCAGCGCTCGCCGCGCGATTTGAGCCCGATCGCCGAAACGCATGTGTTTCTCGAAGTCCGCACACTGACAGACACCATTAATGATTTGCTGGCAAGACTGGCGGCGGCCATCGCCGCCCAGCAACGGTTCGTCGCCAATGCCGCCCATCAATTGCGCACGCCGCTGGCCGGCTTGAAACTGCAGGCGGAACGCGCCTTGCGGGAACAGGACCTGTCGGCCATGAAGCCGGCTCTGCTGCAAATGCAGAGCTCCGCCGACCGCGCGTCCCATACGATCACGCAATTGCTGGTGCTGGCGAAATCGGGCCCCGTCGACGGCATGAGCGAACTCAAACCGGTCAACCTGGAAACGCTGGTCAAGGAGACCTGCATGGATTGGGCGCCTAAAGCCCTGCAGCGAAAAATGGATCTCGGTTTCGAGGGTCCGAAGCAGGCTGTTTACGTGCGCGGCGACGAGGTCCTGCTGCGGGAGCTGCTGGCCAATCTGCTCGATAACGCCATCTTATATGGCAACGAGCACGGCAGTATTATTGTTAAGCTGAGACGGAATCCCACGCCCAGCCTGATTGTCGAAGACGACGGGGCCGGCATCCCCGACCAGGAACGGGAGAAAATTTTCGAGCGCTTTTATCGCATCCCGGGCAGCTCCGGCAACGGTTGCGGCCTGGGGCTGGCGATTGTCAAGGAAATTGCCGATCTGCACAAGGCGCGCCTTGAACTGAGCCGGATCAGCGCCGCGGGCGGCACGCGCGTTATTATCGTATTTCCGAATTTAACACCGACGGCCATTTAACCTCATCAAGCCCAAGCGCTGGCATGAACAGAACAGGAGTTAGCGATGATTTCATCCCATAACCTAAAAATCATCTTCGCCTCAGTCGCGCTCGGCACTGTTCTTCTGATACCCGATGTCGTGTTCGGATTTGTGTATGAAGTGCTGCATGGCTTGTATGAAGTGCTTGAAGAAGTGTTCGATGTGCTGATCGAGCACCTTTTTGATACCGGCACCCATGAAACGCAAATCATCGTGTTTTATTTGCTGCTGGCACTGATCGGTTATGGGCTTTACAGGCTGTGGCGCCTCTCGCTGCGCTGGTTTGACACAATCAAGGGCGCATGGACCCGGCAAAAATCGAATGCGCGGCTTTATTGGCAGGAATCCTCCTGGCTCAGAAAAACCGGGATCGTGGCGGTTAGCCTGGTTCTCATCAGTTTCCTGGTCTACTGGCACACGATGTAACCTGACCAGGAGTTATCCGCCCAGCCGGCGAAAATGAACATTTGCCACAACCCGTAGACTGACGAACAGCAGCATGACCGCTGTCATATAAGCCGTCGCCACACCGAGCGAGCCGAATTCGGCGCCCAGCACAAAACTCAACGTCACCATGATGCTCATGGCTACCAGGGTCAGGCTTAATACAATGCGGTGCAAGCCCATGAATTGCAGATAATAAGGCACATCGGCAAACAAGGCGCTGAAACAGGCGCCGGAAGCAATAATCAGCATGGGGTGGTAGCCATCGCCGAAATGCGCGCCGAACAGGCCCAGTATGAATCGACCCGCGAAGATCAGAATAACCAGCAAGGCCAGGATCAGACCGCCGACCGCCAGAGCCCTCTGCTCCATAAGCGTCCTTATCGCCCGTTTATCGCCCCGGCCTATCATTACGACCATCATGGGCAGATAATAACGATTGGTTGAGGTCCCTATCAGCGAAATAAAACCGCCAGTCTGGGCGGCGACGGCATAGACGCCCACTTCCAGCCCCGAAGGAAAAAGGATTTCCAGAATGATGACGCCGCCGCTGGTCATGACGGTCAGCATCAGGCTGCTCAGAACCAGCGGCAGCGACCCGCTGAGCCATTTTTTACCGTGCATGACCGGCACCGTTTTGTTAAGGCCTGCCGGCACCAACAGTTTGGCGATTGTCCACATAATGATCAGCGTCATGGTCCATGCGCCGCCGAAACAAAGCACGGCGGTCAAAGCCGATGCCTTCACGGGACTGGCGGACAAACCAAGCAACAGCGCCAGATAAACCGCCGGCAGAAACAGTCTGTAAATCGTGACGCTGAGCAATTGAGCGCCATGCGCGGCAATGACTTCAACCAGAAACAGCGTCACGGCAATGACCGGCAAAAAACCGGCGAAAATCACAATGGCGATATGCGCATCGGCCTGACGCAACGCCAGAACGGCTTCAAGACTGATACTCAAAATCGCCACCAGCAGCAGACTGAAAGCGCTGATGCCGCGCAGGGCAAACAGCCAGAAACCGCGGAATCGTTGCCAGTCCTCGCGGTCACGCAGCAGCGCGACGGTTCGCAAGGCGTATTTTTCAAGTCCCAGAGTCGCCAGCGTCGACAACATCGTTACCACCGACACGGCCACGCTGTAATCGTCGAATTCACCGATGCTCAGCCATCGCGCCAGCAAGATATTGGCCGAATACATCAAGCCGTAATTAGCCAGCGCCAGCGCAAACAAACCGAGTGAGCGAAAACTGTTCGACTGCAGATCCAGGTGGTAATCCATTAACGTTATTTTTCAAGTAAGGCCATGCCTGGCACACCAATCGACAGGCGGTCAGGAAACCGTTCGCCCCGATGGCCGAACGGCGACCGGCGCTGATCCGTTTAAGCCTCGGGCTCTTTTTTGATGATTTTAAAGCACGCAACCGTGCCGTTCATTTCATTGGCGGTCAGCAAATAATGGTCCGCGCCCACCATAAAATGCGCGATACCTTCCGGCGACTTGACGTCTTCCCCGGGAATCATGCCTAATGCCTCCACTTTCGGGCGTTCGGGATCGGCCAGGGAAATCAGCATGACCGCGCCCGCTCTTTCCATGCCGACAGCAACCCAGGGCACCCCTTCAAGATCAAAGGAAACCAGCATTTCCGGCTCGGCGCCTTTGCGGCCGCTTTGGCTGTCGAGATAGAGATGATGCGCAAAAGTCACCTCATCAAGCTGATTGCCCGTATCGCCGACAAACTTGCCCGTCCTGGCATTGAATACGCTGATGGTCCGGCCGCCGCTCAAGGTCTGGCCTTCGGTTTCCGTATCGCCTTCATCGGCGGTCACAAAATAGCGTCCGTCCGCGGTCAAGGCGATGCCATCGGGCTCCCGCAAGGCGACAATGGACTGATCGAAGCTCACCCAGCCGTCATTGGTCAAATCCGCCATGTGCTCCGTGGATCCCATGCCGTAATAGCCCATGACCTTCTCGCTGATCAAGTTGACGACGGCGACTTCGTTGGTTTCCTGCAAGGTCACGTAAGCCCGGCTTGCATCCGGCGAAATGGCGATGTATTCGGGCTCCAGCAAAGTAGACGAGTGCCGGCTTACCGGAATCATTATTTTGCGCTCGCCTTTGGTTTCATTGCCAAAAACCTCGGACTCTTCAAAACGCCCCAGATGGACTTTTTTGTCCTCGATCAGGCCATTGCCGTCGAAATCCATTTGCTTGCTGATGTTTCCATCGCCGTTCCAGTCGATCCCGACTTCCAGATAATGCCCCTTCTCTTCAATGACAAAGCCCTTGCGCGCGGTTACGTCGGCCAACCTCAGGTTATTATTGGCTTCGATCAGACCGTCCCGGTCCAGGTGCACGATCGAAATGCCGCCCTTGGCCTTGAAAAATTGCCGCTTTTGCTGATCAAACCAGAAATCCTCGCCCTCATTGGCGACCATGGCCAGACGGCCGTCCGGCGAAAAAACCACCGCATCCGACCCAAAACCGGCCTCAACCTGATCGATCAGCGCGCCGGTCGACGCCGAACGGATTTCCAGCCGGCCGCGCTTGACGCCCGTGTCGACGACCGCCGCGAACAGGTCGAGCGACGGATGAAAGGCCACGGACGTCAGTTCCTCGCCCTGGCCCAGTCCTAATGAAAAACGGGCCAACCGACGCAGCCTCTCGGGCTGACTGACATCGAGCACATCGACCTCGCCCGTGTCGAAATTGCTCAGCACCGCCCGCAGTGTAAGCGTTTGCACACTGACGATTTCCGTGCCTTTTTCATAGCCCGAGTAATAAAGGGAAACGGGCTTTAAATCCCACTTGACCGGCTCGACCGGTGTCGACACGCAAGCCGGTAATAAAAGAGTTGAAACCAGGGTGATAATGCAAAAAATTTTCAACGACAACCTCATGAGACAAGCAGAGTTAAACGGCAGGTATTCTAACCGTCCGTCCGGCTTATTCCCAACAGATGAAATTTTTATAGAGAAAAGCCGCATCTAAATCGATGCGGCTTTGTAAATGGCCTGGCATTGCCGGCGGACTCTAAAAATACAATTGTCCGCGCAGCATGAAGGTGTCCAGGTTGTCAGGCTGGCCGCCGCCGACCGTGGTCAAAGGCGAATTCTCAACCTCCAATGCTCTGTTGTAGTCCGCCATAAAACGGATATTGTTGTTGACATACCAGTTCAACGCGACCGTAATGTTGCTCATCTGCCCGCCCTTCGAATAATCCGTTAAATCGACTTCCGCGTAACGAGCCGCGAGCTCCCAGGCGCCCAATCCGCCATTGGCCAGACTGAATGGTTTTTTCGGGTCCACATGATAGAACTTGCCTTTCTTGTACTTGCGCGATTCGCCGGTCAAGGTCCATGAAGCCTCGCCATACCAGCCATCAAATTCCAGATTGTCGGAACCGTCTTTCCGATCCAGCCACATATGGGTATATTCGCCGCCCACCGTGAAAGGACCATACAGCGCGTTTGCTTCCAGTCCCACCATCTTGATGTTGTTGACGTCCTCGATATGCCCCGTATCGATCAGATTAAGATTGGACATGTGAGAAGTCTCATAGGAAAACCGCAAATCCTTGTCATTGACATCGTCTTTATGATCCGGAACCCGGTAGTTGCCGGCAACGCCCAAATGAATCACCTTGGTTTTTTCATTGATCGGCGCATAGGTCCAGCGAGAGCTGATCCCCCAACCTTCATCCGCCATATTTTTTTCTTTGTTCGGCGTGACGGTATCGCCGTAGATACCGACTTGTCCGGTCCAGTCTTTGTTCAGGCTTGCGACATTAAGACCGATGGCACGATCCACGGTAGGCGCGTTCAACACATCCATCAACGACCGCTCCATAAACATCAGGTCGTTTGAACTTTCCTGCAACTCGCGGCTGAAGGCCTGCTTTTGTTGCCCGACAGTGATCGCCAAAGGAATTTCCAGCGCTTTTAGCCCATGATATTGCAGGAACATGTCCTTGACCCCGACCGAGTTATCGGCGAAGTCCACTTGGCTTTTAAATTCCCAATCCTTGAAGAAAACACCGGTGAATTCCATACGCGCACGGCGGATTTCCGTGCCGTCATTGGCTTCAACATGATTGCCTTTGCTATCCAGATAATCGTCACCGCTGCTGTATGAGGCATCGGCATGAATACGGCCGCCCAGCTTGAACTGAAAATTTTTATCCGCCGTTTCAAACTGTACGCCTTTCTTATCCAGCTTGACCTTGACTTGCTCGGCTTCCTTCATATGCTCGTCCAGCGCCTTCAGTTCGTTGGTCTTCAGCGCCAGGTCATTGCGAATCGCCTCCAGCTCGGCCTTTTGGCTGGCGGTCTCTTCCACTTTTTCGAAAGTTCCCAGCTTGATCCGGTTGGGGCCGGGTTGAGCGTAGATTTGTTGCGTCGTGCTGTCGACATACAGATCAATAGCAAAAGCAGAGGATGACAGGCTCGCCCCCAGAACGCCCGCCACTGCCAGAGTAACTTCGGAGAATTTCATTTCTTGCTCACAATTATTATTAGAAAATGTCCAGCAAGAATAGGGGATTAAGGTGACGATTTAGTGACAGTTTTATTACAGTTTTATTACAGCGCCATCCTCCAGTCCGCTGACTTGAGAAGGCGGCCGCTCGGGGTGTTGAGCATCGAAACGGTAGTTATCGAAGAAGACAGGCCGGGCCAGTCAATAGGTTTACGCCGGGCCGGAATTTACCGCCCGGCTTTTTTTCATTTTAAGCATCTATCCGGGCGCTGCGCGACACTCTCAATAGCCGCGCCTTAACCTTAAATGCCATCGACCAAAAGCAGGCGCTCCAGCGCGACGCAGTGAAGCGCATCGCTCGCGAACCATGCGCCTGCTTACGCCGGCACATCCTATGCCTAAACAGGAAAATTATTGACGACCAACGCCTTATTGTATTGTCCGGTATTTTTTCACGCTAATCCTTACCCCGGCCAAACTGAAGTGTGTTACCCCTCCCCCGCACAAGAGAACGTGATATTAATGCCTTTGCAAATAAGATTGATTATCATTAAGAATTATAGTATTTTTGTTCCCAATGTTTTGTTGTTAAGCCACAGGTGTTGCCGTGCACATACACCGGAATGCTTCAAACCGGCACTGTACAAGAATTAAAACTTTAGGGGGTTATATGTTGAAACCAAAACAACTCATAGGGCCATTATCATTGGCCTGTCTTTCGGTGAGCATGACAGCGCAGGCTGATACCGAGGCTGTCGATAAAGAGGCGCCGCCGGCCGTCCTGGGCACGGTAACGATCATCGGTGATCCGGAGCAGGTCAAGGACCTGCCGGCTTCGGCGCAATACATCGATACCTCGGAAATCCGCGATCAAAGCTACAGCGACATCAACCGCATCTTGCGCCGGGCGCCCGGCGTCAACATCCGGGAGGAAGACGGTTTCGGCTTATTCCCCAATATCAGTTTTCGCGGCGTCGACACCACCCGCAGCGCCAAGATCACGGTCATGGAAGATGGCGTATTGACCGCGCCGGCCGCTTATTCGGCGCCGCCGGCCTACTATAACCCGGCCGGCGGGCGCATGAGCGGCGTGGAAGTCCTGAAAGGCTCCAGCCAGATCGAATACGGCCCTCATATCACCGGCGGCGTGCTCAACTACTTGTCAACCCCGATTCCGGACAGCGGCAAGGCTTACCTGAAAGCGATCTACGGCAGCTACGGTGAATTCAGATCACATGGCTTCGTCGGCGATACCCTGGAAACGGAACACGGCCGTTTCGGTTACCTGGTCGAAGGCTTTTATCGCGGCTCGGACGGCTTCAAATCCATTGATGAAACCGCCGATTTCCACAACGGCGACCAAACCGGCTTCCAGCAGGTTGAACCGATGGTGCGCTTGTCCTGGGAGCCGAACACGGATATTTACCAGAAGCTGGAAGTCAAATTCGGCTACTCCAGCATGGACGCGGACGAATCCTATCTGGGCTTGAGCGAGGTTGATTTCAGGAATGATCCGTTCCGGCGCTATTCCGCGTCGCGTTTCGACAATATGGACTCCGACCGCTCCGGCGGTTTTGCCCGTTATTTCATTTCGCCGACCGATAACCTCGATATCGTGACCACCGCGTATTACAGCGAGTTTAATCGTAACTGGAGTAAATTGAACGATATTCGCAATGTGCCCGACGCGCTTGGCGGATCTGGCGTAAACATGACGTTGTCCGCCGCATTGGCGGGGGCCAATGGCGGCAATGGCCTTGCGTGCCTGAAAGGCGATCTCGGTTGCCGCCTGCGCGTGCGTGACAATAATCGCAGTTACTACATGGGGGGCGTTGAAACGGTCGCGGATTACCGCTTTGATTTGGGCGCCACGCACCATGAACTCAACGGCGGCTTCCGCTACCACGAAGATAAGGAAACCCGGTTCCAGCACGATACGACTTACACGCAAGCCGCGGGCGGCACGATTTCAAGCAGCGTCGTCGGCGCGCCGGGCAGCCAGGATAATCGTTCCGGCCTCACCAATGCCTATGCGTTCTTCCTGAAAGACCGGATCGAATTCGGCAATTGGGGCTTTACGCCGGGTATCCGCTATGAGCATCTGAATCATGTCTATGTCAACAATCTCAATCCAAGCCTGAACGGTAGAAGCTCGCTGGACATGTATGCCGGCGGGGCCAGCCTGGATTACCGCTTCAACGAGGACTTCATGATGTTCGGCAGCGCGCACCGTGGATTTTCGCCGCCCAGCCCGCAAAACGCCGTGGTTGACAAGCTGGGAGAAGAAACCAGCAATGCCTTCGAATTGGGCGGGCGCTATACGCACGGCGCTTTTTCAGCCGAAGTCACCGGCTTCTATACGCAGTTCGATAACTTGCTGGTGGTCGACAACATCGGCGGCGCCGGTACCGGAGAAAGCGAAAACTTCGGCCAGGTCGACAGCCGCGGCGTCGAGCTGGGGTTAAACTTCGATGCCGGCGAGGCTTTCGGATGGGGTTTTAGCAATCCTTACTACCTGGCGTTCACCTACACCGACACCGAACAGATGAACGACGCCACCTCGACCGATGCGGAATCGATTTTCAGCTTCGGCAAAAAAGGCAATCGCATCCCCTATATTCCCGAGTATGCGGTCAGCTTCGGCAGCGGCCTGCATTTCGACCGCTGGGGCATCGATGTCGCCGCCAGCTACGTCGATGAAACCTATACCAGCGCCAACAACACCGACGTTCAGCTCAACGGCGCCGGCGAGCCTGACTCCCGGTTCGGCAAGACCGACAGCTATATCGTCGCCGACGTCTCGGCCTATTATCAGGTCGCCAAAGGCGTGAAAATTCTGGGCGGCGTGCAAAATATCGGCGACGAGGAATATCTGGTCTCCAGACAGCCGCACGGCCCTCGCCCCGGCATGCCTTTGTTTGCTTACGGCGGTTTCGAACTGGATTTCGACATTTAATCGCCTCGTGCACTCTCGGTCTTACGGGCCGAGGGTTTTCCGCGCCGGCCTTGCTTTCCCCAAACCGCCCGCCTCGTGTCAAAGCGGTTTTGCTCATTTTTTCCGGAACAACCGCCGCAGTCGACACCGCATTACCGATCACAGCGCGTCTCAAGGACCAGGCGCCCTACCGGACGGTTATAATGGCATGACATGCCGTGAACCCTTGCCGGCATCTCAAGTCACAGAAAAGAGTAAGAGCGCTAAGCTCATAAATTGCTCCTCAAGTCCTGATGCTTACGGAGGCTATATGAAAGCAAATATCGGTTTAATCGGCCTGGCGGTCATGGGACAAAACCTGGTCCTCAACATGAACGATCACGGTTTCAAAGTCGCGGTCTATAACCGCACGACCAGCAAAGTGGATGAGTTTTTGACCGGTCCGGCCAGCAATACCGCGGTTATCGGCACGCATTCACTGCAGGAACTGGTCAACAGCCTCGAGACGCCCCGTATCATCATGTTGATGGTCAAGGCCGGCAGCGTGGTCGATCAGTATATCAACGACCTGCTGCCGCTGCTGTCACACGGCGACATCCTCATCGACGGCGGCAATTCGCTGTTTACGGACACGCACCGGCGCACGCAGGCCCTGAAAGAAAAAGGCATTCTTTACATCGGCACGGGCGTCTCCGGCGGCGAGGAAGGCGCCCGACACGGTCCGTCCATCATGCCCGGCGGCAACAAGGCCGCCTGGCCCACCGTCAAACCGATCCTGCAAGCCATCAGCGCGCAGGTGGAAGGCAAGCCCTGCTGCGATTGGGTCGGCGATAACGGCGCCGGCCATTATGTCAAAATGGTGCATAACGGCATCGAGTACGGCGATATGCAGCTGATCGGCGAAGCCTACCAGCTGCTGTCCGAGGGGCTGGGCCTGACAGCCGACGAACTGCACACGCTGTTTGCCATATGGAATCAGGGCGAGCTCAGCTCTTATCTGATCGAGATCACCGCCGATATTTTCGCTTTCAAGGATGAGAACGGCCAGCCGCTGCTGGACAGCATTCTCGATGCGGCCGGCCAGAAAGGTACCGGCAAATGGACCGGCATCAACGCCCTGGAGCTCGGCATTCCGCTGACGCTGATCGTCGAATCGGTGTTCGCGCGCTCGCTATCGGCGCAAAAGGAGGAACGCCTCAAGGCCGCGCAACTGCTGCCCAAGCACACGCATACCTTCGGCGGCGACCGGCATACCATGATCAACACCATCCGCAATGCGCTGTACGCCTCCAAGATCATTTCCTACGCCCAGGGTTTTCGCCTGATGCGCGAAGCCTCCAGTGAATACAACATGGCGCTGAACTATGGCGAGATCGCCCTGATGTGGCGCGGCGGCTGCATCATCCGCAGCCGGTTTTTGAATGACATCAAGCAAGCCTACGATGCCGACCCTGACCTGCAAAGCCTGCTGTTGGCCGATTTCTTCGTCGATGCCATCCAACAGGCCGATCAGGGCTGGCGCAAAGCGGTCATGCTGGGCATAGAGCTGGGCATTCCGACGCCGGCATTTTCGGCCGCGCTGGCGTATTACGACGGCTATCGCACGGAAAGACTGCCGGCCAACCTGCTGCAGGCACAGCGCGATTATTTCGGCGCCCATACCTATGAGCGCGTGGATAAGCCGCGCGGGCAATTCTTTCATACCGACTGGACCGGGCGCGGCGGCAAAACCTCGGCATCCACCTATACTGTCTAATCATTGTCCCTGGAACTTTCATCATGAGCGCCGACCCCTGCACCTACGTTATTTTCGGAGCCACCGGCAACCTGTCGCGGACCAAACTGATGCCGGCCCTCTATCATCTCGATGCCGAACAGCGCCTGCCCGAAGGCACGCGCATCCTGGCCATCGGGCGCAGGGACTGGGATCAGGCCCAGTGGCAAGCCGAAGCCCGGGGCATGATAGAGGCCAAGGCGCGCGAAGGCATCGACGAAGCCGTGTTCCAGCGCTTCAGCGCGCGCCTGCATTTTCATCAGGGTGATATCCGGCAGGAAGCCTGCTATGAAGGGCTGGCCTCGACGCTCGCATCCAGCCAGTTCCCGAATAATGTAGCGTTTTATCTGGCCGTCAGCCCGTCCGACTTCGGCTTCGTCATGGAACTGCTGAGCCGCAACCGCCTGTTCGACGAAGAAGACGGCTGGCGGCGCGCGATCATCGAAAAGCCGTTCGGCTATGACCTGGACAGCGCCCGGTCGCTGCAAAGACGCATCAGCCACTATCTGAGCGAGGAACAGATTTACCGCATCGACCACTATCTGGGCAAAGGCACCGTGCAAAACGTGCTGGTGTTCCGGTTCGCCAATCTCCTGCTGGAGCCGCTGTGGAACCGTAACTTCATCGATCATATCCAGATCACGCATTCCGAAGACATCGGCATCGGCAGCCGCGGCGACTATTACAATACCGCCGGCGCCATGCGCGACATGCTGCAAAGTCACCTGCTGCAGTTGCTGACGCTGGTCGCGATGGAACCGCCCGCCTCCATGGAAGCCGAATCCCTGCGAGACGAAAAAGTCAAAGTGCTGAAATCGCTCCGGCCGATACCGAAAGAAGCCGTGCACGCGCATGCGTTCCGCGCCCAGTACGCCAAAGGCAGCATCAACGGCGAAAAAGTCCCCGGCTACCTGCAGGAAGCCCATATCCCGCCCGACAGCGTTACCGAAACCTACGCCGCGATGAAACTGTATGTCGACAACTGGCGCTGGCGCGGCGTGCCTTTCTATCTGCGCACCGGCAAGCGCATGGCCAGGGCGCAATCGGTCATCTCGATCTGCTTTCGCCACCCGCCGCTGCAATTTTTTCGCGGCACCGAAGTGAGTTGCATGAACCCGAACTGGATATTGCTGGGGATACAGCCCGAGGAATGCATCCGCATCGAGATGACGATCAAGGAACCGGGACTGGAAATGCGCACGCGCATGAGCACGCTCGATGCCAGCCTCCGGCAGCAGCACGAGACATCCCACGACGCTTATGAAGACCTGTTGCTGGATGTACTGACCGGCGACCGGTCGTTGTTTTTGCGCTTTGATGAAGTCGAATACGCCTGGCGCATCATCGACCCGATCCTGCAGACCTGGGCCGTTGAGCGCGACTATATCGCCACCTATCCGGCCGGTTCCTGGGGACCGCCGGAGAGCCGCCGCCTGTTCGACAAGGAAGGTCAGTTCTGGCGCAGTTCGCTGACGCCTGAATGCAACTAGGCCGCTTCGAAGATCGACTCCGAAGCGGCCCAGTCCTATCAATATTGCAGGGCACGCACCGCGTACCCTTTTAAAACATCAGCCAGGATCAACTCCTAGATACACTCAGTGTTGAAGTGTTGGATGATAAACATGAGCCGGCGGACCATAACCGAAATAACCGGCAACCAGCGCGGACAGGGCATGCAGCCATACGTCATGGCCGAAAATCGGCGCCAGCCCGAACAGGGTGCTGGTAGCCGGGATCAGCCCCAGAACGGTCAGCACGCCATAGAAGATTGTCACGCCGCGCGCGAATACCAGCGCTTTGCGATTGTCTTTGGCACTGATGATGCCCCAGGCCCCAATCGCCAGATGCACGAGATTGTGCATTACGTTAACGGCAAACAGACCCAGCAGCCAGCCGTACCCGGTCTCGACAGCCAGGCCCGGCGCATTCATAGGCGGTGCCTGCACCAGCCCCGGTATAAAGCCCAGTATGCCAACAATAAAGAACACTGCACCGTAATAAAGTGCAAATTTGTCAAGCCTCAGATCTCGTGTATGCATTTTTCACCTCCCATCAGTTGGGTTAAAAAATAAACAAGCATCAGAGTCACTTCTCGCTTTTTGTGTAGAAAACTCGCTGCCGTCGCTTGTGACGCCAGTAGTGAATTAACTTAACAAATTAGACATCGCGGCAAAATAATCATTCAGTAAAATTTGACAAATCCTTAAAAAAATCAGTCAGATAGGAAGAGCTCGCGCTGCACTGAAAGCCGGGGCCTTTAAGAATTTGATACGCCGCAACTGATTTTTCGGCCCACGGCATTTGAATACCTTTGCCGGGCGCCCCTTGGACAGTCAAACGGCCCTCACTCCCGCAATCGCCCATCCCGAGACAACAGCACCGCGACCCAGCGCGTGTCCTCGAAATGATAGAGCACAATCATGAGGATCACCATCATGGGCACGCCGAGAAACAGGCCGGGGACGCCCCAGAGATACCCCCAGAGCAACATGGAAAGCACGATCACCAAAGGGCTGATATTGAGCCGATGCCCCATCAGGTTCGGGTCCAAAATATTGCCGATGACGATCTGGGTAGCGCCGATACCGAAGAATATCACCAGAAAAGGCGTCAGAGGCTCGAACTGTACCAGTGCCAGCAGACTGGGCAGTATGGTGGCGACAATGGAACCGATGTTGGGAATAAAATTGAGCACGAAAATCAACACCGCCCATAACTCGGCGAAATCCAGGCCGGTCCACGAGAGTATCACGAAGGAAATGGCCGCGGTCAGAAAGCTGGTGAAGGTCTTGACGCCGATATAGGTGCGGATATCGGCATCGATAGCCTGAAAAACCGCGAGTACATCATCATGCCCCTGGTTTCCCATCAGGGCACGCTCGATTTTTTTCATGAAATAAGGCTGCTCGATGAACAAAAGCAGCAGATAAATGCTGATCAGACCGAGATTGCCGATGAGGTTCGCCATGCTTTTGACCAGCATGGCGAGCATGCCGCCCAGTTCCAGGTTGGCGAAATACTCCGTCAGGGCCTGACTGTGTTCGATGGAGAAATTTTCCAGCAGCGCCCTGAACTGCCGCACCAGGTTTTCCTGATACTGGGGCGCCGCCTCAACGACTTGGTAAACATTGCCGGTGATCAGGTTGACCAGCCCCTGCGTCAATAGCAGGATCGTGGTACCGGACAAGATGAAAGCCAGCCATTTCGGCAAGCGTTTGCCGAATACCGAAAAGGAGCTGTAGCTGATGGCGATAACATTCACCAGATACCAGATAAACAAGGCCACCACCAGCGGAATCAGCAGATTGCGTCCGACATAAAGAAAAACCAAAACGACGACAATGAGCAACAGCCAATAGACTGAATTGACGAGCCTGACGTTAACTTGTGGTTGCTTCATCGTGCCGCCTTCGCTTGGTGTTCATTGTAGGTCGGGTTAGCGGTAGCGTAACCCGACATTTACTGAATTGACGAGCCTGGTGCTAACTTGTAGTTGCTTCATCGTGCCGCCTTCGTTTGGTGTTCAATGTAGGTCGGGTTAGCGGTAGCGTGACTCGACATTTACAGTCGACTGATTAAAATCAATCTGATCGAAACTGCCGACCTGCCGGTGTTCCGCCCCTGCGTCCAGCGTGCTGTCGCGTGTCAGCCAGATGGTGTTGAAACCGGCCGCGCGCGCGGCATCGAGCTCTTCCTTGATATCGGACAAGAACAATATACTAGCGGCCGGCAGGCCCAGTTGCCCAGCTATTTTCTCGTACGCGGCCCGCTCGCGCTTGCCGCCGATATGGGTGTCGAAATAGCCGGAAAACAGCGGCGTCAGATCGCCGAAGTCGCTGTGCCCGAACAGCAGCTTCTGCGCATAAACCGAACCCGACGAATAAACATACAGGGCGATGCCGTCGGCGTGCCATTGCTTCAGGTGCTCGACCGCATCGCGGTACACATGGCCGGTAAAGTCGCCCTGCCGGTAGCCAGCCTCCCAGATCAGGCCCTGCAGCGATTTCAGCGGGGTGATTTTTTTATCTTCGTCGATCCAGCGGATCAATTGCTCGATCACCTGCCCGGTATCGAGATCGGCGCCGGCTTCGGCACGCACATCGTCCAACAGCGCCTTGACCTCGGCCTCATCGGCATGGTCGCGCACAAACCCGGCCAGATGCGCGCGCGCATACGGGAACAGCACGTCCTTGACGAAGGACAGCGATGAGGTCGTACCCTCGATATCGGTGACGATGGCCTTGATCATGACCGCATCACCGCCAGGTATTGGTCATAAGTCGGAAAGGTTTTGGCGATATCGCTGCCGGTAAAGTCGGCCACCCAGCCTTCCGGCGTCGTGAACAGGCGGATGCATTTGAAATTCGGGTTTTCGCCCATGTCGAACCAGTGCGTGGTGTTGGCCGGAACGCTGATCAGATCGCCCTGCTCGCACAGCACGGCATAGACTTTACCGGCCACATGCAGATAAAAAAGCCCGCTGCCCTCGATAAAGAAGCGCACTTCAAAATCTCTGTGCGTGTGCTCGGCCAGGAATTTCTGCCGGAACGCGGCTTTCTCGGGATGATCCGGTTTTAAACTGATCACGTCGACGGACTGGAAACCGTATTGCCGCTTCAGGCGCTCGATGGAATCCTCATAAGCCGCGATCACATCATCGGCGCTGGCATCGGCGGCCAGTTCGCGGTTGGCGGTCCAGCGCTCGAATTGCACGCCTATCGCGTCCAGCTGGTCTTTAATATCCGCGAAATCGGTGTAGAGCCAACCTTGTTCAGGGGCGTTATCGGCATAGATAGTCAATGCGCTCATAGTTTTTTAACTCCGTGCAGTCGTAGTTCACAATCAAATAAAAATTCCAGCGCCTCCAGATGGCGCAGCGCCTCGGCGACGCTGCCGCCCCAGGTATAGAAGCCGTGCCCGGCGATGACATAGGCGTGCATGTTACCGTGGGTATCGAGATATTGCTCCACCTTGCCGGCCAGACGGGCGATATCCTGGTCATTGGCGAATACCGGAACCACAATCCGGGTCTCATGCGTGTCGATGCCGCTGAAGGCTTTCAGCAGCTCGTAATCCTCCAGCACGATTTCCTCGCCGAAAATGCGCGACGCCAGCGTCGCGTTGACCGAGTGCGGATGCAGCACGGCCCGGGCCTCGGGAAAGCGTTTATATAAGGATGTGTGCAACAAGGTTTCGGCCGACGGTTGCTTGCCGTCCAGCGACCGGCCTTCGGTATCGACCCGCATGATATCGTCGATCTGCAACCGGCCCTTGTGCTTGCCCGAAACAGTCACGGCAATCGTGCCGTCGGACAGGCGCGTGGAAAAGTTGCCGCTGGTGGCCGGCACCCAGCCTTTGTTGTCGATAAAGCGCCCGGCGTCAATCAGTTCGTTGGCCCGGGCGAGAAATTCTTCGGTATAAGTCATGTCAGTCAATTAAAAGACAGGATAAGGGAAGCGGAAAGTTCGGATTTTAACACTTTTGCGCGGCAATGATCTTATAGATGCAGCCGATCCAGGCATGGTGGGCTATCAAGCGGGACGGGGTTTGCAACCCCGTCCCTAGCGTTTCTGCGATGTCTAGGCCCGGGTAGGGTACGCGATGCTCACCCTACAGAATTACAAAACGCGGTAGACCAGGTTTACCAACCCGGCCTGCCATGCTTATAGATACAAATTCCCGGGGATCGATTATATTGATCCGACCATTACTTCCCAGCGCGAGGACAGTCCGATGAAAAAAATAACCGTAGACCATCCCATGGTAGAACTGGACGGCGATGAAATGACGCGCATCATCTGGCATTTCATCAAGGAGCAGCTGATTCTGCCCTATCTGGACGTGCCGATCGAGTATTACGACCTCGGCATCGAAAACCGCGACCGGACCGACGACCAGGTCACCATCGAGGCCGCGCGGGCGATCAAGCGGCACGGCGTCGGCGTCAAGTGCGCGACGATCACGCCCGACGAGGCGCGCGTCAGGGAGTTCAACCTCAAGAAGATGTACAAGTCGCCGAACGGCACGATCCGCAACATCCTGGACGGCACCGTTTTCCGCGAGCCGATCATCTGCAAAAACGTGCCGCGCCTGGTGCCGAACTGGACGCAGCCCATCTGCATCGGCCGTCACGCCTTCGGCGACCAGTACCGCGCCACCGATTTCGCCACCCACGGCCCCGGCCGGCTCACGATCACGTTCACGCCCGACGACGGCAGCGCCGGACAGTCCCACGAGGTCTACCACTTCGAGGGCGACGGCGTGGCGCTGGCCATGTTCAACACCGACGAGTCAATCGCGGGCTTCGCGCGCAGCTGCTTCAACGTCGCGCTCGACCGCGGCTGGCCGCTGTACCTGTCGACCAAGAACACGATCCTGAAAAAATACGACGGCCGCTTCAAGGACATTTTCGAGGCCATCTACCAGGCCGAATACCGGGAGGGCTTCGCCGAACAGGGCATTACCTACGAGCACAAACTGATCGACGACATGGTCGCCTCGGCGCTGAAATGGAGCGGCGCCTTCGTCTGGGCCTGCAAGAACTACGACGGCGACGTGCAGTCCGATACCGTGGCTCAGGGCTTCGGCTCATTGGGCCTGATGACCTCGACGCTGGTCACGCCGGATGGCAAAACCCTGGAAGCCGAAGCCGCGCACGGCACCGTCACACGCCACTACCGCCTGCGCCAGCAAGGCCGGCCGACCTCGACCAATCCCATCGCGTCGATTTTCGCCTGGACGCGCGGCCTGGCATTCCGGGGCAAACTCGACGGCAACCAGCCACTGATCGATTTCTGCCAGACGCTGGAAAACGTCTGCGTCGAGACGGTCGAGTCGGGGCACATGACCAAGGACCTGGCGCTGTGCATCCACGGCGACCGGCTCGATGAATCCCATTACCTGAGCACCGAGGCTTTTCTCGATACATTAAGACGCAATCTGGAGAACAGCCTGGGACAATGAACACGGTTATACTTTATCCGGAGCATGCCCTATGCGTCTCAACGCAAAATAATAAGAAATTGGTGGGAGCGACGCCTTCGTCGCGATAGCAGTCCTTGAAATCGCGACGAAGGCGTCGCTCCCACGGTTGGTATCATCAAATTAATGAACAAAAAAACCCTTATCTTCACCCTGCTTGCCGCCGCCGTCGGCATCGCCTATTTCACCTTGCGGCAACCCGAGCCCGTCACCGTTAAAACAGCACTCGTCGAACGAGGCGAAGTCAGCGCCACGGTCGCCAACACCCGGGTCGGCACGGTCAAGGCCTGCCGGCGCGCCTATCTGGCGCCCGCGACCGGCGGCCAGGTCGCCGAGTTGCATGTCAAGGAAGGCGACCGCGTCAAGCAGGATCAACTGCTGCTGGAAGTCTGGAACAAGGACCTGAAAGAACAGGTTAAACTGCAGAAAGCCCAGATCAAGGCAAACCAGGCGACCGCCGAGCAGACCTGCCTGCTGGCCGCCAGCGCCCAGCGCGAAGCCGATCGCCTGGCGCGCCTGCTGCAAAAAAACCAGTTTGTGTCGGAGGAACAGGTCGACATCAAAGCCACCGACGCCAAAGCCAGGCGCGCCGCCTGCACCGCCGCCCATGAAGCCATCGCCGTCAGTCGCGCCAATCTTGATTTCACGCGCGCGTCCATCGAACGCACGCTCCTGCGGGCGCCGTTCGACGGCGTCGTCGCCGAAATCAATGCCGAACTGGGCGAATTCGTCACGCCCTCGCCGCCCGGCATTCCGACCCTGCCGGCCATCGACCTGCTCGACGTCAGCTGTCTTTTTGTCTCGGCGCCCATCGATGAGGTCGATGCGCCGCAGATCAAGACCGGCATGAGCGCCTGCGTCTCGCTCGACGCCTTCAGCGAAAAGCGCTGTTCGGGCACGGTCAGCCGCATCGCGCCGTATGTGCAGGAAAAGGAAAAGCAGGCGCGCACGGTCGAGGTCGAGGTGAAACTGACCGACCCGCGGGACATCAGGGACTTGCTGCCCGGCTATAGCGCCGACATCGAGGTGTTGCTGGCCGACAAGCACCAGGCGCTCAGGGTGCCGGCCGAAGCGGTGCTGGAAAGCAACCGCGTGCTGCTGTTGCGGGACGACGGCCTGCTCGAGGAGCGGACCTTCGAACCCGGCCTGTCCAACTGGAATTATGTCGAAGTGCTGTCCGGTCTCGCTATCGGGGACAAAGTCGTGCTGTCGGTAGGCCAGGAGGGCGTCGTGGCCGGCGCTTACGCGCGCGAACAGCCATGATCGAGCTGGAAAACATCCACCGCTATTTCCAGGTCGGCGAACAGACCGTCCACGCCCTCGATGGCATCAACCTGAGCATCGACAAGGGCGAATATGTCTCGGTCATGGGGCCGTCGGGCTCAGGCAAATCAACGCTGCTGAATGTCATCGCGCTGCTTGATCAGCCGTCGTCGGGCCGTTACCGGCTGAACGGCCGCGACGTGACCCAGCTCAGCGACGACGAGCTGGCCCAGGTCCGGCGCGAGAACATCGGCTTCGTGTTCCAGTTCTTCCACCTGATCCCGCGCCTGACCGCCGCCGAGAATGTCGAGATGCCGATGATCCTGGCCGGCGTCGCGCCCAGGGAGCGTAAGCGACGCGTGGCCGAGGCGCTGGCCGACGTCAATCTTCAGGATCGCGCCAGCCACCGGCCCGATCAGCTTTCGGGCGGCCAGCTCCAGCGCATCGCCATCGCCCGCGCCATGATCATGCAGCCTGAAATCCTGCTGGCGGACGAACCCACCGGCAACCTCGACAGCAAATCCGGCGGCGAAATCATCGACCTGCTGGAGAACCTGAACCGGCAAGGCGTGACGCTGATGATCATCACCCACGACCAGCACATAGGCGACCGGGCGCGGCGCAAAATCCGCATTGTCGACGGCCAGATCAGGCCATGATTCAAGCTGTAGGCTGGGTTGGAGCTTTAGCGGAAACCCGCGAATGCCGGACTCAGGACTGGATTCAAATAACATCCCGATGCCGATCTTTATGAGTCCCTGTGGGAGCGATGCCTACATCGCGACTAAAGACCGTCAATCGCGATGTAGGCATCGCTCCCACAACCGCTGACCGAATTTAAAACAAGGCAATTGTTGATTGTCAAATCCTTATCAGCCTGGTCAACCGCGGCATATGCCACACCCACCGCGGCATATGCCGCGGTTATATTAACAACAACTAATAAAAGCGCTATAAATCAGCAAGGTATCAATTGGCATATTTATTGCTATGCAATTACTTGTGTTTGGAAGCAGCAAGCAGCACCCGGCCTGTTCTGGCCAATGCTACTTGCCAACGACAACAACCCGGCCCAGGCCGGCTTTCCATCCGTTACGAGAGTATTTATGCCGCGTTATTATTTCTTCGCTTACCTGCTATGGCTAATCATGGCCCTGAGTATCCATGACGCCCATGCCGGCCCCCACCACCATAAAGACACCACGCCCGATCCCTTTTACTTTATCGACCAGACCGGCGTCGCCCTTGCCGTGGTCGTGACCTCGAACACGATCACGGTCAACGGCATCAACGCCTCGACTTCCATCAGCGTCACCGGCGGCAAGTATTCGCGCAACGGCGGCGCCTTCACAGCCGCCAGCGGCAAAGTCTATAACGGCGACACGGTGCGCGTCCGGCAGACGGCTTCATCCTCATACAGCACGACCACGAACACCGTCCTGACCATCGGCGGCGTAAAGGACACTTTCAGCGTCACGACGCAGGCGGGCAGCGCCGATACGACGCCCGACGCCTTCGGCTTCACGGCGCAAACCGACGTCGCGCTCAATACCGCCGTCACGTCGAACGCGGCCACGATCACCGGCATCGATGCGCCGGCACCGGTCAGCGTCAGCGTCGGCAGCTATTCGATCAACGGTGGCGCCTTTACCAGCGCGGCCGGCAGCATCAATAATGGCGACAGCGTGCGCGTACGACTGACCTCGTCAGCGCAGTACAGCATGCAAACGGCCGTGACGTTGACGATAGGCGGCGTGCAGGGCGCATTTCAGGTCACCACGCTGGCCGATGCCGGCGGCTTCCTGTTGGAACCGGCCTCGGGCGGCGATCCCAACTTTACCTCCACGCATTTCTCAGGCTCGGGCAACTGCCTGATGTGCCACAACAACCTGACCGACGCGCAGGGTAAGGATGTTTCGATTGAAACAGACTGGTCATCGACCATGATGGCCAACTCGGCGCGCGACCCGCTGTGGCGCGCCAAAGTGCGCAGTGAGCTGAACCGCAACCCGCAACTGGCCGACGTAATCAGCGACAAGTGCACGCGCTGCCACGCGCCCATGGCCAACTTCGAAGCCAAAACCAGCGGCGAACCGATGCAGATCCTCGACGGCGGTGTCCTCGATGCCAGTCACAATCGCCATGACAGCGCCCTGAACGGCGTCAGCTGCACGCTGTGTCATCAGATCCAGGACTCGCCGAATCTGGGCACCCTGAGCGGCTTCACCGGCAAGTACGAAATCGGCAGCAACAAGCTGATTTACGGGCCGTATACCGATCTGTTCCCCAACCCGATGGTCATGAACACCGGCTACACGCCGACCTACAGCGCCCATGTCAAGGAATCCAAGCTGTGCGCTTCCTGCCACAACCTGAAAACGCCTTATGTGGACTCGTTCGGCAACGTGCTCAGCACCACGCCCGAGAGCGAATTCCCCGAGCAGATGCCGTACAGCGAATGGGAGCACAGCAGCTACGCGACCAGCAATCCGCAAAGCTGCCAGCAGTGCCATATGAGCCGCGCCGACGGCGTGGCGATCTCGAACCGGCCGATGTGGCTGCAGACCCGCGACAATTTCGCCGTGCATGAACTGGTCGGCGCCAACCGGCTGATGCTGAACATCCTCAACGACAACAAAACCCAACTGGGCGTATTGTCGAACAACTTCCCGGAAACCATCGCCAAGACCGAAGCCATGCTGCAAAGCGCCGCGACCGTGACGCCGGTCAGCCAGTCGCTGGCCGACGACACGCTGGACTTCACCCTGCGCGTGAACAGCAATACCGGCCACAAGCTGCCCAGCGCCTATCCGTCGCGGCGCGTGATTCTGCACGTCACGGTCAAGGACGCGTCAGGCAATGTGGTGTTCGAATCGGGCAAGGTGAACGCCGACGGCAGCGTGACCGGCGTCGATGCCGATACCGATCCGGCCGCGTTTGAACCGCACCACGACCTGATCACCGCGCCGGACCAGGTGCAGGTCTACGAAGCGATCATGGGCGATGACATGAATCAGGTCACCTACACGCTGCTGCGCGGCATGACCTATCTGAAGGACAACCGCATCCTGCCGCAAGGCTTCGACAAGGCGACCGCTCCGTCGGACATCCGCGTCGCCGGCAATGCGCTGACCGACGATAACTTCATCGGCGGCAGTGACGAAGTCAGCTACCGGATTCCCGGACTCAGCGGCATCGGTTACCAGGTAACGGCCGAACTGATCCATCAGCCGCTGGCCTACGGCTTCGCGCAGGATCTGTTCAATGATTCCGGTGCGGAAATCCAGGACTTCCGAACCATGTTCCAGGCGTCCAACGCCAAATCCACCACCATAACCACACAGGCATTCAGCGTCTCACGCTAGACAATACCCAGGACGCAAGGACGCGTCTCCCTCCTCCTCTTGCCGGAACAGGTTAAGGATAATGTGTTCCGGTTTTTCCAGAATCCTTGAAATGTTCGTTTAACCGAAATGCCGTCTTGATTGGGCATCAGCCAATCTGTTCGGCTTATGTGTGGGCGTCGACCAGGGTGTGATTAATCGCCCCGCAAATACATGGGGCAAAATTCATCGTGTAGCGTGTAGATAAAATGTGGGCAGACAAGCGTTGCCTAACTTGCCAGGCTTGCGCATGAAATGGACTTTCATAAAAAACCGCCGCTGCCAAGTAAGGCATACAGCGGTTATTGGATTGTACGATTTTCGCGGCAGGTTAATGTCGGGTTGCGAACAGCATGCAACCCGACCTACACGGCTCTTCGTTTACCTGGCATTTGCCGCTAATAGTGAACGGGGGAAGCGCTGCCTATCCGAACAGGCATCGCTCTATCGGTTATGGTTTAAATAGTAGGACATAAAAACAGCGGTCAATCCTTTCGGATGGTGCGTGTCGCCCCGTCCGAAAGGATTGACCCCTGATTAAGTGGAATCGCTTGCTTCAGCATTAGAAACGGGACGGCAAACTCCGCCCCGTTTGAAACTCATCCTTATTAGTTTGTCGTCAAAATCGACGGCCCAATAATGGTGACATTGCTACTTGTGCAGGATACCGATACCGGATTATTTACAGAATCAACTGCAACCTTGCTACCGCCGATAGTCACACTTCCTGAATCCGCAATTGTTCCAGCGGCACAAGAATAACTGTAATTACCGGATACATTGGTAATCGAGCAGTTACTTGAAGGCGTTGCCGCCGGAGAAGAAGTAACTCTAACGGAACCATTCGTTACATCTTTACCGCTTATGCCCTGGGCAATATTGCCTGTTACTGTTACATTACAATCCGTCAGGTTATTCGAATTAAAACTTGGCCCGGTAACAGCAGTCACACCTGCAAGTGTAGCTACCCCACTCACTTGCTGTACATTTCCACCCGTCACGTTAATGGTTACATCACCAGGCAGCGAGGTAATAGTGCAGGTGTAGGTATTATCATAGTTATTCGTGCAACTGCCTCCGTCAAGGTTGAAAATTATGGAATCTGCCTGATGGCCTGTGACTGCACCGGTAATGACATAAGTCATGAGAGTCGGTGCGGCCGCGACAAAATCCGGCCCATCGACATCCGCGGCATCCGCCAGGTTCACCGTATTGATACTATCCATTGCCAAAGTTACATCGCCACCGGATGCATTAATGGTAATGGTTGTGGGTGTTGCCGTAATCGTGCATTCATAGCTGTAGCTGATGCTGTCAGCATTCAAGGCTGTTGTACAAGTTCCATCCGTTAAAGTTAAGGTCACCGAGCCCGCCTGATTGCCTGATATGCTGCCGGTAATATGATACTCGGTCTCTTCAGCCTCTGAGTCATTGGCAACAAGCGCAGGGCCTGTGATGCTGGGCTGCGAGGTTGAGACGTTAATCACGGTGGAATTTGGCGCTACACTGCCGCCTGTCGCGGTAATGGTGACGGATGCAGTGGTATCGACAACAGTAATCGTACACTGATAAGTATAGTTATTATTATTTGAGGTAATGGTGCAGCCATTGCCATTGACAAACACTTGCACCAAATTAGCCTGATCGCCAGAAATATTACCGGCAACAGTGTAGGTAATAATTGAGCCGCAGCTTGATACATTTTCTGCCTGTGAAGTATTAATGTCATCAGGCCCTAACGAACGGTATACCGTGGAACTGGGCACACTCAATTCGTCAAAATTCTGGAACCGGTTGCAATCATTGCTATTCCCGGTTGCCCTCACCACCAGAAAGTCCTGGCATGCAAAAGACTGATTGATACCTTCCGAGCCAACCACATTGTTATTAGCATCCAGACGCTGGGTTAAATACAAGCGAGCGGTAGTAGTGGCAGTTTCAATGCCGGTGCCGGCGATATCTTCGGCAAAGCAGACTTTTTTATTGTGAAAGCTAGCATCACTGGTTTCAATTAAGCCCACTTTGCCGTACCAGCCGCCTGAGACTGCCGTATACGTTACTGTATCGTCCTGATTGACACAGCCGTTGCCTCCATTCGTGCAATCGCCGCCAAAATAACAAATATAATCGGACTGATTTTCATGAACGGGAAACACACAATAAGCCAAGTCGGAAAAGGTCACCGGATAACTGGTCAATGGCGATATAGAGACCGTAGGGTTCTGACCATTTCCAACATTACCTGCGTATACATTCCCTTTAATTGTATGAATTGACCCGCCATTGAATTTGATCATGGCCTTGCCGGTTGAATCCAGCAAATAGATACGGCCCGTGTCATCGGTATATTTAAATAGACCGGAATCGTCATCCAGCGCCGTTTCGCCGTCAATTTCATCAAGGTCGAACTGTTCGGCCGGAGTTGACGACGAATTGTTATTCGGGCTAGGCGCACGCGCTGCGAGGCCATTGCCATCTGTTGCGTAATCTGTGGCTTTTCCCGGATCTGCCCAAACCACTTGACTGACCATATTGACCGTTTCATCAGCGCTGGCGCCACCCCATGTCACCTTTACACTGATGTTCTTCCTATCGGGACTGGTGGCGTCTGTCAACGTCCAGCTTCTGGCAAACGTAGCATTGCTGCCATTGATACTCTCGGTGCCGGTACCGGTGGCAAGATCAACGTCGAAGCTGCTCTTGCTGGGATCAGTGCTGGCCTTGAGAATATTGTTCCGAAATTGTTCAAGTTTTTCTTCTGCCAGCTTGACAGCTTCAGAGCGGGCTTTGCTCTCGCCGCTGCTGTGCATTAGCTCGCCTTGCAGCGATGCCAGCGACAGCAAGCCGACAGCAATCACAACGGCGGCAATCAACACTTCTATTAAACCAATACCCTGTTGTGCTTTCATTTTGTTTGTATAAATAGCCATAAAAATCGCCTGTCTGATTGCCAAATGCATTACCAGTCGCGCCACGAGCCGCTGATAACCGTTGTTGTTCCAATGATTGGGTTGACCGCTTTGTCCAAGGTGTAGGGCGTGTAAATCAAGTCAACGCCGCCATGCCCGACAACAGGGTCTTCCCCTGCCGGCACCAGAGCCGAATCGCCCTCAACAATGGTGGAACCCAGCACCTCAACAGTACCCGCCGCATCGAGTTGACCTCTGACATAAAGCAATCCATTGATATCAGGATTACCGGTTGCCCGTAAATTACCGTTAATAATGAGGATGACCGGGCTATCTGAAGTACCATAAGTGCCGCCGTTCATAGTGGCGTTTCCTTCGATCCAAACCACGCCCGACTTGCCGTTTGCCGAACCGATGTCGGCAGCGCTATAAACCTGATCCAGGCTTTCTGCCAGCTGGTACATCGTTTCTCTGTCACCGTAGAAGAAATTGTTAAAAAACTCGTCGCCGGTTAAGGAACTTAATCTTGCATCATTGGCAATCGTATCCACACCATTGCCTTTATTGCGGTCGGAAACGGCTTCGGATGTATAGGCGTTACCCGTATTATCATCCTCAAGTTGTGCTCGGGTGTAATCGCCTTCTTCAGTGCCGACCGGTCTCAGGTATGTTGAAGCGCTGGCCGATTCCCCGATATTGACGGCTTTGCCCGACCACGCCGTGGTATTGTTATAACGGTTAATGATTTTATAGTTGCCGGTTAACCCTACACCGCCCCGTGATATCAGCGATTGCTTGGGGCCGTTGCCGCCAAAAACATCGATGGTGCCGACACATTGGGATATTGTTCTGGCCGCCAGGCCATCGTCGCTATAACCCACCGCTGTAATCATACCGCTTTTCATGTTGGGCGTTTCGCCGGCGGCGACACAGCGTGTACCGGCGGCATTGTTGAAAGTAAGAGTAGCCGTAGTGGTTTGAGTACCATCACCGGAGGTATAAGTTCTGTCGGCGATGGTATCGACGATGCCATCACTACCGGCCACGCCGGTAGCGTTGATAACCTGATCAAATCCACCCTGATCAAAATAACCCACACCAAAATCCATTGCGGCATTGGCGGCTGCAACGGCCTGGGCCATGCGATAGTTATCGGCGGAAATCTGGGTTTCCATCACCACCGATTTTGACGAGAGCAATATCACTAAGGTAATGCAGATCAACAAGACCAACGCAGTTAATAATGTGGCTGCACCGTTTTGATTTTTACGGATGTTTAGGCTTTTCATATTTTTTGCCCTGATTTTTCTCTATTTATTGCGTAAAAATACGGTCGTTTCTTATCTTCACACGGCCTACGAGATTTTTGGTAACCGCATGATCCCCGTTGACGCGCCCAGCCAGTGCAATGGAAATTTCGCGTGTTTCAATCACACGATCATCGGCGACAATACTGCCCGCCGTAACGGCAGCAGCACACGTAGTGTCATAGCTTTGGTCGGCAACGCCTAGCCGTTTTCTTAAACATTTAAAGGATTCGGTAAAGGCCAAGGTGGTAATATCGACTTGCTCGCCGCCATCGCTCACATTAAGTGTTTCCCATCCGCTCTCATCGCAATCGATATTTGTAGAGCGCATTTGTATATTGCCGCCGCTGAGCCTGAAGCCATAGTACTCATTAGCATCAACATCATCGGTTGAATCGTTTAATGTATTGGCGCCGCTGGCATTAGCATCATAGGTATATAAAACGCAACTGGCGGATGGTATTTGAAGATCAGTGGTGCCAGGCTCTGTGAAAGGATTGTCGCGGCTGTCAGAGCCAACCATCGCTCCGGCCCAGTACCCGGCTCGGCGGATATCGTTAACAATTAAGGCCAAGGCAGAATCCATGTCATGGTTCAAGCGAGCGGACTTGACGATGTCGGAACTGCCCCTAATCGTGGTGATATAAATGGAAATAGTTGCCGCAACAACTATTAAGCCAATCAACAAGGCAAGCATGATTTCGATAAGCGTAAATCCGGTTTGTTTTTTCATCCTGGCTGTCTCCTGATTAGCAATTTGGATATCCGGGCAACCCATCTGAGCCTGCAATATTGCAGATTCTTACCCGCCCTACTGGAGCTACAACGACTTTTACATGATAGTTGGCTGAATCCAGCTCTACCCGTCCATTTTTAGGTGCTGTATTTCGTGTGGCTTCGCCTCGCCTAAAATCAAACGCAGCCATTGTTGCAGGATTAGTATTAAAAGAGACTGTCCCCATTGAAACTCCAGTAAATTGCGTGCTGTTTACCGTTTTAATATTGCAATTGGCAGTAGCCGCAGCGGGACAACCATGGCGTGTATGCTGAAGGGCGCATGTTGTACCGGCAGCAGCGGGAGGTATGTATATTTGGTACGACCAGTTGGCACCATTAGTAAAAGACGCCTCAAGATTACAGCTTTGCTTTATTGCTTCCGCGCGCATCCATTGAAGATCAGAATTTAGCCCTTCAATTGCTTGCTTTAACCGGTTCCTTTCAATCATATCCTGATAAGAAGGCACGGCCAGCCCGGCAATAATGCCGATGATGGCAATGACTATCAGTAGCTCAACCAGCGTAAAGCCCGAGCGCCTTAATTTATTCATGTCTGCTCCCCTTTTTTATTATTAATAATTATAGATAAGTATCGGTTTCTGACAGGCGCGCGAAATACCGCTTATCGGCTGGATTGGGACGCTAATCGGTTTGTCCCCATTACGCGATTAAATATAGCCGCTTATGCTATGCTTACCTGAAAAAACAACTCGAAAGGTGTATCAATGAATACGTTTAAACGACCTGCCGGATTTACGCTGATTGAATTGATGATTGTTGTGGCTATGATCGGCATTCTGGCATCAATTGCTTATCCGTCTTATACAGAGTATGTGGCGCGCGCCAAACGCGCGGATGGGAAGGCAGGAATTCTGCAAGTACAGTTGGCCCAGGAAAAGTGGCGTGCTAATAATACAAGTTATAGTTCAGCCGCAACTGTATGCATAACACCTTCGCCAGATGGTCATTACGCTATTAGTTGTTCTGGCGTTACCGCAACTACTTACACAGTTACCGCAACACCCAATTTTACCGATGCTAAATGCACGACGCTTGTTATCGATGAACAAGGAAACAAAACCGCGACCGGTAGCGATTCCGCAAATTGCTGGGGTAAATAATTCGTACCGCTAAGCCAACCAACCCGATCGACTTGAAATGACTGTTCAACAACATTGCCTTTGCGGCTCTGGTCTTGATTATGCCGAGTGCTGCGGCCAATATCACTGCGGCGAAAAAGCCGCGCCCACGGCCGAAGCTTTGATGCGTTCACGCTTTACCGCTTATGCCTTGCAAGATGAAGCTTATCTGCTGACCACCTGGGATTCCGGCACGCGGCCGGCGGCGATCGATTTTTCCAGGGAAAAAGCCGAATGGCAAAAACTGGAAATCGTCGGCACCAAAAAAGGCGGCATCAAGGACAGTAAGGGCGTGGTGGAGTTTAAAGCGTATTTCCTGCAGGACGGCGAGGAGCACGTAATGAATGAGACCAGCCGCTTTACCCGCATTGACGGACGCTGGTTTTACCTGAACGGCGTGGTCAAATCGATAGGCAAGGTCGGAGCCCAGACCAACCAGGGCAAGAATGCTCCGTGCCCCTGCGGCAGCGGCAAGAAATTCAAGCGCTGCTGCGGAGCGGGCTGATCCGGCCAATTTCGTAGGGTACGCACCGCGTACCTTTTAAGGGTTGGTTCGCCGAAAAAAATTTCAGAATGGTACGCGATGCGTACCCTACTCAAACCTTGTTCTTCAACCGATACAACGCCGAGATATCCTCATCGCCGAAACCTGCCGCCATTAACTGCTGGTAATCGGCCAGCGTCTTGTCGACCAGTGCCGTCAAGGCACCGATCTGCCCGGCCATGGCCTAGCATATTTTCCTGGTTTCCACGGTCCTCCGTGGAAACCGATACCGAACTTTGAGAGCGGCACGTCGTATGCAGCCGAATAGTGGCTAAGCCGCTGAATTTTATTGAACTCTACAGGGTTTACCCGTTATTTTTATGAGATATCCGGGCTCATAATTCGTGACTGTATCTAATGCCCTAGTACTTAGTCAGTCTTGATCTGACGAATAAAATTAGCAGAGTGCGAATGAATTCGCACCTACAATTTATCCGTCTTAATTAAATTGACTGACTGCTAGGCTATGGTAAGAAATAACTCCCCGGGATTTTGACAAGTCGCCTAAACAGCGAATCCCCTATAGAGCACAAGTAAGGTCACCTTACATAAGCGCTGATTTTACCGACAAATCGGAAGCTGCTTTTTAACTGCGCTATTAGTAAGACATCGAGTTCGACAAAAAACTGACAGTGAATGTTTATTACCAGCAATCTGTAACGGAAAGAGAGGTTGAAATACCTCGTACTCCGGCTTGATTCAATGACAGCGTACCGCATTTATCATTGCTTTGAGCGCCCGTTGGCTCCGCATGTAGCGTGTAAGTATTGGCGGTTGCCGCATTAATAGTCAAATTATAGTATGGCCCCCCTCCGCCAACTGGGCTAGTTGCTGAAAAAATAGTTGGAGTGCCGGTATTGTCACTAACGGTTCCAGCCCCTAAATAACTGTTAGTTTCCGTGAAATGCCGTTCCATTGCATTAGCAAATCCCATCAATGCCCCTTTTGCATCCGCTCGACGTGATTTCATAATACTATCCTGATAGGCTGGATAAGCGATGCCGGCAAGAATGCCTATGATTGCCACAGTAATCATTAGCTCTATTAGTGTGAAGCCATATTGTCGTTTCATTATCAATTTTCCTTAAAGATCAAACATCACAGCAACCGATAAATAGCTCTGCTGCCTGGCATAATAAAATTTCTTTAACCGGGATACGTTTTATTGTTGTTGCCGCCAAGATTGCCTGCCGCCAGGCGAACCGCTTGAACCTAGCTCAGTCGTCACTTCAATTTGGGCGGCATTAGAACCGCTCGTGTATTTGTATTCCAACTTTCCGGATGAAACCACACCAGGGGTGCCCGCGCTGCCTACAGTGGACTGCTTGCCCGATGGCGCGGCACTAATGTCATTGATAATCACCAGATCATTGCTGTCAATTATCCCGTCTCCGGTAATGTCCCATGGCGTGAGCCCTCCGGTGCCGGATAAACGGCTGCCAGTCAAGGCATCCAATTCCATTAGCCAGCTGGTGCCCTCGGATCCCGCACCACAAATATCCCCGCCGCTTGGCGGAATCGGTATTAACGTGTTGAAAACAATACGTCCATGGCGCAGCAGTGGCGCGCTAACGACGCGCTCGCCATCACTGGTTGTCGCCGATGGGTTAAGTAAATCCAAATACCAGCCCTTTTGAGTGGGATAATCGACCGTGTTGTCCGTTGTCACCCGCAAATTAAATCCGCCTTTCGTCACTTCCGCTGTAATGGCTTGATCCTGCAAATCGTTTTTCGCGACAGTGCCATTATTGTCCCAAATACCATAGAAAGTCTGAATTTGCGCGTTAGTCACATTGTTATCAATCGTTTCAAAATACTTGCCTGTACCAAAATACACCATCATGCCGGTAGACTGCCCTGGTCCTACTTGACTCACTTGCGGTTTGGCAGTAATCGGCTGTCTCGTGGCATCACAAGAACCTTGATTCACGCAAGCGATAAACAAAGGGGCCGGAGTGGCTGTTGTTCCATAAGCGACTTTCCATTGATTCGGGTTCGATGAACTGACATCGAATTTCCATAGGTTTCCGAGCAAATCGCCTGCATAAATAGCATCCACGATTCGATCAGCATCAGCATCAACGGCAATAGGCGTGGATAAACCGTTTGGCATAGCCGAACTGCCGGCTTTTGTGTCAATGGCAGTGATGATACTGCCTGTTTGCACATCAATAATGTACAGCACCGCCAGATTGTTAGCGCTGCCGTAGCCATTAGCCACAATAGCCGCCCATGAACCATTATGCATTTTCACAATGGATGCTTGCGGCAAGGTATAGCCCATATTATTGGCAAAGCCGCGCAACGCTGCTGTATCGGTGGTTCGATCAGAGGTCACAGGACTGTCGGTATCACTGATTTCCCATAGCACATCGCCACCGTCAAAACTGCTTGGGTCGGTCACATCCAGGGCAAACGCGGCCTTACCGCCTGCACCGGTCGTGCTCACGAGTATCGTATGCCAGGCATTGCCAAAATACGCATCGGCGACACGCGGCGAACCATCTACCAAATACTGATGAACATAGTCAGGCGACGACAGCTCATTCAGGCTGCTAAAAACGGCGTTAGGCACATAGGCAAGAATTTCCTTACCCGCATCAGTACCCGATGGACTAGCGTCGAAACCATGCAACATCCCATCATTGGCACCTACATAGACCATCTTGCGCCGACTGGCATTGCTGATCACAAAGGCTTTGTAAGACGTGCCTTCAGTCCCTGACAATTTGTCATAACCGTAGTTTTCATCGCTGACATATACTGGATTAGAATTGACAATATCGCCTAATACCCACGGATCGGGACCTACCTTGGCACGAGTCGCCTTATCAAGGTGTGTGCGATTCCGGAAAATTCTGTCCGCCGCCGTCGTTGAACGTATAGTGTCCGTGTCGGTACGGGCAGGTTTTTTTTCTTCATGGCTCCAATCACCGCGTATATAGTTTAATCGCCACACGCCTTGATCGGTCGCACTGGAACAATCCGATATAACCAGCGCCGTTTTCTGGTCGGCCGTTAAATTGGCGCATTCAAATGCGACTCCTTTTGGGGAACCAGCTGAATCATAGGTGAAGATGTTCCTGGAACCGAAAGCCGGAATATGCTCCGCGGCGTTCCATAGCGCGGTCCCAACAGTGCCCGCATCCAGTATTTGATTGTTATTACTATCCTCACCGGTATCCAATATCCCGTTGCCATTAATATCCTCGCTAACCCCGAGAGGGAACATTGATAGGTCCCCTGTCCAATCGGCACTGTCAAACTTACCCTGATAAATGGCGGCATCGGTTCCCAATTTCGCGGAATTAGCCACCACGGAGGAGGATGAACTGACTTTACTGATAATGCTTGAGGCAATATTACCCAACGCATCGGCCAGCGCTGTAGTGTTATCCGCGTAGATAAACTGGCCGCCGCCATTAGTCGCCGTATCGCTTAACAGAGGATTGACACCGGCTAGCGAAGGGTCAATGGCCGGATCGGCGAAGCCAACGGTGTAAGTGCTAAGATTATTCTTTTCCCCGTTAATTTTCGCCAAGTCCGGCCGTAAATCCATCTCAAACAAGGCCTGGGCAACATCGTCCAGGTAATCGCTGGAATTACCGCCGGCGTTGCTGCTGACACAAGTAGCCGTAGCGCTGTTATTGCATTGAGATGGATAGTTATAAAGCCTTTTCATGTCATAGTGAGGCGTAATCCAGCCACCGCCGCTTTTACGGCCGCAATTACCGCTATTGTCGCCGGAGCAATCGCCATCATAATCCTGCAAATAAGTGCTGATATTCCTGTCGGAGGAGGGTAATCCGTCACTCAAAATGATCACTGAGCTTTTTTGGCAAGCACCCTGAACAGGGTTGGCGAGTGCCGACCCCGTTGAATTCCGGATACTGTGGTTGTTGAATATGTCGGCCAACGCCGCGCTTGTTGATGCGCCCCCGCCGGGATGCAGTACGAGATCCCCGGTATAGCCTGTTGTAAAATAACGCCCTATATCGGACAAGGTTTCCGCCAGCGGTGTATAGGCATTGGCGCTAAACCCGGCTATTTGATTGATCATTGTTGTTGCTTTGGTCGAATCGAGATCACCAATGGCCGATAATAGCTCACCTCCGTCATCATTGTTATATCGGGCGAGCCCTAACCTGACCGTGGGTGAAGCGCCAGTAGCCGGCTTCAGTGAGTTTATAAAACTCGTAGCCGCATCTTTGACAATTTGGAGCCGTGTTGTTGAACTTGTGATGCTCCCTAACGAGCCATTGAAGGAACCGTTATATGTATTAAAAAACCGGTTTAACTGATCGCCTTTGTAAACGCCTAAACCGGAGATATTGTAATATTTACTGGTATTGAAGCATTTTTTTCCATTTGAATTCCCGAAGCTGGTGGAATTGCTGCCGGTGCAACTTCCCGAGTCAGGACAAAATTTAGCGCTGCCCGAGAAAACCTGCATGGTAATAGCGGTTGTTGCGCCTGCCGCCGTCGACGCGCCACCAGAATGCCTACGGGAACCGCTACAGCTGGATGAGCCCGTAACGGCATCCGGGGCCAACGGGGTCGTCCCGCCAACAGTCACCGAGGCACTCATCGAACCCGAATTATCCACCATCAGCATGATATTGGGTTTAGCCGCGGACACCCCTATATACAAAGGGGTTTGCGCTGGTGTAATTGCCGATTCCGCCGGCTCCGGCATAGTCCCTAGAATAACCCCAAAAAAGAGGACAATAGCCATGCCACGGTTGTTGTTAATGCCCATGCCGATCTCCTGGATACCGGTATATTATTATGATTACAAGATTTAGATGCTTATCGTTTGTATGTAGATTGCAGCACCACTACGGCGTTAGTACTGCCGCCTGTGCCGCGAGCAGTAATCCGATACCAGGAAATGCTTGCTGAATCCGGCGGCGTTCCGGCCTCAAGGCTGCCGCCGGCACCCGTCTGAGTGCCTGTGGTACCGGGAAGGCTTTCAATGACATAAATCGGGGCTTCGCTAACATCCGTCAACGTTCCACCGCTATAAGTGGTCACGGCGGCATTGGTCCAATCTACCGGCTGTGCGCCGGTATAAAGAACGGGCGATCCTGCCGTGGCGGCTTCACCGGCGCGCAAGGCCGCTTCCGCCGCCTGAAAGGCAAGATTGTAATCCCTGCTGTTTCCCGCCATTTTCTCTTCAAGACCGGTGACTTGACTGCCAGTGATACCGATCAATGTGAGCAACAACAGCATAATCATGCTAATGGGCAGCACTACGCCACACTGATGCTTTAATAAGGAATATTGGTTCAACATTACTAGCCCTTCCTTCATGGTAGCCGATTACGCAAGGCAATGGTTGACGTAAAAACCCGCCTGATTCGCCTGTCTGCCGGCGTGACCGTCGCACCATTGTAAGTGTAAGCTAACGGCTGGGCGGCTAAGTTATCATCCATGCTTCTTACCAAAAGACTCACACGGATACTGACCACTTTACTCATATCGAGCCCGGCCGTGCCCGCAGGCACATAATAATTAGCCGTGCCATCCGGCGTTGCATCAGTGTCCGCACCATATAAAATCTGCATATTCTCAATGCCCTCAACCAATTCGACAGGATTGGTGTCGCTGGTAGGCCTGGAATTATCCAGACGCCATAAGGCAGGTTCGCCGGCGGCATTTTCACGAATAAATAAACTGAATGTCCGAAATACCAGTACTTCGGCATCAGGGCCGTATAGTTTGCTTAGGTTGTTACCGGTATTTTGATTATTGGCATGGGCGATAGTCTGGACCCCACTGCCGGATGAAGCGCTCGTTGCTATGAAAATATCCGACGAACTGCAATCAGAAATCAAAAGCACATCATACATATTGATATTGCAACTGTTGGCAGCCGCTATCTGGATATTGGCATTGTTTGTCGCCATATTCCCTGTTAAATAACCGCCGCAACTTCCGCCAAATTGATAAGTAATTTGATCAGCGCCGGCCACACAGTCGTTGGAAGCCCCGCAAGCGCTGGTGCTCCAATTGCTGGTGACATTGTTGCCACCGCTAATATTGGCGGAAAACGAGGCCGGCACAGGATTCGGGTTGGGATTTTTAGGATCGATAATGACGTTGGGGACGATTCCGGAGCGAGAGGCGCATCCCCGGAAATCGATCATACGATTATTCCTTGCAACAAAATCCATTACAAACCGTCCGTTTTCTTGCAGTCTAGACAGGTTCTCCTGCATTCTATAAGTCTGTTTGGAATTGATAAAAATCTGAATGATTCCGCCTATTAAAAACACACCCAGTACCATGGCTATCACCAGCTCTATCAACGTAAAACCGCTTTGAGAGTTCTTAGTTGTCATAGGGTATAAACGATTCAAATGCTTCATAGCTGAAAACTTACTGAGAAATTCGGATCGGAAGAGTCGACAGCTCCATCGCCGTTATCATCCCAGTTGATAGTAATGTTAAAAACGCCCGTAGCGGCAACCGCTGTTATTGTCCCCCTGCCCTGGGGCAGGAGCTTTAAGCCGCTGTTCCATTGGAACAGATCATTTTGAGCCATTTGCGCGCCGGTACAGCCAGTCACGATTGCGCAGCTTGCCTGAACGGTGGCATCACTCGAGTCCATGGTAAGGTATGTGCTGGCGGTAAGGACATTGCCGGTTGCAGGATCCAGACTTTCATTTTTATTGGCTCGCATTCTGTCGGCCATATCATAAGCCAGTTGCGTAGCTTGACTGCGATTATAGGCACTCAAATTGTTTTTAATGCTGGTCGCTTGAAGCCCTAGCAGCCCTAATAAGCCGACAGCTAAAACAAGGGTTGCAACCAGAACTTCAATTAACGTGAATCCGCTAGCTTTTTTCATAAGACATCACTAAACAGGGAATTTTATTTTGTCTGGATCATGGACAGGCAGTTGTTCCTTCAGAAGCTCTTGGACGGCCTACTGCATTGATCGTGATTGCGCGGGAGTTAGTGGTGTTGGCTGAACTATCGCATAGCCTTAATGTGTCACTGATGAATGTGTCGCTGATATGGATTAATAGGCCAGTAGGCAAATAGACCACAAAGTCCGCAAAGTTCGCCCCGGTTCTTAACGTAAAGCCGCTTGTTAAAGCCGGATAGGTTTTTAGTAAGGTATCCTCGGTATCGAGCGTGCCATTCCCATTTAAATCGGTGAAAATATCCCAGCCTGAATCCCAGTTCCGACTTGCGCTTCCCTTTCTCCTGACGCTGACCCGCACGCCTCGTTTGATTGCCTCACTGCGAGCCAGATTGAACGAGGCAACCAACTCATTAGCATAAGTGGTTAACTGGTTGCTTCTTATTGTTGAGGTAAAACTGGGTATGGCAATACCCATGAGTATAGCGGCAATGGATATCGTAACTATAAGTTCAATCAGGGTAACGCCAAGATTTCCTGTCGGCTTGCTGCTCATCAGTGGTTAATCTCCTTTTATTGATGAATTTCAGTCTAGCTGCCCGATGAAAAAAAACAAGCTCATTAACCACATTATTTATAACTTTAATTCGATTTAGGAACGAGTATGAAATAAGACCCGCGATTGAGGCAGGCTTTCTATTCCTGTTCAGCGACTGCATGGACAGGAAATGACAGGATCATTTCCTGTCCCTGGGGTCGTCTGTGTCCTCTGTGGTTAGGATCTGGCTAAAAATGACTTCCTGAAACTGGAATCTTGCATAGGATGCGCTGACCAAAACCAGGCGCTCTAGGCGGCGCAGTGAAGCGCATCGCTCGCGAACGATGCGCCTCCTGTCGTCGGCACATCCTATGTTTAAACAGGGAAATTATTGACGACCAAATCCTTAGTTATTAATTGGGCTAAAAAATGAATACTTTCACAGTCTGGTATGCAATGCATACCCTACACTACTTGTTCTTCAACCGGTAAAGCACCGAGATATCCTCATCGCCAAATCCGGCTTCCATCAGCTGTTCGTAATCGGCCAGCGTCTTGTCGACCAATGTCGTCGATGCACCGATCTGCCCTGCCATGGCCTGGCAAATTTTCAGGTCCTTGTGATGCAATGCCAGCTTGAAGCCCGGCGCGAAGGTGCCGCGCGTCATGGTCGGGCCGCGGTGTTCGAGAAACCAGTTGCCGGCCGCGCCGCCTGAGATGACTTCAATCACCTTGTCCAACGGCAGGCCCTGCGCCTGACCGAAGGCCAGCGCCTCGGTCACGGCCTGATTGATGCCGGCGGCCATGATCTGGTTGACGGCCTTCGTGTTCTGACCCGCGCCGGTCGGCCCCATGTGCGTGATGCGGCTCGCCATGGCCATCAGTACCGGCCGGACTTTTTCCAGGGTATCGGCATCGCCGCCTATCATCATGGCCAGCGTGCCTTTGTTGGCGCCTTCGACGCCGCCCGATACCGGCGCATCGAGAAATGCGGCCTGTTTTTCGGCCAGGATCGCGGCGGCTTTTTTGGCCGTTTCGCTGCTGACCGTGGACATGTCGACGACGATCGAGCCGGGCTTGACAGTAGTGGCGACGGCATTGACGACATCCAGCACATCCTGATCAGCGGAAACGCAGATCAGCACAATGTCGGCTTCAGCGGCCAATGCCTGGGGTGTTGCATAAGCGGTCACGCCCAGGCCTTCGGCCAGGCTTTGCGCCGTTGCCGCCGTGCGGTTGTAAACCGCTGTTAAATAGCCAGCGGCGGCTAGGTTTCTGGCCATGCCGGCGCCCATCGCGCCGAGTCCGATCATGCCTGCTTTCATGATATCTCCAGTTGAAAATGATATGTGATACGTATCCTATAGCCGGACGGGGACATATTGCTCCGCCCGAAAAGCTCATTATTTAGGATTTGGCTAAAAATGACTTCCTGAAATTAGCTAGCGGCACGATGCGCCTCCTGGTGCCGGCACATCCTGTGCTTAGACTGGAACATTATTGACGGCCAAACCCTAAGTCAACCAAGCGGCTTTTTTGCCTCGGGTAAATCTGGTTGTTATTTTTTCAATTATTCGTAATGTGTCCAAAGCCTGATAATCTTGATGACATGCTCTGCGTCGTAAACCTGATAAACAAGTCTGTGTTGAATGTTTATTCTTCTTGAATAAGCGCCTGATAAATCGCCCACTAATTTTTCATAAGGCGGAGGATTTTGATACGGATTCATTTTAATTAGCTCGAGAAGATCTTGAGCCTTTTCCTTTAAGCCTGAAGCGGCTAATTTCTTTGCATCCTTCTGAGCCTGCGTTGTGAACACCAATTCCCAGTTCACCACTCAAGTTCCTTGGAACACTCGGATATATCCTGTTTAAGCCCTTCCTTGATTGATTCACTCATTCCAGGTACGGACAGCAAATGCAAGGTTTCAGTAATAGCGTTCCAATCCGCTTCCGAAACCAAAACCGCATTGCCTCTTTTTCCGGTAATTATAATAGGCCGATGGGTTTCCTGGGCTTCGTCAATAAGGCTATAGAGTTTTGAACGGGCTTCTGTAACGTTAAGTATGGTCATATTCATTACCTCCACGCCAAAGCGTACGCGTATGCGTACGTACCGTCAAGCAGTGTTTAAACGTAACCAGAGCCAGGGTATTGCGTACCTTTTACGGTTTGGGCCTATTGCCCCATCCCGCTTGGTTGATGAAAAACCATGGCGTGAGAGCGACGCCTTTATGCCCTTTAGGGTGCTCGTCGCGATTTCAAAGACCGCAATCGCGACGTAGGCGTCGCTCCCACAATAAATTCCGACCGCAATCGCGACGTAGGCGTCGCTCCCACAATAAATTCCGTACCGCTTACCGTTCCAGGTAGGTATAAGCCGTCAAGCCCGCGACCAGTTCTTGTTCGTAATCCCGCCGCTCCTGTTCGCTGATCGGGCTCCTGGCCAGTTTTTCGCGGTAGGCCGCCTTCAGTTCCTCGGTGCAGATATGAACATAATCGAGCAGATCGCCGACATGCTCGCCTTCGAGCAGATCGTAGAAATGGTAACCGCTGTCGTCGAGCTCGATATTGATCGAATGCGTATCGCCGAACAGGTTGTGCATGTCGCCGAGGATTTCCTGGTAGGCGCCCAGCATGAAAAAACCGATCAGGTACGGTTCCCTACTGTCGATTTCGTGCAGCGCCAGCGTCGTTTCGATATTCTGGCCGTCGATGTACTGGTCGATGCGGCCGTCCGAATCGCAGGTCAGGTCCTGGATCACGGCGCGCCGCACGGGCCGCTCGTCCAGCCGGTGTATGGGCATGATCGGAAAGATCTGCTCGATGCCCCAGATGTCGGGCATGGACTGGAACAGCGAGAAGTTGCAGAACACCTTGTCGGCCAGCTTTTCGCTTAGTTCCTGCAGGATCGTGGCCTCGTTCTGGCTGTTCGGATTCAGGCTGTTTTTGATCTGCTGGCAGATAACCGCATAATCGTTCTCGGCCTGGGCCAGTTCTACGATGCTCAGCTTGTCCTGATTGAACTGCGCGCGAGCCTCCGACAGCGCGAATTGCGCATCATGGTAATGCTCGACGATATTCTGTCCGTTGGCCAGGGGCTGCCTGGCCGAGTCATTGGTATAGACCGATTCGATATCGGTCACATTAGTGATCAGAACGGCATGGTGCGCGGTGATCGCGCGGCCCGATTCGGTGATGATGTCCGGCTGCGGCACCTGTTTTTCGGCGCAGATTTCGGCGAAGCTGCGCACGATGTTCTGCGCGTATTCGTCCAGGCTGTAGTTGATCGACGATTCGCGCCGCGACCGGCTGCCATCGTAATCGACGCCGAGGCCGCCGCCGGCGTCGATGATGTGTATGGGCGCGCCCTGGCGGTGCAATTCGACGTAGAACTGACCGGCTTCCTTCAGTGCGACCTTGATGTCGTGGATGTTGGCGATCTGCGAGCCCATGTGAAAATGCATGAGCTTGAGCGTATCGAGCAGATTGGCCTGTTTCAGGCGCTCGATCAATCCCAGCACCTCGTTGGCATGGAAGCCGAATTTGGATTTCTCGCCGCCGCTGTTCTGCCATTTGCCGGCGCTGATGCTGGCCAGCCGGATGCGCACGCCCAGTTGCGGCCTGACGTTCAGGCGCGCGGCTTCCTCGATGATCAGTTCCAGCTCGGAAGGCTTTTCAATGACCAGGAACAGGTTCAGCCCCATCTTCAGACCGATCAGCGCCAGGCGGATATAGGCCCGGTCCTTGTAACCGTTGCAGATCACCACGGATTGGGTCGACAGGGCCATGATGGCCAGCAGTTCGGGCTTGCTGCCCGCTTCCAGCCCGACATTGTCGCTGGCCATAATGCCTTCGACGACCTTGCGCTGCTGGTTGACCTTGATCGGATAGACGGGGGTGTAGCGGCCCCGGTAATCATTGTTGACGCAGGCTTTCTCGAAGGCGGCCTGCAGGCGCCGGACGCGGTCTTTCAGGATGTCGGTAAAGCGCACCAGGACCGGCAGGGACAGGTGCTTGTCCTTGAGCGATCCGGCAATCTCATACAGATCGATTTCCACGGCTTTTTCGGAGCTCGGCCTTACGCAGACGTGCCCGTCGGCATTGATGGCAAAGTAACCGTCGCCCCAGTTGTCTATGCCGTAGGTCTGCGCCGAATCCTCGATGGTCCACGTCTTTGAATCATTTAAATACAACTTTTTAACTCCGTTCCGCCTAAATACGCGAGAATTCTAATATAATACCGGTTTGTTTATTCGTTTTTAGGAACACAGATAATGAATCCGTCTCAGTGGTTTACCGAGCAAGTCCCAGGTGCTGAATCCGCCTTTTCGTTAAAATTTAAACAAAAGTTGCACGAGGAGCAATCGGAATATCAATTTATTGAAATTTATGAAACCGAGGGCTTCGGCAATCTGATGGTGATCGACGGCTGCACGATGGTATCGTCGCGCGATAACTTTCTCTATCATGAGATGATGAGCCACCCGGTTTTATACACGCACCCCGATCCGAAACGCGTCTGGATCATCGGCGGCGGCGACTGCGGCACCTTGAAGGAAGTCCTGAAGCACCCATCCGTCGAACAGGCCGTACAGATCGACATCGACGAGCGCGTCACGCGCCTGGCCGAAATCTATTTCCCTGAATTGTGCGAGTCCAACAACGATCCGCGCGCCGATCTGAAGTTCATCGACGGCATCAAATGGGTCAAGGATGCCGAGCCCAATTCCGCGGATATCATCATTGTCGACAGCACCGACCCGGTCGGTCCGGCTGAAGGCTTGTTCAGCAAGGATTTCTACCACGACTGCTTCAACTGCCTGTCCGAGCACGGCATGGTCGTGCAGCAAAGCGAATCGCCGTTGTACCACATGAAGCTGATCGGCGAAATGCGCGGCGCCATGAGCTCGGCCGGCTTCGGGCATCTGCAGACGCTGTTCTTCCCGCAATGCATCTATCCGTCCGGCTGGTGGAGCGCCACCATCGCCGGCAAGGCCAGTCTGGCAAAATTCAGGGAACTGGACTCGGCCAACAAAAACTTCGACACGACTTATTACAACGTCGACATTCATAAGGCGTCACTGGCCCAGCCCGAGTTTTTCAAGAAAGCCCTTGGTTTGAAGTAGTCAATTGAATGCAGGAATTAAAAAATACGTTTAAACTGATCGAACGCATCAGCACCCTGGTGCGTTCGGAAGAACGCAAAAAATACGCCGCGATCGGCTTGCAACCCATCCATATCCAAGTATTGGACTATTTGTCACGCTGCAACTGGTGCAGCGACACGCCCGCGGCCGTGGCGGAATATCTGGGCCTGACCAAGGGCACTGTTTCGCAAACGATACAGGTTCTTGAGCGCAAGGGCTATCTCGAGCGCAGCAATGATACCGAGGACGGCCGCGTCGTGCACTTGGCTCTGTCCAAATCCGGGACGCGGCTGCTGGACGAACTGGCGGCGCTCGATGTGTTCGCGCAGGCCGAAAACGCCCTGGCGATCAAAAAATACGCGACGCTCGGCGATGCGTTGAATTCAATGCTGCGGACCTTGCAGATAACCAATAACGCCCGGACTTTTGGCGTATGTGACACCTGTGTTAATTTCAACGAAGTGGACAGCCACTATCAGTGCGATTTGGCCCAGGTGCCTTTAAGCCGTTCGGACACGGAAAAAATATGCCGCGAGCATAGGCCGGCTGACATAGCGGACGACTAATCAGGACAGGTCGCCAGCCGGCGGCCTGTCGCCTTTTACCTTTTTTAATAAAGAGAGATATCCCATGTTTGATCCCAAAGCCTTTGACGATATTGCCAGCCGTCTGGCCGGAGCCATCCCACCGGGCCTGAATAATCTGAAGGAAGACCTGGAAAAAAGTTTCCACGCTATTTTGCAGAGCGCCTTAGGCAAGCTGGACCTGGTGACGCGTGAAGAGTTTGAAGTGCAAAAAGCCGTGCTGGCCAAAACCCGCTCAAAACTCGAAGAGCTGGAAAAGCGCGTCGCGGCCATGGAAGCGCAAATCCTGAATAAAGCCGACCTGTAAAGATCGTATTTTTGTCAGGACGACTTCCAAGTGTCAGGCTTTTGCGGGGGCGGCTTCGGTCGCCCTGTTGAAATAGCGCGAGGCTTCGAGCCATGGCCTTAGCTGTCATCTACAGCCGGGGCCGCGCCGGCATCGATGCCCCTTTGGTCACGGTCGAAGTGCACGTGGCCAATGGGCTGCCGGCGCTGTCCATCGTCGGCCTGCCCGAGGCCGCCGTCAAGGAAAGCAAGGACCGCGTGCGCGGCGCCATCCTGAACTCGCGCTTCGAGTTTCCGGCCCAGCGCATCACAATCAACCTGGCGCCTGCCGATCTGCCCAAGGAAGGCGGCCGTTTCGACCTGGCCATTGCCTTAGGCATCCTGGCGGCCTCAGGCCAGATTCCGACTACGGGCCTGGACCGCTATGAATGCATCGGCGAGCTGTCCCTCGGCGGCGAACTGCGGCCGATCAGCGGCGTATTGCCGGTCGCGATACAGGCCAGAAACAATGCCAGAAAACTGCTGCTGCCGCGCGAGAACACCGCCGAAGCGGCATTGGTCGACGGCATAGAGATCATGCCGGCCGGCCATCTGCTGGAAGTCTGCGCGCACCTGAGCGGGCAGTCCCTGATACAGCCGCAATTCCAGCAACCCCTGCAAAATACCCGGACCGACAGCATCGACTTTGCCGATGTGCATGGCCAGTACCATGTCAAACGCGCGTTTGAAATCGCCGCGGCCGGCGGTCATAACCTGCTGATGCTGGGTCCGCCCGGCACCGGCAAATCGATGCTGGCCGCGCGCCTGCCGACCATCCTGCCGCTATTATCGGAGCAACAGGCCCAGGAAAGCGCCGCCATCGCCTCGATCAGCGACCAGGGTCTCGATGTGGCCAACTGGCTGAAACCGCCTTACCGCGCCCCGCATCACACGGCCTCGGCGGCGGCACTGGTCGGCGGCGGGGGCAATCCCCGGCCCGGCGAAATCTCGCTGGCGCATAACGGGGCCTTGTTCCTTGATGAGCTTCCCGAGTTCGACCGGAAGGTGCTCGAAGTGCTACGTGAGCCTCTGGAAACCGGCCATATCACGATTTCACGCGCCAGCCGGCAGGCCGATTTTCCGGCGCGCTTCCAGTTGATAGCCGCCATGAACCCATGCCCGTGCGGTTATCTGGGCGATGTCTCGGGGCGCTGCCACTGCACTTCGGAGCAGGTCATGCGCTATCGGGCCCGCGTGTCCGGCCCGCTGCTCGACCGCATCGACATGCACCTGGAAGTGCCGCGGGTTCCGCATGAGGTATTGCGCAAGGGCTCGCCGGAGGGCGAGGAAAGCAGCGCGACAATCCGCGCGCGCGTCGAGGCGGCACGCAACATTGCCGTCGCGCGCGGCGGCAAGGCCAACGCGGCGCTGACCGCCAAGGAAGTCAAACAGTTCTGCCCGTTATCGGAACAGGGTCATCAGCTGCTGGAACAGGCCATGGACAAATTCGGCCTGTCCAATCGCGCCTATCACCGCATTCTCAAGCTCGCGCGCACCATTGCCGACCTGGCGAACTCGGAACCGATAGAAATCACGCATTTGAGCGAGGCGATTGGTTATCGCAAACTGGATAGAAGCGTTTAATGAGCCTTATCCTGATCAACATGGATTCCGCCCGGCCTGTAGGTTCGAATTTATTCGACCCGAAACGTCTGTGCTATTCTTTAAAATAGTCGTAAGCAGGTAAATCCCGCCGACAAGCCGCTCCAATTAACAGAGGGAAATCATGAAAAAAATTAACTTATTGTTGTTATCCATAGGACTGGCCGCATCAGGCACGAATGCCTGGAGCAATGACACGATCTACAAATGCAAGAATCAGCAAGGCAACATCATTTACCAGAAGTCGGCCTGCACGGAAAATGTAGAGGCTGTTTCTTCATGGACGTCCGTGATAAAAGAAAAGCCGCCCGAAAAAGAACCGGAAAAAAAGGTCCACCGGGAGCTCGTCATCAAGCCGGGCGCCAACGGGCATTATTTCCTGGACGGCTCCGTTAACGATAAGCCCCTGACATTCGTGATCGATACCGGCGCCTCCGCCGTTTCGTTGCCGGGTTCACTGGCTTCCGATGCCGGCATTGACTGCAAGGAGCAGGTGGTCATGGAAACCGCCAATGGCCAAACCGGCGCCTGCACCGCCGTCATTTCGGAGCTCAAGTTCGGGCATTTCGTGATGAAAAACGCACCGGCGACCATCGTGCCGAACCTGAGCCAACCCTTGCTCGGCATGAATGTCCTGCAACAGTTCAACATCAAGCAAGAAAATGACGAAATGCATATTTCGGCGCGTGATTGATGCCTGGCAGAACGTATTAAATTCCATTTCAGCCTAAGTTTTTATAGTAGTGATGGCCAAACTGAACCCTCAGCAGCAAGCCGCTGTTAAAACAATCGATCACCCATTACTGGTACTGGCCGGCGCCGGCAGCGGCAAGACGCGCGTGATCACCGAAAAAATCGCCTATCTGATCACCCAGGCCGGCATTCCGGCACGCAATATCGCCGCCGTGACCTTCACCAACAAGGCCGCGCGCGAAATGAAAAGCCGCGTCTCCAAGCTATTGGACGACAAGCAGCTGCGCGGCCTCAGGGTCTCGACGTTCCACTCGCTGGGCCTGGACATATTGCGGTCCGAGCATAAAACGCTGGGTTACAAGGCCGGCCTGACGCTGTTCGACGAGCAGGACAAGCTCACGCTGCTGCGCAACCTGATCAGCCATGACAGCAAAAACTGCGATATCGACAAGGTCGACCATTATTCCTGGCAGATCGGGCAATGGAAAAACGCCTTCGTGACGCCGGAGCTGGCTGTATCGGCCGCGACGGCGGAGCAATACCCGGCCGCCGTGCTTTACAACGACTATATCCGCAGCCTGAAAGCCTACAATGCCGTCGATTTCGACGACCTGATCCTGCTGCCCGTGCTGCTGTTCCAGGATCAGCCGGCGGTGCTGGAGAAATGGCGCAACAAGATCCGTTATCTGCTGGTCGACGAATACCAGGACACCAACATCACCCAGTACCAGCTCGTGAAACTGATTGCCGGCAACCTGGGCCGGTTCACCGTGGTCGGTGACGACGACCAGTCCATCTACGCCTGGCGCGGCGCGCAGCCCGAAAACCTGGCGCAGCTGCAAAAAGACTACGCGCGCCTGAAAGTCATCAAGCTCGAGCAGAATTACCGCTCGACCGGCCGCATCCTGAAAGTCGCCAACCACCTGATCGCCAACAACCCGCACGCATTCGAAAAAAAGCTCTGGAGCGAACTGGGCTACGGCGACCCATTGCGCGTGCTGAGCCACAGGGACGACCAGATCGAAGCGCAGCAGATCGTGTCCGAAATCATCCACCACAAATTCAAGACCGGCAGCCGTTACCAGGATTACGCGATTCTGTACCGAGGCAATCACCAGTCCCGACTGTTCGAGCGCAGTCTGCGCGAGAACAACATCCCCTACTTCATCAGCGGCAGCACGTCGTTTTTCGCCTATTCCGAAATCAAGGACGTGCTCAGCTACCTGCGGCTGTTCGTTAATCAGGATGACGACGCGGCCTTCCTGCGCATCATCAACACACCGCGCCGCGAGATCGGCCCGACCACGCTGGAAAAACTCGGCGCCTATGCCAACGAGCGCCATATCAGCCTGTTCACGGCCAGTTCCGAACTGGGCCTGACCCAGAAGCTGCCCGAAAAAGCCGTGCAGCGGCTGACCCGATTCCGCGACTGGGTCATCGATACGGCCGATCGCATCGAGCGCGGCGACACCTTCGGTGTGATCGAAGCCATGCTGGACCAGATCGGTTACGAGCAGTGGCTGCGCGAGAACAGCAAGACGCCGGCGGCGGCCGAGCGCAAGATGAAGAACGTCCAGGAGCTGATCGACTGGCTCAAACGCATCGACGAAAAAGACAGCGGCGAAAAATCGTTGTCCGAGATCGTCTCCAAGATCATGCTGATGGACATCATGGAACGCAATCAGGAGGAAGAAGCCAGCGACCAGGTCAGCCTGATGACGCTGCATGCCGCCAAGGGCCTGGAATTCCCGCATGTGTTCCTGATCGGCATGGAGGAGAACCTGCTGCCGCATCAGAACAGCATCGAAACCGACAATATCGAGGAAGAACGCCGCCTGGCCTATGTCGGCATCACGCGCGCCCAGCGCACCCTCACGTTCAGCTACTGCACGCACCGGAAACGCTACGGCGAGATCGGCGAATGCGAACCCAGCCGGTTCCTGAACGAACTGCCGCCCGACGACCTGGAATGGACCAACAAAAAACAGCTGGCGCCGGAAGTCATCAAGGAGCGCGGCAAGGCCAGTCTTGCACATTTAAAAACAATGCTATCGTAATTTCGCGCGCAATCGGTTAGAATACGCGCCTACGCGCCCGTAGCTCAGCTGGATAGAGCGCAGCCCTCCGGAGGCTGAGGCCAGAGGTTCGAATCCTCTCGGGCGCGCCATTCTTAATAACCCTCCAAAAAGACTTTTATCCCGGCCATCATCCGGCAATCCGGCGCAACCTCGCCTCAATCCAACTGGACCGAATCTGCCGCATGGAATCGGGACATCCTTGTTTCCCGTTATCCCGCATCACGGACCCGGCGCCTAATGCTCATCCCCCAACGCGTCCAATGCTGCCTGCGCCAAGCTGGGCCCATAGCGGAGTGCCCCAGTCTTTCAGATACCGCCTGAACTGGCGGCGCGTTACTCGTTTCTATGCTCCTGCGTTGAATGCATAAAACCTCAGGAAACGCATTTGGGAAGCTCAGCCGCATTGTCTTAATGGGTAAAAATCAGTACAGTAGCGCCCTTTCTCAAAAGAAATTGCAACAAAAAGCAGATTACGCCGTGAAATGCCGGGAGTGAGCCGACATTCATTCCCGAAAGCACCACTGTGCGATAGACACCAGAAAACCCAACAATTTGATGACCGCCAACGCATTCCACAACATTACCAAAATCGAAAACAATCTCTGGGAAGCCGCCGACCAACTCCGCGCCAATTCCAAACTCACCTCCAGCGAATACTGCATGCCGGTGCTGGGTGTGATCTTTTTGCGTCATGCCAGCAATCGCTATGAAGCGGCGCTGCGTCAGATCGAAGCCGACAAGGCGGCGGGAAAGATATCGAATCGGCCGCTGGTAAAAGCCGATTTCATCAAACGCCGGGCGCTGATGCTGCCGGAACAGTCGCGCTACGATTATCTGCTGAAGCTGCCTTCCGGCGCGTGTTTAAGCGAAGCGCTGGTCGAGTCGATGAACGCGATCGAAGACGGTTTCGAACCGCTGGCCGGCCAGCTGCCGAAAGACTACCACATTTTCGACGACACCCTGCTGGAAGACTTGCTGCGCATATTCGACAGCGAGGCGCTACGGACCGCTTCCGGCGATGTATTCGGGCGGATTTACGAATACTTCCTGATGAAATTCGCCATTCAGGGCGCGCAGGATAACGGCGAGTTTTTCACACCGCCCGTTCTGGTGCAAACCCTCGTCAACGTCATCGAGCCCGATCACGGCGTCGTGTTCGACCCGGCCTGCGGCTCCGGCGGCATGTTCGTGCAGTCCAGCCACTTCATCGAACATGAAGGCTTGGACACGATGCAGCGCGTGACTTTCTACGGACAGGAAAAAACCGCCACCACGATACGGCTGGCCAAAATGAACCTGGCCGTGCACGGTCTGGAAGGCGACATCCGCGAAGCCAATTCCTTTTACGACGATCTGCACCGCCTGCAGGACGGCCGTCCGTTATGGGGCAACTGCGACTTCGTGATGGCCAATCCGCCGTTCAATGTCGATATGGTCGATGCCGACCGCATCAAGGGCGACCGGCGCTTGCCGTTCGGCTTGCCGGGCATCAGCAAGGGCAAAGGCAAAAAGAGCGAAAACGATCCGAAGAAAAACAAGCCCACGGTATCGAACGGCAATTATTTGTGGATCTCCTACTTCCACAGCTATTTGAACGACAAAGGCCGCGCCGGCTTCGTCATGTCCTCGCAAGCCAGCAGCGCCGGCCACGGCGAGGCGGAAGTCCGGCGCAAGCTGGTCGAGACCGGCGATGTCGACGTGATGATCGCGATCCGCTCCAATTTCTTCTATACCCGCACCGTGCCCTGCGAACTCTGGCATTTCGACCGCGCCAAGCCGGAGGAACGCAAAGACCAGGTACTGATGCTGGATGCCCGCAACATCTACCGCAAGGTGACCCGCAAGATTTACGACTTCAGCCCAGAACAACTCGCCAACCTCACCGCGATCGTCTGGCTGTATCGGGGGCAGAATGACCGTTTTCTGGGTCTGGTGCAGGACTACCTGGGCAAGCTCTGCGAGGAAGCCGCCGCCATCCCCGGCGAACTGGACCGCTTCGAAAACGGGCTGACCGAATTGCGGGATCAAATCGGAAGCTTCATCGAGAGCCTGAAAAACCTGGAAGCTGTCACTATCGAACAAAAGTCGGCGCTGATTGATGCAATCGCCGAACTAAAAGCCGCCGAAACCGACTATCGCCAAGACCTCGACAGCCTGCTCGATAGCTTGGCGGATTTTCGCCGCGATTACCGGGATGCGTTGCCTGCTAACAATCCAGATCAACACGCCGCCCGCGAAGCCTTTAACCTGTTGGCGGAAAAAGCCAAAGGCATGGTCAAGCAGATTGACCTGCTGTACAAGCTGGTCGCCCGCTGTACGCAACTGGCTCATGAATTAGCCGCCACCGAAGAAGCGGCGGAATTTTACGACCGCCGCCTGGCCGGCAAACGCCTGAAGCAACTGGACGAAGAACGCAAGCTGGCCGTCGAACAGTTGAAACTGGCCGCCTATTTCCATCGCCAGATCGTCTGGCTGCAGGAACGTTTTCCGGAGGCGCAGATGCGCGCTGTGCCGGGGCTGTGCAAGGTGGTCAGCCGTTCCGAGATCGAAGCCGCCGACTGGAGCCTGACGCCGGGCCGCTATGTCGGCGTCGCGCCGCCGGAAGTCGATGAGGATTTTGATTTCGAGCAGGCATTACGCGACATTCATATTGAACTGGCCGACTTGAATCGGGAGGCATTCGAACTGGCGGCGCGGATACAGGAGAACTTTGAGGAATTAGGGGTATGAGGAGTTCTTGGCAAGAACTGCCTTTAGGTGACGCTCCTCTGCAAATTATTGATGGAGATAGAGGAAAGGCTTACCCAAAGCACAGTGATTTCTTAAATGACGGGCATTGTCTGTTTCTAAATGCCACAAACGTTACGGTCAATGGTTTCAATTTTTCAGATTGCCAGTTTATATCAGAGCAAAAAGACGATGAATTACGCAAAGGAAAACTCGCACGAAACGACGTTGTATTAACCACCCGGGGCACTTTGGGAAATTCAGCCTACTACAGGAAAGATATTGCATTTGACCATGTCCGGATTAATAGCGGCATGGTCATTATCCGAACTGATCTGGCGCAGCTCCTGCCGGAGTTTGTTTACGGGTTCATTCGTTCGCCTAGTTTCGAATGTCAAGTTGAGCAACTTCGAAGTGGGGTGGCACAACCTCAACTTCCAATTAGAGATCTTTCAAAGATCAAAATTCCTTTGCCCCCCGTTAATGTGCAGGAGAAAATCGTCGACGTATTTTCGTCCTATGATGCCTTGATCGAAAACAACCGGCGACGGATGGCGCTGCTGGAGGAATCGGCGCGACTGCTGTATCGCGAATGGTTCGTCCGCCTGCGCTTTCCCGGTTATAAACACACTCGCATCGTCGATGGTGTGCCTTCGGGATGGAAGCGGAAATCTTTAGGTGATTTATGTTGTGAAATTCGCGAGTTAGTATCGCCCAGTTCTTTAGAACCGGATACACCTTATATAGGGCTCGAGCATATGCCACGACGCTCTATTGCGCTAAACGAATGGGGTAAGGTTGATGAAGTAACCAGCAGTAAAAGTAGATTTAAAGCCGGTGAAATTCTGTTCGGAAAAATCCGCCCTTACTTTCACAAGGTAGGGGTAGCTTTTGTTGATGGTGTCGCCTCTTCTGACAGTATCGTTATTCGTCCTACCGATAACAAGCTGCACGGGTTAGTCCTTATGACCATGTCGAGCGACGAATTTGTTGCCGTGACTACTCAACAAATGAAAGAAGGTTCAAAAATGCCCCGTGCCGACTGGAAGCAGATGCAAGCCTATCCAGTGCCTTTACCACCTGAAGGTTTATTGAATGCTTTTGACGATGTCATTCAACCTATCATCGCTCAGTTGAAATCTCTAACCTTCACCAACCAAAAGCTACGCGCCGCCCGCGATCTGCTGCTGCCGCGCCTGATGAGCGGAGAAATCACCGTATGAGCCTGGAAGATCAAACCACCGATTGCAAATCATTGCGCACGATCATCGGCAAAACTACGAATTGGGATGAAGTGGCCAAGGATTGCGTCTGCTTCGCCAACGGCCAGGGCGGACGGCTGTTGATCGGCATTGAAGACGGCGAGACACTGCCGCCAGCCGGGCAAAACGTAGCGCCGGAATTGATCGAACGCTTGCGTAAGCGCATCGGCGAATTGACCGTGAACGTCCAGGCGCTGCCGCAAACCGTGACGGCGGAAAACGGCGGGCAGTACATCGAACTCGTCATTTCCCGTTCCACGGGCGTGGCGTCGACCTGTGACGGCCGCTATTTCATGCGGATCAGCGATACCTGCAAGCCGGTCGTCGGTGACGATGTGCTACGGCTGGCAAACGATCGGCCGGGGCTGCCGTGGGAAGCCATGGACAGCCGGGTTCCGCGCGGCGAGGCCGATCCTGACAAACAGGCCGATTTTATCGCGGCGATTCGCGCCTCGGGCCGGGTCAAGGCATCGGTCAAGGAAAAAAGCGCCGATGAATTGCTGACGCATTATGCGCTGGCCGATGGCGCCACATTGACGCATTTGGGCGCATTGTTGCTGGGCACGGCCAGCCAACGGCGCAATTTGGGCACGGCGCCTCTGGTGCAGGCGATCAAGTACGACGACCACGGCCAGAAAATCAACAAGTGGCTCTGGGACGATTACGCTCTGTCGCCGGTGGAACTGGTCGATGCCGTCTGGAAGGAGGTCACCGACTTCCGCGAAAGCTATGAAGTCGCCGAGGGATTGTTCCGGCGCCAGGTGCCCGCATTCGATGAAAAAGTGGTTCGGGAATTGCTGGTCAATGCCTTGGTGCATCGACCCTATACCCAGCGCGGCGATATATTCCTCAATCTGTACCCAGACCGGCTCGAAGTGGTCAATCCCGGCCGCCTGCCGCTGGGCGTGACACCGCAAAACATTCTGCACGCCAGCCGCCGCCGTAACGAAGGCTTGGCGCGCGTATTCCACGATCTGGGCTTGATGGAAAAGGAAGGCAGCGGTTTCGATATGCTTTACGATCTTTTATTGTCTTCCGGTCGCCCTGCCCCGGTGCCCGAAGAAGGCGCGGATTGGGTAAAAGTTACGGTCCAGCGGCGTATTCTGAAGCCGGAGGTTATGCGACTGGTCGATGAGGCCGACGGGTGTTGTCAATTGACTCAACGGGAGCGCATCACGCTGGGGCATTGGCGCTGTCCGAGGGGATGACGGCGAGGGAATTAATGCAAAAGCTGGAGTTATCGTCGATTGATGATTTACGCATGTGGCTGGGCCGCTTGCCTGCTATAAAAGGCGTGGAAACAGCCGGCAAAACAAGCGCCTTGCGTTATTTCATCTCGTCCGCATGGTTGCGTGGCGCGCAACTCGACAAAAAGACAACACTCACCCGAATTCCGCCACATCGTTTACGCGCGCTTATTTTAGAAGATTTGAGCCGCTATCCCGATTCGTCAAGCACGGATATCAATCGGCGGATCGGAGCGGAAATCTCCGCCAGAACCGTTAAGCGCGCGCTGGATGACATGATTGAAAAAGGAAAAGTGATATTTATCGGTAACGGGCGTTGGCGAAAATATCGGCTCGCAGAAGGTAACCCTTAAAAGACAAATGTCCGGTAGTTTTTGGAAAAATTTCGGCACTGTCTTCTATAATAGATACAAGATTATGATTTATAAGACAAAATATAAATGACAAAAGGAGAATTTGTCTTTTATCTTTAACCCTATTGTCCTTTATTAAGGCCAAGCCGTTCTGAAAAAAACAATAAGACACTCAGACATTAGGAAGCGCCCATGGCCTACACCAACATCAACAGCGAAGACCGTTTGGTTCAACAAACCTTTGCCGAACACCTGGAGCATAACCTGGGCTGGGACAGCATTTATGCCTGGAATCAGGAAACCTTCGGCGCTTCCGGAACGCTGGGACGCAGCAACGAACGTGAAGTGGTGCTGGCGCGGGATTTACGGTCCGCACTGGTCAAGTTGAACCCGCAGCTGCCGGATAAAGCCATTGACGAAGCGATCGCCAAACTGACCCACCACGATTTTTCCCGCTCGCTGCTGCAGCATAATCAAACCTTGTACAAGCTGATCCGGGACGGCGTGCCGGTCAGTTACCGCGATCAAAAAGGCCAGCTGCGTCACGCGCAAGCGGCGGTGATCGATTTTGACGAGCCTTTCAGCGCCAACAACCGTTTTCTGGTGGTGCGGGAACTCAAAATCACCGGTCTCAGGTCGCCGCATTACAATCGGCGCGCCGATCTGGTGTGTTTCGTCAACGGCTTGCCGCTGGTGATTTTCGAACTCAAGGCGGTTTACAAGAATATCCGCGCCGGCTTCGACGGCAATTTGCGCGACTATCTGGACGAAAACGTCATTGCCCATGCCTTCCATCACAATGCGTTCTTGGTCGTCAGCAACGGCGACAAAGCCCGCTATGGCTCGATCACCAGCGAGTGGGAACACTTCGGCGAATGGAAGCGGCTGGATGAAAAAGATAAAGGCAGCCTCGATGCCGAGGTTTTGCTGAACGGGATGCTGGCAAAGGACCGGTTGTTGGATCTGGTCGAAAACTTTATCCTCTTCGATGCCAGCAAGCCCGGTACGGTGCGTAAAGTGGTCGCCCGGAATCACCAGGTGCTTGGGGTGAATCTGGCAGTAGCGGCGGCGAAGCGCCAGGAAGAATTAAAAAATTTGTTTCCTCCTGAAGAACGCTTGACACATCGGCTGGTTGAACCGCCAGCCCCGGACAAAGCGACGGCAAATCAAGAATCACTTCCGCTTAAAGCAGCGGAGCCTTCCGTCCAGCCTTACGTAAAGCCCAAAAAACAAACCCTGCAAATCATCGAGCGGGCGCATCCCGATTTGGGACGGCTCGGTGTGGTCTGGCATACCCAGGGCAGCGGCAAGTCCTATTCGATGGCGTTTTTTGCCGAAAAGGTTCGCCGCACCCTCCCCGGCAATTTTACCTTCGTACTGATGACGGACCGCAACGATCTGGACAGCCAGATTTACAAGACCTTCGTCGGCTGCGGCATTGCCGATGACAACACGCCGAGAGCCGCTTCCGGCAGGGACCTTGAGGCTTTGCTGAAGCAGAATCATCGCTATGTGTTCAGCCTGATCCATAAATTCAATCAGGATGTGAATCCCAATAACCCCTACAGCGAACGCGATGACATCGTCGTGATTTCCGACGAGGCGCACCGGACCCAGGCGGGCAAGCTGGCGCGCAATATGCGCCTGGCATTGCCGAATGCAGCGTTTATCGGGTTTACCGGCACGCCGTTGTTCAAGCACGACCAGCTGACCAAGCGCATCTTCGGCGATTATGTGTCTCGTTATGACTTCAAACGCAGCGAGGAAGACGGCGCAACGGTCAAGCTGGTCTATGAAAACCGGGGCGAGAAGCTGAAATTGGCGAGACTGGATTTGAACGACAAAATCGCCGAGGTGATTGAGAAAGCCGAACTGAATCCCGATCAGGAAGCGCTGTTGGAAAAACTGCTGGGCAAGGATTACGAGGTCATCACCGCCGATCACCGCTTAATGAAAATCGCCGTCGATTTCGTCGAGCATTGCACGACGCGCTGGGAAGCCGGCAAGGCGATGCTGGTGTGCATCGATAAAATCACCTGCGCTCGCATGCTGCAATTGATCGAGCCGTTATGGCAAGCCAAAGGCATCGTAATACGCGCTGAGGCCGAGGCCAAGCTGGTCGAGATCAACGCAGCCAGCGACGAGGTGACCCGACAGCAGCTTCATGCGCAACGCGACCGTTTGTTGGCCAAGGCCAAATGGATCGAGCAGACCCTGATCGAAATCATTATCAGCGAAGCGCAGAACGAAGTTGCCGATTTCAAGAAGTGGGATTTCGACATCATCCCGCATAGGAAGCGTATGAAGCTCGGTTTTGAAACGCCGGACGGCAGGCGGGTGGATGTAGAGTCGGCTTTCAAAGATCCTGGACATCCTTTTCGAGTAGCCATCGTCTGCGCGATGTGGCTGACCGGCTTTGACGTGGAATCGCTATCGACGCTGTATATCGATAAGCCGATGAAAGCGCATACCCTGATGCAAGCCATCGCACGCGCCAACCGCCGCTATCCCGGCAAGGATTTCGGGCTGATCGTCGATTACAACGGGATGCTGAAAGCATTGCGGGAAGCGCTGGCGCAATATGCGATGGGAGATGACAGCAGCAATGGGGAAGAAATTGTCGCGCCTGTCGAAGAGCGCGTGGCGGCCTTGCAGGAAGCGATTGAAGTGACTGAGGCGCATCTGCTCGGGCTTGGCTTTGACCCTTCACGGCTGTTGGGCAGCAAAGGTTTTACACGCATAGCCTTGCTGAAGGATGCGGTCGAAGCGATTTATGCGGGAACGTCCGCAGACAAGTCCGGAAGCGAAACTGGCGGAAACGCAAGCATAGGCGGTAATGAATCCAAACGGCGCTTCGAAATATTGGCGAGGATCGTATTCAGCCGTTTCAAGGCATTGCTGATGGAGCCTTCGGTAGTTACTTATGCGGAACGGCATGACAATATTGAAGCCATCTATAAGAAACTGTCGGAGCGGCGCGATACGGCGGACGTAACCTCCTTGTTGAAGGAGTTGCACCGGATCGTGAATGAAGCCATTCGGGCCGAAACCGCCGGTGATGATCATGCCGAAAGTAAACAGTACGACCTGAGCCAGATCGATTTGGAAAAACTGCGTGACGAGTTCGCCAAAAAAGTGAAAAGGAAAGCGACGGCATTACAGGACATTTTCGAGATTCTTGAGCAAAAGCTTGCCCAGATGCTCGCCAAAAATCCCCTGCGCATCGATTATTACAAAAAATATCAGGAGATTATCGCCGACTACAACCGGGACAAGGATCGCATCACCATCGAGGAAACTTTTGCCAAGGTGATGGATTTAATCCAAAGCCTGGATCAAGAACAACAGCGCACGGTTGAAGAAGGTCTGAGCGAAGAACAATTAGCCATTTTCGACCTGATCCGGCGCGGAGACCTGTCAAAATCGGAGCGGGAGAAGGTCAAAGAAGTCAGCCGCGAATTGCTTGCCGACATTTTGCGCCTGCTAGGGCCGCTCGATCAATGGACGGAGAAAGAACAGACTCAAGCCGAGGTAAAAACCTTCATTCTTGATCATATCTATCAAACGCTTCCTGAACCGCCTTATTCATCTGACGACAAGAATCACGTTGCGGAACGTGTTTTCCAGCATGTCTGGCAGCAAAGCGTAAGCGGCGAAATTTTCAATCAGGAGAATGCTTAATGTGGTTGTTCATGAATAAATCTTTTCTCTCGATTGTCAACAAGGGCGGCCCCAGCGGCAAAACCTTATTGGTTCGCGCCCGCCAGGCAGGCGACATCCAACAGGTATTCCCAGATGCCGAGGTGCAAATAGGAGCCGAAAGCGATTATCGCTATCGGGCAAGAATAGACCGGGAACAGCTAGCGAATGCCATTGCGGACGCTATCCGCAACATGATTATAGTAATTTCAAATCGACAGTCTCAGATCCGGATCGCCATGATGCTTAGGATAAGGTGAGAAATAACTTCCCTGAATTTTTAGATGTGGGGGCGACTTTAGTCGCCCAGGGCGAATGAATTCGCCCCTACATAAGCGCTGATTTTCAGCGAAAAATCGGAAAGTTATTTTTAACCGAATCCTGATCTGGATGTTTGGTCAACTATGTATGTTCTTCAGAGTAGCCATAAATGACGACTTGGCAGCAGAACGACCGCATCGCTTGGAAACTTGCCAGTGGAAAAACTTACGCAGAACGGGAAGCTAAACATGCAGAGCTTTGATCGTTATATTGGCATCGATTATTCCGGCGCCGAAACACCAACTTCCAGCCTCAAAGGCTTGCGGGTTTATCAGGCGTATGGCGATGCTTTACCGGAGGAGGTACTGCCGCCCAGTCCTCGCAAATATTGGACTCGGCGCGGCATAGCCGGATGGTTGCTGGAAGCCCTATCGCAAGACATCCCTTCGCTGGTTGGTATCGATCATGGTTTTTCCTTTCCGTTACGCTATTTTGAATTCCATCACCTCTTGCCGGACTGGCCGAGCTTTCTGGACGATTTCCAAAGCCACTGGCCGACCGACCGAGACCATGTTTATGTGGACTTTGTTCGTGATGGCTCAGTCGGAAACGGCGAGGCGCGAACGGGTGATCCCCGTTGGCGCCGACTCTGCGAGGAACGCTGCCGCGCTAAATCGGTGTTTCATTTCGATGTGCAAGGCTCTGTAGCCAAATCGACTCATGCTGGCCTTCCTTGGTTACGCTTTCTACGCCAACATTTAGGCGAAAAAATACATTTTTGGCCCTTCGACGGATGGCAAATTCCATCCGGCCGATCCGCAATCGTTGAAGCCTATCCTGCTCTTTATAAAAAACAGTTCGCCCTTGAAAATAGCACTCCCGACCAACATGACGCATTCAGTATTGCGGCCTGGATGCGACAAGCTGATCATGACAACCAACTAATTGATTTTCTCAACCCCGCTCTGCCGCCTCATGTACGCGGCGTAGCAGAGGTTGAGGGCTGGATTTTGGGGGTGACGGCGAGTTAATCGGTTTTGTTTGATACCGAGCACGCGCTCAGGACCAACCAATAGCGCCACCTGTTGACAAAAAGACAGTTTCCGGATGAGATTTAAAAAAATATGAATCAGATCACAGTTTTGTGTTCCCTGTTTTCACAACATTGCCCTGAGTGTCGACCAGTCACTATACTTATCAGCTTATGTTGAACGTTAATCAATGCCAATTTTCCGGCAGAGACTTGCGTCCCATTAGCTTACGCCCATGCCGGGCATGCACACCCACTTGAGCGGATAGCTCAAATAGTACAACTTCTCGTCACAAACATAACCAAGGAGGCATTTCATGCTAACGGATCAGGAAAAGAAAGCACTGAAACAGCAAATACAATCTAACCAGCACGAAGTATTTGTGATTTCCATTGAAGAAATGGATGCCATTATTAAATCATCACCCAGGGGTAAAATGCCGAGTGTCCAGCAGGCCTGGCAACAGATCAAAGGGAAGGTGGAATTTGGCGTAAGCTACTATGCATCAGCCGATGATTTTATAACACTTAGCAAACTTGTCGGTGATTTGGGAGGATTTACAACTCAAGCTTACATAAAAACCTATGGAGGTAAACCCCACATTATTTTGAAGGGATATCCAGGATTGAGAAAGATACTTACAGGCACAAAATACGGTATCAAGCATCCAAAGGTAATCACAATGGGGCTTGGCAGAGCGGGAGCCATTAACGCTGCAAGGTCTGGCGGCATTATTTCCGTCGTTTTAATTTCCAGTTATCGGGTAGCCGATTATTTTCTGACCGACCAGGCTACGCTTAGTCAATTAATCGGTTCTCTCGCAACTGACGTGGTAAAGATAGGCATCGCAACTGGTGCGTCAATAGCAGCAGCTTCTCTTGTGGTTGGTATGGGAATTGTTGCTGCTGTGGGGCCCATCTTGGCAGTGGTGGTGGTTGGTGTTGGTGTATCCATGATTTTGACTGAGTTAGATGATCACTACGGTATAACAGATCGCGTAATTGAAGCGCTGGATGAGTTAGGTGAAAATGCGAACTCCTATATAGAAAATGTAAATTCCTATATAGTAAAATCCAGACAAAATATAAGGAACACTGCTAATGACACTGTAGAATCAATCATTGATTACGCAATAGATTCAGCCAGACAAATAATTATAAATGCAGCACAGCATCAGTTGGATAAGTTCTTATCCACAAGGCCGAGGATTCATTAGAATGGAAAACTCTCATGAGCCATCAATTTTGATAAGGTTTGGTGGTTTTTTACTATTCATTTTCCTCTCATTAGGTGCATTTGCGTGGTTTGGGTGGAGCCTATTTCAAACTATTACCCAGATAGCATCGAATAATCCTGTTATTTTATTTAATAAAGGTGCACTTTACATGCTAGGTGTCGGTATTGGACTATCTACATTGACTTACATAGCTCTATATGAAGCAATTCTAAGGCTGCCCCTTACGAATAAAGTTAATAAAAGAATAAATGGTGGCGCACTTATTAGCATCATTACCATGATTATATTTCCACAAGTTATTCATTACCCTGTGGAGCGCTTCCTGGAAGGGCGAGGCTATAATATCTGTGAGCCAGTTTCTTACCAATGGTTTATGTACCGGAAAATTATTTACGTATCAAATTCCGAAGCTTGCGCAGAGCTGGTCGAACGTAAAAATAATCGGATAACTGAAGGTATCTAGCTTCCAGTTCCAACATGCACTTTTCCATGTAGTGAATTTAAATATGACTACCAGCATATCTATTGTAACTATCTCTCAGTTGGTTTTTTCCCTCGCTATAAGGCCGCTTCGGGCTGTGACTGGTGTTGGCTTTGTTTCATCGGTGGCGTTATGCCAAATTGATATGCGCTAATGGAAAAGAGGCACTATTAATAAGTAATGGACATGGAATAAATCAGGGAATTTTAGGTGCGAATTCACTTGTGCCCATAGGGCATAAATAAATCCGCACCTACACCGGAAATTCATCCGCGCACTTGAAGAAGTTATTTTATGCGCGCCTAAAGTATAGTATCCAGCTCTCCACTCCATTTGAGCATCAGAAACATGACGGAATATTTCAGCATGATCTCGCTTTTGCCATAGCATTTTGAGTTTCTGCACAGCCGAGCAAGAAAATGCCTAAATAAGCTGTTATAGCCTTCCACAGTATAGGTTTCAGCTTTAGATTGTGTATGCAGAAATCGTAGGGCGGTTTCGCGCAGCAAACCGCCATTTCAAGCAGACCGGTAATATTTGCAGACACATGACGGTTACGAGTACGAGGCTCCGTTTGTTGGTGGATTGCCGAGGCAAATCCCCCTTACGAGTCAGCCGCCGTACGGCCTTGTTTCCAATTCGGACAACCTCGGCGGGAGCGATGCTTGCATAGCAACTTAAAACCGCCGGGCAAGTCGCGATGTAGGCATCGCTCCCACGAGGTTTCGCGCTCGAGTCCCCACCCTCTGGAAAGCCTGGTGGGCGTTTCGGGTCGAATCAATTCGGTCTTACAGATGCGTGAATCAATTATCTGCGTAATAACGCCCGCAACTGACTGGTCTTTCCGTCCCTCTTCGGCGTTGCCTACAGGGATGGGGTGAATGCAGAGAAATGACGGGATCATTTCCTGCCCATGCAGTCGTTGAACAGGAACAGAAATCTGCTTCAGTTGCAGGTTTTATTTCATACCCGTTCCTAAGTATTTGAACCAATAGTAATTTATTTTTCTTTAACCTACATTGCCTGCAAGAGGTTGTGTATTTTTTAAAAATTCAAAAATACACAGTTGAATTAAATATATTCACGAAGGAGAATTTCATGGAAACAACAAATTTAATGAATTCCCTCCAAGATACATTGGGACAGCATCTTCCCAGGATTGCCGGCGCATTGGCTATCCTTATCATCGGTTGGCTGGTGGCCGTTTTGATTAGAGCCGGTATTCGCAAAGCCCTTTCCCTGTTCAGACTGAACCAGAAGGTTGCCAAGGGCGGTGATATTACAATAGATCTTGAGTCCGGCATCGCCAAGGGCGTCTATTGGATCATTATGCTGATCGTATTAATTGCCGCGTTCAATGTTCTTGACCTTGAATTGGTGTCAAGACCTCTGGATGCCTTGGTAACTCAGGTATTCCAATATATTCCCCGGCTTGTCGCCGGAGGGATTTTGTTGCTGATCGCCTGGCTATTGGCAACCGTGGTCCGCTTGCTGGTCATTAAGGCACTGGACGCCACTGATCTGGATGAGAGACTTGGTGTTGTGGAGAGCGGCGCCTCGACCAGCAAAAATATCGGTAACGTCGTTTACTGGTTTATTTTTCTACTGTTTCTGCCCGCGATTCTGGGCGCTTTTCAACTGGAGGGGTTACTGGGCCCCGTTCAGAATATGGTTAATAAAGTCTTAGCCATGTTGCCGAATATTCTTGCCGCCTTCATCATCGGTCTGGTCGGCTGGTTTGTGGCTAAAATTCTTCGCGACATTGTGGCAAATTTACTCGCTGCCGCCGGAGTGGACCGTATCGGCATCCGGGCCGGTTTGGGAGGCGGCATGAGACTGTCCCGGCTTATTGGCGCTATCGTCTTTTTCTTTGTGTTTGTCCCCGCCCTGATAGCGGCATTGGACGCCCTGGAATTGGAAGCGATATCCGCGCCCGCTACGAATATGCTCAATATTATTATGCGGACAATTCCGGATATTTTTGCGGCGGCGGTGATTTTGATCATCGCTTTCTATGTGGCGCGATTTGTCGCAAACCTTGTCGCCTCTCTTTTGCAGGGCATGAATTTTGACAGGGTTCCGGCGGCGCTGGGCTTTGGAGACGTGTTTACAACAGGAATCACGCCCTCCATCCTGGTCGGGAGGTTGATAATTTTCTTTACCATGCTGTTTGCCACTATTGAGGCGGCCAACCAACTGGGATTACATCAAGTGGGGGATCTTGTCACAACCTTTGTGGAATTCAGTGGTCAGATTCTGCTTGGCTCGATTATTCTGGCTGTCGGCTTTTGGCTGGCCAATATAACTTACCTGGTTATTATTAGAAGCAGCGGCGAAAGCAAAATACTGGCCGGCATTGCAAAATTCGCCATACTTGGTCTTGTGACGGCAATGGGCCTGCACGCAATGGGATTGGCTGACGATATCGTGAACATGGCTTTTGGCTTAACCCTGGGCGCCATCGCCGTTGCGGTAGCGCTTTCATTCGGATTGGGCGGCCGGGAGGCGGCGGGCAGACAAATGGAATATTGGTTTAAACAGTTGCGGGGAGAACTTAAATAATCTTTAAGGCCCGAGCAAAATAAAATATTGTCCGGTGATGTGGTCATATAGGTCGGGTTACGCAAACGTTTTACCCGACCTGCTGAACCTGATGTTGACATGGATCGATTTTCAAGCTGCTTGCCGCGATGCGGGTACGCCAGACATTCACAGCGGCATAGTCAAGAATCACTATCGAGCGCCCTGCTCGCGCAAGCACGAATTCGGCCCTGCTAAAATCAATATACATCCCCCAGCGCATTCAGCGCCGCCTGCGCCAGACCGGCCCACAGCGGGGAGCTCCAGTCTTTCAGATACCGCCTGAACTGGCGCCGCGTTGAAATAATCGGAAATGCCTCGGCGCATAACTCGTTCAACATCTCTTTGCAGTAATAGGTGATATCGGCTTCCAGCATTTCCGGGTCGACGCTTTGTCCGCCGTAAACCGCGCCCAATAAACTGAGTTCCGCGAACGTGCTTAACGCATAAGCCCGCTCATCGCCTGACGTTTTCCGTATCTGCCAATCCACGATCTGCCGGGCCGCGTTCCAAACTATGCCGTATTTGCGCGCCAGTTCCTTGAGCATGGGCCCGTCGTCTTCCCGGTTCAGTATGGCGATAATCGACAGATACTGCGTGATCACCCAGTGGTTGCAGGGATCGATATCCCAGGCGTCGCGATAGAAGTCGCGGCAGGCTTCGTAGGCTTTCTGCGCCAAAGGCAGATCTTCCGCCAGGGTATAGGCGATGCCGATGCGTTTCTCGCAGGCGGCGCTGATGCCCAGACGTTTCGCCCGGTCCTGGGTCGAGACGCCGGCGTGCAGTTCCGCGCGCCAGTTTTTCAGATCTTCGCGAACCGATGCGCACAGCGCCGCCAACTCCTTGTTTTGAGCCTCGCTAAGCACCTTCCCTGCTTCGTCGCCACTATCTACATCCGCGCCGACCAATTCGTCGATCCGGCCAAACTTCACTTCGATTTTCTTGTGCGTCTGCTGGTCGCGGAACTGGTTGACCTGCTGTTCAAAATTCCACGGCACCGTGGCGTAAGCGACGATGCTGGCCCAGTCATGCGTCTCCGGCGAATCCGTGCGCAACCGCTGGCGCAATTCGTAGAGCACCCAGCGCGGATCGGCACCGCTCAACAGACCGCTGTAAAACACTTTGGCCGCGATGGCCGATGCCTTCATCCACAGCGGAAACTGGGATGCGACGACCCACGGGATGCCGGCCGCGTTCAATTCGTGGGCGATGCTGCCGCCGGGTGTCAGCACCGACTCAATGTTGCCGGAGTCGCAGGTCGCCAGCGTCACGACCGTGGGGCGAAACCGGGTATTGCCGGCCGAGTCGCTCGAGGTCAAGGCGATGGCGAGGCGCTCGCCGTCGACGATATCGGCGCTGTCGCTGGTCTCGCTGCACAAGGCCACGCCGTAGCGCTCGTCGCCGGAGTATTTGAACGGCGCGCCGTGCGCCAGGATGTGGACATGGGTGAATTCGGTCGACGCGCACAGCGAACGGATCTGCTCCAGCGTGGCATTAGGCAGCACAGTCAGCAGCTTTTTGACTTCGTCGATACGGTCCTTGTCCTTATCCTTGATCTTGATCCAGGGCTCGATGGCCTCGCGCAGGGCCTGCAAATGGGTTTGCGCGGGCACGTAAAGCCCGTTCGGCGCCGCGAAGGCGAACAGAATGCGCGGCGGACGCGTCCAGTTGACCGGCAGCGGGCGGCCGCGGCGGATTTCCCGCGTGATCGAGATCGGCGTGCGCATTTGCAAGAACAGCGGCGAGCCCGACCCGGGGAAGCCGTCCGGCGCCACGGCCGCCTCGAAGGGAATCAGGCCCAGTTCAAACGCGGACATCGCCAGCCGCAGATGCACGAGCTTGCCGTTCTCGGCGCCGGCATTGCCGAGTTCGGACAGCATGGCCGGCACCTGGCCGAGCACGCGGCCGATGGATTCGCCCAGGTCGCGGACTTCCGATTGCCGCTGGTCGTCGGTGGCGGGGTCCTTGTCCAGGGGATATCTGAGCCGCCGCAAGCGCATCAGCAACTGGCGATGCTCGAACGGCATTTGCAGCGTCACCGGGCCGTCGGAGCCGCACAAGGCAATATAATTGGTCAGCGGCGACAGCAGCTGATTGTGGGCAGGCCCGGACCTCAACAGTTCGAGTTTGACGTTGCGGATTTCCGAGGTGTGATTGTTGCTCATGTCATTTCCTCACGAATTGCTGGATGACCCGGGGCGCTGTCGTGCCGTCGCCGACAACGTGGCTCAGGCGGCCGACGACGCTGCCGTTTTCAACCTTGATGGACACGGCGCTGGTCTGGTTCATCACGAAACTCTGGCCGCCGAATTTCGCCTCGTCGATCAGTTCCATGCGGCCGTCGATCAGCACGTCGTAAACCGGCTTGAACGAGTCCCGGTCCTTCAGCATCGCATCGGTGAAGCGCAGCAGCCGGATCCAGGTGCCGCAATTGAAGTAAAACCGCCCGCCGCCCATGTCGATGGCGCGCTCCAGGTGCGTGTGCCCGGTAATGATGAAATCGATGGAAGCGCCTACCGCCGCCGTGACATCCTTGAAGGTGTCGTCCCGGTCGGTATGATCGAAGGTCTTGTCGTCGGCCAGCCAGTCTTTCAGAGCCCGGCGCAACGCCTCGTCCTTGGGCACATCCCTGAGCCAGCCCGTCAGCCGGTCGAAGATCAGCTGCCAGGTGCCCAGCGGCGCCGCCGGCTCGACGATCTGGGCATTCGGTTTGCCGAGATTGGCCTCGGCCAGCGCCAGCATCGCGTCCACATCCTGCGAATCCTGTTGTGCGTGCATGCTGACGCCCTCTCTGAGATTGGGGCCCAGCAATTGCTCGACCGTCAGCGCCGAAGCATCCGCCACCTGTTCGCGCGGCTGAAACCCTTCCGCGGACAGGCGTTGGTTGACTTCCCTGCCGCCGCTGACTCTCTCGCCGACGATTGACACCAGGTCGGTGATCTTTTTCGCCTGGGACGGATCGAGCACGACCAGCGTGCCGACCGCGGCCTGGGTTTCCGGTTTCAGCAAATCGATCCATTTGTATTTTTCCTTGACCTCGTTCATGACCTCCTTGACCATGCGTGTGCCGGCGTTCGGATACCATTCCTTGGGATCGAGCGAACGGCCGGCATTCAGGCGCCGCCCGACCTTGGCCAGATCCTCGTAGCGGTTGTAGTTCCAGGCGTCCACCTCATTGCCGTGCGTGCAGTAGACGCGGGCGCCGCCGACCAGGCAGGTATAGCCGGCGCCGATAGTCGAGAATTCGATCCGGGCGCGCTTGACCAGATCATCGCCCGCCAGTCGCGTCATGATCAGGCGCTGGACCGTCGGGAACGACATTTCGATGTCGTGGTTGCCTATGATAAAGATCAGCGTGCGCCGCTCGATCGCCACGAAAGCCGCCAGAGCCTCCCAGATGCCGGAGAACGACGGGTCATTCATGATCCGGTCAACGACCGCGACGGCTTGTTCGACGGCGATATAGCCCGGCAATTCCTCGGCCAGCGTGTCGAAGACATCCCCGTTCAGCACCAGCGCGACATTGCCCGCCGGGCACTGCTTGCCCACCCAGCCGATATAGCCGGCCAGCCTTTTGGTCTCCCTCAGAATTTGGAAATTGGGCCTGTTGCCGCCCATGTGGATATCCGAGATTACGTGAATCTCGTCATAAGCAGGAAAGTCGCTCATAGGTCTACCTCTAGTTGCAATAAAACCGAGGTATCCGCGGCCTCGGTCATCATTATGGTTTGTGCCGGGTATCGCCTGTTGATCCGGGCCAAGAGCCGGCCAGCAGGCGATTGGTCTGAATCCGGAAACGGTTTATAAGTCCGCGTCCGGCTTGATGCCGGTAATGCCCTCCGCGACACGTTCCGACAAGGCGCAGATCGTCGCCACCGGATTGGCGCCGACCGCCGTCGGCAATAAGGCCCCGTCCGCGACATACAGTCCGGCGTAACCGAACACCTGGCCGAAGCTATCGATGGCCGCGCTGGTGACGCCTTCGGCGGGGTCGTTCGCCAGACGGCAGCCGCCCAGGGAATGGACCGTGACGTTCCGTTTCATGGGCCACAGCCAGTTCGGCAGCGGGATGAACGCCTTGCCCCCGCACCAGTCCTTGAACCGCTTGCCGGTATCGAGAATGGTCTGATACAGGGACATGCTGTCCTTGTAAGGCCACTTCACATGCAGAAAGCCGGCGTCGTTCAATTCCATGACGCCGTTGCTTTTGTCTATGCCCATGCACAACAACACGCTGCTGGTATAGGAAATATCGCCTTTCAGCAATTCATTGAAGGCATAGCCGATATGTCCGTTCGCGAGGCCGCTAATGAAGCGGTCAAATGCCACCTTGGCGGTGCGGATAAAGGCGTTGAAATGCGAAAGCCCCGGTCTGAGCCCTTCCGAATACCAGGCGGCAAAACCGGGATAGCTGGCATCCTCCAGGATGAAGGCGCGCTCCCGGTCGAAATTCTTGAACAGATTGTAATCAGTGCCCTGGGTGATGACCGGTCCGTAATTGGGGTCGGCCGGCTTGTCGCCGTCGATGACGAATGACAGGAAATCGCCGTTGCCGGAAAAATGCCGGCCCAACTGCTGGCTGATATGGGGCAGGGTTTTGTAGACGTCCCGGCAGCGCATCAGCAGTTCGTTCGAGCCCAGCGTGCCGGCCGAAACCACGACGCGGCGGGTAACGGCGCTGTGCTGCCCATGGCCGTCGTTCAGATCCAGCCAATAAACCCGGTAACCGAATTCGCCGCCGGCGGCGGGATTTTCATTGCCCTGCGCATCCAGAGGCACGATTTTCTGGCCGAGGACTTCGGTCTTGATCGCGGCGTTATAACGGGTCTCGGCGACATGCAGGTAATTCAGATCCAGCGTGTTTTTCGATTGCGTATTGCAGCCCAGATCGCATTCGGCGCAATAGACGCAGGATGTTTGCAGCGCGCCGTAACGGTTTTTTTCCTGCACGCCGATGTCGGTGGGATTGTCGAAATCATTGCCGAAGAAGACATTGATATCCAGCAGTTGCGACTCTCGGCCATCGGCCTTGGCGAACTCCTGAAACAGGCCCGTGCGGATGATCTGCCGGCGCGGGTCGTCGCTTTGCGGTACGGGCCTGGCGCCCAGGACTTCCTTGCTGACCGCGTAATAGGGTTGCAAGGCGTCTTTCTTGCTGGTTTCCGGCCAGTTGTGGTCGAATACTTCATCGGGCGGCTGGAGAAAGACATTGGCATAGATCAGCGAGCCGCCGCCCAGTCCCGCGCCGACCACGGCATCGATATGGTCAAAATTGCGGATATCGAACATGCCGTGGGTTTCCTTGTCGGCGATGCTTTTCGGCCTGCTGCGCTTTTCCGGCGGAAGGTTCCAGAAGTTGTTGGCGATGTCATGCGGCGAGCGCGGGAAAGATCCCAGGGGATAACGCTTGCCGCGCTCCAGCAGCATGACCTTGCCGGGCCATTTCTTGGCTAGCCGGCAGCAATTGATTGAGCCCCCAAAACCACTGCCGATGACAATAGCTTCGTAATCGTATTCGATTTCCATTGTATTTCCCCGATATACTGTTTTTTATTATTTTTGGTGAAAAATTAGCTTCCTGAACTGCGCAGGAAACCGCTTATGCGGGCTGAGTTGGCAAACCCGGCATAAGCGGCTTCGAAAGGCCGGTCTTAAGAAATCGCCAGCCCGGCCCGCGGCTGTTGGCTAAAGTCAGGACTGACTTTGGGTGCTTTCGCCGCTTTTGTGGTCATGCGTGACATAGGTGCTCCACAACTCGCGCAGGAAAAAGCCGCCGAAAGCGCCGACTGTTTTTACTTTTTTCGGAAAACCGTCGGCATGCGTGACCGTGACGGTCGACACCAGCTTCATCAGGTCGACCGGGCCTAATGTCAGAACCCCGGCGCCAATGACCGGGCCTGATTTGTCGGTGCCTTTGTGCAATTGGGTGTACAGTGTCGTGGTCTCCGGCCACAGCTTGAACACCGAACCATCGCGCACTTCCTTTCGGCCGGCCAGGTAATAGGCCTGGCCCTGATGCTCAAAACCCAGTTCGTAAACCATCAAGGTCAATTTCGGGTCGTCCGTGGGCTTGAACAGATTGAACACGCCGGTGTCGGCGACCATGCCCATGCCCAATGGGGCAAAATCGATGGTGCCGGTCAAGCCGCCCGGATGCTCGGCATCCTTGATGAAGGCGTCCATGTCATCGATGCTGACCGTGGCATGCATGGCCAATTGCGTGCCCGCCTGCCTGCCTTTGGTTTTGCCGTCCCGAGGGTCGCTGGCATCGAGCGAAAAGCCGCCTTTCATGGTTTCTTTAAATTGCAGACCTGTTGTTTGTGCTGTCATTTTCAATATATAAGGTTCAAACGGAACCCCCTCCGGTTTCATGCGGTTGAAATAAGCTCTCGCATCGGACCGCCCCATTTCGATCAGGTCGGCATGGCTGATGGCGCCCGTATATAACGCCGAATCCAGCGGCAACGGGTGCGCGGGCTTGATCAGGTGGAGAGTGATGGGTTGCTCATGTCCGTATAAGTGCTCGCCATTGGCTATGCGGGCGTTGATATCCTTGATGTGCTGAAGCTCTTTGATCAGCGCGCCGTTGGCGCTCATTTCCAGCATTTGCACATAGGCATTCAGCGGGCCGCTTCTATAATCCGGGATATTGCCCATGATCCAGACCAGCCATAATTCATTGGCGCCGCGCTTGACGGCCTCCAGCAGATTGGCGTCCTGGATAAACCCTGAATCCAGATAAACGGTATCCTTGATCGTGACAGGCGGCAGCGTGCCGGGCAGGGACATGCCGGCCACGAGATAATCCTCGGTCATATCCTGGTGGCGGATGACCTGGTTCATTTTTTTGCCGAAATTGCAGACATTGAACGTGCCCTGCAGGCCTTCCGCCGCGCGGATTTTTTCGAAATCGATGCCCAGATGCGGATAGACTTTGTCGCGGAAGGCCTTGGCTGAACCGGCGGCGACAAAATTCGGCGGCCAGAGATAATTGCCGAAAGGGAGGAAAGAAATCGTATCGCGCATCTTCAGGGTGCGCCAGCGCTCGCAGATGTCGTCGATCTTCAGGCCTGAAAACAGCATGGCCAGGTTCAGCGAGCCGCCGGACGTGCCGTCCATGTGCTGGAATTTCAGGTCATGGGCGAAAATTTCGGCCAGAGCGCCGGCGGCATACGATAAGCGCATGCCGCCGCCCGGAAGAATAAGCGCCCGTTTGGGCAGGCGGTTGTCGTTGGCCGCCGCGCCCTGGGGAATATGGGCTTGTGCCGTCATAACTGTTACTCCTGACTAGTGGTTGTTGCCATCATGATCACGCCGGCGGGATCGGCGCGTCGGGCGGCGACAGCCAGTCTTCACTCAGGCCCAGATTGATCACGGACTCAAAGCCTTCCGGGGCTTTTTCGGGCAACTGGTCGAAATCCAGAAACCAGCTTTCAATGTGATCATCGAGCGTGCCGGTGATGGACGGCAGGTAAACCGTGGCGAGGGCATCGCCGATTTCCAGCTCCTTCATGGCCTGCAGACGGGGATGGTCGCCGATGACGAAGCGGGCCTTGGCGCTCTTGAGCAGGCGGACGCCGCATTGGGTGTCGAGCAGGATGTCCGACTTCATCAGCATGCCACGGAATGAACAGTAATTGGAGGCGCGCATCTTGACCGGTATCCAGGCCTTTTTGGCCGGTTCTATCTCGACATAAGCCACCAGTTTGCCGTCCAGGTCATACTGGCTGCTGACCTTGTCCTCGGTGATTTTGAAATCCAGATGTCCCTGATGCTTCGGCATGCCCCAGATGCCCTTGCCGCCTTTGACCGATATTTCCGACGATACCGGCAGGTCGACCACATACTGGCCGGTCTTGAAGAAGTTCATGAACAGGGCCGGCAGCAGCCTGGGCGCCGGTTTCTCGCCGTGCGTGCAGGCGATGGCGATGCTGTACTCGACGTATTTGCCGATAGGCGTCTCGCGGTAATCGATAACGGTCACGATCAGCAACCCGGAGTTCCACAAGCGGAAGGGATGGACCCCCTTGGGCAGGAAGGCCTTGGCTTTTTCCGCATTGATCGGGAAGATCGCCATCAGGGCCGGCGAGTTGGTCGCGGCGACCGGCAGCTTGAACGGAATGCCGTCGACCAGCGAAAAACGGCCCGCGTATTGTTTAATGCGTTTTGGCATGCAAAACATGATTTTTACCCCCTTTTGGCGCCGTTCATGTTATGGCGCGGTTTTATTGTTGTTATGAATCAGTCTTTATTGAGTTCGTCGAGGATCAAGGGAAACGTATCCCGCGCCGCGTTTTGGCCCATGAACACATCCAGATGGCCGTAACCGGGCAACACATGCAGCGAATGGTAATTCGGGCGCAATCCGGAAAAATAGTTATAGGTGTTGATCTGGCTGACGGGCAGGAAGCAGAGGTTGTTTTCTCCGGTAAAGAAGGCAAACCGGGCGTCAGTCTTGGGCGGCGCCTTGACGAAATCGTCCGGCAGTTCCTTGAAGCCTTCAACGGCAACCAGATGCCCCTGCCGCGCGCAACGATTGATCTGCTCGAAAAAGCGCAGCGGCACGGCGCCGAATTCCTCCTTCAGCCATTCATGGGTTTCCTCATTCAGGTTTTCATGGCTCCACAGGGCCGGAAAACCGCTGCCGTAGGTAAAACTGACCTGTTTGCAGACGGCATTATGGCATTCGTGATGGGTCATATTGACCAGCAAGGTAATCATTTTTGCCGCCAGATCGGGCGCCTCGACGCCCCAGTGCGGATTCAGGTAGGGCGTGAACAGCTTGACCAACGGCACCAGGTATCGAAGCTTGAACGTGGACCAGCGCGGCACGACCGGATGCAGGGACACGGCATTGCTGACGATGGTGGTGACTTCGGGCACGAGTCCCGCGAGGGCCGACATGGTGAAACTGGTCGAGCCCTGGCAATGGATAATGGCCTTGAGCTGTTGAGCGCCGGTCTCGGCGATGATGGTCTTGACGGCCTTGGGATGATCGTAAAGCGCCGCCTGGTCCAGGGTCCATAAATTCGGCGGAAAGGCGATACTGCCGCGCCAGTTTTCCAGCCATACGTCATAGCCCTGCTCGATCAGCGCATCGACGATGGTCGTTGCCACCGGCGCCCGGTAGATATTGGCCCGCACGCCGGCGCCATGCACCAGTATGACCGGGCCTTTGTCCGGCGGCTTGCGGCCGCGGACATTGATCAGATTAAGATTGACGCCATCATCGGTAATAAAGGGGATGATGCGCTCCTCATAGGGTGATTGCCCGTTCGGCGCTTGCGAGGACATACAGATTCTCCTTTTGGCATTTATTAATATTTATTATTGGCCCTTAAGGGTTTTTAGAAAATCGGCTTGGTATCCGTCTCCAGGAAAGACCGGCGATGCTCTGCCATGTTTTGCGTTATCCATGCATTCAAACCCTCAAGGATAATCACAAAAATATTGTGGCACCTGCCCTTCTCCCTTCGGAAAGGGACAGGATGAGGGATAGAATGCTCAAGCTCTACATCAACAGCGACAGAAAATGCCCTGCCCGCCTGCCGAATCTTCCCTGGCTTTAACGGATTTCGTTAACCTTTCGCCCGTTGCGGAGCTTGCCCCGAATTTACCGACCTGAATATCTGATCGGTAAAAAATTATTTGAGTTAATCCGCCCAAATCATGGCAGCTTCAGGCTGTATATAATTAAGCGATAAAAACCGTGGAAAAGCCGTAACAGGCTGTTAAATTCTATTCTTTAATATTAGTATTTTATTATTAATTATTATTAGTATTTTGTTATTAATAAATAGAATAAATCGGTATTTGAGTAAATATCTGATTATAGATTATATAATCGATGTTACAAGAAGTTCCCCTGGTTTTTGCACCGGGCGATCCCTGCAGGCCGGCAATCCGGCCGCTTTGCGCGCCGAGTGCTTACAAGGAGCCCCGCGCCCGGTGCGCAAACAGGATCACAATCCCTTGTACGGCATCCGTTAAAAACAGAATGTATTTCATAGCACTTTGATAGGTATTTACATCCGATCAATCGTGGCGTCAATTTTTTTCGCCAAAGCCTTGACTCCTCGCCTTGTCACCTTTTCATGATTGCCTTTCAGCTCGATGGCATAGCGTGCGGAAAGCGCGGGGTTTTTCACGTTGACCAGATACGCCATCAAGTAAGAGAATAAAAAACTCGGTTTGCTGTGCTGCCCGACGATCACCCAATCGGCGCCGGATTGCCGGGCCAGTTCCGCCGCACTGTCATGAAATCTGTACAGATAGCCAAAGCCGGCATTGGCCGCCGCTTGCGCCTCGATATCGACGGGGATGATTTCATAATCGCCGGCCTGACCGATCGCCTGCTCCAGCAACGGTTTGATCGACGCCGTGCGCACGCGCTCCCCCGGCGTGTTCGGCAAGGACGTAATGTCGTTCAGCTCGAAGTTTAAAACCGCTATGCGGGGGCCCGCGTTAACGGCGCCGCTTAATATCAGCCCCATGCCCAGCATGATCCAGGCGGGAACAGACCGTTGATTGCTTAATTTCTTTATTTTCATGCTATTTTCTCCTTAGTACTACAGTTGTAGATTATTTTTCTCCCTGCGTCGTCGGTAATGGCAGGCACGGGCAACGGCTTGATGGCGTCTTCGCCATAGCGACCAGTTGACGATATGCATGATTCTCGGCGGATGCCGCCACAGCCATTGCCACAACAGCTTGCGCACTTCCGGTACCGTCAACGGGATCAGAGCTGCCGCTGCTTCCAGGCTTGCTTGCTCAGCAGTTTCCGGTTTTTTTTGCCGATGACGCGTCTTTTTCATGGCGGCACAACACCGCCAAATACGCCAACGCGGCCATTGCCAGGGTCATGTGTCGGTACCAGCCGTGCCAACTGCGCACTTCATAGTGATCCAGCCCGATTTCGCCCTTGGCCGCCGCAAAGCACTCTTCCACCGTCCAGCGCGTGCCTGCTACCCGCACCATTGTCTGCAGGTCCGTGCCAGGCGGTACATAGCATACGTAATAAGCCAGCTCCCCATCAGTCAACCGGCGCCGTAGCAGCAGCCAGCGTTCCCCCGGCATCTGCCAGGACAGCAAAGGTAGCCTCAGCCAGTCATACCAACGCGGCCCCTTGGCGCCATCGCCCGCCGACAGCCTGGTCCAGTCTTGCGGCTGGACCGTGGCCGCCAGCTGGGCCACGGTCTTTTGGCCGGTCGAGTCCGGCCACACGTATTGGTTGCTCGCCACCGCCAGCACGAAGTGCAGGTCCTGCTGTTCCAGCCATGCGCGCAGGCTGCGGTTGTCACCATACACGGCATCGCCAGTGACCCAGGCAAACGGTACCTGCGCGGCAACGGCTCGCTCGATCATGCGCTGCGCCAACTGCGGCTTGGTGGCAAAGTCGACTGCTTCAGGCACTTTCGCGGCAGCCCGTCGGACCATGTCGTCAGCCCACTCCTTGGGCAAATACAGTTCGCGGTCCATCAACGCACGCCCCCGCGTACTGGCATAGGCCAGAAACACGCCAATCTGGCAGTTCTCAATGCGCCCGGCCGTGCCACTGTACTGGCGCTGCACGCCGACCGAATGTCGGCCTTTCTTGATAAAGCCGGTTTCGTCGACCGCCAGCACGGCATCGGGCTCGCCCAGATGCTCAATCATATACGTCCGCACGTCATCACGCACCGCATCGACATCCCAGCGTGCCCGGTCCAGCAAATGCTGCAGGCTATAGGGCGTCTGTCGTTTGACCGCTTCCGACAATTGCCAGCTGGTTTTGCGCTCAACCGGGCTGAGCAAGCCCGTCACGTAATCCAGTGCCCGTTGCCGCATGGCCTGCCGGCCAAAGTGCCGGCCTATTCTGACAAACCAGGTCTGCAGCTCCGATTGCCAGTTCGCCGCCTGGGTCACGAACTGCTTTGCCATCGCATTCATCATTCACCTCGCCAATGCTTACGATCAAAAACACATTAGACTGTGCGGGCAACATCAATATCCCTGAAATTACAACTGTAGTATTAGATCGATGTAACGCCGCACCTGTGGGGCGACGGCCAGGGCAGACACGCAGGTCTGCCCCTACGGGGTCGCGTACCGACAGGGTAACGTGGCGACATGCGTCCGTAACCTGATCATTACCCGTCAAACACGGGTAATTTGCCCGTCCTTGTCGCGATGGCTTTTCATGTCCGCCACAGGCGCATAGAATGCGGTCAATAACGCGCCCGAACCTCAATCCTTCATTGACTATGAATCTGAAATTCCATCTGCTATCGCGCATCGTCCTGATCGGCCTGATCTGTCTGGTCGCAACGGCGACCTGGGTCCTGCATCAGGCCGACAGGGCATCCAGGGATCAGGCCCGGGCAACGGCCGATTCAATAGGTCGGCAACTGGAAATGCAGCTGCTGCGCATCAATGCGGGCTTCGACCTTGCGACACGGTTCCCGGATCAGGGTTTATGGCAGCAAATCAACACCATTTCCGGCACTTGCGTGCGCTTTATGCCGGCAAGCGGCGATCAGGCCCGCAGTGTTTGCAGCGGCGGCAAAGCACCCGCCCGAAGCAGGCCGGAATGGTTCGAGAACTTTTACCGCTGGGCCTTCGCGCCCGGGGCTGAGACAAAACGGCCGATTGTCTTCCATGGCCGGGTTTATGGCACAGTCGTCGTCACGCCCGGCGCGGACATGGATATCGCCGACGCCTGGCAACAGCTGCGCGGATTAATGGGCTTGTCGGCATCGACCGTGCTGGCCCTTTGCCTGCTGGTTTATGGCACGGTGAGCCGCGCCTTGCGGCCGGCGCAAATCATCATTGCGGGCCTGGAGAGCATGAGAAACGGCGACTTGTCGGCTCGCCTGCCCGCGTTCGAATTGACGGAATGGCAGCGTACCGGCCAGGCTATCAATCAACTGGCGAGCCGCCAGCAGCAACTGCTTGCCGAGCGCAGGGAACTGGCCCTGAAGCTGATGACGGTGCAGGAGGAGGAACGCCGCTATCTGGCACGCGAGCTGCACGACGAGTTCGGCCAATGTCTAGCCGCGATCAATGCCGTCGCGGCCTCCATAACGCAAACGGCGGAACAGGACTGTCCGGCACTGGTGCCTGAAGGCGAAAACATCGCCCGGATCACCGGCCACATGATGGCGTTGTTGCGCGGGATGCTGCTGCGGCTGCGGCCCATGGCCGTCGATGAACTGGGACTGTCGGCCGCGCTGAACAGCCTGGTGGCGGGCTGGAATGCCCGAAGCGGCGGCAAGACTCATTATCGGCTGACCATCGACGGCGATCCCGACCGGTTGCCCGAACCCGTGCCGGCCAATATTTTCCGCATCATTCAGGAATGCCTGACCAATATCGCCAAACATTCGACCGCCGCCAACGCCCAGGTCACGCTCACGCAGTCCGAAGGACTGGTCGAGTTGCGGGTCGACGACGACGGCAGCGCCGGTAATCCACCGTATGAGGATGCCGCCGGCATCGGCCTGCTCGGCATGCGTGAGCGCGTTACGGCACTGGGTGGGCAACTGACATTGGCGCCATCCCCAAGCGGCGGGCTTATGATCCGGGCATGGTTGCCGGTACAATCTGTCACAGGCGCGCCGGCATGACTGCTTCGACCCGCATCAGGATTTTATTGGTCGACGATCATGCCATCGTTCGCGAAGGCTATCGCGCGCTGCTGGCCAAGCAGCCTGGGCTGGAGATCGTCGCGGAGGCTTCGGACGGGTTTGAAGCCTATGTCCGCTTCAAGGCATGCGGCCCCGATCTGGTGATCATGGACCTGTCGCTGCCCAATCAGGGCGGGCTGGAAGCGATTGCCCGCATCAGGCAGCGCCAAGCCGATGCCAGAATCCTGGTTTTCAGCATGCACCAGCATCCGGGATTTGCCATACAAGCGGTACGAGCCGGCGCCCTGGGCTATGTCACCAAAAGCAGTCCGCCCGATGTCCTGCTCCGGGCCATCCATGATGTCCATGCCAGCCGCCACACGCTGAGCCCCGACATCGCCCAGGCCCTGGCCTTGGAAAAGCTGGGCGCCGACCGCATCGCGCTGGAAGAACTGACCGTGCGGGAATTCGAGATTCTGCGGCTGCTGGCGGAAGCGCGGCCGGTCGAGGATATCGCGCTGATGCTCCATATCAGCCCGAAAACCGTATTGAACTGTCATTACCTGATCAAGCGGAAATTGGGTGTCGCCAACGATATCGAGCTGACCCGCCTGGCCATCAGGATGAACGTAATCGACCTGCTGGAGCTGTCCGGGCCGTCGCCGGGACAGGCCCATAGGAAGACGTTTTGATACCGGCTGAAAAAAGGCAAAAAAAGGGGCCTAACCTGAATATTTCACCACGAAGGACACGAAGTACACGAAGGCTTTTCAATTCAAATATTTAAAAATATTTCATGATGAGCTTATGAAGTTATCGGTGATAAATGATAACGCCATGATTTTCTTCGTGTTCTTCGTGTTCTCTGTGGTTTCATGAAATATCCGGGCTAAGCCCCTTTAATATAAAACCCGATTTTAAGCTTGAGTAGCAGCTGATTTTCTGCGGGCCGCGCCGAGCAAACCGGCCAGACCGGACCCGAACAGCCAGACTGCCGCGGGCACGGGCACAACGGCTGCATCCGGGCTTACATAGGCTGTTATATGTGAAAGACCTCTAAAGGTGCTATCGGGCACTTGCGTCATCCAGTGACCGAATGTACTGCCTGGCGTCAGCAGCCATGCCGTCCAAAAAATATTCCCCACATTGCCATCATTCAGAACCAGCATCACAGACGCAAAGCCTTGCCATACAGACGCATCAAGCGACCAACGTCCACTTATCAATTCACCCTCGTCATTTCTGACCAGATCGCCTATGCTCAGTGGATCGTCGGAAAATCCTGTACTGGCGGTATCATTTTCCGGTATCTCTATTCTGGCTATTTCCGACCAAGTGTTAAGGCCAAAATAATTATTAGCATTCAGATCTGCGACGGAATCGCTTCCGTCATTAGCCGGACCATCCCTGGAAACCAAGGAAGGTGTTACAGGCCCATAAGTAGCCGCGTTTGCCACATTCATCGCCAACATAACCAAAACCAGTATCAGGCCAAATAAACTATGTTTTTTCACTTTCATTTCTCCGCAATAATTTTAAAAAAATCTGGGTTAAACTACTCAATCGAAAAATCTATTTATTTTGCTCCCGTCACTGTGCTCCTTGTTGTTAATTCACATTTATTCCGTTAAGTTTCAGCGCTTCCATTAAATAAAACTGATTTCCAGTTAATTCTTTGGACGGTTGTCAGTATACATGAGCCGCTTAGTTTATTTGTTAGCTGCTTGTTATTTTTGTGTTACAGCTTGAAGTCACTTTTTTTAACCAGGCTTTTGTGCTTGTGTCGATGGCCAACTTCGAGATAGCGAATTTGCAATGTTTTTGCCTGGCTTTGTTCGGTACGAGGGTTGGTCAATATCCCGGAAAGAGTTGCTCAATACGGTGTAGGATGCCGGCTTGTCGATGATCGGGGATTTCAGCTGGACGTTAATTCCCTGCGCGATATTTTGCAGGACGGCCGCAGAAAACGCGCTTGATTTCTACAGTCAGCCGATGAGGTATCATGTCCTGACTGACATTCCGCAGCCAATTCAGCCACTACCGGAATAATATTTAACATGGAAATCACCTAATAATTTGCGATGCGGCTCATACAGATCAAAGGGGCGCCTGTATCGTACGGATGCATGGTAGGGGCGGACCTACGTGTCCGCCCTGTTTCGGGTGCACAAAGGGTTATCGGAGAACCGTTAGCCAAAGGCGAACCGTTGAGCAAGGGCGAACACACAGGTTCGCCCCTACGTGTCTGTTCATTTTACGGCATCAGGGCATCAATCCGTAGGAATTGCCGGATTAAAACGCCTGGGAATCAAGAAAAATGAATAGGCCGATTAACAATCGATACTGAAATAATTCTGATTAGGTCAAATTTTGCTGCGGAATGTCGGTCCTGGCTATGCTCGCCCTGATAAAAAAGGAAATCGGTCATCACCAGGCTTGAAAGAAGCCTGAAAATCAGCCTTATGCTGTATAAGCCAAACGGCCCTGTCGATTACACCGGTATTAATCGGTATATTGCATTTCAGCGGTCATAAAAAAAGGGGCCGAAGCCCCTTTACTGAATTGGAATCAGATTTTAACCTCAGGCGGCCGCTGATTTTTTGCGCGCCGCGCCGATCAAACCCAACAGACCTGATCCGAACAACCAGACTGCCGCGGGGACAGGTACGGCTGGCGGCTCATCACCACCAATGTTTATATTGCTACCATAGAGACTCATATGTGAAAGATCTTTGTCAGGCATTGCCCAAGTACCAGATATTGAACCTTCTACTAGCAGCCAGGCTGTGTAAAAAATACCATTGGGTGGTCTGCCTGTTCTTCCGTCTTTAAGAACCAGAGTGATGGCTTGATAAGTATCCCATAAAGAGGAATCAATCGACCATGTTCCGCTTCTCAAATCACCTGTGAAAGACAGTTCATTAGATATATCCGTCCAATCGGTAGCACCAAAAAAATTATCCGATACATCATCATTGCTATCTTCAAAGTCGCCATCCTCAGAAAGCAGGCTCTGAGCATATCCGTCGGATGTTACGGGTCCATAAGTAGCAGCACTTGCTATATTCCCCCCGCCTAGCATCGCCAAGCCTAGCACCAGGCTTAATACAGTAACTCTTTTCATTTTTATTTCCTCTGCAATAATTTAAAAAACAAATATTGCAACCCAGCCATCTTTCGCCATTGAAAGACCCGTGGCTTTCCGTCCCCGCTTTACAACGAGTTTGGCTTTTTAAACACTTCCGCATCAACCACGTCCTCGGTCTTTTCAGAAGTTTTGTTCATCCTGAACCAGTTTCCTATGCAAAGCGGGCAAAACAGCCTGTCCGCTTTGATATCCATACTTATCCTAAGCCGTTAAGCAATCGCTCTGCCCGCTTGACGGCGCGAGAATCCGGCCAGGCCAGCCATTGCCGAGCCGAACAGCCAGACAGCGGCTGGAACGGGAACGGCTGATATATTCTCAGCTGACATTTCCGCGTATGAGTGTCCGATGATGATGTCGGCGTCAAATAAACTATTTAAACCATTCAAGGATAAGCGCAGTGCGTTGACCGTCATTGAGCAAAAAGAATTGGAGCAATCCGTTATCTGTTCGTTGAGAATCAAAGTGGCGCCAATGAGTCCGAGCGCACTTAAATCAATCATGGAATTTGGTCCGGCATTGGTGTCAACTTGGATATCTTGGCCTAATATGCTCAAGCCTAACGATGTGATATTAGCGCTTCCCGAGGCGGTCATATTGCCATAATCCCCCGTTACCTCGGCGCTGGAGCTAAAAGTCCAATTATCCAGCTCAAACAGGCTTAATCCAGGACCAAAAATCGAGAAAAGACTGGCATTGATGTTTAAACCTTCGATGCCGCCGGATGCGCTCGTGGTTTTATTACCGGCCGATCCATCAACATTGGAATCCGCCGATCCAGTAATTACATCGATCGAAGCATGAGCTTGAGCTACTAGTAAATCAACGCCAACGTCAAAGCCTAAAAGCGCATCATTCAGATTATAGGGCGCCGGGGCTGTTCCCGATATACCAGCAGGTGCTGCCACTGCCAGTAAGTTTGAGCCCCCAACATCCAAATTTACAGAGAGCCCATATCCTTCACTGTAAGCATTAACGACCGCAGCACCCGCGCTTGGGGTAAAAGTAACAGACGCCAGCGCCAATGTGACGGCCCCCAAAATACAAGCTTGCTTTTCCATAACTAAATTCCAAGTTTTTACAAATTAAAAAAACGCAACCCAGCCTTCTTTATCATCATCCACCCAAAGACCCGTAGCTTGCTATTCTTCGCCTCACAACAAGTTTGGCTTATCCTTACTTCTACAACTCTATTCCGGAATCGAACCGATGAGGTTTAACCTGGTCGAAGATCCCTTTAATTCTCAATACTTCCAATAAGTTTCAGTCTGTAATTCAAAGAAGCGTTAATTTTTAGTTAAATCCTTGTCCGGTGCCAGTATACTTAAGCCCCTCCTGTAAGTTGTTAGCAATTTGTTATTTTTGTGTTAGAGTCTGACATTATCTCTACTACAGGCTTTTTATGCTTGCGTCGATGGATCAAAATTCTATTTACGAGTTTGAAACGTTTCGCCTGGAAATGGCCAGCCAGCTCTTGTGGAAAGGTAAAACCGCTGTCGATTTGCCGCCCAAAATTTATCGGTTATTGCTTTATTTCCTGCGGCACACGGGACAGGTCGTATCCAGGGAGGAATTATTCGATGCGGTATGGGATGGCCGGCTTGTCGACGACTCGGCATTGAGGCTGGCTGTTAATTCCCTGCGCAATATTTTGCATGACGACCGTAAAAATCCGCGCTTTATCTCCACAGTGACCCGTCGGGGTTATCGTTTCCTGCCCGAGGTCTCGGTTACGCAATCTCTCGAGCATCTGATCCCTTTGCATTACCGGACCAAAGTTGAGCCCTCGTCCGCCTGGATTGAACGCCCGGCGGAACTGGCCTTGCTCCGGAAAGCCTTTCAGCAGGCGAAAAATAAAGAGCGGTGCGTGGTTTTTCTGGCGGGGGAGCGAGGCACGGGTAAATCGACATTGCTCGACATGTTCCTGGCCAAAATCCAATCTCCCGAACTGGCCTTGCTGCGTTCCCGATGCGTGCAACTGCACGGGGTCGCGGAACCCTTCCTGCCTTTATTGGAAGCCCTGGAGCGCCGTTGCCGGGAACCTTCCGGAAGAGCGCTGATCGAGCGTTTGAATCAAGTTGCGCCCTGCTGGCTGTTTCAAATGTCGAACTTGTTAAGCGCCGAGGAACTGGCCGCCCTGCTGCCGAAAGTCTCTGAAAACAATACACGCCGCATGCTGAGAGAGGCCGCCGAGTTTTTTGAGACCTTGAGCGGCGATTCGCCCTTTATCCTGGTCGTCGATAACGCCCACTGGAGCGATGACGCGACACTGGACTTGATCGCCCTGTTGGCGTTTCGCCGTTCCGCATCGAGACTGCTGATTATCGTCGGTTATCGTCCTAGCGAAAACAACGCCAGCGTCCGGCGCATTGAAAAGCTACGCGAAGAGCTGGTTCATCGCGGCTTGTGCCTGGAATTACCCTTGCAGCGCCTGGCTCAGCTTGATCAAGTCGAAGCCCCTGCATCTGGATAAGTTAACCGATTGCTTCGCTTGAATTCAGCTCCTCGGGCCGAAGCAATTCGGACCGAGGGGCTTCATAAAATTACGTGATATGCTTCAAAACGGCATTCAGCGAAGCGCTGACGATATCATCATGACAGGCGATGCCGGTATGGGTCTCGCCATCGTATTTCAAGCGCATATAACAGGCTGCCCTGGCATCGCTGCCGGTCGACAGCGCGTGCTCATGATAGTCGGTGATTTCGATGGCCTGGCCGAACTGCCGTTCCAGCGCATTGATAAAGGCATCCAGCGCGCCATTGCCGGTCCCGGTCACGGTTATCTCTCCCGACGCCGACACCAGGCGCGCCGACAGTGTCTCCTCCCGGTCGTGATCGAGATGAAATCCGGCCAGCCGGTAAACCGCGTCCCTGGCGAAATAGGTCTGCTCGAATAATGCCACGAGTTCCTGCGCGCTGATTTCCCGCCCCTCGGTTTCGGTCCGGCGCTGCACGATACGACTGAATTCAATCTGCAACCAGCGCGGCAGTTGCAGGCCCAGCTCCCGCTCGATGACATAAGCGGCGCCGCCTTTGCCGGACTGGCTGTTGATGCGGATCACCGCCTGATAATCGCGCCCGACATCGGCCGGATCGATGGGCAGATAGGCGACATTCCACGGCTGCCCCGGCCGGCGCGCCTCAAGGCATTTCTTGATCGCATCCTGATGGCTGCCTGAAAAGGCCGTGAACACCAGATCGCCCGCATAAGGATGGCGCGGATGCACGGCGATCTGGTTGAAGCGGCTGATCTGGCGGCTGATCGCGTCCAGGTCAGAAAAATCCAGCTCGGGATCGACGCCCTGACTGTACAGATTCATGGCCATTACCATGATGTCGGCATTGCCGGTACGCTCGCCGTTGCCGAACAGCGTGCCCTCGACGCGCTGGGCGCCGGCCATGAGCGCCAGTTCGGCGGCCGCCACGGCACAGCCCCGGTCGTTGTGCGTATGCACGCTGATGATGACCGCCTCGCGATGCCGGATGTGGGTGCTGAACCATTCGATCTGGTCGGCGTAGACATTCGGCGTCGAAATCTCGACCGTCGACGGCAGGTTGAAGATAATCGGCCGCTCGGCCGTCGGCTGCCAGATCTCGGCGACGGCATTGCAGATTTCCACGGCATAATCAGGCTCCGTGGCCGTAAAACTCTCCGGCGAATACTGAAACTGCCACGCGGTCTCCGGCTGCGCCGCGGCGCATTCCTTCATGACCCGCGCGCCGTTGACGGCCAGCGCGGTAATGCCGTTTCTGTCCATGTTGAAGACCTGTTCGCGCTGCACCCTGGAGGTGGAATTGTACAGATGCATGATCACGCTTTTTGCCCCCTTCAAGGCCTCGAAGCTGCGCCGGATCAACGTCTCGCGCGCCGGCATCAGAACCGCCACCGTGACGTCGTCCGGTATCAGCCGTTGCTCGATCAGCTGGCGGATAAAGTCGTAATCGGTCTGCGAGGCCGAAGGAAAGCCGACAGCGATCTCCTTAAAGCCGATCCGTGCCAGGAGCTGGAAGAAAGCCGTTTTCTGCTCGATGGTCAAGGGATTGATCAGCGCCTGATTGCCGTCGCGCAAATCCTCGCTGCACCAGATGGGCGCCTGCTCAATGCGCCGGTCGGGCCATTGCCGCCGCGGCAGATTGATGACAGGGCTGGGTCTGTACTTATGATGATCGAAAACCGCTTTCTGTGCTGTACTCATAATGCTTCCCCGCTCGATGGTCGTTAAGTGAAGCGACAGTATAGGAAAAAGGTCTGAGTGAATGATTGCCAATATGCATTCAAAAACGGCTTTTTAAGCAATTATTGCCTACTGCTTGTCATCTGTTTGTATAATCATTGTCCTAGATCGCCTGAAGCCGACAACTACCCTGTTGAACCGCCATGAAAATAGACCGAACAGACCGACGCATCCTGGACGAAATGCAAAAGAACGCGCGCATTTCCAACCTGGAACTGGCCGATAAAATAGGACTATCGCCCTCACCCTGCTCAAGAAGAGTCAAGCAGCTGGAAGACAACGGCTTCATCGACCGCCATGTTACCCTGTTGAACCAGGCCAAGCTGCAGCTGAAACTGACCGCCGTGGTTCACGTCAGCATGGACCGGCATACCCCGGACCGGTTCGAGAATTTCGAAGCCCATGTCAGCGCCTGGCCGGAAGTGCTCGAATGCTACCTGATCACCGGCCAGGCGGCGGATTACCTGTTGAAGGTGGTTGTGCCGGACATGGATCATTATCAGGACTTCCTGCTCGGAAAACTGACCCGCATCGAAGGCGTCAGCGGCGTCCAGTCCAGTTTCGTGCTGCGCAAGGCCATCGACACGACGGTTTTGCCGTTGAGATACGGTGAGTCATAGCTTTCGGACAATTCGGCGTTTTGAAGGCAGGGTGTGTACCGACAGCGGGGGGGTTGATGCGACGCGCTCCCGCTCACCGTTCAGTCAGGTCCAACAACCTGTTTTTGCTTCAAATCGCACTGAGCGCGGGGCGGACACAGGCTATTCGTGCCCACGCGTGACGGTTTGCGATGAAGGCGCCAATTTCGGACCCTGTAATCGCCGGCCCATGCGTTGAACTTAACGGCAACAAAATACAGAAACAGAGTCTAAAAATACGTCCGTTAATGACGATTTACCAGTCGTTCGCTATACTGCCTGCTGTCTGTTGCCCCCTGGTCAGGCAGCTCGGTATGTTCATTTCGAGAGGAGAAAAGTCATGTCAGTCAAACCTATCCCCGACGGTTACCACAGCATCACCCCTTATCTTTGTATTAAAGGCGCGGCCGAAGCCATTGAATTTTACAAGCGCGCATTCGATGCGACGGAAGTGTTCCGGCTGGCTACCCCGAACGGCGAGATCGGGCATGCCGAACTCAGGATCGGCAACTCATCCTTGATGTTGTCGGACGCCTGCGACCAAAGTCCGCTGCGCAATCCCCAAACACAAGGCGGTTCATCCACCGGGCTGCATTTATACGTAGAGGATGTCGACGCCCAATTCGCGCAGGCCGTCGATGCCGGCGCGAAGGTCGTCAGGCCGCTGCTGGATCAGTTTTACGGCGACCGTACCGGCACGCTGGAAGACCCGTTCGGGCATGTCTGGTTTTTGGCTTCCCATATCGAAGACCTGTCGCCGGAAGAAATCAGCAGACGCGCCGAGGCGCTGTTCAGCGCGCAATGCGGATAAGCGCCGCGCCATCCGCCGATTGACGCCTGTTCCTGTCCGGAAAGTCCGAAACGCATGGGGTGGGCTGACGCATCAAACCCATCCCATAAACGCCTTTTACGGAATAGGCAGGATTTTCCCCGAGCTTCAATCTGGTCTGCTATACAATGGAGCGCTGACAATGAGCGTGTTGAGGATCGGGTTATGCTGAAAAAAATCATCGCAAAAATAGCCGATATCGTTCTGGGAATATTGGTAACCGTTTATATCGTTTTGGAAGAACTGGTCTGGGACAACATCGCCGAACCGATTTATGCCTTTATTCACGGCCTGAAAATTCTCCAGAAAGTCGAGACATTGATTTACCGGCTCAATCGCCATGCCTTGCTGGTGCTTTTTTTGGCTTTATTCATCCAGGTGGAGTTGCTGGGCATCGTGGCACTTAAACTGATGGCCACGGGCCAGGCCATCGCCGGGGCGACGCTGTATGTCGGCAAAATTCCCGTGGCCGTGTTTACCTTCTGGCTGTTTAACGTCTCGAAAGAAAAACTCATGACTTTCGGCTGGTTCAGACAGTCATACGACCTGTTAATGCGGGCCATCGGCAAGGTCAAAGCCAGCGCCATCCACCAGCACATTGTCGCCCGGCTTAAATCCGTGAAAGAATGGCTTAATAACCGGCTGTCCGGTCCCCGGCTGTTTATACAGACGCTGATGGAAAAACTCAGAAGCTCAATCCTTTTTCGCAAATCAGGGGGGTGATTTTGTCCGGGCTTCCGCTCCGGCGCATCATCATTTCAGGATGAGCAGAAAAACATTGCCTGCCCTGTCTGCTAATATAAATAAAGCCGACCATGATCATGAATTAAGTCCCGGATGAAAAATAACCGTTTAATAGCGCTAATAAGCCGCAGACTTCTGATGGGTTTACTGGTGAATGGCCTGTTTACGGGGTGTACTACGTTGGAATCGCGTATGTCTATCGAGCCTTATACCAAAAACAAGCCGATGCGAGATGCCCTTGAGAGCGTCGCGGAAACGTATTGCAAAAAAAAGCGCGCCAGTCCAAATCCTGCCGATTCAGAAACGCAGCCTGATTTTATTTTTACTACCGATGGCTGTTCGCGGTGGCTTGATAATTCATGGGCAGCCTGTTGCATTGCGCATGATATTGCCTATTGGTGCGGAGGCAGTGAGCAGGATCGTCAAGAAGCGGATCAGGAACTCATGCGATGCGTGAACAACAAAGCGCCGGTTTTTGGCAATATTATCTATGCCGGCACCCGCATAGGCGGGGCGCCCTGGCTGCCGACACCGTGGCGTTGGGGGTATGGATGGGATGACTGGCCCAGAAGTTATGAAAAATCGCAGCCCTGGCCTTCGGTTAAAGAACTGATGGAAGAACTTAAAATTCATGGCATTATCGAGCATCATTTATCGGACAGCAAGCAGTGAGACTTACAGACGATTTTTTATTGAACAGAAATTAAGCAAAGCCGCAGCCTGGTCTTCAACTTAAAGTTTCCGCGCTCTTGATGCATGAAGGGGATGATATTTGATTTTAATCAGCGCTGATATGAATTTGGAGGAAAATCAATGACTAATGATGCACCTGGACTTCGGATGGTTTACGAAGGCTCAATTCGGGATGGAATTTATGCTTTTATCATTTTCGGCCTGCTTGCCGTAGTGGCAACATTATGGATTTTATATGAAAAAAAAACTTTAAGAACCAAATACCTGTTGCTGATAATCTGGGGTATTTTCCCTCCCATGTGGTTTGTTCTGGAGTATTTTTTTATTTATTTGCCTTATGGTGTAAAGGATTCTTTCGCTTTTTTCCAGTACGGGCAGAATATCGCATCCAAGCTCTGGGCGGCTGTTTTCGCTTTAATCTCGATTGATCTTTATAAATCCAAGGAAAAAGAAAAGGAGGATAAGAAAAATAAGGACGAGGCAAAAGAACCATAAATTGCGTGTCAATTCAATTTATTGGATAGTTATCATGGAAAGTTATCATTAAAACGAATTTTCAATATGACGGGACTTTTTCAGACCAGGGATCATCTTTCTCTTTTTTATAAAACGCTGCCGGTCGCTTCATCCAGGGCATCCATTGTATTCCTGCATGGTGTGGGCGAGCACATCGGCCGCTATGAAACCACTTTTCAAACGTTCGCGGCACGGGGTTTTAGCTGCTTCGGTTTCGATCAACGGGGCTTTGGTCAATCCGAAGGCGAGCGCGGGCATGTCAAGGCATTTGCGGACTATGTCGATGATTTAGCCCGATTTATTGATGAAATTGTCAACACAGACCCTGCAAAGCCGGTTTTTATATTTGCCCACAGCATGGGAACTATCGTCGCGCTGACTTACGCCTTGCACTATTCCTCGACAATACAGGGTCTGATGATTTTTTCCTGTCCGGTAGCATTTGCCTCCTGGTTTGCCAATTTCGGCGGCTTTTTCGCGGATGCGCTGTCGGGAATAGCGCCGCGACTGAAGATTCCCAATATGATCGTTCCCGATGAATTAACGGACGATCCTCTAATTATCGAAGCCTTTAAGCATGACCCTTATATCGTCAATAACGTCTCGCTCAACTGGCTGCATGAGTTTAAGCGAGCCCGGGAAGCTGTTTTGCTCAATGCCAACCGGATTTTGCTTCCCACATTGATATGCCATGGTGATGCAGACCCTATTGCCGCGGTTGCGGGTGCAAAATTACTGTATGAAAAACTGGGCGGCGATGACAGATCGTTAATTATTTTTGATGGATTGAAGCATGAGCTTTTAAACCATCGCGCCAACGAAAGAGCGCAAATCTTAAAGAATGTGTTCGAATGGCTGGATAAACAGGGCTAGTTTTCAACATAGGCAGAAAGCGGACGAACGTGGTCAGAAAAGCCAGCAGAATCGGCCACCGGCAGTTATTTATGCATGTTTTCTAAGGACTCGGCTAAAGATAACTTCCTTGAATAAAATGCTGTTATTTAGAGCAATCAGCCCTTAATTGAAAGCAACAACTGTTGTGAAAATTGAGTTTTGTTATCGACAAGCTTGCCTGAAAAACACAGTAGGGTACGAGACTGTGAAAGTATTCCCTGGTTCCCATGCTCCTGCGTGGGAACCCATACCGGTGCCCAGTTCAGCTGCGGTCTGCATTCCCACGCAGGAGCGTGGGAACGAGGAAATGCTTTAGTACTTAGGATTTGGCTAACAATTGCTTCCTGAAACTGGAATCTTGCATAGGATGTGCTGAGCACAGCGAAGCGCATCGCTCGCAAATGATGCGCCTCCTGTCGTCGGCACATCCTATGTTTAAACAGGGAAATTATTTGCGACCAAATCCTTAGTCAGTCTTGTTCTGACGAGTCAACAGTTGCAGAGCATTCATGGTGTGCGAAGAGTGCGAATGAATCCGCACCTACGCGTGCATGACCATTCACGCGATGAGGTCACTGTCAGTTGAATAAAGATCAGTTTAACAACCTATCGCCAGCACGGCAGGCAGGATAAAAAACGGCCCATGCGTAATATCAGTTACCCATGTTTTTTCGCATTGACCTGCTGTAGCCAGCGCGCCGCCTGGCCTTTGGTTTTCCTGTATTTACCGGCTTCGGTGAAGGCGCTGACCGCGCGGCCGGCGTTGCCGGCATTGAAGGCGGCGATGCCCATCAGCAGATGAGCCTGCTCGGGGTTTTTCAGGTTGCCTGTGGCCAGGGATTTTTCCAGCATGGCCATCGCCTCTTTCCAGCGCGTCAGCTTCAGCTGAATATGCGCGCAGCGCAGATAGCTGGCGCCGTCGTTTTTCATCGCCGCCACCTGCTTCAGGACCTCCAGTTCCTTTTCGTGCTCTCTCGCCAGTGCCCAGCTGTTCGCCAGCAATTCCATATTGGCCGCTGAACGCGCAATGCGTCCTGTCTTGAACATCTGCGTCAATAGTTTCGCGGCGCTGTAGGGAATGTTCTGGTGCATGTAGAGCTGGGCAAGCCGCAGCAGGTCTTTTTCTTCCAGATCGAAGCGGTGGTGGACCAGGATCAGCGTCGCCAGCGCCTTATCGTAGTCCTTGAGTATCAATTGTGCGTCCACCAGATTCATCCAGTACTCGCGTTTGCCGGGGTACAGGCTGAGCAGCTGGTTCAGCACGGAAATGGCATCCCTGTACTGCTTCTGCTCCAGATAAATGCTCAACAGCAAAACGTACCAGTCTTCGTGCGCCGACAGGGCGATGGCTTTTTTCAGCGGCGCCGTCGCCTGTTTGAAGCGCGACAGCTTATAGTAGGCCAGGCCGCGCATGTACCAGGCATCGGCCGAGGGACTTTTTTCCAGCGGAAACCATTTATCCAGTTCCGCCGCCGCTTTTTCGTACTTGCCGGTCTGCATTGCGACCTGCGCCAGGTTATAGCGCAGATTCTGAACGCTGTCGGCGGGCAAGGTGTCGGCGCCTGCCAGCGCGGCCTCCAGAGCCTTCATCGCCTGCGCGTTGCGGTGATCTTCCAGATAGGCGTAAGCCAGATACTGATTGATCATCGCCGCTTCATAGCGGTTGCCGGCCACTTTCGGCAGATGTGCTTTCAATAGCGAGACCGCCTCCTGAAACCGGGATGTATCCGACAGCTCGCGGGCCTTGTTCAAAGCCTTGAAAGTTTCGGGGGATACGGTGTTTTTCTGTTTGTCCTCGGCGTTAGCGCCGGTCGCCGCCAGCGAGGCCAGAAGGATGCACAGCCGCAGTAACGTCGCTGAGCGCTTGGTTATTTGATTAACAGCCATTATTTATCCAGCTTGAAATAAATTGTCTGCATGCTTTTCCATTGCACGGAGTGCCCGTCCACGAGCTTTTTCTCGAATTTCCAGCGCCGAATGGCACGCAAGGCGGCCTGGTCGAAAACGCCTTTCGGCTTGGACACCAGCACGGCGGGTTCGACGACGGTGCCGTCCTCCGCCACCGTAAACTCGATCCTGACCATGCCCTCCTGCCTTTTTGACAGAGCGCCGGGCGGATACATCGGCGCGATGCGCACCAGCGGTACCGCTTCGTGCATGTTACCCATGCCGCCGAAGTTCGCCTTGCCGCCGCTCGGCATGCCCTCGCCCAGAATGGCCTTCATCGGGGCGCCGGCGATAGTCATCGGGATGTCCAGTTTCGGCATCGCCATGGACAGATTATTGATCTGCATCGGTTTTTGAGCGGGCATCGACAGGTCCGGCATCGTCAACTGCTCGTTCTGCTTCTCGGGCGGCTTGACGCGCTCCTTGGTGGGCGGCGGAGGCGGAGGCTCCCGTTTCAGGCGGACAAAATCGATAGTCAGGGCATCGGCAGGCGCCGTCAGCGTAGTCGGTTTTTGCGCCGACATGCGCTCCATGATCACGAACAGCAGCACGTTGACGGTCAACGCGCCCAGGCCAATGGCGAGAAAACGCTGGATCATCATTCGCTATAGGCCGCGATGGAGACATTGGCCACGCCGGCCAGGCGCGCCTGATCCAGGGCCTGGACCAGCAGTCCGGTCAGCGCGTCCTTGTCGGCGGCGATGATGACCGAACCTTCCGGGTTCTCGGCATGCAGGCGCTCGACATTGGCCCTTAAGGCGCCGACATCGACCTTGCGCCGGTCAATCCAGATATCGCCGTTTTTGGCGATGGAAATCAGGATGTTGCCTTTTTCCTGGCGTTCCGCCGTTTTCGCGGACGGCCGGCTGACTTCAATGCCGCTTTCCTTGATGGTTGACGAGGTCACGACAAAAAAAATCAGCAGAATAAACACCATATCGATCAGGGGCGTCATGTTGATTTCGGTACTGCTTGTATCGTCTTCTTCGCTATGTATTTTCATTTTTATAAATATCTAAGAACAGCTTTTAATTCTGGGTTACGAGAGTGGGAAAGTATTATCCCTGTCAGGTTAAAAAATGATTTACCACAGAGAGCACAGAGGACACCGAGAAAATAAGGTCGGCTAATTCAATGATTTAACAACTCTGCTTCCTCTGTGGTTATTGATTAATTTGGGCCAAAAAATGAATTCTTTCAGTCTCGTACGCACCGCGTACCTTTATTAAACTCGGGATAGAAAATGGTACGCCATGCGTACCCTACGATTTATATCGGTTAATAATCGCTGCCGCGAAACTCCAGCCGGGACTGCGCGTGTCGAGCGCAGTCCGTCCAGTCCAGTTCGTCCTCCGCCTTGTCGATGGCGGTCCTGACCCGCTCGTTCAGGTTCGAGCTCAGGTAGATGCCGGACAACGCCGTCACGAGCCCGGCCATGGTCGTCAGCAACGCTTCCGAGATGCCGCCGGCCATGCCGCGCGCGTTGCCGTTGCCGAACATCGCTATGACCTCGAAGGTATGGATCATGCCGAACACGGTGCCGAGCAGGCCTAGCAGCGGCAAGGTCTGCGACAGCACCGTGATGCTCTGCAGATAGGCGCCGGCGGACACTTGCAATTCCCTGATCAGTCCGGTGCGCAGCCGCATCGCGATCGGCAGCGGCGCGTTTTTATAGTGCCGCCAGGCGGTCTTCACGTCCTCCAGTTGCCGCGGATAGGAATAGTACAGATACAGATACCGCTCAATGATCAGTATCCACATCAGCAACGATACCGCCATAATCGCCCACAGCGCCGTCCCGCCCTTGTCCATGAACGCGGCGGCGATATCGATCAGTTCAGTCGCCGACAGCATGCAGGCTTTCCTCGCGGCGCGCGACGATGGCGGCGCTTTCCTCGTCGAGCATGTAAATGACCTTGCGGGTGCCGCCGGACAGCCAGTTATGGGACAGCAGCAGCGGAATCGAGACGATCAGGCCCAGCTCCGTGGTCACCAGTGCGACCGAAATACCGCTGGACATCAGCTTGGGATCGCCGTTGCCGAACAGGGTGATGGACTGAAAGGTTTCGATCATGCCGGTGACGGTGCCCAACAAGCCCAGCAAAGGCGTCACGCCGGCAAAGATGGACACGGTCGGCAGAAAGCGCTTGATGGCCGGGCGCTCGCTGAGAATGACCTGGTCCAGCTTCAGGCCCAGGGTTTCGGCATCCATGAGCGGGTTGTCCCGCTCAACCTGGCGCAGGCGGGTCAACGGCGAGTCTTCGCCTGTATCGTCGCCGTGCCGCTGGCGGCTCATGCGGCGCTGGAGCCGCATCAGCACCACGGCCCGTTCGGCGATCAGCACCAACCCGATCACGCCCAGCATGATAATCATGTAACCGATGACGCCGCCCTGATTGACGTGTTCGCCCAGATCCGGCGACTGCACCATCAGCGACAGGATAGCGCCGCGCGAAGGGTCGAGCGCGACCGGCGCGATGCCGGTTTTCGTCTGTTGTAATTCCCGCGCCAGGTCGGTGTACCGGGACGAAGGCTGCCGGCCCAGTTCCACCAGGCGCCCCGTTTCCGGCAGATAGCGCAGATAAACGCCGTCGGACACGACATTGAAGGCGCCGACCCGCACCACTTCCCGCCGTTGTTCCTCGCCGCCGATGGTAATGACCGGCGCCTCGAAGCGCTTGACCTTTCCGGACTGCACCATTTCGTCCAGCAGCAAGTACCAGAAATCCTCCATTTCCTGGATCGTGGGGTTGGACTTGCGTTCCGCCAGACGCTTGACCAGCGGCTCGCGGTCCGGCAGCTGCGCGGAGATCAGCGAAACGTTGAACAGGCTCTGCACGTCTTTTGACGTCTGCCTGACGACGCCGAAAAGCTCGCCCAGCGAGCCCATGCGCTCGTGCAGGCGCTCGGACTCGGCCTGGATGAAGGGATCGTTTTCCTCGTAGCGTTGTTTCAGCGTCGCCCCGCGAGCGCGTTCGGCGGCCAGTTTGCTTTTCAGCGCCTGCAGCAGCGCCGCCTTGTTATCGCGCGCCTGGCGGAACACCTGTTCCCGAGCCTCCAGTTCCCTGCTTTCCAGAACGCTTTCGTTATGCACCTGTTTAATCAAATCATCCAGCGAACGGGGATTATCCGCCGCCATCGACTCCGCGCCAATCAGCTGACTCAACAACAGAGCCGCCGCGGCCGGCCATTTGAAACGCTTGCGAGACATCATTGCAAAGCCTCCGGCGCCGCAACCGGCAGTTTAAGAAGATCGGGCGCCGCCTGTTTCTGGGCTATTTTCAGGCCCTGGGAAATCGCGCCGCGATAGGCATCGGGCAAAACCTGCCAGTCTTTCTTGTCCCGGTCCCAATAGCCGGCCTGGCTATTGTCCAGGGTCAGGTAATAAAAGCCCAGCCGGCCGAAGCGCAGGAACTCCACCGTGCGCTTTTTACCGTCCAGGTCCAGGTCGCCCTTGTAGGCTTCAATGGTCCGGCCATAGTCGGTTTCGACCATGTAAGCCTCGATCAGGCGGTGGTATTTTTCGGCCAGATCGACATCGGAACGATCCAGTAGCTGATGCAATTCGCTGATTCTCATGCGCCGTTCATTTTCCAGAAAAGGGGCGTCCAGCTCGACGAACTCGTCCAGTACCTTCAGCATGCGCAACATCAACGGCATGATATTGCGCTGGGTCACATCGATTTCCTGCATCTGTCTGGCCAGTTCCGCCTTTTCCTGCTCCTGGCTGGCGACGATTTTTTCCAGCTGGTCGTGGTAAATCTTCAGGTTTTCAAGCTCCAGGCTGGCGGCGCGGAATTCCGATAACATCGATTGCGTCTGATCATCCAGTTTCTCTACCGTGTTCTGTGATTGCCGGGCCTTGTTCAGCAATTGTTGCTGGCTCAGCGCCGCCGACTCCGTATGCGTGGCAAAACAGGTTGCTGAAAAGCCGCCCAGAAAAAGCGCCGTTAAAAATTGTCGGAGCAGGCTCCGCCAAGGACATGTCATGAATTTATAACCTCTTGTCATTAATAACCGTCGTCACTGCCGAAACTGAAAATTGTTGCGTCAGGACCGTGTTCTATAATTTTTCGCCATCGTCCGGCTGCCTGTCGGGAGCATCGCCCAATAACGCCATGAGCCGGTCCAGTTTGACATCCACTTGTGTTACATATTGCTTGAGCTGAGCCATTTGCGCTTGTATATCCTGGGTATTTTCATGAACATGCTGGAAATGCACCTGAAAATACCGGGGCAAGGGAAACAGATCCAGCAAGTCATCGCCTTCGCGAACGCTGCGCTCTTCAGGCATGTTGGGGGGCATGGCTCTTCTTTTGCGTTCTTGCACCAACTTTGATGTTTTCATGCTTCCTCGCTTCGAGTTGATCGGTAAAGGCACTCCAAATTCATATCGGCAATAACATTAAAGACGTTCCCAAAATACAGATGCCCGGCCAATACGTCTGCCGACGCCGCCGGAGCCAGAATTCAAAAAATCCATCCCTGGACTCTACCACGCCATGCCTGGCGGTTTTTTTAAGGCTATTGAAGTTCCGAACAGGGGATCTGTGTGGGGGGGAAAAGGCCGCTATTACAGAGCTTCAAACAAATAGACGATCCAGCCGAAAAAAACCCTCACCTGAAAAATAAAAAAAATTAGTTTCAGTTGATTGCCGGGGATGCATTGATGCCCGAAAAGGCAGTATATGGATTTATTAGAGACAGCACAGGCGGAAGCGGGACGAAGGGAACTGGATGGGTTGCTCAAAGGCAAACGCTCCAGGCGATGCGGTGAAGCTCGCGAATGATACCCTAAAGGGCACAAGTGCGCCTCCTGGCGTCGACACATCCTATGCCCATGCTTTTTTAGCATCGACAATGAATTCAACCGTCAACCGATGATGACCAGCCAGTCGCTCAGGCGCGTTATTTTGACCGACAAGGTCTTTTCCAGTGTGTCCAGGATGCGCTCCGGCTCACGCAGGTTGATGCGGCCGTTGATTTTCAGTCCGCGCAGGCTGCTGTCCCTGAAGACCACCATGCCGTTTCTGTAGCGCTGGACCTGTTCGATCACGTCGCTCAGGGCGATGTCTTCGAAAACCAGGTAGCCGTCCAGCCAGGACGTGGCCTGTTTCGTATCGAGCCGGCCGGTTTCGCCATGCCCGGACCGGCCGACCGATACGGCATCGCCGTCCCGGAGAACGACCGACTGCCGCCAGCGCTGGCCGTCCGTGACTTCCACGCGGCCGGACAGCACTTTGACCTCATCGCTATGGTCTTTCTCGTGCACGAAAAACCGGGTGCCCAGCACGCGCGTGATGGAATGGTCGGCATGAACGATAAACGGCCGGCCGGCATCGGGCCGCACGTCGAAAAAGGCTTCGCCTTTCAGCAGTTCGATGCTCCGCCTGTCGCCCTTCATCGTGACCGCCAATGCGCTGTCGGTATTAAGCGTGACGGCGGAACCGTCCTCCAGATAGACGGTTTTCTGTTCGCCCACCCCCGTTACATAGTCGGCATGGAAAAATACGGCCAACTCAATGCGGAAGACGAACAGCAAGGCCAGGCAGGCGGCCATCGCCAAAGGCAGCCGAAAGTGACGGCGCGCTTTGTCTTTCGGCCGCGGAAATTCGGCTAATGGTGTTTCGGCCTCGCTTAATGCGCGTTTCAGGCCAGGGTCACCCCACAGCATACAGAGTTCATCAAACGCTTGTTGATGCGCCGGGTTCTGAGCCCGCCAGCGCGCGAACGCGGCTTTTTCGGCATCGCCGATCGTGTCCGCGCGCAGCCGGACAAACCAGGCGGCCGCCTGTTCGTCGATCAAATCCTCGCTATCCGATGCCTCGTCAAAATCGTTGTCTGTATGCTTCATACCGGTATTTTATATCAGCGTGTTTATCAGTGGACGATTTTGATCACGCGCAACCTCATTTAAAATGTCAGATCAAAGGGGCGTCTGTATCGTGCGGATGCCCTGATCGGCTCGAGGTGACGGGATTGCGCCCGTCACCCCTGCCACACCACCGGACATGCGGTTTTCCGCATCCGGCGGTTGGAATCAACGGCTAAGCCGCCCAAGGTTTTGCTCCTTGTCGATACATCTTACGTTGTAAACGCCCTGTTACTGCACTCGCCACCTCCGGCTTCGCCTACTGCTTGGAATCCACCAAGCCCAGCGAAACATGGCAGTTGGGTAGCTTGCCGCTCGCGGCTGCTCCGTCCTGTTTCAGATGACTACTCGTGTTTTCACAGGAGTCCTTTCGTCGTATCTCGATTCCTTCGGCCCTTCGCTCCAGCTTGTTTCCAAGCCTTCCTCACTACTACGGCCTCTGCTGACTTCTCCCAAACTCTCATTTGGAAGATCTCCCCGGGTAAGGTGCTAAAACTTTCCGCCCGTGCCGCCAAGCTCTACCTGATGCGTCTTTCGGTAACGGTTGGATTTCGTGTTCCCTAGCACACTCATCGCCCGCACCCGGCCTCTCTGCTTGTTCGTATTCCTACGGTCGTGCGTTTGCTACACGCTTCTTTCAGGCTGGCCTCGCGGCTTCCCCCTTGCGTTTCGCTACGGTTGTCGTTACTACTTCCGGTTATCTCCTTTCAGATAACAAGTTTTAGCCCATGCCGGGCACACTAGGGGTGGCCCTACGTGTCCGCCCTGCTTCCGGGTGCACAATAAATGATCAGAGAACCGCTGGCCAAAGGCGAACCGTTGAGCAAGGGCGAACACACAGGTTCGCCCCTACGTATCCGCCCTGTTTCGGGTGCGCAATGGGTTATCGAAGAACCGCCAGACAAAGGCGAACCGTTGGGCAAGCTCGTAGGTCGGGTTTACCCTAAAGGGCATAAAAGCGCCGCGTAACCCGACACTTTCGCGCCACAATGCACCCGCTTGGCTTCGATCTGTCGGGTTACGCCAAAGGCTAACCCGACCTACGGTTTTTTGGCTTAAAATTCATATACCCCTGCTCGCCCCCTGAGTCGTTCGTGGTGAACTACTCAGATTATAAGACCGGTTCAGTCGATATCGGGTTTTAACACTAATCTATGCTCGGGTTTACCGGCCAGCAAGCCGATCGGCAGGCCTTTTACCCAATAGCGGTGCTGGTCGCGGTAATGGGGCGACAGCGGATGCGCGGACTGGCCGCCGGGCATGTGCAAAAGCGCCTGGTCGAGGTGGGCGGGCGAGACGACCAACCGTTCGCTGGCGCCGAAGCCCGATCGGGTGACGCGCACGCAAGTGGCGCAACCGGCCAATTCATCCGCCGGCATGTCCAGCAGAAACCCGAGCAGCGGCACGGCCCTGGAGAAAGGATGGCTGATTTGCGCCTTGTTGCTCCGCCCCCAGGTCAGTTCGGACAGCGCCGTATCGGGATAAGCTGTCTTCAATTGCCGCGCGCTGCGCTTTAGCTGCCCCAGGATGAAGTCGTCCCAGGTGCGGTAATTGACCGGGTCAGGCAGCAGCCGCGGCACTTTCTCGGTCAGCATGGCCTGCAGCGGCGTGTCGATATAGGTCCAGGCATAGTTGAAATTTTTATCGATATTTCGGCTGGCCGCCAGGAATGGGCTGAACACGCTTTGCGCCAGCTGTTGCCGAAACCTCACCAGCAGGGCAAAGCCCAGGCTGTCCGTGTCGGCCCTGCCGTTCCAGGCCAGCAGCGTGTCGCGCAGTTCCCGCAGTTCCGGTTGCTGCTCGGCATTCCCGGTCGACAGCGCGCTCAACGCCAGCTGCTGATAAAAATCATAGAATTCGTTGCCGGTATCGAGCTGCAACGCGAACAGCGACCACTCGTTGATGCTCGGCATCTGTCCCAGCCGCTGGGTGATGCGGTAGGCCCGGTAGCCGCTGGCGAACTGGCGCCCGATCACGTGCGGGTATTCTTTGCCGATGCGCCGGTCATTGGCCGATACCAGCCAGCCCGAGGGCGGATCGATCTCGCGCGGCAACTGCTCCGCCTCGACGTAACCATCCCAGCCGGCCGAACCGTCGGCCCAGGAGCGGCTGACCGAACCGTCGAAACCGACGCGTCTGGGAATCTGGCCCATGACCGTCCAGCCGATACGGCCCTGGTTATCGGCCAGCAGGAAGTTCAGCTGCGGGCCGCCGGTGCGGTTGACCACCGCCATGGCCTGCTCCAGCGTTTCAGCCTGGCCCAGGTCCAGCAGCTCGAGATTGACGGCATTGTCATCGAGCGCGCTCCAGTGCACGGCCACCGGTTTGTCCAGCAACGGCTCCAGGGCCACCGGCCCCCAGATGCTGCGCTGGACAGTAATCTGCACGGGCTCGTTATCCTTAACGCGGATGCTTTCGAGGGTTTGTTCGAAGTGTTGCCATTTATCGCCGACGCGGTACTGATCGGGATTATCCGGATTGATCTCCAACGTCACCAGGTCCAGGAAATCGCCGGTCAAGTTGGTGGCGCCCCAGGCCAGGCGGCCGTTGCTGCCGGCGATGAACACGGGCGTACCGGGCAAGGTCACGCCCGCCGTGCGGCCGGCTCCGTCCTCCAGTTCCGCCCGATACCAGATATTGGGCACCGAAATGCCCAGATGCATGTCGTTGGCCAGGATGGCGCGCCCGTCAGACGTTTTCGCGCCGCTGACGGCCCAGGCATTGGAGCCGGCCATGAGGTCCCGCAGTTGCACGACTTCGGCCAGCCTCACCGCATCCGGCGCATGCCGGGCCAGCATGGTTTCCAGCGAGGCCGCCGGAATCGGCCTTACCGGCCGGTAAGGCTTGGCGTCGCCATACAGGCTGTCGGTGAACCGGTCGGTATCCGGCGTCAGGAACGACACGACATCGGCCGGCAGGCTTTTCTCCATGACCGTCAGCATGCGCTCCTCGCGCTCCGCCCAAGCCGTGAGGTTATCGAACATGCCCAAAACCACAAGCAGGCTGTCTTCCGGTTTCCAGCGTTCGGGGCGGTACGCCAGGGCCGTGAATTCGAAAGGCAGGGCCTGGGCGTTGTCGATATAGCTGTTGATGCCTTCGGCGTAAGCCTCGAGATAGCGCCGGTGCTCAGGCGGCAGTTTCGCCACGACCGCTTTCGCGACGCGCGAAAAGCCGTAGGTTCTGGCTCTGATGTCGTTATCGACGGCGACTTGCCCGAAGAGCTCGGCCAGCCGGCCAGCATTCTTGCGGCGCATCAGATCCATCTGGAACAGGCGGTCGCGCGCCGTGACATAGCCGAGCGCGCGCAGGGCATCGGCACGGTCGCCGGCCTTGATCACGGGAATGCCGTGCCGGTCGGATGTGATCGTGACAGGCGCGGACAGTCCTCTCACCATGAATTCGCCGTCCTGCGGCGGCAGCGATTGTTGCAGAAACAGCAGGCCCGCGCCGGCGATGAGAACGCTTAGACCGAGGAGAGTGAACAGGGTATAAAGGAATAGTTTTCGAATTCGTTGCATGGATGTTCCGGATTTTGTGCCCTTCTTGATTATTCTGGAATTATCATAAAGCCCTCGAAGGGGCAAGCCTATAAAATTTCGGGCTCTTTGTTTTCATAGGGCTTGGGTAATGTCAATCAGCTTATAGACTGGGATAAAGCCTTGTAATTCCGAACCATTTTTCGAAACGCGGCCATGTTCCGCCTGTACAGGCCATGCTGTATTGTTCCTTCCGAACCGGCGCACCGGTTTTATGGGCCGCCGGACTGGGAAAGGCATCGAATCAAACTTATCGTTAGATAGCAATAGATTGATCCAAAGAGCCTGCCTTTGCCTGAACATGCCGGGGCAGAGCCTTTTCAAGATTTTCAGGCGAAATTGACCGCTTTGTCGATTCAGGCAATATGCAGTGCTTTTTATAACTGATGTTACGATGGGCCGTTTTTTATCCTGCCTGCCGCGCTGGCGATAGATTGTCAAACCGGTCTTTATAGGACTTACGCAGTTTGCCTGTTCATCCGCCGAAACAAGCGGATTCAAAACCTGTGGAGGCGACTTCAGTCGCCTTTTATCTGAATGGGCGACTGAAGTCGCCCCCACAGGCTGGCGTAAGTCCTGCTTTATTCAACTGACAGTGACCTTATCGTCTGAAGGGTCATGCATGCGTAGGTGCGAATTTATTCGCACTAGACTGAACAGCAAGCGTTTCGGGCCGAATACCCTAAAGGGCACAAGTCAATTCGACCCTACCGTTGAATTCAAATAACCGCCGCGCGGGAGGTACTTTAGTAAATCTGTCTCAATTCAACTAATGCGTAACATCAGTTCATAAATAGACGCGTGAGCGCCCGATTCCCCTCACCTGTGAAATGACGGTTCGAAGAACGCATGGGAAGACCGAAACCGACGGGTTGGCCGCTTTAATTGAACTATGTCATTTAACACATCCCAACAAGGGAAATACCTTAGCGCTAAACAGGCGTATGCCTTGCCGGATGGCATTTTCGCCCGATAAAAACAACATCAAAAATCGCATGCCGTCTTGAAGCTAATAGCCTGACGGCGCTAATACCTTAATATTTATAATGTTATTGTCATTTCAGGCATAAAAAATGCTTTTTAACTCAGGCGCGGATTTGTATTCGCGCATCGCTAAACGCTCATGTTTCCCGGGCGATCTTCATTACGTACGCTATCAGACATCCAAGGAAGAGAAATTGAACCTAGAAGCCCTGTACCAGCAACATCAAAACGAGCTGATCTATCATGTCTTCGGCCTACTGCATTGTCGGGACATTGCCGCGGATATTGTTCAGGAAAGCTACATTAAATTGTCGCGCGAAGCGGAAAGGCAAAAGATCGAACACCCCCGCAGCCTGCTGTTCCGCATCGCCCATAATCTGGCACTCGACCACCTGAAGCATAGAAAGGTGACGGAAAACCATGCGCAATCCCTGGATCCGACCCTGGTTCCGGCCAGCGAATCGCCATCGGCCGAGCAACTGGCATCGGAAGAGCAGAGACAGCGGATTTTAAGGCGGATCATAAACGAATTGCCGCCCCGCTGCCGTCAGGTTTTCATCATGCACAACCTCCACGGCATGAGCTATCGCGACATAGCCAGGGAACTGGGCATATCCGAAAGCGGCGTCGAAAAGCACATCATGAAAGGCCTGCTGCACTGCCGCAAGCAGATGAAAACATTGCTGCCGGAATAGACACCTATAGCAATCAGCCGTTATTTGAAAGCAACGGCTGTTGTGAAAATTGAGTTTGGTTATTGACAGGCCAGCCTGAAAAATTAAAGGCGTACCCTACCGGGCCACTGCCATTCGGTTAAGGATTTGACAATCAATAATCGCCTTGTTGTAAATCCGGATCAGCGTTTGTGGGAGCTTTGTGGGAGCGATGCCCTCATCGCGATTGGGGGCCTTTAGTCGCGATGAAGGCATCGCTCCCACGGGGATCATAAAATTGGCATCGAGGTGTTATTTTGAAACCAATCCTAAATCTCCAGTTCCATATCCAGCACCAGCGGCGCAAACATTCCCCTGACATTGTCCCGAACAAATGCCGGCGCCTTTTCGGGTGAGCCAGAGTTATATGGGGGCGCGGGATCGTATTCAGCCTGCAGCTGAATGGCTTGCGCATAGTCCTTGCCGCGCAAGGCGGCGACAATTTCCAGGCCCAGATCAATTCCGGCCGTGACGCCGCCGCCCGTCACCAGATTGCCGTCCCAGACCACGCGTTCTTTCACGGGCGTCGCGCCGAACTTTTTCAACAAGTCCAGCGTCGACCAGTGCGAGGTGGCCTTTTTGCCTGCCAGCAGGCCGGCCTTGCCGAGCAGTAAACTGCCGGTACAGACACTGGCGATATATCGGGCATCAGCCGCCCTGGTTTTAATAAAGTCGATAAACGGCTTGTTTCTCATGGCCTCCAGCGTCCCTTCCGCGCCGCCGGGAACAAAGAGAATATCCGGCTTGGCCGGGCATTCGCTCAGCCTGTGCGTGGGCACGACTGAAAAACCGCCGCAATCCACCGGCGTCAAGTCGTCGGTCGGGGAAATCAGGCACACTTCGGCGCCCATCATGGCATGAAATAAAAACTGCGGATTAATCAGATCCGGCGCATAAAATCCAGGATACAGCAGCATGGCAATTTTTTCATTGCCCATCATTTTCACGCCCGGAGCGCTCATCAAAGCCTTATGCGCCTGCAGAGAATCCGTTTTGGCCTGGATTTTTCTCTGCGCAGCGCTTTCGGCGGCTTTAACGCTGTTTCCCAAGGGGGCGAGGAAAGCGCCAAATAATGCCAGCTTGGTAAATTGTCGACGATCCATAAAATAGTCCTGATGATAACTGTAGTATTAATGTAAGCCTTGATGGCGCCGGTAAGCGCCATCACCTATTGCCAAAGCCGTCAAAAGATCACCGAGCCGCTGAAATAGACGGTGGTGCCCTGAGAAGGCATCACCCGCGTGTCGAAGTAATTCAGCCGTTGAAAATACTCGTTGTCGGTCAGGTTCTTGACCGATATGCCAAGCTTGTAACCTTTTGTTCGATAAGCGATGTCTGCGTCTATGGTGTAAAAGCTTTCGCTTTTGTACAGATTGTCTTTGGCCAGATAGGTGCTCGATTGCGCATAGATGCCCGCGCCCGTGCTCCATCCCTTCAACATTGCGTCCTGGAAGGCGTAATTGGCCCAGAAACGACCGGAATGCTTCGGCACACCCGGCAAATGGTTGCCGTCAGGCACGCCTGCCAGATCATCGGTGAATTCCGCCTCGGTAAAGGCGTAATTGCCCAACAGACTCAAACCTTCGGTGACCTGCCAGGTCATATCCGTCTCGATACCTGTCGAGCGCTGCTGCCCTTTGGTGACCGACCGGAATTGAGCATCGGTGAAATCCGTGACCCTGACGTTTTCCCGCTCAATCTGATAGACCGCAAGCTGGCCCGTCAGCTGTTCGGCAACATTAAACTTTACACCGGCTTCGATCTGCTTGGAGAGTTCAGGTTTGGGTGTCGAGGCATAGTTGGCCCCGCCTTGACCGCGCATGCCTTCGCTGTAGTCGACAAATAGCGAAAATTCATCGGTGATGTCAAACAGCGCGCCGACATTGGGCAGGAAACGGCCGGTATCCGATTTGAAGCTTGTCCCGTTCATGGTATTGACGAAATCTGTCACGACATTGCCGCGGCGCACGCTCGCCAACAGGTGCAGGCGGTCATAGATCGTGCTTTGCAGCTGGATATAGCCGCCGTAAGTCGTGTTTCTGGTGAATTGAGTCTGCTCACGCGTGCCCGGAGTGCTGTACGGAACCCGAAAGGCCGGATTGCTCAAGTCGACAAAGTCGACGGGGAAAAAATTGAAGTCCATGAAACCGTCGTCATCCAACTCGCTGAAATCGGCGCCGAACAACACGGTATTCCTGGTCGGCCCCAGGTCGAATTTGGCCGTGGCATAAACCTGTACGCTCTTTTCTTCCTGCTCTTGACCCAATTCGCTATTGATCAGTCCCCAGGTTGACGGGGCAATGAGCGGCTGGTCGGCGCCAAAGCTAAAACCGCTGCCGAGCAGGTTCTGCGCCAGGGTATCGAATTTGGAATGGGAATAGCGTCCTTTAGCGGTAAATGACCAGATATCGTTCAACTGGTGATCCAGCGTAGCCCAGACGCCGTAAAATTCCGAATTGCTTTTTGCGATATCATCCGGACCGATGAACAGTTCCGGCCGGATCCTGAAATTGCCAGCAACAGTGCCGACCGCCGGCAAGCCCTGGTAGTCCTGCTGCTCCCATCGTGAAAACTTGCCTTGCAAGGTGAACGTGGTATCGTCGTTGTTAGTGAAGGTCAGGGTAGGATTGACATTGAACCGGTCCGTGTCGAGCACGTCGATATTGCTGGCGCTGTTCGTGTATTCGCCCGTGAAACGAAACAGGATGTTGTCGTTGATCGGCTGGTTCAAGTCCACGAACGGCTGGGCAAAGTCATACAGCCCGGCCTTAACCCCTATCTCATAAAACGCCTCTTTTTGCGGCATCTTGGAAACCAGATTGATCATCCCGCCCACCGGGGAGCCGTTGCCGCCGCCGTAAAGCACCGCGTTGGCGCCTTTCAATACTTCAACCCGCTCGATATTGACCATACTGCTCTGGTCTCCGGAATTTAAATATTGGTTGAAGCCGTCGATAAACTGCCGCGCCGCAAACCCGCGAATCAGGGTCGGCTCAAAATTGGGCGTGATGGCCGAAAGGCGCGGAACCACGCCGCTCACGTTGCGTAAACTTTCTTCCACGGTAATGTTTTGCTGGTCATCTATTACCGCGCGCGGGATGACCTGGATGGACATCGGCGTCTCTAATATCGGTGTGTCGGTCCGGGTCGCGGTACTGGCATTCACCGCGTTGTACCCCGACATCGCCACGCCCTGCACGGTCATATCCTCCTGCTCGACCGGGCCGGCATAGGGCTTTTCGGATACCGGCTCGGCCGGGTAGTTCTCTTTCGGCGCCTGGGCCAGCAGGTTTTCGGCGGTCAGGCTGCCGCGGGTCATTTCCAGCGTGATGGTGTTGTCATTGCTGTACCGGTAATTGAGCCCGGTGCCCTGAAGCAGTTGTTCCAGCGCTTCCTCCGGCGTATAAGTGCCGTTCAGCGCGGGAGCCTCCAGACTTTCGGCGATGTCACTGTCATACAACACTTGCAGCCGCGTGTCGGCGGCAAACCGGGTCAATGCCCCCGATAAGGATTGCGCCGGAATATTGAATGGCACCGATTTGCCGGTATCGGCGGCATGGCCGTTTTGTCCCGTGGCAAGCAGAACAGCCAGAACCCCGGCTGTTTTGAGCATTTGTTGTCCTTGTTTGCGGCTTTTCGATAATTTCATGCTGTGTTTCTCATTGTCCTAAAACGTTAACCTTCAGGACAAAAGACGAAGCAGCTGAGGTTTACCCTTAGTCGCGGGAAAAAAAATGTCGGAATGACCTTACAGACAGAATGAGCATCAGTAGTAGACGCTTTATGCGGCGCTTTTGCCCGCCATGAGCGCTATGGGATAGGCGCGCGTTAATAAAGCAATACCAGACGTTCGGACAGTCTCAGGGATCTTATCTTCAACGTGGCCTTGATTCCGTCCAGCGCGGCGTTCGGGTCCGTGGTATCGAACACGCCGCTGACGATATGCCCTTTCAGCGCGGGATTGAGCAGCAGGATCCGGCCGCGCCGGTAGCGGTTGACTTCATCGATCACCTCCGGCAGCGGCTGGCGGTTGAAAATCAGCTGGCCGCGCTGCCAGGCGAGCGCCTCGAGCATGTCGGCGGACATGACCGGCCCGAGCCGGCCCTGTCGATAAGCAACCTGCTGATTCAGATACACCCGCACGGCTTCATCGCTGTTGCCGGCCGACACTTCCACCGTGCCTTCGCTGACGGCCACGCGCAGGGCGTCGCCGGAGTTCCTGACGCTGAAGGCCGTGCCGACCGCGCGGGCGCGGGCAGTGCCGCTGGCCACGATAAACGGTCGGCTTTTATTCGGCGCCACATCGAAATAACCCTCGCCGCGCAACAGTCTGATGCGCCGCTGATCGGCCGAGAATTCCACGCTCAGCGCGGTATCGGTATTCAGGGTGATCCGTGAGCCGTCATCGAGCGCAACGGTTAAGCGCTCGCCCGGCGCCGTGTGGTAGTCGCTTTGCCAGTTCTGGTAGAGGATCGGGAATTGATGGCTCAGCGGCACGGCAACGGCCAGAACCAGCGCGGAGGCGGCCAGGAAGCGCCGGGAATAAGGCCGTTTGCCGGCCATGGACAACGGCGCTGCCTGTGCCTGCTCGGCCTCGACTTTTGCCTGCACCCGTTGAGCGGGCGCTTCCAGCATGGCCCAGAGCACCCGCATTCGGTCATAAGCCCTGGCATGTTCCTGGCTGGCCTGATACCAGGCTTTGAACCGGGCCACTTCCTCCTCGCTCACGTCACCCGCCTGCAGGCGCGCAAACCAGACGGACGCCAGCTCGGAATCGGATGGCTGCGATGAGGAAGGTTTCTTGATGGGCATGGCCGAATATTGTAGTACGACAGGGTATCCAATGAACAGGAAAGGCTTTTTAGTAAGACGTTCGACAACCCTGTTTGCCCTTACAAGACGCGCATTATTTTTGCGTCGTGATTCGAAACTGCTCAATCAAACTGTTGGCGAATCTGCTCCAGGGCCTTGCGCATATGGCTTTCCACGGTACGGGGAGAAATGGACAGCGCATCGCCGATCTCGGCATAGCTTTTGCCTTCCACGCGGCACATCAAAAAAACCTCGCGGCATTTCGGCGGCAGATCGTAAATAATCCGTTCAAGCATCTCCAGTTGCTGGCGGCCGGCCAGCGCCGCATCCGGCTCCGGTGCCTGGCAGACCAAATCGTCCGTAACCGGCCCGGCTTCGCGCTGCAGCTGACGGGTCCGGCTGCGAAGATGGTCAAGGGCAAGATTATTGGCAATCCGAAACAAATAGGCACGCAAATTTTCGATCGTATCCACTTGACGATGCTGAACAAGGCGCAAATAAGTCTCCTGACTTAAATCCGTTGCCGTTTCGGCGCACTGTACTTTATAAGTCAAAAATTGCATCAAATCCTTTTGATGCAGTAGAAAAAAAGATGACAAACTCTGCTCGGGCAATAGACTCATCAACAAATACAATCCTTTGATTAAGGGTGCTGTTATTGAAAATAAGGAAGGGAAGGCTCCCCTTAATCCTTACAGCAAATATGATGCCACTTATCGCTACCCTTTAAAGGGAAAGGCTTCCCGCTCATCTCTCCAGTTAGAGCCTGCAAAAACACTGTGTCATATGGCCTATAAAGTGCGGCATATAACACAGTTTTTTTTAACGGATATACGCGGGCCATTGTTTCAGGTATTGAGCATTCGGCTAAAAACAGCCTCCGATATCCCTTCAGGTTAAGGCCGTTTCCGTGGGAGCGATGCCCACATCGCGACTTGCTGGGCTTTTTTTAATCGCGATGTGTACCCTAAAGGGCATAAAAGCATCGCTCCCACACCGGTTGCCCGCATTTGAAACCAAGCTATTGTTCAATGGCCGAACCTGAGCGGGCGGCTCTGAAAGAGCCGTAAATACGGAGCATCGCAACGTCAAAGGCGCCTGAAGCAAAGGCGCTCCATGCCGCCGGCCCTGACTGTCAAGGCACCGCTGAGGCCCGGCCCCAGGTCCAGATCCACCAGGCGCCATTGGCCGGCCGCGCCGTAGCGCGCGGGCAGCGATATGAATCGGGAAGCGCCGTCCACCGAAGTCACGACTTGCGAGACGTCTAGCGAAATGCCCGCGCCGATCGCCTTCACAAAGCTTTCCTTGCGGGTCCAGAACCGGTAAAACGCATCGGCTTTTTCATGCGCCGGCAAGGCCTGCCAGAACGCCTTCTCGGTTTCGGTAAAGCATTCCTCGGCAACGGCGGCGCAATCGAAGCCGTCGAGCCAGACTTCGATATCCACCCCGACAGGCTCGTGGCGGCTCACCGCCAGCATCATTCTGTCGCCGGAATGCGACAGGTTGAATTTGACCTCATGCGGGCGGCCATCGACAACCAGATAGGGTTTGCCAGCGACTTCCTGCGCAAAGCATAGGGTTTCCGGCGGCTTGTCGATGTAGCGCGCCAGTATCGTCCTGACTTTGCCGTGGCTGATGACGTAGCGGGCGCGGTGCTGTTCCTGGACAAAGCGCAGGGCTTTGGCCTGCTCTTCTTTATCCAGCAATGCCCAGTACCGTTGATAGGTATCCTCGGTAGCGGCCAGTGCTTCAAACCATAGATCAATGTCTTTATCAGCCAATCGACGGACTCCTTATTTGGATAATAGGCTGGGTTTTCGCTAACGCGCCGATCCAGCCCGCACCTCTATTCTTTATCATTTGCCAAGAGCCACGGGCTCGAACGATGCGCTTTAGCGCCTCAGCATCTTATCGCCCTGCCGCAGTTTCGACAACGGGCCGCGATGGCTTTTCGCCTTGCGTTTCTGTAGCCAGCGGATGACGCCTGTGCCGAACAGCACAGGACATGCCAGCCCCGAGAGCAGCACCAGAATACGTCCCGGCCAGCCGAACGCATGACCGCTGTGCATCGGCCATTGCCAGTCCAGCAAAATATCGCCGGCACTGCCGGAGCCCGAATCGTAAACTTTCAGAATTTCACCGCTGTATTGGTCGACAATTAATTCGCGATAACCGATAAAGGGGCTAATCTCGCTGACATCCTTTTTCCAAATTTTATAAACATCCTGCTCATGCTGCGGCGCATTTAGCTTCCAGAGCTTGCCCAAAGGGTAGTGTCGATGGACCGAGTCTTCGATTTGCGCGTAATCGAGCGGTTTTCCATCGTGCCGAACAGTCGACCGGTAATCCGCCTCGTCTATGCCCGTCCAGGCATTGGGCCGCTCCAGTGGTGAAAACAATTCGACGAGCGTATTCACTTGCGCCGGCAAGTTAAAATAAACGCCCGAGAACAGTACGGCCAATAGCACAATAGTCGAATAAAAGCCGACGGTTTTATGCAGATCGAAATTAAAGCGCACCGCACCCGCATGCTGTTTAAACGTTAAGGCCTGCCTGAATTTGCCGGTCAGCGGCCACCAGACGATCAGGCCGGTCAAGACTGAAATAATCGACAACACCGCCAGAATGCCGACAATAACGCCGCCGTTTTTGCCCAGCAGCAGGCACCAGTGCAACTGCATGATAAAGCTGACCAAAGGCCGGCCCCAGTAACGTCCCTTGGGATGCCAGAGCTGCATGCCTTGAGCATGCGCGGTATAGGGATCGACGAAAATATAATAGCCGTCGCCGTGATCCGACTGCCCGGGCGCTTGGACATAGTAAAGCAGCTTGAAAGCGGCTTCCTGATGACGCGGATAGTAAACATTTTTTATTCGGCTGCCTTCAGGCCTGACGCTGTCGGCCGCCGCGATGATTTCATCCAGTGAACGGTAAGCGGCAACGCCTTCCGGCGGTGCGGATACGAGCGCCAGTTCAGGATTCACGACCTCCTGCATTTCCTGATAAAAAACCAGGATGCTGCCGGTCAGGCCGACGATGGCCAGGATAAATCCGGCCGACAGGCCGAGGTAAAGATGCACGTCCAGCCAGAGCTTGCGTCGGGCCTTGAGCCGGGCCAAACGTGCGTTATTCGATTCCGGCACGCCCGGCGCATGGCAATCGGGTAAATGATCGGTATTGTACTTCATGTTTTTTTCCTGCTGTTTTGCGCGAGCCACGGCTCGCGACAGCCGGCCATAACCGGCTTTCCCATCGGAAGAGGGTCAGATTGAGAAAAGCATGCTTCTCGGGCTATACGGCTAAAACTTCAATGACACCCGGCCGAAAATGGTTCTCGGGTCGCCTGGGAACACGGCCGGGCCAAAATCGGCCGAGACGAAATAGCGCTTGTCCAGCACATTGTTCGCGAACAGTTCCAGCTTTACATTTCTCCAGGTATAGGAACTGGCCAGGTCCAGCGTCGTATAGTTGGGAAGCACAGCGGTATTGGCATTGTCGAACGGGCGATTGCCGACATAATTGGCGCCTGCGGACAGGGTCAGGTTTTTCAGGACGCCGCTGTCGAATCTGTAATGAGTCCAGATATTGGCCTGGTGCTCCGGAATTTTTTCCGGCCGGTTGCCGACATCGTTCGCATTGCTTTGGGTGATTTCCGCATCGATGAAGGCATAGCCGCCCTGGATGTACCATTGTTCAGTCACTTGATAAGCCAACTCCACCTCCGCGCCCCGGGATTGAATTTCACCGGTTGCCACCTGAAAGCCCGGATTTCTTCTGTCCGGCGTAGTCACGTTGCTGCGCGTAATGTCAAAAAACGAGGCCGTTCCGCTCAGCCCAGAAGGAAAGTTAATCTTGACGCCGGCTTCCACTTGTTCAGATTCGCCCGGTTCAAGCGAGGCGCCGTTGGCCATCGCAATCGCAGGGATAGGCGAAAATCCCTCGCCGTATCCCGCGAAAAAGTGGATGGAATCGGTGGCGTGAAAAGTGCCTCCGACCTGATAGGACGTGTTGTCCGTATCTATTTCCGACGTTACGCCGTTGGCGATATTGAGTCGTTTTGCGCTGTAGGTGGATTGGCGCACGCCTCCCGTCAAGTCAAATTCCGGAGTGATCGAAATGATATCCTGAAACGCAAACGAGCCCAGTTCCGAAGTACCGTGACTGCCGATCCGTACCGGCCCTGCCGCAGGTTGTGCAGCCAGATAAACGGGATTGAGGGCATCAATGGCGGGTACGCCGGCCAGATTCACCGAACTCGTTCCGAAATGCGACTTGGTGTAATCACCGCCCAGGAAAATCTGATGGATCAGGAAGCCTGTTTCCACGGTACCGGTAATGTCGATTTGCCCGATGTAGGCTCTATCCCTTTCCTTGAAACCGGTTCTGCCCGTGCGCGCTACATTGATACGCCCGGTTGCGGCATCGAGCGTTGTCGGGCCAAGGAATACCTGATCCTGGTCGCCATTGAATTCGTCATATTGAAAGCGCGGCGATATTTTCCAGTTTTCCCCCACATCAATGTCCAGCCAGGCCTGAACCAAAGGTGTTTCGATTTCAAGCTTATCGAAACCAGGCTCGCCCAGATACGTGTCGCGGGATATGTTTCCGAAACCGCTACCGCGCACGGTGCCGAATACCGGCAATCCGGGATTCGGCACCGTGCTGCGATGCTGATATTCGGCATTGATGAAGCCGCGCACCGGACCGCCGTCATCCCAGGCGAGCGTCAGGCCGAAATTTTCCCTGTCCAGTTTCTGGTAGTTGATGAAGCTTTCGGAACCTTCAATTTCCCCGGTAAAGCGCGCTTTCAACGCGCCATCCGCCAATAAAGGGCCGTTAATATCCCATTGTCCGCTGGTGATATCGCCGTCGAATTCATCATATCCGCCTCGGGTGAAACTGAACTCGGAGGCAAATTCGTCGAACGGCCGCTTGGTGATGACGTTGATCACCCCGCCGCCGTCATTGGTTTGCTGCCCGTACACGGTGCTGCCCGGTCCTTTCAATACTTCCACATTCTCGATATGGCTCAGCGCGGACCAATCGACGTCTCCGCCAAAAATCTGCCTTATTCCATTGCGGTTCTGGTCGGCTTTGAATCCGCGAATGCTTATTTTGGGAAACCGGCTGTACCGCGTTCCGATCACCGTGGCCGAAGGCACCTGTTTCAGGATATTGCCGATACTGAGCGCGCCCTGGTCCCTGAGCGCCTCGCCGGTGATGACCTGTATGCTTTGGGGGATGCGGGTCGTTTCGATTGGAATTTTTGAGCCCGCCGTTGATTCGGACTTGATATAAGGGCCGAAACTATTGCCCCTTACTGTCATATCCTCCTGCTCCACCGACCCGGTATAAGGTTTTTCAGGCGCCGGATCGGCCGGGTAATTTTCTTTCGGCGCCCGGGCCAGCAGGCTTTCGGTGCTCATGCCCTTGTTTTTCGAGCCGGCCAGGGCGATGACCTGGTCGTCGGCAAACCGGTAAGTGATGTCGGAATCGGCCAGCAGCTTCGCCAGCGCCTGCTCGGGCGTATAAATGCCTGACAACGCCTTGGATTTGGAATCCCTGACCAGAACGGACGGATAGCTCAGTTGAATGTCAGTGGTTTCCGAAAATGCCTCCAGCGCGGCCGCCATGTCCTCGGCCGGAATGTCGAAGCGGAACACCTCAGGTTTGCTGTTCTCCCCGGACTGACCCGGCGCCGCATGGCACAGCGTCAGGATCAAGGCCAAGCCCGCCGCTCGCTTTCCGGACAGGCGACACGGATTGGTCGCCGGTGTGCCGGCCGGTAAATGCCCGCGTTTCCGCATGGCCGACGCTCCATCGGCATTTTTCGCAGTGTCTATCATGTGCTCACCTTATTATTAGTATTATTAAAGATGCGTTTTAATCTCGCATTATTAGGAGATAGACGAGCTTGCGAGACAATGTCCTCACCTGCCTGATCGGAATTTACCTGTGACAGGTCGGATTTTTTTGTAGCGGCGGAGCATAGCGACAAACGGAATAAACCGCGCATGCGCGATATCTATTAAACTAGGGCCATGAGTGTACTGTCTGATTTTTTACTGACCTTGAATGCCGTCCTTACGGCATTCGTTCCCAAAGTGAGCCACGGTCCGCGAAGCCCGGCTTGAGCAATTGAACTGGCGAAGAAAAAAGTTGAAAGCAAAACGTATTATTTTAATCCTGTCCCTGTTTAGTCTGTTGGAGTGGACCGTGACTGCACAAGCCGGAAACGAAGCCGTGGAAGCTAGCGTGAAACAACTGCTGTCGGAAATGACGCTGGAAGAAAAAGTCGGGCAGATGACCCAGGTCGATTTCAGCGTCGTCAGCACGCCGGAGGCTCAAAACGCCGAGCCGCCGGTCGACCGGGCCAGGCTGGAGGAGGCCGTGATCAACCGCCATGTCGGTTCCATCCTGAACGCGCCTCTCTCGCCCAATAATCGGGCGGCCCCGATTGAGACCTGGCGGAAGATAACGGCCGCGATACAGGAGACGTCATCGAGAACGCGCCTGAAAATTCCGGTCATTTACGGCATCGACGCGATCCACGGCGCGACTTACACGCAGGGCGCCGTGCTGTTTCCGCAGGCCATCAGCATGGCCGCGACTTTCAATCCGGAATTGAGCTTTAAGGAAGGCGAGATCACGGCCCGCGAAGTGCGCGCGTCGGGCCTGCCGTGGAATTTCGCGCCGGTCATGGATATTGGCCGGCAGCCGCTCTGGCCGCGCCTTTGGGAAACCTATGGCGAGGACGTGCATCTGTCATCGGTCATGGGCGCCGCCTATATCAAAGGTCATCAGGGCGATGATTTCTCGGCGCCGGACAAAGCGCTGACTTGCCTGAAGCATTATGTCGGCTACAGCTTTCCGATCAACGGCAAGGACCGGACACCGGCCTGGATCGGCGAGCGCATGCTGCGCGAGTACTTCCTGCCGCCCTTCGAGGCCGGCGTGCAAGCCGGATCGCCGACGATCATGGTCAACTCGGCCGAAGTCGACGGCATTCCTGGCCATGCCAACTATCAGTATCTGACCACGATATTGCGCGGCGAACTGGGCTTCAAGGGCTTCACCGTCTCCGACTGGGAAGACATCAAGCGCCTTTATACGCGCGACAGACTGGCCGCCTCGCCGAAAGAAGCGGTCAGGATCGCGGTCATGGCCGGCGTGGACATGAGCATGGTGCCGTTCGATTTTTCCTTCTATGACCTGCTGATCGAACTGGCCCGGTCGGGCGAAGTGCCGATGTCGCGCATCGACGAGGCCGTGTCCAGAATCCTGACCGTCAAGTTCCAGGCCGGACTGTTCGATACAGACAGGCCGGTGCCGCCCGTCGAGGGCCATTTCGCCACTCCCGATGCCGTGGAGACGAACCGTCAGGCCGCGCGCGAATCCATCATTCTGGCCAAAAACGACCACCACATCCTGCCCTTGAAAAAGGACGCCAGGATTCTGGTGACGGGGCCGACCGCCAACCTGCTCAGCGTCATGAACGGCGGCTGGACCATTACCTGGCAGGGCGACAACGAGAGCCTGTATCCGCAGGACAAACCGACCGTCTTCGAAGCCCTGCGGAAAAAATCGGCCGGCAAGGTGACCTATGTCGGCGGCCAGTCGTTTGCCGATCCGATCGACATCGATAAAGTCGTCGCCGAGGCCGGGAATCATGATTATGTCCTGCTGGCCCTGGGCGAAAAGCCGTATACGGAAACCCTGGGTAATATCGAGTCATTGATGCTCGACCAGACGCAGATCGATCTGGCGAATGCCGTGATCGCGACCGGCAAGCCGGTCATCCTGCTGATGCTGGGCGGCCGCCCGCGCATCATCACGGCCATCGCCGACAAAGTGCCCGGCGTGATCCTGGGCTTTCTGCCGGGCATGGAAGGCGGCGAAGCCATCGCCGACATCGTCTATGGCGACTACAACCCCGACGGCAAGCTGCCCATCAGCTATCCGAGAAACACCAACGATATCGTGCCGTACGACCACAAGCCGATGGAATCGTACGATGGCAACGCTTACAAACCGCTCTATCCGTTCGGGCATGGCATGAGCTATACGACGTTCGAGACCCGCGGTCTGAGCGTGGACAAGGCGCAGATTAAAATGGGCGAAAACGTCACCGTCCGTGTCAGCGTCAAAAACACCGGCGCGCAGAAAGGCAAGGAGACCGTGCTGCTGTACCTGAACGACGTTGCGGCCTCCGTGACGCGGCCCGCCAGACAGCTGAAAGCGTTCAAGAAAGTCGAGCTGGAACCGGGACAGGAGCAGCCGTTGAGTTTTACCCTGACGCCGCGCGACCTGTCGTTCATCGGCATCGACATGAAGCGCATCATCGAGCCCGGCGAGTTTAAGGTGATGGTCGGCCAAGAAACGGCCGGCTTTTCTGTAACGGAGTAATTTAAGTGTAGGGTACGCATCGCGTATCTTTTCGGCGCCATGGCAAGCCGGTAAATCTGAACAGGTACGAGACTGTGAAAGTATTCAATTTAAAAGATTTAACCACGAAGGACACGAAGCACACGAAGCTTTAAGTTATTGATTAATTTTATTTTTTCTTCGTGTCCTTCGTGATCTTCGTGGTGAATAAGGCTTTTTATGACGCTTTTCACTAATTCTTTCACAGTCTGGTACGCAATGCGTACCCTACACGCTTACATAACAAGTAACTCAGCAGCGGGACGGGGTTTCAAACCCCGTCCCGCTTGGTTTAAGCTTACAGAACCAATAAATATTAACAGACAGGATTCAAGCATGGCCGATATACCCCCTACCGCAACGGCATCCGGCAATCCGGCGGACAACGCCGAAAATTCCTATTCCGGCACCCTTGCCATACTGACCTCGCTGTTTTTCATCTGGGGCTTCATCACCAGCCTGAACGATATCCTGATTCCTCACCTGAAAGCGGTGTTCACGCTGAACTACTCGCAGGCCATGCTGATCCAGTTCTGCTTTTTTACGGCTTATTTCGTGGTTTCAGTGCCCAGCGGCCACCTGGTCGAGAGGATTGGTTTCAAGGGCGGCATTATCACCGGACTAGCCATCGCGGGACTGGGCTGCCTGCTGTTTTATCCGGCCGCCGGCCGGCATTCCTATCCGCTGTTTCTGACCGCCTTCTTCGTGCTGGCTTCCGGCATCACCTTGCTGCAGGTCGCGGCCAACCCCTATGTGACCATTTTAGGGAAACCTGAAACCGCCTCCAGCCGCTTGACCATGACGCAGGCCTTCAATTCCCTGGGTACGACTATCGCGCCTTATTTCGGCGCCTTGTTCATTCTGTCCGCGGCCGTCAAAACGGCCGATGAGATCCGGCTGTTGAGCGCCGGGGATCTGTCCGCTTATCAAGCCGCGCAGGCGGCGGTCGTGCAACAGCCTTATCTGCTGCTGGCCGGGGTTTTGTTCCTGATTGCCGGCTGCTTTGCCGCGATCAGACTGCCTAAGGTAACGCCCGCCGAATCACCCGTTCAGCAAGCGGCTGATGAGACTGTTTATCAGAGCGCCTGGGATTACCGTCACCTGGTCCTGGGCGCGGTCGGCATTTTCGTTTACGTCGGCGCGGAAGTCTCGATCGGCAGTTTCCTGGTCAATTATCTGGCTGAGCCTGCCGTTTCGGGACTGGCGGAACGCGAGGCCGCGAAGTATGTCTCGCTGTACTGGGGCGGGGCCATGGTCGGCCGCTTTGCCGGCGCGCTGGTCATGCGCAATATCCATGGCGGCAAAGTCCTGACCTTCAACGCCCTGGCCGCTGCCGTTCTGGTGCAGGCAAGCATGGCCGGCAGCGGCCCTGTGGCCATGTGGGCCATTCTGGCTGTGGGACTGTGCAACTCGATCATGTTCCCGACGCTGTTTTCACTGGCCATCAACGGCCTGGCGAAACATACCGGCCAGGGTTCCGGGATTCTATGCGCGGCCATCGTCGGCGGCGCCATCATTCCCGTTGTGCAGGGCCTGTTCGCCGACCGGATCGGCATACAGCCGGCCTTTTTTATCCCCGTTCTCTGCTATTTATACATCGCTTATTACGGTTGGCAGGGTCATAGGTTTTTATCTTAAGCAAACTTTAACGGTAATAGTGTTGAATTATCAAAACATGCGCCTGAGTCAGGCCAATTCAATTGATAAACAGAAACAACAAATCAGCATTTAATGAGCCATAAAAACCGGACAGAGGGTAAAGTCCGGCATGCCGAAGCGGCGGTTTTCCGCAAAAAAAGCGCCAACCCAGCCCACTGGTTAGGCTTTAGCCATAATAATGTTGAATTACCTGATCCTGCATATAAGATATGCATTTTCTGAATAGTCGTTAGTCAAAAAGAACGGAGAGTTCAATGAGTGAACGTAGTGCATGGGTGGACTATGCAAAGGCCATTGGCGTGTTTTTGCTCGTGTATGGCCATGTGGCCAGAGGCGTGTTCCATGCAGGGATTCAGATCGATGAAAAACTGTACAGGCTGACCGATAGCATCATTTACAGCTTTCACATGCCTTTATTTTTTTTCCTATCGGGCCTTTTTTTTTGCGGCTCACTGAACAAGAGAGGGCCGACAGGAGTATTCGCCAGCAAGGTTGATACGATCGTCTATCCCTATCTGTTATGGTCTATCTTGCAAGGCACCCTGGAAGCCTATTTGTCTTCCTATACCAATAGCAATATCAGCTATTCGGATGTGTTTGCCTTGTTGTGGCAGCCAAGAGCGCAATTCTGGTTTCTTTATGCGCTATTCATGATCTTTACCCTGGCGACGCTGGTTTTCAGTAAGGCGCCGGACAAACTTGCGCTGCCGGTCTTTGCCGCATCCATATGCGCTTATATTTTTCAGACCGACATACCGTCAGCATTTCATCTCAATTTCATCACCAACAATTTTGTGTTTTTTGTTTTCGGCATATTGCTGCGCAGGTGGTCCGAATCAGACTGGCTGGCGTCAAAATACCTGTTGCTGGCTGCCTTCACCGGATTCATTGGCTCTCAATACCTGTTCCATGGGTTACTCGGCCTGTCATATGTCCATAAAGGCGGATTGTCTTTATGGGTGGCCCTGGCATCCATATTGTTCATAGTGGCCCTGTCCAAAAACCTGGCGAAAAAGCCGGCCGCCTGGTTCAGGCTGATCGGTTCGTCGTCAATGGCCATATACCTGATGCATATATTGGCCGGCAGCGGCACACGCATCATGCTGATGGATATTTTCAATATCAATTCGGGTTCAGTTCATCTGGCGGCCGGTTGTGTTATAGGCATAGCGGCGCCTTTGCTGGTTGCACGGTTAATCAGCCGCTACAGGATTCCTTTTGTGTTTTCGCTGCCCATCAGCCGGTTCACGTATGACTGCTACAGCCGATTGTTCAGGAAAAATGCCGGAGCATCCGTGCCGGATTGATCAGAAAGCGCATCAATTATCACCCATCCGGATCAGACAATGCATGGCGCCCGACATAACACGTTAGAAAAGCGCGGCATCGATAGCCGCGAATCAAGCGGCGACAGACAGACAAACATTCAGCTCCGGTTCTTTGTGATTGACATCTGTTTCGCGTTTGCTAGCATTCAAACTGAGTTGACTTTATGTCAACTTGCCCAATCAAGATCCATTCAACCTGTTGGTTTTTTTCAATCTTTGAAAAAGGAAAATAACAATGAAGAAATGTGCTTGTTTGTTTTTTTTCGGCTCAGTATTGGCCATTAGCACCCCGGCCATTGCCGAAAACCGTGCCGTTAATATTTCCATCGGCAGTATTGGCGGTGAACTTGATGAGGCGGCTGTACAGACAGTTCGCCAGGTCATCGGCCATGCCGTCGCCAATCAGACTGTCGAAAAATACCTGGTAAAGGGCCCCGGTCCCGGTTTACCCCTTCCCGTCGAAGGCAATCTATCGATATGCGCCGAAGCCGGTTCGAACACAGCTGACGCGGAATTTGACGCCTTCATCGAACAATTGCACTCAATCAGCCCCAAGCAAGGCACTTTCTACACTATTGAACCCGCTGCAAACTGCGGCACGAATGACAATATCGATGACACTATTTACTGCACCATGGATGCGATGCAGTGTCCCGATGGCTCCTGGGTAGGCCGCCAGCCGCCTTCCTGCGAGTTCGCCCCTTGTCCGGAAGAGAGGAAGTTTTAACGCCTTAAAAGGCGCCCTTCTCCGCGGTAAAAAGTCGCATCCGGCATATATCCGGCTTTTTACCGCACCCGGGTCTATCAATTAGTCCGCCTGCCGGTGGTATCGTACCCGACCGGCGGACTACAATCGCCAACGATTACCTTCGACAAGCCACTTGCCCCTATGAGTTATACACTGGACCAAATCGTACCGTGGGGACGTTCCTACGATGAATACATCAGTATGTTCGCGCTCACGAACGCTGAGCTAAAGCTCGGCATTCTCGGTTGCGGCGACGGCCCGGCCGGATTCAATGCGGAATTGACCCGGCGCGGCGGCCGCGTCATTTCAGCCGATCCGATCTACGCCTATGACGCCGCGCAAATTAAAAGCCGCATCCTGGCGACTTATGAAACCGTGATGGCGCAAACGCGACAGAACAAGGACAATTTTGTCTGGGAAACGATCTCTTCGGTTGAGGAACTCGGGCGCGTTCGCATGTCCGCGATGGACGGGTTTCTGTCGGATTACGAAAGCGGAAAAAGCGCCGGTCGCTATATTACCGGTGAATTACCGTCTCTGCCGTTTGCAAGCGGCGAATTCGACATGGCGCTGTGTTCACACTTCCTGTTCCTGTACAGCGAGCACTTATCGGCCGAATTTCACCTTCAGGCGCTGCAGGAGATGCTGCGCGTAGCCCGCCAGGTGAGAGTCTTTCCCTTGCTGACGCTGGCCGGAACCCGGTCCCCCCATCTGGACTTCGTCATGCAACAGCTTGCGCGCCAAGGCCTGCATGTCGAGATCAGGCGCGTCTCTTACGAATTTCAGCGGGGCGGCAATGAAATGCTGCTTATATCCGGCCCGCCGATATACGGGGCTTAAGGAAAGCGCCAACCCCCTCTTCGGGCCGAGTCTCCCGCCCAAGAATCGGCCCATTACAGGTTACGAAAGTGATACATGCCGGATGGCTCAATCACGCGTGACGGATTGTCCCGCTAACCGCGACTGCATGCGGTCGCGGCGGCGAATCCAACCGTTTTGGCTACTTGATAAGTTGCCTCTTGGCATTATTTATATTGGCGATTGCTTTCCTGGCAAGCTTGATCCGGGATGCCGGTTTGTTTGCGGCCTCCAGGATGAAGCCGCGCGCCTTTTTCAAAAAAGTGATCGCCTTGGGATGCAGCGCGCTGTCCGAAAGCACCTTAAGGGCATCGTCAATATCAAACACCGCGCGCTTGACCAAATCGTTGGGATGCTCCCCGGCCAGGTACTCGTTCCGGGACACCGCGCCCAGCATCGTGTTGACCTCGCGAATGTTATGCAAGACGTTAATGACCCTCAGAAACGCTGAGACGGCGATGATCTGCTCCGCGTCCAGGTTTTCAAAGTTTACCCGTTGCGCGGCCGGTGAATCGGTAAAGGCGCTGGTGTTATAAAATTCCACGGCTTCCTCAAGCGTCTTGGCTGAGTTGTTATGGAAGAATGGCGGAGTATCGGCGGCCTCCACCAGCGATGGCGTGTTGAACTCGCCGTTTCCCGGAGTGCCGGCGCCATCGTCAGGCGGATAAAACTCGCCGCTGAGATCCCTGGGTTGGTCAGGCATGTCTTCCACACCGGTGTTGAAATTTAAATTGCCGGCCTCGCTGTCGTCCAATGCATTATTCGCGCCGGCATTAACATGACAGAGCGAACACTGGCCTTCGTTTTGAAAGATATCTTGTCCTTGAAGCGCCACTTCGCTCTTAAGCGGCAGGGGCAACACCAATTCTTCCTGGCGCCCGAGAGAAAGCTGAAAGGCCTCCAGCGCATCCAGTTCTTCGTCTGTCGGCAGGCGAAAATCCACGCCCTCGCGCCGTTGCGTGGTCTTGGTGAAGTGCTGTCTCACCGCGCCCGTCGCAAATGAACGCAACGCGCCATCACCCGGCGCGCCATCCCCGGACCAGCCCAAGCCCGTGTGCGGTTGTCCCTGGGGACTGTTCATCGAGAATTTTTGCGCGAACACATGCGGAACACTACGCATGGTGAATTGGTTCGGAAGATCATCGAAGCCGTCCGCATTCACCATGATGAGCCCGAATTCACGCATTAATTTAGGATTTTCGAAATTCTCCATTAATGCCGGCACATATTCCGCCACGAACAGCGGGTCATCATCCGGCAGGGTGGCGATAAACTCGGGGTCGAGGGTCAAGTTATTTTCCGCGCGATGGCAGGTTCCGCAGGTTCGGCCGTTGCCATCGAAGGTTTCGTGGAAAAATAGCTCACGCCCCTTGGCGATGAGAGGATCTCCCGAATCCTTCGGCTCCGGTGGCTCCCTGGACGCCGCCGGCGCAGAGAATATCAGCATACTGGTCAATAGGATGAACGGGTTAAGCCATAAATTCTTCATTGTTTAAATCCCTTGCAAATGCTTGTTTTTCAATACGACGCAGATGCCGCAGTCTCAAAGTCCGTGCGGCGCCCTGCGTCACAGTCAGGCCTATTCGTTATAGAGATTCTGTATCTCGGCGGCTGAAAGCGCGCTGTTGTATAGGCGGAGGTCGTCGAGCACGCCGTTGAAGTAGTTCGAGCCCTGATCGCGCCCCAGCCGCACACTGTCCGGATTGGTCAGGCTGGTGGCGCTGAAGGCGGAAATATCCACTTGCCCGGAAAGCGCGCCGTTGACATATAGCTTCATCGAGCCGGCCCGGTCGACGGAAACCGCGACGTGGTACCAGGTTCCGGTAGCGGCGTTGGTTACGGCCAGTTTTTTGCTGGTCGTACCGAAGTCGATCAGCGCCGAGAGGCTATTCGTGTCATCGGTGCGGGTATGGAAACCGATATTTCCGGAGGCGCTGCTACGGTTATTGAATATGCCGGCAAAGCTTTTGAAGCCGGTGACCTTGACCCAATGGGCCACAGTGAAGTTACCGGTTGCAAAATCAATCTTGCCGGCCTCGCCGGAGGCATTTGTGCCGTTGAAAGCCGCGGCGTTGCCGATCTTGCCGGCCACCCAGGACACATTGCCGAGCGTGGCGTTATTCGTGCCGGTCGAATCGGCGGCGGTCGTGCCGGACGTTTCATCAAAGCGCCATTGATGCGCCGGCGTAGGACCGCCGCCGCCCGATGCATTCACCGTCACGGTGATCGCTGACGAACCGGTGAGGCTGCCGCTGTCGGTCGCCGACGCGGTGATGGTATGCTTACCGGCCGTCAGTGCCGAGGTCGAGAAACTGCCGCCGCTGCCGATAGCGCCGTTTATGGACGAACTCCAGTTCAACGAAGCGGTCAGATTGCCGTCCTCGTTGTCGTTCGCCGTGCCGGTAAAGGTAATCGTAGCGCCTTCGGTGAACGTCGACCCGTTGGCCGGCTTGGAAATGGCCGTTGTCGGGGCTGAATTACCGGCAACGGTAGTGTTAATGCGGATAATTTTAGCCTCCGACGGCACGCCGTCGGCATTCAGGAGGAACAGCATGTAATCTCCGGGCGGACAACGGTTGCTGCTCGACGGCGGCGTGATATTCAAGCCGCCGCTCGTTTTTGAGAACGCCAGATTCTTGTTGATGCGCTGATTCATGTTCTTCGTATGCGTCACCGCGGAGAGCCGGAGCATATTTACTGTCGTGATGCTGTCGGCATCCGCCGTGCCGACGAAGAACGGCTCGCCGTATTTCACGTTCGCCGGCGCCGAACTGATGACTGGCTGCGGACCTTTGAACAGATAGGGCGGAGAAAATATTTCGAGATTCGGATGATTGTTGCCTCCGATCACGGCCACGCGCGCGTCCGGCAAAAGTACGGCTTCGGAATGATAACCGCGATATTCGACCGGCATGGACCAAGTGGTCCATTTGTTTGTCGCCACGTTGTAATTAATGGCCGGTTTGGGACCGTCGTTAATGTCGGTGCCGTTGGCGCTGCTGCCGCCGGTCACCAGCAATGTCGCATCCGGCAGAATGGTTATATTGTGCTGGCGACGCGCCTGCGGCATGGAAGCCACGTTTTTCCAGGCCGGTGAAGTTGCGCTCAGGTCGATCGTCTCGGCGCTCGCTACCGGTGGTTTATGCCCGCCGGTATAGATTACTTTGTCTACATCGTACATGGCGGCCGAACCGTAATTGTCGCGTCCCCCCACCTTGCGCTTGGCCACATCCGTCCATGAACCGGCGCCGGACGTGTCGAGGTAGCGCGACATGGATGTCGCCACAAACACCTTGCCGTTCGATGCCAGGAACGCCGCCGGATAAAGCGCGAGACTCATATCCGCGCCGGTAAGATCGCGCCAGGAATTGCTGTTTGCCTGCCAGACTTGAGGAATCGTGTTCCGTGTCCCGTCTTCCTTATTGCCCGACATCGTCACCACGTCGCCATTGCCCAGCGTCACCTGCGTCGGATACCAGCGGCCGCCGTTCATATCCGGCAACGCCGTGAAGGTATTCGCGACCGGATCGTAAATACTGGCGTTAGGCAGACCTAGCAAATCGGTTTCGGAACCGCTCGTGATCAGCACCCGCCCGTCGGCCATGAGCGAATGACCGCTGCAGAAAGGGGAATAACCTAACAAGGGCAGATCCGTCAGCGTGTCCGCGATCGGGTCCCAAAGAATCGGATCGTCGGTGTTCGGGTAAAACATAACCTTGCCGGTCGGCAGCAGAATGGAGTGTACCGGGCGCCACGGCAACGTGCGCACCGGCCCCCATTCGCCGACGACGGCGGGATCGGCCGCTTGAGCGACGGAAGGCGGCAGGCTGAGCCCGCTGGCCGCGAACCCTAACAGCAAGAGTGAGCAGGTTCGCGCCGAAAGGCGCCGCGTGAACGGTGCCGCCGATCGAACCTCCCGACGGCTCGCGTTCATACGTGTGGTTGGTTGAACCGGCGCATCATGCCGCGGATTTCCCGTCCATCGAGCGAATGCGGCATTCTCGACCTCAGTCTGCCTGAGGCATCCGGACATCGGCTCGAGTTGATTATCATTAGGCCTGAAATTTGTCATGGCGAATACTCCTTAGTCTTTTGACGATAGTGGTCAAGCATTTTCGGACACAGAAATAGGCTTTTTCCCTGTTTTTTAAGGTATCGTTTCCAGACCGGGCCGCCGGTTCTCGGCTTCCTGTTGCCGGATACGCTGCGGCTCGGCAGTAATCGGCCTGCCGACCACGTCCCCTTCTGCCAAATTCGGCCTTCATCCGCATTATCCAACGGCGCGCCGCTGTTTCACTCGGATCCCTGGCTTGACAGACCTGGCTGACACTCAAGCTCCGCAAATTAAACATAGGCTTTCCAAATACGGCACACAATCAGTATGAATGCCTATTCCTTAACTGAGATACTGAATCGCGATGTAGGCATCGCTCCCACGAACCTGGATGGATAGCGGAGGTAATTTTTAGCCGAATCCGCCCCTACCGGGGCCTGAGTCAATTGTGCGCGTAACATCAGTTATGTAAGGCCTTATAGGCAGTTCCCATGGATTTAAGCGGAGCGATGGACTATTGCTTATCGGCCCTGTCTAACGATTTCACCCATGTGGACGCTGGCGGCGTGCCGCCGGGCTTCCAAAATCGCTTCCCCAACTGCTGGAGGTTTACCATGAAGATTCTGATTGTGCTCACGTCCCATGACCGGCTCGGCGATACGGGCGAGAAAACCGGGTTCTGGCTGGAGGAGTTCGCCGCGCCCTATTACCGGCTGAAGGATGCCGGCGCGACGATCACGCTGGCATCGCCCCAAGGCGGTCAGCCGCCGCTCGACCCGAAAAGCGACTTGCCCGAAAACCAGACCGAGGCCACGCAGCGCTTCCGCTCAGACACCGCCGCGCAGGCTGAGCTTGCCGATACGAAAAAACTGGCCGACGTGTCCGTCGACGAGTTCGATGCCGTGTTCTTCCCCGGCGGACACGGCCCGATGTGGGACATGCCCGACAACAGCGATGCCATCGCGCTGATCGAATCCTTCGTGCAAGCCGGCAAGCCGGTCGCCGCGATCTGCCATGCACCGGCCGCGCTGATCAATGTGCGCGGGAAAGAGGGCGAGTATCTGGTTAAAGGCAGGCGCGTGACCGGGTTTACCAATACCGAAGAGGAGGCGGTGGGATTGACGTCTGCCGTGCCGTTCCTGCTGGAAGACCGCCTGAAGCAGCGGGGCGGCATTTACGGCAGGGCCGACGACTGGGCGCCCCATATTGAAGTGGACGGCAAGCTCGTAACCGGCCAGAACCCGGCCTCGTCGGAGCCCGCCGCGGAAGCGTTGCTGCAGCTGCTTCGCGCGACTTGAGCCGGCGTCTATTCACGCAACTCGATCCGATAGGCCTCGATCATGGCTTTTCTCGTGTCCGGATCGGTTGAAGCGATATAAAGCTTGTTGTCGTGGATAACAGGCGCGGACAGGGGGCGCCCTGTTCCCTGCATGGCGCCTTTGGCCGCCAATGTGCCGTCTTTCAGGCGAACGCCGTAAATCATGCCGGGTTTTGCAATGTCGACCACCCAGACATAAGGCTCGCCTTTTTTGCCCAATGTGGCAATGACCGGCAAGCTCGGATGGCTTCTGAAAGAATCCACCGCTTCCTGGCTTTTCGGGTCCGGAAACTGCCAGATCCGCCTGAATTGCGGACGGCCGTTTTCGAGCACGATTTTCAGGGCGACGAGGCCCGCCGGGTGGGTTTTATCGGACACAAACGTGGCCAGGACCACGACCGGCTCCTGATCGACATACGCCATGACCGGCTGCGTCACCATCATGCCCCGCCAGCTTAATGTGCACTCGTCCTCGGCGGTGCCGCACAGTTCGACGACCTGCAGACGGTCGTACTGCGTGCCCAGATGATCGGCGTCGATCAGGTAGGCGCCGCCATCCTTACCCGGCTGCACCAGCACCGAAGAATCGTTTTGCAGGTCGACCTTGATAGGCGCGTTCGCGCCCAGGTCATAATCCATGCGCGCCAGACATTCCCAAAAGGTTTTGTCGTCGCACTCGCCGCCGTGCGGCAGCAACGGCGGACTGTTGTCCGGCAGGCGCGGAATGAACAGATTCTTGCAGGAGGCCATGCATTCTTTGGACGGATTGACCGGATCGAAGTTGGCGCACAGCCCGGCATCGCAGCCGGGATCGAATTGCAGTCCCGGTTTCAGGCGCATCACGGTGTTGGCATAGTCGCGCCGGGCCAGATCTATCTGGCCATTGCCGATCGGCGCAAACAGCTCGAAATCATCGCCGGTTTGATAAACCTGCGGACCGGCCGGCGTCCAGATGCCGCCGCCGCAGATCATTTCTATCGTGCCGTAGGGCGCCGTAACCGGACATTCGGCCTCCGGCGTCGTCACCAGCACATTGCTAACGGCCGACGTACTGCCTTTTTGCCGCCAGGCGTCCATGTCGATTTCGAAAATCCAGCCGTGAAAAGGCTGGCTGTCGCCTGAATTGCCGAAGGAAGCGTAAACATAACCGAGTTCGGTCCCCGATTTTGACGCATGCTTGACCGCCGAATGAGAAAAAGCCATGGGCGGATCGAACTTGACGGTGGCAACGCCATCGGCGGCGGGCACCTCGGCCGATAAAGCCAGCACCGGAAAACTGTCGTGCAGTTGCTTGCGGGTCATGTCGATCACGGCGAGACGGTGGCTGGTGCGTCGGCCCTGTTCAAGGCATTGGTACAGTACAACAAGCTTGTCGCCGATCAGCGCCGGTGTCGACACAATCTGCGCCTTCTGGCCGGCGGGAACCGGGACTTCAATCTGCCATTCCAGCGCGCCGGTATCGACATTTTGAATCGCAATCATGCCGTTGGAGGCCGCCACGACCAGCAAAGGCCGGCCTTGAGACAGGTCCAGCAACGGCGACGCAGTGATGCTCTCGTCGAAAGTCACGGCGGGCCGGTTTTCGCCAGGAAAGATGCCGGTCAGATTAAAGAATTCCGGCTTGTCTGCCGCGGCGCGATAGACGACGCCATAGCTTAGCGCCGCCAGAGTCAGGGCGATAGCGGCGGCGGTAAAAAAACGTTGGGCAAATGTCATTGCGTTATAACTCTACATACGGTAGGGGATGAGGCTAAAAAGATTATCCCAGGCAGGCTAAAAAAGATGTTCCACAGGAGACACGAAGAAAATAATCCTTATCAATTCAAGCGATTGAAAACGTCGTGTTCTGTATCCTCTATGGTTATCCGTTGAATAATGTTAGGGAGCAGTAGGGTAACCGCCATTCAGTTAAGCTTGACTTAACGGCATTCGACCCGGCATGCGCCCCAGGCTTTTAACGCGGGTAGCGGACCGAGTGCAGGCGAATACTTTCCGGGACAAAGGTGAACCCGCCGCCAAGCGAGCATGGCGGTCCGGTCGGCCGGGCATAATATAAACTATTAATTGGCGTTAAAAAAACGAATTCTTTCCCAACCGGTCAATCAGCTCCCGCTACTGCAGCGCGCGGCTGATCAATTGCCCTGTTTGCGTATGATGAAGGATTCTGGCGAACGGCTTGATGCTGGCTTCCGGCCCCTGCGCGAACACGTAAACCGGCGTGCTGGTATGGGTGCCGGTCGCCCAGACCACTTGCTGGCTGGTCGCGACAGCACGCGCCAGCAGGTTTTCGCGGTTCTCCCGCTGATAGACGAAAAACGCCCCGTTGTCCCCCATTTTCGGGACCCGCCTGGCGCCCAGCGCGTGGTGGCCGGCATGGAAGAACGGGTTATCCTCGGTCGCCAGAACGGTCCTGGCCTGGGCTTCGGAGATCTTGAACGCGGTATGGCGGTTGACCAGTTCGGCCAGTTTTGCCGGCGTCTGCCGCAGCAGAGGCAACGCGTCGAAGCGTTGGAAAATATCATGGTAGCTGAGCTGTTGCGCGTAAAGTTTGTCCAGCACCTCGGGGCTGCCGAAATTAAAGCCGGGCGCGAACAAACTATTGGCGAAGGCGGCGCCGGGCAATTTACGCGGCGGCGGGAGGTTCTCGGCCGAATAGCTGAAGCCGAAGCCGCCCGTTTCGTGGTCGGCCGTCACGATGATCAGCGTGTCCTGCCGGTTTGCCGCCCAGTCCAGCACGGCATTCAACATGTCGTTGAAGCGCAGCATTTCGTGCAGCAGCAGGCCCGTATCGTTGCGATGCGAGGCCCAGTCGATCTGCCCGGCTTCGATCATCAGAAAAAAACCGCGCTCATGGTCGTCCAGAAGATCCAGCGCCTTGACCGCCATTTCCCGCAGCGTCGGCACCTCCCGGCCGGCATCGCTACGCAGCCTGGTTTCAACGATGCCGTCGGGCATGCCGGAGCCGGCGAACAAGCCCAGCGTTTTGCCCCGGGCCTGTTGCAGCTGGGCCTTATTGAACGCCAGCGTATAACCCTGCCGCCGCGCGGTCTGCAACAGATCCTTGTTGTCCGTGCGCTTGGATTTGACCTGCGGAGCGCCGATCAGGTACGGAAACGGTCTTTTGGCCTGCCGGGGAATCCAGTAGCTTAAGCCGCCCGACAGCATGACATCGGGCTGCGCGGCCAGCAAATCCTCGGCGATGTCATTTTCCTGGCTGCGGTGCGTCTGATGCGCGGCAAACGCGGCGGGCGTGGCATGCGTCATGCGCGTGTCCGAAACCAGCCCGGTCGCCTTGCCCAGACGCCGGGCTTTTTCGATGAGGTTTTCCTGGCGGTTGCCGTCCTGGTCCAGGCCCAGCATTTCCGAGCCGGCCGGAAGGCCCGTGGCCAGTTGGGTGGCCGACGCGGCCGAATCGGTCACCAGCGTATCGGCCGAGTAGGTCATGGCGATGCCCAGCCTTCCCTGTTCCATCATGCGGTCCAGCGCCGTTTGGCGGTCGCGTATCACGGCATGAGGCGCCTGCCGCGCATAGGACAGCAGCAGGCCGACCTGCTGCGGCCCCATGCCGTCGCCGATGATTAAAATGACGTTTTTGACCGCCGTGTCCGGCTTGATATTTTCCGCCGGCGTGCAGCCCAGCAGAACAAGGGCGAAGAAACAGTAAATCCGGGTTTTCAGCATGTCGTGTTGGTAGCGTTACTTTATTTTTATTACCTGATGGGTAAGGTATTTTTACTACAAACAGCACGAAGAAAGGAAAATAAAAACCTCCTGTCCTCGGCACGCAGCGACGACCGTTCCCTGCGCTGCGCGTTGTGCTCCAGAGGGGACAGCGCCTGCAGCCTTGCAGTCAGGTCCGTGACATCCCCGTTGTCATTGGTAAAGCGGGCGGACTTTTGAGGCAGGTCGCGCAACATAATGATTGATCCCAATAAATTTCTAAAAACGGCGGCCTAATTATGCGCCATGAGCTGCTGGGCGATGCCCATGTAGGCCAGCAACTGGCCGTAGATCAAACCGAAAGCGGCGGCAACGGCAAGCAGGCCGGTCACAATGTCTTTTTGTAACTTATTCATCTGGCTATCCTCGCGCGTTGGAAAAACCGGCAGCATAACCAATTTACAAGTAAATTCCGTGACAGGCCGATGACGGTTTTATGACAATATCCGGATTGACGTGTTAGCGTAAACTCGGCATGCATGCCCCGAAAAGCCGGATTTATTGATCCAGCCAATTTCACTGGCGCGGTTATAACTTTTTGAGATTTATCACCTAAATGGGTGATGACAGGATTGGCAAAAGCAAAGATACTCTACCGCTAACTTACGAGTTGGGTATTTTTACGTCCATGCCTAACTTTTGTTCCAATAATGGACGTTGGAGACAAAATGAAAAAATCTTTATCTTTAGGTAGTTTAGTAATTACAGCCGCTCTAACTTTTCCAGCATTCGTCACAGCGGCCCCAATTCTTGGTCAAGGATTGCCAACAGACCATGTTAACTTAGCCGGGGGCACTGTAATTGATTTTGAATCAACAGGTGTCGTCAACGTTCCTTCATTGTCAATATCTGGCGTTACATTTACCGGCAATACTAATATCGAAGTGGATAGTGATTTCGCTGGAAACTACAATACTCGTGGAACGTTTCATATGACTAATCACGGTAGCGGCCCTGATAGTTTCCGATTTGATTTTGACGCTCCAGTAGATGCTTTCGCATTCTTATGGGGAGCTGCTGATTACGACTGGACATTATCGGCTTTTAATGGCAACACTTTACTTGAAACGCTCATATTGAACCCCACTCGCGGCAGTAACTTAGGTGATTACTTTGGAATTGCTCATGCAGGCATGACTCATGCTACATTGACCGGCAACTTCATTGACTATGTGTTTATTGATAACTTTACCGTCAAAAGTGCCGATGTCAGCGCAGTTCCTGTGCCGGCTGCGGTTTGGCTGTTCGGTTCCGGCTTAATGGGGTTGCTGGGCTTCAACCGCAAACGCGCTCAGGCAGCGGCATAAAACCGACATTGCCCAATGATCAAACCGCCTTTCGGGAATCCGAAGGCGGTTTTTTATTATCTGACGTTACGCACAAATCGTTTCAGTCGTCTCGAGAACAAATGCCAACGGCAGAGTTCGATCCGGCAGAGCGCATACGCCATGCGCTAGGGATTCCGGCTTATGGCTCGGGTCTTTTTATGCGTTGTAGATGCGAATTTACTTGAGCTCTTCAGGGTATTCCCACTGCCTGTATCTCGATTTTTCCGGGTCGAATATCCTAAGGGGCATAAGTAAATTCGCTCCTACAATTACCTGACTTATTCCATGCCCTCTACTTCTCTTGTTTTTTGGATTTATCACCCATATGGGTGATGACGGAAGCGGGCAATGCAAGGATACTCTTTATCCAGGGCCTGCTAAGATTCAGAACAAATGGCAGGAGGTTAGAATTTTTGTTTAAGGGAAGCTATATATTATGAAAAAAATGCTTTGTTCTGCTGTGCTTTGCTCTGCGCTGTTTGGCGTAAATGCCGCACAGGCTGCTGTCCTGACTTTTGATGATTTGCCGGGTGACACATCTGCTGTAACCAATGGTTATGGCGGCTTCAATTGGAATGGCGCTACACAAATCGGTTCTATCAGCAGTTCTTTTCATCCTGGTTCTGGGTATGAATTTGGTACTGTGTCGCCTAACAATACTGTCTTCAATTTTTTTGGTTCTACACCAACCTATATCGACTGGACTGGCGCAGGTACGTTTGATTTTAACGGCGCTTACTGGACTTCAGCTTGGGATAGCGCTCAGTCTTTAACGTTTGAAGGCTGGAATAACGGTTCATTGTTATATTCATCGAACGCTTTTACTATCAATAACCAAAGCCCTCTGTGGATTGCATTGAATTGGACAGGTATTGATCACCTGGTGATCAATAACTCAGGAAGTCAATGGGCAATGGATAACTTCACTTTTAACGAAAATGTCAGCGCCGTTCCGGTACCTGCAGCAGTCTGGCTGTTCGGTTCAGGCTTAATGGGATTGCTGGGCTTCAACCGCAAACGCGCTCAGTCTGCGGCATAAAACCGGCATTACCCAATGATCAAACCGCCTTTCGGTAATCCGAAGGCGGTTTTTTATTGTCTTCCATGTCCAAATGTATAAACTGGCGCCAATCAACAGCCTTTCAATTCTGCGCCACCCACTCCTGCAATTGAGTCACCACCCATGCCCCGTCATCCAGCGGCAGGTCATGGCCGGCCCAGGGATGGCTGCAGTAGCGCCAATGCCATTTTCGGTAGATGTCGACCGAGCACTCCGGCGCGACCAGGCGGTCGCCCCAGGCATTCAGCAGTAAAACAGATTGCTCGGGCTGCCGGTCGCAGGGCCGATAGCGCGCCGCGGCCCTGATCTGGCGCCAGCTGTTTTTAAGGCTGACCGGTCGTTCCCGCTGGATGCATTCCCAGGCCTTGAGCGTCCGTTCATCCGGCGTGCGATTACTGACCAGCGCCAGGATCGCCGCTTCGCGCCGGCGCAGGTTCCGCGTCAGCGCCAGCGCCGCCAGCCGGACTAAGCTCTGCCAGCGCAGCCGCTGATAGCTTGGGCTTAAACCGGCAAAACTGGTATTGATCAGCGCCGCGCCGCAGATATCGCCCGGATACGACAACATCCATTCGAAGGCGACCATCGCCCCCAATGACAGCCCCAGCACCGTGACCGGCTGTTGCAGCAGGCCGGCCTGCCGCGCCTGCGCGCGCACCTGGCGCGTGATCTGGCGGATCGAGTCCGGACTGGCTTCCCGGCAGTAGCGCCCGGTACCGGGCAGATCCAGCGCCGTGATTCCAGCCTCGGGGAACGCCGCCCGCAGCAGCGGCACGAAGTCACCCCAATGCGCCGATTCGCGGCTCAGTCCGCGCAGCAGAATCCAGTTGCGGCCCAAATGCCGGGAATCGTGCAACTTGAAGTTACTTGGTGTTTGCGCCTTATCCATACCAGAGATCGTTCGCCTTGTTGTGATACAGAATTCTCTCCCGTTCCTCCAACTGCGCCCACGGCTTCGGATAAAGCAGGCTGCGATGCAGGAAATCGAACAACATGAAATGCCGGCGGAAAATGCGCTGCTGGCGGTGCGGCAGCAGCGGATGAAACCACCCGTGCCGCGAGAACAGATGCAGCGGGCTTTTTCGCAGCCACAGCCAGGAGCCCATTTCCAGGGTCAACGGCATGAAGATGCGCCCGTCGGCATGCCGCTGCCGGAAACGATCAAACAGATAATCCCACAGATCGCCGTTGATCACGTACTCCAGGCACATCGGCTCGATCTTGTAGATATGATGCCGGTAACAGCGATCGAGCAGTTCCTTTAGAGCCAGGGCTTCGGCCACCAAGGCAAACGGCGTTCTGCGCCCGGCATAGGGAAACCACAGGCGATCCCGTATGCCGAAGCCCGAGTGCAAATCCAGCGCCATGGATATCGGCGAACCGAACAACTGCCGGTCCACGATACGGCAGACCGCCTGCGTCTCTTGCTCCATGTTCAGCGTATCGCCACGATACCAAGGCAGCCGGGGCGTCAGCCGGTGGCCGCTGTAGATCCGCGTGGCGCCCTCGCCTTCCACCGGCGCATTGCGCATCAGATCGACGCCGTTGCCGTTGCTGCGCATGCCGAAGCAGACGCCGACCGGATTCACGACCGGCACGAACACCAGCCGCGATTTTTCAAGCCGGGCCAGAAACTCCTCGTCCCAGTCCATGAGCTGGCTGATGCTCTGCATATAGGACAGGATAACCTCCGAACCGATTTTCTCCAGGCCGTGCACGCCGCCGAACAGCGCCAGCACGGGCACATCGGGCCGATTGGAGCCGAGCGTGATGCACTGAATCGGGAACTCATGGTCCCGGTATTGAATCCGCTCCACCTCCTCGACGCGCGCCCGGTCGCCCAGTTGCTCGATAATGCGGTTAAGCTGTTCGAGTTCCGGAAAAGTCTTAATGCCCATCAGACAACAGTTTGCGGCTTTTTATCGATAGCCAGCGGCTCAAGTTCCCGCACCAAAGCGATTTTTCTTACGATGCGGTCTCTCGCCTCGGCGCCGACGACATGGCGTGTATCGCTGGCGACCGTAATGACCGGCAGAAAGCTGATTCGGGCCTCGATTTTTTCCAGCGTCAGCATCCGGATTAAATGCGGCACGAACGCATCGTTGCCGATAAAAGGCGCAAGCGCCCGGGCCTCGCCCCGGTATTGCAGCGCCACCGGCTGAATCGCCGATTGCGTCAGCAAGGCCGGCTGGAAAAGCGACGGATGAAAGTGCAGAACCTCGTCGCCGCACGTCGTGGTGCCTTCCGGAAAAGCGATAATGTGACGGTTTTGCTGTAGCAGTCCGGCCATGGCGTCAGCGGTCGCCCGGATCTGCCGTTTGTCGCCGCGCCGAATAAAAATCGTGCCGGCCTGCCGGGCCAGATAGCCGATCACGGGCCAGCCTGAAACGTCGCTCTTGGCGACGAAACAAGCCGGCAGGCAGCGGCCGATCACAAGAATATCGAGCCAGGAGATATGATTGGAGACCAGCAGGGCGCCCCGTTCGGACGGTTCGCCCTCGACCACTGTCCTCAGGCATAAAACGGCACCGAACAGTTTGAGCCAATGCGTCTTCAACGCATCGTGCCTGATTCTGGCCTCCTCGGCCGAATATAGCCAGGTGATGGCGGGAAAAATACCGGCGGCGATAATCAGTCCATAGCTGAACAGCAGAATAATCAGTAAAAGTCTATAGCACAGCCGCGCAACGATCGTCATGTAGTCCTTGATAATCTCTCATATAATGCTTGCTGTAACGGGCCTGCAGTTGATCCAGCGGCAACAACATGAACAGATCCATGCAGTTGAAATCCGCATCCCAGCATGGCTCGCCGCAGACCAGCGCGCCGAAGCGCAGGTAAGCCTTCAGCAAGGGCGGGATGCCCGATTCATCGCGCTGGCAGCGCAGGGCTTCGGGCACCGGCACGCACGGACGGACCTGCATCGAAGCCGGGGCCTTGTTTTTGGCATCGATGCCGCGATATACCGCATCGACGGCAAAACCGCTGGGGCCGGGCGTAATGCTGGCGCAACCCAGCAAATAATTAAATCCGCCTTCCAGCGCGTATTGCACCAGCCCCGTCCACAATGTGGTCAATACCGCGCCGCCGCGATAATCCGGATCTACGCAGGTGCGGCCGATTTCCAGGAAACGGCCCGGCAGGGTCAAGACCCGGTCCAGCTCGAACTCGCTTTCCGAGTAAAAGCGACCCAGGCGCTGAGCCTGGTATTGGTTGAGCATGCGCGTGTAACCGACGATTTTGTCTGTGACGTTATCGAACACCACCAAATGCTCGCAATAATCGTCCACTTCGTCATAATCCAGGCCTTCCGCGCCGGTCTTGAGTTTGGCGCCCATCTCGCCGGCGAACACCCGGTAGCGCAAAACCTGGGCCTGTCTTATCAGCTCTTCCGAATGGGCAATGAAGCATTCCAAGCGTCTGGCCGGTTTGATTCGTACTGTTGCATCTATGTTCTTCATGTCTCATCAACGGTGAAATAACGATAGCACTACAATAAGCGCTCAAGATGTCAGCTGTGTGTCCGGTCTATGAACATTGCATGACAAAAAGCGGCATCCATCGGATGATGCGCAGGCTGTAGGGTCGAACTTGTGCCTCATAAGGTATTCGAGCCCTGACGTTTACTGTTCGCTATGGCAGTGCAGTGCGAATGAATTCGCACCTACGCGTGCATGGCTTATGACGCGGAGAATTTCAGACCTTGTCGGGATCGGCTATTTTTCGCGACCTGCGGGTCGTCCGGAAGGAGCGACTACTGGTTTGCACGGAAAGGCAGCAGTGCTCCTGGAGAAGACAAACGCCGGCAATGACCTCTGGCCGCTGTGCGCATGCTGTATCAGAATTTATTGCCGATCGATTTCAGAGACGATAAGTGGCGCAATGCACGGGTCTTGCGCCACAGCTTTTCTGTTTGCGGATGAAGCTTAAACAGCCGAATGATCAATCGCTTAACATCATTGGAGGCTTTGAGCATGATAGAGAGACCGACTATCATGGTCGGCAAGCCGAACGGAACCGGCAACGGGAACAGGATCATTCCTATCACAAAGACGACGCCGCCGATCGTCATCAGAAGAGATTTTCTTAGCACGGATCAAGCCGCCCGCGCATAAGCCGGTGCCGGCGCTTTTTTCCGATCAAGCAGCGCCTGGCCTTCTTCCCGCCATCTGATCAGCGCCAGCCGGCCGTCGTCATCCTCGACCAGGGCCGTGCAGCTTTCCACCCAATCACCGCAATTGCAGTAGGTTTTGCCGAACTCCATTTGCGTGATGTCGGCATGATGGATGTGACCGCAAATGACGCCATCGACCTGTCTTTTCTGCGCCTCCAGTCCCAGGACATGCTGATAGTTATCCATAAAGCGGGCGATATTCTTGACTTTATTCTTCAAAAACGCCGACAGCGACCAGTGCTTGTAACCCAGCAGCGAGCGGATATGGTTATACCAGCGATTGATGACCAGCAGTATCTCGTACGCCTCGCCGCCAATATACGCCAGACTTTTGTTATGGCAGACCATGCTGTCGAATTCGTCGCCGTGCAGAACCAGAAACCGACGCCCGTCCCGCGTTTCATGCACGGCATTGAGCCGGATATCGATGCCGTTAAAATACATGCCGGCATGCTTGCGGAACGGCTCGTCATGGTTGCCGGGAATATAAAGCACGCGCGTGCCCTGCTCGGCCTTGTTAAAAATCCGCTGCACGATATCGCTATGCAGGGTCGGCCAGTAAAAGCCGTTCCTGAATTTCCACAAATCGATGATATCGCCGACCAGGTAAAGCGTATCGCAGTCGACATGATCGAGAAAATCCCGTAATTGCTCGGCTTTACAGCCTTTAGTTCCCAAGTGCGTATCTGAAATCCAGACTGATCGGTAATGTAATGACATGGCAACGACCATAAGAAATTGTGATAGCGCTACCATACCCGTTCATTATTACAGCAAGTTAACGTTTTGATGACGAAGAGGTTACACGCTGGGCGTCATGGACGGGGAGCGGAGGACAGAGCCCTGGGCGGCGTTGCCGATGAGCCATTATTTTAACGGTCGGCCTGTGCGACAGAATGATTGTGTTAGACACAAAGGCTGTGCTAGAGTTCGGTCCGAATTGTGCGCGGGTCCGGTGTAATGTATGGCGCCTGTTTGGAGCGGGATGTTTAATCATCAACCCAAGCGGCCCTGTTCCCTGATGGAACACGCCGTTTTCACCGCTCACCCGGGATTTCGGCTTGTAACTCCAACGCCATTTGGATGAGCCATACCGCGATTGATGCGCTTCGCCAGGAACGCCTGCTATCGGGTCGGCACATCCTGCCGCGCCAGCCGCTTTCGCAATAATAGTAAGAACTTGAGCAATATGATTTTTTCTTATGTGGGAAGCAGAAGTTTAACTACTCATTGTATTTCGCATAGCGCCAACTATTTTCAGCAGTTTTAAACGACATCATTTACAGAGAAGGAATTCCATGCCAAATGATCCATACAAGAACCCTTTCGAGTCATGGCACCGGCAACGCTGCCATCCCAATGCCCCCGCGGGTGGTGGCGGTCCCGGCAACTTCACCAGTGCGGGCCCTCTTGGATCCGGCGATCAGTGCCGGGATAGCCTGCCCCATCCTAACTCGCCGGCGGGACGCTATCTTACTCACCAAGAGATTCGCACTCCGGCACTCCACGAACGGGTTGAATACGTAGTCAAAGCCTATTTCCTGGCTCTACGCCTGGCGCCTGGAACCGTTTACCAGGAAACCGGCTATCAATTGGGTCAGGTTATTGAAGCTTTACTGCCCGGACTTCTCCAGATGCTGGCGGTGCTCGGCATCAGTGTTGTGGCGGGGGCGGCTGTCGGCGCCGCCATCGGCTTATTTCTGGGCGGTGTAAGCGCCGCGCCCGGCGCAGTGGTGGGCGCTGAATTAGGTCTGGAAATCGGCACCGCTGTGCTTGCCTGGATGGGGCTGGGATTTCTGGCGGTTGCCATTGGCCAGGGAATGGGAGAACTGACCGGCGTTCTCACGCACGCCATCCGCCGTGCCTGGTATGCGGCCGATCATCATCACCCGCAGTTCGAAACCGACCAGGCGGCTGAAGGCCTGGCCCAAGCTGTGGGCATTTTATTCCGCCTGATCCTCCAGGGCCTGCTGGCCTATGTGCTGAAAAAAGGCGCGGTCAGCTCCAGCCAGGCCGCGCTCTCGACAGCGCAGACCCTATCACGGGGCGGCACCGGCGCTGCCGCCGACGCAACCCTGGCCGAAGTCTCCGCGCTGTTGCGGAAAAGCAAACTGCCTGACGGGTTTGTCGTCTGGCTTGAAAGGAACTGGGACGATCTGAAACGAAATCCCAAGCTGGTAAGCAATAAAACCGGTCCGAATAGTTCATCTCAATCATCATCGTCGGCAGCGACGCCGTCGGAACTGAAAGGGATGAGGGAGAGGCAGGGGCGTGAGGATGTCGGGAAAAATCCCGGTAATGGAAATCGACCTGTCGCTGAAAGAACCATTAATGAGAAAGCGGCCTTCGGTGAACGAAGCGCCAACGACAGAGTGACAGGGAAGGATGGATCAAGCATTCCAAATAGTCAGTTGACAAATTTGTCTCTTTCAGAAAGACATATTTTGGGACGTCTGAGTATTCCCAAGAAAACTGGAAATACTTTATTCTTAGGTTCTAGACAAGAAGCCTTGGCCGATCTTTCTGAAATCCAAACGGGTAATGCTATCAGAGAAGGAGAATTGTTTACGACGTCAGCGGGTAGAGTTTGGGGTAGACACAATTCTTCAATACATCCGGTTTCTGGTCCTAATGTAGTTGATGTGACATCGTCAGAATACAATATCCTTGTTCAAGCGCAAAAACAAGGCGCAGATAAGGCTATGCAAACATTGGAACATATGACTAACAAACAAATTCTGAACTCAGAGCAATATCAAAGAACGAGGGAAATCGTCAATATTATTAGGAAATTAAAAAATGAATGAAGAACATAGCATGCAATTTTTTCTCTCTAACCTGATACCTGAAGATAAGATAATTAATGAAATTAATTCAGTACTGAATTTTCTGGTGGAGACCATTGATATTAGCGTTAAGAATTCTGTTGGTTTTTTACAGGTAATGGAATATTCGGAGGGATTTAAGCTTGGATGTTTAATCTCTTGGCCTGAAAACGTCCAGCCAAACTTAGATGTTAAAGAATTAGGTGAGTTATTAACTGAAAAGTTTCGATGTGAAATACTTTGCGAAGCAAATGATAATGAATGGTATTTGGTTAAGCCAAGCGGTGAGACAACAAAGGTGACAGTAAAAAGCTTGGATGATGGAATAGCTGTGATTACTTAGAATCGTAGGGTGGATTTGCCTCGGCAATTCACCGACAAACGTAGCCTTAAAACTGTCATATCTCACAATATTGCTGGCCTGCTTGAAATGGCGGTTTGCTGCGCGAAACCGCCCTACTTCACTTCCTTTGTGCGAATTCATGAAGCTAATCTTCATTATGAAGATGACGCTTTAGTGCTGAATGGAAAGCCATTTACAGGCATTGGTTATGCCGATTTTCCAAATGGGAGACTTCGGAGAGAAGTAATGTATGTGAATGGCTTTCCAGAAGGACGTTGCCGTGAATGGCATGAAAATGGACAGATAAGTAAGGAATGGCTCGCTGAGCGAGGCGTTGCTCCTTCCAAAACCACAGAGTGGTACGGAAATGGACAAATAAAATCTTTATGTCTTCGTGAGCATGGTGTTGAGCTTGAGTACCAGGAATGGTCACAAGATGGCGAACTCGTTACCAAGAGAACCCTTATAGAAGGTTCGCCAATGCATCAAGTTTTATTAAGGATGAGGAAGCTAAAAGCTGAAGGTTAATTAATTTTTTTTAATGCTAATCGAACTGCTTGATCTGCTTGCCGAGTTGTCTCCGGCATGCGGTATTTAGGCGAAAGCTTTAAAATCCATTCACAAGCAGTTGTTAGTGATATACGGTGACCAATGGAAACATAAATTGGGTTAATGCCGTTTTGAGTTCTCAGCACATTACCAATAACTTCGCCGTTATCAAAAAGAGGTGCGACAGCGCCTCTTTCTGTATCTGGCTGTTTATGCTCACCAAGCAACCGAGTCTTACCACAGCCAATTACCGGTGCATCAAAAATAACGCCTAAATGACAAGCCAGTCCGAAGCGGCGAGGATGTGCATAGCCTTGTCCATCACACACAATTAAATCCGGTGTGTGGTTTATTTTGGAAAAAACTTTGATGAGTGGGGGCAATTCCCGAAATGAAAATAAACCAGGGATGTAAGGAAACTGTACATGGTCTTCGGCGGTAACCGTTTCTATAACTTCCAATGTGTTAGCATCCAAAATAACCGCCGCTGCTACTAATTTATCGCTGTGCTTCATATAAGCCACATCAACCCCAGCGACAAGGTGAATTTCGTTAAGCTGGTCTTCCATTATCAATTTAGCCGCTAGCTCTAGTTGCAAGAGGCGTGCTTCTGATTCAGTGAGATTCCATGAATGATTGATTTTAGGGATCATGAGTGAGCGGTCTGTCGTCCTTGGTGTTTTTCAAGATTTTTGTCGTCTTATTGTTTAAATTTTACAATATTTAAGATTAGACCGCGATAAGGTGCGCTAGCTCATAGGATGCTGCCGACGACAGGAGGCGCATCGTTCGCGATTAATGCACTTCACTGCGTCGCCTAAACGCCTACTTTGGGTCAGTGCATTTTATCGATTCACTGCCAATCCTTTTCAAGCCTGTGGTTTTGACTATGATGGGCCTGCTCCATCAAAATTCCCCGCCTAGGCGTTACCTTACGCCCCAGGAGATTCAACTTCCACCAATCCTCGAACGGGTTGGAACCCGTCGTCATGGCCTATTTCCTGGCGCTACGCCTGGAGCAGTTTTTTACCAGGAAACCGGCTATCAACTGGACCAGATTAAAGCCGGTTTGCTGCCCGGTCTTCTCCAGATGCTGGCGATGCTCGGCATCAGTGTCGTGGCCGGCACAGCCGTCGGCGCCGCCATCGGCTTATTTCTGGGCGGTGTAAGCGCCGCGCCCGGCGCAGTGGTGGGCGCTGAATTAGGTCTGGAAATCGGCACCGCTGTGCTTGCCTGGATGGGGCTGGGATTTCTGGCGGTTGCCATTGGCCAGGGAATGGGAGAACTGACCGCCGTTCTCACGCACGCCATCCGCCGTGCCTGGTATGCGGCCGATCATCATCACCCGCAGTTCGAAACCGACCGGGCGGCTGAAGGCCTGGCCCAAGCTGTGGGCATTTTATTCCGCCTGATCCTCCAGGGCCTGCTGGCCTATGTGCTGAAAAAAGGCGCGGTCAGCTCCAGCCAGGCCGCGCTCTCGACAGCGCAGACCCTATCACGGAGCGGCACCGGCGCTGCCGCCGACGCAACCCTGGCCGAAGTCTCCGCGCTGTTGCGGAAAAACAAACTGCCTGACGGGTTTGTCGTCTGGCTTGAAAGGAACTGGGACGATCTGAAACGAAATCCCAAGCTGGTAAGCAATAAAACCGGTCCGAATAGTTCATCTCAATCATCATCGTCGGCAGCGACGCCGTCGGAACTGAAAGGGATGAGGGAGAGACAGGGGCGTGAGGATATCGGGAAAAATCCCGGTAATGGAAATCGACCTGTCGGTGAAAGAATCTCTCTCGATACAATGACGGGTAAGGATACTTCGGGTGTTCCAGACAATATTCGCATTCGTGGAGCAGCAGAAAACCCAAGATTAGCACCATATAATTTGAATGCAGATGGTGTAATTAGAACTCAACAGGAAGCGACTGATCTTGCTCGATCATATGGTGTTGAAATCGGTGACGATATAACTATCGGATTTATGAAAAACTGGACTAGAACAGACGCGGATGCGGAATATTTTTATCGCTTGAGAGATTACAAACCAGATGATTGGGTTGAATGGGATGATTTTTTTCACGAAACGACTGGCAAAATTCCTGTTAGGTTCAACGCCAATATCTTAAATAGTGATGAATCAATAGTAGCTCACATTTCTCATGAAATGTATGAGCTCAATGCTTTGAGAAATATTTTTGCGGAGAGAGGGGCTATGCGTGCTCGAGAGCTGAACAAACTAATTGCTACAAGGCGCCAAGGTGGTCTTGCTGGAAACTTTCATGAGAAAGCTTGGGACATGGCTGATCAACTTGTCTTCAAGATGAGAGGAGGTCAATAAGATGAGCTTTTCACAGACTAAGAGTGAAATAGAAGAACTACTTGAGAATCACGCTAATGGACTTTACACCTCCGGAGAAGTGGTATCTATAGTCATTGGCTTATTTGATGAATCGAATATCGATGAACTTTGGGAGACGCTTCCCGATTGGTTGAAGAAAAATATATGCTCCCTTCTTGCTGATTTTTCAGAAATAGATGAGTTGGTTTCGTTTGGTAGAGGAGACCACGAGCTTATCAAAAAACAGAATTTATTCGTGAAAAATTGGCTTTCTAGGAATAACCAAATTTAGGTTATAAATGACCGTATGAAGGATGAATCGTAGGATGGATTTGCCTCGGCAATCCACCGACAAACATAGTCTTAACTGATGTTACGCACGAGCGGTTTCATCCCGTTTGCCGCGCCGAGCACCGCAGCTTTTGCCGAGACAAATCGGCAGGATAGCCGATTTGCATGCATCGCACCCAAAGGGCGAGGCACAGGGATGTGCCGAGTGAGCAGCCCGAAGGGGCGCTTCATGGATGAAGCGCGTTGCCAAAGGGACAGGAGTCCCTTTGGCAACCCTCGGCGAATACCCGCAAGGGGCACAAGAACGAGGGGCACAGGGAGCAAGCGGCAACGGGCGGCCTGCTGACTCGTGCCGTCCAGGCACTCGCGCTGCGCGTGCTTCGCATCCAAATCCGCTCCAGGCAGATTTGTCTTTGGTTACTTTCTTTTCGACTGCATGGATGCAGGAGGTAGAGCAATGCAGGAGCAATTGCCGAGGCCGCGCAAAGACAAATTCGCCAGGAGCGAATTTGGTCAGCTTTAGCTGACCCGAAGGGAGAAGCCCAAGGATGGGCTTCTCAGCGTAACTCGCCTTCGGGTGCGATAAACCCGATTAAATAAAAACGTCGCGCTAGCGACACTTTATTAAATCGATCTAACTTCAACTGGCCGCGTAACATCAGGTCTTAAAACTGTCATGTTCCACAATATTGCTGGCCTGCTTGAAATGGCGGTTTGCTGCGCGAAACCGCCCTACTTCACTGCCTTCTTTAATGGCCGAAACTGGCTCAATTCCATTGGCCATTGACACAATTTTGCAATCTTTTTAGCGTACAGTTGAGAATCACAAGCTTTACGCTTTATAAGGTTAAATATGCGAAAAAATCAACACCCTTCGACATCAAAAATAGAATCTGCCTTTTTAGCTGATATTTTTGAACGACTACTCGATTTGAAGGAGAAAATGACACTCGGCATCGATCCCGAACAAGACAATCTCTCTTTACTCAACCTGCACCACTACCTCAACCTGCGAAAATACGATTTCTCACAACTGCAAGATGATCTCACCAAAGTGGGACTTTCTTCATTCGGACGATCCCAAGCCCATATGGAAGCGAGCGTGAATGTCGCCCTAGAGATACTTTCCATAGCATTAAACAAAGGGCTCCCTCATCAAAAATCCCGCTTAAGCTATGAAGCCTCTCATGCGATCATGGATAAAAATGCTCAAATTTTTTCCAATATTGGCAATAAAACCAAGATTATGATTACCGTCCCCACGGATTACCATGAGAACTGGTTTAGTGATCTCTCACGAGAGGGGGCACACCTGTTTCGTATCAACACCGCGCACGACACCCCTGATGCATGGAGCAAGATGGCAAAAGAAATCAAAAAAGTCTCGTCCGAAGATAAAGATTTAAAAATCTACGTCGATCTCTCGGGTCCGAAAATCCGAACCAGCCTAAAAAAATCGAAAAAACCGGATAAAGAAAAAAAGATTAAAGTGTTTTGCGGTGACAAAATCTTTATTCATACCAGTGATTCGTCACCATCGGAAAAAGAAACAAAACATTATGATGCCGTCATAGGATGTACATTGGATAAAGTCGGAAGCTTAGTCAAAGTCGGAGATCCTATCTTTTTAGACGATGGAAAAATCGAACTTTGTATTGATGAAATCTTTGGTGAAAACATCGTGTGCAGCGTTATAACGCACAGTGATGAGGGGAGTAAAATTAAAGACGAAAAGGGGATCAATTTTCCAAATAGCGACATCGCGCTCCATGCCATCTGTGATCATGATAGAGAAGTTCTCCCACATATCTGCGAATACGCGGACATTATCGGTATTTCTTTTACCCAAATGCCTGAAGATATTACCGATCTAATCGACGAACTCGAAAAATTAGGAAAAAAAGGGGAGATTTCGATTGTTGCAAAAATAGAAACCAAAAAAGGGGTTCACAACCTCCCGGCCATCCTCGAAACACTCATCAAGTACGGAAATTCCGGCATCATGATCGCACGGGGTGATTTGGCTATCGAAATCGGATTTGAAAACCTAGCCTATATGCAAGAAGAGATCCTCGATCTCTGTACGGCGGCGCATATACCCGTCATCTTGGCAACCCAAGTGCTTGAGAACAAAATGAAAACCAACATCCCAAGCCGCGCCGAAATCTCTGATGTTGCCTTTGCCCACAAAGCAGAATGTGTAATGCTCAATAAGGGGGGGTATACCCTAGAGACGATCAAAATCATCAGAACGATTTTTGCCCAAATGGATTTGATTTTTCGAAAAAACAAACTGCTCTACAATCCAAGCTTTCAGTGGAAATAGAATATCGGCTTCGGTAAAGTCGAACCGTTCATCGACGAATCCACTGATTCCAAGAAGCGACGGAGATATTTTTGATGTGAATGAGCCTAAACACCGTGAGGTCCTCAGCTTTCGCTATCCGAACAATAATCAATAGGGGGCAGACTCTATTGATGACCTTATTGACCTTTGAGGGTTGTGCCATCAGGCAAGTCGCGATGTATACCCAAAGGGCATAAAGGCATCGCTCCCACGGAAACAGCCATAACCTGAAAGAATAATCGAGTTTATTTTTAACTGAATCCGCACCTGCGGTAGTATAAAAAACGGATGCCGTAAAAAATATTCCTGCTTCGTCTCATTTCCGCGCAAGCAGAAGCCAGAATCAGGCGGATTTGTGTTTTAATGGCTGAGCGCTACCCGTAAAGCAAAATTACCCAGCATGAGGATGAAAAGCATGTCGTTTATCCATAAATCCATGAGTCCTTTAGTCTGCTGCCTGCCGATATTCACTGGCCTTGCGCACGCCGATACGTACGTTAACACGACCGGCGGCACTGTTGCCGTCTCGGGGAACGGCGTGGTTATCATCAACGGCAAAGTGGTCTCCGGCGATGCGGTGAAGGCCAGCGGCCCGGAGCAGACGGAGGAAAGATCGGTTCCCCCCTACAATGACATCCAGATCGATGCGCCTGTACAGATGACCTATGAGGTATCGGATACCCGCGCGCTAAAGGTGACCGCGCCAGCGAATGTGTTGCCGCTGCTTTCCACGAGCGTCGTTGACGGGCGCTTGACTGTTGATCTTAAAGGTTCGGTTGTCAGCCTGAATGATCCCATCCGCGTTGATGCCTCAGGGCCAAGCCCGCGGTCCGTCACCCTCTCAGGAGCCGGTTCCGCCAATTTCATGAACCTGTCCGGCCCGGCCGTAACCCTGAATGTCAATGGCTCAAGCAAAATTGTGGCGACCGGCAGCATGACACAATTGACCGCCTCGATAAGCGGTTCCGGCCGCCTCGATGCATCGTTGCTTCAGGCTGAAGAAATCAATCTGTCTGCGTCAGGGGCCGCCAATGTATCGGCATTCGCCTCCCGCTCGATTGCTGGCGATATTTCAGGGGCGAGCCGTGCTATCATCTCTGGCGCTCCTGCCCGCCGAAAGGTGGCGGTTTCCGGGGCCGCGAAGATTACCTATCGCTAAAAACCGGGGTTCATGGGACGCCCGCCGGCCGCAAATGCCGCGTTTATTATCGGCCGATACGTCCCATGCGTCAGTTATAGTTCGGCTATCAATTCCGTTACCGCCATCTCGCAGGAGCCGCAGCCCGCGCAGGCGCCTGTCAGCCTGGATATGGTGTCCAGGTCGTCGATGCCGTTGCCGACAAGCTCCTTGATTTTCTCCCTGGTCGTGCCGCTGCAGTAGCAAATAAAGTCGTTGTTGTTCAGGTTAATATCATTCATCTGGATTAAGTGCGTGGGATGGACCAAACGCGCGCCCATCGGGCTGGCGTTTCAAATGCCGGACATTTTATCATGCATGCGCCATCCTGTGCCGCTCGCAAAAAACATAGGCCGGGCAAGTTCCCACCCGGTATCTAACCAGTTCTCCGTTCCGTTGGAGCGAACGTTTTCGAGCCAACGGAATGCCAGCCCCCGCTACTCGGTGTCGCAGCCCAGCGAACTTACGCTGCCGGGTGCTTTTTTGGTCCGTTTCATGCGCTCGCCTGGCTCCTGATTAAAGCCTTCGGCCTGCAAACGCCAGAGCGTTTCGAACACGCCGCCGCGCCGACGCAGTTCATGAGGCTGCCCGTATTCGACAATCCGCCCCTGGTGCAGCACGACAATGTGGTCGAAGCAGGAGAGCGTCGACAGCCGGTGCGCCACCGCCAGCACCGTGCGGCCTTGCATCAGCTGGCTCAGCGCGGCCTGGATTTCGGTCTCGGCTTCGGTATCAAGCGCCGAAGTGGCTTCGTCGAGAATCAGGATAGGCGCGTCCTTGAGAAAAGCGCGGGCCAGCCCCAGGCGCTGGCGCTGGCCGCCGGAGAGCATCACGCCGCGTTCGCCGACCAGGGTCTCATAGCCGCTCGGCAGTTCGCGGATAAAGCCATCGCTGAAGGCGTGCCGCGCGGCTTCGTACACCTGCTCGTCGGTCGCATCGGGACGGCCGTAGCGGATGTTCTCCAGAATGGTGCGGTTGAACAGCGCCGTCTCCTGCGGCACCACGGCGATTTTCTCCCGTAGGCTGTCCTGGCTGACACCGCGAATATCCTGGCCGTCGATCAGAATACGCCCGCCCTGCACGTCGTCGAGACGCTGGATCAGACTGATCAGGGTGGATTTGCCGGCACCGGAGGGGCCGACGATGCCGACCTTTTGCCCGGCCGGAATGTGCAGGCTGAAGTCCTTGAATACCTCGCGGCGGCCCCGGTAGCTGAAGTGAATGTCCTCGAAGTCGATGCGGCCTTCCTCCAGGGTCAGGCCGACCTCGGGATCATCCAGGCTGTGCGGCTGGTTGATGATGCGCAGAGTGTCGGCAATGGCGCCGATCTGCTGGGTGCTGTCCACCAGCGCCAGGGCCAGATCGCGCGAGCCGTGCAGGATGCGGAAAGTCAGCGCGCTGACCATGACCACATCGCCGGTGGTGACATTGCCGGCCAGCCACATGTTGATGGCCCAGACCAGCATACTGCCGGCCATCAGCGACAGGCAGATATCGTGTATCACCCGGACTTTTTCCAGATACATCCAGCTGTGCCGCTGGGCGTGCGCTTCGTGGCCGATCTCCCGGGCCAGACGTTCGCTTTCGCGGTCGCGGGCCGAGAACGCCTTGATGGTCCAGACATTGGACACGGCATCGACCAGTTCGCCGCCGACCCGCGCGGCCTGAGCGGCGAACTGCTGGTGCTTGTCGCGGCCGCGGATGCCGAAGCCGGTAATCAGCGCGGCAACCACGAGCACGAAGCCGATCAGCGCCAGTGCCATGCGCTGGTCGACGCTAAGCAGCACGATCACGGCACCGAGGAAATCGACGATGGGCGGCACGATCTTCCAGATCAGCCCGCCGTAAACCATGCCCGACGCATTGCCGAGCGCCGAGATCCGGTTGCCCAGCGAGCCCGCCGAATGCTCGTTGAAATAGCGCATTGAATGGCCTGTCAGGTATTTGAACAGATCGACGCGGATATCCGCGCAACTGGCTACGACCGTGCGGCAGCCTAGCCAGCCGCCGAGGCGCCACAGGATATTCTCGATGACGATCAGGCCGATCAACAGCCCCAGGGAGAACCAGACCTTGCCATGCTCCCGGTCTCCGCCGGCCATGGCATCGACCAGCAGCTTCATGCCGTATTGCACCGCCACCGCGCAAAGCGCGCCGCCGATGATAAGACTCATCAGTCCCGCGAAGCGCCAGGGACGTATCCCCATATAATGCCAGAGAAAGGCCAGCGGCTTGCTGGGCAAAGGTTTGGTTTTCGAATCGGGATTGTTCATGGGCGGGCAGTCAATTGTTGAGGTGGTTTTGACGGCGGCGGAGCCGGGTTGGCAGTCGCGGCGTGCCGGCAAGCCTTGCACGTTCGCTTCTTGCGCCATGGCGGCACAACGTCAGGATGCGTCAAATCAGAAGATACAGCCGGTATCAGGAACAACATCGGTACGATCGGCATGTGCTCTGCATGGGCTTATGGAATAGGTGCCGGTCAGCAAGTCCGGCTTCCCCGCTCGCGGTTCATTAGCGGCGGTCTGGCACCCGGCCGGCGCCGGTCCCGGACAGCCTTAATCCCGGCAGGCCTAATACCAGCGGCATGAGCGTTTCGGGCTCCGCCAGCTGTTGCCTGTTATCCGAATCCAGGTTGCCAACGCCCATGATGCAGCCAGTGGCATCGCCGGCTGTCCCGTCCGGAAATGCCAACCCGCCGCTGAGGAGAAAACCGGCCGGGGACGCGGCGCAGCCGTTTTCGAGGCCGGAATCGGCCAGGATCTTACCGGTGGAGTTGCCCAGGAAGGCGATGACCTGAAAGAAGACGAGGATGCCGCTGTAGCTCCAAAGAAAATGGTAACTGACTGACTCAGGGGCTGTCGCCGAGAAGAGTCCGCTTTTCCCGGCGAAATCCGCGCCCCGTTTCAGGCTGTAGCTCAGGTCCCGGTCAGTGAACGTATTGATAACGGCTGATGGGATTCCGGACCCTGTGATGGACCAGGCAACTGGACTCGCCATGACAGCCTGGCGGCTGGCAGGCAACAATCCTCCGCAAAGCAAAAGCAGTACAGCAATGGTGAACCCGAGTCTTGGCGTTCTCAGTAAACTCTCAAGGACTCTCATGCATGCCTCCTTTTCTGAACCCGTCAGTTTGATTGCCTTGATCAAGGTAAGTTTCGCATTGACATCCTCACCGCCCTAAAGAGGCGGTGATTCCTGATTTTTCAGAAGTGACCTTGCGTCGCCGCTTGTCACTGGTTCCTGTTGCCGGTGGCATTACTGCGCCACTCGCTTGGCAGGCTAACTGCCGGTGTCCCCGGCTTAATACATTGATTGCGCCAACAATATCAGCATTATTGGTGTAGCCACACTCAACACAAACAAATTCTGCTTGCGTGAGTCTATTTTCTTTAGCTACATGCTGGCAACAAGGGCAGGTCTGGCTAGTATGATGCGCAGGTACTTTCAGCACCATGCCGCCATTCCAGTTTTGTTTATATTCAAGCATTTGAAAGAACACGCCCCATCCTTGATCAAGAATCGACTTATTCAATCCTGATTTTTGAGCTATGTTTTTTCCCGGCTTGTCGATACTGCCTTTCGCTGACTTGCTCATATTTCTTACCTTCAAATCTTCAACCACTACAACCGCGTGGCTTTTGCTGATTTCAGTTGAGACCTTGTGAAGGTAATCCTTACGAGCATTGGCTATTTCTTCATGACATTTTGTGATTTTTGCTTTTGCTTTTTTCCAATTACTTGAGAATTTCTTTTTATGTTTAAGCTTACGCTGGAGCTTGGCTGACTTTTCAGCCTTTCCCTTGAAACTGTTTAATGGCTCGAATACGACTCCGTCAGATAGTGTTGCAAATTTCTTAACACCCATATCAATACCGACTATTGATGTTGACTTGTGCGGCATATCCATTGCGTCATATTCGACCTGGATGGACGCGTACCAGTGCTTGCCTTTTTTGCTAATGGTTACGTTTTTTGGATTCCCGACTATACGACGGCTATTGCGATATTTCACAAGGCCAATCTTTGGTAGGAAAATTCGACTGTTTTCTTGATCGATCTTAAAGCCTTGCGGGAATCGGATGCTATCGGATAGCCCTTTTTTCTTGAATACCGGGCAACGTTTTAGCGGCTGGTTTTTGTCAAAACAATCCCTGAATGCTTTGTCCAGGTCTTTAAGTTTTTGCTGTAGCGCTTGCGATGGAACGTCTTTAAGGAATCCGTATTCTTCGGATTGCTTCCAGATGGTGGCCCAGAAATTAAGCTCCAGATACCACAAAATAGGCTGCTTATCATTAAGTCGATCAAGGTTCAATGCCAAAGCTTTGTTCCATGCAAAACGACATCCGCCGGCATAGTTGTTTAATTTTGCGTCAGCTTCATGGGTAAGTTTAAGCCTGAATTTGAAGGCTTTTCGTATCGTTTTATTCATGATACGATAGTATTTATTTTAACTTGGTCTGTCAAAGTGTTTATGGACGTAAGAGCGGGTCGTCATTGCGTTTTCATGTTGCATGTTCACTTGGTCTTTGTGACTAAATACCGCAAGGCTGCATTTACAGACGCTATGCTCACCTCGCTTAAAAATTATTTTGAAAAGGTTTGCGACGACTTTGAGTGCTCTATTGAAGAGTTCAATGGCGAAAAAGATCATGTCCATTTGCTAATCTATTACCCACCCAAGGTTTCAATATCAAAACTGGTTAATAGCTTGAAGGGGGTATCGAGCCGTATGCTTAGAAAAGATTATGCTAATGAATTAAACCGGATTTACTGGAAAGGTGTTTTGTGGAGTCCAAGCTATTTTGCTGGTTCCGTTGGTGGAGCGCCGCTATCCGTCCTAAAACAGTATATCGAGCAGCAGTAACGCCCCGTTTGATTGGCTATCACCAATGCGCCGCTACATCACCCACGTAAAGGAAGGTGTCTTGCGGCGCATTTAGATAAAAAGCAAGCCATCGATAAAAAAGCAAACCCCACGCCAGAGCAAAAAACAGCCAATTCTTCAATAAGTTACGCTAAAAATCATCGATAGCGGAAACCGTTGCTGTCAAATTCCTCGACAGTTTTCCATATTCATCCCGGCCAAGCCGGCGGCAGGCCGGGACTGTTCCACATCCATTCTCAACAAACACTCAAAAGGCATTACCGGGCGTGGGCTTTTCACTAAAATGGATCAGGCTAGGTTTCTTGAATTGCTGAAGAACAATTCCCGCCGGACAGACGCCGGCGGGTTCATCAATCATGCTTCATCACAGAAAAGAGGTCTGCCATGTCTATGAAACGAATTTGCTTGCATGTTGCATTCATCCTGATGCTCAACCCGTTTTCCGGTTCCGCATGGTCCGCCGAGCCGGACTGGCAAGTTGATCATGTCTTGCCCTTCTCTTTCCTGTTCGGCACCCACATCGACAGCCATCAGCAAAGCCAGTTGCTGCATAACGGCGATATCTATGGCTTCCTGTACATCACTTATACCGGCGAGGTCACGCCCGAAGGCTATCCCGTGGCACGGCATTGTGGTGATGATACACCGGCCAATGCGTGCGTAATCGGCTGGTTCCTGAACGGCAAGCCAGGCAAGGCCACGTTTCTCTACCATAACATGGACCACCCGGTCTGGCTGGTAGACAGCCGCAACGATATCCCGCAACCGGGCAGTCATGCTTTTTTCCACTGGATCACGGACCAGAGCACCGATCCACGCCCGGTTACGGATGCTCGCTGCAATGCGGCGATGCCTCCAGAACTCGAGCCGGGAGCCGTCTGCCCCGGCTATTTTATTGAGCTCCGGGCGTTAAAACGATTTGCCTTCGAGCATGGCGGCGAGCGTATCCTGGTCGATCCGGGCATCGATATCTCGACCCATCTGAATATCGTCGCCAGTACGTCGAGTGACGGCGGATAGGGTGATGACTAAACGCAGCTAGCCTGGGCCAGACGGTCATCGGCTTTATCGTGTTGCCTTCTGAACCGTCGCCGCGAGAATCGATCAAACAATTTGTCCTCAACGCAGAAGAGAGCATTATGAAACTACTCAAAGGCGCAGCCTTAATTCTTGTTGGTCTCGGCACCCATGCCCTGGCGGCAGAGGATCTGGTCAAGAAAGCGGCCGATGCGGGCCTTAAGCCAATCTCACAGAAGCATGCCGAACTCTTAAAGCTGATCGACAACCCCGACAACCCGATTACCAAGGACAAGCTTGAACTGGGGAATAAGCTCTATTTCGATCCCAGGCTCTCCAAGAGCAGCCTGATCAGCTGCAATACCTGCCACAACCTGGCCCTGGGCGGCGTTGACGGCATCCCTACCGCCATCGGCCATAGATGGGAGCACAACCCCCATCACCTCAACTCGCCGACCGTCTATAACTCGGCCTTCAACGTCAAGCAGTTCTGGGACGGCAGAAGCCCCGACCTCGAGGACCAGGCGACCGGCCCCATCGAGGCCGGACCGGAAATGGCCATGCCCACAGGGCTGGCCATAGAGCGCATTTCCTCTCTCCCCGAGTATGTGGACAGCTTCCAGAGGATCTTCCCCGACCAGCAAGATCCGGTGACGCTGAAGAATATCGGCAAGGTGATCGGCGCCTTTGAACGCATGCTGGTCACGCCTTCCCGGTTTGACGCCTTCATGCACGGCCACAATGAAGCATTAACGGCCAAAGAGAAAGAAGGGCTTAAAACCTTCATCGATAAAGGCTGTACCTCGTGCCACAACGGCGTGGGCATAGGCGGCGCCTCCATGCAGAAATTTCCTACCGTCAAACCCTACAAATATGCCGATTTGGGCGATTTCAAAGGGGATGCCGACGGGATGGTCAAAGTGCCGTTGCTCAGAAACATCGCCGAAACCGCCCCTTATTTTCATAACGGCGCGGTATGGGACCTGAACGAAGCGGTCAAAATCATGGGAGAAACCCAGCTGGGCATCACCCTGACCGACCAAGAGGCAAACAGCATCGTCGCCTTTCTGCACAGTCTGACCGGCAAGAAGCCTGACGTGCATTACCCGATGCTGCCCGCATCCACCGAAAAAACGCCAAAACCCCAGGATGACTGAGGCCGGATAGAGAAACGGGCTTTAGCCGGAGCCGGCTAGCGCAATCAGCCGTTATCTGAAAACAACGGCTGTTGTAAAAATTGACTATTGTTATTGACAGGCCTGCCTGAAAAAATACAGTAGGGTACCAGACTGTGAAAGAATTAGTGAAAAGCGTCATAAAAAAGCCTTATTCACCACGAAGATCACGAAGGACACGAAGGACACGAAGAAAAAATATAATTAATCAATAACTTAAAACTTCGTGTGCTTCGTGTCCTTCGTGGTTAAATCTTTTAAATTGAATACTTTCACAGTCTCGTACCCTACCGGATTTATGAAAACCTCTGGCGGCATAGCGCTACATGCGCCGCTTGATCGATATCGCCCCGCGTATGTCGCCGACCTTGTAACCGGTCGCCTTGTCTTCCGGATATTCCTCCGCCAATACCGCTTTCACGCCTGCCGGTATATCGTTCGATGTCCCGTGGCATTGCAGGCACATCGGCTGGGTCGGTATCGCTTTCATGTAGCGGAACCAGCGCCCGTCGGGATCGTCAACGATGGCGATCTTTTCTATATCGGCGGCCGGCTTGCCATCGTGGAAGTCTCTGTCGAAATCCTCCAGCACCTGGCGTTCCCACTGATCCGGCAACCCTATCAACGGATTGCGGTTTTTCAGGGACACACGTTTGACCACCCGGCCGTCTTTCGAATAACCGGCCGCCATCGCCGGTGCAATGCGCTTGCAGACGCTGATCGCACTTTCCGGACTGCCGGCTTCCAGTTGCTTTTTCAACGTGCCGCCCAAGGTCTGCATGAACTCTTTTGCGATGTTGCGGCTTTCCTCCAGATAGCGCAGCTGATCCGTTCCGCTGCCCGCAGGGCCGGCAAGCGAAGACGCCGAAGCGATGAAAATCAAAAGGCTTTTGGCCATGAATTTTGGCATTTTCTTCTCCTGAATAGTGAAGGATTCATCATAACTCTGCTTACCGGCCGCTTGGATGCGCTGAATCAACCGCCTCATTCCGCAGACCGTTTGGACAGCTCAGCCGCTATTTCATCACGTTTTTCACCCGTATCCGGTTCAGTGTTCAATGCGGACCGTTCGGCCGACTTCAGACGCCACCAGGCGGCAAACAGGCTGCCGATGATCGAGTGAAAACTGGCCGAAATCGCCGACGGAACCGGCGCCAGCGCCATCTGCGCAAAACTGGACCTGGCCAGCACCGCGCCCAATCCGGAGTTCTGCATGCCGACTTCGATGGAGATCGTGCGGCAGACCCGTTCTTCCAGCTTCAACAGCCGCGCCATCACGTAACCGAGCGTAAAGCCGCCCAGATGCAGCAGTGCCACCGCGCTCAGCAGCGGCAGCGCGGAATCCCTGATCGTGCCGGCATTCGCGCCGATGATGCTGGCGCAGATCAGCGCGATGACGATCACCGAAACAAGGGGCGCGACAGGCATCACGGCCTGCACCAGACGGGGCGTATACCGGTTCAGCAGCATGCCCAGCGTCACCGGCAGAACCACAACCTGCAGGGTATTGAAAAACAGGCTCCAGGCATCGACCGGGACATAGGCGCCGGCCAGCCATCGGGTCAGCAGCGGCGTCATGATTACAGCCGCAAACGTGGAGCACATGGTCATCAGCACCGATAAGGCGACATCGGCGCGGGCAATATAGCTGACTACATTGGATGCGGTGCCGCCGGGGCAACAGGCCACCAGAATCAGCCCGACCGCCAGCTGGGTCTCTAGCGCAAAGGCCGAAGCGATCGCCCAGCCCAGCAAGGGCATCACGGCAAATTGCGCGGCAATGCCGATCAAGACCGGCCGGGCAGAGCGCGTTACCCGGTGGAAATCCTCAAAGCTCAGCGTTATGCCCATGCCGATCATAATGACCGCCAGACCCCAGACGATCATCGACCCACTGAACCAGGTAAACCAGGCGGGAAAAAACAGCGCCAAACCGCTGAAGATCAGCACCCAGAACGGAAAAAGATTGGCCAGCAGGTTGAATAAACGACTCACGATATTGCTCTATCCAGACAAAACGGCGATTGTATCACCGCCCCGGCTGCCATTCCGCATAAGCCGGAATAGCCTCGTATTCGAGCCACGGCACGTCATGCGATGTCCAGATGTGCATGACGGGCCTGACGCCCGGGTCTTCGTCGAGGGTCGCGAGACGAACGATGACGTGAGGCTGGCCCGTGCGTTCGGCGACCAGATGCGAGCCGCACACGGAACAGAAATGGCGCAGCTTGCCCGGGGACGACTCGAACGATGACAGCCTGTCCTCGCCCCGCAGCCACCGGAAGTGCTCGCGCATGACGCCGGCGGTGGCGGCAAACGGCGCCGCATGCGCCTTTTTGCAGGTTCGGCAATGGCAGTGGCCGGCCGGCATGTCAATGCTGTCGATTTCGTACGCAATGGCCCCGCATAAACAACTACCTTTCATTTTCCCCTTCCTCGCTACCGATAATGGTAGCCTCTGACACGATAAGATGGATTGGTTGATCAGGCTGTTATCGACAAAAGGAAGCGCATCGATTCCGATTGATGCGCTTCACTGCATTCGGCACATCCTATCTGGCTGCCGGTTATGGCGTTATTGTGCTGGAATCGCATAGTGATAGACAAAAAACTGTTCGTCGCGCCGCCAACCGGCCGATTGATACAGCGCTTGCGCCGTCTCGTTGCCGACTGCCGTCGACAACGAAAGGCGCACCGCCCCCAATGATTCGCCGAACTCCACGGCCGCCGCCAGCAACAGCGAGCCGATGCCCTTCCGTCGACAGTTCTCGCGCACGAAAAGATCGTTGAGCACGAAGGTTCTGGCCAGCGAGACCGACGAAAAGCCCGGATAAAGCTGGGCAAAGCCGACAGGCACGTTCGCGTCATGGGCAATGAACACGACCGACTCGCCATGATTGAAGCGGGCCAATAAAAACTCGCGGGCGGCGCGAACATCGCTTTCGCGTCCATAGAACTGCCGATAGCCGTCAAACAAGGGCGCAAGCGCGTCGATATCCGACACCACAGCCTGGCGAATTGAAAAAGTATTCATAACTCTCCTGTTTATGATTGTTCAATGAAAATACCGATGGCGTTTCAAAGCGCCGTGCGCGCAGGCTGCCGCTGATGGCCAGTATGCTTGTCATTCGCAATGATTGCCCCCTGGGGTTGTATCGGACATGATTTTTATGCCGAATGGTAAAAGAACGGTCACCTGATTGTCATCATTGACGGCCCCGTTAAATAAAACGAATATTCGGCTCGCCCTGAGCCAGCAGCCAGCCGCTCAAGCCGAAAGAAGCGGACAGTTCCCAGCACTGCACGTGCTTGCTCTCGAGATAGGCGAGCGTTGCCGCCATGGAGCCCTGCCAGAACAAAGGCCAGCCCCACTGCCGTTGTTGTTTGAAGAACCGTGCGTTTTTGACCAGGAAAGGCTTGAGCGGTACGACTTTAATGTCACTGACGATATTTTCACCCATGTCACGTTCAAAATGATAACCCTCGACACCGCTGAATGCCACATTGACCCGGGAAATATCTGTTTTTGTTTCGGACGCCCAAAGCATCTGGAAAATGATTTGCTTGTTTTCACCGTCAACGGTGTAACCAATCAGTTGATAATCGTGCCAAGAGCCCATGAGTGAAGTCTAGTTAGTCATTGTAGAGTTTTCGTATGCCGTCTAATTTATTCAGGTTTTTAATATCAGTAAAAAGCGGTCCATGAATTTGCCGATCATTGATCATCCCATTCCGATATCAGTACATCGATTAATTTAATTGATGCATCTCAACCACGGATGCCCATCAAACCCGCCTCCAAGCTTTGCACGGCATAACTGTTGGGTGATCATTCTAACAGTCAGGATGCGCAACAAATGCTTGTTTAACCATTCGGCCGGTGATAGAGTCCGCTCCGAATTGTACACCGGCTGGATATTAAAACATGGCGCGTGTTCGAAAATTTAGCGATTAAATTCGATATCGGTACAGGTATTTCAGCAAATGAATTTACTAAAAGAATACTGCCTTTGTGGTTCAGTGCCGTGCGACATTAAAGGCCAGCCGCACCTGTCATGTTCATGCCAGTGCTGAGAATGTCAATAAACACTGGCTCTGGCCACTCGGCTGAATGTATAGTGCGCGGTGAATGCCTCATGCCATCGGGCGAATTAAAAATACCATGAAATGAAATCGGATAACGGCAACACCATCGGCAGCGAATTTTACCCCGAATGGGAAACCTCCGTTTTTAAAAGGTCTTCCGGGTATCCCGGCCGACTCTTTATTTCATACGACCACATTAGAAAATACGGCCCTATTCAGGCTTCAAAAGGTATCTTGGACGTCCAGCCGCCAGCCCGGAGGGTTGTCGATCCCCAACATGAAATTAAGCCGAATGCATGACCGAGCGCGTTTGCCGCAACAAACATCAGGCCGGTTGCCGCCACTGATACCCAGTAAGTTACTGGCTTGCATAGAAGAACTTACTTTTAACAATCCGAATCTGATTCAAGAGAAATGAAATCGAATTCAGACTGATGCCGACATGATCCGACGATCTTTGCTTTTTTAATGAGACCTTCTATGTCAATGCCCTTACCTGCCCGATCCCTGCAAGTTCTTCGCTTGATGAGTGCCGTCCTCATTGCCGTTATCGCGGTAATCCTTCAGCAATGGCTCTGGCTTTATATTCCCTCATTGACGTGGCTATTGCTGTATCCGGCTGTGTTTTTCAGTGCCTGGATCGGCGGATTTTGGGGCGGCATAATGGCTACTGTCATCGCCGCCATGTCGGCCCTTTATTTTTTTGCGCCTCCCTACGGAGCCTGGCGTGTGCAGGAATTACAGCACAGCTATTCCATTTTGATCTTCACAGTGATGGGTATTCTGATCAGCATCACGCACGAGAGGCTGAAGCGCAGCCAGATCGCATTGCAGAAAAGCAATGACAGTAAAGTGAAAACAAACCATGAACGCTTGATGCTGACCCTGGATTCGATTCACGCCGGCTTGTGGGAATGGGATTTACAGACTAACCAGATTTTCTGGTCGGAAGGTCTTCAGTTAATGTATGGACTCCATCCCGCCACGCCGCCCTCGTATGACAATTGGCTGGCGAGTGTCCATGGCGATGATCAGGGGCCGGTGGTTGCCAGATTGAATGATTTAGTCGGCAGCGGATGTGAAATTAATCTGGAATGGCGGGTCGCCAACCTGCCAGACAACCAGGAGCGCTGGATCATGTCCAATGGCCAGCCGATTTTCGACGACCGGGGCAATCTCATCCTCTACCGAGGCATTGTGCTGAATATTACCCAGCGCAAACGACAGGAGCAAATCCTCAAAGAAAATAAGCAACGTCTGGATTTCGCCCTGTCGACCCTGGAGGCCGGCGCCTGGGAGTTGAATCTGCAAAACCACACTGCCCATCGGACGCTGTTGCATGATCAAATTTTTGGTTATCAGGAACTCTTGCCCGAATGGACTTTTGAACAGTTCATCGAACATGTGCTGCCGGAGGATAGAGACCGCGTCAGCCAACACTTCAATTCCGCGCTTCAGACCCTGAATGACTGCAGTTTTGAATGCCGCATCCGCCGTGCCGACGGCAATATCCGCTGGATTTATGCCAAGGGCCGTCTCAAGCAGGACCTGCAGGGACATCCCGTCTCCATGACGGGTATCGTCCAGGACATCACGGAGCGAAAACTGGCGGCGGAGTCGCTGGCCAGGACGCATGCGCTGCTCGACTCGCTGATGGCGCAAGCACCGGTCGGCTTTGCCTATTTCGACCGCGAGTTGCGCTATGTCCTCATCAACGACAGTCTCGCGGCCATCAATGGCCTGCCCGCCGAGGCCCATATCGGCAAACGCGTCCACGATATCGTGCCGGCGCTGGTTTCCACTGCGGAAAGCGTCGTCGATCGGATTCTAGCGACAGGGGAGCCGGTAAAGAACTGCGAATTCAGCGGGGAAACCCCGGCAATGCCCGGGGTAACGCGCTACTGGAACGAAAGCTGGTATCCCTTGTACGGCGGCGCCGGCGAAATCACCGGCTTCGGCGCGATGGTCGAGGACATTACCGAGCGCAAATGCGCGGAAAACAAGCTGAAGGAGATCGACCGGCGCAAGGACGAGTTCCTCGCCATGCTGGCCCATGAACTGCGCAACCCGCTGGCGCCGATCAGCAATGCCGTCCGGCTCATGAAGTGTCCGAAACTGGACGAGGCGCGACTGGCCTGGTGCCGGGACGTGATCGACCGTCAGGTGGAGCAACTGGTCCGGCTGGTGGATGATCTCCTGGATGTCTCCCGCATCAGCCGCGGCAAAATCGAACTCAAGAAAGATAGACTCGAAGTTTCGGCGGTAATCCAGCGGGCGGTCGAAACCAGCCAGCCGCTGATGGAGACTCGCCGCCATGCCTTCTCGGTTCAGCTGCCGCCCGAACCGGTCTATATTGAAGGCGATCTGGTCCGGCTGTCGCAAGTCGTGTCGAACCTGCTCAATAATGCCGCCAAATACACCGGCGCCGGCGGCCAGATCATGCTGTCCGTCGAGACAGTGGACAATGATATCCTCATCCGGGTCCGCGACAGCGGGCGCGGCATCGATCCCTCGGCGCTGCCCAACCTGTTTCAGCTCTTTTATCAAGTGGACAGCACCATCGACCGCGCGGAGGGCGGCTTGGGCATCGGTCTGGCGCTGGTCAAAAGCCTGGTGACCATGCACGGCGGCGAGGTCTGGGCCACCAGCGCAGGCCGGCACCAGGGCAGCGAATTCGTCGTTAGACTGCCAGCTCTGCCGCCTGCATCGAAAATCCCGGCTCCCCTTCCCAAGGAACTGGCGCCGGCACAAAACCCGCTCCGCATTCTGGTGGTCGACGACAACCGCGACGCCGCCCAGACGCTGTCCCTGCTGCTGACCGGCGAAGGCCATACCGTACAATTGGCTTACGATGGACTGACGGGATTGCAAGCGGCGCTGACCGCTCCGCCGCAGGTCATGCTGCTCGACATCGGCCTGCCCGGCATGGACGGCTACACCGTTGCGCGGACGCTGCGCCGGCATCCCGGCCTGGACATGACGCATCTGGTTGCCCTGAGCGGCTATGGGCGGGAGGTGGATCGCGAACGGGCGCAAGCGGCCGGGTTCAACAACTATCTGACCAAACCGGTCAACTTTGACGAATTGCAGGCCGTCCTGTCCGAGCTCTCATTTTACGGCCAGGACGATCGACCAAATCAGGCTGCGGCCATGGCCGGCCAGTCCGCCTCCTGATGCCGTCAGGGACTGAAGGGTTTTACTGATGTTACGCAGTCAGGGCTTGGCCATAATCATGTCTGTGCTTAAACATGGGCTGCGCCTCAATAAGGATTTCGTTCAATGCGGATACCCAAAGGGCACAAGTACCCATAGGGCATAAATGAATTCGCACCTGCATAACATCAATTTTTAGGATAAGGTGAGAAATAATTTCCCTGAATTTTAGATGTGGGGGCGACTTGAGTCGCCCAGGGCGAATACCCTAAAAGGCATAAATGAATTCGCCCCTACATAAGCACTGATTTTCAGCGAAAAATCGGAAAGTTGTTTTTAACCGAATCCTTAGGATTCGGCTAGAAATAACATCCCGATGTCGTTTTTTATGAGCCCCGTGGGAGCGATGCCCTCATCGCGACAAAAGACGCCGCAAGTCGCGATGAGGGCATCGCTCCCACAGGTGTCGCTTGGATTTAAAACTGATTGTAGAGTCGCCCTACAGCCCTCCGCAAACCGGGAAATTATTTACGGCCAAATCCTTAGCTCAAGCAGTATTACCGCCTGTAAACCATAAGGCGCGCCTCCCTGATCAAGCCGCCTGTATCAACTGTCGCTCCAGCAGAGCGTTGAGCTTGATGATCAGATCGTCGTCGCTAAACGGCTTGGTCAAATACAGCGTTACGCCGGCGTGATCGGCCTGACTGCGGTGTTTTTCGCTGGACCGGGAAGTGATCATGATCAGCGGGATAGCTTGCAGGTCCGGCGCCGCTCTCAGGTAACGGGTCAATTCGATGCCGTTCATTCGCGGCATTTCCAGGTCCGATAAAATGATGTCGGGCTTTCGGGCCTCGATTTTCTCGATCGCATCGAGCCCGTCGATGGCGGTCTGTACCTCGAAACCGGCATCCTTCAGCAACTGCACGGCGGCTTTTCTGGCCGACAGGGAGTCGTCGACGACCAGCGCCCATGTTTTTGCCGCGCGCACTCTGACCGGAGCCGACCCTGTGGCGTTATCGGCCTGCGCGCGCCTTTCGGCATCGGCAAGCAGTTCGAACAGATCGATGACCGGCGCGACCTGGCCGCTGCCCAGCATCACGCCGCCCAGGACGCCGTAAACGCCTTGCAGGTAATCGCCGAAGGGGCGGATCATCAGGTTCCGGTAACCGATGACCTGCTCGACCAGCACGACTTTTTCATCGCCGTCACGGACCTTTAACAGCAGTCCCGCCGCCTTGTCGGGCACGATTTTCTTGCCTTCCAGACCGAGCAGGCTGCCCAGCGTATCGGCCGCATAGCACTGTTGCTCGACCTGATAATAAAGATTGCCGTCCTCATCGGCCTCCGGCTCGCCGTCCAGGGCGCAGAAAATATGCGCGACACCGTGCTCCGAAATCGCGAAGGTCCGCTCGCCCAGTCTGACCAGAATCATCGGCGCATCATAGCGGTTTGACGGCACATTCATGGTCACGGTCAGGCCCTGCCCCGGCGTCGATGCCAGATCGATGACGCCGTTCAGGCGCGCGACCTGCGTCTGGATGGCGTCCATGCCGATGCCGCGCCCGGATACCTGGCTGGCCTGTTCCCTGGTCGAGAAGCCGGGGCGGAAAATCAGCCGTTGCAGCTGCTCGTCCGATAGCGCCCGCGGGTCGCTGACCCCGCCCTTGTCCTGCGCTGTTGCCCGGATTCTGGCCGTGTCCAGGCCGCCGCCGTCATCCTGGCAGCTGATATTGAGGGCGTTACGGTCGTTTGTGAAACTCAGGCGTATCGTGCCCTGCCGGGGCTTCCCGGCTTGCACGCGGCTTTCCGGCGTTTCGATGCCGTGATCGACGGCATTGCGCAGCAGATGCATCAGGGCATCGGACAGGCCGTTCAGGATCTCGCTGTCGATCAGGGTCTGCTCGCCGCTGATGTGCAACTCGACGTCCTTGCCGGTCATTCTCGCGGTCTGCCTGACGATGCGCCGGCAGCGCGAAACGATCTTCCGCGCCGGCACCAGCCGCAGGCCTTGCGCGCGTTCCAGGTGCTCTTTCTGCACGACGCGCTGTTCGATCATCAGGTTCTTGCCGTCGAGCAACTGCCGGTGCATCTGCGCGTTCTGCTCGCGCACGTCGGCCGCGGCTTCGGCCAGGCGGCTGAGACAGGTGTGCACTTCCCCGTACTGCTCCAGCTCCAGCGCGTCGTAGCCCTGGTTGCCGCGGCTGTCCCTGGCCATCACGCCGCGGATGTTGACCAGCCGGTCCATTTCGGCGACCAGCTCGCTGAGCCGCCAGGTCAGCTCGCGAATTTCATCGCTGCCGGTCAGCAGTCCGTCGAGCTTTTCATGAGCCCGCTCGCCGAGGCTGCCCGCTTCGGCGGCCGCGTCAATGATCTGGTCGAGCAGGAGCGACGGAATGGCCGTCATGGCCTTGGCCCGATCGTCGTCATGGCCGGGATTTTCCGTCGCCGCCGGCAGGCTTGTTGTTGAGGCATCGGCCGAACCAGCCGCGCCGGCCACGCCTTCCTTCCTGATCCGGTAATCCCAGTCCAGCACCTGTTGCAGAACGGCCAGCGCCTGTTCCGGCGGCTCCCCCTGCCCTTGCAGGCAATCGGACATGGCAGCCAGGCAATCGGCGGCATCGAGCAGCACGGTCCCGAGCACCTTGCCGGGCAGCGCCTGTCCGGTATTGAGCGCTTCCAGAATCGCTTCCAGGCTGTGCGTCAGATTGGCGATGCCATGCACGCCGATCGTGTTGCAGGCGCCCTTCAAGGTATGGGCGATGCGTTGCGCCTCCAGCAGACGCGCCGATGAGGCATCGGCGCCGATCATGGCCTGGACCGCCGCCGAGAAGTTTTCCGTCAACACCGGCAGTTCGTGCAACAAGGCCTGCACCAGTTCGCCGTCGACATCGCCGGGTATCGCCAGCGACACGTCATCCGGCTGGGCAAGGGTTCTTTCGATATGGGCCCGCCGGGTATCGGGATCGCTGACGGGCACGTTAAGCGCCTCGAACAAACGGCCCAGCAATGCCTCCGGCAGCGGCCGGCGCCAGTCCGGTTCATGCAGGTGCCGGACCAGCGCGCTGCAGTGACTGTCGTTACCGATGTCGGTCAGGTATTCCTGAATCAGGATCAGCGCGATGCCGAACAGGTTGCATTCCTCGTCGTAGTTATGATCGTCGGGCGCCCTGGCGACAACGTTCAGCCACAGCCGCCTGAATACATAGCTCAGGCCGAACAGTCCCACCGTTTCGCAGGCCTTGTTGATGTTTTCCAGCAGAAAATCGTTGGCGCCGAGGGACTGTTGGTATTCGGCCAGAGAAGCGCAGTTGAACTTGGCCAGCGTATGAGTCAGGTCGTCGGCGACCTTGCCGAATTCATTGCTGATCATCTGCACCAGTTCCCGATCGACCGGCTCCACGGACCTATCCGCCAGCGGTTCCATGCACGGCTCGTCGTCGGGCCACGATACATCCGCTTCGGCGTCCGCGCAGCCGCTCAGGCCCTTGATCAGCTCGGCTGCGTCGTCCTCACCCACAGGTTCCGGCCACATTGGGTCTTTCAGCAGCGACACCCAGGCGCCAATGGCTTGCTCATCGGACGGCGCCTGCAGGCAGGCGCGGCTGGCGGCATGCCAGTCCTGCAACAGGGCCTGCTCCATGCCGGACAACCCGTGTTCGCGGCTCGCGAGCAGCAAATCAAGGTTTTCGGCGTACAAGGCGATCAGGTCCATCAAGGCCGGCGCGCCGGCTTCGGCCAGTTGCCCGGCCAGAACTTGCCAGCCTTCGCTGAGCTGTTCGGCCATGTCCTGGCGGTTGTCCTCGCTGTCGGCGCCCAGCAGCGCCTCCAACTGAAGATCAAGCAGGTCCAGGGAGGATTGGAACGGGGTTAACGCGATCATTGAATCTTGCGACATACAGTGGGCTCGCTATCAGGCGGGCAGTCTGAATACGCGGACTTTTTTCAGCAGCGTTTCAGCGTCATTGACCAGGCCTTCCGACAACTGCGATTGCGCCTGTAGCTGGACATGGGTCTTTTCGGTGCTTTGCTGGATGACCGTGGCGCGCTCTTTCAGGATCTGCCCGAGCTTGACCTGCTTCATGGCCTTGTCGGCAATGTCGTGTACATACTCGACCAGCTTCATGGTCACGTTGCGCGTGTCTTTCATGCGGTCGCCGGCCTCCTCGGCCAGGCGCGTGCCCTCGACCACCTGCGTGATCACGTCGTTCATGGTGGTGACGGCATCGGCGGTGTCGACCTGAATGTTTTTCACCAGCCGCGAGATCTGGCCGGTGGCCTCGCGCGAGCTTTCGGCCAGCCGTTGCACCTCGTTCGCGACGACCATGAAGCCCCGGCCCGCCTCGCCGGCCTGCGCCGCCTGCATGCCGGCGTTCAAGGCCAGCACGTGCGTGCGCTCGGCGATTTCGTTGATGATGTTGACGACGCCGGTGATTTCCTGCGAGCGCTCGCCTAGCCGCTTGACCCGCTTTTCAATCTCGCGAATGATCTCGCGGATCATGTTGATGCTCTGCACGGTGTCGGTCACGGCCTGCAGCGCCGTGTCGGTCGCCTGCATGGCTTCCTTGGACGAACTGTTGGTGGTCTGGGAAATGCGCGCGACATTCAGCATCATCGCCACCGCCGAATTCAATTCCTGCAGCATTTTTTCCGTTTCCATCCGTTCCCGCTCGGCGAAAATCATGACCGCATCGGACTGGCTTTTGACCTTGCCGGACGACAGGTTGACGCGCTCGGATACCTGGTTCACATCCTTCAGCGTCGATGCCGTCTCCTGCGTCAGCAGGTTGATCGCATCCGACAGCGTGCCGGTGATGTCCTCGGAGACCGGGATATTGACGGTCAGATCCTTCTGGCTCAAACGGGCGACCGACTGCAGCAAGCCGATGACCGAGTTGTTCAATTCGGTTCTGGCCTGCTCGGATGCGGCCAGTTTTTCGGCCCGCTCGTCCAGCAACGCGTCGAAACTGCGGGCCAGGATGCCGATTTCGTCCCTGGCATCGGTATTGGCGCGCGCTTCATAGTCGCCTTCGGCAATCCGCAGCACCAACGCGGTCAGGAATTTGACCGGTTTCAGGACGCTGAACTCGACGACGGCCACATACAAGGCGATCAGCAGCAACAACAGGGCCAGGGCGATCGCCGCCGTTTCCTGCTTGAACTGCGCTATCGATTGTTGCGTCGTCTGGGCGGTGCGGTTTTTCAATTGCCCGGCCAGTTCGACGATATGCTGAATGGCGTCCGTCGGCGCGCGGTCGATGCCGCGCACTTTGACATCGACATCGCGGTAGCCGAGGCCGGTTTCGTTCATGAATAACAGCGGGATGGCGGCATGATAAAGTTCGGTCAGGCGATCATGTTCGGCCAGAAACTGATCCGCGGCCCTGGTGATTTCGGGATGTCCCGCGGCAAGCGCGCGCAGTTGCCTGACGGTGCCCTGGGTTTGCCGGCGCATGTCCTCGAACTGGCGGCTGTATTGGTCGTAATCCTTTGGCACATGGCCGCGGATCAGCATGTTTTTCCATTCCTGGACCTGTTTTTTGAACAGGATTGTCGCCTCCAGGGACAGGCTGGCGATTTTATTGGCCTGCTCGTTGTTCTTGGCGATTTCCTCGGAATAAGAATCCAGGCGTTCCATGGCGTAATAGCCCAGCACGGCCAGGACCGCCAGCATCAACAGAAAGGCGCCGTGCAGTTTGAGTCGTATGCTTAAGTTTTTCATGTTTTTATGCTGTTCGATTAGAGAGTTCCGTAGTTAAAATTCGCCGGCGTATCGCGGCCTGGAAGGTAGAAGAGTGTGAAAGAATTAGTGAAAAACGTCATAAAAAGCCTTATTCACCACGAAGATCACGAAGGACACGAAGAAAAAATTAAGTTAATCAAAAGCTTAAAACTTCGTGCTCTCCGTGTCCTTCGTGGTTAAATCCTTTAAATTGAATACTTTCACAGTCTCGTAGGTACTGCGTACCCTGCAATTCCCGTCCCGTTGGCAACGCGGCAAAAATTATGGTCAGCAGGACTTCGCGCTTTCCGCGAGAAACGTGAAGAAGTCCGTTTTATTGAAAGCCAGCCAGGCCGTTTCTTGCTGTTGGTAAACCGTGCTGATTTGCCCGGCGATCAGATCGGGCACCGGCACGCTCGCTTCCGGCGCTTCGACAAGTCCCGTCAGCCATTGCGGCGAGTCTTTCAACACGAAGCCCAGCGCCTGCCTGCCCTGGTCCAGAACCAACACCGTCGGTCTGGCCGAGTCGGCCGGCGCTTCGAGCAGCAGGCCGTGCAGGTCGAAAACCGGAATCAGGTTGCCGCGCAGCGTTATGACGCCCAACATCCAGTTTCGGGTATGCGGGATGGGATAAATCTCCGGGTCGGTCACGATCTCGCCGGGGCAATGCGCGGGAAACAGAAAGCCCAGAGGGCCTATCCTGAAGCCATAGCGCTGCATGCCCTGAAGCGCATCGTTCGGGTCGGCGGTCTCGATAAACGCCGCCCCCACCGCCTCAGCTTCTGCCGGTTGCGCATTCACCGCTCGAACACCTTGATCTGGTCCAGGATTTCATTTTTCTGATAGGGTTTGGTGATATAGGCCTTGCCGCCTTGCAGCTGCGCCCAGACCTTGTCGGCCTGCTCGCCCTTGCTGGACAGGAAGATGACAGGAATATTTTTGGTGGCCTCGTCATTGGCCAGCCTGCGGCAGGTCGTGAAGCCGTCGACGTCCGGCATGACGATATCCATGAAAATCAGGTCAGGATTGCCGTTGGCCGCAATCGCATCCATCGCGGCCTTGCCGGAATGCGCGGTCGCCACTTCGTAACCGGCTTCGGTCAGGATGTTTTTCAGGTTGCTCAGTTCGACGGCCATGTCGTCGACGCACAAAATTTTTCTAATCGCCATCGCGGCTCCTTGTTATGGTTTTTTATAATTGCCCAGCCAATTCATGATGCGGTCCAGCCTGTTCTGGAATTCATCGGACTTGATCGGCTTGGTGACGTAATTCGTGCAGCCGGCCATGACGCCTTTCACTTCATCCAACGGCGAGGTTCTGGCCGACAGCATGATGATCGGCGTTTTCTTCATGCCGGCAAGTTGCCTGATCCGGCTGCAGGTTTCGTAACCGTCCATGCCCGGCATCATGACATCGAGAAAAATGAAGTCGTAGGCGGTTTCGGCCGTCATGGCCAGGGCCTGTTCGCCGCTCTCGGCGAAATCGATGCGCAACGGCAGCGAGGCTTGCTTCAGTTCCAGCGCGACGGTCTTGCGCATCAGCTCGCTGTCGTCGACGACCAGAACGGCGTAGGCGTAAGCCGCATCCCTGGCGCGCTCGGCATCCGCCTGGTAGCTGCCGGCTTCAGGCGCCTGTTCGCCTTCGCTATAGGACTGCCGGTTCCGGGCCGGAATTTCGACCTGGTCGAGCACGCGTATGACCCGGGTCGCCAGCAACAGGCCCTTGATATGGTAATCGGACCCTTCCGGCTTGTCGGACTGGCCGACCGTCACGACCGGGGTTTCGGGGGGCATGGTCTCGATAAGGTGTTTATCGTCCAACACGGCCTGCTGGTCGATATCGACTATCAACAGATCGGTCCGGTCGGTCAGTTTCGCAATAGAATAAGTGCGCTCCCGGTTGCCCGTCGCTTGAAAAATTTTCTCGAGTTTTTCGGCCTTTTTTTCGGAAAAACCGCGCAACCCCACTTTCAAGTTTTTTGTCATTATTGTCTTGCCTTAACATGGTTGGTCCTGAACGGTCCTGCTCCCAGGAGCCGAGAGATTACCAATGCCGTGTGACAGATTTGTTACAATCGCTTCCCGGTTCAGGCTGAATTTCAAAAATGTGAACCAGGCACGGTTTTTGTCACTGGCAGGTGGCAGTCGCGCAAACCCATAACAACCACGAAGAGCACGAGGGGTACGAAGAAAATAGAAAACTTCGGATTCTACGTGTCGCATAGAGACGCCTGCTTTTGCTCTTCGTGGAAAAAATTCCCTGACCGTTACGTAACATCAGTCTATAAGGTATCTTCATGTCACAATCCCTGAGCGGGTTCGGCGCGCTGCGCCATCGTAATTTCACCCTGTACCTGAGCGCGCGGTTGCTGGCCACGATCGCCGTGCAGATGCAGACCGTCGCCGTGGGCTGGCAGATTTATGCGCTCAGCGGCGATGTCATGGATCTGGGCCTGGTCGGCCTGTCGCAGTTCGCGCCCTTCGCGGTGCTGATTCTGATCGCCGGGCAGGCCGCGGACCAGTGGGACCGGCGCTGGATCATCACCTTGTGCTTTGTCGTGGAAATGCTCTGCGGCGTGCTGTTGCTGGTATTCTCGCTGTCGGGCCTGGAAGCGGTCTGGCCGGTGTTCGCGGTCATGGCCCTGTACGGCTCGGCGCGCGCGTTCATGATGCCGGCCAGCCAGGCCATCGTGATCAACCTGGTGCCGGCCGAGCGCTTCGGCAATGCCGTGGCATTGAGTTCCTCGACGTATCATGTCGCCGTGATTCTCGGCCCCACGCTGGGCGGACTGTTGTATCTGGCCGGACCGCAGACGGTTTATGCGATTGTTGCCGGCCTGCTGGGGCTGTCGGCGCTTCTGGTGCTGCTGATCCGCACCGACAGGAAGGCGGCGGCCGGGCGTGAGCCGGCGTCCTGGCACACACTGCTGGAAGGCCTGCGCTTCGTGCGCGCCAAACCGATCGTGCTGGGCGCGATTTCGCTGGATCTGTTCGCCGTGCTGTTCGGCGGCGCGGTTGCGCTGTTGCCGGTCTATGCCCGCGATATCCTGCATATCGGCCCGCATGGTCTGGGCCTGCTGCGCACGGCGCCGGCCGTCGGCGCGGCGCTGACGGCCGTGGTGCTGGCCTGGTGGCCCATTTCCCGACAGGTCGGACGCTGGATGTTCGGCGGCGTGGCGCTGTTCGGCGCGGCAACGGTTGTGTTCGGCCTGTCGCACAATTTTTACCTGTCCCTGCTGGCGCTGTTCTTGATAGGCGCCGGTGACATGGTCAGCGTCTACATCCGTCACATGCTCGTGCAGCTGGAAACGCCGGATGCGATCCGGGGCCGCGTCAGCGCCGTCAATTCGGTATTTATCGGCGCCTCCAACGAGCTGGGCGAATTCGAATCCGGCATTACCGCGGCCTGGTTCGGGCTGGTGCCGGCCGTGGTCATCGGCGGCGGCGCGACGCTGGCCATCACCTTCTTATGGATCTGGCTGTTTCCGCCGCTGCGCCGCATCGACCGCTTCCCTCACGCGCAGCGCTGAGCACGGGCCGGAAATGTACTGCGCATACGAGACTGTGAAAGTATTCAATTTAAAGGATTTAACCACGAAGGACACGAAGAGCACGAAGTTTTAAGCTTTTGATTAACTTAATTTTTTCTTCGTGTCCTTCGTGATCTTCGTGGTGAATAAGGCTTTTTATGACGTTTTTCACTAATTCTTTCACAGCCTCATACGCTATCCGGCCCTGATGCCGGGCGCGCTGAAAAGCTGCCGGGTGCCCAGCACCCATAGCAGCGCCAGGACCACGCCGCCGATCACATCCGAGGGATAATGTACCTGCAGGTAAAGGCGCGACAGCGCGACCATGACGGCAATCGGCGCCGCTACGGCGATGAACCAGCCCATGGCCCGCGCATCGAGCCGCCTGATTATCAGGCAAAGCGCGAACACGAACGCCGTGATCTGCACGGTATGGGCACTGGGAAACGAGGCATCCAGCGGCAGCGCTGCGATATGGGGGTAGGCATCCGGCCGCGCGCGCTGAAACAGGTATTTGGCCAGACGCGCGACAAGGCTCGCGCCGCCCAGGCTCAACGCCAGAAACCAGGCTTCGTCCGGATGGCCGCGCCGGATCAGAAGCCATGCCAGAACCGCGGTCAACGGCGCCAGAAAATAAAGCGACCCGAAGTCGGTGATGAACAAAAACAGCCGATCCAGCCAGAGGGTTCGAAGCTGCGCGGCATGGGACAGAATGACCTGATCCCATGAGGACGGCGCGGCGCTGAAGCGCTCGATGATGAATAACAGCGCTACCATGCCCAGCCACAGGATCAGGATGGTCGTCAGTTTCGATAAAGTCATATACATCGCCTTGGTCGGAAGAAGCCATGGACGCCGGTCGCGCATGGCTGTGGCTGATTATAGCCGGAGCCGGGAGGCCCGTTGTGGTTTGATGCCGGCGCGCAATCGATTGTTCCGGTGCCCGAAGCCGATCCGGCCCGCTTATGTACGCAAACGCACAGACCGCGCTTGATAGGCTGTGTATTTTCGTTATCCGGTGGTGTTTGCCGCGTTGCCGACGGGACAGGAGGCCGCAGCGCTTACGGCAATATCACGATTGAAAGCTCGCTCATCACGGTTTCCGGATACAGAAACAAATGGACAAACTGAAAAAGCTGGAGCGCATGGCCTGGCTGCTCGATAATTCCTTCCGCATTCCGGGCACGTCCATTCGAATGGGCCTGGACAGCCTGATCGGCCTGATTCCTGGCATCGGCGATACGACGGGCGGGATTTTATCCAGTTACATCATCTGGCAAGCCGCCAGAATGGGCGTCCCGCGGGTCGTGCTGATGCGCATGGGCGTCAATGTCGTGTTCGAAACGCTGCTCGGAGCCGTGCCGCTGGTCGGCGACATCTTCGATATCGCCTTTAAGGCCAACCAGAAAAACGTTCAGTTGCTGAGCAACTACTACCAGTCCCCGCAGGCGTCCGTCGAAAGGCATACCGTTTCAATCGTGCTCATAGCGGCGGCCATCATTGCCGTCATCGGGCTGGTCATCTGGCTGACGATCAGGCTGCTGGCCTGGCTGATCAACGCCATCGGCTGAATCGACTCCGATTTGCCGCCGTTACGTTTTATTCGCCGCGATCCATTCTATAATTATTAGGACTTACGCGGTTTGCCTGATCATCCTCCGAAACAAGCGGGTTTAAAACCTGTGGGGACGACTTCGCCTAAAGCGCCTACTGTTGGCAGTCGCCTTTTATCTGAATGGGCGACTGAAGTCGCCCCCACAGGCTTGCGTAAGTCCTGATTATTAAGCCCGCGACAGGCCATCGGGCGCTGTTGGCCCGTCGTTCCCTATAACCCAACCCGGCAGCAACATCCATGTCACATTCCAATTCAACCACCGCTGTTTTCTATGCCCTCGCGGCTAATTTAGGTGTCGCAATCGCCAAGACCGCGGCGGCTTTCTGGACAGGGTCGGGCTCGTTACTGGCCGAGTCCATCCATTCCTTTGCCGATTCCGGCAATCAGATACTGCTGCTGATCGGCATGAAGCGCTCGCAAAAACAGCCCACCGCGCGCCATCCGATGGGATACGAGCGCGAGGCCTATGTCTGGTCCATGATGGTCGCGATAACGCTGTTCACGGTCGGCGGCGTGTTTTCGGTGTACGAAGGCTGGCTGCGCTATACCACTCCCCACGAAGTTGAAAATGCCGGTGTCGCGTTTCTGATCCTGCTGGTGGCGGCCGGCCTGGAATGGCTCTCGCTGAAAGGCGCGCTGGCGGCCCTGCAGGCGGAAAAAGGCGAGCGCACGCTGTGGCAGTGGTTTCAGGAGACGCACTCCAGCGAATTGATGGTCGTGACCGGCGAGGATCTGGCGGCCCTGGCAGGACTGGTCATCGCGCTGGTCATGCTGAGCCTGACGATAATCACCGGCAACACCGCGTTCGATGCCGCCGGCTCCATGCTGATCGGCCTGTTGCTGATCGGCGTCGCGGCCCTTGTCGGCCGGGAAGTGCACTCATTGATTGTCGGCGAAAGCGCCGACAGCATTCGCGACAGCATCAAAGACTATCTGGAGCAGCAGTCGTGCGTGGTGCGGGTGCTGAACCTGTGGGCGATCAACCACGGCAACAGCGTCATGGTCACGATCAAAGCCGAACTGACGCCCGACATGGCGGTCGCCGATGCCGTGCGTGAAATCAACGCCATGGAAAGCCGGATCAAGGAAATCCACCCGCGCGTGCAGTGGACATTTTTCGAGATTGATAATGCGGATTAGGCCGGATAATGGCTTTAACAATCAGGTTTCAATTGAATCTGGGATTGATTGGCTGAATGCGACACGTTGCAGTCTTTCAATCGAATTACTGATGTTACGCGGACAATTGACTCAGGCGCCGGCAGGGGCTGATTCGGTCAAAAAACTTCCTCCGCCATTCCTTCAAGCCTAAGGCCGTCCCTGTGGGAGCGATGCCTACATCGCGACTTGCCGGGTGGTATTGAATCGCGATGTAGGCATCGCTCCCACTACTGCGGTTGCCCCCATTTAAAAACCCGGCCGGTCAGGGGAACAATGCCCATGTTCGACGTTGCGGACGGCATGACCCTCTGTCTGTGCGTAACGTCAGCGAATTATTTGAATGGCGACATTTAGTCGTATAGCAGCTATTTGCTGAATAGCTTGGGCAAGTTCGTTATAAATGCCTTGAAGTTATCTGGATCTGTTTATCGTGAAAATTACGTATGTTATCCCTTTTAGAACCACAACGTTTTTAGAAAATATTGTTTTGATGCTGAGGTCCAGTATGTAAGATGTGCAGACTTAGCCCGGATATTTCATAAAAAAAGCGGGCAAATCCCGTAGAGTTCGATAAAATTCAGTTGCTTAGATTGAATTTGAACAAGGATTTGCCCGTGCCAAATTGTACCGCAGCTCAAATAGATTTTCCTGCCTTTAAACGCCGCAAAATACAAGCCCAATTCAGCGGCGGAGCCATCACCAGTGATGGTGGTGTGCTGTTGTTAAGAACCATTGACCAACAGCTCCAGTTAACCCAACGGATTGCGGAACAGATGCACGATCCCAGGGATCCTGAGCGCATCCGGCATCCGGTAGTCGACTTGCTGCGACAACGGGTTTATGGTCTGGCCTGCGGCTATGAGGATTTGAACGATCACGATACACTCCGAAACGATATCGCCTTTCAGACGGCCGTGGAAAAGGATCAGGCATTGGGTAGCCGCTCCACCTTGTGCCGGTTCGAACAGCGGGCGGACCGAGGCTTGATGTGGCGGATGCATGAGGAACTACTGGCGCAGTTCATCGCCTCCTATAAGACGCCGCCGAAGTCCCTCATTCTGGATTTCGACGCCACCGATGATCCGGTTCACGGTGAACAGCAAGGGCGTTTTTTCCACGGTTATTACCGGAATTACTGTTTTCTGCCCTTGTATGTCTTTTGCGGTAATCAGTGCCTGGTCAGCTATTTGCGCCCCAGCAATATTGACGGGGCCAAGCACAGCTGGGCGATCCTGGCCTTGCTGGTCAAACGCCTGCGTCAGGTCTGGCCGGACGTTCAGATTATCTTCCGTGGCGATAGCGGCTTTTGTCGGCATCGGATGCTGAACTGGTGCGAGCGGAAGGGCGTCCGCTATATCGTTGGTTTGGCCAAAAACCAGCGCTTGAAGCGTTTGAGTCAACCCTGGATTGAGCAAGCCCGGACACAATATGAGGCAACACAACAGAAACAACGCGTGTTCACCGATTTGCACTATAAAGCCGGCACCTGGCGATGCCGGCGCCGAGTCATCCTCAAAGCCGAACACATGAGTCAAGGCAGCAACCCGCGCTATGTCGTGACCAACCTGGCAGGCGAGGCGCAAACGCTTTACGAACAAGTCTATTGTGCCCGAGGCGAGATGGAAAACCGGATTAAAGAGCAACAACTGGATCTGTTTGCCGACCGCACCAGCTGCAGTCTGTGGTGGCCGAACCAGTTCCGCCTGCTGCTGTCGACGCTGGCCTATACGCTGATCGAGGCCCTTCGCCGGATCGCCCTGAACCATACTGAACTGGCGCAGGCCACCTGTGCCACCATTCGCCTGAAACTGTTTAAAATCGGCGCCGTGGTCATCCGCAATACCCGCCGTATTCGGCTGCTGCTGAGCAGTCATTATCCCTTCCAATCCTTGTTTCGATCTGTCTGCCAGCGCCTGTGCCCTGATTAGCACTCGGTAAGTGCTGTGCCCGGCACGCTATAAACAACGGGGTAAGGGGGAGCTGTGCCTGAAAATCGGCAATCAACCCTGAAAACAGCCCGTTGAACTTCTCCTCCAAAAAATATCAGTCGTTTCTGGTCGTCGAGTGCCTCTGAGGGGCGGCTTCATGGGGCTGATGAAATATCCGGGTTAGGGAATCACTTGTTAGCTGAAATTGGTAAAAGGAGCATTTGAGAAATGTATGATTTTGAATGGGATGAAAACAAAAATAATATAAACCGTGCTAAGCATAAAATTGACTTTATGGATGCAATACAAGTCTTCTTTGATGAACGGCGCCTAAGTAAACTCGACAGGGAATACTATCAGAGTCATATCAGCACGAAAGGCGAACAAGAAAGAGCGTGCGACATATGAACGTGGAATATTTTGATTTTTAGGAGGTTAAATCATGGCCATTAAGAAAATTTCTGCTGAAGAAGTTAAGAAGCTAAAGGGCAAAACCAACTGGCAAGAGGTTGACGAGATTACCGACGAGGAAATCGAGGATGCAGCAAAAAGTGATCCGGATTCAGCATTGCCCACAGACGAAGAGCTGAAGCAGTTCAAACCAGTCAAGAAGAAAAATGAGGAAAAATAAACATGGCTATAAAGAAAGTTAGTAGTACAGAAGCAAGAGAGTTGAGAAATGATGAATTAGCCAGGTTTCGGAAGGGAAACCGATAGCATTCAACTGGTATCAGGACCGTAGGTGCGATTACGTTGCGCTAATCGCACCTACGGTCCTGCACAAGAGGAATAATAGAATCGAGACATGGCGCTGGAGCACATAAAAAACTTCATACCGGTCACCCCTAGACTGGCCACCGCGGGCCAGCCATCCGAAAGCCAGTTGCGAGAGGTTGCTGCGGAGGGATTCGAGGTCGTCATTAACCTCGGCCTGCTTGATCCGCGGTATTGCCTGCCGGATGAGGCGGGCCTGGTGCAGTCGTTAGGGCTTGAGTATCACCATATCCCAGTTAACTTTCAGGCGCCGCAACGGGAAAATCTCCAGCAGTTTTTTTGGCTCATGAATGCCGTCCAGGGCAAGAAAGTTTTCGTTCACTGCGCGGCAAATAAGCGCGTTACCAGCTTCATGGCGTTGTATGGCGAAGCCAGGCTTGGCTGGTCACGCGAGAAGGGCAATGACTTCATGCGTCGCATATGGCAGCCTGATGAAGCGTGGGCATCATTGATCGCACTTGTTCGGCAAGAACGAGAGAGGAATAGCTAACCATCGGCTGGAGCCAGCACCGCTGGCGCGGCTCAGACGCATCGTTGAACAACTGCTTTCTATATTGCAGCCGCCATTTTGCTGACATTCTTGAATGTCTCTGGTTGGCCGGTTTTGAGCCTACAACTGGCTATGCTGGCACAAAATTTACATCGGTTCTAATTCTATTCTTACCTTTTTACCCAGAGCGGCGGCGGCGCTCACTAAGGTGGTCAAGGTTAAACTGGTATCTTCTTCATCCAACAACCGATTAAGCGAAGCTCTGCTAGTGTGCATTTTTTTTGCCATTGCCGTTTTACTGAGCTTAAGCGCAGACATGCCTTCTGATATTTGCCAAGCAATGACCCGTTTGGTCGCTACCGCTGTGACTTCATCAAGTATGGCTTCTTCGCTCAGGAAGTCGTCGAAGCTGCTGCCGATATGAGGATTCTCTTCATGTTGACTGTTCATTGCTTACCTCGTAATGTTTTCAATCTTTGTTTTGCCAAATCGAGTTCCTGCTTCGGTGTTTTTTGACTTTTCTTGATAAAGCCGTGCAGCAAAATCATCGTATGATTGTCGATGACAAACAGAACGCGCGCAATCCGGTTATCAAGCTTAATTCTGACTTCCCAAATGTCGCTTTCGAGATGATCGACTAACGGCATACCAAGAGGCCAACCGAATTGCACCGTTTTAATATCTTCGCCAATCGTTTTTCTATCTTGGGCCGATAGTCCTTTCAGCCATTCTCTAACGGGCTCGCTGCCGGCTTCAGTTGCAAAAAATCTAACAGACAGGATTGGATTCATTGATGCAGCGTACCAAAATAGGTACGCAGTAACAAGCACTCATTGATTATAAAAACGATTGGATCAAAGGGGGGCGGACTCGATTGAAATAAAGACTGTGACCTTCCACAAATCAATCGAATTTGACCCCATTGACTCTCAGAGCGCATTACGAACTTTCAATAATAGATTTATAAATCAAGTACTTGACTAGAGCTCTATATAACTCGATTGATTCATTAGCATCGAATACCCCGGCAATTAGAACAAGTTCATAACACACTGTAATAAAGAAAATGCCCAGGCGGTGACATGAACCTGCCTGAATCCGCTAGGTCCAATAGACTGTTTTCCTCTTCGTGGAGGTAGTTTGTATGGCTCTGGATGTCACGGTCGGCCCTCCCGTCACCATCATCAATTATGGAAATACCTTCCTCGTCTCCGAATTCGACGGATCCATCACAAATGCTTCCGACCAGGGTTTCTATTCCCGGGATACTCGATACATCAGCCGCTATCAACTCTACATCGATGGTCAGCCCTGGATCCTCCTGAATTCCGCAACGATTACTTATTACGCGTCGCGGACCTACCTGGCGAACCCCAGAGTCATCACGGAGCATGGCGAAATTGCGCCGTCAATCCTGGGACTCGTACTGAGCCGTGCAGTCGCCGAAGGGCTGCACGAGGACATTGATCTTCGGAACTACAGTTGCCAGCCTTTGCACTTCAATCTTGAGATCCTGATTCGCTCCGATTTTGCCGATATCTTCGAAGTCAAGGCCAAAGAGTTTACGCGCAGGGGGCACATCGAAACCGAATGGAAGAGCGCCCCCCAGCAGTTGATCACCTGCTACCGCCACGATGATTTTCACAGATCGCTCATCGTGAGGATGGAGCACTGCACCTCGAAGGCCGTATACGGCAATGGCCGCCTCAATTTCGAGGTGGATCTCCCGCCTGGGGCCGCCTGGCACGCCTGCTGCAAATACGAGATCCTCGAAGGCGACCGCCTCCATGAAGCGCCTGAGGAATGCGCCCATGCGCTTCATCGCTCTAAAACCGCCCGGAATCTCTCGCACTGGAAGCAAGTCACCACTCAGATCACCACCTCGAACGAAGATTTCTATCGGCTCTATCGGCAATCCGTCGAAGACATGGCGGCGCTGCGCCTGCCCCGTGATGATGAACAACAGCAGGAGATGCTCGCAGCGGCCGGAGTCCCCTGGTTTGTCAGCGTTTTCGGCCGTGACAGCCTGATCGTGAGCCTGCAGAATCTGATCGTATACCCGGATTTCGCCCGGGGCACCTTGCGGCGCCTGGCGGATCTTCAGGCAACCGAAATTGATGATTACCGGGACGCCGAGCCCGGCAAGATGCCCCACGAGCTTCGGTCCGGCGAGCTGGCACATTTCAAACGCATCCCGCATACGCCCTATTACGGCACGGCCGACGCGACCATCCTGTATCTGATTGCGCTGCATGAAGCCTGGAAATGGTTGGGCGATGACCTGCTTTTCCCCCATTACCAGGATGTCATACGGCGGTGCCTGGAATGGATCGATCATTTTGGCGATCGCGACGGTGACGGATTCCAGGAGTATCAGACCCGTTCCGGTCGCGGTTACGAAAACATGGGCTGGAAGGACGCCGGTGATTCCGTCGTCTATCCGGATGGCTCGCTGGTCAAAGGGCCGAAAGCCTTATGCGAACTTCAGGGGTATGTCTTCGATGCCAAGCTTCGGGTCGCGGAAGGAATCGAATACTTTGGCGATCCCGAGCGAGCCGCACAACTGCGAAAAGAAGCCGCAGAGCTGCAGAGTCGCTTTGAAGAGCGCTTCTGGTGCGAGGATCTCGGCTACTACGCCTATGCCCTGGATGGAGACAAGCAACCGGTCAAGACGATCGCATCCAATGCAGGCCATCTTCTCTGGAGCGGCATTGTGCGCCCGGACCGTGCCGAGCAGGTGGTCCGGCGACTGCTCAAGCCCGATCTTTGGAGTGGTTGGGGCATTCGAACGCTCTCCGAGAGGAACCCGGCGTACAACCCGTTCTCTTATCAAAATGGTTCGGTATGGCCGCACGACAATGGGATCATCGCCATGGGTTTCAAACGCTACGGATTCACGAAAGAGGCGGGGATGATTGCCCGCGATGTCAGCGAAGCCGCCAGTTACTTCAGGTTCAGTCGCCTGCCGGAACTGTATGCGGGCGTCAAGCGGAGACCCGGTACTTTCCCGGTCCAGTACCTCGGCGCGAATGTGCCCCAGGCCTGGGCAGCGGGCAGCGTGTTTCATTTGATTCGCGCCATCCTGGGGCTCGACGCCGATGCCCACAAGAAGACGCTCTACATCGATCCGGTGCTGCCCCGCTGGCTGCCGGACCTCACCCTTCACCAGCTGCGGGTGGGCCAGGCAGCCGTCGATATCCGCTTCTGGCGCGAAGGGGAAGCGACCCGGCATGACGTGCTCGCCGTCACGGGTGAACTGAAGGTGGAGCCCCGTGAAACTCCCGGAGTGAAAGAAGTCTGAACACACGTCAGGATCAATCGCCTTTGATTTCAGCCGCTCAGATCAGCCGTCATCACCAATTTATCCTTCCCCACAGCAGGGCGACAGGGTCAGTTCTCACATTCCAACATTTTGCGTTCTGCGCTATAGTTGATTCATAAATCAATCGAATCCGACCCCTTTGATTCAGAGAGGCGACTAACAAAGCGTGGGCGTTGGGGGCGACAGCCGCTTCAAAGAACGCATTCAATTACAACTGGCGCGGCAGGTAGAACCATCTCCCAGAGGGGATGACAGAAAATCGGCTCAATTTAAAATCAATCGAGTCTGCCCCCCCCCCCCCTTGATTTGACCCCTTTGATTTAGAGATTAGGCAAGGGATAAAAGAAGAAAATGCCACCAATGTAGCCATTACTGACAACGACTATAAATAGCCTACAAGTTAAAGTTTTGAGCCCCCAATGAATGAAACCATCAAACAACCCTCATTGATTTTTTCAATAGGCAAAATTTTATATTTCCTGCTGCCCTTTCCTGTTGCCTTGCTATCTCTAAGTCTCATGAGCATGTATATGAAATACTACGACATCGGAGTTAATATGGCGGCCAATAATAGTTTTTTGGTTTTCTTTGTAGCACCCGTACTACTCATTGTCCTTTACATCACAGCAGCAACCAGCCTGTATTTAGTGAATCGATATTTTAAATATCAATGGCTGGGGATTTTGCTTGGTAGTGCATTAATATTTATCGTGGGAATTGGCTCATTCTTAATCGAAGTTCAATCTGATTTGGATTATCCAACTGAAAAAACTAAAAATATAACACTGTTTTTGAAATACTATGTCAGTGAAATATTTGAATAATAATTAATAAAATGGTCTGTCAATACGATAATCAATGGGATCAGACTCAAAATCAATCGAGTCTGACCCCTTTGATTTTTCTTAAGGTAGCAATATTGGAATCTGACCCCATTGATCCGTGAAAATTACATAGGTTATCCTGTTTAAATCAACAACGTTTTCAGAAAAATTGTTTCGACGCTGTGGTCCGGTGTGTAAAATATGCAGGTCTAAAGAATCACTTATTAGAAGCTAAGAAACGGAATGGATGCATCAGAATATATAAAAGAATCAGAACATGCTGTAAGGCAGTTGTTTGAAGGAGCGGCATATTACCGGCAAATACTTCAAGAAATGCCGAATCCTGTTTTCGTTTCAGGAATTCCATTTGATGATAAGGATTTATGGAATGAAGCCTTCTCGAAATGGTATGAAGAGAATAAGACCGATATCGAGAGGTCGAGAGAAAAGAGTCACGAATACTTTGGTCTGTCATTTTCTAATGCGACTCTTTGTGGTTCCATACTGCAAATTGCATCAATGGCAATCGACTCGTTTTCCCAAAATGAAGAAGTTCCTGAGTCTTGTAGCGGTTTCGTGAATTCTGGACAAAAGGCTGTTAAATCTTGCATAGGTCGAGAAGTGCGAGGACTCCCCGTGGGTATTGTTATTTATGCGGCCCGCAATCAATACAATCATTGGGATGATCCCAATCAGCGCCGTATTACTCAAGCTGTTTTCGATGCTTTAGCCCTAGGTCATGGTTATGGGCCGGTTAGAGACCCTGCCTTTGATCTTTCAAACCCAAAACTTGATATCTATAGCCACAATATCCTGACTTTATTGGAATGGTCGACATATGAAGACTATGAGACTGATATTCGTACGCTCATCTTGCCGTGAGTATAATGCTTCTAACCACGCGCTCCAGCCGACGTCGGCGCTATCGTGCCTATTAGGCTTAGTTTGACGTTAGAGCGCGAAAGCATGAGTAACAAACACCGTGGTGACGCATTCGCCCGCTTGGTGGGCGAATACCTCTCTCGCAATGGCTACCACGTTGAGCCGGAATACCCGACCAGCGTTGGCCTTGGCGCCAGGAAGAAGAAGCATAGGTTTGATTTCGGAAACGAGAAGATCCTCATCGAGTGCAAAGCATACGACTGGACCGCGGGAAGTAATAATCCGAGCGCGAAAATCGCAACTCTGAATGAGGCGATGATGTACTTTCATAGCGCGCCGCCAGATTACAAAAAGATGGTCTTTGTCTCAGCCACGGGCAAGAAGGGAGTCAGAACTTCCGAAACGTTCGCTGAATACTATGCCCGTCTTCACGGACATTTCATCCCAGATGACGTTGAGCTCTGGGAGTTCAACACCGAGACGCTGAATGCAAGGCGTATCGCGCTCTAACAAGCGGCTCCACTCGAACACCTTTCGCTGCGCTCGCTCGGCGCCGGTGAGCTGCGGCGTTGAGCGGACAATTTGTGACTTATAGCTGCATTCGAAAATACTTATCGACAGGCTGGAAATGGCACATAGCAGCCTTTCATTTTTAATCTTCAAAAAATACCAACACCAGTCTGAATTTGATTTCATTGATGGCAAATCAAATCCAGACTTTTACACATGCAATCGTTGGTGACGTTTTTGGCTTGCGCTACTTTTTCGGTTTGGCGCCGGTCATCGATATAAACAGCAGCCTTAATCCTTCAAGAAGCGCTTCTTTTTTGCTGCCGTTGAATAATTGAAAGACTTGGGTAGCCAGATGGTTTTCTTCCTCATTGAGCCTGGCCGCAGGCAGCCGGGGCTGATGTTTGCGCTTTAAATCATAGCGCTTCTCAGCGGCTACCTGCCGGGCAGACCTTTTTTTCATGGCCACTCAGGCGGCTACAGCAATTCAAATTCAACGGGATCGAGTGACAGTTCTTTCGCTATCCTGACGGCCATCCGTTTCTCATAGTCGTCAAAATCGCCATCCGATCCGGCGATGCTGATCACCATTCTCATAATCAGTCGCGCCGCCGCGGCGTTGCTTTCCATTTTTTTCAGCGCCTCGAAGGCCTTGGCTTCCCCGATATCCTTGTCGAACTGCAACTGGCCGACGTAGGTCTGGAAGGCGTTGACAACGTCAATCGTGGTAAAGACCGAAAGCGCGTCATGCGCTTCGATGAATTTGATCATTTTCTGCTTTTCATCGGGACTGATCACGCCGTCCGCCATGGCGATCAAAGCGGAACCGGCCATGGTGGCGTTCAAAAAGTCCTTGTTTTTGAATTTCAGCGCCTCGGTTTTCAGTTCCGAGGCTTTGTTTTTGAGTGAGGTTAAGAAACTTTCAAAACTCATACTATTTTTCCTTCTGTTAAAAAATGGGTTATTTGGATCCGGGTTTATAATTCAATCCCCAGCCGTAAGCGACATCCATGGGCTGGTGGCCGTTGAAATAGTCGACTAGCTTGGTGATCACCACCTGGTTGTCGATATTCTCCAGCATGGCGATGGCGCACATCATCTGGTCGTTGCGATGGCTGTCCAGCCTGACTTCGATATCGGCCTGCCCGCTGTTTTTTATGGTAATCACGGCATCGGCATGCGACCAGTTCGGGATGCCTTCGTAGATGAAGGCAAACACCAGCACGCGCCGGAACAGGTGCCAGTAATCGCCATTGATGGCAAGGTTCTCGCCGGCTATCGACGCGCCGCTGCGGTCATCCTGGTCCAGCTCGATATACGGCAGCCGGTGAAAATTTCCAAAGCTGTCGCCCAAGGCCTGGATGCCGCCGATCGAACCGTCCTGTAGCTCGAACAGGCAGCCCAGGTCGAGGTCGATGCCGCCTTTGGCGCGGGAGAAAAATCCAGGGGATTTGACCGGCACGGCATTCCAGTTCAGATTGACGTGGATTTTGCCCAGCTGGCCCTGCGGCTTTTTATCCAGGGAAATGGACTGGCCTTTTTTCTCCAGCGTCACCTTGCTCAGGTTGATCGGCCTGGGCGACGGCTCGGATGAAATCGGCGGCACGGCCGGCGCGGCGCTCTCGCCTTCCCCGACATCGACGCCGTAGTGTCTGGCCAAAGGCTCCAGCCCGCCCACAAAGCCCGCGCCGATGGCCCGGAATTTCCAGTTGCCCTGGTGCCGGTACAGTTCCGCGAAGATCAGCGCCGTTTCCGAAAATGCCGAGGTATCCAGCGCGAACGAGATCAGTTCGATGCCGGAGAGAAAATCCTTGACCAGCACGGTGATTTTTTTCACGTCCTTGAACGCCAGACCTTTGAGGTTGCCCTGGAAAATCGTCGAGGTGAAGACGATTTTATGGATCTGCGGCCCCACGCGGTCCAGATGCAGCGTCAGCTTATGGTTGGCGCAGTCCAGTTCGACGCCCTGGTCAAGCCTTGAGGGCTGGTTGAAAAACACGAAATCGTTGTCCGAGCCCACCTTTTCCTTGTCGTTCAACAGAAAGGCGCTGGTGTCCAGCGCCAGGTCGGGGGGCATTTGCGCGGGGATAATCATGACATGCAGGTCATGATGCGCCAGGGTGATATTTTGTCCGGAGACGAGGTCTTTGCGCGCGTTCATGGCTAATCCATCGATGTTTTAGAAATCAGGCATAAGAGGAAGTGGGCGACAGGTAGCTGACATCCGTGGCGCTCTGATCCTGCCCATAACAATGATAGCGCTGCAGAATCTGCCGCGCCCAGTTTGAATGGGTGGAGACCTCGCACATGGCATCATGCATCCTGAACACCGCCGGCATATCGCGGTTCAGAATGGACAAGGCCATTTCATGGTCCTGGCGGGACACCGCGTAATGCCTTTCTATCATCGGTATCTGCTCGGGATGAATCGCGGTTTTGCCGACCAGGCCATGGGCCATGTCCAGGCGGATCTCCCGCTCCAGCGTCGCGTTATCGTCCAGGTATTCGTACACGGGTGCAGAAAGCGAAAAGCCCAGCGGCTTGTAAGTCGTTACCAGTTGGGAAATAACGCCAGACAACGGCGTTTCGTACAGGGTCATGCCCCGGGGACGGCGCAGTCCCAACAGATTCAGCAAATCGTTGCCGCCGATCCGGATCAGGATTATCCGGGCTTTCATGGCATCCTCGGACAGCGACACGGCCAGCTCGCGCATGGCGCAGGGGTCGAAAACGTCCGCCGTTTCCAGGGTCGGCATGATCAGGAACCGGGTCCCCCGCAACGCCTCCAGGTACTGGTCGCGGTTGGCCTCGTTAAACTTGGGCAACACAAAGCCATCGATTTTATCGATGCCCGGCAAATCCAGAATGCGTTTCAGTACCTGCGGATTTCTGGGCCGGATAAACCGGCGTTTACTGGCAATCGAACTGATGAGCGGCAAAAAATTGCCCAGCTGCCGAAGCGACAGCTCGACATCCTTCTCGGCGACCGCATCCTCGGTGCAGATAATCATGGTTCTGATAAACGCAATCTTCTCCGCGTTGGCGATTTTCAGCAGGTCGGGATGCATGGCCGGCACGTATAAAGGCGCCCCCAGCGCCCAGCCCGAAGGCTTTTCCGTCAAATGCGGCTGAAAGGACCGTCTTGTTATTGTCATGTCAGTTCCTTAATTAAAGCGACCGACCGATAAGGCAGATCCGGGCAGATCCTGATCGCTATGTTTTTTGTCTCGGCAAGATAAAGCAGGTGTTTGACGGCGGGATCCTCGCGCTTTCTCACCAGCAATAAATTCGCTTCCCGCCTCAGGAGCACCCGGGTCGACTCGCCGATGCCGGGTTTAATCAGATTCTGGTCGGCAATGCCGAAGCTGTCGCGGACCCAGGCCAGAAACTGCCGGGACCGTTCCCGCAGCACCTGTTTGGGCAGCCTCTCGCCGGACAGGCGCAACTCGGGATCGAAATGCGGCGAGGCCGGCTGCGTCATGATGTCGTCGGCAACGCGCATGATCGAGTCGACGAATCCCTTGGAAATATCGGCGTCGGAATAATCCCGATAGAAATGACAGCCGTGATAGTCCGTCTCGCGCAATTGCTTTTTGTCGATCACCGACCGGCTGACCAGTCCCGACACGGTCGCGTTAAGAATACTGGACGGAATCAGATAGTCTTCCGTCGATGCCGATACCGAGGCGGTGCCGGCCAGATCGGACAGCACATAAAGCTCGGCCGGAATCTCAATCCGGTATTTTTCCTTGAAACGCCGCAGGCTGGTTTCCAGCTGGCTTGAAATAACGCCCTTGCCGGTCCAGCCGTCGATAAACACGATGGACTCCGGGGCATGATGCTCAAGAATATGATGCAGCGCATTTTCGTCGATGCCGATGTCGCGGATGATCGAAATCGAATAATGCTCGGCATCGACATCGAAATACCGCGCGAGCACGCGCTTCAATAACACCCCGACCGGAGTGCCCGCGCGCACCAGGGACACCAGGGTGACGCCGTTGCCGCGCGTCTCGATGATCCGTTTGGCCAGGATCAGCGTGTGTTTGGCCACCCGCGCCTGATTGTCGGCGAGCGCGCGCCGGAACAGGTCCAGATAGTCCCGGGAAGGCCGTTTTTCATGGGTAAGCATCTGCGAATAATGCTTTTTGCCGGCCTGAATCAGGGCTTCCTTGACATGAACCGGCGTGTTTTCGACATGGATCGGCTTGAGCAAAAAGCGCACATCCTTGGACGGATAGCTGCCCGAGAAATAATCAGACATGGTGAAAAAGCCCTCCTAACTGTGATGTTTTGGGAATCATGGCGTAATCACAAAGTGACATGAACGGTATGTCGGTCTTGCTGTCGCCCATGCCGATCGTCAATATCGGCCCATGCAGGCGCGCATACCGTTCCTTCAGAAAACTGACCGCGTTGGCCTTCCCTATCACGTCGGGAATGACGGCCAGGTTGTTGCCGTTGAAATGGTAGTAAAGCCGGCCCGATAAAACCGCTTCATGCGGCCTGATCACCGCGTTCAGCAGCTTGTCCAGCGCGTCCTCGTCCGCCGCCGCGTGCTTGACGACGCCATACCAGGTGACGCCGAAATCCTCGATCAATCGCGGTTTCAGCGCCGGCTCGTGGCGCGCATGGCATTGCACCTGCTCCCACAGGTCCAGCAGGTCGCGGTGATAGGGCGGCAGCATATCGGCCATGCGGCTTTGCCACTCCGGGTCGAGGCGGCGGTTTTTGTCCAGGATGACGGCGCCATGGTTCAGCACCGCTTCCTCGGTAAACGGCAGGTCGACCCTGGAAAAGGCATCGAAATTTCGCGCCGTGACCGGAATCATGCGGCCGCCGCCGGAAAGCCACTGCCACAGCCGTTGCTGCTTGGGCGTGGCGTACGAGATCACCGAGCCGTCCCTGAGATAGGCGCGCGGCTTTAGCATGCGCGGGTCAATCGACTGCCCGCACTTGCGCAGCGATTGAAACAGCGTATCGTCAAGGTCGATAAAAATGAAACTCTGCATTATTGTTATTGTCCTGACAGGAAAATCGCGCGCTGACGGCATTCAGCTGTTTGATGAGGCCGACAAAATCAAGGCCGTCAGGCGTATTGCCCGGCACTAGCGGGGTTTCGTGGCAAAACACGATCAGGCGAAAATCGCCCGGATTAACGTTGTAAAGGAAATTATCGATATCATCCTGGTAGTTGTCGGTAAACCGCAGTCTTGACTTGATGGCGCCTTCCGGAAAAATGGGCGAGCGTGTCGTGGCCTGAACCGTCACGCGATAACCGAGTCGCTCAAGTGAGCGCCCCAGCAGATAGGCCGGCGGATTGCACTCGCCTGTGCCAAGCACGAGAATCGGCCGGCTGTCCGCGCCGTCGGGCAAAAAAGCCAGCAAGCCGGCAATATTCAAATCGGAAAAACGCACCGGCCGGCCCATACCCAGCCGGCCGGGCCAGGCCAGCAGATCGCGCTTGCACAAGCCGTTGCCGGCGACATTGATGGTTTGATCGCGAAATTGCTCCGGGTTCGTATCGACAGGCTCGAAACGCAATTGTCCGGCCAACAGATTGACCCATTGCACCGGGATGCCGGCCGACGCTTCAAGGCGGTGCCGGTGCTCGGGCGAGGCGAAATTGACCAGACTGACGATGATGACTTTTTCCAGGCGCGGATTGACGGCACGGTAGGCCGCTATCAGGCGGGCAAACGTCGCGCCGGTGCTGATTTCGTCATCGATCAGCACCAGTTGCCGGGCGCCCAGAAACTTCGTCCGGTCTTTTTCATGCCCTGGATAATAAAGGAAAAAATCGGTGGCGTGGCTGTGATCCTCGGTAAATTCAAGCCGGTCGCCGCCGGCCAGGTGATAGCGCGTCGTCTGCATGAACAACGCATCGCGCACGCCCAGTGCGTAAGCCGCCTCGAACACGCCATAGCCCAAACCGGTCGCCGTTTCGGCCATGCCTACCCAAAGCGAGGGCGCCGAAAAATCGTTACCGGCAGACAGGCTTCTGGCCAGGGCGCGGTAAGACCAGGCCATGGTTCGCGGCGACACGGGATAATGCTTGCCCAGGACTTTGCTGACCAGTAAAAAGCCGCGTTTGCTGTTAATGCGCGAGGCAAACCCCAGCAACCGGTGCAGCGGCACCCGGCCGGGTTCGGTCGTGATATGCAGCTCGCCGGTTCTGAGCTCGACGAGCCGGTGCCGGGCTGCGCCGGCCGAATCCGCTGGCGTCGCCCCGGTTGCCGCATTCGCCTGCACGCCGTCCGCGGCATGCGCGAAAGCCCGCGTCATGCCGGCCTCCGGGAGATCGGACGGAGATTTTCTAACGCGGCATGAAAGGACGAAAAGGTTTTATGAAACCGACTGCGCATGAATAAGCCGCTTACAGGTAGGGAATAATGGCCGGAACCAGTTGTTCAAACGTGCGACCATTGGACGCTTCGCCGATGGCATGCATTTTCCATTCATTATTGTGCCGGTAGACTTTAGCCATGATTTGCGCCGTGTGCGCGCCCTGGGTCGTCAGCGTATAGCGGGCGATTTCGCTTTGATTGGCGGCATTGACCATGCGGCAGTAGGCATTTTCAACCGCGTCAAAGGTCTGGCCGGTAAAGGAGTTGACGGTAAAGACCAGGGACTTGATGTTGGCCGGCACTTTCGACAAGTCAACGATGATCTGCTCGTCATCGCCGTCGCCGGCGCCGGTGGTATTGTCGCCGGTATGCACGATGCTGCCGTCGCGGCTTTTCAGCTGCCGGAACCAGACCGTATCGGCAACCTTGTTATCCTCGCCGAACAGGATGCACGAGGCATCGAGATCGACTGAACCGCCACCGCCGCCGAAAAGACCGCCCAACATGCCGCCTTTTTTCGCCGCATCCCAGCCCAGCCCCATGATCACTTTGGTGAGCGCCTGCCCGGATTCCTTGTCCAGGGATATTTTTTGACCTTTTTGTAACGAAATTGCCATTGGTAAATCCTGTGTGAATTGATAATTAATTGATGATGCCTTTACTTTTCGCCTCGGCGAACCATGATGGAAGTTCCTGAAGCAGACGGTCGTAGAGTTCCTGTTCCGATAGGCTGTCGAGATCATCCAGGGCGAAAAATCCGCAATTGTCGACCGTCCGGCCGGACATCGTGTCGAGTTTTTCAAGAATGCCGTAATTGCGCCCGCCAATGCCGACAAACTGCCAGAAAATCAGCTGCGCTGAAGCCTCGGTCAGCAGTTTTTTGATTTTCGCATTCTGGTCCACGCCGCCGTCACTGATAAAAATGATGAACACCGGCATAGCCGTATCCTTGTAATGCGCCAGCACCTCCTTGATCACTTCGGGCTCATTGTTGTACGAAAGCATCCGCCATTTGCGCCAGCCGCCGTTTACCGTGTCGATGTAATCGGCGTAATTGCTCAGCGTGGCGGCGGGCAAAGCCAGCGGTTTCGCCGAAAAAGCCCATACGTCGAGTTCACCGTCGTCGTCGAAATGGACGGCCAGCGGCAATATCCGGTTGACCACCTCCTGAACGCGGCCGCGCCGGTATTGGCCGGTCATCGATCCGGATGCATCGAGCACCAACCCGACCCGGGCGACGACATCCGTCAGGCGTTTTTTCTCAAGCGAAATCGAGGCTTTTTTGGCAAGGTCGACAAGCTGAGGCGCGGCCTCGGCCACTTTTTTTTCCAGTGATAATCTGGCGGGGGCTACATCGGTTGGCAGCTCATCGGCGACTTCGCCGCCGAAATGCCTGACCAGCGCCGGCAAGCCGCCGTCGAAGCCCTGGCCGGTCGCGCAAAACCGCCAAGCGCCGTCCTTTCGGTAGAACTCGCCCAGAATCAGCGCTTTTTCATTGTGGAAATCCTTGCCCTCGAAAGCGAATTCCGCCACCGGGCGGTCTGCCGCGACCAGTCTCAGAAAACCTGACTGCACGCGGCTCATGGTCTCCGAGCCGTCGATAGTGGCGGTAATCACGAGCCGGTCTATCGAAGCCGGCAAGGACGACAACGTGCAGTAAAAACCGTTTATCCGGTTGTTCATGAGGGAAATCGAGACAGATCCGCAAGGCGTTTTCGGCTGGTTGAAAAAGGTCATGTAGCGATCATCGGCTAATTTCTGATCGCCATCGACGCCGAAGCAGGAAAAATCGACTTCGGTTGTCAACCCGGTCATGCCCACCTGAATCTGAAATGATCCGTCGGGCAGGTTTTCGGGCAATAGCTGCGCTAAAGGCAGCCTTTGGCCTTTACGGATCTGCATAAGCTTTCCCCGGCAGTATTAGACGTTGACGCCGAACGATGAAGCCAGAGGGCCCAGGCCGCCCGCGAAGCCCTGGCCTACGGCCTTGAACTTCCAGTCCGTGCCATGGCGGTAGATTTCGCCGAAGATCATCGCGGTTTCGATGGAGGCGTCCTCGCTCAAGTCGAAACGGGCGATTTCAGTGCCGTTTTCTTCATTGACGATGCGAATATAGGCCTTGGAAACCTGGCCGAAGTTTTGATTGCGCGTGTCGGCTTCGTGAATCGTGACCGAAAACACTACTTTGTCGACGTCCGCCGGTACTTTTGAAAGCTCGACCTTGACGGTTTCGTCATCGCCTTCCGCGTCGCCAGTCTGGTTGTCGCCCATGTGAACCACGGCGCCGTCGGCCACGTTTTTATTGTTGTAGAAACAGAAGTCGGCATCGCTTCTGACTTTGCCGTCGGCTTTTACCAGAAAGCAGCTGGCGTCGAGATCGAACGCCGCGCCGTCGGTCACGCGCGCGTCCCAGCCCAGGCCGACCTGTATTTTATTGAGCCCGGGGGCTTCCTTGCTCAGATTGACGTTGCCGCCCTTGGATAATGATACAGCCATGATTGTCTCCTTATTACGTTGTTGTCGTTATATGTTCTTTGGAACACTCTGAAATTAAGATTTAAAGCTGAATGCCATGCTGGATGGCCAGCGCCTTCAAGCCGCCGGAATAGCCCTGGCCGACGGCCCTGAACTTCCACTCGTTGTTATGCCGGTAGATTTCGCCGAAGATCATCGCGGTTTCGATGGAGGCGTCCTCGCTCAAATCATAGCGGGTCACCTCATTATTGGTATCCTGGTTGACCAGCCGGATCGCGGCATTGTGCACCTGCCCGAAATTCTGGCGCCTGGCATCGGCATCATGGATGGTCACCGCCACGACGATTTTGGTAATGTCTTGCGGCACCTTGTCCAGGACCACTTTGATCACCTCGTCATCGCCGTCGCCCTCGCCGGTGCGGTTATCGCCGGTATGCTCGACGGAGCCGCAGGTCGACTTGAGCTGATTATAAAAAATGAAGTCGTGATCGCCGCGGACCTTGTTGTCGTCCTTGACCATGAACACACTGGCATCGAGATCGAAATCCAATCCATCGGTCGATCTGGCATCCCAGCTCAAACCGACCAGCATGTTCTTCAACTGCGGATCGGTTTTACTTAAGCTGATGTTGCCGCCTTTACTCAATGAAATAGCCATCGCGTAATCTCCTGTAGTACTTTATGAAGAGGAATTCGCCGCTTCTTTTTTCTTAAAGCGAATCGAGGATAAAACAGACAGGGCAATGAATGCCGCGCCGATCAAGCCGGTAAACACTTCCGGAATCGGCGTGTGGGTGCTGATCAACATTATCAGCGCCAAAGCCCCTATCGCGTAATGGGCGCCATGCTCCAGGAACACATACTCGTCCAGCGTGCCCTTGTTGACCAGAAACACGGTCAGCGAACGGACGAACATGGCGCCGATACCCAGACCCAGCATGATGATCACGATGTCGCGGGTAATCGCGAAGGCGCCGATCACGCCGTCAAAGGAAAAAGAGGCATCCAGCAGTTCGAGGTACAAAAACGCCATGACGCCGCCCTGTTTGATGGTATCCGCGACAGCCGCATCCTCGTCTTCGGTCTCGACCTGGAAAAACCGGTCCAGACTGCTGACCAGCCCGTACAGGAAAATGCCCCAGACGCCGCCGAACAGCACATCATGCTGATGCGGTTCTTCAACAATCGCATAAGTCACCAGTAATAACAGCAACGATAATGTAGAGGCCACGGCATCGATTTTGCCAAGCTCCTGGACTTTTTTCTCCAGCCGGCCCAGCCAGTAAGTTTCGCGCGCCTCGTCAAACAGAAAAGAGAACGACACCAGCAGCAGGAAAGTCCCGCCGAAGGCGGCGATAAAGGCATGCGCGTCCTGTAAGTATTTAGCGTATTGATCGGGCTCGCTAAGCGCCATATCGGTGACCGAGGACAAACTCAGGCCGGTCGCGAACGCGACGATCAGAATCGGAAACAGCAACCGCATACCGAACACGGCGACGATAATCCCCCAGGTAAGAAAACGCTGCTGCCAGACAGGCGACATGCGTTTTAAAACAGAGGCGTTAACGACGGCATTATCGAAAGACAGGCTGACTTCCAGCACCCCCAGAATCAACGCCAGAACCGCGCCCTCGATACCGCCGAAAATAAAGGCCGCGATCAGGCAGACGATGGTGAAAAAAATAGAAAGTTGAAAATAACGCATAGGTGGCAAATTTTTAAGGTCAATGGAAAGAATTGTTGATAAAAACTAAGCAGGATACAGCATGGACGCGGCCTGAAACTCATCATACATATCGCCGGATCCATTTTTTAACGTTTGATCAAAATAGCGGATGGACCGAAGCTTAAAAACACCAAAGCATTGAATCGGCAAAAAAGCCACTTGGAACGGAGTAAGTGTAACCGGTATGAAAAAAAGGCGAAACAGCATTACCACGATTTCACTCCAAACGGGAATGATCCTGAATCCCTGCGTACGCGCCCAGGAGGGATCGGTGTATGAAGCGCCCGAAACACGGGCATGGCGACGGGTATTTTAATCGTGCCAGGCGCTTTGGAAGCGGGCCCGGAACCGCGACAGGCCATCAAGTAACCGGGCGCGGCGCAGGCAGCAGCACAATTAATCTTCCTAACATTCAATTTTTTTGACCTTCAACTAAAATTATCAGGTGAGCTGTTAGACTTTTCCGGATACTACCTAGGGTGTCCCATATTGTCAATGAAAAATGCCCGCCCCTGGCGCCAGCCCTCCGCAACAAATCCGACAACTATTAAGGCCCTATCTCAGGCCCGGTTTGGGCGGAAAATGCCGGTCCCGACCGGTTCGGTATTCCGCGGGGTTATACCGCAATCGGGTACCGCGCGGCTTTCAGACGGCGCCAGTGACGCATCTTGATGCCGGAAAAATCCGGCTGCATATTTTTATTGTCAACGGGCCGCGTCTGGCCTATAAACGGTACAGTACCAGTACTTAGCCAATTTAATTATGACGTTTAAACTGTAGGTGCGAATTTATTTGCACTGTGCGGATACCCTCTAGGGCACAAGTACCCATAGGGCATAAATAAATCCGCACCTACCTAAGTACTAGAATCAATTGCCAGGCACTCAGGAAAGCCATTGATCCGACGGGATTCAAGCGATCCTCGCATGCGACCGCACTCTTGCGCCGCTCTTGCCTGGCTTATAACCTGACGTTACGCACAGGCAGAGGCTCATGCCGTCCGCAGCTTCGAACATGGGCTGACCGGCCGGGTTTTTAAATGGGGGCAACCGCAGTAGTGGGAGCGATGCCTACATCGCGATTCAATACCACCCGGCAAGTCGCGATGTATACCCGAAGGGCATAAAGGCATCGCTCCCACAAGGACGGCCTTAGCCTGAAGGAATGGCGGAGGAAGTTTTTAACCGAGTCCGCCCCTGCCGGCGCCTGAGTCAATTGTCTGCGTAGCATCAGTTATAACTATAAATTTTTGTGGGGGGATATAGAAATGAATGAAGAATTAAAGACTGCCTTTAAAAAGCTGTCTGCGGTCGCGAGATGGCTGTTTATCGGCATATGGGGGCCGTCGATATTCAGCTACCGCAGCAGCAAGTTCAGGCATCTCCTGTCCGAGTATTACGTCAGCGGCGGGACCGAAAATGAGAATTCGCCATCGGAAATCGGCAGGATGATCAAAGCCTATAAGGCCAATGAATATATCGGCTGGGACGATCTGTGCCTGCTCGAGATTGCCATCATCAAACAACTCAAAAAGTCCAATCTGGTCTTGAAGGAACAGCATTTGCGCGTCCAGTTCAGATCAATCACGGACACCGACCGTTATCTTGCCTACGAGCAAGCGGTGGCGGAGCTTGGCGACAACAATCCGGGCGATGATGTGTTGCGTGAGCAGGCTATTTATCTGACCCATCAGCTTTACTGGACCTATGCGGTAGCGACTAAAGGTCACAAGATCAGATCGCGGGCCAGCCTGCTGGTAACCTATGTGTTTGTCGCGATTCTGGCCCATCTGCTGGCGATCTCCGGCCCCGGCGCCAATAATCCCGACCCGGCCAATCCGTATAGCGCCTATTTTTTAGTGTTTTCCGTCATCTGCTTCGGCGCCTTCGGCGCCTATATCAGCTTTCAGCGGCGCATGGCGGTGCTGCGCATTCAAAGCGAAATGTATATGGCGTTCCTGCAGCTTCGCAGCAGCTATTTCGACGGCCTCGCCGCGCTTTTTTCCGGCGCGCTTTTTGCCCTGCTGTTTGTGGTCTTATGGGAATCCGAAACGCTAAAACTTCTCTTTAACGCCCAGATTCTCGATAGTGTGCTGCCCAAGGTCACAAAGGACCCTGAACGCGAATGCACCCATAACATCACCGGTTTTTTTGCCTGTCTGCAAATGGACAGCCTTCAGGATTTTTCCAAATTGCTGGTCATGTCGTTTTTTGCCGGGTTTGCGGAAAAACTTGTCCCTGACGCCATCGACCGTTTTGTGGGAAAAGCGAAAACCAAGGCCTGATGCCGATCGATTTTGAATAATGGCGGAGATATATTCATCTTTTTTCGACTCCCTGACGGTGCCGGGTTCGCCAAAGCCGATGCGGGGACCCGGGAACTGCTTGCCCAGCCGCTCGAAGATCTGCGGCCAATGCCCTGGATTTGATGCCTCCGGCTTGATTACTGTTCAGTGCCGCGCCATCGGGGCAGGAACTGTCGGGCTCGGTTCCATCCTGTATTTCAGTCGGACAAGAAAGGATAGTCGGTATAGCCTTGCGTCCCGCCCTGGTAAAACGTGTCGGCATCGAGCTCGTTCAGCGGCGCGTTTCTGGCGAAGCGCTCGGGCAGATCCGGATTGGCGATGAACAGCTTGCCGAAAGCGACCAGGTCGGCACGGTTTTCGGCAATCGCCGCCGTCGCCGTTTCAGCCGTGTAACCGGCGTTGGTGATATAGGTGCCGTTATATAACGGTCTCAATTCATCGAGGTTAAACGCGGGGCCTGCCGCACCGGGCGCCTCCTTGCCCATCTCCGTGATATGCAGGTAGGCCAGGTTGAAGCGATTCAGCTGTTCGGCCACATAGCCGAAAGTGGCCTGGGGGTCGCTGTCGCGAATATCGTTGAACGGCTGCAGCGGCGACAGCCGCACGCCGACCTTATCGGAACCCCAGACCGACGCGACGGCTTCGACAACCTCAAGCAGCAGGCGCGCACGGTTGGCGGTGGCGCCGCCGTAGGCATCGGTGCGCCGGTTCGTGCCGTCGCGCAGGAACTGGTCGAGCAGATAGCCGTTGGCGCCGTGGATTTCCACGCCGTCGAATCCGGCCTGACGGGCGCAATCGGCGGCATGGCGGAACTGCTCGATGATCATCGGTATTTCCGCCAGTTCCAGCGCGCGCGGCGTGACAAAATCGAACAGTCCTTGCTCGGTCAATACCTGCCCGGCCGGCTTCAGCGCCGACGGCGCGACCGGCAGCGCGCCATCCGGCTGCAGCGCCGGGTGGGAAATGCGCCCGACATGCCACAATTGCAGGAAAATACGGCCGCCGCGTTCATGCACGGCCGAAGTAATGGCCTGCCAGCCCTGAATCTGGGCATCGTTATAAATGCCGGGCGTGTACGGATAGCCCTTGCCTTGCGGCGAAACCGGCGCGCCTTCGCTGATGATCAGGCCGGCACCGGCACGCTGCCGGTAATATTCCACCATCAACGCGTTGGGAACGCCGCCGCTGTCGGCACGGCAACGCGTCAATGGCGCCATGACCAGCCGATTAGGCAAGTCGTAAGGGCCAAGCTTGACAGGAGACAGAATCGTTAAGGCTTCAGACATGGCAATAACCTCGTGGGATGGCAAGAGGGGCTATTCTAGCCCAAATGGACATGACGATGATATGCGCAATAGGCCAGGTCGGATAGAGGGAGGGGCGGCTTAGCATTAAGCGATTATTTACCCTGAGATGGACTCGGCCCAGAACAAAATCAAAAATTACAGCCAGGAATATGCGGATTTCAAAGATCGGCGCGTTTTTAATCCGGTATTGAATTTCCGGCTCAACGTAGTGTTGCGCTCCTTAATGCCTGGATTGGTTGGGCTGCACCGCAGTTTCAGCCTAACCCGCGCGTTGCACCCTGTAGCCATTATTAAAGCTTCGGAGTTCATTTTTTACCGATCTGACGGTTAGCTGTCCATGATTTACAGGCAATATCTATTTCTTGAACTCCGAAGCTTTAAGTTAAAGAAATATCAAAAGACATCAAGACCAAGTCTGGCCTTGAGCTTTAAAGGCATCCTTATAACAGCGATTTATACAACTCTAACGCCTTATTTAATTCGTCAGCTGCTTTTTTGACATTACCGCGTTTGGATTGTATTTGTCCTTGAATAACGCTTCCATTGGCCTTTTTTACGACGGCGTCATCCCCGACAATATTATCGGAAGAGGCACGCGCTGATTTTAAATGTAAATGGGCGGCAGCAAAATCGCTTGCGTTTACCGCTTCTAACGCTTTTTCAACATGCGCAATAGTTTCATTGATGCTCGCCGCTGAACTACTGGTTGCTTCTTCCGTTGTCACTTCTTCCGTCGCCGCTTCTTCGGCGAAAACGGTAACGCTGCTTGTACCGAGGAAAATCGCGACAATGAAAGTCAGTGCTGTTTTTTTGATGATATTCATAATATTTAAAACCTTTGATGTAATTGCCGGATAGAGGTCCGGAAATAAATATTTGAAAAGCAGATACTTTCCAAGTTTCATCATCATACAGGTTTAATCGGTGTTTTACACGGACCTTATAACGCTTGCGAACGAAGAAGTCATCGCCAGACTGGATTATACGGGTGCTGCAGCGTGTTCAGATATTTTTAATTTTCGTGTTACGCGATTGGTATTAAAACTCATAATCAGGTTATGAGGCGGGTACAAACACCGCCCCCTCCGGTCGGCCACAACTTTAAACTTTGATCACAATCTAACCGCGCTTATCCGCCTTGCCGCCATGGCGCATTTCCGCCAAGGCTTGATCGCGGCTTATCGGCGTGATGACCACAGAGCCGATGCCTTGATTGTGAATGCCGAGTTTTTTGGCGGCCGCATAGGACAAATCCATCTCCCTTTTGCCGGGGAAAGCGCCTCTGTCATTGATGCGCACAATAACGCTGCGGTTATTCTTGGGGTTGGTGACTTTGGCGTAGGATAACAGGGGCAATGTTTTATGCGCGGCGGTCATGGCATACATGTCGAATTTTTGGCCGCTGGCGGTTCTTTTGCCGTGAAAATCGGCGCCGTACCATGAAACCATGCTGCGCCTGGCTTCTCTTGCCGATGGGGTGATGTGGCCGGCTTTACGGTTTTTTACCGCCTTGTGTTTGGAAACGGCGGTCGCCGCGCGGCGTTCAATGGCTTCAGCCGCCGAAAATGGCTGAGTGAAAAAAGCGCATAGAACAAAAAAAGAAACGACTCGAATGAGTTTATTCATAAAACAATGATTTTTGTGAAGATGGGCGAATTCTAGCCCGGCTAACCTTAAATTAATCTTAAAAACAGTTCAAGACCGGCCCTGTTCAGGCCGGCGGCGGGCGAAAACGGCCATCAGAAAATCTGTTGGAAAGCCAACATTACGCAATTGCCTGGCAATTTGCCTCGCGTTAGCCCGATTATTTTCCCTTCCCGGAAAACCTCCGTTAGAATTCCCATTCGAACCAAGCAGGATGAAAAAAAATGATTGAATTGTATCTCGATACGGCCGATGTCGGGCAAGTGGCGCGGTTTAGCGCCTGCCTGCCCGTGAAAGGCATAACCACAAATCCGTCGATACTGGCCCAGGCAGATACAGGGCTGAGTCAACTGTTACCCGCCGTGTCGATGATCATCGGCCCTTATACCCGGTTTCATGTCCAGGTGGTCAGCCAGACGGTCGACGACATGGTTGCGGAAGCCGCGCAAATTCGTGCGCTGCCTTATGATATCGTCGTCAAAGTTCCGGCAACGGAAATCGGACTTGCCGCGATCCGGAAAATGAAAGCCGACAACATCCCCGTGCTGGCGACGGCCATTTACAGCGCGCAGCAAGGCTTTCTGGCGGCCTTGTGCGGTGCCGACTACCTCGCGCCGTACGTCAACCGCATCGATGCCATGGGTGCCGATGGCGCCGGCGCCGTGGCCGATCTGCAGTTGCTGCTCGACCGGCATGGCCTGGACAGCAAGATCCTGCCGGCCAGTTTCAAGAACACCCAACAGGTCGTGGAGGTGTTGAAGGCGGGCGTCGCCGCGATCACGCTGCCGGTTGACGTCGCGGCGCAGATGTTTGCCCATCCGGCAGTCCAGCCGGCCGTGGACCGGTTTACCCAGGACTGGCAGGGCGTGTTCGGCAACAAGCTGTCATTCGAGAGCTGAATCCGGACTTGCCCCCACAGGCCTGCCCGAGTCCCGCAAGTTTTAAGGCGCCGCAGGAACTCCTTGCCCGGTCCGCGCTCTTTAGTTACTATCCAATCCACGAACCAGTGCGCAGAGCATCAGGAGGCCGGCATGTCAGACAGTTCCCGCAAGATCAACCGTTATGTCACGCATAGAGGCGTCAGGGTTCCGACGCTTCTGTACGGAACGGCCTGGAAGGAGGCTCAGACCGAAACCTTGACGCAACAGGCAATCATTGCCGGCTTTCGCGGCATCGACACCGCCAACCAGCGCATGCACTATTACGAAGCCGGCGTCGGCGAAGGCGCCCGGCATGCCTTGATCGAAACAGGCCTGGAGCGCGGCGATCTGTTCCTGCAATCGAAATTCACCTACTTGAACAGCCAGGATCATCGCCTGCCCTATGATCCGAAAGCGGACTACACCACGCAGGTCATGCAATCATTCGAAAGCTCGCTGACGCATCTGGACACAACCTATCTGGACTCGTACCTGCTGCACGGCCCGTCCGTGAATCACGGCCTGAACGCGGCCGACTGGGAAGTGTGGCGGGCCCTGCAGACACTGCAGAAAGCCGGTTCAGTGAAGCTGATCGGCGTTTCCAATGTCGGTTTCGACCAATTGAAGCTGCTCATCGACAAAACCGAGATCATGCCCGCCTTCGTACAGAACCGGTGCTTCGCGCGCACCCAATGGGATGTCAGGATCCGCGAACTCTGCCAGGCCCATGACATACGCTATCAGGGCTTCTCGCTGCTGACGGCCAACGCGACCGAGCTAAGCCGGCCGGAAGTTCATCGGATTGCGGAAAGGCTGAGCTGCTCCGTGCCGCAGGTCGTGTTCCGGTTCGCGATGCAGCGGGGCATGATCCCGCTGACCGGAACGACCAGCCAGCGTCACATGGAAGAGGACCTGGAAGTTTATGACTTCGAGCTCAATGATGCCGATATGGAAATGATTGAGAACATCGCGTTTTAAACCGCTGCCCGCGTAGCCTGAGCCCTCTCACACCCCACATTCTGGCTCATTGATGCTAAAAGCCGGATCAATGGGCCGTAAACTGGCCGTTTTTCGGCATATCCACGAAATGAGATATCCTGGAATTTGGCGTTTGGCGTCAACACATGCAGGTACTCCAGCTGAGCCAGATCCACCTGTTGCTTCTGTCCGTTATCGATAATCAGATATTCGTGCTTGTCCTCGGATGTCACCACATTGATCGCCTTGCCGGTCAGGACCTGGTCGTCCTTCAGTTTCAGCTTGACTTCATAGCCATACAGGCAAGCCACTTCGATATAGTCATGCAGATCGCAGGGGATTATGTTTTCGCTCATGGTGAACTCCTTCAATAAAACAACACAATTTTGAGCGGCTCACAAACTAACGGAAGCCGCCTGTTTTTATAGAGTTGGCACATCAAAGACCCACACCGGCTCTTGCAGTTCCTCCCAACCCAATAACCGCCGCGCTTAAATCCGAGGTTCATGCAGGCATCGGAAATGCTAAAATAGCACGATTTTCAGACTATACCCGCTACCGGCCGAAGCCGGACGACTGCATTCTCCCCATACGCATTGTTCATTTCCCGATTGTTATCAGCCAGTTACGCTTCAATAATTCAAGGACACCCATGTCGACAACCTATCAACTAAAAAGCATTGTCCTGATCGACAGCTTTTGGGCCGGTCAGACCATGCTGCTGAACGTGGACGGCCACACCAACCTGAGCGGCACCAACGGCGCCGGCAAGACTACCTTTCTGCGCCTGATGCAGCTGTTCTGGGGCGAGCGGCCCAGCAACATCGTCGCCGGCACGGGCAGCAAAAAAAGCTTCGTCGACCATTACCTGCCGCGCGCCAGCAGCTATCTGGTCTATGAATACCAGCGCCCGTTCGGGCAGGTCTGCCACGTCATGGTGCAGAGCGACGGGCGCACCGCGCGCTACAAGTTCATCGACGCGCCTTACGACCGCGACTGCTATGTCGACGAGAACCAGCTGCCGCGCGACAGCGCCGCCGTCGAACGGCAGTACAAACGCAACGGGCCGGTCGAGACGTCCCGCGTCATGGGCGTCGACGACTACTGCAGCGTCATCCAGCATCACCATAACTCGGGCAAGAAATGGATTCGCACGCTGCAGCGGCGGTTTTCGATGGCGTCCTCGCCGGTCACGCACATGGAAAAGGTCATCGGTGCCGTGATCGAGAAAATCGGCGATTTCGAAGTCATCAAGCAGATGCTGGTCGATATCTCGCGCGACAGGCTCAGCCAGAACCTGCTCGATCAGGAACAACGCCGCAACCCGTTCCAGCTCAGCAAAAGCCACATCGATGCCTGGCTGGCCGACATCAACGCCGCGCGAGCGCTGGAAGCCAGGCGCGATTATTTCGACGCACTGCTGCAGGCTGCGGAAAAGCTGAAAGACACCCACAGCGAACTGTCTCACATCCATTTTCTGGCGCGCAACAGCCAGAAATCGGCTCAAGCCGAACAGGAAAAAGGCATTGAGCGGATCAATGAAGCCAAAGCCCAGCTCCAGCAGCTGAAACTGGATTTTGACCGACAGCTGGAACCCAAAAACGAGGCCTCGCGGCAGCTGAATGGACAGATCAAGGATCTTGATTACCAGATTAATGCGCTGGAAGACAAAAAGCAGCAGTACGAACAGCAGGATGCCGAAACCTTCGCGATCAAGGGCGCGCTGCTCGGTCAGTACCTCGAGCAGCAAACGCTGAAAAATGAGGAAATCGAGGCGCTGGAAAGCAAAACCAAAGACATCAAGGCGATTTACGAACACCAGCTGACGGAACTAAAGCACCAACATACCCATCAGCTGCAAGCATTCGAAAACCAGCGCGCCACGGAAGCGCTGGACAGAGAGAAAAAACTGACGGAAGCCGAAGCCCAGTACCAGCAGCGCAAGGAGCAGTTAGTCAAGGACAGCGAGGCCCGCACACAGCCGCTCAAAGAGCAAAAGTCGCAATTGACGACGGATTGCGCCGTCAAGCAGAGCGAGCGCCAGCACGTGCCCATGCCCGAAGCGCTGGCCCAGCAGATCGAAAAAACCCGGCAGGAACTGGCCGAGATACGCCAGGCCATCCGGCAGGCCGTGGACGGGCAGCAGGCCGCCGACAAGGCCTATTACGCCGCGCGCGAAGCCTTTCACGACATCGAAACCCGGTTAAAGAACAAAAAAGCGCAGCTGCGGCAGTACCAGCAGCAGCATGAAACCTGTCTGAAGCGGCTGCAGCCGGCCGAAGGCTCGCTGCAGCATTTTCTGGAACAGGAAGTCGAGGGCTGGCAGCAGACCATCGGCCGCGTCATCGCGCCCGACTTGCTGGAGCACAAGGGCCTGAACCCAACCGTCATGCCCGGCGTCGAGCCCAGCTTTTACGGACTCAGCCTGGATCTTGAAGCGCTGGCCGGCCGCGAGCTGGAAACCACCAAGGCAGCCCTGCAGGCCGAAGAGCAGGCCCTGTTTAAAAAGATCGAGGAGGCCCAAGCTGACATCGAGCGCACGGAAGCCAGCCTGAACGCGGCGTCCGCGACACTGGAACAAAGCCGGCAGGACCAGCAGAAAGCCGAACACCATACGCAACGCGCGCGCCAGCAGGAGGAAACGCTGAACGAGCAGGAGCAGGGGCTGAATCATCAGGCCAAGGCCGAAATCGAAAAAGCGCGCGCCCATATACAGCACACCATCGACGTTCTGCAGGCCGAAATCAAGCGCTGCGACAGAGATCTTCAAACCATCGCCGAAGAAAGCCGCGCCGGTCAAACCCAGCTGCATCAGGAGCATCTGGCCCGACGGGCCATCATCGAATCCGATGCCCAAAACAGGCTTCAGGCCATACAGGCCCTGATCAAACAGGAAAAAGACGGCTATCAGACCGAGCAAAAGCGCATCCAGGCCCGCCTGCAGGCCGATCTCAAGGAAAGCGGCGCCGACGACACGATCATTGACCTGAGCCGCCAGCTGGAAGAATTGAAAACCAAAGAGAAACAGGCCAGAAAGTTTCAGGAACAGGCCGAACAGTATCAGCTGTGGCTGGACAAGCAATGGCAACAGCACGCCGGACTGTGCCGGCAACGCGGCGAGTGCCAGCAGCAACTGACCCTGCTACAGGATGAAATCGCGCAGATGGAACGCGACTTCAAAGCCGGCAAGGACCGGCTCAACAGCCTGATCCACCAGCAGGAGCAGGCGCTGCAGAAAACACAGAGTCTGCTGGCGCAACTCGACAACACCATCAGCCAGCTCGAAAACCATCCGCCAGTCATCTGCGAAGCGCTGCCCGATTACGCGCCCGATAGCTTGCAGAAACTGGCCCAGAGCTTAGTCCAGCAACGCCGGAGCCTAGAAAAGAAACTGCTGAACGGACGCCAGGCCATCGTCCAGCTGTTCAACACGCACCAGCGCAGCCAGCTGGCCGAAGCCTGGAATCAGGCGCTGCAAGCCGCGGCAGAGCATGCCCACGGCGGGCTGGAGATCGAGCAGCCGCTGAAGGACGTACTGAAGATGGTCACCAACGTCAAGCAGGCGACCAGCCAGCAGATCGAGCTGCATGCCATAGACGTCGATGCCTTCTACCGGCATCTGCGCAATTTTGAAAGTATCATTAAATCGACCGGCGCCCTGCTGTCGAAACACGTCAGCCAGGAAAAGCATTTTGAGGCGCTGGGCGAGATCACCGTGACCGTGCGCTCGAAAATGAGCGATCTGGACTACTGGCATGCCCTGAAACAGTTCGGCGACCATTACGGCCACTACCGTGAGCAGGCAGAGCTGACCGGCGACAGAGAAATACCGGTCTCCCTGATCGAGGCCATGACGGCGCTGACCACGCTGCTGCCGGCCGAAGGCATCAAGATCCGGCATCTGTCGCTGTTCGACATCGAATTCACGATTTCCGAAAACGGCCACACCAAACAGGCCCGCAACGCTAAAGAACTCAAGGACGTCAGCTCCACGGGCCTGTCCTATCTGGCGCTGGTCACGTTCTTCACCGGCGTCACGTCCATGCTGCGCAGGGAGAGCGAAACCGTGGTCTGCTGGCCGATCGACGAGTTGGGCGATCTGGCGCCGGAGAACATCGAAGCCATGATGGCCATGCTGAGCAGGCAGAACATCCGCATCATCTCAGCCAGTCCGACGGCCGACCGCAACGTGCTGAGCCTGTTCGACCGGCGCTACCTGATCGACCGACAGAAACTGCACGAAGTCGCGATACCGGCCAGCAGGCTCGACGCGCTGCTGGCGCCCATTACCCACAGGGAGACCGCCCATGTTTAAGCCCGTAGTAGAAGCGCTGTTGCGCGGCGAATTCATCTGCCCGTCGGCGTATGCCGACGAATACGGCTACCTGCGCAACCCGGACCATTTTCAAAAAATCGCCGATTACCTCGCGCCGCTGGACCGGGCGCTGTGCACGCTGGACGGCGGCGAGGCGTTCTATGCCGGCTACACCGTCATCGACGAAACCAATCGCGACCAGATCCGCGAAGCCTTCTCGGACATCCGCTCGCAACTGCGCCCGGTCGTCGAATGGATGGACCTGGTCATGACTGCCATGGGTTCTGACCGGCCGGTCCGCGCCCGCGACGAGATCCGCCTGCACCAGATGCTCAGGGCGATCGAACCCGAGCCGTCGCTGTGCGAGCAGATGACGCGCCTGACCCAGATGCCGTTCTTCCGCACGGCCAGGACCAATGTCGCCGAACAACTGCTGTGGGTGCTGCAAAAGCTCGAACAGAGCGGCTATCTGGTCAAGCCCAACCCGCAGGGCACGACCTATCTGGTGACCGGCAAGATGGATTACCTGCATCAGGTCATCGCGTTTCTGAACGATGCCGAGGATCTGGAACTGGATGAATCCGAAGACAGCGGCGAACAGGCGGAGCTGTTTCAATGAGTTTCGATCATGAACAGGTCGCGGCGCTGATCAGAAAGCTCGGCAGTTCCGATGAACTGCTGGCCGAGGCTTACATCCAGGGCGCCGTATTCATCGACGACGAAAACGCCGGCGCCATCGAAAGCCTGAAAAAATCCGGCATCCTGCGCCTGTCCGAGCAGGCCGACGAATACCGGCTCACGACCGACGTCAAGCGCCTGATCGACCGGTTGCTGCTGCGCAACGCGCGCTACCGGCAGAATACCGACATCGCGCGCATGATCCGCAGCATCGAGGAAGACATTGCCGCCTACCGCGCCGCGCTGGACAGTAACGAACAGGACGAGGCCCGCTATCATCTGGAACAGATCGACGACACGCTCTACGAATCGCTGGAACTGCTGGAAAACAGCATCAGCGTCATGTTCTCAGCCATCACCAGCCAGTTCGGCTTCGTCAACTCGCTGGCCAGCAAGATCCGCGAAAACGAGCGGGCGCTGGCCTATGCGCAGCAGCTGGTCGAGGAACTCAACCGCATCAATCTGGAAGCCTGCTACGAGTGGCTGAACTGGGCCGCGCCGGCCGAATTGTCGCGCAAAATCATCCGTTTCGTCGACCAGTACAAAAGCATCGTCGAGCGCCTGGCCAGCATCGTCGACCGCATGAAGACGCTGCTGTTCACATTGCGGCAGCAGGAGCAGACCGCGAACCGGACCCGCGCCATGGCGCGCTTCCTGAAACAGCATCCCGAATGGAGCCCGTTGGACTGGGCCGATGAACCGGCCGTGCCGGCCATCCTGAACCGCAGCCCCGGCCTGGAATTGCAAGCCGGTCTCGATACGACCCGCGTCACCCTGCAGGCCGGGTTCGTCGATATCGTCCACGAACTGAAGCGGCAAACCCGGCCTACGCCCTTGGCCGACATGAACCGCACCGCAGTGCCGGTCAGCCAGGCCGAGACGGGCCATATCGACTACCTGCGCGATCTTTATGAGGAACACACCGAAACGCTGTTCGCACAGGCCTTGCAGGAACAGGGACGCAATGTGTCGGCCCTGCACTACTGGCAGCGGCACGGCCTGGCCATCGAACCGGACTTGTGGCTGAACATCGTATTCGCGCACTATTGCAGCCTGCCCCAGCGCCTGCGCACGGCCATTGCGATTGAAATGCTGGGCGAGGCGCTGTCGGGCTTTAGCGGCAACCAGCTGATCTCGGAAATCCGCCTGCGCAGGTTGCGCTGATATGAACAAGGAATTGTACCGTTGGATACGCGATCTGGTGCGCCAAAACCCGGCTGAAACGACAATACGATCCGACAGCATGATCAGTCGCAAAGTCTTGATCGGCTCGGGGTGACGGGATTGCG
>NZ_KB912877.1:1751284-2429478 GCF_000383855.1 Methylobacter marinus A45
CGCTTCTTTCAGGCTGGCCTCGCGGCTTCCCCCTTGCGGTTTCGCTACGGTTGTCGTTACTACTTCCGGTTACCTCCTTTCAGGTAACTAGTTTTGGCCCATGCTGGGCACACTAGGGTATGCATTGCATACCTTTTCAAGCCTGTTGATTCATCGTGGCTTCGAAAAGGTACGCGATGCGTACGAGACTGTGAAAGTATTCAATTTAAAGGATTTAACCACGAAGGACACGAACGCCTCCAAGGATGGAGGCGGTAGAATTGCGTCTGGAACAGCAATCGAGAGCACGAAGTTTTAAGTTTTTGATTAAGTTAATTTTTTCTTCGTGTCCTTCGTGATCTTCGTGGTGAATAAGGCTTTTTATGACGTTTTTTACTAATTCTTTCACAGCCTCGTACCCTACAATGCTGAAGCCGCTGTAGGTGCAAATTCATTCGCACTGCCTGTATATCCCGAGTGTCCCGGGTCGAATAAATTCGACCCTACCTCATTAACGCCTTACCTCCCCTGCCGCCTGCAACAACTCGGCAATGAAATGCTGCGTATAAACCGGCAGATAATTCTGCTTCAAATAGGCGATCTTGGTCGTCGAATGCGGGATCAGGTGCGATAAATCCCGGGCCATGAGGTCCTTGTCCGCCTGCGCATCATAGGCCATGCCCGCTATCAGGCCTATGCCCAGTCCCTGGCGCACATAGGTCTTGATCACGTCCGTGTCGGCCGCGGCCAGGATGATATCCAGCGTCAGTCCCTCGCCCGCGAAGGCGTGCTCGATGTTCGAGCGGCCCGTGAAACCGAAACTGTAGGTCAGGATCGGAAAGGACGCCAGCCGCTCCAGCGTCAGCGCCCCCTCGCTCAGCGCATGGTCTTGCGGCATGACCACGGCATGGTGCCATTCGTAGCATTTTTTCAGCACCAGTTCGGCGTCTTCATCGACTTTTTCCGTGCACACCGCGACATCGGCCTTATGCGCATGCAGCTGATCGATCAGCTGTTCGGGCGAGGCCTGGATCATGTAGATTCTGACGCCGGGGTATTTTTCACGGAACCGGCGGATCGGATTGGGCAGGAAATATTTCGCCTGCGTGTGCGTGGTGGCGATGCGCAACGTGCCGGTGTTGCTGTCCAGGAAATCGGCCGCAAGCGCGCGGATGTTCCGTTTTGACTGGTGAATCGTCAAGACTTCCCGCATCACCTGATGGCCGAGCGGCGTCAGACCGATCAGTTTTTTGCCCCTGCGTTCGAACAGGGGCGAGCCCAGCTCGCTTTCGAAAAGCTGCAATTGCCGGCTGACGGCCGACTGCACGACATGCATCTTTTCCGCCGCCTTGGACAGGTTTAAATCGGTTTCCTGCAAAACCTGCAGCAATTCAATCTGACTTAAATTCATGGCTTCTGAATCCGTAAGAGCAAAAATAGGGAACAGTTTATCACTTTATTAGATAAATTAATCTAATCTTATCGTTTTATTAAAAATAAGCGCCGCATTAAGATAGCCTCCAACAGCAGACAAACGGTTTTTTCCGTTTACTGCATGCCAAGCGCTTATGACTTGATATGAAGGAACATAAAATCGCTCCTCCTCTTGCCATGGATGTTATTTGGGCGGGCCGCGGCCCGCCTTTTTTTTGGACTGCTTTATTTAGAGATAAATTTATGCCGTTACAACAGTTAGTGGAATATTTCAATGACCGGTTCGAATACGAGCATCAGTCCCGTGTCCGGACTTTTATTCTCGAGGACGGCAAGGTCAGCGGTCTTTTCGGACCGATCCGGATCGGCAGTCTTTTCGCGCCGATACGCCATGCGGACCACCCGGAACGGATTGCCGGCCATGCGGCGCTGCTCTCCGTCTCGACCTATGAAAGCCGGCACCGGCACACCTACGAGATTGAAAATCTGTTGACCGATGCGGTCAGACAGCCGGTTGACTTCGAGTCCATCATCAATCTCGACCGACTGTGCCGCACCGTGCACATGCTGAACTATCTACCCGCCGCACATTTCGACGGCGTACTGTTGCTGGAAGTGGACCCGCGCCATATCTTCGGCATCAAGCGCGATCACGGCGCCTATTTCGAGGAAGTCATCGTCAAATGCGGACTGGCCACGCGCAATATCGTGATTTCAATGACCGTCAACAACTTCTATTCGCTGCACCCCGCCCAGCTGCTTGAAGGCCTGAGCAATTACCGCAAGCGCGGATATTGCATAGCGCTCAACATCGCCTCGCTCCATGCCGCCCGCAATGTGCGAGACCTGGTCGCCAGACTGGCACCGGATTACCTGCGCGTTAACGCGCCGAAACTGGAGCGCGCCGTTACTGACGGCAACGCGCTCCCGGCACTGGAAAACCTGAAAGCATTGGCCGATTCAGTGGCCGGTCAAGCCATCGTGCAACAGGTCGAGCGGAAAAAGCAGGCTGACCTGATCACTCAGGCAGGGATTGCTCTGGTTCAGGGCGACTTTTATGAAGCGGCTCCGGACGGACAATTGTCTATAACCCGTCCGGCCGGGAGGGCTCTGGCGTATGACCGTCTCTACTGAAAAAGATGCCTCCCGGCTGCGGCTTTTTGAAAAACCGTTCACCTGTCAATATAAGGCAACGGCCTGAAAACGGCGGCCATCGTAATCTTATGAGAAGTCGACATGTGTGAATTATTGGGTATGAGCGCGAATGTCCCCACCGACATCTGCTTCAGTTTCACCGGCCTCATGCATCGTGGCGGGCGCACCGGCCCGCATCGCGACGGCTGGGGCATCACGTTTTACGAGGACAGGGGCTTTCGCACGTTCAAGGACCCCATGCCCTGCCACCAATCGCCGATAGCGCGGCTGGTGCAGGATGTCCCGATCAAGAGCCGCGCCGTCATCGGCCATATCCGGCAGGCCAACCGCGGCCATGTAGCGCTGGAAAATACGCATCCGTTCACGCGCGAGCAGTGGGGCAGTTTTTGGACCTTCGCCCACAACGGCCAGTTGTCGGGCTATGAAGAACGGCTGATGCCGGGCAAGCACCGGCCGGTCGGCGACACGGACAGTGAAGCCGCCTTTTGCTGGCTGCTCAATGAACTGGACCAAAAATACCCGCGCAAACCGGCCAATATGAAAGCCATGTTCCAGTATGCCGGCGAACTCTGCAGCCGGTTAAACGATTTCGGCATTTGCAATATGCTGCTGTCGGACGGGCGCTATCTGCTGGCCTATTGCAGCACGAGCCTGCACTGGATCACGCGGCGCGCGCCATTCGGCAAGGCGCGGCTGATCGATGAGGACGTCGTGATTGATTTCCACCAGGAAACCACGCCGCATGACATCGTGACCGTGATCGCGACACTGCCGTTAACCCGCGACGAACAATGGCGCGCAATAAGCCCACGCCATTACCGGCTGTTTCATTATGGCGAGTGCATTGCCGAACAGGACATTTAGCTGAATCCATTGCCAGGCCATACCGAGGTCAATCTTCCTTATCACAATATGAGGCAGGCTCACCTAATAATATTGTTTTATTGAACATAAAGATTTCACTAAGTAATGAACATGGAATAAATCAGGCAATTGTAGGTGCGAATTCATTTATGCCCTATGGGTACTTGTGCCCTTCAGGGTATTCGCACTGCGCGGATAAATCCGCGCTTGCACCGGAAAATCCTTCGACTACTTGAGGAAGTTATTTTATGCCCATTCCTTAATAGTGAAATATTCAGGTTAACCTTGTCTCCGGCAGCGTATTCCATAACGCTGCCCTTAGCTTTACGGCACATGCCTGTAAAGATTGCTGAACAGCTGAACCACGATGAAGATCATGGTCTGGGTCACCCGAATGGCCGGTGCCCTGTCGGGGCTTTCCGCCGCGAAGTCCTCGACGGCTTGATTGAGAAATCTGACCAGGCCCGGCTGCGGACTGCCCTGGGCCGAACGTTGCAGGAAACGCTCCCGCAGGCGGCTCCTGATCTTCTCGTTCATGTCCCGCTCCTTCACCAGAGCCTGCAATTCAGCCTCCAGCAGTATGGCCTGCTTCTCCAGCCACTCGAAGTCCATGCCTTCCCTGGAAGGCATGGCACCGAAAGCTTGCTGAAAGACACACAGGACATCAAAGCACAAGACCATGAACAGGCCCGACATCTCCTCATTCTGCCCGGCGATAACGGCCGGAAAGATGTTGAACACAGCCTGCCACAGGGCCGGCTGCTCAAGCCGAAACCGGTTTATGATTTCGCCGGCCTCTTCCTCGTCCAGTCTTCTGGCGTATTCAAGTGCGTGATAGAGTTCGGAACCGTCCAATTCGTGCATAGCGCTGCTTCCGGCCTAAAAATAGAGTGTCAATAGCTTACCGTAACGCCACCTTTATAGTGCATATTTGGCGCCTGAGGAATAATGCAAAATGCGTATACAGCGCCGCCCCCATGAGATACGCAGCGGCGCGGGGCGCATCGCTTGCGATTGATGCGCTTCACCGCGCCGCCAAAAGCACTCGCTCTGGCCGGTACAGTCTGTCGTTTTCTATTGCTCGCCAGCGCTTCAGCAGCCCTCAATTCACAGGCACCGGCAAGAACTGCGACCACTCCGTCTCGCCGCCGGCCTCGTCGCGGCTTGGCAGCCGCGCGGTGCTCCAGCCGCCGCCCAGGGCCTTGACCAGCAGCACGGCGGCGATCAGGCGCTGGCTTTGCAGATCAACCGCCGTGATTTCATTGTCGAGGGCGACGGTCTGGGCGGTCATGACCTCCAGGTAGCTGACGGTGCCGGCCCGGTATTGGTTGGTCGTCAGCTCGACGGCCTTGCGCGCGGCCGCGACGGCTTTCTCCTGCACCTTGATTTCCTGCTCGAGCAGGCGCAACGAAGACAGCTGGTCCTCCACCTCCTGAAACCCGAGCAGCACGGTCTGGCGATAGGCCGCCACGCTCGCGTCATAGCTGTGAATGGTCTCGCCCAGGGTGGCGCCGCGCGCGCCGCCGTCGAACAGCGGCAGGGCCAGCGCCGCGGGGCCCAGTGCCCAATAGCGGGCGGCGTTGCTAAGCAGGCTCGAAAACGTGCTGGCCTGGTAGCCGTTGGTCGCGGCCAGATTGAGACTGGGGAAATACGCGGCCTTGGCCACGCCGATCCGGGCATTGGCGGCCGCGGCCAGACGCTCGGCCTCGGCGATATCGGGCCGGCGCTCCAGCAGTTGCGACGGGATATTGACCGGAATGGCCGGGATTTTCGCCGCCAAAGCCGCCGCCGGAATGGTCAGTTCCGCCGGCGTTTTGCCCATCAATACAGCGATGGCGTGCTCCAGCTGCGCCCTCAGCACGCCGACATCGATGGCCTGCGCCCTGGCCGACTCCAGCTGGGTTTCGGCCTGAATCACGTCGGATCTGGCGGCGACGCCGGCGGCATAGCGGTTCCGGGTGATGGTCAGCGTCCGGGCATAGGTGTCGACGGTGTCGTTCAGGCGCCGGGCCTGCTCATCCAGCGCGCGCAGCTGGAAGTAATTCTGCGCCAGCGTGGCCTGCATCAGCAGCCGCACGGCCTGCAGGCTGGCCGCGCTGGCCTGGGCGCTGGCCTCGTCGGCTTCCACCTGCCGGCGAACCTTGCCCCAGATATCGGGTTCCCAGGCGAGGCTGATGACGCCGTTGAACAGGCTCCTGACCCCGGACACGGCCACGTTCTGGCCGCTGGCCGCGCGAAAGCGATTGGCCGACAGAGTGCCCGAAACGACTGGAAAATAGGCGGATTTCGCGCCCTGCACCAGCGATTGCGCCTGCCTGAACTGGGCTTCGGCCTGGGCGATGGACTGGTTGGCAACGTCGACTTGCCGCTCCAGGGCGTTCAGGTAAGGATCGTCGAAGATTTGCCACCAGTCGCCGGCAATTTCATGGTCGCGCGGCCGCGCCTGCGTCCAGCCCTGCAGCTCCTTGAATTCGGCCGGCACCGGCATGGCGGGGCGTTTATAGTCGGGCCCGACCGTACAGGCCGCGAGCGGCAGGCCAACGCTAACAGTCAACAGCCGCCATTTCAGCCAGTTCCGCATGATTTTCTCCCGGCATATTCGGGGACCTGACTGCCGCGCGCCCGGCCCTGCGCGCGCCTGCTGGAAAAGTCCCGGATGGAATAAAGTTAATGACAATCATTGTATACAAGGTCAGGCTATGACTGAATACTGAACCATAACCGAACGCTCGCTTATGACTGCCGTGCATTCAAGCGCCAGCGCAATGCCCGGCAAGTCATCGCTTTCATGATCCATAAAATGTACATGTAGAATCAGCAACCTGGAGCAACCCTGCCGCGCCCTCTGCCATATTTAGCCGGGGCTCGTTCGGGGTTTTTCACGAGACAAGACACAACAGCAACGAGGTCAATATGGGTAAAAACGCCAAAACGGTTGAACGGATTAACTGGCACAGCCTGCCGGCTCAACAGGTTATCGAGCGGCTGGAAACCGCTCAGGACGGCCTGTCCGACCATGAAGCGCAAATGCGCCTGCTGAAGTTCGGCGCCAATCGCCTGCCGCAGCCGAAAACGCGCGGCCCTCTCAGGCGCTTTCTGGCCCAGTTTCATAACCTGCTGATTTATGTGCTGATCGCGGCCGGCGTCGTCACGGCGCTGCTGGACCACTGGGTCGATGCCTATGTCATCGCCGCCGTGGTCGTGCTCAATGCCGTCATCGGCTTCGTGCAGGAAGGCAAGGCCGAAAAGGCGCTGGATGCGATCCGGCACATGCTGGCGCCGCGCGCGACGGTCATCCGCAACGGCCATCGCAGCGGCATTCCGGCCGAGGATCTGGTGCCGGGCGATATCGTGATGATCGAACCGGGCGACAAAGTCCCGGCCGATCTGCGCCTGATCACGGCCAAGGGCCTGCAGATACAGGAGGCCGTGCTGACCGGCGAATCGGTCGCGGTGGAAAAATCGGTGAATCCGGTTCAGGAAGAAGCCGATCTCGGCGACCGCTTTTCCATGGCCTATTCGGGCACCCTGGTCGCGGCCGGGCACGGCAAGGCCGTCGTGGTCGGAACCGGCGCCGATACCGAGATCGGCCGCATCAGCGGCATGCTGTCAGGTATCGAGGAGATGACCACGCCGCTGCTGAAACAGATGGCGGTGTTTTCGCGTTGGCTGACGCTGGCGATCCTGCTGATCGCGGGCGGCGTCTTCGCGTTCGGCCTGCTGGTCCAGGGCGAGGACCCGTCCGCGATGTTCATGACCGTGGTCGGCCTGGCGGTCGCGGCCATTCCCGAAGGCCTGCCCGCCATCCTGACCGTCACGCTGGCCATCGGCGTGCAGCGCATGGCCGCGCGCAACGCCATCATCCGCCGCCTGCCGGCCGTCGAAACCTTAGGCGCCGTGTCGATCATCTGCTCGGACAAGACCGGCACGCTGACCCGCAACGAAATGACGTTGCGCTCGGTCGTGACCTCGACCGCGCTGTACGAGACCAGCGGCGTAGGCTACGACCCGTCCGGCGAATTTCTGTCGGGCGGCGACCGCGTTGCGCCGGCGCAGCGTCCGATTCTCGCCAGGATCCTGCAAACGGGCGCCTTGTGCAACGACTCGGCATTGCGCCGGAAAAACGGCCTGTGGGTGGCCGACGGCGATCCGATGGAAAGCGCGCTGCTGGCGGCCGCGATCAAAGGCGATATCGATCCGGTCGAAGCACAGCGCCATTATCCGCGCACCGACGTGATTCCGTTCGACGCCCAGCACCGGTTCATGGCGACCCTGAATCATGACCATGAAGGTCACGGCTTTATCAGCGTCAAGGGCGCGCCCGAACGCCTGATCGAACTGTGCCAATTGCAGCGCGAAAACGACGCGGACGTGCCGGTCAATCCCAACTACTGGACCGCCTCGATCGAGGAGATCGCCTCGCAGGGGCAGCGCGTACTAGGCATCGCCTACAAACCGGTCGACCCGGACAAGATCGAGCTGAATTTCTCGGATCTCGACGACGGCCTGATCCTGCTGGGCCTGGTCGGCCTGATCGACCCGCCCCGCGAGGAAGCGATCGAAGCCGTCAAGGCTTGCCGGGCAGCCGGCATCCGCGTCAAGATGATCACGGGCGACCATGCGGCCACGGCCCGCGCGATTGCCGCGCAGCTGCATCTGGCCAACGCCGAGGACGTCATGACCGGCCATGAACTGACCCAGATAGACGACACGGCCTTGATCGACGTGGCCGCGCGCGTCGACGTCTTCGCGCGCACGTCGCCGGAGCACAAGCTGCGCCTGGTGACGGCACTGCAGGCCGGCGGCAGCGTCGTGGCCATGACCGGCGACGGCGTTAACGACGCGCCAGCGCTGAAGCGGGCCGACGTCGGCATCGCCATGGGCCGGACCGGCACCGAGGCCGCCAAGGAAGCCTCGGAAATGGTGCTGGCCGACGACAATTTCGCCTCGATCGCGCAGGCAGTGCGCGAAGGCCGGAACGTCTACGACAACCTGAAAAAAGCCATTCTGTTCCTGCTGCCGGTCAACGGCGGCGAATCGCTCAGCATCATCGCGACGGTGCTGGCCGGCCTGACGCTGCCGATCACGCCGCTGCAGATTCTCTGGGTGAACATGGTCAGTTCCGTGGCGCTGGCCATGGCGCTGGCGTTCGAGCCGGCCGAGCCCAACGTCATGCGCCGCCCGCCCCGGCGCCGGAATGAAGCCATGCTGTCGGTATTCCTGGTCTGGCGCATCGTGTTCGTGTCCGTGCTTTTCCTGATCGGCATCTACGGCATGTTCCTGTGGACCCAGCAGCACGGCTCGACGCTGGAGGAAGCGCGCACCTATGCCGTCAACACGCTGGTCATGCTGGAAGTGTTCTACCTGCTGAACGTGCGCTATCTGAGCGGGTCGTCGCTGTCGTTCAGGCGGTTGTTCAGCTCCCGGGCGATATGGATCGCGATCCTGGTCGTGATCACGCTCCAGGCCATCTTCACCTATGCGCCGTTCATGGAGCGGTTTTTCGACACGCGCCCGGTCGATTTCGTGCATGGGCTGGAGATATTCGGCGTCAGCCTGGCGTTGTTTTTGATCCTGGAATTGGAAAAATGGGTCAGGCGGTTGTTTGGTTGAACAGGACGGAAACGTAGGGGCGGACGTGTTGGGGCGAACCTGTGTGTTCGCCCTGCCCAACGGTTCACCCTTGGCCAACAGTTCTCCGGTAATCCATCGTGCACCCGAAACAGGGCGGACACGCAGGTCCGCCCCTACGGTGAATCCGCCCGGTACAGGCGATCCGATTCCCATTGCGCCGGGTTGTTGTGAATATATTCACGGATAAGGTTCAATTCCTCTTCATTGCGGATGACGCGTTCCCAATAATTGCGTTGCCATAATTTGCCGGCAAACGGCGTCCATCCGTTGTGTTTGACCCCGCGAATATAGGCATTGGTCGTCATGGTTTTGAACCATTGCACCACGGCCGGCAGGGGCGAACCTGTGTGTTCGCCTTTGCCAAACGGTTCACCCTCGGCCAATGGTTCTCCGGTAACCCATCGTGCACCCGAAACAGGGGGGACATGTAGGGGCGAACCTGTGTGTTCGCCCCTGCCAAACGGTTCACCCTCGGCCAATGGTTCTCCGGTAACCCGTCGTGCACCGGAAACAGGGCGGACACGCAGGTCCGCCCTGTTTCCGGTGCGTTTATCCATGCCAAACGGTTCACCCGTGTTGACGACGATAAAATGCAGATGATTCGGCATGCAGACCCATGCATCGCATTGCATGTCCGGATATTTGTTCTGCAATTCCAGATACCAGTGTTCCATCATCCGCCCTGCCTCATTCAATCCCATTTCCCCGTCCGCGATCTCCCCAAACAAGCATTCCCGGTCTTGTGTACACAGGGTGACGAAATAAGCCCCCGCCCGGGAATAATCATACCCTTTCAGGCGGAGGGAACGGCGATGATGGAGGGCGGCATCAAACGCCACTTTTAATCCGGCTGACGCCCCATCGCCGACAGCGCCTTGTCGGGCGGCACCAGCTGCTCGCCGCCCGACAGGCCCGAAACGATCCTGATCCGTCCGTCGGGCAGCGGCCGGCCGGTGCGGACAAAACGGCGCTCGATCTGGCCGTTGTGCAGCACCCAGACGACATCGAGCTGGCCGACCCTGTGCACGTAGCTCTGCGGGATCGCCAGCACCTGCTCCTCGCCCTGCGGAATCCGCAGGCGGATGAACATGCCCGGATACAGGCCCGGCCGGTTCTCGATGCGCATCTTGATCAGGAACGTGCGCGCGTCGGGGTTGGCGGCCGGCACGATCTCCTCGATGGTCGCGGGCACGGTCAGCTTCAGCGCCTCGACATCGGCTTCCAGCGTCTGTCCGGCCTGCAGGCCGACCGCGACCGATTCGCGGATATAGGCCTCGATGCGCAGCGCGGCCGGATCGTACAGGGTCAGTAGCTTCCTGCCCGGATAGGCGATCTCGCCCGGCTCGGCATGGCGGTCGATGACGCGGGCAGGAAACGTGGCGCGGATGCGGCCGTAGTCCTGCGTAGAGCTGGCTTCGGTCAGTTGCGACCGGGCCGCGGCTTTCTGCGCTTTCAGGCTTTCGTACTCGCTCCGGGCCGCGTCGAGATCGGCGCGCGTGGCGCTTTCCTTGGCGTATAAGTATTGCGTACGCCGATAATGCGCCTCGGCCCCGGCCAGGCGGGCGTTCAGGGCGTTGATGTTGGCCCGCGCCTGGGCCGTGCGCGCGGCGATGGTCTCGTCATCGAGCGTGACCAGCAGATCGCCGGGCTTGACCGTATCGCCGGCCTTGACATGGATGGCCTTGATGCGCGCCTGGATCTGGGCGCTGATGTCGCCGGCCTGCGTCGCTTCCAGCGTGCCAGTGGCTTTTTCGTAAGCCGGCAGCGTCACGCGCTCGACGGTCAGCGTCGGGCTCTGGTAAGCCGAAAGCTCCGGCAGGGTTTCCGGCTCGATCTTGCTGTGGAAGGCGCCGGCCATCCACAGGATCATCAGCAGCAGGATCAGCAGGGTCAAGGCGGACAGCGCCAGCGTTTTCAGATGGGATGTGGTCATGAGGTGGACAGCTCGCTTTTCGAGTAGATCAGGTAATAAACGGCCGGTATCACGAACAGCGTGAACACCGTCGAGGCCAGGATGCCGAAGATGATCGCGATGGCCAGACCGCTGAACACCGGATCGAGCACGATCACGATGTTGCCGAGCAGCGTGGTGCCGGCCGTGAGCATGACCGGACGCATGCGGATCGTGCCGGCCTGGCGCAGGGCGTCTTTCAGCGCCAGCCCGTCTTTTCTGGCCTGGGTGATGAATTCGATCAGGATCAGCGAATTCCTGACCACGATGCCGGCCAGCGCGATCATGCCGATCATGGCCGTGGCCGTAAACAGCACCGGATCGGGGCTGCCGTTGATGACGCGCTCGCCGAACTGGTTCAGCAGCCAGAAGCCGGGCATGATGCCGATCACGGTCAGCGGGATAGCCGACATGATGATCAGCGACAGCGTCGTCGATGCGGTCTGCACGCGCAACACGAAGAAAATGCCGACCAGCGCGAACGCGAACGCCAGGCCCATGTCGCGGAACACGTCGACGGTGATTTTCCATTCGCCTTCGCCGCCCCATTCCAGCCTGATGTCGTCGGGCAGATGCCAGGGCAGGCCGCCTCCCGAATTCAGGAACGTGCGGTTATCCCAGGCCGGCGCCGAATCGTCGCTGCTGTTCAGGTCGGCGTTGACGTCGGCAATCACCCCGGCCGGCGTGCGGCCTTCCAGTTCCGCCATGACGTAGACGACCGGCTTCAGGTCCTTGTGGAAAATCGGCAGCTCGGTTTCGGATTCGACGAATGTTCCCAGTTCGGCCAGCGTCAGCGGCGGCGCGGCCGGATTCATGTCCGGCTTGACCGGCAGCACGCCCAGATCGCGCTGGCTGCTGCGGGCGCGCTGCGGCAGGCGCAGCTTGATCGGCACGGGCCAGATCTCGCGTTCCAGATTCAGAAAGCCCGGCACCTGGCCCTGGTTGGCAAGGCCCAGGTTCAGTGCCAGGTTCTCGGTGGAGATGCCGGCCAGCGCGGCCTTTTCCTTGTCGGCCTCGAAACGCCAGCGCGGCTGCGGATCTTCGGCGCTGGTGTCGATATCGACCACGAAGGGCTCCAGCGCCAGCCGGGCCATGACCGCCTGGGCCGCCTCACGCTGCTTTTCATAAGGCGTCAGCGTGCCGCCGTAGATTTCCGTAACCAGCGTGCTGATGACCGGCGGCCCCGGCGGCACCTCGATCACCTTGACCGACACGCCCTCGGCGTTGAGCGGCGCCAGCAGGGCCCGAAGCCGCAGCAGCACGGCATGGGACTGGTGCTCGCGCCGTTCCTTGGGTGCCAGGGCCAGGCGGATGTCGGCCAGGTGCGGGGCGATGCGGTAGTCGTACTGCCGGACCAGGCCGTTGAAATCGATCGGCGACGGCGTGCCGACGAAGGCCGCGATGGCGTTGACTTCGGGCAGGCGCGCCGCCAGCGTCGCGGCCGAGCGGGTCACGGCCGCGGTCTGCTCCAGGGTGCTGCCCTCGGGCATGTCGACCAGAATCTGCAGCTCGTTCTTGTTGTCGAACGGCAGCAGTTTCAGCGGCACCAGGCGCAGCACGGGCAGAATCGCGGTCAGGACGAACAGCACCAGCATCGCGATGATCAGCAGCCAGGCTGCTTTCCGGCTGGCGATGCAGGGCTCGATCATGCGCGCGTAGAAGCTCTGGTCGGGCGCGGCCGTCGCGCTTTCGCCGGCCGGCTTCAGCGCCTTGCCCGACATCCAGGGTGTCACGATGAAGGCCGTGACCGTCGACAAGGTCACGGCCACGGGCACGTTGAACGCCATCGGTGCCATGTACGGCCCCATCATGCCGGTGATGAAGGCCAGCGGGATGAAGGCCAGGATGATGGTGACGGTCGACATCAGCAAGGCCGTGCGGATTTCGGCCATGGCGGCGATGATGCGCTCGTTCAGGCTGCCCTGGCCGGTGCGCATGAAGCGCTCGATGTTGTCGATGCCGGTGATCGGGTCGTCGACCAGCAGGCCCAGCGCCAGAATCAGCGCGAACAGCGTAACGCGGTTGATCGTGTAGCCGAAAAACATGTCCAGCGCCAGGGTGGCGCCGTAACAGACCGGGATCGCCAGCCCGACCACCAGCGCCGGCCGCCAGCCCAGAAAGATGCCGATGAACAGCACCACCGTGACGATCGCGAACCCCAGGCTGGTAGTCAGGTTGTTGACCTTGTCGTCGGCGGTCTGGCCGTAATCGCGCAGGACTTCGAGCTGCACTTCGGGCGGCAGCAGTTCCCGCTGCAGCTGGGCCAGGCGCGCGTGCACGTTCTCGGCCACCGAGACGGCATTCGAGCCGCGTTTTTTCGCGACCGCGATCGTGACCATCGGGTAGTCGCCCTTATATTTATCAGCCAGCGCGTGCCCTTCGGCGAAATTGAGCCAGGTGTAGTTTTCTGGCTCCTCGGGGCCGTCAGTGATGTCGGCCACATCGCGCAGATAGACCGGTATGCCGTCCACGACATTGACGACCAGCGCCCGCAGCTGCTCGGCCGAGCGCACGAAGTCGCCGGCCTCCAGCCGGATCGAGCGGTTGTCGGCCGAGACGATGCCGGCGTTGTGCAGCTGATTGGCTTTCCGCACGGCTTGCGCGATGTCCAGGGCCGTGGTCCTGCGCGCGGCCATGCTCTGCGGATTGAGCAGCACGTTGACGGTACGCTGGCGGCCGCCGACGACGGTGATCTGGTTGGTGTCGGCGATCTGCTGCAGGTGCTCGGTGATTTCGTCGGCGAACCGGCGCAGCTCGAAATCGCTGTACAGCTCCGGCGCGCGGCTCCACAGCGCCGCCAGCACGATCGGCACGTCGTCGACCTCGGCCGGCTTGACCTGCCAGGCCGTGACGCCGGCCGGAATCTGGTCCTGGTTCGAGTACAGCTTGTTGTAGGTGTTGAGCAGCGCATCCTCGCGGTCTTCGCCGACGAAAAAGCGCAGTGTGACGATGGCCTGGCCGTTGGACGAGCGCGAATAGACGTGTTCAACGCCGGTGATCTGGGTCAGCAGTTTTTCCAGGCGCAGGGTGATCTGCTTCTCGATCTGCGGCGCCGGCAGGCCCGGCGCCGAGACGATGACGTTCGCCATCGGCACGACGATCTGCGGCTCTTCCTCGCGCGGCGTGAACAGCAGCGCGATAACGCCCAGAGCCAGGGCCAGGGTAAAAAACAGCACCGGCAGGCCGCCTCTCAGGGCATAGGCGACCAGGCGGTCGAGCGGGTGGTTTGATCGAGTTGGGCTAGAGTTTGTCAAATTAAAAATATAGTGTTGTTTTTTTATGATTTTTAATGGCGCCGCCCGTCTGACGTTGCAAGCGACGGTTCTTGTCCAGCTACAGTTTGTCCGGATTATAACGGCAGATGATTATTCAGCGCACGCTAATACCTTTATAGATGATAGTAACTGATATTGCGCAGTCAATCGGCATATTGGTCAAATTGTGCGGCGGGATCGGGTATGAGAGTGTGAAAGTATTATCCCTGTCAGTTTAAAAATGATTTACCACAGACGACCGCATGGACAGGAAATGATCCCCCGTGGGAGCGATGCCCTCATCGCGACTAAAGACACCGCAAGTCGCGATGAGGGCATCGCTCCCACAAAATAAGACAGTTATTGATTATCGAATCCTTAGTTATTAATTGGGCTAAAAAATGAATTCTTTCACAGTCTCGTATGTGGGGCATACGGGTCGGGGCGGTGTGTTCGCCCTTGCCCAACAGATCACCCTCGGCCAATGGTGCATCGATAATCTGTCGTGCACCGGAAACAGGGCGGACACGCAGGTCCGCCCAATGGGCTGGCGGTTATTTCGGCGTTGCTGTCAATTTCAATACGGACAGGCCGTCTTGCGAGGATAAAGGGTATATGCCGGGAAAGGCGCTGTCTTCAAAACAGGCATCATCGGCAAAAAGGATATTCAGGTGGGCCGTCAGGCGGTCGGGCAGACGATACCAGGGCATCAGGTCTTCGGCTTGCGCATCTACCGAACCTTTGGCGTTGAAATCCAGTTTCCCCTGCGCATCGCAATATTTCATCAGGGTATAGGCATTAACGATAAAATTCAGCCGTTTCCAGCCTCTGAGCTTGGCATGCCAGCGCGACTGGCCTTGCCCCCGGTTTTCCAGCAAAGCCGCGTAATTGTCCTGGCTGAGCGCCGATTCGACTTCGTAGGCGAAAGTCAGCGCCTGGCTGAAACTCCATTCGGCGGGAATGCCGGCATGCACCAGGGTAAAGTTGAGTTTGGAATCGTGATGAACCAGGGGCCGGCGGCGCAGCCACTTTAACAGTTTGTCCCGGTCCGGCGCCTTCAGGATGTCATCCAGCCTATCGTCGGCTGTCGGCCGTTCAAGCCCTTCCGCCAGGGCCAGCAAACGCAGTTCCTGATCGCCCAGCACCGTAACGGCTTTTTTGCCCAGGCTTTTGACAAACCTCAGTACGGCCAGCGACTCGGGCCCTTCATTCACCAGATTGCCGGCAAACCATACGTTGTCGTTGTCCGGGTCAAACTGAATTTTTTCCAGTAATTTCAGTAGCGATTGATAATCGCCTTTTACACTGCCGATGGCGTAAGTCGTCATGGTTTAAGCGTCTCCGTTATCCGTGCTGTTCTCTTATCCCTGGCGTATCAATTATGATGCCATGCCGGAGCGCATGGGCCGATAAAGCGTCAATAGAGGCAAAAATCAAGTTGCCTGTTGAATAAGTGATTGATAATTAAAGGCATATCAGGCGCGGGGCAGCGATCGGCCCGTGCCTGACTGAATAGGTATCACGCGCGTGACGGCGCGGCTTTGTAACAAAACCGCCGGCTTTGGGCTTTTTTGTTATCAATCCGACCAGCGGCGGGCCGGGTTATCACCCCGTCATTCCTTGAATTCGCGTTCCTTATAAGACGGATGCACTGTCCTGCTGTAAGTAGTTCCGTGCCTTTTGCAGTTCCGGCAAGTCTTTGTCGGCCTGCCGCCATTGCCGCAGTAACCTGGCATACTTGTCCCCGGCATCCTCGCGATCGCCTTGCCGGGCCGCGGCGCGGGCGGCTCCCAGCAATGAACGGGCCCGGCTTGTTTGCCGCAGCAGCGCGGTTCTGAACTGTTTTTCGGCCTCTGCCGGACGCTCGGCCTGCAAGAGGATTTCACCGAACAATTCGTGCGTGGGCTTGATCAGCGGTGGCGGCCCCGGCAAAGGCGGCACCGAATCCTCCATGGCGGTGGCTTTTTCCATGCTCTGAATGGCCTCGTCCAGTTCGCCTTTGGCCGCGCTCGCCACGGCCGCGATCTCCAGTCGCTGGATGGCCAAGACCTTGGGCAGAGGCAATCCGACGCCGGGCAGTTCTTCCGAAACGGCCGGCCGTTCCATGGCCTGCAGCGCGTCAATGCTGTCTCGGACGGGCGCGCTTTTCCGCGCCGCCGCCATGCCCTGCGTGAAGGTCCAGAGCGACTGAACATACCGGGCCAGTGCCTGATACGGACCGGGACTGTTCCCGACGGCCGAGATGAAATGCCCGGCGTTGCGCTGCAGCGGATCAATCAACTGTGTCGCCAGATCCCAGCGTTCGGTTTCAAAAATGAACGCCGCGGTCATGCCGGAGAGCACAAAGGTAGCATAGCCCTGGAAGTCTCTGTCGTCTTCAGGCCCCTCGGCCAGGCTTTTCCGCATCAGGCTAAGCAAGTGTTCCGCCGCGCGGTAGCGGCCCTGTTGCAGATAGACGTAAAACAGCCAATAGAGATTATGGTAGTCGCGCTCGCCAATGGGACTGTTTTTCTGCTGCTCCCATAACGCTTCCTGCGTCGAGGCGGCTTCCGGCCACATGCCCAGTTGCAGGAAAATATGCGATGGCATGTGCAGCGCATGAGGCGCCTCGGCCGCGATGTCGGCATAGCGCCGCGCGGCCGGCAGCGCCAGGATGGCGTGGTCGGGGTCATCAAAGGCATGGAGAATATAGTGCGTCGCGCCGGGATGATCGGGTTCCTTTCGGGTCACATCCAGCGCAATGGCGCCCGCCCTGATCCGGGTCCTCAAGCCGCCGGGATCGTCGGGCCGGACGCTTCCCAGCAGGGCCAGCGCATAAAAGGACGCGGCTTCCAGATCCTCCGGATAGTCCCGATGGACTTTTTCCATGGCCGTTGCGTAGGCCTGATCGCGCGCGGCCTTGTCGCCTTCGCCATATAACAGCCTCACCGCCTGCAGGTAAGCCCGCTCCCTGGGACTCAGCTTCGGAGCGCCCTTGATTTCAGCCAGCACTTTCCGCGCGGCTTCCGTGTCCTGTTTTCCCCAGAGCGGCTGATTGTAGGCCAGCGCCTCGCCCCAATGGCCCATCATGAAATCGGGTTCGATTTCCGTGGCTTTGCGGAACGCCTCGAGCGCCAGATCGTACGAGAAGGAATGCAACGCGGCGACGCCGCGCAAAAAGTGGGCTTGCGCCTTTTCCGACCGGGCCGAGGTCGGGAAATGAATCTCGCCGAGCCGACGGGTCCCGGATCGTTCCTGACAGGCGTGGGCGCTGACGGCGAGCATCACGACCGCGAACACGATCAGCAACAGTAATGTTCGGTATAAGGAGCGGGTCAATGGCATAACGTCCCTCGCGATGAACAGTGCCGAACAAGACCCGCAGGCGGGCCTTTTAAATCATCGCCTTACGTTCAGTGTCTACGAATGAACCCCGGCTGCTACCGGATAATGAAAAGCGGCGAGTCACTCTCCGCCGCTTTTCAGCCGTTCTCAAAAATGCTCATTGCATCAGGCCGATGATCAGGGTCTTTTTTCCTCTACATCGATTTGGGTTTTTCTTATCTTATCCTTGACGATTTCATCGTGCTCTTCTATGTCCTTGCCGAACTCCACTTCCTCGACGACGCGGGCTTCCTTGGTCACCAAAGGCACTTCCGCGTGCTCGGTCAGTTCTATTTCACTGTCCCTGAAGCTTTCCATATCGGCTTCGGTCGCGGGCCGGTTGACGGCGTGTCTTTCAACATGCACATGCTCCTCGCGCAGCCTGAGGTGTTCTTCCACGGGGCGTTCAATGATCCGGCTGCGAAGCCTGGCCCGGCCGGTTTCCACTTCCCGTTTCCCTACCTTTAACTGTTCCTCGATCACCGGAATGACGGTCTCTTCCCTGGCCGCTTCAGCCGCATGCCTTTCCTGACCGGCGACGCCGGCCTCGTATTCGGGACTGCCGGGCTGAAACGCAGTGGCTCCGGCCTGATATTCGGGCGTGCCGGGCTGGAACTCTGTGGTTTCGGCCTGATATCCGGGCGGTTCGACGCCATATTCGATGGCCCGCTCGTCCATATCCAGGGCGCCCGCTTCATCAAGAATTTCCGTGGCGCGTATTGCTTCATCCTGCGTGTCAACATGAACAGTGACGATGGCGCCGCTTTGGCGCGCGACTTCGGCATAGGATTTTCCCACGTTGGCGCCGAACAAAGAGCTGAAAAAATTACTGAACTTGTCTCCGCCTTGTACGGACTCCGGTAATGAAAGATCGATGTCCGCGCGTGAAAAACCATCAATGAGAAGCTGTTGTACGGCCTCTTGCGCTTCTGAAGGATCGTCGAATATACCTACGATTGTCTGGCTCATGATTGTTACCTATCAACGTTTATTGTTAAAAAAAGATTCTCAGCTTCCATTTTCTTCAGTGGCATGGTCAGAGCGGCCGGCGTTGGTTTGTTCAACGCTCACCTCCTCTTTCCTTAAATTCACTGTCTGGGTTTCCTGCCTTGGGCTCTGGCGTTTAATAACATGCAGTTCCTCAACCAGCATCAGGCGTTTTTCCACCACTGCCACTTCCTGGATGACCGGAATGATCATGGTGTCGCCTTCATATCGGATCGCGGGAGGCGGTGCATCGATGAATTGGTTGATAGCCACCCGTTCCACCTGTATATCCTCATGAACCAGCGGCACGTTTACCGTTTCCTCACGCTCTGTAACGCGTTTTGAAATGCGTACCGTGCCGGTTTTCACGCGTTTTTTATCAACGCGGAACTGTTCCTCGATAACAGGGATTACAGCCGCATGATTGACCTCCCGCCGATTCCCCGACTGGTGTTTTGCGTGTTGTACAGCGTCATCGTTTTGGTTCATGGCTATTAACCGCCTGAAAGGCCGCGGCTTGATAAGCAGTCACCGAAGCGAGCACCGCCGGCATCGGCTTGATCCTGGCCTGTTTTGGTTGAGTCACGCTGTTCTCCTCAATAGTTTGAATTAAACGATGAGCGGATTCCTTCCGGAAACCAACCCAGTTTTAAGCTATTTCCTCTTGGTAAAATTCAAGTTACAGAAAAAATCAGCAGACGTATGTACGCCACTACACAGACGCAAAGAATTATTGTCCGCCCAGCAGTGGCGCGGGTTGGGCTTGGTTGCAGGATAGGCAAGCGTTGCGTGCAGGGTTTGGCTAAAAATGGATTTATGAAATTAGCATCCCGCATAGGATGTGCCGGCCAAAAGCAGGCGCGCCAGGCGGCGCAGTGAAGCGCATCGCTCGCGAATGATACCCTAAAGGGCACAAGTGCGCCTCCTGGCGTCGGCACATCCTATGTTTAAACATCGAAGCGTTAATGAGATGTCATGGTGGAAGGGATACGCCGGCAGCATTGACAGCCGCGCATGCCGTGTTCGTCAGCCCGGCCCATGCGCCTCGGCGCGCGCCTTCAGCGCCCGGTTCAGCTCTTCGAAGCCTCGCTTCGTATCCCGCTCAAGACTATTTCTAAATATCGGCACGAGCAGGCCGCTGAATTGCTCGCTTTGCCGGAACAGCACGTTCCCGGCGACAAGGGGCTCGATCTCAAAGCGGTGCTCGCCATCAAACACGCCGGGCAACAGCAGGTGGCCCAGCCAGCGGAGCTCGCGGCCGGGCTCAGCCGCCAGCACCGAAGGCCGAAAAGTCATGCCTCTGGCGCCGCTGGGTTGAATACGCACTTCAAGCCGGGCGCCCGGTCGCGGAATACCATGAACGTATTTGATAAAAGGATTCCACGCCGGATAGGACGCGAAATCGGTCAGAATGGCCCAGACCCGGTCGGGCGCCGCATCAATTTCAATTTCAGTTTGTAGCTGATGGCTGCTCATTGGTTTCCTTATATATTGTTAGCTGATATTACGAAGACAATTGACTCAGGCACCGGCGGGTAGGCGGGGCGTCCGTCACATGATCGCGTTCCCATGCGACGGGTTCAGGCCATGGCTGTTCATTGTCACCCGGAAACGACAAAATAAACGCCCCATCCCAGCCAGCTTAAAGCCAGCAGCAACCAGGGCAGCCAGTGTTGCCGGTAAACAATCCGCTCCACGACTTCCTGATCCTCCGGCTCGGCGGTGGGCCGCGGCTGGCTTGCGACACGCTTGAGTTTCCGGTTCAACTCCCTGGCTTTTTCCCTTTGCTGCTTCTTATAAAGAGCAATGCCTTTTTCAATACCCTGGGCGATCAGCTTGGTTTGTTCCTTGGTTTGCGCGGGGCGCTGCGTTGCCTTGGCGATTTTAACCGCTTCCGCCTGGATTTCCGGCGACGGCTTCTGGTAAACATTTTTAGCCATGGGATAGGTTCCTGTTGAGTTCTTTAGGATTCGCATTTGGCCGATGACCGGCTCAGCGCAAGCGCACGGCCTGCCACTAACCGCGCCACCCGCGTGAGTCTGTTGCTGTTGCCGATACGGACCCGTTTGTTCAAATCATGATTGTTCGATAAGCGGCAACATTAACCGCTAAAAATGCCGCCGCGTCAAATCGACTGGGACTTTAAAAACCGGTCATTTGCCTGTGCAGCGGGTTGCTCGGACGGTGCTCATCGGTTCTTACCGCGCCTTATGTCACTAAAATGCACCCAAAACCGCAATTTTTATTTATCATTCGCGCTGCAGAATCAATTAACTCTTTTTTACCATGAATTTATTACTCAAATACCTTTCCCTTTGCTGGTTCAGAAACGATCCAAGCGAGTTATATCCCTCCAAGTCGTTCATGTGGAAAGCCATAGGCTTCTACCTTGCCTCCGGCATTATTGTTGAAAGCCTGATTGCCGATCCCGCCGATGGCACGCTGGAAGTCTTGCTGAGAACCATTATGGCTTTTTCGTCCATCAGCGTGTTATTGCTGGCCATGAGAAAATGGCAGCATTTCGGCCAGTTGTTCACCGCTATTTTTATCTGTGAAAACTTCATCATGACGCTGGCCATTGGTACCGAAGCCTTGTATTTCTATATGGTGATGCAGCATTACGAATACCGGGAAGAGGTCTCGGGCATTTTGGCCACCTTGCTGGTCGGCTGGTATATCGCCATCGTCAGTTACATTCTCCGGCAATTTTTCTCGTACCGAACAAGCATCAGTGTTGTCACAGCACTCAGCTATTTTGTCCTGACTTACGGCATTCCGATGCTGTTCATGGATATCTAAAACCGCCATCCGTAAATATGGCCGTCATGACAGGGCGGATACGATTGGGGGGAATTGTGTGTTTGTCCCTTGGCCAACGATTCACCCTTGGCCAAGGGTTCTCCGGTAACCCGTCGTGCACCGGAAACAGGGCGGACACGCAGGTCCGCCCCTACGATACCCGGAATCGGGAAAACGGGGTCAATGGTTGTTCCGGTAACGCCGGGGCGGCATTTGCGTTCTATCGTTCTAAAACCAATGCGCCTGACGTATGCGCAGGGATACCTTGTCGCCTTTATCGAGCTGCAGGCGCTTGAAGTGCTCGTTGGGCATTTCGGCGTAAAACCGGTCGTTCGAGCCGTTCTTGACCAGTTCAACGCGGATCAGCGCGCCCAGATGCTGCCAGTCTTTCAAGATGGCTTGCGCATCCTGCTCGCTCGATTTCTCGATATCGATGTCATGGGGACGCACGTGCGCGGTTTTGCCCGGCTGTAGTCCGAACGTGGCCAGCCAGGCGTCGTCCTGCTGCTCCGGCGTGAACACATTGGTCTGGCCGATGAAGCGCGAGACGAAGGCATTGGCCGGATGGTCGTAAATGTCGCTGGGCGAGCCCTGCTGCTCGATGCGGCCCTGGTTGAGTACAACCACGCGGCTGGCGACTTCCATGGCTTCTTCCTGGTCGTGGGTCACGAAAATGCTGGTGACGTTCAGCTCGTGATGGAGATTGCGCAGCCACTGGCGCAAATCCTTGCGCACGCTGGCGTCGAGCGCGCCGAACGGCTCGTCCAGCAGCAGCACCGACGGCTCCACGGCCAGGGCGCGCGCCAGGGCGATACGCTGGCGCTGGCCGCCGGACAATTGATCCGGGTAGCGGTCGTGCAGCCAGTCCAATTGCACCAGTTCCAGCAGGGCATGGACTTTCTTGACGATCTCGTGTTCACCCGGCCGCTCGCGGCGCGGCTTGACCCGCAGGCCGAAGGCCACGTTGTCGAAGACCGTCATATGCCTAAACAGCGCGTAATGCTGAAACACGAAGCCGATGCCGCGATGGCTGACGTGTTGCTCGGTCTTGTCCTCACCGTTCAGCAATACGCGGCCCTGATCGGGCCGTTCGAGGCCCGCGATGATGCGCAGCAGCGTGGTCTTGCCGCAGCCCGAGGGCCCGAGCAGCGCGACCAACTCGCCTTCGGGAATTTCCAGGTTGATGTTGTTCAGCGCCGAAAACCGGCCGAATTTTTTGCTGATGTTGGAAAGCAGAATACTCATAAGTCGTCTCAAAAATTTATTGAAGCTGTTGTAGGCTGGGTTGATAAACCCAGCATCAGCGGCACGGATTGCTGGGTTTATCAACCCAGCCTACCAACGTCGGATTTATCGTCTGGCTTGTCGCCATTCCAGCGCACTTTTCAGGATCAGCGTCACGATGGCCAGCCCTGCCAGTATCGAGGCGCTGGCGAAGGCGCCGACGAAGTCGTATTCGTTGTAGCTGACTTCGACGTGCAGCGGCAGCGTGTTGGTCAGGCCGCGGATGTGGCCCGATACGACCGACACGGCGCCGAATTCGCCCATCGCGCGGGCATTGCACAACAATACGCCGTACAGCAGCGCCCATTTGATGTTCGGCAGGGTCACCCAAAAGAAGGTCCGCCAGCCGCTCGCGCCCAGCGACAGCGCCGCCTCTTCCTCCTCGCTGCCCATTTCCTGCATCAGGGGAATCAATTCGCGCGCCACGAACGGGAAGGTGATGAACAACGTGGCCAGCAGGATGCCCGGCACCGCGAACAAGACTTTCACGTCATGCGCCGACAGCCACTCGCCGAACCAGCCCTGGGCGCCGAACAGCAGCACGAAGATCAGGCCGGAGATCACGGGCGACACCGAAAACGGCAGGTCGATCAAGGTCGTCAGCAGACTTTTGCCGCGAAACTCGAAGCGCGTGATCGCCCAGGCCGCGGCCACGCCGAACACGGTGTTGAGCGGCACGGTCACCAGGGCCGTCAACAGCGTCAGTTGCATGGCAGCCTGGGCGTCGGGCTGAGTCAACGCCGACCAGTAGGTCTGCCAGCCTTTCGAGAAAGCCTCGATAATGACGATGCCCAAAGGCAGGCATAAAAACAGAACGATAAAGCCGACGGCCACAGCGGTCAGGCTCCATCTGACCCAGTCGGGATCACGCAGCGCCTGCGGTCGCTCAACGGCTTTGGCTTCATTGATAGGGTAAGCAATAGCACTCATGTCGTTATTCTCCTAGAGTTGTCCGGAGCGCTTGCGTACCCACAATTGCAGCAAGTTGATCACCAGCAACAGCAGAAATGAGATGACCAGCATGGTCAGGGCGATCGCCGTGGCGCCGGCATATTCGTATTGTTCCAGTTTGGTGATGATCATCAACGGCACGATTTCGGAGACATAGGGCAGATTGCCGGCGATAAAAATAACCGAGCCGTATTCGCCGACGCTGCGCGCGAAGGCCAGCGCAAAGCCGGTCAGCGAAGCGGGCAGCAGATTGGGCAGGATAATCCGGACAAACACTTGCCGCCGGGTGGCGCCGAGACTGGATGCCGCCTCTTCCATGGTGGAGTCGAATTCCTGCAGCACCGGTTCGACCGTGCGCACGAAGAACGGCAGGCTGATGAAGATCAGCGCCACGACGATGCCTAAGGGCTTATAGGCGACCTGCAGGCCGAACATATCCGTCAATAATGTGCCGATGTAGCCATTGGGCTGGTATATCGCCGCCAGCACGATGCCCGCGACCGCCGTCGGCAAGGCGAACGGCAAATCGATCAGCGCATCGAACAGGCGCTTGCCCGGAAACGGATAGCGCACCAAGACCCAGGCAATAATAAAGCCGAACAGGCTGGCGACGGCGGCGGCCGCCAGCGAGGTCACGAAGCTGACGCGGAAGGAGGCGACCACGCGGTCGTTGGTGATGACGGACAGATAGTCCTCCCAGCTCAGCTGGAAACTTTTGAACACCAGCGTGCTTAGGGGGATCAACACGACCAGCCCCAAATACAGCAGGGTGAAGGCTAGGGTCGGGCGAAAGCCCGGCATTATGTTACTTTGGCTCATGGATTTTTACGCCTTTAGTGGTGGTGAGCATAAACACGGGTATCGTTCCAAATGATGACTAACCACGAAGTTCACAAAGCCTTGTAGGGTACGAGGCTGTGAAAGAATTAGTGAAAAACGTCATAAAAAGCCTTATTCACCACGAAGATCACGAAGGACACGAAGAAAAAATTAAGTTAATCAAAGGCTTAAAACTTCGTGCTCTTCGTGTCCTTCGTGGTTAAACCCTTTAAATTGAATACTTTCACAGTCTCGTACGCACCGCGTACCTTTCTAAATCTTTTTATGTGCTCGAAATGGTACGCGGTGCGTACCCTACAATATGCAGTCGTTCGTGTTCTTCGTGATTAATCAACGCCTTCAGGGCGCATAGATCTGATCGAAGATGGCCTTGTCATCGAAATGCTCTTTTTGTACGTTCGCCCAGCCGCCGAATGCCTGGTCCACGGTCACGCGTTCCAGTTCAGGAAAATTGGCCAGGTCCGCGGCATCGACGACTTTCGGATCGATCGGACGGTAAAAATGCCTGGCCGCCAGTTTCTGGCCGGTCGGCGAGTAAAGGAAATTCAAATAAGCTTCGGCCAGATCGCGTGTGCCGTTTTTATCGACGACCTTGTCGACGACCGTAACCGGCGTTTCGGCCAGAATGCTGACCGGCGGCACGACGATTTCCACTTCGCCCTGGCCCAGTTCCTTAAGCGCCAGGTAGGCCTCGTTTTCCCAGGTCAGCAGCACATCGCCGATGCCGCGCTGCAAAAAGGTGGTGGTGGAGCCTCTAGCCCCGGAATCCAGCACCGGCACGTTCTTATACAGTTTCCTGACGAAATCCTTGGCGGCATCCTTCCCGCCGTAGGTTTTCTCGGCGAATGCCCAAGCCGCCAGATAGTTATAACGGGCGCCGCCGGAGGTCTTGGGGTTGGGCGTGATGACCGAGACGCCTTCCTTCACCAGGTCATCCCAGTTCCTGATGCCTTTCGGATTGCCTTTGCGCACCAGGAAAACCATGGTCGAGGTATAGGGTATGCTGTTATTGGGCAGACGCTTTTGCCAGTCCTTGGTCAGCAGTTTGGCGTTCGCGGCGATCTTGTCGATGTCATAAGTAATGGCCAGCGTCAGCACGTCGGCTTCCAGGCCGTCGATCACGGCCCGCGCCTGTTTGCCCGCGCCGCCGTGGGATTGCTGGATATGCACGTCTTCGCCGGTTTTTTCCTTCCAGTGCTGGATAAATGCCTGATTGAATTCCTTGTAGAGTTCCCGGGTCGGGTCGTAGGAAACATTCAGCAGGGTCCGGTCGGCGAAGGCGGCGCCGCTGATCAGGAGGCTCGCCGCCAGCAAACCGGTTTTCAGTCCTGTTTTTGTGCTCATGGTAGGTCCTTGTGTATAAGAGATTGTAAAAGGTTTGAAGACGGCTTTTCGGGGTACTTGCCCATTGACGCAAATGGTACGAAAGCCGGGTTAATAATAGAAACGATATAATTCGAATTTATTATCTAATTTTTAGATAAATCTGCCGGGGAGGCGATCTCGACGGGTTCATCGTGCTTAGCCCCGTGTGTCATTTAAAAATATCCAAGGCATTGAAGCTCAGTTCGACGTAGACAAAATCCGAATCATCCGAACTGCTGCCGTTGGCCGCTTCCTGCCGGGCGCGAGTGAAATCGCCGAACGTGTAATGGGTGTAGCCGACGTTGGCGGCGATAAAACGCGTCAGGTGGCAGCGGGCGCGGATATCGAGGCCGTGGCCTAAAAAGTCGCCGCTTTGGCCAGTCCGGTCGCGGTTGAAACTTGAACCGTCCAACAAATTCCTGAAACGGTCGGTCTTGCTGTCCAGCCAGAAGGCGCTGTAACCACTGTCTATCTTTAGCCCCTTGATCGGTTCGAATTCGATTCTGATCTTAGGCGCGATCAGGTTTTCCGGCACCATGTAATCATCCGATGACCAGGGTCTGGCGAAGCCGAAAAAACGTTCGAACCGGTTGTTCTTGTTGTCGTTGGGATCCCGGTCGCCGCTGACATGGCCATAAAAGGCGCTGATTCTGGGTTTCCAGGGGTGCGCCTTGAAGGTATAGCCGACTTCCGAGGTCACCATGTAGGCGTCATGCTGCCGGCCGCCGTCGCGGCCGAATTGATACATGCCGCTGAAGTCGTAATTGATGCCGGTGTCGCCGACCCAGCCGTACAGGCGCAAACCCGTGCCGTGAATATCGCGGGCCTGGTTGTTGTTCGCGGCACTAGCGTCTTGCCTGAGCGCCATGTAATAAGGTTCGATCGTGACGATATCGGACCAGCCGCGCCAGTGGCCGATGATAGACGAGAACCATTGGTCCTGGTTCGGCTTGTCGAAATCGGTCATCAGCCGGGTCAAAGGCTGCAGCGCCAGCAAATCGACCGCCCAGTCATTGGCGTCCTGTCCGATACTGGCGCGAAAGCCCTGGAAATTGTTGGTGGTGTTGCGCCAGCGGTTGAGCCCGATCAGACGCCGATCCAGAAATTCGAACGCCATCCGACCGGCCCTGATAAAGGCAGGCCGGGCATTGCCCCGGTCATCGTAGCCCAGCGCGTCTTTGAAATGGAGTTCCCCATAGCCCTGGATCAGCTCGAATTCGTTGACTTCCCGGTTTGAGCGAGGAAATCGGCTGTTATACACGCGCGCATCCTCGAATTCGGCCACGAACCGGAGCGGGTCCAGAATATCCTTGACGCCCAGGTAAGCGCGGGTACGCAGCAAAACCGGCTCGTCCAGGCCGCTGCTGACCGGGCGGCGCAGGTCGTCGTCGCGGCGCTCGTAGCGCATCCGGTAATCCAGGCCGACATTCAGCCAGGTCATGTCTTCGGTGCCCTTGATGCCGGTTTTACTCAAATTGCGCACATACTCAGGCGGATCGGTTTCCCGCTTGGTGCCGTAGCTGCCGGGTTCCACGTAATAACTGGAAGCCTTCTGGTCCGACTTCTCGGCGGCATGCTGAGCCGGACTGATCAACCAACCGCCGACCGCGAGCGCCCAGGCGGTTTTTCTGAAAATAGCCATATTTTGTTCCCCCTTGAATACACAGCCATTTCCGGTTGTCCGGTCCCTCGCTGTTTTTTGTTTTTTAATTGATCTCCGGTGGTCCGGTAGCGGTTGCCGGGCTAGTTATCCAACACGCCGGGCCTGAGTTTTTCCCGGCGCTCGATCTGCACGACCTTGCCGTCGTGAATGACGATTTCGATCGAGCCGAAGCGGATGTCCTCCAGCATGTGCCTGATCCGGCTTGAGATTTCCGCCGCACGCTGTTTTTTCAGATTACTGTTCTCGCTGTTGGCCGCCATGTCCGTGCCTCTTATGGTGTTTGCGGTTTGAATGAATGATTGAACGGTGTGTCTGAGTTAATAGTAATAGACGCCTTTGTTTCTTAAAAACGATAAGATTAGATTTCTATATCTGTTTTTTAGAATTTAAAGCTATAGATCGGGTCGTCCTTCGTCTCTCGGCGATAAATAGACTTTAATAACTAACGGGGTTATTTATGGCGCAATACGCAGTGATTGGCCTGGGGCGGTTCGGCACGACCCTGGCGCTCCAGTTGGTAAAGATGGGGCATGATGTCGTCGGCATCGACAGCGACAGGCGCGTCATCGAGATGCTGTCGGATTCGCTGACTTACACCGCCATTGCCGATGTGACGGATGACCATGCCTTAAGGGAGCTGAACCCGATCGATTACGATGCCGTTATCGTGGCGATCGGCGAAAACATGCAGGCGAGCCTGATCTGCGTGGTGCATCTGAAAAACATGGGCATCGAGAACATCTGGGTCAAGGCGACGACCCAGGCGCATCACCTGATCCTAAGCCGGCTGGGCGTCAACCGCATCATTCATCCGGAAGAGGAAATGGGCACACGCACTGCCCAGGCGCTGGCTTATCCGATGATCCGCGAATACATGGCGCTGGGCAACAGGCAATATGTCGTCGAGGTCAAGGTGACCGCCGGATTGGCCGGCACTGCGCTGGCCGAGCTGCTGGAAAGCGTCAAGGACGACGTGTTCGGCATACTGGTGAAACGGCGCGAGCAGTTGATTCCGTGTCCCGCCGCGCAGTTCGTGATCGAAGCGAACGACACCGTGGTTCTGGCCGGTAATAGAACGTCGCTGATGAAGCTCGCGGCCAGATTCGTATAGCGCAATGGTGGACCAGCTCGTCAGCCGCTTCGAAAAAGGCCAATCCTCGTTCAAAAGCCGGGTCCTGAAAGTCAGCCCCCCGGCCCTTCTGACGTCCGGCTATCTGTTGCTGATCGTGCTCGGCGCAAGCCTGCTCAAACTGCCGTTCTCCTCGACCGAACCTGTCACCTGGCTGGAAGCGCTGTTCACATCCACCTCGGCCGTGACGGTGACCGGCCTGGTCGTGGTCGATACCGGCACGCGTTATACGGTATTCGGACAAACCGTCATCGCGCTGCTGATTCAGGCCGGCGGCCTGGGCTTCATGACTTTTTCGGTGCTGACCATCCTGAGCATAGGCAAAAAAATCGGCGTCAGGCATCAATTGCTGGCGCTGGAGGCGTTCAACCAGACCAGCCTGGACAAGATCCGCGAAGTGGCGCGCGCCGTGATTTATTTCGCGCTCACGGTCGAGAGTACCGCCATTGTACTGCTGACCTTGATCTGGAGCGGCGAGCTGGGATGGGCGCGCGCCGCTTATCATGCCTTTTTCTATGCGCTTTCGGCTTTCAATAACGCCGGCTTTGCGCTGTCCGCCGACAATTTAATGCCCTACGCCGGGCATTTGCAGGTCAACCTGATCATCACATTTCTGTTTATCATCGGCGGACTCGGGTTCGTCGTGCTGCAGGACCTGTGGCACACCCGCCGCGGCTGGAAACGATGGCAGCCGTATACGAAACTGATACTGGGCTCCACGGTGATCATCAACCTGGCCGCCTGGCTGCTGATCTGGCTTTTCGAGCGCCATAATCCCGGCACGATCGCAAACCTGCCGCTGGCCGATCAATTGACTGCGGCCTGGTTTCAGGCCGTCACCCCGCGCACGGCCGGCTTCAATACCGTGCCCGTCGAGTCACTGACCGATCCGACGGCGCTGCTGACGATCCTGCTGATGTTCATCGGCGGCGGCTCGATGAGCACGGCCGGCGGCATCAAGCTGGGCACGTTTATCGTCATGTTCATGACCACCTACGCCTTTCTGGGCCGAAGCGACGATGTCACGATGCTGCGCCGGTCGGTGCCGCGCAATGTGGTCATGAAAGCATTCTCGGTCAGCGTCATCTCGCTGATGCTGGTGTTTGTCGGCACGCTGACGCTGTCAGCGCTGGAGGGTGCTCCGCTGCTCGACATCCTGTTCGAGGTCGTGTCGGCGCTCAGCACGGTCGGCCTGTCCCGGGGCCTGACCGGCGAACTGTCGGCGGCCGGCCAGTGGCTGGTCATGAGTTTGATGTTTCTCGGACGCCTGGGGCCGTTGACGGTGACCTATGTGATCGCCACGCCCCAAAAACGGCGGGTCCGTTATCCGAGCGTGGATATTCAGGTGGGCTGAAAAGTCAGGGCCGGCAAAGCCGGTATGCCTTTACCCTGTCCGCGGCGGGAGCGAGGATCCGGGTAGCATCAACTATTTCATAGCGCATGCCATGACATGGATTGCCGGAACTCGTGAGTTTTGATATAGTACCCGCCCCTTATTATACTTACCGCTTTCTATGTCTCGGATCTGGCCTGGTAAGTTTGTTCTTAGCTTTCTATTTATGCATTCAAAATTTGGATTTCTGAGTTACGAAATCAGTCACGTTATCCGTCAACGTTTTAACAAAGCCGCCGAACCGATCGGTTTCACCCACGCCCAATGGCGAGCCCTGGTGCATTTGTCCGAAAATGAAAACTGCCGGCAAATCGACCTGGCGGAAACCCTGGAAATCAAGCCCATTACCCTGGCCCGGCAGATCGACCTGCTCGAGGACTCGGGCCTGGTCCGTCGCAACAAGGACAACGAAGACCGGCGCGCCTACCGCCTGGAACTCATGCCCAAAGCACAACCCATTATGCAGAAACTGTGGAAAATCGCCGATGCCGTGGAAGCGGAAGTGCTTGGCACGCTGACCCGGCAAGAACAAAAACAGATGACCGCACTGCTTGAACGTATTAAGACCGGGCTGTCAACCAAGCCGGTCGATAAGAAGGATTAAATTTCATGGTTTCCTCTACCGCTCCATCGATAAACAATCGGCCGTTTCAATTTCTGGCCGCTCTGCCTCTGCGCTTTCCCTGGCTGATCCTGCTGCTGTGCATCATTCTCAGCGGCGCCAGCCTCACCTATACGGTCCGCAACCTGAGCATTAATACCAATACCTCGGACTTGTTGGCGCCGGATTTGCCGTTCGTGCAGGTCAGGATGAAACTGGAGCAGGCGTTTCCGCAGGATGCCGCGTCCATTATCGTGGTCGTCGAATCAACCACGCCGGAACAGACGGCCATGGCCGCCGAGGCTGTGAACAAGCGCCTGCAAACCCAGTCCGCGCTGTTCCAGTCGGCCTATATTCCGGAGGACAATCCCTTTTTCCGACGGCAGGGCTTTTTGTACCTGGACCTCGATGCGCTGGAAAAACTGTCCGACAAACTCGTCGACGCCCAGCCTTTTATCGGCTATCTGTCCAAGAATTACCATGTGGCCGGCCTGACCGACATCCTGTCGCTGGCGCTGGAGGACAAACAGCAGGAGCAGTCCCTGCCGCTCGATCCGCTGCTGGGCGCGATCGACCGGGCGCTGGTCGCGGTCAAGGCGGGCCAGCCGCATTATGTTTCCTGGCAGCGACTGCTAACCGAGGAAAACTTTGGCCGCGATCAGACCCGGCGCCTGATCATCGCCAAGCCGCATATGGATTTTGACGAACTGCTGCCGGCCGGAAAGCCGATGAACTACTTGCGGGGACTGGCCGCCGAAATGGCCCATGACTATCCGGGCGTCAGCCTGAGCTTCACCGGCGAGGTCGCTCTGGAGCATGAGGAAATGGAAAGCGTCAATCAGGGCATGATCGTATCGGGCGCCATCTCGCTGCTGCTGGTCTGTCTCATGCTTTGGCTGGGTCTGCGTTCTTTCCGGCTGTTGTTCGCGACCTTCGTGGCATTGATCGGCGGCCTGGTGCTGACGGCCGGCTTCGCGACCCTGACGGTCGGCCATCTCAATCTGATATCCGTGTCTTTTGCAGTGCTTTATATCGGCCTGGGCGTCGATTTCGCCACGCATTTATGCCTGCATTACCAGGAATGCCGCCGGCAGGGCCAGGCCGCCGATGAAGCCATCCTGGAAAGCATGCATACGGTGGGGCCATCGCTGTTCCTGTGCGCCTTGACGACGGCCATCGGTTTTTTTGCTTTTATCCCCACCGATTTCAAGGGCGTATCGGAACTGGGCGTCATCGCCGGGGGCGGCATGTTCATCGGTCTGGCCGTTTCGCTGAGCCTGCTGCCGGCAATACTGAAAGTCATGCCGATCAAGGCATGGCCGGCAAAAGACGGCGCCACGCTGCCGGGCTGGGTCTATGGATTCCCGTTCCGCCATGCCCGGGCCATCCGCCTCGGCGCCCTGGTCGTTGCCATCCTGGCCAGCTTCACGCTCACTCAAGTGACGTTCGATACCAATCCGATCAACCTGCGCGATCCCAACACCCAGTCCGTGGTCGCCTTCAAGAAACTGCTGCAATCAAAAACCGACTCGCCTTTTGCCGTCTCCGCGCTGACCGACAACCTGACGCAGGCCGACCGCCTGGCCGCAGAATTTGCCCGGCTGCCGAGCGTGCACGAAGCGGTCACCCTGAGCAATCTGGTGCCTGAACAGCAGGATGAAAAGCTCGAGATTATCGATAATCTGAACCTGATCATGCCAGGTCAGCTCGACCGGTTCGAGCGCGCGCCGGAGCCCTCCGACGTGCGCGCCGCACTGGTCAAGCTGGACCATGCACTGCAGCAGGCCGCCGCCCAGCCGACGCCGCGCGTTTCGCCCGAACTGCTCGCCGGAATGCATCAGAATGTGCAGGCCTTCATCCAGCACGCCGACAGCCGGGATAATCCTGCCGCCGCTTATGCCGCGCTGGAACACAGCCTGTTCAGACTGCTGCCCCACACCATGCTTATGCTGCGCGACGGCCTGACGGCGTCGGACATCGGCCTGGACGACCTGCCGGATGCCGTCCGCTCCCAGTGGGTCAGCGACAACGGTTTGTTCCGTGTACTGGTCATGCCGGAGCAGGATCTTAACAATCCGCAGCATCTCAAAACCTTCGTCAATGAAACCATGGCGACCCACCCCTCGATATTCGGCCTGCCGGTCGGCGACGTGACATCCGGCCAGGCGATTGTGGACGCCTTTATTCAGGCTTTTGCCAGCGCCCTGGCCCTGATCATCCTGCTGCTGTTGGCGATGACGCGCAGCCTGAAATCGACGCTGCTGATCATTACGCCGCTACTGCTCGCGGCCCTGCTGACCGCCGCCTGCAATGTGCTGCTGAACAATCCGTTCAATTTCGCCAATATCATCGTCCTGCCGTTGCTGCTGGGCATGGGCGTCGACAGCGGCATCCACATGGTGCACCGGCTGCAGCATCCGCAAAGCGATGCCGTCGATCTGCTGCAATCGAGTTCCGCGCGCGGCGTGTTTTTCAGCGCCTTGACGACTTTGTGCAGCTTCAGCAGCCTGGCCTTTAACTCCCATCTGGGAACGGCGAGCATGGGGCTATTGCTGTCCATCGGCATCGCCCTGACGATTATTTGCAGCCTGCTGGTATTGCCGGCCTTGAGTTATAGAAAATAAGCGCGGGAATAGGATCTGGCTAAAAATGACGTCCTGAAATTGGAATCCCGCACGGGATGTGCCGATCAGAAGCAGATGCGGCGCAGTGAAGCGCATCGCTCGCGAACGATACCCTAAAGGGCACAAGTGCGCCTCCTGGCGTCGGCACATCCTATTACTCAGTTTACATAAGCCATAAAAACCAATAAAACCGATGTTGTTGCCATGCAGCGACATCGTTGATTTATAAAGGTTTTTCAGAGTCGGCATAAAATCGGGCGGCGAACCGTGGAAAACAGGGACGGCCCTGCGTATCCTACGGCTGGACGGCTGCCGTTGATTGCCAAGACCCTTGCGCGGGGTGACAAAATAACAGTCATCGTCATATAATACCCGCCACTTACTATATTAATGGCTTGTTATTTACATCCCGCGTCAGGTTGTTAAAACCTTAGTCATCACAAGCTCGATAACCGGCATCGCCTGAACAGGCGTGCATTGCAAAAACCAGTCTTTACGCCCTTGAAACTATCCAGCCTGCTTGACAAGACAGCCCGCTTGTTCCGTAAACAAGCGATCACCCGGCCACCGGATCAGCATTATGAAACCGACCGGCAAATGCTGATCCGGATCGCGCGGCAGTTTGCGCTGCTGTTTATCGTGATCTTGCTGCTCGACGAGATACTGGAGTTCGTTATTGAAGTCCTGCACTTTATTTTCGAACTGCTGCATCTGTTTATCGAGGCCATCGAAGAATTTGTCGAGTCAGTTCTGGAGCTCCTTCTGAATACCGGGCACCACGCCAGCGAAACCATCATCGTCAATACGGTGCTGGTCGTCATGATATATGGACTGTATCGCTTCTATCGCGCCTGGCCGCGCCTGTATCGCCGCTCAAAAAGAAACCGGCTGGCGGCCTGGCTGCGCTATAAAAGACGTAAGGCCCGCCACTGGCGCGCACGGCCCCGGAACCAAAAAATAAAACTGATCGCGGCTTATACCGCCGGCACCGCTTTGCTGGTGTTCTGGCTGACGCTGTAATTGCCAACCTGTTTCCCAACCACTTTCAAACCCCATCATGAACCATAAACACTACCCGCCTTAGTCTTCATACTATTGCTCTTACACTCATTCATCAAACGACGGCACGGGCCGTCAACCCTTTATGTATAGACAGGAACACTATGCTCTTTTTATCGAAAAAACAGGACTGGCTGGGTAACATCCGCGGCGATCTGCTGGCCGGCACGGTCGTCGCACTGGCGCTGATCCCCGAGGCCATCGCCTTTTCCATCATTGCCGGCGTGGACCCTAAGGTCGGACTCTACGCCTCGTTCTGCATCGCGGTCATTACCGCCTTCGTCGGCGGCCGGCCCGGCATGATCTCGGCCGCGACCGGCGCGATGGCGCTGCTGATGGTGACCCTGGTCAAGGAGCACGGCCTGCAATACTTACTGGCGGCAACCCTGCTGACCGGCGTGCTGCAAATCATCGGTGGCTATCTGAAAATCGGCAGCCTGATGAGTTTTGTCTCGCGCTCGGTCGTGACCGGTTTCGTCAATGCCCTGGCGATCCTGATCTTTATGGCGCAGCTGCCGGAATTGACCCACGTCACCTGGCACGTCTACGCCATGACGGCGGCGGGCCTGGCGATCATTTATTTGTTTCCCTACCTGCCGGTAATCGGCAAGTCGGTGCCTTCGCCGCTGGTCTGCATTGTCGTTTTGACCGGTGTCGCCATCTATCTGAACCTGGACATCCGCACGGTCGGTGACATGGGCCAGCTGCCTGACGCCCTGCCGGTGTTTTTGTGGCCCGAGGTGCCGCTGACGCTGGAAACCCTGCAGATCGTTTTCCCTTATTCGGCCGGACTCGCCATGGTCGGCCTGCTGGAGTCGCTGATGACCGCGACCATCGTCGACGATCTGACCGACACGCCCAGCGACAAGAATCGCGAATGCAAGGGCCAGGGCCTGGCCAATATCGGCGCGGGGCTTTTGGGCGGCATGGCCGGCTGCGCGATGATCGGCCAGTCCGTGATCAATATCAAATCCGGCGGACGCGGGCGTTTGTCGACGCTGACGGCGGGCACCTTCCTGCTGATCATGGTGGTGTTCCTGGATGCCTGGATATCGCTGATACCGATGGCGGCGCTGGTGTCGGTCATGATCATGGTCTCGATCGGCACCTTCAGCTGGCGTTCCATCGTCAACCTGAAACAACACCCTCTGTCCACCAACATCGTCATGGTGGCGACCGTGATTGTCGTGGTCTGGACCCATAACCTGGCGGCCGGCGTGTTCGTCGGCGTGCTGCTGGCGTCCTTGTTCTTCGCCAACAAGATCAGCCACTTCATGTATGTCGATTCGGAACTGGACGAAGAGAGCCATACACGCACCTACCATGTGATCGGCCAGGTTTTCTTTAACTCGGCCGACAAATTCTGCGCGGCATTCGACTTCAAGGAAGCCGTCGACAAGGTCGTGATCGATTTGCACCGCGCGCATTTTTGGGATATCTCTGCGGTCTCGGCGCTGGACAAGGTGGTCATTAAATTCCGGCGCGAAGGCGCGGATGTGGAAATGATCGGTCTGAACGAAGCCAGCACGACAATCATCGACCGCTTCGGCATCTACGATAAACCCGAAGAAATAGAAAAAATCATGGGAGGTCATTAATGAATACTGATAGCAACAGGGTTTTGGCATGCATCGACGGTTCGGCGCTCACTGAGGCGGTCTGCGATTACGCGGCCTGGATCGCCCAGCGCGTCGATGCGCCGCTGAAGCTGCTGCATACGATCGATCATCATCCCGAGACGGCGCCGACCTCGGATCTGTCCGGCAACATCGGCCTGGACAGCCGCGATCATCTGCTGGAGGAGATCATCAGCCTCGAGCAGCAGCGCAGCAAGTTACGGCTGCAACAAGGCAAGCTGTTGCTGCAGACGGCCAGGGAGCGTGTCATGCGGGCCGGCATCGCCGAGCCCCTGACCAATCAGCGCCACGGCAGCCTGGTCGAGTCGCTGATCGAACTCGAGGACAGCATGCGCGTGCTGGTCATCGGCCTGCGCGGCAAAGTACACGAGAACCAGCCCGACAAGATAGGCGCCAAGCTCGAATCCATCATCCGCTCGCTGCATAAGCCGATCCTGGTCGTCAACCAGGCATTCAAGGCGCCGCAGCGCATCATGCTCGCCTATGACGGGAGCAAGGCGGCCGAGAAAGCCGTCGACATGGTCGCGACCAGCCCCTTGTACAAAGGCATGGTCTGCCATCTGGTGTACGTCAGCAAGGACGAGAACGGCAAGGGGCAACTGCTCGATCTGGTCGCCAACAAGCTCAGGCAGGCCGGCGATATCGAAGTCATCGCCAAGAAACTGACCGGCAAGCCCGATCAGGTGCTGTTCGAGTACCAGGAGACCCATGACCTCGACATGACGGTCATGGGCGCGTTCAGCCATACCCGCCTCCACGACCTGCTGCTGGGCAGTTTTACGACCAGGATGCTGCTGAACAGCAAAAAGCCGCTGTTGTTGCTCAGGTAAGATCCTCTGGCAATTTCTCGTACGGCAGGTCCATTTCCAATTCCGGGTAACGTAGGGCCGGACCTGCGTGTCCGCCCTGTGTCCGGTGCACGACGGGTTATCGGGAAACCATTGACCGGGGGTGAACCGTTGGGCAAGGGCGAACACATAGGTTCGCCCCTACGCGACCGGCAGGCCATTTCCAATTCCGGAATGAACCGTAGGGGCGGACCTGCGTGTCCGCCCTGTGTCCGGTGCACGACGGGTTATCGGCGAACCATTGGCCGAGGGTGAACCGTTGGGTTGGGCAAAATGTTACCGAAACAACCGTCAGGCCCCTGTCGTTTGGCGGTTGAAGAAATGATGCGAATTACAGCCATGTTCCGTCATCCCGACCAAGATTTCTGCAACAAAATCACATCGTTACCAACAAAATCGACCTGACACCCTGTCTGACTCGCCCACCAGATAAAGGTCTCGCGCGAGAAAAAGCACACATGGGTGGGATCCTGTTTGTAGTGCCAGCGGCTGAAGGCCGCCTGGTCGATGACCATTTTCGTCATCAACCCCAGCCAGCCGCCCGGCCGCAGCAGCGCCAGCAGTGTGGTCAGGGTCTCGCCGGGCATGAACAGATGCTCCGCCACTTCGCTGGCGGTAATGAAATCGTAGCGCTGGCGCAGTAACGCTGTGTCGGCGGCATAGTAGGGATCGAAGATCGCCATGTCATAGCCCGCCTCGCTAAACATCAGCGACAGCGTCGGCCCCGGGCCGCTGCCGAAGTCAAGGCCTTGCGCCGGCGCCGGCACCCGCTCGCGCATCGGGATGAAGACCCGCGACAGGAAGCGGCGGTAGCCGGCGTCGCGCGGATCGTTCCTGTGCAGATCGTAGTACGCCTTCTCCGCCTCCGGCGACAGGCGATACTGCGGCGGCACGAAAACCAGCCGGCAGCGGTTGCATTGGTGATAGGCGCGGCGCGCATCCTGATGATAAAAAACGCTGCAGTCGTGCCGGCACAGTGGACAATGCATGGTTTATGCTCCTAAACAGTGGTTCGGGGCGGCATTATGCGTCATTTTCCGCAACCAGTCCTTCAGGCTGGGGCGGATACCCCCTTGTTTGTCCGCCACCCGTTTCTGGATGTCGATCATATCACTCACGCGCGAGCGATGCGCTTCACTGTATCGTCCGGAGCGCCTGCTTTGGGCCAGCTCATCCTGCCGAAGCGCAAGTCCAATGCCCTTCCATTTCACGCTAATGCCCATTAGAATGCGCCCCCTTGCGTCATTCAAGATTCATGCATAAGGAAAACCGCTTTTGGAAATTTTTTTCGTTTTCGGCCGGCTGGTGCTGTCGTCGGTGTCCAACGTCTTTCAGAAACAGCTGTCGCATCACGGCCTGCATCCCTTTTACATCGTCGCCACCACCTATGCCGTGCTGGCTCTTCTCTCTCTGCCATTCCTTTTCAGCGCCGGATTTTCCCATCTGACTCCGCCGTTCTGGATCAATGTGCTGCTGGCGTCCCTGTTCGATGTCGGCGGCTGGATGTTTCTGGTGATGTCCCTGTCCAGGACCGACCTGTCGGTGTTCGGTCCGCTCAATGCCTACAAAGTCATCATATCCATGCTGCTGGCGCTCGTTTTTCTGGGCGAGGTGCCGACCGCGCAAGGCTTTGCCGGCATCCTGATTATCGTCGCCGGCAGCTTTCTGCTGCTGCCGCCGTCGGCCGGCACGGCGCAGGACCGGCTCGCCCGGCTATGGCGCGATCGCGGCGTGCAGGCCCGGTTCCTGTCCATTTTGCTGTTTTCGATCGGCACGATTTTTCTGAAAGACTCGCTCGAGCATTCCGGCCCGTTGGAGACGCTGATCTTCTGGTCATTGTTCGGATTGCCGCTGATCCTTTTGGCCAACAGGTTCCTGACCACGGAACGGCTGGCGGACAACATCAGGAATTCGCAGCCGCATGTCCTGCCGATCACGGCCGTCGGCCTGACGGTATTCGTCATGCAATACCTGACGCTGGTGCTGATGTCGCAAATGCTGATTGCCTATACGCTGGCCTTGTTTCAGCTCGGCATGCTGCTGCAGGTCTTCCTCGGCTACCGGATCTTCAACGAGCCGGATCTGCTGCGCAGACTGGCGGCGAGCCTGGTCATGATCGCGGGAAGCCTGCTGGTGCTGCAGGTCAATTGACCTGCTCCGGCCTGAAAACTGCCTGTGAATGATTCCGGCTTTCAGGTGTCAAAAAATCGTTTAACGCACCGAACCAGAACGGGTATCAACATGGAACAACTGAAAATTGACCTACACAGCACAGTGACGGCCTTGAGCAGTTCACTGGATCTGGTCGGCATCGACGAAGTCAAGCACGGCAAGCGCGTCGCGATCATGGCCAAGAACGTGGCCCGGGAACTGGGCTGGAGCAAGGCCGACTGCCTGACGCTGATGCACGCCGGCATGCTGCACGACTGCGGCGTCTCCCGGGTGCAGGAGCACCGCCTTATATCCGAAACCCTGGAGTGGGACGGCGCGGAGGCGCATTGTATCCGCGCCGACGCCTACTTACGGGCCTGCGCGCCGCTGGCCCATCTGGCCGTCGACATCCGCTACCATCATACGCGCTGGGAGAAATTGCAGAGCTTGCCTCTGAATGAAACCACGCGCCTGCGCTCGAACCTGATCTATCTTGCCGACCGCGCCGACACGCTGCAACTGCCTTTTATCGGCAGCGAACAGATCCTGCTGGAGTACCCGGCCATCGTCGACTATGCCAGAAAGCAGGCCGGCCGCATGTTCGCGCCCGAACTGGTCGAAGCCTTCGCCCATGCCGCCGACGAGGAAGCCTTCTGGCTGTCCATGGACCCTGAATATCTGGACGAGGAACTGGCCGAGTTCAGCAGCCATCAGACTCAGATTACGCTGAATATGGATGAACTGCGCGCACTGGCGCTGCTGTTCTCGCGCATCGTCGACGCCAAAAGCCACTACACCGAGGAACACTCCGAGCGCGTCGCCAAGATCGCGCGCTACCTGGCCGAACAGCTGGGCAGGACGGGACCGGTGCTGGACCTGATCGAAATCGCGGGCCTGCTGCACGACATCGGCAAGCTGCGCGTCGACGAGGCCATTATCGAAAAGCCGGGGCCGCTGACCGATCGGGAATACGCCTGCATCCGCCGGCACAGCTATGACACTTATCGGATTCTGCGGCGCGTATTCGGCCACACGCCGATACCGGTCTGGGCCGGCTATCACCATGAAAATCTGCTCGGCCTGGGCTATCCGTTCAAGCGCGCGCCCAAAGAGATCCATCTGGAAGCGCGCATCGTCAGCGTCGCCGATATTTTTCAGGCGTTCGCGCAGCACCGCTCCTACCGCGGCCGGCTGGCGAAGGATGAAATCATCGGGCATTTGCAGGCACTCGTCGCGCAAGGCCGGCTCGATGCGCAGGTCGTCGGCGCGCTGATCGACCATGCCGACGAATGCTACCGGCTGGCGACAGCTTGAGCCTTCAGCCGGAATCCGCCTGCCTGCTCAGCACCAGCAGACGGTTGTTGGCCGGCATCGCGACATCGTCCACCAGCTGCAACCCGATCGAGGCCGCCAAAGCCGTGACCGCTTCGAAATCCCGGATGCCGCTGAGCGGGTCCCTGCTCTTCAGCCACTGGTCGAACCGGGCGTTGCTGTCGCTGGTGTAACGGCCTTGATAGTTGAAAGGCCCGTAAATGCATACCGGCGCGTCCGGGGCCAGGTATTGGCCCAGGCGGTCAAAGAAAACCTGAACCTGCCGCCAGCTCATGATGTGCAGCGTATTGGCCGTGAACAGCGCCTCGATACGAGTGCACGGCCATGCGGCATCGGTCACGTCGAGGATCAGCGGCGGCCTCAGATTCGCCAGCCCTGCCGCCTGCCGCCACAGTTCGATGCCGGCGATATTCTCCTGCCGGTCGGTCGGCTGCCAGTTGACATGCGGCAGCTGCCCGGCAAAATAGCAGGCGTGCTGCCCCGTGCCGCTGCCGATTTCCCAGACCGTAAGCGGCCGGCTGAAAACAGGGCGGATCACCCGAAGAATGGGGTCTTTATTGTTCTCGCAAGCTTGGGAAAAGGGTCTGTTGGTCATGGCCATTCAAAGGATTTGTTCACCTGCCAATGATAAGTTTTTTGGACGCTTCATGGAACCCGGAGCAATAAAACTCAGCCGATAGTTGTAGAATTTAATCCGCTGTTTAATGATACCCTGCTACTAATTCATCTGATTCATCGCTAAAAATGGACGTAAAACCGATCACCAGCATGGCGCAAGTCGATGCCGGAACCTGGAACCGGCTGGCCGGGGACGGCTATCCATTTCTGCGCCACGAATTCTTGCTGGCACTGGAGCAGAGCGGCTGCGCGGCGGCCGAAACCGGCTGGTCGCCGCATCATTTGCTGGTGCTGCGGAATGATGTGCCGCGGGCCTGCATGCCGCTGTACCTGAAGACGCACTCGCGCGGCGAATATGTGTTCGACCAGCAGTGGGCGCACGCCTATCAGCAGTGCGGCCTGAATTATTACCCGAAATGGCTGACCGCGATTCCGTTCACGCCCTGCCAGGGGCCGCGCATGATGGTCGATGAATCGGCCGATGCGCAGGAAGTCACGCGCCTGCTGGTTGCCTTCATCAAGCAGTTATCCGAACAGAACGGCATCTCCTCCTGGCATTGCCTGTTTCCCGAGCCAGAGCAGGCGCAATGGCTGCGCGACCAGGGATTGAGCCTGCGCGAAAGCGTGCAGTTTCACTGGCTCAACCGGGGCTACCGCGATTTCGATGACTTCCTGCAAACCTTCAGTTCAAGCAAGCGCAAGATGATCAAGCGCGAGCGCCGGCGGGTCTGCGAACAAGGCATCGAGCTGCGCCGGCTCAGCGGCCGTGAAGTCAGTCCGGCGCAGTGGCAGGCGTTCTTTCAGTTCTACACGATGACCTATCTGAAAAACGGCATGTCACCCTACCTGAACCTGGCCTTTTTCGAGCAGCTGGCGGCGACGATGGGCGAAAAGTTGCTGCTGGTGCTGGCGGTCAAGGACGATCAATACGTCGGCGCGGCATTGAGCGTGATCGGCGCCGATACGCTCTACGGCCGCTATTGGGGCTGCTATGAAGAATACAACAACCTGCATTTCGAAGCCTGTTACTATCAGGGGCTGGAATATTGCATCGCGCACGGCCTGAAGCGCTTCGACTCCGGCGCCCAGGGCGAACATAAAATCGCTCGGGGATTCGAGCCGGTCACGACCTGTTCGGCGCATTGGCTCAAGGATGCCGAATTTGCCAGGGCCGTGGAACATTTTCTGCATGAAGAACGACAAGCCGTGGCGCTTTATAAGCAGGATGCGGCGACCTATCTGCCGTTTAAAAAAGACTAGTTAAAACTAAAAAAGATCTGTTACAGTCAGAAATAATTGTTTTTTAACCAGCACGAGAGGAGCGTTTATGTCCGACTTTAAAAAATACCGGTGCAGCGTTTGCGGTCATATCTATGATGAAGCGGAAGGCGATTTCGATACAGGCATAGAGCCGGGGACGCGCTTTGAGGACATACCCGACGACTGGCGCTGTCCTGAATGCGGCGCCGAGAAAAGCGCTTATGAGTTGATGGAATAATCCCGTACCTTAAAGAGAACCGTATGCATATCGTTATCATCGGCTCCGGCGTGGGCGGCGTCAGCTTCGTGGAAAAATACCGCGCATTGTGCCCCGATGCGCGGCTTACGCTGATCACGCGCGAGAATGACGGCTATTATTCGCGGCCGCTGCTGTCGCGGGGCTTCAGCACCGACACTATCGAACAGTCCATCATCCTGAAACCCTTCGACAAGCTGCGCGCGCAGAGTATCGACATCATCAGCGCCGCCGAAGTCACGGCCATCAATCCGGCCGAGCGGACCGTCGCCGTCAACGGCCCCGATCAACAGACCCTGCTGTCGTACGACAAGCTGATACTGGCGCAGGGTTCCTCCGCTTTCATCCCGCCGCCGTTCAGGCCTTATGATGAGCTGTTTTTCCGCTTGAACAATCTGGTCGATCTGAAAAAGCTGCGCCGGTTCCGGCAAGGCTTTCTGGACCGGAACCGGCGGCCTGCCTGGGCCATCATCGGCGGCGGCCTGATCGGCTGCGAGGTGGCCTCCGACCTGGCCGTTTCGGGCGACCCGGTAACGCTGTATCATGCCTCGGGCCGGCTCATGGAGCGCCAGCTGGTCACGGAGGACTCGGTATCCCTGCTGAACGTACTCAAAGGCTCGGGCGTGAAAGTCTTGTTGCACCAGGCGGTGCAGGGCTTTTCGCGGGAAGGCGATAAAGTCAGCGTCAATACCGGCGTCTCGGCCGCTTTTGATGCCGTGATCGTGGCCACCGGCTTCAAGCCGCGCACGGAGCTGGCCGAACAGGCGGGCCTGGAAACGGGCCGAGGCATCAAGGTCAATCAGCGGCTGCAGACCTCGGACGAACATATCTACGCGCTCGGCGATGTCGCCGAACTGCCGAACGGCAAGCTATACGCGTTTATTCTGCCGATCCGCAACCAGGCCTTATGGCTGGCCGGCTTCCTGGCCGGCCAGGAAAGCGGAGACTGGCAGCCGCCGGCTTTCAATCCGAAAGCCAAAGTGCACGGTTTCGAAGCGACCCATCCTTATCTTTTCTAACATCGTAGCGTAGGGTATGCAATGCATACCCTACGTTGGCTATCTATGACTTATTTAGACTCATCCTTGCATTCTGGGCGATAATAGGCGACTGAAGTCGCCCCCACCGGGCCGTTTAATATTGATCAGTACCATGACCCGACACCGTTACGCCGACGACGAAATCGCCGCCGTCTACCGCGCCATTTACGAGCGCCGCGATATGCGCCACTTCCTGCCCGACCCGGTTGATCCCGAAGTCCTGAAGCGCCTGCTGCAGGCCGCGCATCACGCACCCAGCGTCGGCTTCATGCAGCCGTGGCGGTTCGTGCGCATCAGCGATCCCGGTCTGCGCAATGCACTGCATGCGCTGGTCGAGCAGGAGCGCATCAATACGGCCCGGGCTTTGGGCGAGCGCGAGGACGAGTTCATGAAGCTGAAGGTGGAAGGCATACGCGAATGCGCGGTCGTGCTGGTGGCCGCCTTGTGCGAACGGCGCGAGCACTACATTTTCGGCCGGCGCACGCTGCCGGACATGGATCTGGCCTCCCTGGCCTGCGCGATACAAAACCTGTGGCTGGCGGCCAGGGCGGAAGGCCTGGGGATGGGCTGGGTGTCCCTGTTCGAGCCCGAACACGTCAAAGCCCTGCTGAAGATGCCCGAAGACAGCCAGCCCGTAGCGATCCTGTGCCTGGGCCATGTCGTCGAATTCTACGACAAGCCGATGCTGGAACAGGCGCAATGGGCCGAGCGCAAGGATCTGGACACTTTATTATTTGAAAATACCTGGGATACACCGTGCCGCTGAATTTCTCCATCGCCCCGCTCTCGTCAACGCTTCGCCCCGCCCTGCAGCAAAAAATCGACCAGAAGACCAAGCCTTTGGGGGCGCTGGGCCTGCTCGAAACACTGGCGCTGCGGATCGGCCTGATCCAGAACACCCTGACGCCCCGCCTGAACAAGCCCTGCCTCATCGTTTTCGCGGGCGATCACGGCGTGGCCGAAGCCGGCGTCAGCGCCTATCCGCAGGCCGTGACCGCGCAAATGGTCGCCAATTTTCTGGCCGGCGGCGCGGCGGTCAGCGTGTTCGCGCGCCAGCACGGCATGGAACTGCTGGTCGTCGATGCCGGCGTCAATGCCGATCTGGACAGCCATCCGGCGCTGATCGGCGCCAAGATAGCCAAGGGCACGCGCAACTTCCTGACGGAACCGGCCATGACCGACCGGCAATGCCTGGAAGCCCTGCAAACGGGCGCGGAAATTGTCTCAAGCCAGCACAAGCTGGGCTGCAACTGCATCGGCTTCGGCGAAATGGGCATCGGCAACACCTCGTCCGCCGCCCTGCTCATGCATGTGCTGACGGGACTGCCGCTGGAACAATGCGTAGGCCGCGGCACCGGCCTGAACGACGAACAACTGAGCAACAAGGTCGCGGTATTGCGGCAGGCGCTGGAGCGGCACCCGGCCATTACCGAACCCCTGGCGGCCCTGACGACGTTCGGCGGCTTCGAGATCGCCATGATGACCGGCGCCTATCTGAAGGCGGCCGAGCTGGGCATGCTGATCCCGGTCGACGGCTTCATCGCCGGCAGCGCCCTGCTCGTGGCCAGCCGGCTGCATCCGCAGGTGCTCGATTATTGCGTGTTCAGCCATGTCTCGCGCGAACAGGGGCATCAGGCGCTGCTTGAGCACTTCAATGCACGTGCGCTTATCAATCTGGACCTGCGGCTCGGCGAAGGCTCCGGCATCGCCCTGGCCTATCCGCTGCTGCAGTCGGCCGTGCTGATGCTGAATGAGATGGCGTCGTTCGATGAGGCCGGGATTGATCATTAAAAGTCCTCGGCGCGCAACTGAAACTTTAATAAGTCCCATCAATCGGTTAATCTGGCAGTGAATTCCTTCCTGAGTTTCGCATCCTATTGACCATTGACTATACAACTGCGTAACCGGAGCATAAAACCATGCAGCACATTATCAATTTACCCCATGAAATGGTAGAGCAGATCAACCATTTACCGAATCCTGATCAATTCATCTATGACGCCATCCGTCGCGCGCTGGAAGCACGGCAAAAACCGTCAAAATGGGCGCAGCTTGCCGAGCGCATTGCCGAAAATCCTATTGATCTGGAAGAGCATACCGAGCAATTCAAGCAGGATATGAAAGAATTCAAGCAAGATTTTGCCTTTAAATCCGAATGAATTATTTACTCGACTCCAATACACTGTCAGACCTTTATAACGCATCGGCCCCAGCGCACCCTAAAATTCTGCAGCGCCTGTCAATGCTCACTGATACCGACAAAGTCTGTTTTTCGGTACTGTCGCTCTATGAATTTGAATACGGTTTCGCCAATGCGCCGGAAAGTAAAAAACTCCGTATTCGGCAAAAAATCATTCAAATGCAAAAAGATTTTTGCTGTTTACCCTTGACTCCCCAAGGAGCCGAGCTTTTCGGTTTGTTAAAAAAATCCATCAAGGATTTGCGTAACCTCAATCAAGAGAATCTTAAAAAACACAATATAGACTTGATGATGATCTCGACCGCAATCACGGAAAATTGCATGCTGGTCAGCGCCGACAAAATTTTTACCGATATCCAAACTGTTTTTGCAGATTTAAGTACCGAAGACTGGACAGTCTGAAAAACAGTCATGCCCCATCCAAGACTGTTCCTGCTGGCGCTCGGTTTCTACACGCGCCTGCCCGTGCCCCAAAAGCTGGATTACCGGCAACTGCCCGAAGCCGCGGTTTACCTGCCGCTGGTCGGCTGGCTGGTCGGCGGGCTGTCGGCATTGGGTTTTTATCTGGCCGATGGCCTGTGGCCGCAGCAGACAGCCGTCATCGTAGCGCTTGCCGCAGGCATTTTTATTACCGGCGCCTTCCATGAAGACGGCTTCGCCGATGTCTGCGACGGCTTCGGCGGCGGCTTCGACAAGCCGCGCATCCTGGAGATCATGAAGGACCCGAGGACCGGCAGCTATGGCGTGCTCGGCCTGGTGCTGCTGCTGGCGCTGAAGATCAGCGTGCTCGGCTCGCTGCCGGCGGCCGCCGTGCCGTTGTTGTTGCTTGCAGGGCACAGCTTCAGCCGGCTGCCGCCCTTGCTGATCATGCACCGTTACGCTTATGCGCGCATCGACCACAGCAAGGCCGGCGCCGCCGTTTTCAGGCCCGGCATCGCCGGTCTGCTGTTTGCGGCAAGCCTGGCTTTATTGCCCTTGCTCCTGCTGCCGGCCCTCTGCTGGCTGGCGATCCTGCCCGTGCTGGCCGTCAACCGGCTGCTGGGCCGTTATTTTTACCGCCGTATCGGCGGCTATACCGGCGATTGCCTCGGCGCCAGCCAGCAGATCGCCGAAACCGTTTTTTATTTGAGTGTGAGTATTTTATGGACATTTATCTGATTCGCCATACCAACACGGCCGCGGAACCGGGGCTTTGCTACGGCCACAGCGACATCGGTCTGGCCGACAGTTTTGCCGACGAGGCCCAGGATCTGCATGACAAACTGCCCGAGTTCGATGCCGGCTGCAAGGTGTTCAGCAGCCCGCTGACGCGCTGCCTGGAGCTGGCCAAAACCTTTTCGGAAGCCGTGACCACCGATGAGCGCCTGAAGGAGCTGCATTTCGGCGATTGGGAAGGGCTGCGCTTCGACGATATCGATGCCGATGCCGTGCAAAACTGGACCAATGATTTCGTCAAGGCCGCGCCGCCGAACGGCGAGAATTTCGAGGATCTGTACCTGCGCGCGGGCGGCTTCTGGCAGGATCTGGCGACGGTCAAGGCTGAGCAGGTGCTGGTCATCACCCATGCGGGCGTGATCCGCGCCCTGCTGGCGCGCGCCCTGAACATGCCCTTGGCCAATTCGTTCCAATTGCGCATCGACGCCGGCTCCGTGCATAAGCTGCGGCACAGCGTCGATTTCACTTACGTGGATTACATCAACTTGTAAATGAAGTTTGTAGGGTACGCATCGCGTACGAGGCTGTGAAAGAATTAGTGAAAAACGTCATAAAAAGCCTTATTCACCACGAAGATCACGAAGGACACGAAGAAAAAATTAAGTTAATCAAAGGCTTAAAACTTCGTGCTCTTCGTGTCCTTCGTGGTTAAACCCTTTAAATTGAATACTTTCACAGTCTCGTACCTTTTGGGGTGTTAGGTCATCAAAAATGGTACGCGATGCGTACCCTACGCTTCATGGTAAAAATATTTAACCCTTGCATGACATCAGTTTATTCATGAAGCACGGCGGCAATATCTACCGGTTCGCTCAAAACCTGGGCTGCCTGCCCCGGCAGGTGCTGGATTTCTCGGCCAATATCAACCCGCGGCAGGCGGCAACGCTGGACTGTCTGCAGCAGGTGCAGCTCGGCCCTTATGCCGATCCGCATTACGGCTTGTTGAAACAGGCGCTGCAGGAACGCTACCCCGGCCCGCCCGGCGCCGATATCGAAGTCTTCAACGGCGCCAGCGCGGCCATTTTTGCCCTGCTGCGCTTTCTGCAGCCCGACGATCTGGTCTTGTACGCGCCGCTCTATGGCGAATATGCGCATATCGCCGGCGAGCTCGGCTGCCGGCTGCATACCATCGACCGATTTGTCGATCCTGCGGCCGATGTTCCCCGAGGCAGCACGGTCATTTTCGTCAATCCATCGACGCCGGACGGCCGGCTTTACGACCTGAAGGACTGGCTGGACAAATGGCGGGCCGCCGACTGCACGATCATCATCGACGAGTCGTTTCTGGACTTTTGCCTACAGGACGTAGGCAAGGGGCGTGAGCATGACTGCATGAATGCAGGAGGTATACCCTCTGGGGCACAAGGGGCAATGCCGGGAGCGATTGCTGAGGAGCGGAAGCTTTGTGAAAATAAATCGGTCGCCGGCCACATCGGACACTACGACAAACTGTATCTGATCAAATCGTTGAGCAAGTTTTACGGCTGCGCCGGCATCCGCATCGGCTTTGTCATGGCGGCCAGTCCGGCGATCGAAGCGCTGAAACGCCTGGAGCCGGCCTGGAAACTGTCCAGCCTCGACATGGCTTACATGCAGCAGGCGCTGGCAAATACGGCTTTTATCGGACAGACCCGCCGGCAGACAAGCGAACTGCGCGGGCAGTTGCATCGAGCCCTGTCGGACTGCGGCCTGTTCCGGCGCATTTATGACGGACAGGCCAATTTCCTGCTGGCGGAACTGGCCGGCATGGATGGCTATCAATTGCAGGAAAAGCTCGCGCCGTCGCGCATTCTGATCCGCGTCTGCGATAATTTTGCCGGGCTGACCCGCCGTCATGTGCGCTTTGCCGTCAAGGACGAACAGGCGATTGCCGAGCTGGCGCGATGCCTGAATACGATAACCTCTGAACTTTAATATTAACCACGAAGAACACAGAGAACACGAAGTTTATATTTTTCTTCGTGTCCTTCGTGGTCTTCGTGGTTAATACAACATTAGGCGATGATTGAAATGAAACCCTTAGCAGTTTTCGGCACCAGTTCGGATGCCGGCAAGACCACGCTGGTCACGGCCCTGTGCCGCATCTTTGCCGACCGCGGCCTGCGCGTCGCGCCGTTCAAGGCGCAGAACGTCTCGAACAATTCGGCCGTCACGCAGGAAGGCGGCGAGATTTCGCGCGCCCAGTGCCTGCAGGCCGAGGCCGCGCGCGTCGAGCCCAGCGTGCTGTTCAATCCGGTACTGCTCAAGTCGCACGGCAACGGCTGCGTGCAGGTCGTCGTCAACGGCCAGGTTTACAAAAACGAATCGATCGCCGCTTATTACGACGAGATCGGCACTCTGAAACAGCAGGTCCGGCAGGCCTTCTCGACCCTGCAGCAGTCCTATGACCTGATCGTCGCCGAAGGCGCGGGCTCGCCCGTGGAGCTGAATCTGCTGCACAAGGACCTGTCGAACACCTTCATCGCCAAAACCTTCCATACCAAAAACATCCTGGTCGCGGACATCGAGCGCGGCGGCGTCTTCGCATCGATTTACGGCACCCTGGAGTTGATGGACCCGGTCATGCGCGCCAACCTGATCGGCGTCGTGATCAACAAATTCCGCGGCGACCGGCGCTTTTTCGACGAGGGCGAGAAGATCATCCGCGAGCGTTTCGGCGTGCCCGTGCTGGGCGTGCTCCCCTTTCAGCCCTTGAATATCGACATGGAAGACTCGCAGTCGCTGCAGAATTACCGGCAGCGCCTGGGCGATGTCAAAATCCGCGCCGCCGTGATCGCCTACCCGGGCCTGGCCAATTACAACGACCTCGATGCGCTGATGGCCGATGCCGAGGTGCAGGTAGAACTGATCGACGCCTACCGGCCGCTGGGCCAGTTCGACATGGTGCTGCTGCCGGGCAGCAAGACCGTGATCCGCGATCTGCAATGGCTGAAAGCGCTGGGCCTGTTCGACGAGATCCGGCAGCTAGAAAAACCGGTGTTCGGCATCTGCGGCGGCTATCAGATGTTCTGCACCAAATTGCACGACCCCGATGCGCTCGAGCATGACACCGCCGGCAGCGAAACGGGGCTGGGATTGTTCGACGATACGGTAGTCTATAAAATCCCGAAAATCCTCAAGCGCGGGCAGTACGAGCTGTTTTCCTGCCCGGCCGTCACAGGCTATGAAATCCATTGCGGCCGCATGGCCAAGTATCCTTTGGCGCATCGGCACGAGCACGTCGCCGGCACGCATGTGCACGGCATTTTCGACAATGACGACTTTCGCACCGCTTATTTCAAAGCCATCAATCCGGCCTATCAGGGCTATGACTATACGGCCTACCGCGAGGCCGAAATCCAGGGCTTTGCCGACATGGTCGCGCAGCAGCTGGATATCGCGGCGATTCTGGAGGCGCTGCAGGATTGATATGGATATAAAAATCCGTTGTGTAGGGTACGCAGTGCGTACCCTACATTTATAAAAGGCCGGCCGATGTATTTTGAACTGGCATTACTGGCCTATCTGATCGATTTGACGATCGGCGAGCTGCCCGGCAAGCATCCCGTGATGTGGATGGGCGACTTTATCTCGGCCTTCGAACGGCGTTTTTACCAAGGCCGCATCCTGACCGGCGCGCTACTCGTGACCGGCCTGCTGGCGCTGACGCTGTCGATAGCCGCCGCACTGGTTTATCTGGCCGGCCTGCTGCCGGCCTGGCTCTCCTTGCCCGTTCTAGCCATGGCGGCCTCGACCGGCCTGGCCATGCACATGCTGCACGCCAGCGTCGCCGGCCTGCTGACGGCCGAAAATCCCAGGCAGGCGTTGAGCTATCTGGTCAGCCGCGACACCGGGGCCATGACCGAAACGGAGGTCTACAAGGGCGCGCTGGAAACCTGGGCCGAAAACCTCAGCGACGGCGTCATCGCGCCGCTGTTTTATCTGGTCCTGTTCGGGCTGCCGGGCATCGCCGTCTATAAAGCCGTCAATACGATGGACTCGATGATCGGCTACAAGACCGGACGCTATTTTTATTTCGGCAAGGTCGCGGCCCGGCTGGACGATATCGCCAATTACCTGCCGGCCCGGCTGACGGCGCTGCTGATCATTGCGCTGGCCGACGACAGACGGCGGGCCTGGCAATGCTGCCTGCGCGACGGCGGCAAGCTCGAAAGCCCCAACGCCGGCTTCCCGATCGCGGCCATGGCCGGCGCATTGGGCGTGGCGCTGGGCGGCGACGCCCGCTACCACGGCCGCATCAAGCACAAGCCGGTACTGGGCTGGTCAATCCATCCGATCAATCAAACGACATTGGAACAAGCATTGAACATGAAAACGGGCATTAATCTTATCGTGCTGACCCTCCTGATCGCAGGAGCCTTGCTGACATGAAAACGCTGTTCATTGGCGGCATCAAAAGCGGCAAGTCCCGGCTGGCCGAAACCTACATACTGGAGCAGGCCGGGGACCTCAAGCCCTACTATCTGGCCACCACCGAGTTTTTCGACGACGAGATGCAGGCGCGCATCGCCGTCCACAAGCAGCGCCGCCAGGATTTTTTCGATACCCTGGAAGAGCCCGTCAGGCTGTTCGAGGCGCTGAAGGACTGCCGCCGGCCCGTGCTGGTCGAGTGCGTATCGATGTGGCTCAACAACATGCTGTACCACGGCCATTCCGAAACCGCCATCCTGGACGAGCTGCAGGCAGTGCTGCAAATTCCCTGCGATATGGTCCTGGTTCACAATGAAGTCGGGCTAGGTATCATTCCCGACAATCCGCTGGCCAGACGCTTTGTAGACCTGTCCGGCAAGGCCTCGCAATTAATCGGGCAGCATTGCGACCGGGTGTTTTTTTGCAGCGCGGGCTTAACAATACCGATGAAATAACCAATAATAGAAGCCAACAATAATAAGAAATCTCGCCGCCCGCGCGGAACGGTTATCCGTATGCCGCCCGGATGTCCTGGTGCTCTTTTTGGGGGGCCGCTAATTAATAAGAAGATAAAAAATATGTTGGTAACAAATATAACTTATAAACGGGTGTTTCAATTAGCTTTAACCCTGCTGCTTGCCGGCTGCGCCACGGATACGGAGAACCGCCGCTCCGATACGCTGGCCGCCGTGATGCCGCAAAACAAAGTTCCATCCGCGCCGAAACCGGTCGTCAAAGCCGCGGTCTCGCTGCCGCCGGCTCAATCATTCAGCCAGCCTGTCTCCGTGCCCGCCCCGGCCTACTCGGCCCGCACACTGACCGGCATTTACGCCCGCTCGCAGCCTGTGCATGACTTTATCCGGCACATGGTGCAAAAGCACGGCTTCTCGGAAACCTATCTGAACGGCCTGTTCTCGCAGGCCACGCGCCTGGATTCCGTTATCCGGCTCGAAACCGCGCCGCGAGGCCACGGTCCGGCCAAACCGGGCGTCTGGACGCGCTATCGCAGCAAGTTTCTGACCGATCAGCATATCAGCCACGGCGTGCAATTCTGGATCGATAACGCCGATATCATCCAGAAAGCCAGCGCCACCTATGGCGTCGATCCCGAATATATTGTCGCGATCATCGGCGTCGAGACCTATTTCGGCCGCAACGTCGGCAAGACCGGCACCTTCAATGCCCTGGCGACATTGGCTTTCGATACTCCAAGACGCACCAGATTCTTCACCTCGGAACTGGAGAATTTCCTGCTCATGACGCGCGAGGAAGGCTTCGATCCGCTTGAGCCGGTCGGCTCATGGGCCGGCGCCATGGGGCTCGGGCAATTCATGCCCAGCAGCTTCCGCAGCCTGGCCGTCGATTTCGACCACGACGGCGTGCGTGATCTATGGAACCAGAAAGATGCGATCGGCAGCGTCGCGAATTATTTCTCGCACAGCGGCTGGCAGCGCAGCAAACCGGTTGCCAGGCAGGCCAAGGGCGGCAATGCCAAATCGACGATTGCCCTGAGCACTTACCAGGGCAATGAGCACTGGCAGGTTTACCCCAATTTCAAGGTAATCAAGCGTTATAACAACAGCAACAACTACGCCATGGCCGTGCACCAGCTGGCCCAGGCCATCAAGCAGAGTTACGCGGCCAAGCAAGGTCCGGCGCTGGTGATGGGTCAGGGCGGCAGGTAATGCGTATCCTGCGCTTGCCGGCCGCGGCCGGCAAGCGTTACGCGGGCGTTTACCGCAAAATCGCTTTTTAATCGATCGCGGTTCGGTTAGGCTAGCTTCCGATTGGCCGTTCCTGTTTGCGCATGAACGGCCGCCTCCGGAGCCGGCCCATGTTTTTCAAAGATACCTTAACCCAAGCTTTCGGCGCGATCAGTACCCAGCGCCTGCGCGCCGCGCTGATTATCCTGGCCATGAGCATCGGCGTGGCTTCCGTGACCGTGCTGACGGCCCTGGGCGAAAGCGCCCGCCTGTTTATCGTGCGGGAGTTTGAAGCGCTGGGCACGCATCTGATCATCATCCTGCCCGGGCGTACCGAAACGGTCGGCGGCGCGCCGCCGCTGTTCGGCGAAACGCCCCGGGATCTGACCCTGGGCGATGCCTATGCCCTGCTCAGGAGCCACTATGTGGCCGCCATCGCCCCGGTAGCGGTCGGTTCGGCGCCGGTTTCAACGGAAGGCCTGGAGCGCGAAACCAATATCCTCGGCTCGACGCATGAATTGCTGTCCGTCCGCCATCTGACCCTGGCCCAGGGACGCTTCCTGCCGGAAGCCGATCCCGATAAAGCCATGCCGGTCTGCGTGATCGGCCAGACTATCCGCGAACAGCTGTTCCCCGGCAAGCCCGCGCTCGGGCAGTGGCTGCGCATCAATGACCGCCGGTTCCGCGTCATCGGAATACTGTCCTCGAAAGGCCAGTCCATCGGCACCGACTTCGACGAAATCGTCATCATCCCGGTCGCCTCCGCGCAGGCGCTGTTCGACACCTACTCGCTGTTTCGGGTGCTGGTGGAAGCCAAGTCCAAACAGGTCATGCCTCAGGCCATGGAAGACATCACCAACATCATCAAGGCCCGCCACGAAGGCGAGGACGATATCACGCTGATTACCCAGGACAGCGTCGTCAGCACTTTCGACAAGATACTGACCGCGCTGACTTTGACCGTGACCAGCATTGCCGGCATCAGTCTGGCCGTGGCCGGCGTGCTGGTCATGAATGTCATGCTGGTGAGCGTGACGCAGCGCACCGCCGAAATCGGCCTGCTGAAAGCCTTGGGCGCAACCCGGCGTCAGCTGCACGGGCTGTTTCTGGCCGAAGCGGCGATGCTGTCGCTGGCCGGCGCGGTAGTGGGCGTCGTGCTGGGGCAAGTCGCGCTGTGGGGGCTGCAGACCGCCTATCCCGATTTCCCGTTCATCCTGCCGGGCTGGGCGCTGTTTGCGGCGCTGGCTGTGTCCTTGCTGACGGGGCTGGTGTTCGGCGTGCTGCCGGCCAGGAAAGCCGCGCGCCTCGACCCCGTGACCGCCCTGGCGAAGAGGTAGCCATGCGCGCCGCTGACCTGATCGCCTTGTCCTACCGTACCGTTATCAGCCACAAGCTGCGTTCGGGCCTGACCGCCCTAGGCCTCATCATCGGCATCGCCGCGGTCGTGATACTGACCTCGATCGGCCGCGGCATCCATGCCTTTGTGCTGACCGAGTTTACCCAGTTCGGCACCAGCCTGATCGCGGTCGTGCCCGGCAAAACCACGACCTTCGGCATCTCGGGCTCCACGATCAGCACCGTGCGGCCTTTATCGATAGCCGATGCCGAAAGCCTGGGCCGGCTGGACCATGTGATTGCCGCCATGCCGACCGTGCAGGGCAACGCCGAAGTCAAAGCAGGCGGCAGGCAGCGGCGCACCAATGTCCTGGGCGTCGGCTCGGCCGTGCCGGAGATCTGGAAGATCAACGTCGCCTCGGGCCGATTTCTGCCCGCCGGCGAGGAATCCAATCCGCGCGCCCTGGCCGTCCTGGGCCATACGCTGGCACTGGAACTGTTCGGCACGGCCAGCCCGCTGGGCCAGCGCATCCGCGTCGGCAGCGACCGCTATCGCGTGATCGGCGTCATGGAAAGCAAAGGCCAGCTGCTGGGCTTCGACATGGACGATACGCTTTACATCCCGGCCGCCAAGGCGCTGGAGATGTTCAATCGCGAAAGCCTGATGGAGATCGATCTGCTCTATGAAAGCGATGCGCCGGTCGCGCGCCTGGAACAGGCCATCAGGAAGCACCTGATCGCCCGGCACGGCAGCGAGGATTTCACGATCATCACGCAGAACCAGATGCTGGAAAAGATGGATTCGATTTTAAGCATCCTGACCCTGGCCGTGGCGGCGCTGGGCAGCATTTCATTGCTGGTCGGTTCGGTCGGCATCCTGACCATCATGACCATCGCGGTATCGGAGCGAATCTCGGAAATCGGCCTGCTGCGCGCCATCGGCGCGGAACGGCGCACGATCTTTCAGCTGTTTTTATCGGAGGCGCTGGCCCTGAGCGCGACCGGCGGCCTGGTCGGCGTGCTGACCGGCATCGCCACCGTGCGGCTGATCGCGGCGGCCCTGCCGGCGCTGCCGGTGCAACTGGCCTGGAGCTATATCGCGGCGGCCTTTCTGGTGTCCTTGCTGATCGGCATCGCCGCCGGCGTGGCTCCGGCCATGAAGGCGGCCCGGCTGGAACCTTTGGAAGCGTTGCGCGCCGAGTGACTGCAACAGGCCCGACCCGGCCCCGTTCCGGCGGGTATTTTCAGGTGGGCTCAGCCTTTATCGTCGGTGACGGGCTTGCTGTTTTTGTCGACCAGCTTTTGTATGACGCTGTCAATCGAGCCCGTTTGCGCAATCTCCTGGTTAAAAGAGGTGCGATAGTTAGTCACCAGGCTGACGCCGCCGATGATGATGTCGTAAACCTTCCACTCGCCTTGCTTGTTCAACAGCATGCGATAGTTGACGTCAACAGGCTGCTGCCCGGGCTGACGGACCACCGTTTTTACAATGGTCCTGCCATCGTCCCTGTCATCGGCATAAGGACTGAAAGTCAGGCTCCAATCCTTGTAATCCAGAAAGGCCCGGGTGTAGGTGCGCACCAATAAAGTCTTGAATTCCTCTATGAAGCGCTGTCTTTGCTCGGGCGTGGCCTGGCGGATATTTTTACCCAAGACCAGCATCGCCACTCGGGGCATGTCGGCGAATTCGCTCACGATCCCGTCGACAAACCGGACCGATTTGTCGAAATCCTTTTGATAGGCCGGCTGTTTTAATGTCTGTTTGATTTGTTCCGAGCTGTTCTCGATAACCCGCCGGGCCTGTGTGGCATCCTCGGCGGCGGGCGCAGCCGGGGGCAAGGCGAAAAAACTGAAGAAGAGTATCAGTAGCGACAACGATTGCCTGTGAAACATAGAAAACTCCAGAAAAGATAGTAATGCTGATTAAAATGCCTTGTTTCATGGCCAGATTCCGGACTTGGCCTAACCGGCGGACGGGCCGGATTGTGCCTGTAAAAGGTTGGGTTTAAAGCCAGAACGTTTGCCTGGGTCAACCGGCGCCAATCTCATGTCGGTGGACAACCCCGGCTTATCTTCTACTTTATACCACCAGGATACACATCTGAATGACTAATAGAGTAGAAACCGGCCTGATTCTATCCATGCGGCCGGATAACTGATGTCGCACGGTTGCCGGTTTGAGTTCATTTATGCCCTATGGGTACTTGTGGGCCATAGGGTATTCGCACTGCATGTTAGTGCCGAAATCCGGCGTTTGCCCTGATACCGTAAAATGAACGGACACGTGTGTTCGCCCTTGCTAACGGTTCACCTTTGGCCAGCGGTTCTCCGATAGCCTGTTGTGCACCCGAAACAGGGCGGACACGTAGGTCCGCCCCTACAATGCATCCGCACGATACAGGCGACCCCTTTGATTTGTATGAAATGATCAGACACGTAGGGGCGAACCTGTGTGTTCGCCCTTGCCCAACGGTTCACCTTTGGCCAGCGGTTCTCCGATAATTTGTTGTGCACTCGAAACAGGGCGGACAGGTAGGTCCGCCCCTATAATGCATCCGCACGATACAGGCGCCCCCTTTGATCTGTATGAGCCGCATTTTATTCCGGTAGTGGCTGAATTGGCTGCGGAATGTCGGTCCGAAGGTTCCCTTACATTTTTTGCGCAAGTCCTTATTAATGATAAAAACCGATAAAAACGTTATATTCCGGTATTTGGATTATTCATAAGGAGACAATCATGGTGACGACAAAACCTGCAATTGCCTGGCTCGGCGCCGGGCTGATGGGAAATCCGATGGCCGGCCGGCTGCTGGATGAAGGCTATCCGGTCCGGGTCTGGAACCGCACCCGCGCCAAGGCGGAAACGCTTTCAAGCCAGGGCGCGGCGATTGCCGACACCCCGGCCGATGCCGTAACCGGCAGCGATATCGTTTTTACCATGCTCAGCGACGCCCAAGCCGTCGAAACCGCCCTGGGGGATGTCGCATTGTCGGGCAAGACGCTGGTACAGATGTCGACCATTGGCCCCGGCGAGAACCGGCGCCTGGCCGGCCAGGTCAACGATGCCGGCGGCGTTTATCTGGAAGCGCCGGTACTCGGCAGCATCCCGGAAGCGCGCTCGGGCAAATTGATCATCATGGCGGGTGGCCCCGAAGCCGCGTTCGCCGAAGTCAGGCCGATGTTGACCTGCCTGGGGCCGGAGCCGCGCTTGATAGGCTCCGTGGGCCAGGCTTCCGCGCTGAAACTGGCGCTGAATCAGCTGATCGCATCGCTGACCGTGGCCTTCTCCACCAGCCTGGGATTCGTCGAGGAAAACGGCGTCGACGTCGACAGTTTCATGGAAATCCTGCGCCAAAGCGCCCTTTATGCGCCGACCTTCGACAAAAAGCTGGCGAAAATGCAGGAACACGACTACCGCAATCCCAATTTCCCCACCGAGCATCTGATCAAGGACATCGACTTGTTCAAGCGCGAAGCCCGCGGCCTTGATACCCAGATGCTCGACGTGCTGCTCCAATTGTACAGACGCGCCCAGGCCGGTCATGGACGAGAGGATTATTCCTGCGTGTACGATGCGGTGACGGGGCGTTGTTGAGCCGAAGCTGACAGCTCTTTATGCCGGGTTTCCGCAAAGCTCCAACCCAGCCTACCCGCTCTCGCATCTTTTCAAGCGGTTCTTCGGCTATCCCGGCAGTGCTGATAAAGCCTCCCAGCGCTGCCGGGCGGCGAGGCGGACGTCCTCCTCGCTATCGTCGAGCATTTGTTGCAGCAGTTCCGGCTTTGCCCGCAGCGCCACTTCGTACCGCACCATCCAGTCATCGTCCTTGCTCATCATCGCCAAATCGTCAACATCCATGCGCTGGGCGACGATGCGGCGGATGTCGACTTCCGGGTCATAGGCCATCAGCCCCAGGCTGACGCAAGGGAGGCGCCCTGCCACCGTACGCCGCACCTCATTATCAGGATCGGCCGCCAGGCGGAACAAGCGGCCTTCCGGCAAGCGCCTGGCGACATAGACGCGCACCAGATAATCCTGGTCCTCGGCCATCAGCTCCAGCTGTTGCTCCGGCAATCGGTCGGCCACGGTTATCCTGACTTCCCTGTCCGTGTCGTTGCGCAATTCCGGCAACCATTCCAGCGGCACCCGATAAGCCAATACGCGCCGTACCGCTTCGTCAGGATCGGTCAGCAAAGGCCGCAAATCCTGGACCGGCAGATAACGCGCGGCGATCGCGCGCCGTTCCCAAAAGCGGTCCTGACTGTAATCGGCGGCACAGGCTGGATTGGCACGGAAAAACCGGTCGATTTGCCGGCCGCTTTCCGCCGCCACGCAGCAATCGCCGGGCTTGCAAGTGCCGGCCACCAGCAGCGTATCGCGATATTTGCATGAGCTGCAGTCGGCCAACGGGGTCAGATCGGTCTCGGGCCCGGTTTGCCGCATTTAGCTCGCCTCCGCCAGCGCCGGCAGCAACTGCGGCGTGATTTGCGCCAGCCAGGCCTTGATCCGCTCCTCGGTCAGGAAAGGCTGCGTGCGCTGATCCAGCACCAGGCCGACAAACTGGTTATCGATGATCGAATCGGAATGCTCGAACTGATAGCCCTCGGTGCTCCAGGGGCCGATGATGTCGGCGCCGTAGCCGTAAAACACCCGGTAAAGCTGGATCAGGGAACTGGCGAAGCGCGAGGCGTAGCGTTCCTGATTCCCCAGTCCGAACAAGGCCACGCGTTTGCCGGACAGGTCGACATCATCCAGGTGCGGCACGAACTCCTGCCAATTGGGCTCCTGGCAACCGACCGCCAGCCCCGGCAAATCGCCAACGCCATAACTCGGCGTGCCGAGTATCAGGGCGTCGTACTGCAATAACTCGGCCGGACTGGTACGGTTGATGTTTTTGGGTTTGTCGGCCAGCTCCTCGCCCAATAAGCTAAAAATCTTTTTAGCCACCAGGCGGGTGCTGCCGGTATCGGTTCCGAAAAAAATGCCGATTTTGCTCATAAATTACCTGTATTGAAGATTGCGGGACAAGACGGCATGGCCGTTAATGCGGTACAAGCAAATTCCGCTCCAGCTTTCGACAATCGATTCTTATGTTGAATATCAATGAGATAGCCTGCCCTTACAGAGAGCCCGCTACAGCCGGGTGCAGACACTGCGACAATCACGGCAGCCACTGTGGGATTTGCGACATTGGCGCGGAGCACAGGTTTAATAGGCAGGCCGGGTTGGCGCTTTAGCGGAAGCCCGGCCTGGATGGCTTCGATGCTGGGATTGAAAACCTGCCTACGCTTGTTGTAGGTGCGAATTCATTCGCACTTGTACCACGGAGGGGTATGCGCGCGGCGCTACCGAGTTTCCAGAAAATAAGCATTGGCGCTCAGGGCAAAGTTCTGCCAGAGCCCGGCGATGCCCCGTTTCACCTCGATAACGTAAGCTTTGTCCGGCTTGTGTTCGTCGGGAAAATTGGATAAGGCGCAGGAGGTCCGGTGTTTATCGACGACAAACTGTAAAAAATCGTCGACGAAGCCGTCGAAAGCCGCCAGCGCTTGCCGGGTCAAATCCGATAATCCCTGATGGACCGGCGTCTCGCTGTTATCGAACGGCAGCGTCTGCAATTGCGCCAGGGCGTCGGCATACGCCTGCTCCAGAACGGCCAGCACATTGCGCTGAAAGCAGCCGTCCCATTGCTGCCGGGAAAGATCCCGGGCGAGCGATTGCTCGTAGCGTTTTTTCAACCCGGCCTTCTGCTCGTCGATATAGTGCCTGAACCGGGCGAGACAGGCGGCGTTTTTCTGTGTGTTCGTCATCATGGATGTCCTTGTCTTAAAGTGTCAGTGCGGTAAAAACCCGGTCGCTCGCTGCCAGCGCGCCTTCCAGATAGCCTCCCTCGGCTTCGGCGGTTTCGGTCCCGCAGAAATAAAGCTTGTCCCGCCAGTGATCCAGTTGCAGCCAGGGATGTCCGTAGCGAGGATGTTCCGCCGGCGGCGCGCGATCCTGCTCGGCGGCGGTAAACGGTTCCGCGCTCCAGTCCTGAACCAGAACCTGAAGCGGATGCGCCGCGGCCGCACCGAACAATCGCACCATCTGCTGCACGATCAAGGCTTCAAGCTTGTCGCGGTACAGGGCTCGGGTAAAAGCCGGCAAGCCGAAAAAGCCGAACAAGGCGGCCGACTCGTCCTGTTCCGAACAGGCATCGTAAATTTCAGCCAGCACCGCTCCCGGGTAGGGCTGCAAGGCATTGCCGGAATAACCCTGGCGGCGCCAGAACGCTTCGGGATACACCAGCATGGCTTTGGCATGTCCCGCCATCCAGGTGGGGATGTCCTGCATGGCCTGGATCAGTTTCGGCGCCAGCGGCGGTTCGAAGGTAATCGTTTCCGCCGCTAAGCGGGGCGGCAGCGCCAGTATCACCTGTTTCGCCCGATAGGAGACCTGGCCATTGCCGGTTTCAAAGACCAGATCGATGCGGTTCCCCCGGTCGGCCAATTGCAACAGGCGGTGTTGCGGATGCAGGATCGACGCCGGCAGGCGCTGCAATAAGCCGGCTATCAACTGATGGCAACCGCCTCTGATGCGCCGCGCGCTATCGTGTGTCTGGGTGTCGATATACCGGGTCGGGGCCGATTGGGCGTCGATCTGATACAGGCTATGGCCGCTGTCCCACTGGCGAAAAAACGCCAATCCCAGACGTTTGGCCAACGCCGCGATGCGCGGTTGATGATCGGGCCATACCCAGGTTGGCCCGAGGTCGACCGCGAACGATGACGCCGCGGGTCCTGCCGTGACCGATCGGGACAGGATTCTGCCGCCGTAACGGCTGCGCGCCTCGAACACCGCGATAGGACGGCCGTGTTCGAGCAGGCGGTCCGCCAGGGACAATCCCGAGAGCCCGGCGCCGATAATCGCGATGTCCAGCATACGCCTTAACCTTCCCGTGCCGTCCGGCAGCGCAGCGAATTGCTTTGCCAGCGCGGCAAGGCCGGCGCCTCGGTTGACGGCGTCGGCATGATCAGTTTTTTGCGGAAAATATCCCAGACCCCGCCGAACCGCTGCTGGACACGAATGCTCCAGCCCCAGACTATCGGCAAATGCACCGGCACCCAGATATGCCGGTCGGGATCGCTGGGGGCGGCGTTTTGCATGAAATACCAGGTATATTTCTCCAGAACACTGACGGAAACGACCGGTTTATTGTTGAATTCGGCCGGAATCGCTTGACTGACCGCGCGGCTGAAATCGAAACGCTGCTTGCCGCCCAGCGCCTGAAAAGCGCAAACCGGCTTGACGACGGCGTTATCGTCCGGGTCGTTCAGGTATAAAACCGGATCGCGGCCTGCCGATTCGGTGTCGAGCAAAACCAGGGACTCGCCATCGGCAAACTGTACCGTACGCGACGCTTCCACCAACTGCACCAGGCCCAGCTGGCTGGCGAAAGCGTCGGTCATCCATTCCAGCTCGAACCGGGGCGAGATGGTCAGGACCGGCTGGTTATCCAATAAACACACCTCGGGCGCGTCCAGGCTCGCATCCATCAAGGTCAGCCGGTTGTTCCGCGGCGAGCGCGGCGGGTCCGCATCGGTGCACAAACAACGACGGATGCCCGGACCGAGCAGATCCATATCCCAAATAAAGCCCCGCGGCGGCTGGGCGCTTAGATCAATGGGTTCTATTTGCGCCGCATCCACACTGAGCCGGTAAGTGCCGACCAGGCCGGTCAGCTGCTCATGGTCGCCATCATCCGTAACATGATTCAAATAGTCCGCCACAACCGGCTCCGGCAGCACCAGGTCATAACGGCAACCCGGATGAATAGCCGCCTGAACCTGACCGGGAACCGGGCTGGAACGAACGGGAAAATGAAGCGTGACAATGTTATTCATGGCGCGGAGGCGGTCTGTGTCCCTGATTCGGTTAGCGTTACGGCATACGACATTCAAGAATGGGGCCAATCCGGCAACGCCCCCCCTTTCGATGCGCCTTCGCCCGCTCCAAGCGAAGCGCCAGCGACTCTGCGGCGGCGCCTCAGTGGCGGCGGAATGCAAAAAACGGTCCCGAACGATGTCATAAAGCCGACAAATTACCGGGTTTTGTAACACTCAGGCAGCTGATCGCGGTTGAGAGTGTGAAAGTATTCAATTTAAAGGATTTAACCGCGAAAGACACGAAGGCTTTCAAATTCAAATATTTGCCTATGTTTCCATAGTAATTCATGAAGTCACGGGAAGAAAATGGCAACAACTTGATTTTCTTCGTGTGCTCGATTGCTGTTCCAGACGCAATTCTACCGCCTCCCTAATCCCCATGGATGGGGTGAATGCAGAGAAATGACGGGATCATTTCCTGTCCATGGAGGCGTTCGTGTCCTCGGCACACCGCTACGCTGCTCCTGCATTGCCTACAAGGATGTAGGTACTTAGGAACGTGAATTTTATAACTCCCGCAACTGACTTGTCTTTCTGTCCCTCTTCGGCGTTGCCTACAGGGATGTAGGTAAGGAGCGTGAGCAGGAGCGGAAGCTTTGCGCAAACAGTTACATAGCTTGTTGCTATGCGCCTGTTTGCGCGCCTTGAATAGGAACAGAAATCCTGCCTCAATTGCGGGTCTTATTTCATTCCCGTTCCTTAGCGTGAGCAGGAGCGGAAGCTGCGCCTAAAGCGCCTACTATTGGTGCTAAGCCACAGGGATGTGGCGAATGTCGAAAACGCATAACGCCATGGATGGCGTGTAGTAGAGTAATGCAGGAGCAATTACCGAGGAGCAGTTTTCGACCTACCTCCTGCATGAGCCCCAGGGATGGGGTAAATGCAGATATTGCAGGAGCAAATATCTGCCCATGCAGTCGTTCGTGGTGAAATATTCAGGCTAGTAAATTGGCCTCTATAAAGGCTGTGTGTCAAAATCCGGGAGCTTTGTTTTGTCGTATCAGTTACCAGGGAAACTCATCCATGAATATCGAATCAATCCGTGACCTTCTGTTATGGTGCACCGTTATAAACTACGGTGTGCTGCTTGTCTGGGCTTTATTGTTCACCGCCGCTCACGAGTGGATGCATCAACTGCACGGCCGCTGGTTTCGTCTGCCGGTTGAGCGGTTTGACGCCATCCATTACGCAGGCATGGCGGTTTACAAAATCGTCATCCTGGTTTTCAATCTCGTTCCCTATATTGCATTGCATATCGCCGGATAAGCCCGCGGCTCAAGCGGGACGGCTTTACAAGCCCGCCCCGTCCATGAATGGCGCCGCCGGCTCGGGCTTAATGCGAGGATGCGTACAGCTGCTGAATTTCCTTGTAGCGGTTGGCGGCATCCGTCAATGTTTCCTTAGCCGAGGCCAGTTCGTTGTTCTTGAGCTCGGTACGGGCTTTCTTCAAAACACCGCTGGCCTGATTGCGTTTCAAGTCCAGCACATTATTGGCGATATCTTTCTGCAATTGCCGGGCATCGCTGACCATATCGATCAGCACCTCGTTGTCCGTGCCGTTATCTAGAGCCGCAATCGTCTCCTCGACTTTCGCCAGCGTGTTTTCGATAGCCGCTTTAACATCCTCATACGATGGATTCGCGACGGCGGAAGCGGTGAATGATGGGGCTGCCAGCGATACGGCCATAACAGAAGAAACCAGAAATTTGTTGAGTGCGTTCATGAGTAAACCTCGAAGTGGATAAAGGGTATTGTTTGCCTGACGATTAACAAAGGCCTAAAAGTCAGACCGATGCAGCTCGCGAGGCATGGTTAAATACTATCAGATTCTGTTCTAATTAGAACTAAATTTGTTCTAATACGGACTATTTTTCTGGAGACCGTGGTTTTTACGGCCTGGACGCGCCTGGAAATTAAATTGATTAACCAATATTATCAATTGCTTATATGTCTTTCCAACATTTCGCTTCACTTGACCGGCGCCGTTCGGTTTATGCCGCAAGGTCGGCAGGTCTTGCCGGAAACCGGCCGACTGTTGCTTCCATAAGCACAAAAGGGCCGTCATAATGAACGCAATGAGGCCTAATTCCATTAAAAAACTTGAGGAAATTGGGCATTAAGCCTACTATTTAGTTCTAATTAAAACTATCAAATTGACGTTATGAATTCTCCATCCACCTTTCCCAGCGTACTGCGCGAGCTGGCGCGGACGCACCAGGTTTTTCTGGCCTATGCGGCCACCCATGTGCACACGCTGGATCTGACCCTGCCCCAGTTCGATATCATCCTGACCCTGGGCAATACCGCCGGCATGTCCTTCAAGCAGCTGGGCGAGAAGACCATTATCACCAAAGGTACCCTGACCGGCGTCATCAACCGCCTGGAAGACAAGGGGCTGGTCCAGCGCATGGCCTCGAAAACGGACGGGCGCAGCCAGATCGTGCGGCTGACGGAGGCCGGCGCGGCCCTGTTCAAGCGCGCTTATCCCGAACATCTGGAATTTATTTATCGGATATTCAGTGATTATTCCCCGGAAGACATCGCGACGCTGGAAGCCGCGCTGGTGCGGCTGCGCGAGGCCGTCACCGCGGCGCGTGGCGGCAAGGGTGAGGAATCAGCAGCCGATTAGCGCATGGAATGAATCAGGGAATGGACGGTGCGAATTCATTCGCACATTTGAGGAAGTTATTTTATCCACGTTCCTAAGGCCTGGGTCGTCAATAATGTCCCTGTTTAAACATAGGATGCGCCGACGACAGGAGGCGCATCGTTCGTAAGCGATGCACTTCATTGCGCCGCCTGGAGCGCCTGCTTCTGGCCGGCACATCCTATGCGGGATGCTAATTTCAGGAAGTCATTAATCCTGAGCGCTGTTTCAGGAAAAAACAGGCGCCGGACGCGGCATTCATGCGCTTGATGCAAACATCCGACAGAGCGTTTCAATCAAGCAGGCTGACTTTATCGCCCACCTGAATCCGCCCGCCGGCGGCGCTCGGGAGCATGGCGATGGCAAACGTCGGCTTTTTCTGGCCGAAGGCGCCGGTCAGCGTCTTAAGGATCGGCAGATCCCGTTCGCCGGTGTCGGGATTCGCATGCGTGGCGAGGCAACGGGTCTTCGGCGCCACGGCCTCGAAGTCAACCCGGCCTATGCGAATCCGGCGCCCTATCCAGCTTTGCTCTTCCCAGGCATCCAGGCCGTCGATGGCGATGTTCGAGCGGAAGCGAAGCTCACTGAGGCCGTCGCCGCCGAGCGCATGGCCGACGGCCGCCAGGCTTGCGCGGCTGTGCAGGGTTATCTGGCCGGCCTCGTTGTCCTGATAGCGCGGCGTAACGCCGTCCCCGACCAACCGCAACGGCAGCCGTTCCGGATGCGAGGCCAGTGGATTCTCATCCAGCGTCAGCACATAGCTTTCGAGCGCGGCGGCAATAAGCTGACGGCCCTGCCCGTCCAGCGCCGCCTCGACCAGAACCGCATCCTCCAGGCAGATGCGCAATCGGAGCGCCCTGTGGTCGAACCGAAGGCGAAGGCGCGCGAGACCGGGCGTGTTCACCAGCGCGACGAACTCGTGCTTTTTGCTCCAGGCCGCTTCCGGCGCGCCTGAGTTGGCGAAACGAAAGCCGAGGACCCGATCACCGGCGATGCGGCCTTGATCGAGCACCTCGACAACATCACAGGCTTCGGGCGTAAAGCCCTTGACCGGATAACGGTATAAGGCGACGACGCGGGGCATCAGGCAATCTCCCTCGGTAAAGACCGGCTACGACAGGCTGACAATACTACCAGCGCTCAGGCCGCAGCCCAAGCGCGGGAATTTTACCCCGGCATCATCAGGAAGACTGGCTGACATTGAAGGCGTCGGCATAGATATCCTTCATGGAGGCGCCCGCCAGAAAAGCTTTCATTCTGGCGGCCTTGACCATTTCCGGATGCCCGCACAGAAACAGGCGCCAGTTCTTGAGGTCGGGGATTTGCTGAAAGGCCACGTCATGGGCGCGTCCCGAGGCAAAGCCGTGCGGCACATCGCCGCCGGACAGGCAGGGCACGTAATTGAAATTCGTATATTGCCTGACCAGATCGTGCAGTTCCCCGGTCAGATACAGGCCGTCCAGGTCGCGACTGCCGTGAAACAAATGGATAGGGCCGGTATGGCCCTGGCCCAGGGCGTCGCGGACGATGCCGTAGAGCGGCGCGAGTCCGGAGCCCGTGCCGATCAGGACCAGGCCCTGCTCGTTATTGCCGGACGTGTAAAAACAATCGCCGGCGGGGCCGCGAACCTCGACCGTCTGGCCGGGGCGCAATTCCTCGTGGATCCAGCCGCTGACCCGGCCTTGCGGCAGGCGGCGGACATGCAGGTGCAGATGGTCATCCTCATAGGGCACGCTGGCGAGCGAGTAGCTGCGGCCCAGTGTCGGGTCTTGAAACAGATTGATGAATTGCCCGGCCCGGTATTCGATGGGCGCATGACATTCGAGCGCCACATGCATGATTTCCGGATTCAGCAATGTCAGGCTTTTGACCGTAGCGGGAATCGCCGCCTGGATATCATCGTCATCCGGCAGCGCGACTTCAAGATCCTCGGTGGGATGGCAAACGCAGGCCAGAAAATAGTTCTGCAGCTTCAGGCTATCCTTCAAGCCCTGCTGCGAGGCCTCTGGCGGCTTGCCGCCGGTGGCACGCATCAGGCAGGTCTGGCAGGCTCCGCTGCGGCAGGAAAAAGGAACGGGCACACCGCGATCGGTCAGGCAATCCAGAACGGATTGATCTTCGCCCAGTTCAAAGTTGTCTTTTGCGTAATGAATAGTCACCATGGCGGCGTACCTGTTTCTAGGATCAAGGATTATCGGCCCAGCACGTCGTCTCGCGTACTTTCGGCGATGGCGGCAACCTGATTGATCAAGGCGTCGTCCACGCCCAGCTCGCGCAGCGTCGCCGCAAGATTTTCGATCACCGCATCGACATGTGAATCATTCAGGCCGCGCTCGACCAGATGGGCATGGCCGGTGCGCATATCGAGGCCGCTGTAGTTATGCGGGCCGCCGAAAGCCATGGTCAGGAAGGCCTTTTGCTTCGCGGCCTGTTTTTCCATGTCCACGTCCTCGAAGAAGGCGCTGATGCGGCCATCGCTCAATACCTTACGGTAAAAAATATCCACGGCGGCATTGACGGCAGCCTCCCCACCTAATTGCTCGTACAAGGATGCTTGTTGCGACATATTTTTCTCCAACTCAATTTAAAAAGGTGTTTAAAATACATCTTAAAAGCCTAACCTCACGAGGGGCATATATAAGGCGCGACCATAAGATGTATTTGACATGCATCTTATGGCCGAGTAGTAAAATCGTCAAGTCCTATCTTTCATTTTTTTAAGCCCTGCCTGAATCGCGGGCTGATTTTTAAGGAGTATCACCCATGCAGCTTACGCAATTCACTGATTATTCACTGCGCCTGCTGATCTATCTCGCCCGTTTGCCGGAACCGGGCATGGCGACCATTTCAGAGATTGCCGAGTACTACCAGGTTTCCCGCAACCATCTGGTCAAGGTGGCGAACAGCCTGGCCAACCAGGGGCTCATCATGACCACCCGGGGCAAGGGCGGCGGCATCCAGCTGGCCCGGCCCGCGTATACCATAGGCGTCGGCGAAGTGATACGGCTGACCGAAGTCAACATGAACCTGGTGGAGTGCTTCGATGTGCCGTCCAATCAGTGCCGCCTGACCCGCGACTGCTTCCTGAAAGGCATGCTGTACGAGGCGCAGCGCGCATTCATGGCGGTGCTGGACAAATACTCGCTGGCCGATGCGGCCCGTTTCGGCTTCAAGCCCGACCTGTCGGTCCTGCCGGGCGACCAGCGGCCGCCGACCTGAGCGGGCAAGAGGTTTGCTACGTGCATTCGGCGCGATAAGGTCAAGCCGTTCGGACGTTTATGCCCGCCGTCACATAAAAAGCCAAAGGATCATGCCGCTCACGCCCGTTATCCCGCCCAGCCACCATTTGGCTTTTCCCGCGGGCGATAAAGCCTGCCAGTACGCCAGACTATCCAGCTTCAGCCGCAGCCAGCCGATTGCAAGGCACTCCCTGCATTTGCGGCAACAACGCGGTATGACCCGCAACAGCCTGTACACGCCATAACAGGCGATCGCCGCCATGATGTAGAAGACGATGATCTGCGTCTCGCGGCGGTCAGTGTGAAAAATATGCTCGACCAACAGGTCCAGCGACTGTTCAACCAGCTCGAACGAAACGTGCATCAGTTCAAGCAACAGATGGAACACCGTGTCGTACATTGCGATGACGGTGATAATGATGGTCAGAATGACGCTGAAAACGGTTTTTTGATGATGGGATAAGATCATGATAAACCTCCGAATAATCGCTTCGTTGGCCCGCGCCCGACCGCTTCAGAGCGGGCACGGGCGCCGACCGGCACAACCTCATCGGTAAATGCCGGCATTGTCAGCGGCGGCTGCATGAAGAGGCCGGCACTCCGGCGCCAACGCATCGTTTTCCTGAATCAAATTCGCCCTGATGATTTTCCGGGCCTCGGCTTCCGCATCGGCAAGTTCATCAATAAAGATGTCTGTCTCATACTCCTGCGTGGAGACGCCTGCCAGTGACACGCCCTGGGACTGATCCGAGTCCTTGACGTATATTGCGGTCCTGGTGGAAAGTCCCGGACGGATGGGGTTGTTCAGCACTTCCTCTTGCCGCAGTCCGATACGCACGGGAACACGTTCCACGATATGAATGAAATTTCCGGACGCGTTTTCCGGCGGCAGCAAGGCAAAGACGCTGCCCGTGCCCGGCACCAAGCCTTCCACCGTGCCATGATAGATGCGGCTCTCGCCGTAGAGGTCGACGGTAATCTCCGCCAATTGGCCGGGCCGTACCCGCGCCATCTCGGTCTCCCGCAGGTTCGCCTCTACCCACAGATGCTCCAGGGGCACGAGCGTCATCAGCTGATCGCCGGGCTGAACCCGGTTCCCTACCTGTACCTTGCGCATGGACACATAGCCTGAAACGGGCGCATGGATATGCTGCCGCGCGTATTCAAGATAGGCGGCGATGAATCTGTGCTTGGCCGCTTCCACATCCGGATGCAGCGTTCGGCTGGTGCCGCCCACTTTAGCGTCCACGGATTCGAGCTCCGCCTCGGCCTCCCGCATATCGGCTTCGAGCGCCGCCATCTGATCCTCGGCATTTTGCAGAGCCTGCTCGGATACCGAGCCATTGGGCAGCGCCTGACGCAAGCGCGCCACATCGTGACGCACCCGGGCCAGGCGGGCCGTACGGGCTATCAGTTTCTGGCACATCTGCCGGCGCGTGGCAAAAACGGCGCCGATTTCGCGCACGGTCTGGCCCAACTCGCCCCGGCTCCGGCTTAAAGCGGTCCGAGCCCGGTGCTCATCCAGACGAACCAGTAAATCGCCCTTGTTCACGTACTGGCTCTCCTCGACCAATACCTGCGTGACGATGCCCGTTGCATCCGCCTCCACCGGAATAAGATTGCCGGTAACGAAGGCATTACGGCTTATTACCCAGAAGCGACAGTAATGCCACCAATAGCCGGCATAAGCCAAAGCGCCTACAGCCAGCACTAGCGCAACCGACAATAGATAGCGGTTGCGTCGGGTTCGAATGATCTTGGGATGAGTTCTCATAGGTTTTTATATCGGCAACACCAAATTTTATTTTATAAAACAAATATATAAGTTTTTCCGCTTGCGCCCTGGCCTGGCTTGGATAGCGCGAGGCCCGTCGCCATCTCCGCCCCCGGGCCGTCCTCAGAGCCGCCATGGCAACCACCAAACCCACTCCCGCTCCGGCGACCGCGGGTTAATCTTGAAATCGTTCGCGTACCCGCCGCCCAGCGCTTCCACCAAATCCACCATGGCGACCCGCTGGTCGGCTTCCAGCGCCTTCAGGACATATTGCTGATCCAGCACGGCCGTCTCGCGCGCCAGCAACGCCCGGCGGTCATCCAGGCCGCTGCGGAAACGCTCCTGTACGAGCTCCAGTTTTTCATGCTGCGCGGACAGCAGGCGGCCTTGCGCGTCGAGTCTGGCGCGCGCCTCCCGCCAGCTGCTCAGGCTGTCGGCCACCTCTTGCACGGCATGCAGCAAGGTGTCATTGTAAAGTTCCACGGCGCCATCGTATTCCGCCCGCTGCGCCGATAACTCCCCGCGCAGGCGCCCGCCCTCGAACCAGGGCAGCCGCAGTCCCGGCGCGACGCCGTAGGAAAAACTGGAGCCGGAGAACAGCAGATTGGCCAGGGAACTCGCCCCCTTCGTCAGCCTGAGGGCATTGACGCCGACGAAGGCGGTCAGATCGATGGTGGGCAGAAAACTGGCCTTGCTGACCTTGACCCGTTGCGCGGCCGCCTCGGCCCGGTGCAGCGCAGCGGCAAGATCGGGACGCTGGCTGAGCAGTTCCAGCGGCAGCTGCTTCGGCAAGCGCGGCCCTTCCCGGCTGATCCTCGCATCGTCGAACAAGTGCCGCGTCGCGTCGGGCCCGCCGCCGATCAACCGGGCCAGCAGGTTCCGCTGCAGATCCAGCAAATCCCGGATGCCAGCTTCGCGCTTGTTCAGCCGCTCCAGTTCAATAGTCGATTGCTGCACCGGATCGGCGGCATCCAGGCCCAGCCGCCACCGGGTTTCATCCATCTCGAGCAGGTCGCGCCGCAACCCGATCATGGCATGCACCAGATCGAGCTGGCGCCGCAGCGCCAGCCCATGCATATAGGCACGAGCAATCGAGGCAGTCAGTTGCAGCAGGATTTCGGCATGCTCCGCTTCCTCGGCCGCTTCCTCGCCCAGCGCCGCTTCCAGCGCGGCGCGGTTTTTTCCCCAGAAATCGAACTCGTAGCGGAAACTCAAGGGCGTAATCTTGCCGAACACGATATTCGCGCCCGCCGCTTCTTCATGGTTGAGCGCGGCGAAAACGCCATTCTCTGAAATGCGCTCGTTCGCGAACTCCGCCTCGGCATCCAGGAACGGCAGCAGCCTGGCGCCCTCCACGCGTACCATGGCATGCGCCTGGCGCAAGCGCGCGGCCGCCAACTTGAGGCCAATATTCTCTTTCAAGGCGATAGTCATCAGATTGTCGAGTTCCGGGCTGCCGAATTGCTCCCACCAGCGCGCTTGCGGCCAGCGGACGGCAGGCACGGGGAGTTCGTCGTCCGCCGCCTGCGACAGCGCGTGCTCCAACGACGGCGTCTTCAAGAACTCGGCCGGCCTGTCGCCTTGAGGAATCCAGGCGCAACCGGTTGCCAAAAGCATCAGCCCGGTATGGATCCCCAACAGTCCCCTGCTCATCAATCGGCCGCTCATGGCTCCTCCATGAGTTCTTCCGCCCGAAGATCTCCCAGCTCTTGCAGCAGGGTCGGATGCAGCGGCTGACAGGTGGGATGGGCCAGCCATACCAGTCCGGCCAGTCCCAGAAACAGGTAACTCGCCAGCAGAAAGGCGTCGTTTAACGCCAGCAGGGTGGCCTGCTGCCTGATCACGACCAGGAGCCGGGCCTTGACCATGGCGGCATCCAGGCCGGAAGCCTGCAATTTCGAGGCAAACCCCTGCAGCACATCGATGGCGGCGAAGCGCCGCCCGCCGAAGTGCTCGGCAAAATGCAGCTGATGAAAGGGGATGCGCCGAAACAGCACGACGCCCTGTAAAGTGATGCCGATGGCCCCGGCGACAATCCGCAGAAACCCCGCCTCTTCGGCCGCGCGCAGTTCCTGGCCGCCCCGCAGGCCGTGCAGAGTCAGCTTGGTCAGCGGGGTAAAAAACGAGCCCAGAAAAAAGCCGAGCAGCAGCATGGGCCAGAAAATCTGATCGAACGAGCCGGGATCGTCGAACAGGCCCAGCCAGTAAAAGGTAAAGGAAAAGCCCAGCAGGTTGATACAGGCCGGCAGGCGAGCGTCCAGTCGCCGGGGCAGTTTATGCATCGCCACGGTCACCGGCACCGCGAGCAGGATCATCGGCAGGTAAACCATGCCGGCCAGAAAGGAAGAATAGCCCAGCAATACCTGAAGCTGGACGATGAACACCGACAGCAAGCCCTGGATCAACAGAAAACCCACGGCCAGGCAGATCACGCCTATGGTGAAATTGCGATGCGCGAAAAGCCGCAGGTTGAAGACCGGATGGGTTTCCTCGGACTCCCAGATGATAAAGCAGGGCAAGGACACGGCCAGCACCAGCAGCATGCTGCACAAGAAGGGCGATTCCAGCCAGTCGAAATCGTTGCCCTGATTCAGAATGGTCTGCAGGCTGCCAAGAATCAAGGCCATGAGTACAAAACCGATATCATCGAAACGGGCGACGTTGCGCTCGAATCCCCGGCCGGCCAGCAGGGAAGCACTGATGCCGGCGATAGCCACGGCGCAGGCGGCATTCAGATAGAACAGCGCGCGCCAGCTCAGTTCGTCGGCGATCAGGCCGCCTATCGGAAAGCTGATGGTAAAAGGCATCAGCGTGACCAGGCCCCATACGCCCAGACCCAGCATTTTCAAATGCTCGGGGTACTCCTTCAACATCAGGGACTGCCCGAGATAAAGCGTAATCCCTCCCGAAAAGCCGAGCAGGATGCGCGCCGGCACGAACAGCCATAAGCTCTGGCTGATGGCGCACAGATAAGAAGCCAGGGCATACACGACAAATGCCGTGCTGAACAGGCGATAATCGCCGTACCGGCCCGACAGCCATCGCGCGCCGGGAAAGGCCAGCGCCAGGGCAATGATGAAATAGGTCTGGCCCCAGGTGGCAAAGCTCGGCAACACCCCGCCCAGATCACCGGCGACATGCGGCAGCAACGCGATATAGGCGCCGACATTGAACAGCACGATCATATGCCCCAAGCTGAGCACAACATTGAACAGAATGAAGCGCCAGCCGCGCAGACGTTTAGCGTAGATGAGGGTCATGGGCTTAACCTGCCGGTTGTTGAGGGAATGCGCCGGCCGGACGTCCGCCGCGCTCGAGGGCTCGGCGGGCGTCCGGCCGCATTGACGCGAACCCCACCGACTGCCGGCAGCCCTTTTTTCAACGGGGCTGTGCATTTGGTTTCCAGGCCCACTGGCGCTGAAAACGGGGAGGCGGACGATCGGTTCGTGTTCATGCGGTTACTATAAAAACTTCTCTTTATATAAGACAAACGATTTTTATTGGACATTAATATCGATATATCCGATATTAAGCGGATGGACATAGAACAGATCAGAACCTTTTTAAGCGTCGTCGCCAATGGCAGCTTTCTGGAAGCGGCCAACCGGCTGTACGTTACCCAATCGACCGTGAGCACGCGCATACAGCGGCTGGAATCTTATCTCGGCGTCACCCTGTTCGTGCGCAATCGCTCCGGCGCCGCGCTAACGCTGCCGGGGCAGCGCTTTTTGCGTCATGCCAAGTCCCTGCTGCTGACGCTGGAGCAGGCCCGGCACGACATCGGGCTGCCCAGCCGCTTTCGCGCCAGCATTACCGTGGGCACCCGGATCGCCTTATGGGAAGAACTGCTGCCCCGCTGGGTCGGGGACATGCGCCGGCAGGCGCCGGACATATCCATCCGCAGCCAGATCGGTTTTGAAGAAGACTTGATGCGGGCGATGATCGAAGGCCGGATGGATGTCGCCATCATGTACACGCCGCACCACAGCCCCGGCCTTCAGATCGAGCACCTGTTCGATGAAACGCTGGCGCTGCTGACCACCGACCCCGACAAGCCCTGGCCGAATGACGACTATATTTACGTGGACTGGGGACCGGCCTTTTACGCGCTGCACAACAGCCATTATCCCGACCTGGAAAGCCCCGCGCAGGTGGTGAATATCGGCTGGCTGGGCGTGCAGCTGATCATCAGCAACGGCGGCTCATGTTTTCTGCCCATGCGCATGGCCGAGCCCTTGATCCAGGCCGGAAAACTGTTTCACGTGCCCGGCAGTCCACGGTTCAGATTGCCGACCTACATGGTTTTCCCGCGCGATAGCGATTCCCCCGTTCTGCAACAGGTGTTGGACAGCCTGCGTTTGCTGGGCCGGCAGCAGAAGACATGAGGATTGAGCCGGTTTCGCCGGCATTTAAATGGCCGCGCCGCCTGAATCGCGATGAGTACCCTAAAGGGCATAACGGCATCGCTGCCACGGAAACGGCCTTAACCTGAAAGGTCGGATATTATTTTTCAGTCGCACCCGCCTCTACAGGTGCCTGAGTCGATTGTCCGCGTAACATCAGTTATGCTGACCAAAAACCAATCAACACTATCAGGTAAATAGTGATGGATAAATATAAGGTTACAGTCAATAACAAGTCATATAGCGTGGAAATTGAAAAAAGTGATGCTGAAAAATTTGACTATTCTTCTTATGAAAAATCATTGGAAAAGATTCTGGAGCAGACGCAGAAGGAATACTGGATACACTATGTGGATATCAACAGACATCAAGTCGTTGTCGGCCGTAATAACTTATGGGTTGCGGCCGCGCTTATCGGCGCCTTGTCCACGCTTTACTCCCTGTATTATCAAAAGGTCGACCTTATCAGCGTAACCGGCGTTGTATTTATAATAAGTTATATTTCGGTTATCCTCGCTTTTGGCATTTGCTTATACGCCATGCCGGCCAGAAAAGGCTACAAATCCGTATACCAGAATAATTGGGTCGACTTTTCATTATCGGCTCATCGCAGGCTGGAAAAAAAAGAAGCCAATGCCTACTGTAATTTTTTATCGGATTTAATAACCAAAACCGAAGCGGCGAATATTATCAATATTAAAACTAATACGGCCCGGGGAAAGCTCTTCAGAATCACTTCCTGGCTGTTAATCAGCTCATTCGTATTCGCATTAATCTGTATAGGGCTTTTTATTATCAGTGAAACTCAAAATAGTATTTGCAGCGTATTGACCAGTAATATTGAAAACTACATGAGGTGCATTTGTGAGCAACGAAGAACCTGAAAAAACACCATCCGAGGAACAACCTCAAGTCGAGAAGCCGGAACAACCGTCCACGACAGGAACGCCGGAACGTTATTTCGATAATGCGGACCCCGTGTATGGAACAGATGACTTCGAGATCAAAAATGAAGGATTAAAAAACATTTAACCGCATGGCTACCGAATGCCGTAGGGCGGGTTAGACGCGCAAGCCGCTGCATTATCAGCCTGCACCAGTCTTTCCGCGCGTCGTAACCCGCCTTTTTTGAATATCGAAAACCATCAGGGACAAACCGGGATTTCGCTGTTCTAAAGTGCAATAAAGCAACGCAAACCGGTTAATATAAACATTACGGCCCAACATAAGAAAATGTCCTATCTGATCGAATTCGAGACCAAACGGCTCCGTTTGCGGCAGTGGCTGCCAGGCGACCGCGAACCTTTCGCCGCGCTTAATGCGGACCCTACAGTAATGGCGTTCTTTCCCTGCCTACTCGATCGCGCTGCAAGCGATGCCATGGCGGATCGCTGCGAGTCCCTGATTGCCGAGCGGGGCTGGGGATTCTGGGCCGTTGCAATGAAGCCGGCGGGGCAATTCATCGGCTTCGTGGGCTTACATATCCCGGCCGCCGAGCTGCCGTTTTCCCCCTGCGTGGAAATCGGCTGGCGACTGGCATGTTCGTACTGGGGAAAGGGGCTTGCGACGGAAGCGGCAACCGAGACGCTGCGTATCGGCTTCAAGTGCCTCAACCTGTCTGAAATCGTGTCATTCACCGCCGTTCACAATTCCCGGTCGCGGGCGCTGATGCAGCGTATCGGCATGCATGAGGCGCCCATCCTGTTCGACCATCCCGCCGTGCCCGTCGGCAATCCGCTCCGCCAGCACTGTCTGTATCGGCTTTCACATGAACAGTGGCACCGGCGGTAAACCATGGATTACCGGCTCAGACCCGCTACGGATGCCGATTACAGCTACTGTTACCGCCTCACCCAAAGGAACATGGGCGAGTTGTTCCGCAGGCACTGGGGCGGCTGGATTGCCGCCGAGTTCCGCAAAGGCTTCGCGGCCGAGAATATTTCCATGGTGATCATTGCCGGCAAACCGGCGGGCTTCCTCAGCGTAGTGAAAGAACCAACTGCCCTCTACATCGACAATATCCAGCTATCGCCCGCCTGGCAGGGCCGGGGGATTGGCACGGCGCTGCTGAAGCGCCTGCTCGCCGAGCATTCAGGGATCAGCATCCGCCTGACGACTTTTGAAGACAATCCGGCCAAGAGGCTGTACGAACGCTTAGGATTTGTCGTTTTGGAGAGCAAGGGCATGACCGTTAAAATGGAAAAAACGGCCCGATAAGGCGGTGCCGGAGGCGTTAAACCTCCAGCGCCGGGTAATCTTGTCAATTCCTGACGGAGAGAAAATCCATGAACCGCACTATGCTAATCGTCGTCATGCTCACCGGCGCCATGGCGGGATATTCCCAACCCGGCAGCGCCCGGCAGCAGGGCGTGATGCCGCTGGATGCGCTGCGCCGGGAACCTGTCCGCCCGCAGCTCGATATCCCTTACGCCGCGACCGACAATCCGCGTCAGCGACTCGATCTGTATCTGCCCAATAAGCCCGGATCCAACAGACTGCCGGTAATCGTGTTCCTGCACGGCGGAGGCTGGCGCTACGGCGACAAGGCCAGCGGCGCGGCCTATCTGATGCCGTTCGTCCGGAGCGGCGAGTATGCCGGCGTCTCGGCAGGCTACCGGCTGTCGAATGAAGCCATCTGGCCGGCGCAGATCCACGACAGCAAGGCGGCGATCCGCTGGATTCGGGCCAATGCCGATAAGTATGGCCTGGACTCCCGGCGGATCGCCGTCTGGGGCCGCAGCGCCGGCGCCCATCTCGCGCTGATGCTCGGCGTCTCCAGCGACGTGCCGGAGCTCGAAGGCGATCTCGGCCGTCATACGGATATGACCAGCGCTGTATCAGGCGTGGTGAACTTCTTCGGCGTGACGGACATTCCGGCGCTCATCGGCCAGCCCAGCGACATCGACCGCGCCGACCCGCTGGCGCCCGAAGCCCGGCTGATAGGCCGCGCCCTGCCCGGCAACGCTGATGCGGCCAGGGCGGCTTCGCCGATGACCTACGTGACCCCGAACGATGCGCCAGTACTGACGCTCCACGGCACGGCGGATAACATCGTTCCCTATAACCAGGCCGTCCGCCTGGACAGAGCGCTGACCCAGGCGGGCGTGCCAAGCTATTTTATTTCCGTCACCGGGGCGCGCCATGGCGGCTTCCCGGATGAGGCGATTGACAGGGTGCGAGACTTCTTCTCAAAAATCCTGCTCGGCAACGACGTAGAGATCCCGACCGGGACCTTGAATAAGCCGGAAGCCGATTAACCGCTTAAGATCAGACGGCGGGTTACGACGCGCGGAAAGATCGGTGAAGGCTGATATATAGCGGTTTGCGCGTCTAACCCGCCCTACGGATCTCGAACGCGAAACCTATGGGCATGGGCGCAAGTGATCCGCACCTAAGGATTCGGCAAAATATAGGTCGTATCCGTGGGAGCGATGCCTACATCGCGACTTGTCCGGCGATTTTAAGTTGCTACGCAAGCATCGCTCCCGCCGAGGTTACCCGAATTGGAAACAATGCCATTACTCAATCTGTCTGTGTGTATCGTCAGATCAGATGGCGGGTTACGACGCGCGGAAAGGCCGGTGAAGGCTGATATATAGCGGTTTGCGCGTCTAACCCGCCCTACGGATCTACTGTACTTTCAGGCAGGCTTGTCAATACCTAAGCCGGCAGAAACCTTTCGCTGTACACCTGCTCGATCGGCACGCCTTGAGAGCGGGCCGCCGCTTCGGCGGCGTCGATCAGGGCCGGCGGCCCGCACAGGTAAATGTCAGGCTGCACCTGCAAGTCGGCCAGATCCCGGGCCAGCGCATCGACGGGCGTGCCGCAAAAGCCTTGCCAGTCCTGATCCGGCTTCCACACGCATACAATCACCTGGAGCTGGGGCAATTCGGCCTTCAGCGCTTCCAGTTCCGTCAGACAGAACAGTTCCTCGGTCCGGTTGACGCCGAAATAAAGCCGGGCCGGGTGCGGTTCCTGAAACTCGGCCATACGCCTGAGCATGGACAGCATGGGCGCCAGCCCGGTGCCGCCGGCCACGAACCAGCGCGGCCTGAGACCGTTTTCGCACAGGCCGAAGGCGCCCTGAGGGCCGTGCACGAGCAACGTCTGGCCGGCCTGGGCCTGCTCCCGCAGCCAGGTGGAAAAAAGTCCGCCGGGCTGGAGGCGGATCAAAAATTCCAGCCGCCCCTCCCAATTGCCCGTGTTGGAAAGCGAGTAGGCGCGCTTGATCCCCTGCTCCGGCACTTCCAGTTCCACGAACTGGCCGGGCTCGAATTCGGCCGCGTTGCCGCCGTCTTCGTCAGGCTCCAGGCTGAGTTCCAGGCGCACGGTGTTTTCACCGACTGAATCGATGATGACGATAGCCGCGTTTCGGCGCCGGATGTCGCCGAGCAGGATGCGGTCATGGTCGAAAGGCAGGGAGACGCTCAGGTCGCTGAGCGGAAAGGTGCGGCACAGCAGGATGCCGCCTTTTTCCGCCTCGCCGGCCGGCAGCGCGGCGGGATTGTGCTCGCCCAGAATGTAATCGCCGCGCGTGGCGTCGGCGTAGCAGGCGCCGCAATTGCCCTGACGGCACTGGGAAGGCAGCACGATGTGCGCGCCGGCGGCCGCGTCCAGCAGGCTCTGCTCGGCGCCGCATTCGAAACGCAGCTGCTCTCCGTCCCGGGTCGTGAGTTCAATAGTGTGAGTGCTCATATTTTGTTAGGCTCCATGTGAGGCTGATAAGGCCGGGAGCGCAAAGCCCCCGGCCCGCATGCGCATTCAGGCGGCTTTCGGCGCCAGCGCGGCGTCGATATCGGCCTGGGCTGTGGTGATGGGCTGGAGCCCGTACTTGTCCACCAGCGCCTGCACCAGGTTCGGGGTCAGGAACGCCGGCAAGGTGGGGCCGAGGCGAATGTTGCGGATGCCCAGCGCCAGCAGGGTCAACAGCACGGCGGCGGCCTTTTGTTCGAACCAGGAGACGATCAGCGACAATGGCAGGTCGTTCACCTCGCAGCCGAAGGCATCGGCCAATGCGGCGGCCACCTTGATGGCGGAATAGCTGTCGTTGCACTGCCCCATGTCGAGCAGGCGCGGGATGCCGCCTATGTCGCCGAAGTCGTGCTGGTTGAACCGGTATTTATTGCAACCCAGCGTCAGCAGGACGGTATCGGAGGGTGCCTTTTCGGCGAACTCGGTGTAGTAGTTGCGGCCGGGCGCCGCGCCGTCGCAGCCTCCGATCAGGAAGAAATGGCGGATGGCGCCGGACTTCACCGCGTCGATGACCTGGTCCGCGACGCCCAGCACGGCATCGCGGCCGAAACCGATGGTGATGGTTTTCTCGGCCCCGGCTTCGTCTTTGAAGCCGGGCAGCGCCCTGGCCGCCTGGATCACGGGCGCGAAGTTCCCGTCGCTGATATGGCGCACGCCGGGCCAGCCGACCGGGCCGGCGGTGAAGATGCGCTGGCGGTACTGGGGCTGCGGCTCGATGATGCAGTTAGACGTCATCAGGATGGGGCCGGGGAAATTGGCGAAGTCTTTCTGCTGGTCCTGCCAGGCGCCGCCGTAATTGCCCGCCAGATGCGGATAGGCCTTGAGTTTGGGGTAGGCATGCGCGGGCAGCATTTCGCCGTGCGTGTAGATGTTGATGCCGGTATCCCGGGTCTGCTCCAGCAGCGCCGCCAGATCGCCCAGGTCGTGGCCGGACACCAGAATGGCCTTGCCCGGGACCGGGGTCACGCGCACGTCGGTCGGCTGCTGCGCGCCGAAAGCGCCGGTGTTGGCCGCATCCAGCAATTCCATCACGGACAGGTTAAGAAAGCCCAGGGCCAGACATTGATTGAGCAAGGCGTCCATGTCGTCAGGGTCCGAGCTGAGGAAATCCAAGGCATCCTCGACCCCGGCGTACACGTCCTCGCTTTCCTTGCCCAGCACGTGGGCATGGTGCGCATAGGCGCAGACGCCTTTCAGGCCATAAAGCACCAGCGAACGCAGGCCGATGATGTCGGCGCCGACCTGCTCGATCCCGGCATTGATGCCCACGCCGGCGGCCTGTTTGAGCAGTCCCTCCGTGTCGGCCGCGGGCTGCCAGGCGGCGGGGCCGGCGAGGCTTTCAGGCAGTTTGCCCGCCGCCAGCGCAGCCGCTTCATAGCGCGCCTTGACCCGATCGCGGATCGAGGCGGTCTGCTGCAACAGAACCGAGAAGCGGGTAGCATTGAAATTGACGTTGGTCAGCGTCGTGAACAACGCGTACAGCATGAAGCCGCCGGCTTCGTTATCGGGCGCGTTCAGGGCGCGGGCGCGCTTGGCGTACTGGGCGATGCCCTTGACGCCGTAAATCAGCAAATCCTGCAGGTCGGAGGTAGTGGCATCCTTGCCGCACATGCCTTTGGTGGAAGCACAGCCGCTTCCGGTTTCAGAGCGGTAGGTCTGTTCGCATTGGTAACAAAACATCGGACGTTCTCCTTGGGTTGTTTGAAAAAGGTTCGAACCGGGTTTTGCACGGACCATGCCAAGCTGCGCCAGCGCTTTAAAACCTTACACTTTGTAGCCCATTTCGAGGTATAGTTGTCCTGTTAACATCGCGTTAAAGTTGTCTACTTAACAACCAGGTTATCATTATGACGACCCCTAACTTTTTTACCTCGCTGATTTCAGTAGTCGCGGACCTTTCCTCCCACATGCCATCGGAGCAGCGTTACCGGCGCCTGCTGCAGCATTTGCGCCAGACTTTTCCGTGCGATGCCTCGGCATTGCTCAGACTGGAAGGCCGCCAGCTGGTGCCTCTGGCGGTCAGCGGATTATCGGAAGACACGCTGGGACGGCGTTTCGCCATTGACGAGCATCCGCGGCTGGCGCGCATTCTGGCATCCGACCGAGCCGTGCGCTTTGCCGCCGATTCCGATCTGCCCGACCCCTACGACGGGCTGATCGAGGCGGAGGATGCCCGGCTGCTGGTACATGACTGCATGGGGGTAACGTTGTTTATCGACGGCGAACCCTGGGGCGTCCTGACCTTGGATGCGCTGGGCGCGGGCACGTTCGACGGCATCGACCCGCTGCAATTCAGCGCCTTCATCAGCCTGACCGCCGCATCGGTCAAGGCCGCCGGCCTGATCTCGTCCCTGGAGCAGCGGGTCAGCTATGCCACCCGGACCCTGATCAAGAAAAACGCCGATCACGGCCTGATCGGCGAGAGCGAATGCATGCAGGCCTTGCGCAATGAAATCTCCACCGTCGCACCCTCGGAACTGGCGGTGCTGATTCTGGGCGAGACCGGAGTGGGCAAGGAGCTGGTGGCCCAGCGCATTCATCTCGAATCGGCGCGCGCCGACCAGGTCATGGTGTACGTCAACTGCGCGGCGCTGCCCGAGAGCATTGCCGAGAGTGAACTGTTCGGCCACAGCAAGGGCGCGTTTTCCGGCGCCGTCAGCGACCGGGCCGGCAAGTTCGAGCTGGCCGACGGCGGCACGATTTTTCTCGACGAGATCGGCGAACTGCCGCTTTCAATCCAGGCGAAACTGCTGCGCACCCTGCAAAACGGCGACATACAGCGCGTCGGCAGCGATCGGCAGATCAAGGTCGATGTCCGGATCATCGCCGCGACCAACCGCAACTTGCGGCAGGAAGTCGCCAGCGGCCAGTTCCGCTCCGATCTTTACCACCGCCTGGCCGTTTACCCCATGCATGTTCCGCCCCTGCGGGACAGGGAAAAAGACGTTTTATTGCTGGCCGGCGCCTTCCTGGAAAAAAACCAGCAACACCTGGACGTTAAGAAGCTGCGCCTGGACTCGGGCGCTAAAAAAGCCCTGCAGGAGTACCACTGGCCCGGCAACGTCCGCGAACTGGAGCATTTGCTGAGCCGCGCCGCCCTCAAGGCCTCGACCCGGGGCAATCGCCAATCGGGCATCGTCACGATTTCCGCCGCCTATCTGGACATAGCCCCGCATGCGCAGGCCGAGCCGGGCGCCGTACAGGACGGCGCGGCATCGGATGCCGCGGCGACTGTTTCAATCCCCCTGGATTTCAAAGACGCCGTTGATGAGTTCCAGCGCCAGCTTATCCGGCAGCAGATCGCCCGGCACCAGGGCAACAGGGCCGCCGCCGCGCGGTCGCTTGGGCTGGATCGCGGCAATTTTCATCGCTTGCTGAAACGCCTGGCGATGCTCTGAGCCCAGGCCCCGCGGATAAGCCTGCGCCGCTACCCCAGCTTTCGGTACAGGGTGCTGCGATCCACGCCCAACAGTCTGGCGGTCTGGATCTTATTGCCGCCGGTTGCCTCCAGTACATGGCGGATATAAGCGCGCTCCACGTCCTGCAGCAGCTTCGGCTGAATTTCCAACGACAGTTTGTCTTACCCGATTTTAATTAGCGGCTTTTTGCGTGGCCCGACTGGTCCGGCACCTGGCGGTTGGTCTATGCCTTTTAAACCGCGCGTTACCAGATCAAATCATCAGGCACCTGGTAAGCCGCATAGGCGTCATCGATTTTCTCTTCAGCCTGTTGCTGATCATTCAGCAACAGCACGCAGCGCTCATCACGCGCCTTTATTTTCAGCGCGACATCGGTCGGCACGATCTCGTACCGCTGCTCGCATTTCACGATCGCCAGGCGGCCGCTGCTGATCTGGTCGCGCATGGCTTCCGAAACATACACGGTCTTGACCTTGTTGTCGTCGCTGAATTTGTAAGCAATGCCGTCGTCGACATCGGCCTGCTCCCGTCGGTTCTGGTCGATCAGCTGCCTGATCTGGGCGGCGATCTCTTTTTGCTCCGCCTGTTCTTTCTTCAGCTGGCTGAGTTCGCGGTCGCGGGCGGCCTGCTCTTCCCTGGCTTTCTGCGCCAGGCGTCTGGCCTCATTGTCGCCTTCGGCGTTATTTTGCCGCTGCTGTTTGCGTTTATCCGAGCGAATCTGTTTAGCCTTCGCGTCGGTCGTCAGGCCCGATTTTAACAGCTGCTCCTGTAACGATAATTTTCTTTGGCTCATGGTTCGGTCCTAATAACTTGTTAAATTCCAGACGGGCGAAAACCGTTCGCTATACGCGACTTCATGCCCTATAAATTTGAATGCATCACCTGTTGAAAATGATGTTGCCCAGACCCTGGATATCGTAACCGCCCAATTCCTCGGCCTTCTCGATAAAAGCGGCGGAGCGGCTCAACGTAAACAGCGCCTGGATCGGCGGCTCGAAATAATCTCGCCGACGCATGACCAGATCGAAACGCTCGGTCGCCAGCGGAATAAAGTCCAGATGCAATTGCCTGGCGACCGAAGCCACGGCAATACCTGCATCGGCCTTGCCGCCGGCAATGGTAAGCCCGACATCGAGCTCGGTCCGGGCTAGCTTGTTGACAATGTTAAGATCCGATCGATCAATCTTTCCGCCGGCCAGCAGATAATCCAGCAGCACCCGGCTGCCGGCGCCTTCCTGGCGGTCTATCAGCCGCGCCTTCTTGCCGGCCAGGTCGGCCAGAGAACCTACAGCCAACGGATTGCCCGGCGCGACCACCAATCCCTGCTGCCGCCATGCCCATTCGATCACGACGATATCCTGACTCTTTAACGTCGACTTGATCAGCGGCACATTGTATTGGCCGCTGTCCACATCCAGCACATGCATGCCGCACAGGATCGCTTCGCCCAGGCCAAAGCGGCTCAAGCCTTCCAGGCTGCCGGTGGCCTGCACGGCCAATGGATGGCGGCTTTCGCGCAAGGCCCATTCCAGCAAGGGATCATGGCTGCCGACCACGACTTCCGGCACCTGTTGGACATAATGCGCATTCAAGGTCGATTCGCTGTTCTGCATCAACCACAAATCGATCAAATGCCTGGGGAACAGCCATTTTCCCATGACCCGCGTGCACGGTATCTGCTTTTGCGCAACCAAATCGTAAATCTTGCGCTCCTTGATTCTTAAATACTCCGCGACTTCATGCACCGTCATCATTTCAGGCAAGCGTTTATCCTCCAGGTTGTTTGTTACAAATTGATGAAACAATATAACGAGGTTGCCGGCACCGTGCAATTCAGCTGATAAGGGCTGAAAATCAAATAATTATGCATAATTATGTTTTATTTTCATAATCTATCGGCATTCCTTCCATATCCCTAGCCAGAAGCCGGTTTTTACGCCATCGCAAGAACCGTAGGGTACGAGACTGTGAAAGTATTCAATTTAAAAGATTTAACCACGAAGGACACGAAGCACACGAAGTTTTAAGTTATTGATTAATTTTATTTTTTCTTCGTGTCCTTCGTGATCTTCGTGGTGAATAAGGCTTTTTATGACGCTTTTCACTAATTCTTTCACAGTCTGGTACGCATTGCGTACCTGTCATAATCTCCATACGTACTGAGTTTCTAGGAAGGTACGCGATGCGCACCCTACAAACGCCATGATCCGGACGCTGGAGTATCCCCCTGATTCCCCGCAGGACACACAAGCCATAAAACCACAATAATTTTGCATAATTTGTTATATTTATGTGTTTTTTACATGCCTATTTAAAATATGCTATTCTTCGCCATCCTTATTCCGAGACGAAAGAGCAACACAGCGAGACCAACATGACAGACCTTAACGGTAGACAAGAAGCGGTACGGAACGCTATCGCCTCTTTAAAAGACAAGCCCGGAGCGCTTTTACCGATTCTGCACAGCGTGCAGGACACGATTGGTTACATTCCCGCCGACAGCATTCCGGACATTGCCAGGGCCTTGAATCTTTCCCGCGCCGAAGTGCATGGCGTCATCAGCTTTTATCATTACTTCCGCGACACGCCGCCCGGCAAACACACGCTGCACGTCTGCCGCGCCGAATCCTGTCAGGCCATGGGCAGCAAGCAACTGGAGAGCCATATCAAAAACAGGCTCGGCATCGACTATCATGAAACCACGGCCGATGGGAAGTTTTCCCTGGAACCCGTGTATTGTCTCGGCCTGTGCGCCCGTTCGCCGTCCCTGCAAATCGATGACGCCGTTTACGGCCGTGTCACTGAAGAGCGTTTCGACGCCATCGTCAACGAACTGGAGGCTTCCTTATGAGCATCACTGTCTACGTTCCGAATGATTCCTGCGCCGTTGCCATGGGTGCCGACCAGGTCGCTGCCGCCATTTCAGAACAAGCCCGAAACCGGGGGCTCGAAATCGATATCGTGCGCAACGGCTCGCGTGGCCTATACTGGCTGGAACCGATGATTGAAGTCGCAACGCCAGCAGGCCGCGTTGCTTACGGCCCGGTTCAGAAAAACGACGTCGAAGGACTTTTTGAAGCCGATTTCCTGAACGGCGGCGCGCATGCGCTGCATCTCGGCCTCACGGAAGAAATGGACTATTTCAAGCGCCAACAGCGCCTGACTTTCGCGCGCGTCGGCATCACCGACCCGATCAGCCTGGACGACTATATCAAACACGACGGCTACCGCGGCCTGAAGAACGCGCTGGCCATGAACAGCGCCGACATCGTCAAGCACGTCACCGATTCCGGCCTGCGCGGCCGCGGCGGCGCGGCATTCCCGACCGGCATCAAATGGAACACGGTGCTGAATACGCCGGCCGACCAGAAATACATCATCTGCAATGCCGACGAGGGCGACTCAGGCACTTTCTCTGACCGCATGATCATGGAAGGCGACCCGTTCGTGCTGGTCGAAGGCATGACGATCGCCGGTCTCGGCGTCGGCGCGACGCAAGGCTACATCTATCTGCGCGTCGAATACCCGCACGCGGAAAAAATGCTGAACGCGGCCATCGCGGCCGCCTATGAAGCCGGCTACCTCGGCGACAACATTCTGGGCAGCGGCCACGCCTTCCATCTGGAAGTGCGCATAGGCGCGGGCGCCTATGTCTGCGGCGAGGAAACGTCCTTGATGGAAAGCCTGGAGGGCAAACGCGGTCTGGTGCGCTTCAAGCCGCCACTGCCGGCCATCAGCGGCCTGTTCGGCAAGCCGACTGTCGTGAACAATGTCATCTCGCTGGCTTCCGTGCCCATCATCCTGGACAAGGGCGGCGACTATTACCGCGACTTCGGCATGGGCCGCTCGCGCGGCACGCTGCCGATCCAGCTGTCGGGCAACATCAAGCGCCCGGGACTCGTCGAAAGCGCCTTCGGCCTGACCCTGCGCGAACTGCTGTACGACTTCGGCGGCGGCTCGGCGTCGGGACGCCCGATCCGGGCCGTGCAGGTCGGCGGGCCTTTAGGCTCCTACATGCCTGAATCACAATTCGATACACCGCTCGATTACGAAGCGTTCTCGGCCATCTGGGCCGTCCTGGGCCACGGCGGCATCGTCGCGTTTGACGATACGGTCAACATAGCTGAAATGGCCCGCTACAGCATGGAGTTCTGCGCGATCGAATCCTGCGGCAAATGCACGCCGTGCCGCATCGGTTCCACACGCGGCACGGAGGTCATGGACGCCATCATCAAGGGTGACAACCTCAACAAGAATATTCCGCTGCTGCGCGATCTGTGCGATACGCTGCTGAACGGCTCTCTCTGCGCGTTGGGAGGAATGACACCTTATCCGGTACTGAGCGCGCTGAATCATTTCCCCGAGGATTTCGGGGCTCAAGATAAAGCGAACGCGGCCTAACCCATTTAAGGAGACGACTATGTCTAAATTCGAAAAAGATTTTGGCACGCCAGCCAGCCCGTCAGACCAGCTGGTCACGCTGGAAATCGACGGTTTCAAGGCCACTGTGCCGGCCGGCACCTCGGTCATGCATGCCGCCGCCTCTATCGGTATTGAAATTCCCAAGCTGTGCGCGACCGACAGCCTGGAGCCGTTCGGTTCCTGCCGTCTGTGCCTGGTCCAGGTGGAAGGCGGCCGCGGCTATCCGGCCTCGTGCACGACGCCCTGTGCCGACGGCATGAAAATCACCACGCAGAACGCCAAACTGGCCGAAGTGCGCCGCGGCATCATGGAGCTGTATATCTCCGATCACCCGCTGGACTGCCTGACCTGTTCCTCGAACGGCGACTGCGAACTGCAGGACATGGCCGGGGCCGTGGGCCTGCGCGAAGTGCGCTACGAGCCGGTCAAGACGCACCTGAATGCCGAAAAGGACGACAGCAATCCTTACTTCAGCTTCGATCCCAGCAAATGTATCGTCTGCTCGCGCTGCGTCAGGGCTTGCGAGGAAACCCAAGGTACTTTCGCCTTGACCCTGGACGGCCGCGGCTTCGACAGCAAAGTCTCGCCGAGCCAGAATCAGGCCTTCATGGATTCCGAATGCGTCTCCTGCGGCGCCTGCGTACAGGCCTGCCCGACCGCGACGCTGATGGAAAAATCGGTCATCGAGCACGGCCAGCCCGAACACGCCGTGGTCACGACCTGCGCTTACTGCGGCGTCGGCTGCTCGTTCCGGGCCGAGATGCGGGGCGACCAGGTCATCCGCATGGTCCCCGACAAGGACGGCAAGGCCAACCACGGCCATTCCTGCGTCAAGGGCCGCTTCGCGTTCGGTTATGCGACCCACAAGGACCGCATTACCAAACCCATGATCCGCAAGAGCATCAAGGACCCCTGGCAGGAAGTCAGCTGGGAAGAGGCGATCGACTACGCCGCCTCCGAACTGAAACGCATACAGGGCAGCTATGGCAAGGACTCAGTCGGCGGCATTACCTCATCACGCTGCACGAATGAAGAGACCTATCTGGTACAAAAACTGATACGTGCCGGCTTCGGCAACAACAACGTCGATACCTGCGCGCGCGTGTGCCATTCCCCGACCGGTTACGGCCTGAAGCAAACCTTCGGCGAATCGTCCGGCACGCAGAACTTCGATTCGGTCATGCACGCCGACGTCATCATGGTCATCGGCGCCAATCCGACCGACGGCCATCCCGTGTTCGGCTCGCAGATGAAAAAACGCCTGCGCCAGGGCGCCAGACTGATCGTGGCCGACCCGCGCGAGATCGATCTGGTCAAGACTCCGCATGTCAAGGCCAGCCACCACCTGAAACTGCGCCCCAGCACCAACGTGGCGCTGATCAACGCCTTGGGCCATGTCGTTGTTACTGAAGGTCTGGTTGATGAAGCGTTTGTGCAGGAACGTTGCGACGTCGTCTCCTTCGGCAAATGGAAAAGTTTTGCCGCCGAAGAGCGCAATTCGCCCGAAGCGTCCGAAGCCATTACCGGCGTACCGGCCGCCGAGGTCCGGGCTGCGGCCAGACTGTATGCCAAAGCCCGCAACGGCGCGATCTATTACGGCCTGGGCGTCACCGAACACAGCCAGGGCTCGACCATGGTTATCGGCATCGCCAACCTGGCCATGGCGACGGGCAATCTGGGACGCATCGGCGTCGGCGTCAACCCGCTGCGCGGCCAGAACAACGTCCAGGGCTCGTGCGATATGGGTTCATTCCCGCATGAATTTCCCGGCTACCGCCATGTCTCCGACGCGGCCACGCGGCAGCTGTTTGAACAAAACTGGGGCGTTGCGCTGGAATCCGAACCGGGCCTGCGTATTCCGAACATGTTCGATGCGGCGCTGGACGGCAGCTTCAAGGGCTTGTACGTCGAAGGCGAGGACATCGCGCAATCGGACCCGGACATTCAGCACGTGCACGCGGCCCTGCGCGCGATGGAATGCGTGATCGTGCAGGATCTGTTCCTGAACGAAACGGCCAAGTTCGCGCACGTGTTCTTGCCCGGCTCGTCCTTCCTGGAAAAGAGCGGCACATTCACCAATGCCGAACGCCGGATCTCGCCCGTGCGTCAGGTCATGGCGCCGCTGGGCGGCTATCAGGACTGGCAGGTCACGCAGCTGCTGGCCAATGCCATGGGCTATCCGATGAACTACAGCCATCCGTCCGAAATCATGGACGAAATCGCAAGGCTCACGCCCAGCTTCGCCGGCGTCAGTTACGAGAAAATCGACCAAGTAGGCAGCGTGCAATGGCCGTGCAACGACGAAGCGCCGGAAGGCACTCCAACCATGCACGAGCAGGAATTCCTGCGCGGCAAGGGGCGGTTCATGGTGACCGAATACGTGCAGACCCAGGAACGCACGAACCGGCAGTTCCCGCTGATTCTGACCACCGGACGCATCCTGTCGCAATACAATGTCGGCGCGCAGACGCGTCGCACCGACAACGTCGCCTGGCATGCCGAAGACCGCCTGGAAATCCATCCGCATGACGCCGAAGACCGCGGCATTAAAGACGGCGACTGGGTCGGCATCAAAAGCCGTGCCGGCGAGACGGTACTGCGGGCTCTGATCACGGACCGCGTCCAGCCGGGCGTCGTCTATACGACCTTCCACTTCCCGGAATCGGGCGCCAACGTCATCACCACCGACAATTCGGACTGGGCAACCAACTGCCCCGAGTACAAGGTCACGGCGGTACAGGTCGCCAAAGTCAGCCAGTCTTCGGAATGGCAGCGCCGCTACCATGACTTTACGGAAGAACAGCTGCACCTGCTGGATCAGGCCAGCCTGCACTCGTAACGGGAACAAGACCATGCAGACATTGCCTTTAAACCTGGAACTGGGATGGCCCAGTTATCAACAAAATACCGTTGAACGCTGGCAGGGCAATAGTTATTCGCGACAGCTGGATTACGTTGCCGAGGAAGCCCCGGTGTCGCTGGTCTACAACGGCCTGCCGCATGTCGTGATGCTGGCGACGCCGACCAATCTGGAAGACTTTGCCCTCGGTTTCAGCATCACCGAGGGCATCGTGCAGCGGGCGGATGAAGTGCTGGCCACGCGCGTGTACCAGCGTTCCAACGGCATCGAAGTGCGCATCCGGATCACCGAACAGCGCTTCCGCTGCCTGGCCGACAAGGGCCGCAACCTGACCGGCCGCACCGGCTGCGGCCTATGCGGCGCCAGCAATCTCGATCAGGCCATACGCCCTACCGGCCCCGTGCACGGCAGCCTGACCGTGCCGGCAACGGAGCTTTGCAATGCACTGGCCCAGCTTCGCGATTGGCAGACATTGAACCAGCTCACGGGTGCAGTCCATGCCGCCGCCTGGGTCGTGCCGGGCCAGGGCATACAGCACGTGCGCGAGGATGTCGGCCGCCATAACGCGCTGGACAAACTGATCGGACTGCTGCTGCGTGCCGGCAAGAACCCGGCCGACGGCTTTCTGATCATGACCAGCCGCGCCAGCTATGAACTGGTCCAGAAGGCCGCGACCGTCGGCATCACGCTGCTGGCTGCCATCTCCGCTCCGACCGGCCTCGCGATCCGCCTGGCCGAAGACACCGGCCTGACGCTGGTCGGCTTTTCACGCGACGACCAGCATGTCGTCTACAGCCATGCCGAACGCTTAACCCATACGACTTACCCTACCTTATTGAAATAACCATGCATCACACAGCCAGACTGATAAAAATGGCCAATGACATTGGCCACTTCTTCAATTCCGATCCCGACAAGGAAGCCGCCGTGGACGGCGTTTTCGATCACCTGCGCAAATTCTGGGATCCGCGCATGCGCAAGGAAATCATCCAGTACTACCGCGAAGGCGGCAGTGAGCTGAGCGAATTGGTAAGACAGGCGGTCAAGCGCCTTGAACTGGAACAGGGCTGAGGCGGCGTTCAGCAGATCGATTAATACACCACGAAGAACTCAGAGAGCATGAAGTTTTTTGTATTCTTCGTGGTTGATTCCCAGTGATACTTTCCAATCAGTCCAGCCACAGCAAATCCATCACCGGCACATCGGGATATAAAGACAACACCAAGCGCTGAACCGGTGGAAACCTGCCTCACGCGGATAAGATTTGTAAACCGGCCCGAACGTTTGATAATGTCGTTATCATTATTCCATGCAAGCGAAAATACTGCGGGAGGTCCATGCTGTCGTCCGCAATGTTTTTATAGCCAATTAGCTCAGGCGCTGAAGAGATCTTGAAACCGGGGTTACAATCCCCAATCTTCTTGACGCATACACTCCATTAAACGCATGCCCATGCTGTACATGAGATTTGCCATCAAACCATGGAGCCGCTCACCGTACCAACAAGACCTCCTCCTCTGCGCGCATCAACACATTTTGTAAACGTTGCGGCTGCTTAACACGCACGACATTATCCAGTAAAGGTAAAGTACTTAACGCGTATAGGTTCGCAGACTTGATCAAGGAGTTTTGGCGGTGTCTTTCCAGTTTGCATAAATAAGGTTGCTATCAATAGAGCGATGACTATAAAATCATACCTAACGGATTGCGAGAGTGGCGTTATACACCTGCAATTTAAATTTTATATACACCTGAAAAGGTGTCTACTTAATAATTAAGCCAAAATAGGCACCTTCCTTAGGATAGAAGGTCAACAGTGCACGGTGACAAAGTCTCAAAAACATGTTACATAGCGAAGCGGCGGTTGCCAGTGCATAACTAAAGTTATGCACTGGCAACCGCCGCTTCGCAATAGAAGTTTTTCGACTGCGCCACTCGCTTCTGTGCCATTCGACGTTAAGGGGCTATTTCGGCCTAAAGCTCGCTCAAGCACACGCTTCATCAGAGCTTGATTATTTTTTAAAGAGTTAAGATGACCAAAAGAACTGTTGATACTTTAAAGCTCACAGAGAAGCGGTGCTTAGCTCGAAACGTTAGCTATTTCCTAATCACATTTCTTGCGCAGTTACTATGGATGACTTACTAGGTCTCGGAAAAGGTACAGATAAACTGATTGCCGCTGTCGAGCGTGCATTGGGGGCGGTTTACCGCCCTTATGGAATACGACGCGACGCAGACGCTGAGGCTTACCGCCTGACTATGCTCGAAGCCGCCAAAACTGATGCGAAGACTCGAAACACCCTGGAGCTTGCAAGGGCGAAGTCAGAAGCGAACATGATTCACGCAGAGGGGAAACAAGCACTAGAGGCTCGATTGGAAGCCCGACTACAACATAGAGCCCTCCAACAACAACTAAATATCGAGAGAATCATTGAAGGGGCATTAGCCCAGCCTCAACCAGCGCCAACTACCGAGGAAGTCGACCAGGACTGGCTTAGCAATTTCTTTGAGCATGCACAAAGCGTTTCCGGAGCTGAGATGCAAGCTCTATGGTCGAGGGTTCTGGCATTGGAAGTTGGAATACCCGGAACGTTTTCGCCGAGAGCGCTAGAGGTGTTGCGAAAAATGACTCGCCGAGAGGCGAACTCATTTCAGGCCGCCTGCAAACTGGCGTGCTCTTTTACGCCAGAGGAAGGTCGAAAAACCATTCTCCATGGGGCTTTCCGCCACAGTTGGCTCAGTCTTTCTGAAACCCCAAAGATCGAGATCAATAAGTTCGGTTTACCATTTCTTGACCGCATGAATTTGGCACGAATAGGGCTTATGTATGAAGATGAATTAGTTTTGGGAGAGTTCCCGCGAGAGCAAGAATTGTCTTTCTATTTTGACTCTACGCAATTAAACCTTCGGGCGAAGCGCGGCGGCGTGAAACTCCACAACTACGCCTTGACTCCTATCGGATTGGAACTCTCCGCGCTTGTCGCTTCAGAAGAGGATTCAGCCTACATTGCAGCCCTGAGTACTTCGCTGGCAAAGTTCTTTCACGTCCATAACGAAAATGGCTAACCCTACAATGCACCGGACCTGCGCGAAAAGCCGCGCAGGCCGGTGATTTTGAACGTTAGGCGTCAACGTGCTCAGGCGCTTAGTCTTTTAATTGTGAGCACGGAACATTAAATGAGGAGAGAAACATGGGGATTTTCGATGGCCTGTTTGGTGGTGGATCAAAGTCATCTGATGGCAAGTCCGGCGTCATAGAGTACGGAAATAACAAAAACTCTGGTGGTCACGATCACCGAACCAATAAAGGTGATGATCGCACGCCTTCACAAAAATCTGGTGATGAAAAAAGAAAAAAAGACTAATACTATGCGGGGCAAGCTGAAGCTTGCCCCGTTTTCAAGAAACGCGGGGTCTTGCAATCACGCATCCTGCCTAACGAATAAGGTTAGATGGTGCGAGCGCCGCGCGCGAAGCCACCATCTGAACCGTTTGTTGGACAAGCCCGGTGGTCGCAGAGCTGACTTTATATAAGAAAATATCTTTTCGGAGTTTGAGGGTGGTGGAGGCTTGTTTAACGCGCTAAGGCTCAAAGATAAGCTGGAAGGGTCGCCTGCGGCCCATCCTCCGGAATTGGATGCTTGTAGACGCATTATGCCCCGGATTTAGGACGAGCGAAACCCTCGGCGCAAAAAGACCACTTCAGGCTTGGCCGGGGGTGAATGCTGAGCTTACATAACTTGTCGTGTCCGGTTTTTCATGAGCCGGTTGGCATCGGCGTTTCCAATGCGAACGATGGCCTGATTTGGATTAAGGCCGAGCAAGTATTGCAATAAGCCGATTAGCCGTTTGCTGTTGGGGTGCAAAAAACCGAAGTTGCGAGTGCGCCTGAAGCCCTTGGGCAGGACATGGCGGAGAATCAGCCCTAGGAATTCGACACCCGGTAAGGTGCGGGTCTGCCATCGCTGGGTTTTGCTGTCCCGGTAACGGAAAGTCACTTGGCCGTCCCGGCAGGCGATAATATTCTTTTCCTGGATGACGCCTTTATACAGATAGCGGCCGAGATAGACCAGGGCTTTGTCGCCACGACCGACGGACTTGACGTCGACGCCCCATTTTTCCGGGGACAGAAACCCGCTCCCTGCGGTTTCTGCACTCCCCACCTCCCTGTGGGTCGTAACGGTCGGGCAGAGCCAGTCCTGCTTGTGTAATCGCCTCGAGCATTTTAGCGCGAAAGACTTTGGCCAGTGCTTTATGACTGAAGAGATAGGTTTTGTGGTTGTGTTTGCCTTTTTTGGTCCGCCAGAGCCGTTTGTCCCTATCGATGGCGGCCGCCGGCATCACCAGATGCACATGCGGGTGATAATCGAGACGGCGTGAATGGGTGTGCAGTACCGTGATGGCGCCGGCGTTTCCCTGGAGCTTCGGGTCGTTTTGTGTGAAGGTTTTGACGGTCTCCCAGCTACAGCGGATCATCAAGTCATACAGCGTGCGCTGCTGTTGCCAGGCCAGCGTTCTGAATTCTTCGGGCAAGGTGAAGGTTAACAAAAAATACTCGGCGGGTACTTGCTTTTGCAATTGCCTTTCCAGCCATTGTTGCGATTCATGAGACTGGCAGTGGGGACAGTTGCGATGGCCGCAGGAATGCGGGACGTAGACTTGCTGGGAGCAGTCGTCGCATTGCGCCAACATCACAGGACTTAGCGAAGTGTGGCACTGTTCCATAGCGGCCAGTGCCTGGCGCTGGCTGGGCAATAGTCTGTCTTGATAGCGCGCGAGAAATTCGGCTTCAAAGGTTGCGATGATCGATGAGAGCAGGATCATTTGACCGTCCTCCAGTCAATGGCAAAACCATTCATCAGAGCATTGATCGTCTGGTTGGCGTTCTGGTTCGTACCGGAGGTCAGGTGGGTATAGCGGGCGGTGGTAAGAATCGAATGGTGACCGAGGATCTTCTGCACTTCCAGCAGATCGCCAACAGTAGGCGCTTTAGGCGACACCGGCTTCGATCAGATGCGTGGCATAGCTGTGACGTAAACTGTGTGGCGTAATCTTTTTTTTAGACCACAGTCTTGCGCCACCTTGCGCAGCGTTGCTTGCACGCCGCCGCGATCCAGCGGTGTCGTTGCCCGGCATGCGCCCTTGAGCCCACCTTGACGATTAGGAAACAACAACACCGGGTTACGATGGACCTGCCAGAAGCGGCGTAACAGGGACAACGTTGCCTCCGGCAACGGCACCAACCGGTCTTTATTGCCTTTGGCATCGCGGATGTGCACGCGCTGGTGTTCGGCGTCGATATCGTCCACCTCCAAGCGCAAACCTTCGCCCAGACGCAGCCCAAGGCTGTAGACGGTGAAATAGAAAACCCGGTAACTGAGGGTGTGGGTGGCCAGGAACAAACGCTGGGCTTCCTCTACCGTGACGATATCCGGCAAGCGTTGGGCCCGTGGCGGTTTGATCAGACCGATATTGACCCAGGGCTTATGCAGCACATGGGCGTAGAAGAATTTAAGACCGTAGAGGTCCAGCTTGACGGAACTCCAGGAATGCGATTCCAGCAAATCGGAGAAATAGTCGGTCAATTGCGGTTCGGACAGCTCAGTAATTTGCTCATCGAAATACTGGCCGATACGCCGAATGGCACGGGCGTAGGCCTCGATCGTCTTGGGCTGGAGCCCTTTGAGCTTAAGGTGTTTAAGATGGCTTTGATAATTGTGCTTGAAATTGGCTTCAGATGATGCTGTCATTATGGCGTAACCTCATGATTCGTCGTGGAATGCTCCCTCGCAGTGAGGGCTTGAGGTTACATTTTATAAACAATCAGGCGTCAGGGTTCTTCTCCGCGTTAGCGGCTTCGTCCAACAAACGCGTCAATTGGGACTGGTTTTCCGCTGACGCTCCAAACCAGCCCATTACGTTTGCGTTAGAGCTTAAAAATGGATGCCGCAGAACTCGTAAATGTATTTATACAACGCGTTGTTGTTAAGGAGAAACAGGCGCGCTATACAGGCTTCGTCGGAAGCAGCAAGAATAGAAAGAAATTCTTGGAGGCTTTAGATCACAAGCTTGGTTCTGAAATTGATTTATCAAAAACCACAAAGTCTCTCGATGGAAAAGAATGGCGTACCGCAGCGGTTCTTTATTCGAGCAATGGAACCTTTGGTACGACGTTTAATAGTCTCAAAGAAGCTTATGAACAAGCTTCGTCGTATGGAGGTTGGCTAATTCTTGGCCTATCCGGGCATGTTGCCATTTTTCGTCCAGAAGGAAAAAATGATGATGAACTTTACTTTAAGCTCTAACATGGCGCTCAACCGGAGCGCGGTCATAATGCGGTTTTGTTCCAGCTTTCCGTGCCGCGCCCGGTTAGCTTTACGTTACGCAGCATAGAATAATGGAATGGCAACCAATGACAGAGGCTGAAATATGGGATGAAATAAATTCAGCTTGGAAAAGAATGTCACTTCCCCAAAAGCGACTATGGGAAGTCATTCGCATTATTCCTGAAAAATGGAAACAAAATCCTTGGGGTAACGAAGGCAATGGATTTTGGGTCGTTGGTTTAATTGGCAATTCTGTTGTTTGGTATAACGATATTGAACATGGGTTCAATAAATCAAAATTTACTCATTATGGTGAAATTAATGAATATTGGTGCAATCAAGATGAGTTGGAATGGACTATTCAACATATCATTAATGAAATTAATGATGGATATGACTCTGCTGGCTATTCAAGTCCTCCGCAACCAATTGCATAACCCGGCGCTCAAATGGACGCTCCGCTTCGCTGCGCGCCCTTTAGCTTTGCGTTATAAGGCGAAATGAACAGCGTAACGAGTGATATAGGTACACTTCCACTTCACGACGCAATCGTGCAAGAGATTCGGATTTGTTGGAATCAAAAGCAGGTAGTATTAACGTTAGATGTATTCTTAAATCCGAAATTAAAGGCCAAACCGTGCGAGCTTATTTTTTACGGCGTTACAAATATCGAAATCTCTCATTATGCTCCATGGGGGGAGTCATCCTGTATTAACGCAGTTCGGTTTGAAGAAAATAATTTTCGAATTGAAATGCAAACAGGCGATATATTAAGCATTGAGGCGTCTAGTTATGAATTTCAAGAACTTCCCTGATAACACGTCGCTCAAAGGGACGCTCCGCTTCACTGCGCGCCCTTTAGCTTTGCGTTATGTTTCAGGAGACCTCCGTTGCAAATCGTCCTGATGCGACATGGCAAACCCAAGATCGACACACGCCACCGATTGAATGCGGCAGAGTTTGGCGTTTGGGTTGAACAATACAACGCTGCCGGTATCGATACCGAGTGCCTGCCCACGCAAGAAGCTGTTGCGCAAGCCAGCCGATGTGCTTTTACTGTGTGCAGTAACCTTCCACGCTCTTTGGAATCTGCTAATGCCCTTGGGGTTGAGCGTATAGGAGCCTATTCCCACATGTTCCGAGAAATGGATATGCCTCACGCTGCGTGGCGTTTCCCAACCCTCTCGTTGCAGGCGTGGTTGGTGTTTTTTCGGCTTGCCTGGGCGCTCGGATATTCAGCCAACGCAGAGTCGTTCAAATCGGCCAAGGCAAGAGCACACAACTGCGCCGAGCAACTCGCCAATTTGGCTTCAACTCACGGCACTGTATTGTTCGTTGGGCACGGCTCGCTAAACTGGTTTATCGCAAGGTATCTCAAGCGCATGGGGTGGCTGTCCGCTGACAAGCTACCCAAGAAATACTGGGAACACAGCGTCTTTTACATGCCGGCAACATAACGAATAAGGTTAGATTGTGTGAGCAAAGCGAACCACAATCTGAACCGGTTGTTGAACAAGCCCGGTGATCACGGATTTGACTGGACGAAGCCGCTACGCGGAGAAAAAATCTTATCGCCCGATTGTTTATAAAATGTAACCTCAAGCCTTCACTGCGAGGGAGCATTCCGCGACGAATCATAAGGTTACGCCATAATGACAGCATCATCCGAACCCGATTTCAAGCACAATTATCAAATCCATCTTAAACATCTTGGGTCCAAAGAGGTTCAGCCCAAGACGATATAGATCTACACCCGTGCTACTCGACGTCTCGGACAGAGCCATAGGATGCACTGTCGCCACGAGCGAACAAGTGCACTCCGTTCTTAGCAGAGCCTTGAGTGTCAATGGCCAATAAAAGGCAGAAGCGAAGCGTAAAAACCTTGCGCAATTATGGTAGATTGCGACATCACATTCATCCTCAATAACACTGTGAAAATTTATCAACTCTACCGTAGACAAACGCTAGGCATGACCCGCAAGCAAGCCTGGGAATTCTTTTCTTCGCCGCATTTTCTCAACGACATCACACCCGATTTTTTTCATGTCGACATTACTTCGCCAGTGCCCGACGAAATTTATGCCGGCTTGATGATCAGCTATCAAATGAAAGCAGTATGGGGCATTCGAATGTCCTGGTTGTCGGAAATCAGCCATTGCCAGAAGCCGTTGCGTTTCATTTATCAGCAACGCATTGGGCCATTTGAATTCTGGAGCCATGAAGTGTGTTTAAACGAATGCCCTGACGGCATTGTCGTGGAAGATATTGTCTTTTACGCCATGCCCTATGGCTGGCTGGGCGAATTGCTACATGCCCTATTGATCGGCGATAAATTGAAACGCATCTTCGATACGCGGCATGACTATCTTGAAACAAAATGGGGCATACAAGCGCAATGATTTTTGCTTTACATGCCAACCTTATATACCAGAATCCAGCACTTAATCGGCCTTGTTCTGACGAGTAAATTTGCAGAGTATTCATGGCGTGCGAATAGTGTGCCCGGCATGGGCTAAAACTTGTTATCTGAAAAGAGATAACCGGAAGTAATAACGACAACCGTGGTGAAGCGCAAGGGGGAAGTCGCGAGGCCAGCCTGAAAGAAGCGTGTAGCAAAAGCACGACCGTAGGACACGAACAAGCAGAGAGGCAGGGTGTGGCGAGTGCAATAACAGGGCGTTTACAACGTAAGATGTATCGACAAGGAGCAAAACCTTGAGCGGCTTAGCCGTTGATTCCAACCGCCGGATGCGGAAAACCGTATGTCCGGTGGTGTGGCAGAGGTGACGGGCGCAATCCCGTCACCTCGATCCAATCGAAGATGGGAGGACTGGGTTATGAATTCTGAGCCAAAGACTGTAGGTCGGGTTAGCCTTTGGCGTAACCCGACAGGTCGGAGCCAAGTAGACGCATCGGGGCACGAAAGTGTCGGGTTACGCTGCGCTAACCCGACCTACGGAGCTGATTTGCAATGAATAATTTTAGCGATAGTGTAACCGGACAATAATCATGCAATACCGACGCGTATTCATCCCAGGAGGGAGTTATTTCTTTACCGTAGTCACGGAAAAACGCAGGCCGGTGTTTAACAATGCAGCAATGGTCGAAGTCCTGCGCGACGCATTTCGCAATGTACGCAAATCCCGCCCGTTCGAGATCGACGCGATGGTAGTAATGCCGGATCATTTACATTGCCTTTGGACATTGCCGTCCGGCGACAGCGATTACGCTACCCGTTGGAGATTGATCAAAACCGGGTTTACCAAACATTGCGATCCGGCGTTGCGGCAATACCGCAACGCCTCTCGCCAATCGCGAGGCGAACAGGCGGTTTGGCAACACCGTTATTGGGAGCATGTGATACGTGACGAAACCGATTTTCAGCGCCATGTCGATTACATCCATTACAATCCGGTCAAACATCGATTGGCGTCATCGCCAATCGATTGGCCGTATTCCAGTTTTCGCCGTTATGTTGAAGCAGGCATATATCCGCCCGATTGGGGGCGAGATGGCATTGATCTCGAAGGTGTAGGTCATGAATAAACAGCACCAGCACAACGAAACCGTAATCGTAGGTCGGGTTAGCGAAAGTGTCGGGTTACGCTGCGCTTTTATGCCCTTTAGGGTAAACCCGACCTACGGAGCTTGGTCGGCCTTGAAATGCCGGGTTCAGCAACCCCGCCAGAGCGCTATCAACGACTTGGCCGACCCCAGCAATCAATCTTCCAATTGCTGAATGCCGTCCAGATACCAGGTAGGCTGTATGCTGTTTTTGGGCTTGACGAAATGCCAGACTTCGCGGACCTGATCGGCATGGACATTATCGTTTTCTCGCATGATGGCATCGAACAGGACGACCGCCTGCAGTTCGGTGCCGATTTCACGCACTTCCAACAGTTCCGCTTCCAGTTTCAGGACGTCGGTGCGGTTTTCCTCGCGGGAGGCTTTAAGCTGGTCCTGTATTTCGGCGAATACCTTGTCGGTTGTCAGGCCTCTGATTTCGGCCAGGTCACGCTCATCCCAGGCTTTTTGCAGCGCCTTGAAGGCGGTTTTGGCGCCGGCCAGGAACGCCGGGGTGTCGAAACCGGCCGGAACGGCGATGTCCTGGCCGAAGTAGGCATCTTGCGAAGCCGTTTCAGCGCCTGGCTTGTCTTTATTAAACAGAATATCGGTATCGAATCCGGCCGGGTTCGATGAACCGGACTGCGGCGTATAGGCTGCCGCGCTGTCGTCATAGCCATTGGGTGATTGCGGCCGGGTGCCTGTCTTCCTGGCCGCAAACAGTTTGTAAAGCAGGAACACCAGGCCGCCAAGCACCAGAATATCGATAAGGTTGATGCCCTGGAAAGCGCCGCCGGCCAGCAATGAGCCCAGCAAACCGCCCAGCGCCAGACCGCCCAGCATGCCCATCAGGCCGCCGCGGTTAGCCGTGCCCGGGCGGGCGGTCTGGTTTTGCTGCGCGGCTTGCTGCTGTTGCTGCTGATTGGACGAGCGGGCCGGCGGCGCGACAGCGCGCTTGTAAGGCTGGCTGAACGAGGACCGGCCGCCGAAGGAACTGCCGCCGCCGAAGCGTTTGGCCTCGGCATCGGAAATGCCGCCTAGCGACAAGGACAGGCCGATCAATAAAGTGGCTATTACGCCGGTGTATCTATTCATGAGTTTTTAGGAGGGATGTCAATAGAGGTTTTATGGATATGAGGGTGAATGGGCAAATTACAAGTTGTTAATTTTTTTTTAATGGCATAGCATTACCGGATGTTGTCGGCCCTACGCTTCCATATTGTTGTCTTCCTGGCGATGTTGCAATTGATTGCACCGTTGGTGCATGCGCATGCCGGCGAGAAAATCCCCGACCTGGGCCTGCATGTCCCCGGCCTGGAAGCGTATGGCGCCAAAAACGCCGGTCTGGGGCTAGAGGCGGTCTCCTATACCGCCGGTGCCGAGGTGATGCTGTTCAGTGTCGATACCGGCATCAGGCTCAACCCGACGCATGCCGATACGGATGCCGACCAAAGTCCTTACTTGCATCACGAGATAGGCCTGTTCAATGCGCCGATCTCCCCGTTCGATACGAATTTTTCCCCGCAAACCCAGCCGTTTGTCTGCCGGCTGCTCATTCCCTCGCTCTCGCCCCGCGCGCCACCTGCCCGTTAATCTCCGTTGTTTTTTAAGTTCCACCACGGAACTTGTTCCTTATTTTCTAAAAACTGATAAGCGGTATTAAACCGCACCGGAGCTTTACTATGTTTGCCCTTCGCCTTATCAGAAGGTGTCTGCCGGCTTATGCGCTGGCCACCTCGCTGAGCTTTGCGGATGCCATTCCTGTTGTCGCCCATTTCGATCCGATCGAAGTCGATGCCGGTTTGAGTCTGAGCCAGACCATCGAGTTAACGCTGGAACAATACCCTGACAACGCCTGGCTAAAAGCGCTGGAAGAAGAATCCGCCGCACTCGGACAGCGTGGTGACAGCTGGCTGGCCGGCGCGCCCAGCATCGGCCTGTTCTTCCAGGAAGCCACCAGCGGCACCCTGCATTATGGCGATGCCAGTATTACCGCGCCGCTGTGGAACTTCGGCCAGCGCGATGCCGAGCAGGCCGTCGCGAAACAGGCCGAAAGCAGCGCGCGGATGCAGTCGGCCGCGGTTAAATTACGCGTGGCGGGCCTGGTCAGGGCCGCCCTGTGGGATATGGAACTGCAGCAAATCCGCTACGACCAGGCTCAGGCCCAGGTCAATCTGTCCGAACAACTGCTGGCCAAGGTTGAGCGCCGCGTCGAGCTGGGCGATCTGCCGCGCGCCGATCTGCTGCTGGCGCAAACCGAGCTGCTGCAACAGCGCTCGCGACTGACCCAGGCCGAGGCCGAAGTCATGCATGCGCGCAAACGCTATGCCAGCATCACCCAGATGACGAAAGTGCCGGGCAATTACCGCGAAACCCTGGCGGACGTAACGGAAGTCCAGCAGAACCATCCTGCCCTGGCCGCGGTTAACAGCCAGATCGCGCGCAAGCAGGCCGAAGTCACTGCCATCAAGGCCGTAGGCTCGGGCCAGTCCGATGTTTCGGTCGGCATCAACACCGATCACGGTGACGAACGCAGTAATAAGACCGAAAGCTTCAACATCGCCGTGTCCGTGCCATTCGGCGGCAGCGCGCATCTGGCGCCGCAGATAGCCGCCGCCAACGTCGCGCTGAACAAACTGATTGCCGAACGCGAGCAACTCATCAGGGATCTCGAGCGGGCCCACCACGAAGCCGAACACAACCTGGAAGTCAACCGGGCCGAGCTGGCCATCGCCGAGCAATTGAAGCAGGCGGCCGAGGAGCATTTAAAAATGACCGAACTGAGCTTTTCGCTGGGTGAAATCAACCTGATCGATTTACTGAAAATCCAGTCCAGAACCCAGCAGGCCCTTCTGAATGCCAAAGAGCGATCAGTCATACTGGAGCGCGATAAGGCGCTGTACAACCAAGCCGTCGGAGTCACCCCATGAACATCATTTTATTATTACTGCTGAGCATCGCCTGCGCCGGCGTCCAGGCGGCTGACCATGTCATTCAGATAACCCCGGAATACATCGACAATCTGGGCGTGAAACTGGGCAAGCCCGAGCCCGCCAGCCAGGTGCCGGTCCTGCATGCGCCTGCGAAAGTCGCGATCCCGCCGACGCACGAGCATGTCGTCAGCACCGCCCAGGCCGGCCTGATCACGAAACTGCATGCGGCCGTCGGCGATAAGGTCGAGAAAGGCCAGGTATTGGCCGAGATCAACAGCCCGGACCTGCTGGCCCTGCAGCAGCAATATCTCAAGGCCGTCAATGAGCTGGAGCTGGGCCGGGCGGTTTATAACCGCGACAAAAAACTGCTGGAAGAAGGCGTGATTTCCGGCCGGCGTTCGCAGGAGACGCGCAGCCAATACAATATTTACCTGAACGAAGCGCACGAAGCCCGGCAGTTGCTGGAAATAGCCGGCCTGTCGGCTGCGGAAATCGAGCGCCTGGCCAAGACCCAGCGCCTGAGCAGCCGGCTGACGGTGCGCGCGCCGATGTCGGGCGTCGTGCTCGAGCGCATGGCCGCGGCCGGCCAGCGCATAGACAATCTGGCGCCGCTGTACCGCATCGCCGACTTGAGCGAACTCTGGCTGGAAATCAACATCCCGCAGGAGCGCCTGGGGGATATCAATATCGGCGATCAGGTGGTGATCGACAATACCGATGTCACGGCGCCCATCAGCCTGCTCGGCCAGAGCGTCAATCCACAGAACCAGACGGTGCTGGCCCGGGCCGTCATCAAAAGCATGCCGGCCGCCGTGCGCGCCGGACAGAAAGTCAACACGCGGATTATCCAGGGCAGCGACAAGAAGGCATTCAAGGTCCCGAACTCGGCTGTCGCCCAACACGAAGGCCATGCTTATATCTTTATCCGCACGGACCAGGGTTTTATGGTCAAACCGGTCAAAGTCATGGGCAGACAGGCTACCGATTCCATCATTACCGGCGAGTTGACCGGCGCCGAGGCCATCGCCGTCACGGGCGCGGCCGCGCTGAAAGCCAATTGGCTGGAACTCGGGGGCGATGAATAATGGGCGGTCTGATTCGTTTTGCGCTGAGCCAGCGCATACTGATGCTGTTGGTCATAGCGCTGCTGGCGGGCGGCGGCTATTACGCGTTTAAAAACATTCCGATCGATGCCTTTCCGGAAGTCTCGCCGACTCAGGTCAAGGTCATCGTGAAAGCAGCCGGCATGACGCCGGAAGAGGTCGAAGCGCGCATTACCGCGCCGATCGAAGTCGAACTGTTGGGCATTCCGCACCAGACCATGCTGCGCTCGATCGCCAAGTACGCGCTGACCGATATCACCATCGATTTCGAGGAGGGCACCGACATTTACTGGGCGCGCCAGCAGATCGCCGAGCGCCTGAACACGATGTGGGGCGACCTGCCCGAGGGCGTGGAAGGCGGCATTGCGCCGATGACGACGCCGCTCGGCGAAATGTTCATGTTTACGATCGAAGGCGGCGACCTCAGCCTGACGGAGCGGCGCACGCTGCTGGACTGGGTCATTCGCCCGGCCGTGCGCACCGTGCCCGGCGTGGCCGATGTCAATTCGCTGGGCGGGCTGGTCAGAAGCTTTGAGGTGGTGCCGGACAATATGCGCCTGGCCGCGCGCGGCATCACTATCGACCAGCTGGTGGAGTCGCTGCAAAGCAATAACCGCAACGACGGCGCGGGGCGCCTGACCGAGGGCGAGGAAGCGCTGATCGTGCGCGCCGAAGGCCGCATCAAAACCCTGGACGACGTCGCGGCCATCGTCGTCGATAACAAGGACGGCGCGCCGATCAAGGTCAGCGATGTCGCCGACATCAGGATCGGCGCCCTGACCCGCTACGGCGCGGTCAGCAAGAACGGCAAGGGTGAAGCCGTCACCGGCCTGGTGCTGAGCCTGCGCGGCGCCAATGCGCGCCAGACCATCGAGGGCATACAGGCAAAAATGGACGAACTGAAAGCCGGTTTTCCGCCCGGCGTCGAGGCCAAGGTGTTCTATAACCGCGGCAATCTGGTCGACAAGGCCGTCGACACGGTTCAGCATGCCTTGCAGGAAGCGATCGTGCTGGTCGTGATTCTGCTGATCCTGTTTCTGGGCAACCTGCGCGCCGCGCTGACCGTCGCCCTGATCCTGCCGCTGGCGGCGCTCGTGACCTTCATCCTGATGCAGCAGATGGGCATGTCGGCCAACCTGATGAGCCTCGGCGGATTGGCCATCGCCATCGGCATGCTCGTCGATGCGGCCGTGGTCGTGGTCGAAAACATCATCACGCACATGGCGCACGCGGAAAAAGCCCGGCGCCTGCCGCGCCTGCACGTAATCTACCGCGCCACACGCGAAGTGGCCGTGCCCGTGACCTCGGGCATCCTGATCATCATCATCGTATTCCTGCCGCTGCTGACCCTGCAGGGGCTGGAAGGCAAGCTGTTCACGCCGGTGGCGCTGACCATCGTGTTCGCGCTCGGCGGCTCATTGCTGCTGTCCCTGTCGGTGATTCCGGTGCTGGCTTCCTATCTGCTGAAGCAAGTGTCCCACGAGGAACCCTGGCTGCCCCGGCAGTTGCTGAAGCTGTATCAGCCGGCCTTGCTGTGGGGCTTTTCGAACAGTAAAAAAGTCTTTATCGGTGCCGGCGTCTTGCTGATCGCCACGGCGGCGGCCTTCACGCAGATCGGCAGCACCTTCATGCCGACCATGGATGAAGGCGACATTATCGTACAGCTGGAAAAACTGCCGTCGATCACGCTGGAGCAATCGGTGGCGCTGGACCTGCAGGTGCAGAAAAATCTGCTTCGGAACATTCCGGAAATCACCGATGCGGTCTCGCGCGTCGGCACCGATGAGCTGGGCCTGGACCCGATGAGCCTGAACGATACCGATACCTTCCTGATCCTGAAGCCCAAGGATGAATGGCGCATGGACAGCAAGGAGCAACTGATCGAGGAAATCCGGCAGGTCATGGGCACCACGCCGGGCATCGCCTTCAAGTTCACGCAGCCGATCGAGATGCGCGTATCGGAAATGCTGACCGGCACGCGCGGCGATGTCGCGGTCAAGCTGTTCGGCACAGATCTGGATGTGCTGAACGAGAAAGCGGCGCAGATCGCCGGCGTCCTGAGAAACATCAAAGGCGCCAGCGATGTGTTCACGAAGCAGAACGAGGGCATGCAGTTTCTGCAGCTGACGATCGACAAAACGGCGGCCGGCCGCCTGGGCCTGGACAGCGACGGCATCGAGAGACTATTGCGCGCGCAGATCGAGGGACTGAAACTGGGCATCGTGCAGGAAGGCATCAGGCGCACGCCGCTGATTGTCCGCGGCGGCAGCGATACGGCCAGCTTTGAAAACCTGCAGATAACGTTGCCCGACGGCGGCCATGTGCCGATCACGACCGTCGCGCGCCTGGAGAAAGTCGAGGGCGTGGTGTCGGTGGAACGCGAGCACGGCCAGCGTTTCGTCGTGATCAGCAGCAACGTGCTGGACCGTGACCTGGTCGGTTTTGTCGACGAAGCGCGTCAGACCGTCAGGGACAAGGTCGATCTGCCGACCGGCTATTTCGTCGAATTCGGCGGCCAGTTCGAGAATCAGCAGCGCGCGGCCGCGACGCTGTCCCTCGTGATCCCGGTGTCGCTGGGCCTGATCTTTCTGCTGCTGTTTTCGACCTTCGGCTCGGTGCGCCAGGCCACGCTGGTCCTGTCGAACATTCCGCTGGCCATGATCGGCGGCGTGTTCGCGCTGTGGCTGTCGGGCGAATACCTGTCGGTGCCGGCCTCGGTCGGCTTTATCGCCCTGCTTGGCATCGCGGTGCTGAACGGCGTGGTCATGGTCAGCTATTTCAACCAGCTGCGCACGACCGGCATGGCCATGGCGCAGGTCGTGGTCGTCGGCTCCATGCGGCGCTTGCGGCCCGTGCTGATGACGGCCAGCATCGCGGCCTTCGGCCTGATTCCGCTGCTGTTCGCGACCGGCCCGGGCTCCGAGATTCAGCGTCCGCTGGCCATCGTCGTGATCGGCGGACTGGTCTCGTCCACGTTCCTGACGCTGTTTCTGCTGCCTATTTTGTTTAAATTGTTCGGTCAGTCGCCTGAGCCGCGCGCTGAGACAGAGCCAATGGCCGATGGAGTCAAACCATGAGCAACGATAAAGAATACCTGGTGACCCTGAATGTGCCGCCCGGCCTGGAAGAGGCGGTTGTCGATAACTTGCTGGTACTGGAGTCGGAACACGGCTTCAGCAGTTACATTGTCAACTCGCATGACCATAAAAACGAGGGCCTGTCGCTGCTTGAGCAGGTCACGGGCCGGCAGAAAAAAATCCGCTTTCAACTGTATATGCCCGCGCAGGGACTGCCGGTCTTGCTGGAACAGTTAAGGCAGGAGTTTTCCGGCTCGGGTATCCATTACCGGGTGACGCCGGTCATCGATAGCGGCACTATCTAGGCAGTAGTACAGGCAAACCGACAAGCCTGGCTATCGGCATCTTGTGATTGAACAAACTGAACGTTATTATCTGCTGTTAAAAGTTGCGTGCGGGCCGGTTTTATCAACCCGGCCCGCACGTGCAGATATCGGTAATTGCGACACATACCGGATGCCAGACAGTATCTACCCAATAATAAGAAATTCAGGTAATGATCATTATTTTAAAAAACATACCGGCCAATACCAGAAAGAAGGAAATAGAAGATTTTATCCGGCCGATTATCAAAGGCGGTTTTTTCAGCAGAAGCGGCAGAATAGAATCCATTCGGATTAAGGGACAAAGAGATACCCGGTTCAATACCCTTGAATTCCATGCCCTGGTACGAGTCGTGCCGGATGCCGTGGCAATGAAAGTCGTAAAAAAACTCAACCGGAAGCTATTCAAGGGCAAGCATACCGCCGTCAATGAATTTCAATATCGAAACTGGCGCAACGACCGCAGAACCGACACGCGACAGCCGGCCAGTGACAGACGCCTCGCGGACCGCAGGCGCGCTCATCTGGAAGTGATTGAGGATGTTTCAGAAAGGTTCAGCAGCAAAAAAAGTTTTCACCGGAAGCATGAATAAGCCTTACCGGCCTTACCGGCCTTTTCGTGCCGCTTCTTGGTTGCCCGGTTAGTGTCGCATTGCAGACCATCATAAGAGAGGCGGATAGAAACCGATGAAATATTCCTGAGTTTATTGCCTAAAATCTGGTTATCATGGAAGATACAGTCACTTTTGGATTTTCGGCTAGTACTCAGTCATTCTTGTTCTGACGATTAAAGTTTGCAGAGTATTCATAGTGCGAATACCCTGAAGGGCATAAATAAATTCGCACCTACAATTTAACCGCCATAATTAAATGGACTGACTACTAGGCGAGCTCAGCGGGGATGGGCTTGAAGGAAATGACCATTACCGATTGGCACTCTGGGCCGCCCGATTTTCGCCAATCACTGTCCTAAAATAATACCGGGGCGAAAATGATGGCTAACCTGAATATTTCACCACGAAGGACACGAAGTACACGAAGGCTTTTCAATTCAAATACTTAGAAATATTTCATGATGAGCTTATGAAGTTATCGGTGATAAATGATAACACCATGATTTTCTTCGTGTTCTTCGTGTTCTCTGTGGTTTCATGAAATATCCGGGCTAACCATCGGCTCCAGGCGACCCGCGAAAGCGGCGCGGGTTCAGTGGTCTTTTTCGCGCCCGGTACGCCGCTTTTGGAGTCGACTGATTTAAGACGTTAGCTATCAAAAGGACACGTCATGAACTGGCTTGAGAGGTCGGAAGCGGAAATCTTGGCAATTGCCAATCCCATAATGGACAACCTTATGCAAGCCTCGACCGACATCGACCACGAACGGCACGTTAGGGATTTTACCGAGCAATTAAAGGCAATTGTCACAAAAGAGAATCTAGCAGCTCAGCGCAAGGAATACCAAGCCAAACTTGGTAACTTTTCGGAAAGAGAGTTCGTTGCAGTGTATAGAAAAGAAACGGTTGCTGCCGTCTTCTGGAAACAAAAGTATACAAAGCCCAAGAGCACATAGCGTTTCTTCGTTTCATCAGCATCAATGGGAAAATCTTAGTGCAAAACGTGTCTGTAACTTAACAAGAGCTAGCTATGCCATCAACTCGGTCAGTGAAAAGCGGCGCCTTCGTCATGTCGCTTTTCACTGCCGCTTATTTTGAATGTTAGATTGACTAAAGGAGGCATCATGCATCGACTATGATTTAGGCATTTGTCACAAAGTGCTTTTGGCTTTCGCCACGTGAATCACGGTTACGCTCGGAACATTGTTCCCGTAACCTCAAGTACTCTCAACTATCTATCAATCTCAATACAGGAGAAATGTGCCATGCGTAAGACGGCCATCATTTATGCGACAGCCCTTTGTCTGACCACCGCAACAGGGGCAGCGCAGGCGTTGACACCAATCGAGCAGTTGGGCAAAGACATCTTTTTTGATCCGAACCTGTCCTTCAACGCCAATCAAGCGTGTGCCGCGTGCCACTCGCCCGAGGTTGGCTGGACCGGACCTGACGCGGCTATTAACGCAACGGGGGGAGTGTATGAAGGGTCCATACCAGGGCGCTTCGGCAACCGTAAACCGCCTAGCTCGGCTTATGCGACATTCAGCCCGACCCTGCATTATATGATGGAAAGGAGGGAAGCGCTCTTCATCGGCGGCAACTTCTGGGACGGTCGCGCCACTGGCGAAAAACTGGGAAACCCCGCCGCCGACCAGGCACAAGGTCCATTCCTAAACCCTTTGGAACAGGCTTTGTCCGCGTCAGCCGATGTCGTTTCAGAGGTTTGTGGCAGTTCTTATGCCGACCTCTTTCAGCAAGTGTGGGGACCGGATGTCTGCGACCCGGACAAGGTGGCTGCCGCCTTTGACAACATCGCGCGCTCCATCGCTGCCTTCGAGGCATCGCCCGAATCCAATGCCTTTACCTCGAAATACGATTATTACCTTAAGGGTCTGGCCAGACTAACCAGGGAGGAGAGGAAAGGCCTGATCCTGTTCAAAACTAAAGGTAGGTGTGCGAACTGCCATGTTCTGGATCGGGGGCCCAACGGTGAGCCGCCTTTATTCACCGACTTTACCTATGAAAATCTGGGCGTGCCCCGGAATCCCGAGAACCCCTTCTACACCCAGACGGATTTCAACCCCTTGGGGGACAGCTGGATCGACCTCGGTTTAGGAGGATTCCTGGCGAGCCGGGAAGATTACCAGCAATTTGCAGCAGCGAACGATGGCAAACAGAAGGTGCCCACGCTGCGTAACGTCGACAAGCGGCCGCATGAAGGGTTTGTCAAGGCCTATGGGCATAATGGTTATTTCAAGAGCTTGAAGGGGATTGTCCATTTCTACAACACGCGGGACGTCAAGCCTGTCTGTGCCGATCCGTTCACTACAGAAGCGGATGCGCTGGCTCAGAACTGCTGGCCGGCATCTGAGGTGCCCGAGAACGTGAATATAAGGGAATTGGGTAACCTGCATCTCACAGAAGACCAGGAAGATGCGATTGTGACATTTCTGAAAACACTGTCCGATGGTTATCAACCCTAACGCGGCAATGGGTGTCGGGTCAGAGCGGTTCTTTTCATAACCGGCGGGAAAGAGGCTGGTTCGGTTAACAGCCTCAATGCCTGATTGCCGCATATCGCCCTTGGGACGATATACGTATGGACAGCGCCTCGAACAGGAAACCCGGGCTGCCCCGGTTTCCGCTGGTGCACGGCATTGGGGGCATTCCAAGGTATACGCCTCCGTTGGCTTCGAACGGGAAGGCAAGACCCGCCGCTGGGTGCTTGCAACCTAGCGGGCAGCCGCCAATGGACTTCCCGCGGCCAGTTGCGGCGTCTTTGTCTGACTGATGGAAAAGGACAAAAACTGACCCTTTATGGGGAGTTCCCAGCTTCCGTATGGGTTCACACGGAGGACCGTGGGAACCAGGGCATTTGCAACTAAAGCGAGTCCTGGGCGACGTCTGCAGGGCCTGCAATTTATATCTGCAGGGCTCTGCACCTACCCTGTCTCCCGGTTCATCGGGAAAGCAGCGCTTTTAACAGCGGCGCCAGCTTATGCTGCTGCCACTGCCTCATTTGCCTTCAAATCTGTTGGATGAGGAGCTGAGTCGAGCGCTGATTGGAGCAAGCAAGGCAAGCGAATGATAAATGCGCTGGCCTGGCCACGGCCTGCGCTGGTGGCCCAAACCTCACCGCCGTGCATGGCTACCAGGATTTTAACCAGCGCCAGACCAATGCCCAGCCCGCCTTCCGAGCGGTCGATCGTGCGGTCCACTTGATAGAACAGCTCAAACAGACTGGACAGTGCCGAAGGCTCAATGCCGTGGCCGTTGTCACGAACCCGGATCAAAAACTCATGGTCCGCCGGCTCAACAGTCAGACTGATACAACCACCGGCATCAGTATACTTGGCGGCATTGTTGAGCAGGTTCGAGATGACTTGCGATAGCCGCACCAGATCGCCCTCCACATAGCGCGATTCAGGCGGCAGCTGCACCGTGAAGTCATGTCGATGAGCCTCGATCAGCGGCTGGCTGGTTTCGACCGCCCGCTGCACAATCGTCGAGATGTCAAGCGCCTCCTGCTTGAGCTCGATCTTGCCTCGGCTGATGCGCGAGACATTGAGCAGGTCGTCGATCAGTCGCACCAGACGCCCGACTTGGCGCTCGATGACGTTGCTGCACCAGGCCAGCCGTGTCTCGTCCAGGCTCGAGCGTTTCATGATGTGCACGGCATTGCCGATCGGCGCCAGCGGATTGCGCAGCTCGTGGGCCAGCATGGCCAGGAATTCATCTTTGCGGCGGTCGTTCTCCTTCAGCGCCTCTTCGGCTCGCTTTTGGCCGGTAATATCGAGCACATGGCCCACGAATCCACGCACTTGACCTTCGTCGTCAAAGTCCGGCGAGTACGTTCCGTGAAACCAGCGCGGGCCATCCTCGAGGTAGGAGGCCTGCACGGCGGTATAGGCTTGGGCCATTTCGGCGGTGTGTAGCGCCACTTGCCGGCGCAACTGCCAGGTCCACAGGCCCAGCAGTGCCAACAGACTGGTAGCAGCTAATGCGCCCCAGGCCACATAGCGAACCGGAAAGGTCGACGTTTCGTAGAGACCGAGCCATTTCCGGTAGAGCCGATCGTACTCGCCAGTGGCCTTGACGATGGCCAGCCCCTGATCGAGGCGGTCGCGGAGATCAGGGTCGCTCTTGCGCACGGCAAAGCAGAACTCCCGCCGGTATTCCTTGAGCAGGGGCCAGGGTTGACGAGTTTATCCAGACCGATCTTATGGATCAGCGCGTTGCCTTGTAGCTTCGGAGCCAGCACGGCGTCATGCTGCCCCGAGGCCAGCAGGCGAAAGCCGTCCGCCAAGTTATCGACTAATACCAGTTGCTGATTAAAGCCGCGGCTGGCCAGCACTTCATGGGCAGCATCTGAGCGCACCACGATGATGTTCAGAGCGCGGGCCTGCTCGATAAACTTGATAGGATCACTTTCTTTGCGGACGAAGAAGGTATCGTAGCCGATGGTATGCGGTTCAGTAAACGCCACCTGGCCTTCGCGTTACGGCATGCGTGTCACCAGCGGCAGGACATCAATCTCACCTGACTTCAGGCTTTGCCAGAGGGTATCCAGGCGGCCGGAATAAAAGGTGACCGGAATGTCCATCACTGCGGCAACGGCAGCGAACAGCTCAACAGCGAAACCGGCGGATCGGCCCTGCGCATCGACATCGGCATAAGGCGAAAAGTCGGTCCTCGAACCGACACGTACGGTTGCTGCTATTCGGCGCTCATGAGACCGGGAAGACTTAAGATAACCACCCAGGCCAGCAGCAGTGCCAATCGCCTGATCCAGCGCTTCACAGGGGGACACACTTGCCTGTCAGGCTGAAGGGCTAATAGGCTATACGGTGGATGAGAAAATAGAGGAGTAGTAACAGATGCATCTGTCGCAAGACAGGGTAATGTTTTCAAAATCAATGTCCCATGCTCGGCTCAAAAGTAACAGGTCGTCTAAAAAATATATCCAAAGTCACAGTAACCGCCATATGGGATCAGAAGTCTGCCCATGCTTGGGTAATTGTCTGCTGACAGTAGCGATCATGACACCAGTTTCACTATGCTGACTATCAGTAAAATTACATAGATATTAAAATTCTGGCAGAGGTTTTCTCTAGTCGATTAATCGTGCTTGTTGGGCTATGACTGATTGCATGGTCTTGAGGGAGGCAATAGATGTTGTGCTTGACCAAAGGAATCGGGATGATGAATATCCGATATTGGCCGAACTTTGTCATTCGCGAAAGACCGAATTCGGCCCAGGATGTGTTCGAACCCGGCCGGCACGCCATAGCTCGGGGTAGGGTCGAAGACCACTGTGAGCATCTTTTCCAAAACGGTGTGCGCCATCGGCCAAGTCGAACGGTTTTGCTGAGTATGCTTATCGAGGGGCATCCCTTTCTGTTACGAACTCCGTCATGAATTTTAGAATCAAGTATGTCGAGATGGCGCCCGGGTCGGCATGGCCCAGCGATCGTTCGCCGAGCGTTTTGGCCTTGCCGATAGAGGCCGTCATCTCCTTGGTTTTCTCCATGCCTTGTTCCGCCGCACCGGCAACGGCCGACAGGCTTTCGGAGAGCGGCGCTGAGCTCATGTCTTCGGATTTCATTGCAGCAGACTGGAGCGCATCCACCATTGTCTTGTCGCCGACCTTAGCCCCGCCACGCTGCTTGACCGCCTCCAGGCCATCAAGCAGCATGTGCGACAGGACGCGGGAATCCAGCGATGGGGCGTCTCCAAGGTTCTTGGCTCCACCGCTGAAAAAGGTGCCGAAGACCGCCCCCGCTGCGCCGCCCACTGACATGAGCAATGTCGTGCCAATGGTCTTGAGCAATTCGCCTACGGTATTGAAAGATTGTCCTTCCAGTTTTTCCGCTACCGCCCCGAAGCCCCTGGCCATGCCCACCCCATGGTCGCCGTCGCCTATGGCCTTGTCGGCTTGGGTGAGAAGGTCTTTGCTCTCCACCATCCTCTGAGATACATACAGGAACATCTTCCGGACATCCTGTGCGCTCAGTTCCAAGATTGCCATGGGATCAAGCCTTCACCAATGCAAGCGATTGCGCGGGCATGTCGTAGTAGGACTTGAGCTCATTGTCCAGTCTCATCAGTGTGATGGAGAACCCCGCCATCTCTTGCGACGTGCAGTAGCTACCAATGAGCGTGTCGTGAACACTGATCCCTTTGTCCCTCAGAATCTGCTGTGCCTTGCGATTCGCTAGCAAGAGCTCCATCATCGTCGACGCGCCCAGGTTGTTGATCAGCAGGCAGACCTCATAGCCGCTTTCGAACGGGAGGTCGGACAGAATCCTGTGCATCATCTTCTCGACCAGCGCATCGGCGGTAAGCATCTTTTCCCGCGACACGCCTGCTTCACCGTGGAGTCCCATACCGATCTCGATTTCATCATCGGGAAGTTCAAATGTGGGTTCGCCGGTCTCCGGCAGCGACCCGGCGGATAAGGCAATACCCATGGATCGGGTGTTGTCGCGAGCCTTGCTGGCAATGCGGGATACCTCGTGCAGGTCGTTTTCCTGTGCCGAAACGGCACCTGCGATCTTGATGACAAACAGGTCGCCGGCAATTCCTCGGCGGTCTTCCATTCGCTCCAGTGGAGCAGAGGCCACATCGTCCCAGACCCGAACGGTTTGGGTCGCAATGCCTTCCTCGGCAGCCAGTTCAGCAGCCATGTCGAAATTCATATTGTCGCCAGCGTAATTGCCGTAGAGGTAGAGTACCCCCTTCCCCTGGTTCAGCGCTTTAGTGGCGCTGAGAATGATGTCCGGCGACGGGGCCGCGAACACATTGCCGCAAGCGGCACCGTCGGCCATGTTCCTGCCGATAAAACCTGCGAAGAGGGGTTCATGTCCGCTGCCGCCGCCGACCAATAGGCCGACCTTGTCCTTGGGTAGCTTCGACTTCACAACGGCATTCACACCGTCCAACTTTCTGACCTGCCCATGGTATGCGTCAACTAATCCTTCGAGGAGTTCCGGAACCACGTTCTTCGGATCGTTGAGAATTTTCTTGGTCTTGTTCATGCAGGCGCCTTTCTTTGTGTCCTGGGAGACCGACTCTATTGCACATCCAATCAGCATTTCCATGCCAAGGCAATATAGGCGTTGATCCACGATATCCATTAACCGTACATATCTCGATTCAAGTACACAATATGTACGAATACCCATATGTACTGACTCGAAAGATAGGCGGATATGAAATTCCAATGCCCATTCACTTCTCTACACACGCAAACAAGCATAAAGATGACCGACCTCTCACTATCCGCTTCTGGCCGACTACGGCAGGTCATCTAACCGTAAATTTACTAATTTCCAATCGCTGCTTTCATTGGAATAGTCTGTTTTTTCATATTTGCAACTAAAGCGAGCCCTGTGCGACGTCTGCAGGGCCTGCAATTATCTGCAAGCTCTGCACCTACCCTGCCTTCAGGTTCATCGGGAAAGCAGCGCTTTTAACAGCGGCGCCAGCTTATGCTGCTGCCGCTGCCTCGTTAAGCGGTTGGCGATCAGGATGCTTTTTAATGCCGCCAGCGCCTGTTCAAAGTCATCATTGACCACCAGATAATCAAACTCGTGATAATGGCTCATTTCGGCCACGGCATCGCGCATGCGGCGGGCGATGATCTGCTCATCATCCTGGCCGCGGTTTCTAAGGCGCTGCTGCAATACGGCGGTCGAAGGCGGCAGAATGAAAATGGACTGGCTGTCCGGCAGAAGTTGTTTGATCTGCTGGGCGCCCTGCCAGTCGATTTCCAGGATCACATCCAGGCCCTGGCTCAGGTTTTCCTGCACGGTTTGCCTGGCGGTGCCGTAAAAATTATCGAAAACCCGGGCATGTTCAAGAAAGGCCTGCTGTTCCAGCATGGCCTGGAAATCGGCGATAGAGACAAAATAATAATCCCGGCCATGCGCTTCGCCGGGGCGCATCGGGCGCGTCGTATGAGAGATCGATACGGTCAGGCTGTCGAGATCGGCGACCAGCTGTTTCACCAGACTGGTTTTGCCGGCCCCGGACGGTGCAGCAATGATGTAAAGTTTGCCGTGGTTCATAAGGTCTTGTCTTAATTAAGGATGATGGGCCGGTTGGTAATAGGTCTGGGAGCGGCGGTGCTTTACTCGATATTCTGTACCTGTTCGCGCATCTGCTCGATCAGCACTTTCAGTTCGATGGCGATCTGGGTCATTTCCTTATCGGCCGATTTGGAGCCCAGGGTATTGGCCTCGCGATTCAATTCCTGCATCAGAAAATCCAGCCGCCTGCCGATCGGATCTTTTTGCAGGAGCACTCTTAACACTTCGGCGATATGGGTTTGCAGCCGGTCCAGTTCTTCAGAGATATCCAGTTTTTGCGCCAGAAACACCAGTTCCTGCTCCAGGCGGTCGAAGTCGGGCTCGGCGGACAGCTCGGTGATTCTGTCTTTCAGCTTATTCCGCAGATTCAACAGGACTTCCGGCATGCGTTTGTCGGCCGAGGCCACAAAGCCTTGCATTTTCAGGCAGCGTTCCGTGATCAGTTCGCCCAACTGGGCGCCCTCCCGCTCCCTGACCTCAAGCAATTGGTCCAGCGTTTGGTCGACCAGTGCCGTGATGCCGCGCTTCAGCGCTTCCCTGTCATTGTCGGGCTCCTGCTGTATGCCGGGGAAGGCCAGGACATCCAGCGCCGAGAATGACAGCGGGGCCAGCATCTGTTGCTCGATTTCACTGGCGGCCGCCAGCAGGGCCGCGACGGCATCGCGGTTAATGAGTAACTCCTGGCCGTCTTTAGCCTGTTTCTTGCTGTTTATGATGCATTCCACTTTGCCGCGTTTAATCTTGGCTCCAATGATGGCGCGCAGATCGGACTCGATAAAACGCAACCGATCCGGCAGCTTGAAGGTGATATCGCAGTAACGGTGATTGACCGAACGCAATTCGCAACTGAGGGTCAGCTTACCGATTTCTGCTTCATTACCGGCAAAAGCGGTCATACTTTTAATCATTTTTCACCTATACTTTGTAGAGTCTTAGCTCGACAGAATTTTTTTCAATGGCCGAATACTACGATCCCGACACCTATCCGAAGCAGTGGAACTACCTTCAAACCGGCACTATTATAGACCAGTATATGATCGAGCGGGAATTGGCGCATGGCGGATTCAGCTCGGTCTATCTGGCCCGGCAGACAGCGGATCAGGTTCAGGTTGCGATCAAGGAATACTTGCCCCGCAAGCTGGCGCACCGGACCTGGAACAACATGGTTGTCGCCAACAGCGATGAAACCCAGTCCCTGTTCCGGCACGGCCGGGCCTTGTTTTTCGAGGAGGCCAAGGTTCTGGCGAAACTGAAACACCCCAATATCGTCGAGGTGATCAATTTTTTCCAGGCCAACGCCACGGTTTACATGGTTATGACTTATGACTATGGCGTCACGCTCAATAAAATTCTCAAAAACAAGCTCCTGCCGGTTACCGATGAATTCCTGCTGGCCGTCTTCAATTCGCTGCTGGACGGCGTCAGCCATATTCATGCGCATCATCTTATCCACATGGACATCAAACCCGCCAATATTCTCGTGCGCCCCGGCCATGATGCGCTACTGCTCGATTTCGGCGCCATCCAGAGCTTTCCGCATGGGCGCTTGAACAAGCAAGGCAAGATATTGACCAAAGGCTTCTCGCCTATAGAGCAGCATGATTTGAGCGCACCTTTAGGTCCATGGACCGATATTTATGCCATAGGTGCCAGCATGCGCGCCTGCCTTGAATATAAACCGCTGATTCCGGCGCCCGACCGGATGCGGCAGGATACGCTCGTGCCCGCCGTTAAAGCCTTCAAACGCAAATTTCCGCAATTTTTGCTGAAAGCCATAGACTGGGCCATGGAACTGCGCCCGGAAAAGCGCCCGCAATCGGTCGCCGAGTTGCAGCAGGCGCTTGCCGACAGCAATTAACAACCGTTTCCGATGCCTTAAAATCGAGCCCGCCTCATCCCCGGATCAGGTATACTGTGCGGTTTTATTTTAGCGGAACAGATAATGAGACCTAGCGGACGCAACCCGAATCAACTACGAGACATCAAATTTACCTGCGGCTTTACAAAACATGCGGAAGGATCTGTTCTGGTTGAATTTGGCGATACGCGCGTGCTTTGCACGGCCAGCGTTGACAACCATGTGCCGCGTTTTCTGAAAGGCAAGGGCGAAGGCTGGATTACCGCCGAATACGGCATGCTGCCGCGCTCGACGCACAGCCGCATGGGCCGGGAGGCCAGCAGCGGCCGGCAAGGCGGGCGCACCCTGGAAATCCAGCGCCTAATCGGTCGCTCGCTGCGCGCCGCGGTGGATTTAAAGGCGCTGGGCGAAAATACCATCACCATAGACTGCGATGTGCTGCAGGCGGACGGCGGCACGCGCACGGCCTCGATCACGGGCGGCTTCGTCGCCTTGTCGCTGGCCGTGCAGAAAATGCTCAAACGCAGGCAAATCAAGACCAACCCGCTGCACGGACAGGTCGCCTCCGTATCGGTCGGCATCTACAACGGCGTGCCGGTACTGGACCTGGATTATGCCGAGGACAGCAATGCCGAAACCGACATGAATGTGGTCATGAACGATGCGGCCGCTTTTATCGAAGTGCAGGGCACGGCCGAAGGCCATGCCTTCAGAAAGGCGGAACTGGACGCGATGCTGGATCTCGCCGGGCACGGCATCAAGCAACTGCTGGAAAAACAGCACGAAGCGCTGGAAAACTTCAAATGAGCCCGGCCAAGTCGCAACCTATCGTACTGGCCAGCGGCAATGCCGGCAAGATCAGGGAGATACAGGCCCTGCTTGCCGGCCACACGATCGTTCCGCAGTCCGCGTTCAATGTCGCCGACTGCGAGGAAACGGGCCTCACTTTTGTGGAAAATGCCATCCTGAAAGCCCGGAACGCGGCCCGGCAGAGCCATCTGCCCGCCATTGCCGATGACTCGGGGCTGGTTGTCGATGCCCTGGGCGGCGCACCCGGCGTATTCTCGGCCCGGTATGCCGGCGCCGGCGCCAGCGATCAGGACAATATCGACAAACTGCTGCGGGCACTGGACGGCGTACCCGAGTCGCAACGCAGCGCGCGCTTTATCTGCGTCATGGTGTTCATGGAACATGCCGACGATCCCTGCCCGGTGATCGCCCAGGGCATCTGGGAAGGCCGCATACTGACGCATAGCGCCGGCGAAAACGGCTTCGGTTATGACCCGGTATTCTGGGTGCCGGAACAAAACCGCGCCTCGGCCGAACTGCCGGCAGCCGTGAAAAATTCGCTGAGCCACAGAGGCAAGGCACTGAAGAATTTGACCGCCTTAATATCAGCTAAAGAAACTTTTTAGCCCTGCCATACTCACTAAGCAAGAAACCCGGCATTAAAGCATCTGTTTTGCCGGGGTTCCGTACTGCTGCATTCAATCCGATCCGCGGCTTCGCGGGACATAGCTGAAATAAAAACAAATTCAAACCGACCGGTGCAGGAATTCGATTTACGGAAACAAGCGGCCGGATCCATAAGTAAAAAATCCATTACTTATATAGGATCCGTCTTCATCTTTTTAACGTATCGCTTATCCTGCCCGCCTTTAATTTGCTATTACTTGTAGTAAGGAGGGTTTATGAACGTCAACAGGAAATTCCGCTCCACGGCAATCATCATTTTCAATCTTTCCATCGCTGCCGATGTTTCCGCTGATCAAAACACCGGTGAATTGGATGGCATTTACAATCTCAGGCGGGGCTGGGCGGAATCACAGGAAATTGGGGCATCGCCCAATCCCGGTGAGCCTGTCGAGCAAATAGGCCGTTATAGGGTCACTTTGGACAGGCGAGACTGGCCCCTGCTGCCGCCAGCGGAAAAAAAGAGAATCAGGAGAGTATTGACCATCAGCGGCGTTTTTCGCGGCGAACTCGTGCAGTACATCGGTCAGAATCCCTTGTTTGATCATGCTCTGGGCAACGACGATCGCACCGGCGCGGTATACACGGAAAACGATACCCTGGTTTCGCCGCCGAAAATCGTCCCCTGCGGCCCTCCCGGCCTTGTGACTATTTCGGGCGTGGAACAGATTAATCCGATTAAGGGCATCGGCATTTACAGCAATCTGCGAAGAAGCAAAATACTGGCTAATGTCACAGTAAATCAATGTACTCTGCAAAATGATTTACAGTTCATTCCCGAAGTCAGCTATTTATGTTTTGAAGGAAGCACAATCTGTCCATAACCCATTTAGACTCGTGGCTGATTTGATGACAGCCCTCCGGCCACGAGACGTTTTTTTGTATATATAAAAACCCATGCCAGCCTTTGACCGTACTTTAAACGCACGCTTGCCTATTGCCCGCCGGTTCGCCAGCACTCAGGCCATCACCGACATACAACCTTTGGGCAACGGCCTGATCAATGACACGTTTCTGGTCATGACCGACGCCGCGCCGTTTGTCTTGCAACGCATCAACACGGCGGTTTTCCCGCGGCCGGCGCGGATCATGGAAAACCTGCAGGCCTTAAACAAACACCTTCAGACGAAACCCGCCGGCTCGGTTAAATTGCGGATACCGGACATCTTACCGGCGGTCGGCGGCGAGTATTACTACGAACAAAAGGGCGATTACTGGCGGGCCTTGCGCTATATCGATCATACGGAGAGCCTGGAAGTCATCGGGAGCACGCATGATGCGGCACAGGCAGGGTTTGCGCTGGGCCATTTCCATCGCCTGCTCAGCGATCTTGATCCCGGCATCCTGCACGATACCCTGCCCGGCTTTCATATCACGCCGAATTATCTGAACCGCTATGACCAGGTAGCGGCGAAGCTGCCGGCTTCATCGGCCGACAGCCGTTATTGCGCCGATTTCATAGACCGGCACCGGCACATCGCCGGCGATCTGGAAACCGCCAGGCAACAGGGCCTGCTGACCCCTCGCGTGATACACGGCGATCCCAAGCTCAATAATTTTTTGTTCGACAGGCATACCGGAACCATTGTCGGCGTGGTCGACCTGGATACCGTCAAGCCGGGACTGGTGCATTACGATATCGGCGATTGCCTGCGCTCCTGCTGCCAGACAACGGCCCCCGTCGGCTTCGATACGGATCGCTGCGCCATTATCCTGGCAAGCTATCTGGCCGAGGCCGGCGCATTCTTTACCGAATCCGATTATGCGTATTTGTACCCGGCCATCCGCCTGATTCCTTTTGAACTGGGCATCCGGTTTTTGACCGACCATCTGGAAAGCGACCGCTATTTCAAGGTGACGGAGCCGGGGCAAAACCTGCGGCGCGCGGCCGAACAGTTCCAGCTCTGCGAGGCTATCGGCAGGCAGGAACCGGCCATCAGGCACATCATAGCGCGGCTGAAAAAACAAACGCTGGAATCTTGCCGGTGAGCGCCGTCCCGTCCGGGCAGCGCCATCTGCTCATCGGTTGCCCCCTGGTGCTGCTCGGCGCCCTGGGTTTTTCCGCCAAGGCCATCTTCATCAAGCTGGCTTACGCGGCCGAAGGCCAAATAGACGCGATCAGCCTGATGGCCTTGCGCATGCTGTTTTCGCTGCCCTTGTTCCTGGCGGTTGCGCTCTGGCATAACAGGCAATCGCCGGCCGCGGCGCTGACTAAAAAGCAGTGGGCCGCGCTGACCGTACTGGGCCTGATGGGTTATTACATCGCCAGCTATCTGGATTTTATCGGCCTGCTGTACATCTCGGCCGGACTGGAGCGGATCATCCTGTTTTTGTATCCGACCTTCGTCGTGCTGTTTTCGGCGCTGTTGTACAGAAAGTGGATTTCGCTACGTGAAATAGCCGCGCTGGGCCTGAGTTATGCGGGCATGCTGCTGGTCTTCATCGAACAGCTGTCGACAGAGTCTTCGGGCATCTGGCTGGGATCGTCCCTGGTGCTGGCTGGCGCCGTGATCTTTGCCTTTTTCACCATGGGCAGCGGCGTCATGGGCCGGCGCATCGGCTCCGCGCGCTTTACCGCTTACACCATGACCATTGCCAGCATCGCTACCCTCGTGCATTTTGCCGTCAATCACGGCACAGCGTTGACCGGTTTCTCCGCCGAGGTTTATAAACAGGCCATGCTGATGGCGGTTTTTTCCACGGTATTGCCGGCGTTTTTCATGAATGCCGGCATCAGGCGGATCGGCGCGGGCCCGGCCTCCATTATCAGCATGATCGGTCCGATCGCGACCCTGGCCCTGGCTTTCCTGTTTCTGGGCGAGGCCGTTACCCTGCCGCAGCTGGCCGGCACGTTTTTTGTGCTGGCCGGCGTTTATGTGGTCAGCCGCGCCAAGTCCTGATTCAGGCGATCACTTCGGCGCGGTAACGGTAAACCCTGATGGTATCGGACCAGTAGCCGGGAGCGAGCCCCGCTTTCTGTTTCAGATGCCTCAGAAACTGTTCGGGGTCAGGCAGCGATTCCCACACCGACGGCAGGAACGTGCCGCGCCGGCGCCCCTCGGCCAGAATCAAGCCATCGACGCCGGCCTGCAACTGTTGCAGCAAATCCTGTTCCGAGCTAAACGAAAGCGGCTCAGGCGGCGTCAGAATGGAAAGATGAATCTCCAGATCGCTCAGTTCATGCGCCTCCACCGGCTGAAACCGGGGGTCCATAAAAGCCGCGGAAAAAGCGTTTTTGGCGATATCCTCGGCCAACGGCCTGATGGCATCCAGCGTGCCGATGCAGCCGCGCAGCTGATGCTGCTTCTGCAGCGTGACGAACGTGGCACGCTGTTCCGACAGTTCCGCCGGATACTCGGTTAAATCGATGACCAGCGGCTTGCCTGTCTGCAGGCCATGCTGAATGGAATAGCTTGCCAGCGCCTTCAACCGGTGCTGGTGTTCTTTATTCAATGACATAAGCCCCATAACCCACCACTCTTGCTTTATCTCCCCCGGTATCGCCGGAGTTGCGCAAATCAATGGTTCTAACCGAGAGAGACTTGTCCCGCGCCAGCTTCAGCAGCCCGCTGACCGGCACCTTGCCGCAGGCGGACTCGAACACCAGCTGCTCATACTGCAGATGTTCTATCGCTTCGCTGGTCGAGCGATCCAGCTGTTGCGCGGTCATGTAATCATGATAATGGCTCAGATCGGAACTGACCACGATCAGCGTCTCATCATGGCCCCACATCAGCTCGATCACCTGGCTGACCTGCTCCGGCGTGGCATCGCCCGCGACGATGGGGATCAGCTTGAAGCCATCGAGCATCTCCTGCAGAAAAGGCAGATGCACTTCCAGGCTGTGTTCATACGTGTGCGCCTGCTCAATGTATTCGACAAAAGGCAGCTTCACCAGCGTCTTGACCGCCTCCTCATCGACCTCGATATTGCCCAAAGGCGTGCTGAACGTTTGCGCCCGGCTCACGGCCAGCCCCCTGAACGCGACGCGATGGGACGGACCGATCAACACCACTCTGTTGATCAGATGCCTGGCGCCTTTCAGGCGCGCATACGCGCTCGCGGCAACCGGGCCAGAATAGATGTAGCCCGCATGCGGCGCGATAATCGCTTTGGGAACTTTCGCGTCGGATTGGGCATCATTTAAATACCGATTAAGCATTTGATGCAGCTGTTGGGGATTGGCGGGATAGAAAGTTCCTGCCACAGCGGGTTGTCTATTCATTGAGCGTTCCTGTTATGTTGCTGGAGAAAACTGGCGTTGGCGCAAACCGTTGAAGTTAGTTGAACTATTGTGCTGGAAATAAAATATCCCCACTAGTCCCAATGTTATAAACCGATTATTACCGAAATGTGACCATGTGACCTGTTGATGGTTCCGGGAGAAATTAATGACTGTTTTTGTGGCCCCCGACATAGTCAAAACGCGGCATTGGCACCGCCTGGACGATGGCCGTATCCAGTGCGATATCTGTCCGCGATTTTGTAAATTGCATGCCGGTCAGCGCGGCCTTTGCTTTGTCAGACAAAATCTGGACGATGAGATCGTCATGACCAGTTACGGCCGCTCCAGCGGTTTTGCCATCGACCCGATCGAAAAAAAACCGCTGAACCACTTTCTGCCCGGCACCCCGGTCCTGTCCTTCGGCACGGCCGGCTGTAATCTGGCCTGCAAGTTCTGCCAGAACTGGGACATCAGCAAATCGCGCGAAATGGACAGGCTGATGAGCCAGGCCTCGCCCGACGCGATTGCGCGGGCGGCGCTCGACCGGGGCTGCGCCAGCGTCGCTTATACCTATAATGATCCGGTGATTTTCCACGAATACGCGATAGACACCGCCCAGGCCTGCCGCGACCTGGGCATCAAATCGGTGGCGGTATCGGCCGGCTATGTCTGCGCCGAGCCCCGCGCCGAGTTTTATCAATGGATGGATGCCGCCAACATCGACCTGAAAGCCTTTACCGAGCGCTTCTACCACCAGATTACCGGCGGCCATCTGGAACCGGTGCTGGAAACGCTTAAATACATCAAACACGAAACCTCGGTCTGGCTGGAGCTGACGACCTTGATTATTCCCGGAGAGAATGATTCGGAAGCCGAACTGGAAGCGATGACGCAATGGGTCGTCGAAAATCTGGGGCCGGATGTGCCGATGCATTTCTCGGCTTTCCATCCCGACTGGAAAATGCGCGATAAACCCCATACGCCGGCAAAATCGTTACTGCTGGCGCGGGACATCGCGCTGAAAAACGGCGTGCGTTACGCCTATGTCGGCAATGTACACGACAAATCGGCCAGCAGCACTTATTGCCATAATTGCGGCTCCTTATTAATAGGCCGCGACTGGTACGACCTGGACGAATGGAACCTGGATAACTCAGCCTGCCGTTTCTGCGGCGAACGCTGCGCCGGCGTTTTCGACCAACACCCCGGCGATTGGGGCGGCAAGCGCCGGGCGGTCACCATGAACCGGGCGACGTAAGACCAGGCCAACAGGATCCGGTTAAAGCTCCGTAGGTCGGGTTAGCGCAGCGTAACCCGACACTTTCGCGCCCCAATGCGCCGACTTGACTTCGACCTGTCGGGTTACGCCAAGGGCTAACCCGACCTACGGTTTTTTGGCCTTAAAACTCATATGCCCCTGCTCGTAGGTCGGGTTTACCCTAAAGGGCATAAAAGCGCAGCGTAACCCGACGCTTTCGCGCCCCAATGCGCCCACTTGACTTCGACCTGTCGGGTTACGCCAAGGGCTAACCCGACCTACGGTTTTTTGGCCTTAAAACTCATATGCCCCTGCTCGTAGGTCGGGTTTACCCTAAAGGGCATAAAAGCGCAGCGTAACCCGACACTTTCGCGCCCCAATGCGCCGACTTGGCTTCGACCTGTCGGGTTACGCCAAGGGCTAACCCGACCTACGGTTTTTTGGGCTTAAAACTCATATACCCCTGCTCGATCGGGTGGAGGTAACGGGATTGCGCCCGTTACCTCTGCCACACCACCGCACGTGCGGTTTTCCGCATCCAGCGGTTGGAATCAACGGCTAAGCCGCTCAAGGTTTTGCTTCTTGTCGATACATCTTACGTTGTAAACGCCCTGTTACTGCACTCGCCACATCCGGCTTCGCCTACTTCTTGGAATCCACCAAAGGCCGTAGGTAATACACCAACAAACGGAGTCTTGAAATCGTCATGTTCCGCTATATTGCTGACTTGTTTGAAATGGCAGTTTGCTGCGCGAAACCGCCCTACACTACTGGTCATGTTGGCCATGAATAAAGAAAAGCGACGGCGCCAGGTTGGTCGGCGGTGCTTGATTCGCGGTGAATTCCAGGTTGAAAACAAGCAAGGATTGCCGCCGGCAGGCCGGATTTAGATGTTTTGATCATGTGAAACAACCTATTAAACAATGTTATTTAACATAGTTAACTAACGTTTCGATTTTTCCCTGCTCCGGCGTTGATTGCCTGAATGAGACATTGGCAAGAGCCACGCATAAAAACCCTATAAAAATCAATCAATTAATACAAGCATGGCAAACAGGCAAAAGGTTTACGCTTGTCCGCTTAAATATTGGCACGCTATTTGAGTATTTTTAACCGGCTTATTTACCCGAATTAAGTTCAATTAGCTGTCATTTCCGGATGCTACAATCCACTAATATACTAACGGATCGGCCAAGCCGGTTTTTCCCGGGTTTACCCCTTTCTTCAGCTATAAAATTCAACTATGAAATTAACAAAATCTATTTCGTCGCATTTGATAGCTATTCCTTTTGTTTTACATGCGCCATCTTTAATGGCCGAAGAGAACGAAGAAGAGACCGTCGAGCTTGAACGCATGGAAATCCGGGGGGAAATCATTCGCCCCAACATGACCGGCGTGCTGCCTGAGCAGGGCGGCATCAACGACGCGGCGCATTTGCTGCAAAGGGTGCCGGGCGGCAATGTCAACGGACTCGGGCCGTTATCCGGCATTGCCCAGTACCGCGGGTTGTACGGCGACCGGGTGAATGTCGATTTCAAAGGCATGAACTACAAACCGGCCTGTACCAATCAAATGGACGCGCCATTGAGCCATGTGCCGGCGGCCATGACCAGTCTGTTAAAAGTCTATCGCGGCATCGCGCCGGTCAGCAGCGGCATCGAAACCATCGGCGGCGCTATCGTCCAGGAAACCAAGCGTCCGGAGTTTAATGAAGACGGCACGCTGCTGGACTGGACCGGCAAGTTCTCCGCCGGTTTCAATAGCGCCAACGACGGCTGGTACGGCGCGTTATACAACGGCCTGACGACCGAGAATCACCGTCTGCATGCCTACGGCAGCAAGGAATTCGGCAACGATTTCAGGTATCCCGGCGGCGAAAACACGCCGACCCGGCATGACCGCGAAGCGGCCGAAGTCGGTTACGGCTTTCGTTATCGGGAGCATGTTTTCGATCTCGATTTTAACTATAACCATACCCGCCCGACCGGGACCCCGGCACTGCCGATGGATATTGTCCTGTCCGAAGGCGGCATCCTGACCGGCTCCTATGAAGGCAAAATCAGCGATGACATCAACATCAAGGCCTCCTATAACTATCAGGATATCCGTCATACCATGGATAACTTCAGTCTGCGGCAAGTCGCGGGCGCAACCCCCATGCAGCGCAACCAGAACCGGCGCCTTTCCACCAATTACTCCGACGGCTTCGGTTACAGGCTGGCGATCGATTTTCCGCTGCTGTCCGGCACCATGACCGTCGGCGCCGACGGCGATAATGCCAATCATGATGCCCTGGTGACCAACCCAAGCAATTCGGCTTTTTTCATTCAGAATTTTAACGGCGCGGAACGCGACCGTTACGGTTTTTTCTCGGAATGGGTCGTATCGCCGGTTCAGGATTGGACCGTGGAACTGGGCGCGAGGGTCAACCATATCGAAATGGACAGCCGGACGGTGTCCACCAGCCAGACGTCAAATTTAGCCTTGCCGGCAGCCGCGCGCCAGAGATGGCAAAGAATCGCGGATAACTTTAACACTCAAAACCGTGCCAAAACCGATTTCAATTACGATCTGACCGGCGTGATTCGCCATAATCTGACCAGCGAACTGGAAGTGGAAGTGGGATTTGCCCGCAAAACCCGTTCGCCGAGTTATCAGGAACGTTATTTATGGGCGCCGTTCGAAGCGACCGGCGGCCTGGCCGACGGTTATCTGTACATCGGCGACCTGAATCTGCAGCCGGAAAAATCCTATCAAGGCGAACTGGGCTTTACCTGGCGTAAAGGCTCGCTGTATTTTGCCCCGCGGGCGTTTTACCGCTACGTCGACGATTATATTCAAGGCGTTGCCGCGCCGGATGGCGATGCCAAGGCACTCGCGGCCGGACAAAACCCCAAACCCCTGCTGCAATACGCCAACATCGACGCCATCCTGTACGGCACGGATGTGGAAGCCGGCTTCAGGTTCATGGAAAACTGGCGGGTCGACGGCATGATCAGCTACGTCAAGGGCGACCGGGCCGATGCCGACGACAACCTGTACCGTATCGCGCCCCTGAACGGCTTGATTTCGCTGTTTTACGAAGACGTGAAATGGAAACTGGGCACCGAGGTTGTCGGTTACTGGCGGCAGGGCGATGTTTCCAAGTTTAATCAGGAAGTTAAAACGTCCGGTTACGCATTGTGGAACATCCGCGGCCAGGCCGAGCTCTATAAAGGCCTGCAACTCGGCGTCGGTGTTGAAAACCTGCTCGATAAGGAATACCGTGTCCACCTGAACGGCCTGAACCGTGCCATCGACAACATCGAAAACGGAACCGCTATCGGGGAACGGCTGCCCGGAGTAGGTCAAAATGTTTATGTCACCTTGAATTATGAGTGGTAGTTGTTAGTGAAAACAAAACGTAGGTTTCGATTAAAACCGGGTTTGCTCGGGCTTTGCCTGTTGTTTGCAGCATCGGCCGCGGCGCAACAAGCCGTCGACAAAGCCCTGCAGGAACAGTTATCAGCCCAGAAGCAAGGCACTCAAACGCAAAAACGCGTCGATAAATTAGACGATCAGACTCAGGCGATGCTGGAAGAGTATCGCAGCGGCACCCTGAGGCTTGAGGATCTGTCGGCTTACAACACCCAAATGGAACGCCTGATCGACGACCAGAAAGCCGAGATGAGCAAAAAAGAAATCCAGATGCGCGATATTGTCGAAATGGAACGGCAAATCGCGCCTTTTTTGCAGCGGATGATCGATGTATTGGCCGAATTCGTGGCCCTGGACACGCCGTTTCTGCCCGACGAGCGGCAACAGCGACTGCAGCAGCTGACACAGATGATGCACCGGTCTGACGTCTCGGTCACCGAAAAATACCGGCGGATCATGGAGGCGTATCGGGTCGAGGCCGAATACGGCCATACCCTCGAAGCCTACCAGGGTACGCTGAACGGCGACGGCGAGCCGCGTTCGGTCGAGTTTTTGCGGCTGGGCCGGGTCGGCCTGTATTACCTGACGCTCAAAGGCGATGAAGGCGGTTACTGGCTGCGTTCGAGCAAGCAATGGGTGCCGTTGGACGCGTCCTTGCGCGAATCGCTTGAAAAAGCCATCCGCGTCGCGAAAAAACAAACGCCGCCCGATCTTCTCATTTTGCCGATCATGGCCCCGGAGGCTAAGCCATGAAGCTGTTCAAACTGCTTTGCATCTTTTTACTGGTCTCTTTAAGCCATGCCGCACAGGCCGCCGCGACGCTGGACGAACTGGTGTCCCGGGTGCGCCAGGAAGCCGGAAAGGATCTCCGCTACGATGAGGAGCGCGAACGCCGTTTCATCAAGGAACGAAACCAGCAGCAAGCCCGGCTTAACAGCCTGCGCGCCGAACTGGCGGAAGCCGATAAACGTGCCGATGCCTTTCGTGCCGCCTACCAGGAAAACGAGACCAGACTCGCCAAGCTGGACGGGCAAATTGCCGCTCAAGCGGGCGAGCTGAACGACTTGTTCGCGATGGTACAGCAGAACGCCGCCGAAGTCGGCTCGCTGCTGGACCGCTCGCTGATTTCCGCGCAAGACCCGGAGCGCGGCGCGTTTCTCGACAAAGTCATTCAACGCGAATCCGCGGTTTCGATGGAGACGCTGCAGAATCTATGGCTGGTCCTGATCGATGAAATGCATGAAACCGGCAAGGTCGCGCGCTTTACAGGCCCCGTGATCACGCTGGAGGGCGAGGAAAAAATGCAGACCGTGACGCGCATCGGGGCTTTCAACGCCGTCGCCGACGGCAAGTTCCTGCGCTTTTTGCCCGACAGCCATAAACTGGTCGAGCTCGCCCGGCAGCCGGCGCCACGCCATCAGCGCATGGCCCGGGAACTGGAACAAGCCGAGGACGGCTGGCGCACGATGGCCGTGGACCCGTCCAAAGGCGCGATTCTGGCGCTATTGGTGCAGTCCCCCGACCTCATCGAACGGATCAACCAAAGCGGCGCCATCGGTTACCTGATTCTGGCCATCGGCGTCGCCGGCTTGCTGATCGTCTTGTGGCGCGGCGCGGTTTTGACCACGGCCTGGCGGCGCATCAAAAGCCAATTGCTTGAGCAAGAGAATCTCGACAACAATCCGCTGGGCCGGCTCAGGAACAGCGTTGCCACGGTCCCGGCCAGAAGCAGCGAAATCCTGGCCGCGCGCCTCGATGAATCGGTCAGCCAGGAAAGCAGCCGCCTGTTTTTCGGCCTGACCTCATTGACGGTCTTCGCCGCCGTGACGCCGCTGATGGGATTGCTGGGCACCGTGATCGGCATGATCGAGACCTTTCAGTCCATTTCCCTGTTCGGCACCGGCGATCCGAAATTGATGGCGGGCGGCATTTCCTACGCCCTGGTGACGACCCAGCTGGGCCTGGCGGTCGCCATCCCGCTATTGCTGCTGCAAAGCTTCCTGCATGCCCAGGCCAACCGCATCGTCGAAATCCTCGATCAACAAAGCAACCGTTTGTTTGAGCAGCACGATCAGACGCTGGAACCCTGAGCATGGAAAAGGTACTGAATTTCTTCGATCAAGGCGGCGGCCTGCTCTGGGCGATTCTGGCGGTTTCCGTGCTGATGTGGATGCTGATTCTGGAACGGTACTGGTTTTTTTATTTTCAGCTGCCCCGGTTGAAAGCCGAACTGCTGGAATACTGGCGGAACCGTTCCCCGTCGATCCCGCATTTTAACGAGCAGCGTTTAAAGGACAGCCTGACCTCGCAGTATTTCAAGCAAGTGTTTCGCGGATTGAAAACGGTCGACATCTTGACCCAGATTCTGCCGCTGCTGGGCCTGCTCGGCACCGTTTCCGGCATGATCAAGGTTTTCGAGGTCATCAATGCCTTCGGCGCGGGCAATGCCCGGGGCATGGCGGCCGGCATTTCCGAGGCCCTGATCACCACCATGGCGGGACTGATTACCGCGTTGTCCGGCCTGTTTTTCGCCGCCAGTCTCGAATCCCGCGCCCGACATGCGCGCGAACGGTTCACCGCTCAATTAACCGATCAATGAGATAGCGATCATGCAACGTCAACACACCCGCCCGCCCAGCTTCGGCGCCGGACTCAACGTCACACCGCTGATCGACATGGTGTTCATCCTGCTGATCTTTTTTGCGGTCAATTCGTCCTTCGTCAAGGAAACCGGCGTCGAGGTCGACCGGCCCACCGCGCAGAGCGCCGAGCGCCAGGACCAGGCCGGCATCCTGATTTCCGTGACCCAAAACGGCGAGATCTGGATCGAGCAGCAGCAGGTCGACGTGCGCGCGGTACGCGGCCATGTTGAACGGCTGCATGCCGAGGCGCCGGAAGCGTCGGCGTTGATCCTGGCCGACAAGCATTCGGAAACCGGCATCGTCATGCAGGTTCTGGATCAGGCCAGATTAGCCGGCATTGCCAATGTTGCGGTCGCGGCGACTGAAGAACTATGAGACTGGCGCTGATTTTTTCCGCCGCATCGGTGATCAATCTGTTGCTGTTCTGGTTCATGATCCAGATGGTGACCGCCGAACACGGCAAGCAGTGGGTCAGAACCACCGATGCGCGGTATTTCGACTTTGTCCGGCAACGGCCGAAGCCGGAGACGCTTGCCCGTTCGCAGAGAAAAACACCGCCGAAACCGGAGCCGCAAGCGCCCGAAACTTTTTCCGAGCCGATGGCGCGGCAAGCGCCATCGGCCGAAAACTTGCGTGCCTTGCCGCTGCCGGCGCCGGCGTTAAAAGTGGAAATACCGGCCAGCGCCCGGATGAATATCGGCACCGGCCCCAGCCTGCCGCCCGTGATCAGCGGCGGCGGCCGAAGCAAAACCGGCGCGCTGGGCCGGCTGCCCGGCGCCGGCAGCGGCAGCGGACCGGCCGCGCCGGCCTTTATCATGGCGGACAGACTGACCGCCATTTCGCGCGTTCAGCCGCTGTACCCCGAAAAATTGCGCTTTCGCAGAATAGAAGGCGAAGTGGTCGTGGAGTTCACCGTGACTCCGGAAGGCACCGTGTCCGACCCGACCATCATCAGCAGCAAGCCTGCCGGCAGCTTCGACCGGAGCGCCTTGCAGGCGGTTCGCCGTTGGCGTTTCAAGCCGCACCGCGATGCCCAGGGCAATCCGATACCGGTTCGCGCGCGGCAGATTTTCAGCTTTACCCTAGACCGATGACTTATTCTCTCTCCCGCCTGTTTTTGCGTTATCTCGGCGTCCTGTTCCTGATCGTCTTCAGTGGGCCGGGCCGGCCCGCTGAAAAAGCCGTCAGCGAAGACACCTACAAGGTCCTGAAAGAGGCCGACGACTTCTTACGCCAGGGCCAAGCCTCCCAAGCCTTGCGCCAACTGCGGGCATTGCAGCCCCAAACCCGGGACAAACCGTTCGATCAGGCCGTCGTCCAGCAATATCTGGCTTACGCCCACGCTGGCGCCAACGATTTCCGCGCCGCCCGGCAAGCCGCCAAGGCCGCGCTGGACAGCAAGCAGTTGGACGCCGACGCCGAACACGGGCTTCATTATCTTGCCGGACAGGCCGCTTTTCAGCTGGAAGCCTACCGGGACAGCGTCTCCCATCTGGAGCAATGGCTGCAAAGCGAGCCGAAAGCCGATGCCGACATCCATTACATGACCGGTTATGCCGCTTACCAGGCGAAATTGACGCAATCGGCCATCCGCCATCTGGAAAAAGCCGTGGCGCTGCAAAAAACGCCGCCGTCCGAATGGATTCAATTATTGCTGTCGCTTTACATCGACCGGAAGGATTATGCGAAAGCCGAGCCCATCGTGAAGCGACTGATTGCGAGTTCGCCCGACAAACGCGAATGGTGGCGTTACCTGAGCAGTCTTTATGCCCAGCAAGACCGCTACGACCGGGCGCTGTCGACAATGATGATGGCCTATTACCTCGGCGAGGTCCGGCAAGAGGATGTCCTGCAACTGGTCAAACTCCATGCGCAGCAGGGTTATCCGGTCAAAGCGGCCCGAATGCTGGAGGCCGAACTGGAGAGCAAGCGGATTCCCCGCAATTACAAAAATCTGAAATTATTGTTCAGTTGCTGGCAATTAGCGCGCGAGCATAAACAGGCCAGCAGGATTCTGACCGAAGCGGCCGCATTGGCGCCAAACGGCGAGGATTTCATGCTCTCGGGCCGCCTGGCCATGCAGCGCGGCGACTGGACGGCGGCCAAAAAGGAATTTCAGAAAAGCCTGCGCAAAGGCGGTTTGAAACGCGAGGAATTTGCCCGGCTGTGGCTGGGCGTGGCCGCTTTCAAATCGGAGGATGAATCATTGGCCCGGCAATCGCTGGAACCCTTGCTGGGCATAGCGAACGTCAAGCAGGAAGCGGCCTTCTGGCTGGAGCGTATAGAAAAAGCGAAACCGTCCCACAACCCTCCGCACCAGCCCGATCACCCCAGCAGTTAGCGCCGGCCAGCGTATCCGCATGATGGCCGTATGGCGGATCAATCGTATGGTGGATTTGCCTTGGCAATCCACCGACAAACGAAGCCTCGAAACCGTGCTATTCCGCACCTGCTTGAAATGGCGGTTTGCTGCGCGAAACCGCCCTACGCTGCTGAATAAGAATATCCGCCCCCCCGAAGGACAGCCAAAAATGCTCGCCACTTCATCAGTTATGCAATGGAGTGCGAATTAGAGTAATCAGCCGTTACCTGAAAAATAAAGTAGGGTATGCATTGCGTACCTTTTCCAGTGGTTCCGGTGAAAGTCATCCCAACTGACAGAGATAATACTTTCCCACTCTCTCCCGCGTGGGAATGAAGACCGCCGCTGAACTGAGCACCGGTATGGGTTCCCACGCAGGAGCATGGGAACCAGAAACACCTCGTTGCTCATCCTCGTTCCCACGCTCCCGCGCTCGCCGTTATACACAAGTATCGGTAAACTTGCTAAACAGAGTTCGTCGTATACCTGGAAACGGTGCTGTTTGATAAATCTGCGGATATTGAACATCAGTGGCTTCGAAATCGCGACGAAGGCGTCGCTCCCACAAGGCTGTGGGAGCGATCCCCAGATCGCGATTTCGAAGTCGGGAACGTTGGGCGACAAAAAATGGTATCGAAGCCTCATTAGCTAAGATTGCAAAACAGTAATTTTTGACTTATGTATAACGATGAGCGCTCCCGCGTAAGAATGCATACCGAAGCCGAGGAAAGAATATCCGCTCCCAAAGAACCATGGTAGCCAGGAACGTTCGCCACTTCATCAGTTATGCAATGGAGTGCGAATTAGAGTAATCAGCCGTTACCTGAAAAATAAAGTAGGGTATGCATTGCGTACCTTTTCCAGTGGTTCCGGTGAAAGTCATCCCAACTGACAGAGATAATACTTTCCCACTCTCTCCCGCGTGGGAATGAAGACCGCCGCTGAACTGAGCACCGGTATGGGTTCCCACGCAGGAGCATGGGAACCAGAAACACCTCGTTGCTCATCCTCGTTCCCACGCTCCCGCGCTCGCCGTTATACACAAGTATCGGTAAACTTGCTAAACAGAGTTCGTCGTATACCTGGAAACGGTGCTGTTTGATAAATCTGCGGATATTGAACATCAGTGGCTTCGAAATCGCGACGAAGGCGTCGCTCCCACAAGGCTGTGGGAGCGATCCCCAGATCGCGATTTCGAAGTCGGGAACGTTGGGCGACAAAAAATGGTATCGAAGCCTCATTAGCTAAGATTGCAAAACAGTAATTTTTGACTTATGTATAACGATGAGCGCTCCCGCGTAAGAATGCATACCGAAGCCGAGGAAAGAATATCCGCTCCCAAAGAACCATGGTAGCCAGGAACGTTCGCCACTTCATCAGTTACGCACGAATGAATTCGCACCTACGCGACCATGCATCCTCGTCAACTCGTTCCCACGTGCCCGTGTAAAAAAAGCATAAAAAAAATGCTTGCCGTAACAAATGATAATCATTATCATTTACATAAGGCGATGATTTGACCTCTCGCTGTTTTCGTTTAACGCACCTGTCTCACCGAACAGCGTGCGTTAAACACTTTTTTCAATCGACCATCACGAGGAGCAGCGCACCATGCTTGAAGATCAATCGACTGCCGCGCGCATCGAACTGACCCAATTGCACGCGACGACCTGTCTGTCGATGACGCAGTTCATCAACGGCCGCCATTGCCCGAAACTGGCTCATTCGATCGTGCATCAACTAGGCCTGTTGCTGGCGCATCCGCAGCTGGCGCAGGTCTCGGACAGCCGTGAGTTGTACCGGCAATTGCTGGAACATTGGCAAAAAGTCGCCGCGCAATTACGGGAACAACGCGAGCCGCGGCCTGTTTATCACTGACAATCCGACCTTTTATGAATAACAAGAACAATAGGAACATCCACCGTCAAAGCATCGTGATTGTCGAACAGGAATCCGTTCCTGAGCGGCGCCGGGTCAGCAGCAGCGAACTGTTCGGGGCACAAAACGAAATCCTGATCGATCACCATGACGACGAATACCGCCTGCGCATCACCAGCAACGGCAAACTGATTTTGACCAAATAATTTTATCCGCTTCCCCCAGCGGCATAGCCAGCGCCCCAGCCCCATCGGGCCAGGAAGCCAGCAATTTTTTTATAAACCGCGAGGTACGCCATGTCCGTACAGGCTAAAAAAATTATCAATTTTCCGGAGTCCGCGGCCAGAGCAGCGCTATCGGTTTGCGCCGAGGCGCCGCATTACGGATCACTCTGCGCCGGCAATCATCCTTTACCCGCGGCTAAGTCATTCAACCGGCGCCTGAGCACATTGCCGGCCTGCCGATGGAGCGAAGGCTTGATCGGTTTGTGCGTCGCGCTGGTATTTCATCTGGCCTGGCTTGCCGCAGCGCCGACATCCGAAGCGCCGGAGCCGATAACACCGCCAACCCCTATCCAGGTCTCCCTGATTTCATCCCCGCAGCCGCGCGCAGAACCGGCAAAGCCCGCACCGCCAAAACCCCAGCAAAAGCCGAAACCGGTGGTCAAGCCAAAACCCAAGCCCAAGGCCAAACCGCACAAGCCGGCGCAGGCCAAGCCGAAACCACTGCTTTCCTCATCGAACAGCACAGCGGCTATCAATGCCGCGGAAAAGACGCAAGCCGCTCAAACACCGGTTGAGTCCAGCCCGCCACCGGCTCCCGCCGCGACCACAACGTCACCGACAACATCGACGGCCACCCGGGGCGCGCCGGCGGAAGCGGCACCGGTAACCCTGCCGCACCTGAATGCCAATTATCTCGATAACCCGCCCCCCGCCTATCCCAGGATTTCGCGCAGGCTGGGCGAACAAGGCAAAGTGCTGCTGCGCGTCAAGGTTAATACCGACGGCACCGTCGCCCAACTGTCCGTGCGCCAGACCAGCGGCTTCGATCGCCTGGACCAGGCGGCGCTGAAGACGGTCAAGAACTGGCGCTTCGTGCCCGCGCGCCAGGACGGACGGGTCGTACCGGCCTGGGTCGTCGTTCCTGTTTCATTTTCACTTAAAGGATAAGCTCATGGATTTCAAAGACAACCTCACTCATTTTCTGGCCCAAAGCGATGGCGTCGGCCAGACCCTTTTTGGCCTGCTGGTCACCATGTCGGTCGCCAGCTGGTATTTCATCGTCGTCAAAGCCTGGCAAGGCGCCTTGATGCGCCGGCATTCGGCGCGGTTTCTGCAAATTTTCTGGGACGCGGCCTCGCTGGATGAAGTCGCCCGTTATCTGGAAGACCATGCGCCGAAAGAACCGTTTGCCTATTTAACCCGGCATGCCATGACCGCGGCCCGGCATCACGCCGCTCATGGCGCGCAGCGTCTGCACGAGGCTGGCTCCGCCACGGAGTTTCTGACCCGTTCGATGCGCCGGGCGATCGACGAGGAAACCGCGCGCCTGGAATGGGGCTTGACGGCCCTGGCCTCGATCGCCAGCACCGCGCCTTTCGTCGGCCTGTTCGGTACGGTCTGGGGCGTCTATCATGCCCTGCTCGGCATCGGCCAAGGCGGAGCCGCGACCCTGGACCAGATTGCCGGCCCGGTGGGCGAGGCGCTGATCATGACCGGCCTGGGCCTGGCCGTGGCGATTCCGGCGGTATTGGCCTACAACGATTGCGCGCGCGCCAATCGCCTGGTGCTGGCCAGGCTGGATGCCTACGCGCATGACCTGTTTGCCTTTCTGACCACCGGCACGCCCATGGGCGTGCCGTCATCCGCCGCCCGGCCAACGGCGGCCGTTGTTTCAGGAGGTGCGTGATGGCCTTCGGCAACTTCGACCAAAGCAAAAGCCAGCACCCGGTTTCGGAAATCAACATGGTGCCGTTGATCGACGTGATGCTGGTGCTGCTGATTATTTTCATGATCACCGCGCCGCTGATGACGCATGCCGTCAAAATCGACCTGCCGCAAGCGTCGAGCACACCGCAGGCGACCGAAACCGAACATATCGCGCTGTCCATCAACGGCGAAGGACAGTTATTCTGGGATGAAGCCGGCGTCACGCGCGAACAGCTCAACGAGCGCCTGCGGCAGATCGCGCAGCAGTCGCCGCAACCGGAGCTGCATGTGCGCGCCGACCAGGCCGTGCCGTACCGGTTTGTCGCCGAAGCCCTGGCCGATGCGGCCAAGGCCGGCGTCACGCGTATCGGTTTCGTGTCCGAGCCGGAGCAATCCGGCGCACACTAAGGAACAATCACAACATGACTTCGCCACCCCTTTCGCCTTCGGGCGAGGGGTGAGGCTATAACTGATAAACCAGCCACCCAGCGTCTCCTGCCAGGCAGCTTTTTACTTCATTTAAAAAGCGATACCAAGGGAAAACGCATGTCGAAAAAAAATTTGTCTTTAAAAGCGGCAACGATTGGCTGCAAATGGCGCCTGAGTCCGCTGCTGCCGCTGGGGGCGGCGCTGAATGGCCTGGCGATGGCCGCCGAGCAGCCCGTTGCCGTCCCCGCAACCGACGAACAGGAAATCACGCTGCCGGCCGTCAAGGTCAAAGCCGCGCGCGGCGAGGAAGCCGGCAGCTACGTGGCCGATACCTCGAGCGCGGGCACCAAAACGGACACCCCGCTCATCGAGACGCCGCAGTCGATCTCGGTGATTACCGATGATCAGATGGAAGCGCAGAACGTCAGTTCACTGGCCGAGACCTTGCGTTACACGCCGGGCGTTCAGAGCGAGCCTTTCGGGTTTGAGCCCCGTTATACCCAGATCAAGATGCGCGGTTTCGATGCCACGGAAACCGGTCTTTACCTGGATGGCCTGAAACTGGTCAATCCCGGATTTGCCGTCAGCTATAACCTCGAACCGTTTGGCGCGGAACGCGTTGAAGTACCGCGCGGCCCCGCGTCCGTGCTGTATGGCCAAGCCAGCGCCGGCGGCCTGGTCAATTATGTGTCCAAACGGCCCTCGTTCGACCCGTTCGGCAGCATCAAGTTTGAAGCGGGTTCGTACGATCATTACCAGGGCGAACTCGATGTCGGCGGCGCGCTCGATCAAGACAAAACCCTCGCCTATCGGCTCACCGTGCTGGGCCGGGACAGTGATACCCAGGTTGATTACGTCAAGGACAACCGCATTTACATCGCGCCGTCGCTAACCTGGAAACCCAGCGCCGATACCACGCTGACTTTTTTAAGCCACTATCAGAAGGATGAAACCCAGTCCTCGCAACGGTTACCCATCCAGGGCACTTTATACGGCAATCCCAACGGTAAAATCCCGACCAGCACCTTCACCGGCGAACCGGATGTCGACCGCTATGACCGGGAACAGTTTGCCGTCGGCTATTTGTTTGAACACCGTTTCAACGATCACCTGACGCTTCGGCAAAACACCCGCTATTACAACACTGAAATCGATGTCCGCAGTGTCTATGCCGCTTTCCTGCAGCCGGACCAGCGCACCATCGGCCGTTATTATTACGAGATAGACGGCGAGGCACGCGGCTTCAGCCTCGACAATCAGGCGCAGATCAAATTCGCAACCGGTTTCGTGGACCATACGGTACTGGCGGGCCTGGATTTTCAACACACGGACGCCACCAACGTATTGCCATTCGGCGTTGCTCCGGACCTGGATATTTATAACCCGGCTTACGGGGCCGGCGTCCCGGCTCCGTTCCCCAGCACAGACGAGGCGATCACGCAGAATCAAATCGGGCTTTATCTTCAAGACCAAATCAAACTGGGCGAGCACTGGCGCGTGTCGTTGGGCGGGCGCTACGACATGGCGGAAAGCGAGACCGAAGACCGGCTCGGCGGCACGCGGACCCGCCAGGACGACAAGGAACTGACCGGCCGCGCCGGCCTGGTGTATGTCGCCGATAACGGCTTGGCGCCTTATTTCAGCTATGCGCAGTCGTTTCTGCCGGCGCTGGGCACCGATCTGGTCACGGGAACGCCGTTTAAGCCCGAGACCGGGGAACAATACGAGTTCGGCATTAAATACCAGCCGAAAAACCAGAACAGTTTCATTTCCCTGGCCTATTTCGATCTCACCCGGGAAAACTTCCTGACTCTCGATCCCGTTTCATTCCAGAGCGTCCAACGGGGCGAAGCGCATTCCAACGGCGTCGAACTGGAAGGCCTCGCCAGCTTTGACAACGGCCTGAATCTGACGGCCAGTTATAGCTATCTGAATGCGAAAGTCACCAAGAGCTCCTTTGCCAGTGAAGTAGGCGAGCCGTTGGAGTATGTCCCCAAGCACAAAGCCACCTTGTGGGCCGATTACACCGTGCCGTCCGGCATGGCCAAGGGCTGGGGCATAGGCGGCGGCGTGCGCTATATCGGCACCTCGTTCGGCAACACGTATTACGACAGAAACACCACGGAAATACCGGGCTACGTGCTGTTCGACGCGACCATGCATTACCAATGGAACCAGATCAAGCTGGTTTTCAACATGCAGAATGTCCTCGACAAGGAGCATGTCACGACCTCATTCGACGACTTCACCACCTACGGAGCAAGACGCATGGTAACCGGTTCCATTCAATACAGTTTCTGAACCGCTACGCGGTAAGGCCCGCTTTACCGCTAAGGATCCGGTCGTAACTAATTTCCCTGTTTAAACATAGGATGCGCCGACGGCAGGAGGCGCATCGTTCGCGAGCTAATTTCAGGAAGTTATTTTCAGCCAAATCCTAAACCGCCAGCATCAAGATCACCGCGCGATGGCTTGACCACGGATTTGCCCGGCTTCACCAAGGGCAGTTCCGCAACCGGCGCGATGATCCGGCCAGCCGACCTTTGTTTAACCATTAAGCAATCCACTTTCAACCAGAGGTAAGCCTATGAACGCCGACACTTTAAAGCTGCAACCGGTAAACACGCCCAGCGAACCTGGGCAGGATAAATCCCGGCTCGCCAGCTTTATTTTCCATGAGAAGAATTTACACCGCTATAAGAACGCCCTGTTGCAGGGCATTGAGTTGATACAAAAAAGCCTGTCAGCCGTCGACAAACCGTTCAGCGGCATTCTGCCGCGCGAACTGGCGGCTCAATTTAACTCGGTCGACCTGGATCACGCCTGCGCCCGGTTTGACGAGGCCCTGGCGGAAGTTGAGGAACTGTACCTGGCGCATGCCGTTTATTTTCATCATCCCCGCTATGTCGCCCACCTCAACTGCCCGATTGTGCTGCCGGCTATTTTGGCCGAACTGCTGCTGACTTCGATCAATTCCTCGGTCGATACCTGGGACCAAAGTGCGGGCGGCACTTTCATCGAACAGAAGCTGATCGACTGGACGGCGGAAAAAATCGGCCTGGGCGCGCGGGCGGATGGCATTTTTACCAGTGGCGGCACGCAATCCAACCTGATGGCGATGCTATTGGCGCGCGACCACATCTGCTCGAAGACATGGCGGCATCACGACAATAAAACGCAGGGCTTGCCGGAAGATTGCCATAAATTGCGCATTTTCAGTTCGGAGCTCAGCCATTTCAGCATCCAAAAAGCGGCCGCGATACTGGGCCTGGGTTATGACGCGGTGGTGCCGGTTGCTTGCGACCGCTATTTCAAAATGGATGTCCGGGCGCTGGCCCAGGCGATCAAGGACTGTCTGGCGCAGGGCTTGATCCCGATGGCCGTGGTCGCGACCGCCGGGACCACCGATTTCGGCAGTATCGATCCCTTGCCGGCAATCGCCGGAATATGCCGCGCCCACGGCTTGTGGCTGCATGTCGATGCCGCTTACGGCTGCGGCCTGCTGGTGTCGCCGAAATTCCGGCATTGGCTGGCCGGCATCGAGTCCGCGGATTCGGTCACGGTGGATTATCACAAGTCATTCCTGCAACCGGTCAGCTGCAGCGCGTTTCTGGTAAAAGACCGGCGGCATCTGGCCGTTGTCACGTGCCATGCCGAATACCTGAACCCGCTCAGCCAGGTCCGTGAGGGCACGCCGAACCTGGTCGATAAAAGCCTGCAAACCACCAGGCGCTTCGATGCGCTGAAACTCTGGCTGACACTGCGCATGATGGGGGCTGACCAGATCGGCGCCGCGTTCGACCAGGTCATTCACCTGGCGAAACAGACGTATTTGCTGTTGCTGTCGGAGCCTTGCCTCGAGGTGCTCCATCAGCCGCAGCTCAGCACGCTGGTGTTTCGCTATCGCCCGTCCGGGCAATATCAGGAAGCAGACCTCGATGCGCTCAATGCCGCTATCCGCAAAGCCCTGTCAAGATCCGGCGAGGCGCTCATCGCCAGCACCAAAGTCCAGGGAAAACAGTATCTTAAATTCACCTTGCTGAACCCGTTGACGACCATTCAGGACATGCAGGCCGTGCTTAAATTAATCAAATACCATGGGCAAAACCACTTCAATTCAGGCGCCGACAGCGCCGGCCAGCCGGCCTGCCAGGCCGTCGGACAGGCCATCATCAAGGAGAGCTGCGATGCGTGAGACAACTTACGATGTGATCGGGATCGGCGTAGGCCCGTTTAATTTGAGCCTGGCCTGCCTGATGGAACCGATTAGAGGCTTGAACAGCCTGTTTTTGGAGAAAAACGCGGGATTTAACTGGCATTCGGGGATCTTGCTGCAAAATGCGCACCTGCAAACGCCGTTCCTGTCCGATCTGGTCACGCTGGCCGATCCGACCAGTCCGTTCAGCTTCTTGAATTACATCAAGGAACAGGGCCGGATATACGCGTTTTATATCAGGGAAAACTTCTTTCTGATGCGTAGCGAATACAACCAGTATTGCCAATGGGCCGCGAGCCGGCTGGGCAATATTGCCTTCAATACCCGGGTCGAACACATCGAATTTTGCGCCAGCCTGGGCTGTTATGTCATCCGGGCGCGATGCACGGACACCGGCCAAAGCAAAATTTACCATGCGAAAAAGCTGGTTCTGGGCACCGGAACCGTCCCGTACATGCCGGGTTGCTGCCGGGAAATAGCCGACCGGGCGATCCATTCATCGGCCTATCTGCCGAACAAGAAAGCGCTGCAAGGCAACCAGTCGATTACGGTTCTGGGCAGCGGGCAAAGCGCCGCTGAAATTTATTACGACCTGCTGCAAGACATTGATGTGTATGGTTATGAATTGAGCTGGATTACGCGTTCGCCCCGGTTTTTTCCTCTGGAGTACAACAAACTGACGCTGGAAATGACCTCGCCGGAATACGTCGATTATTTTTTCCAGCTGCCGGCGGACACCAGAGCGCGTTTGATCCGTGAGCAAAAAAACCTGTACAAAGGCATTAACGGCGCCCTGATTAACGATATTTACGATCTGATGTACGTCAAGCGCCTCAGCCATGACATCCGGGTCAACCTGTTCACGAATACGGAATTGCAGGCCGCCGCCTTCAATCCGGATGATCAGCATTTTGAACTGACAGTGCATCAAAACGAGCAAGAAGTCCGCTACGGCCATCGCACGCAGGGACTGGTGCTGGCGACAGGCTACAGTTACCAGTTACCGGCGTTTGTGGCCGGCATCGCCCCGCGCCTGCGATGGGACGAACAGGGCCGGTTCGCGGTCAACCGAAATTACAGCATAGACCGGGACGGCACGGACATCTTTGTACAGAATGTCGGACTGCATACGCACGGCTTCGTCACGCCGGATTTGGGCATGGTCTGTTACCGCAATGCCTGCATTATCAAAGCCGTCACCGGCCAGGAACACTACCCCATCGAACAAAGCATCGCGTTTCAGCGGTTTTCGGCGCCGGCGGAAAAAATCGTACTTTCCGGATCGGAAGCGGGTTAAACATGACTTCGACAGTGAAATTTTCTCTCGTGGCCATGATTGCGGTCTCGGTGGTGAGCGATGCCATGTTGCTGCCGTTTTACCCGCAGTTCTTCGAGGCCGTGTTTTCCGTTACCGAACCGCGGCAGGTCGGCTTTTACCTGGGGGCGACCTGCTTTGTGGTGATGCTGGCGTTTCCGCTGTGGGCACGGATCGCCAGATCCGTACCGGTCATCAGGCTGCTGATTTATACCCAGTTCGCCGCCGGGGTATTGAGCATTCTGTGCCATGAAGCCGAAACGTTGCGGGACTTCTGGCTGGTTTCGCTGCTGATGCTGGTATTCAAAGCCAGCTATCTGCTGATTTACCCGCATATCATGCGCTTTGAACAACAGGAAAAGCACAGCGGCACGATCGGGCTGCTGTCGGTCATCGTGCATTTAGGCGCCATAGTCGGCGCCGGCGCCGGCGGTTTCGTGCTGCAGTGGTTCGAGCCGCGCCAAGTCTTTCTGCTGATGGCGGCCGGCGACTTCGCGCAGATGTTTATGTGCGTTTTCCTGCTGGGAAAAGCTGAACCGACCGCCCGGGCCGAGCCTCGGGAACAACCGGCACCGGCAACCGGCCGGCCGGCTTCAGGCCGGGTTTATAAGCTGGGCCTGATCATGCTGCTGTTTTATTTCAGCATCTGGCTGGTACGGCCTTTCTTCTCGCGCTACTGGCAGTCCATTTCCGCCTGGGACGGCGAGATTGTCTCCGGCCTGGTATTCGCCATACCGGGCGTAATGGCCTTTCTGGCGCTCTGCCTCAAGAACCGCGCGATCGGCAAGACCGGCCTTGTGCCGGCGGTCTTTTCAGGCATTTGCGGGCTGCTGCTGCAAGCCTCGCAACAGGAAGCGGTCGTGCTGGCCGGCCGCTGCCTGTACGGCTGGGCCCTGTTTCATGCCACGGTGCGCCTGGATTCGCTGTTATTCGCCATCAGTACGCCCGCCTCCTACGCGGCGGACTTTAGCAAAATCTATTTCTTTCAAAGCCTGGGCGCGCTGCTCGCCTTCTTCAGCATCGGTCCGCTGGTCGCTTCCTGCGACCTGCAAATGCCTTTAATCGCGGGCGCATCGGGATGGTTATTGACCGTCCTGCTATACAGCCTGCTGTTTAAAGCCGGGTCGAAATCGGCCGCTGCCGTGATGAAAACCTCATGAAGCGAATCACGCCCCATTACACCAACTAATAACGAGCCACAATACATGGATAACGATACTTTCAACTTCAAAAAACATGTGCCGGCGATCGGCACTTTCCGCTTGCGCCCCTTGCAAATTCCTCAGGATATCGACCGGATACAGGATTGGGTCAATCGCGAGTATGCCCGTTACTGGGGATTGCAGGGCCAGTCTGTGGCGCAGGTTGAAGCGGAATACAGAAAAATAACCGCGCAGGCGGAGGTGTTCATGGGCTATTGCAATGACCGGCCCGCTTTTCTGCTGGAATGCTACGATCCCGGACACGCCGAAGTGGGCAAGCATTATGCCCGGCAGCAAGGCGACCGGGGCATGCATGTACTGGTTGCCCCGGCCGAGCGCCCGATAGCCGGTTTCACCTGGTCGGTGTTTACCGTCATCATGGACTTTATCTTCAGCGATCCCGAGGCAAAGCGCATCGTAGTGGAGCCGGATATCCGCAACGACAAAATCCATGTGTTGAATAAACGGGCGGGATTCGACTATCAAAAGACCATCAGCTTATCCGACAAAACCGCCTGCCTCGCCTTTTGCACCCGAGAGCAGTACCAAGCCGCGCTGAACCGGGAACACCATGCCCTGCGCACGGCCATCGCCGCATCGCCCCAGCAGGCGGTCAGCCATTTGCAGGCAGAAGGCTGGGCCAAAGTGAACCTCCTGCATGTTTGCAAGGCCATCAGCGAGTTCGCGCACGAACGGCTGATCCATCCCGAACTGCGGTTCTCGGAAGACGGCTGGGGGCACTATCGGCTGAAGACCGACCAGCCTGACATCGAATACCGCTTTCGGGCGCAGGTGATGAGCCTGGAACATTGGCGCATCGACAAGGATTCCCTGGAAAAACGGGTCGGCGGCGACAAGATGCCTGCGGATTCGCTAAGCTTCATCATGGAAATAAGCCGGACGCTGGCTATTGATCCGGCCATGCTGCCCGCTTACATGGAAGAGATTACCAGCACACTGTATAGCGCCGCTTACAAGCACGGCAAACAGGGCGTCGAAGTCGCTGACCTTATCCAGGCTGATTTTCAAACGCTCGAAACCGCCATGATGGAAGGCCATCCTGTGTTTCTGGCCAATAACGGCCGGATCGGCTTCGATGCCGTCGACTACCGCGTTTACGCGCCCGAGGCCGCCGCGCCGGTCAAGCTGGTCTGGCTGGCGGTGCATAAAAGCAAAGCGGAATTTTCCTGCGCCGATGATTTGTCCTATCAGGCATTAATGGACCAGGAACTGGGGGCGGCGAACCTGGAGAAATTTAGCCATTGCCTGGAACGGCAAGGTCTGGCCGCGGATCAGTATTGGTTTATGCCCGCCCATCCCTGGCAGTGGTACAACAAACTGGCCGTGATCTTCGCCGCCGATATCGCGGCCCGGTACTTGGTCTGCCTGGGCTACAGCGAGGACACGTATCTGGCCCAGCAGTCGATCCGCACCTTCTTCAATATCAGCCATCCCGGCAAACGCTATGTGAAAACCGCGCTGTCAATTCTCAACATGGGCTTCATGCGCGGGCTTTCGCCTTATTACATGAGCGCCACGCCCGCCATTAACGACTGCATCAACCGCTTGATTGAACAGGACCCCTATCTGGCGGAAAAAGGCTTTCGCATCCTGCGCGAAGTGGCCGCCATCGGTTATCGCAATGCTTATTATGAGACGGCCATGACCTGCGACAGCCCCTATAAAAAAATGCTGGCGGCGTTGTGGCGGGAAAGCCCGTTGCCCCGGTTAAAGCCGGGGCAACGCTTGATGACCATGGCCGCGCTGCTGCATGTCGATGCCCGGGGCACGGCGTTATTGCCGGCCCTGATCAAGTCATCCGGCCTCGATACCACGGCCTGGCTACGGCAGTATCTAGACGGCTACCTGAGCCCCCTGCTGCACTGTTTCTACGCCTACGACCTGGTTTTCATGCCGCACGGCGAGAACCTGATCCTGGTATTGGAGAACGATGTCCCGGTCAGCACGATCATGAAAGACATTGCCGAAGAAGCCGCGATCATGAACCAGGACATCGTGCTATCCGAGAAAGTGCGGCGTTTATCGGTATCGGTGCCGGAAGAGTTGAAGATTCTGTCGATCTTCACCGACTTTTTCGATTGCATTTTTCGCTATCTCTCCCACATTCTGGTTGAACAGGGCGATTACGCGGAACACCGGTTTTGGCGGCAGGTCGCGGACTGCATCCTGGACTATCAACGCGCGCATCCGGAACTGGCGGATAAATTCGCGCGCCACGACCTGTTCGCGCCTGAATTCCTACGCTCCTGCCTGAACCGGCTGCAACTGGGAAACAACCGGCAAATGATCGATCTCGCCGATCCGGCCAAAAACCTGAAATTCGCCGGCACGCTGAAAAATCCTATCGCGGCCTTCAAGCCCCATAAAAGCAAACCTGAATTGCCGGAGGAGTGCTGATGGCTGAGCACTGCGCATTGACCGCCATTAAGATGCCGCGGGCAGCCATGGCCGCGATGATCATGCACCGGTTCGCGCGGTAGCCGTCCCATGTCGAATCGAGATTCAATAAAGCCCTGGTATCAGGTCCATAAATGGACGAGCCTGATTTGTACCCTGTTCGCGCTGCTGTTGTGTCTGACGGGACTGCCGTTAATCTTCGCGCACGAGATCGATCACGCGCTGGGGTTTCAGGTTGAGCCGCCGGCCCTGCCTGAGACCGGGCAACGCGCGAATCTGGACGATATCATCGCGGATGCCAAGACGCGCAAGCCCGGTCATGCCGTGCAATTCCTGGTCTGCGATCCCGACGAGCCGGATTTGTGGTCTGTACGGCTGGGGGTCACCGCCGACGCGCCGGAGCCATCGGCCTTCTACAGCTACGACGCGCGCACCGGCGAATTCCTGCACGAATACCCGCTGCGGCAAGGCTTCATGAATGTATTGCTCAGGCTGCATGTCGATTTGTTTGTCGGTTTGCCGGGCATGCTGTTTCTGGGCTTCATGGGGTTGCTGCTGGTCATTTCGCTGATATCGGGCACGGTGCTGTACGGTTACTACATGCGCAAAATCCGTTTTGGCAGTATCCGCCGAAGCCGGTCCGCACAGGTAAAATGGCTGGACCTGCATAACCTGCTCGGCATCGTGACGCTGGTCTGGCTGCTGGTCGTGAGCGTTACCGGCGTGATCAATACGCTGTCGGTTCCGATATTCGACCGCTGGCAGTCCACGGAGCTGGCGGAAATGACGGCGCCTTTCCGCGGCCGGCCGCCGCTTGCCGGTATCGTCTCGGCGCAACGGGCGCTTGATGCCGCCGGTAATGCGGCACCCGGCATGACGCTCGGTTTCATGGCTTTTCCGGGCAATGACTTCGCCAGTCCGCATCATTTCGTCGCCTTCATGCAGGGCGCGACGCCCCTGACTTCCAAAATGCTCAAACCGGTACTCATCGACGCGCAAACCGGAAAAGTAATCGCGCAACGCGATCTGCCGGGCTATGTCAGCGCCCTGCTGGTTTCGCAGCCGCTGCATTTTGGTGATTACGGCGGCCTGCCGCTCAAGATCCTCTGGGCAGTGTTGGATATTCTCAGCATTGTGGTGCTGATAAGCGGCTTGTACCTGTGGCTGAAAAAGCACAAGGTCCCGTTCGAAACGCGGCTGGGCATGCCGATGAACGAAAAGCCGGAGGCGGCATTGCCGATCAGCGCCCCGAAACAGGCGGATGGCCAATGAAAAAGCCGTTAACCGGGCTGCAAATTTGGGGAGCGCCGATCCTGCTGGCCATGATCAGCGCGATCGGCCTTATTGCCGCCCTGCTTCATGACGGTATCGGCGATATGGCGTCCTGGATTGCCCTTGCCGTGCCGGTCGTGGCCGTGCTTTGGCACGCTGGCCGGCGAGCCTGATCCAGGCAAGCTATTCACTGGCCGATAGGTGCCAGAGGAATTCATAAATCCGGTAGGGTACGCATTTATGCCCTTTAGGGTAGTGCGTACCTTTTGGGATGGCATTCACCGGAACCGCTGGAAAAGGTACGCGATGCGTACCCCACCGGATTTTTTCAGGCAGGCTTGTCAATAACAAAACTCGGTTTTCACAACAGTCGTTGCTTTCAAGTAACGGCTGATTGCTCTAAAAATGACTTTCTGAAATCGCGAACGATGCGCCTCCTGGCGCCGGCATATCCTATGTCTCTGACGAGTTGGGATGGCATTCACCGGAACCGCTGAAAAAGGTACGCAATGCGTACCCTACTTTATTTTTCAGGCAGGCTTGCCGATAACAAAACTCAATTTGCACAACAGTCGTTGCTTTCAAGTAACGGCTGATTGCTCTAAAAATGACTTCCTGAAATCGCTAACGATGCGCCTCCTGGCGTCGGCACATCCTATGTCTCTGACGAGTAAAATTTGCAGAGTATTCATAGAGTGTGAACAGTGCGAATACCCTGAAGGGCACAAGTATCCATAGGGCATAAATGAATTCGCACCTACAATTTAACCATCATAATTAAATTGACTGACTACCAGACAGCTTGTCCTTAGTTTGCCGGTAGCTGTTAAACCATAAGCTTGACTGGTTGAAGTAGTCGATTTGATGACTGCTTTCTTCGCAGATTTCGGCAAGCCACCGGTATTGCCGCGAGATGGCCAGGGCAATGCACGAAGACGGCCGGGATGCGTATTGGATTTTTAAATGTTTGATTGCGCTGATTAACAACCCGTAGCTTTGATTATCTGTCATATCGATTACTCCCGATCGCGCCGGTTTGGCGTAGTGTTGATTTTTGATTTGGCCAGCGACAAAAATATTTTCCAGACGATCCGCTTTGACCCGAAGTCCAAACACCTAAAATCCGTTGCATGGATTTGTCCTCTTTCAACAAGGGACGCCAGTACGTCCGGTGCTATCGCCAGGTTTACAAATGGAGAAGGGCGGAACATGGAAAATAATTTTTTCATATAAAAGCCAAATCATTTAAGTTTCTTCAAATGATAATCGTTCTCATTTATATGTAAAGTGTTTTTTTGCCGTTTTTTTCTTACTGATATTACGCACCGGCAGGGTTGAGTTGGCTTGTGCTCATGAGTATTTGGACCCGGAACGTCCGGCGGGCTTCCAGTGCGAGCTCAGTGTTTCGGGTCGAATACCCTAAAGGGCACAAGTAAATTCGACCCTACGAGGATATAGGTTCGCAGTGCTGCCTGTGGCTGAAACGTTAAGGCCGCTTTGCATTGCGATTCACAGGAAGCTATTGCCCGAATGAAGGCGCCGCCGGGTTGTTTCCCAGGCAATTTCCCATCGATGCGATCGTGAACTGGCAGTCGTCAATCGGGAACTGCTTCCAGGTTCTGGCGCGCCGCCTCGTTTCCGCTAGCCTTGAGGTCGGTAACTAAACTTTTAAAAGCGCGCAATATTTTATTGCGCCATTTTGCTGCTTAGGAACTCATCCATATCCGCGTTATGCACACGATAATAGATTTCCTCCACCGGCAACGTCAGATCGATTGATTCAAACGTGATTTCATCGCCAAGAAAGTAATGTCTCGGCAGCCAGGCTTCACGCCTCCGTATTACCTGAATATCGGCATAATCCTGCTCGATTAACACATACTCTTGCAAACTGGGTATGTTGATATAAGACAGCAATTTAACGGTTTCGTCGGTTTTGCGCGTTGCCTTCGATAAAACCTCGACAATGATTATTGGGGATTCCGTGTAGTAAGGCTGGGACTCATCGAAATGACAATCGACGCTCACATCGGGATAAAAGAAATTTGAACCAACCTTAACCTTCATGTCCGAACCAAAAGGTTCACAAGCTGAGCCGTCTAAATGATTACCGAATTTTCTATAAATATTACCGGCAATTCGCTCATGGTTAGCACTTGCTCCAGCCATGGCATAAACATGGCCATTGATAAGCTCATGCTTTACGTCGCTGATTAATTCGCCTTGTAAATAGTCTTGTTCGCTCACCAAATCTGGATTGTTCGGTTTTAACATGGATTGTTTTTCCTGATTGCAACGCAATCATTAACGAATGAAACGAATTATATTGACTCAACCAAGCATTCATCTTATCAAACAATAAACTACAAATGCGCTCGGCTCTTCTGTCAACAAATGCCTTATCCCAGGCTAAACCATTATTTCCTCTAATGGACGGCGCCATTTGAACGGTTGAGCCTTTTGGTTATGCCGAAACACATTCCGGTTTGATTCAGCCAACTGGCCGATATCGGCTTAGGAACGCGCATAAAATAACTTCCTCAAGTGCGCGGAGGATTTCCGGTGTAGGTGCGGATTCGCCTAGGGCGCCTACTGTTGGTATCCGCACAGTGCGAATACCCTCTAGGGCACAAGTACCCATAGGGCATAAATGAATTCGCACCTACAATTCCCTGATTTATTCCATGCTCATTACTTAGTCATTAATTTCCAAGTCATTTAAATCAATGATCCCTTTAAGTCGCGCAAAAGTACGCATATCTTCCATTGCCGGCATGGGCTGATATTCCGGATTATTCGCGATTAATTCATAATTGCCTGGCCCCAATTTTCGAACGTATCTCAATAAATACTGATCATCCCCTGACCCATCCTGTCTTTCTGTTACGACAATCTGGTTGCTAATGCTGCCGTAAAGTATCATACTTTTTGACTATTTTACTTCATTACCCTTGAAAATTAAGAATAAAGTCTCATAATATTTTTGTTTACCATAGTAAATCAAATAGTTATATCAAAATCTTAGATGTAGTGTTTTACAAAACAAAATCATCTGACTGAATAATCCGCTTTACATACTATTTCCATGAAATAGTGTTTACATTAGAATCAGTTTATCATTTAAGTCAGTGTCCAATTTTAGAGACCACCTCTTTTCTACCGCCCCGCGCACAGAGAATTTGCTGAATGCATTTTAGAGCAATTACTTGAGTCTCTCTGATTGGAAAAAATTGGACGTCGTTTTGCCTCGAAAAGTGATAAAACATCACAGCCCTATTACAAACAGCCTGCTTAATGCTGTACTGATTTGTTTGACTGCTCCTTCTAAATCGCTGTCTGTGGTTTCAAAGCCAAGGCTGAATCGTATTGCCGAATCCGCTTCTTCTCCTGTCAAACCAATGGCTTTAAGAACATGGGATGGTTCAGGAATACCAGAGGTACAAGCCGATCCAGTAGATGCTGCCAAATGCGGCTGTACTGCACCAAGAATATCTTGCGCACTGAATCCTAAAAATCCGATAGAAATATTGCCGGGATGACGTTTATCCGCCTCGGGGCCATACAGCTTGCTTGGCCATGGGAGCGCCGAGAGCATGCCAATAAACCTATCCCGACGCATATGTAATTCATCGCGCATACTGCCCATATTGTCTGAGCACATATATTCGGCGGCTGCTCCCATGCCAACACATAATGGAGTAGGCAAGGTGCCCGACCGCAATCCATTTTGCTGACCGCCACCATAGATTAGAGGCTCTATCTCGTCTTGGAGATTACGGTGAATATAAAGAGCACCGATGCCTTTGGGACCGTACATCTTGTGCCCAGATAGGCTAAGCAAATCTACATTTTGCGCGAACTCTTGCATACTCATCGCGATTGGACCTTGTGCTGCATCGCAGTGAAAAACAGCGCCACATGCCTTAATAGCCTTAGATAATCCGGCGATATTCTGCATAGAACCAATTTCGTTGTTTACGGCCATGATAGAAACAATAAGCACATCATCGTCAAGTTGCTGCTCTAGATCGGACAACAAAATATGACCATGCTTATCTACAGCGATTCTTTCTACTTTGAAACCATACTGATATTCCAGTACACGTCCGACTGACAGTACACTTTTGTGTTCTATCGCGCTAAGGAGAATCCTTTTTCGTCGTGATCCTTTTAACATCGCACGTCTTGCTAGACCAAGCAACGCTAGATTGTTTGACTCTGTTGCCCCGGAAGTGAAGATAATTTCGTCACTGTCTGCACCTATGAGACGGGCTATTTGCTTTGTCGCGTTATCTATTGCAGCAGAAGATTTCCAACCAAGTGCATGATCCGAGGAATGAGGATTGGCAAATGATTCTCTGAAGTACGGATGCATTTTGAGCAAAACTTGTTCTGCCACAGGTGTTGTGGCCTGATAGTCAAAATACAAAAAATCTCTATTTATCATTTTTAATCAACAGGTTATTTCATTTTTCATAACTTCATACCCCTCGAGGCTTTCCTTCGCCTTCTGGAGGATACCTCCAGATTGACATTGACTATAGCATACTCTCTGTATTAAAGTCGCCTGGATGTATCATCCAGGAGAAAATCAAAATGGCACGCGGGCCACTTTACCAACAGGGCTATAAACCACAATTCTCAGGTCACGAGACCTTTCCCTTACGTTATGGATGGCTAAAGAAGTGCTATGACCGCGTATCTGAAACTGAGCAAGAGCCTAATAATAAAGCTCTATGTTGGGGAGATGATGCCATTGCGCGGTTCGGTGTGGGTAAGAATATGGTATCATCTATGCGCCATTGGGCTGTGGTTGCAGGTATTATCAGAGAGCCATCGGGATCCAATCAAGCAGAAACCACACCGCTCGGACAAATGCTTTTTGGTGAGCAAGGCGTTGATCCTTACCTTGAGAACCCAACTTCGTTATGGTTGATTCATTGGAAATTAGCAACAGAATGGAAGAGAAAGACCACATGGTATTGGGCGTTTAGCTATTACCCGGCGGTTACTTTTGAACGAGATCATCTCATTAAAAGGCTTGGGCGGGATTGGCCAAATGCCGCCCGTACGACGGTAAAGAATGACGTGGCTTGTTTTATCCGAACTTACGCAGCACAACCTTCATCCCCAAAAGCAGAAAGAGATGATTCTTTAGAATCTCCGTTAACCGAGCTAGGTCTAATCAAGCCTGTTTCCAAGCGTGATGAATTCCGCTTCGTTCGTGGTCAGAAAACTACCTTAGGAGATGGAGCTTTTATCTATGCCCTGCTTGAATTTTGGTCACAATTTTCTCCTAAGGTATCAACACTGTCATTTGAAGCAATTGTACATGAGCCGGGATCTCCGGGCCGCGTTTTCCTGCTTGATGAAAACGACGTTGCAGACCGGCTTTCTCATATAGATAGCATTACTAATAATGCACTTCGGTGGTCAGAAACAGCAGGATTGAAACAGTTGGTACGAGGATCTGATTTTGATTTCAGCAGTGCGCTTGAGTTTGTTCGAAAGGATTATGGGCGATCAGATGAAAGGGAGATCGCATAATGGCATTAGTTAATCAAGTCCGCATTGCTCGGCGTTTCCAAAAATCAATAAGAATTGATACGGATTTAGGTGAAAAAAGCGCTCTGGATGGCTTCATCTGTCCGCAATCGTCAGCAGATGTACTGCTTTCTATGGCCCGGCATGTTTCTGAAACGGGTCAATGTGCGTTCACATGGACTGGGCCTTACGGAAGCGGCAAGTCAAGTTTGGCTATTGCGTTAAGTGCGCTTCTCAATGGTAATGCAGATCTTCAAAAAGAGGCAGTAAAAGTTTTTGGCAGAAAACTTACCAATACGATGTGGAAGTCGCTTCCAACTGGATCAAAAGGATGGCGTGTTCTTCCGGTCGTTGGAAAACGGGATAACCCTGTCGATGTAATCGGAGAGGCTATAAAAGAAGCTGGCTATGTTACCCGCCTCCCTAGTGGAGGCTGGTCAGAAGAACATGTTATAAACAGCTTGATAGAAATAGCTGCAAGCGATCCAAGTACGCATGGCGGTCTGATATTGTTCGTTGACGAAATGGGCAAGTTCCTAGAGGCTGCTGCTCATGATGGAACGGATGTTTATATATTTCAGCAGTTAGCAGAAGCGGCGTCTCGAAGTAACGGTCGTTTTTTGTTTATAGGCGTCTTGCATCAAGCTTTTGATGAATACGCTCATCGGCTCTCACATCAAATGCGCGATGAATGGGCCAAGATTCAAGGGCGATTTGTTGATTTACCTGTTAATACGATTGGCGAGGAACAGATTGACCTGATTTCTCGGGCGATAGAATGCAACCAAGCTCAACCTCAAGCAACAGGACAATCCAAATCTGTAGCACAATTGGTGGGCAAGCAGCGTTTACAGGATGCAGAACGATTGGCTGCCATGCTGGAAAAATGTTGGCCTTTACATCCCGTCGTGGTGTGCCTTCTTGGTCCGATCTCGCGTCGCCGGTTTGGGCAAAACCAACGAAGCATATTTGGTTTTCTGAACTCTTCCGAACTGCATGGTTTTCAAGATTACCTGCGTTCAGCGAACGAAACAGATCTCTATACGCCTTCCAAACTGTGGGATTATCTTCGGGCCAACCTTGAACCTTCTATCCTGGCTTCCCCTGATGGTCACCGTTGGGCCTTAGCAACAGAAGCAATGGAACGATGTGAGGCTTTGGGTGGAGATGTCTTCCTTGTTGATCTTTTGAAAACAATAGCCGTCATTGACCTTTTCAAAGAACGCTCTGGATTGGTCGCAAGCTTTGATCTTCTCAAGACCTGCTTCCCGGATGTCTCTGAAAAGTCTTTGAAAGAAGCGCTTGATACCCTCGATAAATGGTCATTGACCATCTTCAAGAAATTCCAGAACGCCTATGCGATTTTTGCTGGAAGTGACTTTAATATCGATCAAGCCGTCAGTGTAGCATTAGAAGATATAAATGAACTTGACTTTGCTGCCTTGAAGTCTCTGGCGGGACTTCAGCCCATTCTCGCCAAGCGACATTACCATAAAACCGGGGCTATGCGCTGGTTTGATGTGAATATCACTCCTGCTAAAGATGTGATGACTGTGTTATCGCGTTTTCGACCCAAAAATGACCTGATTCGGCAGTTTCTGCTTGTAGTTCCCACTGAAGGCGAGGATGAAGAACTCGTCAAAAACCTTTGCCAAGAAGCGGCCGACTTTAGTGACGACTGGGATATTGTTGCGGGTTATTCACCAAGAGCTTGGTCTGTTGTTATGTTGGCCCGTGAGTTGCTAGCTCTTGATAAGGTCAGTAATGATCATCCTGAGCTTGCTGGGGACCACGTGGCACGACGGGAGGTTATGGCACGACTTGCAGATTTGCAGGCTCAATTGGAAACAGAATTAAGCAAATCATTTGACAAGGCCGAATGGTATCGAAAACATCATTCACGAAAGTGGTACAAACAGTCTGATTTAAATAGTCTTGCTTCCGAACTTGCGGATCGACGTTACAACCAGTGTCCGAAGCTGCATAATGAGCTCCTAAATCGTCAAAAACCGTCTAGTAGTGCAATTGCGGGGCAGAACGCTCTCTTGAGACATATGATCACTCAAGAAGGTACAGCACGTTTAGGCATAGATGGCTACCCGGCGGAAGGTGGACTTTTCTCATCACTTCTTGAAGCCACAAGACTCTATGTAGAGACAAAATGCGGATGGCAGTTTGTGTCTCCTTCGGATGATGAAACTGATTCATGTAGGTTGTTTCCCGCTTGGAACTCGGCGGTTCAATTTATCAAAGAAAACAAACATCGCTCTGTTGCTGTCTCGGAACTCTACGATCTTTGGTCAAAACAACCTTTTGGGATCAAAGAGGGTTTAATGCCCGTTTTATCTGTTGCTTTTATTCTTACTCAACGGGAGAATCTTGCCATATATCGGGAAGGTCTATTTCGCGCGCGTTTTGATGATGTTGATGTTGAGTATATGGCTAAAGACGCGCAAACAATCCAGTTACGCTGGATGGACCTGAACGATATATCCCGCCGATTACTTTATGATATGGCCGATGTGGTACGCGACCTTGATACCAAAAATCAGCTAATCCATCTTGAGCCTATTGATGTCGCAAGGGGTTTAGTTGCAATTTACGAGCAATTACCGAATTGGACAAAGCGCACCGTGCGACTCTCTGCTAGAGCGGTCCAGGTTCGGGATATATTTAAACGTGCTCGTGATCCGAACAAGTTCCTGTTTGATGATATTCCTGCTCTACTTGATACAAAGAAAGCCGATATTTCAAGTGAAGAAGATATTCAGAAAATTGTTTCCATTGTAAAAGAGGGATTGCAAGAACTTGTGCAAGCATATCCGTTAATGCTGCACCGGCTACGGGATATGTTACTTGCAGAATTACAAGTTCCAAATTTATCGAAACAAGCTCTATTCGAGCTCCGTGAGCGTGCGGAAAATGTGAGAGAACTAGCGGGCGACTTCCGCTTGGATGCGTTTGTTGGCCGTATCGCTCAGTTCGATGGGGATGATCTGAAATTCGAAGGCGTAGCTAGTCTGGCCGCTAATAAGCCACCAAGAGATTGGGTTGATCCAGATATGGATCGTGCCTCAATAGAATTGGCCGATATGGCGCAGAAGTTTCTCAGGGTAGAGACATTCACACGCATTAAAGGCCGCCCAGAAAAAAGACAGGCTATGGCTGTGTTAGTTGGGATGGAAGGCAGACCAACTCCTCTTTTGGAAGAATTCGATGTAATTGACTCTGACAGAGAAGCCATCAACGACCTAATTGACCGAGTTTCGAAAACACTGGAGTCTGTAAATACGACAAGCCGAAGCATTATCCTGGCGGCACTAGCAGAACTCAGTGCCCGTTATATGCAGGTTCCCGAAACTGACAAGCGAAAAGCCGGAAACGGAAAGGTAGCATAAAATATGTCTATAAAGGAAAAGCACGTTCTGGGATTGTCTGGAGGTCGAGACAGCGCTGCGCTAGCCGTCTATATGCGTCAGCATCACCCAGATATTGAGGTCGAATATTTCTTTACGGACACAGGGAAGGAACTTCCCGAAGTTTATGAGTATTTGGGAAGGCTTGAAGGTTTCCTTGGTCAACCTATACGAATGCTCAATCCTGATCGTGATTTCGATTTCTGGCTGAAACAATACAACGACTTTCTTCCGTCTGCGCAAACTCGTTGGTGTACTCGGCAATTAAAGTTGCGTCCTTTTGAGAACTGGGTACGTCCTATGCTGGAGGACGGAATAAAAATCTATAGTTATGTCGCTATTCGCGGAGATGAAGAATACCGCGAAGGGTATTCTTCAAAACATGAAAACCTTATAGTAAAGCTACCTTTTAAAGAGGCTGGCATAGACAAAGCAGGCGTTTTGGAGATTTTAGATGGAGCAGGTTTGGGCCTGCCCAAGTATTATTCCTGGAGAACTCGTAGTGGCTGCACATTCTGTTTCTACCAGCAAAAAATTGAATGGGTGCGGTTGATGGAAAGGCACCCCGAAGCTTTTGAAGAAGCAAAAACCTATGAAAAAAATTCCGTTGACCATGGTTCACCTTTTACATGGAATCAAGGAGAATCCCTGGAAGAACTTTCCAAGCCGGAGCGCATACAGCAAATTAAAGAAGACCACGCGCAGCGCCTGATCAGATTAAAGAGCAAAACGCAACCTAATCCATTGCGCACTGATAGTGAGCCTTTGGATATAGATGACCTTTATGGTAAGACTAAGGTATGTCTCGCATGCCACAAGTAGTGACGCGACAGATTCAGAGAAGTGAAGCTCTAGTTTTTGTTTTCAGGCTTGATTAACTAACGCTCCAATTCAATATGATCTTCGATATCATATCGATAATTCAAAGCAAACTCACGTAAACGACTAGCTTTAACCTCTTTAAAGTCCCATCGTCGTGTAAAATAGACTGAAAGCCAATCGGCTAGGCGCATGACGTCATAAGCCCAGTCATGAGCCCCGCATACAATCTGCAAGAGCTCCTTAGTAGTCTCATTCGTTATATCGCCTTCCTCTTTAAGATCAATCTCGCCTTGTGCAATCAACAGTCCAATGTGCAGTATCAAATCGACTGTTACAATAGGGAAAACTTCATCCTTATCTCGCGCCCCGTTATTAACTTGTTCCCCGAGCGCTACAATCGTTGCATTAGCCAAATTAACGCAAAATTCTTTTAGTTTGCCTCCATATTCCGCAAGACTAACAAGGATCATGGTCCCAAACAGTTTTCTGATTATCCGAATGCATTGTTGGTGATCGAGCGGCCTCGTAGGGTTGAAGACGCGTTTAGTATCGTTACTTAGATCTACGAGTACACAATCAACTAGTTCTTCACTCAACTGATCAAGAATTTCGGGCCAGTCTATATCTAACAGAGTGTATCCTAGCTCCCCAGAAGCGTTGCTTAAATATTCTTCCATCCTAACGAAGTGAAAGATTTTGGCAGCTTCAAAATAGAGTTCTGCTGCAGCTTTGTAGTTACCTTGGTAGGCCTCACAATTTCCAATCTGATGCAGAGTTTGTCCACGATTTACGCCAATTGAGCCCCCCCTTTCATGATTGAGAGAATGACGATACGCTTTTATCGCTTCCTTATATCTACTTTGAGAGAGAAGCGAATAACCTAGAATTCCGAGTGCGCAAGATATATCGTTGTGTAGACCCTGATTGCCATCTGGTTGACTGTTTTCCTTAACAGAGTGGAGTCGAGCACGATAGCCTTCAAAGGCTTTTCGAGCATGCTGCTCTGCTGATGAAAAATCCCCAAAATTTTGTGCGGCAATTGCTCGGGAAATAGCTAAATCTGGCAAACCCTCTGCTGAGTCAATAATATTCTCTATTCGATCAACTAAATTGAGCCCCTTGGTAATTAGCGAGTCATCGAAACTGCGAGATGCTAACGACATAAATGACATCGCCAATTTCGATGCATCGACCAAATTTATGGAACGAAGTGCGAGTTCGGTTGCTTCTAACATGACTTGGGTGCCCTGTTCCGGTATTCGCGAAACGAAGAAATAGCGAATTAAAGAACGAGCGATGGATATTGCAGTTTTTACCAGCTCCCGATCTTTCTCTCTTGTCCGAGCGAGCTCTAGGACATTCAAGAAATTAGGTAGCTCTACCTCATACCGTTGCATAACGTGAGGCGTGCCTTCTGGAGTGTCGTAATTGAGTTCGAGTACTGCCACCATCACACCAAGGTCTCGAACCGTGCAACGAATTACGTGTTCATACAATTCCAGCTCGTCGGTTCGTGCTCGATCTATCACAAATTGGCGAATTGGCGCCAGTAGTCGGCTACGACTTAGTTTATCGTTTATGAGAATAACATCAACAAAGTGCCATCGCCGAAGAGAAGCCAGTGCCTCAGAAGTATTTTCTATATCGATGCAATTTCCTTCTATATATTGCGTAAAAAACCCTGCTGGCGCTAGTGCCAGAGCCCAGAGTAATTTTCGACTATCCTCGGAGAGGGTTGTATACGCGGTCTGAAGACATAGATCTAAAGAGGTTTGGCGGCTATGAGTCTTTCGGCCAGGCAAACGAAAAGACTGTGTTCCATTTCTCTTAATCGCTGCCATAGCACTAACAGCGCCTCCATAATATTCTGTCAATGCTCCGGCAAACCGAATTGCCAAAGCATGTCCATCGCAGAACCGCAGTAATTCTAAGTCAGAGTGGTCGTTAGTGTCCGCGCTGTGCCCAGCATAAGATTCATGAAATAGCAATCGGCTGGCAGATTCATTTAACCCTTTAAGTTGAAGACGAGCATCTGCAGGGAATCGGTACAGCATGACTTGGCTTGTCAAAACGAACTGCGTGAAATATGTTTCGTGCAGCAATCGTGTTATTGCATCTTCGAATTCATCTAAGTTATTTAGACTACTCTGCTCTATACCGTCAAATACAACACATGCTTGAACATTGTCTAGGCGAGACGGGAGCTCTGCTTCACTACATGCTATATCATCGTCTGTAAGCGCAGTGCGTAACGCCATGACGAAGTCTGTCACGCTTCGATACTGCTCAATGTTGCACCAAAGCACTGTTCGTCCCAATTCAATTCGGCTCAATGCCTGTAAGAGCAATTCAGATTTTCCGATGCCACCGACCCCGCTAATAATCACGGACTCGCCTAGTTGCAACGCATTTGTAAGTGTCTTCAACTCACTTTCTCTACCAAAGAATTGCTTAGAATGCCTTGGAGGGCGAAGACGGGATGCCGGAGGTTGATCTCGGTTCTTTAATCTTGCACGTGTACGATCAATTAAAGTTTGCTTTATTTTTTGCAACTCTTCGGTTGATAAGCTTTGCTGTGCATCATGCTCTCGGTGACATGATGCACAGATGCGAATCAAATTATGAGGGTGGTGAGATCTACCGACTGCCCAAGGAACAATGTGTGCTGTATCTACACCAATGCCTGAGCCACAACGCGCGCATTGATTTTGGCTTTCAGCCCTAAGATGATCTAGAATCGCCTTCGGAATATTAGGACGGGCTTCGGTAGGACCGCACCAATATCCGGAGAGCAATTTATCAAATTCATCTAGTTCGTATGCATTAAAATGGGTTTTCCCATCGCGCTCCACAGCGCGCAGAGAGCGCAGGCCGCTGGCTTTAGCGAAATTAAGTTTTGTAAATTGAAAAAGTAGTTCTGCTGTAATTCCAAGTCGGAGGGCAGCCTCTAGCGGCGTTAGCAGTACGTTGTCACCATCTGCCATATCTTAAATCCAGTTAGCCCAATTGGTTCGTCTAAACATTTAAACTTCCTGAGTCGATGATTCGAGCGTCTAGTTCGGTAATTTATGCAATACTGGGGTTAATTAACTAGCTTGTCGATTCCTCGGGCATACATAACTCAGTTGATTGTTCGGAATCAGGCTCCTCCAGATTGGGATGGACAAGCCCGCTCCGCACTGCTGCATCAAAACCTAGCGCTTCAGCCTGCACCCTATCTTTTACCAAAAGGATGATGCCAGCTTTTGTAAGATCACTTCCGTTAAGTGGAGTTGCGCTGATCGAATAATTCCAAGCAATTAGACCCAACTTTGGAATTCGCCCCGTATCGGTTAAGGAAGAGATGTAAAACCATCCGTTATCTTTCACTCCTTTGAGGCTAAGACCATTCGTCAACATCTGCCGCAAATCATGCGATGTGCGCACATGCTTGAATGCTTTTCGCGCCCTTTCGGCAACTTGATCTTCTTTGAGATCCACAACAGCATCTATCACACCATCGCAGCTGTGATCTGTCATGACGAGGCGCAAAACCGGATTACTCTTATCGTCACGTCCAACATAACACACTGCACCTTCAGAAAGGGCTGGCACCGTAAGCCTCACTGGAACTCTCTCAGCATTGGCATAATAAACTTCGACATCTACCGGAAAGGTTGCAGGCAGCTTTGCCACCATTCCTACTCGCCCAAGCCCTGACAATACCTTCTGCTGCAACTCGAGCACATGGGCTTCGCGAAGACGAGCAACGACGTCGAGATCGCCAGATTCGAAAACCTTTTCGAGCTGTTCATGCGAAACCGTATCAATGTGTTTCAAGTTCCAAGTGATCCATTTCAACTCGTTGCCAATACGGATCACTGGTGTTCGCGCATCATCTTTGTACGACCAAGCGCTCACCTCTAGCGGTTGGAGTGTCCCCACTAATAATAGAATCCGAGGGGCTCCACTACGTTGTAGGTCGCATGCCGGGGTCAAAACTAACAGGACTTTATCTGGGCTCGTGTCAACAAGCAGCACTGATTTGAGGCGATCGGCATTCGCGGTGTCGGTCATTTTGAGAATGTCACCGAAAGCCACACGAGCTTCGAGCGCCCCTGGTAAACGCAATCTTTCTGCATTCTGAGTCAATAGACGCTCAACTAGTTCTTGTAAATCTGGTGAACCAGCGACGTAAGGCGGCGGATAGCTCGCAGCAGAAAACTCGTTAAGAACAAGTGCGGCATCAATGATGCCAGCTTCTCGTTCGATCTCATGCTGAAGAACACGATCAAATACATCGACAAGATAGCTTCCGGTAGGTGCCTCTTCGTCGCTTAACAGAAGTTGCTGAATTTGCCCAATGTCGGAAAGACGCAATTTTCGGAATAGTTCTAGCGTCCTCTTGGTCGCATTCTCCATACCTTTTTCAAGCGCGCAGAAGAATGCAGCCAATTTACGAGAGTCCACAGCGTTTTCAGCAAGGCGCTCAACCTGGCGTTCAAGATGGTCAGTATCCTCTAAATCAGCCTTCTTGATGATGCGGAATGCAGAATCTAATAAACCAACATGGTCTCGGAATTCATCACGCTTTGCTTCTAGGCGGGTGCTACGTGACATGAGGATAACTAACGGGGGATTATCGAGTCGGTTCGTTAGAGCCTGCTTCAGCTTGGCCATTGATTCCTTTAGTGACCCATCATCTTGAGTTTTACCGAAAAACAAATCGATCAATATCAGATCAGCTTGTTGGGCGGCATCCGAAAAGTTTCGTCCGAAAGTTTCGCATGAGAGACCAAGAGCTTGGAGTTTCTCCACAGCTAGATCTATATAGCGATGGTCAGAATCTTGATCATCGATGTATGTAGCAAACACCGGCTCACATATTGTGCCGAGTTCGCTGCGGAGATTCCAAACAGCTTCAACATATTGGTCATCGGCTATAAGCTCATCGAAGCGCCGTTCTGCGGCCGGAGGGTAAGCCTCTACAAGCTTAAGCCGGTGCTCTAAGGTTAAATCATCGTTGAACATCGACCAAGCTTCATTTGATGGATCAATATCATTTGCAGTTGGTATGGCATCGCAGACATCGTCTACGACGAGTGCTCGTCTAATTCCCTTTTCCACCAGCAGGTCTTTAAGATTCATACTTCGGCTCCTGCTGGTAATTCGAGAACAAAGCGATGCAGACGACCAGTTTCTAGGTTGCGTTCTGCGTCAAGCGCTAATGTGCCGCCATGATATTGGGCTGCATCACGGGCGATGTAAAGACCAAGCCCTCGCCGCCGTCGGTTGTCTTTGAGCGAGAAAAACATCTTGAATACCTGTTCGTGGTTTTCTGGCGCTATTCCACGGCCGTTGTCTTCAAATGTCATTGTTGGCGGCGCACTCGACAAGCCGATCCTGATCTCGGCTTTAAACGACGGTTCGCGTTCTGCTCGCATATCTAACCAATAGACTGAATTTGAAATGAGGTTTTCTATTATTTGTACAATCATACCCTTTACTGCACGCAAATTTAGAGGACGACCTGGGAGGTCTAGTACAACGGTTATTTTATGCCGTTTGAATTGTGCCTCATGCGCCCCAACTGCATCACGAATTAATTCGTCCAGAGCAAAAACCTCAGACCGTTGGCGACCAGAGACACTCATTGGATCCAAAACACGAACGCGTGTCCCAATGCTTTTCATTTCAGCCTGAAGCGTGTTGAAATAGCTTCGTAGCCGATCGGGCACATCATTATCTTTAAGCTTGGTAAGTGCTCTAAGTGCATTCTCTGAAGCCCGCGCCAGTTCGTGAGCCACAACCTCTACCATCAGGCCAACACCAGCCATCTCAACCATCTGACGACTTTCTTGTTCTACCTCCTCAATTCGTCTCCGAGCCTGCGCAGCAAACTCAGAAAACTCAAACAAAGTCTGCTGAAGATCCTCAATCGCCTCATTGCCTTCAGTAGGAGTGAGTTTTTTTAACTTTCGGATGGCAGTCCGTGCTCGATCCTCAAGCTTAGTAACTTTTGCTTGCGCATCAGAAAAATCGACCTTGTTGTGCTTGTATTGCCGTTCGACGTCATGCATGAACGCGCCTAGTCGATCCTGAACAGCATATCGCAACACTTGAAGAAGCACATATTGTTCCGAGGTCTCACGCAAGCCTTCACGATTGGTTTGATCGACCAACATTGGATTGCGAGTTCGTGATATGTTTACGCGACCGATAAACTGCGTCTTATTGAGCGTATATCCCGATCTTCGAAGTGCTTTTCGGTCAAGCTCCAACCAGTCATCCTCATCTTCGCCATAAGGGAAAACCCGGAATCGATCACGAAACAAAAGAATTCCGGACCATTTCTCCTGCAACTCCCGCACTGCGCGCTGTTCACCAATAGTATCGATGGCAGAGAGTCTACGTCGGTTGTACCAGTGCGCTTCGAAGCTGAATGGTCCAATAGACGTAAGCGCCGAATCCTCTACTAGGCCATCTTTGCCAATTATCGCCGCTTGAAGATCTTCTTCTGAGAGCTTCAGTGTTTGCCGTTCGACCGGATGGTCAAAGCCTAGACTACGCGCTTCAAAATTGCAGGTAAGGACCGGTGAATCATCAATAATTTCATAAGTCCCATTCACGCACGCATGTGCTGCGTTGAGAAGAGCATTCGACATAATTGGAATTGCCATACGTTCTCCATTCCAATAGATCGCGATACGGGGACGAGACCCGGCATCAGAGAATGGATCTGTCAGGCGAGCATAATCGTACTCAGCCATTTCGCGAACACGGGGCTCAGTCCAATTTTCTGTGAGATCACTGATTATGATTGAGGTACCTGACCAATCAGTGTTTGGTTTTGGATCACCGATAATTGGCGCAATCGGTATCTGGTCAAGCATGGCATCGACATCACCAAATGCTGACCAGTCGATTTCAAGAATATTGAAATTTGTATCGGTTGCTTTCGCTGTCTTAACTTTAAGGTGCTCTCCAAGTCGCATGGCAGAAAGCCGGCCAATACCTTTCTCGCCAAGGTACGGTGTCTGCTCGTCGCCACGCTTGAGCGCTGCCTCTACTTCTTTCCTTCGTGACGGCGTACCAATTACCAGAAAATTACGTTCAAGATCAGCTAACGACATTCCAACACCACTATCAGATACGGTAATCGTGTTATAACGTTTCTGTGCTCTCTCGAATTCACGAGACAAAGAGCTGATAGATTTCGCTTTATCGATAGCCGCAGCAAACTTCTCGCGCGCTCCTTCACTAGCCGTTGAGAGCAACTCCGACTTGATCTGCGCCTTTAATATCTCTAAGTCCTCTCTGGAAGCAATGGTTTTCTGAAGCCGCAAATAAGTTCGCTGAGAGAGCACGATATCAAATCGAACATCGACACCTGCCTTGGTCCGAGCGTCGAAGCCATTCTTAATGAGTTCGTAGAACGCGATTATGTCAGAGCTGATCAACTCAGAGCCAAGTTCTAGAACGGTTCTCGCAGTAATTCGGAACAAACAAAAACTCCTCTAATTTATCGTATCGCTACGCAGAACGTAGCCTCATGAGTACTGGGTGTTAGAAAAGCTCTCATGTAAGATGAGCTGACCAGTCCCAGCACGTAATCTAACCGTAATTTAACAGAGGCAATCTTCAGAAGTTCGGCTAATGAACTCCAAGATTCTCCAGTCTTATTAGGTTCAGTAAGCTCAATACCAGACTTCAATTCAGGCATTGCCACACCAGAACCGGCATAATCTAGCAAAAACACTCGGCTCTCGATAAATTCTGGTTCACTAGTTTGAATTGATTGTTATGCATTACTAACTATAGTTACGTGCAACTGCAATCAATCGGGCAAGTTCAGATATTTCTTCTTCCGAAGCAAATGGCACCTGGACGAGGATAACTCTACCCTCTCCTGACAGCTTAGCCGCCAGATGACCGCGACCGAGTAATCGTTCTGCGCCAGGCTCGTCAAGAACAAGCATCGAATTCTTTTTATCTGCAACTTTCAATACCAAGCGGTTTGTAAGGTTTGCACGAAGCTGCATCGGCAGGGCATCCTTGTCCGGTCGCTGCGTAATAAGGACGAGGTTAATTCCGGCTGCTCTCGCTTTTACGCCAAGACGACTAGCGTTCAGGTCCACGGCGTCCCGATATTCATTGATCATCATCCAGTCCGCCAATTCATCGTGAAACAGCCAGATACGCGGAAGACGTTCGGAAGGAGCAACCTTGCGATTATAGTTATCAAGCTTAGTAACACCAGCATCAGCTAGAAGGCGGTTTCTTCGCTCCATTTCCGCAACCAATTCTTCTAAAGCATGAATGGCCTTGTCCTGTTCAGTAATCAGGTCGCCATCAAGGTGCGGCATATTGCGCAGCCATGGGAAGTCGATTCCAGCCTTAGGGTCTATCATGCGTATGCGCGCTCTTTCCGGAGAATTTGTAGCGCAGATATCCAGTAAAAGAGATTGCACTAACACACCTTTACCGCTCCCCGTCTCACCGGCGATTAATGTATGTGGCCCATGAGGCTGGTGGCCTCCAAATTCATTGCCGACATTAAGATACAATAGCTCGCCATCTGATTCTTTTGCACCAATTAGTAGGCTCGTATTTGAATCAGGCGCAGTTTCAGGAAGCTCGCGCCTTCGCCAAAGGTCACGCAAACGTAAGATTGCTCTATGCGGCCTTTTCACCATGATAATAATTTCCATGGGAGCAGCCAGCACATTAATGACATCAATGGCGTGAGAGGTAAGTAATTCTTGCCGTTTCTTTTCAACTTTCGGTACAGTGAGATCGTCTGACCCTCGAAAACGAACAAGGACTGCATTAGGCGTCAAACGAGCTCCTATAAGCTCTGCCGTCATATCGTAACCGCGCAATGCTCTCTGCAATGATTTGACTGTTGCTTCAAGCCACGCTTTGGTATTTTCATCATCTTCATCCGAAACAGTCCCGGCATTTACCCAGTACGCGAGCTCTTGTGATGACCATTTCGCCAATACTTCATCAGAGACTGTATTGTCATCCTCTTCCGCTTTTAATTCCGGCTCAAGCTGAGCTTCAAACTGAGATATTGGGCCTTCATCGAGTGATAATGGATCAGTTTGCTGAGGTTTTCCCATGGGATTGGGTGTGTCGGTATCATCGTTCGATACAGCTGATGATTCTTTAGATTGAGAACTTTGCGCAACGATAGGCTGGGTATGCTCCTCAGAACTGCCAGACGTAGATTTCGAGGAGACAAGGGCAGCGCCCCGCTCTTTACTGTCAAGAAAGTCTTTCCCATCATTCGCGAAGACATGCTTGGCGAATGACCTGAAAAACCCAGCAACACTAGATTTATCAAAAACCTGTTGAGTGCAATGAGGCATGGCTTTGAGCGGAGTTGGATCTCCTGCATCTACATTTTCTTCACTATCGTGAATGAATACATGGGAGAAACCCGCAAGTTGGATCGGGACATTGTCCTGACGAATTTCATCTGACCATTTATAGAGATCCCAGTCGTTCATTAAATCTGGATCAAATGGCTCTATTCCTTCGATCATAAAATCGCCTAAACGGTGTAGCCAGATTTCACGGTCAATTCGTTTGTGCTGAGGATCAAGCGCTCTTCCAATACGAGCAACGGTTTCCTCCAGTTGTTTTGCGGATTTCTTTGCGTGCGTTCTATATCCACGAGAACTAACGAATTTCGCTTCTGAGATTGCAACCTTTAAAACTGGAGCGCCATTCTCGATGCGCGGAGCAATGGCCATAATGTCTGCAATCTGCTCTTCGTGCTGTCCGAACCAAGACGCAAAATCATCAAGGAAATACCAGCCTAGAGGTAAGTCTGTTCCCCCGAGCTCTGCACGGATCTTTTCCATTGACAATACGATACCAAGCAATTCGTTTGCATAGTGGCCATAGCGCGCAGCTCGCATGACAACCTGACCAGAAAGAGCATTGGCTTGCTCAATCAGACGGTCGATAAAATTTTCATCGCCACCTACGATCTTCGGATCAAGTCGCTCTAGCCGCTCTTTCAGAAGTACCCGCAATAACCTAGGTTTAGAAGTCGTCGAGACGACAATATTACGATCAACATGTCGATCGTGAATATGACGTATAACGCGAACCCCGTTATTGCTCAGAAGCCGCCGGTCAACCAGTTCATCGAAATTAATAACCCATTCGCCAATCCTGTGGGTCTGACGAAACACATCTCCAATATCGCCATCGCGAAAATTGATCTCGCGTGCTGGAATAACGTTGCCCGGTAGTGCATTGTCTCCTTCGAGAAATCCCTGCACCAGGTTGAGATATTGTTGGCCAGCAACGGGCTGAGCGGGACACGCAAGATAGACAGAAGTTGCCGAGTCGGCCAACCCTATTGGGCGGCGTCTAGACCAGCGTGCCGGAACATGATTTAGTAGCTCTGGGTGCCGCTCGCCCGGTGATCGTTTCCAAACAAGTTTTGCATTGCGCGCGACAACATCCTGAAGAGCTACAAGGTCTGTAGCCCGATTTTCATCATCATCAGGAAGGTCTGCTGTGTCAAGGAAACCAACACGAAGTCGTGAGAGAAAGTTGCGTGCTGCTTCACTTGCCATGATTGAGCCAGACTCTTCACTTACAGTGACGTTTTGTTGCTCGTAGATTCGCCTGATACGCTTAGGCTCTGAATGCGTCAGTAGTAGATCACATTGCAGCTCGTTCTCTTGTTCCACCTTACTTGATAGCTCGGAGGCAAGCGCGCTCGGTAGAGCCTTTGACTCAGCATTGAACAGTACCACTGAAAAATTGCTCCGTTCGTGGGGCAGAAGCTTGAGATACTGCTCGCCGACATTAGCAAATGCTTTCGCTGCTATATCAGGTCCGATATCAAGTGTATCATCCCCATCTGGACGAGGCCTGCGCAATGGTGGTTCAGCAAGAGTGTAATCATAAGAGGTGTCGGCTGCTGAAAGCAGTATTGGCTGATCCTGATCAAAGCCAATGCAAACTTCAGGGTAATAATTCGAGGTAAGTTCAAGCTGCACCTGACCAAACAAGAGGTCAGCCCGGAAGATATCATCCTCGTTGGCCTGGAGTACGTCAGTTATGAGATTGGCCACTTGGTTGGCCTTGGCGTAAATTTCAGCGAGTCGCATTGGATGCCAAGGTGTAACAATCGCTGCGGGAGCACCAGCTCCGACATTCGCGACACCGAAGCGTAAAGTCTCGTGCCAAAGCTTCTCTCTTGCGAGATCGTTGTTAGCGTATTCTAGAAGGCTTTTTAGAAGTCGATTATAGGCATTAGCTTGTTCGACAAATGCGTCTGACGCAATTCCTGGACCAGATGTTGTTACCCATTCCCGAATGGTCTTTGTATACGCATATAGAAAAGAATCAAATGCTTCACGTATGGTCGTGGTATTCTGAGACCCCAATATGTTGGCTATTTCATCTAGAGCGGATAAAAACGCTCTTCCTCTATCACCATTGTCTTTATTAGGGGCGACCAGTTTGCCACCGTTTGAGTTGGTTACGTCTCTTATTGTATTAACATCATCAAGTACGATCCTTTGAATGCTTCCCTTAGCACTGACAGATTGTCGTGCAATATCTGCCGTTGGCAGTAATGCCTGATCATCATCCAGGTTTGCAACGCTCAGCAGGTCATCCGGTAACGCTGTAGCGATTGCATCAACTGGCATTTCCCAATGAAAAATAAGCTTGGCTTTTGCACCTTCAGGATCGAGCACAACCTCAAATTTGATCGAACGCGCGTCCTTTGATCCGGATGCAACTTTTGCCAAATCATTGTCGGCTTGCGGAAAGTAAAATTCCGAAAGCTTGCCAAAATCGAATTCGACCTTACCATAGAAAAGGGTTTCTAGCCCTCTATATCGAAATGCAAAATAACGAGCGATCTTTGCATTTTTGCCACGCCAGAAACTCTTCTCCCTTGCGTTAGGAATACGTACGACTAGTTTCCTATCTATCAGCTCTTCATCGCTCACCCGTCGACGCAGACTGTCCAGCGTTGCCAACAAGCCAACAAGGAAGTCCTTATATGTTTGTGGATTGCGATAGATATATCGTTCCCATGAACTAGAAAGCTTTTTGTCGCGGGCCAGATGTTCTCGGTGAGACTCGAAAAACTCTACAAGATCGTCTGACGGTTCCTTAGGGAAATCACTTGAGAGTAATTCGCGTTCTTCATCTTCAAGCAGATCATCGAACTCATCGTCAAAAAACTTGATTGACTGTTCTCCCAAAGGTACAGACGCACTCTTTGTAATGCCTTCGAATAATTCGGATACAGAACGCCAGTCCAGATCAACCAAACCTTTTTGTGCATCGGACCAATCATCAAGTCGCAAATCAGCCTCTAGAAAATCCTGAATAGCTTTGCATGCCGTATCATCAAGGCGATCAGCGATATCTTCAAAATTTGCTCGGAGTTGTTCGATGAGTATTGGTTCCCCCCGCTCAGTTTCCCGTACAAGTAGTGGTCGGATACGACTGTGTAGATCTCGGAAAATTTTGTTCCATTCAGAAATTTTTGCGCGTTTTTTCTCAGGGATGCGATCGAAATAACCGGAGTAACGCGGGAGTCTTAGACTAGGTAAAGCATTGTCTATAGCTTTTTGTAGCGGGAGACCTTTGGTAATGATTCCTTTTGAGATTTCCAGTACAAAATCGGCAAATGTCTCGATAGTCCGTGCTGCATGGGTAAGATTTGCCGATTGAAGAGCTGTGAAGAGATGTTCCCGCTTGCTCTCGTCAAGATGAGTGGATGTTAGACCGGCTCTTTCAATCCACGAGTCATAGCGTGTCCTTAGTGTGTCGGTTTCTATCTTTGTGATCTTTTCAACACTCTTGTCATTGCGTTGGAGTTCTTCCTGTGAGGCGGCAAAGAGTACCGCGCGCGTTTCGTCTTCCAGCCTACAATGTCGCCAGTGTGTAATAGATTGATCGCTTCTTGCTTTTGAGGGCAGAATGCCTTCAAGGTCGAATATAGCCGAGATTTTAACTGAGACCGTTTTGCCTGTTTCTGAATCGGCCAATACTGCTTGCGCAATCGAACGTACGAGAGAAGACTCCAAGCCAAGCATACAAAAGCGCAGAGTCCCTTCTGGCTCCTGATCAAGGTGAGCCTTGATATAGTCAAGCGCCACTGCCGCGATGAGTTTGTTTCTCGTCATGAATCGCTCCTGAACGGGTTTTCGACATAGGCACAGTCATCAGAAAGGCGGCGTAGCAACCCCAGCGCTTTAAGTCGCTGTTCAAGGCGTTGTGTGTTCTGCATAAAGGCATTCTGGTCGGTTGGCAAAGTTCCGAAAGCACGCTCCGCCTCGCTAGCTCCAATTACTAATTGGAACCGATCATATAGTTTGGCGAGGAATCGGTGGTATTCTTCTCGACGTTCGTTAACCGTACATATTACAAGGGCTTTGAGTAGAGCGTCATCTGGTGAATACCATGTTCCCGCACCTCGATGCGATACGGCCAATCCAACCTGTCGTGCCCATTCCATATGCACCTTTGCGACGTGTTGCTGGTGGCGTTTCTCAGCATATCCTCTGAATGTTTCAAAAATCGTCTCGGGATCGCCAGACGGTAGACCATCATCAGGTTGCCATTCATAGCGCTGTGTGAGGTATTCTCGTATTGCATCAGCAGGTGCTCTTGCTTGAAGTGCGGCTCGCCATCGCTCATCCTTTCTGGCAGCATCTACATATGCGCGGACTGCACGAGTAGAAAGCATTCGATTTGCTCCGAAATTCTCCTTAGAGAGTTCAAAAAGTGTCGTTCTTCGCGGCGAGGCAATCTCCAAGACAAATTTGGGATCGCTTGCATTTCCAACTTCTTCACTAGCACGCCGCAGCATATAAAGCAGCATATGCAAAGCTGAAAGACGCATCAAAGGATCGAGTAGGGCTTCTCCAGACAGGTCCAGCTTCAACAGTCGTATCCATGTGTCTGCTAATTCTCGGTACTCGGATCGCTCTGCAAAAGGTAGGTAGCCAATGGTGCTAGATACAGTATTGGAGTCGACTCGATAACCATCAGGCAACAATGCGAGGACTATTCGATTCCAGGTTTCATCTTGTCGTAATAATTTCTTCGAAATCTTCTCCGCAATTTCTTCTCCCTTGCCACTCCTGTTCAGCATGAGGTATAGCAATTCGCCACTCCGTGCGAAGAATCGACGGTCCGGACTTCCATTTATATTCGCCGGTAAATCTGCGTAAAGGCAATTAGGACCGTAAGGGTATAAGAACTTGGAGCTCCATCGGCGCTGGCGATGCGGTTCAATTGCAGTAGTCTGGAAAAACTCTACAACTCGGGCTAGACGCGCGAATGAGCCAAAACGATTCTGCAGATAACCGAAGTCATCGTCAGCCGCAAAAGTCTTTAGCCAAGCTCGCCATCTCTCGGGGTCAGACTGCTCGGTCTCTTCTATGTAGCGAATATGAGGATTGTTGAAAACCAACTCTCTTAATGGAATCAGTCTAGGAATGTGATAGGTAAAGGATTCATGTGCTCCGTCTCTCCGAACTTCATTCAGAGCTTTGCCTTCAGCATGTCTCGACTGGAAAATCGAAAGAAATTCGAGAAATACCAACCATGGTGTTTGGTCATTATAAAAGCGATGCCCCCAGATCGCTTCATCAACCCAGACATTAACATCACTCCGGTATTTCGCAGGTGCTTCAAGACGTGTATTCATGCGCCTGCCCTTATACGGATATTGTCAGGATGTGCCCGACCACACTCGTCAACGGTCAGCGCCTGTAGATTGATCTCATCTCCCGAAGGTGGTTCACCGATTAAATCATCAAGTCGCTTAATCAGACGTAATTTGAAATCAAGGAAATCTTCGTTGCATTGACGAGAGAAACTTGCCGGCAGGCTGCCGCTTGCGACGCGAACAAGATACTCAAAATGCGTTAATTGGAGTGTAAGGCTATCAACCACGCCATCTCCTCCACCTGCGGGATCAATAATTTGCAAGCGTGGTGTCACTCCATCAGCGCCAATCGAAAAATTAAGATAAGGGGTTCGGCGATGTCTTGTTGTTGGAATATTATAGTTCAGCAAAGAGGCGATTCGACCGCGTCCGTCACCTCCAGAAGAGGCCAAATACAGCTCTGTACCGTCATCAATCATCATACCGCAAAACGTCCTGTTAAGCCCACGCACGATTAGTTCAATTGTTCTCGACACATCGCCACCATTCGCAAGTCCGTCTACAAACGACAGGAATCGACCTGACGCTTGGTAAACAGTTAATCGCCAAGGATCGAGCAAACTACTAGTTGGCAGTGAAAAGAACAGGCGTTGCCTTTGCCGAGAGAGTGTTAGAATAAACTCTTCTATATTATCCCGTGCCCCCTCCAGATAGTCGCGCAAATACGGTTCGTAGGCAGGTGCTCCATAATAAGTATCCATCGACATAAGTTCTTTGTAGAGTTCCGAGTCACCGTACATTCCATAAATAAGCAAATTGTCGAACTTGTTATCTGTCTCGCGACCAATCCCAAAGGCCTCAAGATTACTGAAAACCTGATATTGTTGTCGTTGTCGCTCGGGCAGGTTCATCCCAAATACGTTGGAATAAGGATTTGTTAGTCGATAATCCTGTTTTTCTGCTCGGTTCTTTGCCGTCCGGCAGGTTAATAAAATCTTCCGTCCTTGCTGGTCTCCGAGAAGTATGTTTACGCTTAGAAGGAGAAGATCGCGGATAGGCAGATGCATGCGATTGGCTCGTGCAAGCTTCATTAACTCACCGAGACGTTTGCGAAATACCGATCCGTTAGCTCCATTACGAAGTCGTTCACGATTGATTCGAATGGGGCAGACTGTTGAGCCATCTTGATTGAGCAGTTCACAGCTATCGCACTGTGACCACTGAGGATGTTCGACGATTTGTTCGACGAGTTCCTGAAAATGTTCAGATGCATCCAAGCGGCTGAGATTGTAAAGATTCAAATTGAGTGCATCGTCAGTCGTCCGATCCTCGACAAGCATGTCTTCCACGATTCTAAATACTTTATGTGCGCCTTCTCCTTGTGTATCAGACCAATCACGCCAGCTTGCGAGAAGCTGTCCATCATTGGCTGCCACAAGATAAACACTTTTGTCGTTTTTTCGCGATACCGCATTCGCCAATTCTGCGAGTAAGTTGCTTTTCTCCTTTTGTGTCAACTCGCTTAGGTCTTTAACAATTGTTAAGTGCTTCCCCGAGGCAGGAAGTGATATAGAGACAATCTTTTCACCCGCTTTCCACTGTTCAGGATCGCCCCCAAAATCTGTCCAAATGCGTCGACAATGATATGTCTTTCCATCTCCGGCCGTGCCCGTAAGTATTACATTACGAGGTGTGGGTAAGCTGAAATTGTCCTGAATTTCTTGCAATCTGGACGGATTGATATGAATTACAGGGTCTATGACATGTCGATCGATCTCGGTTTGGATAAGCTCGTCGTACATGTTATCCCCTGCTGGGATAGGACCATAATGGCGTAAAAAGGTGACTAGTCCATTCGATTGACTCATTTGTTTGATACTTCCTCTCTGTGTTCCCGCTTTTTGCGTATTGTAAGAGAAGCATTGTAACTTGTAATAGGTGAGACTTTAATTTTAAGAGTCGCCCTTTTTACTCAGTTTATAAAGAGATGGGTGTCCAAATTTTCCAAGCAAATGGTTAAATATTTGTTTTTGTATTGATTTTTCTATATTTCTAGTTTACCACTGGTAAATATTCAACGGAGATTAACACATTCAGGCTTCTAGATACGATATCAAAGGAGATATTCATCCGATTTTTGAATCACCTCATAGGCACCTTCATGGAGCTATTGTAGAGTCGAGATGTGACGCGGTGGTCTAAGGTTCAGCCTAGCTGTAGCCGCGCCTTTCTGATAAATTGGATAGTGCAAAAGGGTTTAGGCTTTACAGATTTACATTCGCCTGATATTTTTTCGCTGCATAGGCTAATAGCGACGTGTAAAATGTAAAGTATGACATGACCCGAATAGCACTGAAAATATTCTGGGTCCGAATGCGTCTGAGTGACGCTCTCCCGAACTAATAGCCATGTGTGGACATCAAAGGATCGATAGAAGCTTTTTGTCCATCTATATTAATATTGCTGCAGCATAATGGTTGGCCGGCTAGTCGACCTTACAGTTTATCAGACTGTATCATTGAGCTTATCTCATTCCATTGCATCGATTTTTGTTTTTTATATTTATTGATCATGCCGCAACTACTTTCTTATCTAAAAGTAAATATTCATCATCCGCAAATAAATTAAACCTCGATGGCAGTGCAAAAACAGCCTTGCACAACAAACGAAATTGAATAGGTGCATCATGGTTCAAACGCTCTACTGTTAAATTTATAGTGGTTTTTTCCACAATCCTGCACAAATCGCGGTTCAAATAACGTGGGCAATACCCAACTTTGGTAGACTCTTCAGTTTCCAGTACCAGGGCAAAATGATCATGATTATTACTGTCTTCCCGCCTTAATGCTAAAGGATCACCACTTTGCAATCGGTCGATACGTTGTAAGCTCACTTGATCAAGATGGCGTAAGCCGTGACTAAGAAAAAACAATTCCATTTCCCCTTGCTCATTGATTTCAGGATAAGGGTAAACACATAATTCATCAGTTGCCCGTTTGCCACCGGATCGACCTAGTATTTGCATTGGATCGCTTTCTATAGCTGGATCCAGGGCCAACCAACGCACATAATCGGGGTATTCCGGGCGTGAACTGTTTAATACCCGATTGGCGAATAAAGGGAACAGCTCATGCGAGTAGTAATTTTTATGTAAGTCCCGCATTCTACCCAAATATTTAAAGCGTGGTGACGCTAATGCTCCTTGAGTATAAGTGAATCGATATAACCCGTTTTGCCGACTTAATTGCCCGACAGTATGCCAAAGACGCGTCTCTGGATCTTGCCAAGCGGTATAAAGGGCTTTCATAGCTTAATCTCTGATAATCTTTTCCTATTTGATTCTCATAATTTCATGACATATTGAATTGCCGTCTCACTGATTTCCGAAGGCGGTATCTTGATAAATATGCTGTGGCACTGTTCATGCGAGATACCGCCTAATCTCATTGTAACCATAGTTTTACGGATTCCGTTTTTTTAATGCTGTCCATGTGGAGCCAGTATTTTGTTTTAGTTCCTTGTTGCTCGGGTAGTTCCGGCGCATTATCAGGAATCCGAATAATTGGATACAAAACCTATTCCACAGTCACCGATTTCGCCAGGTTTCTGGGTTGGTCGACGTCGGTGCCTTTTAAGACGGCGACATGGTAGGCCAGAAGCTGCAGCGGTATGGCGTAGACGATGGGCGCCGTTTCATTTTCGACTTGCGGCACTTTTACAATCTGTACATTTTCGCTGCTTTCCGAGGCCAGTGTTTCATCCATGAAAACAATCAGCTGGCCGCCGCGGGCGCTGACTTCCTGCATGTTGGATTTCAGTTTTTCCAGCAGGCTGTTGTTCGGCGCTACGGTAATGACCGGCATTTCCGCGTCTATCAGTGCCAGTGGGCCGTGTTTCAGTTCGCCGGCCGGATAGGCCTCGGCATGGATGTAGGAAATTTCCTTGAGCTTTAATGAACCTTCCATGGCTATCGGAAAATGCGTGCCCCGGCCGAGGAAAAGCGCATGCTGTTTTTCAGCGAACTGTTCCGACAATTGTTTGATTTCATCATTCAATCGCAGCGCCTGTTCGATTTTCTCCGGCAGGTTGAATAATTCCGAGGTTATTTTTTGCTCCATTTGCTCGGTCAGCTGGAAGCGTCTGCCGACGGCAATGACCAGCAGCATCAGTGTTGCCAGCTGCGTTGTGAAGGCTTTGGTCGATGCCACGCCGATTTCAGGGCCGGCCCGTGTCATTAATACCAGGTCAGACTCTCTGATCAGCGAGCTCTCCGGCACATTGCAAATGGCCAGTGAATATTTGGCACCCAGTTTTTTCGCTTCCTGCAAGGCGGCCAGGGTATCGGCCGTTTCGCCGGATTGCGAGATGGTGACGATCAGGGTGTCTTCCGATAGTACCGGATTTCTGTAGCGAAATTCGCTGGCGACTTCGATATTGCAAGGCACGCGGGCCAGTTTTTCAAACCAGTAGCGTGCCACTAGCCCTGCATGGTAACTGGTTCCGCAGGCCAGGATCTGCACGGATTTTATCTTGTCGAAAATCTCCGCGGCATTGTGCCCGATGGAACTCTCCTGCAAGCGATTGTTTATGAACCGGCCTTCCAGGGTTTCCGAGATGGCCCAAGGCTGTTCATAAATCTCCTTGAGCATGTAATGGCGGTATTCGCCTTTGTCAACGGCGTCGATTTTGACCTGGCTGGTTTTGATGGGCCGATTGACGATCGTGTCATTGGCATCGTAAATGACGACTTCGTCTATGGTTATCGCCGCGATGTCGCCGTCTTCAAGGAAAATGAACCGTTGCGTGACCGGCAACAAGGCCGCGACATCCGAGGCGATGAAATATTCGCCAATGCCGACGCCGATTACCAGGGGGCTGCCTTTTCTGCAGGCGATCAGCGTATCGGGATACTCGACGCTCATGATGCCCAAGGCGTAAGCGCCTTCGAATTTTTTCACGGTTTTCTGCACGGCGGTTAGCAGAGAGTTCGAGGTTTCCATGGCATGGTAAATTTCATGCACGATGACTTCGGTATCGGTTTCCGATGTGAACTTGTAGCCGTTCTCTTTCTGAATCCCGCGTAATTGCTCATGGTTTTCGATAATGCCGTTATGAACCACGGCCACTTTGTTTCTGCAGATATGCGGGTGCGCGTTAGCCGTACTGGGCTTGCCATGAGTCGCCCATCGGGTATGGGCGATGCCGATAGTGCCGCTGATGGGATCGGCCTGCAGCAAGTCTTCCAGGCCTTTCACCTTGCCCAGTTCCCGCTTGCGGTATATTTCCCGTTCGTTTATGACCGCCATTCCTGCCGAATCGTAACCGCGATATTCCAATCGCTTCAGTCCCTCCAATAAGATGGGGACTACATTTCGCTGCGCTATACCACCTACAATTCCACACATATTATTTTTCCTCGACAGTTGTTCCTGACATTGTTCTAGCTTCCGCATCCCTGCAGTTGTCGGCAGATTTTCCAGACACTGCGCGAACTTTCGCATTCTTGCAATCGTGTTTAATGGGGCGTTGCCATCCATCTACAGTTGTTTGTCTTGCCCTACTCAAGGTCAGTTGATTATCAGGGCTGTCTTTAGTGATCGTGGAGCCGGCGCCAATGGTGGCGTTTTTGCCGATCGTTACCGGGGCGATCAGTTGGGTATCGGAGCCGATAAAAGCGCCGTCGCCGATGACCGTTCTGAATTTGTTCACGCCGTCATAATTGCAGGTAATGGTTCCGGCGCCGATATTGACCTTGCTGCCGACGGTCGTATCGCCGATATAGCTTAAATGGTTGATTTTACTGCCCGTGGCTACCGATGATTTTTTGATTTCCACGAAATTACCGATGTGTACATCCTCGGCCAGGACGCTTTCCGGCCTCAATCTGGCGTAGGGGCCGATTCGGCTGCCATTGCCTATGACGGCGTTTTCGATAATGCATAAATCAAGAATCTCTACATTATCGCCAATGGTAGAGTTTTTGATATGCGTATTAGCACCTATTTTGACATTGCTGCCGATGCTGTTTTTGCCTTCCAGAATGACGTTGATGTCAATTTCGATATCCTGGCCCAGCCTTTCGATCTCTCCGCGCAGGTCGAAGCGCGCCGGGTCTCTTAAGGTGACGCCTTGCTCCATGAGCATGGCCGCTTGCTGTTGTTGATAGACCCGCTCCAGATGGCTGAGCTGCATGCGGTTATTGACGCCCAGCACTTCATCGGCTGTGTCCGGCTGGCTCGTGACAATCGTCACGCCGTCGGCGACGGCCATTTCAATGACGTCCGTCAGATAATATTCGCCCTGCGCATTGCTGTTGTTTAGCTGGCTCAGCCATTTTTTCAGCTTATCGCCGGGTATCGCCATGATGCCGGTATTAACTTCTTTGATCAGCTTTTCCTGATCATTGGCGTCTTTTTCCTCGACAATCCTGATGACCTGTTCATCCGCTTTTCTGACGATCCTGCCGTAACCGGCCGGGTTTTCAAGATTGACGGTCAGCAAGGCCAGCGAGCGCTCATTGACATTGGAGATCAGTTGCTTCACCGATGACAGTTTCAGCAGCGGCACATCGCCGTAGAGTATCAGCACGTTATCGGTGTCTGAAATATGATCCGCCACCTGTTGCACGGCGTGGCCCGTGCCCAACTGTTGTTTTTGCTCTATCCAGACCGCGTCCAGATCGCTCAGTGTATCTCTTACCAGTTCCGCGCCATGGCCATAAACAATTTTGATACTGTTGTTTTCCAGTTGCCGGCTCATGTCGTAAACATGTTTCAGCAAAGGTTTGTCGGCAATCTCATGCAGTATTTTGGGCCGCTCTGAACGCATGCGCGTCCCTTTGCCGGCCGCCAGAATGATGGTTTTAATGTTCATGTTTTTTTCTTGGCTGATGTTACGCATAGGTTGAGTGAGGAGTGCCCTGATAAATTATCACAAGCGCGACAGTTGTTGAAATCTTGTCATTAGTATTTAGTCGGCCTTGTTCTGACGAGTAAAATTTGCAGCGTATTCATGGCGTGCGAATAGTGCGAATACCCCCCTGAAGGGCACAAGTACCCATAGGGCATAAATAAATTCGCACCTACAATTTAACCGTCATAATTAAATTGAATGTACTGCTAGTAAGTTCAAGAGCATTTATTTATTAGCCGGAAACATTAATTTCAGGCATGTGCGCCATGAAAGACAAGTCATTCGCTGACCGGTAGGGCGCCCGGGGTTTTCATAAACCCGATAGGGTACGCATTTATGCCCTTTGGGTACTGCGTGCCTTTTGGGATGGCATTCACCGGAATCGCTGGAAAAGGTACGCGATGCGTACCCTACTGTATTTTTCCTCGTTCCCGCGCTCTCGCGTACCCTGAAGGGCATTAATTCCTCGCTCCCTGGTTCCCATGCTCCTGCGTGGGAACCCATACCGGTGCTCAGTTCAGCTGCGGTCTGCATTCCCACGCTCCCGAGGCTGTGAATGAATTAGTGAAAAACGTCATAAAAAAGCCTAATTCACCACGAAGATCACGAAGGACACGAAGTAAAAATTAAGTTAATCAAAAGCTTAAAACTTCGTGCTCTTCGTGTCCTTCGTGGTTAAATCCTTTAAATTGAATACTTTCACAGTCTCTCCCGCGTGGGAATGAGGAAACGCATACCGGGCCATACGACGTGCCGCTCTCAAAGCTCGGTATCGGTTCCCAAGGAGGAGCGTGGGAACCGGGGAAAGGTACGCGATGCGTACCCTACTGTATTTTTCAGGCATATTCGATGACCATACTCAATTTCACAGCAGCCGTTGCTTTCAAGTGACGGCCCGTATGTAACAACCGCCCTGTAAATCAATCAACCGGACAATTGCCGCGCTACAGGGTGCTTCTGTCTGTTCCAGGCCTGCAGGCTTTTATCCGGTGCGTTATCCAAGCCAGTCCAATGTTTTTTATTGCATCGCAGCTTGAAGCGATCGCGCCTGAGCTGTCGTTTGCGGCATTATAATCGCAAATTTTTTTTGAAATAAAAAAAAACCCGATAACGTGAACACGTTAACGGGTTTTTACAGGCTTTAAGCCCATATATTCTTATCCGCCGCGCTTTCTCAGCCTGTCCAATGTCCTCAATTGCATCATAGCTTCAAGCAATTGGGCCTGGGCTGTCGCATAATCAATCTTGCTGGACTTGTCCGCCAGAGCTTCTTCGGCTCTATGCTTAGCTTCCAGGGCGGCTGCTTCATCAATATCTTTCGCTCTAATAGCCGTATCAGCCAGGATGGTGACCACATGAGGCTGCACTTCCAGAATGCCGCCTGATACATAGAACGGATAACTTTCCTTATCGTTCACTTTCACCCGCACTTCGCCGGGATTCAGTCTTGATATGAATGGAGCATGACGTGGGGAAATACCTACTTCGCCAAGTTCAGCCGGAGCAAATACCATTTCCGCTAATCCGGAAAATATCTCCTGTTCTGCACTTACGATGTCTACATGTATGGTCATGGTCATTATCGGTTATACCTGTTTCAATCTTCTCCCGGCGGTTAAACCGGGAGGGAAGATACATCTAAAAGTATGGCGGCTTACTTCATGCCTTTTGCTTTCTCAAGCGCTTCGTCAATGGTGCCGACCATGTAGAAGGCTTGTTCAGGGATATTGTCGTATTCACCATCAATGATGCCTTTGAAGCCGGCGATTGTATCTTTCAGTGAAACATACTTGCCTGGTGAACCGGTAAATACCTCGGCGACGAAGAAAGGCTGTGACAGGAAACGCTGCATTTTACGCGCTCTAGCCACGATCAGCTTGTCTTCTTCCGACAACTCGTCCATACCCAGAATCGCGATAATATCTCTCAATTCCTTATAGCGTTGCAGGGTGCCTTGAACTTTACGCGCCACATCATAGTGCTCTTGCCCGATGACTAAAGGATCGAGCTGACGGCTGGTTGAGTCCAGTGGATCGATCGCAGGATAAATCCCCAGCTCGGCGATTTGACGGGACAATACGACGGTCGCGTCCAAGTGAGCGAAGGTGGTGGCAGGCGATGGGTCGGTCAAGTCGTCCGCAGGTACGTAAACGGCCTGGATAGACGTAATCGAACCGGTTTTGGTTGAAGTAATACGCTCCTGCAATACGCCCATTTCTTCCGCCAATGTCGGCTGATAACCTACCGCGGAAGGCATACGGCCCAGCAATGCCGATACTTCGGTACCCGCCAGGGTATAACGGTAAATGTTGTCGACGAAGAACAGCACGTCGCGGCCTTCATCACGGAAGAACTCCGCCATGGTCAAACCGGTCAATGCCACGCGCAGTCTGTTGCCGGGCGGCTCGTTCATCTGACCGTATACCAGCGATACTTTGTCGATAACGTTTGAATCGGTCATTTCGTGATAGAAGTCGTTACCTTCACGAGTACGCTCACCAACGCCGGCGAATACGGAATAGCCGCTGTGCTCGATCGCAATGTTACGGATCAGTTCCATCATGTTAACGGTCTTGCCTACACCGGCGCCGCCGAACAATCCGACTTTACCGCCTTTGGTGAAAGGGCAGACCAGGTCGATAACCTTGATGCCGGTTTCCAGCAATTCGTTGGCGGCCGCTTGTTCGTCGTAGGAGGGTGCTTCGCGGTGAATGCCCCATTTTTGTTTTTCGCCGATAGGGCCTTTTTCATCGATAGGCTCGCCCAGGACGTTCATAATACGACCCAGGGTTTCCTGCCCGACCGGTACAGAAATAGGCGCGTTAGTATTGCTAACGGTCAAGCCTCTGCTTAAGCCATCGGTACTACCCATGGCAATTGATCTGACTACGCCGTCACCTAATTGCTGCTGAACTTCCAGTACCAGGCCTTTGCCTTCTACGTTTAATGCATCATATACTTTGGGCAGTGCTTCACGTGGAAATTCCACGTCAACAACCGCGCCAATAATCTGAACGATTTTACCCGAACTCATTGAGTTGTCCTCTTTTAATTTGTGTCGATTTTGCTTGGGCTTAAAGGTTTAAACAGCTGCGGCACCGGCAACGATTTCTGAAATTTCCTGCGTGATAGCGGCCTGTCTGGCTTTGTTGTAGACCAACTGCAACTCACCGATCAGATTTCCGGCGTTATCCGAAGCGCTCTTCATGGCGACCATTCTGGCTGCCTGTTCACAGGCATTGTTTTCAACCAGGCCTTGGTAGACGATCGATTCGATATAACGGGTCAACAGATGATCCAGAACTTCCTTGGCATCGGGCTCGTAGATATAATCCCAATGGCCGCCCAGGCCTTCTTCGATCTCTTCCGCGACGACAGGAAGCAGCTTTTCAATAACAGGCCTTTGAGTCATGGTATTCACGAATTCATTGTTTATTACATACAATTCGTCAATAGTGCCTTGCTCATAAGCATCCAACATGATTTTAATGATGCCGACGATATCCTCAAGGTGCGGAGTGTCACCCAGTTTGGATACCTGACCTACCATATTCGTTTTCAGATTACTGAAAAAACCGGCGGCCTTTGTACCGATGGTACAAACGTCTACATCGATATTGGCTTTGTCCCATTGTGCTAGTTGCGTCAGCGTTTTTCTGAACAAATTCGCATTCAGACCGCCGCACAGTCCCCTGTCGGAGCTTATAACAATGATCCCGACCCGTTTAACCTCACGCTTAACGAGAAAAGAGTGTTTATACTCCGGATTGGCATGGGCCAGATGTTTGATGATCTGGCCGATTTTTTTGGAGTATGGACGTGTTGCCTGCATTCTGTCTTTTGTTTTACGCATTTTACTCGCGGCAACCATCTCCATTGCCCGAGTGATCTTTTGAGTATTTTTGATACTCCCGATCTTTGTGCGTATTTCTTTACCAACAGCCATTTGAAGACCCTTTTACCAACTATGAGTTTTGATGAAAGTTTGAATAGCAGTCAGCATACCCTGCCTAATTTCATCGCTAAAATCGCCAGTTGCATTAATGTTGTTCATTAATTCAGCATGTTCTGACTTCATGTACGACTGTAAAGCAGCTTCAAAATCAAGGACTTTGTTAACTTCCACGTCATCAAGGAAACCTTCGTTGGCGGCAAACAGCGAAACCGCCATTTGTGCGACCGACATAGGTGAATATTGATTTTGCTTCATCAATTCAGTCACACGCTGGCCGCGCTCGATCTGTTTACGCGTGCTTTCATCCAGATCCGATGCGAACTGGGCGAAGGCCGCCAACTCACGGTATTGAGCCAAGTCAAGACGCGTGCCGCCACCTAATTTTTTGATGATTTTGGTTTGAGCCGCACCGCCAACACGCGATACCGATAAACCGGCGTTTACCGCAGGACGGATACCGGAGTTGAACAAATCGGTTTCGAGGAAGATCTGACCGTCGGTAATGGAGATTACGTTGGTCGGTACGAAAGCCGATACGTCGCCGCCTTGCGTTTCGATGATTGGCAATGCGGTTAATGAACCGGTTTTACCTTTCACTTTGCCGCCAGTCAGTTTTTCAACTTCAGCCGCATTGATACGCGCCGCTCTTTCCAGCAAACGGGAGTGCAGGTAGAACACGTCACCAGGATAAGCTTCACGGCCGGGCGGGCGACGCAGCAACAAGGACACCTGACGATAGGCCCAGGCCTGTTTGGTCAAGTCGTCATAAATAATCAGCGCATCTTCGCCACGGTCTCTGAAGTACTCGCCCATGGAACAGCCGGTGTAGGGTGCAATGAATTGCAATGCAGCTGATTCTGAAGCGGAAGCGGCAACGATAATGGTATGTTCCATCGCGCCATGTTCTTCCAGTTTGCGCACTACATTGGCAATGGACGAACGTTTTTGGCCGATAGCGACATAAATACATTTAATGCCGGTGCCTTTTTGATTGATGATCGCATCAACCGCGATGGCCGTTTTACCGGTCTGTCTATCGCCGATGATCAACTCACGCTGGCCGCGGCCGACGGGAATCATCGAATCAATTGATTTCAAGCCTATTTGAACGGGTTGATCAACCGATTGACGGGCGATAACGCCTGGAGCGATTTTTTCGATAGGGGAGGTTTCGTTGGTTTCAATGGCGCCTTTGCCGTCGATAGGATTACCGAGCGCATCAACAACACGGCCCAGCAATGCTTCGCCAACCGGCACTTCCAGAATTCTACCGGTACATTTAACGGTATCGCCTTCAGTGATGTGCTGGTATGAACCTAATACCACCGCACCGACAGAATCCCTTTCAAGGTTAAGCGCCATCCCGTAGGTATTGCCGGGGAATTCCAGCATCTCGCCCTGCATAGCTTCGGAAAGACCATGTATTCTTACAATACCGTCAGTCACGCTAACTACAGTACCTTCTGTATGGGCTTCGGCGCTAAGGTCGAAGTTTTCGATCTTCTTTTTAATCAGATCACTTATTTCAGATGGGTTTAATTGCATGTTCTTTTTCTCACTCTAGAGTTAGAGCCTTTTTGCTAATTGTTGAAGCTGGCCTTTGATAGATCCGTCAATTACTCTGTCGCCTGCTCGAACCAGAACGCCGCCGATTAAGGACTTATCCACGGTCACGTTCATATGAACTTTTTTGCTCAGTGTCTTTTCCAGTTTTGAAGCGAACGTCTGCTTTTCTTCTTTGGAGAATGCATAGGCAGTCGTTACTTCAACATCGATATAACCTTCATCGTCCGCTTTATATGTTTCGAATATTTCCGTGATATAAGGCAGTAAGGTCAATCGGTTGTTTTGAACAAGCAATTTCAGAAAATTCGCATTCTCTTCATCAACTTGCCCCTGGCAGATATCAAGCATCAGCGCCGATAACCTTTCTTTGCTAACTTTGGGGTTATCCACTACAACAGAAATTTCTTCATCACTCAGGACAGCCGACATAAATGCCAAACTTTGCGACCACTTTGCAGTCGTGCCGGTTTCTTTGGCCCTTTTAAATACAGCCGCTGCGTAAGGCCTTGCCAATGTTGCCAGTTCGCTCATTATGCTTAACCTAGTTGATTAGAGACTTTGCTTACGATGTCTTGGTGTTTGGCCTTGTCGATTTCCGCACTCAGAATCTGTTCCGCTACATTTACAGCCAGAGCAGCCACTTCTTGACGCAAACCTTCTTTAGCCTGCTGCATTTCTTGCTCGATCTGTGCCTGTGCCGCCAGAATCATGCGGTCGCCTTCTTGTTTAGCGATTTCTTTCGATTCTTCGACAATTTCATTGGCACGCTTCTGAGCGAGATTAACAATCTCGGATGATTGTTCTTTAGCTTCCTTTAAAACGCTCTTGGCCTTTTTCTCGGCCAGTTGCATTTCTTCCTGACCTTTTTCAGCCGCAGCCAAACCGTCAGCGATTTTCTTTTTACGTTCTTCTAAAGAGTCAAATAAAGGTGGCCATATGTACTTCATGGTAAACCATACCAGAAGTGCAAATGTAATCATTTGCCCAATCAGAGTAGCATTGATACTCACGATGCGTTCCTCTTGTTGCGATTAAGTTAAACAGCTTTAAATTAACCAGCTGCGGCGGCTTGTACAGCAGACAGGAATGGGTTTGCGAATGTGAAGAACAGCGCCAAACCAACACCGATCATTGTTACCGCGTCCAACAGACCTGCAACGATGAACATTTTAACTTGCAACATAGGAACCATTTCCGGCTGACGAGCCGCGCCTTCCAGGAATTTTCCACCCAGCAGACCGAAACCGATAGCTGTTCCCAAAGCACCCAGGCCTAAAACCAGACCAACTGCAACAGCAGTCATACCTTGTACATCAGCAATTAAAGATGCAATTTCCATGATACCTCCAAACGTAGTATTGATATAAAAAAGTTGTAAAAATTAGTGGTCTTCGTGCGCCATGCTCAGGTAAACGATTGTCAATACCATGAATATGAATGCTTGAAGCGTGATAATCAGAATGTGGAACACCGCCCATGGGAAACTCAACACCGGTTGAATAAACCAAGGCAGCAGGGCAATCAAAATAAAGATCAGTTCGCCGGCATACAGGTTGCCGAACAAACGAAGTGCCAGTGAGATGGGTTTTGCTATTTCTTCGACGACTTTCAATAGCAGGTTGAACGGCAGCATCCATGGCCCGAAAGGTTGAAACATCAATTCCTTGGCAAAGCCCCATGGGCCTTTTATTTTGATACTGTAGAAAATAATCAGGCAGAAAACCGATATCGACATGGCGAATGTCGCATTCAGATCCGTACTGGGAACGACGCGCAGATACTCAATGCCCATCATCGATCCGATCAACGGCAGAATGTCAACGGGGAACAAGTCCATGAAATTCCACAGGAAGACCCAACAGAATATCGTTAATGCCAGCGGCGCGATTAACTTGCTGTGACCGTGGAAGCTGTCTTTAACCTGGCTGTCTACAAATTCAATCAGCATTTCAGCAAAATTTTGCACCAGGCCCGGAACACCGGCTGTCGCTTTTTCGGCGGCCATTTTGAAAAACCAGACAAACAGACCACCTAATACTGCAGAGAAAAATAAGGTATCAAGATGCAATGTCCAAAAACCCTCGCCTACACTTAGCGGAGTCAAATGGTGAATGATATATCCGGTTGCACCTTCGGCGGCATGAGCTTCGGTAGCCATCGTTCCTCTCTAAATATTAAAAAAAATGATTGCGTCAGCGCATAATGAGCACAAACCAAAAAGCTGATAAAGCCGACACATAGCCAGCCAGCAGCGGTAATATTTCTATATTTGGGATTTGAAAAATCAAAATGAACAGCGCAGCTGTTAACAATAACTTTCCCGATTCTCCAGCATAAAAAGACCTGACGATCTTTTTAGGCTCCTGCCCTGCGGCTCTTCGTACGCGCAACGCAAAATAAAGGTTAGGAATAAAAGCTGCTGCTCCGCCCAAGGCAGGCGATAGGGCTTTAGGCCATCCCCCTAAAATTGCAAACCCGGCTGTTGTTATTATTATTATCAGTAGTTGGTAACTTAAGATTTTACCGACAGTCACTTCATTTGCAGCTGTCATGCTCAAGCTCCATATACAATAGCGGCATGAATTATAGCCATCAGCTTTCATTAAAGCAAGAAAGCAAGAAAAATATCCTTATAAATTTTGTAGGTTATTCCCATCTGTTGCCGAGCCGGCTATTTGATTTGTTCAAGAATCCCATCCAGTTCCTCGAGACTGGAATAGGCTATGACCAGCTTGCCGGTGCCATTTTCCTTATGATTGATCAAGACTTTCGCGCCCAGTTTTGCCGTCAGGTCTTCCTGTAAACGCAAGGTATCTTTATCGATGATTTTGGCTTTCTGTGCTTTCGGCTCAGCCTGGCTATCCTTAACCAGCCGCTCCGCCGCTCTTACCGTCAGACCTTCCCTGACGATTTTATGGGCGGCGGCGACTTGCTTGACGGCATCGAGTGACAGCAACGCTCTTGCATGCCCCATTTCCAATTGGCCGTTGACCAACAGTTTTTTCACCTCGGGGTGCAGTTCCATCAGCCTCAATAGATTGGTAATCGTCGTCCGTGATTTACCGACCGCATCGGCAATCTGCTGATGCGTCATGGCAAATTCCTCCAGCAGTCTTTTTAAAGCATCCGCCTCCTCCAGAGGATTCAGATCTTCTCTTTGAATGTTCTCAATCAGCGCGATCGCCATGGCCGCCCGGTCATCTATTTCCTTGATCACCACCGGCACCTGTTGCAAGCCGGCCAGCTGCGCCGCACGCCAGCGACGCTCTCCGGCAATGATTTCGTACTTTTCCTGGGCAATTTTCCGCACAACGACAGGCTGTATGATGCCTTGCGCCTTAATGGAATCGGCCAGCTCCTGCAATTTTTCCGGATTAATGTCTTTTCGCGGCTGATACTTGCCGCGCTGCATATATTCTATCGGCAGAGTCTGAATCTGATGTTTTTCCTCTTTAGCGGAAACATCGCCTAACAAGGCATCCAGCCCTCGGCCTAACCCACGTTTTTTTAAAGTCATGCGTTCTTCTTTGTTAATCGTTTTGGTCGCCGGCGCAATACCTGGCCCGTCTACTCACAATGGTTGATCTTTAAACTGGTGCTTAGTCAGCCTTGTTCCGACGAGTGAAATTTGCAGAGTATTCAAATAGTGCGAATGAATTCGCACCTACAATGTTCTCGTCATAATTAAATTGACTGAGTACTAGCTGACTGCCGCCAGTCGGATGATAATTTTGGCTTTTCCAGTCAATCGATTTCGAAACGACGGACCATCAACTCGAACTCATCCAGCAAACTTATTAAAGACTCAGCTTCCTCTAAAAGATTATGGTTTTCCCGTTGAACATTTTTGATCAAAGCCGCCGCTATCGTCGCCTGCTCATTAACTTTTTCAACAGTGGCAGGCGCCGGCTTCGGCTGTTTTTCCGCGGCAACAGACCCCTGGCTTTTTCCCGGCAATTGCTCCTTACGCTCCAGAGGGTATATTTCCGGCTTGCTGGTAATCGACGGCGACTGTTCCCGGCGCTGCTCTACCGGTTTTGCATCTGTCTTTGCGGTATCCTTGCGATCTTTAGCAGGCACATCCACCAGTAACGCTTCCAAACCGCGGCCTAGTCCACGTTTTTTTAAAGTCATGACTTATTTTTTTCTTTTTTGATCATTTCATTTGCCAATGCCATATAAGACTTGGCGCCCCGCGATGTTTTATCATAAATCAGCACGGGCACGCCATGGCTTGGCGCTTCGGCCAGGCGAATATTCCTGGGTATGCAGGTCCTGAACACTTGATCGCCGAAATACCGGATCAATTGCTCCGAAACATCCTTGGTCAAGCGGTTCCTGTCATCAAACATCGTGCGCAGAATACCTTCCAGGTGCAGTTCCGGATTGACGGTCTCCTGAATGTTTCTCAGCGTGCTCATCAAGGCGGACAAACCTTCCAGGGCATAATATTCGCACTGCATCGGAATCAATAAACTGTTTGCCGCCACCATGGCATTCAAAGTCAGCATATTCAGGGAAGGCGGGCAATCGATCAAGATATAATCATATTGTCCTTTAATTTGCATTAACGCATCGGCAAGACGCAGTTCCTTGCGCTCGGCCTTCATCAACTGCACCTCGGCGGCTGTCAGATCGGAGTTGCCGGGAATGACCGAAAAACCGATTTCCGGCAGATGCACAACCGTTTCCGCCACCGGTACGTCTTCCATCAATAAATCATAACTGGAATATTGAATTTCCAGCTTGTCGATGCCGCAGCCCATGGCCGCGTTGCCTTGGGGATCAAGATCGACCAGCAACACGCGGCGTTTGGAAGCCGCCAGTGATGCAGCCAGATTGACGCTGCTGGTCGTTTTGCCTACACCGCCTTTTTGATTGGTTACGGCTATTACTTTTGCCACTACTACTTTACCTCGGTCTCTTCAAGAGATTCTATTCGAACCAGACATCTTTCAGCTGCTATTCCCGGCACATGGATCGGTATTACCGCCACTTTCTGCGGCATGCGCTCCAGCTCCTCATCCGGGCGTTGGCCTTTCATTGCCAATACCACACCGCCCTTGCCGAGCAGATGCTCCGTTAATTCAACAATCGTTGGCAAACTGGCGAAAGCGCGCGTGATCACGGTATTGAAGGTATGCTCCGGATGATACTGTTCCACGCGGCTATGACTGACGGCTACGTTTTTGAGCTTTAATTCCAGCACCGCCTGCTGTACGAACCTGGTTTTTTTGGCATTGCCATCGAGCAAGACGAACTCGGTTTCAGGCAGGCAGATGGCTAATGGAATGCCGGGCAATCCGGCACCGGTCCCTATGTCGATCACGCGCGGGCCTTCAACAAAGCGGAGCACGGCCAGACTGTCGAGCAAATGCAGCCGCACCATTTCATCCCTGTCGCGAATCGCGGTCAGGTTATAGGCTTTATTCCATTTTTCAATCAGCTTTATAAAGTTCAGCAGACGCTCGACCTGGTCTTCATCAACGGACAGATGCAAGGCCTCCAGCCCGGCAACCAGGATTTTACGACAGGCATCCATCAGGCGGTTTTCTTTTTCAGATATACCAGCAGCAACGAAATAGCGGCCGGGGTAATGCCCGGAATACGCGATGCCTGGCCCAAAGTCTCGGGCCGCTGATTTTTAAGTTTTTCGCTGACTTCGTTGGAAAGGCCTGGAACGCCTTTATAGTCGATGGTGTCGGGCAGCCGCAGATGATCATAGCGCAAGGCCTTGTCTATCTCCGATTGCTGCCTGTCTATATAACCGGCATATTTGGCCTGGATTTCAACCTGCTCGGCAACCTGCTCCGAAACAGGCGCATCAGCGTCTAAAAACAACAGCAATCGGTTGATGTCGACTTCCGGCCTGCGCAGCAAGTCCATCAAATTGCTTTCGCGCATTAAAGGCTTGCCCCAGTACTCGGCAGCCAGCGCTGCTTCCTCGGTTTCAGACCTGATCCATCTTTTTTTCAGATCGCCCTGCAAGCGGGCAATGGCTTCGCGCTTGGATTCAAACGCCTGCCAGCGCTCATCATCGACCAGGCCCAGTTCGCGCCCCTTTTCCGTCAAGCGCAGATCGGCGTTGTCTTCCCTCAGCAATAACCGGTATTCAGCACGGCTGGTAAACATGCGATACGGCTCTTGCGTACCGCGCGTGATCAGATCGTCGATCATGACGCCGATATAAGCCTCGTCGCGTCCCGGGCACCAGCTTTCCAGCCCCTGCACCAGACACGCGGCATTCAGGCCGGCGATCAGGCCTTGCGCGGCCGCTTCTTCGTACCCGGTCGTGCCATTGATTTGCCCGGCGAAGAACAGCGCCTGCATGTGCTTGGTTTCCAACGAGAATTTCAGATCCCGCGGGTCAAAAAAATCATATTCGATGGCATAGCCGGGACGCACGATTTCGGCATTCTCAAAACCCAGCATCGAACGCACGAATTCATACTGCACATCGAAAGGCAGGCTGGTGGAAATGCCATTCGGGTAGATTTCATGGGTATCCAGTCCTTCAGGCTCGACAAAAATCTGATGCGAATCCCTGTCGGCAAAGCGCATGATTTTATCTTCGATGGAAGGGCAATAACGTGGACCGATGCCTTCTATGATCCCCGAATACAGCGGCGAGCGATCCAGGCCGGAGCGGATGATGTCATGAGTTTCGCCGTTAGTGCGCGTGATGTAGCACGGTATTTGCCGCGGATGCTGTTCGCGCTTGCCAAGAAAGGAAAAGACCGGCACCGGATCGTCGCCGTGCTGCACAGCCAGCTTGCTGAAATCGATCGTGCGGCCATCGATACGCGGCGGGGTGCCGGTTTTTAAGCGATCGATACGGAAGGGCAGTTCGCGCAGGCGCTCGGCCAGGGCAATCGAGGCGGCGTCGCCGGCGCGGCCGCCGCTGTAGTTTTCCAGGCCGATATGGATTTTACCGCCCAGGAACGTACCGGTCGTTAACACCACGGCTCGTGCCGAAAAGTTCAAGCCCATCTGAGTCTTGACGCCGACGACTTTATCGCCTTCGACCATCAGATCGGATACGGTTTGCTGGAATATGGACAGGTTGGGCTGGTTTTCCAGCGCGCTTCTAACCGCCTGCTTATATAATTTGCGGTCAGCCTGGGCGCGTGTGGCCCTGACCGCCGGGCCTTTGCTGGCGTTCAGGGTGCGGAACTGGATGCCGCCAAGGTCAATGGCCCGCGCCATGATCCCGCCTAACGCATCCACTTCCTTGACCAGATGGCCCTTGCCGATGCCGCCGATGGCCGGGTTGCAGCTCATTTGTCCCAGGGTGTCGATATTTTGCGTCAACAACAGTGTTTTCACGCCGCACCGGGCAGCCGCCAACGCCGCTTCCGTACCCGCATGACCACCGCCGACAACAATGACATCAAAATCTTTTTTGAATTTCACAAGCGTTATTTACTCTAAAAAATGCTATATTAATGCGTTGTATAGTGTTATACAAACTCGGCTCTATTATAAGGGGAAAATCATGAAAAAACGTAAAAATCAGCGCGAACTTGAGACGGTTCCGTTGCAAAATCCTGTCGCGAAGTTCGCGCATCAGTTTAACAAGGCGCAAACTTTTCGCGATAAAAGCAAGTACAGCCGTAAAGCCAAGCATGCAAAACAGGAGGTTTTTCCAATGACTCTTTATCCGGTGTCATTGGAAAAACCTCCTGTTTTACTCAGCCGGATTTAAGTCAATCAGGCCGATTAGCGTTCTGACTGGCTGGCGCATTTGATGCACATATTGGAATAAGGCACCGCTTTCAATCGTTCCTTATTGATCGGCTCGCCGCAAACCGAGCAGATACCGTATTCACCGCTGTCTATGCGGGTAATAGCCTGCTTGATTTTCTCTATCTCCATGCGGGTCGTATTGCCTAAATAGTCCAGCACTTCATCATTTTCCGTTTGCGTCACCTGTTCTGCAAAATCCTTTTCCAAAGGCTCGTCCGAGTGTTTGACGTCCTCGGTAATTTTAGTCAGCCGCTCATCCAGCTCTTCGAGCATTTCTATGAGGCTGCGACGTATTTCTTCATATTCTTTCATATAAGTCCTGTTGTTTCCGTGCCTTGAATCTTAACTTAATTCAGAAGCTTGCTCTATACTAAAAAACAGGCTTTACTTTACCCGTATTTCCATACGCCCTCATTCAACCTAGCATGCTATCACCACTTATGCAAAATGCAATTAATCAGCTATTAGATTCGGCCAACCAGATCATTCTCGGCAAGCCGCGCCAACTTCGCCTTGCATTGTGCTGCCTGCTGTCTCGCGGCCATCTGCTGATAGAAGACATGCCCGGCGTCGGCAAGACCACGCTGGCGCACACGCTGGCGAAGCTGCTCGGTTTAAACTATCAGCGCATACAGTTTACCAGCGATATATTACCGGCTGATATTCTCGGCGCTTCCGTTTTTGATGCCCAAAACCATGTGTTTAAGTTTCATGCCGGCCCGATCTTCAATCAAATGATTTTGGCCGATGAAATCAACCGTTCAACGCCGAAAGCGCAAAGCGCGCTGCTGGAAGCGATGGAAGAGCGCCAGGTAACGATTGAAGGCAATACCTATGAACTGCCGCAACCCTTTTTCGTGATTGCCACCCAAAACCCGTCGCATCAAATAGGCACGTTTCCATTGCCGGAATCGCAATTGGACCGCTTTCTGATGCGCCTGGAGCTAGGCTATCCCGATCACGATGCCGAAAGAGCCCTGCTGACCGGCCAAAGCCGCCACAATCTGATTGAATCGCTGCCCGTTCAATTGCCGTCGGAGCACCTGATGCGGATGCAGCAGGCTGTCGCGCAGGTTTACGCTTCCCCTGCCCTGCTGGACTATTTACAGGCTATTATCGCTTATACGCGTGAATCACCGGACTATCACTGCGGCCTGTCTCCGCGCGCCGGCCTGGCGCTGCTTACCGCCGCCAAGGCCTGGGCTTTCATGGACCGCCGTGACGCGGTTATTCCGGAAGATATCCAGGCCGTACTGGCCGCCGTGGCCGGACACCGGCTGAGATCCGGCCACAGCCATTCAGACGCTATCGTCGCGCCGTTACTGGAAAAAGTAGCCGTCCATTGAACACGTTTGCACTGAATAAACGCTGGCGCCGAAGCCGTTTTGCCTCAGCCGAAAAAGCCACCGATGGACCGGTGACATTAACGCATCGGCGCATCTATATCATGCCGACCCAACGCGGCCTGGGCTTCATCGTCTTGAATATACTGTTATTGCTGATCGCCTTTATTTATAACAACAACCTGGCCTATTTGCTGACTTTTTTATTGACCGGCATCTTTCTTGTCACAATTTTGCATAGCTTTAAATCACTCTCCGGCCTGGTGTTGCATAAAGGCCATTGCAAGGCCGTGTTTGCGGAAGAAGCCGCGGAATTTGGCATTTCCATCAATAATCCCACTTCGATCGAACGCTACAGTTTACAACTCGCGCTGCGGAAAACCGAGAGCCTGGACCTCCCGGCATACAGCAAACGTTTGATTACGCTTTATTCCCCAACCCGAAAAAGAGGCTGGCATGAAGCCGGCGCGGTCACGATTGCCAGCACGTATCCATTCGGCCTGTTTCGCGCCTGGTCGCCAGTACGGCTGGGCCTTAAGTTGCTGGTTTATCCCAAGCCCGCGAGCGCCGACAGTCCTCTGCCGGAATCGCCATCGGTTCAGTCCGGGCAAGGGATCAGCAAAAAAGGGACGGATGACTTTTACGGCGTCCAGCAATACCAGGCCGGCGATCCGATCAAACAGATACACTGGAAAGCGTTTGCCAAAGGCCAGGGACTGTTCAGCAAGCAGTATGGCGGAGAAGGGGCGGCCGAAATCTGGCTCGATTACAATGCTACCTCGGGACACCATACGGAAGAGCGCTTAAGCCAATTATGCCGCTGGGTGATCGATGCCGACAAAGCCGGCATTCATTACGGTTTATCGCTGCCCGGTTATAAGATAGCGCCCAACCACGGCGCCCTGCATGCGCAAGAATGTTTGGAAACACTGGCTCTGTTTTAAAAATCATGTCCGCCGAATTTAACAAAAGCACCCTGATCTTTTTACTGTCGTCTATCGGACTGATCGTTTTTCCTCACGTTTATCACCTGCCGGTTGCTATCCTCGGCTTTTTTTTCCTGCTCCTGGGCTGGCGCTTTATCGGCATCTGGAAACCTGGCTGGCTGCCCTCCAACTGGTTTGTTCTGCTACTGACCGTTCTCGGCATTGCGCTGCTGTACAGCCAGCATCGAAGCGTGTTCGGACGCGATCCGGGAACCAGCCTGTTCGTTATCGGACTGGCGCTGAAATTACTGGAGATCAAGACCGAGCGCGACATCTATCTGATCATCTATCTGGCGTTTATCGTCGCCGCCTCGCAGTTTTTGTATGAGCAGAGCATCCTCATGGGCGCTTATATTATGGCCGTCTGCTGTGTGCTTCTGGCGGTGCTGGTGTGCATTAACAGTCTGCGCCCGCAAACGCTGCCGGCCTTAAAAACGGCGGCCATTGTTATCGCTCAAGCCATGCCGATTGCGGGCGTTCTATTCCTTCTGTTTCCGCGCGTTGAAGCGCCACGGTGGATGCTGTTTACCGAAGAGCCTCAAACCAGGTCCGGTTTAAGCGACAGTATGGAACCGGGCTCGATCAGTAGCCTCGGCTTGTCGGACGAACTGGTTTTCCGGGTCAAATTCAAAGGCGCCATTCCGCCGCAGGCTCAACGTTACTGGCGCGGCCCGGTCATGACGCTTACGGACGGGCGGCAGTGGACACAATCGGCAAACCGGCATTTTAATAGATTTCTCGACCAGCCTGAATTTACCGGTACCCCCTATCAGTACACCTTGCTGATGGAACCACAAGATAAACCCTGGGTTTTTGCCCTGGATATGCCGGCAAAATACTCATCGTCATTAAGCCTGAACGCCAATTATCAGCTCATCAGCTCGGAAATGCCCGAAAAACGCGCCGAGTATCAAGTGACGTCGTATCCGCAATACAACACCGGTTATATCACCAAGACCGAATATCAGGAAGCCACGCAACTGCCCGGCAAACCATCGGGCAAAATCAACCAACTGGTCCGGCAACTGCACGGTTTCGACAGCCCGCCCGAAACCTATATTCAGCAGTTATTAGGGTATTTCAGGAAGGAGAACTTCTATTACACATTAACGCCGCCGCTAATGGAGGATAATCCGATTGAAACTTTTTTATTTGATACCCGTTATGGATTTTGCAGCCATTATGCCGCGGCTTTCGTCTATTTAATGCGTGTCGCCGGGATCCCTTCACGCATTGTCACCGGTTATCAAGGCGGTGAACTGAACAAAGTCGGCAATTTTCTGGAAATAAGACAAGCTCATGCCCATGCCTGGACCGAAGTCTGGCTACAGGACAAAGGCTGGGTTCGGTTCGATCCGACGGAAGCCATTGCGCCGGAAAGAATTGAGCAGGATATCAATGTCGATCGGCAAATCGCCAGCGGTGTCGTCACTTTCGTGAGTCCCGACACCAAAACCCTGGCGGCATTCAATTGGCTGAAAGGGGTCCGCCAGCTTTGGACCAGCGCCGATTACAATTGGCAGCGCTGGATTATCAACTATAACAGCCTGAGTCAACTCCAGCTTCTGGCATCCTGGGGCATACAGAACATTAAGGTCATGCTGTACTGGATGATCGGCCTGATCGGTTTGATAACCGCGGTACTGTCCTGGTTCCTGTTATATCGGAAACAGAAAGCGACCGATCGGGTTTTACGACTGTACAACCGCTTCTGTAAAAAACTTGTTCACAAAGGGATCATAAAAAACGACAACGAAGGAGCAAAGGATTTTGCCGAACGCGTGAAAACCCAGTTGCCCGAGCAATCCGAACAGATCGATCAGATCACCGCCGTATTCATCAAGCTGCGCTACGGCCGGGGTTCAAATCCGGAAGATTTGAAGAGGCTGCATCAGCTGGTGTCGCTGTTTAAAGCCTGAGCCCCTGCTAACCGGGCTTTAAAGCAGGCGCGAATCCACTTGCCGACATTCCGCAGCTAATTCAGCCACTACAAGAATACTATTTCACATGGAAATCGCCTGATAATTTATGTTTCGGGTGCGCAATGGGTTATCGGAGAACCACAGGCCAAAGACGAACCGCTGAGCAAGGGCGAACACACAGGTTCGCCCCTACGTGTCTGTTCATTTTACGGCATCAGGATATCAATCCGTAGGAATTGCCAGATTAAAACGCTTGGGAATCAAGGAAAATGAACAGGCCGGTTAACAATCGGTACTGAAATAATTATGATTAGGTCAAATTTTGCCGCGGAGCAGGCACTTGTGCCCCATGGGTATTCGCACTGCCTGTATATCGCGAGTGTCACAGGTCGAATACCCTAAAGGGCACAAGTGAATTCGACCCTACAGTTTCGTAACATCAGTCAATACTCTGAAAATTTTACTCGTCAGAACAAGGCTGACTGAGTACTTGGCAATTTTCGAACCCATTGACCCGCGCTCCCTGACGCCTGCCATAATTGTTGTCTTTACAGCGGCTATTCAACTTTTTCAACATCGAAGACCGTGCCGCGAATGGCCGTGACTTTCACCTTGGTATTGATATCGCAGTCCTCGCCGTGCACTTTCCAGATCGAGTCATCGACTTTTATTTTGCCCTGGCCGTTCACAATCGGCTCATACAGATTGAATACCCTGCCGATATACTGGGCGCCGCGTCTGTTCAGCAAGGGTTGGTCCGAGACTATCGGATGTTTTCTGGCATAGAATCGCCAGGCGACGATGGCCAGCACCGACAATACCGAGAAAACCGCCAGCTGGACGTCCATGCTGATCGATGGCAGCAGCCATAACAGGCAACCTGTGATAAATCCGGCAATCGCCAGCCACACAAAGAAAAAGCCCGGCACTAATATTTCCACAACCAGCAGAAACAGCGCTAACACCCACCAATGCCAAAAAACAAATTCCAGTTCCGCCATGGTTCAACCTCTAGGCCGGAGGATTGGCTTTCGCCATCGCTTCTTTCGCCAGCTCCGAAATCCCGCCGATGGCGCCGATGACACCCGATGCTTCCAGCGGCATGAAGATCAGCTTACTGTTATCGGCCGCGGCGATATTTTGCAAGGACTCGATATATTTCTGCGCGACAAAATAGTTAACGGCTTGGATATCGCCTTTGCTGATGGCTTCGGACACCATCAAGGTCGCTTTCGCTTCCGCCTGAGCCAGACGCTCCCGGGCTTCGGCATCGCGATAGGAGGCTTCCTTGCGGCCCTCGGCTTCCAGAATAACGGCCTGCTTCTCGCCTTCGGCACGCAGGATCTCGGACTGCCGCGCGCCTTCCGCCTCGAGGATGGACGCACGTTTCAAGCGCTCGGCCTTCATCTGCCGGGCCATCGCTTCAACCAGATCCTTGGGCGGCGCAATGTCCTTGATTTCGATACGCGTGACTTTGATGCCCCAGGGCGCCGTAGCGTCATCGACCACAGCCAACAGCCGGGCATTGATATCATCACGGCGCGACAATAATTCATCCAGGTCCATCGATCCCATAACGGTACGGATATTGGTCATGACCAGGTTCAAGATAGCCCAGTCCAGCTTGCTGACTTCATAGGCGGCTCTTGCCGCGTCCATGACCTGATAGAAAACCACGCCGTCGACCGTGACCATGGCATTATCTTTCGTGATGATTTCCTGCGAAGGCACATCCATGACCTGTTCCATCATGACCATCTTGTTGCCGATGCGGTCTATGACCGGCATGATAATATTCAGCCCCGGCGTCAGCGTGTTGGTATATCTGCCGAACCGCTCGACCGTGTATTCCATGCCCTGAGGCACGGATTTAACACTCATAAACACCAGCACCACGGCAAAAACCAGTAACGCTAAAACAAACTCAGTCATACATCCCCCTTATTGTTATTATTCATGAGGAAATCCGTTTAGCCGGCGCTTCACCTGGCATCTTCGTGCCATTCCGTAAAAACGTGCTCTTGATGGGGAACCGGACAGCGGAATTTCAGCATGCAGTCTATGACTCTGAAAGAATCACCATTAAATTTTCGGAACTAAATCAATGAAACCTTTAAAATAGTCCGCCGTGGTAAAACAACCACCCAGATAATAATAATGTAAATTCATCCAAATGTAAGTTTAACGGGTAATAGAATGATACACGCCGCTTTTAACATCGGAATCCTGACATTAATTTTTTTCATCGTCGGCATGATCAAGCCGCAATGGCCTTTATTCTTTATGAAGAAGCCGGACCGTTTCTGGGTTCTTATAATCTCGACCATATTGTTCATGGTCGCAGCGACCTTGTTTGGCGAAGGCAATCGGCGAGCAGAATTGGAACAACCCTCAAAATACTCCCAGCCCCAGGATGCGGTGCCGGTACCTGAAACGGCACCGGCCAAACCGGCTCAATAAAATAGAGCGGTGCTTGCCAATCTCTAAGAACACAGAGTTCCGCTCTGTGTTCTTTGCAGCAACTTTATGCCCTTGCAGGGATAGGCAAAGAAGAGCCCGGCCGCGCGATGCCCTCTCCGGCAACACGACCTTGACAGCTTAAACGCCGGCAATAAATCCGGCTGCCTCTATACCGGCAATCGCGCAACGCTCATCCTGATCCGAAACATCGCCGCTGATACCGACAGCGCCTATCAGGTTATTGCCCTCGTCGCGGATCAGAACGCCGCCCGGAACCGGCATTATTTTGCCATCCGCCATGCCCACCAAGGCATTCATAAATTCCGGCCGCTGTTCCGCCACGGCTTCCAGACTTCGCGATGAGATTCCCATATTGACCGCGCCCCAGGCTTTGGCTGTCGCAATTTGTTGCCTGATCATGGTGGCGCCGTCTTCTCTTTGCATGGCCTTTAAATGGCCGGCTTTATCCAGAACGACCACGGTCAGCGGTGCCAGCTTTAATTGCCGGGCTTTGCGAGTAGCTGCTTGTATGATTTGGTTGGCTTTATCCAGTGTCAATTTCATGGGTAACTCTCTCATTGAATACCTGCTTATAGCGATATGAAAAATACCTTGCCGCCGATTGCGTTTTGCATGTGCTATCGGCAGAGCGGATTGGATACTATAACGCTATTATTCCGCCTCGGCCAATGATTGGAATCAGCCATCGGGGTGCAGCTTATTATCACGCGCTGCCGCAAAGGAGGGGCCGCGGTTTGGGCTACTTCAGCAGCGGCTGCAGATGCAGCCAAACCTTATCGGCAATCATCGGCTGCGCCTTGGCATTAGGGTGCAGGCCGTCCGGCTGCATCAGTTCCTTCACCAACGCGACATCTTCCAGAATAAACGGCATATACGGCACGCCCAGTTCTTCCGACAATTGTGGATAGACGCCATACACCATCTCGGTATAGCGCTTGCCGTAATTCGGCGGAATGCGCATGCTCAACAGCAGGACCTTAGCGCCGGCTTTTTGGGCGCGCCGCGTGATTTCGGCCAGGTTATCCTTCATCAGTTTGGGTGACAGGCCGCGCAGGCCGTCATTGGCCCCCAGCTCCACCAGTACAATTTCCGGCTGATGCGTTGCCAGGATCTTGTCTATGCGTGCCAGGCCGCCGGCCGTCGTATCGCCGCTGATACTGGCATTAATGATTTCATAAGAAGCATTTTCCTCGGCCAGCTTGTGCCGCAACAAAGCCACCCAACCCTGCTGGACTTCAATTCCATAGCCGGCACTGATACTATCCCCGAGTACGACAATCGATTTAGCCATGGCTGTCATGGACATTAGCGAAACTATCAAGGCAACTAAAAATCTAACCATCATGTATCCTCAAGCTGATAAAACATTCAAACCTCTTATAGTAACGGAAAATCTCGGCAAATCGGTCCAAACTTCCGACGGCACATTAGAAATCCTGTCGGCTATCGATTTAAGCATTAACGCCGGCGAAAGCATCGCCATTATCGGCGAGTCCGGTTCAGGCAAATCCACATTGATCAGCTTGCTGGCCGGATTGGATACGCCCAGCACGGGTTCAATTACCCTGGACGGCAAAATCATCACGGTCATGAACGAAGACGGCCGGGCCGCCGTACGCAACGAATTGGTCGGTTTTGTCTTCCAGTCATTTCAATTGCTGCCCGGCCTGACGGCGCTGGAAAACGTCATGCTGCCGCTGGAACTGGCCGGCGACAGAAACGCCCAAGCCTCGGCCACTGCCCTGTTGGACAGGGTCGGCCTGTCGCACCGGCTGTCGCATACCCCCAAGCAGCTGTCCGGCGGCGAACAGCAACGCGTGGCACTGGCCCGCGCCTTTGTCACCGAACCGGCCATTCTGTTCGCCGACGAGCCGACCGGCAATCTGGACAGCAAAACCGGCGAGTACATCATTGAATTATTATTCGAGCTGAACCAGGAAAACCGCACGACATTAATCCTGGTCACGCATGACCCGGCCCTGGCCGCACGCTGCCAGCGCGTTATTAAACTGGAAGCAGGACATATCGTATGACCCGTTTTAACCTGGCACTTCGATTATTATGGCGTGACAGCCGTTCCGGCGAACTGACCATCCTGGTGTTGGCGCTGATCATAGCGGTCACCAGTTCCACAGCCATTTCACTGTTCGCCGACCGTCTGCAGCGCACGATGACCACGCAAGCGGCCGAATTTCTGGCGGCGGATCTGGTCATCGCAAGCCCGACCCTGATTCCCGAAACCTGGCTCGCCAAGGCCGACCAGCTCAATCTGGCCCAGGCACAAACGGTCGAGTTCTCCAGCGTGCTGATGGAAAACGACGAACTGCTGCTGGCCGGCGTCAAGTCCGTCAGCGACTTGTACCCGCTGCGCGGCTATCTGAAAACCACGACTTCGGACTATCTGGCCGAAACGAGCGTCGATAAAGGGCCTGAACCCGGCACGGCCTGGGTCGATAAACGCATTCTGTCCGCCCTTAAACTCAACCTGGGCGATGCCCTGACCGTCGGCGAGAAAAAACTGACCGTCAGCCGCATCATTACCTACGAGCCCGACAAGCGCGGCGATTTTTACAGCTTTTCGCCGCGCGTCATGATCAGCCAGCAGGATCTCAAGGCCACCGGCGTCATACAGCCCGGCAGCCATGTGCATTATTTCTTCCAGTTCAGCGGCGACAGCAAAGCGCTATCCCAATTCAACCGCTGGATCAAACCGCGGCTGAATCCGTCGCAACGGCTGATGGATATTCACGAGGACCGCCCGGAACTGGGCTCGGCATTGAGCCGCGCCGAACGTTATCTCGGCCTGTCCAGCATCGTCGTGATTCTGATCGCCGGCGTGGCCATCGCCATGGCCACGCGCCGTTACACGGAGCGGCACTTCAATACCACGGCTATACTGCGCTGTCTGGGCTGTAAGCAGCGTGAAGTCCTGTGGCTGTATAGCTGCCAGTTTGTCGTGCTGGGCATGCTGGCCAGCGCCGCCGGTTGCCTGTTGGGCTGGTTCGCCCAGGAAGCACTGTTCCATCTGTTAAGGGGGCTGCTGCCCGCGCAAGTCGCCAACCCCGGCCTGCTGGCGGTTTTTTTCGGCTTTATCACCGGTATGGTCATTTTACTGGGCTTCGCCTTGCCACCCATCCTGCGCCTGAAACAAGTTTCACCGCTGCGCGTGTTGCGCCGCGACCTGGAACCCTTGCCGAGCAGCGCATGGCTGATCTATGGGCTGTCCATCGGCCTGGTGTCGGTATTAATTTGGCGCTATACCGATGATGTCAAAATGACCGCGACGATTATCGGTGTCGGCTTGATAGTATTACTGTTGTTGGGGCTGCTGGTTTACTCCGTGCTGACAATGTCCCGCCGATTGCTGCCGCATATGAGCCTGATCTGGCGCTTCGGCCTGCAGGGCCTGTTCAGGAACAGCCGGGCCAGCGTCAGCCAGATACTGGCTTTCAGCCTGACGCTGGTGGCCATGCTGCTCAGTTTTACCGTGCGCACCGATTTGCTCGACAACTGGCACAAGCAACTGCCAGAGCAGGCACCCAATCATTTCGCGCTGAATATTTTCCCGGACCAGCAACCGGCCTTTCAGCAGGAGCTCGAGCAGCAGCAAATCGCCGGCAGCCGGTTCTATCCTGTGGTCAGGGGAAGACTGGTCGAGATCAACCAGACGCCGGTGCAGCAGGTAGTCAGCAAGGACACGCAGGGCGAAAACGCCACACACCGGGAATTGAGCCTGACCTGGTCAAAAGAGTTGCCCGAGGACAATAAGATCACGGCCGGCCGCTGGTGGCAATCGGAGCGGGCCGGGCTGGTTTCCGTCGAGCAAAAGCTGGCCAAGAGCCTGAAAATCAAAGTGGGCGACCGGTTGACTTTTACCGTCGGCAGCGAGCAGTTTGAAGCGACGGTGTCCAGCCTGCGCGATCTGCAGTGGGATACGATGAAACCGAACTTTTACATGATTTTCTCGCCCGGCACGCTGGACGGTTATCCGAGCACCTTCATCACCAGTTTTTACCTGCCCGAAGACCGGAAAAACTTGTTGAATGATCTGATCAAAAAATTTCCCAGCACAACCATACTGGAAGTCGATTTGATTCTGCAGCAATTCAAAACCATCCTGACCCAGTTGACGGCAGCCATCAATTATCTGCTGTACTTTGCCTTGCTGGCTGGTTTCACGGTGTTGTTCGCGGCCGTCTATTCGACGCTGGACGACCGGATTTACGATGGCGCTTTAATGCGCACGCTGGGCGCGAACCGTGCGTTCCTGAGGAAAACCCACCTGATTGAGTTTACCTTACTGGGATTGATATCGGGCCTGCTGGCCGTCCTGATTTCGGAAATTATCCTCTATACTTTATATACGCAGGTCATGCATATGGATTATGTGCCCAATATCTATTTATGGGGAATCATGCCACTGATAGGCGCATTATTCGTGGGACTGGCTGGCTATTGGGGCGTGCGGGGCGTGGTTAATAAATCACCGCTGCTGGTTTTAAGGGAACTCTAATGACATTGGATTAAATTAAGCCGGTTCATATACTATTCATAAATTATTATCTAAACTGCAAGCAAGTAATAACTCAATACAAGGTACTACAATGAAAAAATTAACAACCGTCGGTATCGTTTTCATGGCCAGCACGCTGATCACTGCTTGCGCCAATCAGGGGGGCTTTGGAAATACTTTAGGATTTGGCTGGACCCCGACCGTGGATCCATACAATGATCCTTACGCTTATCGAATCAACCAGGACATGGCGGAGTGTCAGCAAATCGCCGAGCAAAGCGCTGGCGGCACGCTGACAGAGACCGCTAAAGGCGCGGCGGTCGGCGGTCTGATCGGCGGCGCGGGCGGCGCGGCGATAGGCGCAGCCACTGGCGGCAATGCCGGAAAAGGCGCGGCGATAGGCGCATCGGCCCTAGGCGTTGCCGGGGGCGCGCTGCAAGGCTATCAGGCGAGAGATGCCTACAAGAGAGCCTATTCCAACTGTCTCAGAAACCGCGGACACCGCGTCATCAACTAATCTTTAACGATTCCAAGCATCGGATGCACAGGGATGTGTATCTGCCACGATCCAGACTTCCTACTTTCCCGTCCTCAAAAACCGCAGCAGAAAAGCCGATAAGTACTGTTCGCTGACTTGCGTATACACGCCTGCGGATTCATAAACAATCAGATTATCCTTGACCAAAACAGCGGCCGTGCGGCTGAACGTCAGCGCGGCAACCTTAGCCTCGCTGTGCGTATAAGCCCGGTAATCGGTCTGCCTGACCAGGTAAAAACCGGATGCTGCCGCGGCAGCGGCAAACTTCGCTACGGCATGGAGCGGCATCAACAGATACAGCAGTCCCTCCGGCGCGATTAAACGATCGGCAATCCCGATCAAATCGGCATAGCTAAGCCGGTCAGTGTGCCTGGCGATATGCCTGAGCGGATCGCCAGACTTGAAATGATTGTCAAAAAACGGCGGATTGCTGATGATCAGATCGTATGATTGCCCGGCTGCCTTAAGGGCGAAATTCTGAATATCCTGATGAACGGACGTGAGGCGATCTGCCCATGGACTCGCTCCGAAATTGATGCGGCATTCCTGATAGGCTTCGTCAGTCAGTTCCACAGCCGTCACGTGCGCGGCGCCCAGTTGCGCGGCCATCAATGACAACACCCCCGTACCCGCGCCGACATCCAACACCCGATCACCGCCGTTAACAGGCGCCATGGCGCCGAACAGAATACTGTCGGTGCATACTTTCATGGCCGATTGCTTCTGCCGAACCGAGAACTGTTGAAAATTGAAAGTCGTCATGCTTAATCATTCATCGCTGTCTTAAATAACTGGTATTAAGCAATATCATATAAAACCACAGCCGGTTGCCTGGGAATGTAAGCCTTCCGAATAAGATTTGGGCATGATTGACGCGAGCCTCACCTTGCCGACATTCGCGCTCAACCATACCAGGACTGTCCAGAGCCCTCCAGCGTTCGGTTTTCAGCAACGTGCATAATCCATCGGCAATCCAATACCGGCGAATCTCCAGGCAACCATGATCTTTATCCATTTCTTCATGATAATTGTGCCTAATGCCTCTAAAACCGGCATGATCGGTTAAATGCCGGGCATCTTGAGGTTGCCTGTTACTGTCGTCTTTACCCAGAAAGCACCCTTTATCCGATATTCAAACGTGTATTCTAAAAAGAATTTAGGTGTCTCTATAAGATTTAGTTTTACTCTGACACCAGTTATTTGTGTGCGCTTAAACAGCAACGACGGATTTAGACGCGCCCGTGGTCTTTATACACCGTTTCCCGGAGCGGAGTCGGCCAATGTGTAATTGTCTGCATCTGTGCCACCCAGACCAAGTATTCGGCGGGCGCGGTTTTACCACGCCATCTTCAATGTAGCAGAGATATCATGACGATTATCGGTGCCAGCGAATTCACCCTGATAGCCCAGGTTCAGATAGGCCGTCTCAGTGAGCTGCACATTGAGGCCAAGCCCCAATTTGGCACGGTCGCGATCGAGTTTGGGACCATCTACACCGAAGGCAACTTTGGAGGCGGTGGCAAAGCCAGCACGGATACCAGCTTCGGTTTCCATGAACTCATGTACCCAGGCCAGTTCGGCGGAAGGTTGAATGCGATAGCCGTTACCAGTAGTCCAGCTGTGGGCGATACGGGCACCGGTAGTTGAGCGCAGCGAGTCCTGCTGGTCACGACTGACACTCAGATCGGCCGCACCGGCTCCTTCCTCGGTAAAGCCTTCACGGTGAATGTGCGCATATTCGAGTCCGGCAAGGGGGGGTGATGCGGGTGGCGGTGTCGATGATGAATTCGCGCCCACCTTCGACGGCGATGTTGCTTGTCCAGGCATCATAGTCAGCCCTGGCGGTGCTGGTCGAGAGGCCGACCGTGACACGGCGGTTGGCATTGATGTCATGGTAGCCAAGACCGGCGGCGCCGCTGACATAGTAGTCATGACTGAGTAGCCGCCTGCCGTAAATCGCTCCCTGGTAAGTATCGACATCAAGGTCGCCTTCGGCTACATCCGCATCGGTACGGGTGTAGCCGAAGGCGCCGCCGAGAGTGAGCTTTTCGTCAAGATCGAAGTCGATACCGGCAGAGCCATGCCGCCTGCCTTGTAATGAGCGCCGCTCGCATTGCGCGTGCCCTCAATATCCCCATAATTGCCAGCACCACGCAGCCACCATCCGCGTTGGGAAGGCAGATTGCCGTCAAGGAGCGAGACGCCCGCATCGGTCATGGTGTCGGCTTCATTATAGGCAAGCATAAGCTTGCCATCGTGGGCTAGGAACTGGTTATTGCCCTGGATGCGGTCGAACAATAATCCATTGAACTGGTTGATCGAATGCAGGGCAATGATATTGCTGTAGGTATGCTGAACGCCACTGAGCGAATCATAGGCCTGATTGGCGCCATCGACAGTCAGAATATTGAGGTTATTAAAGAGCAGCGTAGGGTGGTTTCGCGCAGCAAACCGCCATTTCAAACAGGCCAGTAATATTGCGGCACATGATGGTTTCAAGGCTCCGCTTGTCGGTGGATTGCCAAGGCGAATCCACCCTACGATTCATCTCTCTTACGCCCTATCATTCCGCCGCTGTCGGCAAATCATCAGGGATGCCGCACCAATCTATAAATAATAGCCCATCCGCAACATAACGGTGGAACGTCGAATACGGCCAATCGACAACCTGTTTCACATAACCGTGTTTCAACGGATTGACATGGATGTAATCGATATGCTGGGCATAATCCCGTTCGTCACGGATCATATGCTCCCAATAGCGTCTCTGCCAAATGCCCCGCTCGCCGCGTCGTTTCCGGACTGCCGATAAGCGTTCGGTCGCTGGCAGACCTTTGGAAAACAGCAGTTTTATCAAGCGCCAACGAAGCGGGTAATCATCGGTATCAGGCGGCAGCGTCAAGACGCAGTGCATGTGATCCGGCAAAACCACCCAGGCATCAATATGAAAGGGATGCAACCGGCGCACCGTGCGGACGGAATCGCGTAACAGATCGATATGGTCGGTCAACAGGGTCCGTTTGCGTTCCAGCAAATTGACCGTAAAGAAATAACAACCGCCCGGCACAAAAACCCGCCGATAATTCGGCATAAAACCTCCCTGTCATCAAATCAATATGGAAAAGCGTAGGGCGGTTTCGCGCAGCAAACCGCCATTTCAAACAGGCCAGTAATATCGCGGAACATGACGGTTTCAAGGCTCCGCTTGTTGGTGGATTGCCAAGGCAAATCCACCCTACGATTCTAGATTATTTTTCCGGCTCAACCGCTGCCTCTTTAGGCTTGGCCGGTTTTTTCTTCCAGAAACCGCCCTGCGAGTAACACCCCCAGCCCCATTTGAGCCAGTTCAGCAGCGATGCGGCCAGCCATAACGACCAGGCCAGCATCAGCAAGCGGTACACGATTAGCGGCACCGATATCAGCATCGCGGTCGGCAACGTCGATGCGCTTCTATCCTGATACCAGTTCAGATTGAAAGCCGAGGATTGATTGCCGGTGATCTGCATATCGGGCGATCCCAGCAGGCCCTGTTCGACGGCCGCGAACAGCAGGCCCAGCGACACCAGCGTCAACAGGCCGATAGCAACCTGCAGCAGATTGAAATAATCGGCCTGGGCGATCGGCTTGCTGGAGCGCCAGCCCAGGAGCATCAGCCAGGCGACCACGATCACGGCCGATGAAACCGGTATCTGGCTGAGCCCGACCAATAATAAAAACCAGTGCCCGCTTTTTAACGGCGTCAGGCGGATTTTGCCCAGGCCCAGCGATAAGATCACGATCACGATCAGTACGCCCCAGAACAAGACGGCCGGGCCGAATTTGGGGCCCAGGGTAAACAAGACCCAGCGATCCTGACCCAGGCCCATATTCAGGCTGGCATTGACGCTGTCCTGGCCCAGATCCACGGATGGCGTGCTGATGATCGGCGCTATTTCCAGCGCCTGCTGCCAGCTCAGTGCAATATCCTGCCTGCCGGGATGAATCGGCACGGTCAGCGTACGGCCTTTTAGCCGCAAGGGCTGAATCGCGCCATCGATGCTAACCGATTGCAGCACGGCATGTTCGGGCAACGTCAGGGTATGCTGAGTGCCCTGGGAACTGCGCAGGCTGATTTTCAGCTCGGCCTCCTGTATGCGCTTGCTGGGCCTGATGCTGAGGCGGCTGTTATCGATCGTCAGCGTTTGGCCTGCCACCGGCTGCGGCCGCGTGATTTCCAGCGTCACTTTTTCACCGGGCCACGGACGCCATGTCGGCAGCCAGTGTCCATCATGGTTTTGATGGATCGTGGCAAGGCCCGAGGTTTCGATATGCCAGATGGGGCTGACATCGGCTGTCCAGATTTCCCGCCAGCGATCCGTCGGCGTCGCCGTCAGTTCGATCCGCTCGGATTTTTTCAGTACCGATTGCCATTCCATGAAGGTCTGCTGCGGCGGCATATTGACCTCGACTTTACCGTCCTTGACGCGCACGCCCGCCGTCGTGACCGATTCGCCCGGCAGCAGCGGCACGGCGATGACTACGGCCGAATCGGCTGGCGAAATCCTGTTGATCTGCGTGATAACGCGCCAGTCCAGGCCCAGCTGCAAGGTGCGCTTGACGCTGACAAACGGCGGCAGAACGCCCGGTTCCAGCGTTGTCCTGGCAGTATCCTGGGTCTGGCTGACGCGGCTGAATTGCAGCTGGTCATCGACGCGTCCGTCTTCCTGCGTGCCGCTGACCTGCCAGCCGCTCGCTTCGATGGTGACATGACGCGGCTTCAGCGGCAGCGGCAGCGTGAACCGGTTCAACAAGGGCGCGGCGCTCAGCACCACCTGATGGTCGCCTTCGCTCAGGTTGATCCATAAACCGTTGCCGCTGCGGTAAAGGCCCTGGGCGGCTTCGCCGTCAACCGAGACCTGACCCGGAAACCATTGCTCGTATTCGGCGGGCAAAGGCACGGCCACGGACTGCCGGGCATGAATCCGCAAAGTCAGCGTCAAGGCCTGGTCTGCGACGGCTATATGCATTTGCGGAATCTGCGCGCAGCCCGGCAGACAGTCGGGCGCTGCCAGCAGCCTGTCGCGCAGCTCGTCGAGCATGGCCTGATCGGGCATATCGGCATAGGCCGGTTGCGGCGGCATCGATATTGCCGGCAGCAGTAAAATCCACAGCAGCAACGGCGTCGCGGTTTTCAGCTTGAATCGGGATTTTTCGACCAGGCCGAACATCAACAGGGCCAGCACGGTAATCAAGGCCACGCGCAGGAAATTGAGCAGCATGGTCATGACCGGCGACAGATACCACAAACTCAGCTCCTGGCTGCTGTCCACGGTACCGTTCCATGACAGATGGACCTTGGTCCATTGCCATTGCGGCAGGCCCGGGCCGGTCTGCACTTTGGCGTTGGGGTCGATGCGCTCGAAGCTGACCGCCTGGTCTTTGTCAAAGGCGGCGCCTGCCCTGACCTGATCCGGCATCGATTTCCTCATCATTTGTTCCTGCATAATCATCGCCTCAGGCTGCGGAGCCATCGCGGCCGTGGCTGGATATTCCGGCGGCATGAGCGTTTGCCAGGGCTTTTCCAGCTGCGGATAAAGCCCCATGCGTATCTGATCGACCATGAACGGAATCGCGATCACGATCAGCACCAGCCAGAAAGCGTTGCGGTACCAGGTCATGAATTTAAGGAATTTGCCTTGCGGCAGGACTTTAATCAGCGCCGTCGCGGCCAGGATATTGAGCCAGACAAAATGAGGCGCGCCGGGCTCGTGCCAGATGATCGCCAGCGTCAGCAAGGCGAACGCCCCCCAGGCCGGATGCCACAGGCGCCCGATCGCCAGCGCCGCGATCAATACCAGAAACAAATCCAGCAGTGTCCAGCGGGCAATCCAGCTGTCCGGCACATTGTCGACGCCGCCCGCCGCCAGCAGGCGCCAGCCCGGCGGCAGGTTCAGTTCGGCGCTGACGTTATGAAAATCCTGCTCCCAACCGACCGCGCTGAGGGTACCGATGCCGCCCACTATGCGACTGTCGGCGTCCAGGGTGATGCGGCCCTGCCTGACTTCCACGCCCTGCCTGTCGGCATCGCGGGTGATGAGCTGGCTCTGGCCGTCCAGCATGACCTGGCCCAACTGTGTCCGGGGCTGGGCATTAAGCCGCCAGCCGCGGGTCATGCGGCCGCTGATCAGGTCATTGATGGTATAGCCGGCGCCGTCAAAATCCAGCCACAGTTTGCGCGTCAGGTTGAGCCGGTTAGGTTCGGGTTCCGGATCGCCGCGGCGTATCAGCTTGAATTTCATGGCCTGCCCCTGATTGATGCGATAGGCGGGCAGATTTTTCCAATCCTCGGGCAGGTTGGTCTGGCTCGGGTCGACCGCGTTTAAGCTTTCAACCTCGACCACGCGCAGGTCGGGCAGCGCATTGAAAGCCCAGATTTCCTCGTTTGGCCAGTCTTTGCTTGCCGCAAGCGGTATCGCGGTCAGTTCGCCCGTGCTTCTGGCCTGCAGTTCGATTTGCCAGCGCCCGGGCCGCACCTGGACCAGCAACTGCCCGTCAGGCTCCAGGCGGGCCGGCAATGGACTTTGTAACTGCAGCGGAATAAAACCTTCCAGCAACGGCAGTGCGAGTTTGATTTCGCGTTGCGTGCCGGAGACTTCCAGGTCCATGCGCGTCAAAACCCGTAACGGCACGTCATCGATGATTTTACGGAACACCTGGATATCGAGGCTGTTCCGCTGGTCTTCGGACTTTCGCCGGCCGCTGTCGCTGTCTTTCAGCCACAGTTGCCCGTTCTTGATGGAGGGAGTTTGTACAGGCTTGCCGTTGACATGCAGACTGATCAGACCGGTGTCTCCGGGGATGGTCAGGATGTCCGGCAGCGACTCCCATAGAAATTGACCTTTGATCTCGTACACCCCGGCCTCCAGCTGGACAGCCGGCCTGCCGTTTTTATCCGTGACCAGCGCCGGTTGGTTATTGGCTGTGACATTGAGCGGCCAGTAGCGATGATCGCCCGGCAAGCTGACCCAGCTTTCCTGATAGACTTTCCAGCTAATGGCGAAGGTGCCTTTTTCAGGCGTGATGTCGAGGCTTAACCGGGTCGGCCAGCTGCAGCGCTTTTGCTCGTAGCTGTTATAGATAAAGGGACAGACGCGGTCCTGGTCATGCTGCAGCACCCAGTCGATCCAGGGTTTGAGCGGCGCCGGCACCTGTTCCGGCGCCAGCGGCTCGGCCGGAGCGAGCGGGGGAAAAAACAACATTACTGCTAACAGCCAGACGATGCGACTCATGATGCGCTCCAAGTATCCTTTATTATTATTCGCCATGAAGGACACGAACGCCCCCCGGAGACAGGGCGTTCGTGTTCTTCGTGGTTATTCAGTCTTCAACTTAATTCATCCCGCAGGCGCTGATAGATACCGCCGAAACCGCCGTTGCTCATCAGCACGAAATGCCCCCCATAACGGGCTTCCCGTTTAAGTTTAGCGATGATTTCATCCAGCGACTGGCAGATTTCAATATTGCCGGCATATTTTTTCAGCGCGCTCAAATCCCAGCCCAGGCCCGGCGGCTGGTAGATCAGAGCCTGATCGGCGCCGCTCAGGGATTGCGCCAGGGTTTGTGTGTGCACGCCCATGCGCATGGTATTGGACCTTGGCTCCACGATGGCGATGATGCGCTCGGCCCCGACCTGTTTGCGCAGGCCGTCCAGCGTCGTCGCGATCGCGGTAGGGTGGTGGGCAAAATCATCATAAATCGTGACGTCGTTGATGCGGGCGATGACTTCCATGCGCCGCTTGACGTTCTGGAACTTCGCCAGCGCCGCTATGGCATCGGCGGGCAGGATGCCGACATGCCGGGCCGCCGCGATCGCCGACAGGGCGTTGTAAACGTTATGCCGGCCGGTCAGGGTCCAGTCGACCGTACCCTGCACCCTGCCGTCCTGCCATACATTGAACCGGCTGCCGTCGGCTTGAAGCAATTCGGCGTTCCACGGCGCGTCGGCGTCGATCGAGGTGTGAGTGACCGGCGTCCAGCAGCCCATGGCCAGGACGTCCTGGAGATTGGCGTCGTTCTTGGGGCTGATGATCTGGCCTTCGCCGGGCACGGTACGCACTAGATGGTGGAACTGGCGCTTGATGGCATCGAGATCGGGGAAGATATCGGCATGATCGTATTCCAGATTATTCAGTATGGCCGTGCGCGGGCGGTAGTGGACGAATTTGGAACGCTTGTCGAAAAAGGCACTGTCGTATTCATCGGCCTCGATGACAAAAAACGAGGATTCGCCGAGCCTGGCCGAAATGCCGAAATTCAAGGGGATGCCGCCGATCAGAAAGCCGGGCTTGAAGCCCTGGTGCTCGAGTATCCAGCTCAGCATGCTGGTGGTCGTGGTCTTGCCGTGCGTGCCGGCCACGCCCAGTACCCACTTGTCCTGCAACACGTGCTCGGACAGCCATTGCGGCCCCGATACGTATTTCAGTCCCTTGTTCAGCACCGCTTCCACTTCCGGATTACCGCGCGACAGGGCATTGCCAATGATGACCAGATCGGGCTTGCCATCGAGATTTTCGGCGCGGTAGCCTTCCATCAGCTGGATGCCTTGTTGTTCGAGCTGGGTGCTCATGGGCGGGTACACATTCTGGTCCGAACCGCTGACCTGATAGCCCAGCTGCCTTGCGATCAGCGCAAGCCCGCCCATGAATGTCCCGCAAATACCTAAAATGTGAATATGCAATGTCTTATCCTGATCGGTGTTGGTAACGAATTATTTTTTCTGCTCCGGTTTCCCGGCATTTGGGGTTTTCGACGGGGTATCTTCAATCGGCCTGTCGCCCTCTTCCCTGGCGCCGGCTTTTTCGAGCAGCTTGATGATGGCTTCGCCGCTGGTTTTTTGGGCTTTCACCATGACCGTGACGTTTTGCTTGTCGGCCGCGTTGACATCGGCGCCGGCGGCAATTAATAAGCTGACGATGGCTTCATGACCGAATACCAGCGCATCCATCAATGCCGTGTTGCCGGCGTTGTCGGCCAGATTGACGTTGGCGCCGTATCCGAGCAGGGTTTTGACGATGCGCCGGTTGCCGCTGAAACTCGCGGCCATCAAAGCCGTGCGCTGGCTGGCCGTTCTGCCGTTGACATCGATGCCCTGCGCCAGCAGGGACTCCACTCTTTCAACCTTGCCCGTCATCGCCGCCGCGAACAAGTCGTTGATATCCTCCGCGTAAGCCATATCGGACAATGCGAACCCCAGGATAAAACAGACGGCTTTGTATTTCATGCGGAATAGGTGCTTGCGTTTAGTGGTAAGTTACGATCAAATAGCTACGTTATTAATCTATATCATCTAATAATGAGCGAAAAAAATAAAATATTAGTTGAAGCCAAGCCGCATTTCATCGAAGCGCAGTCTTCTCCTGATGAGAACCGCTATGTTTTCGCCTATACGATTACGATTACTAATATCGGCGAAATTCCGGCCAAGCTGCTGACGCGCCACTGGCTGATCACCGATGCCAACGGCAAGGTTCAGGAAGTCAGGGGCGAAGGGGTGATCGGCGAGCAGCCTTATATCAAGCCCGGTGAAACCTTCCGCTACACCAGCGGCGCCATGATAGAGACGCCGGTCGGCACGATGCAGGGCAATTACACGATGCATTCCGATGAGGGTTATGATTTCGATGCCGCCATTCCCCGGTTCACGCTATCCATCCCCAGAACCCTGCACTAGTTAAATGTCCATCTATGCCATCGGCGATATTCAGGGTTGTTTTGATGAGCTGTTAAGACTGCTGGACGCCATCGCTTTCAATGAAAACACGGACCAGTTGTGGTTCGCGGGCGATCTGGTCAACCGCGGGCCGAAGTCGCTGGAAACATTGCGCTTCGTCAAGGGGCTCGGCGACGCCGCCGTGACCGTGCTCGGCAACCACGATCTGCATTTGCTGGCCGCGGCCTGCTCGCCAAGACCGCCCGGCAAGCACGATACGCTGGCTCAGGTGCTGGACGCGCCGGACCGCGATGAATTGCTAGACTGGCTCAGGCACCGCCCGCTGTTCCATTACAACGACAAATTCTGTCTGCTACATGCCGGCCTGCCGCCGCAATGGGATTTCAACAAGACCCGGAAGATGGCCGTATTTGCCGAGAAAGCCTTAAGAGGCCCAGACTATCAGCGCCTGTTAACGCACATGTATGGCAACAAGCCCGATATCTGGTCGCCGACGCTGACCGGCCTGGCCAAACTGCGGTTTATCATCAATTGCTTCACGCGCATGCGCTATTGCGATGCCTACGGTCGCCTGGATTTCATCCATAGCGGGCCTGTCGGCTCCCAACCTGAAAAACTGATACCCTGGTTTCAGGTGCCTAACCGCAAAAACGCCGGCATGCGCATCATCTTCGGCCACTGGTCCACTTTGGGCTATTATGAGGGCCAAAATTGCTACGCCATCGATACAGGCTGTCTTTGGGGAGGTCAGCTGACCGCCTTGAAGCTGGGCGAGCCCGTGCAGCGTTTCAGTATCGATTGCCCCGGCGCCAAAAAGCCCGACAAGGTTTACTCGGTCTGTTAGGATTCGGCTAAAATAACATTCGATGTCGCCAAGTTAAGGCCTTTTCCGCCCCCGCCCGGCAAGTCGCGATGAGGGCATCGCTCCCACCATGGCCGTCAGTGCACATAAAAATTCCGCATCATGCCCAGATCCTCATGTTCCAGGTTATGGCAGTGATAAAGGAACAAGCCCTTAAAGTCCTGGAACGGCTTGATGATTTCGATCTCTTCCCCGGGCATGACCAGCACCGTGTCTTTCCAGCCGACATCGATAAAGCCGTGTCTGACGGTCTCATAGTCTTGCCTGTCGACATGCCCCTCTTTGCGCGACAGCACCTGGAATTGCTGGCCGTGCAGATGGATCGGATGCGCCATCGCCATCATCATGCCTCCCATCATGCCCATGCCCCCGCCTCTATCCCCCCTCATCCCCATGCCTCCCCGTCCGCCGCCGTGGCCCATGCCTTCCATGTCATGGCTTTGCTCTGAAGCCCCCTGTTCCTGATGGGCTTCATGCGGATGGAAGATCTTGATTTTCTTGATCGAGCCCAGCTTGACCTTTTCGATCTCCATGACCTCGTCCAGCGAAAAAGGCCGCCCGTTCACCAAAGGCCTCATGTGTCTCTCGGTAATCGCAATCGGCAGCGGGTTATCGGCATTATCGACATCGCTTTCGCTCAGCTTTTTCAAGGACGCCAGCCGCGCCGGCAATTCGGGGGAATCGCCGACTTTCTCGGTGATGTTGAATATCGCGATCGGGAATTTCTCGCCCTGAGCCAGTCCGCCGCCCATCATCCCCATGCCGCCTCCGCGCATGCGCTGCATACGCTCAAACATCGGCGGCATGGTGCCGCTGAAAGGCAGGCTGTACAGGACCAGCTTCGAGCCGACCGGACGGCCGCTGAAATCCAGCCATAAATCGTACCGTTCGCTCGGTCCCAACATGATATAGGGCCTGGTCTCGGGCTTTTCCAGCAGACTGACGGCGGACCCGATCGCCGTCAGCGGCGTACCGTCATCCCAGCCCAGCTTGTAGATGCGCGAGTTGGAACCATTCAACACCCGGAACCGGTAGGCGCGCGTTTTGACGGAGAATTCGGCATTGGGCTTGCCGTTGACCAGGATCGTATCGCCCAGAAAGCCTATCATGCGGTCGCGCATGCCGCGCACGTACTGCAGCTGGCCGTTACGATTGAATTGCTTGTCCTGGATGACCAGCGGCCGGTCGTATTCGCCATCCGGCAGACCCAGCGCTTTTTCGTTTTCATCGGTGACCTTGAGCAGGCCGGCAAGTCCGAAGTAAACCTGCGGTCCTGTCAGATTATGCGCGTGCGAGTGGTAGAAACTGGAACCGGCGTTGTTCAGGACTTCAAATTCATAGACAAAGCGTTCACCGGGTTCGATCGAATACATGGGGTGACCGTCGCTTTTCTGCGGCACATGCATGCCATGCCAGTGTACGATCGAAGGCTCGTACAGATTATTGTAGAAGTAGATTCTGACTTTCTGGCCTTTCACGAAACTGAGCGCCGGCCCCAAATAGCTGTCTTCAAACGACTGCACCGTGTTTTCAGGGCCTTTCAACAATTTTGCGAAGTATTTCTGCACCCTGGTTTCGGCGCCGTTGTTCAGGATAGGCACGAGCACTTCGCGCGCCGAGAATTCGATTTCCACATCGGGTTTGAAACCCGGCGTCGGAACGCTGCTTGCCGACTTGGGGTTGGCCAGCAGCAGTTCGGGAATCATCGCGGCCGCCGCACCGAAAGCGGAATACTGTAAAAACTGACGTCTGCCGTAATCGATTGAATGAATCATTTTTACCCTTCCTTATGCTCGATAGTATGGGTTAACAGACCGGCCTATTCCTTCAATCCCTTCCCGGCATCAAATCTAACTTAAGCCATTGGTTTATTTTATTTTTTCATATTTTATAAAACTGTAGCCGAATCCGGCGTCAGGATCGCTGTCAACATCCTCGCGCGACACCTCGGCCCAATGCCGGGTATCGATTTCCGGGAAAAAAGCATCGCCTGAAAATGCCTTATGGATCAAGGTCACATAAAGCGTATCGGCCAACGGCAGCATCGATTGATAAAGCTCCGAACCGCCAATTACAAAAACTTCCTGGAACTTTCGACAGCAACTTTCCATCGCTGTTTCAATATCGTTAAAAACCAGGCAGCCTTCCTGCCGATAGGCCGGGTCCCTGCTGATGATCACGTTTGTGCGGCCGGGCAAGGGCCTGCCTATCGATTCATAGGTCTTCCGGCCCATGACAATGGGCGATCCCATGGTGATCTGTCTGAAGCGTTTAAGGTCGGCCGATAAATGCCACGGCAGCTGATTATTGATGCCGATAACCCGATTGCTAGCCATCGCGACGATAAGTGATATTTTCATTTTTAATGCACAAATGCTTTGATATTCTTTAAGGTATTATTAACAAACTACTGCATCATACTATGAAAAATATTCTGGTTGTATTCACCGGAGGAACAATCGGCTCCACGGCAATCGGCGGCACCATCAGCACCTCCGATGCGGCACCGTACAAATTGATCCAGTTGTTTCAGCAGCACCACGCCAGCCGTGAACAGATCAGTTTCCACAGCATCCAGCCCATTCAGATCCTGAGCGAAAATCTCGCGCCAGTGGTCTGGGAAAAGCTTATTGCCGTCATCGAGGCGCAAGATATCGGCCGCTACGACGGCATCATCATCACCCACGGCACCGACACGCTGGCGTTTACCGCGGCGGCGCTGGATTTGTACTTCAATACGCTAAATATCCCGATACTGCTGGTTTCCAGTGATCGGCCGCTGGATCATCCCGAAGCCAACGGCCTGCCCAATTTTATCTGCGCCGTTGAATATATCCTGCAGCGGCACGAGCCGGGCGTGTTTGTCCCCTACACCAACCGCAACCAGACCACGCAGCTGCACCGGGGCACGCGCCTGGCGTCGTCGCTGCAACTGGGCGGCGATTTCATGAGCGTGCAGGGCAAAAGCCATTGCCGGTTCGTCAATGGCGCTTTCACGCAAAACGGCTTTACCGACACCCATAAACAGCGCCAGCCCGTGCCGCTGAAGGCCGATTTTTCCAAGCGCGTGCTGCTGGTCAAGCCGTATCCGGGGCTGGATTATCGCTATATCAATCTGGATGCGGTCGATGTGGTGCTGCACGACTTATACCATTCCGGCACGGCCTGTTCCTCGGCGCAATGGGGCGATCAGTTTTCGCTGCTGGTCTTCATCAGGCAATGCCGGGAACGCGGCATCAAAGTCTATCTGGCGCCGGCGGTGAAATCCGACAACGCCTACGAAAGCACGCGCGAGTTACTGGAAGCGGGCGCGCAAATGCTCTGGAACCTGTCGCTGGAGACGGCTTACGTGAAGCTGCTGCTGGCCTACGGCAATTTCAGCGACGAACGGCAGATCATGGACTTTATCGATCGGGATGTGGCCTGCGAGCATGTGTAGGCCGGGTTGGAGCTTTAGCGGAAACCCGGCATCAGGGGCTTCGAAAATGCTGGGATTTAACATGTGCAGAAAAATCTATTGAAAAAAAAACTACTTTAGTGTATTTTCATGCATTTGTTTGTTCCTAAAATATTTTTTGATATTGTAAGGTACACTTCAAAAAAAGCCTCCCTGTGCTACTCACACAGGGAAACAAAGTGTTATAAAAATTTGCTAATTTTTAAACTGAGAACTAAAGCCAAAATTGCGACTAACAGTCCCATCATCGCGATGATGGCCATTTTATCGCTTGGATTAGCAATCAGTATTTTCTTCAAAATATCTAGCATTAAGGAATCTCCTTTTTTACAGGTTAATAATGCTGGTTAATAAACCGTCATCAATTTCAACTTGACGGACCCTTTAATAAAAGTCGGTTATTGCGAGTAACCGACTTTTTTCTAGACCTTATTTATTCATAAAAATAAACAAAGGATCATTTGATATTATCAATAGTTATCAGTCACATTGAAAATTAATAATATTAAAGCAGTTTAATATTATTAATTTTGAAATCAACACTTGACATGCCAATTTCCTATTTATGGTCGCCAAAGATTATACTCAAATCCATTAATTACTAAGCTTCACCCATTCCAACAATCATTCCCTCGTCAATTAAATGGAAATTGGCGCTCTAATAGCCTCATGCGTCTGATAATCGGCAATCTCGAAATCGTCATACTGATAATCGAAAATTGATGCCGGCCTGCGTTTTATTTTCAGCGTCGGCAGCGCGTAAGGCTGACGCGTCAATTGTAGTTTGGCCTGTTCCTGATGGTTCAGGTAGAGGTGCACATCACCGCCGGTCCAGATGAAATCGCCGACTGCCAGATCGCTCTGCTGAGCCACCATATGGGTCAATAACGCATAACTGGCGATATTGAACGGCACTCCCAGAAACGTATCACAGCTGCGTTGGTAGAGCTGACAGGATAGCTTGCCGTCGGCCACATAGAATTGAAAAAACGCATGGCAGGGCGCCAGCGCCATTTTGCCCTGGGAGACATTCTGCTGCGGGCTGATGCGCTCATCGGGCAGGTCAGCCACATTCCAGGCCGAGACAATAATGCGCCGGCTGTTCGGCGTCTCTTTCAGTTGTTCGACAACCTGTTGGATCTGGTCTATGTGCCGACCGTCAGGCGTCGGCCACGAGCGCCATTGCCGCCCATACACCGGCCCAAGGTTCCCCTGTTCATCAGCCCATTCATCCCAGATGCTGACCTGATGCTGATGCAGATAAGCCAGATTCGTATCGCCTTTCAGAAACCACAGCAATTCATGAATGATCGATTTCAGATGGACTTTTTTGGTCGTGATCAGCGGAAAGCCCTGGTCCAGGGCGAAGCGCATCTGATGGCCGAAAATCGACAGCGTGCCGCTGCCTGTCCTGTCGCCTTTCAGGTGGCCATCCTTAAAGATTTTATCGAGCAGATCAAGATACGGTTTCATGCGCTTTTTCTGTGGGCAAAATAAAACATCAGGGCGCCGATGATGATCATGGGCGTGGACAGGATCTGGCCCATGGTCACCCAGTCCAGCGCCAGATATCCCAAATGCGCATCGGGCATTCTGAAGAATTCGACGAAAAACCGGAAGCAGCCGTACAGCATGACCGCAAGGCCGGTCGTCGCCATGGTCGGCCTGGGCTTGCGGCTATAAATCCAGAGAATCGTGAATAACACGATGCCTTCCAGAAACGCCTCGTACAGTTGTGAGGGGTGCCGCGGCAGCGGTCCGCCGTTCGGAAATACCATGCCCCAGGGCACATCGGTGGTGCGGCCCCACAGTTCCGAGTTGATGAAATTACCGATGCGGCCTGCGCCCAGGCCGATAGGCGCCAGCGGCGCGATGATGTCGGTCAGCTGCATCATCGTGCACTGTTGTTTCCTGGCGAACAGCCACATCGCGACAAATACGCCCAGCATGCCGCCATGGAACGACATGCCGCCCTGCCAGATCTTGAACAGGACCAGCGGATCATTCAGAAATTCGCCGAAGCCGTAGAACAGGATATAGCCGATTCTGCCGCCCAGAATCACGCCCAGGGCGCCGTAGGTCACCAGGTCTTCAATCGCCTCGGGCTTGATGGGCGACCAGGGCTGTTCGGCTCTTTTTTTGCCCAGCACCCAGACGGCGGCAAAGCCGATCAGGTACATCAGGCCGTACCAGTGAATTTTCAAAGGGCCGATACTAATGGCAATCGGGTCGATATTCGGATAACTCAGCATAATTACACGTCCAGATTAGTCACATCCAAGGCATTTTTAACGATGAAGTCCCTGCGCGGCTCGACCACATCGCCCATCAGCGTGGTAAAAATTTCATCAGCCGCAATCACATCCTCGATTCTGACTTGCAGCAGCCGACGGTTGTTGGCATCGAGCGTGGTTTCCCACAGCTGTTCCGGATTCATTTCGCCCAGACCTTTGTAACGCTGGATGTGCTGGCCTTTTTTGACTTCCCGCATCATCCATTCAAACGCTTGCTTGAAGCTGCCGACCTGCTGCTGGCGTTCACCCATCTGAATGAAGGAGTGCTCGCTGAACATACCGGTGGTATCCTGCGCATACTGCGCGATTTGCTTGTAGTCCTTGCCGGCAAAAAACGCCGCCGTCAGGACAAAGGTTTTTGTGATGCCATGCAGGCGTTTGTTGACGACGACAGAGAAATCATTGCCGGCCTTATAATCGAGTTCTATTGCAAACACCGCTTCGCCGGTTTTCTGATTCAGCTGCCGTTCCAGCTCGCTTAGCCAGTCAGCAAGCTTTTCCCGGTCCTGTTTAATCTCATCATCCAGCACACCCATAACAGCCAATTGCTCCAGGAAGCTTTCATCGTAGCGTCTGAATAACCGATTGATGGTAGCGACAACGCCGGTGTATTCCCGGGCCAGTTTTTCCAGGCCCTGACCCTGGATCGGCGGGGCCGAGGCATCGGTAAACAACTGCGCCTTGTCGAGCGCCAGTTGAATCAGGTATTCATTTAATTGCATATCGTCTTTGACGTAATGCTCCTGCTTGCCTTTCTTGACTTTGTATAGCGGCGGCTGGGCGATATAGATATAGCCTTTCTCGACGATTTCAGGCAGCTGGCGGTAAAAGAACGTCAACAGCAAGGTGCGAATGTGCGAACCGTCGACGTCGGCATCGGTCATGATGATGATGCGGTGGTAACGCAGTTTGTCCAGGTTGTATTCATCCTTGCCGATGCCGCAGCCTAAGGCCGTGATTAATGTGCCGACTTCTTCGGATGAGATCATTTTATCGAAACGCGCTTTCTCGACATTCAGAATCTTGCCTTTCAGCGGCAGAATGGCCTGGGTTCTGCGGTCCCTGCCCTGTTTGGCCGAGCCGCCGGCCGAGTCCCCTTCCACGATAAACAGTTCGGATAGAGCAGGGTCTTTTTCCTGGCAGTCGGCCAGCTTTCCCGGCAGGCCGGCAATATCCAGCGTGGTTTTGCGCCGCGTCATTTCACGGGCGCGGCGCGCGGCTTCCCTGGCCCGGGCCGCGTCGACGATTTTGCCGGTGATAGCTTTGGCGATCTGCGGCCGTTCCAGCAAAAACTCCTGCAATTTCTCATTCATGGTCGATTCGACCAGCGGTTTGACTTCCGATGAAACCAGTTTGTCCTTGGTTTGCGAGGAAAACTTCGGATCCGGCACCTTGACCGACAGCACGGCGGTCAGGCCCTCCCGGGCGTCATCGCCGGTAGTGGCAACCTTTTCCTTTTTCGCCAGGCCACTGGTTTCGATGTATTGATTGATCGTGCGTGTCAGCGCGCTTCTGAAACCGGCCAGATGCGTGCCGCCGTCGCGCTGCGGGATGTTGTTGGTGTAGCAGAATACGTTTTCCTGGTAGGAATCGTTCCATTGCATCGCCACTTCGACGGTGACGCCTTCTTTTTCGGCGACAAAATGGAATACCTCCGGGAACAGCGGCGTCTTGTTCTTGTTCAGGTGCTCGACAAAGGCGCTGATGCCGCCTTCAAACTCGAACACATCGCTCTTGTCGTTGCGCTCGTCCTCGAGGATGATGCGCACGCCCGAATTCAGGAATGACAGCTCCCTGAGCCTCTTCGCCAGAATATCGTAGTGGAATTCCACATCGCTGAACGTCTGGGAGCTGGGCTTGAAGTTGATCAAGGTGCCGCTGCCTTCGGCGGGCCCGACAACCTGTAAAGGCGCGACCGGCTCGCCCATGATGTATTTTTGTTTATGCAACTGGCCGTTCTTGCGTATTTCCAGATTCAATTCTTCCGACAAGGCATTCACGACCGAGACACCGACGCCATGCAAGCCGCCTGATACCTTATAGGCATTGTCATCGAACTTGCCGCCGGCATGCAGCACGGTCATAATCACTTCCGCCGCCGAACGCCCCTCCTCCTCGTGAATATCGACCGGAATGCCGCGCCCGTCATCGGTTACTGAAACCGAGCCGTTACTATGAATAATCACTCTGACTTCCTTGCAGTAACCGGCCAAGGCTTCGTCTATGGAATTATCCACGACTTCAAAAACCATATGATGCAAACCGGAGCCGTCATCGGTATCGCCAATATACATGCCCGGCCGTTTTCTTACTGCATCCAGCCCTTTTAAAACTTGAATGTTGGAACTGTCGTATTGATCGTTGTGATTACTCATGTAGTTGTCCGCTTTCTGTTGTTGCCGTAATGTTCCACGTGAAACATTACATGGGTTTTATATGTCCATGTTCCACGTGGAACATTTTATATTCTTTTAACCGGCTTAAATCGCCAAGATCAGCCTGTTCGGTTGCCGTGATGAAAACCTGACATTGTAACTCAGCAAGATAAGCAAGTAGCTTGGCCCGGTTCGTCACGTCCAACTCGGCCGCAAAATCATCCACCAGAATACAGCCGATATTGCCGCGCTCGTTAGCCAGCAGTTGAACCTGTGCAAGTTTCAGGCTCAATACCAGCAGTTTCAGCTGGCCGCGTGAAACAAAATCTTTTGCCAGTCTGGCATTAACCAATAATTGAAAGTCTGCACGATGCGGTCCACTGTGGGTAAATCCATATCGCAGATCCTTATCCATGTCTTCGGTCAAAACCTGCTGAAAGGGCTTTGAGCCATCCCATCCCGCAGTCAACAGGATGTCTATGCAGCCGATGTCGAGAAACCGCTTGATAATCTCAATAAAAACAGGCTTTAACTTTTGCAGGTACTGCTGGCGGTAGTTATCGACTATTGTACCGTAATAAACCAGTTCTTTATCCCAAACATTGATTTGTTCAAGCTGCTTGGTTTTTAATAAGGAATTACGCTGCAATAATGCTTTTTTGAATCTGCGCCAGACCGGCAAAAAATTCGCCTGGTCGTTAAAGACGCCCCAGTCTATAAATTCGCGCCTGATCTGCGGGCCGGCGTCGAGCAATTCATAACTTTTCGGATGTATCAATTGCATAGGCAGCGCATAGGCTAAATCCGACTTTTTCTGTCTGGATTGCTGGTTGATACGAATTTCAAAATCCTTGCCATCCAGTTGAATGCCCAAATGGCAATGGCTGCCATCCGGTTGCAGCGCTTGCGCGGAAACGATTAAATGCGATTGATCGAAACTGATAACCGGCTTGATGGATGTGGAACGGAAAGATCGGGCCCGACCGAGAATGAAAATAGCTTCTATCAGCGAGCTTTTGCCGCTGGCATTTTCTCCAACAACGAAATTGATTGTTGGAGAAGGTCTGATGGATTCTTGATGGATATTCCTGACATGGTAAATATCCAGTTTCAACAAACTCATCCGTAATATTACAGCCTCATCGGCATGACAATAAATTTGTAGGAAGAATCATTGGGTTCATCGATGAAGCAAGTGCTGGCATTACTGGCAATAGTCAATACCGCCAACTCCGAATCCAGGTTGGAGACGGCATCCAGCAAATACTGCGCATTGAAGGCGATCGATAAAGGCTCGCCGGCGTATTCGATAAAAAGCTCTTCCTCGGCTTCGTCATGCTCGGGATTGTGCGTGCTGATTCTTAAACTGCCGGACGAAATGTCCAGCGTGACGCCCTTGAATTTTTCGTTGGACAGGATCGCAACGCGGGTTAAAGCTTCCTTCAGTTGCTGTTTTTGAATATGGATCTGATTGAAAAACGCCTGCTGGAACACCTTGCTGAAATCGGGATACTTTGAATCGACCAGTTTGGCCGAAAACACCAGATTCTTGATAAAGATCCGGATGTTGTTGCCGGAAAACTCGACTCTCAACTCGGCGTCCGGATCATCGAGTAAACGGCTCAGTTCCAGAACGCCTTTCCTGGGCAGGATGATTCGCGCTTCATAGCCGGTCGCCTGATCCAACTGGTCTTCATAAATCGACAAGCGATGTCCGTCCGAGGCCACCAGCTTCAATTTGCTGTTGGAAATATGCAGCAACAGGCCGTTCAGATAATAACGGACATCCTGATTGGCCATACAGAATATGGTTTTCTCCAGCGCCCTTTTAAATTTGCCGGCATTGATAAAGAATTGATGCTCGAATTCCGATTCGGCAAATTCCGGATAATTGTCCGCCGGCAGGCAGCTTAAGGAAAAGCGGCTGCGGTTGGACAGGATTTTGACTTTCGCACCATCCCTGGCGACATCATCTTCCTGTTCAAATTTGATTTCGGCACCGCTGGGCAATAACCGGCAGATATCCAGGAATTTTCTCGCCGGAACCGTGATCGATCCGGATGTCGCGGTGCCGATGTCGATTTTGGCCACGATCTGAATCTCCAGATCCGTACCGGTCAAAATCAGCCGATTGTCTTCGATTACCATCAGCACATTGGAGAGAATCGGCATGGTCTGCCTTTTTTCTATGACGCTGACTATTTGCTGTAGGGGCGTTAAAAGCTCTTCTCTATTAATAATAAAGTTCATAAAAGAATATTTTTCTGTTATTACTAGCTTGCATGAAACTGTTGATAACTCTAATTATACCTTAATAATCAATCAGCTAGCCTGTTATAAATAATGTGTTTAAAGTTGTAACTGCTTGTGTTCCGGCTGTAGTTAAAAACGGGCTGTTAGTAAGGCACCGGTTTATCCACAGCTTGTGCACGATTAATGCGATAAAGTTCTCAACAGATTGGAATAGTCTTCGGCCACCTTACTATCGGCTTCCTTGAGTTCACTGATGCGCTTGCAGGCATTCATGACCGTCGTGTGATCACGGCCGCCGAAAGCCTCGCCGATTTCCGGAAAACTGTGCGAAGTCAGTTCCCTGGCCAGCGACATGGCCATTTGCCGCGGCCGGGTAATGGATTGCCGTCTGTTTTTGGAGGACAGATCGGCCACGCGGATTTTGAAATACTCGGCCACGGTCTTTTGAATGTTGTCTATGTTGACCAGTTTGTCCTGCAGGGAGATCAGATCATGCAGCGCTTCCTTGGTAAACTCGGTCGTGATTTCGCGCCCCGTGAATTGCGCATTGGCAATCACGCGCCTTAACGCGCCTTCCAGGTCGCGGACATTGGACGGAATTCTTTTCGCGATAAAAAACGCGACTTCCTGAGGCAAATCCACATTCGCCAGATGCGCTTTTTTCATCAAGATCGCGGCCCGGGTTTCCATGTCCGGCGGTTCGATGGAAACAGGAAGCCCCCAACCGAATCGCGATTTCAAGCGGTCTTCAAGTCCGATGATTTCCTTCGGGTATTTATCGCAGGTTAAAACCACCTGATGTTTTTTTTCCAGCAAGGTATTGAAGGTATGGAAAAACTCTTCCTGCGAGCGTTCCTTGCCAGCGAAGAATTGAATGTCGTCGATCAGCAGCACGTCCACGCCGCGATAATATTCCTTAAAGGTATTGATGGAGTTTTGCTGCAACGCTTTGACCATATCCTGGACGAATTTTTCCGAATGCAGGTAAACAATCGTGGCCGACGGATTTTTTTGCAGAACGGCATTGCCTATCGCATGCATCATATGGGTCTTGCCCAATCCTGAACTGCCGTAAATCAGCAACGGGTTATAAGCCTTGCCGATGTTTTCGGAAACCTGGATCGATGCGGCCTTGGCCAACTGATTGGATTTGCCTTCGACAAAATTGTCGAAAGTAAAAGCCTTATTAAGAAAGTTGGGGCTGGCTTTTTTGGTTTCGGCCGGTTTGGCGATCGTTGCGGCGGTGGATACGGTGGATTTTTTAGAGCCGATCTCAAGAATCAGACCTAATTCACCATTGGAAAATTCATGAATGGTTTCTTCAATTTTGGCAAAATGATGTTGCTTGACCCAGTCCAGTACAAAGCGATTTGGCGCCAGCAGTTTGATTTGTCCGTCGCTTTCTATGGCCTGAAGCGGCCGTATCCATGTACTGAAATCCGAACTGGAGATTTCATTTTCAAGTTTAGAAAGGCAGTTATTCCAAATTGAGCTCATTGAAGTATATAAGATATTGATTTTTAATTAGTGAAGGAATTTTGCTTGGCTGCCACTATACAGCAATAAAACAATGCACTACAGAATTGACAGGGCTATGTTCTTTATTTTATCATCCAACGTCTTTTTTATCCGTTTTTGTTAACCCTAATCTGATCAGGTCCTGAATCAATGAAAAGAACATACCAACCCAGTAAAATCAAACGCGCCAGAACTCACGGTTTCCGCGCCAGAATGGCGACAGTCGGCGGACGAAGAGTGATCAACGCTCGCAGAGCAAAAGGTCGCGCCAAATTAACGGTTTAACTAACCGGTATGTGGCTGAGAAAGTTTTCGGTTTTCCCCCACAGTTACGGTTAAAGAAACCGGCTGAATATAAAAAGGTTTTTGCTAAGCCTGTAAAATCAAGCGATCAGTATTTCACGCTGTTAGCCATCAGGAATGATCTTGATCATCCGAGGCTAGGCTTAGCAATTGCCAAAAAAAATATAAAAAAGGCAATACAACGGAATGTAATTAAACGTATTGTCCGGGAAAGCTATCGATTAAAGCAACAAAGCATAGGAAATATAGACATTGTTGTCTTGGCTCGCAGGGATGCAGCAGATGCTCCGCCGGACTTGCTAAGAAAGTCTTTGGAAAGGCATTGGCTTAAATTGGTAACCCGATGCGATTCATACTCATAACATTCATAAAGTTTTACAAGTACTTTATTAGCCCCTTACTTGGCAATAATTGTCGCTTCTATCCCAGTTGTTCCGCTTATGCCTTGGAAGCGCTTCAGCTCCATGGCGCCGTAACCGGCACCTATCTCACGCTCAGAAGATTATCAAAATGCCACCCTTTTCATGAAGGTGGCATTGATCCTGTTCCAGAAAAATTTGGTAATAATAAGAATGGATAATATTAGATTTGTATTAATCGTTACTTTTGCAATGCTCGTTTTTATGCTGTGGCAGGCGTGGCAGGTGGACTACGGCCCCAAACCGCCCGTTGCAGTAACAGATCCCAATACTACGAACACGAAAGAAGATCTGCCAACCGCTACCGGCGGCGTTGCGCCGACGGAAACCGCGAAACAGGAATCCTCGGCGGTACCGTCCGTCGCCGTGCCTTCGGCTAAAATCATCAAAGTAAAAACCGATGTCCTGGACTTGGAAATAGATACCTTGGGCGGCACGCTGCGTAATCTGGATCTGTTGGAATATCCGGTGGAAAAAGAAAATACCATCGTCAACCGCCTGCGCGACATGCTTGGCCTGTCGGTTTCGGAAAAAAATCTTGCGCCAACGCGGTTATTCGACAGCAACCCGGACAAATTATTTTTGGCGCAAAGCGGCTTGATTGCCGATAGCGGTTCAACAGTCGCGGCTACTCACCATACCGTTTTCAATAGCGAAAAAGACAGTTACGTACTGGAACCTGGCCAGGACACGTTGACGGTGCCATTGACCTGGACCGACAGCAGTGGTCTGGCGGTAACTAAAATGTTTACATTTAAACGCGGCAGTTATCAAATCGGCCTGGAACAGAAAGTACAGAACAATTCCGCCCAACCCTGGACCGGCAGACAATACAGCCAGCTGATGCGCGTGCCTTATCAGGATGAGAAAGGCAATACTTTTATCAGAACCTATACAGGCGGCGTCTTTTATACCGAGGAAGAAAAATATCAGAAAGTGGACTTCGATGATATGGCCGAGGAGAATCTGAGCGTCAAGACTACAGGCGGCTGGACAGGCATGATTCAGCATTATTTCGCGGCTGTATGGATTCCGCCGGCCGATCAGGAAAACCATTTTTACACGAAGGAGCTGAAAGACTGGCGCTATGTGATTGGCGCTTATTCAGAGCCTATGACTGTCGCCAGCAATGCCGATGTCCGGTTTACCTCGCAATTATTTGCCGGTCCTAAAATTCAGCCGATGATGGAAGACATCGCCAAAGGCTTGGAACTGACGGTTGATTACGGCTGGCTGACTTTTATCGGCAAGCCTATTTACTGGCTGCTGAACCAGATATATGACGTGGTGGGCAACTGGGGCTGGTCCATTATCGGCGTGACCTTATGCATTAAGCTGCTGTTCTTCAAACTGTCGCAAGCCAGTTTCCGGTCAATGGCAAAGATGCGCAAAATTCAGCCGCGTCTTAAAGAAATGCAGGAACGCTTTGCCGATGACAGGCCTCGTTTCAATAAAGAAATGATGGACATGTACAAACGCGAAAAGGTCAACCCCTTAGGCGGCTGTCTGCCTATTTTGATCCAGATCCCGGTGTTTATTTCCCTGTACTGGGTACTGGTTGAAACGGTGGAACTCCGCCAGGCGCCTTTCATGTTGTGGATACAGGATTTGTCGGCCATGGATCCTTTTTATGTCTTGCCTGTGCTGATGGGTATCACCATGAAAATCCAGCAAAGTCTGAATCCGGCGCCGATTGACCCGATTCAGGCCAAGATCATGAAAATGTTCCCTATCGTGTTCACTATTTTCTTCCTGTTCTTTCCGGCCGGTCTGGTTTTATATTGGGTTGTTAACAATACATTGTCTATCATTCAGCAATCGTATATTACCCGCCAGATCAATGAAGAAGCATAATTTGTATTAGTGAACTTCGACTCTTTCGATACCATTGCAGCAATTGCAACACCGCCAGGGAATGGCGGTGTCGGTATTATCCGCATTTCAGGCCCTGATGTTACGGCCATAGCCAAACAGCTGATCACCAAACCCCTACAGCCTAGATTGGCGCTGTTTTCGGCTTTTCTCGATGAAAACGGTTCGGCGATCGATTCCGGCATCGCGATTTATTTTCCCGCCCCTGCTTCCTACACCGGTGAAGATGTCCTTGAACTTCAAGGGCACGGTGGTTCCGTGGTATTGGATATGCTGCTGCGGCGGGTTCTGTCGCTGGGCATTCGATTAGCCAATCCCGGTGAATTTACCGAGCGCGCCTTCCTGAATAACAAACTTGATCTGGCACAGGCCGAGGCCGTCGCCGATTTAATAGAAAGCAGCACCGAGCAATCCGTGCGCTCCGCGCAAAAATCCATGCAGGGCGTTTTTTCGGAGCAGATCAATGCGCTGGTCGCCGAGCTGACGGAACTGCGCACCTATGTCGAAGCCGCCATCGATTTTGTCGATGAAGAAATCGACTTTCTAAGCGATGGGGTCGTGGAAAACCGCATCATCCGTTTATTGGAGCGCATCGAACAGATCCAGGCTACGGCCCGGCAAGGCCGCCTGTTACGCGATGGCATGACCGTCGTGCTGGCGGGCAAACCCAATGCCGGCAAATCCAGCCTGCTCAATGCCCTGGCCGGACATGACGCGGCCATCGTCACCGATATCGCCGGCACGACCCGGGATGTGCTAAGAGAGCGGATTCAGCTTGATGGCATGCCTTTGCATGTGATCGATACGGCCGGTTTGAGAGAAAGCGACAATGCCGTGGAAAAAGAAGGCATACGCCGGGCACAGGAAGAAATCAAGCAGGCTGACAGAATTCTGTTGCTGCTGGACAGCCGAGACAGCGAAGATGAACAGCAACTGCTGCCCTATTTGCCGGAAAATGTCAGCCTCACCCGGATTTATAACAAAATAGATTTAACCGCCAGGGAACCTGAGATAAGGCAGACAACGGCAGGTTGTGAAATTCACCTGTCCGTTAAAACAGGTGCCGGCATGGAACTGCTCAGACAGCATCTGAAACAGTGCATGGGCTACCAGGAACAGACCGATAATGTGTTTATAGCCCGAAGACGCCATATTGAAGCTCTAGGAAAAGGCTATGACTTTGTCCTGAGTGCGTTGCATCAATTGCAGGGCAGCCAGGCCGGCGAACTGGTCGCGGAAGATTTAAGGCAGGCTCAGAACAGTCTGGGGGAAATTACCGGAAAATTTACATCCGATGATTTGTTGGGGAAAATATTTTCCAGTTTCTGTATCGGAAAGTGATTGTTGTATCACGTCATTTCAGGTCATTTCATAACTCATTAAATTACAATAACTGGTAATTTTAACAAGGCAAGCGCATATAATTTTCAGGCTGAGAAGATAATTTTTTCTCTATACGAATCGCTTAAAAGCAGCTTCAAAACGCTTTTCTTCATACTCATTTTAGTAAGGTTCCTTTTTAGCAAGTTGATCAATAGTCTTGCCATCACACGCGCCATACAATCATGCGAGCGATGAAAAAGTTTCCTGTAAACTTAATGACATGGTTCTATTGAAAAATAGTTTTAGTATCGCTGATTTTTAAATCAATTTATATGCGCTTGCCCTGCCAGGATTTCTTATGCAAGAGCCCTGCAATGAGGTTCTTATGTATAAGAATCAATTTTTTGCTATTTCTCCGCATGAAGCAGCGTACTTTGGGGAAAATGCAGAAAGCTTGTTATACAAATTCTATAAAACGGATAGTTTCATGGCATTAGAACCCGAGGCAAGGAAAATCATTGATCAGCTATTAACAGCCGCCGGCTGGGTTATCTAAAGTCAACATTCATGCCAGTCGCGGTGTCGCCATTCGGGATTTCCCTTAAAACCAGGATACGGCGTCGCCGACTATCTGCTTTATATCGACGGCAAGGCGGGCACCACCTTATGGGCAACTGTTGATCAAATAGGTGATATTCAGTTAGTAAAATGCTTGATAGGCAAAAATTTAAATCAGACCATGAGCTTAGACAGGGTGATGTTCTAGTTTGTGAAGGTGGAGAGCCAGGAAGGACGGCTGTTTGGAAGAGTCCAGATCCGGAAATGAAATACCAAAAGGCTTTACACAGAGTCCATTTCTTCAGTGGTTATAATCCTAAATCACTGGTTTTTTCTTTAGAATATTTAGCAAAGACTGGAAAACTCGAATATTGGTTTACAGGTAGTACGATTAAACATTTCATGAGAGAATCTTTCTCAACACTTACTTTATCTATACCCCCTCTAGCCGAGCAACTTCAAATCATTTCAGAAATAGAACGTCGCCTCTCGATCGCCGACGAGATCGAGCAGCAAATCAATACCAACCTGAAGCGCGCCGAGCGCATGCGCCAGTCAATCCTGAAAAAAGCCTTTAGTGGCAGACTGGTTCCGCAAGACCCTGATGATGAACCCGCTGGCGTATTACTGGAAAAAATAAAGCAAGGGCAGAGCGCATGACCGAAGCGGAACTGTTGAATCAGCTCGATCTCGGAGAAGACCAGGAAATCGAATTCAAGTCGGCCGACGGCGGGCTGCCGAAATCCCTATGGGAAACCCTCTCTTCATTCGCCAATAGCGAGGGCGGTTATCTGGTTTTAGGCGTGCAGGAGAAAAAAGGCAAGCTGGATATTGGGCATTAAAAATCCGGAAGCGCAACGTAAAGCCTTTTGGGACGGCCATAATGACGCCAGAAAACTCAGCACGCCACTGTGTCATGAAGACGATATAAAAATCTTAACAGTACAGGGCAAATCGCTGTTATTGATACGCGTACCTCAAGCTTCTCGCATGCAGCGCCCGGTCTATATCAATGGCAATCCATTAATAGGTACCTACAAACGCAACTATGAAGGCGATTACCGCTGCACCGAAACAGAAGTGCGGCAAATGTTGCGTGATGCCAGTGACGAGCCGCAGGATTACGGTATTATTGAAAACTTTACGATAGAGGATCTGGATTCCGACACCCTCAAGGCTTATCGCAATCGGTTCGTGTCCAGAGAGCCGGATCATCCATTCTTGGCGCTGGACAATCAAGGCTTGTTGGAGAAACTGAATGGTTGGCGACGCAACCGCAAGACGGGGCAAGAAGGGCTGACTCTGGCCGGTCTGTTTATGTTCGGCAAGGAACAAAGCATTCTTGAGGCTTTTCCGCATTATCAGCTGGATTACCAGGAGCATCTGTCCGATGATCCTGAAGTGCGCTGGACTTATCGCCTGACCCTGGATGGCCGCTGGGAAAGCAACATTTTTAATTTCTATGCGCGGGTTTATCGGCGTTTAACCGACGATCTGGATGTGCCGTTCAAGCTGGACACCCAGGGCATCAGGCAAGGTGAAACGCATGTTCATGAAGCGTTGCGCGAAGCACTGATCAACTGTCTGGTACATGCCGATCATCGTTCCACACGCCCGATTAAAATAGTCAAACGGCGCGACCGAATAGAGTTTTTAAATCCCGGCCGTTTGCGGATTTCGCTGGATCAACTCTATGAAGGTGGTCTTAGTGATCCGCGTAATCCGGCCATGCTGAAAATGTTTCAGTTATTGGGCTTGGGCGAGAAATCGGGATCGGGCATGCCGAAAATCCTGCGCGCATGGCGCGAACAATCGTGGCTGAAGCCTTTGGTCAGTGAGAAGCTGGATTTAGATATGACCCAGATGACCCTGCCGGTCATCAGTCTGATACCTGAAGAAATCGATCAGGAGATTAAAGATATTGTCGGTGATGCTTACAGTTATTTGTCCGAGCTTGACCGATTTATCCTGGTTTTGGCGCATCGCTTTGGAAAAATAGGTAATGCCGATATCAAGCTTCATCGCCCTGAACATCCTCGCGAAATTGGTGATCATTTAAAAAATTTAGTACAGCAAGGATGCCTCAAGCAATCAGGAAATGGGCGGGGAACGCGTTATTCTTTACAAGGCAAAATAGTGCCGGATTTGTTCTCTGAAATGGACATTAACTCCGAGCATTATCAAAGGAAGTCCGAACATAAGGAGACTAGCTTCGAACATAATGGCAGCAACTCCGAACATTATGCACATTTGTTAAGTCTTGCAGAGCCAATAAGAAATAAGCAGCGCACGGCCCCGGAGCAGGTGAAATCTGTCATTATACAATTGTGTGCTGATGAATTTTTATCGCTCCGAACATTAGCCGAATTATTAAATCGGGCACCAGATAGCGTCAGAAACCACTATATCAAGCCTATGCTTAAAGCGGGTTTGTTAGAAGCTCGCTATCCAATACAACATAATCATCCTCAACAAGCTTATAAAACCAGGATAGAACATTAATGAGTCCCGCCAACATCGTACAAAAACTCTGGAATTACTGCGACGTGCTACGTGATGATGGCATGAGCTATGGTGATCATGTCGAGCAACTGACTGATTTGATGTTTCTAAAATGGCCGATGAGCGTACCAAGCCGCCTTATAACCAGGCCAGGCTGATACCGGAAAACTACAACTGGCAAAAATTGAAAGCCAGAGACGGTGTGTCAAAGAGCGTTGAAAACTTGTCTCATCCGACAATTTAAATTCTTAAATCTTAAATTCCTGCTGTTCCCCAAATTCACTTTGGTTAATCAAGTAGCAAACAATGTCAGCTTAAATCGCTGCAACTGCGATTAATGGATAATTGATAGGACTGGGATTTTACTTTCCGGATTGAAAATAAAATCAGGGGTTATTGAAAAATGCTTCAGGAGGTAGCCAAGGAAGGAGAGTAGCAGCTATATCAGGCAACTGGAAGCTGTCCTGATATAGCTTGGCGTTCTTACAATAATCCTTTCAGATCACTGAAAGCTTTTGAAGCATCTTGCAATTCTTGTTCTGCTTCTTGTAAAGAGTTCTTTTTAGCATGTGAGCGTGCACTTTTCAGTTTGCCGTTCGCTCTTGAGCGTGCTACGTCTACTTTGTCATTAGCATTGATTTCTTTACTTGTATCTGACGCTTCTTTAATCAAATCAGCAACAGCAGCGCCTTCTGCTCCGCTATTGATAGCGTCTATCGCTGCCTTGATTTTGCCTACAGTCATATCGATCGCATCAGCTGGCGCGTATACGATTCTGCCTGGATCTTCAGCAAACGCAGAAGATGAAACAGCTCCCATTGATGTTGCGATCAATAAAGACAGTAAGACTTTTTTTAAGATTTTCATTTTGCACTAATCCCACAAGTTGTAGTTATTTCAAGTTATATTGGCAGTATAACTATCTATTTTCATGGTCAAGAGTTATCTACCGGCGGTAATTCTAACACATTTTGAGCATTTTCAATGACCAAGAGGATTGAAAAAGCAGAATAGGCGGATTTTAGCGACTTAAATTAAAGCCGGTGGCGGGATTTCAAAAGAGTCGGATTCGATCATAAGAACAATCAAATCCGACATTATTCAGGTATTAATGAGTTTTAGCGTATATTTCTTTTATCTCTTGAAAACCGGCTAAAGCTTCTTTTAACTGCTGTTCTGAGGCTTTCATATCATTATTACGAGCTTCAATACGTGCCGCTTTCAATTTTGAACTGGCTTTATTGCGTTTTAAATCAAGCTCATTATTAGAGATATTTTTTTGCATTTGGCGCGCGTCATTAATCAAAGACATAACGGCTTCGTTATCGGCACCATTTTCAATGGCGGCAATGGATTCTTCCACTTTAGCGACAGTATCATCGATAGCAACTTTTACTTCTTCGCCTGTTGGATTTTTAGCAAAAGCTGTGGAAGCCGAAGCCAGGGAAATGGTTACAAATAAAGAGACTGCTATTTTTTTTAATGCTTTCATTGGGCTATAAACCTCAGATATTTATTTATGGGGTTCAGACATAACGATTAAAATGAGAGTTTATGCGGGAAAGCAAGAATTCAAATTAATTAATGGCTACGCAGAGCGCGGCATTCTAGCACAGAAAAAAATTAAAACTGAATGATAATGAATATTATTCATTATCCCTTTTAATAGTAAGGTAAATTTCTCCGGCCTCGTCGACGGCTAATATAAATAAGATCGGGGCACAGCAAACCGAACAATCTTCATAATATTCCTGCGGGCCGGAAGAAGTATCCACAAGAATATCAATAAGTTCGCCGCAATAGGGGCAGACAACATCGACTTCTTTCAGGTCATGCACGCGTCATACCTTTCGCAGCAGCCCGTCCATCCAGGAAATGGGCAATATGCGCTTAAGAAAAGCAAAGGCATAGGTCGGGGTTGTCACGTAATAACGCAGCTTAGGCCGCTTGGCTTCCAAGGCATGAATGACTTTTTCAGAGACGGCTTCGGCGGGCAGCGTGAATGGCGCGGCCGGGCCTTCTTTCTGCAGGCGTGCCTCCATGGCTTTATACGTTTCCTTATGGAAACTATGCGTCGGATCTATATTTTTCTTATACAGTTCAAACGCGTTTTTTCTGAAATCGCTCAGGATCGGACCTGGCTCTATCAGCGAGATATGGATATTGCTGCCGTGCAGCTCGAGTCGTAATGTGTCGGCCAAACCTTCCAGCGCGAATTTGCTGGCATTGTAAGCCCCACGATAAGTCATGGCGACCAGCCCCAATATCGAGCTGTTATAGATAATGCGCCCATGGCCCTGCTGGCGCATCACGGGAATAAGCAGGTTAGTCAGCTCATGAGTGCCGAACAGGTTGGTTTCAAATTGACTGCGCAAGGCATCGCGGCTTAAATCCTCCACCGCGCCAGGCTGTCCAAAAGCCCCGTTATTGAACAGCGCATCTATTCTTCCGTCCGTTAAGGCTATGACTTGCCTGACCGCCTGGCGGATACTGTCGCTGTCTGCCAGATCCAGCTGGACGGCAGTGAAACCTTCCCGGCTCAACCGGGCGACACTTTCAGGCTTTCTTGCCGAAGCGATAACATTATGGCCGCGTTTTTTTAATTCGACAGCCGTGACATATCCAATGCCGCTGGAGCAGCCCGTAATTAATATGGTTTTTGGAGAATTCATAGAATAGTTACTGAGTTAATTCCTGTTCTGTTAAATAAACACTTTTACCGCTGCTGCAATTGATTAAAAAGACCAGCGCATCCCGGCTGCTTTTTGCATTCAGTTCCGATGCTTCAACGCGGCCGCATTGCCCGGTGGCCAGAGCCTGTTCCGCCGCCTGTCTTCTCAAGCGCTCGATATCCGGCAAGCGGTCCTGGTAATTTTGGGCCACATCCGGCAATTGGCCGGGCAGATAAGGAGGAATTGCATAAGCGGAAAACTTTTCCGGATTATTTTTGATAAGCAATTGATTTTTGGCGCTTTCATCGGCGGCCGCCTTGTGTAATTGGGCCTGTTGCTGCTTAAGTTTCTCCCGTTCAAGTTTGTCTTGATCAAGTTTTTTACGCTGTTCTTCCTGTTGTTTTCGTTGTTCATCCAGATCGGTAGCGCTGCCGGTTTTAACATTCAATTCGACATTGCTCTGCCCGGCCAGGCATGGGGTCGATTGATAAGCTGTTTTGCCGTCGCTCCCCGTACATTTATAAACGCCGGCAGCCGCATGGGCGGAAAAAAGAATTCCCAAAAAAACCAGTATGAATCGCATCGTACTCCCCAGTGATGTTACGTGAAAGTCAAATTAAAAAATTATAGGCAACATCAGGGATTTTGCTCATCCTGCCAATAGGACTGCTCGGTATAGTAACGGTTCGAAAGCCAAAACAGCACGGCGGTAATCAACATTAAGCCGGTAAAAAACCAGAAATAATCGGCACCGGCCAGTTTGCTGGAGCCGTCGGCATTTTGAATAAGAAAATTGACGGTGCTGGTAAACAGATTGCCGACCGCCACCGACAGGAAATAAAACGCCATGATAAACGATTTCATGGTTTTCGGCGCCTGCGTATAGGAAAATTCAAGACAGGTCACTGAAACCATGACTTCGGCTGATGTCAGCAACAAATAAGCCGGCAACTGCCAGATAATCGACGGCGTCAAGCCGTTATCGATATCGGTTTGAATGAAACCGGCAAGGGTGAAAGCCAGCGTGGTCAGGAACAAGCCGATGGTCATTTTCCTTAATGCCGTCAGTTCAATAAACCGGTTTAAAAACGGATAAATCCGATAGGAAAACAGTGGCGTCAGCAGCATGATCAGCAACGGGTTGGCCGCCTGAATCTGTGATGGCAGCAGTTCGAACCCCAGGATCATACGGTCCATTTTTTGCGCCTGCAATATCCAGGATGAGCCGATTTGTTCAAATAAAGCCCAGAATATGGCAATAAAAGCATAAATGGAGGCCAGCTTTTTTAAAGTTGTCAAACCGACAGCGCCGAACATGTCCTTGATAAAGACCGTGCCGGCTGGCGGTATATGTACATAGCGATACCGCCCCGTCCAAAAGGTGAAGGTGGCCAGCAGCATTAAAAAACCGGGAACGGCAAAGGCTGCCGAAGAACCGTAATGATGCAGCAGCCAGGGAATAGTCAGCATCGCGGCAAAAGCGCCGAGATTGATGGAAAAATAAAACCAGCTGAAGACTTGGCCGATTAAATGCCGGTTAGCCATGCCAAACTGATCGCCGACATGCGCGGAAACACACGGCTTTATGCCGCCCGCGCCGATTGCGATCAGCCCCTGTCCGATCAGCAAACCGATGCGGGTATCGTCAACCGCCAATGCAAAATGCCCCAGGCAGTAAATCAGCGATAAAAAAATAATCGTGCGGTATTTGCCCAGCAGGCCGTCAGCCAGTAAGGCGCCGAATAACGGCATGAAATACACGGCCGAGACAAATAAATGAAAATAGCCCTGGGCTTCATTTTCAGACATGACATCGGGCCGACCCGTTGAGTCCACCAGATACTGTGTCATAAAAATCACCAGTATGGCGCGCATCCCGTAATAACTGAAGCGCTCGGCCGCTTCATTGCCGACGATATAAGGGATGCCGGTGGGCAAGGTGTCGGATGAATCAGGTTTGGTTTTATACAATTCCATGACGATGACCGTTTATTTTTCCGGCTTTAATCATAACAAAATAAGATATTTAAAAACCTATTGTTATTACTAGCTTGACAAAATCTGTGGATAAGTAAAATTTATTTTCTAATATCATCAACTTAAAACAATCTATAATTTGCGGTTAAGGTTATCCACATTCTGTGCACAGCTTGTGGATAACTTACCGGCTGCGAGTATGTCCCCAGTAATCCACAGGTTACTCACGGATACATACAGAAGTTACTCTATGTCGTCAGCTGGAATATCCGTATAAAATATGGAACTTTATTACGATAAGATTGTTTACAAGGGATAACCTCGGCTCCGGTTATTAATTTTTGTTGGTGCGGCTTTAGGCCCCCAAGCTATGGATTTAAAACCTACAATTGGACTATGTCAGAACAAAACAGCAATATAAGTACCAGTCAATCATCGTTAATGAGGTTAAAAACCTATATTAATCAAGAAATTATCGGTCAGAATGTGCTTGTTGAACGAATGCTGATCGGCTTATTGGCCGATGGCCATATTCTGGTTGAAGGCGCTCCGGGCCTGGCTAAGACAAGAGCGATCAATATCTTGAGCAAAGGCATTCAGGGGGACTTTCACCGCGTACAGTTCACGCCGGATCTGTTGCCGGCTGATTTAACCGGTACTGAAATTTATCGCCCCCAACAGGGCAGCTTCGAGTTTCAAAAAGGGCCTCTGTTTCATAACCTGATCCTGGCCGATGAAATCAACCGTTCACCGGCCAAAGTGCAGGCCGCGCTGCTGGAAGCCATGGCCGAGCGCCAGATTACGGTCGGTCAGGCCACCTACCCGCTGCCGCAGCTGTTCATGGTCATGGCGACGCAAAACCCTATCGAACAGGAAGGCACGTACCCATTGCCTGAAGCGCAACTGGACCGTTTTTTACTGCATGTGAAAATCGATTACCCGCAAGCGGAGCATGAAAAAAGCATTCTGCACCTGGCCCGGAACGAGGCCAGACTGGAGTCGGTAAAAAACAATGCCAAATTTGAGCCAATCGATCAAAAGACTTTGTTCGAGGCCCGCAATGAAGTGCTGGATCTCTACATGGCCGATAGCCTTGAAGACTATCTGCTGCAGCTCGTGCTGGCGACGCGCAACCCCGGCGTTTACGGTAAAGACCTGGCCGGCTGGCTGCAATACGGTGCGAGCCCCAGAGCCAGCATTGCCTTGGACCGTTGTTCCAGGGCCAAGGCCTGGCTGGCGCAACGCGATTTTGTCAGTCCCGAGGACATTCAGGACATGGCGTACGATGTCCTGCGCCACCGGCTGATATTGTCTTACGAAGCGGAGGCCGAAGGCATCACGACCGATCATTTCATCAGAGAGCTCATTGCCAGAGTTGCCGTACCTTGATGTTTTTCAGTAAACAGGCGGGCGATGCCAGACAGTCAGACAGCGAACTGGTTTCAGTGTCGCTCAAAACCTTGGTTGATCTTGCCAGGCCAGCGGCCAGTCTGAACTTGCAGCATGCCTTGATACGCTCGACACAAAGCGGCGGCTATGTCTCGCGCTTTAAGGGCCGGGGCATGGAATTTGACGAGGCGCGGCTTTATCAGCCCGGCGATGATATCCGCAGCATCGACTGGCGCGTGACGGCCCGCACCGGCAAACCCCATACCAAACTGTTCCGCGAGGAGCGCGAGCGGCCGATATTCATCTCCGTCGATAACCGGGCCGCCATGCATTTCGCGACGCGCGGCGTCTTCAAGTCGGTCCTGGCGGCCAAGCTGGCCGGTTTGCTGGCCTGGACGGCGCAGCATCACGGAGACCGGATCGGCGGCCAGATCTTTTCCGATACGGCCTGCCGCGAGCTAAAACCGCAGAACGGCAAGCATGCGGTATTGCGGTTTCTCAACGCCTTGGTGCAGCCGGCCGACCGAACGGCCGATACCCTGACGCTGGAGCACGTGCTGGCGCGCTTGGCGCAGCATGCCCGCCCCGGCAGTCGTGTTTACATCATCAGCGACTTTCGCGGCCTCAATGAAAAAGCCGAAAAGCACCTGCTAAAATTATCGCAGCACTGCGACGTCGTCCTGATCATGGTTTACGATCCGTTGGAAAGCGCGCTGCCTGTAAAGGGCCGGTACCGGTTTACCGATGAGGAACGCGATGTGGTTGTCGATGCCGATTCCAGCGCCGCTGTGCAATACCAGCAACGCTTTGCCCAGCGCCAGCAGCGCCTGGGCCAGCTGGCGCAAAGCCGGGGTCTGGCTTTCATGCAATGCGGTACCGACGAGGACCCGGTACAACGTTTGAGATATTTATTGGGACATAGATAATGGAACCGGCTCAACTTCCTTTGAGAGATATACACATGCCGGAAGCGATCGGCTGGTGGCCGCCGGCTACTGGCTGGTGGCTGGTCGCCGTATCGCTGCCCTTGCTGATATTCTTGCTGGTCTGGCTATACAAGCGTCTGACCCGCAAGACCGCCGTCAAAACCGCTAAAAAAATGCTGGCGCAAATCAAACAGGATCCAACGCTCGATAACCATAGCAAAGTGGTCGAGCTTTCCGTATTGATCCGGCGCGTAGCGATCAGTGTAACGCCCAGGACCCAAGCCGCCGGTTTGACAGGCCGGGCATGGCTGGCCTATCTGGACGGCTCGGTCAAAGGCTCGCCTTTCAGCGAAGGCATCGGCTGCTGTTTGAGCGATGCACCGTATCGAAAAACGCAACTGGCCGATGCGGAAATTTCACATTTAATCAGTCTGTGCGAAGACTGGCTCAAAGCCCAAGCGAAAAATGATTCATTTTGAATGGCCCTGGCTGCTCAGCCTGTTACCCCTGCCTTTGTTAATCCGCTGGCTGCTGCCGGCCTGTAATCCGGTCGAGCAGGCTGCCTTGAAAGTGCCTTTTCTTGATGATTTTTCCGAAGTCGAGACCCGCGCCGTTTCGCAAACGAGGCAATGGCCGTTTCTGATGGCCAGCATCGCCTGGATTTTGCTGGTTGCCGCCTGTACCCGCCCGCAGTGGCTGGGTGACCCGATCGAGCAGGCCGTCAGCGGCCGGGATCTGATGCTGGCCGTGGATTTATCGGGCAGCATGGAGGTGCAGGACTTTGTTATCAACAAGCAAACCGTGGATAGACTGACAGCGACCAAATGGGTGGCCGGCGACTTTATCAATCGGCGCGCCGGAGACCGGCTGGGATTGATCCTGTTCGGTACGCAGGCCTATCTGCAAACGCCTTTGACTTTCGACAGAAAAACCGTCATGACCTTGCTGGATGAGTCGGCCATCGGGCTGGCCGGCGACAATACCGCAATCGGTGATGCAATCGGCCTGGCCGTCAAACGGCTCAAGAATCAACAATTCAACAGCCGGGTGCTGATACTGTTGACGGACGGCGCCAATACCGCCGGCGAAGTCTCGCCATTGAAAGCGGCCGAACTGGCCGCCGAAAACCAGTTGAAAATTTACACGATCGGCATTGGCGCCGATGAAATGCTTGTACGCACTTTTTTCGGTGCTCATAAAGTCAACCCGTCCCAGGATCTGGATGAAGAAACCTTGACGGCCATTGCCGAAAAAACCGGCGGCGTTTATTTCCGGGCCAGAAATACCGATGAGCTCAGCAGGATCTATCAATTGCTGGATCAGCTGGAGCCAGTGGAAAAAGACAAACAATACTTCAGGCCCCGGAGCGAACTGTACTATTGGCCGCTGGCCGGCGCGCTGCTGCTGGCGGCCGTGATTGCATCGTCCCGAGTGAGGTTGTTATGAATCTGGCCGATTTTCATTTCATCAGGCCCTACTGGCTGCTGGCCCTGATACCGTATGGCGTGCTGCTGGTTTTAATGCTGAGGAGCAAACTCAGGCAGGGTAATTGGTCGGCGGTCTGTGATGCGGCCCTTTTGCCTTATCTGTTGCAGGAGAAGGCGGTCAGGCAAAGTCGCTGGCCATTGACTGCCGGTGCTGTCGCCGCTTTCCTGGCGATCATCGCGCTGGCCGGACCTGCCTGGGAACGGCTGCCGGCGCCGGTTTTCCGCAATGATTCGGCCCTGGTCATCGCTCTGGATCTTTCCCGCTCCATGGATGCCGCCGATATCAAACCGAGCCGCCTGATTCGCGCCCGCTATAAGATTGCCGATATTCTGAGACAGCGGAAAGACGGTCAGACCGCGTTGCTGGTCTATGCCGGCGATGCCTTTACGGTCACGCCGCTGACTGACGATACCGAAACCATAGCCAGCCAGCTGGAGGCGTTAAACACCAATATCATGCCCACTCAGGGCAGCAATACGGCCGTGGTTCTGGAAAAAGCACAGGAACTGTTCAGACAGGCCGGTCTTCAGAAAGGGCAATTATTGCTTGTGACCGACGGCGTCGATGTCGATGAAACCCTGCCGGCGGTAAAATCGCTGGGCAGCTACCAGCTATCGATATTGGGCGTCGGAACTGCCGAAGGCGCGCCGATCGCGTTGCCGGCCGGCGGCTTTTTAAAAGACGAGCAGGGTGATATCGTAGTCACCAGACTGAATGTCGATGAATTGACGAAACTGGCGCAGGCAGGGCATGGCATCTATCAATCGATAACCGCCGACGACAGCGATATCGATACCTTGCTGGCCGCACTGGATCAACCCATAAAGGAGCAGGGTGCCGAGAAAAAGGACGGTCTGCTGGATCAGTGGCAGGATAAGGGGCCGTGGATTCTGTTGCTGGTTTTGCCGCTGGCGGCGCTGACGTTCAGAAAAGGCCTGTTGTGCTGGGCCATGTTGCTGCTGTTGCCGCTGCCGAAAAACAGCTATGCCCTGGACTGGCCGGATTTGTGGCGCACCAAAGACCAGCAGGCCCAGCAGGCATTTCGACAGGGCGACTATGGCACAGCCGCGCAGCTGTTTGAAAATCCGGATTGGAAGGCGGCGGCTCAGTATAAAGCGGGTCAAGAGGAATTCGGGACGATGAAAACGCCCAAAACAGCGACCGGTTTTTATAATCAAGGCAATGTGTTGGCTAAATCCGGACGATATGAAGAGGCTCTATCCGCTTATGATGAAGCCTTAAAAAGATCACCTGATAAAAAGCTTGCTGAAGACGCCAAGGCTAATAAGGAAATTGTGAAAAAAGCTTTGGAAAAGCAAAAACAGCAACAGAATCAGCAAAAACAGCAAAACCAGGATGATAAACAGCAGCAGTCCAAGGATGACTCGCAGCAAAAAGACAGCGATCAAGCGGATCAGTCCGGTGATCAGCAAAAACCGGACGATGAATCCGACCGGCAACCGTCCGACAAGCCGCCGCCGAAAGATCAGCAACCGCCAAACAAGCCCGAGCAGGAAAAGCAGGACGCCGAAAAAAGCCGGCAGCCCGGCCAACAGGACAAGGGAGAAGCGCAGCAACAAGCCGCGCAAAAGCCCGACGAGTCGCCTGTGGAAACCAAGGACGAAGCGACGCAGGCCAGCGAACAATGGCTTAACAGAATTCCCGACGATCCGGCAGGCCTGCTGAAACGCAAGTTTTTATACCAATACGGACAACAGGAGCGGCAGCCGGACCGTAAGAAACGGTCGAACTCAGAAGCTGCCTGGTAAACAGCATAACTGAAGCAATTGTAACGCCGCATCATTCAAATTTATGAAGATGAACATGAGATTATTGAAATTAATACTAGTCGGACCCTATCGAGTGACACTGCTTCTTCTGTTTTTGTTGGTGCATGCCTCGGGGCTATCGGCGGCTGAAATTAATGTCGCGGTAGACCGCAGTCCGGTCAATCTTAATGAATCCTTTCAGATCACGTTCACGGCGACCGACTCGCCCGACGACGATCCTGATTTCACACCGCTGGAACAGGATTTTGAAGTATTGGGCCAGAGCCAGAGTAGCCATTTGTCGTGGATTAACGGCACATCCAGCAAAACCGTTCAGTGGGTGTTGCAAGTCATGGCCAAACACACCGGCAGCCTGACGATACCATCCATACAATTTGGCGACGATGCGAGCAAGCAGGCGGCTGTGCGGGTAACCGAAGGCGCGGCGGATAAGGACCAGTTGGTCGACGGGGATTTGTTTCTAGAGGTTGAGGCGACGCCTGAAAGTCCTTATGTACAATCCCAGGTTCTCTATACCATGCGCTTATATCGCAGGGTCGAAATTTCCCAGGCCGGTTTGAATGAGCCGGAACTGGCCGATGCGGTCATTGAAAAACTTGGCGACGACAGCAATTACAGCACGCAGATCAATGGCGTCAATTATTGGGTCACCGAACGAAAGTACGCCATTTTCCCGCAAAAAAGCGGCCGCATGACCATCAAGCCTTTGGAATTGACGGCTCAGGTCGTGACCTCGACTCGTCCCAGTTTCGGCGGTTTCTTCAATCCCCAGATGACCAAAACCCAGCGCGTGGCATCCCGGTCAATAACACTGGACGTACAACCGGCGGCGGCATCTTTTACAGGACAGCACTGGCTGCCTGCCGAACAGCTGCATTTAAAACAGGAATGGTCGGGCGATATCGAGCACATGAAAGTGGGGGAACCGTTGACGCGGACACTGACGGTGTTGGCAAAAGGCACCATGGTCAGTCAGTTGCCGGAATTAAATGCTGCCAAAACGCCTGAGCAGTTAAAAAGCTACCCTGACCAACCGGCACTGCAGGAGCAGAAGAAAAACGACGGCGTGATTGCCTTCAGGGAAGAAAAAATAGCCTTGATTCCATCGAAGGCGGGCAGTTATACATTGCCGGCCATAGAATTACCCTGGTTTAATATCAAAACCCAGCAGATGGAAGTGGCCACGATTCCGGAAACCACCATCCATGCCGTCGCCGCAGCCGCCGCTCCCGCGCAGCCTAAAGCGCCGGTTGAAATAGCGGTAAAGCCAGAAAAGGTCAAGCAGGCGCCGCTCATACAGCCCCGGGAAACCAATATCTGGTTGGCGATTTCGGTATTCTTGGGCGCGGGCTGGCTGATGACGCTGGTTTATTTTCTGTTTAGACGGTCCGCCAATAAATCCGCACCGCAAGCTACTATGCCTGAGGCGAATTTAAACGACAGTATCAAAAAACTGAAACAGGCCTGTAGCGATAATGACGCCATAGCCGCCAAGGATGCCCTGCTGGAATGGGGCCGGCAAAAATTCAATGCTACGAATCTCGGTGCCATCGCGTCTTTTTGCGAGGCCCGTTTAAGGGATGAGATCCTGCTGTTGAACCGAACCCTGTATGGTAGGGCTGTCGGACAGTGGCAAGGAAAAAAACTGTTTCAGGCGTTCAGTGAACACAAAGCACGGGAAAGAATCGGGCAAACGGCGGATTCCAGTCTGGAACCGTTATACCGCTTGTGATTATCTCGTCTTGAAATATTCCAGGGTCATGAACAAGGCGGCGATCGAGCGGGCTTCAGTGCATTCGCCCGTGGCCAGCAGGGCATTGATGTCGCTTAATTTCCACGGGATGACTTCTAGCTCTTCGGGTTCGTCTCCGGGCAGTTTTTCGGCGTACAGATCCTGCGCGATGATGATCTCGGTCATGTGTTCCAGATATGACGGCGCGATGGAAAAAGAGCTTAAATGATGCAGGTTTCTGGCACCGAAGCCGACTTCCTCTTTAAGCTCCCGGTTGGCGGCATCGAGAAACGATTCGCCGGCATCGGTTTTGCCTTTCGGCAGACCCAGTTCATAACGATCGATACCGGCAAGGTATTCCCGTATCAGTAACACGGTGTCGACATCGAGCATGGGCACGATAAGCACGGCACCGCCGGGATTGCCCCGCGCCAGGCGCTCATAATTGCGCTGCACGCCGTTACTGAATTGCAGATCCAGTGATTCGATACGGAATAAACGACTTTTCGCAACGACAGTCTTATTAAGGATGAGGGGTTTTTTAGCCATTTCTAGAGTTTTAAATTAAATGATCTTCGGTAAATATAACGCACTCTTATGATCGATTGGAACAAAATTGATACGGTATTGCTGGACATGGACGGCACGCTTCTGGATTTGAATTTCGATAATCATTTCTGGAAGGAATTCGTGCCGCTGAAATTCGCCGAGAAACAGGGTATAGCGCTAGCGGAAGCCAAACAGCTGTTGGAGCCGCGTTTCAAAAACATGGAAGGTCGGTTGGAATGGTACTGCCTCGATTACTGGAGTGAGGCGCTGCAACTCAATATCGCCGGATTGAAGGCTGAAATAGCGGGATTGATTTCGGTATTGCCGCATGTCGTCGAGTTTCTGGAAAAAATTCATCAGTCTCCACGCAAGGTTTTATTGGTGACTAATGCGCATCAGGACAGTCTCGGCTTGAAAATGGAAAAAACCTGTCTGCACCGGTTTTTCGACGACATCGTCAGCTCTCATACGCTGGGGTTTCCTAAGGAACATGCTGATTTCTGGCGCCTGTTGCAGCAGCAAAAACCGTTTGAAAAACACAATACATTGCTGATCGATGACAGCCTGGCGGTTTTGAATGCCGCCAGGCTGTTCGGCATAGCCCATCTGATTTCGGTCAGCAGGCCCGATACGCAGCTGCCCAAAAAGGAAATAACCGGTTTTCCCGCTATTGAGGATTTTCGGGAACTGATGCCCGGGCTTTAGGCTTGCGCGGGCGCGGCCTTTTCTGCGGGGCACGTTTTTCCTGAGCCGGTGCGCTGCTCTTTCTTTTGGGCTTGACAACATCGTCCGCGAGCAAATCGGCGGTAATCGGCTTGATCGGCACTTTCTGCCCAATATAAGTTTCGATATCGGGCATGGAATACGCATATTCCTCGCAAATAAAGCTGATCGCCTCGCCGCTGGCGCCAAAGCGCGCGGTTCGTCCTATTCTATGCACATAATCCTCGACATCCTGCGGCAGATCGTAATTGAAAACGTGCGAAACATCGGCGATATGCAGGCCCCGGGCCGCGACATCAGTCGCGATCAACAGCCGGATTCTGTTTTCCTGAAAATCATTGAGCAGGCGCTGGCGTTTATCCTGAGGCACATCGCCGCTTAACGCCGCGGTTTCATAGCCATTAGCATTGAGGTAATCGTTCAGCTGCTCGGCGCAGCGTTTGGTATTGACGAAAATAATGCTGCGTTGCGGCTTATATTGGTTCAAAATGCCCAGCAACAACGGAATCTTTTGTTCGTTAGAGGGGCAAAACGCACTTTGCTGTATGGCCTTGGACGTGACTTCCTCGGTCTCTATGCGTATCAGAACCGGATTGTTCATGTGTTCGTAAGCCAGTTCGGTTACTTTGTACGATAAAGTCGCCGAAAACAGCATGTTCAGACGTTTTTCCGGTGCTGGCATGCGTCTCAACAAATAGCGTATGTCTTTAATGAAACCCAAATCGAACATGCGGTCGGCTTCGTCCATTACGGTGACTTGCACGTTGTCCAGCGTAAAGGCATTCTGCCGGTAAAAATCAATGATACGGCCGGGCGTACCGATAATTATATCGATATTCGATTTCAGGCTGTCGAGCTGCTTCTGATAATCGGTGCCACCATAAATGAGAGCAAATTTAAGGTTAAGATGCGCGCCCAGCGACCGGGCATCTTTATGGATCTGAATGGCCAGTTCGCGTGTCGGTGCCAGAATGATGGCCCGGGGATTTTTGACGGGATCACTGACATCATTGATCAAATGTTGGAAAGTGGCCAGCAGAAATGTGGCGGTTTTTCCGGTTCCGGTTTGCGCCTGGCCTGCGATATCCTTATCCCGAAGCAATAAAGGCAGGGCTTTGTCCTGTATCGGCGTGCAATGGTGGAAGCCGGCCTCTTGCAGGCCTTGCAGGATGATGTCAGACAATTCCAGGTTGCTGAAGCGAGTATTTGTTAAATGTGTCTTGTTCATAGACAATAGCATAACGTAAAAAACCTATCAGCTGAAATTGATTGACAAATTAACGTTATCCCTCCTATAGTCTTAGCTTTTAAATTTTGGAGAAATAGTGTGAGCGACTTAGTCCTTCATGTAAATGATAGTGAATTTAACGAAACTGTTATTAAAGCGGACGGTCCTGTGCTGGTAGATTATTGGGCTGAATGGTGTGGACCTTGCAAAATGATTGCACCGGTTCTGGATGAAATTGCCACAGAATACAAAGGCAAGTTAACCGTTGTTAAATTAAACATCGACGAAAACCCACAAACACCACAACACTATGGCGTACGCGGTATTCCAACTTTGATGCTGTTTAAGAACGGCGAAGTGGAAGCCACAAAGGTAGGGGCATTGACAAAATCACAGCTTGCCACCTTTATTGACAGTAATATATAAATAAATCCTGCTCAGCCCGTCACAAAAAGCTTGGACGGGTTTGGGTATTTAAGTTATACTTGTCGAGTGCCGCATCAGGCGCACTCAAAAGCATATCGCCCGATAAACTACATCCCTAAAGTCTAAATCCTATCTTGCTTAAGTTACGGTCCAGACCGTATACCCTTTTCTTCGAGTCATTTTTATGAATCTAACCGAGTTAAAACTAAAACAAATCAGTGAAGTTATTGAAATAGCAGAGTCGCTAGGACTCGAAAGTGTCGCCAGAACCCGTAAACAGGACTTAATCTTTGCTATCCTTAAGAAACAGGCGAAAGGCGGTGAAGATATCTATGGCGATGGCGTTCTGGAAATTCTACAGGATGGTTTTGGTTTTTTACGTACTCCGGGATGTTCTTATTTAGCGGGACCTGACGATATTTATGTCTCGCCCAGCCAAATCAGGCGATTTGCCTTAAAAACAGGGGATACGGTCAGCGGCAAGATCAGGCCGCCTAAAGACAATGAGCGTTATTTTGCAATGCTCAAAGTCGAACAGATCAATTTCGAACCTCCTGAAAATACCAAAAATAAAATTCACTTCTCTAACCTGACTCCTCTCTTTGCCAATCAGCGATTCGTTCTGGAAAAAGGCAATGGCACCAGTGAAGATTTAACCGGACGCATCATCGATTTAATCGCGCCTATCGGCAAAGGCCAGCGCGGCTTGATCGTATCGCCGCCGAAAGCCGGTAAAACGATGATCCTGCAAAGTCTGGCACAATCCATCGCCGAAAAGAATCCCGAATGTTATCTGATTGTTTTGTTGATCGATGAACGTCCCGAAGAGGTTACGGAAATGGAGCGCTGCGTGCGCGGTGAAGTCATCTCCAGTACTTTTGATGAACCGGCAACCCGCCACGTTCAGGTCGCGGAGATGGTGATTGAGAAAGCACGCCGTCTGGTCGAGCATAAACACGATGTAGTTATTTTGTTAGACTCGATCACTAGGCTGGCAAGAGCTTACAATACGGTCGTTCCTTCTTCGGGAAAGATCTTGACCGGTGGTGTGGACGCCAACGCACTGGAAAAACCGAAACGCTTTTTCGGCGCGGCGCGTAATATCGAGGAAGGCGGCAGCCTGACGATTATCGCCACGGCGCTGGTTGATACCGGTTCCCGAATGGACGAAGTGATCTATGAGGAGTTTAAAGGCACCGGCAACATGGAACTGCATCTGGATCGCAAGATTGCGGAAAAACGTATTTACCCCGCGATCAATATCAATCGTTCCGGCACGCGTCGGGAAGAATACCTGGTCGATCCTGATACGTTGCAAAAAACCTGGATCCTGCGCAAAATCCTGCAACCGATGGACGAAACGGCCGCTTCGGAATTCCTGGTGGGCAAGCTGAAGGATTTCAAGACTAACGCCGAGTTTTTTGAATCGATGAAACGTTGATTCCGGCGGGAGTTGCTATATCAAATGTGCGGCGTGAGCCATGCCGCACATTTGATAATGTGGCGCAGGTCTCAGGATTGGGGCGGTACATACCCTTCAGGCATGTCGGTATTGCCTTCAAACAGAAACTTTCTTCTTTCCTCTTCCAAAAATGCTTTGGCTTTTGGATCAAAGCTGGCCAGCTTATATTCATTGATCAGCATGGTCTGTTTGCTTAGCCATTGCTGCCAAGCCTGCTTCGATACTTTCTCGAATATTTCCTGACCTTTGGGCCCAGGAAAGGGCGGCGCATCCAAGCCCTCGGCTTCTATTCCCAATTTAACGCACTTAACCATTCTAGTCATCGTTGTCCTCGATAGTGGATTGTTGTTGCAATAGCAGTTTGATCGGCGCTGCTATTCCCAGGTTATGAATTTGTTCCGCTTTATACCAGACAGTTTGCCTGGCATCCATCACAATATTGGAAGGATTGTCGGTCTGAATGAGCAGCGGCGTGAAATCCAGATGATAATGAGAAAAGGTGTGGCGCCGCGCTGCCATTGGCTTTTGATCAAGGATGGGCATGTTCCTGGCCATACACCAGTCGGTGGCCGCTTCGATACTGTCAAATTCAGGCAGACTCCATAAACCGCCCCAGATGCCGGCCGGCGGTCTTTTTTCCAGCAGTATCTGATTGAAGCGGTTGCGCAGCAATAAAAATACCTGCTGCCTAACCGGCAGGCACTTGGCGGGTTTAGGTGCCGGAAAGGCGGCGATATTATCGGTTATTCGAGCCAGGCAGCTGTCCTTGAGCGGGCAGGCATGACAGGCGGGCTTGGTGCGCGTACAGATCGTGGCGCCAAGGTCCATCATGGCCTGCGTGTAATCGGCGACCCGATCCACGGGCGTGTAGTGGGCGCTGAGCAGCCACAGTTCCTTACTGACCTGGCTGCTTCCGGGCCAGCCGGGCACGGCTTTAAACCGTGCCAGTACTCTTTTGACATTGCCGTCGAGAATAGGGTGGCTTTTTTTGAAAGCAATGCTCAGTATGGCTCCGGCCGTCGATAAGCCTATGCCCGGCAAGGCGACAAGTTCATCCAGCGTATCGGGAAAGCGACCTTTCTCAACAATCAATCGCGCGGTTTTATGCAGGTTGCGGGCACGGGCGTAATAACCCAATCCGGACCACAGGTGCAGTACGTCATCAATCGGCGATTGCGCCAGGCTTTCTATGTCAGGGAATTTTTCGGTAAAGGCGTTGAAATAGGCGATCACCGTCGCAACCTGGGTTTGTTGCAGCATTGTTTCAGACAGCCAGACGCGATAAGGCGTCCTGTCTTTCTGCCAGGGCAGGTCTTTCCGGCCATACCGGTCAAACCAGTCGAGAATGCCTTGTTGAAAAACGGCGGGTTTCATATCAGAAAAGACGCTTTAACAGATCACTGGTGCCAGGACCGATTTTTTTGTCGAGTTTGTCCAGTAATTTCTGTTTTTTCTCCTCGATTTTGGCTTTATGTTCTTCAGTCAGCAAAGAGGTGGGGTCCACCGTGTAAGCAGGCTCGTTGAACGTACCGCCCACATTGATGGCAACCGTCATTTTCTCGGCTTGTTGTCCGCTGGCGTCGGCCGACTTCAGCAGTGTGGCATTGATTTTATAGTCCAGTTTCTCGGTATTAAGATTGGCGCTGCCTTTACCGTTAACGCGTAATTTGGAGGAGTGGGCAATCAGGTCATTATTATGCAGAATGCCGTTGTTGACGGTTGCCGTACCGGTGATCTCCGAAAATAACGTTTGATCTTTTTTGTTGTCAGTCGGCAATGGCGCGCCCTTAACCAAGGCTTTGCTGCTGTCGATGATTTTCTGCAGATTAAACCCCAGAATAACGCTATCCCTGAACAGGAAGCTCAATCGGCCATTGAGCGAGGATTTAAGTTCATTGGCAGTATGGCCTTGCGCCTGCAGCTGGGCGGATGCATTGACGGCGCCGCTCATGCGGGCTTCGCCTTTGTAATCCTTTAACAAAGGGGCAACCTGAACATGATTGAGTGTTTCGTTGACCGCGAGCTTAGGCTGATTGCCGCGTACGTCCATGTTCAGATTGCCGGAATAGCTGCCCTGATAGAACTGTTTCACGCTTTGTTGCGTTGTCACGATGCCGTTTTTGGCATTGAGTTTCACATGGATATCCTGCAAGGTCAGATTGCTGGCCTTAAGTTTTTGCAGTGTCAGCTGGCCGTTGGCGTTCAGCTTTCTTAGGGTATCAACAGGCAACGCCGAAGCCGCCGCCGCTGTAGTGGTGGCCGGGCTGGCTATGGGTTTTGATTTTTTATCGGCTGCCTTTTCGGGCGCCAGATAACGATCGACATCAATGGCATCGGCAGTCAGATTGAAAGTAATCGCCGGTTCACTGAAGTTTTTGATGCCGGCCGAGCCATTGATGGCGGTATCATCCAGTTTAACGACCAGGTTCTGAAGGTCGGCCGACTTGTCAGTGGCCAGCAGGTTGAAATTCATGGCCAGGCGGGTCAGGGCACTGGCATCGCGTGTGGCGGGCGGCGTCATTGCCAGTTGTTTCATTACCTGCACCGGATTGAACTCGGCGACCGTGACAGGCCCCTGGAATGAAGGCTGGTCTTTAATTTGGGTGCCGGTAATATCAGCGGCAATTTTCAGGTCACCGGATTCAAGCCGTAATGTTGAGATCTTAAGGTCTTGCTTGGCCATATCCAGCGCCACATCAGCCGCCGTTAACGTCGATTTCAGGGATTGGCCCGGAATTTTTTCGCCGGCCGTCGTGGTCTGTAGATTGACGTCAGCTAAGTGGAAGACGTCGAGCTTTTCATTAACGGTTAAATCCATGGCCAGTTTGATCGTCTCGGTCAGCTTGGCCTGGGTATCTGAAACGACTAGAGCCAAGTCAACGGCGAAAGGTTGATCAAAAACAATCTTATCCGTGTTCAGATTGACGTCTTTGAATTCCAGATGTTTGCCGTTTTTTTGGTTGTCCCAGTCAATACGGGCATTTTTAATGGTTATACCGCCGATAGATAATATGGTCTGGGCTTTGGCGCTTGGTTGGACGTCTTGTTTGCCGCTGTCAGGGGCGGGTATCTCGGGTTGTGTTTCGACAAGATCATGCCAGTTATTGATGCCCTGTTTGTTCTTGGCGAGATTGACAGTCAGTCCCTTTAAGACGATGCGGTCGACTTCAATTTCTTTCGATAACAGCGGCAGCAATTTCACATTGATATTGCTTTCTTCAATTTCGGCAAAAGGCTTGCTTTGGAAACCTTCCGCATTGCTCAGCACCATTTTGCCCGATGAAATGCCCAGCCATGGGAAAACTGATAACTTCAGCTCGCCTTCCAGGGTTAACTCCCGGCCGATCTTGTCTTTAACCGCCGCTTGTATTTCTGGTTTGAAATCATTGGGATCAATAAAAATGAATAAGGCGCAGACGACGACTATGACTAATAAAGTCAGCGTTGCAAATATCGAAAGAATGATTTTAAGCGGTTTTCCCACAAGTCTCTCCTGATGTTAAAAAGATGTAATGATGACCTTTTATAGAATATGATTGTCAACTCTTACGTGCTGTGGCTGGTTCAATTTTAGCCGTGGCAGATATGATTGTGTTACTCCATAATAACTAAAATGAGGAGGGAAGATGTTGTTATTAGCTAAACTAGCCGGAATTGCGGTACTTGTATGGTTTTTTTTAACCGCCAGAGAACATGGCGAGCAGCCTGTGAAATGGGCGGTCATAGGTCTGATGGGATATTGGATTACCTGGTGGGCTGTGAAATTATCTGTCGTTAACCTACTGGCGGGTTTAGTCGCCAAAAGCGCGATCGGTACGTTTTTACTGACACAAATTCCGGCTGTTGTAGGTGTCTGTGCCGCATATTTTATCAGAAAAAAATTGCTGTCCGATGCTGCTGCAACTGAAAAAAATTAACAAGCGAAAAAAAGGCGCATTGTGCCAATACAATGCGCCTTTACAAACTAATTAACTGTTATTCTTACAGTTTTTCAGCATTTTTACCCAGGTATTCCGCAACGCCGGCCGGGTTTGCGTTCATACCTGCATCACCTTTGTTCCAGCCTGCCGGGCAAACCTCGCCATGTTCTTCGTGGAATTGAAGAGCATCTACCATACGCAACAGTTCATCCATGTTACGGCCCAAGGGCAGATCATTTACCACCTGATGACGAACGATACCGTTACGGTCTATCAGGAAACTTCCGCGGAAAGCCACTCCACCATCGGCTTCCACGTCATAATCCTTGACGATAGAGTGAGATAAGTCTGCCGCCATGGTGTAACGGACAGGACCGATGCCGCCTTGATTGACCGGCGTATTACGCCAGGCATTATGGGTAAAATGAGAATCAATGGAAACGGTGATTACTTCTACGCCACGGCTTTTAAACTCATCAAGACGGTGATCTAAAGCAATCAGCTCGCTCGGACAAACAAAGGTGAAATCCAAGGGGTAGAACACTATTACAGCATATTTACCTTTAGTGGCTTCAGAAAAGCTGAATGAATCAACTATTTGGCCATCACCTAAAACAGCGGGAACTGTAAAATCGGGTGCTTGTTTACCTACCAGTACGCTCATCGATTATCTCCAAAAAATTTGAAAAAACAAAGGGTTATAAACTTGTAATTAACCACTGAAAAAGTGGGATTAAGTTATTCTACACTAAATTACTCGGGAATTGTCTAAATTGTTGTGATTTTTACTTGCTTTTATTTGAACTTTAGCGATAATTTGTAATCATCAGCTTACACAAAAATAATACAAAGCTGAAAGTTTCAGAGAGACAGAAAATTTGGCGGCCTAGCTTTGCTGTTAAATTTGATTAGCAATTCGTTTGACGGGTTTATATCCATGGCAAAACATAAACATATAACTGAGCCAGATGTATTTGGTTTTCAGGTACGTATTGTAAGGCGCGGAAAAGAGAGCAGCCGTTATTTTTCGCATAAATTGTGGGGGAACAAAGGCAAGTCTTTAAAGGCTGCCATCACTTGGCGCGACCAGATGCTGGTAGTATTAAAAGGCAGTAAGACGCGCTTTCTCAAGCCCCCGAAAAATAAAACCACGACCGGTGTCACCGGTGTATCCAGAACCATCAAATATGATCATAGAAAAGATAAAAGTTATCTTTGCTATACCGTCTTTTGGGTCAGTAACGGCAAATCCAGAAATAAGACTTTTCAGGTTGGTAACGTGGAAAAAGTGACGGCCGACGATGAATTGCATGCATTTCGTACGGCGCGGTTGTTCAGAAGCTGTTATGAGTATGCGATCGATAACGACCTGACGTTTTATGACAGTAAATTCAATGGCTGGAAAAAAACACGCTTGTATGATGACGAGAATCTGAGTGCCGTTATATAAATGGTTCCAGAGTGAATATATTAGAGTGAATGCGAGTGAACGGTTGTTTTTTTAGTCCACTCACATTCACTTCGAGTTCTAATAAATATCAACCATTGAGCCTGATTCCGGCTGTTTGAGTTTCAATTCTCAGCCAGTTCTTATTTCGCCAGTTTAAACTGCAGCACCTGAACCGCGCGTTGCTCGACCGGGGCACCGTTAACCCGCTTTTCCTTGAATTTCCATTTATTGATGGCCTCCAGCGCCACCTTGTCGAAGATGCCGTTCGGCTTGGCCTCAACCACGACCGCATCCTTGACCGTGCCCGTGCGGGTAATGGTGAACTCTATTTTCACCCAGCCCTGAATCCGCCGGTTGGCCGCGCGCCGCGGGTATTTGGGCGGAACCCGGACCAGCGCCACCACATTGGCGCTGACGCCGGTGCTGGCCTCGGCGGGCGCCGGTGTCTGCTCGCGCGACGAACTGGCCGGTGCCAGGGAGGGCGCGGGCGCGTCCACCTTGGCCGGCGCCAGATCCAGCGCGGGCAGATCCGGCACCGGTTTGGGCGCCGGCGCTTTGACCGGTGCTGGCTTGGGCGCTTGTTTCGGCTTCGGCGCTTGTTTCGGTTTTGGCGGTTTGGGGGTGGCCTTGACCGGTTCGGGCGGCTTCGGTTTTTCCGGCGGTTTCGGCTTGGGCTTCGGCGGAGGCGGCTCGCGCTTGAGCCGGACGAATTCCACCTGATGCAGCGGCTCGGTTTTCCTGACCCCCTGCGCGTCCGGCATGATCATCGCCTGCATCAGCCAGAATAACAGCAGCGAGGCCAGCAGCCCCGTCAATAACGCGGTGACAAGCGATTTCACGGCTATTCCGATTCGGTGGCAATGGCGGCATTGGCGATGCCGGCCAGCCGTATCTGGTCCATCACCTGGATCAGGGCATGGGTTTTAGCCTCCCGGTCGGCGGCGATAATGACCGAGCCGAGCGGATTTTCCGCATGCAGCCGGGTGACGGTGGCCCGGACCGCGCGGATGTCGACGGCCTGCTTGTCGATCCACACTTCCCCGTTGGGTTTGATGGCGACAATAATATGGCCCTGTTCGTTTTTTTCCGCGGTTTGCGCGCTCGGGCGGTTGACGTCGATGCCCGATTCCTTGACGGACGAGGCGGTGACGATAAAGAAAATCAGCATGATGAACACGATGTCCAGCATCGGCGTCATGTCGATTTCAGAGTTCTGGTCGGCGCTTGAGCGGCCATTTCTGCGGCGCATGGGCAAATCCTAGTGATAGGTTAACAAGTCGGTCAGGTGATGGGTTTCACGGCTGACGCGGGCTTCGATCAGTTTGTTGAAATACAGGCCGGCGATGGCGATCACCATGCCGGCCATGGTCGGGATGGTGGCGTGCGAGACGCCCGAGGCCATGGCTTTGGTGTTGCTGGTGCCGGTCACGGCCATGACGTCGAAGACCTGGATCATGCCGGTCACGGTGCCCAGCAGCCCCAGCAGCGGGCATAGGCTGATCAGCATTTTGATGATCGGCAGGGTGCGGGTCATGTTGATCCTGGCTTCGGAAATAAGGCATTCGCGGATGCCGAGCGCCGGCCGCGAGGCTTTGTCGCGTCGGCGCTCCCATTGCGCCACCCAGTCGGCCTTGCGTTGCGGATAGGTCAGGTTGAAAAACAGAAACCATTCGGCCACCAGGGTCCACAGGGCAATGGAGGTCAGCAGGATCACCCGCAGCACCGGGCCGCCGGCGTTCAAAAAGTCCTGGATCGCGTCCAGCAGGGTCAACAGCGCCGTCATTACTGGCCCGCGCGGCGGCTGATCAGGCCGGCCGTCTGTTCGTCCAGAATCTGGATCAGGATGTGGCTGCGCGCGACCACCAGGCTGTGCAGGAACAGCAGCGGGATCGCCACGCACAGTCCCTGCATCGTGGTCACCAGCGCCTGGGAGATGCCGCCGGCCATCAGCTTGGGATCGCCGGTGCCGAACAGGCTGATGGACTGGAAGGTCAGGATCATGCCGGTGATGGTGCCCAAAAGGCCCAGCAGGGGCGCCACGGCCGCCAGCAGTTTGATCATGGCGATGCCCCGTTCCAGGGCCGGCACTTCGCGGGTGATGGCCTCATCCAGCAGCAGTTCGAGATTATCGGTCTCTTGCGCGGCGCTGTGTTCGGCGACCGCGAGCACGCGGCCCAGCGGATTGTCCTCGCTGATCTCGGGGCGGTTCATCTGCCGGGTCATTTTCTGGCCGATCCGGGTCAGGACCACCAGCCGGACCACGCCGTAGAGAAAGCCGATGACCCCGAGGGCCATGATGATATAGCCGATGGCGCCGCCCTGCGCCAGGCGCTCGAGCGTGTCGGGGGTTTGAATGAGCATGCCGAGGATGGCGCCGCGGGTCGGGTCGATGCCGATCGCCACGGGGCCGGTCTGGGCGGCGCTGATGGCTTCGGCCAGGTCGGTAAACTCGCTCTCCGGCTGCCGCGGCAGGTCGGCGAGCTTGCCGGTTTCGGGCAGGTAGCGCAGGTACTTGCCATCGGCCAGGGCGTTAAAGGCGCCGATCCGGATGACCTTGGCCTGACGCGGTTCGCCCGCGGCCGACAGCACTTCCTGGTCGTAATAGACGACTTTGCCGGATTCGGTCATTTCCTGCTGCAGGCTAAACCACAGCCGCTCCAGCTGGTCGATCGTGGGCAGGGCTTTGGCGTCGGCGATGGCGGCCAGTTGCCGGCTTCGGTCCGGGAATTCCGCCGAAATCAGGGACGCGTTCAGGTCGGCTTTTAAATCGCCGGCCACCTGCCGGGCGACATCGAACAGGTCGGTCAAGGTGCCGCTGCGGTTATCGAGCTCGCCGGCCAGTTGGCTGAGCTGCGCCTTGCCGGCGTTCAGCCGCGCGCTTAATTGCTGGCTCAGCTGCTCCTGTTGACGGAGCTCGGCGCGTGCCGCTTCCAGGGCTTGCGCCTGGTCGGCGGCGGCCAGAAACCGGGCTTCCTGATCGGCGTCGATTTTGCCGGCGGCGCCTTGCGTCTGCTGGATGTCGCGCAGCAGCTTGTCCAGGTCCAGGTGGTCGGCAAAGGCGCTGCTGCAGGCCAGCAGCGCGGCGAACATAATCATGGCTTTTTTCATCGGGCGGCCTCGGGCGCGGGAACGGGCAGGGTTAACAGGTCGGGCGCGGTTTCCTTGCGGGCGATGCGCAGGCCGTCGCGGATGGCGTTGCGGTAATCGGCCGGCAAGGTCTGCCAGCGTTTTTCCTCCTTGTTCCAGAAGCCGGTCTCGCTGCCGTCCAGGCGCTGGTAATACAGCGCGACCCGGCCCAGGCGCAGGAAATTGACCGAGCTGGTGGTGCCGTTCAGGACGATATTGCCCTTGTACGCCTCGATGGTGTTGCCGTATTCGTTTTCCACCTGAAACGCTTCCATGAGGCGGCGGAATTTTTCCGCCTCGGTGCTATCGGGCCTGACCACCAGCGCTTTCAGCTGCGCCAGGCGCTGCTGGCGCTCTTCGGGCAGGAAAGGCAGGTCCATGCGCACGAACTGCTCCAGACTGTCGAGCATGTGCAGGATCAGCGGCACAATCTCCTGCTTGGTCACCTCGATGTCCTTCAGTTGTTGTTCCAGCGAGGTTTTTTCCTGCGCTTGCGAGGCGAGCAGGTCCTGCAGATGCCGGTTGTAAATCGTCAAGGCCGCCGTTTGCCGGGACACGGCGCGGTATTGGGCCAGCAACGGGTGGTCCGGGGCGCCGGGCGCCTCGGCCTGGGGTGCGGTGCTCGCGGCGCCCGCTGCGCTGACGGCCTGGCCGGGCGCGGCCAGCGCGCATAGCGCCAGCATAGCCGCGGCCAGGCAGGAAGGGGGTCGGCAAGAAATAAGCATAGATAGTCCAAATGATGGTATTAAAATAAAGGCCACATGGTGACCTTGGAAATATTTTACATCAAATCAAGTGGTTAAATCAGCATCAAGTTGTCTGTATTTTTAGCCCATGCAAATTCAATTGGGCTGATATTGGGCAGTTTATCAAAGGGATAAAACCGGCAAAAACGTCGTCTATTCATCAGATTCAGAGATAGGGAATTCGGATTTTGGATGTATATCCAAGAGCGCTTTGCATTATAGAGCAGAGATTTTTAGACAAGTTAAATTAAGATAAAAAGGTTGAAAATAACGCATGTCAATACAGCGGCTAGCAAAAACTAAGAAAATGATGATAAAAACAGTTAAAATAAAAAGTTACAAGATTTAATCCGGTTAAAAAACCCTGGTTACAGCTCCCATGCAAACAAAATACAACACTGACGACTTGAGAATTTGTGCCACTCAAGAAGTCATCGCGCCTGTTCAGGTGCATGATGAAATGCCGATCAGCGAAGCGGCGGCACATACCACTCTGCGGGCAAGGGAAGAGATTCACAAGATACTGACCGGCCAGGATGACAGATTGTTGGTCGTGGTAGGGCCATGCTCCATTCATGACACGGATGCCGCAAAGGAATATGCAAGACATCTGAAAGCTATTAAAGATGAATTAAAAAATGATTTGTCGATCGTGATGCGGGTTTATTTTGAGAAGCCTCGCACAACTGTTGGCTGGAAAGGCCTGATTAACGATCCGGATCTTGATTCCAGTTTTAACATCAACAAGGGCCTGCGCGTTGCCAGGCAATTATTGCTTGATTTGAATGCTACGGGCATACCGGCAGCCACGGAATATCTGGACTTGATTACCCCACAGTATATTTCGGACTTGATTGCCTGGGGCGCTATCGGCGCCCGAACCACGGAAAGTCAGGTACACCGTGAGCTGGCTTCCGGTCTGTCCTGTCCGGTCGGATTCAAGAATGCGACCGACGGCACGATCAAGATCGCCATTGATGCGATCGGCGCGGCCATGAGCCCGCATCACTTTTTATCGCTGACCAAGGCAGGTCATTCGGCTATTTTTTCAACCACGGGCAATGAAGATGTACATATCATTCTCAGAGGCGGCAATGACAGTCCTAATTACGACGCCGTCAGTGTCGAGAAGGTGGCGGCAGGATTGCAAAAAGCCAATCTCAGGCCGAATATCATGATCGATTTCAGTCATGCCAACAGTTTAAGGCAATGTCAGCGCCAATTGATTGTAGGCGAGGATGTGGCCGGGCAAATAGCGAACGGCGATCGCAGAATCATGGGCGTCATGATTGAAAGCCATCTTAAAGCAGGTCGGCAGGATGTGGTTAAGGGACAAAAATTGACCTACGGACAAAGTATCACCGATGCCTGTCTGGGTTGGGAAGATACGGTGCAGCTGCTGAAAGATCTTGCCGTTGCGGTACAGGAACGCAGAACTATAGAGAATTAAGCCGGAGTTTGAACACATGATCGTTTATGTAAATGGCGAATCCCGTGAGATTGCCGAAAACACGCATGTAGCCGATGTGATTGCTGACATGGGGCTAGCGGGTAGAAGAATCGCCGTTGAATTGAATAAAGAAATTTTGCCGTTTGATCAATACGGCACACAGGCGCTGCAGGCTGATGATCGCCTGGAAATCGTCCATGCCATTGGCGGTGGCCAGGAAGATTCTTTCGTTGTCGCGGGCAAGGCTTATCAGTCCAGGTTGCTGGTCGGTACCGGCAAGTATAAGGATCTTGAAGAAACCAGAATGGCTATTGAAGCCAGCGGCGCGCAAATTGTGACCGTCGCCATCCGCCGCACCAATATCGGTCAGAATCCGGGCGAGCCGAATTTGCTCGATGTCATTTCCCCGGATAAATACACGATCCTGCCCAATACGGCCGGTTGTTATACGGCCGAAGAAGCGGTAAGAACCTGTCGCCTGGGTCGGGAACTGCTGGGCGGTCACAAGCTGGTTAAGCTGGAGGTGCTGGCCGATCAGAAAACCTTGTTTCCTGATGTGGCCGAGACTTATATCGCTGCTGAATTATTGGTTAAGGACGGCTTTGATGTCATGGTTTATACCAATGACGACCCGATTGCCGCCAAGCGGCTTGAAGAGATCGGCTGCGTGGCGGTCATGCCGCTGGCGGCACCTATTGGTTCTGGCCTGGGCGTGCGCAACCCTTACAATATTTTGACCATTGTCGAAAACGCCAATGTGCCTATTCTGGTCGATGCCGGCGTCGGTACGGCCTCTGACGCGGCGATTGCCATGGAGTTGGGCTGTGACGGCGTCTTGATGAATACGGCTATCGCGGCGGCAAAAAATCCGGTACTGATGGCTTCGGCCATGAAGAAAGGCATCGAGGCCGGCCGTGAAGCCTTCCTGGCCGGACGCATGCCCAGGAAGCGGTTTGCTTCCGCCTCATCACCTATTGATGGTTTGTTTTTCTGATTCGCCGGAGCGGCAAAGTCCGGCCCGGGCGGTACCCGCATTGATGTTGACATGATTGCTCCTGAACAAAACTTCCCGCAACGCATCCGCAGCTTTATTCGCAGGCAAGGCCGCATCACGCCTGGGCAACAGCTCGCGCTGGATAATTACTGGGCCATTTACGGACTGGACCCGCAAACTGATTACGACTTTGCCGAAGTTTTCGGACGTGATGCGCCCCTTTGTGTCGAGATCGGTTTTGGTAATGGCGAGAGTCTGGCCAAGATGGCTGCCGCCAATCCCGAGATTAATTATATCGGCATCGAAGTGCATCGGCCCGGTGTCGGGCATTTGATGCTGCAGCTGGCTCACCAAGGGATTAACAATGTCAGGATTTATTGCCATGATGCCATAGAGATCATGGAGAATAAGATAGCCGATCACAGTCTGGCCGGGGTGCACTTGTTTTTTCCCGATCCCTGGCCGAAAAAGAAGCATCACAAAAGACGCATCGTCAGGCCCAGCTTTGTCAATTTGCTGGTCAAGAAACTAAAGTCCGGCGGCTATTTTCATGCGGCAACGGATTGGCAGAACTATGCCGAGCATATGCTGGAAGTCTTGACGGCGGAGAGCCGGTTAATCAATGCCGGCAATGGGGCGGATTATTGCGAGCGCCCCGACTATCGCCCGTTAACCAAATTCGAGCAGCGTGGCCTGCGCTTGGGGCACGGCGTCTGGGACCTGATTTTCAGGCGGGTTTAAGGGACGGCTTGATTTGGTCCGTCGACGCCGGAAGCGGCGGCGGACCGGCCCGTTTAAAAACACAAACCTTCAGCGGTCAGCTTTTGCCAAGGTATGCGCATCGAGTTGCATGGCTTTGATGATGGTCGCCAGTTCATCACGTTGCCGTTTCAGCGGCGCCAACTCTGCTTCAAGGTTGGCAATACTTTCAGCCACATTGCCTTTTGACTCGTTAATTTTTCTGAGCATTTGCAGGCGGCTTTCAATCTGCTTTTTATGGTCCTTAATCTGATGCATCAAGGGGGTCAAAACACTGTTGCTCCAGATCATTGCATCCGTATGGGCTTGATTTAAAATATTTCTGGCCCTGGAAATGAGCGTGTTATAAAGCTTGTTGATGACAATGCTCTGCTCGGTCATGGTCGTTTTGGTGCTGGTGCGGAATGCCTCGCCTTCTTCAAAAATCTGTTCCAGTTCAAACTGATACTGCTTGATAGAAAATAGCTGCGGCTCGATCTCTTTAAAGCCGTATTCGTCCTTGAATTTTTTATGAATGGCCTTCACTAAACGGCGCGTTTCATTGGTGATATCGACAGAATCCTGCAGCAGATCGCGCAACTCATCGAACAGCTTGCGGATGTTTTGTTTCATGCCATACGTAGTCAGGCTCTTGGACATGTCATGCTTGGTCCTTTTAATGATCGCATCAATCTTTTCCTTGGCGAATGAATCAACCAGCATCTTGGCCTGAACGCTGAAAACCCGGCGGCTGGCCTGGAAATTTTCGATATTGGCCAGATAAACATTTTGTCTGTCCCGGGTTTCGGCCATTAACTTGCCCGTCATATCCTGATTGTGAAAGTCAATTTTCTTGAATTCCTCAAGTTGACTGATGGCATTAGCCAATGACGAACTTGTTAAATTAGACGATTCACTGATCAGAAAACCCATGTCGCGAATGATGGTATCCATCAGGATATTACGCCGCTGCCTCAAAATATCATTGGCAAGAAAGCCTTCCAGGACACTCAAACGGCTTCTGTCGAATAAGGCTTCATCATTTTTAACCTTAGCCAACAGGGCTTGTTTGGCGGAAATCGGGAAAATGGCATCTTCGTTAATTTTTAAAACTGACGCCGAGGTTTTGATCTGCGATTGAATGGAGGCTTCATAGCCATTTTCTCCGGCCAGGTCATCCCACATGGCGTCGATTTTGTTCATGACTACGGCCAGCCCCTGTTTACTGGAGCCGCGCGTACTGCAGACATGGCTGCGCCACATTTCCAGGTCGCTTTTTGTGACGCCGGTATCGGCCGCGATCACGAAGACAATGGCCTGCGCGCCGGGCAGCATGCTCAGGGTTAATTCCGGCTCTGTTCCCAAGGCGTTTAAACCCGGCGTGTCAAGAATCGCCAAGCCCTCTTTCAGCAAGGGATGAGGAAAGCTGATCAAGGCATGGCGCCAGCAGGGAATTTCCACTTTTTCCGGATTTATGATGCCTTGTTCCGCCGCTTCGCGTTCGTTCCATAAGCCGAGTTTGTCCGCCAGTTCGCGGTCCACCATTTTAGTGGCGACCAGTTCTTTAAAGGCTTCCTGCATTTGGGTCGGCGAGTTGCAGTCCAGCTCAATATGGTGCCAGCGATCGGGTTTGTGCTTAAACTCGGCCAGGGAAATATCTTCAAGCCGGCTTTCAATATTCAATAAACGAATATAGCTGCCGCCTTTTTCATCATGAAAAATCTCGGTTGGCGACATAGTGGTGCGGCCCGGTGAAGAGGGCAGCAGTCTGAGTCCGGTCTCGGCAAAAAACAGCGAATTGATCAGTTCGGTTTTGCCGCGTGAAAATTCGGCAACAAAAGCCAGGGTAATGCGGTCCGATTCCAGACCGGTCAGGATATTTAAAATAGTATCCGTACTATGGGCATCGTTCATGCCATAGCGATTACGCCATTGATGATACATCTCGATAGCCTGTATCAGTTTTGCACGCCATTGCGAATATTCGTGCATTTGCTCTTTAAATTCCAGATTACTCATGGCAAGCCTTTTGTTACTAACGTAATTCTTTTTGTTATTAAAACATCAGATTGAAAATAGGTTCTGAATAAGTGTAGTCGATATCCGGGGAACTGTTAGGTTCCGATATCTTTTTTCTATAACTAATGTTTTATGCGTTAAGTACCATAAAGGTTTATGAGTTAAATACCATAAAGGCGCTGATATTCTTTTATCGCATCCAGTTGTTCGCCGGCATTAGCGGTTAAATATTCAATAATATTATCCAGCGTTATGATTGAAATAACGGGCATATTGAATTGTTCGCTGACTTCCTGGATGGCGGATATGTCATTTTGCCCTTTTTCCTGTCGGTCCAGCGCGATCAATACGCCTGCCGGTATTGCCCGGGCCTGCCTGATAATTTCCACGGATTCCCTGACCGAAGTGCCGGCGGTAATCACATCATCCAGAATGAGCACCCGGCCTTGCAGTGGTGCCCCGACCAGCGTGCCGCCTTCGCCATGATCCTTTGCCTCCTTGCGGTTGAAAGCGAAAGGAATATCGCTGTCGGTTAATGCGGCATAAGCGATAGAGGTGGCGCTGACCAAAGGGATGCCTTTATAGGCGGGGCCATACAGAATGTCCGGTTTAAGGCCTGACTGCAGCAAGGCCTGCGCGTAAAAATGGCCCAGTTTGCCCAGTTGGGCGCCGGTATTGAACAAGCCGGTATTGAAAAAATAGGGGCTGATGCGGCCTGATTTCAATTGAAATTCGCCGAATTTTAAAACGCCGCAATCCAGCGCGTAGGAAATAAAGTCTTTTTGATAATCAAGCATATGTTTATGGAATGAAGGGGTTGCGGTTTATAGCAAGCTCGGTTAAGGAAGATATAATATTGAGCCGTTATAGTTGTTAAGCATAAGTCAGGCGATAAACTGTTTCTCCACAGGGAACAGTGAGCGGTTTTATTGATAGATTATAAAACAAATTTAAGTGCTTTCCTCAATCGGTAGGCAACTGGAAAACTGAATCTGTCCCGGCATGCGCTTAATCCGCCTGCCGGACGACATGTGTCGCTGGATTGTCAGGTCGGCGCAGAGCAGAATTTTTCCAGAACGCTATCCAGAAAATTCCAGCCTTGTTCCGAACAATAATAGTGATCATCCCGACAGATAAGCAAATGCTGCTTCAGGCAGGCCGATAGGGCAGGCTCAAGCGTGTCAACGGCAAGGCCAGTGGTTGATTGATAGCCGGCCGCGGTAAAACCTTGTTTAAGGCGCAGATGGTTCATGATGAATTCCAAAGGCAAATCCCTTCTGGCAATCGGGTCGGAACCGCCGTTTTTATGGGTATCGCGCAGGTACTGCTCCGGACTTTTCGGCTTGAACGTGCGTATGATCCGGTCCGGCAATGCCAACGATAGTTTGCCGTGGGCGCCGGCGCCAATGCCCAGATAATCGCCAAACCGCCAGTAGTTCAGATTGTGCCGGCATTGAAAACCCGGCCGGCTGTAGGCTGACACTTCATATTGTTGATAGCCGCGATCGGCCAATAGTGCCTGGCAGACTTTTTGCGCGCTAAAGATAGCGTCATCGTCAGGCAGTTTGGGCGGAAATTTATGGAAATAAGTATTCGGTTCCAGCGTTAACTGGTAAAAGGAAATATGCGTGGGATTCTGGTTTATTGCGGTTTCAATATCGGTTCTGCTGCTATCGGGGCCGGCGTCCGGCAAGCCGAACATCAAGTCCAGATTAAAATTATCGAATCCGGCCTGATGGGCGCATTCCGCCGCCCGCAGGGCTTCCTTGCCCGAATGCACCCGTCCCAGTTTTTGTAGCAGCGTGTCGTTGAAGCTTTGAACGCCAATCGACAGGCGGTTGATGCCCAGCGACCGGAATTCGGCGAATTTGTTGATTTCGAAGGTGCCGGGATTGGCTTCCAGGGTGATTTCAAGGTTATCGGCCAGCGCAACTTGTTGCCCGATGCCTGTCAACAAGCGATGGAAGGATTCCGGTGAAAAAAGGCTCGGGGTGCCGCCGCCGATAAAAATACTGCCGATGGGACGGTTAACGGCATACTGCTGTATATCGATGGTCAGATCATCCAGCAGCGCATCGATATATTCGACTTCGGGCGTATCGGCTTTAACCGCATGTGAATTAAAATCGCAATAAGGGCATTTTTTAATACACCAGGGAATGTGGATGTATAAGCTCAGAGGTGGCAAAGTAATCGTTAATTCAGCGTGAAAAACAGGCAGTTTAACATTAATACGAGAGCGATGGATGATGCGGATTTTACGAAGCAATGCAGAGAATGGCTATTTTCACGCATCTGCTAGTTTTCACCGTGTCGGGAAGGCTCATCAAGGGAACTTTTACCGTTTTTCCCGGCCTTATTTTTTCATGCTCGACCGCGCCTTGATTAACCGTGCAGTTAAATTTTTTGCACGTTGGAGCAATTGCAGGGATTGTGAGTCAAATAACCGGATTTATACAGGGTTGTAGTATCGATCATAAGCTTGGCGGTTTTCTCCCGCACGGGGTTTCGGAAGATTATTAACTATATCTAGAATTGAGAGTATATGCGGCTTTTATTAGTTGAAGATGATGAAATATTGGGCGATGGCTTGACAGCCGGTTTAAAAATGGAAGGTTATGCCGTCGATTGGCTGACTAACGGCAAGCTTGCCGATGAGGCTTTGAAAGTCAACACCTATGAATTGATCGTGTTGGATCTGAATTTGCCGGATATGAATGGGCTGGAAATTTTGCGGGCTTTGAGAAGCCGTAAAGACGAGACACCGGTGCTGGTTCTGACGGCAAAGGATACGATTCCTGACAGAATATTGGGCCTCGACAGCGGGGCCGATGATTTCGTGATCAAGCCGTTTGATTTAAACGAAGTCTGCGCGCGCTTGAGAGCGCTGGCCCGGCGTAATGAAGGCCGGGGGGCGCCCAAGATTGAACACCGGGGCATCGTGCTGGATCCGGCCTCGCATCAGGTCACTTTTAATGACGAAAAGGTGGATCTGTCGCAAAAGGAATTCGAGATACTGAGTTTTTTGATGGGCAATATAGGCAAGGTCGTGTCCCGGTCCAGGCTGGAGGAAAGCCTGTACTCCTGGGATTCCGATATAGAAAGCAATACCGTCGAGGTGCATATTCATTACCTGAGAAAAAAACTCGGGCCATCGATTATCCGTACTGTCAGAGGTGTCGGCTATATTATTGACATTGATGAAGATTGATGACTTATTCGCTTCGAAAACTGTTATTGTTTACGCTGCTTTCCGCATTGTTATTGATTTGGGGTATCGCCGCCTACAAAGGCTACAAGCAGATTCGCAATGAAGTCGCGGAGCTTTTTGATGCGGATCTGGCGCAATCCGCGCGCGCCCTGAATTCATTTGTCGGCCATCTGTTGTATGCCGGTTCCCTGTATGAACTGTGGGATCTGGATAAATCGGAAATGTTCGAGCCGACCAAAGTGTTCAATCACCGCTATGAACGGAAATTGGCTTTTCAGCTGATCTACAAGCAGGAAGGGCTGATTCTGCGTTCCGAAAGCGCGCCGCCCCTGCCTTTATCCATCTCGCTTAATGGTTATAGCAAGACCGTGATTAACAATCACCTGTGGCATGTATATAGCATTTCCGAGGAAGACAATGAATACATCATCCATGTCGGCCAGCGGGACGATATCCGCAAGGAGTTGATGGATGATATCTCCAGGCATTTGATCAAACCGTTTCTCATCGGTTTGCCGTTTTTAGGTCTGGCCATCTGGCTGATTGTCGGGCGGGCGTTAAAGCCGTTTGGCCAGCTGACACAGCAGCTGGCCAAACGCGAAGCCAGTTATTTAAAGCCCATATCGATTAAGAAACTGCCCATAGAAATCGTGCCGGTGGTTAACGAACTGAACAATCTGTTTATCCAGCTTGAACGTGCTTTTGAGCATGAGCGTCGGTTCACGGCCGATGCCTCCCATGAATTAAGAACGCCCCTGGCCGGCTTGCTGACCCAGGCGCAGGTGGCCTTGAAGACCGATGATGAGCTGACGCGCCGTCAGGCGCTGGGACGCATAGAGCAAGGCGTCAACCGCATGACCGATATGGTGCAGCAATTGTTGATATTCTCACGCATTGAATCCGGCACGGAATTCCTGTCCAAGGAAACGACCGTCCTCGGCCAGGAGGTCGTGCAAATTGTCGCCAGTCTGGAGCCGGAAGCGCATAAAAAACGCATCCACATGGAATTTATCGAGGACAACGCCGTGCCGATTATCGGCAATGCCCAGTTGATCAATATCCTGGTCAGGAATCTGATCGATAATGCCATTAAATATACGCCGACCAATGGCTTGATCAGGATCAGCGTATCGGGGCAGGAAAAGCATTTAATGTTGTGTGTCGAGGATTCAGGCCCCGGGATTGCGCCTGAGCAGTATGAAGTCGCGTTAAAACGGTTTCACCGCTGCATCGAGACGGCCAACAGCGCAAAAGGCAGCGGCCTGGGCTTTTCCATTGCCCAGCGCATCGCCCTGATTCACGGCGCTGAACTTTCCCTGGGCGAATCTCAATTTGGCGGTCTTAAAGTCACCGTGCTGTTCCCTCTGCCGCCGAAGCCGAATGAAAAAAGGCGGGCCAGAAAATTAGGTTTTTTTAATAGCAGAAAAAGCATCGGTTAAGGTCAGGCATTGGGCAGTCAATCGACTACCCAATGCCCGGGTTTTAATACACGGGCAGCTCATCGGGCTCTTCAAGCACCGGATTGATTAAAGTCCCGATCCCTTCGATTTCGATTCTAGCGGTCTGTCCCGGCTTCATATAGCCTCGTGGCTTCATTTTCACGCCGACGCCGCTGGGCGTGCCCGTGGCAATGACATCGCCGGGCTCCAGGGTCATGGCCTGCGACAGGTAAGCGATCATTTCGTAGCAGTTGAAAATCATGTGCCGGGTATTGGAATCCTGCCGCAGTTCGTCGTCGATCCAGGTTTTAAGATTCAGATTGTGCGGATCGCCGATTTCATCGGCGGTGACAATCCACGGGCCCAGGGGACCTGCCGTGTCGAACGACTTGCCCAGGGTCCAGGTCGGCGAACGGATCTGCCAGTCGCGCACCGAGACATCATTGGCGATGGTGAACCCCGCGATGACCTGATTAGCCTTGTCGACGGGCACATGACGGCAGCGCTTGCCGATAACCAGAGCCAATTCGCCTTCATAATCAAGTTTGTCGGAGACTTTGGGCCGATAGATGGCGTCGTTATGGGCGATCACGCAGCTGCTTTGCTTGGTGAAAAACGTCGGGAATTCGGGTTTCTCGAAGCCGGTTTCCTCGATATGATCGGCATAGTTCAGGCTGATCGCCAGGTATTTTCCGGGCCGCGGCACCGGTGCCTGCAGCTTGACTTCACTCAATGGGATGCGATGACTGCTACCGGCTATCAGCTGCCGCATGGCCGCGAGGCCTGCCGCGCCTGACGCCAGAAATTCAATCATGGTTGCCGGCAGGGTGCTGTCGGCCCGGCTGTCGACGACGGCCTCATCAACGACCGCGCCAACCCGGGTTTTATTATTGTGCGTGAAGGTCACCAGTTTCATCGGTATTGCTTTCCTGTATGATTTTGGGGGCCGGCTATTGTATAACGAAGAGTTGGCGGCAAAAAAAAGATATAATTAATCATTTTAATATATTGTTTCCAGAACATGACTCCGAACGGACCGGCCGGACAGGCCAAAAAAGATTGCCAATGACACCGATTCGACTGATAGCGCTGGATCTCGATGGCACGTTGATAAATTCCGCGCCCGATTTGTCCGATGCGATCAACCAAATGCTGGCGGAACTGGGCCTGCGGCAGCACCCGCAGGCCGCCGTCGAGCAATGGGTCGGCAACGGCGTGGTCATGCTGATCAAAAGAGCCCTGACGGGACAGATGGCGCCCGCGGCCGATCCCGAAAACCTGGCCGAGGCGCTGGCCTTGTTCGGCGATTTTTATGAAGCCCATGTTTATGAGCGCAGCGTCATTTATCCGGGCGTCATGGAAGGCTTGCAGCAATTGAAAGAAAAAGGTTTCAAACTGGCCTGCATTACTAATAAAATTAAGCGTTTCACGCAGCCGTTGATGGTGAAAACCGGCATGGCCGGGTATTTTGATTTCATCGCTTGCGGCGATTCGTTCGCAAGAATGAAACCGGACCCGCTGCCGCTGTTGAAGACGGCGGAACACTTTGACATTGAACCGGCGAAGGCCCTTATGGTCGGCGATTCGATCAACGACGTGCGGGCAGGACGGTCGGCGGGTTTCAGGACCGCCGCAGTGGCATACGGCTATGCGGGAAAATACAGCGTCGAGGATCTGAATGCCGATTATCAGATCCGGACCCTTGTCGAGCTTGTCGATTTATTTTATAGCGAATGCGCAGGGCGCAGTTAAACAGACCAAAAATGACTCCAGAACAATTCAATCACTACACGCGGCAGGGTTATAACCGTATTCCCGTTAGCCGGGAGGTTCTGGCTGACTTGGATACACCCTTGAGTGCCTATCTGAAATTAGCCGATGGCCCTTACTCCTATCTCTTCGAATCCGTACACGGCGGCGAACAGTGGGGTCGTTACTCGATCATCGGAATGCCCTGCAAAACCATCGTCAAAGTCACCGGCAACCGCATCACGCTGGAGAGCAACGGCGAGCTGCTGGAAACCCTGACGCACGAAAACCCGCTGGTCTGGATAGAGCAGTTCAAGGGCCGCTACAAAGTGCCCGACCTGGACGACCTGCCGCGCTTCAACGGCGGCCTGGTCGGCTATTTCGGCTACGAAACCATCGGCTACATCGAGCCGCGCCTGCGCAGGCCGGCCAAAAGCGACCCGCTGGGCACTCCCGATATTCTGCTGATGGTGTCGGAAGAAATGCTCGTGTTCGACAACCTGTCCGGCAAGCTGCTGCTGCTGACGCATGCCAATCCCGAGGAGCACGACGCTTACGAGCGCGCCGTCACACGCCTGAACGATCTGGCCGTCAAGCTGCGCGAGCTGAAAGCCAGGCCGGAAAACCATAAAGCGCCCCGAAAAGTCGACGAGTCGGACTTTGTTTCCGGCTTCACGCAGCAGGGCTTCGAAGACGCCGTACTGAAAGCCAAGGAATACATCACCAACGGCGACATCATGCAGGTCGTGCTGTCGCAGCGCCTGTCCATTCCCTACACGGCATCGCCGCTGAACCTGTACCGGGCATTGCGCTGCCTGAACCCTTCGCCCTACATGTATTACCTGAACCTGGGCGATTTCCATATCGTCGGCTCGTCGCCGGAAATCCTGGTGCGGCTCGAAGACGACACCGTGACCGTGCGCCCGATCGCCGGCACGCGCCGGCGCGGTGCGACGCCGGAACAGGATCTGGCGCTGGAACAGGATCTGCTGGCCGATCCGAAGGAACTGGCCGAACATTTGATGCTGATCGATCTGGGCCGCAACGACACCGGCCGCATCGCCGAAATCGGCAGCGTCAGGCTGACCGACAAAATGATCGTCGAACGCTACTCGCATGTCATGCATATCGTCTCCAACGTGACCGGACAGCTGCAAGCCGGCAAGAACGCCTTCGACGTGCTGGCGGCGACCTTCCCGGCCGGCACCGTCAGCGGCGCGCCGAAAATCCGCGCCATGGAAATCATCGATGAGCTGGAGCCGGTCAAGCGCGGCGTTTATTCGGGCGCCGTCGGCTATATCGCCTGGTCCGGTAATCTCGACACCGCAATTGCAATCAGAACCGCTGTGATAAAAGATCAAACCTTACATATACAAGCCGGCGCCGGCATCGTTTACGACTCCATACCCCGCAACGAGTGGGATGAAACCATGAACAAAGGCCGCGCCGTCTTCCGCGCCGTCAGCATGGCCGAAGCCGGCCTGGAAGGAGAGCAGTCATGAGCGCCGTAAAAGTGGTCATGGTCGATAACTACGACTCGTTCACCTATAACCTGGTGCAGTATTTCGGCGAACTCGGCGCCGATGTCACGGTCGTGCGCAACGACCAGGTGACCGTGGCCGACATCGAAAAACTGGCGCCCGACAAGATCGTGATCTCGCCGGGGCCGTGCACGCCCAAGGAAGCTGGCGTCTCGGTCGAGGCCATCCTGAAGCTGGCCGGCAAATACCCGATCCTGGGCGTCTGCCTGGGCCACCAGAGCATCGGCTATGCGTTCGGCGGCAACATCATCCATGCCAAGAGCATCATGCACGGCAAGACTTCACCGATTTATCACAATGATGTCGGCGTCTTCAAGGGGCTCAGCAACCCTTTCACGGCGACGCGCTATCACTCTCTGGTGATCGAGCAGGCAACCCTGCCCGACTGCCTGGAAATCACGGCCTGGACCCGGGACGAAGCCGGCAACATCGATGAAATCATGGGCGTTCGGCACAAGCAGTTCGATATCGAGGGCGTGCAGTTCCATCCCGAGTCGATCCTGACCGAGCATGGGCATGATATGCTCAGGAATTTCCTGGAACGCTAAACTCGAAACGCCTTTAGATCATGCAAATCCAGAAAGCCCTGCAGATACTGCTCGATAAACAAAACCTGAGCGCCGACCAGATGCGCGCGGTCATGCGCCTGATCATGAGCGGCGGCGCGACCGATGCGCAGATCGGCGGTTTCCTGATCGCCCTGCGCTGCAAAGGCGAAAGCGTCGATGAAATCGCGGCCGCGGCGGAAGTCATGCGCGAATTGGCCGGCAAAGTCCCTGTCAGGGGCGAACATATCATCGACACCTGCGGCACGGGTGGCGACGGCGCGAACACGTTTAACATATCCACAACCTGTGCATTTGTCGTCGCCGCGGCGGGCGGGCGGGTGGCCAAGCACGGCAACCGTTCCGTTTCAAGCAGCTGCGGCAGCGCCGACGTGCTGGAAGCAGCCGGCGTCAATCTCGATCTGACGGCCGAGCAGGTCGCAAGCTGCGTCAATGAGCTCGGAGTCGGTTTCCTGTTCGCGCCAAAACATCACGGCGCCATGAAATATGCGATCGGCCCGCGCCGGGAAATGGGCGTCCGGACGCTGTTCAACCTGTTGGGCCCGCTGTCGAACCCAGCCGGCGCGCCGAATCAGCTCATCGGCGTCTTCGCCAAGGACTGGCTGGAGCCTCTGGCGCAGGTCCTGAAAAAGCTCGGCAGTCGGCATGTGCTGGTGGTCAACGCCGATGACGGGCTCGACGAAATCAGCATCGCCTGCGCGACCAGCGTTGCCGAACTGAAAGACGGCCAGGTCACGACCTATGCGGTGACGCCGGAGCAGTTCGGCTTGCAGCGCGCCGATATCGCCGAGCTGGCCGTCGACGGCACGGCGTCCAGCCTGGCTATGGTGAAGTCGGTGCTGGACAACCGGCCAGGACCTGCCCGCGACATCGTGGCGCTGAATGCCGGCGCGGCGATCTATGCGGCCGACCTCGCCGACTCGCTGGCAGCCGGCGTGGAAAAAGCCCGGCAGGTCATTGCCAGCGGCGCGGCGCGCGCGAAATGGGATGCGCTGATTACCTATTCAAAAACTTTAACTGATTGAAGATCATGACCGATACGCCCGATATACTGAAAAAAATTCTCGATAAGAAGCAGGAAGAAGTCGCCCGGCGCAAACTGCGCATGTCCGTTGCCGACCTCGAAGACATCGGCCGCGACATGGAAAGACCGCGCGGATTCTACAATGCCCTGCAGAGCCGGGTTCTGGCCAAAAAGCCCGCCATTATCGCCGAGATCAAGAAAGCCTCGCCCAGCAAGGGTGTGATCCGCGAGGACTTCCAGCCGGTCGCGATCGGCCAGGACTACGCCATGAACGGCGCGGCCTGCCTGTCGGTGCTGACCGATAAGGAGTTCTTCCAGGGCTCGGAAGTGTACCTGCAGATGGTCAGGGAGCGCTGCCCGCTGCCGGTGCTGAGAAAAGACTTCATGATCGATCCGTATCAGATTTACGAAGCGCGCGCCCTGGGTGCGGACTGCATCCTGCTGATTGTCGCGGCACTGGCCGACAGCCAGATGCGGGAGTTGTCCGATACGGCCGTGAAACTGGGCATGGACGTGCTGGTCGAGGTGCATGACGCGGCCGAAACGGAACGCGCGTTGACGCTCGATACCAAATTGATCGGCATCAACAACCGCAACCTGCGCACGTTCGAGACGACCCTGCAGACGACCCTGGACTTGAAAGCGCAGGTGCCGGCGGACCGCATGATCATCACCGAGAGCGGCATCCATACGCCGGACGATGTGCGCCTGATGCTCGATAACGAGATTTACGCCTTTCTGGTCGGCGAAGCGTTTATGCGCGCTGAAAGTCCCGGACAGAAAATGCGCGAGCTGTTTTCCCTGTAAGTCCTGAAGCCGCGCTTCGGCGCCGGATCTTATCGTGGTTTGTGTCAATCAGAGTCTGGGGCGGTCTTGGCACCGTCCCGCTCTTTCAATTGAATTATTGCATGCAGGTTTAAGTTGATCGTTTCCGATTTTGTTTTGCGCGACTGGGGCGCCTGGGCGCCGGGTCTGAGCAGCCCCGATGACTGGCGAGCATGGAGTGCGGGACAGAAATCAATGACAACGGAGCCGCCCGTCGCGCCGGCCTCGGTGCCGAAAATGCTGCAGCGCCGGCTGAGCCTGCTGGCGAAAGCGGTGTTTCATGCCGCCGACCGCTGCATCAAGGCTGGCGAGCAGGTGCCGACGGTATTCAGCTCCACGCACGGCGAAATCGGCAAGTCGTTTCAGATGCTCAAGACCATAGGGGCGGGCGAGGAACTGTCGCCGACGGCCTTCAGCCTGGGTGTCCATAACGCCATTTCGGGCCTGTTTTCGATCGTCTACGGCAACCGGCAGGAAATCACGGTTCTGGCGCCGGGCAGGGAAGGCATGGCCGCGGCCTTTATCGAGGCGGCCGGCATGCTGAGCGAAGGCAGGGACGAGGTATTGCTGGTGCTGTACGATGAAGCGCTGCCCGATTTTTTCCCGTTCGCGCCGTTCAGGCTGAACGCGGACGCGCCCTGCGCGCTGGCGCTGAAAATTGCGGCGGCGGGGCCGGGCCTGGCGCTGCGGTTTTGCCGGTCGCCCGAAGCGCGCGACGATGGCGAACAGCCGGTCCAGTTGCTGGCGCTGGCAAGGTTTCTGGTTTCCAGCGACGAATCGCTGATCCTGGGAAACCCGGGTCACAGCTGGAGCTGGCATAAACGATGACGACAAAAATCAGGTACGGCTGGCGTCTTTTCGCCACGGGCTTCAGCTTTTTCAGTTTCGGCCTGGGCGGCCTGTTGTTATGGCTGCTGGTGTTTCCGGCGCTGTCGGCGCTGCCGGGTTCGCGGCGGCAGAAAGTCAGCCGCGGGCAGCGCGTGGTGCATTACAGTTTTTACGCCTTCATCGGCCTGATGCACCGTTTGGGGATCATGACCTACGAAATCGTCGGCCTGGAAAAACTGAACCGGCCGGGGCAATTGATCATCGCCAACCATCCGACCCTGGTCGATATCGTATTCCTGGTCAGCCGCATCAAGGAGGCCAGCTGCATCGTCAAGGGCTCGCTGTGGCGCAACCCGTTCATGCGCGGGCCCATCGTCAATGCCGGCTATATCAGCAACAGCGATCCGGAGAAAATGATCGCCGAGTGCGCCGCATGGCTGAAAGCGGGCGGATCGATGATCATTTTTCCGGAAGGCACGCGCTCGGTGCCGGGCAAGCCGTACCGGTTCCAGCGCGGCGCGGCCGCTATCGCGCTGCAGGCCGGCAGGATCGTCACGCCGGTGACGATTTCGTGCTACCCCAGCACGCTGACCAAGGCCGAGCCCTGGTACCGGATTCCTGAGCGGCGCTTTCATCTGGCCCTGCATGTCGGCGATGATATCGCGCTGGACGCATTTGCCGAGGCGGGTTTGAAATCGGTCGCCGTGCGCCGGTTGAACCGCCATTTGCAGGACTATTTTACCCAACAGAGAGAAGTTTATAAGTACTATGGAAAATGAATTAAAACAGTTGATCATCGATGCGCTGGATCTGGAGGATATCAGCGTCGATGACATCGACAGTCATGAGCCGCTGTTCAACACCGGTCTGGGTCTGGATTCAATCGACGCCCTGGAACTGGGTCTGGCGATCCGAAAGAAGTATGATGTGAAAATCGATGCCGAAAAAGACGATGTCGCGAAGATTTTCGCTTCGGTTTCGTCGCTGGCAGCCTATATTGAATCGGTACGCCGTTGAGGTTGGTATGAATTCACGTGAAGAAATTTTAGCGGCCATCAAATCGATCATGGTCGAGCTGTTTGAAATCGACGAAGACAGCATCACCCTGGAAGCCCGATTATACGAGGACCTCGATTTCGACAGCATCGATGCCGTCGACATGATCGTCAAGCTCAAGGAGATGACCGGCAAAGCCGTCAAGCCGGAAGACTTCAAGTCGGCCCGCACGATCGGCGATGTGGTCGAGGCCGTCCATAGCCTGGTGCAGGATTGATGCGGGTCGCTCTGAACAGCCTGATCGGCCTGCTGACGCTGGCCTATCCGTTGGCTGTTTATTTCGGCATTCACTATGTCGAACCGAGAATCATCGCCGGCCTGCTGCTGGCCCTGCTGGCCCTGCGCCTGGCCGGCAGTACCGGCGGACACTGGCTGCGGCCTCTGCTGCTGGCCGGCATGCTCTACTGCGGCTTCGCGATCTGGGCCAACAATCTCATCACCTTGCGCTTTTATCCGGTGCTGGTCAGCGCCTGCATGCTGCTGATTTTTGCCTGGAGCCTGTGGTCGCCGCAGTCTCTGATCGAACGCCTGGCGCGCCTGCAGCATCCCGACCTGCCGCCCGAAGGCGTTATCTATACGCGCCGCGTCACGCAAATCTGGTGCGTGTTCTTCGCCGTGAACGGCCTGATCGCGCTGGCGACGGCCCTGTGGGGCAGTTTCGAGCAGTGGAGCCTGTACAACGGCCTGATTTCCTATCTGCTGACCGGCGCCTTGCTGGGCGGCGAGTATATCGTCAGGCTGCGGACCCAGAAACATGTCCGATAGATTCATCGCGCTGTCCGAGTGCCTGACGGCAAGAAGGCCGGCCGATACGCCGGTTTCCTGCCATGACGGGCGTCATTATCGCGCTGCCGAGTTTCACGCGGCCGTCTGCCTGTGGCTGGATAAACTGCAGGCGCAGCCGGAACCGCGCTATGCTTTATATACGGAGGACGCCTATCCGTTCGCCGTGTTGCTGTTCGCGCTGCTGTATGCCGGCAAGGAAGTCTGGATACCCGGCAATAACCGCCCCGGCACGGCAGGGCAGCTGAAGGCGCAGGACTGTCGGCTGATCGGCGACTGGCCTGAGGCGGCCATCGAGGACTATCGGCTGGATGCCGCGCCATGCCCCGAGCGGCAATTGGCGCCGCTCGATCCGTCGGCCGCGCGGCTGGTCATGTTCACCTCGGGCACCACGGGCGAGGCCAAGCCGGTCCCCAAACGCCTGATACAGCTCCAGCGCGAAGTCGAAACGCTGGAAAAGCAGTGGGGCGGACAGCTGGCCGATGCGGCCGCTCTCGCGACGGTCAGCCACCAGCATATTTACGGCTTGCTGTTCCGCATCCTGTGGCCGTTGTCGGCGGGCCGCTGTTTTCCAGCCGCCTTTATTTCAATGCCGAAGCCGTGGCTCATCAGAGCCAGGACCGGCCTGCCTACTGGGTTGCCAGCCCGGCGCACCTGAAACGCCTGGACCAGCCGCTGGCGGCGGATCTGGCTGCTGTGTTCAGCTCCGGCGGCCCGCTGTCGCACGAGGCGGCCTTGCAGGTTTCCGCCTGCTGCGGGCGGCCCGCGATCGAAATCTTCGGCAGCACAGAAAGCGGCGGCATCGCCTGGCGCCGGCAGGGTCTTGAGCCTGCGACGCCCTGGACGTTGTTCGACGGCATGATGTTGACTCATGAGCAGGGCCGCTGGCGGCTGCAGTCGCCTTATCTGCTGAACGGCGAACGGCTGGAACTGGCCGACCGGATCGAACGGCTCGATGACGGCCGCTTCCTGCTGGCGGGACGCCTGGACCGCATCGTCAAGATCGAGGAAAAACGCTTGTCCCTGAGCGAAATGGAGCAGCGTCTGGCAGAACTCCCGTGGATATCGGAAGCTGCCGCCTTGATGATCGCGAAAAGCCGCGATACCGTCGGTGCAGGCATCGTGCTGAACCGGGACGGCAAACAGCTGCTGGCGGAGCAGGGCAGGCCGGGCCTGATCAGGCAGCTGCGCGAGGCGCTCCATCACTGGTTCGAGGCCGTCGTCCTGCCGAGGAAATGGCTGACTCTGGACAGCATTCCCCTGACCGCCCAGGGCAAAACCGACACGCGCCTGCTGAATGAATTGCTGGCGCCAAGCGGCCACAAACTGCCTCAGGTGCTGGGACTGGATTGGGCCCCTGATCGCGTCGAACTGCAACTGCAGATCCCGCACGAGCTGATTTATTTTAAGGATCACTTCCGGAATTTCCCGATCCTGCCGGGCGTCGTGCAGATCGCCTGGGCCGAACACTACGGCAAGCTGTTCTTTGATATCGATCAGCCGTTCTCGCAGTTGGAGGCCATCAAATTCGTCAGGCTCATCGAACCCGGCAGTGCGCTGAGCTTGTCGCTGGAATGGAACGCCCGGGCCGGCAGACTGTATTTCACGATGAGCTCGGAGCAGGGGCCGCACAGTTCCGGCCGTCTGGTCTATGGAAAAACGCCATGAAAACCTGCATTATAGGATCCCGGTGCGTTGATTACATTGCGGAGGAAATATCATGACTATAGCAGAGAAGATTTTTGAGCAAGTTAGAACTTTGCCCGAGACCGATGCGCGTGAAATTCTGGATTTTGTCGAGTTTCTGAAAGCGAAAAGGAAGCGGGATCATGAAGAACGGCGAGTCCATGCGCTGGCCGTTCTGGAAAAATTCAAAGGCCGTTACGACGGTACCAAATTCAACCGCGAAGAGCTTCATGACCGCGCCGGCCTTCGTTGATACCAATGTAGTCGTCTATGCGCTGGGCGTGGATACCGATCGCCGCGAGACCGCAATAAAGTTGCTTGCAGAGGGCGTTCTGGTCAGCGCCCAGGTTATCAATGAAACAGTGAGCGTACTCCTGGGCAAACAGAAATTTTCCAGGGAGGACGCATATGAAGTTGCGCAAAGTCTGTTGGATCTCTGCGAGGTCCTGCCCGTCGATACAGAAACCATACGCGCAGCCATGCATCTTGCCACGCACTATTCGCTCTCCCATTGGGATGCTTTGATTGTTGCATCCGCGTTGCTGGCCGGCTGCGACACGCTTTATTCCGAGGATATGCAGCATGGGCAGCTGGTCGTGATCAACCCTTTCTTCTCCGTTTAGCCCCTGAAAAAAATTCACGTGCATTATTCCACACATCAGACAATCCGGCATCATGCCGGCACAGCCCGATTCACGCCATGAAAGCCTGCGTCATCGTACCCGTTTACAACCATGAGCAGGCCATCCCCGAAGTCGTGGCGCGCCTGAAGGAGCAGGGCCTGTTCTGCCTGCTGGTCAACGACGGCAGCTCGGAAGCCTGTTCGAAAGCGCTGGGCGCGATCGCCGAACGGGAAGCCGGCTGGCTGGCCCTGATCAACCGGCCGGAAAACGGCGGCAAGGGCGCGGCCATGGTCGACGGATTTAACGAGGCCATCAGGCGGGGCTTTACCCATGCCCTGCAGATCGACGCCGACGGCCAGCACGACATCGACGCTATTCCCGAATTCCTGGCGGCGGGCCGGCGGCAGCCGGACGCCATGATCCTGGGCCGGCCTGTGTTCGACGATTCCGCGCCTAAATCGCGGCTTTACGGAAGGCAATTCACGAATCTGTGGATAGCGATCAACACGCTGTCGCTGGCGATCGCCGACGGCATGTGCGGTTTCCGCCTGTACCCTCTGGCAGCCGTGCAGCGCTTGCTTGAAACCGCGCGCATCGGCCGGCGCATGGATTTCGACATCGACATCGCCGTGCGCCTATACTGGCAGGGCACGGATGCGGTCAATGTGTCCACGCGCGTGCGTTATCCCTACGATGGCGTCTCGCACTTCAAGCTGTGGCGCGACAATGCCATGATCTCGATGATCCATGCCCGGCTTTTTTTAGGCATGCTGATGCGTTTCCCGCACTTGCTGATCAGGCGTTGGCGATGAAGCAGACCCGGCATTGGGCCGAGATGCAGGAAAGCGGCATCGTCTGGGGCATGCGCCTGCTGTTGAGAATCTACCTGCTGTGTGGCCGCCGTATCCTGCAGGTATTCCTGTATCCGGTGGTCAGTTATTACTGGCTGGTCAACAAGCCGGGCCGGCAGGCCAGTCGGGCCTATCTGGACCGCGTGACCGGCTTTTCGCCGTCCGTGAAGCCGGGCGGCAGTTACCGGCATTTCATTAGTTTCGCCAATGCCTTGATCGACAAACTGGCGGCCTGGTCCGGCGCCCTGTCGCGCGCCGATGTCGAGTACCGCGGCCGCGATGCCCTGATGGCCCGGACCGCCGGCGGGCGCGGCGCGGTGCTGCTGGGATCGCACCTGGGCAACCTGGACGTCTGCCGCGTGCTCGCCTATCTGGATAAAGATATCCGCATCAATGTGCTCGTGCACACCAAGCACGCCGAGAAATTCAACCAGCTGCTCAGCCAGTACAACGAAGCCAGCCGCATGAACCTGATACAGGTCACCGAAATCACGGCGGCCACGTCGATGCTGCTGAACGACAAGATCGACAACGGCGAACTGGTCATCATCACCGCCGACCGAACGCCGGTCAGCGAGCTGCCGCGCGTCCTCAAGGCCCGGTTTCTGGGCGAAGAGGCGCCGTTCCCGCAGGGCCCGTTCATCCTGGCGGCGCTGCTCAAGTGCCCGGTCTATACGCTGTTCTGCCTGAAGCAGCGGGGCAGGCACGTGATTTATTTCGACCATTTCAGCGACGGGCTTAAATTTCCGCGCAACACGCGCGAGCAGGCCATGCGGAAAGAGATCCAGCGCTACGCCGGGCGCCTGCAGGATTATTGCCTGAAAGAGCCTCTGCAATGGTTCAATTTCTTCGATTTCTGGCACGGCTGATTGCGTGAATGGTTGATATGAATAAAAAAAGTAGGTGCGAATTCATTCGCACAATAATGGTTCGGGTCGAATACCCTAAAGGGCACAAGTGAATTCGACCCTACAGCGCAAATCACTCAAAGATCGCATGAAAAATAAGCACTTTCTAAAAGATAAAGTCATTTTCGACGGCCAGCCGTTGACTATCGAGGACGTGTGTCTGTTGGCTCGCCAACAGGCAGCCTGCGAATTAAGCCGGGATGCCGGTTTCATGCGGCGCATCGACAAAGGCGCGCAATTTGTCGATACCCTGCTGAAGGAAGAGGGCTTCGTCTACGGCGTCACGACCGGCTACGGCGATTCCTGCACCGTGTCCGTACCGCTGCATCTGGTCGAGGCGCTGCCCCGGCATCTTTACACCTTCCACGGCTGCGGCCTGGGCAGCCATTTCGACGCCGAACAGACGCGCGCCATCCTGGCCGCGCGCCTGAACAGCCTCGCGCAGGGCTTTTCGGGCGTGCGCTACCGGTTGCTGCAGCAGTTGGCCGCGCTGCTGCAACACGACATCCTGCCGTTGATCCCTCAGGAAGGCTCGGTCGGCGCCAGCGGCGACCTGACGCCGCTGTCCTATGTCGCGGCCGTGCTGGCCGGCGAGCGGGAAGTCATGTATCAAGGCCAGCATCAGCCCGCGCAGGCCGTTCTGGCCCGGCTCGATATCGAGCCTCTGACCCTGAAGCCGAAGGAAGGCCTCGCCATCATGAACGGCACGGCCGCCATGACCGGGCTCGCCTGTCTGGCTTACCGGCGCGCTGAATACCTGTCGCAACTGGCGACGCGCATCACTGCCCTGGCTTCAGTCGCCCTGAAAGGCAACGCCTACCACTTCGATGAACAACTGTTCTCGGTCAAGCCGCATCCGGGGCAGAACCGCGTGGCCGGGCGCCTGCGCGCGGACCTGCAATTGTCGGTAGCTGCACCCCGGCACGACACGCGCCTGCAAGACCGCTACTCGCTGCGCTGCGCACCGCATGTGATCGGCGTGCTGGAAGACTCGCTGCCCTGGCTGCGCCAGTTCATCGAAAACGAATTGAACAGCGCCAACGACAACCCGATCATCGACGCCGAAGGCGAGCGCGTGCTGCACGGCGGCCACTTTTACGGCGGCCATATCGCCTTCGCCATGGACGCGCTGAAGACGGCCGTCGCCAACCTGGCCGACCTGATGGACCGGCAGATGGCGCAGCTGATGGACCCCAAATTCAATCAGGGCCTGCCCGCCAACCTGTCCGGCGCCGAAGCCAGCCAGGCCATGATCAACCACGGCTTCAAGGCCGTGCAGATAGGCGTCTCGGCCTGGACCGCCGAAGCCTTGAAGCTGACCATGCCGGCCAGCGTGTTCTCGCGCTCGACCGAATGCCACAACCAGGACAAGGTCAGCATGGGTACGATCGCGGCGCGCGACTGCCTGCGGGTGCTGGAACTCACCGAACAGGTTGCCGCGGCCCTGCTGCTGGCCACCGTTCAGGGCGTGGAACTGCGCGGCGGCAGCGAGGCGCTAAGTCCTGCGCTGCAAGACACCTGCGCGCAGGTGCGCGAGCGGGTGGCGTTTCTAAGCACGGACCGGGCCCTGGAACCGGAACTGCGGCTGTGCATCGAGCTGATCCGAAACCGGCACTGGGCGCTTTATAACTGAACTACATCGAACGGGCACTCAACTTAATGTCTAATGGCAGTGACGCTATCTGTTTCTGTCACAATAACCCGGAGTAATTATGAGCCTGTTTAATGCAGGGATGCGTTAGAATTGAAACACCGACTTGCGCCTGGGAAAAGCGCAAGGCAAGTAATGACAGTTGCCTCTAACAATGACAGGACACAGCAGCAATGACAACTATTACCTTTGATACCCTGGAGCTGGTAGATAAGCTCAAATCGGCAGGCATCCCGCAAGAGCAGGCAGAAGCCGTAGTGCGCGTGATTGCTGAAGCGCAGGCCCGCCTTGTCACCAAAGACGACCTTGAAATAACCCTATTGCCTGTCAAAACCGATCTGGCCGTCATCAAATGGATGATGGGGGTATTGCTCGCCGGCGTGTTATCGCTGGTATTGAAGGCGTTTTTTTAATTTTGAAATAGTTTGCGGCCTTGGGCGCTGCAGCGTCACGCAATGTGGAACGGATAAATGGCAAGACGCAGCGTTTTGCGCGTCAAACTCGCCCTGCGTTCTTACAAATCCGCCGGTTCCGGCAGCGCAATAAAATCTGTCGTACCGTAATTGTGGCCGCACTGGCAGATCAAGGCGGTGACTTGCCCCCGGTGATGAGTTTTATGCAGAAACAGCGTGGTCAGCATATGTTGCACGGGCAGGATTTTGTCCTGATCCCCTAACACGCTGCGATACCGGATGAGGCTTGCGAGGTTCTGCAACTGGAAATAATCGACCATGGTCATGAGCGTGCCTCCGCGGATTCCGATTCGATGCACTCGAAAAACAGCCGGTTCAGCTGTTTGAAAACCGGCCCTAGGCATGCCGTCAACCGGCGCCCGTCGATGTCCCTGACCGGAATCATCTCCGCGCCGGTGCCGGTCAGAAAGCATTCATCCGCCGTATAAAGATCATAAGGCGCCAGCGGCGCAATCTGCACAGGGATGCCGGCCTCGGTGGCCAGTTCCAGGATCAGCTCGCGGGTAATGCCTTCCAGCGCGCCTTCCGTGCACGGCGGCGTGGCCAGCGTTCCATCCCGCACGATAAAAAGGTTGTCGGCCGTGCCCTCGGTAACCCGCCCCTGGCTGTTCAATAAAACGGCTTCATCGACGCCGGCGTGATTGGCTTCGATTTTGGCCAGTATATGGTTCAGATAGTTGAGGCTTTTGATCCTCGGGTCCAGGCCGTCAAACGGCAGCCGCCGCGTGGCCGCGATGATCAGGCGGGCGCCCTGCTCGCGGCTCTGGCTATCCACAAGCATTATTTGGTCGGCAATGATGATCACGTTGGGCCGGTGGCAGCCGGCAGGATTCAGACCCAGCGGACCCGGCCCGCGCGTCACCATCAGCCGGATATAGCCCGACTCGCAGCCGAAAACCGCCACGATTTCCTCGACGGCTGCCGTCAGCTCGGCAAGGCTGTAAGGGATGTCGAGCGCAATCGCCCTGGCCGACAGCGCCAGGCGCTCAAGATGCCGCTGAAGGCGGAACGCGCGTTTATGGTAGATGCGAATCCCTTCGAAAACGCCATCGCCGTATAGCAAGCCGTGATCGTTGACGGGAATGGACGCCTCCCCCAGCGGTAACAACTGGCCGTTCACCCAGCACAGAGCCTGTTCAGACATATCAATCCCCATTGGTTAATATAATATGGTGGTTCAGATCTTCAGAAGTTTTAGGCGTTCACCTCCCCTCTTGCGAAAGTCCTGGCCCGGCCGAGCAAATGCACGCGGTCGCCGGCCAGCCTGACGCCGGCTTTCCCGCTGAACGGCTGTTCGATGATATAGAGGGATTTGGTCATGATAAACTCCTTGTTGTTGACGCCGTAATCGTAGCTCACCATGCTTGGGCTGATACAGATGCAAAAACAGTTAATTAAACCGGTACAGATGGCCGCCATAGCCAACTGTACCGATGCCCGGACGCCTTTTCTGTAACGGTACAATCATGGCGCTACTCTATGAAATCATCGCGGATCATCTATTGACAGCCATCGACCAGGGCGTTTACCGCCAGGGCGAGCGCCTGCCCAGTGTCCGCAAGTTGCGCGAACAGCATAACATCAGTGCGGCCACGGCTGTCGCGGCGCTGCGTCAGCTGGAGGACCAGGGCTGTATCGAGGCCCGCGAGCGTTCCGGCTATTACGTACGCGCCCGGCCCGGCGCCAGGCTTCAGGAGCCGGCCGTGTCCAGACCGTCAAGCAGGCCGACGCCCGTGACCGGCCAGGACATGGTCTTGCGCCTGGCCCAGGCGGCCAACGACCCGTCCATGGTGCAGCTGGGCGCGGCGGTGCCGGCGCCGTCGTTTCTGCCCACGCAGCGCGTGGAGCGGACCCTGGCCCGTTGCTCAGGCCGCTATCGCAACCGCGTCGCCGGTTACGAATTTCCGCCCGGCAGTCCGGAGCTGAGGCGGCAGATCGCCCGGCGCATGTCCGAGGCCGGCTGTCAGGTCCGCCCCGACGACATCATCGTCACCAACGGCTGTCAGGAAGCGATCACGCTGGCCTTGCGCGCCGTCACCCGGCCCGGCGATATCGTTGCGATAGAATCGCCGACCTTTTACGGCTTGCTGCAGGTTATTGAATCGCTGGCCCTGAAGGCCATCGAGATTCCGACGCACCCGCGCGACGGCGTGGCGCTGGATGCCCTGCAGCTGGCCTGCGAACAGTGGCCGATCAAGGCCTGCATTGTCGTGCCCAACTACAGCAACCCGCTGGGTTATTGCATGAGCGACGGGCGCAAGCGCGATCTGGTCGCTCTCATGAACCGCTACCGCATCGCGCTGATCGAGGACGACGTCTACGGCGATCTCGGCTTTGGTTTGCAGCGGCCTTCGGTCGCGAAAGCCTGGGACATCGAGGGCCGGGTCCTGCATTGCTCGTCGTTTTCCAAATCGCTGTCACCCGGCTTGCGCATCGGCTGGATCGTGCCGGGACAGTATTTCGACAAAGTGGAATATCTGAAATACGTGACCAACCTGGCCGCTCCGACCCTGGCCCAACTGACCGCGGCGCAAATGCTGGAAGGCGGCGGACACGACCGCTATCTGCGCCAGGTCAGAAGCCGGTATGCCCGCGCCATCGGGCGCATGACCGAAGCCATCGGCCGGCATTTTCCCAGACAGACCCGTGTGACCCAGCCGGCGGGCGGCTTCGTGCTGTGGGTGGAACTGCCCGATGAGATCAATGCCGTCGAACTGGCTGGGCAGGCGCTGGCGGCAGGCATCAGCATCGCGCCCGGGCCGATTTTTTCAGCGACGCAGAAGTACCGGAATTTCATTCGCCTGAACTGCGCCTGCGAATGGGATGAACGGGTCGAACGGGCACTGGCGACCCTGGGAAGGCTTATTGGTTAGCGGCTGATCGTGTCCACGTTCCCGCGTTGCCTATAGCCGGAGCGTGGACACGAGTCTATCAGCTCGCCGCCGCCAGCCGCGGATAGGCGCCAGACGCTTCGGTCATGAAAGCGCGCTGAAGCAAGCGCATGATTGCCTGAGGGAGCGCGGCCGCCGACAACAAGCTTGCACTGCCGCTTTTAAAGAATTGGTACAGCGCCGCGAGCGCTGACAGGTCATGATCTAACAGTTCATCAACCTCATCCTCTTCGCTTGAGTGCATTAACGCGCGGCAATTGGCCTCGGTGGCCGGCAGTTCGATCGCGGACAGCAGATCCTGCAGCGATTGCCGGCGACACTGTAGCCACTGTTGCTCCGACCAGCGCTGTTGCCGGGCATAATGCATCAGCAACAGTAGCAGCAGCGGGTGCTGTTGCCAAAGCGTTTGCTGATAATAGCGGATCAGCCAGTGCTCGCTGAAGGCAAACTCAGTCTTTTCTCCGCCGCGCTCCGTATGGCTTCTGGGGGACATATCTTCCGCGCCGGCGGATGGACGATCTTGGGCGGGATGGGAATTTGTCAGGGCAATGGCGTTAAAAGTCTTGCACATAAAAAGCTCCTCTCTGATGCTTGGCTCAGAAAATTAACTATTTAAAGTGTACGAAAGTTAAACAATAAACGTGAGATATTGCAGGCGAGTTACAACGTACAAAAAAAATTGGATAAAGATGAGGTAGATAATAAGGTTGCGCGCCTAACATGCAAACTATGGCAAAGACGCGCACCAAGGTAGGGCTTTTGCGCTCCCATGAGCCTGATACAGCCTGGCTTGCCGCGCCTAACTCAGTGGGCAGCTGTCTTCGGCAGGCCGACCGGCGGCTATAACGGTCGGCTGGGTTGGTTGTTCGATCAATCCGGCGGTCCGAGGGCATTCGTAAGCGGCATTGCCGGTATTGATTTGCCCGTTGCCGTAGGGGTAGGCCGGGTCCGCAGCCATTGCAAGCGCGGTGATGCCCAGCACCAGGCTCGACATTGTCGATGCTATGATTGCAAATTGCTTTGTATTCATTTTGGTTTTCTCTATCTTTCCCGTTGATGAATAATGATCCGTTAAGGCTGTTTCTGGTCGAGGCCTCTCAGGATCTTTTTTTGCCTGACTAAATAAAGCAACTCCCGTGCCAATTTAACAAAAATAAAAAATAGCTGTAATAACAAAAAGATACGTTTTTCCGGACAAAGATAGGGCAGAATTTTAACGGGCAAATAAGACAAAATGACTGTCTCGCGACTGTCTCATGAGACAGTCGCGAGACAGTTCGGGTATTTTTAATGCCAAGCATTCGAATCGCGGATTTTCAGCAATGGGGCCTGGAGATCGGCATGTTGCGGCAGGCGGGTTATGAACGGTGCAAAAGCCGGATGAAAGCCAAAGACTAAGGATTTGGCTAAAGATGACTTCCTGAAACTGGAATCTTGCATAGGATGTGCTGACCAAAAGTAGGCGCTCCAGGCGGCGCAGTGAAGCGCATCGCTCGCGAACGATGCGCCTCCTGTCGTCGGCGCATCCTATGTTTAAACAGGGACATTATTTACGGCCAAATCCTAAGTAATGAGCATGGAATAAATCAGAAAATTGTAGGTGCGAATTCACTTGTGCCCTTCAGGGTATTCGCACTGCGCGGATACCCTGAAGGGCACAATACCCCATAGGGCATAAATAATTCAGCGCTTACACCGGAAAATCCTTCGACTACTTGAGGAAGTTATTTTATGCCCATTCCTAATCCTCGCCTGATTGATGCCATGCCCAACAGTTGAAAAAAAAGCCCGCCCGACGTTGACGCCGGGCGGGCTTCAATTCAACCGGATCGGATTGTCCGACCCGTTTGCCGACCGATGATGGATTAAAGCGGGCAGCTGTCCTCGACGCGCTCGCCGGTGAAGCTCACGTCCGGATGCGCTTTGCTCAGCAAGTCGCCCACGGCATTGAAAGCGTCGCCGCCATAGTATTGCGGAGACTGCAACACCTGCCACAGCGTCGGGTCCGAAGTGGCGCCGGCTTTCACGCCCTGGTTGCTCAGTTTGGGGTAGTAGCCCAGTTTGCTGAAGAAATTGTCTTCAGGCGTGATGCCGGTCGCTTCCCAGGCATCCAGATGCTGTTCTTGCCGCCAGTAGCCGGGCGAGCACCACTCGCTGAACCCGGTCTCTTCCTTGTTCCAGCAGAAGGTTACATGGCTGATGCCCTTGTTATCGGGCGCATAAAGACCGCTGTCGCCCCTGGCCTGCGGGTCATAGGTATAGACGTTGTAACCCTGGCTGGCCTTGACCAGCACGGCGCCGATACCGTTCGGATCGGAACTCCAGTCGAACGCTTTGTATTCGTCCTCTTCCAGGATGGAGTTTGAGACGGTGATAGTATTGCTGTGCTCCGGGAAATTGGCGGTTTCAGTCTGACTCGGTGCGCCTTCGCCCGCTCCCTCATTCCATTTCAACGAATACGTGAATTCTTTGCCGATCAACGAGCCGAGCGCGGAGCACTCGGAAGCGGCATTGCCGGTAGGGATCTGAGTGTTTGTATAGTAATCAGGGCCCGTAGCCATCGCAAGACCACTGATGCCCATAGCCAGAGCTGATGCTATCGATACGATTGCAAGTTGTTTTTTCATTCTCGTTGCCTCAAAAGCTAAAAATTTATCTGATTGATTTGATTGCCGGTCGATGAGGCCGGTTATAGGCCGATGATTCTCCAGGTCTCCAGGAGCTATAGAGCAACTGCCGGGCCAATTGAGGAAAAATTATCAAAACAATATAAATAACAATGGGATGGGTGTGCATGAGAAAAGATTTGGGGACAGCTTTGTCAAACGGGTGATACAGGTCGACTGTCTCTCCGATGTTTCATGAGCTGCCTGTGAGACAGTATTGAGACAATAGCGGAAGATGACCGAATCTGCGCGCCGGACCGTGCCGGATAATGGCTGGAAATCACCCGGCATGGCCGGGGCTGGCTTATCGATCCGGAGAAATGTCCAGTTCTGTCAGACGCCGGTAGAACGTGGCCCGACTGATGCCGAGCATTTTTGCGGCTTGCATACGGTTGCCGCGAGTTTTTTCCAAAGCGGCCAGGATGCGCCCCCGCTCGTCTTCCCCGACGATCATCGGCTCGGGTTCTGCAACGGCGGACGCGGTGGTCCGGCTGAATTCGGGCGGCAGATCCTGAGGGTTGATGCATTCGCCTTTGCTGTGGATGACCGCATAATCCACGCAGGCTTTCAGCTCGCGCACATTGCCCGGCCAGTCGTAATTCATCAGGCATTGCAAAGCTTCGGCGCCGAACCGGGGCTGGGCCCGGCTGGAAAAGTGATAGCTCTGGCAGAGGAAGGACTCGACCAGCAGCGGGATGTCGGCCTTGCGCTCGCGCAGGGCCGGCACATAAAGCCGCGCCACGCGCAGGCGATAGAGCAGGTCCTCGCGGAAGCGGCCTGCGCGGGCCTCTTCGGCCAGATTCTTGTGCGTCGCCGCCAGTATCCGCACATCGACCTTGCGTATCCGGGTTTCACCGAGACGGGTGATTTCCTTTTCCTGCAGCACGCGCAACAGGCTGGCCTGCATGCTCAGGGGCAGATCGCCGATCTCGTCCAGAAACAGGGTGCCGCCGTGCGCGGCCTCGAAAAAACCCTCCTGGTCCGCGACCGCGCCCGTAAACGCGCCCTTGCGGTGGCCGAAAAGCTGGCTGGCCAGCAGCGATTCGCTCAGCCCTGCCGAGTTGACGGCGATGAACGGCCCGTCCTTGCGCGGGCTGGCGGCATGGATGCTGTGGGCGACCAGTTCCTTGCCGACCCCGGTTTCGCCCTCGATCAATACCGTCCAGTCGCCGCGCGCCACATCCTCGATGAGCTGGTACAGCTCCCGCATGGAGTCGCTGTTGCCGAGCATCCGGCCGTAGCGGCTCTCGTCGATGGTCTGCCGCAGCTGATGGATTTCGGTAACGTCGTAGAGCAGCAGAATGTGGCGGTCGGGCGCCTGCGGGTCGTCGCGCACGTCGCATTCCACCCAGCAGGCTTTCCGGTCCGCGCACTGCCAGTGCAGGGTGATGCGGTAGCGCTCGGCGGGCGGGAGGTCCAGCAGCCGCTGCAGTTGTATTTTCGACGGCATCCCGAAAGGCAGCACCTGATCCCAGGGGCGGCCGACGGCCGTGCCGCGGTCGATGCCGGCGAATTGCCCGCAGGATTCGCTGACAAACTCCACGCGATGATCGGCGTCCAGCATCACGGTGCCGACCCGGAACTGGTTGAGCAGAGTCAGCAGGTTTTCCTGGCTTTTCTTGAGTTTGGCCAGCGTACGCGCAGCCAGCGCCTCGGCTTCCTTGCGCTTGGAGATGTCGCGCACGATGCCCTTGAACAGGCTGCCCTGGGGGAGTTTCACCTCGGTGACGGTGAGATCGATAGGGAATACGGTGCCGTCTTTCCTTAGCGCCGAGATTTCCCGCGCCTCCCCGATCATTTTGGCCCGGCCGGTTTTCAGGTAGTTTTCAAGGTAGCGGTCATGCAGGCTGCGATGCGGCTCCGGCATCAGCAATCTGACGTTATGGCCCAGCAGTTCTTCCGGACGGTAGCCGAAGATATGCTCCGTCGCGGGGTTGATGGATTGAATGATGCCGGAGGCATTAATGGTGATGATGGCGTCGAGCGAGCTATCCAGAAGGGCGCGATGGCGGGCTTCTTCATCTTTCAGCCGGTTTTCCTTTTCCCGGATCTCGGAAATATCGGCGAAAACCGCAACCGCGTGGCTGATGTCGCCTTGCTGGTTATGTATCGGAGAGGCGCTGACATGGAGGGGGATGTGGCGGCCGTCGCGCCGGATCTCTATGTCGCTCACGGCCACCGTTTCCCCCGCCAGCGCCCGCGTGGTCGGCAAGGCTTCAAGCGGATAAGGCCTGTCGGTGCCGGCCAGGGTCACCTGGAAATAATCCACCAGATTTTCAATTACGCTGCCCGGCTCGAGTGTTTTTCCGGTAATGGCGCTGGCCGCCCGGTTGGCAAAGAAGATCCGGCTCTGCGCATCCAGAACCACGATACCGGAAGGGATGGCTTCGAGGAATTTGTGGAACTGCCGGGCTTGCCTTTGCACTTCGGCCTGGGCTTCCTTTTGCGCCGTCACATCGGTCTGGATGCCTATGTAATGGGTGAGCCGGCCCTGGTCGTCGAAAACCGGGGCCAGGCGCAGTTCGTTCCAGAAGAACGTGCCGTCCTTGCGGTAATTCCTGAGCACGACCGTCGTTTCCCGGCCCTCGTCCATCGCTTGGCGCAGGATGTCCAGATCGGACTGGTCATGGTCCTCGCCCCGAAGGAACCGGCAGTTCCGCTCCAGAATCTCGTCCCTCGAGTAGCCGGTCATGACTTCAAACGCCCGGTTCACGTAGATCAAGGGCGTATCGGCCTGTCTTGCGTCGGCCACGGTGATGCCGCAGCTGGCGGAGTCCAGCGCTTTCATGATCCAGTCCGGCAGGTCTTGGGGATTAGTATCGTGCACGGTGGCACCCTTTTTCATCAATTAGGTTTGGTAAAGAGAAACACTACTTCTGTCCGTTGGCTGGCGATCCGAGTTCCCGGAAAACTTTTATGGCTGAAAAATTAAGTCCGGGCTTTACCGCCTGAGATTAGCATTCCCACGCTCCAGAGTCACGATGCGCGCAAAATAGCCGGATGAAGGTTGGAGGCGTGGCGGTTTATGCCTTCAAGTCACCCTGCGGCCCAGTATGAGTTAGAATATACTGCTTAAATACTGGCAGTGGGTCATGCAGGCGGGCTGCATTCTCACCAATATAGATTGCAGCTTTATTCATGTTATTTAACTCATACTTTTTTATTTTCATATTCCTTCCCATTGCCGTTTGCGGTTTTTATTACATCGGCAAACACAGCCACAATTTAGCCCTGTCATGGCTTGCTGTGGCCTCACTGTTTTTTTACGGTTGGTGGGATGTGCGTTTTGTTGGGCTGCTGCTGTGCTCCATCGCCTTTAATTACAGTGCCGGTTATTTAATTAGAGATAAGTATTTCCTAGCACCCGGCCAATCAAAATTGATATTAACCGGCGGCATTATTAGCAATTTAATATTGTTGGGCTATTTCAAGTATGCCAACTTCTTTATTGAAAATATAAATAGCCTGATCAATACCCCGCTATTAATCGATGATATTTTATTACCGCTGGGTATTTCATTTTTTACCTTCACGCAAATTGCTTTCCTGGTGGATGCTTATCAGGGCAAGGCGAAAGAATATAATTTCATTCGCTATATACTGTTCGTGACTTATTTCCCGCATTTAATCGCCGGCCCCGTATTGCATCATAAGGAAATGATGCCGCAATTTGCCAGGCCCGATATCTGCCGGATCAACTGGGAAAATATCGCAACGGGCCTCACTGTTTTTCTGCTGGGGCTCGCAAAGAAAATATTCATGGCCGACTCGCTGGCCGATTTTGCCACACCTGTTTTTGCAGCTGTCCAGGAAGGCGGTCAGCCGTTGTTCTTTGAAGCGTGGATAGGCGCGTTATCTTATTCGCTGCAATTGTATTTTGATTTCTCGGCGTATTCGGACATGGCGATCGGCTTGTCGCTGCTGTTCAACGTGCGTCTGCCGATCAATTTCAATTCCCCCTACAAGGCCACCAGCATTATTGAATTCTGGCGCTGCTGGCATATCACGCTGTCGCGCTTTTTACGCGATTACCTCTATATTCCATTGGGCGGCAATCGCCATGGCCATGCCCAGCGTTATCTGAATTTGATGATTACCATGCTGCTCGGCGGGCTGTGGCATGGAGCGGGCTGGACGTTTGTTATCTGGGGCGGGTTGCACGGTTTGTACCTGCTGATCAATCATGCCTGGCGTGAGCTGAAGGCCTATAACGGCTGGCATGGTGGCGGCAAAAAAGCCCGTCTTGCATCCGGAATAGGCACTTTTCTGGCCGTCGTTGTCGGCTGGGTATTCTTTCGTGCCGACAGCGTTGAAACGGCCATGCAGATGATCAATGGCATGATGGGGTTAAACGGCTGTTCCTTGTCCAATAAATTGGGCCGATTTGAATTCAGCCATGAGCTGGAAAATTTCGGCTTCCATTTTGATGGCGTTATGACATTGACCGGCCTTAAAACGGAAAAAGCCATTGAGACATTGATTTTCACCATGTTCATTGTCTTCAAGCTGCCCAATATAGCGCAAATCATGGCTAGTCATCAGGTGGTTTTAACCGCGCCCAATGTGGCAATCAGAAAACCGGATTCCATCCATTGGCAGCCGTCGTTATTACACGCCTTATCGATTTTGATTCTGGGCTTTTTTACGCTGATTAACTTATCGAAACAGTCGCCTTTTTTATACTTCCAGTTTTAAGCAATGAATCCTCTCGCGCAGACGTTTAACTTTAGGAAATACAGCCTGATCCTGATCATACCTCTCAGCCTCATCATATTGATGTTATGGATTGCGGAATGGTATTTCGAACCGCTGGAGGGCGATCTGACCAGAATAGGGCATTTGCCGGAAAAGGATTTTGGCTGGAATCAGCCTCAACCGCTTGTCCCCGAAGCCCGGCTAAAAAGCGATGCCTTGACTGATGCGGACGTGTTCGTGATCGGCGATTCGTTTTCTGGAAATATGCTTTGGCAAAGCCGGTTACGCTCAATGAATTTAAAACATAGCGACATCCATTGGGATCAGCTTAAACCCTGCGAGAACATTGGCGATGCCTTGCGCCATGCCGGATTCAAAGGCCGCTATGTGGTAATTGAAAGCATCGAGCGTGCTTTCCAGGAGCGTATGCGTTCCCTTTGCAAAAAGCATGACGATATCGAGGTAAAAATATATACCCTACCTTCTCCGCCAGTTACTCGTACGCATTCGCTGATGTCATCGATTAAAAATCCCATCGGCGGCGAGTGGATGCTCAAGGCGCTGATCAACAAAATCAAACTCGCTTATTTACGCCAGTCTGACGATTTTTTCATCTTCGATGATGCGCGGGTCGTTGCCATGGACGGTTGCCGCTTATTTACCAATAAGCTATGCAATTATGGATTGTTCTTCAATGATGATTTCAAGAAACCACTGTTCGATTCAATAAACAATGTCCTGACTATCAACAGCAGCCTGCTTAAAGTGGGCATTCAGCCTCTCTGGCTTATCGTGCCGGATAAATCCACGGTTTATTTAAATGAAAATCCATCGATAACCATCTGGAATACCTTAGCCCAGTATCCGGAATTATCAGCCCCGAATTTAAGCGAGTTATTCATACGGCAAAGCAAACTGATCAAGGATTTCTACAAGCCTAACGACACGCATTTGAGCGTCAACGGCTTTCTGTACCTCGGCGATATAGTGGCGGAACGATTGCAACGGTAAGGCCGGATGAAGGCATCACGCTTGAGCGGAAGAGGGCAATTTGATACTGTGGCGCTATTAGCAACGTCAACTTACGGAATTTCATTATGGCAGGCACCGTTACCGCTTTACTCATCACCTACTGGTTTTACAAAAGCGCCGAAGCGACCGGCAAAAATCCCTTGTCCTCGGCCGTATTGGGTTTCCTGTCTTTCCTGATTCCCTGCGTTGTCTGGACTGTCGCCGTAACGCCGGGCCTGCGCGATGCGCTCGAACACAACCCCGGCACATTGTCCGGCCTGTTCGTCAATTACGCCTATATCGTGGTGGGCGCCGCCAGCGCCGCCTGGGTCAAGCACATGCATTTCAAGCAGGCCAACTCCTGAGCTATCGTTCCCACGCCGAAGTGTGAGAACGATGTAATAAAGCCGTATAGAACAGGCAAATAGCTTTATAATCTGCTCATTTTTAGAGACTGAATTATCAAACCAGAGCGAGGAATATTGATGTTGCCGTTAGATGACGGTTACATTGCCCGCTCTGACAGAACAAGTGAAAATGAAGAACACTAAATGATCAACTATGAATTGCCGGATTTGGCCGGGTTACTGGACAGGCTGGCATGACCATTCCCCGCCACCAAACCTCGATCGACCTGAAAATCCCCTTCCACGACGTCGACATGATGGAAATCGTCTGGCACGGCCATTACGTCCGGTATTTCGAGATCGCGCGCTGCGCCCTGCTGGACAAGATCGGCTACAACTACCGGCAGATGCGCGATTCGGGCTATGTGTGGCCGGTGATCGATCTGCGCATGCGCTATATCAAGCCGGCCGCTTTCGAGCAAGTCATCACCGTGCACGCGGAGATCGTCGAGTGGGAGAACCGGCTGAAAATTAATTATCTGATCGCCGACAAGGAAACCGGCGACAGGCTGACCAAGGGCTACAGTGTCCAGGTAGCCGTCAATCTGACTAGGGACGAGTTGTGTCTTGAATCGCCGGGCATTCTGCTTGAGAAGCTGGGCGTGGAGGTTTCGTGATTTATTTGAAGGCCTTAGTGCTATTTCTGTTAACGGCCAGCGTCGGCATGGCCGATGAACTGCTCGACCAGATCCAGGCCCGCCTGACCAGGTCCGCGATCACGCGCGGCGCTTTCGAGCAGACCAAGCAGCTGAAAGTGCTGCGCAAGCCGCTCGTTTCGAACGGCACGTTTATCTATGACAAAAGCCGCGGCATCGCCTGGAAAACCCTGTCGCCCGTGCCGTCGCTGCTGCTGATCAGCGATACGCGCCTGTGGACGGCGCAGGGCGAGCAGCCTGTGCCGGCGGCGTTCGGCAAGGTGTTCCAGGCCATGCTGGGCGCGGATCTGGCGCAACTGGCCGCGGCCTTCGAGATCACCGGAGCGGTCAGAAAAACGAGCTGGCAGGTCAGTCTTGTGCCCAGGGACGAGATGCTGAAAAAAGTCATCAGCCGCATGCAGCTGTCCGGCGACCATGAACTGCGCCTGCTGGAAATCTTCGAAACCAACGGCAACAGCAGCACGCTGCGCTTTCAGAACATCAGCCATCCCGACCGGCTAGCCGTGGGTGAAGAAGCCGATTTTGCGCATTTATCACCCTAGAGTTGCCGCGTTCGCCTGGCTGCTGGGTTTGCTGGCGCTGGGCGTTGCCGGCAGCCGCGTGCTAACGGCGGACTGGCTGGAAACGGGCTTTCTGGCGCTGTTGCCGGCCACCGAGCAGCAACCCGAAATCGCCCGGGCCGTGCGCCAGCACAACGAGCTCATCAACGGCAAGATCATCTGCCTGACCGGCGCGGACTCGGCGCCGCAGGCTGTCGCCCATGCCAATCAGCTTAAGGAGCGGTTCGAGCGAAGCGGCCTGTTCAAGGCTGTCCGGCTGCAGGTGGATCAGCAGGCGTTTGCCGAACGCTACCGGCAACTGTTCGCCTACCGTTACCAGCTGCTCGATGCGCAGACGCGCCGTATTTTGCAGGATCAGCCCGAGGCATTGATCGGCCGCAATCTGGAAATCCTTTACAGCCCGGTCGGACAGCTGGAGGCGGCGAATCTCGAACGCGACCCGCTGCTGTTGTTCAGCCGCTATTTCAACGCCCAGAATCCGGGCCGGTTCACGCTGGTGCAGGGTGTGGCGGTCGTGCGGGACGGCGAGCGCTTCTGGGCGCTGCTGATCGCCGATATGGCCGACAACAGGCTGCCTCTGGACAACCTGGAGGTGCTGCGGCAACTTGTGAACGAGGCCAAAGACCCGATCGAGGCGGCCGGCGGCGAACTGCTCTCGACCGGCATGCCGCTGTTCACGGCCGAGGGCTCGCATAGCGCCCAGCGCGAGATCGCCATCGTCAGCATCGGTTCCACGCTCGGCATCCTGCTGTTGCTGCTGACTTTCCGCGGCGTCCGGCCGCTGCTGCTGTCCTGCGTCGGGATAGCGGCCAGCACATTTGCGGCGCTGGTCATCAGCATCCTGGTGTTCGGCAAGATCCATATCCTGACGCTGGTGTTCGGCGCCAGCCTGATCGGCGTCGGCATCGACTATGCGCTGCATTACTTCTGCAACAGCTTCAGTTCGGCGGACTGGACGCCCGCGAAAGGCCTGAACTTCATCCTGCTGGGCATCACGCTGGATCTGGCGACCAGCCTGATCAGTTATGCCAGCCTGGGCGTGCCGCCGTTTCCGCTCCTGCGCGAGATCGCGTTTTTCTCGGTCATCGGCCTGATCGGCGCCTGGGCCACCGTGGTCCTGCTGTTCCCGCTGCTGCTGACGGGCTTCAAGCCCGCCCACAAGCCGGCCATGCTGCGGTTGACCAGCTACTGGCAACAGCACTGGCCGGCCTGGCTGCTGAGAAACCGTGCCTGGCTCGCGCCGGTTGCGATCGTGGCGATCGCGGGCGGGCTCTGGCAGCTGACGCCGCGCGACGACGTGCGCCTGCTGCAGTCGGCCTCCGCCGAACGCTTGGCGGCCGACCATAAAATCCGGCAACTGCTGCCCGTCAGAGCCGACAGCCAGTTTTTCCTGGTGGCCGGAACAGATCCTCAGGACTGGCACCGGAACGAGCAGGCCCTGCTGCAGCGCCTCGAAGCCCAGAAACAACAGCGGACGCTGGCATCGTTCGACGGGCTCAGCCGCTACTGGCCCGCACCGGACACGCAGTTTGCCAATTACCGCCTGCTGAAGCGGACGTTCCATGAGACCGGCCTGCTGCAACGCTACATGGCGGAACTGGGATTTGACCGGCATGCCATTGCCGAGGAACAGCAGCGGTTTAAAATCGCCGAAAATAACAGCATCGGCCTGGCCGAATGGCTGGACGGCGCCGACGAGGCGCGCAAAATGCATTGGCTGGGCTGCGATGCCGGCCGCTGCGTGAGCACGGTATCGCTGAGCGGCATCAAGGATCTGGATGCCCTGTCGCAGCTAGACGGCTTGCCGGGCGTGCGCTGGGTGGACCAGGCCAGCCAGCTTTCGTCGCTGTTCGAACGCTACCGGGCCAGTGCCAGCATCCTGCTGGTCGCCGCTTACGGCATCGTGCTGATAGGGCTGGGATGCAAGTTCGGCTGGCGCAACGCGCTGACGATCATGGCCGTGCCGGTGCTGGCCACGGCCGTCTCTCTGGCCATGCTGGGCTGGTTCGACCAGCTGTTCAGCCTGTTCAATCTGTTCGCGCTGCTGCTGGTGCTGGGCATCGGCGTGGACTACGGCATCTTCTTCTTTCTGGCCGGGGATAAGCGCTCCAGCACCGCGCTGGCCGTCACCCTGTCGGCCATCACGACCTTATTGTCCTTCGGCCTGCTGGCGGTCAGCTCCACGGCCATCGTCCATGCCTTCGGCTTTACCGTCGCGGCGGGCATTCTGACGGCCTTGCTGCTGGCGCCGCTGGTAGGTCTCAAGCGCACGCGACAATAGCGAGCGGCCGATGCCAAGACAAAGCGCTGGCCGCCCGCGCCCAAACCGTTTACCATGCCGCCTCCGGACAGAAAGCCCAAACGCTGGCTGATCCTTTTTCCAACCGCGCACGCGCTGTGCAACCAAGGATTAAAAACATGAGTAAAGTTGTTATTGAACATAACCCCGATGCGGCCCGCCTGGAAGAACTGGGTGTTTCGAGCTGGCCGACCTGGTCGAAAGAAGTGCCGGTATTCCCGTTTGATTTCGATGACCAGGAAACGGCCTACATTCTCGAAGGCGAGTGCGTGATCACGCCCGACGACGGCGGCGAGCCGGTGCACTTCGGCGCCGGCGATCTGGTGGTTTTCCCGGCCGGCCTGTCCTGCACCTGGGAAGTCAGGAAAGCGCTCAAGAAGCACTATTCTTATGATTGATTGAAGGGTGGGGGCGACTTCAGTCGCCCCTGATCGAATACAAGCCCCCATTCAATTGTAGGGTACGCACTGCGTACCTTCTTGAAAGTCTGACTCGCCAAGAATTTTGAAAATGGTACGCGGTGCGCACGAGACTGTGAAAGTATTCAATTTAAAAGATTTAACCACGAAGGACACGAAGAGCACGAAGTTTTAAGTTTTCGATTAACTTGATTTTTTTCTTCGTGTCCTTCGTGTCCTTCGTGATCTTCGTGGTGAATAAGGCTTTTTATGACGTTTTTCACTAATTCTTTCACAGTCTCGTACCCTACAGGGCTGTGAAAGTATTCAATTTAAAGGATTTAACCACGAAGGACACGAAGAGCACGAAGTTTTATCCGTTTTATTCTTCGTGTTCTCTGTGTTCTTCGTGGTTTATTTAAGCGCATCCTATAGGCTGAATACTTTTACAGCCTCGTACGGAGTGCGTATCCTACGGCTGATCCGTCCAAAGGCGACTTAAACTGCCCTATATCACTACAAAACAAACTTCATGCCGATTAGGATCAAAAGACTCGCCAGTACCGGCCTTAGCACCCTTTCCGGAATCTTGGCGCTGAAATAGCTGCCGACGTAAATGCCGGGCAGGGAGCCGACCAGCAGGCTGCCGAGCAATACCAGATCGACATTGCCCATATGCATATGCCCGAGCCCGGCGACGGCCGTCAGCGGAATCGCGTGCGCCAGATCGGTGCCGACAATGCGCACGGTCGCCAGGCGCGGGTACAGGAACAGCAGGGTCACCGTGCCCAGGGCGCCGGCGCCGACCGAGGTCAGCGTGACCAGCGCGCCCAGGATCAGGCCGGTCAGGACCGTTAACGGATTCTGCCAGCGGCCGAAGCGCTCATGATGGGTCTTGCGCTGCAGGGCTATTTCGTGTTCCTGGCTTTTGCGGGTAAAGACGCTGCGGAAAATCAGCGAGATCGCCGTTAAAATCAGTGCCACGCCCAGCGTCGTGGTCATCAGCTGCGTAACACCGTTATCCTTTTCGACCACATAGGTCAGCAGATAAATCACCGTCAAGGCGGCAGGCAGGCTGCCCAGCGCCAGCAATCCGACGATTTTCCACTCGACCGACTGATGCTTGTTATGGTGCACCAGTACGCCGCCGGTCTTGGTAATGGCCGCGAACAACAAATCCGTGCCGATCGCCGTCTGCGGAGCAAAATTAAACAGGAACACCAGCAGCGGCGTCATCAGCGAGCCGCCTCCGACGCCGGTTAAACCGACTAATGTGCCAACCAGCAAGCCTGAAGCGATATACCCTATGTCCATAAATAAAGAGCCTTAATTCTCAAGATAATAACAGTAGCCGGGCATTATATAATTATTGCCGGGTTAAGAAGCGATTAATGCAGGTAATCAGGCAATGGCCGTTTTTTTCGCCAGGGTCAGCACAAAATCGGCTTCTATTTCGAGTTCGGGCGCCTCCTTGATAGCCTGCCGGACAGGGTCCGGCGCCCGCCAGGCAAAAGGCGTCATCTGCAGCAACGCGATGCGTTGTTCGCCATCCGGCGTGATCTTGTAATGGAGCCGCTCCGTCGTCAGACACTCGAAGCCGGGCGGCAACTCGCCGGAAGCGGCGTGCGCCCTGACCTCGCTGTAGATGAATTCCTTCAGCTGCCACAGGTGGCGCGGACCCGGCGTCACCGTCAGCAACAGGCCGTCAGGCTTCAGTACCCGCTTCAGTTCCTCATCATTCGAGGGCGCGAAAACTCTCAACAACAGATCGAAATAGTGATCGGCATAAGGCAGGCGCTGCGAGCTGGCGACGATAAAGCGGGCGCCGGGCTGTTTTTTGGCCGCCATGGCGACGGCGGTTTTGGCGATGTCGAGGCCGTGCACGGCAACATCAAGGCAATGGGCTTCGATAAACCGGCTGTAATAGCCTTCGCCGCAGCCTAAATCCAAAACGCGTTCCGGCTTGCCGGCGGCGATCATGGCCGCGACGGCCCGGGCCAGGGGCTGGTAAAAGCCGGCTTCCAGGAATGCCCGCCTGGCCTGCATCATCGCCTTGCTGTCGCCGGGCTCGCTCGAGTGCTTGTGCTGGACCGGCAAAAGATTCAGGTAGCCTTCGCGGGCCAAATCGAAGCTGTGCCGTTTCGGGCATTGATAGCTTTTGCGCGTGGCGGACGCCTCCAGCGGTTCGCCGCAGACTGGACAGATATAACAGGACATGAAAGGTAACGGTTCGGGCTTGTGGAGGGCGTATTCTATAGCCAATACCCTTCATTCCGAAGCGCTTATTCATGTTATTATTGGCGCCTTTATTATCTTGCGGTCATTCATTCATGTCGTTAGCGGCGCCCTTGGATCAGCAAAAAGATCCCGGCATAAAAAACAACAATAGCTGTCATCACGTCATCATTATCGGCGCCGGTCCTTCGGGCAGTATTGCCGGCGCCCTGCTGACGAACAAGGGCTACCGGGTCACGATTCTGGAGCGCAGCCTGTTCCCGCGCTTCAGCATCGGCGAAAGCCTGCTGCCGCAATGCATGGAATTCATCAAGGAGGCCGGCATGCTGGACGCCGTCGTCAATGCCGGCTTCCAGTACAAGGACGGCGCCTCGTTCGTGCGCGGCCGCAAATACACCGATTTTTCCTTCGAGAACAAGTTCACCGCCGGCATCGGCACCACCTTCCAGGTGCAGCGCGGGGCCTTCGACGGGCTGCTGGCGCAGGAAGCCGAACGCATGGGCGTCGAGATACGCTGGCAGCAGGAAGTGCTGGCGGCCGATTTCTCGGCGGACAGGCCGAAATTGGCCGTGCGCGATGCGGCGGGCGAATCGCTGATCTGCGAAGCCGATTTCGTGCTCGATGCCAGCGGCTTCGGACGCATCCTGCCGAAGCTGCTGGATCTGGAGTCGCCTTCGGGCTTTCCGGTCCGGCAGGCGCTGTTCACGCATGTCGAAGACCGCATCGGGGCCGGCGCCCGCTTCGACCGCAACAAGATCCGCATTACCGTGCATCCCGAGCATGAGGATGTCTGGTACTGGCTGATACCGTTCAGCAACGGCCGCAGCAGTCTGGGGGTCGTGGCCCGGCAGGCATTTTTCGATTCGCTGCCCGGCGACAACAAGACCGCGCTGCGGCAGATCGTGAGTCAGGACCCAAGCCTGACCGAACTGTTAAGCAAGGCCGAATTCGACAGCCCCGTGAACACCATCACCGGCTATTCGGCCAACGTCAGAAGCCTGTACGGCAAGGGTTACGCCCTGCTGGGCAATGCCGGCGAATTCCTGGACCCGGTATTCTCGTCCGGCGTCACGATCGCCATGAAGTCGGCCAGCCTGGCCGCCGCGGTGCTGGACCGCCAGTTCAAAGGCGAGGCGGTCGACTGGCAGGCCGATTACGCCAGACCCCTGCAGCGCGGCGTCGACACCTTCCGCGTGTTCGTCGACGCCTGGTACGACAGCCGGTTTCAGGACGTGATCTTCCACGACAAACAGCGGCCCGAAGTCAAGGCGATGATTTGCTCGATACTGGCCGGTTACGCCTGGGACGAAAACAACCCTTACGTCAAAAACGCCCGTTCAAGGCTCGATACGCTGGCGGCATTTTGTCGCGGCGACAGGGAATGACCGGATTGACCCTGGCCCGCAGGCCGTCCGTTTTTGCGGCCGTGTTCATGATGCTGGCCTTGCTGGCCGGGTGCGCGGTAACACAGCATCAAGACACGGCCGGACAGCCGGCCGTTCTGCCGCTCGCGCCGCCAATGGGACCGGCGCGGCATATTGTGCAGCAGTTGACGGCCACTTGGGCGGACCGGCAGGAAACTTTGCTCTGCGTGCTGGAGCTGGACGCTCGCCATATCGCCATGGCCGGCTTGACGCATGAAGGCTTGAGTCTGTTCAGTTTAAGCTATGACGGCCGTACCCTGACAGCCGACAAAAGCCCGCTGCTGCCCGCTGCCGTGGCGCCGGAATTTATCATGGCCGATCTGCAGCTGGTATACTGGCCTCTGGCCGAACTGAAAAAAATACTGCCGGCCGGCTGGCGACTGGAAACCGGTCCGGGCCATCGTATGTTGTACCGTCAAGATGATAAGAAAGTTGAAATCCGCTATTTGTCGCCCGATATCCCATGGCCCCGGGACGTCGAGCTGACCCACCATCAATACCGTTATCGCTTGCACATCAAGACTCTCAGTTATGACGTATTACCTGAATGATTTAGGCCTCTTGTGCGCGCTCGGCAGTTCCAAAGCCGAGGTCGGCAGGCGGCTCATCGAGGGCGACCGCTCGGGACTGGTGATGACCGACCAGTTCAGCCCCGGGCGCGCGGCCATCGTCGGCCGCATCGACAGCGAATTGCCCGGGATCGCGCCTGAATACAGCGTTTACCGCTGCCGCAACAACCAGCTGCTGCTGGCGGCTCTGGAACAGATCCGGCCGACCGTCGAGGCGATGATTGCTTCATTTGGGCGTGATCGCATCGGCGTCGTCGTCGGCACCAGCACGTCGGGCGTTTTAAGCACCGAGCAGGCGCTGGCTTCGGTAGCGCAAACCGGCGCCCTGCCTGACGGGTTCCATTACAAGCAGCAGCAGATGGGCGCCGGCGCCGACTTTCTGGCGTTTTACCTGAACCTGACCGGACCGGCCTACACGATCTCCACGGCCTGCTCATCCAGCGGCAAGGCCTTCGCCTCGGCGCGCCGCCTGCTCAATCTGAACCTTTGCGACGCGGTCATCGTCGGCGGCGCGGATACCCTGTGCGGCCTGACCGTCAACGGCTTCGCCGCGCTGGAATCGATCAGCACCGGCTACTGCAAGCCGTTCGGCCGGCATCGCGACGGCATCAACATCGGCGAGGCGGCCAGCCTGTTCGTGCTGAGCCGGCAGCCCGGCCCCGTAGCCCTGCTGGGCATCGGCGCGACCAGCGACGCCTACCACTTTTCGGCGCCGGACCCGGCCGGCACGGCCGTGATCAAAGCCATGCGGCTGGCCCTGGCCGATGCCGGCAGAACGCCCGATGACATCGATTACCTGAACCTGCACGGAACCGCCACGGTACTGAACGACGCCATGGAAAGCGCGGCCGTGAACGCCGTATTCGGGCCGGAGCTGGCGGTCAGTTCCAACAAGGGCATGACCGGCCACACGCTGGGCGCGGCCGCCTCGCTGGAACTGGGCTTCTGCTGGCTGCTGCTGACCGCCGGTAGCGAAGGCGCCCTGATCCCGAACGTCAGCGACGACGAGCCCGATCCCGAACTGGCGCCGCTGCATCTGGTAAAAAAAGGCGAACGCCTGGGTCGGCGCATCGAGACCTGCCAGAGCAACTCGTTCGCGTTCGGCGGCAATAACTTATCGATAGTGGTGGGCAGGGCATGATCGGTCATGAAAACATTTGTGGGGGCGATTTTAATCGCCCTGGGCGACTGCCAAAAGTAGGCGCTCCAGGCGAAGTCGCCCCCACACCGCTGGACAATGCGCTTTGTAGGGTATGCATCGCATACCTTTTTCGAAATTTGCCGATTCACCATGACTCTGAGAAGGTACGCACTGCGTACCCTACAACTTTAAACGCCTCATGAATGTATTCCCCGCTATTGCCGAACTGATCCCGCACACGGGCCCGATGATCCTGCTGGACCGCGTGACCGCTTTCGACGATAACAGCCTGTCGGCCGAACTGGTCGTGCGCGCCGGCCTGTTCGGCGACGGCAAAACCGTGCCGGCCTGGGTCGGCATCGAATACATGGCGCAGACCATCGGCGCCTATGCCGGCATGAAAGCCAGGCTCGCCGGCGAGCCGATCCGGCTCGGCTTCCTGCTGGGCACGCGGCGCTACAGCGGCAACGTCGCCGAATTCAGGGTCGGCACATTGCTGACCGTGCGTGTCGACAAGATCATGCAGGACGAAAAACTAGGCGCTTTCGAGTGCCGGATTGCGGGCGAAGGCATCGAGATGACCGCCAATCTGAATGTTTACCAACCACCGCTTGATGACATACAGTTATGATTATGAATAACTGACCTGAGTATTTAACCACGAAGGTCACGAAGTACACGAAGGACGTGAAGAAATGAAATTTGATGGACTATCGAATCGGGTTATTGGTTGTGCTATTGAAGTACATAAAACATTAGGTCCAGGCCTGCTGGAATCGGCTTATGAGCAATGTTTGGCGCATGAATTAAATACGGCGGGACTTTCTTTTGTCAGGCAAAAACCTTTACCTGTACACTACAAAGGCGTTGATCTGGATTGTGGATATCGGTTGGATTTTATGATTGAAGACAAGCTTATTGTTGAGCTGAAAAGTATTGATAAACTGCAAAAAATTCATGATGCACAAATTCTGACATATATGCGTTTGACTCGTTTAAATGTCGGCCTATTGATCAATTTTAATGAAGTCTTGCTAAAAAACGGCATTAAACGTTTTGTCCTTTAAACCTTCGTGTTCTTCGTGACCTTCGTGGTAAAAATTTCCTAGCTCTTACGTAATATCAATGAATAAAACGATTCTAGTCACAGGCTCCAGCCGCGGCATCGGCAAAGCCATCGCCTTATATCTGGCCGAGCGCGGCTTCGATCTGGTGCTGCATTGCCGCAGCCGGCGCGCCGAGGCCGAGGCCGTAGCAAACGACATCGAACGGCTGGGCCGGACCGCCCGCATTCTGCAGTTCGATATCGCCGACCGGGCGCAGTGCGCCGAGCGGATCAATGCCGATATCGAGGCCTTCGGCGCTTATTACGGCGTGGTCTGCAATGCCGGCATCACGGCCGACAACGCCTTTCCGTCGCTGACCGGCGAGCAGTGGGACAGCGTCGTGCATACCAATCTGGACGGCTTCTATAATGTCCTGCAGCCCGTGATCATGCCCATGGTCAGACGGCGCAAGCCGGGCCGCATCGTGACGCTGTCGTCGGTGTCGGGGCTGATCGGCAACCGCGGCCAGGTCAACTACAGCGCGGCCAAGGCCGGCATCATCGGCGCCACGAAGGCGCTGGCGCTGGAACTGGCCAAGCGCGACATCACCGTCAACTGCGTGGCGCCGGGCCTGATCGATACGGAAATGGTCAGCGAGCTGCCGCTGGACGAGATCAAGAAAATGATTCCGGCGCGGCGCGTCGGCAATCCGCGCGAAGTGGCCGCGGCCGTGGCATTCCTTATGTCGGACGATGCCGGCTACGTCACGCGCCAGGTCATCGCCGTCAACGGAGGTCTGTGCTGATGCGGCGGGTCGTCGTGACCGGCATGGCCGGCCTCTCGCCGATAGGCAATGACTGGTCGCAGGTGGCGGCGCGGCTGAAGGCTCAATCCACGGGCATCCGCCATATGGCCGACTGGGAAAAATACCGGGGCTTGAATACGCGGCTCGGCGCGCCGGTCGAATTCACGAAGCCGGCGCATTATACGAGGAAGCAGACGCGCAGCATGGGCCGCATCGCCCTGCTGGCCATTTACGCGACCGAGCTGGCGCTGGCCGATGCGGGGCTTTTGGGCGACCCGTGCCTGAGCAGCGGCCAGACCGGCATCGCCTACGGCAGCTCGGCCGGCAGCCTCGAGGCGGTGGCCGAATTCGGCAACATGCTGATCAACCATGCCGTCGACGGCCTCAACGCCACCTCCTATATCCGCATGATGGCGCATACGGCGCCGGTCAATATCGGCCTGTTCTTCGGCATCAACGGCCGCGTCTATACGACCTCCAGTGCCTGCACCTCGGGTAGCCAGGGCATCGGCTATGCCTACGAGGCGATCAGGCACGGCTACCAGACCGTGATGGTGGCCGGCGGCGCCGAGGAGTTGTCGGCCTCGGAAGCGGCCGTGTTCGACACGCTGTTCGCGACCAGCCTCAGCAACGACAAGCCGGACAAGAGCCCGAGGCCCTTCGACCGCGACCGCGACGGGCTGGTCATCGGCGAGGGCGCCGGCACGCTGATTCTGGAGGAATACGAGCATGCGCTCATGCGCGGCGCGCGCATTTATGCCGAACTGGCCGGCTTCGGCACCAATTCGGACGGCCTGCACGTCACGCAGCCCAACAGCGACAGCATGCAGGTCGCCATGCGCCTGGCGCTGCGCGATGCCGGGCTGAAACCTGCCGACATCGGCTACATCAGCGCGCACGGCACGGCGACCGACCACGGCGACATCGCCGAGAGCCACGCCACGGCGGCCGTGTTCGGGAGCAAAACGCCGATCAGTTCGATGAAAAGCTTTACCGGCCATACGCTGGGCGCCTGCGGCGCGCTGGAAGCCTGGGCGGCCATCCAGATGATGAACGAGGGCTGGTTTCATCCGACGGCCAATCTGGACAATATCGATCCCCAATGCGCGGAGCTGGATTACATAACGGGCGCTATCCGGCGCCTGGAGTGCGATTACGTCATGAGCAACAATTTCGCTTTTGGTGGTATAAATACGTCTCTGATTTTTAAACGTGTAACAAAGAGGGAGTAATAACAATGATAAGAAAAGTGTGTGGGGTTTTGGCGTTGGCGGCGGCCATGACGGGCTGTACGACAACGGGGCATTTCAAGGTGCCGGAAGGATCCGAGCTGTATGTTTACAAACGGCCGGAGCCTTTGAAAATCAATGCCAACGGCGAAGCCACGACCAAGCCGTTCTTCTGGACCGCGGCGGGCATGCCGCCCGGCGGCGGCATTCCTTACCGCCTGGAACAGGACGGCAAGACCATCAAGGAAGGCAAGCTGAGAACCAAGTTCCGCACCGTCTCCATCTTCTGGCCGCCGGCGGCCGCCATCTACTGGCCCATGGGCTTCAATCCGAATATCACTTACGATCTGATCAACGACACGCAGGAATAAGCGCCGGATCAGGGGCTTTAGCCAGCGCTAAAGCCCCTTTACCGCCACCAGATTCAACAAGGTTTCCTCGCGGTTTTCGGGCACGCCGAAGCCGAACCACTCCAGCGCGCCGACATCGGGTCGGCTCCACCACAGATACGGCGTCGATATCGCGTTCCGGTCGACCTTGAAGCCGGCCTGCCGGATCAGCGCGATGTATTCATCGGACGTTTTCTGCACGTGCATCGGATGCCTAAACAGCAGGCGTATCAAAAAGGAATGAATGAACTTCCGGCACGATTCGGCGAACAACAACGTGCCACCGGGTTTGAGCACGCGGTAGAACTCGGCGATAGCTTTCTCATGTTGCACGATATGGTGAAAACTTTGATGGCAGAAGACCATGTCGAATGCCTGGTCGGGATAAGGCAGGGCTTCGGCATTGCCGACCGTGACGGTAACCGGACTGCTGCAGTGTTCAGCCTGTCGGACGGCATCGCCGATCAGCGCCTCATCGATCTCAATGGCGCAGATACCGGCCGGATGGAAGCGCTGGTCGAGCATCCTGAACGCATGGCCGCGTCCGCAGCCGATATCCAGTATGGCGGCATAGCCGGGCCGGTCGGCTGGCAATAAGCTGTCCAGCTCATCGAGCGCGCGTTTCAGCACGCGTTGCTGCCACATGTCCGTATTAAGAAACCAGATCCCGAATGGGCTTTCTTTTACCCAGTGTGTTGCCGGAGATGTCATTGTTTGAATCCGTCCTGAAGATTGTTTTGGAGCGGGCATTGTAAGGCACGGGGCCGCAACAGTCATTCAGGATGCAGGCGCTGCCGTGAAACGGGCGGCCGGGCCTCAGCATGGTCCGAAATAAAAGGCCGGCGTGTAAATTATGTGAAACTAAATAATAGCCGCCCGCTTCAAACCTGTAATCCTAACCATCATCAGGAGTACAACATGCGCCATTCATCCAGGTATTTTCTGTTGAGCTGCCTCGTGGCGGGTTCGGTATCCGCCGTGGAACTTGTCGTACCCATGGACTTGATCAGCGAGCGCGGCATTGGCAAACGCATCGGTGCCGTCAGTATTGCCGATAGCCCTTATGGCTTGGTATTTACACCGACGCTGGAAAATCTGCCGGCCGGAGCCCATGGCTTCCACGTGCACGAGCATCCAAGCTGCCTGCCGGAGGATAAAGACGGCAAACCCGTGGCCGGGCTTGCCGCCGGCGGACATTACGATCCCGAAGGCAGCAAGCGCCATGACACCCCTTGGGGAGACGGTCATCTCGGCGATCTTCCGGTTCTGGTCGTCGACCCTGACGGTAAGTCAACGTATCCCGTATTGGCGCCTCGTCTCAAGCTGAAAGACGTTAAAAACCGCGCGCTGATCATTCATGCCGGCAGCGACAATTATTCCGATATTCCCGAGCCGCTCGGCGGTGGCGGCGCGAGAATAGCTTGCGGCGTCATCAAGAACTGACTGCCGCTTATAGTCAGCAACCGGGGCGGCTGGGCGAGGGATATCTATCCGGATCGGGTTCGCGAATTCATTCGCGCCGGCAAGGCAGACATGCCTGTCCTCCGAATATCCGCAATAGCGGCGAGCGGGATAAAAACCGCTTGTGCGTGACCTCAGCGGGTCACTCATGATTTGGCTGAAAATGACTTCCTGAAATTGGCATTTTGCATAGGATGTGCTGAGCGAACGTGAAGCGCATCGCTGGTGAACGATACCCTAAAGGGCACAAGTGCGCCTCCTGTCGTCGATACATCCTATGCTTAAACAGGGACATGATTGACGGCCAAATCCTGATATTCCGACTGGGTCTGTCAGTGCATTGTTATGCGAAGCATATAAGAATTCCATAAATTGATTATGGTTTTTATATTATAATCCGGCTTCGACAGGCGGCATATTCAGGCGCCTGAATTCGATAATGATGTTACAGGAGACTTTCATGTCCACATCCGATACCCTTCTTAGAGCCGTCCGAGAAATCGAGCCGATTATCCGGCAGCACGCCCCGGAAGCCGAACGAGAGCGAAAACTGGCCACGCCCGTAGCCAGGGCGATGCACCAGGCGGGGCTTTACCGGTTGTGGCGGCCGAAGGTGCTCGGCGGCTTCGAGCTCGATCCGATCTCAGGCCTCCGCATTATCGAGGAAGTCTCGCGCATCGACAGCGCCGCGGGCTGGAACCTGCAGATCGCCGTCGCCCACGACATGTTCGCGCCCTGGTTCGGCGACCGGGCCGCACAGGAGATTTTCCATGCCGACGCGGTTCCGGTCGGCGCCTTCAATCCCGCGCGCAAGGCCGTTCCGGTCGCGGGCGGTTATCGGATCTCGGGGCGCACGTCATTCGTGAGCGGCGCGCATCACGCCACGGCCTTTATCGGCTTCGCCCAGATCCATGACGGCGACAGGCTGCGCGTGGATGCCAACGGCGTGCCCGAGATGCGGCTGATCGCGGTGCCCGCTTCCGAGGCCGAGATTGTCGACAACTGGAACACCATGGGCATGCGCGGCAGCGGCAGCCATGATGTCGAGATGCGGGACGCGTTCATCCCCGAGCATTGGGCCGCGCCGTGGGGACCGTTGGAGAAGCCCGGCAGCGCTTATGAAGGACCGCTTTACCGGCTGACGGTCTGGCCGGCGATCGCGGCCCTGGTGGCGCCGGCGCTCGGCATCGCGCGCGCGGCCATCGATGAAGCAGTAGCGCTCATCATCAACAAGACGCCGGCCTTCGGCACCAAAACCCTCAAGGATTACGGCGTCGTGCAAACGCGGCTCGCTCAGGCCGAAGCCAAGCTGGGCGCCAGCCGCGCGTATTTCTTCGAGGCCTTTGAGGAAGCCTGGCAGGAAGCCGTCGCCGGCCGGCCCATCACTGTTAAACTCAAAGGCAAACTGCAGTTGGCCATGACCCATGCCACGCTCGAATGCGCTCAGGCCGTAAGCCTGGTCCATGAGATCGCCGGCGCTTCGGGCATCCGCGAGGAATATGCCTTTGAGCGGCATTTCCGCGACGTTCACGTCATCACCCAGCACGGTTTTACGAACGCGAGCAAGCTGGAGTCGGTCGGGCAGATCCTGCTCGGGCTCGATCCCGAATGGCCGTTTTTCCAATTCTAAAGCTTGGGACAAGGCCCGCATTCTGAGCTTGGCCGGATACGGGACGACGTTTATTTTAAATATTAGAAAAGAGTAATTTTTTAAAACTGATAGAGGTACAAGGCAAGTATGGAACAGAGTATGAACGAATTGATGAACCACACGGCCGACATGGGGCAGGCGGAGATGTTCTCCAAGGCCTGGTATAACGAATATTTCCGGCGCGCGGCGGAAAGCCCGGCGCATGCGCGCTTCTGCGAGGCCGTGTATGGCAGGGATCTGTGCCAGCACGGCATGATGGATGTCGAGGAGATGGATTTTCTGGCCTCGCTGCTCAAGTCCGGCGAGAACGTGCTGGAAGTCGGCTGCTCGAACGGCCACATCACCGAGCACCTGCACGACAAGTCGGGCTGCCGCATTCTGGGCCTCGATTATGCGGACGCTGCCATCGCCCAGGCGCAGGCCAGAACCCGGGATAAAGCCGCGACGCTGAATTTCCGCTGCGTGGATCTGATCCAGGACGAGTTGCCCGGCGGCGATTACGACGTCATCCTGGCCATCGATTCGATTTACTTCATGGGCGATTACGGCAAGACGCTGGCTAAGCTCAACGCCAGGCTGAAACCCGGCGGGCGCATGATCATCGCGGCGTTTCAGGCCAGGGAAGAGGATGATCCCGATACTATCCTGCTGCCCGGTCATACGCGCATGGATGAAGCGTTGCAGTCGCTGTCGTTCCGTTATGTACAGCATGATTTCACGGCGAACATCCGCAATCACTGGCTGAAAAATTACGAATTCTCACGGACGCTCCAGCCCGAGTTTGCCGTCGAAGGCAACGCTTTCCTGTGCGAGGCGCGCATGGCCGAGAACGGCTGGTTCAAGGATCACGCCGAGCGCGAGACGCTGGTGCGGTTCATGTACGTCGTCGAGCATAATGCGGATTTGGCGCGGGTTTGATCAGCGGATTTATTGATTAACTCCGAAGCACACGAAGCCGTAGGGTATGCACCGCATACCTTTTCAAAAATTCACGATGGCGCGGCGCCGGCAGGTTTCGCGCCATACCCTGCGGCCGTTTCCGCCAAAAGCGGGCGCTATAGCCCGCTCAACATGGTTTGAAATGCGGGGTTGACAGCATCAGTCCAATCCGCGCAGCATGTTCCCGGTCAGCTATTTGTAAAGACTCACTCACAATGCGCCAATATCGCTTATTTTTCCACTTGCTGCTCGCCGCCAGCCTGCTTTTGTTGACCATCAGCTGCAATGACTTCTGGACGCAACTCCCACTCGATACGCTTGCGACCGATGCGGCAGGCATGCCGGAAGGCGATTTGGCGGGTCCCGGCCGGCAACAGGTTGGCTCTACACAGGTCGAAGTGCAGCATCGGGGCGAAAGACTGGAGGTCGTGTTGTACAAATCCTATCGTGTGCAGACGCCGGCGCCTGCTGTTGTCTTCCTGCCCGGCCGCATGGCGACCGACGACCAGTATGAAAGTTATGCCCGCGCGCTCGCCTCCCGTGGCTTTGTCGTGGCCGTGCGCAGTTGGTATTCGCTTTTCAGAAGCGATCTCGAACTGGCTCATGATGCGAAGGTAATCGCCGATTGGCTGGTCCGGACCCAGGGGGTTGATCCGGGCAAAATCGGCATCGCCGGCCATTCCATGGGCGGCAAGGATGCCGTGCTTGCTGCCGCGCAATACGGCGGTTTTGCCGGCGTAGTGGCCATCGATCCCGACGACAACGGCAACGTCTCGGTGGTGCACGGCCCGCTGGCCCGCTTGAAGTCCCCGTTACTGCTGATCGGCGCGGAACTGGCCTGGCGCGCATCGAGCGTTTGCGCACCGCGGGCGACGAATTATCTGCGTTTCTTCGAGCGGGCGCCGGCCGGAACCGTCGAACTGACCCTGCGGGATGCCGACCATGTGCAGATGCTGGATGAGCCAGACCGCTTCGGCTACGGCATTTGCCGTAGCGGTACGGCGGATTCGCGCCAGGTACGCGTCACGGCAAGGCGCGCGACGGTCGGGTTTTTCCTCCAGCATCTTCAGGGCTGGCCTGTCCCGCCGATGCTGAAGCCCGGCCAGGACACTATTCGCGTGGCGCAGGCTGATCCGTTCACGGAAAATGAAGGGACCGGGATAGGGCGTAAAGTGCCCTGAATCCGATACGGGGCGATTGGAACAGCAGGTATAAAGGTTCTCTTCGCGTTATCCGGAATTTTTCCCAAAACAAAGTCTTGCCGTGCTGGTGCATGAGCTTGATGGCAAACAAGCGGTAAAACTTGCGCGACAGCCATTCGGTGTGGGGCGGGCAACCCTTGATGCGCCCCAGCGCCTCCAGCGGCCCAATTCCCAGGCAGACCGAAGCGATGCCTTCTTCGCGCAACGCCCGCAGGGCTGTGACGATCATAAGTTCGTTGGTATAGAGCGGGGCGTCAGGCGCGGAAAACACCAGATTGATCAGGTGTCGGCACTCGGCATAACCGATCTGTTGCATGGAGAGAAAGCCAGCCGCCTTGCCTTCCCGCTCGGCAATGAACCAGCGCCTGCCCTCTCTGTCATCGAATAGCCGGGGTCGGCCAAGATGCATCTGCGGCCCATAACGGTCATTCCGCCATGCCTCGCACATCGTCCGCACCCGTGCTTCCAGTTGCGCATCAGGTTCTCCCTGATACTCGCGCACAGCCAGGCCCGTCCGCCGCGCATGGTTGAGGTGCTGGCGCAGATGGCGGGCCCGCGGGCCGGCCTCGGGATCGTTCCGGGGATCGGTTATCAGTAAGCTGGCAAACTCCATCGAGGCATATCCGTGCTCACGGGCATAGGGTTGCAAATCGGCCGTTGCCGCGACGTACACGATCGACCAGCCCTTGCCGGCGCAATAATCGGCAAAGGCGTCTGCCAGGCGGATTTTGTGCTCCGGCGCGCAGACCGGATCGCCCTGTACGACAGCGCACCGCCACACGGGCAAATAGTTGATCAGCCCGTCGACGGCAGGCGTGCGAAAGAGGCTGCGTGAAGGATCCAGGGCGGCGTGCGACACAGGGCCGCCGTATTGCCGGACCAGATCCACGGTGGTTGAAGGCGGTTTCGTCATAGGGTGAGATTAAATAGTGGAGTGGCATGGTGGGCATGGCATCGGGGTAAGGCGCAATGAGGCATGCGCAATCGTCCGTGGTTTTGTGGTCCCGCGGCTGAAAAGTTTCACACTCATCCTGATTCTGACGGCGGCAAAACCGATTCTGTACATCCGACTCTCCAGGCAATGATGTCATGACCTGTTTTTAGCTTGAGAGTTTCGTCGCGGGCCCGCAGGGCAATGCCCTGGCGGTTCGCGCGCAACAATGGCTCATACAGGTCAAAAGGGGCGCCTGTATCGTACGGATGCATTGTAGGGGCGGACCTGTGTGTCCGCCCTGTTTCGGGTACCCCTGTGTCAGGATAGTTGACGCATCAATCGCGAATGACGCGGTTCACCTCGTTCACCGTATCCTAAGAACTTATCCGTAAATAAATTGCTAAAAGGAATTTGTGTATGGAAGAATTACGATTTTTTAACGCGTAAAAAATCGTAATAGTTTGAAAAGATTAGCCAGTTGGAAAGTTTCCGATGATTTCTGTGCACGTGTAGAGCCGTTGATACCCAAGCCGCAGCGAGATCCCAGCAAAACCTATCAGCGCAAAGCCGGAGGCGGAAGAAAGTCGCAGGCACCCAGGAAAGTTTTTGAAGGGATCTTGTATGTGTTACGAACGGGTTGTCAATGGAAAGCCCTGCCGAAAAGTGAATTCGGGAGCAGCAGTTCGGTTCATCAGTATTTTCTTGACTGGGAGGCCGCCGGTTTATTTGAGCAGTTATGGCAAAAGGGTCTGCTGGAATACGATGAAATGGAAGACATTGCCTGGGAATGGCAGAGCCTTGATGGGGCGATGGTGAAAGCGCCTTTGGCATTGGAATCTGTTGGCAGAAACCTGACGGATCGGGGGAAAAAAGGCAGCAAGCGCAGTCTTCTGACGGATCAGAAAGGTGTGCCGCTCTCTATCGTTATCAGCGGCGCCAATACCCATGATGTCAAACTGCTGGCGGCAACCTTGGATGGCATTATCATCGATCGTCCGGATGGCGAAGACAGTAAAAAACAACATCTTTGCCTGGATGCGGCTTATATCGGTGAACAGGCAAAACAGGATGTGCGGGATAGAAACTATATTCCCCATATTCGGCCTCGAGGTGAAGAGATTGAAGAAAAAGCCAAGAACCCTGAGTTCAAGCCGAAACGTTGGGTGGTTGAAGTCTGTCACTCCTGGTTCAATCGGTTCCGGAAAATATTGGTCCGCTATGAGAAAATGGATCGGAGTTATCTAGGGCTGTTGATGCTGGCTGCCGCTGTCATCGTTTTTCGTAAGATCAAACTACAAAACCAACCGAATATTATTTACGGATAAGCACTAAGTAATGGGCATGGCATAAATCAGGGAATTGTAGGTGCGAATTTATTCGCACTGTGCGGATACCCTGAAGGGCACAAGTACCCATAGGGCATAAATAAATCCGCACCTACACCAGAAATTCATCCGCACACTTGAGGAAGTTATTTTATGCCCGTTCCTTAGTAGTGACAGGTAGCGTAGCAGGATGCAGTGCTTCTGATACGCGGGTGATCTTTTATGATCCCACTCCTGCAGCAACCAAGAAAAACCAAGGCCCTTCTCCAGCCACGTGCAATGGCACAAACCCAATCAATGGTGGAACCAGCAATAAAGTGCAACTGGAAACCGTCCGGGTCGAAGGCCTGGCGCCCGGTTCAAGCTGTCCGGCCGATCTGGCGGCTTACACGCCTGCGGCCAATAGCAGCGAACGTAAAACCAGTATCGACTGGCATCCGACTTTCCGCCTGCCGGTCAAGCTCACCGAACCGGGCCTGGAGACCCGCTACAACTACGACGACAAAGGCCAAGTCACGCTGAAAAGTTTCAAGGACCTGAATAGCCTGCAGACGCGCAGCTGGGCGACCACCTATACCTATGCGGCCGCCGGCAACCTGCTGAGCAAAGTCGAAGACGGCCCGCGCACGGACGTGTCCGATGTCACGACCTATGACTATTACCCGGACGATGCCGCCTGTGCGGGCGGCCACTTCGGCTGCCGCGGCCAGCTCAAACAAATCACCGATGCCCTGGGCTATGTCACGCAGATCGGCCGCTACAATGCCCACGGTCAGCCGGAAGAACTGACCGACCCGAACGGTCTGGTCACGACCCTGGTTTACGACGCCCGCCAGCGCCTCACATCCCTGACGGTCGGCGATGAAACGACCACTTACAGCTATGATCCGGCCAGTCTGATCACTCGAGTCACTGGCCCTGATGGCGCCTATCTGGCTTACAGCTATGACGACGCCCACCGCCTGACCGAGGTTAAAGACCAGCTGGGTAATACTGTTACTTATACTCTTGACGCCATGGGCAACCGGGTCCAGGAGGACGTGCGTGATCCCACAGGCCAGCTGGCCCGCAGCCAAAGCCGTGTCTACGACGCCTTGTCGCGTCTGCAAAACCTGGTATTACCGGAATAAGGAGTTTCCCTAATGAACTTAACGGCAAGAATTTTCTTTTTAACACTGGCCTCGATCCTGACCAGCCTACCGCTGCCGGTGCAGTTCATCAGCGCCGCGAACGCGGCGCCGGCGGTCAATACGTATGAATACGATCCCAACGGCAACCTGATCAAGTCCACCGATCCGCTCGGACGCATCCGCCAGTACCAGCATGACCCCCTGGATCAGCCGGTGCGCCAGCTGGAGCCGCATCCGACCGTCGTCGGTAGCACCCAGGGACAGATCGATATCGGCTATGACAGCTTGGGCCAGCTCACCAGCGTCACCGATCCGCGCAATCTCACTACCCAATATCAGGGCGACAGCCTCGGTAATCTGACCAGCCAGATCAGCCCCGATACCGGCACCACCAGTTTTACCTATGACGCCGCCGGCAACGTCAAAACCCGCACCAATGCCCGCAACAAGACCGCCGTCTACAGTTACGACAGCCTCAACCGCATCACCCAGGCTGTTTATGACTCCCAGACCGTCACCTACAGCTGGGACAACTGCCTCAACGGCATCGGCCGGCTGTGCAGCCTGGCCAACAACTACGACACTGTCAGCTACAGCTACGACAGTCATGGCCGCATTACCAGCAAGACTCAATCGGTCAGCATGAATACGCTGACTGCCAGCTACAGCTACAATACACAGGGCCAATGGGAACAGACGGTCACGCCGAGCGGCCAGACCATCGGCTACGTCTGGCTGAACGGCAAGATCGACGCGATCACGGTCAACGGCCAGACGCTGATCAGCCAGATCGGGTACGAACCGGATGGTCAGATTAACGGCTGGACCTGGGGCAATGGCCAGCAGCACGAGCGCTTCTACGACCTGGTCGGGCGCCCTGTGCTCGCCAGCCTGGGATTCAATGCCGCCCAGCTGCCTAACAGCCGCCACTATGGTTACGATGCGGCCGGACGGCTCATCCAAATGACCGATGACAGCAATCCCGGCCTGAACCAGCAGCACGACTATGACGGGCTGGACCGCCTGACCGGCAGCGAGCGGGGCGAACCGGCCCAGAGCCGCATCGACTACAGCTACGATCTGAACGGCAACCGCACCAGCAAAATCCTGGACAACGCCACAACTTACAACTACAACATCAGCGCTAGCAACAACCGGCTGCAAAGCCAGAGCGGTGCCCAGGCCGTCAGTTACAGCTACGACAAGATGGGCCTGCTGGTCAGCGATGGCACTCACAGTTACAGCTATAACCCGGAAGGGCGGCGCACCAGCGTCATCGGGGTCGTCAGCTACGGCTATAATGCGCTCGGCCAGCGGGTCAAAAAGAATGTCATCGGCGGCCCCTTCACGCGCTACTTTTATGACGAACAGGGCCATCTGGCCGGCGAATACAACGCCTCGGGCCAGCTGCTCCAGGAGATCGTCTGGCTGGGCGACTTGCCGCTGGCGGTGTTGAGACCGACCGTGCCAGCCAGCGCTACCGTTGACGTTTACTATATCCATGCTGATCCGCTGGGCACACCACGGCAGATCAGCCGGTCCAGCGACAACAAGGTGGTATGGACCTGGGAATCGGAAGCGTTCGGCGCCAGCCTGCCGGACCAGAACCCGTTCGGCTTGGGCACGTTCGTGTTCAATCTGCGCTTTCCAGGCCAGTATTACGATGCCGAGACCGGATTGCATTACAATGTCTTTCGCGATTATGATCCGCGGACCGGGCGGTATAGCCAGAGCGACCCCATTGGGCTGGCGGGTGGGTTGAATACTTACATTTATGTTGCGAATAACCCGCTTAATTTAATCGATCCGGATGGGTTATGTCCTGAAGGTCAAGCCTGGAAATCTAAAGGGCAGCGCGGCAAGTGTGTACCAGAATCGGAAGCTGATTACTTGCCTGGTAATGCAGCAGAAGATTTTTTGGAGAATTGCCCACTACCACAAATTAAAGGTATTGCGGCTATAACGGCTGGAATTACTAAAGTCGTCAAGTCTGTAAATTGGAAAAGTGTAAAGCAATTTGGACATACTTTTAATACACATGGGGCAGGTGCAAAAAACACAGATAGACTCGCTGACAGAGCAAGAGGAACAGGTAATCCACAAGGGCAATGGAAAGATAATGAAAAAGCAGCCGAGTTTTTAAATGATACTAAAACTGGAGTTGATGGCCCTGCATCTGTCCAAATACCGGAAGGGCTAGGGCAAGTTGTTATGCCGGATGGTTCGATTGTAAATGCAACGCGAGCCACTATAGTTCCTGGACCCGATGGAATACGTACAGCTTATCCAATCCCCTAATATAAGAAATGTTACTAGAACTAACGCTGAATAATTTAAATAAGAATGAACGTATGCTAGCGAAATCTTACAGCCCAGAGCTAGACGATGTTCGTTCGATATTAAATGATATATGTAATTTTATTGAAAACAAGTGCAAATTTTTAATTTCAGGGTTCGGTCAAGAATATTGGCCGGTTACAGTCTATGCAGATTTGCCTGTATTTTTAGAACAATTGCCGAACGTAATAAAACAAATTTCCCTTGGCAATTTAACTGAAATTGAGTTCTATGAACAAGGTATTGAGAGAAGGCTTTTATTAGAGCCGAATGGCGATTTCTACAAATTAACTTGCATTAGCCAGACCAATTGGCAACCTGATCCAAGCAATGAAACAATAAATGCTTTGGAATTAAAAAATATGTTGTCTGAATTTCTGGAAAGCTTTTTGAATATTACCTATTCTATTGCCCCACATTTAGAAAATAATCAATGGCTTAAAAATTGGCTTAACCCATAACTTGTAATGGCCATATGGCGGATGAATCGTATGATGGATTTGCCTTGGCAATCCACCACAAACGGAGTCTTAGAACCGCAATGCTCCGCAATATTAATTGGCTGCTTGAAATGGCGGTTTGCTGCTATCTGACTATATGATCAAAGGCGGTGCCATTTACCGGATTATCTACGATAATTTGTGGATTCATGGTCACCTTACCCCAAGACCCAAAGAACAAGTCCTGCTGCAAAAATCGTCATGCTGGCAGCTATCAAGTTCATGGTAGCGACACGCCGCGATTCACGGATCGAGGAAGCGAGCCAGGTTGTAGTTGATTCCACTTCGCAGCGCAACGACTCTGGCGCCGCTATTGCACAGTCATGCATGGTTGTCATCATTGCTTCACGGCTGGCTGTCAGAGCTGCGTTGAGCGTCCTTTCAGCCTTGTTTTTGGCGTCATCGCCCCAGCGATGGGCGATGGCTTCCATCTCTTCCTTGAAGCGATCCAGAATTTCTTGCTGAGCGGCCGCGCTGTCCTGCATCAACCGTTCATTGATCGTTTGCAGAATCAAAATCGGATCATGGCTGTATGGCGGATGAGACGTAGTGTGGATTTGCCTTAGTAATGGGCATGGAATAAATCAGGGAATTGTAGGTGCGAATTCACAAGTACCCATAGGGCATAAATAAATCCGCACCTACACCAGAAATTCATCCGCACACTTGAGGAAGTTATTTTATTCACGTTCCCAAGCAAAACGATTTCGCTAAGGCGACAGTTTTAAACTCTCAACCGCGCCGTCACGAAATGCTTGAAAGCGGTCAGCTCCGCCCGCGTTTTGCATTTTAACGTGCTGGCGGGGTATCGATTTTATACACGGACAAAAACCCGCCCCAATGGCTCTGGTAGACCAGACTGACACCTTCCGGCAACTGCTTCAGCGAATCGACGAACGGCAGCAGCCTGACCAGCAAGGTATTTTTGGCTTGCGCATCGGGCGTGGACCAGACACGGTAATAACTGCCTTCTTTCTGCGCCAGATAATTGCCCCCGCCGGTTTCATAAGCCCAACGCTTGACCTGTCTGATGTCTCCGTGCAGGTCGTTGCCCGCCGGGATATTTTTTGAGTTCAGCGATAAGGGCGTGCCGCCGTAAGCGGTGAACTCGGCCAGATACAGCAGCAGATCATTGTTGACCAGCAGATAGACAGGCCGCGACGCGCCAAAATGCGCGCCGATCTCGGCCAGGGCTTTGTCGCTGTCCATGGTCAGCCAGCGCGCCATTTGCGCCAGGCGCGTGCGCCCCCCGTCCGAGGCCGCGGGCAACCTGTCCTGCAATGCTTTCCACACCGGATTATGGGCAAAGGTCTGGTCGGACGGCTCGCGCAGCCAGGCCTCCTTGCCGCTCAGGTAATGAATGCGCTGGCCGTCGTCCCACCAACTCAGGAACAGGGCATCCCGCGGCGCCTTGCGAGCAATGATGTCGGCGGCGGACTGCCAGATATCGTGCCGCAACCCGGTCGGACTGGAAGCAATCGCCTGCGCGTCCTTCGGGAACAGCACCGCGCCCTGCTGGCGGCCTTCATCGTCTTGATACCGGGCAAGCAGCAGGTTGAACAGGTCCTTGCCGTCCTGGCTGAAGGTATAGCGGTCGATCGACTGTGCAGGGAAACGGCCTTGCACATCGGCTGGCGTTTCCGGCGCATGGCGGACGCTGAGCTGATCGCCGCCGCCTCCATCCGTCGAGGATGCCAGTTGCCGGTACAGTATCGCGCTGCCCGTTGCCAGCAGCACGACACTGAGCGACAGCAGCAGCCCGTTCCTTATTTTCCGCGACATCACGCTTGTTCACTGTCCTGTTCGTCGACCTTATCCTCCGGTTTTTTAATCCGGCCGGGTTTCAGAACCAGATAAGCCACGCCCAGACCGAACACGATCAGCACCACGCCGCTGATGAACAGGCTGTTGCCGCCTTCGTCTTTTTTGCTGGCTGAGGCGGGCGAGGCTGCCGCGGCCGTTTGACCTGCCGCTTCACGCAGGCGCGTGTCTTCGTCCATGATTTCGGTATAGTCCTTCAGCAGTTCCGACCAGCCTTCGGTGTAGGTGAAGCCGCCGGGATTGGCGTGGAAAATGCCTTTATAGTGCTTGATCAGGTCATGTTCCCACATGTCGGCATGGATGCGTTCCACGTGGCTGGGGTTGTTGCCCTTGGCCCAGAACAACTGGAAGAAACCGCCCGGTGCGTCTTTTTCCGGGGCCGGCGGGTTGGGGCGGTTGGTTTTCTGGCCGACCAAGAGACCGTCATCATAAAGCTTGTTGACCACTTTCTTGGCTTCCTGCTCCACGGCCAGTCCCTGAATAGTGCCTTTGTCGGCAGCGTCCAGGTAAGCCTTGGCGAAGCTGGCCGAATGGCACAGGCTGCAGGTGTCGATCCAGGCCTTTTTTCGGTCTTCAAACCAGGGATGGCCGAGGTTGTCGGCGATAGCGGGCGTCGGGTTGAATGCCCAACGGACTTTGCGCACCAGATTGTGGGAATATTCGCCCTTGTATTCGAAGTGGCAGACCTGGCAGGTCGGCGCCGTGTAGCCGCCCTTGGTGATGGCGTCTTTCAGCGGGACTTCGAAGTTCCATTTTGCTTTACCCTGCGTCTGGTACTGGGTGCCGTGCTTGGACATCATGAAGTTTTCAAACTCGTTGTGGTCCACGCCATTGTGACAGGTGGAGCAGGCTTCCGGCTGCCGGGCCTCGGCGACGGAGAAACTGTGGCGGGTATGGCAGCCGTCGCATTTGTTTTGCTGGTAATGACACATATCACAGCCTTGCGCCACTTCCCGCTGGGGCATGGCCGCCCAGACGGTGTTTTCGACGTTCGCTTCCCAGTCGACCGCATGGGAAGGATGGCCTTTGCCCCACTGTTGTTGCGGCCATTCCTGGTCTCTTTCCGATTCCGCTTCGGCGAATTCATTCAAATGGCAAGAGCCGCAGGCGGCGCGGTCGGGCATCACCAGGTTCTCGGCGTGGTTGATGGATTCCTTGCCGACGCCGCCGTGGCAATCGATACAGCCGACCTGATCGAGTTGCTGGCCTTCTTCAAGCAAGCCCTGTTTGACCAGGTTGGCTTCGACTTGCGCCAGCTTTTCTTTCTTGTAGGCGCGCACATCGCTGTCCGACAGGTTTCGAATCGCGGCCAGATCACTGTGGACGCTGTTTTTCCAGGCATGAAAGGCGCCCGGCGTGGCGGCTTCGTGACAACTGACACAGTCGTTGCGGCCGAATTCGCCCTTAATGGTTGTGGGCGGCTTGTAAAAGTCCTTGGGGTTCCAGTACTTCTGGATGGGAATCGGTTCCCAGTAATCGGCGTGCGACCCCTTGCCCGGGTGCGCGTCATAATAGTTTTTCTTGAGTTGTTTAAAATCGGGCGTTTCCGTGCTGGCAAACCCGATACAGCTGAACCCTATCAAGCTGAATAACAACAGGCTCAGCAAGCTAAGCGTCTTATGTTTCATACTACACCCCTATGGCCGTTTTTAATTATTGTATCGATTCGAAACTAAAGTCTAGCGCAATACGATCCATAATAAAACAAATATTGTAAGGGGGACTAGCGGCTTTCATCGGTTGCAATCTGTTTAATTGCATTGATTGCGCATGATCAATAACCCGAAGATCAACCTTCGATTTGGCTCATTGGTCTTTTGACGCCGGCAGGGGAAGGGAGAAAGTCCGGCAAGGGGAGGCGATTTTATCACCTGCGGGGGACGACTTCACGTCAAGCACCTGCTGCCGGCAGTCGCCCCCGCAGTTGGCGTAAGGTCTGACGCTTGGTTGGGATCGTGAACTTCGCGGGGGTTGCGCTAAAAATACGCGAGGCTGAACACGCAGGCCGCTATATTTGCATCAGTAATGAATAGACGGCCTGAGAATAAAGGTCCAGCAGTTCCGACATCAGGTAATAATACGTGGATTCCAGGGTTTCGGTAGGCTGTTCCATAAATAGGTTGAACAGGTCGCTCAGGGCATAAAAACTGTTTAGCAAGGCCTGTTCGGTGGCTTCGGTCGCCGCATCGAGATATGCCATGACAGGCGCGATGGCTTCCGCCGCAACCGCTTCGGGGTTTTCCAGGAAATTTTGCAGATAAAGCTGAGTTTCCCGTCCCGCATCGCTCACATCGGCCACAAGCTGTTGGTAGGACGCCTCGGCTTGCGGCAACAGCTCTTCGGTCATCCGTGCGTAAAGTTCATCGGAGCGCTTGGCCGCCTGATCGTACCAGGTCGTCAGCGTCGGGCCCGGCTGGTCGTACAATTGTCTGGCCGATGACGCCATCGATGCATGGAAATCGATCAAGGCCGCGCGGATATCCTGATAGAGCGCCTGCAATTGCAGGTTCAATTGCGAAAAGAGTCTCGATGTGGGCAAAAACAGCTTGTTCTCCAGATCAAGGTCTTTAGGAAATAGAAAATTCGGATTATCGGAAAAAGTCATAACACTCCTTAATAATTCAGCCCGGACTCAATTGAGCCGAAAAAGAATGCGGACATTTCGTCCGCATTTGAGAGGAAGGATAGAGTAACTCTGATTCTCATAAAGAGCGCATACAAGAGTCGCGGTTAGTGTATTTATCCCGCAACCCGTTGAAAATGCGACATGATGACGCGCGGCAAAATGTCTCTACAATTGGCATGCAACCTGCAGCGTATTAATGGTTTTGCCTGCGGAAAACCAGCGCCGACGCGGCTTTCATCCTGAGTGTGGCACTTAAACTATGGTATTTCACGCACCAAACTGGGTGATTTCACGCAATATTGCGCGAAAAGCGCCCGATGGGCGGATTTAGCGAATATTTCCAAGGGCGAATGCCGGATTGATCCCGATTCAGAAAGTGCTTAAACTTTAATCTAGCGCGGATGATGAGCGGCAACGGCTGCCATTTTTTTTCAGGCAGTCGGGGCGTTTTATGTCCCTGGCCTTATAACCTCCCTTGCCGCGCAAGCGCTTTGGCACCCGCTATCCGGCGTACTGTCCACAAGTATGCCGCTGGCTGTGGATCAGCAAAAATCGACCAGGCATTTTCTCTCTATCTCAAAAAGGACGTTATGAAACCGATATCCAATACCGCTTTTTATTGCTGCGGCGTTCGCATGCAAGATGCCGAAACGGCGAACCCGGTTTGCCAAGACACGTATGCCAAAGTTTTTATGGATGAGGCCGGGATGAGGATTTTTTCCGATTTCCAGGAGGAAACCAATCCCAACGCCGGCAATGTGGCGCGGCATCGGATTATCGACGACTGCATACGGCAGGCGCTGGTTGATAATCCCGATTTGAGGATTGTGCTGATCGGCGCCGGCTTTGACAGTCGTGCCTATCGGCTAGACGGCGGTGTATGGCTCGAACTGGATGAGCCGCAAATCATCGCCTATAAAAACGAGCGACTGCCGGTTGAAGCATGCAAGAATCGGCTGCAACGCATCGCGATCGATTTTGAAACCGAATCGCTGGAAGCGAGACTGCAGGCGTTTTCCACCGATGAGCCCGTCATCGTCGTCATAGAAGGTGTTTTTATCTATCTGCACGAGGATGCCGTCAGGCAAACCCTGCAAACCTTACATCGGCTGTTTCCGGCGCATAAACTGATCTGCGACCTCATGACGGAAAAGTTTTTCAACAAATACAGCCTCACCCTGCAGCAAAAACTGGGCAGATTGGGCGCCGATTTCAGGTTTACCTTGCCCAATCCCGCCGAGTTATTCTGCCGCTGCGGCTATCAGGTCACTCAAAAGCATTCCATCGTCGCTAAGGCTGTGGAATACGGATCGGTAAAAGCGCCGATGCTGCTGTTGAAACTGTTCATGAAAACCCTGGTGCATGGCTATTCGATATTTGTATTTGAATCGGCTCTCAGGCGATAAATAGTCATCGGAATTGATCTTTGTATAACCAAGGCGCAGAGGGGACTCAATGCAGGATGATCTGTTAGGAACGCGTATAAAATAACTTCCTCAAGTGCGCGGATGGATTTCCGGTGTAGGTGCGAATACCCTGAAGGACACAAGTACCCATAGGGCATAGCACCTACAATTTCCTGATTTATTCCATGCCCATTTTTTTACTTGTATGTCGGCTGTACCCGATGTTAGCCTGAATCGTTTTTTCGACGGATTCGCCATTATCATTACGATCCGAATTTGAGCGCCGATGCGGCCAGTTTCGTGCCGATGACTCTTGCTTCGATTTTCGCAAACGCTGTATCTCGCCCCGTAGATCGGTCATCTTCAAAAGGGGAAAATCCGCAGTCATCGGTACTGCCAAGTTGATTTATCGGGATGTATTCGGCGGCTTGCAAAATACTATCACGCACCAGTTCCGGCTCTTCCACCTCCGGATTAAGCACGTCAATAACGCCGACATACACTCTCTGATTGGGGCGAATATTGTCTCGGACAACTGCCAATACCCGATCCGGGTTCTTTTCACTGGCCAATTGCATGTAAAAATTACCGGCCTTGAGCTGAAACAGATCGGGCAAAAGATCGGCATAATCAACGTCGGCGCTATGGGTAGAGTCGTGGTCGCCGCCTGGACAAGTATGTACGCCGATCAACTGGCGTTCTTCTAAAGTGAAATGTTCTAATACCCGATTGTTCAAATCGATAAATTGCCGGAGCAACTGTTTGGACGGGTCGATCTTGACCGACAAGCGGCCTTCGGTGAAGTCAATCTGAACATGGTGTGCGCCCTGAGTCAGACAACTGCGAATATCCGCCACGGTTTCCTTGATTAAGTCATCTATGAAAGCCTCCTGCGAGTAGCCGGCCAAGCCCTCTGGCGGGTAGAGGAGGCTAAGCGCCGAAGCCGAAATGACGGCCTGTTTTACCGGCAACTTTGTGTAGCGTTTGGCGGCACGGACGTAATCGCCTGCATGAACGCCGTAACGGAATGGTCCGGAGGTAAGCTTTGGCAATTGCCGCGTATGGCCATCGGCGAAAGTTATTACCATACCATCATGAGCAATATTGCTTAGACCGTGCAACGGATACGTGGCAAAACTGGGTTTGGTCTGTTCGCCATCGGAAACTACAGGCGATCCGGTCTGCTCGAAACGCTCGATAGTGTCCCGTAATGCTGCGTCGTAATAGGTGTCCAGGCGCTCGCGCGAAAGCCGTCCCTCCCGAAATTCACGGAGTGCATCTAACAATTGAGGTGGACGGGGTATGCTGCCTATGGATTCGGTAGGAATTAACATGTGTTTTACCTTTTAAGTGTTATTGTTAATTGAAGATGATTTACTGCAGTCTTTTTATAGGGACGGATTGTCATGTTCCGATTGCAAGCAAGTGCCGTCATTGCGCCATAAGTCGCCACCAGAAATGGGACTATGTAAGTCAATACTGCCTTTACCACATGGGTTCGTTGGATGCTATGAAAATCGAGAAAAACCAGACTTACCATGGCATCCGGTTGGTTGATCAGGTTTAGGACGGTCCCTACAATCATTGCGACGCGGAATGAGCGGCCATAAGTGCCATTTTGCCGGCTTAACCGGTGAAGATTCAGCCAATTCGACCATTGATTTCTGGAGATAGTCACAGCCAATATGCCCTCTGAAAAAATTAAACACGCCTGTATTGCCTGATCATAGGTCTGCGTGAAGTTTTATGGTTCCTTTGCCGTCAAGCTCAAAGCTGCCACCGGCAATAGCCGAAGCCCATCGCGCGGATTTTTCGAAGTTGCCCAAGGAAAAAAGATGGCAACCGGAAAAATGGGTTTGTTCTGCAGTCATAGAATGCTTAACCATGGCTATAACAAGGTTGTCAGGAGCGGCTACGGCGGCAAGTCTAAACATTTTAGCCGGATGTCTTGCCAGCGTGTCTATGGAGGCACCGACCCCGCAGAAGCGGGCTTGCTTGATCAAACCGGATAGGGTCGATATACCGTGCAAGCCAACCTTGATCGGAAGGCGGATGCCTGATCGACTCAGCTGTTGAGCCCATTCGGCTACCGGCGCAAAGTCGAAGAAAAACTGGGTAACCAAAGACACAGACAGTTGCCTGCTCTCCCCGTACTCCTGTTTTTCCAGTAATGCATTCATGAGATCGGTACTGCCGACTATCGGGTGTCCTTCCGGATGACCGGCAAAGCGCAGATCGAAGATCCCATGGCGTTGCAAAATTCCACTCTTAACCAAACTCATAGAGGAACTGTAAGGTCCCAACGGCGGATCGTAGTTTCCCCCGGCAATCACCAGCGCCGCTCTGATCTCTGCTTGCCGATTTAAATTTTCTAACCAACGATTCAATTTATCTTCACGGGGTATCGCACGTGCCGCGATATGCGGGACTGGCACCATATCTTCGTCTCTTAAGCGCTTTGCCAGGGCCACAACTTCTTCAGGTTGCGTGCTTGGCGTAGACACGATGTAGACCTCCGTCCCTGCTCCCAGGTAATGGCGAAAATCGTCGATCTTTGACGCTTCCCGTGTCGTTATTTCGATACTGAACCCCGAAAGTATCGATCTGAGCCTTGTGGCTACTTCAGTGTCGTTGGGCGCTTCCAAGTCGTTCGCATCGTGATTTTGTAGGTTAGGGATAAATATTTCTCTACCATTATTTTACGTTAATGTAAGTTTTTAGTTTTTTAAATATCCATAATATACTATTTTTTTATTTCATAATATAACGTTGACGTAATATTATGTTAGCGCGTCCAAGACGTGATTCCAATATCAACACAACGGAGGAGCATTAACATGAACACACAACGAAAAAAGGTCACCATCAAAACCTTGGGCGATAAGATCGCAAGAGGCGAGAAGATTGTCGGCATGGAATGCCATGAAACGCCCAGCGCCATCATGGCGGAAGAACTTGGCATGGATCTTTTGTGCGTGGGCAGTCCCGGCCCCATGGCGCTGTTTGGGCATAAGAGCATGAATACTGTGGACTTTCAGGAACAGCTCTACTTTCTGGAGGCGGTGCTGCGAGGCGCATCAACTCCCTTTATTTGTTGCAATATGCCCAATACAACCGCTTGCGTATCCGAAGCGGATGCCGTGCGCAATGCCTCGGAAATTCAACGACGCGGTGCGGATGGGGTGCATATCGAGCCTCATCACAAAACCGTCAAGATGGTTGAAGCTATCGTCGGGGCGGGCATACCGGTCATCGGGCATTTCGGCGTTCAAGGCGAACGTTGGTCTCAGGTAGGCAGTTATTTACCGAGGGGACGCACGGCGGAAGATGCCGCTGACATTGTCAAGCTCATCAAGAGTTGCATTGATGCCGGTATCAGCACGGTATTGCTGGAGCACGCGTCAGAAGAGTTGGCCAAGTGGTGTTACGAAAATCTGCCGGTGCCGGTCGCAAGCCTGGGTTCCGGCCCCTATGCGCACGGCATTTTTCACGTTTCCTCCGATATTATCGGCTGCTCGGCTTTTCCTACGCCGCCCAAGCGCAACCCCTTCGGAAATGTCTGGCAAAACATGAAAGATGCCTACAGCAAGTATTATGAAGCGGCCCGCTCAGGCTCGTATCCGAATCCTGAAGATTCCCATCATATGCGGGAAGGCGAGTTTGAAAAGTTTCTGGATTTGGTCGCCAAGTCTTAGTTTTCTATACAAGCCCTATTCAGTCAGCAAGTCACCGTGCCGCAGAATTGGAACGTGATCGTTTGGTCAAATATCAAGTAAACATGGCCAAATCTGCGGCCTCTTCAAAAAGCGAGGCATTGCTGAAATGGCGTTGCGCCCCAAAGTTTGCTCCCTGTTTTGTCCCCCTGTGCCCGAACAGGAATTTAATTGAAAATATTGACTCATAGGGCATATTTTGTGAAATAATTTTATTAAGAAAACATAAATTTTCCCGACTAAATCTACCTCTTTTCGATACTCTTATTTTTCCTAATGGTCATATTTTGTAATGCGTCTACCTCCGAAAGAACAGCGTGATTTCCTTAAAATCGGTGAATTGGCTGATGAACTAGGAACAACCCCTAGGACCATACGCTTGTATGAAGAATTAGGCGTCATTGTTCCTGACCGTACGCCAGGCGGTACGCGTCTCTATGGCCCTAAAGACAAGAAGCGTATGGCTATCGCGCTACGCCTGGGGCGGTGCGGAATCGATCTGGAGTTCCTAAAGCGGCTTGCGTGCACCCGCCAGGAATGCAGCTCGGGGAAAGCGGCCTCAGCAGCCATGCAACCGTTGCTGGACGACTTGCGTCACCGGATTCACGGCCTGCTGGAAGATCTGGAACAACTGGAACGGGATTTGGAGCGGGCCGACATGCTGATCCGGCAATGCAGTGATTGTCCGAATCGCCCAAATCGTAAGGACTGTCCTCATTGTCCGGTCGATAAGAATGTTGATCTGACCGATATTGTCCGCCTGATTTGGGATCCTGATGCATCTTAAAAACGGACAACTGCCGGCTACACAAAAATTCAAAGCATCTTACCTCCATAACGATTCTTAGGAACGGGAATGAATTAAGACCCGCAATTGAGGCAGGATTTCTGTTCATATTCAAGGCGCGCAAACAGGCGCATAGCAAGCTATGTAACTGTTTGCGCAACGCCGAAGAGGGACAGAAAGACAAGTCAGTTGCGGGAGTTATAAAATTCACGTTCCTTAACATCATCATAAAGTGATCAGTAAACCGGTAAGCGGTCTTCAATTCGGAATAGGTGGCGTATTTCATCGGAATACATTCTCAATCCAAAAATATACGCGATGATCGCCAAAAGTGAGAGATTGACAGTTTTGTCGGAGGCCGAACTGTATGCATTGTACGGCCTGCCGGATTTCATGCCCAGGTTTATTGCGTTTTGCAACTAGTACTCAGTCAGCCTTGTTCTGACGAGTAAAATTTGCGGAGTATCCATAGCGTGTGAATAGTGCGAATGAATTCGCACCTACAATTTAACCGTCATAATTAAATTGACTGAGTACTAGGATTACCAAGGCGTTGCTGCCCAAGTTGGACGTCTCGCAGCAGAACTCGCTTTTACTATGCAAGCTTGGCGAATTTCTATACTGTCCACGACTTGCGTAGCTTAAGGCCTGAACAGCCCCATCTTTACTTGTTATGTTAAGCCTGGCAACGCTACCGGCAGTTTACGGATAATCCGGTCGATGCGATGGCTTTCCACATGAAACAGTTAGAGGACGAAAGCTGCTCCGGCGCGAAGCAGTTTTATGCTGCCGAGCAGGTGCAATGCCGTCAGTAAACCCAGCAGGTCGGACGCCTGTTGCTGCTTTATGTCGATGAGACGGTGGAGCGACGCCATGCCATTCGGCAACGCGCGTACAAAATCATGCCGAAAGACACGCTTCAGGACACGGGTCAGCGCATGAGCGTAAAACCGGCAAGCAAGCTGGCCTCGCATTGGCAGGCGGTTGACCGTTAGTCCAGAGGCAATTCTACCGCCACCATAATCCCCATGGATGGGGTGAATGCAGAGAAATGACGGGATCATTTCCTGTCCTTAGAGGCGTTCGTGGCTAAATACTTTCACACTCTCGTACCCTACCATGCTTGAGCGTTTGTTTATCCTTCCCGCCCCTGCAATCGATAAAGCGACAGCCCGATATTGGCCTGCTGCACGAAATGCCTGAAGGCTCTGAAATCGTCTTCGCTCAGGGCCTGATGATTGTAGGCGCGGTCGCAGTATATCAGGCCGATCGGCTTGTCGCCGGCGCAGACCGGCATCAAGAAGCACGGGTTCTTGCCGACCAGTTTGGTGTCGCCGGCGGTAAACAAGGCAGCGTCCTGTTCCGGGTTCAGCCAGCAGCCGTCGTGATTGGAAAGGGCCTGGAAAAACAGGTTGGGCGGTATCTTGGCGAGATTGAACACCAGCTTTTGCGTATAGCTGTCCTTGCGCCATCCCAGCGACACTTTCTCGCGCAGCGCCAGTTTGTCCGTGGTCAGCAGCGCGAAGAGGGTCCGGTCCATGCCGATGCCGCGCTGGATGCCTTCCAGCACGGTTTCCAGCAACAGGTTGATGTCGATCCGGCCGCTGAGTATCGAGGTGATATCCTGCAGAATCTGGAATTGCAATTGTTTCCTGTCGGTCATGGGTGCTGCCTCGGCCGTTTCGGGTTCGGATGGCTGTCCGGCTTCCTTGCGGATCAGGTCCGAGGCTTCATGGGCACCGAAATGGCGGGCAATGCCGGCTGCGGCTTCGGTGTTTTTTTGCAGGGCTTCCCTGACGGCTTGTTTCGGCTGCTTGGTGACGGCGGCGATTTTTTCCAGGCACGCGCCGTATTGCTTCGTGTCGGGGCCTTCCCGTAACGCCTCGACCACTTCATAGCCCAGGTGGACCAGGCCCACGTGCGGATTGACCGCGCCCTGGTTTTTCCTGATCGACTCTTCGATCAGGCCTCCCAGGTTCCAGGCTTTGCTCAGCGAACCGCCCAGATCCGCCAACGTGAAACCCAACACCTGCTTCTCCGCCGCCTGTTGGCTGGAGCCGTCTTTGACCAGTGCCTGGATCAGGTCGCCTTTGGCGCCGCAAAAACACCAAAAGGATATGTTGCCGATATTGTGCAGCAAGGCGGCAACGAACACTTCTTCCGGCGACCGGTCATGCGTGGCGATCGCGAGGGCTTTGGCATGCACGGCCGCGTGGATGGCCTGGGCGATTTCCTCGTTGGCCCGGCGTTGGTTGGTCGGCGACAGAATGGCTTCAAGAAAGGAGCAAGCCAGGGTGAGTTCGCGCAGCACTTCGGTGCCGAGCAGCACGATGGCCCGCGAAACGGTAGCCATTTTCTGCCGGGAGGCATTGTAATAAATGCTGTTGCTTAACTTTAGCAATTGAGTGGTGAGGTTCGGGTCCTGCAATATCACCGACGCCAGTTCCATCACGCCTTTTTTATCGTCGCCGATAATATTGTTGACGCTCCGCACGGTATTCGAAAAGATCGGCATGTCCCGATCACGCAGCATGGCCGTCCACTCTTCAAGCGATCGGGGTTCTGGTTTGATTTCGGTGACTGGCATGTTCATACTTAATTGTGTGACCAAATTCACAGAATTATTAAGGCAAGCCTGCGCTTGGGCAAGCTTTAATTTTAGCGGGACGGTTCGGTCGGCTCCGACTTCGAACGGATACGGTTGAAGCCGATTTTTTTAATCGGAGAAAAAATAAGTCGCGACGGTTGCCGAGCGAGGATTAAGACCATTGGGACGCGCCCGGAGAAGTGGCGAAGCGGCCTAGCCAAGCGCAGGGTTGCCGGTTTAATGGATTTTCTGTCCGGCCAGCGCTTCTTTCGCAACCGAATTCAATACGGGTCGTAGGCCTGCTTTAGATCCTCTATGTCGATTTTATCCATCTGCAGCATTGCCTTTATGACTCTTTTCGATTTTACAGTATCGCTGTCATGCAGCATTTCTCTTAGAATCGAGGGGATGATTTGCCACGATACGCCGTATTTGTCTATAAGCCAGCCGCATTTTTGTTTTTCTCCCCCCTCCGAGAGTTTCTCCCATAATTCATCCACTTCTTCCTGGGTCTCGCAATTTACAAAGAACGACAGGGCCGGCGGCAAGGCCAGTTGCGGATCGCTGTTCAAGGCAATAAATTCCTGGCCCTCAAGCTGGAATATCGCGGACAGTACCATGCCGTTCTGTTCACTCCCTTCTTCGACATAACGGGTAATGCTGCCGACTTTTGAATGTTTGAAAATAGAGGTATAAAAATTCATCGCCTCTTCGGCTTCGCCATTGAACCACAAGAATGGAGTGATTTTTTGCATCGTGTTTTACTCCTAACATGACAGTGGTGCCGATTCTTTCCCGTCTTGTTTTTAACAAGCCGGCGCTTAAGATCAACAGCGCGCTCCGGCCGGGCTAGCGGTTCAATAAAAAATCATTAACGCCAAAGCGCTTGGCGGGCTCCGCGCGGCATGGCGCCTGCTCGGCGCCTTGAACAAGGTCGGCTGACAACGGGCGCTTTCAAACCTGGGAACTACACATATGTCAGACTATTTACAGCGGCTACATTATTCACTTTCCCGGCATGATTGCTATTCGTATCGTCACTGATATCAGGGCCGTCCAGCGGGAATACAGGGTTGTTCTACACGGGTTTATAAAAGGTAATTGCATGCAAATAACCGAGCTTCAAACACCTCGAACTATCCTCAGGCCTTTTTCGGCAGGCCATGCAATGGAGACCTTTGCCTGGTTCGGCGACCCTGAGGTAATGAAATTCACGCCTTTCGGGCCTGATGAATCAGTTACCGCCACCCTTGACAGAATACGGCGCTATCTTGAGCATCAGGCGCAATACGGCTTTGCGAAATGGATGATTCTTGAGCGCGGCACCGGCAAGCCCATCGGCGATTCAGGCCTCATGTATTGTTCCGAGTGCCGGCGCTTTGAACCGGGATACCGGCTGTTGCCGGATTACTGGAACAAGGGACTGGCCACCGAAGCGGCATCAGCCTGGCTGCAACATGGCGTTCATGAGCTTGGCTTAACAGACTTGATGGCTTTCACGCACCCCGACAATGTCGCATCAGTTCGGGTGTTGGAAAAAATCGGCTTCAGATTCTCCCACCGGGCGGTTCTCATGGGGATGCCGAGCAAAATATTTACGCTTCCGGACAGCTCATATTGAGGCTGTCAAACGGCATTTAAAGGCAGAGTTTGAGCTTATTGCCAACTGCAAAAAACTAGCGTATAAGTTGCGCCGATCGGGAATGACAGCTGGCAAAAAAATTTATAAAACGGTCAGCGCCAAGGTTCGAATCCTGCCTATTCAGCCGCGCCACTGCAAAACCTCCGCCTGGAAAAGATCCGTACCCCGGAAAATGCTGGATTTCAATGGGCTGCAGCTTCATCGGCAAGAGACTCCGGTGTGCTTCGGCGTATAACCGCAAGATTCATCGGCCTTAGTTGAATTTTCCGATCGGATCATTTCACATACACACAAGGAACGCTTTATGAAAAAAACATCTGTACCCTTCTTTGTCGCAGGTATGCTCATGTCCGCGGCATCGGTGTCGGCCCCGGTCGATGTGCGCACGCCGGTCGTCGTGTTCCCCGCCTTCCACCTGACCACGCTCGAAGTGAAAGTCCATAAGCAGACGGCAGTCCCCGACTGTCCGGCATCCGGCAGTTTCGAAGACTGGTTCCCCAACCCCAACCCCGGCACCGAATTCAGTCAGGTCTGCCGGGACAGACTGCTGACGCTGGTGGTCGATCCGGACAAGAGTTTGCCGATGGTGTCGCGCTTCTCCAACCAGCCGGGCGTCAAGGTCAAGATAAAACACTACGGCGATACCGAGAGCGCGCCTTTCTACGAGCCTCTGTACGCGTTTCTGGAATCGCACGGCTATGTGCGCAACCACAATATTCGCGTGGCCGGCTATGATTCCAGGCTGACGCCGGATATCGGCAGTTTCCTGGAGAAAACCAAGGAACTGATCGAGGAAACCTACCATCAGAACCACAACACGCCCGTGCACCTGGTCGGGCACTCCAACGGCCCCCTGTACATACAGTACCTGCTCACGCACACGACCCAGGAATGGAAGAACCGGTTCATCCACGGCTTCACGCCGCTGGCCGGCAACTGGCCCGGACAGGGGCTCCTGTATTCCGTGTATTTTACCGGCCTGAACATCATTGACTTCACCTTCCCCACGGACGCCGCGAATGCGGCCAGCAGCGCCGCCATGTACCAGACCCATCCGTCCAGTTATATGAGTTCCGCCGATCCGGCGGTATTCGGTGATCAGGAAACCGTGTTGCAGATCGGGGATATATCGTACACGCCTGAGGATCACCAGCAACTGTTCGAGGATGCCAATCTGCCCTTGTCGCAAGACCTGGCCGCCGCCTACATCGGCTTGGTCAAGTTCAATGAGCCGCAGAACTTCCCGAACGTCGATGTCTATGCCGAAAAAGGTTCCGGACTCGATACGCTGGTGGGGCTGGGGCTCCCGGACCTGTCGGTCGGGCAGGTGGTTGATTTCGATACCGCGCCCCTGTTCATTCGTGACGGGGACGGCAATCAGGAAGACCTTACCAATGATGCGATCCAAGTCTGGCAGAACATGCCCTGCTACCATTTTGAGCTGAATGACAATGCGGGCGTGGATCATTTTGCGCTGGCCAGTGACGCGGCTGTTCTGAACCGCTTGCTGACTCATCTCCAGCAGCCGAAGTCGGTTTGTCCAGCGTCTTAAACCGCCTCCGGTCTTATCAGGCTCGCGGCCTGGTCGAGAGCGGCCAGGCCGCTTAACATCATGTGTAGACGCGCGCTCAATAACCATTCTGTCAGGCGAAATCCGGATCCAGCACGATACGGTAACGCGCCTTGCCTGCCGCCAGATGCTCAAGCGCCTCGTTGACCTGGCTCATCGGAAAATGCTCGACCTGCGGAGCGATGCCATGGCGCGCGGCAAACTCCAGCATCGTCGCTATTTTCATGGGGTCGCCGTTCGGCGAGCCTGAGACGCTTTTTTGCCCGAAAATCAGATCGATGGCCGGAATCGGCATCGGTTCGAGCACGGCGCCCACGATATGCAGACGACCGTTAGGCTTCAGCGTTTTCAACAGCGCCGCCCAGTCCAGCGGCGCATTGACGGTCACGATCAGCATATCCAGCGACCCCGCGATGTTCCGCATGGCCTCGCTGTCGCGGCTCGAGACCACGTGATGAGCGCCGAAACCGCGCGCCTCCTCGGCCTTGGATGCGTGCGACGTGAATGCCGTCACTTCGCAGCCCCAGGCATTGGCAAATCCGAGGCCCATATGGCCCAGACCGCCGATGCCGATAACGCCGACGCGGTCGGTGGGCTTGACGCCGAAGGTCAACAGCGGCGAGAACACCGTGATGCCGCCGCACAGCAGCGGTCCGGCGGATGACAAATCGAGCGTATCCGGCAGCGGAATGGTCCAGGCCCAGTGCGCCCGGACCCGGTCGGCAAAACCGCCCTGGTGCCCGACGATGGTCGGCATGGCCTCGGCACACAGATTGTGGTTGCCGGTCATGCATTCATGGCAATGCATGCAGCTGCCGGCGTTCCAGCCGACCCCGACCCGCTGTCCGATATGCAGGCCCTTGGCGTGATCGCCCAGGGCCACGACTTTCCCGGCCACCTCATGCCCCGGAATGACCGGATACTGGGACATGCCCCATTCGTCATTGATGATCGACAGGTCGGAATGGCAGAGGCCGCAATATTCGACGGCGATTTCCACCTCTTCCGGACCGAGCGGCCCCGGTTCATAGCTGAATGGTTCGAGTTTCTGCCTGGGACCGTGCGTGGCCCAGCCGTGGATTTCAGTCATGAGATATTCCTCCGGGTCAGTGATAACAGCCAATACCGGTTGGTTTCGGGCCTTTTCCGGCCGGCCGGCGCGTTTTTACATGCTTCGAGGCGGATTCGGGCGCGTCCATGAGTCTTGCTCCCGAGTTCTCAGGTGTAACTATGACGGAGACAGACAGGAAATGTTTCCGAAATAAACCCGCCGCCCGAACGGCAAGTCCGCCGCTTTTCACGCCATAAGCCAATGCCAGCAAGCCCAAAGGAATGCCGGTTATCCAGATCAGGTAGGACAGATTCAGGGTATTGCGGCCGTCAACCCAGCCGCGCAGCAGCGGCATCAGCAGCGTGACGGTCAGATACAGCAATGCCGCAATAACCATGGATGCGTACCAATCGCGGTGCCGGTCCAGGCTCAGCTGCAGGCAGATACTTAAAAAATAACTCAGAATGCCGATAAGGCGATGGCTGTCTTCCGCCGACAGACTGAGCGCATCGGACAGCGCGTCACCGGCATAAACGCTGAACACAATCCGCAGGCTGTTGGCGCACAAGGTGGTCAGCCAGGCCGCCAAAAGCGCCGAAACGATGCGGCCCAGCGGGTGGAGCCGGTCCGGCAGCAACCATAAGCAACCGAGCAGCGAGATAATGAAAAAATTGCCTCCCGCACACGCCTTGACGATGCGGATATGATGCTCCCTGTCCAGCCATTCGCCGTTAGCCAAAGGTTCAAAGGACAGCGGGCTGAGCAGTTCCAGCAACAGGACCAGGGGATATAACAGCCATTGCAGTTCATCGGCGTTGGCCACGCTGTAATAGTGTTTTATGCCGATGACCATCAGGGCGGTCAATCCTCCATTGACCGCCGCACGGTTGGATATTTTCAACTGGCCGTTAAACATGATCTTGGCCCTTGCGCAGGCGCTTGGCGGCGATTAACGCCATGAGCATGGCCATCAGCCAGTAGAATTCCGGTTCCGGCATGGGCCGCGCGGCCAGCGCGTATTCGGAAACGCCTTGCGGCAGCGGCAAAGGCTGATGCACGTCTTCGGCCTGTCTGGCCGCATTGGCGACCACTTCATCCACGGCAATGAAAGCGGTGTAGGGCGTCAGCAAAGAATAATCCAGGCCCAGCTTGATGATTTCGTCGCGATTCAATGCCATATCGTTGCCCGCCCTATCCGCCAGGCGCGTCAGCCGGTTTCTCGCCCACAGAACGGGCAGCAGCCTGGCGCGGCTGTCACGGCTTGCCTCCGCCAGCGGCATCACGACGTGATAGGTGCCGTTCGCGCTTTGGCCCTGCAATTCAATGGCGGCCTGATCGCTTGTTGCGCGGTATTTGCCGAAAATCACGATGGGCCGCTCGGCCAGCATCAGCGGGATGTGCTTGGGTTCCAGGTCATAAAGCTCGACATCCTTGCCGGTCACGGCGATGTTGCTCAGCAACGGCGCTTCGATAATGCGGCGAAAGCGTGTGCTGACCGCGTCCACTTCCTGTTCGCCGGTGACGATGAACGGCTCGCCGGCGCCGGCTTTGGCCATGGATTCGATCAGATGCCGGTTCACCGAACTGCCGATGCCGAAAGCAAACAGGTTGCTGTTGTTGAGATGGTCGGCGATCAGCGTGTAAGCCTCGCGCTCGGCGTTCACATAGCCGTCCGTGACTATCACCAGACTGCGCGCCACATCGGCTTTGCGCGGCATGGCATAAGCCTGGGTCAGGGCGTTGATCAATTCCGTGCCGCCTCCGCCGTTATAGCCCGACATCATGGCGAGCGCCTGCCGGATATGTTCGGGGGTTGCCGTTAAAGGCTCCGGCGACAAGACGCTGGCATCGCCGGCAAAAAACAGGATATTGAAGGATTCGGTCGGCTTCAGCGCGCTCAGCAGTTTGGTCATCAGCTGTTTGGCGGTATCGAGCGGAAAACCGAACATCGACCCGGACACGTCCACCACGAACAGGTATTCACGGTTCATGATCTGTTCGGATTGCACGCGGGCGGGCGGTTCGGCCATCATCAGAAAATAGTTGTCCGCGCCCTGGCTGTAGGTCATCAGGCCGGAGACGATCTGCTCGTCCTGCAGGCGAAAGCGCAAAATGAAATCCCGGTTGCCAGGCTGTGTTTCGGAACCGGCCAGACTGACCGTCGCCGACTTGTCGCTTTGCCAGCGGGTTTCGATTTTATGCTGAACCGATTGCAGATCCTTGATGGCGATCGGGCTGTCGATGGCCAGATTGATGCGGGTTTCGGTCGCCGCCGGGTTACGGCCATTGGCATCCTTGGCGTAAGGGTTGGCGATCCAGGCGGCATCGCGCGCCGTCTGCAACGGGTCGCTGCCATAGCGCGGCCCGACCACGGTCGGATACACCAGCTCGTAAACGCCTTGTTCGGGAACCAGCAGCTCGCTGTAGGTGAGCGTCAGTTCCACGTCGTCGCCCGGCATGATGTTGGCGACATCCATCATGAACACGTTCGGGCGCTGTTGGGTCATCAGCGCGGCGCGCTTGCCCTCCTGCCGCGCCTGGGCGAACAACTGTTTGGCCTGCTGTTTTTCCTCGATTTTGGCCTTGACGATACGTTCGCCGATTTTCATGGTCAGGCCATGCACGGCGGCATGCGTGGAACCCGGAAACACGTAGCGGGCATTGATCGCGCGCTGGCCGTCATTGCGGTAATGCTGGCTGACGGTCACCTCGGCAATCGGGCCATTGATGCGGATATCGGCATGGCTGGCCTTTAACGGCAGCACATCGGTAGCGGGGTCACCGTCCGGTATCCATAGTCTGGGAGCCAGGCTTTCGGCGCAGTCGTCGCAAGCGGGCTGTGCATGGCTGCCGGCGGCGATGCAGAACAGCAGGATGATAATTGATAAGTGTTTGAACATGGTCTTTCCTCGTCATCTGTGGTTTAAGATGAAACGAGTATAAAAACCGAATGCGGGGCTTTTATGCGATGAACATGTGGTTTTGAAGGGGAATGTGTGTGGGGGTTAATACCGTGCTCGATGTAGGGGCGAATTCACTTGTGCCTTTTAGGGTATTCGCCCAAGGCGACTAAAGTCGCCTCTACAAATGCTGCCGGGCGCATACGATGAAATCATGGAACAGCGAATGAGTGCGGTGACGTTCGGTGTTGCTGACTTGAGCCGCTAGAGACGATTCTACGAGCAGGGACCGGGCTGGGCTATCGATGCGGCAGAAGGCCAGGTCATATTCCTTCGATAAAGGGAGGTGCTTCTCTTTTAGCGAGTTGTCAACTACACTTGACTCATACTCAGAGTGAACCGAACGGTATCGAAGGCGGAAGCTTATCGATGGTCGAGGGCTGCATTAGCCTGAAGATTTCACCACGAAGAACACGAACGCCTCCAAGGATAAAGGCGGTAGAATTGCGTCTGGAACAGAAATCGATGAAACATAGTCTTTGAAGTTCAAATGCTTATCTATGCTTTGAGATGTATTCATGACGTGACGGAAAAAATACAATACCTCAGGACTCCTGTTCAACCGCCGGAACAAGCGGTGTTAAAACCTGTGGGGGCGACTTCAGTCGCCTTTTATTTGAATGGGCGACTGAAGTCGCCCCCACAGGCTTGCATGAGTCCTGTACCTTGATTTTCTCCGTGTCCTCTGTGCTCTCTGTGGTTTTATGAGATGTCCAGGCTATGGTCTGGCAGGCGACCGCCTGTTGTGCTACAGGCACTTGGACGTGCGGCGGCGGAACATGGAAAAAGGTCTGTCCTGCGGGAAAGGCTATTGCAATATCAGCAAATAGGGCGGCCAAGATAAGGAAAATGGGTAGCATCCCCTTTTTCATCGGTGACATTGTGTCATCCAGCACTTATACAATTTCAGTAACGGACTACGAACTTTTTTATCGCGAATGCAAGGAGATTACACCTGACTACAACCAGCTAATTGCAGTGGGCAAGCCGACTGCGTCCAACTCAAATATTATTCTAACAATGCCAACCAAATAAGGACTTCCATGGCCAATAGTATTGCATATCAAATGATCAATGAATTCGCCGCCCGTAAGGGTGTGGGCGCATTTTCTCGTTGCGAACGAAAACAAGTCGTGGACCAATTGCGTGTTCGTGTAACAGAGCCATCCCAAATATATCAAGGAAAGAGCAGTTTATGTGGTCCGGCTTCATTTCTGTATGTTATTGCATCGGATAAGCCGCACGTTTATGTGAAATACATCATTGATTTATACGAACAAGGAGAAGCCGCCATCGGCAACTTAAGAGTAAAGCCAGGCGCTGATTGCAAAAACTACAAAGTAGAGTACATAGAAGAAATAGACTGGATAGGGCTTGCGAGCCTCAGAGACTCGACAAATTCCGTTTTCGACTATCAAACAGTGGATGACCAATTCGCCGGGATAACTTTACCCGACCATTTACAGGAATGGTTCATACAGAGCGGGTACACACAGGTCTATAACAGAACCAATTTAATCTTCGACAAGAACCTGTATACACTTCTTCAAGCGCACCAGAAACGGCAAAGCGGATACGTCATTTGTCTATTGATCGGCGCCAACTTACTTTCGGGCTATCCTAAAGGCAATGTGCCCGCCGACCATTGGGTCGTACTCAACTCTGATATTCAGATCGATGGCTGCCCCGCAATCAGTTGGCTGCCACTAGGCGCCAAAGTGGATGATGACGAGACTGTGTATGACAAAAAAATCGATTTCAAAGTGTATACCTGGGGTCAAGCCGATTACCCAGTCAACAAGAACAGGAAAGACGCCACCGTGGGCGAGTTCCTGGACTATTTTTATGGTTATGTCTCGGCAAGGCTCAGCTAAGGACGGGTTTATGAAAAGACTGGTTGTTCTGATTTTATTGAGTTTCATGGTTGCGTGCACGCTCAGGTCGGCATCAGACGCGAAGCCAAAATTGCTCGATGTTGTTTTTTCCAAGGCGTTTCCGAGTACCTCGTTTGTCAAGGTAGAATTTTCCAGAGACGGAAAATCCATACTGGCCACACCTTATTCTGATGCGGTTTATGTCGTCGACAGCGAAGATTTCTCTGTGACATCCTTGGAGATCGAGGGAATCTTGGCGCAGGCAGGATTTATTCCCAATAGTAATGAAATATTCGTAGCCGATCGGGATAGTTTCGTGCAGTTATGGGATTCAAATCTAAAGAAACGTTTCAGTTACAGGTTTCCAGAGAGAGGAAAGCGGGCTAGCGTCAGCCAAGATTCGAAATACATAGCGTATGGCGGTTATTTATATGACACATCGGCCAATAAGCTCTTGGGAGAGCCGATTGCCCATGTTGATCAGAGCGCACTGCAATTCCACGGTAACGACCATGTGTTGTCTGCAGGGTATTGGGAGCAATCCGTGATCATGAGAAATCTGACCGACGATACCCGCACGGTTTGGAGAACCGATGACAGGATAACCGCAGCGGCTGCCATCGATAATTTTATAGTGGCATGCACTCACGATGGTGACTGTTATGTTTGGACTATATCGGGAGACAAACCTGTGCATACAATAACGGGTTGGGATAGTGTTAGATTCATAGCTACACACCCTCGTGAGCCCATATTTGCAATAAGCCGGGAAGACAGCGTAACCGTCTACTCGCTCAGACCCTTTAAAAGATTGCTTGATATAGAAGCAAGCGACTTGATACGGTCCCTCAGTCTCTCAGAGAATGGCATCATTGCCCTCGGAGAAGACAACGGAACCATTCAGATGTGGGATATTAACAAGAAAGCGCTGATTGGAACGTACAGCGTTGAAAATGAGCCCATTTACGGTTTGGCCATCGATCCCAAGACATCCAAATTAGTCGCCGGCACTTATAAAGGCAAATTATTATTGTTGAAGGCGAATGTGGAAAGCCATGGGGGGACTCCTTAAACTGAATATTTCATCACGAAGACCAAAAGTAGGCGCCTCTAGGCGACACGGAATACATGAAGTTTTTTAAATTCAGTTGTTTACGCGGTTTTTCAATAAAATCATGACGTTGTAAGGAGAAAAATGGTAACCCCTGTTTTTCTTCGTGAACTCTGTGGTTTCATGAAATATCCGGGTTAACGTTATAGTTATGCGAATAATAAGTAAGAGGTAGTCATGAAGTTTATAAGTATTTTGCTGGGTATCTGGTTGTTAAGTGCATGTGCCGCTACTGATATGACAGCACGTTTAGCGCGAGGAAAGGGAGGAATTCCTACCACCCAATTTTCCGATGCAAAAACGATAGAAGAAATAAGAGCTCTTAAACCACAAGCGCGAATACCATTAAAAATTGCAGTAATGCCATCGAACAGGTGGGGGGCGCTTTCTCAAGAAGAACGGGATGTAATCGAAAAATGGAGCGATGATTTAAAGAAGCTAGGTTTTGTTAAAAGCCTCGAAATCGTTCCAAAATCACTTGAGCCAACTTGCGGATATCAAGATGATAGTAACTGTTTCCTTCAGGGTTCTAGAACGGCGGGGGCTCGTTTAGGCGCCGATGCAATTTTGTTCCTAAATGACAGCACAGTAACTGATACATATATGAATCCACTAAGTATTTTAAATCTCACAATAGTTGGTATGTGGATTGTTCCAGCACATCATAGAGACTCATATTCCATCTATGAAGCGTCACTTTTTGATATAGATAATGGATATCTTTATGCTGTGGTTGAAGGAGGTGGTGAGCACAAGGTCCTTAGGCCATATATGTATGACGAGTACCGTGTTGGCGAGAAAGAAGCTCGAATAAAAGCTTTAAACGCAGTCGGTAGTAAGTTATACGCGCTGGCTAAAGAGCAAATGGCGACGCTGAATTCGCTTAACAAAAGCAATTAACTCGGACAATTTTCCGCGGTGTTCTGTTCAAGTCCTGCATATCGCTACGCTAGCAGGACCGTAGGTGCGATTACGCTGCGCTAATCGCACCTACGGTCCTAATATATATTTACTTCAGAATGAATGAGCGCGGCGGCGCTTAAACATGGATGCCTAGCGGCAGTTTTCAGACCTTCATTTGCCATTGACAGGCAGTCAAGAAACCGCAGTCGCGGCTGAAGAATTTGATAAAACGATTAAATTCAATAGCCTCTCATTGAGCAAAAATCCAGGCGTTGATGCAATTTTTCAGGCTCATTGCGCTCAAAAAAGCATAACCGCTCCTGCGCTTCTTACTTCAACAAGTCCGGAGAATCGACCGTGAAAACATTGACTAAATTGGTCTTGGGCATGATGGGACAATTGCGCCCCGGTCCCGTTCGGGGGAAATCGACAGAATCGATCGCGCTGCCCCCGCCTCAGAAAACGGGAGGACTTCCGCTGATGGAGGCGCTGCTCAATCGCTGCTCGTCGCGCGAATTTGCGCCTGATGCTTTGCCATTGCAGCTACTTTCCGACTTGCTTTGGGCGGCTTATGGCGTTAACAGACCCGATGGCGGGCGTACCGCGCCTTCGGCCTTGAATGCGCAAGAGATAGATGTTTATGTGGCACTTCCTGAGGGCGCTTATTGGTATGACGCTCACAGGCAAGCGCTCGACCTTATGGTGAAACAGGATCTGAGACGAATAACGGGTTATCAGGACTTTGTCGATGAAGCGCCGTTGGATTTGGTTTATGTGGCCGATCACAGGCGCATGGCGATGGTACCGGTCACGCAACGTGAATCCTACGCTTCCGCGGCGGCGGGCGCCATTGCACAGAATGTCTATTTATTTTCCGCGAGCAGCGGCCTGTCTACGGTCATTCGCGCCTGGATCGACCGTGCGGCCATTGCCGACGCGCTGGAATTGTCCCATGATCAACAAGTGTTGTTGTCGCAGACAGTCGGTTTTCCCAAGCGTGGCGCCAGGGATTAAAGCGTAGCAAGTTATATTTGCGGTTCTGCCGCAAAATTGACAAGCTTCCAGTTTTTTCATACTTTCATTCAGTCAAAAAGGCTATTTATGCTTCTGGCGGGAGCGGAGTGACTCCCTTTCAATCGTTATTCGTAGTTCCTTAGGAAAAATCTACAGGTATGTATGTGCCGCTTTATTTTTTGAGGATACTCTATGAACCAACAAACGCCTGCCCGTCGAAGATTCATCAAGCAAGTGATTTTGGGCGCCAGTGCTTTGGCGCTTCCACCACTCAATGTCCTTGCCCGGCCTGCCAGGGAGCGCCTGGGCGTCGCCCTGGTGGGACTGGGCCACTACAGCACCCACCTTCTGGCCCCGGCCCTGCAGCGCACGAAGTACTGTTATCTTGCCGGCATTGTCACCGGGACACCGGCCAAAGCCGAGCAGTGGAAACGGCGCTATGGCATTCCTGACCGGAATATTTATGACTATCAATCGATGGATAAGATCGCCGACAACCCGGATATCGATGTCGTCTATATCGTGCTGCCCAATGCCATGCATGCGGAGTACGTCATCCGCGCCGCCAACGCCGGAAAGCATGTCTGGTGTGAAAAGCCCATGGCCATGACAGTCAAGGAGTGCGAAGCGATGCTCAAGGCCTGCCGGGATAACAAGGTCAAGCTGGCGATCGGCTATCGCATGCAGCATGAGCCCAATACCCAGGCCGTGATCCGCTTCGGCAAAGAGCGAGCCTATGGACCGGTAAAATCGATATCGGCCGCCGCCGGATTCTACTACAATCGAACCGACCACTGGCGGCAGAAAAAGAGCATGGGTGGCGGCGCTATGTATGACATGGGCGTTTATTCGCTGCAGGCCGCGCGCTATTGCAGCGGTAAAGAGCCGATCGCGGTGACCGCCCGACAGTCGACGAACCGCCCGGAAGTTTTCAAGGATGTGGACGAAACGATGACCTTCGATCTCGAGTTTCCAAGCGGCATCAAGGCGCATTGCAAGACCAGCTTCGCTACGAGTATGAATTCCCTGCACGTGGACTGCGAAAAAGGCTGGTATCAGCTGGAGCCCTTCCAGAAGTACAGCGGTATCCGTGGATCAACCAGCGATGGCAAAACATTGGACGCCTTCCTGGACAGCCAGCAAGCCAGACAAATGGATGACGATGCCTTCGCTATTTTACATGGCCAACCTCTGCTGGTGCCTGGCGAGGAAGGACTGCGCGATATTCGGGTCGTGGAGGCGATATTCTCATCGGCGAAAACCGGTCGGAGAATAGTGATCTAAAAAGCGATGGAATATCAGAAACCTATCGACACGCCAGCCACAGTAGACAAGCTGACTTGACGAACATGCGGAGAAAACTGTTTTGAAGCGGGACGGGGATTGTGGTCCCCGTCCCTAATGTTTCTGCAATGTTTGAGCTCAGAAGCTATGCTTAACCAACGTCAAACTTTATGGACGGGGCAATATGCCCCGTCCAGCCGCAGGTAGATCATTAATATAGCGGGACCTTACGGTTTCAAGGCTCTGGCAAGGGCGGCGGTCAAGCCCTGATCCATTTTTGTAGGGGCGAACCTATGTGTTCGCCCTTGCCCGACGGTTCCCCCTCGGCCAATGGTTTCCCGGTAACCTGTCGTGCACCGGGCACAGGGCGGACACGCAGGTCCGCCCCTACGGTTCATCCCGGAATTGGAAATGGACCTTGCGGTTGTTTCGGCAATCCTGTAAGGGCGACTGAAGTCGCCCCCACAATGTTATTTAACGGCCGCGCCTCATCCTCTGTGCGGAAACCTGAGCCGCGCTTCCGTGCCGTTGGCATGCGACACCATCTCCACCCGGCCCTGATGCAGTTCCATTACTTCCTTTACGAAGTTCAAACCCAGCCCTGAACTGCGCCCGCGATTGCCAGGCCGAGGCAGGGAATAAAAACGCTCGAAAATGCGTTCCCTGGCATAGTCCGGTATGCCGGCGCCATGGTCGCGAATGGACACCACCAGCCAGTCCTCGTCGGCGTAGCCGCTGATACGGATGTGCCCGGCATCGGGCGAGAAATCGATGGCGTTGTCGATGACATTGAACAAGGCCTGACGGATCAAAAAGCGCTCGCCCGGCACGCTGAACGCTATAGGATGCTCGATGCTCAGGTCGATCGCGCGCTGCTCCAGCGTGCCCTGCAGGGAAGCGCCGATTTCAGCGAGCAGTTCGGCGAGCGCAACCGTTTGCGTCTCGATCGAGCCTTGCCGGTTTTCCAGCGCCGCCAGTTCCAGCAGGCGCTGTATGAGATTGAGCGCCCGGTCGTTTTCGGACTGGATGTTTTGAATGAACCGCTGGCGCTGGGCGACGGGCATCTCCTCCAGCAGCAACTCCGCCGACGCCCTGATGGAGGTCAGCGGGCTTTTCAGTTCATGCGCCAGGGTCTGCGTGTACTTTTCGATGTAGTTTTTGCCGTCGAGAGCCTTGCGCATGGCGTCGATGGCGTTGACGACCGTGCCGATTTCATTGCGGCCCAGATCGGGCGCGCCGACCGGTTCGCCCGCGGCGATGCGTTCGGCGAACCGGGCCGCCTGGTAAAGCGGCCGGCTGACCCAGAGATAAAGCATGGTGGCGATGACGATCACCAGCACGGTGACGCCCAGGACCGTCCACAGCAGATCCTGGCGGGCGGCCATAATGAAATGCGAGACGGTGACCTTGGGCTTGCCGACGCTGAGCACGCCGACGAGGTCATTGCCGCGGTAAACCGGTGCGGCGATATAAGCGATGGAATTGCTCTCGCGCTGTTCGATTCCGCGCATGCGCCGGTCGTTCGGCGACGAGCGGGCGCCGTATTGGCCTTGCAAGGTTCTGGACACATCGCGCCAAACGGCAAAATCCTTACCGACGTCGAGCTGGTAGGAATCGAACAGCACCTTGCCGGCCCGGTCGGTAATGTAGACGCGGATATCGACGGCGTTTTTTATCAGGCCGTAAATGTCGGCGTTGACCTGTCGCGCATAAACACGGGTCAGGGCTTCTTGCAGCCTGTCAAAGCGCGGCGGGGCCTGGTCGAATTCCTGGCTGGCGATTTCGGCCAGAATGTTGGCCATATCCACCAGCGGCTCTTCGAACGATTGATAATAGCGCGGCCGCAGTTCCAGACTGAGCCAGCGCTCCAGCACGAAAAAACCGCTGCCCAGCGTGACCAGGAATATCAGCAGGATGCGGGTCCTGACCGTCATGCCGGCGGATTCAAGGCATAACCGATGCCGCGCAAGGTGCGGATGGCGTCTTCCTGAGGACGGACGGCGTGCAGTTTGGCGCGCAAGGTCTTGATATGCGTGTCGATGGCGCGGTCCAGGCGGTGCTCCGGCGCGTCCCAGCACTGCGCGAGCAACTCTTCCCGGGTAAAGACCCGCTGCGGCTGGCTGATGAACGTGTGCAGCAACCGGTATTCCTGCAGCGTCAGGTCGAGGGGCAGGCCGTAATAACGGATTTCATACTGTTCGGGAAAAATCCGGAAACGCTCGGGGGCGGCAATCGGTTGCGGCGCCTCCGGTTTCGGCTGGCTGCGGCGCAATACGGCCCTGACCCTGGCATTGAGTTCGCGCGGGCTGAACGGCTTGCCGATATAGTCGTCGGCGCCCAGTTCCAGGCCGACGACGCGGTCGATCTCCTCGGTGCGCGCGGTCAGGAAAATCACCGGCGGCGGTGCGGCCAGCCGGGCTTGCAACGATCTCAGGACATCGAAGCCGTTCATGTCCGGCAGGCCGATGTCCAGGATGATCAACTGCGGCCGCAATGCTAACGCCTGCTCCAGGCCGTCGGCGCCGGTGGCGCTCCAATGCGTTTTAAAGCCATCGGTATTCAACGCATAACAAATCGTTTCCGCGATGGCGGGTTCGTTTTCAATGATCAGTACCGCGGACATAGTATCGGGCCAGTAGGGGCGAAAGCTGGAGAAGGTCGATTATAACCAAATTTAATGATGAATTTCCCATTCGCTACGGCGCCGGCTTGGCATGGTCTTAGAAAAAGGGAGTGAGCTTGCAAAACCATATAAAGCGCGTAACCCGGATGAAACCTGCGAAGCCCTGGATTCCGCAGGTTTCATCCGGGCGATTTCTCTGAGTCTCCCTGTCCCTTGATTCAATAAGACGCCAGTTCCTGCTCCAGATCCTTGACCAGCGTGGCGACCAGGGACCTTAAGGAGCCGGTCTCCAGAAAAAGCCGTCGCTGACGAAGATAGCTGGGGTGTCTGACAAGATGGCTGTCCAGCTGCTGTAAATGCTCCGCGGTTCCCAGTTCACGCGCGGTTGGGGCCAATTTTTGCAGCGTTTCCTGAATCACGGCCTTGATAGGGCGGTTGCGGCCCAGGTCATCGAAGATATAGTCGGCCTCCAGCCCTTGGTAGGAGGCGTTGAAACTATTCATTTTTTCCATCCACCAGGGGCGGGGTTGCAGATGATCGCCTGCTTTCTGCTCGTGACAGCGGAGGAGATAGACGATCAGGGTGTAGGTCAGCGCCGCCATCAGGATATTCTCGCGGACGGTGGGCAATGCATCCATCACCCTGACTTCAAGGGTGCCGAAACCGGGGGAAGGGCGTAAATCCCAGTGCAGATCGCGGCATATGGCGCTCAGCCCGGCCGTGCGTGTGTTTTTGAAGAATTCGGCAAAATCGTGCCAGGCACTGAAACTGGGCGGCACGCCGTAATCCCTGAAAATCGCCAAGAACCGCTGACGAAAGGAGGCAAAGTTGGTGTCCTCCCCCTCCCAAAAAGGCGAACTGGCCGATAATGCCAGCAGGATGGGCAAATAGGGCTTGAGCAACGTCATAACGGCCAGCGCCGCATCCCCGGAAGGCATGCCGACATGGACATGCAGGGCGAAGGTTTTCAGCCGGCGCGCCAGATAGGCCATTTTTTGCTCGATGGCGAGGTAGCGCGGCAGCGGGGTGATGCCGGCCGGATGCTGGCAGAAAGGATGGGCGCCGGCGGTACAAAGGATAATACCTGAAGATTCGCAACGGCCCTTCAGCGTCTTGACCAGCGAGATCACATCCGCTTCCAGTTCACGGATGTTTGCGCAGACCTTCGAGTTGATCTCAACGGAACATTGGGTCAATTCCGGCTTGATTTCCGGCGTTTCGGGATAATTGTCCAGCAGGGGCGATATGCCATCGGTCAAATCCAGGGTAACGGGATCCAGTAGCTGAAACTCGATTTCGATGCCCAGCGTGGTTTCCGGGCATGCCTTGAATTCGATATAGGGATGAGCCTCGGGCTCAGGCTTCCTGGGCAGCATAGGTGTTGATCGCTTCTCTTGCGACCTCGTTGAAGAAGGCCGCTCCGACTTTCAAGGCCTCTTCAGCAAAATCGAAGGCCGGGCTGTGCAGGGGAATATTCTCCCAGCCTTCGCGCCGGGCGCCGAACCGGACATAACAGCCCGGTATCCGTTCGAGATAATAGGCGAAATCCTCGGCGCCCATGCTGGGATAATCGAGGGGGACCAGTCCCTGCTGGCCGACCACTTTTAGCGCCGCGGCTCTGGCGATCTCCGCCTCCTGTTTGGTATTGACCACGGGCGGATAGCCTTCCGTGACTTCCACGTCGACGACGGCGTTATGCAAGACCCCGGTCGCTTTCGCCATGCGTTTGAGACCTTCGATGATGTGTTTTCTCACCGGGCGTTCGGTGGTGCGAATGGTGCCCTGCAGCACGGCATGCTCGGCAATGACGTTAGGCGCCGTGCCGGCCTGTACCTGGCCGATGGTCACCACCGACGGATGAAACGGGTTGATTTCCCGCGATACCAGGGTCTGTACCGCCATGATCAGCAGGCCGGCGACGACCACGGCATCGACAGCCTCATGGGGCCGTGCGCCGTGCCCTCCGCGCCCCCGTACCCGGATGACAAACTTATCGGACTGGGCGGTGATGACGCCTGGGGCGACCATGATTTCCCCCACTCGGAACTGACGCATCACATGGCCGCCGAAGATCGCCTTGACGCGGTTCAGGGCTCCGGACTGGATGATCACTCGGGCGCCGGCACCGCGCTCTTCGGCCGGCTGGAAAATCAGCACCACATTGCCGGGCGGCGGATTTTCCTTGAGCATGGCGGCCGCTCCCAGAAGCATGGCCATGTGGCCATCGTGGCCGCAGGCGTGCATTTTGCCCGGATTGACAGAGGCGAAAGGCAGTCCGGTCGTCTCGTCGCCGGGAAGGCCGTCCATATCGGCCCGCAACGCGATCGTCGGGCCATCGTCCAGGCCGCTGATCCTGCCGACAACGCCGCCGCCTACGCCGCCGTATTCGAAAGGAATATCCAATCGTTGCAATTCCTCCATGATGACCAACGCGGTCTGCTCTTCCTCAAACGCCAGTTCCGGATAGCGGTGGAAGGTTCTGCGCAGTTCCACCATCCGGGGAAATATCCATTCAGTCAATGCTTGCACGCTCATAACCTCTCCCACTGCTTTTCTGCTCGAAAACGAAGTTGTTATGACATCTGATTCGATTTGCCGCGTAAGATTCCGCTAATGTTTATGAGGTTGGTCAATTGTGGAGATAAGGTTGCGGCCGGGGTGAATGCCCTGTCGGTCAATGTGCAGACCGCTCACTGACCGACAGGGCGCCAGAGGTGACCATAAACCCGGTAGGGTACGCAGTGCGTACCTTTTGGGATGGCATTCACCGGGACCGCTGGAAAAGGTACGCACTGCGTACCCTACTGTATCTTTCAGGCAGGCTTGTCAATAACAAAACTCAATTTTCACAACAGCCGTTGCTTTCATGTAACGGCTGATTGCTCTAATTCAAGGAGGCTGTATGATCCGCGGAATAGGCTTTCACTCTGACCCCAATTATTCACGCCCAAAACCCGGTATTGGTTTCCATGGAGGACCATTGGAAACAGGAACGCTCGCTATTTCGTCGGTTACGCGGTTTAGTGCGAATGAATTCGCACCTACACCGGAAATTCATCCGCGCACTTGAGGAAGTTATTTTATGCGCATTCCTAAGTACTAGCCCCTCGTTCAGCATCCGTCGAATCTCTTCCAATAATTCTCCTTCGATATGCCGCTTGAATAACTCCCGATATCTGGCTTGCCCCTGACCCGCAAAGAAAGCCATCTGGCTATCAAAAAGAGTAGCAAGTACCGAGTCTCAGTTATAGGTGTTTGACACGAGTTTTTTTGCTGGGCTTTTCCTATACCCTTTGCTGAGCGCAGCTTCAGAATTAACGGCTTCGTCAATCAGTAACAGACGCTTGCCCGGCCGCCCGTGCGAAAGCCAGTCCTGCCGCGAGGTTCGCAATGAAGCGGTTAACGCGGAACAGGATTCAGGACAACGCATTGGTCCTTATATCAGATACAAACACTTCCCTGGAGGTCGCATCATGTCCGATCACAAAAATGAGAAAACCCGAAACGGGATAACCCGTCGCGACTTTTTGGCCACGAGCGCCGCCGCGGCAACACTGGGAGCCTTGGGCTTATCGGACCCGGCCAGCGGCGGACCGGAACTTCAAGCCGCGTCGGGGAGAAAGTCAAAAGGCCCCCGCTGGCTGAAGGGCCGCCGGCCGAATTTCCTGATTCTCATGTGCGACGAGATGCGCTATCCGCCGCCTTATGAAACCGAATTTGCCAAGGAGTTTCGGCAAACCTACCTGAAAACACAGAATGCGCTGAGGATGCAGGGCATGGAATTCCATCGGCATTATGCCGCCTCGGTCGCCTGTGTCCCCAGCCGGGCTTCCCTGTATACCGGCCATTATCCATCCCTGCATGGCGTCACCCAGACCACCGGGGCGGCCAAGGAAGCGCCCGATCCGGACGTATTCTGGCTGGACCCCAATAGCGTTCCCACGATTGGCGATTACTTCCGGGCCGGCGGCTACCAGACTTACTGGAAAGGCAAGTGGCATGCCTCCGATGCCGATTTAATTCTCCCCGGTACTAACGATCCGATCGCCAGTTATGATTCAAGCGGCCAGCCCGTGCCGGCCCAGGAGGCGCTTTACCTTGAAGCGGACCGGCTTGAGTCGTTCGGTTTTTCGGGCTGGATCGGCCCCGAGCCTCATGGAAGAGCACCGCTCAACAGTGCATCCTCGGCTAAAGACGCCCAGGGCCGGGATATCGGATTTGCCAATCAGGCGGAACAACTCATTCAGCAGCTTCATCACAGCCACAGCCAACAACCGTGGCTCATCGTCAGTTCTTTTCTCAATCCCCACGATATTACGCTTTGGGGATTGGCGGCAGAGCTTTCCGGAAGCTTCGATTTCACGATTGAAGATATCGTACCGGAGTTTCTGCTGCAGCCCGCGCCCTCGGGGCCGACCCAAGCGGAGAATCTGGCCGGGAACAACAAGCCCGGTTGTCAATCCAGTTACAAAGACGCCTATCACAGTGTTTTTCAGCCTATCCTTTTCGAAGAGGAATATGTCCGGTTCTATTACCAGCTGCATAAAAACGTCGACGAACAAATGATGAGGGTCTACCAATCCCTGCTCAACTCCCGCTTTAGCCGCGACACCATCGTCATCTTCACCTCCGATCACGGCGATCTCCTCGGTTCGCACGGCGGCTTGCACCAGAAATGGTATACCGCCTATGAAGAAGTCGTCCATGTCCCGCTGATCATTTCCAATCCCTACTTGTTTCCGCGGCCGCAATCGGTGGATACCCTGACCAGTCATGTCGATTTGTTGCCTACGCTGCTGGGATTGGCCGGTCTCGACCAGGAGACGCTTCGCGAGCAACTCGCCCGGAACCATACCGACGCCCAACCCTTGGTGGGCCGCGACCTGTCGCCGCTGGTGCTCAGTGAGGTGAGTTCTGATGCCATGGAAGAGGCGCCGGTTTATTTCATGACCGATGACGATCCCAGCCGGGGCCTCGATCAGGACAACTGGACCGGAATTCCCTATAACTCAGTCATCCAGCCCAACCATATCGAGACCGTGATCGCGCGGCTTTCGGATGGGAAACTCTGGAAATACTCGCGTTATTTCGATAATCCCCAATTCTGGAGCGATCCGGAGACACCCCCCAGCGATACGGTCGTGATTCCGCCCAAAGAGCCGTTGCCTGCCGCCGAAGGCACTTACACATTCGAATATACCGTGACCGTAAAGGAGACTCCGGCGCCTGATGAGTTCGAGATGTACAATTTGACGGATGATCCCCTGGAGCAGACCAATCTCTATGGGAACTTCAGCTATCAAGCCCAACAGCAAGAGCTGGCGGCATTACTGGTTCAGCAGTGTGAGCAAAAACGGCTGATACCCAATACCAGCAATGGCACCGTACCGAGTCAACCGGCGTGCTGACCAGAATATATTTCACCACGAAGGCCAAAGGCGCCACTAGAGCAATCAGCCGTTACTTGAAAGCAACGGCTGTTGTGAAAATTGAGTTTTGTTATTGACAGGCCTGCCTGAAAAATACAGTAGATACCGTCTTATCGCTCATTATGCAAGCGCGAAATGAGGGTCGAAAGGTTTGTTCGATTTTAAGATGGCAAAGGCGATATGAATGAGTTTACGCATTGAGGCGCAAACGATCGCCATGCCGTGTTTACCATTATGTTCAAGGCGTTGTCGGAACTGGCGGATGACCGGATTGTGGTTGCCGGCAACGACGGCGGGCATATAGAGTTTAGCGCGTAGCAAGGGGTCGCCCATTTTGGAAATACGGGATCGGCCTTTCCATGTACCGGATTCGTTAAGTGCCGGATTGAGGCCAGCGAAAGCGACCGCTTGTTTGGCGCTAGTGAAGCCATAGTGGGCGCTCAAGGCAACCAACAAATGAGCGGAAGAGGACTCGCCGATACCCGGAATTGATTCCAGCAAATCCCGACGCTGCTTGAGATCGGGATCGTGATTGATCAGGAGTTGGACGCGTGCGCGCGTGGCATCAAGTTCGGTCTCCAGGAGAGTTAACAAGGTGTTGATAGAGTCGATAATCGTGGCATCCGCCGTGTCCAGACGGTTTTTCTCCATCTGCTGCATTTCCAGTAGGTCTTCAATGCGGCGCAACAAGGCTTGCAGCTCGCGGATATTGGCAGGCGGTGGCGTCCACTGCGGTGGTTTCTTTTCCATCGCATAACGGGCAATGAGCTTAGCATCGGCCTTGTCGGTTTTAACTCGGCTGAGCTCGCTCTTGGCAAAACCTTTGATTTTAGCTGGATTGACGACCGAAACCAGGTAGTCTGAGTGCGCCAAGAATTCGGCAAGAGGAATGCTGTAGGCGCCGGTCGCCTCCATGCAAATGGCAGGCTTTACGTCGCCGAAGGTGGTTAACCAGTCGAGCAGGTCGACAAAACCTTGCTCGTTATTGTCAAATTTTTTATGTTTGTATTTTCCATTTTCCAGGCGAGCCACATCGAATTTATGCTTGGCAATATCTACGCCAATGGTAACTTTAGACATCTGAGAGTACGTTAAATAATAGTAAACAATAAGTTATGATCATTGTGAGGCATACGCCTGGTTCAGCCTTAGGTTTATTCGGGCTCTCTCGACGAAGCAAGGGCCTACGCATACCGTACGAACTTAGAAGGCGGATGTGGGTAGCGGAGAGCGTTATCTACAAAACAGGCTCGATGCCTCAGGGTACGCTCGGCTTCTCCGCTTCCCGCCCGGTGATCAGCCGGGGATTTTACCTTGGGATTTGGATAAAATCGAAACATAAGGGTACGCAGTGCGTACCTTTTGGGATGGCATTCACCGGAACCGCTGGAAAAGGTACGCACTGCGTACCCTACCGGGTTTATGAAAATCTTTGGCGCCCTGTCGGTCAGTGAATGGCTTGTGTTCATGGCGACCCATGCCTGAAGATGGTGTTTCCGGCTAATAAATAAACGCTATGGAATTCTATTCTAATAAAACGGGTTAAGTTGCTTGGTGTTGTTAATCATACAAGTCGTTCATGTCCTTCGAGGTCGTATGAAATTTCCGGGTTAAGGCTATTTTCGCCCATTCCCCCACGCTTCCTCCCAGGACCCCTGCTTCCCTGGCTCAAAACAACAGAGCGTCCAGGCATAGGCAATGCCCTCGGCAAGCACCTCTTTAACACCGGCGCTGCTTCTCCACCAATGCGAAAAATCATAGGTCGATGGCGGCGCCGCAATTGTGCCGACTTCCACATGCTTCCCGAACGCCAATTGATAGAGATTGCGTGAGCGCCGGGTATGGGGGCCGCTGCTGAACAGGTCGAAAGCGGTAACTTTGCGTCCCTGAGACTCAAGCAGCTGCCTGACAGAAACGCTGCTTCGATAAGTCCGGTCCTGAGCCGATGCCGGCGCGGGCGCGACAATGATCTGCGCGTCGGCAATGCCTAATTGCTTCAATTCATAAGCGGCGCGTTCAGCGTAAGTGCTAAATCCGGACCGGCAGAAGTTGCCCTCAATCGGCCCGCCGCTGACGACAATGGCTTCATAGCCGCCCTGTTGAAAAGTGTCCGCCGCCATGCGTAAAGACGGCAGTGAAACCCAGCCCTCGACAACCAGTAAACCATGCCGGACAGGACTATTGACAGCTAAAAAATTGGGCAGTGCGTAAACAACGGCCGACAGGCTTCCGCAGCCGATTAAAGTAAAAAACAGTATCCCGGCAACAGTGGGAACCGGGATCATTCTGAGATGAAATAAATGGAAGGAAATTAAGGGCATGGGTTTATCAGGACTGTAGCGATCCGTTCAAACGTGCTGTTGCTCTGTCCTTTGCCGGCGACCTTTGGGCGCGGTTTTGGCGCATCAGGCGGAAGTCTCCAAATCCACGTAGGATTCCGGCCTGAATCGCGGCGTGCAGATCGCAAGAAAGACGAGACTGGTAGTGCCGGTGTTTTTGATCCGTTGAGAGCGGCCTGCGGGAATAGACACGACATCAGCGGGGCCAACCGGCACGCACGGCGCGCCATCTATTTCCACTTCTCCCTCGCCTTCAAGGATGACATAGCGTTCGACCGTACCGAGGACGGCATGCAGGCAGGTCGTAATGCCGGGCTCGACGCGGGCCCGGGCAATTGAGCAGGCTTCATCATCGGGTGTATTGAGCATCTCGACAATGAAACATTTCTCGTCGGTATAGAATTCGGTTTCGGGCTTGAAGCGCCATACCGTTTCCATGGTCAACTCCTTGCATTCAATAAAAAAACAGGCCTTGCCTTTGATATTCAGGCATTGCCGTGGCGTTTGAAACCCGATTCAACCGATAGGATAAACAAGGCCCCTGTCGGGCTATTCGCGATTATTCTGCATAACGTTGTCATGATGATTGGGGTCATGCCGATTTTGTCCTTTGGTATTTTCACAGCCCCAAAGTATTACCAGTATAAAAAGCATCAGTGTTGATCGTTTCATCACCCGCTCCTTAATCAAATGGTGGCTCGGGCGAATAACATAGCAGAATCCGATGCAGCTAACTACCTCCATTTTGCTAACTGATGTTACGCGGATAATTGACTCAGGCGCCACTGTGGGAGCGATGCCTTTATGCCCTTCAGTATGGGTTCCCACGGAGGACCGTGGGAACCAGGGCAAAGGGAGTCTGTATCGTGCGGATGCATTGTAGGGGCGGACCTACGTGTCCGCCCTGTTTCGGGTGCACAACAGGCTATCGGGGAACCACAGACCAAAGGCGAACCATTGGACAAGGGCGAACACACAGGTTCGCCCCTACATGTCTGTTCATTTTTCGGCATCAGGCCATCAATCCGTAGTAATTGCCAGATTAGGCTGAGCTATTTGCTTAGGTTAGCGCGTTCCTGTTCGATCAGCTGGTTCATGATTTCGATCATCTTTTCATGAGAACCGGCCAAAGGGCCATTGGTTTTGTATTTGCCGTTGATGATGACGGCTGGCACGCCGGTGACGCCGTATCGGGCCGCTATCGCGCCGGCCTGGCGCATTTTCGTGTCGACCAGGAAGGAATTGTAGGCGGCGCGGAACTGTTCTTCGTCGACGCCGTGCTCGGCAAAGAATTTGGCCAGTTGGTCTTCGTCTTCAAGTTTCTGTTTTTTGACCTGAATGGCGTCAAAAAAATCGGCATGCACCTTGTCGACCACGCCTAGCGCCTCGGCCGTGAAATAGGCCTTGGCGTGTTTGCCCCAGAGGCTGCTGAACACGGCCGGCTGACGGATGAATTCAACATAGTCGGGCAGGTTTTGTTCCCATTTTCTCAGCAGCGGCTCAAAGTCATAGCAATGCGGACAGCCGTACCAGAAGAACTCGATAACTTCGACTTTGGCGGGATTGTTGGTCGGTTGGGCCTGCGACAGGGTTTCATAACCGACTGGCTCGGCTTTCAGCAGCATGGACCATGAAAACAACAGGATCAAAAGACCGGTTTGGATGATTTTTTTTAACATGATTTAGAGTTCTCCATAAGAATGTAATCCGGACAAAAACATATTGACGCCAAGGAACGCGAACAACGTGACGAAAAAGCCGATGATAGCCCACCAGGCCATCGGTTTGCCATTCCAGCCTTTGGTCAGGCGCATGTGCAGCCAGGCCGCGTAGTTCAGCCAGACGATCAGGGCCCAGGTTTCCTTGGGGTCCCATGACCAGTAGCCGCCCCAGGCCTCCGCCGCCCATAGGGCTCCGAGTATAGTGGCCAGCGTGAAAAAAGCAAAGCCGAGGGCGATGGCTTTGTACATGACGTCTTCCAACAACGGCAGCGCCGGCAGGCGCGTGGCCGCCAGGCCGTTCGGGTTTCGGGTTTCGGCCCCGGCTTTCAGGATGAACACGACGCCGATCATGGCGGCCAGCGAGAACGAGCCGTAGCCGATGAAATTGGCGGGCACGTGGATTTTCATCCAGTAGCTGTTCAGCGCCGGCACCAGCGGCTGGATTTCATGGGCCTGCTTGTCGAAGGTGTACCACAGCAGAAAGCCCACCGCTGCGCTGATGACCAGCAGCACGAAGCCGCCCAGGGAACGCGTTTTGTAGCGCTGCTCGTAATACAGGTACAGCAGCGCCGTGATCAGCGAGAACAGGATGAACACTTCATACAGGTTGCTGACCGGGATATGGCCGATATCGGCGCCCATCAGGTACGATTCGCGCCAGCGCACCATCAGGCCGGCCATGCCCATCGCCGTGGCCGACCAGGTCAAGCAGCCCGCCACCTTGCCGGTGAATGCGTTGCCGGAAAACAAATGGCCGAAATAGGTGACGGTTGCCATCACGTACAGCGCGCTCATCCACATGATGGCCGACTGGCTGGCCAGCAGGTATTTGAGGAAGAAATTGCTGTCGGCCGCCGACAGGTCCGCTCCGTAAAGCGCAATGGCGAACAGGCTGAGGCCGGCGATGGCCAAAGTAAAGGTTCTCAATGACGGCCAGAACCAGCCCAGCCAGACCGTCAACAGGCCGCTGCCGAGCAGGATGGCGATTTCGAATCCGTCCATCAGATGCCGGTACTGGCTGAAGGCGAACACGGTGCCGGCCATGACCAGCAGCGCCCAGGCCCAGTCGAAGCGCGAGCGCTGTGTTAAAAAGCCGTCTGATTTGAAGTCTTGATCTAAAAGATTTTCCATAGCGGTATGCAGAGATTGGTTACAGATGAGATCCGGCGGGATCAGGTTAGCTTTTGGGTCAGGTCTTGCCTGATCAGTTCAAATTCCCTGTCGAAGTCGTAACGGTTGCGCAGGGCGCTGCCGGCCAGGGTCAGCGACGATTTTTCGCCGTCCGGCCTGATGATCACCCAGAGCCGGCGCTGCGGCAGGTAGAACATGAAAAACACGCCGACGGCCAGCAGCAGACAGCCCGGGAATACCAGCCACTGGCCCGGCGAGCGCGTGACTTGCAGGCCGGTCGCCTCGATGTGCTTGAAGCTGTTCAGCGACACCAGAAACGGCGAGCCGTACTGATGGCTGACATTGAGGGCATTGACGGCATTCTCAAAGAAGCGCATGTCGAAATCGCTGACCGGCTGGTCGATATCGACGCCCTCCTGTTCCAGTATCGTCAGATACATATTTCTCAGGAACTGGTGCAGGACCGTGGCATACAGTTCGGCAACCTGTCGGCGCTGGTCTTCCGGCACCGATTTTTCAATCTGGGCCGAGATGCGCTCGTTGCCGCCGTCGATGAACTGCCGGCTGAGCGTGATCATGAAGTCGGCGACTTTTTGCTGTTCGGCGGCCGGCAGGCTTTGGCTGTTTTCGGTGGCCCGGGCCGTGGCCAGGGCCACCTGGTTGAGCCGGTCCGGATTGTGCAGCGCCGCCAGAAAATTCAGGAACCGGTCCGGGCGCTGTTCCTCATCGGCCGGAATGAACCAGTATTGAAACGGCTCGGCCGGCGAGCGGCGCATGCCGCTGAGGTAGAAGGATTCGCCGTCCTGTTGCACGGGTTGCATGTAGTTGATGTATTCACGCGCCGTGCCGTCGGCCTTGCGCAGCTTGAACTGGAAGCTGGGCCCGATATTGCGGAATTTCTTGACGCCGGTCGGGTCCGGGTTGACGTTGAACGGGCGGAAGTCGACGATTTCCAGCGACAGCTCGCCGGACGCGGTTTTGATCGGATGCGCTTGCTTGACCGTCGCCTCGATTTCCTGCGCCTGGCCGCCCGTGCCGGTCAGCGGGTGCAGGGCCAGCTTCAGCTGCGAGCCGCCGTCGCCGAAGCTGTTCTGGTAAATCGTGTAGCCCTTGTAGCTGAGCGGATGGTTGACCGAAATGGTTTGTCTGACCGGCGCGCCTGAGTCCTCATCGATAATGACCAGGTCGCTCTCGAACGATTTGGGCTGGCCGCTTTCATAATGCTCGATGCGGAAATCGTCGACCCGGATGGTAAACGGCAGTTTTTGCACCAGGTAGCCGTCCTTGAAGTCGATGAAGGCGATATTGGCGGCCTTGCCCTCGGTAATGTCGATATTGGCGCGGAAGGACAGGTTGTCGGCCGGCAGCGTACTTTGCTCAGGCACTTCGCTGGCCGGAATCCGGCGCGTCTCGACAGCGATATCGCCGCGCATCTGGGCGATTTTCAACGGCACGTTGCCGTCCAGGAGCCCGCCGATGCAGATGATGACGATCGCGACATGCGTGAAAATATAGCCGAGACGGCTGCCGGCGCCTTTTTTGGCCGCGATCAGCTGGCCGTCCTGGGTGTCGAGCTGCTTGATCTTATAGTGTTTGTGTTTGAGCAGGGCGCCGACATAATCGCTGCTGGACCGGAGCGGCTGGGCGCTTTGCCATTGGGCATGATGGGCCAGGCGCTGCAGGGCGGTCCGGTGCGCATGCTCATGGAAATTGCGCATGTCCCTGAGCATGTGCGGGGTGTTGCGGTACACGCAGACGCTGGTCGAAATCACCAGAAACGTCAGAATCGTTAAAAACCAGCTGGACGAGTAGACATCATACAGATCCAGGGCCTTGAAGATCTCGAACCAGAACGGGCCGAATTTCAGCACATAATCGACGTAGGGCTGGTTCTGCTTCAGGACCGTGCCGATCACGGCGGCGATGGCCACGGCAACCAGCAGCGTGATGGCCAGGTTCATGGAGCCGAGAAAGCGGAAAAGAGTACGGGGCAGGGACGCGTTAACGGAAGACATTGATTTATAGGTTAACTATGACTATCCCGTTCTGAGGGATGTCGGGTAAATACTGAAAGATTCAAGCATTACAGGGTATTCATTGCTGGCCTGCTGCTTCGATAAAGCCCGGCGGCCGTTTCGGGTCGAATACCCTAAAGGGCACAAGTACCCATAGGGCATAAATGAATTCGACCCGGCTGCGATGATTTGATGAATATGAGAGTTGACTGCGTAATATCGGCTATTTCATCATCGAAATGCGATAGGAAACGGCTTTGATTTCATCATCGGTCATTTTCTTGGCGATCATGTGCATCATGTTTTCCGGATTATTGCTGCGGGCGCCGGCTTTAAAATCTTTCAGCGCCTTGATCAGGTAATCGGCATGCTGGGCCTTCAAGGCCGGAAAGGCCGCCGGCTTGTTGCCTTCGCCGAAAGGGCCGTGGCAGGCGATACAGGCCGATACTTTCCGTTTCAGGTCGCCGTTGCGGTAAAGATCGCTGCCCTGGGCGATCAGGGTTTGCACGGGGTCTTCCTTGTTTTCGGTTTCCGAGGCCGGTTGCTCCTCTTCATCGTCATCGTCCAGAACCGGCAGTTGGTTGGCCGAAACGCGTTTGGAGGCATAATAGGCGGCAATGTCGGCGATGTCTTCATCGCTCAGGGGCAGCGCCATCGGCGACATGACCGGGTCATTGCGCGTGCCGTCCCTGAAGTCCTTCAGCTGTCTTTCCAGATAAGAGGCATGTTGCTGGGCAAGCTTGGGGAATGTTGATACCATGCTGTTGCCGTCCTCTCCATGGCAGCCGGCACAGGCAGCCGCTTTTTCCTGTCCTGCCTTGATAGAGCCTTGGGCATGTGCGATATGTGTGGCGCCACCCGTAAACGCCAGAGCCATTGAGAGTGCCAGCAATTTTTTCTTCATCAGGTTCCCCTTCGAAATAAAGTCATCATTTATGGTAGCCTTTATAGTTATTGGTCGGCTACTTAACAGTCGAATTCTACTCTAATTAACAAGCTTAAGCGAGGCAACGATGAATCCCATCTATCACCAGGCAAAATTTATCAATAGTTCGCCGCACATGCGCAATGCGCCGGCCGACCAGGGCCTGGAAGTCGCCTTTGCGGGGCGCTCCAACGCGGGGAAATCGAGTGCGATCAATACCCTGACGCGGCAAAACGCGCTGGCAAGGATCAGTAAAACGCCGGGCAGGACGCAGATGCTCAATTTTTTTGAAATCAACGCCGGGCTGCGTTTCGTCGATTTGCCCGGTTACGGGTATGCCAAAGTGCCGGTGGAAGTGAAGAAAAAGTGGCATGAGCTGATGGAGCATTATCTGACGCACCGCAAGTCGCTGTGCGGCATCATTCTGGTCATGGACGTGCGCCATCCCTTGACCGAGTTCGACCTTCAGATGATCGCCTGGTGCGAGCATGCCGGCCTGCCGCTGCATATCCTGCTGACCAAAGCCGACAAGCTGACTTACGGGGCCGCCAAAAATACGCTGTTGCAGGTCAGGAGAGAACTGAACGATGTCGGCTGTCCGCTGACGATCCAGCTTTTTTCGTCATTGAAGAAAACCGGTATCGATGAAGTGCATGAGGCATTGGATAATTTGTTCAGCCGCGCCGAATCCGATCAAAGCGGGATTTCGATCCCTTCCTGAGCCAACAGTAACTCGAAGTCGAGTGCCGGATATTTTTTCAGCAGGGCTTCATAAATAGCATCGAGCTCGGCATCGCTGCGGGTCGGTTCATGATGCGTAAGAAACAGTTTTTTCACCTGGGCATCGGCGGCCAGTTTGATGGCCGAATCATAAGTGCCATGTCCCCAGCCTTGCTTGGTCGCGTATTCTTCGCCGGTGTACGACGAATCGACGATCAGCGCGTCCACATCCCGCATGGCGAGCGTGACTTCCTCGCGCTTGGCTTCAATAAACGACTGGAATTCCGGATATTCTTCATCGCATGCGCTGTAAATATTGACTTGCGGCTCGTAATCGCCGGTGAAAAACAGCGATTGCCCGTCGCAGTCAACCCGATAGCCGAAATTCAATACGGGATGGTTGAGCACAATCGGGGTGATCTTGGCGCGGCCGATGCAAGTCGGCTCGCCGGGCTTGATCGTGAAGTATTCAATGCCGGCATTCAGCTGGGCTTCGCGAATCGGAAAGAAACTGTATTGCAACTGCACGGAAAGGGCGCGGTGAATGCTCTCATTGGTGACCGGGTCCAGTCCGCCGTAGATGTTGATCTGGTTGTTCTTGATGAACATGGGCGTGAAGAACGGCAGGCCCTGGATGTGGTCCCAATGCGTATGGGTGATAAAGATATGCGCGGTAATGGGCATTTCCCGGTGCAGCGCCTGGGCCAGCGCGTGGATGCCGGTGCCGGCGTCGAGGATGATCAAATCATTGTCATCGGTTCTGATCTCTATGCAGGTCGTGTTGCCGCCGTATTTGACCGTATCGGGCCCCGGTGTCGGTATGGATCCTCTGACGCCCCAGAATTTAAATTTCATGGCTGTTTTTTAAAGGGCGATCAAGGAGCGGGCTTCTGTTCTTATCAGTTCCAGATCCCCTAAGGCATCAATCAGCGCAGTGAACGGCATCCCGAAACGCGTGTCGATGAAGTCGGGGAAAGGTTCGATTACGGCATTGCCGCCATCGCCCGACTGCATGTGTTTGCTGATTTGATTGGCGGCGAAAAGGCAGTCCCGCATCGGATTGTCGCTGTCGCCTGTGTCATGGTGGTTGGCGATGGCATCGACCAGCAGCGCGGAAAGCTCCCATTTTTCCGCCAGTATTTTGCCCGCCTGGGCATGATCGAAACCGATGAATTCCAGTTCGGCCAGGTTCAGCGGCATATTCCGCTGCTTGCTTTTTTCCAGGACGGCTCTGAATTCGGCCGGCATAAATTCGGCCAATACGACTTTGCCGAAATCATGCAGCAGCCCGGCCACGAAACAGTCGCTGCATTCGGACAGCGGCAGACCCAGGCGCGCCGCCAGCATGCGGCTGACGGCCGCGGTCGTCAGCGAGTGCAGCAGGAAGTCATCGGTATTGAAGCCAGCTTGGTTCTTGTTATTGAGCATGCCCATCGCGGCGACGCCCAGCGCCAGGTTCTTTATCGTATTCAGGCCGAGATGCACGACCGCGCGTTGTATCGAACTGATTTTTTTCGGCAGACCGTAGAAGGATGAATTGATGGCCTTCAGGATTTTAATCGTCATGATCGGGTCGCATTCGATGACGCGCACGATTTCCTTGGCCGGTGCATTGAGATCGGAAGTGAGTTGAAGCACTCTCTGTACGCTTTTAGGAAAAGCGGGCATTTTTTCAACGAAAGCAATGAGTTTATCGTTTTCCGGTTGTGCCATTAAAAGATACGCTAAACAATATTTAATATTGAAATAGCATAACAGAGAAAATCGATTGTGGAATAGCGGTAAAAAGAAAGCCCCGAATACATGTGAATATATCGGGGCTTGAAAAGAAAATCAGCCAATAAATTAAGGGGGGAATTGACTGACTTGACGCCGTTTTAAGGCGTACGTCCATATGACGCAGATCAATTTAAAAAGTTCCGGCCAAATTTTAATTAATTAATGATATTGCGCGCGGGCGGTTTTTTACCATGTTTACCGTCAGCCGCGACATTTGAATTCCTGGTCTGACGCGAGGCAATGGCCGATGCGGATAGTGCGAATACCCTGAAGGGCACAAGTAAATTCGCACCTACAGTTTACCCGTCATAATTAAATTGACTGAGTAATAGGATGTGCCGACGCCAGGAGGCGCATCGTTCGCGAGCGATGCGCTCAGCACATCCTATGCAAGATGCTAATTTCAGGAAGTGCGAAAGTGCGAATGAATTCGCACCTAGTGTGCCCGGCATGGGCTAAAACTTGTTATCTGAAAGGAGATAACCGGAAGTAGTAACGACAACCGTAGCGAAGCGCAAGGGGGAAGCCGCGAGGCCAGCCTGAAAGAAGCGTGTAGCAAACGCACGACCGTAGGAACACGAACAAGCAGAGAGGCCGGGTGCGGGCGATGAGTGTGCTAGGGAACACGAAATCCAACCGTTACCGAAAGACGCATCAGGTAGAGCTTGGCGGCACGGGCGGAAAGTTTTAGCACCTTACCCGGGGAGATCTCCCAAATGAGAGTTTGGGAGAAGTCAGCAGAGGCCGTAGTAGTGAGGAAGGCTTGGAAACAAGCTGGAGCGAAGGGCCGAAGGAATCGAGATACGACGAAAGGACTTCTGTGAAAACACGAGTAGTCATCTGAAACAGGACGGAGCAGCCGCGAGCGGCAAGCTACCCAACTGCCATGTTTTGCTGGGCTTGGTGGATTCCAAGCAGTAGGCGAAGCCGGAGGTGGCGAGTGCAGTAACAGGGCGTTTACAACGTAAGATTTATCGACAAGGAGCAAAACCTTGGGCGGCTTAGCCGTTGATTCCAACCGCCGGATGCGGAAAACCGCATGTCCGGTGGTGTGGCAGGGGTGACGGGCGTAATCCCGTCACCTGGAGCCGATCAATTTAGCCGTCAAAGCATCTTTAATGCGCCTCATCCCAGTTATTGCCGGTCCCGATATCGACGACCAGTGGCACGTTCAGATCAGCGGCCGAGCACATCTGTTTTCTGATCTCGGCCGTGCAGCTGTCCAGCTGGTCTTCGGCGATTTCAAATACCAGTTCGTCGTGCACCTGCATGACCATTTTGGCGTCGGGTTGTTTTTGTTGCAGCCAGCGGTCGGTAAAGATCATCGCGCGTTTGATGATGTCGGCGGCCGTGCCCTGCATCGGCGCGTTGATGGCCGTGCGTTCGGCATACTGGCGGCGCGCGGCGTTGCGCGATTTGATCTCGGGCAGATACAGGCGCCGGCCGAACAGGGTTTCCACGTAGCCCTGCTCGCGCGCCAGGGCGCGGGTGTTGTCCATGTAATCCTTGACGCCCGGATAGCGGGCAAAATACAGGTCGATATAGGACTGCGCCTGGTTGCGCGACAAGCCGAGCTGCTGCGCCAGACCGAACGAGGACATGCCGTAAATGAGTCCGAAATTGATCGCTTTGGCCGAGCGACGCAGGTCGGGGGTGACCTGGTCGGGCGCCACGCCGAACACTTCGGCGGCCGTCGCGCGATGCACGTCCTCGCCGGCGCTGAAGGCTTTCAGCAGGCCGGCGTCATTGGACAGGTGCGCCATGATGCGCAGTTCGATCTGGGAGTAATCGGCCGCGACGATTTTATAGCCTGCGGGCGCGATAAATGCCTGGCGGATCTTGCGGCCTTCCTCGCTGCGGATCGGGATGTTCTGCAGGTTAGGGTCCGTCGACGACAGGCGGCCAGTCGCGGTCACGGCCTGATGATAGGATGTATGGACGCGGCCGGTCTGGTCGTCGACCTGTTGCGGCAGTTTGTCGGTATAGGTCGACTTGAGTTTGCTCAGGCTGCGATATTCGAGAATCAGCTGGGGCAGCGGATAGGTCAGGGCCAGTTCCTGCAGCACCGATTCTTCGGTGGACGGCTGGCCTTTCGGCGTTTTCTTCAGTACCGGCAGTTTCTGCTGGTCATAGAGGATGTTCTGGATCTGCTGCGGCGAGCCGAGATTGAACGCATGTCCGGCCAGGTCATGGGCGCGCTGCTCCAACGCGGCCATGTGGCCGGCCAGTTCCAGGCTGTGCTGCGCCAGCATGGCGGTATCGATCAGCACGCCGTTGCGTTCGATGCGCGCCAGCACGCTGATCAGCGGGATTTCGACTTCCGAGTACAGCTTCATCAGGGCCTGATGCGGGGCCAGCTTCGCCATGAGCACCTGATGCAGCTTCAGCGTGATGTCGGCATCCTCGGCCGCATAAGGCGCGGCCTGTTCCAGCAGCACTTCCTGAAACGGGATCTGTTTCGCGCCCTTGCCGGCCACATCCTCGTAATGAATCGTGTCAATGCCCAGATATTCCTTGGCCAGGTCGTCCATGTTGTGCTTCGTGGCCGTGCTGTTCAGCACGTATGATTCCAGCATCGTGTCGTGGGCGATGCCGCGCAGCGCGATACCGTGATTGGCCAGCACATGCGCGTCATACTTCAGGTTCTGGCCCAGTTTGGCTTTATCCCGGTTCTCCAGCAGCGGGCGCAGGCGTTCCAGGATGGCGGTTCTGTCCAGCTGATCGGGAGCGCCGGGATAGTCGTGCGCCAGCGGCACGTAAGCGGCCTGGCCTGGCGTGACGGCAAAGGAGACGCCGACGATCCGGGCTTTGCTGTAGTTCAGGTCGGTGGTTTCCGTGTCGAAGGCGAACAGCGGCGCCTGTTCGATCTGTTCCAGCCAGTGCTTGAACCGGTCCTCGGTAAGAACGGTTTCATAAACCGCGTCTGGGGCGGCCGGTTGCTCCTCCGGAACGGCGGGGGTTTCGGTCTGGCTGTCGAGCAGTTTCAGCCACGATAAAAAGCCCAGCTCGGTCAGCAGCGTTTTGAGCTCGGCTGCGTCCACGGGCCGGCGTTTCAGGTCTTCCAGACCATAAGGCAGGTCCAGGTCGCATTTGATGGTCGTCAGCTGCTTCGATAACGGCAGCTGGACCAGGCTGGCGCGCAGATTGTCGCCGATCTTGCCTTTGATCTGGTCGGCGCAGGCGATCAGGTTTTCCAGCGTTTCATATTGCTCCAGCCATTTGGCCGCCGTCTTGGGGCCGACCTTGGGCACGCCGGGAATGTTGTCGACGGTGTCTCCGATCAGGGCCAGATAATCGACGATCTGTTCGGGCCTTACGCCGAATTTGTCGATGACGCCCTGAATGTCAAGCTTTACATTGGACATGGTGTTGTCCAGTGTGATGTGTTCGGTGACCAGCTGGGCCATATCCTTGTCGCCGGTCGAAATCACCACGTGAAATCCCTGTCGCTCGGCCAGTTGCGCAAGGCAGCCCATGATGTCGTCGGCTTCCACGCCGTTTTCGATGATCAACGGCAGGCCCATGGCCCGGATCAGATGATGCAGCGGCTCGATCTGCACGCGCAGGTCATCGGGCATGGCCGGCCTGTGCGCCTTGTATTGGTCATAGAGGTCATTGCGGAAGGTCTTGCCGGGCGCATCGAAAATGACGGTGATGTAATCGCTTTGATAATCGGCGATCAGCTTGCGCAGCATGTTCGAAACGCCGAGGATGGCATTGGTCGGCTCGCCTTTCGGATTGGTCAGCGGCGGGATGGCGTGATAGGCGCGGAACAGGAACGAGGAGCCGTCGACGAGGATCAGGCGTTTTTGTGTGTCTTGGGGCATAGGTGCAGGTATTAAGTTTAAGAATACAATGCCGCGCGGGGCGGTTGTTCGCCCGCGCGGCTACATTAGGTTTTACGCTTCACATCGACTATGTTAGGCAATTGATTGATTTTAGTCAGCACCTGGCTTAATTGATCGGTGTTTTCAATTTGAATGGTCAGGTTGAGATCCGCCGAGAAATCCGGGTGGGTGTTCAATAGCGCATTGGAAATATGAATTTTGGCCTGGGCCAGCACCTGCGACACGTCGTTTAACAGATTCTGCGCGCTAAAGGCATGGATAACAATCGGCACGGCATGACTGGATTTTTGGGAGCTCCAGCTCACTTCGATCAGCTGGGACCGTTTCTCCGGACTTAAATGCTCGATATTCTCGCAATTTTTGCGATGCACGGTGATGCCTTTGTTGTGCGAGATATAACCGATAATATCGTCGCCGTGAACCGGCTGGCAGCATTGCGCGAACGTGGTCTGCACGTTATCGATACCGGCCACGGAAACGGCGGATTTGGCCGGCGATTTCTGTTGCCTGGCCTTGGCGGGCGGCGCTTCCAGTTCCGGGATCTTGAAAAATGCCGCCAGTTGGCGCGGGTTGATATCGCTGCGGCCGATCGCCTCGAGCAACTTGTCGGTGTCGGGCTGCTTGAAATGCCTGGCCAGTTCTTCCAGATTGGCCATTTTCAGCCCCAGCTGCTGGTATTTTTTGTCCAGAATGGCTTTGCCGGTGGCGATGTTCTGCGCCTGCTGCTGGCTTTTAAACCAGCTTTTAACCCGGCTGATGGCGCGCGATGATTTCAAATAGCCCAGGTTATGGTCTATCCAGTTGGGATTGGGGCCGCCTTCCTTGGCGGTCAGGATTTCCACCTGTTCGCCCGATTTCAGCGTATAGGTCAGCGGCACGATGCGGCCGTTGACTTTCGCGCCGCGGCAGCGATGACCTATTTCGCTGTGGATCGCATAGGCAAAATCCAGCGGCGTGGCGCCTTTGACCAGATCGATCAATTTGCCGGCCGGCGTCAGCACGTAGACGCGATCGCCGAACAGGTCGTTGCGGAAGTTTTCGACCAGGGCCTCGTCGTTGTCTTTTTCTTCCAGCAGCTTACGCAGGGAGGCGATGCTTTTTTCAATGGCGGCATCGTGTCCGCCGCCTTCTTTGTAGGACCAGTGCGCGGCGACCCCGAGTTCGGCAAAGTTATGCATTTCGCGCGTGCGGATCTGGACTTCGATGCGATTGCCGTTCGTATCGAGAATGACCGTGTGCAGGGATTGGTAGCCGTTTTCCTTGGGGTTGGTGATGTAATCGTCGAACTCCTTCGGGATCGTCTGCCAATGGCTGTGCACAAGGCCCAGAACGGTATAGCAATTGGACAGATTGTCGACGATCACGCGCACCGCCAGCAGGTCGTAAAGTTCTTCTATGTCCAGTTGCTTGCGCTGCATCTTTTTCCAGATGCTGTAAATATGCTTGGGGCGGCCGTAGATGTCAGCGTAAATACCGGCATCGGCCAGTGATTTTTGCAGCTGGGCGATAAAGCTGTTGATGCAGGTTTCCCGATGCACGCGCTTGCTGGCCAGGGAGGTGGCGATGCGGCGATAGATCTGCGGCTCCAGATAGCGGAACGCCATGTCTTCGAGTTCCCACTTTAACTGGTGAATGCCGAGGCGGTTGGCTAGCGGCGCATAAATATCCAGCGTCTCCCGGGAAATAAAATGCCGGACTTCATAGGATTCCCGAGACAGGTTGCGCAAACGCTGGACGCGGTAAGCCAGCTTGATCAACACGGCGCGCACGTCCTGGGTCATGGACAAGAGCATGCGGCGCAGGGTTTCGGCCTGGTTCGGCTGACGGGCCATTTCCGGCGTGTAAACGGTCAGGGTATTGAGCCAGTTGACATCCTTGACCAGTGCCCCCACTGTGTCGCCGAACTGTTCGGTAATGTTGGGCCGGGGATTTAGATTCGTCAGGCGGGGATCGCTGAGTATCGCCGCCAGGATGGTTTTCAGGTCGATATTAAACGACATCAAAATACCGGCGACATCGACGCCCTTGGGGCGGTAATAGTGAGGATCATCAGGAATTTGCGCGACGATGGCCAGCGCCTGGTCAATCCGTGCCCTGTCCGGAGCGGAAAAACCGGTAAACAGCGGTTTGTTGGAATCGTTGTGTTTTTGCATCTGATGATTGTAAACGATTAGCAGGACTTGGCAATTATGACTAGTACTTAGTCAGTCTTGTTCTGACGAGTAAAATTTGCAGAGTATTCATAGCGTGCGATTAGTGCGAATGAATTCGCACCTACAATTTACCCGTCATAATTAAATTGACTGACTACTAGGCCAAGACGGGCAATGTAAGTTATTTGGGACTGAATTGAAAATTTGTGACGCTATGAATAACGATTAAACCATAAAATCATTAAACTATCGTGTTCATATTGGTAATAGTACTCATTGATTTTGAGTCTGCAGTCAGGAAATAATTCCTTGACTCTAAGTCGGCAGGTAAATCAGTTTTTAATAAGCAAGGACAAAAAAACCATGAAAATTACTATATTCGGCAGCGGTTATGTGGGATTGGTGACAGGAACGTGTCTGGCGGAAGTCGGCAATGACGTTGTCTGTATGGATGTAGATGTAACAAAAATAGATAAACTCAAACAGGGCATCATTCCGATCTATGAACCGGGACTGGAAGCGATGGTCAGGGAGAATCAGGCCGAGGGACGGCTGAGATTTACCGCTGATGTCAAGGAAGCCGTGGATCACGGTCTGTTCCAATTCATCGCCGTCGGAACGCCGCCCGATGAAGACGGATCGGCCGATCTGCAATACGTGCTGGCGGTAGCGCGCAGCATTGCCGAGCACATGGACGGCTACCGGGTCATCGTCGATAAATCGACCGTGCCGGTCGGCACGGCGGATAAGGTCCGGTCCACGATAGAGAAAATATTGGACAACCGCGGCGTGGATCTGGAATTCGATGTGGTTTCAAATCCGGAATTTCTGAAAGAAGGCGCGGCGCTGGCCGACTTCATGAAACCCGACCGGATCGTCATCGGAACCGATAATCCCAGGACCGCGGAACTGCTTAAGGCATTGTATGCGCCATTCAACCGCAGTTATGAACGCGTCATCAACATGGATATCCGCTCGGCGGAATTAACCAAATATGCCGCCAATGCCATGCTGGCGACAAAAATCAGTTTCATGAATGAACTGGCCAATCTGGCGGAACAGTTGGGCGCCGATATCGAACACGTAAGGCAGGGAATAGGCTCCGACACCCGCATAGGCTACAGCTTTATTTATCCCGGCTGCGGCTACGGCGGCTCCTGTTTCCCGAAAGACGTCAAGGCGTTGGAAAGAACGGCGAAAGAGTGCGGCTATCACGCGGAACTGCTCAATGCCGTGGAGAATGTCAATAACCGTCAGAAGCACCGGTTGTTCGACAAGATCAGCCAGCACTATCAGGGCGCTTTAAGCGGCAAGACATTCGCCCTGTGGGGCCTGTCGTTCAAGCCCAACACCGATGACATGCGCGACGCGCCAAGCCGGGTCGTATTGGAGTCCCTGCTTGAGGCCGGCGCGTCCGTCCAGGCTTATGACCCCGAGGCGATGGACGAAGCACGGCGGATCTATGGCGACAGGCAGGGGCTGAGCTATTGCGATTCGCCCAAGGATGTCCTGAGTCAGGCCGATGCCTTGGTTATTGTCACCGAATGGAAGCAATTCCGTAGCCCGGATTTTGAAGAATTGAGCCAGCAACTGCAGGATAAAGTTATTTTTGACGGACGTAATATGTATGAGCCGCAGCTGGTCAAGCGCAGCGGATTGCAATATTACGCAATCGGTCGATAAAGTCATGACTGTCCTTGAAGACTGGTATTTTTGAAACTAACGTCTAAACTCATTCTAGAATAGTTGAGATTATTCTGGTTGGCGATAAGTTAGGACTATTCAAATTTCTTCAATTATTTAAGGACAGAACATGAAAAAATTATTGATAGCTTTATTTGCCACCCTTTGCGCAACCAATGTCAGTGCCGTTCCGGTCAATATCAACAGCGCCGATGCCACCACCATCTCGGAATCCCTTTCAGGCATCGGCCAGAAAAAAGCCGAAGCGATCGTCAAATACAGGACTGAGACAGGTCCGTTCAAAACGGTGGAAGACTTGGCCAATGTTGCCGGTATCGGTGAGAAGACCGTTCAAAGAATCAAAAGCGACATTCTGTTAAGCGATTCTGAAGCGGCAGCGCCAAAGAAGACGGCAAAAGCTGATAAGAAGCAGTAAATTTGAGGCTGTTAATAATATGTAAGGATTAAGACGGCATTGTCTTATGCATTATTGAATTAATGGCCACTTCCAGCAAACATTCTTAACCTTAGGGAAACTTTAGCTGCGGCAACCCGAAGTTAAAGTTTCCTTCCTCTAAAGCAACACTCATTCCTGCTGTTTTTTTTGCGCGCAACCTAAGGAATGGGCATAAAATAACTTCCTCAAGGAGTCGGAGGATTTTCCGGTGTAAGCGCGGATTTATCCGCGCAGTGCGAATAAATTCGCACCTACAATTTTCTGATTTATTCCATGCTCATTACTAATCAATGTCTGATGTTTACGCAGAGACAGATGGTTATGCCGTCTGCTGTGCCGGGCATGGGCGTTGTTCACCCTGGCCGGGTTTTAAATGCGGAAAGCGGTGGTGGGAGCGATGCCTACATCGCGATTTAAAATCGCCCGGCAAGTCGCGATGAGGGCATCACTCCCACGGAAACGGCCTTACCGGTGCCTGAGTCAATCGTCTGCGAAACATCAGTATTGATGGCTCGATATGATAGATGCTTGACAAGCATAAAGCAGCGGTGCAGAGTTTCAAGCTTTTCAGGCATTAGAAGCCCAAATGCTTTTACCTCATGCCACGGGCGTTGCGATAATGAAGGCGAGCCGAAATTTCAAACCATTGGCTAGTAGTCAGTCAATTTAATCATGGCGGGTAAATTGTAGGTGCGAATTCATTCGCACTATTCGCTCGACAGAACAAAGCTGACTGAGTACTAAGAGTACTCGGGCAGTTTTATTTTGACGAGAAACTATAGTGTGGAGCGACTTTACGTATGTCCTCGAAGGATTCGAATAGTGCGAATGCCCTGAAGGGCACAAGTACCCATAGGGCATAAATGAATTCGCACCTGCAGTATATCTGCCATAATCAGAATGACAGACTCAGCAGCGCCTTTATTAAAATTTCGGCAACATACGCACAGAAACCACCTTAATCAATATGAGCAATATCGTCTGGCATCACCATAAAATCACCAAAAAAAATCGCATCGAACAACTTCAGCAATCGCCCTGTGTTTTATGGTTTACTGGCCTCAGCGGTTCAGGCAAATCCACTTTGGCGGGCGCCTTGGAAGAAAAGCTGTTTTCGATGGGCTACCACGTTTATCTGCTCGATGGGGATAATGTCAGGCACGGTCTTTGTAAGGATTTAGGCTTCAGCGATCAAGACCGGGTTGAAAACATCCGCCGCATCGGAGAGGTTTCAAAACTGATGGTCGATGCCGGCATGATTGTCTTGGCCGCCTTTATTTCGCCTTTCAGGCAAGACCGGCAGATAGTGCGGCAATTGGTCGATGACCAGGAGTTTATTGAAATTCATGTCAATACGCCGCTGGCAGTCTGTGAGCAACGCGATCCGAAAGGGCTGTATAAAAAAGCCCGGCGAGGCGAGATTAAAAACTTTACCGGCATTGATTCAGTCTATGAACAACCGGAGAATCCCGAATTAGTCATAGAAACACATCGGCAGCCGTTCGAAAAAAGTATGGCGCAAATAGTGACTTACCTGATGGAGCGAGGAGTGTTAAACAAATGAATTACGACGTGTTCAATGGCGATGCAGACGGCATATGCGCTTTGTTGCAACTCCGACTGGTCGAGCCTAAGTCTTCTGTATTGGTGACGGGCATCAAGCGCGATATCGAGTTGTTGGACCGGGTCAACGCGAAACCGGGCGATGACGTGACCGTGCTGGACATTTCCCTGCACAAGAACCGCCCTCATGTGCAGCGGCTACTGGAGCAGGGCGCCCGCGTTTTTTATGTCGATCACCATCTGGCCGGCGAGATACCCGAACATGCCGCGCTTACAACGCTCATTGATACCGATGCGAATATGTGCACCAGCCTCCTGGTTGACCGTTACCTGCAAGGGCAATACCGCGGTTGGGCGGTGGTTGCCGCCTTCGGCGACAACCTGAATCAAAGCGCGGAGCTGGCGGCCAGCGGGCTGAATCTATCGGCTGCTCAGCTGGATCAGCTAAAAGAACTGGGCGTTTGCATCAACTACAACAGTTATGGCAGCTGCGTGGAGGATCTGCATTATCCGCCGGATCAGCTGTACAAGTGTCTGTTGGCCTATAAATCGCCTTTTGATTTCATCAGCGACGAACATTCAGTCTACAAAAAGCTTCAGGCCGGTTATTATGAGGATCTAATGCGGGCAAACCAAACCAAGCCTGAATATGATAATGGTCATGTCGTGGTGATTGTATTGCCGGATACAATCTGGGCCAGGCGCATCAATGGCGTTTACGGCAATGAGTTGGCTAACAAGGCTCCGGCCAAGGCGCACGCCATCGTGACGCATAATAATCAGGGCGGTTACCAGGTCAGTGTTCGTGCGCCACTGGTCAATAAAACCGGGGCGGATGAGCTGTGCAGCGAATTTCCCACTGGCGGCGGCCGCAAAGGCGCGGCCGGGATTAATCATTTGCCGGTAGAGCAATTGCCTGATTTCATAAAAAAACTGAGCCAGAAATATGGCCCGGTTTGAGATACTTGCCGTTTGCTCAGGATTCGGTTAAAAATAGCGCTCCGATTCACTAAGTAATGGGCATGGAATAAATCAGGGAATTGTAGGTGCGAATTCATTCGCACTGTGCGGATACCAACAGTAGGCACCCTAGGTGAATCCGCACCTACACCGGAAATTTATCCGCGTACTTGAGGAAGTTATTTGATGCGCGTTCCTAAATGAGATCGTGCCGATGGAAGCGCTACGCCACCACAAGGCGTAGCCGGAAAAATTTGTAAAGCTTGGAACGGTGCAATGCAGCGTTGATGAGGTTAAAATGAGCATTGAACGATCAACAGGCCGCCTGTCTGCAGCGAACTTCTACCTTAAAAACTAAAAAATGAAACTGATCCCGACAAAAATTCCTGATTTATTGATCCTTGAGCCCAAAGTATTCGGCGACCAACGCGGCTTTTTTCTCGAAAGCTACAATCAGCGAACCTTTCAGGATGTTACCGGCATAAAAGCGACCTTTGTGCAGGATAACCATTCCCGCTCGGGTATAAATGTCTTAAGAGGGCTGCATTATCAGGTCAGGCAGCCGCAGGATAAACTGGTGCGGGTAGTGCGGGGCCGCGTATTCGACGTGGCGGTTGATCTGAGAAAATCATCGCCGACATTCGGCCAATGGGCAGGCGTCGAATTAAGCGAGGAAAATCATCGGCAATTCTGGGTGCCGGCGGGCTTTGCCCATGGCTTTCTGGTGCTTTCGGAGCAGGCGGATTTCCTGTATAAAACCACCGATTACTATGCGCCGGAATACGAACGCTGCATACGCTGGGATGATCCCGACATCGGCATTATCTGGCCGGAAAACTGTACCCCATGCCTTTCCGCCAAGGATCAGCAAGGCGTCTCGTTCCATGAGGCCGAGGTGTTCGCATGAAAATCCTGCTGACAGGCTGTAGCGGTCAGGTCGGCTGGGAACTGGCCAGAACCTTGTTGCCTCTAGGGGATGTCATTGCCGTTAACCGTTCCGAGGCTGATCTGTCCGATCCTGACGGTTTGCGCCGCACTGTTCAGAAGCTTAATCCGGACGTTATTGTCAATCCGGCCGCTTACACGGCGGTGGATAAATCGGAAACAGACCGGGATCTGGCTTTCCTGATCAATGCCGAAGCCCCACGCGTGCTAGCCGAAGAGGCCGCGAAAAAATCAGCGCTGCTGATTCACTATTCCACCGACTATGTTTTCGACGGCACAAAGAACACGCCTTATACGGAAGACCATGTCACGCATCCCGTCAATATCTATGGCCAGAGTAAACTGGCCGGTGAACAGGCGATCCAGGCAACCGGCGCTGATCATCTGATACTCCGCACCTCCTGGGTCTATGCGGCCAGAGGGCAAAATTTCCTTAAAACCATTTTGCGTCTTGCGGCGGAACGCGAAGAACTGAATATCGTTGCCGATCAGATCGGCTCGCCCACCTGGGCGCGCCTGATCGCCGAGACCACGGCGCATATTCTCAGACAGATACTGCTGGAAAGACAGCAAGACGTTTTTAATTCCGGCATTTACAATCTGACTTCGACTGGCGAAACTTCATGGCACGGTTTTGCCCAGGCCATTGTTGAGATTGCCCACGAGCAGGGGATGCAGCCATTAAAAAACCGCGTCATCAATCCGATACCGACGACAGCTTATCCAGTGCCCGCTAAACGCCCCCTCAACTCGCGCTTGTCAACCGAGCGCCTGGAACAGCACTTCGGCTTGAAAATGCCTTCCTGGGATAGCGCACTGAGGCTTTGTATGGCAGAGATAGTTTGAAAGCAGATTGTCAGTAGTCGGGTCGAATTCATTCGGCCCGAGACGAGGCTATTTTTACCGCGATAGTTTAATACTCAGTCAATTTAATCATGACGGGTAAATTGTAGGTGCGAATTCACTTGTGCCCTTCAGGGTATTCGCACTATTCGCACTACAAATTTTACTCGTCAGAACAAGACTGGCTGAGTACTAGCGCGGCAAAACGAGAAAAACAGGCCCCGTGCGTAACATCAGTTAAGTAGAAAAATTAAGATCCCGGTAAGTTCAGCGTGAGAGATTTACCGAGAGTTGACCTTGAAACACAGCAATGAAACATAACATATGAAAATATTAATCACCGGGGGCGCCGGGTTTATAGGCTCGGCTCTGGTCCGTTACCTGATCAACGAGACCGAACACAGCGTTATCAATGTCGACAAGCTGACCTATGCCGGCAATCTCGAATCGCTCAAATCGATAGAAGCCAATCCGCGCTACCGCTTTGAGCAGGTCGATATTTGCGATGCCGCTAACATCGAGCAGCTATTCCAACACTATCAGCCCGATGCAATCATGCACCTGGCGGCCGAATCTCATGTGGACCGATCCATCGATGGCCCCGCCGCTTTCATACAGGCCAACATTATCGGCACTTATACGCTGCTGGAAGCCGCGCGCAAACATTGGCAGGCGTTGACGGATACTAAAAAACAGGCTTTTCGCTTTCATCATATCTCGACCGATGAAGTCTACGGCGCCCTGGGCGAGGCGGGGCTTTTCACGGAACAGACGGCTTATGATCCAAGTTCGCCCTACTCAGCCAGCAAAGCGTCATCGGACCATTTAGTCAGAGCCTGGCACCGGACCTACGGCTTGCCGGTGATCGTCACGAACTGCTCTAACAATTACGGGCCTTTCCATTTTCCCGAAAAATTAATACCGCTGGTGATTCTGAACGCGATTGAGGGTAAGCCGCTGCCCGTCTACGGCAAGGGCGATCAGATACGCGATTGGCTGTATGTCGAGGATCATGCGCGGGCGCTTTATAAAGTGGTGACCGAAGGAAGCGTAGGGCAGACCTACAACATCGGCGGCCACAACGAAAAAACCAATCTTGAGGTGGTCAAGACCATTTGCCGCATTCTGGATGAGTTGAAGCCCAATCATCCTGGAAACATAACACGCTATGAGGAATTGATTACTCACGTAACGGATCGCCCGGGGCATGATAAGCGCTATGCCATCGATGCGGGTAAAATCAACAAAGCGCTTGATTGGACACCGCAAGAAACCTTTGAGACCGGGATCAGGAAAACCGTGCAATGGTATATCGATAATCAAGCCTGGTGGCAGAACGTGCTGGATGGCAGTTATCGGCGCGAACGGTTAGGCTTGGGTACAAAATAATATCCCGCGCCTATATAAAACTCTGAATCATTATCGACAGGAATATAGAAAATGAAAGGCATAATACTGGCCGGTGGCTCGGGAACACGCTTGCATCCCGTTACCTTGGGGATTTCAAAGCAGCTTTTACCTGTTTACGACAAGCCCATGATTTACTACCCGCTGAGTATTCTCATGCTGGCGGGCATAAAGGAAGTGCTGATCATTTCGACACCCCAGGATATCGGCCGGTTTGAACAGCTATTGGGCGACGGCAATCAATGGGGCATGCAGCTTGAATATGCCGTTCAGCCATCGCCGGACGGGTTGGCCCAGGCATTTATCATTGGTGAGGAGTTTATTGCGAATGATCCGTGCGCGTTAATACTCGGAGACAACCTGTTCTACGGGCATGATCTGGAGAAACTGCTGAAGCGCTCGGTGCAAAAAACAGAAGGCGCCACCGTTTTTGCCTATCCCGTGCATGATCCCGAGCGTTATGGCGTGGTTGAATTTGATAGCGAAGGAACCGCCATCTCGCTGGAAGAAAAACCGAGCAAGCCCAAATCCCGCCATGCCGTTACGGGTCTGTATTTTTATGACAACCAGGTCGTCGAGATTGCCAAATCGATAAAGCCTTCGGCACGCGGAGAGCTGGAAATCACCGATGTCAACAGATGCTATCTGGAGCAAAACACGCTGTCGGTTGAGTTGATGGGGCGCGGCATGGCCTGGCTGGATACCGGAACGCATGAGTCCTTGCTGGATGCCTCGCAGTTTATACAGACCATCGAAAAAAGGCAGGGGCTGAAAATAGCGTGTCTTGAAGAAATTGCCTGGCGCAACGGCTGGATTACCGATGATAAGCTGAGTCAGTTAACGAAGCCTTTGCTGAAAAGCGAATACGGCAATTATCTCATGAGACTTCTGGAGACGTGAGTTTGTTGATTAGTGTTTAAAAGCGTGATTGGCATTGTGCTAAGAACCAATTCAATATTTTTCGCAGTAACAGCGCCAAAAAAGCCAAGCTATTGCGTTGATATTGATCAGTCAGATAGGTAGGAACAGAATGCATTTGGTTGTACAAATATTCTTCAAATTACAACTAATGGTACAAATGTCCTTACAGAAAGACTCACAGACTTTAGTCTTTTAAATACAAAATATTATTTTCTATAGTGAGCTATATTTTTTAAATATTTTGAGAGCTCGTCCGCAACATCAAGAGTATTGCTCACTTTCTTCGGCTAAAGGTATAATACACGGTTTCATTTGCTGCGGCTTCCTAGTGCATTATTTTTAGTGGAGTTCTACTGTTCAATTTATTGTCTAGTGACAAATATCTGTTCTATTTACCGACTATAATCAGGCTGGAATGATCAGATTAAGTATTAAATAAAGTGCCATGTTCTAAGTGCCATAGGATACAAGACATTGCAGAGCCATCTAAAAAACTTTTGGAAGTTATGGGTTTAAAAATAATACCAACAATACTATGCGGCGGCGCAGGTTCGCGCCTTTGGCCGGTTTCCCGTGAATCACATCCCAAGCCCTTCATCCGTCTGGCCGATGGGCAAAGTCTGCTGCAAAAAGCCTGGCTGCGCGGCGCAGCGTTGCCGGGAGTGGCCGAAATGCTCACGGTCACCAATCGCGATCTTTTCTTCAAAACCGAGGACGAGTATCGTCAGGTGGCGGGCAGCGATTATAAAAACCTTGGCAATAGCTTCATTCTCGAGCCTTTTGGCCGCAATACGGCCCCTGCGATCGCCGCAGCCGCGCTACAAGTGGCGGCAACTCATGGCCAGGATGCTCTTTTGCTGGTACTGGCTGCCGATCACCTCATTGTCGATCAGCCGGCCTTTGCTCAAGCCGTGGCGCAGGCCCAGCAACTTGCCCGGCAGGGCAAGCTTGTTACTTTCGGTATTCAGCCCGAAGCGCCGGAAACCGGTTACGGCTATATCGAAGCCGAAGGCAATGCCGTTCTGCGATTTGTGGAAAAACCCAGTCTAGAAAAGGCGAAAGAATATGTCGCATCTGGTCGTTATTTCTGGAACTCAGGCATGTTTTGCTTTGCTGCCGGTGCTCTGATACGCGAAATGGAACAACATTGCCCGGCAATACTGTCTGCTGTTCGCGCTTGTATGGAGCAATCCCGTAGGGCCGAGGGTAAGGGCTTTATTCAGGTCGAACTTAATCCGGAAGCCTTTGACCCAGTGCCCGACGACTCCATTGATTATGCCGTGATGGAAAAATCCAGCAATGTCGCCGTTGTGCCTTGCAGCATCGGCTGGAGCGATATCGGTTCCTGGAGCGCGCTGGGCGATCTGTCCGAACCCGATGCACAAGGCAATCGCATCGAAGGCGAAGCCCTGCTACATGATGTCAGCAACTGTTATATTCAGAGCAATGAGCGCATTGTCGGTGCTGTTGGAGTCAACAATCTGATCGTTATCGATACGCCGGATGCGCTGTTGGTCGCGGACCGCGATCGTGCCCAGGATGTCAAATACCTATACGCCAGCCTCAAGGCTCAGGGGCACGAAGCCCACAAACTTCATCGTACAGTAAATCGTCCTTGGGGTACTTACACCGTCTTGGAAGAGGGGCCGCGCTTTAAAATCAAGCGCATTGAAGTCAAGCCGGGCGCCAGTCTCAGTCTGCAAATGCATCACCACCGCAGCGAACACTGGATTGTGGTCAGTGGCATGGCGAAAGTGGTGAATAGTGAGCATGAAATATTCGTCAATACCAACGAATCGACTTGCATTCCGGCCGGCCACAAACACCGGCTGGAAAATCCGGGTGTGGTTGATTTGGTCATGATTGAAGTGCAGAGCGGCGAGTATCTGGGCGAGGACGATATCGTCCGCTTCGATGACAAATACGGTCGGGTTGCATCATGAAACTATCCTGTTTCAAAGCCTATGATATTCGCGGGCGTTTGGGTGATGAGCTCAATGAAGAGATTGCCTACCGCATTGGCCGCGCCTATGCGCAGCATCTAAGCGCCAAGCGTGTCGTCGTCGGAGGCGATATCCGTCTCACCAGCGAGCCTCTCAAGCAGGCTCTGGCCAATGGCTTGATGGATGGCGGTGCCGATGTGATCGATATTGGCATGACCGGCACTGAAGAAGTGTACTTTGCCGCATTCCATCTGGAAGTAGACGGCGGCATCGAAGTGACCGCCAGCCATAATCCCATGGACTATAACGGCATGAAGCTGGTGCGCCGCGATGCTCAGCCTATCAGCGGCGATACGGGGCTGAAGGCTATTCAGGCACTGGCCGTAGCTAATCAGTTCGAACCGGCAGCCGCACGAGGCACGCTGACCCGGCAATCCATTCTCGCCCCCTATGTGGAGCATCTGCTGACCTATATCGATGCCACCGAATTGAAACCGCTTAAACTGGTCGTCAATGCCGGCAATGGCGCGGCCGGCCATGTCATTGATGCGATAGAGGTAGTATTTAAGCAGCAAGGCATCCCGGTCACTTTTATCAAAGTCAACCATGAGCCCGACGGCACTTTCCCGAACGGCATTCCCAATCCCTTGTTGCCCGAAAACCGTGCCGCGACGGCGCAGGCCGTCAAAACACATCAAGCCGACATGGGCATAGCCTGGGACGGCGACTTCGACCGCTGCTTTTTGTTTGATGAAAACGGCGATTTTATTGAAGGTTATTACATCGTCGGCCTATTGGCAGCCGCTTTCCTGGCTAAACACCCCGGCGAAAAAATCATCCATGACCCGCGCCTGACCTGGAACACGATTGATGTTGTGACGCTTAAAGGAGGCATTCCTGTCCAGTCCAAAACCGGTCACGCCTTTATTAAGGAACGCATGCGGGCTGAAAACGCCATTTACGGCGGTGAAATGAGTGCCCACCACTATTTTCGCGATTTTGCCTACTGCGATAGCGGCATGATTCCCTGGCTGCTGGTGGCCGAGTTGATTTGTCATAGCGGCAAACCGTTATCGCAATTGGTGAATGAACGCATTCAGGCCTACCCATGCAGTGGCGAAATCAACTACACAGTCACTAATGCCAATGCGGCTTTGCAGACAGTGCGCGATCACTATGCGGATTCGCAAGCACTCGTGGACACGACTGACGGTCTCAGTCTGGAATTTGCGGATTGGCGACTCAACTTGCGCAGTTCAAATACCGAACCGCTGCTGCGCTTGAATATTGAAACCCGATCCAATCAGTCAATCGTACAAAAAAGACTGGCCGAAGTCGAATCACTTATACTGGAAAACGCTTGATGTTCGGAATGTTGTTTGCCGCATGGCGCTATCGCTTTTTCATATTTTCATCCATTAAAACCGAGCTACGAACTAAATTTGTGCGTAGTAAGTTAGGTGGTCTTTGGATGATTCTGCATCCGCTGTCACAAGTGCTGATTTTTGCCTTTGTGTTGTCAGCCGTATTATCAGCCAAACTGCCTGGCATCGATAATCAGTATGCCTATGCTATTTATCTAATGTCAGGTACTCTAGGCTGGTCTTTATTTGCCGAAATTGTTAACCGCTGCCTGACGCTGTTTGTCGACAATGGCAATATCCTCAAGAAATTGGTATTCCCAAGGATTGCCTTGCCACTCATTGTTACCGGCAGCGCTTTAATTAACAATAGCCTGCTTTTTGTTGCCATTCTTGCGATTTTTGGTGTGCTGGGGCATATACCCGGTGCTGAGGTTTTTTGGCTGCCCGTGCTCATGGCCGTCAATATTGCTTTGGCACTTGGGTTGGGCCTGGCTCTGGGCGTGCTCAACGTCTTTATGCGCGATATTGGGCAAATTATGCCTGTCATTATGCAATTTCTATTTTGGTTCACGCCTATTGTTTATATGGCTAACATTATCCCAGATCAATACCGGAGCTGGCTTGAACTTAATCCACTGATTCCCATCGTCACGGGTTACCAAAACGTTTTGTTATACAACCATGCACCTGATTGGACCAGCTTGGGCACAATTGCTCTTGTTTCAATCGCTTTGCTTGCTTTTGCCTTGATGCTGTTTCGCAAAGCCAGTCCTGAAATGGTGGATCAATTATGAGTGGCGAATTGCACGTACATAACCTGGGGAAATCTTACCGTCAATGGGGCAGCGAATGGCGGCGGGTGGTTTCGTGGTTTTTGCCATCCCTTTTGCCACATGAGGAGCACTGGGTGCTCCAAGATGTGAGTTTTTCCATAGGCCCTGGCGAAGCGGTCGGTATCATTGGTCAAAACGGTGCCGGCAAAAGCACTTTGCTCAAGCTCATTACTGGCACTACCAGTCCCACGCAAGGCCAAGTGCAGTTACGCGGTCGCGTGGCGGCAATTCTGGAATTGGGCATGGGCTTCAGCCCTGACTTGACAGGCCGGCAAAATGCTTATCATTCCGCCGGGCTTATGGGTTACAGCCAAGCTGATATCGAAAAAATGATGCCCGAAATTGAGGATTTTGCTGAAGTAGGGGAGTACTTTGATCAACCAGTGAGAACCTACTCCAGCGGTATGCAAATGCGTGTGGCATTTAGCGTAGCAACAGCTTTTAAACCCGACTTGCTCATTGTAGATGAAGCTCTCTCAGTGGGAGATAGCTATTTTCAGCATAAAAGTTTTAATCGTATACGTCAATTCAGGGATGAAGGGGTTTCTATCATGCTCGTCACTCATGGCATGGGGGATGTCCGCACATTGTGTGACCGTGTCATTTTGTTGGACAAAGGGCGAGTCCTCAAAGATGGATTGCCTGATGAAGTTGTCGATTATTACAATGCCCTTATCGCAGAAAAAGAAAACACTAAACTTTCTGTTGAGCAGCGGCGGCAGGATGGTTGGTTATTTACCAAATCCGGTACGGGTGATTGCAGCATTGTCCGGCAAGAGTTGCAGGATGCAGAAGCTCTTAGTCCAATACAAGTCTGTCGTGTAGGCCAAAAACTGAAACTGGTGATTGATGTAGAAATTCGTAGCCCTATTCCATCCTTGGTGCTTGGATACATGCTGCGAGATCGGCAAGGGCATGTGGTGTGGGGCACGAATACTTGGCACACTAAACAATGCTTGCAAGATATACGCGAAGGTCAACGAGTACGGTATGAGTTGAACTTCATATGCTCATTAGGCATTGGGACTTATGCCTTTACCTTTTCGTTATCCAGTACAGATACACATTTAGTAAACAATTACGAATGGTCCGACAACGCATTGGTCTTTGATGTGATTAACGCTGATAGACCCACGTTTATTGGTTGTAATTTTATTGAAGCAGAAATTCGGACAGAGGTTCATCCGCAATGATTGAAAACACAAATCCAGAAATCGATGTCGAAGTTCTTATGCAGCGCATCCGTGCCGAGGTGGCCCTGCGCAAAGCGCGGAGCCAGTCTGTTACCTTAGATACGCCGAAGATTACAAAAACAGCGATACCGACCGACATAAATGTGAATAATATCATTGAACGTATCACGTTATCAAAGCTGCCAGAAACTGCCGTCAGACTGAAGCAAAAAGAACGATATACGGTTACCGATTTTCTAAACTTTCACGACGAAGATTTCGTCCGCAACGCCTTTCACGGCATTCTTAGGCGTGACGCGGATGCAGGCGGCTTAATGCATTACCTGACTTCACTGCGTAATGGTTCGTTATCCAAACTGGAAATACTTGGCCGTTTGCGATATTCACGCGAAGGTAGGATATATAATGTCCATATTAGCGGGTTGCTTTCTAGGTTTGCTATAAAAACCGCATATCGAATTCCAGTTTTGGGCTATATCTTGTCATTGGCCAATTTTTTTATTCGTTTGCCAGTGTTTATAAACAACTGGCAGCGCTTTGAAGCGTTCGTTAATCAGCAGGAACGAGATCAACGAGCACAAATGAATCGGGTAATTACACAGATCGAGGATTCGTTTCAAATTGTGCAACAACGTAGCGCTGAGAGGTTCAGGGCAATAGATGATAATTTAGTAAAGGCAAATGCCGGCGTAGATGATATTCGTCGACTCGTTTCGAAAAAAACGGATGTTGTCGAGTTCAGAGCGTTATCAGCCCAACTCGCTGAAAGTTTGGCGCAGAAGGCAGACGGTACGCAGCTCACAGAGTTGGCGGCCCAACTCGCTGAAGGTTTGGCGCAGAAGGCAGACGGTACGCAGCTCACAGAGTTGGCGGCCCAACTCGCTGAGGATTTGGCGCAGAAGACAGACGGTACACAAATACTCGGTGAGCTTTCTGAGATCAGGCAAGAAATTCTTGGCAACAAACTCAATATTTTAGACCAGCAGCGCCGCTTAGCATTGCTTTTGGAAGAAGCACGCAAACGTCTACCAGCACCGATCACCCAAAATCAGATTGAAGCTATAGTGGCTGAGGAAGATCATCTGCTTGATGCCTTGTACGTCTCATTCGAGGATAATTTCCGTGGTACGAGAGAGGATATCAAAAAACGCTCTGAAATCTATGTGCCTATAGTGCGTGAAGCTCAGGCTGGAACAAAGGTTGCATCAATTCTTGATATCGGTTGCGGACGTGGTGAATGGTTGGAAGTGCTTGGCGAAAATGGCCTAGTGGCTAAAGGCATTGATCTCAACCGCATCATGGTTGCCCAGTGCCAGGAACTAAATCTTGACGTATCAGAAGCTGAAGCAATCACTTATCTCCGTAGTCTTAAATCCAATTCACTTGGAGCTGTAACTGGAATTCACATTATCGAGCACATCCCTTTTAGGCGATTAGTTGTACTGTTCGATGAAGTGTTACGAGTTCTCAAGCCAGGCGGTGTAGTCATTTTTGAAACCCCAAACCCTGAAAACATAATCGTAGGTGCCTGTAATTTTTATTTCGATCCAACACATTTAAATCCATTGCCACCGCTAATGGTCCAGTTTTTAGCCGAGGCAAGAGGATTTGTTAGAGTCGGGATCAAGCGCCTAAGTACTAACCGCAATCATAGATCGCTTGTTACTTTGAATGCGGATGAAAGCTGTGCAGAGAAGATCAACCCCATTATTCAAATAGCTCAAGATAGTTTCTTTTGTGCACCTGATTACGCTATTGTGGCTTATAAGTCTTAATTTTATTTATAAAAACAAAGTTATAAAGTTATATTAAGAATATTCGGATGGGCATAAATTTTTGTTACCACAATTGCAGTAACACTCACTAGTACTACAGTTGTAATTTCAGGGATATTGATGTTGCCCGCACAGTCTAATGTGTTTTTGATCGTAAGCATTGGCGAGGTGAATGATGAATGCGATGGCAAAGCAGTTCGTGACCCAGGCGGCGAACTGGCAATCGGAGCTGCAGACCTGGTTTGTCAGAATAGGCCGGCACTTTGGCCGGCAGGCCATGCGGCAACGGGCACTGGATTACGTGACGGGCTTGCTCAGCCCGGTTGAGCGCAAAACCAGCTGGCAATTGTCGGAAGCGGTCAAACGACAGACGCCCTATAGCCTGCAGCATTTGCTGGACCGGGCACGCTGGGATGTCGATGCGGTGCGTGATGACGTGCGGACGTATATGATTGAGCATCTGGGCGAGCCCGATGCCGTGCTGGCGGTCGACGAAACCGGCTTTATCAAGAAAGGCCGACATTCGGTCGGCGTGCAGCGCCAGTACAGTGGCACGGCCGGGCGCATTGAGAACTGCCAGATTGGCGTGTTTCTGGCCTATGCCAGTACGCGGGGGCGTGCGTTGATGGACCGCGAACTGTATTTGCCCAAGGAGTGGGCTGACGACATGGTCCGACGGGCTGCCGCGAAAGTGCCTGAAGCAGTCGACTTTGCCACCAAGCCGCAGTTGGCGCAGCGCATGATCGAGCGAGCCGTTGCCGCGCAGGTACCGTTTGCCTGGGTCACTGGCGATGCCGTGTATGGTGACAACCGCAGCCTGCGCGCATGGCTGGAACAGCAGGACCTGCACTTCGTGCTGGCGGTGGCGAGCAACCAATACGTGTGGCCGGACTCGACCGGCCAAAAGACCGTGGCCCAGCTGGCGGCCACGGTCCAGCCGCAAGACTGGACCAGGCTGTCGGCGGGCGATGGCGCCAAGGGGCCGCGTTGGTATGACTGGCTGAGGCTACCTTTGCTGTCCTGGCAGATGCCGGGGGAACGCTGGCTGCTGCTACGGCGCCGGTTGACTGATGGGGAGCTGGCTTATTACGTATGCTATGTACCGCCTGGCACGGACCTGCAGACAATGGTGCGGGTAGCAGGCACGCGCTGGACGGTGGAAGAGTGCTTTGCGGCGGCCAAGGGCGAAATCGGGCTGGATCACTATGAAGTGCGCAGTTGGCACGGCTGGTACCGACACATGACCCTGGCAATGGCCGCGTTGGCGTATTTGGCGGTGTTGTGCCGCCATGAAAAAGACGCGTCATCGGCAAAAAAAACCGGAAACTGCTGAGCAAGCAAGCCTGGAAGCAGCGGCAGCTCTGATCCCGTTGACGGTACCGGAAGTGCGCAAGCTGTTGTGGCAATGGCTGTGGCGGCATCCGCCGAGAATCATGCATATCGTCAACTGGTCGCTATGGCGAAGACGCCATCAAGCCGTTGCCCGTGCCTGCCATTACCGACGACGCAGGGAGAAAAATAATCTACAACTGTAGTACTAGTCGGCTATGACAGGCATAGATTTCAAAATGCTTGGATCTAATTTGTGGCTGATATTAATGGCATCGGTGTAAGCATACCGTAGGGAAAGTGAACTGAAAGCAAATTGGTTACCATCAAATGCAAACGGTCATTGCCTGCTGAATTTTAGTGAGTATTAATTAGAGGGCGTGTGGTTCGAATATTGATCAACTAGTTATAAGGCCAAAGCTGGTAGTGGAAAAGAGTCATATTCACCGCCGAAGGCTTTATTAAAGAATCGACAAGCATCGTATCAATTTCAAGTTGGACGCGCCGATTGACACAATAGAATTTATTATCCCGAGAACAACTATTCCTCAAATGCCGACAGCCGGAAGCAGGGGCTAAGCTTAATAGCATTTAAAATTGTAGATTAATCTCTCCATAACCAATGATCTGATATATGAATATTCTCCTTTGTAACGAAAGATTTCTGTTTCGCTTCGGTGTTGACCGATTGCTGATATTGCTTGGACAAGGTTTGAGAGATAGTGGTCATCGCATTTCGGTCATGGCTAATAAATTTGATCAGCCAATTGTCGAGGAATTTAGTGAAGAAATAATCTCTGTTCCTGAAGGAGGAGATAGTTATCTCAATCTCAACGAATTTACAGCTCAGTGGTTGGATGCTAACTGGGCTATGCTCTTTGATGAAGATAGGCATCCGGATGTTGCAGTGATTGGGGGCTGGCCTTTTTTTGCTGCTATTCCAGTGTTTGAACGTCACGGTTGCCGCACCGTTTTTATAGATTGTGGCGCTGTTCCAATAGAAGGTTTTGATGAGGGCGGAAAAATTACGCAGGAAAAATTGAGAAATTTGCGTAAAGAATATATGCCACAACTATCGTTAATTGCACCGATTAGCCACTTTATTGCTAATTCACAAAGCAGTGCCGATGCAGGGTCGGTTTCAATTGAGCCGATTCTTTTGGGTGCGGATCACATGTCGAAGGCTCTTTGGCGTTTAGATAGTATTAAGCTAGCGAATCAACTTGGGATGAGTATCGCAAATCAAATTATTGAAAAAAACCGAAAGAAAGGTGGAAAAACGATACTGAATCTTGGTCGCTGGGAACCCGGTTGTTATAAAAACTCTGAGGCTATTTTCAAATTTGTGGATGAAATTGTGCCACATCATTCACAAATTTCTATCCTGATTCTCGCTGACCAGAAACTGACAAAAATACCAGAGTACTATCGTGACAAAGTTATCCCTATTGGTTTTCCAGACGATGCCGAATTGCAAGCTATTATGGCACAGGTCGACCTTGGTGTATCAGTATCGTTATGGGAGGGGTTCAATCTGCCGCTGGCGGAAATGCAGTGGCTTGATAAACCTGTGTTGGCCTTTAACATTGGAGCGCATGCCGAAGTTGTTATTCATCCGTGGTTCCTGTGCCAGGAAATGGCAGAAATGGGAATTAAAGCCATAGAGTTGCTGGAGGAGGGGGGCGGGCCTGACCGCGAAACGCTCGATTATGTAAGAGAGCGCTTTCATGCAGATTTTCGGTGGCAGGCAGTCGTGAAACGATACAATGCCATGCTCAAACGAGTTGTTATGGGTGAGCGCTTTCAGGCAATTACTGTTCTCGTCGATGTAACTAATGCCAGTCGTGACCCGGCAAACTCAGGTGTAATCCGAGTGACACGGCGGCTCTGTCGGGAATTGCAACAGTTCTGTCAGCCTCTGTTTGTTGCCTGGGGAGGAGAGGATCAAGGCTACGTTTTTCTAACGCGCGCCGAGTATCGCCAACTTTCGCAGTTCAATGGACCGAATATCGGCACACAAGCACCTTGTTCGCCAGATGGTGCGCGACTATCGCTGACTGATGCGGGAGTACTCAATTCGGGCGCATCCACTTGGTTGCTACTAACTGAGACGATTCAGGAAGTCAATGGCCAACATATTCGAAACTATGCCAAGCGGTCAGGGATCTGGATCGGTGCTATTTTCTATGACGCCATCCCAATTATCCGCCCCGAACTTGTGATGGACGCAATCACTCGTAACAACCACGCCCATTATATGAAAGGCTTGGCGCATTGCGACTTGGTTATTCCCATCTCGCAATTCTCTGCACAGTCTCTTCGTACATTTTGGGCAGCAGAGGGATTAACGGGATGTGAGATCAAACCAAATTTGCTACCCGGTGAATTTGGCGGGGCGGCGAGAGTGACAGACGCTGAGAATAGAGCTTTTCCAAAAAAAATCGACTTACTGTGCGTATCCACTTTGGAGCCACGAAAAAATCACCGCAAACTGATCGAGGCCATTAAATTATTTGCTCATCAACATCCTGAAGTTGACTGGAGTTTGACGTTGATCGGCAATCGCTACGCCGGCGGCAACGATATTGCTGAATTCGTTGAGGAGGCATGCCGCGATAATTCCCGCATCAGATGGCTGGGCATCGTTGATGATATACGCCTGCACCAGGCTTACACAGAATGCACCTTCACAATTTATGCCTCGGAAATTGAGGGCTTTGGTATGCCGATACTCGAAAGCATCTGGCATGGTAAGCCTTGTATTTGTCATGAGATGGGTGTTATGTCTGAATTAGCGGCTGGTGGTGGCTGCTTAATGGTCGACGTAATGAATATTGAAAAAATGGCTGCTGCCATTGGTGAGTTAGCGACAAAACAATCACTTTACGAACAGCTGACTCAGGAAGCAATAACGCGTCCCATTAAAACGTGGGAGGAATATGCGCACCAATTTTGGAACGAATTGATTAACCATTCTATCCTGCAAGATGACACTGTAAGCATATGCAATATTGAAGGACAATTTATAGAAAAGAACCAAACAGTATCAGCACCGACATGGCTGGATGTTCTTTATCAAAGCTGCTTAACTCAAGAGTGGCAGATGAACGATTCTGAACGCCTTGGATTGGCGGCGGTGTTACAGCGCCTAAATCCTAATTGTGCAATAGAAATTGGCACTTATCGGGGCGGTAGCCTCTCTCTCATCTCTCAATACGTAGATAACGTCTTTTCGATTGACATCGATCCAAGCATCCCAGAAAAATTCAACCAGTTTGACAATGTTAGCTTTTTTACTGGGTCCAGCCATGTGATTATGCCGATGCTGCTGCAGGAACTGGACAATGCTCAAATGCCAGTTGAGTTTGTTTTGATTGATGGTGATCACTCTGCGGCGGGCGTCAAACAAGATATTAATATAATGTTGAATTATATTCCAAAGAAACCACTAATCGTCATGATATACAATGGATTTAATCCTGAATGCCGCCGGGGAATGTTGGAGGCCGACTGGCAGAAATCACTTTATGTTCAATACATCGATCTTGACTTTATACCTGGCCGCGTGATTGAGCATGGTAACAATGATGCAATGCAGGGAGGGTTGGCCATGGCGTACTTCTCACCAAACAAGAGGAGAGGAAAAATCGACATAGGCGCGACGGCGCTCAGAATGTATGCTGAAATGAAAGAACGTCACTACGACTGATCATCATGCTCTTCAATTCTTTGCAATTCCTGCTGTTTTTTCCGACTGTGACGATAGTGTATTTCCTGCTGCCTCATCGTTTCCGTTGGCAATGGTAGGGGGGCAGTTGCCTTTTCTATATGACCTTTATGCCAATCTACATCATAATTTTGGATGTCATGATCGATCGCAAATGCCGTGCTGATGTCGTGGTAACTTAAGAGCGTTTTTTAGTCATTCTCATAGGTCCATTTGCTTCGAGCCATTATTTAAGTGGAAAGATACAGTGGGGATGAATGAACGCTTGTTGCGCAACTAAAGGAAATTAATTTTAAGTATTTAAAAAACTGCAGACTTTAGGCCGCAGTATGCCACTTAGAAACCATAAAGTATCCATATGTTATTTGTATCTCAGACATTCCTTTTTGCTTTTTTACCAATAGTCCTAGCTTTGTATTATCTTACGCCTTCAAAGTATCGAAACTGGGTGTTACTTTGTTTTAGCTGGATATTTTATACTTGGGACAGCGGCAAATTTATTCTAATACTGATATTAACCACCATTGTAAATTATGCGTTCGGCCTTTTAATAGACCGGAGCTTGAGCAAAAAAAAATGGTGGGTTTTTTTTGCTATCGCATTCAACCTGAGTATCTTGGCATATTTCAAATACGCCAATTTCTTCGTGTCAAACGTGAACAATGTTATAACAAATTTTGGGCTCTCTCCCATCAAATGGACAGATGTTTTGCTTCCCATCGGTATTTCATTTTTTGTATTCCATAACATCACTTATGTTGTTGATGTTTACCGTGGCACCAAGCGCGCATTCAGAAATTTCATAGATATTGCTTTGTATATCGCTTTTTTTCCTCAGCTTATAGCCGGGCCGATAGTTAGATTCCACGAAATATCCGACCAGTTAAGAAGCAGGAAGGAGACTTTAGAAAGCTTTTATTATGGGGTCATTCGATTTTGCTGGGGTTTGATGAAAAAAATGGTCCTAGCGAATAGTTGTGCAGAGATAGCTGACACGATTTTTGCCCTACCTTCAGGGACATTGGATACAAAATTCGCATGGATGGGCGCGTTTGCGTATGCTTTACAAATATATTTCGACTTCTCTGGCTACACAGACATGGCGGTCGGGCTTGGACATATGTTTGGATTCAAGTTGCCGGAAAACTTCAATCGTCCATATTCCGCAACCAGCATAACTGATTTTTGGCGGCGCTGGCATATAAGCCTTTCGAATTTCTTTCGTGATTATCTTTATATACCTCTTGGGGGTAATCGTAAAGGCACTGTGCGGACTCTTTTTAATCTTATAACAGTATTCATTCTTTGCGGATTATGGCACGGAGCAAATTGGACATTTCTCATGTGGGGGGTCTACCATGGCAGCCTTCTTATGGTCGAACGGCTTGCGCTGCTCAGTAAGCCGGAAGGAACGCTTAAAGTAGTATTGCGTAGAGTGGTTACTTTTATCTTGATCATTATCGGTTGGGTGCTATTTCGCTCCACAAACCTCGAGCAGGCCATGAGCTTCCTCCAAGTCATGTTTGTGCCAATTAATATTAATTATATTCCATTGCAAATTGCTACGACCATCAATAGTCATAACATCTTTTTCTTATTTCTTGCTTCCTTAGTTGTTTTTATGCCGCAAGGTTTGCGCGGTTACAGGATACTGCTTGAGGAAAGAGGTGCCGCCATTGCATTGATTCAGGGCTTTGTGCTTGTAATTGGAGTTCTTTATTCAATATCCCTTGGCTTAAGCGGTTCCTATAACCCATTTATTTATTTTCAGTTCTGAGGATTTGAATTGCATGCGACATAAATTGATTACGGGCTTTTTTATTCTTTTAATTTTTGTGCCGCTAATCTTTCAATTGATCGGATTTAAAAGCGACGTCGCGGAAAAACGAGCACTGGCGCAAATGCCGGAGTTCTCATTGAACAATCTTTATCAAAAGAATTTTTATTCACAGGTGGATAATTTTCTTAATGATCATTCTGCTTCAAGAGGTTATGCAATAAAGTTTAAAAATTGGATAGATTATCGTATTTTTAATATTTCCCCAGCTCCTGCGGTCTTTATAGGAAAAGAAGGGTGGATGTATTACAAAACGACTCTCGGCGATTATCTTGATGATAGCTGCACGGCCAGGGAAAAAATGCGTTTAATTGCGCAACGTCTTGGTGAACTCAAAACGGTGATAGAAGCTTCTGGGCGCAGATTTATTTTCACGATAATACCGAACAAAGCGACAGTTTATCCGGAATATGTCGGGCTTGACATAAATCCATCTAGATGCGGCAAAAGCCACTACGATCTGCTTGTTGAGGCTTTGGAAGGGTATAATATCGATAATTTTGTTAAAATTGATCACTTACTAAATGAAGCAAAGGAAGATGTTTTAGTTTATTACAAAACCGATTCGCATTGGACTGACGAAGGGGCGCTGATAGCTATCAATGCATTGTTTAAAAAACTCGATCCAGTTTCATGGGATCAATACCTCCCAAAATTTGACTTGGTTGAGGCTAAGTACAAAGGAGACCTCCTGGGGATGTTCGGATGGAATATTCAAGGGGAAGAGGAAGTTACTAGGAAAATTAAGGTTAAAGATGATCTCTATATAAAAGAAGAAAAAACCAATTATCTCAATAACGGTTATCCGTATGTAAGATATACCGAAAATAACAGAAAAGAAGGAAAAATATTCCCCAGAACCTTTATATATAGGGACTCTTACATGGTAGAGCCATTTAAGATTCTAAAAAGTTCCTTTAAAGAACTTGATGCAGCATGGCCGATAGAAGACAACAAATTTAATGTACCTACTAATTCTTTTAATGAGAAAAAAGACCTGCTTGCGGCTGATATTATTATTCTTGAAGTTGTGGAAAGAAGCTCTGCTTATTTAAATATAGATATAGACAAAATGTTGGATGCGCTGAAGACCAAGCCCATGACAGTTGGTGATCAGGCTGAGGATGTCTCTCGCAAGATGAAAAGAAATCTTAATGATTACCTAGAGAAAGTTGAATTTAGTAACCTTTCCTTCGTGGGAAAAATTAGGGTAGATTTGCCAGTAGAAAAAAAACAATTAACAAAATATATAGTTTTCTCAAAAGGTTGGAGCATGCAGGAGAATTGGGGAATTTGGTCTCTTGGAAAAAGATCAGTTTTCATTTTTTCAAAACCGGATAAGTCATTTATCGGCATCAGATTGAAAGGACAATATTATAACGGAGACGAAAAAACAAGAGTAAGAGTTAATGGCAAATTCGTCGGGAATTTTGTTCTTACTGATCAAATTATTCGTATAAATAGCAGCGATTTATACGATGAGTATATACGCATTGAGCTTGAACACTTGAATCCAGTTTTTCCCCATGCGCTAGGCCAGAGCAATGACGCCCGAGAAATCAAATATGGGTTAACCGGTATTGAATTGATAAGCGGCTTTTAAACTATTCTCTATCACATGCCAGTGGAATATATGGCAAAAACCCCGGAACTGCTCAATATGGAACTTGTTAAAACCGCTAACAAATATTAACTGTTACGGTTGGTTCTTTAATTCGCCTTTTTCGCCTGTCGACCTTGGCATTAGTGACGATGGTCGTATTTTTGGCTGGACGTCTAAGACATTATATTTTAAAGGAAAAAAAGTTAGATGCGTATTCTAATTTGCACCAATGTTTATCCTCCTAATTTCATTGGAGGAGCCGAGCTTATTGCCCATTACCAGGGTAAGCATTTGATTGGTGCTGGGCACGAGGTGCAAGTGTTCACAGGAAATCACCAGCCCCAAAAGGGGCGACGGTACGATTTGCGATCTGAGAACTATGATGGCCTTACTGTTCACCGTATTAATCTTAGTTTTGAAGATTACCAGCCTACTTTTGTGAATTTCTCCCATCCGCGCGTTGAGCAGCATTTCTCACGCTTGTTGGCTGCTTTTCGACCAGATGTTGTACATTGCCACAATATCATCGGTCTTTCTGTTTCAATTTTACATATTGCCAAAGAATTTGGCGCTAAAGTGATTCTTACGTTACATGATCACTGGGGATTCTGTTTCAAGAATACCATCATGAAAGAAAATGGGGTTATATGTACGGATTATTCGCGTTGTTACGAGTGCCAACCATTCATCGAGGATGGTGAAAATCGTCATATACCGATAAAGATGCGTCAAGATTATATGACGCTAGCAATGGGGGCAGTGGATGCATTTGTGTCACCTAGTCAATACTTGGCTGACACCTATATCAAGGCTGGTTTCCCGCCGGATAAAATGCATATTGTTTGGAATGGAATAGATGTCGACAAGTTTGCCTCCATAAACCGCAAGCCGTCGCGTGGCTCACTGAGGTTTTCCTTTTTTGGCTATTTTGGGCGGCATAAAGGAATACATACACTTCTGGAAGCATTACCATTGTTGAACTCCCCCGCAGGTGTACAGATCAATTTGATAGGCGATGGTGATCAGCGGGCCGCGTATGAACAGCAGTTGCGCGATAATGGGTGCACTGATCTTGTTAAATTTTGGGGAAAGATTGAAAACAGCCAAGTAGGTTACGCTTATGCCGAAACCGATGTACTTGTGCTGCCATCTATCTGGCATGAAAACCAGCCAGTTTCAATCACTGAGGCAATGGCTTGTGGAATACCTGTTATCGCTTCCAACATGGGAGGCATGCCTGAGTTGGTTGAGGATGGCCTTAATGGGTATATTTTTGAAGCGGGTAACTCGGCTGATCTGGCAGAAAAAATGAATCGCTTGATTGCAGACGCTTCATTGACTACATCTCTCGGGAAAAATGGCCAGGCACGGATACGTGAGAATTCCTTTGTTAAGCAGGTCGACAAACTTTTGACGATTTATCGAGATGCAGGATGTCACAGCACTGCTACTCTTCGTGAAGAGCCTCCTTTAATTATCTGTGTTGGCAAGCATGTTGATACTGTATGTAATGATGCGATGCAACTTGTCAAAAGTTATGTTGATTTAAAACAACCACGTTTTGTGATCGCTGAATGGCTTACAGAAACTCAGTTGCGACAAGCCAGTATTGCGTGGGTAATTGATAATACTCTTACATCATCTGATATGGTCAAGCTTTTCAATCGTGAGTTGGCTCTTTTAGTGCATCAGGAGAACACTAAACTCATGGTAAAATGCGTAAAAAATAATTGCGGACTTTATTATTGCGACGCTGATGAGGCTGCTGCATGTATTGCTTATTTGCTTACTCATGCAGGTGATCGTGCTGCATTAGCAAAAAATGCTCGATCATCAATTTTAAATTTATGGCAATTTACTGCTTAGGCTCCGTTATTAAGTATTTAATCAACAAAAAACAGTTTGTTATAAATTTAAATGGGTTGCGATTCCACAATATTTTAATAATTTTTATATCAATTTTCGAAAAACCAGATAGTAAACATATTATTGTGTATTGCGCTTGTTATAAATGAAAATACTGTATATATGTGGTGAGTAGCTATGATGGAAAATAATATTTTAGTAGTTGCTGCTGGTGAGCTGGTTGTGGTTAGACAACCTTTTAAGCGATCATCTTGACGTAGTGCTGGAGGCGAATCTATGGCGCAATCGGGCGTGTTATGAGACTCTTTCTAATATTAAATTGAATATCTTTGACGTGCTGGTGGAACCCCAACGTTTTAATTTAGGCAATAGTACCGATTATTCTATTCGTAAAGTCATTGAATGGGCGAAGAAAGTAACAAGTAGGGTAATTTTCTTACACATGGCTGCTAGGCGAGAGGACGATCCAGCATGTTTGCGGCAGGCTCGTATTGTACAAAGTAAAAGCCACTTTAGGGTGGAAGGCAAAATGTGCACAACGTGAAGATATTGTTCAGCACTCATGAAACTAAGAAATGAAAAGCAAATGAAGAAAAAATTTTTTTTTGATCATATATACAAGGCAGGGGGATCCAGCATAGAACGTGCGTTCCTTGAATGGCTGGGTGAGGCGCAAATGTCTCCCGGACTGGTGGAACCAGCTACCGATGCTCTAATGCGGTATGCCGATAAAATTCTTGTTACCGGCCATTTTAGTTTTTCACCCAACCAGTGGTTCGATCCCGAGCGGTACGCACTAACGATGTTACGCCATCCTGTCGACCGTATTGTCTCGCACTATTATTTCGCGAAAAGGGATGTAGGGCTGCGCGGCGGTGATGTTTCAGTAGAACTTGCCAAATCACTTTCTTTTGAAGAATATGTTCACAATGATGTTCCTGAAATTAGAAACCACCTAGAGAATTTCCAAGTCAGGCATTATTTTCCTTTAGTTTGGGATGGCTCGAAAGATCTCTCGCAGGACGAGCAATTTGAGTTGGCAAAACAGGCGTTACATCGCTACGACCTGGTCGGAGTTTTTGAGGAATTTGAGGATTTTCTTATTGTTCTGGCGATTGAAGCGGGTTGGCTGCCGCTTGAACAAATTCCTCGTGTTAACGTTACTAGTAAGCGTCCTCGCTTAGTTGATGTGGATAGTAACATTTTGAGGCACTTGGAGGAGTTGAACCAGTTAGATATTGCCCTTTATGAGCATGCGTTAGGGTTGTTTCAAAGCAAACGCAGTGAAGTTCTGATGCGATGTGGAGTGACTTTGTCTGACCGGACGTTTAATGAAATTGCGCACACGAGAAACGAACTTCCACATTATTCGCCGAGCCCTTGCGTTACCAAACCCAAACCGGCAGATTATGGCAATCGTCAGGTTGAGTTGCTCCAAGCAAACTTGAGGGGCGAAATTTCACTCGGGGCTGAGGTGCTCTCTGGAGAAATGGTTTGTTTGCGCGTGGATTTTCGGGTGCACCAACCTGCAGAAAATGTGGCTCTCGGCATCGTAATCAGTGATCATGACGGACGCAAAATTTTTGGCACAAATTCCAAGGCGCTTGGGAAAATTATCCAAATTAGCGAGATTGGGGATTATTATGGTGAGTTTCGCTTCCGTTGTGATGTGGGATATGGCCGATACCGGGTTGCCGCGGCACTGCATCCTGCTGATGATCTTACTGGAAAGATGTACCACTGGCGTGATGAGATTACTTATTTCAGCGTAGAAGGCAATATGGGTTATTTCTGGGAGGGAGTGGCTAATCTCTACCCTACATTGCAGTGTGGCTCCCTTGTTGCCTTGTCCAGGCAAAGTTTGTCCCTACTCGATGCGAGCGAAAACTGGCCGCGTACACAAAGTCTTGCCATACATACGCAGCCCTTGACTGATTTCAGTGCTACTATCCACTTACTCGGCAAGATTGAACAAATGGAGCCAAACGAGATCCTCGCACTAGAGGTGGAAGTTTGCAATAACAGCACCCAAACTTGGGGAGCAACTGGCTTGCGTGCAGTTCGTGTTTCATATCACTGGCTTGACAATTTTGGTCAGATATTAGTTTTCGATGGTGAACGTACCCAGTTGTCGCATAGTGTTCAATCCAACGAAAGGATGCGGTTATGGGCAACCGTAAAGGCACCATCCATTCCGGGTAATTACGTCTTGGCTTTAACCCTTGTTCAAGAGAATGTAGCTTGGTTTGACCAGATGGGGTGTGCGGCTCAAACAGTTCATATTTGTGTGAGGTGACCTTTAAATCCAACTATGATGAAATATCAGCAGTGTCTGGGTAAGAACGAATCCCTGAGTGAACATAACAATGCAAATTAATTTCAATCATCATACTTTATTTATAATGAGAGCGAAGAGTTGGTTACTTTTATAACGAGCTTTGTTCTATATTCAGCCTGATTTCAGAGCTAGATTTCGAGCTGGTTTACATCAAGATATATTGAATAAATTGGTTTTAGTTGCGGAGAAAGACTCTCTTTTCACGTCATTGAACTATCCAGAAATTTCGGAAAAGAAGGAGCATTGACAACTGGCATTGATGCGTCAACTGGTGATGTTGTTATGCTTATCCTCCTGGATATTGTATCTCTGGAGTTGAAGCTGGCAGATTAATTAGAAGCTTGAAAACAAAATTCAATTTAGTTGCATTGATGGTATTTCACCTTGCAATTGAATTTCATTATTATTGTCCTCGTAAATAATTTTTGCTAAGCAATTACAGGACATTTGAGACTTACGTTTAGGAGTGAGTATGAAGAGGAAAGTTGCCATTGTTAGTGGCATTACAGGGCAAGACGGTGCATATCTGTCCGAGGTCCTGCTCGGCAAAGACTACATTGTGTATGGCACCTATCGTCGCACTAGTTCCGTCAATTTCTGGCGCATAGAAGAGTTGGGTATCCAGAATCATCCCAATCTGCATCTGGTCGAATACGACCTAACGGATTTGGGTTCCAGCATTGCGCTAGTCCAGAAAGTGCAACCGGATGAAATTTACAACCTGGCGGCGCAAAGCTTTGTCGGCGTGAGCTTTGAACAACCCAGCGCCACGGCCCAGATTACCGGCATTGGCGCGTTAAATTTGCTGGAAGCCATACGTTTGGTTGATCCGAAAATCCGCTTTTACCAGGCATCCACGTCCGAGATGTTCGGTAAGGTGCAGGCTATTCCTCAGATGGAAGATACCCCGTTTTACCCTCGCAGTCCGTATGGCGTAGCCAAGCTATACGCACACTGGATAACGGTCAATTACCGTGAAAGTTATGGCATTTTTGGCTCCAGCGGTATTCTGTTCAATCATGAAAGTCCTTTACGTGGGCGTGAGTTCGTTACGCGCAAGATTACCGATTCGGTAGCCAAGATCAGTTTGGGCAAGTTGGATGTTCTGGAACTCGGCAATATGGATGCCAAGCGCGATTGGGGCTTTGCAAAGGAATATGTGGAAGGCATGTGGCGTATGCTGCAGGCGGATGAGCCCGATACCTTTGTGCTGGCGACCAATCGTACGGAAACCGTGCGTGATTTTGTGCGTATGGCGTTTAAGGCGGTTGGTGTAGAGCTAGAATTTAAAGGGCAGGGCGATGAGGAATATGCTGTGATTGCGGCTATTAACTCAACCCAAACCCAAGAGGAGAAAGCGTTAAAAGTGGGGCAAACGGTGATGCGCGTTAATCCCAAATTCTACCGTCCTGCCGAAGTGGATCTGCTGATCGGCAATCCGGCCAAGGCCAAGGCAAAACTGGACTGGGCGCCTAAAACCACACTGGAGCAGTTATGTCAGATGATGGTGGAGGCTGACCTGCGTCGCAATGCACAGGGGTTCTCATTTTGAAACTGCTGGTTACTGGGGGACATGGCTTTACCGGACGCCACTTTGTCAAGGCGGCCCGTGACCATGGACATGACGTCACTACATTGCAGGCCGATCTTAAAGATCGAGAGGTGGTGCATCAGCAAGTATGTGAAGCGGCACCGGAAGCCGTAGTTCACCTGGCGGCCATTAGTTTTGTAGGGCATGCCGATGCCAGTGCATTTTATAACGTTAATGTAATTGGCACGCTGAATCTGCTGGACGCCTTGGCCGCCCTTGCGCAGCAGCCGCGCAGTATCTTGATTGCTAGCAGCGCCAATGTTTATGGCAACTGCGAGCAATCTCCCATTACGGAAGAACAGCCGCCAGCGCCGGTCAATCATTATGCGATGAGCAAGCTGGCCATGGAATATATGGCCAGAACTTATCTGGACAGGCTGCCGTTGTTTTTCGTGCGCCCTTTTAACTATACCGGGCCATGGCAGGCTAAGTCGTTCGTAATTCCCAAATTGGTCACTCATTTTGCGCAGCGGGCGGTGACAGTCGAACTGGGCAATCTTGATGTGGAGCGCGAATTTAATGACGTGCGCTTTGTCTGTGAAGCCTATTTGCGATTGTTGCAGAAGGCCATACCCGGCGAAGTTTATAACATATGCTCCGGCAAGCCGGTAACGCTCAAATCCGTGATTGAATTGCTGGACCAGATCACGGGCCATCAGTTGCAGGTCAATGTAAACCCGGCTTTTGTGCGCAGCAATGAGATTCATCGTTTATGCGGTAGTCCGGTAAAGCTTATCGATACGGTAGGCGAGATTTCGTCGCCGGGCTTGGTCGATACATTGCGCTGGATGCTGGCTGAAAATTAATGAAAGCGATTGTATCGATTGATCCGGTACACTTCCCGCTGACAGGTATTGGACGTTATACTTTTGAATTAGCGCGTCACCTTAATAAGCTGGACGATATCTGTGATCTGAAGTTATTGTCAGGGTCACATTTTGTGTCATCCCTGCCAGAGGCGAAGGAGTGCGTTGATGACAGGAGGGCATCGCTAACCAGGCAATTAAAAAAACATTTGCTGAAAAGTCACACGGTGGTGGATTTGGCGAATGGATTTAAGAACTGGAAGAAGCAGCGTACTTTGCTTGGGCTTGAGGATTTTGTTTTTCATGGTCCTAATTACTATCTGCCCGAGTTTGCCGGCGTTAGTATCAGCACTTTTCACGATTTGTCGGTATATAGTTGGGCTCACTGTCATCCGCCGGAGCGTGTACGATTCATGCAAAAGCAAATTGTGCTTTCGTTGCGACGGGCTGACATGTTGATTACGGATTCCGAGTTTACCCGGCAGGAAGTCGCACAGCATTTCTCTTGGCCGCTCGACAGAATTCGTAGCGTATCGTTGGCAAGTAGTGCCGAGTTCTATCCCCGTAATCAGGCCGAGTGGTCGTCAGCCGGTATCCGCTATAGTTTAACTATGGGCGGGTATGCACTTTTTGCCGGCACAATAGAACCCCGTAAGAACTTGGATGTGCTGCTCGATGCATACATGTTATTACCGCTGAGTTTGCGGCAGCGATGGCCATTGGTCATGACCGGTTATCAAGGCTGGCGAAGTGAAAAGCTGCATGAACGTATCAAGGCGGCCAATCGTGAAGGCTGGGTGCGTTATTTAGGCTACGTTCCTGCCGAGGATTTGCCTCTGCTTTATGCGGGTGCCCGTCTGTTTGTATTTCCTTCGTTGTATGAGGGGTTTGGCTTGCCGGTGCTGGAGGCGATGGCTTCCGGCGTGCCGGTGGTTTGTTCAAATTCTTCTTCTTTACCTGAGGTCGCGGGTGATGCTGCGGGTGTGTGCGAGGCAACGGATGTGGATAGTCTGTCTGAATTGATCGCAAGAGGGTTAGAAGACGAAACCTGGCGCAACCGTGCGATTGAAAAAGGGCTGGCCAGAGCCGCTCAGTTCAGTTGGGATCGATGCGCAAAAGAAACCGTTGCGGTTTACCGTGAAGCAATCAGCGGCAGATCTTGATCAGTTTTTTTTCTTTTATGAGATATCGTTTCCTGAGATATAGCAATACAATATATAAACCCAACACAAGCATGTGATAGGCTATACCGCTAATGGTATTGCACCATTACATGCTTGTGTCATGGTATATGGCAATAAGCGGTTGTAAAAAGTCTGGTGTTCAATACAGTTATATCCATCATGAGAAAATTGGCGATGTTATAGAGCGGCTTTCTGCGTTGTAGGGAATGTTCAGAAATTTTCATTGTGTGTTTGTATGGATTTTAAACAAGAATAACTGGTAAGAAATCAATATAGATCGGATTAGACAATGTAATCCGATCATGCTTTAAATAACTGGGTTACACGATCACCTGCAGATAAACCTAATCTACTAACGGTAGGCGGGTTTATCAACCTGGAGCCTTCAAACAGAAAATGTGAGGTTCGTGATCGTCTTTTCAAAGTTGTAATGATGCATCCTGTGGAATATAAGTAGCTGTAATCAATTTAGAAAGAGGTTTATATTTTTTGCTATTTAATCGATTGCAACAGGCATTTAAATGAAAGTTCTTCATGTTTATAGGACTTACTTTCCGGATACACAGGGTGGTCTGGAAGAGACTATTCGACAAATTTGCCGAAATACGAAGTGCTACAATGTTGAAAGCAGGGTCTTTACGTTAAGTCCTCATCCAGGTCAATCGGTAGTATCGAGAAAAGAGGCCGATGTTTACCGTTTTAACCGGACTTTTGAAATTGCCTCATGTAGTATTTCTATCAATGCGTTGGCAGGCTTCAAGCAATTAGTGGAATGGGCTGATATTGTGCATTACCATTTCCCTTGGCCCTTTGCCGACTTGCTGCATTTATTGGGCCGAGTCCAAAAACCATCGATCGTGACCTATCACTCCGATATTGTCAGGCAGAAGGGATTGTTAGCAATATATCGCCCTTTAAAACAATATTTTCTTACCCATGTCGATTGCATTGTTTCTACGTCGCCTAATTATTTTGCCACAAGTGATGTATTAGGCGAGTTTTCGGAAAAAGTTGAAATTATTCCTATCGGATTGGATGACTCAAGCTATCCGGCTGTGGGCATTCAACAGCTGGAGTCTGTCCGGGCGCAATGTGGAGAAGGCTTCTTTTTATTCATAGGCGTGCTTCGCTACTATAAAGGGTTACGTATTCTACTGGAGGCGATTAAAAATACTGAATTACGTGTTGTTATTGTCGGTTCGGGGCCAATAGAGAATGAATTACAAAAGCAAGCTTATGAGCTGGGTTTAAAAAATGTTCAGTTTCTGGGTTATGTTAGCGATGAGGAAAAAGTGGCGTTGATCCAATTATCAAGAGCGATTGTTTTTCCTTCTTATCTGCGTTCGGAAGCTTTTGGGGTGACCTTGCTGGAGGGGGCCATGTTCGGCAAGCCTTTGATTTCCGCGGAAATCGGCACAGGAACCAGTTATGTCAATAGTAATAAGGAAACGGGATTTGTAGTGCCGCCATCCGATTCAAGACGCTTACGCGAGGCGATGGAAAAACTGGATAAGGATGAGCAATTGGCTAAACGCATGGGGCAAGCGGCGAGGGAAAGATATGAGAAATTGTTTACCGGAAAAAGAATGGGGGAACAATATGCGCAACTCTATAAAAAATTGCTCGCTGAGGCGGTTTACGCTAAACCGGATGCGCAATCTAAAATAATCTAAGGAACGCGCATAAAATGACTTCTTCAAGTGCGCGGATGAATTTCCGGTGTAGGTGCGAATACCCTGATGGGCACAAGTACCCATAGGGCATAAATGAATTCGCACCTACAATTCCCTGATTTATTCCATGCTCATTACTTAGCTATATAGGGTATGCATTTGTGTCCTTCTCAACCCGGTCCGAACTATTTCGGCTTGGCATAAAGCTGTAAGTAGCATGAAATTTATTTTTTCACTGGGTGGGTTGGCCGCTCTGAATCTGGTTATTGCCATGGCCATCCAGTGGCTGGTATTGGTTTATATAGGCCCTGGCGCCGATACCGATGCCTATTTTTCGGCGCAGGTGCTGACCTTGATTCCGCTGACGATCTTGAGCGATATCCTGATCAGGGTGTTGGTGCCTTTATTCACGGATTTAGCCAGCGAGTATATGTCCGGGACCGTAAAAGCCTTGCTGTTGCAGTCCTTTGCGGTCTTTACTGTTATAGCCGCCATGCTGGGGTATTCGGCTCATCTGTGGGTTCCGCTGTTATCGCCGGGACTATCCGGTCAGGCGCTCGGGTTGACCATTGACATGGCTGAGGTAATGTCGGCTGCGCTGGTTTTCGGCGGGCTGACGACGGTGCTGAAATCGGCTTATCATGCCGAGCAGCGTTTCATTTATCCGGAACTGTCGCAATTGATCGCCAGCATGGTCGTGCTGATCGGTGTGATCTATGCCATGCCTGTCTATGGCATCGAATCGGTTGCCTGGGGCGCTGTCATCCGCTGGGCATTGTGGACCGTGATGCTGTGTAAATGGATCGATTGGCGCGCACCTTCCTTGTATGATCGGCCGATGGCCAAAGCCGTTCGGCAACGCACGCGCGTTCTGTTATTTGGCGCCTCTGTCTACAAAACCGGTCCGGTGATCGACCGTTATCTGGCCTCGCTCGGCCCCGTAGGCAGCATCAGTTTGCTGACTTTCGGCAATCAGCTGTACGGGGTGTTCCTGGCGCTTACGGATAAGGTTTTCGCCGTGCCTTTATTGTCGTTCGCGGCAAAGAATATGAAGTCAGGCGATATGTCCCTGCTTTGGCGGAATTACCGGCGGAAACTGCTGCTGACCGGCTCGATGGCGCTGGCCGTATGGGCTGTGTTCGCCCTATGCGGGAAATGGGGACTGGATTTGCTGGTCGGTTACGGCAAATTCGGTGCCGGGCAAATCGATATGCTGTGGACGCTTATGACGGTGATGGGCGGCATGCTGGTCGCCGGCGTGGCGGGTCAGATGGCGAGCAGTTGTCTTTACGCGCTGGGCAGGACGAAGGTGGTGGTCAGGCTGGCCATGGTCAATTTCTTCATTTGTGTGGTTATCAAAGTACTGGCGTTCAATGCTATGGGCATTGTCGGCATTGCGCTCGGAATAGTGGCTTACCAGGTATTGAATGCGGTTTGTTTGCATGTCGTGCTGATGCGGGAATTAAAGCAACCGGTCAATTAACAGGTGCTTGACGGGCATTCTGACAGCTTGTCTGAGTTTATGATAATGGAATATTTTTTCAGAACTTGGCGGGGAAGCGGTAAAATTAGTTTTTTTGCATGTCACAAGGTGTCGGGGGATGAGATCTTTTTTTGAGTGGGCGACTGAAAACCAGGTTATGGATCAGCCCTGGCTGGTCCTGGGAAAAGGCCCGAGTTTTAGTAAAAAAGATCAGTTCGTCCATGATTACAAGCTGCTGGGACTCAATCATGTGGCGCGGGACCAGTTTGTGGATGTGGCTCATATTATTGACCTGGATGTCGTCGATCAACTGGGCGAGGTGTTGATGGAGCAGTGCGGGATTGTGGTGATGCCCTGGATTCCGCATATAAAAAATCGCGCCGGGCGGCAAAGTCTTCAGCAGATTACCGCTGTCAATCCAATCCTCCAGGCGCTTGATCGCCAGCAGCGCTTGTTTTATTACAATCTGCATTCGGGGCGTGAACGGCAGGGCGACTCGCCGGTTGTTTTTGCGCGTTTTTTCAGCGCTGAAGCGGCGATTCGGCTATTGGCCATGGCCGGCGTCGGGACAATCAGGACATTGGGAATTGATGGCGGCAATACTTACAGCGCTGATTTCAAGGACCTGGAAAACAAGACCTTGTTGGCTAACGGGCTCAGTTCATTTAATAAACAATTTAAAGAATTCGCGAAAATCATTATGGAAAACGATCTGGATCTGGCTCCTGCCGATATGCCGTCGCCGATTAAGGTTTATGTGGCGACCCAGGAAGAGCAAATGCTTGCCGTTAAAGTGCTGGAATATTCTATACGCAAGCATGCCAGCATGTCCGTCGAGGTGATTCCGATACACCGTACCGAAATAGCAACGCCTTTGCCCAAGGATGAAAAGAATCACCCGCGTACGCCTTTTTCGTTCCAGCGCTTTTTGATTCCCGAAATGGCCGGCTATCAGGGGCGGGCCATTTACCTGGATTCGGATATGCAGGTGTTCAAGGACATCAAGGACTTGTGGACCTTGCCGTTCAACGGCGCCCAGCTGCTGGCGGTCAAAGAGCCCGGAAGTTCAGGCAGACGGCCTCAGTTCAGTGTCATGTTGCTGGACTGCGAGGCACTTAAGTGGCGCATCGGCGATATCGTCTCCGCGCTGGATAAGGGAGAACTGGATTATGAGGCGCTGATGTATGATATGTCCGTTGCCGAGACGATATCGGCGGACATCGATCCGATCTGGAATTCCCTGGAGCGTTACCAGGACGGAGAAACGGCGCTGGTGCATTATACCGACATGACGACACAGCCTTGGGTTTGTTCAACCAATCCGCTGGGCTATCTGTGGGTCAGGGATCTGATGGAAGCCGTGGCAAACGGTTTTATCAGCTATGACTATATAAAAGAGCATAGTGACAAGGGTTATATCAGGCCGTCTTTGTTATATCAGCTGGATCATGGCCTTGAAGATGGCTTGTTGCTGCCGAAAGCCGCCCGTCAAATGGACCGCAATTACCGTGCCCCTTTCACCGCCATACATCGTCATGGGGCCGCGCCCTGGCAAAATAAAAAGGCCTGGCTTAAGGCGCTGGTCCGGCATTTTCTGCTCAAAACACGTATTGCGGCGCTATGGCGTAAAATTGATAATGTGCTGCATCTTTATGGTTGATTATCACAAACGGCCTGTCGTCATGGGTGCCATATGACCGCAGTGGTTGAAATTCTTCTGTCCACCTATAACGGCGGCGCCTACCTGGAAGAACTGCTCATCAGTCTAGCGCGGCAGGATTATCCGAATCTTAAGGTGACGATCCGGGACGATGGCTCGACGGATAATACGCTGGAGATTATTTCAGCATTTAATGACAGGTTGACGCTGCGAGTCATACAGGGTGCCAATCTGGGGCCTTGCGGGAGCTTTTTCGAGTTGGTAAGGAATGCTGATCCCGACGCCGATTTTTATGCTTTTTGCGATCAGGATGATGTCTGGCTGCCCGGTAAAATCAGCCGCGCTGTTGCTCTTTTGGCTAATGAAACGGCCGGCCAGCCGTTGATGTATTGCGGGCGTCAGCTGATTACCGATAAGGCGCTGAATGTCCGGTGCCGGTCTGATATGCCGACCCGTCCCGCCCAACTCGGCAATGCGCTGGTTGAGAATATCGCCACGGGATGTACTGTCGTCATTAATCGATACGCACGCAATTTATTACTCGACCGGCTGCCCGCGCCGGAAAATATCGTGATGCATGACTGGTGGCTGTATCTTGTTGTCAGTGCCTTGGGTAAAGTCGTTTTCGATAGTGAGGCATTGATTTTGTATCGACAACATGGCAGTAACAGTATCGGATTTCAGAATGGCCTGGCGCGCTGGAAAGCCCGGTTGCAGCGCCTGTTGTTCGGGAATAGTCGGCGGAAACTAAAAAATCAGGCATTATGCTTTCTCAAGACCTATGACGATTTATTGAATGATACGACCAAAAAGCTGATAACCCATGTTTTCGATAACGGCAGTTCCTTAATGTCGAAGATTAAAATCCTGTTCCTGGACGGCTCGATTTACAGGCAGTGTTCAAGGGATTCTTTTTATATCCGTCTGTTGCTGATGACAGGAAAATGATCATGTTATTGATTTTATCCGCGGCCGCCAAGATGTATGACTCTCCAAACCTGCTGTTTCAACGGGCAGATGCCGATAAATGAGAGCTGTTTTGCATAATCTTAAGAGGCCTCCCGTCTTCGTCTACGTCATCAATGTAGACTGGTATTTTGAGCTGCACTGGCTGCAGCGGGCGCTTGCGACCTTGAATGCCGGTGCCGAGGTGCATTTGGTAATGGGTATGACTGACCCGCGGCTGATTGACAGTTTCAGCCGATACGGATTTATTTGCCATCAATGGAATATTGATCGCAAGTCATTGAATCCTATATTTAATCTGCATGGGTTGATGGAGCTTTATCAGCTGCTTAAATCCATTTCTCCGGATGTGATTCACGCCATCACCATCAAGCCTAATATTTATGTCGGACTGATTTTCTATTTGTTAAGAGTGCCTTACCTGTTAAGTATTACCGGTACCGGCATTATTTTTTCGGGCAAATCGCTGTCGACTAAACTGATAAGGCCGGTTATCAGGCTGCTTTATAAAGCGTCAAAAAGAAAGGATGTCAATCGCAGGATCGTGTTTGAAAACAGGGAAGACAGGGCTTATTTCATTAACACCGGCCTCTGCGACAGTCACGAGGCGGTGACGATTCTTGGGGCCGGCGTGAACCCTGACCTTTATGAGCCGGTCGCCGAACAGGAAACCGATGCCCCCATTATCTTGTTTGCCGCCCGGTTATTATGGGATAAAGGTCTGGGTGATTTGGTTGAAGCCGCCAGATATTTGCGCAGTCAGGGTTTGAAGTTTTCGATACAAGTGGCGGGCATTATTGATCATTCAAGCATCAATGCCATCGATGAACGGGTGCTGGAAGACTGGAGCCGGGAAGGTGCGATACAGTGGCTGGGCACTGAAAAAAATATGCCCAGCTTGATTGCGCAAGCCAATATCGTGGCGCTGCCGACTTTTTACGGCGAAGGCGTGCCGCGCATTCTGATCGAAGCCGCTTCCTGCGAAAGAGCGATAGTTGCGACTGATATGCCCGGATGCCGTGAAATAGTCAGGCACGGTATTAACGGATTATTGGTGCCGGCCCGTAATATAGACGCGTTGGCGGAGGCGCTCGCGCAGTTGATACAAAATCCGGGGCTCAGGAAAAAAATGGGCAAACAGGGCAGGAGGATTGTCGAGCGTGATTTTTCCGAGCAGCAAGTGATTTCTGAAACACTGTCTTTATATAAAGAACTATTGTCATGAACAAAGTGTTAGTTACGGGAGCTAATGGCTTCATAGGCAAAGCCTTGTCTGCCGAGCTTATCGCCGCGGGCTTTGATGTGAAAGGCGCGGTCCGATCGGCTGCATCCCGCGCCGAGCAGTCAGCCGACATTATCGTAGGCGATATCAATGCCAGGACACTCTGGCAGGACGCGCTTCAGGATGTCGATGTCGTGGCGCATCTGGCCGCGCGCGTGCATGTCATGAAAGAAACCGTGGCCGATTCATTGAGCGCTTTTCGCGAAGTCAACGTAGTGGGGACTGAGAATCTTGCCCGACAGGCCGCGGCGCATGGTGTCAGGCGGTTTATTTTTCTGAGTTCGATCAAGGTGAACGGCGAGCAGACTGAAAGGGCGTTTTCCGCCGACGATGATGTGATTCCCCAGGATGCTTATGCCCTGTCCAAATGGGAAGCCGAGCAGGCATTAAGAAAAATCAGTGCCGAGACCGGAATGGAGATCGTTATTATTCGTTCGCCTTTGGCTTATGGACCTGGCGTTAAAGGCAATTTTTTGCGTTTGTTGAAGTTGGTCAATTCAGGCTGGCCCCTGCCTCTGGGCAAAGTCAATAACAAACGCAGCATGGTCAGCGTCGATAATCTGTGTGACTTGATAAAAACCTGTATTGACCATCCCCGTGCAAATGGCCGGGTTTTTCTGGTATCCGACGGCCATGATCTGTCCACGCGGGATTTGGTCGAGATGATAGCCGATCATATGCAGCGGTCGATACGATTACTCTCGCTGCCGCTAGGCTGGTTGTACGGATTGGCTGGAATGACGGGTAAAAAGCCTGAAGTAGAGAGACTGTGCAGTTCATTGCAAGTAGATATTCGGCCAACCTGCGATACCCTGGAGTGGCTGCCGCCGTATTCAGTGGATGAAGCAGTGAGCAAAACGGTGGCCTGGTTTATAGCGCAAAAGCGGTAACAGAAATACATGCTTATTATATTACTGGCAATTGGCGCCTTATTGCTGTCGTGGTTGAGCGTTTATTTCATCAAGGCTTACGCGCTGAAAAATCTTTTGGATATTCCTAACCAGCGCAGTTCTCATCGGATGCCGACGCCTAGAGGCGGCGGTCTGGGCATCGTGCTGGGCTTTACGGGAACGGCCTCGGTGCTGGTGCTTGGCGGCTGGCTCGGGCTGAGCGGATTTCTAGTTTTAACGGCGAGCCTGTTGGTGGCCGGCATCGGCTTCTGGGATGATCACCGGCACATACCGGCCCGCTGGCGCTTTTTGGTGCATATGGCCGCGGCGTTAATCGCTCTGTGGTTGATGCAAGGATTTCCCGTATTGATCATGGGCGATTGGCGCATTGATTTGGGTCTTTTGGGCTATGCGCTGGGTGCGGCTTATCTGGTCTGGCTGCTTAACCTGTTTAATTTTATGGATGGCATTGACGGGATCGCCGCTTCCGAGGCCGTCTTCATATCCGCGGCGCTGGCCGGTTTTTTGGCTTACAGCGATTATGAACTGGCGTATGTCGCGGTTGCACTATGCTTTGCATCATTGGGCTTTTTGGTATGGAACTGGCCGCGGGCCAAAATCTTCATGGGCGATGTCGGCAGCGGATTTTTGGGTTTTGTATTGGGGCTGCTGATTTTAATGGCTGGCCATCATGATCCCGTTTATGTTTATATCGGTTTGATTCTGTTCGCGGTTTTCATAACGGATGCCACTGTCACTTTGGTGCGCCGCTATATGAGCGGGCAGAAATGGTACGAAGCGCACTGTTCTCATGCTTATCAGCATGCGGCAAAACGCCATGGCCATTTAGCAGTGGTTCTGGCCGTGGGGGCCGTCAATCTGTGCTGGCTATTGCCGCTTGCGGCGATGGTATTCAAATATCCGGCTTATGCGTTGCCGGGGTTAATCACAGCTTATTTGCCACTGATTTATATTGCTGTTAGGCTTGAAGCAGGTAGCTGCCCGTAAACCGATGGTATTTTGGTATACTGCAACGCTTACATGACGTTCTCCTTTCGTGACAGGCATTCCCATTCGTGAGATTTAAATTCCGCTCCCGCACGACTATTTTCATCCATGATCTGGCCATGGTGGCCGTGGCCTGGTTCGGCGCATATTGGCTGCGTTTTAACCTGGATGTGATTCCCGATAGGTTCCAGCAGGATATAGAGAAGGATATTCTTTATGTAGTTGCTATCCAGGGCATCGTCTTTTGGTTGTTAGGCTTGTATCGCGGGGTTTGGCGTTTTTCTTCAATGCCGGATTTAATCCGTATCACTAAGGCTGTCTTACTGGGCATAGGCTTGATTGCACTGAGTTTCTTTTTGTACAACCGTCTGGATGGCGTGCCGCGCGCTGTATTACCGCTCTATGGGTTCTTATTGTTGCTGCTGTTGAGCGTGCCTCGGTTTTTCTATCGATACTGGAAAGAAAATATCCTGATGGAACGAGCGGGTAAAAGAGCCTTGATTATCGGGGCCGGCTCGGCAGGGGAAATGCTGGCCAGGGATTTATTGGGCGAAGTCAATTCCGGTTATGTGCCTGTCGCCTTTGTCGATGATGATCGTCATAAGCGGAAAAGGGAAGTTAGAGGCATTCGGGTCGTCGGCGAAATCGAGCGGTTGCCGGCATTCGTAAAGAAGCTGGATATCGAGGTGGTGTTGATCGCCATCCCTTCGGCGACAGATAGCCAAATGCGGCGCATCATCGAGATTTGCGAGCTGTGCGAGGTGCCTTTCCAAACTTTGCCATCGGTTAAGGACGTGTTGTCAGGCCGTATTTCGCGCGGAAATCTGCGCGATGTTTCCATCGAGGACATTCTGGGGCGTGAGCCTATCCATCTGGACTGGCGTCTGATTGCTGAAAACCTGAATGGCAAAAGCATCATGGTGACCGGCGGCGGGTCTATCGGTTCGGAGCTTTGCAAGCAGTTGACCCGCGTCAATCCGGCCAGGCTGGTTATTTTCGATCAGTCGGAGTTTAATTTATACAAAATAGACGCTGAATTAAAAGCGCTGCATCCTGAAGTAAAGCTCAAGGCTGTCTTAGGGGATGTCGCCGACAGATTATCGGTGCGCCGCGCGATTCAGGAATTAAAACCCGATGTAATTTTTCATGCGGCGGCTTATAAGCATGTGCCGTTGCTGGAGAATCAGATTCGCGAAGCCGTGCATAATAATGTCATAGGTACAAAAACGGTTGCCGAAGAGGCGATGATGGCGGGTATTGAGCGGTTTGTGCTGATTTCCACCGACAAGGCCGTCAATCCGACCAATGTCATGGGGGCGACCAAAAGAGCGGCCGAAATACTTTGTCAGAATTTGAACAGCCGCGATGGTACCCGTTTTATGACCGTGCGCTTTGGTAACGTGCTGGATTCCGCTGGCAGTGTCGTGCCTTTGTTCCGGGCCCAGATTAAGGCCGGCGGGCCGGTCACGGTAACCCATCCCGATATAACGCGCTATTTTATGACGATTCCGGAAGCCTGCCAGTTGATCATGCAGGCCGAAGTGGCCGGCAAAGGCGGTGAAGTCTTTGTCCTGGATATGGGGGAGCCTATCAAAATCGCCTATCTGGCCGAACAGATGATTCGCTTGAGCGGCAAGCGGGTCGGTGATGATATCGAGATTAAATATGTAGGGTTAAGACCCGGTGAAAAGCTGCATGAAGAACTGTTTCATGAGCACGAGCAGCTTAGGTCTACAGGCTATGAAAAATTGTTGTTGGCGAATGCGCGATTGTATGACGAAATACAATGGAAAACGCAGATTGAGAAGCTGGTTCAAGCCTGTCGCCAGGATAATGACACTGAGATTTTGAGAATTTTACAGAATCTCGTCCCTGAATATCGGGCTGATGTCCCTGAGTATCAAACTAAGGAAGAAGTATTGGCGCCTGATTTAATGCCGGCTAATCTGGCTAACCTATAGATAAAAAAGACCTCCCTCTGTTAAGCAGAGGGAGGCAAAAAATCAAGCAGAGTGTTATGAGGAGGATCTGCTTGTAGGTACGACAACTGGGAGTGCAGTCAATTCCGCCGGGCTTGGCGGATTAGTTTGACTTATATTGCAATGTTTTACGTGTTGCAATGGTCACGAAAAAGTGATTGGAAAACAACCTGACCGGAAATTAAGGTTATAGCGCAAGTGTTCTTGTCAAAAACTATAATTCTTTCAAGCTATTGCTTGGTCTACTTGTCTGCCAGTTGATGGTTACTATACAGAGATATTTATTGGATACAATATGATAAATATTAAATTGATTGTTTCTTTTTTGTAAACAGTTGCGATATCGTATTTTTGTTAATCTATTTGTATTTTTGAAGTCGTGGTACTGGTAGTCAGTCGATTTAATTGTGACGGGTAAATTGTAGGTGCGAATTCATGCGCACTATGGGTGCTCACTGCCATTAAGTTAAGCATTTTGTTCTGGTTCCCGCGGTCCTCCGTGGGAACCCATACCGGTGTTTAATCAGGCCCGGTCTGCATTCCCACGCAGGACAGACTGTGAAAGAATTAGTGAAAAGCGTCATAAAAAGCCTTATTCACCACGAAGATCACGAAGGACACGAAGAAAAAATAAAATTAATCAATAACTTAAAACTTCGTGTGCTTCGTGTCCTTCGTGGTTAAATCTTTTAAATTGAATACTTTCACAGTCTCAGGAGCGTGGGAACGAGATAAAGTCGTGGTACTGGTTGCATTCTATTTTTGTAATGGGAATGTATGACACAGAGTTTATTCCGCTCAAGATTCCCCAAAATGACCTGTCAGATGTTTAAATCGGAACTCAATAATTATTATTTTCAAGATTAAGAGAGGATGCAGTGGATAAATTAACCAGCATGAATGTTTTTGTTCGTGTGGCAAAGGCCGGGAGTTTTGCTGGTGGCGCGCGCGATCTGGGGATTTCGCGGGCAATGGCGACCAAGCATATCATGCAGCTCGAGAGTAATCTGGGAACGCGGTTATTCAATCGGACCACGCGCAGTTTGAGCCTGACAGAGGTGGGATCGCAATATCTGGAACGTTGCCAGCAGGTGCTCGGCGATGTTGAAGAGATGGAAGCGGCCGTGACGCATTTGCAGACTGAGCCGCGAGGCGTTTTAAAGATCAGCGCGCCGCCGGTAATCGGTGCCACCCATATTTCCCGCGCGTTGGCTGAATTTCTTAAAATACATCCGGATTTAACCGTCGATATGATTCTGCAAGGGAGTCCCGGCGATTTGATCGACGAGGGCATCGACCTCGCCATTCATTTAGGGGCTTTGGAAGATACCAGTATGGTGGCTCGTAAACTGGCCAGTTCCTCGCTGGTCGTCTGCGGATCGCCCGAGTATCTGGAACAGTACGGCATCCCGCAAACGCCGGAAGATCTGGTTAGGCATAGTTGTCTGGTCAATTGGGCCATTCCCCCCCGGGATAAATGGCAATTTAAAGGCGAAACCGGCTATACGGTGATGAATGTATCCGGCCGGATGCAGGCCAATGCGGCGCATCCCATCCGGATCGCCGCAATCAATGGCCTGGGATTGGTTATGCTGCCGACCTATATCGTGGGCAGCGATATAGAAAAAGGCAAGCTGAAATTGGTATTGGAAAATTACACCTTGCCGCCCCTGGATATCCATGCAGTCTATCCGCATAGAAAATATCTGTCCGCTAAGGTCAGAAGCTTTATGGATTTTTTGCAGGAGTGGCTGGAACATCGGGTCAGTATGCCGGGAACCGAATAATGGATCCGTTAGTCAACAAATGGGATGCTATTTATAGTCAAGCCGGGAATGAAGCGTGTCCCCCGGCTCAGGTGCTGGCCGAGAATGCATTTTTATTGCCTGAAAATGGAACGGCCTTGGATTTGGCCTGCGGACTGGGCGGCAATGCGATTTTTTTGGCGCGCCAGGGCCTGGCTGTGACCGCGATTGATATTTCTTCGGTCGCGATTGAAAAATTAACGGCTCATGCGGCTTTACAGGGGCTTGATATCAACGCCAGCCAGCAAAAAATCGATCGTCACAGTTTGATGGAATTGAGATTTGATGTTATTGTCGTGAGCCGATTTCTTGACCGTAACCTAAGTGATGCGATAATAGGCGCACTTAATCCCGCTGGATTGCTTTTTTATCAGACGTATACGCGAGAAAAAGCAGGCCGGCATGGTCCCAATAATCCCGATTATCTGCTGGCTGAAAGCGAATTGTTGGCGTTATTCTCGCCATTGCGCCCGGTGTTTTACAGGGACAATGGCCTGATCGGCAACAAGATGATGGGTTTAAGGGGCGAGGCGCAGTTTATCGGCCAGAAATACGCATAGATTTGGTTAATTACGATGATAGAAAATTTGGATCCTAGACAGTGTTGGGATTTGCTGCAGCAAAATACCCGCTCGGTATTAGTGGATGTAAGAACAAAAATCGAGCACGGCTTTGTCGGCCATCCGCCGGGCGCGGTTCATATCCCTTGGAAAGAAGCGCCGGACTGGCAAGTCAACCCGCAATTCGTTGCCGAGGTTGAACAGGCCGTGCCTGACAAGCAGGCGCCGGTTTTATTGCTTTGCCGCAGCGGGCAACGGTCGCTGGACGCGGCGAAAGCATTGGAAGAGGCGGGCTATCAGCATTTAGTCAATATTGTTGACGGTTTCGAAGGCGCTTTGGATGAAAACAAGCATCGCGGTAACCTGGGCGGTTGGCGCTTTCATGGCTTGCCCTGGGAGCAAAGTTAATCTCCATTTCCTTATTTAGGTTGGACCAAGACGGGCGTGTCCAACATCCCCATAAACTTTTCGTTATGATGGTGACAGCCATCTTTTTCCTTGCCCGATTTTTTAACCGGAGCACGCTCGATTCCGCGCGTCCGTTCATTTAAACATTAGAGTATATTTAAAAGTGATCCAGAAATTAAGAAACATTGCCATCATTGCTCACGTAGACCACGGTAAAACGACCCTGGTTGACAAGCTGCTACAACAATCAGGCACCTTTGCCGCGCATGCCAAGGTTTCAGAGCGGATTATGGACTCTAATGATCTTGAAAAAGAGCGGGGTATCACGATTCTGGCCAAGAATACCGCGCTGGACTGGAACGGCTATCACATCAATATCGTCGATACGCCGGGCCATGCCGATTTTGGCGGTGAAGTCGAGCGAGTTCTGTCGATGGTCGATTCGGTCTTGTTATTGGTTGATGCCGTAGACGGGCCGATGCCGCAGACACGGTTCGTTACGCAAAAAGCTTTCGCCTTGGGCCTGAAGCCGATTGTGGTCATCAACAAGATCGACCGGCCGGGTGCGCGCCCTGATTGGGTGGTTGACCAGACGTTCGATCTGTTCGATCGCCTTGGCGCGACCGATGAGCAGCTGGATTTTCCTATCGTTTACGCATCGGCATTAAACGGTTATGCCGGTCTTGATACATCGGTTACAGGCGGCGATATGACGCCGTTGTTCGAGACAATTGTTGAACAAGTCAGTCCGCCGGCCGTTGATCTGGACGGGCCGTTCCAGATGCAGGTGACTACGCTCGATTACAACACCTATGTCGGCGTGATCGGTATCGGCCGTATTCAACGCGGCACAATTAAGCCGAATACGCCGCTGGTGATCATTAACCGGGAAGGCGTTGAGCGCAGGGGGCGAATGCTGCAGGTTTTCGGTTTTCACGGCCTGGACCGTGTTGAAGTGCCTGAAGCGCGTGCCGGCGACATTATCGCCTTTACCGGTATTGAAAAACTGGAGATATCCGACACGATCTGTCATCCGGACGCGGTGGAAATATTGCCGCCGTTAACGGTCGATGAACCGACAGTGACCATGACTTTTCAGGTCAATAATTCACCTTTCGCCGGCAAGGAAGGCAAGTTCGTGACCTCGCGGCAGATTCGCGACCGCCTGGAAAAGGAACTGCAGCACAATGTGGCGCTGAGGGTCGAAGATACGCCCGATCCTGATAAATTCAAGGTATCCGGTCGCGGCGAGTTGCATTTATCGGTTCTGATTGAAAATATGCGTCGCGAAGGCTTTGAATTGGGTGTTTCCCGGCCGGAAGTGATCATTAAGGAAATCGATGGCGAAAAATGCGAGCCTTTCGAGATGGTCACGATCGAGGTGGAGGAAACCCATCAAGGCGCGATCATGGAAAAAATGGGCGAGCGCAAAGGCGACTTGCTGAATATGGTGCCTGACGGCAAAGGTCGGATTCGCCTGGAGTATATGATCCCATCGCGCGGACTGATCGGTTTTCAAACCGAATTTATGACCGCCACATCAGGTTCCGGCCTGTTGTATCATGTGTTCGATCATTACGGCCCGGTGAAAAAAGGCGAGTTGGGTACACGCAAACGGGGCGTGATGGTTTCCATGGTGCAGGGCAAGGCATTGGCCTATGCTTTATTTGCCTTGCAGGAGCGTGGTGAATTGTTTTTAGTTCATGCCGATGAAGTCTATGAAGGCATGTTGGTGGGCATACACTCGCGCGCCAATGATCTGGTTGTCAACCCGACCAAGGCCAAGCAATTGACGAATATTCGCGCTGCCGGTACGGACGAAAACCTGGTATTAACAGCCATTCAGAAGATGACGCTAGAGCAGGCGCTGGAGTTTATTGGCGAGGATGAACTGGTAGAGGTTACGCCGAAATCGATCCGCTTGCGCAAAAAGCTCTTGACTGAAAATGAGCGTAAACGCGCTTCAAAAGGCTAAGTAATAATGGAAATACAAGCGGCTGCCCGGCCGCTTGTATTGGCTGGCCGCTATTTAAAAATTGCGGATCCGCATGGCTTTGAATTTTGCATAAAAAACCCCAGGGCACAAAGTGCGCTGGGGCTAAAATCGCCAGCTTGGTTGGCTTGATCCGTCCATGGCAACGTCCTGTTGAATAATCCTTGAAATCCGTTTCCTGTTTGGCGATGTGTCTATTCTCTCAAAAAGTTCCAAGAAAAAAAGCCGGCTGAAGCGGAAATTGATGTAGGTAAAGGATTACAAGGCAATATTGCCTGATAAAAGGCGGCTTCAGTCTTGTATCTTAAAAAAAAACAGGAAATTTGATCTGTACGGACATGAGTTAACAATCACTGCGAAATCCGTTAATTCATAGTAAAATGCCAAGACATCAATTCAGACCTTGAAAACATGAATCAACGCATTGCCGAAGTAGAGCGGAATACGCTTGAAACTCAAATTAATATTGCAATTAACCTGGATGGTTCGGGGAAAGCCTCGTTTGTAACGGGCGTTCCCTTTCTTGAGCATATGCTGGATCAAATCGCCAGGCATGGTTTGATTGATATGGAGATCGATGCCAAGGGTGACTTGGAAATTGATGATCACCATACGGTGGAGGATATCGGGATTACCTTAGGGCAGGCCTTTGCCGAAGCAATGGGGGACAAGACAGGGATTTACCGTTATGGGCATGCCTATGTGCCTCTGGATGAGGCATTATCCAGGGTAGTGATTGATTTTTCCGGGCGTCCCGGTTTATTTTATGAAGTAAAATTTCCGAAGGCGATGATCGGCAGTTTTGATGTGGATTTGTTCCGCGAGTTTTTTCAGGGATTTGTCAACCATGCGGGCGTCACGCTCCACATTGATAATTTGAAAGGCGCTAATTCCCATCATATTGCGGAGACGATCTTCAAAGCCATGGGGCGGGCGATACGCATGGCTATTACCGCCGATCCGAGAATGGCCGGTATGATGCCTTCAACCAAAGGCAGTCTTTAGTTTCGAACCCGCTCTTAACCTTTACTCTTGTGTTTTATGTCTTCTGTTGCCGTTATTGATTATGGAATGGGCAATCTGCATTCGATTGCAAAAGCCCTGCAGCATGCTGCACCGCAAGTGGATGTGCGGATAGTGTCCGATGCCGATGCGATCTTGCGCGCTGATCGGGTGGTTTTTCCCGGTGTCGGCGCCATACGCGATTGCATGCAGGCGCTGAACCGATCAGGTTTGTCCTCTGTTATAAAAAGCGTTGCCGAAACCAGGCCTTTATTGGGCATTTGCCTGGGCATGCAGGCTTTATTGACTGACAGCGAGGAAAACGGCAATACCCAATGCCTGAATGTATTTCCGGGCCATGTCGTGCACTTTCCCGAATCGTTAAAAGATAAAGCGGGCAATAGCCTGAAAATTCCTCACATGGGCTGGAACCGGGTTCATTTCACGCCTCATCCGTTATGGCAGGGTATTGTCCAGGACAGCCGGTTTTATTTTGTGCACAGTTATTACGCGCGCCCCGATGATGCATCCGTCATTGCGGCGACTGCGGAATATCCCGATCCGTTTGCTTGCGCCTTGGCGCGGGATAATGTCTTTGCCGTACAATTTCACCCTGAAAAAAGTCAAATGGCTGGTTTGCAACTGCTGAGAAACTTTTTGCAGTGGAATGGACAGGTTTAAATTTATCATTGAGGTTTTACGTGTATGTTGCTAATACCAGCTATTGATTTAAAAGAAGGGAAATGTGTTCGGTTGCGACAGGGACGCATGGAAGACGACACGGTATTTTCGGATGATCCGGTAGCCGTTGCCGGCAAGTGGGTAGCCGCCGGCGCCAAAAGAATTCATTTGGTCGATCTGGACGGCGCCTTTGCGGGTAAGCCCAAAAATGCCGACGTCATCCACGCCATTGCCGCCGCTTATCCGGATGTACCCGTGCAGATTGGCGGCGGTATCCGTGATGAAGAGACGATACAGGGTTATCTCGATGCCGGGGTTCAATACGTTATTATCGGCACCAAGGCTGTCAGTGAACCGCACTTCGTCAGGGATGTGGCGATTGAATTTCCCGGCCATATCATTGTCGGACTGGATGCCAAGGACGGCAAGGTTGCCGTGGATGGCTGGTCCAAACTGTCGCGGCATGATGTGATCGATCTGGCGCAGCATTTCGAGGAAGACGGGGTCGAAGCGATCATTTATACCGATATTTCCAGGGATGGCATGATGTCCGGCGTCAATGTCGAGGCCACGGCGAGACTGGCGCGCGCGGTTCGTATTCCGGTCATCGCTTCCGGAGGCATCACCAATATGGATGATATCCGGGCCCTGGGTGCTGTGGCCAGCGATGGCATTATGGGCGCCATTACCGGGCGGGCCATTTACGAAGGGACATTGGATTTTGCCGAAGCGGAAAAGCTGGCCGAGTCATTTTAAAGAAAATCATGAGTTTAGCTAAACGTATTATTCCCTGTCTCGATGTCGACAATGGCCGCGTCGTTAAAGGTGTAAAATTTGTCGATATCCGCGATGCCGGCGATCCGGTTGAAATCGCAAGGCGCTATGACCGTGAAGGTGCTGACGAAATCACCTTTCTGGATATTACCGCGACTCATCATGATCGCGACACCATTGTGCACGTGGTTGAGCAGGTCGCCAGCGAAGTCTTCATTCCGTTGACCGTGGGCGGCGGCATCAGAACCCTGGACGATATCCGGCGCATGCTCAATGCCGGCGCCGATAAAGTGGGTATTAACAGTGCGGCGGTTTTTAACCCCGAGTTTGTGCGCGAAGCCGCGGAACGCTTCGGATCCCAATGCATCGTGGTCGCCATTGACGCGAAGAAAGTCAGTCAAGCCGGCGAAGACAATCGCTGGGAAATCTTTACCCATGGCGGGCGTAAGGCGACCGGCATTGATGCCGTTGAATGGGCGAAAAAAATGGTGGCCTACGGCGCGGGCGAGATTCTGCTAACCAGCATGGATCGTGACGGCACAAGGGAAGGTTTTGATTTATTGTTAACCCGCGCAATCAGTGAGGCGGTGCCCGTGCCGGTTATCGCTTCGGGCGGCGTAGGCAATCTCGACCATCTGGCCGACGGCGTTATTGAAGGCAAAGCCGATGCGGTTTTAGCGGCCAGCATCTTTCATTTCGCCGAATACAGTATCCAGCAGGCGAAAGAGCATATGGCGGCACGCGGCATAGAGGTGCGTTTAACATGAGTGCTTCCTGGCTTGACGAGATACGCTGGACCGAAGAGGGTTTAGTGCCGGTGATTGCGCAGCAGGCGGATACGGGAAAAATCTTGATGTTCGCCTGGATGAACCGCGAATCGCTGGCTTTGACGGTCCGGGAAGGCTATGCCGTTTACTGGTCGAGATCGCGCAATAAGCTGTGGCGCAAGGGTGAAGAATCCGGGCACAGACAGAGAGTGACCGGCCTGTTTCTTGATTGTGATGAGGATGTTATCCTGATCAAAATTGAACAGGAAGGCGGTATTGCTTGTCATACCGGCCGCGAAAGCTGTTTTTACCGGAGTCTGGTTAATGGGCAATGGCAGCCTGTTGAGCCGGTGTTAAAAGATCCTGAAGCTATTTATGGGAAGCAATGAGCGACGTATTACAACAATTGGCGCAAATTCTGGAGCAGCGCAAGCTGGAGTCGGCTGACAAATCTTATGTGGCCAGTCTTTACGCGAAAGGGCTGGACACGATATTGAAGAAAATCGGCGAAGAAGCCACGGAAACAGTTATTGCGGCCAAAGACGGCGATAAGAAGCAGATTGTTTATGAAACGGCCGATCTTTGGTTTCATTGCATGGTCTTATTGGCTGATCAAGGACTGGGACCGGATGATGTGTTGCAGGAGCTGCAGCGGCGCTTTGGCTTGTCCGGCCTTGAAGAAAAAGCCCGGCGCAATAAATAAGCAAATCATATAGAGCCGACCTTGATTCGGCCATTTGGAGTTAGAAATGGGCATAAGCGTCACGCAACTGTTAATCGTATTGGTCATCGTCATTATTGTTTTTGGCACCAAGCGTCTGCGCAATCTGGGATCTGATCTGGGCGGCGCCATCAAGAGCTTTCGTTCCGCGGTAAAAGAAGGCGAGGACGAAAAAAATACCGCCGACGAGGATGGCAAAACCATTGACGGTGAAGTCATTAACAAGAAAAACGAAAAAGTCTGATTAGACCATGTTTGATATCGGGTTTTCGGAGCTTTGCATGGTGGGGCTGGTCGCCTTGCTGGTGATTGGGCCGGAACGCTTGCCAAAGGCCGCGCGGATTGCGGGCTTTTGGATCGGTAAGACACGGCATATGATTGCTTCCGTTAAGGCAGAGATCAAAGAAGAACTGCAAGCCGAGGAAATACGCCAAGTATTTAAAGAGCAGGCAGAGCTCAAAGAAATTCAGCGGATGCTTGACGATGCGTCCGATGCGGCCAATTCGGTAAAGTCCTCGCTTGAACAAGCGCAACAAGTAAACGCAAAACAGGTTAAACGGCCGCATGAGTCAGAATGATTTCAAAGAAGATGCGGTAGAGCAGCCTTTTATCAGTCATTTGATTGAATTGCGCAGTCGCCTGTTGCGTGTGGTTTTGTTTGTGCTGGTCGTTTTCGGGGGCTTGGCTTTCTATGCCAATGAGCTTTATACTCTTCTGGCCGGTCCTTTGATGCGGTATATGCCGGCCAATAGCTCGATGGTTGCTATTGATGTCGCCTCGCCCTTCTTTACGCCGTTCAAGCTGGCGCTCATCCTGGCGGTGTTTATTTCCGTCCCTTTTATACTTTATCAGTTCTGGGCCTTTGTTGCGCCAGGGTTATATAAGCGCGAACGGCGCATGATTTTGCCGTTGCTGATTGCCAGCACGTTTCTGTTTTACCTGGGCGTAGCCTTTGCTTATTTCGTCGTTTTCCCTTTAATGTTTCAATTCCTGACTGCGGCAGCGCCAGCCGGCGTCGCGGTTATGACTGACATTACCAAGTATCTGGATTTCGTTTTAACCATTTTCTTTGCGTTCGGTGTTTGTTTTGAAGTGCCGATATTTACTATCGTCATGGTCTGGACCGGACTGACCACACCGAAAAGTCTGGCTGAAAAACGACCTTATGTCGTTGTTGGTGCATTTATCATCGGCATGCTGTTAACGCCCCCTGATGCGATTTCGCAAACCTTGCTGGCCGTGCCGATGTGGATGTTGTTTGAGCTGGGTCTGCTGTTTTCACGCTTATTCGTGCCCAAACTGGATGAGGCGGCTTACGAGTACCTGGATGATGCGGAAATCGAAGCCAGGCTGGATGCGATCGAAAAGCAGGAAGACGAGTAAGAACCCGCTTGGACGATTTTATAGCGCTCCGGTTTCCTGCAATAATTTAAAGATATTGCCGGCCATAAGCTGATAGCCTGCGTCATTGGGATGAACCATATCGGATTTCAGGCTATTGTCGCCCAGAATATCGGGCAGGGTATTGAGGTCGACAGGGATATTCCGGTCTTCTGCAATACGCTGGTATAAGTCCGCACTGGTCAATGTTAGAAGGTTAGGCTGCGGGACGCCCAGCATAACGACTTCTATATGGCGGCTGGCAGCCTCTTCAATCATTTTATTCAGATTGGCGGCGATTTGTTCGGACGGAATTTTTCGTAACAAGTCATTGCCGCCATGTATCAGGATCAGCAGCTTCGGCTGGTATTCATCAAGCAGGGCGGGCAGTCTCTCCAGTCCCTCTTCGCTAATTTCCCCCGGTATGCCTTCATTGATCACTTCAAGCGAGGTCAGTTCGGCAAGAATATTGGGATAGTCGCTGAGCCTGGATGCGCCTGTGCCGTAGGTCAGGCTATCCCCAAAAGCCAGGATGACGGCGTCATCGGGCAACTTGGTCAGGGTTCTGGATGGCTCGCTGCAGGCTGTAAGCGCGAGGAAGATTAAAGATAATAACTGTTTTCTCATAAAGCAGGATGGATAGTGAAGATGCAAAAAAATATTTTGATTACCGGCGCGGCTAAACGCATAGGTGCCACCTGTGCCAGATTGCTGCACAGCAAAGGCAATAATATTGTTTTACATTATAGATCATCGCAAGAAGCTGCGCTGCAGCTTTGCAATGAGCTAAACCAAAAACGCCCTGGTTCGGTAACAATGATTCAGGCCGACTTATTGAACATGCAGGCATTGGAAATGGTTGCCAGAGAGGCGGCTCAGGCCTGGGGGGGCATCGATGTGTTGGTCAATAATGCGTCAGCATTTTATCCTGCCGCAGTCGGTGAAGTCACCGAGCAACAGTGGGATGAGTTGTTGGGCAGTAATTTAAAAGCGCCTTTTTTTCTGGCAAAACTATTGTCCGACACGTTAGCCGATCATAACGGCTGCATTGTCAATATTGTCGACATTCACGCAGAACGCGGCCTGAAAGGCTATCCCGTCTATAGCATTGCCAAGGCCGGGCTGGCCGCCATGACCCGTGTTTTGGCCAAGGAATTGGGTCCGGACGTCAGAGTGAACGCGGTGTCTCCAGGTGCCATATTATGGCCCGAGCACGGGTTGTCCGAACAGGCCAAAGCCGAGATTGTGCAGCGCGTGGCTTTAAAGCGTCATGGCGAAGCGCTCGATATTGCCAAGGCAGTGCTGTTTTTGATTAAGGATGCCGATTATATGACCGGACAAATCCTTACCGTGGACGGGGGGCGAACCTTATTTTGCTAGCGTCCAGGACGGCGTGACGCGTTTTTGCTTGAGGTTTGTTTTGTCAAATTTATCCCATAGTTCGGCATAGCTTATATGGCTGACGGGGTGCTTCAGGGTCGGTGCAATTTCCGCTAGGGGCTCAAGGACAAAGGCATAGCGCTCAATTTCATCGCGCGGTATCTGTAGCTGTTCATCGCAGCAAACGAGATCGCCGTAGAGGATCAGGTCCAGGTCCAGGGTCCGGGCGGTAAATTTTTGGCAGTTTCGGGCGCGTCCATGGTCGAGTTCGATTTGTCTGAGCTGCCGGGCAACCTCTTTCGCATCCAGGTCAGAATCAAAACCCACGACCAGATTGTAGAAAGGGTCGCCTGAAAATCCGACTGGCTCGGTTTCATAAATGCTCGAGACGGTCAGTTCGCCAAAGCATTGTTCAAGCACCCGTAGGCTGGCAGGAATGTTTTTATCCCTGTCTATGTTACTGCCGATACTGATATAGCCGCGCGGCATGGTTTATTTCTCTCCTCGTTCGATTATGATGCCTACATCACTGGCACCGCTGATGGCGCCTTTCTTGTTCAGCGTGATTTTCACCCAGGGCACATTGAATTCGTTGCGAATGATGGCGGCAATTTCTTCAATCAGTTTTTCGACCAAAAAAAACCGGCTTTCTTCAACGAAAGAAATAATGCGTTTGGAAACTGTTTTGTAATCAAGCGTGTATTGGATGTCATCGGTTTCGGCGGCTTTTTTAATGTCATAAGCCATTTCAATGTTAAGAACCACGGTTTGTTTGATTTCTCTTTCCCAATCATAAATGCCAATGATAGTCTGAATTTCGAGGCCGCCTAAAAATATGATGTCCATGATGATTTCCGGTTATGATGTGCGCTTTAAAATTGGCTAAGTATCGGGGAATTAGCCCTGGCTTACAAGTTCTGAATGATGAAAGGTATAGAATGTTTGAATGGTTGTTTATTCCGGCTGCCTATTTGATAGGTTCGATTTCCAGTGCAATTATTATTTGTCGCTTGATGGGGTTACCGGACCCCCGTGAACAAGGTTCGGGCAATCCGGGCGCCACTAACGTCATGCGCATCGGTGGAAAAAAAGCGGCGGGTATTACATTGCTAGGTGATTTACTAAAGGGCTTGATCCCGGTGTATATAGCGAAATCATTTGAATTGCCCTCGGAATTGCTGGCAGTTGTCGGGCTGGCCGCGTTTTTGGGACACCTTTATCCGGCTTTTTTCGGGTTTAAAGGCGGTAAGGGGGTTGCCACATCCGTCGGTGTATTGCTGGGATTTTCCTGGGCGCTGGGTTTCTCATTCATGGGTACATGGATTCTGATTTACAAGTTGGGCAAAATATCTTCTTTATCGGCCTTGATAGCCTCGATTTTGTCCCCGGTTTTTGCCTGGTTTATTGTCGGGGATGTAAAGATAGTCATCGCTTCGGCGGTCATGACGGTGTTTTTGTTATGGCGGCATGAAAGCAATATTCAACGCTTGTTATCTGGTGAAGAAGGCAAATTAAAGACCTGATAACTCGCTGATTGGCCAGCGAGGGCGGGCAAAAATTTCAAGCGCCTGCTGCTGGCCGGCCATTAGGCGCTGACAGCCGGCGTAAGCGATCATGGCGCCATTGTCGGTGCAGAATGCCGGCCTGGGGAAATAGATCTCCGCATTTTCGCGGGCGGTCATTTCGGTCAGGCTGGCTCGGATGTGCTTGTTGGCGCTGACGCCGCCAGCGACGACCAGTCTTTTCAGTCCGGTTTGCTGCAATGCGCGCTTGCATTTGATGCTGAGTGTGTCGGCAACGGCAGATTGAAAGGCCATGGCGATATCGGCTTTGGCCTGGTCGGTTTGTGACGAAGCATTGAATGCATTCATGGTGTAGGTCTTCAGGCCGCTGAAACTGAAGTCCAATCCCGGTCTGTCGGTCATCGGGCGCGGGAAATGAAGGACGGGGCGGCCGCGTTCGGCAAGTTTGGACAGTTTGGGGCCGCCCGGGTAGCCGAGGCCCAGCATCTTTGCTGTTTTATCAAACGCCTCGCCGGCCGCGTCGTCGAGTGATTCGCCCAGTAATCGGTAATGGCCGATGCCCTCGACTTGCACCAGTAGTGTGTGCCCGCCGGAAATCAATAAGGCTACAAAAGGAAATGCCGGCGGCTTTTCTTCCAGCATCGGGGCGAGCAGGTGTCCTTCCATGTGATGAACGGCAATGGCGGGAATCCGCCACGACCAGGCCAGGCTGCGGGCTGTCGCGGCACCGACCAGCAGGGCGCCCATAAGTCCCGGGCCCGCGGTGTAGGCGATGCCATTGATATCCTTGCGGGTTAATCCGCTTTCTTGCAGGGCTTGCTTGATGAGCGGGACTAATTTGCGTATGTGATCGCGCGAAGCCAGTTCCGGGACGACGCCGCCATACTCGCTGTGCATCTCGATCTGGCTGTACAATAAATCAGTGCACAGCCCGTGTTCGGCGTGATAAATGGCGACGCCGGTCTCGTCGCATGATGTTTCTATGCCTAAAACGTACATTGAGTTTTTGAAAATAATTTAAAGTAAAGGTATAATTTAGGGTTCTGTTTATTTGGTGGGTCGTAAGGCCTTCAATTTTTAGATACTATCATATTTGGATCATTATATGCCGTCAGTTAAAGTTAAAGAAAACGAACCTTTCGATATCGCGATTCGTCGCTTCAAGCGTGCTTGTGAAAAAGCGGGCGTCTTGTCAGAAGTGCGTCGTCGCGAGTTTTATGAAAAACCAACCGCGGAGCGTAAACGTAAAGGCGCTGCTGCCGTTAAGCGTCACCTGAAAAAACTGGCGCGTGAACGGTATGCGTTGAAAAACCTGCGTCGCGGACGTCCTCAGTTGTAAAGCAGGGTTGATGAGATGGATTTGATATTAGATCGTATCAAGGATGATATGAAAGCCTCCATGAAAGGCGGCAACAAAGCTAGATTGGCAGTGATTCGTTTGATACTGGCCGCAATCAAGCAGGTTGAGGTCGATGAGCGGATTGAGCTGGATAATGATCGTGTTATCCAGGTTCTCGATAAGATGTTGAAGCAGCGCCGTGAATCTATCCGGCAGTATGCTGATGCGGGTCGAAATGATCTGGTCGAGATTGAAGAGGCTGAAATTTTGGTGATTCAGGATTTTCTGCCTCAGCCCCTTAGCGAGGCCGAAATTGACGCCATGATTAAAGATGCGGTGGCTGAATCTGGCGCGGCATCAATTAAAGACATGGGCAAGGTCATGGGTTTACTTAAGGCAAAAATGCAAGGTCGTGCTGATATGGCGATCGTCGGCGCAAAAATCAAAGCTGTCTTGGCAGGATAGTTTTCTTGTGGCAATTTTGTCCGGGTAAATTATGTCCGGTAGAATTCCTCGCGAGTTTATTGATGAACTTCTAGTGCGGGTTGATATTGTCGATTTAATCGATTCGCACGTTCCTCTAAAAAAAACGGGTAGCAATTATGTCGCCCGCTGTCCCTTTCACACTGAAAAAACCCCCAGTTTTTCCGTAAACCAAAATAAGCAATTCTTTTATTGCTTCGGTTGCGGAGCCAGCGGAAATGCCATCAGTTTTTTGATGGATTTTAATCATCTTAATTTTGTCGAAGCAGTTGAGGACTTGGCAACCTTTGCCGGTGTCGATGTGCCTCGGGAGTCTGTCGTTTATCCGTCCGGGCAAAAGAAAGATGATTTGAGCGGGCTGTATCAGCTTATGGAGCAGGTGGCTGCTTTTTATGTCGATCAGTTGCGGGTTAATGCCGACGGAAAAAAGGCGGTTGATTATTTGAGGGCAAGAGGGGTTAGCGGTCAGGTCGCCCATGATTTTATGCTCGGTTATGCGCCTGATGAATGGCAGGCCCTGGGTGGTCGATTTAGTCAGAAGCTGCTGTTGGAAGCGGGGCTGTCGGTCAGTAATGAAGCCGGGAAGGTTTATGATCGATTTCGCGGTCGGGTTATGTTTCCCATTCGGGACAGGCGTGCCCGTATTATCGGATTTGGTGGGCGGGTGCTTGACGATTCTTTGCCCAAGTACTTGAATTCTCCTGAAACATCCCTATTTCATAAAGGCAGGGAGGTTTACGGTCTGTATGAACTTCTGCAAAAGAATCCGAAACCACAGAAGATTTTGATTGTCGAGGGTTATATGGATGTAATCGCCTTGGCTCAGTTCGGGATTAATTATGCCGTGGCTACACTGGGGACGGCGACATCGCAAGCGCATCTTGATTTGCTGTTTCGATTCTCTTCGGAGCTGATATTTTGTTTCGATGGCGATAAGGCGGGGCGGCAGGCGGCCTGGCGGGCTATGGAGCCGGCTTTTGCCTGTTTAAGGGATGGGCGGTTGATACGCATTATGTTGTTGCCGCAGAACCAGGATCCGGATTCGCTGGTCCGTATGGAAGGGGTTGATAAGTTTTCAGAGCGTGTACAGTCGTCCGCGACTTTATCGGATTATTTTTTCGGGCATTTAACCGAAGAGTCGAATTTATCCGAAATGGAGGGGCGGGCACAATTGGTCGGCAAGGCTAAACCGTATCTGGAGAAGCTGCCGGAGGGGGTGTTTCGGGAAATGATGTTCGCGCGGCTTAAGCAGTTGTCGGGCTTGGCGACGCTGGATGTTTTGACGAATGCGACTACACTTAGACCGAAGCGGGAGGGTAATAAGCGTCAGGATCGCGGTCGGCTGTCGTCGGCTCGTATGGCAATCGCTTTACTGATTCAGAATCCGGGATTGGCTGAAGTAATTGAGCAGAGGGAGATCGATTGGCGCGGACTGGAGTTCCCCGGGATTGATTTATTTAAGAATGTACTGAGCGTGATTCTTGATAAAAAACCGGCGAATACCGCTGTTTTGGTGGAGTCTTATCGAGGCGCTGCCGAAGAAAAGCCGGTCAAGGCATTGGCCTTTTTGGATCTGCTGGTTCCTGATGAAGGGGTGGAGGCGGAGTTTTGTGATGCGTTGGATCGATTGCTTGATCAGGCCCGGTCGGCAGGCCTGGAAAGGTTGCTGGCTAAAGAGAAAACTAAGGGATTGGATTCGCAGGAAAAAGAGATGTTGCGGAAAATGTTGGCAAATAAATAATTTGATGAATTTGCTGCAAAACAGCAAAGTTTATAGTACAATTTCCGGTTCAGCGAAGTCGTGCTGAACCGAGCATTCAGTGAGTAAATATGAATCAAGAACAGCAGCAATCCCAACTTAAACAATTGATAGCCAAAGGCAAAACGCAGGGATATCTGACGTATGCCGAGGTTAATGATCACCTGCCTAGCGATATTGTTGATCCGGAACAGATTGAAGATATCATCGGCATGATCAATGATATGGGGATTCAGGTTTACGAAGTTGCGCCGGATGAAGATTCCCTGATTACCGATTCCGCGGCGGTTACTACCGACGATGAGGATGCGGAGGAAGTCGCGGCTTTAGCGTCTGTCGACAGTGAGTTTGGCAGAACAACGGATCCTGTGCGCATGTATATGCGCGAGATGGGTTCGGTTGAACTATTGACGCGTGACGATGAATTGAAAATCGCCAAGCGGATTGAGGATGGGCAGCAGCAGGTCGTCAAGGCTATTGCCAGGTCCTGCGTCGTTGTTGAGCATTTTTTGCAGTCATTCGATGCCATTTCCGGTGAAGAAGGCGGGGTCAGGTTGGCTGATTTGATCTCGGGTTTTGTTGACTTAAGCGAACCTGAACCTTTAGTCAGTACGGCATCCGCAAATGATGATGATGAAACGGCGGTTGAAGACGAAGCGAAAGGGCTTGATTATGAAGAAGTCAGGGAAAAAGTAGAAGAGCTTCGGAAACAACTGAAAACAGCTTCGGCGGCAATCAAAAAATATGGCTATTCAAGCGATAAAACAGAAAAGGCCTTTGAGGCTTTGGCTGATTTATTCATGGAATTCAAGTGGACGCCGCAATATTTGAAAAAATTGACGGCGATTATTCCTGGCGGCGTTGCAACTGTCCGCGAACAGGAAAAGGTGATTATGGAGATTTGTGTCAGGCATGCAAAGATGCCGCGCAAGGAATTCATCTCCTTATTTACCGAGAGTGAAGTGAATCCGGAGTGGTTTGACCGGTTATTGAGCGACGATAACAAGTATGCGGCGGCTCTGAAAGAACATGAAAAGGATTTAAGGAAGGCACAAAAGGTATTATCGGATATTGAGTCCGAATACGGGCTGACCATTAATGGACTGAAGGATATTAACCGACGCATGTCTATCGGCGAGGCCAAAGCCAGACGCGCGAAAAAAGAAATGATCGAAGCGAATTTAAGGCTGGTTATTTCGATTGCTAAAAAATATACTAATCGCGGTTTGCAGTTCCTGGATCTGATTCAGGAAGGGAATATCGGCTTAATGAAAGCGGTTGATAAATTTGAATACCGTCGCGGTTACAAGTTTTCAACGTATGCAACCTGGTGGATCAGGCAGGCAATTACCCGTTCCATTGCGGACCAGGCCAGAACGATCCGTATTCCGGTGCACATGATCGAAACGATCAACAAATTAAATCGTATTTCCAGACAGATTCTGCAGGAAATGGGGCGCGAAGCGACGCCGGAAGAGTTGGCCGAACGCATGGAAATGCCCGAAGACAAAGTTCGTAAGGTATTGAAAATAGCGAAAGAGCCTATTTCCATGGAAACGCCGATAGGGGATGATGAAGATTCTCATTTGGGGGATTTCATAGAAGATGCTAAAGTATTGTCCCCGGTTGAGTCAGCTACGATTGCGGGCTTGCGTGAATCGACACAAAATGTGCTGGCGGGATTGACCGCAAGAGAAGCCAAGGTTCTGCGCATGCGGTTTGGTATTAATATGAATACCGATCATACGCTGGAAGAAGTCGGTAAGCAGTTTGATGTGACGCGTGAAAGAATTCGTCAAATTGAAGCCAAAGCATTGAGAAAGCTCAGGCATCCGTCAAGATCAGAGCAATTAAGATGTTTTCTGGATGGCGAATAGGTAACAGTTAGAGGGCCCTTAGCTCAGTTGGTTAGAGCGTCCGACTCATAATCGGCAGGTCGTAGGTTCAAGTCCTACAGGGCCCACCACAAATAAAAAAGGCTGCTTCGGCAGCCTTTTGTATATCTGGGTATTATATTTTTAGAAGGCAGCAATCGTGAGCAATAACTTCATTTTTACATCAGAATCAGTTTCAGAAGGTCATCCGGATAAGGTTGCGGATCAAATTTCGGATGCGGTATTGGATGCATTATTAGCACAGGATCCTAAATCGCGGGTCGCTTGTGAAACATTGGTAAAAACCGGCATGGTCATTCTGGCCGGTGAAATTACCACGAATGCCTGGGTCGATACTGAAGAGTTGGTGCGTAAAGTGGTTTGTGAAATCGGCTATGATCACGGCGATATCGGCTTTGACGGTCAAAGTTGCGCGGTACTGAATGCGATCGGCAAACAATCACCCGATATCGCGATGGGCGTTGATGAGGCCGAAGATCATGAGCAGGGTGCGGGCGATCAGGGCTTGATGTTCGGTTATGCCAGCAATGAAACCGATGTGCTGATGCCGGCGCCGATCACCTATGCGCATCTGCTGGTCAAGCGTCAGGCCGAAATCCGTAAAAATAAAACCTTGCCTTGGCTGCGTCCTGATGCAAAAAGCCAGGTTACATTTCGTTATGAAAATAATAAGCCGGTTGCGATAGAGGCGGTTGTACTGTCGACTCAGCATTCGCCGGAAATCGGCGCCAAGCAGCTGCATGAGGCCGTGATGGATGAAATCATCCTGCCTACCTTGCCCAACGAATGGCTGCATAAAGGCACAAAATATTTTATCAATCCAACCGGGCAGTTCATCATCGGCGGCCCCGTCGGTGATTGCGGACTGACAGGACGCAAAATTATCGTCGATACCTATGGCGGCATGGCAAGACACGGCGGAGGTGCGTTCTCGGGCAAGGATCCTTCGAAAGTTGACCGTTCCGCGGCTTATATGTGCCGGTATGTGGCAAAAAACATCGTCGCGGCTGAATTGGCCGAGCGTTGTGAAATTCAGGTGTCTTATGCGATTGGCGTTGCCGAGCCGACCTCTATCAGTGTTGAAACATTCGGTACCGGTAAAATCAGCGAAGACAGGCTGGTGCAGATTATCCGCGATAATTTCGATCTGAGACCTAAAGGTTTGATTGCACAACTTGATTTGATGCGGCCTATTTATCAACAGACCGCAACTTATGGGCATTTCGGGCGCAAGGAAGATAATTTTACCTGGGAAAAAACCGATAAAGTGGACGCATTGAAAGCAGCGTCCGGCCTTTAACTCTTTAAATATAGGTAGAAAACAATGAGTTCACCGGATTATAAGGTTGCCGATATCGCTTTGGCAGAATGGGGGCGTAAAGAGATTAGCATCGCTGAAACGGAAATGCCGGGATTGATGGCATTACGGGAGGAATATGGTCTGGAGCAACCGCTAAAAGGCGCGCGTATTGCCGGTTGTCTGCATATGACCATTCAAACGGCGGTATTGATCGAAACCTTGACGACATTAGGCGCGGAGGTGCGCTGGTCTTCATGCAATATTTTTTCCACCCAGGATCACGCGGCAGCGGCAATGGCTGTGTCGGGCATCCCTGTTTTCGCCTGGAAAGGGGAAACGGAAGCCGAGGCTGAATGGTGTATTGCCCAGACTATCGAAGGCCCTGACGGCTGGCGTCCGAATATGATTTTGGATGATGGCGGCGATTTGACCCTCATGATGCATGAGAAATATCCGGAATTAATGTCGGGTGTTAAAGGCATTTCGGAAGAGACGACAACCGGTGTATTGCGGCTTTATGAAATGGTGGCCAAGGGTACGTTAAGAGTGCCGGCGTTCAATGTCAATGACTCAGTGACTAAATCAAAATTCGACAACCTGTACGGTTGCCGTGAATCATTGGTCGATGGCATTAAGCGCGCTACCGATGTCATGGTGGCTGGCAAGATTGCCGTAGTTTGCGGTTACGGTGATGTCGGCAAAGGTTGCGCGCAATCGCTGCGCGGCTTGGGCGCGACGGTCTGGGTGACTGAAATTGATCCGATTTGTGCCTTGCAGGCCGCAATGGAAGGCTACCGCGTCGTCACTATGGAAGAGGCGGCGCCTGTTGCCAGCATTTTTGTGACCGCAACCGGTAACGTCAATGTGATTACCCATAGTCACATGGCTGCGATGAAGAATCAGGCTATCGTATGCAATATCGGCCATTTCGACTCCGAGATTGACATTGCATCGTTACGCCAGTATACGTGGGAAAACATTAAACCACAGGTTGATCATGTCATTTTCCCTGACGGAAAACGCCTGATTGTGCTGGCGGAAGGGCGACTGGTAAACCTGGGCTGTGGAACGGGCCATCCGAGCTTTGTTATGTCCAATTCTTTCTGTAATCAGGTGCTGGCACAAATCGAACTGTGGAAAAATTCAGACCAGTATGAGAATAAGGTCTATATTTTGCCCAAGAAGCTCGATGAGAAAGTGGCGGCAGCGCACCTGAAACAACTGGGTGTTAAACTGACCCGTTTGACCGATGAGCAGGCTCGATATATCAGCGTTCCGGTTGATGGCCCTTATAAAGCCGATCATTACCGTTACTGATTGAATGAACGGGTTTGTCAGCCTTGATAAACCCGTTCGGCTATCGCGAGTGCCGAAACATCCGAAGCAGGTTTTTACATTTCCCTCATGCCAATAAAAATGCAATCACAGAAAAAATATCCGCAACTGTTCAGTTTCGAGTTCTACCCGCCAAAATCGGAAGAAGGCGCCGCCAATCTACAAGTGGTGCATAGCAAACTGGCCAAACTCAATCCAGACTTCTTTTCGGTCACCTTCGGCGCCGGTGGCTCGACGCGCGAAAAAACCTTCGAATCAGTCATAGAAATTCAGGCCAAAGGGATTGCCGCGGCGCCGCACTTATCCTGTGTGGCATCGACTAAAGACAATATCCGCGAGATTCTGAGAAAATATCAGGCTCATGGCGTATCGAAAATCGTAGCTTTAAGAGGCGATCTGCCTTCCGGCATGATGTCGGTCGGTGAATTCCGGTATGCCAATGAATTAGTGGAATTTATCCGCCAGGAAACCGGCGATCACTTTCAGATTCATGTCGCCGCCTATCCGGAAGTGCATCCGCAGGCTGTGAACAGCGATCAGGATTTCAACAATTTCAAGCGTAAGGTCGAGGCCGGCGCGAACGCGGCTATTACGCAGTATTTTTATAATGCCGAAGCGTATTTTTATTTCATTGACCGGTGCGAGAAAAACGGTATCGATATTCCTATCGTACCCGGCATCATGCCGATTACCAATTATTCGCAACTGTTCAGGTTTTCAGAAATGTGCGGCGCCGACATTCCTCGCTGGATGAGAAAGCGGCTGGAATGTTTTGGCGATGATCGCAAGGCCATACAGGCTTTCGGCATTGACGTGGTGACAGGGCTTTGCCAGCGCTTGCTTGATAGCGGCGCGCCGGGATTGCATTTTTATACCATGAACCAGTCGACGCCGACATTGGCCATTTGCGACAATTTGCATATCGGACCTCAGGCCAAATAAAGCCTTTACTTGTGCAGCTCTATGACTAACCGGGCATTTTCCGATCGTGATTTATCGGTTTTGTGGCATCCGTGCACACAAATGAAGGATCATGAAGCGTTTCCGGTTGTCCCGATAAAGAAAGGCAGCGGCGTCTGGCTGGAGGATTTTGACGGCAACCGGTATCTGGATGCGATCAGTTCCTGGTGGGTCAATTTATTCGGGCATGCCAACCCTGTCATCAATGCCGCGATAAAAGAGCAGCTTGATACGCTGGAACATGTGATCCTTGCTGGCTTCACGCATGAAGCCGCCGTCAGCCTGGCGGAGAAACTGGTCGAAATCACGCCACAGGGGCTCAGCCGCTGTTTCTATGCCGACAACGGCTCCTCAGCCATAGAGGTCGCGCTTAAAATGAGCTTCCACTATTGGCGCAACATCGGTCAGACTCAAAAAACGAAATTCATCACGCTGGAAAACAGCTATCACGGCGAAACCCTGGGCGCTTTGGCGGTCGGCAATGTGGCCCTCTATAAGGACACGTACGGGCCGTTGCTGATGGACGTCGTTACAGTGCCGGGGCCTGATTGCTATTATCGGGAAATGGGGGAGTCCTGGGCTGATTATTGCACACGCCGGTTTGCCGTTATGGAAGCGGCGCTGGAACAGCATGCCGATACCGCCTGTGCCGTCATTGTCGAGCCTTTGGTGCAGTGCGCCGGCAATATGCGTATGTACGATGCCGTCTATCTGAAACTGCTGCGCGAGGCCTGCGATAAATATAATGTACATTTGATTGCCGATGAAATAGCGGTCGGCTTTGGCCGGACGGGTTCGCTGTTCGCCTGTGAACAGGCCGCAATCACGCCTGATTTTATCTGTTTGTCCAAGGGCTTGACCGGTGGCTATCTGCCTTTATCGGCCGTGTTGACGACCCATCAGGTCTATCAGGCTTTTTATGATGATTATCAAAAATTGACCGCCTTTCTGCATTCGCACAGTTATACGGGCAATGCCTTGGCCTGCAGGGCCGGCCTGGCAACCATAGAAATTTTCCAGCGGCAAAACATCATAGAGAAGAATAAAAAACTGGCCGAGGCGATGGCCAGGGTGGCGGCGCGCTTTAGCGAGCATCCGCATGTGGCGGAAGTCAGGCAGACCGGCATGATATTGGCTATTGAGCTGGTCAAAAACAAGCAGACGCGGGAGCCGTATCCCTGGCAGGAGCGTCGGGGTTTGCGGATTTATCAGTATGCGCTGTCTAAAGGCGTCCTGTTAAGGCCGCTGGGCAATGTCATTTATTTTATGCCGCCGTATGTGGTTACCGAGGCCGAACTGTCGTTGATTGCTGATGTGGCCTGGGCCGGCATGCAACAGGCTGTGCGGGATTAAGCATGCGTATTTCACGGTTATATGTGCCAGTCAGTCTGGCTGAAGGCCGGCAAATCCTGCTCGATGAGGACAGTGCGCATTATGTCAGAACGGTATTGCGGCTTAAGAAAGATTTGCAAATCATTTTGTTTGACGGCAGCGGTGGCGACTATCTGTGTTCGCTGGCCGAGGTCAGCCGCAAACAGGTGCGGGTCGACGTGCAGCAATGGCTGGACCGCAATGCCGAGTCGCTGTTGACGGTAACGCTCGGTTTAGGCATTTCGCGCGGCGACAGAATGGATCTGTCGGTACAGAAGGCCGTTGAGCTCGGCGTTAATGCCATGACGCCGCTGGTGACCGAGCGCTGTGTCGTGCAATTTAAAGGCGACAAAAAACAGCAACGCCTGCAACACTGGCGAAAAATAGTCCAGCATGCGGCCGAGCAAAGCGGCAGGACGCTATTGCCTGTACTGGCCGAGATCGAGCCGTTTTCGGATTGGCTTGACAGGCAGGATGGCTTGAAAGTTTTTCTGGACCCGTATGCCGAAGCGTCTTTAGCCGATCTAAAGCCGGAAGGTATGAAAGTCACGTTACTGTCCGGTCCCGAAGGCGGATTTTCTGACCAGGAACGGGAGCAGGCAAAAGCGGCGGGCTTTACCCCGGTTCGGTTAGGCGGCAGGATATTACGAACGGAAACGGCTTCCTTGGCCGCATTGTCAGCCGTGCAGATGCTGTGGGGCGATTTCGGTAGTTTCAAATGATCAAATCTGTTTATTACGCTCTCGTGCCTCTGCTGGTCTTGCTGGGAGCTATTTTTATAGCCTGCCTCGCTGGTTATTTCATCATGCTGGGTATTGGCGATCAGTTTCCGTTAAGAAAAATAATCAGCAAATCGACACAGTTCTTTCTGGTGCTGAGCATTTTTCCGCTCATGACCTACCTCAAATTAAAAAAAGAAGATATCGGTTTTGCAGGAAAAGCTGTTTTTTTTAAGCAATTGCTGCAGGGCTTCGGTCTTGGTTTTATTACTTTATTGCCGGTTTTCATTGTGCTTTATGTGCTCGATGTCAATGTGGTCGATCAGAGTCAAGTATGGACAGCCGCGCTGCTGGCAAAAAAAATGACGCTGACATTGTTGCTGGCGCTGATTATTTCCTGGATTGAAGAGCCTTTGTTTCGCGGCATACTGTTGACGGGACTGCAGCGTAAACTGTCTGTCACCGCTGCCATTATCATCAGTGCGACATATTATGCGGTGCTACATTTTCTAGATGCCAGCACCAATATTCCGTACCAGGAGCTGACCATATTGAGCGGTTTTGAACTGCTTGGCGAGGCGTTCGCCAATCTGTTGAATCCGGAGATTCTGCCAGCGTTCTGGGCTCTGATCATGGTGGGTATTTTTTTGGGTATCCTTAGAACACGGATCAAAGCCAGCCTGGGTCTGTGTATTGGTTGTCATACCTGCTGGGTCTGGCAGATAAAGATGAGCAAGAGCGTGTTCAATACCAATTTCAGCTCGGACTATCTTTATCTGGTCAGCAGTTATGACGGCGTGATCGGGCCTTTAGTGACCGGTTGGCTCAGTTTGGCGATCATTGGATTTATTCTTTATCGGCGAATTAACAAACCCGCATTCATTAAGGAACGGGAATTATAAAATTCACGTTCCTAATCCCTGAAGTTGATGAACTGTAGCGGCATATCGATTTTCTCATCCTTGATCATCTTGATCACGTCCTGCAGGTCATCCCTTTTCTTGCCGGTTACCCGGACCTGATCGCCCTGGATGGCCGCCTGCACCTTCAGTTTTTTGTCCTTGATCAGCTTAACGATCTTCTTCGCTAATACCGTGTCCAGCCCCTGTTTTAGGGTGATCTCCTGGCGCATGCCCTTGCCGCTGGGTTTGGGATCGGCAACGTCCATGCAGGCAATGTCGATGCCGCGTCTGGTCAGCCTGGAACAGACGATACTGAACATTTGCTGTAACTGAAACGTGGATTCAGAAAGCATGGTCAGTTTGTCATCATTCAATTCGAAGCTTGAATCAGTGCCTTTGAAGTCAAAGCGGGTAGCGATTTCTTTGTTGGCCTGATCAACGGCATTTCTAACTTCGTGTTTATCAAATTCGGAAACGATGTCAAAGGAAGGCATGGTTATCTTAAGTCGAAAAAGTTTTTACTATAATTCGATTGAGTTCATTATTCAACCGCCATAAATTCGGCGACCGCTTTAATCCTCAGGCGCCGGATGGCCTCGCCGATTTGTGCGCCTTGGAGATCGCTCTTCAAAATTGCCGAAGTGTCCACCGATGCCGCTGCCTTGGCGGCTCCTTTTATATAGTCCGCCTGAGGGTAAGGGTTATTCTCATGATTGATTCTGCCCTTGGCATCGGCTGCGCAAGCAAGCAAAAAATAATCCAGCGTATTATTGGACGGTTTAAAAGCGCCCAATGCCGTCAGCATGTCCGTCAGGGTCGAGGCGCGTAACTCAAAAGCCCGATGGCAGTGCGTGTGATGGCGCATCACCAGCATGGCCAATGATTTGAAAGCGTTGGGTACGCGCAATCGGGAGCATAGCCGTTCCAGAATCGGTAAGCCGTTTTTTTCATGACCATAATGGTGTGGCCAATGTTCCTTGGGCGACAGGGCTTTGCCGAGGTCATGCATTAAGGCCGCAAATCTGACTTCAGGGCTCGACGATAATGCCGCGGCCTGTTCCAGGCAGAGCATCACATGCACGCCGGTGTCGATTTCAGGGTGATACTTCTCAGGCTGCGGAACACCGAACAGGTCGTTGATTTCGGGAAAAATCTTTTCCAGTGCGGAGCAGTCTTTCAGCGTATAAAAAAATGCGGACGGCGACTTTTCGTTAAGAGCCTTGAATAATTCTGCCCATACGCGTTCAGGCACGAGATGGTCGACTTCGCCGGCGGCTACCATGTGCTGCATCAGCGTTCGGGTTTCCATAGCCAGCGTGAATCCGAGATGACTGTATCGAGCCGCAAAGCGGGCTACGCGCAGTATGCGGACAGGGTCTTCGGCGAAGGCTGGAGAGACGTGGCGGAATATCCTGTTCTCAATATCATTTTTGCCGCCATAGGGGTCGATGATTTCGCCTTGTGGTGTCATGGCGATCGCATTGATAGTCAGGTCGCGACGCATCAAGTCCTGTTCCAGACTGACGTCGGGAGAAGCATGCACGGCAAAGCCTTTATAACCGGGCGCGGTTTTTCTTTCGGTTCTGGCCAGTGCGTATTCTTCACCGCTTTGCGGATGCAGAAATACCGGAAAATCCTTGCCTACCGGACGAAACCCTTTCTTTATCATTGAATCAGGCGTTTCGCCGATGACGACCCAATCCTTTTCCTTGACAGGATAATTGAGTAATTTATCGCGTACAGCACCGCCTACCAGAAACGTTTTCATTAAGTTACACAAGCGCTCTATTAATGTTGGACTTAGAATAGCATAATCAATAGTCACAGTGCGGTCGGCGGTTATTTACAGAGGAAAATGATGTTTTTTTTGTTGAGCGTGATTTTGGGTATGGTCTCGGGGGTCTTGGCCGGGCTTTTCGGTATCGGCGGCGGGCTGGTTATTGTGCCGGTCCTGGTTTTGTTATTTACGGCACAGGGTATCCCTGCTGAGCTGATTATGATTATGTCGGTGGCAACTTCATTGGCGACGATCATCGTGACTTCAACAGCTTCTGTACTGGCGCATCATCGTCTAGGGTCCGTGGTGTGGGGAAAAGTGTTCAGGCTGGTGCCCGGAATTATGATAGGGGCGGCCTTCGGCGCTATAGTCGCCGATCATATGGATGCCGATATGTTGCGCTTTATCTTTATTCTGTTCTTACTGTATGTCGGCGTACAAATGGCTTTTCAGATCAAGCCCGCGCCTGGAGCGGTCAAGGAATCTAAAGCGCTGGATTTAAGTGTGGCAAGCCTGATTGGATTGATGTCAGCCATAGTGGGAATCGGTGGAGGGACGCTTACCGTGCCATATTTGGTGCGTTGTCGGTACGCGATGCGTAATGCGGTTGCAATTTCAAGTGCCTGTGGTTTGCCGATAGCGGTGGCGGGTACAGTCAGTTATGCGGTATTGGGTTGGGATCAATCGCAGTTGCCGGAATGGAGCTTGGGCTATGTTTATTTGCCGGCTTTTTTGGGCATCAGTCTGGGCAGTTTTTTTACGGCCCCGCTTGGCGCCAAGCTGACTCATCAGTTGCCAGCCCAGAAATTAAGGCGCTACTTTTCGATTTTGATTTTTTTAATGGCGGCCAAGTTAATTTGGTATTGAATGTTTATAGTATCAGAATGGAGAGCCTGCCCGCTCTATTCATCTCCATGGTGTTTCCCGTCTTTGTTTACGCTTATGCCGCGAACCGGATGCATATAGAGTTGGTGCGCAATAAATCATTGCTGAAGCAGAAGAATTCCATGTCGGCGGGAAGTAGAGACCATGGGATTGCGCGACATAAATCAGAAAACCGGAGCGGGTTGATGCCCCCTGAGTTTCTTGACCGCAGTGAATAAAATAAACCCGGATCGAACCTACACTTTTACCGGTATATGTCAAGAAATTAAATTAAAATATGGCGATTAGTGTCAGTTAGTGCTATAGTGGCGTGTTAATTTAAGGCTTTTAGGTGTGGTTTATGCAAATTATTCAGGAAGCGCTCACGTTTGATGACGTTTTATTAGTGCCCGCGCACTCGACTGTGCTGCCACGAGATGTAGAAATGAAAACGCAATTGACACGCGGCATTGCGCTGAATATTCCTCTGGTTGCAGCGGCTATGGATACCGTGACAGAGGCGCGGCTTGCGATTGCCATCGCACAGGAAGGCGGCATAGGCATCATTCATAAGAATATGACGGCCGAGCAGCAAGCGCAGGAAGTGAGTAGCGTTAAAAAGTACGAGAGCGGGGTCATCAAAAATCCGATTACCGTTTCGCCTGACACCAGTATTCGGGATGTAATTAAGTTAACACGGGCTAAAAATATTTCCGGTGTGCCGGTAGTCAATGGCGATGAATTGGTCGGTATTGTAACGAGTCGTGATTTGCGCTTTGAAACGCGTTTTGATGAGCCCGTCGCTAAAGTCATGACGCCTAAAGAACGCTTGATCACGGTCAATGAAAACGCCGACCGTAAAGAGGCCATTGCGTTGCTGCATGAATACCGCATTGAAAAAGTGCTGGTCGTGAATGATTTGTTTCATTTGCGCGGCATGATTACGGTAAAAGATATTCAGAAAGCCAAGGATTATCCGCAAGCCTGCAAAGACGAACAGGAGAGATTGCGAGTCGGTGCCGCGGTCGGTACCGGGCATGGTACGGAAGAGCGAGTGGCTGCGCTGGTGGCGGCTGGCGTCGATGTCATTATTGTCGATACGGCGCATGGTCATTCACAAGGCGTTTTGGACAGGGTTCGCTGGGTCAAACAAAATTATCCCGGTGTTCAGGTGATCGGCGGTAATATCGCCACGGCGGAAGCGGCTCGCGCCTTGGTTGAAGCCGGCGCCGATGGTGTCAAGGTCGGTATTGGGCCGGGTTCTATTTGTACTACCCGCATTATTGCCGGTGTCGGGGTACCACAAATTACAGCCGTCAGTAATGTGGCCGATGCCTTGAAAGGCACTGGTGTGCCTTTGATTGCCGATGGCGGTATCCGTTACTCCGGTGATGTCGCTAAAGCGCTGGCGGCAGGTGCGCATGCGGTGATGCTGGGCGGCTTATTTGCCGGCACCGAAGAAGCGCCGGGAGAGATTGAGTTATTTCAGGGGCGATCTTATAAATCCTATCGTGGCATGGGCTCTCTGGGGGCGATGTCGCAACAGCAAGGATCGAGTGATCGCTATTTTCAGGAAGAAACCGAACTGGTTGAAAAACTGGTGCCGGAAGGCATTGAAGGCCGGGTGCCGTATAAAGGCAGCATGCTTGCTGTTATTCACCAACTATTGGGCGGCGTGCGGGCCAGCATGGGCTACACGGGTAGCCAAACTATCGCCATCATGCATGAAAGGGCGCAGTTTGTGCGTGTGACCAGTGCCGGCATGCGGGAAAGTCATGTGCATGACGTGACAATTACCAAGGAAGCGCCCAATTACCGCCTTGATTAAATATTGGCAAAATAAATAATACACTGGTGGGGCTCTCAGGAGCCCCTTGTTTTTTAAAAAGAACATAACCATCGAGTTTTAGCGTGAATCAGCAACAGTCCGCGAATATCCATTCGCACAAAATCCTTATTTTAGATTTCGGGTCGCAATATACCCAGTTAATCGCGCGGCGAATTCGCGAAATCGGCGTTTACTGTGAAATTTATTCCTGTGAATGCAGTGCGGAAGATGTTAAGCGGTTCGGGCCGAATGGCATTATTTTATCAGGCGGCCCTGAAACCGTGACCAGCGGCGATACGCCAAGAGCGCCGCAAGTCGTGTTTGAACTGGGCATTCCGGTACTGGGAATTTGTTATGGTTTGCAGACGATGACTGAGCAGTTGGGCGGCAGGGTCGAGTCTTCGGATCACAGGGAATTCGGCTATGCGCAAATCAGGGCGCGAGGTCATTCCAAGTTGCTGGCCGGCATAGAAGATCACCTTTCCGAAGAAGGCTACGGGCTGCTGGATGTCTGGATGAGTCATGGCGACCGTGTTGTTGCCTTGCCGGACGGATTCGTTCTGATTGCCAGTTCGGACGGCGCACCCATTGCCGGTATTGCCAATGAAGAAAAGGCGTTTTACGGTCTGCAGTTCCATCCGGAAGTCACTCACACGAAGCAAGGGGGGCGCATTCTGTCCCGTTTTGTCTTGGATATTTGCGGTTGCGAGGCACTATGGACAGCCAGCAATATTATAGGAGACGGTATTCAGTCCGTGCGTGCAACGGTCGGTAGCGATCAAGTCATTCTAGGATTGTCCGGCGGCGTTGATTCTTCTGTCGTGGCGGCGTTGCTGCATAAAGCCATAGGCGATCAGTTAACCTGCGTTTTTGTCGATACCGGATTGCTGCGTTTGCATGAAGGTGATCAGGTCATGGCAACATTTGCCGAGCACATGGGCGTTAAAGTCATCCGGGTCAATGCGGAGCAACGCTATCTGGATGCCTTGAACGGTGTTAGTGACCCTGAGCAGAAACGCAAGATCATCGGTAATTTGTTCATTGAAATCTTCGATGAAGAAGCGGCGAAGTTGACCGATGCAAAATGGTTGGCGCAAGGCACGATTTATCCGGATGTGATCGAGTCGGCGGGATCGAAAAGCGGTAAAGCGCACTTGATAAAATCCCATCACAATGTCGGCGGATTGCCTGAGAATATGACCTTGAAGCTGGTTGAGCCATTGCGGGAACTGTTCAAGGATGAGGTCAGAAAGCTGGGGCTGGAGTTGGGGCTGCCTTCGGAAATGGTATTCCGTCATCCGTTCCCGGGGCCCGGTTTGGGCGTCAGGATTTTAGGCGAAGTTAAAAAACAGTATGCCGATTTGCTGCGTCAGGCCGATGCAATTTTCATTGAAGAACTGTACCGCCATGATCTCTATGACAAAGTCAGTCAGGCCTTTGCCGTATTCCTGCCGGTCAAATCGGTAGGCGTTATGGGGGATGGCCGCCGTTATGATTACGTCATTGCTTTGCGCGCCGTTGAAACGATTGATTTCATGACGGCGCGCTGGGCGCATTTGCCTTATGAATTTCTCGACCTGATTTCGCGCCGCATCATTAATGAAGTGCCGGGTATCTCGCGTGTGGCTTATGACATATCCGGCAAGCCACCCGCAACCATTGAATGGGAATAGCGGCAGCGGATGAGGCGTGGATGCGCTATGCCGTCAGGCTGGCCCAGCGCGCCGAGCAACAGGGTGAAGTGCCGATCGGTGCTGTCATCGTTCAGGGTGATCGGTGTATTGCCGAAGGCTGGAATATGCCGATCGCCACTCATGATCCAACGGGGCATGCCGAGATCGTGGCCATGCGCAAGGCTGGTATCGCGCTGGAAAATTATCGGCTTTGTGATGCTACGTTATACGTAACGTTGGAGCCTTGCGTGATGTGTATGGGGGCGATCAGTTATGCACGCATCAAGCGTCTGGTTTTTGGCGCATTCGATCCCAAGCGGGGGGCGGTCTGCAATGCCTTGAGTCTGGCCGATGCAGACTTTTTGAATCATAGGGTTGATTGGGAGGGTGGCGTACTGGCGGAAGAGTGCGGGTCGCTGCTAAAGGATTTTTTTCGCGTTAGACGCTAAGGGACGTGAATTTTATAAGCCTCGCAACTGAGTTGTCTTTCCGTCCCTCTTATGCATGAGCCCCATGGATGGGGTGAATGCAGAGAAATGCCGGGATCATTTCCTGTCCATGCAGTCGTTGAATAGGAACAGAAATCCTGCCTCACGCGGATCTTGTTTCATTCCCGTTCCTAAAGGGCTGGCGCGTCAATATCCAACGCCGCGTTTTTGAATGGGGTGGTCACCTTTATAGCCATGGCATTCTTCTTTATCTGATTTTCTTCTGTCAGCCAGACCAATAAATCGTAGTAACTGCGAATATTTTCCACATATTGAACCGGTTCCTTGCCTCGGGCATAGCCATATTTGGTTTGTTTATGCCATTTTTTTTGCGCGAGTAAAGGTAGTCGCTGTTTTACGTCCATCCATTTGTCAGGATTGCCTCCCTGTTTTTTAGTTAATAGCCTGGCGTCCTCAAGATGGCCAATGCCAACATTGTACGATGCCAAAGCAAACCATGTGCGATCCGGTTCAGGAATCCGGTCCGATATTATCCGGAGTCTTTGCTGAAAATAACGTGCGCCGCCGTCAATGCTTTGGGCTGGATCCGTGCGATCGCTAACCCCTAGTTGCGCTGCTGTATCATGCGTTAGCATCATGATGCCCTGGACGCCGGTAGGTGAGACAGCCTGGCTCAGCCAGTGCGATTCCTGATAACCAATGGCGGCCAGTAATCGCCAGTCTATATTGTATGTTTCCGCGGCAGCATGAAAATGGTGCAGATAGGTTGGCAGCCTGCTTTTTTTATGTTCGCGGAATTTGCAGTTTCCCACGTAGCTTAAGCGACTGGTGTGGCCATAATGCTTTTCAATCAGTTGGTCCAGTGTTTTATCTTCTTTGATGCGGTTGAAAAAACGAACTACTTCGTCGTATAGGCTGGTGTCATTCGATGAGTTTAAGGCCCATGCAAGCTGGCGAGGTTCGCTAACATCGAAGGCAATGTTGAGTTTAGGGTAAAAGCGGCGGATCAGAAGCGCTTGATTTGAGTCGGCAAGGGTGTAGTCGATGAGGCCTTCATTGACCAGATACAGTAAGCTGCCGGTATTCAATTCGTCATTGATATTCCAGGTCAGGTCTGGGTTTTCCTGTTGCAGTGAGATGAGGGTGTCAACGTGACTGGTGCCCTTAACGACTTCGAGAATGCCGCGGGTCAAGCTGTTGATGTCATGTGGCCGACGATTGCCGGACCGGTAAATCAATTGTTCAGTGACTTCATGATAGGCTGGCGCAAAGCGCATTTTTTGTTGGCGCTGTTTTGTAATGGTAAGCCCGGCGGCGGCAATGTCAGCTTCACCTTTGGAAATCCGGGTCAAAATATCGTTGAAGGTCGCGGGAACATTGAATTCAGCTTTAACGCCAAGATGATTGGCGAACAGCGTCACCAAGTCATATTCCAGTCCGGTAAAACCTTCAGGGCTTTGATAATAAGTCGTTGGATCAATCCGGGTCAGAACATGAAGGGTTCCGTTACGTTTGATTCGTTCCAGTTTGGTTTGCGTCAGAAAACGGGTATCGCAAGTGGTCAGCAAAACCGCAAAAATGAAACCAATAATTAGTCGGGTTATTTGAATCAAAACTCAGGCATTTTCTTGATTTCACATAATCGAAATTGCATCTCTATCACTAAAAAAGGAATTACTAACAAATTGCATTGGAAAAAAAACTATTCGAACGCTTGTTGTCGCCCGGAACTGGGAAGAGTCATGTTATCGCAATTGTTTGTAAGCATTGATCAGTGCATTGGTGGAGCAATCGTGGCTTGTGATGGTTTCATCATTCTGAAGCTCGGGAAGTATGGCTTGAGCCAGTACTTTTCCGAGCTCAACGCCCATCTGGTCAAATGAATTGATGTTCCAGATCACGCCTTGAACGAAAATTTTGTGTTCATACAAGGCAATCAGTGAGCCTAATGTTTTGGGCGTCAGTTTCTTGAATAAAAACGCGTTGGACGGCTTATTGCCATCGAATACTTTTGAAGCGACTAGTACCGGATCGATCCGTTCGGTAGGCGTCAGTTCTCGTTTGACTTCCTCGGCTGATTTGCCTTTCATCAATGCTTCCGGTTGCGCCAGGAAATTTGAAATCAAAATATCATGATGTTCAGGCAGGTGATAGTGACTTTGCGCAGGTGCCAGAAAGTCGCACGGGATGAGTTTGGTGCCCTGATGTATAAGCTGATAAAAAGCATGCTGGCCATTGGTACCAGGTTGGCCCCAAATAATCTGTCCCGTGCTGTAATCAACTTTTTCACCGTTCATATCGATGCTTTTGCCGTTACTTTCCATATCGCCTTGCTGAAAGTAATCGGCTAAATAGCGCATGGACTGATCGTAAGGCAAAATAGCATGCGATTCGGCATTAAAGAAGTTGTTATACCAAATGCCCAGCAAGCCCATGATGACCGGGATGTTTTTTTCAAAAGGCGTATTGCGGAAGTGTTGGTCAACCTCATAAGCGCCTTGCAGCAATTGCTCGAAATTATCCATGCCTACATATAATGCAATGGATAGGCCTATGCTTGACCAGAGTGAATAACGTCCGCCGACCCAGTCCCAGAATTCGAACATATTGTTGGCATCTATCCCGAACTCGGCAATCCTGTCGACATCGGTTGAAATGGCGACAAAGTGCTTGGCAATCGCTTTTTGATCTTTAGCGCTGGCCAGCAACCAGTTTCTCGCGGATTTCGCATTGGTCATGGTTTCATGCGTATTGAATTTCTTTGACGCGACCAGGAACAAGGTTGTTTCAGGGGATAAGGACTTTAATGTTTCAATAAGGTCAGCCTGGTCCACGTTGGAAACAAAGTGCACTTTTAAGGCATCTGTAGCATAAGGCGTCAGTGCTGTTGAAGCCATTTTCGGGCCTAAATCAGAGCCTCCGATGCCAATGTTGACGATATCAGTGATAGCCTTGCCGGTATAACCTTGCCATTTGCCTGAGCGAACGCTGTCGCAGAAGGTGCGCATTTTAGCGAGAACCTTGTTGATTTGAGGCATTACGTCTTGTCCGTCCACATAAACCGGTTGATTGCTTCGGTTACGCAAGGCGGTATGCAAAACGGCTCTATGCTCGGTGTTATTGATGATAGCCCCTGAAAACATGGACTGGATTTTTGATTCGAGCCCTGCATGTCTGGCAAGCTCTATAAGTAAAGGCAGGGTCTGATCGTTTATCCTGTTTTTGGAATAATCAAAAAGGATATCGTTAAATGTCAGGGAGAACTTGTTGAAACGATTGCTGTCACCTTCAAAGCTGTCGCGCATTGAATGCTTGTGGATCTGATGATAATGATTTTGTATGGCTTTCCAGGCGTCTGATGTGGTCAGAGATGACATTTTGATGAGTTCCGGCTGAATAAAATTAGTATAAATTTTAAGAAAAGGACCCTAATGATGACAATAGCACTTAAGGGTGTTATCAATTGTTTGTATTATACTTTTATAGAGTCTGACTTTCCATCAATTCCTTTATTTGTCTAGGGCGATATGCTAGAGTTGCAAGTTGCTATGAGCCAAGTATAGAGCAAATACAGGTTTTATGGGCTCAAGCTATGTAAATAGGGGCGATTACATTTTTCCTAATAATAATAAATTATTTATTTATCAAAACTGGAAGGTAATATGAATAGAGCACTAATATTAAAGAAGATTTTCCTAGGGCTCCTGGGGTTGTTTTTTTCTGCTTCGCTGTGGGCGCACGGTGGCGCGGCCGGTACTGATACCGACCAATGTAAATTTGAACTGGAGCCGGGCCACTGGCTTCACTATACCGCTTATCAACCTAAGGCGTTTCCGGCTGAGGATTTCTGCGGCAACATTCCAAATACCGATACATTAACCCAGCTTGTATTCGATTATCAGGACGTCAGATACAGAAGCATGGCGGTTGAATTCGAAGTGACCAAAGAACCTGAAGGTACTCGGGTATTCTTTGAGGAAGCTAAAAAACATAAATCAGGCACAGTGGTTTTAACTTTACCTAATGGTGTGCCGGAAGTAGGCAAGTATCTGATTCATATTACGCTGGTGCCGGACCAAGGCGAAAGATTGGATGCGCATATGGGCTTCGTGGCTGGCAAAGGCCAACAAGTGAGCAGCAGCAGTATACTTTTATATGCATTTTTTGCATTTGCTGGTTTATATGTTTTGTATCTGTCAAACGCGGGCTTCAAGCGTACAATCGATGGGTTAGTTGCTAAAATCAAAAGCTAATTATCGATAGCATTAAGTCTTACAGTACTGGAACTTCCTTGACGTCCTGGTAATCTCATTACAATGTTGATGTTATTTATGCATAGTGATAGTGAATTTAGCCAAAGACGGAATCAACAAAGTTAATGTGCGGATCAGTTTTTTGAATGCAAAAATGCCAACTCGGCAAGATTTTGATGTGCCGCTTAAGTCTTAATTGGATATAGATACAACAGTTTATGTTGAATCTAAATCGAGGCTATCCTAGAAATAGTATCTGGAAGTTTTTGGGCAAGGGAGTTGCATTCAAAAAATTTCTGATCAGTTTTTTATGGTTTTTTCCATAGGAAACATAATCGTTGATTGTTCCAAATAAAAGAGGAAACTTACTAATGATGAAGTTGTTATCAGTTGCGATGATAAGCTTTCTTTTTTCCGTACCCGTTATGGCTGCGGAAGAATATGAAGAGCATAATTCGCTCATGAGTCACGGTGATGGCCATTTAATGGATATGGGCGGCGGCATGGTGATGGGGCAAAATGCCGATACGTTGCCTGGTGGTTGCGATAAGATATCCGAGACCCGGGAAATTACTGTTCATGCCGGCCATAAATATGCCGAGAAGTTCCCGGGAAGAATGTTCGCGTTTGATACTCAGGAATTTAATTTTAAACCCTGCACGAAATTGACAGTTCATTTTGTCAATGATGATAATATTCGTCACCAATGGATGATGCATGGCTTGCCTAAGTATTTGTATAATAAAGGTATGTTTCATCTGGAAGTAACGGGGCCCGCTAAAATTTCCGGTACATTGATTCTTCCGCCCGGCGATAAAACCTATCTGGTGCATTGTGACATTGCCCAGCATATGGAAAAAGGCATGAAAGCGCAGTTGAAGGTGGGTAAGGGTGATGGGGATCTACCTAGTATTCCCGGTGTGACGGATTACGTCATACAAGATGATTATTCAGGCATTCCGCCGGTGACAACCGCTGCTGTTGCGGGTAATACGAATGTTCAGGCTCCGGCAGCGCTGCCGAGTGGTGCGCCTGCAGCCGCACAGGAACAAGAAGACGGATCGATGATTTCGGGAATGACCGTGATCGGTTTGGCAATCGGCTTGCTTCTGGCGCCGTTTCTGGCTCGCAAGTTTAAAGGTATGAGTGCATCGGAAATAGTAACTTATATCTTTGATTTACTAAGATCGATTATCGAGCTAGTTGTAAAATTGCTGTCTGATGTGGTTAAGCTGGTCGTTTCCAGCAAGAACAAGACACTGCCCGGAAGCTAAATTCCGGCATTATAAAAACCCCTGTGCTTTTTGCTACAGGGGTTTTTTTTTGGGAGAAAAATAAGTGGAAGAGGCGTTGGTTGGAATATGGGGATTGTTTATCAGTGCCTTTATATCATCGACAATTGCTCCAGGCGGGTCTGAAGCTCTTCTGGCTTATATGGTAACGGCCGGCGATTATCAGGTTGAGCAATTGTTAATTATTGCTACTATAGGCAATACGCTGGGAGCCATGACAACGTGGGGTTTAGGTGTCTTGGCCGCTAATAAATTTCCTATTGCGGCATTGCTGCCGGAGAAGAAGCAAAAAGCGCTTGAGTTAGTGAAAAGAAAAGGCGTCTGGGCCTTGTTTTTTTCATGGCTGCCACTAGTGGGCGATGCGTTATGTTTTGCTGGCGGTTGGTTGAAGCTTCCCGTATTGCCAGCTTGTTTAATCATTTTATCAGGTAAATTTGCCAGGTACGCCGTAATTGCCTGGATGTTTATATAAGGCTATGCCAGAAAATCTATGATGAGGTCAGATTTCATATTCGATGAGGTAAACGATGTTACGTCATTTCCCCCCCGTTGAGGGGCCTTATGTGCACAGAAAGCGGGATTATTTTATAGCGGCTTTTACTTTTTTTTGCGTGGCGGTCTGTTTGATGACTGATGCGGATGCCACGTTGGAGAAACAAAATGCGCTGGGTGTCTGTGGCTGGGTTTTTTTAACCGGCTTATTGCTCGGAGAAAATAAAGAAGTCAGAACGCAGGTAATTATTGCCATCATTTTTGCCACGATAGGGGAACATTTTGCTTCCCCTTTTATGGGAGGCTATACCTATCGTTTTGAAAATGTGCCGGCTTATGTGCCGCCCGGTCATGGCATGGTTTATTTAACGGCCGTGGCATTGGGGCGTTCAGGACTGTTTTTAAGATATGCCCGAAAAATCGCCCTATTTGTAGTGCTTGTGTGCGGTGCTTGGTCTGCCTGGGGAATCAGCGGTTATGCGGAGCAAGGTGATTATGTAGGCGCTTTGCTATTTTGCGTTTTTCTGATCTATCTTTTTAAGGGCCGCTCGCCCATGGTTTACCTTTCTGCCTTCTTTATTACCACTTGGCTTGAACTTATAGGTACGGCAGTCGGAACTTGGACCTGGGCGGCTATCGATCCGGTATTGAATCTGCCGCAAGGCAATCCACCTAGCGGCGTTGCCGCCTGGTATTGCCTTGTGGATGCGGTGGCGATGGGAGGCGCGGCACCGCTGTTAAGAGTTTTAAAAAATGTCAAATTACGCATCAAATCCGATAAATCGCGTGATAATGCCTATCAAGGCGCTGGTAATGAGTAGTTCGGGTAATTTGATAGCGAAGCAGCAATAAAAGAGGGCTGGATCAAAGATATTGATCCAACCCTTTCCTTGCCCGAATAAAATTCTGTTCATGCAAGCGTCCCATCAGTCGTTGGAAGTTTTGATCATGCCGGCTTTGGTCGTTTTGTCGGTGCCATAGGTGCAAAACAGGTATGGCAAAGCGGCCTTCCTTACGCTTAATGCCGTTATGTATCAGACGAATCACCAAATCAGAATCTTCATAGCCCCAACCTTCAAAAAGTTCATCGAAGCCGTTAACCTCGACAAAGTCATTTTTCCAGATGGCCAGGTTACAAGTCATCGCTTTTTGCCAGCGGCTTGGCTGAGTTAGCCGTAGCCGTCCCAAGGGCAAGCGTATCAGTGGAGTGATTCTATTTATCTTGTTTGTGAGCCACTGCGAAATAAAATAAGTTATTGATTGATTATATAGAGAAATATTCTCATTCAGGACTTCCCGGGTAAAGCTTTCAGTCAAGAGTATGCGGTTTCCAGGGACAAAGTGGTCTTTAGCGGCCAGACGGCGATGAGTCTTGATAAAGTCCGGGAAAACTATGCAATCCCCGTCGATAAAAATCAGGTAATCGCCTTGACTGCGAGCCACTGCTTTATTCCGGATTGTGCCGGCTCTAAAGCCCTGGTCGTCATGACGGATGTGTTGTATCGGTATTGAACTGCCGGCGTAACGATTTGTTATTAATTTCGCAGTCGCATCAGTTGACCCATCGTCCGCGACAAGAATTTCGAAATTTCTGTCTTCCTGGCTTAAAAGGCTTTGTAAACTGGCCGCCAGTGCTTCTGGCCAGTTATAGGTTGTGATAATGACGGAAATCAGACTCATGCCTTCGGCTCCTTGCCCCGGTGCATATCCAGCAGTTTCAGATATTTATAATAAGTCCCTTCGGCATTGGATATCGCGAGCATGAGCCCTTGCTCTCCATCCAGAAAAGCGGCTTTCAAACAGTAAGTGCGAAAAAATGTCCAGAATCCTTTAACTATTGCTTGTAGTAGAGTGGTTCTTTTTCCGGCCAAGTACAATTTTTCAGCACCCAGTGATGAATAACTGTTGATTTTATGCAGAACTTCATTCGGATCGACAAAAGCTTCATGAAGCAGAGGCGTTGTTAAGCGCTGAACAGTGCCGTCGACAATGATGCGCTCGTGGACCAGGTCTTCGGTAAAACGTCCGCGCTCGCGTTGAAATAGGCGCAGGACATGATCAGGCCACCATCCGCCGTGCCTGATCTGTCTGCCGCAATAGCTCGAAAGGCGGGGTATCTCAAAGCCGGCTATGTGGGTGTGGCTCATGGCTTGTTCAAGCTTTTTTCTCAGTTCAGGCGTTACTTGCTCGTCGGCGTCTATGGATAAAATCCATGGTTGAGTTGCTTTATCGACGGCGCGCTGTTTTTGTATGCCGAATCCGGGCCAGTCGGTTTCAAAAACCTTATCGGTATAGCGGCGGCAGATGGCGACCGTGTTGTCTTCACTGCCTGAATCCAGAACAATAATTTCATCCGCCCACGCGACAGACTCTAGGCAACGGGCAATATGCGCGGATTCATTTTTAGTGATAATAACTACGCTGAGCATGGTTTTGTCTTGAATGGCAGCGTTGAAAAGCATAAGGCTATAATGGCGCTAAACCAGTGCCCTTCGGTGAAGTCGAGAATTGTGGAGTTAAAAAGACTGTTGATGGCAAGCGCAACCAATACGCCCTGAGCGAACCACTGGTATTCATTGAGCAGTTTTAGCGAGCATTGGTATTGGCTGAACAAAAAAGCTAAAAATAATAACAGGCCGAGTATGCCGATTTGTACGGTAATCATCAAATATTCATTGTGAGGATTGTTGGATGCAATGTCGGCCTTTGCAGCCACTCTGCTATATTCGACCGGATAACTGCCGGTTCCATGGCCCAGCCAGGGTTTTTCGGCGATGAGCGCCAGTGAGTGTTTCCAGAAAGTCAATCTTTGCCCCATGGATGTGTTCGTTTCACCGGTTTCGGAATGCAAATAGTTTTGGGTTTGCGAAAAGCCTTCATTGATGCGGTTTGCTCTATCGGAACAGGTGATAAACAGGAAAAGTAGTGCAAACGTAGCGGTAATAAGCAATACCGCCTTTTTTGCGCTGAACCGCTGGATATAAAAAAGCAGCATTAATAGCAGAAAGATCAATTGACCGGTGCGGCCGGACACGAGGAAGAACAAATTGTGAATGCATAGAACCAATAAAGCGATATAGAGCTTGCCGTATTTGCCCTCTTGCAAAGACTTATGCATGCAGAAAAAAGCAAAAAAAGCGATTAAAAGGCTGTGAGTGATTCGGTTCTTGATAGAGGGGTCTTCCGGCTGCATATAATCGATCATGCCGAAATGAATAGCATAAGAGCCCAGCAGCGTCACAATAGAGGCAATAATGAAGGCATTCCATGCCCAATGTCTGATAAATTCAGATTGAAAAAATGGCGGCAAGATGGCCAGTAGCAAGAGTTCACGATATTTGCTGAGTGTGGAAAAGGCATTTACGGGGGCGGCCGTGCTGTAGATAACGCCTAAAGCCAGATAAAGAAATAGTAATACAGCAAATAAGATTACCGGATTCTGCTTTATGAACATCGGTAGAGTCATAAATTGCGCCGAGCTTACCCATAAAAAGGCTAATGCAATTGAAAGCACAACCGTTAAAGCGGTAGAAAAAGGCAGGGTCAATATCAATAAAATGGCAAGATAGCCACCGATATCAATGATTAAAGGCTGGGATTTAAAAAACAGTTTTTTAAAGGGCATGAGTCGCTTGTTAAAGTTGGAATGGCTCTAATTTAAGACCTTCAGAATGTCTTTCTTAACAGTTTCAGGACTGATATTTTCCAGACAAGCGCTACGGCTTTGTCGATTTCGGTCACAACCTTCCTGATGGCAAGGCACGCAATCTGCCACGCCCTGAATTAAATAGACATTATTCACCTGTTGGTTGCCCAGTTTCTGAAAAGGATTTGCGTCATTGCTGTAATTGATGGGCCAGGGTGCCCATTTAACCGGATTCGTAGGCCCATAAAGCGCGATCACAGGCGTTGCCGTAGCGGCGGCCAAATGGGTTATGCCCGTGTCGGGGCCGATGTATAATTTTGCCTTGCTGATAATGTAGGAAAGTTGAGAAACCGTGGTTTTGCCTGCCAGATTTGTGACCTCTACCGATAATCGTTGGTAGATGCGCTCTACATAGTCAATTTCTTCCGGCGCCGGGCCGCCCGACAAAATAACCTTTAAGCCTGTCTCCTGGAGAAATTGTGCTATTTCAACCCAGCCATCGATGGTCCAGCGTTTATAATGCCACATTGGATAGGCATGAATGACGGCATAGGCTGAATGATTGGCTGGCAAGAGCGGTATTTGATTATCGGCCGGGCACGGAGGGACCAACGCATGAGCTCTGGGGATGCCTAAGAGATCTGCCAGTTTCAATAATTGCAGCACGGTGTGGGTATTTTCATCATCGAATTCAGTCCAATATTGAATAAAATTGCGTTTCCATCCACCTTTTTGATCTTTTTTCGGCACTACTGCAACACGCACGGGGGCGGCTAGAAAACCATAGATAAATGGACGGTCTCCTGTTTGCGTAATGACGGCCAGGTTATATTTTCTGAATAGTATCGAAATCAGGCTTCGGTAATCTGCGCGTGACGGACGTAAAGGTGTGGTTATTATTCGAGCGATATCCGGATTGCCCTCCATCATGGCGGCCGTATTACTGTAAACCAATACATCAATTTGAGCCTGGGGGTATGCCTCCCGTAGCGAGTGGATCAATGGCGTGGTCAGTAAAACATCACCCAAATGACGTAGGGCAATGACCAATATTCTGGCGGGAGGTGCTAACGGTGGTTTTTTTTTCATTCGGCGGTGGATTTGAACCTTTTGGTAATTCCACTATATTTTACAGTCTTGTCACGGAATGTGTATAGCGTTGGCGCCAGATGAAACCGGGTTGATAAGGTCATCAGATAAAAGGTCATTACGGTCTTTTTAATAAGGATGGTAATATTTCGCTCATTTAGACGTCATTAAGTACTGTCGCGGCATATGAATATATGAATTTTAACAGGGTATGAAAAAAGAATCTGAAGCAAGCATTCAAATATATAAGCGGTTATTAAGCTATGTAAAACCACATCGAGGCCTTTTTTTCATCAGTATTCTAGGTTTTCTGATTTATTCAGCTACTCAGCCGTTATTTGCGGCATTGATCAAACATATTATCGATACGTTGCAAACTGAAGCGCGCGAGGGAATGTATTACTTGCCGTTATTCTTCAGCGGTTTGATCATCGTGCGAGGAGTGGGCGCTTATTTAGGCAATTATTTTCTGGCTAAAGTCTCCTGTAATGTCGTGCACGCGTTGAGGTGCGAAATCTTTGACCATTACGTATGCCTGCCTACCGCTTATTTTGACGCAAATAATAGCGGTTATATGATTGCAAGGGTCACCAATAATGTGGGCGAGGTTACCAAGGCCACTACCGATGCAATACGTACCTTTGTTAGAGAAGGCTTAACCGCAGTTGGTCTGCTGGGCTATTTGTTCTACTCAAACTGGATGTTATCGATGGTTTTTGTCGCCATAACACCGGTTATTGCCTTGCTAGTCAGTTATGTCAGCAGGCGGTTGCGTACCATCAGCAAGAAAATTCAGCAATCGATAGGCGATATAACCCATATTACTTCGGAACTGGTAGGCGGCCATCGAATCGTGCGCAGCTATGGCGGCGAGGACTATGAGCGCCGGCGGTTCCGGGAAAGCAGCTTGAATAATCGGCGGCAATCGTTAAAGCTCGCCACGACGCAAGCAGTGCACAATCCGATCATACAATTCATTATTGCCATAGCCTTATCGCTTTTAATGTATATGGCATTGTTTTTCATGAAGCAATCGAGTACGGGGGAGTTTGTAGGCTATTTGACGGCGGCATTTTTATTGCCTCGACCCGTCAGGCAGTTAACCGAGATCAACGGCGACATCCAAAAAGGTATTGCGGCGGCCGAATCCTTGTTCGAGGTTTTGGATGAGCCGGCAGAGCAAAATGACGGCACTTATCAAATCGATCGATGCAAGGGCTTGTTGGAATTCAAAAACGTATCTTTTCAATATCCTGGCGCCAACGAGTTGGCATTAAGGAACATCAGCTTCAAGGCCGAACCGGGACAGACTATCGCATTGGTTGGAGCTTCCGGCGGCGGCAAAAGCACATTGGCTAATCTGATTTCCCGTTTTTATATGCATAAAACAGGCGATATATTGCTCGATGGCGTTGAAATTAATACTTATGAATTAACGAATTTAAGAAAACAGCTGGCGCTCGTTAACCAGCAAGTCACTTTATTCAATGATACGATAGCCAATAATATCGCCTACGGCACGCTGGCAGATACCGATAGAAACGATATTATTGCCGCTGCAACCGATGCTTACGCGATGGAGTTCGTCAGTAAACTGGAGTCGGGCCTTGATACCGAGATAGGCGAAAACGGCGTTAAATTGTCGGGTGGGCAAAGGCAACGATTAGCCTTGGCAAGGGCGCTATTGAAAGATGCGCCAGTTCTGATATTGGATGAGGCTACTTCGGCATTGGATACCGAATCGGAGCGCTATATACAGGCGGCCTTGCAAAAAGTCATGAGCAACAGGACAACGCTGGTGATCGCTCACAGACTATCAACGATAGAAAGCGCTGATCTGATTTTGGTTATCGATCATGGCCGGATTGTGGAAAAGGGGACTCATAGAGAACTCATCGAGAAAAACGGCGCTTATGCCCGGCTGCATCAAATGCAGCACAGGAATATCCGGGATAAAGCGATTGCCGATTGATCATGCTGAATTTTTAAGTAAAAACACTATTTTTAGTGATGCGGAAAAGCCTTTTAAGGCTATGAGGAAATTATTTTGAAAGCATTTATTTCTGAGCTTGAAGAGCACAGAGAAATGATGACGCGTTTAGCCGATTGTTCCAAGGAGATAGAGGAGGCTGGAGCGCTGTTGATCAATACGCTAAAGAAAGGCGGAAAGGTTTTATTATGCGGTAATGGCGGCAGCGCCGCTGATTGCCAGCATATTGCGGCGGAACTGGTGGTCAGATACGAAAAAAAACGACGGGCGCTGGCGGCTATTGCTTTAACGACGGACACTTCCATTTTAACAGCGCATGCCAATGATTTTGAGTTCGAAACGGTTTTTTCACGTCAGGTGGAAGCCCTCGCTAGCGAAAAAGACTGCTTGGTGGCCATTTCCACATCGGGGCGCAGCAAAAATATTCTGAAAGCGGTTGAAGTTGCTGAATCCAAAGGCATGGCGGTTATTGGTTTAACGGGCGGCGAAGGCGGCGAATTGTGCAGGCAGGCTACGCTCTCGATTAGGGTACCCTCGACTGTGACGGCAAGAATTCAGGAGGCGCATATATTGATAGGCCACTGGTGGTGCGGTGTGATTGAGGAGGCAGTAAATGTTGGCAGCAGCGCCTGAATTCGGTCAGGCTCATATTATTGTCATGGGCGATGTCATGCTGGACCGCTATTGGTCGGGACAGGCGAGCCGGATTTCGCCTGAAGCGCCCGTGCCGGTGGTTCGGGTAAAAAATATCGAAGATCGTATTGGCGGGGCGGGTAATGTCGCACTGAATATCGCCAGGTTAGGCGGCCGAGTTACATTGCTGGGCGTCATTGGCGATGATGTCGAGGGCGGGATTCTGCGTAAATTGCTGGAAGCGGAAAGCGTCGCCTGTGATTTTGTGGTCGAGCCTAGCATTCGCAGTATCTGTAAACTGCGGATCATGGCGCAGCATCAACAACTGATTCGGCTGGATTTCGAAGAAACGCCTTTGAATGTTAATAAAGAAGCTTTATTAACACGGCTCGCGCGGCATCTGCCCGGAAGCGATGCGGTTGTTTTCTCCGATTACGGCAAAGGCACCTTGACGCATGTGCCGGAATACATAGCACAAGCCAGGCAGGCAGGCGTCAAGGTTCTGGTCGATCCTAAAGGCGTTGATTATGAGCGCTATGCACAAGCCGATGTCATAACGCCAAATCTGTCCGAATTGCAGGCCGTAGTCGGCGTATGCGCCGACGAGAACGGCTTGATTGAAAGTGGCCGGTCGTTGTTGAAACGACATCAAATCGGCACGCTGTTGTTGACGCGCGGCGAGGCCGGCATGACGCTGATACAGGATGCGCATGTACATTCCCTTCCGGCTCAAGCCAAGGACGTGTTCGACGTAACCGGGGCGGGCGATACGGTCATTGCGGTGATGGCTTTGGCCGTGGCGATTGGTAAAACGCTGCATGATGCAATGTATCTGGCCAATCTGGCTGGTGGTATTGTCGTTGGCAAGCTGGGAACCTCGACTGTCTCCCTATTGGAATTAATGCGGGCCATGCATGGCGAACGCGATTCGCAATACGGTGTTGTTTCGGAAGAGGAATTAGCTCGGATTATTGCCAGAGCAAAAGCCAATGATGAACGGATCATTATGACTAACGGCTGTTTTGATCTACTGCATGCCGGTCACGTTACTTATTTGGAGCAGGCCAAGGCTTTGGGTGATCGATTGATTGTCGCGGTTAATTCGGATGCGTCGGTCAGGCAGCTTAAAGGCGATACGCGTCCGATTAATCGTTTGCAAGAGCGCATGATGGTTCTTGCGGCCTTGGCCTGCGTGGACTGGGTCGTGTCGTTCGAAGAGGAAACGCCAGAGCGCTTGTATTGCAAACTATTACCTGATGTCATCGTTAAAGGTGGAGATTATCGTCCCGAAGAGGTTGCCGGAGGGGATTGCGTTATAAAAGCGGGAGGCGAAGTGAGGATTTTACAATTTGTTGACGGTCAATCGACAACGGCCATGATTAAGAAAGCGAGGGGGGAGGAATGATTGTTGTTACCGGTGGCGCGGGGTTTATTGGCAGTAATATTGTTCGTGCGTTAAACGAACGCGGAGAGAGCAATATATTGCTGGTCGATCATCTGGTTAACGGCCGAAAAATGCATAACATTGCTGATCTGGATATTGCCGATTACATGGACAAGGCGCAATTCATAGAAAAAATAGAGTCGCCAACTTTTTTAAACGACATTAAGGCGGTTTTTCATCAGGGGGCTTGTTCCGCGACCACGGAGTGGAATGGTCAGTTCGTCATGATGAATAATTACGATTATTCAAAACGCCTGTTGCACTGGTGCATCGCCAAAAATGCGGCTTTTATGTATGCATCATCGGCCTCGGTTTACGGTAATGGCGAACATGGTTTTCGTGTCGATCGTAAATGCGAGCATCCGATCAATATGTATGCCTATTCAAAATTTCAATTCGACCAATATGTTCGGCAGTTACTGCCCAATACGAAGAGCCCGATTGTCGGGTTTCGCTATTTCAACGTCTATGGTCCGAGAGAGCAACACAAAGGCTCAATGAGCAGCACCGCATTTCACTTTAACCGCCAGGTTATAGAGCAAAAGCGGGCTAAGCTGTTTTCAGGTTGTAACGGTCTGGCAGATGGCGAGCAAAAGCGAGACTTTGTTCATGTTGATGATGTGGTCGATGTTAATTTGTGGTTCCTGGATCATCCGGACCGGCACGGCATTTATAATGTCGGGACCGGGCAAGCGGAGACATTTAATACCGTCGCGCGATCGGTCATCGAATGGCATAAGGAGGGGAGCATCGAATACATTCCTTTTCCCGAGCATTTAAAAGGCGCTTATCAGAGTTATACGCAGGCGGATATTTCCGGTTTAAGACAGGCTGGATATAGCAAGGCGTTTATGGGGGTTAAGGAAGGCGTTACCCGATATTTGAACTGGTTAAATTCAGCAGCTAATAAATATTGGCCGGAACAAAAATAATTGCTTGACGATTAAAAAAAGATCGGTAGAATATGCCCTTCTTTCGGCGGCAGGTTGTCCGGAAGGGGTTCAGGGACAGAAAAAAAGTTGACACTGAGGTTGACAAGCAGAGCGGATCGGTTATAATGGTCGGCTCTTCGGGGTTGAGCGATTGGCTCCGGTTTTTCGGGATGAAAAATAAAAGCAACAAGGGGTTGACAACGGGTTTTGACTCTGTATAATAGTCGGACTCAGCGGGGCTTTAAGCTCCACGCTCTTTAAAAGTCAGATCAAAATAATTTGTGTGGGTGCTTGTGATGATTATTTTAGTTGTAATAAATAATCGAGCAAGAACAAACACGTCGATTCAATATTTACGTTAAGTTTTTGGTCGAGCCAAGATTGGTCACTCATCTTCCTGAGTGGCAAAAACAGATTGAACTGAAGAGTTTGATCATGGCTCAGATTGAACGCTGGCGGTATGCTTAACACATGCAAGTCGAACGGTAACAGGCCTTCGGGCGCTGACGAGTGGCGGACGGGTGAGTAACGCGTAGGAATCTGCCTCATAGTGGGGGACAACTTGGGGAAACTCAAGCTAATACCGCATACGCCCTACGGGGGAAAGCGGGGGACCTTCGGGCCTCGCGCTATGAGATGAGCCTGCGTTAGATTAGCTAGTTGGTGGGGTAAAGGCCTACCAAGGCGACGATCTATAGCTGGTCTGAGAGGACGATCAGCCACACTGGGACTGAGACACGGCCCAGACTCCTACGGGAGGCAGCAGTGGGGAATATTGGACAATGGGCGCAAGCCTGATCCAGCAATACCGCGTGTGTGAAGAAGGCCTGAGGGTTGTAAAGCACTTTCAATTGGGAGGAAAACCTGCCGGTCAATACCCGGCAGCTTGACATTACCTTTAGAAGAAGCACCGGCTAACTCCGTGCCAGCAGCCGCGGTAATACGGAGGGTGCGAGCGTTAATCGGAATTACTGGGCGTAAAGCGTGCGTAGGCGGTTATTTAAGTCAGATGTGAAAGCCCCGGGCTTAACCTGGGAACTGCATTTGATACTGGGTAACTAGAGTTTAGTAGAGGAGAGTGGAATTTCAGGTGTAGCGGTGAAATGCGTAGAGATCTGAAGGAACACCAGTGGCGAAGGCGACTCTCTGGACTAAAACTGACGCTGAGGTACGAAAGCGTGGGTAGCAAACAGGATTAGATACCCTGGTAGTCCACGCCGTAAACGATGTCAACTAGCCGTTGGGCCTTTTAACAGGCTTAGTGGCGCAGCTAACGCATTAAGTTGACCGCCTGGGGAGTACGGCCGCAAGGTTAAAACTCAAATGAATTGACGGGGGCCCGCACAAGCGGTGGAGCATGTGGTTTAATTCGATGCAACGCGAAGAACCTTACCTACCCTTGACATCCAGAGAATCTGTTAGAGATAGCGGAGTGCCTTCGGGAACTCTGAGACAGGTGCTGCATGGCTGTCGTCAGCTCGTGTCGTGAGATGTTGGGTTAAGTCCCGTAACGAGCGCAACCCTTATCCTTAGTTGCCAGCACGTGATGGTGGGAACTCTAGGGAGACTGCCGGTGATAAACCGGAGGAAGGTGGGGACGACGTCAAGTCATCATGGCCCTTATGGGTAGGGCTACACACGTGCTACAATGGCCGGTACAGAGGGCAGCGAACTCGCGAGAGTCAGCAAATCCCAGAAAGCCGGTCCTAGTCCGGATTGGAGTCTGCAACTCGACTCCATGAAGTCGGAATCGCTAGTAATCGCGAATCAGAATGTCGCGGTGAATACGTTCCCGGGCCTTGTACACACCGCCCGTCACACCATGGGAGTGGGTTGCAAAAGAAGTGGGTAGTCTAACCTTCGGGAGGGCGCTCACCACTTTGTGATTCATGACTGGGGTGAAGTCGTAACAAGGTAGCCCTAGGGGAACCTGGGGCTGGATCACCTCCTTACAAAGACAGCTAATCGTTGTCATGAGCGTCCACAACAAATTATTTTGATCGAGCACGATATGAGCCTGGGCCTGTAGCTCAGTTGGTTAGAGCGCACCCCTGATAAGGGTGAGGTCGGAGGTTCAAATCCTCCCAGGCCCACCAATTTTTTACGGACGACGTAGAAAACGGTGAACGGGCTAGGGAACCTGGAATATCTGGGGCCATAGCTCAGCTGGGAGAGCGCCTGCCTTGCACGCAGGAGGTCGGGAGTTCGATCCTCCCTGGCTCCACCAATGCTATAAGCCTTGACTAGGGTTTATAGCATTGGTGCTTAATGCACTGATAGCTCTTTAACAATGTGGAAATCTGTAATAAGTCACATCATCGGCACTGTCAAGCGCCATGAGATGATGCGACTGACGAGTTCAAGCGTCGTTTGAAAGAACGACAGCAAGAATGAGTACTCAAGCAGAAAAAGCGAAAATGTCAGCTGATCCGTATAACCGCCAGACTTATTGGGGTTATATGGTCAAGTGAATAAGCGCATACGGTGGATGCCTAGGCAGTAAGAGGCGATGAAGGACGTTGTAGCATGCGATAAGCCGCGGGGAGTTTGCAAACAAGCTTTGATCCGCGGATGTCCGAATGGGGAAACCCAATCAGGATCACCTGATTATCCTTAAGTGAATCCATAGCTTAAGGAAGCGAACCCGGAGAACTGAAACATCTAAGTACCCGGAGGAAAAGAAATCAACCGAGATTCCCTTAGTAGCGGCGAGCGAACGGGGATTAGCCCTTAAGCCTTTATGACGTTAGTGGAATGGTCTGGAAAGTCCAGCGATACAGGGTGATAGCCCCGTACACGAAAACGTGATAGAGGTGAAATCGAGTAGGTCGGAGCACGTGAAACTTTGACTGAATATGGGGGGACCATCCTCCAAGGCTAAATACTCCTTACTGACCGATAGTGAACCAGTACCGTGAGGGAAAGGCGAAAAGAACCCCGGAGAGGGGAGTGAAATAGAACCTGAAACCGTATGCGTACAAGCAGTGGGAGCCCCTTCGTGGGGTGACTGCGTACCTTTTGTATAATGGGTCAGCGACTTAATCTCAGTGGCAAGCTTAACCGACTAGGGGAGGCGTAGCGAAAGCGAGTCTTAATAGGGCGTTCAGTCGCTGGGATTAGACCCGAAACCGGGCGATCTATCCATGGCCAGGCTGAAGGTCAGGTAATACTGACTGGAGGGCCGAACCCACGTCTGTTGAAAAAGACGGGGATGAGCTGTGGATCGGAGTGAAAGGCTAATCAAGCTCGGAGATAGCTGGTTCTCCTCGAAAGCTATTTAGGTAGCGCCTCGTGTATAACTGTTGGGGGTAGAGCACTGTTTCGGCTAGGGGGTCGTCTAGACTTACCAACCCGATGCAAACTCCGAATACCAACAAGTTTGAGCACGGGAGACACACGGCGGGTGATAAGGTCCGTCGTGAAAAGGGAAACAGCCCAGACCGTCAGCTAAGGTCCCCAAATCTATGCTCAGTGGGAAACGATGTGAGAAGGCCCAGACAGCCAGGAGGTTGGCTTAGAAGCAGCCACCCTTTAAAGAAAGCGTAATAGCTCACTGGTCGAGTCGGCTTGCGCGGAAGATTTACCGGGGCTAAGCATAGTACCGAAGCTACGGGTTCATCCTATGGATGAGCGGTAGAGGAGCGTTCTGTACGCCTGCGAAGGTCGATTGAGAAGTCGGCTGGAGGTATCAGAAGTGCGAATGCTGACATGAGTAACGATAATCAGGGTGAAAAACCCTGACGCCGAAAACCCAAGGTTTCCTGCGCAACGCTAATCGACGCAGGGTTAGTCGGTACCTAAGGCGAGGCCGAAAGGCGTAGTCGATGGCAAACAGGTTAATATTCCTGTACCGGTGGTAACTGCGATGGGGTGACGGAGAAGGCTAGGTCAGCTGCCGGTTGGAAGTGGCAGTTTAAGCGAGTAGGCAGGTCTCTTAGGCAAATCCGGGAGACTCTATGCTGAGACGTGACGACGAGTCGCTCTTTTGAGTGACGAAGTGATTGATGCCAGGCTTCCAAGAAAAACCTCTAAGCTTCAGGTTATCAGTGGCCGTACCCCAAACCGACACAGGTGGGTGGGATGAGAATTCTAAGGCGCTTGAGAGAACTCGGGTGAAGGAACTAGGCAAAATGATACCGTAACTTCGGGAGAAGGTATGCCTTTGGTAGGTGAAGGTCCTCGCGACTGGAGCCGAAGGAGGTTGCAATAAACTGGTGGCTGCGACTGTTTAGCAAAAACATAGCACTCTGCAAACACGAAAGTGGACGTATAGGGTGTGACGCCTGCCCGGTGCCGGAAGGTTAATTGATGGGGTTAGCTCACGCGAAGCTCTTGATCGAAGCCCCGGTAAACGGCGGCCGTAACTATAACGGTCCTAAGGTAGCGAAATTCCTTGTCGGGTAAGTTCCGACCTGCACGAATGGCGTAACGATGGCCACACTGTCTCCACCCGAGACTCAGTGAAATTGAAATTGCGGTGAAGATGCCGTATACCCGCGGCTAGACGGAAAGACCCCGTGAACCTTTACTATAGCTTGACACTGGACTTTGAACCTACTTGTGTAGGATAGGTGGGAGGCTGTGAAGCACCAACGCCAGTTGGTGTGGAGCCATCCTTGAAATACCACCCTGGTATGTTTGAAGTTCTAACCTGGGCCCATGATCTGGGCTGGGGACAGTGTCTGGTGGGTAGTTTGACTGGGGCGGTCTCCTCCTAAAGAGTAACGGAGGAGCACGAAGGTACCCTCAGCCTGGTCGGAAATCAGGCAATGAGTGCAATGGCATAAGGGTGCTTGACTGCGAGATAGACACATCGAGCAGGTACGAAAGTAGGTCATAGTGATCCGGTGGTTCTGTATGGAAGGGCCATCGCTCAACGGATAAAAGGTACTCCGGGGATAACAGGCTGATACCGCCCAAGAGTTCATATCGACGGCGGTGTTTGGCACCTCGATGTCGGCTCATCACATCCTGGGGCTGAAGCAGGTCCCAAGGGTATGGCTGTTCGCCATTTAAAGTGGTACGCGAGCTGGGTTCAGAACGTCGTGAGACAGTTCGGTCCCTATCTGCCGTGGGCGTTTGAGATTTGAGGGAAGCTGCTCCTAGTACGAGAGGACCGGAGTGGACGAACCTCTGGTGTTCCGGTTGTCACGCCAGTGGCATGGCCGGGTAGCTATGTTCGGACAGGATAACCGCTGAAAGCATCTAAGCGGGAAGCCCCTCCCAAGATGAGATCTCACTGGGACCATGAGTCCCCTGAAGGGCCCTTGAAGACGACAAGGTTGATAGGTCAGGTGTGGAAGGCCAGTAATGGTTGAAGCTAACTGATACTAATTGCCCGTGAGGCTTGACCATATAACACCCAATCAGTTTGGGTTGACAGACTGACACGCTGATTCAGCGAGAGTTACAGATTTCCAACGCGGCAGGCGGCGACAGCCGGCTTGTCAGACCAGTTTGCTTGGTGACCATAGCGAGCGTGACCCACCCGATCCCATCCCGAACTCGGAAGTGAAACCGCTTAGCGCCGATGATAGTGTGGCGATTTGCCATGCGAAAGTAGGGAATTGCCAAGCGCCTTACCGAAAACCCAGACCTGACGACAGGCCTGGGTTTTTTTTTGCCCGGCAAGCCGCCCCCGCATCGGGCGACTGGCCCGGGCCCGGCTTACGCGGCTCGGGTTTCACCGCCGAGCAGTGTTAAAATTTCACCGGTGATATAGCTGGAATCGGTGTTTGAAGCAAAGAATACAAACGCAGGCGCCACTTCTTCGGGTTGGGCAGGGCGCTTCATCGGCTGATTGCCGCCATGCTTGGCTACTTTTTCGGCGGGTTTATCGGCGACATTGAGCGGTGTCCAGACTGGCCCCGGAGCAATGCAATTGACGCGAATGCCTTTTTCGACCAGGTTCAGCGCCAACGATTTGGTAAAGGCATGAATAGCACCTTTTGTGGAGGCATAATCAATTAAATGTTTATTTCCTTCCAGCCCGGTAATTGATCCACAATTGATGATTGCATCACCGTCTTTCAAATGTTTGAGCGCCGCCTTCGCCATGCGAAAGTAGCCATAGATATTAGTTTTGAAAGTGGTGTCGAATTGATCATCAGAAATATCTTCAAGGGATTCTTGATTGTGTTGGTAAGCGGCATTGTTGACTAAGATGTTTAATTTGCCGAATGCCTGGACTGTTTTCTCAACCGCGCTCTGGCAAAATTCCGGGCTAGTCACATCCCCTGGAATTAGCAAGCACCGATAGCCTTCTTTTTCGACTTGATGTTGAGTTTCTTCTGCGTCGACCTGTTCCGATGGAAGAAAAGTAATGGCGGAATCCGCACCTTCACGGGCAAAAAGAACGGCAACGGCTCGACCAATACCTGAATCGCCACCGGTAATCAAGGCGACTTTATTTTTTAATTTGTCCGCACCTTTATAATCAGGTGCAAGATATTGCGGTCGTGGCGTTATTTCTGCTTCAACGCCAGGGCGTTCCTGGTGCTGAGGGGGCATTGGACTTTTGGGATACTTTTCGCTTGGTGTTTGCGTATCCGCGGAATTTGATTTAATTTTTTTTGGCATAAAATTTCTCCTGATTTAGGAATATTTAATGGCCGCTTTTATGCAAAATAATAACTTAAAGTACAACTCCAGCCTTAAAGTACTAACTTATTTTTTTGAGATTCCTCTGTGATGCGGTTGTTCAATCATTTTCACAAGATAGAGCGGATGCCAATAAAAATAAGAACTTGTCTGTGTATTCAAGTGTAAATCCCTATATTGGGAACGTGAATTTATAACTTCCGCAATTGACTTGTCTTTCAGCCATCCTCGGTGTTGCCTACAGGGATGTAGGTAAGGGGCGTGAGCACGACTGCATGGATGCAGGAGGTAGAGCAACGCAGGAGCAGTTGCCGACGACTGCATGGACAGGAAATGATCCCGTCATTTCTCTGCATGCACCCCATCCATGGGGATTATGCAGGAGGTAGGTAGAAAACTGCTCCTGCGTTTTCGACATTCGCCACATCCCTGTGGCTTAGCACCAACAGTAGGCGCTTTAGGCGACGCAGGGCAGAAAAATGCTCCTGCATTTTCTGCATTCATTACACCCCTGTAAATCAGCAGTTGCCGAGGAGCGGAAGCTTTGCGCAAACAGTTACATAGCCAGTCATGCACTCGTTTGCGCGCTTCGAACATGAACAGAAATCCTGCCTCAATCGCGGGTCTTATTTCATTTCTTAATTATAGAGACTGGCATTAATTGCAGGGATTTTTAAGTTGATAGTGAGGGAGATGAATTCTTTAAGAAAATAGGGCAGTTCAAGAAATGGCTCGGCAACTTGGTTTAGTCAAATACAAGCGGTTGCCGGGCCATTGTTAATAATGTCAAGTATTTAAACCAAATCTTATTATCGAGGCAAAATCATTGGCTTTTAAGCTTGCCCCGCCAACCAGAGCACCGTCGACACCTGATATGTTCATGATGTCGACAATATTGTCCGGTTTTACGTTGCCGCCATAAAGAATTCTGATGTTTGAAGCGATTTGCTCGCCGTACAAGTCCATGATCAGATTTCTAATAAAGTCATGCACCTCCTTTATCTGTTCTAATGTGGCAGGCTTTGCGCCTTCACCGATAGCCCATACCGGTTCGTAAGCGATAATTACTTCGCTGACGGCCCTGGGTGAGACGACTTCAAACGCCATTCGTAATTGTCGGTCCAGCAGACTGAAAGTTTCGTTTGCCAATCTGGCTTCTCTGTTCTCACCACAACAAAGGATGACTTGTAGTCCTTGGCCCAGAGCGGCCTGGATTTTTAGCTGAATGGATTGATCGCTTTCCCCGGCTCGTTCTCTTAATTCCTCTTCTAAAAATCGGGTTAACCCGCTCAGGAGTTCATGATTCTCTTTGGCGACCAGATACTCCAAAGTTGCTATAACTTGCGCATCGGCGCCGTCTTTTGCTTTCAGTTTTTTCAACTTGTCGGAAAGAAAGCTGTCTGTCAGCCGTCTGGCGACACTGGAGGCAAATCCATAATATTTCCCAAGGTTGGCTCTGCGGTCCGAATGGCCAATGATGACGCGGTCGACACCAATGGCTCCCAGCATTTCGGGCGAAATTTCGCCAGTAAATGCGCCTTTGGATTCAAAAAACGTATCTTGTGCCAGCAGAAATACGTTTCTGCCTAAACCATATTCTGTCCGGAGAAAATCGGGTTTGATGTAATCGGCGAGGGTGGAAAGTCCTGTATGAGGAGGCGCAAGGCCTATATCGACGTCTCTGATTCCGCGGCAAATATCCAGGATTCTTGCCGTAAGGGCGACGCCCGACAGCGGAATCATATTCATTTTCCAATTACCGGCCAGAAACGGTCTGATCGCTCCGGGAATACCGACTTCGGCTTCGATTTTATGCCATTGATTTGCCGTTCTTTGGCGAAAATAATTCCTATATACCTTTGGGTTTGAATCTGCCGTTTTCTTCATGATTTTTTGTACCTTTTAGTCCAATATTAATTTCCGTATGAGGTTAGCCTCCTTACCCCATTAATAAAGCGCCTTGTGCTATCGGTAAAGTTGCATACGGCATTTCTCCAGCTGTGAGAATCCGCCTGTTTTAAGGCCGTCCGGAAAAATTCTCAGCCGGCATATAGCGGCACGAAGAACCTCATTTTGTTTCTTATTTTGTAATAGAGTGTCTCTGACTTTTCTTTCATTAATGCTAAATTTTAATGTCGGGTGTTTTCCCACCCCCTTGAACATTACACCTTACCGTTCCAGGAGAGCAAGAAATAGTTGAACAGGCTGGGCAAATTTCATTGTTTTTTAGAACGGTCACGGATGCCTATGCCGATGAGTGCAAGCAGTGCCGTCCAAAGCAGACCAGGCACTAGCCAGAACCATCGTTGATAGAAAGTCGAAGGCGGATTAGTCAGATAAGGGACTTCGTAAATGTCGGCCCAGGCCTGATGTAAAGGGGAGCGCTGCAGGATGTCTCCGGATGCCAGTGATACTGTTGAAACGCCGGTATTGGTTGCTCTGAGTACAGGCCTGCGAAATTCGACGCCTCGTGCCAGTGTCATATACATATGCTGATAAGGTTCCTGCCAGGTTCCGTACCAGGCATCATTGGTAACGTTAACGATAAATTGGGCGCCTAATTCGGCCAGCGAACGCGAGAATCCCGGGAACAGACTTTCGTAGCATATTTGCGGCCCCATTTTGTAGCCGTTCCAGTTCAATAAAGTGGAGGGGCCCCGGCCGCGGGCAAAATGCCCGGTCGGCGGCAGCCATTCGCGAATCTGCGGGAAAAATTGTTCACCGGGGATATATTCGCCGAAAGCCAGCAAAATGGATTTGCTGTAATGAGGCGGTACTATTTCTCCGGTCTTGTCCAGCACAAACAGTGAATTGGTAATCAATCCTGAGTCTCTGTCGACGCTATAGGCTCCGGTAATCAGCGGCAGTTCGCGTTCCTGAATGAAGCGACTTAATTGAGCAGGATGGGTATCGAATTTGAAAGCCTCCCCCAACAATGCCGGAAATGCTGTTTCGGGCCACAGTACAAAATCGACTTTGGATTCTGTCGTGTTAAGCGCCTGATCTGTCAGATCGGTATAGCGTCTGAGAATTTCCTGGCTATAGCCTTTGCCCAGTTCGGCAGCGAGCTTTTCCGAGTTGCCGATATTAGCCTGAACCAGTAATGCTTTAAAAGAGGCATCTGGCTCAGGGAGTCTGCTTTTAAGCCAAATTCCTCCTGCATTCAGTAACACAAATCCCCAGACTACGGTCAGCAAAATTTTTTTCCCGGCGGTTTGTTTGCGCTTTTGCCACGCGATATAAAGCGGCAGATTGCAGAGTAAGGTGACGGCACTGAGGCCACTGAAACCTATGATTTCAGCCCATTGATAAATGGGAACGCCGGCGCCGTACCAGGAATAACCGAAATTCCAGTCGAACAAGGTCAGTGAGTAGGCCTCACATAAAATAGTGATCAAAGCCATTAATGCCAGCGAAAGCGGTTCTGACCAGGCGAACCAGCGCCGCCCCAGAAACCACAAAACACCCGCCAAGGGTACAAACAAGTGCGCGATCAAGGCATAGAACAGCATGCCGAGGACAGCCACGGGCCAATCCAGATGCGCAAATTCATGTAAAAGATAAGTGACCCAGTTAAAGCCGATCAGCGTAAAAATAAAGGATGTGAGTAAGCCGCCCCAAAAAACGCCTTTCAGACTGGATTGCCGGTTCCAAAACATCCACAGCGGCACAAAACAGAATAATGACGCCCAAGGTGGGAAGGGAATATAACTGGTGCCTATAAAAATGCCGGACAGAACCGGTAATAACCAGAGACGGGTTTTGTTATCTGAAAGATTGTTCATATCAATTTATAGGGAAAAGTCTTATTGTACAGGCTATCCGTTTTAGCGTCTTTTCAGGGTGAGTTACGGAGAAACCTGATTCCGACTTATCGGAATTCCTCTGTAACAATGCTAGAATTGTCGATTCTCTTGCAACTTCCCGACGTTATTTTAATCCATGTCTATTACGCTAAAGCTTCCACTTGAATCGCTTAAATTAAATGTCGATTTGACGCATATTGAATTGCCGGAAGCGCCCAGGCTGCAAACGACTATTCTAGGCCAGTCGCGTGCCCAGTCGGCATTGGAATTCGGCGTCGCGATGCGCAATCCCGGTTACAATATTTTTGTCATGGGAGAATCCGGGACCGGACGGCTGAGCATGATCACCAACCATCTTGATACGATTGCGCAAGCGTTGCCCGCGCCGCCATCTTACGCGTATGTGGAAAATTTCGAGAATCCCAGGGAGCCGGTCAAGATTGAATTGCCGGCCGGATATGGGCAGGAACTCAGCAAGGATATCGAAAGATTGATCGATAATGTGCTGGTTACTTTTCCCGCCGCCTTTGAAAGTCCCGCTTATCAGCAAAAAAAGAGTGCCATTGAACGGCACTTTAACCAGCGCTACAACAGCGCTATCGATTTGGTCGATAAAAAGGCCCAGTCCCTGAACATCGCGCTGTTCAGACAGAGCGATTCGATTACCTTTGCTCCCATCATGGACGGTAAATCGCTGGATGAAGACCAGTTTACGCTACTGCCGCAAGCGGAACGCGAAGTCTTTCACAAGCACGTGGAAGAACTGGAGGAATATCTGAGCGATGTATTACTCGAGTTGCCCCAGTGGCGTCGGGCGATGGTGGAAAAATTCAAGCAACTTGATAAAGATACGATCAATCTGGCGATAGAGCCGCTATTTTCGGAATTGGAAGACAAATACCAGAATATTGATGATGCCGTTACGTTTTTGGCCGAAATCAAGAAAAACCTGACCGTCACGGTTACCGACAATTTGATGCCGGGACGCTCTCTGGAGCAGAAAGACATCTCCGCCAAGCGGCTCATGCTGACTGAATTGTATGGGCCTAATATTCTGGTCGATTACAAGCAGGACAGCGGGGCTCCGGTTATTTATGAATCGCATCCGGTTTATCAGAACCTGTTCGGGCGTATCGAATATGTCAGCGATCAAGGCACGCTGGTTACCAATTACCGCAGGATTTGCGCCGGTTGCCTGCATAGGGCCAATGGCGGTTATTTGATTCTGGATGCCGAAAAACTGCTGACTTACCCGTTCGTCTGGGAAGGGCTGAAACGGGCTTTACAATCGGACCGCATCGAAATCGAGTCGCCTTATTCTGAATTGGGCATTAATACGATCACCTTGAAACCCGAGGTGATCCCGTTGAATGTCAAAGTCATCCTGGTCGGTTCTCCCGAGATCTATTATCTGTTGGAAGAACTGGATAGCGAATTTAACGAGATGTTCAGAGTACTGGCCGATTTCGACAGCTATATACAATTGACCGACGAATCCATACAGCGCTTTGCCACGTTAATGATCAGGCAGGCCGCGGATTCCGGCGCCAAACCGCTGACGCGCGCCGCGATTGAAGGGTTGATAGAGCATAGTTGCCGGCTGTCCGAAAATCAGTATCATTTTTCCGCCCGCATCAATGACTCGCTGGACATTATCGGCGAAGCCAATCTGTTTTGCCATAAAGCCCAGGCCGACCAGATTGACCGGGTGCATGTCGAACAGGCGTTAGCGGCAAGAGAGCAGCGTAACGGCAGACTGTCCCAGGACGTCCTCGAGGAGATGCTCGTCGGTACGATACTGATCGATACCGAAGGTTCGGCGATCGGCAAAATTAACGGATTAACGGTGCTGGAAGTGGGGGGCAGCAGCTTTGGAGCGCCCGCGCGCATTACCACGACCGTTTATCCAGGCTCCCGAGGCATTGTCGATATAGAGCGCGAGGCCGAACTGGGGCAGTCCATACACTCGAAAGGCGTAATGATCCTGACCGGTTATCTGGGTCACTGTTACGCCCAGCAATTCCCATTGGCCATCTCAGCCAGTATCGCCATCGAGCAATCCTATGGCTATATCGATGGCGACAGCGCGGCACTGGCGGAACTTTGCTGCCTGATTTCGGCATTGACTCGCACGCCGATCAAGCAAACGTTTGCCGTGACCGGTTCGATTAACCAATACGGCGAAGTCCAGGCGGTAGGCGGCATCAATGAAAAAATAGAAGGATTTTTCCGGCTATGCCAGGCGCGCGGCCTCAATGGCCAGCATGCGGTCATTATCCCGGCCGCCAATAAGCGCAACCTGATGCTAAAGCAGGAAGTCGTGGATGCGGTTGCTCAGAGCTTGTTTGCCGTTTATGCCGTGTCCAATGTCAATGAAGCCCTGGAATTGCTGACCGACCAGCCGGCCGGGGCATTGGACAGCGAAGGCAACTACCCTGAAAACAGCATTAATTACAAAGCCATCTTCAGATTGAAAGAGATCTCCGATATGGCGCTTGACGAGGATAAAGAGGACGATGCGTCCTGATAATCCACCAGTAGCGCGGCGCTGTGCCACAGTCGCCACGCGATAGGTTAACGGCCGGATTCGGTGACGATGGCATCGATGCCGTTTTGTCTTAGCCGGGTTCTGATCGTGCTAACGCTGGTCATGTGGGCATAAGGCCCCATTTTTACCCGATACCAGACCGTACTGCCTACCTTGGCTTTTTCGACCCGCGATTCAATACCCATCAAGGCCAGCTTGGCCCTTAGTTTATCGGCTTCCTGAAACGCCCTGAAAGAACCGGCCTGCACCATATATTGAGTGCCGTTATCAGAAATTCCCAGGATTGGCGTCGTGGCGTTTTGTGGCGTTTTGCTCTTGCCGATCAACTCTTCCCGGGCCCGGGTTTTAATCTCGTAATCAGGCACGACCACTTCTTTTTGGGGCAGAATGGTATAAAAATCAAACCGCGGCGGCTGATGCGCCGGTGCAGGCGTTTTCTGCTGCTGAGCGGGCTCTTTTTTTACCGGCTCGCTTTTGGCGGGCTGCGCCTCCGAAAGCGCTACCGGTTGCAGGTCGCTCTGCGTTGAGCCCGTGCTGCGCAAATAAACCAGAAAGACGACAAATGCAATAATCAACGCCGTAATCAGCATCCATTTAAAAACACCAAGATTCTCTTGATGGCCTGGTTTTTGCCCGCGCGGCGCTGTTTTTCCTCTCTGGGTTCTATTTTTGTAATCTATGGCCATATATCACATTGATTCGGGCGTATTGATCTTCAACAGTCCCAGGCCGTTCGCCAGAACCTGTTTTACAGCACAGATCAAGTTCAACCTGGCGTCGCGGAGCCGGGCATCATCAACAAGGAATTGATGCGCGTTATAGTAAGTATGAAACTCCGTGGCCAGTTCACGCAGATATTGGATCAGCTGATGCGGCTCATACTGCAATGCCGCGCGCTCCAGGACTTCGGGATAGCGCGCCAGCGTCCCTACCAGACTGATTTCGTGGTCTTCGGTCAACCGGTCCAGATTGTCCATACCCTGCAACAGGTTTCTCTCCCAATCTTTTTCATCCAGTTGACGCAATACGCTGCACACGCGGGCATAGGCATATTGCACATAAAATACCGGGTTTTCATTGGATCGGGTGGTCGCCAGTTTCAAATCGAAATCCATATGCTGTTCCGACCGGCGCATGACATAAAAGAAACGCGCCGCATCCTTGCCGACTTCGTTGCGCAATTGCCGCAACGTGACAAATTCGCCGGAACGCGTGGACATCTGGACCTTTTCCTCACCCCGGTACAGCACCGCGAACTGCACCAGCAATACCTTGAGTTTTGATTCATCGGCGCCCAGCGCGGTCATGGCAGCCCTGACCCGGGGAATATAGCCGTGGTGGTCGGCACCCCAGATATTGATGATGCGGTCGAAGCCCCGATCCAGCTTGTTCATGTGGTAGGCGATATCGGAGGCAAAATAGGTGGTCTGGCCGTTTTCCCTGACCACGACCCGGTCTTTTTCATCGCCCAGCCTGGACGAGGCAAACCAAGTGGCGCCGTCTTTTTCATAAAGATGGCCGCCGGCGCGCAGGCGTTCCAATGCTTGCTCCACGGAGCCGTCTTCCATTAGCTGGCACTCCGAGAACCATTCCTGATATTCGACACCGAATTCTTGCAGGTCAAGCTTGATATCCGCCAGAATCGTGTTCAAGCCGATCTGGAAAAAGTCCCGGTACAGTGACGGCCCGAGCAAGGTTTTGGCTCTGGCGATCAGGGCATCGATATGAGCTTCCTTATCGCCGCCCTGCGGCTCGTCGGCCGGTATGTTTTCCAATACCAGTTCCGCCGGCCGGCGGTATTCGTTGCCGGCATTTTTGTGAATATCCCAGGCAATTTCGCGTACATATTCGCCGCGATAGCCGTTACTGGGAAAATTGACGACCTCGCCGCATTCCTCCAGATATCTGAGCCAGATACTGGTCGCGAGTATATCCATCTGACGGCCCGCATCGTTGACATAGTATTCGCGGTGCACATCAAAACCGGCCGCCTGCAGCAAATCGGCAACGACCGAGCCGTAAGCGGCGCCACGGCCATGGCCTACATGCAGGGGGCCGGTCGGATTGGCGGAAACAAACTCCACCTGAACCTTTTGACCGGCGCCGACGGTGCTCAAGCCGAAGTGGCGGCCTTCGTCATGGATTTGTTTGATAACTTGGTACTGAGCATTGGCATTGACAAAAAAATTGATAAACCCGGGGCCGGCCAGTTCAACCTTGGTAATCGCTTCATGCCGCGGCAGTGCGGCAATTACCTGCTCGGCCAATTGTCTGGGGTTTAATCTCGCCTGCTTTGCCAGCATTAATGCCAGATTGGAAGCAAAATCGCCATGTTGCGGATCACGGCTGCGGTCAATATTAATACGCGGGGTAATCTCCTGACTCAGAACACCTTGGTTTTTAAGTGTTTCAACAGCTTGCAGGATCAGTGCCTCTATTTGTTGTTTCATTGCTTAATGCACTAGGTAGGTCAAATGAGTGGCACATTATCCATGAAAATCATCTAATTATCCATCCAAACAACATCAATACAAATCCACAGGATCGATATCCAGCGACCAGCGTACTTTCTTGGCCTGCTTGAGTTTTTCAATCTCCGGCATCAGCGTATCGAGCAAGCCATGCAAGTCTTGACGCTTTGAGCTCTGAAACAGCAATTGATAGCGGTAAAGTCCTGCGCGCTTGGTCATGGGCGCCGGAACCGGTCCTAAAATCTGGATGTGCCCGCGGCTGTATTGCCGCGCCAGTTTGCCGATAGCTTCCAGAAATAGCGGCGGCATCTTGTCGTCAAGAGCCTGCGCCCTTAGCAGCGCCTGATAGCTGAAAGGCGGCAATGAGGCCTCTTTACGTTCCGCCAGTGCCGTTCTGGCGAAATCGCTATAGCCCTGCCTGATCAATGTCGTCAGCAACGGATGTTCGGGCTTGCGGGTCTGCATGATTACTTTGCCGGGCTTTTCGGCGCGCCCGGCCCGCCCCGACACCTGCACGATCATCTGCGCCAGTTTTTCGGCGGCATGAAAATCGATGCTGAACAGGCCGCTGTCGACATCGAGAATCGCCACCAGCGTTACATTCGGAAAGTGATGGCCTTTAGCCAGCATCTGCGTGCCCAGAATGATATCCACGCGGCCCTGACTGATCTGTTGCAGGTATTTTTCCAGCGCCCCCTTGCGCTGCGTGGAGTCGCGATCCAGACGCACGACCGTTCTATCGGGAAACAGCGCGGCCAGCACTTTTTCGACACGCTCGGTGCCCATGCCCAGCGGCGTCAGTTCGCCGGTTTTGCAGGCCGGACACCGTTGAATCAAGGGCTGTTCCTTGCCGCAATGATGGCAGCGCAGCAACCCTTCATCATAATGAATGACCAGATTGGCATCGCAACGCCGGCAGCGCCCAACCCAGCCGCAACCATGGCAGATCAGCGTCGGCGCATAGCCGCGCCGGTTCAGAAACAGCAGGACCTGTTCGTTTCGGGCCAGGGTTTTTCTGATATCCTCGATCAGCGCTTCGGACAGGCCTTCCTGCATGCGTTTGTTGCGGATATCGAGCAACTGCAGGACCGGCGCCGTGGCATTGCCGGCCCTTTCCGGCAGATGCAGAAAACGGTAACGGCGCTGGTCGACATTGTGCAGGCTTTCCAATGACGGTGTCGCGGAACCGAGTAAAACCGGAATGTTCAGCAGCTTACCGCGGACGACCGCGACATCGCGCGCCGAAAAGCGAAAGCCCTCCTGTTGCTTGAACGAGGCATCATGCTCTTCATCGAGAATAATCAGGCCGGGCTTTTTCAGCGGTGTGAACAAGGCCGAACGGGTGCCCAGCAATATCGAGCAAGCGCCTTGCTGCATCGAGAGCCAGGCGTTTTGCCGCTGCCCATCCGTCAGTTTCGAGTGGGAGATGGCGATGGTGACGGCAAAGCGCTGCCGGAATCGTTCTTCCAGTTGCGGCGTGAGCGTGATTTCCGGCAGCAATACCAGCACTTGCTGGCCGCGTTCGAGCACATGGCGGATAATCTGCATGTACACTTCGGTCTTGCCGCTGCCGGTCACTCCCTCCAGCAAAAAAACGCCGAACTGGTCCAGCGATTCGCGGACCGCGGCAATCGCCGCCTGCTGGTGCGGATTGGATTGCAGCGCGCTGTCACGAACCAGTAAGTCCGCGTCGGCGGGGGCGTCTCCGGATTGATCGATCCGTAACAGTTGCTTATCGATTAAGGCTTTCACGGCCGGCCGCCAGTTTTCATTCCATAACGACAACTCGGTTTCAGACAGCCGCCCGGCATGGCTCTGAAATTTTTCCAGGACGCTTTTCTGTTTGGGGGCGCGGTTCAACCGACTGCTATCGATGGTTTGGCCTTCCTCTGTCAGGACATAGCACTTTTCAACATGCAGCTCGGCCGGTTTGCCCTGACGCAGCGAGACCGGAAAGGCGGCGCTGAAGACTTCACCTATCGGATGATGATAATAGCTGCTGGCCCAATGCAACAGGCGCAAGTCTTTGACCGACAATAACGGTTCGTTGTCCAGAATACGGGCAATGCGCTTTAGTTTGCTGTTATCGAATTCGCTGTGGTGTGTTATGGCAATCAGAAAAGCGATTTTGCTGCCTTTGCCGAACGGCACCTCCAGGCGTATGCCGGGAAGGAGCGGGCCCGGTCCGGGGTCGAGCGGGGCAAGATAATCAAATAATCGATAGAGTGGCGCGGGAATGGCGACCCTGAAGATCAGTTCTTTCCCGCCGTGCGACTTAGCCATGGTATTCAAATGGGATTTATATTTATTGTGAGGCAATGCTCTCTGCCACCGTACGCTTAAACGGATCTGGAGATTGAGTTATCCACAAAAGCTGTGGATAACTCTGTGGGTAAACGATGATTAAAATAGGCTTAATGACCGTTTTTTATTACCGTTTTTGCATCCTGTGATTTTAGGGGGTAATAATATTTATTTATATTTCAATTGCTTATTAATCAATATAAGCCGCTGTGCCGCGATTGCCGAACCTTGTCGGCTGAATTTATTTGATGGCGATTTAATGTGTATATTTAACGAAGATCATGGCGCGGCCAGTCAAACTGTATCCGATTTTAAACGGGTGACAGGCCGGCGGCTCTATAAAATGCCTGTATGGGCTTGATGAACTTAATCGTCATCCTGTCGCTTTCACCGATCTCCAGGTATTTTTCGCGGTCCTGATCCTTGAGCCTTAAAGACGGCGGCAGGGTCCAGACGCCTTTAGGATAATCCTTCGTATCCTTGCTGTTGGCGTTGATCTCGGATTTGGCCAAAAACTCAAAGCCCGCGTTTCTGGCCAGGGCAATAACATAGTCCTCGCTGACATAACCCGATGCCCCTGTAAAATCCTGCGGCTTTTTAGAGGAGCCTCTGTGCTCCACGACGCCCAGAATACCCCCGGGTTTCAAGGCCTTATACATGGCGTTGAATACGGCCGCCGCCTGACCGTTTTGCATCCAGTTATGCACGTTGCGGAATGTCAAAATCCGATCGGCCGAGTTATCCGGCGCAATTTTCAGCGCCTCGGGCGGTTGTAGCTCTGTCAGCTCGACTTTACCGTACAGGTCCGGCTGCTTGCTCAGTTTAGTCACATAGTTTTTCAGGCTTTTCTGGTAGTAAGGCAGTTCGGCATCGGCAGAAAAATGCGCCGCATACAGTTTGCCGTGCTCTTTCAAATAGGGCGCAAGGATTTCCGTATACCAGCCGTCCCCGGGCCAGATTTCGACCACGGTCATATCTTCCTTAACATCGAAGAACTCCAGTGTCTGCCGCGGATGCCGGTATTGGTCCCGGGCTTTGTGCTCGGCGGGGCGATGTGCGCCGGCAATCACCTTGGACAACGGGGCGGTCTCGCCGGCAGCCTGAACGGATGAAAAGCCGCCAACCAGCAGCAATGCCAATAAAATTTTTTTCATTATTTGATCTCGCTTGTTTTATGTGGCTAACAATAAATTTTGAGGTAATTATAGTGTAGCTGGAGTTTGGCGGCGCGTGTCGGCTACCGGTTGTTTCCGCGGATTGCCAGCTCCGCCGGTTTATGACTTGGGCCAGTTATTCTCGGGATTCCAGATTTGCAGCAGACTCAATAGCGCCAGCATGATAAAGGCGATCAAGGTCCATTCGGGAATGCTCAAGCCCAGCATGGTCCATGACACTTCGGCGCAATCGCCGGTGCCGCTCAGCATTAATTTGATGGTTTCGGACAGCGGGAAATTCTCGAACACATACTCGAGCCCAGGGCCGCATTCCGGTATCTTATCGGGCGGCAAATGCTGCAGCCAGACATGGCGCGTTGAAATGGAAGCGCCGCCCAGCGCCACCAGCGCGCCGAAAACCGCATAAATTTTTATGCCGGTCCGCTCGGGATTGTGTAGCGCCGCGATCAAAAACACGATGCCGGTCAATAAAATGGCGATACGCTGCGAAATGCACAGCGGACAGGGCTCCTGCTCTTCAATAAACTGCAGGTAAGCGCCTATCGCCAGCAGTGCGGCGCAACCGAGGAAGCCCAAAAAAAACCAGATTCTCGAATTCAATTTTAATTTATACATGCTCAATTTCTTCATTAAATAATCATAATTCCCTTGCCAGGCTCATGTTCCAGGGCATTGCCTGTGTTCAGATTATGCTCTTTCTCACCGATTGCAAACTGCAATTCCTTGCCTGATGCCTTATCGATAACGCCAAAAAGGATTTGGTCGTCAATAATTTCCCTGTTTATATAGGATGCGCCTCCTGGAGCGCCTGCTTTTGGTCGGCGCATCCTATGCAAGATGCTAATTTCAGGAGGCCATTTTTAACCAAATCCTAAAGGAACGTGAATTTTATAATGCCCGCAACTGACTTGTCTTGCCGTCCCTCTTCGGCATTGCCTTCAGGGATGTAGGTAGAGCACCAACAGTAGGCGCTTTAGGCGACGCAGGAGCAGTTGCCGACGACTGCACGGACAGGAACAGAAACCCTGCCTCAATCGCGGGTCTTATTTCATTCGCGCTTTTAATCATGCCGGCTGCTTTAAGAAGGCGGAATCCACAATTCATTCATTTTTTAAATTTGACAACCTTGTTCATGGGATTCAGGTTGATCTCGTCTATGACGATCTCGCTGCGCGCATTAAGCACGTAGGCGACCGTTTCCGCGACATCCTCGGGCAACAGGTAATTGCTGGCCTCATCGCCCGGTTCAAAGGCCAGTTGTTCAAAGAATTCCGTTTTGACCATGCCCGGGTTGATCAGGCAGACGCGCACATGGCTTCTGCCGCACTCTTCGCGCAGCGCCTGGGTAAAACCGCGCATAGCGAACTTGCTGGCGCAATAGACCGCGCCCTTGCGGCTGCCTTTCAGCGCCGCCTCGGAACCGATAAAAATGAGATCGCCGCGCGCTTTGCGCTTCAGCGAAGGCAGCAGGGCGCGCGTCAGAAAAGCCTGGCTGGTAAAGTTCAAGGCCATGAGCGCTTCGATCTGTTCGTAGGAAAATTCCTCGACCGAGCCGAATTGTCCGCGGCCGGCGGAAAAGACCACGGCATCGATGTCGGGAAAAGCCTGCGCCAGTTCACGCAGCTTTTGCGGCAGTTCAGGCAATCGGCTCAAATCCATCTGCACCGGGCTGAAATTCGCCATGGGGCGGCTGAAGCGCGTGCGGTCGCGCGACAGGCCGATCACATGATGGCCTTGATCCAGCAGGTTTCTGGCGATGGCACGGCCTATGCCCGAACTGGCGCCCGTAACCAGCACGGTGCGTTTTATAGCGTGCATGGGAAAAATTTGTTTTGAGGCATAAAGGCTAATAATTGTTCCGTACAGTATTGCATCATTTCCTGTTCCAGTTCCTGGCGGTAGGAGATCATGCCTTTCTGACTGACCATCGGGCCCGAGAACAGTTTTTCCTCGGGATACAGTTTGTGCAGTTTTTTAAAATAGCTCTCCGGCAATCTGAAGACGCCCAGACTGACCGAATGCAGACGGTTTAAATCAATGCGCGCAAACACCTGTTCGAACAATTGCCGGTACTGCTGCCGGTAGCCGGTCTGATAAATCAGCGGGTCGAAACGCAGGCCTACCTGCCAGCCCTGCTCCTGCAATTTAACTAGCGCCTCAAGGCGGCGTTGTACCGATGGCGCCCTGGCCTCGACTTTGGCTGCTACCGCATCGGGCGACAGGCTAAAGGCGACGATACAGCGCGGTATCGGCTCGCGCGCCAGCAGGCTTCTGATCTGCGTGCTTTTGGTTCTCAGTTCCAGCCAGGCATTCGGAAGGGTCTCGAACACCGGCAGAAACTGCCCGGCAAAATGCGTGACCGGCTCCAACGCCAGGCTGTCGCAATCATAGCCCGAGAAAAAATGTATGGGTTCGGCCGGGGTGGCGTTGCACAACTGCCTGATTTCCTGCTGGAAATCCTCGTAATTGACAAACAGTACGTAATTGGCCGATTGATACATGCCTTGCAGAAAACAGTAGCGGCAATCATACAAACAATTCAGCATGTGCGAAAAATAATAATTCCTGCTCGCGCCGATGCCATAGCCGGTGGGTGCCTCGAGCACGAAGTTTTTATATTTCTCGGCCAGTATCAGGGCCGGTTGCTGTTTTTGCAGCCGGAAGTTCTGGGCCTTGGGGTTGAACACCTGGGCGTAGCGCTCACAGGTGATGATCCGGGCGTGCGGGAAACGGGCGGTAATGTCGATAACGCGGGCGTGCTTGCGGATGTTTTCTTCGATATAAATGGTTTCAATCATGGGCTCTGTGATTTGGCGAGCGCTTAAGTCAGCACGGCGGGGTATATCTTAAAAGACTTGTGATTGATTGCACAGTCCCTATATAGGTTAAAATACTTTTAACCCTAACCAAATAGACTGTATATATGAAAACACAAAAAATAGGTTTTATCGGCGGCGGCAATATGGCATCGAGTCTGATGAGCGGACTGATCGCCAGCGGCCATTCCCCACAGCAGCTTTGGGTATCGGATATCAACAAGGATATGCTGGCGTCTCTGGCGGCCAATCTGCATGTCAATATCGCGCCTGGCAACGAGGCCGTCATTCAGGAAGCGGAAGTCGTAGTGCTGGCGGTCAAGCCTCAGGTGCTGCGCCAGGTGGCCGAAAGCGTGGCCGACCTGATCCAGCAAAAAAAGCCGCTGGTTGTCTCCATTGCGGCCGGTATCACTCAGGAAAGCCTCAGCTCATGGCTGGGTTCAGATATCGCCATCGTCCGCTGCATGCCTAATACGCCGTCCCTGGTGTTGACCGGCGCCACGGGCCTGCATGCCAATCGCAACGTTACCGCCGCGCAGCGCGACCTGGCCGAAAACATTATGCGTTCGGTCGGCATTTCCCTTTGGGTTGAGGATGAAAGCGAACTCAATGCCGTTACCGCGGTTTCAGGCAGCGGACCCGCCTATTATTTCCTGCTCATGGAGGCGATGGAAAAAGCCGCCCTGGAATTGGGGCTGGATGAACACACCGCGCGCCTGCTGGTTCAACAAACGGCATTGGGCGCCGCCAAAATAGCCCTGGAATCGTCCGAGTCGCCGGAACAACTGCGCAAACGCGTGACATCGCCCGGCGGCACCACGCAGCAGGCCATAGAAACGTTTGAGCAGGGCGGATTCGCCGAACTGGTTTCGAAAGCCATGCATGCCGCGCGGGACCGCTCTATCGAAATGTCTAAACCAACGGAGAATAGTTGATGGACTCTACTTATATGACCAACCCGGTTATTTTTATAATCGACACACTGTTTTCCCTGTACATCCTGGCGGTCATGCTGCGCTTCCTGCTGCAATGGAGCGGCGCCGAGTTCTACAACCCGATCTCGCAATTTCTGGTCAAGGTCACGCATCCGCCGTTAAGGATACTGCGCCGTTTCGTGCCGCCTGTCGGCAAAATCGACACCTCTTCGCTGGTGCTGGTACTGGCCCTGCAGATGCTGGCTGATTTCTCCATATTGATGCTGAAAGGCGTGTCGATCGGTATTGGCGCGCTGGCAATATTGTCGATCACGCAGCTGGTCTCGTTGCTGATCAATATCTTCATCTTCGCGGTCTTCGCAAGAGCCCTGCTCAGCTGGCTGAACCCCGGGACTTTTAACGCGGCTTCTTCCATCCTGTACAGCCTGACCGAGCCGTTGCTCGACATCTGCCGCCGCTTCATTCCCGATCTGGGCGGTATCGATTTATCGCCGCTGGCCGCGCTGCTATTGCTGCAACTGGCGAAAATGCTTATTCTGCCGCCATTGCAGCAATTGGCCGGCTTGATCGGATGAACTGGTACATCTACCAGCAGGGGGTTTTGACCCTGAGCCTCCATGTCCAGCCCAAAGCCAGCAAGGACGAATGGGCGGGGCTGCATGGCGACCGGCTAAAGCTGAGGATCAAGGCCCCGCCGATTGACGGCAGGGCCAATCAGCACTTGCTTAAATTCATAGCCGGCGAATTCGGTGTCAGTAAATCCGCCTGTACGCTGATAGCGGGTGAATCAGGCCGGGAAAAGCGCGTCGCCATTACCGCACCGCGCAAGTTGCCTGACTTGCCCGAACCTCTGCGGTTTGATTTCACGGTAAGCTAAGGATTTGCCCGGGCAAAGCTGTTGATATCTGCTATTTTTACCCTATGTTTCAAAACCGTAAAAAATCGTCGATTCAAGCCATGTCAATGCGCGTTTTTACTGCAAGCCTTTATGTAGTCGGTTTGATTTGTCTATTCGGCACTCACACCGTATCGGCAAAAAATATGTATAAGTGGGTGGATGAGCACGGCAATATCTATTTTTCCGATCAGGTGCCGCCGGAACATATCGGCTACCGCCGCGAGTCGCTCAATCAAAAGGGCAGGGTGCTTGAAGTCACGCAAGCAAAAGAGCAAGAGGCTCAGGAGCGGCAATTGCAGGCGCTCAGAAAAGCCCAGGAAAAAATTATCGCCGCGCAGGAATCGCACGATAAGGTTTTACTCAGCACTTTCCGGAATCTGGAGGACATGCAAGCGGCCCAGGAAAATAGCCTGAAAAACCTGGAGATCCAGAAAAGCGTCATAGAGAGCAATCTGAAGCGGCTTGAAAACCAGCTGAAAGCGCAGCAAAAGCAAGCCGCGGCGCATGAACGCGATGGCAAAAAGCTCCCTCAACGCCTGCTGGACGGCATTCAGTCCACCCAGGCGCAAATTCGGCTCACGCAGACGGAAATAGGCAAGCAGTCCGAAAAAATTCAACAGGCTAAAGCGGCAGCCGCCGCCGATGTTGAACGCTACAAGTTGCTGACGCAATCGGACGCAGGCGCGTCGGCGGCGAACGCCAACACAGCCCAGGATAAAGCGTCGGAACTGGGCCTGTTCCGCTGCGGCAGCGAGGCGCAATGCGCGAAAGCATGGGCAATTGCCCATGACTTTATCAATAAGCATGCTTCAACCGGCACCGATGTTGATACCGATAAACTGATTATGAGCCTGCCGCCTGTCCAGGACAATGATTTGAGCCTATCCATTACAAGAATAGACGGCGGCAAGGGCAAGCAACAGCTTTTTCTGGATATCCGCTGCCGTGAATCGCTGCTGGGCGCGGAACTGTGCGCCAGCCAGAAAGTGCGCGATATAAGGTCCGCATTCAGACCTTATATCGAATCCGCGTTGGCTAGCGACTGATCAATAAAGTGCCGACGCCCTGATCGGTAAACAGTTCCAGCAGCACGGCGTGATCGACGCGTCCGTCAATGATATGCACGCTGGTCACGCCGCCTGCCAGGGCATCGGTCGCGCAGCGGGTTTTCGGTATCATGCCGCCGGAAATAGTGCCGTCGGCAATCAGCTCGTCTATGGCTTTTATCGACAGGCCGGTCAGCAACTTGCCCTGTTTGTCGAGAATGCCGGCCGTATTGGTCAACAGGATCAGTTTCTCGGCTTTCAGGACCTCAGCGACTTTCCCCGCGACCAGATCGGCATTGATGTTATAGGAATGCCCGTCCTCGCCGACACCGATCGGTGCAATGACCGGAATGAAGTTACTGTGGCCGAGCATGTCGACGACGGCCGGATCGATGCTGCTGACTTCACCGACATGGCCGAGATCAATGATTTCCGGCGCGTGGGCTTCAGGGGCCGATTTTTTCAGGGTGATTTTTTTGGCATGGATAAAATTGCCGTCCTTGCCGGTCAGGCCGACCGCCTTGCCGCCGTGCATGTTGATCAGGTTGACGATCTCCTTGTTGACCAGTCCGCCCAGCACCATCTCCACGACATCCATGGTCTCGCTGTCGGTGACGCGCATGCCGTCGATAAAGTCCGAAGTTTTACCAAGCCTGTCCAGCAGCTGGCCGATTTGCGGACCGCCGCCATGCACGACGATGGGATTGATGCCGACCAGTTTCATCAGCACGATATCGCGTGCAAAGCTGTGTTTCAGCGCTTCATCGACCATGGCGTTGCCGCCGAATTTGACCACGACGGTTTTGTCCTTGAAGCGCTGGATATAAGGCAGGGCCTCGATCAGGACATCCGCTATTTGGTGAGCTGTTTTTTTCTGCATGTTTTTGATTTTCCAGTATTAAAGTTGCTGTTGCGGCATGGTAGGAAATTTTTTCCGCGCAGGCGGCGAAGCCTTTTCGTGTTCATGACATAGGACAGGACCTGATTCGAAGCATCCGGCATCGGTTAAATGCGGATGCTTGGCTCGAACATTGCCGAAGCGTTAGGCGCAAGTCCCCCGCTCCGTTTGAGCAAGGACGGGGAATTTCGGTCAGTGCGGTCGTCCGTGTTTTTCATGTGCGCTATCAATTAAAAAGGAAGCGCAATATCCGGTTTGATAGTCTGCATGATCTGCCGGAATTGTGCCTGAATATCGTTCAGGGCAGCTTTGGTATCGGCCTCGAAACGGATAACCAGAGACGGCGTCGTATTGGAGGCGCGCACCAGTCCCCAGCCGTTGGCGAAATCCACGCGCATGCCGTCAATATTGGTGACTTTGCCGCCGGTAAAATTGGCCGACGAAAACAGGCGGTCGATGAACTGGAAGTTTTCGCCTTCCGCCAGCTCGATATTCAGTTCCGGGGTATTGATACTGTCCGGAAAATCGGCGAACACGGCGGCGCTGGTGCGCGTATCGGCCGACAGTATTTCGATCAGGCGCGCGGCCGAGTACAGGGCGTCATCAAAACCGAACCAACGGTCATTGAAGAAGATATGGCCGCTCATCTCGCCGGCCAGCTTGGCGCCGGTTTCTTTCAGTTTCGCCTTCATGAACGAATGGCCGGTTTTCCACATCACCGGCCGGCCCCCATGTTTGACAATCTGTGTGGCCAGATGCCGCGAACATTTGACATCATAAATAATTTCAGCGCCCGGTTTCGAGGCCAGCACGTCCTTGGCGAACAACATCATCTGCCGGTCCGGCCAGATGATTTTGCCGTTTGAATCGACCACGCCCAGACGGTCGCCGTCGCCGTCGAAGGCGATGCCCAGGTCCGCCTGGTAATGCTTGACTGACGAGATCAGGTCGGCCAGATTGTCGGGCTTGCTGGGGTCCGGGTGATGATTAGGGAAGGTGCCGTCGACATCGCAGAACAATTCGATGACTTCGCAACCGATGGTTCGTAGCAGTACGGGACCTAATTCGCCGGCGACGCCGTTGCCACAGTCCAGCACGACCCGCATCGGCCTGCCGATGTGGATGTCCTCGGCAATCGCGCCAATGTATTCATTGGCGAGTTGGGTGTTTCGTTCCAGGCTGCCGTCGCCTTTGGCGTAAGCCTGGTCGATAATGCACTGTTTAAGCTGCTGAATTCTGTCGCCGGCCAGCGTTTCGCCATTAATGACCATTTTCAGGCCGTTATAATTGGCCGGGTTATGGCTGCCGGTTATCATGACGCCGCACTGGCCTTCGGTATGGCGGGCCACAAAATAAAGCACGGGGGTCGGAACCATGCCGATATCCAGCACATTTTGACCGGTCGCCATGATGCCGTCGGCCAAGGCCTCGGCCAGATAAGGACTTGAGGTCCGGCCGTCCCGCCCTACCACAATCGTTCCGCATCCGTGTTTCCGGGCTTCTGTTCCCAGGGCGCGGCCAATGTCATAAACGACTTCCTTGGTCAGCGTCTTGCCGACTATGCCGCGGATGTCATAAGCGCGGAAAATAGCGGCCAGGGTGTCGGGCTTTTCAACTGGGTTAGACATGGTTTTCTCGATGGTTTTTGTTGTTATGGCAGTTGCCGGGACAGAATGTTTGGCAAGCGGGTCTTCTTCAATGACCGATTCAAGCAAGCCAAAATCCATGGAATCATCAAAAATATCATCCGGTTTGAAAGCTTCATCATAATCGATGGTGAGGCCTTGATCGTCAAGACCGTCCATAACCCGTTTGTATTGCGCGAGGGTTGAAATAACGCCATGCATTTCATTTAACTGGACCGGATAGTTGCCGGGAGACTTATGCGTGATCATATCCTTGAAGGCTTTCAGCACAATGCTGACATCCTGTCCCAGCAATTCCGAAAGTTTCCGATAGCCGACAAAAAACGCCAGGGCGGCAAAGAGCCCGAGAATAAAGATAAGGCCGGCAATCATCGACAGTTTTTCGATACCGGTGCCGAGTGTGTACCCGTAATGAAGTTGCCAGTCCGTACCCGCGACGTTGATCTTTTTATTGGCATCGAGTTGGCCCTCGGTTTGGTCGCCGGAAGCGCCCAGGACCAGTGCAGCCTGCCGCAACTCCAGGTAGCCGTCTTTGATCCGCGCGGCCTGCAGGCTTTCACTGACAAACTCATGGCTCAGGCTGGCAAGCATAACGCCAATCACCTGGTCATTGTGCATGATCTGGCTGGTCATGGCCAGGTGCCGATCAGGCCCCTGATCGCCCTGTATGGCCGCCGGCTGATTTTTAGCGAAGGTTTCATGCACCATATCCAGATCGGCATAACCCATGCGCGGCACGCTTTTTTCGTCCAGTTCGTTGGTGTCGGGTAATAACAGCCTGATTTTCAGGATGTCGGCAACCTGTTTTTCCAATGTCAAGGCCACCGCGTTCAACTGAACCGGATCGGCGCTGGAAACGGCGGCCAGCACTTCCGGGGCCTGGGCTAATTTATCGAGTACTTTTTGCCGCATCGCTATCTGTTCGGATAGCGCTAAAGCGACGCCTTGCGCGGTAGCGGCCGCTGAGTCCTGTTTTGCCTGCGCGATCTCCGATGCGGACATCCAATAGACGCCGACACCGGCGCCCAGAATCATTAAAACGGCTACTGCCGACAGCCACAGGAAGATACGTTCCATTTTTATTGTCTCTCTTTAACAACGTATTAATGACGGCCCGTATGGCCAAACCCGCCGGCGCCCCGGCTGCTTTCGTCAAACTCCGCTACCTGTTCGAACGCCACCTGGGCAACCGGCACAAACACCATTTGCGCGATGCGCTCGCCGATGCTGATGGTGAAGGTCGTGTCGCCGCGATTCCAGCATGATACGAAAACCTGGCCCTGGTAGTCGGAATCGATCAGGCCGACCAGATTGCCCAGAACAATGCCGTGTTTATGTCCCAGACCCGATCTTGGCAATAAAACCGCCGCCAGCTGATGATCGTCGATATGGATAGCCAGTCCGGTCGGAATCAATACGGTGTCGCCGGGGTTCAATTCGACCGGCCCGTCCAGGCAGGCGCGCAAATCCAGGCCGGCCGAGCCCGCAGTCGCGTATTCCGGCAAGGGGATTTCCTTGCCGAGTCGGTTATCCAGAATTTTAAGCTGTATTTTTTTCATCACATCTCTTCGCGATTAAGCTGATCAATTGTTCCGCCAGATGACTTTTGTCGGTCATGGCCAGGGTTTGCCGCCCCGTTGGCCAGAAAACCCGCAGGGCGTTCTGTTCGCTGTCAAAGCCGCCCTGGTCCCGGCCCACCCAGTTGGCGGCGATCAGGTCGAGATTTTTGCCGGTAAGCTTGCCTAGCGCATAGGTCTCAAGTTCATGGGTTTCGGCGGCGAACCCGACCGTGAATGGGCGGTTAGGCAGTTGCGCGACTTCAGCCAGAATGTCGCGGGTTTTCTGCAGCAATATCGTGACCTGCTCATCCTGTTTCTTGATCTTTTCAGGCTGTACCTCTGCCGGCGTGTAATCGGCCACGGCCGCCGCACCGATGTAAATATCATGCGCTTCGGCTCTGGAAATGACGGCCTCGTGCATTTGCGCCGCCGTTTCCACGTTGATCACGTCGACATTGACAGGCGGCGCCAGTGCCACGGGGCCGCTGACCAGCGTCACCCGGGCGCCGGCCTTGAGCGCCGCGCGGGCCAGCGCGTAGCCCATTTTGCCGGAACTGCGGTTGGTGATGTAGCGCACGGGGTCGAGCGGCTCGCGCGTGGGGCCGGCGCTGATCAAGACTTTCCTGTTCCGCAGACACTGTTCTGAAGGTCTGCCCAGTAAACGCTCGCAGATTTCAGCCGGTTCGGACATGCGGCCATAACCGGTCTCGCCGCAGGCCTGATCGCCCTGGCCTGGGCCTATCGTCGTTACGCCATGCGCGATGAGCCGGTTGATGTTTTCCTGGGTCACGGGCTTGTGCCACATGGCCTGGTTCATGGCCGGCGCGACATACACGGGACAGGTGGCGGCCAGGTAGATCGTGGTCAGCAAGTCGTCGGCCAGGCCATGGCTCAGCTTGGCGATGGTATCCGCGGTTGCCGGGGCGATAATGATCCTGTCGGCCCAGCGCGCCAGACTGATATGGCCCATGGCATTTTCGGCGTCGGCATCGAGCAGTTCGGTATGCACCGGGTTGCCGGACAGCGCCTGAAACGTCAATGGGCTGACAAACTGCATGGCGGACCGTGTCATGACGACCCGGACAGCGGCGCCTTTTTTACGCAGCAGCCTGACCAGTTCGGCTGACTTATAAGCGGCGATACCGCCGCTGACAGCCAATAAAATATGCATGTTAATGGGGAATACCTGAAAAATTATTGGACGCGTTATTATGGCAAGTCTGGAAAAATTCTTCTATGCTTAAATTCTCATCAGCAGAAGGAGATACTATGGCTATCAAGGATTGGCCCGCCGAAGAGCGGCCCCGGGAAAAGTTGCTGCAGCGCGGCTCGACGGCGTTAACCGATGCGGAACTGCTGGCCATCTTTTTGCGCACCGGCACGCCCGGGAAATCGGCCGTCGACCTGGCTCGCGAGTTATTGACCGATTTCGGCTCATTGCAAGCGCTGCTGGACGCCGATTTAGCGCGCTTTTGCCAGGCCAACGGCCTGGGCAGCGCAAAATACGCACAGCTTCAGGCGGTGCTGGAGATGGCCCGGCGGCATTTTAAGGAAATCCTGCGGCGCGGCAATGCGCTGACCAGCCCGGACATCACCCGAGCCTATCTGAGCGCGCAGTTGCGCGGTTACAGCTATGAAGTGTTCGCCTGCCTGTTCCTGGATAACCAGCACCGGGTCATACAGCTGGACGAATTGTTCAGGGGCACCATAGACAGCGCCAGCGTTTATCCCCGGGAAGTGGCCAGGCAGGCTTTGCGCCATAATGCCGCGGCGGTCATCTTCGCCCACAACCATCCCTCGGGTATTTCCGAACCCAGCCAGGCCGACAGGCTGATTACCGAAAAACTCAAGCAGGCGTTAGCGCTGTTCGATATCCGCGTGCTGGATCATTTCATTATCGGAGACGGGCAGCCCTATTCGTTTGCCGAGCACGGGCTGCTGTAAGTCGTGACAATCCGATTGATTGCATAAGCATTCACTTGGATCGATTAACCACGAAGAACACAGAGAACACGAAGTTTATATTTCTCAAGTGGAATGCTTCCTAAGTAATGGGCATGGAATAAATCAGAGAATTGTAGGTGCGAATTCACAAGTACCCATAGGGCATAAATAAATCCGCACCTATGCCGGAAATTCATCCGCGCATTTGAGGAAGTTATGTTATGCGCGTTCCTAACAATTCTACGGTATCCTGGCTAAGCGATTGCATTAACCAAAGTTGAACGTTTCGGGCGGGGCAGCATGCCCCGTCCGGCTAGTTTTTGTGATGCCTAGCCTTGCGTCAGCCGGGCTTCCGCTTCGCGGTATTTGGCCGCGCAGAATTCGGCCACTTCGGCGGGCAGGGACGGGCCGGGCGCGGTTTTGTCCCAGTCCAGCGTCTCCAGGTAATCGCGCACGTATTGCTTGTCGAAGCTGGGCGGGCTGATGCCGACCTGATATTCATCGGCCGGCCAGAAGCGTGATGAATCCGGCGTCAGGGCTTCATCGATCAAGTGCAGGACGCCGTTATCGTCGAGGCCGAACTCGAATTTGGTGTCGGCGATAATGATGCCGCGTTCCTTGGCGTAGGCGGCCGCTTCCGTGTACAGGCGCAGGCTGGCGTCGCGCACCTGCTCGGCCAGGTCCTGGCCCATCAGCTCCACGGTTTTTTCAAAGGCGATGTTCTCGTCGTGCTCATGGACGCCGGCTTTGGTCGACGGTGTGTAAATGGCTTCCGGCAGTTGCTGGGCCTGCTGCAAGCCTTCCGGTAAGCGGATACCGCAGACCGCGCCGGTTTTCTGGTAATCCTTCCAGCCGGAGCCGATCAGGTAGCCGCGCACGATGGCTTCGACCGGCAGCGGCCGCATTTTTTTGACGACCACCGCGCGGCCCTCGACTTGTGCCCGCTCGGCCGGGTCGGAAATGATCTGTTCCAGCGGGATGTCGGCCAGATGATTCGGCAGGATATGGCTGAGTTTTGCAAACCAGAAATTGGAAACGCGCGTTAAAACGCGGCCCTTGCCGGGAATCGGGTCGGGCAGGATCACATCGAATGCGGATAGCCGGTCTGTCGTCACGATCAGCATGTGCTTGTCATCAATGTCGTAAATATCGCGGACCTTGCCGCGCGCGCGTAGTCTTAAAGAAGACAGTGATGATTCGTAAAGAGCTGCCGGAGCATTCATAAGACCTCGCTAAACGTTCAAAATAGAAATGTGATAATTTTATCATTGTTTTCTATTAAGCAGGATTGATATCAATGAGCTGGTTAGGCAAATTTCTGGGCGGTGCGTTCGGATTCCTGTTCGGCGGGCCCCTAGGGGCGATCCTCGGGGCTTCCGTCGGTCATCAGTTTGACGAAGGCATTGCGGCCGGTATCGAGGGCAACGGTTCATTCAGCCCCGGTGAGCAGCAACGCGCGCAGATGGCGTTTTTTACCGCGACTTTTTCGGTCATGGGGCATATCGCCAAGGCGGACGGCCGCGTCACGCCGGAAGAAATCGCTCTGGCCAACCGGATCATGGATCAAATGGCGATTTCAGGCGCCATGCGCACGACTGCGATCAATCTGTTCCGGCAGGGCAAACAGGCCGATTTCCCGCTTGATGAGGTGCTGGCGCAGTTTCGCCGGGAATGCCATTGGCGCATCGACCTGATACGCATGTTTGTCGAAATCCAGTTGCAGGCGGCTTTTGCGGATGGCCGGCTCAATGACAGCGAAGAGCGGGTGCTTCTGCATATCTGCGGGCAGCTGCGGGTTTCGCGTTTTGACTATGAGCGGCTGAAAATCCAGTTGCGGGCTCAGTATCGGTTTTTCGGCCAGGGCCGGCAGTATCAAAAGACCAGGCGGCATTCCAGCCTGCAGGATGCTTATGAAGTGCTGGGCCTGACGCCCGCGGCCAGCGATGCCGAAGTGAAAAGAGCCTATCGGCGCCTGATCAGCCAGCATCATCCGGACAAACTGGTGGCCAAGGGACTGCCGGAAGAAATGATGACTCTCGCCAAGGAAAAAACCCAACGGATCAGAAAGGCTTACGAGACGATTCAGAAAGCAGGCGGAAAGCGTTGAAAATACGCCAGGGAACGGTCGGGCCGTTCCCTGGCAAAAAACACCGGCTTAAAAAACGGTGCCCTTGTCATCGTCGGTTTCTGTCAATACCATGCCGTCGCTGTCGAAAGTGCCGGCATTATCCGCGCCCAGCTTGATCATCAGGCGGACTTCATTTCTGGAGTCGGCCGAGTTGAGCGCGTCTTCGTAGCTGATCTTGCCGGCGACATACAGGTCATACAGGGCCTGGTCAAAGGTCTGCATGCCTTGCTCGCGTGAGCTTTTCATCAGCTCCTTGAGCTTGTTGATCTCGCCTTTGCGGATGTAATCCTTGGCCAGCGGCGTGTTGATCAGGACCTCGACGGCCGGATAGCGGCCCTTGCCGTCCGCGAGCTTGATCAATTGCTGGGCCACAATGCCGCGCAGGTTCAGCGACAAGTCCATGAACAGCTGGTCGTGCATCTCTTCAGGAAAGAAATGCAGAATCCGGTCCAGCGCCTGGTTGGCATTGTTGGCGTGCAGCGTCGACAGGCATAAATGCCCGGTTTCGGCGAAGGTGATCGCATTCTGCATGGTTTCGCGCGTTCTGATCTCGCCGATCAGGATGACATCGGGCGCTTGGCGCAGGGTGTTTTTCAGCGCCACTTCATACGATTCGGTATCGACGCCGACTTCGCGTTGCGTGACGATGCAACCCAGGTGCGGATGCTCGAACTCCATCGGGTCTTCGATGGTGATGATGTGGCCGCTGCTGTTTTGGTTGCGGTATTTGATCAAGGCCGCCAGCGAGGTGGATTTGCCGGTGCCGGTCGCGCCGACGAAAATCACCAGGCCGCGTTTTTCCATGATCAGGTCTTTCAATACGGGCGGCAAGTGCAGGCTATCGGCGTCCGGGATTTCATTCTCAATGCGCCGCAGCACCATGCCGGCCGCATCGCGCTGCGTGAAGGCGCTGACCCTGAACCGGGCCAGTCCTGGTACGCTGATGGCAAACTGACATTCCTTGGTATTTTCAAACTCATCCCTTTGTTTCTGATTCATGATGCTGAGCACGATTTTCATTGCCAGCTCTTCCGTCAATGGCGATTTGGAGACCTCCACCAGCGAGCCGTCGACTTTCATGGTCGGCGCGCGGCCTGCCGTGATAAACAAATCGGATGCTTTTTTCTGCACCATCAGTGCAAGTAAGGCTTTAAAATCCATGCTGACCTCTTAGCGGAACATATCTTTATTGACGGCTTTCACCATCGCGGTCTTGGCCGCGATCAAGCCTTTATCGACCATCTCTTTCAGGTTCTGGTCAAGCGTCTGCATGCCGTCTTTCCGGCCCGTCTGTATGGCCGAATACATTTGCGCGACCTTGGCTTCACGGATCAGGTTTCGGATCGCGGGCGTGCCGACCATGATTTCATGCGCGGCAACACGGCCGCCGCCGATTTTCTTGAGCAGGGTTTGCGAGATAACCGCCTGCAGCGATTCGGACAGCATCGAGCGGATCATGTCTTTCTCGGCAGCCGGGAACACGTCGATGATACGGTCGATGGTTTTGGCGGCAGAGGTAGTGTGCAGGGTGCCGAATACCAGGTGACCGGTTTCGGCCGCGGTCAGCGCCAGCCGGATCGTTTCCAGGTCCCGCATCTCGCCGACCAGAATAATATCGGGATCTTCACGCAAGGCCGAGCGCAATGCTTCGTTGAAGCCGTGCGTATCGCGGTGCACCTCACGCTGGTTGATCAGGCATTTCTGACTTTCGTGCACGAATTCGATCGGGTCTTCAACGGTCAGGATATGGGCATAGTCATTACAGTTGATATGATTGATCATGGCCGCCAGCGTCGTCGATTTGCCCGAGCCGGTAGGCCCCGTCACCAAAACCAGGCCGCGCGGTTTGCGCGTCACTTCCTCAAAGAACTTGGGTGCCTTCAAGTCCTCCAGGCTCAAGACCTTGGACGGAATGGTTCTGAACACGCCGGCCGCGCCGCGTTCCTGATTGAACGCGTTGACACGAAACCGGGCAATGCCGGGCAGGTCAAAAGAGAAATCGGTTTCCAGGAATTCTTCATAATCGCGGCGCTGCTTGTCGTTCATGATGTCATAAATCAGCGCATGCACCTCTTTATGCTCCAGGGCCGGAATGTTGATGCGGCGGATATCGCCATCGACCCGTATCATGGGCGGCAGTCCGGCCGACAGATGTAAATCCGATGCATTGTTTTTAACTGAAAAGGCCAATAACTCGGCAATATCCATAATGTCCTCTTGAGGCGTTTAAATAAAAATCATCTCTATACCATAGTTCAAGTCTTTGCTTTTTTAAAGCCGTGTTGTTTAATAACCCGTAAAGCATTTTTAAATACCACGGATCATGATTGCCGAGCGACTCAAACAGATACAGACACGGATCAGCCAGGCCGAGCACGCCCATCACCGCATACCCGGATCGGTTTTATTGCTGGCGGTCAGTAAAACCAAGCCGGCGGATGACATTGCCGCCGCTTATCAAGCCGGGCAGCGTCATTTCGGCGAAAGTTATCTGCAGGAAGCGTTGAGGAAACAACAGGAACTGGGGGCTTTTGACATTACCTGGCATTTCATCGGCCCCATCCAGTCCAATAAAACCAAGCCTATCGCCGCGCATTTCGATTGGGTTCACAGTGTCGATAAGTTGAAAATCGCGCAACGATTAAACGAACAGCGTCCGGCGCGACTGCCGCCGCTCAATATCTGTCTGCAGGTGAATATCAGCGGTGAGGCCAGCAAGTCCGGCATCACCCTGGCCGAACTGCCGGAGATGTGCGGGCAGGTCGCGCGATTGCCGCGTTTGAGGCTGCGCGGGGTCATGGCCATTCCCGCGCCCGAGGAGGATTTCGAGCGGCAGCGCGAGCCTTACAAGGCGCTTTATCAGGCTGTGGCGGCACTTAACAGGCCGGAGTTGGATACGTTTTCATTCGGCATGACCGGCGATCTGGAGGCCGCGATTGCGGAAGGGGCTACGATCGTCAGGATCGGTACGGCATTGTTCGGCGCACGGGATTATGCCTAGTGCTAATCCAACCCATGGCCATCAAAGGGCTCAGATAAAATAACCGTCCAGCAACGCCATGACTTCTTCGCACTCGATGATCGTTTTCGGGCTGGCCAGAATATAATCCGCCAGAACAGTGATGGCCCGCCAGTTCGAGGCATCGTTGATAAATGCGAAAGCCTCCATGAAAAGTCCGCCGATTTTGTTTTCGCGCTGTTCCCGGCCCGCGATAAAGCATTCAAGATACTCGCCGGCCAGATCCAGGTCCGAAGTGCCGCCGTAATAGCGCAGCGCATTCAGGTTAACTAAACGGGCATTAATCACTTCATCATCGCGCCAGGCGATGTATCGGGCTTCAGCCAGCGGCCCTACGAGCAGATTGACAATATCGGCTTCAAAAGCCTGTTGATAGGCTTGTTTTTGCTCCGGGGAAAAATCATGTGTCGCCTCTTCAATTGTTGAAGGCAAGGTATGTATCAGGCGGCCGCCTTCCACCTTGGCCGTGCCACAGGCCTGGAATGCTGATAAATACCGGGGGGAATCAGTGGCCAGTTTTTTAACGACAATCTGAAAGAACACCGGCGGCAGCAATTTTTGCCGGTTGCCCAGATAAATCGCCACGGCATGGCCTGCTTCATGGATGGCGGTTTGCCGGATCAGCTCCTGATAGTTGACCTGGTTGGCCGCATGAGAGGGTTCGCTACGTTTCATTAATAACCTCCATTTTTTTAAAAGAAATGCGGGCGATCCCGGCTGCCCGCATTAGCGTGAGGTAAGGATTAATAACTCTGTTGTTGAGTACAGATATAAAGTGGGACAAAGTCTAGCGGCTTAATACGGCGCTGTCGTGTGTCATATTGCCGCGCGACAATATGCCGCTCTGTTTGGCATGGAGAATGCTGGATATATCTGTTTTGCCTGATTTAAACCCGCTGATCATCAGGGTTTGCGCCGATTACTCTGGCGCATTCGGATTTTTTTTGTGGCATATCACCTAATTCGAATAAGGCATATCACACGCTTTTCCGCTGAGACCGGTAAAAGATACCGTTTGACAAGTCAAGACAACCGGTCGTATTATTTTCGCCATGGCAAAAATCACCCAAAAACAGATCAATCGGGAAAATCTGCTCAGTCAGGGCGTCACGCTGTTGATGGAGCAAGGCTACCATGGCACCGGCCTGAAGGAAATCCTTGATGCCGTGCAAATCCCCAAGGGCTCTTTCTACAATTATTTCGGCAGCAAGGAAGCATTCGGCGCGGCCGTCATCCAACACTACATCAACCCGTTTATCGAGCAATTAAGCGGCCATCTGCGGAATCCGGACATGGACGCCTTGACCGCGTTGCGACGCTATTTTGCTGAATTGATCAGCGAACTGGAACAAGCGGACTTCAAGGGCGGCTGCCTGCTCGGCAACCTGATGGGGGAGATCGGCGATACCAGCGAAATCTGCCGGGCCTCGCTGCAAAGCGCCGTCGGCCGGTACCGGGATTTATTACAGACAGGATTGGAACAAGCGCAACGGCAAGGCACGGTCAGAACCGATAAATCGGCCGCCGACATGGCCGATTTGCTGGTCAATGCCTGGCAGGGCGCTTTGTTAAGGATGAAGATAGAAAAGTCTTCGGCGCCGCTGAAGCAATGTTGTCAGGAATTGTTGGAGGATTTTTTCAAGGCCTGATTTTTTTTGTCACCAAAATAGAGACGACCAGTCATCTATTTATTAATCCAATAGGAGAAGTTGTATGCCCAAATACATTATCGAACGGGAGATACCCGGTGCCGGCGCGTTAAGTCCCCAGGAACTGCAAGGCATCTCGCAAAAATCGTGCGGCATTTTGCGAGACATGGGCCCCCAGATACAGTGGCTTGAGAGCTATGTGACCGACGATAAAGTGTATTGCGTCTATATCGCGCCCGATGAAGCGACGCTCAGAACCCATGCCGAAAAAGGCGGATTCCCGGCCAACCGGATTTCCCAGGTTAAAACCGTGATCGACCCAACCACGGCCGAAAACGAATAGGAGTAATTATGAAATCGAACAAACAGCGGCTGAACCGCTTCATGACGGCGTGCGCCTTTACCGCATCCACGCTCGGTTTGGCCGGCATCACCGCCGCGCAGGCCGACGAGACCTGCCAATCGCCTTACATGGTCAAGATTACCGGCCAGGAGGATGTGGTTTATGTCTGGACCTTAGGTATGGAAGGCGTGGGCGATGAGCAGGACAAGATGGTGACCGTCGATGTCAATCCCAAGTCGAAGACTTACGGCAAGGTCATCCACAGCGTTTCCGTGGGCGGCCGCAATGAGGCGCATCATTCCGACTTTACCGACGACCGCCGCTATTTATGGGCCGGCACGCTCGATACCAATAAGATTTTTGTCTTTGACGTGCACAGCGATCCGGCCAAGCCCAAACTGGTCAAGACCATTACCGATTTTGTCGCCAAAAGCGGCGGCGTGGTGGGACCGCATTCGACCTATGCGTTGCCGGGCCGCATGATCATCACGGGCCTTTCCAATAATAAAGACCACGGTGGCCGCACGGCGCTGGTTGAATACACCAATGAAGGCGATTATGTCGCGACCTATTGGCTGCCGACCGACAGCAATCTGCAGGGCGCCATCAAAACCGGCAAATACGCCGACGGCTACAACTATGATGTACGCGTGCTGCCTCGGCGCAATCTGATGTTGACGTCATCGTTTACGGGCTGGTCGAATTACATGATGGATTTCGGCAAAATGCTCGGCGACAAGGAAGCGATGAAACGCTTCGGCAACACGATGGTGCAATGGGACCTGCACGCGCGGCAGCCGAAAAAAGTCTTTGACGTGCCGGGCGCGCCGCTGGAAATTCGCTGTGCCTGGGAGCCGACTCACAATTACTGCTTCAGCACCACCGCGCTGACCTCGAAGATCTGGCTGGTTTACGAAGACAAGGGCGGCGAATGGCAGGCCAAGGAAGTCGCTGACATCGGCGATCCGTCGAAAATCCCGTTGCCGGTCGATATCTCCATTTCCAGCGACGACAAAAGGCTCTGGGTCAATACCTTCATGGACGGCAAGACCCGCCTGTTCGATATCAGCGATCCGTTCAAGCCGAAACAGGTGTATGAGCAGAAAATCGGTTCCCAGGTCAACATGGTATCCTCGAGCTGGGACGGCAAACGCCTTTATTACACGTCCTCGCTGTTGGCCAACTGGGACAAAAAAGGCGCTGAAAACGAGCAGTTCTTCAAAGCCTATCACTGGGACGGCAAACAGCTGAAAGAACAATTCGCAATCGATTTCATCAAGGAAAAACTGGGCCGGGCCCATCAGATGAAGTTCGGCGCCTACTCGCTTTATAAAACCGCATCAAGCCAGTGATCAATACCAGGGGGCGGCCGACCGGCCGCCCTTTTCAGTTTTCTGACCGGAAGTGACTCATGAACGGTTCCTATCCCATCAAGTTATTGTTGTTACTCTGTTTGTTCATAGCCACCGGCTATGCCGATTCCGGCGCTCAAGTCCCGGCGCCCGCCCCGTCCTATGAGCGCCTTGAATTTACTCCGCCGGAACCGGGCACGTACCGGTTGCCGGCGATGGGTTTGGCCGCCGACGGCGCCGTGCTGGACACCGAAGGCAACGATGTCACACTGCACGGTTTAATGGGCGACAAGGCTGTGCTGCTGAGCTTTATCTATGCCACCTGCAGCGATGTTAACGGTTGCCCGCTGGCGACCGCGGTCCTGCACAAAATCAAAAACCGCCTGAAAAAAGAGCCGGAGCTGGCCGGACAGGTACGGCTGTTGACCTTAAGCTTCAATCCCGAGCACGATACGCCGGCCATGATGAAGCAGTACGGCCAAGGGTTCCAGGGACAGGGCGTCGAATGGCTGTTTCTGACCACGCGCTCGGAGCGGCAGTTGCAACCGATACTGGACCAGTACAAGCAAACCATCGAAAAAGTGTATGACGATCAAGGCCGCTTTACCGGCACGTTCTCGCATCTTCTGCGCGTTTATCTGATCGACAAGGACAAACAGCTGCGCAATATTTACAGCGTCTCGTTTTTGCAGCCCGATATCCTGATCAATGACATCAAGACCGTGCTGCTGGCGGAAAAAAAGCCCGAGATCCAGGCCGTCTCGGTCGATTCGGAAGCATTGTATGCCGCCGGCGACAACAAAAGCCGTTACGAGCACAGTGATTATGAAACCCATTCGATGGCCCTGACCGACCGCAACGGCCGGCCGGCTGACCTGATGAAGACCGTGCGGCAGCCGCCTTTGGGGCTGCCCGCCGTGCCCGTGCCGGACAATAATCCGTTGACCGCCGACAAGGTCGATCTGGGCCGCAAACTGTTTTATGACCGCCGCCTGTCGCTCAACAACACGTTTTCCTGCGCCATGTGCCATATTCCGGAGCAGGGTTTTGCCAGCAATGAAATGGCCACGGCCGTCGGCGTGGAAGGGCGAACGGTCAGGCGTAATGCGCCGACAATCTATAACAGTGCATACGCGCGGACGCTGTTTCATGACGGGCGCGAAAACACGCTGGAGCAACAGGTCTGGATGCCGCTGCTGGCACATAATGAAATGGCCAATCCGTCCATCGGCTACGTGCTCGACAAAATCAAAAACACCGGCGATTACAACGATCTGTTTCAAAAAATCTTTGGCAAGGGGCCGGATATGGAAAGCCTGGGCATGGCGATCGCCAGTTATGAGCGAACCCTGAACTCGGCGAATTCGCCTTTCGACCGTTGGTTTTACGGCAAGGATCGGCGGGCGCTCGATACCAGGGCGCAGCGCGGGTTCAAGCTCTTTACCGGTAAGGCCAATTGTTCCAGCTGCCATGCCGTCACCTCGGAGCATGCCTTGTTTACCGATAACGATTTGCATAACACCGGCATCGGTTATGCCGTCGCGATGGGCAAAACCGAAGACAGCCAGCGCGTGCAGGTGGCGCCGGGCGTTTACCTGGATGTCGCGGCACAGTTGATCGACGAGGTTTCCGCAGCCAGGCCCAACGACCTCGGCCGTTATGAAGTCACGCAGGATCCCGCCGATCGCTGGAAATACAAAACCCCGTCGTTGCGCAATGTCAGCCTGACCGCGCCGTATATGCATAACGGCTTTTTCCAGACATTGCGGCAGGTGATTGAATTTTATAATCGCGGCGGCATCGCCAATGAAAATCTCGATCCTTTGATCAAACCGTTGCATCTGACGGCGCAGGAAATGGATGAGCTGGAAGCTTTCCTGAACGCGTTGACCGGGGATAATGTCCGGGAACTGGTTTCGGATGCCTTTGCCGCCCCGGTCGGGGACGCGGAATAGCACGCAGTCAGGCCGGACACGTGTCCGGCCTGACTGGCGGCTTAACCGGTCAGAGTGGTGCGACGGACCTGTCGCATGGCCGCGGATTCAGGACTTGGCGTCAAACAGCGACTTAAAAGCCGCGCGGTTCTTGGGCTGTCTGAAAGCGGTGAATTGCTCGCTGAAATCATGGCGGGCCTGGCGCTGACGTACATTCAGATGCTCAATCAAAAGATCCATCGCCAGCGCGGTATTGGCTGATACAGAGGCGGCCAGCATTTCCTCGCGAAACAGTTTCAGTGCATCGGCCTGCACTTCGCAGTCCTGAAATTCGCCTAGCGCTTTCTGGAGTGCTTTCAGGGATTTAATGAAAGGCTTGATCCGGTCTTCAGGATAAAGGGATTGAAAAAACTCCATTAAATAGCGCAGTTTCTTGCAGGTTTTTCTCAGCTCATGCAGCGCTTGCGCCGGAGATTGGTCGGTAATGGTTTCGCCTTTTTGCAGGATGCGGTGGTAAATTTTCCGTAGCCTGAGGTCGGCCAGTTCTTTAACGGGACGCCTGGCATTAGGGTGTGGCGGCTTTTTGGCAACCGGTTCTTTCAGGTACTGTTCCCATTCGGCTAATGTGCTTAAGTACTTTTTGGATTTGAGTTTGGCCGCCAGTTCTTTTTGAGCTTTTTGCTGCTTGGCCTGGAGCAATTCATGTAAAGGATCCAGGTCATTCCGGATTGTAGCCGGCAGGCTGTCTTTATAGTGTTCAAAATTTAACAGATAGACGTCCAAATCACGGGTCTGGCTTGTAACCTGCCCGAGCCAGCAAAAAAAGCCGGCATAATAGGCGCTGACAGACTCGGGCAGTATGCCTTTGATCTGACTGAGGCCGGAGCGGGTTTTACGCACGGCGATGCGGTAATCATGCAGAAATTCGCTGTCTGTATCGGCAATGACGCCATGCTCGTTGTCCTTGATGGTTTTCAGCAGGTGGCTGTAGATGAATTTGCCGGCAATATCGGCGCGCATGTCCGGGTCCAGGTGAATCGTCAGCTTTGAGGTGTAGGCCTTAGGTTTAATCCCTTGCAGTTTGAGGGCAGCCAGCAGAAGCGTTTCGGAAGGCCGCAGGTTAAGTTTGGAGGTCAGAAACTTGCTGATTTTCGTGCTGGCATGGTCATGGCCCGCTACCGACTGCAATGAAACACGGCTATTGTACAGTTCATGTTCTTCAAGGAAGAGGCGCAGAATGGTTTCCTCGTTTTTATTGATGATGTTGAACCGGTAACACTGATAATCCAGTTTGCAGACAGACAGCAGGGCACGCATCTCCAGTACCGGTTCGAGCACGCTGCGTATTTTTCCCGGTTTCAATTGTTTGCTGAAAGCGGGTACGCTATCGAGTTCCTCTTCGGCGATGATCTGGCCGGTTTTAAGATGTCTTAACACCAGCCTTGACGAGGACCGGGATTGATTAAGCTCGCAGGTGATGCCATGGCCATGGAGTCGCCAGTCGAAGCTGTCGAAATAGGTCTTGAGAGTATATTGACGGCTGACCTGTTTCAAAGCGACTTTATCGCTTAATTGAGCGATAAACTTTTCCGTCGTTAGTTTTATCGGTAAGTCAAACTGTAGGGACATAGGGTAAAAAGGGTAATAAACTCAGGAACGTCTGCCATAAGCCTATCAAGCTTACCAATACCGTATTACTATTTGATGACAGGCTTTCTTTTAATCGTAAACAGGTCAAGTTAAGCATGAACAGAGAATTATGGCTGTTAAGGCATGCAAAATCGGACTGGCATGTCGATGCCGATGATTTCGATCGGCCGCTGAATAAAAGAGGGAAGCGCGCCGCCCGGCGGATGGGTGCCTGGATGAAGCTGCAACAACTGAGGCCTGATTTCATCGTAAGTTCGCCGGCGTTAAGAGCCGTTGCGACGGCGGAAATCGTCTGTGCCGAAGCCGGCTTGGCGGTTCAGGCCATCCATCAGGATAAGCGTTTGTATGAGCAGGGCCTTGCGGGGCTGAAGGCCGCGCTTACCGGATGTCCGGCCAGGGCGCGGCGGGTTCTGCTGGTTGGCCATAATCCGGAATTGGAAGCGCTGCTGATTGATCTGGCAGGACGTGCGGCCGTGCCAGACGCGGATAAATTACTGCCGACGGCCGCCCTGGCGAGGCTCGCGCTAGCTTGCGACTGGCAGCACTTGCGCACGGGCAGCGCGGAACTGTTGTCGATTACGTACGCGCGGGATTTGCCCGACGTCTGCTGATCGCATAGACAAGAAAATATGTGGATTGTCATATTCTTGTCATGTTTTGTTTGCATAATGCTTGCAAGTTAAATTACTTCAGTAAAGGCTGGTTATGAAATTATTATTTAGAATAAAGCGGTTAGTTACAGCAATGGGGGTGGTTTCCGTCTCGTTAGTCAGCAGTCATGCGTTGGCCGCGCAGACGGTTGACGCGGATATTCCGGCGTATCAAAAAGCCAGCGGTATTTCAGGTAATCTGTCCAGCGTCGGCTCCGACACGCTGGCAAATTTGATGACCCTGTGGGCCGAGGAATTTAACCGCAATTACCCGAACGTCAACATTCAGATTCAGGCGGCGGGGTCTTCCACCGCGCCTCCGGCGTTAACCGAAGGTACCTCAAATATCGGACCTATGAGCCGTAAAATGAAGGATGACGAGATTGATGCCTTTGAAAGCAAATTCGGATACAAACCAACCGCGGTGCCTGTGGCGATCGATGCCCTGGCTGTGTTTGTCAATAAAGACAATCCGATTAAAGGGCTGACACTGGCCCAGGTTGATGCGATCTTTTCGCCGACCCGCAAATGCGGCTATGAAAAAGACATCACGACCTGGGGCGAAGCGGGGCTGGATGGCTCATGGCAGGGCAAACCCCTGCAGTTATACGGACGTAACTCGGTTTCCGGTACTTACGGTTTTTTCAAGGAAAAAGCGCTGTGCAAAGGCGATTTTAAAGATAACGTCAATGAGCAGCCCGGTTCCGCTTCGGTGGTTCAAGCGGTGACCACATCGGTGAATGGCATTGGTTATTCCGGCATGGGTTATACCACGTCAGGCGTGAGATCCGTGCCGCTGGCGAAGGATGCCGGCAAGGCCTTTATTGATGCGACTCCGGAAAATACGCTGTCAGGCACTTATCCTTTAGCACGCTACCTGTATGTTTATGTGAATAAAAAACCCAACCAGCCGTTGGCGCCATTGGAAAATGAGTTTATGAAAATGGTTTTATCAAAAGAAGGCCAGCAGGCTGTTATAAAAGACGGTTATATCCCTTTACCTGCTAAAGTCGTTGAGAAAGCGCTGGCGGTCATTCAATAAGGGTCCCTGATTATGGAAAAGTTGTGGAAAGGGCTTTAACTGTTGTGCAGGGATGCATAAACAAGGATGTTGAGCTGGATTAATGCTCGCTTCTCCTCCTCTCGGTACTCAGAGGTTAATCCGGACAAAAGGTGGCTGAGATTTGTTATACGAATCTCGGCCTTTTTTTGTTTTTTATCACTGTCCTACTAATTTACAAAATGTCGGCATGTCTGAAACCAATTTAAATTTTCAATCCGCGGGCACCCAAATTCATGCCGGCGGTTATTACTTTCAATGGCGACTGCTAAAAGACCATTTGGCCCGCTATGGCGTCATAGTGGGAGGACTGGGCGTCATTGTCGCTATCGCACTGATTTTTTTCTTCTTGTTGTATTCGGTGTTTCCCTTGTTTATGCCGGCGACAGCGGAATCCGTCGCGCACTACGAGGTGCCGGGGAAAATGCCGGGCAGTACCGTGCTGCTGGCGATGGAAGAGCAGAATGAAGTGGCCGCCCGATTTACCGATAGCGGACAGGTCGTGTTTTTTGAAGCGGCAACGGGCAAGACGGTGTCAACCGAGACGGTACCGATACCGGCAGGGACGACTGTCACCAGTTTTGGCCAAGGCGATCCGGCCGAAGGTGTGGTTGTCTACGGGTTGTCGAACGGCCGGGCGCTCATCGTAAAGCAGCAATATAAACAAACCTATCCGAATGGCGAGCGGGTCATCACGCCCTCACTGGCCTTTCCATTGGGCGAGACACCGTTAGTGGTGGACGATACCGGGGCCGCCGTGGAAAAAATCGCCGTGCAGGCCAATGACGAAGCCACAATTGTAGCCAAGGCCGGCAATAAGATCCGCTTGGTCAGCTTTGAGAAACAGGAATCCTTATTCGACGAGGAGGCAGGACTGGAGCGCACGGATGCCGTATTGGACATGCCGGTCTATAACCTGACCGATATGATTATCGATGAGGATCAGCGTAACCTATACCTGGTCAGCAGCGATGGGCGCCTGAGTTTCTTTGATATCAGCAATAAAAGCCATCCGGTTATCCGACAGCATCAGAATGTCGTGGCGGTGGGAGAAAAAATTACCAGCCTCGCCTTTTTAAATGGAGATCTGTCCTTGCTGATTGGCGATTCCAGCGGCCTGGTATCGCAATGGAGCCAGGTCAGGGACGAGTTAAATCGTCCCGCACTGCAAAAAATCAGATCATTTAAAGTGTCCAACAGCCCCGTTATTGGCATCCATGCCGAGCAGCGCCGTAAAGGTTTTATGACGCTGGACGCCGATAGCGTGGTCGGCATTTATCATTCAACGGCCGAACGAGAGCTGGTTAAAGAAACGATCGGTGAGCCGGGGGCTGTCGCGGCAACGTTGGCGCCGAAGGCCAATGCCTTTCTGGTGCAATCCGGGGATGGCTCGGTGCATTTCTGGCATGTTGATAATGAGCATCCGGAAGTTTCGATGCAGGTGTTTTGGCAGGAAGTCTGGTACGAAAGCTATCAGAAGCCCAATTATATCTGGCAGTCTTCTTCGGCAAGCAATGATTTTGAACCTAAATACAGCCTGGTGCCGCTGGTGTTCGGCACACTGAAGGCGGCGTTTTATTCGATGCTGTTTGCCGTGCCGTTGGCATTGATGGGGGCTATTTATACCGCCTACTTCATGGCGCCGGCCATGCGCCGCTACGTCAAGCCGAGCATCGAAATGATGGGCGCGTTGCCGACCGTTATTCTGGGCTTTCTGGCGGGTCTCTGGCTGGCGCCTTTTATTGAGACGCACCTGGCGGGGCTGTTTGCGTTGTTTATGCTGGTGCCGCTGGCCGTGATGCTGTTTGCCGCGTTCTGGCATAATCTGCCCGAAACCATACGGCAACAAGTACCGGAAGGCTGGGACGCGGCGTTGCTGATACCGGTCATTTTATTAAGCGGTTGGCTGGCTTTTGCGGTCAGCGAACCGCTGGAAGCGTTATTGTTCAACGGCAGTCTGCGCGAGTGGCTTAAAGCCGAACTGGGCATTGGTTATGACCAGCGCAATGCCCTGGTGGTCGGCGTGGCAATGGGGTTCGCCGTGATCCCGACGATTTTTTCGATTGCCGAGGACGCCATTTTCAGCGTCCCGAAACATTTGACGGTCGGCTCCCTGGCCTTGGGCGCCACGCCTTGGCAGACCATGATCAGGGTGGTGCTGTTGACGGCCAGTCCCGGCATATTTTCGGCGATCATGATCGGGTTGGGACGGGCCGTCGGCGAGACCATGATTGTCTTGATGGCGACGGGCAATACGCCGGTCATGGATTTAAGCGTCTTTCAAGGCATGCGCACGTTATCGGCCAATATTGCCGTCGAAATGCCGGAAGCGGAAGTCAACAGCACACACTACCGGGTCCTGTTTTTGGCGGCATTGGTATTGTTTCTGTTCACCTTTATTGTTAACACGCTGGCCGAGATCATTCGCCAGCGCTTACGTGAAAAATACAGTTCGTTATGATCAAGCAATGGTTTAAAAGCGGGTCGCCGTGGATATGGCTCAATGCGGGAGCGGTCAGTATCTGCCTTATTTTTGTCGTCGGCTTGCTGGGCCTGGTGACTGTCAAAGGGGGCGGGCACTTCTGGCCGTTCCAGGTAGCCGAGTTCGTCTATCAGGAACAGGGCGGGCAGCCCGAAACCTTGGTCGGCCAGATCACCGATACCAGTGTCACCGGCGCCGCCATGGCAAAAGCGGCCGGCTATGACATGGCGGAAGATGAAGACACGCTGGTGCAATACCTGATCAAGACCGGCAACCGTGACCTGACCGGCGCCGACTTCCGCTGGATACGGGAGCGCAATATCCAGCGCCAGCGTTTCCCCGCCGACATCATCGTTCTGGAGCGTCGGGAATGGGGCAATTTTTATGGTTATCTGATTGCCGTTAAGGAAGGCGGCAACACGATCGCTGCCGGCGAGCAGGCGTTGCCCGTCGTGCAGGAGAGAATAGCGGCGGCCGCGGCGATCTTCAAGGAGATAACGCGGATCGAGAAAAAAGAAATCGGCGCCATCAACTATGGCCTGGAGCGCTTAAGGCTTAAACAGAAGCGCTTCGAACTGGAAAACCGTTGGGAGCCGGCGGCGGAGAAACGGATCGCGGCCGAAAAAGCGGACTATGAGGCCGACTATGAACGCTATCAGGAGCAATTGGGCGAACTGTACCGGCAAATCCGGCGCGATAGCCTGGTGGCGAGAACCGCAAGCGGCAAGGAGCTTGAAATACCGCTGGACAAAGTGGTCAGGCTGTATCGGCCGAATGCCATGAGCCTAGGCGATAAAACCGTTCACTATGGCCGCAAGCTGATCGAGTTCTTAACTGACAGTCCGCGCGAGGCCAATACCGAAGGCGGTATTTTTCCGGCGATTTTCGGCACGGTCATGATGGTGATCATCATGTCGATTATCGTGACGCCGTTTGGCGTGATTGCCGCCGTGTATTTGCGCGAATACGCCAAACAGGGCTTCATGACGCGGCTGATCAGGATTGCCGTAAACAACCTGGCCGGGGTGCCTTCGGTCGTTTACGGCGTCTTCGGCCTGGGTTTTTTCGTCTATATCGTCGGCGGCAACATCGACCGGCTGTTTTATCCTGAAGCGGCGCCCGCGCCGGTTTTCGGTACGCCGGGACTGCTGTGGGCCTCTATCACGCTGGCGCTGTTGACGTTGCCGGTAGTGATCGTCTCTACCGAGGAAGGCCTGGCGCGTATCCCCAAGTCGATACGCGAAGGCAGTCTGGCTCTGGGCGCGACCAAGCTGGAGACGCTGTGGCGCACGGTATTGCCGATGGCCAGTCCGGCCATGATGACCGGCCTGATTCTGGCCGTCGCGCGGGCGGCCGGCGAAGTGGCGCCCTTGATGCTGGTCGGGGTGGTCAAGCTGGCGCCGTCATTACCGTTGGATGGCAATTTCCCTTTTTTACATTTGGACAGAAAATTTATGCATTTGGGATTTCATATTTATGATGTCGGTTTTCAAAGCCCGAACGTAGAGGCGGCCAGGCCTTTGGTTTACGCCACATCATTGCTGCTGGTCATAGTCATCATCGGACTTAATCTGGCGGCGGTTCAAATCAGAAATCACTTGCGCGAAAAATACCGGGCACTGGAAGGTTAATCAAGAATGGCAACACAAAACGTACGAACTCACGCAATCGATATGGATTCCATTTTACGCAGTCAGGCAAAATCGCAGGGCCGGCAGGAAGTCTGTATCAAAATAGAAAACTTGAAACTGTTCTATGGCGAAAAGCAGGCCTTGCACGGCATCAATATGGAAATGCCCAAGAAAAAGGTAACCGCCTATATCGGCCCTAGCGGTTGCGGCAAATCCACGCTGCTGCGCTGCATCAACCGCATGAACGATCTGGTCGATAATGTCAGGATCGAAGGTAAAATTCTGCTCGAAAATGAAGATATCTATAACAGGTCGGTTAATGTCGCGGCTTTGCGCAGACGCGTAGGCATGGTGTTTCAAAAGCCCAATCCTTTTCCCAAGTCGATCTTTGAAAATGTTGCCTATGGACTCAGGATTCAGGGCATCAACGACAAGCGCACCCTGGAGGAAACGGTCGAGAACGCCTTGCGCGGCGCGGCCATCTGGGACGAGGTCAAAGACCGCCTGAATGATAATGCCCTGGGATTGTCGGGCGGCCAGCAGCAACGACTGGTCATTGCCAGAGCCATTGCCATCGAGCCTGAAGTGTTGTTGCTGGATGAGCCGGCATCGGCCCTGGACCCGATCTCAACCTTGAAAATTGAAGAGCTGATCAATGAACTGAAAGAAAAATACACCATTGTTATCGTGACGCACAATATGCAGCAGGCGGCACGCGTTTCGGATTACACGGCTTTTATGTACATGGGCGAATTGATCGAGATGGGACATACCAGCGAGCTGTTTACCAATCCCAAAAAGAAACAGACAGAAGATTACATTACCGGAAGGTATGGTTAAACCGGGAGAGAATCATGGATAACAGTAAAATTGGGCAACATATTTCAGGGCAGTTCAATAAAGAACTGGAAGACATCCGCAATAATGTATTAACGATGGGCGGGCTGGTCGAGCAGCAGATAGCGCAAGCGGTAGAAGCCTTCATGACCGGCGATACGGAAATGGCTGAATTGGTCATCAAGCAGGATAATCAGGTCGACGCGCTGGAAATGCTCATCGATCAGGAATGCATGCAGATCCTGGCACTGAGACAGCCGGCGGCATTCGATCTACGGTTGTTGATCACGGTCATCAAAACCATTAACGAGCTGGAAAGAGTCGGCGACATGGCCGAGCGCATTGCCGAAATGGCGATGCGTCTATCGGATACTGAAGGTAAACATGAGCAGTATTATGAACTGCAGCATATGGCCGATCTGGTCAAGGAGATGCTGCATGGCGCCTTGGATGCCTTTGCACGGATGAGCATCGAGGACGTGACGGCTATTACCGGGAGAGATGAATATGTCGACCGTGAATACGGCAGCATTATCCGGCAATTGATCACGCGCATGATGGAAGACCCGAGAAACATCACGCGCACGCTGGATGTTCTGTGGACGGCCAGGTCGCTTGAAAGAATCGGCGATCATTCGGTCAACATCTGCGAAAACATTATCTACATGGTCAAGGGCGAGGATGTGCGGCATATGAGCCAGGCAGAACTCGAGGATAAAATAGTAGAACTCGAGGGTAAAATAAAGGTTAGATGAAAAGGAACGGGAGTTTTATAATTCCCGCAACCGGCTTGTCTTGCCGACCATCCCCGGCGTTGCCTACAGGGATGTAGGCAAGGGGCGTGAGCAGGAGCGGAAGCTTTGCCTACAGGGATGTAGGCAAGGGGCGTGAGCAGGAGCGGAAGCTTTGCCTACAGGGATGTAGGCAAGGGGCGTGAGCAGGAGCGGAAGCTTTGCCTACAGGGATGTAGGCAAGGGGCGTGAGCAGGAGCGGAAGCTTTGCCTACAGGGATGTAGGTAAGGGGCGTGAGCAGGAGCGGAAGCTTTGCCTACAGGGATGTAGGTAAGGGGCGTGAGCAGGAGCGGAAGCTTTGCCTACAGGGATGTAGGTAAGGGGCGTGAGCACGACTGCATGAGCACCATGGATGGGGTGAATGCAGAGAAATGACGGGATCATTTCCTGTCCATGCAGTCATTGAACATGAACAGAAATCCTGCCTCTTGCGGGTCTTATTTTATGCCCATTCCTAAAAAGGCGAGTATTAGAGGATAACCCGCCTTCCAGGCCTGCGCTTTAAACGCGGGTCCCATCGTTATTTTTCCAGGCCGATGAAATCCCAGATTTTGTGGGATAACGTGGAACTTTTATGTTCGGGCACCGGCGGGCCGTCCGGATAATTCATTTCGTAAATTCGGGCCGTATCCGCGGCAAGTTCGGTCATCTGAAGCGCCGTATAGGCTTCCTGCAGGATTTGCAGCGCATAGGGAACGGCGGGCGTGCGCTGGTATTTTTCCACGACGTAATTCGCTCTGTTGACGGCGGCCACATAAGCCTTGCGCTTCATGTAAAAGCGGGCAACGTGGACTTCATGCATGGCCAGGTTGTTTTTGAGCGCGATCATGCGCTGTTTGGCATCGGGTACGTATTTGCTTTCCGGAAACCGGCGCAGCAGTTCGGCAAAATTATCGTAGGCATCGCGCGCGCTGCCCGGATCGCGTTGCGACGTATCGGTCGGCAGAAAACGGTCAATAAAGCCGATGCCGCGGTTGTAATTGACCAGTCCTTTCAAATAGTAGGCATAATCGACGCCGGGACTTCTAGGGTTGATCTTGATAAAGCGGTCGGCGGCGGCGATTGCCGCTTCGGGATCATCTCCTTTGAAATAGGCATAAGCCACATCCAACTGGGTTTGCGCCGCCTCTGCGCCAAAGGGATAGCGCGATTCCAGCGCCTCGTAGAGTTTGATGGCCTTTTCATAATTACCGGCATCCACGGCCGCCTTGGCCTCCGTGCGAAATTTCTCGGCATTCCAGTCCACGTATTCGTCCGTTGTATCGGCAGCGTCGCCGGCGGTCAAGCCTTTAAGCGTCTCGCAGCCCCCGATAGACAGGCTTAAACAGCCGATGAATAAAAATTTTATTAAAATTAATCGCATGGTGCTAACGACACGTTGTAATATTAGAGGTTTTCTCGCAGGATATGGCCGCGGTGCTTGAAATGACCATATAACCAGCGAGTATAACTTAACATCGAGTTAATCAGAAGAATTTGTTATGACCAGATTAACGGCAGAAGTGCCTTTAGAATTGGCCGGTATGCGTTTGGATCAGGTGCTTGCGGAGTTGTTTGCCGATTATTCGCGCAGCAAATTGCAAACCTGGATCAAATCAGGCCGCGTGCAGGTTAACGGCTTGTTGCTCAAGCCCAAGGACAAGCTGGAGGGCGGCGAGGAAATAACCCTGGATGCCGAACCGGAAGTGGTGATTGCCTGCGAGCCTGAAGAAATTCCCTTGGACATTGTTTACGAAGACGAGAGCTTGTTGATCGTCAACAAGCCGGCCGGACTGGTCGTGCATCCGGCGGTCGGGAACTGGAACGGCACCTTGCTGAATGCTTTGCTGCATCATGAACCGAATCTGGAGACCTTGCCCCGCGCCGGCATTATTCACCGGATCGACAAGGATACCAGCGGACTGCTGATGATCGCCAAAACCCTGCAGGCGCACAACAGCCTGGCGCAGCAACTGCAGGAGCGCGAGATTACCCGGGAATACCTGGCCGTTACGCGCGGGCGCATGACCGCCGGCGGCACGGTCGAGGAACCGATCGGCCGGCATCCCACCGACCGTAAACGCTACGCGGTCAGGGAATCGGGCAAGTTTGCCGTGACCCATTACCGGGTCATTCAGCGCTTTACCGGCCATACCTTGATCCGGGTCAAACTCGAAACCGGCCGGACCCATCAGATTCGCGTGCACATGGCGCATATCCGCTATCCGTTGGTCGGCGATCAGGTTTACGGCGGGCGCTTTCAAATGCCGCCTAACTGCAGTGAGCGCTTGGAACTGGAATTGCGCAATTTTAAGCGTCAGGCGCTGCACGCGGCAAAACTGGGACTGCAGCACCCGGTCACCGATGAATATCTGGAATGGGAGCAGCCCCTGCCCGAAGACATGGTCAGTCTGCTTGAAGCGTTATCCGAAAATGACCAGCAATAAACACTGGCTGGAGCCGGACTGGCCCGCCCCCGGCCGCGTGCATGCCGTGACCACATTGCGCACCGGCGGCATCAGCGGCGGCGGCTTCAGCAGTTTGAATCCGGCCACCCATGTCGGCGATCAGGCCGGTGCGGTCGAGCGGAATCGGCATATTATCAAAACCATGCTGAAACTGCCTGCCGAACCTGTCTGGCTGGAGCAAATACACAGCAATAATGCCATTGACGCCGGAAGAATCCGGGCGCTGGTACAGGCCGATGCAAGCTACACCGATAAGCCGGGGATCGTCTGCGCGGTGCTGACCGCCGATTGCTTGCCGCTGCTGGTCTGTAATACCGAAGGTACCGAGATTGCGGCCATCCATGCCGGCTGGCGAGGCTTGCTGTCCGGCGTGATCGGCAATACGGTCGCGGCGATGCGCAGCCGGGAACTGCTGGTCTGGTTGGGGCCTGCGATCGGGCCCGAGCGTTTTGAGGTCGGTGCCGAAGTGCGTGAGGCTTTCATTGAAAAGGCAGCGGCTTTCGCGCCGGCGTTTAAAGCGCGCGGTAACGGCAAATGGTTGGCTGATATTTATCAGCTGGCCCGTATCGATCTGGCCGTACTAGGCATAAATAATATCTATGGCGGTCATTTCTGCACCGTCACGGATCATGAGCGTTTTTATTCTTATCGCCGGGATAAAGAGACAGGACGTATGGCGACATTAATCTGGAGAGACTGAAGTAGTGAGTTTATTGGTATTTATTGTTATTTTTACCGCCATAGGTGGTCTTTTAAGCGTGATGGCCGCCGCAGTCTTTCTATTAATGCCGGACAAGCATAGGGAAGCGGTTTTGCCGCATGGCATCAGTTTTGCCATTGGCGCGCTGTTGGCCGTCGCTTTCTGGGGCTTGATTCCTCATGCGTTCGAGGATGTCAGGCCGGAACAGATTCAGCCCTTGTCCGGGACGATTCTGGCTGGCGTGCTCGGTTTTTTCGTGCTGGAAAAACTGCTGATCTGGCGGCATTGCCATTACGGCGGCGGTTGCGAGGCACACGGCGATGAAGAGGCGCATGATCATGGGCATGCGCACAGTCATGGTCATGGCAAGTCTGCCGGCACATTGATCATCCTGGGTGACAGCATTCACAACTTTGTCGATGGGGTTTTGATCGCGGCCGCGTTCCTGACCGACGTGAAGCTGGGCATCGTGACCAGCCTGGCGGTCGCCGCGCACGAGATCCCGCAGGAAGTCGGCGATTTCGCGATTTTATTGCAGAGCGGCTATAGCAAAGGCAAGGCGCTGCTCTATAACGTGCTGGCCAGTCTGACCACAGTGGTGGGCGGAGTGCTGGCCTATTTCAGCCTGGGTGATTTGCATGACAGTCTGCCGTATTTTCTGGCCTTGGCGGCTTCAAGCTTTATTTATATCGCGGTCGCGGACCTGATACCGTCGCTGCACAAAAAGACCGATATGAAGACCTCCTTGCAGCAGATTACCCTGATCCTGGCCGGTGTACTGCTAATTTGCCTCATGCATGGCATTGCCCATGATATTGAGCTATAGGTGCAGGGCTTGAACCCCGCACCCTTCGCCTTTTGTCAGGTAATGACCGTCGGTTCGGCCCGGCCGGTGCGTTTTTTGATCTCGCACAGCAGTTCGGCGAGATCGATTAAATCGGCCAGCGCGGCTTGCGCATCCTGATCGTGCTTTTCGGCATCGACCTCGAACCGTTCCAGATAGATCCTTAAGGTGGCGCCGACCGTGCCGGTGCCTGACAGGCGGAAGACAATGCGCGAGCCGTTTTCAAAGCCGATGCGTATGCCCTGATTGTGGCTGATGCTGTTGTCTATAGGGTCCTGATAGCTGAATTCGTCGGCGTATTTAATGATGTATTCACCGAACGCCTGGCCTGCCAGTGTCGGCAGCCGGGACCTGAGATGTTCGATAATGCCGTTGGCGATGTCGCTGGACACGGCTTCATAATCGTGGCGGCTGTAGATATCGCGGCCGAATTTCAGCCAGTGGTCATGGACAATATCGGCAACCGGTTGACGCTTTCTGGCGATCAGGTTCAGCCAGAACAGCACGGCCCATAAACCGTCTTTTTCCCGGACATGATCAGAGCCGGTGCCGAAACTTTCTTCGCCGCAGATCGTGATCTTGCCCGCATCGAGCAGATTGCCGAAAAATTTCCAGCCGGTCGGCGTTTCATAGCAGGGAATAGCATATTTGGCCGCGACCCGATCGACGGCCTGGCTGGTCGGCATGGAGCGCGCAACGCCGCTTAAGCCCTTGGCATAGGCCGGAATAAGATGGGCGTTGGCCGCCATAATGGCCAGGCTGTCGCTGGGCGTGACGAAGATATGGCTGCCCATGATCATGTTGCGATCACCGTCGCCATCGGAAGCCGCGCCGAACGTCGGCGCGTCAGGACCGAACATTTTCGCCGCCAATTCCTGCGCATGCGCCAGGTTGGGATCGGGATGATGGCCGCCAAAATCCTCTAGCGGTTCGGCATTGATGACAGAACCGGGCTTGGCGCCGAGCATGTCTTCGAGTATTCTTTTGGCGTAAGGGCCGGTAATGGCGTGCATGGCATCGAAGCACAAGCGGATATAGCCGGAGCCGATGCTTTGTTTCAATAACGGGAAATCGAAAATAGACTGCATCAGCTCGGCATAATCAGTCACAGGATCAACAATCGTGATTTTAATATCGCCGACTTGTTGCGTGCCGATGCTGTCCAGGTCTATATCAGCCATGGCTGCAATTTTGTAACAGTCGATGGCTTGGCTGCATTGATAGAAGGCCGCCGTGTATTTTTCCGGCGCGGGCCCGCCGTTGGCGACATTGTATTTAATGCCGAAATCTTCATCGGGACCGCCCGGATTGTGGCTGGCGGAAAGAACCAGGCCGCCGAATGCCTGGTTCTTTCTGATCAGATGCGATGCGGCGGGGGTGGACAGTAAACCGCCCTGGCCGATGATCAGTTCGCCAAAACCATTGGCGGCCGCCATTTTAATGATGATTTGTATGGCAGCTCGGTTAAAATAGCGGCCGTCACCGCCCAGTACGAGCGTTTTGCCGGCAAAGTCGTCCAGGGAATCGAAGATGGACTGAACAAAATTTTCCAGATAACCCGGTTGCTGAAATGTTTTTACTTTTTTTCGCAGCCCGGATGTGCCTGGATTCTGGTCGTCATAAGGATGGGTGGTGATAGTTTCTATTTGCATGGCTGTACCTTAATGCTTATGAATTATCTTGATAAGCTAAAGTATAAGTGACCTTTATTCCAGTGTAGATTATTTATGTGGCGAATTTATTTATTACTGTGTTGTAGTTGTTATGCTACGGTTGTATCGGCAGTTGAGGATATATGGCTGCTGGTCGATACGAGCGCGCTAAAGATTGAGGTAAAAAAGGGGGACCAGACGCTTGATACCCTGAATGACATTGCGATCGGCCAGGGAGGTGCCGGGTTCAAGCACCATCGGGGCGACAATATTACGCCTTACGGGGACTACAGGATCGGCTGGATTGGTGAGAAGAGTGCTTTCAGGCGGTTTTTTGGTTTAACCTACCCTTCCGCGAAAGATGCCGAAAAGGCAATGGAACAGGGGTTGATAGACCGTGCCACCTATAATAACATCGTATATGCGCACAAGCATCATCAAGTGCCTCCGCAAAATACGCCGCTAGGCGGGCGCATAGGTATTCACGGTTTGGGACGGGCCGATGAGAAAATTCATAAGATGATGAATTGGACTCATGGTTGTATTGCTTTAACCAATAGGCAGATTGATCACTTGAGTCAATGGATAGATAAAGGGACGATTGTCAGGATAAAATAAAGCTGGAAAGAAACTCAAAAACAGTGCAAAATTCTAACCTGGAAGTACTCTTTATGTAGTAACAACTCTGAAAATAAGGAAAAATAATATGAAAAAAGTAATTAAATTATCAATGATTGCTATGGCTGCTACTTTGGCTGTTGGTTGCGCCAGCACTTCAGACATTGATAATCTGCAATCACAAATTGATGGTCTGAATTCCAAGGTTTCACAAGCATCATCCGATGCGGCTAGCGCACAACGCGCGGCTGCCGATGCAGCTGCAAAAGCTGCTGACGCGGAAGCGGCTGCTAACCGTGCGGCTCAATACGCGCAAGACACCAACAGTAAACTGGATCGTATGTTCAAAAAATCAATGATGAAATAAGTCATTATTTTTGGGAGCATGAAAAAGCCCGTTGGGATTACCCAGCGGGCTTTTTTTTTGGGAAAATTTTAAGGGGACTCCGGGGCTTCCTGACTCGTGGCGGGGCGTTTATAAATAGCAGTAGGGATGCCGTTGTGCTGTTGCAAGGCCTTTTTTAATGCCTCGCCATCGATAACCGGCATTTGCTGGCTGTTAGCGCGCTCAATCAATTTTAGCGCCAACTCCAGGCTGGCCATGTATCTTTCCTCGGTCAGCTCGGGAACGGTTCCGTTTTCGTCTTCGGACTCGGTTTCGGCCAGGGTCGGATGAATTTCGATATACAGCGTGTCTTGATGCCAGCCGACCTTGATCGGTTGATTGACGATATAGACGGGCGTGCCTGCTTTTATTTCCGGAAACAGTTTTTCAATGTCTTCCGGATACATGCGAATGCAGCCGTGGCTGACTCTCATGCCGACGCCGAAAGGCTTGTTGGTGCTGTGAATCAAATAGCCCGGTGTGCCAAGATACATCGCAAACAGTCCGAGCGGATTGTCAGGCCCCGCCGGCCAGACAGCCGGCAGAATATCGCCTTTGGCGGCATGTTCCGCCCGGATCGATGCCGGTGGCGTCCAGGTCGGGTTCCTGACTTTACGGATAACTTTGGTTTGCCCTAGTGGCGTTTGCCAGTCCACGCGGCCAATGCTCATGGGAAAGGTTTTAACGACCGGTTTTTCGCCCGCTTGAGGGGCAGGGAAATAATACATGCGATATTCAGGCAGGTTCAGCGTCAGGCCTTGCCTGGGGGTATCGGGCAGCAAGCGCAGATTGGATAATCTGACCCGGGTGCCTTGCCCCGGCAGCCATCTGTCCACGTCCGGGTTTAGCAGCAGGATTTCGATCTGCCCCATATCGAAATTCCGGGCTATATCGAGCAGCGTGTCCTCATGCTTGGCGGTAGTGTAAAGTTCATCGGCCAGCTCGTCGCTGATCAAACTGTCGCCCGGATTGTCGGGCCGGTCATAGGTTGCGGCCGAAACAGGCAGGCCGGGCGCCAGCAGCAATAAAACGACCAGTCCGCGGATAAAAATGCCGATCGTTAACTTGTGTCTGGCACAAGGTGCTGCGGCAAAAAATGCCGGAAGGTATTTTCTTAAGGGACTGGTCGTTAAAAGGGTCATGCCTTATTCTCTCCGCCGAATAGTTCCATCAGACGAGGTAAAAAATTGGCCAGTTCCAGCGACATGATCGAAAAATCCACATCGAACTGTTCGGCCTCATCACTGGCTTCGATATTGGCGGCCTGATCCTGGATCAAGTCAAGAAAGCGCAGGCGTTTGATCGCTAAATGTTCGTCGATAATGAAGGATAGCCGGTCGTCCCAGCTGATGGCCAGTTTAATCGCTTCCTTGCCGGTGTCGAGATGGTTTTTAATCTCCGGTAGCGCCAGGTCATGTCGCTTGCAGCGAATAATGCAGCCTTCCTCTTCGGGGGAGCGCAGTTCGCATTCGTCCTCAATGGTGATGTCGGCCGGTGTCTCATGATGGAGCAGCCAATGGGTCATCGTGGCAACCGGTTTTTCCACGGTATTGGGCGGTACGGCCGGCAATGAGCCCAGGCATTTGCGCAGATTGCTGAGCAAATCCTCGGCCTTTTTTGCCGAGGCGGCGTCAACGACCAGCCAGCCGCCTTTCGGGTCGATATAAGCGTAGGTTTTGCGCGAAAAGCTGAAAGCCTTGGGCAGTAACTCAAAGACCAGCTCATCCTTTATGGCAGTACGTTCTTTTTTGGCCAATTTTCGTCCTTGCCGGTCTTCCTCCTCGATAATTTTTTCCAGAAGCATTTCATTGACCACGGCGGCCGGCAACACTTTTTCTTCTTTTTTTCCGCACAGCATCATAAAACCATTCGTGCTATGCACCAGCTGCTGCGAGGTTTTGCCTAGGGGCGCGGTCCAGCCAAAAGTGGATTCCTCATGATTGCCGCAGGGTCGGAATGCCATTTGCTCAAGTTTTTGTTCGAGTTCGGCTGGAGATAAAGTGAAGTCCTCGGTAAGGCGGAAAATACTAAGATTTTTAAACCACATGACGTAACTGATACTCTATGAAATTAACGAGTGCGTATTATCGCAAAATTGATGGGCTAGAAATTAAATTTTACCTAAGTAAGTATGGCTGAAATTGAAGGATTTGCTCCGATTGTTTCCAAAAATGCGCAGGTATTGATATTGGGTTCCATGCCCAGCGAGGTTTCCTTGCTTAAGCAACAGTACTATGGTCATCCGAGCAATGCATTCTGGCCGATCATGGGCGCGTTATTCGGCGCATTCCCGGAGCTTTGCTATGAACGGCGCAAAACCATTTTGATGGAAAACGGTATCGCGGTCTGGGATGTGCTGCAAAGTTGCCATCGGCACGGCAGCCTGGACTCGAATATCAAGTTGTCATCGATACGAATCAATGATTTTGCCGGTTTTCTTGGCGAGTACCGGTTGATCAGGCGTGTGTTCTTTAATGGCGGTATGGCTGAAAAGGTGTATAAAAAACATATTTTGCCGGGCCTGGATCAACGTTTCGCCTATCTTGCCTATCAGCGTCTGCCGTCAACGAGTCCGGCCCATGCATCGCTGAATTTAGCGCAAAAGATTGAAGCATGGAAAGTCATTAAACAGCCTGTGGTAAAGTAGCGTATTTATTATGGCGAGGCAGAGATGGAAGCATTTTCAAGCTGGGAAAGTCTATTGTTAGGTGTCATGGTGCTGCTGATTATTTTCTGGATGCGGCCCGGTATCAAGGCATCATTCGAGCACAGCCGGAAAGCGCCGGCAGACTGGATGGCGGTGTTGGTGCCTCTGGGTCTGGTCGTGCTGTTTGTGATTTTTTTAATGGTAGTGGTTTAGATCAAATGAGCGAAGAAGAATACGAATACGAGTATGAATACGATGACGACGAGGAGGTGGAGTATTATGCGGTCCGCCCCAACAAGTCACAGCAAAAGCGCGATATGGCGGCGCTTTTTGCCTTGGGCGAAGAATTGTCGGGATTGCCCGAGGCGCAATTGAAAATGCTTGAATTGCCTGAAAACCTTTATAAAGCTATCGCTCAGGTCGCCGGCATGCCGCTTAAAGGGGCAAGAAAACGGCAACTGAAATTTATTGCCGGACAATTGCATAAAATCGATATAGCGCCCATTCAGGAAAAACTGGCGCGCTTTAAAAGCAAAAGCGCCCATGCCGTCAGGGAGCATCATATCGTCGAGCGCTGGCGGGACAGGCTGATTGCGGAAGGCGATGAGGCGCTGGCCGAGTTGCTTGATGAACAGCCTCAGGCGGACCGGCAGCAGTTAAGGCAGATGATACGCAATGCCCAGAAGGAAGCAGCGGCGGCCAAGCCGCCTAAATCCTCGCGCTTGTTATACCGCTATCTGAAAGAAGTCTTCAATTTCGAAGAGGGTGAGCCGGTTGACGATGAGCCGGAGTCGGATCTGTAGCGGCTCAGTTAAACAAATCCATTTGCTGAAAATGCGTCAGTCTGGATTGGTTTTCCAGCGATGACAGGGTGATTCCGAGCAGCCGTACTTTACGTGTGCCGATATCGGTATTTCGTAATAAATCTTCCAGGATAGCGAACGTGCCCGTTGTGGCTGTCACGGCATGGGGCAGGGTCCGGCTGCGCGTGATCTGGACAAAGTCGTGGTATTTTATCTTGACGGTCAAGGTATAGGCGGCCAGCCGTTTCTCGGCGGCTTTTTCCAGGGCTTTTTCCAGCAGGCTGTGCAGTTGCGCCATCACCTCCGGCCGGGCCTTGATGTCCTGCTGAAACGTCGTTTCCACGCCTACCGACTTGCTGGTTCTCTGGCTGTTGACGGGCCTGTGGTCAATGCCGCGGCAGATGTTGTAATAATGGTGTCCGGACTTGCCGAAATGCTGCTGCAAGAGCGCCAGCGACAGTTTCCTTAAATCCTTGCCGGTCTGTATGCCCAATGCCTGCATTTTCCGCGCTGTCGCTCTGCCTATGCCGTGAAATTTATCGATACTGAGTTGTCCGGCAAAACATGCTCCCCGTTCTGGCGTGATGACATAAAGTCCATCCGGTTTATCCATGTCCGAAGCAATCTTGGCGAGGAATTTGTTGTAAGAGATGCCGGCCGAGGCGACCAGTCCGGTTTCGCGTTTAATCGTTGCCTTGACGGCTTTGGCAATGAGCGTGGCCGAGCCCTGATGCAATTGGACATCGCTGACATCCAGATATGCTTCATCCAATGACAACGGTTCGACCCGTTCGGTATAGTCGGTGAAAATTTTTCGAATGGTTTGCGATGCCTGCCGGTAGGCATCAAAGCGGGGCTTGACAAAAATAGCCTGGGGACACAGGCGGTAAGCCTGCGATGACGGCATTGCCGAATGGATGCCGTATTGCCTGGCCTCGTAGCTGCAGGTGGCGACGACGCCGCGCGAGTCGGGCGCGCCGCCGACGATCAATGGCTTGTTTCGATATTGGGGGAAATCCCGTTGCTCGATAGCCGCGAAAAAAGCATCCATATCGATATGAATGATTTTGCGGATATCATCCATGGCGTACTATTTTTTGGAGTTCCCCGGCTTGGGCAGGTTCAGCTCCTCGGTTATCTGCCAGTCCGAGAACGGGAAAGGCATCGTGTCGGTATTGAAAGTCAGAAATAGCAGGATATGGTAGGTGTACGCCGAAAGGCTGCGTCCGAAATTGAGAATGTTGCTGTTGGCTTTGCCGGTCAACAACATCGATGCGACTTGCAGCAGAATAACCGCCCATAACAGCATTCTGACCAGGCTGATGATGGCGGCGAAAATCAGCATAAAGAAAATCCGTTTCCAGGTGCCGAGCTGTTTCAGGTTTTCATTGATTTGTTCTTGCATGCTTGGCATTAGCCTCGGTTCATGATGTCACGCAAATCCAGCGCCGCCGCGTTGCAACGGGCGATATAGGTGGCCATGGTCAAGGAATAATTAGCGAACAGGCCGTAGCCGCCGCCATTTAAAACCATCGGGCTCAAGATGGGGGCGAGAGCGTTTTCCAGTGACTTGATCATAATATCGACTGTGTTCATGGCGCGTTTATCCAGCAGAATGTCATGGAAATCATGCTTGATGGCCCTGAGGATATGCAATAAGGCCCAGCTGGCGCCACGCGCTTCATAGAATACGTCGTCGATTTCCAGCCATGGGGTCTGGGCTAGTATCGGTGTGGTTTTGGCTTGGCCGGATTGGAGCGCGGCGCCCGGTTCAATGACGGCCATGCCGGGCATGAGCTCCGCGCCGGCCGTGCTGGCGCTCAGGCGCGTGGACAAGCCGCCCAGGCGTTTGATCACAATCTCCACGTATTGCCACAGATTGTCGGCTCTGGAATAAAACTGCGCGTGCTTTACGGGGCCGCCGTATTTGTGTAGGCGCACCATATATTTGTGCAGCGCCTCGATGCCTTTTTCATATTCCGCTTCCGTTGACGGCAAGGCCCATGAGTTGTGTTCATAGTAGAAATAAGGTTCCGCCACAGCCAGATCCGGATCTTCGGCGGATTGTGACTGGTCCCGGGCAAAATGGTTTCTTAATGCCGACGCGGCATCGCGCAACATGACCAGTGCGCCAAATTCCCAGCTGGAAATGTTATCCAAAAAAACGCCGGGAGGCGCGACGTCATTGGTGATGTAGCCGCCGGGCTTGTGCAGCAGGACTTCGGCGATATGGGCCAGCGTGTTGGCGTAGGTATAGCCCACCGGCATTTCAGTGTTGTTGGTTTCCTTGGCTCTCAGCAGAGCCTCTTCCTGTACATTGAATTGATCCGGTTCACTTCCCCACCAAGCGCCCAGGATGAAAAGCACGACCAGTACAATCAGGACTAAAACGCCAAAGCCCCAGAGTATTCCTTTAGATTTTATGTCTTGCAATGTATCGCTTGCCGCCATTTCAGGTGTCCTGTAAAGAAGAATGTCTGCGTGATAAAACAGATGCTTTGTATACTAAAATTAGTTCACATGGTAGCAGATTTTTTAGATCTTTGCCCGGTCCAAGCGACAGCCTAGTCTGATTTTTTTCTGGCTCTCGGATGGGCTTTATCGTAGATTTCAGACAGATGCTGGAAATCCAGATGAGTATAGATTTGCGTCGTGCTGATATTGCTGTGCCCGAGCAATTCCTGCACCGCTCTTAAATCCTGGCTGGATTCGAGTAAATGACTGGCGAAGGAATGCCTGAGCATATGCGGATGAAGGTGTTCGGCAATGCCTTTCTTTTTACACCATTGCGCCAGCCGTAACTGGATGCTGCGCTGCCCCAGTCTCGTACCCCGGCTGGAAATAAACAAGGCCGGTTCAGCGGCGATAGCCATTTTTAAACGCTGAGCCAGCCAGTTCTCCAGGCTGTCGACGGCTTTGCGGCCGATAGGCAATAGCCTTGATTTGCCGCCTTTGCCGGCGCGGACGATCAGCGAGCGGTCGGGCAAATCAATATCGGTCAGGTTCAGGGCGGCCAGTTCGCTCAGACGCAGTCCGGACGAATAAAATAATTCAAACATGGCCAGATCGCGTATTTCCAGCACGGAGTCTGCCCCGGCTTCCAGCAAACCGTTGACTTGATCCACATCCAGCGTTTTAGGCAGCTTTCTGCTTTGTTTGGGGGCTTTGACATATTGGGCCGGATTATTGTCGGCCAGACGGTTTTTCAACAGGAAATTGTAAAAGCTGCGAATTGCAGACAGTTCGCGTTGCAGGCTTTTACTGCCGATGCCCTGACGGTGCCGGCCGGCGATATGGGCCCGGATATCGCTCTGCGTAAGATCAACCCAGCGGTCGATGGCTTTATCCGTGCAATAGCGAGTCAGCTGTCGGATGTCCCGTCGGTAACTGTTTATCGTGTGTTCGGAAGCGCGCACCTCAACCTGGAGCTGGTCGAAAAAGGCTGTTAACGCATGTTCGGCATCGGTATGCATGGCGTTATGCGGCAAGCAATGAAATCAGCCGGGTACCGATGATTTCGCTCATCTGGGTCAGGAACAGATTGCCCATGCTGTAATGAAACCGGCCTTCTTCACGGCTGCCGATGGCCACGATGCCCTCGAGCTCGGTAAAAATCATGGGAATGATGGCACAGGATTTGACGTCCAGCGCGGCATCACCAAACAGCACTTTGGCCTGGGCCAGAGTCGGGCGGCCGCATTTTGGCTGATTGGCGACCAGCTCTTTGCTGAAGGGCTCCAGATCTTCGCAGCCCGGCGTGATAAACAGGTTGGCAATCGAGGCGTCCGGATTGTGCTTGATGATGCGGATCGCGACAAAATCGGTCAGGAAATAGTCGGACAACACCATCTCAAGATTGGCGACAGCTTCTTCCAGCGTGGAAGCGTCAAGCAGTGCCAGGGTAAGCTTGTGCATGCGGTTGATGGACGTATCGTTGTCCCGGGCTATCTCAATCAGCGCCGTCAGCTGGTTTTCCTGCTCCTGATGTTTGTTTCTGAAAATTTCCAGCTGTTTTGAAATCAGGGATACGGCGTTGCCGCAAGGGTGCGGGATGCGCATCTTCTCCAGCAGATGCAGGTGGTCATTGAAGAACTCCGGATGACACAGCAGATACTCTTCAACCTGAGTCGCAGTCAGTTCGGGTGTTCGCCGTGCATTCATAAATTTAATGTCCCATCGAAAACGGAGACCGCAGGTCCCCTCATGAATACCGGTTCGCCGCGGCCGGCCCAGCTTATTTTCAGTTCGCCGCCGGGCAATTCGACGAAAACGTCAGGCTCCAGCAGATTATGCTCGATACCGATTACCACGGCGGCACAAGCGCCGCTGCCGCAGGCCAGCGTTTCACCGGTGCCGCGCTCGTAAACACGCAGTTTGATTCGCTGGCGGTCAACCACTTGCATAAAGCCGATATTGGCGCGTTCCGGGAAAACCGGGTGACGTTCCAGTTCTCGGCCCAGTTCGGTCACCGGCGCGGTTTTAATATCATTAACCTGCAGCACGGCGTGCGGATTGCCCATTGAAACCGCGCCGAACGCTTTCTCCGTATCGTTTACCGTGACCGTGTAATATTTGGATTCCTCCTCGGCCAGCATAGGGATTTCGTCAGGCGCATGCCGCGGAACCCCCATATTGACCGTAATCAGGTCATCCTCGTCAAATCGCAGCAGCAGTTGGCCCGAATTGGTGTCGACGCGTATTTCGTTCTTGTCGGTCAGCTGTTTATCGCGCACGAAACGGGCGAAGCAGCGCGCGCCATTACCGCATTGGGCGACTTCGCTACCGTCGGCGTTAAAAATCCGATATTTGAAGTCGGCATCGTCACTGAGCGGCTTTTCAACCAAAAGCAGCTGGTCGAAACCGATGCCGAAGTGCCGGTCGGACAGCTGCCTGATCTGATCGGCGGTTAAGTCGACGTGTTGATTGATGGCGTCAATGACCACAAAGTCATTGCCGAGACCGTGCATTTTAGTGAAGTTGATCATTTACGTGGCTTGTTAAGGAATAGAGTGGATAGTTAGGTTCCGGCACCAATGCTCAAGGCAGTAACTGCTCTCCAGCCCAAAGCTGGGCGATCGTTTCTCTTGCCCTGATCAAATGCAGATTGCCGCCGTCGACCATCAGTTCGGCAACACGCGGCCTGGAATTATAATTTGAACTCATGGTGAAACCATAAGCGCCCGAAGACCGTATCGCCAATAAGTCGCCCTGGGAAATTTTAAGCATGCGCTCCTTGCCTAAAAAATCGCCGGTCTCGCAGACCGGACCGACGATATCCCAGCGCATCTCTGGCTCCTGGCTTTGCTTGTTGACCGGAATGATGTCTTGCCAGGCGCTGTATAAGGACGGGCGCACCAGGTCGTTCATGGCCGCGTCGACAATGGCGAAGTTCTTGTGGGCCGTGGGTTTGAGGTATTCGACCTGAGTCACCAGGATGCCGGCATTGCCGACGATGGCGCGGCCGGGTTCCAGCAGGATTTCAAAATCGTTGGCGCCCAGGTGCGCCAGCACGGCTTGAATGTAGTCGACCGGCTCGGGCGGTTGTTCGTCTTTATAGCGGATGCCGAGTCCGCCGCCCAGGTCCAGATGATGCAGTTGGATGCCTTCGTCCTTGAGAACTGACACCAGATTCAGTACGCGGTCCAGCGCATCCAGGAAAGGCCGGGTTTCGGTCAGTTGCGAGCCAATGTGGCAGTCTATGCCGATCACCTTGATGTGAGGCATGGCGGCAGCCCGGCGATACTCGTGCAGGGCCTGGTCAATGTCGATGCCGAATTTGTTCTCTTTCAGGCCGGTCGAAATATAAGGGTGGGTTTTGGCGTCGACGTCGGGGTTGACCCGGAAAGACACCGGCGCAATAACGCCCAGTTGCCCGGCCAGCCGATTGATCCGGTCCAACTCGCCGCTGACTTCGATATTAAAGCAGCGTATGCCGGCTTTCAGCGCGGCGAGGATTTCGTCTTCGCGCTTGCCGACGCCTGAGAAGACGATTTTTTCAGGAACGCCGCCGGCGGCAAGAACGCGCTCCATTTCACCCAGCGAGACAATATCAAAGCCGGACCCCAGGCGGGCCAGCAGATTGAGAACGGCAATGTTGGAGTTGGCCTTGACGGCATAGCAGATCAGGTGCGCCTGGCCGCCAAAGGCTCGGTCAAAGGCCTGCCAGTGTCGTTCCAGTGTGGCTCTGGAATAAATGTAGCACGGACTGCCGTATTTATAGACGATATCCTGCACGGCAATATCTTCCGCGAACAGTTCGTCGTTTCGGTAATTAAAATAATCCATTTTTATTGGTCTTCTTCCGGTTCTGCATGAATTGGCGGGGGTTGATCCGGCAAGTAAAGCGGGCCCGGCTGTCCGCAGCCTGCGGCGACTGAGCCTAGCAGTAATAATAGTAGCAATTTATAATTTTTCATGAGGTGTTCTATAAAAATCATAGTCGACAACCATGCGCCCAATAGGGATACATGGGCAAAACAGTTCACATGATAAGCCGAATTATAATAAAAGGCCTACAGCTTTATGGATTTGTCCGATCATGGTCTACAGCGAGTGCCGGTAGGGGATAAGATCAACTTTTAAAGTCGCGGGCGATTCGCGATTTTAACTGAAACCGAATGTCTGTTGAACTTTCTTTACCGCTAAAACACAACCACCGAATTGGATTTGAAATGGATCCAGACCAGGTCGCCCAGGGAAAGATCCAAATCCTGCAGCGCCTCATAGGTGATCAATACCTGAAAAATCTCGCCGGCCTCGACGGCGACTCTGACTTTACCCATTTCCTCCGAGATCGATACGACTCTGCCGTGGTAGCGGTTGCGAATACTGGAAACCAGCGGCTGCCTGGATAGGACGATTTCGCGCGGATCGATGGAGACATGCCGGCAGGCGGGCGTGTCACGAGGCAGCATGATCCGTATCTTGCCGGTGTCGAAAATATGCTCTTTCCCGGCCTGGCCATGGTACAGATTGATCAGCGGCGATCTGATCAGTTCGCCCTGAACCAGCGAAATGACATCTTGGGCCAGCGCCAGTCCCTGGAGACGGTTATGCGTGCTGAAAACCAGGGTTCCCTGTGTTTCTTCGATATACGATGAAATAAATGCCTCCAGCCGCAACGCGCTGGCCTGGTCCAGATAACTGAACGGCTCATCCAGCAACAGCACGTCGGGACCGGTGATCAGGGCGCGCGCCAGCGCCGCTTTTTGTAGTTCGCCGCCGGACAAGGTTTTGGCCTGCAGATCGATCAGATGGAGGATATCAAGGCGTTCCAGTGCGGCATGGATTTTTTCCGGCCATAAGGTTTTAGGCAGGCCCTGCAGTTTCAAGGCAAGGGTCAGATTGTCCCGTACAGTGCCGCGCAGCATATAGGGTTTTTGCGGCAGGAACCCGATACGTTTTCTGAGCGACGGATCGATGGCTTTAACCGGCTCGCCGAAGAACACGATACGGCCCGTGGCGGGCGCCTCAAGAAACGCCAGCAAATGCAGCAGCGTACTCTTGCCGCAACCATTGGGACCGATCAGCGCCGTGACTGTTCCGGCATGAACGGTGAGCGCCGGCAACGACAAGGCGGTTTTTTCACCATAGCGAAAGCGGATATTATCCAGTTGGTAGGCACAGGTCACCTGCTAACGTCCTCGTCTTTCCAAGGCATTGGCGGGCAGCCGCGATAAATATGGGTCATAAGGCCGGTATTACGGAAACAAAACGCCATTTTATCAGTAAACTATGCAAGGCGGTCACTTCGGCAAGATGGTGAAGTGACAGAATTTCTCATTCAAACGACAGGCTTTCAAACCATGAAAAAAATAACCATAGGATTGGCACTGTGCGCCATATTATTTACCGCTCGGGTCAGCGCCGAAAGCATACTGCGTATGTCGACGACGACCAGCACCGAGAACTCGGGGCTGCTGCAGGTATTGAATCCGGTTTTCGAAAAAAAATACGGTGCGCGCCTGGATGTCATTGCGGTCGGTACCGGCAAGGCCTTGAAACTGGGCGAAAACGGCGATGTGGATGTGGTTTTCGTGCATGCGCCCAAGGCCGAGGAAGCCTTCGTCAATGCCGGCTTTGGCGTCGACCGCAAGGCCGTCATGCATAACGATTTCGTCCTGGTCGGCGCCAAAGCCGACACCGCGGCCGTGAAGGCGTCCGGATCGGCCGCGGAAGCCTTTTTGAAAATCAGCCGTGCCGCCGCGCCTTTTATTTCCCGAGGCGATGATTCAGGCACGCACAAGAAAGAACGGGAATTGTGGCGGACGGCCGGTGTGGAACCGAAAGGCAGCTGGTATGTATCGGCCGGGCAGGGCATGGGCGCGGTGTTGAAAATGGCCGATGAAAAACAGGCTTATGCCCTGGCCGACAGAGGCACGTTTATCGCGTATCAGGACAAAACCGACCTGGTCATCGTATTCGAGGGCGGCGAGAACCTGCTGAACCCTTATCATGTCATAGCCGTTAATCCTGCGCGCTTCCCGCATGTGAATTATGATCTGGCCAGGCAATATATCGATTTCATCACCGGCGAAGAGGGACAGGCCATTATTCGTTCCTTTAAAAAAGACGGCCAGGCGTTATTCACGCCCGATGCCGTGCAATAACGGCAAATAAGCCCGTTTTTGAAGAGTATTTTGGCAATCTGGCAGGTAATCATGAATTGGCAGACTATTTCAGAACACATCGAGGCGGCGACAGGGCAGCCTTTTACGGTCTTATCGTCACAAGCCGTGGGCGGCGGCGATATCAATTCCGCGTTTCGGCTGCAAGGGCGGGACAGGAGCTATTTCGTGAAGCTCAATCGCGCCGGCCTGGCGGCTATGTTCGAGGCCGAATTCGAAGGGCTCAAGGAACTGGCATCGACGCAAGCCCTGCGCGTGCCGGCGGCCATCACTGCCGGCAGCACGACCGATCATGCCTTTCTGGTGCTGGAAAACATTGAGTTCGGCTCATCGAACAGGGCCTCCGAGCGACTGCTGGGTCAGCAGCTTGCACGCCTGCATGCCGTGAAACAGCCGTATTTCGGCTGGCACCGCGACAACACGATCGGCAGCACGCGACAGCCCAACGGGCAATACCACGATTGGCCGGGCTTCTGGCGCGAGCAACGCCTGGGCTTTCAGTTGCAACTGGCGGCGGCGAATGGCCACGGCGGCCGGCTGCAAGCGAGCGGCGAGCGGCTGCTCGGCGATCTGGACGCCTTGTTTGACGGTTACGCGCCCGAACCTGCCCTGCTGCACGGCGACTTATGGGCTGGAAATGCCGCCGTGGACAAGCAGGGGCTTCCCGTTATCTTCGATCCGGCCTGTTACTACGGCGATCGCGAGGCCGACCTGGCCATGACCGAACTGTTCGGCGGTTTCGGCCGGGATTTTTATGCCGCCTATCGGGATGCCTGGCCCTTGGATGACGGCTACCGTGTCAGGAAGACGCTGTACAATCTGTATCATATTCTGAATCACCTGAATCTGTTCGGCGGCGGTTACCTGCGCCAGGCCGAGAGCATGATGGCCCAGCTGCAGGCCGAGGTGGGATAGCCGGTGTTTGCCGTCGGTGCTGTTCCAGAATATGCCTGAAAACCAGCGGGTCTTTCTGCTGGGTTATTTCGCCGGGACGCGGCTGTAGCCGATGCAACAGTCGCGATAGCCAGAAGCGCAAAGCGGCGGCTCTGAGCATCAGCGGCCAGCGCTGTTTTTCCAGCGCGTCCAGCGGCCGCAGGGATTCATAAGCCGACAGCAAAGCCATGAATTTTTCCGGATTCACGGTGCCGCTGTCGCAACACCAGTCATTGGCCGTAATCGCGATATCGAGCAGCAGCGTATCGGTGCAGGCGCTGTAGAAATCCAGCAGGCCGCTGAGTTGCCCGTCCGCGAACAGGACATTGTCCGTGAACAGATCGGCATGAATAACACCGCGCGGCAGACGGTCCGTGCGGTATTGGCGTTGAACACGCAGTTCATCGTCGATCAAGGCTCGGTCCGCCTGGCATAAGGACGGGCCGATATCCGCGAACACGCGTTGGCACCAGTCCAGCCCTCGGCGGTTGTTTACCGGAAACACGTAGTCTTGCGTGGAGCGGTGCAGACCTGCCAGGTGCAGGCCGATCTGCCGGCAATGCGCGATCGATGGCGAGTCGACGGCGCTGCCCGTCAGGCGCTTGAACAGCGCAGCCGGTTTGCCGTTCAGCACGCGCAGCGGATTCGTTTGCAGGCCGGACAAGGGACGGGGGCAGGGAATTGCGTTTTTGTCCAGGTACGTCATTAACGCCATGAACGACGGCAGGTCTTTGGCCGTCAGCGACTCGAACAGGGTCAGGACGAAGCGGCCCCGCGTGGTCGTGACGAAATAATTGGTGTTCTCAATGCCGTCTTTGATTCCTTCGAAATCGATGACTTTGCCGAGGCTGTAAGTGCTGAAGAAGCGTTCGAGTTGTTGGCGGGTTACGGGCGTATAAACAGACACCGGTTATATTGTTACCATTCCAGCAGTTTCCACATGTTGATGTTGCCCTCTCTGTTGGCGTCATCGCGGCGCACATCCATTTTGCCGTCATTATTGGTATCCAGAAAATAATAAGGCGGGCCGATATCCGGTATGACCTTGACCATATATAGTTTGCCGCCCCGGCGATATTCTTGTATGGTCTGCTTGCCTTTGCGGATAATGGTGATATCGGGTTCGAGCGTCTCACCGCTTTGCACGGGCATGGGCGGTTCGGGCACTTCCGGTACGGCCTCAATTCTGGGCGGTTGCTCATCAACAGCAAAAGCTGGAAAGGCCACAAGGCCAAGAAATATAAAACGGCGCATGGTCGTGCCTCATTGAGAATAAAAACTGGCCTATCTTATTACAGTTTGCAGCGGTTTGCTTGATTAAAAGCAAGCTTGAATATGAGCAAAATCAGTCGCCGGTACATTGATTCGCTATAATGCCGTAAAAAAGAGCCTGTGCGATTCGGCAATATGCACAGAGCGCATATAACGAGGGGTTGGTTTTTCAGGTCCGTTCAGTTCGGGCGGACATTTTGGGGGATAACAATGGCTGACAATAACGAAAAACATAAAATAGTGATTGTGGGGGGCGGGGCCGCGGGTCTTGAGCTGGCTACCCGTCTCGGCAATAAATTAGGCAAAAAAGGGCTGGTTGAAATCACGCTCCTTGATGCTTCATCGACGCATATCTGGAAACCGCTGTTGCACGAAGTGGCCGCCGGCACACTCGGCGAAACCGAAGAAATCGAATATCTGAATCAGGCGCATCGCAATCATTTCCGTTTCAGGCTGGGCCGAATGGAGGGCCTGAACCGCAGGAAAAAGGAAATTTATGTCAGTCCGACCCTGGGCGATAAAGGCGAAGAACTGATCCCCCGGCGCACTTTCAGCTACGACACGCTGGTCATGTCGGTCGGCAGCGTCAGTAACACGTTTAACATTAAAGGCGTGGCCGAGCACTGCATGTTTCTGGATACGACTTCACAGGCGTTCAAGTTTCAAAAGCAACTGGTTGAAGCCTATATGAAGAGCCATGCCGGCAGCAACACCGACAATAAACCGCTGTCGATCGCCATTGTCGGCGCCGGCGCCACCGGGGTTGAGCTGTCGGCCCAACTGCATGAAGTCACCGATCTGCTGGCCGTTTATGGGCTGGATGAATCCAGCAACGTCAAGCTGACCATTATCGAGGCGGCGACCCAATTGCTGCCGGCCTTGCCGAGCAAACTGGCGATCGCGACGCAACAGCAGTTGATCAAGCTGGGCATCGATCTTAAGATGGGCCGCCGCGTGGTCGAGGTGACGAAGGAGGGCATCAAAACCCATGACGGAGAAATGATCGAAGCCGACCTTAAAGTCTGGGCCGCGGGCATTAAAGCGCCGGACTGGATGAAACAACTGGACGGACTGGAAACCAATCACATCAACCAGCTGGTGGTCGATCAAACGCTGAAAACCAGCGATGACGCTATTTTCGCAATGGGCGATTGCGCCGCCTGCCCTTGGCCCGACCATGATGAAAATGTCCCGCCCCGGGCGCAGGCCGCCCATCAGCAGGCATCGGCGCTATACAAAACCCTTGTCAACCGGTTAAACGGCCGCCCGCCGGTCAACTATGTTTATCGCGATTACGGCTCGCTGGTTGCGTTGGGCAAATACACCACGGTCGGCAATTTGATGGGCAATCTGATGGGCTCGGTCAGCGTCGGCGGTTTCATTGCACGCGTGGTTTATCTGTCGCTTTATAAAATGCACCAGGTGGCGATACACGGCTATTTCAGGACGGCGATGCTGACCCTTTCCAATCTGTTCAGACGCAGCGCGCATGCAAAAATAAAAATGCATTAACAGCGCCTTATTTTTTTAAATTTACCAGAAATTATCATGTTAGAAATTGAATACGAGTTCCGCGAAGAAGACCTGATCCATTTTAATGAATTACAGTTTACAAGGTCCGAGGAAATACAAAAAAACATCCGGAAAAACCGTCTGATCGTCCCCGGCATCCTGGCGCTGGTGGGTTTTTTCTATTACATCTATTACCGGGACATGATGTCGGCAGGTTATGTCATGATTATCGCCGTTCTGTGGGGACTGCTGTCGCCCAAGATTATGATGCTGGATTTGCGCCGGCAGATATTGGCCAATTACACCAACAAGGAAAAGGTCAATATGTTCGGGACTTATACCTTGACCATCGATCCGGCCAACCCGAAATACCTGCTGGAGAAATCGCCCAGCGGCAAGCATAAAATGGCTTGGGAGGACTTGGTGCGGGTCGAATACGGCAAGCGCTATGTCTATATTTATGTCGATTTGAATACGGCCCTGGTTATTCCCGTGGAAACGGTGAAAAAAGGCAATCTGGAACAATTCGCCGAACAGGTGGAAAAAATGATAGAAAGAGCGAGTTAGGAACGTGAATTTTATAACTTCCGCAACTGACTTGTCTTTCCGTCCATCTTCGGCGTTGCGCAAACAGTTACATAGCTTGCTATGCGCCTGTTTGCGCGCCTTGAATATGAACAGAAATCCTGCCTCATTTGCGGGTCTTATTTCATTCCCATTCCTTAAAGGCCGGCATCTCTTTTTTGAATGTAATAACGGCAGGCATCCACACAGTCAGGTTTGGTTTTATACGGTCCGCTGATCATGTCGACGGTATAAAACCACCAGCCCTGTTCATTGACATAATATCTATCTTGCGGCCTGAACAAGGGATGCGGCGGCTTGCGGGATTTGTTTTTCATCTGGCTATTTTAGCTGATTTTAACGCTGTACTTTCATGTTGAATTTTAAAAATATTTCATTGCGCCGGGGCGCCCGGGTGTTGTTCGCCAATGCCTCGTTCACTATCCACAAGGGGCAGAAGGTCGGGGTGACCGGTGCCAATGGTGTCGGCAAGTCCAGCCTGTTTGCGCTGCTTCGGAACGAGCTGCACCTGGACGAGGGCGATTTTTCCATGCCGCCGGGCCTGGAAATCGCGCATGTGGCGCAGGAAACGCCGGCCGTCGGCTGCTCGGCCATCGATTATGTCATCGACGGCGACCGCGAATTAAGACATCTGCAACAGCAACTGGCCGCCGCCGAACAGGCCGATGACGGCTTGAAGCAGGCGCAGCTGCACGCGACACTGGACACCATCGGCGGTTATACGGCTCAGGCGCGGGCCTCCCGGCTGATGAGCGGCCTGGGCTTTACGGCCGATCAGGAACGGAACCCGGTCAGTTCGTTTTCGGGCGGCTGGCGCATGCGCCTCAATCTGGCCCAGGCCCTGATGTGCCGCTCCGATGTCCTGCTGCTTGACGAGCCGACCAACCATTTGGACCTTGATGCCGTGATCTGGCTGCAGGACTGGCTGTGCAAATATCCCGGCACGCTGCTGCTGATCTCGCATGACCGCGACTTTCTCGACGCCATCACCGACCATATCGTGCATATCGAGCAGAGCAAGGCCGAAATCTATACCGGCAATTACTCGGCCTTCGAAAGAATGCGCGCCGAAAAGCTGGCGCAGCAGCAATCCGCCTACCTGAAGCAGCAACGCGAAATCGCTCATATGCAAAGCTTTGTCGACCGGTTCAAGGCCAAAGCCACGAAAGCGCGGCAGGCGCAGAGCCGCATCAAGGCCCTGGAAAGAATGGAGCTGATCGCGCAGGCGCACGTCGATTCGCCGTTCAACTTCAGCTTTCCAAAGCCCGGCAGAATGCCCAACCCCTTATTGATACTGGATAAGGCCGATATCGGCTATGGCCAGACGCGCGTGATCGAACAGGCCGGCCTGTCGATATCGCCGGGCGACCGCATCGGTCTGCTGGGCCCGAACGGCGCCGGAAAATCCAGCCTGATCAAAGTGCTGGCCGGCACCATGCCGCCGTTATCGGGAACGCGGCTGGAAGCGGACGCGCTGAGAATCGGCTACTTTGCCCAGCATCAGCTGGAACAATTGCGCACGGATGAGAGTCCATTGTGGCATCTGCAAAAATTGGATAGTCAGGCCAACGAGAAGGATTTGCGTAATTTTCTGGGCGGTTTCGACTTTCAGGGCGACAAGGTTCTGGAAGCGGTCAAGCCCTTTTCCGGCGGCGAAAAAGCGCGCCTGGTCCTGGCGATGCTGGTTTATCAAAATCCTAATCTACTGCTGCTCGACGAGCCGACCAACCACCTGGACCTGGAAATGCGCCATGCCTTGAGCGTGGCATTGCAGGACTACGAAGGCGCCATCGTGGTCGTATCCCATGACCGGCACTTGCTGCGTTCGGTGACCGATCAGCTGCTGCTGGTGGCCGACGGCAGGGCGAGGCCGTTCGACGGCGATCTGGATGATTACCGCCTGTGGCTGGCCGAGCAGAAAAAAGGCGAGGAAAAAGCCGTGGCCGAAGCCGCGCCGACTGTTTCGCGCAAAGACCAGAGAAAACTGGACGCGGAACGCCGACAGAAATTCAAGCCCTTGTTCGATGCGCTGAAAAAAGCCGAGCAGGCCGTTGAAAAATATCATGCCGAACAGCGGCAACTGGAACTGCAGTTGGCCGATCCCGCAATCTATATCGATTCGGAAAAGGAGCGCTTGAAAAAACTGATGGAGCGGAAAGCACAGGTCGACAAGGCGCTGGATGAAGCCGAAGCCGCCTGGATGGAAGCCGAGGAAAGGCTGGAAGAGGCTAAATAAAGCCGGGTAAACGAAATAAAGACAGCATCATCAACTTAAAGCATGGGACCATGAACGAGGGCATTGTCAAGTCGTGGGGTACGCATTGCGAATCCCTTTCAGCTATTGAATAGACGGACTTTCTGCTTGAGTCGATGCTGGCCAATAATAATAAATATTGCCGAGGTTTAACGCGCATCAGGAAGGAAGATAATGTTTGAAATCATAAAGCTGTTGTTTGATATCTGCCTGTTCAGGAAAGGGCCGCAGCATTTGCCCTATTCGCCCTGGCTGCTACGCATAACCGTAGTGGTTTATGCCCTGGTCAATTTTTTGATGATCAATATCGGCGTCAACCGGCTTTATACCTTGCTGATGGTTGGTGTTGGCATCCTGCTCGTGGTCGGATTCAGCTGGACCATGCTGTACTTCGGACATAAGCGGGCACGGTTCTATCAAACCACCTCCGCGCTATTGGGTACGGACGCCATGATCAGTTTTTTCGCCATGCCCGGGGTTGCTTCAATGATGACCGGGGGCATGACTTTATTGGCGTTTTCAGTCATGATAGGTCTGATGATCTGGCATTGGGCGATTACCGGTCATATTATCCGCCATGCGCTGGACCAGACATTAATGTTTGGCCTGGGGCTGGCGTTTTTATACTTACTGGCATCGTATCAGGTAATGGCCTTGTTGTTTCCTGAAGCGGCCGGCATTGAATAGGAGGCATCATGGGAGAGTATAAACATATATTATTGGCGGCCGACTTTTCCAAGCACGGAGAGGAAGTCGCAAATAGAGCGAAGGATCTGGCTGACAAATATCAGGCAAAGCTGAGCATCGTGCACGTCGTGGACAATCTGCCGCTGACCGATGCGGCCTATGGGCCGGTTATTCCGTTCGATCTGGACTTGACCGAAGAACTGATGACGGCGGCAAAAAGCAGATTGGCCACCCTGGCCGAAACGCTTGGTATCGCCGAGGATCGCCGGTGCATTGCGGTCGGCAGCCCGAAGCTGGAAATAATCCGGATAGCCGAGGAAACCGGCGTCGATTTGATTGTCGTCGGCTCGCATGGCCGGCATGGCCTGGCGTTGTTGCTTGGTTCGACGGCAAACGGCGTATTGCATCACGCGCATTGCGATGTGCTGGCCGTGCGTTTGAAAAATGAGTAAAAAATTGATTGGGCGCACCTGACTAAAAATTAATAAAGCGCCCTTATATTGAAAGGTAACTATAAATGATTGGACAGATTGAAAGCTATGATCCTGAGGCAAAAACCGGGTTCATAAAAAGCGATGAAGCATTGTTTGAATTCAAGACCGGTGACTGGATGGCGGAACCATTGCCGGAAACAGGCGATGATGTCAGTTTTGACGCGGAGGGCAATGCGGCCGTCAACGTGAACCTGGTGGGGGCGTATCTGGCTAAGCCGGAAGCCGTTAAATACCGGTATCTGGCGGCCGTGCTGGGGCTGGTTTTAGGCGGCATCGGCGCCCATCGCTTTTATCTGGGGCATTATTGGATCGGCCTGGCCCAGTTGGCGCTGACTTTTGTAACAGGCGGGTTCGGTTTGCTCTGGGGGTTTGTTGAAGGGGTTCTGCTTTTTGGCGGGCAGCTGGACAAGGACGCCAAGGGCCGTCCTTTAAAATAGCTTGCCGACAGCTATAAAAAAGGCCCGGATGATGACTCATCAGGGCCTTTCGGAATCTGAATGCAATCCCTTATTTAGGCTGCACGTTAGCGGCGGTTAAGCCTTTTGGACCAGATTCGATGTCAAAGATGACTGTTTGGCCTGGAGACAATGTTTTAAAACCTTCTCCCTGAATAACCGAATGGTGAACGAAAACATCCTCGCTACCTTCTGAAGGTTCAATAAAACCAAAACCTTTTGTGTTATTAAACCACTTTACAGTGCCTGTTGCCATTTTGAAAACTCCTGAAAAAATAACTTACGGTTAACACAGAACTAAAACATTGATAACCGGACAACCTAACAACCTAGGGATCCCTAACTCAACATCTGCCTTCTGATCGCGGGCTATTGTACTGTTATTTTTAGCTGGATGCCATCTATTGGAAAATTTTATAGAGCCCGTCCAGCACCAGTGCATTGGGGCTTACCATGCCGATCACTTCTTTATTTTCAACGACCGGCGCCCTGACCAGATTATAATTGGCGAACAATCTCGAACAGTAGCGAATATCCATATCCGGCGGCACGCTGAGCACCGGTTTTGTCATGATTTCATAGACGTTGACCCGTTCCGGGGCGCGGTCTTTCGCCAGCACATGGCGGGCTATGTCGCCGGACGTGATCATGCCGAATTCATCGTCATCATGGCGCTTGTTGACGATCAGCACGGAGGTTTTAAGTGTTTTCATTTTTTTCAGGGCATCGGAGACGGTGGCAATGCCGTCAATGGTGCCGACCTGGGTTTTCATGATATCCCTGACGCGGGTTATTGGCTTGTTGTCATTCATATCTTGTCCTCGATTTCATGGGTTAATTCTTCGACCTGATGCATGACGCCAATGGCATCCTCGACATCGATCTGGAAAGCGATGCCGGTGCCGGGCCGGCTGTCAAATTGGGCGGCTTGCGCGACAGTCTCGAGAATATGCCGGCTCAGATGCTCTTCCACCAACAACAGCAGAACATCGCGTTGTGTCTCCAGCGTCAGGCCAAAAAAAGTCTTGGATTGATTAAGGCCTTCGCCGCGGGCGTTATTGACAACGGTTGCGCCCTTGGCGCCGTTTTTACGCGCCGTTTCAAGCACCAGATCGGTTTTATCATCATCGACAAGCACGATAATTAGTTTGAAATGCATGGTTAACCTCAGGATTTAGAAGAAGTTCTGCTGGCGAGCCAGTGTGCAATTTGCGCATAACCCAGTACAGCAATGATAGGAAACAGGCTGGCAAAGGCGATCAGGCCAAAGCCATCCAATAACGGGTTGCGGCCGGGTATGGCTTCGGCCAGTCCCAGACCCAGGGCCGTAACCAGCGGCACGGTGACCATCGAGGTAGTCACGCCGCCGGAGTCATATGCCAGGCCGATAATCATCTTGGGCGCAAAGTACGTTTGTATGACAACGATGCCGTAGCCCGCAATAATGAACAAAGAGAGGTCCAGGCCGGTGACAATCCGGAATGTACCCAAAGCCAAGCCCAAAGCAACTCCCAAGGCAACCGCGATTCGCAATCCCCAGGCATTGATGGTTCCGCCTGAAATTTGTTCGACTCTGATGGCAACCGCCAGCAGGGCAGGCTCGGCTAAAGCTGTGGCGAAACCGATACTGCCGGCAAAAACATACACCCAAAAATAGGCGAACCAGGATACAGGTTGGTTGGTAGGATTGATGCCCAGGAATTCAGGCGAAGTCAGCTGAGATGCCATCAGACTCCCAAGCGGGAACAAGGCCATATCCAAACCCTCCAGAAAAACAACGATGCCAAGCAGGACATAGAAAAAACCTATCAGCGTTCTTTTGGGATGTGCCAGGGGCTTTCGAATTACCCATAGCTGAAAACCGATAATCGTTGCCGCGATAGGCAGAATATCCCGGCAGGTTTTCAGCAGTTCAGTTAGCAAATGTATTGACCATTCAATCATATGATCATCCCGTAAGCCATGACGGAAATCATCGGCATCAATACTGCGAAGACGATAAGCCCGAAGCCGTCCGTTACCGGGTTGCGGCCTTTGATGGCCGTGGCCAGGCCGACGCCGAGCGCGGTCACCAGCGGCACGGTAATGGTGGATGTGGCGATAGCGCCTGAGTCATAGGCGATGCCTACGATCTCCGCAGGTGCAAAAGGCGTCATGACTGCAACGCCGCCAAAACCCAGGAAAACCGGGTAATAGACCGGCCAGCCGCGGATAATTCTGAGTATGCCTATTAAAATAGCGAAACCGATGGACAGGGCGACGATAATTCGTAGCCCTAATGCATAACTGTCCTTGGCAGCCTCAGTCTGTTCAATAAGTCCTCCCGTGCCGGCTATATTGGCGGCTTTCTCGGCAATGGCTATGAGTGCCGGTTCGGCAATCGCCGCGCTAAAACCCAGACAGAAGGCGAAGGACAATAGCCAGAACACACTGCCTTTGCGGGCGAACGCATGGGCCATCGACTCTCCCAGCGGAAACAGGCTTTGTTCCAGACCTTGAACGAACAAGGTGAGGCCGAGCACTACCAAAAGCGTGCCGATAACTAAATCGGATACATCGGGAATGGGCAGCTGAATTACGAAAACCTGAAAGATAATCACGACAGCAAGGATCGGCAACAGATCCAGAAAGCTGCTGAATAGCTGCTTGATAAACGGGTGGTTCAGAAATCGCATATTTAAGATAAATTCTTCCTCATTAATCTGATCAAGTTAATCAACAATCCCGCTATAAATCAAGCCGTGCTTGAGGCTGGAATAATGCCGGTCATTAACAGGTATTACGTATAAATCTTTCTCGTGTCCCGGGGAAGATAACCTACATCGCCTATGAATTTGACCCTGCGCCTGCGTAACATCCGTTATTAATTAACATATCTGGCTTGAAAACGGCCGAATTACCCCTATGTTAGCATTAACTTAAAAAATTATCTGAGGTACAACAACATGCGGATGGATAAACTAACCAGCAAGTTCCAGATGGCGCTGGCCGATGCTCAAAGTCTGGCCTTGGGCAAGGACCATCAGTTCATCGAGCCGGTGCACGTCATGCTTGCCTTGCTGGATCAGGAAGGCGGCAGCATCAAGCCGCTGCTGACCCAGGTCGGTGTCAATCCCCACACTTTGAGGGCCGAGCTGAACAAAGAGATTGACCGGCTCCCCACGGTCAGCGGCTCGGGCGGCGATGTGCAGATTTCCAATGAATTGAGCCGATTGCTGAACCTGACCGACAAACTGGCGCAGAAGCGTAACGACGCCTACATTTCCAGCGAACTGTTCTTATTGGCGGCGCTGGACGAAAGAGGCGCGCTGCAGAATCTCCTTAATAAAGCCGGCGTCACCAAGCAGGCTGTCGAGAAAGCCATCGATGCCATGCGCGGCGGCCAGACGGTCGACGACCCCAATGCCGAGGACCAGCGGCAGGCCCTGAAAAAATACACCATCGACATCACCGAGCGCGCCGAGGCCGGCAAGCTGGATCCGGTGATCGGCCGCGACGACGAAATCCGCCGCACCATTCAGGTGTTGCAGCGCCGCACCAAGAATAACCCGGTCCTGATCGGCGAGCCCGGCGTCGGCAAGACCGCGATCGTCGAAGGCCTGGCGCAGCGCATCGTCAACGGCGAGGTGCCGGAAGGCATCAAGGGCAAACGCGTGCTGGCGCTGGACATGGCGGCGCTGATCGCCGGCGCCAAATTCCGCGGCGAGTTCGAGGAACGCCTGAAAGCCGTCCTGAATGATCTGGCCAAGCAGGAAGGCCAGATCATCCTGTTCATCGACGAACTGCATACCATGGTCGGCGCCGGCAAGGCCGAAGGCGCCATGGATGCCGGCAACATGCTGAAACCGGCCCTGGCGCGCGGCGAGCTGCACTGCGTCGGCGCGACCACGCTCGATGAATACCGCAAATATGTCGAAAAAGACGCGGCCCTGGAGCGCCGGTTCCAGAAAGTGCTGGTCGACGAGCCGTCCGTCGAGGACACGATCGCGATTCTGCGCGGGCTGAAAGAGAAATACGAAGTCCATCATGGCGTCGATATCACCGACCCGGCCATCGTCGCGGCCGCGAGCCTGTCCTACCGTTATATCGCCGACCGGCAATTGCCCGACAAGGCCATCGACCTGGTCGACGAGGCGGCCAGCCGCATCCGCATGGAAATCGACTCCAAGCCGGAAGCCATGGACAAACTGGACCGGCGCCTGATCCAGCTGAAAATAGAACGCGAGGCGTTGAAAAAAGAAGCCGATCCGGCATCCAAAAAACGCCTGGAGATTCTCGAGGAAGAAATTGCCGAGGTGGAAAAAGAGTACTCCGACCTGGAGGAAATCTGGAAAGCCGAGAAATCCTCGCTGCAGGGCACCGCGTCGATCAAGGAAAAGCTGGATCAGTCCCGGATCGAACTGGAGGCGGCCAGCCGCGCGGGCGATCTGGCGCGCATGTCGGAACTGCAGTACGGCATCATTCCGGCGCTGGAAAAACAGCTCAATACGGCGGCATCGACCGAGCCGCATAAAATGACCTTGCTGCGCAACAAGGTCACCGAAGAGGAAATCGCCGAAGTCGTGTCGAAATGGACCGGCATACCGGTTTCCAAAATGATGGAAGGCGAGCGCGAAAAACTGCTGCACATGGAAGACGCGCTCAGTAAGCGCGTGGTCGGCCAGGAAGAGGCGCTGAAAGCGGTCAGTAACGCCATCCGCCGGTCGCGAGCCGGCCTGTCCGATCCGAACCGGCCGAACGGCTCGTTCCTGTTCCTCGGTCCGACCGGCGTCGGCAAGACCGAATTGTGCAAGGCCCTGGCCGAGTTCCTGTTCGACACGGCCGATGCGATGATCCGCATCGACATGTCCGAATTCATGGAAAAGCACTCCGTCGCGCGTTTGATCGGCGCGCCTCCGGGCTATGTCGGCTATGAGGAAGGCGGTTACCTGACCGAAGCGGTCCGGCGCAAGCCGTATTCGGTCATCCTGATGGATGAAATCGAAAAAGCCCATCCCGACGTCTTCAATGTGCTGCTGCAAGTGCTGGATGACGGCCGCCTGACCGATGGCCAGGGCCGGACCGTGGATTTCAGGAACACCGTCATCGTCATGACTTCGAACCTGGCTTCGGACCGTATTCAGGAACTGGCCGGCGAGGCGCATTACGCCGAGATGAAAGCCGCGGTCATGGAGATCGTCGGCCTGCACTTCAGGCCCGAGTTTATCAACCGGGTCGACGAGTCGGTCGTTTTCCATCCGCTCGGCCGTGATCACATCCGGGCCATCTCCGAAATCCAGATCGATTATCTGCGCCGGCGGCTGCAGGACCGCGAAATCGGCTTCGAGATCAGCACGGCGGCGCTCGAAAAACTGGGCGAAGCGGGCTTCGATCCGGTTTACGGCGCACGGCCGCTGAAACGGGCCATCCAGCATCAGCTGGAAAACCCGCTGGCCCAGGAAATCCTGGCCGGCAAATTTGAAGCCGGCGATGTGGTCAAGGTGGATGTGCAAAATGACCAGCTGGTGTTTTTGAAAGGCTAAACGCTATCGGGTGGGCAGCGTAATGCTGTCCATCCAAAATTGCCGCAGCCGAATTCAGTCGACTTAACGGAAGCGGGATAAGGGCAGCGATGCTTGGCGCGGCAAGAGGATAATCCATATCTAACAGCAGATAATAATCTTGAAGCGCATCATTGGAGAATAACCATGAATAATGAAGTCAGACCGCCACTGCCGCCTTTCACGCGCGAAACCGCCATGCAGAAGGTCCGCATGGCTGAAGACGCCTGGAACAGCCGTGACCCGGAGCGCGTCGCACTGGCTTATACAATAGACAGCCAGTGGCGCAACAGGGCCGAGTTTCCGTGCGGCCGCGAGGCCATCATCCAGTTTTTGCAGCGCAAATGGGTTCGCGAACAGGAATACCGGCTGATCAAGGAACTCTGGGCGTATGAAAACAACCGCATCGCGGTGCGCTTCGCCTATGAATGGCATGATGACGCCGGCGACTGGTTCCGCTCTTACGGCAACGAAAACTGGGAATTCGATGAGAACGGCCTGATGCAAAAGCGCTTTGCCAGCATCAACGACCTGCCCATCAAGGAATCGGAACGCAAATTCCGCTGGCCCCAGGGACGCCGGCCCGATGACCATCCGGGGCTCAGCGAACTCGGCCTGTAGCCATTTTTCTATTTAAGGGCTTACCATGTGGATTCAAAAAGAATTTAGGCTGAAAGCGCGGCCCCGCGGCTTTCACCTTGTCACCGATGAAGTGCTCAGCGCCATACCGGAGCTGCGGAGCATCCGGTGCGGGTTGCTGAATATATTGCTGAAGCATACCTCTGCCTCGCTCACCATTAACGAGAATGCCGATCTAACGGTACGGCAGGACTTTGAGAGTTTCTTCAACAAATCAGTGCCGGAAGACGAGCCTTACTATCGGCACGACTACGAAGGCAGCGACGACATGCCTGCCCATTTAAAAAGCAGCATCCTGGGCGCCACCTTGACCATTCCCATCACCAACGGCAGGCTGAACCTGGGCACCTGGCAAGGCATTTACCTGTGCGAACACCGAAACCATGGCGGCAGCCGCAGTCTGGTGGTGACAGTTCAAGGAGAGGGCGGGTGATGTATCCGCATTTTTTCAGATAAGTATAGGTGCGAATTCACTTGTGCCCTTCAGGGTATTCGCACTGTGCGGCTAAATCCGCACCTGCACCGGAAATTCTCCGCGCATTTGAGGAAGTTATTTTATGCGCGTTCCTAAGGAAATCAGCAAACAGCTCGAAGGCCGGTTGCTGAATTTCCACATCAGGAGGGCCTGCCGGGTTTCCGCCAGGGTTCCAGTCCAATCTATACGCTGTAGTAAACACTTACGAGTTTGAACCGTAACCAGAGTTTCTTTTCTAAAAGTTTAGGAAAACCGGTTTTTAATCATGAATCCTGTAATTTTTCTCATTGACTTTAAAGAGCGAACATTATGGAAACTCACAAAGTAGAAATTAAAGATCTGGAAAGAAACGAAGTTGTAAGCACGGGTTATATAGATAGTGAGGAGATGCCTCTCATTGTCCATGACTTGAGCCATTACGATTTGAACCCTGATCATCACTATAAAGTTGGCCTCATTCATGGTGATTATTTGGAGTTGCTTTGTAAACATGTCGATGGACATGGTAAACGTGTTTGGTTCGATCGGCATTAGTATTTGATGTTACTCGGAACATTGATTCAGATGCCGGTAGGGACTGGACTTAGCCGCTGCATCATTTCTTCACGATAAACGTCCCCGGTATCATGCCCATGTAGCAGCTCCAGCTGATCGCGCCCACTTGCCGCGGTGTGAATTCGACGACTTGCAGGCCGGGCTTCAGGTCGATGCCCATCTCCAGCGCCGGAATGATGATTCTTTTATTGCAACTGGACAGTTCCTTGACGTTGATGATCCATTTGACCGGAACGCCATAGCGCAGGGTGAATTCGTCCGGTTTGTAGGCCATCGCCTCGGCTTCCATATAAATAACCTGATAGCCCTCTTGTAGGTGCGATCCGGCATCGGCATGGTCATGCTGCCAGGTCATAAAGTGTGCTTTTAACGCTTGCGACGCCCTCGACAGCAGTGAATTGACATCATAGCCGGTGCCGGAGATCAGAAGGCTGCGGTTGAGCATGGCCGCGCCGAGCAGCAGGATGATGATGGCGGAGATTTTCATGAACCGCCGCGTGGCATTGCTGGAAATCATGCCGGCGAAGTAGCCGAATGCCAGCATGACGGGAAGCGTACCCAACGCGAATACGGCCAGCAGCGTCGCGCCGGTCAAGGCGCTGCCCGTGCCCGCGGCCATGATATACATAGCTTGCAAGGGGCCGCAGGCGATCATCAGGCCGTTCAGAAGACCGATGATGAAGGGATTGGATGTGCGCTGGCGTCGATGAACCAAAAAACGGTTAATGAACGTCGGCAGGCGCAGATGCAGGCGCCTCAAGCCGCTGAAGGCATCCATCATGCTCAAGCCGTAAAGCATCAAAAATACGCCCGCTACGGCCGAGACCATGCTGCGCATGCCCAGCGTAAAGGTGAGGGCGCCGCCGATCAACCCGAACAAGGCGCCAAAACCGGAATAGGACAGCGTTTTGCCCAGGCCGTAAAGCAGGTGGTTAAGATAAGCAGGCTTGCCCGAGTTTGTGCCCGCCACTGTATAACTGATGACAAAACCGCCGCACATGCCGATGCAATGGAAGCTGGTCAACACGCCGACCAGAAACAGCAAGCCGTAATTGGCCGTTTGTCCAATGTCTTCCAGGGACAAATCGAGCTGTACCCATTTGTTCAATTGCAGCAGCAGTATGATGCCCGCTATGGCAATGACGATCAGGAACAAGCGTCTGCCCAGCCCGGCCGGTTTATGCCGGGTGCGGTTCGAGCATTCATAGCCGGCCGACTTGACTGCCGCGCAAACTGTTTTCAGCGATATGATGTCGTCGTCCAGGTCCAATGTCAGCGTTTCATCGGTAAAGCTGGCCCGGGCCTTGATAATGCCGGGGAGTTCAGCAACGGCCTCGACAATATGGTTTTCGCATTCCGCGCATTGCATGCCGGTGACAGGCAGTTCGTAATGTTTGGGTTTCATATTGAACTTAAGAACATTAGTAACTAATGAATTATATAGGCGTGTAGCGGGGTTTACCAATGCGACCGAATGTTGAGATCGTATCCGGCAGTGCAATCGAGTTTGTAAATTGATAAGCTGGAATCACCATTTAACGGATTAATTTATCACTATGACTTTAATTCTTATCGTTTTAGCGGTTGTGGCAACGGTGGTATGGTTTAGCGCCAAGCGGGCCGCTTCGGCCAGGCGCGAACAATACATAACCGGCTATGATTTCCATAAGGGCATCGTCAGTAAATTAACACAAAAGCATCCCGGGTTGACAGGGCAGGAGATTGAACTGGTTATGCAGGCGCTGAGGAACTATTTTCTGATGTGCTTGCGAAGCAAGCGCAAACTGGTCTCCATGCCGTCCCGGGTAGTCGACGATGCCTGGCATGAATTCATCCTGTCGACGAGGGTTTATGGCGATTTTTGCCGGCGCGCGTTCGGCTACTTTTTGCATCATACGCCCGCCGAGGCCATGGCAACGTCGACCCGGGCCAGGGTCGGCATAAAAAGAGCCTGGCGCCTGGCATGCATCCATGAAAAGATTGATCCGAAAAAACCGGCCAAGCTGCCTTTGATTTTTGCCATCGACAGTATGTTGAATATTCCCGACGGGTTCACCTATCAATTGCATTGTGACCGGGGCGCAAGCGGGACTGGCGTTTACTGCGCCAGTCATATAGGCTGCTCATCGGGGTGCGCGGGGGATTCTGGAGCCATTTCCGATGAGGCGGCGGACAGTTCCGGTTGCGGTAGCGACGGCGGTTGCGGGGGAGGGTGTGGCGGCGGCGATTAAAAATTAACGCAGCGCCTCCGTCAATTTGTGGCTTTATAATTATAATGAGCTTGAAAATTAATAGACGGGATGAACAGATGAATAGCGAAGATTACATGCGCAGAGCCATCGAGCTGGCTTTGCAGGTTCCCGAGTTTCCGTTCGGCGCGGTCATCGTGCGGCGGGCGACCGGCGAGATTGTCGGTGAAGGCTTTAATCAGTCGGTGCTGAATCCGACCTGGCATGGCGAGATGGTCGCCATCAACCATTGCGCGCAGGCGCATCATTCGGTTGACTGGAGCTTATTCGACCTGTATACGACGGCTGAGCCGTGTCCCATGTGTCAAAGCGCCATCGAGTGGGCGGGCATCGCTACGGTCTATTACGGCACGTCCATTCCCTATCTGCAAAAGCGGAACTGGTGGCAGATCGAAATCCGGGCCGAGGAAGTCATTGCCAGAACACCGTTCCGAAACAGCCGCATCGTTGGCGGCCTGTTGGAAGCCGAGTGCAATGCCTTGTTTGATAAGGCGCCCAGGGGCATGTTTCATGAAATTTCATAGCGCAATTGAACAGGTCGAGCTTGTTGTCATAAAAAGGTAACAAAGGCACTCTACAATACAACGATTTAGTTTTCTTTCTCATTTTATGTCTAGATTTAAGATTCTCATTGTTGAAGATGAAGACGCCATCAGAGGCATGTTAATGATGGTACTGGAGCAGGCCGGCTTTGCGCCGGTTGCGGCAAGCGATGCTGAAGACGCGCAGAAAGTCCTCGATGAAAATCTGCCGGATTTGATTCTGCTGGACTGGATGCTGCCTGGCCTCAGCGGCGTCGAATGGGCCAGGCGCCTGAAGAAAGACCAAACGTATCGGGAACTGCCGATTATTTTATTGACGGCGCGCGGCGAGGAAGAAGACAAGGTCAGGGGACTGGAGATCGGCGCCGACGATTACATGACCAAACCGTTTTCCCCCAAGGAACTGATAGCGCGTGTTCGCGCCGTATTGCGCCGAAGCGGAAAAATTCAGGGTTCAGCGCAAATCGAGCTGGGCGATCTGGTGCTCGATACCGAACAGCACCGCCTCAGCATCGGCGACAGGCTGCTGGACGTGAGCCCGACCGAGTTCCGCCTGATGCAGTTTTTCATGACCCATCCCGACAAGGTGTACAACCGCACGCAGTTGCTGGATCAGGTCTGGGGGCGCAGCGTCTATATCGAAGAGCGCACGGTCGACGTGCATATCCGCCGGCTGAGGAAAATCCTCGGCGAATACGGCAGGGAGGACCTGGTTCAGACCGTGCGCGGTTTCGGCTACCGATTCTCATTGACACACTAGTTTATGAGTGTCTGGCAAAAGGAGATCGGCTTTGCGCTGCTGCTGTTTCTGGTTGCGCTGATCTCAGGCAGTCTGACCGGGCATATTCTGCTGTTCATGTTCCTGCTGACGCTGGGGCTCTGGATTCGCCAGCTGTTACAGATCAGCCGCTTTGAAAGATGGATAAGCATGGGAGGGCGGGGCGAATACCCCAGGGTGAGCGGTATCTGGGAAGATATTTACCACCATGTTTACCGTATTAAAAAAAACGAAAGAAAGCGCAAGAAGAAACTGGGCAAAATGGTGGATCAGTTTCGCAAGTCAACGGAAGCCTTGCCTGATGCGGCCGTAGTGCTGGGCCCGAGCGACGAAATCGAGTGGACCAATAAAGCGGCCCGGGACGTGCTGGGGCTCCATCAGTCCGATAAAGGTCAGCGTATTCCCAACCTGATCCGTTTCCCTGAGTTTATCCGTTACCTTAAATCCGGCAATTACCATGAAGCGGTTATCCTGCCCGCGCCGGTGGACCACCGTATAACGCTGGCCGTGCGGGTCGTTAAATATGGCGCCGGTCTGCGGCTGCTGTTGGCCCAGGATGTCACGCAGCTGAAAAAAATGGAGCGGATGCGCAAGGATTTCGTTGCCAATGTATCGCATGAACTCAGAACGCCGCTGACGGTATTGAAAGGTTATCTGGAAACCATGCGGGACATGGATGACGGCAATTCGCCATTACTGACGCATTCGGTTCTGCAAATGCAGGGGCAGACCGAACGCATGCAGCATCTGGTCGATGACCTGTTGTTACTGACACGTTTGGAAACGCAGCAGAAGAAAGTGCAGTGTGTCGATATCCCGGCGTTATTACAGCAGATTTGCAAGGAAAGCGATGCGCTGGAAACGGCGGCCGGGCGCATCGAATTATTGCTCGAAACCGATACCCGCATTACCGGCGAGGAACAGGAATTGCGCAGCGCTTTCACCAATCTGCTAGGCAATGCGCTGAAGTATTCGCCTGACGATTCCACGGTAACAATACGTTGGCATCGGTCCGAAAGCGCCGTCATACTGGATGTCAAAGATCAGGGCGAAGGCATTGTCGCCGCCGAAATTCCGCGCATCACCGAACGCTTTTACCGGGTGGAAGTCAAGCGCAGCAAAAAGGTCAGCGGCACCGGGCTGGGCCTGGCTATCGTCAAGCACGTGCTGATGCGTCATGACGCCAAGCTGAATATCGTCAGCGAACCGGGCAAGGGCAGTTGTTTCAGCTGTTGTTTTCCGGTGACGCGGGCTTGCCGCTGATCGTGTTTTAGCGGCTTCGGCCGCTGCCGATACCTCGCTGTTCCTTCCCTCCAATGGTTCTTCCTCAATAGGCATGCATTTTAATTCGGCAGGCAGGGCTTATAAATTCGCTTATAATTGAGACGGGCAAACAAAAACAATTAAGAGGAACTCAATGCCGGTCGACATTCTGCTTACGGTCATTCTGACCGCTACCATTCAATCCGTTTTCGGTGTCGGCGTATTGTTGTTCGGTACGCCTATACTGCTTCTGCTGGGGTATGACTTTATCAATACGCTGCTGGTACTGTTGCCTATTTCCATCGCGATCAGTTCCCTGCAGCTATTGAAGCATTACCGGTATATCGATGTCGGATTTTTCAAAAACGTACTGATTTACAGTATCCCTTTCATCGTCCTGTTCCTATGGATCATCACTGTCATCAAGATCAATATCAGCCTGCTGGTGGGTGGGTTGCTTATTTTCGTCGCGCTGAAAAATATTTCGCCGGCCATCGATAAAGCGCTGCAGTCCCTGTTCAATTATGAAAAAACCTATCTGGCGGTTATGGGAATCGTGCACGGCATGACTAATCTCGGCGGCTCGTTATTAACCGCGATCGTATACAGCAAACCGTATCAAAAACACCAAATACGCGCGACCGTGGCCAGTTGTTATGCAACCTTTGCCCTGTTTCAGCTGGCTACGTTGTTTTTCATCCGGCATGAGTTTGATGTGTCTTACGCGGACAATATCGGCTTTCTTCAGGTGGGAGTCGTGACATTCCTGCTGACCGAGGAAATGCTGTACAGCAAAATTGATAATGAAAAATACAATAGGCTATTTGCCGGCTTTTTACTGGCATCGGGCATTTTACTATTGATTAAATCCCTATAAGCAGTGGAGGAAAAATGAGCGCGTTAATCAAGAAGCTATTTAATTATTTTTTGATCGGGGTTCTGGCGGTTATTCCCATCGTCTTGATTTTACAAATTATCATGTTTGTAAAGGCACTGGTGTCCGATCTGTTTCTGCTGGTGTATGGTTATTCGGTCAGCTATTTGTATACGCTGCTGATTTTTTTAGTCAGTTTCTTTATCCTGGTATCCATTGGCCGTCAGATCGCCAAGCAGGGGCGCCCCTGGTTTATTGCCGCTTTTGAACATGTTATCGAGAGAATTCCCTTTTTAAATACCGTTTACAGGGTTATTAAAAAAGTGGTGAATATGTTCTCCTCCCATGACAAGGCTATCGCGAAAGAAGTGGTGTATGTGGAATATCCAAAAGAGGGCGCCTGGGTGCCTGCTTATGTCACCAACCGGTTTGAGGACAAATATGTGCTGTTCGTGCCGACCTCTCCGAATCCGACGTCGGGGTTTACTATCATCGTCGATAAGTCAAAGATCATAAAATCCACTATGAACATAGAAGAAGCCACCAGTTTTGTCGTCAGCGTCGGGGTCGATTTCGATAAGGGATCGGAAGTAGGTCAACTGCCGTCATGAAAATCATCGAAGCTTGGCTAAATCAGATCAGCGGTCTGATTTGGGGACCGGTAATGCTGGCGTTATTGCTGGGCATCGGCGTTTATCTGACCATAGGACTGAAAGCCTTGCCGTGGCGCAAGACGCCGCATGCCTTTGTACTGCTCTGGCGCGGGCGCAAGTCCAGGCCGGGCGAGGAAGGCGATATCACCGCGTTTGCCGCCTTGATGACGGCGTTATCGGCCACGATCGGCACGGGCAATATCGCCGGTGTCGCAACGGCTATTTTTCTGGGCGGCCCGGGCGCCGTGTTCTGGATGTGGATGACGGCATTGTTCGGCATGGCGACCAAATATGCCGAGGCGGTGCTGGCCGTTAAATACCGCGAAGTCGATGAATTAGGCAAATATGTCGGCGGCCCCATGTATTACATCAAGAACGGCCTGGGTGCGAGATGGCAATGGCTGGCTGTCGCATTCGCTTTGTTCGGCACCCTGGCCTCGTTCGGTATCGGCAACATGGTGCAGGCCCATTCGGTTGCCGACGCGGTCGAATCCATGTTTCAGATACCTGAATGGCTCAGCGGAGCGGTCATGACCGTGCTGACCGCCTTCGTCATCCTGGGCGGCATCAATCGCATAGCCGATGTCGCGGCCAGGCTGGTGCCGTTTATGGCCATATCCTATATTGCCGGGGCCGCGGTCATTATCATGCTCGACGTGGAAAAAGTGCCGGCCGCCCTGGGGCTGATCATCGACAGCGCTTTCAGCGGCACGGCCGCCACCGGCGGTTTTGCCGGCGCGGCGGTTTGGGCCGCGATGCGCTACGGCGTGGCGCGCGGAGCCTTCTCGAATGAAGCGGGGCTGGGCAGCGCGCCGATTGCGCAGGCGGCGGCAAAAACCGCCAACCCGGTCCAGCAGGGCATGATTTCGATGCTGGGCACTTTTATCGATACGCTGGTCGTTTGCACCATGACCGCCCTGGTCATCGTCATGACCGGAGCCTGGAACAGCGGCGAAAATGGCGCGGCGCTTTCCACGCTGGCGTTCAATACCGGATTGGCCGGCTGGGGCGGCTATATCGTCGTGTTTGGTCTGGTCGTGTTCGCGTACACGACGATTCTGGGCTGGAGCTATTACGGCGAACGTTGCGCCGAGTTTCTGTTCGGCGTCAAGATCATCAAGCCCTACCGTTTGTTATGGCTATGCGCGATTCCATTGGGCGCGATGGGCAAACTGACCGTCATCTGGTCGTTGGCCGATGTCATGAACGGGCTCATGGCGATCCCGAATTTGCTGGCCTTGGGGCTATTAAGCCCGGTGCTGTTCAGGGTGACCAAGGCGTATTTGCAATCGGCCGAAAGCGGCAGCCGGCCGGAGCTATCGGGCGAGCGAGTCAGCCTGGACGAAATCAATAACTAAGGAATGCGCATAAAATAACTTCCTCAGGTATGCGGATGAATTTCCGGTGTAGGCGCGAATTCATTCGCACCTACAATTCCGTGATTTATTCCATGCTCTTTACTAACCGACCTTACTCAGAGACAGATGGCCAGAGGATACTGCAACTGAGCGCAGCGCGAGACGGCGCATTCACAAAAAGAGCGGGCAGTAACCGCCCGTTTATCAACCTCTGTAAGGGGCCGCTCGGCCTGCTCTGTCACGAACTGCTTTTTTGATTGACTTTGCCGGTTTTGCTTGTTATGAATGAGCCCGCATACTAGCAAAAATATAATAAACACAAATAATTACATGAGGGGAGGGCCATTATGGACACTAACGACAGTGTCGTCACGGGCGGCTTATTAGTTAAATTAACCCGGTTGGAAGACCAGGTTGCAACACTTTCCACGGAGTTGGAATCGAGTAAGGAAGTCATCAGCCGGTTAAAATTGTCGCTAACCGAGCGCGATGCGCAAATTTTAGATCTGGAAGCAAAACTGATTGAGGCGCAAAACGCGCAATTGAAAACAACGGTAAACTGGATCGACCGTTGCAAGATTCAAATCAAAAACGGCGTGGACGAAAAAATAATCAATCCGGCATTGGCGAAAATTCGTCAGCGGATTGAGGTCATGCAGCGATTGGTTTATGAAACCAGGGATGTCGTCAATAAAAGACTGACGGTTATTCACGAGAATATCCAGGGTCATTCCGAGCTGGTCAAACAGTGGCCCGAACAAGCGAGGCGGTATTTTGAGCAAGCCGTCGTCGAACCTGTCAACCTGCTGGTCCATGAAAAGATCGGTTCAGCCTACAGTTATTTGAAAGCCGTCCGGGGCTTGGTCGAGCAAAAAATTCTCCATCCCTGTAAAGTCTGGTATGAGGAAGCTGTCGTTGCCTTGCTGGCATTGCCCGCGCAAAGCCGGATCATTTTCCAGGTATGGCTGGCCGACCCTGGCAGACAACAAATTGCCATGCTGCCTGATTTGGGACGGAACGTTTATTCTTATGCCTTGGCGTGGCTGAAAAAGTCGGTCGGCCAAATAAAAGCGCTGATTAACCGGGGTGTTGAATATATAGCGGAAGCCGTCAAGAATTCATCGTTCTGGAACGGCAATAACAACATAGAAGTGACTTATTGATCCTGGTACCGGGACTTAATCAATTTGCTGGAAGCGATAAAAAAGCCCTGCCCGGCTACGCCGGGCAGGGCTTTTGTTTAAGCGAAGGCCGTTGCCGGTTACTGCACCAGACTCAACAAAATACCGGCCGCGACCGCCGAGCCGATGACGCCGGCCACGTTCGGGCCCATGGCATGCATGAGCAGGAAGTTGTGCGGATTGCTCTCCAGGCCCAGCTTGTTGGCGACGCGCGCCGCCATCGGCACGGCCGAAACGCCGGCCGCGCCGATCAGCGGGTTGACCAGGGTCTTGCTGAACTTGTTCATCAGCTTGGCCATCAGCACCCCGGCGGCCGTGCCGATCGCGAACGCCGCCGCGCCCAGGGCCAGAATCCCTAAGGTCTCCATCTGCAGGAACGCCTCGGCGCTGAGCTTGGAGCCGACCGACAGCCCCAGGAAAATCGTCACGATGTTGATCAGCTCGTTCTGGGCGGTCTGGCTCAGGCGGTCGACGACGCCGCAGGCGTTCATCAGGTTGCCGAGCGCGAACATGCCGACCAGCGGCGCCGCCGACGGCAGCAGCAGCGCGGTCAGGCCGATCAGCAGCAGCGGGAAGACGATCTTTTCACTGCGCCCGACCGTGCGCAATTGCTGCATCTCGATGCGGCGCTCGGCTTCCGTGGTCAACGCGCGCATGATCGGCGGCTGGATCAGCGGCACCAGCGCCATGTACGAGTAGGCCGCGACCGCGATCGCGCCGAGCAGTTCCGGCGACAGGCGCGAGGCCACGTAGATCGCGGTCGGCCCGTCGGCGCCGCCGATGATGGCGATGGCGGCCGCGTCCTTCAGCGTGAACTCCAGGCCCGGCACGATGTTCAGCGCCAGGGCGCCGAGCAGGGAGGCGAAAATACCGAACTGGGCGGCGGCGCCCAGCAGCAGGGTTTTCGGGTTGGCCAGCAGCGGCCCGAAGTCGGTCATGGCGCCGACGCCCATGAAGATCAAGAGCGGGAACAGCCCGGTCTTGATGCCGAAATACAGGTAGTACAGCAGGCCGCCCTCGTCGGCAATGCCGGCCACCGGGATGTTGCTGAGAATGGCGCCGAAGCCGATCGGCAGCAGCAGCAGGGGTTCGAAGCCTTTCTTGATGGCCAGGAACAGCAGCAGGAAGCCGACCAGCATCATGAGCGCCTGGCCGCCGGTGATATTGTACAGGCCGGTGCTGTGCCAGAGTGAAAGCAGATTGTCCATCGGATGTGTCTCGTCTGATAATCAGGGAAGCCCCGCCGGCCGGGCGCTCGCCGCGGGGCGAAGCGGCCGCCGGGGCTGTTGTTGTTATAGGCTGATCAGCGTGTCGCCGACGGTGACGGCGGCGCCTTCCTTGACGTGCACGGCGGACACGATGCCGCCGGCTTTCGAGCGCACTTCGGTTTCCATTTTCATCGCTTCCATGATCACCACGACATCGCCCTCGGCGACGGCGCTGCCGGTCTGCACCAGCACTTTCAGGATGGTGCCGGCCATCGGCGCCTCGATCGCCGCGCCGTTGCCGGCCGTGGCCGGGGCGCTGACGGCCGCGGCCGGCTGCACGCTCAGGGCNCNNCCGCCGGGGCCGACCGCGACGTTGTAGTGGCGGCCGTCGACGTTGACGCTGTAGGTTTCCACGGCCGGCGCGGCGCGGGCCGCGACCGGCGCCGGCGGNGCCACGGCCACGCTGCCCGGCGCCGGTTCGAAGGCGGCCGGGTTGCCGCGGTTGACCAGGAATTTCCAGCCGACCTGCGCGAACAGGCCGTTGATCANCGCGTCCTCTTCAATGTGTTCGCTGAGCGTGACGCCCTCGGCGCGGGCTTTCTCCCGGACCTCGGCGATCAGCTTGTCCATTTCCGGTTCCAGCAGGTCGGCCGGCCGGCAGNTGACCGGCTCGGCGCCGTTCAGCACGCGCGCCTGCAGNTCGGCGTTGACCGGNGCNGGGGTGGCGCCGTACTCGCCTTTCAGCACGCCGGCGGTTTCCTTGGTGATGGTCTTGTAGCGCTCGCCATTGAGTACGTTCATGACGGCCTGGGTGCCGACGATCTGCGAGGTCGGCGTTACCAGCGGGATGAAGCCCAGGTCCTCGCGCACGCGCGGGATCTCGGCCAGCACGGCGTCGAACTGGTCCTCGGCGCCCTGCTCCTTGAGCTGGCTTTCCATGTTGGTGAGCATGCCGCCCGGCACCTGCGCGACCAGGATGCGGCCGTCGACGCCTTTCAGGCTGCCTTCGAACTGGGCGTATTTCTTGCGCACGGTGCGGAAGTAGGCGGCGATCTCCTCGAGTTTCACCAGGTCCAGGCCGGTATCGCGCCCGGTGCCCTCGAGGCTGGCGACGATGGTTTCGGTCGGGGTGTGGCCGTAGGTCATGCTCATCGAGGAAATGGCGGTGTCGACGTTGTCGATGCCGGCCTCGGCGGCCTTCAGGATGGCGCCGGTGCTCAGGCCCGTGGTGGCGTGGCACTGCATGTGGATCGGGATGGCGACGCTCGCTTTCAGGCGGCTGACCAGCTCGTAGGCGTCATAGGGCTTGAGCAGGCCGGCCATGTCCTTGATGCAGATCGAATGGGCGCCCAGGTCCTCGATCTGACGGCCCAGGTCGACCCACAGGTCCAGGGTGTGCACGGGGCTGGTCGTGTACGAAATCGTGCCCTGCGCGTGGGCGTCGGTGCGCAGCACGGCCTGGACGGCATGCTCGATGTTGCGCATGTCGTTCATGGCGTCGAAGATGCGGAACACGTCGATGCCGTTGACGGCGCAGCGCTCGACGAAGGTGTCGACCACGTCGTCGGCGTAATGCCGGTAGCCGAGCAGGTTCTGGCCGCGCAGCAGCATCTGCTGGCGGGTGCGGGGCATGGCCGCCTTCAGCTGGCGCAGGCGCTCCCAGGGGTCCTCGCCCAGGTAGCGGATGCAGGCGTCGAAGGTGGCGCCGCCCCAGGTCTCCAGCGACCAGTAGCCGATCCGGTCGAGCTTGTCGCAGATCGGCAGCATGTCGTCGATGCGCAGGCGCGTGGCCAGCAGGGATTGATGGGCGTCGCGCAGGACGACGTCGGTAATGCCTAACGGCTTGTTGTTGTTTTGGGCCATGCTATATAACCTTTTTGGGTTTTGAATCGAAGACCTTGTGGGTCGCTTGATCCGTTGAATAGAAATCGGTGCGCGCCGCCCGTCCCCCACGACGGCGGCTGGCGCGGGCGTTCCGGCGGCGCCGGACGCCGAGCGTTATTTAGGCCGGGTCCGGTATTGATGCACGGCCGCGGCAATCGCGGCGATCACGCCGGCGTCCATGCCCTTCCCGCCGGCCGGTGGCGCGTCCGGGAAATAGCGCTGCACCAGCGCCGACATCAGGTTGATGGCCAGCACCAGCATGGCCAGAAACAGGAAGACGAGGCCCATGCCGACCATCATTAGCTCTATCCCGCTTGTCATCAGTTCTGTCATGATCATTCTAAAATTTTTTAAACTCGGCATTGTATCATAGGCCTAAATCGGTACTAATCGAGTTTTGATCACTATGATAACGGCATGATAATGGCGAAAATCGAAATTATTGAGACTGATATCACAAAGCTGGCGGTCGATGCCATCGTCAATGCCGCCAATCGTTCGTTATTGGGCGGAGGCGGCGTCGACGGCGCGATCCATCGGGCGGCAGGCCCTGAACTGCTGGCCGAGTGCAAAACCCTGGGCGGCTGTGAGACGGGGCAGGCGAAAATAACCCGAGGCTATCGTCTGCAGGCGCGCTATGTGATTCATACGGTCGGGCCGGTCTGGTCCGGCGGCGAACAGGGCGAGCCGGCCTTGCTGGCTTCCTGTTATCGGGAATGCATGGCGCTGGCCAGGGCTCATGACATCAGGTCGATAGCTTTCCCGGCCATTTCCTGCGGCGTGTACCGCTTTCCGGTGTCGCTGGCGGCTGAAATTGCCATCAGGACCATCAGCGAGTGTTTAAAAGACGCTCATGATCCGCAAGAAGTCTATTTAGTCTGCTTTGGCGATGCGGTTTTGAAAGCGTACAATGAGCGGTTTTACCAATTGATGCATGACGGATAACATTATGAATGACGAACAATGGCGCGAAAAACTGACGCCCGAACAATTCAATATCTGCCGCCATAAAGCCACCGAAGCCCCTTTTACCGGAAAATATACCGACTGCAAGAAAGACGGCATTTATCATTGCGTGTGCTGCGGCAATCCCTTATTCGATTCCGAAACCAAATACAATTCAGGCTCGGGCTGGCCGAGTTTCTGGGATGTCATGTCCGAAGACAGCGTGGCCCGCCATACCGATCTCAGTCACGGCATGCGCCGCGTTGAAATAACCTGCAAAGCCTGCGGTGCGCATCTGGGCCATGTCTTCGAAGACGGCCCGCAGCCGACAGGCTTGCGTTACTGCATCAATTCCGCATCCTTAGACCTGAAAGAACGATCATGAGCGCGCAGGCACAGGTTCAGGACTTGCTGGCGTTTATCGATGCCAGTCCCAGCCCCTGGCAAGCCGTCAGCACTATGACGGTCAGGCTCGGGGCCGCAGGGTTTGCAAAACTCGATGAAACCGAAAAATGGATGCTGAAGCCCGGCGGGCGCTATTATGTCGTGCGCGGCGATTCCTCCATTATCGCGTTCGTGCACGGGCAAAAGCCGCTGGTCGAGACGGGCTTCAAAATCATCGGCGCCCACACCGACTCGCCAGGCCTGCGGATCAAGCCCAATGCCGCCGGTTGGGTCGACGGTCTGGTCAGGGTGGGCGTCGAAGTGTACGGCGGGCCGATACTGGCGACCTTTACCGACCGCGACCTGAGTCTGGCAGGGCGCCTGAGCTATAAGGATGAGCAGGGCCGGATCGCGAGCCGGCTGATCCGGTTCGAGCAGCCCCTGCTGCGTCTGCCCAACCTGGCGATCCACATGAACCGCGGCGTCAACGAGGACGGCCTGAAGCTGCACAAGCAGTTGGAGCTGCCGCTGATCCTGTCCGCGATTGCGCAAGAGCAGTTGCCGCAGCCGTATTTCCTGTCGTTGCTAGCGCAAGCGTCAGGCATCGAGGCCGAGCGTATCCTGTCCTGGGACCTGAATGTCTACGATACGCAGAAAGGCGTGATCTGGGGCGCGCAGCAGGAGTTTTATGCCGACAGCCAGCTCGACAATCTGGCTTCATGCCATGCCGGTTTATCGGCGCTGCTCGATGAAGCTGTGCTGCAGGCCGACAGCACCTTGGTCTGCGCCTTTTTCGATCACGAGGAAGTCGGCAGCGAAAGCCATAAAGGTGCGGACGGCAGCTTCCTGCCGGACGTGCTGCAGCGCATCGCATCAAACATTGACCGGGACGATTACCAGCGGGCCCTGGCGCGCAGCTTCATGATCAGCGCCGACATGGCGCACGCCTATCAGCCCAACTTCCCGAATGCTTATGACCCCGACCATAAAGTCATCGTCAACAAAGGGCCGGTGATCAAGGTTAACGCCAACCACCGCTACAGCACCGAGAGCGTTTCGGAGGCCATGTTCGCGGACTGGTGCGAACAGGTCGGCGTTGCGTACCAGAAATATTCGCACCGGACCGATCTGCCCTGCGGCAGCACGATAGGCCCGATGACCTCGGCGCGGCTGGGCATCCGTACGGTCGACGTCGGCAATCCGATGTGGGCCATGCACAGCATCCGGGAGAGCGCCGGCGTGTCCGACCATGACGCCATGATCCGCGTTATGCGGCGTTTTTTCCTCGATAATTGAAGATGGATGCCGGAGCCGATGCGTTGCACGATAATGTCGTTGGCTTCGGCGACAATCTGCTGCCGTTCGACGGCGGGCTGTACCTGATCCGCCAGTTCTATGCGCCGCCCGAGTCCGATCGGTTGTTCGCTGCGCTGATGACTGGGATGGCCTGGCAGGCGGAGGATATTTTCATCTTCGGCAGATGGGTCAAGGTGCCGCGTCTGATGTGCTGGTACGGCGATGCCGATGCGCATTACCGCTATTCGGGCGTCGACCATGCGCCGCTGCCCTGGACGGCCGAATTGCAGGCCATCAGAGAAAAGGTGGAGCGGCAGTGCCGGCAGCGCTTCAACAGCGTCCTGGCCAACTTGTACCGCGACGGGCGCGATTCGATGGGCTGTCATGCCGATAATGAAAAGGAACTGGGGCCCGATCCGGTCATTGCCTCGTTAAGCTTCGGCGATGAGCGCCTGTTCAGGCTGCATCATAAAAAACGCAAGAAGGTCTCGCTGGATATCATGCTGGGCCATGGCGATCTGCTGTTAATGGCCGGAGCTATGCAGCATCACTGGCTGCATGCGCTGCCGAAAACGAAGCAATTGAAAACGCCCCGGATTAACCTGACGTTTCGCAGAGTTGTTGCCTAACAATATGTGGGGGCGACTTTAGTCGCCCCCACAGGCTTATTACACAAGCTTTGTAGATACGCATCGCGTACCATTTTCAAGCCCAAAAGGTACGAGACTGTGAAAGTATTCAATTTAAAGGGTTTAACCACGAAGGACACGAAGAGCACGAAGTTTTAAGTATTTGATTAACTTAATTTTTTCTTCGTGTCCTTCGTGATCTTCGTGGTGAATAAGGCTTTTTATGACGTTTTTCACTAATTCTTTCACAGCCTCGTACGCAGTGCGTACCCTACTTCGAAATAACGCTACTTTATCGCCTTGAATCCGATATCGGTGCGGTAGTAGACATTGTCCCAATGAATAGCTCGCGTTAACTCATAGGCCTTGCTCTGCGCTTCCTGAATGTCGCGTCCCAAGGCGCAGGCGCATAATACGCGGCCGCCGGCCGTGACGATCTTGTCATCAAGCTGCTGCGTGCCGGCATGAAACACCTTGCGGTCCTCGCTTTCCTGCGCCGGCAAACCCGAGATCACGTCGCCTTTGCGGTAGGCGTCGGGGTAGCCGCCGGCCGCCAGCACGACGCCCAACGCCGCGCGCTCGTCCCAGTCCGTGTCGATCTTGTCCAGTTCGCCGGCCAGGGCCGCCTCGCACAACACCACCAGATCGCTTTTCAGACGCATCATGATCGGCTGCGTTTCAGGATCGCCGAAGCGGCAATTGTATTCCAGCACTTTGACGGAACCGTCAGGAGCGATCATGAGGCCGGCGTACAGGAAACCGGTATAGGCATGTCCGTCGGCGGCCATGCCTCTCAAGGTCGGCTCGATGACTTCGCGCATGACGCGCGCATGAATTTCGGGCGTCACGACCGGAGCCGGCGAGTAAGCGCCCATGCCGCCGGTATTGGGGCCATTGTCGCCGTTGTCGCGGGCCTTGTGGTCCTGGGAAGTCGCCATCGGCAGTGCGTGCTTGCCGTCGGCGATGACGATGAAGCTGGCTTCCTCGCCGGCTAGAAATTCTTCGATGACCACGCGGTGGCCGGCCTCGCCGAAGACATTGCCGGACAGCATATCTTCAACGGCCGCGTTCGCTTCCTCCACGGTCTGAGCGACGATGACGCCCTTGCCGGCGGCCAGGCCGTCAGCCTTGACCACGATGGGCGCATCTTTTTGCTGAATATAGGCCAGCGCCTGTGCTTTGTCGGTAAAGGTCTGGTATTCGGCCGTCGGGATGCGATGACGGGCCATGAAATCCTTGCAGAAGGATTTGGAGCCTTCCAGTTGCGCGGCTCTGGCGGTAGGGCCGAAGCATTTCAGGCCGGCGGCTTGGAAACGGTCGACGATGCCGGCCACGAGCGGCACTTCCGGACCGATGATAGTCAGCCCGACCGCTTCTTTTTGGGCGAAAGCAAGCAGGGCGACGATATCGTCGACGGCAATCGCCACGTTCTCGATGCCCGGTTCCAGTGCCGTGCCGGCATTGCCCGGCGCGACAAAAACTTGCTCGACTTTGCTCGACTGCTTGGCTTTCCAGGCCAGCGCGTGTTCTCGGCCGCCACTGCCGACGATCAGTATCTTCATGGTGATTCTCGTATGTTTTGTGGGGGCGACTTCAGTCGCCAGTGTTTTAAAGGGCGGCTGAAGCCGCCCCCACAGTCTGTTTCTTAATTAATGCCTGAAATGGCGCATGCCGGTAAAGACCATGGCGATGTCGTGTTCATCGGCCGCCTCGATGACTTCCCCGTCGCGCATTGAGCCGCCGGGATGGATGATGGCGGTGATGCCGGCTTCGGCGGCCGCATCGACAGTGTCGCGGAACGGGAAGAAGGCATCGGACGCCATGACCGAGCCGGACACGACCAGTCCTTCATCGGCGGCCTTGATGCCGGCGATTCGGGCCGAATAAACGCGGCTCATTTGCCCTGCGCCGACGCCGATGGTGCGGCCGTTCTTGCAGTAGACGATGGCGTTGGATTTGACGAATTTGGCGACTTTCCAGGCGAACAGCAGGTCAGCCAGTTCCTGTTCCGTCGGCGCGCGTTTGCTGACGACTTTCAGGTCGGCGGCAGCGATTTTGCCGAGATCCTTGTCCTGGACCAGGAGACCGCCGGCCACGCGTTTGAAATCCAGCACGGTTTCGTCCGTGCCGGCCCAGTTGCCGCATTCCAGGGCGCGCACGTTTGCTTTTGCGGAAATTACGGCCTGGGCATCGGCGCTGATGGACGGCGCGATGATGACTTCGACGAACTGGCGTTTGATGATTTCGGCCGCGGTTTCTTTATCAAGGTCGCGGTTGAACGCGATAATGCCGCCAAAGGCCGAGGTCGGGTCGGTGGCGTGGGCCAGATCGTAGGCGGCCAGCAGCGTGTCGGCTTCGGCAACGCCGCAGGGGTTGGCGTGCTTGACGATCACGCAGGCCGGCTTGTCGGTGAAGGACTTGACGCATTCCAGCGCCGCGTCGGTATCGGCAATGTTGTTGTAGGACAGTTCCTTGCCCTGCAGCTGTTTCGCAGCGGAGATCGTGCCCGAAGCCGGCGCTTTTTCGCGATAGAAAGCGGCCTGCTGATGCGGATTTTCGCCGTAACGCATGGCCTGGCTTTTGTAAAACTGCAGGTTCAGTGTTTCCGGAAAACGCTCGCCGGTCAGATTGCCCAGATAGGTCGAAATGGCTGTATCGTAGCGGGCCGTATGTTCGAAGCTTTTCAGGGCCAGGCTGAAGCGGGTCTTGGCGGACAGGCTGCTGTCGGTGTTTTTCAGTTCGGCTATGATGCCGGCATAATCGGCCGGATTGACGACGACGGCAACGTCGGCATGATTCTTGGCGGCCGCGCGGATCATAGTCGGGCCGCCGATATCGATGTTTTCGATCGCGGTGTCAAAATTGCAGTCCGGCCGGGCGATGGTCTGCTCGAACGGATACAGGTTGACGACCACCATGTCGATCGGCTTGATGCCGTTCTCGGCCATGACCGCATCGTCCACGCCGCGACGGCCCAGAATGCCGCCATGCACTTTCGGGTGCAGGGTTTTGACGCGGCCGTCCATCATTTCCGGAAAGCCCGTGTAGTCGGAGACTTCCGTGGCGGGAATCCGGTTATCGGCCAGGGTTTTGGCCGTGCCGCCGGTGGACAGGATTTCTACGCCCAACTGGCTCAGTTCCCGGCAGAAATCGACAATACCGGATTTATCCGAGACACTGATTAAGGCGCGGGTGATTTTTTTGTTCATGCGGACCTCTGATGCAAGGTAAGTTAGATAAATTTAAAATGGCTGGGCAGCGAGGCTCAGGATAGTCCGTATTGGTCCAGTTTTTTACGTAGGGTACTGCGGCTTAGGCCTAACGCTTTGGCGGTTTTGGTCTGATTATGGCCTGAATGCTCCAGAGCCGCTTCCAGCAGGGGTCTTTCGACTTCGCTGATGACCATGGCGTGCAGGCCGACCGCGTCATGACCGTTCAATTGCGATAAATAGATCTCTACTGCTTTCTTGACATAAGCGGACAGAGGGATAGAGGCATTTTTTGTGCTATCTAAATCAATGATTTCAGCGCTTTTTTGAGATGCTTTCATATTATGCAGCATGATCGATTGTTAAAAGATTAAAAGCCGAATTAATCAGCGCTAGTTGTTGCGACGGTACTTGAGCCCGGTTGATCTTGTCTTGTAGGGACGGGGGCATCGTTCCGAGCTGCTTGAAGTACCAGCCGATGTGTTTCCGCGCTATTCTAACACCGCTTACATTGCCATAGAAACCGTATAGCTGTTCCAAATGCGCCAGCAGTGTTTCGTGTACGTCGGCAAGCGACGGTCTTTCAAGGAATTTTCCGTTTTTTAGAAAACAATCGATCTGATTGAACAGCCACGGGTTGCCTTGAGCGGCCCGGCCGATCATCAGGGCATCGGCGCCGGTCGAGCGCAGAACCGATGCGGCTTTTTCAGGGCTGTCGATATCGCCGTTGGCGATCACCGGGATGCCGATCGATTGCTTAACTTTTTTGACGGTTTCATGTTCGGCCTGACCGTTGAATTTACAGGCCCGGGTCCGTCCGTGCACGGTCAGGGCTGAGATACCGGCGTTTTCCGCTATTTTTGCGATTTCGACCGCATTGCGGCTGTATAAATCCCAACCGGTGCGGATTTTCAGCGTCACCGGCACATCGACCGCGCCGACGACCGCATCAAGAATTTTTCCGACCAGGGCTTCATCGCGCAGCAATGCCGAGCCCGCCGCCACCGAGCAGACTTTTTTAGCCGGGCAGCCCATGTTGATGTCGATGATCTGGGCGCCGCGCGCCACGTTTATTTTCGCGGCCTCGGCCATTTGTCGGGGATCGGTGCCGAGTATCTGTACCGCACGGATGCCCGTATCGCCGCTGAGGTCGGTTTTCAGCAAGGTCCGTTTATGCTGGCTCAGCGCGGGATTGGAAGCGACCATCTCCGATACGGTCAGCGCGGCGCCGTGCCGGCGGCACAGTTCCCTGAACGGGCGGTCGCTGATGCCGGCCATGGGCGCGAGTATCAGTTTATTGGCAAGTTGATAGGGACCGATTTGCATGAGCTGCCACGTGTACAAAAAAGGGCGCCTATCATAACCTAAAAACCGCCCGGCGGGGCATGGCAATGAGTTTTTTTAATGAAAATTCAGCGACGGGACGCGGCGCCATGGGAAGAGCACGAAGAAAAATCCAGGCTTCGTGCTCCTGGGGCAAAAATTACTTAATACTGGAACTGGCCGCAAGCGTGTTATCGAGGTTTCCTTCCGATTGGGACTGGTCGTCGACAGGCAAGTCGCTGGCATCATTCCAGATCGGGTTGTCGCGGTCTTCTTTGTCCAGTTTGCTGAGATCTTCCGGGTATAAATGCCAGAATGATTTATCGATCATGGCATTTTTATAGCTTTCTTTTTTCTCGTGCGTGAACGGACACCACCAGTTCTCGACGATCTTGACCATATAGGCATGCCATTCGAACAGTGCCACGCTATAAGGACAATACCAGGTGCAGTTCAAGATCCAGAACAGCTTGGATTGCGCCATGCTGGCCTTGAAAGTGGGCTTCATCGTGATCTGGCTTTTCAGGTCATAACGGTGGCTGGCGCGGTCGGGAATGAAATCGGAATAGGTTTTGATGTTTTTGCCGCCGACCATGCGCAAATGATAGTAAGTCAAATAGGCGCTGATGAAGACGAATGGAAAAGTCAGGATAGGCAGATAGATTAAAATCATGCCGATGCCGCGCTGCAGAACAGGGATTTTTCGGTGGTTTTTGGCGATTTCAACGCGGCTGGCGCAGGATTCACAGGCTTTCATTTTTTTGTGTCCTCTTTATTATTAAGCTGAGTGGTGGAGGTTGTTGTTGTCAGTTTTTCTTTATTGACGAGCTGATAAATACTCAGGCAGCCCGTGCAGCAAAAGTGCAGTCTAGCCGTTGGCGTATTCAGGACATAGTCCTGAATTTCCACCGGTTGACCGCAAAGGGGGCAATATTCTTTAGTTTCTGGCCGGGTCATACAAAAAACCTCAATACTACAGGCTTGAGGATACCGAACAAAAGAATGTTTTTAAATACTCTGTTTCAGGCGCGGCCGGATCGATGGGATGATCAGGTCCCTGGCCGCCGCCGGCGATAAAGACCAGGTGGCGGTCGATGTGGCGGCCCGATGAGCGCAGAATTTCCTGCAGATTGTCGCGGCTCAGGTGATGCGAGCAGGAGGCCGAGACCAGGATGCCGTTCTTGCTCAAGACCTGCAGGGCCAGGTGATTCAGGCGCCGGTAGGCTTCGTAGCCTTGCTTGAAGTCCTTTTTGCGCTTGATCAGGGCCGGCGGGTCCAGCACGACGATGTCGTAAAGCTGGTTGTCCTGGCGGGCCTGCTTCAGGAATTCAAACACATCGCTGCGGATAAAGTGCATGCGCTCTTCGACCCGGTTGAGCCCGGCGTTTTCCCGAGCCAGCGCCAGCGCGCCCTCCGAGGCGTCAACGCAGGTGACTTCGCCGGCGCCGGCCATGGCGGCCGGAACGCCCCAGGCGCCGGTATAGGAAAACAGATCCAGTACGCGCCGGTTTTTCGCCATGCCGGCCAGCAGGGCGCGGCTGCAGCGATGATCGTAAAACCAGCCGGTCTTCTGGCCGTCCAGAATGTCGACTTTGAACTGGGCGCCGTTTTCTTCGATGATCAGGCGTTCAGGCAGCTTGCCGTAGGCGATTTCCGATTCCAGGCTCAGGCCTTCCAGTTGCCGCTGGCTGTTGTCGTTCTTCAGAACAATCGCTTCAGGATTCAGCAGTTCAATCAGCGCCGAAAACAAAAATTCCTTGCGCCGGTCGATGCCGGCCGTGGTGATCTGCACCGACAGGACGGGTCCGAAACGGTCGATCACTAAACCCGGCAGGCCGTCGCTTTCGCCGAAGACCAGCCGGTAGTAGGGCCGGTCGAAAAGTTTTTCCCGCAGGGCCAACGCGGTAGTCAAGCGTTCCTTGAAGAAATTGGCGCCGCATTTGACGGACTTTCTCGACAGCAGGCGCGCGCAGATCAGTGCCCTCGGATTGATGTAAGCCGTGCCCAGCGCCTTGCCGTCGTCGTTTGTGACCTGGACCAGATCGCCCGGCGCGAACTGCTCGAGCGGCGAGCGCCGGATGTCGATTTCATTGCTGAAAACCCACAAATGCCCTTTGCGCAGGCGTTTGTCTTCGTTTTTCTTTAAATAAATTTCCGGATGGGACATAGCTTATATGAGTTTAAACGTATAACCGCCAATTTTGCTGGCGGGGCGCGCGATAGTCAGGCGTATTTCCGTTACGGCGTCAGGCGCCATGGCGGTTACGCCGGCGGCTTCAGGCAAATAATCCTGTGGTTTAAATACCCTTTGCGCGAAAGGTTTTTCATTATAATCCAATAACGTCAATTTAATAGTCGGATAGGCCTGGGAAAAACTGGCCTGGTTGACGATGATGGCCCGGAAGGCGTAATTGTGATCCGGCTGTAAGGTAAACGAGCCTTCCAATACGCTGAACTCGTCGAGGTTTTTATAGACGGGCAGCCGGCAGTTCAGGTAACGGCAGAATTTTTCCAGACCGGGCCGGACGTCCGGATTCTGGCTGAAGGCATAGCCTTCAAAATAGACGATCTGCGCGGTCAGCAGCAGCAGGCCGATGATCAGGCCGACATGCCAGTAGGCGCGGCCCGTTTTCTTTTCCGGCTCCCAGGGCAGACGCTCGGGGGGGGCTTTCTGCTCCACCTGCTTGCCGGTAACGGCCGGCTTCGACTCGCTGATAAACTCCAGCACATCAAACAAGGACGAGCAATGAGTGCAACGCATCATGCCCCGGTCGGAGCGCAATTGCGCCAGCGTCAGCTTGTGAACGGTCTGGCAATCGGGGCAGAGGGTGTACATGGCTTTCAATGCTTGATGCCTTGCAGCCGGATCCAGTCCTCCTGTTGTGTGGGAGGATCGAAGTCGATATAGGGCTGGTAGGCCTGCATGACCGACTCGGCCTGTTCCTGAAGGATGCCCGACAGGATCAGCTGGCCGCCCGGCTTGACCAGAGCGGCTATCTGTCCGGCCATGTCGATGAGCGGCTTGGCCAGGATATTCGCCAGCACGATGTCGGCCTGAAAGGGCGCGAACTGTTCGGGGAGATAGCTGTGGATTTTGTGCTGGACCTTGTTTTTCAGGGCATTGTCCTGGGTGGCGGTGATCGCCTGTGGATCGATGTCGACGGCATGCGCTTCACGGGCGCCCAGCAGGATCGCGGCAACGGCCAGGATGCCCGAGCCGCAGCCGTAATCGATGATGGTTTTGCCGGCCAGATCATGGCTGGCCAGCCATTCCAGGCACAGTGCCGTGGTCGGATGCGTGCCGGTGCCGAAGGCCAGGCCCGGGTCCAGTGTCAGACAGACCGTGCCGGGCTCGTGCTGTTCCTGACCGGTCGGGCAGACCCAGAGCCTGTCGGCGAACTTCATCGGATGATAATAGTCCATCCAGGCGCGCTCCCACGGCTGGTCGGCAATTTCCTCGGCATGCCAGCTGTGCAGTTGTTCGGGCGGAAACTGCTTGTAGACCTGGTCTTTGACCAACTCCGGGTCCGCGTCGAGCTCATAGAGCGCAATGACCTGAGTATTGCTCCATATTTTCGTTTCGCCGATCGCGGGTTCGTAAACCGGCTCGTCTTCGGCATCCATGTAAGTGACGGAAACCGCGCCGAGATCGCTGAACAAATCGGCAAGTTCGGGGGCGGTGTTTTCGTTGGTGATGACGGAGATTTGATGCCAGGCCATAAAAAAATCGGACTTGTGTAACGAGAAAAAACACAGGGCGGCTTGGCCGCCCTGTCATTCAGCCGGGCTTAATAAATGCCCAGTTTCTTTTCCAGATAATGGATGTTCTGGCCGCCGGCCGCGAAAGCGCTGTCAGTCATGATATCGTGCTGCAGCGGGATGTTGGTCTTGATGCCTTCAATGATGATCTCGCTTAACGCGGTGTTCATGCGCGCGATGGCGCTTTTGCGGTCTTCGCCGTGCGCGATCAGCTTGCCGATCATGGAGTCATAATACGGCGGCACCTTGTAACCGTTGTAAATATGCGTTTCGCAGCGGATGCCGGGACCGCCCGGCATGTGGAACTGCTCGATCGTGCCGGGGCTGGGCATGAAGGTTTTCGGATCTTCCGCATTCAAGCGGCACTCGATGGCATGGCCCTGGATTTTGACCTGGTCCTGCGTGATCGACAGCGGCTCGCCGGCGGCGATGCGCAGTTGTTCCTTGACGATATCGAAGCCCGTGACCATTTCCGTGACCGGATGCTCGACCTGTACGCGGGTGTTCATTTCGATGAAATAAAACTCGCCTTTCTCATACAGGAACTCGAAGGTGCCGGCGCCCAGATAGCCGATATCGACGCAGGCTTTGGCGCAGCGCTCGCCGATGAACCGGCGCTGTTCCTCGGTGATGCCGGGGGCCGGCGCTTCCTCGACGACTTTCTGGTGGCGGCGCTGCATGGAGCAGTCGCGCTCGCCCAGATGGATGGCGTTGCCGTGCGCGTCGGCCATGACCTGGAACTCGATGTGGCGCGGGTCCTCGAGGAATTTCTCCATGTACACGGTCGCATTGCCGAAGGCGGTGCTGGCCTCGGCCTTGGTCATGGCGATCGCGTTCAGCAGGGCCGCTTCGGTATGTACCGTGCGCATGCCGCGGCCGCCACCGCCGCCGGCGGCCTTGATGATGACCGGATAGCCGATTTCCTGAGCCAGTTTCAGGTTCTTTTTGGCATCATCGGTCAGCGGCTCGCCATTGCCGGGCACGCAGGGAATGCCGGCTTTCAGCATGGCATTTTTGGCGGAAATTTTGTCGCCCATCAGGCGGATGGTATCGGCGTTGGGGCCGATGAACACGAAGCCGCTTTGCTTTACTTTTTCCGAAAAATCGGCGTTTTCGGCGAGAAAACCGTAGCCCGGATGAATGGCTTCGGCATCGGTCACTTCGGCGGCGCTGATGATGGCCGGAATGTTCAGGTAGCTGTCCACGGAAGCGGCCGGGCCAATGCAGACGGATTCATCGGCCAAGCGCACGTGTTTCAAATTGCGGTCCGCCTCGGAATGGACGGCCACCACCTTAACGCCTAATTCTCTGCATGCGCGCAGAATGCGCAGTGCGATTTCGCCGCGATTGGCGATCACTATTTTATCGAACATGAGTTTCCCGCTTTTTTGTATTATTCAATGATGAATAAGGGTTGACCGTATTCGACAGGTTGGGCGTTTTCAACCAGTATTTTAGTGATGACGCCACTTTTATCGGCTTCAATCTGATTCAGGATTTTCATTGCCTCGATGATGCACAGCGTGTCGCCGACTTGCACGGATTGGCCGACATCGGTAAAGGCTTTCGAGCCGGGCGAGGCCGAACGATAAAACGTGCCGACCATGGGCGATTTAACGACGTGGCCGGTAATTTTTTCTTCCGCGGGTGCCGCGGCCGATACAGCGGCCGGCGCTGGAGCCGGTGCCGCGGGGGCGGCGGCATACGCTACCTGCGCGGGCGGCGCGGAATAACGGCTGATGCGGATGCATTCTTCCCCTTCCTTGATTTCCAGTTCGGCAATTTCGGATTCTTCAATGATCTCGATGAGTTTTTTTATTTTTCTAATATCCATTACTTTATAGTCTCTCGTCTAGTATTTGATGTGCGGCCGTTAAGGCCAATTCATACCCTGTTGCTCCCAATCCGCAGATAACGCCCTTGGCAATGTCCGAGAAATAGGAATGTTTTCTAAAAGACTCCCGTGCGTGCACATTGGATAAATGTACTTCTATAAACGGGATTCTGGTCGCCAGCAAGGCATCGCGAATGGCGACGCTGGTATGCGTGAAGGCTGCTGGATTAATAATGATGAAATCGACGTGGTCGGTATAGGCTTGATGAATCAATTCCACGATTTCGTGTTCGGCATTGTTTTGATGAAAATCCAGCTGATGGCCCAGGTCGGCCGCAGTCTTTTCAAGCGAATTCTGTATGTCGGCGAGTGTCTTGTTTCCGTAATGGCCGGGTTCTCGGATGCCCAACAAGTTTAAATTGGGTCCATTTAATACGGTAATATTGGCCATTAAAGTATTTTTTTCAGTCGGGTTAAAAGGGCTTAATGAACCCCTAATTTTGCCTAATTTGTATGGGTTTGTCTAGGTATTCCGTTTTTCGGTACAGTTAGCGACAAAAAACGCGGATTTTGCCGTTATTACTTTCATTATCGGTCATTTTCCTGGCGAAAGCAGGCTCCGGAAACAGGCTGTGGTTGTCAGGTTTAATCTAGCAGCGGTGTAATTATTTCCAGTATCCGGTCCCTGGAAAATTCCCCGGGCTGGCGATGAATAATCCGGCCTTCACGATCGACGACGACCGTAAACGGAACGGCATTGATGACATTGCCCATTTGCTGGGACAGGGCGATGGCGTCATCGCCGCCAATCAATATTGGATAATTGATCGCAATCGATTGGAGATACTCGTCGACCGGTTCGCGCTCCTCGATGGCAATACCAACAAATTGTAGACCTTTATCGCCATATTGCTTCTGCAGCGTGATAAATTCAGGGATTTCCTCGCGGCAGGGCGGACACCAGGTGGCCCAGAAATTAAGGACCAGGATCTTGCCCCGCCACTCGCCGCCACGGCGCACCTTTCCTGAAGCATCGGGAAAGCTGAAATCAGGCAAAGGCGCGGATGCGGACGGGCTGTCTTGCGCGGCGGGCGAAGATAGGAAATGCCGGACGGCAATGCCGCCGCCCAGCGCCAAAACGGCGGCGATGATAATGATAAAGGCAGGTCTCATGATTGAATCCGGGTCAATGTCTTAAGGAACGTATCGGCATCCTGATAGCCGATGACGCGCAAGGCGGCCTGTTCCTGGCCGTCCGTGTCGAAGAACAGCACGCCGGGCGGCCCGATCAGGTTGAATCTCGCCAGCAGCGCCTTGTCGTCATTGGAGTTTTGGGTGACGTCGGCCTGCAGCACGACAAAATTGGCCAGCACCTGTTTGACTCTGGAATCGGTAAAGGTATAGGCCTCCATTTCCTTGCACGAGGTACACCAGTCGGCGTAAAAATCCAGCATGACCGGTTGATTGTTGGCCTGGGCCTGGCGGATTCTGGCGTCCAGTTCCGTCACCGAAGCCACGCGCTCAAAGGCAATGCCCTGCGTCGTCGCGGCTTGCAGGGAGCCCATGCCCAGGCCGTTCAGCGGTTTTAACGGATTGGTATTGCCGATGCTGAAGCCGATCAGTACCAGCACGCCATAAGAGAGCATGATCAGGCCCACGCCTTTCCAGAGCTTGCGCCAGCCGGTCGCGTGTTCGGGCAACGGGTCGATCGCGCTCAGATAAATGGCCGGGATGATCAGCAGCATGGCCCAGAGCAGCATGGTGACCGGCGCCGGTAAAATGCGGTCCAGCATCCAGACCGCGACGGCCAGCATGATGACGCCGAATACGGCTTTCGTGGAATTCAGCCAGCCGCCGGCTTTCGGCAGCAGTTTGCCGGCCGAGGCGCCCAGCAGCAACAGCGGCACGCCCATGCCCAGGCCCATGGTGAACAAGGCGCTGCCGCCCAGCACGGCGTCGCCGGTCTGGCCGATATAGATCAACGCGCCGGCCAGCGGCGCGGCCACGCATGGGCCTACGATCAGCGATGACAGCGAGCCCATGATGGCCGCCCCCCATAATGAGCCGTCGCGATGTTTTTCGCTGGAGTTGTGCAGTTTGGCCTGCAGTGACTTCGGCATTTCCAGATGGTAAAAATCGAACATCGACAGTGACAGCAGTACGAATACGGCACTGAACAAAGCGATGATCCAGGGTTGCTGGAAGGTGGTTTGCAGATTGCTGCCGAACAGGGCCGCCAGGATGCCGAAGACCGTATAGGTCACGGCCGAGGCGACGACATAACTGAGCGACAGCAGGAAGGCCCGGGCGGTCGTGATGCGGTTGCCGTGACCCACGATGATGCCCGACAGGATCGGAATCATCGGGAACACGCAGGGCGTGAACGACAGCAGCAGGCCGAAGCCGAAAAAGCTCAGCAGTGTCATCCACAGGGTATCCTGCTGTAGCGATTGCACGATACGGTCCTGTTCGGACAGCTCAGGAGACGCTGCGGCGTTACCGGCCGACGGGATGCTTTTGACGAGCGCGGCATCTTGCGGCGATGCCGGCAGGTCAAGGCTGATTTCTTGGGTCATGGGCGGATAGCACACGCCGCGGTCCGCGCAGCCCTGGTATTTGGCCCGCAGGGTAATGGTTTGCGCTGCCGGGTTTGAGCGAAGCAGGGGCAGGTCAAAGCCCAGTTCGTTATGGAACGTTTCCACCTGGCCGAAGGCTTCGTCATATTTGGACATGCCTCTGGGTATGTCGTAAGCGCCAAGCTGGGCGCCGGCCGCGTCGATCAGTTCAAGCTGGATTTTTTCCCGGTAAAGATAATAGCCGTCCGCGATCCGCCAATCGGCCCGCAGCGTCCGGGCGTCTTTTACCGACGCCAGAAACTGGAACGCCTGATCCGGCGGCAATAAGTCGTCTTCGGATAGATTCAAGGTGATGCCGCGATTGCTCTTGACCAGTTGCTGTATCGGGTTGGCTTGAACGGCCGGCGCTGCCGCGGGCAGCGTGATGTCCAGCACGGTTGTTTGCGGCGGATAGCAAATGCCTTGATCGGCGCAGCCTTGATACCGCACCCGCAGTTGAAGGGATGAGGCGCCGTCGCTGACCGTCAAAGGTACCGGGATGGTCAAGGCGTGCCGGTAAATGACCATTTCGCCGAAGAATTCGTCATGCTTGATTTCGCCGTCCGGTAAAGCGGGCGGCGCCGTCTGGATGGCCTCGGTCCTGGACTCGAAACGCATCTTGTCGCGATACAGGTAATAGCCTTCGGCGATATCCCATGAAACTTCAAGCCGGTCGGCGGCAGTGGCCCGGCCGGAAATTCTGAAGGCTTGCTCGGGTGGTAAAAGTTCGTCATTGCCCAGCGCAAAAACGGGCAGATGAGCCAGTGATAAAAAGCAGAAAAAAATTATTTTGAAGATAGGCATGAGTCAATCCAATGCAGGTATTCAGGTAAGCCGGCTTCAACAGGGACGGCTATGATTTCAGGAACGTCGTAGGGATGGTTGTCGCGTATTGCGGCTTCAAGCGCCTGATAGCGATCTTTACTCGATTTGATCAGCAGCAGATGCTCCTGCGCTGACTCAACTTGCCCCTGCCAGGTATAGACGGACAGGATGCCGGGCAAAATGTTCACACAAGCGGCTAATCGACCGGTCACCAGCAGGCGGGCGATTTTGTCGGCCGTGTCTCTGTCAGGGCATGTGCACAGGATTAGTTGATGATGAGTCGGCATGTTGGTGAATTGCTCCACTGAATCCAATTAATATCTAAAAATTAAAGCGTGTTCGTATTGTATACGATCGACCCTTCCTAAACCTATTCCGAACATTTTGTTGCCGCGCCGTCATAATTTTAAAACGTTTACCCCTGCTTTCAACGCTGTGAGTGATTTCATTCAGGCCAGACGAAAGCGCTAACAAGCGGGCATATACCCCGAACCCCCGCGGCAAATAACACAGTTTTTTAATAGGTTTTTGGAAAAACATAAAAATTACTTGTTTGTTTTCAATGCCTAGCGTTCATGGTATGACGATTGCTACCGTCCTGAAAACAATGTGCCTGAACACGCGGGCAGTCTGTGGTCAAGTACGAATTTAAAGGCATCGAGGCGATTGACGGGTTCAGCATGGGGCTGGGCGGCATAGCCGGGGGCCAGTGCGAAGATGATGTTGCCAACAGTTTTCAATTGCCGGGCTTTGTGCGCCTGGATGCGATGGCGGCCTATAAATGGGCGCTAGGGTAATCTCGCGTCACGGCCCAGGTCAATATCCGCAATCTTCTGGACAAGCAATATTATGAATCCACCGATCCCGATGCCAATGTCTCGCCGCGCGTCGGTGTCTATCCGGGCGCGCCGCTGATGGCGTTCGGCTCGGTGCGTGTGGAATATTAGACACATCTTTTTTGGAGAGAACACATGAACAGATTGATCGCCAAGAAAGCCGCGGCAGTGTTGCTGCTGTTCCGGCTGGTTTTTCCATCGGCAATGGCGGCGGAGCTTTCCGTGCGGGAGCTGTCGCTGCCTACGGTTGCGCTTAACCAGCAGCATCATCTGGCGCAAATGCAGGACGGCCGGCTGATCGTCAGCTGGGTGGAAACCTTCGGTCTCAGAAACGATATCCGCTTCGCGACTTATGCCCATGGCCGCTGGTCGCCGGCGCAAACGGTCGTCAGCATTGACGACAAACTGGCCGCTGCGCCGGTTGTGCTGGGTTTGAGCGACGGCACGCTGGCTACGGCCTGGATGGCAGCCGTGCACGATAGCGAGAACCCTTTCGCCGCCGATATTTATCTGGCCAGATCCAGCGATGGCGGCCGGACCTGGAGCGCACCACTCAAGCCGTACCTTGATCCGGCCCGCATCTATGATGCTCAGATGTCGCTGGCGCCCTTGCCTGACGCCGGCCTGGCGCTGGTGTGGACCGATGGCCGGCATGTCGGGCAGGCGCCCGAGAACCATTCGGACAGTCGCTTCCAGCTCATGGCCACCGTGCTCGACAAGCACTGGCGGCCAGGGCCTGAATTTCTGCTCGATAACGATGTCTGCTCCTGTTGCAGCAGTTACACCGATGCGCGCGGCAATGAACTGATTACCGTTTATCGCGATCACCTGGAGGGTGATATCCGCGACATTGGCGCCGTGCGCTGGAACCGCGGCGGCAATTCGCGTTGGCAGCCCGTGCATGACGATCACTGGATCCTCAATGGCTGTCCCAGCAACGGCCCGTCCATCGATTTAGCGGACAAGGGCGGCGTGGCGGCCTGGTTTACGGCCGCCGATGGTAACGGTCGTGTGAAAGTGAGCTTTATGCAGGACCCGGCCTCCGGTTTCCAGGCGCCCATCGACATCGACAATCAGGCGATCGGTCATGCCAGTGTCCTGCTGCTCGACGACGGCTCGGCAATGGTAAGCTGGCGGCATAATGCCGGTCCTGAGGAGGAGTTGTGGCTGGCACGCGTCATGCCTGACGGCCGGATAATGGACAGGACGCTGGTCTATCGGGGCGGTTTTCCCCGCTGGCCCAGCCGGCATGTGGATATGGCACGCATAGGCAATGACGTCTTCGTGGCCTGGATGGACCCCGTCCAGAAGAAAGTCCGGCTGGCGGCCGTGGCGCTGGAATAAGCCGGCGGAGCCAGTGCTTCCGCACCGCATTTTTCCAGGCTGTCAAACACGGCATTGCCGGATGGCGTGTCGAGATTATTCTAGAAATTAAGGATCATTGCCCTTATATTGTATGGTCAATGATTGTATTTCAAGAGTGTTTAGATGAAAGTATTCCGGATTTTATTGCTGTTTTTTCTGGTCGTGCCTTTTGTGGAAATTTATTTGCTGCTGCAGGTAGGCGGCATCATCGGCGCTGCCCCGACCATTTTTCTCGTGGTTCTGACGGCCGTAATAGGCGCCTGGTTATTGAGGCAACAAGGTCTGGCCACGCTGCAGCGGTTTCAGGCCAGTCTGGCGCAAGGCGTGCTTCCGGCCTATGAAATGGTTGAGGGCCCGATACTGCTGGTCGGCGGCGCCTTGTTGCTGACCCCGGGCTTTGTTACCGACATCATGGGCTTCGCCTGCCTGATTCCGCAACTGCGCCGGAAAATCGCCCGATATGTGATTGAAAAACACCTGATCCAGACGGGCGGTCCTTTTCAGCCGGCCCAACCCGCTAATAAGGATGTGCTGGAGGGTGAATATCGTAAGGAGGATTAAGGAACGTGAATTTTATAACTCCCGCAACTGACTTGTCTTTCTGTCCCTCTTCGGCGTTGCGCAAACCGTTACATAGCTGGCTATGCGCCTGTTTGCGCGCCTCGGCAACTGCTCCATGCGTTGCTCTACCTCCTGCATCCATGCAGTCGTTGAACATGAACAGAAAGCCTGCCTCAATCGCGGGTCTTATTTCATTCCCGTTCCTAAGTGGTCGTGGTCTTGATCAATTTATGAATGCGCCGGATGCCTAACGCGACAGCGACCATGATGAACGGCAGGGACAGGCCGACAGCGAGTTCGGGATCGATCGGCCAGCCCGCGGCGTTAAGGGCTTTGGCGATAATGCCGACCAGGCCGGCACTGTAATAGGTAATGGCGACGACAGAAATGCCCTCGACCGTTTCCTGCATGCGTAATTGCATTTTTGCGCGCAAATCCATCGAAGTCAGTAATGCCTGATTCTGGCGCTCTATCATGATGTCCACGCGCGTGCGTAATAAATGACCGGCATTGCTGACCCGTTCCGATATCAGCGTAAAGCGGTGCGCGGTCGACTGGCAGGTTTTGATCGCCGGTTCCATGCGCCGCCTTATGAATTCGCCCAGGGTCTGTATGCCCTGAATCCTGACTTCGCGCAAGTCGTCGAGGCGCTGTTCCACGATTTGATAGTAGGCATTAGCCGCGTCGAACCGGAAATGACTGCTGGAAATGTGGTTTTCAATCTCGGCCGCCAAGCGCGTCAGCTCATCCAGTAGTTCCGCATCATTGCTGTCCGGTTGCGCCATGACGTTGGTGATCGTATACAGTTGCCGGTCGGCTTTCTTCAGGGCCGGCGTCAGCCTGCGCGCTATCGGAAACGCCAGCAAGGCCATCATGCGGTACACTTCGATTTCAAACAACCGCTGTAACAGGCGTCCGGCTTGTTCGGTTTTAAGATGGTTATCGATAATCAGGAAACGGCTGAAACCGTCCACATGAATACGAAAATCGGTGAACGCGAAAGCCGCGCCTCCCATGACTTCGGAGCCAATTATCGGGTTGCCGTCAAAGAACCCGGACAGCGCATGCAGGTCAGGATGCGGATCAGCCTTTTTGCCCTCTTGGTCCGGTTTGGCCATGATGGCCGCATGGGCCGCCACCATGACTTTTCCGGGCAGCATGGCCAGCCAGTCGACGGGCACTTTTTCCAATGCCGGTTGCGCGAACGGATCTTCGGAGTTGTCCTGAACATAGAACGTGTAGGTGCTGAATTCGCCGTGCTGTTCCCAGCGAATCTGGAACGGGTCAAACGCCGCGTTGAAATGGTCGACGTCCCGTTTCGGCGGCGTGATGCCGAAACGCTCGCACAGCGCCGCGAGGTGTTTGCGTTCCAGTATTTTCTCGTCAGCGGCTAACAGCAGGGCCAGATGGCTGGCTTTGACGGGCAAGTCCAGAATCAGCGAGGAACGGGCATGGACTTCGTTATGCAGTATGAAGCGTTGCGGATGGTTATCAGGAATGGGGAATAAAGTAGCCACGATTGATACTCTCCTGTCAAATGCCGGTCATACGATAACAACGCAGGGAGCGGGCATGGATTCTTTGATAATTTTTACAGGCATATTTGATCATCTGAGGGGCGAATACAGAATTACGGGTAAACCCTATGGACCGCGATGGATTTGGCGGTCATAATGGCGCTGGCTTTACGTTTGGTTTGAACTATGACTGATGACACATGATCGGGGCACCAGATTGGGAAACTACGTCCATGTAGTCAGACAGGATTGGCTCAGCTGGCTGTGGCGTCGCTGCCGGTATCGCGGGTGTTTTTGTTGAAGCTTGAATAGACAGGGCACCAGCCTATGTAGCCGGTGGCAATCAGAACCAGGCCCGCAAGCAATAAAATAATTTTGGCGGTGAAAATTGAAATTACGATCAGCACGGCGCCGCCTGCCATACGGTAATTTTTTTCCTTGTCGCCAATATTATATTCAAACTTAATTAAACGCTTATAGTCAAAACTCATCTTGAAAACCTTTTGTGTGTAGTCATTATTTTTAACAAGGCAATGATTTAGCCCGCCCGTACTAAATCCGAGACAATATACACAGCTCCAAAAAATGTGCAAGCGATAACACATGGATATTACTAAAATTATAGATCCTTTAAATGATGCCCAGCGCCAGGCGGTTTCGGCGCCATCCCGGTCCATGTTAGTGCTGGCTGGCGCCGGCAGTGGTAAAACCCGGGTTCTGGTGCATCGCATCGCCTGGCAGATCCAGGTCGAGGGCTTGTCGCCGCATAGCGTTCTGGCCGTCACGTTCACTAATAAAGCCGCCCGGGAGATGCGCGGCCGCATCGAGGACTTGCTGAATATGTCCGCCCACAGCATGTGGATAGGAACTTTTCACGGTCTTGCGCACCGTCTGCTAAGACGGCACGCCCAGCAGGCCAAACTGCCGGAGACGTTTCAGGTCATGGATTCGGCCGATCAGTTAAGACTGATCAAGCGGCTGCTGGCGACGCTGAATCTCGACGAGAAGAAATGGCCTCCGAAGCAGATACAGTGGTATATCAATGCGCAGAAGGACGAAGGCATCAGGGCCCGACACATCCTCGAGACCGGCGATCTGTATCAGCGTCAGATGCTGATCATTTACCGCGCCTACGAAGAGCTCTGCGAGCGTTCCGGACTCGTCGATTTCGCCGAGTTGTTGCTGCGCGCGCATGAACTGCTGCGCGACAATGAGGATGTATTGGAGTTTTATCAGCAGCGTTTCAGGCAGGTGCATGTCGACGAATTTCAGGATACCAACACGATCCAGTATGCCTGGCTGCGGTTGCTGACGCAGGGCAAGGACAACCTGTTCGTGGTCGGCGACGACGATCAGTCCATTTACGGCTGGCGCGGCGCCAAAATCGAGAATATCTACAATTTCCAGAAACACCACCCGAATCACCAAGTCATCAAGCTGGAGCAGAATTACCGCTCGACCGGCCATATCCTGAAAGCGGCCAATCAGGTCATTGCCAACAATGACGGCCGCATGGGCAAGGAGTTGTGGACCGATACCGGCGACGGCGACCTGATTTCATTGTATGCGGCCTTCAATGAGCAGGACGAGGCTTATTTTGTCGTCGAGCGCATCAGAGCCTGGGTCAATGAGGGCGGCGCGCGCAGCGATGTGGCCATTTTATACCGTTCTAACGCCCAATCCCGGCAGTTTGAAGAACGTCTGATGGCGACCGGCACGCCGTATCGTGTCTACGGCGGCTTGCGGTTTTTCGACCGGGCCGAAATCAAGAATGCGCTGGCTTATCTGCGCCTGACCTCGAATCGGCATGATGACGCGTCGTTCGAGCGTGTCATCAATACGCCGGCGCGCGGCATAGGGCCGAAAACCCTGAATGATCTGCGCATGATAGCGCGCAATCGGAGCATTTCACTTTGGGCCGCAGCCGAGGAAGTGCTCGGGCAAGGGCGTTTGTCCACGCGCGCGGCGAATGCCTTATCCGGCTTCATGCAGTTGATCAGGCAGATGGCGGAGCAAGTCGAAGGCCTGGAGTTGTTCGAGAAAGTCAAACAGGTGGTCGAAAAAAGCGGCTTGATCGCGCTGTATCAAAACGAAAAAGCCGACAGAGGCGAAGAAAAAGTCGAAAACCTCGAGGAACTGGTCAATGCGGCGCGCCTGTTCGATTTCGATGCCGACAACGAGGAAAACCTGGGCGAACTGGATATGTTTCTGGCGCATGCGGCGCTGGAAGCCGGTGAACTGCAGGCCGACGATTTCGAGGACTGCGTGCAGCTGATGACCCTGCACTCGGCCAAGGGGCTGGAATTCAAGCTGGTGTTCCTGGTCGGCATGGAGGAGGGGTTGTTTCCGTCCCTGCAGTCGATTGAAGACGCCGGCCGTCTGGAAGAGGAGCGCCGGCTTTGCTACGTCGGCATGACGCGCGCCATGAAACAGCTGTATCTGACTTATGCTGAATCGCGGCGTTTATACGGCCGCGACTCGTATCCGAGGCCGTCGCGCTTCCTGCGCGAGATTCCGCCTGAGTTCATTCAGGAAGTCAGAATGCGCGCTAATGTCAGCCGGCCCGTCACGGCCGTCAAGCCGAAAGCGCCTGGCATAATGACGGAAGGACAATATAAACTGGGGCAGCGCGTCCGCCATGAAAAATTCGGCGAAGGCGTAGTGCTGCAAATGGAAGGCGAAGGCGCGCATGAACGCGTGCAGATTAATTTCAAAACGGCCGGCATGAAATGGCTGATGCTGGCTTATGCCAGGCTGGAAACGCTGTAGGCGGCCCGGCTTAAATGCGGATTGCTGCGGAAGAGCGTTTGCTCAGAGCGTTTTGATTAACCACAAAGGACACGGCAAGCAGGAAATCCTTGATCGAGAGTTCCAAGGTGTCCTTCGTGGTTATGCATGAAGCTGATGTAAAAGGTCAGCCGAAGTTTTAATTATTATAGAGAATCAACGGCGTTCAATTCCTTGAAAGCCTGTTCCAAACGCGCGACCATGCTGAGCTGGGCCGCCCGGATCCAGACCCGCGGATCGTAGTATTTCTTGTTCGGTTTGTCGTCGCCATCGGGATTGCCAATCTGGCCTTGCAGGTAACCCTCATTGCTCCGGTAGAATTCCCTGATACCGCTCCAGTAAGCCCATTGCGTGTCCGTGTCGATGTTCATCTTGATGACGCCGTAGCTGATCGATTCCTGGATTTCCGCCGCGGATGAGCCGGAGCCGCCGTGGAAAACGAAATTCAAGGTGTTGTGAGGCACGCCGAATTTTTCCGATACGTACTTTTGCGAGTTGGCCAGAATGGTCGGCGTCAATTTGACGTTGCCGGGCTTGTAAACGCCGTGCACGTTGCCGAACGAGGCCGCGATGGTGAAATTCGGGCTGATTTTGATCAGCTCTTCATAGGCATAGGCGACATCTTCGGGTTGTGTGTACAGCGCTGAATGATCCATATTCGTGTTGTCGACCCCGTCTTCCTCGCCGCCGGTGCAGCCCAGTTCAATTTCGAGGGTCATGCCCATCTTGGCCATGCGGGTCAGATAGCGCGCGCAGATTTCGATGTTTTCCTTCAGGGGTTCTTCGGACAGGTCCAGCATGTGGGAACTGAATAAAGGCTTGCCGGTTTCGGCGAATTGTTTTTCGCCGGCATCGAGCAAACCGTCGATCCAGGGCAGCAGTTTTTTCGCGGCATGGTCGGTGTGCAGAATCACCGGTACGCCGTAGTGCTCGGCAACCGTATGCACATGCCGGGCGCCGGAAATCGCCCCCAGAATATGGGATTGCTGGCCTTCCAGTTTAAGGCCCTTGCCGGCCACGAACTGGGCGCCGCCATTGGAAAACTGGATAATCACGGCTGACTTGACCTTGGCTGCCGCTTCCAGTACCGCATTGATCGAGTCGGTGCTGATGACATTGACGGCAGGCAGTGCAAAGTTGTTTTCTTTGGCAATCGCGAAGATTTTCTGTACATCCGCGCCGGTTACCACGCCAGGTTTAACTACGTCTAAAATTTTCTGAGGCATATCTTGATCCTGTTTCGGTTTGATGTTTATTACCGCACCAGCGTGCGGGAATGATGGAGCAGTATTAGGTAAAGTTTAAACTCATTATTCCGAAGGAAAAGTATATAAACAAATTCTGGCTCGGCTTACAAATGATTCTGCGGATATTCGACGTGGGCTGTTTTTCCCCGATAAAAAATAAGGAAATTACGTCCATTGAAGGCTAAAGCTGGAGTATTATAATGAAAAGTTTAAGACTTCGGCTAAAAGCATAAGGATTAGGAGTAGCTTTGTGAATGTAACGCTTAGGCAACTGAAAGTGTTTGAAATGGTGGCGCGGCATTTGAGTTTTACGCGGGCCGCGGAAGAGCTTTTTCTGACTCAGCCGGCGGTATCGATGCAGATCAAACAGTTCGAGGATGCGGCAGGGCTGGCATTGTTTGAGCGATTGGGGCGCAAAATCTATTTGACCGAAGCCGGGGAGGAAATGTACCGGCTGAGCCGGGATATCATGTCGAAAATGTCCGAGGCCGATCTGATTCTGGATGAGATCAAAGGCTCGGAAGGCGGGCGTTTGCTGGTTTCTGTCGCCAGCACGGTACAGTATTTTGCCATCCGGTTGCTGGCCGGTTTCTGCAAGCAATATCCGAAGGTCAATGTTAATCTGAAAGTGACCAACCATAAGGGCCTGATTCAGCTGTTGGAAAATAATGAGACGGATATCGTGTTAATGGGGAAGCCCTCGGAAGGACTAGATCTGGTGTCTGAGCCTCTGCTGGAAAATCCGTTGGTTGTCATTGCGCCTCCCAATCACCATTTAAGGGATAAAAAAGGCATTTTGCTGAGCGAGCTAAAAAACGAGACTTTTTTGATGCGCGAGCAAGGCTCCGGGACACGGACCTCAACGGAGCGATTTTTCGCCGAGAACGGCATGAAAATTTCAGCCAATATGGAATTGAACAATAACGGCGCCATCAAGCTGGGGGTGGAGGAGGGCCTGGGTCTTGGGATCGTGTCTCAGCATACGATCGATAATGAAGTCAAGACGGGGCGGCTGGTTATTCTGGATGTGCAGTTTTTTCCGCTGGTCAGAACCTGGTATATGGTGCGCCGCGAAGGGAAACGGCTGCCCGCCGTCGGCATGGCATTTGAAAATTTTGTGCGTCAGGAAAAGCTCCGTTTTGTGCGCTTGCCATAGCCAGGCCGGCAGTCGACTCAGTGCCGGGCTTTAATCCCTGACGCTGAGTGTCAGGGCGTTAAACCTTGTCCAACCGTCACGACTTTCAAGGCATTGGTCCCGCCTTGCAGGCCGGTCAAGTCGCCTTTGGTGATGATGAATTTGTCGCCGTCCTTGACATGCAGGTATTTTCTTAACTGATCGATGATTTCGCGGTTTACTTCGGCATGGTCCTGCGCTTCATGCGTGAAAAAAACAGGAAAAACGCCACGGTATAGTGTTACCCGCCCCAGGGTTTTCTGGTGACTGCTGAAGGCGAAAATAGGAATGCCCGAGCTGATTCTGGACATCCACAAGGCCGTGGCGCCGGACTCCGTCAATGCGGCAATGCCGGTGATCTTGGTATGGTTGGCCATGTACATCGAGGACATGGCAATGGCTTCGTCGACACGCTCGAACTGGATGCTGACCCGATGGTCGGAGACACGGACGCTGGGCTGTTTCTCCGCTTCCAGGCAGATACGGTCCATCGCTTCGACAGCTTTGATCGGGTATTTTCCGGAGGCGGTTTCAGCCGACAGCATGATCGCGTCGGTGCCATCGTAAACAGCATTGGCCACATCGAAGACTTCCGCGCGCGTCGGAATCGGATTGTCTATCATCGACTCCATCATCTGCGTGGCTGTAATCGCGACGCGATTCAGTTCCCGTGTGCGTTTGATCATATGTTTTTGCACGGCGGGCAGATTGGCATCGCCTATTTCAACGCCAAGATCGCCCCGGGCCACCATGACCGCATCAGCGGCCAGAATAATCGCGTCTATAACCTCCAGGGCTTCGGCGCGTTCGACCTTGGCCACGATGCCGGCTTCACAACCGGCTTCGCGCAACAAGCGGCGGGCTTCGTACAAGTCATCAGCCGAGCGCGGAAACGAGATGGCGACATAGTCGGCGCCCATTTCGGCAATGGTTTTGATGTCTTCCTTGTCTTTGTCCGTCAAGGCTGCCGCGGAAAGTCCGCCGCCCAGCAGGTTGATGCCTTTATTGTTGGACAGCACGCCGCCTACGATCACGGTGCAATTAACGCGCATGTTTTCGACATTGATCACATCCAGCACAATGCGTCCGTCATCCAGCAGCAGACGGCTGCCGGGTTTGACTTCCAGGGCCAGCGGTTCGTAAGTAATGCCGACCTGCGAATGATCGCCCGCGTTCTCATCAAGATTGATGTCCAGCGCGAAATCCTGACCTTCGTTCAGGAACACGCTGCCGTTTTTAAAGCGGGCAATGCGAATCTTCGGCCCCTGAAGGTCCGCCAGAATGCCCACAAGTCTTCCTGTTTTCCGGCTCAGTTCCCGTACGGCATGGGCTCTGTCGATATGATCTTGAGCCGAGCCGTGCGAGAAATTCATGCGTACCACATCGACGCCTGCGTGAAACAGGCCTTCAAGTACGCCGGGCTTATCGGTCGCAGGTCCCAGTGTCGCCAGTATTTTGGTTCTTCTTAACATGTGGTTATTCGGCATTGATCAAGGCAATAGAAGTGTCCAGCATGCGGTTTGAGAAGCCCCATTCGTTGTCATACCAGGACAGGACTTTGACGAAATTACCGTTCATGACTTTAGTCGATGGCGCTTCATAAATCGAAGAGGCCGGATTGTGGTTGAAATCGATCGAGACCAGTGGTTTCGTGTTGATTTCCAGAATGCCTTTCAAGGGACCGTCCGCGGCGGTTTTCAGGATATCGTCGATTTCTTCCTTGCTGGTGTTTTTGGAGGCCTGGAAGGTTAAATCAACCACGGACACGTTAATGGTCGGCACACGCATGGCGAAACCGTCCAGTCTGCCGGCCAGTTCAGGCAGAACCAGTCCTACAGCCGCGGCAGCGCCGGTTTTGGTGGGAATCATCGATTGCGTGGCCGAGCGGGCGCGGCGCAGGTCGCTGTGATAAACGTCGGTCAGAACCTGGTCATTGGTATAGGAGTGGATCGTGGTCATCAAGCCGCTGACAATGCCCAAGGTATCATTGAGCGGCTTGACCAATGGCGCCAGGCAGTTGGTTGTGCATGAGGCATTGGAAATAACCGTGTCCGATGCTTTCAACACGTTATGGTTGACGCCATACACGATGGTGGCATCCACGTCATTGCCGCCCGGTGCTGAAATAATCACTTTTTTGGCGCCGGCATTAATATGGGCCGATGCTTTTGCCTTGCTGGTGAACAAGCCGGTGCATTCGTGTACGACATCAATGTCCAGGTCCGCCCATGGCAATTTGGAGGGGTCTCTTTCCGAGAAAACTTTGATTTTGTCGCCGTTGATAATCATGTCGTCACCATCGACGCTGACTTCAAAGGGAAATTTTCCATGCACGGAGTCGTATTGAGTCAGATGGGCATTGGTTTCACTGCTACCCAAATCATTGATTGCAACAATTTGAAATTCATCGTTACGGCCTGATTCGTATAAGGCGCGCACGATATTGCGGCCAATACGGCCATAACCATTAATTGCAATTTTAATTGGCATAGAATTTCTCCAGATAGTTTGAAAGGCTCAATTGAAACGGATACACCGAATCTCCGTGGTTTTTTACGACTATACCAAAAGCCAGGGCGATTAGTCTATTCTATGAAAATTCGGTCATGGCAAAGTGGCGCGGGCATTTAATTTGGCCTCTATGCTTTGTTTGTAATTCAGGTAATGGATGGTTTGCAACTGATCCGGACTGACGAGATGAAATGCGGAAAGCGGCAGGTCTATATCGGTAATATAAACCGGATAATCCAGCTGGTCGCGCCGGAACTGCAGGATATGTTCATGGACGGCCTGAAAAAGCTGGTTGCCGTATGTTCGTGATGAGAATGCCTGTTTGTTGCAATAAATCGTGTAAGCCAAACCATTATCGGCAATTTCGCCGCTGATGCGCACGGTCAGCTGCTTGCCGGCCGAGGGCGCTTTCAGCTGCAATGGACTGCATGACAAAACCCCGGCGGAATTTTTCTGGATTTCGTAATACTCAATGGATAGCAGGGGCTTTAACGCATTGTGATTAAGCACCGCTTCCAGAAAAGCGGCATATTGATTCAACAATTGATTGGGGTCTGAGCGGTTGTGCGTTTGCCTGTACAAGGCCCCTTTTTCATCGACGATATAAACCATGATTTGCGTCAGGCTGTGTGCATAAAACAGTTGAATGGTCTGCGCCTTATTTAACGTATAGATCAGCGGAATGGGCGTGTCTTCAAGGATGCCCTGATCAAAAACGAGATGGCCGAATTGCGCCTGAGGGCGAGCCAGCTCTTTAAAAAGCAGGTCCTTTGTAGCCAAACTTCGATAACCTAAAAAATTATTGCTGCATTGAAAGACATAAAATGTCGCGCCGCCGGACAATAGGTAGCGTGTCGAATTGTCTTGTCCGGGAAACAGCGTTATCAACGTATTGAAAACGCTCTTAATGCGCTGCATGATGCTGTGGGCGCGAATCGGCGTATGGCAGATCAGCGTTAAATCATCCGGCGACAAGGGTTTTCTGTGTTTGTTGATAATCCGCGTCAGACAATCAAGCAGGCCTTCCATGCCTTCATACCGGCAGGTCGTGATTTCATTCCAGTTCGAGATTGAGACACTGTCCAGCGTTTGCACGAAACATTGTCGGTCATGGCCGTAACTTAAAGGGTCGGAGCGATCGCTCATCAGATGCAGGCCTGCTTCCCGGCTGTCGGGCATTGACAGGCCCAAATTCAGAACAATCAGCGAGTTAAGCAGGGTTTTTAAATGCCGGTAGGTATCCAGCGAGTTCTCGCGGTTAAAGTGGGGTGTTAAAAACTGGTCCAAATGGCTCAGGATGGCATGTAATTCGCCTCGTGGGAACTGCAGCGATGTCGAGCTGAAATGGAGCTGTAGCTGTTTATGGTAAAGTCGATTGACGACCAGCCAGCAGCAGACTTCAAGCAAGCTGCGACAGGAGATCAGCGGATCAAAATCCGCTGCCTCGCTTATCTGAACTTTTTTCAGAAACAAAGACCATCCGAAACCTGGCGTTTCGACAATGGATAATTCCTGTTCCTTGGCATGAATGGCGGTGCGGGTTGTGATAATTTCAATCTTGCCGGTCTTTTTTCTGAGAAATGAGTAAAGCTTTCTGCCGATCAGCTTCAGATCATTACCGACCTCATAGTTTTGCTTAACATGCTCTCTGGCAAAACCCATGATCATGCGGAAACAATGGGTCAATTGCCGGAGAATAATGGCATGTTCCTGCGTCGCTTTCCGGATATCCCAGTATTTCTGCTGTTTAAGATCGGCGATCGTCGAAGTTGGCCAGTGCCAGGCAATGGCAATATCCTGTATATAGTGTTCCTTGAAAGCCCGGCTTTGGGCATCCAGGGTATTATCGGACAAGCCCATGATTTTCAGGTAAAAGCATTGACGCGCCAGAGCTAACCGGCCGGTGCTGCCGGCCTGTTGCAGATAAGCTTCAACCTTGCGGTAGATGAGCAAATAGGGGTCCAGGTCGGCGGTGACAAAATTTCCTTGATAGATGATTTTTTTTATCGTCTGGCAAAGCCACTCCGGCTGGGGATATTCGCTGGCATAGCACTCCATTAATAACAGCTTCAGCAGCGATTTGTGCGGGGCATGAATGGACTTGTAGATGTGCCAGAGGGTTGCGCTGATGAACTCTTCGGCGGGCACGGCTTCCAGGCCTCCCAAATCAATAAAGTCATGGTCATAAATGAAGCGGCCCTCTTTCAGGTGCTTGACATATTGGGTGTAATTGTTCTCTTCATGGGGCGGGACCAGCCACCAGGCCAGGCTTTTGCCGGCAATATAAATAGCGGTTCGATAAAACTCTTCCAGCAGCAGGTAATGCTGGGTTTTGCCGCTGCTTTCCGTGGACAGCGGCGTGTCATGGCCAAGCCGGAACTGTTGGCTGTCGATCAGGAAGAAATGCACTTCCAGCCCTAATGATGCCGCCCATGTTTCCACGGCGGCGGCCTTTTTTTGCAGTTCATCAAGTTCATAAGCCAATAACCCGGCCTGATGGCAAAGCCAGATATCCATGTCGCTGGTTTTGGAAAAGGCTATGCTGCCGGCGCTGCCCATTAGAAACAAGCCTTCGATAGGATAGCTGTGGAGCATGCGGCGCATGCTTTTGAAATTTTTTGAGAACTGCTTGGCCGCTTTTATGGTCTGGCTGGAAGGGCTGTAATCAGGTATGCCGGCTGGCGTTTCCGAGGAAATAAACCCCGGCAGCAACGGGTAGTTATGATGAAAAATCAGCGGTAACAGATCCAAAAACAGGCGTTGCCGGGGCTGCAGGAAATTCTGGACGCACTGTCTCCGATACTGGTGCAGTTTTTTAAAGCGCTGTTTGATCGCCTGAAGATCCCTGACCGAAATGTCTTCGCCGGGCGAGCCCAGGCGGATAGGCGGCAATTGATAGTGTTCTGTCACAGTGATGATATTCAGTATTGATACCCGTCAAGTATAGAACAAAGCGCGGATGAACACTGATTATCAGTCCGGTATTAACACCGGTGAGTCAAGGCGCAAAGCGCGAGCGGGCCTTGCGTCTTGAAACTGGGCGCTATCAGGCGGCCGGCATGCTTTGGCGCGCGGCCTGGATGGCCTGCCTTACGGTTTCAGGCGCCGTGCCGCCGATATGTTTGCGGGCCGCGACCGAGCCTTCCAGCGTCAACACCTCGAATACATCGGCCGTGATCATGGCTGAAAACTGCTGCAACTCCGCCAGCGAGAGCTCCGATAGATCACGGTTGCTGTCAAGGCCCAGGCGCACGGCCTGTCCTACCACTTCATGCGCATCGCGGAAAGCCATGCCCTTGCGCACCAGATAATCGGCCAGGTCGGTGGCCGTGGCGAAGCCGCGCTTGGCCGAATTGTACATATTCTGCCTTTTGGCAACGAGATGCGGCACCATGTCGGCAAAAGCGCGCAGGCAGTTGATCAGGGTGTCGGCCGTGTCGAACAGCGGTTCCTTGTCTTCCTGGTTATCCTTGTTGTAGGCCAGCGGCTGGCTTTTCATCAGCATCAGCAGCGACATCAAATGGCCGGCGACGCGCCCGGATTTACCGCGCACCAGTTCGGGCACGTCGGGGTTTTTCTTCTGCGGCATAATCGACGAGCCGGTGCAGAAGGCATCGGGAATGTCGATGAAGTCGAATTGGGCGCTGGACCATAGGACCAATTCCTCGGAAAAACGCGACAGGTGCATCATGATCAGGCTGCCGGCCGCGGTGAATTCGATCGCGAAATCGCGGTCGCTGACCGAATCGAGCGAGTTGGCCGACGGGCGGTTGAAGCCGAGCAGGTCAGATGTCATCTGACGATCGATCGGGTAACTGGTGCCGGCCAGCGCCGCGGCGCCCAGGGGCATGATGTTGAGACGCTTGCCGCAGTCCCGCAGTCTTTCATGGTCGCGGCTGAGCATTTCGAACCAGGCCATCAGGTGGTGGCCGAAAGTGACCGGCTGAGCGACCTGCAGATGCGTGAAGCCGGGCATGATGGTATCGGCTTCTTGTTCGGCCAGATCGAGAATGGCGGTTTGCAGGCGCGTAAGCTGGACGCTGATGTTGCTGATCTCACTGCGCAGGTAAAGGCGGATATCGGTCGCAACCTGGTCGTTGCGGGAGCGGCCCGTATGCAATTTCTTGCCGGCGATGCCGATCAGGTCGGTCAGCCTCGCCTCGATGTTCATGTGCACGTCTTCCTGCTTGATCGACCAGGCAAACTTGCCCTCCCTGATTTCCTGCCCGATCCGGGTCAGGCCGCCGATGATGTCGTCGCGTTCCTGCTCGGTCAGAATGCCGATCTTGCAGAGCATGGTGGCGTGCGCGATGGAGCCTTGTATATCCTGCTCCGCCATGCGCCGGTCAAAGTCCACCGAAGCGGTAAACACCTCAACAAAGGCATCGGTCGCTTCGGCGAAACGAGCACTGGAAAGTTTGTCGGAATTAACTGTAGTCATGGCGTTTTTTTAATGCGGTTAACTGAAAATGCCAGATTATACAACTAAACTGTTGTTGATGAATTTAAAAGCAGAGATGAATTTTTTACCGGATTTTTGCTCGGTCAGGATGCTGTTGGTCGTATTCTTTCTGGCCGAATTGCTGGCGTTTTTACTGACGCTGGCGGCAGATACCTCGGCGTTGGGTTTTTTGTCCGAATTCGGGATCAGGTCTTTGCTCGCGCTGTGGATCGCCCTGATGAGCGCGGCCGCCTTGTGCTGGCTGGGGAAAAGACTGGCGCGCGGCAGCGACTTTTTTGCCGGGCTGGCGGCGTTTAGCATCATCCAATTGATCAGCGTTCTGGTTTGTTGGCTGGTGGTTGATGCGCTGCCGAAGGCGAATCTTTTATTGCCATTGGTAAGTCCGGCGCACAAAACCGAATTTTACTGGCGTACGGTAGGTATCAGCAGCCTGGTCTCATTGGCTGTGTTGCGCTATCTGTTCGTCCTGCATCAATGGCAACGTCAGGTTGAAGCGCAGGCCGCCGCCAGCCTGGATGCGCTGCAGGCAAGGATGAGGCCGCATTTTCTGTTTAACAGTTTAAATACCATTGCCAGTTTGACCCGGATTCAGCCCGGATTGGCTGAAGAGTTGATAGAGGACCTGGCGGAACTGATCCGTGCCAGCATGCGGGTCGATCAGGCCCGCTTGATCAGCGTGGACGAGGAAATCAAGCTGGTGAACCTGTATCTGGCGATCGAGTTTCATCGCCTGGATGAACGTTTAAAAGTCAGCTGGGATATTGACGACCTGCCTCGGGATGCGCTGCTGCCGCCGCTGAGCTTACAGCCGGTGGTTGAAAATGCGGTCTATCACGGTGTGGAACCCGATCCGAAGGGTGGCGAAATTGTCATCAGGGGCGCATGGGGCCTTGGCGGGATTGTGCTGTCGGTGAGAAATACGCTGCCGCCTGAAGGCGCTTACCGGCAGCGTAAGGGCAATCAGGTGGCAATGGATAACCTGGCGGCCAGAATAGCGGGGTGTTTTGCGGGCAACGGCCATGTCAAACGCTATAGGAAAGAAGGAAGCTATTACGTGGATATAATGATTCCTTATCAAATCAAATCATGAAAATTTTAATCGCCGATGATGAGAAGCTGGCTAGGCTGCGTTTGAAAAGCCTGATCAACGAAATAACTACTGAGGATGTCCAGATCGTTGCGGAGGCCGAAAACGGTCGCGTGGCATTACAGAAATGGCAGGAGACCGGGGCCGATATTCTGCTGCTGGATGTCAGAATGCCGGATATGGACGGATTGAGCGTCGCGCGGGAGGTGGCGAAAATAAAATCTCCGCCGGCCATTATTTTTACCACCGCCTATGATGAACATGCGCTGCAGGCTTTTGACGCGAATGCGATCGACTATTTATTAAAACCGATTCGCAAGGAGCGCCTGCTTAACGCCCTGCAGAAAGCGCAGGTGTTCAATCGTGCAAAATGGGACGATCTAAAGCAATGGCTGCCCGAAAACTCGGCGCGTTCTCATCTTTGCGTACAGGTGCAGGCGGGCTTGCATCTGGTTCCGATTAAAGATGTTGTGTTTTTTCAGGCCGACCAAAAATATGTCATCGTCAAAACGCCAGAAAAAGCCTATTTGCTGGATGAGCCGTTAAAAGCGCTGGAAGACGAATTCGCTGGGCTATTTATCCGGATACATCGCAATACGCTGGTTTCCCTGCGCCATATTGAGGTCCTGCAGAGACAATTGGATGGGCGGTTGTCGATTCAATGCCTGGGCATTGACGAGAAACTGATAGTCAGCCGCCGGTTGGCCGCGAAAGTGCGCAGTTGTTTTAAAGAATTTAAGGCCAATAAGACGCCATTGCGTTAATGGGAGTACAATGTGCAATTTATATTCAAAATGAAGGGTTTATTTTGGCTGAAAAAATTATTCGTATAGCCACGCGCAAGAGTCCTTTGGCGGTGTGGCAGGCAGAACATGTTGCAAAACGTTTGGAGCAGGCTTTTCCTGGCCTGAAAACCGAACTGGTAAAACTGACCACGCGCGGTGATAAATTCCTGGATGCGCCTCTGGCCAAAGTCGGCGGCAAGGGTTTGTTCGTCAAGGAACTGGAGCAGGGCATGCTGGAGGGAACAGCCGATATTGCCGTGCATTCGATGAAGGATGTGCCGGTAGAGTTTCCGGAAGGGTTGCATCTGGCGGCTATTTTAACGCGGGAAGACCCGACCGATGCCTTCGTGTCGAACCGCTATGCGTCATTGCTGGATTTGCCGGCTAATGCCAGAATCGGCACGTCCAGCCTGCGCAGGCAATGTCAGGTAAAAGAGCGCTACCCCGAGGCGGAAATAATATCGCTGAGAGGCAATGTCAATACTCGGCTGGCGAAACTCGATGCCGGTGAATTTGATGCCATTATCCTGGCATCGGCGGGGCTGAAACGGCTGGGCATGGCTGACCGTATCGCGGAATGCCTCGACCCCGACATCAGTCTGCCGGCCATAGGGCAAGGCGCTATCGGTATAGAATGCCGCGCCGATGATAGCGAAGTCAACGCGATGTTGAGAGCCCTGCATGATCACGATACCGAAATTTGCGTCAGTGCCGAAAGAGCGATGAATGCGCGTTTGAATGGCGGCTGCCAGGTACCGATCGCCGGTTTTGCGCAGTTGCAAGGCAATCTGCTGGTCATGCGCGGATTGGTCGGCAGCCCCGACGGCACGGTGATTTACCGCACCGCGCAATCAGGTACTCCGGATCAGGCCGAAGTTATCGGATGCTCGATCGCGGAAGATTTATTGGCCTGTGGCGCGGATAAAATTTTGCAAGAGTTGTTCCATTGATCAAGCAATTAAACGGTGCGCGGATTTTAGTCACGCGGCCGGCCCATCAGGCAGAAAATTTAAGCCGTTTAATTCAAGAGCATGGCGGCGAGGCCATTCGTTTTCCGGTGCTCGATATCGTCTCGCGCGACAATATCGGCGAAGTCAGGAATACGTTAAAAAACCTCGAAAAATTCCAGTGGGTTGTTTTTATTAGCGCAAATGCAGTAAATTTTGCACTGAAAGCGAATGATGGCAAAATAGATCGATTAAAGACCGTGCGTTTTGCCGTTGTGGGGCAGGCAACCGCCCGGGCATTGGAAACAGCCGGAATGGCTGTCGATGTGGTGCCTGAACAAGGCTATACCAGTGAAGCATTGTTGGCCATGCCGCAAATGCAACAAGTCAAGGGACAGGCCTGTTTGATCGTGCGGGGAGAAGGCGGGCGGGAGGAACTGGCCAATATCCTGCGTGGCAGAGGGGCAGAGGTTCAGTATCTGGAAGTTTACAAAAGAACGATTCCCAGTATTGATAAGTCACAGGTAGTCCAATTACTTGTCCAGCGCCGTCTGGATGTTATCACCGTCACCAGCGGTGAAGCATTGCGGAATTTATTAATCATGCTGGGCGAAGAAAATCATCAGCTGTTATTGCCGATCCCCTTGGTAGTGGTGAGCGATAGAATCAGGCAATTGGCTGCGGAGATGGGGTTTAAACGGATTACTGTGACGGAAAATCCTGCTGACACAGAAATTCTAGAGACAGTAACAATAGTATGTAATGGGGAATAGTGTGGCCGAATTGAGTAAAAAACAGGAACAGAACGTGAGCGAGAATACTAAAGTTCACCGGTCTCGTAGCGGATTCTGGTTTGGTATCATTATTTTGCTCATCATTTTCGGGGTGGCTGGCGCCGGATTCATCCTATTTACGCAATTGCGTGAGGAACAGACCAGTTTAGGCGGGGAAGTAAACAAGGGCGATATGCATCTGATTGAGCTGTCGAAACAGATCAGCGGATATCAATCGCAATTATCCGCAGTACAGTCGCAACTGGCAACCCTGGAAGCCAGTATTGCCGGCAAGGATGCGCATTATACCAAAACGCTAGAGGATTTTTCCCGTCTGCATAACGAAAAACTCGACAGTACCCGCAAAGAGCTCAATAGTGCCATTCAGCAGGTGCAGCGGCAACTCGGCAAGACGCGCGGCGACTGGTTGATTGCCGACGCCGAATATTTACTGAGCACGGCCAGCGAGCGTTTGCATTTGGTGGGAGATGTAAATACCACGCGCGCGGCCCTGGAAGCAGCCGACCAGCGCTTGCGGGAAAGCGGTGATGCGGCGGTGTTCAAGGTACGTGAGCAGATCGCCAGGGATCTTGCCGCACTTAACAGAATCGAAGTTCCCGATATTGTTGGCATTTACTCATCAATTCAGTCCCAGATTGACCAGATAGACAGGTTGACCTTGTATTTACCGCATGCCGGCAAAACGCCGACACCTCCCCAAAAGCCCGAAAAACCGGCTGAAGAAAGCCTGGAAGAAAAAGATTTGCTCGATTCCGCGCTGAGCGAATTGGAAGAGATTGTCACGATCCGGCATACCGAACAGCCGATCAAAGCGATATTGACCCAGGAAGAAGCTCAGTTCATCAAAGAGCAGTTAAAGCTAAAGCTAGAAACGGTCAAGGTTGCGCTGGTTCAGCACAATGAACCGCTTTATCAGGCCGGTCTGGCGGATACAAAAAAATGGACGGAGCAACATTTTATGCAGAATCCGGAAGCAAAAAGTTTTATTGCCGAACTGGACAGACTGAAGGGAATTCAGATCCAAAGCCAATTTCCAGATATCAGTCAATCACTGAAAATGCTCAGGGATATTGTCAAACTCAGGCTGGAAACCGACAAGGCGATGCCGCCTTCTGAAGCGGTACCGCAGCCGGCTCCCGCGCGCGGACCTGAGCCGGCAGTAGCGCCAGCGCCATCGGCCCAGAAACCGGCAGCCACACCAGAACCCGTTCCCCCGCAGGAACCAGAACCGGCAGTAGCGCCGGCTCCCGCACCTGCCGCGCAATGATAGAGAGTCTGTAATGAAGAAAAATATACTTTTCTTTTTGGGGGCTCTGTTAATTACGATTGCCGCCGCTTTATTGGTCAATCAATGGCTGGGGGGCTTTGAAAATCCCGGTTATGTGCTGATCGGCATTGGTCAGTGGTCCATGGAGACCACCTTGGTTGTTTTTTTAGTCAGCCTGATCGTTGGCTTTTTCATACTCTATTTGGTCTTTAGGTTTCTGGGCTGGCTGCTCAGACTGCCGGGGCAAGTCAAAGCGCGTACAAAAAACATTAAATTCAACCGTTCCCAAGAAGCCTTGATTGCAGGCCTGGTAGATTCGGCCGAAGGTAATTGGGAAAAGGCCGAAAAAGTATTAATCAAACATGCCTCGAATAGCGGTGCGCCGTTGCTGCATTACTTGACCGCGGCAAAAGCCGCGCAATCGCGTGGCGCCTATGATAAAAGAGACGAATATTTAAGAAAGGCCGCGGATCAGGCCCCCGGTTCCGATGTCGCGATCGGCTTGACCCAGGCGGAACTGCACTTGTCGGGGAATCAGTTTGAACAAGCACTGGAAACCCTGACCCGCCTACATTCTATAGATCCGACGCATGCCAGTGTGCTGAAATTATTGCATCAGACTTATCAGCACATAGGTGATTGGGAAGGTATTCGAAAACTGATTCCGTCGTTGAATAATAATAAAGTGCTGATGGAGGCCGAGATAAAATTGCTCGAGACCGAGGCTTACAGTGAATTATTAAAGCAGGTGGCCGAAACTGGCGATATCAAGGAAATTGAGTCGCTTTGGTCGGAAATTCCCGATCATATCAAGAGCATGCACGGCATACCGGCGATCTATTTTGCCGCCATGATTGAAGCCGGCGCCGGTGCTCAGGTTGAGGATGAACTGGTTAAAATCCTGTCGACAAGCTGGGATCAAACCCTGCTGGTCTTGTTTGGCGACATACAGTCTTCTGATGCATTCAAACAGCTTGAAACGGCGGAGCAATGGCTCACGACGCATGCGGGTGACGCGATTTTACAATTGACTCTAGGTAAATTAAGTCTCAGATGTGACGATACCGAAAAAGCCGAGAAGTATCTCAGTTACAGTATTACCATCGAACCGACTGTCCGGGCTTACCAACTGCTGGGCGATTTGCTGTTTGCCCGCGGGGAGACAGATAAAGCCAGCGAATGTTACAAATTCGGCCTGGAACTGGCTTCCAGCGAAATCGTTAGTCGGATTGACACTGTCTCCTAAATAAAAAGGATTGCAACCTGGTCAACTTGGGGTTTGCCCATTCACCTCGGAGAAGAAGAACAGTCCGCGGCTATCCGCCGATAGCTGCGATAAAGCCGAAGTCCATGATCAACAAGACTTTCGGGCGTCAAATGCGTGAAATCGGCTTTTTTCAGGCCTTGCATGGAAGATCGAATGACGCATGGTTCGGCCTTGGCCATGGCTTCTTGGGCGGCTTTCACTTGCGGCCGCAGTGCCATATGTGGATGCATCTCGTCAGCGCCTAGAATGACAGGCGTTCGGTTTGTCAATATTTCCTGACGCAAATCGCGGATAATGGCTTGTAGCCGGTTGAAGTACCGATCAGCCGCTTCTTCCGTTAAGGCATCATTTTCCCCTTGAATCCAAACCAGACCTCGAATCTTGACCGAGTAGCCGGCGTGATTCAGGTCGCTTATTGCTCTGCGCAGGGTTTTCAGGAAATCATCGTACAACCCTCCTTCTCCCGGTCCTTTCCAATCGTCGGTCAGGCTGGTCGATTCTTTGGAATATTTGAATATGGCGGGATGAAGTCCATCCTCCAAAAGTTTTCTGGCAAAACTGACTTCCGGTCCGAAATGGCCGCCGGGGAATCGACCCCACTGCGGCCCGAGATAAGTCCATTGCAGCCGCGGCACTGGTGCGGGCGGCCACTCTAACAATCGAGCCGAGCCGCGTCGAAAATCGCTCCATAGTTGTTTGGCTTTTGCAATTGATTTAGCTGCTGCGGATATGGGCCGGGTTTCGGAAACTGCGCTCGGTTTTGGCGCCAGATCATGCCCGTCCATGGCCGGTTCGACATAATAAAACGGGATGGAAAGATCGGTGATCGATGAACCCGGTGGAAACTTCGAGGCATCGCCCATGTAACCCTGCATGTTGCTTTGACCGGCAAGAATGAAAAGATCGACGACATCAGCGCCTTGTACATAAAACGGCCAGCAGGCGAGGACGGCGATCATTAACCACGTTCTAAGAACAGGAGCGGCACAGATACGGAATGTTTTCATCGTTCGGCCGCTCCGGAAACGACGGCATCGACCTCATCGTTCGGTATGGTTTTATAAGGCTCCGATATTGGAACGGCCGGCGTGCGAACTCTTAATCGGGCACGAATGAATTTTTGCGACGGACGTTCAAAATAGGTAAATACCAGATGCGATACGGCCAGTAGCAGCAACACATAGCCCAGTATGGCTTCCCCTGAATTGAGGGGAACCGGCAGCGATTTGCGAAATCCGAAGATCAGTATCTGAATCGGAAAATGCAATAAGTAGACGGCGTAGGAAATATCGCCCAGCCAGGTCAGAGGCCTCGTTGAAAGCACTGTCGAGAAAAGCCGCCCTTTGGAACATGCGATAACAAGCAAAGGCATCAGCACACCGACCACAGGAATTTGCGCGTATAGGTTGTGGTTGATCTCGACTGATCCGAGAAACCCTATGAAAACGGTGAGGCAAATCAAGGTAATGCCGTCCCAGCTTAAACTCATTCGTCCGGGTGTACAGAACCGGGTGACGAGCTTCGCGGCGAGTACCCCGACAAAAAAGCCGAAGCCGACACGCAGCAATCCTGTATCCAGGAATCCGAACAAGATCGTCAGCCGAGCGATGTCGCCCGCGCCAGCCGATAACAGTATGACGCTGAGAAGGGCTAATACAATGGAAGCCGGCACGAGCAGTCGGGGCCGCAGCAGCAGGGCAAAGAAGACCAGATTAATCGCCCATTCCGCGGAAATGGACCATGAAGGGCCGTTGAACGAAAAGCCCTCTTGCAGGCCTACCTGCTGCAGGAGCAGAAGATTAAGCACGAAGTGGTAGCTGTCGTTGATCTCATAAATAAACGGCTTGCCATGGACCTGGGCATAGCAGTACTGCCCGATCATTACCAGCAGCAGGCTCAACCACTGCAAGGGAAATAATCTGGCAATGCGGCGTACCGCCAGTTCCCGGTAGCTGCGAATATGAGCATAAACCTGAACCAGCAGGAACCCCGATAACACAAAAAACAGCTCGACAAAAAAATGAGCGCCATTATAAATGGGCTGGAGTATCAGGAAGTTGGGGCCGGCATCGAAGAAATAATGGAAGTGGAAGATTGCCACACCAACCGCGGCCATGCCTCGCAAGGCATCCAGACCAGGTATACGGGCTTCGCTGGCGTTTTTGTCTTTCACTCCACGAGCGGGAGACTTCTCATTCATGTCGTTCTCCACAAATTATTCAGTTTTTCCTTCCCAAGCTCTACCCACAGAGCTGTCCATTTAAACTTTAAAAATGGTACGAATAAACAACAGGGCTAGACTTGATGCAGTCCTTGAACTCAGGACTATTGGCTAAACGATAGCAGAGACAAACTCTCACAGAGACGCTATCTTATTACCATAAAATGCGCTGCCTGACAATTTTGTGAGTGTTTAAAAAGATTGTCCGGAGTCTGCACCGCTGCGGCAGCGGTGCAGATGAAAAATAAAAACCGCTTGAACCCGATGTTCAGGAATGGTTGGGCTATTTAAAATAGAGAGTCCCAGATCTCGTCCACTTTTTTAATGACATTCTGGGACATTGCAATGGGACGCCCCCATTCCCTGGTGGTTTCCCCTGGCCATTTGTTGGTCGCGTCAAAACCGACTTTGGAACCCAGTCCTGATACCGGCGAGGCGAAGTCAAGGTAATCGATGGGCGTGTTCTCCAGTATCGTCAGATCGCGAGCCGGGTCCATGCGCGTAGTTATGGCCCAGATCACATCCTGCCAATTGCGCACGTCGACATCGTCGTCGACGACGATGACGAATTTGGTGTACATGAACTGGCGTAGGAACGACCAGGTGCCGAGCATGACGCGTTTGGCATGGCCGGCATATTGTTTTTTCATGCTGATGACGGCCATGCGGTAGGAACAGCCCTCCGGCGGCAGGTAAAAGTCAACAATTTCCGGGAACTGTTTTTGCAATATCGGCACGAAGACTTCATTCAGCGCCACGCCCAGGATGGCGGGTTCATCAGGCGGCCGGCCCGTATAGGTGCTGTGATAGATAGGCGCCTGACGCTGGGTGATGCGTTCAATCGTGAAGACTGGAAACTCATCGACCTCGTTGTAATAGCCGGTGTGATCGCCGAACGGACCTTCAGGCGCTGTCTCTCCGGGATAGATAAAGCCCTCCAGAACGATCTCGGCGCTGGCCGGAACTTGCAAGTCACTGGTTAGGCACTTGGCTACTTCCGTCTTGCTGCCCCGCAACAGGCCCGCGAATGCGTATTCGGACAGGGTGTCGGGAATCGGCGTGACGGCGGCCAGTATCGTAGCCGGGTCCGCGCCCAGGGCTACGGCAACCGGGAAAGGCTGGCCGGGATGGGCCTGTTGCCACTCTCTGAAATCCAGGGCGCCGCCGCGATGCGCCAGCCAGCGCATGATGACCTTGTTTTTGCCGATGACCTGCTGGCGGTAAATGCCCAGGTTCTGCCGGTCTTTATTCGGACCTTTGGTGATGACCAGCGGCCAGGTGATCAAGGGGCCGGCATCATCAGGCCAGCAGGTCTGAATCGGATAGTCGCCCAGATCGATTGCGTCGCCTTCGCGCACCAGTTCCTGGCAGGGCGGCTCCTTGATCAGCTTGGGCGCCATATTCAGCACCTGCTTGAAAACCGGAATCTTTTCCATGGCGTCTTTCATGCCCTTAGGCGGCTCCGGCTCCTTTAAATAAGCCAGCAGTTCGCCGATGCCGCGCAGTTCCGCGACCGATTCGGCACCCATGCCCATGGCGACGCGGCGCGGCGTGCCGAACAGGTTGGCCAGAACCGGAATGTTGGAGCCTGTCGGGTATTCGAACAACAGCGCCGGGCCGCCCTGCTTCAGGGTGCGGTCGCAGATCTCGGTCATTTCCAGACAGGGATCGACAGGCATCGTGATTCGCTTCAGCTCACCCTGTTTTTCCAGTTGCCTGATAAAGTCGCGCAGGTCTCTGTACTTCATGCCGCTATGCCGTTGTGCCGCAGTAACGCATCGATGGCCGGTTTGCGGCCGCGGAAGCGCACGAACAGGTCCATGGCATTTTCACTACCGCCTTTTTCGAGAACATTCGTCAGGAACGAGCGGCCGGTTTCCTGATCAAAAATGCCTTTTTCCTCGAATAGGGAGAAAGCGTCGCTGGACAGCACTTCCGCCCATTTATAGCTGTAGTAACCGGCGGCATAACCGCCGGCGAAAATATGCGAGAAGCTGTGCGCAAAACGGTTAAATCTGGGCGGCTTGATAACGGCGACCATATCTCTGACCTGTTCCAGTGTCTGGTAAATGCGGCCGCCTTTTTTAGGGTCGTAATCCCGGTGGATTCTGAAATCGAACAGGCTGAATTCGAGCTGTCTGACCATCATCATGCCGGACTGGAAGTTTCTGGCGGCCAGCATTTTGTTGAACAGTTCTTCAGGCAGCGGCTCGCCGGTCTGATAATGGCCGGAAATCAGGTCCAGGGCTTCTTTTTCCCAGCACCAGTTTTCCATGAACTGGCTGGGCAGTTCGACCGCGTCCCATTCGACGCCGTTGATGCCCGATACGCCTAAATGATCGATCTGCGTGAGCATGTGGTGCAGGCCATGGCCGAATTCATGGAACAGGGTCGTGACTTCGTCGTGCGTCAATAACGCAGGATCATTGCCGGCGGGCGGGGTAAAGTTGCAGGTCAAATAGGCGACCGGCGTCTGAATGCGATCGCCGGTTTTCTTGCGGCTCACGCAGTCATCCATCCAAGCGCCGCCGCGTTTTTTCGGGCGCGCATAAAGATCGGTATAAAACTGGCCGCGCAATTGGCCGTGCTGGTCGTGGATCTCGAAGAAACGGACATCGGGATGCCAGCTGTCAAAGCCGGTAATTTCGCTGATACTCAGGCCGAACAGCTTTTCAACGACGGCAAACAGACCGGGCAAAACGCGAGTGATGGGGAAGTAGGCCTTCACTTCTTCCTGGGACAGCTGGTAATAATGCTGGCGCATTTTTTCCGAGTAATAGCTGATATCCCAGGGATGCAGGTCGCCGATGCCGTAGTGTTGCCTGGCAAACTGGCGCAATTCCACCAGATCTTTGCGCGCCTGGCGCCAGGACCGGTCGGCCAAGTCTTCCAGGAAGCCGATTACATCATCGGGTTTATCGGCCATTTTCTTGGCTAAAGACAGTTCGGCATAATTATTAAAGCCCAGCAACAGGGCTTTTTCATGACGCAAGGCCAGGGTTTTTTCCATGATTTCGCTGTTGTCATAAAGACCGGCATGCGGGCCTTGGTCTGATGCGCGCGTGGCAAAAGCCTCATAATGTTCACGGCGCAATTCCCGGTTGTCGGCATAAGTCATGACTGCGATATAGGAAGGAAACTGCAGCGTGATCATCCAGCCTTCTTCATTATGGCTTTCAGCGGTTTGCCGGGCTCCCGCCAGCGCGGATTCGGGCAGACCGGCCAGGTCATCTTCGTCTCTGATCAGCTTGGTCCAGGCATTGGTCGCATCCATCAGGTTTTCTTCGTACTTGCTGGCAAGCTGTGACAGTTCCTGGCTGATTTCTTTATAGCGTTGCTTCTTTCCGGCATCGAGATCAATCCCGGATAATCTGAAATCCCTTAGCGCGTTCTGGATGATTTTTTGTTGTGCGCTATCCAGCGCAGTATACGCTTCGCTGTCGGCAATGGCCTGATAGGCGTTAAACAGTTTTTCGTTTTGGCCCATTTCAGTCGAATATTCGCTGAGTTTGGGCAGGCAGGCGTTATACGCTTCGCGCAGGGCATCGCTGTTGACGACCGAATTCATATGGCTGACCGGAGACCAGGCCTTGCTCAGGCGATCTTCAGCGTCTTCAATCGGTTCAACCAGGTTTTCCCAGGTGTACTCGGTGGCCGCCTGAAGGTGTTGCTCGACAATGGTGCGGGCGTCGGCCAGCAGCTGATCGATGGCCGGTTCCACATGTTCAGGTTTGATTTGTGAAAACAACGGTAATGCTGAGTTCTGCAGTAATGGATTGTTCATAATTTTAAGAAAGTGGGCTCATGGCTGCATTGATTACGCTTTATGCGGCGCATTCAAGGAAAAGTCAGGGTTAGTCCGCCATATCCCAAGCCGGCATAAACGGGCATGGCATTCGGATAGGTTAAAGCTTTTTTGTTTTCTGAATCAAGGTTGCTGACAAGATTGGCAGATGGCGGGAAAGTTGGGTTCCGGATTTTGATGAAAACTGATGCCGGACATGGGAACGGCTTGCCCGGGACGGCAGATGGATTATTTGATTTTTTTGTTGGGCAGGTGCTTTCTGGCTTGTAATAAAGGTATCGAATAGAACAATACATTGCCATCATGTCCGTTCTTGAGCGGTATTGGCCTTATTAACGCCGTGTCTCTTGCGAATCGAAAAACAAGGCGGTCTTCGATAAATAGTCGTGCCAGCCCCGGCTGTTTTTATCGATAAGAATCCACAAAAATCCCAGACCCAAAAAAGCCCAGGAAATTATGGCGCCTAAAAAACGCAATAATGCCTGTTTCCAACTGATGGGTTCGCCGGTGAAGGTCAGTACTTTTAACTTCCATGATCGTAGGCCCAAGGTTTGTCCGCCGTGAGTCCAGAACCAGCCATAAAAAATAAAGCTGATAACGAGCAGATAAACAGGGTAAAAGAATTGACGGGAGGTGAATGCTTCTCCGGCATTCAACGGAAGAAGCAGTGCTGTCGCGAAAAACAAAAGTGCGAGAAGCAGAAAGAGATCGTAGATAATAACCGCCAAACGGCGCGAAAAACCAGGTACTGGCGATGAGCCATTATCTGGTTTTAGCTGTTTCTTCTGAGGCGAACGAGACAATTAATCTTTGAACAAGGCCAATTTTTGACCAAAATACATGCACATGGCAATTAACGCTCCCAGCATCGCCAACGAGAACAGAAAAGGCGGTTTATGGAACAGAAGAATTAAGAAATCTGTTACAAAAAGGCTGGTTAGCAAAGGTTGGTCAATGAAGCCATTTATAATCTTTTTGAACATAACAATTCCGTCAAGCACGTTAAGGGTTTGTGCACGTAGTTAAAAAAAGGGTTGTCTGATCTTTATAAACCGTCAAAAACAGTATATTGAGCCGATTGGGATTGCTATTAAAAAATCAGAGACGTGATTTTACTATAATAAAAAGGGGAATGTAAAAGAAAAGAAAGTTGTCAATTGGGATAGAATCATATGAAATGATATGATATTACAATTAAAAAACAGACAAGGTATAAAGACCATTTTAAACTTCTTTAAAAAAATTATTAATCCAGCCAGCAATGAAGCTGAACCTGACGCTACGCCACCCGTGAAAATATATGCGCGTTCCGAGCACAGTATTTCGCGCTCCCAGATCAGCGAAAATGCATTGAAGGTTTTGTATCGATTACAAAAGTCAGGGTTCCAGGCGTATCTTGTCGGCGGCTGCGTGCGGGATTTATTGCTGGGCCGGGAGCCCAAGGATTTTGACGTGGTCACGGATGCTGATCCTGAACAGATCAGAAAGGTTTTTCGTAACTGCCGTGTCATCGGTCGCCGGTTTCGCCTTGCGCATGTGCATTTCGGACGTGAAATTATCGAAGTGGCGACTTTTCGAGGTGCAGGAGAGGCGCAGAGCGATAAGCAGGTACTCAACAAGGAAGGGCGTTTGTTGCGGGACAATGTTTACGGTACGATTGAAGAAGATGTCTGGCGGCGGGATTTTACAGTTAATGCGCTTTACTACAACATCAAGGATTTTTCGGTAGTTGATTATACCGGAGGCATGGACGATCATAAGACCGGAACTCTCAGGCTGATCGGTGACCCTGAAACGCGTTTCCGTGAAGACCCCGTGCGTATGCTGAGGGCGGTGCGCTTTGCCGTCAAGCTCGGTTTTAATCTGGATCCCGACTGTGAGAAAGCCATTCATGATCTGGCCGAATTGTTGTACGGCATACCGGCTGCCCGGCTTTATGATGAAGCCTTGAAACTGTTTCTATCGGGATACGCCTTGCAGACTTTTGAAATGCTCCGGCATTATGGGTTATTTCAGATATTGTTTCCTGACACCGAGAGCAGCCTGTCGGTTGAGGAAGATGGTTTTCCTAAGTTGTTCCTGATCAAAGCGCTGGAAAATTCCGATAACAGAATCGCCGAAGGCAAAACCGTTACGGCTTATTTCCTGTTGGCCGCATTTTTATGGGAGCCGGTGGCAATACGAGCCAAGGAAAAAGTAGCGAAAGGCATGGCTGAATCAATGGCCTATCAGGAAGCGGCCACCGAAGTGATTTCCAGGCAGAGCAGTAGCACTTCTTTGCCTCGTCATATTACTATGTCGATGCGGGAAGTCTGGACGCTACAGCCCAAATTCAATATGCGTGTCGGTTCCAGGCCCAACCGCTTGTTGGCGCATCCCCGTTTTAGAGCCGCCTATGATTTTCTGTTGTTGCGCGCGGAAACGGGCGGTGCCGATCCTGAGCTGGCGGCATGGTGGGGGCGCTACCAGGAGGCGGATGAAACCGAGCAAAGGAAAATGACCCGGCCTCCGCGCGGTGCTCAAAACGGCAGAGTAAGGCGGAAAAGGACTTATCGAAAAAAAGCCGCCACTCAGGATAAAGGTATTTGAACCGTTTACCTTGAAATGAGTTCAGCTATGAAAAACTCAGACAAAGATCAGGTTGTCGCTTACATAGGTTTAGGCAGCAACCTTGAAAACCCGGCCGAACAGATTAACTCGGCGCATGCGGCAATCGCCGGATTGAATGATGTGGAAGAGCTTGCCTTTTCGAGCTTGTACCATAGTCCGCCGATGGGGCCGCAGGATCAGCCGGATTACATTAATGCGGTTATGGCGATTGCTACAAACCTGCCGGCCATGGATTTACTGAGAAGTCTGCAGCACATTGAACATGAGCACGGCCGTGTGCGCAAAGGCGAACGCTGGGGTGCCAGAACGCTGGATCTGGACCTGTTGATCTATGGTGAGCAACAAATTGACCTGCCTGAGTTGACGGTGCCGCATGTCGGGGTTGCCGAAAGGGCTTTCGTGCTGTATCCCTTGTATGAAATTGCGCCGGAATTGTTGGTGCCGGGCAAGGGTCACATAGCGGATTTGATTAGAAGTTGCCCCTTGAACGGTCTGGAACGGTTGGCCTGAAGTGACTCAGTATCCTTCGCTATCTACGGTAAAACCGTTATCAATTAATGACTTGTCGGCGATGAAACGGCGCGGCGAGAAGATTAGTTGCCTGACCGCTTACGATGCCAGTTTCAGCTTGCTGATCGACAGTGCCGGCATCGATGTGATGCTTGTGGGTGATTCCCTGGGGATGGTGATTCAGGGACATGATACAACGCTGCCGGTTAAGATGGACGACATGGTTTATCACACCCGCTGCGTCAGCAATGCCAGGCGCCGGGCATTTGTTATTGCCGACCTGCCTTTCATGAGCTATGCCACGCCGCTTATGGCGGCCGAAAATGCCGCCCGTTTGATGCAGGCCGGAGGTGCGCAAATGGTCAAACTCGAAGGGGCGCGGACCGAATGCGTCGCTTTTCTGGTCGATCAGGGCATTCCGGTTTGTGGACATTTAGGACTGCTGCCGCAATCCATCAATCAATTGGGCAGTTATAAGGTACAAGGCAAGGAGCGCGTTGAAGCGGAAAAAATTCTTGCCGATGCGCATAATCTGGAGCAGGCGGGGGCGGGGTTGCTGGTTCTGGAGTGTGTGCCTGCGAAGCTTGCCGGCGACATCAGTGCCCAGCTCTCTATTCCTGTCATAGGCATCGGAGCCGGCATCGATTGCGACGGGCAGGTGCTGGTGCTTTATGACATGCTCAACATCGGCGTCGGCAAGCGGCCCCGGTTTTCAAGGGATTTCATGCAAGGCGCCGCCGGTATCGGGCAGGCTATTGCTGCTTATCATGAGGCCGTCAAGCAGTTACAGTTTCCAACACCTGAACACAGCTTTTAAATTATGCGGAAAGTTACTTCAGTATCTGAGCTGCGCGATACCATGGCGAAGTGGCGATTGGCCGGCAAGCGCATTGCATTCGTGCCGACCATGGGCAACCTGCATGCGGGCCATCTGCAATTGGTCGGCGAGGCCGGAAAAAAAGCCGATCGCGTGGTAGTCAGTATTTTCGTCAATCCTACCCAATTCGGGGTCGGGGAAGATTTCGAGACGTACCCTCGCACCGAACGCGAAGATCAGGAAAAACTTGCAACTGCCGGCGCGGATCTGTTGTTTCTGCCCCCTGTCTCGGAAATGTATGTGCCTGATGCCAAAACGGTCGTATCGGTAGTCGGGCTGTCCGAGTTGTATTGTGGGGCGTCCAGGCCGGGACATTTTAATGGTGTGGCGACGGTCGTCTGTAAACTATTCAACATGGTGCAGCCGGATATTGCCTTGTTTGGCCTAAAGGATTTTCAACAGTTGGTCGTGATACGGACCATGGTCAGGGATCTTGATTTTCCGGTGGAAATCGTCGGTGTGGATACGGTCAGGGAGGCCAGCGGTTTGGCGATGAGTTCCAGAAATGGTTATTTGTCCGTGGAAGAAATTAAGGTGGCTCCCAAATTGTATGAATCCTTATGCATGGCGCGCGATGCCATTCTGACTGGAGATCGGCCTTATGCGGACATCGAGAATCGTGCGATGCTGTTTTTGCGGGAAGCCGGTTTTCAGCCGGATTATTTTGCCGTATGCCGCAGCACAGATCTGAGCAAAGCGCAAATAGAGGACAGGGATTTGGTTATATTGGCGGCGGCAAAGCTGGGCAGGACTCGATTGATCGATAATGTCTATTTTTCCAGGTAAGGACAAAGTCGTCGACGATTTATAGGTTTGAAAAAGCCATAAATTCTGCTTGAATGGCTAAGGGTGCTGGGCTGAGTGCACCGGTTAAGGCGTAACTCGGCATGCCTGTTGGTGATGATGGATAGAGCTGAACGTTGCCAGTTTCATGATATCTAAAAAGTTGATGCGCTTATGTAATTAATGCATAATGCGCGGTTCTTAAAAGTATTTATATTGTTTTAATATGCAAATTACGATGCTTAAAGCGAAATTACACAGAGCGACGGTAACCCACTCGGAGTTGAGTTATGAAGGTTCCTGTGCAATCGATGGCAATATTCTGGATCTTTCAGGCATTCGAGAATATGAGCAGATACAAATTTATAATATTAATAACGGCGCGCGCTTTACAACCTATGCTATTCGTGCGGAAGAGGGTTCCGGGTTGTTTTCCGTTAATGGAGCCGCGGCTCGAATGGCCTGTCCCGGCGATTTGATCATTGTTTGCGCCTATGCGATTCTGGATCAAAAAGAGCTGACAAATTATAAGCCTACATTGGTTTATTTCAATGAAAAGAACGAAGTTATACGTTCTTCTCATACCATTCCTGTTCAGGCTGCCTAAGTTGCCTGGCTTGACCGTTTACCGTTAAGCCTTGGTTCTTTTTTTCGGTACAGAATCCCGGTGCTGTTTATCCGAACCTGCCTGTCTTCGAACTTGAGGAAAGTTGCGGTCCTTCTTAAACCCATCTAAATTGTTGCCCGACAGTTTTACAGAAAGCATTTGCAGTCTCTCCGCTATTTTTGATAATCGTCATAATAGTCTTTTTCAACATCGTAAATAAAACGGTCGACACCATCCCGTACGCCATATAAAAAGCCACAAATGGCTCTTTCCGTGTCTCGGGTCCCTCTATGGATACGGCTGAAGAAACTGACAGTCCTGTTCCTGTTTGGCATTATCGAGGCATTCTGTTCTTGCGAAGTAGTGTGCGCGTTGTTCCAGGCGCAGGACTCGAGACTGGATAGCAGTAAAAGCAAAGACAGAATGTTGAATCGCATGGTAGAGCTCTTGGCAATTGGTTAAAAAACTAATGACGCCGCGGTTAGTATGGGCGGTAGTGTAGTCACACGTCTCTGGTAACGCGGTCATTGGGAGCGGGTAGCGCTTCGTTGAATATCCATGGGCATCCAAGAGTTGCAGTGCTCGAAAAACCGATAGGAAGCTGTCTATGTGTAACACCGGTTAAAAAATTAAGCAAAAACGGAGCCAGAAAGACTAAACTATGCATTTGTGCCAAACAATTAAACTGATGGAATGAAGCTACCGGACGCGTCATTTTTTCCGCGCAATAGGTGCCTGGTATTCAGTCAGTGGCATTATTTACTTAATGGCGGGTTTTGTCTATGAGACTGAATTGCATCAAAATCGTGATCTCTGTATTCTGCAGCGCATGCAAATAAATCTGATTTCAGTAGGAAACCGTATGCCCGACTGGGTGCGGCAGGGTTACGACGAATATGCCAAGCGCTTGCCGCGTGAGTGCGAACTGGTGCTTAAAGAAATTGCGCCGGGCAAGCGGGGTAAAAATAGCGATGTTGCTTCAGCCTCGCCCCGCAGAAAGGAACTGCTGGATCAGATCCAGGTCAATTATTTGATTCGTCCGGTTGAGCTTGATGAAACACCTCGTCTCAATGAGGCTCCCCTGGCTTATGTCAAACGCGTGTCGGCGGAGAAGTCGGCTGCCTGTATCGCGAAATGCGGCAGCCAAGTGCCGGTCCTTGCGGCCGATACGGCTGTGGTGCTGGATGACAGGATTATGGGAAAGCCGCGGGATCAGCAGGATGCGATCGCCATGTTGATGCGGTTGTCGGGAAGAACACATCAGGTTTATAGTGCGATTTCGCTCAGAGGGCGCGAGCACTGGCAGGCAGTCAGCGTTACCGATGTCACTTTCAGGACGTTGACGGAGCGGGAAATGCTGGCTTATTGGCACAGCGGTGAGCCGGTCGATAAAGCCGGAAGCTATGCCATTCAGGGGATGGGCGGGATATTTGTATCGTCTATAAGCGGCAGCTTTTCCGGCGTGGTCGGCTTGCCTTTGTTTGAAACCGCCGAACTATTGGCTAAACAGGGAATAGAGCTGTTCAAATGAGCGAAGAAATTTTAATTAATGTTACCCCGCCCGAGACTCGTGTTGCCGTTATTGAAAATGGCGTTCTGCAGGAGCTGATCATTGAAAGAAGCCGACAAATAGGTCTGGTCGGCAATATTTATAAAGGTGAGGTGTGCCGGGTACTGCCGGGTATGCAGGCGGCATTTGTCGATATCGGACTGTCCCGGGCCGCATTTCTGCATATTTCCGATTTATGCAGCAGGGAACTGGAAAAAAAGCGCTCGGAGAATATCGAACACTATCTGCACGAGGGTCAGCACATCGTCGTGCAAGTCGTCAAAGATCCCATTGGTACAAAAGGCGCGCGCTTGACCACGGAGATATCAATTCCATCGCGGTATCAGGTATATATGCCTTATGCCAACAACTCCGGCGTATCTCAGCGCATTGAGTGCGAAACCGAGCGAGCCCGGCTGCGCGCATGCATTGATTCCTTCCGGCAGCAGCATGGCTGTGGCGGTTTTATCGCCAGAACAGCGGCGGAGTGCGTGGAAGAGGCGATATTGTTTTCGGACATGACGTTTTTGCTGAAGCTGTGGGAATCGATTCTGGCCAAAATCGCCACGGCCAAGCCCAAGCAGTTCATTCATAAGGATTTGCCGCTCAGCGTCAGGACTTTAAGGGATTTATATAAGGAATGCATTGAACGGATTCGCGTGGACTCCAAGGAAACCTATCATCGTCTGATCGAGTTCGCTGAAGTGTTTGTGCCGGAAATGGTGCCGATCATCGAGCACTACACCGGTGAATGCCCGGTCTTTGATATATACAGTGTCGAAGATGAAATTCAAAAGGCGCTGGAACGCAAAGTCAAATTGAAATCAGGCGGACATCTGGTGTTCGACCAGACTGAAGCGATGACGACGGTCGATGTCAATACCGGCGGTTATGTCGGCGGACGAAATCTGGAAGAAACGATTTTTAAGACCAATCTAGAGGCGGCGCAGACAATTTCTCGTCAGCTCAGACTGAGGAATCTGGGCGGGATCATCATTATCGATTTTATCGATATGCAAAGCGAGGAGCATAAGAGACAGGTCTTGCAGGCGCTGGAGCGCAATCTGGAAAAAGACCATGCCAAGACTAAGATTACCGAAGTATCGGTGCTGGGCTTGGTGGAAATGACGCGTAAAAGAACCCGCGAAAGTCTCGAGCATGTGCTCTGCGAGCCTTGCAAGGCCTGCGGCGGACGCGGCGTGCTGAAAACCGCCGAATCCATGTGCCTGGAAATATTCCGGGAAATTATCCGCGAAGTCAGGCAATACAATGTTCAGCAGTTGCTGGTGCTGGCTTCCAATGAAGTCGTGGAAATGTTGCTGGATGAAGAAGCCGATATGCTGGCCGAATTGGAGGCCTTCCTGGGCGTCCAGATCAAATTCAGGGCGGAAGCGGAATATAATCAGGAACAGTACGATGTGGTGCTGCTTTAATTTAATGCAGTGCTGTAAGGGCGAATTCATTCGCCAAAGACGATCAAAGCCGCTTTCATAAAGCGCGAATTCAGTAGCGGGATTTTTTTAATATGGGCCTTTAAATCTGTGCCTGTTTTTGTAATCTACCATCTTACGCGAGCAACGCGACATTTTGTCTTTTGGTCCTTGATCGCCATAGCCGTCGGCCTAAGCGGCGTGCGTTTACTATTATCCGGAATCGAAAGTTACAAAGCCGATCTGGCAAGCACTATCGAAGAGCTCGTCGGCGCGCCGGTGGAGATTGGCCGGTTACGCGCCAGGATGCGCGGGTTTAGCCCTGAATTGGTGCTTGAAGACATTGATATCTTATCGCGGGACACCAGTAATAAGCCTCCCATTCAGTTCAACGAAATACGCCTGGGCATCAATTTGCTCGATATGCTGGTCAACAGGCAGCTTTTGTCTTCTTCATGGGTCTCGCTGGTCGGCGCCAAACTGACCGTTAAACGCCAGCGCGACGGAAGCCTCGCCATAGTCGGCCTGAAAGCCAGCGAGGGGCAGCCGCTGTGGTTAATGCAGGGCGGCAAATATGAGATTTTGCACAGTGAAATCAGCTGGCAGGATGAACAAAGCGATAGCCCGCCTTTGACATCCAGTAACGTGGATCTGGCGATCATTAATACTGACGATGCCGGACACCATCGCATTAATATGCTCATGAAGCTGCCGCAACAGGTCGGTGACACGCTCAAGGTGTCCATGGATTTCAGCGGCAATATTTTTGAAGCGGCGAGCATTCATGGCACGGCTTATATTGAAGCAGGCCATATAAGGCTGGCTGAGTGGGAGCAATTCGGCCTGCCGCTGGACTTGCGGATCGGTTCCGGCACCGGCGATTTTAAAGCCTGGATCGACTGGCAAAACTCGCAACTTGCCTCGGTTACCGGTGAAGCGCAAATTCAACAAGTGAAGCTGGCTCGCAAAGACAAGGGAATGTTTCCTGTCGAGCGGTTAAAAACCCGGTTTCAATGGCAGGCCAAAGACCTTCGGTGGCGGCTTGACGTCAGGGACTTTGAGCTGGAAACAGCCGATGCGGCTAAAAAAACAATTAAGCAATGGCCGGCAGCCGATTTCAGCGTATCCGGTGATTTTACTGAAGACCGCTGGCCTCGAAAAATGGCGGTATTCGTCAGGCAGCTGGATTTAGAGGAAGCCGCCGGCCTTGTTCGTTTTTTGGCGCCTTTGTCGGATCGGCAGTCAAAGATGCTGGCGCAAGCCCGGCTAAATGGCTTGATTGAGAATGTTTCCGTGTTTGCCGATTGGGAAGATGAGCGCTTTGCCGTCAACGGCCGCTTTACCGGCGTCGGCATGGCGGCGCTGCCATCGATTCCCGGTATAGAGAACTTAACCGGCCACCTGAAAGGCAACGACCAATACGGTATTGTGCGGCTGGCGACTGAACGGGCCCGATTAACGTCGCCAGGATTGTTTCGTAACGCGCTATTGATCGACAAACTTGACGGCGCTGTCAATTGGCGGCAAACACCATCAGGCTGGACTTTGTTCAGTTCGATGATCAGTCTCGATAATGCCGATTTTCAGAGCCGGAGCAGGTGGCGTATGGAGATACCTAAATCCGGCGCACCGGTTTTCATGGATCTGCAAAGCGAATTTGCCGGCCATGATGCCGGTAAAGCCAAAAATTATCTGCCGACGGGTATTATGGGCAAGCCGACTGTTGCTTGGCTGGATCATGCGTTCATCGGTGGGCGTATCAAAAATGGCGGTTTGCTGATCCATGGCAATCTCGAAGATTTCCCGTTCAAAAATGGCAACGGAGTTTTTGAAACCCTGTTTGAAGTTGAACAGCTAAAGCTGTCCTATCATCCGCAATGGCCGCCCATCACCGACATGGCTGCGAAAGTGCTGTTTCTAAATGAGGGCTTAGTTGTTGACGTAAAGCAAGGTCGAACCGATAAAACCGCGATTAAACAGGCGGAAGTGACGATTCCATCGCTGGACGACAGCGATTATGTACAGATCAGGGGGCAATTAGCTGGCGAGATTAGCCGGGTTCTGGAGTTTTTACAACATACGCCATTGAATTCGCCGGTCAATGCCGTGCTCAACACGATTACGCCAGCTGGAAATACCGAGGTCGCGCTGGACTTGAAAATTCCTTTGGTTGACACGGTAGATGCCAAAGTCGATGGCTCGGCGCGGTTGAATAATGCCAAGTTGACCGTTAACTCGCTGGATCTGCCGGTAAAAGGCATTTCCGGTATCCTGCAATTCGATGAGCGGGGGGTGTACAGCGACACAATTCATGCAATGGCTTTAGGCCACGCCATAAAAATCAATATGAATAGCGATGAGCTGCGGACGACGGTCAATGTCTCCGGCCGTGCCGGCGTGGATGATCTACAAGCGCAATTCAAAATGCCCTGGTGGCGCATTGCCGAAGGTGAGACGGCATATCAGTTACAGTTGCGGTTACCTTATGACGATAAGGAGCCGGAACTTATGGTTCAGTCCACGCTGGCCGGTATGGCACTGGACTTACCCGGCGTTCTGGCCAAAAGCGCGATACAGCAAAGATCACTGGCGCTGAAATTTGGCCTGAAGGACGAAGCGTTATTGCCTATAACATTAAATTACGACAATAAACTGAAAGCAGCCATTAATTTGAACGCCAGGCAGCAACTTATTTATTCGGGCCATGTTCTGGTCGGGGCCGGGGAAGCGATCCTGCCGCAGGAAGCAGGAATCAAACTGGAAATCAATCGCAATCGGCTGGATTTGCCTGACTGGTTGAGCCTGTCGACGGCAGTCGCTCGGGATCAGGAGGGTAGCGGTGCTATGGCGGACAACATCAAGGAAATCAGAATTCATAGCGGCGAAGGCATGTGGAAGAAAACCGCGCTGGGGGTTTTTGACCTGACGCTCAAGCGGGATGACGGCTATTGGTCCGGCGATATCAGCAGTTCGTTCGCACGGGGGAAACTTCAATTACCTACAGACTTTAACGGTGCTGGCGGTATAAAACTGGATATGGATTTGCTGGATATTTCGGCTTTAAAGCAATTCAAGTTTGAAGGGGTTGTAGCAAATCCGGAACACATGCCTTTATTGAATATTACCAGTCGTGAAACACTATGGCAGTCGGTCAATCTTGGCCAGTTGCTATTGGAAACAGAGCGCATACCGGAAGGTATCCGTTTCAAGCGCGTGGAACTGCTTGAAGAAAAAGAAAAACTGATACTGTCGGGCACTTGGAAACGATATGAATCACAGATAAAAGGACAGCTGAAAACCCCGCGCTGGGGCCGGCTGCTCGCCCGTCTCGGGATTACGAAAGATATGACTGAAACTAAGGGCACGATGGGGTTTGACCTGCGCTGGCCGGGAGCGCCGCATCAATTCTCGCTACAGGATCTGAATGGACAGGTCGATGTCAATTTAAAAAACGGACGCATCCTCAGCATAGAGCCGGGATTCGGCCGGGTACTGGGTATGTTGGCGGTAGCTCAATGGATTAAACGTTTGCAACTGGATTTTAGTGATGTGTATGAGGAAGGTTTAACGTTTAACACCATCAAAGGACAGTTTAATTTATTAAACGGCATAGCAACGACGCATAATCTCGATGTCGATGCCGTGCCTGCAAAGATTACCATTGTAGGAGATACGGATCTGGTTAACGGCACCATTGATCACAATGTGCGTGTTGTGCCTAAAAGTTCTGAAGCAGTGCCTATTGCTGGTACAATTATGGGGAAAATAGCCGGCTTGGTCGCGCGCTCGCTGACCGGCGAAGACAAAGAAGGGTTGTTCTTTGGTTCGCAGTACCAGGTGAAAGGCGAGTGGGGGAATGCGGAAATTATTCCGTTGCATGAAAACGATGGTTTGTTGCAGAAAACCTGGAATGGTATTACCGAATTTCCCTGGTTGCAGCAACATAAGAATAATAAAGAGAGAGAAAATGAATAAATGTGCGGCGATACAAATGGCATCGAGTCCTAATATCAGCTCTAATCTGCTGGAAGCTGACAAGTTGATTGGTGAAGCGGCAAAAGCCGGCGCCAAGCTGGTGGCCCTGCCGGAAAATTTTGCCCTGATGGGAGAGCATGAATTGGATAAAGTTCGTGCGAAAGAGGTTGACGGCTCGGGTCCTATTCAGAATTTTTTATCCTCGGTCGCCAAAAAATACGGGGTTTGGGTTGTTGGCGGCACGATTCCATTGGCGGCCGATGACAGCAATAAAACGCGAGCGGCTTGCCTTGTTTATAACGATCAGGGCGAACGGGTGGCACGATACGATAAAGTGCATCTGTTTGATGTCAATGTGCCAGGTACGAATGAAGTCTACCGCGAGTCGGATTCCATTGAATGCGGTACGGAGCCCTTGGTTATTGACACGCCTTTCGGCAAGCTCGGTATTGCCGTCTGTTATGACCTGCGTTTTCCGGAGTTTTTCCGTAAAATGGTCCAGCAAGGCATGGAAATACTGGTGATCCCGTCCGCTTTTACCGCTGAAACAGGGGCGGCGCATTGGGAAATATTGCTGCGCGCACGCGCGGTAGAAAACCTGTGTTATGTTATTGCGCCAAATCAGGGCGGCTTTCATCTGAATGGTCGAAAAACCTTTGGACACAGTATGATCATTGACCCGTGGGGAGTCGTGCTGGACTGCTATAAAACCGGCGGCGGTTTCGTTTGCGCGGACATTGATCTGGAACGCCTGGAAAGAGTGCGCGCCGCATTTCCGGCATTAAGTCATCGTCGTTTCTTTTAAATAATCAATGATGTGGAAAAACATTAAAAATCAGCCTCATATTGTATTGTTGACTGCCACCTTGGTTTCCTGCGGGACGACTGAAGAGGTTCGTTACCGTGACACGGCAATGCTCGAGAGACCGCCGATACTGGTGACCTATAGTGCGGTCGAGAAAGAAAACAAAATAGCCGATAGCGATGAGCCGGAGGCGGAAGCCAAAACCGGTCTGGGAACTAATGTCTACATGTCCAGTTCAAATTCGTCATTGCTGATTATCAAGCAGTCTTTCGATGAAGCGTGGAATACGTTTGCGCAGGCGTTGAAGCAACAGGAGCTGGAAATAACGGACCGTAATCGGGAGGAAGGGGCTTATTATGTCACCTATGATCCTGACAGTTACCAAACCGGCGGCATTTTCTCCTTTTTCAATGATGAATATATTGAAGAAGGCTATTTGCTGAAATTGACACCTAACGGCGCTGAAACGGAAATAACCGCCGAAGTCGTTAATCAACCCGGTCCGGACAGTTTGGAAGACAATGAGCGCCCGGTGGATGGCGCAGAAAAGCTATTGATATCATTGTACAAAACCCTGCACGACGATCTGAAAAAAAAATAGAGTATTTATCCTGCCCGGAACTATCTGTTGGGCGAATAACCTAATTTAAATTTTGTATGGAATTATTAAACCTAGCAAGACAGTCCATTTTGGCGCCGGCCGGCATACAGGATGGCGATATTGAGAGAATCATTAACCAGCTGCTCAGCGCGCCGGTTGATGCGGCCGATATTTACTTTCAGTCCAGCCATTTCGAGTCCTGGGTCATGGAGGGCGGTATTATTAAGGAAGGCAGCCATAATATCGCCCAGGGCGCCGGCGTGCGCGCCGTATCGGGCGAGAAAACCGGCTTCGCCTATAGCGACCGGATTGAGCTGCCGGTATTGCTGGAGGCCGCCAATAATGTCAAAGCTATCGTTCGGCAAGGGCAGGAGGCTCAGGTCGGCATCGTAAAAGCGGCTAGTTGGCCGCTTTATTATGCGCCGCTGAACCCGCTGAAATCCTTGGCCGACCAGCAGAAAATCGATTTATTGCGCCGGGTCGACAGCGAAACGCGTAAGCTGGACAGCCGAATCGAAGAGGTTATCGTTAGTTTGGTCGGTGTTTACGACAGCATTCTGGTGGCCAATCAGGACGGTTCGCTGGCGGCCGATGTTCGACCATTGGTGCGCATGAATGTGTCGGTGATCGTGCAGGAAAACGGCCGCCGCGAACAGGGCAGCATGGGGGGCGGCGCGCGTAGCGATTACAGCGGGTTTATCGATAAGGACAAAGCGCTCGAGTACGGCAGGGAAGCGGTCAGGCAGGCGCTGGTCAACCTGGAAGCCACCGAGGCGCCGGCCGGCAATATGACTGTCGTGCTGGGTCCAGGCTGGCCGGGTATTTTGCTGCATGAAGCGATAGGGCACGGTCTGGAAGGTGATTTTAATCGCAAAGGCACGTCCGCCTTCAGCGGCCGGGTCGGCGAACGGGTTGCCTCTGATTTGTGCACTGTCGTTGATGACGGCACATTGCAGGGCCGGCGTGGTTCGTTAAGCATCGACGACGAGGGTACGCCGACCGAGAAAACCGTATTGATTGAAAATGGTATCCTGAAAGGCTATATGCAGGACAAACTCAATGCCCGCCTGATGGGCGTTAAACCGACCGGCAACGGCCGGCGCGAATCCTATGCGCATCTGCCGATGCCGCGTATGACCAATACCTATATGCTGCCCGGGCCGCATAATCCAGAAGAAATCATAAGATCGGTAAAAAAAGGCCTTTATGCGAAGAACTTCGGCGGTGGCCAAGTCGACATCACTTCCGGCAAATTCGTATTTTCCGCCAGCGAAGCTTATCTGATCGAAGATGGCAAAATTACTCGTGCCGTTAAAGGCGCGACCCTGATTGGCAACGGCCCCGATGTCTTGACCAAGGTATCCATGGTCGGCTCAGACCTGGAGCTGGACAGTGGCGTCGGCACCTGCGGCAAGGACGGACAGAGCGTGCCGGTCGGCGTCGGCCAGCCGACGTTGAAAATCGATGGCTTGACTGTCGGCGGAACCAGCGTTTAGATGAAGATGAACTATCAGAAGTTATAGTCGCCGCGAAGATTGCGAGGATAAGCATCTCGTGTTCTTCGTGGCGGAAACCGAAGACACTTTTAGGCGTTTAAGCTTAAATAACAATAGCTCAAGAGAATATGTTGCAGACTCAGGAAGAAATCAGCCGATTAAAAACGATTGTTCAGTCCATACTGGATGAGGCTAAAAATCAAGGCGCCAGCGCTGCCGATGCCGGGTTGAGCCAGGAAAGCGGTTTATCCGTAACGGCCCGTCTCGGTGATGTCGAAACGATAGAACACCATCGCGATCAGGGGCTTGGTGTGACAGTTTATTTCGGCCAGCGTAAAGGTTCTGCCAGTTCGACGGATCTGTCGCCGGAGTCGATTAGGGAAACCGTCAGTGCGGCTTGCAGTATTGCCCGTTATACCAGTGAAGACGAGTATGCCGGCTTGCCTGAGAAAGAGCTGCTGGCGACTGAGTTTCCGGATCTGGATCTGAACCACCCATGGGATCTGCGCGCCGATGAGGCTATTGCTCTGGCGATCGAGTGCGAAAATGCCGCGCGCGGTTATCATGCGGAAATCAGCAATTCCGAAGGTGCATCGGTCAATACCCATCAAGGCCTCCGGGTCATGGGCAATACGCTGGGCTTTCTGCAAGGCTATGCATCGACCCGCCATTCCTTGAGTTGCTCAGTATTGGCGCAGCGCGGCGACAGTATGCAGCGCGATTACTGGTATACGGTGGCCAGGGATGCCAACAATCTGGAATCGGCCGCCGATGTCGGCAGAAAAGCCGCCGAGCGGACCTTGCGGCGTTTGCAGGCGCGTAGTTTAAGTACGCGGCAATGCCCTGTCATGTATGCGGCCGAGGTGGCCTCGGGACTTTTGGGATCATTTATCGCTGCGATCAGCGGCGGCAATTTGTACCGTAAATCATCGTTTTTGCTCGATGCGCTCGATAAGCAGGTTTTTCCGGAATTTGTCCGTATTCACGAGCAGCCGTATTTAAAAGGCGCCTTGGGAAGTGCCAATTACGACGGCGAAGGAGTGGCGACACAAACGCGCGATATTGTCAGCGGCGGCATTTTACGCGGTTACGTACTCAGTAGCTATTCGGCCCGTAAGCTTGGCATGCCCAGTACCGGCAATGCCGGCGGCGTGCATAATTTAACGATAGATCCCGGCGCATACGATTACCAGGGCATGCTGAGGCAATTGCATACCGGTTTGCTGGTGACCGAGTTGATGGGGCAGGGTGTTAATATGGTGACCGGTGACTATTCGCGCGGCGCGGCCGGATTCTGGGTGGAAAACGGCGAAATACAATATCCGGTCGAGGAAATCACGATCGCCGGCAATTTGAAAGACATGTTCAGGAACATAGTGGCTGTCGGCAATGATGTCGATTATCGCGGCAATATCCGTACCGGCTCGATACTGGTCGAACGCCTGTCTATTGCCGGAGAGTAAGGGCGACCGGTCGGTCGGCCGCCTTTATTGATTATAAGTGTTTGACAATATCTTCTATTAACTGCGGCCCTCTATAAATAAGGCCGCTGTATATCTGCACCAGACTCGCGCCTGCGGTCAGTTTTTCACGGGCGTCGGCCGCACTCAAGATGCCGCCGGCCGCGATAATCGGGCAACGTCCGTTCAATTCACTGGCCAGGCCGCGCACAACCGCCGTGGATTTGGCTTTTACCGGAGCGCCGCTTAAACCGCCCGTTTCATGCGCCAGCGGATGGTCTGCAATCATGTCGCGCGCAATTGTGGTATTGGTAGCGATAACGCCGTCGATTTCAAATTCCAGCAACAGCCGGGCAATATGGTTGATTTCATCAATCGTCAGGTCCGGTGCGATTTTCAGCACTAAAGGCGTATATTTTCCATATCCTTGCTGTAGCTTGAGTTGTTCCTCTTTTAACGCGGAAATAAGGCGCTTGATTTCATCGCCTTGCTGTAGTTGGCGCAGATTCTTCGTATTCGGAGACGAAATATTAATGGTGATATAACTGGCAGCGGCATAGACTTTGCGCAAGCCGATCAGATAATCATCGACGGCGCTTTCGATCGGCGTATCGAAATTCTTGCCGATATTAATGCCCAGGATGCCGTTGTAACGACTTTGTTTTACCTGAGCCAGCAAATGATCCAAACCTTGATTATTAAAGCCCATGCGGTTGATGATGGCCTGATATTCGGGCAGTCTGAACAGCCGCGGCTTCGGGTTGCCGGGCTGCGGTCTCGGCGTTACCGTGCCTATTTCCACAAAGCCGAAGCCCAGGGCAGCCAAGCTGTCCAGGTAATCGCCGTTCTTATCCAGCCCTGCCGCAAGGCCGACAGGGTTCTTGAATTCCAGCCCCATGACAATCGTAGGCTTGTTTTCGATGGCAGGGTAGATCAGTTTTGATAAACCGGAGGCATGCGCCATATTCAATAGTTTCAGCGTGACTTCGTGAGCGGTTTCGGGGTCAAGCGAGAATAGCAGCGGGCGGAGCAAGGGATAAAGATTCATGGCGGCGAGTGTTCTGGGTAAAAAAATGAAGATCAAGAAATCCGTATATACGATTTGCGGGTGCTCGGGTACTAATGCAGGCTCGATAGTTTGTAAGGTTCCGGCGCCACAGCTTCAGGGCGGCCCAGGATAAGATCGACCATCAGTTGCGCGGATGCCGGTCCCATTGCCAAGCCGTTTCTGAAATGGCCAGCATTGATACTTAAATTGCTGATTTCTGGATGTTTATCGATATACGGCACGCCTTGTTCAGTGCCTGGTCTTAATCCCGCCCAATGATGTGTCAGCGGATAATGGTTAAGCGCAGGCAGTAGTTTTAATGCGAAACTTTCCAGTCTGTTTCTTGCTTCTTTCGATGTGATTTTGTTGAAATCATCCTGTTCCACGGTGCTGCCCGCCAGAATTTTTCCATCCAGGCGAGGGATCAGATATTGGTCTTCATCCAGTACCATATAAGGCAATGTATCCCGTTCGGCTTCAAACAGCAGCATTTGGCCTTTAACGGGCACGACTTTCGGCGCATTGCCAATGGTCGGAAAAAGTTCTTGAAACAATTGGCCGGTCCAGGCGCCAGCGCAAATTATCAGTTGATTGACGGAGAACCGACCGGAGCTGGTGGTGACGGCGGTGATGCGGTCTCGTTCCAGCGTAATGCCTTTTGGCACGCACTGTTCAACCAAGTTGGCGCTTTTATTGATCAAATCCTGTTTTAATGATTTGACTAAGCGAGGGTTACGGGCCTGAGCGATGTCGGGTAACCAGAGCGGGTTGTCGGGTTCTGCGTTGATACGACTGAAAAACTCGGCACCAGCCGGTTCAAAGCGGACATTGTTACAGTTGCACCAGTCGATGGCGGCGGCCAAGTCAGGGTTCTTCGCTATCAGTAGTCCGCAGGGATTCCATTCCGGATCTATTCCGGTTTCGGCTTTTAGTTGCGTGGCTAGCAGCGGATATAATGTCAAACTGTGAATGACCAGGCGCGTAATCGCATCCGGTTGACGCCAGGGGTAAAGCGGCAGCAAAATACCACCGCCTGCCCAGGATGATTCCTGGCCAATCTGGTTTTTTTCGATAACCGTCACCGTGGCGCCGGCCTGTAAAAACTCGCGGGCAGTCAAGAGGCCGATAATGCCGCCGCCAATGATAGTGATATCCGGAATTTTGCTCATAAATGTTTAAAGAAGCGAATAGCCGTTAGTGGAAAATATTGGCATTATAACTCACTCAAAAGGTTGCGCGGCACGACCGGAGATTTATTTGGTCGCGTGATGATAAATTGCGACAAAATTGTTGTTTTTTTTATACAAAAGTATAATTAAAACGAAAGTTTTTTTCTTACTCATTGATAATTAAAAGTTTTTAATTTTTTTTAAAATAGGGTTAAAACTTGTAGGGAATCAGTTTTGCTGCTATATTTAGGCCGTGAAAAAAGCTTTGTTGTAATAAGGCAAATTTTATAAAAAATAACAACCTCATGAGGGGGAAGCAATGACATTTACAAAAACTAAATTAGCGCTGGGTATCGCCTCGGCAACTTTAACGATGGCGGGTGCCTTGATTTCTCCACAAGCAGTCGCTCATTCCAAGGCAGAGCGTGTTGCCGAGGCTGCCAACAGCAGAGCTGAAGCCCTGGAAGCTCAAATGCAGCAAATGTCGCAAATGATGCAGTCCATGCAGGCTGAACTGAATCGCGTCAAAGCCGAAGCCGCTCGTCCTGCCGCAGACGCTGAAAAAGTTCAGGAACTGGATCAATGGATGAATTCTGTTAAATCCGAACCGGTTAAAGCTGAAGCTAAAGACCATACTTTCTCGGTTCGTGGCGGCTGGATGCATTTTAACGATAACCGTGGTTCTACCCGTACTGTGCTGGGTACCGGGTTTGGTGAAGACTTACTGACTAGCGAAACTGATCAAGACGCTTTCTACTATGGCGGTGCGATCGATTTCAATATCAACAACGATCTGTTTGGCTTAATGGATCATACGTCTTTTAATCTTGAGTTAGGTGTTGAATATGCTGAAATCACTGACAGAAAGCGTAATGGTCTTGAGATTGTGGCAGGAGCGGCGGCAGGTGCTGACTTAACGGGTGTGCAACAAACCGTAACTGTGAATCAATTAAGGCTCAGTGCTGCGCCAAAAATCAAATTCATGCACGGCAGCAAATTCAGACCGTGGCTGATTCCAGTCGGCTTGGACATGAACATCATCAGTCCGCCATCTGATGCTATTACAGTATTAAACACCGGTATGCAGTTCGGCGCCGGTGCTGAATACGAACTGCTGAAAGGTATCGTTATCGGCGCGGATGGCCGTTATCATCATACTTTTGACGATGTTGACGGCGTCGATACCGACGGCTTCACGCTGGGCGGTTCTGTCGGTTTCAGATTCTAAGTTCAATACTCAGAAAAAAATCCGACCAAATACCCAAAAAGGGTATAAAGGGAAGGGGATTAGCTCCTTCCCTTTTTTTTATGCGCGAAGAAAAAATAACCGCAAGGTAAAAGGCTCAAGGTAAAATAGTATTTTTTCCGGTTTCTGCGCTCGCCTATGAAGCCAATCAAATTTAATGCTATCAGCCATGAAAACCCTTTATCCTGAAATTCTGCCTTATCAAACCTTTTTCCTGGAAACCGGCAGCCAGCATGCCGTGTATGTGGAGCAATCCGGCAATCCGGACGGCATACCGGTGATTTTTCTGCATGGCGGACCGTGCTCCGGCACCAAGCCGGGGCATCGGCGCTTTTTCAATCCTGAAAAATACCGCATTATCCTGTTTGATCAGCGCGGTTGCGGCCAGTCTTTACCTTTTGGGGCGTTGGAAAAAAATACCACGCAGGACTTGATCGATGACATGGAGCGCATTCGAAAGCTGCTCAACATCGATCGATGGTTGCTGTTCGGCGGTTCATGGGGCGGTGCGCTGGCATTATTATATGCCCAGCAGCATGGTGATAAAGTGATAGGCATGATAATCCGTGGCGTGTTTTTGGCAAGGCAACAGGATCTGGACTGGTTTGCCAAGGCTGGCGCGGGGCTGATTTATCCGGAACAATGGCAGCGATTGCTGGAAAGTATTCCCGAATCAGGGCGTGCAAATCCAGTGCAAGGCATATGCGATGCGTTATGGGATGGTGATGATGAGGTGGCAAAACGCCGTGTCGCCAGGGAATGGATGGCCTGGGGAGGGCAAGTGGCATTGGGCGGCGATTATCAACCCGGCCCGGAAGCCGGTCATGTCACGGAAAAAATAGTCAAACAGGTGGGCATGGAGATGCATTACGCCCACAATCATTATTTTATCCGAGAGAACCAGATTCTGGAAAACTGCGACAGGCTGCGCTCGATTCCGACTGTTATCATTCACGGCCGCAATGACCTGGTGTGCCCCATGGAGGCCGCCATGAAACTGCGCCAGGCGCTGCCCGGGGCTGAATATATCATCTTGCCCAATGCCGGACACGTCGCCCAGGGCGAAGAAATGATTGATGCGCTGGTTTCGGCGACCGATAAATTTGCTGAGAAGCGGATTTTTAACGCGTAGATTGGCTTTTACTCACTCTGGTATAAACATGAATAAAAAACGTTTGATCATCGCCATGACCGGCGCTACCGGTGCGATCTATGGCGTAAGAATGTTGCAGGTGTTACAGCGGCAGGACGATTGGGAAACGCATCTGGTGGTTTCATCGGCCGGTCTTGTGAATCTGAAACATGAGCTGGATATGGGGCGATCGGAACTGTATGAGCTAGCCGATGTGACACATGGCATCGATGATATTGCCGCCAGTATTGCCAGCGGCGGCTTCAAAACAGAAGGCATGATTATCGCGCCCTGCTCGATGAAAACACTGGCTGCGGTTGCGCATGGTTTTGGCGATAATCTGATCTCACGTGGCGCCGACGTCGTTTTAAAGGAGCGGCGCCGCCTTATAGTGATGCCCAGGGAAACGCCGCTGAATCTGGTCCATATCCGCAATATGGCTATTGTGACCGAAATGGGCGGTATTATCTTTCCGCCGATGCCGGCTTTTTACAGTAAAACGGATTCGATGGCGGCAATGGTTGATGAGGCCGTAGGAAGGGTCCTGGATATGTTCGGTGTCAATGTGGAGGGGTTGTATGAACCCTGGCAGGGGCTGTAGGTTTAATGCAGGCCGGTAGGCTTGGTTTGGGCCGAATACAGACAGTAGGCGCTCTAGGCGAATTCGGCCCTACAACAGGCTGTTTTTTAAGACAGCGTGCGCGAGTTTTTGCTGTTGCGGAAAATCAGCGGTTTTTCATCAGCGGATAAAGTGCTGGCTCTGGCTGAATCTATCGCCTGTTGAATGGTGGCATGATCCGGCGATTTGCTGCAGACCGGATCGGCATTATACATGTCGCCGGTTAACAGATAGGCTTGGCAGCGGCAGCCGCCGAAGTCTTTTTCTTTCTCATCGCAACTGCGGCAGGGTTCTTTCATCCATTCAAAGCCGCGGAAAAAATTGAACGCTTTCGACTCGTTCCAGATCTGTTCGATGCTGTAGTCCTTGACGTTGGGACAGTCGAGACCAGGCAATTCGCGCGCGGAATGGCAAGGCAACGCGACACCGTCCGGGGCGATAGTCAGGAATGTCGTGCCCCAGCCGTTCATGCAGGCTTTGGGCCGGTCTTCATAGAAATCCGGCACCACATAATAAATTTTCATCCGTCCGGCGACTTTTTCTTTAAAAGCCTGGGCGATTTCTTCTGCCTGTTTGAACTGTTCTTTAGTGGGCAGCAATAGGTCTCGGTTGACATGCGCCCAACCGTAATATTGCGTATTGGCCAGTTCCAGGTAATCGGCGCCGAGTTCTTCGGCCATCTCCAGTATTTGCGGCATCTGGTGGATGTTTTCGCGGTGTATGACCACGCACAACACCATCGGGTAGCCGTGTTTCTTGACCAGGTGCGCGACTTCTTTCTTATGCTGGTAGGATTCCGTACCGGCCAGATGATCGCTCAATTCCTGTGTACTGGCCTGAATGCTGACCTGAATATGATCGAGTCCCGCCTCCTTAAGTTGGATGATTTTTTCTTCGGTCAATCCGTAACCTGAGGTAATCAGGTTGGAATAATAGCCCAGGTCCCGTGCATGTTTAACCAGTTCGGGCAGATCTTTGCGCGTTAACGGTTCGCCGCCGGAAAAACCGAGTTGTACCGCACCCATTTTGCGGGCCTGTGTCAGCACGCGTTTCCAGTCTTCCGTCGTTAATTCGGATTGGTGTTGCGCATAATCGATCGGGTTAGAGCAGTAGGGGCATTGCAGTGGGCAGGCATAACTGAGTTCCGCCAGCAACCAACGGGGCGGTGTGGGTTTAGTTTTGTTGAATCCAGCCATTTTTTAAAGCGACTTCCAGAAAAGAGGTAATATCGTTTGTAAGACCCGTGGTGGCGAATTTATGTTCCAGGTCATTGACGATTTGGGCAATATTGCGCGTTCCGTCGCACAATTTCAGGATTTCCGCGGAACTTTGGTTGAGCTCCACCATGCCTTCCGGATAGAGAATAACGTCTTTCTGCTGAGCCTCTTCCCACTGCAGTCGGTGCATCGGTGAGAACTTGAAGGGTAGATCAGGATTGATAGCCATTTTGCTTGTTCGGTAGTGGCTGATAACGGGAAAAAAAGGGTATCAGCCTGAAAATGAAAATCACGGAGAGAACTGCATTCTCAATATTGAATACAGTTCTGTGTGAAATCCGTGGTGAAATAACCGTGACCGTTCCTTGCTTATTTAATATTGAAGTACGGTGGCATATTATGAATATAAGCCATATACATTGCATCGGCCATGGTCCAGAGCACATCCAGTTTAAATTTCAGGATTTGAATCATGCGCTCTTGTTGTTCGCGGGTTTTATACCAGTCCAGCGTAATCGACAAACCGTGCTCGACATCACGCCGCGCTTCCGTCAGGCGTTTGCGGAAATAGATATAGCCTTCCTGGTCTACCCATGGGTAATGCTCGGGCCAGTTATCGAGGCGTTGCTGATGAATTTTCGGTGCGAACAGTTCGGTCAATGATGAACTGGCCGCTTCATGCCATTCGGTCCGGCGCGCGAAGTTTACATAAGCGTCAACGGCAAATCGAACACCCGGCAAGACGTATTTTTGCGAAGTGATTTCTTCGCGCGTCAAGCCAACCGCCATGCCCAGTTGTATCCATGCCTCGATACCGCCGGGATCGCCGGGGTGGCCGTCATGATCCAGGATGCGCTGGACCCAGAGCGCGCGCGTTTCGCGGTCCGGACAGTTGGCTAAAATATTGGCATCTTTAATGGGGATGCTGACCTGATAGTAAAAACGGTTAGCGACCCAGCCCTGCAATTGTTCTTTGATGAGTTTGCCCTCATTCATCAGCGTATGGTAAGGGTGATGAATATGGTAATACTTTTCCATGCCCCGCAGTTGGGCTTCAAACTCTTCTCTAGTCCACGCTTGGTTGTCAGAGCAACTCATAATGCACCTTCTATAAATCAATTTCCAATCCGTCGTAAGAGACTTCAATGCCGGCCGCATCGAGTATCTTGCGTTGTTCGGAATCTTCGTCCAGTATCGGATTGGTGTTGTTGATGTGGATCAATATTTTGCGTGCTTTTTCGACGCCGTTTAATACTTCTATCATACCGCCTGGGCCGGATTGCGGTAAGTGGCCGATTTCGCGGGCTTTTTTAGGGCTGATGTGTTGCGTGCACATTTCGTCATCGGTCCAGAAGGTGCCATCGACCATCAAACAGTCCACAGCCTGCATGGCCGTCATGACATGCGGTTCAATCTCGCCTAAACCCGGGGAATAGAATACTTTCTTGCCGGTGGAAATCTGCTCGATAATGACGCCGATATTGTCGCCCTCGTGTGGATCATGCCGATGCGGCGAATACGGTGGCGCCTTGCTTTTTAAGGCTTGGCTATAAAAGCGCAAATCATCAATACCAGGTATGGTAAAACTGCTGCCATCAACGGGGATCGGATGATGGTTGACGGTGCAATAGTCTTCAAGCATGTTGAACAAGGGAAAGCCAGTCGTCAGGTCTTGTTTGACCATATCGGTGCAATAGACCTCTAGCGGCTTGCCTTCCCTGAGCATGAGCAGGCCGGTGGTATGATCGATCTGGCTGTCGATCAGCACAATGGCTTTAATGCCGGTGTCTCGAATACCTTCCTTGGGCTGGATAGCCGGGAAGGCTTCCAGTTGCGCGCGAATATCGGGCGACGTATTGAAAAGCAGCCAGTTTCTGTTATCGGTACTGACGGCAATGGATGACTGGGTACGGGCTTTGCCGTTCATTTCATTGTGACGTAGGCGATGGCAATTATGGCAATTGCAATTCCATTGAGGAAAACCGCCACCAGCACCTGAACCTAGAACTCGGATTTTCATAATTTGGAAGGTTTTTTTGAGATTTAAATACTGGAATAATACGGGAATAAAAGCAAGCAGGCAAAAAAAGGGGCCCATTCGGAGCCCCTTTTTTAATCTGAACCGAATGGATTAACGGTTATAGATATACATTGTTACTTCGAAACCGAAACGCAGGTCTGTGTAACTTGGTGTTTCCCATTTCATCGTAATAACCTCCAGAAGTTTTTATGTTATAGGCTAGCTTGATCAAGTAAGCTGCTCCGAAGTATACGATGAACAGTTTTTTTACGCAACTTTTGGCGGGCAGCCTTCGTCCATATATAGAATTAGGGCGTCATTCGGTGGCTGGGCCGTGCATTTCCTTTTATTTTCTATCAATAATTTGTTCCGGATGTTTTTTTTCTATATTAAAGAGTATTATCCAATTTCACCTAAAAATAATAATAGATATTGATAAAATCATGAGGAGGTGTTATGAGCGGAGTTATTGTGCTTTTTTTGGGCATGGTTGTTCTTGCGGCGTTTTCGTTTGCGCCATTGGGTTATTTTATTTATAAGTTCTCGCAGAAAAATGCCAAACCTTTTGGCGAAATTGAACCGCATGGCGACAGTCCGTCTTTAGTAAATGATTTTGCGGAAAAAGCCATCAGTTTATTCAAAGGCTTGGTCAGCAAAAAGTAAAACATTATCGAACTTTCCAGGTGACTCGATTCATCTGGAAAGTTCGTCTTGTCCGGCAATAATTTCAGCAGTTGCCGCAGGTCGGGCAGTTAGGGTTTTTTCGCAGTTTCATGGTATTGCATTCCATCGTGTAGCCATCGAGCAACAGTAACCGGCCGGTCAGGGTTTCCCCGATATTCATAATCAGTTTCATGGCCTCCAGCGCCTGAATACTGCCGATAATGCCTGTAATAGGCGCTATTACGCCATTGGTTGCGCAGTTTTGTTGCTCCTCTCCATCGTTGTTATATAAACAGTTGTAGCAAGGGCTGTTGGCCTTGCCCGGCGTAAAGACGGATACCTGGCCTTCAAAGCGTATGGCCGCGCCTGAAACCAGTGGTGTTCGATGCTTGACACAGGCGCTGTTAATAGCAAAACGTGTCGGGAAATTATCACAGCAATCCAGCACCACGTCGGCCGAAGCCACGGCTGTTTCAAGCTGTTCCCCCGCCAAACGCTGTTTAACCGGCTGTACGTTTACTTCCGGATTGAGATTTTTAAGTGTATGTCGGGTTGAAATTACTTTGTCTATCCCTATATCGTTGGTGTGATGAGCAATCTGTCTTTGTAAATTGGATAAGTCCACTTCATCATCATCATAAATCGTAATGCTACCGACACCGGCAGCGGCTAGATAGATCGACGCGGGAGATCCAAGTCCTCCGGCGCCGACTATCAGTATCCTGGCGGCCAGGAGCTTTTGCTGACCTTCAATATCAACCTGAGGCAGCATGATTTGGCGGCTATAGCGTAGTAATTGGTTGTCATTCATCAGTCATGTAGTTTCCATATGAGGATAGGAGATGATGCCAAAGAACTTGACAGACTGCAAAAGCTGATTATTATTAGCACTCATTGCCAGAGAGTGCTAACAACTGGATTAACCTTTAAAATTAACTGTTAGGAGATATTGATGAAAATACGTCCGTTACACGATAGAGTGATTGTTAAACGTGTGGAAGAAGAAACGACAACAGCTGGCGGTATCGTTCTGCCGGGTTCCGCGGCGGAAAAACCCAGTCAAGGTGTGGTTTTGGCTGTAGGTAACGGTAAGGTGCTGGATAACGGCGATGTTCGCGCATTGGATGTTAAGGTCGGCGATAAAGTACTGTTTGGCAAATATGCCGGCAACGAAGTTAAAGTTGACGGTGAAGAGCTTATCGTTATGCGCGAAGAAGACATCATGGGCGTTTTGAGTTAAGACCGGTTCTTAACTTAATCACAATCAATTTAACACTAAATAAGGAACAAAAATGGCAGCAAAAGACGTATTATTTGGCGATGACGCACGTAGCCGCATGGTAAAAGGCGTTAACATTTTAGCGAATGCAGTAAAAGTAACATTAGGTCCTAAGGGACGTAATGCGGTACTGGACAAAAGCTTTGGTGCGCCGACTATTACCAAAGACGGCGTATCTGTTGCGAAAGAAATCGAGTTAAAAGACAAATTCGAAAACATGGGCGCGCAAATGGTTAAGGAAGTCGCTTCAAAGACTTCCGATGTAGCCGGTGACGGCACCACCACTGCGACAGTATTGGCGCAAGCTATCGTTAATGAAGGTTTAAAAGCCGTTGCCGCCGGCATGAATCCGATGGATTTAAAACGCGGTATTGATTTGGCAGTGACTAAAGCAGTTGAATCCATAGTGTCTTCAGCGGCACCTTGCAAAGATAACAAAGCGATTGCGCAAGTCGGCACTATCTCTGCAAACTCTGATGAGTCTGTTGGCCAGATCATTGCCGAAGCAATGGAAAAGGTCGGCAAGGAAGGTGTAATTACCGTTGAAGAAGGCTCAGGCCTGGATAATCAACTGGATGTCGTAGAAGGTATGCAGTTCGATCGCGGTTACCTGTCTCCTTACTTCATCAATAATCAGGACAGCATGAGCGCTGAGCTGGAAAATCCGTTCATCCTGCTGTACGACAAAAAAATCTCCAACATCCGCGACTTGTTACCAATCCTGGAAGGCGTTGCTAAATCCGGCCGTCCGTTATTGATCATCGCTGAAGATGTGGAAGGCGAAGCGCTGGCGACTCTGGTTGTTAATACCATCCGTGGTATCGTTAAAGTCGCGGCCGTTAAAGCACCAGGTTTTGGCGACCGTCGTAAAGCCATGCTGGAAGACATTGCTGTTTTGACCGGCGGTACCGTGATTTCCGAAGAAGTCGGCCTGTCGCTGGAAAAAGCGGAACTGGACTTATTAGGCACGGCCAAAAAAGTACAGGTCAGCAAGGAAAACACTACGGTTATTGATGGCGCGGGTTCTGAAGAAAGCATCAAGGGCCGAATTGCGCAAATCCGCAAACAAGCTGAAGAAGCAACTTCGGATTACGACAAAGAAAAACTGCAAGAGCGTCTGGCTAAATTAGCCGGCGGTGTTGCCGTTATCAAAGTCGGCGCCGCAACTGAAGTGGAAATGAAAGAGAAAAAAGCACGCGTTGAAGACGCGCTGCATTCAACCCGTGCGGCGGTTGAAGAAGGCGTGGTTGCAGGCGGCGGTACTGCTCTGGTCCGTGCCCTGAAAGCGCTGGAAGGTCTGAAAGGCATCAATCACGACCAAGACGTCGGCATCAATATCTTGCGCCGCGCAATGGAAGAGCCATTACGTCAAATCGTTGCCAATGCCGGTGACGAATCGTCCGTAGTACTGAATGAAGTCGCTAGAGGTACAGGTAACTATGGTTACAACGCGGCAACCGGTGAGTACGGCGATATGATCGACATGGGTATTCTGGATCCTGCCAAAGTAACCCGTTTTGCATTGCAAAATGCGGCATCCATTGCAGCGCTGATGATTACTACAGAAGTCATGGTTGCTGATGCGCCGGTTGAGGAAAAAGGCCATGGCATGCCGGATATGGGCGGCATGGGCGGCATGGGCGGCATGGGTGGTATGGGCGGCATGATGTAATCATGCGCTCTTAAAACCTGTCGCTTTAAGCAGGCCCCGGTTGTTTTTTAACAGCCGGGGCTTTTTTATGGTCTACTGTTTTTGCCAGGGGCCGGCTTCTGGATTCACGACCGACTGGGGTTGTGCATGCTGAGTCAAACTATGTTGTCGTAAGAAATCCAATACATTCATACGATTTTGTTGAAGACGAAAGGTTTCATTATGACCTGTTTCAGACAAGACCATGAGCTTAGGCTGCTTTGCCGCTTGGTAAAGTTCTCTTCCATGTGAAAAAGGCACGACCGGGTCCTTCAGGCCGTGGCTCAGCAATAGCGGAACAGGCGCGATATCGGCAATGACGTCAACTGGATTGTAAGGATAATCCATCAACGCGGCTGCGGGATATTGAAAAGGCCAGGTGAGCCAGTTGGAAGCCGCCACATGGCGGACGATTTCAAAATAGCTGCTGAATGCCGAGTCGCTGACGACGCCGGCTAGATTCCGTCTGGCTTTAGGATTGGTCGCGGCAAAATAAATGCCTAAACTGGCTCCCATGCTTTGACCAACCAAGAAGACCGGTTTATTGTCGGCATGCTCAAGCAACCAGTCGAAACCCGCTTCAACATCCAAAAACACGTCTGGCAAACAGGGAGAACCGTCGGATCGTCCGAATCCCCGATAGTCGATCAAAAAAACCTGATAACCATATTGCGGCAACCATGCGATATTTTGCACGTGAGTACTGATATTTTCGGCATTGCCGTGCAGAAAATAGACGCTACCTTTTAAATCGCCTTGCGCGGGTAAAAACCAGCCATGTATTTTAAGGCCATCGGCGGCTTCCAGCACGATATCCTGATAGGCGAGCCCTAGCGTCTCAGGTGTTCTGACTAATGGTGTATCCGGGTAAAACATTAAGCCGGAACAAGCCGATAGCGCGCAGGAAAAAATAATGAGACTGATGATTCTGAATGATGTTTTGATAGTCATCAGAAGTAGTACCGATAGGATAATTGAGCTTGGTTGAAGTCTTCCCGCGTGTTCCAGTTTTGTTGCAGAGAAACTCTGACTGCCTGATTGGTATCGAGAGGAAAGTTGTGATCCAGGCTCAGTTGATAAATAAATGAGCCGCCTAGAAAATTCTTAGACTCAAAGGCAAGCCGGCTGGTGCCCAAAGCAGAATAAAACAGCTGGCCGAGCACAACCCCAACGCCTGGTTCAATAATATCGCGAAAATTGTCGTTGTGTTCTAAATGGGCGTTGATAAAGCCATAGCTCAGGCTGTCGTTAAATAAGGCATAAGTTACGCCCGCTCCGGCATTGATATAGGCGGACAATTTATCGAACTCGTAATTTTGATATTTAACGCCGGTTGCCACGCGCCAGGAAACCGGCTTGAAAAAGCGATTGCGCGGGCTAAGCGATGTGATATTGAGCAATTCCAACTGCTGAAGTCTGAAGCGATTGTCTTCATAGATTCGAAAGTTCAGATTGAAAAAATTGATTTCAGCGCCGCTGAAATACCCGTCGGGTCTATCGAGCAGGTCGTGATAGTTTTGTCGATAAGTTAACTCGGTAAAAAATTTACTGTCGAAATAACCGGCGGATAATGCGGCTAACCGAGAGCGGTGGCCTTGATCGGGTGATGCGGGGGCGCTATATTTGAGAGGGGTTGCCTGTTTGTCGATGGGGTAGGTATTTAATAGATGTAATAGTTTGAAACGTTGCTTGGCATTTTCTGCCGATCTTTCCTGATCTAGCGTTTTATAACGCACCAGCTGATAGGCTGCGGCTGTGATTTGCTTTTGTGCGGACGCATCGATTGCTTGAAACTCGGCCGATTTGGCCGTACTGATATCTTCGGCCAGTGATAAAATCAAAGGCTGATAGGGTTCAGGAATGCGCTCGATTTGTTGTTGCAGTTCAACAAATTGGGATGGACGATAATGCACGGAGGCGACAAAGCCCTGTTCTACGGCAGCCTGTACAATATCCGAAGGGATTGCTGTTAACGGAAATTTATCGGTTAATCGGTTGCCAGGACGGGCCACTTCCAGCAGTTCCAATAGGCGAAAAGAACAATTTTCGCCGATGTAATAATAATCAAAGTTAATATCCTGCAATTCCCATAAATGGCGCAGCAAGCGTTCGGTTTCTTCTGATGTAAGGCTGAGCTTGTATTCCCACAGATCGCGGTTTTCCATAAAGCTGTATTCCTGAATCTTTTTAAAGAACGGCATCAGTTGAAATAATCCGGAATAGCCGCCGGCCAAACCTTTAAATGCATAGAGCAGGGAATTGTCCTGTTCCTGTATCACCGCGCCGAAGTTCAGCGCATAGGATAACCAGTCGGATTTTGCAGTGTTTTCCTTGCGGTCCAGCCGCAACAAGGTATGACCGAACATTGAGGAGGGGCTGTTAAGATAAGCCGATGCGAAAATCAAGCTGACGCTGTGCGCATCGATTTCTTTAAGCCATTGTCGATACTTGATGCAAACTATGTGCGGGAACTCGCGTTCCGGCAGCCGCAGATTTTTTTTTAACCAATGAAAACGGGCGGGAAAGCGGCATAGAGCATGCCGGTCACTTTGAGGTGTCGTTTGATAAAAAGCCTGTAGGGTGGCTTTTAATTCAGCCAGCGGATCATGTTTGCCATTTTTCGCATAAAAAAAATCATGATCATCAACATAACTGATGTAGCGGTTTTTAAGAAAATTATCTTTCCGGTAATGTAATAAATTTAGCCATTCTTTATGAAATGCCAGCTTTCGCAGTTCAGTTTCATTAAGAAGTGCTTCGTAATGACCGAGGCCTTGTGCATTAACAGTTAAAGAATGAATCCATGCGATAAAGATCAGGAACGCTGTCGGCATAGAGCGCATGATTTTTTGTAACATCAATGTTGCCCCCCTTTCCCGGCGTAATGATGGAAAAGGGAGGCCATTGGCTAAACCACATATTTGACCAAACGCTTATCAGCTTTCATGATTTTTACAAGAGTTTGCATGACTTCTTCAGCCGTTACATTTTCAGACGGAAAAAGCGCGTTGAAATTGGCATGGGTTATTTCTGCGAAAGTGGCCTGGTCTTGTTCGTTTATACCGAACATGACAGCAACCGCATTTAATGCTTCGCCTTCGCCTTTGGCAACGTCTTCAGTAAATTCAGTCAGTAAGCCGGCAAAAGCAAGCCAATTTTCACCGCCGTATGTCAGCCTGCCGCTGGTATCGCAACCATTGGTGCCACTGGACATGCCAAAGGTGTTATTGCCGGTGGAGTTGTTAAAAAGCGTGCCGAGCAAGTGGTAGCCAGTCCCTGTTTTGCCCGCAAAAAGCATATTTCCCCAGCCGCAGTTAGGGCCACCCGGCGCTACCGCGAATGCAGATGATGAAGAGATTAATAACAACATGCCTAGAGCCAATTTTTTCATAAATTTCTCCTGCAACTATTGATTAATCGGGTTTTAAATTTCACGTCTTAGGATGAAATATATCGTGCCCTCTTCGTGCCTCTCTATTACGTTTTTGCCGGCTGGTTAATCAGGTGATCCGCTTATAATGGCTTTAGCCTGAGCATCGGCATGGTAAGAGGATCTGACCAACGGGGCGCTGGCAACTTGTTTAAACCCTAGCGTCCTTGCTATGACGCCATATTCTTCAAATTGTTCCGGAGTAATATAGCTTTTAACCGGTAAATGAGCTTTGCTGGGTTGCAGGTACTGGCCCAGCGTCAGCATGGAACAGCCGTGAGCCAGTAAGTCTTTCATGACCTGATGGACTTCGTGCGGTTCTTCTCCCAAGCCGAGCATCAGTCCTGATTTGATCGGCGTTTGGGGGCGGGCCTCACTGTATTTTTGCAGCAGTTGCAAGGAGCCGGAATAATCAGCGCCTGGACGTGCCTGTTGATATAATCTGGGAATTGTTTCCAGGTTATGGTTGAAGACATCGCAGGGGTGTTTTGCCAATATTTCAACGGCCTTGTCCATGCGTCCACGGAAGTCCGGTACCAGAACCTCAATCCTGGTATCGGGCATCAATTGCCGAATCGCTTCGATACAATCGGCAAAGTGTCCGGCTCCCCCGTCTTTTAAATCATCACGGTTGACCGAGGTGATGACAACGTATTTTAAAGCCAGCGACTGAATGGCTTGAGCCAGATGCTGGGGCTCGCCTTTGTCGAGCGCCAGGGGTTTGCCATGGGCGACATCGCAGAAAGGGCAGCGGCGCGTGCATAAATCACCCATGATCATGAAGGTTGCCGTACCGTGTTGAAAGCATTCGGCGAGATTAGGACAGGCGGCTTCTTCACAGACCGTATGCAACCGGTTTTGGCGCAATAATTGTTTTATTCGATTGACTTCCTCGCTGGCGGATATTTTTATGCGTATCCATTCGGGCTTGCGCAAAGTGTTCGGGGCAGGTTCGACTTTAATCGGAATTCTTGCCAGTTTTTCGGCATTGCGTTGATGCGATTCGGGCGTGGAACGGGAAGGCGCTTGATAAGTCATTTGTATATAGCCGTGGTTATAGCCTGAATAACAGGGATGGCGAGCTCGGAATTATTGACAGCAACACCCAGATCGTTCAATTGAGTCACTTCCAGTCCAGCATAGCCGCAAGTGTTGATAGAGTCAAAAGGACTCAGATCCATTTGATTGTTGAAGCTTAATCCATGGTAGCTGCAGTTCTTTTTTATCCGCATGCCGATGGAGCCGATTTTTTTGTCATTGACATATACGCCGGGCGCGTCAATCCGGGCGCGTGCGATAATGCCATAGCCGGCCAAAGTGCCGATCATGGATTGTTCCAGAATCGTTACCAGTTGCCTGACGCCTATTTTCAACCGTTTAAGATCCAATAAAGTATAAACGACCAGTTGTCCGGGGCCATGATAGGTGATCTGGCCGCCCCGGTCGGAATAAATGACCGGAATGTCGCCGGCATTGAGCAGGTGCTCGGGTTTGCCGTTTAAGCCCAATGTATAAACGGGAAAATGTTCCACGATCCATATTTCATCGGCAGTCTCTTCGGTACGATCCTGAGTGAATTGCTGCATGGCCTGCCAAGTCGTTTGGTAATGCTGCAAGCCCAGATTACGTATCGTTATTCGCATAAGATGAGTTTTTTAATGTCGCTCCGATACTTTCCGGTGGAAACATGTCAGTATCGGCATAAAGAGCGAGGGCAGGCGATGCAAGTTCCGGCATTTAAGGCATGGATTATAGCGCCATCAGAATATGCGGGCTGTCTGTCAAGTCCTGATAGATGGCATCCAGTTGCTGCCTGCTGGATGCATCTATGATCACAGTTATAGCCGTGTAATTGCCGCCCTTGCTGGGACGGGACGTTATGGCGCCTTCTTTGATATCGGGGCTGTGACGACGAACAATTTCCACAACCGATACATCAAGGTCCGGGCTGGTTCTGCCCATGACTTTAATAGGAAATTGACAGGGAAATTCTAAAAGTGATTGTTCTTCGCTCATGATTGGGACTGCTTGTAAGCTTGGAAAAGTCGGTTCATGTTCTGCCATACCGGGCCGGGTTTGCCGCCAGACACTTTTTGGTCGTCGAATTCCACAACCGGTATGATTTCACGTGTGGAGCTGGTTAACCAGATTTCGCTGGCTGTTTTTAAGGCCTCTAATGAAATAACCTCTTCACTGTAAGGGATATGGTTTTCCTTGGCGATTTCCAGTATGACGTCACGGGTTATGCCCGGCAATATTTCACTGCTTTTAGGCGGAGTAATCAAGACGCCATCGATAACAGCGAAAATATTGCTTGCCGCGCCTTCGGTTACATAGCCCTCTTTAACTAAAACGGCTTCGGCACAGCCCTGTTCCACGGCCTGTTGCCGAAGCAGAATGTTGGCCAGCAGTGTCGTTGCCTTGACATGGCACAACTCCCAGCGGCTGTCATCCAGGCTCATCGCCTTAACGCCGGAGTCCCGTCCTTCAAACGGCACAATGTTTGAACACATGGCAAAAACAGTGGGCTCGGTCTTTTCCGGGAACGCGTGGTCTCTTTTAGGTGCAACGCCACGCGTAACCTGCAGGTAAATATATTGATCCCTGCTTGAACTCAATAGCGCCGTCAGAATTTCCAGCCATTGCTCGCGGCTGTAGGGGTTGACCAGGCGAATATTGTTCAGGCTGTTTTCCAGTCGCTCCATGTGTTCCTGAAAACGGAATAACTTGCCGCGATACGCCGGAATGACTTCATAAATGCCGTCGCCGAACAAAAAGCCGCGATCCATGACCGATATTTTGGCTTCATTAAGAGGCAGGTATTGTCCGTTTAAATAAACTGTTTTGTTTTCCATTATTTTTCCATCAATAGCAGAGCTTGATCATAAAGTCTTTGCAGAACGTTGCCTTTCTCCACGCTTTTAAGCGCTATCAGTTCTTTAGTAGCGATTAATTCATCTTTCAGCGTGACCGTCACGGTGCCGAGTTTTTGGCCTTCCTTGACAGGGGCGGTAATATTTTTATCAACATTGATTACGGCTTTCAGATCTTGATACTGACGGCGTGGAATAGTGGCAAAAAGATCTTCTGCCAAGCCTAATGGCAGTTCTTTGCTATCGCCTTTCCATATTCTTGCTTCGGTTAAAGGCGTTTGTCCCTGGTAGAGTCGGTGCGATTCGAAAAAACGGAACCCATAATTAAGCAGATTTTGATTTTCATTGGCTCTAATCGTGGCGCTTTTTGTGCCCATGACAATAGAAATCAAACGCATATCATTTCTTAATGCGGACGCTGCAAGACAATAGCCCGCGTCATCGGTAAAGCCGGTTTTAATACCGTCAACCGTTTCGTCTCGCCAAAGCAATTTATTACGATTTTGTTGTTTGATATTGTTATAAGTGAAGTCTTTTTGCGAGAACCAGCGGTAGTAATCAGGAAATTCCTTGATTAATGCTCGGGCCAGAATAGCCAGATCCCGTGCTGTCGTGTAATGATCAGGGCTGGGCAAGCCATCGCTGTTGGTAAAATGACTGTTGACCATGCCCAAGCGCGCCGCATGCTGATTCATCATGTCGGCGAATGTCGTTTCATTGCCGCCCACATGCTCGGCTAAAGCGACGCTGGCATCATTCCCTGATTGAATGATTACGCCATGTAGCAAGTCTTCGATTGAAACCTGTTTATTGACCTCGACAAACATGCGTGATCCCGGTGTTTGCCAGGCTTTTTGGCTAATGGTGACTTTATCGTCAAGATGCAAATGGCCACTGCCGAGTTCCCTGAAGACTACATAGACCGTCATGATTTTAGTGAGACTGGCCGGGGCAAGTTTGACATCGGCGTTATTTTCCGCCAATACCTTGCCGGTAGCAAAGTCTTCCAAAATATAAGCACCTGCATTAACGGTTGGCGCTATCGGGGTCAGAATCCCATCATCTGCTGATATTGCCTGGCAAGCGTTAAGAAGCAAGCCGAAAAAGATAAAAAAGTGGAAGCGGGTATAACTTTTTAGAAACATCATGGTTATTAGGGGTAGAGGGTGGCTCGATAAATCGTGCCTTATTGTACCATGCGAGTTTTTAATTTTGTCTGGTTTCTGTGACAAATTGAGTCTGTGTTATGCCTATTTCTGACAGTTGTTCATTCAGCTTATGAGCACTATCCACGGACTTTATTGGCCCCATTTGAACTTTATAAAGCGTGGAGTTTTTATAGGTCGAGGACAGAATTTCAGGTTGAGGCAGATGATGGGCGACGATTTTATTTTGCAACTTGACCGCTTTTTTTTGGTTGCCGAATGTGCCTAGTTGCAGATAGACCTGTTTTCTCTGTTTGGCCGCGGCTGCCTGTAGTTGGGGCAATGCTTGTTCCGGGGTTAACGCTTTGATTTCGACCATGCCCGTCCCTGTTTTATAAATCCCCAGTTTTTTTGCAGCGGTATAGGATAGGTCCAATACTCTGTTGCCATGATAGGGGCCTCTGTCATTGATGCGGACGATAACGCTGCGCTTGTTTTTCAGATTGGTAACACGGGCGTAGGATGAGATAGGCAACGTTTTGGATGCGGCGGTCATGGCATACATGTCAAAAATTTCACCGTTGGCGGTTTTTTTGCCATGAAACCTCGGTCCGTACCATGAAGCGATGCCGCGTTTCAAGTATTGGGCAATGCGGGGCAGCAGGCTTTCTTGCCGTGATGGCTCTTTATATGATGCTGCGGTATTTTGTTCGACTTCTGGCGGGGATTGATAAAGCCATGGGGTGCTGGTGCTTTCAGAATCCGGCGCCTGTTTAGTGGATTCTATAGTTTCTATCTGTTCCGTAGCGCAGCTGCTGAGAATAAAAAAGGATAGGGACACTATGATTTTATTCATGTATTGAGGCCTTCCTGTCTGAAATGGCTTGGCTTAACTGGTAAACGGCCATGGCGTATAAAGGGCTGTGATTGTAACGGGTGATCACATAAAAATTGTCTAACGCAACCCATAGTTCTTCGCCTTGTTCCTGTTCAAAGGCTAGAAGCTTTATTTTGCTGTCTAAAGGAGTAAGACCGGATGTGTCGATATTGAGATATTCTAGCTCTGCAATTGTTAAGTCTGGCTTAAGGTCGTTATTGAGTACGGTTTTATACTTTTCTCCTTCCGCTTTAACGGGAAAAGCGATAGCTTGTCCCGTTTGCCATTGATGCCGGGCAAAATAATTGGCAATGCTGGCGATGACATCTGCCTTGTTGTGCCAGATATCGCGGCGGTTATCGTTGTCGAAATCGATCGCATAGGTTCTGAAACTGCTAGGCATGAACTGCGGAATGCCCATTGCGCCAGCATAAGAACCGGTCGGATCGAGAGGATTTATATGTTCATCGCGACACAGCAATAAAAAGTTTTCCAGTTCGCCGAGAAAGAATTTGCTGCGAGGAGGATAGGCAAAGGCCAGCGTAGACAGTGCATCAATGACGCGATGATTGCCGGTATTCTGTCCATACAGCGTTTCGACGCCTATGATGGCGACGATGATTTCCGCTGGAACGCCGTATTGCAGTTCGGCAGAGCGCAGGGCCCGCGCATTTTCCCGCCAAAACTCCACGCCGCCGTTAATGCGGGATTCGGTCAGGAAGATATTGCGGTATTTATACCAGGGCAATCCTTCAGCCGGCTTCGAGATGGTTTTCAGTATGTTTTCCTGTATCTCAACCGATTGAAATAACTCATTAAGTTCAGTTTTGTCGAAGTTATGTGTTTGAGTCATTTGCTTGATAAATGCATCCATGCCGTCTGTTTCGTGGATATTGGCTGTACAGGCCGTCGTGGTTAAACAGAGGCTGCTAAACAGGATGCGCGCTAAAGTGTTTTTCAGTTTCATTAGTTCGGCAAGAGCTTTCTATGAGTATGAATGGACATAAGGATACCGAATCCGGCCAGTAACGTCACTATTGATGTGCCTCCGTAACTGATTAATGGCAATGGGACACCTACGACAGGCAAAATCCCTATGACCATACCGATGTTAACGAATACGTATACGAAAAAGGTAAAGGCCAAGCTGCCGGCTAATAACCGGCTATAGGTATCTTGGGCTTGGGAAGCTATATACAGGCAGCGGCCGATAATCAGCAGGTACAGGATCAGCAGTCCCAGGCAGCCGAAAAGTCCGAATTCCTCGGCAAAAACGGCGAAAATAAAATCAGTCGAGCTTTCCGGCAGGAAGTCCAGTTCCGACTGCGTGCTGCCCAGCCAACCTTTGCCGTAGATGCCGCCGGAACCAATGGCTATTTTGGATTGGATAATATGATAGCCTCTGCCCATCGGATCAGCTTCGGGATTTAAAAAGGTCAACACCCGGCCGCGCTGGTAATCATGCATCAAATGCCAAACGACAGGAGTCAATGCAGCCAGTGAAGCGATGATGGCCAAAATGAAGCGCCAGGAAAGGCCGGCAAAAAACAGCACACCAGCCCCGGAACTGGCTACCAGTAAAGACGTACCCAGATCCGGCTGTTTGGCTATTAATAAGGTTGGGATAATAATCAGTACGCCGGCTATGCTAAGTTGTTTCCATTTCGGCGGTAGCGAATGCTCGGCCAGATACCAGGCAATCATCATGGGTGTGGTGATTTTGATCATTTCCGACGGCTGGAAACGAAAAAAACCCAGATCCAGCCATCGTTGCGCACCTTTACCTATCTGTCCCATGATCAGTACGGCAATGAGCAACATGATCCCCAGGCCAAACAGCAAGGCGGAATAGCGCTTAAATTGATAGGGATTGATATGGGCCAATACCGTCATCAATGTGAAAGCCAGTCCGATACGGGCCGCCTGGCGTATCAGTATGCCCGTATCCTGACTGCCGGCACTGTAAAGAACCACGAAGCTGACCATTGAAGCCAGGACCAGCGTGAGAAACAAAGGAATATCGATATGCAGTTTTCTGAGGATATTGCCTAAAGCTGAAGGGGGCTGGAATTGTTCTCTACGGGTTTCAGTTTTCATTCTCGCTCTCTAAAAATTGCTTAATGACTTTCCCGGCGATGGGCGCGGCGACTGAACTGCCATGGCTACCGTTTTCAGCGATGACGGCTACTGCAATTTTGGGATCGTCGGCTGGCGCGAAAGCGATAAACAAGGCATGATCGCGCAGTTTGAATTCAATTTCACTTTCGTTATATCTGGCGTCCTGCTTAATATTAAAAACCTGTGCGGTTCCCGTTTTCCCTCCGATTAGATAATTGATATCCTTGCCGATGCCTTTCGCTGTCCCGCGTTCGCCATGCACTACGCTGACCATGGCATTAATGATGTTATTGATATTGTTCGGTTTAAGCGGAATAGTGCCTTTATGAATTTCCGGGCCATGGGTTGTGGCATCGGAATCAACGATTTTGTCCACTAAAAACGGCGTGACAATCTGGCCTTTGTTAGCCAGGGTTGCGGTGGCTCTGGCGAGCTGCAACGGTGTCACTTGGGTAAACCCCTGACCGATGCCCGTAATCAGCGTTTCGCCAGGATACCAGGACTGTTTTCTATGATTACGCTTCCAGTCTCGGGAAGGCAGTAATCCCGCCTTTTCTCCGACCAGATCAATACCGGTTTTTTCGCCAAAACCAAATTGCTGTAAAAAATCATGCATATTATCTATGCCTAAAGAGGAGGCGAGACTATAAAAATAGACGTCACAGGATTGCATGATCGCGTCGTTCAAATTAACCGAGCCATGGCCCCATTTTTTCCAGTCCCGATAACGATGCTTGACGCCAGGTAGCTGATAAAATCCTGGACAGAAAATTCTGTGTTGGCTGCTTATGGCGTTATATTCAAGTCCTGCCAGGCCTATAAATGGCTTAAGCGTCGAGCCTGGCGGATACAGGCCGCGCAATGCCCGATTGTAAAGCGGTTGCTTATCGGATGATTGCAGTGCCTGATAGGCATCATTACTGATGCCGACAACGAACGGGTTGGGATCGAACCCGGGGCGGCTGACGAATACCAGCACGCCGCCTGTTTTGATCTCAATCGCAACGACGGCACCATTATAGATATCCAGTGCGTCATAGGCGGTTTTTTGCAGATCAATATCCAACGTCAGATAGAGGTTGGCGCCGGATGTCGGCTCCACTGAGTTTACCGTACGGATAGCCCGTGCCTGGGCATTGGTTTCGATTTCCGCATAGCCTGTTTTGCCATGCAATTGTGCTTCATAGCTGTTTTCTATGCCTATCTTGCCAACATGACTTGAGCCTCGGTATTCGGCTACAGGCAGCGACTTGAGCTCGGCTTCGTTGATCCGGCCCATATAGCCGACGACATGAGATGTCAGTTCGGCGTAGGGATAATGCCGAACCAGGTGCACTTGAATATCGACGCCCGGGAAAAAAGGCCGGGCAACGGCAAACTTCGCGAGTTCCTCTTCTGTCATGTTCATTAACAGAGGCGTACTCGTGAAGCGTTTTTCCCGTTTACGCTGTTTTTGATATTGCTGGATTTTCTCATCGGAGATATTGAGCAGCTTTTGCAGACGAAGCAACGTGTCATCCAGGTCGTTGATCTGCTCAGGGATTAGCTCAAGGCTATAAGAAGGCATGTTTTCCGCCAGAATCTTTCCGTTACGGTCATAAATCATGCCTCGGGTTGGTGGTAATGGTTTGATTTTGATGCTGTTATCTTTTGCCATGCTTGAGTAGTGTTCATGGCCGACTATTTGTAAATAGACTAGGCGAACAATCAGGGCAGACGTTAGCAGCAGTATAATAATGAACGCGACAAGAATGCGGCTGAAAAACAGGCGGTTTTCTACTAGGTTATTTTTAATCGTATATGTACGAGACATAACAGCAGTGAGTATCTTATTTAGGCCGCCGTGCAAGGCGAACAAAACGTAATGTCGTATAAACCAATGGCCAGCATAGTGTTCCTGTAATTACAGGAAGCCAGAAAGATGGGTGAAGTTGAGAAGGATGCTGAAGATTTTTTATCCAGAACAGTAGCAGTTGGGACAAAAGCAGACAGAAAAAAATAAACAGCCCTTGTTGAATCAAGGGAAATTGGCGTAGCCGTTTATGAAGTTTAAGACATAGATAAATGACCAATGAATAAGCTAATGCATATTGGCCGAATAACTTGCCCATTAGGACATCAGTAAGCAGGCCGAAGGCCCAAGCATGAAATATACCGACCCGTTCCGGTACGGCCAGTGACCAATAAATCAGAGACAGAAGCACCCAGTCGGGGTTGATCATAGCCATGATGCCCGGCATGGGCGCAATTCTTAAGCTCATCGCTAATACTATGGTCAAAATAATTCGGCCAAAGCCATAGTAGTTATTCATGGGTAGGTGTCTCGGTCTTTTTGTCGTTCGCTGTTGCTTCTGAGGTGAGAGGAATAGGGTTTGTATTGCTCCAGACGATCAATAACTCTCTGTTCCGGTCCAGCATGGCTTTAGGGGTTGCGGTAATGCTGGCAAAAGGTTTGCTGGGTTCTGGGGTGAATTGATCCACAACGGCAACAGGATAGCCTTGTGGAAAAGTGCCTCCTAAACCCGAAGTAATCAGTAAATCGCCAGTCCGGATATCAGCGTTGTTCGGTAAAAAAGGCAGGTTAAGTCGGTTCATTTGCCCGCTGCCTACCGCAATGGTCAGCAGGCCGTTTCGATTAACCTGTACTGGAATGGCATGATTAGGATCGGTGATTAACATAATTTCAGAGCTGAAAGGCAAGCTCCGAATCACTTGTCCAACCACACCGTTGGCATCAAGTACGGGCTGCTGGGGATGTACGCCAAAACGTGTGCCTTTATTGACCTGTACTATGTGTTCATAAGGGCCCGTATTGATCGACAGCAATTCCGCGATCAACACCTGTTCGCCGAGTTTAAATGAATTTTCCAGTAACGCGCGCAGACGGATATTTTCTTTTTCGAGTGCGGCCAGCTTAAGCAGTCGGGTTTGATGGACGAGTTGCTGCTCACGCAATCGCTCATTTTCTTTTTTCAGGGTCGAGTATGAACTAATGGAATTGGAAGCCTGTTCGACCAGAACAGTAGGTAAATCGACCAAGTATTTTATAGGGTCGATTAAAAGAGATAACGTAGCGCGAAGCGGGGCCAGCCGGAGAGTGGTCTGTTCCGTCGCCAGTAAGGCGATGGAGGCAATTACTGCCACTAGCAGGCGGGTATTGATCGATGGACCGGTGGCAAATAAAAGTTTGATGGCGGGTTTCCTCGGCAATTGCTCCTTGCGTTGCTCTATCTCCTGCATCCATGCAGTCATCTTATTAGTTAAAATGAAGCAACCGGGTTTTGGCCGGCCCGGTTTCTGCCAGAATAAACAGTTTAAAGGCTGTGCGTCATTACTCTAATGAAAAGGTTGAGACTCCTTTTTTATCCAGCATTTCCAGAACCATGCCGCCGCCTCTGGCAACACAGGTTAACGGGTCATCGGCAATAAACACCGGCAAGCCAGTTTCTTCCGCGATCAAGCGATCAATGTCTTTCAATAAGGCGCCGCCGCCAGTTAAATAAATGCCGCGGTTGGCAACATCGGCTCCCAGTTCAGGCGGTGTTTGTTCCAATGCCACTTTGACCGCGCCGACAATGCCTGATAGCGGCTCCTGTAACGCTTCCAGGATTTCATTGCTGTTTAAGGCAAAACTGCGCGGGACGCCTTCCGCCAGGTTGCGGCCTTTCACCTCTATTTCCCTGACTTCGCTGCCGGGATAAGCCGTGCCGATTTCAAATTTTATTCTTTCGGCTGTGGATTCACCGATTAGCGTACCGTAATTTCTGCGGACATAGTTGATAATGGCATCGTCAAAACGATCGCCGCCAATGCGGACGGAGTTGGAGTATACGATACCGTTTATGGATATGACCGCTACTTCGGAGGTGCCGCCACCGATATCCAGGACCATCGAGCCCGACGCTTCATCAACGGGCAGGCCTGCGCCGATAGCGGCAGACATGGGTTCTTCTATCAGATAAACCTCGCGTGCACCCGCCATGGCGGCAGACTCGCGGATGGCACGACGTTCAACCTGGGTTGACCCGCAAGGCACACAGATTAAAATGCGCGGGCTAGGTCGCAGCAGTTTGCTTTGATGGACTTTTTCAATGAAAAATCTAAGCATTCTTTCCGTGACGGCAAAGTCGGCGATTACCCCATCTTTTAAAGGACGGATGGCCGTGATATTGCCCGGCGTTCGGCCTAGCATGCGTTTTGCATCTACACCGACCGCTGCGATGGTTTTAGAGCCGCGAATTTTATCTTCTTTGATGGCAACAACGGATGGCTCATTAAGCACGATGCCCTGGCCGGGAATATATATCAGTGTATTAGCGGTTCCTAAATCAATCGAGAGATCATTCGAAAAAAGGCCGCGAATTCTTTTGAAGAACATTTTTTACCTGTGTCCTTTATGGGGAATAAAATTGTATTACTTTATCAATCAAGCGGGTATTTGAGCAAGATATAAAGTATCATATTTATAATAATATAGAATCTCTGAAATTTTGAGGAGTTGATAGTGTCTTTAACGACCGACGATGTGAAAAAAATTGCGCATTTAGCGCGCTTGGGAATTGATGAGTCAGACATTGAGTCCTATGCTCGGGATTTGTCCGGCATGCTGGATTTAATGGCACAGATGAGTGAGTTAAATACCGACAACGTCATACCGATGGCTCATCCGATGGATCAGGTGCAAAGATTAAGGCCCGATATTGTTACGGAACAGGATAACCGCGAGCAGTTCCAGTCTATTGCGCCACAAGTCGAAGCGGGACTTTATCTAGTGCCGAAAGTCATTGAGTAAGGGAATATGCCATGATGAACAATAAGTCAATTGCGGATTTAGCCAAGGGCCTGCGGTCAGGCGAATTTTCAAGCCTGGAACTGACTCAGATGTTTTTGGACAGGATCAAGCGACACGGCTCGCTTAATTGTTATATCACGGTCACCGAAGAGCTGGCTTTACAGGAAGCCAAGGCAGCCGACGCCAGGATCGCCAAGGGCGATGCGATGCTGCTGACCGGCATACCGATCGCACAAAAAGACATTTTTTGCACGCAAGGCGTGAAAACCACCTGCGGTTCTAAAATGCTCGATAACTTCATCGCGCCTTATAATGCCACCGTCATAGAAAAACTCAATCAGGCTGGGGCGGTCATGCTGGGCAAACTCAATATGGATGAATTCGCCATGGGTTCCTCCAATGAGACCAGCTATTACGGTGCAGTTAGAAATCCTTGGGATCGCAATGCCATACCGGGCGGCTCGTCAGGCGGTTCGGCCGCGGCCGTGGCTGCTGGACTGGCTGCCTGCGCGACCGGCACGGATACCGGCGGTTCAATTCGTCAGCCTGCCGCCCACTGCGGCATTACCGGTTTGAAACCGACTTACGGGCGCGTATCGCGCTATGGCATGATCGCTTATGCCTCCAGCCTGGATCAGGGCGGGCCTATGGCGCGTAGCGCCGAGGATGCCGCCATCTTGCTGCAGACGATGGCAGGATTCGATGAGAAAGATTCGACCAGCGTGGATTTACCGGTGCCTGATTATCGGGCTGGGCTGAATAATCCTATTGAAGGTCTCAAAATCGGGTTGCCTAAAGAGTTTTTCGGTGATGGGTTGAGCGGCGATGTGGCCGCCGTTATTGATGCGGCCGTCAATGAGTATCGGAAATTAGGTGCGCAAATCAAGGAAATCTCAATGCCTAATCTGAAACTGGCTATACCGGCTTATTACGTCATCGCTCCTGCCGAATGTTCAGCAAACCTGTCACGCTTCGATGGTGTGCGTTTTGGTTACCGTTGCTCACATCCGACGGATCTTGCTGATTTATATACGCGCTCACGCGGTGAAGGGTTCGGCAAGGAAGTCAAGCGCCGGATTCTGATGGGAACTTATGCCTTGTCGGCCGGTTATTATGATGCCTACTATATTAAAGCGCAAAAAGTTCGACGTTTGATCAGTGAGGAATTTAAAAATGCCTTATCGGAAGTCGATGTGATCATGGGACCGGTAACGCCATCAACTGCATTCGGCATAGGCGAGAAAATAGGCAATCCTATCGAAATGTACTTATCCGATATTTATACCATTGCCATTAATCTCGCAGGCGTGCCGGCCATGTCCGTGCCGGCCGGCATTGTCGACGGTAAGCCGGTAGGCCTGCAGATTATTGGTAATTATTTTGCCGAAGACCGGTTGCTGAATATTGCCCATCAATATCAGCAGGTTACCGACTGGCATCAACAACGTCCCAAAGGTTTTGAGTAAAGGAGCAAATAATGGAATGGGAAGCAGTGATCGGGTTGGAAATTCACACACAACTCGCCACAAAATCAAAAATTTTTTCCGGTGCTTCGACCGCTTATGGGGCGGAACCGAATACACAGGCTTGTGCGGTTGACTTGGGATTGCCGGGTGTTCTGCCGGTCCTTAATCAGGAGGCTGTGCGTATGGCTGTGCTGTTCGGATTGGCTATTGAAGCGGAAATTGCGCCGTATTCTGTTTTTGCCAGAAAAAACTATTTTTATCCTGACTTGCCCAAAGGCTATCAAATCAGTCAGTTTGAATTGCCTATTGTGGGACTTGGACATCTGGATATTGATGCGGACGGCGTCAAAAAACGCATCGGCATAACGCGTGCGCATCTTGAAGAAGATGCCGGCAAATCATTACATGAGGATTTTCATGGCTTGACCGGCATCGATTTAAACCGTGCCGGCACGCCGCTGCTGGAAATCGTGTCCGAACCGGATATGCGTTCGGCGAAGGAAGCGGTCGCATATATGAGAAAGTTGCACGAACTGGTGCGCTACCTGGGGATTTGCGATGGCAATATGCAGGAAGGCTCGTTTCGCTGTGATGCCAATGTGTCGGTTCGGCCAAAAGGCCAGCAGGCTTTTGGTACACGTGCCGAAATAAAAAATATCAATTCGTTCAAATTCGTTGAGAAGGCCATCAATTATGAAATTGAGCGCCAGATAGACCTGATCGAGAGCGGTGGTGCCGTGATTCAGGAAACTCGGCTTTATGATTCAGTCAAGGATCAAACCCGTTCCATGCGCAGCAAGGAAGAGGCTAATGATTACCGGTATTTTCCCGATCCCGATCTGTTGCCCGTGGTTGTCGATGAGGCATTTAAGGCGCAGGTAAAAACCACCATGCCCGAGTTGCCAGATGCGAAAAAACAGCGCTTCAAGGACCAATACGGGTTGGATGAGGAAAGTACCACGATCCTGACTTCTTCGCGTCAGTTGGCTGATTATTTCGAGATTGTTGTGAAAGAATCGGCTTGCGAAGCAAAAATTTGCGCCAACTGGGTAACGGGCGATCTCTTGGCAGCACTCAATCGGGCTGGATTAGAAATTAGCGACTCTCCCGTCAGCCACGAACGACTGGCCGGATTGTTGGCGCGCATCAGCGATAACACGATTTCCGGAAAAATCGCCAAGCAGGTGTTTGAGGAAATGTGGCGGGGCACGGCTTCGGCCGATGAGATTATCGAGGCCAAAGGTTTAAAACAGATTACCGATACCGGTGCAATAGAAGCCATAATCGATAAAATCATTGCCGATAATCCGGGGCAGGTTGAGCAATACCGTAGCGGCAAAGACAAAGTGTTCGGCTTTTTTGTCGGGCAGGTAATGAAAGCGATGCAGGGCAAGGCCAATCCTGGCGAGGTGAATAAAATGCTTAAGGACAAGCTGAAATAAGCGTTGCAGGATGCGATGTGGCAATATTTCGGCAGCAAGATATTAAATCGGTAATAGCCGGGTTATGATCGCTTGTTAGCTAGTGGCTCAATTGGTCGGAAGCCAGTTAATTTCCCCGCGCTGTTTGTTCGCCTATGATGCATTGATCTAGGCTGTCGGCCATCTGTGATGTGGTGGCCGACAGCGGAATGCGGGCAGCCATAATTTCAGCCTTTCTCCGCGAATATAAAGGTGACTGCGTCGGGTCGGGCAGCCGATCGGAAAAACTGGTTGATCGAGGCGCGAAAGCATGCTCGATAGACAGAAGGTCTTTATCCAATCCCAGGAGGTGTTGTAAATGCCCGCCTTCGGTGTAGTTTCATGGTAATGAATAAAGACCCGGATACGGTGCAGATTGGATTCCGAATCCAGCATGTTTTTGTAAACCCAATAGCGAAATTTAAGTTCCCACCAGATGGTCGCTGCATAGTTTGGGGCGGGCGAGGGCGATTCAGGCGACTGACCGAAATCACCGGCCGAGGTATGGTTGTGTCGGATGGCTGTAATCAGGTTGCATTTTTGACTTTGTTTCTCAATAAACTGATCTATCGGCGCAAATGCGCTGTCCAACGCGCGGATCAAAATCTGGATTTCAGCTTTTTAGTTTTGGCATAAAAAGCTAATGTCGCCAATAGCAGCAGTAAAATCAGAATGCGCACGGGCGTTGAGCAAATTTTAGTCTTCGCTCAATGCCATCGCAACTTCCCGCGCGATTTTATGTTCTATCCTAAAGCCGCGCAGTTCTAAAATACCTTTTGTGTTCAATGAAATGATCAAATACACCGCATCTGGATAAGCGGCTAGTTCCAGGTCGGCGGAAGAAGGCTGAGCCGGTGCGGTCGGGTGCGAATGATAAATGGCGAAAAGCTCTTCGCCCTGATTGCGCATGCTGGCCATGGCGGCAATTTGCTGCGATGCATCGAGTTGAAAGCGCTGCCCAGGCTGTTCTGCGACATTGTTTATTGGATAGCAACGAGCTGGCAGGCCATTTTTACTGCTGATAAGCCCGCAGACTTCCTGATCGGGAGATTGTTGTGCAAGATGCAATAATTGATTGGTAATTTTGCGCGGGATGTGGATTTCTTCTTGAAGCATAATTGATGGTCATAAGGTAAAAGTTAAAGTCGGCTGAATCCTACGAATTCCATTGACCGTATGTCACACGCGGCTGTCCGGATAAGTCCTGATAGGTGTGTACCTTATCATAATGCAGGTCTTGAAAAATAGTTTGCACTAGCCGTTGCTGATTATAGCCGTGCTCTATGAGTAGATGCCCGTGTGTTTTCAAACGGCTGCAAGCGCTGTTGACTATGGTCTGGATGGCTTGAAGGCCATGCTGGGCGGCGATCAGGGCTGTTTGTGGTTCAAATCGGACATCGCCTTCCTGCAGATGGCTGTCATCTTCAGCAATATAGGGCGGATTACTGACTATCAGGTCGAACTGTGCATCGGGCACATTGTCAAGCCAGTCGCTCTGCTGAAATCGGATGTTGGTGATGTGATGGAGTTTGGCATTACGCTTCGCTATTTCCAGTGCGGCCGGACTGAAGTCGGTCGCTATGACCTGAGCATGAGGGCGTTCGGCGGCCAGTGTGATAGCGATAATGCCGGAGCCGGTGCCCAGGTCCATGAGTTTGGCGGGTTGGTTGGGTGGTATCAGTTGCAGGCTGAGTTCAATTAGCAATTCGGTATCCGGACGCGGAATCAGGACATCAGGCGTGACCTGAAAGTCGCGTGACCAGAACTCCCGGTGACCAGTGAGGTAAGCAACAGGCATGCCCTTTCGTCGCTCTTCAATCAGTGCCTTAAACTGTTTCAGTTGTGTCGCTTCCAATTGTTTGTCGGGCCAGGCGCGCAGATGGGAGCGGTCTTTTTGAAGCACTTGGCATAGTAATATTTCGGCATCCAGTAAAGCGGATTCGGAGATGGAGGCTAATGTACTGGCGGATTCTGCCAGCGCGGATTTAATGCTGTGCATTCAGTTTAGAGAGTGTGAAAATATTTAATTTATAAGGATTTAATCAAGAAGAGCACGAAGTCTTACGGTATTGATTAATTTAATTTTCTTCTTAGTGCTCTTCGTGATCTTAGTGGTGAATGAGGCTTTTTATGACGTTTTCACTCATTCTTCCACAGTCTCTTTAGTCTTCGCCCAGTTGAGTCAACAGTTCGGACTGGTGCTCGCTGATCAGTGGCTGAATGACCTGTTCCAGGCCACCCTGCATAATGTCGTCAAGTTTATAAAGAGTCAAATTGATTCTGTGATCGGTTATCCTGCCTTGCGGATAGTTATAAGTGCGAATACGCTCGGAGCGATCGCCGCTGCCGACTTGCAGTTTTCGCGTCGCTGCCTGTTCGGCATGGTGTTTTTCCTGTTCGGCGGACAATAGACGTGATTGCAGCAAGGACATCGCTCTGGCGCGGTTTTTGTGTTGAGAGCGTTCGTCCTGGCATTCGACCACGACCCCGGACGGAATATGTGTAATGCGTATAGCTGATTCGGTCTTATTAATGTGCTGTCCGCCAGCGCCGGAGGAGCGGAAGGTGTCGATGCGCAGGTCGGCCGGGTTGATATCGATGGCATCGATTTCCTCGGCTTCGGGCATGACGGCAATCGTGCAGGCGGAGGTGTGGATTCTCCCTTGCGATTCGGTTTCAGGCACGCGTTGCACGCGGTGCGCTCCGGATTCGAATTTTAGCTGAGAGTACACGTCCTGTCCGGAAACACGGAGGATGATTTCTTTGTAGCCACCGTGATCGCCGGGGCTTTCGCTGATAATTTCGGTTTTCCAGCCTTGTCTTTCGGCGTAACGTTGATACATGCGAGCCAAGTCGCCTGAGAATATGGCAGCTTCATCGCCGCCGGTTCCCGCTCGGATTTCCAGGAAAATATTGCGGTTATCGTTGGGATCTTTGGGCAGCAATAGAATTTGCAGTTCATGTTCCAGAGTTTCTATCAGGTTTTCAGCGTCGATAACTTCTTCCTTGGCCATTTCTCGGAGTTCCGGATCGCTATCATTGGCCATTTCTTTGGCGGATGCTCGCATTTCCTGCGCATTCTGATAACGTTTGTAACAATCCACGAGCGGGTTGATCTGGGCGTACTCCTGGCTTAGCGAGCGAAATTTATTTTGATTGTTTTGAACTTCAGGTTCGGAAAGCAATGCTGCAATCTCGTCGTAGCGTTCGCACAAGTTTTCGAGTTTATGTTGTATGGATGATTTCATTGAGTTTTTTTCAATTTAAAAATTTCACGCGCTGCGGCAACCAAGTCGTGTCTTTCGTTCTCGCCGGCTTCTCTGATTTGTATGCTGGGTGTGTGAATCAGCTTATTGGTCAAGCTGTGAGCAAGCCGATTCAGTACTTCTTCGGGTGGAATGCCATTTTTCAGTAGCGCTAACGCTTTTTGCAGGGCTTCATCACGTGTTCGTTCCGCTTGGCTGCGATAGTCTCGGATTGTCGACTGAGCGCCTTGTGACCGTAACCAGGCTAAAAAGTAGCCAACCTGCGTGTCGATGATTTCTTCTGCCTGTTCGGCCGCCTGGCGGCGCGAGTTCATGTTCTGGTCGATGGTATTTTGCAGGTCGTCAATCGTGTAAAGATACACATCACTGAGTTGTTCGACTTCAGCTTCAATGTCGCGCGGAACAGCCAGATCCACCATGAATATAGGCTTGTGCTTGCGTTTTTTAATCGCGCTTTCAACGCGACCCTTGCCAAGAATGGGCAATTGACTGGCTGTCGATGAGATAACAATGTCCGCTTCGGCCAAGTGTGTGGGCAATTCGGATAAGGCAATGGCATAACCGTTAAACTGCGAAGCTAAGGTGTGAGCTTTATCATATGTGCGATTGGCAACAATAATGCGGCCTATGCCCTGTTGTGACAGGTGGCGAGCCGCCAATTCGATGGTTTCTCCAGCTCCGATCAGCAAGGCGGTCTGCTCGCTGAGCTTGTCAAAAATTTGCTGTGCCAATTGGACTGCTGCAAAAGCGACCGAGACCGGGCTGGAACCGATGGCGGTATCGGTGCGGACTTTTTTGGCGGCTGAAAACGTGTGCTGAAATAATTTGCCTAACTGTTTACCTAAAGTTCCAGCTTCATAAGCGGTCTGGTAGGCCGTTTTCATTTGACCGAGAATTTGTGGTTCGCCTAGTATCATTGAATCCAGGCCGCATGCTACCCGAAACATGTGTCGAATTAACTGACTATCAGTATGGCAGTAAAGGTAGGGTGTAAATTCAGCAGGATTAATGTTTCTGCTTTTGGCAACCCAATCAATCAGGGTCTGTTTGTTTGCCGTGGTTGATTTGCAGTAAAACTCGGTTCGGTTACAGGTTGAAAGAATCGCGGCTTCACTGATGTCTTTCAGCTTCCATAGCTCCAATAGTGATGATCCCAGGATTTCGGCAGGGAATGCCAGGCGCTCCCGGATGGAAACCGGCGCGGTATTGTAATTAATCCCTACTGCAAGAAGTGTCATGGTGTTGATGGTTAAGAGTTAGTATATTTTATAACATTATAATAATATTTTTATACAGTGATCTTTTTATCCTGACGCTGACTTGGGCGGACAGGAACTTTGCTTTAGCCAGCGCGTCCACAGCTTTACAAGTTTACTGAGAGCCGATGGCGTTTAGGAAAATTCAAAGTATATTATGTGGATGTATTCTAAGAAATATAATAGCTTTATCCAAATGGAATAAATCAGCTGTCCGAATCAACTGGTTTTTCTGATAATCTATAGCTTATATGTATTGAGTGATAAATAGGACGATTGCGTGGTAATTTTTAGATTGTTTTCAGTGCTAACTCTGGTCTTGCTTAATGGTTGCGCCGCACCCGCTAAACAAAATGCGCAGGAAGAATTCGTTAAGCCGGTCAGAATATCCCAGGTAAAGGGAGAGGGTCAGTCTAGCGATACAAAAACGGATATCGATCCTGACGTGCTGTATATGTTGTTGACGGCAGAGCTTGCGGGGCAAAGAGGGCAGTACGAGATTGCGCTGGAAGGCTATATGGAGGCCGCCAAGCGGGTCCAGGATCCGCGGTTTGCTGAAAGAGCTGCAAAGATTGCTATGTACATGAAAGATAGTGATAAAACGAAGGAGGCCATTTCCTTATGGCTGGCTCAGGATCCTGACAATATGACTGCCAGAAAAATTGCTGCATTATCAGCTTTAAGGTCAGGTGATAAACAAGCTGCTATTGAGCATTTGGATAAATTGCTGATTATTGACCCTGCCGGTTTTGAGAGTTCCATGCTGGAATTGGGGTCTGTGCTGGAAAAAGAGAATAAGGTTGCCTTTCAGTACGATGTGTTGGATTCATTGGTTTTGCGGCATCAGGACCAAGCTGTAATTTATTTTGTACAATCATTATTAGCTATGCAAATGAAAAATAGTGATCTGGCTGAAATGAAGATACAGCAGGCCTTAGATGTACAGCCAGACTGGGATAAGGCACAGATATTTCAGGCCCAGATAGCCGTGTTTTCAGGTGAATTAAATAAAGCGGTTGCGCTTTTGGAGAAGGCTTCCGCTAAATATCCGGAAAACAACAAAATTAAAAAGCTGTTGGCTCAGGTTCTGATTAAAGAGGCAAAATACGAAGAGGCGGGAGATGTTTATCAAGCTGTGATCGCGGCAAATCCAAAAGATGCTGAAAGCCAGTTTGCCTTGGCATTGATAAATTTGCAATTGGACAGAGAGAGTAAGGCTGAGGAGATTTTCAAAAAACTAGTGGACCAGCCTGAGTGGCACTCTCAAGCTAGTTTCTATTTGGGAAAAATGGAAGAAAAGCGCGGGAATACCGAAAAGGCGCTGGCTTGGTTTGATAAAGTAAAGGATGGGCCGTTTGTCTTTGAGGCGGCAATTTCTGCAATTTCATTGCTAGCAAAAGATAATCAATTTAATGAAGCGAGCTCTCGATTAGATGTGTTGCAGAGTCAATTTCCAAAGCAAAAGCTACGCCTCATTCTTATACAGGCAGAGCTGTACAGTCAGCAAAAGCGTTATGAGCAAGCATTTGATTTGTTAACTGATGCGTTGGCGATTATGCCTGATCAGAAAGAATTGTTATATAGCCGGGCATTGATGGCTGAGCGGCTCAATCAATTAGAAATATTAGAGGCCGATCTAAAGAAAATATTAAGCGAAGATCCTGATAATGCAGAAGCGCTAAATGCTTTGGGATATACCCTGGTGGAGAAAACTGATCGTTATGCAGAAGCGGAGAAATATCTGGAGCAAGCGCTCAGGCTGAAGCCTGATGAGGCAGTGATCATGGATAGCTATGGGTGGTTGAAGTTCAAGCAGGGAGATGTCAAGCAAGCTTTGCTTTATCTTCAGCAGGCATACGACAAGCGGCAGGAGGGCGAGATAGCTGCGCATCTTGCTGAAGTTTTATGGTTTATGAACAGAAAGGTTGAGGCCAGGAAAATATTTACTAAAGCAATTAAAGATGCACCCAAAGATGAAAGTCTATTGGATTTTCAAAAAAGAATATTAAATGCTGCGGAATAATCGTGTCATATTTTAAGGGAAAACTGCTTGTTTTCAGTTGCCTGGTTTTTCTGATGCCGTCTTGTACGGTTGTGCCTGTCGAGCCTGGTGCATATTATTCAAGAGCTGCAAAAGCACATCTTTATGAGCTAAAGCAATGGGCATTTGATGGGCGGTTGGCGGTATCCGGGGTGAATGATTCTTGGTCGGCAAATATAAGTTGGGTGCACGCTCCGGGCGAGGATAAGATAAGGTTATCTGGGCCTTTAGGGCAGGGCGCCATGTATATTCGGTTACTAGATGACTTCGTTATTTTAGATCGTGGTGATGGTAAGGTGGAATCTTCGGCGCATTCGGAAGAGTTTATTAATCAACAGTTGGGCATGTTTGTGCCTGTGCATTCATTGCGTTATTGGGTGGTTGGTTTGCCCGAGCCTTCCAGAAAATTTGAGGAGACCGGTAATGGTTTTAAGCAGGCAGGTTGGCAAAGTGAATATAAAGAAATGCAGCGTGCCAGCGATGAAATTATGCCGCGCAAAATTACAATAACGAATAATCAGGTCAAGTTAAAGTTAATCGTAGATCAATGGAATTTAAATGACGCAAAAGCAAAGTAGTCAGTCCGCATGGGCGGAGAGATGGCCTGCGCCGGCAAAAATCAATTTAATGTTGAGAATTATTGGTCAAAGAGATGATGGATATCATTTATTGCAGACCGTGTTTCAGTTTGTGGATTTATGCGATTGGATAACATTTCATTCAGTTGATAACGAACGAGTGAGTTTGTATAAAGCGATCCCCGGTGTTCCAGAAGAAGATGATTTAACGATTAGAGCGGCCAATCTGCTAAAAGCAGAAACCGGGTATGCTCGTGGAGTATGCATTCAAGTAGAAAAAAATTTGCCTATGGGAGGGGGGTTGGGTGGTGGCAGTTCTGATGCGGCTACTACTTTAATTGTACTGAATGAGTTGTGGGGGCTAAGGTTACCAGCTGACAAATTAATGAAATTAGGGTTGTCCTTGGGTGCGGACGTGCCAGCGTTTTTGTATGGATATTCTTCATGGGCGGAAGGGGTTGGTGAAAGGCTTGAAAAAATAAATATCCCAGAACAATGGGTTGTTATTATTAAACCTGATTGTCATGTGAATACAAAAGAAATATTTTTGGCAAAAGATTTGACACGGAATAGCAAATCGATCACAATAAACGACTTTATAGCAGGTCAGCACCAAAATGATTGTCTTGATGCTGTCCGTAAGCGTTACCAGTCTGTTAAAGATGCTTTGGTTGATTTGTCTAGATATTCTGAGGCAAGGCTAACCGGGACGGGGGCTTGTGTTTTTGCACTGTTTGATTCGGAAATTGCTGCGATCAGTGCCTGTGATTCTCTTCGAGATAAGTGGCAGGTCTATCTGGCTAAAGGGGTCAATGAGTCGCCTTTGTTTTCAAAGCTGAAGTTTGGTAAGTATATATCTTGATTATTGGGCCGTCGCCAAGCGGTAAGGCACGGGGTTTTGATCTCCGCATACCAAGGTTCGAATCCTTGCGGCCCAGCCATTTACCTCCGCTAAGTTAAATTTCAGTTTGGGAGTGCTTGAATGAGTGACACCTCTATGATGGTGTTTTCTGGAAATGCTAACCTGGCTTTGTCTGAAGGGATAGTTAGAAAGCTCAATATGCGCCTCGGCATGGCTACCGTCGGTAGATTTAGCGACGGTGAGGTTGCGGTAGAGATAGAGGAAAATGTCCGTGGTAAAGATGTTTTCGTCATTCAGCCCACCTGTTCTCCTACCAATGAAAACTTAATGGAATTGCTAGTGATGATTGATGCGCTCAAGAGAGCGTCCGCATCACGGATTACCGCTGTCATGCCTTATTATGGCTATGCACGGCAGGATAGGAGGTCTCGGTCAGCGCGAGTGCCTATTAGTGCTAAGCTGGTTGCTAAAATGATTGAGCAGGCGGGTGCAAGTAGGGTATTGACTGTTGATTTGCACGCTGACCAGATTCAGGGTTTTTTTGATATACCAGTTGATAACGTATATTCATCGCCTATTCTCCTTGGTGATGTTTGGCGGCAGAAGTATAAGGACTTGATTGTGGTCTCGCCGGATGTGGGTGGCGTGGTTAGGGCGCGTGCGCTGGCTAAGCGACTGGATGATGCGGATTTAGCAATTATTGATAAACGCAGACCAAAAGCTAATGTTGCGGAGGTTATGCATATTATCGGTGATGTTAATGGGCGCACTTGTGTCTTGATTGATGATTTGGTTGATACTGCAGGGACTCTGTGTCATGCGGCGGATGCACTGAAAAAGCATGGGGCAATAAAAGTGGTTGCTTACTGTACGCATGCGGTTCTTTCTGGGAAGGCTATGAAAAATCTCTATGGTTCAGAGCTTGATGAGTTGGTGGTTACTGATACTATACCATTGAGTGAAGAGGCTATTAGCCTGGGAAAGATAAGGCAGTTGAGTGTTGCTGAGATGTTGGCTGAAACTATTAGGCGCATAGCGGTGGGTGAGTCAGTCAGTTCGCTTTATGTAGATTGATATAATTTTTTTGTGCTTGAGAAGGCGCGGAGTTGAGAGGAAAAATGTCTAACGTATTTGAGTTTGTTGCCGAAAGTCGTAAGCAGTCAGGTAAAAACGCAGCTAGAAGCGTGCGTCGTCAAGGTAATGTGCCTGCGGTAATATACGGTGGGCATGGTGAGCCTCAAATGTTGGTGTTGAGTCATAATGAGGTTGTCAAGCATCTTGCTCATGAGGCGGTTTATTCACATGTTCTTGATGTTACAATCGATGGAAAGAAAGAGAAGGCTATTTTAAAAGGTGTTCAGCGTCATCCTGCTAAAGTTCAGGTTTTGCACTTGGATTTTATGCGTGTCAGCATGTCGGAATCTCTAAAGGTGCATGTTCCTTTGCATTTTATCAACGAAGATACTTCCGTTGGTGGAAAGAAGGGCGGGGTTGCTACTCATTCAATGGTTGACGTGGAAGTGTCATGCTTACCTGCGGCTCTGCCAGAGTATATTGAGGTGAATCTGGCAAATTTAGATATTGGCGAGTCGGTTCATCTTTCTGATCTGGTTTTGCCGGCAGGTGTGGAAATTATTGCGTTGGCGCAAGGTCCGGAGCACGATCTTCCTGTTGTATCGATGATGGCTTCAAAAACCAGTAAGGAAGAAGAAGTTTCTGAAGAGGCTTCAGAATAAGAAAGTGATTAAGCTTATAGTTGGCCTGGGAAATCCGGGGCGGCAATACGAAAAAACCCGGCATAATGCTGGGTTTTTGTTTTTAGATGTTCTGGCTTCTGAGTTGGGGTGTGTTTGGTTAAATGAACCTAGGTTTCAGGGGATGTTTTCAGAGGCTCTTATTGCTGCTGAAAAGGTAATGCTTTTAAAGCCGGGTGTCTTTATGAATCTTAGCGGACAATCTGTAGGTAAGGTTGCGCGGTATTATAAGTTGGCTGCAGAAGAGATTCTGGTTGTTCATGATGAGTTAGACTTGAACGCTGGTATTGTAAGGCTTAAGGCTGGTGGTGGTCATGGTGGTCATAATGGGTTAAAAGATATTATGGCTCATCTGGGCTCGAAAGATTTTTATCGATTGAGAATAGGCATTGGTCGTCCTGTAGTTGGATGCGCTGTTGTTGACTATGTGTTGTCAGTCCCCTCAAAAAATGAATGGGGATTAATTAAATCTGCAATTGATTTAAGCATTAATTATGTAGATAAACTGGTCGTTGGTGATATGGCGACAGTAATGAATGGTTTGCATTCATAAGTAATAAACTTAAATAAATAGTTGACAGATTATCTTTCTTGCAAGATAATAGTCAGCTTATCCGATATCGGAGGGGTTCCCGAGCGGCCAAAGGGATCAGACTGTAAATCTGCCGGTTCTACCTTCGGAGGTTCGAATCCTCCCCCCTCCACCATCTATTTATAAGAAATCTGCGGGTGTAGTTCAATGGTAGAACTCCAGCCTTCCAAGCTGATCACGTGGGTTCGATTCCCATCACCCGCTCCAAATTTTCTGTGACAGGCCCATATAGCTCAGTAGGTAGAGCACTTTCTTGGTAAGGAAGAGGTCACCGGTTCAAATCCGGTTATGGGCTCCAGTTGTAGTGTTGATTGTTAAAGGTGTATTTAATGGCTAAAGAAAAATTTTCACGTAGCAAGCCACATGTAAACGTAGGCACCATCGGTCACGTTGATCATGGCAAAACCACACTGACAGCAGCCTTGACTAAAGTAATGGCTGAATTGCAAGGTGGAGAAGTCAAAGCCTTTGATCAGATTGATAATGCACCTGAAGAAAGAGCGCGTGGTATTACTATTGCCACTTCGCACGTAGAATATGAATCAGCTACGCGACACTATGCGCATGTGGATTGTCCGGGCCATGCTGACTATGTGAAGAATATGATTACCGGTGCAGCGCAAATGGATGGCGCTATTCTGGTTTGTTCGGCTGCAGACGGTCCCATGCCGCAAACCAGAGAGCACATTCTGTTGTCCAGACAGGTTGGCGTGCCTTACATCGTGGTCTTCCTGAACAAGGCGGACATGGTTGATGATGCGGAGTTGATTGAACTGGTTGAAATGGAAATCAGGGAATTGCTGGATATGTATGAGTTCCCTGGCGATGATACACCGATTATCGTAGGTTCTGCATTAAAAGCCTTGGAAGGTGATGCCAGTGAAATTGGTGTGCCCTCGGTTATTAAATTGGTGGAAGCGCTGGATAGCTATATTCCTGAGCCGGAAAGAGCGGTAGATGGTGCGTTTCTGATGCCGATCGAAGATGTATTCTCAATTTCAGGTCGGGGTACGGTAGTAACCGGTCGTGTTGAGCGTGGCATTATCAAAGTAGGGCAGGAAGTTGAAATTGTCGGTATCAGACCGACCGTTACCACGACCTGTACCGGTGTTGAGATGTTCCGTAAATTGCTGGATCAAGGGCAGGCGGGTGATAACGTCGGTGTGTTGTTAAGAGGCACAAAAAGAGATGAAGTGGAGCGGGGGCAGGTGTTGGCGCATAAAGGCACCATCAAGCCACATTCGCACTTCAATGCAGAAATTTACGTTCTGTCCAAAGATGAGGGCGGTCGCCATACGCCATTTTTTAATGGATACCGTCCACAGTTCTATTTCAGAACCACGGATGTGACTGGGGCGGTTACGTTGCCAGAAGGTGTGGAAATGGTCATGCCTGGCGATAACATCGCTGTTGAAGTGAAACTGATTTCACCAATTGCGATGGAGGAAGGTTTGCGTTTCGCTATTCGTGAAGGCGGGCGTACCGTAGGTGCGGGCGTCGTTTCATCAATAGTTGAATAATATTTCAAATTAGTATAATATTGCGGCTTGTGTAAATTTTCTCTGAATTAGGTCAGTAGCTCAATTGGTAGAGTAGCGGTCTCCAAAACCGCGGGTTGGGGGTTCGAGACCCTCCTGGCCTGCCATTCAGGTTAAAACATATCAATATATTCATTTCCATAATTAAGTAATACATGAATACTCAGGCAGAAGCAACGACGTCAGTCCTTGATGTTGTTAAGCAGGTCTTATCCGTCGTCTTTGTGGCTGCTGGGGTGGCTGCATTCTATTATTTCTCGGAGATTCAGCTCTTGTATAGAGTGTTGGGTCTGCTAGCCGTAGTGGTAATAGTGTTGGGCATCATGCTTACTACTGATGCTGGGCGAAACGTTTGGGCATTCGTGCTGGAATCCAAGCAAGAAGTCAGAAAGGTTGTGTGGCCTACTCGCGAAGAAACAATGCGCACTACCTTGTTGGTATTTGCGATGGTATTTATTGTGGGCTTGATTTTGTGGTTGCTGGACATGTTCCTGTTTTGGGGTGTGCGTCTTTTAACTGGTCAAGGGGGATAGGATGGCACTTCGCTGGTATGTTGTGCATGCATACTCAAACTTTGAAAATAAAGTTAAGCAAGCATTAGAAGAGCGAATAAAAAGGGAAGGCTTGGAGCAGTATTTTGGAAAGATTCTAGTGCCCACCGAAGAGGTGGTGGAAATGCGGATGGGTCAGCAGCGTAAAAGTGAAAGAAAATTTTTCCCTGGATACGTTCTTGTTCAGATGGAGTTGACTGATGAAACTTGGCATTTGGTGAGAGACGTTCCGAGAGTGCTGGGATTTATTGGGGGGACCTCAGATCGACCGGCTCCTATCTCAGAGAGAGAAGCTATGTCTATACTCAACAGAGTTGAAGAAGGCGTAAATAAACCACGACCTAAGATTCTGTTTGAGGTTGGTGAAGTGATTAGGGTAATCGACGGGCCATTTAAGGATTTTAATGGTGTGGTTGAAGAAGTTAATTACGAAAAAAGCAAATTAAAGATATCGGTGCTCATTTTTGGTCGCTCAACGTCTGTTGAACTTGATTTTGGGCAAGTTGAAAAAACCTAATTGCTAGTCGGCGGTTAGTATCTACAAAATCCCTGTCTGAATAAGGCAGGGATTTTTGTGTCTAGGGGAGCTGGAAAGCGTCTGAACCCATATTGGAGTAAAAAATGGCAAAAAAGATTACGGCTTATATTAAGTTACAGGTAAAAGCAGGTGAAGCAAATCCGAGTCCACCAGTAGGTCCTGCTTTAGGTCAACGTGGTGTCAATATTATGGAGTTTTGTAAAGCGTTTAATGCTAAGACTCAGGATACAGAGAAAGGTTTGCCTTTGCCTGTTGTTATCACGGTTTATAGCGATCGCAGTTTTACATTCATCACAAAAACTCCTCCAGCATCAATTCTGTTGAAAAAATTAACGGGTATAAAAAGTGGAAGTAGCAATCCAAACACCAAAAAGGTTGGAACAGTAACTCGTGCGCAATTGGAAGAAATTGCTAAAACGAAAATGGAAGACTTGAATGCTGCAAACCTGGAAGCAGCAGTAAAAATAATTGCTGGCAGCGCGCGTAGCATGGGTCTGACAGTGGAGGGACTGTAATGGCTAAGTTGTCGAAAAAAGCGAAACTGATTAAATCAAAAGTTGATAGGACAAAACAGTATTCCATCGTTGAAGCTGTTCAGTTGCTGAAAGAATTAGGTACAGCCAAATTTAATGAAGCTGTTGATGTGAGTGTTAATTTAGGTGTGGATCCACGCAAGTCAGACCAAAATGTTCGTGGAGCAACTGTTTTGCCTAATGGTACGGGAAAAACCGTAAGAGTTGCGGTATTTACTCAAGGTCCTAATGCTGATGCGGCAAGAGAAGCAGGTGCTGATATCGTCGGTATGGATGATCTAGGTGACTTGGTTAAAAAAGGCGAAATGAATTTTGACGTAGTTATTGCATCTCCTGATGCGATGCGTGTGGTTGGTCAATTAGGTCAAATTCTAGGCCCAAGAGGCTTAATGCCTAATCCTAAGGTTGGAACTGTTACTCCTGATGTTGCGACTGCGGTAAAAAATGCAAAATCAGGTCAAGTGCGTTACCGTACTGATAAATCCGGTATTATTCACTGTACTTTGGGGAAAGTGTCTTTCAATGCTGATGCGATTCAAGGTAACTTGGAAGCGCTAATCTCTGATTTGAAAAAAGCTAAACCAACAGCGGCTAAAGGTGTTTACATTAAGAAAATAACTTTATCTTCAACCATGGGGCCTGGTTTGTGGCTGGACCAAAGCAGCATTAATATGTAAAAGACTTTGGGTTGCCGTTTTATCGGTGACCGTCAAAGACCGCAGGTGTTGTAAAACTTAATTTTCCTGCGTAGACGGAAGCTGGAACCTAAAACTGGGGAAAGGGACCGTAAGGGGCATCCGCCTGGATGTGTTTTATTATTTCTGGAATTATTCCAGAACTTACCGGAGGTAAGCTGTGGCACTAAATTTAGATAGCAAAAAAGCTGTCGTAGAAGAAGTTGCTGAGATCGCTGCTAAAGCGCATTCCGCAGTAGCAACAGAATATCGTGGTTTAACAGTTACGGAGTTGACCGAACTGCGTAAAACTGCGAGAGAAACAGGTGTTTATCTGCGTGTGGTAAAAAATACACTGGCAAAACGAGCCGTAGCCGGAACTGATTTTGAATGTATGCAAGATGGCATGGTAGGTCCTTTATTGCTTGCATTTTCAATGGAAGATCCAGGTTGTGCTGCGCGTCTGATCAGTGATTTTGCCAAAACTCACGATAAGTTGATCACTAAGGTTGTGGCTATTAATGGCCAGTCTTATGGTGCATCCGAGTTGGCACGGTTGGCAAGTATGCCGACACGAGATCAGGCTATTGCAATGCTTATGTCTGTAATGAAAGCACCGGTCGGAAAACTTGTTCGTACTTTGGCTGCGGTCAGAGACCAGAAAGAAGCAGCATAAGCTTATTTAAACCAGTTAAAAATTATTGTATTAGAGGAATACTAAATGGCAGTTTCACACGAAGACATCTTGGACGCAGTTTCCAACATGACTATTATGGAAATCGTTGATTTAATTTCAGCGATGGAAGACAAATTCGGCGTAACAGCAGCAGTTGCAGTTGCTGCAGCGCCAGCTGCTGCTGGCGGAGCTGTAGCTGAAGAGCAAACTGAATTTGATGTGATCATGACCGGTTTCGGTGATAACAAAGTTGCTGTTATTAAAGCAGTACGAGGCATCACCGGTTTAGGACTAAAAGAAGCTAAGGACGCTGTGGAAGGCGCTCCAACCACTCTGAAAGAAGGCGTTTCTAAAGCCGAAGCTGATGATTTCAAAAAACAGCTTGAAGAAGCGGGCGCTACTGTCGAAATCAAATAAGATTTTGACTCAAAAAATACAAGGCTCATGCCTTTTAAGTATGGCTGGTGACAATTTTGTCGCCGGCCTTTTACTGTTTGCAATAAATGCACAGTAGAAAATTATTCATGACGAAAAGGTTTGGAAGCGATATGTCCTACTCTTTTACCGAAAAAAAGCGTATTCGAAATAACTTTGGGAAAGGTACTGAGGTACTTGAAGTTCCCTATCTTTTGGCAACTCAAATCAATTCCTATGCAGGCTTTTTGCAATCGGGTGTAGCACCTGAAAAGCGTGCCAATATTGGGTTGCATGCGGCATTTTCCAGCGTGTTTCCTATTGAAAGCCATTCCGGATATGCGGTGCTGGAATATGTAAGATATAGATTGGGAGAGCCCACTTTTGATGTAAGAGAGTGTCAACAACGGGGAGCGACTTATGCCGCTCCTTTAAGAGTATTAGTGCGTCTAGTTATTTACGATAAAGATGCTCCTGCTAATGCTAAGGTTGTGAAAGATATCAGAGAGCAGGAAGTCTACATGGGCGAATTGCCTTTGATGACAGATAATGGAACATTTGTAATTAATGGAACGGAACGGGTTATTGTTTCCCAATTACATCGTTCGCCGGGTGTTTTCTTTGATCATGACAAAGGAAAGACGCATTCGTCTGGAAAATTATTATTTAATGCTCGCGTTATCCCTTATCGCGGCTCTTGGTTGGATTTCGAGTTTGATCATAAAGACTGCGTTTATGTACGGATTGACAGACGCAGAAAAATCCCCGCCACTATTTTGCTTAGAGGATTAGGTTTCAATAATGAAGAAATGATCAACATCTTCTATGAAACCAATAAATTTACCTTTGGTAGCGGAAAATGCTTATTCCACATTATACCTGAAAGGATGCGTGGTGAAATCGCTTCGTTTGATATTAAGCACAATGGGCAGGTATTAGTAGAAGAAGGCCGCCGCATCACAGCAAAACATATTCGCGAAATGAATAAAGTCGGCTTGTCGGAAGTTGAAGTGCCTAAGGATTATCTGGTAGGTAAGATACTTGCTAATAATCTGATTGATCAAGCGACTGGTGAGTTAATAGCTAACGTTAATGACGAGCTTACAATAGATTTAATAGAACGAATCATTGACAGTAGTATCACTGAAATTAATACTCTGTTTGTTAATGATTTGGATAAAGGTCCGTACATCTCTAATGCCATGAGACTGGATGTGACTACCAATACACTGGAAGCACTGGTTGAAATATACCGGATGATGCGACCTGGTGAGCCGCCGACAAAAGAAGCCGCAGAAAACCTGTTCCAAAACCTGTTTTTTACCGATGAAAGATATGATTTATCTACTGTCGGCCGCATGAAGTTTAATCGACGTTTAGGACGGGAAGAAACTACAGGACCGGGCACTTTAACGAAAGAAGATATTATTGATGTTCTCAAAGAATTAATTGATATTCGTAATGGTAACGGTAACGTCGACGATATTGATCACTTAGGTAACAGACGTGTCCGCTCTGTTGGCGAAATGATCGAAAACCAGTTCCGTGTCGGTTTAGTCAGAGTTGAAAGAGCGGTAAAAGAACGCTTGACCTTGGCCGACTCTGAAGGATTGATGCCGCAGGAAATTATTAATGCCAAACCTGTTTCGGCGGCAGTAAAAGAATTCTTTGGATCCAGCCAGTTGTCACAGTTCATGGATCAGAACAATCCATTATCACAAGTGACTCATAAACGCCGGGTGTCTGCATTAGGGCCAGGTGGTTTAGCAAGAGAGCGTGCCGGATTTGAGGTTCGTGACGTACACACTACTCATTATGGTCGTGTTTGTCCTATTGAGACTCCGGAAGGTCCAAATATTGGTTTGATCAACTCATTATCCGTCTATGCTCGAACTAACGATTATGGTTTTCTGGAGACGCCATATAGAAAAGTAATCGACGGCAGAGTGACCGATCAAGTCGATTATCTATCAGCAATTGAGGAAGGTGAGTTCGTTATTGCTCAGGCCAGTGTTGCTGTCGATGAAACAGGCAAACTGGTAGAAGGTTTGGTGTCATGCCGATATAAAGACGAATTTACTTTGGCAATGTCTGATACTGTGCAATATATGGATGTCTCGTCAAAACAGATCGTATCGGTTGCAGCTTCCATTATTCCTTTCCTTGAGCATGATGATGCTAACCGTGCGTTAATGGGATCTAATATGCAACGTCAAGCTGTTCCTACACTAAGAGCGGAGAAACCATTAGTGGGAACGGGCATGGAGAGAACAGTTGCAAAGGATTCTGGTGTAACTGTTGTTGCCGCACGTGGAGGTAGTATTGAAGCGGTTGATGCCGCTCGAATCGTGGTACGTGTAAATGATACGGAAACAGAAACGGGCGCCTCAGGTGTGGATATTTATAATCTGACTAAATACACCCGGTCAAATCAGAATACCTGTATTAATCAAAAACCATTAGTAAAACCAGGTGATGTTGTTAATGCTGGAGATATTCTGGCGGATGGGCCATCTACCGATATCGGGGAGCTGGCTTTAGGACAGAATATGTTAGTTGCCTTTATGCCATGGAATGGGTACAACTTCGAAGATTCGATTCTGGTTTCTGAACGAGTGGTGAGAGAAGATCGCTTTACCACAATTCATATCGAAGAGAAAACCTGCGTCGCGCGTGATACCAAGCATAGTCCGGAAGAGATCACTGCAGATATTCCAAATGTCAGCGAAGAGGCTCTGTCAAAACTTGATGAGTCCGGCATTGTTTACGTAGGAGCTGAAGTAAAGGGTGGTGATATTCTGGTGGGAAAGGTAACTCCAAAAGGAGAAACCCAATTGACACCGGAAGAAAAACTATTGCGCGCAATTTTCGGTGAGAAAGCGGCGGATGTAAAGGATACATCATTGCGTGTTCCGGGCAGTATTGAAGGGACGGTAATTGATGTACAGGTGTTTACGCGTGATGGAGTGAAAAAAGACAAGCGAGCTCTCGATATTGAAGACGCAGAAATCAAGCGTTACAGAAAAGATCTTGACGATCAGCTCAAGATTCTAGAAGGGGATATTTTTGCTCGTGTGGCTAAGTTATTGATCGGTAAGACTGCTCAATCTGGACCAGCTCAATTGAAAGCAGGTACAGAAATAACCCAGTCTTATTTGAATGGTCTAAAACATTCAGATTGGTTAAAAATCCGAATGAAAGATGAAGATATCAATCTTCAACTAGAAGCCGTGGCCGAGCAAATTGAGCAGCAAAGGAAAGCCTTTGATGAAAAATTTGAAATCAAGCGTAAAAAAATCACAATGGGTGATGATTTGGCGCCTGGCGTTCTAAAAATGGTTAAGGTCTACTTGGCGGTTAAAAGACGTATTCAGCCTGGGGACAAAATGGCAGGACGACATGGAAATAAAGGGGTTATTTCCATGATCAGACCAATTGAAGATATGCCTTATACAGCTGATGGCAATCCGGTCGACATCGTGTTGAACCCGTTGGGTGTGCCATCGCGGATGAATGTCGGGCAGGTGCTTGAAACGCATTTAGGTTGGGCTGCGAAAGGCTTAGGCATCAAAATAGGTAAAATGCTCGAAGCAAAGGCAAAAGTTGCTGAAATCAGAGGATATTTGGATAAAATTTATAATAGTAGTGGTCGTAGAGAGGATCTGGATTCGTTTACCGATCGAGAAATCCTGGAAATGGCGGCTAATCTGGTTGACGGCGTGCCTATGGCGACTCCTGTATTCGATGGTGCGACTGAGGAAGAGATTCGTACGATGTTGAGACTCGCGGACTTGCCGGAAGACGGACAGACCGTGCTTTATGATGGCCTGACTGGCGAACCGTTTGAGCGGAAAGTAACGGTTGGCTATATGTATATGTTAAAACTGAATCATTTGGTTGATGACAAAATGCATGCCCGATCAACAGGGCCTTATAGTCTCGTTACCCAGCAACCATTAGGAGGAAAGGCACAATTTGGTGGTCAACGTTTCGGTGAGATGGAGGTCTGGGCACTGGAAGCTTATGGTGCAGCTTATACATTGCAAGAAATGCTCACGGTTAAATCTGACGATGTAACAGGTCGGACTCGAATGTATAAAAATATTGTCGACGGTGATCATAAAATGGAAGCCGGTATGCCGGAATCATTTAATGTTTTAATTAAAGAAATCCGCTCATTGGCTGTCAATATAGAATTAGAGCGAGATTAATAGCCCCGACTCTTAATTGAAAATATCTGATAGCCTGTTCTGGGGTAAACCAGAAAGTATTTAAAGAGGACATACTCTTGAAAGATTTAATGAATTTCTTAAAGCGTCAAGGCCGCGCCGATGATTTTGATGCAATCCGAATTGGTCTAGCGTCACCGGACATGATTCGTTCCTGGTCTTATGGCGAAGTAAAAAAGCCGGAAACAATTAACTATCGCACGTTTAAGCCTGAGCGCGATGGTTTATTTTGTGCAAAAATTTTTGGTCCCGTCAGTGACTATGAGTGTTTATGTGGCAAATATAAAAGACTGAAGCATCGCGGTGTTATTTGTGAAAAATGTGGCGTTGAGGTAACGCTGTCAAAAGTACGCCGTGAAAGAATGGGGCACATCGATTTGGCCAGTCCTGTCGCGCATATCTGGTTTTTAAAATCATTGCCTTCCAGAATAGCGTTGCTATTGGATATGACGCTACGTGAGATAGAGCGTGTGTTATATTTTGAGTCATTTGTTGTTTTAGACCCTGGTATGACGCCTTTAGATAAAGGGCAGTTGCTTACCGATGATGAGTATCTGGATGCGGTTGAATTGCATGGGGATGATTTTGTCGCAAAAATGGGTGCTGAAGCGATTTATGATTTATTAAAAGCGATTGATTTAAAAGAAGAAGTTAATATTCTTCGCGAAGAGATTAATTCGACAAATTCAGAGACGAAAATTAAAAAGTACTCTAAGCGCTTGAAAGTGATAGATGCTTTATTGAGTTCAAGTAATCGCCCGGAATGGATGATTATGCAGGTGTTGCCAGTATTGCCACCGGAATTGCGTCCATTGGTGCCACTAGACGGCGGCCGCTTCGCTACTTCGGATTTAAATGATTTATATCGACGCGTAATTAATAGAAACAATCGTTTAAATCGATTGTTGGATTTAAATGCGCCAGATATTATCGTCCGTAATGAAAAACGGATGCTACAAGAATCTGTTGATGCGTTGTTGGATAACGGTCGGCGCGGTCGGGCCATTACAGGTACAAACAGAAGGCCTCTCAAATCATTGGCTGATATGATTAAAGGCAAGCAGGGGCGTTTCAGGCAAAACCTGCTGGGTAAGCGTGTCGATTATTCGGGTCGTTCAGTCATAGTCGTGGGGCCAACACTAAGGCTGCATCAATGTGGGCTGCCGAAAAAAATGGCACTGGAATTATTTAAGCCGTTTATTTTCAGTAAATTACAGTTCAGAGGTCTTGCTACAACTATTAAAGCGGCCAAGAAGATGGTTGAGCGCGAGGGTACGGAAGTTTGGGATATTCTCGAGGAAGTTATTCGGGAACATCCAATTTTGCTGAACCGTGCTCCTACGTTGCATAGGCTTGGAATACAGGCATTTGAGCCTACTTTGATTGAAGGTAAGGCAATTCAGTTACATCCACTAGTCTGTAGCGCGTTTAATGCTGACTTTGATGGCGACCAAATGGCTGTGCATATTCCTTTGTCGGTAGAAGCGCAACTGGAAGCTCGAACATTAATGATGGCAACTAATAATATATTGTCGCCCGCTAACGGTGAACCTGTCATCAATCCATCCCAAGACGTGGTATTAGGGCTGTACTATATCAGTCGTGAAAAAATTAATGCGAAAGGTGACGGTAGCATATTTGGTAGTGTTAGTGAAATTCATAAAGCCCTGCTCGCTAAAACAGTTGAATTGCAATCTAAAATTCAATTGCGTGTCACAGAGAAAGTTGCAAATGAGAAAGGCGAGCTCGAAGATAAAACGCATCGGGTTGAAACAACTGTGGGTCGTGCGTTAATTTGGGAGATAGTCCCGGATCGCATGCCATATGAATTGGTTAATTGCGATATGACAAAAAAGAACATATCACGGTTAATCAATTACAGTTATCGCTTTTTAGGAAATAAAGATACGGTTGTGCTCGCTGACCAGCTCATGTATCTGGGTTTTAGGTACGCAACGATCTCTGGCGTATCTTTTGGTATTGAAGATATGGCGATACCAGCAAAAAAAGTCGATATTATTAAAATTGCAGATGCTGAAGTAAATGAAATTCAAAGCCAATATTCTTCGGGTTTAGTAACCGATGGTGAACGCTACAACAAAGTTGTTGATATTTGGTCGCGCGCCAATGATCAAGTTGCTAAAGTTATGATGGATGGATTGGGTGAAGAGTCTGTTATTGATGCTGAAGGTAAGACGGTAAAGCAAAAATCATTTAACTCTATCTTTATGATGGCAGAATCTGGTGCTCGAGGTTCCGCGGCCCAGATCAGGCAGTTAGCGGGAATGCGTGGGTTGATGGCTAAGCCTGACGGTTCTATTATCGAAACCCCTATTACGGCTAACTTTAGAGAGGGTTTGGACGTATTGCAGTACTTCATTTCTACTCACGGTGCTCGTAAAGGCTTGGCTGATACGGCGCTAAAAACTGCAAACTCCGGGTATTTAACACGCAGACTGGTGGATGTGGCTCAAGATTTGGTAATCACCAGTGATGATTGCGGCACTTCCGATGGATTGATTATGACTCCAATTATTGAGGGAGGAGATGTGGTCGAGCCATTGTCAGAGCGTGTATTGGGTCGAGTAGTAGTCAATGACGTTATGGATGCCAGCGGCGAAAAAGTCGTGGCACCTAAAGGTACGTTATTAGATGAACATTGGGTTTCCGTTTTGGAAGAGCACAGTATTGATCAGGTTTTGGTCAGATCAATTATTACTTGTGAAAACAGGTACGGTGTTTGTGCTGCCTGTTATGGACGTGACTTAGGCCGTGGTCATTTAGTCAATATTGGAGAAGCGGTAGGTGTGATTGCTGCACAATCGATTGGTGAGCCGGGAACTCAGTTGACCATGCGTACTTTCCATATTGGAGGTGCGGCATCAAGATCCGCCGCTATCAGCAATGTTCAGGTCAAATCTGCAGGAACGGTTCGGCTTAGTAACTTGAAATCCGTGGTAAATCGTGAAGGTAATCTAGTTGCCGTATCGAGATCGGGTGAGGTAGGCGTTGTTGATGATTACGGTCGTGAGAGAGAGCGCTATAAGATCCCTTATGGTGCGGTGCTTTCAATACAGGAAGGCGGAAAAATTAATGCGGGTGATATAATTGTTACTTGGGATCCTCACACGCATCCAGTTATCACTGAAGTTGATGGTGTTGTCGGCTTGATCGATTTTGTTGATGGCGTGACAGTGCAAAAACAATCTGATGAAGTAACCGGTTTAAGTTCGCTTGTGGTAACCGATCCAAAACAAAGAGGTGGGGCTGGTAAAGAATTACGCCCAATGGTTAAGCTGCTGGATGAAAATGGAAATGCGATATTTTTGCCGGGGACTGAAATTCCAGCACAATATTTCTTGCCTGCAGGCGCGATTGTCGGCATCAAAGATGGTGGTGAAGTTAAGGTAGGTGACGTATTAGCTAGAATACCGCAGGAATCAAGTAAAACCAGAGATATCACTGGTGGTTTGCCACGTGTTGCCGACTTGTTTGAGGCGCGTAAAACGAAAGATCCGGCAATACTTGCTGAGACGAGTGGAACTATCTCGTTTGGAAAGGAAACAAAAGGAAAACAGCGCGTTGTTATTACAGATGCTGCTGGAGAGCAGTATGAAACCTTGATACCGAAATGGCGGCATATCACTGTTTTCGAAGGGGAATATGTTGAAAAAGGCGAAACAATTGCAGAAGGCGAATTAACACCTCATGATATTTTAAGATTAAGAGGTATTGAAGAATTAGCTAATTACCTAGTAAAGGAAATTCAAGATGTTTATCGTTTGCAAGGCGTGAAGATAAACGACAAGCATATAGAGGCTATTATTAGACAAATGCTCAGAAAGGTTGAGATAACGGCATCGGGTGATACCGAATTCTTGAAAGGAGATCAAGTTGAGCGCTCAGTACTAAGAGAAGTAAATGATAGAATGGAAGTGGAAGGGAAGATTCCAGCTAGCTATGAGTCCGTACTTTTAGGCATTACCAAAGCATCTTTGGCTACAGAGTCCTTTATCTCGGCTGCCTCTTTCCAGGAAACGACTCGAGTTTTGACTGATGCTGCTGTTCGAGGATTGAGCGATAATCTCCAGGGATTAAAGGAAAATGTTATTGTTGGAAGATTGATTCCAGCCGGAACAGGGCTTGCCTATCATGAGAGCAGGAAAAATAGATTTGCTCAACATGAGATAGTCGAAAGCGAAGCACCTTCAGTGGTAGATGCTGGAGATGTGGAAGAAGCTCTTAAACAAGCTTTGAATATTTAAAGTGTAGTAAATATTTCGTAAATAAAAATGAGCTTGACCTGGTCTGTATTAGCAAGTATTATATTCTGCTCACATGAGCTAAGTGCTTGAGTCAGGTTGAAATGCTAATTAACCGTCGACATTTTTTATGTTCGGCGGTTATTTTTATTGTCTGACAGTTAATTGTATATCGGAGTAAACAAAGATATGGCCACGATCAACCAATTGGTTCGTAAGCCGCGCGCTAAAAAAGTAGAAAAAAGCAATGTGCCAGCATTGGAAGCATGTCCTCAACGTAGAGGGGTGTGTACGCGTGTTTATACGACAACCCCTAAAAAACCAAATTCGGCCTTGCGCAAGGTGGCCAGGGTTAGATTAACTAACGGCGCTGAAGTTAGTAGCTACATTGGTGGTGAGGGTCATAATCTTCAGGAGCACTCTGTGGTTTTGATAAGGGGTGGTCGTGTAAAAGACTTGCCAGGTGTCAGATATCATGTTGTGCGTGGTAGTTTAGATACTTCTGGTGTGACCAACAGAAAATGTGGTCGCTCAAAATATGGCACTAAACGGCCTAAAAAGTAAATATTGGTTGGTGAGATAAATGTCTAGAAGAAGAGTCGCTACGAAAAGAGAGATTATTCCTGATCCAAGATTTGGCAGTGTAATGCTGACAAAATTTATGAATATGATCATGGAAAGTGGCAAGAAATCGATTGCGGAAGGAATTGTCTATGGCGCTTTGGATGTAATCGAAAGTAAAGGGCATTCTGAGCCGTTGGAAGTATTGTCAAAGGCCTTGGAAAATGTGCAGCCAAGAGTTGAGGTTAAATCTCGTCGTGTTGGCGGGGCCACGTACCAGGTTCCGGTTGAGGTTCGTCCTTCAAGGCGTATGGCTTTGGCAATGCGCTGGTTGATCGATGCTTCTCGTAAGAGAAATGAAAGAAGCATGGCTTCTAAATTGGCGGGTGAGTTGTTGGACGCTTTTGAAAGTAGAGGTTCGGCAGCTAAAAAACGAGAAGATACGCATAGAATGGCTGAGGCTAATAAGGCGTTCTCGCATTACCGTTGGTAGCCGACTAATTGTACTAAAGGTTGCAAGGTTGTGGCACGCAAAACACCTATAGATCGTTATCGTAACATCGGTATTATGGCGCACATAGACGCCGGTAAGACGACGACGACTGAGCGCGTGCTTTACTATACGGGGGTGTCTCACAAGATAGGTGAGGTGCATGATGGTGCGGCGACTATGGACTGGATGGAGCAGGAGCAGGAGCGAGGAATAACTATTACCTCTGCTGCCACAACCTGCTTCTGGAGTGGAATGGAAGGCCAGTTTTCACAACATCGAATTAATATTATTGATACGCCTGGGCATGTTGACTTTACTATAGAAGTAGAGCGATCTTTGCGTGTTTTAGATGGGGCCTGTGCTGTTTTTTGTGCTGTGGGTGGTGTTGAGCCGCAGTCTGAAACAGTTTGGCGTCAGGCTGACAAATATAATGTACCCCGGTTGGTTTTTGTTAACAAAATGGATCGATCAGGTGCTGATTTTTTGAGGGTGATTGAGCAGATCAGAAGGCGTCTAGGGAGTAATCCCGTGCCTATGCAGTTGCCGATTGGAGCAGAGGATGCTTTTGAAGGGGTTGTCGATCTCGTCAAAATGAAGGCGATATATTGGGATGACTCCAATATGGGTATGACTTTTCAGGAAAAGGATATTCCTGCTGGCATGCGGAAAGTCTGCGAGGAGTGGCGGGAGCATTTGGTTGAGGCGGCGGCGGAAGCTAACGAAGAATTGATGGAAAAATACCTGGAAGAGGGTATTCTAACAAGCGAAGAAATTAAACAAGGTATACGTGCTCAGACCATCGCTAATCAGGTGGTGCCGGCATTTTGTGGCTCTGCTTTTAAAAATAAGGGTGTACAAGCCATGTTGGATGCGGTTATTGAATATATGCCGGCACCAACAGATATACAGGCGATCAAAGGATTGCTTGAAGATGAAGTGACGGAAGCCGAGCGTCCGGCTAACGATGAAGCGCCTTTTGCAGCTTTGGCATTTAAAATTGCGGCAGATCCGTTTGTGGGAGCGCTGACTTTTTTTAGGGTTTATTCTGGTGTATTAAACTCCGGTGATAGTGTATATAACTCTGTTAAAAAGAAAAAAGAAAGGATTGGTCGCATTGTGCAAATGCATGCCAATAGCCGTGAAGAAGTAAAAGAAATATTTGCGGGTGATATAGCGGCGGCAATCGGCCTGAAAGATGTTACCACTGGTGATACGCTGTGTGATCTTAAGGAAAAAATTATTCTTGAGCGAATGGATTTTCCGGAGCCTGTAATCGCGGTTGCTGTAGAGCCAAAAACAAAAGCCGATCAAGAAAAAATGGCGATCGCATTGGCTAAATTAGCACAAGAGGATCCATCGTTTCGGGTGCATACAGATGAGGAATCAGGTCAAACAATCATTTCGGGGATGGGAGAGCTTCATCTGGAAATTATTGTTGATCGAATGAAAAGGGAATTCAGTGTCGATGCTAATGTAGGTGCTCCTCAAGTTGCATATAGAGAAACCATACGTGGTTCTGTAGAGCAGGAAGGTAAGTTTGTCAGACAATCAGGCGGCAGGGGTCAATATGGGCACGTCTGGCTGCGGATTGAGCCAAAAGAAACCGGTTCGGGCTATGAATTCGTTAACGAAATAGTTGGAGGAGTTGTTCCTAAGGAATACATTCCTGCAGTGGATAAAGGGGTTCAAGAACAGTTGAAGAGTGGTATTCTTGCTGGGTTCCCTGTTGTTGATGTAAAGGTGTCTTTATTTGATGGTTCGTATCATGATGTGGATTCGAACGAAATGGCTTTCAAAATTGCCGGCTCCATGTGTTTTAGAGAAGGGGCGCGAAAAGCAAACCCTGTGTTGCTTGAGCCAATAATGAAAGTTGAGGTGGTTACGCCAGAAGAGTATATGGGTGACGTCGTCGGTGATATTAACAGGCGTCGTGGTTTGATCCAGGGTATGGATGATGCGCCATCAGGTAAAACAATTAGCTGCGAAGTGCCGTTAGCGGAAATGTTTGGTTATGCAACTGATTTGCGTTCGGCAACACAGGGGCGAGCTACATACAGTATGCAGTTTGAAAAATACAATGAGGCGCCTGCAAATATTGCGGAAGCGATTATTAAAAAATCTTCATAAAATTGAATATAACATTAAAGGTATTAACTCATGGCCAAAGAAAAATTTTCACGTAGCAAGCCACATGTAAACGTAGGCACCATCGGTCACGTTGATCATGGCAAAACCACACTGACAGCAGCCTTGACTAAAGTAATGGCTGAATTGCAAGGTGGAGAAGTCAAAGCCTTTGATCAGATTGATAATGCACCTGAAGAAAGAGCGCGTGGTATTACTATTGCCACTTCGCACGTAGAATATGAATCAGCTACGCGACACTATGCGCATGTGGATTGTCCGGGCCATGCTGACTATGTGAAGAATATGATTACCGGTGCAGCGCAAATGGATGGCGCTATTCTGGTTTGTTCGGCTGCAGACGGTCCCATGCCGCAAACCAGAGAGCACATTCTGTTGTCCAGACAGGTTGGCGTGCCTTACATCGTGGTCTTCCTGAACAAGGCGGACATGGTTGATGATGCGGAGTTGATTGAACTGGTTGAAATGGAAATCAGGGAATTGCTGGATATGTATGAGTTCCCTGGCGATGATACACCGATTATCGTAGGTTCTGCATTAAAAGCCTTGGAAGGTGATGCCAGTGAAATTGGTGTGCCCTCGGTTATTAAATTGGTGGAAGCGCTGGATAGCTATATTCCTGAGCCGGAAAGAGCGGTAGATGGTGCGTTTCTGATGCCGATCGAAGATGTATTCTCAATTTCAGGTCGGGGTACGGTAGTAACCGGTCGTGTTGAGCGTGGCATTATCAAAGTAGGGCAGGAAGTTGAAATTGTCGGTATCAGACCGACCGTTACCACGACCTGTACCGGTGTTGAGATGTTCCGTAAATTGCTGGATCAAGGGCAGGCGGGTGATAACGTCGGTGTGTTGTTAAGAGGCACAAAAAGAGATGAAGTGGAGCGGGGGCAGGTGTTGGCGCATAAAGGCACCATCAAGCCACATTCGCACTTCAATGCAGAAATTTACGTTCTGTCCAAAGATGAGGGCGGTCGCCATACGCCATTTTTTAATGGATACCGTCCACAGTTCTATTTCAGAACCACGGATGTGACTGGGGCGGTTACGTTGCCAGAAGGTGTGGAAATGGTCATGCCTGGCGATAACATCGCTGTTGAAGTGAAACTGATTTCACCAATTGCGATGGAGGAAGGTTTGCGTTTCGCTATTCGTGAAGGCGGGCGTACCGTAGGTGCGGGCGTCGTTTCATCAATTATCGAGTAAATATATATGTCTAATCAAACTATCAGAATCCGTTTGAAATCATTTGATCATAAATTGATTGATCAATCGGCTGGCGAGATAGTAGAAACTGCAAAGAGAACTGGAGCCCAGATTAAAGGTCCTATTCCTTTGCCTACTAAAAAAGAGCGTTTTACCATTTTGATCTCTCCGCATGTAAATAAAGATGCAAGGGATCAGTATGAATTAAGAACATATAAACGATTACTTGATATCGTTGAGCCAACTGAAAAAACCGTAGATGCGTTGATGAAATTGGATCTTGCAGCTGGCGTTGATGTTCAGATAAAGTTGAATTAAAAGTAGAGGAATT
>NZ_KB912877.1:2429578-2804578 GCF_000383855.1 Methylobacter marinus A45
ATCAAGGGCAGGCGGGTGATAACGTCGGTGTGTTGTTAAGAGGCACAAAAAGAGATGAAGTGGAGCGGGGGCAGGTGTTGGCGCATAAAGGCACCATCAAGCCACATTCGCACTTCAATGCAGAAATTTACGTTCTGTCCAAAGATGAGGGCGGTCGCCATACGCCATTTTTTAATGGATACCGTCCACAGTTCTATTTCAGAACCACGGATGTGACTGGGGCGGTTACGTTGCCAGAAGGTGTGGAAATGGTCATGCCTGGCGATAACATCGCTGTTGAAGTGAAACTGATTTCACCAATTGCGATGGAGGAAGGTTTGCGTTTCGCTATTCGTGAAGGCGGGCGTACCGTAGGTGCGGGCGTCGTTTCATCAATTATCGAGTAAATATATATGTCTAATCAAACTATCAGAATCCGTTTGAAATCATTTGATCATAAATTGATTGATCAATCGGCTGGCGAGATAGTAGAAACTGCAAAGAGAACTGGAGCCCAGATTAAAGGTCCTATTCCTTTGCCTACTAAAAAAGAGCGTTTTACCATTTTGATCTCTCCGCATGTAAATAAAGATGCAAGGGATCAGTATGAATTAAGAACATATAAACGATTACTTGATATCGTTGAGCCAACTGAAAAAACCGTAGATGCGTTGATGAAATTGGATCTTGCAGCTGGCGTTGATGTTCAGATAAAGTTGAATTAAAAGTAGAGGAATTGGCAGATGTCAATAGGTCTTATAGGTCGTAAGTGTGGTATGACCAGAGTTTTTTGTGAAGATGGTTCTTCGGTACCTGTTACTGTTCTCCAGATTGATTCAAACCGGATCACTCAAGTTAAAGGTGTTGAGGTAGATGGTTATCGGTCAATCCAGGTGGCAGCAGGCGACAAAAAGTCTTCAAGAGTCAATAAAGCAATGGCTGGTCATTATGCGGCGGCTAATGTGACAGCTGGACGTGGTCTTTGGGAGTTTAGACTCGAAGATGGCGAAGGCGAGGATTTATCTGCCGGTTCCGAATTGACATTAGATGTATTTTCCGAGGGTCAAGTTGTTGATGTCTGTGGAAAAAGTATCGGTAAGGGCTTTGCTGGTGGCGTTAAACGTCATAATTTCAGTATGCAAGATGCTACTCATGGGAATTCGCTTTCGCATAGAGTGTTAGGTTCCATCGGTATGTGTCAAACGCCTGGTCGAGTCTTTAAAGGCAAGAAGATGGCTGGTCATATGGGGGCTGTTAAAACAACGGTTCAAAACTTGACTATTCATTCAATTGATAAAGAAAGAAATTTAATTTTAGTAAAAGGTGCTGTGCCTGGTGCTAAAGGCGGTGATGTAGTTATTACACCCGCAATGAAAATGCGAAATAAAGGTTAAGCTATGGGTTTGCAAATACCTGCTATAAACGAACAAGACTCCGCCGGAAATGTAGAAGTTGCGGAAACGGTTTTTGGTCAGTCTTTTAATGAAACATTGGTTCATCAGTTGGTGACTAGATATCTGGCTGGGGCGCGTGCTGGTACAAAGGCTCAGAAACCCCGTTCTGATGTAAGTGGCGGTGGTTCAAAACCATGGCGACAAAAGGGGACAGGGCGTGCTAGATCTGGTACAATGCGCAGTCCTATTTGGCGGACTGGTGGTGTTGCATTTGCAGCAAGACCAAGAACATATGATCAGAAGCTCAACAAAAAAATGTTTCGAGTTGGTATTCGATCAATTTTATCCGAGTTGTTGAGACAGGGTCGCTTAGTTGTTAGCAATGATATATTACCTGCTACTTCTAAGACTAAGGAATTATCTGAGAAGCTGAAAAAAATTGAAGCTAAGCGAATTTTGATTGTTGTTGATAGTATTGATGAAAACCTAGCTTTAGCATCGAGAAATATTCCTTACGTAGAAGTGGTAGAGTCTTTGAATTTAAGCCCCGTTCTCCTGGTTTCGGCAGATAAAGTTATTGCTACACCAGTCGCATTGAAGCAGATAGAGGAGCGTTTGGCATGAGTGTAAATAAATACCAATTGGCAGGTGTGCTGCAAGCTCCAGTAATATCTGAGAAAAGCACTATTGCCGCTGAAAAAAATAAGAGATTTGTTTTTAAAGTGCAAAAAGTAGCAACAAAAAAACAAGTTAAAAATGCAGTAGAAATGATGTTTAACGTTGAAGTGGATTCGGTTCAAGTATTGAACGTTAAAGGTAAACAGAAAAGATTTGGCCGTTCATTAGGACAAAGATCCGATTGGAAAAAGGCTTATGTAAAGCTTAAGCCTGGACATGACATAGATTTTTCTGCTGCTTAATTTAGTTAAAGTAATAAAGATCAATAGGAAACGGTAGAAAGCATGGCGATTGTAAAGTCAAAACCGACGTCACCGGGTTCACGGTTTGTAGTGCGAATTAAGAATGATGAATTGCATAAAGGCAAACCATTTGCACCTTTACTAAGTAAAAACAGTAAAAGTGGCGGTCGTAATAACAAAGGGCGTATAACAACACGTCATGTAGGTGGTGGTCATAAACAGCACTACCGAATTATTGATTTTAAAAGGAATAAAACTGATATTCCTGCTGTTGTTGAGCGACTGGAGTATGATCCAAATAGAACGGCAAATATTGCTCTGGTGTTGTTTAAGGATGGAGAGCGTAGATACATCATTGCGCCTAAAGGCCTGGAGGTAGGACAGGAGATTCTTTCATCAGAAAATGCTGCTGTTAAGCCGGGCAACTGCATGCCTTTAAGAAATATACCAATGGGCACGACTGTACACTGTGTGGAATTAAAGCCTGGCAAAGGTGCTCAGGTAGCTAGAAGTGCTGGTGCATCAGTTCAGTTAGTTGCTAGAGATGGTATTCATGCAACCATAAGATTGCGTTCAGGTGAAATGCGTAAAGTTATGGCTGATTGCAAAGCTGTAATTGGTGAAGTATCAAACTCAGAACACAATTTGGCTTCTCTTGGAAAGGCAGGTGCCTCAAGATGGAGGGGGGTGCGTCCTACAGTTCGTGGTGTTGCTATGAACCCTGTGGATCACCCGCATGGTGGTGGTGAAGGTCGTACTTCTGGTGGTAGACATCCTGTATCTCCTTGGGGTATGCCGACTAAGGGATATAAAACGAGAAAAAACAAACGTACTGATAATATGATTGTCAGACGTCGTAAGCAGAAATAGAGAGGAATTAGCGTGCCGCGTTCAATTAAAAAAGGTCCTTTTATTGATCATCATCTACTTAAAAAAGTAGAAGATGCTGTAAGTAGCAATAACCGGAAACCGATTAAAACATGGTCAAGACGATCAATGATTATTCCAGATATGCTGGGCTTAACTATTGCAATCCATAATGGGCGGCTGCACATTCCAGTTCTTATTTCTGAGAATATGGTCGGGCATAAATTAGGTGAGTTTGCGCCAACTCGTACTTATAAAGGCCATGTGGCTGATAAGAAATCTAGGTAGGTTATGATGGAAATTTCAGCAAAATTAAGCAATGCCCCTCTATCCGCGCAAAAAGCTCGATTGGTGGGAGATCAAATTCGAGGTCTGCCGGTTGAGAAAGCGCTGAATACATTAAAATTCAGTTCAAAAAAAGGTGCGGTTATCTTTAAGAAGGTTTTGGAGTCCGCCATAGCTAATGCAGAGCATAACGAAAGCGCAGATATTGATGAATTAAGAGTGTCTACCGTTTATGTAAATGAAGGGGCGACCATGAAAAGATTTAAGGCAAGAGCTAAAGGACGTGCGAATCATATCCTTAAAAGAACCTGTCATATTACAGTTAAAGTCGCAGAATACGAGTAGGGGCTAAAAATGGGTCAAAAGGTACATCCAACAGGTATACGCCTTGGTATTGTTAAAGATTGGAATTCAAGATGGTATGCAAATAGTCAGGACTATTCTCTATTCCTTCATCAGGATTTAACAGTTCGGGAATATATTAAGAAAAAATTAGCTCATGCTTCTGTAAGTCGTATTCAAATCAATCGCCCTGCCAACAATGCACATATTACTGTTCATACGGCGCGCCCAGGCATTGTAATCGGTAAGAAAGGCGAAGATATTGATGTTTTGAGGCAAGAGGTTTCTCAGATGATGGGTATTCCTGTTCAGCTAAATGTTGAAGAGATTAGGAAGCCAGAATTAGATGCGCAATTAGTAGCAGAAAGTATTGCACAGCAATTAGAAAAGCGAATTATGTATCGTAGAGCAATGAAACGCGCAGTGACTAATACTATGCGTTTAGGTGCTGAAGGTATAAAAATTAATGTTGGTGGGCGCCTGAATGGTGCTGAAATTGCAAGAAGCGAATGGTATAGAGAAGGGCGTGTGCCATTACATACTTTAAGAGCTGATATTGATTATGCTACTGCGGAAGCAAATACTACCTATGGAATTATCGGCATTAAAGTGTGGATATTCAAGGGTGAAGTATTCGATATGGATGCGCATATTGCATCTATTAATTCAGAATCAAAAAAATAGTTGAAGGGATAGAAAAATGCTTCAACCTAAAAGAACAAAATTCCGTAAACAATTTAAAGGCAGAAATAACGGTACTGCCATGCGCGGGTCATCAGTAAGCTTTGGTGAATATGGCCTAAAGTCAACAAGTCGCGGTAGACTTACTGCCCGACAAATCGAGTCAGCACGTAGAACGATTACAAGGCATGTTAAACGTGGTGGTAAAATTTGGATTAGAATTTTTCCAGATAAACCAATTACGAAAAAACCTTTAGAAGTTCGTATGGGAAAAGGTAAAGGTAGTGTAGAATACTGGGTTGCTCAGATTAAACCAGGGACTATGCTTTATGAAATACAAGGTGTTTCTGAAGAACTGGCCCGGGAAGCTTTTGCTTTAGCTGCAGCTAAGTTACCTCTAAAAACAACTTTTACTGTTCGGACGATAATGTAATGAAAGCAAGTGAATTACGCCAAAAGTCAAAAGACGAGTTAGGAGCCATGCTACTTGATCTGTCACGTGAACAATTTAACCTGAGAATGCAGAAAGGAACAGGTCAATTGTCAAAGCCTGATCAAGTGAAAAAGGTTAGACGTGAAGTGGCACGTATTCAAACTATATTAAATGAGATGGCGAGCGCATAAATATGAGCGAGAATGTAACTAAGTTGCGGACAATTAGCGGTCGTGTCGTCAGCAATAAAATGGATAAAACAATTACGGTTTTGGTTGAGCGGGTTGTGAAACATCCTGTTTATGGTAAGTATGTTAAACGTTCAACTAAGATGATGGCTCATGATGAACAAAATATTTGCCAGGAAGGTGATGTCGTGTCAATTACGTCATGCAGACCTATGTCTAAGAATAAAACTTTTAGATTAGTTGATGTCTTAGAAAGTGCTAACAGATAGATAGTGCATAAGCAATTTAATATACAGATAATCGGGAATTAATCATGATTCAGATGCAAACTAACCTTGACGTTGCCGATAACAGCGGCGCAAAAAGGGTCATGTGTATCAAAGTACTAGGGGGTTCGCATAGACGTTATGCTGGCATTGGTGACATCATCAAGGTTAGTATTAAGGATGCTATTCCTCGTGGAAGAGTAAAGAAGGGCGAGGTTTATAATGCCTTGGTCGTCAGAACACGTAAAGGTGTGCGTCGTCCGGATGGGTCGGTGATTCGATTCGATGGTAATGCGGCAGTTATTCTGAATAACAATTTGCAGCCATTAGGCACCCGTATTTTTGGCCCTGTAACACGCGAGCTACGCGGTGAGAAATTTATGAAAATTATTTCTCTAGCTCCTGAAGTTTTATAAGGTAGGGTTCAAAAATGCAAAAAATTAGACAAGGTGACGATGTTATTGTTCGTACTGGTAAGGATAAAGGTAAGAGCGGTAGAGTAGTTAAGGTTTTAAAAAATAATAAGATTTTGGTTGAAGGAATCAATCAAGTCAAAAAAAATCAAAGACCTAATCCAAATGCAGGCATTTCAGGAGGAATTATAGTCAAGGATATGCCAATCAATATTTCCAATGTTGGACTATATAATCCTGAAACCAAAAAAGCAGATCGTGTCGGCTTTAAGTTTCTAGAAGATGGAAAGAAAGTCAGATATTTTAAGTCAACTAATGAAATTGTTGATGCGTAAGGTGTAGATAAAAATCATGGCTAGACTAGAAACCGAATATAAAGAAAAAATCCTTCCTGCATTAGTAGAGCAGTTTAGTTACAAATCTGTGATGCAAGCGCCTCGTATTACTAAAATAACGCTCAATATGGGGGTTGGAGGTGCTGTCGCAGATAAAAAGGTTCTGCAATCAGCTATTAGCGATATGGAAAAGATCTCCGGTCAAAAACCAGTTGTCACCTTGGCAAGAAAATCAATTGCTGGTTTCAAAATTCGTGATGATATGCCTATCGGTTGTAAAGTGACTTTACGTAGCGACAGAATGTACGAATTTTTAGATCGTTTAATCGCTATATCTATACCTCGGATTCGTGATTTTCGGGGATTAAGCCCTAAAAGCTTTGATGGGCGTGGTAATTATTCAATGGGTGTCAAAGAGCAAATCATTTTCCCTGAAATTGATTATGATAAAATTGATGCTATACGCGGTATGGATATTACTATCACAACAACAGCACAAACAAATGAAGAAGGTTTGGCTTTGTTAAAGCTTTTTAACTTTCCATTTAAGAACTAAAGGGCGATTTTTAACATGGCAAAAAAATCAATGATTGCGCGCGAAGACAAGCGTAAGAAATTAGTACAGAAATATGATGCGAAACGTAAATCTTTGAAGGAAATTATCAGAGATCCAAATGCTTCATATGAAGAAAAAGAGTCAGCTCATTTACAACTTCAAAAATTACCGAGAGATTCCAGCGTAACAAGAATACGTAACCGTTGCAATTTAACTGGGCGGCCACATGGGTATTATCGCAAATTTGGCCTTAGCCGGAATAAATTAAGAGAAGCAACTATGCGCGGCGACGTGCCAGGCTTAGTAAAGGCGAGTTGGTAGTATCTGTTAGTCAAGTTTGGAGAAATAGAAAATGAGTATGACAGACCCAGTAGCAGATATGTTGACCCGCATTAGAAACGGTCAATCTGCCGGAAAAAAAACCGTTAAACAACCTTCGTCAAAATTAAAAGTATCAATTGCAAAAGTACTGAAAGAGGAAGGTTATATTACAGATTTCAGCACCGAAACAAACGGTAGTCATACAGAAATGACTATTGAGTTAAAATATTATAGAGGCGCACCTGTAATTGAAAGTTTAAAAAGAATTAGTAAACCTGGTTTACGCATTTATAAATCTAAAGATGAATTGCCGAAAGTTCTTGGCGGGCTAGGTATTGCTATTGTTTCAACATCAAATGGTGTTATGACAGATAGAGCTGCTCGCGCAATTGGACATGGCGGCGAAGTTATTTGCACTGTTTGTTAATTGTAGGCCAGTTTATGTCAAGAATAGCTAAAGCTCCAGTTACTATCCCTAGCGGTGTCGATATAAAGCTAGATGGTAATAATATGACTGTAAAAGGAAGTAAAGGTCAGTTATCGTTCGATTTTAACCCTGCAATAAGCATAGATATTGCAGACAATGTTATTCAAATGCGATGGGATAAAGACAATAAAATAGCTACTGCTCAAGCTGGAACTGCAAGAGCGATTGTAAGCAACATGGTTGCAGGTGTCTCTGCTGGATTTGAAAAGAAGCTGACATTGATTGGTGTGGGTTATCGAGCACAAGCAAAAGGAAATGTTCTTAATCTTGCACTTGGGTTTTCCCATCCAGTCGATTTTGAAGTTCCCCAAGGGATAACAGTTGAAACACCTAGTCAAACTGAAATAATAGTCAAAGGAAGCGATAAGCAACAAGTTGGCCAGGTAGCTGCAAAAATCAGGGCGTATCGCCCTCCCGAGCCTTATAAAGGCAAAGGAGTCAGATATGCTGAAGAGCATGTTGTAAGAAAAGAAGCTAAGAAGAAGTAAGGTAACGTGATGGAAAAGAAACAATCTCGTTTAAGGCGCGCATTGAAATTGCGTAGCAAGATTAATAAATTAAATACAACCCGTTTATCTATTCATAAAACTTCACAGCACATATATGCTCAAGTTATAAGTGGAGATGGAACGACTACATTGGCTAGTGCTTCGACTATTCAATCAGAAATTAGGTCAACTCTAAAGAATACAGGCAATATTGAAGCGGCAACTGAAGTAGGAAAATATATTGCTCAGAAAGCTATTGCAGCTGGAATCACAGAAGTTGCTTTTGATCGTTCTGGATTTAAATACCATGGTCGCGTTAAGGCATTAGCTGATGCTGCACGTGAAGCCGGTTTGAAGTTTTAGGAGTATAGAATGGCTACAGCACCTTCTCAAGGTAGTACAGACGGATTGCAAGAAAAACTAGTTTCTGTAAGACGTGTTGCAAAAGTGGTAAAAGGCGGTAGAGTTTTTGGTTTCACTGCGCTAACTGTTGTTGGTGATGGTGAAGGTCGTGTAGGTTATGGTGTCAGTAAGGCGCGCGAAGTGCCTATAGCGATACAAAAGTCTCTTGAACAAGCGCGAAAAAACATGCGTAAGGTTTCATTGAAAGGGGATACCTTACAGTATCCAATTATGTCTTCGACTGGGGCGGCAAAAGTTTATATGCAGCCGGCATCTGAGGGTACTGGTATTATTGCGGGTGGCGCAATGAGGGCAGTGTTTGAAGTGGTCGGTGTGCATAATGTATTGGCAAAATGTATTGGCACTAATAATCCTATCAATGTCGTTAGAGCTACAATTGATGGGCTTACAGGAATGCATAATGCTAACCAAATAGCTGCAAAGCGTGGCTTATCAGTAGAACAAATTATTGGGTAGTTGCTATGGCTGGTACTAAGTTAAGTGTTACGATGATAAAAAGCAAATTTGGGCGTTTACCACGTCATCAGGCCTGTTTAAAAGGTTTGGGTTTGCGTAAAATTAACCAAACGGTTGAAGTGCTTAATACAGCCGAAAATCGCGGTATGATAAATAAAGTATCATACATGCTAAAAGTCGAGGAACTGTAATGTTTTTAAATACCATCCATGCAAGTGAAGGATCACGAAAGAAATCTAAACGAGTGGGTCGTGGAATTGGCAGTACGCTCGGAAAAACTTGTGGAAGAGGCCATAAAGGGCAAAAAGCGCGTAGTGGTGGTTTTCATAAAGTAGGTTTTGAAGGCGGTCAGATGCCATTGCAGCGCCGTTTACCTAAAGTTGGATTTACTTCTAGAATCAACAAGTTTTCTGCAGAGGTTCGTTTGGGCGAATTAAATTCCTTAGATGCTGATGTGGTTGATTTAAAGTTGTTAATTGATGCGAACATAGTACCTGCTTTTACCAAAACCGCGAAAGTAATCAAATCCGGTGAAGTAAAAAAAGCGATTACCATCAAAGGTATTAAGGTGACTGGCGGCGCTAAGGAATCTATTGAAGCTGCTGGCGGCAAAGTAGAGGTTTAAGTGAGTACTTCAAGAGCTCAAATGGCTAACAAAGTTGGTGGATTTTCAGAACTGAAAGCAAGACTTCTTTTTGTTCTGGGGGCTTTTTTTGTTTACAGAGTTGGGGCTCATATCCCGGTTCCCGGGATAGATCCTAAGGCTTTAGCTGTTATGTTTGAACAGCAAAGTGGCTCGATTCTGGATATGTTTAACATGTTTTCCGGTGGCGCATTAATGCGCCTAAGCCTTTTTGCTCTTGGAATAATGCCCTACATCTCGGCGTCAATTATTATGCAATTGATGACTGTTGTCATACCTGCCATGGAGCAGATAAAAAAAGAAGGTGAGTCTGGTAGGCGTAAAATATCTCAATATACCAGATATGGAACAGTTGTTTTAGCAACTTTCCAAGCGATAGGGATATCGTTGGCGTTACAAAATCAATCTGCTGGGGGGCTTTCTGTTGTCTTGAATCCCGGCGTTGGTTTCATCTTGATTACGACAGTTACGTTGGTCACTGGAACTATTTTCTTGATGTGGTTAGGTGAACAAGTCACTGAGCGTGGAATTGGCAATGGCATTTCCCTTATCATTTTTGCGGGTATCGTTTCCGGTTTACCCAAGGCAATTGGTGGTACATTAGAATTAGCTAGAACGGGTGAAATGAATGGTGCATTCATTATTCTATTGTTCCTGTTGTCAATTTCTGTAACGGCGCTTGTTGTTTTTGTAGAAAGAGGTCAGAGAAGGATTCTCATTAATTATCCAAAGAGACAACAAGGACGAAAAATGTATGGCGGACAAAGTAGCTTTTTACCTTTGAAGCTCAATATGGCGGGTGTTATACCTCCTATTTTTGCATCTAGCATTATTTTATTTCCTGCAACTATAGCTGGATGGTTTGGTAATACGGACGGATTTGCATGGCTTCAGGATATTGCGACAATGTTGTCTCCTGGTCAACCTATTTATGTCATGCTTTATGCGGCCGCTATCATATTTTTCTGTTTCTTTTATACTGCGTTAGTGTTTAACTCTAAAGAAACAGCTGAGAATTTAAAAAAATCTGGAGCGTTTCTTCCTGGTATAAGGCCTGGTTTGCAGACTAGTTCATATATCGATAAGGTTATGACTAGATTAACTTTAATCGGAGCTTTTTACATTACGTTAGTATGTTTATTGCCCGAGTTTTTAATAGTCTATTGGAATGTTCCATTTTATTTCGGTGGGACGTCGCTTTTGATTATAGTTGTGGTTGTGATGGATTTTATTTCACAAATGCAAACGCATATAATGTCGCAACAATATGAAGGCTTGATGAAAAAAGCCAATCTGAAAAAATAATTTATTGTATTTATATACAAAAGCAACTTAGGAGTTAGCTGTGAAGGTTCGAGCTTCTGTAAAAACAATTTGTAGAAAATGTAAAGTAGTAAAAAGAAACGGTGTTGTTAGGGTTATCTGCGTAGACGGTAGACATAAACAGCGCCAAGGCTAAAATTTGTTGCGCTATAATTACTGTGATGCTATAATTCGGCGCTTAACTTTAGAGTAATACTCAGGGGAGTATCTAGATGGCACGTATTGCCGGGATAAATGTACCAGATCATAAACATGCGGTAATCGCTTTAACTTCAATTTATGGTATTGGTCGTCAAACAGCAAGTGAAATTTGTGTTGAGGTGGGTATAGCACCTTCCATAAAAATAAAAGAACTGAATGAAGAGCAATTAGAAGCTATTCGTAGTGTGGTTTCAAAGATGACAGTGGAAGGTGATCTGCGTCGTGAAGTTTCTATGAATATCAAACGTTTGATGGATCTGGGTTGCTATCGCGGGATAAGACATCGCAGAGGTTTGCCTTTAAGAGGGCAGAGAACGAGAACAAATGCTCGTACTCGTAAAGGTCCGCGTAAACCTATTAGAAAATAAGATATTCCTGTAAGAGGTTCTAAATAATGGCTAGTCCAAATCGTTCCAGAAAACGTATAAAAAAAGAAGTGGCAGATGGTATTGCTCATGTTCATGCTTCTTTCAACAACACAATCATAACTATCACTGATAGAAAAGGCAATGCGCTGTCTTGGGCTACTTCAGGTGGATCTGGATTTCGCGGTTCAAGAAAAAGTACTCCATTTGCAGCCCAGGTTGCAGCTGAGAAAGCTGGGGTTGTCGCTCAGGAATTCGGTATGAAAAATCTTGATGTTATGATCAAGGGTCCTGGCCCTGGTCGTGAATCTGCGGTTCGTTCACTGAATAATCTGGGATTTAAAATTAACAATATTGTAGATGTGACGCCAATTCCTCATAACGGATGCCGTCCCCCTAAGAAACGCCGCGTATAAGAATCTGGAGTAGTTATTATGGCAAGATATCTTGGACCTACTTGTAAATTGAGTCGAAGAGAAGGTACTGATCTGTTTTTGAAAAGCAGAGGAAAGTCCCTGGAAAATAAATGTAAGTTAGATCAGCGGCCTGGTCAACACGGTACGAAGCGTACAAGAAGCTCTGATTATGCCCTTCAGTTGAGGGCAAAGCAGCGTTTACGTAGGATTTATGGGATTTTGGAAAAACAATTCCGTAACTATTATAAGTCTGCTGATATGAAAAAAGGTGCAACAGGTGAAAACCTGCTGAATCTGTTGGAATCAAGGCTGGATAATGTTGTTTATCGTATGGGGTTCGCTTCTACCAGAGCCGAAGCTCGTCAGTTAGTTTGCCATAAATCAATTTTGGTTAATGATGTGCTGATAAATGTGCCTTCTTATCAAGTAAGTGCTGGTGATGTGCTTAAGGTAAGAGAAAAGGCAAAAAAACAGCAAAGAATTATTGATGCATTAACCATATCTGAGCAATATGGTTTTCCTTCTTGGGTTGAAGTTGATCCAAAAACTATGTCTGGTACATTTAATTCATTGCCTGATCGTATAGATTTAGGTAGTGACATTAATGAACAGTTAGTTGTAGAACTTTACTCTAAATAATTGCAGTTCTGAGGAATATAAATGCAGAATTCTATTTCTGGCTTATTGAAGCCTCGATTAGTTGAGGTTGTAAGTAAAACACCTAACCATTCAAGAATTGTTATTGAACCGTTGGAGCGTGGTTTCGGGCATTCCCTTGGTAATGCTCTAAGGCGCGTATTGTTGTCAACAATTCCAGGCTGCGCAGTTACGGATGTGGAAATTGAAGGTGTTCTTCATGAGTACACAACCATAGAAGGTGTTCAAGAAGATGTAATTGATATTCTGCTAAACCTCAAGAAGTTAGCAGTTGTGCTTCATTCAAAAGATGAGGTTGAGCTGACTCTTACCAAAACTGGTGCGGGTTGTGTCATAGCGGCGGATATTAATGTTCCTCATGATGTTGAAATTATAAATCCTGAATTAGTAATCGCTAACTTGACTCAGGCCGGCGTATTGAATATGAAGATCAGAGTGCGCAGAGGGAGAGGCTATGAGCCCGTTAGTGTGCGTAAATCAATTTCTGACCATAGTTCCGTTGTAGGTGCTCTTCAGCTTGATGCTTCATATAGTCCGATTGTTAAGGTGGCTTACCATGTTGAAAGTACGCGTGTAGAGCAGCGGACTAACCTAGACAAACTAATTATTGAGCTGGAAACAAATGGAACTGTAGATCCAGAAGAAACGATCAAACTCGCTGCAACTATACTCCATGATCAATTATCTGTTTTTGTTGATTTTGAAAAGGTAAATGATCAGCTTGCAGAAGAACCTGTAGAAATCGAAGAAATTTTTGACCCCGTTCTTCTTCGTCCTGTAGATGATCTTGAGTTGACAGTGCGCTCTGCTAATTGCTTAAAAGCTGAGAATATTTTTTATATTGGAGATTTAATTCAACGAACAGAGGTAGAATTATTAAAAACTCCTAATCTTGGCAAAAAATCCTTAACAGAAATAAAAGACATTCTTGCCTTAAAAGGGTTATCTCTGGGTATGCGTTTGGAGAATTGGCCCCCTGAAAACCTGGCAGATCAAAACCACGCAGTAAATTAACTAACTTTAGGTCTTCTTACAATGAGACATCGTAAATCCGGTAGAAAATTCAATATTAATAGCAGCCATCGCAAGGCGCTATTCAGTAATATGGCTAGTTCATTATTTAAGCATGAACTGATCAAAACTACTTTACCCAAAGCTAAGGAATTAAGAAGTTTTGCTGAACCTTTGATTACTTTATCGAAAGTAGATAATGTAGCAAAAAGGCGTCTCGCATTTTCTAGATTGCGCGATCGTGAAGTTGTAACTAAGCTATTTAATGAACTTGGACCTCGTTATCAAAACAGAGCTGGCGGCTATCTGCGTATTATGAAATGTGGATTTAGACCTGGCGATAATGCGCCAATGGCATATGTTGAGCTTGTTGATAGATCTGAAATCAACACAATAGATGAGTAAGACTATTTTGAGACATAAAAAAAGCCGGGTCAACCCGGCTTTTTTTATGTCTCAAAATAAAGTTATTTTTCTAGCAAATCAATTTTACCTGTTTTGCCATTCCATTCCTCGGCATCGGGTAAGGGGGATTTTACTTCGGTAATAACAGGCCATTGCTTGGACAGTTCGGCATTCAACTGAATGAACATCTCTTGCTCTGCCGGTAACTCATCTTCGGCAAAAATTGCATTCGCGGGGCATTCCGGCTCACATAATGTGCAGTCGATGCACTCATCTGGATCTATTACAAGAAAATTAGGGCCTTCACGAAAGCAATCTACAGGGCATACATCGACACAATCAGTAAATTTACATTTGATACAGTTTTCTGTGACTACAAAAGTCATAATTATTACCAGGAAAGTTGTAGGGAAAATTTATATTTAATTAATACCCATCTTAGCAGAAAGTGATGGCTGATAAAATACCGATATATGATAGAGATGCGATTAATTAAATTTAGCAAGATCATTATCAATTTCGGCTACTATAGCAGCCAATCGTGACTTGAAACCAACTACTATTGAAAAAATTGAGTTTTATTATTGACAGGCATGTCTGAAAAATACAGTACGGTACGTATCGCGTACTTTTGATGAATGCAATCCAAAAGTATGCAGTGAGTACCCAGCCGAGGCTATGAAAATCTCTGGCGCTCTGTTGGCCCGTAAATTGTTTTTTCATAGTGACGAATGCCTGAAGACAATGTTTCCGGCCAATAAATTAACGCTCTAGTACTTAATCATTCTTTTAATGTTGGGTAAAGGTTTTTCAATTTTACCCGAGCCTCTTCAGTGGTAAATCGCCAGTCCATAGGGCAAGCCCTGACATTTCTTTTTTTCTTGCCAGGCCGAGACTTCCCGCGTCAATGTCACCTGGTCGGGAATGCGCCGATTCAGACATTGACGGGATAAAATGCTCAATTCGATTTCCGCCATGTAGAGCCAACTGCCATGCTTAGGCGTGTAGTGGATATCCAGCTTATCCAGGATTCTCCGCGCTTCCTCTCTGGTGGGAAAGCCTTATACAGCGAGGCCGCCGGTGTGCGTGTTTAAAATCCATGACAAGGGTAATGCGCTCGGTCTGAGCATAAGGCACGTCCACTAAGTGTTGAATCTGGTGTGCCCAATCCACACCGCGGTCCTTTGGTCTGTGACCGCCACATGCCGCTGGATCAAAGAACATAAACAGATGGCTGATACCGTTACGTTCATATTTCGTATCGTATTTTTCCACCGATGGCTTAGCCGGGGTCGGCTGTCGCACGTCTTTAATCTGTTGTTTGCTGCTTTCGTCTATGCAAATCAATGGATGCGTTGCGTCATAGAAACGCTTGTAAACATCAAGGATGTCTTCCGTAGCACAGACAAAGCAGGCATTCTGTTGAGTAGGAATGCACCATTCTTTATGTTACCAGGGTTTTGATTCGTTTATGTTATTGGACAACTAAAATGAGCCAGAATTGGCCAACAATTTTGAGCCACTTTTTCCTTTATCTTTATCTCATTATTTGCCACAGTCCCTGGCTTTTGTTCAGGGAGCGGCATGAAGGAGTGGCTAGTGATCCATCAGATCAAAGCATTACATAACCACGGCAATGGCTTATCGGAGCGCCAAATTGCCAAACAATTGGACATTTCCCGCAACACGGTCAGCAAGTATTTGAAGCTGACGGAACCTGCCATTGCGGCGCTGCTGGCCGATACGGACCGCACCAAGAAGCTGGACGATTACCGCGGCTATATCATTCAACTGCTGCAAACCTATCCCGGCCTGTCGGCCGTGAAAGTGCTGCGCAAGTTGAAGGCCAAGGTGGATGATCTGGCCGTGTCCAACCGTTCAGTGCGGCGTTACATCCAGGCGCTCAAGCAGGAGCTTCCTGTCAGGCAGGCCCGCTATTATGAGCCGGTGCTGGATATGGTGCCGGGCGAGCAGTGTCAGGTAGACGGCGGCGAGCTGCGCGGCGTCCTGATCGGCGGCGTGCCGACCACGGTCTATTTCATGGTGTTCGTCTTGTCCTACTCCCGGTTGATGCATGTGTCGTTTTCGGCTCGACCGATCGATACCGCCACGCTGATCCGCCAGCACGATGCCGCTTTCCGCTATTTCGGCGGCCAGCCGGCCGAATGCGTGTACGACCAGACCAAGCTGGTCGTGATCCATGAGCGGTTCCGGGAGCTGACCTTGAACCAGCGCTTCCATCAGTATGCGACCGCGGCCGGCTTTGTGATTCGGGCCTGCGAAGGCTACGACCCGGAAAGCAAGGGCAAGGTCGAGGCCGGGGTCAAATATGTCAAGCACAACGGCTTGTACGGCGAAGCCTTCGCCAGCTGGCAGGACCTGGAGCAGACCCTGGCCGACTGGCTGGACCAGACCGCCAACCAGCGGATTCACGGCAGCACCGGCCAGCCGCCGCGGGGGCTCTATGACCGCGAGGAAAAGGCCCGGATGCAGCCTTACCTGACCCCGTCCTGTATCCATGACGCGCAGACTACCGTGGTCACACGCAAGGCCGACAAGACCGGCCTGATCGCCTGGCAGTCCAACAAATACTCGGTGCCCATGGCCTATCAAAGCGCCCGGGTCGGCGTCTGTGACCAGGACGGCCAGTTGCTGATCAGCGACCTCAACACGGGCGAAGTGATCGCCGAGCATCGGTTGTGCCTGGAAAAAGGCCAGGTCATCAAGAACACCCACCATTACCGCGACCAGAGCCGGCGCATTGAAACACTGGAAGCCGACCTGCAGCAACTGGTCGGCCAGGCGGCGCTGGCGATGGCGCTGTGCGCCTTGCTGAAAGCAACTTCGCCGAAGATCTACAAGGACCAGCTGGCGGGCGCCAAGCAGGTCTTGACCGAACATCACCAGCGCCACGGCGTAATCCCCGAGCCCCTGTTGAGCCGGCTTATCGAGTTGCCGCGGCTGACCGCCAGCGGCCTGAAGCAGCGCCTGGAAGCCTGGCAGCAGCATCCCGAGCGGCTCACTCCGCTCGAGCCGACGACAACAGACCATCCGTCCTCGGCCGCCTTGGCCCGTTATGGCACCCTGAATGGCCGCTCCACTGGCCAGGGAGAGCGCCATGCTGTCTATTGACCAAGTCGCCCGGCAATACCGCAGCCTGTGCCTGTCCGGCATTGCCGATCACCTCGAACAACTGCTGAGTCAGGCCGAAGCCGGCGACAGCTCCTACCTGCAGTTTGCCGACTGCCTGATCCGGCATGAACAGCAACAGCGCAACAGCAAGCGCGTCGAGCAAAACCGGCGGCGGGCCGGCTTTCCGCTGCACAAGTCCCTGGAGGAGTTCGACTACCGCTTCCAGACCACCATCAGCAAGCGCGAAGTCAACAGCCTGCTGGACTTCGGCTTTATCGACAACCGCGACAACGTGGTCTTCATCGGCCCGCCCGGGGTCGGCAAGACCCACCTGGCCATCGGCATCGGCCTGAAAGCGATCGAGGCCGGCTACAAGGTCGGCTTCCACACGGCACTGGGCCTGATGGAGGCCCTGGAACTGGCTGAGCTCAAAGGCGAGTTGAAAAAGAAGATCAACCAGTTGCTCAAATTCGATTGCCTGGTCATCGACGAGCTGGGCTATCTGCCGATGAACAGGCAGGGCATGCACAACCTGTTTCAGCTCATCAACGCGCTGTATGAATACCGGTCGATCATCCTGACCACCAACAAGGCGTTCACGGACTGGGGCGAGTTCTTCTTTGACGACAATGTGGCCGTGCCTATCGTCGACCGCATCATCCATCATTCACATATCTTTATGCTCGGAGGGGAAAGTTATCGGCTGAAAGCGAAGCTAAACAACTCATATTAACCGGAAAAAGTGGCTCAATTTTAATGGCCGAAACTGGCTCAAAATTATTGGCCATTGACAGTTTATTTAAAGTTTGCCGAATGGTTTCATGAGATACGCTTTACACATAGCCCAGTTCCACCATGCGCTGTCCAAGCAGGCTTAAGGAACAACGACTGCGGCTAACTGAGGCGTTCCCGCAGGTTAACGCAAATGGAATAGCATCTTCAAGCGTTTTTCCCGCTGGTGCCGGAGAGCGTATGGGCTAATTTGCATCGAGCCTGTATAGATCAGCCCGATTTATAAAGTGTTTTTATTGACAGCACCATTGTCAAGGCACATGCCTGTACGGCAGGAGCGACTGGCAGCTCAGCAGAGCAAGAGGCACTGGGGCGTTCGCACGGTGGGTTTAGCACCAAGATTCACGCTATTACCGATGGGCTGGGCACTCCGTTGGGATTTGTCCTAACGGGCGAGCAAGACAGTGACATTGGACAAGCGGAAAATTTACTGGCGTTTGCACCACCTGAAGGGGTACAAAAATTGGCGGCGGATAAAGGCTACGACAGCGATGCGTTCATTGAAACCCTTCAGAACCAAGCTATTGAGGTGGTGATCCCGCCTCGCAGCCACCGTAAACAATCCCGTACCTGTGATTGGTTTATTTATAAGAAGCGTCATTTGATTGAACGCTTTTTCAATAAAATCAAACACTACCGTCGAATTTTTTCACGTTTCTAGAAGCTAGCCCGGAAGTATTCGGTATTTTCTGCATTTTGTCTCGGCTTTGATTTGGCTACGCTGAAATGTCAACAGAACCTAGTAGTCAGTCAATTTAATTATGGCGGGTAAATTGTAGGTGCGAATTTATTCGCACTATTCACACTCTATGAATACTCTGCAAATTTTACTCGTCAGATCAAGACTGACTAAGCACTAGGTTTTTGATAGGCTAAATTTGTCTCTTCATTTCAGAGTGGCAGAAGAGAACAAAGACAAGAATAAGTTTTTTGAGGTGCCGACTTTTTGTTCTTTTGCATTTTTTAAGGCAAGACTAGCTTCTGTTTTAAGTTGGCTATCCGCATAAAGTTGTTCATTGCGTGCAGGTGCTTTAACAGCTCTTTCAAAATATTTTGCCGCTTCATCGGATTTATTCTGCGATAACAGAAATTTTCCGTAAAAATAATTGCTATCAATACCATTAGGATTGATTTGAAGTGCAATTGCTAGCATTTTTTGAGCGGTTTGCTCATCGCCAAAAGCAATAGGCCATTTGGGCACCATATAATATAATGTGCCCAAGGTAACATAGGCGGATCCGTTCATGGTTTTTGGATTTATTTCTATAGCTTTGGCTAGTAGCTTGCGAGCATCCTTAACTGAATTAAGTGCCGCCAATGCATCTTGGTGATCGGCATTTGTAGCTTTTACAACCGCTTGCCAAAAAATAAGCTCGGCATTATCGGTATGCTGTTCGGATAGGGCAATAATTTTATCGAGTAGATGGTTGTAAGCACGACTTTTATTGGAATTTGACTTGCTATAGTAAATAGACGCCCATTCGGACTCTATATTATTTAGGGAATCTTTTATGCTATTAGCAAAGCATTGAGTTGATAGTAGCAATAATGCAACAAGTGTTGTTTTTTTCATACGGCAAATATAGGGTAAATTGCCGTCTATTTCAATATATGTATGAAATAATTAATTTTTACGCCATTCTGAATATGGATGATTAGCAAGGTTGTTGTTGTAATAACGCAAATCATGCGTAACTTCTTTTCCTAGCCAGTCAGGTTTTGAAAATGGTTGCCCTATTTCTGGTAATTCAATTTCAGCGACAATCAACCCTTTGTTTTCTCCTTCAAACTCATCTATTTCCCAAATGTTGGTATCATGAGTGACAAAATGACGGGTTTTTTCAATTAAGGGCTTTTTACAAAGATTGTTTACGATTTCATTCGCGTCAGACAGTGGAATTTCATATTCGTATTCATGTCTATGAGTACCAATGGTAGCGCTTTTGATATTCAGCCAGGCATGATTATCACTTATCCGGACTCGGATCGAGTTAGTTGCTAACGAGCTTAGATAGCCTTGCCTGTATTTAATGGATTCTGTGATGTGCTCACGCCAATTATCATTGGCAATTAAAAACTTATGCTCTACTTCTATGGCCATAATAAAATAAATTTTTTGGTAATGATTAGCATTGCAATGATGAGGGGAATAATGCCGTACGGGCGCAAATTAATTTTCCATCATAATTTTTAAACCACCAGTTTTAGCTGCGATAATCTGACCAAGGAGGAGGCAATGGTCTATAGATAGGTAGCCTGCGGATTACCAAATTGAGTGCTATTTGCATGGGTTATTTTTTGCATCTTCGTTGATCAGGTGACCAATGATATGATTAATCACTATTTGGAGCATCACTTTGAATCTAAATCAAACGATAATCTTAAAATGAAGCCAGATCAAGATGCATCATTCAGTCGACACGTATTCAGACGATAAGTTTCGTTATCTAAACCGCCTACCCTATTGACTGGAAGTGCTTGACACACAGTTGCGCCATGAATTGCATTTTCTGCTTCAGCTTGGACAGGAATTGATCTAATTGTTTTAATGGGCATGATATGGGGCTTCAAAATTATGAATTATAGAGTAGCTTCTATACTCCAACCATTACTAAAAGGGTACAAGAGATAATATTGCCTTTAGTGTTTGTATGGATGAACAAGAGTTAAATAAGTCCTGCTTTATTTAATTGGCTAGCAATGCTAAAGTAATAGTTTATTAAATTACTTGGTATTTATTTTCTGTTGCAAGCTGTTTAATTGGCAACTATTTTTAACGTATTTTATTAGGAGAATCAAATGGCTTTCGAACTTCCTGCTTTACCTTATGCTAAAGATGCGCTGGCTCCCCATATTTCAGCAGAAACGTTAGAGTATCATTATGGGAAGCATCACCAAACTTATGTAACAAATCTGAACAATCTCATTCCAGGAACTGAATTTGAAGGATTATCTCTGGAAGAAATCGTTGTCAAATCTTCTGGGGGTATTTTTAATAATGCAGCTCAAGTATGGAATCATACATTTTACTGGAACTGTTTGACTCCTAATGGTGGCGGTCAACCTACTGGTGCTTTAGCTGATGCTATTGATGCTTCTTTTGGGTCATTTGAAAAATTTAAAGAAGAATTCACTAAATGTGCTGTTACCACCTTCGGTTCAGGTTGGGCTTGGTTGGTAAAAAACGCAGATGGAAGTTTAGCTCTCGTTAGCACTAGTAATGCAGGCTGCCCATTAACTACAGGACAAACACCTCTCATGACTTGTGATGTGTGGGAGCATGCTTACTACATTGATTATCGAAATGCTCGTCCAACTTACTTAGAGCATTTCTGGTCACTAGTTAACTGGGATTTTGTTTCTAAAAATCTCTCAGCTTAATTTCTGAACTGATAAATAACCTTCTGTATCACGTAGTACAGAAGGTTTTTTTATGGAGTGGCAAATGTCTACAGTTCTAGTTACCGGGGCCAATCGGGGGTTAGGCTTGGAGTTTTGTCGTCAATATGTACAATCTGGATGGACAACAATTGCTTGTTGCCGTGATCCGGGAGGTGCGGTTGAATTAAACAAGCTTGCCAGCCAGTACAATAATATTCAGATAGAAACGCTGGATATTTCTGATTTAGATCAAATTGACAAGTTGTCCCATAAGCTTACCGACTTACCGATTGATGTTTTGATTAATAATGCCGGTATTTACACTGATGATCGAGTACATGCTTCTGGTCAACTGGACTATCAGGCATGGAATAAATCGTTTCTGGTTAATACTCAGGCGCCGGTTAAAATGGCGGAAGATTTTCTGCCACAAATCAAGCGTAGTGAAAAGAAGCTAATCGTCAGTATCAGTAGTTTAATGGGTAGTATTACTGATAATACTAGTGGAGGCAGTATTTTGTATCGTTCAAGCAAGGCTGCGCTAAACTCTGCAATGAAGTGTCTGGCGCTTACGCTCAAAGAACAATCTGTTGGTGTGCTAATTTTACATCCGGGCTGGGTTAAAACGGATATGGGGGGCATCAATGCCTTAATTAATGCTAGTGAAAGCGTTTCAGGCATGTGCTCCGTGATAGACAATTTTAGCTTGGAACAATCAGGTTGTTTTGTTAAATACGATGGAACCAAACTACCATGGTGAAAACAGATGATTAAAAAAATAGTGTTTTTATGGGGATTGTTACTAGGGACCGCTAATGCTGATACTTCAATACCTGAACAGATTAAAGTTCCTGATGGTAATGAGTCTGTTTTGTCTGTTCATGCGAAAGGTGATCAGATTTATCAATGCTCAGTCAATAACAATAAGTATGCATGGAAAATACAGGCCCCTGATGCTCGTCTATTCGATGAGGATGGTCGGGTTGTCGGAAACCATTATGAAGGTCCTATATGGGAGTATAAAGAAGGCAGTCGTATTGTCGGCCGAATACTCAATAGAGTAGATATTGAACCAGAGTCATCCATTTCCTGGCTGCTGGTTGAAGTCATAGCGCATAAGGGAAAAGGGTTGTTTTCGGATGTAAATTATATTAATCGGGTTAATACTCACGGTGGTTTGCCTCCGTTATCCGGATGCGATGCTAATCACCTGGGCAGTGAAAAGCGAGCGCCGTATACTGCGGACTATATCTTTTACGGTAAATCTACAGCGAATGATTGAGCTGCAATTCGCGCAATTTCATTAAGGCATAGACTGATTCTAAATGGGGGCATGCAACACCGGTTCGTTTGCCGGCACGTAACGCATTGCCTAAAATCACTTCCGTCTCCATCGGATGACCGTTTTCGTAATCTAACAGCATGCTGGTCCTGTATGGGGGCATGGCATAAGTATTATCGATATTAATATCTATAATATCGGGGGGCAGGTGATGCTCACAGGCTTCAGCGATATTAAAAACTTCCTGCATGATGTTGCGTACGAAAGCTTCCTGGGAACGCAGGATGTCGAGCGTTTCTAGACCACCGGATAAGACCGATAACGAATTAAAAGGTGCATTCCAAATGCATTTTTGCCAACGTCGAGTGATAATCTTTTCAGTTGCTTCGCATACAACACCTGACTGGTTAAATAATTCGCAAAGCATGTTGGTTTTGCTGCTAATGGAGCCAGGCAAATTTCCCAGCGTTAGATGGCCATAAGCCAAATGCAATATTTCCCCGGGATTAATCCGGTTGCTGCAAATAAACGCTAGACCACTGATGACTTCATTATCAGGAAAAGCAGTCAGTATTTCCTGTTCGATGTCAACGCCATTTTGGATGAATACGATGGCTGTTTCGGGCTTTACTGCAGGGCGAAGCAATGTAATGCGATCAATATCGGGAATCACTTTTGTGCAAAGTAAAACATAATCTGCCGCACCATTAAAATCCGCAGCGTTTTTTAGTACTTGGGAGGGAATAAAATTCCAGCTGCCAAGATCGTTGCTACGGATAACAAAACCATTTCGTTTGACATGTTCATAATCGGAGCGACAAACGACCGATACATCGGCACCTGCTTTAGCCAATAGCGCACCGTAGAAGCCGCCAATGGCGCCAGCGCCAATAATTAGTACTTTGCTAGACATAGTTATCATCCATAACCTGTTTTAAAAACGGAATGGTCAACTTGCGCTTGGCGGCCAATGATGCTTGATCCAATTTTTCCAGTAAAGCCCATAGTGAGGATAAATCCCTGGAATAATGCGTCAGCAGAAAACGTCCTGCTTTGGAAGAAATTTCAAAGCCCATTTGATTTGCTTTAAAAGTTAACGCAGCGATTCTGCCCTGATCGTCTAATGGTCGCATTTTTAACGCCAGTCCCCAGTTAAGTCGGGTTTGAAGGTCAGGTAGCTGAATACCGAGATCATTAGGGGCGCAATGAGCGGATATGATGAGTTTATGCCCGCGATCCCTGTGTTCATTGAAAAAATTAAAAAAAGCCATTTCCCAGGCAGGATTACCCGTGAAACACTCAATGTTGTCGAAACAGACGATGTCAATTTCATCAAGACCATTGAGTATAGTGGGGTCAGGAAGAGATGAGCCTGAAAATGAAAAATAGAATGACCTGAATCCTAAAGTATAAGCTTGGCAACAACAGGCCTGCAATAAATGGCTTTTTCCCAGACCTTGACTCCCCCAGAGAAAGATTTGCTGCTCGCCTGTGCCCGCAACGCAGTTTTGCAGATGATTGATGATTTCCTGATTGTTGCCAGGGTAGAAGTTATTAAATGTCAGATCAGCCCTGAATTCAAAATGTAAGGGAAGTTGCTTCGCCATTGTTAGCTATGGTGTCCTGAAAATCGAACATAGAATGTTGAACCGAGAAAAAGCATCAAGCTTAGTATGATCTCCAGCGATGCATACAGGCGTTCATCCATGTTGACATAAGCTTCAGCAGAGCCGTGTATAAAATAGATCAGGCTAATGTAGGCGGTCCAAGCACAGCTTTTTCGATTGCGGTCCAATAAGCCGCGCATCGGGAGCAATAATGGTGTCACAGTAATTAATAACATTAACGCAATAGGAAAGCGCGTTGATGGTGCCAGAACAGTATGCCACAACATCAACAAGGCGAACAGGCCGAAAAAACCGGCCAAAGCTAGGGAATAATAATAAATTGGTTTTATCTTCATGAGCCTTGTTTTAAATACAACGCTGTTTTAGCCAAGCGCATCCCAAGAGCGCGGCACAATTTTTTTTCTTGATCACTTATGACTGCATTACTTAATGATACATGGCTTGGACCATAAGGAGTGCCGCCGGAAGTCGTTTCACGCAAAGCTGTTTCTGTATAAGGCAAGCCTAGTATGAGCATGCCATGATGCATTAATGGCAGCATCATCGATAAGAGTGTGCTTTCTTGTCCTCCATGCATACTTCCGGTAGAAGTAAATACACCAGCCGGTTTGCCGGATAATGCACCTGAAAACCAGATTTCGGTCGTGCTATCGATGAAGTATTTTAGCGGTGCTGCCATATTGCCAAAATGGGTAGGACTGCCTAGAGCCAAGCCGTCACACTCTTTTAAATCTTCCAGGGAGGCATAAGGTGCCCCATGGTTTGGGATGCTGGCGGCGATTTTCTCGCAGACACTGGACACGTCGGGAACAGTTCTGAGAACAGCCTCAACGCCGACGACGGATTCAACTCCACGCGCAATGTGGTTCGCCATTTCAGCAGTGGAGCCGTGGCGGGAAAAGTAAAGAATCAAAATTTTCGTCATAATAAAACCGTTGGTTTAAAATAGAGCGGCCTTACCCTTATATTTCAAATTGAGGGCATATTATGGTTGTAGCACGGGGTGGCTACAATATAGCCAGCACATTTTCCGGCGGGCGACCAATAGCGGCTTTATCATTGGCAATCACAATAGGGCGTTCAATTAATATTGGATTGTTTATCATGCCATCGATCAGGGCTTGGCGGTCCAGTGATTGGTTGTCCAAACCGGCATTTTTATATTCTGCTTCTTTTTTGCGCATTAAATCACGTGGTTCCAGGCCCAGTTTTTCCAGGATATCATTCAGTTCAGTAGCACTCGGAGGTGTTTTCAGATATTCAATAATCTCTGGTTCAATGCCCTGTTCTTTCAATAATTCAAGGGTTTGACGTGATTTACTGCAGCGCGGGTTATGATAAATTTTTACGCTCATGACTACCTCTCCATTGGGCACAAGTGCTCACTAAAACAAAGAAGCTATAATAGCATTTTTAATAAAACTCACGCTTCAAAACGAATGACTTGCAAGCGGGCAGTTTCGGTTGGTTGTGTAGTTAGGTTTGAACAATTGCAAACAGTTCACTCTGAGAAGGTAAAGATAGTGACAATAGATATGATAGAGGATAGAGCCAGACAATACTGGTTATTGGCGCGATTTGACAGGCCCATCGGCATATTGATTTTATTATGGCCGGCCCTCTGGGCGCTTTGGGTTGCGAGTAACGGCAAGCCTGACTTGTTAGTTTTAACCGTTATCTGCCTGGGTGTGGTGCTGATGCGGGCAGCAGGTTGCGTGATTAATGATTATGCCGATCGTGAGTTTGACCCGCATGTGGAACGTACTAAGCAACGGCCCATGGCTCTCGGCAATGTTACGCCTAAGGAAGCTTTAATCATTTTTGTCGTGTTGTGCCTGATTTCTTTCGGTTTGGTATTATTACTGAACCTCTACACGATTCTGTTGTCCTTCATCGCGGCATTTTTGGCGGCCAGCTATCCTTTTATGAAGCGCTATACGCATTTGCCGCAAGCTTATCTGGGTATCGCTTTCGGCTGGGCGGTACCAATGGCGTTCAGCGCGCAGACTAATAGTATTCCATTTGTTGCCTGGGTCATGTATCTGGCCACGATATTATGGGCGCTGGTTTATGACACCATGTATGCCATGGTCGATAAAGACGATGATTTAAAAATAGGTGTCAAATCTACAGCGATTTTATTCGGTAACTATGATCGGCATATCATGGCTATTTTGCAGGTGATCATTCTTGGTTTGCTGGTCACTATCGGGCAAATGCAAGATCTGGGCAGATTTTACTATAGCGGACTGTTGGTTGGGGCAAGCTTGTTTATCTATCAGCAATGGCTGATTTTTAATCGTGAAAAGTCGCAGTGTTTTAAAGCATTTCTGAACAATAATTGGTTTGGATTGACCATTTTCGTGGGATTTTTCTTGGATTATTACTGTAGAGCATGATGAGCTATTTAAAAAATAGCAGCGGACTGTCATTATGGGCCATAAGGTGATTTATGCCGGCGCTGAAGCAATAAAATTTTGCTGATATAAAAATTAAGCATCGCAAAGGAATGGCCAGTCAGCCATCTATGGGCCGGGCAAATTGTTATGATTAAACAACGCATTTGTATCTTGTTTCTGCTGTTTTATTTAGCGCCTAGTGGCCGGGCAGAAGAAACTCCTGATCTCATGCTGGCAAAAGTGTTTCATCAACATGTCGATGTTACACAGTTTTGGGTAAGCGAAAAACTCGATGGCGTGCGGGCCAGATGGAATGGCGCAAAGCTCATTTCCAAGGGCGGGCATATTTTTGCTGCCCCGGATTGGTTTATTCAGGGCTTTCCGAATATGCCGCTAGACGGCGAATTATGGATGGAACGGGGGCGCTATGAAGATACTGTGTCGATAGTTCGCCAGCAAGCGCCGCATGAAGGCTGGAAGCAGATCAAACTGATGGTATTTGATCTTCCGGCGCATGGAGGAATATTCAGTAAGCGGGTAGAAGCCATGAATAATATGGCATCGGAAATAAACTCACCTTATCTGGCCGTGATTGAGCAGTTTCGGGTAGATTCATATGCAGCGCTGATGGATAAGCTTGTTGAAATCAATAAACAAGGAGGAGAAGGTTTGATGCTGCATAGGCAGAGTGCAATTTATCAGAGCGGACGTAGCGGAAATTTGCTTAAAGTAAAACCCTTCGAAGATGCGGAAGCAGTGGTAATTGGTTACAAATCCGGAAAAGGCAAAAATACCGGTCTGATGGGCTCGATAAAAGTACGCATGGAGAACGGCAAGGAATTTTATATCGGCAGCGGTTTTACTCAGAAGCAAAGGCAAAATCCACCGCCGGTTGGTAGTGTGGTTACTTATCGGTATAGAGGGTTGACTGGATCGGGGATTCCTCGGTTTGCGGTATTCATGCGGTTGCGCGATGAGAGTTCTCAGTGAAGATATTTCTATTGATAGATCGAGAAGAGCTTGTAGTTAGATGAGCCTGAATTTACTACATTCTTTCGAGCGTCAAATATGAAAGACGGCCAGCCAGAGACTATTTGTAGGGATTTCGCAGGCCATTCTAACAAGCGCTGCTATCAATAATCTGAGCAAACCCGCCGATTTTTATTTCGAATCCAGTCACTCCAAGAGCCTGCATACAGTTTAGATCCAGTTAATCCGGCGTATTCCATTGCTAGTAAATTATGACAGGCCGTGATGCCGGAGCCGCACATGTGCACAGTCTGTTCGGGGGAGGTGTCGCCTAGCATTTGCTTGAAATGTTCACGCAATATGTCGGCGGACAAGAATAAGCCGTTGGTATTTAGATTCAACTGAAACGCCCGGTTTAAGGCGCCGGGTATATGGCCGGCAACTGGATCGATAGGCTCCTGCTGGCCACGATAACGTTCCGGTGTGCGGGCATCAATCAACTTAATGGTTTTTGCCGCTAATTTATCGCGCACCTGTACGGCATTCAGCCATTGGTTTTCGTCAAGATACATCCTGAAGATGGCAGGTTCAATGGTCGGCAGCGTTGTGGTTACGGCATAGCCCTGCTTTTGCCAGTGTTTAATGCCTCCATCCAGCAGAGCGACTTTATCATGGCCCATGCAACGTAACAGCCACCATAGGCGGCCTGCGAAAGCGCCGCTGGCATCGTCATAAACGACGACTTGGCTTTGATTGGTTACGCCCCATTGCCCTAGTTTATCGACCAGCAATGAAAAAGAGGGCAGCGGGTGACGACCGGTTAGGTCGGTGACTGGCGAGGATAAATCATTGTTCAGATGTGCATATCTGGCATTAGGAATATGACCGAAGCGGTATGCCTTGGCGCCGGCATTGGTGTCGGCCAGGGAAAAGCGGCAGTCAAAGATAATCCAGTTGCGATCATTGACATGTTGGTTCAGTATGTCCGGTGAAATTAAATGGGTGTAGCTCATGTTTTTTTATACCGTTAAGATGATTTTGCCGATGTGCTGACCGCTTTCCATTAATGCATGGGCTTGAGCCGCTTCTCTCAATGGAAAGGTGGCATGAATTATAGGCTTAATTTGGCCATAGTCGAGTAAGGGCCAGACATTTTCCAACAGATTCTTGGCAATGTCGGCTTTAAAGGCGGTGTCCCTGGCGCGCAGGGTTGAGCCGGTGATTGTGAGGCGTTTCAGCATAATGGGCAGTAGATCAATTTCAGATGTTGCTCCCTTTTGTAATGCGATTTGCACCAAGCGTGCATCAAAAGCCATGCATTTTAAATTACGCGGAAAATAGTCACCGCCTATCATGTCGAGTATGACATTGACGCCTTTACCGCTGGTCAATTGCCTGATTTCTTCGGCAAAATCCTGTTCGTTATAGTTGATGGCGGCATCGGCGCCCAGCTCTGTGCAGAAGCGGCATTTCGCTTCAGTACCTGCCGTGACGAAGACTTTAGCATCAAATGCTTTGGCTAACTGGATGGCCGTTGTGCCTATGCCGCTGGTGCCGCCATGGACGAATAAGGTCTCGCCGGCAGCGAGCCGGGCACGATTAAATACATTGCTCCAGACTGTAAAAAAGGTTTCCGGCAAAGCGGCCGCTTCGCTCAAGCTCATGTCTCTGGGGACGGGCAAACATAGATCGGCTGATGCCAGGCAGTATTCGGCATAACCGCCGCCAGTTACTAAAGCGCAGACCTGGTCGCCTTCTTTTAGACGTGTGGGATTTTCGCCAATCGCCACTACAGTTCCTGCGATTTCCAGACCTGGAATATCAGACGCGCCGGGTGGGGGAGGGTACAGCCCTTTGCGCTGCATGATGTCGGGCCTATTAATGCCGGCTGCAGCGACTTTTATCAGTACTTCGCCCGCCGAGGGCGTAGGGACAGGGCATTGCGTCGGTTTTAAAACTTCAGGAGTACCGCTTTCAGTAATTTCGATGGCGATCATATTATCAGTCTCAGACAGAGTTGTGAGTTTTATAGGCACAACGTTTAAGTCAAAACGATAATGCCTAAGTCGCTTTTGAGTAAAGAAAAATGATTATACCGAATCAGGTTACAGGTATTATATGCGCTGGTTGTTTTTGTGTTGGAGATGAAGAGTAGATGATTCGTTCAGGTATTGTAGGCGGAACCGGTTATACCGGGGTTGAATTATTGCGGATTTTGGCGTCGCACTCGGAAGTCGACGTAGCGGTCGTGACATCGCGGTCGGATGCCGGATCAAGAGTGGATGCACTTTATCCTAGTCTGCGAGGCGCCATAGATGCGGTATTCAGTCTGCCTGATGTGGAGACTTTGGCTACATGTGATGTGGTTTTTTTCGCTACGCCTAATGGCACGGCAATGCATATGGCTGAACAGTTGCTGGCGCGTGGCGTCAAAGTGATTGACCTGTCTGCTGATTTTAGAATTAAAGAGGTCAGGGACTGGGAGAAATGGTATGGCATGCAGCATGCCTGTCCTGACCTGATTGCCGAGGCGGTTTATGGTTTGCCGGAAGTCAATAGAGCGTTGATAAAATCGGCTAGACTGGTCGCTTGCCCGGGTTGTTATCCGACTGCGGTACAGTTGGGTTTTTTGCCGCTGATTGAACAAGGCGTGATTGATGCAGGTCAGTTGATCGCCGATGTGAAATCCGGTGTCAGCGGTGCCGGACGCAAGGCGGAACTAGCTACATTGATGAGCGAAACCGGCGAAAGTTTCAAGGCTTATGCAGTCAGTGGACATCGGCATCTGCCGGAAATCAGGCAGGGTCTTGAGATGGCGGCCGGAAGACCGGCCGGTCTTACATTTGTTCCGCATTTAATACCGATGATCCGCGGGATTCATGCCACACTATATGGTCAGTTGAATCTCGATCAATGTGATGTACAGGCATTATTCGAAAAAAGATACGCTGATGAGTATTTTGTTGACGTATTGCCTAGCGGCGCACATCCGGATACTCGTAATGTTAAAGGCAGCAACATGTGCCAAATCGCCGTGCATCAACCACAAGGCAGCCAGACAATTGTAATCTTGTCGGTTATCGATAACCTGGTCAAAGGAGCGGCAGGTCAAGCGATTCAGAATATGAATCTGATGTTTGGCCTGGAGGAAGACCGCGGGTTAAATATGATTGCGCTCTATCCATAATTGTTGACTAAAATGCTAGGTATAGTCATAATTTAGCTTAATTTCAATTACTTAATTTTTGTATTTATGTCTGATCCAATTATTTTTACTGACAGTGCTGCTTCCAAAGTAGGTGAATTGATAGCCGAAGAAGGCAATAACAATCTGAAGCTGCGAGTTTATGTTTCAGGCGGCGGCTGTTCAGGATTTCAATATGGTTTTACTTTTGATGAAGAGGTCAACGAGGACGATACGCTGGTCGAAAAAGGCGGAGTAACCGTTCTGATTGATTCGATGAGCATTCAGTATTTAACCGGCGCTGAAATTGATTATAAAGAGGATTTGTCGGGGTCACAGTTCGTGATCCGCAATCCCAACGCAACGACCACCTGCGGCTGTGGCTCTTCGTTTTCGGCATGATATTATTTGGGCGGCCGCGGTTGGCCGCCCTCTTTACTGAATTGCTTTATTGCCCTGATAAAGGCCCCCCAGAATCACTGCATTATTTGCCCCCGTTACTTCTTTAAGATTGCCAGGATGATGATTTAAAGTCTGTCTGGCCAGCCAAGCAAAAGCCATCGCTTCTACATGGTCCGGATGAATGCCATATGGCTCTGTCGAGTTAACTGGGCAGTTAAGGTTCAGTTGAATCAGTTCTAACAGATAGTCATTATGAATACCGCCGCCGCAAATTAGTACACGCTCCGTTAAAGGCGCATATTTTTCAATGGCTTGACAAATAGTGATTGCCGTTAAAAAACATAAACTGGCTTGGATATCTTCAACATTATAACTTATCGATTTAATCTTTTGATTCAACCACGATAGGGAGAAATATTCTTTGCCGGTACTTTTGGGCGGGCGAACACCGAAATACGCATCTTTTATTAACTGATTCACCAAGTCATGTTTGATTTCACCAGTTTTAGCCCATGCGCCGTTTTTATCATAAGCCAGATTACGGTGTTGCTTAATCCATAAATCCATCAACGTGTTTCCCGGTCCTGTATCAAATCCAATAACTTGCGAGGATTCAGCTGGTAAAACAGTAATATTGGCAATGCCCCCGATATTAACAATACAGCGATGCTCGGTTGGATGACTGAACACGGCTTTATGAAAGGCTGGAACCAGCGGCGCCCCTTGTCCGTTTGCGGCCATGTCACGACGTCTGAAATCCGCCACCGTAGTAATACCGGTATTCTCGGCAATAATGTTCGGATCACCGATCTGCAAGGAAAAAGGAAATTGAATGTCTGGTGCGTGGTAAACCGTTTGCCCGTGACTGCCAATTGCTGCGATTGTTGCTGCCGGAATTTTTGCCTTCGCAAGTAATGAGTTGACAGCTTCTGCGAATAGATGACCCAGTCGGGTATCCAGAGCGCCGTAGTCATTTAAGGAAATCAATGTGTCAGGTTCGCTGATCCGTTGGATCGCGTCTCTAGTCTCAGGCGGGAAAGGAAAATAGTCGAACGCGATTAAGCGGACTTTCTGATCCTCAAAACTCACCAGGCTTGCGTCAATGCCATCAAGACTGGTTCCGGACATCAGTCCAACATAAAGCTCAGGCATTAGTTTCGTTAATTGTATTCAGATTGAGTTTTTGCAAACAAACTTTTAGCTTTAATCTGATTAAGTTGCGCTAAAAGCGGTTGGGTTTGTGATTTGAAATCAGCCAGCAAGTTTTCAGTGATAGGTAAAGAATGCGGCAGTTTGACTGTTTCTGGATTACGGTAAACACCATCAACATGAAATTCGTAGTGTAAGTGAGGGCCAGTGGCCAAGCCTGTCTGACCTACATAGCCAATAACATCTCCTTGTTTAACAGGATTACCAGTCTTTAGTCCTTTTTTGAATTTAGACAGATGTGCATAAAGTGATTCATAGCGATCTCCATGCTTAATGATTACAACTTGTCCATAACCGCCTTTGCGGCCGCAGAAAACAACAACGCCATCACCTGTGGTTTTTACAGGGGTGCCTGTCCTGGCGGCATAGTCGACACCTTTATGAGCACGAATTCTGTTTAGTATCGGATGCTTGCGTTTTAAGTCAAAGTGAGAGCTAATGCGCGCAAAATCAACAGGCGTAGTTAAAAAAGCCCTTTGCATGGACTGTCCGTCGGGTGTGTAGTAATTGACGTTACCCGATTTATCTATATACCGGAGAGCTGTATATGTCTCTCCCTGGTTAGTGAATTGAGCGGCTATAATTTCGTCGGTATCGATTTCTTTGCCGTTAACAACTTTTTTTTCATAAACAACGGTGAAATGATCGCCGTTGCGCAGGTTAGTCGCAAAATCGATATCCCAGGCAAAAATCCCAATAAGTTGCATTATCAATTCTTTTGACAAACCTGCCTCTAGTCCATCCAGAAATAAAGATGTCTCTATAGTGACATGTGCGCTGGAGGTTTTTTGGTTGGATGCCCAAGATTGCATTTGCAGCGGGGGGGCTATTGCGAACGGCTTAAATATCTGGGCTTCGGCGGTCGTGCTTGGCGAAGATTTGCCCAAGTTTAACTGGGAAATATTAGCAGAAGCAGCTTCCTGCATCTGTACCTTACTGTCAACAATACTGATTGGAACTGTTTTGACTGAATGGTGTGAAATAATTGAGCGTCTGCGATCGGCTACTTGACGCGCCAGCAGGGTTTGTTTCATCTCAGTTGTTTTACTATGTTTTTTCTTAACAAGTTTAGAAGAAACTAAAGTCTGTTTCTTTTTGGTGCGTTGGGATGGAGCGCTAGCCTGCTTTTTAGACGAGGACTTAACCATCTTTTTGGTTGTTTTAGAAGCTATATTCTTGTTGCCTGTTTTGGAAATCCTCTGAGTTTTTTTGACAGGCTTTGCTTGTCCGGAATGCTTGGTTGATGAAACAGCGGCCTTTGTGGTTCGATTTTTATCAAGGGGTACTGCCTGTGAGTAGACGGCAGTTGCCGTAAGAGCCATGTTTATCCCCAAGAACAAGGATATATAAATTCTTTTTTTCACGAGATTATGGGTAATTTATTGAAAATAAGTGAAAAATTTATTATCAGGAAGATTTTTGATCCATTTTAAGGTTTTTTAAAGGTTTTACCAAATAATAGACTATATAAAGATTTATTCTATAGAGCGATCCATTAATTCTATAATAATGCTTTTTGTAGACTGGATAGTGGAGAAAGAAATTGCAAGAGGAAGTATTAGCCAGCCTTCTAAGAGGTGCTGACGAGGTTTTAGTTGAGCAAGAGTTTATTAAAAAGCTGGAAGAAGGGCGGCCTCTGCGTATTAAAGCCGGTTTTGATCCTACGGCTCCTGATCTGCATTTGGGGCATACAGTACTGATTAATAAATTAAAGCAGTTTCAGGACTTTGGGCATGAGGTTCTGTTTTTGATTGGTGATTTTACCGGCATGATAGGCGATCCAACGGGAAAAAGTGCTACCCGTAAGCCACTGACGCGCGATGAGGTTATCGAGAATGCAAAAACCTATGAAGAACAGATCTTCAAAATTCTCGATCCTGTCAAAACATTGGTAATGTTTAATTCAAGCTGGATGAATGCAATGTCGCCAGCAGATTTAATTCAATTGGCGGCTAAACATACGGTGGCGCGCATGCTGGAGCGCGATGATTTTAATAAGCGTTTTAAAGGCGGGCAACCGATTGCAATTCATGAGTTCCTGTATCCGTTGATTCAGGGATATGATTCCGTGGCTATGAAAGCCGACGTCGAATTAGGCGGCACCGATCAAAAGTTTAACTTATTGGTTGGGCGGCAATTGCAAGAGGCTTTCGGGCAAAAACCGCAAGTCGTTATGACCATGCCGATTCTGGAGGGCTTGGATGGCGTACAGAAAATGTCCAAATCACTCAATAATTTTGTAGGCATTGCGGATTCTCCCGATGATATGTTTGGCAAATTAATGTCGATATCGGATGAATTGATGTGGCGCTATTTTGAATTGTTGAGTTTCATGCCGATGAGTGAAATCAAGCAATGGAAATATGAATGTGAGCAGGGTGCAAATCCACGCGATTATAAAGTAAAACTGGCGCAGGAAATTATTGAAAGGTTCCATGATGCATCGGCTGCTAACAAAGCACTGGAAAATTTTGAGGCTAGATTTCAGCGTGGAGCGATACCAGATGAAATGGATGAAATAGAGTTGAGTAATGGAGGACAGGGATACGGTATTGCGAATTTATTAAAGGATGCCGGTTTAACCGCAAGCACATCCGAAGCTATCCGGATGATAAAGCAAGGAGCTGTAAAGATTGATGGGGAAAAGATTTCTGATCCGAAAACAGAGATTGCGGTAGGTACAAAACAAGTTTATCAAGTGGGAAAAAGAAAATTTGCAAGAGTGGCAATAATTGCTTGACGATTAAAAAAAGATCGGTAGAATATGCCCTTCTTTCGGCGGCAGGTTGTCCGGAAGGGGTTCAGGGACAGAAAAAAAGTTGACACTGAGGTTGACAAGCAGAGCGGATCGGTTATAATGGTCGGCTCTTCGGGGTTGAGCGATTGGCTCCGGTTTTTCAGGATGAAAAATAAAAGCAACAAGGGGTTGACAACGGGTTTTGACTCTGTATAATAGTCGGACTCAGCGGGGCTTTAAGCTCCACGCTCTTTAAAAGTCAGATCAAAATAATTTGTGTGGGTGCTTGTGATGATTATTTTAGTTGTAATGAAATAATCGAGCAAGAACAAACACGTCGATTCAACATTTACGTTAAGTTTTTGGTCGAGCCAAGATTGGTCACTCATCTTCCTGAGTGGCAAAAACAGATTGAACTGAAGAGTTTGATCATGGCTCAGATTGAACGCTGGCGGTATGCTTAACACATGCAAGTCGAACGGTAACAGGCCTTCGGGCGCTGACGAGTGGCGGACGGGTGAGTAACGCGTAGGAATCTGCCTCATAGTGGGGGACAACTTGGGGAAACTCAAGCTAATACCGCATACGCCCTACGGGGGAAAGCGGGGGACCTTCGGGCCTCGCGCTATGAGATGAGCCTGCGTTAGATTAGCTAGTTGGTGGGGTAAAGGCCTACCAAGGCGACGATCTATAGCTGGTCTGAGAGGACGATCAGCCACACTGGGACTGAGACACGGCCCAGACTCCTACGGGAGGCAGCAGTGGGGAATATTGGACAATGGGCGCAAGCCTGATCCAGCAATACCGCGTGTGTGAAGAAGGCCTGAGGGTTGTAAAGCACTTTCAATTGGGAGGAAAACCTGCCGGTCAATACCCGGCAGCTTGACATTACCTTTAGAAGAAGCACCGGCTAACTCCGTGCCAGCAGCCGCGGTAATACGGAGGGTGCGAGCGTTAATCGGAATTACTGGGCGTAAAGCGTGCGTAGGCGGTTATTTAAGTCAGATGTGAAAGCCCCGGGCTTAACCTGGGAACTGCATTTGATACTGGGTAACTAGAGTTTAGTAGAGGAGAGTGGAATTTCAGGTGTAGCGGTGAAATGCGTAGAGATCTGAAGGAACACCAGTGGCGAAGGCGACTCTCTGGACTAAAACTGACGCTGAGGTACGAAAGCGTGGGTAGCAAACAGGATTAGATACCCTGGTAGTCCACGCCGTAAACGATGTCAACTAGCCGTTGGGCCTTTTAACAGGCTTAGTGGCGCAGCTAACGCATTAAGTTGACCGCCTGGGGAGTACGGCCGCAAGGTTAAAACTCAAATGAATTGACGGGGGCCCGCACAAGCGGTGGAGCATGTGGTTTAATTCGATGCAACGCGAAGAACCTTACCTACCCTTGACATCCAGAGAATCTGTTAGAGATAGCGGAGTGCCTTCGGGAACTCTGAGACAGGTGCTGCATGGCTGTCGTCAGCTCGTGTCGTGAGATGTTGGGTTAAGTCCCGTAACGAGCGCAACCCTTATCCTTAGTTGCCAGCACGTGATGGTGGGAACTCTAGGGAGACTGCCGGTGATAAACCGGAGGAAGGTGGGGACGACGTCAAGTCATCATGGCCCTTATGGGTAGGGCTACACACGTGCTACAATGGCCGGTACAGAGGGCAGCGAACTCGCGAGAGTCAGCAAATCCCAGAAAGCCGGTCCTAGTCCGGATTGGAGTCTGCAACTCGACTCCATGAAGTCGGAATCGCTAGTAATCGCGAATCAGAATGTCGCGGTGAATACGTTCCCGGGCCTTGTACACACCGCCCGTCACACCATGGGAGTGGGTTGCAAAAGAAGTGGGTAGTCTAACCTTCGGGAGGGCGCTCACCACTTTGTGATTCATGACTGGGGTGAAGTCGTAACAAGGTAGCCCTAGGGGAACCTGGGGCTGGATCACCTCCTTACAAAGACAGCTAATCGTTGTCATGAGCGTCCACAACAAATTATTTTGATCGAGCACGATATGAGCCTGGGCCTGTAGCTCAGTTGGTTAGAGCGCACCCCTGATAAGGGTGAGGTCGGAGGTTCAAATCCTCCCAGGCCCACCAATTTTTTACGGACGACGTAGAAAACGGTGAACGGGCTAGGGAACCTGGAATATCTGGGGCCATAGCTCAGCTGGGAGAGCGCCTGCCTTGCACGCAGGAGGTCGGGAGTTCGATCCTCCCTGGCTCCACCAATGCTATAAGCCTTGACTAGGGTTTATAGCATTGGTGCTTAATGCACTGATAGCTCTTTAACAATGTGGAAATCTGTAATAAGTCACATCATCGGCACTGTCAAGCGCCATGAGATGATGCGACTGACGAGTTCAAGCGTCGTTTGAAAGAACGACAGCAAGAATGAGTACTCAAGCAGAAAAAGCGAAAATGTCAGCTGATCCGTATAACCGCCAGACTTATTGGGGTTATATGGTCAAGTGAATAAGCGCATACGGTGGATGCCTAGGCAGTAAGAGGCGATGAAGGACGTTGTAGCATGCGATAAGCCGCGGGGAGTTTGCAAACAAGCTTTGATCCGCGGATGTCCGAATGGGGAAACCCAATCAGGATCACCTGATTATCCTTAAGTGAATCCATAGCTTAAGGAAGCGAACCCGGAGAACTGAAACATCTAAGTACCCGGAGGAAAAGAAATCAACCGAGATTCCCTTAGTAGCGGCGAGCGAACGGGGATTAGCCCTTAAGCCTTTATGACGTTAGTGGAATGGTCTGGAAAGTCCAGCGATACAGGGTGATAGCCCCGTACACGAAAACGTGATAGAGGTGAAATCGAGTAGGTCGGAGCACGTGAAACTTTGACTGAATATGGGGGGACCATCCTCCAAGGCTAAATACTCCTTACTGACCGATAGTGAACCAGTACCGTGAGGGAAAGGCGAAAAGAACCCCGGAGAGGGGAGTGAAATAGAACCTGAAACCGTATGCGTACAAGCAGTGGGAGCCCCTTCGTGGGGTGACTGCGTACCTTTTGTATAATGGGTCAGCGACTTAATCTCAGTGGCAAGCTTAACCGACTAGGGGAGGCGTAGCGAAAGCGAGTCTTAATAGGGCGTTCAGTCGCTGGGATTAGACCCGAAACCGGGCGATCTATCCATGGCCAGGCTGAAGGTCAGGTAATACTGACTGGAGGGCCGAACCCACGTCTGTTGAAAAAGACGGGGATGAGCTGTGGATCGGAGTGAAAGGCTAATCAAGCTCGGAGATAGCTGGTTCTCCTCGAAAGCTATTTAGGTAGCGCCTCGTGTATAACTGTTGGGGGTAGAGCACTGTTTCGGCTAGGGGGTCGTCTAGACTTACCAACCCGATGCAAACTCCGAATACCAACAAGTTTGAGCACGGGAGACACACGGCGGGTGATAAGGTCCGTCGTGAAAAGGGAAACAGCCCAGACCGTCAGCTAAGGTCCCCAAATCTATGCTCAGTGGGAAACGATGTGAGAAGGCCCAGACAGCCAGGAGGTTGGCTTAGAAGCAGCCACCCTTTAAAGAAAGCGTAATAGCTCACTGGTCGAGTCGGCTTGCGCGGAAGATTTACCGGGGCTAAGCATAGTACCGAAGCTACGGGTTCATCCTATGGATGAGCGGTAGAGGAGCGTTCTGTACGCCTGCGAAGGTCGATTGAGAAGTCGGCTGGAGGTATCAGAAGTGCGAATGCTGACATGAGTAACGATAATCAGGGTGAAAAACCCTGACGCCGAAAACCCAAGGTTTCCTGCGCAACGCTAATCGACGCAGGGTTAGTCGGTACCTAAGGCGAGGCCGAAAGGCGTAGTCGATGGCAAACAGGTTAATATTCCTGTACCGGTGGTAACTGCGATGGGGTGACGGAGAAGGCTAGGTCAGCTGCCGGTTGGAAGTGGCAGTTTAAGCGAGTAGGCAGGTCTCTTAGGCAAATCCGGGAGACTCTATGCTGAGACGTGACGACGAGTCGCTCTTTTGAGTGACGAAGTGATTGATGCCAGGCTTCCAAGAAAAACCTCTAAGCTTCAGGTTATCAGTGGCCGTACCCCAAACCGACACAGGTGGGTGGGATGAGAATTCTAAGGCGCTTGAGAGAACTCGGGTGAAGGAACTAGGCAAAATGATACCGTAACTTCGGGAGAAGGTATGCCTTTGGTAGGTGAAGGTCCTCGCGACNGGAGCCGAAGGAGGTTGCAATAAACTGGTGGCTGCGACTGTTTAGCAAAAACATAGCACTCTGCAAACACGAAAGTGGACGTATAGGGTGTGACGCCTGCCCGGTGCCGGAAGGTTAATTGATGGGGTTAGCTCACGCGAAGCTCTTGATCGAAGCCCCGGTAAACGGCGGCCGTAACTATAACGGTCCTAAGGTAGCGAAATTCCTTGTCGGGTAAGTTCCGACCTGCACGAATGGCGTAACGATGGCCACACTGTCTCCACCCGAGACTCAGTGAAATTGAAATTGCGGTGAAGATGCCGTATACCCGCGGCTAGACGGAAAGACCCCGTGAACCTTTACTATAGCTTGACACTGGACTTTGAACCTACTTGTGTAGGATAGGTGGGAGGCTGTGAAGCACCAACGCCAGTTGGTGTGGAGCCATCCTTGAAATACCACCCTGGTATGTTTGAAGTTCTAACCTGGGCCCATGATCTGGGCTGGGGACAGTGTCTGGTGGGTAGTTTGACTGGGGCGGTCTCCTCCTAAAGAGTAACGGAGGAGCACGAAGGTACCCTCAGCCTGGTCGGAAATCAGGCAATGAGTGCAATGGCATAAGGGTGCTTGACTGCGAGATAGACACATCGAGCAGGTACGAAAGTAGGTCATAGTGATCCGGTGGTTCTGTATGGAAGGGCCATCGCTCAACGGATAAAAGGTACTCCGGGGATAACAGGCTGATACCGCCCAAGAGTTCATATCGACGGCGGTGTTTGGCACCTCGATGTCGGCTCATCACATCCTGGGGCTGAAGCAGGTCCCAAGGGTATGGCTGTTCGCCATTTAAAGTGGTACGCGAGCTGGGTTCAGAACGTCGTGAGACAGTTCGGTCCCTATCTGCCGTGGGCGTTTGAGATTTGAGGGAAGCTGCTCCTAGTACGAGAGGACCGGAGTGGACGAACCTCTGGTGTTCCGGTTGTCACGCCAGTGGCATGGCCGGGTAGCTATGTTCGGACAGGATAACCGCTGAAAGCATCTAAGCGGGAAGCCCCTCCCAAGATGAGATCTCACTGGGACCATGAGTCCCCTGAAGGGCCCTTGAAGACGACAAGGTTGATAGGTCAGGTGTGGAAGGCCAGTAATGGTTGAAGCTAACTGATACTAATTGCCCGTGAGGCTTGACCATATAACACCCAATCAGTTTGGGTTGACAGACTGACACGCTGATTCAGCGAGAGTTACAGATTTCCAACGCGGCAGGCGGCGACAGCCGGCTTGTCAGACCAGTTTGCTTGGTGACCATAGCGAGCGTGACCCACCCGATCCCATCCCGAACTCGGAAGTGAAACCGCTTAGCGCCGATGATAGTGTGGCGATTTGCCATGCGAAAGTAGGGAATTGCCAAGCGCCTTACCGAAAACCCAGACCTGACGACAGGCCTGGGTTTTTTTTTGTCCGCCAAGCCGCCCCCGCATCGGGCGACTGGCCCGGGCCCGGCTTACGCGGCTCGGGTTTTATACACTTTCAATGCAAATTGCAGGATGCTAATGAGTGAAATTGGACTACTCTGACTATACGCCATCCTTGATGGATGAATATACGCTTGGATCCTATCGGATGGGATCGGTTTTCGGGTCATATTCAACCGGATTTTTGACGACTTTGATTCGCTTTGTTGAGCGATTGCCGGAATCACATCGGGAAATGGCCTATGGCTATCCCGGTTCCGTCGCGTCAGGAGGGAGGATCCTCGAGGCATTCCTCCCCGTTATCCCGTTGCCAGCACATGCATTCGTTTTAAATTGAAGGCTAGGGTCACCAGTTTCCACTTACCCGCTGCCGCCTCAACGCCTTTCGGCAAGAATTAGCGGAAGCTCAGCAACTGTTTGATGATCCCAAACACAGGCTCGACCGTGCTTTTGCGTTTGCCGTAAAGTTCACGGCCGTGAATTTTCGGCTCTTTTGGCCGGCGTCATTGGTTTCATGTTCCGTCTCATCCTTCACCAGGCGTTCTGCTAGCGGCAGATGATGGGTTTTCATGCCCAAGGCGATGAGCGGAGCAATCTTTTCATCCATACAGGTCTGGATATTATCCTTACTGAAGCAGCCGTTGTCGACCTGCCGCGTTTTCGGTTTGCCGAAACAGTCTGGCTGGGCTTGCAGCGCCTTCAGCATCGGCTCAACTTGCCGCTTGTCGTTGGCGAGGGGCACGAAGACGTTGACGCTCGTCATGATCTGAGGTTCTGCATCGGTCAGTTTGATCTGGTCCTTGGCTTGTAGACCGGTTTCAGGCGCCTTGGGCTCCGCCAGAGCTTTCAGGCGATCTGCCCGGCGCGCTATTTCCGTCGCCTTTTTCAGCGAGGCTTGAACTTCTCGCGCAGTTGCGCTTCCGGCTTTTCGATGTGACCATGGGGCAAGGCATTGTGCTTAGAAGTATTGAAGTATTATAGCTTTGGTCTTGGTGCCATCCAGCGAATGTCGGCTCTAAGTTTGGTTATTTATATTGAGTTGGTCGAATGTCGCTTCAATCAAACCAACAGCTTTTTTTGTACCTTGTACGGAATCCATCTTATCTTTCGCATTAAGTGCATTTACTTGCAGGTCGGTTGATTGTAATACCGTTTTTATTCTTTCTGATAATGTTGCTGCGGTAGCGTTTTTTGCCGGTAGAGGCGTCGGAGCCAAGCCTAAATGTTGAAGTTGGCAAGCCCAAAATAGTTGTTCGTCCATGAAGGGTACTACGATTGAGGGGCAACCGCTGAGTGTGGCAGAATGAGTGGTTCCGGCGCCGCCGTGATGAACAACGGCGGCGCAATACTTGAATACAATCTGGTGGGGGTGTCTGCCGACAAAATAAATGTTACCTAACTGTGTGTCGGGCGGATATCTGTCCGAACTGGTTTGAATGATTGCACGGCAATTTGCCTGTAAAGATGCCTGAATAAACAAATGCATGCTCCATTCAGGTACGGCTTGTTGGAGGCTGCCGAATGTCATATAAACAGGTTTTTCTCCCTGATCAAGAAACTGTTTCAGACTCTTAGGGATTAACCAGGTTTCAGCCTCATCGGATAGATTTAAAAAACCACAGACTTGGTGTGTTTGATGCCATTGGGCCTGGTAAGGGCAAAATAACGGATCAACAGCTACCAGATTAAGACAATTCGAATTCAGCAATTCTGGAAAAACATGTTTAAAGCTTGGCATGCCTTCGCTAAGCCATAGTATGCTTAGTTTGTCTTTTAAGGCGAAATCAAAGATATAATCCAGGATACGCCATTGAAAGCGGTTAATTAAAGCACCCAAGTCAGGAAACTTGAAGGGAGGGTGATCAGTCATGGCAATTGCACCATGACAAAATGTTACACTGAAATGCGGCTTATTTTGTTTGCTAGCCGCTAATTTCAAAGGATACAGGAAGTGGTGTCCGATAACGCAATCATTTTCTTCTACCAATTGCTTGGAAGCTTCGTAGATGGACTGCTCGTAAGGAAAAAAAACAGCTTCGAGTAAAGCATTAAGCCATTGCAATGTGTTCATTCTGAAGGTGTTCTGGGCAAAGGCGGGCATATCAAACTCGATATGTGCCGGTATTTGCCGATAGCGAATAGCCAATCGCTGACAAATATCCGCATAGCTATTGTTATCGATACTGGTGACTGCCAAGGTTACCTGATGCCCTGCTTTCTGTAATGCTTCGGACAAAGCGAGTAACGGCCGAACATCGCCGTTGGATCCCCATGTTTGTATGCCTATTTTCATGATTTGCACACCATTCAAAGCAGATGAATAGCCAGCCAGACGCAGTCAGTATCCGGCGCTGTCCATTCGACGCGATGTCTGGTATGGGCGGGGATCAACAGATAGTCCCCGGCTTTTAATGCAATGCGAGCCTGATCTCGTTCATAACAAATAACCGCCTGTCCTTGAAGCAGCATGACCCATTCATCAAAGGCTTGATCGTACCAATAGCCTTCAGGTGTGACATGACCTCTGGAAACGATACGTTCGATATGCACGTTATCCCGCTCGAGCAGACATTCAAACAGTTCTTCAGGTAGTTGCGAGGGAATATTGCTAAAAATATTTGAGCAATCAGGTTTCATCTTTTATGGGGCGAAAACGATAGATGCGATAACAATATAGGCTTGCAAAGTATTTGACAATGGCTATTAATCATTTCGCGGTCTTTAATCTATTTCAGGAGCTAACCGTAAATTCAATAATAGAAAACCATGATTTTGTATAATGGGGGTTTATTTCAGACATTATTGCTGAACATTGTCAGCGGTGATTCCATACAAAAAGTGAGCCTATACAATCAATGATATCAAACAGCAATGTATCCGTATCGGTCGCTGTTATCGGTGGCGGTCCTGCAGGGTTGATGGCTGCGGATGTTTTAACCGGGGCCGGCGTAAAAGTTGATCTTTACGATGCAATGCCCTCCGTTGGGAGAAAATTTCTGATGGCCGGCAAAGGCGGCATGAATATTACTCATTCAGAGCCGTTTAACCAATTTCTCTCCCGTTACGGCTCGCGAAGAAACCACATCGAACCGATGCTTGCAGCCTTCGGCCCGGAAGCGCTTCGGAAATGGCTGCATGAACTCGGCATCGATACTTTTATCGGGACATCGGGGCGGGTTTTTCCAACTGATATGAAGGCTGCTCCTTTATTGCGTAAATGGATGCAGAGACTACGCCTGGCCGGCGTGAATTTTCATATGCGCCATCAATGGTCAGGTTGGGCTGACAGCAGGCGTGATGAACTGTGTTTTAACATACCTGCAGGTGCTTGCAAGATAAAAGCCGATGCCATAGTGCTGGCATTGGGCGGAGGCAGTTGGTCACGCTTGGGGGCAACCGGTGCCTGGGTGCCAGTGCTTACTGATCGCGGGATTGCAGTTGAACCGTTGCGCCCGTCAAACTGCGGATTTACCGTTGATTGGAGCGAGCATTTTCGTAACCGATACGCGGGGCAGCCCCTGAAGGCAGTAAGGTTGACTTTCATGGATGCGGAAGGGGGCCCGTTCCATCAATCGGGCGAATGCGTCGTGACGGATTACGGCATTGAAGGCGGTTTGATTTATGCCGTATCGGCGCCTGTGCGTGAACAGATTGCCGCGACGGGTGGCGCAGTGATACACCTTGACCTTATGCCGAATAAGGCGTTGCCGTTTTTAATCAAGCGCGTGTCTTGGCCGCGCGGCAAACTTTCCATGGCGAATCATCTCCGCAAACGTTTAGGTATCGATGGTGTAAAAGCCGGTTTACTGCGCGAGATTGTATCGGCGCAAGACTTTGCGGATCCTGTTCGGCTTTGCTCGGCTATCAAGGCGCTGCCGATTAAGCTCAAGGCTACCAGGCCTTTAGATGAAGCGATCAGCAGCGCCGGAGGAGTTGCCTTCGAGGCATTGGACGATCAATTAATGTTGCGTTCCATGCCGGGCGTGTTCTGCGCCGGCGAAATGCTGGATTGGGAAGCACCGACAGGCGGATATTTACTCACAGCGTGCTTTGCCAGCGGACATATGGCCGGGATTGGTGTACTGAACTGGCTGAAAGCCAGAGGCAGGATTTCTGGATTAACGCGTCCGGATTGATCTATCGGATAACCTTACCCCCACAGGACACAGCTAAACGGATCTATGGTCATCGATCTGCCGCAAGCGGTTGACGCCCCGGCTAATAACAATGTCGATCCAATGCTGGAGCGCGATGCCGTCAATTTAGCTAATTATTTGGGTCACTTTGCACCTGAATGGCATACCACACCTTACGGCAAGCAAATCTGGACGCTCTGTCAGAGCGGTTCTGCAGCCGTCAAACGAATTAGCCGGCCGTTAAGGATTTGGCTAAAAATGACTGCCTGAAATTAGCATCTTGCATAGGATGTGCCGGCCAAAAGCAGGCGCTCCAGGCGACGCGGTTAAACGCATCGCTCGCGAACGATGCGCCCTCCTGGTGTCGGCACATCCTATGTTAAACAGGGACATTATTGACGACCAAATCTCTATCAGTCGAACTGATAGGGATTTGGAAACTATAAAATGAAAAAAGCGTTATCTGCCGCAGGTTTATAGCATTTCCAGTGTTTTTTAGCTTTTGTATTGTTCCTATCAAAGCTTTCCGCAAGTCTAACCAAAATCTTGAGCCTTCTTATCGGAAATAGTCAAGGCACAGATTTCATATTTGAGTTATCTTAGAATTGAGACTGTGTTTTTATAGCGATTAGATTGATAAGGAGAATGGCTTACCATGAATATTAGAGACATTGACTTTGCCGCTTTAATCGATAAAGGTGTTGTTTTATGCCGGAAGATTTCGAGATGGCTAGATAAGGTTAAAGGGCTGGATTTTCTTGCGCCGTTATTGCTAAGGCTTTATCTCGCACCGGTTTTATGGATGGCCGGCACCAAAAAAATCGTCAACTTTAGCAGTACTGTCGACTGGTTCGGTAATACCGACTGGGGCTTGGGCATGCCGTTGCCCTGGCTGATGGTTTTATTAACGATAATGGTTGAGATTCTAGGCGCTTTGTTTTTGCTGTTTGGATTCGGTGTGCGTTTAATTTCCCTTCCGCTCATGGTCGTGATGGTCGTTGCTGCCATTACTGTGCATTGGCAATACGGCTGGCTGGCAATTGCCGGAGACAGCGGCTTATTTGCCACCGACAGAACCATGGCGGCAATGGAGCGCCTTGAGCAGGCAAAAGCCATACTGCAGCAATATGGCGATTATAACTGGTTGACCGAAAAAGGTAATTTTGTCGTGCTCAACAACGGCATTGAGTTTGCCGCGACTTATTTCATTATGTTGCTGGTACTGTTCTTCATGGGCGGCGGCCGTTACGTCAGTGCCGATTATTGGCTAACCCGTAAATATTATTGAGCGCATGAGGTGTAGATATGTTGATCAAACGCAAAGCAAATATTTTGACTAGCGAAATTACCGATCGGGCGGTTTTTGAATCACGCCGGCGGTTTATTAAAGCCGCGGCCGCCGGCTCTGCGGCTCTGATGCTGCCGACACTGGCTGAAGCTGAAAATGGCATATATGCCGATGTACTCACGGGGCCTTATTCGGCGCCTTTGTCGCCGACGGATTACGAGGATGTCACCAGTTATACGAATTATTATGAATTTTCCACCAATAAAAAGGATTCTTCTCGATTGGCGCAGGCGTTAAAAACCCGGCCGTGGAGCGTAACGGTAGAAGGCGAGGTAGCCAGGCCCGGCATTTATGATCTGGAAGATATATTGAAAGATAATCCGCTGGAGGAGCGCATTTACCGTTTTCGCTGCGTGGAGGCCTGGTCTATGATCGTGCCATGGATCGGTTTTCCTCTGGGCCAGATGCTTAAACGGTTTGAGCCAACCTCAAACGCGAAATTTGTCGAGTTCACGACGATTTATAACCCGGACGTTATGATTGGCCAGCGCTCCGGCGTTTTGGAATGGCCTTACACGGAGGGATTAAGAATCGATGAGGCCATGCATCCTCTAACGATTATGGCCACCGGCATGTATGATGATGAACTGCCCAAGCAGAACGGTGCCCCGCTGCGCTTGATCGTGCCGTGGAAATACGGCTTCAAGAGTATCAAGGCGGTCGTAAAAATCCGGCTGCTGGAAAATATGCCCGATACAGCCTGGAATAAAAGCGCGCCGAGAGAGTATGGTTTTTACGCCAATGTCAATCCAGAGGTTTCCCATCCGCGTTGGAGCCAAAAACGTGAGCGGGTACTGGGCAGCAGTATTTTCGCGGCCAAACGGAACACCGAAAAATTCAATGGTTACGGCGAACAAGTGGCGTCACTTTATTCCGGTATGGACTTAAAAAAATATTATTGATGGCGCTTGATAAAAAATACTGGACGGCCATCAAAGCCTGTGTTTTTCTGCTGAGCCTGTTGCCTTTTGTATTATTACTTAAAGCAGCCATCCAGGACCAGCTCGGCGCTAACCCAGTAGAGGCGTTGCATCACGGATGCGGGGATTGGGCATTGCGGTTTTTATGCCTGGGACTGGGACTGACACCCTACAGAAAAATAACCGGCCAAAGCTGGCCAATACGGTTCAGGCGCATGATGGGACTGTTCGCCTTTTTTTATGCTACGTTGCATTTTCTGGTTTATGTCATTCTTGATTTGTCTGGATCGTGGTCCGCATTTAAGGACGAGGTGCCCGACAGTCCGTATATTCTAATGGGATTGCTGACTTTTTTCCTGATGATCCCGTTGGCCGTTACCTCGACAAAAGCGATGCAAAAACGCTTAGCCGCAAACTGGAGAAAACTGCACAGACTCGTCTATATCATTGCCATTACCGCGCTAATCCATTTTTTCTGGCTGGTAAAAGCCGATTACACCCAGCCACTTGTCTATGCATTGATTATTTTTGTGCTGCTGGGGTTTCGCATGCTGCTGTTTCTCGGGAAAAAAATAAACAAGATCCAGTCTGCTTGGGCCAGTGAGTAAACCAGCAGCGGGACGGGGCAGGCTTATCTGATGTCGAAAGATGTTAATTGTTCATCAGGTTGTAATTCTGTCATTTCAATGTGATCGACGCGGGCCGTTAACGGCCCTTTAGCACACCATTTGATGAACTCTTCCAGGATCGAGTTATCCGCTTCGGCAATAATCTCAACGCGTCCATCCGGCAAGTTACGGGCGTAGCCCTTCACATTCAACTGCCTGGCCTTGTTCTGGGTAAAGGCGCGAAAATAAACGCCCTGAACCCGGCCGGAAACCAGAATCTTCACTTTACGCATCATGCCTGTATCCTCCAGCAATAATGGATTTTCGGATTGCGGGCAAAATCCTCGGGGATAGTGGCTGCGGTAATATCCTCGATCATTAGCCCGGACAAGGCGGGCCTGTCGAGTTTAAAACGCCTGAAATTAGTCGAGAAGTATAAAATGCCGTCCGGCGCCAGCAGTGACATGGCATGCTTGATCAAAGACACATGATCGGTTTGCACATCAAACACGTTATCCATGCGTTTTGAATTGGAAAAAGTCGGCGGGTCGAGAAAAATCAAATCATATTGCCGGCAATAAGGTTGTTTGGCTTCAGTTGCCAGCCATTCCAGGCAGTCGGCCTGGATGAATTCATGGTCGCCCTGTACGTTATTCAATTGCAGATTCTTTTTTGCCCAGTTCAGATAGGTATGGGACATATCGACTGTTGTGGTCGATCGGGCGCCGCCGACGGCGGCATGTACGGTCGCGCTGCCGGTATAGGCAAACAGATTCAAGAAGCGTTTGCCCCGGGCTTGTTTCTGGATCATCAGGCGAATAGGCCGGTGATCCAGAAACAAGCCGGTATCCAGATAATCTTCAAAATTGACCTGTAATTTGCAACCGCCCTCTTCGATGATATAAAAAACGCCGGAGTCGCTGTGTTTTTCATACTGCTCGGTACTTTTTTGCTTGCGGCGGATTTTCAGGAACACCTGGTTCGGACTGATCTGCAGTACGCGTGGTATTTCCGCCAGCACGCCGGCCAGGCGCTGATCGGCCTTGTGCTGATCAATACTTTTGGGTGGTTCGTATTCCTGTACGTTGACCCAGGTTTGCTCGCCCTGATAAATATCAACAGCGACCGCATACTCCGGTAAATCGGCGTCATAAACGCGATAGCAGCTGATCCGGTTTTGCCTGGCCCATTTGGAAAGCTTTTTAAGGTTCTTTTTAAGCCGGTTGGAAAACATGTCGGCACCGGCATCGGCGGACTGTTTCTTGCTGGTCTCGGTGATTTGGCTCAGCCGTTCTTCCTGCGTTTTGGCTTTAGGCGTAAAAAAAGCGTTGTCTTCAACGGTAAAGCGCAGAAGCTTGCATTCGAGCGCGCCGTTGAACAGCGTAATTGGTTTTTGCGAACGTATCCCCAAGCGAAAGCCCAACTCCGGGTTGCTGATGATCATGGCGGCTTTCCAGCCGGTAAAATGCGCTTTCAGGATATCGCCGAAGCGCTTATACAACGCGGCCGTATCCTCTTCGCTGCCGAGCCGTTCGCCATAAGGCGGATTACAGATGACCAGTCCAGGCTTCCAGCTTTCCGCTGGCTGAGCATCGCCGATATCACGACGCTCGACATGGATTTTATGTTGCAGACCGGCATTGGTGATATGCGTTAAGGCGGCATTGATCGTGTGGCGGTTCTGATCGAAACCAACGATGACAGGCATGTTTTCAAGCCCGGTTATTTTACGCTGTTCGGCTTCCGCGCGCAGTTTCTTCCAGCTTTCGGCATCGTGTTTTTTCCAGCCTATAAAGCCGAAATAATCACGCAGCAGACCCGGCGCATAATCGGCGACGATCATCGCACCTTCCAACAACAAGGTGCCCGAGCCGCACATCGGGTCGATCAGTGATCCCTGTCGCCGGGCGATTTCAGGCCAGCCGCTCCGCAACAGCATGGCAGCGGCCAGGTTTTCCTTGATTGGAGCCTTGATGTTGATATCGCGATATCCGCGCCGATGCAGGCTTTCGCCGGAAAGGTCCAGGCTGAGTTGTGCCGTGGTTCCATGCAAATAAACATTGATGCGGATATCGGGCTGTTCGGTATTGATGCTCGGGCGCTTTTGAAATTTGGCGCGCATCTGGTCGACAATCGCATCCTTAACTTTTAAGGCACCAAAATGCGTATTGTTAATGACTGGCGAGTTCTTGGCGCTGAACGAGACAGCGAAGCTGCCTTCCGGCCGTAAATGCTCAAACCAGTTGATTTTCTTGACGCCGTAGTACAGGTCGTCCTGGGTTTTCACTTCAAAAGAGCTCAGGACCAGTAAAACCCGGTTTGCCGTTCTGGACCATAAACAAGCCCGGTAGGCTGTTTCCAGGCTGCCTTCAAATGCGACGCCCGCCATGGTTGGCTTGGTATTCTTGATGCCGAGAGCCTGGAGTTCTTCGGTAAGAATAGTCTCCATTGCTTTGGGTGTCGTGGCAAATAATTGATAAGTAGGCATGGTCAAACAAGGCTGGGGAAATATCGGTTGGCTATCGGCTTTAGCATGGCTTCTCGGCCGATAGCCCCTATAAGGCAAGGTTTTAAACTGGCGGATTATGCGCCACGCAGGTGTTTTGGATGTTAGCTTTGTTTATTGAACTTTGATCAGTTCAACGTCAAAGATCAAAGCGGCGTTCGGACCGATTGCGCGGCCTGCGCCATGAGCGCCATAAGCTAAGTCCGAAGGGATGTAAAAGCGGTATTTAGCGCCTTCCTGCATTAATTGAACGCCTTCGGTCCAGCCGGCGATGACCCGGTTTAAGGGGAATGTGGCAGGCTCGCCCCTGCTGTAGGAACTGTCAAACTCTTCACCGTCAATCGTTGTGCCTTTGTAATGTACCGTGACATTATCGGTGGCCGAAGGCGTCGCGCCCTCGCCTTTTTTCAGGATTTCGTATTGCAGGCCGCTCGCGGTTGTGATGATATTGGGTTTCTTGGCGTTTTCCGCCAGAAATGCTTCGCCAGCGGCTTTATTTTCTTCGGGTGTAGTGGCGTTAGCCATTGAAAACATAGTGATTCCTATAAGAATGATGGTGATAACAGAAAGAATTCGAGTTTGAAGTTTTCTCACGGTTTTCCCCCTTTTATGGCGTTAATGTGAAGCGGGTAGTTTACCAAAAAAACCGGCTGTTGCCGTTTAATTCTTGTTACAGGTACTTAATTGGTTTTGAAATATTTGCGCCCGCCTGGCTACTTTGTTGGCGACCTGCATTAACCAGGGCTTCTTCAAATAGTTTTTGCGTTGATAACCGCCGTGGCCCTCGTGGTAGGCGAGGTATAAATTTCTTGTGTCCCATTTTGGTATGCCCAGCTTCTTGTAACTGATATTGCAGTACCAGCCGATGAAATCAGCGGCATCGTCAAATTCGTCGCGATCAGCCCACCAACTGCCGGCGTTATTGATATAGCTGTCCCAGGTTTCGTCTTTCGCCTGCGCATAGCCATAGGCACTGCTGGCTCTGAACCAGGGAATAATACCCAGCAGCCAGGGGCGGGGCGGCCGTGCATCGGCGACAAAATGCGACTCCTGATGCATGATGGCCATCTGGACATGAACAGGCACGCCCCATCGCTCAAATGACTTTCTGGCATGGTCATGCCAGTTATCTTTTTCCTTGAAAGTCACGCAGATATTGTCGCTGTTTTTAGGGGGCATAGCCATGCAGGCTGTTAGAGAAAGTAGCAGGGGCAGAATGAGCGGTTTCTTCATGATAAAGCACGGAATTGAAAAACTGAAGACTATAGACAGAGTTAGAAAAAACAACCGATAATACGAACTCAGCAATATAATGACATGTCATAGTCTTGTACAGCAAGCAAGCTGCCATAAACTGATAATCAAGCAAGGAAACCTCAGATGTACTATGTAAAACGACCTTACCGTAAAAATTTAACATCGCATGGTTTGATTTATATGAGGGGGGAAGCGCGGGAAATTACCGTTAGAAACTTATCCATAACCGGGGCGCTTGCCGAATTGAACTGCAGGCAGGGTTATGAAAGTGCTGAGGCTATTTACGAGGTCATTTCGGCGTCGACAATGATAGATGTACGCTTTCCGGAAATGTGTTTAGTTGGCAATGCGGAGATCGTCAGAGTCGACATGGATGACGAACATACTTTTATTGCCATGGAGTTTAAGCGTATTTGCCATGATGTTGATGATCAGCCGTATAAGAAAAATTTTTACAGTAAATACATGGCGGCGCCGGGGCGTATCCGGTTAAATGACGAATATTTGGAATTTACCACCGTCAATGTTTCGGCGGACGGTTTAATGATTCGTCTGTCTGAAGCCATAGCCGTCGAAGCAGGCATGAAAGCCCAGTTTGAATTTGAGCAGCTGGAACTGGAAGGAGAGGTTCAAATCCTGTCGGTTGACGCCGCCGATGCCGGGATAGTGATCGGGTTAAAGTATCTGTATATCGTCAATACGGCTGTGAACGGCGCTCCCTTCTTGATCTGAAACAAATTGCATAACCTCTTGCCACCAAGGCATGCCGGGAGCCAATGGCAGATCGTTGTGGTTGGAGCCCTTAAAGCGCCAGCGCTTCTTGCGGTGCCGCAGTGAATCGAACAGCCTGTCGCCGTATTTAACGGGAATGATTTCATCGGCTTCGGCCAGAACAACCGCCGTGCTTCCCATGTAGTCCTGCAGATTTTTGCTGTTGTCGTACCGATCCCGGATTAGCCATTTGGCCAGCAAAAACCGGTAATGATGGTGGGCGATATTAGCCATGCTGTCAAACGGCGTGATTAACACAATGCCTTTCACCGCCACTTCGCCGCTGGCCACAATGCCTGAAACGATGCCGCTGCCGAGCGATTCGCCCCAGAGAAACAGCGGGCCGCCAAAGTCATGCAAAGCCTGTTTAGCCGTTTCAATGCCATTTGAAATCAAGACTGTTTCCGAAGGCTTGCCCGTTCGGGCTCCATAGCCCGGGTATTCGGCCAGGATGACGCGATAACCGAGCGGTTCCAGGGCTTGCGAATAATAAATACGATTGATTGCCGAGCCGGCGTTACCGTGGAAAACGATGACCGTACCTCTGTCAGTTTCCGGGGGTGTTTGCGAGATCAGTCCGAGATAATCATCATTCGTTGGCCAGAGTTTGAGGTTCAATTGCCGGGCCAGTTCCTGTTGCCGTTCTGGCGCGTGCTGAGCGGGGAAGTAGATCATTTTTCGCTGAAACAGAAAAACGACCAGCAACAGGAGCAAATAAAGCAATAGCAGCGACAACATGCGCTTGGCGGCCACGGATAGAGCGGATTAAGAACCTGCGTACTTTTGCTTATCCCTGCCTGTCCAGTAAGCCGCGGCCAGTTCGTGCGCCTGCTGCTGGGTTTCGGCCTTGCCTAACAGTTTCAGCGCAATTGCCGCCGTGCCTATGATGGCGGCTTCGGCAAATTCGTCATCGATTTTGCCCCGCCAGATCAAAGCCAGCTGTCGCGGGTCGAGTAATTCCGGTTTGACATGGCGGTGAGTGAATAAAGCCGGCCAGTTTTCGTCCGATAATTGCCCTTCGTGGACGCTTTGTACCAGGCAGTCCATGTCGGGATTACGTTCGGTCTCGCCGCCTTCGCCTTTCAACACGGCCATATGCGGTTGATTCAACAAGGCGGCGGCTTGCTGGTGGACCGGTCGGTAGCCGGGATGGAAGATGCCCTGAATGCTGTAGTCGGCATTAAAAGGATTCAAAAGCCGGACCAGCGTATGAACCGGTGAACGCAAGCCCAGTATCGGACGCAGTTCTATAATCTCATGCAGTTTCGGACAGAAATGTTCCAGCGACAGGTAACTGAAATGATGTTGCTCGATTTGTTGTGCGGCTTCGGCTATGGAATGGGCGTGCTGAATGCCTAAAAACTTGAGCACATCCTGTGTGTAGATCCTGCCGGCCGTATGGCCTTCCGCGCCATGCATGAAAACCTTGATGCCATTTTCGGCCAGTAACAGGGCAGATAGCAGAAACCAGGGCAGATGGCGGCGTTTACCGGCATACGAAGACCAGTCCAGATCGACGGTGGCGGCAGGGCCGACAAGATCAAATGATTCTCGGGCTGCTTGGGCAAAGCCCGCCAATTCTTCCGGCGTTTCCTCCTTAACCCGCATCAGCATCAAAAAAGCGCCCAGCTGAATCGGCTGCACTTCTTCCGCCAGAATCATTTTCATGGCCTGATAGGCTTCATCCTGCGTCAGCGGCCTCGAACCTTTCTTGCCCTTGCCGAGAATACGTATGTATTCGGCGAACGGATGTTCCGGATGCGGCGTCTGCTCGTGATGTGTCAATTTCATAAGGTTAATACCACATAATGGTCGATTAATAGGGCGGCAAACATAACCATTAAATAAATAATCGAATAGCCGAAAGTTCGCATGGCGGTTCTGTCATCTTTCCGGCGCATCATCAAAATGGCGAAATAAATAAAGCCGAGGCCTAACGGTACGGCAGTCGCCACATAGATCAGTCCGCTCATGCCAGTCAGATAAGGCAGTAACGTCACGATCAACAATAGTACGGTATAGAGCAGAATATGCAACCGGGTAAATTCCGGGCCGTGCGTAACCGGCAGCATCGGGATTTCAACTTTGGCATATTCTTCGCGGCGGGCAATGGCCAGCGCCCAGAAATGCGGTGGTGTCCAGACGAAAATGATCAAAAACAGCAGCAGCGCATAAGGATGTAATTCGCCGGTCATGGCGCACCAGCCAAGCAGGGGCGGCGCCGCACCGGCGGCGCCGCCGATCACGATGTTCTGCGGTGTCATTCTTTTCAGGTAGACGGTATAGATAATGGCATAGCCGATCAATGACAGAAAAGTCAGCACCGCCGTCAGCGGGTTGACCATGAAAATCAACAGCGCCATCGCAATTACGCCTAGGACCAGGGCGAAAATAATGACATTCCTGGAACTCAATTCGCCTTTCGGCAAGGGCCGGTTTTGCGTGCGCTTCATCTCCGCATCAGCTTTCTGATCGATGAAATGATTGATGGCCGCCGCCGAAGAGGCCGCCAGCGCGATGCCTACAGTGCTGTAAATAAGCGTGTCCAGGGGCGGCATGCCTGGCACCGCCAGCAACATGCCGACAACCGCGGTAAACACGATCAGCGCAACCACCTTCGGTTTGCACAGCTCAAGATAGTTTCGCCAGGAGAGCAGGGTAGAGTCGCTTGTCATTATTTAATAAATTCCAACTTTTTCATTATTGTATAGAATACCGTGAACTATTAATTATTGAAATAGTCGGAAGCGCTACCATTTACATAAAGAGGGAGTTATGAAGAATCGATTACTGTTTGCCATATTGTTATGCCTGCCGGTCTTTGCCAGCAGCGCCGAGACAAAGGTCTCCGAGCGGGTTTTAGGGAATGGATTAAAAGTTCTGGTCAAGGAAGACCATAGATCTCCGGTCGTGGTTTCCCAGGTCTGGTACAAAGTCGGATCCAGTTACGAGCCGGGCGGCATTACCGGCATCTCTCATATGCTTGAACATATGATGTTCAAAGGCACGGACAAGCATCCGCCCGGTGAATTCTCGCGCATCATCGCCGAAAATGGCGGCGATGAAAATGCCTTTACCGGCCAGGATTACACGGCCTATTTCCAGACCATGGAGAAATCCCGGCTGGAAGTCAGTTTTGAACTGGAAGCGGATAGAATGCGCAACCTGAATTTGCTCGATGAAGAACTGAAGAAAGAACTGCAAGTGGTAACCGAAGAACGCAGGATGCGTACCGACGACAAGCCGCGGGCCAAAATGCAGGAATACTTTATGGCCATGGCGCATACCAACAGCCCTTACAAGAACCCCGTGATCGGCTGGCCCGCCGATATCGCCAGTTACACCGTGGAGGATCTTCAGGCCTGGTACCAGCGCTGGTATGCGCCGAACAATGCGACGCTGGTCGTTGTCGGCGATGTCGAACCGAAGGCGGTCTTCAAACTGGCCGAGAAATACTTCGCCCCGCTGAAGCCCAGCGAGATCAAACCGCTGAAGCCGCGGACCGAAGTCGAACAGATCGGCGTCAGGCGGATGACGATCAAACTGCCGGCAAAACTGCCTTACATCATCATGGGCTATAAAGTACCCAGCCTGAAAACCGCGGAACAGGAGTGGGAGGCCTATGCGCTGGAAGTTCTGGCCGGCGTGCTGGATGGTGGCAATAGTGCCCGGCTGGCGTCAGAGTTGGTGCGCGGCAAGCAAATCGCGGTTTCGGCCGGCGCCGGGTATGATCTGACATCCCGGTTATCGGACCTGTTCGTACTGGAGGCGACCCCGGCCCAAGGTAAGACGGTGGAAGACCTGGAGTCGGCGTTGATGGAGGAAGTAACCAAACTGCAAAACGAATTGATCAGTAAAGAAGAACTGCAGCGCATCAAGGCGCAGGTATTGGCCAGCGACGTTTACGAGCGTGATTCGATGTTCTACCAGGCCATGCAGTTGGGCATGACCGAAACGGTCGGACTAGGTTGGCAGAAAGTGGACGAATATGTCGATAAGGTCAATCAGGTGACGGCGGAGCAGGTGCGTGAGGTCGCCCGTAAATATCTGATTAAAGACCGGCTGAATATCGCTTACCTGGAACCTCAGCCAATCAACGAAAACAAAGTCAGCCCAACAACCCAAGGAGAGCATGATGCGCGCTAGTTTGATAAGTCTCGTTTTTTTATTGTTCAGTCAGACGGTCTGGTCGGCGGCCAAGATAGAACACTGGCAAACGGCCCAGGGAAGCCGGGTTTATTATGTCCAAACCGAAGGCTTGCCGATGGCCGATATTCAGGTTGCCTTTGATGCCGGCAGCGCGCGCGACGGCGCCCAGTTGGGTATTGCGGCGCTGACATCGGCGTTACTGGATACCGGGGCCGGCGACTGGAATGCCGATGAAATCGCGCAACGTTTTGAAAGCGTCGGCGCGGTTGTAGGATCGGGCATTTCCGATGACATGGCCTGGGTATCGCTGCGCACATTGACCGATCAAAAACTATTCGATAAAGCGCTGGAAACGCTGCAGGCCATTCTAACCAGACCGGCTTTCAACGAAGCTGATTTTCAACGTGAAAAAAGCCGAACCCTGGCCGCGCTGAAACAACGCGAAGAATCACCGGCTCAAATAGCGCGTATCGCCTTTTACAAGGCTATCTACGGGGATCACCCTTATGCGCATCCCAGTGATGGAATCATTGAAACCGTGAGCGGTTTTAATGCCGATGATCTGCGCGAGTTTTACCGGAAATACTATGTGGCTGCCAACGCCATTGTCGTGATAGTCGGCGATTTGAACAGAAAGCAGGCGGAACAAACGGCGGAAAGACTGGTTGCCGATCTGCCGGCAGGACAAAAACCCGAGCCGCTGCCAGAAGTGACGATGCCGCTGAAAGCGACGCAACGGCATACCGACTTTCCTTCCTCGCAAACGCATGTGCTGGCGGGCATGCCCGGCACTTACCGCAAGGATGACGATTATTTCGACCTGTTTGTCGGCAATCATATTCTGGGCGGAGCCGTTCTGGTGTCCAGGCTTTTTAATGAAATCAGGGAAAAACGGGGGCTGGCCTACAGCGCATCCAGCTCATTCATGCCGATGTTCAGAAAGGGGCCGTTTGTAATGAGCCTGCAAACACGTAATGACCAGACCCAGGAAGCGCTGGAAGTGCTCAATAAAACTCTGCAGGAGTTCATCGAGAAGGGGCCGACAGAAACCGAGCTGACGGCTGCCCAGAAAAATATCACCGGCGGTTTCGCGATGCGTTTCGATACCAACAAGGAACTGGTCAATTATGTAGCCATGATCGGTTTTTATGAGCTACCGCTGGATTATCTGGATACGTTCCAGCAAAAAGTTGAGCAGGTGACAGCCGCTTCGATCCGTGATGCGTTTAAACGCCGCATCGATCCGCAATTGCTGCAAACCGTTACGGTGGGCGGAAATCAGGCGAAAAGTGAAAAATAAGCTCAGAATCATCGGAGGAGAATGGCGTAGCCGGCAATTAAACTTCGTCGACCAACCCGGCTTAAGGCCGACACCGGCAAGAGTTCGGGAAACGCTGTTCAACTGGCTGCAAGGCGAGATCATCGGCAAACGCTGCCTGGATTTATATGCGGGCAGCGGCGCGCTGGGATTCGAGGCGGCGTCCAGGGGTGCCGCCTCGGTTATACAGGTGGAAGATAACGCCCAGGCCTGCCGCAGCTTAAAGGAGAACGCAGTCGCGCTGGCCGCCGGCCAGATCAGGATTGTGCAAATGGATGTCTTGCGCTATCTGGCCGGCGATGCCGAAGCATTCGATATCGTGTTCATGGATCCGCCGTTCGCCAAGGGTCTGGCGGTACAAACCTGTCAGTGGCTGGAAGAAAAAGGCTGGCTGTCAGCCCATGCCAAAATCTATGTCGAAACGGAGCGCAAGCTCGATCTTACCGGCATGCCGGCTAACTGGCAGTGCCTGAAAAGCAAAGCCGCGGGCGAGGTCGGCTATCATTTATTCGAACGATTAGGCTGATTTATTTTTTCAAGGCATGATCTTGATATAAAATGGGCAGTTTTTTACAGCTGTCATATGAATATTACCGCGATCTATCCCGGCACATTCGATCCCATCACCAACGGCCATCTGGATCTAATTGCCAGGGCCTCCAAGCTTTATGGCAAAATCATCGTCGCAGTCGCCGTCAACCGCGGCAAATCGCCGTTGTTTTCGATTGAAGAGCGCGTCGCGCTGGCGCAAGGCGTGACGACCGAATATGCGAATGTCGAGGTGATCGGGTTTGACAATCTATTGGTCGAATGCGCCAAACAGCAGGGTGCGCATGTGATTTTAAGAGGCTTGCGCGCGGTTTCCGACTTCGAATATGAATTTCAGCTGGCCGGCATGAACCGGCGTCTGGCGCCGGATCTTGAAACGGTTTTTTTAACACCGGCCGAACAATATGAATTTATTTCTTCAAGCATGATCAGAGAGATCGCGCAGCTGAAAGGCGATGTGTCGAGTTTTGTCCCTGAACTTGTGTTACAACATTTAATTGGGAAGTTTAGTTAGGAGTAAGTATGTCCCTTATTATTAGTGATGAATGCATCAATTGCGATGTCTGTGAACCCGAGTGCCCAAACGGCGCTATTTCCCAGGGCGAGGACATCTACGTCATCAATCCTGAAATGTGCACCGAATGCGTAGGCCATCACGATGTGCCGCAATGCATAGAGGTGTGTCCGGTCGACTGCATCGACAAAGATCCCAAGCATGTCGAGGATAAAGACAGTCTGTACCAGAAATATTTAAAACTGACACAATAAGATTCGTATCCATCGCGAAGATCACGCTGTTTTATCGGCGTGATCTTCACCTCTTAAAAACCAGTCTAGGCTGTCCGCAGTCGTCCCTGTCGGCTTGTATTCGGCGCCTACCCAGCCCCGATAGCCCGAATTTTCAATCGCCGAAAAAATCGGTTCAAAATCGATCCCTCCAGTGCCGGGCTGAGCCCGTCCGGGACAGTCGGCGAACTGGATATGGCCAATTTTGCCCGCATGCTCGGCAATAAATCCGGCCGGCTCTTCGCCCATCATCCGCATGTGATAAATGTCGTACTGCATGAGCAGGTCGGGGCGGTTCAGTTCATCCAGCACAGCCAGCATCTGCGCACTGCTATGGATAATAAAGCCGGGCATGTCGTGCGTGTTGATCGCTTCAAAAACCGTTTTGATGCCCAACGGTGCAAAGGCATCGGCGGCAAAACACAGATTTTCCCTAAAGGTTTGCAGATACTCCGACAACCGGCTTTGATTAAGGCAGCGCCCCGGCAGCACATTGATCGCGACCGGCTTCAGCACCTTGGCATAAGCGAGCGTTTGCGCGATCGCCTGCCGGAACCGAGTCTGTTTTTCCGGCACGCAGGCCAGTCCTTCGCCACCCTGTAACAGATCATCGGCATCGACATTGAACAGCACCAGCTTTTGTCCGGCCTCAGTCAGCGCCTTTTGCAGCGTTTCTGCCTCCAGCCCATACGGAAACTGGATCTCGACGGCGGAAAAGCCTTGTTGTCTGGCCGCCTCAAAGCGATCGACCAGTTCGGCTTCGGTAAACAACAGGCTCAGGTTGGCGGTAAAGTTAAGCATCGGCTTTGTCGAACAGCTTGATTAACGTGGACGGGTCCTGCTCAAGAAAACCCTGCCGCCCATGCAATTGCATCAGTTGCGCGGCCAGGGCCGACATCGGCACGGCATTGCCTTGCCGGGTCGAGACGTCGACCGCCATGTTCAGGTCTTTCAGCAACGTTTTGACGCGCCATTTAACGGGCTCAAACGTCCCGGCCGCCATTTCCGGGCCGACGATCTGCAACGGTTTGGAGTCGGCAAAGCCGCCGGCCAGCGCGGCCGGGATTTTTTCGGCGTCGACGCCGGCCTGTTTCGCCAGCGCCATCATTTCGGCGATGACCATGACATTGCAGCTGACGATCATCTGATTGCATATTTTGGTCATCTGGCCGCTGCCGACATCGCCCATATGCGTCAACTGCTGACACAGCGGCGCCAGCACATAATGCGCAATTTCAATATTTTCAGCGCTGCCGCCGGCCATGATTGCGAGATTGCCTTGCTGGGCGCCGGCGACACCGCCCGAGACTGGCGCATCGACCCAACCCATGCCGCAGGTTTCATGCACTGCCGCAGCCAGCTGCCGTGTCGTTTCGGGATGAATGCTGGACAGGTCTATCAGTAATTTGCCGGCCGAACCGCTGGCCAGAATAGCGTTGTTAACAACGGATTCGACCGCGGCCGTATCGGCCAGGCACAGGATGATGACATCGGAGGCCTGGACCAGGTCAGCGATTGTGTCCTGGGCCAGTGCGCCGGCTTCGGTGACCGGGACCAGCTTCTCGGGGCTGCGGTTCCAGACGTTGACCTTAAAGCCGGCATCGAGCAGACGTAAAGTCATCGGCTTGCCCATCAAGCCGATACCGATAAAGCCGAGCGTATATTTTTTATCTGACATAGAGAAATAAGCTTTTTATCAGGCAGGTGTTGGTAACCAGCAGAATTTATAAGGACAGACAAAAAAGCGGGTGCAATAACTGGATTGCACCCGCTTTCACCATTGCTGGGTTTTCTTATTGGCCAATGGATTGACGCATATGCACCATCGCTTCTTCGGCATGTTTGGTACCTACATCGGCATGACCTTTCTTGGCATGCTCTATGGATTCTTTTAAATGTTTAACCGCTTCGGTCATATGTTTATGGGCTTCGGCGTGTTCTTTTTCCGCGGCTTCAGCGTGCTTCAAACCTTCTTCGGCATGCTTGAGCAGCTGGTCCGGATGACCATCCTGTCCATGCGCGGTTGCCATTGCGGAATGTTCCAGCGCTTGCGCTGTATGATGTTCCGTCGCATTGGATTGAGCGCTCAGGCAAAGAGCAAAAGCGCCAACTAAAACAGTAGTATATTTCAATTTCATAACAGCAGATCCTTGTATGTTTATGTTTAGAATTATTACTGCCTCATTTTGATTAAAAAATTAAGGCACCTTAATGTATAACACACATGGTAGTTACGGCACAATATGAGCAAACGCGCATTCAGTCGATGCAATGAAGACAGACCGTCCAGTCGTCGGGTTTCGAAGGGCCATGGACTAAGCTGATTTATTACTGTGACCTGGGGATGCCCTGTGGTTTAATCAAAAAAATAAGTCATTTCATTCATCAATTACAATTCGATCAGGGGAAAAGATGTTAAAAAACAGTTGTGCAACGTTGGTTTTAATGGCGGTTTTTTGGGGAACGCAGGTTTATGCCGACGGCAAGGCCGCCATTGCCAGTGCACACCCTTTGGCAACCGAGGCCGGTTTTGAAATTCTTAACCAGGGGGGCAATGTGTTCGATGCGGCAGTCGCGGTCAGTGCCGCGCTGGCCGTGGTCGAGCCGTCCGGTTCGGGGTTGGGGGGCGGCGGTTTCTGGTTGTTGCACAGAGCCGATGACGGCTTTGAGACAATGATAGACGGGCGCGAAAAAGCGCCGCTGGCGGCCCATCGCGACATGTTTCTCGATAACAGCGGCAAAGTGATATCGCGATTATCGGTCGACGGCGCACTGGCGGCCGCCATACCCGGCATGCCGGCGGCGCTGGCGCATCTGTCGGAAAAATACGGGCGCCTGCCGCTGGCGCAAAGCCTGGCACCGGCAATTCGCTACGCGCGCGATGGCTTTGCCATCGGCGAGAGACACCGCAAGTTGCTCAAATTCAGAATCGAGGTAATGAAAAAAGACCCGGAAGCGGCCCGGTTGTTTCTCGATAACGGCGCTGTGCCGGCCTATAAATCGATGTTGCGCCAGCCTGATCTGGCTAATACTTTGAGCCGTCTGGCCGAAGACGGCCGGGAGGGGTTCTACGACGGTGAGGTAGCCGAAAAACTGGTAGGCAGCGTCAGAAAGGCCGGCGGTATCTGGACATTGCAGGATCTGGCCGATTATCAAGTGGTCGAGCGGGAGCCGGTCAGAGGCTGGTATCGCGGAATAAAAATCACCGGCGCGGCGCCGCCTTCAGCGGGCGGGATCGGGTTGATCGAGGCCTTGAACATTCTGTCCGGCTATGATTTGAAGCAGGTGGAAAGCGTCACGCGCAAGCATTTGATAGCCGAGGCCATGCGCCGGGCTTATCATGACCGGGCCCTGTATCTGGGTGATGCGGATTTTGTCGACATGCCCATCCGGCGCTTACTGAACGAAGATTACGCGGCCGGATTAAGAAGCAGCCTGCGCCCCGATAAGGCACTGCCGAGCGCGATGCTGTCCGGGCATATGGCGGAGGCGCCTGATGGCCCGCATACCACACATTTTTCCATCATCGATGCCGAAGGCAACCGCGTCGCGGCCACGCTCAGCGTTAATTTCCCGTTCGGCGCCGGAATGGTTGCGGCCGGCACCGGCGTGGTGCTGAATGATGAAATGGACGATTTCGTCAGTCTGCCGGGCGCCATGAACGTGTATGGGCTGGTCGGCGGCCTGGCTAATGCCATCGCGCCGGGCAAACGCATGCTGTCCAGCATGACGCCGGTGTTCCTGGAGGACGGGCGGCGCATCGCCGTGCTCGGCACGCCGGGCGGCAGCCGCATTATCTCGATGGTGTTGCTGGGCGCGTTGGATTTTGCCGACGGCAATGGCCCGGATTCGTGGGTTCGCGTGCCGCGCTTTCATCACCAGTTTATTCCCGACGTGATTCAATACGAAAAAGAGGCCATGACCGCCGATGAGATCAAGAGCCTGTCGGAGCGTGGCCATCAGTTGGAGGAAGCGCGTTATCGCTACGGCAATATGCAGGCCGTGATGCAGGATAAAACCACGCATACGCTGACGGCGGCCAGCGATCCGCGCGGTGAGGGGCGTGCCAGTGTTTTCAGTTTGAGATAGCCGGCATGTCGAATACGGACACTGTCGATATTTGGCAGGGACTTATTTCCACGGATGAGCGGTACTATCAGTGCTATCTCCCTTTATTGGATGAGGCCGAGCAGGCGCATGCCGATAGTATAAAAAACCCTGCCATACATCGACGCTATGTCGAAGTGCATGGGCGCACAAGGCTGTTGCTGGCGGATTATCTGCGTGAAAATCCGGCAACTGTCCGGATCGGCAAGGGCGAGCACGGCAAGCCTTATCTGATCGATTATCCGCAACTGGCATTCAATCTGTCCCATTCAGGTCCGTATCTGGTCATGGCTCTGGGCTGGAATTGTCAATTGGGCATCGATATCGAAATCTGTAAAGACAGGCCCAGTTTGACCGATCTGGTTCACAAATGCCTGGCCGATGAAGAAGCGGCTTATTGGCATGCATTGCCCGAAGCCATGAAGACACGCGAATTTTACCGTTTCTGGACCCGCAAGGAAGCGTTTGTCAAGGCGACAGGGCGGGGACTGGGGCTGGGCTTGAGTAGGTGCGTCATTAATCCCGTGCATCCGGTAGCGTTTTTAAGCCTGCCTGAGGAATATGGCCCCGTTTCGGCATGGCGTGTGCGTGATATTGACCTGGGACAGGATCGCTGCGCCGCCCTGGTGGCAAACAATAAAGACCTGACCCATATCAGAATCAGAGATCTGGCCGTATAACATGCGCCGTATTGTCTGGCTGTCTATGCTCTTGTTAAGCGCTTGTGCGACGCCCTCCGAGCGTTTTGCCGGTGCGGCACGCGGCCTGGGGTTTGATGAGCTGACGATCAGAACCGAACGGTTCGCGCATCGCATCTATAGCCATGCCGGTGTCGGTGAAGGTGCGGCAGATAAAACCTTGCATGTTTATCTGGACGGCGACGGCACTCCCTGGCTTCAAAAGCGCTGGATCGCGGAGGACCCGACAGCGCGCAATCCGATGATTCTGAAACTGATGGCGCAGGATAGCGCGCCCTCCATCCTGTTGGGCCGGCCCTGTTATCACGGTTTTAGCCAGACGGATGCCTGCTCCAATAAATTCTGGACCTCGCACCGCTATGCAAGACCGGTCGTTGCAAGCATGGCGGCGGCCTTGAATCGCTGGCTTGAAACCTCCGGTTTTACCGAAGTCGTACTGATCGGCTACAGCGGCGGCGGCACGCTGGCTGTGCTGATTGCGCCTTATGTTGAGAAGGTCAAGGCCGTCGTGACGGTGGCGGCCAATCTCGATATCAAGGCCTGGAGCGAATTCCACGGTTATCTGCCGATCAGCGATTCGTTAAATCCGGCAGTCGAGCCCGCGCTGTCGCCGGACATCCGTCAATTCCATCTGGCCGGTGGCAAGGATGATAATGTGCCGCCGTTTATCAGCGCAACGTTCGTCAAAGCCCGCAATGGCGCGCAAGTCATCGTCTATGACGATTTTAATCATCAGTGCTGTTGGGTTGAGGCGTGGCCTGCAATCCTGAACAAAATTTCAGCTGGCAGCAGGGCGTTTATCGCAGACGGTTTCCGCTGACGGCGTCATAAATAGCCGTTTCCTGTTGCAGGCCGCCTATGGGGCCTTGCAGGATGAAAATGCCGCTGCCTGAAAAAGCCCGCACCAGCTTGCGGGCCTGCCTGATGGCAGGTTTGGTACTGGCATTGGCACTGGTCGAGACAATGGGGCCGCCATGGCAGGCGCACAGCCGGCGGGCAATCGGATGGGCGGTGACCCGGACCGCCAGCGAATCATGCGCTCCGGTCAGCCAGGCGGGCACCCAGGGTTGGATCGGAACTACCCAGGTGACAGGGCCAGGCCAGGTCGGTGCGATGCGATCGAGCATCGCCTGATCCAAGGCCAGATAGGGTTGCAGTTGCGCTAATGAGGAAGCGATAAGGATCAGGCCTTTGTCGACAGGGCGCTGTTTTATGGCGAGCAAGGACAGGACCGCGCTTTCGTTGAGCGGATCGCAGCCCAGGCCGTAAACCGCTTCCGTCGGGTAGGCGATGACCTCTCCGGCTTTGATGTGGCGGACGGCGTTTCTGATTTTAAAGTCGGAGTGATAAGGCATGGGAATTGGCGGCAGGTCGGGTTTTGCCGAGCGTCAACTCAGCCTGGCTCTCGGCGTCTTATCATTATGGTTTGCCTTCCTTAGGCCCCTCGGCATCGGCCGGATCGCCTTCATAAGGCGTTGCATACTTACAGTCTTTTTGCGGACAGACTTTTTCCGCGCCGTGCCGTTTCGTGACTTTGACGGTCAGAATCGGCCAATTGCATTCGGGGCAGCTTTCCGCGATCGGCGCGTTCCATAAGGCGTAATCGCATTTCGGGTATTCCGAGCAGGAATAGAATACCTTGTTGCTTTTGGATTTGCGTTTAAGGATGTTGCCTTTTTTGCATTTAGGGCATTCAACGCCCGTGTCCAAAGGCTTTTCCAACGGTTCGATATGGCGGCATTTGGGATAGCCGCTGCAACCGATGAATTTGCCATAGCGGCCCGATTTGATCACCAGCGGCAGGCCGCATTTAGGGCAGGTACGGCCTTCTATGACTTCAGGCTCGTCAGGTGCCTTGTCGTCATTCAGATTGCGTGTATAAGAACAGGTCGGATAGTTCGTGCAACCGATAAACCGGCCGTTCCGGCCCAGCCGGATCGACAGGGGACTGCCGCATTCGGGGCATTTCTCGTCGATGGCCTCCTGCGTGACGTCTTTGCGCTGGACGCTTTCCTCTTTCTCATGAATGAGCGTGTTGAAGGGATCCCAGAAGGCATGCATCAAAGGAATCCAGTCTTTTTCGCCGCGCGACACGGCATCGAGATCATCCTCCAGCCGGGCCGTAAAGTCATAATCGACGTACTTGGTGAAATGTTCGGTCAGAAACTTGTTGACGATACGGCCGACATCGGTCGGATGGAAGCGTTTGTTTTCCAGCGTGACGTACTCGCGGTTTTGCAGCGTCGAAATGATCGAAGCATAGGTCGACGGCCGGCCGATGCCATGCTCTTCCAGCGCCTTGACCAGGCTGGCCTCGCCATAGCGCGGCGGCGGCTCGGTAAAGTGTTGCGCGGCGATGATATCGTTTAGCGGCACGGGGCGGCCTTCTTCCAGCGGCGGCAGGTAGCTTTCCTGGTCATCGCCTTCGGTTGTGTCGTCCATGCCCTCCAGATAAACGGACATGAAGCCGGGACTGGCGATCGTGGAGCCGGTTGCCCTGAAAATGTGCTGGCCGTCGCCGCAGCTTAAATCGACCGCGACCATGTTGATCGTCGCATGGATCATCTGGCAGGCGATGGTGCGTTTCCAGATCAGGTCGTAGAGTTTGTACTGTTCGGCGCTTAAATAGTTTTTTATCTGATTGGGCAGGTGGCGCGCGGAGGTCGGGCGTATGGCTTCGTGCGCTTCCTGCGCGTTTTTCGATTTGGTCTTGAACTGGCGCGGTTCCTTGGGCACGTTATTGGCACCGTAATTTTCCGCGATCAGCGCGCGAATCTCATCGACCGCTTCCAGCGACAGATTCACCGAGTCGGTACGCATGTAAGTGATCAGGCCGGCCGTTTCGCCGCCGATATCAATGCCTTCATAGAGCTGTTGCGCGACCATCATGGTACGCTTGGTCGTGAATCCCAGTTTGCGGGCCGCTTCCTGTTGCAGCGTCGAGGTGATGAAGGGCGGTGCCGGGTTGCGTTTGCGCTGCTTCTTTTCCAGCTTGGCAACCAGCAATTGTCCGTCCGCCGCACCGAGCAGCGCCTGTTTGACTTGTTCGGCACGCGTTTCGTTATCGATGCTGAACTGGCTCAGCTTTTCGCCGGCAAAATGCGTCAATTTGGCCTTGAAGGCCTGCTCGTGCGCGGTCAGCAGGGCGTCAACGGTCCAATATTCACGCGATTTGAAGGCTTCGATTTCCTGCTCGCGCTCGACGATCATGCGTAAGGCCGGGCTTTGCACGCGGCCCGCCGATAAGCCGCGGCGGATTTTCTTCCACAGCAGCGGCGACAGCTTAAAGCCGACCAGATAATCAAGCGCGCGGCGGGCCTGCTGGGCATTGATCAGGTTGGTGGCCAGCTGCTCGGGATGGGCGATGGCGTCGGTAACGGCCTTTTTAGTGATTTCATGAAAAACGACCCGGTGCACCGGCTTGTCTTTCAGCAGTTTTTTGTCTTTCAGCAGCTCGAGCAAATGCCAGGAGATCGCTTCTCCTTCCCGGTCCGGGTCGGTCGCAAGATATAAGGCATCGGCGGTTTTAAGGGCTTTACTGATGGCCTGGACATGGCGTAGATTGCGCTCGATGACTTCGTATTTCATGGCGAAGTCGTGGCTGGGGTCGACGGCGCCTTCCTTGGGGACGAGGTCCCTTACATGCCCATACGAGGCGAGTACCTGGAAATCTTTACCTAAATATTTTTCGATGGTTTTGGCTTTTGCAGGCGATTCTACAATGACAAGATTTTTACTCATTTAATAATAATGCGAGCGGGTCAGTGTTAATGTAAATAAGTCGGGACGAGATCATAGACGATATCCTCCATTCTGGAGAAGGCCAGTTCTTCATCCGGTTGACTTAACAATATCATCAACACTATCCATTTCAGTTTTTCCAGCGATATTTCTTCATTTTCCAGTGCCATGGCTCGGTCGATGACTATCTCGCGATTAGTCGAATTCAAAATGCCGTTATGTTCCAGAAACATGAGCAGATTGCGGCATTCCAGGTCGAGCTTTTCCTGTTCCTCGCTGCAGAAGATACGGAAAGCGGGTGATGTGGTCGATTGAATGGCGCGCTGGAGACTGAGCGATTCAAGCCAGTCGAACGCTTTGTTAACCTCGACCTGTTCGAAACCCGCTTCCATTAATTCGGTTCTGATGATATCGCTGTCCGGAAGAATTTCGATCTCATCTTCCATATAGTTTTCAAATAAGTACATCAGGACATCAAAAATATTTTCTTTCATAGGTATGTGCTGTTTATTTTATGCGTGTATAGCAACCACCAGCAGTCGCCTCTATATAACCTTGCAGTTCCAAAACCAGTAGCATTGATGAAATGACTTCAACGGAGTGCCCGGTATTTTCAACCAGCATATCGATAGAAGTTGGGCTGAACATGACGAGATTCAATAATGTTTGCTGCTCCAGGTCAAGTGTTGTTTGCATGGGTGCCGGTGTCGAGTGGTCATCTTGTTGATTGTATTGATGTAATTCTTCCAGAATATCCTGCGTGGTTTCGACAAGTTTTGCCCCCTCGCGGATCAGCGCATTGCAGCCCCGGGCCAGCGGATTGTGAATGGAGCCTGGAATGGCAAACACCTCGCGGTTCTGCTCCAGCGCCATTCTGGCCGTGATCAATGAACCGCTTTGTCTGGCCGCTTCCACGACCAACAGTCCCTGGCATAACCCGCTGATGATGCGGTTACGCCGGGGAAAATGGTCGGCCTTGGCCAAAGTGCCCGGCGGGAACTCTGAAACCATGGCGCCGGTTTTGACGATTTCGGTTGCTAAATCCTTATGCCTGGCCGGATAGACGCGATCCAGCCCGGTGCCTGCTACAGCAATAGTAAAACCATATGCATCAAGTGCGCCGCGGTGACTGGCGGCGTCGATGCCCAAAGCCAGGCCGCTGGTAATGATAAAGCCGTGCCGGCTCAGCGTTCTGGCAAAGCCTCTGGCTGTTTCCAGCCCTGAAACGGAGGGATTGCGGCTGCCGACCATGGCGATCTGCGGCAGTGATAAAAGCTCGGGGTTGCCACGCACAAACAGGATAGGCGGCGGATCGGCGATTTCCTTTAAGGAAGCGGGGTAGCGTGCGTCATCCAGGGTAATGGCATGGCTATCGGCTTGTTCCAGCCATGCCAGGTCGTAGTCGATAGCCGTCCAGTCCGGATTTCTTATGGACTCGATAATGGCGTTTTTTAACCCTAAAGCCGCAAGTGTCGATGAGGATTCCGCAAACAGCTGCTCGGGCTTATGCGTTTTGAGCAGCTTTAGAAATGTTCTGCAGCCAACGCCTGGCGTGCGCAAAAGCGCAAGCCAGTATTTGATAGCATTGTCAGTTTGGCAAGTAGGCGTATTCAGGGGGTTTGGACTTTATCTAGAACATGAATGTTACGTGTGGCCCTCATGACCAGCGCATAACTGATGCGCTCAAAAGGACGGAAAACCATGAGTGTGCCGGCAATCTCATCGGGCAGTTTAACGGCGTCGTTTTGGATGGCGCTGAACGGATCCAGAGTAATTCTGCCTTTTTGATAGATATCCAGTTCGTGACCGGGCAGAAGACCGTCAGCCGTCCCCTTGTCAATCACCACAACGTTATAGCGTCCAATTTGAGACACACCGTCGAGCACGCTGATAATGCTGCCTTTTATACTGTCTTCGGGCGGCCGGGGAAAATAGGTTAAGGTAAGTTCCTCTTCTGGATTGGACATCAGCCGGTCACCCATGCGAATCTCGCTGGCCACTTTATTGATTAATAGCGTAGCAGGATCGCCTTCTTGCTGCAAGGTGGCATCGGCGATGTATTTCGCTTCATAACCTAAAAGCTCGCCTGTTTCGGGGCTTATATAAACATCTCCTTTTCTGTAAACGGTATATGACAGCGTTTCAGGCTCCGGGATCGCGCGAACATAAAGCCTGTCGCCGGTGCCCGCCAGTAAATGCTCGCCGGCGAAATCAACGACGTAAGGCGCCTCAACCAGTTCTTTTTCGCTGACCACCCGTGGAGAGGTTAAAAATGGGGCTATGACATCCATCGGTAATAATTTGATCGCCTGTTCCTGATCGGTTTCGCGAATGCAGGGCGCCAGTTTTCCATTGCCGGAAACCGCAAAGTCCCGGCGTCCGTTTTTAATCGCCTGTTCTTGCAATACGCACGGTGATTGTTGTTGCGTACCGAAATCACTTGGTCTGGACAGGCTGAGCTGTGGTCTGCCGTTGACCATGGAAAAATAAACCGTGTCACCAGGATAAATCAAATGCGGATTCTGGATCTGGGAGTTGTAACTCCACAGCTCGGGCCATTGCCAGGGATGCGCCAAAAATTTACCGGATATATCCCATAACGTATCCCCCTTGACCACCGTGTATTGGTCAGGGTGAGACGGGTTTATTTTTATCTCGTCGGCCCATGCGCTCAGGCTGATGGAGAGAGTGACTATACATCCAAAAAGTGTTCGAAAAGCCATATTGATTCCTGAAAGGTCTTTTAAGTCGGTCTGAATCCAAAGTTTAGATGAATTCATATAGAAATCTAGGCAAAACCTAAGCTGTTGATTTTTTTAAGACGCCTGATTCCGCTTTCAATGTGTTTATTGAGCCTCGAAAGTGTGCCGAGCGGCCAGTTTTAGGGATAGGGGCTTTGTAATGATGATTAAGGGACTGTGCGATTGCGGAGGGCATCATCAGGCCGCCTTATCATTTCCAGGGTAGGTTACGGGTATGTATCAGGACGCGTCACAGGCCCGACTAGTAGTCAGTCAATTTAATTAAGGCGGGTAAATTGTAGGTACGAATTTATTCGCACTATTCACACTCTATGAATACTCTGCAAATTTTACTCGTCAGATCAAGACTGACTAAGCACTAGTGCCATCATGCAGTTTCCGTTAAAGCCCTAATGCCGGGCGGCATGGTTCATGCAATTATCGCCTTCGACGGGGAGCAAAGGCATTTCTGAACAGGTATTAAGGAACGTGAATTTTATAACGCTCGTAGCTGACGGGGCTTTTCGCCCCCTCTTCAGCGTTGCCTACAGGGATGTAGGCAAGGGGCGTGAGCACGACTGCATGAGCCCCATGGATGGGGTGAATGCAGAGAAATGACGGGATCATTTCCTGTTCATGCAGTCGTTGAACAGGAACAGAAATCCTGCCTCACGCGGGTCCTGTTTCATTCCCGTTCCTAAGTTAACAAGGGTTCGGTTTCCTTGGCCGGCAGATAGCGGCCGGACTCAAAGGACCAGTCCAGGTTGCCGCGCATCCAGGCGCGCATGACGGCTATGAATCTTTTTACGTCGCGGTCGAGATCGGCACCGAAACTGGGCAGGGATTTTTCCAAGGCGATAAATTGGCGTACTTCGTTTTCAATCAGCCTGGACACTTGATCAATGGCCTCTTGAAGATCAATGGCCTGATGGTGATGGAAAATCAAGGCCAGATTGTGCATGTCTTGGTGATTGAATTCCTTTTGCAGTGAAATAATATCATTGGACCAGCAGACCACATTATTGGTCATCACCGCAAGCTCCATGATGCGGGGGTGCTTTCGGACCGCCAGGGGCAGGGTGATGCCTTCTGTCAGATCGATTAAATCGATATCCGTATAAAGCCCGCCCGTATAGGGACGCATCAATATATAAGTCGAGGCATCGGGCCAGAGACTTTGAGACCTGTTTCGGGCTTCCCAGACGGTGGATTCGAAATACTCAGCCGCACTCTGAACAAAGCGTGTCCGCCATGACAATGGCATTATTGCACTGATGCGCGCATGGATATCATGTAATGCATAAACCAGCGCCGCTTCCTCGCTGCCGGGATTGCGGCCGGAAAGTATTTCCAGGCATCTGGCATGCAAGGCCGCGAGTTGTTCCGGATTCTTGCCCAGGCCCCATTCATCGCATTGATCATCGATGATAAATAGCCAGGTATTCCAATCCGAAATGATTTCAAGCCGATCCTGTGGCGCATTCGGATAGGCGCGCGCGGCCAACCATCCGAATTTGGACGCCCGCAGACGTTTAAATGCCTTGTCGTTGGTCACCAGATCAAATTGCCGCACCCAGTCGAGAGTATGTCTGTGTATCGATTCTGCATGGGGACTGATGGCAGAAGGAAAAGGACAATAAATACTGGGAATAGTGAAATTTTGCATCATAAAATATCCATAGTTATGGTGATTCTTAAAGGTTGGTCAGTAAACAGCCGCGGTTGCGGATCGCTGATGCTGTGTGCTTAACCATGGGTACAGTCAGGTAGCGCTTTTACCAAGGAGGCGCTGCAGTCCTTGCGGGGATGGCTGATATAGAACCCTTGGATCAGGTCCACCCCCATATCCCTGAGTAGTGCGAGTGTCTCGCCATCTTCAACCCCTTCGCCGACAATCTTCTTGCCATAGGCATGGATCATCGACGTAATCGCCCGGACAAAGTCTCGGTCCCCTTTGTCGGTGACAATATCCTTTATCAGCGATCGGTCAATCTTTACATAATCCACCGGCAGGTGCTTCAGGTAATACAGTGAGCTGAAACCCGAGCCAAAATCGTCAACCGCGAACCGAAACCCTAGAGAGGTTACTGCATCGGTAATTTGCCGGGCTTTTTCCATATCGGTGATCACAGCGGTTTCGGTGATTTCGAAAATCAGCCGGTCAGGCGCCAAGTGTTGGTGGTTAACTGCCTGGGCCAGCATCTCCGTCCAGCCCGAATGGTTTAACGCGGCGGTCGAAAGGTTGATGGACAGGCGTTTTTTTGAATCGCTTAAGAGTATTTTCAGGGTGGCCCGGACTACATAACAGTCTATGTCATAATTGAATCCGGCTCGTTCAGCGGACGGAAGGAACTCGTCCGGCAAGGCAATTCTTCCATCCGCCATTTTCAACCGAAGCAACGCTTCGTGGTGCACGGTTTTTCCCGTTGCAGCCTCTACCACCGGCTGGTAATAAAAAAACAAGTGTTCATTTGCCATGGCCTGGATGAGAACATCCTTCCAATAGACATTTTGCGTGAGCATTTGCAATTGTTTCTGATCATCCGCAAAAATGCGGGCACAGGAACGCCCCGCTCTTTTGGCTTCAAACATGGCCAAATCGGCATTGGCGATGACTTCCTGAATATTTGTGCCGTGTTGGGGTAATAAGGCAATGCCGATACTGGCGCCTATCCTGTAGCGCTTGTCGCCGAAAACAAATGGCGTGCTCGTGAGGCGTTTGTTCAGATGTATGGCAAAAGTTTCGGCGCCGTAACTATCCGTTTGCGGCATCAACATGGCAAATTCGTCGCCTCCCAGTCGGGCGATGATGTCCGAGCTGCGCGCTCTGGTCCGCAATTCATCGGCGACCATGCAGAGCAATGCGTCGCCGGCGGCATGGCCGCTGGTATCATTGACTTCCTTGAAGTGGTCCAGATCGAAAACCAAAAGCGCCGCTGTGTCTCCGGTACGCACGGTTTCCTCATAAGCGCGCGTCAAATCCTCGATAAATCGATGCCGGTTGGCTAGGGAAGTCAGCGGGTCATGATTGGCCAGCCAGCGCATACGGGTCTCCGCCTGCACCCGTTCGCTGACATCCAGGCCGACGGAAAGAACCACGGTGCCGTCGATATATTCTTGATGTAGAAGGGTATGCACCCAGACGATGCGGCGTCTTTTCCTGTCCTTGCAGACCAGTTCGTGCTCATGTTCCATCCTTCGCAGACCATTGTTGCAGAGCGCTTCCAGTTTCTTGAGCACTTCCTGCTTTGCATCATCATCGGCAATTAAATCGACAAAGGGCCGGCCATACAGTTGCTGGGGAGTGTACCCGGTAAGCATGGCGGCGAAGTGATTTCCGTCCCGGATAATGCCGTGCCGTGTCTGGGTCACGACCAGAACTTGTGCTGAAGCCAGAAGGCCCTGGATAAAGTCGCGTTCTTTGGCGAGCTCACTGTTTTTTGCGGCTAAAGCGAGGCTGTTTTCCTCAAGCTGATGAGACAGGGTAATGGCGCTGTCATATAAAAAATCGATTTCATCGCGGAATCGTGCTTTTCTTCGATGGCTGGAAAAACGGTTCCGAGCCTGATCATAGGCACCCTGCGCGAGAAGCGGCAGGGTCTGGGTCAGTTTGCCCAGACGCCACAGGGGCACTCTTATCAGATAAAGCAGAATCAATTCCGCGGCCAGGATGCTGGCTATCGCGATCAACATGTCATCATGAAGCGCCGTTCTAATATCATTCAGACGTTGGCTCACATCAGAAATCAGAACCACGAAGCCGGATTGGTCGGGTATGATTTCATTCAATAGCACCCGATTTACGTCATAGTGCGCGTTATTCCATGTGACTAATCGTCCGTGATCCAATTCCGAGGGATTGGGATAGAGCGTGGAAAGATGTTGCAGCAGGGCGGTGAGTCTGGTGGCATCGGTCAGTGCCGCCATCTTTACGTCCCACTGAGGCAACTCGGATCCGACATTGGCATTGGCCGGGACCGCCAAGGCGATATCCGTGCCGGTAATCAAATGGAAGTCGATAACGAAATCCGCAATCGATTGCCCGAGCGCGACAACGCCGACATTTTCGCCTGAAGACAGAATTGGCACGAATGCATAGATCAGGCATGTGGGCTGGCAGTATAGCAGCGATAACGGCCTTTCTTCTTTTCTGACTGTCTTGATCGCGCGCCGGACATATTCATCAGGCAGCTTTTCGGCTCCCGACTGGACCCAGCTGCCTACAAGATTCGCATCGATGGTATAGAGTTCAATCTGCCGTAAATCCAGCTCATATCTGAGACTGGCATAGTCAGCGACTGCCGCGGCAATATGTTTGGGGTTGCGTCGGTAAAGCGCGTCTCCCAGATTGGCGACCGAGGCCAATGCCCCTCCAAGGCGGATGAGCCGGTCAGAGTTCCCGGTGAATAACCCCCGGATATGATGGCGCAGAGAAGTCACTTCGGCCTGGCGTTGGGCCCGGAATTGGGAGACCAGGGAGTAATAATTCAGAGCGTAAAACGCCGTGCTCAGACTTAACAGAAGAATGCTTAACCATAGAAAGCTCTTCCACTGAAGGCCGATAAACCGTCGATTGCTTGACTCAGGTTCTGTTCCGCGCATGGCTGTAGATTGGCCGGTTTTCCTTATATTAAAAGCGGTAGGAAATCATCATGGTTAACATATCCCAGCGTTCCGGACCGTTTTTCTGCATTAAGCCGGGATTATCGACCGGCGATAGCAACGCGGTGCCCCAAACCGAATGATATTCCGCGGCCATGAGCCAGTTGCGCTGAAATTCCCAGCGAAGGCCGGCGGTTAGATCGCGGGCATAGAAGTTGTGCTTGGGCAGGCCGGTTATTGCCGCATTGTACCGGCCGCTCCTGTCATTGACATCGGCTGTAAAGCTGTCGAAACGCAGCAGAGCCGACCAGTCGGATTTAAACCGGTACTGGGCCTGAACATAAAAGTTTTCCGAGGTATTCTCCAACACTGCTCCGTTTGGTGTAAAGCCACTGCGTTTGCTGGTGATGCGGCCATATTCTCCGGTGAAGCTCCACGACTCCAGGTTCAGCTGCGCCGAAGCGAGCGGGTAAAAGGTTTGGATGTTTCCGGATGACACGCCGGGCGTGGTGGATTTGAAGTCGCGGTCAAGATCCACGGCGCTGAACATCAGACGGAAGCGTCCTTCCTGCCATTCATAGCCCATGCGTCCCACGAGCAAGGGGCGGCCTTCAAATTCTCCGCGCACATTCGGGATGCCGGCCAGGAACTCAGCCGCTCCGCCGGTATTATCCAGGGGCTCGGAAACCAGGAACTCAGTCGTCAACGCATGGTCTCCGGCGGCATAGCGGCCATAGAGAATTCCGCCGTCCGAAGCAATCATGGCCTGGCGCAACGCCAATGAGTCCAGATAAACCGATTGGGGCAAGAGCACTACAGGTCGGGTCCAGACGACGTCCCGAGCTTCATTATATAAGCCGAATGGATTTTTGACGCGGCCTGCTCGAATGCCCAGGGTTGCCCGTTCGCCTAGCGGAATATGGTAGTCCAGGTTGGCAAAATCCAGACGAAAGTCTTCTCGGTCCGAGCCGCCGGTATTTCGATAAAGCCCTTGAGCCGCCAGCAGGAGGTTGGGCTGAATATGTCCCGAGAAGTTGACGCCGATTTCGGTAAAGTCGAGACTTCCGTCGCCTCGGCTATTGCCAAAGAAGTTATAGTCGGAAGTCAAGGTATAGCCTTGGCTCACAAAACCATGCGCCTGCCAGTCACCGACGCCAAGTTCCAGTGCGGACGCGTGTTGCGGGAATCCAAATAGCAGGGTTATAACACCGATTACGATTTCGCGGCAACGTAAGGCTGTGCTTTGAATAGACAAGTATAGTCTCCTATTTTTCGATATAACCGATAGCACCGGGCGTCTCCTTGATAAGTGTTTTCATTTGTTCGAGAGATTCCACCACCGAAGGGGGCGTTCCGGTTCCCGAGTAGATCATCCGGTCCCAAGCGGAGCGTAATTGATACGGGTAAACGCCTAATACCTCCTTGGAAAAACGGATGTGCATGGGATGTTGGTCAGGCAGTACAAAGGCTCTGAGAGGGGAACCATCGCGCCATCGAGTTTGACGCCCGAAAAATATTTCCCGTAGCTCATCACGGGTGAGTTGGGTATCTTGATGGGTCATGCTGTAAGGGACGATAGCTGGATTCGCGGCATAGGCCGAGCCCGACCATGGCATGAGCACCGCTGCGAAGGTAAACCATGCTGCCAGATATGTCAGCGCACGATAACAGCTCTGTGGCCGATGCTTGAAAATTGAGAATAGCCGGATATTTAGCATTTTATAAATAGTTAAGACTGGCTCGAATTCCATTTTGGCGGATGGATTTCACAGTGGCTGGCAAAGTTGATCATTCGATGTCCCGATTGATTGGATGGAGGGTGTCGATTCCAGCGATATGTGCAGAGCGAATCCAGGCCGGCGCCATGTAAGCGATAGGGATCTGGCGCAGGTGCGGGTTTCGATGTCGGCTGGACTTGGGATGCATGCGGACTGATTAAGCCTCATGGGAAACAGCAGCTTTTGATCAGGGATGATTTTTGGCAGTATTTGCCAGGCAAGCGGTCTTGCCGGAGGTAAATATTGAGTGGCCATGACGGGGTTTTTATCTCCACTTCATGCCTTTGCAGGCTGTGTCTTAGCATTTAGCGTAAGCTCTTATAATTATTATCCAGTGTAAGCAATTTACACTGTTTCTTGTAATTCTAGCTCAGCTTGATGCTTTATTGAAATATAGTTTGATGTGCGCTGTAAATGAACCGACGGCCGGACGCTGTGTGCTTGTTTGTCTATAAGGTCATTAATAGATTAAGGCCGTCAGTTATTTTCAAATTGAACTTGATAAGCCTTTATTTCCTCTAAGAAGAATTTTCGGCTATCAGTCAATAAGATAGCTTATTCCGGAAGTGATCTTGTAGGGCTGTTGTCAGGCGCAATCAAGCGCGTGTAAAGTGGCCGGTTTCTGCTTCATATAGCTGATGCTGTTCCGACCTTACAAATCTTCTAAACTGCAACAGGGTATGCAGCCCCATGGGGAGCCAAGAGGAATCTATAAGGTTCGTCGGTAATCAATGGATAAAAAAGGGCGTTTTGATTCTATGTAAAATCATATAGAATTCCAGCGTTAAATTATTATAGTGTGGAGAGTTTGTTGAGTATTTTAACTATCCTCGAGTTTCCGGATGAGCGGCTACGCAAGAAAGCCGTCGCTGTCAAAACGGTCGACGATCAGATCAAAAAAATAGTCGATGATATGCTTGAGACGATGTATGAGTCACATGGCGTGGGTCTGGCCGCTACCCAGGTGAACGTGCATCAGCGGATTGTCGTTATTGATGTCAGTGAAGAAAAGAATCAGCCGCTATTTCTCATTAATCCAGAAATTATTGAAAAAGATGGTGTAGAGGAGTCCGAAGAAGGCTGCCTTTCCGTGCCCGGCTTTTTTGAAAAAGTAAAACGGGCCGAGCATATCCGGGTAAGAGCCTTGAACCGGGACGGTCAGCAGTTTGAGTTTGAAGCCAGGGATTTGCTGGCCGTATGCGTACAGCATGAACTGGATCACTTGGATGGCAAACTGTTTGTCGATTATATTTCGCCGCTAAAGCGGCAGCGCATCAAGAAAAAGCTTGAGAAAATACATAAAATGGAACTTAGCTGATCATGAAGATTATTTTTGCCGGTACGCCCGAGTTTGCCGTGCCAACCCTGCAGATGCTGTTGGACTCGGAGCATGAGGTTTGCGCCGTTTATACGCAGCCCGACCGTCCCGCCGGCAGAGGACGCAAATTGCACCCGAGCCCTGTCAAGGAACTGGCCCTAAAAGCCGGTGTTCCGGTTTTTCAGCCGAATACACTGAAGACTGACGAGGATTTGCGCCAAATTGCCTCATTTAACGCCGATCTTATGGTTGTTGTCGCCTATGGCGTGATTTTAACGCAAGCTGTGCTCGACGTGCCGCACCTGGGGTGCATCAATGTGCATGGTTCATTGCTGCCGCGCTGGCGCGGGGCGGCGCCTATTCAGCGTGCCATTATGGCGGGTGATGAAAAGACCGGCGTGACGATCATGCGGATGGTGCGAAAACTCGATGCCGGCGATATGCTGCATAAGGAAGAATGCCTGATCGGTCCTGACGATACAGCCAGCGATTTGCATGACAAGCTGGCGCAGCTGGGCGCAGTTGGCCTAGCTAAAGTGCTGGAGCAGATAAAGAGCGGAACCGTGCGCGCGGAAAAGCAGGATGAAGCCCTGGTGACGTATGCCGAAAAACTGGAAAAAAGCGAGGCGGTCCTGGACTGGACGCAACCGGCCGAGCACTTGGCCAGGAAAGTCCGAGGCTTGAATGCCTGGCCGGTCGCGCAGACCCTTTACCGGGGTGAAGTGTTGCGTATCTGGCGGGCCGAAGCCATCAATGCCGATACCGCCGGCGCAGAGCCTGGCCGCGTGCGTTGCATCAATAAGACGCTGGATGTCGTTACCGGCAAAGGCGTGCTGCGGTTGCATGAAGTGCAGTTGCCGGGCGGGAAGCGCATGGACGTTCAGGCTTTCCTGAATGCCCATGATGTCGATGCATTGAAGTTAGGTTGATCGCCAGTGAATTCTAGATTGGTCGCCGCCCGGGTGCTGTCCCGGGTATTGCAGAACGGGCAGTCCTTAACGGCGGCGCTGGATAATGTCGTACCCGCCGTTGACGCCGTTAAGGATAGGGCGTTCGTGCAGGCGCTCTGTTACGGCGTATGCCGTTACTATCATCGGCTGGATTTTATCTTGAGCCAGCTGCTCGATAAGCCGCTGAAGGATGTTGAGGTCAAGTCACTGATTTTGATCGGCTTGTATCAGCTGCAGTTCATGCGGGTCAAACCTCATGCCGCCGTATCCGAAACCGTTGCCGCCGCGCGAAAAAAACCATGGGCTAAGTCATTGGTCAATGCGGTGCTCAGGAATTATCAGCGGGAGCAGGAGCGCATCGAGCAGCAAGCCGATCAGGAACCTTCGGCGGCTGTCAGCCACCCTCGCTGGCTTATTGACCAGATCCGGCAGGATTGGCCTCAGCAGTCCGCGCAATTATTTCTCGAAAACAACCGTCAGCCGCCGATGGTCTTGCGCGTCAATCAGGCGAGAGCCAGCCGCGAACAGTACCTGCGTCAATTGGCCGAGCACGATATCGGCGCGACACCGGTGGCATTCTGCGCATCGGCCATTATGCTCGATAAGCCGGTTTCGGTCGACATGTTGCCCGGTTTCGACCAGGGATTGGTTTCGGTGCAGGACACTGCCGCGCAATTAGCGGCTCAATTGCTCGATGTCAGAGCGGGGCAGCGGGTGCTTGATGTGTGCGCGGCACCGGGCGGCAAAGCCGCGCATATTCTTGAAAGCCAGCCTCAGCTGAACGAGTTGGTGGCTGTTGATATCGACGCAGCGCGTATGCAGCGGGTCAATGAAAACCTACAGCGGCTGAAACTGGAAGCCAGATTGCTGGTGGGGGATGCGGCAGCTCCCGAAACCTGGTGGGACGGCATGCCGTTTGATCGGATTTTGCTGGATGCTCCGTGTTCGGCCTTGGGCGTTATCCGTCGCCATCCTGATATTAAGCTGTTGCGCAGGGACGAGGATATTGCACAGCTACAGGCACTGCAAAAAAATATTTTAAGCGTGGTTTGGCCGCTTTTAGCAACCGGCGGGATATTGCTCTATGCCACTTGTTCTGTCTTAAAACGGGAAAATGAGCTGCAGATCCAAGCTTTTCTAGCCGAGCACAGCGATGCGGCACAGGTGCCCATAGATGCGGGGTGGGGTTCTCCCAGGGAATTCGGACGGCAGATTTTTACCGGGGAATCTGCAATGGACGGTTTTTATTATGCCCGAATCGTTAAGCAATAAATCCCGCTTGTGGCTTGCCTGCCTGTTGTGTTTGTTGACATGGCTATGGCCGTTCGTTGCTGATGCCGATGAATTTGCGGTAAGCGTCAAAAAGGCAGAGATGGTTTTGCGGGACGAGCGCTATTTTTTGTCAGCGGATATCGACTACCAGCTCAGCGATAGAGCCAGGGAAGCATTGCAAAATGGCATTCCTTTATTCTGGACGGTGCAGGTGCAAGTGCTGCGCCACCGCGATTATCTCTGGAATAAAAAACTGCTTGAGAAAGAGATCCGTTATCGCATTCAGTACCATGCTTTATTGAATATGTATCGGGTCAGGAACGAAAGCAGCAAGACAGTCTATAATTTTTCCACATTGTCCACGGCCCTGGATATGATGTCGGCAATACGCAATGTGCCGATCATGGATAAAGCGGATCTTGCTCAGGATGCCCATTATATCGGGGGCGTGAAAGTCATCTTCGATCGCGACGCGCTGCCTTTGCCGTTACGGCCGATCGCCTATATTAATCCTCAATGGTATTTGTCCAGTGACTGGTATTTATGGTCCCTGAAAGAATAAAACCCCCTGTCAGTCTGTCTGTTCTAGTCCTGTTCGGCCTCATTCTGCTGTCACTGCAACTGATGAGCTCGGCAACCCAGGAATCATCGCAATTGAGCGAAATGTATTCCTGGCTGCTTTTGGTCAATGCCCTGGGATCAGTGGTGTTGCTGGGGCTGGTCGGAGCCAATATTTATTCGTTGACCCGGCAGTTAAAAAAACGCGAAGCGGGCTCAAGGCTGACCACCCGCATGGTATCGCTGTTTGTGGTGTTGTCCTTGGTGCCTGCGGCCATCGTGTTTTATTTTTCCATGCAGTTTCTGCATCAGGGCATAGACAGCTGGTTTAATGTCGAAATCGACAAGGCCATGGAGGATTCGCTGGAGCTTAGCCAGGCTTCGCTGGACCAGCGTATGCGATGGCATTTAAGGCAAACGCAGCAATTGACCGACAGATTGAAAGATGCCTCGGAAAGTCTGGCTACACTGGAAATAGAGAATCTGCGCGAGCTTTCGGAAGCATCCGAAATGACGCTGTTTTCTCGCCAAGGCAGGATTATTGCTTCGAGCAGCATTAACCCCGGCGATATTTTGCCGAGCCTGCCGGATGAGCATGTTTGGCTGCGGCTGAGGCAGCATACGGAATATGTCGCCTTGGCGCCGGTGCATGAGGATCAGTTAATGATCCGTGTTATTGTCACTGTTCAGGCGGAAGATCCGCAATATCTGCAGGCCTTGTATCCTGTGCCGGTCAGAATCGCCGATCTGGCCGATTCGGTGGAATTTGCCTTTGTGCGTTATCAGGAAATGCACTTTCTAAGGGATTCATTAAAATTAAGCTTCTCTCTGGCATTGTCGCTGGTTTTGCTGATGAGTTTGCTGGCGGCTATCTGGGTGGCCTTTATCAGCATCCGTAATATTATCGCGCCGGTAAAAGAACTTGTTAAAGGCACGCAGGCTGTGGCGTCGGGTCACTACGACCAGCAATTGCCGGTTATCGTGCAGGATGATCTGGGGTTTCTGGTGGAGTCGTTCAATGAGATGACCCTTCGCATTGCCAGGGCCAGGGATGAAACCAGGCTGGCCAGTCTCGAAGTTGAAAATCAGCGGGCTTATCTGGAAACGATTCTGGCAAATTTGACGGCGGGCGTCATCAGTTTTGATGCGCGGTATAAAATCCGTACGGTCAATCAGGCCGCTTACAGAATCTTTCATATTCCTGTCAGTTATTTTATCGGGCAGACCTTATCGGATATCGCGCACGGCTATGCCGAACTGGCCGAGCCTTTAAAAGTGATTCAGCGCTTTCTGGAGCAGGCGGATGACATCTGGCAGCACCGGATTGCCTTTTTAGGTCAGAATGGCCGGCGGGAGCTATTATGCCGGGGCACGCCTCTTTTTTCCCAGGAAGGCCGGCGGGTGGGAGCGGTTGTGGTTTTCGATGATGTAACCGATTTGATACAGGCGCAGAAGAATGCGGCGTGGGGCGAGGTGGCCCGGCGCTTGGCGCATGAAATCAAGAATCCGTTGACGCCGATACAGTTGTCGGCAGAACGGTTGCAGCATAAACTGGCCGACAAATTAGCCGCCGCTGACGCGGATATGCTGCAGCGTTCCACGCGAACCATCGTGCAGCAGGTTGAAGCGATGAAGGAAATGGTGGATGATTTCTCGGAGTATGCCAAGCCTTCCAAGAAGCAGACGGCGGTTATTGATTTATCCGGTTTAGTACAGGAGGTGCTGGCGCTTTACGCGGTTCAGTCGGGCGTCAAGTTTAACGTCGATTATGACCAGGGCTCACTGATGACTAAGGGCGACCCGGTCAATATCAGACAGGTCTTGCATAATCTGATAAAAAATGCCCTGGAAGCGATCGATGCAAAAGGCCAGGTTGACATAAGCCTGCACCGGTTGCGGAAGAACAATAGCGATTTTATTGAAATTGCGCTCTATGATGATGGACCCGGCATCAAGGATGATCAGATTGAGAAGATTTTTGAACCCTATGTGACAACTAAAGCCAAAGGAACAGGCCTGGGGTTGGCCATTGTCAAAAAAATAATTGAAGAACATGGCGGCGCCATATGGGTCGACGCCAGTCGCAAAGTCGGGGCGGGTTTTATAATCCAGTTGCCCGCTAATTAAAAATATTAGACTGTCTCAACAATATGAATACAAATATATCTCGTATATTAGTCGTGGATGACGAGCCGGATATTCGCCGGCTGGTATGCGAAATTCTCGAAGATGAAGGTTATCAGGTCGCCATGGCCGAAAACGCCAGCGAAGCCCGGGAGCTAAAAAAGATTAACGATCCGAATCTGATTCTGCTTGATATCTGGATGCCGGACAGTGATGGCATTACGCTGCTGAAAGAATGGGTTGTCGAGGACGAGGCGCTTTGCCCCGTGGTCATGATGTCCGGGCACGGTTCGGTGGAGGCGGCGGTCGAGGCAACACGCCTGGGCGCTTATGATTTTCTGGAAAAACCGTTGTCTTTGGCAAAGCTTTTACTGATTGTCGAAAGAGCCCTGGAAGCCAGCAACCTGCAAAAAGAAAATGCCGGGCTCAAGCAGCAGTTGATCACTGATATCGAGCCAGTCGGCAAGAGCGCTGCCGTGGCCAGGACCAAGGATCAACTAAAGCGCTTGGCGCAGCATGAGGCGCGCGTGCTGTTTGTCGGTGAGGCGGGCGTCGGCAAGGAAATGTATGCGCGCTATTTGCACAATAACAGTGCCCATCGGCATGGGCCTTTTATTGATGTGGCGGTGGGTAGCATATCACCGGAAAATTCGGCAGTGGAGTTTTTTGGCAAGGAAGATACTGGTAAAATTTATCCGGGGCTATTGGAACGGGCCCATAACGGGACGCTGTTTTTGGGCGAAATCGGTGGTATGGATAAGGAAACGCAACTCAGACTGCTCAGCGCCCTGGAGTCCAGTTCGTTTTTACGGGTAGGCGGCAGTCAGGCGGTTCGCGTCGATGTCAGAGTGGTTGCCTCTACCCGGATTGCGCTGGATGAAGAGGTTAAGGCGGGGCGTTTTCGACAGGATTTATATTATCTGCTCAATGAAGTCACGCTCGAGATTCCGCCGCTCCGCGAACACAGCGAGGATGTGCCGGCATTGTTGAGCTTCTATGTCGATTATTTTGTTAATCAGGACAAACTGCCGTTTCGGCGGTTTTCCATCGCCGCGCAGAATTTCCTGCGCAATTACAGCTGGCGCGGCAATATCCGGGAACTGAAAAATCTGGTACAGCGGCTTATGATTCTGGGAGTCGGGGAAGACATAGAACTGGAGGAGGTCAAACTGGCACTGGGCTCTGTGGTCAGCGATGTCTATACCTCTTCATCAGTTCCTGAATTTTTTAACCTGCCTTTGAAAGAAGCCAGGGATCATTTTGAAAAGGCCTATTTGGAATATCATTTCGAAAAAAATGGCGGCAGTGTGGCAAAGTTAGCCGCTGCCGTGGGCATGGAGCGCACGCATCTGTATCGAAAATTGCATTCGTTAAATATTAAACTATGAGTAACCTCAACGATTTGTTATCATATGTGGTTAATACGCTTGGAATAGTAAATAAACTTGAAAAGTTTATTGGCGTTTAGTAGAATTCTCGCTCTTTTATTGGGCCTTTAACAGAAAGACTAAGTAACGATGAAAACATTTAGTGCAAAGCCAGCAGAAGTTAAGCGCGATTGGTACGTAGTTGATGCGGAAGGGAAGACGCTGGGACGTCTTGCTTCTGAAATTGCGCGTCGTCTTCGCGGTAAACACAAACCAGAATATACACCGCATGTTGATACCGGCGATTACATTATTGTAGTCAATGCAGAAAAAATAGGCGTTACCGGCAATAAAGAAAAAGATAAGTTGTATCAACACCATACGGGTTATGTCGGTAATTTGAAAACCGTTAGTCTAGGCAAATTAAGAAAAACCTTCCCTGATCGTATTCTCAATACCGCGGTTAAAGGAATGTTACCTAACAATCCACTGGGTCGTGCAATGTTCAAGAAATTGAAAGTTTATGCAGGTCCCGAACACGATCATCAGGCTCAACAGCCAAAAGTTTTAGAATTATAAGCGGGTAGACCATGGCAGCAGCTCAGTATTATGGAACAGGCCGTCGTAAAAGTGCAGTAGCGCGCGTTTACGCAACAACAGGCACTGGAAAAATCACTATTAACAACGTCAGCATCGAAACATACTTTGGTCGTAAAACCGATCAGATGGTTTCCCGTCAGCCGCTGGAATGCGTCGATATGGAAAGTAAGTTCGATGTTAACGTGATTGTTAAAGGCGGAGGCCCTTCCGGTCAGGCTGGTGCTATTCGTCACGGTCTGACGCGTGCATTGATGGAATACGATGAGGCATTGCGTCCAGCCCTTAGAAAAGCAGGATTTGTCACACGCGATTCACGTGTGGTAGAGCGTAAGAAAGTGGGCCTCCATAAAGCCAGAAAACGTCCACAATACTCAAAACGCTAATATGTACTTTATGTATAACTGAGGTTATACATTCAGATAAGAAAGGGTCGCATTCATCCTTGAGTGCCGCCCTTTTTTTTTATTAAGTTTTTTGGAATCTCCTAATCAGGGGATTATATGAAAATATCCGTTATTGTTCCTGTACATAATGAAGAGGAAAATATCCTCTTTTTAATTGAAGAGATCGTTAAGGCCATGAGGGCTGCGCAGGCATATGAAATTATCTATGTCGATGATGGCAGTAACGATAATACGGCGACAGTTTTACGGCACGCGCTTCAAAAGACCAAATCGCTAAGAGTCATCCGGCACGAGCGAAGTTATGGCCAAAGTACGGCCATTTATACAGGGGTCAAAGCTGCGAATTACTCCTGCATAGCGACTTTGGACGGTGATGGCCAAAATGACCCGGCTGATATTCCGCGTTTGTATGAAGTATTCATGCGGCAAAGCAAACGCCTGGGCAACTTATGGATGGTGGTAGGGTGGCGTAGGAAACGTCATGATTCTGCCTGGCGACTGTTTTCCTCCAGGGCGGCCAATACCGTACGGTCTCGCCTGCTGGGCGATAATACACCCGATACAGGATGTGGCCTTAAACTGTTTTTAAGAGATAAATTCCTTCTGCTGCCTTATTTCGATCACATGCATCGCTTTTTGCCGGCTTTAATCCTGCGGGCCGGAGGGCAGGTCATCTCCGAACCGGTCAATCATCGGCCACGAATGGCCGGCTATTCAAAATACGGTACTTTAGACCGGCTCTGGGTGGGCATTACAGATTTGTTAGGCGTTATGTGGTTAAAGCGACGGATGAAGTTACCCGTAATAAAGGAGAGCGAAAATGGATACTGAGAATCTTTGGCTGATTATCGGTTTTTTGGGGCAGGGATTGTTTTCGGCTCGTTTCGTCGTGCAATGGCTGAAAAGTGAACGTGAGAAAAAAAGTGTTTTTCCTGTCGCGTTCTGGTATTTCAGTATCGCCGGCGGGATTACCCTTTTTGCGTATGCGGTGCATCGACAGGATCCTGTTTTCATAGTCGGTCAATTAACCGGATTATTCATTTATCTTCGGAATCTGTATTTTGTTATTTACGAACACAAGATTTTGAAAACCGAATAAGTTCCTCGTCTTTTCTGTGTAGTAAGCAATGTATCAGCTCTTGCCCATTCGATTTTGGATTTTTCTTCTTTGGACGGGCTTGATCGCGGTTAATCTCTCCACGCGCCCGTTAATTCCGGTCGATGAAACCCGATATGCCGCTGTCGCATGGGAAATGTGGGTCAGAGGGGACTTTCTCGTTCCTTACTTAAACGGCCAGACTTACAGTCACAAACCGCCGCTGTTATTCTGGTTGATGCAATCAAGCTGGTTCGTGCTGGGTGTTAACGATTGGTCGCTGCGACTGATCGGGCCGTTATTCTCGTTGGCCGCCTTATTTTTATCCCGGGCCGTCGCGCGCATATTATGGCCGGATAGGACGCAAACCGAAGCGCTCACGCCGTTGATATTGCTAGGGTGCTTTTTCTGGATTGTCTTCAGCACACTGACGATGTTCGACATGATGCTGGCCTTCTTCGCCTTGCTGGGTATCTACAGTCTGCTAAAACTCGCTTATTCGGGGCTGGCTTTCAGATATTGGCTAATGCTGGGCGTTGCCATGGGCGCGGGAATTTTGACAAAAGGCCCGGTGATCTTGCTGCATTTGTTGCCTGTCGCGCTATTGGCGCCTTGGTGGCTGCCGGCTGCCGGATTTTCCTGGCGGCAGTGGTATTATCGTATTCTGGGTGCTGTTTTACTAGCTGTCGGCATCGCCTTGTGCTGGGCGATGCCTGCCGGTATCGCCGGTGGCGAAGCGTACAGAAAGGCCATTTTTTTCGGGCAGACCGGCGGGCGACTGGTCGACTCCTTTGCGCATCGGCTGCCGTGGTGGTGGTACTTGGAGCTATTGCCGTTATTGTTGTTGCCGTGGCTGTTATGGACGCCTGTATGGACGGGGCTGAGGCGAGTGAATTTTAATGATGCCGGCATGCGCTTTTGTCTGGCCTGGGCGGTGCCTGTTTTTATCGCTTTTTCGCTGGTCAGCGGCAAGCGTCTTCATTATCTGTTACCCTTGTTGCCCGCTTTAGCATTGATGCTAGCGCGGTCGGCGGATGAAATAACCGAGCGTGGCCGTTGGCAGCGCGCCCATCTCGTTGTGATGGGTCTATTCGCCTTGCTTGGCGTGATATTGACGATCCTTCCCGGCTTGAATGATCATTACCATTGGCGGGCTGAGTTATCGTTGTTTTCGCCGGTATGGGGAGGGCTGCTACTGGCAGTCGCGGTAGTTTTGGGAATGGCCAAGGCCAAGGATGCGCCAAATTCCGCTTTTTATCTCTGTATTGCCTCGCTAGCGGCATCATTGCTGTTATCGTGCGGTTTTTTCGAAATTAAGGCCAGCCACTACGATACGAAACCGGCGGCCCGGAAGATCGCCGGCTTAATGGAAGAAAACCGAGCCATTGCCTTGTATGGCAACAAATATCATGGCCAGTATCATTTTGGCGGGCGGCTTAAGCAGCCGATTACGGTATTGCCGAATTTGAAAGTGTTATACCGCTGGGCCCGGCAGCATCAGGACGGTTACATCCTTATTAGCTATAAGGATGCAGAATCATTGCCGGCATCGATATTCAGCGATCGCTATCCCTATAAAGGCCGGAACATAGCTTTGCTGGCATCCAGGACGTTGCTTGAAAATCCAACTCTCGGCGCCATTCTAAAGCCCTGATTTATCGGCGATTAACCTGGCCGGCGCTTCAGCCAAAACGGAGAGCGCCGGATCCGGCCGGCTTATTTCCAGATACTGACAATATTCGTAAAATCATCCGTCCACGGTTTCATATCGAAATACAAAGGCAGTTTCTGCCAGTTGCCCAGTCGGCTGATACGCAGCGGCTCCAGCGCTTCGGGACGCTTTGCCAGAACCACCCAATCCGTCGCCACGACCAGCGGGATTTCCTGCTGTGGTTTGAATTCCTGGATCAAGGCGGACAATTGCAGCTGTTTGGCATGGTCGGACAATACTTTTTTTAGCGCCAGATGGCGGTTGGTGATATGAAACGCCAATAGTCCCCCGGGCTTCAGTTTCCTGAAGTAAAGCTCAAGCGCTTCCTGGGTCAGCAGATGGGTGGGCACCGCATCCGAGCTGAAGGCGTCCATGACCAATAAGTCGAACAGTTGATCAGGCTCTTTTTTCAAGGATAAACGGGCATCACCTATACGTAGGGTTGCGTTATGGCTGCATTGCTGAAGATAGCGGAAATAAGCTGGATTGCTGGCGACTTCGACGACCAGCGGATCGATTTCGTACAGCGTCCATTGCTGCTGAGGTTTGGCATAGCAGGTCAAGGCGCCTGCGCCAAGGCCTACGATGCCGATCTGCCAGCTCTGGTTGTTGTTATCATAGGCTTTAAAAAGCTGGCCCATCGGTCCTGGACGGCTATAGTAAGTCAACGGCGTTTGAATGTGAGCGGCGGTCAGGCGTTGTGCACCATGCTTGGTCGTGCCATGAAAGAGTTCGTGATATTTTTCCGGACGATTTTGCTCATCGGCTAATACGCTCTCACGAACCGAAAGGACACCGAAAAAGCTGCGTTCCTGATAAAGCGTGTTGGACATTAATCCATGCAGTCCCTGGGTGAAAAAGATAAGAGTCCCCGTTAACAGGGCAAGCGTGATGGGTTGTCGTCTGAAAGCAAAGGTCAGGCCGGTTATCAAGATCAGGCCGACACCGATCGTGTCGAGGTATTGAGGCAGATTTTCGCCGCTGGCGTAAACAATCAGGCCGATGATGACTAGTGCCGCCGGTAATATCAGTTGCCGCGCCCAGGCCAGGTTGTGTTTGGTTATTGACGATTTCAGGCCGGGGCGCAGCAGCAATGCCGCGACTATCATGATGGGATACTCATAGACCGCATCAAAAATAAAAGGCGCCACGAACGTGTTGAACATCCCGCCCAGCATGCCCGCAAACGACATGATCAGATAGAAGGTGGTTAAATGCCGGGTATGGGGTCTGTTTTTAGCCAGCTCGCCATGGCAGACCATGACGGCCAGAAAAAAGGCCAGCAGGTGCAGCGTCAGGTCCATCCAGTAGGGCAGAACTGCCGGGTTGATGAATGAATAGGCAATAAACGGCAGCAATACAATGGGTTGTAGCCTGACCATTAACGGATGGATAACAGGGTTCCACTTGGAAAAAACAATGATAAAGGACAACAGGTATAACGTCAGCGGAATGATCCACAGCAACGGAACCGATGCAATATCGGTGCTGATGAAATTGGTCAGACCCAGCAGCAGACTGGATGGAACGAACGCCAGTACCAGCCAGTGCAGTTGGGTGTAAGGGCTCAGGTCGCTGCTGTCAAGCAGGCTTTCCTGCGTGGTTTCGGCTTTTTGCCGGGTTTGCCATAAAATAAACGCGCATCCGGCGATAAGGGCGCAAAGCAGCAGGTAGCCGATGCTCCAGTAGGTTTTTTGCTCGGCCAGTCCTATGTTCGGTTCCAAAATAAAAGGATAGCTCAGTAAGGCGATCAGACTGCCGGTATTGCTTGCGGCATAGAGATAGTAAGGATCATGGCTGGTATGATGGCCAATATTGGCAAACCATTTTTGGATCAACGGGGCCGTGGTCGATACCACGAAAAAAGGCAGGCCGATAGCCAGAAGCAGTGTCCAGAACAACCAGAAGGTAGGGTCGCTATCCGTCGGCGGCTGGGCGTTTTCAGATAACGCCAGAGGCAGTGCCAGAAAACTGATCAGTATAACCCCCGCATGTATCAGAATTTGTCGGTGCAAGCTTTGGCGCGTTGAAATATAGTGAGCGTAAAAGTAGCCGAGAAATAAAATGCTTTGATAAAACACCATGCAGGTGTTCCAGACTGCCGGAGAGCCACCCAGTAAAGGCAGCAAAATTTTCCCGAACATGGGTTGCAGAACAAACATCAGTGAAGCACTGGTAAATAATGTAACTGCAAATAAAAATATCAGAGATAGATTACGGTCTGTTTTTATTTCCGAGTGGTTACGCATTTTTTGAATCGCCCTTTAGGCTTATTGTTATAAATGCGCTAATGATAAAGCATTTACCTTGCCCGAGGCATTTGAATATAAACAAAGGCAACAAAAAAGGCGGTTATGCCGCCTTTTTGAAAGGGTTAATTTTTTGATTATTGCTGTTCGCCCCCAGTATCGCCTGAAACCCGCTTGGAATGCCGGCGGATATTATCGGGTATGTCATCGAATATGATTGATTCCAGAATCTGGCATAATTGTTTTTTTTCGGCTATGAAGCTTTTGCCCGGATATTTCATAAAACCACAGACGACCCCAAGGACAGATATTTGCTCCTCGGCAACCGCTCCTGCGTTTTCGACATTCACCACATCCCTGTGATTCAGCGGTTGCCGAGAACACGAAGAAAATAAAGGTATTGTCATTTTCTTCCCGTCATTTCATGCATTCATACGGAAACATGGGCAAGTATTTGAATTGAAAAGCCTTCGTGTCCTTCGTGATGAAATATTCAGGTTAGTATCGGGAGCGATAAATATAAAAATAACCGCGTTACAAAGAACCAAAATAAGCAGCCAAAGCCTGAAAATCTTCTTCGGACAGATTGGCGGTAATAGCCTGCATCGGTCCGGCTTTGCGTGACCCCTCCTTGAAACTTTTCAATTGCTGAACCAGGTATTCAGGATGTTGCCCGGCAAGTCTTGGAAACTGGCCATTGCCTTCAGCCGAAGGACCATGGCATCCCAGGCACATACTTGCTTTAGCCTGACCCGTTTTTATCAGGGCGGAATCACCGCCGGCGCTCTCGGGTTTTTGTGTTGAATAGTAAGCGGCCAGGTTTGCTATATCTTCATCGCTCAGGTTGGCGGCCATCGGTTGCATGACCGGGTTATTACGGGTGCCATCCTTAAACGCATTCAGTTGATTAATGATATAGTTGGATTGTTGCCCCGCAAGGTTTGGCCATTGAGGGTTGCTGCTTTTGCCTTTGGGGCCATGGCAACCACTGCAAGTCTCTGCTTTTTGTTCACCGGCTGCAATATCGGCGGCTGAAACCGGCATTGTTCCAAACCAGAGCAGAGGTATGGATAGAGTAAGAATTTGCTTTAGTAAGACCATGTTTCACCTCGCAAAAAGAGTTGAGTTTTATAATGATTATCAAATTAGACGGGTTAGTAATGGTATTGAAGGAGCCTGTCTTTTTTTATTATTAGGCGCAGTTACTATAACAATTAAAAAGATTAAGTAATAATAAAAAAGTTCAGAGGTTGAGAATGACGACACCTGATAATACCGCAAGCGTATTTCCTATGCCCGCTATTGGCGTCGGCGGGATTGTTTTCAATCTTCAAAATCAGGTTTTACTGATACAACGTAATCAGCCGCCCGCCATGGGCTTGTGGTCCATACCCGGCGGCAAGCTGGAGGCAGGCGAATCTTTAGTATCGGCTTGTCAGCGGGAAATTCAGGAGGAAACAGGTCTGATAACGGAAATAAAGAATATTGTTGCGGTAGTGGAAAGACGGATTGAGAACTTCCACTATGTAATTATTGATTATTTGGCCCTGTTACATGAGGGAGGGAATTCGATACCGACCGCTCAGAGCGATATTGCCGATGCGAAATGGGTTGATCTGGAAAATATCGATGATTATGATTTGGTTGATGGCTTGGCGGAAATCATCCGGCGTGCATTTAACATCTATAGCGGGAATTGTGTGGCCGGTTTGTATGACATCGATTCGAAAGGGACAGATTATATTCCCTTGCTGTAAATGTTCCGAAATCATTTATGCTTAAGGCGGTTTGCTTTAGTGCATAAGTGCCTGAATCCGATTAAACTATCAAAGATCAATTTTTATCGGGTACCCAATCGACATGTCGGAAAAACATATTTATAAGGTTGTTTTTATTAATCAGGACCAGGTCTATGAAGTCTACGTTAAAAAGGTTTATCAAGCAGATCTGTATGGGTTTGTGATTATTGAGGATTTCGTTTTTGGGGAGAAATCCTCAATTGTCGTCGATCCGACGGAAGAGAAACTCCGGTCCGAGTTTGAAGGGGTTAACCGTTCATTTATTCCTGTACACAAGATTATCCGTATTGATCAGGTAAAAAAACGCGGCACTGCAAAAATTGTAGCCATACCCAATGATGTGATAGGGGATCGCTCTCGTCTGTCCGCGTTTTACTCACCCGATAAAAAATAAAGCCCGCCCAATCGCATTTCGGGCGGATTGGGCAAGGAAATTATTTGACGACGCGTAAGTTCGGTTTGTTGGGAGGCTTTTTTTCCGGAGGCGGCTCATCGCCCTCTCCATCTTCACTATCGAAGATCATTCCCTTGCCGTTTTCTTTGGCATAGATGGCCATTACCGCTGCGATCGGCGTGACAATGTGCATCGGTTTGCCGCCAAATCGGGCATTAAATTGAATGTCCTCATTGCCTAAGGAAAGCCCTTGTATCGCTTCGGGGCGTATATTCAAGACGATTTTTCCGTCTTCAATAAATTCCTGCGGCAGAATGGCATCGCTATTTTCAGCGTCGACCAGTAAATGCGGGGTCAGGTTGTTATCAATAATCCATTCATAGATTGAACGGATTAAATAGGGTTTTAAAGAAGTCATTTTGGTGAATCAGCCATTTCTTTTTCGGCTTCGCTGAGGCTGCGCTTGAATGCCGGTCTTCTGAATATACGCTGGGCATAATTGGTAATCGCTTCGCTCGGTGTTGATACATCGATACCTATGCTCGGCAAGCGCCATAGTAGAGGTGCAAGGGCACAATCAATCAGCGAAAATTCATCGCTCATAAAATAGGGGCGGGCGGCAAAGATAGGAGCGGCGGACAATAAACTTTCCCTAAGCATCTTTTTGGCCCGGGCTGATTTTTTCTCACCCGAATATAAAATCTCATCCAGTAACTGATACCAATCCTGGTCTATACGTTTAATCAGCATTCTGGCATTAGCGCGTGAAACCGGATCCATCTGATGTAAAGGCGGGTGTGGAAAGCGCTCGTCAAGATATTCCATGATTATGCGAGAATCATAGAGCACCAGATCCCGCTCTATCAAAGTCGGCGATGTGCCGGTGGGGTTCAGTTCAAGCAAATCCTCGGGCGGATCATTCGGGTCATAATATTCTATGTCTGCGGCGACGCCCTTTTCGTGTAAAACAAAGCGGGCGCAGTGGCTCATTGCACATGTCGGAGATGAAAAAAGCGTCATTACAGATTTGCGTGTATTAATATTTGCCACGAATAACAACCTCATTTAGGACGAGTGGGGCGGTAAAAATGGGCATTATAGCATGGAAGATCAGGTTTTTGACCGGTGCAGACCATCAGAATTAATGACTCGCACGGCACGAAAAACATCCCTGTTTTTCATTCATGCAGACTAGTGAATATCTCTCCAGTATTCCCGTTTCAGCAGATAGGCGATGCCGACAAACATTAAAATAAAGAACAGGACATATTTGCCCATGCGTTGCCTTTCCAGTTGTACCGGTTCTCCGACATAGACCAGAAAATTGACCAGATCGTTAACGACACGGTCGAATTCCGCCTGGGATAAGGTGCCCGGTTCCTCTGTGACGAGTTTGTCAATTACCTGTTTGCCGTCCACTTTTTTATACAGAGGCTTCTGTCCGCCTTGCAATTGCCATAAAACGTTGGGCATGCCGACATCCGGGAAAACCGCGTTGTTTGTTCCCAGAATTTTGCTTTTATCGGTATAAAAACCTTTTAAATAGCTGTACAGCCAATCAGCGCCGCGTGAGCGGGCGATTAATGATAAGTCGGGCGGTTGAATGCCAAACCATTTTTCCGCGTCATGGGCATTCATGGCGCTGTGCATTTGGTCGTAAATACCGGCGCCTTCCGGCGCAATGTCTTTCAAGACTTTCTTTTCATCAACGCCCATATCAAGGGCGATGCGCAAATAACGGATATGCTTGACCGAATGACAGCCCAAACAATAGGTTACAAAATGTTTGGCCCCGCGCTGAAGGGATACCTTGTCGGAAAGATCGATATCGGCCTCCTGCAGTTCGATGCCTTCCGAGGCAGAGACGCCTAAAGGCAGAATCAACAATAAAAATAGTGTGATAAATTTTTTCATATCAATCGAGGCTCTTTTTTAGTTTTTTTGCTAGTCGAGTGATGACGTTGAGAATGCCTGCAGGGTTGGGTCTTCTCTTCAGGACTGTAGTGCCGTCTTCTTTGGTTACCTGTTTCACCAGGGTTATTTCATGATAGGTTTCTATCAATGCCGGAATACGGTCTTCAAGGCTGGGCTGATCCGTCAAGCGCGTCGGCAGCGGTTTCGATTTTTCCCAACGCGTATATAGAGGCATCAGCAGGAAAAAGCCGAAATAGATTGCCGTAAAAATGCGTGCAACGGTTGTCGCGGCCGGTGTCGCAGGCTGCGTGCCCAGATAGCCTAAACCGAGAAAGCTGATGACGAAGAGCAGCAGGGCTTTTTTGTAAATGCCGCCGCGGTAGCGGATCGATTTGACTTCGCTGCGATCCAGCCACGGCAGCAGGAACATCACGACAATGGCACCGCCCATGCCGATAACACCGGCAAATTTGTCCGGGATAGCGCGCAAAATGGCATAAAACGGCGTGAAGTACCAGACCGGCGCGATATGCTCGGGCGTTTTCATCGGATCGGCCGGAATAAAGTTGGCGTGCTCCAGGAAATAACCGCCCATTTCAGGCATGTAGAAAATAACGGTCGCGAAAAACAACATGAATACACCGACGCCGACGATATCTTTGACGGTATAGTAAGGATGAAAAGGGATGCCATCCAGCGGAATGCCATTAGCATCCTTGTTTTTCTTGATTTCAATGCCGTCCGGATTGTTGGAACCGACTTCATGCAACGCCACGATATGCAGGAAAACCAGCAATACCAGGACCAATGGCACCGAGATGACATGGAAGGCAAAGAACCGGTTCAGCGTGGCATCGGAAACGACATAATCGCCGCGGACCCAGAGCGACAGTTCATCGCCGATCACGGGAATGGCGCTGAACAGTGAAATGATCACCTGGGCGCCCCAGTAGGACATCTGTCCCCAAGGCAGCAAGTAACCCATGAACGCCTCGGCCATCAGCGCCACAAACAGCAGCATGCCGAAGATCCAGATCAGTTCGCGGGGCTGCTTGAACGAGCCGTACAGCAGGCCTCTGAACATGTGCAGATAGACCACGATGAAAAAGGCCGAAGCGCCGGTGGAATGCATGTAACGCACCAGCCAGCCCCAGTTGACATCGCGCATGATGTATTCGACGGAGTCAAAGGCCAGTTTGGCGTCCGGTTTGTAGTTCATGGTCAGCAAAATGCCGGTTACGAACTGGTTGACCAGCACCAGCAAGGCCAACGAGCCAAAGAAATACCAGAAATTGAAATTTTTCGGCGCATAGTATTGCGCCATGTGGTCATTCCAGAGTTTTGTCAGTGGAAAGCGGTCCAGGACCCAGTTGCCGCATGCCGTTAGACGTGATGGTTTCATGCGCTTGCCCCCGTGGTAGTTTCTTCGCCGATGATGATTAACGTGTCGGTAATATAACGGTAGGGAGGAATCTCCAGATTGGTAGGCGCCGGCACGCCGCGATAAACACGACCAGCCAGATCGAACCACGAGCCGTGGCAAGGACAAAAAAAGCCGCCTTTCCATTTGTCGCCCAGGTCATTAGGGGCAATTTCCGGGCGGAAGGTAGGCGAGCAGCCCAGGTGCGTGCATAAGCCTACGGCAACGAAAATTTCTGGCTTGATGGAGCGCGCGGGGTTCTTGCTCGAGGCGGGCTGTATGGATTCCTGCGAGAGCGGGTCCCGAAGTTCGTTATCCAGTGTTTTTAGTGTTTCAAGCACTTCCGGTGTTCTATTCAGAATCCAGACCGGCTTGCCGCGCCACTCGACTCTAAGCAACTGGCCGGGCTCCATTTTGCTGATGTCAACTTCAACCGGTGCTCCGGCCGCCATCGCCTTGACACTGGGCTGCATTTGAGCCAAAAAAGGAACCGCTAGATAGCCTGTGCCGACCGCCCCCACCACAGTCAGCGCCGTGGTCAAAAACTGGCGCTTGGACTTATCGACGCCTTCATTATTCATTTATAACTCTCCTGATTGGGTCTGTGCTTTAAAAAGCACATGGTTTTCTAGTTTTTATGGTCGCCAATATACCATTACAACTTATCTATTTTGAAGCGTTTAAACGCACTTGCCCGCTAACCGGCATCCTGACTGGATTTAAAAGCACAATACATACTCCGCTTAAAGCTATGGACTTTATAATTTGTCCTGTCATAACGTGCTGTATCTCGCTCGACAGTGATTTTTTGTAGGGTCAACAGCTTGACAGATAGCCTGTATCAGCTTATTGAGCGGCCAGACCATTTCTTAATGCGGCAAGAAACGCTTTATTTTCCTCCGGAGTTCCAATGGTTACACGCAGGCAATCGCTTAACAGGCCGCCTTGCGGTGCCAGATTTTTTATCAAAATGCCTTGTTCTTTCAAGGAAGCGAAAATGCTGTTCGCCTGGTTTTTCGGCGTTCTGAACAGAATGAAATTAGCCGCGCTCGGATAGGCGGTAATGCCGTCCATGTTGTTCATTTGTTCAAAGACAACGGCCCGCTCGGCGCGGATTTGCCGTGTTTGGCTGTCAAACAGCGATTTATTGGACAGGGCAAAGTCGGCGCTGATCTGTGTGAGGCTGTTGATGTTATAAGGCAGGCGGATTTTGTTGAGTTGCTCGATAATGGCCCGGTTGCCGGCAATATAACCCAGGCGCAGGCCGGCCAGCCCCAGTTTGGATACGGTACGCATGACCAGGAGGTTATCGAATTGATCCAGCCGGCCCATAAAGCTGGCGTCGGCAAAGGGCGCGTAAGCCTCATCAATGACCACCAGCCCTTTGGCTGCCTTGATGACGGCCAACATCGCGTCTTCGCTGAACAGGTTGCCGGTCGGGTTGTTGGGATAGGCCAGAAAAATAACCGAAGGCTGGTGCGCTTCAATGGTCGCCAGCATGGCCGGTACATCCAGATCAAAATTATCGGCCTGTAACGGAATGCTATGATAGCTCAGACCCAGGCAGTGGCTCAGCTGTTTATACATGACGAAGCCGGGGTCAGGCGCCATGACGCCGGCATCCGGCGGCAGCGCCATCAACAGCAATTGAATGATCTCATCGGAGCCATTGCCCAGCAGTAGTTCGAACTGGTCGGGCAACTGATTCAAGCGTCTCAGCGTTGCCGCAAGCGCTTTGGCTTCAGGATCGGGATACCGGTTCAGCGGGCAGTCTTTCAGTGCTTCGAGCCAGCTGGCCTTGATATCGTCAGGCCAAGAGTAAGGATTTTCCATAGCATCGAGTTTGATCAAGCCTGTGGCGTCAGCCACTTTATAAGCAGACAGGGCCAGCACTTCCCGGCGGAACACGGAGGCAATCAGATCATTTTGTGACATACATTAATTTAAGACTCAAGACAAAGGTGAAAAGTAATTGCCAAGGTGCAGGGCGAAAACCTGTCCGCCCTGCACCTTGGGCCTTACTCTGACTTTATTCGGTATTCGGCGGAACGTGCATGGGCGGTCAGGCTCTCGCCGCGCGCCAGTATCGATGCGGTTCTGCCCAGCATGTCCGCGCCCGCTTCGGAGCAGTTGATCAAGCTGGAGCGCTTCTGGAAGTCGTAGACCCCTAAAGGCGATGAGAAGCGTGCGGTGCTCGATGTCGGCAGGACATGATTGGGGCCTGCGCAGTAGTCGCCCAGCGCTTCGGCGGTATAGCGGCCCATGAAAATGGCTCCGGCATGGCGGATGCGCTCGCACAGGGCCGCGGGATCTTCAACCGACAGTTCCAGGTGTTCCGGGGCAATGATGTTGGCCACCTCGGCGGCTTCCCTTAAATTGCCGACTTTGATCAGCGCGCCGCGCGTGGTCAGCGAGGTTCTGATAATGTCGGCCCGCTCCATCTGCGGCAACAGGTTGCGGATGCTTTGCTCGACGGCGCTCAGGAAGTCGGCGTCGTCACTGATCAGGATGGCTTGAGCGTCTTCATCGTGCTCGGCCTGCGAGAACAGGTCCATGGCAATCCAGTCCGGGTTGGTCTTGCCGTCGCAGATCACCAGAATTTCCGAAGGGCCTGCAATCATGTCGATGCCGACCTGCCCGAAAACCAGTTTCTTGGCCGTGGCGACATAAATATTGCCGGGGCCGACGATTTTGGCTACGGCCGGAACCGTTTCCGTGCCGTAAGCCAGTGCCGCGACCGCTTGGGCGCCGCCGATGGCGAAGGCCCGGTCGACGCCGGCCAGATACGCGGCCGCCAGCACCAGTTCATTGGTTTCGCCATGCGGCGTAGGCACGACCATGATCAGTTCGCCGACACCGGCGACCTTGGCCGGGATCGCGTTCATGAGGACTGAAGACGGGTAAGCGGCCTTGCCGCCCGGCACATAAAGCCCGACGCGATCCAGCGGGGTGACTTTCTGTCCCAGCATGGTGCCGTCGGCTTCGGGGTATTGCCAGGACTCCATCTTCTGTTTTTCCGCATAGGCGCGAATGCGGCCGGCCGCTGTCTGCAGGGCTTTGGCCTGGTCGGCGGGCAGTTTTTCCCAGGCCGCTTTCAGCCTGTCCCGGGACAGTTCGAGTTGGCCGGCATCGGTAATCTGGCAGTGATCGAAGCGGTTGGTGTATTCGATCACGGCTTTATCGCCGTTTTTGCGCACGTCGGCAATAATGGACAATACGCGTTGATGAATTTCCAGGTCGTCGGTCTCGTCCCAGGCGAGCAGGTTTTTCAATTGCCGGTCAAAATCGGCTGACGAGGCATCCAGTTTGGTAAGGTTTAAATCGGACATGGCGTTATCTTTCCGCAAGGGTTTTTTCAAATTGATCGAGTAGTGACTGAATCGCCTGGTGTTTCATTTTCATGGCCGCCTTGTTCACGACCAGGCGGGAACTGATATTCATAATGAGATCGCGCGGTTCCAGGCCGTTGGCTTTCAGGGTGTTGCCGGTATCGACGAGGTCGACGATGCAATCGGCCAGACCCACCAGCGGCGCCAGTTCCATGGAGCCGTACAATTTGATGATTTCGGCCTGAATGCCGCGGCTGGCGAAATAGCGCTGGGCGGTTTTGACGTATTTGGTCGCCACGCGGATTCTGCCCGAGATGTCCGGCGCATCCATGGGCGCGGCGGTCATGAGCCGGCAGCAGGCGATTTTCAGGTCCAGCGGTTCGTACAGGCTTTCGGCGCCGTGTTCCAGCAACACATCCTTGCCGGCGATGCCGAGGTCGGCGGCGCCGTATTCGACAAACGTAGGCACATCGGTCGCGCGGATGATGACCAGTTGAACGTCGTCACGGTTGGTTTGCAAAATCAGCTTGCGGCATTTGTTCGGGTCGTCAATCGGCGTGATGCCTGCATCTTCCAGCAGGGGCAGAGCTTCTTCATAAATTCGACCTTTGGATACGGCGATAGTCAGCATGGCAGATCCCTTATCTTGGGACGCGGCGTATAGTCGCGCCCAGTTGCGAAAGTTTTTCTTCAATATGATCGTAGCCGCGGTCTATATGATAGATGCGGTCAACCAGCGTATCGCCTTCGGCGGCGAGGGCGGCGATGACCAGGCTGGCGGACGCTCTTAAATCGGTCGCCATGACCGGCGCCGCGGTCAGTTTTTTGACGCCGGTGCAGATGGCGGTATTCGATTCCAGTTTGATGTCGGCGCCCATGCGCTGCATTTCCTGGACATGCATGAAGCGGTTTTCAAACACCGTTTCGATAATGATGCCGACGCCTTCGGCGACGGTGTTCATGGCCGTGAACTGGGCCTGCATGTCGGTCGGAAACGCCGGGTAGGGGGCCGTGCGCACCGAGACGGCTTTCGGTTTGTTACCGTGCATGTCGAGTTGAATCCAGTTATCGCCGGCTGTGATGTCGGCGCCCGCTTCGACCAGTTTTGCCAGCACCGCATCCAGCAGATCAGGCCGGGTATTCTTCAGTTTGACTTTTCCTCCCGTGATGGCGGCGGCAACGAGGTAGGTGCCGGTTTCAATACGGTCGGGCAGAATATCGTAGTGCAAATTGTCCACGCCCAGCTTTTCGACACCTTCAATCACCAGGACATCGGTGCCGATGCCGGAAATTTTGGCGCCCATCGCATTCAGAAAATGCGCCAGGTCGCTGACTTCCGGCTCTCTCGCCGCATTTTCAATAATCGTGGTGCCTTCGGCCAGCGTCGCCGCCATGAGCAGGTTTTCCGTGCCGGTCACGGTAATCTGTTCGAGTACCAGACGACACCCTTTCAGGCGGTTAACCTTGGCATGGATGTAACCGCCCTCGACGGTAATATCGGCACCCATCTTGATCAGTCCGTTGATGTGAATGTCGACCGGGCGTGTGCCTATGGCGCAGCCGCCGGGCAAGGATACATGCGCCTCGCCATGCCGGGCCAGCAAAGGACCTAGTACCAGAATCGATGCGCGCATGGTTTTGACCAGTTCGTACGGTGCTTCGAAACTGTTGATCGAGTTCGTGTCGACTTCGATATTCATTTTTTCGTCAACGATGAGCTGAACCCCCATGCGGCCCAGCAACTCCATTGTGGTTGTAATATCGTGCAGATGCGGGATGTTGCCGACGCTGACGGGGGTTTCTGATAGCAATGTCGCAGCCAGAATCGGTAAAGCTGCATTTTTGGCGCCGGAGATGCGCAGTTCTCCTGAAAGTCTTGCGCCGCCGGTAATGATTAGTTTATCCATGCGGAATGTCTTGGGTTGTCTTGGTGAATGCTAAAGATCAGTAAACTCGGGCGAATCAGGCTGACTGGTAAAATGGTTGGATATGTCAAAGCCGCTCAGTCTGGCAAGATTAAGCAGTTGCTCGGGAATATTTTTAAAGCCCAGCTGAATTTTATGATCACGCGCGTATCTTATCCATTCGATCATGAGCGCAAGTCCGGCACTATCTGTGCGTGCGACACGGCTGAGGTCGATATTGATGTGTTTCGCTGTCTTGGAGAAAGCAAATGATTTGGCCGTCTGTTTGTCTATCGTTGAAAAGGTCAAATCCCCGTCGATGATAAAGTGTCCAGCTCCCTGATTAATGATGTTCAGCTTGCTCACTTGTTCGTTTCCGCTTTTTCTTCAGCTGATTTAAACAGGAACTGGCCGATCAGCTTTTCCAGAATAATGGCTGACTGCGTGAGTTCAATCATACTGCCATCTTTCAAGGTTTCATCCGAACCGCCTGGTACCAGATTGACATATTGTTCGCCCAGCAGACCGGCGGTGAAGATGCTGGCGCTCGTATCATCCGGAAGCGTGTTGTAGCGCGAGTTAATGCGCATTTCCACGACGGACTCGTAAGTGGTCGGGTCAAATTTGATGGCGCTGACTTGCCCGATTTTGACACCGGCCGAGGAAACCGCGGATTTAACCTTCAGTCCGCCGGAATTTTCAAACCGGGCGGTTACCGTATAGGTATCTTCTTTAATAAAAGCGCTTAAACCACTGACTTGCAGGGCAAGAAAGAGCAGGCCAACGATGCCGGCGGCGACAAAAAGCCCGACAAGCGTGTCCTGGGTACTGGTGTGCTGCATGTTAATTAATCTCCGAACATGAGTGCGGTCAGGATGAAGTCCAGACCTAAAATACTAAAAGCTGAATTGACCACGGTACGCGTAGTGGCGCGGCTGACTCCCTCGGAAGTCGGGATGGTGTCATAACCTTCAAACAACGCTATCCAGGTCGCGACAAAACCGAAAACAAGACTCTTGATGACGCCATTAACAATATCATCCTGGAAATCCAGACTGTCCTGCATTTGTGACCAGTAAGCGCCTTCATCCACACCCAACAAACCGACACCGACCATGAAACCGCCGATGATGCCGATCATGCTGAATAACGCCGCCAGCAAGGGCATGGATAACAAGCCGGCTAGAAAACGCGGGGAAATAATCCGTTTAATCGGATCGACGGCCATCATTTCCATGCCGGAAAGCTGTTCTGTCGCTTTCATCAGGCCGATTTCCGCCGTCAAAGCGGAACCGGCCCGGCCGGCGAACAATAAGGCCGATACCACTGGGCCCAGTTCCCTGACCAGCGACGCCGCAACCATGACGCCGAGCGTCTCCTCGGCGCCAAAATCGGATAGAATGTAATAACCCTGCAGACCCAGCACCATGCCGACAAAAAGCCCTGAAATGGTGATAATAAGAAAAGACAGGACACCAACTGAATACATCTGGTTAAGAATGAGTCTGGGTCTCGGCAGGACGTCGCCAATGCCGGCAAGCGTATGGAGCAGAAAGAAGGTGCCACGCCCCAGTTTGGTAAAACTGGTACGTGTCGTTCTGCCCAGATATTGTACAAATTGAATCATGTTTATAGCTGCCCGTAGCGCTTTGATACCCGGCGGCGGGACCGTTTTGCCGATGAAAGCAGGTCGTCAACATAGTCTGCCGCAGGGTAATGAAAATGTACCGGTCCGTCCGCCGCGCCGGTCATGAATTGTTGAACCCATTCCGATTCCGATTGTTGAATCTCTGCCGGTGTGCCCTGGCCGACAATTTTGCCATCCGATATCACATAGATATAATCGGCGATCGCGGCTGTTTCATGGACATCGTGCGAGACGATGATGCTGGTCAGGCCCAGGGTAGTGTTCAATGATTTGATCAGATGCACCAGCGCCCCCATGGATATTGGATCCTGGCCAGTAAACGGTTCGTCGTACATGATCATCATCGGGTCCAGGGCAATCGCCCTGGCCAGGGCAATGCGTCTGGCCATGCCGCCGGACAATTCATTGGGCATCAGGTCGCGCGCGCCCCTCAGTCCTACGGCCTGCAGTTTCATCAGGACCAGCGTGCGGATCATGGATTCGGGCAGATGGGTGTGTTCGCGTAACGGAAAAGCGACATTATCATAAACGCTCATGTCGGTTAACAAGGCGCCGCTTTGGAAAAGCATGCCCATGCGTTTGCGCAAATTGTACAATTCCGATCGACGCAAGCGATGGACGTTCTGTCCGTTTACCGTTACCGAGCCTCGTTCAGGGAATAATTGACCGCCGATCAATTTTAACAGTGTGGTTTTGCCTGTGCCGCTAGGGCCCATGATGGCGGTAATCTTGCCGCGTTCGAATTCCAGTGAAATATCGTCAAATATTTTCTTGTTGCCCCGGGAAAACGACAAATTATGAACAGAAACCAAGCTGTTTTGGGAGGAGACGCTGTTATCCATGCGCGGTTTAAGATATATGTTTCGAAATCTAAACAAGCTATTTTCTATGACTAGTCCCTGTTAAGTCAATATATGGCTGTTTGAGAAAGAAAAAGCAGCGTCTGATGATCGATGCAGGGACGCTGTAAGGCAATAATTAAATACTGCAAACTTGTACCTTCATTAGAAGCTCTATAATACATCAATGAAATAAACATGGCATAATAGGCAATTTTTCGAACTGGCAACCTATGGTTATCAATTGTATTGCGCTGCTGGCGGGGGTGGGCGTTTTAGCGTATTCGGCGGATAAGTTCGTTACTGGAACGGCATCTATTGCCAGAAACCTGGGTGTTTCCCCATTGCTCATCGGCTTGACGATAGTCAGTTTGGGAACCAGTGCCCCGGAAATTCTGATATCAACCATTGCGTCCTGGCAAGGCAATGCCGGATTGGCGGTGGGTAATGCCCTGGGTTCGAATATAGCCAATATTGGTTTAATCATGGGCGGGACGGCGCTGATTGCGCCTTTGGCATTTCATACCGGCATTTTGAAGAGAGAACTGCCGATTTTAATGGGCATCAGCATCGGCAGCTATCTGCTGACTTTTGATGGCCTGGATATTTTTGACGGCCTGTTGCTGCTGGCCGGGCTAGGCCTGTTTACAGGATGGCTGATTCGTTCGGCTGTTAATGAGAAGCAAAACGGCTCCTTGAGCGATGCGGCGGACACAGGATTACCCGAAGGCCTGCCCGGCAACAAAGCTTGGGCATATTTTTTGTTGGGATTGATAGGGTTGCTGTTGAGCTCGCGAATATTGGTGATGTCGGCAGTCAATATCGCCCGGTTTTTTGATGTCAGTGATGTGGTGATTGGTCTGACGATTGTCGCTGTAGGCACGAGCCTGCCGGAACTGGCCGCATCAATTGGCAGCGTATTGAAGAAAGAGGATGATCTGGCGGTTGGCAATATTATCGGATCGAATATTTATAATTTGCTGGCTGTCTATTCGGTGCCGGGCGTGATGGCGCCCGGTCCCGTTGCTGAAAGTGTTCTTGATCGCGATTTCCCGGTTATGCTGGCGTATACCGGCGTCTTGTTTATCCTCGGTTATGGCATTTCGAAAGCCGGGTATATTAATCATTGGGAGGGTTTTGGCTTATTGTCCGCCTATGTCGCTTATCAATGGGTTATTTATCAAAGTGCGGTTTCCGTCTGATTTTACCGGCAGAAAATGAAAATACATGATCAAAAACTCCGTGAATTGGCGCTGGCTGTCATTCAGGTGGAAAAGCAGGCGATCGCTTCTTTAGCCGATCAGATTAATGATGAATTTGTCGCCGCCTGCCGGCTGATGTTCAATTGTACCGGGCGCGTCGTCGTTACCGGCATGGGCAAATCGGGACATATCGCCGGCAAGATTGCCGCTACGCTGGCAAGCACCGGAACGCCGGCTTTTTTTGTGCATCCGGGGGAAGCCAGTCACGGCGATCTGGGCATGATTACCCGGCACGACGTCGTGCTGGCCTTGTCAAACTCCGGTGAAACCAGCGAATTCTTGACTATCCTGCCGATTATCAAGCGGTTGGGCGTGCCTTTAATCGCAATGACGGGGAATCCGGCTTCCACAATGGCCAAATTCGCCACCGCGCATATTTATGTAGGGGTTGAGCAAGAGGCTTGTCCGCTGGGACTGGCACCGACCTCCAGTACAACCGCGGCACTGGTGATGGGCGATGCCTTGGCGGTGTCATTGCTAGATGCGCGTGGATTTACGCGCGATGATTTTGCGCTTTCGCATCCTGGCGGCAGTTTAGGCAAACGGCTGTTATTAATGGTCAGTGATATCATGCATGCCGGTAATAAAGTGCCGTCAGTGCCGGAGACGGCGCTGATCGGCGAGGCTTTGCTGGAGATGACTGAAAAAAAACTGGGCATGACCACGATTGTCGATACCGACAACCGGGTCATCGGGATTTTTACCGACGGCGATTTGCGGCGCATGCTGAGCCGGAATCTGGATATCCATCGCACCGCCATTACTGAAGTCATGACCCCGAATTGTGCTGTTATTCCGGAAGACATTCTCGCCGCCGAAGCCATGCGGATCATGGAACAGAAAAAAATTAATGCGCTGATTGTCGTTGACGATAATCGGCGCGCGATAGGGGCCTTGAATATGCATGACCTGATCCATGCGGGAATAGTGTAATGACGGAAACTGAGCAAATGCGAGTCGTAATGGAAAAAGCCAGAAAGCTGAAGCTTCTGATTTTGGATGTGGATGGCGTGTTAACGGATGGCAAGCTTTTTTTTGACAATGAAGGCAACGAATATAAAGCCTTCCATGCCCGCGATGGGCACGGCATCAAACTGCTGCGGCAAACCGGCGTGGAAGTGGCGGTTATTTCCGGCCGCAAATCGAATTCGGTGGCGCTGCGCATGAAGAATCTGGGCATTGAGTATGTCTATCAAGGTCATGAAAATAAAATTGCCGCGTTTAACGAAATTATCGATAAATTGCGCATAACGCCGGATCAGGCCGCTCATGTAGGGGATGACCTGCTGGATCTGCCGATCATGACCCGAGTCGGTCTTGCGATCGCGGTTAATGACGCGAATTTTGCCGTTAAGCAGCGTGCCGACTGGTATACGCGACTGCCTGGCGGCCATGGCGCCGTCAGGGAAGTCTGTGATTTAATCATGCAGGCTCAAGGCCGTTTTGACGAGGTGGTGAACGCTTACCTGAAATGATCAGTTTGAATGGAAAATATATTTACCTGTATATCGCCATTATTGCCGTAATGAGCTGGTGGCTGGTTAAATTGACCGGAGTGGATGAGGTGCGGGCTCCGGCACCGGATCATAGTCCGGATTATTTCAGCAAAGGCTATACAAAATGGGAAATGGATGAAACGGGCAAGTTAAAAAATAAATTGCTGGCCGATAAAATGACTCACTATAACGATGATGGCACGACACATTTGGAGAATCCTGTGATGTTTTTTCATAAGGAAAAAACGCCGCCCTGGGTTGTTAAGTCGGAAGCCGGTATTTTATCCGCCGACGGCAAGGATCTGTTGCTGACCGGCAAGGTCAATGTAGAAAGAGCCAAGGGCGAGGGCGTTAACCAGCTTATAATCAATACTTCCAATGTCAGGGTCAAGCCGGAAACCAGCTATGCGGAAACTGATGAATGGGCGGAGCTGATTAGCCCGCCTAATGTCACCACGGGTACCGGCATGAAACTCGTTTTTTCCAATCCAATTAACATTAAATTGCTCGCTAACGTGCGAGGAAAGTATGAAACACATTAAAAATCCGGCAATTTTCTGCGGTTTTGCCTTGCTATTAGGTTTGTACAGTTCCACTTCAATGGCGCTGAAAAGCGATTCCGAGCAACCGATCACGATAGATTCCAACACGGCGACTTACGATGATAGCAAAGCCATAAGCATTTATACGGGCAACGTAATCTCCATTCAGGGCAGTATCAAAGTCCATTCCGACAAGCTGGTGGTACATTTTGTCAATGGCGATGCCGAGAAGCTGGTGTTTACCGGTAATAAGGCAAAATTCAGACAGAAGCCCAGCGAGGGTGAGGAAGACATTACCGGTGAAGCATTGATCGGTGAATATTACCCTAAAAAGAACCTGCTGATTCTGATTGATGAGGCGACGGTCTGGCAGGGCAATGCCACTTATTCCAGCAAGTTAATCGAATACGATAGTAAAAATTCGGTCGTCAGGGCAGGGGAAAAATCCTCCGATTCAAAGCGCGTGCGCGTCATACTGAAACCGAAACCCAAAGAAGCTAGGTAAAAATGGCTAAACTCTCTGCAAAACAACTGATTAAAAATTACAATAAACGTAATGTGGTCAATGGCGTGTCATTGCATGTCAATACCGGTGAAGTTGTCGGTTTGCTGGGACCTAACGGGGCCGGTAAAACAACCAGCTTTTATATGATGGTGGGGCTGATTAAAGCCGATGAAGGTCAAATTACCCTGGACTCGCACGACTTAACCCATCATCCTATGCACTTAAGAGCGCAATTGGGTATCGGTTATCTGCCGCAGGAGCCGTCCGTGTTTCGCAAGCTGAGCGTGGCGGATAATTTGCGCGCCGTACTACAGATTCGTGCCGATCTGACCAAAGGGCAGGGCGAGTTGGTCATTGAGGAACTGTTGCAGGAGTTTCATATCCAGCATCTGCGCGATCAGATTGCCCTGGGGTTATCCGGCGGCGAACGGCGGCGCGTTGAAATTGCCAGGGCATTGGCCACCAATCCGCAATTTATATTGCTGGATGAGCCTTTCGCTGGTGTTGATCCGATCTCGGTAGAGGATATCAGAAAGATCATAGAGCATTTGAAATATCGTGGCATCGGTGTCTTAATTACCGAGCATAATGTCAGAGAAACATTAAGTATTTGTGATCGAGCGTATATACTTGCCGATGGCAGGGTGATTGCGGAAGGCGGAGCGGCAGCCATCGTTGCCAATCAGGAAGTGCGAAAAGTTTATTTAGGCGATAACTTTAGTCTTTAAGTTGAAGTATTTACAAAAGATTATATTACGATGAAACAATCCTTACACCTTCGGCTAGGCCAGCAACTGACGATGACGCCGCAATTGCAGCAGGCGATCAGGTTGCTTCAGTTGTCGACTCTGGATCTGCAGCAGGAAATACAGCAGGCACTGGAATCCAATATGATGCTGGAAATCAGTGAAGAGGAAAGCACTTTGCCGGATACGGAGATGGCACCCGAAAAGAAAATTGATAATTCTGATTCGGTGACCAGCGAAGGATCGCAAACCGATATTCCGGATGAACTGCCGATAGATTCTTCATGGGATGATATTTATGAAAATGTCATGGCGGCGGGCACTAATTCCGCTGATACGGTTGAATTCGAAACCCAGCGCAGCAAGTCTTCAACCTTGTTGGATCATTTGTTATGGCAATTGGAACTGACCCGGTTCTCCGAGCGTGATCACGCCATCGCCATCGCCATTATCGATTCCGTTAATGAAGACGGTTATCTAAGAAACAGTCTCGATGATATATTCCAGGGGTTACAGTCCCAGTTGGATGATCTCGACTGCGATGAGGTTAAAGCGGTACTGCACCGGGTGCAGAATTTTGATCCGGCAGGCGTTGCCGCGATTGATTTAAGTGACTGCCTGGCAATACAATTGCAACAGTTGCCGGATTCAACGCCTTACAAAAAAGAAGCGCTGGCGCTTGTCTGTCGCTATCTGGATTTGTTGGCCAATCATGACCAGGCCAAACTGATGCGTCGACTAGGCGTCACGGAGCGACAACTGGAGTCGATTATTGCATTGATCCGGACTTTGGATCCCAAGCCCGGCGCGCGTATACAGGATAGCGGTTCCGAATATGTGATCCCCGATGTCTACGTGACCAAACAAGACGGCACCTGGCAAGTGCATCTTAATCCGGATATCGCACCCAAGCTGCGCATAAACCCTTTTTATTCGGCGCTGATCAAAAGGTCTGATAACAGCAAGGACAATGCTTCGATGAAAGACCACCTGCAGGAAGCCCGCTGGTTCATCAAGAGCCTGCACAGCCGTAACGACACCTTGTTGCGCGTGGCGCGCTGCATCGTGGCAAAGCAGCCGGCATTCCTTGAACATGGTCCCATAGCCATGAAACCCATGGTACTCAGGGATATTGCCGAGGAGCTGGAGTTGCATGAGTCCACCATATCGCGCGTGACCACGCAGAAATACATGCATACGCCGAATGGTATCGTCGAATTCAAGTACTTCTTTTCCAGTCATGTCTCGACGGAAGGCGGTGGAGAGTGTTCGGCAACGGCCATCAGAGCCTTTATTAAAGAATTAATCGGAAATGAAAATCCAGCAAGACCGTTAAGTGATAGTAAAATATCCGATTTATTAAAAGAAAAAGGCATCAATGTAGCGAGAAGGACTGTTGCCAAGTATCGCGAAGCGATGTTTATTTCATCATCCAGTCAGAGAAAGCGTATCTTATGACGCTAACTGATACCAACAAACCAATCATTCATCCTTAGGAGTTTATTCATGCAAGTTAGTGTAACCGGCCATCATCTTGAAGTAACTGATGCGTTAAAAGCACACGTTGACAGCAAATTTGAAAAACTGGCTCGTCATTTTGATAATGTCACTGATGTACATGTTATTTTAAGTGTAGAAAAATTAGTCCAAAAAGCCGAAGCAACCTTGCAGCTCAGCGGTGCTAAATTGTTTGCCGAAGATCACCAGGAAGATATGTACGCCGCCATTGATAATCTGGTAGACAAACTGGACCGCCAAATTATCAAGCATAAAGAAAAAGTCGGAAGCCACAGATAAGGTGGGGAGGCGCAAGGCTAAATGAAACTTTAATCTTGCGCCTGTTATTATGAAGCTATTAATCGTCAGCGGCCTCTCCGGTTCCGGTAAAAGTATCGCGTTAGAAACGCTGGAGGATTGCGGTTACTATTGTATAGATAATCTGCCGGTAACTTTGCTGGAGGATTTTATCAGCCACGTCATGCTGGTCGATAAAAAAACCTATAAAAAGACGGCGATTGGCATTGATGCCAGAAACCAGACCGAAAGCCTGCTCAATTTTTCGGATTGTCTGGGTTTAATTCGCAGTAAAGGGATCGATTGCGAAATCATGTTTATGCAGGCTGAAGAATCGACGTTATTGAAACGGTATAGCGAAACCCGTCGGCGCCATCCATTAACGGACTTCAATATTCCGCTAAAAGAAGCGCTGAAAATCGAACGGGAAATGCTGACCCCGATTGCCCGGCATGCCAATGTCGTGATCGATACCAGTCGAACGCATTACCATCAGTTGCGGGAATTGATCAAGGATCAGATCGGGGAACGGGATGCCCGGCATATCGCCTTGCAGTTTCAATCATTTGGCTTTAAGCATGGGGTGCCGTTGGATGCCGATTTTGTATTCGATGCCCGTACTCTGCCAAATCCCCACTGGATTCCGGAATTGCGCGGTTTAACCGGAAAGGATCTGCCGGTGGCGGATTTTCTTAAAGAACAACCTTTAGTCGCCGAGTTTTTTCAGGATATTACTGATTTTCTTCAACGTTGGATTCCTCGCTTTGAAGCCGAAGGGCGCAGCTATTTGACCGTCGCAATAGGATGCACAGGCGGTCAGCATCGATCGGTATATTTGGTTGACTCCCTGGCCCAGCAGTTTAAAAATTTGTCTCTGAACGTAATTGTTCGCCATAGAGAACTGCATTAGTCTTTTTTCCGCACTCAATTAACTGGAATTGGCATGGCAATGATCTGCTATGCCGGTTCGTATGGATATTTCTTCTATGTCAGGTACTGCACAACAAGACAATAACGAACTTCTTCTTAAACGAATGATAGAACTGCTGGGTAAGGGATCGTTGTATGACATCAGGCAGTTCATTAAAGAATTATATCCTGCGGAAATAGCGCTTTTAATTGAATCGCTGGGGCCCGGAGACAGAAAAACAATCTGGAAAGTCATTCCGCCGGAAATTATGGGGGAAATCCTGGTGAACCTGCATGTCGAGGTGGCGAGCGGGCTCATGGCGATTACCGACTGGAAAGACTTGACTGCCGCAGTGGAAAGTCTGGAATCGGATGACCTGATCGATTTGCTGCATACGCTTCCCGAGCCGCTACTCTCCAAGGTGACGGACTCGATCGGCATTCAGGAAAGGCTGCGTCTGGAATCGGCTTTATCGTATGACGATCATACGGCAGGCGGTTTGATGAGTCTTGACGTCCTGACGGTGCGGGCCGATGTGTCGCTGGATGTTGTGCTGCGTTATTTAAGAAAGCGCGGAACCATGCCCAGGGCGACGGACAATTTGATCGTTGTCGATCGGAATGATCATTTTCAGGGTGTTTTGCCTTTAGCGGTATTATTGACTACAAATCCTCATGTCATGGTGTCGGACGTGATGGATTTCAGTATGAGCGGTATCCCCTACCAGATGCCGGCCGGGGAGGTCGCTTTATTGTTTGAGCAGCGCGATATGATATCCGCGCCGGTCGTTGCCGAAGACGGCAAGTTGTTGGGAAGAATCACTGTCGACGATATCGTCGATGTTATTCGCGAGGAGGCTGATCACTCGCTGATGAGCATGGCGGGGCTGGATGAGGAACTGGATATGTTCGCGCCGGTAGTAACCAGCGCCAAACGGCGGGCGGTCTGGCTGGGCGTTAACCTGCTGACGGCTTTCCTGGCATCCTGGGTTATCGGTTTATTCGAGGCAACTTTAGACCGGATTGTGGCATTGGCGGTATTGATGCCTATCGTTGCCAGTATGGGCGGCATTGCCGGAAGCCAAACATTGACACTGGTGATCCGTGGGTTGGCGTTGCGGCAGATTAGCAGCATCAATGCCGTGAGACTGTTTAAAAAGGAAATCTCGGTCGGTATTGTGAACGGCGCCTTATGGGCCGTTGTCGTGGCCTGCATAGCGGGTATTTGGTTCCAAAGCGCCGGTCTCGGGTTATTGCTGGGCTGTGCCATGCTCATCAATCTGGTTTGCGCCGCATTGGCCGGTGCCAGCATTCCGTTAATACTGCAGAAGATGGGAATAGATCCGGCCCTGGCGGGTGGCGTGTTATTAACCACGGTAACCGATGTTATCGGTTTCATGGCTTTCCTGGGATTAGCGACTCTGTTTCTGATATGAAATCATGGCAAGGCTAAAGTAGTGGTTTTTTAACTTTAGCCTTTTGTTTTGTCTGTGTTTTATTTCAATGATAATGTTTCAGCGCGGCCTTTCATTTCGATGGATAGCTTGTCTTCCTTAGCCAGCCAGCCGATGGCGCGTTGAATGTCATTTTTATTAATCCCTGTTTCAGAGGTTACTTTAGATACGCTAGCCGGTCCGTTTTTATCCAAATAATGCCAGATTTTGCCGGCAGCCTCGCCAATCGTTTTAGACATATAGATCACCTTATTATTTAATGGGTTGAAAATTAAGACTTCTTAGCCTGATGATCAGGCAAGACGATATTTAATTCAAGTATTTCCTGATCATCATCCTGTTCAAAATTAACTGAAATGGCATCTTGCCCTACGTTAACGTATTTTCGTATGACTTCCAGTAACTCTTTTTGTAACTGGGGAAGATAGGAGGGCTGGCTTCTGGAGGAGCGCTCATGAGCCACCAGAATCTGCAGTCTTTCTTTTGCCACCGATGCCGAACTGGCTTTAGTGACTCTAAAATAATCGAGTAAACTCATTATTTACCCCCGAAAAGCTTCCCGAAAATACCTTTTTTCTCATCAATAAAACGATGGGGTTTTTCCTCGCCCAGGTAGCGAGCAACAATGTCGGCATAGGCCTGGCCGGCATCGCTTTTCTGGTCCAGAATAACAGGAATGCCTGAGTTCGATGCATTCAATACCGATTTTGATTCCGGAATCACGCCCAGTAAATGCAATGATAAAATTTCCTGAACGTCTTTTACACTGAGCATTTCGCCTAATTTTACCCGATCCGGTGAATAACGGGACAGCAACAGGTATTCTTTGATCGGTTCTTCGTTTTGTTCTGCCCGGCGCGATTTACTCGACAAAAGGCCTAGCATACGATCTGAGTCTCTAACCGAAGACACTTCCGGGTTGGTTACGACAAAAGCGTCGTCGGCAAAATACATCGCCAAATGAGCGCCTTTTTCAATGCCGGCCGGAGAATCGCAGACGATGTATTGAAATTCCTTGGATAGTTCTTCCAGGATTTTGCCCACGCCTTCAACACTTAAGGCATCCTTGTCGCGCGTTTGCGAGGCGGGCAGAATATAAAGCTGCTCGCAATGTTTGTCGCGAATCAACGCCTGATTAAGGTTGGCTTCGCCATTGATGACGTTGATAAAGTCATAAACAACACGACGTTCGCAGCCCATCACCAAATCCAGATTACGCAAGCCTACGTCAAAATCAATGACGGCCGTTTTGTAGCCTTTTTTTGCAAGCCCCATGGAAATGGCGGCGCTCGTTGTTGTTTTGCCAACACCACCTTTACCGGACGTTACGACGATGATTCTTGCCAAGGGTTATTCCTCCAAGTTAGCGGTATTAATTAATTAAAGATCTTGAATGATCAAATTTTCGTTTTGTAAGTAGATCTGGACGGGCTTGCCGCGGACGGACTCATCCAGATCCTCGCTGATTTTGTAAGTGCCGGCAATCGAGATGAGTTCAGCTTGCAAATCGGAGCAGAAGATACGCGCTTCCTGATTGCCCTGCACGCCAGCCAAAGCCCGCCCCCTTAACGTTCCATACACATGAATATTGCCTTCGGCCAGAATTTCGGCGCCGGCACTGACTTGGGCCAGAACGATCAAATCTCCCTCGGCATAAAGGCGTTGGCCGGAACGGATAGGCTGAGTAATCAACGTACTGATTGCAGGCTCTGTCTTGGGGTCCGGTTTCGGAGTGATTTTTTTCGGCTTTACTGTTTCCGCAGGCGCCGGCGCCGGCGTCGACGTGCTACCGCTATGAATGGAATGGACGGGAATGCCCTGGGTTATTGCCTGTTGGTTCTGTTGCGCGGTGCCGCCGCGTATGCCAATCGGCAATAGATTAAGCTTGCGAATGATTTTCGTCAGTTCGGCAATATCAACCTCGCGCTCCTGCTTGTTCAGTTCCTGCAAATCAAATACCAGTGGGGAGTTTTTGAAAAATTCAGGTGCCTGACGTACTTTTTCCTGGAGCTGTTGCTCGATAATTACCATGTCATTATCGAACAGGATTAAAACGGGTACGGAAAAAGTACTGCTCTTAAATTCCAGGGCAGGGGGGCGGTAAGGCGTTGTTTGAGGGTCTGTCGACATCCGTTAAATCTGGTTGGTCATTAGTTGAGAAATTCTAACACTGCTGCTGGAAAAAATCATTTTTCTGGCGTTATTAATTTCCTTGTTCGTATCTGGATGTTGATGGGCTGTTTCCGGGTGAACGGCGGCAATGATCGACCGTTCACCCGGTCTTTGATGCTTTGGCTGGATATTATGATTTAGGTCATCGAGCTAAGGAACGGGAATTTTATAACTCCCGCAACTGACTTGTCTTTCTGTCCCTCTTCGGCGTTGCCTACAGGGATGTAGGTAAGGAGCGTGAGCAGGAGCGGAAGCTTTGCGCAAACAGTTACATAGCTTGCTATGCGCCTGTTTGCGCGCCTTGAATAGGAACAGAAATCCTGCCTCAATTGCGGGTCTTATTTCATTCCCGTTCCTAAGGCAGCATCATGCCTCTGATAGTGAAAAACAACAGGCTGGCCAGTATGGCTGATGAGGGCACTGTGATAATCCAGGCTGCCGCAATCTTATAGAGGTGCGATCGCTTGACCAGTTGTTTGCGATAGACCTTTTTAAGGCTTTTGCGCTCTTTTTTTGTCAGCGGCGCCGCTTCTCGTGCCTGCTTCAGTTCTTTCAGCATCTGCCCTTTCTTTTCAATAGACGCTTTCTTGAAGTTTCTCAGGAACTCATCCACTGTTTCCGGATTGTCATGTTCGTGATGCGCTTTAATCTCTTCTATTCTTTTGGCATCGCTGTGTTTTAGGTATTCGCGTAGAAAGCCTACGCCGAATACGGCGCCTACAGCGGTATGAGTCGAACTGACCGGTAAGCCCATCTGGCTGGCAATGATGACCGTAAAGGCCGCCGACATGGCTATACAGAAGGCGCGCATTTTATCGAGTTCGGTGATTTCGCTGCCGACTGTGCGGATCAGTTTAGGGCCGTACAAAGCCAGACCGATGGAAATGCCAATAGCGCCGACCATCATGACCCAGACCGGAATAGAGGCTTTGGGAGCAACGCCGCCGCTGAATATGGCATCGTTTATTGCCGCCAATGGACCTACGGCATTGGCAACGTCGTTGGCGCCATGCGCAAAACTGAGCAGCGCGGCCGAAAATACCATTGGTAACGTAAACAGCTTGTTAATGTTGGCTTTAGACTGATCCATGGTTAACGCGATTTTGCTGATCATCGGTTTGACTGCCAGATAAGCCGCCACGGCTAGAGCCAAGCCGATAGCGCTGGCCGGCAGAAACTCGATTTTCCAGAGATGTTTAAGGCCTTTCATGATTAGATAAGTGGAGAAAACCCAGACCATGAAAGCAATAAGCAGTGGCACTATTTTGGTGGCGGCTCGTACCATGTCTTCCTGATAGGTAATGGTGCGCTTGATGAAATACAGGAAGCCCGCGGCGATGATGCCGCCAAGTACCGGTGAAATAACCCAGCTGGCGACAATTTCTCCCAGCACTGGCCAGTTGGCGATATCCAAGCCGCCTGCGGCAATACCCGCGCCCAATACCGCGCCGACGATCGAGTGCGTCGTTGAAACGGGGGCATTAAGGGCGGTCGCGAGGTTAAGCCAGAGGGCGCCGGCCAGCAGAGCCGCCATCATCAGCCAGATAAACGTATCCGCATCCTTGAGCATGGACGGGTCAATGATGCTGGATTTAATGGTGCCGACCACATCGCCGCCGGCGATGAGCGCGCCGGCCGCCTCGAAGATGGCGGCGATAATGATTGCGCCGGTCATCGTTAAGGCTTGCGAACCGACCGCCGGGCCGACATTGTTAGCCACATCATTCGCGCCGATATTTAAAGCCATATATCCGCCAATCACGGCGGCTATGATCAACAGGTAATGCTGGGCCACAGGCTCGGTGGAATTGCCTACATACAGCATGACCGCGATCATGAAAACCAGTGCGAAGCCGACCCGCAATATTTCCTTGCGAGTGGATAAGCCGGCATGTTCGATCTGGTTGATATTGTTTAAGTCCACGTATTTCCCCCTTTGAATTATCACCAATTGCCGCGCATTTTATCTTAAGGCAGAGGGAAGTGCTGATTTAATAAATGATAAGGAAGATTTTGAATAGTGGTGCTTTAATAAAACCTTTTGATTTATAAGGTGTTTATGGTGGTGGTTATATAGCGCTGACTTGCAATGTAGGTCATTTTCATTTAATTTAGCGCAATATCCGTAAAGGCTAGGGGTGCTTCGAGATGTATCTTGAGGCTGAGAGAAACCCTTTGAACCTGACTCCGGTTAATACCGGCGTAGGAAAGCCCACACTTCCCTGCGTCTTGTTTTATTGAATTTTGGAGATAAGCATGAGCGCTGTTCTTAAAGATCTTACGTCCACTGCCGCCAGCAGTGTCAAAATTGATTCCTATCCGGCATCGGAAAAAATCTACGTTCAAGGCAGTCGGCCTGATATACGCGTTCCGATGCGCAAGATCACCCTGTCCGATACACCGGTCCAATTCGGCGCGGAAAAAAATCCCCCATTATACGTCTATGACACCTCTGGCGTTTATACCGACCCCGATGTTGAAGTCGATTTAAAAAAAGGCCTGAGTGCCATTCGCGCAGCCTGGATTGAAGAGCGTAACGATACCGAAGAACTGCCTGGCCCGAGCTCAGAATTCGGGCGTCAGCGCCTGGAAGATCCCGAAACCGCTGATTTGCGCTTTGAACATATTCGCAAGCCGCGCCGCGCCAAAGCCGGCGCTAACGTCACACAAATGCATTATGCCCAGCAGGGAATCATCACACCGGAAATGGAATTCATCGCGATACGGGAAAACCAGAAAATGGAGGAAATGCGTGAATTATGGAAAGACCAGCATCCGGGCGATTCTTTCGGCGCATCGATTCCAGCCGTCATTACGCCTGAATTTGTACGCTCCGAAGTCGCGCGTGGCCGTGCCATTATTCCAGCCAATATCAATCATCCCGAGTTGGAGCCGATGATTATCGGCCGCAACTTCCTGGTCAAAATCAACGGCAACCTCGGCAATTCGGCGGTCACATCGTCTATCGATGAAGAGGTTGAGAAAATGCTCTGGGGCATACGCTGGGGCGGCGATACGATCATGGATTTATCGACCGGAAAGAACATTCATGAAACCCGAGAATGGATTTTACGCAACTCGCCCGTCCCTATCGGCACCGTGCCCATCTATCAGGCGCTGGAAAAAGTCAACGGCAAGGCCGAGGAACTGACTTGGGAAATCTTCCGCGACACATTGATCGAACAGGCCGAGCAGGGCGTCGACTACTTCACGATCCACGCCGGCGTGCGTTTGCAACATGTGCCGTTGACGGCCAAGAGAATGACCGGCATTGTCTCGCGCGGCGGCTCCATCATGGCGAAATGGTGTCTGGCGCATCACACGGAAAGCTTCCTGTACACGCATTTCGAAGAAATCTGCGAAATCATGAAGGCTTATGATGTGTCGTTCTCATTAGGGGATGGGCTGCGTCCGGGGTCAATTTATGACGCCAACGATGCCGCGCAATTCGGCGAACTGGAAACTTTGGGAGAATTGACTAAAATTGCCTGGAAACATGATGTGCAAACCATGATTGAAGGACCGGGGCATGTACCCTTACATATGATTAAAGTCAATATGGACAAACAACTCGAAGAATGCGGCGAGGCGCCTTTCTATACCTTAGGCCCGTTGACGACCGATATCGCGCCCGGTTATGACCATATTACCTCGGCTATCGGTGCCGCCAATATCGGCTGGTACGGCTGTGCGATGCTCTGTTATGTCACTCAGAAAGAGCACTTGGGGTTGCCTAATAAACAAGACGTACGTGAAGGTATCGTGACCTATAAAATCGCCGCGCATGCCGCCGATCTCGCCAAAGGCCATCCTGGCGCGCAGGCGCGCGATAACGCCATGTCCAAGGCGCGCTTCGAATTCCGCTGGGAAGATCAGTTCAACATCGGCCTGGACCCTGAGCGGGCGCGCGAATTCCATGATGAAACCCTGCCTAAGGAGTCGGCTAAAATCGCGCATTTCTGCTCGATGTGCGGCCCGCATTTCTGTTCGATGAAAATCAGTCAGGATGTGCGTGATTACGCGGCTGAAAAAGGCATTGCCGAGGAAGAGGCATTGATAAAAGGGATGGATGAGAAGTCCAAGCAATTTGTGGAAGAAGGTGCGGCTATTTATCATAAAATTTAAAGGCTTAAAGTGCCGTGGATCGCAGATTTGATGGGCAATCCACGGTATATTTATGCCCATACACTAAATAAACGCTAAAGGAGCGGTTATGGGGGTTCTTGAGCAATTAAGAGGACAGGTACACGGAAAACAAGATGATGAGCTAGGCCAACAGCATATTGAACAAGAATTAGCGGCGAGATATAAAGACGCCATCCTTCCCAAAATGCAAAGCATCTTTGTATTCATGAAGGAGATGGTCCAACATTTAACTTATCTTGAACAGTCTATTTTCGTTGATGACTACAGCTCTAAATACCCCCAGCTCGGTCGCCTGATTCAAACAGATTACAAAATAAACACGGATGGCATTATCGGCTATGTAGATCCTGGTAAGCTCATGCAAATCAATGTGAGTTTTTTTTGCCTGAGCGAAGGGGCATTTAGCTATAACTTGCAGGGAAAAAGTCTGATAGAGCAGGAGGTCGCTTTCCTAAGCGCGCATAAGGTGCCTTTTGAATGGAAGTATTTTCAAGGTGTGGGCGCGGTGCAAAATGCCAGTTTTATCGTGACCCGCAAGATTCCGGTCAGATTCAAATTTGAAGTGGATTATGTTGCCTCGAACATAAAGATACTCATCAATAATCACGAAAACTTTGGCGTGTATAAAAAGAGTTTTGCGCCTGAGCAAATTGATGACGATCTGCTGGATGAAGTCGCCCGATTCATGCTTAGACAGGACAGTGATTTTATCCGGCTTGAAATTTCCAGCGAACACCGGAATAGAATTCGCCGCAAACTGGAGGAAACACGCCAGGAATATGAGGCGTGGCTGAGCCAGATTCATCGTGATGAGGCTTTAGCTCCTCAAAGCGCCGAAAGGCGCAAGGTCGGAAAGCTCTTTAAAGCGCTGGGCGGATTCAAAAAGCACAAGTAACAAAAGACGTTCAGTCATCTTTAAACAGGCAACGGATTCGCAATATCAGGGATATAAATAATCAATGAAAGCTAAGGCGCCCGCTGAACTCCTGTAAACAATTACTGATTTTTAAGGAGTTTTAGTTGGTAGATGGACCTTCAGGTCTTGCTTTTCAGCAGTTGCAGCATCAGGTTGACGGTAAAGGCGATCAGCAGCAGCAGGAGACCTAGCGCCAGGCCCAGTTCGAAATCGCCTTTGCTGGTTTCCAGCGCGATGGCCGTGGTCATGGTTCGGGTCGAGCCCTGAATGTTGCCACCCAGCATCATGGCGGCACCGACTTCGCCAATGGCACGGCCGAACCCGGTAATAATGCCGGCCAGTATGACATAGCGCAGCTCACTTAAAATCGGGACAATTTGCTGGTAGGACTTCGCGCCCAGCATTTTCAGTGTGAACATGAGTCGGTTATCGGCCGATTGTACGGCTACTAGCGTCATATTCATGATGATAGGCAGGATCAGGCACGCTTGACCCAAGATGACGGCGGTTTCCGTGTACAGTAAACCGAATTCCCCCAAAGGCCCCCTGCGGCTGAGCAAGCCGTAAAAAATCAGACCGATCATCACCGTCGGCATGGCCATCAGAGTATTCAACAGATGCTGCAGCACGTGTTTGCCCGGAAAGTGACTGATGGCGGTCCATATACCCAGCAGTACGCCAAGCAGCGAGGCGAAGGAAGTCGCGATCAGCGATATTTTTAAAGATGTCCAGACGATTTCGTAAACATCCGGATCAAATTGGAAAACGAGTCCGATAGCGGCTGAAAAGGCATCCGAAAAATAATTCATAATGGGAACATTCCGGTCAGCTATTGGCGCTGCCAGTGTCCCGATTTACCGCCGTCTTTTTCCAGTAACTGTACGGATTGAATCACCATGCCCCGATCCACGGCCTTGCACATATCATAGATGGTCAGCAAGGCGATCTGCGTGGCGTTGAGCGCCTCCATTTCCACACCGGTCTGGCCATTGGTTTTTACCGTGGTCTGGCAGCGTACGCGGTTGTTGTCGATTTCCGCGGTCAGGCTGATTTCCACGTGAGTGATGGGCAAGGGATGGCAGAGCGGAATCAAATCGGCGGTTTTCTTGCTGGCCATGATGCCGGCAATTCTGGCTATGGTCAGCACATCGCCTTTTTTATGCCCGCCTTCGATGATCAGCTTGAGTGTTTCCGGCCGCATTTCAATATAGCCTTCAGTGATGGCTGTGCGCTGGGTGATCGCTTTATCACCGACATCGACCATATGGGCTTCGCCGGACTGATTAAAATGGGTTAGTTCAGTCACAATTCTTGTAAAATTACCGATAAAGGAATGCCGCCGCAGGCAAACTGTGCGATTTTGCTGGGGCGGGGTTCAATTTATTATTATCTATCTTTTTTATGACCGCGTGAATGACTATGTCAATTAAAGTGCGTTATTTCGCCAGTTTGAAAGAAAGCCTGGGCCGTTCGGAAGACGATCTTGAGTTTACAGGCCCGGTCACCGTCAAGGATATATGGTGTCGTGCCAATGTCGGCAAGCCGGCGCCGGATAATCTGCTGGCGGCGGTCAATATGGAATATGTCGACTGGAACAGTGTCGTCAGGGACGGCGATGAGGTGGCTTTTTTTCCGCCGGTAACCGGAGGCTGACCATGGCAGTGAAAATTTATGCGCAAGGCTTCGATCCCTGGCAGGAAGTTCAGGCGTATCAAAATGCGGCAAGGCAGATGGCCGGTAAATTCGGCGCGACCAACGTTTTTATCGGCACCATGCGCGATTTCAACGAAGGCGATGATGTCAAATCCATGCATCTTGAGCATTATCCGGGCATGACCGAAAAGCAGCTGGAAAAAATCATTGCTGAAGCGCGGCGTCAGTGGTCGGTCATTGATGCGCTGGTCGTGCATCGCGTGGGAGAAATTTTGCCGAATGAGCCGATTGTGCTGGTGGTGGTCTGGGCTTCACACCGTGGCGATGCATTCGATGCCAGCCGGTATATTATGGAAGCGTTAAAGTCGAAAGCGCCTTTCTGGAAAAAGGAAGCGTTACTTTCGGAGGATCAGCGCTGGGTGGAGAAGAATACCGATGGTTATAAGCGCGAATGAGAGGGAGCAGTGTGGGGGGCATTGTTGGTGCCCCCTTATAAATAGCATATGGCGTGTGCGCCGCTTAGAAGAGTGGTTTCTCTACAGTCGAGTTATATCGTTTTATGCTTGACATGATTTCTTCCTGGGCATGTTCCAGGCTGAACCAGCCTTCGATTTTTACCCATTTGCCCTCTTCCAGGTCCTTGTAGTGTTCAAAGAAATGCGCGATTTTAGCCAGTTTATCTTCAGGAATGTCTTCATAGCTTTTGACGCGATTATAGAACGGGGTCAATTTTTCCAGCGGCACGGCCAATACTTTGGCATCCGCCCCGGCTTCATCCGTCATTTTCAGGACGCCAATAGGCCGGCAGCGCACCACACAACCGCTTAACAGCGGCGCAGGCGTAATCACCAGAACATCAACCGGATCGCCATCATCTGAAAGAGTGTGCGGAATATAGCCGTAATTGGTTGGGTACTGCATTGAAGTGCCCATGAAGCGGTCGACCATCAGCGCGCCGGTATCCTTGTCGATTTCGTATTTAACCGGGTCGCTGAAAGCGGGTATTTCAATTACAACATTAATATCGTTTGGAATATCTTTTCCAGACGAGACTTTCATCAATGACATGCATGTCCTCTTTAGTAGATTGTCAAATCGTGACATTATATCAGCTGTGATAAGCTTTATTTAGAGGAATACCCGCATGCAGGGACAATTAAGAAAAATGTGTACTCAATTGGACAACCCGGTTCAATATGAGTTGCCATTGTCGGATCAGACGGTCGCCTTAAATCCGCTAATCGGTAAGCCGCTTAAACTCACCTACACCGGCAGGATTTATTGCGTGCATTGCGGCAGGCAAACCAAGAAAAGTTTTAGTCAGGGCTATTGCTATCCCTGTTTTACTACACTGGCGCAGTGCGACATGTGTATCATGAAGCCGGAAACCTGCCATTATGAAGCCGGCACCTGCAGGGAACCTGCCTGGGCGGACGAATTCTGTTTCCAGCCCCATATCGTATATCTGGCCAATTCCTCCGGCATCAAAGTAGGCATCACCCGGCAGAACCAGATACCGACGCGTTGGATCGACCAGGGCGCTGTCCAGGCCTTGCCGATTTTTAAAGTGCAGTCACGCTATATTTCCGGCTTGATCGAGGTGGCTATTGCCCGATATGTCAGCGACAAGACCAGTTGGCAGCAAATGCTGAAAAATCATGCGGAACCTGTCGACCTGGCGGCCAAACGCGATGAACTGATTGCCGTGTGCAAAGCGGAATTGGCCAACATCGCCGAGCGCTTCGGTCAGCAGGCGATTGAAGTGCTAACGCATGAACAAGTGGTGGCGATTCATTACCCGGTGGATAATTACCCGGTAAAAGTCAAGTCCTTCAATTTCGATAAGCAACCGGAAGTCGCAGGCGTTCTGCACGGCATCAAAGGCCAGTACCTGATGCTCGATACGGGCGTGATCAATATTCGCAAATTCACCGGTTACGAGGTCGAGTTTACTGCCCCGTAAGTTCCCGGCCTAAAATTTGTCCAGCAACGGCACGACCAGCAAGGCTACGCTGTTGACCATCTTGATAATAATATTGACGGAAGGGCCGGCAGTATCCTTGTACGGATCGCCTACGGTATCGCCGGTAACCGAGGCTTTATGCGTATCGGAACCTTTGCCGCCATAATGACCTTCCTCAACATATTTTTTGGCATTGTCCCAGGCACCGCCGCCGATAGTCATGGAGATGGCGACAAACAGGCCGGTAATGATCGTGCCGATCAGCACACCGCCTAAAGCTTCCTTACCTAACGTGAAGCCGACGATGGCCGGTATGGACACCGGCAGCAGGGACGGTGCAACCATTTTTCTGATCGCGGAAATCGTCAGCATATCGACCGCCTTTGAATAATCGGGCTTGGCCGTGTAATCCATAATGCCGGGGATTTCCTTGAACTGGCGGCGCACTTCGTTGACGATGTCGCTGGCAGCCTTACCGACCGCTTCCATGGCCAGGGCGCTGAACAAGTAAGGAATCAGCGCGCCGAGCAGCAGGCCGATAATGACCCGATGATCCGACAGATCGAAAATAATGCCGCCGAGTTTGTTGGTGAAATCGGAAAACAGCACCAGCGCCGCAAGGCCCGCCGAACCCATCGCATAACCTTTGGTAACGGCTTTGGTGGTATTGCCCACGGCATCGAGGGGATCGGTGATTCGGCGGATTTCCTCTGGCATTTTTGCCATTTCGGCAATACCGCCGGCATTGTCGGTAATCGGGCCATAGGCGTCCATGGCCACAATGATACCCGTTAACGACAACATGCCGGTCGCGGCAATAGCGATGCCGAATACTCCCGCCAAGTGGTAAGCACCCCACATGGCGGCGCAAATCAGGATAACCGGTACGGCGGTGGCTTTCATGGACAGGCTTAGGCCGGCAATGACATTGGTGCCGGCCCCGGTGGTCGATGCCAGTGCAATTTGCCTGACCGGCCCATACTGGCTGGAGGTGTAGTATTCGGTGATGACCATCAGGGCAGCCATTAAGCCTAGACCGATAATGGTCGAATAAAACAGGTTAATGGAAGGAATGATTTGCGCACTGATAATCAATGTATCGCCGAGCAACCGTTCGGTGAGTAGATAAAACAGCAGGAAGGACAGCGCCACCGATACCATGACGCCCTTATATAAAGCGCCCATGATATCGCCGCGGCGGCCAATTCTGACGAAGAGAATGCCGATAATGGCGGTCAGGATTGAAATGCCGCCCAGCACCAGGGGATAAATGATGATGTTTTCATTATCGCCGGGCACCAGCAGGCTGGCCAATAACATCGTGCCAATCAGCGATACGGTATAGGATTCGAATAAATCGGCCGCCATGCCGGCGCAGTCGCCGACATTATCGCCGACATTATCGGCGATCACGGCCGGATTCCTGGGGTCATCCTCGGGTATGCCGGCTTCCACCTTGCCGACGATATCGGCGCCTACGTCGGCGCCTTTGGTAAATATTCCGCCGCCAAGGCGTGCGAAAATGGCGATCAGCGATGCGCCGAAAGCGACGCCTATCATGGCGTGCAGTGGTTCCGGCGTGCCCAGTTGTTGCAAGGTGATATAATAGCCGCTTGCTGCCAGAAGCCCCAGGCCCGCGACTAACATGCCGGTAATGGAGCCGCCCCGGAAGGCGATCAGAAATGCATGAGCCGTGCCCGCATAGGCGGCTTGTGCGGTACGGACATTGGCGCGAACCGAAATATGCATGCCCATGAAGCCGGCCAGTGCCGAAAACAGCGCACCGACGGCAAAACCGCCGGCGGTTTCCCAATTCAATAGAATACCGAGCAGTAATAAGATCAGGATCCCGACCAGGGCTATCACTTTATACTGCCTGGCCAGGTAAGCCTGAGCGCCTTGCTGGATCGCCTGGGCGATAGCCTGCATGCGTTCGTTGCCGGCAGGTTGTTTTTTGATCCATTTGATCGAAATCAGACTGTATAAAATAGCGCTGGCGGCAGCGAACAGGACAAAAAGACTGCACCATTGGGCAGGCGACAAGGTGGGCAGAATAATGTTTGGCATGGTCCGTCCTTGATGGATGACCGCGGAACGCCGGCGTTCCGCGGTCATCAGCGTGGGCTTATGTTCGAACTCTTCAATTATGTTGAAGAGCGCCGGATAGTCTAGACGGAAAACTCAGGCAGTTTCTTAGCAATCATCTGTTTTTTCATCGTGACATAATCCGGCAAACCGTTTTTATAAGGCGGATAATCCTCGCCCATGATTAATGGTTGCAGATAACGGCGGCAGGCTTCGGTAATGCCAAAGCCGTCATCTGAAATGAACTCGGCCGGCATCATTTTTTCAACATTGGCGACATCCTTCAGGTCGGCATGGCCTACGTGCCATTGATAAGGCGCGTCGGACGTTCTGACGATAGTGGGCATAACGGCCGATTTGCCGGAGATGGCCAGTTCCACGGCAGCCTTGCCCATGGCATAAGCCTGATCCACGTCGGTTTTCGAGGCAATATGGCGAGCCGCTCTTTGCAGATAATCGGCGACAGCCCAGTGATATTTGTAACCCAATGCATCTTTGACAATATTGGCGACTACCGGCGCGGCACCGCCTAATTGCGCATGGCCGAAGGCATCGGTGCCGCCTGCCTCGGCCAGGAACTTGCCATCAGCGCCTTTTACGCCTTCCGATACCACAACCGAGCAATAGCCGTATTTTTTGACTTTTTCGTCAACCTTGGCCAGAAACCTGGCCTGATCAAATTGCACTTCGGGGAACAAAATTACCAGCGGGATGTCTTTATCATCGTTGGCCGCCAGCCCGCCCGCGGCGGCGATCCAGCCGGCATGTCGTCCCATGACTTCCAGCACGAACACCTTGGTGGATGTAAGGCACATGGATTCCACGTCGAAACTGGCCTCGCGCATGGAAACGGCTATGTATTTGGCGACAGAGCCGAAACCCGGGCAGGTGTCGGTAATGGGTAAGTCGTTGTCCACCGTTTTAGGCACGCCGACACAGATGATCGGATAGCCCATCTGGTCGCCCAATTGTGACACTTTATATGCAGTGTCCTGGGAATCACCGCCGCCGTTATAGAAAAAGTAGCCGATATTATGCGTTTTAAAGACTTCGATCAGGCGCGCGTATTCGGCCTTGTTTTGTTCCAGGCTTTTTAATTTATAACGGCAGGAGCCGAACGCTCCGGCCGGCGTATGCCTTAAAGCCGCAATGGCGGCATCGGATTCAAGGCCGGTATCAATCAGCTCTTCCTTTAAGGCGCCGATAATGCCATTGTGCCCGGCATAAACCGTGCCTATTTTGTCGGGATGTTGCCGGGCGGTTTGCAAGACTCCGCAAGCGCTGGCGTTAATGACAGACGTGACTCCCCCGGATTGGGCATAGAAAGCATTTTTTATTGACATTTTATTGATTCCTTATGTGAGTGCGTGATATTTAGAACAATAATGGATTGTTATCTACTAGACAAGCATTAAACAATGCGTTAAAGATCAAAATTACAATTCCGTCAGGAACCTAGTAAAATAGTCGAGAATAGCTTGACGAAAAAAGACAATATCAGTAGTTTATTCACCTTTTTTCAAAATAATGCCGGTGACATCGGGCTTGAATTTTGAAAAACGGAATAAAATCGACTTGAACCGAGAGTCATAACCAGATTATTGAGGGCATTAGCGTGGAGCTAAACGGCGCACAAATCGTAATTCAGAGTCTTAAAGACGAAGGCGTGGAATATATTTTTGGCTATCCCGGCGGGGCGGTATTGCATTTATATGATGCGATTTTCCAGCAGGATGACGTCAAACATATTCTGGTCCGGCATGAACAGGCGGCTACGCATGCCGCCGACGGCTATGCCCGTGCAACCGGAAAGCCCGGCGTGGTGCTGGTGACTTCCGGACCGGGCGCGACCAACGCCGTCACCGGCATCGCCACGGCTTATCTGGACTCGATTCCGATGGTTGTCATTTCCGGTCAGGTGTCCTCGCCGGTGATCGGCAGCGACGCGTTCCAGGAAGTCGACATGGTCGGCATAACCCGGCCTTGCGTGAAACATAATTTTCTGGTCAAGGATGTGACCAAACTGGCGGAAACCATAAAGAAAGCGTTTTATGTGGCGACGACGGGGCGTCCCGGACCGGTGGTCATCGATGTGCCCAAGGACATCACTGATCCAAGAATCAAGGTGCCGTATAAATATCCCAAAAAAGTGACGATGCGCTCCTACAACCCGGCTACAGCCGGACATAAGGGCCAAATAAAAAGAGCCGTGGAGTTATTGTTAGAGGCCGAGAAACCCATGGTTTATGCGGGCGGCGGCGTCGTGCTGGGTGAAGCCAGCGAGGAACTGACGGAATTAGTCCGCATGCTGGGCTATCCGGTCACCAATACCCTGATGGGCCTGGGTGCGTATCCGGCGACCGACAAGCAGTTCATCGGCATGCTGGGAATGCACGGCACCTATGAGGCCAATATGGCCATGCACGAGAGCGATGTGATTATCGCCATCGGCGCACGCTTCGATGACCGCGTTACCGGTAAACTCGACCAGTTCTGTCCGTACGCCAAGATTATCCATATCGATATCGATCCGGCTTCCATTTCCAAGACCGTTAAAGTCGATGTACCCATTGTCGGCGATGTGAAGCCGGTGCTGGAACAAATGCTCGAGCTGATTAAGGAAGGCAAAAAGAAACCGAACAAAAAGGCGTTGGAAAACTGGTGGAACCAGATCGAAAAATGGCGCGCCGTTAACTGCCTGGATTACGACAGAAGCAGCCTCCTGATCAAGCCGCAATATGTGATCGAGCAATTATATGACGTGACCAAGGGCGAGGCCTTTATCACTTCGGACGTGGGGCAGCATCAAATGTACGCCGCCCAGTATTATCATTTCGACAAGCCTCGCCGCTGGATTAACTCCGGGGGCTTGGGCACGATGGGATTCGGTCTGCCGGCGGCGATCGGCGTCAAACTGGCTCATCCCGACGCCAATGTCGCGTGTGTCACCGGCGAGGCCAGCATCCAGATGTGTATTCAGGAATTATCGACGGCGCTGCAGTACAATACGCCGGTCAAAATCGTTAACCTGAACAACCGCTATATGGGTATGGTGCGGCAATGGCAGGAATTCTCCTATGAAAGCCGCTATTCGCATTCCTATATGGATACGATTCCCGATTTCGTGAAACTGGCCGAGGCCTATGGTCATATCGGCATGCGCATCGATAAGCCGGAAGAAGTGCGGCCGGCGCTGGAAGAAGCCTTTGCATTGAAAGACCGTACGGTGTTCTTGGACATCATGACCGATAGAACCGAGAACGTTTATCCGATGATCGAGGCCGGCAAGGGCCATCACGATATGAAGCTGAGAGTAGCACCGGGAACACCGACAGACAGGGAACTGGCATAATGAGACATATTATTTCGATACTGATGGAAAATGAGGCGGGCGCATTATCGCGCGTGGCCGGTTTGTTCTCAGCACGCGGTTACAACATCGAGTCGTTGACTGTGGCGCCGACGGAAGACCCCAGCCTATCCAGAATGACATTGGTCACCCGTGGCAATGAAGACGTTATCGAACAGATCACCAAACAACTCAATAAGCTGATTGATGTGGTCAAGCTGATCGATTTGGCCGAATCCGTGCATATCGAGCGCGAACTGATGATGGTGAAAGTGAAAACCAGCGACGAGACGCGCGAGGAGGTCAGAAGCCTGGCCAATATTTTTCGTGGCCGCATCATCGACGTGACGCCAACGACTTATGTCGTTGAAATGACCGGCACCTCGGATAAGCTGGACGCATTCGTCGCCGCCATTGATTCGGACGGTATTATAGAAGTCGTGCGTTCCGGTCCGACCGGCATTTCGCGCGGCGAGAAAGGGCTGCATCTGTAGCCAATGCTTTATTTATTCAGCGCCCGGTTCCCCGGGCCTGGTTTGAAATTTAAAAAACATAAAACACAGGAAAACCCATGCAAGTTTATTACGACAAAGATGCTGATCTTTCAATCATCAAAAGTAAAAAAGTAGCCATCATCGGCTACGGTTCACAAGGTCACGCCCATGCCAACAACTTAAAAGATTCCGGCGTTGATGTTGTCGTTGGCTTGCGTGCGAGTTCCGCCTCCGTGGCGAAAGCGCAAGGCGCCGGATTGACCGTAAAAGACGTGCCAGAAGCCATAGCCGGCGCCGATGTGGTCATGATCCTGACACCCGACGAGTTCCAGGCGCAACTGTATAAAACCGAAATCGAGCCGAATATCAAGCAAGGCGCTGCCTTGGCATTCGCGCATGGTTTCTCGATTCTTTATAACCAAATCACGCCGCGCGCCGACCTGGACGTAATCATGATCGCGCCTAAAGCGCCGGGCCACACCGTACGTTCGGAATTTGTCCGCGGCGGCGGTATTCCTGATCTGATCGCTATCCATCAGGATGCATCAGGCAAAGCCAAGGACATTTGCTTGTCATACGCTTCGGCTATCGGCGGCGGCCGTTCAGGCATCATCGAAACGACTTTCCGCGATGAAACCGAAACCGACCTGTTCGGCGAACAGGCGGTATTGTGCGGCGGCGCCGTTGAACTGGTCAAAGCCGGTTTTGAAACTCTGGTTGATGCCGGCTACGCGCCTGAAATGGCTTACTTTGAGTGTCTGCACGAATTGAAACTGATCGTCGACCTGATGTACGAAGGCGGCATCGCCAACATGAACTACTCGATCTCCAACAATGCCGAGTATGGCGAGTACGTCACAGGCCCGCGAGTCATCAACGACGAAAGCCGCTGGGCGATGCGCGAAGCGCTGAACAACATCAGAAACGGCGAATACGCCAAGAAATTCATCCTGGAAGGCATGACCGGCTATCCGGAAATGACAGCCAAACGTCGCCTGAATGCAGAGCATCCTATCGAAGTTGTCGGTGAAAAACTGCGCAGCATGATGCCTTGGATCAAGGCCAACCAGATCGTTGATAAAACCAAAAACTGATCGATTCGGTTTGACCGTTTTAAAAAAGCCCGTCTTATGACGGGCTTTTTTTTGCCCGCGAGCCGGGATTCTATAAAAATGGGTTTTATCCAAGCATGCAGTGCAGGGACGACTTTGGTTAAAATGCCGACCGTTGACGTCGCCTTTTTGCGTATATCAGATGATCACTCGCCACTGCCTTTTCAGTTCTAGTACTCAGTCAATTTAATTATGACGGATAAACTGTAGGTGCGAATTCATTCGCACTATTCGCATGCCATGAATACTCCGCAAATTTTACTCGTCAGAACAAGGCTGACTGAGTAATATGGCGGTATGTAAACATTGGGCAGTTAGTATCATCCGTTGGATGAATCTTGCAAAAAGTCCAACATAAGCATTGATGATTATTATCAATCGCTCAAGTATCCGGAAAGCACATCTGGAAATGCTTACGAACATACGCCGCTTAAGGATTTGATTGTCAATAATTTCCCTGTTTAAACATAGGATGCGCCGACGACAGGAGGCGCATCATTCGCGATCGATGCGCTTCATTGCGCCGCCTGGAGCGCCTACTTTTGGTCAGCGCATCCTATGCAAGATTCCAGTTTCAGGAAGTCATTTTTAGCCAAATCCTTAGTATAATGGCCGAAGTGGAACAGGGTTCCTTGAGGCTATGGTCGAGGATATTAGAAACCTACGGAAAAGATCAGTGTTACTGGGAGATTCGATATGCCTGATTGCATAACCAATAAACAAATGACAAGCAAGGCGAATATAACCAGCTATACGCGCACGATGGCCGGCTATAACCGTTGGATGAACGAGCGCATCTATGATAGTTGTTCGACGATCCCAGCTGAGGCGCTGAAACGCGACATGGGTGCCTTCTTCAAGTCCATCCATGGCACGCTGAATCATACCCTGCTCGCCGACCGGATATGGATGGGGCGTTTCATGGGGCAGCCTTTTGCATTCAAATCCCTTGATCAAGAACTTTATCCGGATTTCTTACAGCTTCGTGCAGAGCGGGAGAAAACCGACGGCAGCATCATTGAATGGTCCGAATCGCTGACGGATTCGGAGCTTAACCGCACTCTCCATTACACAAGCGCCGTGACCCCTAAGCCTAGAAGCTATCCTCTCTGGTTTGCTGTCATTCATTTTTTTAACCATCAAACGCACCATCGGGGCCAGATCACAACATTGTTGAGCCAGCACGGCATCGATCCAGGCATCACTGATTTAATATGGCTTCCCGAATTTCAATAGCTCGCAGGCTGGGTTTACGCAAAGCTCCAACTCAGCCTACGAGCTTTTTTGCCCGCGAGCCCGGGTTTTATAAAAACGGGATTTATCCAAGTACGCAGTGTGGGGGCGACTTCGATTAAAGTGCTTACTGTTGGCGTCGCCTTTTTGCATATATCAGATGGCCACCCGCCACTGCCTTTTCGGTTCAATTTCCTCGACAGTAATATCGATATCCAGCATTCGCCTGATCACGTCGATATTGGTTTTGCAGTGTCCGGATAACGGTCCGGTGACAAACGAGCCGCCCGCGCCCAGACATAGCGGCAGCAGCAACTGATCTGCCAGATAATGCCCCACTGGGGCGGCGAAGCCCTGGTAGCGATGCAGCAAATCAACGGTATGGTTTGCCACCCGCTCGGCGCTGATGCCCATTGCGCCATGGCTTTCCAGCACTTCGGTGATTTGGGGATAACGCACTTTGATCATCACGCTGTTGCCGGGGCCCAGCGATTCCACCTGGCTGACGCTGACCGCATCGTCCGCCCAATTCAGCCGGCGCAGTAGTTGCTGCTTTTCTCTAAGAATCACATGACCCGGAATCCCGGCGCTGATGCAATGCGCCTCAACGTCGAGCAGCTGGCCGCGCGTTTCCAGCGTCAGTTTCCGAAAGCTTGCCGGCGGCTCGATGGTGACCGTCCATTGTCCGGCGCCGACCGGATAAAAGCCGTAGCGCTCCAGTCTGGCGTCGAACCCGCAGCCGATTTGCCGCAGCACCGGCAAAAACGTATGCTGGATAAAGTCGAAGCTGGGCGCCAACGGATTGTGGGTGCCGCCGGTCAGCGTCAGCCGCGAGGGCTTGTCGGCCATCAGCAGGGCAGGCAGTACGGTCTGGAATACCAGCGTGCTGCTGCCGGCGCTGCCCACGACGAACCGGTAATCCCCCGCTTTGATCTTGCCGGGGATAAGCATCACCGCTTTCGAGCCTATCGATGCGCCCCTGACTTCGGCGCCGCACACGGCGGCAATAGCCCTGACGCAAGCCAGATGCTGGCGCATCAGGCCGGGATTCCTGCGGCCCTGACGGATATTGTGAATATACACCGGAACACCGCGGCAGGCGGCCAGCGACAGCGCCGTTCTCAGCACCTGGCCGCCGCCTTCGCCCTGGGCGCCGTCGATCTCGATCATGTTGCTAGCCTTTGACACAAACCACCTGCTTTAACGTGTGCATGATTTCCACCAGATCGCTTTGCGCCTGCATGACCTGTTCGATGGGTTTGTAGGCGGCCGGCGTTTCGTCGATCACCGACTGGTCCTTTCGGCATTCCACGCCTTCGGTCGCGGCGATGTGCTGTTCCAGCGACACCCGCTTTTTCGCCGCCGTTCTCGACATGACCCGGCCGGCGCCGTGGCTGCAGCTGCAAAAACTTTCCTCGTTGCCCAGTCCGCGCACTATAAATGATTTAGCGCCCATGCTGCCCGGGATGATGCCCCATTCGCCCAGGCCGGCGCGCACCGCGCCTTTGCGGGTTACCAGCACGTTTTTGCCGTAGTGATGCTCGCGGCTGACGTAGTTGTGGTGGCAATTCACCGCCGCCAGCCGGGCTTCAAAATCCAGATTCAGCGTCACCGACAGGGTTTTCAAAACCCGCGCCATCATCACGTCGCGGTTGACGCGCGCGAAGTGCTGCGCCCATTCCACGGCCTGCACATAGTCGGCAAAATACTCGGAGCCTTCGGGCAGATAGGCCAGATCGCGATCCGGCAGCTGAATCTGCCAGCGCTGCATTTCCTTCTGCGCCAGTTCGATGAAATGCGTGCCGATGCGGTTGCCGACGCCGCGTGAACCGCTGTGCAGCATCACCCATACCGCATCGCTCTCGTCCAGGCAGACCTCGATGAAATGGTTGCCGGTTCCCAAAGTACCCAGATGATGGGCATTGTTGGTGTTTTTCAGCAGTTTGTATTTTTCGCAGAGCTGGTTGAACGGTTCGGCAAGTCCGGACCAGGCCAGGGCGACATCGTTCGGCAGTTCGCCCCAGGCGCCTTTGTCGCGTCCGCCGCGATGGCGCTGCATTTCCCGGCCATGCGGCACTGCGCGTTCAATCGCGTGCCGGACATCGCGCAGGGAATCGGGCAGTTGGTCGGCGCGGATGCCGGTTTTGACCGCCATCATGCCGCAGCCGATATCCACCCCCACCGCTGCCGGGATAATCGCGTTCACGGTCGGCACGACGCTGCCGATGGTCGCGCCTTTGCCCAGATGCACATCCGGCATCGCCGCTATCCATTTATGAATAAACGGCAGCCTCGACAGATTGATTAACTGCTGGCGGGCTTCTTCTTCAAAATGCACGCCGCGCGTCCAGGATTTGATCGGCACGCCGCCGGCGATCTGGGTGACTTCATAATTTTGTTGATTCATGTTTGTTCCTTGTTTTTTATCTCCAGCGCTCCTGATAATGCAAATGCGGTGCCAGGTCGGCATTCAAAAATTAATTCACGAAGAATCAACTGACTACGTCAACCAGCAGGCATATTCTTAAGGATGAGCTATAGTTATTGTTATTTAACTGGATAACCATTTATCGGAATAGATAGCATGAAAACCGTTGTCATCAGCCTGCTCGGCACAACGCTCGACCATCGCGGCTTTAACGGCAAACGCTGGGAACGCTGGCGGCCCACCTTATCGCTTTGTCAGCACGAAGACCTGGTGGTCGACCGACTGGAGCTGTTATTCCAGCGGGATTTCCAGAACATCGCCGGTCAGTTGAGCCAGGACATTAAAACCGTCTCGCCGGAAACCGAGGTCAATCATCACATTATCAGTCTGCTCGACCCATGGGATTTCGAAAGCGTCTATGCCGAATTGCTGGATTTCGCCCGCAGCTATCCGTTCGATATCGAACACGAGCAGTATTTGCTGCACATCACCACCGGCACGCATGTCGCACAGATTTGCCTGTATCTGCTGACCGAAGCCCGTTATCTGCCGGGGCGCCTGATCCAGACCTCGCCGCCGCAACGTCGGGAAACGGTTGCCGGGCATTATCAGATCATCGATCTCGACCTGTCCAAATACGACCTGATCGCCTCGCGCTTTTCCAGGGAGCATCAGGAGGGCACCCATTACCTGAAAGGCGGCATCGAAACGCGCAATCCGGCGTTCAACAGGATGATCGAGCAGGTCGAGAAGGTGGCGATCCGCTCCCGGGAGCCGATCCTGCTGACCGGGCCGTCCGGTTCCGGCAAATCGCTGCTGGCCAAACGCATTTATCAACTGAAAAAGAAACGGGGCCAGCTTCCGGGGAATCTGGTAGAAGTCAACTGCGCCACCTTGCGCGGCGACAATGCCATGTCGGCGCTGTTCGGGCATGTCAAGGGCGCGTTCACCGGCGCCGCGACGGCGCGTAAAGGCTTGCTGGCCGAAGCCGACAACGGGTTGCTGTTTCTCGATGAAATCGGCGAACTGGGCCTGGACGAGCAGGCCATGCTGCTGCGGGCGATCGAGGACAAGCGCTTCATGCCGTTGGGGTCAGACAAGGAAGCGGGCAGCCGCTTTCAGCTGATTGCCGGCACCAACCGCAATCTGTTTCAGCAGGTCGAGCAGGGGCGTTTCCGGGAAGACCTGCTGGCCCGCATCAACCTGTGGTCGTATGAATTGCCGTCGCTGAAACAGCGGCTGGAAGACCTGGAAGCCAATATCGACTACGAACTGGAAAAATACAGCCAGAAAGCCAACACGTTGATCGGCTTCAATAAACAGGCCAGGGACCGCTATCTGCGCTTTGCCAAATCGCCGGAAGCTATCTGGAACAGCAATTTCCGCGATCTCAACGCCAGCATCACCCGTATGGCGACACTGAGCGACGGCGGCCGGATTACGCAGGAGACAGTGGAGGAAGAAATCCGGCGCCTGCGGCACGATTGGCGGCAATCAGGCGGAAGGAATGAAGCGTCCGCCGTTGAATTGTTGCTCGACAAACCCGTCGATCTGTTCGACCGGCTGCAGCTGGCCGGCGTCATCCGAATCTGCCAGGACTCGCAAACCGCCGCGGAAGCGGGCAGGAAACTCTTCAATGTCAGTCGGTTAAACAAAGCTTCTGCTAATGACAGCCACCGGGTTATCCAGTTTCTCGGTAAATTTGGCCTGGACTTTAAAGCCGTTAAACAGTGGCATGAGCGGGATGGCTCTATCAATCAATAGAAAAGCCTCAAAATGAGGCTGAGCATGCCGTGGAAAAAAAGGTAGAGCTTAAGTCATCTCCCTGGTTGTATTCATCTAAAGCCAGCGGATAGAGGTTTTCTTATGGGCTTGGTGCCTTTAAACCAAAAACAATTTTTATTGTGCATAAATACTATGAAAAAATGTAAGCTACTTTTCGGTTTATTTTTGTTTACAATAAGTATTTTTTCTGTATGCCACGCGAATCCACCTATTAGTAAAAAGTGGTATGAAGATGGACGAATTGTTTCAAGTAGTGGTAAAAAGTTACAGCTTGATTTGCAAAATACTTATGATGGGTGGGAATACCAAAATAAAACATATATTGTAGGATTCAAAATTAATAGCGATGGAATTAATACTCCGCAGATAGTAGAAGTCTCAGAAGATTTGAAAGAGATGCAATATTGGACTTTCGATAGCTCGTAGGCTGGGTTGGTAAACCCAGCATTTCGAAGACGCCAAAAGCTGGGTTTACCAACCCAGCCTACGAGCTATTGCCCCTACATCCTTCGCCACCATTAACCTATAACTCAAGCAAGTTTCTTCTTCAATCGCCAACGCGATAAGGTGCAATTGTAATGAAAAAGACGCACAACAAGCGCATAAATACAGACCGCAAAAAGCTACGCTCTGCTCCGCTTTTTGTGTCCGGTTATGCTTGTCGTTAGCCATTAAAGAATCAACATGTACACCCCTAGAAGAATAGAGAGTCATCCGACGTGGCTCGATCCGGACGGGATCAAGATCTATACGATCTCGGTGCAAGACCGGCCAGTAAGCCAAGCTCCATATTTCTCGCGTCTCACGGAGGTAAAGAAGCGTAAGGCTGTAACATGGGCCGCTACCCCGGCATTCGCTATATTCCATGATGGCGCAAGCTTCCGTTACCTTGTTCTCGCATGGTGGGGCAATGATAACGAGCTCTTTACATCCGTTTCAGTCCAAACGGAAACCGGGTGGATTGAGGACCCTGCACGGTATTCGTTCTGCCTCTACGACCTTGAAGTTTTCTGGCACGAACGCAAGTACTTCATAGAGTTCATTTACTGTGCCAGGCCGTCCCTTGATAGCTACAGGGCCAAAAGGCACGATAATGGCTGATCGGGCAACCGGGGATCTAGCCCCATTCCCCACATTACCGGCATGCAGGTCCGCACCGGGCGGTTCATCAACTATAATGAAACTTGATCCACTGTTCTCTGATTGAGACGAGACCCTGATCCTTAAGTCATTGACCGTTGAGTTCGAGTTGCATTGCATAGGTTTTCGCCAACTGGTAACGCGATAAGGTGCAACTGTAGGGCGTAATAGGCGATAGCTCGTAGGCTGGGTTGATAAACCCAGCATTTCGAAGTTGCCAAAGCTGGGTTTCCGCAAAGCTCCAACCCAGCCTACGATCCATTGCTCCTGCATTCCTCGCCACCATCAACCTATAGCTCAAGCAAACTTCTTCTTCAATCGCCAGAAAACCACGGCGGAAGCCAGCACCATCAGGCAAGCGGAGCCCATCAGCATCAAGCCAAAAAACAAGGTTTGCCTGAGCGTATAGTCCACTAATTCCTTGCCGGGAGCCAGGATCTGCTCGAAAGTTTGCAGCAGTCTCGCCAGTTCCTGCGCGGCGACATTGATCTGCGCTGCGGCGGCAGTGTAGTCGCTGATGCGGAAAGGCTCTTTGTTCGGGTTCGATGGCCAGGTCCGGAGTTGCAGCAGCACGTCTTGAAACGACTTCAGGGCGGCGTTGGAGGCATCGGACATCCGCTGGCCTGCGTCCAGCGTTTTCTCGGCCTGGGCGGCGAGACTCATGAGTCTTGGCTGTTGCTCGTCCAGGGCCTGGACGACCTGCCGGCGCTCGCCGCTGATGAAATCGGGCAAGCGTTCTGTTGTCCGGCTGAACCGGTCCGCCGATTCGGACAGTTGGGCGGTGTTGGCCAACAGCTTTTCCGTTTGGGGCATTTCCGCCGTCTGGATAACCAGTAATTCGGTTTCCCAGCGGATCAGCGTCGGCATGTGCCGTGCCAGGAACATGCCGCGTTCCGCGAACAGGCGGGTATCAGCCAGTTCGCGAGTTGCGGGGTCGAGATCCGCGAATGGATCGATGGATAACAGGTCGAAGACACTACTGGTGATTCCGGGTTGGGGCTCGCGTTTCATCCGCGCGATTTCGGACGCGAAGCCCAGCGAGCCGAGATCACGGGGCGAGCGCGCATCAGGATGCTGTTCGTGCCAGGCGCGGATGGAAGCACGCAGTTCCGAGAGTTGTTCTTTTTTCAGTATCGTCGCGGCAATCCGCCAGATTTCCTTCTCTACCTCTTGAGAGGCGTGCAGATAGGGCCGGGCTGACTCGCCGTAGAACGTGGGCATCCAATGGTCCTCGACATTCATCCGGTTCAGGCTGGCGAAAATAACCATATCGAGCAGATTGACATAGGCATTGTCTCCGGTGGCAATGGCCAATATATCATTGGTGGTGGTGATGCGGCGCATCAGAATGATACGCCTTCGGGAGAGCTGATTATCTTCGTGCTGCAGCTTGCCGGAGGCAAGATTGAGCGCTCCGATAGCGTTGTTGGCAAAGCGGAGCAACTGGGATTGCAGTTCGATGGGATCGGCCGCGCCGTTTTCCTGGTTGAGCGAAAACAGGGAGCGGATGCCTTTTTCCGGCAATTCCAGTGTGCTTCTGAGCAAATTGCAGCCGCCCGCACTCAGGGCAAGGACCAGCAGCAGAACGACTTTCGGCAGCCATCGATGAGCGCCTGGACAGGAAGACTGTGACTCACCGCGCATGAAATTATCAACTCCTTAAGACATTGCTGAATAAAGGGCTTGAAGATCAAGGGTACGAAAATATGCATTAGCGCCTATTATCAGGCGCATGTCAATCGATTGTAAAACTGCTCTGTGTTGACTGTCTTGGGTCGGGCCAGCTTGTTATCAGATCCATAAACGGTGAATGATGTTTTAGGGTATTATTCCGGTCACTCGACATTTCAACTCCATCATTACGCAACCCCAAATAAAGGCTTTTAACAAAGCGCAATTACAAAAACCGGATTCAAAATGAACACGCTTATCCAACTCCATGCTGATATCGACGCGCGCGTACACGCTGTTCGCGACGACAATCCTGATTGGTTGTGCCGCCTGGGCTGTGATGGCTGTTGCCGACGGCTTGCCGAAGTGCCCAGGCTTACAGCGGCGGAATGGGCATGGCTGCGGGACGGACTGGCCGCGCTGCCCCCGGAGCAACTTCGGGAGATTGGCCAGGCCATCGCCGTGCTGGCCGCGCAACCATCACGTCCCGTCGTCTGCCCATTGTTGGACCAGTCGGCGGGGGCCTGCCTGGTTTATGAGCACCGCCCGGTGGCTTGCCGCACGTACGGATTTTATGTCCAGCGTGGCCAGGGGCTTTACTGTAAGGACATCGAATCGCGCGTGGCCGGTGGCGCCTGGGCCGAAGTGGTGTGGGGCAACCAGGACGCTATCGATCATCGTCTCCGCGGTCTGGGCGACAGCCTCGATTTGACCGAGTGGTTTGCGCGCTGGGAGCAGAGCAGGGACAGGGCTTGAAGTAAAAACGCACCGCCATTGTCATAACACCAGGCAATTGGCCTTGTCACTTGATCAATAACGTTATGACGGTAATCCCCAGGATAAAGGAAACGCCTTGCCAGAAAGCCACGGGATTACGTTCCAAAAGCGGCGGGCGGGTCTTGTTCAGAAACGCCTGATTCGGATGACGCAGGTCAAACAGGAACTCGGATAAGTCTTGGTAACGCTTGTAAGGGTTTGGATGTACTGCCTTCCTGATGGCATCATCAACCCAGGCTGGAATTTCGCTATTTTGATTACACACAGAGGCATACATCAATCGGTTTTGCGCGGCTCTGGTCTTGCATTTGGCCACTTCGGCGCCATAAGGTAGCTTGCCGGTCAGCATTTGATAAGCGATCACGCCCAATGAAAACAGGTCCGAATGCTCGGAAACCTGCTCGCCCAGGAAATATTCCGGAGCCGTGTATTGGGCGGTGCCGAGTATCGGGTTTTGCCCGACGGGAGAAGTAATTTCCATAATGCCCGCGACGCGCGTCGATCCAAAATCGATGATCTTCACCGTGCCGGAGCCGTCGATCATGACATTGTCGGGTCTCAAATCCTGATGCAGCATTTCCAGCCGGTGAAAAGCCCTCAGGCCTTTTGCTATCTGTTCGACAATCCCGCGCACGGTTTCCAGGTCCGGTTTCGGATGGTCGATCATCCACTGCCTCAAGGTCTGGCCGTCAATGAATTCGGTGGCGACGTAGAGAAAATTGCGCTTCCGCGTCTGTGCGCAAGGTTTGAGCACATGCGCATTATTGATGCGCCGGGCGATCCAGTCTTCCATCAGAAAGCGTTCCAGATAAGCCGGATCGCCCCTCAGGTCAATGGACGGGGTTTTTATCACGACCTGCGAGCTGGTTTCATTATCGACCGCCAGATAAATGTGGCTGCGGCTGCTGGCATGCAACTCCCTGACGATGCTGTAGCCGTCAAACTGCGCCCGTGCTTCCAGTACGGGCGGGAACGGCAGCTCGGTTAACGACCGGTAATGCTCTCCGGCATCCTGTACGGGCAAGCTTTCAACTCTGACGATCTGGACCGTCAGGTTATCCGTACTGCCTTGCCGGTAAGCCTCGTCGACGATCGTTTTTGCCGCGCTATCGAGATCATCCCCGCATGCGTTGATGGCATGGACCATGAAACGCGAGCTGGCATACTCGTAAACGCCATCGGTCGCGAGCAGGAAAATATCGCCTGCTGCCACGGCCAGGGCCTGATAATCAATTTCAACATGGGAGTCGATCCCCAGGGCGCGGCTGAGGTAGCTTTTATCCTGCGAAACCCAAAGCCGGTGGTCATGGGTGAGCTGTTCCAGATCACGATCACGTAACCGGTAAATGCGGGTATCGCCGACATGAAAAATATGCGCGGTGGTGGATTTGATCACCATCGCGCTCAAGGTACAGACATAGCCTCTGTCCTTGTCGTAACAATACCGGCTTTGCCGGGTTTGGGCATACAGCCATGAGTTGCTTGCCATCAGAACCCGCTGTACCGATTTCTTGACCGACCAGGCTTCCGAGGTGCAAAAATAATCCGTCAGAAAACCTGCCACGGCGGCTTGACTGGCAATATGGCTGACATCACTGCTGCTGATTCCGTCGGCCACGGCAAAGGCGATGCCTTTTGTGCTCAACTGCGGCTCTTTCGGGATATAAACACCGTGAAAATCCTGGTTGGTTTCCTTACGGCCTTTATCGGAATACTGGCCTGCGGAGATTTTCAATTGACCGGACATGTCTGCATTCCGACGGGGCGTCGGCCGCGCATGGGGCTGCGATCCTCAGTAACTCTTGTAAGGCAGAAATTTGCCGCTCATCACGATCCTGACGCGGTCACCCTTGGGATCGGGTTCGCGTTGAAGATCCATGCTGAAATCGATCGCGCTCATAATGCCGTCGCCGAACTCTTCGTGAATCAATGCTTTAATGGTGGTGCCGTAGACATTGACCAGTTCGTGGAAACGGTAAATCAATGGGTCGGTCGGTACAGTGGTGGGCAGGGAGCCCTTGTAGGGAACGACTTGCAGCTGTTCGACAGCCTCGGCGGGCAGCTCCAGTAGTGCGCCCACCTTGGCGGCCTGTTCGGCGCTGAGCGTCATCTGCCCCAGCAGGGCGGCCGTGGTCCACTCCTTGCTCTGGCCGATGCTGTCGGCCAGTTGAGGCCATGTCAGTTGCTTGCGCAGTTTTTGTGCGATGATCAATTCGGTGACTTCGTTGCGTGTCATTATGAGATCCTTGGAAGATTAATGAATTATGGGTTAAATCCCCGCCCTTCATCGGGCGGAGGCTGGGATAATGAAAATTACTCGGGCGGGAAGCTTTGCATTTTCCCTCGGCAAAATTGCTTCGGGAAAATGCCCAGGTCGCCTGGGGCGAATACCCAAAAGGCACAAGTACCCATAGGGCATACATGAATTCGCCCCCACATAAGCGCTAGCTTCATTTGCAAAACGGGAATTATTTTTTTACTAAATCCTAAACTTCCTGTCTTGCCGCATAGGCGCGTTTCGGTGCGGTTTTTACATGCGTGGAATATAATGTCAACCCGGTAAACGCCAGCCCGCCGACCAGATTACCCAAAACAGTCGGAATCTCGTTCCAGATAAAGTAATCCATGATCGAAAAATTTCCCCCCATGATCAAACCGGACGGAAACAGAAACATGTTGACCACCGAGTGCTCGAAGGTCATGCCGAAGAACAGCATGATCGGCATCCACATGGCGATCACCTTGCCGCTGACGGAAGTGGAAATCATCGCTCCGACTACGCCCGTCGATACCATCCAGTTACAAAGCATGCCCCTGACAAAGATCGTGAACCAGCCGGCCACCCCGTATTTGGCATAGCCCAGCGTTCGCGCCTCACCGATGCCTGCAAGCTTCTTACCGACTGCATCGGGTTCAACGGAAAAACCGTAGGTGTAGACAATCGACATCATGACCGCCACGGTTAGGGCGCCCATGAAATTGCCTGTAAAGACCAGTCCCCAGTTTCTGAAAACACCGTCAAGGGTCACGCCCGGACGTTTATCAAGCCATGCCAGCGGCGTCAAAACAAAAACCCCGGTCAGAAGGTCGAATCCGAGTAAATACAGCATGCAAAAACCCACAGGGAATAAAATCGCACCAAAAATCGGGGAGCCCGTCTGGACAGTAACAGCGACCGCAAATACGGCAGCCAGCGCCAGGATCGCACCGGCCATATAAGCCCTGATCAAGGTATCTCTGGTTGACATGAAAATTTTGGATTCACCCGCATCGACCATCTTTGTGACAAATTCTGAAGGAATCAGATAGGACATAACTCACCTTTAAAAAGTTGGATACACAATGAATTGGGGCGTCGGTTCAAGAACACCTTCATTCGTTTGAATCAGCCTGATTTCGCAAGCTATTGCTTCCCTTGAAACGAGTTTTTTTGCCCCGTTTTTTGTAAAATCTAATTGAGCAAGGCGGGAACAATGGACCAATTAAAGTTATCGCCGCTTGTTTGAAACAAGCCATTTTCCAACGCCATTGTTGAAGGGAAGAGGATGCGCCATTGCACCATCGGGTTTACAGCATGGATTGTGCCAATCAGTTTAATTCAACGGATTAAGGTGGTTCAGTTGGATTTTATCTGAATCGCGCCACATTCTTTGCCCTGAAATAAATTGTGTATGCACCAAAACAGGACAATCCAGGCAAAAATGTTCATTGGCCCATATTGACTTCGGCTGTCTGGAACACTTGAGAATCCAGAGGTTAGGCTTGGGAATTTATTGATGTCTGAGACAGGTTATGATCGGTTTTCGCCAGTCAATCAGCCAGTGAAAACCGATCATTAGGAACGGGAATTATAAAATTCACGTTCCTTATTAGTAACTGATGTTACGCGGCCAGTTGAAGTTAGATCGATTTAATTAAGGTGTCGCTAGCGCGACGGTTTGATTTAATCGGGTTTATCGCACCCGAAGGCGAGTTACTTTCTTTTGCGCGGCCAAAAGAAAGTAACCAAAGAAAAAGCCGCCCGGTTGCCGCTTGCATCCTGTGCTCCTCGCTTTCGCCGAGGGTTGCCAAAAGGGACTCCTGTCCCTTTGGCAACGCGCTTCATCCATGAAGCGCCCCTTCGGGCTTCTCGGCGAAAGCTGCGGTGCTCGGCGCGGCAAACGGGATGCCCACCGTGCGTAACATCATTTAGTAACAGGTGATTAATTTTTTTAAAAGTTGAAGCTAAGCAGTGAGCTGAGACTTGCCAAGGAGAGGAGTTCAAGCGACTGGTTAAGGATCATTCTGCGCAGGAACCGTTGATACCAGGTTAACGTCCATTGGAAATGGTATCTTTTTATTATCGAGCGCTTAATGCGGCAGGAGTCAAATTACCCAGGTAGCCGTTTTTCCTGGCCAGATATTCATCGACAAATGCCTGCATCGGCTCGGATTCATAACCATTCAACACACTGATCGCCAGTTTTTTAAAGCCTGTGCCAACCACATTTTCGCCCGACTTGATCTGAAAGTGTAAAAAAGCCGAAGCGCGCTTGCCATTGACTTCCATTTTCGGTTCCATCATGTCAACGGACGCTTGCTGAAAGTTAAGATGATGAAATGACAAGGTCATGCTTTCGTAAATCACCAGCGGCCGATTGAGGTTAAACATAACGTTTTGCTCGGCTAATAATGGAACCAGCACATAAGGAAAATTCTGTCCTGAGAAAGCCACATAATCGCGAGTAAAACTTTCAATCAATGCTGAATCCCGACTAAGGTCGCCTGAACGTTCGATCTGTAAATAGGTTTTACCCTGATTGTCGGTTACATCGATCAGGTCGGCGTCGCTGTCGGGGAAGTTCAACAGCACACCCTGACCGACCATGCCGGAAAAGGTAAAGTGCATATTTTGGCTAAGGCCGTATTTCTCCAATGCCAGTGAGAACAGCAAATCGCCCGGTACGCAGAAACGTTTGGCATCCGCATCGTGTAAAGGGTTGAAATCATGCGCCATTTCTTTGGCGAATGTACTGGCTTGTTCGGCGGAAATACTGACATTGCCCTCATGAATGCAATAAAATTCTTTTAAAAACATGTTGTTATTTGTTGATTCTAATAAAATGCATAATTTTACCACAGCTTGACAGGTTTAACTTTATGGCTTCCTGAGGCACTGCTGCGCCCACCTTGTTATTCGCGGTACCGAATTATTCGCAATAACGAAAAACACCCCGATAATAATAGGTGAGGCCGAAAAGCGGATGCCTGATGCTGAAGTCCAGACTGAACTGCCGGTCGGACTCGGGCCGTTCGACGATGGTCGCCGCCCCCAGCAACAGCCAGTCGGGAAAGGTCAGCCGGAATCCGCCGCATTGCCAGACATGGCCATTGCTGCGGTAAATCAGATTGCCGTTGTCGACGCTCAGTTTCAGGCGCAACCCGAAGCCGAAGCGGACGTATTCGATCAGTTCGTGGTCTTGCAGGTAAACCATGCGCGACTGAAAGCTGTCCTTCTGATTGTCCGGATAGGTCAGCGTGCGTTGCCAGCATAATTCCGCCGTTTGCAGAGGCACCGTTTTTTGCACCCGGGTTTCTACCGTTTCTCCGCGTCTGGCGATCAGTCCGCCGCACAGGTGAATCAGCTTGATTAACGGCAGCAGGCCGGATGGATAACCGATTTCCATGACGCCGTGCACGCTGGAACCGAAGCCGGGGCAGACGGCGTAATGCCTCTGGATGACCGGCGGCAGTCGGTGCCAGTCTTCGCCCAGCGTTTTCTGTAACAAAGGTATGTGAGGCATGAGTTAACTCCATAATGAACCGTGAAACACCATTAACGTGGTGATGCCGACCATGGCAAAAAATGCCGGAACGCCCAACCACATCCAGATCAGGGAATAATAACGGTATCGGGGCGGCAGCGGCTGATTTTTAGCTAGTGCAGCGTTGGCGATATCGCGCATGCGGATCTGCAGATACACGACAGGCAGCCAGCACAGCCCGGTCAATACATACAGAATAGCGGTCAGCAGCAGCCAGCCCTCGCTCAGCGGCATGGCCAGTTGCCGGGCCATCAGAATGCCCGTGAGCGGCTGAATGACGACCGTAGGCGTCGTGAACCACCAGTCGGCCTGCACCACATGGCGGCTGGTCACGGCGATGGCGGCGTGATTGCTGCTGTGATCGGCCATGATCTTGTAAAAGACCGTGCCGAGGCCGACGCCGAATAAAATGATGGCGCTGAGTATATGGATCAGTTTGAGTATCAAAAAGCTCATGGTCTTTCTCCTTCCAGATGTAAATAAACCAGCAGGGTGATCAGCAGCGGGACATTCTTCAGCACCGGCCCGAACGGATGCAGCCAGAATTCGGGCAGCGCGATGCCGACCGTCAGGGTGTAAAGCAATACCAGGATTAACTGTATGAGGATCAGCCGGCGCGGGCGGTAAGCGGCCAAAGTGGCCAGGCCCAGCGCGATGTCCAGCAGCGCCAGGCCATAGAGCGTGATCGGCGCGGCAATGCCGGTCACGCCGGTCGCCGACAAAAACCGGTAACTTTGCTCATGCGGGTAGAAGAAAAGGGAAACGATGCCGCTCCACAGCCACAGAAAGGCAATCGACAGGCGCAACAAAGGGCGCAGAAAATACAGGCCGGCATGCCAGCGTTCCGCCTGACTGGCCGGTTGCGGCAGCAATCGTTGCTCAAGACTGTGGGTGGCGCGGCCGAGAAACGCCTCAGCCGGCCCGGCATCAGCGGTATTGCCCCGCTGCAGCATCGTGATGTTGTCGGCATTGCAGACCGGCTCGCCCAGCCATCGGCCGATGAAGACAAAGCGCCGTACCAGATTGCCCGGCAGCGAAATCGTCGGCGCCGGTTTTTTGCCCAGGCGCCGACGCAGCTGCTGCAACAGCTGACCGAAGCCTATCGGGGCCGGGCCGACCAGCGGCAGGGTCAGCCGGGCCGGCGCTTCCGCTTTCAGGCACTGGAGGACGGTATCCGCGACATCACTGACATGAACGGGTTGCAGCAGTTGCCGGCCGCCGTCGATAACCGGCTGCATCGGCAAGGCCGCCAGTGCCTGGAACAGGGCCATGCTCTGCGCGCCGTCGCCATACACGATGGAGGGCTGCAGGACATACCAGTCCAGATCCAGATTTCTCAGCGTATCGTCGGCGGCTTTTTTACTCAGATGATAGGCCGACTGCGCGTAGGCGTCTGCGCCGAGCGCGGAAATCTGGATGATTTTCTTGACTCCGGCTTGTTCTGCGGCTCGAAACAGGCTCGCAGGAACCTGCGCATGGAGCCGATGAAACGTCTGTCCCGGCGATTCGGCAATAATGCCGACGCAATTGATGACGGCATCGATGTTTTGCAGGTAAGGCAGCCAATCGGAATCGCAGGACACAGCCGCATAATCCAATTGCACGATAGTTGTATCCGCCGATTTGAAAAACAGTTTTTCAGCGTTGCGGCAGCAGGCGGTCACGTTGTGATTTTGCTGCTCCAGCGCTCGCAGGGTATGGCGCCCGATAAAACCGCTGGCGCCGGTCAGTAAAATATTCATGAGCGGCTCCCGGAAGAGATATATGGGCGAGAGAGGCGCAGGCCGGCGATCAGATCCCTGAATCCCCACAGCAGCACGGCCAAGCCGAAGCCAGCCAATAGCGGGGACAGGATGCCGTAGTCGATGGCGAGCAGTTGGCCGGGCTGGTCTTTCCAGCGCCACAGGACCGGAATCAGCAAAGCCAGATACGCGCCGCCGTTCACGCTCAGCAGCAGATGCGTGGTTCTTTCCACGGCGGAAAGCCTACGGGTCAGGTCTTCGACGATGAAATCCCAGGCCGTCAGCGCCAGTTCGATGATCAGGATCAGGAATAACGGAACAGTCCAGCAGCCATGCCATTCAAAGCCGGCCAGCGCGAAAAAAAAGCAGGCATAGAGCAATTCTCTTGCGCCGTGTATTTTTTGCTCCAGCGCCGCGGAAGGCCGCTGCGGCAACTGTTCCCGGTATTCATGGTTCCATAGCACGTCGAAGCCGCCCAGGACAGCTTGCAGCAGTAACAGATAGAGTACGTAAGTCATGAAAATCACCTCGTGGTTGTTGGGGTGACTGCACAATAACGAGGTGGAAGCGATGGGCCTTCCTGATTGATAGATCAGGAATAAAAAATAATCATTTTCTTAGTAATCAATTGCTTATTGAGTTGCAAAATGATAATTCTGTAAGGAAATGAGTGCCGGACCGGCACGGATCGGTCAGTCTCGATCCGGAAGCGCCACGCCCTGGAACGTGTCCTGTCCGCGCTGTTGCAACTGTTTGCGGTATTGCCCCGGAGCCATGCCGACCATGTCGCGGAAGGCGGTATAAAAATTCGACTGGGTGCTGAATCCGACCGACAGGCCTATCGATAGCACCGAAGCCTCGGGCTCGGCCAGCAGCAGTTTCTTGGCGGCTTCGATGCGGTGCTGACGAATGTAGCGGGAGAATCCTTGCTGGAACTCGGTATTGATCAGTTCGGATAACTGATGCGGGGTTAATTGCAGCTGTTCCGCCAGCATCGCCAGATTCAAGGTTTCGAGCATATAAAGTTTTTCCTCCCGCATCAGTTTGTCCAGATGCGCGAGCACGGCCTGGCGATCGACGTTTTTCAGCGTCGATTCGGCATAGGCCGCCTGCGCGGCTTCGGCCACGTCGGCCGTGATGGAAGGGAAACGCAGCAATGTCAGCGTTACGGCAAAAAAGGCGAGGCCGATCAGAATGCTGTAGCTGGCGATGAAAGCCGATTCGGTCAGCAGCGGCCAGATAAATCCCAGCGCGACCACGCCTATGGCAATTGCGAAAAACACGGCCAGGGCCAGCAGCTCAAACTTAAAGCGCCGGCGTTGCCGGCGCATCGCGTAAACCGTTACCGCCAGCCACAGCAGATAACCGCTGCCGATCAGAAATGCCAGCGGCAATGCCCCGTTCAACGGAATATACAGGCTGGCCGGCACAGGAAGCGCGTGTAACAGTTGCCACGGGCTTAACCGGGCCGGCGCGGCCAATAACCGGCGGCTGTAAAAATAAAAGCTGGGAGCGATGCAGTACAGCAGCAGTATATATAAAGGTGAAAAGGTCTGGTCTTCCTGCTCAAGAATGAACTGCAAATGCAGCCATTGAATGGCGGCCAGACTGATGACGAGCGCAAATCCGGCCAGTTTCGATGATAACGGGTATGGCTCCCTGTGCTGAAGAATATTGCCCAGAATCAGTAAAGCGGCAGTGAAAAGCGAAAAACCGATCAGTAACAGGGCGACAAGTTGCATGTTGGTAAAGTTTGCAGTGATGGAGACAGGTTTGCTTGGCTGAGGGGAAGTATAGCAGTTGCCTGATCAACGGGAAGGCCGCCGGTGTGACGGCGACGAGGTATGCGTCCTGATTGCTGTGATGTCGGTGAGACAAGATTCAGTTTGGCGCGGCTCCGGCATGGACTGTGTCTGAAACAGGGCGGAGTAGGGCGGGGCTGCGCGAAGGCAGGGTTCGAGCCTGTTTACAGCAGACAAAAAAAAGGCGGTTAAAAAAACCGCCTCAAAGAAATACATTAGGAAGATATAACGCAACTTTCAGCTATCAGGCTCTAACAGAACCTTAAAAGTTAGGTTAATAATAGCAACGGATTTTACAAATAAAAATGTGGCATATTGTCGCAGTCAAATTACTAATGGATTTTACCCGGCAAGACCGGTAAATTTAAATAACACATTTATTCCCTATATTTTATTTAATCAATGCTTTCACACGTTTCGCCTAAATCAGAGATTTCTGCCCGACAAAACCTGAAATGGCTCTTTATCCTCAGAAATCTGATGATCGTCAGTGAGGCGGGGCTGGTTTTCATATCCATTTACGGTCTTAACATCCGCCTGCCGCAGGAGCAGCTGTGGCTGGTCATATTATCGATAGCCGCTGTCAATCTCTATACCTGGATGCGCTTGCAAACGGAGGACCCGGTCACCGAGCTGGAAATTTTCTCACAGCTGGCCATCGACGTTTTCGGGATCGCCTCCTTGCTGTACCTGACCGGCGGCGCTTCCAACCCGATCATCTGGATGTTCCTGCTGCCGCTGATTATTACCGCGATCATGCTGCCGCAATCCTATGCCTGGTATATGGTGATTCTGACCACGTCCATGTATACGATATTGATCGGCTACAATATTCCCTTGCCGTCGATAGAGCCTCACATGCCCAACCCGGACCTGATGCCCATGGACATGGCGCGTTATGATTCGCTGCAGAAAATGCATGCCATGAGCGACAAGCATTATTTCAATCTGCATATGTTCGGTATGTGGTTCGGTTTCGTTTTCAGTGCCGGACTGGTCGCATTCTTTGTCGTTGAACTGGCTAAAACCTTGAGGGACCAGGAGCGGTATCTGGCTGAGGCGCGTGAAAACGCATTAAGGGACGAACGCGTCGTGTCATTGGGCACCTTGGCCGCCAGCGCGGCCCACGATATGGGTACGCCATTGGGCACGATTGCCATCGTCGCTCACGAGTTGGAGCAGGAGTACCCGATTCATCGTTTTCCTGATCTGCACGATAAAGTGTTGATCATGCAGGAACAGATTGACCGCTGCAAGGCGGCGCTGTCGGTCATGTCGGCATCGGCCGGCGAAATGCGCGCCGAATCGGGACGGGTCATGCCGCTGACCGAATACATAGACAGCGTGCTCAACCAATGGCGCACGCACAAACCCGGCGTCAAATTAAATTTGTTTATTAACCCCTGTGTTGCCGCGGACGCTAAAATTATAGCGGAGCGCACGCTGACCCACTCAATTGTCAATATTCTGAACAATGCGGCCGAGGCATCTCCTCCCGAACTGGGCATCGAGTTCCACGCCTCGTGGGATATGAATCTTGCCCATATCAAGATTCGCGATTATGGCCCGGGATTGCCGCCGGAACTGGTGGATTTGGCAGGCAAGCAGCCTGTCATCAGCAAAAAACACGGTCTGGGCGTCGGGCTGTTTTTGACTTATTCCACGATCAATCGCTTAGGCGGTAAAATTTATTTTTATAATTTAGAATCCGGTGGTGCCTGTGTAGAAATCACGCTGCCCCTTTTAAATACGGAGAATAATGATGACCACTCAGGATATTGATAAACCGCGTCTGTTGCTTGTTGATGATGATGAGACTTTTTGCAATGTGCTCAAGGGCGCGCTGCAAAAAAGAAATTATGAGGTATTGGTGGCCAACGATGTCAAAAGCGGCATCCAGCTCGCCGAGCAAAACCTGCCGGAATATGCCGTGATCGATTTGCGCATAGGCCATGAGTCCGGCCTGGAACTGGTCAAGAAACTCATTTCTTTGGATGATAACACGCAGATCGTGATGCTGACCGGCTTCGCCAGTATCGTCACCGCCGTTGAAGCGATCAAGCTGGGGGCCGTGCATTATTTGACCAAACCGGCCAATGCCGATGAAATTGTCAATGCCTTGCATAAAAACGAAGGCGACTCGTCGGTATCGATCAGCGAAACCCCTTTATCGGTCAAGCGCCTGGAGTGGGAACACCTGCAGAAAGTCCTGATGCAGCATGACGGCAATATATCGGCTGCCGCCAGAGCTTTGCACATGCACAGGCGTACATTGCAACGGAAACTGGACAAGCGGCCGGTGCGGGAATAGCCCTATTTTTTCAGCGCCGCTTTCGCCTCGTTCCAGAAGGCATCCAGTTCGGCCAGTTCGCAGTCTCTGAGATCGCGGCCCGAAGCCTGAACCTGTTGCTCGATATATTGAAAGCGCCGGGAAAACTTTTTCGTGCTCTCCTTGAGCGCGATTTCGGGGTTGACCTTTAAATGCCGGGCCAGATTCACGGCCACCAGCAGCAAGTCGCCGACTTCTTCCTGAACATGTGCCTGATCGCCTGATTGCCAGGCTTCCCTGACCTCATCCAGCTCTTCCATAACCTTGTCGAAAACCGGGCCTGCCTCGGGCCAGTCGAAGCCGTGGCTGGCGGCGCGGTTCTGAATTTTCTCGCACTGCACCAGGGCCGGCAGATTGACCGCTACGCCCGATAGCGCGCTGTCCTGTTTCTCGGCCTTGTTTTTTTGCTGTCTTTCCAGAGCTTTCGCCTGTTCCCAGGCCTGTTTGCGCTCTTCGTCGCTGGTAAAAACCGCATCCGAAAACACATGCGGATGCCGGCGCACCAGTTTCTCGCAAATGGCCGCCGCAACCTGCTCGAAATCGAACAGGCCGCGCTCCTCGGCGATGCGGGAATGGAACACCACCTGCAACAGCAGGTCGCCCAGTTCCGAGCGCAGGTCATCCAGATCGTCGCGCTCTATCGCATCGGCGACTTCATAGGCTTCCTCGATCGTATAAGGGATCAGGCTGTAAAAGTCCTGTTTGATATCCCACTCGCAGCCCTGTTCGGGATGGCGCAGGCGGGACATGATGGCCAACAGGTTTTGTGTATTTTTCAGCATGAGGCGTTATTACAGTGAGGAGCCGAAATTTTCGCGATACCTTTCCCTGAATGCCTCCATGTCAAAGCCATGGTTCTGGGTGCCATGATGCTCGATTTTAATCGCGCCCATCAACGAGGCGACCCTGCCTGTTGTCTCCCAGTCCATCTCGTTCATCAAGCCATACAGCAGTCCGGCTCGATAGGCATCGCCACAGCCGGTAGGATCGAGCAGGGCTTTGGGTTTAGCGGCGGGAATATTAATGCATTCGCCGCGCGTGTAAATTTTGGAGCCGTTGCCGCCCAGTGTAATGACCAGGGCTTCGACACGCTCGGCTATTTGCTCCAGCGACAGGCCGGTACGCTGTTGCATCAGTTCCGATTCATAATCATTCAGGGTCACCCAGGTCGCCAGATCCAGAAACTTGGTCAGTTCCTCGCCATTAAACATCGGCATGCCCTGGCCCGGGTCGAAAATGAACGGGATGTCCAGTTCGGCGAACTGTTCGGCGTGCAACTGCATGCCTTCCTTGCCATCCGGCGCCACGATGCCGATGCAGATATCGCGGTCCACGGGTACGGAATTCAAATGCGAGAAGTTCATCGCGCCCGGGTGGAAGGCGGTGATCTGATTATCTTCCTCGTCGGTCGTGATATAGGCCTGGCCGGTATAATGACCGTCCAGGATTTGGATGAATTCGCTGGACAGGCCGTTCTGGCACATCCATTGGGCATAGGGTTCGAAATCATGACCGACCGTCGCCATCGGCAAGGACTCCTCGCCCAGCAGTTTCAGGTTGTAGGCAATGTTGCCGGCACAGCCGCCGTATTCACGGCGCATCACGGGAACCAGAAACGATACATTCAGAATATGGACTTTTTCCGGCAGAATATGATTTTTGAATTTATCATGAAAAACCATGATCGTGTCGTAAGCCATTGATCCGCATATCAGTGCGCTCATTGTGTTCCTCTTATATTAAAATTAAAGTCCAGGTAATCGCCGCCCAGGTCAGCGACAGCATAACCGCAGCGGAACCAATATCCTTGGCCCGGCCGGATAATTCGTGATGTTCGAGACCGACCCGGTCGACGACGGCCTCTACCGCTGAATTCAATAACTCGACCAGCATCACCAGCACGATGCTGCCGATCAGCAGCAGTTTTTCGATAGCGGTTTCTCCCAGCCAGATCGCCAGCGGCGTGGTGATGACAAACAGGAGCACTTCCTGCCTGAAAGCCTCTTCATGTATCCAGGTCGCTTTAAAGCCGGCAACAGAAAAGACGCATGCATTCATAAGCCGCTTAAGGCCTTTTGCATTTTGATTCGCCATTGTTTTACGTTCAGTGATCAAAACCGTCAATGATACACAATCTGCGGGACAGTTGGGTTACAAACAGCGTAATAAATCGGTCAAACTCTGGACAATTTAAAAAAACTTTTTTGAAGTCAATCGCTTGTGATTATTGTGAAGGCATTATTCCCAGACTTATCCACAGATTTTGTGCATAACTCTCAAGCGGGATTACTGTTCAATCAGCTGACCGTAAGCTTCGGCATCCATTAATGAATCCAGGTCGGACAAATCGTCCGCTTTAACGCAAAAAATCCAGGCTTGATAAGCGTTATCATTAACCTGCTCGGGTTCGTCGGTCAGGGCGGTATTGACGGCGACAATCTCGCCAGCCACCGGGCTGAACAAGTCCGATGCGGTTTTAACCGACTCAACGACCGCGCATTGTTCCCCGGCGGCTACCTTGCGCCCCGGTTCCGGCAGTTCGATATAAACCAGATCGCCCAATTCCTGCTGGGCAAAATCCGTTATGCCGACGCGCACTGTATTGTCGTCTTCCAGCAGTGCCCACTCGTGGGTTTTGGCATATTTCAGGTTTTCCGGCAAATCACTCATATTTCATCTCTCAAAAATAGTGTTTACGTAACTTACATGATTGATTTCAAGGATAACGCGCTATTTTTTAAAAACAACAAAAAAATTCATTTAACCGATCGGCAGGTCTTATAATTCAGCCCTTATCTATAAGGCCAGCCAACCCCATGCTTTTTTTCGCCAAAATCACTGCTTTTTTGATAGCCTGTTTTTTTTTCCGCCGCTATTTTTCCTGTTTCCGCCGAGCATGGCGATACGCAGGAACAGACAGAAACCGGGCGTCAGGCAGTGGTTCTGGACGATGAAGCCCGTATATTGGCAGACCTGCAAATTCAGCGGCTGGTTGCCTCGAATTATCAGCCCGAGTTTACCGCCTACGGGAAGGCGGTTGCTATTCAGCCGCTGCTTGCACTGCGCAGCCAGTATCGGACCGCGTTGGCCGAACACAAAAGCGCGGCGGCCAGGTTCAATCTGGCCGAGCAAGGCATCAAGCGGCAGCAGGATTTATACCATCATGACATCGCCTCAAAACGCAGCCTGCAGAATCAGCAATCGCAATGGCAAACCGACAAGGCCCAACTGGATGCCGCGCGGTTTCGCATCAAGGCCATTTATGACGAAGCCCTGCTGAGCTGGGGCGGGGCATTGACCGATTGGGCCTTGTCGCCGGACTCGGACAAACTGGCGCCTTTTTTATCGGGACGGCAAATTCTTCTGCAGGTCACGCTGCCCGCCAACAGCTATCTGGCTGATGACGTGAAGGAAATTTACATTGAGCCTGCGGGCGTGCGCGGCAGGGCCCGTAAAGCCACGCGCATATCGGCCGCGCCGCAAAGCGATGGCGTGGTTCAAGGGGAAAGTTATTTCTTTCAAGCCGACGGCGACCGGATCAGGCCCGGCATGCGCGTTGCGGCATGGATAGCCCGACAGGCTGAAGACAGGGTCGGCGTAATGATTCCCAAGTCGGCGTTGATCTGGCATCTGGGCCAGGCGTTTGTTTATATCAAGACCGGCAATGACCGGTTCAGCCGCCGGCCTGTCACGCATTTCTCGGCCGCTGCCGACGGTTATTTTGTCAGCGCGGGTATCGACCCCGGCGAGGAACTGGTGACCATTGGCGCGCAAATGCTGTTGTCGGAAGAAATGCGCGGGCAGATCCCCGATGAGGATGATGATTAACCCGTCATCGCCCATCGTTTAATGCCGCCGCCCGGCTGAAGCACAGCCATCCAGGAAGCCTTACAGTCCATGCGACTGAAAATCGTGATTAATCGGGAATATTAACAAAACCATGCTGGCTGCTCTCATCCGTTTTTCCATCCGTTGCCACGGCATTGTCATCGCCCTGGCGGTACTGATCCTGGTCTATGGCGTTTATCGCTTTTCCACGGCCGGGCTCGATATTTTTCCGGCTTTTTCGCCCAAACAGGTCGTGATTCAAACCGAGTCGCCGGGGCTGTCTTCCGAGCAGGTCGAAGTGCTGGTGACGCAGCCGATTGAAATGGCGATCAGCGGCCTGATCGGCATGGAATCGGTGCGTTCCGAATCGATTCTGGGCCTGTCGATCGTGACCGCGACCTTCAGCGAGGACAGCGATATCTATCGCAGCCGGCAGTTGGTCAGCGAGCGGCTGGCGAGCCTGCCGGGACGGCTGCCGCAGGGTATGGGCACGCCCGTGGCGATACCGCTTTCCTCGTCGTCCGCGACGGTTTTGACGATCGGCTTGAGCTCCGACAGCAAGGATTTGATGGCCTTGCGCAGCCTGGTCGACTGGACGCTGGTGCCGCGCCTGATGTCCGTGCCCGGCGTTGCCGATGTCAATGTGTTCGGCGGCGAAGTCGCGCAGTTGCAGATTCAGGTCGATCCCGTGCAGCTGCATCGCTTTAACCTGGCGCTGGACGACATCATTCAGGCCGCCTCGCAAGCAGGCACTATTCAGGGCGGCGGTTTTATCGAAAACGACAACCAGCGTTTCACGCTGCAGGTGACCGGGCAACCCGCGACGCCCGAACAATTCGCCAAAATCCTCGTCAGGCGCGATCAGGGCCGCAACATAACCCTGGGCGAAGTGGCAACGATTGCCTATGCGCCCGAGCCGGCTATCGGCGGCGCGCAAATCATGGGCAAAACCGGTATTGTCATGATGGTCATCGGCCAATACGACGCCAATACCTTGTCCGTCTCCAGGCGGGTGGAGCAGGTGCTGGATGAATTCGAGCCTATCTTCAGCAAGCAGGCGATTGTGTTCCATTCGCATCTGTTCCGGCCGGCCGATTATATTGAAGCATCGGTGGCCAATTTGTCGATCCATCTGCTGATCGGCGGCCTGTTCGTGATCATTATTCTGTATCTGTTTCTGTTCGATTTCCGCACGGCCTTTATTTCCGCGCTGGCCATTCCCTTGTCGCTGATCAGCGCCGTCATTGTCCTGCTGGAAGCCGGAGTCAATCTCAATATCATGGTGCTCGGCGGCTTGGCAATCGCGCTGGGCGAGGTCGTCGATGACGCCATTATCGATACCGAGAACATTTTCCGGCGCCTGCGCGAAAACCGCTTGTCGGATCGACCGCTGCCCGTCGCCGATGTCGTTTACAGGGCTTCGCTGGAGGTGCGCGGCTCGGTCGTTTACGCGAGCTTTATCGTCGCGCTTGTGTTTGTGCCGCTATTGACCCTGAACGGCGTGGCAGGGCGCTTGTTTGCGCCGTTGGGCTACTCCTACATCCTGGCTATCCTGATGTCGCTGCTGGTGGCGCTGACCTTGACGCCGGCCCTGTGCTACGTACTGCTGGGTAGCCATGCCGCGCACGACGAGCCGCCGCTGATCAAGCGTCTCAAGCCGCTCTATGAGCGTTTGCTGGGTTTCGTGATCAGGCGATTTAAAGTGGTAATGACCGGCAGCGTGATCGTGTGTCTGGCCGGTTTGCTGGCTTTTTTCAGCCTCGACAGCAAGTTCCTGCCCGAGTTGCGCGAGGGCCATTACATAGTTCATACGGCCAGCATGCCCGGCACGTCCTTGCAGGAATCGTTAAGAATCGGCCGTCGGCTGACCGAACTGTTTCTGAAGATCGAAGGCGTCGAATCGGTATCGCAATGGGCCGGGCGGGCAGAGCGAGGCGCCGATACATACGGCAGCCATTACAGCGAGTACGAGGTCCGCCTCAAGCCCATGTCGGGATCGGAGCAGCAGCGGATATTGGACAGACTCAGGGAAATCCTGAGTGATTTTCCGGGCATTTTATTCGAAGCCAATACCTTTCTGACGGAGCGGGTCGACGAGACCATTTCCGGTTATACCTCGCCGGTCGTCGTCAATATTTACGGCAATGATCTGGCGGTGCTAGACGACAAGGCCCAGGCGCTCGCCGAAATCATGCGCGGCATTCCCGGCGCCGCCGACGTGCAGCTGCGCTCGCCGCCCGGCACGCCGCTGGTGCGGATCGATCTGGATCTGGATCAGCTGGGTTTCTGGGGTATCGCGCCGTCGCAGGTTATCAATACTCTGCAGGCCGCCTACGAGACGCATGTCGTCGGCAAGCAGGCTCAGGGCAATAAAATCTTCAATATCGCCGTAGCCCTGGCGCCGGAGCTGAGAAAACAGCCCGAATCGATTGCCCGGTTGCCGATCAGGACTCAGGACGGCAGCCTGATCATGCTGTCTCAGGTCGCGGAGATCAGGCACGCGGCCAGCCGCTACAATATTCTGCATCAGGGCGCGCAACGCCGGCAGACCGTGACCTGTCATGTCATCGATCGGGATCTCGATGATTTCATGCGCGAGCTCAAGGCGCGCGTGCAGGAAGAGATTCCGTTCCCGGCCGATGTTTATCCCGAATTCACGGGCGCGGCGGCCGAGCAGGCCCAGGCCCGTTACGAGCTGATTCTGCATGCCTTGCTGGCCGGTGCCGGCGTGCTGATCTTTATCTATGTTGCCATAGGCAGCGCTCGCCACGTCCTGCTGACGCTGGTCAATCTGCCGTTTGCCCTGGTCGGCGGCGTTGCCGCGGTCGTGTTGACCGGGGCGGCGCTGTCGGTGGGCTCGGTCGTCGGTTTCATCACCTTGTTCGGCATTACCGTGCGCAACAGCATCATGCTGCTGTCGCACTACCGCTATCTGATCGAAGTCGAGGGCAAAGGCTGGAATTTGGAAACAGCCATACAGGGCGCTCAGGAACGGTTGCCGGCCATTTTGATGACGGCGATGGTGACCGGGCTGGCCATGTTTCCGATCGCTTTCGACAGCGACAATCCGGGGCGCGAGATCATGGGGCCGATGGCGGCGATTATCATTGGCGGGCTGGCGTCTTCTACGCTGTTGAATTTATTGTTATTGCCGGGTGTATTGTTACGTTATGGAAAATTTAAAACATAAACTGAAAATTATAGAGCAGGATTCGGAAGCCATTATTCTGCTGCACGGCCTGGCCAGAAGCCGCTTCAGCATGAATAAAGCCGGTAAGCTGCTGGCGGCATACGGCTATAAAATCATCAATGTGCATTATCCTTCGCGTAAAAGGGCGATTGAGTCGTTAGCGTTAGAGTATATCGCGCAGGCGCTGGCAGAGTGCGACTCAGAGCAGATTGAAAAAATTCATTTCCTGACCCATTCCATGGGCGGGATTCTGATTCGCTATTACTTGTCGGCAAAACCCATCGCTAAACTGGGGCATGTGGTTATGCTGGCTCCGCCCAGCCAGGGCAGTGAAATTGTCGACAGACTGGCAGGCTGGCCATTGTTTTATCTGTTAAACGGTCCGGCAGGGTTACAGTTGGGTACGGATAAAGATAGTCTGCCCAATGCCTTGGGGCCTGTGAATTTTCCGGTAGGGGTGATCGCCGGTGATAGAAGCGTCAATCCTTTGCTCTCTTTGCTCATTCCTGGTGTTAACGACGGCAAGGTGTCGGTAAACCGGGCGCGGGTGGCGGGCATGCAGGATTTTATCGTTGTGCCTTACTCACATCCCTTTATTATGCAGCGGGAGCCTGCCGTAGAACAGGCGCTGTATTTTATTCAGCAGGGCTGTTTTGCCAATGGCTTGAGACGTTGACGTTGTTGAAAGGGCGGTGAGAGCGGCTGTCTGCTAGCCACTCCATGAGCCTGGCTGTTAAACGGAAAAACTCTCGCCGCAGCCGCAGGTGGCTTTGACATTGGGATTGTTGAACTGGAACGCCGCATTGATGCCTTCGCGGCGGTAATCGACTTCGATGCCGTCAACCACCGGCAGATCGGCTTCCTGAACGATGATTTTGACACCGAAGTGTTCAAACACGGCTTCGTTCTCGGCCAGTTCATCGGCATAATCGAGCGCATAAGCATAACCGGAGCAGCCGGATTTTTTGATGCCGAGCTTTAAGCCGATGCCTTTGCCGCGCTTTTCCAGTTGTTTCTTGATTTGATTCGCAGCGCTTTCCGTTAATGAAACAGACATAATAACCTCTTGGTACTTGATCCTTTACAACAAGGATTTCAATAATTCAATGAATTTGCCGATGTCGGCGGCCGTATTGGCTTGTCCCAGGCTGACGCGAATGGCGCTTCTGGCCAGCTCGGGTTCGACGCCCATGGCCGTCAGCACGGCGCTGGGCTCTCTGGCGCCGCTGGCGCAGGCCGAGCCGCTGGAAACGGCGACGTTTTTCTGGTCCAGCTTCATGAGCAGCATCTCGCCGTCGAGCCCGTCTATGCCGAACTGGACGGTATTGGGCAATCGCTGAGCCTGCCGGGCAAAAATCGTCAAGCCGGGGATGGTTGTCAAGCCCTCTTCGAGCTGTTCCCTTAAAGCGAGCAGGCGCCGGCCGCGTTCGGCCAGTTCCACTCCGGCCAGTTCCGCCGCTTTGCCGAATCCGACGATGGCCGCGACGTTTTCGGTGCCGGCTCTCAGATCCTGTTCCTGGCCGCCGCCCAGTAATAGCGGATTGATTTCGACGCCTTTTTCGAACACCAGGGCGCCGCAGCCTTTCGGCCCGTAGATTTTATGGCTGGATAGGGACATCAAGTGCACGCCGAGCTGATTGAAGTCTACCGGGATTTTTCCCAGCGCCTGCACGGCGTCCGTATGCACGAAAATCCGATGCGCCCTTAATTGCCGCGCATAGGCGGCCACATCCTGGATGACGCCGGTTTCATTGTTTGCCAGCATGAAAGACGCCAGGCCGGGCTTGCGCCTGATAATGGCGTCGATGGCCTCTTGGGTAATCAGGCCGTCGGCATCGACGGCAACGATGGCAAGCTCACGACCCTGGCTGTTCATGCGCTGGGCCGGTTCGGCAATGGAAGGGTGCTCAATGGCTGAAATGGCAAGTCCGGCATCGGGGTTGCCCGCGGCCAGAGCCAGATTATTCGCTTCGGTGCCGCCACTGGTGAAAATGACCTGCGCAGGCTGTACGCCAACCAGCGAGGCGACCTGTCCGCGGGCCGTCTCCAGGGCGCTTCGAACGACCCGGCCCGGACGGTACAGGCTGGATGGATTGCCGTAGAAAGTGGTGAGAAAGGGCAGCATCGCGTCCAACACCCGTTCGTCGATCGGGGTTGTCGCGTTATGATCAAGGTAGATCATTTAAACTAAGCTCTAGCTCCATTTTGGCGATGGATTTCAATCACCCGCTCAGCATCTTGCTCCTGCCTTTTGGCAACTTCCTGAACCTGATGCCTTTCCAGCAATTCACCCAGACTGATGCCGGTCAGATAATGGCGAATCTGTTCGCTCAATCCCATCCATAAGTCATGGGTCAGGCAGGCCTGGTTATTCTGGCAGTTGGCTTCGCCGCCGCACTTGGTGGAATCAAGCGGTTCATCGACGGCGGCAATAATATCGGCGATATTGATGTCATTGGCCTTGCGGCTGAGCTTGTAGCCGCCGCCCGGCCCGCGAACGCCTTTGACCATGCCGGCACGGCGTAAACGCGCAAATAACTGTTCCAGATAAGACAGGGAAATTGTTTGACGAGTTGCAATATCGGTTAGGGTAACTGGCTTCTTCTGGCTGTGAAAAGCCAGGTCCAGCATAGCTGTCACGGCATAGCGGCCTTTAGTGGTTAAGCGCACAAGACTATCCTTTATAAATACAATAGGTTCTCATTACTATACTTAACCTAGCAAAATAGTCAACTTTTATAGGGTCATTATTTTTATCTGCCGACGGTCATCCCTATTAAAGTATTAAACTATTGTAATCAGTTAGTTAAGGGTTTCTTAATCAGGTGCTTCCGGCCCCGTGACAAAGTCTTGCCGTTTGCATGAGCGGAATTGCCGGGACGAAGGGATGGGGCCGCGTGCCCGTAGGGACGAAATGTCCGGGGCGCAAACCGGTGTCTAGATTTCTTCTTTCCGGTCTTCGTAGCCGTCCTCGATTTCACAGCCTTCCAGATCAGGCATCGGTGTCTCCGAATAGGTAATGCCGGCGTCATTCAGTGCTTTTTTCATGGTTTCTATCTGTTCATCCAGCACATGAATATGATCGAGCATGCGGTTGATGGCGTTGGCGATGGGGTCCGGCATATCGGCTGTTGCGCCATAGGCGTCAAAGCCCATCTTGCTGGCGATCGCATCGCGCCCCATCGTTGCTTTTTTGACTTTGGTGTCGACGATATGGCCCGGAATGCCGACTATCGTCGCGCCGGCCGGGACGGGTTTCAAGACGACCGAATTCGAGCCGACGCGGGCGCCTTGCCCGATCTCGATAGGTCCTAAAACCTTGGCGCCGGCGCCGATGACCACGCCGTTGTGCAACGTCGGATGGCGCTTGCCTTTCTGCCAGGTCGTGCCGCCCAGCGTGACGCCGTGATACAACGTGCAGTCGTCGCCGATCACGGCGGTCTCGCCGATCACGACGCCCATGCCGTGATCGATAAAGAAGCGCCGGCCTATCTGGGCGCCGGGATGGATTTCGATGCCTGTCAGCCAGCGGCCGATATGGGCGATAAAGCGCGCCAGCCATTTGAAACCGGCGTTCCAGCAATAATGGCTGATGCGGTGAATCAGGATGGCGTGAATGCCGGGGTAGGCGGTAATGACCTCGAAAACGGATTGCGCCGCCGGGTCACGCTCGAAAACGCACAGGATGTCTTCTTTCAATCGGTTGAACATGTCATTGATTCCTTTTATGGCCCTGAGACATTCTCAGGATACCTCTGAGGATGTCCACTTCTTTGGTATCGAGTTGCGCGCGATTAAAAAGCCTGCGCAGGCGGCGCATGATCGATTTTGATTTGTCGGGATGCATGAAGCCGATATCGGTCAGGGCCTCATAGAGATGGTCGTAAAACATCTCCATTTGCGTCGTCGTGGCCTGCGGATCCTCGCCCTTGTCGCCGATCGTGATTTCGTGCGGCTGGCCGGAGGCGACGAACAGTTCATAACAGATCACCTGCACGGCCGCGGCAAGATTCAATGAGCTGTATTCGCTGTTGCAGGGAATGCGCAGCAGATAACGGCACAGATCCAGCTCGTGGTTTTTCAGCCCGGAATTTTCCCGGCCGAAGATAATGGCGGCTTTTGCCGTCCGGGCTTCAACAGCCAGTTTTTCGGCGCATTCGCGGGGCGTCATTTCCGGCCAGCTGATGGTCCGGCAGCGGGCGCTGGCGCCGATCACCAGCTGACAATCGGCAACCGCTTCCTCCAGGCTTTGGCAGACAGTTGCGCGCGCGAGCACATCATCGGCGCCGGATGCCCGCGAGGTTGCCTCGGCGCTCGGAAAAATCTTGGGCGCGACCAGCCACAGATTATCCATCCGCATGTTCTTCATGGCCCGGGCGACGGCGCCTATATTGCCCGGATGCGAAGTTTCGACCAGAACGATTTTGATATTGGACAGCAATGTTGTCTCTTCGTGGAAAAAAGAGTCAATTTTAGCAAAAGATTTGGTATGCTATGGATGTTTTCTACTTGCTCATTACAAATTCAGCCTATGCAACCAATGCTTAATATTGCCGTCCGCGCCGCAAGAAGCGCCGGCGACCTTATCGTACGTTCCGCCGACAATGTCGGTCGTTTACGCATCAACCAGAAAAGCAGAAATGATTTTGCCAGCGAAATCGACCAAATGGCCGAGCGGGAGATCATAAACATCATCAAAGCCGCTTATCCCGAGCATGGTATCCTGGCTGAAGAAAGCGGCGAGCACAAAGGCAATGATTTTATCTGGGTGATCGACCCGCTGGACGGCACAACGAATTTCCTGCATGGCTTTCCGCAATATGCCGTTTCCATTGCCTTGATGCACAAAGGTAAAATCGAAGTGGGCGTCGTTTATGACCCGTTGCGCGATGAGTTGTTTACCGCCAAGCGCGGCGGCGGCGCCATGCTGAATAGCCGCCGTATTCGAGTCACGGCTCAGACCGGCTTGATGGGCGCGCTGATCGGCACGGGCTTTCCTTTTAAAAACCCACAGCACCTCGATGCTTATCTGGGCATGTTCCGCGCTTTGTCGGCGGATTCGGCCGGTATCCGGCGGGCCGGCGCCGCGGCGCTGGACCTGGCTTATGTGGCCGCCGGCCGGTTGGACGGTTTCTGGGAAATCGGCCTGCATGAATGGGATATGGCGGCAGGCATCCTGCTGATCAAGGAGGCCGGCGGCGTCGTCACCGATTTTTCCTTCAATGACAAATACATGGGATCGGGCAATGTGATCGCCGCCAACCCACGCATGCATCAAACCATGTATCAGGCGATTGAGCCGCATGTCACGGCCGCTTTGAAATAAGCAATAACCGAAAAGTACAAGCGGGTTGGTGAAGAAACCGCGCGGGATGCAGTCGTCTGCTTCCCGCGCGGTTTTTTTATGCTTTAAAAATGATGCGGATGAGGCGTCAGGGTTGCCGAAGCCGGTTATTGATCCTGTTGCAGAATGCAGGACAGGGTTTCCGGTTGGCCGGCGCTTGCCGGGCGCAACCGGAGAAGGGGCTAATAGGTCAACGTCAGGCCGACATTGAACGAGCGGCCCATGCCGGGCACCGCGGTTCCGGCCACGCTGGTTTCGCCAATGTAAGTACCGCCTAACGGCAGGGCGTAATTTTTATCCAGCAGGTTTTCTATGCCAGCGTCGATGCGCATATGCTTCCAGCTGTAACTGCTACGCAGATTCAGCAGTGCATATCCAGCTGTTTGCGGCTCCAGGCGCACGTCCTGTACATGGTTTTTGGCATCTACGATCTGGGTTTCAATCGTGCTGGTCCAGCCGCCCAATTGATGCTCCAGTGATACCAGGGCATTAAACGGCATTTGCTGATACAGATTGCCGCCTGTGTCGTTGTTTTGTCCTCTGACATAGCTCATGATCGCTTTACCGGTCAGGCTGCCGTATTGGCTGGATTGCAGCAACAGTTTCTTGCCGAACACATCGACGCCGAACAGATGCGCATCAAAGTTGTTCAGTTGCAGCAGGTTGAAGCCGCCGCTCGCAGGGCTGGCGCAGGTTACACCGTTGGCCGGCTGGCACAGCTCGGCATCGATATAATTGTCGACGGTGGTATAAAAAGGCGTAACCTTGACTTGCCAGTCTTCCATGTTGGCGTCGTGCCAGTCGGCGGTCGCGCTGACAGTATGGGCGACTTCGGGCTGCAGATTGACATTGCCTACATAGCCGTTGCCGTCGCCGACCCAGTTGTTCATGAACATGCTCATGGGCATGACCATGGTCATGCCCATCATGTTCATCTTGGTGCCGCGCGACCAGGCATAGCGTTCGTAAAGGCTAGGCGAGCGGGTTTTTCTGGCAATGCCCAGCTCGTAAGTCTGCATATCGTTGAAGGTATAGCGCGCCAATGCCGTCCAGTCGATATTGACATCGGTACGTTTACGCTTGCTGCTGTTGAACGCTCCGGCCTCTTCGGTCACTTTGCCGTAGTCCATGACATTGCCGGCATCCATTTCCACACCGCCCACGCGGATGCCGACCTGGGTCAGCCATTGCTGGTTCCAGCGGCCTTCCCATTCGGTGAATACATCAAACCGGTCGCGCTTGCCTTCAAAGATGTTCCAGAACGGCCCCGGCCCCTGCATCATTCGCATCGGGTTGGTGCCGATCGGATCCCACCAGTCATTCAGGCGGTAGCGTTGGTATTCGCTGCCGACGGTCAGCATATGCTGGTCGGTCAGGTCGATATTGGCCTTGACCAACAAGCCCTGGTTGATGCCGTGCGTATCCATGGGCATGGTCCGCCCCGTTTCGCCGCCTTTGTCCTTCAGGAAGTTCATCTTGTGCCGGGCATCCTCGTGATAAGCGCGCGTTTCCAGATTACCCCAGTCGAACTGGCTCTTGGTGGAAACATTGGCAAACCAGCTGTCATCGCCGACCATGTCCATGCGCACATTGGGGAAGCCCTGATAAGGGATATTTTGTTGGCCTACTTTAATGATGGCCTGGTGATTGTCGTTGCGCAAAGCCAATGACAGCGACTGGTTTTCGGAACGATAGAGCGAGGAGGCGACGACGTCATTGCCGTTGATTCGGTTGGCGGTCGTGAAATCGCCACCGGCTTTGTAATTGCGCGACTGTACCGAAGAACCCGTGTAAGTCAGTGAGGCATTCTCATTCGCGATCGAGGCGGAAATATTGCCGCCGTACGCATCGCCGTTGCTGCGGTAAAAGCCTGACATCTGGCCCCTGATCAAAGGCGCCTCGCCGTCCTCGGCAAATTCGGGGTCGGCCGAATTGACGCGAATGGTCCCGCCGATACTGTCGCCGCCCAGACTCACCGGTGTAATGCCGGCCAGGATCTGGGCGCTGAGGACGCTGGAAGGGGCGACATAGGAAAGAGCCGGATTCATGTGGTTGGCGCAGGCCGAAATCAAATTCATGCCGTCTACCTGTACGCGCAGGCGGTCGTCCGCCATGCCATGAATAATGGGCCTGCTTGAAATGCCGCCGCCGCCGGAAAGGCTTACGCCGGGTACGTCGCTGAACATTTTGGCCGTGTCGCTGATAGCCGTCCTGGATAGCGCTATCTTGGAATGGTCGAGATAAGAGCCGAAAGGCACATCGATATTCGATGACTGCCCCTTGATGATCATCGTATCCAGAAGCATGGCATCTTCCGCGATTTGCACATGTTCTTTATTCTGGCCGGCAGTGATGTCGGCCTGGTCTGCCGGTGCTGGTTCGGCAGCAATCCCGCTTCCTAAATAACTCGCTCCCAATAAGAATACGTATTTTTTCATTATTATTTAATTTATTAGTTAATGATCTGCTAATGTTAAGCATTTTACATGCCATGTTAATAATGAAGGGCTGGCTGCGATTGTCTGGTTGATGGCGCTATTTTTACAAAAAAGCTGTAATTATTACCTTAATGTTTTTGAGTGAAATCACGCAATTGAGTGAGTTAAATAACATAGTTTAATTATTTTTCTATTTAGGACAGCTGAATCCGTCAGGTAATCAACCGATGAAACACAAAGGGGAGTTATTGAGTATTCAATGGAGGTTGCTATTGAACAATGGGGAGCTTTAACAGACTTGATGTCCCCGGGCTTGATTCTGAGAAAAGCAGATTTGACGATAAAGATTTGCCAACGGCAGGTGTGTTTCGATTCAACCGACATTCCGCAGCCAATTCAGCCACTACCGGAATAATATGAAACATGGAAATCACCTAATAATTTGCGATGCGGCTCATACAAATCAAAGGGGTTGCCTGTATCGTGCGAATGCATTGTAGGGGCGGACCTATGTGTCCGCCCTGCTTCGGGTGCATAATAAATTATCGGAGAACCGCTGGCCAAAGGTGAACCGTTGAGCAAGGGCGAACACACAGGTTTGCCCCTATGTGTCTGTTCATTTACGGTATCAGGGCATCAATCCGTAGGCATTGCCAGATTAAAACGCCTGGGAATCAAGGAAAATGAGCAGGCCGATTAACAATCGATACTGAAATAATTCTGATTGGATCAAATTTTGCCGCGGAATGTAGGATTCAAGTTGGCGAAGCAGGGTGGTTAATAAAACCGGAAGATGATGGAAATAGCGGACTGTGTCACCTGGTCCGCTATTTGAAGCCGATGAATGAGGCGCGGGTGATGCTGTTAAAAAAGTTCCAATGCCAGCATCAGCGCATCCTCGCGGCCGTTTTCAGCCGGATAGTAATCCTTTCTGATGCCTATTTCGTTGAATCCCAAATTTTCGTAAAGCGCGATGGCGACGGTATTGGACGGCCGCACTTCCAGAAAAACCGTTTCGGCCCGGCCTCTTGCCGTTTCAATCAGATTCTCCAGCAGTTTCCGGCCGATGCCTTGGCCTTGCTCGGCAGGGTCCACGCAAATATTCAATACATGCGCCTCGCCAACCGCGATCGAGGCAATGCAATAACCGAGCACGTTGTCCTGTTCTTCGCAAACCCAGCATTCATAACGGGCTCTGAAGCAATCCCTGAAAATATCTTCGCCCCAGGGAAACTGATAACTTTTTCTTTCGACCGTTATCACCCCGGGTAAATCGGATAACGTCATTCTTCTAATGCGCATCAAATCTTTTCTGTCGACTGAATCGGGAAATATTTTGGCATAAAACTCTCTGTCCGCATCATAAACCAGCCAATTTTTTATCTTGTCTAACAACACCTGCATAATCAACCTTCTGTATACGTTTTCATCGCTAATTGTAGATCCAGCCAGGCTTTGCGCTTTTCTGGCAACGATCGTAATAAATAGGCTGGATGATAAACCACAACCACCGGCGTTTCATCTAAAGTATGCACAGTGCCTCTGAGCTTGGCTAACGGGGCCTCGGTTTTTAACAAGGCCTGCGCGGCAATACGCCCTACAGCCAGAATGATCTTGGGCTGAACCAGTGCCCGCTGCCGCTGCAGATACGCATGGCAGGCTTCAATCTCGTCGGCTTTCGGGTCGCGATTGCCGGGCGGGCGGCATTTTAAGATGTTGGCGATGAACACGTCTTTCTCCCTGTCCAGGCCCAGGGCTCGCAGCATTTCCGTTAGCAGTTGCCCAGCCTTGCCGACAAAAGGCCGGCCTTGCTGATCTTCGCTTTGTCCCGGCGCTTCGCCGATCACCATCCAGTCGGCCCGTCTGTTGCCGGTGCCGAAAACCGTTTGCGTGCGCGTTTCGCATAAAGCGCATTTTCGGCACGTTGCCACTTCGGCTTGTAATGAATCCCAGTCGTCGGGCTCGGCTTGCGTTCTGTCAACCGGTTGCCGTTCGGCCGGCGCCGGCGCTTCAGTGACTGCCGGCAGTGCCTCGGCAGCGGGCGGTTGCGGACTTTCGTCGTGCGCAGGCGCGGCTCTGGGAACCCATACCTCGATTCCCATCGCCTCCAGGTATTGCAAGCGCAGCGCGTTATCCATGGCGGTTTGTTAAAAGGCTAGACATCGCCTTTTTGCGGATGCCGGCGCTGATCCGGCGTTTGCAGCTTGTTGATGGCATTGACATAGGCTTTAGCCGAGGCGATCACGATGTCGGTATCGGCGCCCAGGCCATTGACGATGCGGCCCGCTTTTTCGAGACGCACCGTCACCTCGCCCTGAGCATCGGTGCCGTTGGTAATATTGTTGACCGAGTAAAGTTCCAGCGAGGCGTCGGACCGCACCAGTTTCTCGATGGCTTTAAGGCTGGCGTCGACAGCGCCGCCGCCGGTGGCGGTACCCGTGACTTCCTGATTGTCGATGCGCAAGGTGACCGTGGCATTGGGGATTTCGCCGGTTTCGGAGCAGACCTTCAGGGCAATCAATTTGACGAGTTCATCCTCGGACTCGAAACCGACTTCCGATATCAGCGCCTGCAGGTCTTCATCGAAGATATCGTGCTTTTTATCGGCCAATTGCTTGAAGCGGAAAAAGGCTTCATTCAATTCTTCCTCGGAGGCAAATTCAAAGCCCAGCTCGGTCATGCGGCTCTTGAAGGCATTGCGGCCGGAGTGCTTGCCCATGACCATGCGGTTGGCTGTCCAGCCGACGTCTTCAGCACGCATGATCTCGTAAGTCTCGCGGCTTTTCAGCACCCCGTCCTGGTGAATGCCGGACTCGTGCGCAAAGGCATTGGCGCCGACGATGGCCTTGTTAGGCTGCACGGGGAAGCCGGTAATCGACGAGACCAGTTTCGAGCAGGTGACGATCTCGCGTGTGTCGATGCCGGTCTGGCAGGCGAAGACATCCTGGCGGGTGCGGACCGCCATGACGACTTCCTCCAGCGAGGCATTGCCCGCACGCTCGCCCAGGCCGTTGATCGTGCACTCGATCTGGCGCGCGCCGTTCATGACTGCCGACAGGGAATTGGCGACGGCCAGACCCAGGTCGTTATGGCAATGCACGGAGAAAATGGCCTTGTCCGAATTCGGTATGCGCCGGATCAGATTGGCGATGGTCTCTCCGAACTGTTGCGGAATGCTGTAGCCGACCGTGTCGGGGATATTCAGCGTCGTGGCGCCGGCATCGATAACCGCCTCGAAAATACGGCATAGAAAGTCCTCTTCCGAACGGCCCGCATCTTCGGCCGAAAACTCGACGTCATCGGTGTACTGCCGCGCGCGTTTCACGGCTCTGACGGCGTATTCGATCACCTGCTCGGGCTGCATCTGCAGTTTCATCTGCATGTGGATAGGCGAGGTGGCGATAAATGTATGAATGCGTGACCGGTTGGCATCTTTGAGCGCCTCGCCGGCGCGGTCGATGTCCTTGTCCAGCGCCCTGGCCAGGCCGCATACGGTACTGTCTTTTACGGCCTTGGCCACGGCCTGAACGGCCTCGAAATCGCCGAGACTGGCAATGGGAAAGCCGGCCTCGATCACATCCACTCTCAAACGTTCCAGCGCCTTGCCGATCCTGACTTTTTCATCGCGCGTCATTGATGCGCCGGGGCTCTGCTCGCCATCGCGCAAGGTAGTATCGAATATGATTAATTTGTCTTTCATAGGGGCTCCATACATGGAGAGCTATCAACTCGTCCGTCGATAGTGATTAAGTAAAGGGGTTTAAACAAAATAAGAGAGAAGAATGCGCCCGTCAGGGCAGGAATCGTAAAGATAGACACAGCAAAGCGCGCAGCCCTGGCCCGGAAGATCGGGCGACAGTCAAAAGGGCTTTAAAAGGCGTGGCGGACTGAATGGACATAATCTTGACTATACGCGATTGGCTGTGGGCTCTCAAGCAGATTTTTTCAGGATTTGCGCCCCTGCAGTCGGCGTCTGCGCATAACCAGCGTAATGACGGGGCCTGAAATCGCATAAGCCAAAAACAATGCAAACAACATGATTTGCGGCTGCGCCATGATAAACGCAATGCCCAGCATGACGGCAATAGCCATGACAAAAGGCACTTTGCCTTTCAAATCGATTTCCTTGAAACTGGAATAGCGGAAGTTGCTGACCATCAGCAGTCCGGTGCTGATGGTCAGCACAATCGCGAGATATTTAAGCACTTCAATATCATAGCCATATTCCAGGCAAATCCAGATGAATCCGGCCAGGATGGCGGCCGCGGCGGGGCTGGGCAATCCCTGAAAATAACGCTTGTCGGCAGACTCGACCTGGGTATTGAAGCGCGCGAGCCTCAGGGCGCCGCCGGCCATATGGACGAAGGCCGCGAACAGGCCCAGCTTGCCGAGGCTGGAAAAAGCCCACAGATACATGACCAGGGCCGGCGCCATGCCGAACGAAACCATATCCGACAGACTGTCGTACTGCACGCCGAATTCGCTCTGCGTATTGGTCAGGCGCGCCACGCGGCCGTCGAGTCCGTCCAGGACCATCGCAACAAAAATCGCCACGGCGGCGGTCTCGTAACGCCCGCCCATCGCCGAGGTAATGGCGTAGAAACCGGCGAACATGGCTCCCGTGGTGAACAGATTAGGTAACAGATAAATGCCACGGCGGCGGCGAGTAGGGCGCTTTTCAGAGGTCATAAAGTTCAATCAATCCTTGCTTGGTCTAGAAATAAAAACAGTGCCTCGAATTATACAATGAGCCCAGCGGGCGGGCATAAATTAATAAACGAGGCCGGAGAATCCGCAAAAAAAATCAGCAGCGGATAGTATCGACCGCTGATATGACAATTTTGTGTCCATTGGTTCGGACTCCGGCTGGAGAGGTCTCGAGCACCTGCCTGGGCGACTGAAGCCGCCCAGGCAGCATCAGAAATAACTGATGATCAGGATTGGTCGTCAATAATTTCCCTGCTTAAACATAGGATGCGCCGCCGACAGGAGGCGCATCGTTCGCGAGCGATGCGCTTCACTGCGCCGCTTATTACCGGGCGCTTTCAGTCGGTGTACTTCGGCCGGCCGCTGAGCTCGATAGGTATTATGCAGGAATAGCCTCCGGGCCTCTTGGCCAGATATTGCTGATGATAATCCTCGGCATAATAAAATGCGCCGGCCGGCCGGATCTCTGTCGTTATTTCCCCGAGGCCCGCCTCGGTGAGCCGGTGCTGGTAATGGGCTCTTGATGCCAGGGCCTCATCAAGTTGCTCCCGCGTGCAGGTGTAAACACAGGAGCGGTATTGCGTGCCGATGTCAGGACCCTGGCGCATGCCCAGAGTGGGATCGTGAGTTTCCCAAAACAGCCGCAGCAGTTCGCCGAAGCTCGTCAAAGCCGGGTCATAAACGACTTTGACCACTTCAGCATGGCCGGTCAGTCCCGAGCAGACTTCTTCATAAGTCGGATTGGGCGTATAACCGCCGCTGTATCCGACAGCGGTGCTGTAGATGCGCGGATATTCCCAGAATTTTCGTTCCGCGCCCCAAAAGCAGCCCAGGCCGAATATGGCCTGTTCCAGGGTGGCCGGAAACGGCGGCAGGATCGGGTTGCCGGTAACGAAATGCCGGTTGGTCACCGGCATGGGGGTATCACGGCCCGGCAATGCGCTCGCCGGGTCTGGCAGTGCGAGCTTTTTTGATGAGATAATCATAATTCATAAACCTCGATCATAGGTGGATCAGGAACTGTTTGAACACAGGTTACTCTGATCTGAAATGAGAATAAAGTGTATACAAGTAACGACAATCAACACTGGATAGACATGAGAGAACAAGATGTTTTACGCCGTTTTTTATTTGAAGAGCTGGGCGTTCGCGGCGAATGGGTCAAGCTGGAAACCAGCTGGCAAGCGGCAAAGAAGCATCAGCGGGGCCCGCACAATGTGATGCGGCAGTTGGGACAAGCCTTGGCGGCCGTCACGATGCTGTCCGCTACCGTTAAATTCAAAGGATCGATGATATTGCAGGCGCAGGGCGACGGTGATCTGAAAACACTGGTTGCGCAGTGCACGCATGACCGAAAAATAAGGGGGCTGGTCAGAAGCGCCGATGCCGTGACGGCCGGTCCGCTGGAGCAGATGTTCGGGCACGGGCGCTTGGTATTGACCATAGAGCCTGAAAACGGCGAGCCTTATCAGGGTATCGTGCCGCTACAGGGCGAGGGTCTTGCCAACGCCCTGGAAACCTATTTTACCCAATCGGAGCAACTGCGTACCCGTTTATGGCTGTTCGCCAATGATACCCAGGCGGCAGGCCTGTTATTGCAGGAGTTGCCGGCGCAGCAAAATTACCGGGCCGATTGGGAGCGCATCGAGCTGCTGGCAAACACCGTGACCGAGCAGGAGTTAATGGCGCTGGATTGCGAGCCGATGCTGCATCGCCTGTTCCATGAAGAAAAAGTTCGAATGTTCGATCCCGAACCGGTAATGTTCAAATGCGTTTGTTCCCGCCAAAGGCTTGAACGAACTTTACGGGCGCTGGGACGGGCGGATCTGGAAAATATTCTGAAAGAGCGGGGCGCCATTGAGGTCGGCTGCGAATTCTGCAGCGAGCAATACCATTTTGACAAGGTTGACGTGGAAAGCCTGTTAGCCGATGAGACCGTCACGCATGAATCCGAAACACGCCATTGACATGGCTGTCATCAAGCGCGGCCTTCGCGGGATTGCCCTGTTGCTGTTGGCCATGTCGCTGACCGGCTGCATTTATTGGCTGCGCGCCTATCAGACGTATCTGCAAATGGGCGAGTTCGACCGCTACTTTACCGTGGTGGCGGCCGATGATTTTAGCCTGGAATTTAAAAAACCGATCATGTACAGCAAGGATTTTATTTCGCTGGCCAGGCTGTATCCCAGTGAGAATGATCCCACGGCAGAGGGGCGGCGCTTTCGCTATTGGTTCCGTAAGGTCGACAGCCGCAATCAGCCGGTTAAGCCGGAAATCAAATTCTATTCGGATTTAACTTTTAACGAGGAGGATCGCATTACCTCCTGGTCTTTCTCGTCATTATTCCTGCAGATCGCACCGCCCAAGTTTCTGGAAGTGTCATTACGCTCGATCGGCGGCGCTGAAATCGATGAAGACAAAAAACAGCTGCGGGCCAACACCGATCTGCTGGAAAAGATTACCGCCGAACTGCCCCGGAAGCCGGCCGTCATCGCGCAGTTGGGCGCGCCGCTGGAAGTGCGCATCGAGGAACAGAACGAAGTGTACGTTTATCATTTTCTGCTGGAAACCCACAATATAGAAAAAGGCTATGAAGACCGCGCGCTAAGCGAGGTGAAGCTGACATTCGATTCGTCGACCCAGGAACTGATCAAAATGGCGGGCCGTTTCGCGGGTCTTAAGGTTTCGATCAACTATCGAAAACTTCTCAATAATGCGGATGAGCCGGTAAAGACTTTGTAAGCCGGCCGCCGTATCAAAGTCCGTGAACCTGTGCACGGGCCCGTGTCCGGCATTTCACTGGCATGCCTTCGGGGGCTGCAGCTCAACCCCATCCATACAGGCAAAGCTTATGTTGCTTTGACAGCACTATTAACCTATAGTCTTCCGCGGCCGTCCATCAGGGCTTATGCCGGGATAGGGAGGGTTACACCATCGACCAAACTATGAAGGGATCAATCGTAGTTGCAATTTGAGTAGTATCTCACTGAAACTTAAAGCTTAATGGAAGAATTATTTATCGGTTGGCTTAAGGAATACGGTTATATTATCCTGTTCCTGTGGTCCATATTAGAAGGTGAAATCGGCCTGGTCATGGCTGGGATCCTGTCTCATACCGGCGATATGCAGTACTTCATGTCGGTTTTTGTGGCGGGTTTAGGCGGTTTTGCCGGCGATCAAATCTACTTTTATATCGGGCGCTTCAACAAAGGCTTTATCCAGCGCAAACTGCATAGCCAGCGGCGCAAGTTTGCGATCGCGCATCTGCTGCTGAAAAAATACGGCTGGCCTATTATATTCATGCAGCGCTATATGTACGGTTTGCGCACCGTCATTCCGATGTCGATCGGCATCACCAAATACTCGGCAAAACAGTTTGCCTTGATCAACCTGCTCAGCGCATGGGTATGGGCGGCGATTACCATAACCCCGGCTTATTTCTTTGGCGAGCAATTATTAAGCGTATTGGCCTTTGCCAAAGAGCATTGGTATTTTGCATTGCCGGTAGCGGGCGGGCTCATTTATGGCATTTATGTTTATTTTCATAAGCTGGAGCAGCATTTCCTGCAAAAACGGCAAGGCCGTTTCTCAAGGTTGTAACGCGATAGTACTATTGTATTGACTTCCTCATTCATTCCCGTCCGACTGCAAGCGGTCGGACCGGTTCCTTGCGGTTAATATTGGCGGCAAGGCTCCGTTTTGCCTTTTGCCGGTATCGACTTTTTCATCATGCGCTATTCAAGATTCCCTTGAGGGGCAGGCTTGCAAAAAACCACATCCAGAAGTCTGATAATGATTAAACCGGTATACCCCGCTCTTCCTATCGGTTCCATCAATAGACAAAACGGACAAATCCGAGCTTGATTCAGAAGAAAAACAGGTATTTTATCGTTTTGGGAAATATGTCACGGAAATTGAATATTAATGGGGATCTATAATTTCCTACTGAAATAGTTGGTATATACTTGGATTCAAGAGTGATCGCATGCATGGATATAAAGGTTGCTCTTACAAATAATATTAAGTAATCAAAAATTATAATAATTAGGACTTACGCAGTTTGCCTATTCATCCGTCGAAACAAGCGGGTTTAAAACCTGTGGGGGCGACTTCAGTCGCCCCCACAAGCTTGCGTAAGCCCTGATAATGACATTAGGGGGCATTATATGCCGCATGATTTTGAAAAATTAACGCAATACGCCAAATCGTTCAGCGAGTTGACGCCTGAACGGGAAGCCTTGTTAATCGAGGTAGGCGAGCAAATCAAGCCCAAGCTGGCAGGAATTACCGAGGATTTTTACCAGCATCTGCTTGCCATTCCGGAGGCATCCGCTTTTCTGGAAGGGCGGGTCGAATCACTGAAGAAAACCCATACCCGGTGGATGGAAGGGTTATTCAGCGGGCCTTTCGATAAGGCCTATACCGAGCACATGTTCAAAGTGGGCGATGTGCATGTAAAAGTCAATTTGCCGGTTGAATTCATGGCGGGTGCGATGACGTTGATCAATCACCGTCTGATCGCCCTGATTGTTGAAACCTATGGGGACGATAAAGAATATTGTGCCCAGATATTGAGCGCGATCAGTGCCGTTACCGGCCTGTCGCTCCTGGTAATGCAGCAATCCTACCAAGAAGCCAGCCTGGCGGAGGAGCTGGAAAAATTTCTTAAGATTTCCGGCATGAGCCGTGCGCTATTTACCAACCTGGCGACCGCCTACAGAGACAAATAGGAGATTCTGATGCGTTCAGATATGTTAATTTCAGTACTTTCGGAATTGAACGGTGCTTCCGCGGACATTGAGGCGACAGGTGTCATTTCAACCGACGGTTTAATGATGGCTTCCGTGCTGCCGGCTTCATTGGATGAAGACCGGGTCGGCGCCATGAGCGCCGCCATGTTGTCGCTGGGCGACCGTACCGCGCAGGAACTGGCGCGCGGGGAATTGGAACAGGTGCTGATTAAAGGCGATTTGGGCTATGTGCTGATGACTTATGCCGGCAAGGAAGCGGTATTGACCGTACTGGCCAAGCCCAACGCCAAGCTGGGCCTTATTTTCCTGGATGTCAAAAGAGCCGCCAGCAGTATCGCTGAATTGATCTGATTGTTCACAAGCGGCCAAATGGTATAAGCCGCCGGGCTCTGGCTGTAAAAATTCGGACGGGATCAAGACCGCAGGACGGGAAGTCGTAAAAGCATCCCGCCCGCGGCCTTTTATGTGTGAAGCCTGCCCTCAGAGGAGGGCCTGACTACGGAGTCGCTCAGTCTGCCAGAGGAAGGCCGCTGGGCACTCTAGCGGGGGCCGTGTATCTGAGATCCAGGCTGTTGGGGTCGGTCAAGGCGTGTAAATAATCCAGCAGCAGCTTGATTTCGTTGTCATTAAGCGCCACAGGGTTGATTTCTATGCTGTTTGCCAGATTGAAGCGGCTGGTATCGTCATTATGGACAATAAAATCCTGTGCATCCAGATCCGCGCGGGAGGGCAGGACCGCCTGGGCCGCATCATAAGCATTAAGGCTTTGCTCTGGATTCAGGTGATGCCTGACCATGGCTTCCAGGGTATTGTAAGCCCCGTCATGCCCCCATGGGCCGGTAACGGCCACGTTGCGAAGCGTTGGGGTTCTGAACCGATAGCGGTCATTGGCATCGCCTGTGACCTGTTCCCGGCCGTAATCATCATGGCCATTAAAGCCATCGCCTTTTCCCGGACCAATTTGAGGCACGCCCAGTGCATGGAAATCATGATCCGTTTGGAATTTCCCCGAATGGCAGCTGGCGCATTGGCCTTTGCCGGTAAAAATTTTCAGGCCTTCCGCGGCGCTTTTGCTCATTGCCTGATTATCACCCTGCAGATATCGGTCGTAAGGGCTGTTATCGGCCCTGTAAGCGGCGGCTTCAAAAGCGCCGATAGCATTGGCTATATGAGTAAAGGTAACATTTTCAGGCACTTGCAGATCAGGATAAGCGGCGGCAAAAAGCGTGCGATATTCCTCGATTGCCATGACTCTGGCGGTCAACAGGCTCCATACCTGCTGGAGGTCGCCGGCCGCGGCCGCGTCAGCCACATCATTTTCACCGGCTTGGCCGGCCATCTCGGTATTGGAGGTCGGAGGAAATGCCGCCTGCGCGGCAAGCGCATGATCCATGCCCATTAAAAATGCATCGCCAGCCGGTGTATTAAAGCCGCTGGGCGCGCTACTGTCCTGTTCAACGCGCCCGTCATGGAATACGCGGACAAATTCACGTGCGCCGAGGTTAAACAAGTGCGGAGCATTGCGGGGCACGCGTTCGGCGATGGCGTCGCTGCCGCTGCCTGTATCGCGCATGATGCCCAGTCCTTTTCCGCCTTCGCCGACACCCAGCGACAGGCCGTCGCCAGTACCGGCAAGAGGATGATGGCACGATGCGCAAGAGGTGTTTTTATTGCCCGATAAAATTTTGTCATAAAACAGCAATTTGCCTAATTGCTCTTTTGCCATGTCCCGGGGCGGGAAGTCCATCTCATCGGGGCTAGCCATGGCTTTGCCGGCGAAAGATAAAGCTGGCGCCAACGCGGACAGGACGAGAGAGACGGAAATTAAGGTCTTTAGTTTTAATCGGGGAGATAAAGCAAAGTGTGTCATTTGATTAATCCGTTATTTTTAATTATCAAGCTGTTATATATAGGCGAGAGATTCATTACAGATGACCGGCTGGATTGCGGAAGTAATGAGTAATGAACAACCGGCATGGATAAAGCAATATTGATGCCATTTTAGATAAAGGTATTTAATAACAACTAAGATCGTAATGGCATTGGAAGGCTGTTTAAGGGGGAGGGAGTTCGGGCTTGTGCTTCAGCGGAAACCCGACGCAGGCGGCTCGAGCTCTGCTTTTGTCAATTTGGCCAGCCGCCGCGTATCTTACGGCTATGGTGCTCGGGCACGGCTAAAGGAATACATAATTGTTCGTGCGTAATATCAGCTAATAGGGATTTAGTGATATCGGCAGGATATTAAAAAACAGGGCAAATCACCTACTTGAAATAGGTGATTTGCCCTGTTTTTTAATTTTGTATGATCTGTTCGATCTCTTTTGATTGGTTACTGCCCGAATGGTCAAAACTATATAACTCAGGGAAGTAATAGATATGGATTATTGCGATTTTAAATGATGTATGAATTTCATAACTGATGTTACGCGGCCAGTTGAAGTTAGATCGATTTAATTAATGTGTCGCTAGCGCGACGGTTTTATTTAATCGGGTTTAATTTTATTTTAGCGGCCCGTCATAACAGGCCGCGTTAATAACGGTTGTTCTGGTAATAAGGCATGTTGTAATAAGAGCCGCTCTGACTATGCTGTAAGGCGCCGGTACTTTCCAGGTAGAAATAAGCCCCGGCAGCCAGCAACAGGGCGGCCAGTGCCGCAAAGCCGATTTTCCACCAGCTGTAGGGGCGCTCTCCCTGGACTTCACCGGTGCGGCCATTGATGACGAAGCGATAGGATTTGTTCCGGTAGCGGAACGCGGCCGACCAGACCGGCAGCAGGCAATGCTTGTAGGTCATGCCGCTGTGCCGGGTACTGACCTGGTGAATCCGTTGGTGATCGCCGCCGATGTCATAGGCGATGTCGCGGTAGATCGCGCTGTCCATGACCTGCTTGGCATGGTCGAAGCCTTCATCGAGATTGACCTGATAATATTCGCTGCGAAAACCGCTCAGATAGTGTTCATCATAAGGGATCAATTGTTCCAGATCCCAGGGTTGCAAGGCATCCAGAATCTTGCGCGGCAATGATTTGCTGGCACCGACCAGCACGTCGTCGAAAAAACGGCTCACATGACCTCTGACCGGCGTCCAGCGGATTTTAGGCACGCGCCTGATCTCCGTGACGGTCTGATTGTTGCGCGTGACCCGCACCGGCTGGCTGACATAATAAATATCGCCGCGCTCGCCGGTATAATCCGTCTCCGTATCGCTGTCAAAGGTCCAGTAGGGCAGATAAACGCCGGTTAGTTTGGACTGACTGCGCGCATATTTTTTCACGGCATTGGGCGCGAACCACAAGCCTTTAATCCAGCGTTGGAAGCGCTGGCGCGCTTCGGGCTCATCAATGCGGAACGGCAGCAGCGATTTAGGCTGTATGGGTTTGCTGTGCCCGGTGGCCGTGACGATCGGCGAGCCGCAAAAAGGGCATTCGCCGGCATGAATGTTGGCTTCAAACTGAAACCCGGCGCCGCATTCGTTGCAATGAATCTGCGCTTTAGGCGCTTCCGGATGCGGCTCCGACAGTCGCCTCAGGGCTTCCTGCAGGTCGTATTCCTCAATGACGCCGGCGCGATATTCAATATGATTTTCAAAGCCGCAGTAGTCACAGACCAGATGCGTCGTGCCGGGGGCGTATTTGAGCACGGCTCCGCATTGCGCGCACGGAAAACGCCCCGGCGCTTGCCGGGATGAAGTTTTGGTTTTTAACACGGACGGCGTGATTATGATTTGGGTAACGGCGGAGGCACCTGCGCGAAGGCGCCGGCCAGTTCGGGCACCTGTTCGGCCGGCGTCCATTCCGCGAGGCCGGCATGCCAGATCAGGGTCGATCGGTTGATCTCGCCGCTGCTGATTTTCTGATCAAGCACAGGGCGTTCGAATGGGCCTTGTTGATGTCCGTTGATGGCCGCGTAGTAAACGACGGCCGAGCCGGGCAGGGGCGGCGGTGTCGCCGGGGCTTGCCCGGATGATTGTTGGGTGAACGCCCGGCTCATCTGACTGGCCACAGCGAATCCCATGCCCATGCCGATGCCTTCGTTGGCGGCGCCGGAGGGATTCTGGGCGGCCGCCGTCATCGCCTCGGCGGCCTGATAATGCGTGTAGCGGCTCAGGTCTCCGATGATGCCCATGCTGGTGCGCTTGTCCATGGCCGCTTCGACTTCCGGCGGCAGCGAGATGTTTTCGACCAGCAACTGCAGGACTTCCAGCCCATAGGCGGCGAATTCCGGACTGATCATTTGGGTGATGTACTCGCTCAGCTCGTCGTAATTGGCGGCCAGGTCCAGAATCGGAATGCCCGATTCGCCGATAATGCTGGCAAAACGCGAGACGATCAGGTTGCGCAGTTGGTCGCTGATGCCGGCGGTCTGGAAATGAGCGCCGGTGCCGACGATTTCCCTGATGAACGTGAGCGGCTCCTTGATGCGGATCGAATAGGTGCCGAAGGCCCGAAGCCGCAGCGGCCCGAACTCCTTGTCGCGCAGCATGACCGGATTCTTGGTGCCCCACTTCAAGTCGGTAAAGCGGCGCATGTTGAAGAAATACACTTCCGCCTTGAACGGGCTGGAGAAGCCGTGCGGCCAGCTTTCCAGCGTGGTCAGGATCGGCATGTTGCGCGTCTCGAGCTGATACAGGCCCGGCTCGTAAAAATCAGCCACGCGGCCTTCGCTGACCAGCACCGCGGTCTGCGATTCGCGCACCGTCAGCATGGCGCCGTATTTGATTTCGTTGCCGTAGCGTTCGAACCGGTAGACCATCGTGTCGCTGGAATCATCGGTCCATTCGATGACGTCGACAAACTCGCCGAATAACTTATCCAGAATGCCCACTGTGTTGCTCCTGTTTTAGAAAAAATGAATTCATATAAAAACCACGAAGGACGCGAAGAGAGGTAGGCGGGGTTGGTAAACCCGGCCTGCAAGAAACGACATAATCTTCGTGCTCTTCGGGGTAAGAATCTGTAATTAACCAGTTGCCTTGGCATGCGCCGAGGCCAGCGTTTTTTTCAGTTCGGTTTCGCATTGCTCCAGCTGCACGACCGCTTCGCTGCGCATCTTCTTGCCCTGGTCGGCGATCTGCAGGCTTTCCTCTATGGTCGCGATCAGGGTCTGGTTGGCTTTCTTGACCGTTTCAATATCGAATACGCCGCGTTCCAGCTGTTTGCGGGTTTCGGCGTTGGCCTGCTTCAGGTTTTCGGCATTCGCGGCCAGCAGTTCATTGGTCAGGTCGGTCGCGGCCTTGACCGTTTCGGCCGCCTGCGACGAGCGGTAAATAGTCACGGCCGTCGCCAATTGCTGGCGCCACAGCGGCACCGTGTTGACAATGGTCGAGTTGATCTTGTTGACCAGTCCCTTGTCGTTTTCCTGCACGAGCCGAATGCCGGGCAGGCTTTGCATCGATACCTGCCGGGTCAGGCGCAGGTCATGCACGCGCCGCTCCAGGTCGTCGCGGACCGCGCGCAGATCGCGCAGGTTTTGCGCGTCGATGACTTCACCGCTGGTTTCGGCTTTCCTGGCCTGTTCCGGAATGACGGCGTCATCGAGTTCGCGCAGTTTCTCCTCGCCGGCGGCGATGTAATCCTCGAGCGTATGGAAATAGTCCAGGTTGGCCTGATAAAGCTTGTCCAGCGAGACGATATCGGTCAGCAGATTGGTCTTGTGCCGCTCCAGCTTGTCGGTAATCATGTCGATCTGTTTGCGCACTTCCTCGTATTGCTGCAGGAACTTGACGACCGGCTTGGCCTTGCCCAGCAGGCGGTCGAAAAAGCCCTGTTTTTTGTTCGGATCCAGGTCGTCGACCTCGAAGCCGCGTATCGTCGCCACCATTTCGTTCAGGTCATCGCCGGCCGGTCCGATGTCCTTGTTTTTGACCCCGTCCAGCATGCGGTCGGAAATGGTGGTCAGCTGTTCCTGCGCCTTGCTGCCGAAGAAAATGATCGACTGGGTATTGCGGACATCGATTTCGTTCAGCAACTGCTTAACCAGTTGTTGCCTCTCCGCCGGCGCCTCGGCAAGCGGGATCATCTCGGCTTTGACGCCCGGGACGATTTCCCTGGATGCGGCGATATTCTCGGAGCTTGACGTTGATTGAGTCGTCGTGGAGGCTTGCTGTTCACTCATGATTAAATCCTCTGTGGTCAAAAGGCATTAAAGGATGCCTTCCCGTTTAAGCTGTGTGGTTAACACTTCGATTTTCACATCCAGATCAAAAACATCCTCTTCCAGCAGTTTTTGATGCTGATCCTGAAACACCGACTCAATGGTTTCCAGCACATTGCGGAAATTCTGTTCCAGTTCACCGGACTGGGTTTGCGGATGGGCTTTGGCGTAACCTTCGGTTACTTGCCTGGCGCCGTCCAGATAGACATTGAGGAACTTGCGCGCCCGGCGGATGTCGCGCGGATCGGCCTCGATTTCGGCCAGAATGTCGTCGGCAATCCCGCAAATACGCTCGATGCGCTGGTTTAGTTCGGTATTGCGGATCCGGTCGCTGGCCTGTTCGATACTGCGGATAATGCGTGAGGAATCTTCCAGCGTCTTCAGGATTTCGTCCCTGGAATAGCCGTGGGCAACAACGATATTTTTCTCTTTAAGCGGATCGAAGCCGTAACTCAGATACATGCCCAGAAACGCGCCGCCGGCGAACAGGAGTGCTACCGGCAGCGAATGCAGCGCGCCCAGCCAGGCGATCATGCCGGTGGTCAGCGCCGTGATGATTGCCGATATCATTTTTAGCGGCCATTTGGGCGGACGGGCGATGCGGCTTTGGGTATAAACATGCTCCGCCTGCAGGCCCTGGCGCACGCACCAGGCGGCCAGCATGTAAAGCGCAAAACCTGAGGCGTTGACAAGAACGCCCGGCAGATAGCCTTTTCCCAAGGCGATAAACGTCGCCGGAATCAGCGACATTGGCAAGAAATAAAGCAGCAATCCCCGGGGAGAATAGCGGTGCAGCGTATCGGCAACAAACCGTTTTGGCTTTCTGAAGTGATGCATTACTCGGCCTGCGAGTGACTGGTCAAAAAGGCGCCAGCAAAATAGCTGGAATCAAAAGGCTCGGCCTTCACCATCGATTGACAGGTCGCCAGACCTATAGTGGCGACCAGTACGATAAAACCGAGCAACCTGCGTAATATTCCGGGCATCGACCTCAACTCCCATCAATGTTAATGTGACTTTCATTATCCACTACGGCGATGACATCTGTAAAACAACGTAGGGACTGTTTCTGTGACCTAAGTTAAGTCCCTGAGTTTCCAACTATAATGGCGTCGATCCGCGGATTTTCAACGCTGAACGGCATCGGCGCCCATGAGGCAACGGCCAAACAAAAAAGCCCGATGGAATGTCCTATCGGGCTTTTTTCTCTGATGCGGATTGAAGCAATAAGGTTTATTTCATCATTTCCTTTTCGAAGAAGGTGTCCAGGGTTTTGTTGGTTTCCCGGGTATATTCATCGGAGCGGTCGACTATCGGCGCGCTGGGCGGTACGACAACGGGCGCGGCCGGTTGTACGGCTGCTGTCGGCGCAATAGGGGCGGGCGGCTCCGTGGTATCCAGACGGAAGACTTCGCCATAAGTCGTATCGACATCAAAATCCTCCCAGATGTAGACCGGATAGGCGATCGGCTTGGTAGGCAGCGGAATCGTAACCAGATCGGCAACGCCGACGCCCAGGCGTCCGGCCGTATGGACGATGCCTTTGAAGAGACCGCCGATGATGCCGTAGAAGACATTGCTCTGGTTGGTCGTGTTGATCATGTTCTTGGGGATTTCCAGCACGCCTGTCGTTAAATTGGCAAACGCGGATGCCGCTTTTCTGCCGACCTTGCCGCCATAGGTTGTCTCCTGGTGGGCCTTGTCAATTTGTGGAGCGGTCCTATAAGACAGATCGCCATAACCTTGTTGCATGTCAGCGGCCTGATTTAAAGGGGCATAAGCCGTCAGCAGACCCGTTAATAGCAGTGGAGCAAAAAAGCGGTTGAGTTTAGTCATGTCAAGTCCTGCGCATTGGTTGAATAATTCACTCAAGTATAGCAGAGCTTTTTCAAATTATTTTTTCAGCGCCTTGGCAAATGCGTTAGCCATCGAGCCGGTGATTTTTTGCGGTTCCGGGCCCCGCTGCCTGGGTTTCCTGTCCGCATTTGCAGGTTTGCGTTCGGCTCTGGGATGGGCTTCCTCGGTGTCTTTTTTCATGGTCAGCGAGATACGCTTGCGCTCGACGTCGACTTCCAGCACCTTGACCTTGACCAGATCGCCGGTTTTGACCACTTCGCGCGGATCCTTGACGAAAGTGTCCGACAAATGCGAGATATGCACCAGGCCGTCCTGATGCACGCCGATATCGACGAACGCGCCGAAGTTGGCGACGTTGGTGACCACGCCGTCCAGGGTCATGCCCGGCTTGAGGTCGGTGATTTTCTCGACGCCCTCCTTGAACTGCACGCTTTTGAATTCCGGGCGCGGATCGCGGCCCGGCTTTTCGAGCTCTTGCAGGATATCGGACACGGTCGGCAGGCCGAAGTGTTCATCGGTGTAATTGGCCGGGTTCAGCGTGCGCAGGAAACTGCTCTGGCCGATCAGGTCGCGTATCGATTTGCCGGTGTTTTCGATGATCGCTTCGACGACCGGATAAGCTTCCGGGTGCACCGCCGAGGCATCGAGCGGATTGTCGCCGTTCATGACGCGCAAGAAGCCCGCGGCTTGTTCGTAAGCCTTGTCGCCGAGCCGCGGCACTTTTTTCAGCTGCGCGCGGTTCTTGAACGGGCCGTGCTCGTTACGGAACGCGACGATGTTCTCGCTGACGCTGGCCGACAGTCCCGAGACCTGTTTCAGCAGGGCCACCGAGGCGGTGTTGACGTCGACGCCGACCGCGTTCACGCAATCCTCGACGACGGCGTCCAGACTGCGCGCCAGTTGCACCTGGTTGACGTCATGCTGGTACTGGCCGACGCCGATCGATTTCGGCTCGATCTTGACCAGTTCGGCCAGCGGGTCCTGCAAGCGCCGGGCGATCGACACGGCGCCGCGCAGTGAGACGTCGAGCTCGGGGAATTCCCTGGCGGCCAGCTCCGAGGCCGAGTAAACCGAGGCGCCGGCTTCCGATACGGTCAGCTTGGTGAATTTAAGCGCGCTGTGGCGTTTGATCACATCGGCGACGAGCTGGTCGGTTTCGCGCGAGCCGGTGCCGTTGCCGATGCTGACCAGGTCCACATTGTGCCGGGCAATCAGCCGGGCCAGCGTGTCTATCGATGCGTCCCACTGGTTGCGCGGCGCATGCGGGTAAATCGTGTCGGTAGCCAGCAGTTTGCCGGTCGGATCGACGACGGCGACTTTGACGCCGGTGCGAATGCCCGGGTCCAGTCCCATCGTGGCCTTGGGGCCGGCCGGCGCGGCCAGCAGCAGGTCTCTTAAATTGCTGGCGAAGACGCGGATGGCTTCGAGCTCGGCCGCTTCGCGAAGGCGCAGTTTCAAATCCAGGTCGATGCGCGTGAACAGCTTGATTTTCCAGGCCAAGCGGGCGGTTTCGGCCAGCCAGGCATCGGCCGGCTTGGACACGTCAGTAATTTGGAGGTGGCGCGCCACCAGTTGCGCGCACAGATCGTGTTCCTCTTTTTCCTCGGCGCCGGGTTTGAGCGCCAGGTTGAGCAGGTCCTCATTGCGGCCGCGCAGCAGCGCCAGCGCGCGATGCGAAGGGATCTTGCTGATCGCTTCCTGGTAATCGAAGTAATCCTGGAATTTCGCCGCCTCGCGTTCTTTGTCCTTGACGACGGTGGCATGCAGGATGCCTTTCTGCCAGGTGCGCTCGCGCAGTTCGGCCAGCAGTTCGGCATCTTCGGAGATGCGCTCCATGATGATCTGGCGCGCGCCTTCGAGCGCGGCGGCGCTGTCCGGCACGCCCTTGTCGGCATCAATATAGCCGGCGGCGATCTGTTCCGGAATCAGGCCGCGGTCATCGAGCAGGGCATCGGCCAGAGGTTCGAGCCCTGCTTCACGCGCGATCTGCGCTTTGGTGCGGCGTTTGGGCTTGTAGGGCAGGTAGAGGTCTTCGAGCAGGGTTTTGGTGTCCGCTTCGCGAATGGCCTTTTCCAGTTCCGGCGTCAGCTTGCCCTGGGCGCTGATGCTGTCCAGTATGGTTTTGCGGCGCTCGTTCAGTTCGCGCAGGTAAGTCAGGCGTTCTTCCAGCAATCTTAACTGGCCGTCATCAAGGCCGCCGGTCGCTTCCTTGCGGTAGCGGGCGATAAACGGCACCGTCGCGCCTTCATCCAGTAACGATACGGCGGCGCTGACTTGGCGGCTGTTGACGGATAATTCTTCGGCTATACGTTGGATTACGTCCATTTTCTAGGGTCTTATACGGTTGAAAAAAACGGCATTGTAGCAGTATGTGGCGCTGGCCAGTATCGAGAGTTGAGCCTTTCGAACGCGCCTGGCTGTTATTCGGTCCGGGTCTGGATCAGTCTTTGCTGGTCGGCCTGTAATACCAGGCAGGTCAGGATGCCCGATGCATAGGCGCCGGTGTCGATGCCGATGCGATTGGGCAGCAGTTCGGGTTCATCGGTTATGGTGTGGCCGTGGACAATGATTTTTTCAAAAGGTTTGGTTGAGCCGGTAAATTCACTCCGTATCCACAGCAGATCATCGGGCTTTTGCCGGGATAACGGGCAGTCAGGATCTATGCCGGCGTGGACAAAAAAATAAGAGCCTATTGAATAAGAAAACGAGGTGCTTTTCAGGAACTGGTAATGCGCGTGCGGCAGTTTTTTCAATAATTGCCGTTGTATGGCTATGAAATCTTCGCGTTGGTTAGGCATTTCCTTATCACCGGCGGCGTTATAGCTGGCTAAAGTCGCCTGGCCGCCATAGGTGAACCAGGCAAGGCCGACAGTATCGTTATGCAGGAAATCGAGCATGGTCTGCTCATGATTGCCGCGTAAATAAACGTATTCGATATTCGGCTGCGTATTCCGCATCAGTTCTTCGATGACTTCCCGGGACTGCGGGCCTCTATCGATAAAGTCGCCCAGGTAAATCATGATCACGCGGCCGGAAAAGCCGGCCGAATCCTGTCTGATCCGGCTCAACAGCTGAACCAGCAAGTCATGACGGCCATGAATGTCGCCAATGCAGTAAACGCGGGTATCGTCGGGTAAAGCAGGGGTGGGATAGGGTTTTGCCTTTAACAATCGATTAATGAGTTTTTTCAAATTCCGTGACCATTTCTTGAAGAATAAGCGGATGTCTGTTGATCAACAAAGCGCTAATGGCATCCATGTACAGGGTGCTGTCAATGGCTTTGACGAATCGTTTATGCGATATATCCCAGGCTGCCACAACCTGATCGGCCAATAAGGCCATATCGTCCGATGTGAATGAGGGAAGCAGCGATAAGCAAAGCCGCAGGCGGGGTATCAAAAATGCCGTATCGTGCGGACCGGTGATGATGGACATGCGTAGTTTTTTTGGGGTTTTATCAGGCTGTTCATTCAGCAAAATATCAATAGAGGCTAATTTATACCATAAGAAGGCGTTGGCGGGAGAGCGTAGTAGCGATTGTTGCGCGCTGTCCGCCGATTGTCTTAACAGGGCTTGGCCGGCATCGCTGAATACGTTCTGGTTTTGGGCCTGAAAATAGAACAGTTCGCTCAAGTCCTGCCAGTAGTCCGGGTGATCAAACAGCTCGATGCTTTTTTGGGCTTTCCTGATCAGTGCCGATACTTCGGCCTCGGTCAGGGAGTGATGTTGCGCAATCTTGTCAATGCCTGTTTCAACCGGCACATGATTCAGCGCCGCTCTGACCCTGGGCACTGCGGTGAAAGCCAGCGCCATGCCAAGACATAAAACAAGGAGGGGGAAAAAACGATTGAAATTCATCATAGTAATTAGCCGCTATTTAGCGTGAGCAACGAACCGATGGTAAGCGTCTTAACGGTCATGATCGCGATCAAAGTCTTCTGGCGCCTGTTCCTGTCCGGCGTTTATCGCCGATTATTTACCGCCAATGATGGCGCATCAATTGGAATAATATTGGCCATATTTTCCGTAATGATAAAAGTGTCCGGAATTGCTGTAGTCGAAACTGCCGTATTGTTTTAAATCCACTTGTTGTAAAACAATGCCGGCAATATTGGCGTTGGCATTGACCAATTGCTGCAGGCCGGCTTTGATCACTTTTCTGGGGGTTTTATCCCAGCTGACGACATAGATGGTTTTGTCCATGAGTGACGCCAGGATACGTGCATCGGTGACGGCCATAACCGGGGGCAAATCAAAAATAATCAGGTCAAACCGCGCCTTCATGGCTTCTATTAATTTTTTCATTCGATGCGAATTGAAAACATCGGTCGCATTGACATAGTCGGCATGGCCCTTCGGCATGATGTAAAGATTTGATTTTTCATCTTTAAACATAAATTCGGCCATGTTTTTCTCATCAGACATAATCAAATCTGTGAGACCTTTCGATTTAGTCAGGAGACCGAGTTTTTTCTCAATGGTCGGCCGTCGTAAATCGGCATCGACAATGATGACTTTCAGTCCTGACTGGGCGGCGCCGCGAGCAAGGCATAAGGCCAGTGTGCTTTTCCCTTCCGAAGGAACGGACGACGAAATCATCACTGATTTGATGTCTTTATCAGGCGAGGACAGCGTGATGGAAACGCGCAGGGAATTAATGGCTTCGGCCAGGCTTGAATTAGGTTTTTCCAGAATATAGTCAATGGCGTCGCGGTCATTGATCATGGGAATTAAACCGATAGCGGGCACGCCCAGCAATGACTCGATTTCTTCCGGCGATCTTAACCCCGGGTTAAGCATTTCGAGCAGGAAGACAACGGCTGAGCTAACGACGGTCGCCATAATGACAATCAGCATAAGCATCAGGGGTTTCTTGGGGAAGGAAGCTTGCTGCGGTATCTCGGCTGCAGAAATAATCCGGGCATCGGCTTCGGCCATGCCCTGCGTGGATGATGTTTCCTTAAAGCGGTTTAAGAAGGTCTCGAATAATATTCTATTGGCGTTGGCTTCGCGTTCCAGCGCTCTTAATGCCACTTCGTCTTTTTGACTGCTGCCCGACCTATATTCGATCGCGGCTAGACTGCTTTGCAAGCTTTGTTCTCGGCTGCTGGCAATATTGACTTCATTTCTAAGGCCGGCGGCTATTTTTCTTATCTCGGCATCGATATTGGCTTGTAAGTCAGCGATTTCTGCCTTAATCCGAATCATTTTCGGATGTTTGGCGCCATATTCAACGGCCATCTCGGATATTTTCCGGGTAAGTTCGGCTTCCTGCTGACGCAAGCTCTGGATCAAGGGAGATGACAACACTTCAGGCGCTGTCTCGATGTCCGCGCCGTTTTTCAGTAAATTTTCTACCTGGCGCAATCGGGCGCCGGCTTCGGCGCGTGCCGCTTTGGCAATGATCAGCTGACTGTTGATTTCGGACAATTGCCCTTGCAGCAAACCCTCGCCTTGGGCGCCCCGGGACAGGTTATGGGTGCTCCGATACGTTTCCACCGCTTTTTCGGAGTCGGCCACTTTAATGCGCAATTCAGTCAGTTGATCATTAAGCCAGGCGCTGGCTTTTTCGGTCGCTTCAAACTTGGCTTCAAGCTGGTCGACGATATAAATTTCGCCATGAGTATTGGCTATTTTGGCAGCCAGTTTGGGGTCGGTAGACTTGAAGGTGATCTTGATCACCTGAGAACCCCTGACCGGCGACGCGGTTAATTTTTTAATATAAATATCGGTCGCTTTAGCCAGGCGTTGCTGTTCGGCTTCCTCTTCCGTTAGCGGCTCGGATTTTTTGCCTAGCGCTTCTTTAAACTCATCGGGAATCCAGTTGACAGGATTCAGGTTTGAAAAAAAGCTTTTCTCCTTGAGTTGTGGATTAAATTCGGCATGGTTTAACAAATCGAGCCTGGTAATCACTTTTTTAGCCAGGCTTCTTGACGTCAAAATTTCAACTTCGCTCTTGACCGCATCGTCAGTACTCATGTCGCCGCTTAACACGGCTTTAACGTCAACAACCTGGGCTTTTGCCGCACCCACCAGAATTTTGGCTTCGGACGTGTATTCCGGTGTTAATTGAAACAGAACAATAGAGGCGGAAATGGTAATAAACACAAAAACCGCAATAAACATCTGACGGTGTAACCAGAAAACATGCAGTATATGGCTTATCGATAGGGTTTCTTCTTCTTGGAACGAAGCGTTATTATCCATTGTCGCAAATGGCGGCTTGCTTGGCTGCATGAGGTAAATCCTTGAGCGCTTGTAAAATTAAAGGTAATGGCTTGGAGGGCAGGGTTTTCGCCGCAAAAGTCGCGGCGAAAACCCATTTGGAACATTAAAACATCCGTTCATCAACCCGGATGATGTCCCCGGGCATAACCGGCATATCCATTTTGGCTTGTACTTCTGTTTTCGTTGCATCATTCGCGTGAATCACAAAAACATGATTCTGTTTGGCGCGATAAGTAAAGCCGCCGGCAATGGCTACAGCCGTTAAATAAGTCATGCCGCTTACGTAAGAATAAGAATCAGGCCTTTCTACTTCACCCAAAATGTAAAAAGGTCTGTAGTTAAGCACCTGAATGCTGAATTTAGGGTTCACAATATAGTCGGGGCTCAGTTTGGATCTCAATGTCTCTTCAAACTCCGACAGGCTCAGGTTTTTGGCGGTGATAGTGCCGATCAGCGGTATCGAAACATTGCCGGTCCCGTCAACCGTGTATTCGCCGGTCAAGTCTTCGTGATTAAACACGGTGATTTGCAATTTATCACCGCTGCCTAAACGATAATACGTCTCTTTTGGTTCTTCAGCATGTGCATTCAAAGTGGCAAAGAATATTATGCTAAGGAAATATAATAGAATAAGATTTTTTTTCACTTAAAATACCTCATATTAAGTATGCAGTTTCTGTGATGGGAGAGGGTAGTGTGCGGTTAATGCAAGCTTTTGTATTCGTTATTTCCGATAGTTTTAACCTGAAAACAAATAGGTTTTAATCTTATACATAAATAATAATTGGATCGGGTTTCAGAAAAAATCGGTGTGTATTCCTTTGCCAAAAAACGACGTCAGTTCTGTCAGCGGCTCCAGTAAAGCCATAATCTTTCATTTGGTATAACGGACAGTATTCAAATGTCCCCTTTGGCTTTCTTTCGAACATGGGCATCAAAAACCTAAAAAATACTTAAAAACCTAAAAAATACTTATTCCCACGATGATCTAACGTCCACCTGACGCGGCCATTATTACCCGCGCATGCCCTGCGCCGCTTTTCACTATAAGCAACATTTTGGACGGATGATCGATAATCCGTTTTATCGGCGCGCGGGCAAATCCGGCTCCATGCTGTCCGATGCAGGCTGGGACGGGCGCTCTATTTGGACCTTTTCGCCACATGCGGACAACACGTTTTTAAGCTGTACCGGGTCCGTTTCCAGACATAGCCCAGGCGCTTCAGTTCAGTCCGTAAGGTCGTGTCGCCAATGCGCACGCCGAAGGTCTCTTCCAATCGGCTCAATAACACGCGAGCGGTCAGGGACTCCTGTTCCAGCCAGTGCCTGAGCTGAGCGCGGTGTTGATCGGTCAGTTTGCTCGGCGCCCCGCTCCGCGGTTTGTCGGGCAAACTGGCGAAGCCCGTTTTTAGCCATTTCCGTCGCCGTTCGCGGATCGCTTCCCGAGTCAGTCGCTGCCTTTCGGCGGTTTCCTTGACGGTATGCCCTTCGGCCAGCATCAGGATCGTTTCGGCCCGGTTTCTCTCCCGCCAATCGGCGCCTTTCTTAATGAGTTGTTGAAGCTGCTCTCGATCAGTTTCTAGCAATTCTATCGGTTTGACTCCCATTTTTTGTTCGGTCCTTTACATATGGAAAATGGAATTTTAATACATGTATATTTTTGTGAATGAATTAACATGTTATTGATATATGGTAGGTAAGTTTATTATATTTTCGGGTATCTAAATTGATAATTTATAAAGTTTGTGATGAAAATCACCTTTATTTTTAGGGCATCAGTTATACTGCTTTCCGGTTTTAAGTCTTTAGTAAGAAAACTGGTATATCCTTTTAAACTGTGCCAGATTTCTACTGGAGCCGGTTATATCAGAATGTATGTTTATTTATTGAGGGCAATGTAATGGATATTAGGTAATTAAATTGTGAATAAATTCGCATTAATAATATTTTAATAGATATATTATATTTATTTTAATTTTGCTGGCGGGTTTGGTCTTTAATTATTTAATCCATGCTGTCTGTTTAATTTAACTGAATATAGGTATATAGGATTATGAAGAAATTAACATTGATATTAGCTTTGGCTGTATTTTCCCCTTTGAGCAATGCCGCAGTCGATGGGAAAGGTGTTCCCTCGGATATCGCTGAGAAGATCGAAGCTATCAAAGCCAATCATGGCAAAGTTCCAGCGAATGAGACAGCAACGGCCGTCAAGCAATTGAGAACCAGCGTCCGGGAAGCGGTACTCCAGGGACTTATCAGCCGGGCGCAAGGTTCACATGCGCTAAACGGACTTGAAAACGCGCTGAATAACGGTGGCGGAAAACCCGTATCACCTAGCTGATTCGAGTCATCGGATTTTTATAACTATAAAAGGATAAATTCATCATAAAGCCAATCGGCTTGAGCATGATGAGTATCTTTATTAAGGGGCTTTAGCCGCGATTGTCGTGACTAAAGCCCTTTTTACAGTGGCTGTGCAAGCGCCTTAAGCTTGTTGTTAGACATTTCATGGCTAGTGATCGACGAATACGAATTGTTAAGTATCTTATTTCGCCGCTGACATTAATTTGCTCGGCATCTGTATGGGGCGCGGACGTGGAAAGAGGCATAGGGGTCAGTGAACGGACAAACAGGGACTATACGCCGGTAGGCATCAGAGCCGGCAGTTTTATGATTAATCCCGTTTTTGAAAGCCAGAATGAATACAAGGATAATATTTATTCGCAGCAAGACAGCCCTCAGGATGACTTTATCTTTCACCTGCAACCGGGGCTAAGCGTCAAAAGTGATTGGAATCGCCATGCCTTAGAGGCGCATATCGATACGGATATACAGATCTATGCTTCGCACGGCAGCGAGGACAAGGAAATCTATGACTTCGATGTGAATGGCAGGCTGGATGTATTGAGAAACAGTTTTGCTACAGCCAAATTTTATTATGCCAACCGCTATGAAGACAGGGCATCGCCCGATTCCCCCTTCAATGCCTTGCAGCCCGTGCAATATGATATCACCGGCGGTGTGGTTGGCTATGAGCATAAAATCAACCGCCTCCGGTTTAATGTTCTACAAGACATTCAACATCTGGATTTTAATAACGGCATAACCAGAAGCAGCAATTTTATCAATAACGATGATCGCGACCGTCAGATAAGTACCTCGACCGCCTATATCGGTTACGAGATTATGCCGGCCTATGAGGCGTTCGTCAGAGGCAGTTACAACGTTATCGAATATGATCGGCAATTTGATGATAATGGCTTGCAGCGTTCATCGTACGGTTATGAAACGGTTGCCGGTGTGGCTCTGGATTTTACCGGGAAATTAGTGGGCGATGCCTATATTGGCTATACCAGGCAGACATATGATGATGCCCGGTTAAAGACGATCAGCGCCTTGACAGGCGGTATGGGGTTGCGATGGATGGCAACGGGACTGACTACCGTTTCTGTCCGGGTTGACAGAGCCATTAATGAGACCACTCAGGGATTGTCATCCGGTTACCTCAGTACCGCCTCCCGGTTGAGTATCGATCACGAATTACTGCGCAACGTCCTGCTCAATGCCAGTGGCGGATATGTTTTCAATGATTATCAGGGCGGCCTGGGCCGTCAGGAAGATACTTATCACGCGGGGCTGTCGGCAAAATACCTGCTTAATCGTAATTTTTTCCTTAGAACCGGATACAGCTTTAGAACCCGGTCGACAAATTTAAGCAATTCCGATTTCGATATTAACAGTGTGTACTTTTCATTGGGTCTGCAACTTTAAACGAGTTAAATCAGCAGTAAAAATTTTTAGATAAGGACGCTTTGGGTATCGAAAATACAAACCTCATCATCGGGCACGTTCTGGGGGCTGGTTTGATATTTTCTTTTGTGCATGCCTGATGGTTAGCCTGTTCATTATTCATGATATTTAGGAGATATATTTTGAAAACTCTGGAACAAACAAAAATAGCCATAGTTGGATTAGGCTATGTAGGTTTACCCCTTGCAGTGGAATTCGGCAAAAAGTATCCAACCATCGGTTTCGATATTAATCAAAAGCGCGTGCAGGAATTGCAGGCAGGCCGGGATTCGACCCTGGAAGTCAGCACTGAGGAGCTGGGCCAGGCCGCGTTTTTAAGCTACACCGCCTCATTGAAAGACATTAAAAACTGCAATGTCTATATTGTGACCGTGCCCACGCCTATCAATGAACACAAGCAGCCGGATCTGACGCCATTGATAAAAGCCAGTGAAGCCATAGGGACCATTCTGAAGCCCGATGACGTGGTCATCTACGAATCGACCGTTTATCCCGGCGCAACCGAAGAGGTCTGCGTGCCGTTGCTGGAGCAGCATTCTGGCCTGAAATTCAACGAGCAATTTTATGCCGGCTATAGCCCGGAACGTATCAATCCGGGCGATAAGGAACACCGCGTCACCAATATTCTGAAAGTGACTTCGGGTTCTACCGAGCAAGCCGCGGATTATGTCGACAGTCTTTACAAAAGCATCATTACCGCCGGCACGCACAAGGCCAGCAGCCTTAAAGTGGCCGAAGCGGCCAAGGTCATTGAAAATACCCAGCGCGATGTCAATATCGCCTTGATCAATGAATTGGCCATCCTGTTCAACCGACTGGGTATCGATACCGAAGAGGTGTTGCTGGCCGCGGGAACCAAGTGGAATTTCCTGCCGTTTAGGCCCGGACTGGTGGGCGGGCACTGCATAGGCGTGGATCCTTATTATCTGACCCATAAAGCGCAGGCAGTTGGCTATAATCCCGAGGTTATCCTGTCGGGACGGCGCATCAACGATCGCATGGGCGAATATGTGGTCTCGCAGCTGATAAAAAACCTGTTGAAAAAGCGTATCCATATCCAGCAGGCCGAGGTTTTGATCATGGGCCTGACCTTTAAGGAAAACTGCCCTGATTTACGCAATACCCGGGTCATCGACATTATCGAAGAACTGAAAGACTATGAAGTCAATACCCATGTTTATGATCCCTGGGTCAGCCCGGAAGAAGCCAGGCATGAATACGGCATTGCCCTGATTGAAAAGCCGGAGGAAAAAAAATACGATGCGGTCATTCTGGCGGTCGCGCATGAGCAATTCAAACAATTGACCATTGAGCAAATAAAGGGGTATACCAAGCCGGAGTCTGTAATTTATGATCTGAAGTATCTGTTTCCCGCTAACCAAACTGATGACAGGTTATAACCATGAAAATATTAGTCACCGGCACCGCAGGCTTTATCGGCAATCACCTGGCGATAAAATTACTGGAAAGAGGCGATGAAGTCATAGGCGTCGACAACCTTAATGATTACTACGACGTCAACCTGAAAAAAGCGCGCCTGGCGCGCATTCTCGATTACGGGAATTACACCGATATCCGCGCCGATATCGCCGATCGGGATACGATGGATCGATTGTTCAAACAATATCAGCCGCAACGCGTGGTCAATCTGGCCGCGCAGGCGGGGGTTCGCTATTCCATTGAGAATCCTCATGCCTACGTCGACAGCAATATCGTCGGTTTCATCAATATCCTTGAAGGCTGCCGGCATCAGAAGATAGAGCATCTGGTTTATGCCTCCAGCAGCTCGGTTTATGGCGCCAACGAAACGATGCCGTTTTCCGTGCACGACAACGTCGATCATCCGCTCAGCCTGTATGCAGCCTCCAAGAAAGCCAATGAACTGATGGCTCATACCTATAGCAATTTGTATCAACTGCCGACCACCGGATTAAGATTTTTTACCGTTTACGGGCCGTGGGGACGGCCGGACATGGCGCTGTTTTTATTCACCAAAGCCATACTGGCGGGGGAGCCGATCCAGGTGTTTAACTATGGCAAACACCGCCGCGACTTTACCTATATTGATGATATTGTCGAAGGCATTATCAGGACGCTGGACAATCCCGCCAAACCCAATCCGGAATGGACCGGCAAACTGCCGGACCCGGGCACCAGCAAGGCGCCGTGGCGGGTCTACAATATCGGCAACCAAAAGCCGGTCGAATTGATGACTTATATAGAAACCCTGGAAAAAGCCCTGGGTAAAACCGCGGAAAAACAGCTGTTGCCATTACAGCCCGGCGATGTGCCCGATACTTATGCCGATGTGGAAGCGCTGGTAGCGGATGTCGGGTATAAACCCGATACGACCATTGAGAAAGGGATCGGCAAATTTGTGGACTGGTATCTGACTTACAACAATATCACCCCCGGTTAATTATCGTTTTTCGGACAAATTCCTGCCGCCTCTGTGTGGAAGCCTTGGCATGATTGGCTAAGGTAATAGCCTGAAGCAGATCAGGCAGAGAATTACCTTGGCGCTGCCTTGATAAGGCCAGGGGATTAACTTGCTTGACCGGGCACTAAAAATCCTTGAATTTCGATGAGCGGTCTCGCTGAAATTAAAGCCAGGTCAGTGCGAAAACCATTTCTCTGAATAAACATGACCTGGACCGATAGTGAACGGCTTGCTTGATTTCCTGAAAAACTAGGGTCATCGGTGGGTTTATATATATTAGGACCTAATAAGCAATCGTAAGCATTTCAAGCACCAAAAAAGCCACACCATTTTTAATTTAAAATTGGCAATATAATGTTCAGTAAAAATTTACAATATAATTTATTGTCACTTATTAATATAACTATTTCCTTTGTTTTTATTATTTTCCTGGGGCGCAAATTCGGCGCAGGGGATAGTACCGATATTTATTTTTTATCTATCACGATAGTGGGTTATTTGGGTATTTTAGCTCAATGTGTATGGGGTGCTATGAGTCCTTATTACACAAGATTAAAAGTGGAAGATTCACAGTTGGCCGCTAAATTATATTCAGTGTTGCTCAATAATGTGATTCTTATCTCTTTGGCAGAGATCCTGCTGTATTTTTTGGTCACTAATAATTTTCGAGTGATTTCGCCGGAAAAAAAAGAATTTCTGGATGTGTTTATTTATTATCTGGTTCTCCAGAGTATTATTCTTTTCAATAAGGCATTATTGAATCTTGAAAAACACTTTGCTGTTTTTTACCTGGTTGATATTTTTATTACAACCATTAACTTAATCATCCTGTTATTCTTTTCAAAAGGCGATATAGTCATTATTGCCTATTCCACTATCATTGCCGCCATTTTGGCTGTCATATGGCAACTTTATCTGGTTTTTTTTAGGCTGAATTACAGATACCGGCTGTCTATATCTCAAAAGGAGATGCCGAGTATCTACAGAAATTCAATAAAAATGAATATCGGATTATTATTATATGGATTCAAGGATATTATTTTAGTTACTGTTTTTACCAGCTTCGGCAGCGGCGTTTATTCATTGTTCAATTATGCCAATAAGTTTTCAGTGGCTTTGTTTCAGATAACAAACGCCCCTATAGTGAATATATACGTGGCCAGACTGAATGAAGTTGTCGCCAATAAAAAATTTCATGAAATTAAAAGCTTAAGAAGGGATGTTCTGGTTCAAACAGTTCTCTTGCTTGTGATAGGGTTCACGGTATTGTATTTCATTTTGCCCTATATTCTGGGTCTGTTTTTTAAAGGTAAATTTTCCTTTGAAGAAATAAAAGAGATACAACGCATTTTTAGTTATATGGCCGTGTTCTATTTTGTCTGGGCAATTAGTATTCCTTATTCCAGGGCTATTTCCATATTCAAATTGTTTAATTACAATCTACTTGTAAATTTTATATTTTTTACTTTAATTTGTTCAGCCTATCTGGCTTTTAAGATCTACTCATTAAGCTATGTTGATATGTTATTGTTATTTTCATTTGCACAGTTTGCGAACCTTATTTTTTATTTCATAAAAAACAAGCGGTTTTTGAATAAAAAAGAAGAGTCAAACGCATTATTAGTGCAAAGATAAATTCAATAAAATATGTTCCTAATTGATAAAATAATGGCTAAAAATGCTAAAAATAAACGGAATATTAAAAAATTTAGGTTATAAATTTCTTAGTCCCAATAATTATGCAAGGTTTATTGGTGTTAAATTCGGCACTAATTGTAAGTTTCGAACAAAATATTTTGGAACTGAACCATATTTAATAGAAATTGGCGACAATGTTCAAACCGCAATGAATGTTTATTTCATCAATCATGACGGCGGTGTGGGGGTTTTAAGAAATTTATACAAAGATCTTAAAAAGATTGATTTAATTAAAAAGATTGTTATTGGGAATAATGTATTTATAGGATTTAATGTAACAATTCTGTTAGGTACCAAAATAGGTGACAATGTTATTATTGGTGCTGGTAGTGTCGTCAGAGGCGAATTGAACTCCAATAGTGTTTATGCTGGAGTCCCAGCTAAATATATTTGTTCAATTGATGAGTATAAAGAAAAAAATAATAATTTTTTCTTAAACACGTCTTCAATAGATTCCGTTAAAAAAGAAAAAATTCTAAGAGAAGTTTTTCCGGAATCAAGTTCATAATCCGCGAATAATCAATACACATAGATATCTTTTTGAAATCAAGCTAATTTGCATTGGCCGAACTGAAGTCGGTAGTCTTAATAAAAGAGATCAGCGCTAAAAAATAGCTTAAAAAACAAGGACAGCGCAGTGAGGCTTTATAAGCACCGTGAAACATGTATGGAGACAAAAAGACCATAGGCTTTCATTGCAATCTGTTGCTGAAGACAAATCGTGCTTGAGTGGAGTGTTTATGGCGCTTTGGGTTATTGGCTGAGGATATGGTTGATGTGTTAGAGAAAAATCATGGCAATTGTCCGGTAAATCCTGCCACCAGGAAATGAAATGGCATTGAGATAATTGATGTGAAATAAAATACAAATGGCTGTTGTCCAGTACCATTTGCCCTCAACAAACTGAAAAGACGAATGGCGTGGTTAAGATTTGGGTTAGTTCGGGATTGACGCTAATTTTTTGTTGAGGAGTTACATCTTGATAACAATGAATGCACTATACATTAGATTGTTTTTTATTCTTTTATTGCTGGTGCTTTTTTTTGTAAAGCCTGAATTTGAAAGTGTGACTGACCCCGACCTTTTGGGTATTTATATTTTTATCTTTTTCACTGCAATCTTTATTCATTTATTTAGCGAATGGGATAACAAAAACTGGTTTCGTCTGGATGTTATTTTCCTTTTAGGTTATGGCATAGTTCATTTCCAATGGCCCATCATGTCGGCTATCAGTGACATTTATCCGGAGAAATACGCAAAGGTCTCGATGACGTCCTACCAGGTCAATTATGCAACATGGCTTTCGGCCATAGGTATTGTTTCCTGGTTTCTGGGGTATTCTCTTCTGGCAAAAAAAACCGTGCCTGATACAGTGAGGTATTCTTTTAATTATAAAAAGCTGCTTTGGCTGACCATAATATTAAGTGGTTTATTTCTGTCGACAGCAGGATCTGACTACTTGTCAGGCGGCATCTATAAAGGCTCGCAGGGAACAGGCGTAGGCGAAGGTGTTTCAGTCTATTTTCAATTATTGCTTTCAATTTCTATCATAGTATTAACGGCTGTTGTTTTATTAGATAAAAAAGATAACTTTGATACAAATAGTATAGCTTGGCTTTTAAGTCTGGATAAAAAGTATTTGTTTATATCTATCGGCTACGTTTTATTATTTTTGTCTATTGGCGATAGAGGTGCTGCAATACAGGTTATCTTCGCGTTCCTTATTTTATTTGGCAGCTTGATCCGGTCAATAACCTTGGTGGAACTCATTGTTATAAGTATTATCGGAGGATTGTTATTAACCATAATCGGATTAGGAAGAAGTGCTTATGACGGCGATATATTATCTTCAGGACTGGATAACCTGGAGATAATGTCCGGCTATGATATTACTCTGGAGTTGGCCGATAGTATAAGAACATTACACAGTACATTGGCAACTGTCCCGGGCTATCATGATTATTTCTATGGCAAGCTTTGGCTGGATAGATTATTGAGTGTTATTCCTCTCGCGCAAAATATTTATTTACAGCTTTCAGAGGATGTTACCTATGAAATGAGCTCGGCAGGGTATATTACTTATTTAAAATACGGGCTCAACCCGACTTCGGGCGAGGGCACTTCATTAATAGCCGATGCATTTATTAACTTCGGGCTGGCCGGTGTATTAATCTGTTTATTTCTTTTAGGCATGTTTTTTAAAAAAGCACAAAATGAGCTTAGGCTGCAGCAAAGTTATTACTGGATGATAATAGCGGCGTTATTGGGCAGCATAGCGTTTTATCTGGGGCGAGGCAGTTTATTGGATCCTTTCAGATTGATTGTCTGGGGAATGGGGTTATCTTATTTTCTTGTTAAACGGAGAAGAAAGAATGTCTAGGATAATGCTGATAATTCCCACCCTGCATCAGGGGGGCGCTGAGCGGGTGATGTCGGAACTGGCAAATGCCTGGAGCAGGCAGCATGAAATACATCTTGTATTATTAGCCAAATCCGAAAACTTTTATCCCATTAATAACAATGTAATTATTCATCAATTAGGATTTAGTCATTCGGGATTGCTTAGCAAGGTTTTTAATGAGCTGAAAGTTTTTTTTAAACTACGAAAGTTATTAAAACAACAAAAGCCGGATTTTGTGCTCAGCTTTATGAGTAAATACAATATATTGACGATTTTTGCAGCGTCCTTTCTTAATTTAAGAGTATTTGTCTCGGATAGAAATAACCCCAGGCAACAATTGCCGATTCTTATATCGCTTCTAAGAAAAATTACCTATAGATTTGCTGATGGCATTATCGCCCAAACCGGCTTGGCTAAATTAATTCTTGAAAAAAACACAGGAAATAAAAATATAGCGATCATCCCGAACCCTCTCAAAGCGATTTCATTTTATGAGGATATTGAGAGAGAGAAAATGATCCTGAACGTCGGCCGCTTGGTTGATCAAAAAGGCCAAAAATATCTTTTGGAGGCATTCAAAAGGATTAAGGATACCGAATGGAAGATAGCTATATTAGGCGATGGACCGTTACATGGTCAGTTAAAACAACACGCTGAACAATTAGGTGTAAAAGACCGGGTCATAATGCCCGGAGCCGTTAATGAAATAGATCGCTGGCTAGCCAGGGCATCGGTCTTTGCTTTTCCTTCTTTGTACGAAGGCTTTCCCAATGCGCTTGTCGAGGCCATGGCGGCCGGGCTTCCCTGCGTCAGTTTTGATTGTGATACCGGGCCAAGAGACATAATAGTCGATGGCGAGAATGGCTACCTGGTGCCGGTGCGGGATGTCGACCTGCTTGCCAGGCGGCTGGAAGCCCTGATCAGTAATACGGAAATCAGAAACCGGTTATCCAGGGAAGCGGCAAAGATAAGCGACAATTTTGCGCTGGAAAAAATATCTGATGACTATCTAGCGTTTTGCACGGCGTCAATCAAATGAAAACTATTGCCATTAATGCATTAAGTGCGCTTCGGGGCGGAGGTCAGACTTACCTGATCAACCTGCTTAGTTATTTACCGGAGGGCGATTTTAAGGTTGTACTTTTGGTAAATAGCCAGAATAAACAGTTGTTCTCCCAATACGGCTCGGATCGTATCGAACTCTTTGAGGCGGTTTGGGCATCAAAAAGCATTTTGCACCGGACTTTGTGGGAACGGTTCGCATTGCCCGGAAAATTGCAGGCCTGGCAGGCGGATGTCTATTATGCGCCGGGTGGCGTCATGATTACCCGGCCGCCAAAAGGTTGTCTCAGTGCGACGGCCTTAAGAAACATGCTGCCATTTGATGACAGGGAGCGGAAACGGTTTCCGCTTGTTTCACTTATTCGATTCAAGCTGTGGCTGTTGCGGTTTGTATTTTTGAAGTCCTATCAAAAATCGGACAAGGTCGTGTTTATATCCGAGTACTCAATGTCGGTTGTTAAACAATACCTGCCTGGCATAGCGAGCAAAGGCATTGTTGTGCCGCATGGGCTTAACAGCCGGTTTTTAAATACTGAAGCGTCTTATGATCTGCCGGATGGGCTTCAGGCGGACCAGTTCTATTTATATGTTTCGATATTGGATGTCTATAAGGCACAAAAAGAGATTGTAAAAGCCTGGAGAAAATTACGGGACCATGATTTTCCATATCCTCTGGTTTTGGCCGGGCCAAAATATAATCAATATGGCGAAGAAGTCATCGCCTTGATTGACCGGTTGGAGCTTCAGGGTAAAGTCATCTACTTGGGAAAAATCGATTATGACCAACTGCCTGGTCTTTATAAATCGGCCAGGGCCTTGGTGTTTGCTTCATCCTGCGAATGCTGCCCGAATATCTTGCTTGAAAAACTGGCTGCGGGAAAGCCGGTGTTTTGCTCAAATATAGAGCCCATGCCTGAATTTGGCGGCGATGCCGGCATCTATTTCGATCCTTATGAGCCGGGCGATTTATATGAAAAAATCATGGGTATGGAAGCACAGGCTTCAATGATGAATAAAATGGCCGATAAAGCTTATAAGCAAGCGCTAAAGTTTGACTGGAGCAGCACTGCGCAAAGAACAATGGATTTCCTTATTAACAATAATTAATTCAAATTAATAACCGGGCGATTGGCTAAATATATATTCCAGTCCGGTTATATAAAAAAGACCAGTTCAAACTGAAATACCTGTTGATATTCTACTGATACTAAAAATGCACAAGCCGCATAGCCATGCTGTAAAATTAAGGTGATTTTCATCACAAACTTTATAAATTATCAATTTCTCAAGAGAGAAATATAATAAACTCTCTTTCAACAAATAAGTCGCAAGCTAAGCAATTACCAATAAATAAACATGTATTTAATAACCTTTATTCATATAAAGGTGTTTGGGATAATGGTATTGTGATGCGATTCACTGATTATTCTATAAATTTATCATAAGGTTTACATGAATAAATAATGCATGAAAAGGTGATTGTCGTCACGCTTTTATATTTATTTTATTGGGTAATATAAAGTTATTAAGTTTTTCTTAATATATTATTATTTCAATAAATAACATGCATAAGTTTTCCCGTTTTCCATCTCTATAAGGAACGAATAAAAATGGGAGTCAAACCGATAGAATTGCTTGAGACTGATCGACAGCAGCTTCAGCGGCTCATTAAGAAAAGCGCCGATTGGCGGGAGAGCAACCGGGCCGAAACGATCCTGATGCTGGCTGACGGATATACCGTCAAGGAAACGGCCGAAAAGCAGCGACTGACTCGGGAAGCGATCCGCGAACGGCGGCGAAAATGGTTAAAAACGGGCTTCGCCAGTTTGCCCGACAAACCGCGGAGCGGGGCACCGATTAAGCTGACGGATGAGCACCGAAATCAGCTCAAAAGTTGGATTGAAGCAGAGCCATTAACGGCTCGGGCTCTGTTAAACCGACTGGAAAAAACATTCAGCGTACAGGTCGGCAATACCACTTTGCGGACAGAGTTGAAACGACTGGGCTATGTCTGGAAACGGACCGGGTACAGTTTAAAAAAGCATGAGGCCGGCCCAACAAACAAGAGTTTCTGCCGGGAGCAAGCAAGTACGGAACAGTGAATTTTAATCAGCCTGTATCGATGAAGCAGGCTTGGCATGCGGTTACCGGATCATTCCGCCATGAGCAAAAAGCGGTAAGGTTCTGCGCTCAAGCATTATCAGCTGGTTTTTGCCGTTAGATGTTTTCGGGGCAATAGCCCGTCTAATGCCAGGGATGACCGGACTACGCTGCTGACGCATTAGCGGATTTTGATTGCACAATGCATGCTTTTTTACCGAGAGATTGATCAATGACAGTGTCTGCCCAGCAAGCGGCCAGGACTTTAGGGCTGCAGGATGACGATATGAAAACCGTAGCCTTTTTCTTAACGATAATTAAATCAGATAAATAATGTTTACTAATAAAACGCTATTGATTACCGGTGGTACCGGCTCGTTCGGCAACGCCGTGCTGGATAGATTTCTTAATACCGACATCCAGGAAATCCGCATATTCAGCCGTGACGAAAAAAAGCAGCACGACATGCGGCTTCAGTATAACAATGACAAGATAAAATTTTACATTGGCGATGTGCGTTCCTTCGACAGCATCAACGCCGCGATGTGCGGCGTCGATTACGTGTTTAGCGCGGCGGCCTTGAAACAAGTCCCTTCTTGCGAGTTTTATCCCATCGAAGCCGTTAAAACCAATATCCTGGGCACGGAAAACACCCTGAAAGCCGCGATCAAAAATCAGGTTAAAAATGCCATTGTATTAAGCACCGATAAAGCCGTTTACCCGATCAACGCGATGGGCATGAGCAAAGCCCTGATGGAGAAAGTGTCCGTCGCGACGTCCCGCAATGTCCCGGCCAACGGACCGGTCATGTGCAATACCCGTTATGGCAATGTCATGGCGTCACGCGGTTCCGTGATCCCCTTGTTTGTCGAACAGATCAAGTCCGGCGCCCCCTTGACCATTACCGATCCTGAGATGACGCGTTTCATGATGTCATTGCCCGATGCGGTTGACCTGGTTCTGTTTGCCTTCGAGCATGGCGTGCAAGGCGATACCTTCGTGCAAAAGGCGCCGGCGGCAACCGTTTTAACCTTGGCCAAGGCCTTAAAGAAAATTTTTAACGCTAAAAATGAAATTCGTATTTTGGGCACGCGGCACGGCGAGAAAAAGCATGAAGCGCTGCTGTGCCGGGAAGAGTACATGAAAGCCGAAGATTTGGGCCGGTATTTCAGAATTCCCGCCGATACCCGGGACCTGAATTATGCCAAGTACTTTGAAAAAGGCGAGCAGGTCCTGTCTCAGGAGCAGGATTACACCTCCGAGAATACGCAGCGACTGGATGTGGAAGGCATGATCGAGTTATTGATGAAGCTTGACTATATCAAAGACGAACTCCAGTCGGATTTTTGATGGCCATGAAAAAAATTATGACGATCGTGGGCACGCGCCCGGAAATCATCAAACTGAGCCGGGTGATTGCCCAGCTGGAAAAGTACACGGATCATGTTCTGGTTCATACCGGCCAGAACTACGATTATGAACTCAATGAAGTGTTCTTCAAGGAACTGGGAATCCGAAAACCCGATTATTTTTTAAATGCGGCCGGCAACAATGCCGCCGAGACCATCGGCAACGTCATCATAAAATCCGACCAGCTGTTAGCCGAAGTATGCCCTGATGCGCTGTTGGTCTATGGCGATACCAACAGTTGCTTGTCGGTGATTTCCGCCAAGCGCAGAAAGATCCCTGTGTTTCACATGGAGGCGGGCAATCGCTGTTTCGATCAACGCGTGCCTGAGGAAATCAACCGGAAAATAGTCGACCATCTCAGCGATATCAATATGACGCTGACCGAACATGCCAGACATTATCTGGTCTCCGAGGGCGTTCATCCGGAGACGGTGATAAAAACCGGCTCCTCCATGCTGGAAGTGCTGAACCACTATCAGGCCGATATCGAGAAATCGAACGTCCTGGAGCGGCTTGGACTGGTGCCACGGGAGTTTTTTATCGTCAGTGCGCATCGGGAAGAAAATATCGATTCCGAGGAAAACTTCAACGATCTGCTGGCGTCGTTAAACGCGATAGCCGAAAAATACGGCAAAAGAGTCATTGTCTCGACGCATCCGCGTACCCGGAAGAAACTGGAGTCCTTCAAAGGCGGACAATTCAACGCGCTGATCGAGTTCATGAAACCGCTCGGTTTCTTTGATTACATCTGTCTGCAGAAACAGGCTTTTTGCGCGATTTCCGACAGCGGCACCATTACCGAGGAAGCCTCGATACTGGGCTTTCCCGCCGTGACCATCCGCCAGGCCCATGAGCGGCCCGAAGGCATGGATGAAGGTACGCTGATCATGTCGGGGCTTAAAGCCGAAGCCATCATCAATGCGATTGATATCGTCACCGATCAATGGCGCGAGAATCCTAACAGCGTGCATCTCGTCAAGGATTATGACGTGGACAATGTATCCCGCAAGGTGGTCAGGATCATTGTCAGCTACATCGATTACATCAACAGAACCGTATGGAAGCACTACTGATATGAAAAAAGTGGTGGTATTAGGCAGCGTCGGCATGGCAGGCCATATCATGACCGAATACCTGCAGGCGACCGGTGAATATCATGTCCACGGCGTCGCGCGCGAACACGGCCGTTATATCAATAAGAAACTGGATGTGCTTGATTTTTCCGGGCTGCAGGACTATCTCAGCGAGGTAAAGCCGGATCGGGTGATTAACTGCATCGGCGTGCTCGTCAGCCAGTCCTCCAATGATCTGTGCACCGCCATCCAGATCAACAGTTATCTGCCGCATTTTCTTTCCCGGCTGGGCACGGAACTTGGCTTCAAGCTGGTCCATATCAGCACGGACTGTGTGTTCTCCGGCAAGGATGGCCAGTATCATGAAGATGCCTTCCGGGACGGCAACGACAACTACGCGAGAACCAAAGCGCTGGGCGAAGTCATTAACGATCGCGATCTGACCATCCGCACCTCCATCATTGGCCCGGAGCTCAAACACAACGGCACCGGCCTGCTGGACTGGTTTTTTAAGCAGCAGGGTGAAATCAAAGGCTATTGCAGAGCTTACTGGTCCGGCGTGACGACGCTTGAATTGGCAAAAGCAACCCATGAACTGATCAGGCAGGATCTTACCGGACTTTACCAGTTATGCCCGGACGAAAAGATATCGAAATATGAATTGCTCAGGCTTTTCGCCCAGGTATGGAATCAGGATATTTCAGTGCAACCTTATGAAAACTATATGGTTGATAAAAGCCTAGTGTGCACGCGAACTGATTTTAATTACCGCAAACCGGCCTATGAGGCCATGTTGATTGAGCTGCGCGACTGGATGAATGCGCATTCCGACTATTATTCCCATTACCGGCTGAGTTAAATGAAAGTACTGTTAATAATTGACGATTACTTGCCCGACAGCATCAAGGTCGGCGCCAAGATGATGCATGAGTTGGCTGTCGAGTTTGTGGCGCGCGGGAATCAGGTCACCGTGATCACGCCGGATCACAGAATCGGCAAGCGAGCCGAAACAACGGTGCTGGATGGCGTGACCGTCTGCCGCTTTCGTTCGGGCGAAATCAAAAACGTTGCCAAGGTGAAAAGAGCCGTTAATGAGACGCTGCTTTCCTATAATGCCTGGCGGGCCTATAAAAACCACTTCAATAACAACAGGCATGACCTGATTGTTTATTATTCGCCGACCATTTTCTGGGGCAGTCTGGTCAGGAAGCTGAAAAAAAACTGGGGCGCGCCAAGCTACCTGATTCTGCGGGACTTTTTTCCGCAATGGGTCATTGATAACGGCATTTTGAGCGCCCGCTCGCCGATCACTAAATACTTCCGGTTTTTCGAGTGGCTCAACTATCAGGCCGCCGATACGATCGCGATCCAATCGCCCGGCAATAAGACCTGGTTTGCCCGGACGACGCAAACCGGCAAGCCTTTGGAGGTGCTGTATAACTGGGCCGCCAACGAGCCCGTGCCTTCACGCGGCGGCCATTATCGCGAAGCCCTGGGGCTCAAGGATAAAGTCGTTTATTTTTATGGCGGCAACATCGGCCACGCGCAGGACATGATGAATATTGTGCGCCTGGCAAAAAATATGCGGACAGAAACCAGGGCGCATTTTGTCCTGGTCGGCGACGGCGATGAAGTCGGGCTTGTTCGCAGCGCCATGGCCCGGGAAGGTTTGAACAATATTTCATTGCTGCCCGCTGTTTCCCAGGATGAATTCAAACAGATGCTGGCCGAATTCGATGTCGGACTCTTTACGCTTCATCCCGGCCATTCGACCCATAATTTTCCCGGCAAGCTGTTGGGCTACATGGTTCAGCATATGCCCATACTGGGCAGTATTAATCCGAATAATGACCTGAAGCCGGCGATAGAAGAAGCGGGGGCCGGCCTGATTACCGTCAATGGTGATGATGAAGGCTTGCTGAACAATGCCTTGACGCTGCTGCATGATGAAACACTGAGAATTCAGATGGGGAAAAATGCGAACAGGCTCTTGAATGAGCAGTTTTCGGTTGCATCCGCCGTGGACAGAATCACCGCATTCGCTGTCGGTCATGGGGTCAAGACGGCAAGCAATAGAGCCGCGATACCGGAGAAACCCGAGCCGGCGCCGCTGCATTCAGGTGTATTGGCCAAAAACGGTTAAAGCCGGCGTTGTCCGGCCCATCTCCTTGTAAACAGACTGCAAACGAGCAACCTATTTCAACAATGGAAAAATCGCCCTGAAGAAAAAAGTGAAACCCTTTCCAGTCGGCAGGCCGGCTGATTTTTGTAGAGATTATCTATTTACCCGTCGTACTTTTTAACTTAAGGATTAAACATAAAATGCTATCTGATCATCTGTTTGAATATTGGGCAGTATTTGGTGTATCTGCCGCGATTGTTATTTTATTAACTCCATTATTTATAAAACTGGCTCCGCTTGCAGGCCTGATGGATGTGCCTGATGAGCGTTGCATTCATAAAAAAATCACGCCATTAGGCGGCGGCGTCATTGTATTCATTGGCTTTAATGTCGCTTGTTATTCGCTTTATCACTATTTCTGGCCGGATTTTACCGGCCATCTGGATATCGGCTGGTGGCAGGCTTTTTTCATTTCGTCAGCCATTTTGCTGATTGTCGGTTTAGTGGATGACATTGCTGGAATGTCGCCTTTAAACAAACTGGCGGGACAGGCGCTGGCAACGGTTTGCCTTTATTTAATCTCAGGCCATCAATTTAATTTGCTGGGTTTTGATTTCGGCTTTTGGGGCGGCATGGTGTTTGTTCTGATCTGGACGCTGGGCATCGTCAATGCGTTTAATTTGATTGATGGCCTGGATGGCTTATGTTCGGGCCTGGCGATGATCTCCAGTGCCGGCCTGGCGGCTGTGTTCATGTTCCGGGGCGTGCCCGGCGACGCGATGATCTGCCTGGCTCTGGCGGGCGGCTGCGTGGGCTTTCTGCGTTATAATTTCTTCCCGGCCAAGGTTTTTCTGGGCGATACCGGCAGCATGTTTCTAGGTTTCGCCCTGGCCAGCATCAGCTTGCACGCGGGGGGCAAGGGCTCATTCTTTGTCATTCTGGCCGCGCCTTTTTTTATTGCCGGCATTCCGATTATCGACACGCTGCTGGCCATCTGGCGCCGTTCAATCCGCAAGGTACTGGCGCATCGCGACGGCAATCCCGGCGTTAAAATCATGCAGCCGGATAAAGAACACTTGCATCACCGGTTGCTTGATTACGGCCTTAAACAGCATCATGTCGCGTTGGTCTTGTATGCGGTCAACATGCTGATTGTCGGTTTGGGGCTGTTTTTCATCATCGCCCAGGAGGCCGCCAACGGCCTGCTTTTCATCATTCTGATCACCGCTGTTTATCTGCTGGTTAAATACGTGCTGCAGATCGAGTTATGGGAGACCTCCAGGCTGCTGGCCCGGTCCAACGACAAACCCCGGATCACGCGTTTCAAGTTGATATTTTATCCGTTGTTCGATTTGCTGTGGATGTCGCTTTCCGTATGGCTGGCAGGCATGATCGTGCTGTCGGGAAAGCAGCCGTTTCACGGCATCGGCGACTGGGCTTTCCAGGTGTTTTTATGGGTCATGCCGGTGCTGTCATCGCTATTGATGTCCAAGGTTTACATTAAAATCTGGCGCAATAGCGTTTTCAGGGACTATCTGTCCTTGATGCTGGCCGTGCTTGTCGGCTGCAGCATTAGCTGGGCACTGGTTTGCCTGCTGACCGGCAATGCGGGCATTGCCACGTTTAACCAGTTACTGCTGTTTTGTCTGTTCTCACTGATCGGCGTGATCGGCATACGGACGCCCCATCAAGTCATCAGGGAATGGTGCGCGGTCAACCATCGGCACAATAAACGCAATGTCTTGATATACGGCGCCGGTACCCATGGCGGTTTATACGTGCGGGAGCGCCATTTAAATCACAGTGTCGAGCTGGATTCGGTGAATGTGGTCGGCTTTATCGATGACAACAGCCTGTTAAGGCAAAAATATGTTTACGGCAAGGCCGTATTGGGCCAGTTGAGCGATTTCAATGAGCTGGTTTCAAAGCACCATATCGATGAGGTCATACTGACGACCGCCATTTCAACCGATAACTTATCCAAATTAAAACAGATCGCCGAGCAGCATAAGATCAAACTGATGGAATGGCGCGCCTATACTGTTGGCGTTCACTAGGTAAAACTGAATGATCTTCTATAGCTTGTTGGCTGTCGTATTATTGTCGCCTTTGCCTTACGGGGCCAACCGTCCCTGGTCATGGAGCCTGTGCGCCCTGTTGATAGCGCTGTTGGCCATGGCCTGGGCGGTGCGGTTTTTTGTCCAAAAACGGCAAACTCCTTTTTTTCGGCATTTCGCTGCGATTGGCGATGCCGCCGTTTTGTTTTTTGTCGCCTTGGTCTGGGCCTGTATGCAAACGACCGGTTATATCTCCGGGCCGCATCCGTTATGGCAGCTGCAAAATGAACTGTTGAACTTCTCCGCCGGCGCTGTTTCACTGAATCCGGCCGATACGGTGACGTCAATCATGCGCCTGCTCAGCTATGCGTTGGTGTTCTGGCTGGCCTTATGCTATGGCCAGGACAGCCGCAAGGCCAGAACCGTCTTTTATGGCTTGATGGTGGCCGGTTTTATTTATGCGGTTTATGGCCTGATTATTCAATTAGGCGATTTCAGAATGGTGCTCTGGCGTGAAAGGTCTTATGCCGGTTCCGTCTCCTCGACTTTTATCAATCGCAACCATTTTGCGACATTTGCGGGGTTAACGCTGCTTTGCTCGCTGGCTTTGCTCAGCGAACGCATGCAAACCATGGGGGAATACAATCTGTCCGGCAATCTGGGTAAACAGCGCTTTATCGAGAACCTGATCACCCGGGCCTGGTTTCCCTTGCTGGCTTTTTTCACCATCGGTTCGGCATTAATCCTGTCATACTCGCGCGGCGGATTTTTGAGTGTCAGTCTAGCGCTGTTGGCGTTTTTGTTGCTCTTTTATGTCAACCCCCGTACCCGTAACAAAAATACCTTGATAATATTCGGTTCCCTGATCCTGTTTGGCGCGATCATTTTTTTCGTCAGCAGCGAGGCGTTGCTTGATCGTTTCGGCCGCCTCGACGAGGAAAGCAAAATCAGAACGACGGTCTATGATTTGACCTGGAACAGTATTTTGAGCAATCCCTGGGTAGGTTTCGGATTGGGCAGTTACGAGGAGGCATTTCACTTGTACCAGAGCATGGATATCAGCGGAAACGAAGTAACGCCGATGATTCATGACTACGCGCATAACACATATCTGGAAGCTGTTTTTGAACTGGGTTTGCCGGCGGCCCTGGCGTTGTTTTACGGTTTTGTAAAGATCGCCGGGATTTGTTTTAAAGGCTTTCTGAACAGAAAGAGGGATATGATCTTCCCGGCCATCGGTGTCGCTGCCACGGTTTTGATCGGGGCTCATTCGTTAATTGATTTCAGCATGCAAATTCCGGCCGTTTCTTATGCTTACGCATTATTGATGGGCGTGGCCTGTGCGCAGTCTTTCAGTTCTTCCGCCCAGTCCCGTACGCGAAAAGCCAAAAAATGGCCGGATTACGCCGCGGCATAACCCGGCCATGAGAGGATGATTGATGCGCCGACACCGATGCTTAAGCATAACGGGACCGGAGGATCAGTTTGGGGTTGAACAGCTTCTGTCTGCGGCTGGGCTGTCTCTGCAGGCTGTCTTTATACATGACGCCGAGAATGTCTCTTTCGGCTTCCAGCCAATCGTAAAGCTCATGGCCGGGAGAAAAATCGCGGCATTTGGCTTTGTAATAGGCGGCCTCGGCGATCATGGGTTTCACATGTTCAGGGACAGGCGCTACCGGTGCCGGATCACTGGTAAAGCCCAATTTCAACAGGTTCAGCAGATCCTGAGGCACATTGTTTTTGATGCCGATCCCGGCAGGCTCCAACTCCGCGCAAGTGCCAAACAGGCGATCCCAGATTGACAGTACAAATCCATAGTTGCGGTCATGCTCGCGGCGTTCGGTTGAATGATGCACCCGATGCAGGCAGGGCACGATGATGAGTCGGCCCAGCAGTTTTTCGCCGCGAAAGGTAATGTTCGAGTGGTGGAACATGACGAACAGCGTCGTGATGGTCTCATTGATCAGCACGGTGGTTTTATCCGCGCCCAACAGGATAATGTAAGCCGCTTTCAGCGCCGTGATAATGAACAGTTCAATGAAATGGACGCGAAACGCGGTTGAAACATTTAAATAAGGATCGCTGTGGTGGACTTTGTGAAACATCCACAGGCAGTCAAAGCTGTGGCTGGCTTTATGCCAGAAGTAATGCATCAGGTCGAGCAATAAGAACGACAGAAAGGCTGCCCAGACGGGATTGGCAATATAGCTCAGCAAGCCGTTGCCTGAATATTGTTCGGCCAGCAGCAACAGCGACGAAACCGGCAATAGCGAAAGCGCCGCGCTGTTGAAAACAAACAGGTTGATATTGGCTTGAAAGGATTTGCGCCGGCCCGTCGGGGGAAGTTTTTCTTTAGGGGCACTCACCTCAAGTGTTGAAAGGATGACAAAAAACACAAGCAGTGCTGTCGTGGCTAATTCTCCGGATGTCAGCGCTGCCCATGTAATAAGGGATTCGAGAAATGCATTGAAGTGTGACATCGACTTTTCCTTTTAACTTAAGGAACGTGAATTTTATAACTCCCGCAATTGAGTTGTCTTTCCGTCCCTCTTCGGCGTTGCGCAAACAGTTACATAGCTTGCTATGCGCCTGTTTGCGCGCCTTGAACAGGAACAGAAATCCTGCCTCAATTGCGGGTCTTATTTCATTCCCGTCCCAAACTGGTATAACAACCCAATGGCCAGTAGCTTAAATCAACTTTATTAACCCTTGATGACATCGGGCGCGGTAGTTTTTCTCTAGACATGAATATCGCGAGCAATCGGCATGCCATAGGCCTAAGGGTCCTCGCTAAAAGCAGCCGGAGCCTTATCCTGTCAGGCCTGGCGGATAATCAGACAGCATCGGCACCGATAAAAAGGCGCGTCGGGGAGGTCCGTCGACGGCGGTTGAGTGCATCAGTAAGGCGCAATGTCTCTTTTTTTTGCACCAATAAGGCATATTGCCGCATGATTCGATCTGATTTGAAGGCTTATCCATAAAGCGCGTCAACATCGTATGTCGGGTGAGGCGGCGTTCTGTTGGTGCGTCAACATTATAGCCGCAGACCGGCATCAAACCGGTAAACAGTGGTGTGACGATAGTCGTCAGTCGGTTGTAACAGCGTCGAGGGAAACGCGGGCTGGTTAGGGGAGTCGGGAAAATGCTGAGGTTCCAGGCAGAAGCCCGCGTGTTTTTCATAAAACCGGCCGCCTTTGCCGCACAGCCGGCCATCGAGAAAATTACCGCTGTAGAACTGAATGCCGGGCTGCGTCGTATAGACGCTCATGCGGCGCCCTCTTGACGGTTCCGTGACTTCGGCGGCCAATTGGCAATGGCCGGAGGCTTTCGACACGATCCAGTTATGATCATAACCGCCCGCCGCGCGGCGCAACTGTTCATCATCTGGTTGCAGTCGCGCGCCGATGGGCGTCAAGCGTTGAAAATCCATGACAGTGTCGGTCACAGGGGCTTGTTCGCCAGTAGGGATCAGCGTGTCGTCGACCGGCAAAAAGCGGTCCGCCAGCAGACGCAGGCGATGATCGAGCACCGTGCCGCATCCTGCCAGGTTGAAATAGGCATGATGGCTCAGATTGATGATGGTCGGCGCGTCGGTTTGGGCGCGATAGTCGAGCCGCAGTTCATTGCGTGCCGTCAGGGTATAAGTCACTTCGGCTTGCAGATTGCCGGGATAGCCTTCTTCGCTGTCCGGGCTCAGGTAGCTCAGCGTTAGCCGCGGCTCCGTTTCCGGGCCGGACGGCCGCGCCCGCCACAGGCGCCGGTCGAATCCGGCCCGGCCGCCATGCAGGTGATTGGGACCGTTATTGCAGGCCAACTGATAATCCATACCCTGCAAACGAAACCGGCCCTGGGCAATACGGTTGGCATAGCGGCCGATGATGGCGCCGAAATAAGGATGCTCGCCCAGATAAGGCTCCAGGGTGTCGAAGCCGAGCACGACATCGGTCAGGCGGCCGTGCCGGTCGGGCACCTGCAACGACATCAGGATGCCGCCATAGGTCATGATCTTCGCGGCCATGCCGGCGTCATTGGTCAACGTATAGCCATCGACGGGCCGGCCGTCATGAGTCGAGCCTAGCGGCTGCCGCGTGATCGGCATGTTTTTACCGTGACGGCTCGGGAACCAGCAGACAGCCATTGCGGCCGGACCGGTTGTAAAGCTTCAGGGTCTCCAGGCCGATATGCCGCGCCGCCCCCTGTTCACACAACGCCACACAGGCACCGCCGAAACCGGCGCCGGTAAGCCGCGCGCCGTATACGCCGGACTGGCGTTGCAGAATCGCGACCAGTTCGTCGAGTTCGGGTATCGACACTTCGTAATCATCGCGCAGACTGTCGTGCGAGGCATTCATCAGCTGCCCGAATTTATCGGCGCTGATGGGCTCGCGGGCGCGCAGCACGCGGTTGTTTTCGCTGACCACGTGACGGGCGCGGCGGCACAGCGGTTCCGGCAGCGATTCCGTCAGGCTCGGCTCCGGCACGTCACGCAGCGCGGCCACGCCCAGCAGCCTGGCCGCCGCTTCGCATTCGGCGCGGCGCTCGTTGTATTGACTGCCCGCCAGGGTGCGCATGACGCCGGAATCGAGCACCAGAATTTCGCTGCCGGCCGGCAGCGGCAGCTTACGTCGATCCAGCGTGCGCATATCGAGAAACAGCATCTGGCCCACGTCGGCCAGGCTGGATGCCATCTGGTCCATCAGGCCGCAATGGACCCCGGCGTAGTCGATTTCGGCGCGTTGCGCGAGCCGGGCAATCTGGACGTCGTCCAGCGGCAGCGAAAGCAGTACACGCAAGGCCCGCAGCATTGCCACTTCCAGCGCGGCGCTGGAAGACAGGCCCAGCCCGATAGGGATGTTGGAGGCGATATAAATGTCCAGTTTCGGCACATCGATGCCGAGCGCTTCGACTTGTTTCAGGCAACCGTAGATGTACTGGCCAAAATGCTCCTCCGGCATGCCCGCCATATTGAATTCTATAAACTGGTTCAGGTTGGCGGCATAAACCCTGAAGATGTTGCCCTCGTTAGGGCGCAGCAGCACGTGCGTGGATTGCCGGATCGCCGTCGGCAACACGTAGCCGTCGTTGTAGTCGGTATGTTCGCCGAGCAGGTTGACGCGTCCCGGTGCCTCGGCGCTGGCGGTCGGATGCGTGCCGAATATGGCGGTGAATGTTTTCATAAGTTACAGGCTCCCAATATCGACGCTAATAGTCTGAAGTTCGCGCGCTTTATCCTCGGGCAGAACGTCCATGGCAAACAGGCCGGCGCCCAATTCGGTGCCGGCCAGGTATTTCAGTTTGTCCGCCGTGCGGTAAGGCGGAAAAAATTCGGCGTGCAGATGCGCTTCGGGATGCTTCTGATCATCGGTCGGGGCTTGATACCAGGCCATCAGATAAGGAAAGGCCCTATGCCATAAGGCATCATATTTCATCAACACGGTTTTCAGCGCGCGCGCCAGATCGGCGCCCTGGACATCGTTCAGCTTGGTAAAATCGGGCACGGGCTCGATCGGCGCCACCCAGACCTCATACGGGTAGCGTGCGCAGACCGGCACAAAGGCGACGGCGTGTTCGCCCTGGTACAGGATGCGTTTCGCCTCGCGCAGTTCTTGCTTGATCAATGAAGACAGCAGACTGCGGCCATGTAGCCGGTAATGGCTGAGTTCTTCTTGCCGCATGCGCGCGGGCACGGGCGGCACGGTCGGATAGGCATAGATTTGCCCGTGCGGATGATGCAGCGTGACCCCGACTTCGGCGCCGCGGTTCTCGAACGGCAGCACGTAAGCGATGTCGGGATGCCGGCCCAGTTGCTGGGTGCGTTCCGCCCAGACCTGCAACAGCAATTCGATATGCGCCAGCGGCAGCGCCGCCAGCGAGGAATGGGCGTCCTGCGTAAACACCACGACTTCGCATTTGCCGGTTGCCGGCCTCGTCGGCACGATTAGGTCAGGTGCGGAATGCGCTTCCAGGCTCAAGGACGGAAAACGGTTGTCGAAGACAGCGATTTGCCATTTGCCCGGCGGCAGTTCGGTCGGGTTGTCGGCCTGAGTGGTCACGGCCAGCGGGTTGTATTCCGGCGGCGGCAGGAACGTGCGCCCCTGCCGATAGGCGGCATAAGTGACCCATTCGCCGAGTAAGGGATGCCAGCGTAAATGCGGATTAGCCTGCAGCGACTCCGGGAACGGACTGGGCGCGCTTACACTTGCGTCATCAAGCGGGTGCCGGCTGTACAGCCAGAGATGCCGGCCGTCCGGCTTGGTCAATTCGCGCATGTACATATCAGACGCCTCCGTGAATATGGGAGCTGGACATGCGCGTGATATCGGCAATGACGTCCAGCGGCAGTTTGGGAGTGCGATCGGCGCACAGCAGGCCGTTGGCTTCCTGAAAGGTATCGGCGAACTGCGTGTAACAGAAGCCGCTGAACAGCGCCGCGTCGGTAATGACTGCGATGAGTGCTTTATAGGTACGGGTAAATTCCTCGTCGTTATGGACGGCCGAATAGCCCCAGGTCTGCCGCACGCCCGGTTGCGGGCATTTGGCGTAGGCGACGCCGCCGAATTCGGTCAGCATGATCGGCTGGCCGCGATGCGGGTAGCCATCCAGGGTCAGAATGCGGCCGCCCGGGCGCCGGCGGTCGAACAACTGTTCGGGATTCGCTTCGGCGCCATAGCGCGCCCTGAGATGGTCCGGGCGGGGATCATAATCGTGAATGCCGAGAATGTCGGTGGCGCTGCTTTCCCAGCCATCATTGCCGATGACCGGCCGGGTCACATCCAGTGTTTTGGTCAGGTGGTAAAGCGCCACGACGGCACTGCGATGCGCCTCTAGCGACGTCAGTTCCGGCACGCCCCAGGATTCGTTGAACGGCACCCAGACGATCACGCTGGGATGGCTGTAATCGCGTTCGATGGCTTCGGCCCATTCCTTCACCATGCGCTTGATGGCCGTGCGCGTGAACTGATAGGCGGAGGGCATTTCCTCCCAGACCAGCAGGCCCAGCCTGTCGGCCCAGTACAGATAGCGCGGGTTTTCGATCTTCTGGTGTTTGCGCACGCCATTGAAGCCCATCGCCTTGGCCAGTTCGATATCGGTGCGCAGGGCATCGTCGTCAGGCGCCGCCAGCAGGGTGTCGGGCCAATAGCCCTGATCCAGCACCAGTCTCAGGAAGTACGGGCGGCCGTTCAACATGAAGCGGTCGCGCAGGATGTTGACCGAGCGCAAGGCCGTGTAGGAGGTGAATTCGTCCAGTACCTCATCGCCGCGTTTCAGGCGAATCTCGGCGTCGAGCAGTGTCGGCCGTTCCGGACTCCACAGCAGTTCATTGCGGAAATCGTCGATGCCGGGATCGGACAGGATAATGCGCCGGTCCGCATCGCCGTCGATGACATGATAGCTGTCCCAGGCCAGTACGCGGTCCTGATGCTGCAACTTGACCTCCACCGACAGGCCGGTGGTATCGCCGCCTATGACGCGTGCTTCGAAGCCGATCGAGAATTCCTCCAGATGAGGCGTCCAGCGGATTTTGCTGACATAGCTGCGGCCCACGCGTTCCAGCCATACGGTCTGCCAGATGCCGGTCGTGCGCGGATACCAGATGGAGTGCGGCTCCCGTTGCCAGTCCTGTTTGCCGCGCGGCTTGGCCAGTTCATGCGGGTCATCTTCCACATAGACGGTCACGATTTGGTCGCCCGAGTCATTCAACGCAAATGTGATATCGCCGAAAAACGGCGTATGCCCGCCTTCATGGCTGACGATCAGGCAGCCGTTGACCCACACCTTGGCGAAGTAGTCGACGGCACCGAAACGCAGCAGCACGCGGCCGTCATTTTCGGGCTTGATATGGAAATCGCGCTCATACCAGCAGGCGGCATGAAACCCGCGGTCGCCGATGCCGCTGGCTTGCGATTCCGGCGGGAACGGCACCAGAATCTCCAGCGGCCATTCGGTAATATCGGATGGCTGGCGGAACTTGCGTTGATCGTCGAAGACAAAGCGCCAAGGTCCATCCAATGACATCCAGTGCTTACGTACCAGTTGAGGACGGGGGTAGGGGCAAGTCACAGCGATCTCCTTATTAGACAAGTTGACCAACTTCGTATAGACCATCAGACCATCCGTCCCGTGCACAGTTCGGCGGGATATTTTTATCACTGCGGCAGATGCCCGGCAGATTCGCTTGCAAGCCGCCGGATCAGGCGCCATTGACGATGGCGAGCCGGGCCTGAATTTAAAACTTGTTACAATGAGCAACTTTGGAACGGGAATTATAAAATTCACATTCCTTATCAATCGGGTAATCAGATGACGGAAGGAGATCTATGAAAACAAGAGACAGGCGGCGGGGACTGGTGGTGGTCAATACCGGCGAAGGCAAGGGTAAATCGTCCAGCGCTTTGGGCATGGTGTTCCGTGCCGCGGGCTGGGGCATGAAAGTCTGCGTGATCCAGTTCATCAAGGGACAATGGCAAACGGGCGAGCAAAAGGCCGCCGAGCGCTTCGACAACATCGAATGGCATGCCCTGGGCGACGGCTTTACCTGGGACACCAAGAATCCGGAGCAGGACATCAAGACCAGCCGGGCGATATGGGAGTTCAGCAAGCAGAAAATGGCTTCCGGCGAGTTCGATCTGGTTTTGCTCGATGAAATCAATTATTGCTGCGGTTATCACTGGATTTCGGGGCAGGAGATCGCCGATTTCATCCGCCAGCAAAAGCCGTCCTGGATGCATTTGATCCTGACCGGCCGCAACGCGCCGCCTGAAGTCATCGCCTGTGCCGATACCGTCACCGAAATGACCAAAATCAAGCACGCTTACGAACAAGGCATCAAAGCCGAGCAGGGGATTGAATTTTAAAAGGTTTTTAGGCCACGGATATCTTTCATTGCTGAGGATAAATAATTCGCATAGAATCCGAAGGGTAATACTTCATGGCGCCGGTAGCACGGCGTAATAACTATAAAACAGGAAGAGAACGCAAATGAGTGAAACAACTAAATTGATAATAGGCGTGGTGGCCTTTTTTGTCATAGGCTTCATCATGGTAGGTACAAACAAGAGCCAGTCTCCGGAGCAAATGGAGCAATCGTCACAGATCAGAGTCTATGCCTCCATGCAGTCGATGGCCAACAACAAATGCCCGGCGGCGATCAAGCAGCATACGGGCGAACAGGTATTTTTCCCCTCTGAAACAAAAAGCGATAAAGAGACTTATATTACCTTGAAGTGGGTCGGCGAAAACAAGGACGGCTTTAAAGCGGCGTCCTGCACCGTCAATGTGAATCTGGGCGGCATTTCCGAACTCATTATTGACGATAAAGTCATCATCAATAAAAAAGTCTAGCTTGATCCATCCCATACTATATAGACGCGTAGGTCGGGTTAGCGATAGCGTAACCCGACATCTACTCAAAATCTCTTGATCATCACAAGTGCCGCTCGCGCATGACCGAATCGCCGGCGGGCATTCTTTTTCGTAACGGTGCCGAGGCGAGGCGTTTTTTCTGTACCGCTTCCGCCGCGCGTTTGCCGGCCAGAAAGGCATGGTCGGAATTGTAGTATTCCCATTCACTGTACCGCCCCGCCAGCAGAATATCGTGTTGCGCCAGCCATTCCCGGATAATGGCCACGGCTTCGGTCCGGGCATGATCGTAAACGACATAGCCATAAGGAATGTCCACCTGGTTGGCGACGATGACCGGATCATCGTGCCGTATCATGCTCACGGCCATGCAATCCGCGATGCAGCGCCTGATCAGTTCGTCGCCATCGCAGGGCAGGGGTTTGTCGGGTGAATAGGTGATCTCGCAGGTGAGCCCGAAGCCGCCCGCGGGGTTGCAGTGAGGACTGGCGTTACCCTGAACGAAAATGCGGTGGAATACCGTCTCCTCGGGATAATAGATCCAGTGCTTCTCGGTCAGCGCTTCGCGGCCTATCCCCAAGTTGACGCAACGGACCGAGACATGGCGCAGGCGTTCCGCGGCGGCTTTGACGGGGCCGGGCGCTTCATCGCCGATGGCGCGGATCAGCAGGGGCAGCGGCAGGGTGCTGATCAGTTGGTCATAGATGACGGTGCGGCCATTGCCGAAAGTCACAGTCTTGCGCGCGGGCGATACCGCGACGGCTTCGGTATTCAACAGGATTTTGCCTTTAATATGCGGCAGAAAGCCTTCCATGAGCGCCTGGAAACCGCCGCGCAACGGATAGCCGAAGCGGGCATTGGGGCCCATCGGCTTGGCGACCGGCCGCAGCGCGCCTTCGATCATTTCTTCCAGGTTCGGCAGCGGTACCCGGCCGCCCAGCCAGGAGGTTTCCATTTCCTTGAGCGGCACGGCCCAGAGCTTGCGGTTGTAGGGAATGGCAAAATGCTTGGCGATGCCGGCGCCCCAGGTTTGATAGATGAAATCCTCGAAATTTTGCGCGGCAGGCTGGGACGGCTTCAGGCCGGGCGCGAAGGCCAGCGGCGCTGTCGCTTCCTGGATGCCGTCCGCGCAACAGTCGTTGAGCAGAGTCGGCTTGCATAACGAAACCTGTCTGGAAGCCGTATCGGCCGCACCGGTATCGGATTTGCCGAACCGGGCCTCGACGGCGCCGACGATGCATTCCTTGATGACATCGACTGGCAGGCCGTAAAGCGCGCCCTGGAACGGATAGCGCGTATAGACGTTTTTACTGTATATCCAGGCTTCCCGATCCTGCCAGTGCACGTTGTCGCCGAGCAGCATATCGTAAAGCGCCAGTACCGTGTCGTCGTTGGAAAACATGATGTGGCCGGCATGGTCGAAGGTAAAGCCGGCTTCATTGATGGAGCGGCAGCAGCCGCCGACATGGTCGTTTTTTTCCACCAGCAGCGTATTCTCAGGCAGGTAATGGGCGGCCGCAAGCCCTGTCGGCCCGGCACCGAGAATCACGCTGTCGAAATGATGGGGCAAGGGCGCGTTCCGGGAGGGGCGATAGCCTGTCAGCATCAGGCGCGCGGTCTCATTCAATCCCTGCAGGCAGGCCGCCTCGAGATGGCCGGCGACAACGTCGGTGGTTTGGTCCCAGGATGTCGAGGCCAGCACTTCATGATAACCCGTCAGTCGTTCCTGGCGGCGTTCCGGGCTTTCGTTGAGCGCCGCCTCGCAAGCGGCTATGAAGGCCTCGGCGTCCGCTGCGATATGGACCAGGTGACCGTATGGTTCCTCCACGTCCTTGATTGGCGTGCTGATGATGGGAAGATCCGCCGCCATGTATTCCAGGGTTTTGGTCGGACTGATATAACGGGTTGCGTCGTTCAGCGCGAAAGGCAGCAGGCAGGCATCCCAGCCGGCCAGGAAATGCGGCAGTTGCTCATAGGGCTGTTGGCCGAAATAATGGATATTGGGGCGTTGCGGCAACCAGCTCTCGGGGATTTTGACCAACGGGCCGACCATGACGATTTGCCATTCGGGGTGGCTGTCGGCGAGTGCGCCGAGCAGGCCGAGATCGAGGCGTTCATCAATGACGCCGAAAAAACCCAGGCGCGGGCTGCCAAGGTCCTGCTGATCCGGATGGGCAATGGCGCGATCGAGCGCGCGGGAAAAATGGCTGGCATCAACGCTGCTCGGCAGACAGTAGACGGCAGGGTGCTTGTCGCGCCGCGCATGGTAGAGGCTGATGCCGCCCGTGAACACGACATTGGCCGCTTTCAGCAATGCGTGCTCGCGCTGTACCAGTTGGCGCGGTGCTTGCAGAAAGCCGGTCAATTCATCCATACAGTCATAAGCGATGGCTTTAGGCCGCAACTGGTTGATCAAAGGCAGCGCCATGGGCGTATACAGCCAGGCGATATAGTCCTCGATGTTTAGTTCATCAATCAGATCCGGCAGCAGGCTGTTTATCGTAGCGAGCTGGTCATCATGAAAACCGGGCGATGATATCGGCGTGTGCGGCTGGACGACCCGCACGTTCGGCGCCGCCTCGTAGTGCACGCAGTGTGCCTTGCCGTCATGGAAAACAGGTTCTTCCAGAAAGACAATCCGATAGCGTTGGGCAAGCCGGGTCATGAGCTGCTGCGGGCGCTGAAACACAAAATTCCAGCGCAGATGAGAAAAAACGATAATCGTTGACATGGTGTCTCCTAATGTTTTTGATAGAAGATAGGCTGATCTTGATGGGGCTGGAAGGTTTGGTAATAAGGGGTTTTCGCCAGTCTCCACTGGGCTTCGACCAGGCTTTTGGCATAGCGCTTGTCCATGACGCGCACGAGGTTGCCCTGGGGATCGGGGTGTATATCCCATAAGCCGCTTCGATGCCAGTGATCGAGATTCTCCCAGCCGTGCCTGTCCAGTATCGGATAAAGGCAGATGCCTTGCAGGACCACGCCCTCCTGAGCGGCCTGTATGACTTCCTCGGTAATGTCGGCTATCCACTCGCCGCGGCCGGAACCGACATGGCTGGTTTCGGCGATGACCAGCGGCCGGCCGTGACCGTAACGCTGGTTGATTTCCGCGAGCATGTCCTTGAACGGCTTGCGGCGCGGGTCCTTAAGATGCCAGAACAGGGTGTTGAAGGTTTCCCACTCCCACTGATTGCTGTGGTAGTAGTTGACGCCGATGATGTCGAGATACTTGGACGCGCCGCCCAGCTCCGGTTCTATCGCACCGGCCAGCATGTCCCAGGCCTGGTATTGCGACAGGCGCACATGCTCAGCCACTTCCGCCAGTTCCGGGTGTCCCTCGGGCGCGATCACATGAATGAGCGGGTCCACATGCAGAAAACGGGCGCGTGGGTCGACTTTCCAGATTGCCTCCATGCCCGCGATCGCGGCGCGCACGAGCTGGCGTTTGAATTCCACGCTGCGCTCGCGCAGGTGCGGGCCGTATGGGTGGATCAAGGTCGTCTCGCAGGTGGCATAAGCCAGGAACGAGATTTCGTTGATCGGCGTGTAGACAGGTTCGCTCTTGCTGAAAGGGGCCAGGAACTCCGCCGCCGCCGCTGCATAGCGGGCGTAACGCTCGATAAATCCGGCCGAGAAAATATCGATATCGCGCGGCCAGCCATAATGGCAAAGCGTCCACAGGATCTGCAGGTCGAATTCCTGCGCGGCCTCGATCAAGGGCTCCAGAAAGCTGAAATCGTAGTGATTGGGGGTCGGCTCCGCCATGCGCCAGCCGATGCTCTCGCGAATGGTGCGGATACCGAAAGGCTGCAAATGCAGATAGTCCTCGCGCACGCGCATCCTGTGCTGGTTGCTATCGTTCATATCCAGCGGATGTCCGGTGCTGTTGACGTGATCCGCGCCCTCGTAACCCCCCTGCCAAAAACTGTAAAACAGGTTTTCGTTCGCATTCATGAGGCGACGGCCTCATCCTGGCCGTTTTGCGGCCTGGGTACGATGGATCCGGGTCGGGAAGGCGTAACATGAAGTGCTGGCGGATTTATCGATGTGGAATGCATTTTGATTGTTGCCCGGTGAGGAAAAGAGGCGCTGCATTCCTGGCTATTCTTAATGATATTCATGGTTATCGTCCCTCTTTAAAGATGCAAACTGAGTGTATTTCTGAGCGTAATTTCATGTCATGATGCTGCCGCATAAGATGAAATTTAGGATCTCTGTCCGCCAACGTCTGTGCGCTGCCGAACACATAGGCTTTGAGCATGAGTTCGGTATTGTTGCCATGAACGCCTATACTTGCTCATGCTCATCCTTGGATTGAGCGCTATGATTAAACAATGCCGGTAATTGATTGCCGGAGCAGATCTATAAACGGAGTAGTTGATGACTGATTCACAAAAATGGCTGATGTTTACCTTCATCGTGTTTGCCGCCTGGCTGGTTTATTTACTGGCGCCTGTGTTAATGCCGTTTGCTTTTGCGGCGATGCTGGCTTACCTGGGCGATCCGCTGGCCGATAAGCTCGAAACCTACCGTTTATCGAGAATTACCGCGGTCATCGTCGTGTTTTCGGTCATGAGTCTGGTTTTGTTTCTGGTTTTGCTGCTGTTGGTTCCGCAGCTGGAATATCAGGTCGGGCGTCTGGTCAACAATCTGCCGGCTTATGCCGCCTGGCTGAATCAGGACGTCATTCCCTGGGCGCAGCGGCAGCTAGGCCTGGACATCAAGCCGGTAGCCATCGACGAGCTGATCGATGTGTTCAAAAACCACTGGCAGAAAGCCGGGGGCATCGCCGCGAATGTCATGCGATCGTTGTCGCGGTCAGGCGCCGTGATCGCGGAATGGCTCATGAATTTACTGCTGGTCCCGGTGGTGACGTTTTACCTGTTGCGCGACTGGGACAAGCTGGTCGCCGGTATTTACGATCTGCTGCCGCGCCGCATCGCGCCGACGGCGGCCAAACTGGCCGACGAAGTCAACTCGGTTCTGGCGGCGTTTGTGCGCGGCCAGTTTTATGTCATGCTGGGGTTGGGGGTTGTTTACAGCATTGGCCTGTCCATCATAGGGCTGGATCTGGCTTTATTGATCGGCATGATGGCGGGCTTGATCAGCTTCGTGCCGTATCTGGGCGCCATCGTCGGCATCGTCATGGCCTGTGCGGCGGCCCTGGTGCAATTTCACGATGCGCTGTATCTGATTCCCGTCGCTGTTGTGTTTATGGTCGGCCAGTCCCTGGAAAGCATGTTGCTGACGCCGCTGCTGGTCGGCGATAAGATCGGCCTGCACCCGGTGGCCGTTATCTTCGCGGTTTTGGCCGGTGGGCAGTTGTTCGGTTTTCTGGGCATCCTGCTGGCCTTGCCGGTGGCGTCGGTGGTCATGGTGCTGTTGCGGCATATGCATGAAAGTTATCGGGATAGCGCTTTTTACAGCCAACGGTAAGGCGATGAAAATAGTTAAATACGCCGGTATTGTTTTGTTCGCAGGGTGTTTTTTCGGGCAGGCCGGTGTTGCCGGCGATGTAAAACGTGAGGCGGATTTCGCCGATGACATAACCCGGATGCTGACGATGGGCGAGGCCATTCGCCTGGAAGCGCGGGGCCGGCAATTTTTGAGCCTTTATGCGGACACGGAAAGGGCGGATGACAAGGGCGCGGCCCTTATTCTGCACGATATCGGCGGCCATCCGGACCAAAAGCCGCTGATTAACGCCTTGAGAACCGTCTTGCCCGCGCATCACTGGGCTACGTTGGCGCTGCAGATGCCGCTCAGGGAACGCGGCGCAGCAATGAGCGAATATGACGGCCTGTTTCCGGAAGCACGGGCCCGGATTCAGGCCGGTATCGATTACCTGAAAGAGCGCGGCGCCGAAAGCATCGTCGTGGTCGGTTACGGTTTGGGTGGTTTGATGGCCGCCTATGCGCTTAGCGAGGGGGCGGCCGACATCGAGGCGCTGGTCACGATCAGTCTGCCGGTGCCCGAGACCGGCATGAAAACCGCGCAAACGCTGGAATTCATCCGCAAGATCAAGAAGCCGATGCTGGATATCTACGGAGCGCTGGATGTGCCGGAGGTAACAAAGAGCGCCAGGGAGCGCCGCCTGGCCGCGAAGGCCAATAGCAGTTATCGGCAGGTCAGGATTGAGGACGAAGGCCATCGGTATCCGCACGATGAAGGGTTGGTCGTCAAACGGGTCTACAGCTGGCTGAGCGGCGTTTCCGGCCGAACACCCGCGGGACGCAAGTGAATCCGGCTTTTCAGGAACCGCGATAATCGGGTTTTTGGACAGGGCGGCCGGCTGCCGCCCTCCGCAATCTTAGGAACGTGAATTTTATAACTCCCGCAATTGACTCGTCTTTCTGTCCCTCTTCGGCGTTGCCTACAGGGATGTAGGCAAGGGGCGTGAGCAGGAGCGGAAGCTTTGCGCAAACAGTTACATAGCTTGCTATGCGCCTGTTTGCGCGCCTCGGCAACTGCTCCATGCGTCGCCTAAAGCGCCTACTGTTGGTGCTCTACCTCCTGCATCCATGCAGTCGTTGAACAGGAACAGAAATCCTGCCTCAATCGCGGGTCTTATTTCATTCCCGTTCCTTAGCGATAGACCACTGCAGGTTTGCCCTCGGCCGGCACCAGTTCGCCGACGGCGAACACGGTTTCGCCCAGGCTCGCCAGCGTTTCCAGCGTGGCTTGTTCATCCTCGGCGGCGACGCAGACGATCATGCCGATGCCGCAGTTGAAAGTGGTCAGCATATCGGCTTGCGAGACATTGCCCTGGCGCTGCAGCCATTGGAAGATGTCCGGAAACTGCCAGGCGGACAGGTCGATCCGCGCATTTATTCCTTCCGGCAGTACGCGCGGCAGGTTTTCGGTCAGGCCGCCGCCGGTAATGTGCGCGAGCGCATGGACATCAATCTTGTCCAGCAGCGCCAGCAGCGATTTGACATAGATGCGCGTCGGTTCCAGCAAGGCGGCGCCTAGCGGAATGCCATGGAAATCATCGGTCAGCGAGGCCTGGCTGTGTTCGATGATTTTGCGGATCAGCGAATAGCCGTTGGAGTGCGGGCCGGACGAGGCGATGCCGATCAGTTTGTCGCCGGCTTTGACCTTGCTGCCGTCCAGCACCTTGCTTTTCTCGACGATGCCGACGCAAAAGCCGGCCAGGTCGTATTCGCCGTCGGCATACATGCCGGGCATTTCAGCCGTTTCGCCGCCGACCAGCGCCGCGCCGGCCAGCTCGCAGCCCTTGCCGATGCCTTCAATGACCGCGGCGGCGCTGTCCACATCGAGTTTGCCGGTCGCGAAATAATCGAGGAAGAACAGCGGCTCCGCGCCCTGGACGATAATGTCGTTGACGCACATGGCCACCAGGTCGATGCCGACCGTGTTATGGATGCCGGACTCGATGGCCAGCTTCAGCTTGGTGCCGACGCCGTCGGTGCCGGAAACCAGGATCGGGTTTTTATAACGGTCCAGCGGCAGTTCGAACATCGAGCCGAATCCGCCCAGACCCGCCATTACGCCCGCCGTGCGGGTTCTGGCGGCAATAGGCTTGATGCGTTCAACTAATGCATTGCCGGCCTCAATATCGACGCCGGCGCTTTTATAATTCAAGCTGTCTTGATTTTGTTCGCTCAATGTGATGTTCTCTTGCTAATAATGTGTTGGTTGGATGGCCGCTATTGTACTAAACATCATCGCGTTTGTGCGAAGGATAAAAGCGGCATCCTGCATTATTTCAAATCGTCGATCAGCGATAAATACGCATGAGGGCGATAGCACAACTGCCGGTAAACTGGCATAACATAGTCGCCGGAACCGACCGGCAAAATACGCAATCCAGTTGAATTTCAATAAAAAAATAATTAAAGTGAAGGCGGGTGATTACTATACAAACAATGCCCCCTGTTGAGGAAGATATATGAAGATAAAAAAACCATTAAACGCCGCGTTGTTCATGGCCGCGGTTCTTTTTAACGGCGCGGCGCTCGCTTACAGCAGCGAGGGCGAAACAGAAGTGATCTGTAAAAAACCCAAGTTCATGAATTTTAATCTCCCTATCTATAAAGCGCCTGAGCGGGTTGAAGTCGCGCCTGAGTCGGAATTGTCGTTTATGATATCGCCGTGGTCAGACCCTAATACGCTTAAACTGACGGCCAAGAACCAGGAAATTCCGTTTACCGTCGAAAGCAACTCCAGCTTTCATCGCATCAGGGCCAAACTGCCCGCGGCGTTTAACGGCAATTACGTCAGAATCAATGCGCACGTAAAGGCGGTGCTGGGCTGCGACGACCAGACCGGCTGGCTGATCAAAGTGGCCGAGCAATAAAGAACGGACAGGACGGGCGGCCGGCGGGCCGCCTGATCGGCCATCGAAGCTTTACGACCCGGCGCTTAGGATTTGGCTAAAAATGACTTCCTGAAATCAGCATCCCGCATGGGATGTGCCGTTCAGAAGCAGGCGCTTCAGGCGGCACAGTGAAGCGCATCGCTCGCGAACGATACCCTAAAGGGCACAAGTGCGCCTCCTGGCGTCGGCACATTCTATGTTTAAACAGGGACATTATTGACGAGCAAAGCCTTAATAAGGCACCTTGAGATTGCTGGTCATCCAGATGTCAAACGGCTGCCGGGCGGTGGGCAGGTTTAAATGCAGCATGGCAATGCTGCGTTCAGACGGCGGCACGGCAATCTGGTCATAGATAAAGCTGTCGTCAAAATTGGCGGCGGCGGCTTCTTGGCGCGTACAGCCGAAATAAACTTTTTCCATTCTGGCCCAGTAAATGGCGCCCAGACACATGGGGCAGGGCTCGCAACTGGTATACAGGATGCAGCCGCGCAGCTGAAAATCATTCAGTTTCTCGCAGGCCATGCGGATGGCCATGATTTCCGCGTGTGCCGTAGGGTCCATCGTGCGGGTGACGCCGTTGGCGCTGGCGGCAATGACCTGATCGTCTTTAACCACGACCGCGCCATAAGGGCCGCCCTGGCCGGTGATGGCGTTGTTGACGGCCAGATCGATGGCTTGCTGTAAAAATTCCTCATGCATCTACAGGCCCAAAGGGTTCCCAGGGTCGATGCCGTCCATAAAGGGCAGGCGCCTGTCCTGGTTGGTTAGTTGATAGATTTTCCCGAGCCAGTTATTGAACACGGCCTTGGCCGTATCGCGCCAGGTATTATCGATATGCTCCAGAACCAGGGCTTCAGGAAAGACATCCAGTGTCCGGCCGGCTTTTCTGGCGGACCTGACGTGCTGTTCATAATCGGTAAACACCTGCCGGGTGTAAGTATTGAAATAGTTTTCGGGAAAGGGCGGGTATTCATCGATTTCGGCCCGGTAAAAACGCATGACTTCCCGCTTGTATTCTTTTAGCAGACTGATGTCGTCGTATTCGGGATGTCCCTGGAAGTAAACAATGCGAAAGCCGTCCGGGCTGACGGCCAGGTGCGCGCCCGCTTCCTCGCTGACGACCAGGACCTTGAGTCCGTGCCGTTCCATGTCGCTTTGGAATATTTCGTTGAAGCGGGAATGGGGCACATCAAAGCGCGTATTGATTTCCGCCACCAGAGGATGTTTGCGGTCCGTGACCTTATGGGCAAAGACGCCCCAGCGTTTTGCCGGCAGGCGCGTGCGTTCGATGCCGTAACAGTATTGAATCAGGGCATGGGTGGCGAGACAGGAGCAAAGCACCGAGGTCACGTTTTCCTTGGCCCAGGAAAAAACTTCCGTCAGCGGTTGCCAGAAGTCTTCTTCGGGCAATCTCGGATGGCTGACGTTAGCGCCGCTGATAATCAGTGCATCGAGGCCGTCCTGCTTGATTTTTTCAAACGGTTCGTAGTATTTGTCGATATGGGCCTGCGCCTCGGGACCTCTCGGCAGGCCGTCGATGGTAAAAGGGTGGACATGGAATTGCGTGATTTGATTGCAGGCGCCGACCAGCCGGAAAAACTGCCGTTCAGTGGCTTCCAGCGCGGCGTCCGGCATCATATTGAGCAGGCCGATATGCATTTCCCGGATGTCCTGCTGGCTGGCGCGATCCGGCGCCAGGATTTCCTCGCCTTCTTCGCGAAGACGCTGGAAAGTCGGTAAGTCAGAATGAGCGACTAATGGCATAATTTTTCTTCATTAATTGGATTGCTGTTTGGCAATCGCATCGGCAATCAGCCGGATGAAGTCGTCTTCGTTTTTCACTTCGGCGACATCACGCGCATCCACGGTATAGCCATACTGTTCGGCAATAGCTTCGTAGCGGGGCAACCGGGACTTGAACAGTTCCGGGAAAACCCAGGTGACAAATTCATCCGGCGGTATAATGTTGGGATCGGAGTAGCCTTTCAGCGACATGAACTCGGACAGTTTTTCGTCCAGAAATGCTTCCCGATAATAGAGCGGCTTGGGATCGGTTTTGGCCCGTTCAATAATAGTTTGTTCCATGGCCGGCGGGATTTTGATGTAAACGATCAAGGTATGCCTGGCCAGGGTTTCGAGTACTTCCTGGCTGTCCAGTTCGCAAACGCTGCCCCCGGCGTCATTGATAAAGTTTTTATAACCGTAGATGTCCTCGGCCTTGTGGATAAATTCAGGCACGTCTTTCATGGCGGCGATTTCAGCCTGATGATGCAGCTTTTGCCGGCGCTTGAATTCCCGCAGGGATAATCCGCCCTGTTCGGGATTGCCGAGCTTGCCGAGAAAAGTCGATACCGGCGCGAGATTATCCACGGTTATCTTGTTGCAGATATAAATGGAATCGGACAGCAGCAACTCGCGCAGAAACGGCACATTCATGGCCTGGCGCTTGATATTATCAAGAATCGGCTCTTCCAGATATTTTGTGCCTATCCGATAGTCGCCGGAATAGTGGAACCATTTGGACTTCGGCAACTTATTGGCTAATGTGGTTTTTCCCGCACCGGACATTGCCAGCAGGGTGATGCTTTTCGATTGCCAGTCCAGAAATTCCCGGGGACTCATTTTCATATGATAATTCCTAATTAATCCAGATAATCGTCAATATCCATACCGTCAGGGTTGCGTCGGTGATCGTCGGGATCCGAATAACCCAGGTCATCGTTCTCGAGATCATCGAAAGGCGCGCTCCAGTCCTCAGGGTCTTCGATATAATCGAAGGTTGAGCTATACCAGCTGTCATGGTCATATTCGCCGATATCGCCATTGTAGTATTGGACCTCAATCGAATCGTCGCTTTCCTCAATGGCAACTACCTTAAACATCAGATTGTTCTCGACGTCTTTATACCAGCTACCAATAATGGGGTCTGCTACTGTTGTCATGGTGTTACCTCAATGCTTGTTGGGACGTTACAAGAAAACAGCGGATATTATTAACAATGCCAGAGAAAATACCAAAATATTTTGTAGAGGTGATAAGCAATTTAATCTGTGTTGCCACGCGCTGTAACAGCGACGCTCAGGACTGGTTACAGAGAGCGGTCGATCAGTATTGATCAGGATATCCTTATTCGTAGGCGAAGCGCAAGTACAGGGCCGTGCGACGGAATTTGTCCGTACGCTTGCGGACTGGCTATCATGGGCAATGATAGTGGTGTTTTGAAGTCGGGTATGGCAGGCGGGCGGTGTTTCGCGCCGGGGCATCGTTTATAAAACAGGCAAAAAAAATGCGGCTTGTCGGCCGCATTAAGAAGGAGTAATTCTAAAGTCTCTAAAAAGAGATCGCATCTCAAGAATTGGGCTTATATTAGCGATAAACGCTAAAGGATAAAATGTGACGGATTGTCGCGTGTCAGATTGTCGCAGTTTGAGGTGAGTATGCTTCCCATGCGTGAACTCGACGGGACAGCTTGAGTTTACTGCAAATCCTTAAAATCATGCCGGACGGCTTCGATTTCAGCCCGATATTTTTCGGCGCTGCCATAACTGATGAACTTCTGGTAACGGCTGTGCAGGCTTTTGATGCGCCGGGCGTGTTTAATAGGGCACCAGAACTGTTCAGTGCGTGCGGCTATTTCCTGCAAATAGGCAAACAGTCCGTTAACGTAACTGCAGTAGGCGCAATTGATTTTTTCCACCATATTCAAATAGTTGAGGTATTGCCTGTCAAAGACGATATAGTCTTGCCGTTTAACTTTCGGGATGCCGTATAGAGGAAAACACACCCAATGGTAGATGCTGACGGTCACATCCAGCAGTATTACCGGGATGATGCAGCTCCAGATCAGGGGCGCGCTGAGGATGTGTTTAAGCGGGGCATCGCTTATATAGCTGAGCAAGCGTTTGGCATATTCCTTGTGCCGGATAATGACATTTTTTTCAAAATAAACGCGACGTTTTCTGATTTCGTATGAAAATTCTTCCTGTTGTTTTTGTAATTCCTCAACCAGTTCATTTTCCAGGTCTTTAATTTTGTCCAGTAGAATTTCAAGTTGGGTAGCCATAATGTATGCCTTATAAAAAATGACGAGTGATCGAGCATGATGGAAATTGGCCTAAGCTGTCCCAACGCAAATGCTATGGATTGACTGTCGAATGGAGTCTGGGAATTCGAATGCCGGTTTAATGCTTAAGGTCATCGCGCCGGTTTCGTTTGTAAGCTGGACATAAGGTGTCTCTGTTGTGGGCTGCGTTCTGCCGCATTTCGCAAAATATGACGAAGCTGTCAGCCGCTGTTCAGTTCTGGTATTTAACCATATTTCAAAAATGCATGACATTTACTTGATGTTTCCGGTCGGGTGAAGCCGGAAAAGCCCGGTCCGTTAGGGCACCATCGCGAATCTTCCGGTACCGATGCGTTATCGATACAGGCAAAAGTCACAGGATCGGCGATTGTCCATATCAAGTAAAAAAGGCGATTATCGAGGTCCTGTTAATAAAAATGAAATAACCCCGCGCTAACGGACAACAGCGTCCATTTCAGCCTCTACAGAAGTCAGCAAACTGGACAGCTTCAACGGATGCACGGGTTTGAGCAAATGATGGTCGAAGCCGGCGGATTTTGATTGTTCAAGGTCTTCAGGCTGGCCATAGCCGCTGATGGCGATCAGGAACGCCCGCCGCGTTTCAGGCAGCTTGCGCAACCGTTTGGCAACCTCGTAGCCATTGATATCGGGAAGGCCGATGTCCAGCAGGACAACCTGGGGCCGGAAAGTCTGTGCCATCTCTATTGCCTTCAATCCGCAATCGGCGGTATCGAGCTCGTGCCCTTGTATTTCCAGCAGCAGGGCAAGGCTTTCGGCGACATCGGCGTTGTCGTCCACCAGCAGAATACGCAGTTTGGCCGCTGCCGGAACGGGTTCTGATGGCTCGGGTTGGGGAATGGAAGGCGCATTGAATAGCGGCAGGCGCAGTGTGAATTCGCTGCCTTGCTGATTGCCCGCGCTGGAGGCGCTGATCGTTCCGCCATGCATTTCGACCAGCCTGCGCGTCAGCGTAAGCCCAATGCCCAGGCCGCCTTGGGAGCGGGCCAGGGACGAGTCGGCCTGGGTGAACAGGTCAAAAATGTGAGGCAGTATCTCCGGCGCGATACCGGCCCCGTTATCCTGCACTTGAATGACCAGGTCCTCTGCTTCCTGCGTTACCGTCAGCATGATCTTGCCGCCTATATCGGTGTATTTGGCGGCGTTGTTCAGCAGGTTGGACAGCGCCTGGGTCAAGCGGACGCGGTCGCCTTCGACCCACATCGGTGTGTCGGGACGCGACGTGAGCAGTTCCTGTTGGCGCAATTGAATCATTGGATAGCTGGTCTCTATGGCGCTATCGATAATCTCGTTGAAGTCAACATGATCAATTTTAAGCGTGATTTTGTCCTGCATGATGCGCGCGACATCCAGCAAGTCATCGAGCAGCAGCGCCATATGGCCGACTTGCCGGTCAATCACTTTGAGGCACCAGTCCAGGGTTGGGCTGGTTGAGCTCTGGGTTTTCAAGACTTGTACGGCATTGCGGATGGGCGCCAATGGATTTCGAAGTTCGTGTCCCAACATGGCCAAAAATTCGTTTTTCCGGCAATCCGCCTGCTGCAGGGCGATCTCCGTTTGCTTGCGTTCGGTTATGTCGTGGACCGTGATAATAAAGCAGCTGGGCTGATCGTTGCTGATTTCACTGATGCCAAGATCGACAGGAAACCACGCCCCGTCTTTTTTCAAGCCCTCCAGTTCGCATCTGAGGCCGCTGAACCGGCTTTTGCCGCCGTCCTGGCAGTGGGACAGCCGGCTTTTATATGCCCGCCAATCGAGTTTGGGTATTAATTTGCTGATGACGGTTCCGGACAATTCCTCAGTGGAAAAGCCGAAAATATGCTCAATGGCGGTATTGGTCGATTCGATCAGACCCTGTTCGTCAATCTTGATAATGCCGTCGAGTACGTTATCGAAAATGGCGCGTAAATTCGCTTCGCTTTTGCTCAACAGGGCTTCTGTTTCCTTTAAATGATTGATGTCAGTGAGCGCCAGCCTGAAATCATGCCCTTCCGGGGCTGTTTGAAACAGGCCGTCCAGTTTGACCCATAAATACTGGCCGTTGCTCCTGCACAAGCGTAATTCGCAGCTTTGCGCACGTTTATGGTTTAACAGGGCTTGACGATAGAAATATAAGACATCCTGATCGGCATCCAGCACAAAATCAGAAAAGGGTTTGGTAATAATGGCCTGTTTGTCGCTGCCGAACATGCCGGCCGCCGTCATGCTGGCTTTAAGAATGATGCCATTACTGTCCAGGGTGAGGTAACCGACCGGGGAAAAGTTATAAAAATCAAGATATTCCTGGTTGGTGTCCTGGAGTTGCCTTTGAGCTTTAAGCAGTTCATCGTTTTGTAATTCCAATTCGATGCGATGCATGTCGAGTTCATGCAGCAGGTCGCGGAATTCAGCCAGGGAATAAGAAGCCGACGATGAATGAGGCGCGACTAATAATTCTTCGGCCCGCTTCCTGAGTGCGTAGAATTTATCCGGTTTGCTTATCATGGAGGTCAAGCTTAGTGCGTCGATAGTTTTTGTTAGAATTTGGCTAAAAATGACTGCCTGAAATTATAATCCTGCACAGGATGTGCCGGCCAAAAGCAGGCGCTCCAGGCGGCGCAGTGAAGCGCATCGCTCGCGAATGATGCGCCTCCTGCCGCCGGCATATCCTATGTTTAAACAGGAACATTATTTGCGACCCAATCCTTAACGCAACCGCGGCAGCACCACAATCACGTTGTCGTAGTTTAATTGTCCTTCATCGCGAGGAACCACCCATTCAAAGTTTAAAATCAATGGCTTCCCCTGCAGGTCTTCGCAATGGCATTCAAAGCTGATTTTGTCCTTCCGGTCCCAGATGGCCTGTATTTGCGCTATAAAGGGTTGGGGCCCGTGCCGGGTTAGTAATGCCTGGATATTTAATGCCAGCTTTTCCTTGTCATCTGCTTTGAATAATAGCATGGCCGCATTATTGATGTGGCAAATATGCATCTTTTTTAACAGTGCTTCCAGCTTGCGCGGATGCTTATGCAGGTAGGCCTCGAGATCTGTGACGCCTTGATGCCGAAGTTCCTGCAAAGCAAGGTTTATGGCGGAAAAATCGATTTCCCACATCGGCACGGGGCAGAATTCGATCATGCGCTTATAGTGCCTTTCATTGTTTATGAGGGCCTGTTCGGCCTCTTTCCTAAGCGTGATGTCTTCAAAGGTGATGACGACGCCATCGATGATATTGTTAGTGGTGCGGTAGGGCAGGATGCGGGTATAAAAGCAGCGGCCCCGGTCATCATAGATTTCCGATTCATGCTTATCGAGCGTTTTCAAAACTTCACCGGCAAGGGCCGTTAAATTCGGATTTTGTAGCGATGAGGAGAAATGAGCAATCGGACGCCCGGTATCGGTTGCTTCCAGATTGATGAGCTCTCTCACTTTAGGGGTAAAACGGCGGATACGGAGCCGGGTGTCCAGAAAAAGCGTGGCGATCTGGGTGCTGTCAAACAGGTTTTTCATGTCGTCATTGGCGGACTGCAATTCATCGATCCGGCTTTGCAGTTCCGCATTGACCGTCACGGTCTCTTCATTCAATGATTGCAGTTCTTCTTTCGAGGTTTCCAGTTCCTCATTGGTGCTTTGCAATTCCTCGTTAGCGGATTGGAGTTCTTCATTGGAGGTTTCCAACTCTTCTATCGTCGTTTGCAGGTGTTCCTTGGTGAAATGCAATTGCTGCCGCAGGCTCTCGATCGCTTTTTTCGTGGTCGGTGGGGACGGCGTATTTTTCTGTTTCAACGGCGCTTCCGGCCGTGCATCTTCAAACGTCACCATCATCAGGCCCGGAACGGAAGCATGTTCCAGAATGGGGCTGACAGTGATATCCACACCGACGTGGCCGAGGTCCTGCTGGAGAAGGCGGGTTTTTTTCCGCACTTTCTGGCGGGTATGGGCCGCCCGGTGAATTGCCGAGAGCAGGTCGGCTTTTAATCCGTGGCGCGCCATTTCCATGATATTGACGCTGATTTTTCCTTGCGCGGGCTCCAGATATTTGCCCAGTTTGCCATGGACGTAGATGAGATTGTTATGGTGGTCGATGATCGCGCAGGGAGGCACTGAACTATGCCTGAGAATGGCTTCAACCAATTGGATGATGCTCAATTCTTCCGCTTTTTGAACGACACTGGGCATTTTTTCAGACTCATCGGTGACGACAGGCGCCGCCGCTCCCCGGGGAGGCAAGGCCCGGGGCAGGGTGTCGGTTGACTGAACACGACGAAAGATTTTCCATTTTTTATCCAGCACAGTGAAAAAATGATCGGATTGCCCGGTTGTTTCCGAAGGGCCCAGAAACATAATACCGTCTTCTTTTAAGCTGTAATGAAATGTCCGTAGTATTTTTTTTTGCAATTCCGGCTTGAAATAAATCAACAGATTCCGGCAACTGATGATATCCAGCCTGGTAAAAGGCGGGTCACTATGGACGTTCTGGGCGGCAAAGACCAGCATTTCCCGGATGGATTTTTGGATTCTGTAGCTATCGCCTTCCTTGATAAAGAAACGTTTGAGGCGCTCCGGACTCACATCGGCGGTGATACCGGGCGGGTAAAGTCCGCGCCTGGCCGTTTCAATCGCGGATTCATTAATATCGGTGCCGAAAATCTGCACATTGAGATGGTGCTTTAAGGTGTCCAGGCATTCTTGAATGATGATGGCAAGTGAATAGGCCTCTTCCCCCGTGCTGCAGCCGGGAACCCAGATGCGCAATGTATAAGCATGATGCTTTTGCTGAAGAAACTCCGGCAGAATCCTGGTCAGGAGCGTGTCATAGGCCTCGGGATCCCTGAAAAAACTGGTCACGCCAATGAACAATTCCCTGGTCAGCGATATAACTTCCTGCTCACTGGTATGCAAAAAAGCCACGTAATCGGCGATATGGGTAATTTGATGCAATTGCATGCGCCGTTCGATGCGCCGGAAAATGGTGTTTTTCTTATACAGCGAAAAATCGTGGCCGGTCTGATCGCGGATCAGAAAAAATATTTTTTGCAAAAAACCGTCAGTGTTTTCCTGTTGCTGAATAACGTGTGTCCTGGCGCTTCCGGGAAACTGGGTATATTGAACCAGATGCATGGGCATCTCGCCGGGCGGCAATATAAAATCACCCGTGCCGGTGTTTATGGCATTTTTCGGCATGCCGTTGTATTGGGCGGATGCTTCATTCTGCACTATCACCAGCCCGTTCGAGGCCTTTATTTCGGTCACCCCCAGACTGCCATCGGAGCCGGTGCCGGATAGAATGATGCCGATAGCTTTGTCGCCCTGATCCTGAGCGAGCGATCGGAAGAAAAGATCGATGGGTAAATGGCTGTAACGCGGGAATTCCCGTTCCGCCAGAAACAGCTTTTTAGCGGAAATAGTCAGGCTTTTATCGGGCGGGATAACGTAGACCCTGTTCGGTTCAACCGGCATGCCGTCTGTAATCTGGGCGACCTGCATCGTCGTGTGTTTTTGCAGCAGTTCAGACATCAGGCTGTTGTGGCTTGGATCCAGGTGCACGACTACGACAAAGGCAAGCCCCGCATCGGGAGGCATGGCATCGAAAAACTGTTGCAGCGCTTCCAGGCCGCCAGCCGAAGCGCCCATGCCCACAACATGGAACTCCGTGTTATTTAATGGGTTTTTTTTCACGGTATCAGTGTTTAATGCGTTGGAAAATACTAATAAAAGCCAGATTGTAGAGTGTAGCTGCAATCCGTGGTTTATGCCTGATCCGGAGGTATTAACTTTTGAAGGTGTTTTTTCCGGACAAAAATTAAGCCAATTTTAATGGTATTTTGTAATCCGGGATGGATTTATTTGACGCTCAGCAGGGGAGGATGAATAAATCAGACAAAAAAAAATGCGACTAAGAAGCCGCATTTAAGAGGAGGATTAATTCTAAAGTCTCAAAAAGAGATTGCATCTCAAGAATTGAGTACATATTAGCAATAAGTAATTGTTAATTAAATGTGGCATATTGCCGCATGACGGATTGTTGCAGATCATACTGCGTCGTTCTGTAACAGATTGCTCAGTTTGGCAAAATCGCTCAATGCAATCATTTCGGCCCGTAGCGTCGGGTCTATGTTCAAGGCTTCGATATCCTGCTCGGCAATCAATGTTTTCAGGGAATTGCGCAAAGTCTTGCGCCGCTGCGAGAAAGCCTGCGTGACGACTTTGTTGAGTTTGGCGACATCTCTGACCTGAACAGGCGGTTGCGGGTGTGGAATCAAGCGCACGATGGCCGACATGACCTTAGGCGGCGGATCGAAGCTTTCGGGCGGGACATCAAACAAAAGCTCTGTCGCGCAGTAATACTGCATCATGACGCTGAGCCTGCCGTATTTTTTGCTGCCGGGCGCGGCGCAGATCCGGTCGACGACTTCCTTCTGCAGCATGAAATGCATGTCCTGTATGCAGGCGGCATTGTCCAGCAGATGGAACATCAGCGGCGTGGAAATGTTATAGGGCAGGTTGCCGATCACGCGCAGTTTCCGGCCGTCTTCGGCCAGCGATGCGAAATCAAACTTCAGGGCGTCGGCGCTGTGTATGCGCAGGCGATCGTGTTGCTTGAATTTTTCCCTGAGCAGCGCGACCAGGTCCCGGTCGAGTTCGACCACATCGAGATGCACGCCTTCTTTCAGCAACGGCTCGGTCAATGCGCCCTGGCCCGGGCCGATCTCGACCCAGTGCTCACCGGGCCTGGCCTGGATGCTGGCGATAATGTTATAGATAATCCGGTGGTCATGCAGAAAGTTCTGACCGAAGCGCTTGCGTGGTATGTGGGCCATGTTATCGAGTCGTGTTGGTTGCCATGAGTAATGCGGTTTGTATGGCGCTGTGCAGGCTGCCGATTTCGGCCTTGCCGGTGCCGGCCAGATCCAGGGCCGTGCCGTGGTCCACCGAGGTGCGGATGATCGGCAGGCCCAGCGTAATGTTGACGGCCTGGCCGAAGCCCATGTGTTTGAGCACGGGCAGGCCCTGGTCGTGATACATGGCCAGCACGGCGTCAGCCGTCGCCAGGTATTTCGGCGTGAACAAGGTGTCGGCCGGCAGCGGCCCCTGAAGGTTCATGCCCTGCTTGCGCAGGTTGTCGAGCACCGGCTCGATGATGTCGATTTCCTCGCGGCCGAGATGGCCGTTCTCGCCGGCATGCGGATTCAGGCCGCAGACCAGGATGCGGGGATTGTCCAGTTTGAAGCGCGAACGCAGATCCTGGTCCAGTATGCGCAGCACGGCTCTTAACCGCGAATGGGTGATGGCCGAGCTGACCACCGACAAGGGCAGGTGCGTCGTCACCAGCGCCACGCGCAGGCCGGGCGTGGCCAGCATCATGACCGGATGGCCGCCGGTCAGGTTGGCGATGTATTCGGTATGGCCGCTGAAAGGGAAGCCGGCGTCATTGATGATGCCTTTGTGCACGGGGCCCGTCACCAGGGCGTCAAACAAACCCTCCAGGCAGCCTTTGGTCGCTTTCGTGATGGTTTTCAGCACATAGCGGCTGTTGGCCGGGTTTAACCGACCGCACTGGGCCGGTTCCGCCAACTCAACGGGCAGCACGGTCAGGCTGCCGGCCTGCTGGGGGCTGGGCGGCAGCGTGCTGTCGAACGTTTTGATCCTGACTGTCAGGCCCAATTGTCTGGCGCGCTGTTCCAGTAAGTCAGGGCTGGCGATGGCGACGATTTCGCAGGGCAAATCCTGCTGGGCGAGTTGGACGCAGAGATCGGGGCCGATGCCGGCGGGTTCGCCCGGCGTCAATGCGAGGCGCGGTATGGATGGACTGGCGGTCATAATAGTCGAGAAAAAATGAATGATTCTACAGTATAAGAACTTAAGATGATTTTAAAATTGCTCCAAGCGGGACGGGGTTTGCAGCCCCGTCCCGCTGCAGATTCAATGGATCATTCCATTTGTATCGTGCCGACTTTCTCGCTGTCCACTTTTTTCAGGAATGGCGCGATGATCAGCGAGCCAAGAAAAATAACGGCGATAATCTCGAACAGCGTGTTGAAGGTCATGACTTCCGCCTCGCGCCAGGCCAGGGCGGTGATCTGCTTTAATGCCGCCGCCGAGGGTTCGGCCAGATTCAGTTGGCGCATCGATTCGGAGAGACCTTCCAGCAACTCCTGTCCCTGGTAGTGCGTGGCTGTCATCGCTTCGCGCAGGGTCGCATAATGGCTTTTCGTTAAATAAATGATCAGGGTATTGGCCACGGCCAGGCCGATCGCACCGCCCAGATTCCGCATCAGGTTGTACAGGCCGCTGGCGTTTTTGACTTCCTCGACCGGCAGCAAGCCCAGTGCCAGCGTGTTGATGGGCAGAAAGCATAGCATCAGCGCCGTGCCGCGAATGGCCTGCGGCCAGAAGAATTCCCAGTAGCCCGATTCGGCCGTCAAGCCGGCATTCATCCAGCAGCCCAGCGCGAACAGGCCAAAGCCCAGGCACAGCATCCAGCGCAAATCCATTTTCTTCTCCAGGGGGCCTGCGATAAACGCCGACAGCAACTGGAACAAGCCGACCACCATCAGGTAATAGCCGATCTGCAGGCTGTTCAGGCCTTTGACGCTGCCCAGGTAAATCGGCACCAGATAAGTAATCGTATAAAGCCCGATGCCCAGCACGAAGCTGTACAGGCAGCCTACGGCAAAGTTGACATTGCGGAAGGCGTGCAGGTCGATAATCGGATGCGGTGTTTTTAACTCCCAGATCAGCATGGCGATGCCGCTGACCACGGCAACGAGGGTCAACGCCATGATCAGATTGTCCTCAAACCACTGATGGCGCACGCCTTCTTCCAGGACAAACTGCATGCAGCCCAGGAAAATCGCGATCAGGGCGATGCCGATAAAGTCGATTTTCTGCAGCAGATGCCATTCGGGCCGATCGATATCAACGTTCAGCCAGACCAGAATGCAGACCAGCATGCCCGGCACCACGTTGATCAAAAACAGCGCTTGCCAACTGTAGGTCTCGGTCAGGTAGCCGCCCAGAATCGGGCCGACGGTAGGCGCGATCGTCACGATCAGGCCCAGTACGATGGTCATGGCCGGCTGCAGGCGCGGCGGGAACATGATGAAGATGACCGTGAACGTGACAGGAATCATCGCGCCGCCGAGAAATCCCTGTATCAGGCGGAAGATGACCATGGACGGCAGATTCCAGGCGAATGCGCAGAGCAGGCTGGCCAGCGTGAAGCCGCCGGCCGAGATGGCATACAGATAGCGCGTCGAGAATACCCGCGCCAGCCAGCCGGACAAAGGGATGATAATGACTTCGGCGATCAGGTAAGAGGTCTGCACCCAGGCGATTTCATCCTGCGTGGCGGACAGTCCCGCCTGTATTTCCTTCAGCGAGCTGGCGACAATCTGAATGTCCAGCACAGCCATGAAAACGCCGATACTCATGCTAAAAAATCCGATCCACTGCGCCAGGGTCAGCGGGGTTTCCTCCGGCCGGTTTTGTACGTCCGCCGCCATGTCTTAACGTACTTTAACCCGGGCTTCGACCGACAGGCCCGGCTTTAACAGGCTGATGTCCTGGCCGCCGTCGAAGACAATCTTGACCGGTACCCGGCGCACGATTTTAGTGAAATTGCCCGTGGCGTTTTCGGCCGGCAGGATGCTGAATTCCGAACCGCTGGCCGGCGCAAAGCTGTCGACCTTGCCGTGCAGTTCAAGTTCGGGATAGGCATCGACCTTGATCGATACGGCTTGTCCCGCGCGCATGTGTTCCAACTGGGTTTCCTTGAAATTGGCTTCGACCCAGATTTTATGGTTTTCTATCAGGTAAGCCAGCGTAACCCCGGGGCGAACCAATTGGCCGAGCTGCACGCCGCGCTTGCCGATGATGCCGTCGACCGGTGCGCGCACCTTGGTGTGTTCGCGTTCTATTTCAGCCAGCCTCAATTGCGCCTGGGCATTTTTCAGGCGCGCTTCGGTTTCGGCAATTTCAATATCAAGCGTGGCAAGCTGATTTTGTTCCGCTTCCAGCGTCGAATGCATCGCTCTTAATTCAGCAGTGGTTTGTTTGGATTCCGATTGAATTTTATCGAGGGACTGGGCCGACGCCGAGCCCCGGTTGATCAGGTTGGTAAAGCGCTTTAAATCCTTTTTGGTTTGTTCTTGCCGTGCTTTCGATGCGGTTATGTTGGCTCTGGCCGCTTCCACGCGCGCCTGTTGGGATATTTTCATGGCCTGAAGGCGACGGATGTGGGCCTGTTCGGCCGTGATGTCGGCCTCGGCCTGAGCTACCTTGGCCTGATAATCGCGATCATCTATCGTGACCAGTACCTCGCCCTGCTTGACAGCCTGGTTGTCATCGATGGCCAGCGCTGTCACATAGCCTTGTACCTTGGGGCTGATCAGCACGATATTGGATCTCAGATAGGCATTGTCGGTGGCTTCGTATTGACGGCGGTCAAGTATCCAATAGCCGATCGCTGTTACCATAACAACAGTAATCAGCAAACCTAAAAAAATGGAACGGGAACGTGGCATAAACTACCTTGATAAACTAAACGGTTTAGTTTAGTCTAGCTGATCGAGTTTAATTATTAAATAGTTTTCTTTCAGCAATGATCCCAGAATCTGTTGACCCCAAGCGGCAGGCCATTATTGACGGCGCCACGCGCATGTTTCTGGCGCACGGCTACCGGAACGTCAGCATGGAAAGAATCGCGCAGGCCGCACCCGTTTCCAAAGCGACGCTGTATAATCATTTTGATAGCAAACCTGAGCTGCTGGCCGCTGTCGTATCCGCCTTATGCACATCGTTATTGCAGACCATGACCGAGACCGCCATCGAGTCGGGTGAGGTGGAAAATAACCTGAAAAAAATTGCCGCGTCGTTCATGGATTTGCTGTTTGCGGAAGACGCGCTGGCCATTTACCGGCTCGTTATCTCGGAGAGCCACGATTTCCCCGAACTGGGGCGGTTAGTCTATGAAAGCGGTCCATTGCCGGCGTTAACCTGGCTGGAAGATTATCTGCGGCGGTTGAATGCCGATGACCGTTTTAACATTGCCGATCCGGCGTTTGCCGCGAATGCCTTTTTCAATTTGTTGAAAGGCGATCTGTATTTGCCTTGTCTGTTGGCGATCAAACCGCTGCCTTCGACGGACGAGAAAAATCGGGTGATTAATCAAGTCATTTCCTTTTATATGCGGGGCATTTTGTATGCTGATCAATAAGAACAACCTGTACTCCAGTCTAATCAGCGTTTTAATGGGTGTGTACGCGCCTGTCGTATCGGCCGAAACGCTGGAACAGGCCTGGAGCAGCGCCATTGATAATAACCACCAGATCAAGGCAGCCAAAACTGATACGGCCGCCGCCGAAGAGCAGCTGGATTCGGCTCAGGGACAGCGGCTACCGGAGCTTAATGTCAGCAGCGGCTATACGCAACGTAGCGAAACGCCGGGCGCTGTGACGCAGATAAACGGTCAAACGGCTCAGTTCAATACCCAGCAGCCCGGCAACATGGATGCGCAGGCCATTGCTACGCTGCCTATTTATACGGGCGGCCGCATCAGCCACAACATCAATGCCGCCGAAGCGTCCCTCCAGGCCGCACAGCACAATGAAACCACGGCTCAATTGAATATAAAAATGCAGGTGGCCGAGGCTTATATCGCGGTGTTGCGTGCCGAAAGCACCTTGCAGCTCATGCAAAGCCATGTCGACAGTCTGAAAGCGCATGTGGAAGACGTGAATAACCTGTTCGAGCAAGGCATGGTGGCCCGTAATGATGTACTGGCGGCGAACGTGGAACTGGTCAATGCACAGCAGCAGGTCGTGCAGGCCGACAACCGACTCGATATCGCCAAGGCGAGCTATAACCGGTTGCTGGACCGCAACCTTGCCGATGAGGTCAAACTGGTTAAACAATTTCCGGAAATGCCCAAGGAAGACTTAAAAGAGCTGAGCAATAATGCCTCTAGGCAACGTTCCGAACTGGCCGTGCTGACGCAGCAAATCGAAGCCCTGGAACAACAGGCGCAGAGCGTCAAGGCCGGTGTATTGCCGCAGGTCGCCATCAACGGCGGCTATCAATATCAGGAAAACCGTTACCAGGCCGCTGAAAGCATGTGGCTGGTCAACGCCGGCGTCAAGTGGAAGCTGTTCGACGGCAGCACACGCCATCAAAGTGATGCCATCAGCCGGCAAGCGATATCCCTGAAAGAACAGCGCAACGATTTGACCAGTATGATCGGTCTGGAAGTGCGGCAAGCCTGGCTGGATTGCCAGGAAACGCAAAAACGCATCGTCGTCACCAGTCAAGCCATCGAACAGGCCGACGAAAACCTGAAAGTGACCACCGACAGCTATCAGCAGGGCCTGTCGACCAATACCGACGTACTGAAGGCCGAAGACCTGCGCACTACCTCGCATGACAACTTCAACAATGCCAATTACGATGCCGCGCTGGCCATTTTGCGTCTGCGGCGTGCGATAGGGGTATTGTGAGGCCTGGGCGGCTATTGATAATGTCAGCTTTGAGAATTGGATCCTAAGGAATGTGAATTTTATAACTCCTGCATCCATGCAGTCGTTGAACAGGAGCAGAAATCCTGTCTCACGCGGGTTTTATTTCATGCCCGTTCCTAAGCCGGTACTGAACGATCCTTACAAGACTTGTGCTCAAATGAGTCTGGCGACGAACCGTAAAGGCGGGTTAGACGCGCAAACCCTCGAATCATCAATCCTCGCCAGCTCTTTCCACGCGTCGTAACCGGCTTTTTGACATCTTTTCTATTCCAAATTCCATTGCCTGGCTATCCACCGATCCGTCCCTTCCAAGGAATAAATCTCCAGGAATCCGGCGAAGCGCGACATGCAGGGGGCGTCCGTTATCCGCACAATACCAGCCATCAATGCCTCATTTTGGTGCGCATTCTTAGATCCCGGCTTCAACACTTGCCGTTTAAACCTCGGTTGCGTATGCCGGACGGCAAAATGGCTTGCATATTGCTTTGTGCCACCCGTGCCTGTCTTAATTTTTAACGCATACCTAAGGATAAATTATATGTTGTCGGACGCTGAACGGTTTGAAACTTTCTCTCCCTATATTCGTAGTGTTACCCAATGCAAGGAAATACTCCGTGATTTGAATGGAACCTGGGGATTGATTTCCGCCATTGCCGAAATCAGTTGCCCCAAAGAAGCCGCAACCATACTGCCGGCGATGGAAGCCACAAAAAAAGGTTTTGGCGAGCTTGAAAGCAAATTGACCGGCCAGCTGGTGTCCGAGGAGATCAACAAAACCTGTCTCGAACTTGAATCCAAGGCCCAGGTGTCGGTCGACATTCTGGTTCGAAATCTCTATGAGCGTACCGCCGATATCGGCTTTCTGGCGACCAATGCCGATATATGCAATTTTGTGCTGGCCTCCGCGAAAGCCGAGGCGGCAAATGCGGATTCGATCAATCAACTGCTTGACGAATATGGTTCAAAATATACCGTATACGATGACATTATCATTCTGGATGCCAATCAGCATGTACTCGCCAGGCTTGACCGCGATACGCCGGCCGTCTCTCGCGGGCTTTTTGGCCCTATCGTTCAGCGGACCTTGAATTCACCGGAGGATTATGTCGAAACCTTTGGTAAAACCGCTCTGCGGCCCGGCATGGACCGGGCGCTCATCTATTCCAAACGGATCGTCGATCCGGCCGACGACTCGGTGATTGGCGTTTTATGCCTGTCATTCCGTTTCGATAACGAGATGGAGGGCATTTTCCGCAGCCTGCAAAAGAAAGGCGACAAAGCCGTCATGTTGCTGCTGGATGCCGACTCCGTGGTGATCGCCACGAGCGACCCCGATCATGTGCCGCTTGGCCGCGTCATCGAAGCCGTTCCGGAAGATGATGTCTACGGCCTGACTGACTTTGCCGGCCGCGAATACCTGTCGGTAACGCACAGGGGGCGTCCCTATCAGGGGTATGCCGGGCAGGAATGGTACGGACATGCCATGGTTCCATTGCAGTCGGCGTTCGGTTGTTCCGCATCCGACCGGGAGATCAATGCCGAAATTCTTCGGCATGGCGACTCGCTGGCTCCCGAACTGTCCAGCATCATTGCCGGCGCCGCCGAAGGCATCAACCTGTTTTTGCACCGCGTCATCTGGAACGGCCAGGTCATGGCGACGAACGAATACGGCAACCCTTTGTCGCTCAAGGCGATCCTGAGACAGATCCGCTCAATGGGCGCGCGCACGGCTCAGGCGCTTGCAGATTCCAGCAGCAAGCTGCATGTTACGATGATTACCTCTGAACTGCGAAATGCCGAATCCATCGCCCGGCTCATGATTGATATCATGGATCGCAACCTGTACGAGCGCAGCAATGATTGCCGCTGGTGGGCGCTGACGTCGGAAATCCGGCGCATCCTGTCCGAAGGCCGTCTGAGCCCCGAGGACAAGGCGAAAATGACTGATATTCTGATCTATATCAATAAGCTCTACACGGTCTACACGCGCCTTTTTATCTATGACATCAAAGGGACTGTAGTGGCCGAGTCCAATCTGCATGACGACCCCGTCGAGGCTTTGGGCAGAAAGGTCAACGCCGCCTATACGCAGGAGACTTTTGCCTTGCGCTCGCCGCAGGCATACCGGGTGTCGCCGTTTGAGGAGTCCTGGCTGTACGAGGGCAAGCCCACTTATATTTATAATGCCGCGATCCGCCATATTGATGATTTGAACAAGGTAGTGGGCGGTATCGGTATCGTGTTTGACTCCACTCCTGAATTCAAGCACATGCTGGAGGATTGCCTGCCCGATAAGCCGGGAGCCTTCGGGCTCTTTGTCGAGCGGTTCAGCGGCCGTATTATCGCGTCGACCGACGAGGCCCATTTCAAAACGGGGGACATGTTCTGGATTGCCCCGGAATTTGTCGAACTGCAGGAAGGCGCGGGAAAAGCCAAAATCGTGCTTTATAAAAAAAAGTACTATGCCGTCGGCTGTTACTCCTCCAGAGGATATCGCGAGTTTAAAACCACGGGTGATTATCATAATGATGTGGCGGCCTTCGTGTTTATTCCCATCGGCGAGAAAGCCGAAATCGCCGGCTCCGAACAACGGCAAGTCATCCTTTACCCGCAAGAGCCGATAACCGGCGAAATCATCGATCTCGCCACGTTTCATATCGGTCCGGAGGTTTACGCGTTTAATGCCGCGGATGTGCTGGAAGCCGTGGATGTGGCGCAGATCAATCGTCTGCCCGGCGTGAAATCCTACATTGTCGGCAGCATCATGTATTGCGATAAAAGCCCCGACGGCATCAACGAAAAAGTCCCGGTGCTTGTTATTGACGGCCGGATTCTGACCAATAAGCCGCCCGCGGATCGGGAGCGACAGGAAAAAAACGCGGGCGCCGTTATCGTTGTGCGGACGCAAATGGGGCCGATTGGCCTGTTGGTCGATGGGCTTGATGCCGTGCCCGCCTTTGAAAAAATGCAGATCCAGCCGGTCAATAAATTGCTGCGGGGCGACGGAGGCTATGTAAAGTCATTGGTTAATATTCCTGAAAGCGACACCTCTGGAAAAATGCTGATCGTGCTGGATCAGGACCTGATCCTGGCCGCAGTCCGCCAGCGGTAACCGGGGGCGGCAGCCGCTTTCAACGGGCAGTCGGTAATCATTGGCTTCATCCCGCAGGGATGTTTCCTTATTGCTTGGAAACCCGGAAGGCGGGTTACGACGCGCATAAAGATCGGGTGAAAACTGATGACATAGTGGCTTGCGCGTCTAACCCGCCCTACAGCTCTACCATTTGCCCTGGAACTTACGCATCGACAGGCGACTGAAATTGTCGGTGTACATGCGCCATGCCTGGCATAAGGCCAGCAAGCGTAGGCTGGGATGGCGCTTTAGCGGAAACCCGGCACTGGCGGCTTCGAATGACGGATTTACCAGCCCAGCCTGCAATTTGTGCCGTTAATGTTATTCCTCCTCTATGCCCAGTTCCTTAATCTTGCGGGTCAGGGTATTTCGCCCGTAGCCGAGCATGATCGCGGCCTCGTGGCGCTTGCCATGGGTGAAGTCCAGCGCGGCCTTGATCAACAGCGTTTCAACGGCCGGAATAATGTGTTTGGCCACTTCCGGCGTTTTGGTCATTAGTTGCTGATCCACCGCGGTTCTCAGCAGCGATTGCCAATCGGTATGAGACGCCTCTTTTTCCGTCTGGGTGTGCAGCAGTTCAGGCGGCAGGTCATGGATGTGGATTTCGCGGCCCGATGCCATAACCGTCAGCCAGCGGCAGCTGTTTTCCAGTTGCCGCACGTTGCCGGGCCAATCCAGCGAACTCAAAAACGCCTCAGCTTCGGGTTTCAGGGTTTTGACTTCGGTATTCAACTCGTGCGCGGCCTGGGTCAGAAAATGGCGCAGCAGCAAGGGAATATCCTGTTTCCTGTCGCGCAGCGGCGGAATATGAATGCGGATGACGTTCAGCCTGTGGAATAAATCCTCGCGAAAACGGCCTTCGTTGACCAGGGTTTCCAGATTCTGGTGCGTGGCGGCAATAATGCGCACATCGACTTTAACGGAGGCATGGGAGCCGACCGGGTAAAACTCGCCGTCGGCCAGCACGCGCAACAGGCGTGTTTGCAGCTCGGCCGGCATGTCGCCGATTTCATCCAGAAATAGCGTGCCGCCGTTGGCTTGCTCGAAGCGGCCGGCCCGTCGAGCCTGCGCGCCGGTAAAAGCGCCTTTTTCATGGCCGAACAGTTCCGATTCCATCAGGTCTTTCGGAATGGCGGCCATGTTCAGGGCGATAAACGGTTGCTGGGCTCTGGGACTGTGCCGGTGCAGGGCCTTGGCGACCAGTTCCTTGCCGGTCCCCGATTCGCCGTTGATCAGTACGGTAATATGGGAACGGGCCAGCCGGCCGATGGCGCGGAACACCTCCTGCATGGCCGGTGCCTCGCCGATGATTTCCGGCGGCGTTTCTATCAGGGTGGTTTCTTCGTGTCCGCGCGCCCGTTCCTGCTGTTGACGGCTATGCACGCAGGCGCGATGCACGAGATCGACGACTTCCTTGATATCAAAGGGCTTGGGCAGGTATTCGAAGGCACCGCCGTGGAATGCCGAGACGGCGCTTTCCAGGTCGGAGTGCGCGGTCATGACGATAACCGGCAGGTCAGGATGGCTGTGCTGAATCTTGTCGAGCAATTCCAGGCCATCCATGCCGGGCATGCGGATATCAGTCAGCAGCGCGTTGGGCAGGTCATGCTGCAGGGCCGTCAGCAGTTCTTTCGCGTTGGAAAAGCTGCGTGTCGCGATAGCGGCTTTTTCCAGCGCTTTTTCAAGCACCCAGCGTATGGACTTGTCATCATCGATGATCCAGACCGTTTCCAGATTATTCATGGCCGGACTCCACGGGTAAGAAAATCGAAAACACGGTATGGCCAGGTTCGCTGTGGTATTCAATCAGGCCGTTATGCTGGTTGATCAGGGCTTGCGCGATCGACAAACCCAGTCCGGTGCCTTCCGCGCGCCCGGTGATCATCGGGTAAAAGATCTGGTTCAGCATGTCGGCCTCTATGCCGGGGCCATAGTCGATAATGTCGATCTTGACCGTCAATTTGTAACGTTTACGGCCGATGGTCATCTGCCTGTGTATGCGCGTTTTGATCATGATTTCACCTTTGCCATCCATCGCTTGGGCGGCGTTTCTGGCAATGTTCAGGATGGCCTGGATCAACTGGTCCTTGTCGGCCTGAATTTCGGGGATGCTGGGGTCGTAGTCATATCGAACCGTGAGGCCGCCGCTGGCTTCGACCTGCACGAGTTGTCTGACGCGCTCAAGCACTTCATGAATGTTCAAGGCTTTTTTGTTGGGCAGTTTGTTGGGCCCCAGCATTTTGTCCATCAGGCCCTGAAGCCGGTCCGACTCGGCAATGATGATTTGCGTGTATTCCTTGAGCTCCGGTTCGTGCAGTTCCAGGTCCAGCAGTTGGGCCGCGCCACGCAAACCGCCTAGCGGATTCTTGATTTCATGGGCCAGGCCTCTGACCAGCAGCCTGGCCGTGTTTTGCTGGCTCAATTGCTGTTCTTCCTTCGATATGCGCAGATGGGTGTCGACCTGCTGCAGTTCCACCAGGATTTCCGTCTGTTGCTGATCCTTTAGCAGCGGCGTTGCGCTGAAATTAATCGTCACGGTTTGCGACATGCGCTCCAATGCCAGCTCGCGATCGACCAGCGGCTCTTCCATCGCCAGGCATTGTTGTAAATTCAGGAGCAAGGCCGAATCGGATGACTTGAATAGCTCGTAGGCGCTGAGCCCTACCAGATGGCGCGCGCTGTCAGCCAGTAAAATTTCGCCGGCGGTATTGATGTAGGTGAGTTTCAACTCATGATCAAACAGCAAAATGGCTTCGTTAAGATGTTCAAGTATGTATTTATACACGGTTCCTCTAAGAGCTGTTTTTACTATGGACTTTAAATTTATAGCAATTATCAGACCATAATGAGCGGAGAGTGTTTAAGCGGTCTTCGCAAATGGTCTTAACTAACGGGCAGAACTGCGCCGCCTTTATAATAAGGTTGCAAAAGGGTAACGCAAGAGGGTAAACGAAAAACGCCCCAAAATGGGGCGTTTTTGTATGGGCTTGATGGCGTCCGATCTGGTCGGACGCGCGTTAAAGCTTACAAGCTGTAGTACATATCAAATTCTACAGGATGCGTGCTCATGCGCAGACGAGTGACTTCTTCCATTTTCAGTTTAATGTAGCCGTCAATCGCGTCATTAGTGAATACGCCGCCTTGGAGCAGGAATTCACGGTCTTTGTCCAGTGCATCCAGCGCCTGGTCGAAGGCGTGGCAAACCTGCGGGATTTCTTTCTCTTCTTCCGGCGGCAGGTCATACAGGTCTTTATCCATGGCATCGCCGGGATGGATTTTGTTCTGGATGCCGTCCAGGCCGGCCATCAGCATGGCTGAGAATGCCAGGTAGGGGTTCGCGGTCGAGTCAGGGAAGCGTATCTCGATACGGCGGCCTCTGGGATTTTGTACGTAAGGAATGCGGATGGACGCGGAACGGTTGCGCGAGGAATAGGCCAGCATGACCGGTGCTTCAAAGCCGGGAACCAGGCGTTTGTAGCTGTTGGTTGACGCGTTCGTGAAAGCGTTCAGGGCTTTCGCGTGTTTGATAATGCCGCCAATGTAATACAGGGCCGTTTCGGACAGGCCGCCGTATAGATCGCCTGAGAACAGGTTGGTGTCGCCCTTGCTCAGGGATTGATGCACGTGCATGCCGCTGCCGTTGTCGCCGACCAGCGGTTTAGGCATGAAAGTGGCTGTTTTGCCATAAGCATGCGCGATGTTGGCGATAACATATTTCAAGTTCAGGACTTCGTCGGCTTTTTTAACCAGCGTATTGAATTTCACGCCGATTTCGCATTGGCCCGCGGTTGCCACTTCGTGGTGATGGACTTCAGTCGTCATGCCCATCTCTTCCAGCGTCAGGCACATGGCAGAGCGCATGTCCTGGAACGAATCGACAGGGGGGACGGGGAAGTAGCCGCCTTTAACGCCGGGACGGTGACCAATATTGCCATCTTCATAGACTTTTTCCGAGTTCCAGCCGGCTTCCTGGGAGTCGACCTTGAAGAAGGAACCGCTCATGTCGGAACTCCAGCGGACGTCATCGAAAATAAAGAATTCGTTTTCAGGCCCGAAGAAAGCGGTGTCGGCGATGCCGGTTGATTGCAAATAGGCTTCCGCGCGTTTGGCGATGGAGCGGGGGTCGCGCTCGTAACCTTGCATGTTGTTCGGCTCGATGATGTCGCAACGCAAGATCAGGGTATTGTCATCAAAGAAGGGATCCATGACCGCGGTAGTCGGATCAGGCATCAGGATCATGTCGGATTCATTGATGCCTTTCCAGCCGGCAACGGATGACCCGTCAAACATGTTGCCTTCTTCGAAAGTATCTTCGTCGACGGTATGAGCCGGGAAAGTCACATGCTGTTCTTTACCGCGGGTATCGCAAAAACGAAAATCGACGAACTTCACGTCGTTTTCTTCGATCATTTTAAGCACTTTTTCTACAGACATTTATCGCGTCTCCTGGATGATTTTTTGAGGGATTATTATTAAGGCAAACGTCATAACATACCTTTTTTTTAATAGCTTAGCCACTAAATTTATGGGCTGAACAAGTCCCATGTTAGTGTGCCGGGTGAATGGACGGCACATCCTTGTGCCGTCTGTTCGGGTTTTTAAAAGTGAACGATTGCATCAGCCGAAATCAGCACCTGGTCGTTGCTGAAGCCATCGTTATAGGCTGCGTTTTCGGTTGAATGGTCATATCTGACTTCAGGACGGAGCGTCAGCCAGGACATGGGAGAATAATTCAGGCCCACGGTAGCGGCCAGATAGTGGTCGCTGTTGCCGTTTACCCTGAAGCCGTCTTCATCGCGGAACCATTCAAGACGCATGCCCGCGCCCAGTTGCTCATTGATGTCATAAGTCAGATATTGGTTAATGCCATACCATTTGCCCGAGTCGGCGCCTAGTGATTTTTCCTCTATGCCCATATCGTGCTGCAGTGTGTAATGCAGGCTGTCGGTAATGTCATGGTTTAATACGATGCTGTACATCGTGCGGTTGTGTTCGTCGTCTTTGTTGACGTCGCCGGTGATCAGCGAGAAGGCGACGGAGGTTCTTTCATTGTCAGTCGTATAGGTAACGCCGCCGAGGAAGTTGGCCGGCTCCTGGAAGAATGAATCCCATCCCGACACGACGCCGCCCGTGATGCTGATGTTCTTGTTGACAGGGTAGGACGACAGGATGCCGGTATGCGTGAACGGTTCGCCATATTGCATGGTGTAGGCATGAGAGAAGAAGAAATTATCCGGCGCGGTGACAACTTCATTGCCGATAATGGTGTAAAAATGGCCGATCTTGGTAGTGATGCCGTTGCCTATCGGTGCGAAAACCGTGGCATAGGCTTGAGGGAAGGCCAGCTTGTAAAGGCGCGAAGAGCCGTCCGAAATCAGGTTGTCGTCAAAGTTGGCTTGCGTGGTATAAAAAGCATCTATGCCGTAAACGATATCGGCCCGGAACCCCAGATCCCACTTGCCGCCTTCTTCGTTCACGGCTTTTTCTATAAAACCGTACAATTGGTGGGCATTGAATTCGTTGGCGCGGTTGTTGAATGTGACCGGGCCGTTCGTTCTGCTTTCAGGGTCATCGGGATTGCCGGCGATACCTGCTGTAGCCCAGCCGCCGACATTGATGCCCAGGTCTTTCAAGGGTGCTGTTTCATTAATGTTGAAACCAGTCAGGCTTTCAATCGCGCCTTTGTCGTCCGCTTGCGCCAGTGATGAGCAAAGCAGGGCGCTGCACAAGGTCAACGGCCAGCCATGATGTTTTTTGTGGTGAGTCAGCATAAGTATCGCCTTTTGTCGGGAGCTTAAGGCCTCCCGGATAGCAGCTATCCGGGAAGTCTAGCTTGATTCTAAATTAAAAATCCAATGACTGAGAAAAACCAATTTTCAGACATTGTTGTTTGTAGCACACATTGTGGTTTTATTAACACAGCCTAATCTTCAAATGCAAAATTCGGGCCATAATTGTATAAACTGGTTTCCGGTTAAGAAATCAAAGAAGGCGGCCGCATTAAATACGGCCCGTCATGAATCAGAGTAGTGCAAAAATCTCCTTAATTTGGTCGACGTTGGTGCAACACTGCTTTATATACTGATTGCGGGCGTTAGTCACGCGACAAAACCAGGACCCGTTCCTATAGGTCAATGCTTACGCGATACAGGTGTCTCGCCGTTCGGATGTGATGGGGACTAACTTCTCTAGCATAAAAGCAGGCCGGGTATCGCTTGAGCGATATCCAAATGCCCGCTGAGTGAGGCAGGATAAAAACGCAGGCTGGCTGAATAACCGCAATGCTCCATAATGGTGCTTAAAATACCTTTATTGCACAATAATGGGGCAAATTTATTTTTAGAAAAGCCGGCCCCAACAAGGTTTTATCACGAATTTTATTTGGCACAATCTGTGCTTTGGAAGTTCCAACAGTTAACGTAAGCAAGAGGTGTTGTATGAAACTGATAACCGCTATTGTCAAACCCTTCAAACTGGATGATGTCCGTGAAGCCTTGTCTGAGATAGGAGTGTCCGGCGTCACGGTAACCGAAGTGAAAGGATTTGGCCGCCAGAAAGGGCATACCGAGCTTTACCGCGGAGCTGAGTATGTGGTTGATTTTTTACCTAAAGCCAAGGTTGAAGTCGCGGTAGGCGATCTGCTGGTCGATCAGGCTGTGGAAGTGATCGCCAAAGCTGCCAACACCGGAAAAATCGGGGACGGCAAGATTTTTGTCACTAACTTGGAGCAGGTGGTCCGGATCCGTACCGGCGAAACCGGCGATGAAGCATTATAACAATTATAAGGAGAGACAAAGTGGATAAATTAGTTCAATTGAGTTACGCCTTGGATACGTTTTACTTTTTAATGAGTGGCGCGTTGGTTATGTGGATGGCCGCCGGCTTCGCCATGCTTGAATCGGGTCTGGTCAGAGCCAAGAATACCACGGAGATTCTGACCAAAAATATTGCGTTGTTTGCGATTGCCTGTGTGATGTACCTGTTGGTCGGCTACGGAATCATGTATCCGGATGCGGCCGTTAATAGTGTTTGGCCGGGGGTGAGCTTTTTGATAGGGCCCGAGCATACGGTGGAGGAAGTCATGAACAGCGACGGCAAGACCTATTATGCGAAACTTGCGGACTTCTTCTTTCAAGTCGTTTTCGTGGCAACTGCCATGTCGATTGTTTCCGGGGCTGTCGCCGAACGGATGAAGCTGTGGTCTTTCCTGACCTTCGCGGTGGTCATGACCGGTTTTATCTATCCGCTGCAAGGCTTCTGGAAATGGGGCGGTGGTTTTCTTGATGAAATGGGGTTTCTCGATTTTGCCGGCTCCGGCGTCGTCCATATGACCGGTGCCAGTGCGGCTTTGGCCGGTGTTATGCTGCTCGGTCCGCGTAGAGGGAAATATGGCGAGAACGGCACTATCAATCCGATCCCCGGCTGCAACATGCCAATGGCGACTTTGGGTACGTTCATTCTGTGGATGGGCTGGTTCGGATTTAACGGCGGCTCGGAATTGAAAATCTCCGATATCGGCGAAGCGAACTCGGTAGCCATGGTTTTTGTAAACACCAATATGGCTGCTGCCGGCGGCTTGATCGCTGCGCTGATGACCGCGCATTTCCTGTTCGGCAAGGCCGACTTGTCAATGATACTGAACGGCGCCCTGGCGGGACTGGTGGCCATCACCGCGGAGCCTTTGACCCCGGCCCCTTTATTGGCGGTTATTATCGGTGCGGTCGGCGGCGTCCTGGTGGTCTTCGCCATCCTGTTCATGGACAAGTTGAAAATCGATGATCCGGTCGGCGCGATTTCGGTTCACGGTGTGGTCGGCATCTGGGGAGTGATTGCCGTCTGCTTATCCAACCCTGATGCCAAATTCCTGGTCCAGTTAACAGGTATCGTGACCATCTTCGGATTTGTTTTCATCGCCAGCCTGATTACGTGGTTTGTCATCAAGTCAATGATAGGGATACGCGTCAGTGAGGAAGACGAGTATAACGGCGTTGATTTCTCCGAATGCGGTATGGAGGCTTATCCTGAATTTACGGCCGAGGGCAGTAAACGGTAACGTTAAATTTCAGATGGTTGCAGTGCGGGCGCTTGATTGCGCCCGTTTTTGTTGGTTCAGGTTCATTCCAGGTTGCAGTGGGGCAACGCCAGTTTCACGTAAATTGTATGTCGGCCGATAATTCACTATGATGGCCGCTTACGTTGACCCCTTCAGGGTTGATCACTATACGTCACATTAAATTTGGGAAACTAAAATGAAATTAATCACAGCAATCATTAAGCCGTTCAAAATGGATGATGTAAGAGAAGCCTTGTCCGAAATCGGCGTTGCCGGCGTGACAGCCACCGAAGTTAAAGGTTTCGGCCGTCAGAAAGGCCATACCGAACTGTACCGGGGGGCGGAGTATGTGGTGGATTTTCTGCCTAAAGTCAAGCTGGAAATCGCCGTGCCGGACGATATTTTGGATAAGGCGGTTGAAACAATAGTAAAAGCGGCCAACACCGGCAAAATCGGTGATGGGAAAATATTTGTCTCTAATCTGGAGCAGGTGATTCGGATTAGAACGGGAGAAACCGGAGAGGATGCCATTTAGTTATGTTTGAAAGAGAATGTCATTTAAAATTAGTAAACTGTTTTTAGTCTTGTTGTTACTGCCGGAACTGTCTGTGGCCGGCGAATTGAATCAGGCCAATACGGCCTGGGTTTTAACCTCCACCGCTCTGGTTTTGTTTATGACGATTCCGGGGTTGTCCCTGTTTTATGGGGGGCTGGTCAGAAGCAAAAATGTGCTGTCGGTTTTGATGCAGTGTTTTTCAATTACCTGTCTGGTTTCCATACTCTGGCTGGCCGGTGTTTATAGCTTGATTTTCGCCAATGGCGGCGAGCTGCAAAAACTGATAGGCGGCACATCCAAGCTGTTTCTGCCGGATATCGGCATCGGTTCGATGACCGGCGATATTCCTGAAACAGTTTATTTTATGTTTGAGATGACATTCGCGATTATTTCGCCGGCGCTGATCGTCGGCGGTTTTGCCGAACGAATGAAGTTTTCGGCGATGCTTTGGTTTAGCGGTTTATGGCTGATCCTCTGCTATTTGCCGGTATGCCACTGGCTCTGGGGCGGCGGTTGGCTGGCCGATCTGGGCGTGATGGATTTCGCCGGCGGCATTGTCATTCATGTCAATGCCGGCGTTGCGGCCCTGGTGGCGGCCCTGGTGCTGGGCAAGCGCCGCGGGTTCCCGACCACGGCCATGCCGCCGCATAATATGACCATGGTGATAACCGGCGCGGGCATGTTGTGGGTGGGCTGGTTCGGTTTCAATGCCGGCAGCGCCTTAACCGCTAACGGCAATGCCGGCATGGCGATGCTGGTCACGCATATCGGCGCCGCTTCCGGTTCTTTAACCTGGATGTTTATCGAATGGAAACGTTTTGGCAAACCGAGTGTCCTAGGCATTGTGACCGGTATGGTGGCAGGCCTTGGCACGATTACGCCGGCTTCCGGTTTTGTCGGCCCCATTGGTGCCTTGGCGATAGGCGTTACGGCCGGCATCGTTTGTTTTTATGCCACGCACTACTTCAAACGCACGCTGAAAATCGATGATTCACTGGATGTGTTTCCGGTGCACGGCGTAGGCGGCGTGACGGGGTCGTTGCTGACCGGTGTTTTCGCGACGAGCAGCCTGGGCGGATTAGGGCTGGCTGAAGGTGTATCGATCATGGATCAGGTCGGTGTCCAGGCTTTGGCCATTATGGTGACGTTGCTCTGGAGCGCCGGTTTCAGTTATCTGATCCTGAAAGTACTGGATAAGCTGATCGGCCTGCGCGTGACGGCTGATGAAGAGGTGCAGGGACTGGATATCGTGCTGCACGAAGAGACGGGCTATCAGGATTTATGACTTAAATCTCAGTGATGGGTCACAAAAAAGGCGGCGGTAGGGTCGCCTTTTTTGTTTAAAATGGTCGCAAGTAAAGCTGAACCTGATCAGGGCTTATGAAAAATACGCGGAAAATTGTAACCATTCTCTTAAGAGTTTTATTGACCATCGCCATTGTCCTGGCTGTTTATGCCGTGATCGGTTTTTTTATCGTACCGGCAGTATTGGAGGCCAAACTACCTGACATCATCGAGCAGCAAACCGGCAGGAAAGCGTCCGTGGAACAGGTTCAGTTTAACCCTTTTTCCCTGGTCGCCAGTATACGGGGATTTGAGGTACAGGAAAAAAACGACCAGCCTTTTGTCGCATTCGATCGTTTTTATCTTAATGTCAATGCGCTTGAATCCATCAAGCAAACCGCACTGGTTTTCGATGATGTGTACCTGGAAAAGCCTTTCGTCCATATCGCCAGGCACAAAACCGGGGAGTTCAATTTTGCTGATCTGATCAAGGAGGAGGCTGAGCCCGAACAGGAAGAGGGGGGGATTTTTCCGGTCGTCGTCGGTAATCTGTCCCTGGCGGAAGGAAAACTGGCGTACGAAGATGCATCGGCGGAACGGCCGATAAACGAGCAGATCTTCCCGATCAATCTGCAAATCGATCATTTTTCAACATTGCCCGATGAACAGTTTGACTTATCTTTGGCGTTAGTGCCGTCACCGGGTGGTCAGTTTGACTGGCAGGGCAAGGCCGGCGTAAACCCGTTGGCTTCAGAAGGCGCGATCACGTTCGATAAGATAGAATTGCAAAAAATCCTGGCGCTAGGCATGAAGGATAATGCGCCGATTGATTTTAAGGGCGAGGAACTGCTGACGCTGACGTACAAGGTTAACGCCATAAAGGAAAACAACCAGTTCAACATCGATTTGTCGCTCCTGCTGAATACGGGTGAGCGTTTGGATTGGCGCGCCATGCTGACTACGGATCCCGTGGCTTCGGAAGGACATATCAAGCTGGAGAAGGTGACGCTTCAACGAATCCAGCAACTGGCGCCGCAGGATGCTGTCCCGGTTGCCTTAAAAGGCGAGGAATTCTTCGAAGCCGATTACAAGGCCAGTTATGCGGACGATACCCTCAAGCTCATGGTCAGCCAGGGCCGGTTTAATATTCAGGGCTTTCAGCTTTCGGAACGAGGGCAGGATCTGGTTCTGGTTAAACTGCCGAGTTTTTCGGTGCGCGGAATCGACCTGGATCTAAACCAGCAGAAGGTCGGAATTGATTCCGTTTTGGCCGACGGCGCCGATATCCAGGCCTGGTTGAACACCGACGGCGTCATTAATTATCAGGCCCTGTTTGCCGGCGATAAAAACGATGACGATCAAGCCCCTCAACCTGCGCCGCAACCGGCAGCCGCTGAAAAGTCGCCATGGCAACTTAAGGTCAACGATATCACCCTCAAGAATGCCGCGCTGGCTTTTGAGGACCGAACGCTGGAAAAACCGGTGGCGGTGAAATTTTCCGGTGTCGATTTCAATCTGAAAAAATTCAGCACGGAGGCCGGAGCCAGCATGCCCTTTCAGTTCGATACCGGCGTCAATGAACACGGTTCGGTGGCCCTGAAAGGCGACATGGTCATCGAGCCTTTTTCCGCCCGGGCGGCCGTTGATGTCAAGGATATCGGCCTGGAAGCATTCCAGTCTTATCTGGCTCAGTTTGCACGGGTCGATATCGAGGATGGCAAATTCAGGCTGGCCGGCCAGCTGTCCGTCGCGTTGCAGGAACAGCAGCCGCCGGATATCAAGTTTAACGGCAGCACCGGCATCGCCGATCTGGTAACGCGCGATCAGTTGGTCAATAAGGACCTGATCAAATGGCAAAACCTGACGTTAAACGAGATAAAGGCGGATGTGGCGGCGGAACGCTATACTGCCGGCGAACTGGCTATTGACAAGCCTTACGCTCGGGTGATTATCAAGGAAGACAAGTCGGTCAATTTTAATGATCTGATTGTTGGCGACAAAAAATCCGAGACCAAGCCGTCTGAAAAGGTACCGGTCAAGGCGGCGCCGGCTGACAGCGAAAAACCTTACTTTAAAATCGACCGGGTTCGGATAACGGATGGCACATCGGATTTCGCCGATTTGTCGCTGATTTTGCCTTTCGCGGCGCATATCACCAATCTCGACGGCGGCGCCAGCGGATTTTCATCGGAAAAAAGATCGCGGGTTGATGTCGCTTTAAAAGGCAAGGCTTATGATCTGGCACCGGTTGATATCAAAGGTGAAGTCAGCCCGTATCTGGGCAATTTCAATCTGGAACTGAATTTTCGCGGCATGCCGATGCCGTTGATTTCGCCTTATATGGTGGAATTTGCCGGTTATAAGGTGGAAAAAGGCAAGATGACGCTGGGACTGAAATACAGTGTCGATGACGGCGAACTCACTGCGTCGAATAGCATCCTGATCGATCAGTTCACATTGGGCGAGAAAGTGGAAAATCCAGATGCCGTCTCCTTGCCGCTTGATCTGGCCATAGCGCTGCTGAAAGATTCGGAGGGTAAAATAAAAATGGATGTGCCGATTACCGGCAGCCTCGAGGATCCGCAATTCAGCGTCGGCGCGCTGGTTACCGATGCTCTGGTGAATGCCATTACAAAAATCGTCAAGTCGCCGTTTAAGGCGATAGCGTCCTTGTTTGGTACCGAGGATGACCTGAGCACGATCAGCTTTGCCGCCGGCAAGGCGGAACTGGATGAACAGCAGCAAAGTAAACTGGAGACTGTGGCCAAGGCGCTTCATGAACGGCCGGCGCTCAATGTCGATATCAAAGGCGCGGCATTCATGGAGCAGGATTGGCCCGCGCTGACAGACGCGGCTTTATACGACCAGCTTAAAAAAATGCGCGCGGCCGAGATCAACAGCCAGGGCGGCAAAAAAATACGCGAGGAATATGTCGAGCTTTCCGATGAGGAATACAAGCGCCTTCTGGCGGACAGGTTTATCGAAAAGTTTCCGCTGATGGCGGAGAGAACGTTTTTTGGCAAACCGCGCTTAAAGGATCCGAAAGCCGGCGATTTTTATGAAGTCGCCAAACAGAAACTGACCAGCATTATCGAGCCGGAACAAAAGCGGCTTAAAGACCTGGCGGCGGATCGGGCTCAGGCCATCGCGAAGTATCTCGTTCAGCAAGGCGGCATCGACAATGACCGGGTGTTTATTCTCGATACCGCGGTTGATCCTGAACGGGAAAACGGCGAGATTGTCAGCTCGCTGTCTTTAAAGACCCGTTGATGTCAGGGATTGGCAGGGGGCTCCGCCGTGCTATGGATGTGCGATTTCGGCATCGGTCAGATAACAGCCCGGGTCCTCGGCCCAGGCATTGCCCGATGTCTGCTGCGCCCTGACCCGGGTGTTGCCGTTGCAGATGCGCTGGAAATGACAGGTTGCGCAGCGGCCTTCCAGGGGTCTCGGATTCTGCTTGAGCCCGGCCATCAACGGGTCGGAAACATCCATCCAGATTTCCGAAAAAGGCCGCTGTCTGACATCGCCCAGATCGTAATGCCACCAGAACGTGTCCGGGTGCACGTGGCCGAGATTGTCAATATTGGCGACGTTGACGCCGGAGGCATTGCCGCCCCATTGCTCCAGTTTGGCCTTGATGTGGTCGATCTTGTCGGGGAATTTTCCGGCGACCCAATGCAGGAAATAAACGGCGTCGGCATCGTTGTTGCCGGTGACGAACTCGCGCTCCTTGCCGGCTTTGAGCCACGCATAGGCGGTCTCGAACAGCAGATCCATGGCGGTGCGGGTCATCTGGAAATGCGCGTCGTCCTTGCGGTTCCGGTTGCCGCGGCCGCCGTAGTTCAGATGCGACAGGTAGAACTTGTCGATGTCATGGTCGTCCATTAATTGCAGCAGGGCCGGGAAATCCTGGTAATTATCCTGCGTCAGGGTGAAACGGATGCCGACCTTGATGCCTTTGTCCAGGCACAGATGCACGCCGCGCAGCGCCTGGTCAAACGAACCCGGCAGGCGCCGGAACCGGTCGTGCGTGTCCTTGATGCCGTCCAGGCTGACGCCGATATACTGATAATCGATCGCGGCGATTTCATCGATATTGTCGGCCGTAATCTTCGTGCCGTTGCTCGACAGGGCGACGTAAAAGCCCATGTCTTTGGCCCGGCGCGAAATGTCGAAGATGTCGGGGCGCAGCAGCGGTTCGCCGCCCGACAGAATCAGCACCGGCACCTTGAACGCCTTCAGGTCGTCCATGACCGTATAGATTTCCTGCGTGCTCAACTCGCCGGGAAAATCGATATCGGCCGAGGTCGTGTAGCAATGCTTGCAGGCCAGATTGCAGCGGCGGATCAGGTTCCAGATCACGACCGGCGCGGCCGGCTTGCGTGCCGGTTTTATCGGCGTCGGGTCTATCAGTTCCCGCATGTAGTGGCTGAGTCTGAACATATTATGAGTTTACGGAATCGGATGGGGTGCTTTTAGAGCGGCTGCGAAAACCGGTCTTTTTCAGAATTTTCGTGCTGTACAAGACATCACTGCCGCGGTTACAGTCGCCGAGCAGGTCGGAGATCTGGCGGATCTGCCGGTCGACATCGGCCTGCGTCTTGCCATGCACCATCGCGAACAGATTATAAGGCCAGTCGGGCAGATGCCGCGGGCGATGATAGCAATGGCTGACGAATGCCAGTTGTCCGACTTGCCGCCCCAGGTCGTCGATTTTGTCGTCGGGTATGTCCCAGACCGTCATGCCGTTATAGTGGTAACCCAGCTTGTAGTGATTGGGCACGGCGCCGATGCGGCGGATGACGCCGCTGGCCTGCATGGCCGCCAGGCGCGCCATGACCTCGTCGGCGGTCAGGTTCAGTTGTTCGGCGATCGTCTGGTAAGGCTGCGGCGTCAGCGGCAGGCCGGCCTGTGTGGCTTCGATGATCTTGCGGTCTATGGCGTCGAGCATGGTCAGGCCTCCAGCTTCAGGTTGACGAAATACTCTTTGATTTTCGGCATGTTGTAGACGGTCAGCCCGGTTTTTTCCTCTATCGCGTCGATAGTTTGGCTGACCTGCTCGGGCGTTTCCGTGGCGATCACGAACCACATGTTCAGGGTATGCCGGCGCGCGTAGTTGTGGGCCACCTCGGGAAACGCATTGATAATGTCGGCGATTTCATCGAACCGCTCTTCAGGCGCTTTCACGGCGGCCAGCGTCAGGGCGCCGCCCATTTGTTCGGCGTTATAAAGCGGCCCGAAGCGCGTCAGTATGCCGTTGGCGCGCAGGTTCTTGAGCCGGATCAGCAGCTCGGCTTCGGTGATATTCAGCGTCAAGGCGACCTGCCGGTAGGGCGCATCGCAAATCGGAAAGCCGCCTTGCAGTGCATTGATGATTCTTCTGTCCAGATTATCCATGGACTACTTCCGCGCTAGCCGTGGCTGCGATGTTCTTGTAGACGGCGCCGCGCTGCTTGAAGCAGCGGCGGCTGAACAACACTTCGTGGTCAAAGCTTGTCAGGCCGCAGGCGACGGTCAGCTGTTCCAGCTGCTGCAACACCGTGGCTCGGTCCTTGCCGTGGATCATGCAATATAAGTTATAGGGCCAGCCCGGCCGTCTCGGGCGCCGGTAGCAGAGCGTCACGAACGGAAACCGGCTCATGTGGCCGCCCAGTTGCTTGACCCGATCGTCGGGCACGTTCCAGACGACCATGGCGTTGGCGCGGTAACCCAGTTTCCGGTGCTTGACGATGACGCCCATGCGCTTGATCAAGCCTTGCTGTTTCAGCCGGGTCAGGCGTTCAATCACTTCCGATTCGGGCATATCGCAGCGTCGCCCGATTTCGGCATAGGGCCGTGAACAGACGGGCAGCCCCGTTTGTATGTGTTCCAGCAGTTCAAGGTCGCGGCTGTCAATCATTATTCAGGTCCAGCTTAAAGCCTAAATCGATAAAAAAATCATCCAGCAAGGGTAATTGCATGGTTTTGCAGGCCGTTTCCTGTTCGATGGCTTCAATCACTGCGCGCAGGTGGGCGGCATCGGCGGCGATCACGACAAACCAGAGGTTGAATGGGTGTTCGCGCTCGTAATTGTGGTTGACTTCCCGGTAGGCGCTGATTTTGTCGGCGACTTCCTGCAGCCGCTCTTCGGGAACGGCCATCGCAACCAGCGTGCTGACGCCGATATGATTGGGCGGAATGACCGGGCCAATGCGGCTGATAAAGCGCTTGTCGTTCAGGTCGTTCAAGGCCGAGATCACCTCATCCTCGGCAACGCCCAGTTCATCGGCGATGGCCTGGAAAGGGCGCTCAGTGAGCGGGAAATCATGCTGAAAATCGTTCAGCAGCCGTTTGTGCAATGGCGTCAGCATGGGGTCACAGGCCTATCTGGTGCGCCCGTGCGCTGAAGAATATGCCGCTGGGCGTTTTTGCCGGCAGGCGCGTGATTTCCGCCAGGGTTTCGGTATCGTAAACAACGATCTGGTTGTCGTCCCGAACGGCAAGCCAGACCTGCTCGCCGCGCGGTGTGAATTCCATGTGCAGAACGGCTTTGCCCGGCGCCAGGGTCTTGCTGACGCTCAGGTCCTTGGCGTCAATGACCTGCACCTGGCCGTTATCGGGGAAAGCGAAATTAACCCAGATTTGCCGCGCATCGGGCCGGGCCATGACAAAAACCGGTTGTCCGGCCGTCGGGATAGCTTTCACTAATTGCCATTGGCGTTTGTCGATCACCAGTACTTCGTGCTTGCCGACGGCCGGCACGAACAGGTAATCGCCGGCTATGGCCCAGCCTTCAAGATGCGGCATTTTATAGACCGGCAGTTTTTCATCGGTTTTGCCGTATTCCGGCAGCACGCGCTTGACGCCGTCTTGCCTGTTCCATAAATCCAGCAAGGCCAGGCCGGGCTCGCCGAACAGGCCGGCAATATAATAACGGCCATCGGGCGATATCAAGGCGTCATAAGGCTGCTTGCCGATATTCCTGAACTTTTCAATGGCGGGCTGTTGCGGATTGTTAAGATCCAGCACCCAGATTTCACCTGCATCGAACAGGCTGAAGACAAAGCGTTGTCCGGGCGCATCGGCCAAACCTACGACCTTGGACAGTTTGCCGTTGTCATATTCGGCCGGGATATCGGCGACCAGTTCCAGCGTGTCGGAAGAAAACACCTTGACGCCGCCGGGCGTGTAATTGGATACGGCAATGAAACGGCCATCCTGGGAAATGGCGCCGCCGATGCTGTTGCCGGCCTGAACGATGCGCCGGGCTATGGCGTCACCAAGCAAATCGACTTTGGTCAGACCGCCGTCGCGGCCGAAAACATAGGCATAGCGCTGATCGCGCGAGAACACGACCGAAGCATGCGACAGATCCCCGAGGCCTTCGATTTCAGCCAGTTGCTTGCGCTCGGTGGTATTGATGATCATCGCTTTGCCGTCTTCGCGTTCAATGACGACGCCTAAATCACCGGTCGCGCGCGGTTCCGCTGCGGCATTGAGGGATAAGACGAAGCCTAGAATGGGGATTAGCTTTTTCATAATGGATAAGTCGTGCGCTCGGCACTTAAAATTTGGAACAGGATAGGATGCGCGGGTGCATCGCGCCTTGGCATGAATTAATGCTCGGGGTTGCGTAAAATGTTAACCAGCCAGAGCGCTTCATCGCGATTGATAAATTGTTGCCAGGGAGGCATGGCGGTTCCTGTGCGGCCATTAAGGATAGTATCGGCCAGAAAATCATCCGATTTTCCGGCCAATGCTTCAGGCAGCAGGGCAGGGCCCAGGCCGCCTTTTAACGTTAGCCCATGACACGCTCCGCAATCATGCTTGAGCATGTTGCGCAGCACGGCCTGCCTGTCTGCCGAAGGTTCACCGGCAAGGGCGGTACTGGAAACCAGGATTAACAGCAGCAGTTTTTTCATGGGTTTTAAGGTTTTAATCGCGAATAGTAGGCGATGACATTGTTGATGTCTTTATCGCTTAAAGAACCGGCAATATTATTCATGATGTCCGATTCGCGTGTTTTATCGCGGTATTGCTTTAGCGCCGATTTCAGGTACTCGGCGTCGCGCCCGGCCAGCGGCGGAAAAGGCGCGCCGGCGGACGGGTTGACGATGCCGTGGCACTGCGCGCAGACCGCGGCCGCAATCGCGTGGCCGGCGTAAATGCTTGCGGCATTAGCGCTTTGGATGCCGCACAGGCCTGCGATCAAGATGCTGGAAAGAGCAAATAGTCTCATTATTTTGCTCCTTCCATCTCGTCCGGTGAAAGGCCGCGGGTCATGTATTTAACACGGCCGTGCGAGAAAATACCGGCCGGGCTTTCCATCGAGATGGAAGCGACTTTCTTCAGCGAGTTGGAATCATATACGACGACTTCGTCGCCGCTGTAACCGGCGCTGACATACAGGAATTTGCCGTCCGCGCTGTATTCAGGGAAGTAGGCATGGCCGCCGACATCCAGCGTTTTCGCGACTTCCAGCGTTTTCTTGTCGATCAGCTGAATGGTGCGCGCGCGCCGGTCCTTGCTGATAATGTCCACAGCCACATAAGGCGCGTTGGCATGGGCGGCCGGTGATTCGGTGCCGCCGGAAACGGGGACTTGCTTAACCACTTCCATGGTATCGAGGTCCCAGACGCTGACGACTGTTTTTTCGCAGTCGCCGAAGTTGGTGCCGAAGCCCAGGGTACGGCCATCAACCTTGACCGCGGAGCCGCCGCCTACGTGCGGTACGCAGCCCGCTTCCAGTTTTTTGATGATCTTGCGGTCTTTCAAGTCGATCGCGGCGACGATGCTGTCATCGTATGATGCGATCATCAGCTTGCGGCCGTTATGCGTCAGGAACGCGTCATGCAGATGGCGGCCGACATCGGTGATTTTGGTGACAGGGAAGTCCTGGTCTTTTTTCAGATCGACCACCCAGACCTGGCCGGCGTTTTCCAGGGCAATGGCGAAAATATCGTCATAGGGCGTGCCGATGACCATGCCGGAATCGGAGGTGACCATGTTGCCGTCCGGATCAATGCCTTCCAGTTCAAAGGTTTTCAACGGCTCCAGCGTGTCGGCGTCCAGAATGACGGCATTGTGCGGGACGAACGAGCCGGCCATGATGTATTTGCCGTCGCGCGATACGCCCATGCCCGGACCATTGTAGCCGGTCTTGATGCTGCGCACGGCTTTCATGGAATACAGGTCGACTTTGTAAATTTCCGCCGTGTCGGTTTTTACATAAGCCCAGCGCGGGTTGGCCGGGTTATAGTCGATGATATGCGCCGCCGTGCCGGTTGGAACTTCGCCGATTTGTTTATGGGTCGTGCTATCGATGAAAACCGCTTTGGAACCATCGCCGCGGCCGTATTTGCCGCGAGCCGCGACACCGATCACGTCATCCATGCTGCCGATCTGGTAGGTTGGTTTATCGGGTAATGTGCTTTCATCTTTGACGTAGACTTTTAATGACGCTTTCATGTCGTCAATGGTCCAGGCGGGGTTATCCTGTTTGGGAGTTTTTTGCAGGTGACTGACCAGGCCGCGAATCTGGTCGTCCGTTAAACGGCCGTAAAACGGAGGCATTAGGGTGTCGAAGCTTCCGGTCATGATCAGACTGCGCAAAGCCGTGGGGCTGCGGCCTTTCAAGGTATCCGCGTTCAATGCCGGAGCCAGATAGCCGCCATGATCGGAACCGTGACAACTGGCACAATTGTTTTCATACAATTGATGCATATTCTGGGCGTTATCGGATTTCGCCTGTGCGGCTAAAGGTAAAACGAGGGCGGTTAAGCCGGCAATGACTGATTGAGACAGAAGCTTTTTTGTATTTTTCATTCTCTATGAACTCCAGGTAGTATTGAATCAATATTATCCAATTAACACCGAAAGCTCAAGTTTGATTACGATCATTGTTATTTTTGGCAGTATGTGCCCAAAGCCATAACCGATAAAACAGCAGGATGGCCAGAATGGTCGAAGCGCCGAGAATGAAGTCCTGATAACGGACAGCAAGGTCTTTTATTTGCGCTATCATCGGCTGGTTTATCTCGCGGTAGAGCAAGAAACAGCCCAAGCCGAAAACGAACAGGCCGAAACCGCGTTTTAAATGGCGGCCGGGAATCTTGCCGGACAGGCTGCTGCCGATAAAACTGCCGGTAATGGCAAAAGCCGCTACCAGGCTCGTTAAAAACAAGTCGACCGTCATATGGCTGGCGTGTCCCGCCAAGGCCGCAGCGGATTGAATCACCATGATAAACAGCGATGTACCTATGGCGGCATGTATGGGAAGGCCGGCCAGGTTGTTCAGTGCCGGAACCATCAGGAAACCGCCGCCGACGCCGAGCAGTCCGGTCATCAAACCGACCAGAAAGCCGTCGAAGGCTAGCGCTATCAGTGGTAGATGCCGGGGGCAGGGCTTTGTAGAGGCTGGGACCGGGGGCAGTTTTCGGATGTTGTCGGCGCGCAGCATCGATATCGAGGCTGCCAGCATGATCACGGCAAATAGCACCAGCAGCAGCGAGTCAGGGACATAGGTGGTCAGTCGGCCTCCCAGAAAGGCGCCGATCATGCCGCTCAGGCCGAAAGCCAGGCCCGTGGTCCAGCAAACCCGGCCATTGCGCGCATGATTGATGACGGCGATAAAGCTGGTCAGACAGACGACAATTAACGAAGTGACAATTGCGTTTTTGGCCGATAAATCAGCCAGGTAAACCAGAACCGGCACGGTCAGGATTGAGCCTCCCCCTCCTAAAAGGCCCAGTAAAACGCCGATCAGCAGGGAGAGCGCGATTAATAGCAGCATGATTAACCTTGTCTGACGGACTCTTGTTTATCCGGTTGACCGCAGGCCTGGTTGGCAGGCAAGGCCTCGTCAATGTATCGAGGATAAGGCAGGCTCAGGTTCGTCATGATTTCAATAAATTCCTCCCGCGTTTTACCGCCGCCCAGACGGGCGTTGGTCGCTATTTCCTGTTTGATCGTGGATACGGTCTTGCCGTTGTAATCATGTCCAGGGTAAACCAGTGTGTCAGGCGGCAGCGTGAACAGCTTTTGCGTGATGCTGTCATAGAGCATGCCGGCATCGCCCTGCTGGAAGTCCGTGCGTCCGCAGCCATCGATAAACAGGGAATCGCCGGTAAAAACACGGTCTCCGGCGACATAACTGACACAACCCGAGGTATGGCCGGGGGTGTGGCGGACGAGTATTTCAATTTCGCCAAGCTGAAGCTGCACGCCGTCGGTGACCAGCAGATCGGCGCACATGGCGCCGGCATCGCGGTGAACGACGCCTTTACTGCCCAGTTTGTCCCTCAATAAGCCGGCGCCGGTGATATGGTCGGCGTGGACATGGGTTTCCATAGTGTAGATCAATGTTAATTCAAGTTCGTTTAGAAGCGCTATATAGTGCTCCACGTCGCCGGCGACCGGATCGATCAGGACGGCTTTTTGACTGAATTCGCAGCCGAGCAGGTAACTGTAGGTAGCGGTGTCGGGTTCGAAAAGTTGTCTGAAGATCATGGAGTTAACCTCTTCAATTAAGTAAATAATAAAAATCTAATATTAATTATAAGACAGTCCAGGGGATGATCAATAGCTTTATCAATCATTTGGCCCGATAGGCTGGCCGTTATTTCCAATTGACGGGATCTGAAAACCGGTTCCTATCGGTGTGAACCATATTATTGCAATGAATCGTTGCCGGATGGTTTAGAAACTGACTCCAGCTTGCAGCCAGAAATTATGCGTATCGGTTAAGCCGGGCAGCGCGCCGTTGTCATCGTAATAGGCGTATTTGGCCAGCAGGCTGTAGTGCTTGCCAAAGGTTTTGGCGGCGATGAAATCCCATTCCTCACCATAATCGATGTTGCCGGTATCGTCGGCGAAATCATGATAAATGCCTTCGATATTGATGCCCATGACCGTAGCGCCGATTGAGCCGTTGATATCGCGCAGGCCGTGAACCGGTATAACCGTAAATTGATCCGACCAGCCGTTAAACAGGTGATCCGATGACAAAGGTGTTTGAAACGCGGGGCCTGAGCCTTTGCCGTCCAGTTGCTCTATGGTGCCTTTGATCGTGAAGCCGTAAGCCTGAAGGCCCGCGACTAACAGGTAATAATCGGCTTCGTAGTCGTCGGGATTATTCGCATAATCCTGTTGATAGGCATACTCACTGGTAAAAATGGTGGCGACATCGTCATTGATTGTGGCCCCCCCGTTAAAACGAACGCCATAAGTCTGACTGGATTTTATGTTGTCGGCCGGCAGGTCATTGTAGCCCAGCAGATAGGTGTAGGCCGATAACAGGCCGATGCGTTCGATATCGTAGCCGATATTGACGAACTGGCTGTCCATCGAGATTTTTTCCGCAGTCACTTCCCTGACACTGGTTATATAGCCGGCCTGTATTGTCGTGTTGGGCAACGAATTATTGCTAACCGTAAGCGCGTCAAACGTTCGCTGCATTTGCCGCCAGTCCAGGTCGCCGATAAAACGCTGATTATCCAACGCGATAAGTTGGCGCCCCAGCGTGATTTCGGTACCGGGCAGGCCGGTATAGCTGATCCAGAATTGATTCAGTTCATGCTGTTGCGGATCGGCGATCGTCTCATACGTATCGTGGCCGTTTCTGAGGCTGTTGTAGGTGTTGGCACCGACATCCTGGTTGCCCTCGTATTCGGCGTAAATTTGCAGACTGTGGAATTCGGGCGTCAAATACCCCAGGCGCAGACGAACAGTAGAGGCATTGCCGACGGCTTTGTCAGGGTTTTTGCTGTCATCGTTTTCGTAACGATAACGCAGGTTGAATTTTACCTGTCCATACCTTGCATCGGCCTGGCCGAATTTCAATGCGTTTTCGATGGCATCGTCCACTGCGGCAAAGGCCGCCGTGTGAGCTATTGGAAAGAATAAAACAGCCGCCGATACAAACGTGATTTTTATGCTGGTATCGGCTAATGTTTTACGTAAAGACATTGTTACTCCCCACGATATGATAGCGAATGGTACAAGTTTAACGAGCCCGCCCCGCAGATGGCATCAAGAACCGATGCCTGACCATTCAGCGTGCGGCCATGGGCACCACATCGCGCCTCGTTGATCCGGTATAGAGTTGTCTGGGGCGGCCTATTTTCTGTTCCGGATCCGATATCATTTCATCCCAGTGAGCAATCCAGCCTACGCTGCGGCCCATGGCGAACATGGCCGTAAACATGTTGCTGGGGATCCCCAAGGCGCGCAGCACGATACCCGAATAAAAATCGACGTTCGGATACAGTTTTTTCTCGATGAAGTATTCGTCTTCCAGGGCAATGCGCTCCAATTCCAGCGCCAGCTTGAACAACCTGTCGTCATGCAGGCCCAGTTCATTAAGCACTTCATGACATGTCGCGCGCATGAGCTTGGCTCGCGGGTCATAGTTCTTGTAAACGCGATGGCCGAACCCCATCAGTCTGAATGGATCGTTTTTATCCTTGGCTTTTTTGATATAAGGGTCGATATGCGAAATATCGCCGATTTCTTCCAGCATGTTCAGCACCGCCTCATTGGCGCCGCCATGCGCCGCGCCCCATAAGCAGGCGATTCCCGCCGTAATACAGGCATAGGGATTGGCGCCGCTGGAACCGGCAAGGCGAACCGTCGATGTGGAGGCATTCTGTTCGTGATCGGCATGCAGAATCAGGATTCTATCCAGCGCTTTTACCAGAATCGGGTTGGGGTGAAAGTCATCGCAAGGCGTGGCCAGCATCATGCGCATGAAATTTTCCACGTAACTCAGTTTATTTTGCGGGTGCATAAACGGCAGGCCGATGCTGTATTTATGACTCATGGCCACGATGGTCGGTATTTTTGCGATCAGGCGAATGGCGCACAGGTCGCGGTCCTTTTTATTGGTAATATCCAGGGCGTCATGATAGAAAGCGGATAGAGCGCCGACTACGCCGACTATGATGGCCATTGGATGGGCATCCCGGCGAAAGCCTTTAAAGAAGTTGGTCAACTGATCGTGCACCATCGTATGCATGGTTACGGAATGTTCAAACTGATCCATCTGGCTGCTGGTCGGCAGCTCGCCGTTCAGCAGCAAATAGCAGACTTCCAGAAAAGTGCATTGTTCAGCCAGTTGCTCGATGGGGTAACCGCGGTACAGCAATATGCCGGCTTCACCATCAATAAACGTTATTTTCGAGGAACAGCTGGCAGTGGAGGTATAACCCGGATCATAGGTAAACATGCCGGTCTTTTTATACAGATCCTGGACATCGACTACATCAGGGCCAGTAGTTCCTGATAAAACAGGCAACTCACATACGGACTGATTCTCCTCATTAACTAGGGTAACACGGCGTTGGTTAGTCATGGTACTGATCTCCGTTCTAATAATTTATTTTAACGACAGTATCACAAAGCTAAATGATATTTAAACAGAAAATACATGCTCAACTGTTTGTTCGGCTTGACCCTGGGAATCATAATGCGGATTTGTGAACGGGTGGCATCTCGAATGCGATGTCGTTTGCCGGCGAGAACCTGAAATAATTAGAAAGACGGCTTCTTAAATATGGTGCCATTAAATTTTAATAGAGGCGAAATTTCTCCCTCCCAGTTCAATGCTGGAACATGGAAAGCGCTTTTATGGGGCTTTTCAATGCAGCGCTAAATTTCAAATATGTAGTTGAGCTTTCTTTGTATGGCGAGATTGCTGTAATTCCAGACAAACCATAGCGTAAAACTGATAACTAAAATGCTTGAGACGATAAATGCGCTCACGATAAAACTGATAAGCACGATAACAGTCAGTAAGCCATACAAAGCGTTTTTACAAAAGTCATGCATTGGAAAGCCCTCTGAATCCAGTCAATGGCAATTAATAGGTAAGGCATATTACTAAAGAAACATCGAGGTAATTCTCTGTGTTCGATAAAGATGCCAAGACATCTAAAGACAATCTGGTGCTTTATATTTAAAGAGTAATTAACTGTGGCTTTAGTTTCATGCTCTTCAAATAAATATCTGATGTTACGCGGTTGCTGGTTTGAATGTACTCGTGCCCTATGGGGATTCGACCCGATACGCCAGCCGAGGGTTATGACGTCCGCATATTACTGTGTAGTGTGAAGGGCTTAAGAACCGCAATAATCGCGGCAGACGGGATTAAAAGGTTCGTGCGCAACATCAGTAAATATGAAACGGCGTGGAATACCTGTGCATTAGGAAAATTACGCTTAAGGCAAGCTGTAGCTGAGAAAGGTTAAAAAAGTACCGAGACTGATTTACGACTGGGTTATTAGCGGCGGCGATTGTAACAGTTGAAGATTAGCCGGAGTAAATGATTGCGTTGAGCGCTCGACGGGCGTAATATCGAAAACATGTAGTATTGATTCGATATTTATTGACAGTGAGCTCTGGCTTTCCTATAGTATCGATTCACTACTAAATTGAAAAGGAAATTTGTAAGCACGGCAATTTTTATCATGCCCTATCCGTTTTTTTAGGGTAGGGCTGAAGGTGATTGATGTCAGTGATCGTGCCAATATCAGGTTGAAATTATCCACCTTGGGAAATTGCTGAATACATGAACGAAGCAGGTGCTTCAGTAGTGAAATGAGGTACAGCGCCGGTTTTAAATGGTCGGGCTTTTTTAACAACTTTGGCATGTCCATAGATGACTTAAAAATACAGAGGTACAGAAAAATGAATGATGAAACACAAGCACAAACAAAAGATAGATTCTGGTTGTATGTCGGCTGCATAACGTTTGCTTTAGTGACGACCTTGGTGTTGGTCAAGAAGAGCGAGGACGAAAAATTCGCTCCGATCAAACAGCAGCTGCAAGATGAAGCCGCGCTTATGAATATTCGTGTTTTAAATTAAATCCTGAGCATACAGGATACTTCGTGGGATCTTGGCTGCCGATTTTTGCAGGCGCCGGTTGTAATCATGGTCCAGGGCGACACTATTATATAGAAGATATAGCGCATCAATGATCGCTAAATAATGAGGAGAGAATTATGAAACTTAATTTGGTAGGCCTGTTGGCGGCGTTATCGCTTTTTTCAGGTGGCGCGACGGCAACAGAATATATTTATCGGGATATCATGGCCAATACGTTGCCTTCAGCGAAGTGCGAAGCCAAATCCGCGGCAATCGAAACGGCTTCAAAGCAATATAATCTGAACAGATACAGTAAGAAGTTTTGTCAGACACAAGGTTACGGCTGGCATGTGTCAGAAGTGAAAAGCACCGGCACGCCCGTTTGTGAAGAATGCTCGGATGCCGATAATAAAGGCAAGGCTCAATGTCATCTGGAAGATATGGTCGTTACCTGCAAACGCATTAAGCCCGGTTCAGTAGGCATGCTGCCCGGCAAAGGTTAGCAGGAAATTTGAGCAGCAAGAGATCCGTATGGGTCTCTTGCTCATTCGGTGCTGTCAGCCGGTTAATGGCGCAAATTTGGTCTTCAACCACCCGGCAAACAATCTCCCCGCTATTAGAAACGAAAGTCTGGAAATAAATGTCGCGGGGCTGTCCTTAGTGAAACGCAATTAGAAACGCACGCGAATACTCACAATCCTCTCCCTCTGCGTCATCCTTTTGTTTATATTCCGTATCCACTCCGTAGCAAACGTTTCAGAATGCTATTGCTCTTTCGGCGCCGTTTTCCCCAAACGGCGGAATCGCGCAAATTCGCTGTTAATGACAGCCGGCAAAATCGGAAATAGCACGGCGAGCGTTAACGAACCATACCCGGTCAAAATTTTCCCCAGATCCCTGCCGGTAAATAAAAAGAAATAAGAAACGGCTAATTGCAGGCCTATGCAAACAAACAGTCCCACCCGGATGCGAATGCTTTTTGCGAGTACTTCCGTAGGGGTAGGGCCTACCCGTGCCATATAAAGAATGGTGCTCCAGTTCGCCATCAGGTAAATAATGACCGGCAAGAAAGCGCCGCGTGCGACGACAGGGTTATCTTGAAACAACCACACGACAAAGAAAAGCATCAAAACCACTATCCATCCCTCTAGTTGTTTCCGTTGCAGTCGTGTCATTTCGTTTGTTAAATTCCGCAATTGATTATTCATTGAGTATTATTTCAGTAACTATAAGCATTAGGTTAACGATGTCAAGGGCTGATATTCCCGACTTGCCTGGCAAATTAGAGGCAGGAACTGATGGTGTTGCGGGCATGGCGCTGTCAGGAAAACCTTCAACGATTGCCGTGCTGTTTTTATATATTAGAGAATGAAGGCGTTGAATAGCGCTTCGGACTGTTGCCGATAAATTATGCGAAAACTTAGAAAACATCGCCGACATTTATGCGATAATTCCGCGCTTAACTATTATTTGGACCTGTTGTGTCCGGATTATTCTGATACTGATAGGAGTAACACATGACAGCACTGGTTGGCATCATTATGGGCTCGACCTCTGACTGGGAAACCATGCGCTTTGCTGCGGAAACGCTTGATCGACTTGGGGTGCCGTATGAAGTTGACGTCGTTTCGGCACACCGGACACCGGATAAACTGTTCCATTATGCCGAAACGGCGGAAGCCAGGGGACTGGAAGCGATCATCGCGGGCGCCGGTGGCGCCGCTCATCTGCCCGGTATGACGGCGGCGAAAACCATCGTGCCTGTTTTGGGTGTGCCGGTACAGTCCAAAGCCTTAAACGGCATGGACTCCTTATTATCGATTGTGCAAATGCCTGCCGGTATTCCGGTCGGCACTTTGGCAATCGGCAAAGCGGGAGCCACAAATGCCGCTTTGCTGGCGGCAGCCATTATCAGCAATAAACACAGCCAATACCGTGCGACCTTGAACGATTTTCGGCATGAACAGACTGAAATGGTGCTGGAACATTCAGATCCGCGGGAGAACATGGCATGAAAGTCGGCATTCTCGGAGCTGGACAGCTTGCGCGCATGATTGCGTTGGCAGGTTATCCTTTGGGGCTCGATTTTATATTTCTGGATCCGTCGGCCGATGCCTGTGCCAACAAATTGGGCGAGCATCTGCATGGGGATTATAGCGACCCGGCCTTGCTCGCGCAGCTGGCGGAACGTGCCGATGTGGTCACTTATGAATTTGAGAATGTGCCGGCGCATGTTGCTGAGTTTCTGGCCGCGCGGACACAAGTGCATCCGGCGCCCAGGGCGCTGGCTGTTGCTCAGGACCGGCTCAGCGAGAAAAACTTTTTCCGTGAAATCGGAATTCCGACGCCGGCTTTCGCGGCGCTCGACAGCCTTGAGGATTTGAAACAGGCCATGCCGAGCATCGGATGGCCGGCTATCTTGAAAAGTCGTACCCAGGGATACGACGGCAAAGGCCAGTCAGTGCTCAAATCCGTAGACGATCTGGAGCCTGCCTGGGAACTGTTGCAAGGCGTGCCGGCCATCGTCGAGGCTTTCGTGCCGTTCAAACGTGAAGTGTCAATTATTGCGGCACGCAGTGTTTCAGGCGCCATTGCTTTCTATCCTTTATCGGAGAACCTGCATCGCGGCGGTATTTTGCGTGTTTCTGAATGCCGGGACGGCGATGAGCTGCAAAAACAGGCTGAATCCCACGTTACAACGCTACTGGAAGCACTGGATTATGTCGGTGTGCTGGCCCTGGAGCTGTTCGATGTGGACGGTACGCTGATTGCCAATGAATTCGCGCCACGTGTGCATAACTCCGGCCATTGGACGATTGAAGGCGCGGAAACCAGCCAGTTTGAAAATCATCTGCGCGCGATTCTGGACCAGCCTTTAGGCGCGACCACGCCGGTCGGCAACGCTGCCATGGTGAATTTTATCGGCGGCCTGCCGGCTAATGAGGACGTGTTGAAGATTGCGAATGCGCATCTGCATCTCTATGACAAAGCGCCCCGGAAAGGCCGCAAAGTCGCGCACGCGACGGCGCGGGCGGAAAATCCGGAAAGGCTGTCGGATTTGGTTAAGGCCTTAACCGCGCTTGCCGACCAGGTGGACGACTCATAACGTTCGATCCTCCTGCGGGCCGCGGCAGAAATCGTGGCCCGACGGCATTGCGATGCGGTTCAGTCGCTAGGCGCTCAAAACGCGCTATGTTTTGGGCGCACAAGTTGAAAAGGGCGCAGGCTGATGCCTTCTCTTATTGATTTGTCGTATCGTAGGACAGCCATTCCCTGGCCTTGGCGGTAATTGCCGTTACAGCCGGGTGGGAGACTTTTCGCTGCATTGAGATGGCATAAAATTGAACGGTTAAGTCTTCTGCGTCGCCAATGGATCGCACTTCGTATTTCTTTTCGATTTCCGCCTTAATCGCGGTCGGCGCGGCAAAAATACCGATGCCGGCCTGGCCAAATTCCTCCATCAGCGCACTGTCATCAAATTCTCCGATAATGCGAGGGTGAATATGCCATCTATCAAACCATTGCTGGAGTTGACCTCTTATTCCACTGGCGTCGCCCGGCAATAACAGCGGGGCATTATCGAGGCAGTTCGGAAAAGACTGTGCGAAAGTGTCTACCAGCTTCGGCGCGGCGAAAAATGTCAGCGCCGATTCGCCCAGCGGCCGGCTAAAGCCACGAATATGGATGTCCGCAGGGATTTGGCTGTCCGATATGACCAGATCCAGTTTGTGCAGAACCAGATCGCCCAATAGCGAGTTGAGATCATTTTCCCTGCAATTGATGCGTACCGGGGCGGGTATGTGCAAGGCCGGTTCCAGCAAGCGATAAGCAATGGATTTAGGCACGACATCGGCAATGCCTACGTTGAATGTCAATATCGGCTCGATAGGACGATCGTAAACCACGCTTTCCAATTCACAGCCTAGCGAGAAGATTTCATCGGCATAAGCTAACACTCTATGGCCGGTATCGGTGAGTTCGAGGTGACGACCTACCCGATCAAATAACGCCACACCCAGAGATTCTTCCAGTAAGCTCAGTTGTCCGCTAATGGTTTGAGGCGTCAGATTTAAACGTTCACTGGCCCGGACAATGCTTTTTTCCTTGGCGACCATCCAAAAGTAATGGAGATGCTTGTAGTTAATCATAGATATTGCTCAGTTCATGCTCTGATTGCGGTCAATTAGAACATGATCACTGATGAAATCATACATGGATGATTTTTTTATTCCGCTCACGCGATGCCGTGATGGATATTTGCTTCTTTAAAAAGCGAAAAAGTTCGATTAATCCGATCAATTAATAAAAAATATCCGACTTTTTATTTAATACAAGACACGGTAATTTAAAAGCTCATCTGGTAATACTCAATCAGGAGTGCAGTATGCAAATTGATATTCAAGCTCGAAATTTTTCTTTGACCGAAGCATTACAGCGTTATGTCATTAAGCGTATCAACAGTGCTTTAACCAGCAGTAATGATTCTGTTCAGCGTATCATCGTGCGCCTTTCCAATGCCAATGGACCCAAAGGCGGCGCCGATAAACGCTGCCATATTCAAGTAGTGATACCCCACCAATCAGATGTAATTATTGATGATGTTGAGGCCAATATGTATGCGGCTGTTGACAATGCGACCGATCGAGCCGGACGCACGGTCACGCGTCATGTAGCCAAGCATCGAAAATTCAAACGTGTATTCAATTCAGCCAATGCGGTTACGGCTGAAATTTAATACCCGCCTGTCCTGCTTTCAACCTCAATACTGACAACGCGCCCTCTCCATTCGGGAGAGGGCCATTGACAATGCCGCGGTTAAGTACAAAATTTAATCAAACTTTGGCATTCCAGCTCAATCCAACGAATTAATTATTGGTCAAATTTCAGTGGTTAATTGATAGTTTTCGCCCGAATCGCTTCGTTAATACCATTTTCTGACTGAGGGAGAAACAATGAGTTATTTAGCCAACGCCCGAATATGGCGGATGATTCTGCCATTGGTCTTATGTTTGATGAGTCTGGACAGTTGGGCCGGGCAACGTATCGCCATTCTGGATTTCGAGCTGAAAGATCTGACCCTGGCCCCCGGCATTCCTGCGGAAATCCAACGCACAGCCAGCATAAGAGCCATGCTGGAAAACGAACTGAAAAAAGCCGGCTATGAAGTCGTGACGGTCCGATCTGAGGCCCAGCGGAATGCTGATGTTGGTGTCGGTTATCTTTTCGATCATGACGATGTGGCGGCCGAACTGGCCAAGCCAACCGGCGCCGATTATGTGCTGGTCGGGCGCCTGCACAAACCCAGCTTTCTGTTTGCTTATCTTATGGCTCACTTAATTGACGTGCATACTGGCCGGTTGATAGGCAATTACATTTCCGAAATTAAGGGCAATGATAAAAAACTTACCTTGAAAGGCGTGGAAAGTCTGGCTGTTAAAATCGACAAAACGCTAAAAAACAACTAAACAAGGCTTGAAACTGGCGGTTAATTTCCATTGAAACTGTTTTTTGTCATACCGACTTATTTGTTTTTGCTAAACTATTCTTTTTATAGCCACTATATGCCATATAGTTTGGCCCTATAACACAATAATAGCAGAGACAACTATGCCGGTTATATTAAGCGAACTAGCCGATTTTTGCGGAGCCCGGATTGATGGGGGAGACGCATCAGTATTAATTCACGCCGCGGCGGATATCATGACCGCGCAAAGCGGACAAGTCACCCAGCTGACAAATAGCCGGTATGCCGCTCATATCAAGAATTCGACGGCTTCCGCCTGTTTTATCGCAGAAGGTTTCACGGTTGAAAACGTTCCGCCAGGCATGGCGTTACTGGTTTGCGCCGATCCGGAGATCAGCTTTATTAAAGCCGTCGAGATGTTGCATCCGGCCAGGGTTTATCGCCGGAAAATTTCGCCCCAGGCCGTCCTTGAGGACAATGTTGTCTTAGGCAACGAACTGTATATCGGACCGTATGCGGTGATTGGCGAAAATGCGAGTATCGGTGATGGCAGCGACATACTGGCCGGCGTCTATATCGGGAATAATGCCAAGATAGGTAAAAACTGCCGCATTCATCCCTATGCCGTCATCTATGATAATGTGGAAATCGGCGACAACGTCATCATTCATTCCGGTGCGGTTATCGGCGCTGAGGGATTCGGATATAAATTTCGCAATGGTGCGCATGTTAAAGTGCCGCAGGTCGGCAATGTCGTTATTGCGGATAACGTCGAGATCGGCGCTAACACCTGTATCGACAGGGGCGCGCTGGGTAGTACGGTGATCGGATCAGGCAGCAAAATAGATAACCTGGTACAGGTCGGACATAACAATAAAGTCGGCGAACACGTGATCATGTGCGGTCAAACAGGCGTATCAGGTTCTTGCACGATTGAGGATTATGCCATCCTGGCCGGTAGTGCCGGCGTTGCCGATCATGTCACGATCGGTCGCGGCGCGGTAGTCATGGCGCGTTCGGGGATAGCCGGCGATGTCAAGCCGGGCGCTCAAGTATTCGGCAGTCCTGCCAAGGACAAGAAAATCGCCTATAAAGAGCAAGTGGCCATCAGTAAATTGCCGGAACTGTTGAAAAAAGTGAAAATTCTGGAAGAGAAGCTCAGTCTTCTTCTTGATAAAGATGTGTAGCCGATATGGCTAATCAGTAAATTCGGTAGTTGCTTGTCGTGAGATCGCTGAACTAGCGTTGTTGGAATGGTGGCTTGAAAATGCGCTTTAGTGTTTCTAAAAAGCGGCCAGGAAAAGCATCAGTGATGACAGGGAATTAAAAAATGTTAAACAACCCCCCCGCATATGTCTGCGAGGGGGTAGCAGTATCTTATTCTACAGCTTTATTTTTTGTCGCTTTTCTTGCTTCAATAGCTTGAAAAGTTTCTTGTTGAAGTTCAGCTACTGCGCCGCTTTTCAAATGCTCGGTTTCTCTGCCTTTGAGCATGACAACTAATATGATAGTCGCGACGATGATTCCGCCGATGTACAGCCAGAAATTATCTCTTTCTTGTTCTTCAGCCATTTTTAAATCCTCATATAGTTATTGTAGTAATGTTTTTGTCCCCTCTCCTCAAAGGGGCAACTCAACAATTAATAATCATTGAGCCGATCGTCGAAATATTTTTGTAAACGACGGGTTAATTTTTATCACGAGATAAGGTGTTGTGTCAAAACTAAAATAAATTTATCTTGACTGTCGTGTTTTTTGTTTTGAATAAAGCTCTTATTTATTGCCTTATTTTTCAAAGTTATATTTATAAGTTATTGATAATTAAATAACTTATAATTTTATTGCGAAGCATGCATAGCGACAGCGTAATGTGTTTTTAGGCGAGGGCTGCTGATCAGTTAAGGTAGAGCAAGTTAAAGAAATCACATTGACGAGGTTGAAGGAAGGTCAAATGTTTGAAATTTCCGGACCGGAACATCGATTGAAGAAAGCCGAATACGATAAGCAAGTGCTGGAATTGAGAACGCATTTGCTGACGGCGCAGCGGAAACTCCGATCGGCGGATTTTTCTGTCATTATCCTTGTATCAGGCGTTGATGGAGGCGGCAAGGGCGAAATAATCAATCTTCTGAACGAGTGGATGGATTCGCGCTATATACAAACTAATGCTTTCGACGAACCTAGCGATGAAGAGAAGGAGCGGCCCAAGTTCTGGCGCTTCTGGCGCACATTGCCGGCAAAAGGCACCATTGGCATTTATATAGGCTCCTGGTACAGCGAGCCGATATCGCAGCGTGTCCGCCAGGAAATCACGAATGATCAACTGCACGTTGAATTAACGCACATCAAGCAATTCGAGCAACTGTTAACCGATGATGGCGTCTTGATCATTAAATGCTGGTTGCACTTAAACAAGGATGAGCAGCAAAAACGGCTGAAAAAGCTCGAAAAAAATCCGCAAACCAGTTGGCGGGTAAGCGACCGCGATAAAAAACATCTGAAAACGTATGATGATTTTATCCGTGTGGCTGAACGCACATTATTCGAAACCAGTACCGCCGCCGCGTGCTGGCGGATTATCGACGGTACGGATAGACGCTACAGCTGTCTATCCGTAGGCCGTCATGTGCTGGACAGCATTGGCCGGCATATCGAAAGGAGAACTGCCGGCCAAGGTGTCGTCGAACCCGTAAATACTCCCGGTATCATCGATATTCCGCGGGACAGTGTGCTGGCCAGGCTCGACCTGTCGCTTAAACTGAGCAAAAAAACCTATGATGAACAATTGAGTTTTTATCAAGGCGAACTTAGCCGGCTGACCAGGCTGGCGCACCAGAAAAAATGCTCCAGTATCTTAGTCTTCGAGGGCTGGGATGCCAGCGGCAAGGGGGGAGGCATCAGGCGCTTGATCCATGCGCTTGATGCGAGGCATTACCGCGTGATTTCCGTGGCCGCACCCACCGATGAAGAGCGCTCCCGGCATTACCTGTGGCGGTTCTGGCGCCATATTCCGCGCGCCGGCAAGATCACTATCTATGACAGGAGCTGGTATGGACGTGTGCTGGTTGAACGTGTTGAAGGCTTTGCGGCGGAACATGAATGGCGGCGAGGCTTTTCGGAAATAGTCAATTTTGAGGAAGAATTAATGCGCGCCGGTATCATTATCCTGAAATTCTGGCTGCATATTGACCAGGATGAGCAATTGAGACGTTTTCGTGAGCGCGAACGGATCATTTATAAGCAACATAAGATAACCGAAGAAGATTACCGCAACCGTGAAAAATGGGCCGACTATGAATTGGCAGTCAATGACATGATAACCCGCACCAGTACCGAGGCTGCTCCCTGGATATTGGTTGAAGGCAATGATAAAAAATATGCCCGTATTAAAGTATTAAAAAGCTATTGCGAGAAATTGGAATCGATTTTCGACTGATTAATATATATTTTTTAATAATGTAAGTTTAAGAATTGATAGTGACTATTCAGTTCTAATTGGCCATATTATATTTGTCTGTAATTCTAATATTCCCCAATTCAAATAATTCAGTGAGAGTGCCGGATTGTTTCGATAATGGTAACTTGTAACTAATTGATTAGTAAATGCATAAAAAAACTTATCGCTCCTAAGCAAGAGCTAAGGTTCATCAAATAAGCTAATCGGGAACACGGCGTTTAGCGTGTCAATTAAGTACTTCCATTTGATCCAATAATCGTCTTCTTTGAAATCGTGCACAAATTAGCTCCCTTTAGGTTTCTATGTGCTTTTGAATTGGACGGCATTTAAAAACAAGCATTGATGATGTATAGCAGCAATTTTAAATATTAATTACAAGCTCTTGTTAAATATTAATTAAATTTCACTCGACTACTGTTTTAAATAAATTTAAATAGCTGCTAAAAATGTAAGGTATATATATGCATAAATTAAATTTAGCGTTTTCAGGATTGGTCTTGGCCGGTTTGTCAGGACCGGCATTCAGCTTGCCGGCTTTTCCGGGAGCGGAGGGGTTCGGGACGGAAACACCGGGCGGGCGCGGCGGCAAGGTGATCGAAGTCACCAACCTGAACGACAGCGGTCCTGGAAGCCTGCGCGCCGCATTGACGGCGTCCGGCCCGCGTATTGTCGTTTTTAAGGTGGCCGGTACTATAGAGCTGTCATCACGGATTGAGGTGGAGGAACCCTATTTGACAGTAGCCGGGCAGACAGCCCCCGGCGATGGCATCACAATCAAGAATCATGAGTCCAACGGCAAAGGGCCGATGCGGATAAGCACGCACGACGTGGTGCTGCGTTATCTCAGAATCCGTTCCTCCCCCAGTCCGAATGACGGCGGAACACTGGATGCAATGACCATGTACCCGGGGCCATATAACGTCGTCGTGGACCATTGCTCTTTCTCGTGGGGAACGGACGAAGTATTTCAAACGGGCGGAGCGCATGACTTTACGATCCAGTGGAGTATTGTCGCGGAAGGATTGAGAAACGCCACCCATCCGGAAGGCGATCATAGCAAGGGCATGCATTTCAGGGACGCCAACTCCGACAATATCTCCGCGCACCACAATCTGCTGGCGCATAACGAGGACCGCAATCCCAATGTCAATTCGTCCGGGACTGTGGATCTGGTCAACAATGTCTTCTACAACGCTACGCGCTGGACCGAGATCAAGGACAAGTTCGGCGAACCGAAAGCCAACATTGTCAACAACTATTACAAAATGGGGCCGAGCAGCGGCAGCAAGGGCTATGAAGTCTTTTACTACGACAGCACCGGCCGGCAGCCCAGAGTCTACGTCAGCGGCAACATCGGCTTTCACCGGCCGACGAACGATCTGCCGGATGCAGAGATCGTGCGCGAGGACAGCCGCTGGATGATCGTGAACAGCCGCTTCCCGGCGCCGGCGGTAACGACTTTCCCGGCAAACGAAGCGTTTACCAAGGTGCTGGATGGCGTCGGCGCCACCTTGCCGGTGCGGGATGCCCATGACGCCAGCATCGTTGACGATGTGCGCAACGGCACCGGCAGTCTTATCGATGACCCGTCCGAGGTGGGCGGCTGGCTGGTCATGGCGCCCGGAACACCGCTGCCCGACGACGATAAGGACGGGATGCCCAACGAGTGGGAACAGGCGAACGGTTTAAATGCCTCGAACGCGGCGGATGGTTCGCAAGATGCCGATAATGACGGTTACACCAACGTCGAAGAGTATTTGAACGGAACCGATCCACGGGTTGCAGGCGGTGATGTCATTGATCCACCGCCTTCAACCGGACCAGGGACAGATGGGCCGGAAGATCCGGAAGAGCCGATAATCGATTCCGGAACGGGGGGCGGCGAGGATAACACGGGGTCGGATACGCTGACTTTTGCGCCTGTCGCCGATGCAACGATCATGGCCGATTCGCCTGATACCAATTACGGCAGCGAGGACAAGCTGGAGGTCGATAAGAGTTCCATGGCGCATGCCCTCATCAAGTTCGCGGTTTCAGGTATCGGATCGGACCAGGTTGCCAGCGCCAAGCTGCGATTGCACAACTCCAATTCATCAAAAACTGGCGGGGATTTTTATCCGGTCGCCGACAATTCCTGGTCCGAGCAAAGTGTCACCTGGAACAATGCGCCACCGACCGATCAGGGCAAGATCGCATCGCTGGGCGCGGTCACCAAGGGCAATTGGTATGAAGTGGATGTCACCTCGTTAATCAAGGGAGATGGCGAATACAGCCTGAGCATGCAGTCGACCTCAAGTGATGGCGCCGATTACAGATCGAAAGAAAGGTCGGGATTTGCACCACAGTTGATCGTTACGGTGAAGTAAGGATGCGTTAATAACTTCCCTGAATCGTGATGAATAAATAATACCTTTGTGGGGACGACCTGAGTCGCCCTGGGCGAATACCCTAAAGGGCACAAGTACCCAAAGGGCATAAATAAATTCGCCCCTACATAACGGTTAATTGCATCCGTAAACCGGGAAATTATTTACGGCCAAATCCTAAGTAATGGGCATGAAATAAATCAGGGAATTGTAGGTGCGAATTCATTCGCACATTTGGGGAAGTTATTTTATGCGCGTTCCTAAACGGCTAAAGCCCCTCCTGGAAACGGGAGGGATTTCAACAAGACGCAGCCATGACCAGCATTGATACTGGCTATGGTTGTATCAGCAAAGGGGCCCCAAGGGCCCCTTTTTTATGAAACATGGATACGGCTGGAGCGGTCACCCTCAATCGGTCGTATATTCGACATGCAACAGCGGCGCGGCGGATGGTACGCCATCGAAGGCTTCCGCAACACGCTCGCCGCTGCCGGTAATGATCACCGCCAGCGAATTGCCGCTCGACCAGCCGGCGCGATTGACAATTTCCTGAATCACGGCGGCGATATTCGGCGTCCGCTGGTCAGGGCCGGCGACATTCTTTGTCGGCCATGCCGCCGGACTCCAGGATACCGAAGCGCCCGTTTTGGGTCGTGAGGAAATATTGCCGGTTGCTGTGGTAAACGTGGGGGCATTGTCGATAGCCTGACCCGCAATTTGCAGCGTGGTGGCGCCTGATTCCGCTTCATCGACCGTGAACTGGATGAAAGCACTGGTAATCGTCGCTCCCTGTGGAATCGTAATGGCGTTAAAACGCATACCCACGGTTTGGTTGCCATCTGAGTCGAGTATCATCTCAAGATCGGAGCTTTTCAAATCCATCTTGCCGGTAGAAATGATTTCTTCGGCGTCATCGGTACTGGCTGAGACGCGGATGTCCAGCGAGCCGCTGCCGCCGCCTCCGCCGCCCGTTGAATTGTCCACGGTGACGGTGACTGCATCGGATGTACGTGTATTCCCGGCGGCATCCCTCGCCACGGCGGTCAAGCTGTGGCTGCCGTTGGCTACCGCCGTCGTATCCCAGGCGATGGAATAGGGCGAACTGGTATCCTCGGCACCTAAATTGACGCCGTCCAGTCTGAATTGCACGCCCACGACGCCGACATTATCCGAGGCATTGGCCGAAACGGTAACCGTGCCGAGCACCGTGGCGCCATTCGTAGGAGCTGTCAGGCTCACGGTAGGCGCTGTCGTATCATCGCTGCCGCCGCCGCCACCGCCCGATGCCGTGCGCGTCAGATCGATGCCATTGACCACCGCTCCGGACGGCAGTCCGCTGCCTATGCCATTCCAGACAAATGCATAGTTGCAGGCCGTATTGCTGCCGGTTGAACTTGGACTGCATTGGAAAATATCGGCGCCGCCGCCGTTGGCGCCGGTGACAGAGAACGTACCCAGCGTGGTCAGATAAATGTCGCCGTTATCGTCGATCGCGACGCCGTTCACATCCTCGCTGCTGCTTTGGCTGAGTTCCACATCCGAACCGTCGAAATACAGAGCCCAGGTGCCGCTTGTGGCTTCACCCAGGGACGTGGGTGTGAAAGCGAGCATATCTTCGTCGTTAGCGCCGGAAACGCCTGTGACTGTCGGGTTGCCAGTGGTGCTGATGAGCAGACGTCCATCCGGGGCAAATCCAATGGCGTCAACGTCCTCGTCGCTAGCGGTCAGTTCCACGTCGGAGCCGTCGAAATACCATTCGAAGCTGCCCGCCGTGTTAGTGCCCAGTGAGGTCGGGATAAAACGCACGATGTCGGAGTCATCAACGGTGCCCACGTTCGGTATCGCGAGGCCGTCAGCCGCGAAGCTGAGCAGAATGCTGCCGTCCGGCATAATGTGGAAGGCATCGACTTCCACGCCGCTGGCGCCAAGGCCCACATCGGAGCCGTCGAAATACAGTGACCAGGTGCCGTTGGCCGTGTCGTAGGCGAGGATGTCCTCGTCTCCAAATGCTATGCCATTCACAGTGCCACTGCTGACAGTGGAAACGTAGATGGCGGCGAAAGGCGCCGGCTGGGACTGGACGTTGATTTGCACGTCATCGCTGCCCGAAAGCTGCGAATCGCTGGCCGTCAGGCGCAGCACATAAACGCCGGGACTGGAAAAACTCGCCGTGGTATCGACCGCGCTGGCATTGCCGAAAGTCACCGTGCCCGGGCCGCTGACCTTACTCCAGGTGGTAGTGACCTGGCCGGGAGGATTGGGCAGCCCGTCATCCGCCACTGTGCCGTCGAGCAGGGCATCGGCCGATGCGCTGATGAACTGATCCGGGCCGGCCGCGACAGTAGGCGCCTGATTGCCCGGCTGTGCGCCAGTCGGGATTGAAAACTGATAAACCTTGCCGTCGTTTTCATTCGGGTTCGAATCATTATCGATACCACGGTCGGCGACATAGACATGCGTTGTATTATCCCCGGAGATATTTTTCGATACCGCCGCGAGCCCGGCGGGTTTTACGGGACTGGCGGCGTCGATGCCTATCGTCCGCACCAGCGTGCCCGACGTAGTCAGATAAGCCAATTCTTCCTTGGGCTTGCCGACGATATAGAGGTGCCCCGGATTGTCCGGGTCGTATTCGCCGCCTTCGGGATCGGTCACGCCCAGTGATGAGGTATCGAAATGCGTACAGGTTTCTCCCGAGCCGTTAAAAAGCCCGTCTGGTCCCGGCGTAACCTTGTAGACTTCCGCATTTACGCCATCGATGATGAACAGCGTGCCTTCTCCGTAAGCAATGCCTTCGGGGTCGCTGCTATCGCAGAGCGTGCGGGTTGAAAACGAGGTCCGGCTATCGTCGCTGGTGAACAGTTGCCCATCCGGCCCCGGATTGATATCGTAGACTGCTTTATCGTCGTCGGAGGAGATGAGCAGGTGGCCGTTGTCCGTGTTGAAGGCGCAGCCCACCGGTTCTTCCGAGTAGGCGAGCGTGTTCGAGGTGCCTTGCAGAGCGCCCGTGCGGGTCATCTCGAACAGGTTGGCGCCGTCATAGATATTCATTTCATTGACTTCGCCGTCACAGATCAGCAATCTGTCGATATCGCTGAGATAGGCAATGCCGCTAGGGTCCGGGCTGGGCGGATTGAATGCCGAGGTATCGATGATCCGGATCAGCGAGCCCGTGATATCCGCGGCAAGCGCGGGATGCTGGCCGGCCAGGAGCAGAGCACCCAGCGCGGAAAGTTTGAACAGGGTTTTTCGATTGGTCATTGGAATGTCCTCTTGAAGAAAAGTGATGACTGAAACTTCGCAAACATCAAACTTCCGCCGCCGGTCTAAAAAGGTCCGGGCAGTTCCCATTCGCTGACTTCGCCTTTAGGCCCCTTGGCCGTCACCAGATACAGATGGCAGATGGACGGGTGATCGGTGCGATCCAGGCTCGGCCCGAACACCATGCCCTGGGGCGTGCCGATATTTAACCCGGAGAGATCCAGGCTGGCCGCCAGTTCGCCCTCCAGCGTCAATTTGTACAGTTTCCGCCGCTCGGCGCTCAACGCATACAGATGGCCGTCCTCGGGATTGAAGGCGAGGCCGCGCAGATCCCCCAGTTCACCCGGCAGCGCGATCGGCGTCACCTCGGCGCCGGCAAATTCGCGTCCCGGTTTCGGCTGGATGCTGACCAGGCGGGGCCCGGCGCCATCCAGAACGAACAGCCGGCCGGTGGCCGGTTCCAGCGTCATGCCCTGGGGATCGGCGATGCCGAAGCCCTGCGCGTCCAGGCGCTTGATTTTGTCGGGATTCATCCTATTGCGCGCGCCCGCCTTGACCGCGATCAGCTCGCCGCCGTCGAGCAGGAACAGGCGCGACAGGCCGAAGCCGCTGGCGCCCTGGGACACGCTGTCGAAAGCCAGGTTGATCGGGTCGGCGACCTCGATCGGCCGTTGCGGCATCCCGGCATTTTTACCCAGGCCCGGTTTTGGCGGCGCGACCAGGATGAGGCGGGCGGCGCCTGGCCCCGGGTTGAGACTGAGCAGGGTATTGGCGCCGGGCGGGAAGCCGACGCCCGGAAAGCCCGGATGGCCGGCGCTGAAAAAATCCTCGTCGAATAAATCGTCGGTGTCGACGACCCGGGTAAGCGTGAGCGTGTCGGCCGGACCGGCCGATACGGCTGAAGGGTTTCCCGCCCCGTAAATCAGCAGGGCGCTGAAAAAGAGCGCGGAAAACTTGGTTAAATAGGTTTTTGTCATGCCGTTATTCATTAGCCAGCCTCCTGGATACAAATATGTAGTTTGCTGTTGGGTCTTGGGTTACTAAAAAAAGAATTGCATGTGTCATCAATCACTGACGTTTTTTATGCAACTCATAACATGCTGGGTATTGACGTGGTTATGCCGGAGACAAGTCTAAAAAAACGATACCGTAAATTTAATTCAAGATCTTCCGCATTGAATCGAATCTATCTCGTTTTCAGCCAGATCAGAATAGGTATGACTACTTAAGTATTCGAACCGATTTTTATGCCCAGTTAGAGGCTGTAATATTTCTGTAACATTAACGATAAGTATCGGTGGCAATTTTTGGAATCAAGAGCTCTGCGATAGATGGTGCAAAAAAAACAATAATAAAAAAACAAAATTTTATGAAAGTTTATGCCTACAAATTTGTGAAGCTGGAGGGAATTTCATGCGAACCTTTGTTGCCAATCCTGCGAATATTTATGTGCCTCGGTCTAGCTTTTCCATTGTAACGGGCGTTGTTGCCGGTTTAATTGCATTGGGGGACTGCCTTATATTATTTGGCACGGGTACCACCATTTATTTACTTTATCCGGGCTGGACCCCCGATCACAATCTGATGTACTTTCCGGCCATGGGCATCAATGCCTTGTTTACCTTGGCCTTGTTTTACTTTTCCGATTTATACAAGATTGACTCGATATTCGAAACGCGCAAGCAATTTCCAAAAATTATCATGCTCTGCACCATCTCGTTTCTGGTGTTGGTTGCCGCAGCGTTCGCGCTGAAGATTTCAACCGAGTTCTCCCGAACCTGGGCGTTCTATTGGCTTATTGCCGCCGTATGCGGGATTTATACAGGCCGATTGCTGGCGCGCCAGTTTCTGCTCAAATGGACGCAGACAGGCACATTGACTCGAAATGTTGCTGTCGTGGGTGCCGGTGAACAAGGAAATATGTTAGTCAGACTCTTGAAGGAACAGCAGTATCCCTGGATCAAGGTTATCGGCGTATTTGATGACCGGACCGACCGCTTATCGGAAAGCATGGATGGCCAGCTGATGTCGGGCAATATCGATAACCTGGTAGCGATGGCGCGGGTAAAGCGTATTGACGATATTATCGTCGCATTGCCCTGGGGTGCCGAGGCGCGCATATTGGCGATTCTGCACAAGCTTCAGGTATTGCCCGCGAACATCAGGCTGAGCCCCGATATTCTCGGCTTCAAGTTTCCTTACCACGACTACAGCTATTACAACGGCATCCCGACCTTGAACGTTTTCGACAAGCCGCTATCCGGCTGGGATTACATACTGAAAAGTATTGAAGACAAAGTGCTCACGATTTTCATACTCGTGCTGATAGCGCCCATCCTGATTATTGTTTCGGTGCTGATCAAGCTGGACAGCCCAGGCCCCGTTCTGTTCCGCCAAAAGCGCTACGGATTTAACAATCAGCTGATCGAGGTGCTGAAATTCCGCACCATGTACATCGACAAGCAGGACAACAATGCCTCGCAGCTGACCACGAGGGATGATCCGCGCGTTACCCGGATCGGCCGGTTTCTGCGCCGGACCAGCCTGGATGAGTTGCCGCAGTTTTTTAATGTGCTGACCGGCGAAATGTCGATTGTCGGCCCAAGGCCTCACGCCACTGAGGCCAAGGCGGCGGGAATGCTTTATGAAAACGTGGTTTATCAGTACGCCAGCCGGCACAGGGTAAAGCCGGGCATCACGGGCTGGGCGCAGGTCAATGGCTGGCGCGGCGATACGGATACCGAGGAAAAAATCCTCAAGCGCGTGGAGCACGATATCGCCTATATCAATAACTGGTCGATTACACGCGATCTGAAGATTATTTTGAAAACGGTCCTGGTCGTGCTGATAGGCCAAAATGCCTATTAATGCGCCGGCGGACGAAGGGTCCATATGGGGGGCTTGATGGTTAGTCAACGGGCTCTTTACATTATAAATAACAATAATATCAACGCTCGGTATGAATTATGACCTACCTAGACGAAACAAACGATAACGTATCGGAAGCGCTTGACATGAAAGCCGAAAACACGGTTAAGACGGTTTTTTCGAAAGAGAATGTGAAGTTTGCGGACAGGCCGTCTGAAACTCCCATACTCAAGCTCGTTGACGAACTGTGCAAGACCCTGGCTCGAGAAAACATCTCCTATTGCCACTGGAAGAGCAATAATGCCCTGGACCGTTCGGCCAGCGGCGAGAATGACCTCGACCTGCTTATCGACCGGGCCGATGTGCAGCGCTTTACCGAAATCCTGTATCGGCTTGATTTCAAGGAGGCGCGGCCTAAACCGGACAAGGAACTGCCCGGCGTCCTGAATTATTACGGACACGATACGGGTACCGGCCGGTTTGTGCACATCCATGCTCACTACCAGCTTATTCTGGGCGATGATGCCTCCAAGAACTATCGCCTGCCGATCGAGGGGGCCTATCTGGCATCCGCTGTTCAGGGCGAGCTGTTCAAAGTACCGGGCATCGAGTTCGAACTGATCGTGTTCGTGATCCGCATGATGCTGAAGCATTCAACCTGGGACGCCATGCTGAGCTTCCACGGCAGCCTGTCGAAGTCGGCGCGCCAAGAGCTGGACTACCTGATGGCTCGGGCCGATCGGCAGCGGATGCAGGAAAATTTGAGCCAGTATCTGCCTTTTCTGGATAGCGCCGTATTTGACCGGTGCCTGCAATCGCTGCAACCGGGCGCCTCGCTGATGTCCCGCTATAAAGCCGGAAAACAGCTGCACCGACAGCTTCAGGCGCATGCCCGAAGTTCCAGGCTGTCGGATACCTGTCTGAAAATGTGGCATCGAGGCCTTTGGGGGACGCGTAAGTACCTGCTCAGACGGCCTACCAAAAAATACCTGATCCATGGCGGAGCCATTATCGCCCTGGTTGGCGGCGACGGCGCCGGCAAGTCCACGGCGGTCAATGAATTGCACGGATGGCTTTCGAAACGATTCGCCGCTAAAAAAATCCATTTGGGCAAGCCGCGCTGGGCATTGAGTACTTGGTTCATAAAAGGCGTATTAAAGATCGGGCGCAAGCTGGGGCTGTTCTCCAACCGTAAAGTCCCGGCTCAATCGCAGGGCGACGCGCAGTCGTTGGAACTGCCGGGCTATGGCTGGTTTTTATGGCATGTGGTTACAGCCCGCGACCGCTATCGTACCTATGCCCGGGCGCGGCGGCTTGCCACTAACGGCAGTCTGGTGATCTGCGACCGCTACCCCTTGCCGCAGATCAAGACCATGGATGGGGCGCAAACGAGCCGGTTCCTGCAGGCCGGGAAAAACAAACCGCTGATCAACTTCCTGATCCAATGGGAAACGAAGTATTACCGGCACATTCTGCCGCCTGATTTGCTGATTGTCATGAAAGTGGACCCGGACATCGCCGTTCAACGGCGCGCCGATGAGGACGCCGACTGGATACGCGGCCGCAGTCAGGAAATATGGGGCCTGGATTGGCAGGATGCGCCTGTACAGATTATGGATGCCGGGATGCCGCAAGCGCGGATGCTGGCAGAGCTGAAATCGCTGGTCTGGTCCAGGCTGTAGGTAGGGTCATGTTGATTGACAGCAATGTCTCGAAACGTCCGCCCTTGATTGTTGAAGTAGTGGGGCCGGCGGGCGCGGGAAAAACCACGATCCTGTCGGCCCTTAACCGGCATCGGCAGTCTATTCGCCCGATTTACGGCTTTCGCCGCAAGCGTTACATCCCTTTCTATGCCGGTCATGCGCTTTTATTGCTGCCTTTTCTTATGCGCCGGGGCTTGGCGGGCAAATGGCCAGCCTGGCAAGAGATCAACAGAATGATTCGCCTGAAAGCGATGCATCCGATCGTGAAACGGCTTCTGGCTGAAGACGGTACGGTCACTGTGCTGGACCAGGGGCCGGTCTATACCTTGAGCGTTCTGGCCGGATTTGGTTCCGAGAGCACCAGGGACCCGGCCTTTATCAAGTGGTGGGAACAGGCGCTCAGGGCATGGGCGGATACGCTGGACTTGATTGTCTGGCTCGATGCGCCGGACAGCGTTCTGCTGGAGCGCATTCACACGCGTGAAAAGCAGCACTGCGTCAAGGATAAATCAGACCGGGAGGCGATGGACTTTCTGATGCGGTTCCGAACCGTCTATAAACAAGTCATGGATAAACTGGCCGCGGAGCATCAAGGCCCCGCCTTGCTTTGCTACGATACCAGCCAGCAGTCGCTGGCCCATATTGTAGGCGATACCCTGGCGGCATTGGATATGAATACTGAAAACGGGGGAGGATCATGATGTTAAATGGCCGACGACAAAACCGGTTCGCGGCAATGGGCGGGCTGATCGTTATTTTGGCGGTTTTCATGGCCGGCTCCGGCGGCAGCCCGGCTCGGGCGGCGCGCGCCATACCGGCTTTCCCCGGCGCCGAAGGCTTCGGGGCCTACGCCATTGGCGGCCGTGGCGGGCGCGTGCTCGAAGTGACCAACTTGAACGACAGCGGTCCCGGCAGCCTGCGCGCGGCCCTGGAGGCCGCCGGGGCGAGGATCGTGGTTTTTCGCGTGTCGGGCACCATTGAACTGCTGTCCCGGATCAGGATAGAAAACCCGTTTGTCACGATTGCCGGGCAAACCGCGCCCGGCGGCGGCATCACCCTGAAGAACCACCCCTCCAATATCCGGTCGACGCTGGAGATCAGAACGCACGATGTGGTCGTGCGCCATATCCGCTCCCGGCCCGGACCCAGTGCCGAGCCTTCCGATACGGTCGACGCGCTGACCATTTCCGCCGGACACAATATTATTGTCGATCATTGCTCGCTGTCCTGGGCCACGGACGAAGTCGTCAATACCTGGAACGATGTACACGATATCACCATCCAATGGAGCATCATTTCCGAAGGCCTGCAAAAAAGCACGCATCCCAAAGGCAAACACAGCAAAGGCATGCTGCTGGGCAGCAACGGTGCCCAGCGCATCTCGGTGCATCATAACCTGTTCGCCCACAATTACGACCGCAATCCCGACGTTAATCTGGTCGGCGTGGTTGACGTGGTCAACAATGTTTTCTACAACGCCGCGCGCTGGAGCGAAATCAAGGACAAATACGGGCAGGGGAACCAGCAAATCAACATCGTGAACAACTACTACAAGCCAGGGCCCAGCAGCGGCAATAAAGGCTACGAGGTTTTCTATTACAGCAATACGGGACGCCACCCTGAAGTCTATGTCAAGGGCAACATCGGTTTTCACCGGACCTCCGATGGCCAGCCGCAGGAAGTGATCGTGCGTGAGGACAGCCGCTGGATGATATCGAACAGCCGGTTTCAGGCGCCCCCGATCACCATGGTTTCGGCTGCCGAGGCCTTCGATCTGGTTGTGGCGAATGCCGGCGCTACCGTGCCGATGCGCGATGCCATCGACCGGCGCATTGTTAAGGATGTCAGGCACGGGACCGGCAGGGTCATTAACGATCCGTCAGAGGTCGGGGGCTGGCCTGAACTTGTTTCGGGGATTGCGCCCGCGGACAGCGATCATGACGGCATGCCTGATGAATGGGAGGACAGCCACGGATTGAATAAACAGGATCCCGCCGATGGCGCCACCTATCGAAACGACTCCGGCGAAACCCACCTTGATGAGTATCTCAATGAGCTTGCCGCGATAAGAAACGGAAGCACGCCATATTAAAATGATTTAATTATATTGAAGGTATTGAATATGTATTAAATAGAATTAAATATACGAAATTAATTAACTATATCGGCTGCGATATTGTCAGTGGGCTTTATAATCTATAAGTAGCCGCTGTCCAATATTATTGTATTATTGATTTTTGTGAAAATTTTATAGTTTTATTGGGTTGATAAGTAGTTATACCAATAGTATTAACTTTTGATCTAAAAATATAATTAAAGCATGCTAAAAGTATAGTTGATCAATATTAAATTATATATAACAGTGTTTATTTAATTAAATAAACCGTGAAGTGCCGGGAATGAAAATCAGCAACCAGGCATAAAGATTTTCTGATAAATCCATGACGTAAAGAGGAAGCAAGAATGAGCGCATCAGTTCTGGTTGTAGGGGGGGCAGGATACATCGGGTCTCATATGACTAAACTATTAGTCAATGCCGGTTTAAACGTGACCGTTTTTGATAACCTCTTGCTGGGGCATCGCGACGCCGTCGTGACCGACTCGTTCGTTCAAGGGGATCTGTTAAACAAGGACGACCTGAGACAAGTGTTCCAGCACAGCAAGTTCGACGTGGTCATGCATTTCGCCGCCTTCGCCTATGTCGGCGAGTCGGTGGGCAATCCGCGCAAGTACTACCAGAACAATGTCGTGGGTACGCTGAATCTGCTCGATGCCATGCTCGATGCCGGCCTGGATAAATTCGTCTTCTCCTCCAGCTGCGCGACCTACGGCATTCCCCAGGCAATACCGATTACCGAGGATCAACCTCAAAATCCCATCAATCCCTACGGCAAAACCAAGCTGATGGTCGAGCAGATACTTGAGGATTATGCGCAGGCCTATCAGCTGAACAGTGTTTCCCTGCGTTATTTCAATGCCGCCGGATGCGATCCCGAAGGCGTGCTGGGCGAAAGGCATGATCCTGAAACCCATCTGATTCCGCTGGTTATCAATGAAGCGTTGCGCGTGCAGCAGGGCGGCCATCCGGACGATACCGAACTGTGCGTCTACGGCGACGACTTTGACACGCCGGACGGCACGTGCATTCGCGACTACATTCATGTCAACGACCTGGGGGCCGCGCATCAGGCGGCCATGGAAATGCTGATCCGGGGCGATATCACCGGCGCCCAAGCCTATAACCTCGGCAATGGCCAGGGTTTTTCCGTGAAACAGGTCATTGAAGCATGCCGGCGCGTAACCGGCGTCGATATCCGCTACAAGGTCATTGAGCGGCGCGCGGGAGATCCGCCCCGCCTGATAGGCAGCGCCGCGAAAGCGCAAAGGCATCTGGGCTGGCGGCCCGGAATCACCAAGCTGGACGCGATTCTCGAAACCGCCTGGCGTTGGTTTAGCGCTAGGCAGAAGCGGGAGTTCAGGCCTCTTCGGTAGTCGCGTCGAATCTTTTTTCAACCTGGTACGTAATAGTCGGAAGAGTCATCATGAATATAAAAGATCTAGTTCGAAAACGTGCGCTTGTTACTGGCGGGGCAGGATTTTTAGGTTCGCATCTATGCGAGCGCCTATTAACCGAAGGCTATGACGTGCTCTGCGTCGACAATTTTTATACCGGCAGTAAAAAGAATATCGCCCATCTGCTGGGCAGTCCGCATTTTGAGTTCATGCGCCACGACATTACTTTTCCCCTCTATGTCGAGGTCAACGAAATCTTCAATCTGGCTTGTCCGGCCTCGCCGATCCACTATCAGTTCGATCCGGTCCAGACCACCAAAACCAGCGTCCACGGCGCCATCAACATGCTCGGTCTGGCCAAGCGGGTCAAGGCCAAGATTCTCCAGGCCTCGACCAGCGAGGTTTATGGCGATCCCAAGGTTCACCCGCAACGCGAGGACTACTGGGGCCATTGCAACCCGATCGGCATTCGCGCCTGTTATGACGAGGGCAAGCGCTGCGCCGAAACGCTGTTCTTCGATTATCACCGGCAACACCATTTGCGCATTAAAGTGGCCCGTATTTTCAATACTTACGGCCCCCGTATGCATCCTTCCGACGGCCGGGTGGTCTCCAATTTCATCCTGCAGGCGCTCAAGCATGAGCCCATTACCGTGTATGGCGACGGCAGCCAGACCCGCTCGTTCTGCTATGTCGATGACCTGATCGATGGCATGGTAAGGCTGATGAATACGCCGGACGAGTTGACCGGCCCCATCAACCTCGGCAATCCCAATGAATTCACCATTGTGGAACTCGCGGAAAAGGTGATCGACCTGGTCGGCTCGAAATCGAAAATCATCTTCGAACCGCTGCCCAGCGACGATCCGATACAGCGCAAGCCGGATCTGACGCTTGCAAAGGCGCACCTGGACGACTGGACGCCGAAAATAGACACCAGCGAGGGGCTGAGAAAAACCATTGAATACTTTGATGAATTATTGACCGGCGCCAATCAGTACGACCCTTATGGCGGCAGCTAGCGGTATTTTTTTACGCTTGCAGCAGGAAGCGTAGGGCGATCTTCGTTTTTATTGCTGAGTTTCAGGATGATTTCCCGCATTGCGTGTGGCCGGGCCTCGGATAAGGCGACGTTCATTGCATTCGAGACCCGGCGAAAGCCGCGATCGTCGGGAAAAATAAATAGATAAGGTCATTATTTCATGAACCAATGCAAGTCCTCGTTTATAACGCCGTCCAAAAGCCTGACTAAAAGGGCTTCCTTAAACGCGCTGGCCTCGATCATCGATTACGGTGCGCGCGTGCTTGTCGAATTCGTGATCAATCCCTTGCTGGTAGCCGGTCTCGGCAATTACCTGTACGGTTTGTGGCGCATATTGTGGCGTCTGAACGGTTATATGGACGCCGCCGGCGGACGTTCGGCCCAGGTTCTCAAGTGGGCGGTCGCCAAGGACCAGACCCTGGCCAACTATGACGACAAGCGCCGCTACGTAGGCGGTACGGTGGCAGTGTGGTTTCTGTTTCTGCCATTGCTGACGATGCTCGGCGGGGTGCTGGTGTGGCTGGCGCCCATCCTGCTGGAGGTGCCTGAAGAATTTTTGTTGACGACGCAACTGACCATTGGCTTGCTGGCGTTGAATGTCGTCCTGTTCGGCCTGGTCGATATTCCCAGGGTGGTGCTTCAGGGCGAAAACCTGGGCTATAAGCGCATGGGGTTATCCGCGTTGCTGGTTTTAGCGGGCGGCGGCCTGACCGTCCTGGCTGTAATACAGGGACTGGGACTGGTCGGCGTGGCGGCGGCTACCATCGCCACGACGCTGATAAGCGGTATGGTGTTCCTGGGCGTGGTGCGCAGACAGGTGCCCTGGTTCGGCATTGCCAGGCCGACCCGGGAAATCACGCGCCGGTTTTACGGACTCAGCGGCTGGTTTGTGCTCTGGAAGATCGTATCGCAATTGATGCTGGCCGGCGATATCCTGATCCTGGGCATTTTCGATTCGGTGGTGCTGGTGACCGTCTACACGCTGACCAAGTATGTCCCCGAGACGCTGATCAGGCTGGTGGGCACCGTCGTTTTCAACATCTCGCCGGGACTTGGCGGCATTATCGGGGCGGGCAATCTGGAAAAGGCCGTCAACGTGCGCGGTGAAATCATGGCGTTCACCTGGCTGTTGCTGACGGTGGCCGGGGCCTGCATTCTGCTTTGGAACCAGCTATTCGTGCAGCTCTGGGTCGGCGACAGCTATTATGCCGGGCTGATTCCGACCTTGCTGATCATCTTGCTGGTGGCGCAGATCACCTTCATCCGCAATGACGCCAATGTCATTGACCTGACGCTGAACATCAGATCCAAGGTGTTGATCGGCGTGCTGGCGGAAACGCTGGCCCTGTCCCTGGCGGCCTTGCTCGTCAGCCGCTACGGAATGGGCATCGTGGGCCTGTGCATCGGCTCGATAGCCGGCCATTCCATTATCAGCGTGGTTTATCCTTTCCTGGTCGGCCAGGTGCTGGGCATTCGGTTTTATGACCAGGTGAAAGGCGCGCTGAGGCCGTTTTTTGTGACCTTGCTGTTATTGCTGATGATGCTGGGCGTCAAGCATTACGGTGAGAGCTATCACCAGGTCGCGATTGTTCTCGAAAGACTGCATAGCTGGCCCGGCCTTGTGCTCGGCGTAGCCACAACAGCTATGGTGGTGTCGGTGCTGGCGTTTTACGGTGGCCTGTCCACGCGCCAGAGAAGCGGCTTGATAAAACGCCTTCAGGCCGTCATTAAACGCTGACACGGATGGCCGTTATATGATCAATAACAGGAGATTATCATGCTGACTCTCGCTAATTCCGCAACATGGCAGGACGATCGCGAGCGCACGGGATTTAGTCTGGTGCAGTCGCTGTTCTTGCTGAGTGCTTTGCTGGCGCCGCTGGAAATAAAGCTGGTGGCCAATCTGACGCTTTACGATGTGGTGACGGTCATTATCGGCATGCTGTTGCTGGTTTCCGGAAGCCGGAGCTATAAATTCCCGCCGGAAGCCATGACCATGGCCGCCTACGTTTTCCTGTTGTTCTCTTTGCTCAGCACGTTTCGGGCAACGCATCCGATGGAAGCGGTGACGCAAACCATGCAGTTCGCGTTTATTTTCTTTGTTCAGTTTCCGGTCATTCTGAATACCGTCAAGTCGCCGTCCATGCTGCGCGCCAGTGTCGTGCTATACCTGATCGGGACACTGATTCTCATGCTCTGGGCCATGATGCATCAGGAGACTTCCTCCATGCACAACCGCATCCGCACGTTCCATTCCGATAACCCGAATCCCTTGGGCTATGCCACGGCTTACATGTCGCCCTTCGTGCTGCATTTCGTGTTCGAGAAATGGCGGCAGCGGCGCCTGCTGAAGATGTTGATCGCGTTGTCGCTGTTATACCCGATGCTCTGGGCGCTGACCGCTTCCGGCTCGCGTGCCGCAACCGTGGCGACCGTGCTCGCCCTGATGATTTTTCTCAGCTTTCGCAACGGTTTTGAAATCAGCCTGAAAATCCCGCTGCGGATTGCATCGGCCTCGGTAGTCATCGGCGTGCTGGGTTATTTTGTCTATCATTCGGGTTATTTTCCTACCGTTCTGTGGGAACGCATCGACCGGACGCTGGCGTTCGAGGAAAGCCTGATCGATGACCGCAAGCGTCTGGCGATAGCCGCCTGGCGGGCGTTTATCGATTCGCCGTTCGTTGGCGTGGGACTGGATAATTTCCGTTACGTGTCCACGCACTACCATGTGCCGATGGTCACCGAACAGGCGCCGCATAACCTCTGGCTGCAGTTCATGGCGCAAATAGGCCTGTTCGGCACGCTGGGGTTCCTGGTCATCATCCTGTACTGGTTTTTATGCCTGTTCCGGGCGCAACAAGTCTGCCTCGATCCGTCGCGGCGCGAGTTCCTGTGGGCCTTCATCACCTCATTCACCACCATCATGGCGCTATTCATGTTCGTGCCCATGATGATTCAGCGGCAGTACTGGTTGCTTTACGGGCTGGGTCTGGCCGCCGCGTTTTATACGCTGAACCAGCCGATGAGAGCGTTCGGCGCGGGTAACAGACCGTTTGTTAACAAATAAGGGAGAAAACATCATGAATAATCACGACAAGCCGCTGGCGATTTTGCGCATTGTGACGACAATCGCCGAAACCAGCGAACCTTATAACCAATACTCGCTGCCCCTGGCCGGCAAGCAGGACATTACGCTGTGCAGCTATTTCAAGGCGACCGTGCCACCGCCGCCCGCGACGATTACCTTCATCGAGGGCGACGGCACCCTGCCGGGATTCTATCGCGCCCTGAAAACGGCTTTTGACGCCAGGCAATACGACATCATCCATATCCATATGGTCATCGCCGGGTTCCTGTTTCTGCTGGCCAATCTGGCATTCGGCAAACCGATGCGGTGCACCGTGTTCACCGTGTCCAATTCCTATCAGAGTTACAAGCTCAGGAACAAGCTGATGCTGCTGCCGGTGTTCGCGTTTTTTCAGCGCGTGGTTTGCAACAGTCATGCCGTTTTTGACAGCTTTCCCGTTATTTATAAATGGCTGGGCGGCAAACGGCTGTGCACGATTCAAAACGGCGTCGACATAGACCGCGTGGACGGCTTTCTGCGGGATAACCGTCCGGCGCCTCGCACCGGCGGGTTCACAGTCATATCGGTCGGGCGGATCATAAAAATCAAAAATCCGCTGACCGTCGTCAATGCCTATCGCAAGAGCACCGCGCCGGGCGATCGCCTGATCTTCGTCGGCGAAGGCGACATGCGCGCGCCGGTACTGGCCAAGGCCCGGGAACTCGGTCTGGAACATGACGTGCAACTGACCGGCCTGGTGCCCAGAAACCGGGTGTACGAGACCTTGTCCGAAGCGGATGTATTCATTTCCTGCTCTTACGGCGAAGGCTTGCCGGTCGCGGCGCTGGAAGCGATGGCCTGCCGGTGTCCGGTCATCCTGTCCGATATCCAGCCGCATCGCGAAATCGCAAACGGCACGGATTTCATTCCGCTGGTGCCGGCTGACGACAGCGACGGCTTCGCACGGGAGATCAGCCGGTTCCGAAGCTTGCCCGCGGCCGAAAGGCAAGCGGTCGGCGAGCGGTGCAGGGCATGGGCCGAAAAGCATTTCAGCCTGGCCTCCATGAACCGGCAGTATGCCGAATTGTTTGAGCGGATGAGATCGGGCGGGGGGCCCTCACAAAAGACCGCTGTCGATAGGCTGGCCACGTCCAACAGGGAACGCGTTTAAGAGCAGGGATTCCGGCGGCCATCACTGTGTTCGTTTCCCGAAACCGGATACCCCGTCTGGAGATTTATTAAAAACGGCGGCAAACAGGTATGCAGGATTATTTATTTTAAAATTATTGAATCGTTTATATAAGCGGGTATTGGTTTGCAAAAAACTCTTTAATTACCCGCGCTTTTATTTTTCAAGGTTTAATGGCTGACTTGTAAGTAGTCATACCAATAGTATATGTAATGAACCTCAAAATATAATCAAATCGTATTCAATAAAAACAATAACAGGGAACTGTTTAATAGTATTCAAGAAGCAGGAATACCTTATTTTAATTGCTGAATAAACATAAAAAATAGATACCGATTAGAACCCAATAACGAGGTTTTTCCAGATAACCAGATGCCCGGTAGTTGAAAGCGGTAAGGCAGGCGTACAGATCGAAGCCCGATGCCGTTCAATTTTTCCGGTTTCCTCCAACTCAGTAAGTTTGAGCTTATAAAGATGCAGATTGAATTAGTGGGTTGTACCAGCGCAGGCAAGACGACGCTTGCCAGGAAAATGGTTAAGGTCGGCCAGGCGGTTGGCATCGATGTTCAGTTAAGCGACGATTTTCTGTTGGCCTGCATTGGACTGAATTGGATCAGTAATGAATTTATACGCAGGCGTATCGTGGAATTATGGGCCTTGCTGACTTGCCTGCTGTTTCTGCGCAAGTATCGCGCGCTTTTCCGCTTTATCATCCGAACCTGCTTCCAGACGTCCGGTTCATGGCTTTATCGAATCAAGCTGGCCAGGGTCACGTTGCGGAAGATAGGCATTCACGAAATCATCCGCCGCCGCAGTACTGACCGGCAGGCGGTTCTGCTCGACAATGAAGGCATATTGCAAGCCAGCCATACGCTCTTCGTCCATGCCTCAGGCCCATCGTTCACGGGTTGCCTGACCGATTTTCTCCGGCTGATGCCATTGCCCGATGTCATCGCCTACCTGAAGCAGCCGGAACAGCTGTTGATCGAAAGAACGCGGGCACGCGGCCACAATCGTATCCCGGAAGGGTCAGACAGCGGGGAGGTGGCATCATTCATTTCACAGGCGGTGCTGATGTTCGAGGAAATCCGGGGCTATCCGGGGCTGGCGGACCGGCTGTTAATCATAGACGGCGAACGGAACCGGCTAGAGCCTCGTGAAGCGCCTGCCGATCCGCTGCTGGAATGGGCCGCCGATCTGATTCGTGCAGGGCTCGCCCATGCCCCGGCGAGTAATCAGCTCGATGCCGGCAATACGAGCGGGTACCCGGCCCTTAAGGCCATTCCAACGACGCAACAATAGGGACCGAGCATGAGCGTGAATTTAGCAACCCCCATCAACGCGGACCTGGCCACCCGGTTCATGGAATCACTGAACAGCCAGGCTATCGACTATTGCCACTGGAAAAGCAACCTGTCCTTGTCGCAGGCGCTGGCGGGCGAGGAAGACCTGGATATCCTGGTGGACCGCAAGGCCTTGCCGAACATCATCGGCCTGTTGACGGATCTTGGCTTCAAGGCCGCGGTCCTGAAGTCGGGAGCCAACGTTCCGGGCATATTCCATTACTACGGCATTGACGCGCGGACCGGCGGGATTTGCCATGTGCATCTTTTCAGCCGCGTGCTGACCGGCGAGAGTTTCGTTAAAAGCCATACGCTGCCGTTCGAAAGCATGCTGCTGGACAATTGCGATTACATCGGGCCGGTGCGTGTCGCATCCCGGTCGGCCGAATTGGCGCTGTTTGTGTTAAGAACCTTTATCAAGTACGGCTCGCTGCTGGATTTGCTGCGCGTGGCGGGCGATCCCGAAGCCATCCGCACGGAACTGCGCTGGCTGAAGGAGGGCGGGGATGCCGCCGAGGCCGTCTCATTGCTGGAAAAACACTGCCCGGTCATCGATAGGGCGCTGTTTTTCAAGTGCATCGAGACGCTGGAAGACCCCACCAGTATCGCGCAGCGCATGCGGGTTGCCAGAACCGTGCGGCGGCGGCTGCGCATTTACGCGAAATATACGCCGCTGACCCGGCTGCTCGCCTACGCGCAACTGTTATCGATCAAGCTTCGGCAACGGCTGACCGGTAACAGAAAAAACAAGACCCTGCATGCCGGTGGCGCGATTGTGGCCTTCGTGGGCGCGGACGCCACGGGCAAATCCACGCTGGTCAACGAAACCGGCCGCTGGCTGGGCAGCGTATTCGCGGTCAGGCGGGTGCATGTCGGCAAGCCGCCGTCCTCATGGGCGACGCTGCCGGTCAACCTATTGTTGCCGTTGATGCGGCGCTGGCTGCCGCATCTGCGCCGCAGCGGCGTCAGCGACAGGGGCCTTCCGGCCGATGTGCCGTCGTTGCCGAAGGCCGGACAGGGCCCGCGTTCCCTGATCTACGCGGTCAGGGCGGCGGCGCTGGCCTGGGACCGGTACCGGTTGCTGATCAAGGTCAGGGCGTGGGCCGCGAATGGCGATATCGTCATCTGCGACCGTTATCCGACCGACATCATCGAGGCCATGGACAGCCCGCGTCTGCGCGAACTGTCGGCAAAAGGCGGCATCAAGGCCGCGCTATATAACCGCCTGGCCCGGTTCGAAAATGCCTTGTACAGAAACATGCCGCCGCCGGATGCCGTGCTGCGGCTGAGGGTTTCGGTGGAAACGGCCAAGCAGCGCAACCGCAACCGCAGGGATGAAGTCGGCATGGATGACGAGGATTATCTGGTGGCGCGGCATCGCGAAATTCGCGACTGGTACAAGCATGGCACCAAGTATATCCATGATATCGACACGGAGCAGTCGCTGGAAGCGACCATTCTTAACGTCAAGAAGGCTGTATGGGAATCGCTCTGAAGCCTGTTGTTTGTTTCATCAATTTTTATATCAGGAAGGCGAAGTGAAATGGAGCGGATAAAAATACTGCATCTGATAACGCATTTGGGGTTTGGCGGCGGCCTGGATAATACCTTGTTGACGGTCAGGGACCATTCACGCGACCGCTTTGAAGTTCACCTGGCGGCCGGCACGGTCGAACCCGGCGAGGACTATTCGGACTGGAGCGAGCGCGCCCGGGAATATGCCGACGTCCTGTTTATCATACCGGATCTGCACCGGTCCGTTCATTTGCTGAATGACTTGCGCGCGGTACGCCAGATCGCCGACCTGATCAGGAAGGAAGACTACCGGATCATCCATACCCACACGACCAAGGCCGGCATTCTGGGTCGGATTGCGGCGCGGCGTTCAGGCGTGCCGGTGGTGATCCATACCTATCATGCGTTCGCCTGGCAAGTGGCTTATGTCTCTCAGGTTTCGGCCTGGCGACACTATCTGGCGGGCTTGAAAGAGCGCCTGTATGTCGCGGTTGAACGCTATGGCGCTACTCTCAGCGATGCCCTGATCACGGTGGCGGACATGAACAAGCAGGAAGTGATCACGCGAAAGGTCGCGCCCCCGGAAAAGCTGTCCACGATTTACAGCGGCATCGACCTGGACCGTTTTCGCGCCAAGACCCACGATCGGAACGAACTCTGCCGCCAGTTCGGTCTTGATCCGGCGCGGCCGATCGTCGGCATGATCGGCCGCCTGTCGATCCAGAAAGCGCCGCTGGATTTCGTTCAGGCCGCCAAAACCGCCTTGCAAAGCCGGCCCGATGCCCAGTTCATCCTGGTCGGCGACGGGCCCCTGGCGCAAGCGGTGCAAGCGGCGATCGGTGCCGAGCAAAGAATCAGGATTCTGGGCTTCAGGGAGGATGTGACGGAAATATTCACGGTTCTGGACGTATTCGCGCTGTCCTCTTTGTGGGAAGGATTGGGGCGCGCTTTGACCGAAGCGATGATCATGAATGTGCCGGTGACGGCAACCCGCGCGGGCGGCATACCCGAGCTGGTGATTCACGGCGAAACCGGCTTGCTGGCCGATCCCGGCGATAGCGCGCAACTGGCCTGGAATATCGTATGGCTGCTGGATCATCCGGACGAGGCGCGAAAAATGAGTGAGCGCGCCATGGCGCGGGTGGTGCCGGCATTTAGCGGACAACACATGGTAAAACAGATCGAGGCGCTTTATGAACGCGTATTACTGGAAAAAGGAGCCCTGTTATCCAGATGAAGCATGGGATGCGCGTTATGAGCCAATCTCGTTTCGCCCCCCTGGACCGGTTTCGCTGAAGGATGATTACAAAGCACAGAGCAAGCGCGGGGCCTTGCCTTTTATCGGCAGCATACTCGTGGTCTGTGTCGGCAATATTTGCCGGAGCCCTATGGCGGAGGCCGTGTTCAGGCAGGCCCTGCAGGATGCGGGCCTGGGTATCATCCGGGTCGGTTCCGCCGGCTTGAACGCCCCGGTCGGAAAACGGCCCAGTCAGTCGGCGCAGCGATTGATGCTGGAAAGAGGGGGCGACATATCCGTGCAGGGCGCCCGCCAATTAACAAGCACATTGATGGACGAGACGGATTTGATCCTGGTTATGGAAACGGAACATAAGAAATGGATTGCAAGGCAATATCCCGTCGCGCGCGGGAAAATTTTTCGCCTGGGAGAATGGAGCGATTTCGAGGTGCCTGATCCAGTGGGGCTGCCGGATAAAGCATTCGAAAATGCTTTATTGTTGATAGAAAAAGGCGTGGCTGACTGGATATTAAAATTACAAAGAGATTAGTTATGAAAAAATATGTTTATCTTGTTTCTATCGCGTTCCTGACAGGCTGTACACTCGTGCCGGGTATGCACATGTCAGCCCCTTCCTCGAACGTGCCTGGCGTGAAAGTCATACCGATCACGGCCGAGACGCTGCGTGTCCAGGCTATTAACCGTGCGGCCTACCATAAAACCGACATACAGCCCGTTTTCGCGGCATACAACCGGCTGGAGGAATACCAATACCGCATTGGCCCTCACGACGTCTTGTCGGTAACCGTGTGGGAACACCCCGAACTGACCATTCCCGCCGGCGAGTTCCGATCGCCTGAAGCGGTCGGGCACCTGGTGGCCGAAGACGGCACGATCTTTTTCCCCTATGCGGGTACGGTCCACGTGGCCGGGAAAACCCAGCCCGAGGTTCGCCGCATGCTGGCCGAAGGCATTTCAGGCGTTATCGAGAATCCGCAGGTGGACGTGAAAGTGGTCGCCTTCCGGAGCCAGCGGGCTTATGTTTCCGGCGAGGTCGCCAAGCCGGGGCCGCAGCCGGTCACCGATGTACCGCTGACGATCACCGAAGCGATCGGCTTTTCCGGGGATTTCACGCCCGACGCCGATTTGGCCAATGCCGTCCTGACCCGCAACGGCGTGGCCACTAAAGTGGATCTGCTGGCCCTCTATGACCGAGGCGATATGCGGCAGAATATTTTGTTGCAGGATGGCGATATCCTGCATATCCCCGATCGCAATACCCAGAAGGTGTTTGTCATGGGCGAGGTGGTAAGGCCCATGTCGGTGGTCATGCACAAGCGCGGCATCACCTTGACCGAAGCCCTGGGCGAAGCCGGCGGCGTGAATCCAGGGACCGCGGCGCCGGAACATGTTTTTGTCATCCGCGGCAACGACGACCTCTCGGAAGTTTACCATCTGGATGCGGAATCGCCCGATGCGCTGATCCTGGGCGATCAGTTCCGGCTGATGCCGCACGATGTGGTCTATGTGGAAGCGACCGACTTCACCCGCTGGGACCGTCTGATCCAACAACTCGTGGCAACATCAACAGTTGTCAGAAATTTCGGCCGAATCACCGGATCACAATAACCGGGCAAGACCGGAGAGCCAGGAGCTCTGGCTTGAGCGAACATGAATTGAAGAACATCGTTTTGATTGCATAACCGGTATTGCGCAGGCTATCCGCCCCCGCAATACCGGTAAAAGCCATAGGAGAAGGTCTGTGAACAAGCCTACAAATACCGGTCCAGAGTCCACTGCCGGGGAAACCAGCCAGGATATACCCAAATCTTCCGAGGATAACGGAGGCGCATTGTTAAAAAAATCCCAGGATGAAGTTATTCGTCTGCGGCGCGAGATGCAACGGATAAAACAGGAGCAGGAACTTCTCGGCAAACTGGGATTTAACCGGGAGCCGCCCGAAATGCCCGCGTACTTCGCTCCGCCGCCAAGTTTCAATACGTCACATGTCGCGCTGGGCGAATTCCTGGCAACCCTGGCCGATGCGAAGGGCACCATCGCCAAGATCACCGTGCTATTTGTTCTGATCGGCGCCGTTTACCTGTTAACGGCTCAACCCGTTTACCGAGTGGATGCCCTGTTGGAGACCGGCATGCGCATGGATTTGCTGGCCGATATTTCCAAAGGCTTCAAGGAAGAAACCGTGGTCAATGAAGAAATCGAAATCCTGCAATCGCGTAAATTGCTGGGACAAGTGGTTGATGAATTAAAGCTGGATATCATTGCGCAGCCTGTCCACTTCCCGATAATAGGGGCGCCCATCGCACGCATGAACAACAAGATCAGGTCGTTGATCGGTCCGTCCTACAAGCCGGGACTGCCGTTTTTCGATTTGAATGCGTATGCCTGGAATAGTGAAAATATCACGGTCGAAACTTTCGATGTGCCGGCCGCTTATATCGGCAGGCCTTTTACGCTTATTGTGGAAAAAGGCAAACGATACCGTCTTCTGGATGAGGATGGCAACTTGCTGACCGAAGGCGAGGCGGGCGTACTGAACACAAACTGGCTGCCGAGCGACGATACTACGCCCGCGCTGCTGATATCCAGTATAAAGGGCAAAGCCGGCACGCATTTCGATCTGATGCGAATCGCCCCGGTCGATGCCATTACCCGATTAAGTGAATTTCTTACGGTCATGGAAAAAGGCCTGGGATCGGGGGTCGTGCAAATCAGCCTGGAAGGCCCCGATAAAGATCAAATCACGCTCATCGTGAACAGGATGGTCAAAACGTTTACCACTCAGGAACGGGAAAGGAAATCCGAAAAGATCAGCTTGTCGCTTGATTACATGGAAAAACAAATGCCGGAACTCAAGGAGAAGGCGGAAAAAGCCGAAGCGGCGCTGCACGGTTTTCGCCAGCGGCATGGCGCCGTTGATCTCACCAAGGAGACTCAAATCCTGCTGGAAAGAATGGTGGGTATCGAGGCCGAGTTGTCCGAGTTTCGGAGGAAACGGACTGAACTGCTGCCTCGATTCACACCCCAGCATTCCAGTATTCTCGCCCTGAATGCGCATATCGCTAATTTAAACGGCGAATTGTCCGCGATCAAGAATAAGGTCAAGAACTTTCCCAATACCGAGCAGGAAGTGCTGCGCCTTTCCAGGGATGCCGAGCTTTATTCCCAGCTCTATGCCTTTCTCAGAAACAGGATCGGCCAACTGAAAGTCGTGCAGGAAGCACCGGTCGGCTATGTCGGCGTCGTCGATCTTGCCGTGCCGTCGGAAGACCCTATAAAACCGCAAAAAGCGGCAGTCATGGGGCTTTCCGTCACATTAGGCCTGTTTATAGGATTGGGTGCCGCTTTCCTGCAAAAATCCCTGCACCAAGCCGTTAAAGATCCGGAGATTATTGAGAAACAGTTGGGGCTGCCCGTTTATGCGACCGTGCCGCACAGCGTCAAACAACGCAAATCATCGAAAAAAGGCGACGGCACGAGGCTGGCGGTGCTGGCCGAGACCGAAACATCGGATCCCGCGGTTGAAAGTCTGCGCAGCTTGCGGACTTCATTGCACTTTGTGCTCCTTGAGTCGCAGAACAATATCATTATGGTGACCGGACCCTCGCCGGGGATTGGGAAAAGCTTTCTGTCGGTAAACTTTAGCGCCGTGATGGCCAGCGCCGGCAAGCGTGTATTGTTGATCGATGCCGACATGCGTAAAGGGCATCTTCATAAATACTTCGACCTGGAAGGGACGGAAGGGTTGTCGGATGCCATAGCAACAGGCAAATCCATCGCACAGGTGGTCAGGCGGACGCATATCGACGGGCTTGAGGTTATCTGTAACGGCACCATGCCGCCCAATCCATCCGAATTGCTGTCTCATGAACGATTTGTGACGGCGATAGAGAAAATCTCCTTGCTTTATGATTATGTCATCATCGATTCGCCTCCGGTGTTGCCGGTGACCGACCCGGCCATCATAGGCAGGCTGGCCGGCGCCGCGCTGCTGGTCGTCAAGGCGGGCTCGCATACACTGCGCGAGATCGAGCAAAGCGTCAAGCATCTGAAACTGGGCGGCGTAAACCTTCGCGGCGTGGTGTTCAACGACATGCCGGTGTCCACCAACCGTTACGGCTACGGTGGGTACTACGGTTACGCCTACACCTATGCCTATGCGGACAGTACGGACAGGAAGGAATCATAAGGATCAATCAAGACATAACCGGCGCGAAGCGCTCCAAGTCCCCGGCTGATGATAGGCGGCTGCCGGGACGAGGGCGCTTGTGCCCCTATCGGGTATTCGACCCGCAAAATCCATCATTCGAGCATCTTGTTAAGTAATGAACATGGAATAAATCAGGAATTGTAGGTGCGAATTCACTTGTGCCCTTCAGGGTATTCGCACTGTGCGGATACCAACAGTAGGCGCCATAGGCGAATCCGCACCTACACCGGAAATTCATCCGCGTACTTGAGGAAGTTATTTTATGCGCGTTCCTAAGCATTTAAACGCGCCGGCAAGTTTTGAAACCGGCATATGCGATATTTCCTGCCAGGGCATACATGATCCTAATAGCTTCGTAGTGCTGCATAAGATTTGAGTTACATCAGCTAATCAGCATATTTTCAATAGCATAGGTAATCTTACGAATTTTCCTGTGCTCTATTCCGAGTATAAATGAACGCTATCAACGTCAAGAATCTGAACTTATGGAAAGCCCTTCAGTGTTTCTTGTTCATCTGGACAATTTCTAAGCATGAATTAAGGAGAATAATAATGACACGTGAATACCAACCATTTAAACCATTTAAAGCACTGTTGCTGCTATCCGCCGTCTCCATGCTCGGCGGTTGCGGAGGCCATCCACCTATCGACAAGATATCAGCCGCGGAACAAGCGCTGAATCAGGCCAATTTAACCGAGGGCGATACCTATGCGCCGTTAGAAATGCGCGTCGCCCAGGACAAACTCAACCAGGCCAAGGCAGCGATGGACAATGAGGAATACGAAAAAGCGGCGGCACTGGCCGATGAAGCGTCGGTTAACGCCGATCTGGCTGCCGTGAAAGCCGATTCTGCAAGAACCACGAATAAGCTGGATGGATTAAAGCGAAGCATCGATTCATTACGCCATGAATTAGGAATGAAAATGCAACCGGATCAATAGAAATAAACCATCAAGCGACTGCTCTAGAGCGTTAGATAGTTAAACTTATTAAGGAGTAAGACTATGTCAATTATAAAGTGGAACGCAGCTTCAGTTTATTGCAAGGCCGGAATTCTGATAGGAACCATACTCATGCTGACAGGTTGTGCAGTAGAACCGCACAGGGGGCTGGAAGAAGCAAGACAGAACCTGAACCGGGCCAAGCAGGATCAGGTCATTGCCGAGTATGCCCCCGTCGCTTTATACGATGCCGAGAAGACTATTACAAAAGCTGAAAATGCGTGGATGGAAGACGACGATGAAGATTATGCCAACCACATGGCTTACATGGCCGACCAGCAGATAAAAATTGCCGAGGAAAAGGCACGGCAAAAGGCCGCCCAGCTTGAGTTCTCAAGATTAAGCGATGAAACACAGCAACTGCAGCTGCAAGCCAGAACACAAGAGCTTGAGGCGTTAAAAGCGCAAAAAACCGATCGCGGCATGCTGATCACCATGGGTGATGTGCTGTTTGAGACCGGTAAAGCCGATCTCAAGTCAGGCGCCTTGCAGAATCTTTATCGATTGGCCACATTCCTGCGGGAAAACCCCAGTCGTAACGTCCTCATTGAAGGGCACACGGACAGTGTGGGGTCAAATCAAAACAATCAGCTCCTGTCTGAAAGACGCGCTCACTCGGTGGCGACCTTCCTAATGAACAACGGCGTGGATAGTACGCGGATAACCGATGTCGGCTACGGTGAAGACTTCCCTGTCGACACCAACAGCACCCCGGCTGGCCGCAGAAACAACCGGCGGGTGGAAGTCATTGTCCTGAATGAAGGCGAACCGCCCAGGCTGAGACGTTAATTAATCCGTGCTCAATGAGCGCATGGCATTAACCAGAGAAGGAAGCACGGGCGCGCATTCACTTGCGCCCCAGAGCACAGGCAGGCTGGATTGCTCAATCGCGGCATACAACCATTGTGCGGATACTTTCAACAAGCTTAGGACTTACGCAGTTAGCCTGTTCATCCGTCGAAACAAGCGGCGTTAAAACCTGTGGGAGCGACTTCAGTCGCCTTTTATCTGAATGGGCGACTTGAAGTCGCCCCCACAGGCTTGCGTAAGTCCTGAAGCTTTATGCCCGCTTCCGCACGAGTCTTGATGCAGGAATGCGGCAAGGGCTACTGCCTCAAGTCCTTAACCACGCGCACGACTTCAGTATCGCCGGCGATCGCCTCAATGCTGAAGCCCAGCTTCTTCATCAGCGACAACATGGGCTCGTTGATCGCCAGCACTTCGCCCTCAAAGAACGACATGCCTTTGTATTTGGCCGCCTGCATCAGGGTTTTCATGATCCGGGTGCCTATGCCCAGGCCCTGGCAGTCATCGGAGACCACCAGCGCAAACTCCACGGAGTGGCCGTCGGGATTCATCATGTAACGGCCCACGCCCAGCTCGGAAGGCATGCCGTCGTGCTCGGTGATGGCGACAAAGGCCATCTCGCGGTCGTAATCGATCTGCGTGAAGCGCACGATCATTTCCGGCGTTAACTCTTGCAGGGATTGCATGAAACGGAAATACTTGGTGCGCTCCGACAAGCGGTGCACGAAATCCTTTTCCATATCCGCGTCCTCGGGACGAATGGGACGGATGGTGATGTTCATGCCGTTGGCCAGCTGATAATGTTGGGTCAATTCATGGGGATAGGGATGGATCGCCATGTGCGAGTAAGGCATGAGCTGATGCGAGACTTCGGCCTTGATGCGCGCGTCCACGGCCATGACCCCGTGTTCGTCGACGATCAGCGGATTGATGTCCAGCTCCAGGATTTCCGGCAGTTCACTGACCATGATCGAGATATTCAGCAATACATCGATCAGGGTTTTCATATGGACCGGCGGCAGTTGGCGAAAGGCTCGCAAATATTTGGCCGCCCGGGTTTTGGCGATCAGCTGTTCGACCATATAGGCATTGAGCGGCGGCAGGGCGACGGCGTTGTCCCGCAGGATCTCCACCATGGTTCCGCCCAGGCCGAAACTGATGGCGGGTCCGAACACCGGATCCCTGACCACGCCGATCATCAGTTCGCGGCCGCTGAGCGAGCGGTACATCGGCTCAACCGTCATGCCTACTTCAGTGATTTCCGGATAATTGCGCTTGATGGCCGCTTCCATCTCGGTGAAATTGCGGGACACATCCAGGGCGCTGTTGATGTTCAGCCGGACGCCGCCGATATCGGATTTGTGGCTGAATTCGGCCATGTTGACTTTCAACACCACCGGAAATCCCAGGGTTTCGGCGGCAATCATGGCGTCCTTGGCGCTGGTTACCTTGATAGTCTGCGTGACCGGAATATGGAAGGCCGCCAGTATCGCTTTCGACTCCTGCGTCGTTAACACCTGCCGGCCTTCCGACAGCACACGCTCGATAATCAGCCGCGCGCCGATCACATCGGGAGGCGTCAGTTCATCCGAAGGCGAAGGGATTTGCTTGAGCAGGATCTGGTTGCGGCTGTAGGCCGCCAGAAACGAAAAGGCATCGACCGCCACTTCCGGCGTATTGAAGTGGGCGATTTTACTGTTATCGAACAGGTTCCGGCCTTCCTGCACGCGCGCGCCGCCCGTCCACGAAGCCAGCACCGGCTTCCGGCTGGACTTGGCGCCCTCGATGATGAACTGGGCCACCTGGGTCGGGTTGGTCATGGCCTGCGGCGTCAGAATGACCAGCACCCCGTCGATGTTCTTGTCTTTCAGGCAGATGTCCAGCGCCTGCTTGTAACGTTCGGGTGTGGCGTCGCCGAGAATATCGATAGGATTGGCATGCGACCAGTGCGCCGGCAGCACTGCGTCCAATGCTTCCAGGCTGGCCGGGCTCAGCTCGGCCATCTTGATGCCGTCGTCCTCGGCGCGGTCGGTGCTCATGACCCCGGGGCCGCCGGCATTGGTGATGATCGCCAGCCGGTCCTGGCGGACTACATAATTATTGGCCAGCACGCGCGCGGCCGAAAACAGTTCGGCGATGCTGTAAGCCCGGACGACGCCTGCCCGCTCGATAGCCGCATCAAAGACATTATCGCCGCCGACCAGGGCGCCGGTATGCGACATGGCCGCCTTGCTGCCCGCCTCATGACGGCCGGACTTGATCAGAATCACCGGTTTCAGGCGCGCGGCGGCTTTCAGGCCGCTCAAAAAGCGGCGGGCGTCGCGTATGCCTTCCACATACATCAGAATGCCGGTGGTTTTGGCATCCATGGCCAGATAATCCAGCACCTCGCCAAAATCAACGTCGGCGGCCGCGCCCATCGAGACGACCGTGGAAAAACCGATATCCTGGGACTTGGCCCAATCCAGAATGGCCGTGCACACGGCACCCGATTGCGATAGCAGCGCCAGGCTGCCGTCCTTGACCGGCCCTTCGGCGAAAGTCGCATTCAGCTGGCCGCTGGGCCGGACGATGCCCAGGCAGTTCGGGCCGACGATGCGGATGCTGTAACGGTGCGCGATATCGAGCACTTCCTGTTGCAGCCGCCTGCCTTCGGCGCCCAGCTCGCCGAAGCCCGCCGTGATGATAATGACCGAGGCGACGCCCTTGTCGCCGCATTGACGCATGATGTCCGGCACCGTGGCGGCCGGCGTCGCAATCACGACCAGATCCAGTTCTTCGGGGACGGCCGCCAGATCCGGATAGGCCTTCAAGCCCTGCAGCGTTTCGCGTTTGTTGTTGACCGGGTACAGCCCGCCTTTAAAGCCCGCCTCCCGCATATTGAGCAGCAGGCGATAACCGACGCTGTTCTCGCGTTCGGATGCGCCCACGATTGCCACAGACTTGGGTGTGAAAAAAGGGCTGAGATAATGAGGTCCCATGGCGGCTCCGGTAAAAGGTGAGAAGAGTGGAAATGTTACCATTTCGCGCTTTAAGCCCGGTTATATTTTTGTGACATGGTTCAGGTAAGCCAAAATGGTACACTGCTGTTTTTTTGTATTCATGATAGATATGTTGACACGTTTGTTTGCAAGGTTATCGATGGCGCTATGGTTGAGCGCCGTATTGTCCGGGCAGGCCGCCGCCCATGTCGGGGAGCATCACAGCCAGAACTGTTTTGCCGAGGTAGGCGGCATCAGACTCAGGCTGAGCGGCTACCAGTTCCAGCCGGGATTGGAGAATGAGCATTTTTGCCGGATTTTCCCTGAACTCGGGCAGATCATTATCGCGGTCGAACCGCTGGAGGAAGGGCAGGAAGACAAGCTGATCGCGCTGGAATTGCTGGAACTGTTGTCATGGACCGACGGGCTGTTAAATAACGGCACGGCTTTTACTGTCATCAAGCAACAGCCGGCCAAGCCGTTCGGGGACGGGCTCATTTCCATTCAGCAAACCATCGGGCAACGCGGCATTTACGGCCTGGACATGACCATCCAGGACGAGGCGGGCCAGCTCCTGCATCAGCGTTTTTTATTCCTGGTCGGCATCCCGGTCAAAAAGATACTGGCGGCTCTGGCCGGCCTGGTGCTGCTGGGGCTGGCGGGCTGGAAGATAACGAAAAAGGATTAACAGGGCGACTTAACTGAATATTTCACCACGAACGACTGCATGGGCAGATATTTGCTCCTGCAATATCTGCATTTACCCCATCCCTGGGGCTCATGCAGGAGGTAGGTAGAAAACTGCTCCTGCGTTTTCGACATTCGCCACATCCCTGTGGCTTAGCACCAACAGTAGGCGCTTTAGGCGCAGCTTCCGCTCCTGCTCTCGCTAAGTACCTACATCCCTGTAGGCAACGCAGGAGCAGCGTAGCGGTGTGCCGAGGTCACGAATGCCTCCCAGGACAGGAAATGATTCCGTCATTTCTCTGCATTCACCCCATCCATGGGGATTATGGAGGCGGTAGAATGGGGTCTGGAACAGCCATCGAGAATACGAAGAAAATCATTCGATTAATTTCCATGCGGCGCAATACGGCTTTGCCTATTGCGCCTTATGAATTGCGCCTTATCGCGTTAGTGCTTACTGTGGCCGGGGCTAAGCGGTTTTGTCACCGTGCGAATTTGGTAAGACGCATGACACGCGACGCATTTGCTCATGGAGTCGCTCAATTGGCGTAGTGTGAGTTTAGGGTCTTTTTTTGATTCCGCGTCCGAAGCGATTTGATCAAAATCCTGATGCAAGGACATGCCCAACCCCATAAATTCTTTGGGCAATACACCCTTGAGGTGATCCTCGGCTTTATGCGCCATGCTCATACCTAAAGGACGGGCGTGTTGGGCAACCGCTGCCATGTCATCTTTGGAAAGTGCGGCCAAGATGTTTTGCGTGCCGGATAACAAAGCCCGCATTTCCTCAAGCACATGACCGCGTTGAGCCTCGGAAAGTTTGAGGGTTTGGCGATCGTCGTGGTCGCCTGCAAAGGCAGCGGTTGCTAGCAGCGAGTAGGCAATGATTGCTATTGATTTTTTCAATTGAAGCTCCTTGGTTGAAAGTTAAGTGGCCTAATGTTAAGCATAACCGGACGTAAACAGCTGAGCGCAACGTAGCTTTTTGCGGTCCGAGTTTATGCGTTTGTTATGCATTTTCTTCGTGTTTTTTCTGCCAGAAAGATAATTGATAATCATCATAATCTTCTGGATTATCAGGAATATAAAACTCAACGACGCAAGGCTTATTTGGGAAAAAGTATGCTAGCCTTGCCTCGTAGGTTTCTTTTAGTGCATTGCCTAATACAATCAACTTATCTGGAGAAATATCTTCACAACCACGATATTGTAAATCTGCTATATGTAGATGATTTATTACCCATTCCACAGACGCAGGAGTGCTTCCTTCTCGAGTTTCAAAACCTCGTATATTTTCAATAAATTGATCATCAACCGGTTCATCGCTTTGAAAAATATAGTCTTCAAATTCAATGAACTTAGGGCAGAAAATAGTTACATAGCCAACAGCCAAGGAAAAACTACCCGAACAACTAATCCAGCTTTCAAGGTCAATTCCTTGTCCATTGTTCCATACTCCTAATTCGTCTTTCATGCTGTCAGGTATGTTCATAGATTTTTACACATACCGCCGAAGTTCACCCGACGCGGGCCGCGGAGCGGTACGCGGTAGGGTGAGGCACCGATTTAGGCCCTGAGCTCTCACAGCATCCCCAGCGCTTCAAGGCTTGCTTTTCCAATCGCAACACGTTTGCTTGCGTCGGATGCCTCCTGAATGTCGATATTTAATGCAAAGGTATACACGCGATCATCTTTTTGTACCCATCCGACCCACCAGCCAACACCACGGCCAGGCGCATTCTCCCAACCCGTTTTCCCATACAGTTGCCAATTATCACCTTGCTCTAAATAGACAATCTCTCGAACACTCTCTTGGACATCCTCACGTATTGGCAGCTTGCTCTGAGCCAGCCTAGCCAGAAATCTGGCCTGCTCGACTGCGCTAATCTTGAGCGGTCCTTTAAGCCAGAACGTATCGACGGTCGCACCTATATTCCTATTTCCATAGCCAAGCTTCGAGACGTTCGCGCGCATTCGCTCTAGGCCAACGCGACGGGCAAGCTCTTGGTAGATAGGGACATTGGACAGCGCGATAGCCTCACGCAATCCCATATCTTTTTCCCATGCATCGAAAGGCTGCGGCTTACCACCGTAGGGCAGGACATTATCAACACTATTTACCGCTCCGACAGAAAGGCCAATCAAGCTATTTGGAATCTTGAAGGTAGAGGCAGGAACGAAGCGCACTATAGAACGGGCCTGATTGTGACCGACAAATCTGCCTGCATCGACATCATATAGTACGAAAGTTCCTGTCACGCCTGCTTTTTTGAATAACTCCCCAACTGCGGCGCTGTCCTTCCAGTTTGTCGAGCAGCCTTGCAGGGTAAAAAGTGCGAGTAACGCGGTGAGTAGCTTCATGATATTCCTTCTTGGCATCACGCCAGAATTAGGCTACTCCGCCCGGATCGCCTTTATGTACTTCATAGCGCAACTCTGCCATACCGGTGCTCATCTGACGGACAGACACCAAGCACAAAACCGGACTTAACACCCTTCGGGGGAAAAGCGGCTTGCCCTTCACGAGGGTGGCTGAACCGATCTGCACGATCATTTCGTCCAGCAGGCCGGCATCATAGAATTGTCCAGCGAGATTACCGCCACCGACTATCCAGATGTTTTTTTTGTCAGCAGCAGCCCGCATTGCAGCATGGACGATGCGCACATCTCCATTGACGAATTGAATGTCCGCGCCTGCGATTACTGGAAGCTTGCGAGTGGAAAATATCCAAGCTGGCTGAGTATATGGCCACTTCGAGCCAGCCTCAGCAGCAACCTTATCTGCATTGCGCACCATCCATTCATAAGTTGCCGACCCCATGGCCAATGCACCCACATCCGCGATGAACTCTGGATAACTGGAGTTGTTCAAATCCCCGAGGGGGAAAAGCCAGTTCAACGAGTCATCTTCAGTTGCGATGAAGCCGTCAAGACTTGTGGCTGCGTAGTACTGAGTTTTCATAGCTTGTTTACTCGCCTCATGCTTCTGCCTAACGCACAGCTAACCCGCGCCGCCCCGCTGGTTCGCGGGAAGCACTCCGCCGCTTTCCTGCGTCTGGTTCAGCGGTTTGTTAGCATTACTGGACTCTACTGCTGAAGGCAGGTCTTTTTCCGTAGATTCAAAATCGGATAGTAGACCAATCGCGCCAGCGGAAAGCTCACCAAAAAAAGAGCTGCCGCAACGACCTTTGAAGCTCGATAAGCCTTCTCGCCGCGCTTGACTCGCTCCCACTCTTTCTTAAGCAGGGATATGGAGTTGTCGCGCAATTGGTCACACCCGGTGCGCGCTTCAATCAGCCTGCCCTTCATCATGTGCTGTCTCACCTCCTTCAGTGAGCGCAGGAATTCGTCATTGATTTTCCGAAGCTCCTTATCTTTCTCGTCGGGATTGACCCTCAGGATGACGGCTGTGTATGAACTAAGGGCTTGTTCATGCATCTCAGAAAATGAGGCGTAAAAATCCGAACGCTTCTTACCTTCGGGGTCATTTTTTTTATGCCCTCGTATACCGCGCTTAAGTGGACAATCGCAGATACGAATTTGCATATGTCTTCGCGGAGAGAGTTAATCCAATCCTGTCGGAACTCGGATACCTTCTGCTCCTTCGACATAACCAAGCTAAGGAATGAAAATGCGCCTGCTATTACGGCCGCTAAAATAGCGCCCGCGGCAATAAATGCCTGCGCCGGTAATTGCTCCATCGTTATTCCTTTCTAATGCTAATGCGAAGCTAACCGGGTGCGGGCCACGAAAGTTTGAAAAATTTATAAAGTGCCAAATGGCCGCGCTCCGGTTGAGCGCCATGTTGGACGAAGCCGCTACGCGGAGAAAAAGCTCCTGCGCCCGATTGTTTATAAAATGTAACCTCAAGCCCTCAATGCGAGAGCGTAGGGCGGAATAGCGAAGCGTGTTCAGCCGGATGTTAAATTTCCTGCGGCGCAATACGGCTTTGCCTATTGCGCCCTATGAATTGCGCCTTATCGCATTAATTCTAATCTGAGTGGTCTTGCCATGAGTGCGACTATAGCCTATTTATGCTGCATTGCAAGATCTGACCCCGTCTTTACTTAATCTGGAGATAGCCCCTAGCAACGCCCCTTAACTAACTCTTCATAAGGAGGGTAATTGCCTGCTATTTTCAAAAATTCTTCATATGCCGTACGAAGTTCCTCTTCCACTAGAGAATAAGACAATAACTCATCCTCTAAATCAGCCAATTGCTCGTCATCTGGCGATAACAACTCAATTTCTTTTTCCAATCGCACAATTTTTTCATTTAGCACCTGCACGAGAGTAAAAACAGCTCTTCCACTTAAATTTGCCATTCTAGTCTCCTCTATTTTCTAGGCTTCGATAATTCAATCGCTCGTGCAACAGCATTTCGAGCTAAATTATCTAAAGCGCCTTTATAAGCATTTACCTGCATCAAGTTAGCTCGACTTTCAATCTGATAATGATTCGCCTGAAATCTGGAGTTATACCCAGTAAAACGTATTACCAGCGACTCAGGAATGACCGTACCTTCAGGGATAGGGAATGTAAACCATGAATTACCCTTAAAAACTTTATCTCGGTCAAACAAGGATGTACCACCTCCTGAATGCACCCACTCCTTATCACTGGACAAAACAACATCAGCTTCACGCATACGCCCATTAGATTGCAACCTTGGCTCAAAATCTGGATATAAAATTTCTGGTACAGCTTTGTCATCAACGATTGCTCCATCGGGAAACTGCTCAACCCTTACTGAGCGAAATAAATCAATACCTGTTTTCAACACAAACTCCTTTCTCCTTGTTACCTAATTCTAATGTTGGAAGCAACCGACTGCTGCGCGCGGCAGGTAGCCAGAACGATGTCGGGCGCCAGCGGTCCGGTTGACTGGATTGTTGGACGAAGCCGCTACGCGGAGAAAAAGCCCCAGCGCCCGATTGTTTATAAAATGTAACCTCAAGCCCTCAATGCGAGCGCGTAGGGCGGAATAGCGAAGCGTATTCAGCCGGATGTTAATTTCCATGCGGCGCAATACGGCTTTGCCTATTGCGCCCTATAAATTGCGCCTTATCGCATTGTTGCAAGACCTGACCCCGTCTTTACAAGACCTGACCCCGTCTTTACTTTGCGGAAATTTGTCCGAGTGAATTTGTCTTGTTATATTTCATTTTGCACGCCCTATCATGTCCTTAATTAAATCGGATTCCCTATAACCCTCTACCCAATTCCAACCTGTAAACATAGGCCAAAGGAAGCTACAGAAAGACTTTATGTCATCATATTCTCTTTCGGTAGATTCCATTCGTACAATTGCTTGAGATAAACGATTTAGGAAATCAAACACTTCTGGATCATTTAGATTCACAACATTACGTGTGTATCTGATTTCTTCATTAAGCATACGAAGATAATAAATAATCTCTTTTAAATAGAACTCATTTGACTGAAGAGAATTTGCAATCGCATCCCAGCGATTCTCACCTCTCTTATTATTATTTTTAAAATAGCGTCTGAATTCGGATAAATTGAGCAGCTCTTCTCTATTTTTGTATTCTTGTGAGTCACTAAGTATCAAGAAGGTATCTATGCAGGATAGTTTAAACTCGGTGTATTGGCTTTTCAGTGTCTCAAGCACCATTTTCTTCCTTTTATATTCAGGCATATATACAACTAAAAAGTAGAATATCGAGCTAACAACAAACCCAATGCTTAGTGAATTTATAACGCTTTCGTAACCTTCTTTTCCTGTAGTTTTTATCCCTGCTGTCAGAAGAATAACAGTCAAAACAACCAGAACAATGGTCCACTTCTTATCAAGCATCCGATGTACTCTTTATTGAAATATAACGCTCGGCTCAGCCGACCGCAAAAGCGGCGCACTGAACATAAGAAAATGACACAGAAGCCGTGCCGCTTTTGCGGATCGGTTGGAACCGAATGTTAGGTTCCACGATTCCAAAACCTAAACGCACTGTGGCGAACATAGTTAATTGATAGCGGGATAATAAGAAATAGAAGCATGGCGAAGAATGCGATAGCTGTTTCGGCAAGCTCGGATGTAGAGAAGCGCACAAGAACCTTACCCGATGGTTCGTAATCAGCCTCAAGAGCACTCTTTAGCTTACGAACAGCCTCGTAATCTGACGCTGCATTCGCATTATGCATTGCTTTTTGCAATGTTTCCGCCGTGTGAGAAGGCTGAGCGCCTTCCTTAACTACCCATTCCTTCTCCCAAGAAGCAGTTACGTCCCATGCGTGGTAGAGGCTGATGACAAGGATCAAGAGGGCCGCCACGGATCCAAACAAGGTCAAGAGATTTGTGATTCGATCAAGCATGGCTATATCAGCACCTAACGCCCAACTCAGCGGGCAATTGGGGCGCAGCGTAAATTGATCCGCTGCAGTTGCTTGTTAAGAAGCATTTTCAAGTAGCTCTCCTGCGAGATTGTCAAAATCATACACCTTAACCACTGCCGGAAAATTCATTTTTGAGGCACGGTTCTTTATGATTTCTAGCCTCCGCTCATCAAGATTATCCGTGACTATAGCGAATATGAAAGAAAACTCTTTTCTCTGAACATCACTCAAGCTGTTATACAGTTCCGCTGCTCTGTCTAGAGTTCGAAGGAACATAGAGTCCATATCCATTTTCATGTCTCGCATAAACCGAACTTCTATGGCCGTTAGCTGATTACCCGACCTGGCGACGCCATCAAAAACATAACGGTGTCTACCAAATTCAAACTTCATGTCTGTTTCGATTTTGACACCAAGCTCATTTTCAAGTTTTTCTAAAACAAGCTTTTCAGCCATTTCCGAGTCTCGTCTAGATGTTCGATGGACGGCTGCCATGAGTTTTCTATGAAGCTCTCTTATTTCTCTATTGCTAATTTGAGAATTTTCCTCTGCCAACTGTATTGCAGCTACCAAAGGGTGCTCATGTTGTGACGCTTGACTATTACCAGGCATATTAGCTTGTTGATTCGATGCTTTAGTAATGTCCGAACCTGAGTCCTCTGATTCAATTACTTCTTCGCTATCAACTGCCACCTCTTCGCCAAGTTCTTCGATCTGGTCTTTCAAAGACGCTTTCTGCAAAATATTTACAAAGTGATCTTCATCTTTGAAGTCACTTGGGGCATATAGAACTTTGTGATTCCAATTAAGAGTAATGAAGAATAGAGCAATCAAAGTGAATGGAAATAACATCAGAAACCAGATGTAAGTTGACTGAGCTCCTGCCTCTAACAAAGGAAGAATTGCAGTTCCACTAATTTCTGCCGTGCCAGCAAATATTGCTATAACGGTTAAAGGGTTTTTAACTGTACCTTTTCCTTGCACGATACTCTCCTATGCTTCTTAACAAGTAATTCTCTAAATCTGCATATCTTACATACTGGACCACAGCATCAAAACAATTTTTTCTGAAAGTGTTGTAGTTCTAAGCGGGATAATATACGTAATTTTCAAATAAACAGGTCTAATACCTGTTTTTTACAACTGACTTGCCCAAGCAACTCAGCAATTGGCTGCTATACAGCTAATTATCGTCATTCAAAAAATTCGAGCGAAGGACTGCTTTGTCTTGGTGGAATGCCAGGTTTATATCAAGATTTGCTAATCCAGTTTTATCGAAAAATGTTGGTATTTCCGAAAGATCTTAAAGAATATGCATTGAAATTTAAGGCCCGATAGAAAGTTTTTTGCAGATGAATAAAAACGTCTGTGTCTGAGTCTAATTGCCCGAACATTTAAAAACCCTATCAAAAAATGTTCAAGCTTTATCTCTAAGATTAATAACTACTCTATAAAACCGAGGAGACTTAGAATGAAAAAACTTCTGTTAGCAATGACGACATCGGCTTTAGTTACCTTAATGCCATCCCTATCAATCGCTGGCGCATCAGATAGTTGTAAAGCTTGTCACAATGGTTCGATTGCTCCAACCTTCGACACTTTAAAAAGTAAATACACAACAGTTGATGAATTAGTTGCAGCTGCTAAAAATTCCAAAAATGACATGATGAAAGCCGTTCAAGGCGATGAAGCCAAATTAAAAGCTGCGGCCGAAGAAATCATGAAGGAATAGGCTGAGTCATCCAACTCAATAAACCATAAAAAAACGGGTATAAACCTAAGGAACCTCGAAAAAACTGTGCTTTTGGGCGCACTTTAATCAAAGGGGGACTCGATTGATTTCCCCCTTTGATACTTCGACTCGGCTCACCCCGCGATGTATGAATGTACGATCCTTGGTCGGCGGGGATTAGCCTGTGACAGCTGGCGTCAATTTCTTAATCAGCTCCTGCTGTTTCTGATAGGCATCGGGCAGACTGCCATATTTCAAGGAAGCGGTACAATCATCCAGTGCCTCCTGCAGTCGGCCTAGCCGCATATGCGCATAACAGCGATTGTTGTAGCTGACAGCAAGATCCTCTTTGCTTTGAGTCTCTTCATCAAAAAGAAACGAATGCTGATTGAGAGCCCCCAGCATATTCACCATATCGTTGCGTTCGCCATAGATGACGGAAATTTCAATCGCTGCGGAAGATTGGTAACCGCGACCTTCAGAAGCCGCGACAATGCTGAAATCTTGCAGCGCGGCATCTGACTGTCCTAGTGCCTTATAGGACTTCCCACGCCAAAAGCGGGTTTGAATATCGGCCCCATTATCAATCAGGCCAGTACATTCCTGCACGGCCGCGGCATAAAGTTTCAAACGGTAATAAGCGTGACACTTCAAGAAGCGGTATTCATTGAAGGCATTTCCGCCCATCGCGCTCGCTGCATTCTGATAGGCGATCACATTAACAAACTGCGAGGTCTTGCTATAAACATCGGAGAGATCATCATAAATTGCCGATAGAGCCATGGCCTTTTCCTCTTCATCGGGGAAAAGGGCGTGGTCAATATCGACAAGGGCTTCTTTATACTTTTTTTCGGCATTTTCATAGTGGCCATTGCGGTACCAGGTCTTGCCAGTGAGTTCGTCAAGCATGTAGTTGTTATGCCCGGCATTATTATCAACCAACTGATTTTGACTCCCCATACGGTCGGCAGCCAATTGCAGAATATTGCCCGCATAGCGTTCACCTCCCCGTGTTTTTATCATATCCAGCAAAATAGGCCTTAGTGCCAGGTTAAACTGATGAGTGTCGGTCTTGTTATAAAGATTCAAGGCGGCATAGACCTGATCCGCCAGCGTGGAACTGATGATTTTACTCATGACGGTATCAATGCATTGCTTCAGATCCTCGCCTTCGATTGAATTGCAGGCGACCTGAGCCGTATCAAGAAGGCTTGCATAAAGCTCCACGTAAAGCAGCTTGAGCGGAGAATGATCAGGGGCTTTGCCGGCATAACGTTCGGTAAAGGCGTACATGGCTTCCGGCGAGCCGCCCCATTTGGGCATCAGTGTTTTAAGGCGCAAGGCATAAAGCGCGTAATAGTCGGGGTATTTTTTTATCGAGTCCTGAAAGGCGTTTTCCATCGCGTCCGTATTGCCATTGGCGGACATGATCTTGAGCAATATGAAATAGCCGAAAGGATTATTAGCATCCACGTGGATGGATTTGATCGCATCCGCGGTCGCCAATTTTAAATAATTCCGAAACGCAAGCAGACGATCGTCTTGCGTTTTGGAGGCAAAGTCATAGCCCCGCATCTGCCAACCAGCCTTCAAATAATACTGGGCGCGAATCATATATGCGATGGCGGACTCTTTATCCTGCTTCAGCCAGTCGTTCATATTTTTTAAAAAAGCGTCATTCTTTTCTCTGGGAATGATGTTATCCATGAAAAGATGAAAGGGATAAAAACGCCAGTTTTGTAACTGGCTGCGAGCAAGCATCTCGGCACTGATTTGATTGGCGGCCGCATAATCGCCGCGCTGGATAGCTGCCTTGGCGGCCAGGGCCTTTTCCGATGGCAAGAGGAAAGTACGCGGCTTGTCGAGGAGTTTCGCCGTTTCCTGTTCGATAGTGGCGATCAATGGGGTTTTGTCGGCAATAGTCTTTGTCGAGGCGTCACCCCCGCTGACGCTTTTTAAATTTAGCCACCCGGCCTCGAATACGGCATTCATGCCAGCCCATAATGAGACAATGGCGATACCGCCTACGATCAATAAAGTAGGTGACAAAAACTTTTTCCGGGGGGCGTTCTTATTAACGCTCATGAGTTATCTCCTTGTAGAATTAACGATTATCTATCAGTAACCGGCCGATTCGCGGAATGTGTTGGCGAAACAGGATTTGCATCGCGGAGGCGGCGGGCACATCAAAGGGAGGGGGCAGACTCTGAGGTATCTCCACAAAATAGCCATAAAAAACAATTTGCTATAGATATAAATTGATAGATAAAGTGGTTTTTTTCGGGTCTCACTGCTGTAAATCTTAATCTTTCAGCTTTATCGGAGAGGCCCTATGTCGACCATGAGTTTACTCCATAATCTGATCCAACAGGCGCTTCCTGAACTTCATCGAACCCGGCTTAAAGCGCTCATGCGGCCGTAGAGGCCGGCTTGAAAGGTGTTTCGGTATCACTGACGACGCTGGGACGAGCGCTTTCCGGGCCAGCCTATATTATCAAACACAAAATCAAGCGTATTGACCGTCGCCTTGGTAACCCCAATATCAACAGGCGGCGCGCAAAAAAGAGCCCGGGTTATTGGTTGTATCGCCTTCGCTGAAGCGATTATACGCCGGTTGAGGTCGTGAATTATTATCGTGCTCGCATGCCAATAGAAGAAGGCTTCCGAGACACGAAGAGCACGCATTACGGGAAGGACTTAACCCAAGACAGCCGGATAAGCGCCGACCGCCACGCGAATCTGTTGTTGATTGCAGCGCTCATTATTTTTGCGCTTTGGCTGGTCGGGCTCGGTTTAAAAGGAACGGCCATTGACACACTGGAAGCGGAACCGCTATTTCCGCCGCCAAGGGCTGCGAAATTGGGTGTTCTCGACACGGATTCAGGATAAGCAGGGAGAATCCATACCGCTGGACCTGTTCAGCGCCGCCTCGGTGGCGATTGTTCGGCATATCAAGATCAAAGCTGACGCATCGCCCTATGATCCCGCCTATGACGACTATTTTGCCCGGCGTAAAGCATCACGCCGGGTGAATCCGTTCATATGGGCTGGAATGGTAGCACAAGCTGAATAGCTCCAGTACGGTAATCGGGTTGCCGGGCCGTTAACTCGGCTTTATAAAGGCTTGAGCGGTGTGACGGGAAACTGTCATGCACCGTTCTTAGGGGAGGACAAGGCAGTAATGTCTTGTCCTTACCCGGCAAGGAAAAAACAGACTATTCCAATAAAAGCAGCCATTGGAAATTAATAAATTTACGGTTAGCTGACCTGCCGCTATGTGCCATTAAGGGACTGTCATCACGAATCAAAACGTTGGTAATGATGGACAGGTTAATCTCATTTGCAGCCATTTGAGCTTCTTGACCAAATACGACGAGCTTGGATCGAGGACCGCTCTACTTCATATCTAGCACGTTTTGTAGTGAGGATTACCATTTAGAACGACGATTGCGGGGTTTTCAGAAACTCGATCTCGTCTTCTGTTGATACACGGCCTAGAATTTTATTCCGATGCGGATATCGGCCGAAACGCTCAATGATTGCCTTATGCCTCAGCTCAAACTCGAGGTTGCCTTCCATTCCGGGTTGGCTGAACAGTGATACCGCAAGCGTGTGTATCGGCAACGATTCGCTGTGCATGTATGGCATGTAGAGAAAGGCTCGCTGCATAGCATTCAACTCGTGGTCGGCGTTGAATTGAACGGCTGTTTGCGCCAAAGCCAACGCGAGGTTATCGCAAGCAAAAGCCTTTGGATGATCCCGATAAATATTGCGCGAAAATTGGTCGAGAATAATGATTTCGGCCAGCCGGCCTTTCGCCGATTCTCGCCAAGCATACAGTTCACAGTGTTCCGCGGCAACGTGCAAGGCACCGAAACGGGACTCTATTTGCCGATCCAAGACATCGGAGCGAGTCCACCATTGCTGGGGTGTAATCTCTTCAAACCAAAAAGTCAGTACGTCATCCGGTGTTTGTTGCACTGTTTTCATTTTTTGCCCTTTCATATTTCTCGCCGTACTACATAAATTCTGCCGCCTATTGCTCTCCAGCAAGCCATCAATTTTATAAATGGCAGCATGAGGAAACATCATTTAACACCCCGTCAGTACTTCAGTATTGTGTGTTGGAACTCAATCAAGATTAGGGGAATAACATGAAAAAACTCACCCGATTGACCTGCGTACTGTTATTGGCAAGTCTCGAGGCTTTGGCAGATGATAGCTCGCATTTTGACGTATTAGCGAATCTGGAAACAGGTCCGGGCAATGTGACAGCGACTGCTGACGGACGAGTCATCATGAGCCAGCACCCGTTTTATCAACCCGAATATACGGTCGTTGAGTATAAGGATCAAAAACTGGTGCCATTTCCTTCACACGACTTGGCGGCCACAGACTCGACTGCAGCCTTGAAGCTGGACTCGGTGTTAGGCATACGATCCGATGCCAATGGCGTGGTGTGGATGTTGGACAATGGCATGCGCAGCGGTGTGACACCGAAACTGGTCGGCTGGAATACCAAAACCAATAAACTGCAGCGTTTGATTTACCTGCCTGCCCCTATCGCGCCCAAAGATGCGTTCGTCAATGATTTTGCTTTGGATACCCAACACAGCCACGCTTTTATTAGCGACCCGGCGGGTGGCAATAACGCCGCATTGATTGTGGTCAACCTCTATACCGGTGCCGCGCGGCGTGTGCTGGAAGGCCATGCCAGCGTGCTCCCGGAAAATGTCGATCTCATCATCGATAACGTGCCCATTCAGTTAGCAACCCCGTCAGGCGAAAAAGTCAGGCCGCACATCGGGGTGAATCCCATCACCGAAGATTTGACCAACGAATGGGTTTATTTTGGACCGATGCATGGCCTCAGTCTTTACCGGATTAAAGCAGCCGACTTGATTAACGAGAGTTTAACCGCCGAGCAACTCGCCAACCGGGTTGAGCGTTATAGCGACAAACCCATTTCCGACGGTATCAGCATCGACAAGCAGAATAATATTTATTTGGGTGATCTCACCAATAATGCCATTGGCATCATCGGTTCTGACCGCAAATACCGACAACTCGCCCAGGACCCAAGATTGTCCTGGGTCGATTCATTCAGTTTTGGCCCCAATGGGCAGTTGTATGCGGTGGTCAACCGATTGCACCGCTCTGCCATGCTGAACGGTGGGGATGCCCAGTCGAAACCGCCTTACTATTTGTTGCAAGTCAAAGCCCTGGCTGCCGGCCTGCCAGGACGTTAAAGCACAATATCAAGCGAATCTATCATTCGGCCTATTGCTGCGATTTGTTCGCGCAGCCAGCAATGGGCCGGATCTTTTTCTCGCAATGGGTGCCAGATCATAACCAAGTCGTAATCCGGCAAATCGAGGGGCACCGGGAGAATATTCAATGCGACCATTTTGCTAAACGCCACGGCCAGGCGATAAGGTAAAGACAAAATCATGTCGGTCTGCGTAACGATCAAAGGCGCAGACAGGAAATGCGGCACGATCAGCTTAATTCGACGCTCCAGCCCCAGTTCCGCCAATTTGGCATCGATGACTCCGACCTGGCTGCCTGTTCGCGAAATGAGCATGTGCGGAGCGTCCAAATAGTGCTCCAGAATCGGATTGGCGGAGATTTTGGGATGATTTTTACGTACCGCACAAGCCATGCGGTCCTTAAAGAGATGTTCACAAATCAAATGCGCGGGGGGCTCGAGTACCGAGGCAAAACCCAACACCACATCCAGACTGCCATTTTCCAATTGCATCATGGGAAATGCTGATTCGGTACGTTTGATATGAATGTCGACACCGGGGGCGGCTTGCTCGATTAAGCGGGATAAATCGGGTAGCAGCAAAAATTCCATGTAATCGGTCGCGGCCAGCGTAAAACGACGCTGACTGGATGCCGGGTCGAAGGCTTGCGGCGGTTCCAGTAGCCTTTCCATTTCCCGCAACAAGTTGCGTACCGGTTCCACTAAAGCCAATGCACGATCAGTGGGCTGCATGCCGTTTGGCGTTTTGACCAGCAGCGGATCGTCAAGCTGTTGACGTAGGCGATGCAAGGTATGACTCATAGCCGATTGCGTGACAAACATGCGTTCGGCGGCCCGCGTGACATTGCGTTCCTGCATCAGCACATCGAAAGCCAACAATAGGTTCAAGTCGAAGCTGCGGAGATTGGACATGGTCTATCCTCACTAAAAATTGGCTTCATGGTAACAAAAACCGTGAATGACCGGCATGAACGGTCTTGATGGTGCGATGAACCTTATACATTTAACAGCCGGACGATTTTCACCTACCTTAATCCCTCAGGCGTGTCGTCTAGCCTATACGGTTTACCCCCTCAGGCCAAGCCTCGGCTGGCGACGCGTCCAAATGATCATGCGACGACTGTCGTTCATTACAAGACTTTAGAGGGATTCACTATGTCCGCACACATTCCTGTTTCAACCTTCAAGCCATACCGGGGCGAAAAAGCCCGGCTGGCACGCGCCTATGACTATCTGATTTTGGTCCTGGCGCTGTTTTTATTCATCGGTTCGTTTCACCTGCATTTCGCACTCACGGTCGGCGATTGGGACTTCTGGGTCGATTGGAAAGATCGACAATGGTGGCCTTTGGTGACGCCGTTGATCGGCATTACGTTTCCGGCCGCCGTTCAAGCCGTATTGTGGGATAAGTTTCGTTTGCCTTTGGGGGCTACCCTATGTGTCACAGCGTTATTGCTCGGCACCTGGGTTACCCGCGTATTTGCCTATCACTACTGGAACTATTTCCCCATCAACATGGTGTTGCCGGCTACGATGCTGCCGGGAGCCTTGGTTCTGGACGCTTTGTTAATGTTAACTAACAGCCTGACCATCACCTCCATCTTTGGCGGCGCCGCGTTTGCCTTGCTGTTTTACCCCAGCAACTGGCCGATCTTCGGCATGTTCCACCAACCGGTCGAATACGCCAATAGCCAGCTCACCGTTGCCGATTTGTTCGGCTTTCAATACATTCGCACGGGCATGCCGGAATACCTCCGCATCATCGAGCGCGGCACCTTGCGAACCTACGGCCAATACGCAACACCCTTGTCAGCCTTTTGTTCGGCGCTGTTGTGTTCGCTGATGTACCCCTTATGGTGGCATATCGGCAAGTGGTTTGCCAGCACTCGATACCTGACCAAAATCTAAGGAGCAGCCAACATGAAAACGCATTTTAAAACTTGGCTGCTAGCCTTAATCGGTCTGACTGTATTGTCCGGTTTGCCGATGTCATCCGCCCAGGCCCACGGCGAAAAAGCGCTGGAGCCATTCATTCGCATGCGGACTATACAGTGGTACGACGTGCAATGGTCCACGCAAAAATTCAATGTCGATGATGAAGTCAGTGTCAGCGGCAAGTTCCATGTCGCTGAAGACTGGCCGATCAGCGTCCCCAAGCCGGAGGCTTCATTTTTGAATATCTCCACACCCGGCCCGGTTCTGATTCGGACTGAACGTTATTTAAACGGTAAGCCTTGGGTCAATTCGGTTGCGTTACAGCCCGGTGGCGATTATGAGTTCAAGGTGGTTCTGAAGGGCCGTTTACCGGGGCGCTATCACATTCACCCGTTTTTCAACCTGAAGGATGCCGGACAAGTCATGGGCCCCGGCGCCTGGCTGGAAATTGGCGGTGCAGCCTCTGACTTTAGCAACACTATCAAGACTATCAGCGGCGAAGCCATCGATATGGAAAGCTTCGGCCTGAGCAATGGTATTTTCTGGCATCTGTTTTGGGGCTTACTGGCTGCCGCTTGGTTGATCTGGTGGGTGTGCCGGCCCTTGTTCATCAGCCGTTATCGCATGTTGGAGGCTGGATTGGAGCATGAGCTCGTCACTAAAAATGACAAACTGATCGCCAAGCTGATACTGGTAGGCGTGCCGGTTTTAGTGCTGGTTCTGAATGAGATCACGGCCAACCGCTACCCGGATGCCATTCCGTTGCAGGCCGGGTTGGATCAAATTTTACCGCTACCGGCTCAGGTCAATGCCGGCACGGTCAACGTCGACACGCTGAAAGCGGAATACAACGTCGCACAACGGTCCATGGTACTGCAAGTCAAAGTCGACAACCGCAGCCAAAGCCCGGTAAGAATTGGCGAATTCTCGACCTCCAATGTCCACTTCTTAAACCCTGCCTTGAGTTTGAGCGGCGTTATGACAGGTGATAACGATATCACAAGCCCAGGGCTGAGTATCGACGATGACAAACCGATAGAGCCGGGCGAGCAGCGGGTGGTTACCCTTATCGCACGCGATGCGGCCTGGGAATCCGAGAAACTCGATGGCTTGATTCGGGATGCCGACAGCCGCATTGGCGGATTACTTTTCCTCTATGACGAACTGTTGGGCCAACGTTATATCTCCAGCATTTCCGCCGCCGTCATACCCAAATTCAGTTAATTTTAGGAGACTAACATGGCTACTACATCTGAACATGTCGCAACATCGACAGAAAGCAGTAAATCATTGCCTTGGTATCTGATCGATTTACCGCGCTATTTGAAAGGCTTTGGTTTATTGTCTGTCATCTACATCGGCCTGAGATTGTATCAGGGCGCATTTGCCGTATCCCACGGCCTGGACTCCACCGAGCCGGCTTTTGAGCAATACTGGATGCGGCTGTTTTATGTCGAACTCGTTATTATTACCTTGGTTGCCAGCGGATTCTGGGGCTACTTATGGCTTTCACGTGACCGGCAGTTGGATCAGCTGGAACCCAAGGAAGAAATTCGCCGCTATTTCACCCTCACCATGTGGATCAGCATTTATACCTTTGCAGTGTATTGGGCGGGCAGTTATTTTGCCGAGCAAGACAATTCCTGGCATCAGGTGGCGATCCGTGATACGCCGTTTACGGCCAACCATATCATCGAGTTTTATTTTAATTTTCCGCTCTATGTCATTCTGGGCGGTTGCGCCTGGTTATACGCCAGAACCCGCTTACCGTTATATGCTAAAGGCATTTCATTACCATTGACGTTAGCGGTATTTGGTCCGTTCATGATATTGGTCAGTGTGGGCTTTAATGAATGGGGGCACACCTTTTGGTTTAGGGAGGAGTTCTTTGCCGCTCCGATTCATTGGGGTTTCGTGATCGGCGTTTGGTTCGCTTTGGGCGTCGGCGGCATCTTGCTGCAAGGGGTTACCCGGCTGATTGAACTGTTAGACAAAATCGAAGATGCCGAGTAAGTTCCTCATGAGCATAACCGTGGCCCTCGCTCAACCGCGCCGGTTACATTATGCTTGGGTCGTGTTAGCGGTGACATTCCTGTGCTTGTTTGTCGCCGCTGCGCTTCGTGCCGTACCGGGCATCTTGATGTTGGCCTTGGAACATGAATTCGGTTGGAGTCGAGATGCAATCAGTGGCGCGGTATCTCTCAATTTGTTGTTGTTTGGTCTATCCGGGCCGTGGCTGAGGCGATGGATGGATATCTATGGAGCAAAGTGTGTCTGCTTGATCAGTATTGCGCTGCTAATCTTGGCAGCGGGGCTGTGCACTCTCATTCAGGAAATTTGGCAGTTCTACGTGCTCTGGGGGATCGTCGCCGGCATCGGAGCCAGCGGCACCTCAATTGTGTTGGGCTCTGCTTTGGTCAACCGCTGGTTTGTGGAACGACGCGGTCTTGCGCTGGGTATCCTCGGCGCGGCGTTTTCCTCCGGGCAGCTTATCTTTACGCCATGGGTGATGCAGATTGACATGGTATACGGTTGGCGGCCTGCACTTCTGCTCTTGACCGGACTGATGGGTTTGTTGGTGTTGCCGTCGTCAGCATTATGGCTGGTTGACGAACCTGCACAGAAAGGACTAAAGGCTTTGGGCCAGAATGACGCGGCAACCCGGACTGCAACGGCTGAATCTAATCCAATGCCTACAGTCATCGTTCAAGGCCAGTTTTGGTTATTGGCGATGAGCTTTGCAATTTGCGGCTTTACAACCTCAGGGCTATTTCAAACCCATCTGATCCCCCATGGTATCGAGCATGGTTTTACCGAAATGACCATGGCAATGTCGCTAGGCTTGATGGGGGCAACCGACATCTTGGGGACCCTCTTGTCCGGCTGGCTGTGCGACCGATTCAACAATCGTCGGTTATTGGCGAGTTACTACATGTTACGCGGCATCTCTTTGATCGGATTGCCGTTTGTCGAATCCAACGCAGAACTGATGCTGTTTTCCGTGGTGTACGGCCTCAATTGGCTTTCCACTGTTCCGGTCACTTCAGCGTTGGCCGCCGATTTATTCGGTAAACGCAATGTTGGGGTCGTATTTGGCTGGATCTGTTGCGCCCATCAAATAGGGGCGGCATTAGCCGCTTATTCGGCAGGTTTTCTGCATAGTGTTCTCGGGAATTACAATCTGGCGTTTTTATGCTCGGGACTATTCGCATTATTGGCAACGCTCATCGTCCTGAGGATTCGCGTTTAAACATTCATCATCGTCAGTTTTACCGCCCCAAATCTGAAAATTATCGATGTCAGCTAAGCATACACATGCAGACTTCCAAGGAAACAAGGTTTGGAGGACCGGTTTGGATCGCTTTTTGCCTGTCGATTGACTGACGTAGTTGTGCCAAAACCGGACTTTTGTAATTGATGCCGAAAGCGTAAATTTCTGATCAAATGCCTTCATCCGCTGGTCTATTCAATGCATTGTGGTTGATGTCACTATTCGGCCATTTTGTATTTTCATCCGAATTGGATTGCTGATTGACTCTCTCCAGGGTATTGGCAATGTATTACCGGAGGAGGATACTTAGGATGACCTTTTTCCAAAATAGGCACAAATCATGACCACTATTAAAAAGCTCAAATGGCTTTTATCGCTAGTGCTAATTTTCGGTGGATTTACGATTTATAAGTTATTTGGGGGGCTGGTCCATAATCCTGCCTATCAAGAATATGAATGGATATTCAAAATCATTTCGGAATTTGGCCTGTTCGTATCCGTCGTCGTTTCGGTTGGTTACTTTCATCACTGGTTTATCGTTGCTGAAGAGCACAAGGAATCCGAAATAAGTTTGCGTGAAACTCTTTCCAAGTACGTCGATAGTATTTTGCTGAATTCCGTTAAAAGAGGATTTTCCGGTATCACCAATAAAGAATTCGATTTCAGCCAAATCATGCAAGGATTAAAACCGGGGGATTATGTCTATTGGCTGATCACCTTCGACCCTCGCTTCAAAAACAAATCGCGGGAACTGGAGAATGGGATAAAAAATGGCGTGCATTTCAGGATGTTGATTTTAAAAGCTGATTGCCGCATCGGCGAATTGCGCGCAACGGAAACGACCGGCTTTAACCCGCACGAATTCAATGAATACTCCAAATTATTCAAAGTTACACTAGAAGATGTGATTAATCGTATAGGAAATAAGATAACAGGATCGTTAGGCGTTTTTGTTTACGACGGCCTGCCCTGCATTCCTCTATTCATTATCATCCGCAAAGAGTCCAGAAAAGTTGAAGTTTATAGCAGTTATTATTTAACCGAGCCGGTTTCGAAAATGCCTTATCTGCATTGGGAAACGGGGCTTAGTTTCAGCGAGCAGACTTCGTTCGAATCGGAGTGCTGGAATATGGCCGAACTGTTTCTCGACTATTTCAAGACACGCTGGGAGATGGAAAAAGAAAAACTTTATGGCGCCATAGGAAATGAAGTCGCCGAAAATAAAGATTTTATTTTTGCTCCAGCCTCAGCCAGAGAAAAATGTATTGAGCTTTTTATTGAATAAAACAACCTTCTCAAATTTTAGCCAAGTTAACCAGGATGGAACAAATCCGGCAACTATTTTGGGAAACGCGTAGCAATAGATAAAATCATGTCTAAAGTGTCTCAGTACCGCCGAATGTCTTTTTTGGGTCCGAGCCGTGTAAAAACGTATAACTGAACTTGGCAGAAGTGAAAATTACACCACTGATCAGTCAGAAATGAGTAATTTCTCAATGGTTGACTCCACACTAACCTGCGTTTGGCTCAACATTTAGAATAATCACTCCACCACCTTCTCGATTTTTGCGTTTTTACACAACCTGGGTCGGGAGCGGCTATTCAATAATTCTCCTATTGGCTCATCGCCAGCATCCGCTTTGCCTATACCGAAACCGGGCAACCATTCAACCCAGTTCGCGAGCGATGCGCTTCACTGCATCGCCAAGCACCTGCTTCTGGCCAGAACATCCCATGCAGGATTCTAATTTCAGGAAGTCATTTTTAGCCCAATCCTGAATCCTTAATATCGAATACTTTCACACGCTCATACTTTTACACCCTTATACTCTACGGGCTTTAAATTGATATGAGCGAGGCGCGGTAACGAGCCAGATCCTCCACCGTATCGACATCCCATTGCTCTTCCAGTTCATGATGGCGAAAATGCAATTGTTTGATGCGGGTCCGGGTTTGTTCCAATACCTGTGATGTGCCCCAGAGCATATCGGTAAATAGTTCGGGGCAGGGCCGGTTCAGGCCGATCATGACATAACCGCCGTCTTCGGCAGGCGCCAGGACCAGGTCATGATCCTGGCGCAATGCCGTTACGGCTTGCTCCAGATCGGGTCCGGTCAAGGACGGACAGTCGCAGCCCATGAGCAAGGCGTGCGAATAGGTCGCCAGCGCCGATTCGAAGGCCCGGTGCATGCGCTCGCCCAGATCGCTGCCCTGTTGCTGCCTCAGTGCCAGACCATAGGCCGCCGCCGAGGCGCTGAAAAAATCGTCATCGATCGATGGCGCGCACCATAGTTGCACCGGGCATAACCGGCCTTGCGTCGCCCGTTTCAGCGTTGTTTCGCTGAGTTCAATATGAATCCCGGCCGCCTGCGCGGCGGTCAATGGCGGCGATAACCGCGTTTTCACCTGGCCCGGAACCGGCGCCTTGCAGAAGATCATTAATACCGTGTCAGGATACTGGTAGGTCATGCAATCAGCCGCGTTTCAATGGTTTAAACGGCAACAGCAGCAGGCGCGTGAAGCTCAGGTCCTTCTGGCTGCGGTAGGCGTTCAGGCCGATCGGCATATTCGTGTGGCCGTATTTGGGGTCGGGCGTGTAGGTTTTGCAAAGCCTGTCCCACCATGAAATCGAAAAGCCGTAGTTGCTGTCCGTTTCGGTCGGAATTGTGGAATGGTGCACGCGATGCATGTCGGGGGTAATGAGCAGCCAGCGCAGCTTTTTGTCGATGGCCGGCGGGATGTTGACGTTGCTGTGATTGAAGGTGGCCGCGCCGTTCAGGATAATCTCGAAGGCGATCACGCTCATGGGATGAGCGCCGATCATATAGATCCAGGCCACCTTGTAAAACATCGACAGCATGATTTCCAGCGGATGGAAGCGCACGGCCGTGGTTGCGTCGAACTCCAGATCGGTATGGTGGATCTGGTGCAGGCGCCAGAGCAGCGGCCATTTATGGGTAATAATGTGCTGGCAGTACAGGGCGAAATCGAGGGCCAGCAGTGTGATGATGATCGACAGCCAGGTCGGCGCGTGCCACAGGTTCAGCAGCCCCCAGCCGTTGTCGGCGGCGTGGACGGCGCTCAGATAGGCAATGCCGCCCAGCGTGACCCGCATGATCAGCATGTTGAACGCGGCCAGTCCCAGATTGATGGGCCAGCGTTGCCGGCGGCTGAGATGCAGCTTCCTTCGGGGGCTTAAACCTTCCCAGCCGATCATGGTTAAAAAAATGCCGAGCGCTGCCGACAGACGAATCAGAGCTTCCATAAGTGTCCTTTGCTATAAAGCCGGGCCAGTGTTTGCGGGTCCGCGCCAAAAAAATAACGTAAACGCAGGCTCCACATGAGCAGTATGGTCTTGTACAGGCCGGACTGCAGCCACCGCCGGCCCGAGCTGGTCACTTTGGCCGGCAGGCACAGCGGTGGGCTGATGCGGTTCAGCGTTTTGCTGAGGGCGATATCCTCCATCAGGCTGATGTCGGGATAGCCGCCGGCCGCCGTGAACGCCTCGCGCGTGACAAAGATCACCTGGTCGCCGGTGGCGATGCCGGTCAGCCGGGAGCGCCAGTTCATCATCCGGGCGATGATCGCCAGCATGAAATGATCGCCGCTCAAGCGGATGTCGAAGCGCCCCCACGGCGCCGGCCGGTTGATCCGTTGCCGGAGCAGCGCCATGGCATTGTCCGGCAGGGCGGTGTCGGCATGCAGGAACAGCAGTACCTCGCCCGTCGCCTGTTGCGCGCCGGCGTTCATCTGCCGGGCGCGGCCCTTGGGCGCGCTGATGACCCGGTCGGCCAGTAGTTCGGCGATAGCCTGGGTGCCGTCGGCGCTGCCGCCGTCGACGACGATGATTTCGCAGGTGTTTCGTAAAGGTTGAAGGGCCTCCAGGCAGTCTTGGATGTTTTGTGCTTCATTCAGCGTCGGGATGATGATGGAAAACTTCATGGTCAATCGCTAATACCGGATGCAGTCGTTCAATTTTATCAATGCCGTGGCCGGGCCGGGGCGGCGAGTAGGCACCGTAACTCGAAATCACGGTCGGCGCCAGCCTGCCGACGACCTGTTCCAGTTCGGACAGGCGCAGGCCCTGGCGGACCAGATAGACGATATAGGTGTGCCGGATTGCGTCTCCGTCGATTTCCTTAGGATTCGATAAGCCGGCATCGATGACAGTATAGTGGAGAATGGCGGCCAGGTCTTCAGGCGTTGCGGCCTGATCGGCCAGCCAGGCCGGATAGTGGCCCGACTGCTTGAATAACGACATCAGGTAGGGGTTGACCGGCAGGGTCCTGCCGGCGTCGAGCTCGATGACTTGCCGGCTCAAATCGATCCGCCCGGGGGTAAGGCTGGCCGCCTCGTCAAGCGTCAGGCCGCTGAGCAGCAGCGCGATCAGCTGCTTGCCTTTGAGATTGGCGGCATTCAGCAAATCCCGCAGGTCGCGGTCGGACAGTTCGCGCAACTCCGGGCTTTCCAGGGCCTGGGGCGTTTCCTGTTGCTCTATGGGCGTGGCCGGATAATGCGGCATATCCAGCCGGTCTGGATTGAGATTGCCGTACATGTGGATGCCGGACAGCGTGATGCCGGCCTGTTGCTGCTGTTGTTGCTTGCGGGTCAGGTATTCGAACAGCCAGACCGAAAAAATTCCGAACAGGACCGAGCCGATAACGGCGATAAAGGCATCGCGCGTGTAGTGCGGACTGATCGGTATCAGCGACAGTTGGGCGCGTTCGATCACATGCACTTGCGGGTATTTCTCCTTGTGGCTGGTTTCGATCTGGACCAGGCGTTCCTGGGTTTCGCGGTAGAGTTTTTCCAGCCCTTCCAGGTCGGTCTTCAAGGCGGTGTGTTCGGCGAAGCGCGAGGTGAATTCGGCGGCCTGCTTTTTATGGTCGTCCAGTTGCCTGCGTATTTCCTTGGCGGTCTGTCTGGCCGCTTCATAATTCTGTTCGGCATCGTCCAGCACGATATCCCGGCCGTAGTTGCGTTTGCTCTGGATTTCGGCTTCGAGTTTGGCCAGCTGTCCGGGGATGGCTTTCAGTGTCGGCTGCAGCGCCAGATAATCGCGCGTGAAGCGTTTGTCCAGCTCGGCCAAGCGTTCGCGCAGTTGCTGGGCGCGTTGCTCAAGATGCCGCAGGCTGTTCTGGCTCTCTTGCGGCACCACGGTCTGTCCGCGCTCGATCGCCTTTCTGACCGCGTCGAGCCGGGCTTTGGCCTTGACTTCGTCCTCGCTGGCCTGATTCAGGGACCTGTTCAGGCCATTCAGGCGCGCCGCCGCCTCGTTTTCCTCGCGGCCGGTCGAGGTGATGTCGTGGTTGCGCCGGAATTCGTCCAGTTTAAGGCGCGCGACATCGATTCTGTCCCTGAGTCCCTGAAGCTCGGTCTCGACGATCCGGCGCGTGGCGCCGATGGTGTTTTCCACTTCTTCGGCGCGGGCCGCCGTGTAGACATCGATCCAGGTATTGACCAGCATCGGCAGGGTATAGGCATGCGTGCCTTCGGCAACCATTTCCACCAGGTTGGTTTCGGCTACCGGATCGACGCGCAGCGCTTGCCGGATATCTTCCACGGTCAATTGCAGCTGCGGGTCGAGTTGGTCGGAGGCCTTCAGCCGCTCCAGGGTCTTTTCCAGCAGTTCCTGGCCCAGCAGGATTTGCCGTTGTATGGCGACATGCTGGATATCGGCCGCGGCACTGGTCTTGTCGATGGCGGTCATGGCCGAGGTCAGCAGCGTGGCCTTGCTCTGATAGATGGGCGGGCGACTGTAGTTGTAGATCAGGCCGAGGGTGGCGCTGAGCAGGCAGGTGCCGGCGAAAATGAGCAGCCGGTGCGATCGAAACCAGGGCCCGGCATCGGCGGGCGGCCAGTCGGCGGCCCGGTTGGGAAAAACTTCAATTTCAGGCATGTCGTTTTTCATCGGTTTCAACCTCTGATTAAAGGTTCAAACAAGGCGTAGGGTACGCGGCTGTGAAAGTACCGTGCCAGAGTTGTGATGCCACGGCAAATTTTGAAAACGGTATGCAATGCATACCAGACTGTGAAAGAATTAGTGAAAAGCGTCATAAAAAGCCTTATTCACCACGAAGATCACGAAGGACACGAAGAAAAAATAAAATTAATCAATAACTTAAAACTTCGTGTGCTTCGTGTCCTTCGTGGTTAAATCTTTTAAATTGAATACTTTCACAGTCTCATACCCTACTATTGCTTATAAAGGCTCAAACAAGGCCGTCAGGTCTTCGGCGGTCAGCTGCGGCGATTCTTCCCTGGCGCCGCCTTTGTAGATGCCCTCGGCCAGTTGGCGCTTTTTTTCCTGCATGGCGAGTATTTTCTCTTCGACCGTATTTTCCGTGATCAGTTTGTAGACGAACACGGGCTTATCCTGGCCGATCCGGTAGGCGCGGTCGGCGGCCTGGGTTTCGGCGGCCGGATTCCACCACGGATCGTAAATGATCACGCTGTCGGCCTCGGTCAGGTTCAGGCCGACGCCGCCGGCTTTCAGGCTGATCAGGAACACGTCCACGGCGCCGCTTTTAAACTTCTCGATGGCTTCCTCGCGCTTGCGCGTCTGGCCGGTCAATTTGCTGTAGGCAATGTCCAGCGCTTTTAGTTCATCTTCAATCAGGGCAATCATGCGCGTGAATTGCGAGAATACCAGTATGCGCCGGCCTTCTTCGAGCAGTTCCGGCAGGATCTCCATCAGCAGCTCGAGCTTGGCCGACTGCTTGACTTTTTGAGCGCTTTCCAGCGGCAGCGTGCGCGGGTCGCAGCAGGTCTGGCGCAGTTTCAGCAGGGCGTCGAGGATGGTGATGTGGCTGCGCGACAGACCTTTCTGGGCGATCGCGTCGCGGACTTTTTTCTCCATGGTCAGACGGATGCTTTCGTACAGCGCCGCCTGTTTTTCACCCAGCGGCACGGAACGGATGATTTCGGTCTTGGGCGGCAGTTCGGTCGCGACATCCTGCTTGGTGCGGCGCAGCATGAACGGCGCGATGCGCTGCGTCAACCGCGCGCGCTGCCGGCTGTCGCCATGGATTTCGATCGGCGTGCGGTACAGTCTTTTGAAGGCGGCGTTGTCACCCAGGAAGCCCGGCATCAGGAAGTCGAATTGCGCCCAGAGTTCGCCCAGATGGTTTTCCATCGGCGTGCCGGTCAGGCACAGGCGGTAGTCGGCCTTGATACGGCGGACGATTCTGGCGGCCTTGGCCTGGGGATTTTTGATGACCTGGGCCTCATCCAGAATCAGATAGTAATAGTCCTGTTCGAGCAGTGCATGCTCGTCCCGGGGCAGCAGCGGATAGGTGGTGAGGACCAGGTCGTGGCTGCTGATTTCGTCGAAATATTGCTTGCGCTCGGCGCCCTGCAGGGTCAGCACTTTCAGGTCGGGCGTGAAGCGTTCGGCCTCGCGCCGCCAGTTGCTCATCAGGCTGGTCGGCGCGATGATCAGGCAGGGCGCGGTCATGCGGCCGCTTTGTTTTTCCAGCAGCAGGTGAGCGAGGGTCTGCACGGTTTTGCCGAGTCCCATGTCGTCGGCCAGAATGCCGGCAAACCGGTATTCGCGCAGAAATTGCAGCCAGTTGAGCCCGTGCCGCTGGTAATTGCGCAATTCCGCTTTCAGGTTGGCGGGCGCGGCGGCCTGCTCGATGCCGGTAAAGTTTTTCAGCTTCCGGCCCAGTTCGCGCAGCGCTTCGCCGCCGGTTAGCCGGAACAGGCCGTAGTTGTGCATTTCCAGGTCGGCCAGGCTGGCGGCATTGAAGCGCGACAGCTTGAGCGTGCCGTCATCGGCCAGCGTGCTGCTGTTGAACAGTTCCATCAGGGTGGCCAGGAACGGCCTGATCTTTTCGGATGGCAGGGTCAGGTAACGGTGATCGCCGACGGGAATGTTGAGCCGGTCGGGCAGGTTTTCCAGGTCGTAATGCTCCAGCACCGGCATGATCAACGGCAGCAAAGGCAGCGGCTGGCCGTCTATGTCGACATTGAAGCGCATTTCAAACCAGTCGTAAGGACTTTCGCTGATTTCGACATCCCAATCCTGGGCGGCCTGGAAATTAAGCCGGAAGCTTTCGTCGGTCTCGATGATCCAGCCTTCCTGTTCGAGCATTGGCACCGTGTTCAGCAGGAAGTCGCCCCAATGCGCGGCATTGTCCAGCGGGGAGTTTGTGCCGGGACTGAAGAACACCCGTTCTCGCTGGTCGGCCATTTCAGTGGAACTGAAGCCCAGTTCGGCCAGGCGATTCAGGGCCAGGCTTTCGGTTTCCGCATCGCGTTTGATGCGCAAAAATCCCTGGGCTGTTTTCACCACGCTGCAGGGTTCCTGATTCAATGCCGACAACGTCCAGTCGCCGTACAGGAAGCCGAGCACCATGAAATGAAGATAATGCAGGTCGTCCGCGGGATGACCCAGCAGCAGCAGGCGCGGCACAGGCTCAAGATCATGCGCTTCGGTCAGTTCGATCTTTTTCGGCGCCGGCAGGGGCAAGTTGGGGTGTTCAATGATCAGGCGCTCACTGAACGCCTCCACCTGCTCGGCCGGAATCAGCGGGGCCGACAGCATTTTTCGCAACTGCTCGGTGCTCAGGTTGTGCATGTTGACCGTGCCGATAACGCCCTGTTGCGTGTCCAGATAGGCGGGCGGATCAGCCAGTAACAGCAAGGCTTCAGGATCGACGGCAACATTCAGTTCGTAGGCGCCGTTGTCCTGCTGCTGCCGCCAGCTCAGGCTTAAGTCACGGGCATCGGCCGCTTTCAGGGGCGGCGTCCGCTCAAAGTCCCGCCAGTACAGCCGGCCCGTCTGCACCAGTTTCGATAAAGCGACCGCGCCCGCGGCGCCCTTGATCGTTGGTTCGCCGCCATAGCCCTGGCCAAACGCGGACAGCAATGAGGCGATTTCCTCATCCTCGGGCTGAATATAAGACGTGTAGGCGTAGCTGTAGCGTAAATTATTCAACGTGGTTTTTCGGCCTTTGCTCAAGTCGCCGGACTTTTTTTCTTTGGTGACATGAAATTCAACGGCGACTTGATGGGCATGCTTGCCGGGCTTAAGGACATAGGCGATAAATTCCTGACGGGGCTTGTGTGGCTGAGCCGGCTGGTCAAGGCTGGCCAGCCAGTCCAGGCAGCTGGAGCCCGAGGCCGGGGATATCGGCGATTGAAGCGAGTCATGATACTTCAGGCAGACGGCGGCCACGTGCTTGCAGTTATAACCGACCGGGCAGGAGCAGTCGCCTTCAATGGTCGCGTTATTGTAGTCAGGACGCCAGACGATGCGGATATTCTGGTTGTACGGCGTTTTGACGCTGCCTTTGACCGATGAATTGATCTGCACGAAAAGCGCTCCTTCGCTACTGATGGTCAGTTTGACGACCTGGCCTTTTGCATAATAGCTGCGTCCCCGTTCATAAGAACTCAGGCTACAGGCACGGCGAATAACGGCAAGGGGCAGTTGTTTGGATTTAGTCATGAACAGTCGCGAATGGAAGAGCGGGAAAAAAGACTGAAAAAGGTGAGAACTATAGGGAAGGCGAAGGGTGTTGTGCAAGCCCTAATCAATCGCGGTGTTGGAAAACGCATCGTATTTTCACGGTTTCACGGTTCATGGGGACACGGTTTTCAGGTTGCCTTGCCGGATGAGCGACAAGAAAGGAGGAGGGCGGTCGCGTCGCCTGATGCGCCGCCGTGCGGATTGGTTCGCGCGCCGGCGAGCCTTGATTTGTGGTCTCAGGCAATCGCGCTCGCGGCAACGCGGCCCGCCGGTTGGCGGCAATTCCTCCCGTGCCTGGAGGCAAGGTCCGCGTCACTGTGTTTGGGCACAACCTCGGCCATTTGTTTTACATTTGATGCGACAATTGATTTAATGAGTCAGCAATTATTAGCCGAAAAAGCCGATAGGTACGGACGACTTTAATTAATCTTTGATTGCGCGATAACAATAGTAATGATGAAAAACAAGACAGCACCTGATATCAACCTTGGCCGCCGTCGATGCATGATGCTGCTGGCTTCATTGCCGCTCCTGGCTGTCGGCACGCTCAAGCCCGATAGGGTTTTGGCCGCGTCACGGCATGACGATCTTCAACAAAGGGTTAACAGTTACATCGGCAGCCTGCGCCGGCGCGGCATCATTAAGGCCGACGAAAAAACCGCCTGGTCCGTCTACGATTTCAGCAAAAGGGAAAAACTGGTTTCCATTAATGAAGACAGCGCTTATCAAAGCGCGAGCATGATCAAGCCCTTTATTGCATTGGCTTATTTCTATAAATGCAAATACGACAGTAAGCATTATCACTATCCTCGCAACGTGCGGCAGAAAATGGAAGCCATGATTCGCTACAGCGATAATCAGGCCACCAATTTTTTTATTCGCCTGTTGAGTAACAAATCCAAGAATCAGCGCCCCATGGAAGTCGAAAAAATCCTCAAGCGTCATGCGCCGGGGATTTTTCAGCAAACCCGGATCAGGGAGTATATTCCCTATAACGGCAGAACCTATCGCAATAAAGCCTCGGCCAGAGACTACAGCCGTTTTCTTTATGCTTTATGGCACAATGAACTGCCTTATTCCCAGGAGCTTAAAAGGCTGATGAGCATGCATCGGTCAAACCGTATTTCCGTGGGGGTGGATATCGTGCCGTCAGCCACCCGGGTTTACGATAAAACCGGCACGACCGCGCGTTTATGCGGCGACATGGGGATCATGGAAGCGGTAGGCAGGGACGGCAATACCTATCCCTACACGTTTATCGGCATCATAGAAAAACAACATCGGGCCAAAAACTACGGCCAGTGGGCAAAAAGCCGCAGCAACGTCATACGCGCAGTATCGCGCCTGGTTTATGCCGATATGAAACAGCGCTATCCTTTGATTTGAAGCAAATACGAACTGATGTTGCACCGCGACACCCGCGATATACAGACAGTGAACAAGTTGTCAGGGATGTCGTCGGCGCCCACAGAGAATCATAAAAACGGGATGTTATTTTTAGCCGAATCCTTAACGCGATAAGGCGCAATAGACAAAGCCGTATTGTGCCGTAGGAAATTAACATCCGGCGGAATACGCTTCGCTATTCCGCCGGATGCGCTGCCTTGCTTTAAACGGCACCCACAGAAAATCATAAAAACGTTATTTTTAAAATCAGATTAAATCAAGGGCAAAACGTTAACTTTTGCCCTTATTCTAACGGCTATGGGCAGGTGATTTATGCCGTAGATTGATTGACCAAATCCAGTCAAAACCAGCATGTCGGGACAATTTGTTTTTAGCACGTTTTAAGCATAGTCGAGTCTTTTTTAATCATTTTTTGGTAAAATACCAACGTTTTCAGGTATTTTTATTTTTCCGGTCTGTTGGCGGCAAAGAGGGCTTGAATGGCTATGATCATGAATGGGGGCGGTTTGTTTGACGCTGATTGATGTGTTAGCATGAAAAAGAATGAATTATTCAGAAATGGTGAACGACTATCCCTTATTCGAAAGCCTTGAAGCGGCAATCCTCTCAAATTAATAACCTCGTTTTTCGTCCTCCCGTCATGACTGACGGTCCTTCCATGCAAGCTCTGGTGGAAGCGAGCCCGCCCCTGGATAACAACTCCAGATACTGTTACCTGCTCCTGTGCGAGTACTTCGCGGATACCTGCGCGGTCGTTGAAGCCGACGGCGAAATCCTCGCCTTCGTCACCGCCTATGTCCCCCCCGGCAAGCCGGATACGCTGGCCGTCTGGCAAGTTGCCGTGGCGTCTTCGTTGCGCGGACAGGGCGTGGCCCGCCAATTGATCGATCATGTGCTGAGACGGCCCGGTCTCGAACATATCCGATTTGTCGAAGCCACGGTCAATCCGTCGAATGATGCGTCCCGCGCGTTGTTTGCCTCGTTAGCCAAAGCTTGCGAGACAACGATGAGCGAGGCCTGCATTTTCCCCAAGACATTATTCCCCAGCGGCCATGAGCAGGAAAACCTGCTCAGGGTAGGACCGTTCCAGATTCACACAGCAATACAGGAGCAATCATGAGAATTTTTGAAGAAATGGAATCCGAAGTGCGCGGCTATATCCGCTCATTCCCGGCCGTGTTCGACACGGCCAGGGGATCGGAGATGTTTGATGAGCGCGGCAACCGCTACATCGATTTTTTCGCTGGGGCAGGCACGCTCAATTATGGCCATAACAATCCGGCTATCAGTCAGGCGCTCATCGAATATCTGCAGAATGACGGCATCGTCCACGGCCTGGACAAGGCGACCGTGGCCAAAAAGGTTTTCCTGCAGAAGCTGGCCGATACCATTTTCGCGCCGCGCAACCTGGAATACAAAGTGCAGTTTACCGGTCCGACCGGAACCAATGCGGTCGAGACCGCGCTCAAGCTGGCGCGCATGGTCAAGCAGCGCTCCAACGTGATCGCTTTCACCAATGCCTATCACGGCCTGTCCATGGGCTCGCTGGCGATCACCGGCAATTCATTTTACCGCGACGAATCCTACGGCGTGCGCCATAACAGCGCCTTCGTGCCGTACGACGGCTACTTCGGCCAGGATGTCAATACCATCGATTACCTGCGCCGCTTCCTTATTGACCAGAGCAGCGGTATCGATCTGCCGGCGGCCATTATCGTCGAAACCGTGCAGGGCGAGGGCGGCATACACGTCGCCAGCGACGCATGGCTGCGCGAACTCGAGTCGCTGTGCCGCGAATTCGACATTCTGCTGGTCCTGGACGACATCCAGATGGGCAACGGCCGCACCGGTACTTTCTTCAGTTTCGAACGCGCCGGCATCACGCCGGACATGGTGACTGTGTCCAAATCCATCGGCGCGGGCCTGCCATTGTCGCTGTTGCTGATGCGCCCGGAACTGGATCAATGGAAACCGGGCGAGCATACCGGTACGTTCCGCGGCAATAATCTCGCCTTCGTCGCCGCAACCAAGGCTCTGGAATACTGGGATACCCCGGATTTCGCCGAAGGCGTCAGGCACAAGGGCGAGATCTTCAGGGAAAGTCTGCAGGCCATTGTCGACAAACATCCGGCCATCAACGGCGAACTGCGCGGCGTCGGCATGGTCTGGGGCATCGAATTCGCCGATCCGGGTTTCGCCGGCGCCGTGTCCGAAGAAGCATTCAAGCAAGGACTGGTGATCGAAACGGCCGGGGCCAACGGCCAGGTGCTGAAGTTCCTGCCGGCGCTGACCATGGACGAAGCGATCATCACAGAGGGATTGGCTATCATCGAGAAGTCGATCGAGGCCGTGCTGGAAAAACGCAAGTCGTTGCGTGCCGGGAGCCTGTCATGATCGTACGTTCACTGCAAGACATCATCGGCACCGAGCGCGATGTAAAAGCTGAAAACGGCAACTGGGAAAGCCGTCGTCTGCTGCTCAACAACGATGCGCTGGGCTTTTCCCTGCACGACACCATTATCCATGCCGGCACCGAAACGCTGATATGGTACAAGCATCACCTCGAAGCCGTGTACTGCATCGAAGGCGAGGGCGAGGTCGAAACCACCGAGAACGGCAAGATCTACCCGATCAAGGCGGGCACGGTCTATGCCCTCAACGGCAACGAACGCCACCTGCTTCGGGCGCATAGCACGATGCGCATGGTTTGCGTCTTCACGCCGCCGATTACCGGCAGCGAAGTCCATGATCAGGACGGTGCCTATCGTCCGGGGGCAGAGATAGCGGCCGGACAATAACGTCCGGCCGCGGCTAGCAGGAGGGACTGCCATGGTCATTGCCAGCTTTATTTTCTTTTTACTGATCTTCGTCGCGATAGGCATGCTCTCGGCGTTAAAGAGCGAGGGCAGCGCCGAGGATTACCTGACGGCCGGCAAGAGCGTGCCGGCCTGGCTGGCCGGGCTGTCCGCCGTGGCCACCAATAACAGCGGCTTCATGTTCATCGGCATGATCGGGCTGACCTATTCCACCGGGTTGTCGTCGATCTGGCTCATGCTGGGCTGGATTGCCGGCGATCTGGCGGCCTCGCTCAGCATCATGCGCCGCTTGCGCGAGGTCAGCGCAAGCCCCGGCATTCATTCCTTCGGCGCTTTGCTGGCGCGCTGGCACGACACGGATTTCCGCTGGCTGCAACGCCTTGCCGGCGCGTTGACTATCCTGTTCCTGGGCGCTTATTCCGCCGCCCAACTCAAGGCGGGCAGTAAGGCGCTGCACGTGTTGTTCGGTTGGGACGCCTCGACGGGAGCCCTGATCGGCGCCGTCATGGTGATCCTTTACTGTTTCGCGGGCGGCATTCGCGCCTCCATCTGGACCGATGCGGCGCAATCCTTTGTCATGCTCGCCGCCATGCTGGTGATGGTGTTTACCGGCCTGCAGCAACTGGACGGTTTCGGCGGCGTTTATCCGGCGCTGCTGCAAGTATCGCCGACTTACATGAACTGGTTTCCGGAAACGGATGGCTGGGGGCCGGTACTGTTCGTGCTCGGCTGGGTATTTGCCGGCTTTGGCGTGGCGGGGCAGCCGCATATCGTCATCCGTTTCGTTAGCCTCGACCACCCGCAATCGATTGGGCGCATGCGGCTGTATTATTACAGCTGGTTTGTCATGTTCTACTCGCTGACCATCGCCGCGGGCATGCTGGCGCGCCTGCTGTTGCCCGAATCGGCCGCGTTCGATGCGGAACTGGCGCTGCCCACGCTGGCCATGGAGATGCTGCCGCCGGTGCTGATCGGACTTTTTCTGGCCGGGCTGTTTGCCGCGACCATGTCCACCGTCGACTCGCTGATCATTGCCTGTACCGCCGCGTTTACCCGCGATTTCCACGGCGCACGGACTCCCGGGATTTTCATCACCAAACTGGTGACGCTTTCAGTCGTGGCGGTCGCCCTGGGCTTCGCGTTGTCGGACAGCCGCAGCGTGCTGAGTCTGGTACTGATCGCCTGGGGGCTGCTCGCATCGGCGTTCGCGCCTTTATTGCTGGTGTATGCGTTTGATGGCAAGCCCGACGAGAAACTGGCGATATCGATGCTGCTGGTCGGCGTCGCCGTATTCCTGCTCTGGCGTCATTTCGGCCTGTCGCAGCTGGCCAATAGCATCATGCCCGCCATGCTGTCGGGCATGGCGATGTATGCCATCGGCAAAACCATGGGCTGGACGCTCGAAAACACGGGCGGGGAGCGGGCCGGAATCCTGTGACCAAGCCGGTGAGTCGCTGAGGCAAGAGAATACGCTTCCCGCAACTACCTCTCACCGATGGCTTCATCAGGCCGCCTGGATTTTCGCTTCGATAATGGCCTGAATCTCGGGCGCTTCCAGGGTTTCTTTCTCCAGCAGTGTTGCGGCCAGGGCTTCCAGTTTCGGACGGTGTGTCTTTAGCAGTTCCGTGACCTGATCTTCAATGCCGTGAACCAGCATGCGGATCTCATCGTCGATGATCTGCGCGGTATGCTCGCTGAAATCGCGCTGCTGGGTCATTTCCCGGCCCAGGAAGATGTGTTCCTCGCCCCGGCGGAAGGCGACCGGGCCGAGCTTGGCGCTCATGCCCCAATGGGTCACCATGTGCCGGGCCAGCCGAGTGGCCTGTTTGAGATCTTCCTCGGCGCCGGAACTGAATTCGCCGAACACCAGCTTTTCGGAAATCCGGCCGCCCAGCATCACGCCGATGCGGTCGCGCAGGTAGCTTTCCGGCAGGTTGTGCCGCTCTTCTTCGGGGATCTGTTCGGTCGCCCCCAGCGCATGCCCGCGCGGAATGATGGTCACCTTGTCCAGGGGGTCGGCATTGGGCAGCAGGCTGGCTATGACCGCGTGCCCGGCCTCGTGATAGGCGATCAGCTTTTTTTCTTCCTCGCCGATGACCATTTCGCGCTTGCCGCCGAGCACGATCTTGTCCCGGGCATTAAGCAGCGACGCCATGTCGACCTGCTCCTTGTTCTCGCGTCCGGCCATCAAGGCCGCCTCGTTCACCAGGTTTTCGAGATCGGCGCCGGAGAAGCCGGCCGTCAGCGCCGCCAGCCGTTCCAGGTCAACGTCTTTTGCCAATGGAACCGCTTTGGTATGGATTTCCATAATCTGGATGCGGGCCTTTTTATCGGGCAGGTCCAGGGTGATCTTGCGGTCGAAGCGGCCCGGCCGCAGCAGGGCGGGATCGAGCACGTCGGGCCGGTTGGTGGCCGCCAGCACGACCACCGTTTGATGAGGTTCGAAGCCATCCATTTCCCCCAGTATCTGGTTCAGGGTCTGCTCCCGCTCGTCATGGCCGCCGCCGAGCCCGGTGCCGCGCGCCCGGCCGACCGAGTCGATCTCGTCGATAAAAATGATGGAAGGCGCTTCCTTTTTCGCGCTTTCGAACATATCGCGCACGCGCGAGGCGCCGACGCCGACAAACATTTCGATAAACTCGGAACCGCTGATGCTGAAGAAGGTCGCTTCGGCCTCGCCGGCCACGGCCTTGGCCAACAGAGTTTTGCCTGTGCCCGGCGGGCCCATGAGCAGGATGCCTCTGGGGATATTGGCGCCCAGTTTCCGGTAGTGCCCGGGGTTCTTAAGGTAGCTGGTGATTTCCCGCAAGTCGCGCTTGGCGTTTTCCAGGCCGGCGACATTGTCAAACGTGACCATGGACTCCCCTTGCTGAAAGCGCTTGGCCTTGGACTTGCCGAAGCTGAAAACGCCGCCCTCCGCCCCGGTCATGCGTTCCTGCATTTTTCGGCTGGAGTACCAGAACAGGCCGATGATCAACAGCCAGGGAAGAAAGCCGATCAGGACGCGGGCCAGCCAGTCGGTCTGCTCCGATTCGGCAATCACTTCCACATCGTGCTGTTCAAGCAGGGCAATGAGCTCGGGATCGTCCACCGGCGGCAGCGTGGTCACGAAGCGGTTCGGCGCCTGCCGGCCATCTGGCTCGGCTTCGGCCCTGTCTTGCCGCAAGTTGCCGGAAACCTGATCGCCCTGCAACGTGACTTGCTCGACCTCATTGGCGCGGACTTTGTCTTTAAACGCGGTATAAGAGAGCGTTTGCGGTTGTTGGCTTTGGCCGAGGTTATACCAGTGCCACGAAAACGCCAGCACGATCAGGAGCCACAGGACATAGCGCCACCAGGGAAGTTGTGGCTGCTGAGGGGGCTGTGGCCGAGAGATCTTGTTGGCAGGCTGTTTATTAACCATAGTGTCAGATCCGTTATGATTGCGCGTGAGCTGGCGTGCCTTTCATTCGATATTACGTTTTTGGACGCGCTCCGGCGCATTTAATTCCGGACCTTGATTTTTGCGTAAAGATTACCGTCTCATCAAGGTTCCGATGCCTTTTTGCGTTTTTTCGGCGCCCAGGTTTTGCCGCTGGCCCACCAGGGACTGGAAGGATGGCACAGGCGGAAATAGTTCGAGTCTTTTATCGTGTCGGATATGGCTTCATCGACCGGGTCTCTGATCGACGCGGTGCAGCTATTGATCACGACGGCTTTGCAATCTTTCGTGTAATCGCGAAGCCGTTTGACGAAATAACGTTTGCCGATGAGTGGATTGTCCCAGCATTTCATAAAGACTTCGGTGCGGTATTTTTGCGGCGACTTGCCCAGCGAGCATTGATGCTGGACGGCATTCATCAGGATCAGGTCGAATGGCTGTCGGTCGGGAATGTGTCGAACGTCCAGGCCCTTGGTCGCATAGGCTAGGAAAGAGTGGATATTTTCGCCGGTTTTGCCGTTGGCGGGTCCAATCGGGGCTTTGGTCAGCTTGTTGAATTCATCCTTATGCGGGCTTTCCAGAATAATGATCAGCCGTGGGCCGGACGATTGGTTCAGATGTTCGGGTAAGTCCAGTCTTTGCGTGAAAAGGCCGGCACCGGGCTGTCCTTCGTATTTAAACCCTTGTTCCGAGCCTTGATAAACCGCCGTGCCGACATATTGATCGGGGCACGGCAGGGTGGCGACAGTACTGTCATCATAGATAATTGTCCGGATTATCTGCTTGAATTCCGCTTCGTGGTCGCTCATGTGGCCTCCTTAAAGGGGTAATGGGGGCTTTGCACCGTCAGCAAAGTCGACTTGTTTTTTAATGCCAGATTAGACAATAAAAAACGATAAGAAACTGACGTTACGCAGTTAGTTCTGCGGGACAGGTACTGATGCCTGACAGAGAATCAAGCAAGGCTGCCGAGCCATTGCGGCCCGGGCTTGATGAAGGTAAGGATTCGGCTAAAAATAACATCCCGTTTTTTATGATCCTCTGTGGGAGCGATGCCTTCATCGCGATTAAAGACTGCCGCAAGTCGTGATGTGTACCCTAAAGGGCATAAAGGCATCGCTCCCACGGGTGCCGCAATCTCGCCCGACAGGTGGATTTATTGAGCCGCTTGGCCCAAGGCACCACCGCAGCTGCTGCCTTGCCCGGCGGTGCAACCGTAGCAATGCTGGCGCACGGAAATGGGCGAGCCGGTTAATGCGAGCCGGGTTAAATCGCTCAGGCGGGTTTTGCCGGCGGGGCTTGCGCCTAAGGGCAGTTGCAGCATCTGGTTGAAGTCGCAGTCATAGACCATGCCCTGCCAGTCTATGCTCAAGGTATTGCGGCACATGACCTGGTCGAGATTTTCGGGCCGGTAGTTGTCTTTTAACAGCTGCAGATAATCCTTGAACAGGCCTTTGCTGATCAAAGTGCTGCCGAAACGCTGAATGGGAATGTTGGTCAGGGCAAGCAGCTTGTTAAAGACGATGTCGTAGTTTTCGCTCAGGTGTTTTTTATAGGCTTGTTCCAAGGGCTGTTGTTCGGGCGGCAGGCGGGTGCCTTGTGGATTGAACACCAGGTTGAGTTGAAGACCGGTATCCGGCTTGCCGTAGCCGAAACGGTTCAGTTTTTTCAGCGCCGCCAGGCTGGCCATGAAAGTGCCCTTGCCGCGTTGTTTGTCGACATTGTTTTCGAGATAACAGGGCAGCGAGGCGGTGATGACGACCTGGTTGTCGGCAAGAAACAGGGCCATATCCTCGAACCCCAGTTCCTGGAGGATAACCAGGTTGCAACGGTCGATTACCGTGACGTTCATGGCCCGCGCCCGCTTGACCAGGTATTTGAAATGCGGATTCATCTCCGGCGCGCCGCCGGTTAAATCGAGTGTATGAATGCCGTGTTTTTCGATAAAGTCCAGAACCTGGTCTATCGTGGCCTTATCCATTAGCTCGGTGCGGCTGGGTCCGGCGTTGACATGGCAGTGCGTGCAACTCAGGTTGCACAAATAGCCCAGGTTAACCTGCAATATTTCCAGCGTGTTTCGGGTAATAGCGGGAAAATCGGTGGGTTCCAGGTACGGTAAGGTGTCATGCATCGTGTGTTTACTCTGTGCTGAAGTATATATCGCCATAATAGGCTGTTGCTTGGCCATGGGCGTTGTCGGTATCGGTCATGAGGGCAACGGCGTCAATATATTGGATGTCTTCGCCGAACTGTTGTTTCAGGTCGGCAAGGATGTTGCGTTTTTCTGTCTGCCAAATGCCGGTTGGATCATCGGAGGATCTAAGCGCAATCATGATGGCATGGTCGCCGGCAAAGGCATTGGGCCAGATTTTACCTTTAGACGAGGTGCTTGCCCAGACATAATTGATGGCCCGGGTGCGCCAGAAAGCCAGGCCGCCGCTGACCACGACATACACGCGCGCGGCGTAATCGTCGCCGGATTTTTCCTGCTCGTCGACAGGGCCGAGCCGGTTCTCGATGCGCCAGCGCCAGTTCATGAAGGGGGTTTTGTGCAAATCGATGCGCTGCGGCTTGTACAGTCCAGAGGCGCTGCCGTTGCTGACGGCTTGTAATACTGTTGTGGCATCAAGATCGATCAGCCGGTATTCAGTCTGACCTTCAAAATCCTTGCTTTGCCATTGCGCCAGCGATCCGGCGGAAAAATGGCCGATCATGAGCTTGTGATTATTTTCCGCGGCCGCCATGGATGAGAAAAGCAGGGCCATGACGCCGGCGATTGAAAGTCTGTGGATATTGCGTGGTAATAGATTCATTATTAGCCTGATATTGGATATTAATGACTTAAGTCGCTACAGAACAAAAAAGCTTACGCACGCTCGGCGAATAATTGATAGCTGCCGCCACAGCGCACCATTGCAACAATGGATCGGCAACATGATTTTTAAAAAAAACATTGAACTTTTTATAAAAAAAATCAATGCAGAGCTAGTTTATTTTTTTTGTTGCTATATAATACGCGCTTCACAAACGTTATCGATGCCTCGGTGGCGAAATTGGTAGACGCAAGGGACTTAAAATCCCTCGGTGGTAACACCGTGCCGGTTCGACTCCGGCCCGAGGCACCATAATCAGATCAAGGGCTTGCAGACTTCTGTACAGCTCTTTTTTTATGCCTGGGATTATTTGCGGTTGATTTTGGATGAATCAATACCTTTTTTGGTTCAAGTTAATGACTGTTAATTATATTGTTTGGTTTCAGGTTGAATATATCCCCCAAAACTACGTTATGACCTGAGAATGCGCTGAACAAAAATGTTAGACAGTGCTTGCCGACCCTGTTCTTTACCTGAAACGGATGATGAATAGTCAGATATAAACCATGACGAGGTTTCATGACGTGCTTGTTTATAAAGGCGCGGCATCACTTTAACAACTATCGATTAATGGCTTTTCCAACAGGTAGGAATCCACTGATGCTTTTTAGATTCACGGTGATGTTTAAATGATGAAGAAAACATTGCTTGTCTGGTTTTTGGCGCTATTCTCCCTCCAGGCCTGGGGCGAATGCTTTGACGAAAACAAGGATGATCAGGCAAATTTTGCTGCCTGCAGAAAAGAAGCGGAGCGAGGAAACAGCGATGCGCAGTTTAACATCGGCATCATGTACGACAATGGGCAGGGCGTAGAGCAGGATTTCACCCAGGCGATCAAATGGTATACCAAGGCCGCGCAACAAAATAATGTCAGCGCACAGTTCAATTTAGCTTTGCTTTATGCCGAAGGTGACGGAACGGATCAGGATTACGCTCAGGCATTCAAATGGTACACCAAAGCCGCCGAGCAAAATCTCCCGGAGGCGCAGTTGAATCTGGGCACGCTGTATGCCAATGGCCAGGGTGCGCCGCAAGATTACGCGCAGGCCTATAACTGGTATGTCAAGTCGGCTGAGCAGGGCAATGCCGGCGCGCAGTTCAATTTGGGCAACATGTATGCCAACGGGCAGGGCACGCCGCAAAATTACTCTCTGGCCATCGAGTGGTATCTGAAGGCGGCCGAGCAAGGCAATAGCGGCGCCCAGTTCAATTTGGGGACTATGTATGCCAACGGACAAGGCACGCCGCGAAATTACGCCCTGGCCATCAAATGGTATCTGAAAGCGGCCGAGCAAGGGCATGTTGATGCCCAGTTCAATCTGGGCAATATGTATTACAACGGAGAAGGCGTGCCGCAGGATTATCTGAAGGCCCACATGTTTTTTAATATCGCCGGCGCGAACGGCGATGAGCCGGCGCAGCAAAACCGGGATATCGTGGCCGAAAAAATGACCCCGGCGCAAATAACCGAAGCCCAGAGGCTGGCGGCGGAGTGGATGCGGGAATATTATTAAGAACCGGGCTAAAATGACTTCCTGAAATTAGTATCTTGCATAGGATGCGCCGACCACAAGCAGGCGCTCCTGGCGTCGGCGCATCCTACGTTTAAACAGGTACATTATTGACGACCAAATCCTAAGCACTCAGGCCGGGCAGAAGATTGCCATGCCAGAATCGCTTTCGGGTTAACGTCCGCCGAAAAGCCTTTTGTTCTTCTTGCTCATGGTCTGGGCGGTTATCCACGTTATTAAATCCCACTTTTTTTATATGGGATCTGTCTCGCTGCAATAATTAAACTATGTTATTTAACGCAATTTGACTGTGTCATTTCACATTTTTTAATCCGCTTGCCTCTATAACCAAGGCTAATCTTATTAATAATCACTTTAATTATCGATAATTTTTCATCCTGGCATCATTCATGCTGATAACTTCGAAATTACAGTTTTACAAAAATAATAAAAATAAGGGGCAATTATGTATAAAAATAGCTGGCTGTCATGGCCACTCATTTGTATAAGCGTAGCGGCAAATGCCGAAGAACCAAGCGCAACGATTAACAAAAATGAAAACAGCACGGCAGAGTTTCCGGTCATGGAAGTGACCGTCACGCCACCAAAATCATTGTCCAAAGCGGAAAAAGAAAATATACCGGCCACGACGGAAAGTGTTACCAAGGAACAATTAACCGAAACCCACAATCTCGTCAATACCGAAGACGCCATCAAATATCTGCCCAGCATTTTAGTGCGCAAGCGTTATGTCGGCGACACCAACGCACCGGTCGGTTCGCGTACTTCAGGCACTTCGGCCAGCGCCCGCACGCTGATCTATGCCGACGGCATCCTGCTGTCGTCCTTGCTGGGCAATAACAACTCCAATACCGGATCGCCGCGCTGGAACATGGTGTCGCCAACGGAAATCGATCGTATCGATGTGATGTACGGGCCATTCTCGGCCGCCTATTCAGGCAATTCCATGGGCGGCGTCATCGATATTACCACCCGCATGCCGGATAAATTCGAGGCCAGCGGCAGCATCAACTCGTCCTGGCAGGATTACAGCCAATACGGGCATGAAGATACCTACGATTCGCAGCAGTACAATGCCAGTCTGGGCGATAGGATGGGTAATTTCTCCTGGCGTTTTGACGTCAGCCACCTGGACAGCCACAGCCAACCGATTGCCTATGCCACGGCTACCAGAACCACGGGCAGTGTAGCCGGCCTGCCGGTGATAACAGGCGCTGTTCCCAACAGGGATGTCAGAAACAATCCGCGCGTGGTATTGGGCGAAACCAATATCAACCACACGGTTCAGGATACCTTCAAATGGAAACTGGCTTACGACTTTACCCCGGACATACGCGCCTCTTATACCCTGGGCCTATGGCAAAACGATGCCAACGGCAGGGCCAATACTTTTTTGCGCGATTCCGCCGGCAATCCGATCTACAGTGGCAGTGTCAACATAGATGGGCAGCGATACAATATCGGTGCGGCATCACTGGCCAACAATCTTGTTGATCAAATGCACTGGTCGCATGGCATGTCGATCAGGTCCGACACCGGCGGCCTGTTCGATTGGGATCTGAACGCCAGTCTGGTGACGTATGGCAAGGATACCCAGCGTTCGCCGCTTACCGCGCAAAACGTAGTCTCAGGCGTAGCCACGGCGCCGCCCGACGGTGCGGGGCAAAAAACCCAATTGACCGATACCGGCTGGCACACCGTGGATGCCAGGGGCATCTGGCGGCCTGATACCGCTTGGGGCGCGCATGAAGTGAGCTTGGGCTATCATCATGATCTTTATGAGCTGTACAACCCCGTGTATAACACCAGCGAGTGGAAAAGCGGCGCCAACGGCAGCTTGCGCGGCAACTCGGAAGGCAAAACCGAAACCAATGCCGTCTGGCTGCAGGATGTCTGGGATTTTAATCCAGAATGGCGCATGACCCTGGGCGGCAGACTTGAAAATTGGAATGCCTATGATGGCTTGAATGCAACCGTCAGTGGCGGCAACCTGGTGACCATTCAGCAGGACAACCGCAGCGATCTGCTGTTTTCGCCCAAGGCCGCATTGAGGTGGCAGCCGAACGATCGCTGGCAGGCCACGGCAGCCATCGGCCAGGCCTACCGCTTTCCGACGGTAACGGAGCTGTATCAAATAACGCCCGCAGCGGTCAATATCCAGACCGGGCTTACCGAGTCCGTCATCAATGCCAACGCCGGTCTGAAACCGGAAGAGGCCTTGTCATCGGAACTTGCGGCGACCTACTTTATGGATGAAGGCCGACTGCGGCTTAGCCTGTTCCATGAGCGGGTCCGCGACGCCATTTTCAGTCAGCCGAGCACCCTTTACAGAAACATTAACGGCACTGCCATTAACACCGTGCAGAACGTCGATGAAATCAATACGTTCGGCATCGAGTTGGCGGGAGAAATGCAAAATGTCGGCATAACGGGGCTGGATATTTCCGGCAGCGCGACCTGGGCCGATTCCAGGATCACCGAAAATGACGCCAATCCCGCGACCATCGATAAACGTCAGCCCAGAGTCCCGGAATGGCGGGCGACCGGCACCATAACCTATCATCCGATTGAGAAACTGAGCACGTCGGTAAGCGGGCGCTACAGCAGCGTGCAATACGGCCAGCTGGATAACAGCGACGTCAATCACGCCACATATTTTGGCTTGACCGATTTCTTCGTCGTCGATTTGCGGGCACGCTATGAGTTGACCAAGCAGGTCAGCATTGCGGCGGGGATCGATAATGTCAACAACGACAATTACTGGATATTCCATCCCTTTCCCCAGCGCACTTACTTTGCCGAGCTGAAATACACTTACTAGGGATGCAGGTGTCGAGGAAAATTGTATTAATTAAACTATGTTATTTAACGCGCTGATTGTGGCAAATAACCTATTTTGGCGAACTTCTAACCTCTAGCGCTAGCGTTAATTTCCTACTAATAGAGTCAGGTAAGTTCATAGCTATCAAACATTAAGAATCAAGGCTAAAAAAATGGCATATATGCTGCTTGAATTTGGCATACCCTGTTCACACATCGCCGGATAAGAAAAAATGAAAAAAGGCATATTTATATTAGGAATAAGTTATTTAAGCAGTCCCATGGCTGCGGAACCTCCAAAAAACGATACTGGGGAACCCTATCAAGGTGAAGATATGGTGATCACTGCCCCCATGCAGTCGTTGTTCCCAACAACGACTCAGGCCACGCCTTCATATAGCACTACCGCGGAAGAAATTGAAACACGGGTTAATGCGACCACTGTCGAGGATACGGTCAGATACGCGCCCGGCGTGTTGATTCGTAAGCGCTTCATCGGGGACCCGAACGGCACCATGGGTATACGCGCATCGAATTCGTTCCAGACGACACATTCATCGGTTTACGCCGACGGCATGCCGCTGCACAACCCGGTACAAACCAGGTATAACGGTGCGCCCCGATGGTCGATGGTCGCTCCGAGCGAGGTCGAATCGGTGGAAGTGCTGTATGGACCGTTTTCCGCGCAATACGGCGGCGCTTCGTTCGGTGGCGTGGTCAATCTGAATACCCGGATGCCGGAACAGTTTGAAGCCCATATGGATGCGATGGGGATATTCCAGGACATGCACCGCGGCGGCCGCAATGAACTGCTGACCGGATACAAGACCAATATTTCAGCGGGCAACCGTTTCGACAAGTTCAGCATTTTCGGCTCTTACAACCGCTTTGAGAATGAGGGGCAACCGCAGTCGCCCCGTACCAACCGTGTCTCGAGCGGTACTGATGGGATCGCCGCCGCCGGCGGGCTGTTTGAAAACCAGCCTACGGGCGCGCCCGGTATTTGGTATGGCGATGACGGCATAGCGCAGCAAGCCACTGACCTGTTCAAGCTTAAAATGGGCTACGATTTTACTGACGATTTGAAAGGTTTGTTCACGATCGCCTATGAGCAACGGTTTGGCGAAACGGATGACCCGTTAAGCTTGTTGAAAGACGCCTCAGGCAATACGTTATGGGGCGGGGGGACAACGGCAGGGTTATCAAGTAATAGCCTGGCTAATGGCGGCGTTTTCACTCAAAACGGAAGAACATTTACCGTGCCAGGTTCGGCTTTTTCAGTCGGTGAGTCGGAGCGAAATACCTTAAACTACGGCCTCAATCTGAAAGGCAAGATCTCCGAGGACTGGAGCATCGATACCACGGCCAGTTATTACGATGCCTTTAAAGACCGGTCCGTCAGTTCCAATCTGAACCCCAATCATCCGTTAAACCAAAACAAGGGCCAGGTGACCGATGTCGATGCTTGGTGGGCCGCTTATGACCTGAAACTGGCCACCGACAACTTTCTGGACCGCGATGATCTGTCGTTCATGGCCGGCTATCAGTTCAATCACGCTCACCTGAATCTCGATGTGTTTGACAGCAATAATTATCTGCTGCAAAGCAAAGACAGGCACCGTTCCGACAGCGGCGGCGAAACGCAGACCAATAGCGCCTTTTCACAACTGGAATGGCGCTTTCTGCCGGACTGGAGCATCATGGCCGGAGCTCGATTCGACCACTGGCAATCCATCAATGGCCATGTCCGCGATTTTTCGAAAAACGATATTCAAAATTATGCCGACCGCGACGCTTCCCGGGTTTCCCCCAAGGCTTCATTGGAGTATTCACCGAATGCCTGGACATTCCGCTACTCGTTTTCCAAGGCCTATCGTTTCCCGATTGCCGAAGAGCTGTTCGCCAGCGTATCCAGGCTTAATAATCAAAGCATCTCCGCGCCGGATCTGGGGCCGGAAAACGGTTATTTCCATAACTTCATGACCCAGTACGATATTCCCCGGGGTTACATCCGCGCCAATTTCTTTTATGACCAGATCAACAATGAAATTGCCAGCACGTTACAGAACTTCGGATCGGATAGCGTCACGACGTTCCTGCCCATCGAGCAAACCGAAGCTATTGGCGTGGATTTGACCTTTTTGCAGAACGAAATCTTCGATCTGCCTTTGGACTTGATGCTGAACGGTACCTACATCGACAAGCAGATCACCAAAAACTCAAGAAATACGGATCTGGTCGGCAGCCAATGGGACCGCATCCCCAAACTGCAGGCGAACGCGTCGCTAACTTATCATATAATGCCGGCGTGGGATTCGTCGGTCAGCGTGCGTTACCGCAGCGATTCCTTCCAACAACTGGATAATTCGGATACGGAGGCCAACGTGTTTGGCGGCACCGATGAGTCGACATTTGTCGATCTTAGAACCAATTACCGGCTGAATCTGCATCCAAAACTGAAGAGTACGCTGTCGGCGGGAATCGATAATCTCTTTGATGTCAATGCTTATGAAAATCATCCCTATCCGCAACGAACTTTTTTTGTTAAGGCCGCTCTGGACTATTGAGACCGACTGCCAAAACGTTCCGGCAACGCAGGGATGCGCTGCCGAACCGGGATTTGATTTTTCTTTGGATGAGATGACTTAGTGAAGTGGCTTGGCAACAAAACCAGCCAATCCAGTAATGAATCTTTATAATGCGAATTCTTTCTTTTTATTTTTGCTCTTTATATCAATTGCCTATGAAAACGCTTACTTCTTGCCTTGTTCTTGTTCTATTGACGGCTTCGGGATGCGCAACCAACATGACGGCCGATCACGCCGGCGATAGCACGCAAAAGTCCGTGCAAGGGCACGCGGAAAAACAGACAGCCTGTACCGATTCCGATGCGCTGCCTTCCAGTCAGTGCGCCAATACGGTCACGGCCACTTTCGACAATAAGGGCGTGTTATGGATTACCTGGGCGAACAATGATCATCTTTATGTACAGTCATCCCTGGATAACGGCGTAAGTTTTTCTTCCCCTACGCTTGTCAACGCCGATCCTGAACCGGTCATCGCCAAGGGCGAATACCGTCCAAAAATAAAATTGGATGCGCAGGGTAACATTTATCTTACCTGGACGAACAAACTGGACAAGCCCCATAGTGGAAATATCCGTTTTAGCCGCTCTATCGATGGCGGCAAACATTTTTCTGAGCCAGTGACTCTAAACGACAATCTTGAGATCATCAGTCATCGTTTTGATAGCCTGGCTGTCGGCAAAAATGGAGAGATTCTTGTCGCCTGGCTGGATGCCCGAGACGGCCAGACGGCCAAAAAGGCAGGGCAGACGTTTGAGGGGTCGTCCTTGTACTACACCTGGTCTGATGACGGCGGCAAGCATTTTTATCCCAACAAAAGAATCGCCGCGCATACTTGTCAATGCTGTCGACTGGATACCGCCATTAACAATGCCAACCTGCCCGTTATCGTCTGGCGGCATATTTTTGAAGGCGGCATCCGCGACCACGGCATCAATCGATTTACAGACTGGAGCACACCGGGCGATATCCAGCACTTAGGTCGTGAGAACTGGAAGATAGATGCCTGTCCTCACCATGGCCCCGGGCTTTCCATTTCCGATACCGATAGCTATCACGCCGTATGGTTTAGCAATTCCGACACCCAGCAGGGCCTGTTTTATGCGTATTCAAACGACGCCGGCGAGCATTTTTCCGAGCCGCTTAACTTTGGCAATGACGGCGCCAGCCATCCGCATGTCCTGGCAGTAGGCGATCGCGTGATGATCGTGTGGCAGGAGTTTGACGGCAGCCATAACCTGATTCAGCTAATGAAATCCGTTGATGCCGGGAAACGCTGGACCAAGCCCGAAGTGATCGCGCAAACAACCGAAATGATTGATGAACCTTTTCTGATCAGTGACGGGCGGAAGTTTTATCTTTCCTGGCATCCTCAACAGCAAACCTATCATTTAAAACCAATTGATGAATAAAGAGCCCACACCATCTAAGAGATCCGCATTGGCCGCAAACGCGGCACTTTGATGCTTTTTATTTGTTAATACGATCATTTGGACTATCTATGCTTATTTCTTGCCGACCCCCTTCCTGCCTGGCCGCGGCTATGCTGGCGCTATGCGCGCTGGCCGCGCCCGGCCAGGCCGTCAGCGCAGCGGGCGCCGCGGGCACCGTACCCCAGGCCGAGGCGCCCGGCGCCCCGGACCACCCGTTGCTGGCCCAATACCGCGCCGTGTCCCGGCAAACGGCGGCCTTGACGATTTACAACCGGCATCTGCAGGACCTGCTCGCCTCGCAAGCGCAGGAAAAAACCTCGCTGGAACAACAACTGAAGGACATCGAGGTGACCAAGCAGGAGATTGTGCCGCTGATCCTGCACATGCTCGACAGTCTGGAGCAGTTCGTGCGCATGGACCTGCCTTTCCTGCCCGAAGAGCGCCAGCAGCGCCTGGCGCAGCTGAAAGCGCTGGTGGTCAGGCCCGATAGCACCGAGGCGGAAAAATTCCGCCGCCTCATGGAAGCGTTTCAGGTGGAAAACGAATACGGCAACACCATCGAGGCGTACAAGGGCAATATCGTCCTGAACGGCACCACCAGCTCGGTCAATTTCCTGCGCCTGGGCCGGGTCGCGCTGTATTACCAGCGCCTGGACGGCAGCGAGACCGGCTTCTGGAACAAGGAGGAAAAACGCTGGCAGACCTTGCCGGCCGATTACCGCAACGCCATCCGCGACGGCCTGCGCATCGCCCGCAAGGAAACCGCGCCCGACCTGTTAACCCTGCCCGTTCCCGCGCCCGAGGCCGCCCGATGAAAAAAGCCATGATTATGTTCGCCGCGCTGCTGGCCTGCAGCAGCGCCTTTGCCGACCACCTGGACCTGGACAAGCTGCTGCGCGACATCCAGCAGACGCAAGGCGCCGCCGGCAAAATCGACGCCGATCAGGAAGCCCGGTTTCTGGCCGCCGCCGACCAGGCGCAAGCCCTGGAAGCGGCACGCGCCGAGCTCCGTCAACAGGAGCAGCTGAGCCAGCAATTAAGCGCGCGGCTGAACGCCGGCAAGGCGCAGCTCAGCCAACTGGCCGGCGAGCTCGATAACCGCAGCGGCACCTTGACCGACCTGTTCGATGTCGCCCGGCAGGTGGCCGGCGATTTAAAAGCCGACCTGAACGCGTCCCTGATTTCGGCGGAATTCCCGGACCGAAGCCGGCAACTGGCCGCCATCGCCGACGCCAAAGCCCTGCCCACGATCGACCAGCTGGAGCGGCTGTGGTTTAGCCTGCAGCAGGAAATGACCGAATCCGGCAAAGTCGTCTATTACGACCAGGAAGTGCTGTCGGCCGCGGGCGAACCGCGTCAGGCCAAGGTCATCCGGATCGGCGCCTTTAACGCCCTGGCCGATGGCAAGTACCTGCGCTACCTGCCCGAAACCGGCAAGCTCGCCGACCTGCCGCGGCAGCCGGAGAGCGAGTTTACCGACCTGGCCGAAGCCATCAGCGCCGCCCAGACCGGCCCCGTGGCGATCGGCATCGACCCGACCCGCGGCGCCATCCTCGGCATGCTCATTCAAACCCCCGACACGCTCGAGCGCCTGGCGCAGGGCGGCGCCATCGGCTATATCATCATGGCCCTCGGGGTCATCGGCTTTCTCTACGGCGTGGTCCGGCTGGTGGTCCTGACCCGGATCGGCCAGAAAATGACCCGGCAGATGAACCGCCCCGAGATCAGCGAGGACAATCCGCTGGGCCGCGTGCTCGCGGTCGCCGAACACAGCGCCGCGCAAGAGACCGATAATCTCGAACTGCTGCTGGATGAGGCCATCACCCGCGAAGTGCCGGCCCTGGAACGGGGCATCGCCATGATCAAACTGCTGGCGGCCGTGGCGCCCCTGCTGGGCCTTTTGGGCACCATCACCGGCATGATCCTGACCTTCCAGTCCATCAGCCTGTTCGGCACCGGCGATCCCAAGCTGATGGCCGGCGGCATCTCCCAGGCGCTGGTGACCACGATGCAGGGACTGTGCGTGGCGATCCCGCTGCTGTTCCTGCACAGCCTGGTGGTCGCGCGCAGCCACATCCTGATCCAGATTCTGGACGAACAGACGGCCGGCCTGATCAGCCGCCGCGCGGGCCAGTAATGACGGCGCTGTTGACCCTGCTGGACGCGATCCAGGACTTTTTGAACGCCGGCGGCCCGGTGCTGCGGGTGATCCTGCTGACCTCCATTGCCCTGTGGACCCTGGTGGCCGAATGGTTTCTGTTTTTCAACCTGACCTATCCGCAACGCAAGGCCGACTGGGTGGCGCAATGGGAGCGCCGACGCGACAAAGCCTCGCGGCCGGCGCTCGGCATCCGCGAATGCCTTATTTCCGAAGCCAGGATCAATATGACCCGCACCCTGCCGATCATCAAAATGCTGATCAGCCTATGCCCGCTGCTGGGGCTGCTGGGCACCGTGACCGGCATGATCCAGGTCTTCGACGTCATGGCCGTGACCGGCACCAGCAACACCAAAGCCATGGCCTCGGGCGTCTCGCACGCCACCATCCCGACCATGGCCGGCATGGTGATCGCCATCGCCGGCCTGTATTTCAACAAACTGATCGAAGCCCGCGTCAGCCGTGAAACCCATCACCTGACCGACTTGTTAACCTATCACTAGGATTTGCCCATGCGCCGCAGAAATGGCCGCTCAAGCGCCGACCAGAACTCTGAAATCGACATGACGCCGATGCTGGACATCGTGTTCATCATGCTAATTTTCTTTATCGTCACCGCCTCGTCCGTCAAGGAATCAGGCATCGACGTCAACCGCCCGAGCGCGCAAACCGCGGAAAAAAACGAACAGGGCCATATTATTGTCGCCATCAAACCCAACGGGGAAGTGTGGATCGACAAGCAGGCCGTCGACATCCGCGCGGTCCGGGCCACCGTCACCCGGCTGCATGCGGAAAATCCGCTCGGCTCGGTCATTATCGCCGCCGACCGGGAGGCTAAAACCCATGCCCTGATCCAGGTGATGGACCAGATACGGCTGGCCGGCATCGCCAATGCCGCCATTGCCACCGAATCGGAATAGCCGTGAAATCGCTTGTCACCGCGTTATTGACGGGGCTGCTGGCCTCGCTGCTGTTATTCTGGCTGATGCAGGCGATGATCATGCCGGACGCGCAGGGGGTCAAAAAAACCGAGCCGCTGCATCAGGTGGAATTCGTCCGGCTCAAGCGCGAGCCGCCTCCGCCGGAGCCCAAGCCGAAACCGCCGGAAAAACCGAAGCCGCCCGAACCGGTCAAGGCTAGCCCCAAACCGCCGGTCCCGAAAAAAGCGCCAAAACCGAAACCCGTGCCCAAGCCGGCACCGGTCAAGGCGCCGGCGCCCAAGCCCGTGCCGGATCTGCCCGCGCTGGATCTGGCGCCGGCCAAGGTGGACGCGCCCGCGCCGGCCCTCGCGCCGGCCAGTTCGTCGCGCGAGCAGACACCGGCGCCCGCCGAGGCCGGCACCGGCGTCAGCGCCAATGTGGTGGCGCTGGTCCGGGTTCCGCCCAAATACCCGCGGCGCGCGGCCAACCGGCGGATTCAGGGCTGGGTGAAAATAGAGTTCACCATTACCCGCACGGGCACGGTCAAGGATGCGGTCGTGGTTGAGGCCAAGCCGAACGGCATCTTCGACAAGGTGGCGCTGGAGGCCATCAATAAATGGAAGTTCAAGGAAAAGCGGGTTAACGGCGCCCCGGTCGAGCAACGCGCGGTTCAGGTGCTGCAGTTTAAACTGGCGAAGTGATTGGACTTAATTTTATGGTCCGATCTCAGGCTTTTAGACTTGGGCGCGAAGACAAGTCCACGTACAGCGTTTTTTGGCGATGCTCTGTACGGGACTGTATTCGCCTGCCCAGGCAAGGTTGCTGAGAAAATAACAGCTCGAAAGGATTACCGTCCGATAAAAATTCATTCGCATAAAGGATCGCTAATTTTTCTTATTACGGACTGGCGGTTTGCTGGCAAGAGTCGATCTGCGAATTCAAGGGCTCCGTCAAGGACAAAGGCCTATGGATAAACAGTGCTGGCCCGGGGGCCAATATCGTCTTCTTCCAGCACATAGCGGACCGGACTGCCTGCCTCTAACTGGTCAAATTCGCCTACCACACTATTTCTATGGAAATAAATTTCACGGCCATCCTCGGCCACGATAAAACCGTGATCTTCTTCAGGCAGCAAGCGTGCTACTGTTCCGAAGTTCTGCAGGTTATGGTTTTTAACTTCACCGCGTTGAACGCGGGCATAATCTTCCAGTTGTCTTGTTGCCGCCTTAAAAGCGTCGCGTATGGCCACATAAATATCTTCATGGGCTTGCTTGTCATGATGCTCCCGGCTGATGACCAGCTCTTTGCGGGGCGTGGTGATATCGATACGAATGTGGTATTGATTGCCATGGCGATGGTGCTGGTGTTCTGACTCCACGGCGACCCGGCAGCTCATAATATGGGTATGAAATTTTTCCAGTTTTGCCACTTTTTCGCGGATCCTGGCTTCTACGGCATCAGAATGAGGTATTCCTCGAAAAGTAATCTGTAATGGAATCTGCATGATGATCTACCTATATCAAATATAGTACGAATGGCTTAAATGGTCGTTATGTGGCTGGGCGATAAAATAAATGCTGGTATGCCGGTTTGATTCCGGCAGGGCACTTGAGGGTTTGTTAAGGTTAGGCTGGGTAAGCAGCAGAAGTACGCGCATCGACAACAGTATCAGTACCAGCCAGACAATGACGATGATGCCGAAGTGTTTGAAATCGCTCCATACCCGGGTTTTCGGAAATCCTGACCGTAAAAGTTCCACGATCAGGATCGCATCCATGGCGCTGCCCATTAACAGGATAAAGAGGGCAAAAAAATAGCTTTGATCAATCAACAGGGCGGTAAGCGGCATGCGTCCGCCGCTGGCTATCATAAAGATAAACCAAACGCAGGCCGTCAGCAGAAAGCCTCTGCGTACTTCACTCATTGATTCAATGTATTGGTTTATATTCATGAACCGCTGCTCTGCTATTTTCATAACCGGATTCCTTAATTTAAATCATCTACGCTTGTTCCCCTTGGGTAAGGAGCTAATACTGATTACCAAGCTCCGCATTATTATCGGTTTTCGCAATTCGGGTTTTTATGGTTTTCTCTTGCCCGTCACGGGAGATATGCAGATCGACTTTATCGCCTACCCGCATTAATGCAATGCTATTGCTTAGTCTGGTTGAGGTATCAATCGGCTGGCCATTCATGGCAATGACTATATCGCCTTTTTTCAAACCCGCCTTATCGGCTGGCGAGCCGGGAATAACACCGGAAATAATAGCTCCTTGCTGCTGTTTGATATTAAACGTCCGAGCCAGATCCGGGGTTATATTTTGAATCTGAATGCCTATCTGTCCTCTCTGTATATTGCCGTATTGAATGATCTGCTTGACAACATGATTGGCCATATTAATAGGTATGGCAAAGCCGATTCCCACGTTGCTGCCGTTAGGCCCGACTATGGCGGTATTGATACCGATTAATTCTCCCTGCAAATTGACCAGCGCGCCGCCGGAATTGCCGGGGTTGATGGAGGCATCAGTCTGAATAAAATCCTCATAGCCTTCTATACCCAGACTGGAGCGGCCCAATGCGCTTATTATTCCGGATGTAACCGTTTGGCCGAGGCCGAAAGGGCTGCCTATAGCAACGACAATATCGCCGACCTGTAATGTATCGGAATTGCCTTTGGGCAATTCGACCAATTTGCCCGTTTTGATTTTAATCAAGGCTATTTCCGTATTTGGGTCGCTGCCGATTACTGTCGCGTCATAGCTTCTGTTGTCCTGTAGTGTCACTGTGATTTGGTCTGCCTTGTCAATCACATGATGATTAGTAATGACATAGCCTTTGCTGGCGTCAATGACTACCCCAGAGCCGAGATTCTGGATTTCCCATTCCAGCGACTTGTCGGACATATCAAATAATTCGCGATAGAAGGGATCTTTGAATAAAGGGTTTTCTTTATGGGTTAATCGTATGCGCGTGGAGATATTGACAACAGCGGGGATGACTCTTTTCAACATCTCCGGCAGAGGATTATTGGGAATCGGTAGCTGTGCCCATGCGTTTAATGCCGGTAATTTGGTTGATATTGCCATTATCAGAGCAATTGCCAGGAAATACATGAAAATCTGTTTTTTCATAATTGCTCCGTAACTCATTGCTAGTGGCAAGTCAGTTCTAATGTGGAATTAGAACCTGTATGCGGGCAAAAATTCTTTTTAATTATGCTGCTCTTTAGTGTGTGCACATCGATTGCACTAAAATGAGTGATATTTTTCCCGGTAATCAACAAGGAACGGGGCTCAGGCTCATTTCAGGCACACGCGGTGATTGCTCATAAAGGCAAGCGATTAGGCCTTCTGGACCGGCTATTGGATATTGAAGCTTTTCATATTATTAGCATTGTCGAGTATACGGATATATTTACGTTGAACATCCAGCAATCCCTCATCCTGAAGCTGGCTGAAAGCCCGGCTTACCGTTTCTTCCGCGAGTCCAAGATAATCGGCTATATCGCGACGGCTCATGGGTAAATTGAAAGCGTTGGCGGAAAACCCCCGTTCACTTAGGTTTCGAGACAGATCGTTCAAGAAAATAGCGAGACGGGCGGGAGCGCTTCTATTGCCGCGCAATTCCATCAAGTGTTTGTTCTGAACAATTTCATGGCTCATCAGCTTAATAAATTGATGGCTGAGCGTTGGTATGCTGTCAGCCAGTTTCTGATATTGATCAAACGGGATCTTGCAAAGGCTACAGGTATTTAGTGTTGTCGCATTGCAGTCATAAACGCCGGAACTGATCGCGCTTAAACCTATGATGTCGCCCGGATAATGGAACTGAATGATGTGTTCGTGACCGTCGCCGAAAACACACCAGGATTTAACCGTTCCGGAGCGGACAAGATACAAATATCGAAAAGGTTGCTCGGCATGGAAAATGTGCTGGCCGCTGTCCAGGTAATATTGCTGGGAAATAATGCTTTGCAAGTGCTGGCGATCATCTGTTTGCAAGGTAGACATCAGGCAGGAGGCATATGTTGTACAGTCCTTGCACACATCCGGGTTTTTGCTAAGTAGTTCGTTAACGGTTTTTGTTTCCGGTTCGTCAAGCGACATCAATAACAATTGATTGACCGCTTCGAAATATTTCAGGTAAGCACGAGAAAAAGAGAGTTTCAATACGTTTTCCGATTGATGTGAAACGATGCCCGTCAATTTAAAGAATTTATTAATGCCATAGTCAATCGTAAAAGTAATGTCGACACTGTGATGGTTTCCTATTACTTTTTCTCTTGCGGCAAGCTTGATTTCATTGAAACTGATTGCGCTGGTTTTGAAACGCCCCAGAAATTCTTCCCCATTATGCAGATCGACATCCAGCACTATGGGGACTCCTGTGAATTTTGATCGGGTCATTTTTCAACTCCATTTTTTCAAATGTTGAGGAATCCTTTTACGATTAGGCTTCGGTTATAAAAGTGATAATTACGTTATTGCCAATCCATTCACGCCATTGTTTATAGATGGCGACCTTATTAATTGAAGACAAAGTTGATTAACTTTTGCTAAATAACGTCAAGCAACTATTGGATTCAATGCCGTGCATAAAGTGGTAAATTTTCTTTAGACTTTAACGCGCGGGCTCTTTCGCCAAAAGGGAAAATCTTGCCTCTTGCTGCTAGGAATGGGCCGGAGTAAGTGCGATCAATAAGTCGTTTATTCTTGATTGTCTCAACCAACCCCTGGCCCTCCCTTTTAGGCGAGAAAACTAGCCTCCCTTTATCGGACGCAATACAAACAGAAAAGCATCCTTCCGCGGAGAAAATTAAATAACAATTACATTTTCAGCTTGGAGGCCTTTTTGTCCCTTTGTGACATTAAATTGTACTTTCTGGCCGTCATTGAGTGATTTAAAGCCGGGGTTGTTAATGTTGCTGTAATGAACAAAAACATCGGGACCTTTCTCTTGTTCAATAAAGCCGAAACCTTTATCGGCATTAAACCATTTAACAGTGCCAGTAATAGAAGTAGTAGTCGATGTATTCATATTCGTAGACATAATTCGAAAATCCTAAAATGTTAAAAATGTATTTGTAGAAAGTAGCGCAAGGTATCCGGCATTACATAATTTCTATGCTTCTGCGTTTACTTTGTTCTGACTTGGGGATGGTAATATCAAGTATTCCGTCCTTGAATGAAGCTTTAGCCTTCTCACCATCCACTTGAGTAGGTAAAGATAAAGTCCTTTGAAATTCTCCACGGTTTATTTCTCGGCAGTAATAGTTCTCGTTCTTCGTTTCTTCTTCCTGTTTGCAGGATGCGCGAATAGTCACCATTTGGTCATCTATTGAAACATCCAGATCTTCTTTTTTCACGCCTGGCAGGGCCGCCTGAACCTTTATTTCGTTATCGTGTTCGATAACATCCACTTTGGGAATGTTTTTGCTGAGAGAGAATTCTCTTTCCGGCCAACTAGGGAGTTTCCAGTCCGGTTGTAACCAGCGACGGGAAAGCAGATTATCAAACCAGCGATCTAAATCATCAAAAGCAATTAGGCCGGAACCTAGCTGAGATGGCTCTGATGGTGCCTTAGCAATATTTTTATTTGGATCTTGGCTTTGATCATCATTACTCATAATGCTCTTCTCCGAATCTATTATTTGGCAACTGCAAGGGAAAAATCTTTCGTAAAAAATAAAAACGATGGCTTGAAGTGCTTCGGTTACTGGCATTCAGTCAAGAAACCTTAAACAGCTTCAATTTTTTCCTGTGAATAAAATGTAGCGTATTTTCAAAGACGGTAGAATTGGTGCAAATACCTAGTACATAACAGTAAATTACGATAATTCATATCAGCAGCGGTTTGCTGGAATAAGTCCAGCGAAACGGTTTAGCCAGCGTATCATCGTTAAAAAACGCAATAATGGTGAGGATACGATGCCTGAGTTCTTCCTTTGGTGAAAAACTGCCCCCGTTTGAGCAGGCGCCGAGTCAAGATACCGAACCAGATTTCCACTTGATTGAGCCATGAATGATGTTTGGGCGTATAGACAAAGCCAATACGATGGTTTTTCTCCTGGAGAAAAGCAGAGCGAGAAGCCAGAGTCCTATATTGTCTTCGCGTAAACCCACATCATGGCTTATCGCCTTATTACTGGTGCCCTGGGCGGCAATATAATCCGGCTTCACCACACTAAACCATACGGCGTTTTTCGACTCCGGCCAAGAGTGCAGGATGTCGTTTTGCTCCGTTATTCAGAGCAAGGGGGCTATGTCACTGGATGGACTCGGTTGACAATTGATTTTTTAGGAAATAACAGGCGACGGCGGATTGGCCTCGATTCCGCGGCCCTGGTGGGCACAAAGCTCACTGGTGTCTACGTGCCATGCCTGTTGAATATAATCTCAAACCTTACCTCTACAGGGCTTTAGGATTATCTCACTTTCCTGTTTCCACATAAGGAGCGACTAAGATTAGCTTGTTAGATTGGCTGCAAGCGGTAAGAGCATATTTATTGAGACTGACTGTTTTTTTATTGGGTCAAGTTTTTGAATTTCAAAGGTAAATTATTGTAACTAAGGTTAAGTAGAAAGCTGGTTTAAACGTCAAATTTTCTTAAGATTTGATTTGTTCAAATTTATATTTGAGGAGAAAGTGATGTTACGAGAACTTGGTTCGGAGCTTTCGTTTTCTGTTGTTCAGTCATCGGTACTGGTATTTACCTCGGAGCAATCGCAGTTGCTCGTTATCTTAATGGCTTTCATTGTCATGTTGGTAATTGAAGATCGCCATGCTTGCGCTGAGCGGCCATTAAAAGCTTTCCGGCGGCATTATTTAACAAATATCAGTATGTTTGTTTTTAATAGCGTCATGATGTCGCTGCTCTCGGTGTATTCCTTGTTGACTATTGCCGAACAATACGCCTCGGCAGGATTGCTGAGCCAGATTTCTAATCCCGTTATCAGGATCGCCGTGTCATTTATGTTGCTCGATTTGACTTTGTATTTCTGGCATAAAGCGAATCATATGTTTAACTTCCTGTGGATGTTTCACCAAGTACACCACAGCGACCCTTCGTTTAATGTTTCAACGGCATTTCGTTTGCATTTAGTCGAGCTATTACTGACGGCCGGCCTGAAAGCGCTTTATATTATCGTATTCGGTGTGGATAAGGCCGTGGTGATCATTAGTGAAGCGGTAATTACGGTATTTGTGATTTTTCATCACATGGATGTTTCAGTCCCGGGCGAGAAATGGCTGGGCCGGATTATCATTGTGCCTTATTTACATAAGGCTCATCATTCAACTCTGCGAGAGGAGCATGATCATAACTATGGGGCCGTGTTTTCAATATGGGATCATTTATTCAAGACGATAATTGAGATAAGGCCCGCTGAAATTGGTCTTCGGTATGTCAAAACCCAGGATTTCATGGCGCTGTTTCTTTTGGGGTTTACGCGATTTCAGTCATCGCGGCATTGATGTACCCAGAAATCGCCACAGACGCATAGCTGTCATCATGGTATCCTGGGCACTAAATTCGAGAGTATCTATTAAATAACAAAAATGCCGTACTTTTATTTAAAGACGGCATTAATAAAACAGGATAGGTGCTCTATTTCTTCCAAACATACGGCATGTTCCATAATATAATCATGCCAGACAATGTCATATCCCATTTCCTTTAGCGCAACATACGCTGCTTTACCCGATTCAATCGCCACAACAGGATCTATAATGCCATGGGCCATCAGGATAGGCGTGGCATTATTGGTACTTGACCGCTTTTTTTCTAATTGTTCAAGTGTCGGCAGATAAGTTGAGAGAGCTATGATTCCAGCCAGTTTGTGCGGATATTTCAAACCGGCGTGAAGAGCAATGGCGCCGCCTTGGGAGAATCCCGCCAGTAAAATATTCTCGGAAGCAATGCCTTTATCGATTTCCTGTTGAATAAGCTTGTCGATTAATGTGCTGGATTCATAAATTCCAGCGATATCGACTCTTCTGGAGGGTAACTTTTCCAAAATGTCGTACCAGGCGCGCATTTTCATACCGCCGTTGATGGTTACAGGCTGAATAGGGGCATTGGGGAAAATAAAATGAATGGCCTGAGCTTCGTTTAAATTCAGTTGCGGGACAATGCCGGCAAAGTCGTGCCCATCAGCGCCTAGGCCATGAAGCCATATAATGGAATATTTATGAACAGATTCAGGTTGAATTTCTATTGTACTAAGTTGAGAAATCATAGGTTACCCCGAAAATGATGTGAACAAATATGAAATTGAATATGCTTATGAGAAAAGTGATTAATGCCAGGGATTGCCGTCAAATTTTGGCAGATCAGGATTCATATAGTCCCATGGCTGGGCATCGGCTACCCAAATATCTTTTTGCGGCCGGAAAATGCTGGGGTCATCCAGCGTAGATGCGCTAACCGGTCTCAATTTGGTGAAAGCGCTGTTCCTGCCAAACAAGGCGGTCCCGCATTCAGGACAGAATGCTCGATAAACAACATGGCCGCTGGCGGCAATAGTTGCGTACTCTTTATAATTGCCAGTTATTGTAAGTGCGGATGACGGCACAAGCATGGCCGCTAAATACGGGGCACCCAAAGCTTTTTGACATGTTCTGCAATGGCAGTTGAAACTACTGGCGGGTTTGACTGAAATTTCGTATCTGACAGCGCCACAAAGGCAGCCGCCTGTAATGGGAAGTTTCATATATTCTCCCGAAACAGTGGGTTATGATAAACCTGAGTACAATTAGCGCAATATCTGAACTTTAATTGTCCATTAATACTAAAGTATGGTATTTGATATCATTTTAATCGGTTTATTAATTGTCGCTTACTTGTATTGGGCGAGTGCCCAGCGGGTAAAGTCGATAGCCCTTAACGCAACTAAGCAGCATTGTTTGGATATGAACGTTCAGATGCTGGACGATTATATTGCCTTAACCGGTCTCTGGCTGAAAAGAGATAGAACAGGAAAAGTGCATTTATGGCGTTCATTCCAGTTTGAGTTTTCTTCAACCGGAAATGAACGGTATAACGGGCAAATTGTAATGTTCGGATGTCGGATCGAATCAATTCAAATGGAACCGCACCGATTAGTTTAGGGATAAATAAATGAGTACGCAAAAAGATTTTTAGGGGCAGATCGTAACATGAACAATTGTCCGTTATGTGAACATGAGCGGAGTGGATCGGAACCGAAATATCCAAACTTTTGACAGTGTTTACTTGAAAATCCATGGACTTATTAGCTAAGAGGAAGCGTCGAAAGAAAAATTTATTTTGCTGACCTTACAGAACGGTTATAAGTTCAGGTAAAGTAAAGCAAGAATTAATGGCCGGCCTGCGGCGGATACTAATCGGGCTTTCTAATCAAGGCGCTTTTTACTCTTTATTGTAATTATTGCCTTTTTGTTTTTGTCTTGAGGATTTCTGTTTTATAGATATAGAATTTTCACTAGGCGGATAAGAAAATCAATGGATTATCAGTAATATGAGCAAACAAAACTATCAAAAGCCGTCTCAGGAAACTCTGGATGAAGCGATACGAGTAGCCCGAGGGATTCAGCGACTTGGTCAGGCCAAAGAGCAAGCCAAACGGATGGCTCAGAGTATTCAAAAAGGGATTGGATTATATAAAAGGCAACAGAAATCCTGGGCTAGAGAGTCGGACAGAAAATTTAAAAAAACTTTGGATCAGCCCGAATTCGTGGAATCAGGTGATTCTCAAATACAGGAACGAGAACTGTGTCAACAGCACGGATTATCCTGGTTATTTCTGGTATTCAGGGTGTCCTGGTTATTGTTAATTTTGACATGGTTGGGCATTGGTATTTATTTGCTGGCTTGAAAAATCCTGGCGACGTCTTCTGTAATCCTAATCTAAGGAGTTGGCGTGAAGCGAAAGCAAGAATAAATTTACTTGAATTAAAAGGTGATCTTTAGAATTTACAAATAAGGTGATGATTATGGGCTTTGGAACTGTTTTGAAACTACTTGCCTTTTTAGTATGGCCTGTTTTATTGCTTTTATTATATTACTTGTCGGACAAAGAGGGTTTCAAGCGTAGGCTTAATAAGATGAAGCGGGATGGAGTTGATAAAGACTAGTATTTAGCCAGCCTTGTTCTGACGAGTAAAATTTGCAGAGTATTCATAGCGTGCGAATAGTGCGAATACCCTCAAGGGCACAAGTACCCGTCATAATTAAATTGATTGACTATTAGAACTTCAAACCGAATTCAAGGACCATCTTGATAGAGACATACAATATAAGCAGTATGGCGCCTAAATAAACGATAAATCGCAACGGTTTATCTTTGATGCTAGCGAGAATTGTTGTGTTTGTCCCTGTTTTTTTGAGCTGCAGATATAATTCTCGTTGAGTTGCCAATCTTTGCCGTTGGTATTCTTCAAGCAATTGTCGTGCTTTAAAAAGATCTTCATCTTTTAATAGCCAAATTGCGGGCATTGATATACCCCAGTTTCCGGCAGATGTCTCATAGTAGTCGATTTCATTAGAACGTAACAATTCACGAATTTCATCGGCTTCGTCTTCGGGGACATTTGCAAGGCGAAATAATAAAATAGACATTTCA
>NZ_KB912877.1:2809578-3537816 GCF_000383855.1 Methylobacter marinus A45
CGGGGATGAGCTGTGGATCGGAGTGAAAGGCTAATCAAGCTCGGAGATAGCTGGTTCTCCTCGAAAGCTATTTAGGTAGCGCCTCGTGTATAACTGTTGGGGGTAGAGCACTGTTTCGGCTAGGGGGTCGTCTAGACTTACCAACCCGATGCAAACTCCGAATACCAACAAGTTTGAGCACGGGAGACACACGGCGGGTGATAAGGTCCGTCGTGAAAAGGGAAACAGCCCAGACCGTCAGCTAAGGTCCCCAAATCTATGCTCAGTGGGAAACGATGTGAGAAGGCCCAGACAGCCAGGAGGTTGGCTTAGAAGCAGCCACCCTTTAAAGAAAGCGTAATAGCTCACTGGTCGAGTCGGCTTGCGCGGAAGATTTACCGGGGCTAAGCATAGTACCGAAGCTACGGGTTCATCCTATGGATGAGCGGTAGAGGAGCGTTCTGTACGCCTGCGAAGGTCGATTGAGAAGTCGGCTGGAGGTATCAGAAGTGCGAATGCTGACATGAGTAACGATAATCAGGGTGAAAAACCCTGACGCCGAAAACCCAAGGTTTCCTGCGCAACGCTAATCGACGCAGGGTTAGTCGGTACCTAAGGCGAGGCCGAAAGGCGTAGTCGATGGCAAACAGGTTAATATTCCTGTACCGGTGGTAACTGCGATGGGGTGACGGAGAAGGCTAGGTCAGCTGCCGGTTGGAAGTGGCAGTTTAAGCGAGTAGGCAGGTCTCTTAGGCAAATCCGGGAGACTCTATGCTGAGACGTGACGACGAGTCGCTCTTTTGAGTGACGAAGTGATTGATGCCAGGCTTCCAAGAAAAACCTCTAAGCTTCAGGTTATCAGTGGCCGTACCCCAAACCGACACAGGTGGGTGGGATGAGAATTCTAAGGCGCTTGAGAGAACTCGGGTGAAGGAACTAGGCAAAATGATACCGTAACTTCGGGAGAAGGTATGCCTTTGGTAGGTGAAGGTCCTCGCGACCGGAGCCGAAGGAGGTTGCAATAAACTGGTGGCTGCGACTGTTTAGCAAAAACATAGCACTCTGCAAACACGAAAGTGGACGTATAGGGTGTGACGCCTGCCCGGTGCCGGAAGGTTAATTGATGGGGTTAGCTCACGCGAAGCTCTTGATCGAAGCCCCGGTAAACGGCGGCCGTAACTATAACGGTCCTAAGGTAGCGAAATTCCTTGTCGGGTAAGTTCCGACCTGCACGAATGGCGTAACGATGGCCACACTGTCTCCACCCGAGACTCAGTGAAATTGAAATTGCGGTGAAGATGCCGTATACCCGCGGCTAGACGGAAAGACCCCGTGAACCTTTACTATAGCTTGACACTGGACTTTGAACCTACTTGTGTAGGATAGGTGGGAGGCTGTGAAGCACCAACGCCAGTTGGTGTGGAGCCATCCTTGAAATACCACCCTGGTATGTTTGAAGTTCTAACCTGGGCCCATGATCTGGGCTGGGGACAGTGTCTGGTGGGTAGTTTGACTGGGGCGGTCTCCTCCTAAAGAGTAACGGAGGAGCACGAAGGTACCCTCAGCCTGGTCGGAAATCAGGCAATGAGTGCAATGGCATAAGGGTGCTTGACTGCGAGATAGACACATCGAGCAGGTACGAAAGTAGGTCATAGTGATCCGGTGGTTCTGTATGGAAGGGCCATCGCTCAACGGATAAAAGGTACTCCGGGGATAACAGGCTGATACCGCCCAAGAGTTCATATCGACGGCGGTGTTTGGCACCTCGATGTCGGCTCATCACATCCTGGGGCTGAAGCAGGTCCCAAGGGTATGGCTGTTCGCCATTTAAAGTGGTACGCGAGCTGGGTTCAGAACGTCGTGAGACAGTTCGGTCCCTATCTGCCGTGGGCGTTTGAGATTTGAGGGAAGCTGCTCCTAGTACGAGAGGACCGGAGTGGACGAACCTCTGGTGTTCCGGTTGTCACGCCAGTGGCATGGCCGGGTAGCTATGTTCGGACAGGATAACCGCTGAAAGCATCTAAGCGGGAAGCCCCTCCCAAGATGAGATCTCACTGGGACCATGAGTCCCCTGAAGGGCCCTTGAAGACGACAAGGTTGATAGGTCAGGTGTGGAAGGCCAGTAATGGTTGAAGCTAACTGATACTAATTGCCCGTGAGGCTTGACCATATAACACCCAATCAGTTTGGGTTGACAGACTGACACGCTGATTCAGCGAGAGTTACAGATTTCCAACGCGGCAGGCGGCGATAGCCGGCTTGTCAGACCAGTTTGCTTGGTGACCATAGCGAGCGTGACCCACCCGATCCCATCCCGAACTCGGAAGTGAAACCGCTTAGCGCCGATGATAGTGTGGCGATTTGCCATGCGAAAGTAGGGAATTGCCAAGCGCCTTACCGAAAACCCAGACCTGACGACAGGCCTGGGTTTTTTTTTGCCCGGCAAAAAACCGCCGGCTCGCGCCCCCGTACCGGAACCGGCTTACGCCGCTCGGGTTTTATACGCTTTCAACGCAAATTGCAGGATGCTAATGAGTGAAATTGTTATACTTTCATTTTAAAAAATAGCTGGTTTGGCTTATCCTGATCGCTCGTCACTCAAGTCCGTACCGTTGATTTATGCGCTGTTCAAATAGTAAATACTGGGATTTAGGCTCTCCTGTTGCCGGTATGCTACTTACCCTATCTTTTGCTCCTTTTAATTATGCTTATTTGGCACTTGTAGCATTGAGTTTCTTATTTGCTTCCTGGCAGGATATCACGCCAGGTCGAGCGGCTTTAAGAGGCTATTTATTTGGTTTAGGCTCATACGGCTTAGGAGTGTCTTGGATCTATATCAGTATCCATGACTTTGGTGGGGCGGGGTTGCTGGGCTCAATTATATTAACAAGCTTGTTTGTTAATGTTTGGTCTCTGTTCCCTGCCTTATGTGGGTATCTTTCGGTAAAACTGATGTTGGCGTCCACAGTTGTTCCACGGCTTTTGGCAGCCCCCTTGATTTGGATACTCATAGAATATATTCGCGGTACTTGGGTACTGAATGGATTTCCGTGGCTGCAAATCGCATATTCTCAATTAGGAACGCCTTTATCTGGCTATATACCTGTCATAGGGGCATATGGCACCGGTCTCTTATTGGCGTTCACTGCATCTATTATCGTCATTTTGATGTATTACAAACGACAGTTTGCATTATTATCAACGACTATTTTGGCGTTATGGGGGATAGGTGCCTGGCTGCAGTCTGTAAGATGGACTCAAGCCGTTGGATCTCCCATTAAAGTGTCTTTGATTCAGGGCAATATTTCCCAGGATCAAAAATGGAAGCCGGAAAATAAAATTCGTATCTTGCAAAGATATAAGTCGATGACAGAAGAGCACTGGGATTCGGATGTTATCATTTGGCCTGAAACCGCGGTTCCTGCCTTTCGGGCCGAAGTTAATGAATCATTTTTACTGCCTTTAAGCAAAGAAGCCGAAAAGACTGATACTGATTTGATCGTCAGCGTTCCTGTAAGAGGAAATCTGTCTCATGAAAAATATAATGCGGTGATAACCCTGGGCAAAAATGATGGTATTTACCGGAAAAATCATTTACTGCCGTTTGGCGAATATCTACCGTTACAACCCTTATCCGGTTTTGTATTAAATACGTTAAATATTCAATTAGGCAACTTTTTGCGGGGCGGAACGGATCAGCCTTTATTAAAAGCGGGAGGTTATCTTTTTATAACATCCATTTGTTATGAAGACGCTTTTAGCGAGGTCAATATTCGCGGCTTATCGGATGCCGCTTATCTGGTCAATGTGACGAATGATGCCTGGTTCGGAAACTCACTGGAGCCTCATCAGCATCTGCAAATTGCAAGAATGCGCGCCATGGAAACAGGCCGTTTTTTATTGCGGGCAACAAATACGGGTATAACGGCAATAGTGTCTCCGAATGGAGACATCATCAAACAGGCCCCGCTGTTTGAGGCAGTGGCGATTAGTGAAAATATAACTCCTATGGGTGGGATGACACCTTATGCCGGCGTTGGAGACAAGGTAATTATAAGTGCTATAGGAATCTTGCTTTTAGGACTGATGATATATGACAAGCTGATCTTAAATAAGAAATTTGCAAATTCAAATGTTATGTCTATAGAGGATCGTATCTAACTGTGAAAGCGGGAACGCTATAATGCGACGCTTAAGCCTTTTGCTGGGCTTCAATAAAATGCTCAGGAGTAATGAATCATCTTAACCCCTGAGCAAAAGATTTAATGACCGTGAATTTCTGTGTGTAGTGCTCTGAATTCGTCGGTCAATTTATGATTGGGTGCATAATGGATCAGTGGCCGCGATTCTGTATGCGATTCTCTTACCTTGATTGACGGTGAAATCATGGCTGCCAGTACGGGCAGTCCTTCCGCTACAAGTTCATCAACTAACTGGCGAGGCAAATTCGCCTGTTTTTGAAATTGGTTAACAACGATGCCTTCAATTTCCAGATTCTGGTTATGATCGGCTTTAACTTCTCTTAAGGCCTGCATTAATAAATACAAGGCTTCCCGGGCAAATGTATCGCAATCGAAGGGAATCAGGCACTTATCCGCGGCAATTAAGGCGGATTGGCTGTAGAAGTTGAGAATGGGCGGAGTGTCCATGTAGATGGCGTCGAAACCTTCCAGTTTGTCCAGCGCCTCTTTTAGTTTAAAAATTTTATAGCGCGATTCCAGACGTGCTTGTAAGGGTTCAAGGTCGGGATGGGAAGGGATAACAAACAAATCCGGAAAAGGGGTTTCGTGTATGACATTTTCAAGACCGGAGCCATTATTTCCGAACAGGCCAAGACTCAAGCTGTCCTTAAAAAAGTGAGCAATAGTTTTTTCGCTCTCGCTGACTTTTTTGCCGAGTAGATATTGCGTGGAATTGCCTTGAACATCTAAATCGATGACTAAAGTACGCTTGCCTTCAACGGCACTGATGGCGGCTAAATTGCAGGTAATCGTAGATTTGCCGACACCGCCCTTCTGATTGAAAATGACCCTGCGCATGTTGCTATTTCCCATGGAATCAAATAGATAAAACTCGTATTATAAGGCCTAGGCCAACAATATCAAAGGCGGACAAAAGTTTTACCGTGACAAGCCGGGCATTCGGGAATTTCACTGGTCGATTTAAAGGCAATTTGCTTATCGCATTGATCGCAAACAAACGTGCCAGGCCCTGTGATGTCGCCCGTGTGATAAGTGTTGAGTTCTGCCAGTCGTTCAATTTTTGCAAGTTCAAGGCGGGTTTTATCGGCTAGGCTCAAAAATGCATCCAGTGCGAAGTTTTCAATCAATTCAATATCGAATTTAAACCATTCCGAGAGCGAATCACTATCTTTTTTTTCAGTTAATCCATGCGCTGCATGTTCAATATCACGTTTGACATAACCAGATACCTGATCGATTTCATCTTGGGTCAAGTCAGTGGTTTTTCTGGTTTTTTCCTTCGAAATTTCCAGTGCATCCGCTAAAGAATGAATAGTCTCATCCATGGTTTCATGCAGATGCCTCATGAGCTCGTTATAGGCGGTGATAAATTTATTCTTATTCATGGTCAACTCCTGAAAAATGACACTTTAGATTTAAGCGGCTGTGCGGTATTCTAACGCTTTTGATTGGTAAAAGACGAGAAGGATGCAAGAAAATTATAAGCCGTTGGTTATTGAGCAAGAAGTACAAAAGGTCTGGCAGGATTCGGGGGTATTTAATGTGTCGGAATCCTCGACTCAGGAAAAGTATTATTGCTTATCCATGTTTCCCTATCCCAGCGGTAAACTCCACATGGGGCATGTTCGTAACTATACCATTGGCGATGTGATCAGTCGTTACCAGCGCATGCTAGGCAAAAATGTCATGCAGCCAATGGGCTGGGACGCTTTTGGGCTGCCCGCGGAAAACGCGGCCATGAAGCACGGTGTTCATCCGGCCGATTGGACGTATGAGAATATCGACTATATGCGGGATCAGCTTAAGCGATTGGGATTTGGCTATGATTGGCAGCGGGAAATAGCGACCTGCGATCCAGATTATTACCGCTGGGAACAGTGGTTCTTCATCAAGTTGCTGGAAAAAGGACTGGTCTATAAAAAAACCGCACCGGTCAACTGGTGTCCGCATGATATGACCGTGCTGGCTAATGAGCAGGTTATTGATGGTTGCTGTTGGCGCTGCGACACGCCCGTGGAAAGAAAAGAGATTGCGCAATGGTTCCTGAAGATCACGGACTATGCCGATGAATTACTGCAATCTCTGGAGACACTGGATGGCTGGCCGGATCAGGTCAAGACCATGCAGGCCAACTGGATCGGCCGTTCCGAAGGTGTGGAAATGGATTTTCAAGTGGCGGACATGGAGCAGCCTTTAAGAATTTATACGACCCGGCCTGATACCCTGATGGGGGTCACTTATCTGGCTGTCGCCGCCGAGCATCCGTTAGCGTATAAAGCCGCAGAAAACCAACCGGAACTCATGGCATTCATTAACGAGTGCAAAGTGATGGAAACGTCGGAAGCGGCCATGGAGACGATGGAGAAGCGCGGGGTGGATTCAGGTATCAAAGCCATCCATCCGATTACCGGCGAGCACGTACCTGTCTGGATTGCCAACTTCGTATTAATGGGATACGGCACAGGTGCTGTTATGTCGGTGCCTGCGCATGATCAGCGCGATTTTGAGTTCGCTCAAAAATATGGCATTGCGATCAAGCAGGTGATTTTTGCCAGAGATGGCGAGCAGGCCGATTGTTCCGAGCAGGCCTACATCGCTAAAGGTATCTTGCGCAATTCAGGCGAGTTCGACGGTTTAACATCAGAGCAGGCTTTTACAGCCATTGCGGAAACACTGGAAAAAGCCGGCAAAGGCCAGCGCAAAACCAATTTCCGTCTGCGCGATTGGGGTGTTTCGCGTCAGCGTTACTGGGGCGCGCCGATCCCGGTTATTTATTGCGATGACTGCGGCACGGTGCCGGTTCCCGAAAAGGACCTGCCGGTGGAATTGCCGCGCGATGTGGTGCTGGACGGGTCACAGTCGCCATTGGTGGCGCATCCGACTTTCTCCCATGTGGATTGCCCGGTTTGCGGAAAAGCCGCACGCCGTGAAACCGATACCTTCGATACATTCATGGAATCCTCATGGTATTTTGCCCGCTTCGCAAGCAGCGATAGCGCCAGTAGCATGCTCGATGAAAGGGCCAAATACTGGTTGCCGGTCGATCAATATATCGGCGGTATTGAGCATGCGATCTTGCATTTGCTGTATGCGCGTTTTTATACCAAGCTGTTGCGTGATGAAGGTTTGCTGGTTTGCGATGAACCCTTTAAAAAGCTGTTGACGCAAGGCATGGTGCTGAAGGACGGCAGCAAAATGTCCAAATCCAAGGGCAACACGGTCGATCCTCAGGCCTTGATCGATCAATACGGCGCCGATACCGTGCGCTTGTTCATTATGTTTGCCGCGCCGCCCGAGCAATCCCTGGAGTGGTCCGATAGCGGTGTCGAGGGCTCATTCAGGTTTCTTAAACGGCTCTGGAAACAGGCTTATCTGCATATTAACGCCAGCGGTTCGACCCGGAAAGTTGACAAACAGGCATTAACCGAAGATCAGCAGGCCATGCGTCGTCAGTTGCATCAAACCATCCAGAAAGTAACGGATGATCTTGGCAGACGCTATACCTTTAATACGGCCATCGCGGCTAATATGGAGCTGGTTAACGCGCTGTCCAGATTCAATGATCAGACCGAGAATGGCAAGGCGATTCGACAGGAAACCCTGGAAGCGATTGTATTGATGTTGTCGCCCATGGTGCCGCATATTTGTCATCAGTTATGGCTGGATTTAGGCCATCAGCAGGCCGTTGTCAGCGAGCCCTGGCCGGAAGTGGATGCAACGGCCCTGGAATTGGATTCACTGGAACTGGTGGTTCAGGTAAACGGTAAATTGCGCAGCAAAATTTCCGTTTCTACAACCGCTTCCAAGGATGAAGTGGAAGCTATGGCGCTGAATGATGAAAACGTTAAGCGGTTTATTGAAGACAAGCCGGTCAAAAAGGTCATCATTGTGCCAAAGAAGCTGGTGAATATCGTAGTTTAAGAGAATGGGTGTAATGACAAAAAAATCGCTTATCTTCATGATGGCTTTGTTATTGGGCGCCTGCGGTTATCATCTGCGTGGTGCGCTTGATTTGCCCGAAGGCATGAAGAACGTTTATGTGGACGGTGGTTCGCCGCCGTTGCGAGAGCAATTCAAGCGCGCGTTGAAATCCTCGGCCGGTAAGTTTGCCAATTCGCCGGAAGGAGCCGGCATGATCATTAAAATATTTGGAGAAGATCTAAATCGACGGGCATTGTCTCTGGGTTCCAGGGGTATCGCGAACGAATTCGAACTGTATTATCGATTGGAATATGAACTGCTCGGTTCCGGCAATTCCGTGTTGATGCCGAGGCAGCCGGTTGAAATCAGGCGCGATTACTTCAATGATCAACAGGACGTCATGGCTAAGGATACCGAAGAAGACGTGATCCGTAATGAAATGTATCAACAGGCGGTGCGCACGATAGTGGACCGTGCCCGGGTTGTATTAGAGGCGGACGCAAAATAACATGCGTTTAAAGCCCGAGCAATTAGGCGCCGAGTTGCAAAAGCGCCTGGCGCCTGTCTATTTTATCAGCGGCGACGAATCATTACAGCTTGGCGAGTTGGCCGATGCCGTCAGAAAGGCGGCACGGCAGGCGGGTTTTCTGACGCGCGAGGTTTTCTCCGCTGAGACGGGGTTTGAGTGGAATGATTTGACCGTAGCCGCCGATTCATATTCTATTTTTTCCGATAAAAAAATCCTTGATTTAAGGTTGCCTTCCGGCTCGCCCGGGACAGAGGGATCAAAGGTGTTGACGGCTTATTGTGAGCGATTGCCTGCCGATACGGTTTTGCTCGTTACGGCCGGTAAGCTGGCTGGTGCGGCGTTGAAAACGCGCTGGTTTCAGGCGCTTGATAAAGCCGGGGTTGTTATTCAGGTTTGGCCCCTTGACGGCCCCGATTTAATCCGGTGGCTGCAGCAAAGAATGCAGCGGCGCGGGCTTAATGCGGATCCGGAAGGTCTGAAGATTCTGGCTTCCAGGATTGAAGGCAATTTGCTCGCTGCCGCCCAGGAAGTAGAAAAACTCTATGTGCTTTATGGTTCCGGGCATCTGACTGAACAGCAGATCCTTGATGTCGTGGCGGACAGTTCCCGATACGATGTGTTCAAGCTGATCGATTGCGTACTGGGCGCCAGTATAAAACGTATTTTCAAAGTGCTGCCCGGCCTGCAGGCGGAAGGCGTTGCGGCCCCAGTAGTACTATGGGCGCTCACGCGTGAAGCCAGAACATTGATCAAGATAAAAAGAGAGCTAGCTCAAGGACAAAACAGGGAGTTGGTATTCAAAAAAAATCAGATCTGGGATAAACGTAAATCGCTGGTCGATCATGCGCTGCGCAGACTCAGCGAACAGGATTTGAATGCCGTCCTGCTGTTAAGCGCCAAGGCGGACCGGCAGATCAAAGGACAGCAGCAAGGCGATGCCTGGGAAACGTTACGGATTATTTGCCTGAAGTTTGCCTCAGTCACGGTTATGGCAGATACAGTCTGAACCGGGCGCCGCCCAAACGGCTATCATTGTCGATTTTGATCAAGCCGCGGTTATCGCCGTTTGCATGCATTTTGGCGATGGTTGCGACGAAAATCAGGCCCAGGCCCGTGCTGCCGGTAGCCAGGTCAATCTGCGTGGTTTGCTTTGCATCGGACGAAATAAAACTTTCCGGGTAGCCGGGACCATCGTCTTCGATACAAAAAACCATATAATCGTTATCCCGGCTGGCTGTCAGCAGTATCTGCCGGCGGCAGTAGCGTTGCGCATTATTGACGAGTGTACTGAGGGCATTGACGATCAGCGTCATGTCGCAATAGCAGAACAGGTCTTCGGAACAATCACTGGTCAGTTCAATATTGCTTAACGACAGCAAACTCGATTGCTGGGCGATAACTTCGTTAAAGACGTCGGTGACGGCATGTTCATCGATCGACAGATTAAACGAGAATGAATCAATTTTATAAAGAATCAGTAACTGCATGAGACTGTTGTTCATGCGGTTGGCCTCAAACTCCAGCTGTTCGAACTCCCGGGCGGGAGGCTCCGGACAGGTCCCTTTCAATTGGGCAATCAGGGCTCTGACCGTTGCCAGCGAATTTTTCATGTCATGGATGGACGACGCCAGCAGGGCTGGAAAATTGACTGTCAGTAAGTGAGCGTCCGGCATTACGATTGATGAGAAGTTGATTGCGGGCGGGTGATTTTAGCAAGCGCCATCTGAAGTTCGGTTATTTTATCGTGGGCGATACCTGATTGTCTGGTCTTTTTAATCGCGGCTTCCGTCCTCAGGATTTTTTCCCTGGTGCTGCCGTTGGCTTTGATGTCATAAATCATCACTTTAGCCATATTCAGCAGCATGGTTTTGTTATCGGGCATTTTCGCTAAAGCCTGTTCAAAAAGCGCGAGCGCATCATTAAGTTTGCCCTCCTTGAACAGTCTGACGCCTTGATTATGAATCTCGATCACTTCCTGCCGCGTGCGCTGAATCAGTTTTTTCGCATAATCGCTGTTGTTAAAAGTCGCGCACATCTTTTTGATATCACTCATAAATTCAGGGTCGTCAACATAGGACTTGACCAGTTCGTCAAGAATACGGTCCGATGCCTGATGATCTTCGTTCAAACGACAGACCGTTGCTATTTCCAGGCGCAATTCTTTTGCGATCCGGTTGCCGAATTGCCGGTTTAATTCCAGCATTTTTTCATAGGCTTGCCGGGTTAGCGCCGCATCGCCCATTTTTTGGTAGGCTTCCGTTGCCAGGGCCGCGGCGCGCAGTTCGGCTTCGGGATCATCCGTGAATTGCTGGTGCAATTCTTCCACAACCCGTAAAGCTTCGGCCGTCGCGTTGGTCTTTAAATAAACCTTTGCCAGCCCCGAATAGTCGCTTGAGGATTTATGGATGGAGTGCCGGCCGAGCTTAATGGCGGCTTTATAGGCTTTTTCCGCAATCGCGGTGTTTTCGGTTTTGTCCGCCAACAGGGCCAGTTTTTTCTGCCTTAAGATGGCCTGAGGAGATAAATCAACGGCCGAATGCGTCGTGTCCAGCGCCTCCAGATTCTCGCCGGCAGCTTCCTGCGCTTTTGCCAGCCAGTCATAGGTTTCCAGCATCATCGGATTTTGATTAAGAACCTGCTGAAAGACATCGATAGCCTGCTCGTGGTTTTTTTCAAGAAAAGCGATAATTCCGAGCCCCTGCCTTGCCCATGGCAGATCCCGTTGCTCGAGGACGTCCAGATAAATTTGTCGGGCGGTGGCATAGTCTCCGGTATCGATAGCCAATTCGGCGCGCATTTTCAGTAAAGGCATGCGCATATTTTTATGATCCTGGCCGAGCCGCTGTTCGCAGTAATGGATCGCCGAGGACAAGTCGCCCTGGTCCGCAGCCCGGGCAATGTCTTCAAAAAAATGCTTGCGCGCGCAACTTCTCTCCAGGCGATTCAATAATTGCTGTGAGTTAAAGGGCTTGATCAGATACTCGTCAGGCCGGCTGTCCATGGCGCCCAGCACCATACTCTGATTCTGTTCGGCAGTGACCATGATAAAGACGGCGCCGACCGGCAGCAACTTATTGAACCTGGCCTCTTCCAAAACCTGTTGGCCGTTTTTGCCCGGACCCAGGTTGTAGTCGCACAGAACAATATCGAACTGATCCTGGGTCAAGGCGGCAACAGCGCCGATGCCGTTGTTCGTCTCGACAATATGTTGCGCATGCAGCATGTAAAGCATCTCCATAATGGCTTTACGCATGGTCGGATTGTCTTCGACGAGCAGGATTTTTTTGAGTTCGAGGTTCAGTGTCATAAGTAATCAATTCTAACCAGACATTTATCCGTGTCCAGTTCGGTCTTGAAAAAAATAAATGCGCCCCAATATCATCTGCCATCCAAAATTTTTCATTATCAGGAATAATAAAGATGACTGTTGAAGCAAAAAAAGAAACGCTAGGGTTTGAAACCGAAGTTAAGCACCTTTTACATTTGATGATTCATTCCTTGTACAGTAACAAGGAAATCTTCTTGCGCGAACTGATTTCAAATGCCTCCGATGCAGCAGACAAATTGCGATTTCTAGCGCTGTCCAATGACAGCCTCTATGAAGGCGACAGCGAGTTGAAGATCCGGATCGAAGTCGACAAGGATAAAGGTACCATTACGATCATCGATAATGGTATCGGCATGACTCGTGCGGAAGTGCAGGAACATATCGGCACGATCGCGAAATCCGGCACCAAGCAGTTTTTCGAAGCCTTGACGGGCGATCAGGCCAAAGACAGCGAACTGATCGGCCAGTTCGGCGTCGGTTTCTATTCCGCTTTTATTGTCGCGGACAAAGTGACGCTGACGACGCGCAAGGCCGGCGCGCCGGCAAGTGAAGGCGTGCGTTGGGAATCGACCGGCGAAGGCGATTACACGCTCGAATCGATAGAAAAATCCCAGCGCGGTACCGAAATCGTCCTGCATTTGAAAGAAGTCGAAAGCGAATTCCTGGACGGCTACCGCATCCGCTCCATCGTCAGAAAATTCTCTGATCACATCTCCCTGCCTATCGTCATGGACAAAGAGCCCATGCCGTCCATGACCGAGGAGGACGAGGAAGAAAAACCGGCCGTACCCGAGGAAGAGACCATCAACAGCGCATCGGCGTTATGGACGAAAGCCCGCCAGGAAATTTCCGAAAATGACTACAATGAATTCTACAAGCATGTCGGCCACGATTATCAGGACCCGATGGCGTATGTGCACAGCAAAGTGGAAGGTTCCAACGAATATACCCTGTTGCTTTATGTGCCCTCGCACGCCCCGTTCGATCTATGGGACCGGGAAGCCAAGCATGGCGTGAAATTGTATATCCGCAAGGTATTCATCACCGATGACGCCGAACAGTTGATGCCGCGTTATCTGCGCTTTATCCGCGGCATCATCGACGCCAATTCGCTGCCCCTGAACGTGTCGCGTGAGATCCTGCAGCAAAGCAAGCAGATCAGTACCATTAAATCGGGCTCCGTGAAAAAAGTGCTCGGCATGCTGGAAGGCATGGCCAAAAACGAGCCGGAAAAATACGAGAAGTTCTGGTCCGAGTTCGGCACCGTCATGAAAGAAGGGCCTATCGAGGATCATGGCAATAAGGACCGCATCGCTAAACTGTTGCGCTTCGCCTCGACGCATAACGATACCGATAAACAGGATGTGACACTGGAAGATTACGTGAGCCGCATGAAGGAAGGCCAGGAAAAAATCTATTACGTCACGGCGGACAGCTACGCGGCTGCCAAAAACAGCCCGCATCTGGAAATTTTCCGCAAGAAAGGCATCGAAGTGCTGCTGCTTTCGGACCGTATCGATGAATGGCTTGTTTCGCATTTGGGCGAATTTGATGGCAAGCACATGCAGTCCGTTGCCAAGGGCGATCTGGATTTAGGCAAGCTCGAGGACGAAGCCGACAAGAAAGAGCAGGAAGAAGTCAATAAGGACTTCGAATCGGTGCTGAAGCAGATCAAGGACGTCCTGGCCGACAAGGTCAGCGAAGTGCGCTTAAGCCACCGCCTGACCGAATCGCCGGCCTGCCTGGTTTCGGATGTTTACGGCATGAGCCTGAACATGGAACGCATCATGAAGGAAGCGGGCCAAGCCATGAACTTCGGCCAGAAGCCCATCTTCGAACTCAACCCGACGCACCCATTGGTGGCGCGCCTGAAGGACGAGCAGGATGATGAACGATTTGCGGACCTGACTCACATTCTGTTCGACCAAGCCATCTTAAGCGAAGGCGGGCAGCTCGACGATCCGGCCGCTTTTGTTCATAAGTTGAACGGTTTATTGCAGGGACTGTTGCACTAAGGATCAAAAAGGCTGGATAATCTCCAGCCTTTTTTATGTATTAAAGTTGTTTCATGGAATTTAAGTTACTCAATACCGACGGCCACGCCCGTCGCGGTCGGATCAAATTTGCCCGGGGCATTGTCGAAACCCCGATTTTTATGCCGGTCGGCACTTATGGTGCCGTCAAGTCGTTAACGCCGGAAGATCTGACCGGTATCGGCGCGCAAATCATTCTGGGTAATACGTTCCATCTAATGCTGCGCCCGGGCACCGAGGTCATGAAGATACATGGCGACCTGCATGATTTCATGCGCTGGGAAAAACCTATTCTCACCGATTCCGGCGGTTTCCAGGTATTCAGTCTCGGCGCATTAAGAAAAATAACCGAACAGGGCGTCACTTTTAAATCGCCCATCAACGGCAGTTCTATTTTCATGGGACCAGAAGAATCGATGCAGGTACAGCGTGATCTCGGGTCCGATATCGTCATGATTTTTGATGAATGCACGCCGTATCCGGCGACCGTCCATGAGGCGGCAGATTCCATGCGCCTGTCCTTGCGCTGGGCGGCACGCAGCAAAAAAGCGCATGGCGACAATGAATCCGCCCTGTTTGGCATCGTGCAAGGCGGCATGCATGAGCATTTACGCCAGGAATCGATAGACGGACTGGTCGATATCGGCTTTGACGGCTACGCCATCGGCGGCTTGTCAGTCGGCGAGCCGAAAGAGGAAATGATGAACACGCTCGATGTCGTGCATCCTAAAATGCCGGTCGACAAGCCGCGTTATCTGATGGGGGTCGGCACGCCGGAGGACTTGGTTGAAGCGGTCAGGCGCGGTATCGATATGTTCGACTGCGTGATGCCGACACGCAATGCCCGGAATGGTCATCTTTTTACCACTAACGGCGTGATAAAAATCAGGAATAGCCAGTATCAATTGGATACCAATCCCCTGGATGAAACCTGCGGCTGTTATACTTGCCGCAATTATTCCCGAGCCTATCTGAGGCATCTGGACAAGTGTGGAGAAATGCTGGGCTCCAGGCTCAACACCATTCATAACCTGCATTATTACCTGAGTTTGATGCAGGGTTTGCGCGATGCGATTGAAAGGCAAGAGCTGGATGTTTTTGTCAAGCAATTTTACCAACAACGAGGAAAAGCCGTTCCGACTGTGTCATAATAACGGACTTTTTTATTTACTATAATAACAACCGAGGATAACAATGAGTTTCTTTATTTCTGATGCGTTAGCGGAAGCCGCGGCTCCCGCCGCTCAACAACCCGGTATTGAAGGCATGCTGTTCCCCCTGGGCATACTGGTATTTTTCTATTTTCTGTTTCTGCGTCCGCAAGCCAAGAAAGCCAAAGAACAAAAGCAAATGCTGGCATCGCTTAACAAAGGGGTCGAAGTCGTAACGACAGGCGGAATTCTCGGCAAAATCGTTGATCTGGACGAGAACTTCGTCAAGCTCGAAATCAGCGACAATATTTTTATACAAGTCCAGCGCCATGCCATTGGCAGCCTGATGCCTAAAGGAACCTATAAAACAATCCTTAGAAAAAACAAGGTTTAACTATCGCATCCTGTATTTAGCGCATAGCTTGTCGGCAAAGTCGATACGACCGACGTCGTTCAATTGATGGAATAACACATGCAAAACCGTTTCCCCCTTTGGAAAAATCTATTGATCCTGATCATTTTCATGTTCGGGATTGTTTACGCGTTACCGAATTTGTATGGTGACGATCCTTCCGTTCAGGTCTCATCCACACGAGACACCCAAGTCGCGCAGCAACAGGCGGACCAGGTCGAGTCAGCCATCAAGGCAGCCGGATTTGATATTAAATCGATTGAGTTTAAGGACGGCCGTGTTTTAGTCCGGTTTAATAATACCGATGACCAGCTCCAGGCAGCGGATCTGCTCAGAGACAAACTCGGAAGCGATTATACGGTGGCGCTGAATCTGGCGCCCGCGACGCCAGACTGGCTGCAAGCATTAGGTGCCGACGCCATGTACCTGGGCCTGGATTTGCGCGGCGGTGTGCATTTTCTGCTCGAAGTGGACATGGATGCGGCCGTCAAACAGGCTGAGGAACGTTACACTGAAGATGTCCGTCTGGCGCTGAGAGGCGCAAAAATTCATTATCAGTCGGTTTCCAAGGATAAGGGATATATCAAGGTCAAGCTGAAATCAACCGATGAAAAAGAGGCCCTGCTGACATTGCTGAATAAGGATTTCCGCTCACTGGATCTGACCGAGCCGAATGCCCAGGATGAGGTGTGGCTGAAAATTGCCGAGATCGAAATACGCGAAATTAAAAAATTCGCCGTGGCGCAGAATATGACCACATTGCGCAACCGGGTCAATGAACTCGGTGTCGCGGAACCCGTGATTCAACAGCAAGGCGAAAATCGCATCGTCGTGCAATTGCCCGGCGTGCAGGATACGGCGCGCGCCAAGGAAATCCTGGGTACCACGGCGACACTGGAATACCGGCTCGTTGATGTCGAGCATGACGTGCAAAAGGCTGTGAAAGGCATGGTGCCGGTCGGCAGCCGTTTATATTATGACAAGAACGGCAATCCCATACTGTTGGACCGGCGTATCATCGTGACCGGCGACCAGATTGTCGACGCTTCGTCGGGCCTCGACCAGGATGGTCAGCCGTCGGTATCGATTACCCTGAACGGCGTCGGCGCCGCGAAGATGGGCAAGGTCACGCAAGCCAATATCGGCCGGCCTATGGCGGTGGTCTTCATTGAATACAAGTCCGAGACCAGAATGGTTAACGGCCAGAAAGTTGTCCGTAAAGAGAAAACCGAGCAGGTGATCAGCGTTGCCACGATCCGCGATGCTTTCAGCAAGCGCTTTCAGACGACCGGACTGGATAGCCCTCAGGAAGCACGTAATCTCGCGCTTCTGCTAAGAGCCGGAGCTCTGGCGGCGCCGGTCGATATCGTGGAGGAACGCACGGTCGGGCCAAGTCTTGGGCAGGACAACATCGATAAAGGCATGATGTCGGTTATGGTGGGCTTTGTCCTGGTGCTGGTATTTATGGCGCTCTATTACAGGCTTTTCGGCATGGTGGCTAATATCGCGCTGGCGTTTAACGTGGTTATTTTAGTGGCTATCTTGTCGATGCTGCAGGCGACGCTGACGTTGCCCGGCATCGCCGGTATAGTCTTGACGGTCGGTATGTCGGTCGATGCCAACGTTCTGATTTTTGAGCGGATTCGTGAAGAAATCAGAAACGGTAATACGCCGCAATCCAGTATTTTTCTGGGCTATGAAAAAGCGTTCTCGACTATTTTCGATTCCAATCTGACGACTTTATTGACCGCCGTGATGCTGTTCGTCTTTGGCACCGGCTCTGTGAAAGGCTTCGCCGTGACCTTGTCGATTGGTATTCTGACGTCCATGTTTACCGCAACCGTCGGCTCGAGGATGATTATTAACTGGATTTACGGCAACCGCAGGGTTGAGAAACTGTCTATTTAGGCTCTGTAGAGAAGATTAAACACATGTTAAAACAAAATATAGATTTTTTAGGCAGACGCAAAATAGCGTTGATAGTGTCCTGTATCTTGCTGGTCGTTTCGATCGCTTCACTGGCCGTGCGCGGCCTGCAGTTGGGCATTGATTTCACCGGCGGTACGCTCGTGGAAGTAGGCTATCCGCAATCGGCCGATCTGGCAGCGGTGCGCGGCGCCTTGAATGAAGCCGGCTTCGGCGATGCTACCGTTCAGCATTACGGCACGACCAAGGATGTCCTGATCCGGCTGAAACCTCAGGAGGGTATCAGTAATGAGGAATTAAGCGTCAAAGTGCTGGAGGCCGTCAATAAGAATACGGCAGAGCCCGCGCAATTGCGTCGCGTCGAATTTGTAGGCCCCCAGGTCGGCGATGAGCTGGCTCAAGACGGCGGTCTGGCGCTGTTATTTTCGATGATCGGCATTTTGATTTATGTGGCCTGGCGTTTTGAATACAAGTTTGCTCTGGGTTCGGTGGCCGCGTTGGTGCATGACGTGATTATCACTCTGGGATTTTTTTCCGTCTTGGGACTGGAATTTGATTCGACCGTATTGGCGGCGATCCTTGCGCTGATCGGTTACTCGCTGAACGATACCATTGTCGTGTTTGACCGTATCCGGGAGAACTTCAGAAAATTCAGAAAAGGCACCCCGGAAGAAATCATGAATGCCTCATTGAATGAAACGCTGAGCCGGACCATATTAACTTCTTTTACCGTGGTTCTGGTGTTGCTTGCCCTGGTATTCCTCGGCGGCGCGATTATTCACAATTTTTCGATTGCACTTTTATTCGGCGTGTTTGTCGGAACCTATTCCTCGGTTTTTGTCGCCAGCGCGCTGGCTTTAACCTGGGGCGTCAATGCCGAGGACTTGATGATACCCGTAAAGGAAGGCGCGGACATCGACCATTTACCTTAACGGAATAACATTTGCCGGCAATATGTTCAGGTATCTTCGAAATAGCCGGTTTGTTCGGATATAATGAGCACTTATTAATTTTTATTAACACTCTGGAGTTTTAAAACACATGGCGATAGAACGCACTTTTTCCATCATTAAACCTGACGCGGTAGCAAAAAATGTCATCGGCGAAATATACAGTCGTTTTGAAAAGAACGGTTTACAAATCGTTGCCGCCAAAATGGTGCATTTGACTCAAGAACAGGCCGAAGGCTTCTACGCGGAACACAAAGAGCGCGGCTTCTTCAATGATCTGGTATCGTTCATGATTTCAGGCCCGGTCATGATGCAGGTATTGGAAGGCGAAAACGCGGTACTGAAAAATCGCGAACTGATGGGCGCCACCAACCCCAAAGAAGCCGCAGCCGGCACTATACGCGCCGACTTCGCCAACAGCATCGATGAAAATGCCGTGCATGGCTCCGATGCACTGGAAACAGCCAAAAGAGAAATCGCTTTCTTTTTCTCGGACAATGAACTCTGTGCACGCACCCGCTAAGCCGAAACGCACCAATCTGCTGGACTTCGACAGAAAAGGCCTCTCGGCTTTTTTTGTCGAGATAGGCGAGAAACCTTTCCGCGCAACGCAGTTGCTTAAATGGATTTATCAGGAAGACGTCCAGGACTTCAACCTGATGACCAACTTAAGCAAATCGTTGCGCGCCTATTTAAATGAGCACTGCTGCATTGAAACGCCTGAAATCGTCGTGGAACAAATCGCCACGGACGGTACTTGTAAATGGGCGTTGCAGACCAGTTGCGGTAATCGCGTGGAAACGGTTTTTATTCCGGAGGAAGGGCGCGGTACGCTTTGCGTGTCCTCGCAAGTCGGCTGCGCTTTGGCCTGCTCGTTTTGCTCCACGGCCCAGCAGGGGTTTAACCGTAACCTGACGACCGCCGAAATTATCGGCCAGCTGTTAGTCGCCCAGAAACGCCTGGATCCCGATAATCGCATTACCAATGTCGTCATGATGGGCATGGGCGAACCGTTGCTGAACTTCGACAACGTCATCGCGGCCGTGAACCTGATGATGGATGATTTTGCTTACGGCCTGTCCAAGCGCCGCGTCACGATCAGCACCTCAGGGGTCGTGCCGGCCATGTACCGGCTCACCGAAGTATGTGATGTCAGTCTGGCGGTGTCACTGCATGCCGTGACCGATGAGCTAAGGGACGAGCTGGTTCCGATCAATAAAAAATACCCGCTCAAGGAACTGATGGCGGCCTGTAGGGAAAATGTCAAGATTGCGCCCCGCCGCAAAATCACCTTTGAATACGTGATGCTGGACGGCATTAATGACTCGTTGCAGGATGCGCGTGGATTGATTAAATTATTGAAAAGCGTCCCGTCAAAACTGAATCTGATACCATTCAATCCTTTTCCGAATTCACCTTACCGGTGTTCCAGCAACGAGACGATCAACCGTTTCAGAATGCTCCTGAACGAGGCCGGAATCGTCACCACGGTCAGGCGTACGCGCGGTGAGGATATCGATGCCGCGTGCGGTCAGCTTGTCGGAAAAGTCGAGGATAAAAGCCGCAGGCACCTGAAAATCAAACCAGCGAGTTCCGAACGTGCAGCCTGAATCAAGCAAAGCCATCAAAATTGTTAGCGTCATCCTGCTGGCGTCGGCATTAAGCGCCTGCGCCGGAACGGGAAAAAGCGCTAAGGACCGTGAATCCGCCGAGGTCTATTTACAACTGGGCGTACGCTATATGGGGCTGAACAAGCTCGAGCTGGCGAAAGAAAACCTGCTGATGGCGCTGAAGAAAGACTCGCACAATGCCAAAGTCCATAATGCGCTGGCTTTTCTGTACGAAAAGATCAATCTGTATGATGATGCTCGGGATCACTATGAGACGGCACTGGATCTGGCGCCCGATGATTCGGGCGGGCAAAATAACTATGGCCGTTTTCTTTGCGAACGAGGCCAGTTTGAGGAAGGCGTCGCTTTATTATCCCGTGCCGCCGCCATGCCGTTAAATGAGCGTCCGTGGATGGCGTTGACCAATCTCGGGCGCTGCAAGGTCAGCATGGGGCAGCCGCAAGAAGCCGTTGTTTATTTCCGCAAGGCATTGGAAGCGCATGCGGCCTATGCTCCGGCTTTGCTGGAAATGCAAAAAATCAGCTATAAAAACGGTGAGTTCTGGGCCGCGAAAGGCTATTTTCAGCGCTATACCAATATCGCCCCTCCCACATCCGAAACCTTATGGTATGCGATGCAGACAGAGCGCGCGCTAGGCAACCGGGAGCCGGCCGAAGACTACCGGCAGCAATTATTTGAAAAATTCCCCTTCTCAGACGAAGCAAAAAAGACTAAGCCCGCTCAACGGTAACGGGCTGTATCATACACATGGCAAATAACATTCAAGCAATTCGCGGGATGCATGATGTGCTTCCCGAACAGGCGCCGCTCTGGCAATACGCGGAACAAATCATCAGAGACGTACTCGGCGCTTATGGTTATAGTGAAATCCGACTGCCTATCGTGGAAAAAACGGAACTTTTCAAGCGTTCTATCGGTGAAGTGACCGATATCGTCGAAAAGGAAATGTATACGTTTGAAGACAGGAACGGCGATTCGCTGACCTTGCGGCCGGAAGGGACGGCCGGCTGCCTCAGGGCCTGTCTGGAGCATGGCATGCTGCATAATCAGGTGCACCGGTTATGGTATTACGGACCTATGTACCGCCACGAGCGCCCGCAGAAAGGCCGTTATCGCCAGTTTTTCCAGCTGGGCGTGGAAACCTATGGCATGGCCGGCCCCGATATCGATGCCGAACTGATTCTGATCATCGACCGGTTATGGAAAAAACTCGGTATCCGCGATAAGGTCCGGTTGCAGCTCAATTCGCTCGGCACGATTGCCGAGCGGGCGCTTTACCGGGAAAGTCTGGTTACCTATTTCCAGGGGCATCTGGACCAGTTGGATGAGGACAGCCTGCGCCGCCTGAGCACCAATCCGCTGCGCATTCTCGACACCAAGAACCCGGCCATGAAAGAAGTCGTCGCCAATGCGCCGGAATTGATGGACTACCTGGGCGATGACAGCCGCGATCACTTTAATACTTTTACCGCCATGCTTGATGATCTCGGCATCGCGTACGAACTTAACTCCAGACTGGTGCGTGGCCTCGATTATTACGGCAAGACTGTTTTCGAATGGGTGACCGATGAACTGGGCGCGCAAGGCACGGTTTGCGCGGGCGGCCGTTATGACGGCCTGATCGAGCAACTGGGCGGCAAGTCCAATTACGCGGTAGGCTTTGCCATGGGTATGGAGCGCTTATTGGCGTTGATGGAAACGCTGGAGAATGTGCCGGTGGCAAAGTCCGTCAATGTCTATATGATCCGCGTCGGTGAAACCGCCGACAGGGCGGGGCTGCGATTTGCCGAAGCGCTCCGGGATGAAGTTCCGGCGTTGAAACTGCAGATGCATTGCGGCGGCGGCAGTTTCAAAAGCCAGTTCAAGAAAGCCGATAAAACAGGCGCCGACTATGCCATCATCCTGGGTGACGATGAAGTCAGCCGCGGCGAAGTCGGCATCAAATCCTTACGGCATGAGCAGGAGCAGCAGACCCTATCCCAGCCGCAGGCCATTGCGTTTTTTAAAGAGCATCTGTAATCCCGGCAGACTCGGACAGTATCTGGCGGGCAATAACTTACCGTTTCATTAATATCAAACAAGAGAAAGCACGTGGCAATTTACGATACAGAAGAAGAACAGGTAGAAGCGTTAAAAAGATGGTGGAAGGAAAATGGCACGTCGACTATTGCCGGCCTGGTGGTGGGTATCGCTCTTATTCTGGGCTGGAATTATTGGCAAAGTCATAAAAAGGAACAGGCGGCGCAAGCTTCTGCCCTGTACGACCAACTATTGACGGCGACGGATGCCGGCAACAAGGAATCGGCCGAAAAACTGGCTGAACGCACGAAGGAGCAGTTTGGCACTACCAAATATGCGTTATACAGCGGCCTGGTGCAGGCAAAACTGAAAGTCCAGCAGGGCGATCTGGCCGTGGCCAAGCAGATCCTGGAAGGACTTGCGGCAAAATCGGATGACGAATTGAGCCATATCGCACGGATCAGGCTGGTGCGCCTGATGTTGGCGACTGGTGAGCATGAGCAGGGACTGGAGGTCATCAACAAAGTGGACCCTGCCTCATCGTCCGGTTTTTCGGTCACTTACGACGAGCTGCTGGGTGACTTATACGTCGCGCTGGATCGCCGGGCTGAAGCGCGCACGGCTTATCAGAATGCGTTAAGAAATGGATCACAGTCGCCTTTGTTACAATTGAAAATCGATGATTTGACCGCTCCAGAAATCATACAAACTCAAAAATAATGCGCCTGATTACGCTGCTATTGACTTGTTTTGTATTGACCGGCTGTGCGGCATTGAACACCGTCAGTGATTCGGTTGCAGGCCTGACCGATTATTTTACCGGCGGCGAGGACAATACCGACCCGCCGACCGAACTGACTGAACTCACGCCTGAGATCGAGATCGATGTGCTGTGGAAGAAATCTGTCGGCGACGGGGCGAACGGGCATGCCTTGAAACTTGTGCCGGCCGCCGGCTATGGGGCAATACTGGCGGCGGATAGAGATGGACTGGTACAGTCCAGGGATTTAAATTCCGGCGACCTGAACTGGGAAGCGGAAACCGAGTTTGACTTTTCCGGCGGTCCGGGCCTGGGGAACGGCACGGTTGTTTTAGGCACCAGCGACGCCGAAGTCGTCGCGTTAAACCTTGAAAATGGCGAACTGCTCTGGACTGCCGGCGTCTCCAGCGAAGTGCTTTCGGTGCCCGCCATTGCCCAGGGCGTGGTCGTCGTTCGTACGATTGACGGCACCGTCACGGCGCTCGACGAGAAAAACGGCGACAAGTTATGGAGCTACGAGCAGGCCGTGCCGGCACTCAGCGTACGCGGAACCGGCTCATTGCTGATCAGTGGAGACAATGTCGTGGGAGGCTATGACAATGGCAAATTGATCGCTTTACGCCTGGCGGACGGCAAGCATGTCTGGGAAACCAGCGTCGTGATTCCCTCCGGCCGCTCGGAAGTGGAAAGGCTGGTCGATCTTGACGTTGATCCGATAGAAACCGACGGCGTCATTTATATTGCCAGTTACCAGAGCGGGATAGCCGCAGCTCTGGCGCTGGACGGCGACGTGATCTGGCGTAACGAGACGATTTCGTCTTCTTCGGGCATGGCCAATGACTGGCGCTATTTATATTTGACGGATTCGAAAAGCGATGTCTGGCAACTGGACCAGCGCAGCGGCGCCTCATTATGGAAGCAGAAGGAACTGCATCAAAGAAAATTAACTGCGCCGGCCACGTATGAGAATTATGTCGTGGTCGGTGATTTCGAAGGTTATGTGCATTGGCTATCCACCAATGACGGCAGGCAACTGGCTCGTGTACATGTGGCTGACAGCGCCATGGATGCCAAGCCCCTCGTGGTGGATAATACCGTTTACGTTTACGCAAAAGACGGCACGCTTGCCGCTTTAAAAGCCCGGTCCTTATAGAAAATATGCTACCTGTTATAGCCCTTGTCGGGCGCCCTAATGTTGGCAAGTCGACATTATTCAATTACTTGACACGCAGCCGCGAGGCACTGGTGGCCGATTATCCGGGCCTCACCCGGGACAGGCAATACGGCCGCGTCAAGCGCGGCGACCGCGCCTGCCTGGTTGTCGATACCGGCGGTATAGCCGATGATGCGGATGGCATAGACAGCTGCGCGAGAAAACAGGTGCAAATCGCGCTTGATGAAGCCGATATCATTTTCTTCATGGTCGACGCGCGTGAAGGGCTTAACGCCTCCGATCAGGTTATCGCCGATATGCTCAGAAAGCTGAATAAGCCCGTTATCCTGGTCACCAACAAAGTCGACGGCATCCATGGCGACATGGCGGCGGCCGATTTCCATTCGCTGGCGCTGGGCGAGCCGGTGCAAATTGCCGCGACGCATGGGCGAGGCGTGCCTGAATTACTGGCGCGCGCCGACCAGTTGCTGCCGCCGCCCGATAAAGAAGCCGAAGACCTGCGCGACGGCATCAGCGGTATCGGTATCGCCGTCGTCGGAAGGCCCAATGTCGGCAAGTCCACACTGGTCAACCGGCTGCTGGGCGAAGAGCGCGTGGTCGTGTTCGATGAGCCCGGTACGACGCGCGACAGTGTCTATATTCCGTTTGAGCGCAACGGCAAGATGTTCACGCTGATCGATACGGCCGGCATGCGCAGGCGTTCGAAAGTGTCACTGGGGATTGAAAAATTCAGCGTCATCAAATCGCTGCAGGCGATCGAAAAAGCCAATGTCGTCATCTACCTGATCGATGCCAGCGAAGGCATTACCGACCAGGATGCGCATTTGCTGGGTCTCGTGCTGGAAGCCGGCAGAGCCTTGATTATCGGCCTGAATAAATGGGATGGCCTGACAATCGAGCAGAAGGAAACGGTCAGGCGGCAAATGGATGTCAAATTGTCGTTTCTGGAATTCGCCGAAAAACATCCGATCTCGGCGTTGCACGGCAGCGGCGTCGGCAAACTGTTCGATGTCGTGCATACCCTGTACGACTCGGCCATGCTCGATATGGGCACGCCAGTGCTGACGCGGATCCTGAAAGAAGCGACCGACGCGCATCAGCCGCCTTTGGTGAACGGGCGCCGGATCAAGCTCAAATATGCCCATCAGGGCGGGCGCAATCCGCCTGTCGTGGTCATACACGGCGTTCAGACCGATGTGCTGCCGAATGCCTATAAGCGCTATTTAATGAACTATTTTCGCGACAAACTGGGTCTGAAAGGGACGCCTATCCGCCTGGAGTTCAAATCGCCGGTCAATCCCTTCCACGGCAAGAAAAACCAACTGACCGAGCGGCAGGTACAAAAACGCAAACGGCTGGTCAGGCATACCAAAGGCAAGAAGTGATCCGGGGCCGGCCGGTTCAGCCGGCGGGCATCATACGTAAAACCGTAGGGTGCCCGTTTCGATATCTTTAATTGATTACGCAACTGGAGGATTCACGTTATGGCGACCATCAAATTTCAAGGCAAACCGTTACACACATCAGGCGAACTGCCCGCGGTCGGCAGCAAGGCGCCGGATTTTACCCTGGTCAACGGCAAGTTGCAGGAAGTGAATCTGGCCACTTATGCCGGCAAAAGAAAAATCCTCAATATAGTGCCCAGCCTCGATACGCCCGTATGCGCCGCTTCAACACGCAAGTTCAATCAGAAAGCCTCAGGCCTGGACAATACCGTCGTGCTGGTGATCTCAGCCGATCTGCCTTTTGCCCAAGGCCGTTTTTGTGAGGCGGAAGGCCTGAAAAATGTGATTCCTCTGTCTACCTTCCGCTCCGCTTTTACCGATGACTATGGCGTCCATATCACCGATACCGTTCTTGCCGGCCTGGCGGCCCGCGCCATCGTCATTCTCGACGAGAACGACAACGTCATCTATACGCAGCTGGTTGACGAAGTAGCCAACGAACCCGATTACGAAAGCGCGCTGGCCGCGCTGTAGACACTATGAAAGAATCTGACCACCAGGGAGGGTGGAAATGTCGATGTTGCAGGCAGCACAAGAAATCGGCAGTCCTCCAGGGAGGTGCGAAGGCTAGCCTCGCGCATCAATCTTAACCTGTATATTTCACCACGAACGACCGCATGGGCGGGATCATTTCCTGTCATGCGGTCGTCTGTGTTCTCTGTGGTTATTATGAAATATCCGGGTTAAGGCACTAAACCGCAATTGCCTGGCAGGAAATACCCCCGTCGCCGCCAGCGTCCGCGGCCGATCATTCAGCCGCGATCAGCGGCCGCCAATCTCATTAACCGCCTCCGTCTTTACCTGCGGCTGAAACCTGAGCGCGCTGAAGGCCGGCAGAACAACCAGCGCGCAAACCAGGGTCAGAAGCAGTCCCACGGCGAGCAGAATGCCCATTGACGCCGTGCCCAGGTGCGACGTGAAGGCCAGGCTGCCGAAGCTGAAAATCGTGGTCAGGGTGCCATAGAATACGCCCTGCGCCTCGCTGCTGCTGAGCATGTCGCCATTGTTCGATTTCAGGTAGTGCAGCCGGTGCGCCATGTGGATGCCGCTGTCCACGCCGAGACCGAACAACAGCGGCAGGGCAATTATGTTGGCGAAATTGAACGGCATATCGATCAGTACCGTCAAGGCGGCCGTAAACAGGGACGCAAGCAGCAGCGGCAGCAGTACCAGCAGGGTATCCTTGACATTGCGCATGATGGCCAGCAGCAATAAGGCGATGACTCCGAAGGCAACGGCAAAAGCCTGCTGGAACGCAAGAATGACCTCGTTCATGGATTCGAGAAAGCTGACCGGTAAATCGCTGACGTGCGGGTCGACCTGCTGGGCGTCCAGGATAAACTCGCGTATATTCTCCAGATCATTCATGTCTTTTTTCGGCAAGGCCTGAACCCGATAGACGCCATCCTGGTTGCGCCAGCGTTCCCGCATATCCTTGGGCAGCATTTCCAGGTCTATCTCACTGGCCTGCAGGCTGTTTTGGAGAAGCCGGATCGTCGAGGGCAGCGTCTGCAACAGGCTGGCCTCAAGCCGGTTCAACGTCGCTTGCCGCGCCTCGGGATCGAGCGATTGCAGGGCGGCGAGAAAACCATCGAGCGTGGCGTCCAGACGCGCCATGACGTCGTTATTATCGGCCGCCAGGCGCTGCTTGAGCGTGGCGTGGAATTTTTCCAGGGCCTCGATGCCGGCATGGCCTTCGCTCGGCTCGGGAAAGTTATCGAGCTCGGGTCCCAGAATCAGCGCGAGGTCTTCTATCAAGGCCAGCTTGGCGTCCTGATTTTCGGGGATGAAATCGAACAGCGTCACGGCCTTGCTCACCGTGTCCAGACTTTCGAAACGGGCCTCCATATCCCGGGCTTCCGCCGCCGAAGCCGCCAGGGACGTCAGCGTCATCGGCGAGGTATCCTTGGACTGCAGCAGGTATTTAAAGGTTTTGACCGACTCGGTGTCAGGATCACGCAGGTTGATGGGATTGAAATCGATGCTGACGCGTGTCAGCAGGGCCAGTGAGACCACGGCCAGAATGCCGGTAACCCAGCGGATCGGGCGCGCATAGACCAACGGCCAGTTCGAGGTCAGCTTCGAGCGTGTTTTCCGGCTGTCTTCCTGTTTCCGTATTTTAGGCGGCATGATTTTTATCACGGCCGGCAGCACGGTAAAGGTCGTTGACAGCGCGATGACCAGACTGGTGCCGGCGATGATGCCCAGTTCCGACACGCCGAGATAATTGGTCGGGATAAAGGCAAACAGACCGATTGCCGCCGTGACCGTGCACAGGGCCAGCGAGCCGCCCGTGGACGTGAGCGTGTCGCGCAAGGCATCGCGGGGGGATTCGCCGCGCAGGGTCAGTTCGCGGTAGCGCAGGCAAAAATGCGAGGAATATGCGTCGCCCATGCCGATAAACAGCACGCCGAAGGCGATCGAAATCATGTTCAGGTGGCCGACCGCGAACGCGGCGAAGCCCAGGGACAGTATCAGGCCTATAGTGAGCGTGAAAAAAGTGGCGAACATCAGCTTGAAGGAGCGATAGGCGATCCAGAGCGTGATGCAGACCAGAAACATCGAGACGATGCCGGCAATGGCCGTACCTTCGCTGACGGTTTGCATCTCTTCATGTTCCAGCATGACTTCGCCGGTCAGGCGGACGCTGACATCGGCGAGGTCGCCGGTCAGCGAGGCGGCAATGACCTGGTCGATGACCGCCAGGCTCTTTTCGGCGGGCAGGAATGCCTGAAAATCCAGGACCGGCTTGGCGATGATAAAGCGTTTGGTAACCCCCAGTCCCGAACTCCGATCCATCATCAGTTGCTGCCAGGATAACTGATAAGGCCGGCCTTGCTGTGCCGCCTGCAAGGCTTCGCCGGCCTTGCTGAAAACGGCATTCATATCGAGCTCAATGTCGTTGGAAGCGTCCAGTGCCTGTCCGAACAGCTCGAACAGGCCGTTGAGGCTGTTGTCCTGCGATAGTCTGCCGATAAAAGGCTGGGCGTTGGCGAGTTTGGTGGAGAGATCCTGCAGTTCTTTCAGACTCAGATAAAGCAAGCCATTCCGGTCGAAAAACGCGCCTTCGTCGGGAATGTAGACGGACCGGATCTGGTCTTTTTGCTGCTGAAGCCCGGATGTTATGCGCTGGAGCGCGTCTGTGGTCTGCTCCGGTGTCTTGCCTTCCACCAGCATCAGGATCGTATTGGCATCCTGGGGAAAGGCTTTTTCCAGGCGCTGACGATCCTGTTGAAACGGCAGTTCGGGGGAGAGCATCTCGGCCGTGTTGGTGTTGACGGTGAGATTGTTTGCCGTGTAGTGAAAAACGAAACCGCTGATAATCACGGTGAATGCGAGTAGCCACCAGGGGCGGTTCAGGATGTTTTCTTCCCACCAGAGAATAGTCTTGACCAGGAGATTGTCGGTTGTGTTGCTCATCTAGGGTTTAAGGATTAGGGTGGGGCCGGTCTTTTGCCGCAGTGCGCAAGTTTTCTTTCCTCAGCGCGAAAAAGTCAGCCCGACTGGGATAGATTGAAAAAATCCGATAAGTATAAACAACTATAGCAGAGCTACAAAACCCGGCGAATAATAGGTTTGAATAATTCACCCCGCCGCTGTGCGGCATAAGCGGTTTTCCGCCTTTGCCGAGAACACGAAGAAAATCATGGCATTATCATTTTTCACCGATAACTTCATGAGTTTATTATGAAATATTTGCAAGTATTTGAATTAAAAAGCCTTCGTGACCTCGGCAATTGCTCCTGCATTGCTCTACCTCCTGCATCCATGCAGTCGTTCGTGGTGAAATATTCAGGTTAGCGCCTACAGCGTCCAGATCAGCAGGCGGGTGCGGCGCGGATCGTTTAACGATAAGGTCCGGGTCGGGGTCATGCCCGGCACGGAAAAAGAATTGCTGACGAGCAAAGAGCCCGGGCGCATTTCGGCTTTGGCCTTGCGCCATAATTCGGGCATGGGTTCAGGCGAGAGGAAGGCGTAAACCAGATCATAGGGCGCCAGATTTTCCTGCCACAAGCTTCCATAGCGAACCTGCGCGTTGGCCCGCTTTCTTAGCCGCAGCCAGCTGATCCCGAAAAGCGCCGGCGCCGATTCAACGCCATGAAAGACACTGTCCGGCCTATGCGCGGCAAGATAAGCGGGCAGTCCTCCCAGGCCGGAGCCCAAATCCAGAAAAGCCACCGGCCTGTTCGGCGGCAGCAGGGCCAGCAGCGCCTCGGCGGTCGCCTGGGTGGAAAAATAAAGCGGCACTCTCTCGCGCGCATTGCTGCGAAATATCAGCCAGAAAAGGACGAAGCCGGTCAGAAAATAGCCGGAAGGCAGGTCAAGATGCAAGGCGAACAGCACGGCCGGTATAAACAGCGCCTGAACCGGCAGCCACCAGACGGGCAGGTGCAACAGCCGGCTAAGCAGCACGGCGGCAGCGCTTTGCGTGGCTGCAATCGCCCATAGGGGCAACAACAGACCGAAGAAAGCCGCCGTCTCGAATATCAGCCATGCCAGCAGCACGGCGCCGGCCTGCGCCAGCAAGGCCGCGGACCGGACAGGCATGCGCATGGGCCGGTCAGTGCTCAAGCTGGCCGGCTTCGGCGGGCAGCGAAGCCGGGGCTGGCTGTAATTTGGTCTGGGAAAAATCGTCTATATTGGCATTGCTGACCAGGGCTTCCTCGGTTTGCTTGTTCATGACGATAATGGCAATGCGCCGGTTGGTCGGCGCCAGCGGGTCATCTTTTTCCAGGGGCACGCTGGATGCCAGGCCCACCACGCGCATCATTTTCTCGGCCTTCAAGCCGCCCCGGACCAGTTCCTTGCGCGCGGCATTGGCGCGGTCGGTGGATAACTCCCAGTTGGTGTAGCCCTGACCGTTGCCGGGGAAGGGCAGGCTGTCCGTATGGCCCGAGATGCTGATCCGGTTCGGCAGTTCATTGATCACCGGCGCCAGCTGATCGATGATCTGGGCCGCGTAAGGCTCCATTTTCGCGCTGGCGGTGCGGAACATCGCCCGCTTGTCCTGATCGATGATCTGGATGCGCAAGCCTTCGGAGGTGATATCGATCTTCAGCTGGTTCTTGAATTGGTTCAGCAGCGGCGAGATTTCGATCATTTTTTCAATCTTGTCCTTCAGTTCCTTCAGGTGGTTGATATCGAGACGCCTCAATTCCTCCTCGGCATCCTTGTCGCTGGCATCGGCAATCGTCTCCTGCCGGCCCTGATTGGTCAGTTTCACCTGGCCTCTGGACTGGGTGATGTCCTCGCCGCCGCCCTGAATCAGGCTGGTCGCATCGCCGGTGCTGTCGCCGCCCCGCATCGAGGGTTTCCAGGGATCCTGAAAATATTCCGAGATGCCCTGGCGGATCTCCGGTTCAACCATGCCGAGCAGCCACATCAGCAGAAAGAAGGCCATCATGGCCGTGACGAAATCCGCGTAAGCCAGTTTCCAGGCGCCGCCATGATGACCGTGACTGTTCTTTTTTATTTTTTTGATGACGATGGTTTGATTGTCGGCCATTAGGATTACCGTCGGGGAATGGACTATTTGTTATTCTTGAGGTGCTCCTCAAGCTCGGCGAATTGCGGGCGCTCGGCCGAGAACATCGTCTTGCGCGAGAATTCGATCGCCGTGGAGGGCGCATAGCCGTTCATGGAGGCGATGATGCCGGCCTTGATGCTCTGATAGTACTTTGTCGATTCGCCCAGTTTCTGTTCCAGGTTGCCGGTCAGCGGACCGATGAAACCGTAGGAAATCAGAATGCCCAGAAAGGTGCCGACCAGGGCCGCCGCAATCAGCCCGCCCAATATCGCCGGCGGCTGGTTGACCGATTCCATGGTATGCACCACGCCCATGACCGCCGCGACAATGCCGAACGCCGGCATGCCGTCGGCCAGTCGCGCCAGCGCCGTGATCGGCAGGGTGCCTTCCTCGTGATGGGCTTCGATATCCAGATCCATGAGGTTGTCGATCTGGTGAATGTCAAAAGTGCCGTTTACCATCAGGCGCAGGTAATCGGTGATGAATTCCACGGCATGGTGATCGGCCAGTACGTTGGGCGCCGCCGAAAACAGAGGGCTGGCTTCGGGATTGTCGATGTCGCCTTCGATAGCCAGCAGGCCTTGCTGGCGAATTTTGACAAACGCGTTATGCAGCAGTACCAGCGTTTCCATGTAAAACGCCTTATTGTATTTTGAGCTTTTCAAGGCCGTGCCGATTGCGGCCAGGGTCGCCTTTATCACTTTGGGGCTGTTTGTCACGACAAAGGCGCCGATGGCGGCTCCGACGATTATGATAACTTCAAAAGGTTGTATCAAAATGCCGATATGGCCGCCGGCACCGAGATAACCGCCCATGACGCCGCCGATGACGAGGATATAACCGATAATGACAAACATGCAATTGTTCTCTTCAGGATGATGTTAAGGAAATAAGCGACAAGCCGGGCCGTTTCGTTTGCGCGTCGCCGGCGGGCAAAAGGCCGGTAGCCCGCGCGACGTTAAGGAATTCGTTTGAGTCCGGCGGTTCGGCGTCATATGTTGTTAACGGCGGATGGGCGGGTGCCATGCAAAGAGCGGTTCAGCCAGGTTCAAGGCCGAAAGAACGGGAGTGTTTGACATAGCCAAGCCTAGTCCTTGTTTTCGCAACGGTTAGCCTGGCAGCCGCAGCTCTTGCCGCAGCCTAGTCCTTCTTCCTTGGCCGGGCCGTATTCGGGATATTTGGCGGCGAGTTTACGGGCCGCCTGCTGCACCAGAATCCAGCCCAGCATCAGGGAAAAAATAACGCCGAACGCAATTAAAAAGTTGATCATGGAATGCTCCTGTTGCGAAGTCAGGCCGCGCTGCCGCCCAAGCCTGCAAAGCCCATAAACGTCAGGGACAGAATGCCGGCCAGCATCATGCTGAGGCCGGCCGCCTGGGTAATGCCGGGCATGTTGGCCAGTTCCAGTTTTTCCCTCAGCCCGGCCATCAGAATCAGGGCCAGGGCGAAACCGGCGCCGGCGCCGGCGCTGAACGCCACCGACTGCATGAAATCATAGCCCTTGGCGGTCTGGATCAAAGCCACCCCCAATATCGCGCAGTTGGTCGTGATCAGCGGCAGATAAATCCCCAAAGCCCTGGACAGGACCGGACTGAATTTCTTCAGAATCATCTCCACTAACTGCACCGCGGCGGCGATAACGGCGATGTAGCTGATCAGCCTCAGAAATTCCAGCTGGTACCGGGTCAGGACGGCATTGATGCCATAGGCGCAGACGGAGCTGATCAGCATCACGAAGGTGGTGGCCATGCCCATGTTGATGGCGGTATTGCGTTTCGCCGACGTGCCGACAAACGGGCACAGGCCTAAAAACATCGCCAATACGAAATTATTGATTAAAAAAGCGCTTAAAAATAAATAGCTTAATGATTCGGTTTGCATGACGGGTCGCTCCAGTCGTTAATAAGGCCGAGGTTTCAAGCCGATCAAGGATTCTGCCTGACCGTGCAATGCGTGGCGGCATCGGTGCGAATGATTTTCCGGGTTCGGCGTTGCTCCAGCCATTTGAACAGCAGCAGCCAGCTGCCCAGTACGATGAAGCCGCCGGGCGGCAGGATCATGACCACCCACGGTTCGAAATTGTCGCTGAACACCTGAAAGCCGAGTAGCTTGCCGGAGCCCAGCAGTTCCCGGACGCTGCCCAGGCAGGCCAGGGCAAAGGTAAAGCCCACGCCCATGCCGGCGGCGCTGACCACGGATTTGTTGAACGAGTTCTTGGAGGCAAAGGCTTCGGCGCGGCCCAGGATCAGGCAGTTCACGACGATCAGCTGAATAAAGGCGCCCAGGGCGTTGTATAGATCCAGGCTGATGGCCTGAATCAGGTAATCGACCAGCGTCACGAAGGTCGCGATGATGATGATGTAGGTCGTGATGCGGATCTGCTTGGGGATGAAATGGCGCAGCCCCGATATCAGGGCATTGGAGCCGACCAGCACGAAGATGGTGGCCGCGCCCATGGCCAGCGAATTGGTCAGCGTGTTGGTCACGGCCAGGGTAGGGCAAAGCCCCAGCATCATGACGAAGATGGGGTTTTCCTTCCATAGGCCGGCGGTAAACGTTTCCAGGGTCAGCGGTGTTTCTTGTTTAGTGGCAGGCGTCGACATAGGTCACCTCTTTAAGGTTGGGTTGCCGGCTGGGCGTTTTCCAGCAGGTTTAAATTTTTGGCAATGACGGGATGGAAGAGTTGCCCGCTCTTGTCAAGCATGCGCCCGACGGCATTCGATGTAATCGTGGAGCCGGAAATGGCGTCGATTTCCCAGGGATTCTTCTTGGTGCCGTGACGTACCGTTCTAATGCCATGGGCCAGGGCTGATCCTTCGTCGTTCACCTTGGCGTCCAGGCATTGGAAATTTTCCAGAAATGCCGGATCTTTATCGATTTTATCGCCAAAGCCCGGTGTTTCCGTGCTTTTCAATACGGCAAAGCCGGTGATGCAGCTGTTGTACGGGTCATAGGCGTACAGGATCCTGACGGTATCCTGATAACCCTGCGCCGCCGCCGTCAAGGCGATGCCGACCAGTTTACGGTCTTTGTCGTAGCCGGCATAGAACAGGTCGCCATTATTGGGCGTATTGTCCGGGACTCGTACGAGCCGGTCATCCTGCAGGCGGTAAGTCAGGCGCGATTCGGCGCTGGCCGGCAGTACCTTGAACAGGGCCCCTTCCAGCGCGGCGCGTTGATTTTCGGCGATGATGGGTTTCGTGTATTCGTAGACCATGGCCACCAGCAGGCCCGATATCAGTGCCACGACGCCGAGTTTGCCGATCAACGTGGTGCTGGAAGGCAGCGCCGGAATTGGCGGTTCGGGAGTATTCATGTTTAATCCTTGCCTTTGCGCGCGCCGAAAATACGCGGTTGCGTGAACGATTCAATAATCGGTGTCGCGGCGTTGCCGAACAAAATGGCGTACATGACCGCTTCGGTCAAGGCGCCGAACAGGCGAATGACGACCGTCAGAAAACCGACCAGAACGCCGACAATAAAAATGCCCCACGGCGTAACGGGCGACGACACCATGTCGGTGGTCATGAACACGGCCGCGAACATCAGGCCGCCGGAAAAGACCATAAAGGCGGGGCTCGGGTATTTGGCCGGGTCCAGCAGATAAAAAAATTCAGCCGAGATCGCGGTGCCGAAAATGACGGCGGCGGTAATGCGCCAGTCGAGCATTTTTTTATAGGCCAGATAGAGGCCGCAAAGCACGATCAGCAATGACGAGGGCTCGCCGGCCGAGCCCGCGACCGTGCCCAGGAACAAATCCTGGGCATCGGTCATGACGCCCTGGAATTTCATCAGCGCCAGCGGCGTCGCGCCGGTGAAGCCGTCGACGGCCGTTTTCAGCGTCCATTCGGCGGTAGGCGCGGGCGTCATGAACGGGACGGCCAGCGTGGACGGGATGAATTCGCTGAAGCGGTTCACGGCAAACGCCGGCGTCCAGGTCGTGATCGCGACCGGAAATGCCGCCTGAACGAAGGCCCGTCCGACCAGCGCCGGATTGAAGACGTTAAAGCCCAGGCCGCCGAACAGGGCCTTGCCCAGCGCGATCGAGACAAAGCCGCCGACCGCGCCCATCCACAACGGAAAGCCCGGCGGCAGGGTCAGGGCCAGCAGCAGGCCCGTGATGACGGCGCTCCAGTCGCCGACGGTCGAGCGTTTGTCGGCCATGCGGCAGAAAAAATGCTCGGTCGCGACGCAGGCCAGCGTGGTCGTGATCATGGAGGCCAGGGCGCTGATGCCGAACTGGTAAATCGAATAGGCGCAGACCGGCAGCAGGGCATAGACCACATGGCGCATGATTTCGGTAACGGTCGGCGCGCGCCGGATATAAGGCGAGGTGCGTATATCGATTTTGGGGGATTTTTCAGCCATTGTTCAGGCGCCTTTCACGATTCAGTACTTTGGCGATTCTGAAGTACTGCACTAAGGGAATATTGGACGGACAGACATAACTGCAGCAGCCGCATTCGAAACAGTCATTGAGGTGATATTGTTCCTCCATGACGTCATAGCGGCGCTTGGCCGCCAGTTGGCCCAGTTCGCACGGATTCAGGTTGATCGGGCAGGCTTGCAGGCATTTGCCGCATTTGATGCACGGCAGAATGTCGTCGTTTTTGGTGGCGCGCTGGTCGAGCACCAGGACCGCGCCGGTGCCCTTGGTCACCGGCGTATCCAGCGACGCGGCGGCCGAGCCCATCATGGGGCCGCCGAGTATCAACTCGGCCTGTTGGCCGTTGAAGCCCGCATAATGCAGGATATAACGCAGCGGCGTGCCGATCGGCACAAGGTAATTGCCGGGCTTTTCCAGATCATCGCCGGTAATGGTGACGACGCGCTCGATCAGCCCCTGGCCATGCGGCAGCAGGCGGCCGATTTCGGCCAGCGTCGCGACGTTGAAAACGGCCAGGCCGATGTCGGCCGGCAGGCCGCCGGCCGGAATCTCGAGACCGAGCAGCGAATACACCAGCATTTTCTCGGCGCCCTGCGGGTACTTCGTTTCCACGGCTTCGATCGTGATGCTGCCGTCCTCGGGCAAATGCGGCTTGATTGCGGCCAGAACGTCCGGCTTGTTGTCCTCGACGCCGATCATGGCCCTGGAGGCGTCCACGCATTTCATTGCGATGCGGATGCCCAGAATCAGGTTCTTGACGTTTTCCAGCATGACGCGGTGATCGGTGGTCATGAACGGCTCGCATTCGCAGCCGTTGACGATGACCGTGTGCACTTGCTTGCCTGCCGGCACCGTCATCTTGAAATGGGTCGGGAAACTGGCCCCGCCCAGGCCCACCATGCCGGTATCCTTGACGGCCTGGATCAGTTCATCGCGGCTCATGGCTTCAATGTCGCGCGCTTCGCCCTGTATCGGAATCTGCGACGAACTGGGTTGGGTGTCGATGATGATGCAGTCTTTTTTGCTGCCGGACGGCGTCGGCATCAGTTCGATGTCCTTGACGGTGCCCGTGACCGGCGCGTGCAGCGGCACGGACAGCGCCCCGTCGGCGACGGCGATCACCTCGCCGCGCTCAACGTGCTGGCCTTTGCGCACGATCGCGATCGGGGGCTTGCCGATATTCTGCGACAAAGGCACGATGATTTGCGGCGCGAAAGGCAGCCGGCGGGTCGGCCTGGCGCTGGTCTGTTCTTTGTATTCGACAGGATGTATGCCCTTGGGGAAGGTTTTTCTGCCGAACAGTTTCAATAAACTCATAGTCCTGACTGGTATAAAAATCACAACGACGCTAGGGAATTAGCGTGTCCGTAAACCACGAAGAGCACGAGGGCACGAAGCGTGCTCTTTGCTCCGTGACCTTCGTGCTCTTCGTGGTGAAAAATGGTCTGACAAACGCTTCCGGCCCGTGCCTTACTGAAATTTCTCCGCCCGTTTGATGAGCTTTTCGAGATTAGGCTCATCCGGGTTCCAGGGCGTGCCGGGATGAATGATCACGGCCGTGCATTTCTCCGCCGCTTTCACGATCTGTTCGTAAGTGCCGGCTGTCGGATTGACGACAACGGCTTTTTTGTCGGCATTATACTGGAAGATGGCCGGCGCAATATCGACGCATTCATCGCAGGTCGTGCAATCGGGCGTTTCGATCCAGACCGGCTCGTGCCCGCCGGCGGCGGCCTTGGGCGCCGGCGCAGCAGGCGCTGCGGCCGGTGTTGCCTGAGCGGCAGAGGCCGGTGCCGCGGGCGCGGCAGGGACGGGTGCCGGCGCGGCCGCGGCGGCCGTCTTGGCCAGCAGGCCGGTCAAGGCGCCGGCGTCGCCGCCGCCCGCCATAGTCACCAGGTTGGCGGCGATGCTGGAGGCCATTTCCGCTTTGGCCTGATCAGCGATCGCTTTCAGGTCTATGGTGGGCCGGTTGGTGCCGACGATGCCTTTCAGGGTACGCCAGAAGTCGCGCCGGTCGATCGTCGACAGCACGATTTCGGGATCGACCACCACGCGCACCAGGGTATTCGTATCCGGGTGCACGGCATGGATGAACGGCACATGCTCGGCTTTGTCCTCTTTCGGCAGATCGATAAACTCGATCAGCGGCACCATGTCGTCGGTCCACCGGGACGGCGGCACGAACTTGAAGTGCTTGCGGAAGCGCCCTTCCGTCAGCGCCCAGTCGGCGAACATCATCGGCACCTCCAGGGTGTCTTCCAGGCCGTATTCATCGACGAATTTCAACGTGTAAGTCGTCCAGTCCTTATCGATGTCCGGGTTGCCCTGAATGGACGTGCATTCCTCCCAGGTATCACCCAGGCGCGGGTCGAAAGTCATCAACGGATAAGCGCGCGACTCGACGGCCAGCCGGCTCTGCATTTCAGCGGCGTCATCGGCCACGCCATGTTCGGGCTGGCAGACGGCATAAATGTTGAACACGGCCGGGCCGCGGAAATTCAGGCCGTCGATGTAGCCTTCCAGCAAGTGGTTGACATGTGAGATGGCGCCCTGCATGACGTAGGATGTCCGGTGCGCCATCGCGAGCAGGCTCATTTCCTTGCGCAGTTCGAACTTGCCTTTCGCTTCCTGGCCGTAGGGCGCCATGTCCGATATCTGGCCGGTAAAGCCGGAGGTGCAGGCCTGGCCGCCGGTGTTCGAATAAACCTGCGTATCGAGGATCAGCACCTTGATCGGCAGGCCCGAGATCAGGCAGCGCGACAGGTTCTGGAAACCGATGTCGTACATGGCGCCGTCGCCGCCGACGCAGACCACGGGCGGGCACATCAGGTATTCCTGCTCGGTGAACTGGCGCCAGTCGAAGTACTTGAAGAATCGGTCGTGCTCGTCCTTGTCGTACTTGCCGGCCAGTTCCAGTTCCGCCATACGTATGGCCTTGAAGCCTTCCGCCATTTTCAGCATGTGGCCTTCGAAGACGCCCATCGCCAGGGACGGCGCATCCTGGAACAGGTGGTTGGCCCACGGGAACGGGTAGGGGTTGAACGGGAAGGTCGAGCCCCAGACCGAGGTGCAGCCCGTGCTGTTGGTGATGCCCATTTCCACGCGGCCGTTGCCGGTCGGGCCTTCCAGATACAGCCATTTCAGGTGTTTCAGTTTGGCGGAAATCTGCGAGGCCCATTTCAGCCAGGCGGCGTCGATCGGCTTGGACGGCTTGCCGGCATCCAGCGCGCTGCTGAGCTTGGTCAGGGTCAGGTCGACGTTTTTGTTCGCTTCGATCGCGGCTTCGATGGCTTCAATATCATTAACGTCGAGCGACTCCGCCAGTTTCAGGCGGATATGTTTTTCCATGCCGACAATCAGTTCGTCGATCTTGGTAAGCTGTTTCTTGACCCGCGGCTGCATGAGCGCGGTCACGGCGCTGGTGAACAGGTGAATGATGGTTTTTTCGCCGCAGCCGAGGCAGGCGCTGTCGCCGCAGTTCATGGAACTGTAGATTTTCTTGTCCAGCAGCATGCTGGTCAGGGCGCCGATTTTTTCGTCGATATCGTCGATACGGCTGTATTTCGGATTCGAGGTCGGCAGGTCCATCCAGTAATCCCAGTCTTCGCGCAGCGCCTTGACGCTGTCGACGGTCTGCGGCGTCACGGCCAGCGCGTTGTCGTCGCAGACCTCGACGCATTCCATGCAGCCCTTGCAGGTCATGGGGTTGATGGTGATCGAGAACAGGCCTCCGTTGTTGGGCGTGCGTTTGTTGACCGCGTCGTGGTAGGGCTTGGTCAGCGCGAATTTGAACGAGCCCATGGCCTCCTTGAACCACTCGAACTCGGCGGCGACTTCGGCGCGTTCGGCTTCCGGGTATTCGGCGATCGTATCGCCGATGGCTTTGTTGAACACCGGGGTCAAAGCCGTGCCTTCCGAGCGCGTCGAGGTCAGGGCATGGTATTTTTTCTCCACGGTGCGGATGGCCCGGCGCAGGTGCTTGGTCGTTTTGCCGGTTTTTTCGATGCGCCTGATGTTGGTCTCGAAGACTTCGCCGACCGTATTGATCAGGCCCGGAATGGCGCTGTCGGGGCAGACCGTGTAGCAGTCGCCGCAAGCGGTACAGTTTTCGGGAATCCAGGTCGGATGCTCGAAACGGATCTGCGTCATGTCGCGGTAAATACCGGTCGCCGCCGGCACGATGCTCAGCGCCATGAACGGGTCGGCCAGGTTTTCGCTGCCGCGGCCGTTGATGTAGTTGCTGCCGGTCTGCTCGAAGAAGCGGTGGATATCGGAGATCGGGTCGTCGTTGGCAGGCTTGCGCAGCAGCGTCAGCGGCGCCGTGGCTTCTTTTTTCTCGGCCCAGGGCGCGACATCGCCGACGGTCATGGCGCTGACGTCGAGTTCATGGGTTTCCAGGAAGCCGCGTTTGACGGTCCTGAAGTTGTCCTCGACCACCTGTTTGCCCTTGCTGCCGAATTTGGCGTTGAGGGTGTCGTAGATCGCCTGCAGGATCTCGTCCTTGCTTTTGTTCAGATTGGCCGCCAGCGGCGCCGCCTCGAAGAAGGCGCCCTGGAAGGCGATGCCCTGCATGCGGAACTGCAGGTCGGGGTCCTTGGCTTCCTCGCGCGCGATCTTGAAGCCGTCTATATAGGCGACCTTGATTTTCTTGTCGACGATATATTGCTGCGAGGCTTTCGGGAACGAACGCCAGACCTCTTCAGGCGAGGACAGGCTGCTCTGGATGATAAAGACGCCGTTTTCCTTCAGGCCGGCCAGCGGATTCGAGTGCGTGAAGACGTTCGGATCGGGGGAGATGACCACGTCCACGAACGCGTATTCGCAGGCCAGACGGATTTTTTCCGGCGCGGCCGACAGATAGTACGTGGTCGGCTGGCCTTTTTTCTCGGAGCCGTATTTGGGGTTGGCCTTGATCTCGTAGTCGAGCAGGTCGAACAAGGTCATGGCCAGGTTTTTGCCGGTCGTGATCGCGCCCCAGCCGCCGACCGAGTGCATGCGCACGGTGATGGCGCCTTTCGGCATCAGGTTAGGGTTTTCGGAGCCGGTCAGCGCCAGCTCGCGGATGTGCGGATAGGCGTCGACGACGGCCTGCTGCTGGATTTCCTGTTTGGGCGAATAAGCCCGGTCGCGCACGAACTGGATGCCCAGGTAAAAGAATTTCTTCTGCTTGCCGTCCGGCAGCATGTTTTCGACGGCCGCGATAATGCCTTCCGGCTGCAGATCGCGGCTGCCCAGGCCGAACGAAGCCGAGAACAGCGGCGACGAGTCGGTATCTTTTTTATAAGCGGCGTAACCGGGGAAAGGTTGCTTGCCGGAGCGGCCGTTTTCCACGGCCTTGGTCATCGCCGTGCGGATTTCTCGCATGATTGGCAGGTCCTCGGCCATCGGCTGGTCGGTTCTTTCCATGACCGTGATGCCTTTGCGGCCCTTGACGACGTGCGAGATCAGATCGCCCGGGAACGGACGGAATAAGGTCATGTTGACGACGCCGACTTTAAGGCCGCGAGTCTCGCGCAGGTAATCGGCCGTGACTTCGGCGGTATGAATGACGCTGCCCTGCGCGATGATCAGGTAATCGGCGTCGTCGCAGCGGTATTGGCCGATACGGTGGTAGCGCCGGCCGGTCAATTCGTACCATTCGTCCATGCACTGGTCGGCGAAGACGCTGACGTGGTCGAAGAAGTAGGGGCGCTGGCCGGCCACAGCCTGCATGTAGCTGTCCTGGTTCTGCACCACGCCCGACATCATCGGTTTGTCGACCGTCCAGAGCTCCGGGATGCGTCGTCGGGTCGGGCCGTACAAAATGCGCTGCGCCGGCGTCGGCGTGTTGATGATGTCGTCCGGGCGGCCCAGGTACTCCTCGATCAGCGCTCTTTCCGGTACGTTCAGCGCTTCGATCAGGTGCGTGGTCAGAAAGCCGTCCTGCGCCACGACGATGGGGTTCAGCGCCATCTCGGCGATTTTCCGGCCGATGATGTTCAGATCGGCCGCTTCCTGGTTGTCCTTGGCGAACATCTGGATAAAGCCGGTATCGTCGATACAGTGATAGTCGTCATGGCCGCAGTGCACGTTCAGCGACGATTTCGTGATCGCGCGGCAGGCCATGTTCAGGACATAAGGCAGCCGTTTGCCCACCGCCGCATACAAGGATTCATGCATGTAGGCGGCGCCCTGGGATGAGGTGAAGTTGGTGGCCCTGAGGCCGGACATCGACATGCCGGCGGTAACGCCGGCCGCGGCATGCTCGCCTTCAGGCTCGACAAAAATCAGCGGTCTGTCGGAGATGTTCAGATAGCCATTGGCCATTTCCACGGCCCAGCCTTCGCCCATGTCGGTCGAAGGGGTGATCGGGTAAGCGCCGGCAGCATCGCTGGATTCGCGCTCGACCATGATGACGGCCGCACTGCCGTCCATGGCCATGCGTATGCCAGGATATCTAAACGTTTTGGTTTCTTTTTTGCCGAAAAAAGCCATTTCAGGTTTCCTTAGTAAAAGCGTGCAATGACCGGCTTGTCCGGTTCAGACGCTCTGTATATATAGATTAGTGTGAAAAAAAGTCGGTTAGCCCAAGGGCAGTGATTCCGTGCGCAGAATCTTTTTCGATTCCTTGCCGTGGCTGGAGCGGGTCGTGCCCAATTTGCTGTCTATCCAGACGATGGCGCCGGTCGGGCAGCGTTCTATGGGCGTCCGGTCGACTGCGAAATCCTCATACTTCGAGTAATCAATAACGGCCAGATTATTTTTGATCTCGATCAGGCCCGTAGGCGCGTCAACCACGCATTTTCCGCAGGCGGTACAGGCGACTTCGCATTCGTGCTGCGCTTCGTCGCCTTCATCAAGGCTTTTGCAGGCGACAAACAATTGATGGCTGACCGGTTGCAGGGAAAATAAATCCTTGGGACAGACAACGACGCAGTCATTACAGGCCGTGCATTTGTCTTCAATGACGATAGGCAGGCCATGCTCATCCATAAAAATGGCGTCGAAATCGCAGACCTCGGCGCAATCGCCCAGACCCAGGCAGCCCCAGTTGCAGCCTTTGCCGCCGCCGGCGATCACTGATGCCGCCTGGCAGGATTTCAGGCCCTGGTATTCGGCGCGCTTATAAGCGACATGCGTGCCGCCGGCGCAAGCCAGGCGGGCGACGACCTTTTCCTGGCTGCCTACGTCGACGCCCATGTAATCGGCGATCAATTGGTTGGCTTCAGGGGAATTTACGGTACAGCCGGAGGGGCTTCGGATGCCGGCGACCACCGCCTCGGCGAAAGGACGGCAGCCGGGAACGCCGCAAGCACCGCACTGAGCTTGCGGCAGCATCTCATCCACGGCATCGATTCGGGGGTCTTCATAAACAAATAACTTCTTACTCGCGATAGCCAGAATAACTGCCAGAACCACGCCGAGCGCGATCATAAACAGGGCAGCGGTTCCAATACTAGCTAGTGATAACATGCTTTACTGACTCTAATAAAATACTAATGCGAACCTGGGGCAGGTTTTACAAGGGAATAAAACCGCCAGCCTAGAGAGCGTTACTTTACACGAAAATTCGCTTTTTTGGAAAAGTATGATTGATGATTGTTATAAGGTATTGCTGATGGGAGAAGAAAATATACATCAGTTTAGTTATCTTAGTTTGTTTAGCGTATGAGTTTTATGGATAATGAGCGGATAATTTCATACAGCTTAGGTTCACAATATGACAGAACTGATGACAAGCGGGATAGAGCTAATGATGGTCGGCATGGGCCTCGTCTTCCTGTTTCTGGCCATGCTGGTGCTGGCCATCAACCTGATGTCGGCGCTGGTGCTGCGCTATTTCCCGGACGCGCCGCCGGCCACGGCCGCGGGCCGACCGGCCGGCGGCGGGAAGGGCGTGGACGCCGGCGTGATCGCCGCGATTGCCGCGGCCGTGCATCAATACCGGACCCGGCCTAAATAACGCTCGGCGTCCGGCGCCGCCGGAACGCCCGCGCCAGCCGCCGTCGTGGGGGACGGGCGGCGCGCACCGATTTCTATTCAACGGATCAAGCGACCCACAAGGTCTTCGATTCAAAACCCAAAAAGGTTATATAGCATGGCCCAAAACAACAACAAGCCGTTAGGCATTACCGACGTCGTCCTGCGCGACGCCCATCAATCCCTGCTGGCCACGCGCCTGCGCATCGACGACATGCTGCCGATCTGCGACAAGCTCGACCGGATCGGCTACTGGTCGCTGGAGACCTGGGGCGGCGCCACCTTCGACGCCTGCATCCGCTATCTGGGCGAGGACCCCTGGGAGCGCCTGCGCCAGCTGAAGGCGGCCATGCCCCGCACCCGCCAGCAGATGCTGCTGCGCGGCCAGAACCTGCTCGGCTACCGGCATTACGCCGACGACGTGGTCGACACCTTCGTCGAGCGCTGCGCCGTCAACGGCATCGACGTGTTCCGCATCTTCGACGCCATGAACGACATGCGCAACATCGAGCATGCCGTCCAGGCCGTGCTGCGCACCGACGCCCACGCGCAGGGCACGATCTCGTACACGACCAGCCCCGTGCACACCCTGGACCTGTGGGTCGACCTGGGCAAACAGATCGAGGACCTGGGCGCCCATTCGATCTGCATCAAGGACATGGCCGGCCTGCTCAAGCCCTATGACGCCTACGAGCTGGTCAGCCGGTTGAAAGCGAGCGTCGCCATCCCGATCCACATGCAGTGCCACGCCACCACGGGACTCAGCACCGGCGCCATCCTGAAGGCCGCCGAGGCCGGCATCGACAACGTCGACACCGCCATTTCCTCCATGAGCATGACCTACGGCCACACGCCGACCGAAACCATCGTCGCCAGCCTCGAGGGCACCGGGCGCGATACCGGCCTGGACCTGGTGAAACTCGAGGAGATCGCCGCCTACTTCCGCGCCGTGCGCAAGAAATACGCCCAGTTCGAAGGCAGCCTGAAAGGCGTCGACGGCCGCATCCTGGTCGCGCAGGTGCCGGGCGGCATGCTCACCAACATGGAAAGCCAGCTCAAGGAGCAGGGCGCCGAGGACCAGTTCGATGCGGTCTTGGCCGAGATCCCGCGCGTGCGCGAGGACCTGGGCTTCATCCCGCTGGTGACGCCGACCTCGCAGATCGTCGGCACCCAGGCCGTCATGAACGTACTCAATGGCGAGCGCTACAAGACCATCACCAAGGAAACCGCCGGCGTGCTGAAAGGCGAGTACGGCGCCACCCCGGCCCCGGTCAACGCCGAACTGCAGGCGCGCGTGCTGAACGGCGCCGAGCCGGTCAGCTGCCGGCCGGCCGACCTGCTGGAACCGGAAATGGACAAGCTGATCGCCGAGGTCCGGGAGAAAGCCCGCGCCGAGGGCGTCACGCTCAGCGAACACATTGAAGAGGACGCGCTGATCAACGGCCTGTTCGCGCAGGTCGGCTGGAAATTCCTGGTCAACCGCGGCAACCCGGCCGCCTTCGAACCGGCGCCGGGCAGCGTGGCCGTGGCCCCGCCGGCGCCGGTCGCGGCCCGCGCCGCGCCGGCCGTGGAAACCTACAGCGTCAACGTCGACGGCCGCCACTACAACGTCGCGGTCGGCCCCGGCGGTGGCGCCCTGAGCGTGCAGCCGGCCGCGGCCGTCAGCGCCCCGGCCACGGCCGGCAACGGCGCGGCGATCGAGGCGCCGATGGCCGGCACCATCCTGAAAGTGCTGGTGCAGACCGGCAGCGCCGTCGCCGAGGGCGATGTCGTGGTGATCATGGAAGCGATGAAAATGGAAACCGAAGTGCGCTCGAAAGCCGGCGGCATCGTGTCCGCCGTGCACGTCAAGGAAGGCGCCGCCGTCACCGTCGGCGACACGCTGATCAGCCTATAACAACAACAGCCCCGGCGGCCGCCTCGCCCCGCGGCGAGCGCCCGGCCGGCGGGGCTTCCCTGATTATCAGACGAGACACATCCGATGGACAATCTGCTTTCACTCTGGCACAGCACCGGCCTGTACAATATCACCGGCGGCCAGGCGCTCATGATGCTGGTCGGCTTCCTGCTGCTGTTCCTGGCCATCAAGAAAGGCTTCGAACCCCTGCTGCTGCTGCCGATCGGCTTCGGCGCCATTCTCAGCAACATTCCGGTGGCCGGCCTCAATGACGAGGGCGGCCTGCTGTACTACCTGTATTTCGGCATCAAGACCGGGTTGTTCCCGCTCTTGATCTTCATGGGCGTCGGCGCCATGACCGACTTCGGGCCGCTGCTGGCCAACCCGAAAACCCTGCTGCTGGGCGCCGCCGCCCAGTTCGGCATCTTCGCCTCGCTGCTCGGGGCCCTGGCGCTGAACATCGTGCCGGGCCTGGAGTTCACGCTGAAGGACGCGGCCGCCATCGCCATCATCGGCGGCGCCGACGGGCCGACCGCGATCTACGTGGCCTCGCGCCTGTCCCCGGAACTGCTCGGCGCGATCGCGGTCGCGGCCTATTCGTACATGGCGCTGGTGCCCTTGATCCAGCCGCCGATCATGCGCGCCCTGACCACGGAAGCCGAGCGCCGCATCGAGATGCAGCAGCTGCGCACGGTCGGGCGCAGCGAAAAGATCGTCTTCCCGCTGCTGCTGATCGGCCTGACCGCGCTGCTGCTGCCGTCGGCGGCGCCGCTGGTCGGCATGTTCGCGCTCGGCAACCTGATGAACGCCTGCGGCGTCGTCGACCGCCTGAGCCAGACCGCCCAGAACGAACTGATCAACATCGTGACCATTTTCCTGGGGCTGTCGGTCGGCTCCAAGCTCAGCGCCGAGGCGTTCCTGCAGATGGAGACCCTGGGGATCCTGGCCCTGGGCGCGGCGGCGTTCGCGATCGGCACGGCCGCCGGCGTGCTGATGGCCAAGCTGATGAACAAGTTCAGCAAGACCCTGGTCAACCCGCTGATCGGCGCGGCCGGCGTTTCGGCCGTGCCGATGGCGGCGCGCGTCGCCAACAAGCTGGGCCTGGAGAGCAATCCGCACAACTTCCTGCTCATGCATGCCATGGGCCCGAACGTGGCCGGCGTCATCGGCTCGGCGGTCGCGGCCGGTATTTTGTTGAGTCTGGTGCAGTAAGGCGGAAGCGCTTGTGGATAAGCCGTTTTTGGTTCATAAACAGGTAATTGGCGGGTTTTTGCAAGACCGCGCGATCTGTTTTTGGTATGATAGCCGGCTTTTTGAATTGTAAGGCTGGTGCTTGAGTGATAGGCACGTTGGATTGGTTCTGTCTCTATTCTCTCGTTATTCAGTAATTATATAGGAGTTTTTTTAATGACTATTTTTCCAGCTTTGGAAATCCCCAATACTTTAGCCGCGGGCCCAGGTCCTGGTAATACAGATCCCAGAGTACTCGATCGCCTGTGCAAAACCGGCGTTGCCGATCACATGCAGGCCGATGTGGTGAGAGGCATGATTGAAGCCAAGCAAATGCTGCGCGAAGCATGGGGCACAAAAAATACCTATACCTACGGTGTTGCCGGTACCGGTTTCAGCGGTCTGGATTGTGTATTCAGCCTGATTCTTCCCGGTGATAAAGTCGTTGCATTCATTAACGGTACTTTCAGCGGCATCGACGGGCAGGCGATTCGCATGAAGGCTTCCAGCGTCCAGGATTTGGCGGCTGATCCCCTGAATCCGAAACCGGCCAATGTGACGATTGTCAATGTGCCGCATGGGCAATCCGTGAGCGGCGAAACGGTCGAGGCGGAATTGGCCAAACACAAACCGATGTGGGCCTTTATGGCGCACTGGGAAACCGGCAGCGGCCGCGTCAATGACCTGAAAGGATTTAACGATGCCTGCGCCAGACACGGCGTCATGGGCATTGTCGATGCGGTATCCAGCCTGGGTGTCGCCGATTTCAGCATCGATGACTATCCGGCTATCGTCGCCTGGGCGTCTTGTCCGCAGAAAGGCGTGTTGAGCCTGCCGTTGACTTATGCGCCGGTCAGTTTCCGCGATGAAGCGATCAATCTTTTAACCAGACGCGGCTGCTATACTTATGTGCACCATCCTATTCTGGAAGCGCGCCACTGGGGCATCATTGATGGTCAGGATGCGGCGGCGGCCTATCATCGCACGCATTCGTCTTATGCCGTGGCGGCTTTCCATGAAGCCTTGCGCATCCTGCTGACACACACGGTGAAGCAAAAGGCACTCGATTATGCCTACCATGAGGCCGCGCTGAAACAAGCCGTTCAGGCCATGGGCTGCGAAGTCACGTCTAATATGACCAGCCTGGTCGTCTTGAACTTGCCCGGCAGCCTGGCGGGTAAGGAAAAAGAGCTGGTTGCTAAGTGTCGCGCCGAAGGCTTTGCCATCTGGACCACCTTGTCGGAGCCTGTGCAAATACGGATCGGCATCCTGAATCAGTTGACCGTTGAGGCGATTGGCGACATCGTCGGCCGCTTTGCCGATGCCATGATCAACATGGGTGCGGATATCGATAAAGAGGCGGTTATGCAAGGACTCAACGCCTATTATGCCGGTTAATTCTATAGCGTAGGGCAGGTTAGACGCGCAAGTCCTCCATGTTAAATTTGCCACTGAATTTCCCGCGCGCCGTAACCCGCCTTTTTTGAGGATTCACGTTCGTTTAGGAAGCTGTCTTCGAGAATGGGCGGCTCCGGTGGAAGTTCAGGCATGGAATAGGCGCGGTTACCGAAAGGCGGGTTACGACGCGCGGAGGGTGGTTGCTGGCGGAAGATTCGGTGATTAGCGCGTCTAACCCGCCCTACAGGCTCTGGTACAAATAAAAAAGCCTCTGACGGTTAACCGTCAGAGGCTTTTTTTTCAGGCTAATCGGGCCGGCTAAGGTTAAAACAAGCCGGTGATTCTGCCGTCATCGTCAATGTCGATGCGTTCCGCGGCCGGCACTTTAGGCAGGCCCGGCATGGTCATCATGTCGCCGGCGATGGCGACGATGAAACCGGCGCCGTTGGCTAGCCTGACATCCCTGATTTCGACCGTATGGCCGGTAGGCGCGCCTTTGGCATTCGGATTGGTAGAGAATGACATCTGCGTCTTCGCCATGCAGATCGGGAATTTGCCGTAGTCGGCTTCCCAGGCCGCCAGTTGCGCCTTGACCTTGGCGTTGGCCGTAATGCCGGCCGCGCCGTACAGCTTGGTGGCGATGGTTTCGATTTTTTCCCACAGGCTCAGGTTTTCGTCATAAACATAGCTGAATTCGGGGTCGTGGCTGTCCACGATGTTGATGATTTCCCGGGCCAGTTCCTCGGCGCCGGCGCCGCCTTCGGCCCAGTGCCTGGAAACGACGCATTTGGCGCCCAGGGCTTCGCATTTGGCTTTCAGCAACGCGATTTCGGCATCGGTATCGAAGGTGAAATGATTGATGCAGACCACGCAGGGCAGGCCGTAATGGTTGTTGATATTGCTCAGGTGGCGTTCCAGATTTTCAAAGCCTTTTTCCAAGGCCGCCAGGTTTTCGACATTCAGCTCTTCCCTGGCGACGCCGCCATGGAATTTCAGCGCCCTGACGGTCGCGACCAATACGACGGCCGACGGCTTCAGGCCGGACATGCGGCATTTGATGTCGATGAATTTTTCAGCGCCCAGGTCGGCGCCGAAGCCGGCTTCGGTGACTACATAGTCGGCCAGTTTCAGGGCGGTTTTGGTGGCCGTGACCGTGTTGCAGCCGTGCGCGATATTGGCGAACGGGCCGCCGTGAATGATCGCGATATTGTTTTCCAGCGTCTGCACGAGGTTCGGCTTGATCGCATCCTTCAGCAGGGCCGCCATCGCGCCGTGCGCTTTCAGGTCGCGGGCATAGACCGGCGTCACTTTGTCGGACTTATAGCCGATCACGATGCGGCCGAGGCGCTCTTTCAGGTCGGCGCGGCTGGTCGCCAGGCATAAAATCGCCATGATTTCGGAAGCGACGACGATGTCATAGCCGTCTTCGCGCAGATAACCGTTGGCCGGGCCGCCCATGCCGACGACGATATTGCGCAGGGCGCGGTCATTCATGTCGACGACGCGTTTCCACTGGATGCGCCGGGGATCTATGTCCAGTTCGTTGCCGTGGTTGATGTGGTTGTCTATCAGAGCAGACAGCAGATTGTGCGCCACGCCGATGGCATGGAAATCGCCGGTAAAATGCAGGTTGATGTCTTCCATCGGCACGACCTGCGAATAACCGCCGCCGGCAGCGCCCCCTTTGACGCCGAAGCAGGGGCCCAGAGAGGGTTCGCGCAGGCACATCATGGCTTTTTTGCCGATACGGTTCAGGGCATCGCCGAGGCCCACCGTGGTGGTGGTTTTGCCTTCGCCGGCCGGTGTCGGGCTGATCGCGGTCACCAGAATCAGCTTGCCATCTTTTTTATCGCTCAGACTGTTGACGTATTCCAGCGACATTTTCGCTTTGTAATGACCGATAGGATCCAGATGCTCGGCATCGATACCGTATTGTTCTTTAACCAACCCGATGATGGGCTTCATGTTTGCTTTCTGGGCGATTTCAATATCAGACATACTACCTCCCGATCTGATGTAATTTTTTTAAATTCGATAAACGCAAAAAGCCTGCTTCATTGGCAATGAAGCAGGCCGGGTAAAAACCTGAACTGTTTATGGTTTATTCACTGTAAACAGGAAAACGAGAGCACAGAATGCTGACTTTTTCGCGTACCGCGGCGATGACGTTTTCGTCGTCCATGTTTTCCATGACGTCGCACATCAAATTGGCGATTTCGATCATTTGCGGCTCCTTGAAGCCTCGCGATGTCGGCGCCGGTGTGCCGACGCGAATGCCGCTGGTGACAAACGGCGATTCAGGATCGTTAGGCACGGCATTTTTATTGACGGTAATATGCGCTCTGCCCAAGGCGGCGTCGGCGGCTTTGCCGGTAATGCCTTTGGGAATCAGCGAAACCAGCATCAGGTGGTTGTCGGTACCGCCCGACACGACATCGAAGCCGCGATTCATGAACACTTCGGCCATGGCTTTGGCGTTTTTGATCACTTGTTGCTGATAAGCGCGGAATTCAGGCTGCATGGCTTCCTTGAAAGCCACGGCTTTTGCCGCGATGACATGCATTAAAGGACCGCCCTGAATACCGGGGAAGATATTGGAATTGAGCTTTTTTTCCAGGTCCGGGTTGCTTTTGCACAGGATGAGGCCGCCGCGGGGGCCACGCAGGCTTTTATGCGTGGTGCTGGTGACGACATCGGCATAAGGCATCGGGTTGGGGTACAGGTCGGCGGCAATAAGGCCGGCTACATGCGCGATATCGACAAACAGATAAGCCCCGACTTCATCGGCGATTGCCCGAAAGCGCGCCCAGTCCATGACGCGCGAATAGGCGGAAAAACCGGCCACGATCATTTTAGGGCGGTGTTCCTGCGCCAGACGTCTGACTTCGTCGTAATCGATCAGGCCGGTGGCCGGATCCAGATGGTACTGTACGGCATTGTAGATTTTGCCGGAAAAGTTCGGTTTGGCGCCGTGCGTCAAATGGCCGCCGTCGGACAGCGCCAGGCCGAGAATCGTATCGCCGGGCTGAACCAGGGCCATGAACACGGCCATGTTGGCTTGCGAGCCGGAGTGGGGCTGGACGTTGGCGTAATCGGCGCCGAACAGTTCCTTGGCACGGTCAATCGCCAGTTGCTCGGCCTTGTCGACAAATTCACAGCCGCCGTAATAACGCTTGCCGGGATAGCCTTCGGCATACTTGTTGGTCAACTGGGAACCTTGCGCTTCCATCACACGCGGACTGGTGTAGTTTTCGGAGGCAATCAGTTCGATGTGATCTTCCTGACGGCGACGCTCTTCTTCCATCGCCTGGAATAATTCATCATCAAAGCCGGCGATTGTCATGGATTTTTTAAACATTTATGTCTCCCGATATAGAGTTCTATTGTATGCAAAATTATGGATGGATCAGCAGTACCTGCAAGTCGGCTACATTGGTCCCGGTTGCGCCCGTATCAAGTAAGTCGCCGGCGGTATTTAAGGCGTTATAGGCATCATTATTATCCAGCAGCGCGGCAGGGTCGATACTGCTGTCCTTCATGCGCCGGATCGAGCCCGGGTCGACCAGGCCGCCGGCTGCGTCGGTCGGACCGTCACGGCCGTCGGTTCCGCCGCTCAGGAAGACCCAGTTGCCGGTTAAGCCGTGTTGTTCGGCGGCACAGGCGAAGGCCAGCGCCATCTCCTGATTACGGCCGCCGCGTCCGTTGCCTTTCAAGGTGACCGTGGTTTCACCGCCCGCTAATAGGGCAACCGGTTTGTCGATGCCGTTAGCGATGAGCCGTTTGGCATGGATGACCCATTTTTCAGCTTCGTCCCTGGCCTCGCCGCAGAGATGATCGCTGTACAGTGTTGGTTGATAACCGAGGGCTTCGGATGCTTTCATAATGGCGCCGACGCTGATGGCATTGCTGCCGATCAGCGTGTGGCCGGTATTGTTAAATATTTTGTCGCCCGGTTTCGGCGTCTCGGGCACAAGGCCCCGCCGGCCCTGTTCCAGATACCGTTGAACGTTGGCGGGTACCTTGTCCCAGACGCCTTTGGATTTGAAGACATCGATGGCATCGGCGAATGTCGTCGCGTCGGGCACGGTAGGCCCGCTGGCGATGGCGCTCAGATCATCTCCCAGAACGTCGGATAAAACCAGCGCGTGCAGATCGGCCGGCGCCGCCATTTTAGCCAGGCCGCCGCCCTTGATCAGGGATAAATGCTTGCGCACGCAGTTGATCTGGTTGATGTTGGCACCGCAGGCCAGTAACAGGTCCGTCGTGGCAATTTTATCCTCCAGTGTAATCGAGGAGGCCGGGTAGGGGATCAGCGCCGAACCGCCGCCGCTGACCAGTACCAGTACCAGTTCATCCTTTTGCGCGTTGCCTGCCTGATCGGCAATCAGGCGCGCGCCTTCGAGACCGGCCGCATCGGGCAGCGGATGCGATGCGCCGATTACTTTAAAATGATCGACGGTCGCTTCGTTTTCGTGGTTGGTCACGGCAATGCCTCGGCCCGCCAGCAGCGGCGCCGGAATAATTTCCTGCGCGGCCCGGGCCATGGCGCAGGCGGCCTTGCCGAAGGCGATCAAATGGACTTTTGTCCATCTGCCCAGGCGTTTCTGATTGCTGTCATTTAAATTTAACCGGATTTCGATATGATGATCGGCAACAGTAAGACAGCGCTTGACGGCCAGGTAAGGGTCGGCAGCCTCAATGCCGGCTTGAAAAATGCTGAGCGCATCTTTTCTCATGGCATCGATTGAAGCGGGATTGACAAAATTGCTCATATTTTTCGATAAGGCGATCAGGCCATTTCCATCGCGAGAGCAAAGATGTTTTCGGCATCAAAAACCTGTCTGTTATCTTCGAACAGTTTAGTAATGCAGGCGCGGTGTAAAGCCAGTTTCAACGTGCCGAAACCGATAGCTCCCCAGATGACCTTGCCGTGGCGTTCGATGCCTTTATCCATCATGTCGGTGCCGCCGATGCCGATCGGTGGCGTCGCATTGGCATCGGCCATCATTTCGATATGGGGGTTGTCCTGCCACTGGTCCACTGTGAGCAGTTCGACGCCAGCGGCACCGGTCGCAAAAACAATGTTCGCGTATTCGATGGCTTTGGCCCTGGCCTCGTTATCGGCTGCTTCAACGGGCGTCAAGTCAACGCCGAAGCGCGCTTTCATGGCATTGCAGGCCTGGACGGCCCGCTCCAGCGAGCGGGAAGTCAGCGAGACTTCGGCGCCTTCCTGCGCCAGCATGACAGCCGCGCGCTGGCCCACCGGGCCTGTGCCGGCCAATACCACGGCTTTTTTGCCGGCGATGGTGCCGCTGGTTGCCAGTTTGGCCACGCCTGCCGCGGCGGTCGTGTTGCTGCCGTTGCTGTCCAGCATGATGGAGACCTGAAAGCCGGGGAAGAAATGTTTTTGTACGGCGGTAAATAATTCCTGGCCGGCGACCATGTCGCTGCCGCCGATGAAAATGGCGGTGTTTTTCTTTTCCTTAGGTGCGCGTGTGAAAATAGTGCCTTCCACCAGGGAAGTGATGTTGTCAGGTGTCAGTCCTCCGTACCCGATCACATGATCCGCGCCGCCATCATAGCCTACAACAGTATCGAAAACGGAGGGGTGAGCGTCTGTATCGAATTGGAATAGCAGTTTTTTCATTAACTTACCTAAGAGTGGTTTGGAAAATTACCCGTTAATACGATTCGTAAACCGCGGCATTATACTCGATAAAGTCTTAAGTGCTCCATTTAAGCATTACTTTATGCGGTGTAGGGAGGCTGTGCTCGTCGTTGGGGATGATTTGCCGGGCAAGGGCTTATAAGGTTGCGTGGAGCGTGGGCTTTTCGTTATCATTTAATCAATATTATGCTGTAGTCATGTAGTATGGATGATATGGGTATTACACAGATGTGTGGTGTCGGGAATATAAGTAAAGTTGGATGCTATATGATTTCCGATCGTTTGGAACTTGTGCATGGGTTCCGAAAACATTATAGAAATTAGGAAAAAACAGATGAAAACACCCGTTCATATCGCGGTTACTGGTGCGGCAGGACAAATCAGTTATTCATTGCTATTTCGCTTGGCGGCGGGTTCGTTGCTCGGTCCCGAACAGCCGATCGTCTTGCATTTACTGGAAATTCCCCAAGCCATGGAAGCTTTACAGGGTGTGGTGATGGAATTGAAGGATTGCGCCTATCCGCTGCTGCATCGTATAGAAATCACCGCCGACCCCAAAGTAGCGTTCCGGGATGTCGATTATGCTTTTTTGGTTGGCGCGCGTCCGCGTGGGCCGGGTATGGAGCGCAAGGACTTGCTGGAGGTTAACGCGGAAATTTTTGCGGTGCAAGGCAAGGCCTTGAATGAAGTGGCCAACCGGAATATAAAAATACTGGTGACAGGCAATCCGGCCAATACCAATGCCTTGATTGCTCTAAAGAACGCGCCGGATTTGAAGCCGGAGAATTTTTCCGCCATGACCCGGTTGGATCACAATCGGGCACTTAGCCAATTAGCCGAAAAATGCGGCGTGCTGCCGTCCGATGTGAAAAACATGATTATCTGGGGTAATCATTCCATCACGCAGTATCCCGACCTGCATCATGCCAAGGTCAAGGGGCAGGATGCCTTGTCACTGGTTGAGCATGACTGGTTTGTAAAAGAATTTATACCGACCGTGCAGCAGCGCGGCGCCGCCATTATTAAGGCAAGAGGGCAATCCAGCGCGGCATCGGCGGCCAATGCCGCGATCAATCAGATGAACAACTGGGCGCTGGGTACCAAGGAAGGGGACTGGGTCAGCATGGCGATACCGTCGGATGGCAGTTACGGCATTGAGCAGGGTCTGGTTTATTCTTATCCCGTGACCGTCGTCGATGGGCAGATCAATATCGTCAAGGGGCTCGAGATCAACGAGTTCAGCATGCAGAGAATGCGGGCAACCGAAGCCGAATTAAAAGAAGAGAGGGATTCGGTCAGGCATTTGTTCTGAACCTCTTTCCGTCGACAATAAAAAAGGGCGGCTATACCGCCCTTTTTTAATCAAGCCATCCGGTCGGGCGGTTCCTGGCCGGCGAAAAAGGCCGCCAGATTTTCCAGTACTTTTTCACCCATCGCCGTACGCGTGGCAATCGTAGCACTGCCTAAATGCGGTAACAGCGAAACATTCTCCAGCGACAGAAAGCCTTCGTCAATGTCAGGTTCGCCTTCGTAGACATCGAGGCCAGCGCCGGCTATTCTTTTTTCTTTCAATGCCTTGATCAAGGCCTTGCTGTCGACGACGTCGCCGCGCGCGGTATTGATCAAATGCGCTGTCGGCTTCATCTGGCTGAGTCGCTGTTCATTGATTAAATGATGCGTTTCTGCACCGCCTGGACAGTGCAGTGAAACGTAGTCGGAAACCTGCATAAGCTCTTCAAGTGTTTCACAGCGTGTCGCGTCCAGATCGTCAACGACATGCTGATCCGCGGCTCGGGGACTGAAGTAATAGATTTTCATGTTGAAGCCATGATGAGCTTTTCGCGCCATGGCCTGGGCAATGCGGCCAAATCCGATCAGGCCTAATGCGGCGCCCGTGACATCGGAACTCATCATATGCGTCGGGCACCAGCCGGTCCATTGCCGGGCCCGGACCAAGCGGTCGCCTTCGGCGCCGCGCCGCGCCGACATCAATAACAGGGTCATGGCGATATCGGCGGTGCTTTCGGTTAATACGCCCGGGGTGTTGGTGACGACCAGTCCCTGTTCTTTTGCGGCATTGATATCGATATGGTTGAAGCCGACGCCGAAATTGCCCAGGATTTTGCAGCGCTTGTTCGGGACATTGATGACCTCCGCGGGGAATGAATCGCAAACGGTCGGGCATACGGCATCGTAGTGTTGCAGCGCGTCTCTGAAATGAGCGGCGGACAGCGGACGGTCGTATTCGTTTAAGGTAACGTCATAAAGCTCTTTCAGCTTGGCTTCAACGGACTCGGGCCACTTGCGCGTGATGAAGACTTTGGGTTTGCTCATTAATATCCTCCAGGTAAGCAACTTATAGGGATTGTTTTCGATTTGAAAATATAACGCTATAAAGCACAAAGGCATCGCCGTTATTAACGGGATGCCTTTGTTTGGGTTTCCTGCTGATTAGGCCGTCGCGTTATTTTGCCGTGGACCGGTAATATTCAATCGCCGCGGCAACGCCTGAGCCAGGCTTGATATCGAAGCCGTTATCGAGCATCGCCATTTCAACGCCGGCGATCGCGCCCAGCATGGATACATCATTCATATCGCCGACATGGCCGATACGGAAGACTTTGCCGGCTACTTCAGACAGGCCCGCGCCCAGTGAGATATTGTACTTGTTGAATGCCGTGCTGATCACATCGCGGGCATCCTTGCCTTCCGGCACGACGATCGCGGAAACGGTGTCGGATTCGAAACCGGGTTGCGCGCATAATTTCAACCCCCATGCCTCAACGGCTTTACGTGTGCCTTCAGCCAGGCGGTGGTGGCGCGCATACACATTTTCCAGTCCTTCCTCGAATAACAGGTCCAGCGCTTTGCGCAAACCGTATAAAATCGGCAGTGAAGGGGTGTAGGGAGTATAGCCGTCTTTATTCGCCGACATCTGGTCTTTCAGGTCCAGGAAGCAGCGTGGATAAGTGGATGTTTCACAGGCTTGCAGGGCTTTTTGGCTGAAAGCCACGAAAGCACCGCCGGCCGGCAGCATAAAGCCTTTTTGCGAGCCGCTGATGGCGCCGTCAACGCCCCATTCATCCATGCGGAAATCCAGGCTGGCAATCGAGCTGACGCCGTCAACGAATAGCAGTGCCGGGTGGTTGGCGGCGTTCATGGCTTTGCGGACGCCGCCGATGTCGCTGGTAACGCCGGTTGCGGTTTCATTGTGGGTCGCCAGAACGGCTTTGATCTCGTGCTGGCTGTCTTCTTTTAAACGGGCTTCCAGTTTATCCAGAGGAATGCCTTTGCCCCAGGCTTCCTGATGGATTTCGACATCAAAGCCCAGGCGTTTTGCCATTTCGGCCCATAAATGGCTGAATTGGCCGAAACGATAGATCAATACTTTATCGCCTGGATTTAAGGTATTGGTTAAGGCGATTTCCCAGCCCGCTGTGCCTGTGGCCGGAAAAACAAATGCTTGCCCGGTTTCTGTTTTAAATACTTTTTTCAGGTCCTGTAAAAGAGGCTTCAGCAGCTTGGGGAAGATGGGTGAGCGATGATCTTCCATGTTGACATGCATAGCATTCAGAACTTCACTTGGCACGTTAGTCGGGCCAGGAATATATAGGTGGTTACGACCAGCCATTGTATCGCCTCTTTATAATTTAATAGTTGGATGTTGAATAAAACAAGGTTGAGCCTTTTAAGGCTCGAAAAATGGCCAATCATGACATAGCCGCTATAAATCAGCAAGATTTGATTGGTAAAATGCGCTTTAAAAATTGACTTTGACGACTCTGAAAGTAAAATGTTGGGTTGATTTATGTCCGGTTTAGGCCGGGGAAGGCCATTTAAGCACTGAAATCAGGGCCCTAGTTTAATAATAAAGTTGGAAGGTATCAATGAGTCACACATTATATGAAGCGTCAGTTCAACGAGTTCAGCGCTGTGAATTAGCGGTTCCGGGCTCAAACCCCGGCATGTTCGAAAAAGCGATGAAGAGCGGCGTGGATTTCATCTTTCTTGACCTTGAGGATGCGGTTGCTCCCGATGACAAGCTGCAGGCGCGCAAAAATGTCATCGAAGCGATCAATGATCTGGATTGGAAAGGGCATGGGGTTACCGTTTCAGTACGTATCAATGGCCTCGATACTCAGTACATGGTTCGCGACGTGGTTGATCTGGTCGAACAGGCCGGCAGCAAAATTGACACCATCCTGATTCCGAAAGTCGGCGTTTATGCCGATGTCTATATGGTTGAGGCAATGCTCAATCAGTTGGAAATGCAGCAGGGGCTGAAAAATAAAATCGGCATCGAAGCGCTGATTGAAACGGCGCTGGGCATGGCCAATGTCGAAGATATCGCGCGCAACGGCGCGACCGGCCGTCTGGAGGCCCTGCATTTCGGCGTGGCCGACTATGCGGCCAGTAATCGCGCCAGAACCACCAACATCGGCGGGCTGAATCCTGATTATCCGGGCGATCAATGGCATGCCGCGATCAGCCGCATGACCGTCGCCTGCCGCGCATTCGGCCTGCGGCCTATTGACGGGCCGTTCGGCGATATCAAGGATCCCGACGGCTATAAGCAGGCTGCAAGACGGGCGGCCGCGCTAGGCTGCGAGGGCAAATGGGCGATTCATCCGTCTCAGGTGGAATTGGCCAATGATGTATTTACACCGCCCGCGGCTGAAGTCGAGAAAGCGCAACGCATATTAGCCGCGCTAAAAGAAGCGGCCGCACAGGGCAAAGGCGCGGCGGCACTGGACGGTCGCCTGATCGACGCCGCTTCGGAAAGAATGGCGAACAATGTGGTCAGGGCGGCCGAAGCCATTGCCGCGAAAAGCAAAAATAACTAACAACAGAGACAAGCCGTACTTGATTTACGGCCTGTGCTGGTAATTTTCAAATATTAAAGAGAGAGATGCTGTGGATATTCATGAGTATCAAGCGAAAGAAATTTTAAGCGGTTACGGGGTTAAAATCGCTGAAGGTGGGATGGCTTACAGTCCTGAGGATGCCGTGCAACGTTCCAGGGAAATCGGGGGCAATGTTTGGGCTGTCAAGGCACAGATTCATTCGGGAGCTCGTGGTAAAGCCGGCGGCATTAAAATCTGTAAAAGCGATAGAGAAGTTGAGGCGGCCGCGGAAGCGCTGTTAGGCAAAAGACTGGTCACGCACCAGACGGGACCGGCCGGTAAAGTCTGCTCAAGGCTGTATGTCGAAGCCGGAACCGATATCGCCAAAGAGCTGTATTTCTGTTTTTTGGTTGACCGCGGCTCGGAACGTATCGTCATGGTCGGCTCCGCGCAGGGCGGTATGGAGATCGAGGAACTGGCCGAAACCAATCCTGAAGCCATTACCAAAATCTATATTGAGCCCGCGGTAGGGCTGCAGGATTATCAGGCGCGTGAAATGGCGTTTGCCTTGGGCATGGATGCGGCCATGCTGAGTCATGCCGTCAAAACCATTAAAGGCTGCTACCGTGCCTTGCGTGACCTGGATGCCAACATGCTGGAAATCAACCCGCTGGTTATTACCGGCAGCGGCGAGCTGCTGGCGCTGGATGCGAAAATGGGATTTGACGACAACGCCCTGTTCCGTCAGCCCAAGGTGGCCGAGTTGCGCGACAAGACGCAGGAAGATGCGCGCGAGATGGCTGCGGCGGACCGTGGCTTGAGCTATGTCGGCCTGGACGGCGATATCGGCTGCATGATCAACGGCGCCGGTCTGGCCATGGCGACGATGGATATGATTAAACTAGCCGGCGGCGAGCCTGCCAATTTCCTGGATGTCGGCGGCGGCGCCTCGGCCGAGCGTACCGAAAAAGCCTTCCGGCTGGTACTGGCCGATGAAAACGTCAAAGCGATGCTGGTCAACATTTTCGCCGGTATCAACCGTTGCGACTGGATCGCCGAAGGCGTGGTCGAGGCGGTCAAGAAAATCGACATGAAAATTCCGTTGATCGTGCGTTTATCCGGTACGAACGTGGAAGAGGGCCGCAGAATTATTGCTGAGAGTGGTTTGCCTATCATTACGGCAGAAACATTGGCAGAAGCTGCTGAAAAAGCGGTTCAGGCGCGTAATGAAGCTGTCGCAAAAGCAGGCTAGGGGAAACTATAAATGGCTATTTTAATTAACGAAAACACACGCATTATTGTTCAGGGCTTTACCGGCAAAATCGGTTCCTTCCATGCCCAGGATATGATTAATTACGGGTCCAATGTCGTCGGCGGCATCACGCCGGGCAAGGGCGGTCAGACGCATCTGGGGCTGCCTGTCTTCAATACGGTCAAGGAGTCCGTGCAGAAAGCCGGTGCCGAGGCCAGTATTATCTTCGTTCCGCCCGCTTTCGCGGCTGATTCAATCATGGAAGCGGCCGATGCCGGCATTAAATATTGCGTGGCCATTACCGACGGCATTCCTACACAGGACATGATGAAAGTGAAAAACTTTCTGCGCCGCTTCCCGAAAGAAGAAAGAATGGTGCTGACCGGCCCTAACTGCGCCGGCACGATCAGCCCGGGGCGCGCCATGCTCGGTATTATGCCTGGACACATCTATATGAAGGGCAACGTCGGTATCGTCGGCCGTTCGGGTACTCTGGGTTATGAAGCCGCCGACCAGATGAAACGCTTGGGCATAGGCGTTTCCACCTCGGTCGGTATCGGCGGCGATCCGATCAACGGCAGCTCACACCGCGATATTCTGGAGAGATTTGAACAGGATCCGGAAACCAAAGTCGTGGTCATGATTGGCGAGATCGGCGGTCCCCAGGAAGTGGAGGCCGGCCTGTTCGCCAAAGAACACATGAGCAAGCCGGTCGTGGCTTATATCGCCGGTTTAACCGCGCCGGAAGGCCGTCGCATGGGGCATGCCGGCGCGATCATTTCATCCATAGGCGAAAGCGCGGCCGAAAAAGTTGCGATGTTGAAGGAACTGGGCGTGACGATTTGTCCGACTCCGTCCGCGATGGGCGAAACGGTGGCCTCCGTATTGGCTAAACTGTAAGTTCAGGCATTTACTTACTGCAAACAAAAAGCCGCATCCTGCGTCAGTGGGATGCGGCTTTTGTCGTTTTAGAGCGTTGCAAGCCGGTGGCAGTGTGCTTTGCTTGACGGGGGAGCCGAATATTTATACAAAGAAACTCGACATGATTTAACAGAGATGAATAATGAAAAAATTGTTTTTTGCTTTATGGCCGGACGATGAAACCAGGCAGGGCCTCATGCGCTTGCAGACATCCATGGAAGCTAAAAGGATGAAATGGGTATCTGGGCAAAATCTGCACGTCACGCTGGTATTTCTAGGCAATGTCGATGAGGCGACTGAAGCCATGATCAAGGAGCGCGTCGCCGATATTTCGGCCGAGCCTTTCGTGTTGACCTTTGACCAGCTGAGCTATTGGAGCAGGCCCAGGATTTTATGCCTGACCTGCCGGCAATTTGGGCATGAGGTGGTGGACCTGGCGGACGCGCTGGATCAAGCGGTGGCGGACTGCGGCGTGGAAACCGATACGAGGCCTTACACGCCGCATATAACCTTGGCCAGGCAGGCGCGTGCTATCGTGCAGGAGTTCGCTCCCATCATTTGGCGCGCTGATTCCTTTTGCCTGATGGAATCCTGCGGCACGTCGGAGGGTGTGATCTATAAAGTGCTGCGGAAATGGCCCTTGATCAAAACCGTAGGCTAGAACGATAGAGGCAGTGACCGCCTTATTTTTTCCAGAATTCAGGCACAAACAGGATGATCATCGAGAAAATTTGCACGCGGCCCAGCAGCATGGCAATGATGCAAACGCCAGTCTGGAAATCGTTCAGGCCGGCATAATTGGCGGCGGGGCCGACTTGATTGAGACCGGGGCCCGTGTTGTTAAAGCTGGCGATGACGGCCGTGAACGCGGTAAGGAAGTCCATGCCGCTCAGTAGCATCATGAACACCATAATAACGATAATAATAAAATACAGAAAAATAAAGCCTGTCACGGACGCGACAATATTATGACTGATGATATTGGTGCCTATTTTCAACGGTTTAATAGAAAAAGGATGGATGAATTTATAGAGCTCAAGACGTGATTGTTTCACTAGAATAATCGTGCGGATCATGCGAATGCCGCCGCCGGTGGAACCGGAAGAAGCGGAAATACAGCTCAGGAATAACATCGACATTGACACGAAAATTGGCCACTGATTGAAATCCTGGCTGGAATATCCGCTAGAGGTAGCGATGGTGACCATGTTGAAAGCGGCATGGCGTAACGCCGTGAGAAAGTCAGGATAAGTATCGGCGTGCCACAATACCGTAGCTGCTACGAGACAACTTCCCAGTACCAGCGCCAGAAAGCTTCTCGCTTCCATATCCTTGGCATAAGGTTTCAAGGTCTGTTTTCGGATGGCGATATAATGGGTCGCGAAATTAATGGCCGCCAGTAACTGGAAGCTGGTCAGCACCATTTCAATGGCGGGCGAATCGAAAAAACCGATACTGGCATCGTGCGTTGAAAATCCACCCAAACTCATAGCGGAAAACGCATGGCAGACAGAATCAAACCAGGTCATGCCGGCCAATTTCAAGGCGATGATGCAGGTTAATGTGAAGCCTGCGTATACCAGCCACAGCGCTTTAGCCGTCTGCGCGATGCGTGGCGGCAGCTCGGACTCCTTGACCGCGCCGGGCGCTTCGGCCTTGTATAGCTGCATGCCGCCGATACCGAGGATCGGTAATATGGCTACCGCCAGAATGATGATGCCCATGCCGCCGACCCAATTCAATTCGTGGCGCCAGAGATTAATCGACATCGGTAAATCATCCAGTCCGGTCAATGTGGTCGCTCCGGTCGTGGTCAGGCCTGAGACAGCCTCGAAATACGCATCGATATAGCTGATTTCCGGCATATAGATTATCAGCGGCAACGTGCAAAATACCGGAATCAACGACCACGTCATGGACACCAGCAGAAAACTCGTTTGCCGCGATACTTTTTTAGGTGTTCGCAATGTTGGAAAAAACATTAAAGCGCCCAGCAGTAAAGTAATTCCTGTACCTTCAAAGAAAGCGATAATGGCGCCGTCATGGCTGATAAAAGATGTCATCAGGCAGGTAGCCATCAAGGCGCTGAAGCCAATCGTGATCAGGCCAAAAATATGGATGGTAGTGAAAATGACATTCATGGAAACGCTTAAATTGTGTATATGTTTAAAGTAGCGGCCGCGATGAATGCCATGGCACTCGAAATATAACAAGTTGTATAGCGGCGGTGAAACAAGAATCCTGCACAATGATGAGAGAGGGCATTGTTGGGAAAACTACTTGTTGAGCGGTTGGAATTTCTGCTCGATATAGGTGACCAGTTTTTTATCCAGTGCAAACATGACGACATGATCGCCTTCCTCGAAGATCGTATCGTGGTGTATTGAAATAACCTGGCGGTTGCGAATCAAAGCCCCTAGCACGATGCCTTCCGGCCATTGAATCGCGTCCACTTGCAGTCCTACCACCGAATTCTGGCCATTACCCATGTGGGCAATGGCCTCGATCGCTTCGGCCGTGCCTCCGCATAAGGAACTGACGCGCGCCACGTCGCCGCGCCTGACGTATTTTAAAATGCTGCCCAGCGTTTCAAAGTTGGGCAGGACAGACACATCAATGCCCGTGCCGGGCAATAACTTTGTGTAAGACCGATTGTTAAGCAGGCATATTGCTTTGCGTACGCCTAATTGCTTGGCCAGGGAAGCCGAGATGATGTTTTCGCCGTCATGATCGGTCACCGCGCAGAATAGATCGGTTTTATCGACGGACTCATCAAGCAGCAAGGATTCATCGGTGCAATCGCCCTGCAGCACCACGGTATGATCAAGATCATTGGCGATTTTCTGGGCACGATCCGGATTCCGCTCGATTATTTTGACTTGATGGTCTTTTTCCAGCGCTAGCGCCAAGCGCTTGCCGATATGGCCGCCGCCGGCGATGATAATGCGCTTTAATGGCGCTTCCAGTTTACGAAGCTCTTTCAATACCTGCTGCACTTCCTTGCGCGGAGCCACGATAAACACCTCATCGCCTGTGGCGATAAAGGCTTCGCCGTTGGCAACCAAAGGCCGCCCTTGCCGGAAAATGGCCGCTATACGAATTTTGCCGCCGGACAGGCGTTTTTTTAATTCCTTGATTTTTTTACCGGTTAAAAAGCCGTCCGCGCCCACTTTCACTGAAAACAGCCGCACCAAGCCATCGGCGAAATCGGTAATTTGTAGAACACCCGGCAGTTCAATCAGGTTGCGTATCGATTCCATGACGATTTGTTCGGGGCTGATCACGATATCGACAGGAATGCCGCCGGGAGCGAACAGTTTGGGATTTTGCAGATAATCGATGGCGCGGATGCGGGCGATCGTTTTCGGGCGGCTATAGAGCTTGTTGATGATCGTACAAGCCAGCATATTGGTCTCATCGCGATCGGTTACGGCAATAACCATGTCGGTATTGTGTACCCCGGCCTGCTCCAGAACGCTGGGATGCGCGGCATTGCCGACAACCGTGGCAATATCGAAGCGTTCTTTCAAAGCATCCAGCAGATGCGCTTTATAATCAATGACAACAATATCGTTTTCTTCACTCGCCAATGCCTCGGCGACTGAGGCGCCGGTCATGCCGGCGCCAAGAATCAGTATTCGCATAATAGTATCAACAACCCAATTCAGGTTATGTGTCTTGTGTGACCCGACACGCGATAAAATCGCGCAACTTTATAGTTGTTTTGGGTTTATCGCAACAAAAATAAAATGATTCGCATCAGGTATAGTCAGGATATTTCCACTCCATTCTATTCAATGGTCTTGATTTGGCTCGTGATTTGGCCTTGCGCAAGGCGGGTCTGAACGATATCGCCGGCTTTCAGTTGCTCGGTGGATGTGATGATTTTTCCGGACGGCAAATGACTGGTTATTGAATAACCGCGGTTCAGTGTTGCCAGTGGACTGACGGCATTGAGCGTCTGGCCGGCGTTTAACAGGCGCTGGTTCAGTTGCTCCAGGCGGTGGCGGATGGCACTGTTCAGGCGTTCGCTCAGGTAACGTTGGCGCTGCTTATGGCTGTTGATCGCAACGCTGGGGATGTGTTGCCATAGTTTGGCCGTTTTGGCTTCCAGCAGCTGGGCATGCTGGCGCAGTCTGACGTGCATGGCTTGATGAAGCCGCGATTCGAGTTCATCCATGCGCTGCATGTTTCTTGTCAGTTTCTGCCCCGGGTGTTGTTGTTGCAGCCGCTTGAGCAGCCAATCCAGTGACTGTCGGGACTGGTTTAGTTTGCGTTGCAGCAGCTGGTGCAGCCGGGATTCCAAATAAACGAATTGCGTCAGCCAGGTTTGTTGATCGGGAACGGCGTGCTCGGCGGCGGCCGATGGCGTTGGCGCGCGCAGGTCGGCGACGAAATCGGCAATGGTAAAATCGGTTTCATGGCCTATGCCCGTGATGATCGGGATGTCGCTGGCAAAAATGGCGCGCGCCACGATTTCCTCGTTGAAAGCCCACAAGTCTTCCAGCGATCCGCCGCCCCGGCTAAGAATAAGCACATCGCACAGGGCTTGTTTGTTGGCGGTGTCTATGGCTCTGGCAATTTCATGTCTGGCATTGTCTCCCTGCACGGCCACCGGATAAACGATGACCGGTACTGCCGCGAAACGCCTGCGCAGGACAGTCAGTATGTCCCGGATGGCGGCTCCTGTCGGGGAGGTGATTACGCCGATGGTATTCGGCAGGGTCGGCAGGCTCAGCTTATTGGCGGCATCGAACAGGCCTTCCATCGACAACTTGAGCTTCAAGGCATCAAAAGCTCTGCGCAAGGCACCGTCGCCGGCTTCCTCGATCTGTTCGACGATCAGTTGATAATCGCCTCTGGGCTCATAAAGGCTGACTTGCGCCTTGACGATGACTTGCTTGCCGTTTTCTGGTCTGAACCCGAATCTGCGCCGCATGTTCTTAAACATGGCGCAACGGATCTGGGCATTGGCATCTTTCAAGGAAAAATAAATATGTCCGGAAGCCGGTGTGCTTAAGTTGGATATTTCACCTTCGACCAGGATAGCCAGGAAATGCTCGCCGAGCAGCAGGCTGGTTTCACGGTTGAGTTGAGTAACCGTGTATATTTTGCGTTGTGCGGAGGGAAGGATAATCGTCATGCAATAATTTTATCACTTCCTGTACTGTTCAGTTTGCATTCATGCCTTGCCTTTTAATCTGCAGTCAACCCTAATGATGGAGGTTTGCCATGAAAAGTTTAAGAGTTATCGGTTTATTTGCGGGTTTATTGTTTGCATCATTTGCACAGGCCGATTTCAGGGGGCATTACGCTTCTGATTATCGCCATTACGGCAGGCATGGTGATTGGATTGATGGGCATCAGCAGCAGCATCAGCGGCAGATCGAGAAAGGCATTCGTCGCGGACAGCTTTCCCCGAGAGAAGTAAAAAACCTCAGGAAACAGCAGCAGAAAATCGCCAGACTTGAGAGCCGGTTTAAACGCGACGGCGTGTTGACCCGCCCCGAACGCACTATTTTAAAGAGGAAACTGAATCAGGTTTCCGGCCGGATCTCGGCTCTGAGTCGGAATGATCAATACGACAGATATGGACGGCGCTATTAAACCAGGGCAGGGTGTTTGTCTTTTTCGTTCAAATAACGCCGGTTCAAAAATCGGCGTTATCTTTTCAGTCTTGTAATTCAACAGGATCACTTGATTTTCTCAGTATTTGGCTGAAAATGCCTTTCTGAAATTAACACCTTGCATGGGATGTGCCGACCAAAAGCAGGCGCTCAAGGTCGTGCAGTAAATCGCATCGCTCGCGAATGATACCCTAAAGGGCACAAGTGCGCCTCCTGCCGTCGGCACATCCTATATTAAACAGGGAATTATTGACGGCCCAATCCTCAGTGGGCATTAAAATTTCGCATGCTATTGACTTGCCTGTTGTAAAATAGGCGATATTTTTTTATGTATGAAGTAGAGGTGTGCGTTGGCGTGGTTGCTGTTGTTTTCTGCAGGTTTGGCGGAAATAGTGTTTGCCTTAAGTCTTAAATTTAATGAGGGTTTTACCCGGTTGTGGCCCAGTATTCTGACCATGATTTCAGGCGGCAGCAGTTTTTATCTGCTGATGCTGGCAATCAAATCCTTGCCGCTCGGTACCGCTTATGCGGTCTGGACAGGCATGGGAGCGGTAGGCGTGGCCATAGTGGGCATCTTTCTGTTCAAGGAATCGGCGGATCTGTACCGGTTGCTGTCGATTACGCTGGTCATTTCCGGCATTGTAGGGCTTAAATTAACGGATAGCGCCTGACAATGCTGCATCTTGTTTTTCAGTCACCGATAGAGGCGGCCGTTCTGGAGCGCATTGAGACCGGCGATGTGGCCGTGTTTCTTGAAAACGCCGTGCTAAGGCTGCTGAAAAATGGTCTGCTGAGCGCGTCATTGACGCAGCTGCTCAGCACGAACCGCCTGTGCGTCTTGTCGGAAGATATGGCTGTGCGCGGCATCGCCGTGGATGAACTGGTCGAAGGCATCGATATCATCGGTTATGACGAGCTGGTCGCGTTGACCGTCAACAATCACGTGATTCAAACATGGTCTTGAGTGTTCATGGTCGGGAGCTGGACTTAACCGATCAGGGTTTTCTGGTCAATGCCGGTGATTGGGATGAAGAGGTCGCAAGGCGGTTGGCCGAATTGGACGATATCGAGCTGGATGAGCGGCATTGGGAAATCATCGGGTTTATCCGCGATTACTATCAGCAGTTCAAGCACTTGCCGAATGCGCGGGTGTTTACCAAGGCCGTTGCCAAGGCATTGGGCGAGGAAAAAGGCAACAGCCGGTATTTGCATAAACTGTTTCCCGAGGGCCCTTTAAAATATGCCTGCAAACTGGCCGGGCTGCCCAAACCGCCAACCTGTCTATAATCACCCTTGTTTGAAGCGGTGAATCAGGCGTCTCTCTTTCTTGTTCGGTTTGTGTTCCCTGTAGCTCAGGCCGAATAATTCCCGCTGTTCACGTTGCTGAATAATTTGCTGCTGGCGTTTCGCCTGGCTTTCGGCGGATTCTTCATAGAGCAGGACCGCCTCTTTGGCCGGGCGGCGTTGCTCACTGACCGCGATAACGGTGATGTCCCAGGTATAGTGATCTTTACTGATCGAGAGTGTGGCGCCGGGTTTGACTTCCTTGCTAGGTTTCGTGCGTTGGCCGTTAAGATGAACCTTGCCGCCGGAAACGGCGTCAGCGGCCAGCTTGCGCGTTTTAAAAAAACGCGCAGCCCATAGCCACTTATCCAAACGTACGGATTCGAGTTCTGTCACGCGCTTACTTTATTACCGCTGTCCGTCCAGGCTTTGAAACCGCCCGCCATACTGACGGCATTGCCGTATCCGATTTTGTTCAATGCTTCGGCAGCCAAGGCGGAACGGCCGCCGGTCTGGCAATAAACAATGATTTTTTCGCCCTGTTTATCCTGAAAATCGGGGTGCGCGCCTATTTTGAATTCCAATACCCCGCGCGGGATATTGACGGCGCCGGGCAAATGGCCCGCCGCGTATTCAGCCGGTTCCCTGACGTCCAGGATCAGGCTCGTTCCGAGTTCGTTTTTGGCTTCATCAATATTTATTTCAGTAATCTGTTGTTTGGCCTGGGCAACAAGATCCATTGGGGTTAAGGTCATGGTCGTCTCCTGAAAAAAATAAGAAACATATTAGCAATAAATAATATTGTGCGGCCAGTCTTTTTTGCGGGTTGATTATTGCTCTTATGAAAACAATGACTTGAAGCAATTGGCGGCGAAAAGTCCGGATTGGATGACTGCCGTGGCAGTCATCCGGCGCACCGTCAGTTCATGTGCTTTTTCAATTCCTTGGGTAAGGAGAACACGACTTTTTCTTCTATGCCCTGAATCTCGGTAGTCGATGTGCCGCCCCATTGCTTGAGCTGATTGATGACCTCCTGAACCAGGACCTCCGGCGCCGAGGCGCCGGCCGTCACGCCGACTACATTAATTCCGTCAAACCATTCCTGGCGCATGTCTTGCGCCGTATCGATCAGGTAAGCAGGTTTGCCGAGCTGTTCGGCGATCTCGCGCAGGCGGTTGGAATTGGAGCTGTTGGGCGAGCCGACGACGAGGATGATATCGGAGGTCTTGGCCAGTTCATGGACCGCATCCTGACGATTCTGGGTCGCGTAACAGATATCGTCTTTTTTCTGTTCCTGAATGCCGCTGAACCGTGTTCTTAAGGCGTCGACCATGATTTTGGTGTCAGTCATGGATAATGTCGTTTGCGTGACGTAGGCCAGGTTGTCGGGATTGTTGACTTCCAGGTTTTCAACGTCTTCCGGCGTTTCCACCAGGTAGATGCCGCCGTTTTCGGTACATTTTTCGTATTGCCCCATCGTACCTTCGACTTCCGGGTGGCCGGCATGACCTATCAGAATCACTTCCCGGTCGGATTTGGCGTGCTTGGCGACTTGCAGATGCACTTTCGTAACCAGCGGGCAGGTAGCGTCGAAAACGGTCAAATTGCGTTCTTCGGCTTCTTGTTGTACTTGTTTGGATACGCCGTGCGCGCTGAAGATCAGATACGAGCCGACCGGTACATCGGTTAAATCCTCGATAAAAATAGCGCCTTTTTCTTTCAGCCCTTCAACCACCGTTCGGTTGTGGACCACCTCATGGCGGACATAAATCGGCGCCCCGAAAGTTTCCAGGGCCTGATCCACAATTTCGATAGCCCGGTCGACACCGGCACAGAATCCGCGAGGGTTAGCGAGTACAATTTGCATATCTTGACTTCTTTACTTGGTTAATTTGGGATTATTCTAACTCAACATCGTATCCGATACGATAATTCCATCGGTATCGGCATACAGAAAATGATCTTTTTTGAAAGTGACGCCGGCGAAAAAGACTGGCTGGTCGCGTTCGCCATGGCCTCGCTTGTGGCTTTTCAACGGATGCGTATGCAATGCGCGTATGCCGATAGGCAGTTGGTCAATTATTGCGGAATCGCGCACGCAGCCATAGATAATAATGCCTTGCCAGCCGTTGTCAACGGCAAGCCTGGCCAGATTGCTGCCCAGCAAGGCGCAGCGATGCGAGCCGCCGCCGTCGACGACCAATACCCGGTTGTCCACTTTTTCTTCCAGCGTTTGCCGGACCAATACATTATCTTCGAACACTTTCAGCGTGGTTATTTGGCCGCAAAAGGCAGGATTCGCCCCATAGGATCTGAACAGGGGTTCGGCAATCTGGAAGTGTTCTTCCTCGGAATGTGCATCGCAAAGGTCGGCTGTCGTGAAATTCATAGTCTAAATCCAGGCTGTGGGGCTGCCGGTCCGGCGGCCCATTGGTTAACGAATCAAGCGAAGTAACGCGCGATCAGGCCGTGGTTATTGGCGGTTTCAGGCATCGGTATTTTGACTTCATAACCGCCGCCCGGAGCTTCCTGCATATCGCGGCCGTACATGTCCAGCATGCGTTCCACGGTAATGTCCCGGTTACCTTCCGGCAGAATCAGCTCGATTCTGTCACCGACCGCAAACTTGTTTTTAACATCGATCACGGCCAGGCCGCTGTCCTTGTCATAACTTCTGATTTCGCCGCAAAACTGTTGCTGATGGCTTTTCGAATAACCAGTGATATAGTTCTGGTATTCGTGCGTATGATGGCGCTGATAAAAGCCGTCGGTATAGCCGCGATTGGCCAGGTTTTCCAGCACGCCGAGCAGTTCGGGCCGGAAGGGGCGTCCTGCCTGCGCATCGTCAATAGCCTGGCGGTAGGTCTGCGCCGTGCGCGCGACGTAATAATGCGACTTGGTGCGGCCTTCGATTTTAAGGCTGTCCACGCCGATCTCCACCAGCCGCTGCACGTGCTCGATGGCGCGCAGGTCTTTCGAATTCATGATGTAGGTGCCGTTCTCATCCTCCATGACCGGCAACAGTTCGCCCTTGCGGCCTTCCTCTTCGAGGAAATAGACTTTGTCCGCCAGGGGGTGCCGGTCCGCGCCGCCGCAGCTGGCCGTGCTGATATCAGCCATGGACAGGGCACCGCCATCGAGCACGTAATCGCCTTCGGCGTTTTCATGCGCGGGCAGCGTGTCGTATTTCCAGCGGCAGGAATTCGTGCAGGTGCCCTGGTTCGGATCGCGGTGATTGAAATAGCCCGACAGCAGGCAGCGGCCGGAATAGGCGATGCACAGCGCGCCGTGCACGAACACTTCCAGTTCCATGTCGGGGCAGCGCTGGCGGATCTCCTCGATTTCATCCAGCGACAGTTCACGCGACAGGATCACGCGCTCGACGCCCATGCTTTGCCAGAATTTTACCGTGGCATAATTGACCGTATTGGCCTGCACGGACAGATGGACAGGCATGTCCGGCCAGGTTTCGCGCACCATCATGATCAGCCCCGGATCGGCCATGATCAGAGCGTCCGGTTTCATGGCGATAATCGGTTCGATATCGGCCAGAAAGGTTTTGATTTTGGCATTATGGGGAATCACATTAGTGGCCAGGAAAAATTTTTTACCCAGCGCATGCGCCTCACTAATACCCTTGGCCAGATTGTCTTCAAGAAAATCATTGTTGCGCACTCTGAGACTGTAACGCGGCTGTCCGGCATAGACAGCATCGGCGCCGAATGCGAAGGCATAGCGCATGTTTTTCAGGGTGCCGGCGGGGGAAAGCAGTTCAACTTGTTTCATGGTATGTGTGTCAATGGAATCGATTGCCATATATTCTATCGTAATTTGCGACGATTAAGTGAGATAGCTTAGCGGCCGGCCGGTCAAGACTGTCGCTCAGGTAGAGGGTCCGGGCCGCCGGGCAATCGAATATAGAGCCTGTCAATTCAGGAGTATTGTATGTGGATAATATTATTGATCATCGTCCTGCTTTTTGTTTTAGGCAGTGCCTTGATTTTACTCAGAACGGCGAACATGCCGAAGATTCCAAAAAATGTTAAATCCCAACCATATGATGAGGACAGTTCCGATGATTGGTAACAGAAGCTAAGGCACTGAGTGAGCAGGGGAAGGGGCTGGCAGGCAATCGAGTTTTGCCTCGAGAAAAGGCTGTACTCGCGCTTGATTGTCAGGATGAGAAGACACGATCTCGGGAATTAAGGCGCCCGCTTCCTGTTCCAGTCGGCTTAACAGATCGGCGAACAGGTGCGGCGGCACACAGGCGCGCTGCAGCGATGCCAGGGCATAGCTATCGGCTTCCGTTTCCATCTGGCGCGAGTAACGAAGTTGCAGCAGCACGGCCGGAAGGCCGGAGGCGAGGGAGTCGACATCGCCGGTCACCGCCGCCAGCAACAGACCGGACAAGGCGCCTTGCAGCGTTTGCCGCAGTGCATGGCGCAGTTTTACATGGCCCAGTTCATGCGTCAGTATCGCGATGACTTCCTGATCGGTTGTTGCCAGGGCGACCAGTTCATCCGTGACGACCACGTAGCCGCCAGGCAAAGCCAGGGCATTGGCGCCGATATGGCCGCCGCCCCGGAATTCCAGGTTGTACGCGGGGCAATCAAGTTGTTGCTCGCACAAAGTCTTGAGCCTTGCGCTCAAAGCGGTTTGACGCGCCGGTTCCAGAAGGCTGGGCTTAAAGTACCCCAACTGTTCGTGGTCCATTATGGCTAATACCTGCTCGCCAAGCTGGCGTTCCATGGCGGGCGGCATGGCGTGCGCGACCTGTTCGGCCAGTGCCGGAATACCGAAGCGCACGCTGGCCCAGCCTGTCAGGATGGTCAGTATTAAAGCGAGCAGCGCCCAGCCCAGATGATTTTCAAGCCGGTGCAGCCAATGCCAGAAGAACGCCTTTTTATCAGGTTTCAGCGCCTCCAGCAGGGCGATATCCTCAGCTTCCAGCCGACCGCCGTCCGGCAGTTCGATCACGCGCCGCGCGCGGCCAAGTTTCGGTTGTACCTGTATATCCACCAACTGAAAGAGGTGCCGGACACCTTGCGCGATAAAGGCAAGCCCGTCGCTGTCCGCTTCGATGTCTACCTTGACGGCACGCGCGCTGATACCGTCGAAGTAATCCGCTTGAAAATTAATCATCCAAATGAAATATCAAGGTCGAACATTTCCGCCATTTCCGCCCCCGTGGCTTTAACATCGGCTTTCTTGTCGCCAATGAAACGCTCAAAATCGGTTTCGCCTGTCAGGTTAAGGCGCGATGCCCGGTAGCGCATCATGCGAATATGTGCCAATGGCGTCAGCAGGCCGAACGAGCAGATGATGATCAGCAGATTGCTCAGATACAGCCAGAGCATATCGCGGGCGCGCAAGTGGCTGTGGAAAGACAGATTGCCGAGCGTGGTGGAATTCCAGACCAGGTTTGAGATTCTTGATTGTATATAAGCGCCTATTCCTAGTATGACCAAGAAGTAAAACAGGAAGAACACCGCGATGATGATTCCGAAGTTGGCGAACGTCTCTACCGTCCGCATGTCATTGACAGCGTTCAATAAAAAATTCTGGTCGACCGTCAATGTCACTGCAACCGAGAGGGCTGCACCTATGCCCAACAAGAGCAACAGGGCTTTTCCGTAGATCTGGTAAAAATCTTTTGCCTGCGCATCCATGCTGAAGGCGGTGAGGCCAAACTTGTGATTCTGGATCAGATAGCGGGATTGGCGCATGACCATGTAAGGGACAATCAAGCCCAGGGTAAAAATGATCAGTATCGGCAAGCCGATAAAGACGATCGCCGCTTCGCGCATATCGCCGTTAAAATCAAAGCGCAATCCGCGATAGCTGGAGTTGCGCGCGTTGAAAGTCATCGTCCGTATGACCAGCCAGGGCATTAAAAATAGAATGATGAAGGCAAACACCGTAGGCAGGAAAGGCGAAATGTGCTGGCTGAAGATATAAGCCATGAAGAAAACGAAGGCAATGATGCGGCCTTTGAGTATGGCGATAGGCGAGGCATGATAATCAAAGCCGACGCCATCGATTAATGTATTCTGGTAAAAATACTTTTTGCGCCGCACCTTGGCCCAGGCGGAATAAATGCCCAGCGTGATAATGCTCAGCAATAGATTGACGATCCAGATGCCAAAATATTCGCCTGCCTTGCCGGTAAATTCGACCGGTGTTTCTTTAGTTCCCTTAAGCATGATGACCTCATTTAATTTTTTTTATTAAAAAAGTCATTTTAGTCGAATTTTTTTATCTTGCTAGTGCCCAGACTCAGTTATTTCGGTTGGTTGTCGTCCTTAACGTAAAAGTAACCGGTCCATCATTGACCAGTGCAACCTGCATGTCGGCACCGAATTGGCCGAATTCGACGTGCGGATAAGTGGCGCTTGCCAGCTGCTGCAGATAGCCGAACAACTGTTGCCCTTTTTCCGGCGACGCGGCCGGGGTAAAGCTCGGGCGATTGCCACTGTTGGTGTCGGCGGCCAGGGTAAATTGCGGGACCAGCAACAGGCCGCCGCCGATATCACGCAAGCTCAAATTCATGCGATCATTGTCGTCGGCAAAAATGCGATAGTTGAGCATGCGCTCAAGCAGGCGCTGAGCGTCTTTTTCGCTGTCTTCTCTTTCAACGGCGACCAGCGCCATAATGCCTTTGCCGATCTGGCCTATGACTTCATTATTGACGGTGACGTTAGCGGTGGTGACGCGTTGAATGATCGTGAGCATGAGTATTGGCACAGGTTGTCAGGTTGGCATGGATAAAAATTTTAATCATTATAATACAGGCAGGTGCATGAGGTTTTTACTGATTTTATTATTGGCGTGGTCATCCTGGACTGGCGCCGAAATTTACCAATGGCGGGATGACGGCGGCAACCGGCATTTCTCCGATCGGCCATCGCCCGGTGCGAAAATCGTCGATATCCAGCCAGGTTATTCATTCTACCGGGTAAAAAAAGTTTTTGACGGCGATACGGTGCTGCTGGAGGATGGTCGCCGGGTTCGACTGTTGGGCATCAATACGCCGGAAGTCCAGCATAAAAACGAGGACACCCAGGCCGGCGGCGATGAGGCGAAGCGCTGGCTGACCGATAAGCTGCGGAACAGCAAGGTCCGTCTGGAAACCGATACCGAGAAAACCGATAAATACAAAAGAACGCTGGCGCATCTGTTTACCGAGGACAATGAACATATCAATCTGCAACTGGTCGCGGCAGGGTTGGCAACCGTCAATATTTATCCGCCCAATCTGCAATATGTCGAGGAACTGGTGAACGCCCAGGATCAGGTCGAGCAGGCCGGGCTGGGCATTTGGCGGCGCGCCGAATATGCCGTAATGCCGGTCAGCCGTCTTGCCGGCCAGGGGCATGCGGGCTGGACTCGGTTGGTGGGCAGGGTGATGAAGATCCGCAACAGCCGCAAATACAGCTATCTGGAATTTTCCAGTCAGTTCGAAGCACGCATTGAGCGCAAATGGCTGTCCTTGTTTCCGGACATGAACAGCTATCTGGGGCGGAGTATCGAAGTTCGCGGCTGGCTCAATAAAAACAGGAACGGCTTTTCGATGCTGATCCGCCATCCCAGTGCGATCAAGCCGAGGTAAGTTTATGAAATTTCCAATGCTCCCGGCAGAAAAAACTCACTGACCAGCATCTGCCGGCGCCGAATGACATAGACGGTTCTTCTGCCCCATAGCGGCCCATTTATGCCGGCTTCTGCAATCGCTGCCGGCGTCCATATAACTGGATTGATCATAGCGACATCCATTTCCTTGCGTTCGAGCCGGGGGTAGGAAAAAATCACTTCGCCCAGCGGGCGGTTGCCCAGGTGCGACAGGCTGCGCTTGGCGGCGTTGAGGGTGCGGACCGGTATGATGGTGCGGGCCAGGATCAGCGGCTTGCCGTCCGCATGCATGAGCACTTCACGAATCAGACTGTAACGGTTTTCGCGTAACTTGAGCAGCCGGCGCTCACTCAGAAACGGCGTGTGCCATTGCTGCCGCAGTACTTTAACGGTAACGGCATCGCCGTAATAATTGCGCAGGCGCTGCGTCAAGGAGCCGGCTTCATAGGTCCAGGACTGAACGGCCTCCGGTAGACAATGACGGGTGCCCTGGCGGTTCTCGAACCAGTCAGGTTCCTGCGTGAATAAAAAGCTTTTAGTGGTCAACGAGTCTAAACCTCTGCATAGTCTGTCGCATCGCCCAGCCAGCGATCGATCAACGGCTGTACGGCTTCGGGCGATTCGTTAAAAAAAGTGTCGGCTATCTGCTGGATATTATCCAGTAAATCCGAATCGCGGGACAAATCGGCAATTTTAAAATGCATGGCGCCGGTTTGCCGTGTGCCCATGACCTCGCCCGGGCCGCGCAATTGCAGGTCCTTCTCGGCGATCACGAAGCCGTCGTTGCTGTCCCTTAAAATACCCAGGCGCTGGCGGGCCGTATCGGTCAGCGGCGGCTGGTACATCAGCAGACAGTAACTGTCGCCTTCGCCGCGGCCGACCCGGCCTCGCAGCTGGTGCAGCTGGGACAGGCCCAGCCGTTCCGGATTTTCGATAATCATCAGTCCGGCATTGGGCACATCGACGCCGACCTCGATGACGGTCGTGGCGACCAGCAGATCGAGATGATGCTGCTTGAAGTCCTGCATGACGGCCTCTTTCTCGGCCGCTTTCATGCGTCCGTGGACCAGGCCGATGCGCACATTCGGCAAGGCCTGGTTCAGACGTTCGGCGGTTTTCTCGGCGGCTTCGCACTGCAACACTTCCGACTCCTCGATCAACGTGCACACCCAGTAGGCCTGCCTTTTTCGGGCGACCCACGTGTCGATGCGTGCGATAACATCGTCGCGGCGCTCGGCGGGAATGACGCTGGTGACCACCGGTTGTCTGCCCGGCGGCAGCTCGTCGATAATCGAGATATCGAGATCGGAATATTGCAGCATGGCCAGCGTGCGTGGAATCGGGGTCGCTGTCATCACCAGCTGATGCGGACGCAGCCCGGTCTGCTGGCCTTTCTCCCTGAGCGCCAGCCGCTGGTGCACGCCGAAGCGGTGCTGTTCGTCGATAATCACCAGGCCCAGCTTGTGAAAGTTGACGCTGTCCTGAAACAAAGCATGCGTGCCGATGATGATGCCGGCGCTGCCGTCGGCTAGCGCTTGCAGGGCATCTTTTCTCGGGTTGCCTTTCAGTTGTCCGGTCAGAAACACCACCTGCGTCTGGAAATGCTCGAACCAGCTGCTGAAGTTGCGGAAGTGCTGCTCGGCCAGCAATTCGGTCGGCGCCATGATCGCAACCTGAAAGCCTGCCGATAAGGCCAGCAAGGCCGCGTAGGCGGCCACGACGGTTTTGCCGGAGCCGACATCGCCCTGAACCAGACGCATCATTGGATGGTTGCGGCTGCAATCCGCCTCGATTTCGGCGATGACGCGCTGTTGCGCGCGGGTCAGGCCGAAGGGCAGGGCACGGATAAAGTGCTCGCTGATGACCCGGTTGATGGGAAAACACGGAGCATGCCAGGTCTTGATCTTGTTTCTCGATTTCCTGAGACTCAGGTGATGAGCCAGCAATTCCTCAAACGCCAGCCGTTTCAGCGCCGGCACATTGCCGTCTTGCAACGCCGCCGTCGAGATCGATTCGTCCGGCGCATGCAGGGTCTGTATGGCCTCCAGCAAGGAAGGGTAACGGTAGCGCTTTAAGACCGTCTCGGGAATCCAGTCCGGCAACAGCTGGCTTTCATGGAGGCAGATGGCCAGGGCCTGTTTTATGGCTTTTCTTAACGTCGCCTGCCTGAGGCCTTCGGTCAGTGGATAAACGGGCGTCAGGCAGGTTTCCGTCACGCAGCTGTCCGGCCCTGATATGATTTTGTATTCAGGATGAACCATTTCCAGGCCGGCAAAGCCATTGCGCACTTCGGCAAAACAGCTGAGCAGAGTGCCCGGCTGCAGCGCATTATGCTGGCTGGCGCTGAAATGAAAGAATTTCAGGCTGATAAAACCGGTTCCGTCACTGATGCGGCAGACCAGGCTTTTCCGGCCTCGGGGCAGAATATCGGTGAATTCGACTTTACCGCAGACCAATACGGTCATGCCCGGCGTCAAGGAACCGATAGGGTAGACGCGCGTGCGGTCTTCATAGCGGTGCGGCAGGTGAAAAATCAGATCCTGGACCGTGCGGATACCGAGTTTTTCCAGGCGCTGTGCGGTTTGGCCGCCTATGCCCGCCAAGGATGCGACCGACTGATTAAGCGTATTCGGATGCAGCATCGACGGGCTGGTCAAGCTTGAGTTTAGATAGGATAGGTTTGTGCATTCAGTTGCATGATCGCATCCATTTCCACGCCGGCGTCCTTAGGCAGCGCGGCTACGCCAATCGCGGCACGCGCCGGGTAAGGCGCCTGAAAATAATGGCCCATGATTTCGTTGACGATGGGAAAGTGCGACAGATCGGTCAGAAACACGTTCAGTTTGACGATATCGGAAAGATCGCCGCCGGCCGCTTCGGCTACCGCTTTCAGGTTTTCGAACACCTGCGTGATCTGGGCCGAGATATCGCCCTCGATCAGGGTCATGGTGGCCGGAACCAGGGGAATCTGCCCCGAGAGATAAACGGTATTGTCGACCTTAACTGCTTGCGAATAGGTTCCGATGGCCTGGGGTGCTTTATCGGTCTGGATAATTTCTTTTGTCATTGTTATTCCTGTGTATCAGTTGGCAAAGTAGTTAAATCACTGGACGAGAATTAATTCACCCTCGCATTATAAGGAATCCGGCGGAAATTTTCTTGTGTCCTTTGTTGTCAAGGGTTCAGGTCATTCCGAATGTGGTCTATTCAAAAAACATAGCGAATATGCTTGGAAGCGCCTGAGCTTTCAAATTTAATCACTGATGTTACGCAGTAAGTTTAAATTGGGCGCCAGTTTTAATACGGGAGCCGATCAGAATACCGTCAAGATTAACGACACAGTGGCTCTGAAGTCTTATCAGCCACGGCCAACAAGCTCATGGTGGCCATTTCTGCCGATTGCCGGCGGCATGGAAGGTGATGGGGCGGTTTGTCAGTTGTTAATGCAGGTTAGCCAAGTCCTTAGCTTAAAAATACGCGTGTTAAATACTAAACATGTTGTTATATTATGCGCATCAACTCTCTACAGAAGGAGTGCATATCATGCAGAAAATACTCAAATCATCCAAGAAGCCTACTAATATTACGCTTTCATTGGATGTTCTAACCGAGGCGAAGGCTTTAAATATTAATATTTCTCAAGTTTGTGACCAATTTTTGCGTGAACTGGTTGCCAAGGAGCGCGAACGACGTTGGCTGCAAGATAACAGCGATTTTATTGAGGCTTATAATCAGACCATAAACAGTGAGGGTTTGCCTCTGGATCAGTGGCGCTCATTTTAAAATGGCGCGTTTTGATGTTTATCGCAACGCGGGTAAGCAATCTGCTGAGACTCCGTATCTGGTGGATGTGCAAAGTGATCTGTTACACGGTCTGGACACGCGTATCGTAGTGCCTCTACGAAGGCGTGACCGTTTCTCTTCAGTCGCAATTCCCGGTAATCTTATTCCAATTATTGAGGTGGAAGGGATTGAGTGTTTATTAGAAATTCCAAAGCTGGCGGCGGTGCCACGTCAATTATTGAAATCACCGGTTGTATCGCTTGCTGACAAGCAGTTTGAAATTACCGCGGCACTGGATTTTTTGTTTCATGGATTCTGATAGTACTTAACTCAACAGTATTGGCCCTAAGCTTTGACCCGCGTGATTTTCAGTACGATCGATAATTCCTTCAGCCTGCGCATGATCCGGGCCAGATGCACACGGTCCTTGACCGTCAAGGTGATCAAGTCGACGGAAACGCGGTCATCCTGGTCGACCACGGTGACATTTTCGATGTTTGAATTCAATTCGGAGATCGTCGATGCGATTGTCGCCAGGGAGCCGCGCTGATTCAGTATTTCTATGCGAATTTCGGCCGGGAAGTCGCCGATGGCATCCGGACTCCATTCCACATCCAGCCAGCTGGTCTGTTTTTTTCTGGCATCAATGCGGTTGCGACATTCATGGTGATGCACAACAATGCCGCGGCCGGGATTGAAAAAGCCGATGATCGAATCGCCCGGAATCGGCCGGCAGCATTTTGCCAGCGTGATGACCATGCCTTCGGTGCCCTTGATGATCAGCGGGTTTCTTACGCCGCTATCGCTGTTATCGAGTTTGACTGCCGCGTGCACGTCGTCCTGCGTGAGGCGCTTGGCAATCAGGAACGGCATTTTGTTGCCCAGCCCGATGTCTTCGAGCAGTTCATCCAGGCTCTGAATGGACATCGCATCGAGCAGCCCCAGTATCCGGTCCTGCTCGATGTTTTCAAGATGCAAATGCATGGCTTGCAGCTCTTTTTCCAGCAAACGGCGGCCGAGATTGATGGCTTCCTGTTGCTTGAAATGCTTTAGATAGGTACGTATGCTGGAACGGGCCTTGGCGGTAATGACATAGTTGAGCCACAGCGGGTTGGGCCGGGCCCAGGAGGCGGTAATGACCTCCACCGTGACGCCGTTTTCCAGCGTCGATTGCAGCGGCACCAGCTGCTTGTCGATGCGGGCGGAAACGCAGGCATTGCCGATATCGGTATGGACGGCATAGGCGAAATCAATAATGGTCGCGCCGCGCGGCAATTTGATAATGCCGCCCTGCGGTGTAAACACGAACACTTCCTGCGGGAAAAGATCGACTTTCAGGTTATCGATGAACTCCAGCGAATCGCCGGCCGATTTCTGAATTTCCAGCAACTCCCTGAGCCATTCGTTGGCGCCAGCCTGAAATTTTTCGGATTTGTCGTCATCGGATTTGTACAGCCAGTGCGCGGCAATGCCCGATTCCGACATGCGGTGCATTTCGTGCGTTCTGATCTGGATTTCAATGGGCACGCCGTAAGGACCGATCAGGATGGTGTGTAGGGATTGATAACCATTGGCCTTGGGCAGGGCGATGTAATCCTTGAACCGGCCCGGAATCGGTTTGTACAGGTTGTGTGCGATGCCTAATACACGATAACAATTGTCGACATTGTCGCAATAAATCCTGAAGGCATAGACATCGAAAACATCGGAAAAAGAAATTTTTTTGTTCAGCATTTTCTGGTAAATGCTGTAAAGATTTTTTTCCCGTCCAGCCACTTCACAGTGCAGTCCGGCCTGTTCCAGGCGGTTTTTTATCGCGCTTTCAATAGTGTCGACAATCTTGCGGCGATTGCCGCGGGCTTTTCTGACCGCGTTCTTTAAAATGGCATGGCGCAAGGGATACAGCGCCTCAAAGCCCAGCGACTCAAGCTTGTGCCGGATATTGTTCATGCCCAGGCGATTGGCGATGGGGGCATAAATATCCAGCGTTTCGCGGGCGATGCGGCGCTTTTTTTCCACCTTCATGGCACCGAGAGTCTGCATGTTGTGCAGCCGGTCCGCCAGTTTAACCATGATGACGCGCAAATCCTTGGCCATGGCCATAAACATTTTGCGGACATTCTCGGCCTGCGCTTCGGCGTGCGATTTGCTATCGATTTTGGTGAGCTTGGTGACGCCGTCGACCAGTTCCGCCACTTCCGGGCCGAACTGGTTGGCTAATTCTTTTTTGCTGATCGGGGTGTCTTCAATGACATCGTGCAGAATCGCCGCCATGATGCCATGCGCATCCATGCGCATTTCAGCCAGGCTGATGGCAACGGAAATAGGGTGGCAGATATAGGCTTCGCCACTTTTGCGAAATTGGCCGGCATGAGCGGAGGCGCTGAATTCATAGGCACGGACAATTTCATCGATCTGGGACTGATCCAGATAGCCGCTCAAAGTTTCGCACAAACGCCGGATCAGTTTGTCCTGAGGGCGTTCAAGCTCAATTGTGTCGGCTATATTCAACATGGTCAATTCAATACGGTCAGGGCTTAAAACATGGTGCCGGTATCGTGATTCTCGCCAGCGCGATGCAGCAGGTTGACATTTTCAGGGGTGACATGGCCCGCCGCGATTTCACGTAATGCGACAACCGTATCTTTGTCTTTGTTGCGCGTAACGAATTCATCCGCGCCTTTGCTGAGCTGACGCGCCCGGGTGCTGGCTAATAAAACCAGCTTAAAGCGGTTTTCTACGTTTTCTAAACAATCTTCGATCGTGACTCTGGCCATTTTTTAAACCTAATAAATTAAGAAAATCAATCCATTTGACCGGACTGATGGAGAACCGTTTCATTTCTGCCATCTTAAGCTGACTGAAAGGGAGGAGCGGTGCATTATATAAAAAACACCGCCGGACTTAAACCTCTATGCTCGTGATTTTAAAATAGAAACGGCCGGAAGTTCCTTGCCTTCAAGAAATTCAAGGAAGGCGCCGCCGCCCGTGGAAGTATAAGAGATATCATCATTAATGCCGTATTTGTCGATGGCCGCGAGCGTATCGCCGCCGCCGGCGATCGAGAAGGCGCTGCTTTCGGCAATAGCCTTGGCCAGCGACTTTGTACCGTTGCCGAACTGGTCGAACTCGAACACGCCGACCGGGCCGTTCCAGACGATAGTGCCGGCCGATTTCAGCAATTGCGCATAGTGTTTTGCCGTTTCGGGGCCGATGTCCATAATCAAGTCATCGGCTTCAACGTCCTCGACTTTCTTAACTGAAGCGATGGCGGTTTCCGAGAATTCCTTCGCGCAAACGACATCGACCGGTATGGGAATGTCCGAGCTGTTGCGCCTGGCCTGTTCAATCAGCTGTTTGGCCTCTTCAACCAGGTCTTCTTCGTACAGCGATTTGCCGACCGGAAAACCCGCGGCTGCAATAAAGGTATTGGCAATACCGCCGCCGACGATCAGTTGATCGACTTTTTCAGACAACGATTTCAGGACCGTCAGTTTAGTCGATACTTTGGAGCCGCCGACAATGGCGACCAACGGTTTGACCGGCGTTTCCAGCGCCTTGCCCAGCGCGTCCAGTTCGCTGGCCAATAAAGGGCCGGCACAAGCGACAGGCGCGTACTTGGCGACGCTGTGCGTCGAGGCCTGCGCCCGGTGCGCGGTGCCGAAGGCATCCATGACAAAAACATCGCAGAGCGCGGCCATTTTGCGGCCCAATTCATCGCTGTTTTTACCTTCGCCGGCGTTAAAGCGCACGTTTTCGCACAGTACGACTTCGCCGGGCTTGATGTCAATGCCGTCCAGCCAGTCTTTTTCCAGTCTGACAGGCTGGCCGAGCAATTCCGACAAACGCTCGGCCACCGGTTTCAATGACGCGTCTTCCGAATACTGGCCTTCAACGGGCCGGCCCAGATGTGACAGCAACATGACGGCGGCGCCTGCCTCCAGGGCTTGTTTAATTGTTGGCACGCTGGCCTGAATGCGGATGTCGCTGGTGACCTTGCCGTTTTTCACGGGCACATTCAAATCCTGGCGAATCAGTACGCGTTTGCCTGATAAACCCAGATCGACCATTCTCTTAATCGACATAGTAGACTCTCCTGTTTGTGTTATTTATTGGTATTTTTTTACAACTGATTTATGCATTAAACCTGCGCATTCGACCGGGGACATCTGCTGTCTTTAATGCCGTGCCGCTCGTTTAGCGCGAATATTGCCTGAGGCACAAGTGAATTCGTACAAATATGGGTCCTATATTAGCAGTGCCTCAAAGAAAAGCCGACCGCTTCTTGCTCTTCTCGCGGGTACTTGACCGGCGACCGGATAAAACTATCCGTACGCCGAATCAGTTACCGAAACAAAACCGCCATGCTGATCATAACCGCGCTGACCAGAATAGCCCATACCGTCCGGCGATGATTATGTTCCATCTGTTGACGCAGCAGTACCAGTTCGCGGTTGTGCGCTTCGGCATTGGGCCTGGCGTGAGCGGCATTGTCCAGCGCTTTATAGATCAGTGATGGAATTTCCGGAAATTGCTCGGCCAGTTCCGGAAACTGTTTGACGATTCTGTCGATTTTGGCTTTAGGCCCCAGGCGCTCATGAAACCATCTTTCCAGGAAAGGCTTGGCGGTTTGCCACAAGTCGAGATCGGGATAGAGCTCGCGCCCCAGTCCTTCGATGTTGAGCAGGGTTTTCTGCAACAAGACCAGTTGCGGCTGCACGTGCATGTCGAAACGCCGCGCGGTCTGGAACAGGCGCAGCAGCAACTGTCCGAAAGAAATATCTTTGAGCGGCTTTTCGAAGATCGGCTCGCACACGCTGCGTATGGCCGATTCGAACTCTTCTATGCGGGTTGTGCCGGGGACCCAGCCGGACTCGACGTGCATTTGCGCGACCCGGCGGTAATCGCGATTGAAAAAAGCCAGGAAATTCTCGGCCAGGTAGCGCTGATCGGACAGGGACAGGGAGCCGACGATGCCGAAATCGACGGCGATGTATTTGGCCGGCAGATCGACGAAAATATTGCCGGGATGCATGTCGGCGTGAAAAAAGTTGTCGCGGAAGACCTGCGTGAAAAAGATTTCCACGCCGCGTTCGGCCAGCAGCTTGAAATCGGCGCCGCCTTCCCGCAGCGCGGCGATTTCGCCAACCGGAATGCCTTGAATGCGTTCCATGACCATGACTTTCTCGCGCGTCAGCGGCCAGTGGATTTCCGGGATGTAAATAATATCCGAGCCCTCGAAGTTGCGGCGCAGTTTGGTCGCATTGGCCGCCTCCCTGACCAGGTTAAGTTCATCCAGTGTGGTTTTTTCAAACTCGGCAACAACTTCCAGCGCCCGCAGTCGTCTCGCTTCAGGCCAGAATTTTTCGGCGAAGCGGGCCAGTTCATAAAGCAGGCCTACGTCGGAGTGAATGCGTTCTTCAATATCGGGACGCAAGACCTTGACGACGACCCGCTCACCGCTGTGCAACACGGCCGTATGCACCTGCGCGACCGAGGCCGAGGCCAAGGGTTCGGGACTGAATTCGGCGAAAGCCTCCGAGATGGGCATGCCGAGTTCCTGTTCAATGATGCCGCGCGCGGTTTCATTGGGAAACGGCGGAACCCTGTCCTGCAGCTTGACCAGTTCATCGGCAATGTCGTCAGGCAAAAGGTCTTTCCGGGTCGACAGCGCCTGGCCGAATTTGACATAAATAGGACCCAGGTCTTCCAATGCGCGCCGTATGCGCACGCCACGCGGGGCGGTTTGATGTTTGAGCCAGTAGTTGGGCGAGAAAACGGCCAGAAAACGAATGGGGCGGAATAAATGGGTTTTTAAAACAATTTCGTCCAGGCCGTGAAAGACCAGGACCCAGTTAATATGGATCAGGCGCAATAATAATTTAGGGCGGATCACGTATTTACCTTTGGTTTGTAGGCGGGCACGGCTTCTCGCGCTCGCCAAAGAGGGTGTCAATAAGGCAAGGCTGGATTATTTCTGCTTTAAATTGGCTAACGCATGGTCCAGACGTTCAACTCTACTTAACAGGCGGTCAAAATCAGTGCGCAATTCATCGACCTGGTGATAAAAAATTTCCATTTCCGGTCCGGCCGGCAAATCGCGGGTTTCTTCCTGCAGGAATTCCGCGGTATTCAGCCTGAAAGATTCGATGGAATCCTTCCCCCAGCGCTGTCCGGCGCGGAAAAAGCGGCTGACCTGATGTGCGATAATATCGCCGGTGAAGTGCGACAGTTTTTCTTCCAGATCGATGTCCAGTTTGTCGAACAGTTCTTGAAATTTACGGCCGGTATGGACATCACCCTCAATTTTCACCTCGCCGGAAAACACTGAGCGCATCGGTTTGGCACTGAGCCCCATCAGGCCCAATGCCCAGACCGAACCGGTCAGGCGGGTGTCGGGCTGGCCGGGAAAATGATCCAGGCACTGAATGGATTCTGTCGTCGGACACAGGTAAATGGTTTCATTGAACGGCAGGATCGTGACGGCAATGACCTTGCCGGCCAACGGTTCCAGAAAATAGCGGCTGTCCTGATCCAGTGCCAGGTACTGGTTAAGCGCGGTTTCCAGCACGCCGGCCAGTAACGGTTTGATGGCCATGCTAGATTTTATAACCTCTGTGCACGGCCACGATGCCCTGCGTCAAGTTGAAATATTCGCAACGCTCGAAACCGGCGTTTTCCATCATTTTTTTCAGTTCATCCTGTTTCGGATGCATGCGTATGGATTCGGCCAGGTAGCGGTAGCTGTCTTCATCCTTGGCCACGATCTTGCCGATTTTGGGCAGCAGATTAAACGAATAAAAATCGTAGACTTTCTCCGTGACCTTGTCGGTCGGGTGTGAGAATTCCAGCACGATGACGCGGCCGCCGGGTTTCAATACCCTGTACATGGAACGCAAAGCGGCGTCCTTGTCGGTTACGTTGCGCAGGCCAAAGCCGATGCAGACGCAATCAAAGGTATTGTCCTCAAAGGGCAGGCATTCGGCATTGACTTGCGCATAGCGGATGTTGCCGATCAGTCCTTTGTCAATCAGGCGATCGCGGCCTGTGCGCAGCATTTCTGAGTTGATATCGGCCAAAACCACCTGGCCGTCCTTGCCGACGCGTTTTTCGAACAGCATGGTCAGGTCGCCGGTGCCGCCGGCCAGATCGAGCACCCGTTCGTCCTTGCGCACATTGCTCAGTTGGACGGCAATGCGCTTCCAGATGCGATGGATGCCCATCGACATCAAATCGTTCATGATGTCGTACTGTCCTGCCACGGAATCAAACACGCCGCGCACCAGGTTGACTTTTTCTTCCTTGGCTACCTGTCTGAAACCGAAATGGGTGGTGTTGTCATTTGTCATTGTCATGCTTGGTATGTTATTGCTCTGTAGATGGTGTCGATGCGTTGCGTTGATGGCCGGCTGCCTCCAGGCGCTGCAGGTAGACGGCCCATAAAGCGGGGTATTCCGCGCCCAGTTTGTACAACAGATCCCAGGTATAAATGCCGCTGCCATGGCCGTCGCTGAACGCAGGCGCGATGCCATAGTTGCCCATCGGCTTGATTTCCACGATCGTGACGTCTTCCTTGCCGACCTGCAGCACTTCCTGGCCCGGTGCGTGGCCGACCGCTTCGGCCGAAGGGGTATAGACGCGCAGATATTCATAGGGCAGCGTGAAAACGCTGCCATCGTCAAAACTGATTTCAAGCAGGCGGGAAACCTGATGCAGCTTTATTTCAGTAGGTATGGTATTGCAGGGTTGTACAGTCAGGCGCATAAAATTACAGAATATAACGGCTCAGATCTTCATCCTGAACAAACTCGGCGAGTTGTCCGTCGACATAAGCGGCATCGATAACGATGGATTTTTCAGTGAGGTCGGGCGCGTCATAGGAAATGTCTTCCAACAGCCGTTCCAGTATCGTATGCAGTCGCCTGGCACCGATGTTTTCCGTTTTTTCATTAACCTGGAAACCCAGTTCGGCAATGCGTTGAATGCCGTCGGGAGCAAACGTCACCGAAACGCCTTCCGTCGCCAGCAAAGCTTGATACTGTTCGGTCAATGAAGCATTCGGTTCGGTCAGGATGCGCACGAAATCCTCGGCGGTCAGCGCATCGAGTTCGACACGGATGGGAAACCGGCCTTGCAGTTCGGGAATCAGGTCCGAGGGTTTGGTCAAATGGAAGGCACCGGATGCGATAAACAGGATGTGATCGGTTTTGATGGTGCCGTATTTGGTGCTGACGGTGCTGCCTTCAACCAGCGGCAACAGGTCACGCTGCACGCCTTCGCGGGAAACTTCGCCGCCGCTGCCGCCCATTTCGGAGCGTTTGCAGATCTTGTCGATTTCATCGAGGAAGACAATGCCGTTCTGTTCGACGGCTTCCACGGCGCGCAGTTTGATGTCATCTTCATTAACCAGCTTGGCGGCTTCTTCTTCCTGAAGCACCTTTAATGCGTTGCTGACTTTCATCTTGCGGGATTTTCTTTTGCCCGTGCTCAGGTTTTGGAACATGCCTTGCAACTGGCTAGTCATTTCCTCCATGCCGGGCGGCGCCATGATTTCGACGCCTACCGGGGCTACATGCACGTCGACTTCTATTTCCTTGTCATCCAGGTCGCCCTCGCGCAATTTTTTGCGCATTTTCTGACGGGTCGCTTCCTCGGTATCGGACAGCATGCCGCTGCCGGCTCTTGGTAGCAGAATATCCAGCACCTTTTCCTCGGCCGCATCGTAAGCGCGATTCTGAACTTTTTCCATTTCCGCCATGCGCGTCATTTTAACGGCGGTGTCGACCAGGTCGCGGATAATCGATTCAACATCGCGGCCGACATAACCAACTTCGGTAAATTTGGTGGCTTCAATTTTAATGAAAGGGGCGTTGGCCAGACGCGCCAGACGACGAGCGATCTCGGTTTTACCGACGCCGGTAGGTCCGATCATTAAAATATTCTTCGGAGTGATTTCCTCGCGTAAAACGGCATCAATCTGTTGGCGGCGCCAGCGATTGCGCAACGCGATAGCGACAGAGCGCTTGGCGCTGGCCTGGCCGATAATATGTTTATCCAGCTCGCTTACAATTTCTTTAGGTGTCATCTGAGTCATTCGTTTACTCGTTAGGTTCTGCGTCCAATTCTTCGATGGTCAAGTTGTGGTTGGTATAAATACAGATGTCGCCAGCTATTCTTAACGATCTTTCGACAATTTCGCGGGCGCTCAAATCGGTATTTTCCAGTAAAGCGCGCGCGGCTGCCTGCGCGAAAGCGCCGCCGGAACCGATAGCCATCAAGTCATGCTCAGGTTCAATGACATCTCCGGTACCGGAAAGAATCAATGACGTTTTTGCATCGGCAATGGTCAGCAGGGCTTCCAGTTTGCGCAATGCGCGATCGGTCCTCCAGTCTTTAGCCATTTCGACCGCAGCGCGAGTCAGGTTGCCTCGGTGCTTTTCCAGCTTGCCTTCAAAATGCTCGAACAAGGTGAACGCATCCGCCGTAGCGCCGGCAAAACCGGCAATAACCTTGTCGTGGTATAGGCGGCGTACTTTGCGGGCGTTGCCCTTCATGACCGTATTGCCTAAAGTGACCTGGCCATCACCGCCAATCACCACTTTGTCGCCGCGGCGAACAGAAAGTATGGTTGTACCTCTAAAACTCACTTTAAAATCCCAAAGTTACGAAAATGATGGTGCCAATTCTACATGGTCTGGGTTCAAATGTGGTAAAAAATAAAGTGCTCCGTTTACTTGGTGTAACGGAGATTAAGATTTTTGTGTTTATTGGAAGTTCAGCAAAATAGGCTATGCTGAGACAAATTTCAAATAAAGGACTCTTTAATGGAAGCGCTGGATCAAATATCAACTACGCTGGCATTGACAATGGGACTGGCTTGGGCCAGCGGTATCAATCTTTATGCAACCTTGTTTATGCTGGGCTATCTTGCCAATACCGGCAATTTGAATTTGCCGCCGGATTTGCAGATAGTCGCTAACCCGGTGGTCATGGGGGCGGCCGGGGTTATGTATTTTATTGAGTTTTTCGCTGATAAGGTGCCCGGCGTCGATACCGGTTGGGACACGATACATACGTTTATCCGCATCCCTGCCGGCGCGATGCTGGCTGCCGGCGCCGTTGGCGATTTAAATCCGGCGGTTGAGTTGGCGGCGGCAATATTGGGAGGCGGTCTGGCGGCAGGCACGCATGCAACCAAAGCCGGCACGCGCGTGCTGATCAATACTTCGCCGGAGCCCTTCAGCAACTGGGTTGCATCCGTAGGCGAGGATATTGCCGTTATTGGCGGGGTTTGGGCTTGTATCAATCATCCACTGCTGTTCTTAGCGGTCCTGGTATTGTTTGTCCTGTTGATGATCTGGTTATTGCCGCGGATATGGGCGGGTGTAAAAAAGGTATTCCGCTTTATTATCAATCTGTTTCGAAGGGACGAACGACCGCTGAACGCGGAGTCCCAGGAATAAAATCATATTTTTTATTGACGGGAATCAGAGAATCGGGTTTAATGGCGCTCTTTTGTAGTACTGCCCAGGTAGCTCAGTCGGTAGAGCAGAGGACTGAAAATCCTCGTGTCGACGGTTCGATTCCGCCCCTGGGCACCATTACAAAAAAATCAACAAGAATAACGGTAACACCTCAAGAATGCCCAGGTAGCTCAGTCGGTAGAGCAGAGGACTGAAAATCCTCGTGTCGACGGTTCGATTCCGCCCCTGGGCACCATGAATTCCAAAGGCTCCGATTTTTTCGGGGCCTTTTTTGTTTCAGCCGGGAGCAGGATATATGCCGGCTGGAGCATTCGCCTCAGCTAAAAACCTCAGTAAAGATCGGTATTCTCAAAAATATATTTATAACAGGAATCCTGTTCAGTTAGCGTTAAGAAATCTGGCATAAAATCTCGCCAAAATAATTAAAACCGAAACTTAACGGTATCGTCCGGTTAGGTTTAACTTGAGTCATTAATGGCGAGGGATAAAATGAAAAAAATATTCATCTTAACGCAACTGACCCTGGCAATAGCTGGATATTCATCTTACGCGTCTGCTGGAGGTCATCACCATCACCATCACCACCGCGGTCATCATCACCATCATCATGACAGAGGTTATTATCCGCGCGCAGAGGTTCATCATTATTACGCGCCGCCTGTGGTGCATCATTATCACCCGCAGCCCCAGGTTAACTATTATCCGGCGCCCTATCCGGGCAGAGGCTACTATGATCAGCGCACGGGGGCAGGGCTTGTCGGCGGTGTCGTAGGCAGTGCCCTGGGGTATGAAATGGGGCATGGCGATCCAATAGCAGCCGGCCTCGGGGCGGCGGCCGGATCTTATCTCGGTAATCGCTATTAATTCTTCAGGATCATAAAAAAACTCCTGACCCATAGGGTCGGGAGTTTCCAAACAGGCTGATAGGATAAACGCATCGGTTTTTCTTTGTTACGCGTTTAAACAAGGTAATTCAGGCGGTAACGCTCGTCTTAATCTTGGTAATGTATCACGTTGCCGGCAATGGCGGCGGATGCAAACAGTATGGTCGAAATAACAAACTCACCTGATATAAAACCAAAAACACCGGCGATGAAGATCAGGCCGATCAGAATATCTTTTCGAAAGTCATTCATGTCAATATCCTCTTTAAAGTTTTAAATTGGTTCTTTGGGTAACTTCGATTGAGACTATACGTATATTTCCGGATTAACAATGCGGAAAAAACTAGATAAATTATTTCCTTTTATGAAGCAATCATAAGGTGCTCAGCAGATTGTCAGTCAAGTTGCATTATGGTTGTCCGGTAATAAGTGACTGAGATGTCATACGGGAATGGACCTTTTTTAAGCTCGCGATAGCCGGGGTTTCTCAGTTACCAGCCGGGATTCGCCCGGATTGACCATATCGCGGTAACCGTATCTATTTAAGAATTCAGCTTTACATGTCGGACTTTGTGTATTACAAAATCACTATAAAGTAATTTTGCTCAATATCCGGAGTACCCAAATGCCAAACACGATTAACATTCAGCGCCGCAAACTGTTGAAGTATGCTGGTCTCACGGCTGCAATGGCTGCTGCTTACCCATTTTTGTCCTATGCCGAAAGCATGGCGATGGGCAATCAGGCATCAAAAGATTTCGATCCGGATGTGGAAATTGAATTAACGCAGGAAGTTGCCCATGTTCCTATCTTCAAAGGTCCTGAAACGCGAATCTGGAAAGTCTCCGGCAAGGTATTGAAAGGGCCTGAAGCCGCGATAGAAAATCATGCGGCGAGCTATATCGCGCCCACCATACGCCTGCAAAAAGGGCAGAAGGTCAGGATCATTCTGAAAAACAATTTGCCGGCCCAATCCATTTTGCATTGGCACGGTTTGCATGTTCCTTCCAAAATGGACGGCAATCCCATGTATGCCGTTGATCAGGGGCAGGCATTCGTCTATGAGTTTACCATTCTGAATCGGGCCGGATTCTATTGGTACCATGCCCATACGCATAGTGTTACCGCCAAACAGGTTTATTCAGGTCTGGCGGGGCTCTTTATCGTCAGTGACGCGGAAGAGCAGGCACTGGATTTGCCCAAGGGCGAATATGATGTCGCGCTTGCAATTCAGGACCGCAGTTTCGACAATCAGAATCAGCTGCATTACAACAACCATATGATGCAGCGCATGCAGGGGTTTCTGGGTGATCAGATTATGATCAATGGCCAGCCCGATTATATCTTGCCGGTTGCCACCCGGGCCTATCGATTAAGGTTGCTGAACGGCTCTAATTCGCGCATTTATAAATTGGCTTGGGATGATGGTACCCCTATGACGGTCATTGGCGTGGATGGCGGATTGCTGGAACATCCGGAGCAACATGCTTATATGATGCTGGCTCCGGGAGAACGGCGCGAGATCTGGGTGGATTTCAGCGGTAAACCGGTAGGGACTGAGCTGAACCTGCGCAGTCTTCCGTTTGAATCCTCCATGCATGGAGGCATGCATGGCGGTGGCATGATGGGTGGGCGCGGCATGATGGGTAGGCGAGGCATGATGGGTAGGCGAGGCATGATGGGAGGGCGCGGCATGATGTCGGGCGGCGATTTGCCTTTAGGCGGCGATTATGCTGTGTTGAAGGTCAAGGTTTCCAGGCAGGTGCAGGCGCAGGATAAATTGCCTGAACGCCTGACGACTATCAAGCCGTTGCGCTTGCAGGATGCCGCCAATGCTGACAATCCCAGAAACATTCTCTTGTCCATGCGTCATATGTCCGCTTTGCTAAACGGACGCTCTTACGCGATGGATGATGTTCGGCCCGATGAAATCATTCCGGTCAATACCCTGCAAGTTATAACATTCGATAATGGTTTTAGCGGCGGGATGGGCATGGGCATGGGAGGCATGATGGCGATGCCGCATCCCATGCATATTCACGGTGAGCAGTTCCAGGTGCTGAGGCGCGAAATTAACCCGGGTTTCAGGTCGGGGCATGAATCGGTAGCGGCGGGTTTTGTCGACAGCGGCTGGAAAGATACGGTGCTGGTTATGCCGGGAGAGAAGGTCACGATTTTAAAGCCTTTTAACGATTATACCGGGATCTTTATGTACCACTGTCATAATCTCGAGCATGAAGATATGGGCATGATGCGCGATTTCCTCATTAAATAAGGTTGTTTTGCACATCGCGAAAAAAACTGATTAATGATCCTCTGCAAATGGCGGTACACTTAACCGTTTTAAGTTATCAAAAATCAGGTCATGGGTGATTATCAACATATTTTACTGGCTGTGGATTATTCCGGTCATGATGATACGGTGGTCCGTAAAGCCAGGATGCTGGCGAAACAATACCGGTCCCGACTGAGCATTATCCATGTGCTGGATGACATCCCCATGTCGGATACGGCTTATGGCACTGTGATTCCGCTGGATCGCGATTCGGGCTATGATCTGTTGGAAGAGAAGAAATCCCGGTTGGTGCAAATAGCGGATAAGTTGGGCATCGAGTCTGCCGATCGGTGGTTGGTCTGGGGAGTGCCTCATCAGGAGATTGTGTCGATCGCCGAACACGAACAGGTCGATCTGATCGTGCTGGGTTCGCATGGTCGGCATGGCCTGGCATTATTATTGGGTTCAACGGCGAATAGCGTCCTGCATGATGCTAGCTGCGATGTCATGGCAGTTAGGTTAAGGGATGATGAGCCATAAGCGTTTATATAAATTAGAGTAAAAATATGACAAAGCCGAAAGTCAGGCAGGTGGTTTTGGATACCGAAACTACCGGACTTAATCCTCAGGAAGGGCACAGAATCATTGAAATCGGCTGCGTGGAACTGGTGAACCGCCGTCTGACGCAAAATCGGTTTCATGTTTATATCAATCCTGACCGTGTTATTGATCAGGGGGCCATCGAGGTTCATGGCATTACCAATGAATTTTTAGAGGATAAGCCGCGTTTCGAGGCTATTGTCGAAGATTTTATCGCGTTTATCCGCGGCGCCGAATTGATCATTCACAATGCACCGTTCGATGTCGGGTTTATCAATCATGAATTCGCCTTGCTCAATAACGGAACCGGCAGTGTCGTCGATTACAGCGAGGTATTCGATACGCTGACGTATGCCCGCCAGAAGCATCCCGGGCAGAGAAACAGTCTGGATGCGCTGTGTAAACGCTATGGTATTGATAACAGCCACCGCGATTTGCACGGCGCATTGCTGGATGCCGAGATTCTGGCCGATGTGTTCCTGATAATGACTGGCGGGCAGTTCTCCTTGCTTGACGAAGGGTTGTCGGAACAGGAGGCGGTCAGCACGAATATGGTGTACAGCGTTTTGCCGGCCGATCGCCCGGCACTGAAAGTCATTCGTTGTAATGAAGAAGAGCTGCGGGCGCATCAGCAGCGTCTGGAAGCTGTCGAAAAAGCCAGCGGTGCCTGCATCTGGAATCAGTTGGTTTGAATCGTTGCGGGCGACCGATTGGCCGCCCGCGGAATTTCATCATTCAGCGGATTTTGACTTTGCTCGCTTGGACGTGGAACTCATTCTTTTTTTGCTTTTTGCCGCTTTTTTACTGTCGTCATCCATTTTTCTGGAACCCGATTCAATTCTTGATATATTGAGCGGTTGGCCGGCGACCCGGACTTTCTTCAACTCCTGAAACAGTGTCTTGGGCATGCCGGCAGGCAGTTCCACCATGCTGTAATTATCTTCAATTTTAATGCGCGCGATGTGTTCGCCATCAAGTCCTGTCTCATTGGCTATGGCGCCGACAATGTTGCCGGGCTTTACGCCATGGCTATGGCCGACTTCGATGCGGAACAGCTCCATTTCGATGCCCGCGCCGCCGCGTCTGGACTTGCGCTCTCTCGGGGCGCTGTCTTCCTTTCGCGACCGGTCCGGCCTGTCTTCCCGGCTTGCCTTGGTCTTTTTGGGCGGTTGCATCAGCAGCGGTGTATCGCCTTGAACCATCTTAGCCAGGGCGGCGGCTATTTCGAGCGCCGAAACATTATGTTCCTGCTGGTATTGGTCCAGCAGTTGGCTGAAAAAGCTCAGTTCCTCGGCCGCCAGGGTATCGGTAATGTTCTGTTTGAAGCGGGCGATACGCTTGTTGTTGATGATTTCGGTCGAAGGCAGGCCCATTTCCTCAACTTTTTGCTTGGTCGCTTTTTCTATATTGGCGAGCAGCTTTTTTTCCCGCGGCGCGATAAAAAGAATGGCGTCGCCGGTGCGTCCCGCGCGGCCGGTTCTGCCGATGCGATGAACATAGGATTCGGTATCGTAAGGGATGTCATAGTTGACGACATGCGTGATACGGTCCACGTCCAGGCCGCGAGCGGCCACGTCGGTCGCGATCAGAATGTCCAGCTTGCCGTTTTTCAGATTGGCAATCGCGCGCTCGCGCAAGGCCTGTGACATATCGCCGTTGATCGCGGCGGCGGAAAAACCGCGCGCTTCCAGTTTCTCGGCCAGTTCCACGGTGGCGGTCTTGGTTCTGACGAAGATAATCATGCCGTCGAAGGTTTCGACTTCCAGAATGCGTGTCAACGCGTCCAGCTTGTGCACGCCGCTGACCATCCAATAGCGTTGCCGTATGTTTTCGGCCGAGGTAGTCGTGACTTTGATCGTGACCTGGACCGGATCAACCAGATATTTCTGCGCGATTTTACGGATGGCCGTTGGCATGGTTGCTGAAAACAACGCAATTTGGCGCTGTTCCGGAATCTGCTCAAGTATCCATTCCACATCATCGATAAAGCCCATGCGCAGCATTTCGTCAGCTTCGTCCAGGACCAGATAATTCAGGCCGTCCAGCCTCAATGTGCCCTTGCGCATGTGGTCCATGACCCGGCCCGGCGTGCCGACCACGACATGAGCGCCGCGCTTAAGATGGCGTAGTTGGGAACTGTAATCCTGTCCGCCGTATATGGGCAGAACATGGAAGCCTTTCAAGTGAGCGGCATAGCGCTGAAACGCTTCCGCCACCTGAATGGCCAGTTCGCGCGTTGGCGCCAGAACCAGAACCTGAGGATCTTTTTGTTTGAGGTCCAGTCGTGAAAGGATGGGCAACGCAAAGGCCGCCGTTTTACCCGTGCCTGTTTGTGCCTGCCCCAGAACGTCTTTGCCTGCCATCAAGTGCGGGATTGTTTGTGCCTGAATCGGCGAGGGTGTTTCATAACCGACATCATCCAATGCGCGTAGCACCGGTTCGCTCAGTGCTAAGTCACGGAAAGAGGGTAATGTTGAAACATCGTTGGACATGAATTTACCTGTAGAAAGATAGAAGGCGCGTGTGCGCAGAGGAATGTTTGTATAACCGGGCATTGTACCGCATTATATTGGCATTTGCATAAATTGATCGAGCTTGAGGGAAAATATGAAAATCTGGGTGGATGCGGACGCTTGTCCTAACGTGATCAAGGATATTTTGTATCGCGCGGCCGGGCGCAAGCAGTTGGAACTGATCCTCGTCGCCAACCATTTTCTGGCCGCGCCGCCTTCGCGGCTGATTCGTGCCGTGCAGGTGTCGGGCGGTTTTGATGTGGCCGATAACTACATCGTCCAGCACCTGCAGGAAAACGATCTGGTGATTACCGCCGACATCCCGCTGGCGGCCGAGGTGATTGCGAAAAACGCCCATGCCCTTAATCCGCGGGGCGAGCTTTATACCAAGGACAACATCAAAGACCGGCTGGCCATGCGCGATCTCATGGACGAATTGCGCAGCGCCGGGCAGCTATCGGGCGGGCCGGCACCGCTCGGTGCGCGCGACAAGCAGGATTTTGCCAATGCTCTGGACAGGTTGCTGGCTAAATATTGAGGTTATAGCGTAATTTGTGCTTACAGGCTGAGTTTTGCTTATTTGCTTGTTATAATGGCGACGGTTTTGTAACTGTATTAATTCTGATCGAGAGATTTCATGATTCAAGGTAGTATCGTAGCTTTAGTAACGCCGATGGATGAAAGCGGTGCAGTGGACAGGGACAGTCTGAAAAAATTAGTGGAATATCATATTGAGCAGGGCACGGACGCGATCGTTGCGGTAGGCACGACAGGCGAGTCAGCGACGCTGGACGAGGACGAACATTGTGCAGTTATAAAGTGGGTTGTCGATTATGTCGATGGCCGAATCCCTGTCATTGCCGGAACCGGCGCAAACGCGACCACTGAAGCGATCAACCTGACTCGCCGGGCCAAGGAAGTCGGCGCCGATGCCTGCCTGATCGTGACGCCTTATTACAACAAGCCGACCCAGGAAGGCCTGTATCTGCATCATAAAGCCATCGCCGAGGCCGTCGATATCCCGCAGATTTTATATAACGTGCCCGGCCGTACGGCCTGCGATATGCTGCCGGAAACGGTTGGCCGCCTGTCCCGTGTTAAAAATATCGTCGGTGTTAAGGAAGCGACCGGCGACCTGTCCCGTGTTAAAAAAATCCGCGAGTTGACGGGCAACGATTTCGCGATCTATACCGGCGACGATGCGACCAGCCGGGAATTCTGCCTGTTGGGCGGTAACGGCACAATCACTGTGACCGGCAATGTGGCGCCCAAACTGGTCCATGAAATGATTATGGCGGCGATCAACGGCGATAGCGAAACGGCTTCGGCGATTGACGCCAAACTGGCTGGCCTGCATAAAAATCTGTTTATTCAGTCCAATCCGATTCCGGTCAAATGGGCTGTTGCCGAAATGGGCCTGATGGGCAAAGGCATACGCCTGCCGTTAACCTGGCTGACCGAGGAATGTTTCCCCGCCGTGCGCGAGGCGATGCGCCAGGCTGAAGTCATATAGGCACATGATGAAATCCAGATTAGGATCGCTCGTGGTTATTGCCGCCGTGCTGGGTAACGTGACGGCCTGTTCGTATATTAAAAGCTATTTTCCGGACAAGGAAAAAGATTATCAGTTCACCACTGAAATTCCCCCTCTGAAACTGCCGCCCGATCTGGACAAGAATGCCGAATTAAGCGCTCCCGCTGCCGATTCAACAGAGCCTGTGCCCGGCCAGCCGGCTGCGGCGCCTGCTGAACCTTCAGCGGAAGAAGAGGCCGAAACGCCGCGTGTCATTCCGGTGGAACTGGTTAAATTCGAAACGGGTGAAACCCGTCTGCGCATCGGTGCGCCGGTCGCGAGAGCCTGGCGCATGGTCGGCAAGGCGCTAAGCCGGAACTCGCTGGAAGTCACCGAGCGCAATCAGGAAGACGCGCTGTTTCATGTTCATTACGACCCGGATGAGCAGGCTGTGGAGGACGGTTTCATCTGGGATGAGGTTGTCTTTCTGTTTCGAGGCCTTCAGAGCGAGGAGAAGGAATATATCCTCAAGCTGGTAGCCAACAACCGGCACTCGGAAGTGGTTGTTCTGGATGCGGATCGGCAACCGTTATCCGAAGGTCCCGGTTTAAGATTGCTGACCTTGCTGCAGGAAACCATGTCCACTGATCAGCCTGAATAAGCTTCGTTTAACGTTGTGCAGAGTGCGGCCGCGTAAACAATGTGTCTACTAAGAAACGTGAGTTTTATAATTCCCGCAGCTGACTGGTCTTTCCGTCCCTCTTCGGCGTTGCGCAACCAGTTACAAAGCTGGTTATACGCCTTGAACAGGAACAGAAATCCTGCCTCCGCGGTTCTTATTTCATTGCCGTGCCTAAAGTGTTTAGCGCACTTGCAAAGCCGAACGGCCGAACTCGCTTCACAACCTATTTTTCTAATTCTTCATTGTTATCTCTATGTTAAAAATCCCCGGAACCTCTGCACTTTCTGACTTTCGCGTTCAAAAGCTGCTGGCTGAGCTGCAGGCTATAGACCCAATGATCAATGCGGTCTCGGCACGGTTTGTGCACTTCGTCGATCTGGAAAATGATCTGGATGACGGTCAGGCGGCGGTATTGGACCGCTTGCTGTCCTACGGTTCTGCTCTACCGTTAAATGTCAGCGGGACTGAGCGCCTGTTAGTCATTCCGCGGTCGGGCACGATTTCTCCCTGGTCCAGCAAAGCGACCGAGATCGCCCAGCGCTGTGGTTTATCAACCATCAAGCGCATTGAGCGAGGCGTTGAATATGTACTCGATGCCCAGGCGCCGTTGGCGGCCGACATCAAGGAACGCCTGGCGGCCCTGCTGCATGACCGCATGACGCAGACCGTGGTGGACGGCGAGGCCGAGCCGGATCTGTTTGCCCAGCACGAGCCCCAGCCGCTAGTGAACGTGGCGGTCATCGAGCAGGGCCGTGAGGCGCTGGACAAGGCCAATGCTGAATTGGGCCTGGCTTTGTCGGATGATGAAATCGACTATCTGACCGACAGTTTCAAGGCCCTGGGTCGCAATCCGTCCGATGTCGAATTGATGATGTTCGCCCAGGCCAACTCCGAGCATTGCCGCCACAAGATTTTCAATGCCGACTGGACCATCGACGGCGTAGCGCAGGCGCAGACACTGTTCCGCATGATACGCAATACGGCTGAAAAAAGCCCGGCGGGCATTCTGTCGGCCTACAGCGATAATGCCTCGGTGATTGAAGGCTCGACGGCGCAGGTTTTTATTCGCGATGCCAAAACCCGTGAATATGCCTATGTCGAAGAAGAGGCGCATGTGTTGATGAAGGTGGAAACGCACAATCATCCCACAGCTATTTCGCCGCATCCGGGCGCGGCAACCGGTTCCGGCGGCGAGATCCGGGACGAAGGCGCGACCGGGCGGGGCTCCACGCCGAAAGCCGGCCTGACCGGATTTTCCGTATCGCATCTGAGAGTGCCCGAGTATATACAGCCCTGGGAAGACGATAACGGCAAGCCTGACCGCATCGCCTCGGCGCTCGATATCATGCTGGAAGGCCCGATCGGCGGCGCGGCCTTCAATAATGAATTCGGCCGGCCCAATCTGGCCGGTTATTTCCGCAGCTTCGAGCAACCCGCGCCGGGCGGCAACGGCAAGGAATTCAGGGGCTACCACAAGCCGATCATGATCGCCGGCGGCGTGGGCAATATCCGCCCGATGCTGGTTAAAAAACAGCCGATTCCGGCCGGTTCGCTGATCATCATTCTGGGCGGCCCGGCCATGCTGATCGGCCTGGGCGGCGGCGCGGCCTCATCGCAGGCCTCCGGCGAGAGCTCCGAAACGCTCGATTTCGCTTCCGTGCAGCGCGAAAATCCGGAAATGGAACGCCGCTGCCAGGAAGTTATCAACCACTGCAACTCTCTGGGCGACGACACGCCGATTGTTTCGATCCACGATATCGGCGCAGGCGGCTTATCCAATGCCGTGCCGGAAATCATTCATGACTGTGAGCGCGGCGGCCGCTTCGAATTGCGTGACGTACAGAATGCCGATAAAGGCATGTCGCCGATGCAGATCTGGTGCAACGAAGCGCAGGAACGCTATGTCGTTGCCATCAAGCCCGAGTCCCTGGAACTGTTCAAATCCTTCTGCGAACGCGAGCATTGCCTGTATGCCGTGATAGGCGAAGCCACGGACGAAGAACATTTGCTGCTGAACGATGCCTGGTTCGGCAACAAGCCGGTCGATCTGCCGATGTCCGTACTATTCGGCAAGCCGCCGAAAATGCACCGCCAGGCGGAGCATGTGCAGCCTCAATTGAAGGCACTGGACACGACCGGCATCGAGCTGAACGAAGCGGTCAAGCGTGTGCTGTCGTTTCCGGCCGTCGCCGACAAAAGCTTTCTGATCCATATCGGCGACCGTTCCGTGACCGGTCTGGTTGCGCGCGATCAGATGGTCGGTCCCTGGCAGGTGCCGGTGGCCGATGTGGCCGTGACCGCCTCGGGTTTCCATGCCCTGACCGGCGAAGCCATGGCCATGGGCGAGCGCACGCCGATTGCCGTGATTGACGCGCCGGCCTCCGGGCGCATGGCGATAGGCGAGGCCTTGACCAATCTGGCGGCGGCGCGCGTCGAGTCGCTGCGGAAAATCAAGCTGTCCGCCAACTGGATGGCGGCGGCGGGTTTCCCGGGCGAGGATGCGGCCTTGTTCGATACCGTCAAGGCGGTCGGCATGGAGTTATGCCCGCAATTGGGCATCGCCATACCGGTGGGCAAGGATTCGCTGTCGATGAAGACGGTCTGGAAAGACCAGGTTGGCGAGAAAACCATGACCTCCCCGTTGTCGTTGATCATCACCGCATTCGCGCCGGTGACCGACGTCAGCAAAACCCTGACGCCGCAGTTAAGAGCCGCGCCGGACGAGCATAGCATGTTGATCCTGATCGATCTGGGCGCGGGCAGAAACCGCCTGGGCGGCTCCGTGCTGGCACAGGTATACAAACAACTCGGCAACGACTGTCCCGATCTCGATGATCCCGCGTTGTTCAAAGCCTTCTTCGATGCGGTTCAGGAGTTGAGCAGCCAGGACAAGATATTGGCTTATCATGACCGCTCCGACGGCGGCCTGCTGGCTACCGTCGCTGAAATGATGTTCGCCGGACGGCTGGGCGTATCGATGACGCTGGACAGCCTGGGCGATGATGCGCTGGCCGTCCTGTTCAATGAGGAACTCGGTGCCGTGATCCAGATCCGCCAGAACGATTGCCAGGAAGTCATCGGCCTGCTGCGCGATGCCGGCCTGATCGATTGCACCTACGTCATTGGCAACGTGGTTGAAGAGCCGCAATTGACGATCAGTCATGCCGGTCAACTGATTTATTCGGCCGGCCGTGCCGAACTGCAGGCCATCTGGTCTGAGCTCAGCTTCCGCATGCAGGCCCTGCGCGATAATCCAGACTGCGCAAGGCAACAGTTCGAGCGCATTGCCGACGATAACGATCCGGGCCTGCATGCCCGGTTGACTTTCGATATTAACGACGATGTCAGCGCGCCGTTTGCTGCCGCTGCAAGGCCCAAGGTCGCGATTTTGCGCGAGCAGGGCGTCAACGGCCATGTCGAGATGGCGGCAGCGTTCGATCGCGCCGGCTTTACCAGCATCGACGTGCACATGAGCGATATCATCGAAGGCCGCGTCAGCCTGGCTGAATTCAGGGGACTGGTGGCCTGCGGCGGGTTTTCCTACGGCGATGTGCTGGGCGCGGGCGGCGGCTGGGCCAAGTCGATCCTGTTCAATCCGCGCGCGCGCGATGAATTCGCGGCGTTTTTCCAGCGCCAGGATACATTCGGCCTGGGCGTCTGCAATGGCTGCCAGATGATGTCGGGATTGAAGGACATCATTCCCGGCGCCGATCACTGGCCGCGGTTCATGCGCAATACCTCCGAGCAGTTCGAGGCGCGGGTAGCCATGGTGGAAGTCAAAAAATCGCCGTCCATCCTGTTTGCCGGCATGGAAGGCTCCAGAATGCCTGTAGCCATTGCCCATGGGGAAGGGCGCGCGGAATTCGCCATGGACCCCACCGTGGCCCTGGATGCCGAAGCGGTGGCTTTGTGCTATGTCGACAACTATGGCGAAGTGACGACCCAGTTCCCGGCCAACCCCAACGGTTCGCCGTTCGGCATTACCGGCCTGACCACAGCCGACGGCCGGTTTACCATCATGATGCCGCATCCGGAGCGTTGTTTCAGAACGCTGCAAAACTCATGGCATCCGGATGACTGGCAGGAGTACGGCGCGTGGATGCGCATGTTCAGGAATGCCAGGGTTTGGGTGGGGTAAACACTCTGTCCATCATAGTGCAGAGGTCGCGCAGACTTAAAGATTCCAGCGCCCGTGATGCGGCTTAAAAAATCGCCGAGGACGTAGGGCAGTTTCGCGCTAGCAAACTGCCATTGCCGAACTGGTGATGGCGGATTGCTGAAGCGAATCCGCCTTACGAGTTGCTTCCGTCAGTGAAACGGGCGCACCTCGACCGGCGCCCGACAGGCGACGGCAGCCTTACGCCCCCATGCCAGCGCCTCGTCCAGGTCAGCGGCTTCCAGCACCCAAAAACCGCCCACGTGCTCCTTGGTCTCCAGATACGGTCCGTCGGTGATGAGCACCTCACCATCGGGCTGCGCCCTCAGCGACCTCGCGCTGCTTGCCGGGCGCAGGCCGCCAACGAAAATTCTGACACCAGCAGCCTTCATTTCGTCGTTGAGTGCGTCAATGTCGCGGGACATCGCTTCGTCCTCTGCGACAAACGGGTCGTAGTCGTCGGGGTGGTGAATAGCAATCAAATACTGCGTCATGACTTCTCCTGTAACGGTCTTCAGGCGGACCGGTTGAGCTAACGTTTACGGTAAGGGCGCCGCCGCTCTGTGAGCTTAAACGAAGCCGCTGAACCTTGGTAAAAAACAAGCGCCAAAATCATCAATGGGCGGCGCGTCCCTTCTATCGACTTGTTAAATAAAGCAATACACAATAAAGCCAAGTCTTCACTGGCCAAAAACAACAATTTTGCGGTTGAATCAACGATACTGACCCCATTGATTTGTCATTGATTAGTCATCGTTTGGCTCTCCGTTTTACTTCTAAAGTGCGTGGCTTGATGCGGCATGTCTTGCTAGGTTTACCTCGGCGGATTATGTCTCATGGCTGCTCCGGCCGCAATAAATCTTCCCGCAAGACGGCCAAGATGCCGTTCATTCCCTTCGACAGCGACTTGCTGACATTGGCGTTGATTAATGACTATGCCCTCTCTTTCAGCCCATTGATCCGGGACAACCAAAGAGTGATTCCAGTCATGTGAACGGAACAAATGCGGAATAACCGGGTAAAGTCCTGCAATCGCGGATGACGGCGGCCTGAAAAACAAGCTGATGCAAGACCTGATCTGGTCGAACGGCCTGTCCCCGCCGGTATCGCGAGCGCCGCTCACCGCGCCCCGTTTCACTCCAGCCATCATGGTAGAGGAGGACTTATGAGATTACGCCTATTGGGTTCGTATTCGTTGCAATGCTCGCATCCGCGCCCGCGATGAGCGGCTCGAAAAACGGTTCGGGCAACTTCCATCGACTCCCTGCATCGCTAGAGCAAAAGGTCCGGATTCTTCAGGCCGATCTCGAGGCCAAAGGCTACAAGGTCGCGCGCGGCTTCTGGGACCTGTTCACGATCGAGGATTGCCAGTTCTCGATCGCCGTGATCGGCAACTGTCTCGGAAACAACCCGGCATCACCGTATGTTTTCCCTTCCGTTCCGCTTTGGCCGGACGAGTTCGTGGACGCGCACATGAAAGACCTGCTCGGACCGATGCCGGAGGATACCTGGGTCACGTTCCGTCTCGATGAGCGGGAGGCGCTGGTCGTGCTGGCGCAGCTTCCGCCGCCCGCGAAGTACTTCACACCCCTACGCCTTTTCGCGCGAAGGACTCATCGATCCCGAGAATCTGGTCTTCCAGTCGGTCACGGACCCTTTCCTGCGGGAACTGCTGTTCACCGCTTCGCCGAATCCGTCCCGTTCGCTGGTGTTCGCGACCTTCGGCAACAGCATCAACAACGTCGTCATCGAGCGGCAGTCCGGGGCGGCCTTCGACCAGCAGCGCTTTTTCATCGTCACGCCCGATGCCGTGATGGAGCGGGCAGTGACCGAGGCGCTCCTGCGGGCGGGCGTTCCCGATCGCAATCAGGTGTTTACCGCGCCCGTGTCAACGGAGATTTTCCAGGCAGGGCTCGGGCCCGAGGCGGACGACCTGGCGCTCAGCATCCGCTGGCCATACTCCGGGTGAGGGACATGAACACGGCGCGTCCGACCGAGCCTTATCCCAAGCCCGCTTACGATGAGAGGACCGCCCGCTCCGAGCTTGGGTTGCTGGGTGATTTCGCGGCGCTGATCGAGTCCGTCAAGCAGCACTGGGAACAGACTTACGCCCCCGCACTGCCGTTCCAGGCTCTGGAACTGGCCGTGGATCTCATCGGGCAGCACTGCATCGAGCGCCCCATGAACTGCCTCGGCGACAACCAGGACGAAGACTGGCGGCTCAGCCAGCGCGCCAATATCGATTCGGGCCAGGTGCTTGCCGTCGTGGGTACCGGCAACGCCACGTACTCAAGCATCGCGCTCAATCGCTCGTCGGTTCTCCAGGGCATCGGGAACGTCTTCGACGAAGATCTCGCGGGGACCGCATCGGCCTTTTCGGAACCGGTCGACAATGCCGACCGGTTCTACGTCCAGTACTTCGCGCGCGACTGTACGGGACTCGCCTACTGCTTTGAAATCACGGAGGCGTTGATTCCGAAGGGCGAGACAGTGACATTCATCGAGCGGAACTACGTTGTTCCGGGTACGGCCCGGGGCGCCGATTCCAGGCAGACACTGACCCCGTTGGTCATTGTCTTCGACGGCAAGGAACGGCCGCAGAGCCCCTGACAAGTGTGCGGCCGCAAAATGCCTATATGTGGAGGTATACCATGCGTAACGATCGTAAATACCGAGGGCGCTTCGCCGCTGCGCTCGCCGTCTTGCTGTTCGTGTTCTCGCCCGGCGTACGGGCGCTCACGATTGCCCTCAGTGACGCTGACGGCTGGGACGCCATCGGCATCCAGGCCGCCAAGCGGGCGCTGGCCGCCGGCCATACCGTGATCCTCGCCGGTCCGCTCAATGAGCAAAGCGGCAGCAGTGCGGCGATCAACATGACAGACCTCCTGATTACCAAGCGGCGCGATGAAGAGGGAGTGCTCGAGTATTCCGTTGCCATTGGTGACGGGACAGAAAGCGCCGAGCCGGCGACCAGCGCGCTCGTGGCTATCGATATCGCGCGGCAGCGCGCCGGCCGGCTGCCCAACCTGCTGGTATCCGGCATCAACATTGGCGCCAACATCGGCGCCGCTACCCAGTTCTCGGGCACAGTCGGTGCCGCCATTGCCGCGCTGTCCCCCATGCTCAATGGCGCAGTCCCCGCCATCGCGATCAGCACCGATCCGGTGTGCGGCGAGTCCACGCCTGATTGCAGAGCCTCGAACGATGCCCATTTTGCACGGGTGGCGGACTTTCTCGTTGCTTTCATTGCCCGTCTCGAACGCAAGGCCGGCTCCCTGACGGGCGAAAAGCGCCTGCTGCCGCGCGGCGTAGGTCTCAACATCAACTTCCCGCCGCTGCCCGAGCCCGCCGGCGTCCTCGTCACGCGGCAGGGCCGCACGGTCACTTTTGAGGATGATCTGGTCGTGAGCTTCGGCGCCGATACGGTCGCTATCAACATCGGCTGTCATGAGCCCTGCGTCGACGTACCGGTGGGAACCACGCTCAAGGGCGGAATAACGGAGATTATCCCGGACGAGACGCCCGAGATCCCGGGCGCCGACACCACGTGGTATTCGAAAGGGTACATCACCATCGTTCCGATCACGCCCGACTATACGGCCGATACGCCGGGTCTTGTCCCTCTGAAGATGGATATTAAAAGCGGCGCCGGGAGGCGATAGGCGACGATGTCTGTTGCTTTGGGAAACGGGGGAGAACGCAGAAAAAGAAAAATTGCACGCAAGCGTCTATTCTGGGGCGCATCGCCATGTATTCCAGTCAATGCAATTGCCGGGAATGACTTGACAGCGGATTCCGGCGATTAGTGGCTTGAGGCCGATAGGCCGGGAACAATCGGCCTTTTCCGGTCGTTTGGATGTCCAATTGATGGGCGATAGCGTTTAGTCAACCGTACAGGGCGGTTATTCGTTTTCTTCGCCTTGAAAAAGGCGAATCCAGAATGCCATCTCAGCAAACAGTCCCGCTATGAAGAACACGGTGGCGCCCGGGACGCTTCCGACGATATACAGTGCAATCGCGGCTATTAAACATGAAAAAGTAATGATGTGCTTCACTGTGTTCTCCTCAGAGCAGTTTAATGTTTACCAGAAATAGGATTTTACCTCTCTGGCTTAGTGAAGTGTTAGGCGTTTTTGCGGCTCTGGCTGTGACGGCGAGGTCTTCCGCATTGGAAATACTTTCGTAAAGGGCCGATGCCGAATCCGGCAGGGCCAAAGAGCGGCTGCAGTCATGGATAACAGTGCCTGTCGTCAGGTATCCGGCGCGTCCTGTGGCTTTAGCCTTTATGCTCGGAGGGGAAAGTTATCGGCTGAAAGCGAAGCTAAACAACTCATATTAACCGGAAAAAATGGCTCAATTTTAATGGCCGAAACTGGCTCAAAATTATTGGCCATTGACAGGCGGCTGGTCGGAACCGCCGGTTGGATCGGGAAGACAGTTGCCAAGGCCGCTATGTCTTCGATTTAATTCATAAACCCCGTATTCCCAAAATACTTTGCCTGGCTTTGATGGGCCAAGCCAGCCGCTTTTCTTAAGCTCCTTGGCGATGAAGTGGTTGATGAACCCGTGGCCAACAAGCAGAATGTTCTGATGTTCCTCTGCCAGTTCAACCAGTCTTTCCGCCGCTTGCCTTGCGCGCTTCCTGGCGCTTATCAGCGATTCGCCGTTCTTTGAAAAGCCAAATAGCCACAGAACCCTTAGAACAACAATCCAGACACCGACTGGCAGTGGAACAGAACCGCTACCAAAGTGGGGTATTGCAGTTTCGCAGAACAGCGGATCCTTCACATGCACTTCGGAAAATCCAAGTGCTTTTGCTGATTCGATTGAGCGCGCAAGGTGGCTGCACACGATCCACTTTTCTCCCTGGATGGCGGCAGCCGTTTTTCTTGGGGGAGCGCCCGCAATCCCTGATAAGTTGTATGCTTTTGCAATCGCGCCCAAGTCTTTCGTTTGGACTATCCCTTTCAGCTCAAACGCTGGTTTTCCATGACGTAGCAAGGTAATTCGCATCATCTTTTCACTATATACCGCCAAGCTAAAGGGTGCGCAGCGAAGCGGGGCGTCCCTTTGGGCGACTTGGTATGCGCGTTCATAGGTGGCGCGCCTCTGACCAGATTCGTTCTTTGCCAACGCTGGTATACCAACGCTCAAATTGTGAGCGGTATTGCTCAAATGGTTCGGATAGCTTTGATCGCGGGTCTTCACTAAGAGAATATGCCATTCCTTCGAAGAACCACTTGGGCTTGGTCCATGCCGCGAACATCCCAAGCTGCTCATTTTGAAGATGATGGATCATTTCATGACGCACATAAAATGGTTTCCATCCGCGGGAGTTGATGACGATGCCGAACGTGCCGATCGTCATGCCCGCGCGATTTCCCAGATTGAAGGACTCGGAACAGGCATCAGAACTGCAGAAAATGACGCGTGGCTTATTTTCGATGGCGCCAACCGATGCGTCGACAAACTGTAGAGCTTCATCGTACAGTTTGGCTGCTTCCCGGGTGCGAGACAGGTCGTCTATGCACAAAGTATCATCAAGACAGGAAAGACCGGCCAGTTCAGGTGCAACAATTCGAACAGGCTTGAAGAATGCCCAGGCAGCAACCGGGATGCTGAGCATGACTATGAGTATTATACGTTTCAACCTATGAGTTTCCTATGACGCATAACGCCGCGAATCACCGTCAATCGTGGCACTTCGACGATATCAACCTTCTTGGCCGACGGTTTATACAGGCGCTTGAGCGCATCGTTAGGTTTAGAAGGCAATTTCGGCCTCCATGAACGTTACGGCACTTCCGGACAGTACCACTCTGTCGGATTTTACCTCGCATGCGAGGTTGCCGCCACGCTTAGAAACCTGTCTGGCGGACAGAGTATTTTTGCCAAGTTTTCCAGCCCAGTACGGCGCAAGTTTGCAATGGGCGGCACCGGTGACGGGATCTTCAGGAATGCCGATCTTAGGGGCAAAGAAACGACTGACAAAATCCACATCAGTGCCTGGCGCAGTAACGATAACGCCGCGCAAATCGAGCTGGCTGAGCAGGGCGTGGTTTGGCGTGATGGCGCGAACGGTTGCTTCGCTATCGAACACGGCCAAGTAGTCGTCGTCAGCTAATACCTCTATAGGGCGCACGCCAAGACCTTGAACCAAGGTTTCGGAAATCTCGCAGGCGGTTAACTTGTATGCAGGGAAATCCATTTGCAAGAGACTTCCACGCTTTTTCACGAATAGATCACCGCTACGCGTTTCAAATGTAATGACTGATTCTGTGAAGCCAAGAGATTCAAAGATTACGTGAGCCGTTGCCAATGTGGCATGGCCACAAAGATCAACCTCCTTGACTGGAGTAAACCATCTCAGATTAAACCCCTTTGCGCTGGGTACGAAGAATGCGGTCTCTGACAAGTTGTTTTCTTCTGCGATGGCTTGAAGCAAGTCATCATCCAGCCAGTTCTCCAACGGGCACACTGCCGCCGGATTTCCCTCGAATGCTCGGGTTGCAAAAGCATCTACTTGGTATTGTTTGATTTTCATGTCTGATAACGTGTGATGAGAAACCTAACGCCGCAATTCACCGGCGCGCAGCGCAGCGGAGCGTCCGAGTGAAATTGCCTTGTTATGTGTTGATTTCATATTCGTTTACATCGAAACATACTACGAGTGAAAAAATATCACTTTCCGGACCAGAGCCTCGGAATGCATCCAGCGCAGAACGGGATTTCCATTTCTCGTAAATATTTACTCTATTTAGATCAATAGGGTCTGGTGATACCGAGAAATCATCGCAAGCTTCATTTTCTCTCGCCTGTAAGGTTGCCTCACAAGACTTTTCTATGAATTCGTCACGCGAACCCGACTTTATAGTCAGTTTGCCTGCTACAATTATTGCCACGTAACTAATCTCCTGGACACATAACGCCGAGCTAAGGGGCGGGCGCTATAGCGACCGTCCCTTTGAGCGCAGTGTTATGAGTGCCACTGCATTTTATAAAATGAGTCATCTTCATCATATTGGCAAAAACCCAATTTTAAATAGAATGGTTTGACCGGATTGGCTTTGATAACACTAAGCCTCAATGGTAAAGACTTTTGTTTTGCGATGTTCTGTATATATGTCAGAACTCTCCGCCCTATGCCTTTTGTTGGTATTCTGGTTTGATAATAATCATTTCCAGCCAAAGATGGTCGATGCCTTCCTTTAAAACAAATCCGCCAATTCTTTCAATATCATCGTTAATGATTTTCCAGTCAGTAGGCTTCAAGTTGCTATTGAAGCCATTGCTTTGAAATTCCTCATTCCAACCCCAAGTGTCTTCAATGCATGGTTTCATCGCGTTTTGGTAGAGGTTGTAAAGCCATTCTCTGTCAGACGTTTTACCATCTATTAACCAAAACTCGTTCATGTCTTCACCAACTCATAACGTAAAAGTAAGGGGCTGCGCGCTTTTGCGCAGTCCCGCTTGACTGCAAGGTTATGCGACATCATCACCAAAATCCCAGAAAGGCCGAATCTCTATCACTCCACTTGCTCGTGCGCAGGGTGTGTTAGCAACAAGCTTGACAACCTCGTCCATGCTGTCAGCTTCAATTACGGAGAAACCGGCTAACGGAAGATCGAGGTTGACATATGGTTCTTCCGAGACTTCCAGATTTCCGCCCCAGTTTTTTACTGAGGTTACTTTGGTTTGAACCGCTGCCATGAGATTACCTCTGTCCCGAATCACAGCATCTTGGGCAAGGACTTCTCGTTTCTCATCCTCAGTCAAACTGTTCCATCCGTCTTCGCTTCCATAGGCAAGGCACAAGAATTTCATTCATAGCTCCTCTAGTGATCGAAGGATCGCGGCCAATGATCCGCTTTTGTTGCATAACGTAAAGCATAACCGGATACAAAAAGCGAAGCGTCGCGTAGCTTTTTGTGGTGTGACTGGCATGGTAGTCAGCTAGCTGGTGAAAGTCCAGCCTTTGCCCTGTGAGAAGGGAAGAAGTAGGCGAAAGCAAGGGTGTCCAAAGAAATGCCCGGTAGCTACCCAACAGGGAAGCACGGTTATCGGGAGCCAATGCGGAATCTGAAAGAAGCTCTAGCCGAATCGGTCACCTAAACGAGAGTGAACCTTCGTAAGGCGGCAGCAAGAGGATGAGGTGCCCGCGCCCACCGAAGTCCGATATTCTCACCGTAACTTGCTGGTGTATTGAAGGTAGGTGGACCGAGATAAAGTTGACTATCTTACCCAGTGAAGGGCCGTCGGCTTCGGGTCGGTGTAACTGCGACACCTTAAGCCCTAAGCGCAGCAGTAATGTTGACGTGATGAACCGAGGGTCTGCAGATGAAGCCGTAGTAATCGTAAAGTTCGATGCCGATGAGGTTATGGTGACATAGCTGAGGGAAAAACATCGAACCAGTGACAGGAAGTTGGAGGTGAAGGGTGGAACACGTAAGCGGGCCATGGCCGTTGATTATAAACTGAGGGTCTGAGATCAGCCTGGCAGGAGCAATCGACTATTCGCGTCGTAAACAGTGAACGAATCGATTGCGCGAGATTGAAGAAAGGCCATTGCAAGAGAGAAAAAAAAAGTGAAATGAACGAACATGACCGATTGATTGAGGAACCAAGACTCTTTGACCACCTGTGCTCAACGTTGTATTTGAGTGCGGGATTTGAACAGGTGAAGAAGAACAAAGGCAAACCCGGCATTGATGGGGTCACGATAGCCGACTTTGAAGCCCGTTTAGACGAAGAGCTAAGCCGCCTGCAACAGGAGTTGCAGGATTGGACTTACCAACCCTCGCCGGTTCGCCGGGTCGAAATTCCCAAGCCGGGCGGCAAGGGAGTTCGGCTGCTCGGCATACCGACGGTACGGGATCGTGTGGTACAGACGACCTTGAAAATGTTGCTGGAACCGATCTTTGATCCGCATTTTTCGCCGCACAGTTACGGTTTCAGACCGGGCTGTAGTCAACACCAAGCGGTGCAAGCGGCTCAGGCAATCGTCAACAGTGGCAAGCCCTACGTGGTGGATATCGACTTATCGAAGTTCTTCGATCGAATCCACCATGACCGCTTGATTTCCCGGATGGGACTGCGGATCGCTGACAAACGCATCTTGCGCCTGGTGGGCATGATGCTGCGCAGCGGCGTGATGATCAACGGCGTCGTCAACCCGAACAAGGAAGGCGCGATGCAAGGTGGCCCGTTAAGTCCCTTGCTGAGCAATATCGTTCTGGACGAACTGGACCAGGAATTGGAAAAACGCGGACTGGCATTTTGCCGGTTTGCCGATGACTGTAACATCTTCGTTAGCTCGCAGAAAGCGGCCGAACGGGTGATGGACAAAGTCAGCCAATTCATCGAAAACAAGCTGAAACTGAAGGTGAATCGGGAGAAAAGCCAAGTGGCTAAATCCGATGCGGTAAAGTTCTTGGGCTTTACCGTGGTCGATGGGACGATAGCGCTTGCGCATAAAGCCCTGCAAACGGCCATGAGTAAAGTCAAGGAACTCACGCCGCGTGGCACCCATCAGACGCTGAATCATACCCTGGCCGACCTTAATCAGTGGTACGTGGGCTGGGCCAACTACTACAGTTTGACCCAATACCCGTCTCAACTGAGGAAAATCGAAGCCCATATCCGGCGACGATTACGAGCGAGGCTGGTGAGTCAGCAGAAGCGGAAACAGCATCTGTATCGAAACCTGGTCAAACGGGGCGTACCGCGAAAGCAAGCCGCCCAGACGGTCTTTTCCAACAAGAAACGGTGGGCCCTTTCGGCAACCCGAGCGGTGACGAGAGCCTACCCGAACAGTTGGTTTATCAACCTGATGGGACAGGAAATACGATCCGACCGCCAATTAGCGCATTGGTTTGAGGTTTCTCAATGGATTCGTCTTACGTGAGGAGCCGTGTACGGACCCGTACGCACGGTTCTGTGGGCAGACGGGAGCTGCGGCTCCCTCTGACCCGATCAGCGGAAATTTTTCCGTAACATGCGCTTGTTAGGCTATATATAGCCCTAGCGACCCTACCAAACTAGCAATTAATAGAATGAAAGTTGGGACGACTGTTAAAACAAATCCAGGTTGCCTTTTAGCCGGGTCAGTAATATACAAATGTCGATACAAAAAGCGCCCGATTAAATAAACTGCCCCAACGGCAGCGACTACCGAATTTGGCCAATAATGGCTAGCGATGAACAGAGCGGGAAGAAAACCCACCAATTGCTCCATCGTGTTCATTTGCACACGAAAAGCGCGTTCAAACTGCTCGTTCCCTGATGTTGAAGGGGGCCTAACATCGTGTTTAGCTCGTGCTCGGCCTACGAGGATACCAAATAGAAAAAACTGTAACACCGCCAAAACTGCTACTACGTGAACAAAATTCATACGTTAAAATTCCTGTTTATTTGGGTAGCCAAACGTGAAGCTAAGGGGCGGGCGCGATAACGACCGTCTCGCTTGAGCGCAATGTTAGACTGCCCGCATCTCAGCCGCGGCGCGCCGCTTCGATCGCGGCGATGTCAATCTTTCGCATCGTCATCATCGCATCGAACGCACGCTTGGCGGCAGCGGGATCTGGATCAGTGATCGCTTCCGTCAGGGCCAGAGGTGTTATCTGCCAGGACAATCCCCATTTGTCCTTGCACCAGCCGCACGCACTCTCTTGGCCGCCGTTGCCGACGATCGCGCTCCAGTAGCGATCCGTTTCGGCCTGGTCAGCGGTTGCGACCTGAAACGAGAACGCTTCGTTGTGCTTAAATGCAGGTCCACCGTTGAGCCCGAGGCACGGAATGCCCATTATAGTGAACCAGACCGTCAACACATCCCCTGTCTTCCCGGACGGAAAGTCCCCCGGTGCGCGGTGCACTGCGCCGACAAACGAGTCAGGAAAAGTAGCGGCGTAAAACCGTGCCGCGTCTTCGGCGCTACCATCGTACCAAAGGCAAACCGTGTTCTTTGCTGGTGTTGTCATGTCACTTCTCCACTAAGATCGAAATTTGTGTCATTCCGGCATGGCTACACTGTGCTTCGCATTGTGGTTTAACGCTCAGCTAAGGGGCCGCGCGGTCAGCGCGGTCCTGCTTGAGCGCAGTGTTAGATGATTTTTCCCATAATTCACAGGATCGAAATCCATACAGATACAATCCAATGTAGCCTGGTATAAACAAAATAACATATGCGAATCCGGCCCAAATAATATTCTCTGTATTCACTTCTATTGGTTCTTCAATATAACCATGAACCGATAAATATATATCCCACAGAACAATGAATGGCAGCCATAGCTTCCATAGTGCTTTAGTGAATATTTTGTGCCTATAGATAAACCCAAATAAACCAGCAAGAGTTATCGACATAAAGAGGATATCAAGAACATCACTCGCATTTGGCTCCTCTAGGTCGAAATACGAATAAAATGAGAGCAGCGCAACAAAGCTTAACGCTATGATTACAAAGTACAACCTCCAGAGGATCTTGATAATTGCTTCCTTCATTTAACGACCGAGCTCATTTGCGCGAATAAAACGCAACGGAATGAGCGTCAAATGAAGCGACTTGTTATACCCCGCCATCTGTTAACCTGCCCTTACCAGCCTTAATCTCTTTACAGATAACATCGTAAATTTCATCGTAAAACATGATTTGGTAATGCTCACAACCTTCTAGGTGAGAGGGGTTAAATTGTTTAAACCAAGGTGAGTTTACGACTTTTATTACTGCGGCTTTTGAGTCCCCGGTGGCTAGAATATTCCCATGAACTTCTTCGCTGGCCATTGAGTACGCTTCAATACCGACTAATTCTAGATGTTTAATGTTTTCTTCATCATAAACATCTTCTGGGTTGTAATATTCGAATCCTTTGAGAATTACGCCATTACGGAACCATACAGCGCGCTGCAATTCTGGGCCGCGCCCGTCATATTGGAATTCATTTTCTAATAGTGTCTCTGTCTTCATATTAAAGGGCATAACGCCAAGCTAAGGAGCGTGTAGCGAAGTGAATCGTTGCCTTGAGCGCTGTGTTATGCATATACACTGCCAACTGGTATGCCGCCTTCAATCGACAATATTTCTATTTTTGAACAGTTAAAACGTAGGTCACATGTCGTATGCGCATCGAAGCTAACCTTGTAGTTAATGTTTTCTAATTGATCACCGCGAATATCCGAAATCGTAAGTCCGCTTAACGAGTTCTGTTGTCCAAACCCGTAGCCCAAATAGAACTCGACCACATCGTAGAATGCGAAAGTAACAATATTGTGCTTTATAGTTTTGTATTGATTACCGACAACCTCGTTGGTAATTTGAAAACAATGAAGCTTTACTGTTACCGTTGGCCCATTTTGCCCTTTGCATGCATTTCTATCAAGGACAACTGAAATAATTTCTGCATCATGGAACGACGGCCAATCCTCAAAAATGCCCAATATTTCTTCTGAACCAGCAATTTTCAAATACTTATTCATTCGCGTGGATTCGATATGCATAACGACAAACTGTGGGGCGCGAGCGTATTGTTAAAACGATCTAAACGATTTTATATGCAACTTCATTAAGGATTCGACCAGACATACTTGTTACTTCGCCAGTTCTAAATATTCTGCCGTTTAATTTTTCTGCAATTTTCCTGCTGGGTATATTATCTCTGTCGCAAGGATATACCATAAAATTGAAAATCAGATTTTTTCTGGCCCAATCAGCCAGAAGCTTTATTGCCTCTTGACCGAAACGATTACCGTGAGCATGTTTTTTTAGCCATATACCCAGGATTGGTTCGTCTGGGGAAGGCTTTCCATGAAGCCCACAAACGCCCAAGAATTCATCTGAGTTATTATCAAGAATTGCAAAAGTTAAATCAGTGTTATCTTCCATATTTTTATTACTTGTTCGAATAAACTCGTAAATCTGATTAATATGTGTGGGTGTCGATGGAACCATAAGCTGCGTTATTTCATCAGTAAACTCTTTAAAAATTATGTCCGCATATTGATCAGAGATTGGTATTAGTCGTACCCGTTCACCATTTATCGTAACTGAGCTAAATCGAATGGGAGTACGGGTCTGCACGATGTTGGTTCCTATTTTCTAACGCAGAGCTAAAGGGCGCGCAGCGAAGCGGAGCGTCCCTTTGAGCGGTGTGTTATAAGGGAAGTTCTTGAAATTCATAACTAGACGCCTCAATACTTAATATATCGCCTGTTTGCATTTCAATTTGAAAACGATTTTCTTCAAACCGAACTGCGTTAATACAGGTTGACTTCCCCCATGGAGCATAATGAGGAATTTCGATATTTGTAACGCCGTAAAAAACAAGCTCACATGGTTCGGCCTTCAATTTCGGATTTAAGAATACATCTAACGTTAACGTAACTTGCTTTTGATTCCAACAAACCCGAATCTCTTGCATGATTGCATCATGAAGTGGAAGTGAATGAATATCCCTCACTGCACAGTTCATTTCGTCTTATAACGTTTGAGCTCAGGCCGCGGCCCTTTAGGGCCGTCGCGCCTGCAGCGTATGGTTAGAGCGCAGGCTCTCACAGGTACTTGCGCCGAGGTAGCTGCGACATACTGCTCGAGAGGCTTTCAAGCGCTTGAGCAACGGTTACGGCCAACTCAACTGCCTGATTATTGAGGTCGGGGTGTGTTACCCAGAACTCTTCTGGCAGCCTGGACACAACCTCTAGGAGATCGCCAAGGTAAATATCTCCTGAGACCAACGGATTGGCGCTTAGCCTCTCGAGAGCCAGAGGCACCACAAAATCGAGCCCAATCTGCTGTCCAATCAGGAGCCGGAGATCTTCGTTCCCAAGCTGGTCAACTGGGACTTTCCGAAGACGCTGGGACTCCTGAACCACATGAGAACTGAATGAATCGTGTGGCCAAACAGCATTTTCTAGCTGCTCAATTGTTTTCTTGCGATCGAAATCCATTTCGCGCTCTAACGCAAAGCTAAGGGGCGCGTAGCGAAGTGGAGCGCCCCTTTGAGCGATTGGTTAGCTGAAATCATTACACTCATTACCTTTTCTCCCGAGAAACCAACCGTGTTGATTCAATTTCCTTACCCACAAGATAGAAGGAAACCACAAAACCCGTCATTGGTAAAATCCAACTCCAAAGATCGCCAAGATCAAAATATTTGGCAACAATAACACTAACAGAGGCGGGTATGGGTGAGCCGTAAGAGCATCCCGTTTTGCGCAATGGAATATGGCATGTTGGACAAACGAGCTGAGATTTTAGCATTAGACTTATAGATGAAAGCGTTGCCCCAGCATTAACTTCTTCTCCGCATTTGGGACAGGGTAAACGCGTATGGTCTTTAAACCAGAAGCTTTCGGACATTTCTCACCATTAAACGCCTAGCCCACCCGGCCAAAAAACCGCGCAGCGGTTTTTTGGCCGGGTGGAGCGCCGTGTTATATTTTGACCGTATAGCTAAGTGCGAGTATCTCAAACTGACCAATCCCATTAAAATTGAACTTGTAATGCTTATATTCTTCAGACTCTGCAATCTCACCTTGTTTTACATGTAACTGCAGCCAGTCTGACCCTTTTATTTCATAAGAAGAATCATCTCGCTCACCGCTCAGGAATGACTCAGCCATTTGCCATTTAAAAGCAACAGCGTCAGCAAAGAAAACCTCAATTTGATTCTCTTGCCAGTCTTTGAATTTGAGTGTCACATCGCCATCTTCCTGATGAATCTCAGGATACTCAGCATCAGCGGTCGAAAACCCTGGTTGAATGTAAGCATCCAGTCCCACCACCTGGCATTATTGCTGCTTTAGCGTTTCAATGAACTCCGGTGCCAGGGGCAATAATTCGTCAATGCGACTGTTCGGCCAGACCGGCAGCTTTGCCAGCGTCTCTTTCAGCCAGGCAGCCGGATCGAGGCCATTGAGCCGGGCGGTGCCGAGCAAGGTCTGAATGGCGGCCGCACGGCGGCCGGCACGCTCGGAGCCAGCGAACAACCAATTCTTCTTACCCAGGGCGATAGGCCGGATGCTGTTCTCCACCGGGTTATGATGTGTCAACACTTTTCCGGACACACGATTAAACCGCTTTATGCCGCAATTCGTAATCCACGGGCGACCTATAGCCATTGGCCGAATGGAGTCGCTCGCGGTTGTAAAAGACTTCAATATACTCAAATATCGCCTGCCTAGCCTCAGCCCGGGTTTGATAGGTCTGATGGTGCACCAGCTCGGTTTTCAAGGTATGGAAGAAGCTTTCCGAAACCGCATTATCCCAGCAGTTGCCCTTACGGCTCATGCTTTGCCTTACGCCATGCCGGGCTAATAGCGCCCGATGGCTTTCCGAGGCATATTGACTGCCGCGATCGGTATGCCATAACAAGCCTTTGTCGGGCTTGCGCTGCCAAATAGCCATCAAGAGCGCATCATTCACCAGCTTGGTCCGCATGTGCTCGGCCATCGACCAACCGACCACTTGTCGGGAAAACAGATCAATCACCACCGCCAGATACAGCCAGCCTTCCTGAGTATGAACGTAGGTGATGTCGCCGACATAAGCCTGATTAGGTTGATTCACGGTAAATTGACGGTCCAGATGGTTCGGTGCAATGGGTAGATCATGCCGGGAATCCGTAGTCGCCTTGAATTCGCGTTTGGATTTACAGGCCAGATTGGCTTCCCGCATCAAACGGCCTATGCGCCGCCGGCTCATCGTCCGCTGATGGCCGAGCAATATCTACTTGAGTCGCCGGGTACCATAGGTCGCCCGGCTTTTGTCAAACTCGGTGCGGATGAGGCTCGTCAAAGCGGCATCGTCTTTCTCGGCCTCTGTTTGCCCGCGCTGTAACCAGGCATAATAAGCACTACGGGACACCTTCATGAACCGGCACATCGCATCCACTGAAAAGTCATTCGTATGTTGCTTGATCCAGGCGTACTTCTCGGCAACTGCTCCTGCGTTGCTCTACCTCCTGCATCCATGCAGTCGACCGTTGTTCCCTGGCAAAGTACGCCGCCGCCTTTTTTAATAAATCACGCTCCTCAGTGAGTCGAGCGACCTCTTTCTTCAGCCGCTTTAATTCATCGTAAAGGTGCTCGTCAGTGCGTACCGCTTTGTCGCTGGTTTTGGGCCGGCTATATTTGCTGATCCAGGTATGCAACGTATTGACATTGATGCCGAGATCCTTGGCGGTCTGAGCAATCGACTGGTCCGACTCGTTCGCCAGTTTAACGGTTGACGCTCTGAATTCCGCACTATAGATTTTTTGTTTTTCTTGATTCATTTGGGGCACACGTTCTCTGTTCGCTTTATTTTAAATTGTGTGTCCGGTTTAGTGTAGCCATATCACGCCAGGGTTAGAGCTTAAAGTAAAGTTCATCATCATTTTTTCCTTCTGGACGAAAAATGGCAACATGCCCGGATAGGCCAAGAATTAGCCAACCTCCATACGACGAAGCTTGCTCATAAGCTTCTTTGAGACTATTAAATGTCATACCAAAGGTTCCATTGCTCGAATAAAGAACCGCTGCGGTACGCCATTCTTTTCCATCGAGAGATTTTGTGGTTTTTGATAAATCAATTTCAGAACTAAGCTTGTGGTCTAAAGCCTCCAAGAATTTCTTTCTATTCTTGCTGCTTCCAACGAAGCCTGTATAGCGTGCCTGTTTCTCCTTAACAACAACGCGTTGTATAAATACATTTACGAGTTCTGCGACATCCATTTTTAAGCTCTAACGATAAGAGTAACTTGACGGTAAAAGCGTAGCGACGATAGGCGCGAAGCTTTTGCCGGTCAAGTTGACCCGTTAGTTATGTAGATTGGCATAAGTTCCTCACGCTTACTGTTTGTTTTTTGATGTCTGCGACTGGGTCAAAAACATGTGCTGCTAACTGCTGCTCGATGATGTTACGATTCTGTTGGAATAAGGTACGAGCAAACTCGGGAACAAAAGCATTGTTCATATAGCGTTCAATGTACGTTATTTTGTCTACATTGCTCTGGGTTGGAATGCTTTGCCCAAAGTCATCGGCAATTTTTTCGACCTTAGACATAAGGTCTACGGAAAACTCTAGGCACAACGTAAGAACATCTTGTTTAGGAGCGTCAAGACAAGTGCACTTCCCTTTATTGTCAATCCTTTCTATATCATTCGCAATATAATATTTACCATCTGTATAAGCATTAATGATCTGCATTCCATCATGAGTAATTGCATTTCGACATTCTTTAAAGAACTCTGAATGTCTGACATCTGAAAAGTATGACCATGCAATTTTTTGACTAGTCGCAGTTTCTAAAGAGTCCTTGAGTGACTGAAATGTGTTGACGAAGGCATTGAAGGTGAAGTTGATATCTTCATCACTTGTGTTCACCGGACTAATTCCAGCCAAGAAATTTTGATTTACCAGACTGCATATTTTAATAATTTTGAGCAAAAAATATTCATATTCCTGCAATTTGTTTTTTATAAAACTACCCACAACCATTTTGTGGTGTATTTGTTGCTCATTCATCTAGCAGGACTCATTACATAACGCCGCGCGTAACCGGCAGGCGAAAGCGGCAGAGCGAAGCGGCGCCGCTTTTGTTTGTCCGAGTTAACGCGCTTGTTGGACGAAGCCGCTAACGCGGAGAAGAACCTCGTCGTCCGATTGTTTATAAAATGTAACCTCAAGCCCTCACTGCGAGGGAGCATTCCACGACGAATCATGAGGTTACGCCATAATGACAGCATCATCTGAAGCCAATTTCAAGCACAATTATCAAAGCCATCTTAAACACCTTAAGCTCAAAGGGCTCCAGCCCAAGACGATCGAGGCCTACGCCCGTGCCATTCGGCGTATCGGCCAGTATTTCGATTATCAAATTACTGAGCTGTCCGAACCGCAATTGACCGACTATTTATCCGATTTGCTGGAATCGCATTTCTGGAGTTCCGCCAAGCTGGACCTCTACGGTCTTAAATTCTTCTACGCCCATGTGCTGCATAAGCCCTGGGTCAATATCGGTCTGATCAAACCGCCACGGGCCCAACGCTTGCCGGATATCGTCACGGTAGAGGAAGCCCAGCGTTTGTTCCTGGCAACCCAAACCCTCAGTTACCGGTTTTTCTATTTCACCGTCTACAGCCTTGGGCTGCGTCTGGGCGAAGGTTTGCGCTTGGAGGTGGGCGATATCGACGCCGAACGCCAGCGCGTGCACATCCGCGATGCCAAAGGCAATAAAGACCGGTTGGTGCCGTTGCCGGAGGTAACGTTGTCCCTGTTACGCCGCTTCTGGCAGGTCCATCGTAACCCGGTGTTGTTGTTTCCTAATCGTCAAGGTGGGCTCAAGGGCGCATGCCGGGCAACGACACCGCTGGATCGCGGCGGCGCGCAAGCAACGCTGCGCAAGGTGGCGCAAGACTGTGGTCTAAAAAAAAGATTACGCCACACAGTTTACGTCACAGCTATGCCACGCATCTGATCGAAGCCGGTGTCGATCTGCTGGAAGTGCAGAAGATCCTCGGTCACCATAGTATCCTGACCACCGCCCGCTATACCCACCTGACCTCCGGTACGAACCAGAACGCCAACCAGGCGATCAATGCTCTGATGAATGGTTTTGCCATTGACTGGAGGACGGTCAAATGATCCTGCTCTCATCGGTCATCGCAACCTTCGTAGCGAAAGGGTAAGCCGTCGGACTCGAAGTGGGTGTTATGCGCTTCTTACTTCCTGATCATTATGGGAAAAGCGCTTTCCGACAAATCAAACCGGTAGCACAACATGTGCCTACCGAAAGGTCTTAGAGAAAAGTCGGTTTCTTTTCAGCTAATACTGTGCCACTACTTGCCATTTGTCCTGCGCCGTTACCGTTAAAACAAATAAGCGCAAGTTAAAATAACTGCCACCTTCCACGGTGTCTTTAACGGTCACTAAAATGTCGTCCCATTTATCGCCATTTATATCGCCGCGCCCTAAAACCGCTAAGGTTTGTACTCCGGCATCTGAATAGTACACGCTTTGATAGGCCGATTTTTGTTGCACTTTTCTTATTGCGTTGACGTTCCCCCAATGAGTAAGGTCGTGATTGCGCTGAATGCGATACCCCTCACTTTGGGAAGTTATTAAGGCAAGCGACTTAGGTAGCTTTGTTGGCAACTGCGCATCCAGCGGGTTTGTGGGGATGTTTGAATGTCGGGCAGCTGTGGCTTGGCTTAATAAGCGTGTGGCCTCGCACATTACTTTAAACTCCAACAGGGAATCATTCTCCTGTTCTTGTTGCGCGCGCAGGTCGGGTTCTTTAATCGCGAAAAAGTCGTTGCAGTTAGTCAGTGTCTTGCTTTCATCTGCCTTATTGGTTTTAACGTCAATACTGGCATACCAGGGTTGTGCCAAGAGTTCGGATAAATCCTCTTGTGAGTTTACTGTCGGCTCCTCAGCTAGTAGGCTTACTATGCTTAATTCTTGCGTCCACTCTATCGGCATGGTTTTATCTGTCGATGCAGAGTGTTGTTGCCAGGGCGTACCAGCGCAGCCGAATAAGCTGGCCGTCAAACTCAGGTAAGCGAGTAGAGCTAAAAGACCGTAATTTATAGTGGTATACCTTGCCATTCCCTTATCCTCGCTTAGGACTTTAAATTTTTGGGTTCCTGGATTGCGCAGTCTTGGCGGCTTTCTCCAGCAGGTCTTTGACATATTTGTTGCGCTCGGCGGATATGGGCGCAGTGCGGCTTGAGTTATATGCCGCTTTTTGCCAGTCCTTTGCTTTAATTGCGGCATTAAACATGGGCCATTTGTTTTTTAAGTTGGGCATACCCAAGTTAAATATCAAATCGAACAAAGCTAATTTCACCTCGGAGGGAAAGGCATCAAAACCGCTGTAAATAAGCCGTAGTTCTTTTTCAAATGAATCGATGTGTTTATTGGTCAGTTTATCAACTTCGGCATTGGGTAATGTCAATTTAGCGTGCTTTTTATAAAAAGAAGCCAGCCGATTAGCTGGTTGCTTTTTTACAGTGTCATAATCTGCTTTTATATCTGTCGCACTGGCGGGCAAACTCTTCGGCGTTATAAAAGCCAGCTTTTGCGCATCCGCCACGCTATTAATTAAATGGCCCACACCTACAGTGACATAGCCTTTAGAATCTAAATACATGTAGTTAACTTTGCCTTCATATTTTTCGAGTTTGGTGCGAAGGATTTGTTTTTCTGTGGCTGTAAGCATGGTTTAGCTCCTATTTTTAAGTTTCCTAATTAATGTGCTAGTACTTAGTCAGTCTTATTCTGACGAGTAAAATTTGCAGAGTATTCATAGCGTGCGAATAGTGCGAATGAATTCGCACCTACAATTTACCCGCCATAATTAAATTGACTGACTACTAGAGTTTAGAGCGATTGAAGCATAACGCCAAGCATCACGCGACCGAAAACCGCGCTGCGGTTTTTGGGTCGCCGTGGATGCACTTGTTAAGTATTTCTTGTAGTTAGGCCGGAAACTCACTCTCGTGCCCTGTTTCAAGTACTGCGTGAATATTGTGGCTTCCATTTCGGAGGCAGTGCTTTCCGGTTGAGAGGTAATGATCAAATTCCCCTTCCGTTTGCTCTCTGAACAGTGCCATTTCGAAATCATCTTCCTGCTCGTTGATGATGATAAAGCGATCCACTAGCGACCGAATATTGTTATGGGAGTGGGAGCAGACGAAGTTATAGATGGAGCGATACTCCTCAACCATTCCCGCCTTTTCGAACTTCGAAAAGTGGGACAGCGGTGGGTACCCATCTTGCGAGAGCTGAGCAAGCCTTTCCTCGTGATGCTGCACTTGCGCCGTCAGTTCGGCATCACCACCAATAGCAGCAAGGTATGGATTGTCTCCACCTTCCGCGTGTTTGAGCACTCGCAGCCATTCTTTGGAGTAGCTTGCTTCCATATGATTTCCATAACCCCGATCTTCTGCCAAGTTCTTGAAATCCACATAAGCCTCTAAGAGAGAGCGGAAAATAACTGGGATCGCTACTGTTTTCTCGTTGGCAGCCAGATGAACCAGTGAATCTGAGTACTCGATAAGCGCGCCATACAGCGCTACCAAGTTTCGATGCCAAGGGTGGGTTTTATCGAACTTGAGATGTTCTGCGTACTGAAGCGCTTTCGCTATTTCTTGGCGATATTCATCCATGCTTTTTTCACCTAACGCCCACATAAACGGCGCGACGTTAGGAGCGTCCGGCGACCGGAGGGGGCGAATTTGATGTGATTGTTAAGTGTCATTTTTTTAGCTTCCTGCGATTTAACATGAAGCCTCCCACAAAACCAATAAGCATAGCTACGACAGAGCTGTAAGCTGATACAGCATATGGGACGCCTTGTTCTTTCATGATGGCGGGGCCTACATATGGATCAGCTAACGTTTCATATGTGGCAATACCAAAGAAAGTAATTACTACGATCGCAAATATGCTTAACCAGACCGACCACCTTACCAACGCAAATAAAATAATCGCGATTACAATACCTTGCACCCAAAGTTGTGGAATGCTTGCCATTTTATCCGACACTTCAGCGTGCACTGATAGCGGAGTAGCTAATAGTATTAATGGAAGTTGGTTTCTCATCTTTTTGACACTTAACGTTACAGTAAGGGGCGCGCCGCTAACGAAAGCCAAACGAAGTCACTAAACTTTGATAAAAAACTGAATTTTAAAAACGCCAACGGGCGGCGCGTCCCTTTGACTGACTTGTTAGGCTGAGCAGCGACCACCAGAAGATTCAAATTATTACCCTAAGTTTGTGCTCCCAAGGCTCGATCCCGTTAATCAGCTTCCGCCTTCCGCTTGCCGCTCGATAGCCAGAGGGAAAACAGGATCAGCGTCAGTGAACAGATCAAGGCCAAAGTCAGCTTCTCCCCGCTGAAAGCGATGCCGATGAAGGCGCCGACAAGCGGCACCAAGTAATTGCTCATTGATGCGAAACTCGGCCCAGCCCGGTTGATCAGAACCACGAAAAGGGTATAGACCAGCCCGCCGCAGAAAATACCGAGCAACCCCAAAGCCATCAACGCATGCAGAGAAGGATGAAAGGCCGTCATCGCCCACGGGTTAGCCAGCCAGAGCGCCAGTGGCACAGTGGTGATGGCGGCTCCCAAAAGGATTCCCTGGGCGGCGTGGGTCGGCCCCAAGCGAGACAGGCGCATTCGAATCAGCAGCATGGCGGCCGCAAAAGAAAAGGCAGAGGCCAATACGGCCAAGGCAGGTAGGAGGATGGAGGAACTGTCGGCAACTGCTTCTGCCGATCTGGCAGCAAAAAGCTCATGACCAACAAGAACAACAATTCCGAAGAAACCAAGGGTCACCCCGACGACTTTTTTCGCCGAGATATCGCTGCCTTTGATAAAGAGTGCCTCCAGCAAAGTGGCGAATAGGGGGACGGTGCCGATCAAAATGGCGGTAATGCTGCTAGCTAGTCGCTCCTGAGCCCAGGCAACGAGCAGGAAGGGGATGGTCGCTTCTAACAGGCCGATCAGGATGAAATCGGGAAAGAAGTGCCAGAAAGGGCGTTGTGGCTTGGCTTGCCCTGATTTTTCAAACCCAACGGCGAGAATGATAGCCAGTGTCGCGGTTCCGATGGTGACACGTCCCGCCGCAATCGAAGAGGCAGAAAACCCTTCCAGTGCGATCTTGTTGAGGAGGAATTGAGAACCCCAGATCAGCCCCACGCCGAGAAGGAGAAGATAGTTGACGAGGACAAACGAAGAATCTTTGGAGTGCGCTAGGGAGTTTTTACATGTCATCGTTGGTTTTTCCGAGAAGTCAAAAAGCGGTCATTGTTCGAATAGGTTTTTGCCTAACGCCGAGTATAACTTGCCCCAAAAAGTGGAGCGACGATAGGAGAGTAGCTTTTTGGGGTCAAGTTGATACGCTCGTTAGGCATATTCTTTTCGCCAAACCAGGATAAATGCTAGTGCTGTTGTCAGCGTAAGACCAACTGCTACTCCATTGAACACGTGAACTTGATCCAAAGTTAACATGATTTCAGTATCCGTAATACTGATATAACCGGTTTCAGGAGGAGCGAAATACCCACCGACCCCGCCAAAAAGCCCTCCGACCGTAACGATAGTTACACGGCACCAAAGTTTCTTAAAAATCCACAGTAGTAGTGCAGCACATATTATGGGGATCAAAAACAAGGCAATTATAAAAATAATGAATTCGATCATTCCTATGCCTAACGCAAAGCTAACCGGGCGCGGAGCACCGAAGTTTGAAGGAAAACCGCATCGCTTTCCGCGCTCCGGTTGAGCGTTGGGTTAGCACTTGGCTTCGATAATATACTGAATATCTTTGTCATTTAACTTTAACGGCGCCATGAAAGCATTAATAAATGTACGGCGACTGTTTTCATCCGCAGAAGACCACCAATTGGATGCTGAAATGCGCTTTAACAGTAGCTTAGATTCCAATCTTTCCATATCTGCGGTACGCCACCGTTCCCACTCCGCAACAGCTTTTTTGTTACCTGCGGACCTTTCTATTTCAATAAGCGTTTCACATACTCTATCCGCAATGCTCGCTACAAGCGGATTTCCTTGGCACTCGGGAAGGTTTGGCTCAGGGTGAAACTTTGCTGCCATTAATACTTTATGTAGAGCCAACAACTCGCTCTTATCTTTGATTGGAATTTCAAACATCGCTTATTGAGTGCTAACGCCATGCTCAGCTGCCATTTGACGCGGGATTTTTTTGCGGGATAATAGCGAAGCGACCCGCAAAAAAATACCGCGGCAAATGGTCAGCTGGAGCTAATTGTTATGCGCTTTTAGCCAAACTTTTGCGTATCTGACATACGCCAATTATTTGGGAAGCGCACCCATGAGTGCTTTGATTCATTCCATGCCGATGCAACTGGCTCAGGAAATTTGGGATTTTCAAAGCAACCTACTGCTACACCTACACTACTCGGCATAAACTCCGCGCTCCAATACACTGTTGAACCGCAAGATGGACAGAAGTTTCTCTTTATTTTTCTATTTTCATCGCTTATATCAGAAAATACCTTTTTCTCACCTGAGACAGTCGATACTTGATCTTCGTTAAAGTACGCACTAACCCCAAACACAGATCCTGTTCTTTTCTGACATTTTAAACAATTGCATGCTACAACCATCTTAGGGTCGCCCTCTAGCTCAATTGTCAAATTTCCACATGAACACTTAGCCACTCTTTTCATTTATTAATTCCCACTTTTATATCTTGCGCATAACGTAAAGGTAAGGGGCGCGCCGCTGAAGGAAGCTAAACGAAGCCATTGAACCCGATAAAAAGGAAGCCTTCAAAACCGCCAACGGACGGCGCGTCCCTTTGACCGTTGTGTTAGGCAATTACTATCTCCAAATTGTCAATCAAATCAGAAATAACAGCATTTTCACCAGTGCGCGATTCAAAGAAAATTTGGTTCTTATCACCGACGTTAATCTGAAACTCATCTGTCAAATTGGCTGGAGTTCTTTGTTTAATGGAGAGGGATTTAAAACGTCCGATATGAAATTTTCCACCAGAACACTCGGCAAATTCATTTTTAAGACGTTCAATCCAGCCGCTAGTATCAAAGTGATATTTAACAAGAAAAACCGTGGGAAACACCTGGTGTTCTTCGATAGGAAGAGTTGTGTGGGCTTGGCATTCCTCTCCGATCCGATAACTTATTTCAGAAGCGTTCAGTCTCTTTATGGACTCTTCTAGAGAATCCGCGGCCTTAAATGCAATACCACTGAAACCTCTGAATGCCGTACCTTCAATTCCAAATCTGACTCTAAAATTTATGAATTCGATATTGATATCACCAAAATTCACACCAATGCTGGTGTACTCATCTTTTTTCATTAAAGGCCATGCAAAAGGCAAACCTAGCCGTTCCGCTACATTATTAGCAACTTTCAAAGGGTCTCCGACTTCAATCATAAGATGATCTATTTCAAACATTCTGTATTTATCCTATTTACCTCGGTCAACGAGTGAGGCCTAACGCCGGCCGTAACCGGCGCATTTGTAGTGAGCGTGGCGAACGAAAAATGCGTCCGAGTTGACGGCATCGTTAGGCTATTTTTTGCCGCCAAACTTAGGCTTGCCAGACTTAACCAAAAGAGCAGCGATAGTGATTACCAGCATTATGAGAAAGGTATATTGACCAAAAATCTGAAAAGTTCCCCATGCTAATGCCGCGAGCACCACGCAAGCTATTAAAAATAAAATGTTTTTTAACATTACGCGTACTCAAAACTAGAGGGTGAGCTTTTAGCGCGATTGCCGAAGCTGTTTCTAAATGGGTGATTTTTGTCTAATATTTGAGGATTATGTGTGTAAAAGGCAGCGAGCCCATCGAATCGCAGATTATTCTGGTGTGTGAAGACAAATAAGTCAGAGTCAGATATGCGGGAGCCGCACCCTAATGAGCGACCACTTGCAACAGCGATACTTCCTATTACAGCGCCTGTATAGCCAGCAGCGCCAATGGAAGCGGCGACCGCTAATTTTTCTAGACCAACAGTTGCACTAATTAACTCCCCCATAGTAGCTCCTTTGCCCAAAGTCGCCAAAGTACCCACAAGGGTAGTAGCCGTTGACACGGCTGTTTGATAGGTATCAAACAATGTTGAAGGAACAGGCAATCCTAATTCTTGCATATTTTCATCAAAGTACTTTTTAAAATCGCCTGATTTATAGCACTGACTCATGTTTATCTCCTTGGTTTATTTAGCCTAACTATTAAGTAGACACCTTCTCAGGTGTATATAAAATTGAAATCGCAGGTGTATAATGCCACTCTTGTAATCCGTTAGGCCCGATATTATAGTAACCACTTATTGATATCAACCTTTTATGCAGACTAAAAACCCACCTCCAAAACTCCTTGATCAAGTCCGCGAGCGTATCCGCGTCAAGCACTATAGCATTCGTACCGAAAAGCAATATGTGCAGTGGATCAAGCGTTTTATTCTGTATCACGATAAACGCCACCCTCAAGAGATGGGAATGGCCGAGGTGGAGGCTTTTTTAACACATCTGGCGGTGGAAGGAAAAGTATCGGCTTCAACACAAAATCAGGCCTTATCCGCTTTGCTGTTTTTGTATAAAGAGGTGCTGTTAATCGATTTGCCGTGGCTGAATGATGTCGTGCGCGCCAAGCAGCCGCAACGTTTGCCGAATGTGCTGACGCGTACCGAGGTGAGGGCTGTGCTGGTGCGGATGAGCGGCATCCATGGTTTGATGGCCAATCTCCTGTACGGTACGGGCATGCGCTTGATGGAGTGCGTGCGCCTGCGGGTGAAGGACGTGGATTTTGAACGCGGCGAGATTTTGATCCGTGACGGCAAGGGCGCCAAGGATCGGGTGACGATGTTGCCGGAGTCGTTGAAGGCTTCTCTGCAAGCGCATTTGCAACAGCGCCGAGCCTTGTTCGATGATGATACCCGGCTGCGCAAGGCATCGGTTTATTTGCCGGATGCGCTGGAGCGCAAATATCCCAATGCCTCGACTGAATGGGCCTGGCAATATATTTTTCCTTCCGGCAGCTACTCACTTGATCCGCGCAGCGGTGTCGAGCGACGGCATCATATTGATGAAAAACTGTTGCAGCGGGCGATGAAAAAGGCGGTGCAGGCCAGCGGTATAGCAAAGCCGGCCACGCCGCATACGCTGCGCCATTCGTTTGCGACGCATTTACTCGATTCCGGCTATGATATTCGCACGGTGCAGGAACTGCTTGGGCACAAGGATGTACAGACGACGATGATTTATACCCATGTCTTGAACAAAGGCGGGCGTGGGGTGAGGAGTCCTTTGGATATGTAGGGGATTGAGCTTTCTCGACAGGCTTTCTGTCCTTTGCTCTTACCGTTTACATATGTTCACAGCCCACCCCATATTCGACATCCCGACATCCATGCCTGGCTGTTAACAGCATGGCAAGTTCTCGATTCTCCCGGATTAAAAATTTCAGCTTTTTGTGGCTTGAAAAATCGCCAGTTCCCCTTATATCGTCAGTGAATGCCGGACTGAAACGGTTTTCAACGTGTTCTTGGTAAATTTAACTCTATCCGGAGATGATTATGGCTATTACTCGTTATGAACCATGGGGTTTACTGAATCAATTGCAGAAAGAGCTGGAACGGGCGTATGAAGGCGCTGCCGGCGGCGAAGGCTCGATCGCGACGGCCGAATGGGCGCCCGCGGTCGATATCAAGGAAGAAAACGATAAGTATGTCCTGCAGGCCGACTTGCCGGGCGTAAAGCCGGAGGATATCGATCTGAGCATGGAAGAAGGCGTATTGACCATCAGAGGCGAAAAGAAAACCGAAGCCAAAACCGAACGGGAAAACTATAAGCGCGTCGAGCGGACTTACGGCTCGTTTTACCGGCGTTTCAGCTTGCCCGATACCGCCAATGCTGACGGTATCAGCGCCAAATCAAGGCATGGCGTGCTGGAAATCGTCATCCCAAAGCGTGAAGCGGTGCAACCGAAAAAGATTAATGTTGCCTCGGAAGATTAATAACAACGGAGCCTTAGGGCTCCGTTTTTTTTGCCGTTAAAAAAATTATCGATCAATTGTCAGGAGTTTTTACGGTCCCGCTCGAAGCCATTTCAATACTCTTCATCAATTTTGCCTTGTTCTTATGCCTGGAAAGACTGCTCTGGATGGGGTAACGGCTGCTCATCACTCACTATGGCTTTTCCAGTCCGGACGAATGAACTGCCGGTATTTTTTACAGCTTTTTCAAACGCAATAACGCAGTACTGGCGCATGGCATCCAGCCCTGGAGCAGCTCCAAGTCCCGTCATACGGGGCTGGCAGCGGAAATTCAGCTGGCAAATACGGTTATAACGCTGGCCGATGAGCTGTCGGAAGGCTTTACATATTTATTAACCAGGGCGTGGAACGCTAGGGTAATTTATGATTAACCTATTGTTTTATAAAAAATTATATGATGTCGGTATGGCACGTGCTGTTCCGTTACTGCTGAATATGAGCTGTCGAAGCATTTTACACAATCGTTGACCAGTCCCCGTGGTACTTCAGCTGCCTAATAATTTAATTCATTGATTTCTTAAGCATTAATTGAGTTGGTATGTTGCATGCCTTGATTTTCGATGAATGTCACGTTTCTATCCGGCGAGCGATGAGGGTCAAACGAAGCAGGGATAGAAAAAATAAACCGGAATTAATTAAATTGTGACGGTTTATTTAGATAAAGGAGGAGGCGGGTAAAGTCGGGTACAAACGAAACCTGCCTTCTTCTTATTTCGGAGAGTAAAAAGATGAAACATTTAACGAAAGGGGCGATTGCCGGGATTATAAGCCTGGCTGTTTTCTCGGTGACGGCGCAGGCGGCATTTATTGTGTCCGGGCAGTTAACGGGCGATCCACGTATTGATAATCCGGATAACTTGCTGGTCGATGTCAATATCAATGTTGACGGTAATTTGTCCAACTGGGCTGTTGATATCAATTCTCCGGATCATCCCGATATAAGACTGGATGAATTTTATTTTAATTTAGACGGCGGCATATCAGCCTCGGATATTGATTTTGTCAGCTTTAGCCCAGCCGATTGGGCTGTTACCAGTCCCGCGACAGTTCGAGGCGGAGGGAATTTTACCCCCAACTTTCAATTTCAAGCACTCGATCCGGCCGGTCCGCCGAATGCCGAGGATGTCACTAACGCCATTCCTTTAATATTTGATGCCATACTGAACCGGGATTGGGATGCCAATGATTTTTTACTGGCGGATTTCTCGCAGAGTTCCGATACTGTTTTGGGTTCGGGGCAGATGGGGGCTCACGTGCAGTCGCTTCAAACAACTGACGATGTGACAAGTGATAGCGGCTTTGTATTGGGCGAATATATCTCCACCGGCGCCGAGCCGTTGCCGGATGGGAGTGTACCGGAACCGGCAGCCCTTTGGTTGCTAGGTCTGGGACTGTTGGGCTTGGCTGGTTTTTCCCGCAGGCGAAAATCGGGCCATTAAGTTTAAAAAAGCTGATTTTATGAAAGTAAAATAGATTATTATCAAGACGAACTTCAGTAAAACCGCAATGTTTCATGCGTAAAAAAGGGCGCCGAAACGCCCTTTTTTCTTTTAAGAATTTGGCTAAAGATTACTTCCTGAAACTGGAATCCCGCAGAGGGTGCGCTGGCCAACAGCAGGCGGCGCAGTGAGGCGCATCGCTCGCGAACGATGCGCCTCCTGTCGTCGGTACATCTTATGCTTAAACAAGGACATTATTGACGACCAAATCCTAAGCAGCTGCTAAAACGCATTTGGCGAATGAGCAAATAGTCTGCGTAATCTCCGAAGAAAATTATTTTCCTTTTCCAGGGGCGGCATCGCCTACTGCCACTGACGTGCTGCTTCCGGCTATGTTGCCAACCTTGTCAACGGCTTCCACGGTATAAGTAAAAGAGCCCTTGGAACGACCGCTTAACTTGTCGGTATAACTGGTGCCGGTCGTGGTTGCCACGGGGGAGTTGTTGCGTTTGATAATGTAATGAGCGATGCCTGAACCTGAGTCGGTCGATGCCGTCCAGGAAAGGTTCACCTGATTTTTTTTGCTGACAGCCGTCAGGTTTCCCGGTGCGGTCGGCGCTGTTCCATCGACAGTGACTGTCGCCGACCGGGTCGCGCTGGCATGGCCTGTTGCCGATGCGGTTACCGATTTTGTATAAGTCCCGTCGGTGCTTGGCGCCGGGCTGGACCAGGACGTGGAAGTCGAACTCGCCGGGCTCAGTGCGTATGAGCCTAATGCCGTGTTGTCATTGCCTGTCAAGGTGAAAGTGCTGATGCCGCAGGCCGATGTATCCTGATTGGTCAGGGAAATATCAAATTTTATCGTCGCCCCCGGCTTGCTGTATAGAGCGTTCGGCCCCATGGTCAGTGCGGGCGTGTTGCTGGTGCAGGTAGAGGCAACCTGGGCATTGGTGGTGGCGCTGCCGATATTGGAATAGCTTGAATTGCCGTTGCTGTTATAGGCGCGAATACGGTATTGGTAAGTGGTCGATGTCACAAGGCTCGAATCGGTAAACCCGGTTGTGTTGCCGGCGGTGACTGCAAATTCAGCCCAGTTGCTGCCATCGGCGGATCTTTCCAGTCTGAAGCCGGTTTCATCACTGGAGTTGTCGGACCATGTTAAAGCGATTTCGCTGGCGGAAAGCGCTGAAGCGGCTAGGTTACTGGGCGCATTAGGGGTTGTTGAATCAATGGTCGACCTGAATGCGGCGACGATGGCTTTGGTGTTGTTCATCGATAGCGCGTTGTTTTCTGTCGCGGTGCCTGTTGTCTGGCCGGTCGTCAGCGACACGTTCGGATTGGAGAAATAACTGACCCGGGCGCCGCCGCTGCAGCTATAGGACATAACCGTTCGGAATCCGCCCGTTTGGCATAGCCGGTAGCCGTAAGAATAATCGTAGGCGCCGGCACTGGACGAATTGGCTTTGTCATGCTGATCGCCCTGGTTATGCCCGAGTTCATGGGCGAGCGTGTTATCGGAAAGGCAGGCATAGGTGGAGTCATCATGCACGACGCCGAATGCGTAAGGTGCAAACGAGGTGCTTGGATTGCTCATCACATAAGCAATGCCGCAATAGTTGGTATCGGCGGTAACCAATAACACCTGGTCGGCGCCGTATTGGTTGCGTAGGTTATGAACCGCATCCATTTTGCCGTCATTGGTGCCACGCAGGTCGGTCAGACTGGTGGTCATGTTGCCGGTCTCGTTATAGCTGACTTCGCCCATATAAACGACATTGAGCTGCATATCAACCTTACTGTTGATGTAGGCCTGATTGGCTTTTGCTACCGCGTTGGCTATTTTGGCTTCAATACCCGTTTGTCCCGATGCATTGTTTTTTGCTTTCGGCGTATAAACCACCATCAGGTCAATGATTGTGCCGGTGCCGGCGGCGCTGGTGACGGGCTCGTCGGTTGCCAACGGGCCGGCGGTCTGATCGCTGGCGGTTGGCAGGTCTACGGTAATTGTGTCCTCGTTGTTTCTGGGATTTTTACTGGGGTCCACTTGAATGATGTCGTGCCGGTTGTTGCCCTTGGGTTCTATCTCATAGATCTCTTCGCCGATCTGAACGGTGCCGGACATGCTTTGACCGCGAATGGTCAGAAAGACTTCGCTTTCAGGTTCGCCGTCAACATGGCCGATCCAGGTACTGCTGCCTTTAACCTTGTCTATCAGCCGGTCGCGTACAGCGGTTACCACAACATCATCAAAAAGATTAAGTGTCAGCGTATCCATCTCCAGCAGATCGGTATGGACGGCAACGGCGCGGTTTCTGCCCTTGACGGCTTTTGCTGGTAATGTTTTGTCCTTGGCTTGCGGCATGCCGAAATTGTCAAACAGATCGGGAGCGGGGCCCCGGCCGGCAGCGCCGGCGGGCGTTAATGAAATTATTGATGAGGCAAGCAGTGACAGGGCGAAAGTATTTTTGAGCTTCATGACAGGAGGTTCCGTTTGGGATTTACATTACAAGTTAAAAGTAATAAACATCTCAGAAAGTATGGGAGTAAAAGGCGTGGAAAAATGAGATGCGAATAACATTTTTGGGTGTTGGAAACCGAATAAACCGTGATGTAAATCTCATTTTTTCAACAATCCGTTGAACAAGCGTGGCAGGGAAAAACCAAAGGGTATCTGAATTTTCTTAAGAAATATTTAAGAATATATATTCCCTGATTTAATATCAAATAATTAAGAAGGGTATTTAGTGTTAAATATCATATAGGACACGGTGTTGAGACCGTTTTGATATTCAGATACATGCCATCTGATCAATTAGGCCAATGGCAATGAGGCCGGATCCGCAAGCAGGCATTCGGCTTGTTGATGAAACGGTATGTAAGCCGACTGTTTTCTGATATAACACTGCAGTTCGAGCTTGTGTTGAAGGGGTGGCCTTTTGACGCGGATTCAAGAAAAGCAACAATAATGCTGCAAGTTTAAAAGCAAATCCCGAAATGGAGGAAAGATGAAAAAAACACAGAATCTTAAGCTGAAAGTCTCTTTTGCCGCTGTTTTACTGACGTTGTCGGCAACAGCGATGGGGGACGCCAAGTCCGCGCCAGAGGCCGCCAAGCCGGTGCACGGCGACTATCAGGACTGGCGCTTGCTGTCGGTTTCCCACCGGACCGAGAAAGAAACCCTGCGCGCCATCCTGGGCAACGACACCGCCATAGAGGCCGCGCGTAAGGGTGAAAACAAGCCCTGGCCGGATGGCTCGGTTTTAGCCAAGGTGGTATGGAAAGAGCGCGCGCATCCCAATTGGCCGCAGGCGATCGTTCCCGGTGGATTTGCCGGCGCTGAAGCCATGATCAAGGACAGTAAGAAATATGCCGCTACCGGCGGCTGGGGCTTTGCGCATTGGCAAGAAGGCAAGCTGGTCATGCACGAAGAAGCCAAGGCCAAGGAATGTTTTGCCTGCCATACGCCCATGAAGGACAACGATTACGTTTATACCTTCTCCGCGTTGCAATAAGCGTAATCTTAAAAAGCCGGGGTTGATTCCTGGCAGCTTTATTGCGGGAAGATCAGACACTTCCCGCACCACATCCTTTGGGTATTAGTCGCCGGCCAGCCAGTCCTGCGGTTTCAGATAGCGTTCGTAAAGGCGCGCCTCGGGAGTGCCGGGCTCCGGTTGCCAGTTATAGCGCCAGTGGGAGACTGGCGGCATGGACATCAGAATTGATTCGGTCCGGCCGCCCGATTGCAGGCCGAACAGGGTGCCTCTGTCATAGACCAGGTTGAACTCGACATAACGGCCCCGACGGTACAATTGAAAATCGCGCTCCCGGTCGTCGAAAGGCGTGTCCTTGCGTTTCTGCACGATGGGCAGATAGGCCTTGACATAGTGATCACCGACGCTTTGCATAAAAGCAAAGCAGCGTTCAAAACCCCAGTCATTCAAATCGTCGAAAAACAGTCCGCCGACGCCGCGCGTTTCATTGCGGTGCTTGAGGAAAAAATAGTCGTCGCACCATTTCTTGTAGGCCGGGTAGACCTGGTCGCCGAAAGGCTGGCAGGCGGCACGCGCCGTCCGGTGCCAGTGCAGGACGTCTTCCTCGAACGGATAAAACGGCGTCAGATCAAAGCCGCCGCCAAACCACCAGATCGTCGGCTCACCCGGTTTTTCGGCGATAAAAAAGCGCACATTGGCGTGCGAAGTTGGTACATACGGGTTATTGGGATGGATTACCAGCGACACGCCCATGGCCTGAAACTCGCGATCGGCCAGTTCGGGACGTTTGGCCGTGGCCGAAGGCGGCAGATTAAAGCCCGATACATGGGAAAAATTCACGCCGCCCTGTTCGAATACCCGGCCGTTCGCGAGCACGCGCGTTCTGCCGCCGCCTCCTTCCGGCCGTTCCCAATTATCTTCAATGAACCGGGCTTCGGGCTCCTCGCCTTCCAGGGCGGTGCAGATATGATCCTGCAAGCCAAGCAGATAGGATTTTACGCGGGCGATATCGTCGGTATTCATAGGCCTATAAGAAATAGATAATTAAAACAGGCGGAAAATCTATCAGTTTTTGTAGGGAATCGGCAAATAAAAACGGAATCTGTGCGGTCTCTTTTTGTGGGATAATTGGCTCATCCTCTTTTACCTGAATAATACCGCCATGACTTTTCCAACGATTGAATCCTTTGTCGGCAATACGCCGTTAGTCAGACTCCAGCGCTTACCCGGTGCCACCAGTAATACCATTCTGGCGAAACTGGAAGGCAACAACCCGGCCGGATCGGTGAAAGACCGGCCGGCGGTCAGCATGATCAAGCATGCCGAGGCGCGGGGCGAAATCAAGCCCGGCGACCGGCTGATCGAGGCGACCAGCGGCAATACCGGCATTGCCCTGGCGATGGCCGCGGCCATCAAGGGCTATAAGATGACCTTGATCATGCCGGACAATATGAGCGAGGAACGCCGGGCATCGATGAAAGCCTACGGCGCCGAGATTATCCTGACGCCGGCGGCCGGCAGCATGGAGGCCGCGATCGACCTGGCCCGGGAAATGGAGGCGGCCGGCAAGGGCAAGATCCTCGACCAGTTTGCCAATCCCGACAATCCGCGCGCGCATTATGAAGGCACCGGCCCCGAAATCTGGCGCGACACGCACGGTAAAATCACGCATTTCGTCAGCTCCATGGGCACGACCGGCACGATCATGGGCACGGCCAAATACCTGAAGGAGCAGAACGAGGCGATCAGGATCATCGGCGTGCAGCCGGAAGGCGAGTCCAAAATTCCCGGCATCCGGCGCTGGCCCAAGGAATACCTGCCGAAAATTTATCAGGCCGAGCGTGTCGATCGTATTATCGATGTCGATCAGGTCTCGGCTGAGAACACCACGCGCGCGCTGGCGGCCGAGGAGGGTATTTTTGCCGGCATTTCATCGGGCGGCGCCGTATCCGCGGCATTGAGACTGTCGGCCGAAGTCGAAAATGCCGTGATTGTGGTGATTATCTGCGATCGGGGCGACCGTTACTTATCGACCGGTGTCTTTCCGGGCTGAGCCGGGATGGCCAAGCGCCTATGCACTGTTGATGAGGATCCTCCTGGCGATTATATGGATGTTAGCGACGCCGATCGCCAATGCACTGGATGCCGTTTCGGTCAATATCGGCGCCCTTAAGGCCAGAGACTGGCAATTGCAGGGCATTCACATCGCCTTGACGGACCTGGGCAAAAGTCCGCAGCAACTGGCCCTGACTATTGACAAACTGAGCCTGCCCAAGCCTTTCGATGACCTGAGCCTGGTCAATATCCGCTGCACGTCTTTCACCTGGCAAAACGAGGCCATGGACTGCGAGCAGGGACGCGCCGAGATCCGTTCGCGGCAGTGGCAATCGCCGTCAGCCGATTTATCCTTTCACATCAAGGAGAATCACAGCACGTTCAAGCTGGCCAATTTGCATTGGGCGGGCGGCCGGTTTACCGTCGAGGGCGAGGAAATCGGCCTGCAATGGCGGCTGAAAATCCGGGCCCGCAGGGCCGATGTCAAACTGCTGCGGGCTATGATCCGGCTGCCGCCCGTGGAACTGCAGGACGGCCGCGTCAGTTTATGGCTCAACGTAACGGGTTCGCACGATACCGTGCACGCCGTCGATGCCGCCGTCGAGGTGAAGGATTTCTCGGGGCAGAGCGTCGATGCGCGCTTTGCCGCCGAAGGCTTGACGCTGTCGACCAGGCTGGAAGCCCGTCGCGACGACGGGGTATGGCGCTGGCAAAATCATACGGAAGTCGGCGGCGGGGCGATATACGCCGAACCGCTGTTTCTGACGGCAGGCGCGCAGGCGATCGTGCTGGATACGGAGGGTGACTGGAATGGCAAGACCCGCCGGATCGCGATCAAATCGGCCGACTATCACCATCCGGGCGCGGTGGAATTACAGGGCAGCGCGGTTATTCGCTATGACCATGACATCGTCGTCGAAAAGGCCCGTTTAACGCTGGCCAGCCAGGATCTGGCGGGGCTGTCGGCGGTTTACCTCCAGTCCCTGTTCGAGGCGACGGCATTGGAAGGCGTGTCGCTGTCGGGGCGGCTGACAGCCGATTTGAACATCGAACAACAGGCATTGGCCAGCCTGACCGCCGGTTTTAGCGATCTGGATGTGCACGATGAAGCGGGGCGTCTGGCGCTTCAGGGCGGCGCCGGCATTATCAACTGGTCCGGTAACGAAGCCTTTGATCAACCCTCCGAGCTGGTCTGGCAGCGCCTGCAGGTGCGGGCTTTGCCTGTCGGTCCGGCCCGGCTTGCCTTTCTGGCCCGGGCGGGAACCATCACTCTGCTGGAAAAGACCAAGCTGCCTTTTCTGGACGGCATTATCGCCGTCAATGAATTTAAGTGGCAGGCCAAACAACAGGATACGCCCGAAGTTTACTTCGAAGGTGATGTCTATCAGGTATCGCTGGAGCAATTGTCCAGCGCGCTGAACTGGACGCCGCTGTCCGGCACCATCAGCGGCCGTATTCCTGGCGTCGACTACCGCGATAAAACCTTGAGCCTGGGGGGCGAGCTGAACATCAAGGTGTTTGACGGGGAGGTCAAGGTCACGAATCTGGCATCGTCGGGACTGTTTACCGATTTTCCGAGGTTTCATGCGGAACTGGAAGTCGACAACCTGGATTTGGATCAGTTGACGCGGCGGTTTGAGTTCGGCGGCATCACCGGGCGTTTGTCGGGCTATGTCCGGCAGTTATATATGGAAAACTGGCAGCCGGTCAGTTTTTACGCCTGGTTCGGCACGCCCGACGACGACAAATCCCGGCATAGAATCAGCCAGAAAGCGGTCAGGAATATCGCCAGTATCGGTGGCGGCGGCGCGGCCGATGTGCTGTCCAGAAGTTTTCTGCGTTTTTTCGAAACATTCAGTTACGACAAAATCGGCCTGGGCTGTTATCTGCATGACGGGGTCTGTCAGATGATGGGGGTCGAGGCCGCGCCGCAAGGATATTACCTTATTAAAGGCGGCGGCCTGCCGCGGATCGACGTGATCGGCTATAATCCCCAGGTTGACTGGAACGTATTGATAGAGCGGTTGGCACGTATTTCAACCACCGATGAAGTACGCATTGAATAATTGGGAGCAAATCATGAAAAAAATAATAGTATTGGGCGCGTTGATGTTGACCGCTTGTGTAACGATCAATATTTATTTCCCTGCCGCGGCAGCGGAAAAGGCCGCCGATGAAATCATCAGGGGCATTCAGGAAGAGGGCGCGCCAGACGCAACCGAGCCCGAGGCCAGCCTGTCCGCCTGGCAGGTCGCCGTTTTCAGGTCGCTGGACAGCGTTATCAATGTGGTGATTTCGCCGGCACAGGCCCAGGGGGCTGATTTATCGATCAACAGCCCGGAAATCAGGCAGGTGCGAGCGTCTATGGAAAGCCGCTTTTCCTCGTTAAAGCCCTTTTATAATGCGGGTTTTATCGGCATACAGGCGGACGGCCTGTTGGCGGTCAGAAATGCCGGTGCCGTACCCTTGCAGGACAGAAACAAAGTCAACAAACTGGTCGCGGCCGAAAATGCCGACCGTCAGCGTCTTTATCAGGCTATTGCCAACGCCAACGGCCATCCCGAATGGGCCGCTCAAATCAAATCAACCTTTGCCGCCCGTTGGGTCAGTCATGCCCAGCCGGGTTGGTGGTATCAATCATCTAACGGAAGTTGGAAGCAGAAGTAATCAGCATGTCACGAAACAGATCGAGAAGAAAGCAGTTGCCGGATACACCGGTCAAAGTCACCATAGCATCCCTGGCGCATGACGGGCGCGGCGTCGCGCATGTCGACGGCAAGGCCGTGTTCATCGATGAGGCGTTGCCGGGCGAAGAGGTCGAGTTTGTCTATACCGAAATTCGCCGGGATTACGCGGAAGGCAAGGTGGTCAATTTGCTGAGCCGCGCCGGTGACCGCGTTGACGCCGCCTGCGCGCATTATGGCGTGTGCGGCGGCTGCAGCTTTCAGCATGTGGATTCAAGCGCGCAAATCCGTATCAAGCAGGACTTGCTGGTCGAGCAGTTCCGGCGCATCGGCAAGGTGGAGATTCCCACCTTGTGGGAACCTCTGGAAGGGCCGCATTGGGGCTATCGGCGCAAGGCGCGCATGGGCGTCAAGTACGTCGCCAAGAAAAATCGCGTGCTGGTGGGCTTCAGGGAAAGACGTCATCCGTATCTGGCCGAGATCGACAGCTGCATCGTCATGCACCCGATCGTAGGCACGCGGCTGACCGCGTTAGGCGAGATGATCGAGGGCCTGACCATCCGCGATAAAATCCCGCAGATTGAGGTCGCGATCGGCGACGACGACTGCGTGCTGGCGGTGCGCGTGCTGGAGCCGCCGACCGATGCCGATAAGGAGCGCATGCGCGCATTCGGGCGCGAGCATCATATGAGCATCTGCCTGCAGCCGAAAGGCCCCGACACCATCGTGCCGCTGGACGGCGAACCGGAAGTCATACCGACTTATGCGCTGCCGGATCAGGACATCGAATTCAAATTCAGGCCGGCCATGTTCACGCAGGTCAATTACGAAATCAACCGGCAGATGATCAACCGCGTGCTCGATACGCTGGATCTCAACGAGAACGACACGGTGCTGGACCTGTTCTGCGGTCTCGGCAATTTCACGCTGCCGATGGCCCGAAAAGCCGGCCGCGTCGTCGGTGTCGAAGGCGATCTGCCGCTGGTCAAGCATGCCCGGGAAAACGCGCGCCATAACGGCATCGAAAACGTGGAATTCCATGCCGCCGATTTAAGCAAGGATATCAGCGATCAGCCTTGGGCCAACCGCAAGTACAACAAGATCATGCTGGACCCGTCCAGGGCCGGCGCTTCGGAAGTGCTGCACCATTTCAAGAAATGGTGCCCCGAGCAGATCGTCTATGTATCCTGCAATCCCTCGACGCTGGCCCGCGATGCCGGCATTCTGGTCAATGAGCTCGGTTACAAGCTGATCAAGGCCGGCGTCATGGATATGTTCCCGCAGACCGGGCATGTGGAATCGATCGCCTTGTTTGAAAAGAAATAGCGTCTAGAGCCGTTTTGCATGGCCTGCAGGCCGGGGCCAGGTAACAAAAACCCAGCATTCGAGTTTTTGTATGCTGGGTTTTTGTTAGGATGACTATCCAGTCGACAGACTAATTGTCGGGTCAATAAATTTTACACTTTAATGCGCGGCTAATGCTGAAATCGAGTATTAAAATATAATGAAAACATAGGCTTGATTAATGTGGTTTGAAATGTGCTTTCTCTTTAAAGCCCCCAATAAATTTGGCAGGAGGAAGCATGAAAAAAATTCTCGTTTTTATAACGCTGGCGACAACCCTGTTATTTGCCGCCCCTTTTAGTCATGCGGCATTGGTTAAATTTAATGCCGACCTTGATGGCCCGAGCGAGTTTCCGGTCAACAATTCGCCAGGTACCGGTTTTTCCTCGGTCGACTTCGATACAATCGCGAATACGTTGCGCGTGCAGATTGAATTCGCCGATCTTCTCGGAACAACGGTCGCCGCCCATATCCATTGCTGCGTTTCCCAGTTCGCCCAGCCGTCGACTGCCGGGGTTGCCACGGCGGTGCCGTCTTTTCCCGGTTTTCCATCAGGGGTGACGGCCGGAACCTATGATGAGGTGTTCGATTTGACGTTGGCTTCATCGTTTAATCCGGCCTTCATCACGGCGAATGGCGGCACGGTGGCGGGCGCGGCGGCGGCTTTAACCGAGGGCATGCTGGCCGGCGAGTCTTATGTGAACATTCATACGACGGAATTTTCCGCTGGCGAGATCCGTGGCTTTCTGCAGGTTGAGCAGGTTCCTGAACCAGAGTTGGCGGGCCTCCTCGGTTTGGGATTGGGTTCTCTTCTGGTGTTGCGGCGCCGCAGGCACATCGCTCTGTTTTAGCGGCAACAGCTTTGCGGCCACCTAAGGCGAACAGCCAATGGTGGCCAAAATCGCGCCGATATTCGTCTGCGTAAACCAGGCTGAGCAGTGGCTTGCCCTCGGCGCTTACCGGGTATGTAATCAGAGTTTCGTTCATGGCATACAAAAAGTTAGAATAGGCCATGAAAATACAAAATACCCCGCCTTCCATTGCCCATATTGCCTTCGCCAGCTTTATCGGCACCGCGATTGAATTCTATGATTTCTATATCTATGCAACGGCTTCGGCACTGGTGATCGGGCGCGTGTTCTTTCCGCAGAGCGAGCCGGCGGTTCAGTCCTTGAGCGCATTTCTGACATTTGGTATCGCCTTTATCGCGCGGCCATTGGGGGCGGTGCTGTTCGGTCATTTCGGCGACCGGATCGGACGCAAGGCGACGTTGGCGGCATCACTGTTGTTGATGGGCGTGTCCACGCTGCTGATCGGTTGCTTGCCCGGTTATGACACGCTGGGTGTGTGGGCGCCGGTCGCGCTTTGCCTGTTGCGCTTCGGGCAGGGGCTGGGGCTGGGCGGCGAGTGGGGCGGGGCGGTGCTGCTGGCCACGGAATACGCGCCTGCCGGCCGCCGAGCCTGGTACGGCATGTTTCCTCAGTTGGGGCCGTCCGTGGGGTTTTTGCTGGCAACGCTGAGTTTCTGGCTGCTGGCAGTTAATTTAAGCGATGCGGATTTCCAGGCCTGGGGCTGGCGTCTGCCTTTTCTGGCCAGCGGCTTATTGGTGGCGGTGGGTTTGTATGTGCGCCTGAAACTCGCCGAGACGCCCGAATTTTCGGCGCTTTTGCAGCAGCAGGCGCCCTTGAAAATGCCGCTGACAGTGTTGCTGCAGGGGCATCTGCGTGCCGTGCTGCTGGGCGCGCTGGCGATGGTGGTCTGTTACACGCTGTTTTATACCGCGACCGTATTCTGTCTGAGTTACGGGACTAATACGTTAGCGATTCCACGGCCGCTGTTTTTAGGCATGTTGTCCGTGGCCATCGTCTTCATGGCGCTGGCCACGCCTTTATCGGCCTGGGCCAGCGACCGGTTCGGGCGCCGTCCGGTATTATTGATCAGCGGTTTTGCCGCCATCCTGTCGGGCTTTGCGCTGGCTCCGATGCTGGGCAGCGGATCAATGCTGCAAATCACGCTGTTTTTGTCGCTGTCGCTGTTCCTGATGGGGGCGACTTTCGCGCCAATGGGCGCTCTGCTGCCCGAGTTGTTTCCGGTAGCGGTGCGCTATACCGGTGCCGGCGCGGCCTATAATCTCGGCGGTATTCTGGGCGCATCGTGCGCGCCGTATATTTCGCAGTTGCTGGTCAATCAGGGCGGACTGGCCTGGGTGGGCGGCTATGTTTCGGCGGCCGCGGCCGTCAGTTTTTTAGCGGTATGGCGTATCGGGGAAACCCGGGCGCAGGTTATGAGCGAATGCTACGAGTTAAGGTAAGGAACGTGAATTTTATAATTCCCATTCCTAAAAATTCAGGTGTGCGTATGAAACCCGATTTGTTTCTGGAGATTTCAATCAGCCAGCAACAGCTGAGTATCATTGACAACGGACAGATTTTGCAACGTTATGCCGTATCCACGGCCAAAAATGGCGCCGGTGAGCGTCGGGGCAGTGAGTGCACGCCGACTGGCTGGCACCGGGTCCGGGCGAAAATCGGCGCCGGTCAGCCGTTGCATGCGGTGTTTGTCGGCCGGCGGCCGACCGGTGAAATTTACAGCGCCGAACTGGGCCGGCGGAATCCGCGGCGGGACTGGATATTGACGCGCATTCTGTGGCTGGGCGGACTGGAGCCGGGAAAAAACCGTTATGGAGATGTCGACACGGCCTGGCGCTATATTTATATCCACGGCTGCCCCGACGAATTGATGAACGGCAGGCCGGAATCGCACGGTTGTATTCGCATGAACAATGCCGATGTGCTGGATTTGTTCGAGCGTGTGGAGGCCGGGATGCCGGTTTTTATTTATTGATGATAAGCGAGTGTAGTTTGAGTTTGTGTTATAGCGGCGGGCTGATTGCCCGCGGGAGCCTGAAATGACGCGTATCGTTTTAGGCGTGGAATATGATGGCGGCGGCTTTTCGGGATGGCAGTGGCAGCCTGACAAGCGCAGTATTCAGCAGACCCTTGAGCAGGCCTTGTCGAAAGTCGCGGCTCAACCGGTGACTGTGACCTGTGCCGGCAGGACCGATGCCGGTGTGCACGCTTTTGAGCAGGTTGTGCATTTCGATGCCGAGGCGAAGAGGGATCTGCATGCCTGGATGCTGGGCGGCAACAGCAATCTGCCGCATGATGTCAAAATCACCTGGGTCAAGCCGGCGGTAGGCGATTTTCATGCCCGATACAGCGCCGTCGCGCGGTTTTACCGCTACATCATCCTGAATCGTCCAGCCAAGCCGGCCTTGCAGTATGGTCGGGCGACCTGGTGCTATAACCCGCTGGATGCCGACAAAATGCATCAGGCGGCGCAGTATCTGATCGGCAATCACGATTTTTCCTCGTTCAGAGCGCAGGGTTGCCAATCCAAAAGTCCCTGGCGCATCATGCACTTTATTGATGTCTATCGGCGTGACGATCAAGTGATCATGGATATTTCCGCCAATGCGTTTTTACACCATATGGTCAGGAATATCGCCGGCGTGTTGATGGCTATCGGCATGGGCAAGCAGTCCGTGGACTGGACCCGCGAGCTGCTCGATGTGAAAAGCCGTAAGCTGGGCGGTATCACGGCGCCTCCCGACGGGCTTTATCTGGGGGCGGTTTATTATCCTGAGCACTACGGTATTGCCAAACATCCGGTCTTTGATAAATTGCCGGCCGATGCCAAACGTTTTGACTGATTTAACGGTCAAATCAGGTTTTTTATCTGATTTGCAATTATCAATATTTCAGGTTAGTGTCTTTTTTCTGTGAATTACAATTATGATTGATGTGAGTAACTTTTTATCTTTCCAGGTTCATGGCGGCGGCGATCACGGCGGCGGCGTTGCGGATGGCGTGGCCCATTTTCTCAGTTTTATCGAAGGGTTGTTAAACAAGGAGCCGGCGGAAATTTTTCCGGCCATTATGCCGGGACTGACCGGCATGCATAATATTCATCCCCTGCTGGTGCATTTTCCCATCGCATTGTTATCAATTTTCCTGATTCTGGATATTGTCGGCACATTGGCGAGAAAAACGCGGTGGCGTGAGGTGGCCAGCTGGTTTCTTTACTTGGGGACCGTGGCGGCCGGGCTTACCGTTATAGCCGGCTTTATTGCCGCGGGTTCCGTGGCGCATGGCGGGAATGTTCATGACATTATGGAACGCCATCAGCAGTTTGGCGTTGCGGTGCTGATTCTGGCGGTTGTGCTTTCGGTTTGGCGCGTTGCAAGCGGCGGCGTGATTCGGGGCGCGGCAAACGGTCTTTTTCTGACGCTGACGGGCTTGCTCTGCGGATTGATGGTGCTGGGCGCCGATCTGGGCGGGCTGATGGTCTATAAATACGGTGTCGGCGTCGAGGCCGTCAAGCCGCCGGATGATGGCCATGTGCATGAGCATCCGAATGCGGACGCCGGGCATGGACATGCGGGTGATGGCCTTATGACAGATCACGAGCCTGAAGAGGCTGGCCATGTGCATGAGCACGAACATACGGAAGAGGGTCGTACGCACACTCACGAGCATGCGGAAGAAGGCCATGTGCATGACCATGAGAATACGGCACATGATCATGGGCCGGCGGAGGATGCTCATGATCACGCGCACTGATTTTATAATGTTGCGTTATCAAACACGAGGCTGACTTATGTCAGCCTTTTTTATGAGGCTCGCGATTGTTTAGTAACGAATTCTTTGTATATTGCAGGCGCCACCGGTGCTGTTTTATGTTATTCTAGGCGGCTGGTTTTTTGAACAAATTCTCATATCACTTTATGCGAACTCGCGTTAAAATTTGCGGCTTTACCCGTGCTGAAGATGCCGTTTATGCCGCTCAATTGGGCGTCGATGCGATTGGCCTGGTTTTCTATCCGCCCAGTCCCAGAAATGTTGATATCGAGCGCGCGGTTGAAATCGTCAATGCCTTGCCGGCATTCGTTTCCGTCGTGGCCTTGTTCGTCGATGAACAGGAGGCGCGGATACGCGAGGTATTGGATCGGGTGCCGGTCGATTGCCTGCAGTTTCATGGCGATGAGCCGGACGAGGCTTGCCGGATTTATGGCAAGCGCTATATGAAAGCGGTCCGTATGCGGGAGGACATTGATATTGCCGCGCTGGCGCGGCGCTATCATGATGCGGCAGGGTTGCTGCTGGATGCCTGGCATCCGGATGCCAAAGGCGGAACAGGAAGCCGGTTCGACTGGGATTTGATTCCGCGCCAGTGCGCTTTGCCAATTGTATTGGCGGGCGGATTGGCCGCGGACAATGCAACGCAGGCTGTACAGGCGGTAAGGCCGTATGCGCTCGATGTCAGCAGTGGCGTGGAGGCGGGAAAAGGGATTAAGGATGCGCTGAAAATGGCGGCATTTTTAAGAGCAGTTAATGAGGGTGACAAAAGTTAATAACATGACAGAAAAATATAATATGCCCGATGAGCGGGGACATTTCGGCCCTTACGGAGGAATGTTTGTAGCAGAAACATTAATACCACCGATTCAGGAATTAAATGCGGCCTATCAACGGTATTTAACAGATCCGGAGTTTATTGCCGAACTGGATGCCGATCTGCAGCATTACGTCGGCCGCCCTTCGCCTTTGTACCATGCCGAGCGCTGGAGCCGCGAACTGGGCGGCGCGCAGATTTATTTAAAGCGCGAAGACCTTAACCATACCGGCGCGCATAAGGTCAACAATACGATTGGCCAGGCCCTGCTGGCCAAACGCATGGGCAAGACGCGCATCATCGCCGAGACCGGCGCCGGCCAGCATGGTGTCGCGACGGCAACGGTCGCGGCACGGCTGGGGCTCGAGTGTGTGGTCTACATGGGTGCTGTCGATGTGGCGCGTCAGGCGTTGAACGTTTACCGCATGAAGTTATTGGGTGCCAAAGTCGTTGCCGTCGAATCCGGGTCGAAAACCCTCAAGGATGCGCTGAATGAAGCGCTCCGGGACTGGGTCACCAATGTCGATAACACGTTTTATATTATCGGCACCGTGGCCGGCCCCCACCCTTATCCCGCCATGGTCCGGGATTTCCAGGCCATTATCGGCCGCGAAGCCAAACAGCAATGCCGGGAAATGACCGGGCGTTTGCCCGATGCGCTGGTCGCCTGCGTCGGCGGCGGCTCCAATGCCATCGGTTTATTCTATCCGTTTATCGACGATGCCTCGGTGAAAATGTACGGCGTCGAGGCGGCCGGCGACGGCATCGAATCGGGCCGGCATTCCGCGCCGCTGTGCGCGGGCCGTCCGGGGGTGCTGCACGGCAATCGCACGTATCTGATGGAAGACGATGACGGCGAAATCATTGAAACGCATTCGATTTCGGCCGGCCTGGACTATCCGGGCGTGGGGCCGGAGCATGCCTGGCTGAAAGATATCGGCCGGGCGCAGTACGTCAATATTACCGATAACGAAGCATTGGAAGGGTTTCATGCCCTGACGCGCATGGAAGGCATTATTCCGGCTCTGGAATCCAGCCATGCCATGGCCTATACCATGAAGCTGGCGCCGACCATGAAAAAGGACGAAATCATCATCGTGAGCCTGTCCGGTCGTGGCGATAAAGACATGCATACGATGGCACAACGCGAGGGCATAGCACTGTGAGCCGATTAGCCGCTAAATTTGAACAACTTTCTAACGCCGGCCGCAAGGCTTTGATTCCGTTTATCACGGCCGGCGATCCGCACCCTGAGTTTACCGTGCCGATGATGCATGCGATGGTTAAGGCCGGCGCCGATATTATCGAGCTGGGCGTGCCGTTTTCCGATCCGATGGCTGATGGTCCCGTTATTCAGCGGGCCAGCGAGCGCGCGCTGGCCCATAAAATGAGCTTGCGCAAGACGCTGATGCTGGCTCTGGAATTCAGGAGAACCGATCAACAAACGCCTTTGGTATTGATGGGGTATTTAAATCCCATCGAAGCCATGGGCTATGAGAATTTCGCCAATGCCGCCCAGGAAGCTCAGATTGACGGCGTATTGACGGTCGATCTGCCGCCCGAAGAGGGCGAGGAATGCATGGGCTTGCTCAAGGCGCGCGGCATCGATCCGATTTTCCTGCTGGCGCCCAACAGCAGTGAGGAGCGCATCAGGAAAATGGACGCCCTGGGCAGCGGTTATCTTTATTATGTGTCCCTGAAAGGGGTCACCGGCGCCGGCCATTTGAATACGGCCGATGTTGAAAACAAGCTGAAACAGATCAGGGCTAATACCCGTTTGCCGGTTGGCATCGGTTTCGGCGTCAAGGATGCCGAAACGGCCAGGACTGTTTCAGGAATAGGCGACGGTGTGGTTATCGGCAGTGCTCTGATCAGTAAAATTGAAGCGAATCTGCATGATCCCGAACGGGCCAGGGTTGAAATTGTTGAGTTGCTGGCTGCCATGCGCCAGGCGATGGATAGTTGAGGCCGGGGTTGGAAAGTAATTGCAGACGGTTGCCGGTTGGTAATCGAATGTCATGGTTTACCTCGAGCCGATTTGCCATACATGCATATGATGAAGCGCTACGGAGCGTATAATAATGAGTTGGTTTAAGAAATTAGTCCCTTCGACAATCCGGATAGACGGGTCGAATAAAAGAAATACCGTGCCGGAAGGCTTGTGGAACAAATGTCCCAGTTGCAGTGCGATTCTTTACAACAGCGAACTGGAGAGAAACTTCAGTGTCTGCCCGAAATGCGAGCATCATCTGCGCATCTCGGCCAGAACGCGTCTGAATATGTTCCTGGATGAGGAAGATCGCGAGGAAATCGGCAAGACCGTCAAACCTACCGATCCCTTAAAATTCAAAGACAGCAAGAAATATAAGGACCGGATTGCGCAAGCGCAAAAGCAGACCAAGGAAACCGATGCGCTGGTGGTGATGAAAGGCAAGCTGAAAGGCAAGGACATCGTTGTTGCGGCTTTCGATTTCAGTTTCATGGGCGGATCGATGGGCTCGGTCGTCGGCGAGCGGTTTGTCCGCGGCGTCAACACGAGTCTGAAGCTTGGCGTACCGTTTGTCGTGTTCACGGCCAGCGGCGGCGCGCGTATGCAGGAATCGTTGTTCTCCTTGTTTCAGATGGCGAAAACCAGCGCGGCCTTAACGAAATTATCCGAAGCCGGCATCCCCTATATTTCCTTCATGACTGATCCCACCATGGGCGGGGTGTCGGCAAGTCTGGCCATGCTGGGCGATATCAACGTGGCCGAGCCCAAGGCGCTGATCGGCTTTGCGGGGCCCCGGGTCATAGAACAAACCGTCCGCGAGAAATTGCCTGAAGGTTTTCAACGCAGCGAATTTTTGCAGGAGCATGGCGCTATCGATATGATCATCGACAGGCGAGAGATGCGCGATAAAATTGCCAGCATCCTGTCCATGCTGATGGCCGGCAGGGCGGAGACCGTCGTAGAGGTACCGGCCGAGCCGCAGGCGGAACCAGTTGCTCCGGTTGAGCCGGAAACAGAGATTGCCGAAATTGAAACGTTTGCCGATAGTCCTCAATCCGAGCAGGAAGCGTAATTTCCCTATGCCTATCGGTATCCAGGCATTATCGGCTAATGATGCATTTTGATTCGTTGGAAGGCTGGCTGACCTGGCAAGAAAGCTTGCATCCGCTGACAATAGATTTGGGATTGGATCGGTCGTCCCGGGTTTTTCACGCGCTTAATCCCGATGGGATCAAACCGCCAACCATTACGGTTGCCGGCACTAACGGCAAGGGCTCGTGCATCGCTTATCTTGAAGCCATCTACAGAGCGCAAGGCTATCGCGTCGGTGCTTATACTTCGCCGCACATTCTGAAATACAACGAAAGAATCAAGATAGACGGTAAGCCGGTATCGGATGAACTGATTTGCGAGGCCTTTTCCAGAATTGAAGCGGTCCGCGGCGATATTTCGTTAAGTTATTTTGAATTCGGCACGCTGGCGGCACTGGATATTTTCCGGCGCTCGAATCTGGATGTCCAGTTGCTTGAAGTCGGCCTGGGCGGGCGTCTGGACGCGGTCAATATCATTGACCCCGATGTGGCGCTGATAACGAGCATCTGCATTGATCATGTCGATTGGCTGGGCGAAACCCGCGAAGCGATAGGCAGGGAAAAAGCCGGTATCTTCCGGGCCGATACTCCGGCCATCGTCGGCGATCCCGAGCCGCCGGCATCATTGGCGCAGGTGGCGGTCGACCAGCAGGCGCGGCTCTATTGCCTGGGCAAGGATTTCGGCTATAAAAAACGAGCGGCCGGATGGGACTGGTTTGCCGGCGATCGCCGGCTGACCCAATTGCCTGAACCGGGGTTAAAAGGCGAGCACCAGTTCCGCAATGCCTCGTCGGCAATTTTAGCCGTGGCCGAGTTAGCCGGCGCATTGCCCGTCAGCGATGCCGCGATTCGGCAAGGGCTGGAGAAAGTCCGGCTGGCCGGCCGCTTTCAATTGATCAATGATGAAATTCCGGTATTGCTGGATGTGGGGCACAATCCCCAGGCGGTAAGAACGCTGGTTGATTATGTGGCCGCGACTTTTCCCGGCAGGCGCATTCATGCCGTGTTTTCCATGATGAAAGACAAGGATATCGCGGGCGTTATTGAAATCATGCGTCCTGTGATTTTTAACTGGTTTTTCGCGCCCTTATCCAATCCTCGGGCGGCTACGGAACCTCTAATGCGCGAGATTTTCGCGCAAAGCTCGGTGACTAATGTATTTTTCGGTTTTAAAGGTTTTGCCGAGGCTTTCGATGCTGCAAAAACCCAATCCCAGAAAGGCGATCTGCTGCTGGTTTTCGGCTCGTTCTTTCTGGTATCTGATTGCCTGGCTGAATTTGAAAAAAGGTGAGTTGAGAAAATGGAACAAGAGTTAAAACAACGATTAATTGGTGCGGTAGTTGTGACGGCGCTGGCGGCCATTTTTATTCCCATGCTGTTTGATGATCCTGTTGACAATAGCGGTCAGGTTGTCAGCGAATTGATTATTCCCGAGGCGCCGATTGTCGTGGAGGGCGAGGACAGGCTGCCCGCCAATGCCGATCAGGTTCTGAATACGGCGGAGGCGGAACCGTTGGACGCTGAGGATACAGGCTATCCTGACCGGCCGCTTGATGAACCGGAAATTGCTTTATCCGAACTGACTCAGGAAGAGCTCGGTTATCCCGAATCCCTGGGCGCCGAAGATGCGCAAGAGGTAGTCATCGTGGAAGAGGCCGAGCAAGTGCTGGAGGCGCCGAGAAAAGAAAGCAGTCCCCCGGTGCGGCAGGAAACAGCTCGACATGAGAAACCGGCGGCGATTAAAACGCCCGCTAAGGAATCCCAGGCGGCTACAAAACCGGAGCCGGCTGTTCAGCAGAAAGCCGCGCCAGCCAAATCAGGCAACGGCCTGACCCGGTGGTATATACGCGCAGGCAGTTTCAGCAAGGAGGAAAACGCCACGACCCGATGGACCGAGCTGCGCAAGCAAGGCTTTCCTGCGTCGCTGGAAACCGCTCAGGTTAACGGAAAAACCTTATATCGGATCAAGGTCGGCCCCGAGCTTGATCAAAAACGCGCTAAAGCCATGCAGGAAAAAGTGGATAGGCTAAATAAGATTAAATCCCTTCTTGTCTCGGAGTGAGGCCAAGTGAAACGCTATTTTTTATAGACCGGACGGACATATGATCTGGATAGACTTTACCATTATCGGCCTCGTCCTCATTTCGCTGGTCATAGGGTTATTGCGCGGTGTTATTAAAGAAGTGTTTTCATTGGTGTTCTGGATAGTGGCGATCTGGGTGGGGATGAATTTCAGTCGTGACTTCTCCCGCTTCCTGGAGCCGGTTATCAGCCACCCGTCAGCCAAAATTGCCGCCTCGTTCGTCAGTCTGTTTGTGATTACGCTGGTTCTCGGTGGTCTAATTGGTTTTATACTGGGAGAAAAGCTGATTAAACAGGCCGGACTCACTTTCGGCGATCGCTTTCTCGGTATGATTTTGGGCTGTTTCCGAGGCGTGGTCGTTGTTGCGGTCATGATCGTGCTGGCCGGCTTGACATCGTTGCCGGAAGATTCCTGGTGGAAAAAATCCCGATTGATTCCACCTTTTCAATCATTCGCTGTCTGGTTGCGGGATCACAACCCGTCAGGCATGGCGGGTTATATAAATTATCGCTAAATATTTTAAGGATCAGGTTAAAAAAGAATGTGTGGTATTGCTGCTATCGTTTCACATCAGGCTGTTAATCAGGAGTTGTATGATGCATTAACAGTTTTGCAACATCGAGGCCAGGATGCCGCGGGGATTGTCACTTGCGAGAACGGACGACTGCATTTGCGCAAAGAGAACGGCTTGACACGGGACGTTTTTAACAATGATCAGATGATGAGGCTGAGGGGCAATATGGGCATTGCCCATGTGCGTTATCCCACGGCCGGCTGCACCAGCTCGGCTGAAGCGCAGCCTTTTTATGTGAACTCTCCTTTCGGTTTGACGCTGGCGCATAACGGCAATCTGACCAATACCGAAGAGCTGAAAAAGGCCTTGTTTGTCGAGGATCTGCGTCATATTAACACCGATTCCGATTCCGAAGTGCTGCTGAACGTTTTTGCCCATGAATTACAATCGCTGGGCAAACTGCATTTAAGCGTGGAGGATGTGTTTGAGGCGGTATCGGGCGTGCACCGGCGCTGCCGCGGCGCTTACGCGGTAGTGGTTATGATCGCCGGGTTCGGAGTGCTGGGCTTCAGGGACCCACATGGTATCCGGCCCGTAGTATTCGGCGAGCGAAAATCCGACCATGGCCCCGAATTCATGATCGCCTCGGAAAGCGTGGCGCTGGACGTGCTGGGCTTTAATCTGATCAGAGACCTGGAACCCGGGGAAGCGGTGTTTATCGAGGAATCGGGCGTACTGCACACCAGGCAGTGCGCGAAGGCGATCGATCATTGCCCTTGTATTTTTGAGTACGTTTATTTCGCCCGTCCCGATTCCATTATTGACGATATTTCCGTTTATAAAGCCCGTTTGCGCATGGGCGAAAAACTGGCGGAAAAAGTGCTCAGAGTCTGGCCGGACCATGATATCGATGTCGTCATCCCTATTCCCGATACCAGCCGCACGGCCGCTTTACAGATGGCCAACAGGCTGGGCGTCAAGTTTCGCGAAGGTTTTATGAAAAACCGCTATATCGGTCGGACTTTTATCATGCCAGGCCAGAAAATGCGGAAAAAATCGGTCAGGCAAAAGTTAAATGCCATCGGTCTGGAATTCGAAGGCAAAAACGTTTTATTGGTTGATGATTCCGTGGTCAGGGGGACGACGTCCGAACAGATTATCCAGATGGCCCGGGATGCCGGCGCCAAAAAAGTCTATTTCGCTTCCGCGGCGCCGCCTGTCCGCTACCCGAACGTGTACGGCATCGATATGCCGGCCGCTCATGAGCTGATCGCGCATAACCGCTCGGAGGAGGAGGTTTGCGCCGCGATCGGTGCCGACCGCATGATTTATCAGGATCTGGATGACCTGATCGATGCCGTTCGCAAAGGTAATCCGAACATCAAACATTTCGATACCTCCTGTTTCAGTAACGAATACGTGACCGGCGATATTGATACGGCCTACCTGGAGCGCATTGAAGCCATGCGCAACGATAGTGCGCAATCGGAACGGAATTCGCAGAATTTCATTATAGAAATGCAGAATTGCGGTTGAAGCAGCAGGTCTGAAATGCGCCTTGCTGGAACTCTTTTTTCTTCCTGATAAAACTAACGAACAATGAAAGACATTAACTGGAACGAATATTCTCTGGAAACTCAGGCCATAAGGGCCGGACACAGGCGGACGCATGAAGATGAGCACAGCATGCCGATCTTCGCTACTTCCAGTTATGTTTTTGACAGCGCCGAGGAAGCCGCTTTGCGCTTTACCGGCCAGAAAGCCGGCAATATCTATTCGCGATTCACCAATCCAACCGTCAATGCCTTTCAGGAAAGGCTGGCGCTGATGGAGAAAGGCGAACGTTGCCTGGCTTTTTCGTCGGGCATGGCGGCCATCATGGCGGTCGGCATGGGTCTGCTGAAAGCCGGCGATCATGTCGTCTGTTCGCGCAGCGTCTTCGGCAATACCGTGCTGATGTTCCAGAATTATTTCGGCAAGTTCGGTGTTGAGACGGACTTCGTTGACCTGACCGATCTTGCGGCCTGGGAATCAGCCATCAAGCCGAATACGCGCTTTCTGTTTCTGGAAACGCCTTCCAACCCGCTGATTGAAATCGCCGATATCGAACGCATTGCCGCAATCGCGCATAACCACGGCAGCTTGCTGGTGGTCGACAATGTTTTTTGCACGCCGGTGCTGCAAAAGCCACTGGCGCTGGGCGCCGATATCGTCGTGCACTCGGCCACCAAATACATAGACGGGCAGGGGCGTTGTGTCGGCGGTGCCGTCGTGGCCAGCGAGGAACTGATCGAGAAGCATATCTATCCGTATCTGCGCACGGGCGGCTCGACCATGAGCCCGTTCAATGCCTGGGTCTTTTTATCGGGGCTGGAAACGCTGGCGGTCAGAATGAAAGCGCATTGCGACAACGCGTTCGAGCTGGCCAAATGGCTGGAGCGGCAGCCGGGCGTCGCCAAAGTCCATTATCCCGGCCTGGCATCCCATGCCCAGCATGAATTGGCCAGGCGTCAGCAAACGCACTTCGGGGCCGTGGTCAGTTTTGAACTGAGCGGCGGCAAGGAGCAGGCCTGGAAATTGATCGACGCCACCGAAATGCTGTCCATTACCGCCAACCTGGGCGACGTCAAGACCACTATAACGCATCCGGCCACGACGACGCATGGCCGGCTGGCGCCGGAAGTCCGCGCCGCCGCCGGTATCAAGGATGGGCTGGTGCGGATTTCAGTAGGTCTTGAGAATCTCGAGGACATCAAAAACGACCTGTCAAAAGGTCTGGAAGGCTGACAGCTAGCCCGGGTATTTCATAAAACCACAGAGGACACAGACAACCCCGGGAGCAAGTATCTGTCCATGCGGTCGTCTGTGTCCTCTCTAGCCCCTTATGCCGGGCTTCCGCAAAGCTCCAACCCAGCCTACCCGCTAAGCCACAGGGATGTAGCGAATGTCGAAAACGCAGCCAAGTGGCTTTACCAAAAACAGCGGTAAAGGCTTTCTATTGTTCTGAATTATCGTCAAGATCAGCAAGGATAGCGGCTTGGTGACTGATAAAGCTCAAGACGCGTTGATGCAGTGTCAAAAAATGCCGATCGGTGGCCTCGAAGTCCTGGTTTAACAGGCAGCTCTCCAAGGCATGAGCCGCTTCCTGCATATCAGTCAAGCCGCAGAAACTTGCCGAGCCATGCAATTTATGGGTGATTTGCCGGGCAAGCGTGTACTCCCGGCTATTCAGCGCCTTATTGATGGCGCTGATCTGCTCCGGAAGTTCTTCAAACAGCTTTTTAAAAATTGTCAGGCTGAGCGGACGGTTATTGTAGGTTTTGTCCAGCATGGCCTGAATATAATCTGTCGCGTGTTTTGTGGGTAGGGTCATAATTGCCTGGTAATGAAATAACGATAATGACGGTTTTATGACGCTATCATCGCTTAAATTCCTGATGGTTTGAAGTCGCAATTATTCACTGCGGCGTCCAGGCCATTAATCCTGTCTTTTTGTTAGTTAATTATCAGCTTTTACGATTCTCTGTATATTATTCTTTTAGTTGATTATTTTTTCTATTCAACCGGGTTTTTCAACGCCGATCCTCTATAATGACCAATGCCTGACGGTGATATTTCCGATGATTAATGAAAATTCATAAGCGTTTGTTTTATTGTTGTTATTTTATTGTGGTCTATAAATTGCTTTTAATGGATTTAAAATGAAAGGTTTTAAACATGGCTCAAATTGAACAAAAAAACAGCGGAGCAAAGGGTTCCTCCACAAAACTGATCCTCATTATTGCCGCTGTATTGATTTCATTGGCGGGCGGTTCGGCGGCGACTTTCTTTTTTTTGCAAGGAAGCATGGCCGAGGATGAAAAAACCGAGCAGGTGGTCGTCGAGGATAAACGGTACTTCGATATGGAAAAGCCCTTTATAGTCGATTTCCCTAAAAGCGCTTCAGCGCGGCTGATACAAATTTCAGTGTCATTTCTGGTGGAAGGCGAGGAAACCGTCGCGGCGCTGAAAAAGCACGAGCCGATGCTGCGGAATAACCTGCTGATGCTGATCAGCGCTCAAAATGTCGATGAGCTAAAGACCCGCGACGGAAAAGAACAGTTGCGCGCCGTGATGCTGAATGAGACCGATGCCGTGTTAAAGAAAATGGCGGGACAGAGCCGGCTCAAAGAAGTCTTTTTTACCTCTTTCGTCATGCAATAATATGTCTACGGCCGATTTACTGTCACAGGAAGAAATAGATGCCCTGCTGCATGGCATGGATGAGGGCGATATCGCTATCGCGACTGAACCGGATACGGATGAGTCTTTTCCGGACGACATTCCGGAAGAGCATAAGCCGTATGACTTTACCAGCCAGGAACGGATTGTCCGCGGACGCATGCCGACCCTGGAAATGGTCAATGAACGGTTCGGCCGGTATTTCCGTGTGTCGATCTTCAATTTTCTGCGCCGTTCGGCGGAAATCTCCACACCCGCGCTGCAGATTCAAAAGTTTTCCGAATACATACAAAGCCTGTTCGTGCCGACCAACCTGAATATCGTGCGGTTTTCCCCGCTGCGCGGACGGGTCTTGATCGTCATGGAGCCGCGCCTGATTTTTACCGCCGTAGACAACTTTTTCGGCGGCGGGGGACTGTTTTACAACAAGATCGAGGGCCGCGAATTCACGCCGACCGAGACCCGGGTTATCCAGATCATCCTCGACATGATCTTCAAGGACCTCCAGGAAGCCTGGAAGCCGGTCATGGATCTCAATTTCGAATACATGAGTTCCGAAATCAATCCGCAATTCGCCAATATTGTCAGCCCTTCGGAAATTGTGGTGATCTCCACGATTCATGTCGAGCTGGAGGGCGGCGGCGGCAATATCAATATTGTCATCCCGTATTCGATGCTTGAGCCGATCCGGGAATTGCTCGATGCTGTCAGCAGCGACAGGACCGAAGTGGACGGCCGCTGGCAGGTAGCCCTGCGCAACGAGATCATGCGCGTGGAAGTGAGCGTCGACAGTCTGCTGGTGGAAAAACAGATGAGCCTTAGGGACGTCATGCGCTTTAAAAAAGGCGACGTCATACCGATCGACATGCCGGAAACGGTACAGCTTAAGGTAGAGGGCGTGCCTATTTTTGAGGGCAAGGTCGGCGTATCGGACGGCAATTACGCGGTGCAGATTATCAACAAATTAACCCCTGACTCGATTTGAGGGCTTCAGGGCCGGGTTATAACGCGACAAGCGGGAAAAAATATGAGCGAAGAATCAATGGGACTTTCCGACCAGGAAGTGGCTGATGCATTTGCAGCCGCTGAATTCGAGGCATTCGACAACCAGGAAGATAAAAAGCCGTCGGCAACCCCAGCCGATGAAATCAATCTCGATGTGATTTTGGAAGTGCCCGTGACCATTTCCATGGAAATCGGCCGCACGCATATCAATATCAGAAACCTGCTGCAGCTGAATCAGGGGTCGGTCGTTGAACTGGACCGTTTTGCCGGCGAACCGCTGGATGTGCTGGTGAACGGCATGTTGATAGCGCATGGCGAAGTGGTCGTGGTCAACGACAAATTCGGCATCCGTTTAACCGATGTGATCAGTCCGTCGGAACGCGTGAAAAGACTCGCCTGATGCGTCTGAAAATCACGCTCTGGGGGCTGTTGTTCTGGGGCAATCCGGTGTTGGCGGCAGATGCCCCGCAGGCGGCCAGAACGGTGGCTTCGGGGGATATCGCCAATTGGAGTCTCGGGCTGCTGATCGTGCTGGGCGTTTTTTTTCTCTGCGCCTGGGCGATGCGCAAGCTGGCGGGTGTCAATGTTGGCGGGTCCTCGAAAATGCGGATCCTTGGCGGGTTGTCGCTGGGCATGCGGGAAAAAGTCGTTTTGCTGCAGGTCGGTAACAAACAGCTGATTCTGGGCGTGACGCCGGGCCGCATACAAACCCTGCATGTGCTGGAAGGCGATGATTGCCTCGGCAGCGAGAACGACTCGCTAATGGAAACGGGATTTGCGCGGAAACTGAAGCAAGCGATGAAAGGGCAGCCGGATGCGTAGGGGTATTTTACTGCTGGTTTTGCTGCTGTCCCAGATGCCGGCCTTTGCGGCGCCGGGCATCGATGCGCTGACGGTCACGACCAATCCGCAGGGCGGCCAGACCTACAGCGTCACGATTCAGATTCTGGCGGTCATGACGCTGTTGACGCTGCTGCCCGCCTTGCTGCTGACCATGACCTCCTTTACCCGCATCATGATCGTTTTAAGCTTGCTGAGGCAGGCGCTGGGAACAGGGCAGGCGCCGAGCAACCAGGTGTTGCTGGGCCTGTCGCTGTTTCTGACCATTTTCATCATGATGCCGGTCATCGATCAGGTCAACACGGAAGCCGTGCAGCCTTATATGGAAGAGAAAATCGACTTTAACTCGGCGATCGTCAAGGCATCGGAGCCGTTCAGGCGGTTTATGCTGAAGCAGACCCGCGAATCCGATCTGGAATTGTTCGTCAGGATTTCCGGCCGGGCGGAACTGGCATCGGCTGACGATGTGCCGTTTTCGCTGCTGTTGCCGGCTTATGTGACCAGCGAGCTGAAAACGGCGTTCCAGATCGGCTACCTGATTTTTCTGCCGTTTCTGATTATCGATCTGGTGGTGGCCAGCGTGCTGATGTCCATGGGCATGATGATGCTGTCGCCGATGATCGTGTCGCTGCCGTTTAAAATCATGCTGTTCGTGCTGGCCGACGGCTGGTCGCTGATCATGGAAATGCTGGCGGCGAGTTTTTATGTCAGCTGACAGGGACGCGCCATGACCCCGGAAACCGTTTACAACATAGGGCAGGCGGCGATGGTGGTCGCGGTCAAACTGGCGGCGCCGGTGCTGTTGCCATCCCTGGCCATCGGATTGGTCATCGCCATGTTTCAGGCGGCGACTCAAATCAATGAAACCACGCTGACCTTTGTGCCCAAGCTGATCGTTATCGGCGTGGTATTGATGCTGATGGGGCCGGCCATGCTGCAAATGTTTGTCGACTACTTTCAGGAATTGCTCAGGGATATTCCGTATTTGATCGGATAAGCCATTGAATTTTACCGAAGCAGAAATCCTGGGACTGGTCGGGTCATTCATCTGGCCGCTGATGCGCATCAGCGCAATGTTCGTGGTCCTGCCCGTGTTCAGCATCCGCGCCGTCCCGGCCCGGGTCAGGCTGATCCTCTCGGTCGCGCTGACGCTGGCGGTCATGCCATTGCTGCCGGCGCTGCCGGCTGTCGAGCCGTTCAGTTATGCCGGCGGTCTGATGGCCGTTCAGCAACTGGCGATCGGCCTGGTCAGCGGTTTTATTGTGCAGCTGGTGTTTGCGGCTCTGGTTTTTGCCGGACAAGGTGTCGCTTACAGCATGGGGCTGGGTTTCGCGGCCATGGTCGATCCGCAGAACGGCGAGCAGGTGCCGGTGGTCGCGCAGTTTTATGTCATCACCGGCACGCTGATTTTTGTCGGTCTGGATGGCCATCTGCTGCTGATCAGGATGCTGCTGGACAGTTTCACGACCTTGCCGATCGGCATGGCCGGGCTGGCAACAGCCGATATCTGGACCGTCATCGCCTGGAGCAGCCGGCTGTTTGCCGGCGGCTTGCTGCTGGCGATGCCCATGATCGCCAGCCTGCTGTTGGTCAATGTCTGTTTCGGCGTGGCCGCCCGCGCGGCGCCCCAGCTCAATATTTTTTCGGTAGGCTTTCCCATCACGTTGATGCTGGGCATTTTATTGATCTGGGTGACATTGCCCGATGTGCTGGATCAGTTTTCGGGCCTGTTGACCGATGCCTATGAACTGATCGGGCACTTGTTGCGGCTATAGCGTATGGCAGAAGATTCCGATCAGGAAAAAACCGAACAACCCACCGGCAAGCGCCTGGCCGACGCGCGCAAAAAAGGCCAGATCGCCCGCTCCAGGGAGCTCAATACCTTCGTCATGCTGATGACCAGTGCCGTGCTGCTGCTGACCTGGGGCGAGCATATGGGCAACGGCCTGATCGATATGATGAAGGCTCAGTTTCAATTGAAGCGCGCGGTGATTTTCGATCCCGCCAGTCCCGCCCTCTACTTCAAGCAAACCATGATCGACGGCGTCCTGCTGATCGCGCCTTTTGCCGCGGCCATGGTCGCGGCCGCCATTATCGCCCCGCTGGCGCTGGGCGGCTGGGTGTTCAGCTGGGAGGCGCTTGCGCCCAAGCTGGAGAAGCTGGACCCCATTAAAGGCCTGGCGCGCCTGTTTGCCGTGCGCGGCCTGGTCGAGATGCTGAAGGCGCTGCTGAAGTTTTTACTGGTCTTTATGGTGGCGGTCGTGCTGTTCCGGTTTTTCCTGAAGGAACTGGTCGGCCTCAGCGTCGAGCCCATGGCGCAGTCGGTGACGCATGCCCTCCGTATTATCGGCCTGTGCTTTTTGCTGTTGAGCGCTTCATTGATACTGATCGTAATGATCGATGTGCCTTATCAGCTGTGGGATCACAATAAAAAACTGAAAATGACCCTGCAGGAAATCAAGGATGAGATGAAGGAATCGGAAGGCAGCCCCGAAGTAAAAGGGCGCATGCGCAGGATGCAGATGGAAATGGCGCAAAACCGGATGATGACGGAAGTGCCGAAAGCCGATGTGATCGTGACCAATCCCAGCCATTACGCAGTGGCCCTGAAATACGACCAGCATGCCAACGGGGCGCCGAGACTGGTCGCCAAAGGCGTCGATCTGATCGCGGCGCAAATCCGCAATCTGGCGATAGGCGCCGACGTGCCGCTGGTGGCGTCGCCGCCGTTGGCGCGGGCCTTGTATTATTCGACCGATCTGGACAAGGAAATACCGCAGGGCCTGTACCTGGCGGTGGCGCAGGTATTGGCCTATGTTTACCAATTGAAAACCGCCCGGCAGAACCATTGGGATGAGCCCTTGCCGCCGGGGGATATTAAAGTGCCTGATGAATTCAAACAAGGGTAGATAACGTATGGATCTGAGCAGACTAAAGGCGGCATTAGCGATGCTGGGCAAGGCGGAGTTGGGCGCGCCGCTGGTGATTGTCATGATTCTGGCGATGGTCATGCTGCCGTTGCCGGCTTTTTTACTGGATCTGCTGTTCACCTTCAACATCGCGTTTTCGCTGATCATCCTGCTGGTGGTCGTCTATACGCTCAAACCCCTGGATTTTGCTTCGTTTCCGACCGTTATCCTGATGGCGACGCTGTTGCGTCTGGCGCTGAATGTGGCCTCGACCCGTATTGTGCTGCTGCAGGGCCATAACGGCGGCGATGCCGCCGGCAAGGTGATCGAGGCCTTCGGCGCGTTCGTGATCGGCGGCAACTTCGCGGTCGGCCTCGTGGTTTTCGCCATTCTGGTCGTGATCAACTTCATGGTCGTCACCAAGGGCGCCGGCCGGGTCGCCGAAGTGGGCGCCCGCTTTACGCTGGACGCCATGCCCGGCAAGCAGATGGCGATCGATGCGGATTTGAATGCCGGCCTGATCAGCCAGGATGAGGCGCGTGCGCGCCGCGCGGAAGTCGCGACCGAGGCCGATTTCTACGGTTCCATGGACGGCGCCAGCAAGTTTGTCCGGGGCGATGCGATCGCCGGCATCATTATTTTGTTCGTCAACATCATCGGCGGACTGGTGATCGGCGTCAGCCAGCATGGCCTGAGCTTCGCCCAGGCCGGCGAAATCTATGTGCTGCTGACCATCGGCGACGGCCTGGTCGCGCAGATTCCGTCCTTGCTGCTGTCGACGGCATCGGCACTGGTCGTGACCAAGGTCGGCAGCAGCGGCGAGAATATTGGCCAGCAGGTCAGCACGCAGCTGTTTGAGAATCCGAAAGCGCTGATCATTACCGCGGCCGTGATCGGACTGCTGGGCATTATTCCGGGCATGCCGAATCTGGTCTTTATCCTGTTGGCCTCGGGGCTGGCCGGTTCCGCCTACTGGATCGACAAGCGCCATAAGCTTGCCGAACAGGTTGAGATTGAGCGCTCGATGGTCATGCCGCAAGCGGCGCCCGAGATGAAAGAGCTGGGCTGGGACGATGTCATGCCGGTCGACGTCATCGGCCTGGAAGTCGGCTATCGGCTGATCCCGCTGGTCGACAAGAATCAGGGCGGGCAATTGATGACGCGCATCAAGGGCGTGCGCAAAAAACTGTCCCAGGAACTGGGTTTTTTGATTCCGTCCGTGCATATCCGCGACAACCTCGATTTGAGCCCTACCGGTTACAAGATCTCATTGATGGGCGTGACGGTCGGCGAAGCCGATATCCTGCCGGAAATGGAAATGGCGATTAATCCCGGGCGCGTGTTCGGCGCTTTGCCGGGCAAGGCCTGCCAGGATCCCGCTTTCGGCCTGGATGCGGTCTGGATTGAACCGAAGCAGAAAGACCATGCCCAGACCCTGGGTTATACCGTGGTCGATCCGGGCACGGTGATGGCGACGCACCTGAGCCATCTTCTGCAGATGCACGCGCACGAATTATTCGGTTATGAAGAAGCGCAGAAAATCCTTGAAAACCTGGCCAAGTCGGCGCCCAGGCTGGTTGAAGACTTGGTGCCGAAGACCCTGCCGTTGGGCGTCGTGGTTAAGGTGCTGCAAAATCTGCTGCAGGAACGCATTCCCATCCGCGATATGCGCAGCATCGCCGAAACTTTGGCGGAATACGGGGGCAAGAGTCAAGATCCCGACATCTTGACGTCCGCGGTGCGCACGTCGCTGGGACGCTTGATCGTGCATGAAATCGGCGGCGCGCGGAATGAACTGCCGGTTATCACGCTGGATCACGAGTTGGAACAGTTGTTGCATAAGTCTCTGCAAACGGCAAGCGAAAGCGGCGTCGGCATTGAACCCGGGTTAGCAGAACAAATGCATCAATCGTTGCAAGACAGTGTGCAAAAAATGGAAATGGAAGGCCAGACCGCCGTGTTGTTGGTGTCCTCCTATATCCGTCCCTGGCTGGCCCGCTTCGTCCGTCATTCGATTTCCGGCTTACATGTCCTGGCATACAGTGAAATACCGGCCGATCGTCAGATCAAGGTCGTATCCACTGTCGGGCGACGCGCATAACAGATGAGGGCACAATGAAAATTAAACGCTTTTTTGCAGCAGATATACGCCAGGCCATGCGCATGGTTAAGGAAGAGTTGGGCGCGGATGCGGTCATCATGTCCAACCGGTCGGTGGACGGCGGCGTCGAGATCATTGCCGCGCGCGATTTTGACGAACAGTTGATCCACAACAAGCTGCAAAAACAGGCGAATGAACCACCGGCGCCGGCAGTTGCCGTCCGCGAGAGCAAAAACGCTGACCTCCCTGATTTCGAAGCCGAAAAAAAACGCCTGCACATTTTAACCAGCCCGAGAAAACCGGGTGGGGACGGATTCACATCCGATCGGCCTGTGCACCGCCCGGTTGACCAGTATGTCGGCTATGCGGAAAAAGCGCAGCTGCGCGGCAATCCAGCCAGTCCCGCGCCGAAAGCCGCCAAGCCGGCAGTCAGGGAAGCGCCAGCCTCGCCGGCCCCGGCGGTTAAGGCCGCCGAAAAGCCGGGCAGTCTGTCCGATCAGCTGCTCATGGAGATGAACAAGGAGTTGAAATACCTGAGAACCGCGCTGGACAGCCGGCTGGCCGAAATCAGCCGGCCGCAAAACGCGCCAATTAATACCGTCAAAGCCGATTTGCTGCAACGGCTGAACGGTATGGGCATTTCCAAAAAGCTGGGCGCCAGGCTGGCTAACCAGCTGTCCGGTCATAACGATGCCGAACAGGCTTTTGAGCAAGCACAGGCCATGCTGGCCGATATACTGCCGATAGCCGAGGACGACCTGCTCGAATCCGGCGGCATCGTCGCCTTAGTCGGTCCTACCGGCGTCGGCAAAACCACGACCATCGCCAAACTGGCCGCCAAGTTTATTTTAAGGCATGGCGCCAGACAGGTCGCCTTGATCACGACCGATAACTACCGTATCGGCGCCCACGAACAGATCAATACCTATGGCCGCATTCTTGGGGTGCCGGTGCGCGTGGCTTCCAGCGCCGAGGACCTGCGCCATTTGATCAACGGCTTTGCCGACAAACGCCTGATTCTGATCGATACGGCCGGCATGAGCCAGCGCGGCATGAAGCTGGTCGAGCAAATCAGTACGCTGCAGCAAAGCGGCCTGCCGATTAAATCGTATCTGGTCATGTCGGCGGCGACCGAATACCGGGCCATGAATGAAATCATCAACGCTTTTCAGGTTTTCGAACCGCAAGCCAGTATTTTGACTAAACTTGATGAAGCCGTTTCGGTCGGTTCCGCCATTTCCGCGCTCATAGAGCAGAACCTGCCGATAGCTTTTATCGCCGACGGCCAGCAAGTGCCTGAAGACATGCACCGGCCGCATGCCCGGTCGCTGATCGAGCACTGTGCGGCCGCGCTTAACGCGGAAAATGACTATACTGATGGAAGCAACCACGAAGCATGGATGGCGCAAGGCTATGCATAAGCCAACTGATCAAGCAGCCGGAATAAGGAAAATGAAATACATGAAACCCGTGCGCGTCATCGCCGTCACCAGCGGCAAGGGCGGCGTAGGCAAAACCAATCTGTCGGTCAATCTCGGCATCGCGCTGTCCCGAATGGGACGGCGGGTCGCCTTGCTGGATGCCGATATGGGCCTGGCCAATGTCGATATCCTGCTCGGCGTCTACCCGCAGTACAACCTGTCCCATGTGCTGGCAGGCGAGAAAACCCTGGACGACATCATGCTCGAGGGGCCGGCCGGACTGCGGGTTATCCCGGGCGCGTCCGGCATCCAGAAAATGTCCGAGCTGTCCACGATTGAGCAGGCGTCCGTGATCCGCGCGTTCAGCGAAATCGACCGGGATCTGGACGTGCTGATTGTCGATACGGCGGCCGGCATCTCGGCCAGCGTGGTCAATTTTGCGCGCGCCTGCCAGGAAATTATCGTTATGGTTTGCGATGAGCCGACATCGCTGACCGATGCCTACGCGTTTATCAAGCTGCTGAACAGGGATTACGGCCTGTCCCATTTTCATGTCATCGCGAACATGGTTCAAACCATTCAGCAAGGCCAGTCGCTGTTCCAGAAACTGAGCAAAGTAACCGACCGTTATCTGGATGTGACGCTGCAGTTTGCGGGCGCCATTCCATACGATGAATACTTGCGTAAATCCGTTCAGAAGCAAAGCCCGGTCGTCGAGGCATTCCCGCGCAGTAAGGCGGCGCTCGCCGTGAAGGCGATAGCGGCGAATGTTGACGCTTGGCCGTTGAAATCCCAGGCCGGCGGTTATCTTGAGTTCTTTATTGAACGCATGATCCAGTATGGTCTGCAAGAGGATGTCGCGTGAACAGAGCGGCAATGTACGCTTCGGTACAGTCGGGCGGCACCGATGAGCGTGTCATGCAGCATGTGCCCCTGGTCAAGCGCATTGCCTATCATTTATTGAATAAACTGCCGGCTTCGATTCAAATCGATGACCTGATCCAGGCCGGCATGGTCGGCTTGCTGGAAGCCATCAAAGGCTATGACGCGACGCAGGGCGCCAGCTTCGATACCTATGCCGGCATCCGTATTCGGGGTGCCATGCTCGATGAAGTCAGGCGCTCCGACTGGACGCCGCGCTCCGTGCACAAAAAAGCCCGTCAGGTGGTCGAGGCCATACAGGCCGTTGAGAGCCGCACCGGCCGCGAGGCTCGGGACAGCGAGGTAGCCGGATATCTGGGCATCGCTATCGATGAGTACAACCACATTCTTCAGGATTCGGTCAGTTGCCGCGTGTTCAGCACCGAGGAGCTGGCCCTGGCCGGCGATCATTTCCTGGAAGAGTCGACGAATTCGGCGGAAGAGCCCTTGGCCGGTTTAAGCCGCGACGGCTTTCGGCGCGCCCTGGCCAGCGCCATCATGGGGCTGCCCGAGCGCGAGCGGCTGGTTATATCGTTGTATTACGATGAAGAGCTGAACCTGCGCGAGATCGGCGAGGTATTGAATCTCAGCGAATCGCGGGTCAGCCAGATCAGCGCGCAGGCTGTGCTGAGATTGCGCGCCCGGCTGGCCGACTGGTTGACGGATCACTGCCGATAGTGGGCCGGCAAGTATAGAGACTTATGGATATTTTAAGCATCATTGGCATTCTGGTAGGCATCGGCGCACTGTTGCTGGGTAATTTGCTCGATGGCGGCCATATCGGTTCACTGTTGAATGGGCCCGCTTTCATTATCGTGCTGGGCGGCACGACCGGGGCGACGTTGCTGCAGTTTCCGCCGGCGGTTTTTATCAGAAGCGTCAAAATGTCGTTATGGGTATTCAGGCCGGAAAAACAGAATCTGAAAGGGCAAATTGCCAAGATAGTGGGCTGGAGCACGCTGGCGCGCAAGGAAGGCTTGCTGGGGCTGGAAAATGTGATGTCGGCCGAAAAAGACCTTTTCACCCAAAAAGGCCTGCAGCTTCTGGTCGACGGCAATGAGCCGGAAGTGATACGGGATACCCTGGAAGTAGAGATGACGACCAGTGAGAACAGGGATTTGCAGGCAGCCAGGTTATTCGAGGCGATGGGAGGCTATGCCCCGACCATCGGCATTATCGGCGCGGTCATGGGTTTGATCCATGTGATGGAAAATCTGGCGGAACCGGCGCTGCTGGGTGCCGGCATTGCCACGGCTTTTGTCGCGACTATCTATGGCGTGGCAACCGCCAATTTGATTTTCCTGCCCGTTGCCCACAAGTTGAAGTTGCATGTTCTGGCGGCCACGCTGGCCCGTGAAATGATCATAGAAGGCATTATCGCTATCGCCGAGGGCGAGAATCCACGAAATATCGAGTTGAAACTGAGCGGTTATCTGCATGACGCGAACAGAACCTAGCTATGGCACGGCGTAGGCGAAAACCGCCGGAGGAGGCCAATAATCATGAACGATGGATAGTGTCCTATGCCGACTTTGTCACCTTATTGTTCGCCTTTTTCGTGGTGATGTATTCCATCTCCTCGGTCAACGAGGGCAAGTACAAGACCCTGTCCGAATCACTGGACGACGCTTTTTCGAATAGAGCGCTGCAGGGCAATGTGCTCGAGCCGATCCAGACAGGCACGCCGCCTACCGTCATTCAGCCTATCCCATTGGACCATGTTGCGACTGCCGAAACGGATAAAAGACAGGCGTTGAGCGAGGAGATTCTCAAGGAAAGACGGCGTTTGCAGCAGGTTTCCGGGCAGCTTGAAGACGTTCTGCGCGTGTTTATCGACGACAACCTGGTATCGGTCAAAAGGAGCGACTACTGGATAGAACTGGAAATGAACAGTGAGTTACTGTTTTCAAGCGGCGAGGCAAAATTATCCAAAAAGGCGATATCGGTGCTGAAAAAGACTGCCGAAGTCATTAAGCCCTTACCCAATGCAATCAATGTGGAAGGTCACACGGATACGATTCCCATTGCTACCATGGCCTTTCCGTCGAATTGGGAACTGTCATCGGCGCGAGCCACCCGTGTCGTGCAGGAACTGATTAAAGCGGGCATAGAGCCGGCTCGATTATCGGCAACCGGTTATGGCGAATTTCATCCTATCGGCGATAATCGAATAGAAGAGGGTCGTTTTAAAAACCGGCGGGTTGTGCTGCTATTAGTGTCGCAGGCTTTTGCCCGCTATGGCGCGAGTGACGCGGAGCGGGCTAAATGGTTGAATCTGGCGCCGTCGGCCGCCGCCGCTGTTAGTAAACCCTGAGTGCAGATTAATAGGAGATCGGAATGACAGAAATTCGGCCTGTAGCGCCTTCTTGTCCCGTGTTAAAAACGGATCAGGATAAAAAAAAAGATCGGCCGGCGAAGCAACCGCCGTCCAAGGAAAAGCCCACTAGGGAAGATCAGGTGATTGAACCGGCCCGACATATTGATATTTCCATATGATGATTGACTATCTTCTCATAGCCATGGGCATCGCCATCGCCCTTATTATCGGCGCGCTTGTCTGGCTGGCGCGGGTCTATTTGAGGCTGAAACGCGATTATCAGGTGCTGGCGAATATGGTGCAGGGCAATACCCAGGATATCGCCGGATTATGCTCTGCCGCCTTGACCGTGGATAGCCGGGTAACGAGCAATGACAAACAGCTGAGTGACTTATTAACACAGCTTGCCGAGCGGCAACAAAACGACCGGCATCAGCAAAACGATCAGTCCGCGCATCCCTATAGCGGGATTCTGCATGAAGTGCGCAGCGGCGCCAGTGTCAATGAGTTAATGAGAAATTACGGATTGAGCCATGATGAGGCGGCTTTGCTGATTCGCCTGCATGGTTCTGAAAATTAGGGTTTGGTTAAAAATAACTTATTGAAATTAGCATCTTGCATAGGATGCGCTGACCAAAAGTAGGCGCTCCAGGCGGCATAGCGAAGCGCATCGCTCACGAACGATGCGTCTCCTGTCGTCGGCGCATCCTATGTTTAAACAGGGAAATGATTTATGGCCCAATCCCTAACATCTGATGTCACGCAGACAATTGACTCAGGTACACTAAGGATCAGGCTGACAATAACCACCGGTATCCCTTCCTTTTAAGGCCGTTTCCGGCCAATCGCCGCCATCGCTCCTACGTCCGTTATCCGCATAAAACAAGGCCACTACGCTGAGGACGGCATAGCCGTGCCTTCGCTTACGTCAGAAACCGGTTTATATCGTGCCGGGGTAAGGCGATTGTTTGTCGGGCTGAGCGGGTCTTTCCAGTTGGCGTCCGAACTCATCCAGTTGCCGCTCCAGTTCCTGGCCGAAAGACTCGAGCTGCTTTTCAATCAACGGGAGCTGCTGTTCCAACTGCTTGTTGAAGATATCGCCAAGCGCCTTCAGACTTCTGATAATGCCGCTGAACGGCTGGTTCGAAATATTGATCAGGGTTTGCTGGTAGTCAACTTGCCATTGATCATTTTCCTTTGCCAGGACGGTGTTAAAGGTCAGGGTTTTGTCGGTTTCATCGGTGGCCGAAGTGGTAATGACGGTTTCCACCGAGGCGTCAGTGCCGTTGATGACTATTTGGCCGGTTTGCACCGACGCTTCCTCAAGGTACGGTTCTCTCTCGACCAGGTCACGGCTGGCCGGTGTGGCATAGCCTTTGGCCGCGCCAAGCTGGTCGTCTATCAGCGCTTCCCAGAATGCCGTCGTTACCTCATCGGGTGTTTTCGGGCTCTGGCAGCCGGCAAGTAGCGACAGGAAAATAAAAAGTCCGGCTAAATAAGCCGGACTTTTCGTTGCGCTTGGGGTAAATGCGGCAAGCAACGTTTTAATCGTCGCCACTGAATACGCCCAGCAGTTGCAATAAGCTCAGGAACAGGTTGTAGATAGAGACATACAACGATACGGTGGCTGAAATATAGTTGGTTTCGCCGCCGTGTATGATGGCGCTGGTCTGGAACAGAATCATGCCGGACATCAGCAGGATAAACATCGCCGATACGGCCAGGGACAAGCCGGGCATGGAGAAGACCATCGCGCCGATGCCAGCCAGAAACGCGACCAGGATGCCGACCATCAGGAAGCCGCCAAGAAAACTGAAATCCTTGCGTGTGGTTAAGGCATAGCCTGAGAGCCCCAGAAAGATGACGCCCGTGCCGCCTAGCGCGGTCATGATCAACTCATGGCCGTTGCTGAAGGCTTGAAGATACATGTTCAAAATAGGGCCGAGCGTTAAGCCCATGAAGCCGGTTAAGGCAAAAACAAAAACCAGGCCCAGGCCGCTGTTTCTGAATTTCTCCGTCAGAAACAACAGGCCGAAATAGCCCACTAAGGTAATGATCATGCCAGGGTGCGGCAAATTCAGCAACATCGATGCCCCGGCTGTCAATGCACTGAAAAGCAATGTCATCGACAATAACAAATAAGTGTTTTTCAGCATCTTATTGGTCGCCAGTATACTGGCTTCCGGTCGGGAAACAGCGGTATTTAATTTCATATTACTTGGATTCCTTAAAATAAAAGGTTAACAATACAGGAAGACCTTCAAATCTTACAAGAGTTTCGCGATGTCGGTAACAAAAATTGAGTAAGATATTGGTTTATAAGCATAGTAATTTTCAGAGTTGAATAATGACAGATACACTGCAAAAAACGCCCTATGAGCTTATCGGTGGTGAAAACGCACTATTAAGTTTAGTCGATCGTTTTTATTTTTTCATGGATACCCTGCCGGAAGCGGCAGGCATCAGAGCCATGCATGCAAAGAGCTTGTCGGGAGCCCGCGATAAATTGTTCAAGTTTCTATCGGGCTGGTTGGGCGGCCCCGATCTGTTTATGCAGCAGTATGGGCATCCGCGCCTGCGGCAGCGGCATTTTCCTTTTGCCATAGGCGCCGCCGAAAGGGATCAATGGATGTTATGCATGAATAAGGCCTTGAACGAAATGCCCATGGATGCCCATTTCAGGGACAGTTTAAGTCAGGCGCTACAACAACTGGCCACTCACATGATTAATCAGTATGATTGACGGTCAAGGTAGGGGGCACCCAAGGCCAGGCACATGACTTTATCCAAACAACTATTCATACTGATATCGGCGCTGTTTTTGATGATTTTCAGCGTCAATTTCGTCATTAGTGTCGGTAACATGAGGAGTTATCTGCAGATTGAAGCCGAAGTGCATGCGCAGGATACGGCCACGTCTCTAGGACTGGCGCTGAGCCCATATATCAGCAATGAAACCGATCCGGTCATGGAAACCATGATGAACGCCATCTTCGACATGGGGTATTACAAGGAGCTCAAACTGGTGAATGCGGAAGGCCGGCCACTGGTTACCCTGACTAATGATCAGGTGTTTGAAGAGGTCCCGGGCTGGTTTATCGCCATGCTGCCCATCGAGACGGCCACGGCGAAAAGCGAAATAAGCTCGGGCTGGAGTATTGGCGGCACCCTGCGGGTCACGGTAAATCCGGGATATGCTTATCTTAAGCTTTACCATCAGGCGCAAAGCGCATTCTATTATTCTATGGCGGCATTTATAGCGTCCAGCGTTTTACTGATGCTCGTCTTGCGGTTTATTTTATTGCCGTTAAAAAGAATCAGTCAGTTGGCGCTCGCGGTTTCCGATGGGCAGTATGAAACCATGGACCGGTTGCCTTGGACAACCGAGGTCAGGACCGTTGCCGGTTCCATGAACGCCATGTCCAAAAAGATCGGCGAAGTGGTGACAAACCTGAATGCCAAGCTTGAATTATTGGGTAAAAAACTGCAACTTGACGATGTCACCGGCCTGAGCAAAAAATGCGGCTTCGAGACGGACATGAAGCGCTTATTGGCCGAGCACGGCGAGGCTTTCATTTATCTGATAAAACTGGACGGTCTGGCTGCGATGGCCAAGGAAAAGGACAGCGAGGCCATCGATCGCTTTTTACGGGACTGCGCCAACAGTCTGAAACAGTTGGCGGCGACATTGCCGGAAGGGGGCGCCGGAGTCTATCATTTTTTTGGCGGTGAATTTGTCCTGCTGGCCAGGGATATCAATTCGCAACAGGTCGAACAGATGGCAAAAGCATTGAGCCGGTCCTTGAGCGAATTGGGCTCACGATACCGGCAACCGGATATTGCCCATATCGGCGTGGCGCCGTTTAATCCCCTGGACACGACCGCCGGCATGCTGGCGGCGGCCAATGAGGCGTTTGAGCAAGCCAAGTTGATCGGCGCCAACAGCTACTTTATCAGGACGCGGGACGATCAAGCCAAGGATATCGCGGAATGGAAGTCGCTGGTTTTCGATGTCGTCGATAATGACGCCTATACGGTTTCATTCATCGACCCGATAGAGAGTTTCCTGACCGGGCAAGTACTGATGACCGAGGCGTTTATTCGGGCATCGGCCGCTGATGGCCAGCCGATACCTGTCGGAACTTTCGTCTCTGTCGCCGAGAAATTCGAGAAAATTGTCGATCTGGATAAGGGCGTTGTTGAAAAAGTCCTCGCTTATATTGAAGGGCGGCGTATCCGGCATGCCATAGCGGTAAACGTGTCGACCAGGACGGTAAAAAACAGCGATTTCCGCGCCTGGCTGGCTGCGCAATTGGCCCGGCATCAGGCTGTCTCGGCCCAGCTCGTGTTCAGTATTTCCGCTTATGCGGTCGCGAAAGAGGTTAAGGTTTTCAAGGAATTTATCAAGTTTGTCCACGAGCATGGCGCCAAAGTCATCCTGAAACGGTTCGATACGCAATCCGTCTCGCTGGAAACGGCGAAGGCGTTGAGACCCGATTATATCCGCATGGCCAGAGATCTCGGCAACGGCGTCAGCCGCGAACCGGGCAAACGAGATTTTATCGAAGCCATGAAGGAGATGGGGCAATTGCTGGACATCGGTATATTGGCTGAAAATATTGATGCCGATGAAGATTTTGCCGCCATTAAATCAATGGGGATCGCCGGTGCCAGCCGCGGCAGCGGTAAACAGCCAAATAAGGCCGGCAAATTATATGTGCCCGTCGCCGACAGCATCGTTCATCTATAACAGGCCGGTTTTGAAGACGACGGAGTGTTTCGCGTGCCGCAATATGGGCTTGTGATGACAGGGCGGCGTTTATTGTTTGACGAGGTACGCAATTGAAAATCTGACTAATATGCAGTTTGCCTGTCGGCCGTCGCGGCGCGGGCGGGCAAGCACGCCATAATTGAAACACAGGGAGTTATTTATGAGCATTGATCTGTTTACAGCTTTTCGGACCGTGAACCGGCCCGATTCGGAGTGTCGGCGGTTTCGCTGATGCCGGGGCTTAAGCGGTCGCCATTGAAAAAAATAGCGGCAGTGCTGCTTTGCTGGTCATATGCGTTCGCCGTTGCAGCGACGCTTGAAATTAGCGACGAATTACTAGGGCAGGTACAAAACAAATATGGCGAGGCGGCAAGGCAGCGCATCATTCAGTGGCAAACGCTGGTGCGGACGGCGAAAGACTTGCCGGATCAGGAGAAATTACAACGCGTCAACGAGTTTTTTAATCAGAATATAGCGTTTGTCGATGATATCCTGCATTGGGGCGTCGAGGATTACTGGGCGACACCGCTCGAAGCTTTGGCGACCGGCGCGGGCGATTGCGAGGATTATTCCATTGCCAAGTACTTCACGCTGAAAGAACTCGGCGTCGATGAAGATAAAATGCGTATTACCTATGTAAAAGCCTATAAACTCAATCAGGCACACATGGTGCTGACGTATTTTGCTACCCCAAGGGCCGTGCCGGTGGTGCTGGATAATTTGGTGCCGACCATCGAGCCGGCGACCAAAAGAACCGATTTATTGCCTGTCTACAGTTTTAACGGAGCCGGCTTATGGCTGGCCAAAGCCAGGGGCGCCGGCCAGCGCGTGGGCGGCTCGGACCGATTGGATTTGTGGACCAGGCTTAAACAAAGAATGATGAATAACCCGCTGTAATTTAGGGAGCTATTAGTGTCTAATCCGCCATTTTCTTATCATATCCGTCACAGCCAGCGCGCGACCCGTGTACGCATCGTTGTAACGCCCGGCAAGGTTGAAGTCGTCGCGCCGGTAAAAGCCTCGCCTCTGCGCATCGAGCAATTTGTTCAGGAAAAGCGGCAGTGGATTGTGCAGACTCTGGCAAACATGGAGGTTAAAAGCGCCCTGTACAGTCGCCGGGCTCCATCTGATTATAAGCATGGCGTCGATATCCCGTTTCAGGGGAAACAGTATCCATTGGCGGTCAGGCCGTCGGCCTTAAAAAAGGTCAAAATAGAGTTTTCAGATGCGTTTATCGCGCATGTTCCTGAGGCATTACTTGTCAAAGAGCATGGCGACGACATCAGGAAGGCCCTGATCCGCTGGATGATGGCGACATCAAAATTGCATGTGCAGCGGCTGGTCAGTGAACATGCCGGCAGACGGCAGCTGTTTCCGCGCTCAATCAGGATCAAGACTCAAAAAAGCCGCTGGGGCAGTTGCGGCATCCATAATGACATCAATATCAATTGGCTGTTGATCATGGCGCCGCCCGAAGTGCTGGAATATGTGGTCGTTCATGAGCTTTGCCATATTCAGGAAAAAAATCATTCCAGGCATTTTTGGGCCCTGGTGGCCGAGCATTTGCCCGGCTACCAGCAACATCGGCATTGGCTGAAAAAACACGGCAGTCATCTGATGATGGGGCTGTAATTTAACAGCTTGCCGGGGATAACTTAACCGGCGGCGGGGCTGTATCCCGGCGTCGGCAAAGTTAAAAGGCGCTCACAGCGCCTTTGAGGCTTATTTTTCCAGGGGAATGGTCTCTGGCGGCAGTGTCACGCCTAAGGATTGATTCAGACCACCCATGCTGGCCAAAATGCGATAGGCGGCAAATAATTCGTCATATAAGGCATTGGTATAAGCGCTTTTGGCGATAAACATCTCATTGGCGGAATCCAGTAAATCCAGCAATGTGCGTTGACCGATATTGAATTGCAGCTGATATGCTTCAAGCGCCTTGATGCTTGAGTCCCTATGGTTTTTAAAGAACGTCAGCTGGTCCTTGACCGTCTGATGGGCAACCCAGGATAACCGCATGCTTTCAACCACCTGCCGATAGGTGTTATCCCTGATATCCTTTGATTGAGCGATCAAGTGCGCGGTTTCCTTGCGCCTGGCCAAATCCTTGCCGCCATTGAACAGGTTGTATCTAAGGCGCAACATGGCGGTCAAGTCCTCGTTCTTACCGGGAATGCCGTCCAGATTGTTGTTGTAGGAGCCGCCGCCCTCGAAATCAACACGTGGCATATAAGCGGCCCTAGCCGTCTCATGTTGGGAGACGGCTGATTCGATATCGGCATTGGCCGACTTTAAGATGGGATGATTTTCCACGGCCTTCTCAATGGCCTCGTCAATGCTTGCCGGCAGCAGGGTGTTCGGGTCTGCCGGCGTCTCAAGTTGTCCGGGCAATGCGCCCACGACGCGCAAAAAGGCTGTTTTGGCATCCTTCAGGTTGCCTTCCTCGGCGCGTACATTGGTTTCCGCCAACGATAAACGGCCGGTGGACTGTTCGATATCCGCTCTTTTGCCGATGCCTTGCTCGCTGCGCAAGGTGATCTGGTCATTGGTTCTGGCATGGACGACCAGATTCTCCTGGGCGAGTTTCAGCAACTCTTCCCGGCGCAACACATTCAGATAAGCTTCAACCGCCTTGAGGGCGGTGATTTCCGATCGGCCGAAGACATTGTAGGCCTTGGCGTTGGTTCTGGCTTCCTGTCTTGCCACTTCGTTGGGAGTGGCCAATCCGTCAAAAAGCATTTGCCGTATCTGCAGGGAGGCTTCTTCACGGCCGTACTGAACCGTGCCTTGTTGCTGGTTTGATCTGAATAAAGGCGTCCCGGATATGCGGGCGCGCGTGGACGGGTTGTTGGACTGTTCGAATCCATAACCGGCGGCCAGGTCCACGGTAGGGAAATAGCTGGCTCTGGCCTGATCGATTTCCTGTTCCACGGCCAGTCGCTCATCCTTGGCGGACTGAATTTCCGGATTTTCGTTGATGGTTTGTTGTACGGCTTCCTGGAGCGACTGTGCCGCAACCGGTGATGACAATGCGATGCCGGCAATCAATCCGGTTATGCCTGATTTAAACTTCATATTTACTCCTGATTAAAATATTTTGTCTCGTTATATAGTTATTATTTTTTATTATTTATATTATTGGATTATTTCTTTCAGTAATACGGCAAGGTGCAGTCGGTCTTGAACTTCAAGTTTTTGAAATATGGAAGTTAAATGGGCTTTCACGGTACGTTCTGAAATATTGAGTAAAGAAGCAATCGTTTTATTGCTTTCTCCGGCGCGTATCATTTTGGCAACATCCAGTTCCCGGTGTGTCAGCGTTTGCAAGTTATTATGGGCGGGTGTTGTTTTTTCGGATTGAATGGTTTGGGCGTTAGTCAGTTCGATCAAGTGTCCGATGACTTTGGGAACTAAATGCCGTTGGATCCAGATATCGCCTTTTAACAGGCTGTTCGTTGCTTTTAGCAGCTGATCGGCAGCTGCATCATACTCGCAATAGCCTGAAAAACCTGAGATCAAGGCATGTATTTGTTGGTCTTCAGGCCAGTCGCGGCCGATAATCAGCGCTTTTAAGGCCGTATTCAGAATTTGCGCAAGCGCCGTAGTATCGGTATCAAAACCTGCTGCATCGGCGTCGATAATGAGAATATCGGTCGGATTCATCGGGATATGGCCGATAGCATGGTTAATAGTATCGACTATATTAATCTTATGTTCCTCTGAAAGTATTGTTTTCCATTGATCCGCTAAAATAGGATTAATTGATAGAATTAATATATTCGCCACTTAAATGTATCCTTGATCCCTATTATTAATATTATGTATATAGTCGATAACAGGGTATGACTAATAGTTATCAGCGTTCCCGAAGTGCGCGTTGCCTGGCTTTTAATATGGGTTTGAGTAAATAGTCCAAAACGGTTTTCTTGCCGGTTAAAATATCGACGTCGGCATTCATGCCGGCAATAATGTTGAGCGTTTCGCCATTTTTTTCGAGGTGGTTTTTAGTCGTTCTCAGACGGATCTGGTAATAACTTTTTTTATCTTGCTCATTAATAATAGTATCGGCACTGATATGTTCAAGTTTTGCGTCCAGGCCGCCGTAAATGGAAAAGTCATAAGCGCTTAATTTGACCATGGCATCCTGGCCCGGGCGCAGAAAGGCAATGTCGGCCGGCCTGATTTCCGCTTCCACCAGCAATTGATCGTCCACAGGGACAATTTCCACCAGGTCCATCCCGGGCTGGATAACGCCGCCGATGGTCGTGACTTTCAGTTGTTTGACCGTGCCTTTTAACGGGGAGAGGATGCGGGTCCGGGTCACCCGGTCCTTCAGCGCCAGCACCGACTCGGACGTTCTGTCCAGTTCCGATTTGGTTTCGTTAAGTTGCTTCATTGCGTCAGCTTGAAAGCGGATTTTTTGTTCGCTGAGCTTGTTTTTGGTTTCAGCCAGAGACGCTTGCAGTCGCGGTATGGCCAGTCGAGCGGAGCTTAGTTCGCCATTCAAGTCATTGGCGCTGCGTTTCAGTCGGAGCAGTTCGACTTCGGACATCGCGCCCTGGGCAACGAGCGGTTCTGACATGTCCATTTCCTTCTTCAGCATCTGATAACTGCGCGCGATCTGGTTCTGCTTTGATTTAAGTTCAACCAGTTCCTGTTCCTTTTGCACGACTTGTTGCTGCAATATCCGGATATTCGCCTCCAGTTCGGATTTTCTGGCGTCATAGAGTTGGCGGGTGTGTTCGGCGAAACTCGGGTAATTGTCGATGACTTCCTGCGGCATTTTCAACGGCTGCCCTGTCGTTTCAGCAGTCAAGCGGGCGGCATTGGCTAAAAGTTCATAATACTTCAGCTTGGTTTCATTGAATGAGGAGGCAAAGCGCACTTCGTCCAGTTGCAACAGCGCCTGGCCTTTTTCAACCAGATCGCCTTCCTTGACCAGGATCTCCGAAAGTATGCCGCCTTCCAGATTTTGCACGACCTGGATATGGCTGGACGGGATGATTTTTCCGGCGCCGCGGGTGACTTCATCCAATGCGGCATAGTTGGCCCATATCAAGGCGGTCACGACGAACAGAAAGGTCAGCCATAAAATAAGATGACTGTGAATTGAGGCGCCGTACAGGTTCGCTTCATTCACGTCGGTAAGAAAATCCTTATCTTCCGATAATTGGTGTTGCTTTGAGATCAGTTCGGATAATTTTTTTATCATTATTATGGATCGCTGCTTTGTTCGTGGCGCTTGCGCTGTTGTGTAGCCGACGGTTTTGCCGGACTTGACCGGATAGCTACATCGATACCTTGATTTGCCCTTGTTTTAACGCGTCCAGGACATAGGCTTTAGGGCCGTCGGCGACAATATGCGCGCCGTCCATCACGATAAGCCGGTCCACCAGCGACAGCAGCGAGGCCCTGTGCGTGACCAGAATCAAGGTGCGCGTGCCGATGTGGCTGGCGAAGCGCTGCTTGAAGGCTTCTTCGGTGCTGTTGTCCATCGAGTTGGTCGGTTCATCCATAATATAGGCCGGCGGCGCGAGCAGCAGGGCCCGGGCAATGGCGACGCTTTGGCGCTGCCCTCCCGACAGCGAGGCGCCGCGCTCGCCCACGGGCATATCAAAGCCGGCCGGGTGCTTGTTGACGAATTGCGTGACGCCGGCGATTTCGGCGGCGTTCAGAATGGCGGAGTCCTCGGCGAAGCGCGAACCCAAGGTGATGTTGTCTTTTACGCTGCCGAACATCAGCGATATGTCCTGAGGCACATAACCGAACTGGCGGCGCAGCTCCGACGGATCGATCTGGCGGATATCGGTGTCATCGATCAGAATGGAGCCTTCCTGCGGCTCATACAAGCCCATGATAAGTTTTTCAATAGTGCTTTTGCCCGAGCCGATCCGGCCGATAAAGGCGACGCGCTCTCCGGCCTTGATTTTGAAGGAGACTTTTTCCAGGGCCCGGGTCGGCTGGTCGGGATAACTGAACGTGACGTTTTTGAATTCAATGGCCCCTTTAAACTTCGGCCGATGCAGGAATTTTTTGCCGAATTCACGTTCCACCGGCAGTTCCATCAGGCGGTTGATGGACGCCAGAGATGCTTTCGCCTGGTGATAGCGGGTCAGCAAAGAGGCCACCTGGGCAATGGGCGCCAATGCCCGGCCGGTTAAAATCGTGCAGGCGATCAGGCCGCCGGTGGTCAGTTCGCCTTCGGCTATTTTATAGACGCCCAGGATAACGACGGCAACGGAAGCCAGCTGCTGCAGGAACACTGTCAGGTTGACGGCGATCGAGGAATAAAAACGGGATTTCAGGCCCAGTCGCGCAATCTGGCCGATATTCTGCTCCCATTGCCGCTGCATCTGGCCCTCCGCGCTGACCGTCTTGAGGATTTCAAGATTGCTCAACGACTCGATCAGAATGGCGCCTTTTTGCGCCGAGTATTTGAACAGCTCCGCGATGGTGCGTTTTAAGGGCTTTTGCGCCGCAATACCGCCGATAATCGCCAATGGCAGCAAGGATAAAGGGATCAGCGCCAGTTCGCCGCCTATCATGGCGATAATCGCCAGAAAAATAAACAGAAAAGGCAGGTCGATCAGCGTCGCTAAGGTCGCGGACGTCAGAAAATCCCGGAAGGATTCGAATTCCTGCAGGTTGTTGGCGAAAGCGCCTACGGACACCGGCTTTGCCTCCATGCGGATGCCCATGACTTTTTCGAAAACAGTCGCGGACAGAATGATATCCGAGCGTTTGCCCGCCGCATCAATAAAATAGCCGCGCAACGCCTTCATGACAAAATCAAAGGTAAACACAATCGCCACGCCGATAGCCAGGACCCACAGCGTTTCCACGGCATGATTAGGCACCACCCGGTCGTAAACGTTCATGATAAAAAGCGGAGAGGCCAGCGCGAACAGGTTGATCAGCAGCGATGCGATGATGACTTCGGTGTAAATGGGCCAGGATTTGTAAATGACATCCCAGAACCAATGCCTGACTTTGGGCGTGACGGAACCGGAGGTTCTGTCATCGAATTGATGATTAAGCTGGGTTAAAAATGCCGAGCCTGTATACTCTTCCTGTAAAGCCTGCAATGTAACCGTTTTTTCCCCGCTATCGGTTTCAGGCAGAATAACCGTAAAAAGCTCCTGTTCTTTTTTAATCAGGACGCAGGTTTTTTCATGCTTTAAAATCAAAACAGCCGGTAAAACCAGATTTGATATTTCATCGAGAGGGCGCTTGACCAGGGCGGCGGCAAGCCCCGCGCGTTCGGCCGCCCTGATGAACAAGGCCGGGGTTAATTTGTTGTCGACCAAAGGCAATCCGGCCGTTAGCGCCTCCGCTGAATAGGGTGTATGCAATAGCTTACAAATTGATAATAAGGCCAGCAACAGCGCATCATCAGATTTGGGCGGAATTGAGTGGGAGGTGGTGGAGGGCAGAGCAGTTGATTGCGGGGCTTCTTCGACGGTGTCCATATGCTCAGGTAACTAAGGGTCCAAATTATTGCAGTGTATTTGCAGAGTACTTAGGTAGAATAGCACAACAACATTTACTGGAGAAATTGATGCCCTATGTAAGCCGAAATGCCGCAGGTATCATTATTGAATTACATGACTCCCCGCCTGCCGCCGACTCGCAATGGCTGGCGGCTACCGACCCGGAGGTGATGAGTTTTTTACGGCGCATGGCCGAGTCGGAGCAGGTCAAGCGTACGCTGTCCTCGACGGACTATGAGATGGCGCGGGTCATAGAGGATCTGGTCGACCTGCTAATCGAGAAGCAGGTTTTCATCTTTACGGAATTGCCACCGGCGGTGCAGGAAAAATTAGGGACCAGAAAGCGGCTTAGGAAGGATATGCAGTCACTGAATAATTTGATCAGCGAGGATGACGATATATTTTGATGTGTCGCCCCAATCAGTATGAGTAAGAAAACCAAAACAGCGTATGTTTGTGATCAATGCGGCGCGGATTTTCCGCGCTGGGCCGGGCAATGCACGAGCTGTGGGGCCTGGAACACCATTAAGGAAGTCAGGCTCGGCTCCGCGGCATCCGATCGCCATAGCCGCACTGCCGGTTATGCCGGCAGCCGGTCGGAAGTCCGGTTGTTGTCCGACATCAATCTTTCGCAAGCCGAACGTATTTCCACGCGGATTTCAGAATTTGACCGGGTGTTGGGCGGCGGCATTGTCAGCGGCAGCGTCGTGCTGATCGGCGGCGCGCCGGGCGCCGGCAAGAGCACGATCTTGTTGCAGGCCATCGCCAATATTGCCGGCGACGGTATCAGCGTGCTGTATGTCTCCGGCGAGGAATCGTTGCAACAGATCGCCGAGAGAGCCCATAGGCTGAAGCTGCCGGTCGATAAAATCATGATGCTGGCCGAAACCTCGGTCCAGAGAATCTGTGATGTGCTGGATGAGGTGCGGCCGCAGATCCTGGTGATTGATTCGATTCAAGTCATGCACACGCAGGAGACGGACTCGGCGCCCGGATCGGTTTCCCAGGTCCGGGAGTCGGCCAGCTATCTGACCCAGTACGCAAAAAAGCATAATGTCTCCATCTTCATGGTCGGGCATGTCACTAAGGATCAGTCATTGGCAGGTCCCATGACTCTGAGTCATATTGTCGATACCCAGGTCATTCTGGCATCGACGGATGACGCCCGGTTCCGGGTTTTGAGAGCCGATAAAAACCGCTTCGGCAGCGTCGGCGAGCTGGGTTTTTTCGCCATGGACAGTGCGGGGCTCAAGGAAGTCAAGAATCCGTCGGCGATGTTTTTGAATCGGGCCGAAAAGCCGTCTTCCGGCAGTGTCGTGACCGTGCTTTGGGAAGGTACACGGCCTTTGCTGGTGGAAATCCAGGCCCTGGTGATCGAATGCCAGTATGGCAATCCGCGGCGCCTGGCCGTCGGCTTCGATCAGAACCGCCTTGCCATGCTGCTGGCTGTGCTGGCGCGGCACGGCGGCATCCTGACCGGTACTGACGAGATTTATGCCAATGTGGTGGGCGGCATCAAAGTCACGGAAACCAGTTCTGATTTGGCCATTGTCGTGGGGATCGTATCCAGTCTAAGGGACAAGGTGATTCCGCATGATGCGTTCTTTTTTGGCGAGATTGGTCTTAATGGCGAGATCAGGCCGGTCGCCAACGGTCACGCCCGCCTTAACGATGCCGCGAAACACGGCTTCAAAAAGGCGGTTATCCCGAAAGCCAATGCGCCTAGAAAACCGATTGAAGGCCTGACGATTCATGCCGTTTCCCATCTTTCCGAAGCGCTGGATATTTTCTCGGATCTTTGATGAGGGAAATAAGTGATAAGGATATTGCGGCGGTTGGCGGCGGTTTTTTATCAAGCCAGAAAAAACTGCAGGGCGGTATTGTCAATAACGATTACGTCATTATTGTTCAGCTTGAGTGAATTATCGTCCAAAGGCTGGTTATTGACGGTGATGGGGCCATTGTTTTCCAATGCGGAAATAAAATAGCCGTCCTTTCTTTTGGCGATAACGATCATGCCGCTGCCGCTATTGCCCAGGCGCGTCATTGTTTTTTTCAGGGGCAGGATCTTGCCTATATTCTGGCCGTCCATGATCTGCAGGTTGGCGGCAGGGATCGGGGTGTAGGCGCTGTCTTCTTCGCGATTCACTTTGTTGGTCGAACTGCCGGAATGCCGGAGTTGTTCGGTCGATTCCGTCGTATTGTAGATGATGTCATGCTTGCCGATTGAGATCGTGTCATTATTGCTGAGATGACATTCCTTGACTTTTTCATGATTGACGATTAACGGAAAGTCATCATTCAACTGCTTGATAATGCAGTCAGTATCGCGAATAACAAGAGCGGCATGAGCCGGAGCAACCGCAAGGCTGTCGATGGTCAAGTCGTTGGTTTCATCGCGTCCGATATGCACGATGCCGTTTTCAAAAAGCGCTGAATGGATTGCTTTATCTTTAAAAAAAACAGTGAGTCTTGCCATTGCTGTCGTAAATTAATCTTTGAATGGATTTTAATTATAGACGGAATATTTTACTTAGCCAAAAAAACGCAAGTTTTTAACAGAGGTGATCGGCATTGGTATAAGTTGCTATTTTTGCGGCAGAAACTTAACCAATTTAACGGTATTCTGGTCGCGTTTTATGATTTCCAGAGGGTAGCCGTGCAATTTTATGCTGGTCCCGGGCTCCGGGATGGTCTCCATGAATTCAATGATAAGCCCGTTCAGTGTTTTCGGGCCTTCTGTCGGCAAAGACCATTGCGTGACGCGGTTCAATTCCCGTACGGTAATGTTGGCGTCCACCAGAAAACTGCCGTCGCTTTGCTCTCTGACGGTTACATCGTCGGTGATCAGTTCGCCCACTATTTCCTGCAGCAAATCGTCCAGGGTAACAAGGCCTTCCACGTCACCGTATTCGTCGACCACCAGGCCGATGCGTATTTTCTCGGTCTTAAACCGGTGAATCTGCTGGTGCACAGGCGTGCTTTCGGGAATGAAGGAGGGTTTCGTCAACAGATTGATAAGGGTTTGCTTGTCAAAATCCTCATTATTGACCAGCATGAGGACTTTTCTTAAATGCATGAAGCCGATGACCCGGTCGATGCTTTTTTTATAAACAGGCAGTCGGGTATGCGGACTGGTCTTGATTTGTGTAATGATGTCTTCAATCGGTGACTCAAGATCGATACCGACAATTTCATTGCGCGGCGTCATGATGTCTTCAACCGTCGCCGACTCAAGATCAAGAATGCCCAGCAGCATTTTCTGATAGCGCGAAGGCATTAAACTTTCCGCTTCGGTCACGATGCTTTTCAATTCTTCCTTGTTAAGCAGGTCGTGGTTGTTTTTTTTGATGTTAATGCCGACCAGGCGCAGCAACAGCCCGGTAATCAGGTTAACGATCCATACAATCGGATAAAAGAGCTTCAGCAAGGGGACAAAGACCCAGGCTGCGGGGAAGGCCAGTATCTCAGGCTTGACCGCCGCCAGCGTCTTCGGCGTGACCTCGGAAAAAATAAGAATGACGATCGTCAAAATTCCGGCGGCAATGGCAATGCTGGACTCGCTTTCGCCAAAGAGCCGAATGGCAATGACTGTCGTTAATGAGGAGGCGATGACATTGACGAAATTATTGCCCAGTAAAATCAGGCTGATTAACTGATCGGGCCGCTGCAGTAAGTGATGGGCTTTTATTGCCCCGGAATGTTTGAGCTTAACCAGATGCTTTAAACGATAACGGTTCAAGGTCATAAGAGACGTTTCGGAACCGGAAAAAAAAGCCGAAAGAATAAGCATTAATGCAAGTATGCCAAAGAGCATACCAAGGGGTATGTCGTTCAAAGGAATGAGGGCTCTAGAGTAGTGGAAACAGCTCTAGTGTCTACAATGGGAAATTTTTGTCAAGCTTGAATGTGGAGCGTAAGCTGTTATTTGTCTTTGAATTACTTTAAAAAAGTTATAGAACATTTTGAAAAAAAGAGTATTTTGACAGCGGCTCGATTCGATGCTTAACTTTATCGAGTAGCTAAAAAACCAAGTTGGATTATATTTAATACCTTAGAGATTAAGGATAACTGATTCTTTGATCATGGCCGCTTTTTGAAGCCACGTTTTAATTGCAGATTAATATTTGAATGATGAGTATAGGAATATGGCTTTGCCGCGTATTTTGTTAATTGATGATAATAAAACAAGATCCCAGCAATTTGAGATTATTCTTCAGTTTATGGAATACCAGGTGGAAACAGCCGGTTCATCAAATTATGCGGCAGTGATCGGTCAGATTGAGCCGGTTTTCGGGATTTTTGTCGGTGACGGTATCGACAAACAGGCGCTGGTGATCAAGGAAATAGTAGAGCTCACCGATAATGTCCCCGTGATTTTGTTGATCGACAAGGGGGCGGCCTTGCGAGTGCCGACAGCCATCAACAACCGGGTGTTTCAGGTGCAGGAATGGCCAGTGGCCTATCCCGGCCTGAAGCCGACAATCGATAAACTGTCAGCGGCTTACGGTCAGCGCCAGGGCAATCCCGTCAATTTCCAGGAGCGCAGGGTTTATGAGCGGCGTTCATCGGCGATCGAACGACTGCAAGGTAATAGCCAGGCCATTGTCAATATTCGTAAATCCATAGCGCAGGTGGCCGAATCCGACGCGACAGTGTTGATTCTCGGCGAGTCAGGAACGGGCAAGGAAGTGATTGCCCGGGCTTTGCATGATGCCTCTTGCCGGAAATCAAAACCATTCGTGCCGATCAATTGCGGAGCGATTCCAGGCGAATTGTTGGAAAGCGAGTTATTCGGCCATGAAAAAGGCGCTTTTACCGGTGCCTTGAATGCCCGGCAAGGGCGGTTTGAAATGGCGGAAGGCGGCACGCTGTTTCTCGACGAGATCGGCGACATGCCGACGGCCATGCAGGTCAAGCTGCTACGCGTATTGCAGGAGCGTACGTTTGAGCGCGTCGGCAGCAATAAAACCATCTACTGTGATGTCAGGGTAATTGCAGCAACCCACCGATCCCTTGAAGAAGAGATTAAATCGAATCGGTTCCGGGAAGATTTATTTTACCGCTTGAATGTGTTTCCGATTGAAGTGCCCGCTTTACGGGAGCGCGCCGGCGATATTCCGCTGCTGGTGCAGGATCTTATCGCCCGACTGGAGGCGGCTAACCGTGGGTCGGTACAGCTGACCAATGCGGCTCTGGCGGTTTTAATGCAGCATACCTGGCCCGGCAATGTCAGGGAATTGGCCAATCTGATTGAACGGTTGGCGATTATTTATCCGAAAGGCTTGGTGGATGTGGCCGATTTGCCGGAAAAATTCCAGCACTATCCTGTCCCGGAGGAAATGATCGTCGATACGCCGGCGGCTAATGCGGAAGACCTGGACCGGTCCTCCGGGGTAATGGAAATGGATGAACAGTCTGATGCGTTGCCGGCGTCCCTGGCGCATCTGCCGGAGCAGGGTATTGATTTGAAAGAATATCTGAATGTGCTGGAAGGCGATCTGATACGGCAAGCACTGGTGGAATGCAACGGCGTCGTCGCCCATGCAGCCAAGCGCCTGAATATGCGCCGTACGACCTTGGTGGAAAAATTGCGCAAGTACGATGTGCAGCGCTAGCGAGTCAAATTTTCGACGCCATGTTTAACTAATTGAAAACAAATATAAATTATTAGTGGCCTGATTGTTGCTTTCTTTGATTCACATGAAAAACCAGGCGCTTCAATCATGAACACAAGCAAGGCTCAGAAAGCAAATAAAACAGAACAGCTCACCGATGCGTTCCGCATGTTCAATGAGCTCTCGCAGAATTTGTCCATTTCTTATCAGGGGCTGGAAGAGCAGGTCGCCAAATTGCACTGCGAATTGGCCGCCGCGCGTAGCGAGCGTCTTAAAACGCTTGAAGAAAAAGAGAAGCTGGCCAACCGGCTGGAGAAAATACTGGCCGCGCTGCCGGCGGGCGTTATCGTGCTCGATGTCACGGGCAAAATTGTCGACTGCAATGAGATGGCGGTCGATTTTTTGGGCGAGCCGCTAAAGGAACTGCCCTGGTCGGAAGTGGTCGCCCGCAGCATGATAACTGTTTCCGATAATCCGCATGAACGTCGGCTGTTAAACGGCAAACGCGTCAACATGACCTGCCGTCAGCTGGAAAATGACACAGGGCAGATTATTTTATTGTCCGATGTCAGCGAAATGCAGGCTTTGCAGGCCTTGTTGAATCAGCAAAAGCAATTGTCGTCAATGGGCGAGATGGTCGCCAGCATGGCGCATCAGGTCAGAACCCCGCTCGCGACGGCCATTTTATATGCCTCGCAGATGGCCAATCCGGCCTTGAATCATGACAAGCGGCAGCGGTTTTCCCGGAAAATCCTGGAGCGCCTGCAGTATCTGGAAAGACAGGTTAACGATATGCTGATTTTCGCCAAGGACGGGCGCCTGGCGATGGAAAGCTTTTTCCTGTCAGGCTTGCTTGATCATCTTAGCGAAGCTTTAAAAGACTATGCCGGCCAATGCGGTATCACCTGGCGGATCATCAATGATGCCGAGGATGATGTCATGCTCGGCAACCAGGATGCCCTGCGCGGCGCGCTGATGAATATACTGAACAATGCCGTCGATGCGATCGGCCGGGGCGGCGATATACAGATTCGCGTGAGTCAATTTGATGACAATGTCCGGTTTGTTATCGAGGATGATGGCCCCGGCATGGCGCCGGAGTTATGCCAACGGATTTTTGAGCCTTTTTTCTCGACCAAGACCAGCGGCACCGGTTTGGGCCTGGCTGTCGTTGATAGCGTGGTCAGGGCTCACGGCGGCCAATGTGAGTGCATCTCGACGCTCGGCAGGGGCACGGTCTTTGCCTTAACCTTGCCTTGCCTCGGGCAGCAGTTTAATCCATTGCCGGGCGGTTTTTCCGGTAAGAATCACAATCAGAGAGATGTAGCATGAAACAGTACGATGTGCTTATCGTTGAGGATGATCTGGCGCTGTGCGAAGCGCTCTGCGACACGCTGGAAATAGAAGGGTATCGGGTCAGCGCCGCCGGCAATGGCACGGAAGCGCTGGGCAAGCTGGAACGCGACCAGTTTAAGTTGGTCGTCAGCGATGTGCAGATGCCGGTTATGGATGGTTTTTTGCTGCTGAAAAACATGCGCAATAAGTATCCGGAAACGCCGGTACTGTTGATGACGGCTTATGGTACGGTTCCTAAAGCCGTGGAGGCTTTGCAGGCGGGCGCCTGCGATTATTTGATCAAGCCTTTCGAGGCCGATGCGCTGGTCGGCAAGGTGGCCGATTTTATAGGTGCAAGTGCCGATGAAGTGAATGCGGTAAGCCATGACAGAGTGGTTCAGGACCATGGCATGAAAAAGCTCTACGCCCTGACCGCCAAGGTTGCCAGAACCGATGTGACGGTGCTGTTGCAGGGCGAAAGCGGTACCGGCAAGGAAGTCATTGCCCGATATATTCATCAAAATTCCACTTATCATCGAGGTCCTTTTATCGCGGTCAATTGTGCCGCCATCCCCGAAAACATGCTGGAAGCGATGCTGTTCGGTTATGAGAAAGGCGCTTTCACGGGCGCCGTCCAGGCCATGCCCGGAAAATTCGAACAGGCGCAGGACGGCACCTTGTTGCTGGATGAAATTGCGGAAATGGATTTGAATCTGCAGGCGAAGCTGTTGCGGGTGCTGCAGGAGAAAGAGGTCGAGCGCCTGGGCAGCCATAAAAAGATCCGGCTGAACGTCAGAATTTTGGCGGCTACCAATCTGAAGCTCAAGGAACAGCTGGAACAGGGGCGTTTTCGGGAGGATTTGTATTACCGGCTCAATGTATTCCCCATCACGATTCCGCCTCTACGCGACAGACCGGGCGATATTTTGCCGCTGGCCAGGGAGTTGGTGCGCCGGCATGGCCGGCAAGGCAAAAAATTGCCCGAATTTAACCATCAGGCCGTCGAAAAAATGCTCGGCTACGCTTGGCCGGGCAATGTCAGGGAACTCGACAATATTGTCCAGCGGGCGCTGATTTTACGCACAGACGATACGATTGCCGCAGAGGATCTGGTATTTGAGGATATCGGCTCAATGACGGAGAAAATGCCAGGTCATACCCCGGAACGTCTACTTAAAGTGATTGATCCTAAAGATCAAAATCAGGAATTTGCCGGTTTGGGGGAGGGCGTGCGCTCGGTCGAGGAAAACATTATTTTGCAGACCTTGCAGATGGAAAACGGCAGCCGTAAAACCACCGCCGAAAAGCTCGGAATCAGCCCCAGGACCCTCAGGTATAAAATGGCCAGAATGAAAGAATCAGGCATCATTATTCCATGCTAAACTAATGGCATTAATTATGCATGAAGCATCTGGTAGATGAAAATTAAGAGGGAAAATCCATGAGTGAGATGAATGTAAACCAGGTGCTGGCCCAGATGCGCGCCATGTCGCTTGAGGCCGGCTCTAAAGCGCGGGAAGCCGACGCCGGCACTAGCGATTTCGCCGCCTTGTTGAAACAGTCCATCGATTCTGTCAACGACACCCAGCAAATGGCCGGCAAAATGGCGGAAGCGTTTGAGACAGGCGATGCCAATGTCAGTCTGGCCGAGGTGATGGTGGCATCCCAAAAGGCGAGCGTTTCATTCCAGGCCATGCTGCAAGTCAGAAATAAACTGGTTGAAGCCTATCAAGATGTCATGAACATGCCGATGTAGATCAGGGATTGTTACTAGCACATGAGTGAACAAAACGGCAAGGACCTGGTTGAGGCCGGAAGCGGGCAAGCGTTGGCGGCCAAGAGCGAGGTTCATCCCGCGCTTAGAGGGCTGTCCGAACTGACCATGCCCCGTCAAATCGGCTTGATGCTCGGGTTGGCGCTCAGTGTCGCCATCGCGGTTGCCGTTGTGCTATGGTCGCAGGAGCCTTCCTATGGCCTGCTGTTTGCCGAAATCGGCGACAAGGATGCCGCCGACATTCTTGAAGTCCTCGATACGCAAGGCGTCAAATATAAAGTCGACACTCGTTCCGGCGCGATCATGGTGCCGGCCGACGAAGTGCGTGAGCTGAAGCTTAAACTGGCCGCTCAGGGATTACCCCGCAGTAAAAGCCTGGGTTATGACCTGCTGGACAAGGATCAGGGCTTCGGTACCAGTAAAAATGTTGAAATGATGCGCTTCCGGCGGGCTCTGGAAGGCGAGATCGCGCAGACCATCATGGCGATCCAGAATGTGAAATCGGCCCGGGTGCTGTTAGCCTTGCCCCAGCAGTCGGTGTTTGTGCGGGAGCGCAAGAAGCCCAGCGCCTCGGTCCTGGTGCACTTATATCAGGGCCGGTCACTGGATAAGGGGCAAGTCGAATCGATAATTCATTTGGTCGCCTCCAGTGTTCCTCAACTGGAAGCCGAGCAGGTCACCGTGGTCGATCAAAGAGGACAGTTGCTCAATAGCAGGGATTCGGCATCGGAGGTTTATCTGACCTCCAGGCAGTTTGAATACAAGAAAAATATTGAAGAGCACCTGATGGAGCGCATCAGCAATATTTTATCGCCCCTGGTCGGCCGGGACGGCATGCGCACGCAGATTTCAGCCGATATAGATTTTACCGAGACGGACAGAACGCAGGAAATGTTCAATCCCGACTTGCCGGCCTTAAGAAGCGAGCAGACATCCGAAGAGCAAAGTACTTTGTCCGCCGTGCAAGGCATTCCCGGCGCCTTGTCCAACCAGCCCACGCCCGCCGGTATCGCGCCGGAAACGGCAGCCGGGCAGAATTCTGCCGCGAACCCGGCAAAAGCATCCGGTTCAGCGACAAAAACCGCCACCCGAAATTTCGAACTCGATAAAACCATCACGCATACGCGTCTGGCCACCGGCATATTGCGCCGTTTGTCCGTCGCCGTCGTTGTCGACGACCGGCATATAACCCAGGCGGACGGGACGATAAAAACCCAGCCTTACGCCCAGGAAGATATCAATCGCTTCAGCGACCTGGTCAGGCAGGCTGTCGGTTTCGACAACAGCCGCGGCGATCAGGTGACTGTCACCAATGTCGCATTCAGGGGGGCGGAGGAAATGGAGGCCTTGCCCGAGGCCCCGGTTTGGGAACGGGCCTGGTTTCTCGACCTGATAAAACAGGTGGCGGCGGTATTGGCGCTGGTATTGCTGTTTTTGGGTGTATTAAGGCCCACTTTCCGCAGTCTGGTCGGGCGCGAGGCCGAAGAGAAAAAAGCCGATGCGGCGACAGAAGCGGAGAGCGGAGCGGCTAATGACAACAAAGACGGCGTGCCTGTGGCGGTGCCGGCCGAGCAATACGCGGCTCCGCAGCCGATGGAAATGGACGACCTGCTGCTCTTGTCGGCCCCTCAGAGCTACGAGAAACGTCTGGAATATGTGCAAAGGCTGGTCGATGAAGATCCGAAACTAGTCGCGCAAGTCATTAAATCATGGGTTAGAGATGGCTAACGATATAGATTTGACGCGGACCGAGCGTGGCGCATTGTTATTATTTGCGCTGGGTCAGGAAAGAGCCACGGCCGTGTTGAGGCATATGGGGCCGAGGGAGGTGCAGCTCATAGGTTCGACGATGGCGACTTTGGGCAGCATTTCGCCGGAAATGGTCGATGTGGTGCTGGAGGAGTTTATTGTCGCGGTGAGAAACCAGACGGCACTGGGCATTGATTCGGAGGAATATATTCGCAATGTATTGACCAATGCCTTGGGCGCCGACAAAGCCAGCAGCATTATCGACCGGATTTTGCTCGGCGGCAGGAGCAAGGGCATCGAGCAATTGAAATGGATGGATACGCGCGCCATCGCCGATTTGGTGCGTTCCGAGCATCCGCAGATCGTCGCGATCATTTTATCCTTGCTGGACAGTGACCAGGCGGCCGATATCATGATGTTCCTGCCTGAAAACATGCGCTCCGATCTGCTGATGAGAATTGCTTCCATAGAAGGGGTGCAGCCATCCGCGTTGCGGGAACTGGATGACATTATGGAAAAGCAGTTGACGGGCGGCGAGAATATCAAATCCTCATCCATCGGCGGCATTAACACGGCCGCCAATATTTTAAATCTTATGGAAGGGGCGGTCAGTGATGTGCTGCTGGAGGAAATAGCCGAAAGCAAGGCCGAACTGGCGCAAAAAATACAAGATAAGATGTTTGTCTTTGAAGATCTGCTTTCGTTGGATAACCGGGGGATGGAAAAACTGTTGCGGGAAGTTTCAACCGATCAGTTGCTGCTGGCGTTGCGCGGCGTCAGCGACGGGCTTAAGAATAAAATATTCGGCAGTATGTCCAGGCGGGCGGCTGAGATGCTGCGGGATGACCTGGAGGCCGCACCGCCTACCAAATTGAGTGAAGTGGAGATGGCGCAGAAGGATGTTCTGGCGATTGCCAGAAAGCTGGCTGATTCGGGCGAGATTAATTTTGGCGGCGGCGGCGATGTGCTCATCTAAATCAAACGGCTTTTCCTCCTCCGAACTGGCGCTGCTGAAATTATGGGACGTGCCCGATGTGTCTGGTGCCGAGACGGTGGCAATATCGGAGCCCGTCGATATCGATGAAGAGCCGACGCCGGTTTTGACGGTTGAGGAAATTGAATTGATGCAAAAGCAGGCCTATGACGAGGCATTTGCTCAAGGCAATAAGGAAGGGTTCCGGCAGGGCTTCGAAGACGGCGCGAAAAAAGGCTACGAGGAAAATGCGCACTTGCTGCGTGAACAGGGGGCCATGTTTGCCAGTCTTCTTGAATCCCTGAGCGAGCCGTTCAAAGCGCTCGATGAAGAAGTTGAAAAAGAGCTGGTCAGGCTCGCTATAAGCATCGCCACGCAAATTATCCGACGCGAAATCAAAATGGACGCGGGGCAAGTGGTTGCCGCGGTCAAGGAGGCGGTCAGGGTGCTGCCATTGGCCTCGCAAAAAATCAGCTTGCATCTGCATCCGGACGATGCCGAGTTGGTGCGTTCCGCATTGTCGCTGGATGAGATGTCGCCGCCTTGGCGCATTATCGAGGATCCGCTGATTACGCGCGGCGGCTGTAAAGTCGATACCGAGGTTTCGCATATTGACGCCACGATAGAAAACCGTTTGGCTGCCGTGATAGCGAATTTGTTCGGCGGTGAACGCGCGCAAGACTGCAGGGAGGCGGAGAGGGTCCCTGCTAGGGCGCAGGGAGCAGACGCCGGCGACGGCATGGATGAAGGCGGTGGAGCACCAAAAGCAGACGCTTTAGGCGAAGCGGAGGCTAAAAATCCGTGATTCCTGACGTCGATCGGTCTCGAATCTGGCTGGCTCGGTTGAAACCTTATGCCGAAAGATTGCAGGAAGCGCCTGAGCTGATTGTTGAGGGCAAGCTGTCGCGCATGGTCGGGTTGACGCTGGAGGCGATTGGATGCCGGGCCGCCATCGGCTCCCGCTGCCAGATCGAAACCAAAAGCGGCAGGATTATTGAAGCCGAAGTGGTCGGTTTTGCCGGTGCGCGGGTGTTTTTGATGGCGACCGGAGAGCTGCATGGGCTCGAGCCTGATTGCCGCGTGATTCCGATGGGCAAGGGCAGTCTGGCCAAGGTGGGGTTCGGTTTGCTCGGGCGGGTTCTGGATGGTTCCTGCAGGCCGCTCGACGGCAAGGGTCCGCTTAAAGCCGATGAGCAGATTTCGCTGACCGGAACGCCGATTAATCCGTTATCGAGAAAGCCGATTCGCGAGCCGCTCGATGTCGGCGTCAGGGCGATCAATTCAATGCTGTGCGTGGGGCGTGGGCAGCGCATGGGCTTGTTTGCCGGGACCGGCGTCGGCAAGAGTATTCTGCTGGGCATGATGACCAAGTTTACGACCGCCGATATCGTGGTCGTCGGTCTGATCGGCGAGCGAGGTCGAGAAGTTAACGAGTTTGTGCAGAAAATCCTGGGCGAGAACGGTCTGAAAAGAGCCGTTGTCGTCGCGACGCCGGCGGATGACCCGCCGTTGATGCGTGTGCATGGGGCGCTTCTGGCTACCAGTATTGCCGAATATTTCCGCGATCAGGGGCTGGATGTGCTGCTGCTGATGGACTCATTGACGCGGTTTGCGCAGGCTCACCGGGAAATCGCCCTGGCGATAGGCGAGCCGCCCGCTACCAAGGGCTATCCTCCATCCATCTTCGCCAAACTGCCGCATCTGGCGGAACGGGCCGGTAATGCCGATGAAGGCGGCGGGTCCATAACGGCATTCTATACGGTATTGGCCGAGGGCGATGACACGAATGACCCTATCGCCGATTCGGCCCGCGGCGTCCTGGACGGGCATATTGTCCTGTCCAGAAACCTGGCGGAAGCCGGGCATTTTCCGGCGATCGATATCGAAGCCTCGGTTAGCCGTGTCATGCCCGATATTGTTGATGAGGCGCATCTGCAGATGGCGCGAGAAGTGCGCAGACTCTATTCTCTTTATCAACAAAACCGCGACTTGATCAGTGTCGGCGCTTATCAGCGCGGCGCTGATCCTAGAATCGATAAAGCCATCGAGAAAAATGCCGCGATTTTGGCGTTCCTGCAGCAAGACATGAATGAGCCTGTCGACATGAGCCGGAGTCTCAGCGATTTGCAAATTTTACTGGGCATCAAAAATGAGTGAGGCGCATAAGTGAAAAGGTCACAGCGTATTCAAACGATCGTCGAGATTAAGGCGTCCCAGGAAAAAAATTCCCTGGAAGTCTTAGGAGCGGTGCAGCGGAAAAAGGCCGAATTGCAGGCGCAGCTGGATAATTTGAAGCAGTACCGGCAGGAATACCAGGAGCGGTTTGACCGGCTCGGCGGAGGCGGCGTCAAGGTTGCGCAATTGTTGGAATTTAGGTCGTTTATTGAAAAGCTGGATAAGGCCATAGCGGGGCAGGAACAGGCGATGCGGGCCATGGATGCCGACCTGGCGGCCAAAAGAAAGGTTTGGGAAAGCGCGCATCAGCAAACCAATAGCCTGCGCAAGGTTTGTGATTCCGCTTTGCAGACTGAGACCAGGCAGGCCGGCAAACTTGAGCAGGCCGCGCAGGACGAGTGGGCATCGAGATTTTTCCAAAGCAGTTCGGGTGGCGCGAAAAATGCTTAATAGGCCTTCAGGATTTTAGGAGAATTGATATGAATGTAGACAGCGCGAGATTTCCCTCTTTGCCGGTTCAGGGGAGCGCTAAAGAAGCGTCGCCGTCTTTAGCGGCGGATGGCGCGATGCCCGAAGGCTTTGCAGACACCTTGATGGCGCGGATTGAAATGCTGATCGAATCCAAAGGCTACAGTTTGCCTAAGTCCCCGCAGGAGGCTGGCGGGCTCGAAAATATCAATGCGCGCCTTACCGGCTTGCCGCTCGATAAGGCTGATGCGCAAGAGCTTGCCGCTTTATTCGGCAAGGACTTGCCGGCGGCCTCGGAAATAAATGCCAGTGAGGATCTTGAAGCCGTGCTGGTTACTTTAAAGGATATACTAAAGTATGTTGCCAAAGGCGAGGCTGCGCAGGGCATGGTGGCGCCCGAGTTGGAGGATGGCGAGTTGGAGAGGGCGCAGATCGACGATAAAATTGAAACGGTCATGGGACATGCGGGTCAAAATGCGGCTGTTATCGTGATGGTTCCCGAACAGACGGCTGCTCACAGGCATACGGAGCCAGCCAGCGACGATCAATTTAACGATCAGGTTGGTGATGTCCGGGGAAGTGACGCGTTATTGACGGCTGTCGACGCTTCGCCTGTTGCCATGCTGTCCGCACCGGAAACCACCGGCAATGAGCTGGCACGCGCGGCAGCCAGTCAAGAGAAGACGATTCCCGGTTTGACAAAGGCGATGCCTGAAGCAGGTCAGCCGCAGGCTTCGGGCGAGGATGCAGTGTCCGCTGATTTTGGCCAACAGGAAGAGGTTCTGGGGCAGACTCTCCTGCGGGAGCCGGGCAGCGAATTAAGTTCTCCTGGCAAAGAGGGTAAAGCGGAAAAGTCGATGCAAAGCGAGGGGCAGCTTCCTGTAGTAGATGGAGAGAAAACCCTGCCTCGGGTTACGGCGGATCTTAAGCAGGTAATGGATAATAAAATCGATATGCCGGCCATTACCAAGCCCATCGCGCATCCGGATTGGCATCAGGAGCTCGGGGAGCGGATCATCTGGATGAGCAATAAGGCAATAACGGCAGCGGAAATCAAGCTGAATCCTCAGCAATTAGGGCCGGTTTCTGTCCGGGTCGATGTTAATCAGGATCAGGCGTCGGTCGCTTTTACCGCTCAGAATGCGGTGGTAAGGGAGGCGCTTGAAGCCGCTATTCCCAAGTTAAGAGACATGATGAGCGCACAGCAGCTCAATCTGGCCGATGTCAATGTCGCACAGAATTTTTCCTCTGGCCAGGAGCAATCTCATCGTTTCGCTCAAACAGCCGATGCCAGGACACATGGCTCCGTACCCATTGCGGCTGATGCGGCGGAGGAGCTCGCCAGCGGTCGGGCGGCTGTCAGCAATGGTTTGCTCAGCCTCTATGCCTAGTACTCAGTCAATTTAATTATGATGGGTAAATTGTAGGTGCGAATGATGGGTAAATTGTAGGTGCGAATTCATTTATGCCCTATGGGTACTGGTGGCTTGAGGGTATTCGCACTCTATGACTGCCCTACAAATTTTACTCGTTAAAACTAAGGCTGATTAAGTAATGGCGGATGGTCGAATATTGTTTTCGCAAAGCAGTTTTGGCATGCAGGCTTTCCAATATAAGAAAAAGCCCCTATAATAGTCGGTTCTTTGGGGCATTCAGCCTCTCCTTGCTTTACCATCCTTGAGCTAAACGGGGGTGGAAGGCTTAAAACCGAAAGGAAAAATTATGCGGCATTATGAAATTGTCTTTTTAGTCCATCCCGACCAAAGTTCTCAGGTTCCGGCGATGATTGATCGTTACAGATCAACTATCGAAACGGCATCCGGTAAAATCCATCGTTTGGAAGACTGGGGGCGCAGACACCTGGCTTATCCTATTAACAAAATTCATAAAGCACATTATGTGTTAATGAATGTCGAGTGCGATCAAGCTACACTGGAAGAACTGGAAAGCGGCTTCCGGTTCAACGACGCTATCTTGCGTAGCATGACTTTATTGCAAAAAGAAGCGATTACCGAACCTTCTCCGATCGCCACAGCGACAGCCGAGGAAAATAAAGCGGCTGAATCCAGAGCCAAAGATGCGGCGGCCAAAGAAGCGGCGGCAGACACCGGTGCGGAAGATAGCCTGGACGATGCCGATGAGAGCTTCGATATTGACGAAGCCGCTTCTGAATAAAACTTTTAACACTTGGATACGAGATTACTATGGCACGCAACGTAAGACGCAAAAAATTCTGCAGATTCAGCGCGGAAGGCGGTACACAGATTGATTATAAGGATCTGGATCTATTAAGCGATTATATTACCGAAACCGGCAAGATTGTTCCTAGCCGTATTACAGGTACCAGCGCTAAATATCAAAGACAGTTAGGCGTGGCAATCAAACGTGCGCGTTTTATTGCCTTACTGCCATTCTGCGACGCTCACAAATAATCACTACCAGGCCGGGGTAATCAGTGAGATTTCTAGCAGCTTATATTATGCGAGGCCGGCTGCAAGCCATGATAGTGGCTTCCAGTCTCGCATTGTTGTCACTGATCATACCTCCGGTAAGTATAGTAAGTTCAGCCTCTGTTGCGCTCGTTACGTTAAGGCGGGGTGCTTTTGAAGGCTTATATGTTTTAGTCTGCTCAAGTGCGGCGGCCTCACTATTAGGCCTCTTCCTGCTAGGCAGCTACCAGTTTGCCTTGCTTTATAGCATGATGCTGTGGCTGCCTGTCTGGTTGATTTCGATTATATTGAGAGAAGGCCGCCATTTATCCCTGGCGGTTGAATTCGCGGTGCTGCTGGGCATGCTTGGGGTTGTTGGCTTTTACCTCTATGAGGCAGAGCCCGCCGTCATGTGGAAAGAGGTTCTTTCGCAGATGGTGCCGCCCAATGCGCCTGTTGACGAAATTCAGCGCACTTTGGATGTTCTGTCTCATTATATGACCGGCGTGGTGGCGGCAGGAACCGTATTCGGTTTGCTGTTTGGCCTGTTCCTGGGGCGATGGTGGCAGTCGGTGCTTTATAACCCCGGCGGTTTCAAGCAAGAGTTTTTGTCGTTGAACACGAAGCCCCGGCTGGCAATAGGCAGTGTCGCTGTCGTGGTCGTTGCGTGGGCCAGTTCCGGAGTGCTCTCCGAAGTTGCCTGGAATATGACCATCTTGCTGTTTGTGTTATACACCTGTATCGGAACGGCCGTAATGCATGCGGTTTTTGCTTCGATGAAACTCGGCCGCTATATGGTGCCGATGTTTTATCTGACATTGTTTTTGATACCCCATGCCATGTTGCCTGTAGCTTTGGTGGGTTTAATTGATGCATGGCTGAACTTGCGAAACAAAATTTCAAATCAAACTAACGCCTGACGGCGCAAAAATAATTAGCTAAAACCGAAAGGTGAGGTATTAAAAGATGGAAGTTATTCTTCTTGAAAAGATAGCAAACTTGGGTAACCTGGGTGATAAGGTCACGATTAAACCAGGCTATGGCAGAAACTATCTGGTTCCACAAGGCAAGGCTGTTGTTGCAACGGCTAAAAAAATTGCTGAATTCGAGGCGCGTCGCGCGGAGCTTGAAAAAATTGCCGCCGAGAAACTGAGCGCCGCTCAAGCACGTGCGAATGCATTGAGCAAACTCGAAGTTGTCATCACGCATAAAGCAGGAGATGAAGGCAAGCTGTTCGGTTCTATCGGTACGCACAATATCGCTGATGCGATCACAGCGGCAGGTGTTGCCATTGAAAAGCACGAAGTACGTATGCCGACAGGCGCGATTCGTCAGGTTGGCGAATACGATATCGACATCAACCTGCATACGGATGTTGTCGTAACGATACCTGTCAAGGTTGCGGCTGAAGCATAATAGTTAAAGGCAAAAGGGACAAGGCAACAGGTAAAGCGACGGCTTTTCAATCTTGTGCCTTGAACCTTGTGTCTTCTTAACATGCGTGCTTTTTATTCCGCCCTTTTTTATCTGCTTATCCCCTTCATACTGTGCCGCCTGCTCTGGCGGAGCATCAAAGCGCCGGCTTACCGCTGTCGATGGCGCGAAAGACTAGCCTACTATACTAAACCCTATGCGCCAGGCGTCATCTGGTTTCATGCCGTTTCAGTCGGTGAGGCCGAGGCATTGTTTCCACTGATCCGTCAGATACAGAACCTACATCCTGATGCGCGGCTGTTAATCACGACTACGACACCTACCGGGTCCGCACGCGTTAAGGCGGTACTGCAGGAATCCGTTGAGCATGTTTATTTGCCGTACGACACGCCCGGCGCCGTCAGCCGTTTTATGCGCTGTTTTAAACCGGTTATCGCCGTTATCGTGGAAACGGAAATCTGGCCCAATCTGTTCGCCTGCTGCGGCGGAAACGGTATTCCTCTTTATTTGATCAATGCCCGATTGTCGGAAAAATCGGCGCGCGGGTATCAAAAAATCCCCTCACTGGTGCGTCCGGCCTTGGCGCAGGTTAAATTGATCGCCGCGCAAACACAGGATGATGCGGACAGATTCATCGCGATTGGCGCCGAAAAACAGCGAGTGACTGTCGCAGGAAATATCAAGTTTGATGTTGAAATTGGCGATGAAACGATAGGGCGGGGGCGGCAGTTAAAACAGGATTTGTTCAAGCGCCGGTACATCTGGTTAATAGCCAGTACACATAAGGATGAGGAAGCGATATTTCTCGATAGTTACAAACAGATAAAGCCGCAAATTCCTGAGTTGCTACTGGTCCTGGTGCCGAGGCATCCAGAACGGTTCGGCGAGGTCAGGAAGTTGTGCGAACAGCAACGATTGGCCGTAGTGACGCGCACATCCGGTGATGACTGTCGCCAGGATACGGATGTTTATCTGGCCGATACGATGGGCGAATTGAAAATGCTGTACGCTGCCGCCGATGTCGTGTTTGTCGGCGGCAGCATGGTGCCGGTGGGTGGCCATAATATGCTGGAGCCTGCCGCGATCGGCGTGCCGGCTTTGTTCGGTCCTTTTATAGCCAATTTCAAGGAGATTGCCGGAGGGATGCTGGCGCATGATGCGGCCATACAATGTCAAGATAAGGATGAGATTGTCAAAACCGTTTATCAACTATACAAGGATGCCGCTTACGGCGCATCGCTCGTGGCAAAGGCCAAGGCCTTTGTTCGCCGGAATCAGGGGGCGAAAGCCAGACTGTCTAAAATGCTCGATCAGGCCATCGCTCAAATAGTGCGGTAGCTTGAGATAACGCATATCAAGCTCTGGCGCACGCCCAGACATCAACCCGGCCGACTCCGGCTTTTTTCAACAAGGTGGCGAGTTCATTGACGGTTGAGCCGGTCGTCATGACATCATCGATAATGGCGATATGACCCTCTTGAATCGGTTTCACCAGTGAAAAGGCGTTTTTCAGATTCTTACGCCGCTGTTTGGCCGGCAGGTCGGTTTGATGCGGTGTATTGCGATGCCTCCGGCATGACTCAAGATCGAGAGGCAACTGTAATTCACGGGCGACGGTTCTGGCGATTTCCAGCGACTGGTTGAATCCCCGCTGGCGGTAACGGGCTTTATGCAGCGGCACGGGCATAATGCGATCCGGCATTTCCGCCGTTGTCTTGACATGCTCGGCCAGTAATTGGCCGAGCAGGCGCGCATTCTTGTATTGGGCATGGAATTTCAGCAATGTTATCAAGTGCCGCATGGCGCCTTGATGCGTGAATGGCGCATAAGTCCGGTCATAGGCGGGAGTCTGGTTTTGGCAGCGGCCGCATGGCATCTCAGTCTCTATTTCGAAAGATTCGCCGCAGCGGTAACAGCACGGATTGTTTCTGAGTAAATGGATATAGCAGGCATAGCAGAGGTCGCGCGAGGCAAATCCTGTGTTTCCGCACAAGATGCAGGTAGGCGGAAGCAGGTAATCCTGTATAATATCGATCCAGTTGTAACCTATTTTCATTTGGACAGGTTGACAAGTAGCATGGTTGTCTTCCTTAATAATAAATACCGTAGCCGGAGATTAACAGAATGTCTGCAAACCCTGCAATAAACCCGATTCAGCAGTCGAGCTCTATCCGCCATGACTGGCGGCTGGATGAGGTTCAGGCGCTTTATGCGTTGCCGTTCAATGATTTGGTTTTTAAAGCGCAAGCCATTCATAGAGAGCATTTCGATCCAAACGAAATTCAGGTGAGCAGTTTGCTAAGCATCAAGACCGGCTCCTGTTCGGAAGATTGCGGTTATTGCCCGCAGAGCGCGCGCTACGATTCAGATTTGACGCCCGAGGCGCTGATGCCGGTCGACGCCGTTTTGAAAGCCGCCCGGCAAGCCAGAGACCAGGGTGCCTCGCGTTTTTGCATGGGCGCGGCCTGGCGTCAGCCGAAAGACCGGGACATCGAGCGCGTCGTCGAAATGGTGCAAGGCGTTAAGGCGCTGGGCATGGAAACCTGCGTCACACTGGGCATGCTGACCGATGAACAGACGGCGCGGCTGAAGGAGGGCGGACTCGATTACTACAACCACAATCTGGATACCTCGGAAGATTATTATTCGGAAGTCATCACGACACGCACTTATCAGGACCGGCTGGATACCCTGGCGCGCGTCAGGGATGCCGGCATCAACGTCTGTTGCGGCGGCATCGTCGGCATGGGTGAAAGCGATGTCGACCGCTCCAAACTGTTGATCGAGCTGGCCAATTTGCCCAAGCATCCCGAAAGCGTACCGATCAACATGCTGGTGCAGGTCGAGGGAACGCCGCTGATGGGCACCGAGGCGCTGGATCCGCTTGTGTTCATCAGAACCATCGCCGTGGCGCGCATCATGATGCCCGGGTCGCGCGTGCGGCTGTCAGCAGGCCGCAACAACATGAGCGATGAAATGCAAGCCTTGTGTTTCCTGGCCGGCGCCAATTCGATCTTTTACGGCGACAAATTACTGACGACCGACAATCCGATGACTAATCATGATCTCCGGCTGTTCGAGCGTCTGGGCCTGCGTTCTGGCGGTTCCAGCTACGCATAATGACAGGCGCATCGTTGACCTTGGTCGGCGGCCTCGAAGCCATCGCCGCGCAGGGATTGTACCGTTCGCGGCGTATCGCCGAATCGCCTCAAGGCATCCATCTACAGATCGACGGCAGGAAGGTGTTGAATTTCTGCAGCAACGACTACCTGGGATTGGCCAACCATCCGGCTGTCGTTCAGGCGTTTAAAGCGGGCGCCGACCGTTATGGCATCGGCAGCGGCTCGGCGCATCTGATCTGTGGGCACAGCGCCGCGCATCATGCCCTGGAGGAAGAACTGGCGGCTTTTACCGGCCGCGACCGGGCATTGCTGTTTTCGACCGGTTATATGGCGAACATGGGCGTTATCTCGGCCTTGGCCGGCCGCGGTGATACGGTGATTGAAGACCGATTGAACCATGCCTCCTTGATTGATGGCGGCCTTTTGTCCGGCGCCCGGTTCAAACGCTATGCCCATGCCGATACCCGACATCTGATCAGCCATCTCGAAACCGCGACGGGGCGCAAACTGATCGTAACGGACGGCGTCTTCAGCATGGACGGCGATTTCGCGCCGTTGCAGGCGTTGTCGGCAGCAGCCAAACGCCATGAAGCCTGGCTGATGGTCGACGATGCGCATGGCTTGGGCGTGATCGGCGCGCAGGGTCGGGGCATTATCGATCACCATGGCCTGGGTCAGGACGATGTGCCGATACTGATGGGCACGCTGGGCAAGGCCTTCGGTACGTTCGGCGCCTTTGTGGCCGGTTCCGAGACCTTGATTGAAATGCTGATCCAGAAAGCCCGTACTTATATCTATACCACGGCGTTACCGGCCGCCGTGGCCGAAGCGACCCGGGCCAGCTTAAAAATCGTCTTAGCTGAAAACTGGCGCCGGGATAAGCTGAAAATGCTGTCCGAGCGCTTCAGGCAGGGCGCGCAACAGCTCGGTTTGCAGTTGCTGCCGTCGTCCTCGGCCATTCAGCCCATTATGATCGGGGACAGTCAACGCGCGATAGATATCAGTAATGCCTTGCTCAACGAAGGCTTGCTGGTCAGCGCGATACGCCCGCCTACCGTGCCGCAAGGCAGTGCCAGACTGCGCGTAACCATGTCAGCGCAACATGAAACACAGCATGTCGACCGCCTGCTAACAGCGCTTGATCAACTGCATTTATGACAAGACTCCATTGCGAAACCTTCGGTCAGGGCCAGCCGGTTGTCCTGGTGCATGGCTGGGCCATGCATTCCGGCGTCTGGCGCGATTTTGCCAAGGCTTTGGCTCGGCATTGTCAGGTTACCTGCATCGATTTGCCGGGGCATGGGCGCAGTGAAAAAATCACGCCGTTTGCACTGGAACAAATCAGCGCGGCATTAGTGGAATCGTTGCCCGACCGGCCTTGCTGCTGGCTGGGCTGGTCCTTGGGCGCTACGGTTGTGCTTGATGTTGCCGAGCGCTTCCCTGAGCGCGTTGATTCGCTGGTATTGCTGGCGGGTAATCCGCTATTCGTGCAAGCGGAAACCTGGCCGGGCATGGAGGCTTATCAGCTGGATGCATTCATCGATGGCTTAAAGGCCAACTGTCAGGCAACTTTATCACGTTTTCTGGCGCTACAGGTGAAGGGCTTGGTGGACTGTAAAACAGTATTGAAAGATCTGAAAGAAGCCGTATCCGAGTATGATGTGCCGGATCGGCAGACATTGCTGGATGGCCTGAATATCTTGAAACAGTCGGATTTGCGCCCGTCCTTGTCCAGACTGAAGTGCCCGGTATCGGTCATATTGGGCGGCAGGGATAAATTGATTCCCGTTTCTGTCGGGCAACAGCTGCCGCAGTTGAATGCCGGTTGCGAAGTCAACATTCTCGATCAGGCCGGGCACGTGCCGTTTTTATCGCATCAGCAAGAAGTTCTGGCGGTTATCGCCCGTTTTCTGGAGCAGAGATGAGCGCTGATTTCGTGTTAGAAAAAAACAAAATCAGACAATCTTTTTCAGCGGCCTGTGCGTCCTACGATGCTGTCGCCGAATTACAGCGCACAGTTGGCAGGGACTTGCTTGGTCGTATCGAAACGGACAGGCTGGCCGGTACTGTGCTGGATATCGGTTGCGGCACCGGTTTTCTAACCGCGGAGTTATTATCATGGCCGGGCGCTAAACATATGCTGGCGCTGGACCTCGCGCTGCCTATGCTGCAAATCACGCGCGGGAAGCTGGCCGATGCCGGCAATGTCTGGTATTTATGTGCCGACGCGGAAGCGTTACCGGTTGCGGATCATGCCGTTGATCATGTGTTCTCGAATCTGGCTCTGCAATGGTGTGAGGATCTGGAGCTTGTTTTCAATGACATCAGGCGCATTCTAAAGCCCGGGTGTCAGCTGATTTTTTCGACATTTGGGCCGCGTACTTTGCGGGAACTGAAAAGCGCCTGGGCGGAAGTTGACGATTATAGCCATGTTAACGAGTTTTTCAGCCAAGAACAGCACGGTTGTTTTCTTGAACGAGCCGGCTTTCATCGGATAAGGACGGAAAGTCAACTGCATAGGCCGACTTATGACTCCGTCCAGGACTTGATGAAGGAACTGAAGCATATCGGCGCGCATAACGTGACTGCGGGGCGAAACAGAAGGATCACGACCAAAGCGCAGATGCAGGGCATGATTGCGGCTTATGAAGCGTTTAGAAACGGCGGACGGATTCCTGCCTCCTTCGAGGTTATCATGATTACCGCACGGGCATAATCGCATGAAAAAAGGCTATTTCATTACCGGCACCGATACTAATGTCGGAAAAACCTGGACGACTATTGCGCTGATGCGCTACTTCAAAAAGCAGGGCCAATCCGTGGTCGGCATGAAACCGGTCGCATCGGGCTGTCTGTTAACTAACCGCATCCTGAAGAATGAAGACGCGCTGTTGATTCAGGAGAATGCTTCATTGCCCGTTGATTATGAGCTGATCAATCCCTATGCCTATGAAGCCCCTGTTTCGCCCCATATCGCCGGCGCCGATAATCCGGTGCAACTGGATAAAATCGTTGGCAGCTTTAATCGCCTCAAAAAATTGGCCGATATCGTTCTGGTTGAGGGGGCGGGCGGCTGGCTGTCGCCAATTAATGCCACGGAGGATGTCTCCGATCTGGCAAAAGCACTGAACCTGCCAGTTATTATCGTGGTGGCTATCAAGCTGGGCTGCATTAATCAGGCGAAATTAACCGATCGGGCCGTCCGCTGGTCAAATCTTTCTTGTGTGGGCTGGATCGCTACATGCACCGATCCTGATCTGTTGAACCGGGAGGAAACCATTCTAGCTGTCAAAGCTGCTCTGGATGCGCCTTTGTTAGGCGTATTGCCGTATTCTGCCCGGGCTGATTTTGATGAGCTGTCAGCGAATATATCGGGTGATCTGAATAAAAATTGATCTAGGTCAACATTTGGACAGGTGTAAAAACTATAATTTTTGTGCGGTTATTATAAAAATTATTGAGGAGAACGTATATGGCTTTAATTACTTGGACTGCTAGTCAATTTGGTACTAATGTAGGATTCGCCGATGACGAACACAAAACGTTATTTGATAAGCTGAATAAGTTGTATGATCTGGCAACCGGCGGGGCAGAACGTTCTGCTGTAGGAAATCAGTTGGATGACCTGATTTCTTATGTTGTCGAGCATTTCGCACATGAAGAGAGGGAAATGCAGGCAAAAGATTTTAATGGTTATACGGCTCACAAAGCCGAGCATGACGCTTTAGTCAGCATTTGCGCCGGGCTGCAAACAAAATTTCATGCCGGCGAGGCAGATGTTACGGAGGAAGTCGGTCAAATGGTGAAAGGATGGCTGGATCATCATATTCCTACATTCGATATGGCTTATGCTGATGCATTGAATAGTTAAGCAATAATTCAATAATCAAAAAAAAGGCTTGTGAAACACGGCTTCACAAGCCTTTTTTATGTCAACAGTAAAAAGTTATGAGATACATCTTGTTGCATGCTCTAATAATTAATTGCTTCAACAAAATAATATAAAGCTCAGTTTAATCGAATTATATTTTAAGTTTTGTGGCTCTTGTATCTGTTTTTTTAAAGAAAAGCAGCTAAAATTCATATAGAAAATCTTTCGCATGAATATTTGAGAGTTAATGCATGATTATTTGCCGGAAATTGATTACTTGCAGTGAGGGACCAAAAGACACTTCTGAATTCCCCGAGCGTAATGTTTTTTTGCCATCAGACTCGAATATCTTTCATTTTGCCGATCACGAATTACCTGAGCAAACTTTAAAAAATCTTGTTTTTCATATTGCCAGAAAACCAAGGCAATTAATCGCTCATATTCAGCGAATTTATTATTGTTACTCCGCCGATTTATCGGAACAGCTTTTTGCTGCGCTGGTTGATTTTCTGGTCATTTTAGACCGGCGCGGTGCAAAAATCAGCCGGCGTATGATAAAGGGTGCAAGATCCAAGCTCTCTCGGGAACAATATAGGTTGCTGCAGGCGTTTATGGTTAATGAAATGGATGTCGCCTTGCTGGCAGGAAACCAATATTCTATTTTTACAAGGGGATTGATTGGCACTCAAAACTTAGTGCGACTGGTTGATGCTTCAGAAGAACAAACGTATGACCCGCTGGATTTGGCTCGTGATTATATTGAATACAGTCAGCTTACTGAAGCAAAAGACGTGCTGGAAAAGGCTATTATTAGCGAACCGCACAGGCTGGAATTGCATCAGGGCTTGTTGGAACTTTATAAATCAACGCACGACGTTTCAGGATTGAAAAAAATGGTTGAGCTTTTCGCCACCTTGGATATAGCCATGCCCGATGGCTGGAATGAATTAATGGCGATTTTTATGAGCGGGAACAATGAACGATAAACGCAAAAGCCCTTTAAAAGTTGTGCTTCATGGCATGGATGGGCGCACTTATAAAACAATGGTGATGTATCTTCAAGGGCCTTGTAAAGGCGCGGCCATTGTTGTTGAAGATATAGATGCCGAAGTCGATATGATTGATGCCGACTCCGTCAATGCCAAAACGTTACTTGAGCAGAAGCAGGCTGAAAACTCGGTCAGGCCAATTATTGTCTTATCCTTAAAAGAACAGAAGCTGGAAAATGTATTATATGTAAAAAAACCGGTAAGGACAGCGGAGATGCTGGATGCCTTGGCTAAAGCCGAGGCGATGTTGACTGCACGACAAAAGTCGAGCGGTAATGTTCGGGCAGACAGGAAGTTATTTATTAATACGGATGAGCGGAAAAAAACATCCAAGCATCAAACAGCGATGCATCTTGATGAAGGGAATTTCAATGCATTTATGGGCTCTATCCCTGGTCTGGACGTAAATGATCCGAAACAATTTCCTAATGCTTTTTATAATCCCAAAGAGTATTTCCAGGGATATTTTCAGTCCGCATGCCTTATTGCCCAGACAAAAAAGCAGGTATTGCATCTCAACTCAGGTTGGAAGTTGCTGATTATTTTTCCTCATAATCATGAAGTCTGGCTTGATGCGGACGACAAACAGTTGAGATCGTTTGCCGGACTGCCGATTAATAACCTGTCAGGTGAGGGGATGTCGCTTACTCCAGCGAGTGCGCATGTGTTATCTGCCGAGAACGCGCCGGAGAAATTCCATAATCTAGACGCCTTCCTGTGGAAGCTGGCTGTATGGACGTCAAGGGGGCGTTATCCTGTAGCCCTTGATATTCATAAACCGGTTTTTTTAAAACATTGGCCGAACTTCACCCGCCTTATTGTCACCCCTCATGCATTAAGAATTTCAGCATTGCTTATAGCTGGACCAAGAACTTTGCCTGATATCGCTGAAATTTTGAAAATCAAGCCCCAATATGTATTTGCTTTCATCAGTGCCGCGTATGCACTTGGCCTGATTAAACAAGCTAAACGGCAAGCCGATGAAATCATTCAGCCTCCAGTCAGCAAAAATAATGAGCGACAAGGGTTATTTACTCGAATTATCAGCAAGTTACGTGGACATAAAACATAAAGTTGGGAACAATATAACAATATGAGCCAATACAAAATTATTTTTACCGGTCCCGTTGGCGCAGGTAAAACAACAGCTATCGAATCAATAAGCGATGTGCCCCCGGTTAAAACGGATGCGGCTGCCAGTGACATGACAAAGAACAGGAAATCATCGACCACTGTAGCCATGGACTATGGGATTATGAATCTTGCAGGTGGTGAGAAAATTCATCTTTACGGTACACCTGGCCAGGAACGCTTTGACTTTATGTGGGATATTCTGACCACGGGCGGTATAGGCCTGATTTTGCTGCTCGATAATACCCGAACGGATCCGTTCCAGGATATGAAGTTTTTTCTGGATTCGTTTCAAGAGTTTATAAAAAAAACCAATGTGGCCATTGGTGTAACTCAGATGGATTTAAGTGCTAAGCCGGCTATCAATGATTATCATATTCAATTGCAGGGCATGGGGCTTAAGCCGCCGGTATTTTCCGTCGACGCCCGGGTTAAAAATGATGTGTCTCTTTTAGTGCAGTCATTGCTGTATTCCTTGGATCCTGAACTCGAGGAATAGCACATGAGCAACTATGTCTTAACAGAGGGGGTGTATTTATACCCAACCCCGGCCGGTACTTATTACGCCGTCTGTTCTGTTAATAGGGACAAGCCTCGGCAGTTTTTAAGAGCATTACTTGCGCAGCAGCAAACCCCAGAACTCAACCTGTCGAATCTACAAAATTTAATGGACCAACAGGAAGAAGCAAAATGCCTGGAGTTATTGCATCATTGCCAAAAATTGGGCTGGGTTCAGGGGCTTGATGCAGCGCTGAATTATCCGCACGATGCCTTGGAAGATATTTTGCCTGAGCTATTAAGCAGAATTTCAGAAAATGGCAAGGTTCTTTTGGCTGATAGCCAAGGCTTCTATCTGGCTAGTCATGGGTTTCCGCATGAAGTTGCTGAGGAGTTATCGGCATTAAGCGCGGAAATTGCAATTATTCATGAACGCCGATCAGGATTATTGATGAATAATATGGGACTGGCTAGTAACGCTTGGGCTGTTATTGATGCGCGCGGTAATAGTCAGCTCGGGTTTTGGCCGTTATTTATTGGCAATAACCGCTTTGTTATTGCAATTTCGGGCATTCCCCACTTTAACCATCCAGAATTCGTTTCTCTGGTTTGGGCATTAAGTCTGCGTTATGCCACTAAATAACGCTTTATTAAAATTTGACCGTTCTAAACATAATTATTAAATAAAGGAGAGCAAAATATGCGCGCAGATATGCTGGCTTCAGTGTTAACAGAGCTTAATGGTACTTCGGCAGATATTGAAGCGTCAGGTGTAATATCAACGGATGGTTTAATGATGGCCTCTGTGTTGCCCGCCGGATTGGACGAAGACCGGGTTGGCGCCATGAGTGCCGCAATGCTGTCGTTAGGTGACCGCACCGCTCAAGAATTGACAAGGGGGACTCTGGAACAAGTTCTAATTAAGGGAGCTAAGGGCTATGTCCTGATGGTTTATGCCGGTAATGAATCCGTATTAACTGTTCTGGCAAAGCCGAATGCTAAATTAGGCTTGATTTTTCTTGACGTAAAGCGGGCCGCAAGCAGTATTGCGGAATTATTGTAGGTGCTTTGCGCAGTCAGGAATTACGGTCTTTTATAGAGCCCCAGTGTTCTTGTTCCAGGAAAATAACCATAGGATTTATATTATAAAAAATAAATAGTTATTGAAATATTATTAATTTAATACGAAATAATAGATTCAATATACTCAGCAACTGAGAAAGCTAATGCCACAAAACTTTAACGAATTGATCGATTATGCCAAGGCATTTTCCGGTTTAACGCCTGAGCTTGAGTTGTGTCTAAAAGATATTGGGCCAGAAATCACGCCGCATCTGAAAGCCGTCACTGATTCTTTTTATGATCAATTAGCGGCGATACCTGCAACGGCAAAATATCTGGAAGGCCGTCTTGAGACCTTGAAAATAGCTCATTTAAGATGGATGACAGGGCTATTTGCCGCTAATGTCGATGCTGAATTCGCTCAACATATGTTTCAAGTCGGTGATATTCACGTCAAAGTCAATCTGCCTGTTGAGTTTATGGCGGGTGCCATGACCCTGATCAATAATGAACTCATCCGTATCATTGTCGAAATATTTGGTCATGATCCTGAAAAATGCTCAAAAGCCCTGCAGGCGATCAGTTCCGTCACCGGGCTTACCCTGATGATAATGCAGCAGTCCTATCAAGAGTCGACGATTGCCGATGAACTGGAGAAATTCCTCTGTATTTCCGGCATGAGTAGAACGCTATTTGCCAATCTTGCCAAGGCCTATAAATAATCAGAAATTAACCTCATAAAATCAATGCCCTGATGATACTCATTAACGACAGGGCGTTGATTTTTACTGGCCGCGATGAAGGGCGGCACGCTTGATATGAAAATAAGAAACAGTAACGGCCCCATTATCCTGCGTGTTGATTTAAGCTGGCTGACTACAACATATAAAAACTGGTGCTCAGTTAAACTGAAACGTAACCAGATGGAGAAACACAATGCTTGATGATATGAAACCAGAAGACATAACCGGTGATTATCAGGAGGTTACTCTGAATTTATACGACGGTGCGAAGCGCAAGGTGTTATATACCCAAATTGAAACGCCTTATCCTGACGGCAAGCTGATCGTATCGACGACGGACCCGGAGGGCGTCATTACGCATGTCAATCAGGCTTTTATTGAAATGTCCGGCTATACCGAAGATGAACTGATCAATGCCCCTCATTCGATTCTAAGGCATCCGGATATGCCGCCGGCGGCTTTCAAGGATTTATGGGATACGGTGCAAAGAGGGGATAAATGGCAGGGGTTTGTTAAAAACTTGCGCAAGGATGGCGGTTATTACTGGGTCAAGGCCACCGTTATTCCCAATGTAAGAAAAGGCAAAGTAGTCGGATATACCTCTGTGCGCCGAAAACCCTCCCGGACGAAAGTGGAAGAATGCATCAGGCTTTATCCAACCTTGTTTTAATCTATACGGAGCCTAATCATGCCAAACATGTTTACAGTCAGTCCAGATTTTCCCCCCGATCATATTTCCGGCTGGTATATCTTTAATACCTGGCTTCAAAAACAGACCGGGGAAGCGATTCATTTGGAAATGTATAACAATTTCCCTACGCAAAGAGCCGCCATCGACCAGGACAAAATTGATTTGATTTATGCGAATCCATTTGATGCCGCCATGCTGGTGCGCGAAAAAGGCTTTTCACCATTAGTGAGGCCGGTCGGTGTGACTGATGAAGCTATTATTGCTGTCCAGGCTCAAAATGCAGTGGAAGATGTGGCTCATTTGTCGCCGGGTATTCGGGTAGCCGTCACAGAAGATCCTGATGTCCGTTTAATGGGCATGATCATGTTGGAACCCGGGGACTTGGATAACAGTAATGTGCAGGCAATTGTCTGCGATAGCTATATTCTCATTGCAAAACAACTGCTGCGCGGAGATGCCGATGTCGGTATTTTTCTGGCCGAAGCTTATGATAATTTATCGAATATCATCAAAAGCCAGCTGAAAGTGCTGGTCCGCAGCCAGATTAGCGTCGTTCATCATTCGTTGATGATCGGTCCGAGACTGGCGGATAAAAAAGAAGTCTTTCAAAAATTGCTGGTCGACATGAATAATGATGAGAAAGGGCAAGGGGTGTTGAAAAGTCTGGGTTTTGATGCCTGGATTCGCGTGGACGATGAAGAAATGGAATTTATGATTGATTTGATGGATACTTTGAATACATAGATGCACAATGCCGGCTTCATTAGTAAAATACTTGTCATAACATCGCCCGGACAGTAAAGTCCGCGGCCGTCAATTTATAACATTATCATTTATCTTGCTTTCGAGCTTTAGGCACTAGCATTGAGCCGATGGGTCGAATGGGTAATTCTGCTTAATTCTTAAGGTTAATCTATGTGTATTTCTCTTGCCGTGCTTGAAAAAGTGGTCCGTGAAGCCGGAACTATCGCTCTGACGCATTTCAAAAATCTGAAGGATCTGGAAGTCAGTAGAAAAAGCCCGCGCGATTTTGTGACCGAGGCTGATGTCGCTGTAGAGGCTTTTTTAAAAGAGGCTCTGGCTAGAGAGTACCCGCAATTCGGTTTTTGGGGTGAGGAAAGTGGTAAAACCGAAAATCAGTCCAGCCGCTGGGTGGTCGATCCGATAGACGGCACACATTCATTTTCGCGCGGTCAGTATTTTTGGGCGCTCAGCGTGGCACTGGAAATCGATGGGGAATTAGTGGCCGGTGCGGTGTATGCCCCGGCACTCGGTGATTATTACTGCGCCGAGAAAGGTAAAGGAGCATGGAAAAACGGTCAGCCTATCACGGTTTCATCGGAAACTGATCTTGGTTCTGCAATGGTGTGTACAGGTTTTGCCTGTTTGCGCAATTATCTGGAACAGAACAATCTTGAACGTTTCTGCCGTATCGCGCGGGTTACGACAGGGCAGCGCCGTTTTGGTTGTGCGGCGATGGACGTATGCCTGGTCGCCGACGGTCAGATCGATGCGTTCTGGGAACAGGAATTGAACCTGTATGATATTGCTGCAGGCGCTTTAATTGCCAAAGAGGCTGGCGCGACCGTGACCGACTTTCAGGGTAACGCGGGCGTTTTTCCGAAGCAGATTTTAGTCACAAACGGGAAGATTCTCGATCAAATCCTCCCGCTTATGTAAGGCCTTAAGCGGTTATTCCGCTTTAGCTATTTCAGCACGCATCGCGTCGATCACGGCTTTATAGTCAGGCTGGCCGAATATCGCCGAGCCCGCTACGAAGGTGTCGGCGCCGGCCGCTTTGATGTCGCGGATGTTGTCGACTTTAACGCCGCCGTCGATTTCCAGTCGTATATCCAGTCCACTGTCATCGATGCGTTTTCTGACTTCACGCAGCTTAGGCAGTGCGGACGGGATAAAAGACTGACCGCCAAAACCCGGATTGACCGACATCAATAAAATCATGTCGATTTTATCCATCACATAATCCAGATAATGCAACGGTGTGGACGGGTTGAATACCAGACCGGCTTTGCAACCGCAGTCATGGATCAATTGCAGGGTTCTGTCGACGTGAACCGATGCTTCCGGATGAAAAGTGATATAGCTGGCACCCGCCTTGGCGAAATCGGGAATAATGCGGTCCACGGGCTCGATCATTAAATGTACGTCGATGGGTGCGGTAACGCCGTGTTTTCTTAAGGCCTCACAGACCAACGGACCGATAGTCAGGTTAGGTACAAAATGATTGTCCATGACATCAAAATGCACGACATCGGCGCCGGCTTTTAGAACATTGTCGACTTCTTCGCCCAGTTTGGCGAAATTCGCCGATAGAATGGAAGGTGCAATCCAGTTTTCATTCATTTTTTTACCCTCTTAATATTGTTTGAATAATTATTTTTTTGATGGAGGCCGCCTGAAGCTTGGAGCGGCCGTGTACTATGGTCTAATGGCGGGAGAAAGGCTCAAATGGTAGCCTTCCGGCATGATTTTTATAAAGTAACGACTTCGTTGCCTTTGCCGACCAATACGATATCGGCACCTCTCAATGCGAACAAGCCGACGGTCACAACGCCCGGAATATTGTTAATGGTTTTTTCCAGCTCGATAGGATCGGTAATATTCAGGTTGCGGATATCAATGATTTCATTGCCGTTATCGGTAATAAAGTTTTCTCTCCAAACCGGCTGGCCGCCCAGCTTGACCATTTCACGTGCGACAAAGCTGCGAGCCATCGGAATGACTTCAATAGGCAGCGGGAACGCGCCCAATACATCCACGCATTTGGATTCATCGGCAATGCAGACAAATTTTTCGCTGGCTTCGGCGATGATTTTTTCCCTGGTCAAAGCACCGCCGCCGCCCTTGATCAGTTTTTTGTCGGGATTGACTTCATCCGCCCCGTCTATATAGATTTTAAGATCGTTAACGGCATTCAGGTCCAGAACCGGAATGCCGACTTTTTTCAAACGCTCGGTAGTGCCAATGGAACTGGAGACAGCGCCTTCGATATCGGCTTTATAGTCAGCCAGCATTTCGATAAAGAAATTAACCGTTGAGCCGGTGCCGACCCCGATAATGGGAATATCTTTAACATATTGCAGGGCGGCTTCGGCAACTTTTTTTTTCAGTTCGTTTTGAGTCATAGGTCGTTTTAATGTTAAGGGTTAATGGTGTCGCGTTAAGGCGATTCGTATTTAAAGCAATAACCATAAGAGTGGCTATTGAAAAAGCAATGGCAGGAAATTATATAAAAAATAACACCGATTGAGTAATGCTAAGTAAAAGGATAATAAACATTTATAAATGATTATGGGTCTTAAAGCCGATATCCCGGTTATTATGAAAACCGATAGCGCTTTATAATCACAAGCTTTATTCAGAATTTTCATAACTATTTTAGGAGGAAAACATGGCAGCAACCCCTTCAAACATGATGCCCTTGGGCACTATCGCTCCCGATTTCGATTTGTTCAATCCCGTCACGGGTTCTCACAACAGTTTGCAAGAATTAAAAGGTAAAAAAGGCACGGTAGTGATGTTTATCTGTAATCATTGTCCTTATGTGCTGCATGTGAAAGATCAGTTGATCGATATTGCCAGGCATTATGCGGCGTTGGGCATCAGCACTATCGCCATCAGTGCCAATGATATAGCAAATTACCCGCAGGACGCGCCGGACAAGATGAAGGAAATGATGGATGCCTGGGGGCACCCTTTCGCGGCATACCTGTATGATGAAAGCCAGGACACCGCCAAGGCCTATCAGGCGGCTTGTACCCCTGATATTTATGTGTTTGATCAAAACCTGGCCTGCGTTTATCGCGGCCGCCTGGATGGCGCGACGCCAAAAAACGATGTGCCGCTGACTGGCGAGGATCTGCGCAATGCGCTGGACAATCTGCTGGCCAATAAACCTATCAATACCGAGCAGATTCCCAGCATCGGCTGCAATATCAAATGGAAGGAAGCATAGCGCCCGGCGACTGGCTACAGGACCCGAATAGGATCCTGTAGCGGTTGACTGGTGTTATTTTTTTAGCGCGGCCGCTTCTGTGGCGCGGCGTTTGATTTCGTCCCAGTCTTCCTTGTCCACGAGATCGGCAGGCGCCATCCACGAGCCGCCGACACAGGCGACATTGCTCAACGCCAGATAATCGGCCGCGTTTTTTGGGCTGATGCCGCCAGTCGGGCAGAAGGTGACCTGCGGCAGCGGACCACCGATCGATTTCAGCATCGGGATGCCGCCGGCGGCTTCAGCCGGGAAAAATTTCATTTCCGTGATGCCTTTTTCCATCAGACGCATGACTTCGCTAGGGCTGATGACGCCAGGCAGGATAGGCACACCCGACTGAAGCGCGGCATCAATCAGGCTTTCGGTCACGCCGGGGCTGACCAGAAACTCAGAGCCGGCATCGATGGCCTGCTTTAATGTTTCCAGGTTGATAACGGTGCCGGCACCGACGATGGCCCCCGGCACCTCGGCTTTGATTCTTCTGATCGCATCCAGGGCAATCGGTGTGCGCAGGGTAATTTCCAGCACTTTCAATCCGCCTTCAACCAGTGCATGCGCCAGCGGCACGGCATGTTCCAGTTTGTTGATAACCATCACCGGCACGACCGGGGACGTGTTCATAATGTCTTTAATGGATGCAGTCATTAATAAATTCCAATTTATAAACTAAAAGATAGCCATTCTGGCTGGAGAAATAATAGACCCGGCCCGGAAAAATCCGGACCGGTGCAATCAGTACCGATTAATCTTCAACCCATAGGTTGGATGCCCCGGTTTCAGATGACGATGCGCCGCGGCGGAAAGCGCCGAACAGCTCGCGTCCCATGCCGCAGTGATGGTTCGTGGCCGTATTGACGGCCGGTGTGCGGGCATTGAATTCGGCTTCATCCACCCGGACATTGATTTCGCCGGTTTGTGTGTTCAAATAAATGATGTCGCCGTCGCGCACTTTGGCCAGCGGGCCGCCGTCGGCGCATTCAGGGCACATGTGTATCGCGGACGGTACCTTGCCGGAAGCGCCGGACATGCGGCCGTCGGTCACTAGCGCGACTTTGAAGCCCTTATCCTGGAGTACGCCCAATGGCGGCGTCAGTTTGTGCAGCTCGGGCATGCCATTCGATTTGGGCCCCTGGAAACGGATGACCGCGATGAAGTCTTTTTCCAGTTCGCCGCGTTTAAACGCCGCCATCATATCGTCCTGATCATCAAATACGACCGCGGGTGCCTCAACGATCTGATGCTCTTCCGCCACGGCGGAAATTTTGGAAACGCCGCGGCCCAGGTTGCCGTGCATCACATGCAGGCCGCCGCTGGTCGCGAACGGCTTGGCAACGGTGCTAAGCACTTCCGTATCCAGCGATGCCTCGGGACAAGGCTCCCAAGTCAATTTGCCGTCAAGCAAGCGAGGTTCCTGCGTGTAATTTTTCATGCCATGCTCGTCGGCGACGGTTAGAAGGTCTTCGTGCAGCAGACCGTTCCGCAACAGCTCGGCAATCAGGACGCCCATGCCGCCGGCGGCCTGGAAGTGGTTGACGTCGGCCTGGCCGTTCGGATAAATGCGGGTCAGCAGCGGGATGATGCGGGACAGTTTGTCAAAGTCATCCCAGTTGATGATGATGCCGGCGGCGCGCGCGATGGCAATCAGGTGAATCGTATGATTGGTGGAACCGCCCGTGGCCAGCAGCCCAATGATGGCGTTCACAATCGCTTTTTCAGTGATCATATGCGCGATCGGACGGAAATCGTTGCCTTGGGAAGTGAATTTCAGAACCTGCCTGGCGGCGGCTTTAGTCAATTCATCGCGCAATGGCGTGTAAGGGTTGATGAATGAGCTGCCCGGCAGGTGCAGGCCCATGATCTCAACCATCATCTGGTTGCTGTTGGCCGTGCCGTAGAAGGTACAGGTGCCGGCACTGTGGTAAGACTGCGATTCCGATTCCAGCAGTTCCTTGCGGCCGACTTTGCCTTCCGCGTACAGCTGGCGGATGCGAACCTTTTCTTTGTTAGGCAGGCCGCTGGGCATCGGCCCCGCCGGCACGAATACCGCCGGCAGATGGCCGAAACTCAGGGCGCCGATCAGAAGACCCGGTACGATCTTATCGCAAACGCCCAGATACAGGGCGCCGTCGAACATGTTGTGGCTCAAGCCGATTGCGGTCGCCATGGCGATCACGTCGCGGCTGAACAGCGACAGCTCCATGCCGGGCTGACCCTGCGTGATGCCGTCGCACATGGCCGGCACGCCGCCGGCAAACTGGGCGACGCCGCCCGCTTCCTTGATGGCTTGTTTAATCAGCGCTGGCGCGTCTTTAAACGGCTCATGGGCGGAGAGCATGTCATTATAAGAAGAGATAATCGCAATATTGGCTTTCTCGCTGCCGGCCAAGTCGGTCTTCTCGCCGGACGCACAGGCGGCAAAGCCGTGCGCCAGGTTGCCGCAGGCCAGTTTCGCGCGGTGCGGACCTTTTTCAACCGCGGCGTCGACGCGCGCCAGATAGGCGTCACGTGTTGCACGGCTGCGTTCAATAATTTCTTCAGTAACTTTTTCTAATATAGGGTGCATAATATTCTCTTCCTACGACTGCTTGTGATGACGGCTTAACATTAGTCAATATACCTCAAGGTGCCCAATACAGTTCAACCGGCACTTTATTCTGCCGTAGCACAGCGCGTACTGGCATGTCTTCTACTGGGCCTTCGGTCATGGCTCGACGGAATACGGCGAGCTTTTCCACGCCGGTCAACAAAATGATCAAGCGCTCTGACTGTAGCAGGCCGTTCAGCGTCAAGGTTAAACGTTCGGTATTAGGGCCGGTAACATCGCTCTGCTTGGCCATGATGGCGGCGGTGAGTTGCTGATTGTTTTCTGCCAGGGCATCAGTCAGGCCGTCCGCATGCGGGAATAAGGAGGCGGTATGGCCATCATTGCCCATGCCCAGTATGGATATCGCGAACGGTTTCGGTAGCGCCTGATACAGCGCTTCTGTTTCGGCGCAGCCTTCAGCGGCGCTCGCTGCCGCGTTTTTCATGCCGACGAATGAAGCCCTGGCTGCGTTATTAGTCAGGAGCGAGCAATCAATGAGGGCTTCATTGCTGGCGCTGTGCTCTTTGTTTACCCAGCGTTCGTCGACCAGGGCAACATTGATGTTGTCCCAGTCCAGGTCGGACAGGGATAACGCTTCGTACAATGGCGCCGGGGTGCTGCCTCCGGATACCATGAAGGTTGTCGCGCCTCTGTCGCTCAGGGCTTTTGCCAGATGGGTCCGGCAATCGCTTGCCAACGCCGCGAATAAACTGGCGCGGTCTTCAAACAAAAATTCTTTAACCATGGCTGTGCTCTTTAATTCTATTTTTTGTAGCCCTCTCCATGGCGGAAAGGGCGTGAAATATTTATTATTTATAACATGGATCTTCCCAGGCCCTGCCGTCCCGGGCAAGCAGTTCATCCGCTTCGGCCGGTCCCCAGGTGCCTGCGGGGTAAGGCTTAGGGGCTGTATCAATATGCGCCCAGGCATCTTGTATCGAATCAATCCATGTCCAGGCCTGTTCGATTTCTTCACGGCTCAGGAACAATGTCGGATTGCCGCGCATGGCTTCGAGCACCAGTTTTTCATAGCCTCCGAAAAGACTGCTCTTTTTGAAGGATTCATCAAAACTTAAATCCAGCTTGGTCTTGTGCAGCTTAATGTGTTCATCAATCCCCGGGATTTTGTTCAGCATCACGATATCGATGCCTTCATTCGGCTGAAGGTGAATAATGAGCTTGTTGGGGGGCAGGACGTCGTAACTGTCTGTAAAAATATTGTGCGGCAAGCGTTTAAAGTAAATGACAATCTCGGTGCGCTTGCCAGCCATGCGTTTGCCCGTGCGCAGGTAAAAAGGCACATCCGCCCAGCGCCAGTTATCGATATCGACGCGCAAGGCGACAAAGCTTTCCGTCGTGCTGTCCTTATTGGCGCCTTCTTCTTCCAGATAACCGGGTACTGCTGTGCCTTTGATAACGCCGGATGCGTATTGTCCACGCACCGTTTTTTCTTCAACGTTGTCAATGGTAATGGGACGCAGTGCTTCAAGCACTTTGATCTTCTCTCTGTGTATGTTCTGGGCCTCCAGGTTGACCGGCGGATCCATGGCAACAAAAGTCAAAATCTGCAACAGGTGGTTCTGCAGCATGTCGCGTAACTGTCCGGTTTTATCAAAGTAATCCCAGCGGCCTTCAATGCCGACCTCTTCACCGACCGTAATCTGAATATGGTCGATGGTGTTATGGTCCCAGTTAGAGGTGAAAATGGAGTTGGCGAAGCGCAGTGCCAATAAGTTGAGTACCGTTTCCTTGCCTAAATAATGATCGATACGGAACACTTGCTCCTCGCTGAAAACCTCAGCGACGGCATCGTTGATTTCCTTGGAGGAATTAAGATCGTGACCGATAGGCTTTTCCATCACCATGCGTGATTCTTTGTTTAAAACCCCCGATTGGTCGAGGCCCTGGCAAATGTTTTTAAATAAAAACGGTGCGACGGCAAAATAATTGACCATAACCCTGGTGCTTGGATCGAGGACGTCATGTAACTGTTTGTACTGGTCCAGTTGCGTCAAGTCTATTTGCAGGTACGAAAGCCTCGCGGAGAAGGTTTTCCATACGCTGGCATCGATTTCTTCATTCAGAAAATCCTGCAGGCTTTTGTAGGCAATGTCGATATAGGCGGCGCTGTCCTGGGCAATTCTGTCGATACCTATGATCCGGGTGTCGGGCTCAATTAAATTGGCTTTTTCAAGTCGGTATAAAGAAATGAGCAGTTTGCGGCGGGATAAATCTCCCATGGCCCCATAAATGACTAAATCGCAGGGTTTAAATGTTGTCGTTTGCATTTTTGTTTTGTTAAAAAATTAAGATGAAGTTTAATGAATGTCAGTTGTATTTAGGAAAATCAGGCTGAACACGAAATAGTTGTGTCCGCGGGTGAAAAAACAAATAGAGTGCGCTTTCGAGAGTCATCCCGAAATGAGTTGGAAAAAACTGAAAAGCAGTATTAACCCTGGTGTTTTGGCCAGTAAGCGGATCGCTATTGCTTGTCCGTCGGGCAATGAGGGAAAACAGTTGTTTCATACGTTCTTTGACAAGCAAATGGTCAGTTATGGTTCCTGGGAATAGTTGATATATCAATGTTTTTCAACTCTTTGCTGTTTCTTGGCGTTTCGATCGTTAAATAATAGCGGGTGGTTCCATGCCGGTGACTGGAGAATCCATGCTTCAGGCTGCGGATCAACTTGAATATTATACATGAATGTCTCGATGCTGCTCGAGCCATGTGCGATGTTCTTCCTTTGATGGAATGCCCAGGCGAGCACCTGTTCTGGTGCAGCAAAGGGCTCCGGCGGCACTGGCATAGCGTAAGACATCGAGCCACTCCAGGCCTAAAGCGACAGCGGCGGCGAAGGCGCCATGAAAGGCATCGCCCGCGCCAGTGGTATCGACCGCGGCAACCGGAAAAGCCTGCAGAACGCCGCGCTCTTTGCCGCGTTGCCAGAGCAGTCCTTTTTCGCCTAGCGTGATGACGGCGGTAGGCGCGGTCTCCGCCAGGCGCATCAGGGCCGTTTCTTCGTTGCCGGCAAACTGGCGGGCGAATTTTTCCGAACAGACCAAATAATCGACCTGATCCATTAAGGCTAAAGTCCCTTCATGTAAAGAGCCCGCATCCAGTACAGTAGGAATGTTATCCCGCTGTGCGCGCTTCGCCAATGCCAGAGACAGATGGGGTTCGTGGCCATCGAACAGCACGACTTTGGGTTTGACTGAAGAGAAATCTACAGCGTCTGCCGGCAAGGCCCGGGTATCGCCTTTGTAATTGATCAAGGCTCTGTCCCCGTCCGGTTTGACCAATATTGTCGACAGCGGCGTAGGGGATGAGCCTCGTACGATAAGTCGGGTATTGACGCCGTATTCTACGAATTCCTCATTATGCTTGTCGCCATAAAGATCCAGGCCCAGATAGCCGGCGAAAGCGGCGTTAAGGCCCAGTCGCGAGACCATGACGGCGGCATTAGCGGCAGGCCCGCCTCCGCAGCTGATAAAACCGTCCGCAAAAAGTTTTTCATCCTTGGCGGGATGATGCGAAACCGAGAAAACCAGATCATAAGATGCATGACCGATGCAAAGTACATCCACTCTCATTAGATCAGCCGCCATGAAAGATTAAAATGATTTGAGCTCAAAGGTGAGGCCCTCAAGTAAATCGGCAAGGGTAAGGGTAAATTTTCGAAGATTATCATCATGGTGTATTTACTGGCAAGCCGGACTCGGCGGAGCGATGGAGTTTTCGGGTCTTAATTCGATTGATGGAAAGTATTCAGCCGGCAAAATCCACGACTGCTTAAGACGGAATGATCGGATTCCGTTTGTCATTGTCAGGTTGGCTGACTGGACAGCATCATAAATTGCGCGCTATTCTCCTGTTTTTCAATATTCTGGATTGGAAACCATTATGCAACTTACTCCTCAATTATTGCCGGGCCTGATTCAGGCTATCGCCGATGTAATCGAAAACAATGCCGAAGAGATAACCATTCTGGACCAGGCTATTGGCGACGGCGATCATGTGATTAATTTGCAGCGCGGCATTCAGGCCTTGATGGTGCAAAGCGCTGAAGTAAGTCAATTGGATTGGGATGCTGCCTGGCAGAAAATCGGTATGACATTGATGTCGACGGTAGGCGGTGCATCGGGTTCGCTATATGGCACCTTGTTTATTGCTATGAGCAAAGCGGCCCGCGAGCGGTTTCTGGATTTGTCCGGTTTTGCCGAGGTTTATGCCCAGGGCGTGGAAGCCGTCAAGCAGAGAGGAAAGGCGGATGTTGGTGAAAAAACCATGCTCGATGTTCTGGTTCCTGTAGCGGACAGCTTGCGACAATCATCGGCGGAGGGTGCCGAGTTGACTGTCGCGTTAACCAGGCTGGCAGAGGTGGCGGTCGCGGGTATGGAATCCACCCGCGATATGCTGGCCACCAAGGGTCGCGCTTCCTTTTTGGAAGAGCGGAGCAGGGGGCATATTGATGCTGGCGCTAAAACCGCTCAGTTAATGATTTGCGCGATAGTCGCTGTGCTGATCGAGCGCTTAACATCCCCAGCGTAAAGCCGCGGTATGAACCGGCGCATCCCATAACCGAATCAATTCCTCATCAAACAGCGTCAGCGTAACCGAGGCACCGGCCATGTCGAGTGATGTGGTGTAATTGCCGACCAAGGAACGGCAAATATTGATGCCGCGTTTTGCAAAGAAGTTGGCGGCCAGATCGTAAATCAGATGCAATTCCATTAACGGCGTTGCGCCAAAGCCGTTGACATGCAGCAATGCCGATTGGCCTTTTTTCGGATTCAGTTCTTCATCAATGGCTTGGGCGAGATGCTCGACAATTTCCATAGCGCTGGCTAATGCCATTGTCTCGCGGCCGCGTTCTCCGTGTATGCCGACGCCCATTTCCATTTCATTGTCGTCGATAGTAAATGTAGGGTGGCCAAGGGCCGGCACCGTGCAACTGCTCAGGGCCACGCCCATGGATGCCGTCGCCAGGTTGACGCGCTCGCCGAGCGCTTTGCACGTCGCCAAGTCGGCGCCGTTTTCCGCCGCGGCGCCGACGATTTTTTCCACGATTAAGGTGCCCGCGACACCACGTCGCCCGGTACTGTGGGTTTTGGGCAGCGATACGTCATCGTTTATCAAAACCGTTTCGTTCGGGCAGTCCAGCATTTCCGCCGCGATTTCGAAATTCATGACGTCCCCAGCGTAATTCTTGACGATAAACAGGATGCCGCCGCCATTTTCGACTGCCTGGGCGGCGGCCAGCATTTGGTCAGGGGTGGGCGAGGTGAATATCTGGCCGGGACAAGCCGCATCCAGCATGCCACGACCGACAAAACCGGTATGCAAAGGTTCATGGCCTGAGCCGCCGCCGGAAATCAAGGCCACTTTGCCGGAAACAGTCGGGGTGGCGCGCCTGATAAAATGCGGCTGAAGATTGAGCTGGATAATATCCGCATGGGCTTTGGCGAAGCCGCGAAGACTTTCGTCGAGCAATGTGTCAATACTGTTAATGAATTTTTTCATGGCGGCGACTCCTGTATTTTATAGTTATGTTTTCATGGTAGCGTGTGTCGGAAATGCGATCAATCGACTTGTGAAAGTCACATTCCCGGCTATATCGACAATCAGGAACAATCCCGCAATGCCTCGGTCACGGCCCGGATATCGGGCATCACCCAGGTTGGCTGGTAATTCGATTTTTTTACATCTTCTTCGGTGGATATGCCTGATAAAACCAGAAGGCTACGTATCCCGGTACGAACGGCGCCCAGAATATCCGTCTCCAGCCGGTCGCCAATCGCTACCGTTTCCGAAGGTTTTACACCCAGCAAGGCGAGGGCTTGCTGATATATGATCGGTTCCGGTTTGCCGATTATGGTTGGCGATATGCCGGTGGCGACTTGCAGGGCGGCCAGGATGGCGCCGTTGCCATGGGTGACGCCGTGCTCTGTCGGCAATGTCGTGTCACCATTGGTGCCTATAAAGTCCGCTCCCGCCCGAATATTCAATGTTGCTGTCGCCAGCTTGTCCCAGGTCAGCGTCTGATCCTTGCCGCAGACGACAATATGAGCGCCCAGGTTTTCTTGCGTGTCGGTATTTACCTCATACAATCCTGTAAGCATGAAGCCCTGGTCTAAAAGAGGTTGTCTTAAGCCATCCTCGCCGACAATAAATATTCGGGTGTTCTCGGGGGGATTACGTTCAGCGAGATACAATGCAGTTGCCGTGGCTGAAGTCAGAATATTGCTACGGTCCACTGTTGTTATCCCCATGCGTGCGAGTTTCGCGACATATTGCTCCGGAGTCAGGCTGGCGTTATTGGTGGCCAGAATGAATCGGATTTGATTGTCATGCAAGGCTTGAAAAAAGTCCTGTAATCCAGGTTGGGCTTGTTCACCATGCCATAAGACGCCATCCATATCGATGATGAATGCGCGAATATTAGTAAAGGATTCCATCAAAAAGGTCTCTCGGATAATTAAATTATGTTGGATTGGGTTTTGCAATCTTGAAGAAAATAGTCTACCGTTTCGCCGTGAGACATGGCGGGTTTAATTTGATGAAGGCGAGCCCGGTTGTTCCTGTCTCCACCTGTTGACTCAAGTCATCGATTAACCTCGTAAGCTGTCTGCCTGGATATGCAATACGACTAACTTTAACCCGGATTACATTTTAATGCTGTTTTGACTCATTATTCAAAGGCTTATGCGCTGGCCTTGTCTGGTTTGCTGACATGAAAATATATTCTAAAAGGCATCGGTCCTAGCTCGTCAGGGCTTATCACAATAGCTGACATAATAAAGTCATTCCATATATATAACGCATAATGGCATGTCTGAAATTGACCGTATGAACAGGCTCGACCAGTTCTCATCCTTGCGCTGACGTCGGGATTGGGCATTGACAGCCGTCCCCTTTCTAATTTACAGTTAGCATCGCATTAAATTATGTAACCAACTATAAATAAAACATATCGGAGCACGATCATGGCAAAACCATTAATTCAAATGGCATTAGATTCACTGGATTTCAACGCAACAGTTGCGCTTGCAGAACAAGTAGCGCCTCATGTTGATATTTTTGAAATCGGAACACCATGCATTAAGCATAACGGCATCAATCTGGTTAAAGAATTAAGAAACAGATTTCCAGATAAACTGCTTTTAGTTGACCTGAAAACAATGGATGCTGGTGAGTATGAAGCAACACCTTTCTATGCGGCAGGTGCTGATATTTGTACTGTTTTAGGCGTATCAGGTCTTGCGACTTGCGCTGGCGTTATCAAAGCAGCGAACGCACACGGTGCGGAAGCACAAATCGACTTGATTAATGTTGAAGATAAAATAGCATGCGCGCGCGCTACTGCTGAAATGGGTGCTCATATTATGGGTATTCATACAGGTCTTGATGCACAGGCTGCAGGCCACACACCATTTAGCGACTTGAACGATATTGCTAGATTAGGCTTAAACGTCAGAATCTCAGTTGCTGGCGGTATTAAACAATCTACTGTTCAAGATGTTGTAAAATCTGGCGCAAATATTATTGTTGTCGGTGCAGCGATCTATGGTGCTCCTTCCCCTGCTGAAGCGGCTCGTGAAATCCGTCAATTGGTTAATGCTGTAAGGGTATAAGTATGCATCAGCAACTTATCATAGAAAAAATTTCTGGTATTCTGGCGGCTACAGATAATTCATATGATGAAAAGCTGACTGGAATGCTCGATAAAGCATCCCGCATCTTTGTTTCAGGCGCAGGTCGATCAGGTTTGATCGGCCGGTTCTTCGCCATGAGATTGATGCATAGTGGTTATGATGTGAGTGTCGTTGGTGAGATCGTCACACCGAGCATTAAAAAAGGTGACCTGCTGATCATTATCTCAGGCTCCGGAGAAACTGAACAATTGGTGGCCTTCACCAAACGCGCTAAAGATATAGGCGCTGAAATTGTTTTAATCTCGGCGAAAAGCGACTCAACTATTGGTGATATGGCAGATGCGGTATTCCAAATCGGTAACCCTGAACAATATGGTAAAGTTGTCGGTATGCCGATGGGAACAGTGTTTGAACTGTCCACATTATTCTTTTTGGAGGCCCTGATTTCGCATGTGATACATGAAAAAGGAATTCCTGAAGAAGAAATGCGGTCTAGACACGCTAACTTAGAGTAGCACCAAAAAAACGAGTGGCTTACAGTCACTCGTTTTAACCGTATCAGATGTCAGGTATCGAAATTATTTCGTGACAAAGTTGATAGGGCTGATTAATTCATCATTTATACTCAACGCAGATCAAAATTCGGATACTTTGCCTTCTTTATCATAACCGCGAAATAAACGGTAAGAGGATGCATAATGATTCGGGCTTTGGTCTGTAAACATTATAAAAATTTATCTCTAAGGAGAAGATTATGACTTCGCGCCGAGAATTAGCGAACGCCATACGCGCTTTGAGCATGGATGCCGTACAGAAAGCAAACTCTGGTCACCCAGGCGCCCCTATGGGCATGGCGGACATTGCTGAAGTTTTGTGGAATGACTTCATGCGTCATAACCCCAACAATCCAAAATGGTCAAATCGCGACCGTTTTGTTCTTTCCAACGGCCATGGTTCGATGCTGATTTATTCACTGCTGCATCTGACCGGGTATGATCTGTCTATCGAAGATCTGAAAAATTTCCGTCAACTTCATTCTAAAACAGCAGGCCATCCAGAATATGGCTATGCGCCGGGTGTTGAAACCACTACCGGTCCATTAGGCCAAGGTATTACAAATGCCGTTGGCATGGCGATTGCCGAAAAAGCATTGGCGGCTGAATTCAACAGACCCGATCATACAATCGTCGACCATCACACATATGTGTTCATGGGTGACGGCTGCTTAATGGAAGGTATCTCACATGAGGCGTGTTCCCTGGCAGGCACCTTGGGCTTGGGTAATCTGATTGCATTCTGGGACGATAATGGCATTTCCATTGACGGCCACGTTGAAGGCTGGTTTACCGACAATACGCCAATGCGTTTTGAAGCGTACGGCTGGCATGTAATTCCTGATGTTGATGGTCATGATTCTCACGCTGTTCTAAAAGCGATCGAGATGGCTAAAGCGATGACCGACAAACCTACGTTGATCTGCTGCAAGACAACCATCGGTTTCGGCTCTCCTAATAAAAAAGGCAGCCATGCCTGCCACGGTGCGCCTTTGGGCCAAGATGAAATCAATCTGACCAAAGCTGCTTTAGGTTGGGATCATGATGCGTTTGAAGTGCCTGCCGATATTTATGCCGGCTGGGACGCCAAAGCGAAAGGCGCTAAAGCGGAACAGGAATGGAATGAGAAATTTGCCGCTTATAAAGCCGCTCATCCTGAATTAGCCGCTGAATATGAGCGCCGCATGGCCGGTGACTTGCCGGAAAACTGGGCTGCGGAAGCAGACAAGTTTATCAGTGCTGTCAATGATGAAGCTAAAACTACGGCTACTCGCCTTTCTTCATTGGCTTCCATTGAAGGTTATGCAAAAGTATTGCCTGAAATTTTTGGTGGTTCAGCCGATTTAGGTTGCTCTAACATGACCGAATGGTCCGGTTACAAACCGATGCGTGCGGATAAGCCGCATGCTAACTATGTTAACTACGGTGTACGTGAGTTCGGTATGTCGGCCATAATGAATGGCTTGGCACTGCATGGCGGGGTTATTCCATTCGGTGCGACTTTCCTGATGTTCTCCGAATATGCGCGAAATGCGTTGCGTATGGCTTCATTAATGAAGATCCGTTCGATCTTTGTTTACACCCATGACTCCATCGGTTTGGGTGAAGACGGTCCAACGCATCAGCCGATTGAGCAAACCGCAACGTTGCGTCTGATTCCAAATATGAATGTATGGCGTCCATGCGATGCGGTAGAAACCGCCGTATCATGGAGATCTGCTATTGAACGTAAAGACGGACCATCCGTTCTGGTATTTTCACGTCAAAACCTGCCACATGTACCTCGGAGTCAAGACCAAATTACCGCAATTTCTCGCGGCGGCTATATTCTGAAAGACAGCGATGGACAACCCGAAGCTATCATCATCGCTACTGGTTCTGAAGTTGAACTGGCATTGAAAGCTGCGGAAGAGTTGGCAGCTAATGGTCGGAAAATTCGTGTTGTCTCTATGCCTTCTACTAATATTTTCGACGCTCAAGATGCCGCTTACCGTGAGTCGGTATTGCCATCTGCCGTGACCAAGCGTGTGGCCGTGGAAGCGGGCGTGACCGATGTTTGGTGGAAATACGTAGGATCCAACGGCAAGGTCGTGGGTCTTGATCGTTTCGGTGAATCAGCGCCAGCAGGCGTACTCTTTAAAGAGTTCGGTTTCACCGTTGAAAACGTAGTCAAACACGTAGAAGCAGTACTTTAATCTATAAATAATATATATTATTTGGCGAGGAAACTCCTTGAACTGGATGGTATCAGCATCCAGTCCTGGAGTTTCTAACCGCTTATTACGACTCATAGGGGAACAACGTGAAAATGAATAATTTGACGACAGGTGTATTAGCAGCATTGCTGCTAGCCAGTCCCATAGCGGGAGCAGAAACGGAGTATCCAGCAGCTGATTTCCAGCCGAAGGTTCTTTACAAGGATGCAGAGTACAAACATGCTGAGTCTGCTTCGGCCGAAAAATCCAAGTCAGCTACCGCGGAAACAGCTCAACCTGATGAAAGATATCCCGCGGCAACTTTTAAACCGGAAGTTGTTTATCAGGATACTGAATACAAACATACTCAATCCGCTCCTGTTGCTCCAACATCAAAATCAAAACCAGCTGCTCCAAAATCGGTTTCTACCGAAGAATCAAAATCAACTGGTGCGGTAGCTACTACAGAAAAGAAAGAAGAGAAATCAATGACAAATTACTTACTTGGTTTAGGTGCTTTTGCTGTGGCGGGACTATTTTTCTTCGGCAGAAAACCTAAAGCGCCTGCTGAAAAAACGTATCCTGTCTATACCAGAGATACAACAAGCGGACTTACTGGAGTTGAAAAATATTTGAAGGAACAGGAAGCGGCTTCGGCAACCGGCGTTACCAAATACCTGGAAAGACAGACTGAATCAGAAGAAGTTGCAGAGGCTGCCGCTCCAGCAACCGGAGTGGCTAAGTATCTGGATAAAAAGGAAGAAGAATCAGCCACCGGAGTAGAGAAGTATCTGCGCAACCTGGGTTAACACATACCTGAAAATCCGGGGCATATTCCATCCGCTGCCCCGAATCCAAGAGAAATAGGCCCCCTACTTATGCTGAACCTTTATATTAAAGGTGTACATTAGAAACGCAACTGCGCAAAGGGCTCCGGGTGAATGACTGCCCCCGTATATGCGAGGGCAGTAGCCTTTTTCTTGACGTGAAGCGGGAAATAAAATACAAAGCAATCGAATGACTTAGAGCGGTCATTAACCGATCTGATTTCGAATTAGTAGCTTTAAAAATAAAAAACAGATTTGAAAATTTTTTCCCACAATTCGGTCTGAAGTCGGGTGGATTCTAGAGGTCCGATAAAAATTGCGACTCTTCTATGCGTCTCCTCCTCGGATTAAGGTAATATATACGCCCGGATTTACTTCAATGATGAGTTCTCCGCTCACGGTCTAATTGCTGCTATCTTACTTAATATTTGAATATAGTAAGTGCGCCTGCGGATTTTTTTAATTTGAAAACGAAAGGTACCATTTATGGCAAAGAATTTACTTGAACAATTGAGGGAAATGACCGTGGTTGTAGCCGATACCGGCGATATCCAGGCTATTGAAACTTTCAAACCACGCGATGCCACGACTAACCCCTCACTGATCACGGCGGCCGCGCAAATGCCGCAATATCAAGGTATTGTCGATGATACATTGAAAGGCGCCAGGGCAACATTAGGTAAGAGCGCGTCGGCAGCAGAGGTGGCAAACCTTGCTTTCGAACGTCTGGCGGTTTCTTTTGGGCATAAAATACTCGAAGTTATTCCAGGTCGTGTTTCTACAGAAGTTGATGCGCGTCTTTCTTATGATACCGAGGCCAGCATTGCTGTCGGCCGTGAATTGATTAAGATGTATGAAGAGCAAGGCGTTTCCCGCGAGCGAGTGCTGATTAAAATTGCTTCCACCTGGGAAGGGATTCAGGCTGCGGCGGTTCTGGAAAAAGAAGGTATTCACTGTAACCTGACTTTACTGTTTGGCATGCATCAGGCGATTGCTTGCGCCGAGAATGGCATTACGCTGATTTCTCCGTTTGTGGGCCGTATTCTTGATTGGTACAAGAAGGACACCGGCCGCGATTCTTATGCGCCTGCTGAAGATCCAGGCGTATTATCAGTTACCGATGTATATAACTACTATAAAAAATTCGGTTATAAAACCGAAGTTATGGGCGCAAGTTTCCGCAACATTGGAGAAATCACAGAATTGGCGGGCTGCGACCTGCTGACGATTGCTCCGGCTTTATTAGGCGAATTGCAGGCTACCGAAGGTGAATTAGTGCGCAAGCTGGATCCACAAAAAGCAGCTAATGCCCCTATTGAAAAAATCACTATGGATAAAGCCACTTTCGATCGCATGCATGCTGAAAACCGTATGGCTTCCGAAAAATTGTCTGAGGGTATCGAAGGCTTTACCAAAGCATTGGAAACACTTGAGAAACTGCTTGAAGACAGACTGGCGGTGCTTGAAGGCTAGAAAACATCCGGGCTATTCCTCTGGGGAAATTTTATTTAAAATGACCAACAGTCGGATGACGACAGTTTGATTGTCCGGAAAATTTTTCATCGTTCCCATGCCAATGCATGGGAACGATGGATGATATCGATCCGACAAGTCCATAATCCAAAATTAAAAGTAATAAATGTCTTGACAATTAGGCTCAGGCACATTTTTACTGCTGATAAAGATCAATAATAAGCTTGGTTCCGTCCTCGGGCCAGCGTTGCAATGATTCTTAAGGCTGTGAGTAGTTCTGCACGCTGAACCATCAATCAATTTAAGCCTGGCTTCCGGTGGACTCATATTTCCTGCTTATTTTCCACTGCCTTAAATATGCTGCCAGCTTAAGTGCCGAATTCACTTAATTCCCTGGCACTTCTGTTATAAGAAGAGGGTGAGAATAAAGGTTGTATGCTTTGCTCAAGCATGGCTTTAACTTCTTTATTACATTTCCCGCAGTCTTTACCGACACCGAAACATTTGACCAACTGCCTGCGACTGCACATACCCATAGCGATAGCGGCCTGAATTTGCGAGTCGGTTACAGCTTTACAAACGCAAATATACATAGTCGGTCGTTTATGGTGATATCAGCATCGTCACGATTGTGCCGAAGGTTCGATTCTGCGGCGCTTAACCTGCTTAGGGTCCGCAGTGATCTGACGATAGATTTCCACGCGGTCGCCTTCTTGCACGGTGACATCCAGTTTGGCTATCTTGCCGAAAATGCCGACTTTTTGCATGGACAGGTCGATTTCAGGATACTGGGTTAATATGCCGGAAAGGCGGATAATTTCTTCTATGGTACTGTTCTCAGGGACTTCCAGACGCATCCATAACTGTTTATCAGCCTGTGCGTAACAAACACCTACATTCATGCTATTTCCTCCGGTATCGCTTGCTCGGGTAGTAAATCTACCTGAGGCTTGTTGGCGGCGCGCTTCCGGTCCAGCAATCGTTTACCGGCAATAATAAACGCCAGCATGATGAATCCGCCCGGTGGCAGCGCCATCAACAGAAAGCCTTTATAGTCAGGAATCAGGGTCAATTCGATGAACTTGAATCCATCGCCAAGCAGCAGTGAGGCATTGGCGAATAATGTTCCGGTCGAGGCGATTTCCCTGGCTGCTCCTAATACGACCAGGGCCATGGTGAAACCTAATCCCATCATCAAACCATCCCATAAAGAAGGCGAAACAGGCTGTCTGGAGGCAAATGATTCGGCACGCCCCAGGATGGCACAGTTAGTGACGATAAGCGGGATAAACAGACCTAATACTTTATGTAATTCGTGCAGCCAGGCATTCATGACCATATCCACAACGGTAACTATCGCGGCAATCAACAATACGAAAATCGGAATACGGACTTCCGAAGGGATGAGTTGCCTGGAAAGCGAAACTATGCCGTTAGTGCTGATCAGTACTGCCAGAGTGGCCAGCCCCATGCCCAAGCCGTTGGTCGCCGTTACGGTCACAGCCAGCAAAGGGCACAGTGCCAGATATTGGCTAAATACGATATTATTGTCCCAAATGCCGTCCCGCATTATTTTTCGATAGCTATCAGAGATAAACATATTACCGCCTTCTATTTTGAGTCGATTAATTCGTTACGGTGCCGGTTAAAAAACTGCAGGCCGCGATGGACTGCTTTTACGACCGCGCGCGGCGTAATGGTAGCGCCGCTAAACTGATCGAAAACGCCGCCGTCTTTTTTGACTGCCCACTGGACATCGGTCAAGTTAAGCAGGGAGCGGCCATCAAAATCCATTATCCAGTTTGACTTGGCTGTCTCAATCTTATCGCCCAAGCCGGGTGTTTCGGCATGACTGATAATGCGTACGCCTAAAATTTCCCCCTCGCGGCTTACGCCCATGACCATGTTAATTGCTCCCGAATAACCATCAGGCGCGGCAAGTTTGAAACAGACTGCGCTGACTTGTCCGGCTTTCCTGGCGATATAGACGATGGTTTCATTAGCGCCCAAGTTGTCCTCCCTGGATGGGATAGTCAACGTATCCTTTAACAGATCATTATCATGCAATGCCGCGGGCATTACTTCTTCCAGCGATTTTTTTAAATCTTCGTCCAGTCGTTGTTGAATGGCATCCTGAGTGCCTAAATTGGTGATGCCGAGCAAAAAGCTGGCAATCAGGGCAAATCCCGCCAAAATGCCTGTTTGAAAAGTCAGCCTGGATCTCAAGCGTTCCAGATTTGACAGTTCCAGCCAGTGTTTCGGGTTTTCCTTTTCCATCGCCCCTTTGGATTCGGCAGAGTCGAGCTTCATGACTTACGCTCCTGTTCAACAGTTTTAGGCTCCAAGGGTTTTCCGTTACGATAGCGGCCGTATATTCTCGGCTTAATGTAATGGTCTATCAGCGGTGTCGCCGCGTTCATCAGCAGCACGGCAAAACCGGCGCCTTCAGGGTACGCGCCCCAGGTGCGGATAACAAAAATCAGCAGCCCGCAGCCCATGCCGAAAACGAGCTGGCCGGCCGGCGTGTTAGGTGACGTGACATAATCGGTAGCGATAAAAAACGCGACGCACATCAGAGCCCCCGAGTTCAAGTGCACTAAAGGAGTAAGGTAATGATGGCTATCCATCAGATGAAAGAAACCCGACAATACCGTGACGGTTAATAATAACGAGACGGGGATGTGCCATTTGATTACGCCTTGCCGGATCAGCCAGAGTCCACCCAGGCCAAGCAACAGTGCCGAGGTTTCGCCCAGGCTGCCGCGAGTCCAGCCTAAAAAATCAAAAAATAAGGAATAATCCGCCAATATATCGGGCAATAAATGCTTTTGTGAAAATTCGGTTTTAACGAATCCCAGCGTGGTTGCGCCGGTGATGGCATCGATAGGCGCCATAGTATCCAGGCCGGAAAAAGTAATTGACCAGCTTTCGCTGAAATTGGGAGCGTGCGATGAATTGATCGGCGCCACGTTTGCCCAGGTCGTCATTTCAATCGGAAAAGAAATCAACAACGCGACCCTGGCCAGCATGGCCGGATTGAACAGGTTTTGTCCCAGGCCGCCATAAACCTGCTTACCTAGAATAATCGCAACTCCGGAACCGGCAACACCTATCCACCAAGGTGCCCAGGGCGGCAGCGTCATGGCCACCAGCCAGCCGGTCAACAGTGCGGAACCATCCAGAATGGCGGATATGGCGACCTTGCCCGCCAGGCGCAGACAGAACGCCTCAAACAGTATGGCGGACAGGATGGTAATAATAAACAGGTTCACGGCGGGCCAGCCAAAATAGAAAAGTCCCAATGCAGTCGCCGGCGTTATGGCCAATATCACCTGCCACATAATGCGCTGGACCGTGACGTTGGTCCCGGTATGAGCACCGCTGCTAAGCTTTTTAGTTGCAATCATGCTAATGTCCCTTGTTCATTTTTTAAGCGTTCTCTTTCCGCCTTGGCCGCCAAGCGCGCTTCTTCCTCTTCCTCCTGCTGCTTTTTGATGCGGGCTATGCGGGCATTACGGTCATCGATCAACCGCTTGGTCTGTTCTGATTTGTGTTGGGCTTGCTGTCTGGCGACCAGTTCGCCAGTGGCATACTTGAAATAATGCACCAAAGGAATGTTGGACGGGCAGACATAAGAACAGGAGCCGCAACTGATACAGTCTTTAAGGCCAATGTCGACGGCGGCATCCAATTGATTGTTACGGATACGGTTAGCCATGTCTAACGGCAGTAGTCCGGCGGGACAGGCGCTGACGCATTGGGCACAACGGATGCAAGGCTGCTGGGCCGTGGATCTGATCTCCTTCCGGGTCAACGCCAGAATACCGCTGGATGCTTTGACGATCGGCAAATTGCTATGCGGCAGGGCATCGCCCATCATGGGGCCGCCCATGACGATCCGCTGTGTGGCATCCTGGTCGACGCCGCAGAAAGCAAACAATTCGCTAATCAATGTACCGATAGGCACCTCGATATTCATAGGCAATGCCACGGCACCGCCGGCAACCGTGACAACACGGTTGATCAACGGCTGATTGAGGCGGATTGCTTTATGCACCGAATAAGCCGTGCCGACATTATGCATGATCACGCCCACATCGGCGGACCGCCCGCCGGCCGGCACTTCATTGCCGGTGAGATAGCGAATCAGTTGCCTGTCCCAACCCATGGGATAGCGGGTCGGCACCTGTTCCACTTTAATAAACGGATAGGGAAGGCTGGCATCCTGCATGGCTTGATAGGCCGCGGGCTTGTTGTCCTCGATGCCGACAATCGCCTGTCCGGTCTCCATGCCGTGCAGCATCAGCCGTATGCCATCGATAATCTCTACGGCCCGCTCCTGCATCAGACGGTCATCGCAGGTTAAATAAGGTTCGCATTCGCCGCCGTTAATCAGCAGCGTGTGTATCTTGTTTTTGCGTCCCAGATTCAATTTGACCGCCGAAGGAAAGGCTGCTCCGCCCAGGCCCACGATGCCGGCGGCGCCGACGAGCAGGCTGATTTCCTCGGGATCGAGTTGAAATGGATCACCGGCCAGAGGCTGTTCGAGCCATTTGTCCTCGCCGTCCGTTTCCAGTACGACGGTGCGTATCGGCAATGCGGAAGGATGCGGGGCCGGGTAATCATTGATATCGACAATCATGCCCGAACTTGAGGCATGCACCGGTGCGGAAATCATGCCCTGACTGTGAGCCAGTAGTTGACCTTTCAACACCCGGTCGCCAACCCTGACTACCGGTTCCGCCGCTTTGCCGACATGCTGTTGCAGTGGAATATACAGTTTCTTGGGCAGCGGAAAATCAACCGCGATAGGCTGGCCGGACGTGGAGGCTTTATGTTCTTCGGCATGAACGCCACCGCGGATGCGACGCTTTTTGAATAGTTTCAGCATGTGGCGACCTCTTCGGAAACGGACGGTTTAGGCCAGCGCCAGTTGCGCAAGGTGACCTCGACCGGATGCATTTGCAGGCATTCGGTCGGACAGACGGCCACGCATTTCTTGCAGCCGATACAGGCATCGGCCACCACGGCATGTATCTGTTTCGGCGCGCCGACGATCGCATCGGTCGGACACACCTTGAAGCAGCGCGTACAACCGGTGCAGGTGTCTTCACTGACCCGGGCGACCAGCAGTTCAGGGTCTTTTACATCGCTCAGGTCGATTTCCACGCCCAGCAATTTTGCCAGTTGTTCGGCCAATGAACTGCCTCCGGGCGGGCACAAGGTAGGGGACGCTTCGCCGGCGGCCAAAGCCTCCGCGGCCGGTCTGCAGCCAGGATAACCGCATTGCCCGCATTGTGAACCGGGCATCAATGCTTCCAGTTCATCGACGATCGGATTGCTTTCAACTTTCAGATACTTGGCGGCGATACCCAGCATTAAACCCAAAATAAGTCCTAACGTAGTCAAACTTACAACGGCAGTTAAGATAAACATGATTTCCCCTTAAATAGACTATTTAGTGTACAGTCCAGCGAAACCCATGAACGCCAGTGATAAAATCCCAGCCGTAATGAAAGCGATCGGCGAGCCGGCAAACAAGACCGGCACGCTCATCAAGGCCAATCGCTCGCGCAGGCCCGCGAACAATACCATGACCAGCGTAAAACCGACGGCGGACCCGAAACCGAAAGTCATGCTTTGCATGAACCCGTATTGCGCCTGCACATTCAGCAAAGCCACGCCCAGGACCGCGCAATTCGTGGTGATCAACGGCAGGAAAATCCCCAGGATCTGATACAGAACCGGGCTGGTTTTATGGACCACCATCTCAGTGAACTGAACGACGGCGGCGATCACCAGAATGAAGGCCAAGATGCGCAGAAACTGAATATTGAACGGTGCCAGAATGAAATGCTCGATCAGCCAGCTGGCGATGGCCGCCAATGTCAAGACAAAGGTGGTCGCCAGTCCCATGCCCAGGGCCGTATCCAGCTTGTTGGACACGCCCATGAACGGACAAAGCCCCAGGAATTTGACCAGCACCACGTTATTGACCAGCGCTGTACCTAATAAAAGTAACAAATATTCGCTCACTGTTTTTTCCAGGCTGTTTTTTTACTCACCTACAGCATCAAACATGCCAAATTGATAAAAATGCCGATTCAATAAGACCTATGGCCAAAACAAGTGCGTCAATGCACTAATATGGTGCAAAAATACTGTCGCAATTAAGACATAGCGACATAGACAGGAATCCCTGTGTCGTAAACCTTACATAATTTAGGGTTGAAAATAAGGCTGCAAGGGAGATTTCGCATCCCGGATTCTGCCTATTTTTATTTCCTTACAAAATTTGGCTTTATTTTTGCTTGAGTATCGGCAGAATTCTTAATTTACGATATGACGTATGAAAAAGACCTCGTTGCAATACCTGTGGACTCATAGCAATAAAGGCAAGTGCATCAATGCAGAACTTGAAGCCATTATGCTGGGAAATGACATTGATAACAGGGGGCCGTGCGGGCTGTTTATCGAAACGGTCGAGCAGGCGCCCATCGCTATTTCCATTACCGACAAAAAAGCCCGGATCCTCTATGTGAATGAAGAATTCACCCGGGTCACCGGCTACACGCCGGTGGATGTTCTGGGCGAAAATGAATCCCTGCTATCGGACAAATCCACGCCGCGGCATGTTTATTATGATTTGTGGCATACCATCAGCAGCAAGAAGATATGGCACGGCCGGCTGATCAACCGGCATAAACAGGGGCATCGTTATCTCGCCGACCTGACTATCACACCCATGCTGAACAGTGAAAAGGAAATCACGCACTATATCGGCATGCACCGGAATGTAACCAACGACTACGAGTTCGAGAAAAAAGTCACCAACCAAAAACTGCTGATTGAATCCGTGATCAATTCATCGCCGATCGCCATGGTCGTGCTCGATGAACATGACCGGGTCATTCTGGATAATCAGCTGTATAAGGCGCTGGTCAGCGATCTGGACAAAGGCGAGCCGGGGCTTTATTTCCTGGAGCTGTTGCGCAATGAGATGGGCGACATGTGGGAGCAGCTGCAACTTGCTGAACAAGGCTTCAATAACCGGGAGTTCCGGGTGGAAACCCGGGGCCATCAGGGCGTGCGCTGGTTTTCCTGCGCCGGCAACTGGTTCGTGGAAAAAGAAGTCAATGCCGATGCTTTTTTTGAAGACAATTCAAAACGCTATCTGATACTGACCCTGACCGATATAACCAAACAACGCCGGCAAATGGAGGAACTGCATATCCAGACCCTGAAAACCATGATGGTCGAGGATGAGCGGGTACGCGGTATCAGGGAGACATTGCTGGGCGCCATGCACCAGATCCAGATGCCGATGAACCAGATCCGAGCCGCGGAGCAGATCTTTCGGCATAAGGGCGATGCCCAGCATCAAGGGCTGCTGCAGATTTTGCAGCAAATACAGAAATCGGGCGAAGAAGCGGTTGCGACCATGCAAAAATGCATCCCCGAGATCTATCAAACGGCCATTATTCCGGTCAATCTTAACAAAATCCTGCATGAGATGATGCTGCTTAGCGAGCAACGTTTCATGAGCCATGACATCGAAGTGCATTGGCATCCCATGCAGGCGCTGCCGACGATCCTGGGCTCGGAAAATCGCCTGCGCATCTTGTTCAAGCAACTCATCGATAATGCGATCGAAGCCATGAGCGAATCCGGTTCCGGGGAGTCGCGGCTTAAAATCACTACCGATTCCGATGCCGACCTGGTCTACGTCTGCATAGAAGATAGCGGCCCGGGCATTCCCCCCGATAAGCGCTCCAAAGTATTCGAACCTTTTTATACCACGCGACCCATGGGCGGTAACCAAGCCGGTATGGGATTGGTCATGGTCAAGGAAATCATCAACCAGCATCAGGGATTGATCGAAATAGACCCGAATTATCATCAGGGTTGCCGCTTTATCATCAGTTTCCCCATGCGCAGAGTGTCGGAATAGCGAGTAAGTATAATGATTGAGCGTACCGAATTAATAGAAGCCGAACTGGACACCTTATACTTGATCAGTCAGGTCTTGAACAGCACTCAAGACTTGCACGCCAAACTGCAAGGCGTGCTGGAAATTCTGCATAAAAGATCCGGCATGCGTTCAGGCATGATTGCATTGCGGGAAACCGAAAATAATGCCATGGTCGTCACGGCCCTGCACAGCGACGGCCCCGTCAAACCGGCCCAACCGGTCAGATACCAGCCGGGCGAGGGACTGGTCGGCACCATACTCGATGCCGGCAGCACCATCGTGGTCGAAAAAGTAGCCGAGGAACCGCGCTTTTTGGGCAGGCTGGGGCTGTACGATCCCGAGTTGCCGTTCATAGGCTCACCCATTTATGTGGAAAAAAGCGAGCTGGTCGGGGTACTGGCGGCGCAGCCCACCAACAGCCTGTTCCTGGGTGAGCGGGCCCGTTTTATGGAAATGGTCGCCAATCTGATCGCGCAAAGCGTCAAGATGCTTCGGGCCATGGAGCGCAAGCAGCGTGATCTGCTCAGCGAGCGGGATCATCTGAAACAGGCCCTGATCAAGAACTACAGCTTTGAAAATATCGTTGGCCATTCGCCGCCGATGCTGAAAGTGTTCGACTTGATTCGCCAGGTCGCCAAATGGAATACCACTGTCCTGATCCGCGGCGAATCGGGCACCGGTAAGGAAGTCGTCGCCAATGCCATCCATTTCAACTCGGGCTGCGCCAGCGGACCGTTCCTGAAGCTCAATTGCGCGGCCCTGCCGGATACCCTGTTGGAATCCGAATTGTTCGGCCATGAAAAAGGCGCCTTCAGCGGCGCCCTGACGCAACGCAAAGGGCGCTTCGAACTGGCCGACAACGGCACCCTGTTTCTGGACGAGATCGGCGAGATATCGGCCTCGTTCCAGGCCAAGCTGCTGCGCGTGCTGCAGGAAGGCGAATTCGAACGCGTGGGCGGCACCAAGACCATCAACGTCAACGTGCGCATCATCGCCGCGACCAACCGCAATCTGGAAGAACTGGTCACCGAGGGCAAATTCCGGGAAGACTTGTATTACAGGCTGAATGTCATGCCCATCCACATGCCGGCCCTGCGCGACAGAACCGAAGACATCCCGCAACTGGCCGAGTTTTTGCTGGGCAGGATATCAGCCCAGCAGGGCGGGCGTTACCTGGAAATCAAGGACAGCGCTATCCGCATCCTGATGAAGCACAACTGGCCCGGCAATGTGCGGGAACTGGCCAACCGGCTCGAGCGGGCCGCAATCATGAGTCCCAACGGCGTGATCGACAGGGACGTCATGGTCAACACCGGGCTAGAGGATGAAATCGGTCACCAGGCCGTGCTTAAACCCCAAAAAGCCCTGCCAGTCGATGTCAACGATGAAACGCTCGATGACCGTGAGCGGGTGATCGCCGCGCTGGAGCAAAGCGGTTGGGTGCAGGCCAAGGCCGCAAGGCTGCTCAACATGACGCCGCGCCAGATCGCCTATCGCATCCAGGTGCTGGATATCACCATGAAGCAAATTTAACCGAGGTCGGCTGGGTTGATAAACCCGGCATTCGAGGACTGCCTGCAAGGAAAAAAACAATGACTATTTTATACGTGCAACACGATTATGCCGTCTTCGGCTTCGGCGAGACCCGGCAAGAAGCCATTGCCATGGCCGCGCAATGGCTAACAGACGCCACAGGCAAACAAGGCTGCTCGATAGAGTATGCCGAAAGCCTATTGGTGACTTCACCCAAGCCTGGGCAAATGACACTCTACGAAACAGACGAAACCATCCCCGCCGAAGCCGAAAACTGGGGTGGCGAGGAATTGCTGGAATGGTATTACGATGTGGCTTGAAGTTGGATGACGAACGGGATCACTGCGACCATTTTGCGGTCTGATTTTTATTCTCAGCTCTTATGAAAACGGTATCAAAAACCTGAAGGCAACGGAGATAGCATGATGACAATGACCGCTATGCCGACGGCGCGCTTCGGTCACGGCCGCCAGACTCATCGGTGACCGAGCCGGAGGCGCGATGGCTGGACTTTCTGCAATGGGCCTTGCCGCGCCTGGGACTGCGCTGGCCGGGATTCCGGAAAGTGCGGCGCCAGGTGATCAAGCGCGTGGCGTGCCGTATCGCAACATTGCAATTGACTGATCTGGAAGGCTACCGCCGCTATCTCACGACTCACGAGCAGGAATGGCAGATACTGGACACGTTCTGTCGGATCACGATCTCGCGTTTTTACCGCGATCGCCAGATGTTCGATGTGCTCGCCCGGGAAGGCTTGCCGGAACTGGTCCGTCTATGTCGACATCGCAATGGGCTCCGGCTCTATGGCTGGAGCGCAGGCTGCGGCGCTGGCGAGGAAGCCTACACGCTGGCCTTGATCTGGGCGTTGCAAATCGCGCCGCGGGTTCCGGATATCTCGTTTTCACTGACCGCCACGGACGCCGATCCGGCCCAGATCGCGCGAGCCCGGCGCGGGTGCTACCCGGCCAGCAGTCTCAGGGAATTGCCTTCGATTTGGCGCGAGCTCGCCTTTACCGAGGATCAGGGGCAGTATTGCATCAAGCCGGAATACCGCCGACCGGTAAGCTGGAAGGTGCAGGACCTGCGTAAAGCCATGCCGACCGGACCCTTCGACCTCATTCTCTGCCGAAATCTGGCGTTTACCTACTTCTCGGCCGACCGGCAGCAGGAAATCCTGCATCATCTCGATGCCTGCCTGGCGACGGACGGGCTGCTCGTGATCGGCGTGCATGAATCGCTGCCCGAGTGGCCTCCGGGCTGGAGTGCCTGGCGGCCGGGACTGCCCATCTACCGTAGAAGCCGGTAGGGAGGGCGGCATCCTGTGCTGGGCCGCGGCACTCGACAGCGCGAGCAAGCAGGCGAAATTGCCCCGGCTATTACCAAAGATTGCGTGATTGATTCATTGTCCGATTGATTACAAAACTCGCCTATATACCTGTTGTGTTTGCGACATCGTCCGCATAAAACTAACTAAATGCATTAAAAATCAATAACATAATATATTGGCACGGCCTATGCATTTACTTTATGCAAACATAACTTACGAGGTCAAATATTATGGAATTGCCAGTACTCAATGATGCACCCAAAGCAGCAGGCGGATGTTCAGCAGGTTCCTGTGGTTCAACCGATGATCAAATGGATCAACTGCCCGATTCAATTCGGGAGAAGGTCCAGAACCATCCCTGCTATTCGGAAGACGCCCACCATTATTTCGCCAGAATGCACGTGGCTGTGGCGCCCGCCTGTAACATTCAATGTCACTATTGCAACCGTAAATACGATTGCGCCAATGAATCGCGTCCCGGCGTGGTTTCGGAACTGTTGACGCCCGATCAGGCCGTTAAAAAGACCATGGCCGTGGCCGCCACCATTCCGCAAATGACGGTATTGGGCATTGCCGGCCCCGGCGATCCGCTCGCGAATCCGGAACGTACGTTCGAAACCTTCCGCCGGCTGAGCGAGGAAGCGCCCGATATTAAATTGTGCGTATCCACTAACGGCCTGGCTCTGCCCGATGCCGTGGAAGAGTTGTCCAAACACAATATCGATCATGTCACGATTACCATCAATACGGTCGACCCTGAAATCGGTGCGAAAATCTATCCCTGGATCTTCTGGAATAACCGCCGCATTAAAGGCGTAAAAGCCGCGAAAATCCTGATCGAACAGCAACAGAAAGGCCTGGAAATGCTGATTGCCAAAGGCATTCTGGTTAAAGTCAACTCGGTCATGATCCCGGGCGTCAACGACAAGCATCTGGCTGAAGTCAGTAAAGTCGTCAAATCCAAAGGCGCGTTTTTGCACAACGTCATGCCGCTGATCGCCGAAGCCGAGCATGGCACGTTCTACGGCGTGATGGGGCAGCGCGGTCCTACGCCCGATGAATTGCAAGACCTGCAGGATGCCTGCTCCGGCGACATGAACATGATGCGCCACTGCCGTCAATGCCGCGCCGATGCCGTAGGCTTGCTCGGCGAGGATCGCGGCGATGAATTCACGCTGGACAAGATCGAGGACATGAAAATCGATTACCAGGCGGCGATGGAAAAACGCAAGGTCATCCATGAAGCCATTCAGGCCGAGATGGACAGCAAGCGCCTGGAGAAAGCGGCCAAGGTCGAGCAGTTCAAGCAAGAACCCAAGCTTGATACGCGCCCGGTATTGATGGCGGTTGCGACCAGCGGACAGGGCGTGATCAACATGCACTTCGGCCATGCCAAGGAATTTCTGATTTATGAAGCCTCGCCGGACGGCGTGCGCTTTATCAGTCATCGCAAAGCCGATCAATATTGCGGCGGCGATACCACCTGCGGCGAAACCGAATCGACCCTGATGCGCACGATCCGGTCGCTGGAGGGCTGTGAAGCGGTGCTGTGTTCGAAGGTCGGCTATGAACCTTGGGAACAGCTGGAAGCGGCCGGTATCCAGCCGAACGGCGAGCATCCCATGGAACCGATCGAGGAAGCCGTCATGGCCGTTTACAAGGAAATGGCCGCGGCGGGCAAGCTGGATGCCAAGCCTGAAGCCGCCAGAGCAAGTGCATAAAAGCTGCACAGTAACACAGGGTGGCAGCGCGCTTGCGCCCACCCTGATCATTGGAATATTTAGGCATGCATGCCTGCAAGGCATGCATGCCCCGCGATTCTTAGGAGCCTGATATGGCGGTAAAAATTATTGAATCCTGCGTTAACTGCTATGCCTGCGAGCCGGTTTGCCCCAGCCAGGCGATCTATGAAGCCAAACCGCATTTTCGGGTCAACAGCAAAAAATGCACCGAATGCGAAGGCGACTATCCGGTTTATCAATGCGCCAGCATTTGCCCGATAGAAGGGGCCATACTCAATTCGCTGGGCGAGGCGATCAATCCGCCCGGATCCCTGACCGGCATTCCGCCGGAAAAAATGGCCGAAGCGATGGCCGAGCTGCAAGCCCACTAAACACAGGACGACAGCCGTGGCTACGGTCTATTTCTACGAAAAACCCGGTTGCATCAACAATACCCGGCAAAAGAAACTGCTGACGGCGGCAGGCCATCAGGTGATTGCGTGCAATTTACTGACCGAGCCCTGGCTGAAGGAACGCTTGCGTGCCTTCTTTGGCAATGAACCCGTGCATCAGTGGTTTAACTACAGCGCCCCGGCTATCAAACATGGCGAGATTGATCCGCTTGCCATCAGCGAAGAGATGGCCTTGACGCGGATGCTGGAAGAGCCATTACTGATTCGTCGCCCCCTGCTCCAGGTCGGCGACGAAAGAATGGTCGGCTTTGACCAGCAGAAAATAGACAGCTGGATCGGCTTGCGCGAGATCAACATCGACAGCGACCTGGAAAGCTGCCGGCGAAAAGCAGTCGAAAGCTCAACAGCCAAGTTGCAACCATGAGCAAAGTTCCGCAGCTGATCAAGGATGGACAGGTCCAGGCGGTGGCCTTATCGGAGCGGGTGCACTGGATAGGCGCGCTCGACCCGACCCTGCGTACCTTCGACATCATCCTCAAAACGGCCAATGGCACCAGCTATAACGCCTATGCGGTGCGGGGCAGCGAAGGTGTTGCCATTATCGACACCGTTAAGGAAAATTTTGCCGGGGATTTCTTTGCCCGGCTGGAAACCGTGGCGCGCTATGACGAAATCAAAGTCATCGTCCTGAATCATCTGGAGCCCGACCATACCGGCGCCTTGCCCGAACTCATGCGGCGGGCGCCCCAGGCGCAGCTTTATATCTCGCAGAAAGCCCAATCCATGCTCAAGGCCCTGCTGAAGCAGGACGAATTTGAATTCACGCCCGTGATGACCGGCGACCAGGTGACCTTGGGCGACCGGTCGCTTGAATTTTTCCATACGCCGTATCTGCATTGGCCCGATACGCAATGCACCTATCTGCCGGAGGAACGCATCCTGTTCTCGGGCGATGTCTTCGGCTGCCACTTTTGCGACCTGCGCCTGTTCAATGACGAAGTCGGCGATTTCCGTTTTTCCTTTGAATATTACTACGCCCACATCATGCGGCCGTTCAAGGAGCATGTAAACCGTGCCCTGGATCTGATCGAGCCCTTGCTGCCCATCAGCCAGATCGCCCCGGCGCACGGCCCGCTGCTGCGCGATCAACCGCAACGCTATGTGCATCGCTATCGCGAACTGTCGCGGGCGGTCCAGCAAAGCGAAACCGGCGAAGGCCCCAAAACCCTGCTGATTTTTTACATCAGCTCGTACGGCAATACCCGGCGCATGGCTGAGGCCATCTATGAAGGCGCCATGACCGTCAACAACGTGCGCGTGTCCCTGTTTGACCTGGAAGGCGGTGAAATAGCCCCTTTCGTCGATTTGATCGAGGGCGCGGACGGCCTGTTGTTCGGCACGCCGACCATCAACGGCGATGCCGTCAAGCCGGTTTGGGATTTATTGTCGTCCCTGGCCGTCGTCAATCTCAAAACCAAACTGGGCGGCGTGTTCGGGTCTTACGGCTGGAGCGGCGAGGCGGTGAAAATGGTTGAGGATCGCTTGCGCGGTCTCAAATTGCGCGTCCCCATTCCGGGGCTGCGCGTTAAATTAATTCCGACCGAGGAAGAAATCCGGAACTGCCGCGAATTTGGTCTGGAATTGGCTCGGGAACTGACGGGGGTGCGGCAATCCAGAGTGATTGACATGGCTGATCTGGCGTAGGGTACGCATCGCGTACCTTTTATGGTTTGGCAATGGTACGCGATGCGTACCCTACAATTTTTTAACCACATTAAAGAGATACCACCATGGCGAAAGCAAGCATAACGTTTGAAGACATCAATATCACCGTATCGGCGCCGGCCGGCACCCGGATTATCGAAATCTCGGAAAAAGTCGGTTCCGGCATTACCTACGGCTGCCGCGAAGGCGATTGCGGCACCTGCATCATGAAAGTCACCGACGGCTGGAACAATCTGACCGAACCATCAGTGCTGGAGGACAAGGTCCTGCGCGAAAACATGGCCGGCAAGCATAACCGCCTGGCTTGTCAGGCTCAGGTCCTGAGCGGGAAAATCTCCGTCAAGCCGGTATGAACGGATCCGTCCGTAAATCGTGATAATCAACTCAATTTTTAAGGAAACGTGTTATGGCCATAGTTACTTTTTCAAGCCCTGAATACCGGGACAAAACCGTCTATGCTGTCGCTGGCAGCCATACCCAAACCGTGCTGAAACTGGCGCGGGAAAACAAAATTCCGATCAATTTTGAATGCGAAGACGGCGAATGCGGCACTTGTCTGGTTAAAGTCAGCAGTATCGATAAAAAACTCGAGCGCATGGGCGGCCCTTTAACGGAAAAGGAAAAAACCGTATTAAGGCAATCCGGCAAAATCACCAAGGAAGAGCTGGAGCAGATGATCGTCGATGACCTGCCATCGCCCTGGCGTCTGGCCTGTCAGATGATCGTTCGCGATGAAGACATTCTGGTCGAATATTGATGATGGCTGCCATGCCCCGGCTCCAGGATGACAGGGAAAGGTTGTATTCCCGGTTGAAATCGCAAGCGATAGCGACGCCCAACCACGAATGGCTGGCCTGCATCGTGGCCAGCTGGTGTGCCGGTGCAAGCGCCTTGCCCGACTATCTGGGCCTTGAGCCCTTGCAGTTTAACGAACTGGTCGGCCACTTTTTTCCGGGTTGCGACGTGCCCGAACAGGCGCCTTCGGGCATACGGCCGGATTTCAGCCGCATGCTGGAACGGGACGATCTGGTCAATCTGCTTAAGCAATACAGTCAGGCCTACACCTTTGAAAACAACTGTATCATTTCCATTATCGTGGCCGGGTGCCTGGGCAGCGATCACTTGTGGCAGGATTTGGGGTTATGGAGCCGCGGCCAGTTGAGCGACATGCTGGGCTACAATTTTCCCGGGCTGGCCGCCAAAAACGACAAGGACATGAAATGGAAAAAATTCCTGTATAAACAGCTCTGCGAGGCGGAAGGCCTGTACCTTTGCCGCGCGCCGTCCTGTGATGTCTGTGCCGATTATGCCAAGTGCTACGGTCCTGAAGACTGAGCAATCGATTCGCCTGAATATTTCACTACGAAGGATTGCAGGGACAGGAAATGATCCCGTCATTTCTCTGCATTCACCCCATCCATGGGGATTATGCAGGAGGTAGGTAGAAAACTGCTCCTGCTCACGCTAAGTACCTACATCCCTATGTAGGCAACGCAGGAGCAGCGTAGCGGTGTGCCGAGGACGCGAAGGCTTTGAAATATGCTTTCGCTTGCTGCCGTAAAGGAGACTGCCGATAGAAAGCGCTCCCGCACGCTATCCCTACCGGCCTCGCGCCAAAAATAGACTTTCAACAAACACCGTCTTTATCGTAGACTTTTGCCTGTTGGAGATAACCTCTTACAGCAGGCGGCCTGCCTGCTAAACCGATCAATAACCCGTTCTGACCTTTTGGAGCGATAAATAGTGGACAGAGAGAATTTACAGACAAAATTAGCGGAATTGCTGCCGATGATCGAGTCTTTCCGGTTCGACGAACAATATGACAACGAAGAGCTTTACACCACGCTCAACATCTTGGAAGCCGATATCCGGTCGGTATTGAAAATACTGGCCAATCCCAAGCCCAACCCCTTCATGGTGATCTAACGCGCCGCCGCGTAACGCGCCTTTTCCGGTGCGTTACGCCCATCCGCCGATAGCCGCAACGGCGGCAATGGCACTATGAGGCAAGACAGATGGCCCGACCATGATCATGGACCTCAACCAGGCAGCTATGCAGACTTTTAATCGCCTGTTCATAATCATCGACATTGATAATAAACTGCATATCGACTTGGCGCATGGATTGATGCATGGCCAACACACTGATATTGTGGCTGGCTAAAGCCCCCACTGTTTTGGCCAGAATGCCAGGCACTTGCATATCGCTGCCGATTGCCGAAACGATGGCCACTTTCTGCTGGTCGATTTCCGAGTCAGGAAATGCCTCTTCAAGCACCCGTCGAATCCGTTCTATCGTTTTCAGGTTCGTGGACAGATAATGCGTAATGGTGTTGGCATTAATGTCCTTGGCAATGATACTGGCGTTGAAGCGGCGTATCGCGGTCAGGATTTCGCGATCGTATCGATCAATATTACCCGCCATGTCCTGATCGAAAATTTCCAGGGCATAAGCGCTTTTGCAACCAGCGATAATTTCCACGCACGGGGTATCGCTGACGTAGTCACCGGTAATCAATGTGCCGCTGTGGTCCGGTTCAAACGTATTTTTGACGCGCAAAGGAATATTGTTCCGGCGAAGCCCCTTGGCAGCCTTGGGGTGTATCGCCTCCATTCCCAGGTTAGCCAACTGGTCCGCGACATCATAGTTAGTGCGGCCAATGGGAACCGTGTTTTCTTCACCTACCACCCGCGGGTCGGCACTGCTCAGGTGAAACTCCTTGTGTATGACGGCTTCCTGGGCCTGGGTCAATACCGCAATCCGGCTGAATGTCATTTCGCTGTAGCCCCGGTCGAAACTGGACATCAAACCCTCCTCACTGTGCGCATAGCCGGTGACGATGGGCAGTTGGGTATCGAAATCAAGCCCTTCAAAAGCCAACTGAATATGATCGTCCAAAGCAAAATGCCGCGTGGATCTCCAACCCGTTAAATCAATGAAACAAGCATTAACCCCGTCACATTTTAACAGCTGCGCCATGTTCCAGGCGCTATGCGCTTCGCCGATACTGGCAAGCATTTCCCGGACTGTAGCCAGGTGAGAATCCAGGGCAAAATGGCCATGCTGGCAGAGACGATGCAGGTCCGTTAAACAGCGTTCGGCATCATCGAGTCGTTCGCCGATAAAGGCATCAGCTTGCGCCAGCAGGTCGCCGTTTTCAAAGAGAGCGGCATTAATGCCTTGCATTTTTGCTCTTAAAGTCTGCAGCGCTTGACGCCAGCCATCATCGTCATCATTGTTGGCGAACAAGGAAAAAACGCCGGGTTGCCCTGTTTTTTTATGCTCCAGCAGGTCGTTGGTGACCCCGGCATAGGCCGAAACAACAAAGATGCGCTGATAAGGCTGGGCGCTTCGTGTGGGTTTGAAAATAATGTTGTCGCGTACCGCGGCATAATTGCTCATGGAGGTGCCGCCAATTTTTTCTACACTATGAAAATTCATGTTGCTGTTCTCTTGGTTCCTTTTGTGCGGGTTACTGATAATCGTGTTCGGAAAGGGCTTTACTGTAGTGGCGCAAAACGCTGGCGAAACCCATGGTGGCCAGGGGGGCGCGCAAAAACTCACCCGTCCGGTGGCTCGGCTGTCGCGGCTTTAAAGCGTCTGTAGAAAAATAAGGAAGCTAAAAAACCACAGGTAATCCAACCTGTCATTAGTTAGTTGGCGGCAAGCCCGGCGTTACGGGTATAACCGGTGCCGCCGATAATTATAGGAATGATGTTGCCTGTTGCCATCGTGGATAAGGCTGCCAGCCTGGGTTTGATACGGGCGCCGGCGGGGTGAGGGTTTTGCGCGATATCGCGGTTTTGCCTGACGGACAATAAGTCCGGCACAGCAGATACAAATAAAGAGCGGACAAAGAAAATAATCATAATTGCAATCTGGGTGAAACCCACGCCCACTAAGGGTTGTAGGCGTACGCAGCGGAGTCTGTAGTTCCTTGTTTAAAATATTTTATTTATCAATATGTTACAGTACAAGCTTGGCTGTTTCAAATTTTAAGGGGCAATTAAGGCCGCATTCGGTCGGAATTTAAAGTGCTTACCACCCACTTCATGGGGGTCAAAAATGCCGCCGTGCAAGGTTCCGATCAGTGCTTTGCGACCGCTTCCTATAGCCGCAACGGCGCGACCTGGCCGGTCAGACGGTAATTACGGTAATCATCCAGCACCATCGCATGATCGAAAGCCAGTTCGGCGGGAAGGTTGTCGAATGTAAAAATCCCGCAGTTTTTGGCATCGTCCGCCGCCACGGGCGTGCCGTGCGCTTCGGCGACATAACAGGCCGTCACGGTATGATTGCGTGGATCGCGCTTGGGATTGGAATAGAGACCTAACAAAGCCGTCAGCCGGATATCGAGGCTGATTTCCTCCTTCGCCTCGCGTATGGCGGCATGCTCCATGGTTTCGCCGACATCGACAAACCCGCCCGGCACGGCCCAGCCATAAGGCGGATTGGCACGCTCAATCAAAACAAACGGCCGTCCGGGCAGATCGATCAGTTCAATCAAGGTATCGGCGGCAAGCAACGGCGTAACGGGTTTGTACATAATGGCTCCTGACAATAAACGATAGTGGATAACGGCCGGCTTGACCGGGCCAATTGGAGAAATGTTGAGTATAAAGCATTCGTAACAAGGGATTAATTTTTGGAGTCGGGGCAGGGGGATGGCGCTTTATACTAATCTGGATATTTCATAAAACCACAGACGACCCCCGGGACAGATATTTGCTCCTCGGCAACTGCTCATGCGTTGCTCTACCTCCTGCATAATCCCCATGGATGGGGTGAATGCAGAGAAATGACGGGATCATTTCCTGTCCATGCAGTCGTCGGCAACTGCTCCTGCGTTGCTCTACCTCCTGCATCCATGCAGTCGTGCTCACGTCCCTTACCTACATCCCTGCAACGCCGAAGAGGGACGGCAAGACAAGTCAGTTGCGGGCGTTATAAAATTCACGTTCCTTAGGTTGACTTATTTGAATTCTAAGTCGCATTTGATGTTTGAGCATTCTGGCGCTTAAAATCTTCTTGTCGGTTCGCTATTTTTTGAATAGCGGAAATGTAAGAATCAAACCTCTCCAGATCATTATCGTTGTTAAATGATATATGCTCACCGTCAATGACCCAAGCCCCTTTTCTTTCGGATAATAAGTCTATTATGTTCTCGAATTCATCGATGATTTTATCTTCCAATGGCAATAATGTATCTAGATCCTTCTTTGCCATTTCCATGCCTTGATTAAAGTTCGATAACATTTTGCTCTTTGTACGTTCGCTAATATTCAAAGCAGCTATTTTTTCATCGAGGTTTCCATAAAGAATATCTGTTTGTTCTTTAAATCTTTTGACATTCTCTCTGGCTTTCCGGATTTTAACTCTACTTTCAGCAAATGTTTTATCTGCTTTTAAGCGATTCATATCCAATAAGCTATCCCATCCAATGGCTTTCGCCTCGAGCAAATAGTCATTCCTCTGTGACACGAATTGATTCAAGAATTCCTTAACGAATCTTTCCATTTCGCCAAACTCGCCATGTGCTTTGGGTATTGTATTTATTGGTTTTTCTATAACTTTAGGCACATTTTGTGAGTCAATCGAGGCGTTAACAAATTCCAAATATTGATTTTGTATTTCTGAATGCGCCCGCATTGCTTCAGAACTATGTTTTAAAAAACCGAAAAAACAACTTAATTCCAGGCAAACAAATATGGCTATGAATGAAAAGCCTTTTATTACGGCTCCTCGCTTTCTGATGATGAGCGCATAGAAAATACCCCATATAATCAATCCATTCACAATGCCATAACTAACCAAGTATCCTAAATTCTCCGGAGATACAATGTTATCCAGGTATTCAAAACTAGCCGTTGGAGTCTTTGCATAGATAAACCCATAGCCAATTATTCCTGCACAAACAAGAGCAAGACAAACAAGAGCGAATGCTATTTTCCAGATAGCATATATTTTTTTCCAGATACTATTATCCGGTTGCTGCAAGGTTTCTATTTTTTCCATAGGATTCTCCTTATTATTGCAAACCTAACGAATGTGATATGTAAACGGCCGCGCAAAAGCGCAACTCCTTCACGGCTTTGTTGATAGAATTAACCGGCTTGTTCAACACCAGCCCATAAACAGGAATTGCCCCCCCCTTATAGACGATGCCCAATGTGAGAATGTTGAGGTTCTTGTCGCCCCACTTGTGCCCCCGGGTATTTCCAGTCCACTCGATCCGGCATTAATCTGCTTTTAGTCGCACTAACGCCAATAGCATTCTAACAAAACAATTCAGTCGGCACTTGCTCCAGCCTAAATGTCCTTTTAGAATCACGCTTCACCTCGTGTTTGGTCGCAGGAGAGTGAAATCGATTAGCGATGGATTTTCAAGTCTTTCCTTGTAGATCAATAAGTTAACTTTTTTGTCGTGTACAGAGAGGAAATTTAAAGAAAAACAAATATGAAAAACTATAAGAGTCTGTCGCATACGCGCTGAATTATTTTAACCCAATTTAATTCTTTGCATTATATGATGCAAAACTGAATTTATAGAGAGCAAGGATGTTGAAAACTATATTGAAACCGATTCCCCTTAACCAGCCGTTCAGGCTGACTGTTGTCCCCGTTGCGCCTGGCAATGTCATCTTACCCTGGTCGCTCAACCCCACGGGCGATGCGAAAATGACAGTAATATTCGATCACTTTTTTATCCCAACAATAAATGAACTCATGAGCAGGAACGTAATGGTCACATGCCATTCTCACGAGGCTCTGAGCGTTAGGCGGGAGGCTCGATGACCAACGAACAGTTTGAAGCCCTGGTCAGCAGGCTTGAGCACCAGGCGCAGAGCAACCCGGGACGTTACCGGTTCAAGGTGTTTTTACTGGCAATGCTTGGCAACGCCTATCTTGGCGTGATGCTGTTATTGATCGTTGTGCTGTTTGGGATGTTGCTCGCATCAGTCATGGTGCTCAAGCTTCTCGCCGTGAAGCTGATCATCATCGTCGGCTTCTTTCTGTGGATGATTCTCAAGGCCCTGTGGGTTAGGATCGATCCGCCGGAGGGGACCGAAATCAAGGCCGGACAGGCGCCTGGGCTGTTCGCCATGATTGGCCGATTGCGCTGCCAGTTGGGCGCGCCGCGCTTTCACCATGTTCTGATCACGGATGATTTCAATGCCGGTGTGGTGCAATCGCCTCGCCTGGGCATCTTCGGCTGGCATCGCAATTACCTGCTGATCGGCCTGCCGCTGATGAAGTCGTTGACCGAGGAGCAGTTCAAGGCGGTGCTCGCGCATGAATTCGGCCATCTGGCCAAGGGGCACGGGCGGATGTCCAACTGGATCTACCGTCAGCGTTTGCGCTGGAGCCGTCTTCTGGCCGTTCTGGATGCCTGCGAGAGTCAGGGCGGCTTTCTCTTCAAGCCCTTTCTGAACTGGTTCGCCCCCTACTTCAATGCCTATTCTTTTCCAATGGCCAGGGCCAATGAATACGAGGCCGATGCCACCTCCGCCAGACTCACCTCGCCGCAGGTGGCTGCCGAAGCCCTTACCAGCGTCAATGTCGTCGGCAGCTATCTGGCTGAGCAATATTGGCCGCAAATCCATAAACAGGCCGATGAACAGCCGATCCCTAACTTCGCTCCTTACTTTGGCATGGGGCAGGGGGTAGCCACGGAACTGGACGAAATATCGACCCAAGAATGGCTGGATCAGGCGATGGCCTTGCAAACAGATTCGGCTGATACCCATCCTGCACTGAGTGACCGTCTGAAGGCGATTAACGAGTCGCCGCGCCTGGCCCTTCCAGGCATAGGGCAGTCCGCCGACCGGCTTCTCGGCTTCGCGTTGAAAGCCATTACCGAAAGTTTTGATCGGCGTTGGAAGGATAATATCCTGCCTTCCTGGCAGAACCGTTATCTGCAGGTTCAGAACGACCGCCGCCAGCTGGCCGAGTTGAACAGGTTATTCGAGAGCGATGCGGAACTGACGGTGCAGGAGGCATATGATCGCGCAAGACTCACCGAAACCACCGGCAATGACTTCGATGATGCACTGGCCCAGTTCCGGGCCCTGCACGAACGCGCCCCGGATGATCCGCTGGTCTGCCTCAGCCTGGGCGCTCGCCTGCTGGGTCGAAATGATGCCGGCGGCTGTAGGTTGATCGAACAGGCTATGCGCCTCGATGAGAACACCATCCTGGAAGGCTGCGAACTGCTGCGCGATTACCACTGGCACAACGGCGGAAAAGAAGAGGCCCAAACCTGGCACCAGCGGCTGCTCGAGCGTTCGCAATTACAGGAGGCAGCCCATAAAGAGCGCAACCAATTATTGCTGACCGACCGCTTCGAGCACCATGGGCTTTCTGATGCCGAAGCCGCTGAACTGCGCGCCGCACTGGCAGCCATACCCGGCTTGCGCAAGGTTTACTTCGTAAGAAAGCGCGTCAAGTACCTCACGCATCTGCCCTGCTATGTGTTGGGTTATCGCGTCACCCGTTTCTTTCAGTTGCATAGCCAGCGGCGTTCGGCAGAGGTCTTGCAGCGGATTCAGGAATCGGTGCCTTTTCCGGGCGAGACAATACTCATCAGCGTGGAGGGCGAAAACTACCGGTTCGGCAGGAAGTTCCGATGGATGCGAAGGTCAAGGATTCTGTGACTCCGACACAAGAGTTCAGCCGGCTTGCGGACATGCCGCTCATTGGATTTAGCCTGAAACTGGCTGTAAACAACCGATGATTTAGCCGTCTGATGCATTCTGTCGGTCCGGCTGCAGAGGACGCGGAGAAAATAATGCAAGTTGTTGAAAACTCCTGCCGGACGGGGCATATTGTCCCGTTTAAAACGTTTGATACTGTTTAAGCGCAGCCGCCTGGCTCAGATATCGCTGGAACGTTAGGGGCGGGGTTGCAAACGCTTTCCCGCTTCAGTACTGTGGCTGACGATTACTTCCTGCCAATGCCGGAGACGCATTGCAGCTCCCAGTACCTAATTGATGCATGGGCACGGTTGAACCAAGTGGTTAAACATTAATAATAAGGAAAACATGTTATGAACGAATTCACAGAAACAGCCGAACGCCCGATCGCAATAACAATCATCTGTGTGCTTGGCTTCATAGGGACACTGTTAGCCGTGCCTATGATTTTCTCACCGGTAGCGCAGCAAATCGGCTCCTGGTATCCAATCTACATAGGTCTTACCTCTCTTATAGGGCTAGTGTGCATGATCGGCTTGTGGATGATGAAAAAATGGGCTGTTTATACCTATACAGGTTTAGTGGCGCTCAATCAGGTTGTTTTGCTTGCCATGGGACTATGGAGCACCATGGCACTGCTTATGCCCGCAGTCGTTATATTCTTTGCGCTAAAGCATGTTTCCAAAATGTCATGATCAAATGGCAGAAGCCGGAGTGGTGAGCCCGGCGCTTCCTTGCCCAGATTATCGGATTCTAGCAAATCTCCAGCTCCGGCTATTCCCCAGGGCCGCACTTTCCCTTCAGCCCCTTGTCTTAACAGTAATTAATGATACCGGAGGCGAACAATGAAACGCATAGTGAGGTATTCGAACCCGGCTTACTGAATGCGGTCGCTACAGGAAAACATGCACCATGCATATTGATGAAAAAGTAGCCTTTCTCCGGCAACCGGACAGCTATCCGGACAAGCCGGCGCGCGTCGAGGTCGTCAAAACCCATATGTCCTGGGTTTTTCTGACAGAAAGGCTGGTTTACAAGCTGAAGAAACCCGTTAAGTATGACTACCTGGACTTCAGCACCCTGGAAGCCCGGCACAAGAACTGCGAACGCGAGATACGTCTCAACCGGCGGTTAGCCGGGCACGTTTATCTCGGCACCGTGCCACTCACGCTGGAAGCCGATGGCAGCCTGAGGCTGGACGGCGAAGGCCAGGTGGTGGATTGGCTTGTTCAGATGCGCCGCCTGCCTGAAGAGCGCATGCTTGACGTTGCGATTCGTTCGGGAACGGTCGATGCCGAGGATGTGCGGAAGGTGAGCCAGGTGCTGGCCCGTTTCTATCGGGATTCGCCAGCCTTAACGATAAGCCCGGCCGAGTATCGACGCCGGTTCGAGGCGGATATCCAGAGCAACCTGACCGAGTTGAGTGACGCCGGGTACGCTTTGTCCGGCGCGCAGGTGGCGCAGCTTGCGGCGGCGCAAAGACGGTTTCTGACGGAACAGGGCCGTCTTCTTGAACAGCGGGCGAGTGACGGGCGCATCATCGATGCGCATGGCGACCTCAGGCCGCAGCATATCTGCTTGCTGCCCGCGCCGGTGATCATCGATTGCCTGGAATTCAACCGGCAGTTCCGTATCCTCGACCCCGTGGACGAATTGGCCTATCTGGCCCTGGAATGCGAGCGTCTCGGTGTTCCGGGCATCGGCGACCAGGTGCTGGCGTACTACACGACAGCGACAGGCGATGCTTGTCCCGCTGAACTGATAGGATTTTACAAGGCTTTCCGCGCCTGTTTGCGCGCCAAGATCGCGGTATGGCACACCGTGGACCACGACATTCGGGATCATCGGCGTTGGCACGATCTCGCCGGCTCCTACCTGGCTCTGGCAGAGCAGTATGTACGTTGTTGGTGACGTGCTTTTTGCGTCTGACTCGTTACAGGAGTTCCACGAGGGAACCGCTGTTATGGATATGCCAGATGGCATCCGCCAATAGCGGCGACACATCCAGCACCGTCAGCCGGCTGCGCGCCAGTTCCGGGTCGAGCCGGAACGGCGGCAGCGTATTGGTGACCACCAGACTGTCCAGGGCAGGATCGGCCGCGACCTGATCGGCCTTGCCCACGAAAAGGCCGTGGCTGGCGGCGGCATGAACGCTTTGTGCGCCCCGGTCGCGGCAGGCGTGCGCGGTCCGTGCGATCGTGCCGCCGGTGCTGATCATGTCGTCGATGATAATGGCGGTCTTGCCGTTGACATCGCCTACCAGCGCTTCGCCGCTGACGATGCCGGCGCTGCGCTGTTTCTCCATGAAAGCGCTGCCGGCCGGCCGGCTCAAGCGCTGGCTCAGCGCATCGCGAAACAGTTCCGCCCGCTTGACGCCACCGACGTCGGGCGAGACCACGACCAGCTCGGCATCAGTCATCCGGGCCGCGAAATGCTCGACGAACAGCTTTTTGGCTTCCAGATGGTCCGTGTGGCAGCGGAAAGCGTTCTGGAAAGCGGCCAGGTTATGCACGTCGAGGGTCAGCACCCGATCGGTTCCCACGGCCTCCAGCAGTTGCGCCATATAGCGGGTGGTTACCGGATCGCGGGTCTTGGTTTTCCGGTCCTTGCGCGCATAGCCGAGGTAGGGCAGGACGGCGGTCACCGTCCGCGCCGAGGCATCCTTCAGGGCGCCGATGAAAAACAGCAGACGGCACAGCTTGTCGTTGACGCTTTTACCAGGCTCGCTGTACAGCGACTGGATCACGAACACATCGCAGCCGCGCACGCTTTCCAGCGGGCGCGTCTTGTGCTCGCCGTCTTCAAAATCCCGTTCCTCGTGCGGAGTCAGCGGTATGCCGAGCGCGGCGCCGATGCTTGCCCCGAGCGCCTGGGTCTCGCTCAGCGCAAACAGTCGCATCGCGTCGAGATTCATAGGCCGGCCAGATAATGCAGGAACCAGTCGCGCGTGAGCCGCGCGACCTGTTCCAGTTTGCCCGCTTCCTCGAACAGATGCGTGGCGCCGGGAACGATCTCCAGGCGATGTTCAACCGTCAGTTGCCCGGCCGCCTGTTGATTAAGATCGATGACCACAGTGTCTTCACCGCCCACGATCAACAACGCAGGCGCCTTAACCTGTGCCAGATGGCGCGCAGCCAGATCCGGCCGGCCGCCGCGCGAAACCATGGCGGCCACCTTGTCGGCGCGCTCAGCGGCGGCGCCCAGTGCCGCGGCCGCGCCGGTGCTGGCCCCGAACAGCCCGATGGGAAACCCGGCTGTCGTCGCATTCCGGCCGGCCCAGTCGATCACGCCAATCAGCCGCTCGGTCAGCAGGTCGATATCGAAGCGAAACTCGCGCGTGCGCAGATCGATGTCCTCCTCTGCGGGGGTCAAGAGGTCGAAAAGCAGCGTGGCAAGCTCGGCCTCGTTCAAGAATTCTGCCACGAAGCGATTGCGCTGGCTGAACCGGCTGCTGCCGCTGCCATGGGCGAAGATCACCAGGCCCTTCGCGTGTTCGGGAACAGTCAGGTAGCCGTCAAGGGAGATGTCTGCAAATGCCATGTTGATATCGACGGAGAGTGAGGAAGCGGGATGAGTCATGGTTGCTCCATTGGGTTGAGATCGGATTCCATCGCCCAGGCGCGCGCGAGGAACGCTTTGACATCCTCATCGCTGGTCTGGGAAAAATCCTCGTACCAGCGGCCGACGGCCAAAAATGGCTCGGGCGTGGCCAGGCAGACCACCTCATCGGCTTCCTCTTTCAGAATCTCCACCGTATCAGGCGGGGCCACGGGAATGGCGACCACGATAGAGGCTGGCTTGCGTTGCTTCAGGGCGGCGACGGCGGCGCGCATGCTGGCCCCGGTGGCCAAGCCATCATCGACCAGAATCAGGCAGCGATCTTCTATGGCGGGAGCGGGATGATCGCCCCGATAGGCCCGTTCGCGCCGCTCCAGTTCCTGCTGCTCTTTTCTGGCGACGGCTTCGATGAGCTCTTGACTGATATTAAACGCCGCCACCAAATCGGAATTGAGCACGCACACGCCGCCGCTGGCGATGGCGCCCATGGCCAGTTCCTCGTTTCCGGGCGTTCCCAGTTTGCGCACCAGCATGATATCCAGCGGCGCGTTGATTGCCTGGGCGACCTCGAAGCCTACCGGAACGCCGCCGCGGGGCAGGGCGAGAATTGTCACGTCCGGTCGTTTGGCATACTTATGCAGCGCCTGCCCCAGCAGGCGCCCGGCTTGGATTCGGTCTTCAAATCGCAGTTTCAAGGCGGTGTCCTGATGTCTACGTAGCGTAAGATTATTCTTATGACCGCCGCACCTCATGGATCTATCCCGATACCCGCGAAACTTATCGGCGCGTCTTTGACCTAATGTTTAACGCTTTTACTGGAGTGACGGGCAATGACGCATCAACCAACCCCTATCGCCGGCGATGAATGATCAGCGGCCAAAGCCGAGAACGCGAAGGGAGTTCCTGAGACTGGCCGGATTCACGGCGCTTGCTTTGGGCGCGAGTGAAACGCGTTCGGCGACGGACAGAAAAGCAATGAGATTCGATCAAGGCCTTGAATCATCCGGGACGGGTTCCCGCACCAACCCAACGATCACGCTATTTCTGTGCGGAGACGTGATGACCGGCCGGGGCATCGACCAGGTGCTGCCTCATCCCTCCGTCCCGAGGATTCATGAGTTTTACATGAATTCCGCCCGGGGCTATGTGCAGATCGCCGAGGAAGCCAACGGCCCGATTCCGAAACCGGTCGGTTTCGACTATATCTGGGGGGATGCGCTTGAAGCGCTCCGGCGTGTCGCCCCGGATGCCCGCATCATCAACCTTGAAACGGCGGTGACGACCAGTTCTGACTTCTGGCCGGGGAAGGGCATTCATTACCGGATGCACCCGGAAAACATGCCCTGCATTACGGCAGCGGATATCGACTGTTGCGTGCTGGCCAACAATCATGTCCTGGACTGGGGACATGCCGGCTTGAAGGAGACGTTGACCACGCTGGCCGACGCCAGTCTCAAGGTGGCGGGAGCGGGCCGGAACCAGCAGGAAGCCCAGGCGCCGGCGATTATCGACCTGGCAGGGAAAGGCCGCGTGCTGGTGTTCGGCTTCGGCGATGACAGCAGCGGCATTCCCTGGGAGTGGGGCGCCCGCGGCGACAGTCCGGGCGTGAATCTGCTGCCGGATTTATCCGAGCACACGGTGAGCCGTATCGCCGAGCGGATCTCGGGTCTCAAGCGGAAAGGCGATTGTGTGGTGGCCTCGATACACTGGGGCGGCAACTGGGGCTACAAGATATTGAATACGCACCGGGAATTCGCGCATCGGCTGATAGATCTGGCCCATGTGGACGTGGTGCACGGCCATTCATCGCATCATCCCAAGGGCATCGAGGTCTATCAGGGCAAACCGATCATCTACGGCTGCGGCGACTTTCTGAACGATTATGAGGGTATCTCGGGCTATGAGGAATTCCGGGGCGATCTCTCTTTGATGTACTTTGTCACTCTGGATCCGGCGACAGGCGAGTTGGCCGACTTGATGATGTTGCCCATGCAAATCAAACGCTTCCGGTTGAATCACGCATCGCCCAAAGATGCGCTATGGCTGCAGCAGGAAGTGGACAGGGAAAGCCGGCTGCTGGGCGCGAGGGTCGAGCTGGTCGATAGCGACCGCCGTCTGGCCTTGTCGATCAGGCACTGAGCATGCAGCGGTTGACAGTTAAGCGCTGCAAACTTTAAAGTAATTTTGAAACAGCGGGTTGATTGACGCGTCTAAATGGCGCAAAAAGCTGAACGCTTAAAACAACCTGTTATCAATTCCATAACTTAATTAATAAGTGAAATCAATATGTCATCAGCATGGGCAGGCGGAACCGACGCCATCATTGAGCGCATGGATCAAATGACCACGCTCTTTATCGAAGAAACGCGAAAGTCGATCTATACCGGCGAGTCGGCTGTCGAATGTGAAGAATGCGGTGAGCCGATACCGGAAAGCCGCCGCAAGGCTATTGCCTGCAAGTATTGTCTGGCCTGCCAGACGGCACTGGAAAAAAATTCCAGATAAGGCCGGGCGCACGGCCGGCAGGACCGGCCGGTCAATGGAATGGGCTTGATTGCCGCAAAGCGAATGTTAAGCCTGGTCCATTTCAATCACTGCCTTCATCCAGCAGATCAAGAATCTCGGCATCAACTTGAACATCAAATTTCCTGGCAAATAAGTGGCCTGAATCCTTTAAACGTTGGTAATCATGTTTGGTAAGAATTTCCGGATGCGCGCCTTTTTTCGACCAATCCGTAAAGCGCAGTTCGTCATTCACGACGGTATTTCCCATGCTGGAATTCATCATTACCGTTTGAAAAAACATTTCATCGGCATTTGTTGTCCGAGTATAGAAGTTCACTATCCGTTGTCCCAGATCCGTTTTTACGAACTGGTCGATATAAGTGATGCCGCTGCGGGCAAGAATGATCGCCGCGGAACCGCCGTAAAATCGGTAACCGCCGGGCAATTTGCGCGGTTTGAAGGAAAAAAAGGGCATGATCGGCTTTAAAAGTCTTGGCGGGGAATCGCGCCCGGCAAAGGGGGGATAGACCAGGGTTTTACTGCCCAGTTGGAAATGATAAAGCTCCACGCGGTTCAGCCCGCCGCGTCCCGGCCAATGTTCATACGGCAAGGTGAAATGATCCAGAAACTGTTTGCCCTGATGGTTTTCGAAGAAAGCATGAATGCGGTCATTGCTCTGTAGCGGGTAGTCCTGCCCGCTCATATAAATTAAAAAATCGCACTTTAAGTCATGCGCTTCAATATAGTGAATAGCGTTAAGCGACACCTGGGTCAGCCCCCATGCGCCCCAATATACGGTTTCTCTTTTTATGAAGTAACAGTTGGGATAATCCCTGAGAGCCTGCTGTGCGCCTGTCAGGTAATCCTCGTCGGTTTTCTTGTCGATATGAATTAAAAATTGAACATTCGGCGCATTCAAACGATTGACAAGGCGAATCATTTGCTCAAGGTTTTTGTAAGCAATAACCAGATAGACAATGTTAACCATTTTCGCCCCTATCTTGATGAGAATCCGCCCGGCCTGCGCTCTTTCAGCGGTGCAGGCCGGGGTGATGACGCCGGTCTTCCGGCTACATCTGCGACTGCAAATAGTTCTCCAGACCGATTCTGTCGATCAGGTTCAGTTGCTGCTCCAGCCAATGAGCGTGGTCGTCCTCGGTATCCTGCAGCATGCCTTCCAGCATCTCGCGCGTGACATAGTCGTTGACCGATTCGCAATAGGCGATGACGTCCTTCAGGGCGCTGATCACGCTCATTTCCACGTCGAGATCGTTTTTCAGCATGGCCGGCACCGTGCCGCCGACGGTCAGAGGATTGCGGACCGACAGATTCGGTACGCCCTCAAGGAACAGAATGCGCTTGATCAGGGAGTCGGCATGGCCCGTTTCGTCCTGCATTTCATGATTGATGCGCTCGTACAGTTTGGTGAAGCCCCAGTTTTCGTACATGCGCGAATGGATAAAATACTGATCCATGGCGGTCAATTCGCCGGCCAGTAACTGATTCAACTGGTCGATGACCTGATTGTTGCTTTTCATAAAATCACCTTGTGCTTAATGCTTGTTGTTTATTGTTGTCAGGCGGGACATGCGTGTGGCATCAGCGGCAGATTAAAACCTAAACCGAGTCCTGTCAAAGCGCAGCGGCTCCTTTCTATTCCTGCAAATGCGCATAAGCCGGCAGCGTCTGTATCCGCTTGTCTTCCAGCGGCGTGCCGACGGTAAAATGGTACAGGCTCTGGAACCGGTCGTCCTTGATGCCGAAAATTTCATGCACGCTGTCGTCAAAATAGCAGCCGATGCCGGTGCCGCGCACGCCTGCCGCTTCGGCTTCCAGATACAGCGCCTGGCCGATCAGCCCGCACTCCCAGAACAGGCGCCGGTAGGTCCAGGGCTGATCGGCGAGGTTGAATTCGGCGACCATGGCCAGGCTGAAGGCGCTGTTGCTGGCTATCGCCTGGTGGCAGGACAGCGATTTGGCGATCTGCCGGCAATCGCCCATATAGAGATGATACAACGGCAGGATGTCCGATACCGGTTGCCAGTCAAAGTCCGCAAGCGTGGCCGCCTGTAGCGGTTCGATGGCGTCAGGCGCGCGGGGCAGGGCATACAGCCCGGGCGCCAGGCCTTCAACGTGGTGGACGAAGATAAACAGATGGACTTTCGCCGGCCATCGCCACAGGTCGAAAGGCGGCTTGCGGCCCGGCAGGACCGCGCTCAGCAGCCGGAAAAAATCGGCCCGCGGCAGGGTGGTCTTACCATCGAAATGCTGGGCGCTGCGGCGCTGGCGAATGATGGCCGTTGCCGTTTGCCGGCAGGATGTGTTGACGACCGGCTGTGGCTCGGCCTGCCAGCGCGGTTCCCCGGTGCGCGGCTTGGCCGCCGCGGCGGCTACTTCGTCTATGACCGGCCATTTGTACATGTGATAGGCGTTCAGACTGCGCGCCCGGCCTGACCAGGCAGCCGATTGTTGGATTTCCGACAAAGTATCGATTCCAAACGAGCAGGCGTCGGCAGTCGTGCGTATGCGGCAGATCACGTCGGGCAATTCCCGCTCATTCGGTTTGAAATCCTCAAGCCGGTCAAGCCCCAGCAGCGCGGCTATGTCGTCATCGGCGTATTCGGCCAGCAATTCGACCGACCAGCCCAAGGCGGCCGCGGCATAGCGCAAGGCGCCCAGCGCATGGCCGATATCATGCTGGCAGTAGCGGTAAGCCCGCTCGCCGTATTTCCAGGCTTCGCGCCAGTGCAGCGAACTGAGGCCGATCAGGATGCCGGCATTGTCCAGGTCAGCGGTAAACAGGGCGCGCCGCTCCAGATGGTGATCATGGCTGACGTAATGGTAAACGCCCGGCTGGATCAGCGAGCTGTCGGTATTGATCAGATAGGCCTCGGTCGGATGCAGGTTGCCGCTGGACGGATTGCAGCGCAGGGCCCAGCGGTCCGGGCCGTACTGTTTCCAGGCCGACAGGCCGAAGGACAGCTCCAGCAGCAACCCCAGCGTCTTCAGGGTCAATGGCTGGGGTTCGATGGCCTGGGGACTATCCAGTTCGGTAAACAGGACGGGCAGTTCGGCGCCCGGCTCGGGCAGCGGCACCGATTCGCAGCCGGCAAAGCGCCGGTACGGATCGGGCTGGTCGTCCCAGTCCAGCGTTTCCGGGCCTTTTGCATAGCGCTCCAGCTGGTGTTTGGTGCGATGGTGGTAGTTGATAACGGTCTGTGTTTGCTCGTTCATATTTAATGATATTGTTAAATGCTGCTCCATGGGTCGGCTGGGTTGGAGCCTTAGCGAAAAGCCGGCATAAAAAACTACGAAAGTTCAAACCCGCCCGGCATCGTCTCATGCCGGCTCTCCACGGTCAGATCCTCGGCCCAGCATCCGATCGGGCTGCCCAGGGTCATGTTCTTGTCTTCAAAGCGTACCAGAAAAACGCTGCGTTCCGGTTGCTCCTCCACGTGGCCAATCATGGTGATGACGCCGCGCGCGCCGGCTTCGGCCAGCACTTCGCCTTCCAGGCCATTCGGTATGGAGCCGTCATCGGTGATCGCGTGAGCGGCAAAAACAACATCGCCTATATCCAGATCTTCTATTCTCATGATTTATCTCCTCAAAGCTTCCGGTTGTTTTGTAGTAAAGCCTACAAAGTGTACGTGATTGTTAGTTTAGAACCTGTTCCCGCCCCGCCTTACATCCTAAGCATGCTTTATTTATTCTTTATTAAACAACGCATTAAATAATTAAAAAAGCTGATGGCATACAGGTTGCTATAAGTGTTTACAAGAACGATGCCAAACCCATTCAGGAGACTTACATGATTACATTAACTGAAAACGCTATTAACGCTGTTGGGCGTTTTATCGCCGGCTCCGACAAGCCAACCGCCGGCTTACGGATTGAAGTAACCGATGGCGGCTGTTCCGGTCTGCAATACGGTTTGAAACTCGAAGACAATCAGAACGAAGAAGATACCGTTATCGATTGCGGAAGCGTCAAGGTCTTTGTCGGGCCTGACAGCATGCCAATGCTGGACGGCATGTCTGTCGATTTTATCGACAGCCTGGAAGGATCAGGGTTCAAGTTCAGCAACCCTAACGCCGTTAAAAGTTGTGCCTGCGGCACGTCGTTTAATACGTGCTCTTAACAGCCCTAATTTATTATTTTCTGGAGGATTAAACGATGTGGGATTACTCAGAAAAAGTCCAAGAACATTTTTTCAACCCTAAAAATGCCGGGGCTGTTGCTGATGCGAATGCGATCGGCGAGGTCGGCTCAATCAGTTGCGGCGATGCGTTGAGACTGACGCTGCGCGTTAACGAGGAAACCGAGACTATCGAGGATGCCGGTTTCCAGACTTTCGGCTGCGGCTCCGCGATCGCCTCGTCCTCGGTGCTGACCGAAATCATCAAGGGCCTGACGCTGGACGAGGCGCTGAAAGTGACCAACCAGGATATCGCCAACGAGCTGGACGGCCTGCCGCCGGAAAAAATGCACTGTTCGGTCATGGGACGCGAAGCCCTGCAGGCCGCCGTGGCGAACTATCGCGGCGAGGAATGGAAGGACGATCATGAAGAAGGCGCGCTGATCTGCAAATGCTTTGCGATCGATGCCGTCATGATCGAGGAAATGGTCGTGGCCAATAACCTGCGCACGGTCGAGGATGTCACCAACTTCACCAAAGCGGGCGGCGGCTGCGCGGCCTGCCATGAAGACATCGAGGGCATCCTGACGAAAGTGCTGGCCGAGCGGGGCGAGAAATTCGACCCGAACGCCGCGCCGATTGAGGTGGCCGCGTCGGCCAAGGAAAAAATGCCGATGACCAACTTGCAACGCATCAAGAAAATTGAAGAGGTGCTGGATAAGTTAAGGCCGCAACTGATGGCTGACGGCGGCAATGTGGAACTGGTCGAAGTCATCGGTAACACCGCCTATGTCAACATGACCGGTGCCTGCAGCGGCTGCCAGATGGCCGCGATGACGATCGGCGGCATTCAGCAACGGCTGATGGAAGAACTGGGCGAATTCATCAAGGTCGTCCCCGCGTCACAAATGCCCAAAGCCGCTGCGGCAGGAGCGTAAGCCATGAACGCCATCTATCTCGATAACAATGCCACCACGCGGGTTGATCCGCTGGTGGTTGAAGCGATGTTGCCGTACTTCACCGAACAGTTCGGCAACCCGTCATCCATCCACCGCTTCGCCGACGGCGTCGCCAAGGGCATCAAGCAGGCGCGCCACCAGGTTCAGGAGTTGATAGGCTGCGAACACGATTCGGAGATCATCTTCACTTCCTGCGGCACCGAATCCGACTCGACGGCTATTTTGTCCGCCATCAAGGCGCAGCCTGACAGAAAGGAAATCATTACCACGACGGTCGAGCATCCGGCCATATTGAGCCTGTGCGAGTATCTGGAAAAAGAAGGCTACACCATCCACCGGATGCCCGTGGACAAGATCGGGCGCCTGGATCTGGACGCTTACAAGAGCCTGTTGTCCGATCGTGTCGCCATCGTCTCGGTCATGTGGGCCAACAACGAAACCGGCACGCTGTTCCCGGTCGTGGAAATGGCCGAGATGGCCCATGCCGCCGGCGTCATGTTCCACACTGACGCGGTCCAGGCGGTCGGCAAGATTCCGATGATGCTGAAGGACACCAAGATCGACATGCTGTCGTTGTCCGGCCACAAGCTGCACGCGCCCAAAGGCATCGGCGTGCTGTACCTGCGGCGCGGCACGCGATTCCGTCCGTTGCTGCGCGGCGGCCATCAGGAGCGCGGACGGCGCGCCGGCACCGAAAATTCGGCGGCCATCGTCGGCCTCGGCAAAGCCTGCGAACTGGCGCTGGCGAATATCGAACACGAGAACACCGTAGTCAAAGCCATGCGCGACCGGCTGGAACGCAGCATTGTCGAGCTGATCCCGAACTGCTTTATCACCGGCGACGTCGAAAACCGCCTGCCCAACACCACCGATATCGCGTTTGAATATATCGAGGGCGAAGCCATTCTGATGCTGCTGAACAAAGCCGGCATCGCCGCCTCCAGCGGCTCGGCCTGCACCTCGGGATCGCTGGAGCCGTCGCATGTGATGCGGGCCATGGATATCCCTTATACGGCCGCGCACGGCACCATTCGCTTCTCGTTCTCGCGCTACAACACGATGGAGGAAGTCGACGAGGTGCTGAAAGTGATGCCCGACATCGCCGCCAACCTGCGTAAGCTGTCGCCTTACTGGGACGGCAACGGACCGGTCGCCAATCCTGAGCAGGCGTTCCAGCCGACGTATGCATGATAGAAAATGTAGGGTACGCACCGCGTACCTTGATTAAAACTCAACAAATGGTACGCGGTGCGTACCCTACGTGAATTATGAACACTCAACCTCGCACCATCATCATTGACGACACCACGCTCAGGGACGGCGAGCAATCGGCCGGCGTCGCCTTTTCGCTGGAGGAAAAGCTGGCGATTGCCAGCCAGCTGGCGGCGTTGGGTGTGCCGGAACTGGAAATCGGTATTCCGGCCATGGGCGAGTTTGAGCGCGAGGAGATCAAAGCCATCGCGGCCCTGGGGTTGCCCTCGAAACTGCTGGTCTGGTCCAGAATGCGGCGCGAGGATTTGCGGGCCTGCCTGAATCTTAATGTCGATAAAGTCGATTTGTCGATTTCAGCGTCGGACCAGCATATCAAACACAAGCTGAAACAAAGCCGGTCATGGGTGCTCAAGACCATTGCCGCCTGTGTCCGCGAAGCGCGCGACCTGGGCCTGGAGGTCTGTGTCGGCATGGAAGACGCCTCGCGCGCCGATACCGGGTTTCTGATAAAAATGGCCGAAGCCGCCCAAAAAGCGGGAGCAAGCCGCATCCGCTTCGCCGATACGGTCGGCATCATGGAACCGTTCGGCGTGTTTGCAACGATCAAGACCCTGCGTGCCGCAACCGATCTGGAAATCGAAATGCACGCGCACGACGATCTGGGGCTGGCCACGGCCAATACCCTGGCCGCGGCCATGGCCGGTGCCACCCATCTGAACACCACGGTCAACGGACTGGGCGAGCGGGCCGGCAATGCCGCGCTGGAAGAAGTCGTGGTCGGTCTGAAGCAGCTATACGGCCTCGAAACCGGGATCGATCTGTCCCGGTTCACCGTTGTATCCGAGCTGGTCGCCAGCGCTTCCGGCGATGCCATCGGCAGTCGCAAGAGCCTGATCGGCAAGGCCGTATTCAGTCATGAAGCGGGCATCCATGTCGACGGCCTGCTGAAAGACCCGAACAATTATCAGGGCGTCGATCCGGCTATCGTCGGACGCAGCCACCAACTGGTCCTGGGCAAGCACTCGGGCACGCGCGGCGTCATGCATGCCTATCGACAATTGGGCATTCAACTGACGCGCCTGCAGGCGCAGCAACTGCTGACCGAGGTCCGCCTGTTCGTCAGCCGGACGAAAACCTCGCCGACCGCTGCCGACCTGAACCAGTTTCATCAAAATCTCTCCGGAGGCTATTGCTATGAATGATCAATACAAACAACCCGTAGCGGACCAAACCGTTGAAGTGCCCCGGCAACCGCTGCCGGCGGCATCCCACCGGCAGGAGCAGGGCGATGATCGCTATCCCGGTTCCTTTTTCAGGATACCCGCGCCGCCGGTGCCCGGCAAAACGAGCTGGAGCCTAAGCTGATGGTTTCCACGGCCCTTGATAAGCGCGACAACAGCGGGACCGCGCCGCTAAGTCTGATGGCGCAATGGCATGAAGATATTCACTGCGTGTTCGCCCGCGATCCGGCCGCGCACAGTGTCTGGGAAATCCTGCTGACTTATCCGGGCGTGCATGCGACGCTGTTTCATCGGGTGAATCATCGATTATGGCAAGCCGGCTGGAAATTGCCGGCGCGCATCCTCGCGTCGGTCGCCAGAATGCTGACCAACGTCGATATCCACCCCGGCGCGACCATCGGCCGGCGCCTGTTCATCGACCATGGCCTGGGCGTTGTGATCGGCGAAACCACGATCGTCGGCAATGATGTCACGCTCTACCACGGCGTGACCCTGGGCGGCACCACCTGGAACAAGGAAAAACGTCATCCGACGCTGGGTAACAACGTGTTGGTCGGCTCCGGCGCCAAGGTGCTGGGCGCCATCTCCCTGGGCGACAACGTGCGCGTCGGGGCGAACTCCGTGGTGGTCAAGGATGTGCCGCCCTGCTGCACGGTCGTGGGCATCCCCGGCCGCGTCATACAAAGCAAGGGCACCAAGATACAGAACCGGCATGGCATCGATCTGGACCATCATCTGGTTCCCGATCCGGTCGGCAAGGCTATCAGCTGCCTGATGGACCGCATCGACGAGCTGGAAGCCAGACAGACCGAAACCAGCAAGGTCCTGCACGAGCATCACTGCGAGGAGTGCGAAGCGGAGAGCCTATGCGCCAACGAGCAGGAAATAGTCATGAAACGCGCGGTGGGGGAATAAATGGATCTGCTCGATTTTGAAGCGAAGGATTTGTATTTCGACCGGCCGGATGCGCCCGAGGTCGAGGGGCTGATCAGAAAAGCGGCCGAAGATTACAGCAGCGATGCCGAGCTGCCCCTGCTGAGGGCCTATTTCCTGGCGCCGGAGTCGTTGAACGTGCTGGTGGCGCTGAACCGTTTTTATTACTACCAGCACCGGCTGGAAGATGCCTTAAGCGCGACCGATAAGGCGTTGGAAGTGCTCAGGCCCATGATCGGCTTTCCCGAGGACTGGCAAGCGCTGCAACAGCGCCATATCGACGAGGTGTCGCCCGATTTGCTGACGCGGGTCCGGATGTATTTGTTTACTTTGAAAGCCATCGGCTTTTTAAACATGCGCCTGCATAAACTGGATTTAAGCCAGTCGATTTTCGAAAAGCTGGTCGAACTGGATCGCATGGACCGCATCGGCGCAAAGGGGTTGCTGGAATTGCTGCATCAGTGCAGGGCCGAGACTGTAGGGGCGAATTCACTTGTGCCCCAGAGGGTATTCGCCCTGGGCGATTGAAATCGCCCCTGCGCTTCGTAGTAATTCGTAGGGTACGCATAGCGTACCAGACTGTGAAAGTATTCAGCATTTTTCTCTTCAATGTCTATATGCTGTTATATACAAATATCAAATGCACAATATATTGTGGTTAAAATTTCAAAAAACGAATACTTTCACAGTCTCGTACCTGTTCGGAGTTGCGATGAGCCGCCAAGCTTTAAAAAGGTACGCGATGCGTACCCTACAAGCTGATTTCATCAGTGGACCAGGAAGCCATTTTTAACCAAATTCTTTTTAGGAGGCCGTCATGTCGAACGAAAAACCTTATTCCATGCTGATGACCGTCACGATGACCGTCCTGTTTGTGCTGCTGGCGCTGTACCTGCTGTTTCAGGATGTCTCACTGGTCGGCCCTATTTAAAAATATCTGGAGAAAAGCGATGAGTTTTGAAGAAGAAATGGAAGAGTTGGAATCTGCCGAAGACTTTATGCAGTATTTCCAACTGGAATACGATCAACGCGTCGTGCACGTAAACCGCCTGCACATCCTGCAGCGTTTCCACGACTATCTGCAAAAAACCGCGGACAGCATGCCGGACGGCGAAGAGGCCAAACGCGCCGTATACAGCAGGCTGTTGATGCGCGCCTATCAGGACTTCGTCGAATCCGATGCCCAGACCGAGAAAGTATTCAAGGTCTTCTCCATGGGCGAGCCGCAAACCGCGTTTGTTTCCTTGAGCGATATTAAGACATGAACCCTGAACGCTTTGACGAAGGCCGGTTTGAATTCGGCGAAGCGGTGCGCGTCACGCGCAACATCCGCAACGACGGCACTTATCCGGGCCTGGACGTGGGCCATCTGCTGATCCGGCGCGGCAGCGTCGGCAACGTGGTCGAAGTTGGCACCTTTCTGCAGGACCAGGTTATTTTCACGGTGCATTTTCTCGACCATGGCCGCATGGTCGGCTGCCGGATGGAAGAACTGATCAGCGCCGATGAGCCCTGGAATCCGAGCCGATTCGAATTCAGGGACAAGGTGGTCTGCACGGTGGACATCGGCATGCAGGGCAAGGTCCTGTACCCGAAAGGCACGCCGGGGGAAATCTTCAAAGTCATCAGAGACAGCGAGGATATCCAGTACCACGTCAGTTTCACCGGCCGGATGCTGCAAGTGCCTGAATCGGCCCTGGCGCCCGCCCATCCCGAATCTTTTAGCGAGCCGGAGGTTTGACCATGAAAACCGTTGAAAAACCGGTCCGGACAGAACCCTACACCTTATTGAGAGCTTCGCTCGCGATGTATCAGAAAGCACCGGACAAGCTGGAGCCGGCCGAGCTGAAGCGGGCGCAAGCGCAGGCCAGGAATGAGTACAAGCTGGAAAGCCGGGTGCTGGGCGCGCCGGAAGCCTCGGGCGTGATCATTCCCGAGCGTGAATTGCAGATGGCCTACAAGGAAATTCGCGATCGTTACGAAGAGGAGAGCGAGTTCCTGAGCGATCTGGCGAAAAACCGGCTGACCGAAGAAACGCTGCGCCAGGCGCTGTACCGGCAGTGCAAGGTGAACGCGGTGCTGGAGTCGGTTGCCGCGCGTGCGCCCGAGGTCAACGAAGTCGAAATCGGCATTTATTATCATTTGCATGCCGAGAAATTCAACCGTCCCGAATTGCGCGACGCTTGCCATATCTTCATCAGCATCAACCCGGATTATCCCGAAAACACGCGCGAGAATGCCGAGGCCAGAATTCAGGAAATTTGCGCAAAACTGCACAAGAAACCGCATAAGTTCGCCGAACTGGCCTTGAAGCATTCCGAATGCCCGACGTCTCTGAATGGGGGCTCGCTGGGCAAAGTGCCGCGCGGCAAGCTGTATCCCGAACTGGATGCCGTGCTGTTCAATTTAAAGGCCGGCGAAATCAGCGAGGTCGTGGAGTCGGAAATCGGCTTTCACGTCCTGCTGTGCAAACAGATACACAGAGCGGAAACCATCTCATTAAAAAATGCGACGCCGAAAATACGCCAGTTAATGAAAGAACGCTACAGGCGCAACTGCCAGCGCGCCTGGCTGGCCAATTTACCGGTCGCTGAACCCGAGGGAAATAGCTATGGCGGATAAAGAAACTAAACACTGTTCTTTTTGTGGTATCGAACAATCGGCTTCGGTGCCGCTGATCGCCGGTGCCGAAGGTTGTATTTGCGAGGCCTGCGTCCTGTTGTCCAGCCAGGTCGTCTCGAGCTGGAGCCGGAGAAAGGAGTTGTCCGAAATGCAGGGGCCGCTGCCGATTCCGGCCAAGATCAAGGAGTATCTGGATCAATACATCATCGGTCAGCATCTGGCCAAGGAGATATTGTCGGTCGCGGTTTACAACCACTACAAAAGGCTTAAGCACGAAAGCGGCGACGCGGGGCTGGGCGAGTACGACAAGGACGTGGAAATCGGCAAATCCAATATCCTGCTGATCGGACCGTCCGGCACCGGCAAAACCCTGCTGGCCAGCACCCTGGCCAAGATCGTCGGTGTGCCGTTCGTGGTGGCCGATGCCACCACGCTGACGCAGGCCGGCTATGTCGGCGACGACGTGGAGAATATCCTGGTCCGGCTGCTGGACGTGGCCAACGGCAATATCGGCAATGCCGAATGGGGCATCGTTTACCTCGATGAAATCGACAAAATCGCCCGTAGCCCGGAGCAGCAGACCGGCACGCGCGACGTCTCCGGCGAGGGCGTGCAGCAGGCATTGCTGAGGCTGGTCGAGGGCTCGCAAGTGAAAGTGCCGTCCAAGGGCCGCGGCAAGGACGGCGCCGACATCATCATCGATACGCGCAATATCCTGTTTATCGCCGGCGGCTCGTTCCCGGGTCTGGAAAAGCACGTCGAGAAACGCCTGGTGCCGACCGATACGGCCATCGGCTTTCATGCCGCCGTGACCAATCCGGACACCAAGCCGGCGCTTGAAGAGATGCTGAACGCCACGCAGCCCAGCGATTTGCGCAAATTCGGCCTGATTCCCGAATTTATCGGCCGCTTTCCGGTGCTGGCGCCGCTGGAACCGCTGGATGTGGACGCCTTGATACAGGTTTTGACCCAACCTAAAAACGCGCTGGTGCGCCAGTATCAGCAACTGTTCGCCTACGAGGGCGTGGATCTGGCCTTCCAGCAGGATGCGCTGGTGGAAATCGCCAACAAGGCCATCGAGCGGGAAACCGGCGCACGCGGCCTGCGCAGCATATTGGAACAGATTCTCAGAAAAACCATGTTTGAGATTCCGTCGCGCGAGAATGTCGAGCAGTGCATCATCGATGCCGCCGTCGTCAAGGGCGAGGGCGACATCAAGCTGATCGAAAAAGACGTGATTGAAACAGACGAGGTCAAAATCAGGCAACAGGCATCGTAATAACCGCTGTGGGAGCGATGCCCTCATCGCGACTAAAGACCTCCGCCAGTCGCGATGAGGGCATCGCTCCCACGGGGGGCATAAAATCGACATCGGATGCTGTTTTGAATCCAATCCAACAGGAATACAGGAACACTATGAAAACCGAAGACAAAATCCGCCAGCAACTGGCATCCAATCCGATCATTATTTACATGAAAGGCATACCGGCCGAGCCGCAGTGCGGGTTTTCCGCCAAGGCCGTAGGCTATCTCAACGATACCGGCGTGTCCTATGCCTATGTCAATGTGCTGCAGGCGCCTTTCATCCGCGAAAAACTGCCGAGCATTTCCCATTGGCCGACTTATCCTCAACTGTTCGTCAACGGTGAACTGGTCGGCGGCTGCGACATTATCGAGGGAATGGCCAATGATGGCAGCTTGCAGACCTTGCTGCAGCAGGTGTCAGTCAAGAGCGAACAGCCGGTCGACGATGCCTTGAGCGCCGCCGAGGTTGAAAAGCTGGTGCGCCAGGGCATCGCCGATGCGCAGGTGTTCGTCGAAGGCACCGGCTGTGATCTGTCGCTCATCGTCGTCAGCGGGCAATTCGCGGATCTGACGCCGGTAAAAGAACAGCAAATGGTTTTGGAGACGCTGAAAGAGCCGCTGGCCTCGGGCAAACTGCACGCGGTCAGCGTCAAGGCCTATACGCCCGATGAATGGCAGGCAGGGCAGCCGAGCAAGGATTCGGGCCTGCTGCAGATACAAGGTTAAGGTTGGCTACAGGCGCTCATGTAGGGGCGGACCTGCGTGTCCGCCCTGTATCCGGTGCACGACAGGTTATCGGGAAACCATTGGCCGAGGGGAAACCGTTGAGCAAGGGCGAACACATAGGTTCGCCCCTACAATTGAATGCCTGCCTTTCCAACACCCGTTAATGGGAACGTACCATGATTGAAGAATTAGCCGTCGTCGTAAAGACGGAAAACCACCAGGTCTGGGTCGAAAGCCGGCAGAGCAGCGGATGCGCGGCGTGCAAGCAAAGTACCTCGTGTTCGACCTCGGCGATCAGTGGCGTGGTCGGCAAAAAAGCCGTTGCCGTCGACAGCCGGATCAGTCTGCGCGTGGGCGATGAAGTTCTCGTCGCCGTCGATGAAGGCCTGGTGCTGAAGGCCTCGTTACTGTTATACCTGCTGCCGCTGTTGGCGATGTTCGCCGGCGCCGGCATTGCGGACTGGCTGCTGGCCGATACCAGCCCCCATGCCGATCTGTGGATGGCCGGCAGCGCCTTGCTCGGCCTGTTGCTGACGATGTGGCTGATCAACAGGCTGCAGAAGCTGTTTTCAATGATCTATTGCGCAAGGCCTGTCGTGCTGAAAAAAGTTTAACCATGGTCAATGTCTGGGCTATCGATAAGGATATCACGCTGAAGCTGTTGCTTCTGGAGCTGGTGCGCCTATACGGCGAAAACACCCTGGCATTGAAAACCCGGGAGCAAAATCGTCAGGCGATCGAGCTATGCCTGCCCCATGATCCCGCCGTTTCGGCTTATGTCTATACGTTCGCGCAGAACCGCGGATGCTACGGCATCGATCTTAGATACCCCATCTCCGAGCACAATATCATCGGCGAAAATGAAAACCTGTCGCTGGATCAGGTATTGGAGATTATCACCACCCACTTATTTTCTTGACATCGAGCTCATGAACCAGGAACCGTCACTCATACGCCGCCATTTTGTCAGCTACAGCGGCATCAAACTGCCGTTAAAGCTGGTCAACGAACTGACCGAAGACGGCTTGCATAACCGCAACACCTTTTATCGCGGCTATTTCGATGACCAGGACCGCCTGCTGATATGCCAGAAGATCGTCTACGGCGAAGTCGAATCCGAGCACCGCTACCGGTATGATGACAGCGGTGCATTGCGACACGCGCTGATCATTGAAGATGACGAGGAGCGCGAGCTTGAGTTTTAATTAACGGTAGGGGCATTTATGCCCTGGCGGGTAGGCTGGGTTGGAGCCTTGCGGAAACCCAGCTTAAAGGGCTTCGAAATGCTGGGTTTATCAACCCAACCTGCCAGGCTGTGCTTAAACCATTGGCGGCCTCGGCATAACCATCAGCCATTCAGCTGCTTGAGCATTTCGGCCAGCTCGTTTTGGCCGGCGTTGTCCAGAGGCAGCAGGGGATGGCGCGGAATGCCCGCCTCAAAACCGCATATCTGCAAGCCGGCCTTGATCGTGGTGGGCAGGCCGCCTTTAAGGATGAACTGCAGCACAGGCAGCTGTTTGTAGAAGACCTCGCGCGCCTGTATCAGGTCACCGGCAACGCTAGCCTCGTAGAGCCGCAGCGTCCATTCGGGAATCAGGTTGGGCGCCGCGGTGCACCAGCCGGTTGCGCCGGCGGCAAATGCTTCCAGCGCCAAGGGGTTGCTGCCGTTATAGAACGGAATTTCCCCGTCGGAGAGGTGATAAAGCTTGTGCATGCGCTGAATATCTCCGGAGCTTTCCTTCACCATGGTGACGTTATCGAGTTCCTTGACCATGCGCACGATCAGTTCCGGCGCCATATCAATACCGCTGGTGGCAGGGTTGTTGTAAACCATGACCGGGATACTGATGGCCTCGCAGATGGTCTGGTAATGCTGAAAGATTTCCCGCTCGCTGAGTTTCCAGTAGGAAATAGGCAAGACCATGACCGCGTCGGCGCCCGCCTTCTCGGCGAATTTTGCCCGGCGCACGGCATTCATCGTCGTCAGGTCCGATATCCCGACCACAACCGGCACGCGGTTGGCGACCTGCGCCACCGAGGCTTCCGCCACTTCGTCCCATTCATTATCGTTCAGATAAGCGCTCTCGCCGGTGCTGCCCAGCGGCGCGATCGCATGGGAGCCGTCTTGAATGAGGCGGTCAATCAAGCGCCCCAGGGTTTCAAGATCGACGCCGCCGTCTTCCGCGCGAAACGGTGTAATCGGGTAAGAGATAATGCCTTTGAAAAGAGTGTTTGACATGATAAACGCCTTTCTGGTGAGTGAAATACAGGCCTGAATAAAAGCGCATGGCTTGTTAAAGTCGTCAATCCAGGCAATCGGGATGATTCCGCAATGCGCGGCGGGCGTAGTAGGCAAAGGACGCCTGGTTGCGTTTCGGGGTCGATATCCAGTCATGGGCTTCGCGGCCGAAGGCTTCCGGTATGGGCCTGATTTCCCCGGCGGCCATGGCGATCATCTGCATTTTCGCGGCCCGCTCGAGCAGCACGGCAAGCACGCAGGCTTCTTCAATGGTGCTGCCCGCCACCAGCTGGCCGTGATGGGACAACAAAACCGCCCGCTTGTCGCCTAGCGCTTTTGAGATAATCTCGCCTTCCTCATTGCCAACCGGTATGCCCGGCCAGTCTTTCAAAAAGGCGCAGTCGTCATACAGCGGGCACATATCCATATGCGACACCACTAACGGCGTCTCCAGCATGGACAGGGCGGCAATATACAGCGGATGGGTGTGAATGATGCAGTTGACGTCGGGGCGCGCACGGTACACCCAGGTATGGAAACGGTTGGCGGGATTAGGCATGCCCTCGCCCTCGAGGACATTCAGGTCCTCATCCACAAGCACCAAATTGGATGGGCTGATTTCATCGAAGCCGAAACCGAATTGCTGCGTGTAATAGGTGCCGGGTTTTTCAGCCCGTGCGGTGATTTGTCCCGCCAAACCGGAATCATGTCCGGCGTCGAACAGAATCCGGCACGTGAGCGCCAGTTTCTCGGTCATGCTCCACGGACTTTCGGCCAGTTCACGCTGCATTTGCTCATGCGCCTTGGCGACAAGTTCGGCTTTCGAGGTGGATAATGTTTCGGCCATATCGTGTAACCCTCCGCTTGCAAAGATTGAATTTAGGGGTCTGACTGCCGCAATACCGGGTAGTTCCTTTTCACGTACGGCGCCATGAAGCGCTTCCTTTGCGAGCCATGCGCCACGCATTGACTGCGCTTTGGAGAGCTGACAGTGTTTGCGCATTGCGTTAGAATCCGGTCATTTGTTACTACGATTGAGTTGATTTTCGATGAAAAAGCAACCGAAACAACTGAGCCAGCCGTCTCCCGCCGAATTGCAGACGCTGCATCAGTTCTTCCAGGGCGGGCGTTTGCAGCAGGCCGAAGTGATGGCGCAATCGATGCTCGGCAAGCACGCCAAGGCACCCATCCTGTACAACATACTCGGGCTCTGTCAGCAAGGGCAGGGCAAGCATCGTCAGGCCGTGGGCAGTTTCCGGAAACTGCTGGCGATCGATCCGCGTATTGCCGAAGTCCATTTCAATCTCGGGGTGCTTTACACCCAGCTCGATGAGGCCAAAGAGGCGATCATCAGTTACCGGAAAGCGCTTCAGCTCAAACCGAACCTGACGGTAGCGCACTTCAACCTGGGCACCTTGCTGCAAGCCCGGGGCATGTTGAAGGAAGCCGAGCAACATTATCAAAAAGCGCTGGCCATCGAGCCCGGTTTTTTCGCGGCGCTGGGCAATCTCGGCACGCTCCTGCAACAGCAGGGCCGGCTCGAGGAAGCCGAACAATGCTACCGCAAGGCCCTGGCGCTCAATGCCGATGCGCGCGGGCATTTCAATCTCGGAACAGTGTTGTACGGGCTGGGGCAGCACGAGGAGGCGGTCCGGCAGTTTCGGCAAACCGTCAGTCTGGAACCCCAATTTGCCGATGCCTGGAATTCGCTGGGCGAAACCTTGCGCGACCGCGGCGAGATGGATGAAGCGATCCGTTGTTATAAAAAGGCCATCGAGGTCCAGCCTGACCATGACCGGGCCAAATACAATCTGGGCGAGTACCTGTGTCTTGCCGGTCGGCTCGATGACGCCATTCCGTATTTCGAGGCATCCGACTTCGCCGACAGCAAGGAGCGGGCGCTGCAATGCCTGTACAAAACCGGACAGTTCGAGCTTTTCAAGCAGCGCTTTGAGGCGCTGACCGCCAAGGCCCGGAAGACCACCGTTCTGCTCGGGGCTTTATCGACCCACTACGCGACCAATTTCCGTCAGGAAAACCCCTACCGGTTTTGCGCGGCGCCGATGGACTACGTGCGGCATACGCACATCGATGAACTGACCCGTCCCGGAAATCCGCTGCTTCAGGACCTGCTGCACGACATCCAGCATCTGGCCATCGCCGAAAGAAAGCAGGGGCGACTGTATTACGGCATACAATCCGCCGGCAACTTGCTGCAGCGTTCCGAGCATTCCTTTCAGCAGCTTGCGGCGCTGATTCGCGGGAAGATTCTCGAATACCGGCGGCATTACGCGGGCGCAAGCGATCGACTGATCGTGGACTTTCCCAAGCACATCGAATTTACCAGTTCCTGGTATTTGCGCATGAAACAAGGCGGTTACCTGAGCTCGCACATTCATGAGGAAGGCTGGATCAGCGGTTGCGTCTACCTCAAACTGCCTGACCGGATCGCCGACCATGAGGGCAGTTTTGCCTACAGCACCGACGGCGACGATTATCCGAGGCTGCACGACGACTTTCCGAGCCGGATAGCCGATGTGCAGGTGGGCGATCTGGTGCTGTTTCCTTCCTCGCTGTTCCATCGCACCCTGCCTTTCCAGTCCGACCAGGAGCGGGTCTGCGTGGCGTTTGACGTTAAGCCTGCCGCGTAGCTTGTCGCTGGGCGGCTGCGAAATGCCGGGTTTATCAACCCATGTATGGACTCCTCGATCATTGCAAGCCAGGTATTCAATTTTGTAATGCCGGTAACAGAGATCAAGAGGGACGCCAACTCTTCGGCGTCTTATTTTATTTCCGTTCCTTAACAGAGGCTTTCATGCCTCAGGACGCCTGATGCAGCTATCCGCGTGCTCGCAGGGGTTGGCGCTCTGCGGAAACCCGGCCTGGAAGTAGGGTACGCATAGCGTACGAGAGTGTGAAAGAATTAGTGAAAAACGTCATAAAAAGCCTTATTCACCACGAAGATCACGAAGGACACGAAGAAAAATTAAGTTAATCAATAGCTTAAAACTTCGTGCTCTTCGTGTCCTTCGTGGTTAAATCCTTTAAATTGAATACTTTCACAGTCTCGTACCTTTTTCAAGGTTCAGCCAAATTGTCCACCAAATTAAAAGATGCGGTGTTTTTTCCTGCGGGGCTGTGAACCGTTCAATTTGAGCCCGGTTCGAGTTCTGAAACCCGGAATCCTGCGGCTTCAAATATCAACAGCGCCCAGGTTTTGACGGGCCAAATCCGTTGCTCTATACTGTAATAGCGATTCGATACAATATTAATAATAATTTTAGGAGTGATTTATGCACAAATTCAAATCGATCGGGTTGGCTTTGGTTTTGTCATGCGGCTTATACGCCCCGGCCAGCCAAGCCGATGAAAGTTATTTGCATCAAACGAGCGACAAGTTTTTAACAGGATTTGCCAATATTTTTACCGGGATTGGCGAAGTTCCTAAAAATATTGTCAACACCAGCAAGGATACCAATCCGATCGTCGGCGCAACCGGTGGACTGATAATGGGTACATTGCATACGTTAGGGAGAACCGCATCGGGCGTATTTGACGTAATCACCAGTCCGATCCCGACTAAAAGCATGGTCGAGCCTAAATATGCCTGGTCTGAATTCGATCAATCCACGACTTACGGCGGGACTTTCAAATAACAGCCATTTTCTCTCCCCGACTCGTTCGGGGAGATTTTTTTCTTCTTCCCTTCCCCGTCAGCCCGCGGATTGAGCGGGAGCTTTGCGGAAAGCCCGGTCTGCTCCGAAGCCAATTGCACCCGTGAAAACATTCATTTTTAGACCAAGTTAATAAATAGCCACAGGGGACACAGAGCTCATAGGTTGGGTTGATAAACCCGGCATGTCGAAGCCCTTATGCCGGGTTTTCTGAAAAGCTCCAAAGTAGCTTATACGCTCCGTGCCCTCTGTGTCTTCTGTGGTGCAATCAACTTCTGATATTCAGTGCCGCTGTCTTCTGGAAAGCCACAACAGACAATGCACGCCATAAAAAAGCTTCCGGAATGCACCAACCGGACGGCAAAAAATGCTTCAGTCATGGCTTCGCTTTCTTGCCTGTCCTGCCTGTATAACTAAAGCCCAGACTGAATTCGGGTCTTGACAAACTCTTTTATTCTTAACACCGATGTTGTGAACTGAGCCTGTCTGGATATAATGCATACACAATTGGTAAACAAAGGTGATTCTTATGGGCAACAATTCGAAATTACGTTGGGGCATTCTGGGGGCTGCGCGCGTCAATGAGCGTCTGTTGCCTGCCATCGCGGAGGCGGGGAACTCGGAACTGGTGGCGATTGCCAGCCGGCGTCCCGGCGCGGCCGCGCAGACATTGGCGAAGTATGCACCCGGGCTGCAGGGCATCCATGTGTATGATGACCTGGACGAGTTGCTTCAAGATCCCGATATTCAGGCCGTTTACCTGCCCATGGCGAATCACGAGCATGCGGAATGGGCGTTGCGCGCGATCGAGCAGGGTAAGCATGTGCTGTGCGAGAAACCGATGGCGTTGACGGTGGCCGATATCGAGGCGATCAAGGCGGCGGCGTATCGCCGTTACGTCACCGTCATGGAAGGATTCATGTACCGATTTCATCCCCAGCATGCGCGAGTGCTGGAACTGGTCCATTCGGGCCTTATCGGCGAGATCCGTTCGGTGCGTGCCAGCTATTCGTTCATGATGCGGCCCGCACGCATGTACCGGCTGGCGGAAAGTGTCGAGCGCGGCGGCGGAGCCATGTGGGATATCGGCTGCTATGCCATTCATTCCGCGCGCCTGTTTTTCGATCAGGCGCCGCTGGCGGTAACGGCCATGGCCAAGTATGTCGAAAGCGGCGCCGATATAACCACCAGCGGCATCATGGATTTCGGCGATGGCAAGTTCGCGCATTTCGATTTCAGTTTTGAGCGGGCGCGCCGGTGCGAATACGAGGTGACCGGTACAAAAGGCGGCATTAAATGCCATACGGTCTGGCAGTTGCCCGGCGATGTGCCGGTGATTTCCTGGTGGACCGAAGACGGGCGGCAATGCGAGGAACGCTTGCCGGTCGCCAACCATTTTCGGCTGGAAATCGAACACTTCGGCGACTGCGTGCTGAATGGCAAGCCGCCGCTGTTGTCGCTCGATGATGCCAAAATCAATTGCAAGACTATTGTCGCAGCCTTGCAGTCCGCCGCTCAGGGACAGCGGGTAACATTAACTTAAAGTACTTTTTGCTGAAGAACAAACGATATGGCCTGTCTGTAAATGAAGCAACCAACGGCCCTGATGGGCTGATTGGAAGTTGTCGGTCAGACGGGGTTCTATTAATCAGAGAGGGGAGGTTACTATGGAAGCGTTACTTATACTGGCCGCGTTGGCAATTATTCTTATGTTCTGGGTGGTCAAGCGCTACTTGATCAGACGGAAAGCGTTTAAAAACAGGACGGCAAAGCCAGGCCTGCGGAAAACCGAAAGCGCGCCCGCGGCCGCGGAAAACCGGTCTGGCGATTCCGGAACCGTCCGACCGGTCATTGACAGACGTCAGGCGGGTATCGAGGACCGGCGTCAGCATGCCGTCCAGGAACAAACGGCGGCACCGGCCTCTGTTGCGGTTAGAGAGGAGACGCCGGCGGCGCTGAAAGAAGAGGCTAAAATAGCCGAAGCCCCGATGCAAAAACCGGAGCCGGTTGCGGTTAAAGAGGAGGCGCCGGTGGCTGTCGAGAAAGCCAAAGCGCCGACACCGGAACCGGCTCCGTCGGTCGGGCGCGAGGAACTGCCGGCCGACTGGTTGCCGGAGGATTCCGTGCTTAGACGGCACTATCTGACACAGCTGCAGGCCGAGCGCGAAGCGCTGACCAATCCTTACCCCACCGATTCGACGCTGCGCCGGCATTATGATGCCATGGTGAAAATCCAGGTGGACGGGCCGTCGCTACAGGCCCGCGAGGCAGAGATGCCGACGCGGGAAGAGAGCCGGCGGCAGAATGCGGCCAGCGGCCAGGCGGCCATTCACAGTCTGGAAAATGAAATCGCATCCGAGCGTGAGTCATCTTCGGTAGCAACTTATGATGAGATTCAGGCCGAGGCCGAAACCGAAACAGTGAATGAAGCGTGGCTGCCCGAGGATTCCGTGCTCAGACGGCATTATCTGACACAGCTGCAGGCCGAGCGCGAAGCCCTGACCAACCCTTATCCCACTGATTCGACGCTACGCCGGCACTATGATGCCATGGTGAAAATCCAGGTGGACGAGCCATCGCTACAGGTCAGCGAGGCAGAGGTGCCGACGCGGGAAGAGAGCCGGCGGCAGAATGCGGCCAGCGGCCAGGCGGCCATTCACAGTCTGGAAAATGAAATCGCATCCGAGCGTGAGTCATCTTCGGTAGCAACTTATGATGAGATTCAGGCCGAGGCCGAAACCGAAACAGTGAATGAAGCGTGGCTGCCCGAGGATTCCGTGCTCAGGCGGCACTATCTGACACAGCTGCAGGCCGATCGCGAAGCCCTGACCAACCCTTATCCCACCGATTCCATGTTGCGCCGGCATTATGAAACCATGATAAGAATGCAACTGGATTGGCCATCGGCTCAGGAAAGTCGGGAACAGGCGCCTGTGCCGCAAGAACGCGCGGTCGAGGTGGCGGCCAGCAAGCCGTCCGTCGTTCAAAGCAGTCAACCTGAAGCCAAGGCAGAGCCCGCCATGCGTAATGAAGCCTTCGTTCGGGTGGAAAGCAAGACCGGCATACCGGAGGACTCGATTCTCAGGCGCCATTTCCTGTCTAATCTTCAGACCCAGATTGAGTCCGAGCTGCCGGATAGCCCGACTGATTCAGTGCTGAAACGCCATCACGATACCTTGGTCTGTACCAAATTGGCGGAACGGCTGGAGCGGATGCAAGGTTAGCTGAATAGGACGGTTATCTGTTTTATGCTGGCATCGCTCGCGAACGATACCCTAAAGGGCACAAGTGCGCCTCCTGTCGTCGGCACATCCTATGCTTAGACAGGGACATGATTGACGACTCAATCCTAAGCGGCAGGGTATGCGCTGCATACCTTGCCGCTTATACAATCAACCCTGCAATCCGCTTTACTGTTAATCCTGAACTCAAGTCCGCCAGGGATGTGCCGGCAGATCGGTAACGCCGATGACCTCAACACCGGCCTTGGCAACCTGATGGTCATTTTCCACCGTACTGCCGCTGACGCCGAGCGCGCCGATCAGATTGCCCTCTTCATCCACGATGGGAATGCCGCCGGGAAACGTGATCAGGCCATTGTTCGAATGCTCAATGCCGTAAAGCTTGCCGCCCGGTTGTGACAGCTCGCCGATCTGTCCGGTATTCATACCGAAGAAGCAAGCCGTCTTGGCTTTTTTGATAGCGATGTCCACGCTACCGACCCAGGCATTATTCATTCTCACGAACGCCTTGAGATCGGCGCCGGAGTCCACTACCGCGATACACATCTGCGTGTTGATTCTTTTGGCTTCTTCAATGGCTGCGGCGATCGCCTTTTCAGCCTGTTCATAGGTTACGTGCATGTTTTGATCCTCCGGTATTTTCCAGCAAAGTTAGCACGATAAAAGAAAGCAGGACAAGACGGGCAAATACTTACAGCGTTATTCATTAGTTGGAAACATTGCCTTCAGGCATGCGTCGCCATGAAAACAAGCCATTCACTGACCGGCAGGGCGCCAGAGGTATCCATAAATTCGGTAGGGTACGCAGTGCGTACCTTCTGGGATGGCATTCACCGGAACCGTTGGAAAAGGTACCCAATGCGTACGAGACTGTGAAAGTATTCAATTTAAAGGATTTAACCACGAAGGACACGAACGCCTCCAAGGATGGAGGCGGTAGAATTGCGTCTGGAACAGCAATCGAGAGCACGAAGTTTTAAGTTTTTGATTAAGTTAATTTTTTCTTCGTGTCCTTCGTGATCTTCGTGGTGAATAAGGCTTTTTATGACGTTTTTTACTAATTCTTTCACAGCCTCGTACCCTACTGTATTTTTTCAGGCCTGAACAGGCGATGTAACGCTATATATTACAGTAGTCCCGCGCGTTTTATCCGGAATGAAACAGTCAGAAATGACACTAAGACTTAGTATTCAGGATCTGATGTTACGCACAGGCCGTGCGGTTTTAATAGCGGTAGGCCGGGTTGATAAAGCCAGCGTTCAAAGCCGCCTGGGCCGGGTTCCCGCTGAAGCGCCAACCCGTCCTGCACGTACTCATTAACCGAATGTACGCATAACATCGGTCAGGATTTTGTTCAGCTAACTAAATTGATTGTTATCCAGGCCGTGATGGGTTGAGAATGGCTTGAAACATTTAATCGTAATAAAAATGGAAGAGGCGAGTCCTATGGCTAATCACGTAAAATCCGAATCACCTGATTTAAAGCCGGGCACCAGCCCGAGACTGGAGCCTTTGCCCTGGGAGACGCCGAAACCCGCCGAGGAGGACCCGGAAGCTCCGCAACGGCTGAAGAAAATTCTCGCCAGTCCCAGTTATCGGCAAGCCGATCAGGATCTCGATTTTCTCTATCAGGACGATCTGCGTTTTTTCCGCTTGCAGGTCGATTTTTTAAAAGCCGAACGTCTGCTGGTGGAGAACCGGATCAAGCACAGCATCGTCGTGTTCGGCGGCACCCGGATCAAGGAACCGGGCGGTGCGAAGCGGAAAGTCGAAGCCTTGCAGGCGGTACTGGAAAATAGGCCGGACGATCCGGAGTTAAAAAGAAAACTGGCGATCGCCGAACGCATCTATGCCAAAAGCGGTTTTTATAATGTCGCCCGCGAGTTCGGCCGTTTAGTCGGCCAATCCGGCGAAGGCCCGACCGATTGCCAGTGCGTGATCATGACCGGCGGTGGCCCGGGCATGATGGAGGCCGCCAATCGCGGCGCTTACGACGTCGACGCCAAATCGGTGGGCCTGAACATTAATCTGCCCCACGAGCAATTTCCGAATCCCTATATCACGCCCGATCTTTGTTTCCGGTTTCATTATTTCGCCATGCGCAAATTGCATTTTTTATTGCGGGCCAAGGCATTGGTAGTGTTTCCGGGCGGCTATGGCACATTTGACGAATTGTTTGAAACGCTGACGTTGATGCAAACCCGCAAAATTCAGCAGGTGCCGGTGATTCTGGTCAGCGAGGCGTATTGGAAGCAGGCTTTCAATATCGATTTTTTAGTCGATGAAGGCGTGATCGATATCGAGGATCGGGACCTGTTCTGGTATGCGGAAACCGCCGAGGAAATCTGGCAGGGCATTCTCGATTGGCATAAGGTCAACGGCAAGCCGCTGTTTTGATAACTGCTTATGGGGAAAGATATGAACGAATTGACCCGAAAATTATTGCTTTTAGTGCCAATTGTCGGAATTTTACTGGTGATCGGACATCAACTGGAATTGCATCTTCCGGATCTCGAGCATTGGGTTAAAAATCTGGGGCCTTGGGCGCCGCTGGGCTTTATCGGTTTATTCGTAGTACTGACGCCTTTTTTTGTCTCTGTCGACGCACTTTGTTTTGCCGCGGGCCTGCTATTTTCCATCGGTGCCGGTACGTTTTACATTGTCATTGCCACTTATCTTGCGGCAGCACTCATATTTGTACTGGGGCGTTATTTATTCAGGCAGAAAGTGGTCAGTTTTATTGCCAGGCATAAAAAAATTGCCGCTCTGAATTCAGCCTTGGCCGATCAGCCTTTCAAATTAATGTTTCTATTGCGCTTGACGCCGCTGCCGTTTGCGTTGCTCAGTTATGCCTTTGCTATTGCCCCGGTCCGATTTTGGCCTTATCTGACGGCAACCAGCGGCATATTCATTTACAACCTGGCCTTGGTCTATATCGGTTACACAACCAAGCATCTGGCCGGGTGGGCCAGCGGCGCCTCGGCACAACCGACGGTGCCGTATCCGTTACTGGCGGCCGGGTTGTTGCTTACACTGGGAATCATGTTTTATATCTCGAAATTAGCCGGCAAAGCGCTTAAGGATTTGCATATCGATAACGATAGGGAAAAGTGACGCGATAAGCTTGCTTCGACCTGCATAGCGGAATTGACATGGATCGTCTAAAACGGCGCTATTTCCCCGGCAGGCGAACTTTTTCCCGGTGTGCTGGGTATAAACTCCAGGTCGAGTGAAAATTTCAATCATAAGGAGATAATCATGAAGATAAAGTCATCCAGTCCAGCCGGATTGACCCCATCGGTTATTTTGATTTTGGCCTGTGCGATTACGCTTCTTTCAACTTCATGTTCCGTTTCAAAGCCTAAACAAGAAGCCAAGTCGGAAGCCGTGCCGGAACAACAGATTTGTACTCAGCTGCAAGAATTGATAGACGCGCATCCTGATAAGTTTGCCAGGTACAGGAAAAACAAAAGCGTCACTCGAAGAATGATCCTTTGGGATGCAACGATATTGTTTCCTGGCGCTAATAACTGTCAGGTCTGGGAATGGGCTGCCGGTTTAAGCAATTATTATTGCGAATGGAAATCACATAACGGCATGAAGGGAGCGCAAGCCGATTTTCATAAAGGGGAAGGCATCCTGGAACGGTGCTTGGGAACGCAATGGACAGCCCAGACCAATACGACCGCTTCCGGGGGAGAACATACCCGATTCAGCAAAGAGGGGTCCAAGACGATTGTCTCAATTCGTTATTTCAAAGATCAAAACTGGCAGACCATCTTGTATATCGGCGATAAAAGCAATCTGAATACTCCGGTTCAATGAACTGTTGCAATGGGCTATCTGGCTTCGACCATAATCATCAGTACTCTGACAATTTTGTTTTGATGAGTCACTGATGTTACGCGGGCAATTGATTTAGGAACACGCACAAAAATAACTTCCTCAAGTGCGCGGATGAATTTCTGGTGTAGGTGCGAATTCATTCGGACTGTGCGAATAAATTCGCACCTACACCGCGATTCAGGTACCGCAATGTTCGCAGTAAAACAAAACATAAAACGATTCGTGCGTAACAGCAGTAAATCATTACCTCCTAGCTCGCATGGCTAAACCGTACCCGCTCTTCGGCGGAGCGCCCGAGCACTTTGGCAAACCAGGGCGGCGGCGCGTCGAATACTTTCTGGAATTCCTTCAGTTTATCAAGCGCTTCAACAACTTCGGGCTCCTTGATCGGGTAGATATCGGCGCGGATGACTTTCGCGGCCGCGGGGCCGCCTATCGACTGCACGAACAGGACATGGCAATCCTTGATCAGGTTGGCGCGGAACAGGTTTTTGTCCTCGGCGCTGTCGGCTTCGATGGTTGAGCGGATATCGACCAGTTTGCACTCGGTGCGCGACAACTGGTAAACCAGGAAACGGATACAGGAGCCGAAATGTCCGTTGAGCAGCGCGCCGCTGTTCGAGCCGATGGCGACCCGGATCGATTCGGGCATGTCGCCTTCTTTATAGGGCTGGATTTCCGGCAGATTTTCATCTTCCGCTTCATCGCCCCACAGATAGCGCACCGCCAGCTTGATGTTTTCAAGGCCGATGCCGATATCCTCGCCGTCTTCCTCGCCATCAAGACTGCCGATGCCGGTCTTGAGATTGGTGACAGTGATCGATTTCAGTTTTTCATCACTCAGCGGCGAGCCGGCGCGCTCATGCAGGATGTCCAGCAATCTCGGCACGCCGATGCCGGGCAGGACGCGCGTCGCCAGGGCGATGCGCAAGGCTAGTTCACGGGGTAAGGATTCCATATCAAGCTCCTGATAAATGTGGGTGTAGGGGGCGAGAGGGGGTGCGTAATAATTTCAGTATTTTTCTTGTCGAGGCCAGATCCAGGGCGCTGAAATCGTCGTGGGTTTTCAGATCGGGATTGGCGCCGGCCGCCAGCAAGCGTTCAACCGCCTGTTCCCGGCCGCTGGAAGCGGCGAATATCAAGGCGGTGGCTCCCGAGGCGGCGTTTTGGTAATCGATATCGATACCGGCGGCGATCAAGGCGTCGATACTGGCGAGATCCTGCGCGTAACAAGCGGCCCACAGCGCATTATTGCCGTATTGATCGGTGACGCTTAAATCGGCGCCATGTGCGATCAGGAACCCGACGATATCGTCGCGGCCTTGCTGGCAGGCTAAAATCAGCGGATACATGCCGGTATTGTTGGGAGAAGAGGGATGGCTGACGGAAAAATAATGGTTCTGTAGCCAGTCCGCGATCTCAGGCTGCATCGCTGGCGCCCTTGTGGTTTTCTTTCCAGCCGGAATAGCCGCCTTCCAGGCTGTAGACATCCTTAAAGCCAAAGTCGGCGAAGAATTCCGCAAGATGCTCGCTGGCATGGCCGTAATAGCAATAAATCAACAGGCTGCGCTGTTTGTCGCCGCGTTTGATCAGCGACTCTTTCAAACCCTCGTGCACATGCAGCGCATCTTCCAGATGGCCGGCCTTGTAGTCTTTCAGGTCCCGGCAGTCCAGAATCATCGGGCGGGCGTCTTTGATCAGTTTCTCAGAATCGGTAACGGAGATTTTTTTATATTTCATCGGCGTGTCATGACGTTAAAGTCACCCTCATAAAAATACGGCTGTTTGTAGTAAAGCTGACAATCGCTCGGTTTTGTCGCTCAAAAATGGATTTGGAAAAGTTTTTGTTTATCACTTTCAATCAATTAGCCAATGTCAGCAGGTTCTGTCCAGAAGATAAGCAAAACATTTGCCAATTTTCTCGCGGCGAGCCTATGGGGACGTGCTGTTTTGTCAGGCAAAAAAAAGCGTCTTATCTATAAAGATAAGACGCCGAGCTCAGCTTCATGGGCAAATTGAGAAGGACGATGAAAGTGGTTACACATTAAAGATGCACTAATGGTGCCAAGTTACTAATTCCCATAATTTCAATAACTTGTTAAATATTTCTTTAAATCGCGGTTATAACGAAATGTATAAATTGCACCAAGATTGCCTCGCTGAACGACCATTTTGGTGCGACCCAAAGCGGTTTAAATCGCGCCGACAGCCGCTTCTTTAATCACGACAATGGTATTTTTTTCGGCTTCTTCAAAAGACACGACCTCCGTCTTCGGCTTATAGGTTTTTGCCTCCCTGTAAGCCGTGGCCACCTTGTCTTCGGCGGACTGGCCTTTTAAATCATTTTTTTCTATATACAGTTCTTCAAGCAGTTCATTCCACACCAGGCCTTGCTTGTAAGGAAGCAGTTTAAACGTCACGCCTTCCATGACCACTTGCATGCCTTTGCCGATATTTTCAACATAAATCAGGGCGATGCAGTCTTCGGCGAAGTCGGCCTTATATTTTTCAACGAATAAAGGCAGTAATTTCAATTCCGCCAGCAAACCGCTGATGAATTTGATCTTGTCGTTTTCAATCACGAGGGCAGAGTGAATCAAAAGAGCTTCGGGCGGGTTGCGGTCGTTTGTATTTGTACTGCCTTCACGCAATTTACCTTCCTTCAAAACCAGATCGCCACGGTAAGCGTAAACACCGGTATCGCTGGTCTGGCCGTTCACCAGTGTGACAGTCAATAATCCTTGCGCTTGGTAAGTGTCGAGTAGCATTGTGTTTTTCTCCTGAACATTTGATTAAATAATGAGATTGGGGCTGTCTGTTGTTTGGGCAGCATCCTGGTTTCCCGCTTTATTTTGAGATTAGCAAAATGCTTGCCAAAAGTTATCTATTTACTAGCGACTATAAAAAAACAGGCGATGAAGGCTGGCCGATTCAGGAGCGGTGAGCGACAGCGGGGCTTTTTTCAGAAAATGTTCTTTGAACAAATTTACGCGAAAACTGTTCAAAGAACTAACAGTTGCGGTCTTTGAGGCAATACAAACAATAAAAATGTAGGAAATGCTACAAAACGTCAACTGCCGATATGTTGTCCAGACCGTTGACGGTTTTGGCAAATTGGTTTTTGTATCTTTTGGGGTGGAGATACGATCGTTAAAGTTGAGGTGTCAACCATGTGGTTAATATTCCTGACACTGATTTTATTCGCTGTTCTTATCAAAACAGAAAAGAACATGCCTTACCTTAAAGACCCTCCCGATAAAATGCGGGAGTCCTACAAGACTAACTTCAAACTGTTCGCATTTAATGAAATAACCCTGGCGCTTTTATCTATCGAATCGCTGTATTTGCTGGTCGACAGGTTTTCAGGGCACGGGCTGCTGAGCGACATGCCCGACGGGCCGTTCAAATATCTGCTGGCGTTTGTACTGATGGATTTAACGCTCTATCTATGGCATCGCTCGGAGCATGCCTTCAAGCTTCTCTGGGGCTTTCACCAGGTCCATCACAGTGATGCCTGCTTGAATGTCTCCACCTCGGTACGTTTTCATACCCTGTCCCTGATCTTGGTCATCATCGTCAAGACCCTGTTTTTTATTACCATGGGGCTCAGCGCGGTAACCATTCTGTTTTATGAAGGCATCGTGGCTTTGTTCGTCACTTTCCAGCATGCCAATATCACTTTCCCTTACGAACAGCGGATCGCGAGAATATTTGTCGTGCCGCGTTTACACAGGCTGCACCATTCGCGCTCGTTAAACCAGCGCGACAAAAATTTCGGCGTCGTCTTTTCGTTTTGGGACAGGCTTTTTGCCACCTATCAGGATGCCCGCCCCGCGGAAATCGGGCTGGCGGCTATACAACATCCCAGTTGTACGCAGTTGCTGAAAATGGGCTTTGTAAGCGCCCTGGATTCCATGGCTTATTTTTTTCGCACGACCAGGAGAACCTACAGTGTCATCAATGAATTTTTGCACTTTAACAATTAGGGAATATGATGAATAATTGGCGAGGCCAATTGACAAGTCCGGTGTTAATGACTAGAAAAATATGTCCGACATTTAAATTTAAATACGCCCTGTTTATTTGTGCGCTGCTACCGTTTTTGCTCATGGTGGCGGATATCATAACCGACGACTTGGGGGCCAACCCCGTAGAAGAATTATTAGACCGAAGCGGTGTGTGGGCCCTGCGTTTTTTACTGATCACCTTGTCGGTCAGCCCTGCCCGAATGCTGTTTCGGAAACTGCCGGTCATGAAATACCGGCGCATGCTTGGCCTGTTTACCTTCTTTTACAGTACCGTCCATTTATTGGTTTTTCTGGTTTTTGATCACTCCCTCAACGGCGCCTATATCCTTGAAGCCATTGTCAGAAGTCCTGCCGTTGATATCGGCCTGATGGTCTATCTGATCCTGATTCCCCTGACCGTGACCTCGACCAACCAGATGATGCGCCTGATGGGCAAGCGCTGGGCGAAGCTGCATAATCTCGTGCATACCGCCGCCTTGTTGAGCATCTTGCATTTCGTCTTCAGTGAAAAAGTCGATATATCCATTCCGCTGTTTTACGGCGCCTTTCTGCTTTTCCTGCAAATCATTCGCATCATATACAACAAGCGCAAGCAGAACGCTTTGCTCAAACGCCTGAATTTGCAGCACGATAGCGAAATTTGAGGCGAACGTGCACGCGGCTATCTTCGACGAGATCGAGACCTGCCTTTTAAGGGCGTCTTGCCGTAAAATAAAAAACCAGTCATTTTTCATATTGCCATCATGATCACTATAAGAACCGCCGAACCTTCCGACGTCGCGCAACTGGCGGCGCTTCTGGAAGAGCTGTTTGCCATCGAAGCCGATTTTGCCTTTGACCGGGACAAGCAGATTCAAGGGCTCAAGCAATTGCTGGCCAGCGAGAAGGACGCTCTTTTCGTCGCCGAGTCGGACCGGCGCGTGGTGGGCATGTGCAGTTTGCAAACCCTGATTTCCACGGCCGAAGGCGGACCGGTGGGGCTGGTAGAGGATCTGATCGTGACAGAGGCGTTCCGTCATCAGGGCATCGGCCAGGAACTGCTGGCCGCGACCGTCGACTGGGCGGAGCGGCGGGGGCTCAAGCGTCTGCAGTTGCTGGCCGATAAAAACAATGGACCGGCTCTGCAATTCTATGCAAAACAGGCCTGGCAACCCACGCAGCTGATTTGTCTGAGAAAGGCCTAGCGCAATACTGGTATAGTTAATGCTCTATCCGGTTTTTTAACTTGCGTTTGAGAACACACCATGAAATCGAAATTGATGTCCTCCATTGTCCTGAGCCTGTTCCTGTTGTTGTCGATTGGCGCGCGTCCGGCGCAGGCGGCTGAGGTGCCGGTTATCGCGGCCGCGTCGGATCTGCAATTCGCGCTCGAGGATATCGCGCGGCGATTCACTCAGGACACCGGGCGCAACGTCAAACTGAGCTTCGGCTCGTCCGGCAACTTTTTCCGCCAGATCAGCCAGGGCGGGCCTTTCGAACTGTTCATGTCCGCTGACGAGCAGTATGCGCTGACCTTGGCCGAGCAGGGGCGGGCTATCGATCAGGGCGTGCTGTACGCGCTGGGACGGCTGGTTTTGTTCGCGCCGGAAGGCTCGCCGCTAGCGCCCGATGCCGACCTGAAGGGCGTAAAAGAAGCGCTGGAAAAAGGCCAGCTCAAGAAATTCGCCATCGCCAATCCCGAGCACGCGCCTTATGGCCGCGCGGCGCAGCAGGTGCTGCAAACGCTGGGCCTGTGGGACGACCTGCGGGCGCATCTGGTGCTGGGTGAAAACGTGTCGCAGGCGGCCCAGTTTGCAGCATCGGGCGCGGCCGAGAGCGGTATTTTCGCCTACGCACTGGCGCTTTCGCCGAAACTGAAAGCGCAGGGGCGCTTCGTGCTGCTGCCCGAAACGTTGCACCAGCCATTGCGCCAGCGCATGGTGCTGCTGAAGCCGGCGGGCGAAACCGCCAAAGCCTTTTATGCCTATCTGCAGCAGCCGGCCGCGCGCACCATTTTTGAGCAGTACGGCTTTATCCTGCCCCAATAACACCGATGGATTGGCAAGCCCTGTTACTATCAGTAAAACTGAGCGCCTATACCGTGCTGTTTTTGCTGCCGACCGGCATCTGGACCGGCCGCCGGCTGGCCTACAGCCAGTTTTACGGCAAGAGCATGGTGCAGGCCTTGCTGGCCATGCCGCTGGTCCTGCCGCCGACCGTGCTGGGCTATTATCTGCTGATGTCGCTGGGCGATGCTTCCTGGGCGGGGCAGCTGCTGAAAAGCCTCATCGGGCACGCGCCGGTCTTCAGCTTTGAAGGACTGGTCATCGCCTCTATCATTTTCAACCTGCCCTTCGCGATCCAGCCCATGCAGCGGGCTTTTGAAGCGATACCGCGCGATGTCAGGGAGGCGGCGTCCTGCTGCGGCATGCGCCCCGCCAAGGTCCTGCTGCGCATCGAGCTGCCGCTGGCCTGGCCCGGTATCGTCTCGGCCATGGTCATGACCTTCGCGCACACGCTGGGCGAGTTCGGCGTGGTGCTGATGGTGGGCGGCAACATCCCGGGCGAGACCAAAACCATCGCCATCGCCATTTACGACCGGGTGCAGGCGTTCGACAACGAGGCCGCGGCGGTCATGTCGGCGTTCCTGCTGTTTTTTTCCATGATCATGATCGCCTTGACCTATCTGATTACCGCCCGTACCCGAACCTTCCATGGCTGACACGCAAGGCCTGCGGGTCCGGCTGACACAGGATCAGCCCATACCGCTCGATATCGACCTGTACTGCCGGCCCGGCGAGGTGCTGGCGCTGGTCGGGCCATCCGGCAGTGGCAAGACCACCGTGCTGCGCGCCATTGCCGGGCTCCATCATCCCGAGCACGGCTCGGTCGGCTGCCAGGACGAAGTCTGGATGGACAGCGCCAGGGATATCTATCTTGACGCGCATCAGCGCAAAGTGGGCCTGGTTTTTCAGCATTACGCGCTGTTTCCGCATTTTACCGCCCTCGGCAATGTGCTGGAGGCGTTGACGCACCTGCCCAAGCCTCAGCGCCATGAACGGGCCCGGGCCTTATTAAGGCGCGTGCATCTGGGTGGGTTGGACGACCGCTATCCGCGTGAGTTGTCCGGCGGCCAGCAGCAGCGCGTCGCCGTCGCCAGGGCGCTGGCCAGGGAGCCCAAAGTGCTGCTGCTCGATGAGCCGTTCTCGGCCGTCGATCAGGTCACGCGGCGGCGTTTATACCGTGAACTCAATGAACTGCGCCGCTCCCTGTCCATGCCCATCGTTCTGGTCACGCACGATCTGGAAGAGGCGACCTTGCTGGCCGACCGCTTATGCCTGCTGCACAGGGGCGTGACCCTGCAGGCCGGGACGCCCCTGGAAGTGGCCGCGCGCCCGGTCAGCGCGCTGGTTTGCCGGCTGATGGACCAGCAGAACCTGTTTACCGGCCAAGTCATGAGCCACGATCCGCAAAACCGGATCACCCGGCTGCGCTGGCGAGGCCTGATCCTGGAAGCGCGTTACCAGCCCGAATACGCCGTGCAACAGCGCGTATGCTGGATGATCCAGTCGGCCAACGTGCTGCTGCACCGGCGCGGCCGCCATTCCAACGGCGACCGCGAGAACCCGCTGTCGGGCACTATCGTCGAATACATGGTGCTGGGCGAGCATGTCAGCGTCCTGGTCCAGGTGGACAGGCAGCTCAGGATCAATCTCGCCATGACCGTGCCCTTGCATGTGGCCAGGCGCAACGCGCTGGCCTATGGCGAGCAAGTGACCGTTTCGCTGCTGGCCGACGGCATTCACCTGATGCCGTTTGAAAAACTGCGCGGGGACAGGGCGGGCGAGGATCTGGTGTGACCAGGCGGTTGCTGGCGACAGTAGAACCAAACTATCTTGTATTTACCTGATCTTGCATCGGTTTGACACCAACTTGCCGAAGGTTCCGGCATAATAGAACCATTGCCGCATTGGACTTTCAGGCCGATACCATGCAAAACATCACCAAAATCCGCCGCCATTTTCTGACGCCGGCGCCTATGCCCTGCTTAAAATAAACTGACAGGATCATGTTGAAGTCAGGAAAAACCGCATTATGGTTGAGCTTGTCGCTGCTGCCGGGCTGCATGGTCGGTCCGGATTACCGGCCGCCGCAAACCGATTTGCCGGCCGCCTGGAGCCAGTCCTTGACCGGCGCTGCAGCAGCCGACACGGCGGATATCAGCAGTTGGTGGCGGACCTTCAATGATCCCGTCCTGTCCGAGCTAATCGAAAAAGCCCAACTCGGCAACCGGGAGCTGCGGCAAGCCGAGGGCAGGGTGCGCGAGGCGCGGGCGCGCCGGCAGCTGGCGCAGGCCAATCTGTGGCCGACTTCCTCGCTCGGCGCCTCGGCCAGCAAAAGCGGCAGCAGCAAGGAAGCCGGCTTCAGAGCGGGGGCGACCGGCATCGGCATGACCTACGAAATGTACAGCTACAGCCTGGGTGCCAGCTGGGAACTGGACCTTTTTGGCAAACAGCGCCGGGCCATCGAGTCCGCCGATGCGTCGGAACAGGCGGCGCGGGAAGATTTGCGCGATGTCCTGGTGAGCCTGTACGCGGAAGCGGCATTGAATTACGTCGATCTGCGCAGTCTGCAGAAGCGCCTGCGCATCACCGAAGCCAATCTGGCCGCGCAAAGCGAAACTTACGACATTGCCCGCTGGCGCCAGATGGCCGGCCTAACCACCCAGCTGGATGTCGACCAGGCCAAATTGGCCATGGAAAACACCCGCGCCGAGCTGCCCAATCTGGGCAGTTCCCTGGCGCAGGCCAAACACAATCTCGCCCTGCTGCTGGGCCTGCAGCCGGCCGCCCTCGACGCGCTGCTGGATCAAACCGCGCCTATCCCCGCGGCAATCGGCGGCATTGCCACCGGCATCCCCGCCGATGTGTTGCGACAGCGGCCCGACGTGCGGCGCGCCGAGCGCCAACTGGCGGCGCAGACCGCTCAGATCGGCGTCGCCCCGTGGCCTTTGCCTTTTCGGCCTCGGTCGGCGTTATCTTCGGCTTCATGCCGGCCCGCAAGGCGGCGCGTATGGACCCGATCGAGGCGCTGCGGCATGAATAGTCGTTCAGGTTAGGGTACCTAAGTTGCAATGTAGGTGCGAATTCATTCGCACTATTCGCACGCTATGAATACTCTACTAATTTTACTCGTCAGAACAAGACTGACTATAGAGCCGGGAACATGCTATAACAAACATATTTGCCGACGGCGGAATTAAAGTAGAGACATTGAGGTATTGAAGATGTTAACAATCAACAGGTTTTCAGCCATGCTGGCCGTTTCTGTCATGGCGCTTGGCATAGGGCTTGAAGCGCAAGCCCATCCTAGGGACGGGTACTACTTCGGCCGTTATCACCGTCATCCGGGGTTCAGCTTTTATTTTGGCGTGCCGTTATATCCCAGACCGTATTCTTATCCCTATTACTATCCTTATTCCCCTTATTATCCTTATTATCCGCCTGAAATCGTCAGGGTTCCGGTCAGTCCGCCGGTCTATATCGAGCGCGCCAAGCCGCAGCCGGCACAGCCGCTTCCGCCAGGGTATTGGTATTATTGCAGCGATCCGGAAGGCTATTACCCTTACGTCAAGGAATGCCCGTCCGGCTGGCGGCAGGTCGATCCGATACCACCATCGCCCAGATAGCAGGAGAGCCAACATGAAATATCAGAAAAGTTTTTCAGGATTCATCTTCGTGGCAGGACTGGCCGGTTGTGCGTATATGCCGACTGGGCCCAGTGTCATGGTGTTACCCGGCACCGGGATGTCGTTCCAACAATTTCGCCAGGATGATACGCTTTGCCGGCAATATGCGTATGGGCAGGTGGGCGGCAGAACCGCTAATCAGGCCGCGGTGGACAGCCAGGTCGGCAGCACCATTGTCGGCTCGGCGCTCGGAGCCGCTGCCGGAGCGGCAATAGGCGGCGGCGAGGGCGCGGCAATAGGCGCGGGAACCGGTATGGTGGCCGGCGGTCTGGTAGGGACGGAAGAAGGCCGAAGAGCCGGCTATGCTACCCAGCGAGACTACGATAATGCTTATATCCAGTGTATGTACGCCAACGGGCATCGTGTGCCGGTATCCGGACAATTCATCTACGAAGACCAGGCCACGGAGCCCGGGCCGTCCATCCGGGTTCCTCCGCCTCCGGAGGGCACGCCGCCGCCTCCACCCAGCAGATGAAAAAGGAAGCAAGAGGCATGCATTTGCCATGTCTCTTGTTCAGCCGGTTTCAGAATATGGCACCTCAGCAGATTAATGCGTAAGGGACTTGCCCTCTGCGTATCGTATTAATCTAAGGATCTTTATATTCTAAATTTTAAAAGTCGCTTTCGGCCGATAGCGACGGGAAAAGTTATTCAAGCCCCCTAAAAATGACATTCCCTTTATGAAAATAATGATTAACTCAATGGTAAAAACACTATCAAGGTTGTCAAGGGTCGGTTGGCTGCTTGTTCTGCTATCCGTAACTCACTTGGTTCAAGCACAGGATGTATCGGATTTGTTAACGAGCGATACTGCGCCCAAGAGTACCTCTGAGCCAGATAAGGTTATCGACGTCGACCATTCAAAACAAAACGATAGAAAAATCGAAAAACGGTTGCGGCAGATTTTTTCAGAAATGGATGATTTAAAAGACGTAAAAGCATCTGTCAGTAATGGTGTAGTCACTTTGCAAGGAATGGTGGATTCCAAAGCAGCGGAAAATAAAGCCGTGGATTTCGCCAAACAAATAGAAAATGTTGTCGAAGTTGAGAATCGGCTAATCGTCAGCCACAGCCTCGAAAAGCGTCTACAAAAAACCATGGTTAAAATGACAGCGCTTGGAGAGCAATTAATCGCCGGACTTCCCTTGTTTTTGCTGGCCTTACTGGTGATTTTCCTATTCTGGATCTTGGGCGGATGGATCTCGAAACGCCAAGGTTTCTTTCGTCACATCAGTATTAACTTTTTCATTTCCGATTTATTGGGCAAACTCACCCATCTGATTTTCATCGTTGTCGGCATTGTCTTCGCCCTCAACTTACTGGATGCAACGGCGCTACTGGGCACCATTCTGGGCGCCGCTGGCATTTTCGGGTTAGCGGTTGGTTTTGCCGTGCGGGATACCGTGGAAAACTTTATTGCCAGTATCTTGCTGAGCATCCGAAATCCGTTTGAAGTTAATGAGTTTGTCGATATTGACGGTCAGCAAGGCAATGTCGCGCGCCTGACCTCGCGCGCCACTATTTTGATTTCGCCGGACGGCAATCATATCCGCATTCCCAACTCGACGGTCTACAAGGCCGTGATCACGAACTTCACCCGCAATCCTGAAAGGCGGTTTCAGTTCGATCTCGGTATAGCGACGGATCAGGATCTTTCTAAAGCCCAAAGCCTGGCACTGGCTACACTTAAAAAAGTACCGGGCATTCTAAGTGAGCCTAAGCCTCAAGCCATTATCCATGAGTTGGGCGATTCAAATGTAGTCATACGCATTTTTAATTGGGTTAATCAAAGGGATTATGATTTATTAAAAGTGCGCAGTGAAGCAATAAAATCGGTGAAAAAAGCCTTTGATGAGGCAAAAATCATTATGCCGAATCCGATTTACGACCTCAGACTTTCTCATGAAAAAGACAGGGTGTCGGAAGAATTTCATGAAAAAACCGAACCGGCCATACCCGTAAGCGCCCATGACATTGATCTGCAATCCGATGAAGTTAAAGACATAACAGCTGATCATACTGTCGAAAAACAGGTGGCGAAGGAAAATGTAAAGGACAACACTGAAAATCTTCTGGGTCCGAATGCGCCTGAGTAAATGGGACCGCTAATTGGCAGGGATCATTTCCTATCCCTGTCGTTTGAGGCCTTCATGTTTATGCTTAAAATTGATGCCATTAGTCAAAGCCCCACATCCTTCAACCAACTTCCTGAATCAATCGCGCAACTAGCCCGACCGGATGCATGACTGCCACCGGCGGCGCTAACCGGCCGGCGCCGGCCGCCAGATGCAGGGCGCAGCCGATGTTGGAGGTGACCAGCAGGTCAGCGCCGCTGATGTGCAGGTGCTCGATTTTTTCGGCGCCGAGAGGACCGGCTATGTGCGGGTGGGTTAGCATGTGCGTGCCGCCGGCGCCGCAGCAGACGGCGTTGTCGGCCAGCGGCGCCAGGTCGATGTCCGGGATGCGTGCCAGCAGATCGTAAACGGCCTGCTGGTTTTTCAGCTGGTTGCGCTGGCTGCAGGGTTCGTGCACGGCGACGGTTTTGGGATAGGCCAGAAGCGGCGTTTTATCGGGCCAGTGCCGGTTGACAAAGTCGGTGATGTCGAACAGCTGGTTATTGAAAAAATCGAGCTCTTCGTCATCGAAATCGTCGATGCTCAGTTGTTCGTATTCGCTCAGCATCAGGCCGCAGGCGCTGGCCGTATAGACGATGGCGTCGACATCCAGCGAATTGAACACGCCGATATTGCGCCAGGCCATCCGGGCCGCCGTTTCGGCGTGGCCCCGGTGCTGGTGTATGGCGCCGCAGCAGTTCTGCTGCTCGGGAACGATCACGTCGAAGCCGATCCGGTTCAACACGCGTATGGCGGCCAGCGCCGTGGCCTTGTCGAAACTTTCGGCGATGCAGCCGGTAAACAAGGCCACGCTGCCGCGCCGGTCGGCAGGGGTCAGATAAAACGGCTCCAGCGGCGCGGCATCGATGGCCGGCAGCAGGGATTCATAGGCTTGCAGTTTTAAAGCCGACAACAGCCCGGATTTGCGCAGCAGGGCTTGCAGGCCCGAGCGCTGATAAAAACCGAGCAGCCGGCTGATCACGCGCAGCCGGGGCTTGTGCTCGATCAGCGCCAGCGATAGTTTTTCAAGGCGTTTGGTCCAGCGCGCGGGCTTGACCGTGTCGGCGAGCTTTTGCCGGCTCTGGTCCAGCAGTTGTCCGTAAGCCATCTTGCTGGGGCAGACGGTCTCGCAGGCCCGACATTGAAGGCAGTTGTTCAGATGCTTCAGGTCTTCATCGGAAGGCGCGGCGGACTGGTTGAGGATCTTGTCGATGGTGCGTATGCGGCGGCGCGGCGATTCTTCGTCGATACGGTCGATTCTGAAGGTCGGGCAGTGGCTGACACACTGGCCGCAGCGCATGCAATCGCCAGCCTCGGGAATGTACAAGCCATCCTGCTGATATACGGCGTCAGTGCCGAATCCGTCATCTTCGAAAAATTCCAGCATGTTTACGACTCCATGATGAAGGCATAGGCCCGGCGCAGCAGTTCCATTTCGGTCGGCGACTGGCCTCTTAACTGGGTCAGGGTCCTGAACTGGCAGCCTTTGCTTTCCACCAGTTGATGCGGCGGGTCCAGCAGGTCGAAGCGGGCCAGGTAAACGGTAATGATGCCGCCCGGCGTCTCGATCCGTTCGCGGTAGCCGGCCTCGGCTTTCAGCAGGTGAGTCGGCAGATCCAGGGCGGTGCCGACCGCCTGCACGACGGCGGCCGGATGCGTGCTGACCACATCATGCTCCAGTTCTTCCGATTCCAGTGCCGAAGACAGCAAGGGCAAAGGCGAGGGCGCGCAGACGCAGCCGTTGGCATGCTGCACGAACAGGGTCAGGGCGCTGATGGCGCCGTTGTAATACAGGATAACGCGGTTGTTTTCGAAAGCTTCGGTCATGATGGCTGCGAGTGGTGGATGTCCCAGAGGTTTTTATAACTGCTGTCCATGCGCGAGAGGCGGGTGGTGATCTGAGAGAGCCGGGTAAACGCGGGATAGCGTCCGGGTCTGCTGGCGCCGTACCATGCCTCCATCGCCTGGGTCAGCTGTTCTTTTTCGGCGTAGCACTGGGCGATCTGGGCTTTCAGCCAGGCCATGCTGTTGACGGGATTCAGTTCCACGATCCGGTAATGGGCGCCGTTCTCGAAAATGCGCACCCCGCCGCCTTCGGCCGCGGTCCGGTAAAGGCTGTCCGAATTCGTCACTTCGATGCCGGCCAGATAGTCGATGCCGAAGTCGTGGAATTCCGGCAGCCACGGCACGGTCGGCCCCATCAATACCGTGACGGCATCGCGAGCCAGTTCGGCCAGGCGCGGAAAGGTCTTGTTGATCAGTGAGCTGGCCGTGATGAAGACCCAGTCGGCATCCGGCAGCAGAAACTCGCAGGCCGGGTCGGGATAATCGCCGTGCATGGCCTGCCGCTCGATAATGTGCAGGTCGATTTGTTCGGCATAGCGCTCGATGCCCGGGTAACGGCCGATCACCACGACTTTCTTGCCCTGCAGTTGCGGCAGGAAATGTTCGAACACGGCCAGGTTGCCCAGCCCCGGAGTCGGCTGCAGGGTCAGGCCGGCGGGTAGTTCGCGCGCGTTCAGGCTGCAATTGATCGCGGCCATGCCGACGGTGGCTTTGTAGGGCTCCCAGTCGGTAATCCAGCCGGCCAGCTCGCCCAGCGTTTTGCCGGCCAGCGTGCCGGGCCAGGCCAGGGTCCGGGTCGGCAGGCCGGGGCTCATGGCCAAGCCTAAAACGCTATCGCCGTCCCGTTGCGCCTTGCAGGCCGTCCACACCAAACCGACGGTCAATTCGGTGATGCGCGCGTTGTCGGCGGCATAATCGAGCAGCAGTTCGTAAATTCGATTCGCTTGGTTCATGGGCTTGGCTCATTCCGGCATCGGCAGCAATTTGGCTTCGGCCGTGATCCTGTCCGCGCTGCCCCAGGCCGTGATGCCTTCAACGAACCATTTAGGTTTGGTCGGATGCGGCCTGACCACATCGTATTCGGCGTAAAAGGTGCCGTCGCTGTTGAATTGCAGGCTGCCGATAAGCTGCTGGCGCTGGTCGTGCCAATAACCGGCCAGGTTATGGTCGCCGGTGAACGGGTCCTTGATCAGCTCAAAGCGCGCCTGATCGAAAAACGGGTAGTGCTCGATGCTGCCGGCCGCGAAACCGAGCCGGTCGATTTCATCGCCGATCCGATCGCATATCGAGGCGCCCAGCTCGCGTTTTATCCGGATGTGCTCGTCCAGTTCCATCGCTTACGCCTCCAGGCCGGCGGCCAGGTCCATGATCACCGAGCCGCCGGACAGGTCCTTCGGGTCCAATTGTTGCAGTTGCGACAAAATAAGCTGGCCTTCAACCAGAAGGCCCTGGCGCAATTTGATGAACGCCAGCGCCTTCAGTGTGTACAGGTAAAACAGCGAAATTTCGTTCGCGTACAAATTCCATTTTTTCGGTTCCCTGGCCAGCCTGCGATAATCACTGGGAAAGCCGCCCTGCCTGGCCGATTCCTCAAGCCCCGACAGAGCGATGCGTTCAGCTTCAGGCAGGCGCTTCTGGTAGAAGTAGAACTTGTACAGGGCGAAATACGTTTGCAGGCAATGCCGGTCCATGGTCTGCGCCTGGATGAACAGCGTTTCCGCGCGTTTCTGGTCGACCGAACTGGCTATGACTGCCGATTGCAGCAATTGATTGACCTCGGGCGGCATGTTCGGACTGAAGGTGATGCGTTCCCCCACGTCCATGGCTACCAGACCTCGGCGGGCGCAATCAGGTTGGCGACAGGCTCGCCGCCCAGCAGATGCTGATCGATGATGGTTTTGACATCGGCCGGTTTGACTCTGCCGTACATGACGCCTTCGGGGTAAACCAGCACGCTCGGTCCCATCATGCAGGGGCCCATGCAGCCGGTGTTGGTCAGCGCGATCTTTTCGAACAGGTTGCGGTTTTGTATCTCGTTCATGAATTCGTTCATGACTTCCGCGCAGCCGCTGCTGGCGCAGGAACCGCGAGGATGGCCCTGAGGCCGGTTTTGGGTACAGACGAATACGTGTTTATCGGGTCTGGGCATGGTGGATTCCTTTTTGTCGTTAATGTGTCGCTGCGCGACGGTTTGTCTAATCGGGTTTTATGAAAAACATCCTTGTTTTTTCGCCTTAACAGGCGATTTTGTCCTGCGCTCCTTAGCTCTTGCCCCTTTCCTCGTTCCCGCGCACCCTGAAGGGCATAAATGGGAATGCCTACCGGACCTAGCATACGACGTGCCGCTCTCACAGCCCGGTATCGGTTCCCACGGAGGACAGACTGTGAAAGAATTAGTGAAAAGCGTCATAAAAAGCCTTATTCACCACGAAGATCACGAAGGACACGAAGAAAAAATAAAATTAATCAATAACTTAAAACTTCGTGTGCTTCGTGTCCTTCGTGGTTAAATCTTTTAAATTGAATACTTTCACAGTCTCAGGACCGTGGGAACCAGGAATTTCGCACCTACAGGTTCCAAAGGGACGCGGTGCGTACACTACACAATTGGCGTCAGGCCGCTTTTTTGTGGTCGTGGGTAAAGCAGCTCTTCGGGCAGACTTTCGAGCAGGCTTCGCAGCCAATGCAGTCATTGGCGTCTTTAATGCTCATGACCATGGTGATTTCGTCCTCGTCCTCATCGCCATAAGCGTCGTCGAAATCATCGGCATCGAGCACGTCGGCTTTTTCCACCAGATCAAAGACATCGCGCGGGCAGACTTTAAAGCAGCGGCCGCAGCCGATGCAGGTCGTCTGGTCGATGTCGTTAACATAAGACGGAGTCCATTCCGCGCCACCAAAAGTTACGCCGGTTACAAATTCTGACATGCTTGATCACCCCCGGTCAGGCCGCATCGGTTTGCGCGGCGTTAAGTTTTTGGTTGGCCTCATCCCAGGCCTTGCAGGCGTCGTAAGTGGCCTGGGCTATGCCCATTAGCTCCTGATAGGCATCCGGCAGGCGGTCTTCGATCAGGTCATGCAGCTCCATGGCCTGTTCGCTGGCCAGCCGTTTGGTCTTCTTGACCTCTTTTTCCAGTTTTCTCAGTTCTTCGGGACTCACGGCAACACCTCCTAATCAGTCGCGGCAGCGCGGTATTTTTCGATTAATTCCAAGGCCTTGTCGATGGTCTTGTCACTTTGCTCGCACATCGCCTCCAGGCTCGGAAAGCCCCAGCGATGCACGTCGCGCAGGATTTTATCGACCACGATCAGCTTGCCTATCATGATGAATGCCCGGCCGAAGCCTTCATGGCTCAGATTGACCACGGGCACGGCCATGAGGCCGCTTTTCTGCTCGATCAGCGTCGCCAGCGAGTTGTAATAGGCCTTGATGCGCGCGACGGTGATGCCGTCCGGATCACCGACAACGGGAATGTCGCGCTTGCGCTCCTTGGTCAGTACGATAGGGTCGATGATTTTCGCATTCGACCAGCCGTCGTAGGTGTCGTAGGTATCAATGGCGCGCAGTTGTTTGATCAGATCCTTAACAAGCTCGGAATCCAGGTTTACGTCGTCCTCTTGGACGACCAGTTCAGCAGTGGTCATGGTGTACTCCGTTAATTGAAATTAAACGTGATGAAGAGAATGGTTTACTCATCCCAGCCCTCGCTTTCCATCTGGTCGAAACGATTAGGATCGGGGCCTTTGTGTTTGTTGATCGCCTTGGCCAGCCAACTTGAAGGGCCTGCCTTTAATTCATTCTGCAGATCGGCGATCAGATCCTTGATCTTGCTGCCTTCATGCACCTTGACTGGCTGTATGCCGTTGCTCATCAATTGGTTGACGGCCGACGCGCCGATGGCCTGGCAATATACCGCCGCGCAGCCGTCCAAAAGTTGAATCTTTACCGACAACTTGTCCTCGTTGCCGTCTTGGGCCAGTTCGCCGAATTGCGCCGCTTCCATGAGTTCCGAGTTTTCCATGTCGACGGCGTAAACCGCAAACGATCTGGCGGAGCCGAAATGCTGGTTGACGTTTTCCATGTCGGTAGTGGCAAAAGCTATTTTCAATGCGGTATCCATAAATCTGCTCTCATCTGTACTTTGCACGACGTGCAGCCTTCTTCTTAATGACATGGCTGCGGGTATTCAGTTAATTCGTGGGCCGGTTTTTGCGCGTAAACCGAGCGATAAACCGGGATTTCCTCATGCGCGTGATTGATGACCAGGTTGGCCAGATCAAACAGCGTCTGACGGGAACCCCGGTAGCCTATCCAGGTTTTCTGGTAGCCGCCGATGATGTCATAGAGCGGGAAGCCGGCTCTCAGGATCGGCGCGCCGAGCCGTTCGGCGCTGTCGACGGCGTGCGAGTTGCCGATCACCAGTTGCGCGTTCTGGGCTTTGCCGATCAGTTCCATGTCTTCCAGGTCGCCGATCTTGATGCTGGCGACCGGTATGCGCGACAACTGCGGGGTATTGCAGGACGTGACCGCGGCCACGACTTCGGCGCCCATTTCCTGGACCTGGGCGGCAAATGCGTGCAGCAGATCGGCATCGGCCGCGATGGCGATGCGCAATTGGCCGAGCATGAAATGGGTATCGAGCATGGCGTCTTGCAACTGTGCGCGCTGCCGCTCGATGCGTTCGGGCACGTCCATGCCGCTGATTTCGTTCAGTGCCGAGATCAGCTTATCGTTGGCATGCAGGCCATAGAGATGGTCGAACGCATGAGTCGGCACGCCGGTTTTCTGTTCCAGCAGTTCGGCCGCTTTTTTCAGCGACGCGCCGATCACCACCGTCGCCAGCGCATCGCCCAGGGTCGCCATTTCCGACAGCAGCGTGCCGCCGATCGTGACCGGGCTGAAATCATCCTCGGTCAGGCAGCCGTCCAGCGAATCGGACAGGTCCGGCACGAATACCGGCCGCAGTTGAAACTGCTCGAAAATATCGCGTAATGCTTCCAGATCGCCCGGCGTCAGCATGTAGCTGACCAGCACGTTCACCTGGCGCCGGCGCCGGCCCGGCTGGGTGCCGGCGTCCTTGGCATCGGGCACCAGCGCGCGGATGATTTCGGTCAGCGTCGCCGCATAACCGGTTTCGACGCTGCCGGTAAAATCGGGGGTATTGACCGCGACCACGGCCACGTCGTCGAACTCGGGATTGGCTTCCCTGAATTCGCGGACATTGCGATGCACATCGGCGCCCTGCGTTTCCGCGAGCCCCGTGGTCAGAATCGTGATCAGGGCAGGGCGGGATTTTTCCGCGATGGTCTTGATGCCTTCGACGACGTTCTCGTCGGCGCCCAGCACCGAACTGCTCTGGTCCATGGCCGTGCTTTGCAGCGGAATCGGTTCCCGGAAATGGCGCACGAAGAACACCTTGGCGAACGCCGTGCAGCCTTGCGAACCGTGCAGCATCGGCATGGCGCGGTTAAAGCCCAGCGTCGCCAGCGAGCCGCCCACGGGCTGGCTGGCTTTCAGCGGGCTGACCGACAGCGCCTTGTTGCGTTTCAGGATCTCGGTCATGCCGCCTCCTTCGCCTTCTTCCACGGCGCCGGCGCCCTGACGGAAGGCCAGACGGGGCTTTCCATGGTCAGCGCCAGTTGCCGCACCAGTTCCAGCATGCCCTGATAGCCTTCGTAGCCAAATTCGCGTTCCTGGTTGATGTCGAGGAACGGGATTTTCGCCTTCAGCGCCGTATACATGTTGCGGCCGCCGGCAATCAGGATGTCGGCCTTGTAATCGTGTACGATCTTGATCAGGGCTTTCGGGCTGCCGTCCTCGATCATCAGCGTATCCTCGCCCATCAATTCGCGAATCCGCGCCTTGTCTTCCTCGGTCGATTTCTTGGTGCCGGTCGCGACCACCACCATGCCCAGATCCTGCAGCGCCGAAATCACCGACCAGCTTTTCACGCCGCCGGTAAACAGCAGCACGCGCTTGCCTTTCAGGCGCTCCTTCCACGGCGCCAGCTCGGCGCGGATGCGCGCTTCCTCGCGCTCGATGAGCCGTTCCGTGCGTTCGGTCAGGTCGGGGTCGCCGATGGCCTTGGCGAAATCGCGCAGGGCCTGGCTGGTGTCGGTAATGCCGTAAAAGCTGCCTTCGAACCAGGGCGTGCCGTATTTTTCATTCAGTTTGCGCGCGACGTTGAGCATCGCTTTCGAGCACACCATCATATTGACTTCGGCCTTGTGCATGGTCTGCACTTCGCGAAAGCGCGCATCGCCGGACAGCGTGCACAGAATGCGCAGGCCCAACTCATCGAACAGCGGCAGCACATGCCAGAATTCGCCGGCGATGTTGTATTCGCCGACCAGATTCACATCGTGGATTTTGATATCGGTGCGTTGCGCCGACAACGGCAGCGGGTCGGGATCGCGCGTGCCGACCACATACTTGAACATGGCGTCGCCGGCGATGCGGTTGCCGAGATTCTTGGTGCCGTAAAAGCCGGCGCTGTCGATAGGCACGACAGGCACGCCCCAGCGCTCCTCGGCCGACCGGCACACCGCACCGATATCGTCGCCGATCAGCGCCGGCACGCAGGTGTTGTAAATAAACACGGCCGGCGGCTGGTAGGTTTCGACGGCCTGCTTGATCGCATGGAACAGCCGCTTTTCGGCGCGGCCCATGACGATATCCTGCTCGGTCAGATCCGTGGTCATGCCGATGCGGTACAGGCTCGCGCCGGAAGAGCGCGTGCCGCGGTTGTCCCAGGAACTGCCCGCGCAGGCGATAGGCCCGTGCACGATATGCGCGACATCGGCGATCGGCAACAGCGCAATCTGCGCCCCGTCAAACGCGCATCCGCCCGCCGAAGCGCCGGGCTTGGGCTTGGCGCAACCGGACTTCTCCTTCTTGTTATGCTCGCAGGAGGGTTCGTCCAGAAGTTCAGCAATGTCTTTGGTTGATTTCATGGCTCTGACCGGTAGTTTTGTTTTACTTAGGACAGAGCAATGATTGTGCCAGTTTTTATTTCATTGAATTTATTGGGGTTTATGGGGGAGGGAATTGTAGGAAATGCTACAAAGTTGGGGATTGTTGTCGGTTGGTCTAAAAGTTATTTAGAAATTACTGATGTTGAGTTTGTGCTATAGATTCGATTTATGCTGGCTTATGACAATAACCATTAGACGCAACCAAATTGAATACTGCCTGAAGGTGCTGTATTTCTTAGTTGCTGATCCAATCCCTCAGATATTGAGGTAGAGTTGTTATCTGGTTTTAAAAATCATTTGAATGCTGATTAAGAGTAAGAGTGTAAAATCTACAGACGTAGATAATTAATTGTTAAGCATATGAACGAAGTAGATCTGTCACCACTCAATGGTATCTTAATTGATGGTCTTGAGTTCTGCGCCAAGATATATGCAATTTTTGAGCATATTCGAAACGAAACAGACGGTATCAACCGTCTACGCCTTCGAAATACTTCAATAGAAAAGAAACTCCTTGAAGAACTGCTACCCATCTGCCGCTATATTCAAACTTATTATCGTGTGGGCAGGTATATTTCAGTTCGATGGATTGATGGGAATCAGTCGTTTGATGCTGAACTCCATCAGAAAGGTTATTACATCAATAAAGGTTACTACCCAGCCCTTGCTCATTTGGAAGTAACTACGGCCATGCATGAGAATGAACATTGGATCTGGAAACTTTTGTCACAAGGGAAAGGTGCTTTTGCACCGGAGGGCATACAGAAGCTCAAGCGAAAGCCCGTACAATCAGAGCCAGTCGTCTTTACTAATACTGAGCACGTGGAACATTTCGTGCCGATAATTATCGGTCAAATAACCAAGAAAGCAGAGATACCTTATCCAGCAGACACCTCTTTGATTATTCAGTGCAGCTTAAATAGTCTCTATACGGGGGATGACTGGGACTTACTGGCCCTGGAAGTAAAACGCCAGATGCCAAATCACAAGTTCCGCGAGGTACTCATGTTTGATGGAACTACTGAAAGAACGGCTGTCATTATGTAGCGCAGTAGGCTGGGTTTCCGCTAAGGCTCCAACCCAGCCTACTGGACTTATATATCAATCAGTTATCTTTTTTGTCGTTTACAGAGGAATTTATGAATAAAAAATATACAGGAAAACAAGTCATTAAAGCTGGTGAAATGTTCCTTGAGGACGACATTATTAACAGTGCTGATGAATTCGATCGAGCAATGGATATTCTGTCATACTGGCGTTTTAGTCATGAAGTGCCTCTTGGAAAAGCATTAGAAATTCTTCGGGAAATAACGTTAAAAATAGATAAAACGGCCATATTTGCAAAACGATTGAAGAGATATGTTTCTATTGTTCTTAAGCTAAAACGATTTAAGCAAATGAAACTTAAGAATATGCAAGATATTGGAGGATGTAGGGCTATCGTTTCAACTCCCAAAAAGCTATATAAAGTAGCAAGAGAGCTAAAACAAAGGCCTGAATTTAAGAATTCACAAGGAAAGATCCGGCATAAAGATTATATAGTAAATCCAAAAGAAGATGGTTACAGAGGGTATCATATAGTTGGTCAATTTAAAGATGAGCATGGGGACAAGAAAGATATAGAAGTCCAGCTAAGGACAAATATTCAGCATGATTGGGCTACTGCCTTGGAAATTGTAGACCTATTTACAGGTCAAGCATTGAAATCTAATCGAGGAGATGAAAATTGGAAACGTTTTTTCTCAAGTGTTAGCACACAGTTTGCTGTGATGGAAAGTATTCATTTGTTTAATGCGCTTGAGGATAAAGAAAAATATAAATTATATGTAAAACAATTGAATGAAAATCCAAAAGCTATTGAATCTTTTGATGGTACTCGGAAATATTCTGAAAAATTAGGGGTAGTCGAAGTATTTGAAGCTTTTACTCATTCACTCAAAATAGTTGATGGGCATCTCGAAAAAAATTCAGAAGCTGGTTACGTCTTAGTTGAGGTCGACACAACAAAAAAGGAAGTTAAAACAATTTTTTTTAAAGATAGTGCAAACAAAAATGCTGAGAAGATGTACATCGAAGCAGAAAAACGAGCAACTGAAAAAAATGGCATTGTTGTAGCGCTTGTTTCTACTACAGCGGTTGGCGGTATTAAAGAGGCCTACCCGAACTACTTTGCTGATTCAACAGATTTTTTGAAATATTTGTTATTCATAACAAATGCTCCTGCCCAAAAAATAAACAAAATGCTTTCTCAGCCAGGTAGCACTGTAGCCAAGCGCGGTAGGTTGGGTTGATAATGGCCGTATGATGGATGAATTGTAAGGTGGATTTGCCTTGGCAATCCACCACAAACGGAGCCTTAAAACCGAAATGTTCCGTAATGCTATCTGGCCTGTTTGAAATGGCGGTTTGCTGCGCGAAACCACCTTGCCTAGCTAAAGCTCCAACCCAGCTTACCGCGTTGAGATTGAGAGAGTATAAAATATCCCGAAATGAAAAAACCTTTGTTAGCCGCCACACTTTCAGATTCTGCCAATGGATATTGAAATAATCAGACGAATTTGCCTTGCTAGGCACCTGTACGAGCTTAGCCGTGAAAGTCTTAAATCAGCCAATGACCTCTATCTCTTTTCTGGAGTGAACCTATTGCAAGATGCCATTGAAGCATTTCTTGTTGCGACAGCGGATTCTGTTGGGGCTTCTCTCGATGAAAAAACAAACTTCGATAAGTATTTTGTGTTAATCAATGAGAAGATAGCGCCAAAGGAATTACCCTTTAAGAATAGATTACTTCGATTGAATAAGATTCGAGTAAACTCAAAGCATCATGGAATCCAACCTGCGAGAGATGAATGTCAGAGGCTTTCTATTGCCGTCCGGGAATTCTTTGACGAAGTCAGTTCATCGATTCTGGGAGTGAACTTTTCTACTGTCAGTGCTATTGATCTTATGCATACTGGCGAGACAAAAGATCTACTTTTAGCAGCCAAGGTGGCATTCGATAATAAAGATTACGCGGCTTGCGCAATTGATTGTCGGAAAGCGATTTATTTAGAGCTAGAGAATTCGTATGACATAGCGAGTTTCAAGGATGATGTAAAACCGCGAGGACTGTTGGGGCGGTTCAGTAAGGCGCCATTCTTTGCTAGAAGCAAGGATTATATCGAGCAGAAGGTCTTAGAGCCTACGGATTATATCGTCTATGACCATATCGATTTGAACCAGGAGTTGTTGAAGTACTCTATTGACAGTACCGCTTTTTGGAATGTCTGGCGACTCACTCCTGAAGTTTATCGGACCATGGACAAAGAATGGGTATTGAAGCACGACTTTGGTAAGCTCGATAAAGAAATACTGACCGATACTATCGAATACATCTTCAATACCACAGTGGATATCCTGCTAGCCGTTCACGCTAAGAAGGAATCTATTAAAACTTCGTCGAACCAAAAATATTATCTTGAACTTGCTAAAGATGAAGTGCCTGTTTATGAGAAGGCAGACAGAAAGTCGAAGATCGTCTGCCGTACGCCGAAGGACCTTATGAAGGTGGACTGTGATTTCTATATTACAGGACTGCAGGGAGATGGTCCGTATTGGCACGTGTATAACTTCGGAGACTCAGGTTTCTTTATCGGGTTTATTCACAATGAGGACGTTCAGCGCGGTAGGCTGGGTTGCTAAACCCAGCATTCGAAGTCGCCCATGCCAAGTTTCCGCTAGAGCTCCAACCCAGCCTACCGCGCTGAAGTTCAAAAATCTCAAAAAAGCCGTTGAATCTCGTGATTGGAAAGAAGCCGCAAAACATTGTCACCGGATTGGTCCTTCAAAGGAACGCAATGATTGGACTCGCGATCTGTTCCTATCTACATCTAATTAAGGTTTTTGTATGATATTTCGTAAGCTGCACCCGTTGAGGGCGCTCGCCGCCTTCCTTCTTTTCTATGTTTGCTCATTCGACATCCTTTCAGCCCCCAAGCTTTTTGTAGCCAAGGAACTGCAGCTAAAAGACTCTATTCCAAGCGAGGAGGAGTTTAGTCGCTCTTTTGAAGACCCTTTGCCTGCTATGGTGTCAGATGCTGAAGGTAAGCGTTTGATAGAATTAGCCAATTGCCGGGATTATCTCGCGGTGAGAGACCGCATAACCGGTAGTGATAACGAGGCTGACTATCGGGTTCTTCTTCTGCAAACAGCTCCATGTTTAGCAATGGCTTTGCTTAAATTATCCGGTACCGCCTCACAAACTGCATTGCCGGAAGACTTTTTACAGTATACCGATACGAGTGCTTATCCGGCTTCGATCTGGCCGACTGTATCGGATGACGAACATCAACGTCTTGAGCAGACCCAGGCAACGCTTCAGACTGTTTCGGAAAAGAAATCCCTGAAACAGTTAAATGACGAAACTTTGCAATTGGAGGCAACTGATTTTGGTTTACGTCTTACGCTGCTCGCACGTGCTGATTTTGATCATGATGGCTGGGAAGACGCTGCTTTTCGTTGGGAAGGTTATGCTCTTAATGGTAGTTACAGTAATGCACGCCTTGTTGTTCTAACGCGTACCCGTAAAGATGGTCGTTTTAGGGAACTTGCCATTGAGAGTCTGTTAAAACAAGGCCAAGCAACCTTGCCGGTAATAAAAGGCCAATAGAACGACTGGACAGGTTTCCCGAGCGATCGATTTTGCTGCAGCTATATAGAGGATGAATATAGGGTGGGTTTGCCTTGGCAATCCATTTTAATGAGGGAGTTTCTATGTCGAATTTAAGAAATGAGGAGCACGGGAACGATAATTGCGCTTAAACATTTTCTTTTGGATTTCGTAGTGAACATTAACAATGTTCAAGCCCGAATAATGGCATAGCACGGTAGGCTGGATTGATAAACTCTGCATGGCCGTATGATGGATGACTTGTAAGGTGGATTTGCCTTGGCAATCCACCATAAACGGAGCCTTAAAACCGAAATGTTCCGCAATACTACCTGACCTGTTTGAAATGGCGGTTTGCTGTGCGAAGCACCCTACCTGGCTAAAGCTTCAATGCATCCTGTCGCACTGAAATTGAGCTGTTAAAATAATTTTTCAAGCCTTATTGGGTAAACAAAATAACAGGCAAATGTGTATAAAAAGTAGTTTCCGAATGGCATTACACAAAAAACATGAAATGGATCACGGTTTTGTATTGCCTGTTTTCACAATATTGTCCTGACTGCCGACTGGTCGTTATAATTGTCAACTTATAATAAATGTTAATCAATATCGATTCTCCGATTAAGATTTTCACTCTCATTAATTTATGCCCATGCCGGGCATATACACCCACTTGAGCGGATAGCTCAAATAGTACAATTTCTCGTCACAAACATAACCAAGGAGGCATTTCATGCTAACGGATCAGGAAAAGAAAGCGCTAAAACTACAAATACAATCTAACCAACACGAAGTATTTGTGATTTCCATTGAGGAAATGGATGCCGTTATTAAATCATCTCCCAAGGGTAAAATGCCGAGCGTCCAGCAGGCATGGCAACAGATCAAGGGGAAGGTGGAATTTGGCGTAGGCTATTATGCATCGGCCGATGATTTTATAACACTAAGCAAACTTGTCGGTGATTTGGGAGGATTTACAACTCAAGCTTACATAAAAACCTATGGAGGTAAACCCCACATTATTTTGAAGGGATATCCAGGTCTGAGGAAGATACTTACAGGCACAAGGTACGGTATCAAACATCCAAAGGTAATCACAATGGGGCTTGGCAGAGCAGGAGCCATTAACGCTGCAAGATCTGGCGGCATTCTTTCTGTCGTTTTGATGTCCACTTATCGGGTAATAGATTATTTTCTGACCGACCAAGCCACGCTTAGTCGGTTAATTGGCTCTCTCGCAACTGACGTGGTAAAGATAGGTATAGCAACTGGTGCGTCAATAGCAGCTGCTTATGGGGTTGTTGCGCTGGGGGTCACTGTAGCAATAGGACCAATTTTGGCTGTAGTTGTTGTTGGCATTGTTTCATCTCATGAGCTAGGCGAAATTGATACGCGTTACGGCATAACAGATCGCGTAATCCAAGCCTTGGATGAGCTAGATGAAAATGCAAACGCATATATAGCAAGATCCAGGCAAAATATAAGGAATACTGTTAATGAAACTGCGGAATCAATTATCGATTATGCAATAGATTCAGTCAGACAAATAATCATAAATGCAGCACAACATCAACTTGATAAGTTCTTATCAACAAGGCCGAGGATTTATTAAGATGGAAAGTTCACATCAACCCTCAACTTTATCAAGGTTCTTTAGTTTTTTTGTGTTCAGTTTGCTCACGATTTCGATCTTAACACAGTTTGGTTGGGGCGTTTTCCAGCTTTATGCACGGATAGCAGAAAATGGTCCAGTCATTGTTTTTGACAAAGGTGTTTTTTACTTGTTGGGGGCAGGTGTTACATTAGGCGCTCTTACCTTAGGCGGTTTATATCAAGGAATACTGAGGCTTCCCCTTACAAAAAAAGTCACAAAAATTTTGACTAATGTTCTAATTGGCGGTGTTGTTGTCATGTTTGTGTTGCCTCATATCGTTCATTATCCTGTTGAGAGCTATCTGGAAGGACGAGGCTATAACATCTGTGAGCAAGCATCCTACCGGTGGTTTACGTACCGAAAAATTGTTTACGTATCAAATTCCGAAGCTTGTGCAGAGCTAATCAAGCGTAAAAATAATCGGATAACTGGAGGTGTCTAGCTTCCAGCGCGACAGGCTGGGTTGCTAAACCCGGCATTTGAAGTCGTCCAAGCTGGGTTTCCGCTAGCGCAGTAGATACTTACTGGCACAAAGTACGGTATTAAACATCCTAAGATAATCACAATGAGGCTTGGCAGAGCGGGAGCCATTAACGCTGCAAGGTCTGGCGGCATTCTTTCTGTCGTTTTAATGTCCGCTTATCGGGTAGTCGATTATTTTCTGACCGACCAAGCCACGCTTAGTCGGTTAATTGGCTCTCTCGCAACTGACGTGGTAAAGATAGGTATAGCAACTGGTGCGTCAATAGCAGCTGCTTATGGGGTTGTTGCGCTGGGGGTCACTGTAGCAATAGGACCAATTTTGGCTGTAGTTATTGTTGGCATTGGCTCATCTTATGCGCTAGGCAAAATTGATACGCGTTACGGCATAACAGATCGCGTAATCCAAGCCTTGGATGAGCTAGATGAAAATGAAAATGCAAACGCATATATAGCAAGATCCAGGCAAAATATAAGGAATACTGTTAATGAAACTGCGGAATCAATTATCAATTATGCAATAGGTTCAGTCAGACAAATAATCATAAATGCAGCACAACATCAACTTGATAAGCTTTTATCAACAAGGCCGAGAGTTTATTAAAATGGAAAGTTCACATCAACACTCACCTTTAACAATGTTCTGTATTCTACTGATTTTCAGTTTGATGGCTCTTTCGGCCTTAACATGGTTTGGTTGGAGCGTTTTCCAGCTTTATGTACAGATAGCAGAAAATGGTCCAATCATTGTTTTTGACAAAGGTGTTTTTTACATGTTGGGAGTGGGCAGTGCAATTGCCATTCTAACTTTATATATGTTTTATGAAGGAGTATTGAAACTTCCCTTGACAGAAAAAGTCGCCAAAATACTAACGAATAGTCTAATCGGTAGTTTTAGTGTTATGTTTGTGTTGCCTCATATCGTTCATTATCCTGTTGAGAGCTATCTGGAAGGACGAGGCTATAACATCTGTGAGCAAGCATCCTACCAGTGGCGTAGGTACCAAAAAATTGTTTACGTATCAAATTCCGATGCTTGTGCAGAGCTAATCAAGCGTAAAAAAAATCGGATAACTGGAGGTGTTTAGCTTCCAGCGCGACAGGTTGGGTTGCTAAACCCGGCATTCGAAGCCGCCCATGCTGGGTTTCCGCTAAAGCTCCAACCCCGCCTACCGTGCTGATCTGATAGGTATAAAAAAGGTTAGTTAGGGAAAAAGCGAAAGGCAAAAAAGGCCCTAATTAAAGGGCCAGCGAGCGAGGTTGGGCTTAATGAATGATGCATGCTTAGCGTATCTTTGAGATTGCTCTAAAAGAGATCATTATGTTACAGCCAGTTTGTTGCGGTTTGATGAACGAAAAGGAAAAAACGCCAGTTAAAAAGCCCCCGGCAATGCCGGGGGCTTAGTTGTGATCAATACTTAAGGCAGCGGATGCTGTTCCAGATTTTTGTCGACGATTTCTTGATGTACAGAGAATACTTCCGGCGAATTTGGATCGACCACGACCCGTAACCAATGCACGTCATCGGCACCGAATGTTTCCACACGGGTGGCGTTCTCGATACGGCGGTTACTGATGCCGCCCTTCATAGGCTTGTCGATACGGACATAATGAGAGTCGCCATGGGCGAATATGACCGGCTTTTTGAACTCGACACTTTCCTGTTCCAGATCAGCCAGAATTTCCTCAAAACCTTTCCGTTCGTTGCTGCCCTTAGCCAACTCGAAACCGGGGTTAGCCTGAAACAGCAACAGTATGCCACGCGCATCCTCAGCCTTAGCTTTGGCGAAAGTTTCTTTGATCCAGGCGCGGGTTGCATCAATTCGTCTCGCGACTTCTGAGTCATCGGCTGGTATGCGGCCGGAAAAATTGGCTAATGCATTATTGCTGCCTACGATATGCACAGCCGCAAACATCACATGCTGTTCCATCCAGCGCGTATTCTCCACGAACTCGTAATAATTTGGATCATCGGCCTGGGTCTCGACTGTCATGGTTTTCTGGCCAAGCGTCTCGCCGGGCACTGGATAAAACAGTTCACGCAGCCTGTTCAGGCGTTCCAGCGGTTGGTACGAACCGTTATTGGGGCGGTGGCAATCGGTCCACTCGTTATCGCCCGGTGTCAGAATGAAAGGGATTTTAAAACTCTGAAAGCGTTGCAGCCTGTCTTCGAATATCTCGTCCGAGCACAAAGTCGAACCGTTCTTGATGTCGCCAGCATGCAAGACCCATTTCAACTGCTTGTTGGCATTGATCTCTGCGATCACATTGTCGACCTTCCAGTAATCCGCTTCCTTATATGGCACATCGCCGATCAAGGCGAACTCGAACTTGCCGTAACCTCGGGCGGCGTTATGTTCCGGTGCGGCAATAGCTGTTTGTCCGAATACTGCACAGCAAGCGGCAACGGATAGTTTCAGGAAGAAACAATGCTTGAGTTTTGACATTTTACCCTCTTAAGATCAATGAGATGATGAAAAAGAAGGGCAAAGTATGGCGTTCACTGATTACGAAATCGTGAACGTTTGGTTAACGATTGATGATAACTTCGTTGCAAAAATGTTTTTCAGATGAGTTTTGCGAGCACGGCAGGCTGAGTTGCTAAACCCGGCATTTCGGGACCGCCCATTTTTAAGCATTTTTCCTGTTATTTCATCCAGACAAGTTAATCCTGAAAGCTATTGTTATAATATGAGCTTGAGAAAGAGCACGACCCATCGGGTCAGACTGATAAATCCGGCATTCAAAGCCGCCTATGATGGATTTTTGTCAGGTTCCAACTCAGTCTATATGTTAATGTAATTGACCAAAAAATATTAAAGGGATTGAAAATATGCAGACCGTAGCCAGTTGGTCTTTTGAGAGACGCCTTGAAGTAACTTTGACCAGAACACTCCCCAAATTAGGCCCTGAAGCTCGCGCCCAACTTCAAGCAGTAATAAATCCGACATCGCTCGCCATCATCTCCGGTGTTCTGATCGCATGGGTGGTATCTCACGCTGTGGGAATCGGCGAGATAATTGACATAATTATTTTAGTGGTAGGGATAGTTGCGATTGGATTCGCCGTCTTCACAGGATTGGATTATCTTTATGATTTCGCAGTGGGCGTTTATCGAGCCAAAACTATACATGATCTCGATAAGGCAGCTGATGACTTGGCAAAGGCGATCAGTATCCTTGGTATTCAGACAGTGCTGGCAGTACTGTTTCGAGGAGCAAAATCCCCGCGCACTGGAAATGGAGGCCGCATTCCGCGAGAACTACTTGGCGATGCTCCGCCGAAAACACCAGGTATTCGGTACAAACCAACCGTAAAAGAAAGTCCTGTACTCCCTGCAGGAGAAGGCGAAACTAGTTTTTGGGGTAATATCATTGTTACAACTCATGGCTCTGCCAGTGAGCGTGCGGCGGCTCTCCTACACGAACGTGTCCACCAGTTCCTTACTCCTAAACTCTACATTCTGCGTGAATACAGGGTAAGTAATCGCGCCGCTTCCTATATGCGCTCATCCCTCTATCGCTACATTGAAGAAGCACTGGCTGAAACAGTGGCGCAAGTTGGAGTCTATGGTTTCCGACAGTTTTTCACCGGAATACGATTTCCGGTTCAGAGTGGTTATATGTTTTTAACCAAGGGTGGGGGCTATCATCCAAACTTCACCGGAAGTGGTGCTATTACTGAAGCAGCCGGCCTGCTTTTTAACGGAACGGTATCAGGAATTGCGTTTGAACTACGATTTCAACCTGCGAATGTTCCTGTTCGGGAAATTCCAGCCGAAAATAGCATGAGGTGAGTAACATGTTTCACATATTTGATAGGTGGCTGAGCAAGAAAAAAGAGAAGCCAAAGACCCGGTTATCTGAACACGAGGTAATCGCTATTGCACGGAAAGCAGCTTCTGGGCAACCGAGTTGTGAAAACCTCTGTCTTATAACGTTAGAGGAAAATGCAGGTGCTTTGATATGGATAGTAAGTTCAGCCACAATTGGAAGCTCACTACACGTATGGATAGATGACGCTAGCGGTGAAGTGCTCGAAATAAAACGACTTGGGGTTCGCTAAAACCTGGCAGGCTGGATTTGGCGGGTAGGTTGGGTTGCTAAACCCGGCATTCGGAGCCACTCATGCCGGGTTTCCGCCAGACTCCAACTCAACCTACCTAAGTTGCATAAGCTGATTCCCATGAATAATCATGGATATACGGGCGGCGGTTAACTTTTCCCATCTATGGCACCTCCTGTCCTTTAATGGACATGCTTATGCCAGCTCGGCATGGCGATGATGCAGTTCGGCGTCAGTCCGGCCTTTTTCAGGACGTCAACCGTTGCGACGACTTTATTTTGGGTCAAGTCGATGACGCTGACGGAGCCATCGTCCATTTCCGGAAGATTGATGAAGCTGTTCTGGACGAAGGCGTAGCGATTATCAGGCGATATGACGAAGTGGTGAGCGCCTCCCGCGGTCGGAATGGTCGCAAGAAGCTTTGGCTCGTAAGGCTCGGCGATGTCGAAGATATTGAAAGCGCCCGGCTTGGCCGTCGTGACGAAAAGGCGATCGCCTTTGTCATTGAAGCCCATTTCCAACGGCAGACTTTGGCCGGTGCCGACAAAATCGAATACCTCATGAAAACCGAAATCCCTGGATTGAGGGCGCCAGGTCGCGGTCCAGAGCGTGCCGCCGTACATATTGTCAATGTAGGCCATCGGGGGATTTTGATCCGGCGCAAAGAGAATTTCAACGGGCGCTTCACCCGAGGGAGAGGGTTTGGTCGAGAGTTTGTGTGTCGAGAGAATTTTCAGCGTCGACGCCTCGATGATCGTGACGGTCTCACCGGCGTCGTTAGGGTTGCTCGGGTTTACCGTGCTGGTGACGAACATCCGGTCCAGATCATTGTTCAGCATGATGCCGTGCGGATACTTGATGAATTTATCGGGAGAGTCGCCGCTATCGATGGTTCCTATGGGTTGATCTGTCTGGGCGTCGCCCACAATAATGTTGCTGGAGCCCATGCAGCTCAGGAACCAGCGCTTCTTGTCGGCTGAGAAGGTGATGTCTTCTCCGACCTTGCAGTTCGGAACCGGCACGATCGTTTTCGAGTCGGGAAATTTCGCCATGTCGTAGATATAGAGCTCGGAGTGTCCGAGCGAGGTGACATAAGCCTTGCTCGTATCTCTGTTGTAATAGATATGATGCGCCACGAAATCCGGAGGCAGCGGGGTATCTTTGATGATTTTGTTAAAGTTCGGCGAGTTCGGGTCGACGTCTATTACGGCAATACCTTCGCGCCGGTTAGGCTGACCAATCTTGCTCTCGTAGTTGAGCAGAGCCAGCAATTCCGCGTTGGCGGTGATCGGGACACTTAGCGTCATTGCGCACAGGCCAAATATTTTGAATGCATGTTTCATAAAGGACTCCAGTGTTTTGTCAGGTTAGGAACGCGCATAAAATAACTTCCTCAAATGTGCGGATGAATTTCCGGTGTAGGTGCGGATTTGGTACTTGTGCCCTTCAGGGTATCCGCGCAGTGCGAATACCCTGAAGGGCACAAGTGAATTCGCACCTACAATTTACTCGTCATAATTAAATTGACTAGCTACTAAAGGCTGAACACCTCAAACTCAAGAAACTTGACGCCGCCCTGAGATTTAGAAAAGCCACCAAATTGACGGTTACTTGGCTTAGTGTCAAAGGCCTATAGATTTCTGCTGATGCTATCCTTTGCCGGAGCGGGCCGCAAAAAATATTTTCAATCTACAGTTGAAAATTAGCTGATCTGCCACTATATCTTTTTATGTAATATTGCAGATTACTTTCATTATTGCTCTCCTTTCGACCTAACCTATCGAGCCCCTTAACAGGGGCTTTTTTTTGTCTTTCACAGTAATGACAACTTTAGTGGCGGGTGGGTTTGATAAATCCGGCATTTCGAAGCGGCCTGCATGACGTATTCCCATGAAGAGTCTTGGATGTCCAGGGAGGCGGCCTTGTTTTCGATGTGCATGCCGTGCCTGAATCTTTGCTGGAATGAGGTTTAGGATCGGTCCTTGGCTGCCTGGACATGGCAGTGTTTTACGGGATTGTACTGGACCTGGTACAGATGCTGACGGTAATCGCACTCATTGCGAATGCAGACGCTTTGGCAGTATGACGATGGCGAAGGGAGGGGCGCGTTGCGCGCTTGCCGGAAAACACTGCACAGGTGACCAAATATGACGGATCAGGTGATCATTGCTTGGCGCCAGGCGATTCACGGTAAAGAAATAGCGCGCACCGGAACCGGACGCGTTTATAGATTCGCATCGGCAAAGCTTGGATGAATCGCCGTGGTTATGCCATATCAAATAGTTCAGAGTGCAGGCTGAGTTGCTAAATCCGGCATTTTGAAGTTACTCATGCCGGGTTTCCGCTAAAGCTCCAACCCAGCCTACATTCTTTTTCTCTGTTTGGCCGTTCAGTCTTTTTTTTACGATCGATTTGATGAGCCAGAGCGCTTCATTCAATCATTTTGCAGAAGTTCCGGAAATGGTACGAAGGATTCACTGTGGTGCTGACCGCAGGCAACAAATCTGTACTTTTGCTGGTTGATGGTTTTCTCGAGTGGTTCCAGGCCGGTTCTGCGTTTGCATTGTGTGCCTTTCGAAGTTGTCGATTGACATTGCGAGGCATTTTCAGCCAGATTGATTATTTTGCCTGATGTTTTGGCGGCAGGCGGGGATTGTTTTTCAGCCGCCTGTTTAGGTGGGGCTTTCTTCACTTCGGCAACCGGTTTCCTCGCTGTTTTCTCGGCGGCCGGCTGGACCGCTTCCGGCTGAGGACTGTCGGATGCCGTTATTTGTTGTTTGGCCAGGTATTTCTCTACGCGCGTCATGCTCACGGTATCGACCTGTTGTGCTGTTTCTGTGTTGCCAGGGGGGGCGGCAACTTCCTCTTCCAGCTTGGCCAGGTATCTCTCAACACTTGTCATTTGGGCCTGTGCCGCTGCCTCCGCTTCGACTTGTTCCTGTTCTTCCTGTTGTATCTTCGCCAGGTATTTGGCGACTCCGGTCAGTTTTGCGGTTTCCGAAACATCGGCCTGTTCTTCCGGATAGTTATTCGCCAGGTACCTTGCAACACCTGTCATTTTCGCTTGCTCTTGCTCAGCCTTCGATGGCTCATCTCTGTATGCGGATGGGCTGTAATGACCTTGGGCATCTGGCAATTTCAGCCCCACCAGGTCGAATAATTGATTTATAAAACTCTTTGCCATGTAAAAGCTCCTCGCCATTTCTTATTTATTGTATTGATTATCACATAAACATATTTCAAATCCTTGTATTTGGATGAGAAATAAGTGCCGTGGGGCTAAGCATAGCTTAATCGGGACATCAAGGTAAACGTTATTGATTTACGTTTGAGGAGACAACGCCTGAGAATGTACGCGAAATTACTCGAATATGGCAGGCTGAATGGGCTAACCCGACATTCGGGAACTGCAAATGCCGGGGGGGCGCAAGTTCCAATCCAGCCTATGCGCGATTGTTCATTTCGTATAAGTCGACAAAATCCTGCATGCCCAAGGCGCCAATGATGTTTTCTTCTTCATCAAGGATTTCATACATCACCCCCTCGGTGCCCCGGATGCTGAACAGAACAACCGCGCCTTCATTGCCGCCGCATTCCCTGTGAGGCATTGGTTCGGGCGGGCTGACAGTATAACTGCCGACGGCGCGGGCGGCTTTTAATTCGCCATTGGCATGATAGAGCCGGTGTTCGCCGTGAATAACAAAAGTGTGGTTTAACGCGCAGTGCCGATGCAGGACAATCGGGTTGTGAGGTTCAAATCTGAAAATCACGTCTATAATTTTATTAGCTTTATCGATGTTCAGAATCGAGTAACGAAAATTCTCGAATGCGCCGAGTTGCTGCCAGGCGATGTTTTTATCATTAAAAAGGTAATTGCTCATAACGGTTTTCCTTTGCATGAAATGAAATCTTCAGCCTGATCAGCGGTCCCGGCTGGCCGATGTGCATGGATAAGCTTTGCCGCTGGCGCAGGTCGTGAAGGCGAATTTAAATGCTACAGAACGAGCGCCAGGCTAAAAAGTGAGAATTACCTTTAGAAAGTAGGCATTTTGCCCGATGTTGAAAATTTGATTTTTGCTTGATTATTATCCTGGTCAACACGAAGCGCCAGGTTTCACAACGCTCTGGCGCTGCCTATACGGGCTGACATCAGAGTTAAATGTTATTTATTGCTGGGTTAGAGTATGAGTGTAAAATACCTGAACTCCATAATCACTGATTAGACGGCCATGAGAACGATACCAGAACCTTTATACTCTGAAGTCTTCGAACTCACTTTCGAGATCAACCTGGCGATTGAAACAGGCAATACAGCGGTCCAGGCTGAAGCATTGGAAAGCCTTCGGGAACTGTATAAGAATAGATTGAAAGTCGGAGCGCCTGACCCGTTCTTGACGGAAACCCTGGCGGACTGCACGACGGAGCCAAGCGAGGCGGCAGAGTTATATCGCCTGGCGATCGAGCAAGCCGCTTCGTTTCCCGGCGAACCGATTCATACCAAACAGATCGGACTGGCAAGAGCCCTGGTCGAACTGGGTGAAAGCGAAAGCGCGCAAAGACTGCTTGCCGAAGCCAGAGCCAATGCCTCGGAAAATCGTGATAAAAATGCCTTGCAAGAGATCGAGTGGCTTCTTAAACGCGTAACTGCTTAGCAAATTATTTGATGGTTATTTGGGCGTATCGCCGCGATGCGGATTTGCACCTTACGGCTTAATTGCTTCAGCAGCTTAGGATTTGGCCGTAAATAATTTCCCGGTTTGCGGAGGGCTGTAGGGCGACTCTACAATCAGTTTTAAATCCAAGCGACACCTGTGGGAGCGATGCCCTCATCGCAACTTGCGGCGTCTTTAGTCGCGATGAGGGCATCGCTCCCACGGGGGCTCATAAAAAACGACATCGGGATGTTATTTCTAGCCGAATCCTTATTAGCTTACATAACCGTTGATCAGGTCATAAGAAAAACCATGCCGTTCACACCGTTTCACATGGGGCCAGGCGCTGCGATAAAGGCGGTGACTGGCAAGTATTTCAGCCTGATGGTATTCGGTTTCGCCCAGGTAGCCATGGATGTCGAGCCGCTGGTGCGGATTCTGCGGGGAGATAGCGTCTTGCATGGATTTTCGCACACCTATGTCGGCGCGTTACTCATCGGTATCATTTCGCTGTTCATAGGCAAGGCTGTTTCGGAACGGTTATTGCGCGCATGGAACGTGATGGTCCGGTTCAGATATACCCGCTGGCTTGTAGTATCTCCGGGAATAACCTGGCCTGCGGCTGCGTCCGGCGCATTCATCGGTACTTTTTCCCATGTCTTTCTGGACAGTATCATGCATTCGGATATGCAGCCGTTTTCTCCTTTCAGCGCATCGAACGGCCTTCTCCACATCATGCCGGTGGGCTGGTTATACCTGCTATGTGTTTTCCTTGGCGTATCTGGCCTCATGATAATGTTGGCTGCCGGCATGAGGAACAAATAGGTTATTGAATAAAGGATTGCCAAATGCAGGCAATCGACCACAAAAGCGAGGTTCATTCGCCGCTCTGGCGGTCAATGGTGCGATGCTTGAACTTGCAAGGCGTTCTTCGTGAGCAATACGGCGCATCAATTGCGGACTATTGGATTTTTTGCGCCAAAAACCGCCTTTCCAGCCTTGGCTGAGATATGCTGGTACTTGGCGTAAGCAAGGCCGGCGGAGCTGCGCAGCTCCGCCTCACTTGCCTTGTTGGCAAAGCCGCGCGCAATTGCTTCCAATACATAGGCTTCCGGCGCCATGAAGCTAAAAGTGGTGACCACCGGCTGTGAGCCGGCGGCAAGCAAATGCCCTTTGAAAAACTCATTGCTCATGCAGGACAGGACGGCCGCTTGTTTACCGTGTTCGGCATGCCTTGGAAAGTGTTCTATGATTGGTTCGTTTTGTGCGTCCATCAAGCCATCATGACCGATGAACACCACCATTTCACGCTTTGCCTCATTGGGCGGATTGGCGGCTTGTTGCATAAAGTCGAGCATCGCCTGGTCAATCCGTTTGCCGCGATAGGCATCGGCGGTAATGGTGAGTTTGTCCTTCCAGGAAAACCGGCAGCGTTCCAGAATAGTGTCGCTGATATCCTCTTCGCACGCTAACTTACGCCAACCTGCCGACTTACTCAAAAAGGTTTTCACGCCATAAGCGGCGCCCCAATAGAGGTTGTTTCGCGGATCGTCGCCATTGCCGATTTTTGCGGGAACAGGCACGATGCCTTGAGAAGCATTGTCGACCAGGGCCACAATGACATGAATGTGGGCGTCTGGCACGGCGTTGGCATAGGACGGCAATACCGAGGAAAACAGCAGGCTGAATAAAGCGATCGAACGTGAAGTAATCATGTATGGAAACTCACTGAATGGCATCCAAATTCATTTGGATATATTTTTGTCTCAGGCACAGGGGATGAATCAACGCTGCGCGGCAGGGTGCGAGACAGAGAAAATAGTCATTTTTTAACATTAGAGGAACAACATATTGCTTTTAAGGTGTCCATAAGTTGTGAAACGACAGCGAGCATTTGCCGGTGCAGCCTCAAACCCGACTGGCAATAATATACATGACCTTGTTCTCATCGATAATTTATTTTTTAATCGGGTCAAAGTGTGGAAATTGGCGTCGGATGAGGGGAACGGCACGCAGTGCGTTTCCGGCCACGGCAGATAAGAGATGGGTTTAATTTTTCGGCGCGACTCGGATGCGGAATCTTTTCAGGAATAAAATTATGCGGACCCGATTACTGGCTTCATTGTTAATATGGATTTGTGCTGTCAATGCTTATAGTGATGAAGACCATTTAGCGTCATGCCGATCCTTTTATAACGGATCGAAAAGCTTGAACGTGCGCCAGCCGCCGAGGCGAGTGCTGCTTGTGCCTTTGCTGAGCAGGGACCCGCGCGCGAATGAGAATCCAAGATGGTCCGAGCAGTCCGCCCGGATTGTGAAAGCCTTTTATCGCAACCGGTTTAACGCGGCCGTTACGCAACTGCATGATATCTGGAGTTGGAGCGATTATTACCGGCAGGCCGAGCAAATGGCACGGCAGTCGCCTCCTTTCGACCGGGTGGTCTTTATCGGTCACGGCGGTTTTGACGGCCCGGTGCTCAAAAGCGCCATGTACTGGCAAGACTTTAAGATAGCGGGGGACGAAGGCCGTTTCATTAAGTTTTCCGAGGCGCAGCCGGGACTTAAGAAGGTGGTGTCCGTTACTTACAATACCGAAAAAAACCGCGAATTCAGCGACTTCATGGTGTCACGCTGGCCGGAGTTCGCACCGATGAAATCGAACGATATTCAGCGTCTGTTAAAAGGATTGGAAAAACAGATACAGCCGCTGGACCGGTCCTGCTATGCGCTCTACTGCTCGCCCGATCAATTGGCAGCGGTGGCGGAGAATCAGCGCGAAGCCCGGCTCAATCTCTGCGAACTCATTTGCCGGGAACCCCTGTTCGAGCTGAAGGCGTCTACCGAAGTATCGCAGGAAAGATTCTTTCATTTCATAAAATCCTTGAGTTCGCTGGCTGCGACAGACGGCCTGATTTTTTTTGGCACCTGCAATCCGGGCAGTGCGGCCCCGGACAAAGAACCTGATCCCTATGAAACCGAGTTTTTGATCAACTCAGATCTGGCCAATGGACCGCACATGAGCTATGTGCATCTGGTCAGCGCCGCCACTGGCCGCGCCACCGCCGGCCCGATAGGGCAGAGTAGCGCCGAGGATATTGTAAATCGGCTCATCATGCTTGAGACTCATCGTCCACAATACTATTTATGCATCGTCGACCCCGCGACGAAAATGTCGAATTAAATCCCCGTTCCTAAGCCCGCCAAACCGGCAAGGCCGCGCCGGTTTGGTGCTGCTTTGCCGGTGACCACGGCTCAATCCCAGCCTTTCAACTCGTTGAAATAGTAACGGGATTTGGCCATGATCTGTTTCTCCCTGTTTTCAATATAGGATGCCAGCAGGATCACCAGCAGGCCCAGAGCGATCGAGCTGATCCACGGCGCTGTCGCGTACAGGTCGACCGCGTACTGCGCATAGAACAGCATGCCGCCGCCCACGCAGAGATTGCCGCTGACAAACGGCACTTTTTCGCGATGCCTGATGCCCGCGACGGTCAGAAAGATGCCGGCGGCGACGGCGGCAACAGACGCCAGCGCCTGGTGATCCAGCAGGGCGCCGTAAGCCAGAAGAACCGCCATGACGGAGCTGGCGAAGCGGTACAGCCGGGCATGAAACTCGACCCGGCCGGACAAGACGAACAGAATCGCCGCCACAGGCAGCAGGGCGCTGAGCCGGTTGCCGGAAAGCGCCCCGAACCGGTCAAGCACGATCAGCCAGATGGCGATGGCGGCAACAGTTCCCAGCCACTGGCAGACATAAACGATATAAGCTGATTGCGTGTAGCGCCTGATGTCATAAATACAGAATACCAGGACAATGGCCGAGATCGCGATCGCCAGCAGGTAAGAGTCGGGATGCAGCAGGCTGCGGCCGATGATGATCCATAACGGCAGGCTGACCAGCGCTCTGGCCGCCAGTCCTTCCGGCAGGCGCATGCGGCTGTCGCGGTGCAGGCGCTGTTCAGTTCGCCGCAGGAACACGAACAGGCCGGCAATCATGAGCGCCGTCAGGCCGGCATCGCGGATCGGCAGCATCAGCAGGAGATTGCCAGCCACCGATGCCCAGAGCAACGTCTTAAGCTGTCTGCGCGCCAGAATGGCGTAGCCGGCGTAACTCACCAGCACCAGCAACCCGGCGGTAATGATGGAGTCCAGCGCGATCACCGCCGGACTGACGTCGGTGAACTGCAGCCAGCGGTATTGCGGCTGTAGCGCCGCCTGGCCGTGCCAATAGGCGTAAATCATGGCGCTGACCTGGGAAACCTGAACCGGCAGGAACGCCGTGCCCAGCCCGAAAAATATCCGGGCGCCCTTGGTTTCCTTGAACAGCCTGGCGCAAACCAGGCCGCCCGCGCACAGCAGCAAGGTCAGTCCCAGACCGATCCAATAGCGGTAGGCCGGCAGTAGGTCCTCATGGCTCTGCAGCATGAAACTGATGGCCGACAGCACAATCAGGATGGCGCCGGTCCAGCGCAGGTAGGCGGTGATTTTCGCCGTCAGGCTGGCGGCGGCCGGTTTTTCGTCCGGTTGCGCGGACGTCTGGAGATCGAATTCGCTGTAGTCATGGGTAGGCATGGTCGTCTCCCGGCTATGGTTTGTCTGCGGACCGGTCTTGTCCGGTCAGTTCATCCAGTATCATTTTCAGGGCCAGTTCGTCCTCCTCCTGCTCGAAGGCGCTGGCAAAGCGGTCGGTTTCGATCCGGTCCGGCGCATCGAACTCGGCGCTGACGACGGAATCTTCCCAGCGCTCGAAGATGCTCCGCGCCTCCTGCAGCGGCGTGCCCCGTCTGTTCAGCAATGTTTCCTGGACGCTGGTCCGGTTCTGCCGGGCGGAGAGGATTTCCTTTTTGTTTTTCAGTATCTGCAACTGTTCCTGAATCGCATTCAGGTCATCGCGGATTTTCGTTTCTTGCGCCGAACTGTCCTGATATTGCTGTTCCAACGCGGCGATCTGCCGTTGCGTATCACGCAGTCGCTTGACGCATTGCAAGGCTTTTTGCTCATCGTCCTGCCTGACCTTAATGGCGCGTTCCGACCACAGCCGGGCCTGTTCCTGCTGTACCAGAAGCTGTTTTTGATAGTGTTCCGTCATTTTGCCGACCCGATGCAGATGCAGCCGGGTTTTGCTGGCCAGCGCCCGCAAATCCTCAATCGCGGCACCGGCCACGGCTTCATGGTTTTCGAATTCATCGGCGACATGGTCGATCTGGCTTTTAATGCAGACAAACAGGCGTTTAAAACTGTTCATGGTGATCATCCTCTGTTAAGTGTAGATTCAGTATCACTATGGCAAAAGCCGGGCCAGTTATTGTTTTTCCGTGAAATCAAAAAGATAGCTGGATTCGTTGCTTACCATTAGCTAGAAATGTACATTCATTGCATGCAAACTGTACTAAAATTGCTCAAAAAATCAGCAGGCGGAAACTCATGAAAAAACTGTTACCGGAACAACGCGATTTCTTCAGGCAAATCGCCGACCTGGCCTTCGTCAATCCGTTCAGCCGGGAGAGGGAACTGGCGGATTGGCGGCTTTTGAACCGTGCGCCGGGCGGACTGGATCTGTCCCAACGCGCTGAAGAAATTCAGCCGCTGCTGCGCGAACGCCTGCAACAGCTGCAGCCGTTGTCCGATTTCCGCATCACCGTCTATCAGGGCAAGGTCAGGGAAATCATGGAATATGCCTGGCTGTTTTATCAGTTCCATGAATTCCAGGACCGCTTCAACCAGTTCATCGTCGATCAGGAGCGGGCGGGCGACGAGCCGTTGGAACTGCCGTTTGCCGCTGAGCTGATCGGTTGTTTTCAGCGAGCCGGCTTCGGCGATGTGGCCTGCGCGAAGTACATTGCGCTGTTTTATCAGCTGCAGCGCGGTTTTTATTTCATCAATTCGTCGGTCTCGGGCGACTGTCCGTCCATCGTCGAACTGCGCATGCGTCTGTGGAACAACATCTTCACCTTCAATCCGCACTGGTATCTGGACTATCTGCTGGGCCGCATGGAGGAATTTTCCACGCTGCTGCTGGGCGCGACCGGCAGCGGCAAAAGCCTGGTCGCCCGCGCCATCGGCTGTTCCGGGTTTATTCCTTTCGACCTCAAACGGCGGCGTTTCCAGGAAAGTTTCACCCGCTCGTTCCAGGCGATCAATCTGGCGCAGTTTCCGGCCTCGCTGCTGGAATCGGAGCTGTTCGGCCACAAGAAGGGCGCGTTTACCGGCGCCATTGAAAACCATCCGGGCGTGTTCGCGCGCTGCAGCGCCAACGGGGCGGTGTTTATCGATGAGATCGGCGATATCGATATCCCGACCCAGGTCAAGCTGCTGAATGTCATACAGGACCGCGCCTTCAGTCCGGTCGGCAGCCATGAGAAACTGCGCTTTTCCGGGCGCGTGATCAGCGCCACTAATCGCGACATCGAGCACCTGCGCCGGGAAGGGCAGTTCAGGGACGATCTGTATTACCGCCTGTGTTCGGACGTGATCGTCGTGCCCGGCCTTCAGCAGCGCTTGCGGGAAAATCCGGCGGAGCTGACGCCGCTGATCGCCGGCTTGCTGAAGCGGGTCATCGACAATCCCGACCGCCAACTGGTCGCGCGCATGGAAACACGGATCCGCGCCATGGTGCCGGAACAGTATGCCTGGCCCGGCAATGTCAGGGAACTGGAGCAGTGCATCCGGCGCATCTGCCTGACCGGCAGTTACAGCATGGCGGAAAAGAATCAATTAGCGGAAGGCCAGGCATTCGGCCTGCCCGAAAGCGGCGCCGAACCCAGCGCTCAGGAACTGCTGCGGCACTATTGCCGGTTTCTGTATGAAAAGCACGGCAGCTACGAAGCCGTCGCGAGAATTACCCGGCTCGACCGGCGTACGGCCAGGAAATATGTTGTTGGTTGAACAGCGCGGCAGGCGAGGTCGATCAATCCGGCATTTCGGAATTGCCTGTGCCGGGTTTCAGCAAGGCTTCAACCCATCCAGCATGACTACCAGGTCGTTTTCCAGCCAATACCGTAAGAATGATCTCCGCTGCCTGGAGAGCGGTTAACAGAGCCGGAGAATTTACCGTATTGGCTGCCAACACCCACCTTGAGTGAACTGTTTCCGGTTTTCGGCGAGTGGGTAACGGAACCCGAATATTGGCCATGGCCTACACCCAGGCCATATGAACTAAGGCCCGAGCGAGAATGGTTGAGAGATCCGGAGAATTCACTGTATTCGCTGCAAACACCGACCCTTAGTGAGCTATTTCCCGTACTCAGTGAATGTTTGATTGAACCCAGATATTGGTTTTGTTGCGCATCCATCAATACCGTTCCATCTTTGTAAACATTCAATTTACGTGATGAATTTTCAGTTTTCGATTCAATCCAGGCGCCGGTCAATGGGAGCGTATTGCTTACCGGGCCCTTGATGATAGTGACTCCGGTAACAACTTTATTGCCATTTTCCTTGGTTGTGACAATAGGGACATCAACCTGCGCGAGGACGGCATAAGTTGCCAGAATCAATGCAATTGACGCAGATAGGATGATGACGGCTTTTGGCAATTTTTTCATATACAGCAGAAACTTTATTGATTGGGGCCGCGCAAGCTTGTTGGGGGAATGCGAGCCCAATCAAGTGGTAAACGTTATGCGGCAATCCATGCCTTCGGGGCTGAAAATCCTCGCTTCGTTAACGTTTTCAGGACTTTCAGCGATTGAAGAACGATTCATTCGCAACCATCCGGCGCCCTTGAACTGATCAATATTCCTTCAAAAATAACTTATAGTCTGTTGGGTATAATAGCGCGGCAATCAGGATTGATAAACCCGGCATGTCGAAATTGCTTAGCCCGGGATTCCGTGAAACTCAAGCTCTGCAGGCATGACTGCAGTAAAAAAGACCAATAATTAAGGTCGGGAAAATATATGAAATTTGATGAATCAGGCTTTGAAGTACGCGAGAATCTGGTTGCGCCGGCTATTGTGCAAACACTTCTCGCCGCGCTGATCCAGCAAAAGCTCGAGCCGCTGCGTGGCGGGATTCGCAGAATCGAGCAGCGGGTTCCACAGGTGGCGTCATTGGCAAAATCCGCTGATCTGTTGTCTGTTGCCGGGCAATATTTGTCTGGCCGGCCCGAGATGGTAAGAGCTATCTACTTTGATAAATCTCCGGATCACAACTGGTTTGTTACCTGGCACCAGGATAGAACTGTTGCCGTGTCCGACCGTTTCGAGGCTGATGGCTGGGGGCCATGGTCAATGAAATCCGGCGCATGGCATGTTCAGCCGCCTATTGATGTGCTACAGCAAATGGTCACCTTGCGTATTCATCTGGACGATGCAACCGTATCAAACGGATGTCTTAAAATCATTCCCGGCTCGCACACTCAAGGGATTCTCAGCAACGATAAAATTCAGGAGAAAGTACGTCAGGAGCAAGCGATATATTGCGAGGTGGCTGCAGGTGGCGCGGTAATCATGCGGCCACACATATTGCATGCGTCGAGTAAAGCTGTTGTTTCGATACCGCGAAGGATATTGCACTTCGAATACTCAAGTTATAAATTGCCGGAAGGCATAACATGGTCGGCATAATGGCTTCTAATCCTGCAATCAAGCGGGCTGCACAAAATCCTGCATGTCTATGAAATAATTCTCGGTACGGCGAAGAATCCTGTTCAATTGGGCATCAACAAGGCGTAGCCGTTCAACGGGTAAATGGGTAAATCGGCGGCAAGGTCAAGGCCTGCTGCGGATAAACAGGTCGGCGCCCGATCGCATCAATATTTGGAGAAGTGCGGTATTGAAATTATTGGTCTGATGGCGTTGCCGGCAGGCATCATTTTTCAGGACGATAGGCGTAGCTGGCCCGTGAATTACCCGCACGATTTTCAGGTCCCCGGTCGGCATGTTGGACAATGCGAACAATAGAGCAATGCAGTTTTCTACCTACCTCCCGCATAATCCCCATGGATGGGGTGAATGCAGAGAAATGACGGGATCATTTCCTGTCCATGGGGTCGTCTGTGTCCTCTGTGGTTAGGATCTGGCTAAAAATGACTTCCTGAAATTGGAATCTTGCATAGGATGTGCCGACGACAGGAGGCGCATCCTATGTTTAAACAGGGACATTATTGACGACCAAATCCTAAGTACAGGCTGAAGCACGTCGACAGGTTCGAGAGCGTCCATTCGATCCGCTTGTATGAATTGTTAGTGCAATGGCTGAAGAATCAATTCCAGGTTAATGATAAATATGGCCGGATAGGGGATTTGAAAAAGCGAGTGATCGATCCGGCCATTGAGGAAATCAACAAACATTCCAATCTATGGGTGGCCTATGGTCAACGCAAGGTTGGGCGCACGGTAACGTATTTTCGGTAGCCAAGACAACAATTGACTGAGGGAGAAATAAACCGGCAGGCTAGGGCTGGAGAGACGGGGTCTGCTGTGGTTGCCCGTTTGACGGGAACGTCTGTAGCTGAATTTGCCAAACCCGGCGAGACATTTGACCAGGTTCTTGAACGGAAATGGAAATCGGCTGAAGTTAAGAAGAAATTGCGGTAAACGGTCAGGTATATGCCATGACCCGACCCTCACTAGTTTCCCATGAACGACTGGTCATATTTTGAGAGCGGCCACTCATTAAGTGGGAGAATGGATGGCTTACAACTTTGAAGTAGTGGATGAGGAAGTCATGAAATTAAAAGACACAAATTTTATTCATTTTACGCTCCATCGAGCTTAATTACTTCAACCGTATTAATTACCTGTTTTTGTAGACTATGAATTGACTGTTAATTTTTACTATTTCTGACGTGGCAGTAGCAAATCTTCCAGAAAAAAAGCGGATAGCTCAGTGCGTCCTGTCACCCCGGATTTCCGGTAAATCGCACGGGCCTGGTCGCGTACGGTACGCTCGCTTGCGTTGCGCACATGCGCAATTTCACTATGGCTGAGGCCTTTTAACATCAGCATGCCGATTTCCGCTTCAGCTGGGGTTAGTTGCCAGCTATCAAACTGCTTTTGAATCTGTACAGCCAAGCCCGCGATAAGCTCACGATTTGCCTCACGCCACTGTTGAGCCTGTTGATTTGCTAAGGCCAAATCCTGGGTCAGCAAATTGATTTTGGATTGTGCAAATTGATAATAAAGCCGACCAAAATAAACAATACCCGCCAGAGAAAGCATCAGAATTAGCACTTCAGTGAGCAAATGCGTCCAAGGAACGCCATCCCGATAGTCACCAAGAAAATCAAGTGTAATCAGTACAAAAACAAACAAACTGAGAGCGGTAGCCCATTGGCTAAACTGTTTGTTATCGTTAATAAATGCCATAAATAACCGCCTATACGTCGGATGACGGATGCCAAAAAAGCAAGTTTAACGCAATATTAGACTTCACTTAATTTGTAACCGATAACTGATCCGGAGAAATACTATGACAAATGATAACAAAACCTTAAAGGTATGGGAGCCATTGATCCGTATTGGGCATTGGACTTTAGTGATTGCATTTTTTACGGCTTATTTTACTGAAGATGATTTCATGTCCCTACATGTGTGGGCAGGTTATGTCGTGGGGGCTTATTTACTCATTCGAATACTGTGGGGTTTTGTAGGTGGAAAGTACGCGCGTTTCAGTAATTTTGTCTATTCCCCGGTTAAGATTATTGGGTACTTGAAAAATATGATAACGCGAAAGCCGCAGCATTATATTGGTCATAACCCCGCTGGCGGTGCCATGGTGATCGCATTGTTATTCAGTTTGTCTGCAACTACCTTGACGGGTTTGAAATTGTACGCCGTGGAAGACAATAAAGGACCCTTCGCTATCTCCGAAAAACAAACCATGACACAAATACAGGCATCTAGCCTGATTTCCGTGGCCAAAGCGGAAGATGACGAGAATGAAGGTGAAGAATCCGTGCTTATTGATCACGAACAAGAGACTGATAAGCAAGGTGAAGAGTATTGGGAAGAGCTACATGAGATTTTCGCTAATTTGACGCTATTGTTAGTGTTTTTACACATTTTTGGTGTTGTCGCTTCCAGTTACATCGATAAAGAGAAACTGGTTAAAGCCATGTTAACTGGAAAAAAAGACATCGATAATACTTACCAATAATACCCTTGTCCATAATGCTAAAATTCTAAAGGAAAGGAACTCATTTGAGACATTCTGAATTACATCGTGCACATCGTATCGGGTGGTTACGCGCAGCCGTGTTGGGCGCCAACGGTGGCATCGTCTCAACATCGAGTCTTGTGATTGGTGTCGCTGCCGCCCATGCCGACCTAAGGCGGGAAGAGCGAGAACTGGCGGAAAATCACCATCATGAGGTGCATGAACTAAAGGCCATTTATATCGACAGGGGACTCAAACCGGAACTTGCTCAGCAGGTTGCAGGGCAACTTATGGCCCACGATGCCTTGACAGGACCAGAGATCGGGGTCAAGTCTTGCAATCAAGCAACTGGATGCTGATTTGAACGAGAGGTATGACAGTCGCCTTTGTTTCGTCAAACCGACGCTCGAAATTTTGCGTTATATGACTCCTTAGGGTCGATACAAGCCAGTCAACTTAGAAAAGCAGAGCTCAGTTCGCCCTACGGCTTTCATAATATGCAAAGAACCTGTCGGCAATATCGCCATTTATCTCTTCTCCATGGCGGATATCATGGCAAACCTTTAATTCCGGATGCCGTTTCAGCCAGGCTTTGAACTTGGCAAGGATGCCTTTGGTTTCCAGTTCCGGAACGGTGCAGTTGAACACTTCGCTGAGCAGGGTTGTTATACGGTACATGGGCTTTTTTACTGAACAATTATCCGGGTTGCTTGATGGCAATAGGATAGATCATGTGGCTGCCAATTCCCAGCGGATCGAATCCGTCACAGCCTCGATCACTAATTGACCGATGACCTCGCCCATGAGTACGTGCTTGCCGCAAAATTCAATGCGAGGCTGTCCGGCTTCCGGGCAGGCCATGATTATGGCATCGGTACCGGTGCCCGTGGCAATGGCATGGGAGACAGCGCTTTTGATGGCAGCGTTTTGCAAGGCCGCGGCCTTGGCTTCGGTGGCGATCATGATGGCTTCGACCATGGCGGAAGGCGTAAACCGGGCGGTGCTGATCAGTATGATATTGATGGTATCGTGGTCCAGGCAAACCGGCTGCAGCGTTCGCCATTCCGCCGGATCGCCGGCCCGTCGGGCGTTGGATAGGCCGGTAGTGACCAACGCCATGACATCGACGCCTTCCATCCTGCGCTGCCGGATGCGCAGCGATTTCATCGAGGCCGCGGTCATCATGCCCGCCGCCGTGCCTTGCCAGCCTTGCTGAAGGCAATAGCGGTTCAGCGTCATCGCCGGCTCTTCATCGGTACAAGCCGCTTTGGGCACTTTCAGATTGACGATGTGATCCACGGCCTGGAAGCCGCCATTCAAGACTGCGCAACTCAGTGCGTTGAATGGCCTGCCGAACGCCAGGTGAACATGACGCGCTGTCTGATCAAAGCCTATCTGCGGCGGAAAAATAATGCTCTTATCGGGCAATCCGGGCCTCGCTGAAGCCAGTCTCGAACAGCACCCCCACCGCCGCATCCAGGCGCTTAAATATCCGCACTTGGCCGCGCGCGGTCTCCAGTACGGGGTTAAGCTTGTGCCTGCCGGCCAGCGTGACGGTCCAGCCTTCGCCGGCATCGTGTTGCTTGATAACGGGAACCTCCAGAGCACCCGCTTGAAACAGTAGTTCAGCTTCCTTCAGGCTCACGTCAGTTCAGCCCGTCGGTTGACTCGGGCAGGATCAGGTCCACGCTCGGGAAGTAAGTGCTGAAGCGGCCATTGTCGCGCGAGACCAGCCGGTAGCCGGCCACGGCGGCATGGGCGCCGATGAAGAAATCGGGCAGCACGTTGCCTTTCCGGCCCTGGCGCCGGCGGTACTGCAAGAAGGCCTTGCCGGCCAGGAACAGCGCCTCCCGGGGCAGGGGGCGCATGGCGAAGCCCAGATGCTCGAACAGGGCCTCCACCTCTTCGATGCGTTCGAAGCCGACCGAGCTCTCGGCGTAGACGATCGGGTTGATGACCAGCGTGTTGTCCCGGTCCAGTCGCTCCAGTGTCGAGGCGCTCCATTCGAACCAGGCGCTGTCCGGGGCGGCCAGGTCGGTGACCACGCAGCTGTCGATCAGGACGACGGCCATGACTCGCCCCGCGTCAAGGCCATGATTTCGTCAGTGCTCATGGTCGGCTTGGCTTTATGGTGGGCGGTGCGGAAGCGGCTGGCTTTCTTGCGGCGGGGCTGGACCTTGGCGATATACCAGCGCCCGTTTTCGTCCTGAAGGAACTCGATCTCGGTTTCGGCAGGCTGGATGCCCATGCTTTCCCGGACATTCTGGGGAATGGTGACTTGGCCCTTGCTGGTGACGCGCATTGCGATCTCCGGTTAGTTGGTAATACCTGAATAGTAATACTTCTTTGTAGGTCAAGTAAAGTTTTAAGCGATCGTTCCTATTGTTGCATAATTTTATTTTTGTTATAACAAAACTTGATTTTTGTATTTTCAAAAAGATACTTATGAAAAGAATCGCGGGGTGAGGCAAGCTCAACGACGAGGACGCCCTGACCGCCAAGGTGGACGTGCTGGCCAGGACGCAGCGCTACAAGCAGGTATGCCGGCCCGAAAGAGCTGGATCTGCCGGCGGAATACCACGGCACGCCGCCGGCGGCAATCGACTGGCAGGCGATCAGGAACCGCGTCAACCGCATGAGCATGCGCGACTTGACCCAGGCCATCATCCCGGCCCTGGCCCGCAGCGACTGCAAGCCAGTGATCGCCGTCGATGACCTGACTTCGCTGACGCCGACGCAAATGGCCTTCTGGCTGGCCATTTTCGACCATGCGCAGGTAGCCGGCTGCGCCTCCGAGAAAAAGGTCCGCGTGCGCAAGCTGTGGTGGAAAATGAGGGAGGTCCCCGTCAAGCCCTTGCCGCCGGACGTGATCCGCGAGATCGTCAGGAAGTACATCGAGGCCAAGGGCATTTTGATCGAGTCGCCGGAGCTATACATTTCCCGCGTCGTCAAGCAATCGGGCGGCGTGCCGCAGGCGATCCATGACATGCTGGACGAGTCGGGCAAGGAGCGCATCATCGACAAGCGCAAGGTTAGGGAAATGCACCACGAGATCGGGGTCCGGTATCTGGACTTCGCGCCCATGGTCATGATCGTCGGGGCGCTGATCATCTCGATGCGCTATGGGGGCATGGGCACCGGCGATAAGACGCTGTACATTCTCGGCGGAATGGGGGCGGCGCTGTTTCTGACCTTCCGCTACTTCATCTTTAAAGGCGTGGGGCGGCAGCCGTCTGATACCGGAACGGCGTCAATTGAATACCAAAACGGTACCAATCATATGCCCCTAATTTATACCACTGATGTTACGCAAATCATTGCCTTCGGCATTGGTAGGGTCGAATTCACTTGTGCCCTTTAGGGTACTTGTGCTCCAAAGGGCTATTCGACCCGAGGCAATGCTGACGTGCTGGCCTTGACACGCCGTGCGCATAGTGCGAATAAATTCGCACCTACAATTTTCTGATTTATTCCATGCTCATTACTAAGCAGACTTTGCCTTTCCTGAATACCAGATATAGAAGGCCGCTATAGTGCAGTAACTATCGTTCGCTGCTTCGGCCCGGCCGTCGAGTTTGGATCGGCTCCGGTCAGTCGATATAGCTCAGGTTGAAGCCGATTTTTTACATCCGGATTAAGTCACTGATATTACGCATCAGTTGAATTGCGACGGGTTTAATAAAGTATCGCCAGCGCGACGGTAAACTGTAGGGTCGAATTAATTCGACCCGAAACGCTTTCTCGAAGTATGGGCATTAATAACAAAACTCAATTTTCACAACAGTCGTTGCTTTCAGGTAAGGGTGATTGCTCCTTACTATTGCGTATAGCATTTGAATAGTGAGATGAGGCTATTTCAGACTCGCGGCCTTTTTATCCACGACACCGGGAAGGTCGCGCGTAGGCCGTGGAAATTTGCCTTTCAGCGCATCGACGCCGGACTGCGGCTTGGCCAGTGCTTTCAATTCAGCACGCTGACGGCGTTTCTCGCTGGTGCTGATCCCCATCCTTTGATCCCGCTGGTCGACCAGGCCGGGCATATCCTCGCCGTCCCGGTTGAACGACCATTCCAGTGTCGGTTCGCCCAGCGGCATCCGGTCGCCGGTTGCGCCAAACGGGGCAGAGTTCCAGACATGCCAGGTCTTGCCGTAACTGTTCATTTTGCCTTCCATCAGCTCCGTTTCGGCCGCGCCGGGAATGCCGGGCGCTACGAGTTGCCCGGACAGGATCTCGTAATTATGCGGGTGCCAGTACTTTTTCTCTTTTTCGGGCAGGGACTCGAACAGCGCTTCTGAAATAATATATTCAATGCCGATCAGGTTTGCCTGCCGGGTATTGCCGTCGAACAGGACGCACTGGGCGAAATCCTGATTAACCTGGCGGCAGAAATGATGAGCCTCCATTTGATGCACCGGATCTTCCTTGGAGGCATGGAAACCATCCAGATAGATGTTCATGGGCTCTAAAGGCGAGTCGGTCTGTAACATCGCGGCCCCCGCCTCGAGTACTTCGGTTTTGGTCTTTTTTTCCTCGCCGAGCGGAGCCAGGGGCGGGTTGGCCGACGAACTACAGGCTCCCAGCAGGCTGGCGGTGATGAGGGTAAGGGTCATGCGAGAAGCGGAATGAAGCTTTGGTATCATCGATTTCTCCTCTTCCTGTGTGCGCAATTGGCCGTCAGTCCGGGCTGGGCTGAACGGCCGTCTGACTGGCGGATACGGCAAGGACAGAAATTAACGGTCTCGTAACCGGTTGAGGCGAGCATTTCCGGCCCTTGCCCAGCGTTGCGGCTGGTTGGATTCTATTATCAGCGGCTTTTAGCTGTTTGAGCCGTTGGATAGGCTTCGTTCATGCAAGTTCCGCCTCGCAAAGAAGGCGCCTCGGCCGGATGCCGAGCTGATTTTACGCAAAAAACCTGCTGGCGCCGGCAGCAACACTGCGTACAATGAAGCTTGATGTCTATCGGATGCCGGCAAAAAATTCGTTAAATCGGGACTATGCGGCTAGAGCGGACGGGCATTTCCCTGCCGCCAGTGCCCGCTTCCCGACAATTTCAATCCGGCCTTATGTAAGGCGGTAAGAGGTAGGCAATGATGACTGAAACCTGGCCAATAGTAACGATAATGGCGGATGCCCGTTCCGCGAAGCGGCGCAGTCTGGCACCGGCGGTATAAAACATCCGGCATTCGGCGGGCAGGACGGCGGTATGAGCGATTCGAAAATCAGAGTGAGCAAGGGCAATCAAGCCATGGCCGACTCGGAAGCCGTGCTGGCCACAAGCCGGTTCATCCATCGGAAAATCCTGGTTCGGCTGTTTCTCGGATGGCTGTCGCTCAGCCTGGTGATCGGCGGTCTGTTCCTGTGGCTGGAACTCGAACGTATCAAGCAGTCCGTCCACGAACTCGCGCTCAGGGAATCGGCGATATTCAACGGTGAGTCCGCGCACAATCTGGATCGGCTCGACTCTGCGGCTTACCAACAGTTGATGGATCTGGCGCGGCAACTGGTCAATCAGCATTTTCTGGTTGTCGAGCTGTATGACCGCAATAAACAGCTCAGGCTGGAAATCATCAGGCCGGGACATGAGCTTGCCGAACAGGACATCAATCGCTATCGCCACCGCTTTCCAAAGGTGGGTGAATTTTCCCACGAGTTTCATTACATCCGTGGTGAATTGCTGCTGGTCATCCTGGTGCCTTTGCGTGATGCACGGGATTCGCTGGCCGGTTATTTCGAGGGGGTTTATCAGGTCGACCGCGAGACCCGGGATTCGATCATGGAAGATCTGGGCCGCAGATTGGTGTTTGTCACCCTCGGCATCACCTTTACGACGCTACTGATGTATCCGATTGTGCTGACACTCAACCGGGGGCTGATCAAACTGTCCGGCGATCTGCTAAAGGGCAACCTGGAGCTGATAAGCGTGCTCGGTTGTGCCGTTGCCGAGCGCGACTCCGCTACCAACAGCCATAACTACCGGGTAACGTTGTATGCGTTGCGACTGGGTGAGGCGATCGGGCTCTCCCGAGAACAAATTCACGACCTGATCACAGGCGCGTTGCTGCACGATGTCGGCAAGATCGGCATCCGCGACCCCATCCTGCTCAAACCCGGCAAACTGACGCCGGAAGAGTTCGAGATCATGAAAACCCACGTGCCGCTGGGCGTGGAGATTCTAAGCAAATCAAGCTGGCTGGAGGGGGCGAGGGATGTGGTTGAATTTCACCATGAGCGATACGACGGCAGCGGTTATCCGCAAGGACTCCGAGGCGAGGCAATCCCCCTGAATGCGCGGATATTCGCCATCGCGGATGTGTTCGATGCCCTGACTACCAAACGCGCCTACAAGGAACCGTGGCCGGTGCTCGATGCCATCGCCAAGCTCGAACGGGCCAGCGGCAGTCACTTCGATCCGCGGTTGGTGCAGGTTTTCGCGACTATCGCGCCCGGTCTTTATCAGGAAGTGAGCGGTCTTGATGCGTACCGGCTGGAGGCGATGCTAAGGCGCCGCATCGCCCGGTATTTTCTGGCTACCGCCATCGGAGCCGGCGTCAGGGATGCCTAGGCATTATTCGTGAGAGGCGGGTTGATAGCAATCAATTGATCATCATGTTTTCTGATCGGCTGTCGGCTTTTGTTTTAATATCCGCTGCCACCGACATTCTGCATCTTTGCTTTCTGGTACTCTTCGGACTGTGCAAGAAACAGGGCATTTCCATAGCGGGAAATGGCAGTACCCATAGCACTATAGGAGACTTTGGAGTGACTATTTCCACGTTCAAAGCCGAACGCCGTGAGTTGCCGCGCCGGATTGCGGACCGAGCCGCTAACGATTTGTACAAGACCTTTTCAACCGCGCATTGCCATTCGTGCCTGGAGCGCGCGGATGATGCCGTGCTGTTGCTGGATAATGGAAGGCGGGTCATGTATGTCACCTCGCAAGCGGATCAAATTATCAGGCGTTCCAGCATACCGTTCATGTTGCAGCCGAAATTCAGCCTGCCGCCTTCGCATAATGCTGCCCGCTTCGCGGCTTTCGTAAACGGGGAAGAGACCGAACCGGGACCGCTTATCCTGCTGCTGTCTGGCGAGCAGGACCGGGACAGGCTGCTGCTGACCTGCTTTCGCCTGCCCGAGTCCTCACGGCCGAATATGCCTGTGGCCCGGTATAGGGTCACGCTGCGGGACCCGAATCATTATCATGCCAGGCAATGGCATTTTTTCACCGGGCAATTCAATCTGACGCATGCCGAAGCCCGGATCTGCCGCGCGCTGTCGGATGGTTTGACGCTCAACGATTACTGCGCCCATTGGCGCGTCGCGATCAGCACCGCGCGCAGCCAGCTGAGCAGCGTGTTCGCCAAAACCGCCACGCGTGGGCAATCCGATCTGTTGCGGCTGATTTATTTGTTCATGCGGGCATAGACCGATGAATTTCTCCTCCATTTGAAGGATGCGCGGCGTTAGCGTCAGCCGATAAACTGCGCTCGCTTATTGATAATCAGACGGCTGGCCCGTGGGGGCGGGATATGAAGGGTTTGAGTGTCGTGCCTGTCTCTTCGTCCCGCTTGCCGCGGCCTTTGAGTAATTGAATTGACAGGGATTGTTCCAAACCAAGGCTTTTGGAGGAAAGATGAAAGAGGTAAAACACACCAGACTGGCTATGACAGCCATGACATCCATTTTGGCGCTGGGGCTCGGCAGCGGAGCTATGGCTGCTGAACCGCAAGAAGGTACTGGTACTGCAAGTGCCAGGATATCCGACGGAGGCATTACGCCATACATTATTTTTCCAGACAGGGCAGGAGAGTTAAACAACGGAGGTAACCGGACTTGCGAGGGTGTAGGCGACGCTTTTTTTGGCAACGTCAATTACTACAGTTGTAGTAGCGCCAGAGCTAACTATAGTGAGACAAGTGACACGTTCGATGCTACCTTCACTGACGTCAGCGGAAATCCGGGCTGCAATAACAACGCGATCGATGTGACTGTTACCGATGGCACTTCGGTTGCCTTTACCGCGAATCCGGATGGCGTTGGCGCGGCGATTGTAAAGGGAAGCAACGATGCCAATGTCTACGTGTATAACCCGCAAAAGAACAGTGATTCCGGCCTAACGTCCCCGTTGAATGCCAGCGGGAATCCGGCCGGGCTGAGCAATCTGACCTTCTGCTGGAACCCGGTTGGCCAGGAGACGGAATGTTTTGAAGATGAAACCGCCTGGGCTGAAGGGACCAGATATACACCCCGAGGCAACTGGGCGACTTACACGTCGTATGAAGGCGTTGCTAAAACAGTCACGTTATTTGCCGGCCAGACCATGGAGGCGGGCACCGTTCAGTTCTCCGCGCCTGCAGGCGATCATGTCACCATTACGATCACCCTCAATGAAGGCTGGCGATTCGCGCTTAATCCCGCAGGTGAGAATGAATACGGCTCCGTATACGATAATAATATCAAGGTTCAGGATTACGCGACCGCACCGAGCGGCAATCCAGCCCCCGGCCTGTTCCAATGGAAGACGATCGCCGAAGGGCAGACAGGCAGCATTACTGTGAACGCCAACAATTTTTATGGCGTGCATGTGGATGTCGAGCACCAGGTCGACTGTCCGGTACCTGAAACGCCCGCAAACCCGACTACATCCTCAACGTCCATGTCATTCTCAAGTTCCGGGCAGTAACCTTTAACCCGTAAGGCGGATTCGCGTTAGCAATCCGCCCTAAACGGAGCGCACCCAATCGACCCCCGTCCGGATTTTTCCAGGCGAGGGTTTTCTTTTGGAAGTGCTTTGGTGTTCGGCATGAATAGCGCCGGGTTGGCAAACCCAGCTTTTCGAAGCCGCCCCTGCCGGGCTTTATCAGATGGAACTCCCGGCCTGAAATTTCACATTCACCATGACATCGCTCAATTTTTAATGGATCGCATCGAACTGACACCGTGACTGACCGGTCTCATAAAACAGATAATCGTGCCCTGGTTCAGGACAGCCGCTGGTCGCGCCTCGGGATAGTAATTAGTCAGCCTTGTTCTGACGAGTAAAATTTGCAGAGTATTCATAGAGTGCGAATCCCCTGAAGGGCATAAATGAATTCGCACCTACAATTTACCCGTCATGATTAAATTGACTGAGTCCTATGTTCCGGATGGCCTGATTCCGGTCGACTTACGCTGTAAGTTTGGCTGGTCCGCAAGGGTATCACCTCGATTGGTTGAAAGGAAAAAAGCGATGAAATCCAATGTTGGAAGATGGGTTGTGGCGGTAGTCCTGAGCATTTTCTTATCCGGTTGCTCAAGCATACGCGCGAGGGATGAAATCTCCGGCCAGGAATGGACAGCCTATCCCGGCGTTCAGCAGGACCTGAAAGAAACGGGCGAAATCTTCACCGGGAAGCGGTCGGAGCCGGGATGGATTCAGGGATTGATAGCATCCATGCTGATCGTCGATCTGCCTTTCTCGATCGTCTTAGATACGCTTGTGGCGCCCTATGATGTGTACCGCATCTACAATCCCGAGGCATTCGAGGAGGCGGACGAACCGCCGGACCAGCCTGAGGACCTGGACGCCGAATAGGGCATGCGCCACATGCTCTGGGGCACAAGTATCCAGAGAGCATAAATGAATTCACACCTGCAATTTACCCGTCATAAATTGACGGACCCTCCCTTATCCGACGCGACCTGATAAAGCCACTGAAATCAGAGAGGCGTGCAGTATGCAAACGCGGAATCCGCGCGTGATGATTTGAACAAAACAGCCGGCATTGATGACTAACGGTTAGAGCTGATTTCCCTGCTTAAATACGCTGAATAATTACATAAAATTAATGTTATTGGGAGAGTCATCATGAGAAAAGCCTGGGCCATATTGTTAGCCTTTATTTCCGCAAGTTCCTCCGCATACGCCGAAACACCGGTTTCCCTTCCCGATTTCCTCTCTCCGGTCATTCTCAATGAAGCCATGCTGGATTCTGTTACCGCTGGCGCTGTTTCATCAACGATGATGACCAACGCCTTTGCCTCGGGGCTAACGCATGCGGCGGCAAAAACGGATGTCATGACCTCTGCCGACCGGCGAGGCATCTGGCAAACCGCGGGCAAGGGCGTTTCAGTCGCGCAGTCCGATGGCCTGGTATTTGCCGAAGGGACAGGTGTTTCCAGCGCGGACACAACCGGAGTCAGCATTGGCGGTTCAGCCATAGCCTTCAGCGATACAGCCGACGCTTATATTTCCGTGCGGACCAAAGCCATCGATACGCGAAATGCTGAAATCGCCATTGGGCATGTCCGTGCAATCGCCTGTTGCGGAGCGGATACCGATACCAGCGTGCAGGCTACAACCTTTACAGGGCAGGATTTTAATGCAGGGCATATCACCCTTAAGGATATCAATACGCCACGGTTATCTTATTCTTTAGGCAATGCGGTGATTGTTTCGGTTTCGCATCCGTAGGCTGATGTATCAAGGATTTGGTCGTCAATAATGTCCCTGTTTAACATAAGATGTGCCGACGCCAGGAGGCGCATCGTTCGCGGGCGATGCGCTTCGCTGCGCCGCCTGGAGCGCCTGCTTTTGGCCGGCATATCCCATGCAAGATTCCAGTTTCAGGAAGTTATTTTTAGAACACTGCCCGTGCATCACAGGCCTCGAACACAGGTACGAGACTGTGAAAGTATTCAATTTAAAAGATTTAACCACGAAGGACACGAAGCACACGAAGTTTTAAGTTATTGATTAATTTTATTTTTTCTTCGTGTCCTTCGTGATCTTCGTGGTGAATAAGGCTTTTTATGACGCTTTTCACTAATTCTTTCACAGTCTGGTACGCACTGCGTACCCTACGGGTTTGCCTTTCCGGCAGCATGCGCCAAACGGGATAAAAAACATGCCCGACATCGGACAGGGATTCAAATCCAGTCTTTCAACGTTGTAATGCCGGGTTCCGCTAAAGCGTCATTCCCGCTATCATGGGTTCTGCCTTTGTTTGTTTTTGAGAGACGCGCGGATGCGAGATAAACGTAAAACTCATCCTGAGGCCTCATCGACCCGTTTATTTGACCGGTTGGCTGTTTCTTATCTGAGCGGCGTCGTGGCTTTCATGACGGGGATTCTGGTCTGGGGTGCACTGGCCGGTTTTAACGCCCTGGGCATATACACGCCGCCTCTGCCATTCGGCTTTGTGGTGCTGTTCACTATTGCGGTGGGCATTCTCGGTTTCTTTCTTAAAGAAAACCTGGTGTTGACGGTGCTCGCCAAACTATGGCGGTTTCTTGGAATGATGTGGAGATAGGGCGGCCGAGTGGCCGCCCCGTTGCCGTTTAAACCCTGAGCAAGGCCTTGCACATTCTTTCGGAAAGCTGGTCTTCCGTGAATTGCGGCTCGTTGGGTGGATACAGTTCCACTTCATCCAGTTCGAAGCCGTATTCTTTGGCCAGGTTGAGGATTTCCTTCAGTTTCATGCAGGCAAGTAACTTGTCCTTTAATTCAGGGTCAGCTTTCGCCTTTTCTGAAAATGCTTTGATGTCTGCAATTGCCATTGTGTTTTTCTCCTATTGAAGATGATGATTGTGAGTGCTGGCAAGCACTCGGTATAAAAAATCGTTCCTGTTTCCAGCCCGGCCTATACGCTATAAGGCATCTCTATCCAGTCTTTGAGCACGGCGGCATCGCGCGCGGGCAGATAGGCGAAATCGCCGCTGATGTCCTGGAACACGGCGATGCCGGTGCGAGGGGAGACCAGTTGGCCTTTCAGCATGTGAAAGAACCAGGCAAACGGATAGCCGGCCTGTCGGTCGAAGCGCTTTAACGTGTTGTTGAGAGCACTGCCTTTCTTGCCCGCGACATCGTCCAGCCGGGGGATGTTCTTGTTCTGGGTGTTGAAGATTTCCACGCTGATGATCTGCTCGCCGAAGCGGCCGGTAGTCTGGCGCGGGCGGATGATCCAGTCGTCGGAAAACACGGCTTTTTGGCCGGCGCTGCTGCGGTTCCAGTCGTGCATGAAACGCTGGGCCGGGTGTTCGTCGGTGTGGTATTTATTGATTTCATCCATGAAAACCGGCACGTCGGTTTTACGTCGATAAGTGTAACGGGCCGTACCAATGCTGAATGTCTGCAGCCATTCAGGCTCCAAAGGATCAATAAATTCTTCCAGATCTTCCGGCGGCTTGCGCGGGCTGACCAGCAACCGGTCGGATACTTCGTACGTTTTGTCGATTTCCAGCTGGATGAAATCCTCGGCTTTGCTTCCGGTCTGAATGACGACGTACAGGGTGTTGCCGGTCTGCCGGGTGGCGATCAGGTTTTGTGCCAGTGTGTGATCAATCAGGGTTTGCAGGTCCCGGCCGCATTCGATGAAGGTGCGCTCGGCCCATTCGATCAGGTTGGCGGCAATACGCTTGCCGGTGATATCGACGATGCCGCCCAGGCGGTACCATTCTTCGCCGATCGTTGCCAGGCGTACCGGGTAATCCGGAATCAGCGCCTGGATTTTGGCCAGCAGGAATTCGTCGTCGGGCAGGGTGGTTTTGCAGATTTTCGCAAGCTGCTGCCCATCCAGTTGTGGTTTGTCGAAGTGCAGGGGTTGCTTGGACATGCTTAAACTTCCGGTTTCTTATTCCCGCACGCTGCCTGGGAATACTGGTTTAATCGTTGTTGCGCGGCCTCCCGGACGTCCGGCTCCGGATCGTTCAGCAGGCAGGTCAATGCTTCCGGGGTCACGCGCTGGGCAGCCGTGTAGCGCACGACCCAGTCGGGATCTTCGAGCAGGATAACGGCATCGGCGGGGCTCATGCGCTCTGCGACGATGCGCCGGACATCCGGGGCTTCGTCGTTCGCCATCAGCCCCAGGCTGACTTCGGGCAGACGTTCGGCGACGATTTTGCGCACTTGCAGGTCTCGATCGCGGATAAAACGGAACAGGCGGCCCTGCGGCAGTCTTTTGGCGACGGTCAGCCGAACGATATAGTCCGGGTCCGCGGCCATTTTTTCCAGGTCCTCGGGCGCGATGCGGTCGGCGACGGTCATCCTGACTTCCCGGTCCGGGTCGTCGATCAGCTGATGCAATTGGGTGACGGGCAGGCGATAGGCCACCGCGCGCCTGACGACTTCGTCTTCGTCATGGATCAGTTCGACCAGTGATTTTTGCGGTGCATAGCGCACGGCGATGGCGCGCCGCTCCCAGAATCTGTCGTGCAGATAATGTTCGGCATAAACGGGGTTTACCCTGAAAAAACGATCGATCTGCCGGCCGCTCTGGGCAAGCACGCAGGTATCTCCGGGCATGCAGCGGCCCCTGAGCAGCGTTTTGCCGCGGAAGGGGCACAGGCTGCAATCAGCGATCGGAAGCGTGACGGGAGTATCGCGGTCGGACATAGGCGGGCCTGGCTAATCGGGTATGATTTCGGCGACGACGATGCCGGTGGCTACGTCATGGTTATTGGTCAGGCACAGGCAGTGATCGCGCCCGTCAACCAGGTAAATATTGAAATCGTCACGCTCCAGTACCGGTTCGTTATTGGGCAGGTCATCATCCATGCAGTAAGTGAAATGAACACCAGGGTATTCCTGCCTGAGCGCGGAAAGCGCGCTTTCATCGACGCCCATTTGGGCAATTTTCTCGGCAATTTCGCGGGTTTGTTCAACGGTTATCATTCGCTAGCTCTCCTTTCGAATCGAATGCGGTCGGTGGCTTGCACACCCATGGCTTTCGCCAGCCAGGGCGGCGGCGTCTCGGCCAGGACAGCTTGCAGTTTGTTTATCACGGTAGGGATTTCATCGCGTCCGGCCAGCTTGATCGGGTGGATGCCAAGCTTGACGATTTTGGCGGCGGCGGGTCCGCCGACCGAGGCGACGTACAGTAACTGGCAGTCTTTGATCAGTCCGGCGCGAAAGACGTTTTTATCCTCGACTTCGAGACCGTCCGGCATCGTTGTGTCGCGCAGGTCGATCAGCCGGCTTTCATCGGCGTTGACCTGGTAAATGATGAAGCGGGTGCAGGAGCCGAAATGGCCGTCGATATGAATGCCGTCGTCGCTGGCGCAGGCGATGCGCACGGAACCTGGCAGATCGCCATCGGCATAGGCTTCGGTTTCAGGCTCGGCCGGCACGCCCTTGAGCGCGGCTAATCCCCGTTGCAGCACGCTGTCGTCGAAACCTGATAATTCGCCGTCGCAAAGCGTCTTCATATCGGCGATGGTCAGCGCCGCAATTTTTTCTTCATCAATGGGCTGGCCTGCAAACGCAGTCAGTGCGATCAACAGGCGTTTAATGTCGGTACCGGGCATGGCGCGTGCCGCCAGCCCGATACGCAAAGCCAGATCCCGTGAAATCGCGTTCCGGCTCATGGTCTTACGCCGTCAGCGGCAGGATGCAGTTATCAATCGGGCAGACTTTGACGCATTGCGGCTTGTCAAAATCGCCTTCGCATTCGGTGCAGGTTTTGGCATCGATTTTAAAAACAACGGCGCCTTCGGAAATGGACATGGTCGGACAGACCGGCTCGCAGTCGCCGCAGGAAATACAGTCAGCTTCAACTATATATAAGGCCATGGTTAAACTCCTCAATCATCTATACGTTTTGCACGTAGGGTAATAGGAAAGACAGGTGGCACGTCCATCGGCTCGAAGTAGTATTTCGAGCCGTCACTGAGCACGACTTCGCCGCCCCATTTGTCGGGGCTGTCGAACTCGACCGATTCGGCCACTTCTTCCAGATCTTTTTTGGGTACATAGAAGACCAGTTTGCCTTCTCCGTTTTTCTTCAACATGACGCTGGGCATCAGAGTCTCCGTTTAATTTAGGTAGGTCGGGTTAGCGTAGGTAGCGTAACCCGACACAATAATTGGCATGGATTGTCGGGTTACGCTACGCTAACCCGACCTACAATTAACGGATCAAATCGTAGTTGTAGTCCGTGGTTCCCATGCCTTTGGTTTCCTTGTCCAGCTGCTCCAGCACGGCATTCACCAGCGTGGTCAACATGTAGATGGCGCCTTCGTAACCCAGCGTCGTCATTCTGTGCAGGTGGTGACGGTCGAAAATCGGGAAACCGATGCGGATCAACGGCACTTCGTGCTCTTCGCCTTTGTAGAAGGTGTCGCGCTGGATGAACTTGCCGTAGGAGTTGCCGATCATGAAGTCCGGTTTGTTAGTGAACATCAATGAACGGAAATGCCACAAGTCCTTGCCGATATGAACCTGAGTGTTGACGCCGTAAGGTGATTCGGCGAGCATCTTGTTCATGGCTTTTAACCAGCGTTTGTTGGCATGGTTGCACAGCACATCGCTTGGTTCGGCGCCTACTTCGAGCAGGAACTTGGTCATGCCCATGACGAAATCGGCGTCGCCGTACAGGGCGAATTTCTTGCCGTGCAGCCAGGCATGCGAGTCGGTCATCATGTCAACCAGACGGCCGCGTTCCAGTTCCAGTGAAGCAGAGATCGGCTTGCCGGTCAGTTCGGAGACTTTCATCAGGAACTGGTCGGTCCATTCCAGGCCCATCGGGATGTTGATGGCGGTAGCCGGCTGATGCCAAATGGTTTGAACGAACTTTTTGGTTTTGTCCAACTGCCAGGGTTGCAGCAGCAAGGTGTCGATGGCGTTGGGCGCATCCTTGATTTCATCTTGCGTGGTGCCGCCCGCGTACATGCGGAAGGTGCCGTCGGCCGGCGTGTCGAGCACTTCGGAAGGGTCGCTCAGCAGCGAGTAGTCGACGCCCATTTCCTTCATCATACGGTGGATGACGCGGAAGTTGCCCAGATAGGTTTCAAAGCCGGGGACCAGGTTGATCTTGCCGTTGGAGCCGACTTGCTTGTCATCCATGTAGTTCAGGGTGAAATAGCGTGCCATGCCCTCGAACATGTTGTCCCAACCGGTGGTATGACTGCCGACGAAGCTGGGCGTGTGCGCGAAAGGCGTCGGATAATCCTGTTCGACGTGGCCGGCTTTTTTGGCGTTGTTGATGAAGGCGTTCAAGTCGTCACCGATGACTTCCGCCATGCAGGTGGTCGATACGGCAATGATGTCGGGGTTGTACAAGGCTTTCGCGTTTTCCAGCCCGGCCATCATGTTTTTCTGGCCGCCGAACACGGCCGCGTCTTCGGTCATGGAATCGGATACGCAGGCAACCGGTTCCTTGAAATGGCGGTTGAAGTAAGTGCGGAAATAAGCCACGCAGCCTTGTGAACCGTGCACGTAAGGCATGGTTTTCTCAAAGCCGAGTGCGCACAATACGGCGCCCAGCGGTTGGCAGGCTTTTGCGGGGTTGACGGTCAGCGCTTCACGATTGAAATTGAGTTCTTGATATTCCTTGGTGGTCGTCCACTCGAATACTTCGTCAATTTGTTCCTGTGGATGGCGTTCTTCGTAGAGCGCGCGCTTGTTGGACAGGTTATCCTTGTATTCATCGTTTCTGAACAAAGGATAACTCGGTTGTATGTTTTCGACTTCTTGACTCATGATAATCTCCTACGCGCCACTAATCTGTGGACGACGTGTTGAAGGATGGCGGTCAAGTGAGGAGACTTGACCGCCAGCTAACATTGTTGGGCTGTCAAAACGCTTGCAGCCGTAGAGTACGCATCCATGGCCTGGCGGCTATCGCGTACCAGTTGATAAGGTGGGCAATACCTGAGGAGCATTGCCTACCCTACCTCCGTATCAAGCGCTGGCAGCCACCGCTACCGCATCGCTTTCCGCTGTTTTCCAGGGCACTTTCACTTGCTTCCAGCACGGGTTGTTCAAGGTCATGTCCATATCGCGGGCGAAGATGGCGAAGCCGTCATAACCGTGGTAAGGGCCTGAATAATCCCAGGAGTGCATTTGCCGGAACGGAATGCCCATTTTCTGGAAGATGTATTTTTCCTTGATGCCGGAGCCGATCAGGTCAGGTTGTACTTTCTTGACGAATTCCTCGAACTCGTAGCCGGTGACATCGTCGTAGAGCAACGTTGCATTGCCCATTTCCTTGATCGTGCGGTCATAGTCGTCGTTATGGCCGAATTCATAACCGGTGCCGACCACTTCCATGCCCAGGTCTTCATAGGCGCCGATCACGTGGCGAGGGCGCAGGCCGCCGACGTAAAGCATGACGCGCTTGCCTTGCAGACGTGGTTTGTATTTAGCGATCACGGCGTCGTATTCAGCCTGGTATTTGGCGATAACTTTTTCCGCGCCGGCCTGGATGGTCTCATCGAAGTGCGCGGCAATTCTGCGCAACGATTCGGCGATTTTGGTTGGGCCGAAGAAGTTGTACTCGATCCAGGGGATGTTGTACTTTTCTTCCATGTGCCGTGCGATGTAGTTCATCGAACGGTAGCAATGGATCAGGTTCAGTTTGACCTTGGGTGTGTTTTCCATTTCCGCGATGGTGCCGTCGCCGGACCATTGAGCGACAACGCGCAGGCCCATTTCCTCGAGCAATGTGCGTGAAGCCCAGGCATCGCCGCCGATGTTGTAATCGCCGATAACCGCCACGTCATAAGGGGAGACTTCATAGCCGGTTTCCTTGCCTTCGTTACCGTCGAGAACCCAGTCGCGAATGGCGTCGTTGGCGATATGGTGACCCAATGATTGCGATACGCCGCGGAATCCTTCGCAACGCACTGGAACAACGGGTTTGCCGATTTCCTTGTTAGCTTTTTTGGCGACCGCTTCAATATCGTCGCCGATCAAACCGATCGGGCATTCCGACTGAATGCTGATGCCTTTGTTGAGCGGGAACAGTTCCTCAATTTCATTCATGATCTTCGCGAGCTTTTTATCGCCGCCGAACACGATGTCTTTTTCCGTGAAATCAGAGGTGAAGTTCATGGTGCCGAAGGTATTGACGCCCGTGGTGCCGACGTAATAGTTACGACGGCCGGCGCGCGAATACTGGCCACAGCCGACCGGGCCGTGGGAGATGTGGATCATATCCTTGATCGGGCCCCAGACCACCCCTTTTGAGCCGGCATAAGCACAACCGCGGATAGTCATGACGCCAGGTTGGGATTTACGGTTCGAGGTGATGCATTTGTTGGATTTTTCAAGCGACTGGTCGTTGACCGCTAAATGCTTGGCGCGGTCTTTCTTCGCTTGTTCTGGATAGACTTCAAGCACTTCCTGTATGAGCGCTTCGGTCTCTTCTCTTGTCATTGCTGCCATGTTGTTTCTCCTACTTATGCCGTGGGCAATCCCCCAACAGACAAGTTTTAGGACTGGAGAGCGGCGGCACCGCCCTCCAGTATTTCGTGACGGATTTTTACGCTTCTGCTACCGCGGTTTGGCCGATGATAGACTCGTCTTCTTCGTCCATCAGACCGAATTCCATCATTAACTCTTCCAGTTCATCCATGGAGATCGGTTGCGGAATAACGAGGTTTTTGTTATCGCGGATTTTCAGCGCCAGTTGACGGTACTCGTCGGCTTGTTTAGCTTTTGGATCGTATTCGATAACGGTCATGCGGCGGATTTCAGCGCGTTGCACAACGTTGTCGCGCGGTACGAAGTGAATCATCTGCGTGCCGATTTTTTCGGCCAGCGCCATGATCAGTTCGTCTTCACGAGCCGTGTTGCGAGAGTTGCAGATCAGACCGGCCAGACGCACGCTGCCTGAGTTGGCGTATTTAACGATGCCTTTGGCAATGTTGTTGGCCGCGTACATGGCCATCATTTCGCCCGAGCAAACGATGTAAATTTCCTGCGCCTTGTTTTCACGGATTGGCATGGCAAAGCCGCCACACACAACATCCCCAAGAACATCATAAAAAACGAAATCGAGTTCATCATCATAGGCTCCTTCTTCCTCGAGGAAGTTAATGGCCGTGATTACACCGCGGCCGGCACAGCCGACGCCGGGCTCAGGGCCGCCTGATTCAACGCATTTGACGCCGCCGAAGCCGACTTTCAATACATCTTCCAGTTCAAGATCTTCAACGCTGCCGGCTTCAGCCGCCAGACTCATGATGGTTGTTTGCGCTTTAGAGTGCAGCATCAAGCGTGTAGAATCGGCTTTCGGGTCGCAGCCGACGATCATCACTTTGTTGCCGGCTTCTGCAAGCGCGGCGACCAGGTTCTGTGTTGTAGTGGATTTACCAATTCCACCTTTACCGTAAATTGCACATTGACGTAATGCCATGATTTTCTCCTTACATAGAACGTTGTTGTTGGTTACGCAAGAGATAATGAGCAAAGCCCGTGCCAAACGCTAAAAACAATAATATGTTGTTGATTTGACAGTAAAAAGTCGAGTGCTTGGCAGATTGTGCCTGCGTTGTATTACGGACATTTTGTAGGGTTTATGTCGGCTTGTTCACAGTGGCGCGTTTGTAGCGCGGGCTGACGCCTTAGCGGCAATTTAGCCTTGAAGCCTTCGCTCCGATATCCCTTCAGGTGAAGGCCGTTTCCTTATGCCTTTTAGGGTACACATCGCGACTTGCCGGGCGATTTTGATCGCGATGCAGGCATCGCCCGTACCACCGTTACCCGCATTTAGAAAACAAGGCCATTATTCAATGACCAATCCTGAACGGGCCGGCATAACCATCTGTCTGTGACGTAACGACTGGTATTAAAAAAAGAAAAATGGACAATTTGTCGGAAATGTCGGGAACAGCACAATCGGTATTGAATGCAGAGGCGTTATTAAACAACCCTGAAGGCAATAAGTGATTGTTATTTATAAGGTCGGGAGTGTTTGGCGGCAATTGGAGTGATTTTTGCTTTAGTTACGGACATACCTATCAGTCATAAAGGAGTTAACCATGTCTTCCGATGTATTTTCCGAAATATTAAGCGGTCTTTACGATAATAAAGTCGTGCCTTATTTAGGCCCCGGCGTGCTTTTTGATGCCACCAATAAAACAACCGGCGAGCCGATGCCGGCCGACAGCACCAGCCTGATTCTGGCCATGAACAATGGCCAGCCCATGGCGCCCAAGCTTATGTATGAATTTCCCAGGGCGGCCATGAATCAGGAATTGAAACGGGGCAGGAATTTTCTGGGCCAGTTTCTCACCAAGGTTTATGGCGAAACGGAATGGACGCGCGCCACTTTGCATGATTGGCTGAACGAATGGCGGCCGGCTTATGTGATCGATATCAATCGGGATACTCAGTTGCAGGACAGCTATGCCGACGAGGAACATACGCTGATTACGGGCATAGCAAGAATCGCGGCCCAGCCGAACCGTTATAAGCTGTACCATTATGACGGCAGCGATTATTTCGAAATTCCGGAAGAACAAGTCGATCGGCGCTTGCCGATTTTGTTCAAGCCGATGGGCACGCCCAGGCCCGAGGCCAACTATATTGCTTCGGATGCCGATTATGTCGATTACATCACCGAACTGATGGGCGGCTTCGCTATCCCCGAGTTCCTTAAGGAGTACCGCAAGCAGAAGCAGTACCTGTTGATCGGCATGCCTTTAAACCGCGATTCCGAGCGCATGGTCATGAGCGATATCGTGTATGCCGCGGCCGAGCCTAAAGGCTGGGTTTTAAACAAGAATCCGACCGACAAGGAAAAACGCTTCTGCAAGAAAATGGGCCTGGAAATTATCGATGCCGGTGTCGAAGATCTGCTCGATGCGGCCGGTTTTCTGGCGCCTTATAAAAAAACGGCTTAGAAAGCGTTCGTGATCTTCGTAGTGAATAAGGCTTTTATGTTGTTTTCACTCATTCTTTTATAGCCCCGTTCGCGGGCGAATCCGCCTATCTAAGTATCCAAAACGACGCAAGACACAGAGGGTGAAGTCCCCCTGTGTCTTGCGTCGTTTTTTTATTAAGGCTTGCGTGCCAATCGTTAAAAATTAATGATTATAAATCATAAGGGTACTGTTTATCGTTCAAGCGGGTCTTGACGCTGATGCCTGAAAAATTCATAGTGAGGTTTAATCGTTATCACCGGCAGCGATTGCCGGTTGTTCAGTCGTTATCAGAAAACAGGTATATCAGCATGCATGCTCGCGCACTTAAACTCTTGCAGCATCATCATGATTTTGCAGTGATTCATAAAAAAGGCGAAAGACGGACCAAACAGGTACTCGTTCTTACCTTCCTGACCATGGTCGTGGAAATTACGGCCGGCACGGTGTTCGGGTCGATGGCGCTACTCGCCGACGGTTGGCACATGGGCACGCACGTGGCCGCTTTCATGATTACGATCATCGCCTACCGCTATTCCCGCGTCCATGCCCATGACGATACCTTTGCCTTCAGTCCCGGCAAGGTAGGGGTCCTGGGCGGTTTCGCCAGCTCTATTGCATTGGGCGCCGTGGCCCTGATGATGATCGTCGAGTCGACGGAACGCCTGCTGGAACCGCGCATCATCCACTTCGATGAAGCCATTGCCGTCGCGGCTTTCGGTTTGATGATCAACCTGATCAGCGCCTTGTTGCTGCGGGACCATCATCACCATCCTCATGGTCATGCTCATCATCACGATCAAAACCTTAAGGCCGCTTATATGCATGTGCTGGCCGATGCGCTCACGTCCGTGCTGGCCATCATCGCGCTGGTATCTGGGAAATATTACGGGTGGAACTGGCTGGATCCGGTCATGGGTATGGTCGGCGCGTTGGTTATCGTGCGCTGGTCCTATGGTCTCATGAAAGAGACCAGCCCGATCCTGATCGATGAAAGCATCGATGCCCGCTATAAAATAGCGGTCAAGAAAAAAATAGAAAGCGACGCCGATAACCGCGTGTCAGACCTGCATATCTGGCGTGTGGGCCCCAACCACTTCGCCATCATTTTATCGGTGGTCTCGCACACGCCTAAAGCCCCGCAATATTACAAAGCGCTGCTGAAGGATTTCCACAAGCTGTCGCATATTACCGTTGAGGTCAATAAATGTTACGGGGATGATTGCATAGTCGAGGAATAATGCGTTGCCGGGATGAATGGATTTGGCCCGGAACGCCCCGCTTAGTAATGGGCATGAAATAAATCAGGGAATTGTAGGTGCGAATTCATTCGCACAGTGCGAATACCCTAAAGGGCACAAGTACCCATAGGGCATAAATGAATTCGCACCTACACCGGAAATTCTCCGCGCACTTGAGGAAGTTATTTTATGCGCGTTCCTTAGCAGGTGTTATAACATTGCAAGGCATGCCATTTCCATAATTCGCCGACTCAGTCTGATTCCGAAAAGGTGCGCGCTGCGCACCCTGCGTTAACGATTGCCCAAACCGGAACCTATTCGTTCAAACAACGGCCAAAGCGTTAACGATACCAGAGGTTCGAGATTCCCTATTCACGGGTAAGGCTATTATGAAAATCCATCCCCCGCTTTATTACGGCGACTATCTGCAACTGCCCAAAATCCTGAATGCCCAGGCGCCTGAAAGCGCGAAATACGGGCAAGAGGTTCACGACGAGACGCTGTTCATCGTGATTCATCAAACCTACGAACTCTGGTTCAAGCAGATCCTGCATGAGCTGGATTCCATCCGCCAGATCATGGCCCGGCCGTTCGTGCCCTCCACGGACCTGTACATCATCAATGCCCGCCTGAAAAGAGTCACGACCATTCAACAGATTTTGATCGATCAGATTCAGGTCATGGAAACCATGACCACGCTGGATTTCATGGAATTCAGGGATTATCTGGTGCCGGCTTCCGGTTTTCAAAGCCTGCAGTTTCGTCTGGTGGAGGCGGCGTTAGGCATCAGGCCTGAACACCGGATGGATATTGAAAAGCAGTTCATCAATTCCCGCCTCAAACCGGAAGACAGGAAAACGCTGGCACAGGCGGAAAACAACACCAGTATCTTCGAGCTGTTGGAGGAGTGGCTGGCGCGCATGCCTTTTTCGCAATTTGAAGGCTATGATTTCTGGGGCGAGTATTCGCTGGCCGTGCATAAGATGCTCAAACAGGATTATGAGATCATCTTGAACAATCCGGGCCTGGACGAGCCCTTGCGGGCGATGGAGCTGAAAAACCTGGAAACGACGCGCGAAACCTTCGCGACACTGCTGAATGCCGATAAATTCGCCGAACAGCGGGCGCAGGGCAAAATCAGGCTGTCGCAGAAAGCGATGCTGTCGGCCGTGTTCATTTTTCTGTACCGCGATTATCCGGCCCTGCAAATGCCTTTTGAAATTCTCAGTGCTCTGGTCGAGGTGGATGAAAAGTTCACGACCTGGCGCTTTCGCCATGCGCTCATGGTGCACAGGATACTCGGCATTAAAATCGGAACCGGCGGCTCTTCGGGGCATGAATACCTGAAACTGACGACGGAAAGAAACCGCGCGTTTCTGGACCTGTTCAATCTGGCTACCTTTCTGATGCCCAAATCCATGGCGCCGGCATTGCCCGGGGCCATTAAGGACCAGCTGGATATCGTCTATGACGCTTTCCAATCCTAAGCGCTACTACAGGCGTTTTTTGCAAGGCCATGCGGGGAAACTGCATTTTCGCGCCCATTCCCATCATTTCTGGCCCGATGTCAGCCGCGAGGCGCAAATCGCCTGCTGGGACGACTGCGCCAGCCTGAGCGATGAAAAATGGGGCAGGATTTTTTCCGAGACGCTGCCGAAAACGCAACGCCACATCGCGAGAATCCTGGGCCTGAAAGATACCCGGCAAATCGCCCTGGCACCGAACACTCATGAGCTTTCCGTCCGGCTGCTGTCGCTTTTCCTGGGCCGGACACATTTAAAGATACTTACCACAACCAGCGAATTTCATTCCTGGCGTCGGCAATTTCTCAGATTAATGGAAATTCCCGGAATTAGCATTCATCAGGTTGATGCGGCGAATTTTCCTCGGGAGAGAGCCGCTTTCCTGGACGGCATGCGTTCAGCGCTTGCCGACAGGCACGACCTGGTTTTTCTGAGCCAGGTTTTCTTTGATTCGGGCGCGGCCTTGACTGATGCCGATATGGCGTCGCTGGTTGACGCGGCCCCTGATTCGACGCTTTTTGTCGTCGACGGCTATCACGGCTTCGCGGCCATTCCCTGTAACCTGTCCAGTCTGGAGGGGCGGCTTTTCTATCTGGGCGGCGGCTACAAATACGGTCAGGGCGGCGAGGGCATAGGCTTTATGGTCATCCCGAAAGGCCACTGGCGGCCGGCCGACACGGGCTGGTATGCCGAGTTCGCGCAACTGTCCAGGCCGGCCGGTATGACCGTCGGTTACCCGGACGATGCCATGGCCTTCATGGGCTCGACGCAGGACCCGAGCGGTTTTTATCGGTTTAACGCCGTCTGGGATTTGTTCGAGTCCGATGGCATCGACACGCGAAGCATTCACGATTATGTCGTGAGGCTGCAAAAGACCTTTCTTGACCATCTGCCACAAACCTTCTGCCAGGGCTGGTCACTGACGCCGTTGTTTGATCCTGCCCTGGACTGGCACGGGCATTTTCTGACCTACGAGGCCTGTTCCTTGGAAAGCGCCGAAAAGTGCCTGCAAATTCTGGACAGTAACGGTATCCTGATCGATCGCAGGGGAAGGCGGTTGAGGTTCGGGTTCGGGCTTTATCAGGATGAAGCCGATGTGGTTGAGCTTTGCCGGCGGCTTCGGAAATCGGCGGTCAATGGCTGATGGCGCGGCGAGCGGCATAACCCTCTGTCTGTGCGTAACGTCAGTTAATTCACGAGAACTGATTGGGTTGCAGACATGCTGAGCCATAAACTCCACGCCGAAAAAATATTGGATTGCGAGACCTGAGCCCATTGAGATGCCCTTTGCATTGACTTCGGCGGGCCATCCTGGATCGCCGCAACGACTATCCAGGACGACACTCGTACAACCATGGACGACTATTGGCCGAATGCCTTCAGCGCCGCCTCCTGCAATTCCTCCATACTCACATCCCGTATATGCGTGGCGATCGACCAGTGATGACCATACGGATCTTCAAGATAGCCGTAGCGATCGCCCCAGAACATCTCTTCGACCGGCATCCGGATAGCGGCACCCGCTCTGACGGCCTGTTCGAAGAGCGCATCCACGTCTTCGACCTGAAGATGAATGGCGACCGGCGAACCTTTGAGCGACTTGGGTCCGAACGAGCCGCAGTCCGGGAACTCATCGGCCAGCATGATTGCCGAATCGCCAATTCTGATGCAGGCATGGATGAGTTTGCCCTGAGGCCCCGACAGACGCATCATTTCGACGGCATTGAATGCCTGTTTGTAGAATTCAATGGCCTCGGCGGCTCCGGCGCAAACCAAATGCGGCGTTACCGTGCGCAGCCAATCTGGGATAGGGTTTACTTGCGGCATGTGTTTTCTCCTTCCGGTTTCAGTTTAGTTTTCAAAGTCGGGATGTTTTTAAGAACAGATTCGACTGTCTGAGTCCAGCCTTCGCCACATAATCGAACGGAGAAGTGCGAATTCGACAGTATTTTTAAAGCCAACACTCATACGGTCCTAGCCTCAGCCTCCTCCAGCGTGCGGAAGCATTCGATTACCTCGCTGTCGCCGAAATCATCCAGCTCAAACAACTGACGCACCTCGATCTCCGCATCAGCGCCATCTCCGACGGGATTGGGAAAGCGCAAGGTCCACTCGATCGCTTCCGCCCTCGAATTCGCCTGAATCACCGTATAGCCGGCGATCAGCTCCTTGGTTTCCGCAAACGGCCCGTCGATTACACTGCGCTTTTCTCCGGAATACTGTATGCGCCACCCGTTTGAGCTCGGCTTTAGTCCCGATCCATCGAGCAGCATGCCGGCTTCCGCCAGTTCCTCGTGGAATTTCGCCATGCTGGTTAACAGTTTCTCTCCGGGCATAACGCCGGCTTCAGAGTCTTGAGTGGCCTTGACTATAATCATGAATCGCATTGTTTATTCTCCTGGTGACATGGGTTTTGAACCGGGTTTCTTACGTTTTTACTGCGGTTCTGCCTATTAGTCGAATGAGGCGAAGCGAAATCGACACGATGATCGACAATTTTTACGGCAGGGGCGATATATCTGCGTTATGGTGTCTTCCGGCCTCGACCATTTCCCGGATCGGCCGGATGGGCCGAACCTCGATACTGCCCACGCGCGCCGGCGGGATCTTCGCAGCAAGCTGGATCGCTTCATTCAAATCCCTGGCCTCGATGAGATAAAACCCGGCCAGTTGCTCCTTGGTCTCGGCGAAAGGGCCATCGGTAATGGATACCTTGCCATTGCGAACCCGCACGGTAGTGGCGGTTTCGATCGGCTGTAGCGCCTCCGAGGCAATACAATGCCCGCTTTTGCGGAGCGCCACGTCGTAAGCCAGACATTCCTCATCCTTCGGACTTTCGGGCAAGGCGTGCAGTTTTTCTTCCTCGCTGTAGACCAGGCATAGATATTTCATGATTGCCTCCTTATTCATAATCGAAAAAACTTGATGACACCCTATAGTCGATCGGCCTGTCCCGAAATCGACAATGCGCCGATCAATTTTGCAGCTCGGCCAGTCGCCGCGCCAAAAAACGCCGCTCAGGTTCCTGGCGGGCAAGATTGAGGGCTTGCCGGTAAGCCGTTCTTGCCTGTTCCATCCGGCCGAGCCGGCGACACATGTCCGCTCGCGCCGAATGCGCCAGGTGATAGTCGGCAAGATCGCCGCGTGCAAGCAGGGCATCGATCAGATCAAGGCCCGCTTCCGGGCCGTCCCGCATGGCTATCGCCACCGCACGATTCAGTTCAACCACCGGCGAGGACGTTGCCTGTAACAGCAGATCGTAAAGTCCGACGATTTCCCGCCAGTCGGTTTCGCCGGTATTGGGAGCCTGCGCATGAACAGCTGCAATAGCCGACTGCAGCGTGTAGACGCCGATGCTTTTCGATCTGAATGCCCGCATAACCAGTGTCAGGCCCTCTGCAATCTGCCCGCGGTTCCAAAGCGAGCGGTCCTGCTCGTCCAGCAGGATCAGATCGCCTTCCGGCGATGTGCGGGCGGCGCGGCGCGAGTCATGCAGCAGCATCAGCGCCAGCAGGCCGACTGCTTCCGACTCCTCCGGCAGGAGTTCGGCCAGGAGCCTGCCGAGACGGATAGCCTCGCCCGAGAGATCATGCCGCGTCAGATCGCTGCCGGCAGAGGCCGAATAACCTTCGTTGAATACCAGATAAATTACCCGCAGAACCGCATCCAGCCGGTCCGGCAACGCCTCGTGCGCAGGCACTTCATACGGAATGCGGGCATCGCGGATTTTCGCCTTGGCGCGCACGATGCGCTGCGCCACTGTCGTGGGTGAAACAAGAAAGGCGCGGGCGATTTCTTCCGTCGTGAGGCCGCATACTTCGCGCAGGGTTAAAGCAATCCGGGAATCAAACGTTAAAGCCGGGTGGCTGCAAATAAAAATCAGTCTGAGATGATCATCCTCGACACCCTCATTCTGCCTCGCCGCCGCGTCGTCGACGGCTATGCCGGCCTGCTCATCAAGGCCATCCAGCGTATCGAAGCGGGCATGACGCCGCCTGTTGTCGATGGCTTTAAAACGGCCGGCCGACACCAGCCAGGCCCGGGGATTGGCCGGCACGCCGTCTTGCGGCCACTGTTCCAGCGCGGCCCGGAATGCATCGTGCAAAGCTTCTTCCGCGAGATCAAAGTCTCCCAGCAGGCGAATCAAGGTCGCCAGTACGCGCCGCGACTCGGTCCGGTAAACCGCTTCCAGGGTTTTGCTCAGGTTGGGATCGGTATTTTTGCTCAAGGGTGCTACCTGGTCTTATCTTCTTTTTGGCGAGCGAACAGTCAATATAGTATCGGTTTGAGAATGGTTGTCACCCTGAAATTTGGCAGCACACCGTCATCGCTGGTGATGGCGGTGTGCTGAATTGGGCTTGCAGGTTACGACGTTTAAAGGCGGGATATTCTATTTGAGTTGCGGTACAAATCGTCACGGGCAAATCCTTGTTCGAATTCAATCTAAGCAACTGAGTTTTATATAACTCTACGGGATTTGCCTGCTTTTTTATGAAATATTCGGGCTAACCGCACCTGAAAATCATCAAGGTAATGTCGTCTTTAAACGATTCGGTCTGGCAGAATTGTTTCAGCTGTTTCAGCAGAATTTCGATAATCATCTGCGGGGACTGATGCGCGTATTTAACCAGAATATCATTGACGCGTTTCAGGCCGAAAAACTCGCCATGGATGTTTTCGGCCTCGGTTAATCCGTCCGTGTACAGCAAGATCAGATCGCCTGGCGAAAGTGCCGTGGTTTTTTCCTCAAATTCGACATTTTCGCGTATTCCCATGATCAGGCCGTCGGCATCGAGCTGGCGGCATTCCGATTCGTAAAGGCTGAGCAGCAAGGGCGGCGGGTGGCCGGCATTGGCAAAGCGCAACAGGCGCTCGCGAATGTCATATTGCAGGTAAAACAAGGTCATGAAGTAGTCCGAATTATCCAGGTCCTCGTAAAGAAAGGTATTAAGTAGGCTGAGCGTCTCGGCCGGGGTCTCCGGACCGTTGGCCCGCGTCCTGATGGCGCTGCGGGCTTCGACCATGAACAGGGCGGGGCCGATGGAATGGCCGGAAACATCGGCGATGATCATGTCCAGGCGGTCTTCATTGCGGATGAAATAGTCGAAATAGTCGCCGCCGACCTGATTGGCCGGCAGGCAAAAACCGGTGACTTCAAAATGATCCGATTTGATCGAGGCCGTCGGCAGCAGGGAGGCTTGTATCTGGCGGGCGATTTTTATTTCGCTCTGCGCGATCGCCAGCTTGACCTGGGTCTGGCGAATCTGCAGTTCAGCGGCTTTGCGGTCCGTGATGTCGTTTATGAAACCACTGAAGATATAGGTATTACCCAGTTTCAATGGAGCAATGCTGAGTTCGACGGGAAATTCGGAGCCGTCGCGGCGCATGGCGACGTGCTCGACCTGATGATTCAGCAAGGGGCCGGCGCCGGTCTGCAAAAAATGCTCCAGGCCCTTCTGATGCGCGCCGCGAAACCGCGGCGGGATGATCAGGTCTTTGAGCGGCTGGCCGATGGCTTCGTCTCGGGACCAGCCGAAGGATTTTTCGGCGCGCTGATTCCAGTCGGTGATGATGCCGCTCTCATCCATCAGCACGATGGCATTGATGGAGCTTTCGATGATCAGGCGCGTGCGCTTTTCGCTGTCTATCAGGGCATCCTGAAAATGTTTCTTGGCGGTGATGTCCCTGTCGACGCCGCGCCATTTGATCAGCTTGCCATCGGCGTCGATGATCGGCAGGCCGGTCGATTCGGTCAGCACCTCATGGCCGTCTTTATGTTGATAATGGTTGATCAAGGCGTGGAAAGGCTGGCGCATGGTGACGAAATGCAGCTGGTCGGCTTTGTCGTTGGCGGTTAGCAGTTCGGTATAGTGCTTGCCGGTTACTTCCTCGGGCTTGAAGCCGAGAATCTGGTTAACGGCCGTACTGCTGTAGATATAGTAGCCGCGGGGGTCTTGTTCCCACAGCCATTCGCCGGTGATTTCCGCCATTTGTCGAAAGCGCTCTTCGCTTTCGCTTAACGCCGATTCGGCCTCCTTGCGCAGCGTGATGTCTTCCGCCACGGAGACGAAATGGGTAATTTCCCCCAGCCGGTTTCTAATGGCGCTGATGCTTTCATAGGCCCAGTATATGTCGCCGTTTTTCTTTTTGTTTCTGATTTCGCCGTGCCACTCGCCCGTTTTGAACAGCATTTCCCACATGGCTTGATATTGCTCCGGAGTAGTTGATCCGGATTGCAGTATTTTGGGATTCCGGCCCAGTACCTCCTGCGATGTGTAACCGGTGAGTTCGGTGAACTTCGGGTTGATGTATTCGATGCGGCCTTCCGTGTCGGTGATGACGACGGCGCTGGCGCTCTGTTCCAGGGCCCTGTGCATCATGAACAGTTCCTTGTCGATGCGCTTTCTATCGCTGATGTCGTGAATCAGCAGGATGATGTCGGCTGCTTTGGCATCCTGCGGGCCGGGCAGGACAGACGGCGAAACCAGAGCCTGTATTCTGCTGTTGGCTTTGGTGATGATTTCGACTTCAAGGTTTTTAGCCGGATGTCCGTCGTTCAAGCCGTCCAGAACGGTTTGCCGCAGTTCCGGGATGGCTTCGGGAGCGTAGATAAGATCCAGCGGTTTATTAATCAGCTCCTGTTTGCTGTAGCCTAGAAGGGTGGCGGCCGAGAGGTTGACTTTCTTGATACGCGGCATGCCTGTCGCTTTAGAGTAGTCCAGCTCAATAATGACGAGATTGAAATTGAGGTTGTCTAGGAGTCGATGCATTATTGTTTGTTGGGTGAGCTATAAGAAAAATGATGTTGCCAATGGCCCATAATAAAGGAACTATAACCATTTCCGTCATGGACCTGCGTATTTTTCCACTCATGCCTGAACGGCCTTCATTCGCCCGGCAGGGTAAAAGGCATTTCAAAAATGTTTTTCTCCTTGGCGCCCAATAAAAAGGCATCCTGCTTGACCTCTTTGATTACCGACGGATCGCCGCAGAGAAATAACTGCCAGTGGGATAACTGTCCGATCGTGCCGAAAGCCATTTCGCTGGTGGATCTGGCGGATACATCAATATTAACGGGATTCTTGCAGTGAATAAAATGGGTGTAGCTGAAATTAGGGTATTTCGCCTGCAGCGCCATTAATTCCTGAATCAGGTAATATTCATCGGGGCTGTGCGTTTGATGGAACAATCGGATGTCGCCCTTATGTTTGTTTTTTATCAAGGCATCGCGCAATATGCCGTACAGGGCGGCCAGCGCGATACCGGTGCCGATCAGCATGATGGGTTGGCGGTTATTGCCGGGCAGATAGAAACAGTCGCCCGACGCGGGGCTGATCCTTACTTGATCGCCGGCCTTGAGTTCCCCGTAAATCCAACTGGTCAGCGCGCCGTGCGGGGTCAGGCAGATCTGCAATTCAAGAAAATCATCCAGTCCCGGTACGCTGGACAGGCAATAGGTGCGCCCGACGCCTTGATTATTGTAGAGCGTCAGGTATTGACCGGCATAATAGTCGTAGCCTGTTTCAGGAATACCCAAACGCAAGCGGATTATCGTGTCGTTTAAGCGGTCCTTGGCAATCAGGCAGGTCCTGATTTTTTCAGCAGTCAGTAAAACCGCAGGCGTCTTCATGATTTATTGGCCTCATTTTTAAGCATTAATTTTTTTCATGTTAGGTGTCGATTGCTTTAATTTTCATTGGCTGCGGCGTATAACCTGAAACGAACTCGAACTACAGCATGACATTTATAGTCCCACCGACATGTGACCAAAAACGAATGAGCCGGTTCATGAAAATTCTGACTGTCAATGATATACAAAGACTGATAGCGATCGTCGGTATTGAAGCATTTTTCAACCAGCTGATGAGCGCGTTGAAGCAAGATTTTGCCCGCTGGCATGCGTTTTACAAGTCGGCGCGCCATGCCACGCATTACGCGCATGGGGTCATCGAATTGATGCCCTGTTCGGATGACCGTTTATACACGTTCAAATATGTGAACGGCCATCCCGGCAATACCTCGGAAGGCAAGCTCAACGTTATCGCCGTCGGCCAGTTAAGCGAAGTGGTGTCGGGCTATCCGCTCATGATCTGCGAAATGACGCTGCTGACCGCCTTCCGGACGGCCGCGGCCGGTGCCCTGGCGGCAAGCTATCTGGCCCGGCCGGAGTCCGGCACGCTGGCCATTATCGGCACCGGGGCGCAGGCGGAGTTTCAGGTGCTGGGGTTTAACGGCGTGTTTCCGCTGCGGCGGATACGCTTCTTTGATGCGGATGCCGGCGCCATGCGCAAGTTTGCCGGGAATCTCTCGGCTTATCCGTTCGAGCTGATACCGTGCAGCAGTATTAAAGAGGTTGTGCGGGAGGCCGATATCATCGTCACGGCAACGGCGGCGAAGCAGCGCCAAACGCTGTTCACGCTGGATGATATCGCGTCCGGCACCCATATTCAGGCCGTGGGCGGCGATTGCCCCGGCAAAACCGAATTGGGCCACGCCTTGCTGTCGGCGTCCAAGCTGGTTGTCGAATACACGCCGCAGGCCCTGGTCGAAGGTGAAGTGCAGCAGTGCGATGCGGGCGATGTATATGCCGAGTTATGGGAACTGGTCGGGGGCCTCAAGCCGGGCCGGGAACGCGCGGAAGAGATCACCGTGTTCGATTCGGTCGGATTTGCCCTGGAGGATTTCTCGATCCTGCGCCTGGTGTATGAATTGGCCTGCGAGCATCATCTGGGTACGGACATGCCGTTGATTCCCGAAGTGCAGGATCCCAAGGACCTGTTTGGCCTGCTGTCGCCATAGAACGCTTCAATAATGGCTCTGATCAGGTCCAGCGTTTTATTGTCCTGGTCGTTTTCAGGATTGTATTCGCTGATTTCCAGGCCGCATATCCTGGCCTCGCGCTTGATTGACCTGAGCGCCGACATGAGTTCGTCCGCCCGGAGGCCGTCCGGGGCCGGCGTTTCGACGCCGGGCGCATCGGCGGGATCAATAAAATCCAGGTCTATGCTGATGCCGATCAGGCTGCAGGTCCGGCTCAGCTGTGCTATCGCCGCCTGTAAGGTCTGGGCGAGATGGCTGATTTGATCGGCAAAAATAATCCTGACTCCCGCCTCTTGCAATAACGCATACTCCTCCTGCTCGTAGCTGCGGATGCCTATCTGGATCAGGTGTTGCGGCTTGATGAAGCGGTCGGCCGGGTACAGGGCCGACAGCCGGCTGTCGGCCTTGCCCAGCAGGGCCGATACAGGCATGCCGTGAATATTGCCGGAAGGGGAGGTTTCAAAGGTATGGGCATCCATATGTGCATCGATCCAGATCAGCCCCAGGTCCTCTGTTTCCGGCAAGGCTTGCAGAACGCCGGGCCAGGTGCCCATGGCGCAGGAATGATCGCCGCCGATCACCAGGAACGGGCGGCGGGCTTTGGTCCAGTTCCGGGTCAGCCGGCTGGCTTGCCGGTTGAGCCGATACAACTGGTCATCCTTTGAGCCTCGATTGTCAGGCTGCAGGATATGCCATTGCAGCTGCAGGCCGCTATCGTGCAAGGGCTGCAGCACCAAATCCTCGCGCAGCAATTCAGCCGCATAACCGCATGACTGCATGGGGCCGCCCAGGCAAGAGGCAATCCCCAGTGTCTGTAATTTGGTCATAACCGTTTCCTCCTGAAAAAAGAATCGAAACATGAGTTGATCCGGGGCGATTTTAGCGGATGGTAACACAGGGGAGGATGCTTGGGCTCACGGATAGCCAGTCATCCGAGAACGGCAGGGGGAGATATCGATTTTCAGGTCGGAAATACCGGTATGGCAGGGCGTGCCTTTAGTGCAATCAGCCGTTACCTGAAAATAACGGCTGTTGTAAAAATTGACTATTGTTATTGGCAGGCCTGCCTGAAAAATACCGTAGGGTACGCATTGCGTACCTTCTCCAGCGGTTCCGGTGAAAGTCATCCCAACAGGTACCAGACTGTGAAAGAATTAGTGAAAAGCATCATAAAAAGCCTTATTCACCACGAAGATCACGAAGGACACGAAGAAAAAATAAAATTAATCAATAACTTAAAGCTTCGTGCTCTTCGTGTCCTTCGTGGTTAAATCTTTTAAATTGAATACTTTCACAGTCTCGTACGCGATGCGTACCCTACCGGATTTATGAAAACCTCTGACGCCCTATCGGTCAGTGGATAGCTTGTCTTTCATGGCGACGCATGCCTGAAGGTAATGTTTCCGACTAATGAATAAATGCCCTAGCCACATGGTTGCCGGGACTGACATGCTACAGGCTTTGCTACAGGAAAGCGGATGCTTTTCCGCGCGTGCCGTCAGGGGTGTGTATCATATGGATCAGAAAGGGTAAGAATTGATTGAACCTTGTTTGTTTGATACCTTACAATTTCGCTGGGTGAATTATAAAAAGAAAGTCATCGGGTGATTTCAGTTGCCCCGCAGTCGCCCTTATGGTTAATAATAATTTTGGAGTATGGTATGTTTAAAATTCGTTCGCTGGTTTCAGCGTTAATGCTTGCTGGCAGCGTTTCTGTTGCTTCAGCCTGGGAGGCTTTACCTGCAAAAGCGCCTGAACCGGCTGATAACCCTTCCTCGGAAGCTAAAATAGAGCTCGGTAAAATTCTATATCACGATCCGCGTTTGTCTTCGACCGGTACGCTGTCCTGCGCATCTTGCCATAACACCATGTTAGGCGGCGAGGACAACAGAGCGAATTCGATAGGCGTCCATGATCAAACAGGCGGCCGCAGTTCACCGACAGTCTGGAATGCGGCGTTCAGCAAAGTCCAGTTCTGGGACGGCCGGGCGGCAAGCCTTGAAGATCAGGCGGCAGGCCCTGTGACCAATCCTATTGAAATGGGCATGAAGAGTTGGGATGACGTCGTGGCGCGCCTGAAAGCCATCGAGGGTTATCAAGGGCTTTTCGAGAAAGCATTCGGCAAGGATTCGATTTCCAAGGATAACGCGACCAAAGCGATCGCCACTTATGAAAGAACCCTGATTACGCCGAACAGCCCTTATGACAAATATGTCAATGGCGACGAATCCGCTTTGACGGCCCAGCAAATCAGCGGTATGCAGAAATTCCAGGAAATAGGCTGTACCAGTTGCCACAGCGGCCCTGCCTTTAACGGTGAAGGCGCGTTCCAGAAGTTCCCTATCAACAGCAATGGTTATTTTGAAGCGCAATATCATTTCAAGAAGGATAAAGGGGTAGCGGAAGTCAGCAAAAATGCCGCTGACGAGCATATGTGGAAAGTGCCTACCTTACGCAATATCGCTTTAACGGCGCCTTATTTTCACAACGGTTCGGTTAAAACGCTGGACTCAGCCGTAACCTTAATGGCGAAACTGCAATTAGGCAAGGATTTGTCCAAGGAAGAGGTGGCTGATATCGTGGCTTTCCTGAATGCCTTGACCGGTGAATTCCCCAAACAAACAATGCCGGTTCTGCCAGGTACGCCCGGTACCACTTTAAACTAAGCCGTTTTCGGCAAGGGCGGCCGGTCGGCCGCCCTCATTTGCAAAGGGGAGCTTTCTGGCTCCTTTTTTATTGCCCGCTGTAAATTGGCGCCGCCGCTATGCGCCTGTCAATCAGCTCGATGATTTTTTGATAAGCCGGACTGTTGACGGACTCGAAGCGTCTTTCGAATTCCGCCAGATCCATATTTTCAGGCAGATCCCGGGGATCCGGCATAAAGTCCCGGTAATCGTTTATCGCGGCCATGGCTTTCTGCATTCTGCGGGCGTTTTCAGGCGATGAGGTGGCCATTTCGCCAAAGTAGGTGCCGGCCTTGTCGGCGGCCAGGTCGATAAAGCTGAAGCCACTGCCTTCCCGGGCATCTCTCAACTCTTTTTCCTCGCCTATGGCCTGGGCAATCTGGCCGTTGGCCGATGCGGTCAGTGCCGCGGAACCGATAAAGTGCTTGGCCAGGTCTATTCGTTTATACATGAAGGCCGAATACTGTTGTTCGGTAACCGGCAAGGGCTTGGACGCAGGCAGGAATTTTTCGGTTTCCCGTTTATTGACGTATTCATTGACGGTAAAAATAACGATCCTGTTTTCTTCGATGGCATTTTCCAGGCTAGAGCGCTGACAGGCCAGTTCAAACAGCGGTTTTAGCAACTCCGCCAGCGACAGGCGCCAGGCCGGGTCATGCCGGGCAACGATCTCGGCCAGTTTTTGCTGGTAGACATTGTGCGTCTGGCTGTCGCCGTCATGCCCCTGAGTCAGGAAATTTTTGGCCTGTATCAGGGTTTTCGCGTCGGAATTGTAAGCGATGGTCAGTTTTTTGCCTTCAATTTGCACGGCTTTAATGGGCCGGGTCGCCAGGATGAAATAGTCATTCAACGATGAATGCTGAATTACCTTGTCGATAACAAACGCAGCGAGTTTGGCTGGCAGCAATAGCTTTCCGGCTTTAAATTTCGTGATGCCGGGCAGGGGCGCGTCGTTTTCACTGCCTAATCTGAAGCTGATATTCAAATATTTGCCCAGGCCGTTTTCAGGCAGGGTTACCGTGACGTTGAATCTGACTTTGTTGTCTTTCAGTTCAATTCTGACGGCGCTTTTACTGTACCGGTTCAACAGATAATTGCCGGCGAGATTGAGGTCGGCTTCGGTCAGTTCAATCGTATGGATTTCGTCTGGCCGGGTTTTAGCGCCTTCATGCAGGATTTTTTTTGCCCTGGCCACATCCTCGTGCGTCAGCGACCAGCCCAACTCGGTTTCAGGCGTGTTGCCGACCGCAAACAGGACCAGCATGACGCAGAAAAACACTAATGCACACAGGCAATAGCTCAAGGCACGGAATAAAGTTTTCATAAGGATAGCTTATAAAAACTCCAGCTTGAAGCCTGAGGACTTTAAATAGTCGGCTTCCTGGATCAAATCGGCATAGGTGAGCGGCGACTGGGCCAGCCAGTTATCCGGAAACTGTAAACTGATTTTGGATTTTACAATGGCGATCTTAAAGTCCGGTAACTGGTGCTCGTGGCGGTTGCGGCGCAACAGGACGGCCAAGCGCAGAATAATGGCCAGATAGGGGGCGTCGATGTCCCAGGGAAACGGCAAGCCGCTGAAACGGCTATGCGAGAATTTACGCCGATGCGATCTGACAATCGTGGCCAGCAAAATCTGGTCTTGCCTGGAAAAGCCGGCCAGATCGCCATTCTCGATAATATAGGCGCTGTGTTTATGGTATTGGTTATGGGCGATATCATGGCCGATCTCGTGCAGGGAGGCCGCCCAGTCCAGAAATTGCGCGCTGTTTTCATTGTTGAAAAGACATACGGCGCTGTTGAGCTGAGCCAGCATGTAGTGAACGGTCTGCCTGACGCGCTCCGCGTGTTCCTTGTCGGTATGATAACGCTCGGCCAGTGTCTGCACGGTCGCCGAGCGAATGTCGCGGTCATAAATCCGGCCCAGTAAGTCCTGGATCAGGCCTTCCCTGAGCGCGCCGTCGGAAACGGTCATCTGCTCGATGCCGAGGCTTTTGAAGGTGGCGTAGACGATTGCCACGCCGCCCGGGAATACCGGCAGGCGCTCCGGGTCGAGTCCCGGCAAAGCCAGTTGGTTAATATGGTCGCAGCGGTTGATATGGGCGATCAGTTGTTCCAGGCCGTCCAGCGTGATGCCGTTGTTGCTCCAGTTCTTGATCTGCAGGACTTTGTCGATGGCGCGCAAGCTGCCGGAAGCGCCGATGGCTTCGTCCCAGTTTTTGCGCTGGAACTGTTTCGCGAAGGGTTCCAATTGCTGCTCGGCAAACAGGACGGCTTGGGTAAATGCGTGTTTGGACAGCCTGCCGTTCTTGAAAAAGCTATTGCTGACCGAAACGCAGCCCATGGGCAGGCTCTCTTTTTTCCTGGGCGTAGCGTCCTGGCCGATAATATATTCGGTGCTGCCGCCGCCGATATCCATCACGAAGCGAAGGTTGGCGTTGGTGCCCAGACTGTGCGCGACGCCCAGATAAATCAGGCGCGCCTCTTCTATGCCGGAAATGATGTCGATAGGATGATTCAGGGCTTTTTCGGCTTTGGCCAGAAACTGCGCGGCGTTTTTGGCCGTGCGCAAGGTATTGGTGCCGACGGCGCGGACGCTGCCGGGCGGAAAGTTGCGGATTCGCTGGCCGAATCGCTGCAGACACTCCAGCGCCCTTTTTTGCGTGGCGACATCCAGATTGTGCTTCTTGTCCAGTCCGGATGCCAGTCTGACCATCTCCTTAAGCCGGTCGATGGTTTGCAGTTTGCCATCGGCCAGGCTGCAAACGATCATGTGAAAGCTGTTCGACCCCAGGTCTACAGCGGCAACGATTTCAGGCGGTTTCTTTGGCACAAGCTATCCGGTTTTAGTCTACGAAACTTTTAAAGATCTGATAAAATTACAAACTTTTTAGCTATCCATCTCATAGTGTTCTAATGGATGCGACGCTTAATTTAACTTATTTGAAGGCTTCCGTTAAGTGTTAGTTTTAGCATGAAGGCATTATCAATTCGAAATCTCAAAAAAATCTATAACAATGGATTTGTGGCTTTAAAAGGCATTGATCTTGATGTCGAAGCCGGTGATTTCTTTGCGTTGCTAGGACCTAACGGGGCCGGAAAATCCACCACCATCGGCATTATCAGTTCCCTGGTCAATGCCACCAGCGGTTCGGTCAGTATCTTCGGACATGACCTGCGGCACGACCGGGCCCGGGCGAAAAGCTGCATCGGCCTGGTGCCTCAGGAAGTCAATTTCAACCAGTTTGAAACCGTCAAGAATATCCTGCTCAATCAAGCCGGCTATTACGGCACGCCGCGCAAAATCGCCCTGCAGCGGACCGAGCAATGCCTCAAGCAGATGGATCTGTGGGATAAACGCGACATGGTATCGAGGCGTTTGTCGGGCGGCATGAAGCGCCGGGTCATGATTGCCCGCGCGCTGGTTCATGCGCCCAAGCTGCTGATTCTGGACGAGCCGACGGCAGGCGTCGATATCGAAATCCGTCGCTCGATGTGGAAAATGATGCAGGAAGTCAACCGGCAGGGCACGACCATCATTCTGACCACGCATTATCTTGAGGAAGCCGAAAGCCTGTGCCGGAATATCGCCATTATCAATCACGGCCTGATCGTTGAAAATTCCGACATGGCCAGTCTGCTGGCCCGGCTGAACATCGATTATTTTGTGCTGGATCTGGCCGAACCGATCGATGCGGTGCCGGTTATCGAGGGCTATCAGATCGAGCGCGTTTCGGACAAGGTGCTGAACGTGGGCGTGCCCAAGGAGTACGGGCTGAATACCTTGTTCAAGTTGTTGACGGAACGCAATATCAAGGTGATCAGCCTGAAAAACAGGACCAACCGGCTGGAACAACTGTTTATGGATTTGATTGATCAAGAATCCGACGAGTCACTGCAATGAATCATGCCATAGCCCTTAGAACCATTGTCAAAAAGGAAGTCCAGCGCTTTATCCGCATCTGGCCGCAAACCCTGCTGCCGCCGGCCATTACCACGGCGCTGTATTTTCTGATTTTCGGCAAGCTGATCGGCGACCGGATCGGCACGGTCGGCGGCGCCAGCTATATGGATTATATCGTGCCGGGCGTGATTCTGATGTCCGTGATCAGCCATTCCTACGCCAATGTCGTGTCCTCGTTTTATTCGACCAAGTTCCAGCGCAATATCGAGGAGTTGCTGGTTTCGCCGGTGCCCAACTGGGTGATCCTGTCCGGCTATGTCAGCGGCGGGATTATCCGGGGTTTGCTGGTGGGACTTGTTGTGGCGTTGATATCGCGTGTCTTTGCCGATATCGCCATCAACAACATTGCCGTCACTTTATCGATAGCCGTATTGACGGCTACGGTCTTCTCGCTGGCCGGGTTTATCAATGCCGTGTTCGCGGACAGTTTTGACGATATTTCCATCATCCCGAACTTCATATTAACGCCGTTGAGCTATCTGGGCGGCGTGTTTTACTCGGTCGACATGCTGCCGGATGTCTGGCAGACGGTTTCCCTGGGCAATCCGATCCTGTACATGATCAATGCCTTTCGCTATGGCCTGATCGGCGTAACCGATGTGGACGTTACGATTGCCTTTGTCATGACCGGCGGCTTCAGTATTGTCTTGATTCTTTTCAGCCTGTTTTTGCTGCATAAGGGTGTGGGGATTAAGAATTAGAGCACGCGTCACGCGTAGGCGGGTTGGCGCTTTAGCGGAAACCCGGCATGGGCGGCTAGTTCAGGATGTAGGGTACGCATCGCGTACCAGTTTTCAACATGTTCAGATGAATGAAGTTCCAAAAGGTACGCAGTGCGTACCAGACTGTGAAAGTATTCAGAATTTCTCTCTTCAATGTCTATATGTTGTTATATGCAAATATCAAATACACAATATATTGTGATAAAAATTTCAAAAAACGAATACTTTCACAGTCTCGTACCCTACTGCTGTTAAAAGTGCTGGCGCTTGACCCGGCAAACGGGCTCCCCGACCCGTCTTTAATTAAAACATCCCCGAAAAAGGCTGCACCGTCACCCATTCGCCGGCTTTGATGTCGGTGCTGTCATGGGCCAGAATGATGAACGCGTTCGCCAGGCTCATCGAGCTTAAAATCCCCGAACCCTGCTTGCCTGTCGTTTTTACGCGCCATTCCCCGTGATCACTCTGTTCGATGATGCCGCGATAGATTTCCGTGCGGCCGGGTTTCTTGCGCAGGTTTTCGCAGGCTTTGGCCAGGAAGGTCGGGGCGATCGGTTTGTCGGTGATGCCCAGCATTTTTTCCAGGGCGGGCAGGACAAACTGATAAAACGTCACCATGACCGCCACGGGATTGCCGGGCAGGCCGAAGAACGCGGCCTTGCCGATCCGGCCGAAAGCCAGGGGCCGCCCGGGCTTGATGGCGACTTTCCAAAAGTCGACCTGGCCGGAACCCTGCAGCGCCGTTTTCGTGTAATCGGCTTCGCCGACCGACACGCCGCCGGAGGAAATGATCACGTCGGCATAGGTGCCGGCTTCCTGGAAACGCTTCAGCAGCGTCTCGGGGTCATCTTCCAGTATCCCTAAATTGATGACTTCGATATCGGGGCGGTCCAGCGCCGCCAGCAGGCTGTAACGGTTGCTGTCGTAAATGCCGCCGGTGCCCAGCGTCTGGCCGATGCCGAACACTTCGTTGCCGGTCGAGGCGATGGCGACCTTAAGCTTCCGGCGTACATCGATTTCGGCGATGCCGAGCGAGGCGCACAGGCCGATATCGGGCGGCGTCAGGTATTTGCCCGGCTGCAGAATGCTCTGCCCCTGGCGGATGTCTTCGCCGGCTAGGCGGACGTTCTGGCCGGCCTTGTGCCGGTTGTCCAGTTCGATGCAATTATCGGACAGCTGGACCTGCTCCTGCATGATCACAGTGTCCAGCCCTGCCGGCATGGGCGCGCCGGTCATGATGCGGACGCATTGGCCGCGTGCCGTGTCGCCGGCATACGGCCTGCCGGCAAAGGCCTGGCCAATGATTTCCAGCCGGCGCGTGCCCTGGCCGGGCAGGTCTTCGGCATGCAGGGCGTAACCGTCGACGGCGGAATTGGTATGCGCCGGTACATTGACGGCCGAGATGACCGATTGGTAAAGCGTGCGGCCTCTGGCATGCTCGATATTGAGGCGCTCATAACCGCTGGCTACGGGCACGGCGGCCAATATCCGGGCCAGGGCGTTCTTGACGGGAATCAGGCCGGGTTCATGGATATCGTTGCAGCTGGGTTGGGTCGTAATCATTTTCGCGTGCCGGGTCCGTTGGTGGGAATGCCGTTGCTCATAAAGCTTAAAAAATACTCCAGGTTCCGGAATTCCGGGCTCTGGGCAGGGATAGGCCGGGCTTTGATCTGTGCCAGGCATTCCCGGAAGCGCCGGTGCAGGGTGCCCATTTCGCCCCATTTTAACCGATAAGTCGGCCAGTGGCTGGTGTGGCCGAGGGACGGGCTCAGGATTTCCGAACGCAGCTGACGGCCTGCATTTTGCACATGACAGGTGGCGCAGGCGAAATTCAGCTGGCCTCGGCGCTGGTAGTAAAAATCCTTGCCCTTCTGATAGGCGGCCAGGGCGCGCGGGTCGTCGGCCGGTATCGTGATCGTGATCGGCTTGCCGCGCGAGGTAAACGCCAGATAGGCCAGCAGGCTGGCCATATCGCCTTTTTCATAGGGCAGGGGAGCTTCCCGGTTGTCGACGCGGCAGTCATTGACGGCGCGGGCCAGGGTGATGACTTCGCCCTTGGCGCGGTCCCAGCGCGGGTATTCGTGCGCGATGGCGATGCCTTTATCGGGCAGGCAATCGGCATAACGGCGGCCGTTTTTAAATGGCGTGTTGAATAAGGCTTCGCCTTGCTCTATGGCCGCCTCATAAGGCGGGAATTCCTCGATCGCTTGCCAGGACTGGCGCGCGATCGGATCGATCGCATACACGCCCTCGGCGTAATCGGGCAGTGTCAGTTCGGGGAACAGTTGCCGGTAATGCTGCCGGAAATCTTGCTGGTCCTGCAGCGGATCGGCATGTGCGGGCGCCGCCGGCAGCAACCAGAGCAGGCCGCCGAGCAGCAGGGCGCTACTTGATAATATGCTGTTCAGAGTCTTTGCGGCCAAGATTGTCCACCCAACTGATAACGATTTTGTCCCCGGGTTCGCCGCCTTTCAGCATAAAGGCGAAATAGGGATCCTTGGAAATACTGCCGCCCATGGTGCAGTTGGCAATGATCCTGCCGTTATGCGTGACGGTCAACTCCTGAATAAAGTGCGCGGGGATCGGCTGGTTGGTTTTTTTGTCGATGTTGCGGCCGTGCTCCATCGGGTGCGCGATCAAGGTTCTGATCTGGGTCTTGCCGTCGATGCGTTTGCTGCGGATCTTGATGCTGCCCATGTTAGCCTCCGCAGCCGCCGATGGTGACTTTGACCGTTTCCCTGGCGCTGTACAGGTTATTGCCGGTCTGCGCGATGACGATGACATCGGAGGTTTCAGCCATCTTTAACCGGGCCGATACAAACGGCTCAAGCTCGGGCGACAGGTCGAACCGGGCGGCCAGCGGCACGGGGTTTTTTTCGACCAGAATGGAAATGTTTTCGATGCCGTCAAGACTGCTGGTGACGGTAATCGGCACCACGGCGCCGTTCTCCGCGATTTTCGGGATTTTGATATTGATTTTGTCGGTTTCGATAAGCTTCTGGTCCTTGAACAGGTTTTTCAGCGTTTCTTCCAGTATGCTCGGGGCAAAGTTTTCGGCGACCCATTCCGCGTTGGCCGATTCAGCGCTAAGCAAGCCGCTAGCCGCCGCCACGGAACAGGCGCCGAACGAAATAGACTTTTTCAGGAATTCCCTGCGATTGACGGACATATTGATACTCCGGTCTGTGTTACTGATATGTCATTCCAGACTCCAGAGATAATCGACGACCTTGTCGATCTCCTCGGCGTCGAGAACGTTGTTTCTGCCAAAGGGCGGCATGCTGGTTTCGGGGTTAAAGCGCGTCGCGTCCCAGATCTGTTCGCGCAGTTGCCGCTTGTCTTTAAACCGGCTCGGTATCGCCGACAAGGCGGGGCCGATATTGCCCGGCGCTTCGCCGTCTTCAATCACATGACAGGCCAGGCAGTTGCCTTTGTTGCGGTCGAATGCGATTTGCCTGCCTTCGTCCAGCCGCTGTTCAGGGATGCCGGTCATGCCGGTGCAGGACAGCAGCAACAGCGAGGGAACAATGAGGCGGATGTTCATGACGGAATGGGGGCGCCTTTGAACAAGGGCTGGTAGGCGCGGGCCGATTGCTCGGGATGCCGGTCAAAAATGCCGCCGATGACGGCCAGCATATCGGCGCCGGCCGCCAGCAATGGCGCGCCGTTGCCGGGCAGGATGCCGCCAATGGCCACGATGGGGACACGCAGCGCGCGCCGGGCTTGCGCAAGCGTCTCAATGCGCGCGGGCGCGGCCAGCGGCTTGGATGAGGAGGGAAAAAACCGTCCGAAAGCCACATAGGTGGCGCCTGCTTGTTCGGCTTCGACGGCGCGTTTGAGCGAATCATAACAGGATACGCCGATAATGGCGTTCGCGCCCAGCCGCTTTCTGGCCTCAATGATATGGCCGTCTTCCTTGCCCAGGTGAACGCCGTCGGCACCCGACTGGACAGCCAATTCGACGTCGTCATTGATAATCAGCGGCACGTCATGGCGATGGCAGAGTCCGGCCAGTTCGCGGGCCAGCCGCACGGCATCGATGGGGTTCTTGTCGCGATACTGCACGACGGCCGCGCCGCCCCGAATGGCGGCCGCGACCTCGTCAATAATCGTGTCGATGGCTTTGTGGTCGGTCTGGGTGATCGCGTAAAGCCCGGTAGTCGGAAATTTCATCAGTCGTCGATCCAGAAAAAACGGTTGGGGTTGTGCTGGCCCTGGCCGGGGCGATAGGCGGCCTGAAGCGCATTCCAGGTGTACTCCTGGGCTTCCATGACGGCCTGGAAAGGCGCAAGCCCTTGCGCGACCAGCGCGGCCACGGCCGAAGCCAGCGTGCAGCCGGAGCCGTGGTAGCTGTCCGGCAGCCGGTCCCAGGTAAAGGTTTCGAGCAGGCGCCCGTCATGAAACAGTTGATTGCTGACCGCGGGTGAAGTTTCATGCGTGCCGGTAATCAACACGTACTCGCAACCTTTATCGAGCAGCGCCAGGCCGCAGTTATGCAGGTCGGTCAGGCCGGTCAGCCGGCGCGCTTCCATGCTGTTGGGCGTCAGTACGGACGTGCGGGGCAGCAGCTGGTCGGTGACGGCGGCGATGAGCCGGTCGGTCGACAGCTCGGCGCCGCCGCCCGCCGCCAGCACCGGATCCAGCACAACCGGAATCCGGGGATGGCGGGTCAATATCGCAGCAATGGCAGCGGCCGTGTCATGATGCCCGATCAGGCCGATTTTGATGGCCTTGACCGGCAGGTCGGCCAACAGGGTGCCGGCCTGGCTGATGATGTCGTCCGGCCGTTGCGGAATCAGCTTTTTGACATTGCGCGTATCCTGTTCGGTCAGGGCCGTGATCACGCTGGCGGCATGGCACCGGTGGCTGACCAGGGTCTCGATATCGGCTTGCACGCCGGCGCCGCCGCTGGGATCGTGGCCGGAAAAACAGAGGACGACGGGACGGTTCATGCTCAAAACGGCTTGACGACGGCCAGAATCACGATGCCGAGCAGAAACAGCACCGGCACTTCATTCATCCAGCGGTAAAAGACGTGATCGCGCTGGTTGCGATCGTGTTTGAAGTCGAGCAGCCAGATCCCGCAGAAAACGTGATAGACCACCAGCAGCGCCAGCAGCGCCAGTTTGGCATGCAGCCAGCCGGCCGACCCGTACAGGGCCCAGGCGTAATCGGCCAGCATCCAGATGCCGAAGATGAAGGTCAGGATCATGCCCGGCGTCGTGATGCCGTAATACAGTTTGCGCTCCATAACCTTGAAGCGCTCGTTGCTGATGGCGTCCTCGCTCATGGCGTGATAGACATACAGGCGCGGCAGATAGAACAGGCCGGCGAACCAGGTGACCATAAAAATCAGGTGAAATGCTTTTAACCAGAGCATGGCTTATCCTTTCAGCAGGGTTTCAATACGGGTTTTCATGTCGTCCGGGTCGAACGCGCCGATTTTTTGCAAGGCAATCGAACCGTCCGGCGTGATCAGGAACGTGGTCGGCGTCAGCCGGACATCGCCGAATGCCCTGGCATGCTCCGCCTGCAAATCCAGTGCAACATCGTAAGGCAATGCGTTGTCTTTGGTGAAGGTGACGACATGGTTTGGCGGGTCGTAATACATGGCGACGGCGATAATTTCCAGTCCCCGGTCGTGATAGTTCCGGTAAAGATCGATCAGGTGTGGGATCTCCTCCATGCAGCCGGGGCAGTCGGTGGCCCAGAAGGTGACCAGCACGGGCTTGCCGCGCAGTTCATGCAGGGCGATTTTTTTGCCGGTGATGGTCGTGAAAGTCGTATCGGGCGCCGGCGTCACGGTTTTGCCAAAGCCTATCCAGAGCACGGCCGAAATCAGCACCAGTAACGATAATCCTAAGAGCCGGTCTTTGATTTTCATTATTTTAAAATGTCAACTATTGGTAATATCGGGATTATAGCAAAGCTGTTAAGCTATAGGTCTTTTTAGCGCATAGTCTTTCGGAGATTGTCTCTATGAAAAAAATCCTTATTTCAGATAAGTTGGCGGAAGCGGGTATCAATTATTTACATGATCAGTCCGATATACAGCTGCATATCGAGACAGGATTGAACGAAGAAGGGCTCTGCGGGATTATCGGCGATTATGACGCGCTGTTGATACGCAGCGACACCAAAGTCACGAAAAAAGTATTGCAGGCGGGCACGCGCCTGAAGCTGATAGGCCGCGCCGGCATCGGCGTCGATAACGTCGATCTGGCTGCCGCCACGGAGCAGGGCGTTATCGTCATGAACACGCCCGATGCCAATGCCACGACCACGGCTGAGTTGGCCATCGCCCACATGATGTCGCTAAGCCGGCATTTGCCGGCCGCCGACCGCTCCATCCGCTCGGGCAAATGGGAGCGCGCCAGGCTGATGGGCTCCGAAGTCGCGCACAAGACGCTGGCCATCATCGGTTTTGGCACCATAGGGCGGATCGTCGCCCAGCGCGGTTTAGGCCTGAAAATGCGCGTGATCGCGCATGATCCTTTTGTCACGCCGGAGATCTTCGAGAATCTGGGCGTCGAGTCAATGGAGCTCGATGAGCTCTTGATCCAAGCCGATTACCTGACCCTGCACTGTCCCTTGATCGAGAAAACACGCGGCCTGATAGGCCGCACCCAGCTGACCATGATGAAGAAGGAAGCGATGCTGATCAACTGCGCCAGAGGCGGACTGGTCGATGAAGACGCGTTGTACGAGGCCCTGAAGACCGGTCAGATCGCCGGCGCGGCGCTGGACGTCTATGAACATGAACCGCCCGCCAATTCACCCTTGCTGGAACTGGATAATATCGTGTTTACGCCGCATTTGGGCGCGTCCACGAGCGAAGCGCAGGTTGCCGTCAGTGTCGAGATCGCCAGACAGGCCGTTACCTTCCTGAAAACCGGCGAAGCGGTCAATGCCTTGAACCTGCCCAGATTGTCGGCGGAAGAACTGAAAAAATCACGCGAATTCATGACGCTGGCCAATATTCTGGGCAAAGTGCTGGTTAATCTGGCTACCCATCCGCTGGAAAAGATAGAGGTGGCGTTATTCGGCAGGGCGGCGGAAGTCGAGGCGCGTCCGGTTTCGGTCGCGGCGCTGATCGGCGTGCTGAGCGAGCATGTGTCAACGCCGGTCAATCGCGTCAATGCCGAGAATATCGCCCGGCGCCAGGGCATTTCGCTGATTGAGTCGAAAACGGAGGAAACGCAGGATTACCTGTCGCTGATCAAGGTGACCGGGCACTATGCCGACCAGGGCATTACCCTGGCGGGCGCCTTGCTGGGCGGCCGTCATCCGCGCCTTGTTTCCATCGATCAATTCGACCTTGAAGTCGTGCCTCAGGGTACGTTGCTGATTACCCGCCACGAGGACCGGCCGGGCGTGATTTCGGCCATCAGCGCCGTATTGGGCGATGCCAATATCAATATCACCCGAATGGAAGTCAGCACGGCCGATGAGCAGCAGCAGGCGATGGCGGTGATCAGTGTTTCCGAGCCGTTAACGGATGATTTGTTGCAGCAGCTGTGCGGCATCGGGGCCGTGCATAAAGCGACCCAGATCAATTTATGAGTTTCGATATTGTTTGTTTTGATTGCGACAGTACTTTAAGCCGGATAGAGGGGATAGACGAACTGGCCCGGCGCATCGGATTGGGCGAGGAAATGTCCAGGCTGACCGAGGCGGCCATGAACGGCGAGTTGCCGTTGGAAGCGGTCTATGGACGGCGCCTGTCGCTGATCAGGCCGGACCGGGCCGGCGTTGACTGGCTGGCGGACCTGTATGTCAAGGAAATTGTCGAAGGCGTCAGGGAGGTGTTTGCCGCGCTGTCGGCGCAAGGCAAGGAACTGCATATCATCAGCGGCGGCATCCGTCAGGCCTTATTGCCTCTGGCCAGGTATCTGGATCTGCCGGAAAGCCATGTGCATGCCGTCGATGTTTATTTTGACGAGGATGGCCGCTATCGCGATTATGACCAGGCCTCGCCTCTGGCCAGAACCGGCGGCAAAGCGGATTGCTGCCGGCAGTTAAGCAGGCCGCAAGCATCCCTTGTTATGATTGGCGACGGCAAGACCGACATGGAGACCAGGCAGGCAGGGGCTTATGTGATCGGTTTTGGCGGCGTGGCGGACCGGTCCATTGTGCGCGAACAAGCGGATATTTATATTGTCGAGCCTTCATTGACCGCCATTCTGCCGTATATTTTATAAAGTGTATCGATTAGCGCCGGACAGAATGTTAAAATCGTTAAATTTTAAACTGTTACTAGAGAGAGACAATGGCTGGACATAGTAAATGGGCTAATATCAAACACCGCAAGGCCGGACAGGATGCCTTGCGCGGCAAGCTTTTCACTAAAATCCTTAGAGAAATTTCAGTAGCGGCAAGATCCGGCGGCGGCGACCCGGCGACCAACCCGTCTCTACGGACAGCGATAGACAAAGGCCTGGGCGCCAATATGAAGCGCGATACCATTGACAATGCCGTCAAGAAAGCAACCGGCACGCTGGAAGGCGTTAATTATGAAGAAGTGCGCTACGAAGGCTACGGTCCCGGCGGCACGGCCGTCATGGTCGATTGCTTGACCGATAACCGTAACCGTACCGTTGCCGAAGTCCGCCATGCGTTTTCCAAAGCAGGCGGTAATCTGGGGACCGACGGCTCCGTGGCTTATATGTTCAATAAGGTCGGCATTATCACTTATGCCGATTCGGTTGACGAAGACGCGCTGATGGAAGCGGCGCTGGAAGCCGGCGCGGAAGATGTGGTCACCAACGATGACGGTTCGATGGATGTCATGACGACGCCGGAAAGCTATCTGGAAGTCAAGGATGCCCTGGTTGCGGCGGGCTTTCAGCCTGATAACGCCGAAATCACCATGCAGGCAACCACCAATACCGAACTCGACGCTGAGACCGCGGAGAAAATGATGCGCCTGATCGACCGATTGGAAGACCTGGACGACGTGCAGAATGTCTATTCCAACGCCGACATCAGCGAAGACATCATGGAGCAGTTGTCTGAAAAGGCATAAGACCTATTGGCTTTTCAGCCTTTCCATTACCACTTGCAGGCACCATTCATTGTGACGCGCATTTTAGGGATAGACCCCGGATCAAGAATTACCGGTTACGGCATTATCGAGGAATCGCCGCGCGGTTATCGTTATATAGCCAGCGGCAGTATCCGCATCAGCGCCGATTATTTTCCTGACCGGCTCAAGCAAATATTTGATGGTGTACTGGAAATTGTCGATTTATATCAACCTGAGCAAATGGCCATAGAACAGGTCTTCATGCATAAAAATGCCGATTCAGCGCTTAAGCTCGGGCAAGCCCGCGGCGCGGCCATTTGCGCGGTTCAGGTCACCGACCTGCCGGTATTCGAATATGCCGCCCGGCAGGTTAAACAGGCGCTGGTGGGCAAGGGCAGCGCCGAGAAACTTCAGGTCCAGCATATGGTGAAGATTCTGCTCAATCTTCAAGGCGAGTTGCAGATCGACGCCAGCGATGCCTTGGGGATCTCTCTGTGTCATGCCCACTATCAGCAAACCGCGCGGCGATTGCAGCAGGGCGGGGCGCGATGATAGGTTTCCTGCGCGGTAAACTGGTGCTCAAAGCGCCGCCGATGCTGTTACTTGATGTGCACGGGGTCGGCTACGAAGTCGAAGCGCCGATGACGACGTTTTACAATCTGCCGGCCATCGGTGAGGAAGTCCAATTGCATACCCACCTTGTCGTTCGCGAAGACGCCCATATTCTGTTCGGGTTTCTGGCCGAATCGGATCGTCTGATGTTCAGGAACCTGATCAAGGTCAACGGCGTCGGCCCCAAGCTGGCGTTGACGATTTTATCCGGACAGAGTGCCGAGGAATTCCGGCATTGCATTCATAATAATGACACGCAGGCTTTGGTCCGCTTGCCGGGGGTGGGTAAAAAAACCGCCGAACGCCTGATTATCGAGATGCGTGACAGGCTGCCCGATCTCGGGGGTAGTTCCACAATACAGGTCGATACTTCGGTTTTCCCGGCCGCCAAGGATCCCCGGCAGGAAGCGATCAGCGCTTTATGCGCATTAGGCTACAAGCCGCAGGATGCCAGCAAAATGGTGCAAGGCATCAGCACCGAGGACAAAAGCTGTGAAGACATTATCAGGTCGGCATTGCAGGGTGCCGTAAGATGATAGAGAGAGATCGCATGATTACCGCGCACAGTCTTTCGGATGAGGAACGGCAGGACCGAGCCATCCGGCCCAAGCGCCTGGTCGATTATGTCGGGCAGAAGGAATTATGCGCACAAATGGAGATTTTTATCCAGGCGGCGATAGCGCGCCAGGAGGCATTGGATCATGTCCTGATCTTCGGGCCGCCGGGCCTCGGTAAAACCACATTGGCCAATATCATCGCGGCCGAAATGGGCGTTAATATTCGCCAGACCTCGGGGCCGGTGCTCGACAAGGCCGGCGATCTGGCCGCGCTGCTGACCAATCTTGAAGCGCATGATGTTTTGTTCATCGATGAAATACATCGCTTGAGCCCGGCGGTTGAGGAGATCCTGTATCCGGCCATGGAGGATTATCAGATCGATATCATGATCGGCGAGGGGCCGGCCGCGCGTTCCATCAAACTGGATCTGCCGCCGTTCACGCTGGTCGGCGCGACCACCCGGGCCGGCTTGTTGACCTCCCCGTTGCGGGACCGCTTCGGCATCGTGCAGCGGCTGGAGTTTTATACCATCGAAGAACTGGCCAGCATCGTTGCGCGCTCGGCAAACGTATTGGGCATCAGCATGGAGCAAGGCGGCGCCCACGAGATTGCGCGCCGGTCGCGCGGCACGCCCCGCATCGCCAACCGCTTACTGCGCCGCGTGCGTGACTATGCGGAAGTGAAGGGCAACGGCACTGTGACGGAAGAAGCGGCCAGCCAGGCGCTGGCTATGCTGAAAATCGATAATAACGGTTTCGATGCCCTGGACCGCAAATTGCTGCTGACCATGATTGAAAGCTTCGCCGGCGGTCCGGTAGGGCTCGACACGCTGGCGGCGGCGATCAGCGAGGAGCGCGGCACGATTGAAGATGTGCTGGAGCCCTATCTGCTGCAACAGGGCTTTATCATGCGCACGCCGCGCGGGCGCGTGGTGACCCAGCATGCCTACCTGCACTTTGGTCTGCAACCACCGCAACAACAGGGCGTATCGGAAGACATATTTACATAATAATTAATTGGTTAATTTAAGAGCGCAGTGGCATGAGGGTGACTTTTTAGTCGCCCTTTATGCTTTAAAGAGTGTCGGCTCACGGTTTTTTGATAGCGGCGTGGTTCCAGAGGGCTCACCAATGAGGGAATAAACATAATGAAAAGATTTATCTGGCCGGTACGGGTTTATTACGAAGACACCGATGCGGGCGGCGTGGTGTTTCATGCCAATTACCTGAAGTTTTTCGAGCGGGCAAGAACTGAAATGTTGAGGGCGATGGGGCATGAACAGGATCGATTGATGGCGGAGGGGACGATTTTTGTCGTGCGGTCCGTACAGGTCGATTACCTGCTCCCGGCCCGGTTTAATGACCAGCTGCAGGTCAGTGCCGAAATAAGCTTTATTAAAAAAGCCAGTTTCGATTTTGAGCAACAAATAACACGGGGCGATGAGGTTTTGTGCAGGGGCGTCATTCGCATTGCCTGTCTGAATGCAGAAACCATGCGCCCTAAAGTAATCCCTGAGAGTTTACAAGAGCAGTTAAAGAATGAATACTGATTTATCCATTATCCACCTGATTACCGAAGCGAGTTTTGTCGTTCAGTTTGTCATGCTGATATTATTGACGGCTTCGATAATATCGTGGACATTTATCTTTTCCAAACGCAAAGTGCTTAGCCGGGCCCTGGAAATTACCGATGAATTCGAAGAGCAGTTCTGGTCCGGCGTGCCGCTGGCCGATCTCTACAGAAAATTGACATCAAAAGACTTCGAGCCGGAAGGCATAGAGAAAATCTTCCTGGCCGGCTATAAGGAATTCTCCCGCATGCGGCAGGCCGGCAATGTCGAGCCCGGCGTGCAGGTGGAAAGCGCTCAGCGCACCATGCGCATCGAACTGTCGCGGGAACTGGACCGGCTTGACGAGCACCTGCCGTTTCTGGCGACCGTCGGATCGACCAGCCCTTATATCGGCCTGTTCGGTACGGTGTGGGGTATCATGAATTCCTTCCGTTCCCTGGGCAATGTCCAGCAGGCGACCCTGGCGCAAGTGGCGCCCGGTATTGCCGAGGCCTTGATCGCAACCGCTATCGGCCTGTTTGCCGCGATACCGGCCGTTGTGTCCTATAACCGCTTTTCCACGCACCTGGACAGATTGACCGGCCGTTATGAATTATTCGTTGAGGAGTTCGTCGTATTATTGCAAAGACAGGCGCACAACAAATGAGTCCACAAACAAGCAATCAACGCGGCCGCGGACGAAGAAAACCGATGGCTGAAATCAATGTCGTTCCCTATATTGACGTCACCCTGGTATTGCTGATTATTTTTATGATCACGACACCGATGCTGCAGACGGGGGTGAAAGTTGATTTGCCGAAAGCCGAATCGGCAACGGTAGAACAGAAGGATGATCCGCCGCTCGTCGTTACGATCGACAAGCAGGAACAATATTTTATTAGCAACGGCGACGGCAAGGATGAGCCTATACTGGCTGAAGAGATAAGCGCGCGGGTGGCGGCCATCCTGAGCAATAAACCGCAAACCCAGGTTCTGATCAATGCCGATGAGACATTGGGATACGGCAAAGTGGTCAGGGTAATGGCCGAGCTGAAAAGAACCGGTTTGTTAAGCAATGTAGGGCTGATGACTAAACCTGATGGGCAATAGAGAATAGATGGATAGTCAAAAACGATTCGTATGGCCGTTTATCCTGGCTTTAGCGCTGCATGTTGTGCTTTTCGGCCTGTTTACGCTGAGTTTCGACATCAAGCCTAAAGAAAGCAAGGAGCCGGCGCCGGAAATTATCCAGGCTTCCCTGGAAGAAATTGACGTGCCTCCGGAAGCCGACGCTCAGCCTGAAAAAGAGGATGAGTACCGGGCAGAGCAACAGCAGGCAGAAGCACTAGAACGGCAGCAATTAGCAGAACAACAGCGGGCTGAAGCTGCCAAAGCGGCTGCCGAAAAGGCCGAAGCGGAAAGAGTTGCGGCGGTCGAGAAAGCCGCGGCAGAAAAAGCGGCCGCCGAGCAAGCTGAAACTGCTCGGGCTAAAGCGGCGGCCGAGAAAGCCGCCGCAGAAACAGCCGAAGCGGAAAGAATCGCGGCGGCTGAAAAAGCCGAAGCAGCCAAAGCCAAGGCTGCCGCCGAGAAGGCGGCGGCAGAGAAGGCGGCAGCGGAGAAGGCAGCGGCCGCGGAGAAAGCAGCAGCGGAGAAGGCAGCAGCGGAGAAGGCAGCAGCGGAGAAGGCGGCGGCAAAGAAGGCAGCAGCGGAGAAGGTAGCGGCCGAGAAAGCAGCAGCGGCGGAGAAGGCAGCAGCGGAGAAGGCAGCGGCCGAGAAGGCGGCAGCGGAGAAAGCAGCGGCAGAGAAAGCGGCGGCAAAGAAGGCAGCGGCCGAGAAGGCGGCAGCGGAGAAAGCAGCGGCCGAGAAAGCGGCGGCAAAGAAGGCAGCAGCGGAGAAAGCGGCGGCAAAGAAAGCAGCAGCGGAGAAAGCAGCGGCCGAAAAAGCGGCAGCAGAGAGGGCTGCGGCAGAAAAGGCGGAGGCGGAAAGAATTGCAGCGGCTAAGGCGGCGGCAGAGCAGGCGGAAATTGCAAAAGCAAAAGCTGCCGTGGAAGCGGCCAGAGCTAAAGCCGATGCTCAATCCCAGGCTTTAATGGCGGCAAAAGATGCCATTCAGAAAAAAGTCAATAGAAGCTGGATTCGTTCGCCTTCTGCTACAACCGGAATAAAATGCACTATTCAAGTCAGGTTGACTTCCGGAGGGAAAGTCATCGGTGAGCCGGTTATCATTGCATCGAGTGGCGATCAGTATTTTGATAATTCCGCAGTCAACGCGGTTTTAAAAGCTCAGCCGCTGCCCGTGCCTACGGATAAAGAATTGTTTAGCAAAGAATTTAGATCGTTTAAATTTGTGTTTGAACCAAAATGATAAATTTATGCTTCTAATCCGACGGTTTTTCTGGATATAAGCAGCTGGAAATGCGTTGCCAGAGGCAGGTGCCGCGAAGCTTTCAACCGGTTTTTTGAGTCAAGTGTCAGAGGAAATAATGTGAGTTTTTTTAGAAGAATGTTGTTAGTCGGCCTGATTGGTTTTTATGCGCCCGTGAACCACGCTGAAATGAGTATTGAAATTACCGAAGGCATCGAGAGCGCAATGCCTATTGCCGTGGTTCCTTTCGGTTTTCAAGGGTCAACCGGCATGCCCGTCAATATTGGCTCTATCGTGAACTCGGACTTGGGGCGCAGCGGTTACTTCAAAACGCTGGATGAACAGAATATGCTGAGCAGGCCAAGCACGGCGGAAGCGGTCAGATTTAACGAGTGGCAGGCCTTAGGCCAGAATTATCTGGTGATCGGGCAGGTAACCGAACAGGCTGGACAATACAATATTCAGTTTCAGGTATTCGATGTCTATAAAGGCACCCAGGTGCTGGGCTATCGCATGACCTCACCGGCCTCTGAATTGCGCCGAACAGCACACCATATCAGCGATATTATTTTTGAAAAGCTGACCGGTAACAAAGGGATCTTTAGCGGCCGGATCATTTATATCACCAGCCAGTCACAAGGCAACAAGCAGCGTATACACCAATTACAAGTCGCTGATGTCGACGGGTTTAATCCCCAAACTATCGCGTCATCGCCTGAGCCGCTGATGTCGCCGGCCTGGTCGCCTGACGGCAGACAAGTGGCCTATGTCTCGTTTGAGAGAAAAACGGCGGCGATTTATGTGCAGACGCTGGCGACAGGTGAACGGCAAAAAGTGGCCGAGTTCCCCGGCATCAATGGCGCGCCGGCCTGGTCGCCCGACGGGCAGAAACTGGCTCTCACCCTGTCCAAGGACGGCAACCCCGATATTTATGTGTTAAATCTGTCCACGCGCTCATTAACCAAGCTGACTCAAAGCTACGCGATCGATACCGAGCCGACCTGGTCGCCCGACGGCAGCCATATCGTTTTTACATCGGATAGAGGCGGCAAGCCTCAACTGTATATCATGCCCAGCACGGGCGGCCAGGAAAAAAGGCTGACGTTTACCGGCGATTACAATGCAGGCGCCAGTTTTTCACCTGACGGTAAAAATTTAGCCATGGTGCATGGCAACCGCGGCGATTATCGTATCGCCGTAATGGATATGGCGACCCGTACCGTAAACGTATTGACGGAAGGGCGCCTGGATGAATCCCCCAGTTTTGCCCCGAACGGCAGTTTGATATTGTATGCTTCACGAAAAGGCGGTGTGGGTTACTTATCGGCTGTATCAATCGATGGTAAAATGCAGCAAAAGTTGGTTTTTGATAGCAGTGAAGTGCGTGAACCGGCATGGTCCCCCTAGAGTTGTTGGCTGTAAACTGTTTTTTTGAGTAAAATTAATCACTTATTTTTGGAAATTAAAGATGAAATTGAATAGAACAATATTGGCATTGGCAATCAGTGCAACCATCTTGACAGCTTGTGGCACAACTGATGAAGAGGAACTCGGCCTGACTGACGGCAGCCAAAGCAACGCGGCCGGTATCAACGACGCCTCGACCAGCGGCTTCAATAATGGTTCCGGCTTCTCCGGTTCGGAAATGGGGGGCGGTTTTGGCAGCGCAGGCGGCTTGGGACCCGAATTTAGCGATCCGAGTAACCCGCTATCAAAACAAACCATTTATTTCATGCTGGACAGCAGTCAAGTCCAACAGGATTTTGTGCCGGTCATTGCCGCGCACTCGCAATATTTGCTTGCCAATCCCGGGCAGCGCATCGTGCTGGAAGGCCATGGCGATGAGCGCGGTTCTCGCGAATACAACATCGCATTGGGTGAACAGCGGGCAAAATCGGTCGCCAGCATGATGAAAGTGCAGGGCGTCAGTGACAGTCAGCTGGAAATTGTCAGTTACGGTGAAGAAAAACCGGCAGCATTTGGGCATGATGAATCATCCTGGGAACTGAATCGTCGTGTTGAACTGGTTTATCAAGGCAATTAAATGAAAACGCGTTTACTCATGCTGCTGTGCGCCTGCATCACGACTGCTAGCGCAGAGCCGAGATCACTGCCGCCGGTTGTTGATTACTCAACCTATCCCGCCGGGACGGCCAATCCCGGCGCAATCCCGGCTAATGCCGTTTATGAGCTAATGGGACGCCTGGATCGATTGCAAACCGAAGTGCAGCAACTGACAGGCAAAGTGGAAGAGCAGGCTCATCAGATTGCAGAGCTGAAAAAAAGTCAGAACACCATGTATTCCGACTTTGATGAGCGCCTGCACAGCATCGAGAGTAATACGACTGGTAGTGTTCCAGCGGATGTTGAAGCCCCGCTGGAGCAGGAAAGCGCCGTTGACCCGGCCGCTAATACGGCCGAGCCAGCTGCGCCAGCGGTAAGCGCGCCCGCGCCCGCCGTGCAGCAACCGGCTGCGCCCCAGGCTTCGGATGCTGAAAAACAACAATACCAGCAAGCGTATGAAGCCTTAAGAAGAGGGCATACCAATCAATCAATCACGGAATTCAATAACTTCATCAGCCAGTACCCTAACGGCACATATGCCAGCAATGCCCAGTACTGGCTAGGCGAGGCGTATAAAGTCAATCAGGACATCGATGCGGCACGCAAGGCTTTTAACGCGGTTATCCAGAATTACCCAAGCAGTGCCAAAGTGCCTGACGCGTTATTGAAGCTGGGATATATTGAATTTGATCAGAAAAACTGGGCCAAAGCGCGTGATTATTTAACCCGCATTACTAGCGATTACCCCAGCTCAACTGCAGCTTATCTGGCAAAAAAGAAATTGCTGCAGATTGAAGTTGCCAAGCCTTAGATTGTGAGTTCATTACGCATAACCGAAATTTTCCATTCGCTACAAGGTGAGTCGAATACCGTAGGACTGCCCACGGTTTTTATTCGGCTTACCGGTTGCCCGTTAAGATGCGTCTATTGCGATACCGCCTATGCCTTCACCGGCGGCACGAAAACAGAGATCGATGCCATTATCGATCAGGTTGAGCAATACGCGACCCGCCATGTGACCGTCACGGGCGGAGAACCGCTGGCCCAGCCCTCGTGCCTGGAATTAATGACAAGACTGCTCGACAAGGGCTATGTCGTCTCGCTGGAAACCAGCGGCGCGTTGGACGTGTCTGGCGTTGATCCGCGCGTGAGCAAGGTCATGGATCTAAAAACGCCCAGCTCGGGCGAATTAGGCAAAAATCGCTACCAAAACATCGACTACCTGACACCTAACGATCAGGTCAAGTTCGTGATCGGCAATGACGAAGACTATGAATGGTCGAAAGCGATCCTGGCCGAACATGATCTGCCAGGCCGCTGCGAAATCCTGTTTTCGCCGACCATGGGGCAGCAGAATCCGACCGAACTGGCCGAAAAGATCCTGCGCGACAGGCTGCCTGTTCGCTTTCAAGTACAACTCCATAAAATACTTTGGGATGATGCCCGGGGTAAATAAACTGAAATGTCAAAAAAAGCCGTTATCCTGCTGTCAGGCGGATTAGATTCAATTACCGTACTCGCCCTTGCCAAACAGCAGGGGTTTAAATGTTATGCCTTAAGTTTCGATTACGGCCAGCGGCATAATGCCGAGCTGAAAGCGGCCGCGCGGATAGCGGCTGACTACGGCGTTGAAGAGCATAAAGTCATCAATATCGGTTTAAGCTCAATTGGCGGCTCGGCTCTTACCGATGAACATATCGCCGTGCCCGATACGGCCCAGGAAGGCATTCCGGTCACTTACGTGCCGGCCAGAAACACCATCTTTCTGTCTTTCGCGCTGGGCTGGGCGGAAGTGTTGAACGCCCACGACATCTTTATCGGCGTCAACGCCGTCGACTATTCCGGTTATCCCGACTGTCGGCCTGAATTTATCAAGGCATTCCAGCACCTGGCGAATCTGGCCACCAAAGCGGGCGTGGAAGGTGAGCATTTTACAATTCATACGCCGTTGATCTCACTCAGCAAAGCCGAAATCATCAAACTGGGCACCGAACTGGGCGTGGATTACAATCGCACGGTTTCCTGTTATTCCGCTGATGAGCAAGGCCGCGCATGCGGTGTATGCGACGCCTGCCGTCTAAGAAAAACCGGATTTACCGAAGCCGGAATAGCAGATCCAACCCAATATCAAAAATAAATTAAAAAAAGGTTGCAAGAACCGAATTAATCTTTATAATGAGCATTCTTTGTTGAGGGTCGTTAGCTCAGCCGGTAGAGCACCGCACTTTTAATGCGATGGTCGTGCGTTCGAATCGCACACGACCCACCAACAAAAACCGAATTCATACAAGGGCTTAGGTAATTTACCAAGCCCTTTTTTTATGTCTGAAAGTTTTTGTGGGACACTAGTGGGACACTTCAAGATAAAACACTACAATAAACCGCAACAAAATCCAGCCTGTTTCAGGCATTTAATGAGCCATTAGTTTTAATAGCCAGCTTTTTAAATGTTGGTAGGAAAGAATGAACGGGCGGCCTTGCAATCACACATTTGACCTCATGCTGCGCTCAATCGAGACTCGATTATAATGGGGTTATGTTCTTAACTTTCCGGCCGTACAGTTAACTTTACGTTATATTTTCAAATCAACCGGAAGCTTATGAAACTTATTTAGGATGAATATGTGCACCCATTTCTAAAGAAGTGGCTGTTATCGCCGTTTTCAAACAAGGTGACAAAATCACTGCTATATACTGGCATGGCTATAGTATCAACTCCATTAATCGAACATTTGATTCTCAAGGTTGTATTCAAAAAAGTATTCAATATTGATATCCCTATAGATGTACCAGATGTACCCGCATATATTGCAGGTGTCATCCTCATGGCCCTCGGTGGTTGCCATAATCTTTTGTTTTTAAGCTTAGAAAACAGCAAACAAAAAAGGCTTTTAGCGCTACAAAGAGAAAAACAAGCCAAAGAAGAGCCGCATGATCAAAGAATAATTGAAGAAATTATTAGTTTTTTACCATACGACAACACTAACTATTGGATTGAACAAGCATCTTATGCTGGATTGAGAAGGGATTTTTCCCATAATCTTGACTGTTGCATGAGGTTCTCTGAACCACCTTATGCTCTTTATAACGAAGTTGTTGAATCAAAAAAACAAGAGCTAGTGATAACTATTCGTCATTTTAATAGTAAATGCGCTGGTTATCTTGGAGCGCAAGAAGATGCATCTGGCATTATGTACCTACCTCCCTACCATTGGAAAGGAAGGAGAGATGAGAGTGAAAAGAGATATTATGAAATGCTTCATGACGTTGCGAATGCTGGGCAAGAGCTTCTGCAAGCTTATGATGCTTTCATAAAATGCGTAAAATCGCAGGGTTTTATAATCGGAAAAATATAACAGTGCCTTCTAATGGATGCAATCGCTAGCGCACCTGCTCTGCTGAAGGTAGTGTTAGGCACTATAACTGGACAAAGTCATGACACTAAAAGCGGCATCTATCGAATGGGCAGTTGATTTCATTCAATCCCACTCTGACGGTGACCTGTTTCCAAAGGTATTAGAGATTGAGGCCATCATCTCAGAGAAAGCTCATTTCGTTTCACAAATCGCAGATAAGGATTTAAGTGCATTTGTTCCTGGAGTGTGTCGGAGATTTATCGTTCCAAAAGATGAAATATCCTACAGGCAAGCAACGCAACTCGACCCGCAAGATTCAGTGATCTTATCCTCCATAATTTATGAGTATGGTGGGCTGATTGAGTCTCGTCGCCTATCGCCAAAGTACGTTTATAGCTATCGTTTTAAATCGACTGTCACAGAGGGGTTGTATAACAGAAAAACGGCTTGGAATGACTTCTGGGTTAGAGCATCCAAACTATCGGAGAAGTCTGAATGCGTTCTCTACTGTGATATTGCTGACTTCTACAATCAGGTCTATCATCATACTGTCGAGAATCAGTTAATAGCGGCTGGATTACCGAATCAGGCCGTTAAATGGCTAGTGTCCTTGCTCGAATCAACAACAGAAGGCGTGTCTCGAGGGGTTCCTATTGGTCCGCACCCTATTCACCTTATTGCTGAATCAACGCTCATTCCTGTTGACAATAGCCTGAAATCTGGAGGCATGAATTTCATCAGATATGCTGATGACATTTTAATTTTCCGCAAAACAAAGCGTGAGGCAAAGACGGCGCTAGCAACGGTCGCCACAGTGCTGGATAAACAACAACGGCTTACGCTTCAAAGGTACAAAACTAAGTTTTATGAGCGGGAAGAATTCAAAAAACTCTGCTCGGAAATGATAGAAGACCGTCCGATTAACACAAATGAAAAGACGTTGTTAGCGCTGATCAAGAAGTACTCGGGTGGAGATCCATATTCAACAATCTCATATTCCCAGATATCTCCTACAGACTGGGCATCAATTTCGCCGGTTGCCATCCATAATGTTATCGAAAGTTACATCAATGCCGAATGCGTTGATTACATAAGGCTTAGATGGTTCTATCGGCGCCTAGCGCAAATCGGACATCCTGGTGCCATTGACGTTTCGCTGGATAACTTAGAACGATTGGGGCCATGTTTCTCAAATATTTGCTTCTATCTCGGATCCGTACAGTCTATTGCTCCAGCAGATTGGAAGCGGATTGGGGGCAAGCTTATCGGTCTGCTGAGAACTAGTGAAGTTCAATCTAGCGAGTATTTTAGATTACTTATCCTCAGCCTTTTTACTCGGAACAATCATATCAATCACTTCGATAAGCTTCAGAGACTGTATCAGAAAGGGGATGCGGTTATTCGTCGCGAGATAATTCTGGCATCGCGCGTAAATTCTGCCCTTGATTGGACAAGAGAGCACAAAGAATCCTTTCGTGCTATGGATCCTTGGCTGCAGAGTGCATTCATATACGCAGTGTCTGGATTTCCGAAAGACGAAAAAAAGTATTTTATCAATCGCCAGAAGTTTAATCGGCCATTTGAACTAACACTTGCAAAGTGGGTAAAGAGCTCTTAATAATTCGCTACAAGCACGGCGGCTCTAACGGTGCGTCACTGAGTTCTAACATGAAGCGGAATAAATGCTATCCGCTAGATGGTGGGCAAAAAACATTGTCCACCTATTTTAGCTCGGCATTTTAATGAAAAAGACAATAACCATGATTACGTGGAAATCGCGACTAGGTTTTCGATAGCATTGTATAAATCAACATCGGTCTCTGGGGTGCGAATAGATATGATAAGAGCATAGCGCGCTTTTTGGTCATAACGTCCTTCTTTCTTGCGGGTTTTCCACCAACCCGTCACTGGATATACGGCAAGAATTCCGCGCTCGGCAAGTGCTGCTGCCGTCCCTGTCCACATGTCGGAATGCAGTGATCCCCGGTGGCGCAAGTCCGGTCCCAATAACCAATTAGAATCGGAGCCGCCTCTGGTATAGCTTCCCTCTTCCGCATCGCGTACCCGCTGGTTGATGCGGGCACGAAAATCATCGGGTTTTTCTTCAGGGCGTTTAACGTCGAAACGTAAACTATGGGATTCATAACAATAGCGTCCGCCCGCACCCCGCTCGACAATACCGGGGCTGGGTTCGATAAAATAGGAAAGCGTCACACGCATTTCAACCAAGGTTGCTCCTAAATTCATTAAAATTTCTTGAGGCCATGGCAGAGAATGCAGATGCATTTCACGCAATTTTGGTTCTCCCTTATCTTTTTCTCGTACAAACGGCTGCAGTTCGTCTTGGACGATTAGGGTTAACGAATTAGATGCACTCCATAAGGCGCGTTCGAGGTTGGGTACGCCAAAGCCGCAATGGCGAATCAAGTTCTGATAATCCCCGCTTCGCTCACGCCGATCAAGAAAGCCAGCTTTCATTTGCTCAGTCCATTCCGCCGAATGTACAATTAGAGCCCGTACCGTTTCCGGCCAGAGATTAGGATACTGCGCTATGAGTTGAGCGGCCATGCGGGAACACAAGGCTGTTGCAGCGCTGGTTGCGTTGGTGGTAGTTAGCAAGTGATTAGTAAGCTCATGAGATGTCGTCAACAAACTTAGGCTGTGCATAGTCACTGGTCCGAGGGCATCTTTTGCTGCGTTGCCACCTTCAAAAACCACATCCGGTTTTAATGGCCAATGCCTTTGCCAAGTTTGCGATGTTGTGCTGAAAGGGCTTAAGCCACCTGAAGGTGCAATGGCTGAATACCCATCGGTGTTCGCTTCAGTAATGTCGATTTTTTGGGTGTAGGCGCCGACTGTAAGAACATTCCAAGCTTGCCCTGGATCATGGATACTGTCAGTACTGTTACTATATGGATAGTGGCTCCAAGCATTTGGATCATCAATATTACCACCTGATACGATAAATAAACGAGGCGTATGACCCTCACCATCCACATCACAAGCTAAACGGTCTAGTGTAGCGGACCAAGCAGAAGGTTTACCTTGATCTCGATTATCCTTGGCGGTGACTGCCATGCTAAAAACTCGTTGACGATACGGCGCTGTGATTTCCGGTCGAGCTATGGCTTCCAGCATCAGATTGCCGTGATGGCGGCCGACATTTCCTCCGTCGTGAGGTAAAAGTTTCACAGATTCAAGGTGATGGGTTAATACGACTGGAGCAGAATTTGCTAAGTTGGGGGTTAGGTCGCCCCAGATTGTCAAACCGGCCATTTCCGTGCCGTGGCCGTTTTGATCGGCAACACCCCAGCTAGGTTCAATGGTATGTTGATCTTCGTCGTTTAAACTCTGTGCAAGCAACGGGTGCTTGGCATTAATACCGGTATCAAGTATGCAGACATGGGGCGCATTTTCTAGAGGCCATTTCGTCCGTTCGAGCAATTCATTAGTCCACTCTCGTTGTTCTGTTGGGGCCAGTGAATCGAAAAACTCGGCGGTTTCTTTGGCGCGTTTGAGTTCTGCGATGCTGTTGAGCAGCATCATTGACTGCTGGATCTGCATTTGTGTGCCATACATGAGCAATACGCTACGTTCGGGAAAATGCAATTCGTCGAGAGAAAGTTCAAAGCCGATTTGCTCCGCAATAGAGCGAAAGTGATGGTTTGTTGATATCCTGTCTTTCAAAATAGGTAGCCATATTTCCCACCAAATTGGCTCCTGTTCCGAAGCTGGTAATGCCGATAGATCATCCGTCCATAACTCATTGAAAGCAGCGGTACGGATTTCACTGATAGTATTTATCAGCGCTTTATTGTCGAGTGCCTGTCCCTTGTTGCCTTTACGTTCCGCAATATATTCCTGAATTTTTCGTTCAAATATATCCAGTTTCCCATCGGGCACAAATACAGTGGCATAGGTATGATGTTCATCATGCCGGACATTCATTAATTCGATTCCAGCGCGAGTATCAGAGAGGCTTTGTATTGCTAACTCGACATCCGGCAGACTGGAAAATTGGATTTGCAATCCAAGTCCAGTATTTATTCCTGCTTGTTGCTGTTGGTTCTTGGCTTTCTCGGCGATAGATTTAAGATTAGAGAGTTGACCAAGCAATTTCTGTCCATGAGTGGCTCGGTCCAATTCGGGGAGTTTTTTGTCGCCGCCACCTCTCGTTATCGGGGTGTAAGGCTCAGTTTGCGATGTATTGGAAAGAACAAAATGATGACGGCGGGAGGTTTGACTTTCATCCATAAGGTCACTAAAGAATTAATTTAGAGAATTAAATTTCAGGGGAAAAAATCTTGCGCTGTTTCATGATTTGCCGTTCTTTCAGCATCTTTTCCAAGTCCATATTGGTCAGGTTGTTTCGATCATGAATAACTGCATCCTTAATCGCATCTTGAACTGCACGAGTCAGTTCAGCATGGCTTAAACCTTCGGCGATTTCGGCTAAGCTAGTCCATACAGGTCTGACAATTTTGAAACCGGACAGCTTGAATTTCAAAACTTCAATGATCTGAGTAGGATTCGGCAAACCATATTCGATGACATCATCAAAACGCCGGAATAGCGCATAATCGAGTGCTTGCGGATGATTGGTGGCAGCAATAATGACACTATTGGACTCATCCCGTTCAAGCATTTGCAGGAAGCTATTGAGAACTCGACGAATTTCGCCTACATCATTAATAAATCCACGTTGAGCACCGATAGCGTCAAACTCATCGAAGAAATAAATGCCGCGCATTGAGGCGATGGTATCGAAGACCTGCCGCAGTTTGGCAGCGGTTTCGCCCATAAACTTGGTAATTAGTGCATCTAGCCGAACCACAAACAACGGAATGCCCAATTCTCCGGCCAATACTGAGGCGGTGAGTGTCTTTCCAGTGCCAGGTGGACCGACTAGGAGAATTTTTCGTCGCGGTGATAGACCGTGAGCTTGTATTTTTGCATAATTCCGCTGCTCCTTGATAATGCGTTGCAAATGTTCCTCAGTGGTCTTGTCCAATACAATCTCAGCTAGACGTGCCTTTTGGTAAGAAGCGTCGAGCAGCGTAGTCATTTCTCCGCGGGGCTGAATGATTGGAGTTGGTCGTTTTCCAGCGGAAATAAGGGGAGAGGATTGTGCTTTGCCAGCGTCAATTATCGAACGTAATTCTTCTGCCAGCTTACCGTGACCTAACTTGGCCTCATGCGCCGCCAATTGCATTGCGACAGCGTAAAAATGACCATTATCACCGTCAATATGTGATTTGAGCAAAGCTTTGAGTTGGTCAGCGCTGGCCATGGTTGTAAGGTGGCTCTGTGTTTAGTAAGGTAAATGATATGTGTATCAGGATACTCTATAAGGCAAAAAAAATCATTGAATTCATCTATGACATGCAATATCAATATAGATGTTAATCTTACCGAGTAGGTTCCAGTTGAGATTCGTTTTAACGCTGTCAGATCAATTTCAGATTTTGCAAATAATTGACCAGTCTCAAATGATTCGCAGAATCATCGCACGTACTACAAGGCCTAGCCTAAATAGCTAATTCTAAAGGCCTTCTAATTTGGTTAAAAATAGCCAATTCGAGCTGTTTTCATTTTCAGATGTCCCCTTAGTGTCCCATTGTTGTATATGTAATCTGTTAATATCTTTATTTACAAAATGTTATTAAAGAAGATTAACGCATTATGTATGATGTGTTGCTGTTTTTTGTGGGTTGTTGTATTTTATCGGCACAAAAAAGACGAGCTTGAGAGAGGCTACCCGCACCGGCAAGCCCTAACTGGTTCACTTTAACATGATGAGTTAAAGCAAATAACTATTCTAAATTTATACCGCTATTGCCTAGGGGAGTCTCATATGGCAAGCATTGAAACACGTGTCAGTGACAAGGGTGATAAGTCTTACCGGGTAAAAATTCGATTAAAAGGCTATCCACCACAAACTGAAACCTTCCAACGGCTCACTGATGCTAAAAAGTGGGCACAACAAACCGAAGCCGCTATCAGGGAAGGTCGACATTTTAAAACAGCGGAAGCAAAAAAACACAGCTTCAATGATTTAGCACTTCGCTACTATGCGGAAATACTGCCCCATTACAGTGAGAAAGAACAGAAAGAGCGTAAAAGTAAGCTGAATTGGTGGACAAAAAATATCGGTCATTGCTTATTAGCAGATATTACACCGGCGACTATATCCGAGCATAAAAGCAAGATGACACAAAGCCCAGCCACTGTAGACAAGTACCTTAAAAACTTATCTCATGCTTTCACCGTGGCGGTTAATGACTGGGGCTGGCTGGAAGATAATCCGGTCAAAAAAGTGAAAAGCCCTAGGTTACCTCGGGGCCGCGTTCGTTTTCTTGATGATGACGAGCGGCAAAGACTATTACAATCCTGCAGGGAGTCAAGCAATGAATGGCTGTATTTGTGCGTCATTCTGGCGCTCAGTACCGGCATGAGACAAGGTGAACTCATGGGGCTTAAGTGGCCTGATGTAAACCTGAAAGACCGCTATATCATCCTGCACGAAACTAAGAATGGTGAACGGCGGCGCGTGCCCTTAACTGGCCATGGGCTGGAATTACTGCAAGAACACGCCAAAGTAAGACAATTAGATACTCTATTATTATTTCCCGGCAAAACTCATAAAGACAAACCCATTGATTTAAGAAAACCATTCGAGACCGCCTTGAAAAAGGCAGAGATAACTAACTTTCATTGGCATGATCTCAGACATTGCACAGCCAGCTATTTAGCTATGAATGGAGCGAGTTTGGCCGAGATTGCGGAAGTTCTCGGACATAAAACTTTAGCCATGGTGAAGCGTTATGCACACTTGAGCGACGGACATGTCAGCAACGTAGTTGCCAGTATGAATACTAAAATTTTCGGGAGCTTATGATGGCCAGCATGGATTGCATAGAGGATTGGGTAAGGCCTAAAGTCTTGACTCATGATGCGATAGGTATGATATGGGCCCATCAGAATGGAACGGCTGTTGATGAGGATATGCATGGTTATCGGAAAGAAATAGGTAGGGCTGTTATTGATGAAGAGCTGCTCGCAAAAAAGGTGTTTATTAAAGATCAATATACAGTCGGCGCTGATTGGGAAGACATGTCGGAAGATGCATTGGAGCGAGCATCAGAAGCTTGGAGGACAAGCCAGATTCCCTGGCGGGAAGATCAGGTTGTTTTATTCAAGATTCACCGCGATGATTTTCTTGCATGGCTAAAGAAGTCGGGCCGATGGCCTCTTGATCCGGGCTGTGCTCTTATACACTGGTTTGAGAGAGGAAAGCACCCAAATACTGAAGTGCAATCCATCATAGGCGATGATAGTGCAGCGTTAACCAAGAAGCGGAAAAAATTGAAACCCTTACAGAGGGAAACCAATTCCGCGCTCTTATTACTATATGAGTTATTCAAACAGCACCAAGTTGTTTACTTGGATGATTTACCAGCAAACAAAGCTTGGGGAAAAATCATATCAGGTGAATTTTCTAGTGACTATATAAAATGTGTTGCCGAAACAAAGAAAGCCATCTTTCTTAAAGATGAATATAAATTATCTAAAAATGACTTTTTAGAAAAATATCGAAAGCGATTTAAATAATTGCCCCGTACGAAACCGGCTTAATGCCGGTTTTTTTATGTCCAATTTATGCTCAAAACGGCACTAAGAGAGGTACTAACGGAAAGAAGTGGTGTTAATAACATAATAAAAAACAAATGGTTATGATGTCACCATCAAAAGCGATAAGCGCTGGCGAGACAATTTGATAAACGACAATTCATGGTGAAATTATGACATCTATACAAACTGAAGCGGTGCAAGCAGAACGACTTTATTCAACTGTTCGACAATTCGTCGAACGCCACCCAGCGTTTACGACAGGCGGTATTCGTTCTCTGATTTTTAATGAAACGAATAATGGTCTTGCAAAATCTGGGGCAGTAATCCGGATGGGGCGAAAAGTTTTAATTAATGAGTATCGTTTTTTTCAGTGGCTGGAAGCTAACAACGATAAAGGCGGTACAAAATGAATGTGTCAAAAATGATGAGAGATCATTGTCAGCATATAAGAGAAGGCGCTTATGGCCATATCGAGCAGGTAAAAAATATCAATCTTCCTAGAGTAGGTAATCTGGAGCTTTGGACATCTCGTCGGCACTTTTATTCGTTAGGTCAGGCACTCGTGGACAGGGCTTTTGATCTTGAATTCCACAGCTACCGACATGGAGGTTGTAACGGCTGGTTGAGAGATAAGGGCAGGGGAAGCGTTGATCATGATGACTTAGTGCAAATCGAAGGTCACATGCCGAAAAAGGCAAAATTGTCTCGACACGAGCCGCTTATAGAATTCACGCTGGAACTGGATGAAATGGGCGGCATCGCAAAATCAACTCATGGACAGTTATAGCTGAGGTGGCTGCCATGGCAAAGAAAAAACTCAAATTGGGCTTTGATTCAAGAAGAGGCGTTATAGTCATCTCTCGCGGTATGCGAGAGACATACACTTATGAATCAATGCCTGCCACTGCAAAAGTGTTGATGGATTTGTTACAACTGCAATGGCGCAATGATAGGCTGGTCTGCTATGGAGTGCGCGAAGCCGCTCAAAAGATCAGTTGCACAACGAATACTGCTAGCAAAGCCTTCAAAATCTTGCAAGAGCGCGGCTTTATTGTTTGCCAGGAAGAATCTTTATTCAACAGTAAAAAAGGGAGTAAAGCGCGTGAATGGCGTTTAACCTGGATGCCATTTGAATATAGAAATCCCACTCACGACTGGGAGAACTGGCAGGCAAAAAAATAAATCAACCGTATCAAAATGAAGCACGCAAATAAATTTTGTATGCTTCATTTTGAGATACAGAAAAGGCTTAATTTAATTTGTGTATTAAAAAGCGATACGCACCACTAAAAAATCAATGGCTTACAAAACCATTATGTGCTCCATTTTGATACACACCTATGTAAACCATATCTACTCTGTAAGCGTCCAGTCATTCCACCTGTGCTAACGCCGCCAAAACAGTCATCCTTATTATTTTTTAACGAGGATGAGCAATGGCCTTATCAAAACAGTGGCTCGATCATATCGAAGCCTGGCAACGCAGCGGTTTAAAGCAGTCGGCGTATTGCCGGCAGCACGGCCTGGATACCCACACGTTCGCCGCCCGACTATCGGATTACCGAAAGCGCGAGCGGATGTCGCCGCCGACCTTGATCCCGGTCCAGGTTCAAAGCGCAACAGCGCATGCCGAATGTCTGGTGTTGCAGTGCGGCCAAGGCCATCGCCTGGAGCTGCCGCCGACCATTTCAGCCGTCTGGCTGGCGGAGCTGCTGCGATGCCTGGCTTGATCGAAGCCCCGCCACAGATTTGGTTGGCCGTCGAGCCGGTGGATCTGCGCCGGGGCATTGACGGCCTGTCGGCCATTGTGCAGCAGGCATTGGAGCAGGCGCCGTGCGCGGGCTCGGCGTTCGTGTTCCGCAACCGGGCGGGCAATCGCCTGAAGCTGCTGCTGTGGGACGGTAACGGCGTCTGGCTGTGCCAGCGGCGGCTGCATCGCGGCCATTTCGTCTGGCCCCGGGATGGCGACCGCTGTTTCTCGATCAGTCAGGCGCAATGGCAGTGGCTGATCGCCGGCGTGGACTGGCAGCGGTTGTCGGTTTTGCCATTGGCCGATTGGCAGGTCTGAAAGGCCGGATAAAATGACCTGAAGCCCAGTAAAAACAAGGCATGCAGCGGTTTTTCAGGGTATAATGTCGGCCATGAATCCGCTCGCCGAACTCGATCAATTGAACCTCGACCCCGCCGCCAAAACGCAGGTGGCGGCCGTCGTGCAGGCGCTGCTCGAGCAGGCCAATCAGTCTGTCGCGCAGCTGCAAGCCAAGGAGGCCGAACTGCAAGCCAAGAACGCCGAGATCGAGCAAAAGGACTTCAAGATCCAGGCCCTGACCCTGGAGCTGGCGCATATCCGGCGGATCCGCTACGGCGTCAAAAGCGAGGCCCTGGCGCCGTTGCAACGCGATGTGTTCGAGGAAACCTGGAACACTGACCTGTCCGCCATCGAAGCCGAAATCGGGCAACTCGCCGATACCTCGCCCGGCACGACCGTGGCCAAGCCCAAACGGCCGCGTGCCGGCCGCCAGCCGTTGCCGGCGCATCTGCCGCGCATCGAGCACCGCCACGAACCGGACCGCTGCACGTGCGGGCAGTGCGGCCAGNCGCTGGTCAAGATCGGCGAGGATGTCACCGAACAACTCGACGTCGAGCCTGCCAAATTCTTCGTGCATCGCCACATCCGTCCCCAATACGCCTGCCGCGCTTGCGAGACCGTGACGGCGGCGCCGATCCCACCGGCCGTGATCGACGGCGGCCTGGCGGCCGTCGGCCTGTTGGCCTGGGTGCTGATCGGCAAATACGCCGACCACCTGCCGCTGTACCGGCTGGAGCAGATCGCCGCCCGTGACCAGGTCAGCCTGTCCCGCTCGACCTTGGCCGACTGGGTCGGCCGCGTGGGCGTGGCGCTGCAGCCGCTGGTCGACCGGCTGACCTGGCATCTGCTGCAGGGCAACAGCCTGCATGCCGATGAGACGCCGGTGGCGCAACTGGACCCCGGTCAGGGCAAGACCCGCAAGGCGTATCTGTGGGCTTACCGCAGCAACGACCTGGCGCCGGGGCCGCACATCATCGTCTTCGATTACCAGCCGGGACGCAGCGGTGCGCATGCGCGGCAGTTCCTGGGCGCCTGGCAAGGCCATCTGCTGGTCGATGACTATGGCGGCTATAAAGCCCTGTTCGCCGGCGACAGCCAGACGGCCTGTATCGAACTGGGCTGTTGGGCGCATGTCCGTCGCAAGTTCTTCGACCTGCATCAGGCCAATGGCAGCCCTATGGCGCTGGCCGCCCTGGAGCGTATCGGCCTGCTGTATGCCGTTGAGGCGGAAGGCCGGGGCCTGGACAGCGAAGCCCGAAAGCAACTGCGCGCGGATCGAAGCCAGCCTGTGCTCGAGGCCTTGCATGACTGGCTGCACGAAACCCGTCTTCGCACGGCGCCCAATACTGGTGCTGCCAAAGCCATCGACTACGCCCTGAAGCGCTGGCCGGCACTGGTCCGCTATGCCGAAACCGGTGACCTGCCGATCGATAATAACCCGGTGGAGAACAGCATCCGGCCTATCGCCCTGGGTAAGAAGAATTGGTTGTTCGCTGGCTCCGAGCGTGCCGGCCGCCGTGCGGCCGCCATTCAGACCTTGCTCGGCACCGCCCGGCTCAATGGCCTCGATCCGGCTGTCTGGCTGAAAGAGACGCTGACAAAGCTGCCAGTCTGGCCGAACAGTCGCATTGACGAATTATTGCCCCTGGCACCGGAGTTCATTGAAACGCTAAAGCAGCAATAATGCCAGGTGGTGGGACTGGATGCTTACTCTACTCTGCTTTTATGCAAAGCTAAGAATGTGATTCCAACATGGAATGCCACTTTATTATCTAAATGTTATGGCTATATAACGGTAAGAAACAATGGCCTTTTTTAAAAGACATATTAAGCAACCCACAGACCTGTTGCGGTTAACTATTGCTTACCAAAACCAGAAAGAACTTTTATAAATCTTCAATAGATATTCTAGGGACAGTTATTCAGTAAGCAGTGAATGGTGACATGAAACGGCTAAATTCAGCCGGACATACAACTAAAATAGTTAAAAGGGAATAAGTATGTCCCAAATTAGTGAACAAACTAAAAACAAAATATTTACGGCTCAGAACTTTTAGCAAACTACAGGTTTTTAACTTGAAGTGTTGTACGGTAGCCCTAAGCTGTATCGATGGGTGCAATCATTCATAACAGCAATCAATGCACATAGTGCAGGATTTGATCTCTTGCTGATGGATTGCATGTTTGCCTGAAAGTGCATCTAAACCTTAAACTTTCTATGTGTTGAAGGTATATAAATTCAAGAGGGACGGGCTCAGGTTAATGTTATAATGCAGAAGGGCAGAATGGCGTATCGCTATTATCATATGCCTTACAAAGCATTTCTAATAATTGCACAGGAAACATGGACAGTCTGCTAAAGCCTTTTAACTCTAAAAAAGCATCATTTGGTCGCCATGAAACGTTCGCCCTTCGCTATTCATGGCTAACAAAGGGTTTCCGGGCTTTCGAAGCTAACAAAAACATTTTTTCCTCTGACGAAGCCACTGAAGCCACTATTGAGCTTGGCGTCGGAAAAAATATGGTAAACGCTATTAAATACTGGTTGCGAGCCAGCTCTATGCTTCATGATTCTGATAAAGAGCTAGTTGCCTCGAAACTCGGGAAAGCAATTTTTGATGAAGACGGATGGGACCCTTATCTTGAAGACGAAGCAACTATTTGGCTCATTCACTGGCTGATAGTAACTAATTCTGAGCTAGCCACTGCTTGGTACTGGTTCTTCAACTGTTTCCACAAAGCTGAGTTCACAAGTGAGGAAGCCGCAGATTCATTATCCGATTTCGTTCGCAACAGGTTGTCTGGCAAGCATTCGGAGAGAACTGTCAGAAATGAAATTTCAATGATTTTACGGATGTACAGCTCCCCTAAAGTCAACCTGAAGTCGCAGACTGAAGACTGTTTGGATGCGCCATTAACCTCATTGAAATTGGTCACGGCAGTTGAAGGTCCACATCTTTATCGTTCCTATGGCAATTCACAACCTACTTTACCTATTGAGCTGATTGGCTACGCAGTCAATGAAGTCTTTAACCAACGTAACACGGTGAGCTTACCCATTACTGATTTAATGTACGGTCAAAAAGATGGGGTTGCGCTAGGTAGCGTATTCAGATTAACGGAAAGTGCCTTATTGGCAAAATTAGAAAATTTAGTGAAAACATATCCTTCTATTTTCGAAATCAATGATACGGCGGGTATCAATCAGCTTTTCCGAAAAGATAGCGATGAAGTGTCGTTAGATTTTCTCCGTCATTATTATCAACCTACGCTTTAATGGTGACGACATGGAAGACATTGTTCAACTAGACACGCATTACACCCGTTCTATTAATTTAGAGAGGGATGCAGATTCAAGCGAAGTCCTAAAAGCTTATATTCCGACCTCGCGAGCAGTTCAGACACTAGACAAAATCGCACAAACCTTTACCCAACAGTCTATGCCTCGTGCCTGGTCCCTTGTAGGTCCATACGGGTCAGGCAAATCGTCATTTGCAGCTTTTTTGTCGCATCTCTTAGAAAACCGGACTCGTCCAACAAGTGTGCTTGCACAAGAGATTTTGCGACGGCACAATGTAGAAGTTGCGCGCGAATTTTCCTATTGCACACAAAACTCTAAGGCTTATTGCATAGTTCTTTTAACTGGCAGCCCGGAGTCGCTTAGCAAGCGGTTAGTAGATGCTCTGTATCATTCAGCAGTTACTTATTTCAACGAAATCCCAACAGACACTACCCCTTCAATAATTCATGAGCTGGAGCAAGCAAGGCGCTTTGTTGTAACAACAAGCGAAATTGTCAGCTTACTAAAAAAACTTCGACAAGCTGTCAGTCAAGTATCAGGCAAAGGCATTCTGATTCTCATTGATGAGCTAGGGAAATTTCTTGAATATGAGGCCCGTCACTTAGGCAGTAATGATATTTACCTGCTCCAAGCACTAGCCGAACTGGCATATCAAGGTAGTGATACCAATATTCTGTTAGTGGTATTGATGCATCAAGCCTTTGAACAATATTCAAAAGGTTTGGGTGAGTCGCTGAAAAACGAATGGTTAAAAGTACAAGGACGCTTCGAAAATATCCCGTTTCTAGAGTCAGCCGAACAAACATTGCGAGTTATATCGGCCGCGTTTAATAGCCAATTAAACTCAGTTGAACAACAATCAATCAAGCATCAAACCGCTAAAATCGTTGGCGTTCTAGAACAACAAAATGCTCTACCCGCAGGATTGTCTGCTGAAGCAGCGGTTGATGTGCTTTCAAAATGCTATCCATTGCACCCTGTTGCCACCTTGTTACTACCAACCTTGTGTCAGAAGATTGCTCAAAACGAAAGAACCTTGTTTAGCTATCTAGGCAGTCAAGAGCGCTTTGGACTTAGAGATAGTATTAAGCGTTTAGCAACAGTTGGTGATTGGGTCCTAGCGTGGGAAATTTACGAATATTTTATAGAAAACCAACCATCTGCTACAACCGACCACACCACACACAGACGGTGGGCCGAAGTTATCACTGCAACCGAACGATTGGGTGATGCTGACGAACGAGAAATCCAATTATTAAAAACCATAGGTTTGTTTAATATCATTGGTCGTCAAGCGGGGTTCAAAGCCAGTAACGAATTATTAGAGCTTTGCTTTCCTAAATCGGTCAATGTTCAAGAGCTTCTCGCCCGATTACAAGACAAATCAATTATCAACTATCGCAAATACAGCTCAGAATATCGGGTGTGGGAAGGTAGTGATTTTGATCTTGAATCAGCAGTTATTGAAACGACTCAACAACTCGGTCGGATCGATTTGGCTGAAACACTGGCTCACAGAAATAGGCTGATGCCAGTCGTTGCTCGCAAGTACTCAATACAAAGTGGCGTTTTGCGTTACTTTCAACCCTTTTATGCAGACATCACAACTCGAGATGTTTTCTTTGAAAGCGGAGAACAACCACGGATTGTATTTTTTCTAGCCGATGGACAAAGTGAATGCGAAATATTCCGGGAAAGAGCTAAATCTTACTCTAATCCTCTGACAATCTACGTCTTGTGCGATGGCGCATCACAAATCAAGCAGGTAGTCACCGAATCAATAGCATTAGAAAAAATTCAAACAGAGCGAGCTGAACTAAAGTCAGACCCAGTTTCTCAGCGAGAACTAAAAGATCGTTTACACGCGGTGAAAGCCAGTGAACACGACTTACTAAGTCAATACCTAGATCATCCTGAATGCTACGAATGGCGCTGGAAAGACAAACAGATAATCTTGCCTAAGAAAACACATCTTCAAGCTCTGCTATCCAGGGTCCTAGAGACTGTATTTAGTGAAGCGCCCGTGGTTAAAAACGAGCTTATCAATCGTGATAAACCATCTGGCCAGGCCAATGCAGCCAAAAACAAGCTAATAGCAGCCTTATTGACCAATATGCACTTGGAAGACCTGGGCTTTGATCCTAAAAAATATCCTGCCGAAAAAACCATCTACCGGGCTGTTTTCAAAGAGCCCGGTATCCATGTTAAAAATAACGGCATTTGGCGGTTCGCTAACCCTGCCGCGGAAAACCCATATAAGTTTCATGGCGTATGGCAAGCCATCCATAAATTATTGACTAATAGCAAGAGTCCGCAAAAGCTAACCGATATTTATGGTCTTATTGAACAGCCACCTTATGGAGTACAAAAAGGTGTGTCATCGCTTATTTTTGTCGGTTATTTTTTGGCTAACCAACGTTCCTTAGCTCTCTATGAAAATGGAGTGTTTTGTCCGGTCGTTAGCCAAGAATTGTTTGAAATTTTATTCAAACGGCCTGAATTGTTTTCGGTCGAATCCTTCGAATTCAGTGGCATCCGTGTTGAATTGTTTAATCGTTATTTGGAAAAGCTGATTGGTAAAGCACCGGACGAAAGTACGCTATTGGATATCGTCAAGCCACTTGCCAAGTTTATCGCCAATTTACCGCCTTATACTCTGTCTACAAAATCGCTCGATCCGCAAACAATCGCAGTAAGAGATGCCTTTCAAAGTACGCAAAGCCCGGTAAAACTACTATTTGAAACTTTGCCATTGGCCTGTGGTTTTCCGCCATATACCGATACAGAGCAGAAAGCATGTAATCCCAGCGATTTTTTAAACGAGCTGGTAATACACCTAAATATTTTGAATAAAGCTTATGACAAGCTACTTGATGAGTTTCAAAAGCAGCTAACACAAGCTTTGAAAGAGTCTAGTGATCTGAGCTTGCCTGAGCTAAGAACAACTGTTGCTGAAAAATATGCAGGGCTGGAAAAATATACTACCGACTTGCAAGGCTTAAAGGCATTTGTACTGAGATTACAAAACAACAAAGAAACTGACAAAGCATGGTTAGAATCCATCGCTGCTTTTCTTGGTAAAGCTCCGCCAAATAAGTGGATGCAAAGCAATATTTTAGATGCTGAGTATCGCTTGATTGAACTTTGTGATCGGCTCGAACAACTAGCGCTGCTGCATTCACATCAATTAACAGTCGATACTGAAACAAAAGTGACCGTATTTCGAGTGGTTAATGATCAGGGTAGCCAAGATCAGGTTGCCTATTTAAATCCCCAGTTAAGAATCAAAGCACAAAAGTCCATTAAATCTTTTGAAGATGATTTTAAAAATGCGGATAAAAAATTAAAGCTTGCGATTATTGCAGAGCTGATGAGTCAAGTGAATTAACCTTATGCGGCATTAGTTTAAAAAGATGGCGTTATTTGTTTGAATTTTTTCTCCAATAAAATCATTGGCGCAACGAAGTTATAGAAAATTTAGAGTACAGTATGTCAAAAACCATCATTATTCAGTTTAGGTAATTCAGCCATGAGCGAGCGTAAACCCGTTAGACATCTATTAGGCTTATCCGGTGGCAAGGACAGTGCGGCTTTAGCTATTTATATGCGAGATAAAGTTCCTGAAATGGAATATTTCTTTACTGATACAGGTGCCGAACTACCAGAAACTTTAGCATTTGTCGATTTGCTGGAAGATTTGTTAGGAAAAGAAATTGTCCGGTTAAATTCTAGTAAGGGCTTCGACCATTACCTGAAATTACATGCCAATTATTTGCCTTCTGCTCAACAAAGATGGTGTACGATTAATTTAAAGTTAAAACCTTTTGAACAATTTGTGGGTGAAGATGAAATAATTAGTTATGTAGGGATTCGTGCTGATGAACCTCATCGTGAAGGATACATTTCAACTAAACCGAATATAAAAACTCGCTTTCCTTTTCGTGAAGATGGATTAGTGAGAGATGACATAATTCGCATTCTTGAAGAGTCTGGAATTGGATTGCCAAAGTACTACAATTGGCGTAGTCGTTCCGGTTGTTACTTTTGTTTTTATCAAAGAAAAATAGAATGGGTAGGTTTATATGAAAGTCACCCTGATTTATTCGAAAAAGCAAAAGAATTTGAAAAGTTCGATGAAAAAACAGGCAAACGTTACACATGGTCTCAAGGCGAATCATTAGATGAGTTGATATCAAGAAAAGATGAAATTAAACAAAAATTTTCCATAGAGAATAAGAAAAAAAATCAAAATAACTTGATGAATGTATTGCTTGATGATGATGATGATGATGGCGAAGCTTGCTTAATTTGCATGAAATAGAGTCATGGATTTGCAAAAAAAATTCCAAGAAATTAGAGTTTACATCGAGGACAACAAGCAAAGTTTACATAAGCCAGTTTTATTACTTTTTGCTCTTAGCCAGTGTTTTCAAAATAAAGATCGATTAATACCTTTCAATATAATTGACCAAGAATTCCAGGATATATTTTTAAATTTATCGCTTGTCGGAAAACTCGATAACTCACATTATCCTTTTGGAAAATTAGAAAATGACGAAATCTGGGAAGTTCAGAATAGTATAGATTTAAAAAGGACTAGTGTTGGTCATTTATTTAAGAGTGAGTTACTTAATAAACAAGTATGCGGTGGTTTTACACAAGAAATATATGATGCACTAAATGCTAACAAGCACTTATTGCTAACTATTGCCAATGACCTACTTTACCGTTATTTCCCAGAAGAATTACACGGAACTTTGTTGTTGCACTTAAAGTTACCTGCTTTAGACATACATACATCAACGTCAAAAATTGCCGAAAAATTACCAGGCTACGCAGACTATAACCTAGACCGTTCACACCATGAAGGTAATAAAAAGAATATGGAAACAGTAGAAAACGGGTACATCGCTTATTTAAATTCTTTGCATAACCTCTCCTCCAATAGCGCAAATGCGTTGGCTGAATCACAAGCATTAAATCGTTATTTTGCTGATTTATATCAGCCATTCCCAATAGTGGATGCGGTAGTTTCGGCTTTACAGGGCGGAGAACGCGTAGTTGTATTGACTGGTCACGCCGGTGATGGCAAATCGACTATAGCGCTCGATCTGTTAAAGCGCTTAAAAAGCCTTCCTCCTAATGAACCGTTGCAAGAAGCGCTTAAAGAACGTGAGGAAGTAATCGGCTTGCCTAGCGGCAAGGTAACGATTATTAAAGATATGAGCGAATTAAGCGCGCAAACACGTTTGGACTGGTTGAATGAGGCTTTCAACCACTCGGGCAGTTGGTTGCTAGTCAGCAATACCGGTCCGCTGCTCGACACTCTAGGCAAGTTGGCTGAATTGCGGGGGCAACTGAGTGATGTAGAAAACGACGTACTTGCCATATTGGATACACCTTATGATGAAGGCGATTTAGATCGTCATCTATTAACAGATCGATTTGGCAAAGATTTGGTCATTTTCAACCTAACGCGCCTAGATAATGTTGCACTTGCGGGACAGGTGTTAGGAAAAATGCTTGATCATCCGGCTTGGGACGAATGCTCCGGTTGCTCGGCCCAAACCGCTTGCCCACTCCAACTGAACCGTCGAGGTTTGCTTAAATTAGGTATTGCAGCTCAAGATCGAGTGCGTTGGGTATATCAACGTCTTAGCCAATACGAACAACGCCTGACGTTCCGACAAATGGTTGCTCATATGGCATTAGCTTTAACCGGTGGCTTAAGCTGTACCCAAGCCCAAAAACAAGTCGACTCTTCGATCGCCGAGGGTATGGAGAAAGGGCTTGAAGGTCTGGCGACTATCGTGTTCAGTGAAGGTTTTTTTGGCTATCGTGATGGAAAACCTTGGCCGGAAGCCGAGCGCCTGCGTGCCGTCGCCTTGGTTCGACGTTTAGCTACCGGAGGCCCGATGGCAGTGAACTACGAACGACAATTGATCCGTAGCGAGGGACTGAATTGGGCTGAACTACCTGACGAGATGGCAGCTTTAGGCAAACGTTGGCGAGATAAAGGAATTAACGCTTCCGGAGTACGTTGGCGCTTTGCGTTGCGTCGATTGCTGTATGTGTTTGGCTTGCCTAGCGGTGATCCCGTCAAGGCCGGGCTGTTTATTGACAGCTTCTTACAGTCGCCAAGACTGCGCGACTTTGATTGCTGGCAACGCGAGTCTCGCTTGTGTCTGAGTAGAGGCGAAAACAAAAAACTTCTAAGAGCCTGTTTTCGAGTTCTTTTGGAATGTTACTCAGGTTTTAGCGTGGGTCAATTCTACAACCACGATCGCCTATATCTAACTTTGCGCCGTACCGACCGGAACATCGCACAACCCACCCAATTGGTTATTGGCAGCGTGTCTTTTGACGAGTTTCAACTGGATTTTGATAAAGACAATCGTCATTTGTTATTGCGTCATCGTCCAGGTAAAGCCGTACTTAAGCTTAGCTTACCATTGCTCGATTATATTCAATGCCGTGATGCTGGCGAACTTGGCGGCGAATTAGCTCGTATCCATTGGGCGCAACTCGAAGCTTTTCGTGCCGAGTTGTTGAAAGAAGTAAATGGAAACCGGGGAACTGGTGAGATAGCTTTATTGCGTGCAAACATCAACGGAGAAGTAAAAGTGCACCGATATCTTTTAGATTCTGCAAACAATACCTTGGAGGTTGATGACTGATGATGAGCGATAAAAATATGCTTGAGGATTTGCTCAAGCCATTCCCAATTCAACACGAAAATCTTACAGCCGATAAAACTAATCCAGCAATCAGGTTATACGGAAGGAGATTTTACAAGGACCAAACGCCTGTAGAATATCTCGCAGAGTTTTTGCTGGTTTTTGCATCTCCTAAACAGGATCCTGAGTCGGTAAAAGATAGTATTCATACTTATAGTTTTAGTCTTCCAACATCTGACACACCTCGCTATTGGGCGGAAAACCATATTGCGCTAAAGCTGTTTGCATTTTTCCCTAGTTCGAAATTAGAAACTCGACATCCGGTACATCAGAAATCATATTTAGAAATGCGGGATATTCTAGAATCCCACATTCTTGGAACAGCAGATAAAAAGGAAGAAGGGGTACGTTTGATACAAAGTTTGTTCAACGGTTTTGTCGGAGTAGCAAAAAACCGTACGTGGGTAACCCACTGTTTCTTACCGATCTCAAAAAGCTTACTTGCAAGTGAATTAGTATGGTCTCACAAGAACGCATTACAAGATAACGGAGTTCGTAGCTGGCGTGACTCAGAAAAGTACTTTTCATCAGATCGGCACATTTATATGGCAAGAGGTGGAGAGCTATTGTTTCTTCAATTAGCCAATTTATTCTTTGATCCGACCTCTAATGATATAGCTGCGTTGCCAACATGTGATTCCTATCAACACTTAAACATGGTTGATGTTATCGAATTGGCAAATAGCTTGGAAAATGAATTACGTAAATTATTATTAGAAACTCTGGGTTCGTTATCTGAGTTAATGCAGGTAGTTGATAATGTCCTTTCAGACTTTCGGTTATCTGTGAAACCTAGTTATTCGAATTTAGGATGGGTTCCGCAAGTTAGCCGTATTGAAGCATTCCTGTTCGCAAATGAAATGCAAAACATTTGCACGGCTGTCATAAGTCCACTTGAAAAGCTAGATCTACTCCAGACTCTTTGTTGTATGCAAGTATTGCGTAGTCTATGTTTTCAAGCTCGTCGAGTGGATGGTACAGAAGCAATCACTTCAGGTTTTATTGGAAATTATGCTTGGATTGCCTCTGACCCCGAAGAACCTGTTGCATCGCCTGTTCGTCTGATGGCCCAATCTTCTTTTAAGCGTATTGAGGCAATGCTTTATCGGGTCATTAGAAGTAAAGAACTTATCGATGGTAACAACTCATCTAGCCAAAAGGAAGCTGATAAAAATGGCTTTCATATTTTCAGAAAAATTACTAAAGAAATTGGCCTAGTAGTACCTCGTAAAGGGGGTGGTCAACGTTTTGTCCTGAGTCCTGAACTGCTTCGATTTTTGGTCGCCGCGCTAGTTCGACCCGGTGAGCGAGTTCGTCTTACGGATTTTTATCAACGTGCGTTTGCTCATTATGGTCTTGCCTTGGGTGGTCAGGCGTTAGTGTCGGGATTGGACTGGTGTGGCCATGCGGGTAGTAAGAAAAGTTATGCCGTTGCCGCCGACACCACATGGATTGAAGAAGCCTTACAACAAGGCGGTTTTTTAGTGGAATTGTCGGATGCAGTTTCGATTGTGCACAACCCAAATGGGGCAAAGGAATAACGTATGAATTTGTTTGTCGAGAGTTTGGCTAGTTACCTTAAACAAGAATGGGATAAAGCCTTAAACCTCAATAACGGCCCGAAAGAAGCTCTCTTTATTCTGCAAAGTTTAAGTCCCGAGAATACTTTTTCACTATTCAACGAATTAGAAGAACACCGTAAGCGTTGGATGCAGAGACAACCTTTGCAATGCCATTTTCGTGTTGCTGCCGGATTATGGCGCGATTGGCAATTGTCCACTCCTAGTGATGCTTTGGACAGATCCATGGCTCGGCTTGGTGGGATTGAGCCTAACGGTGAACGACGCTGGATTGATGAAGCAGACCGTCTAACTTATTACCGCAACCTCCGTGCGGATGGCGATAATGCCATAGTGGTGGTGTTACTTGGTTTTAATCACGCTACAGATCAAGGTGGGCAGGCTGATTTTCATCGTGTTGACGAACTGCGTTTATGGCAGCAAACCATGGGGCGCAGTTTTGAAGGCTGGGTACGACGTTTGTGTGAACGTTATGCGCCAGAAGCTGGTGATGCTGAAATAGAGCGTTTCGACGCTGCGATTCAGCAACTTTTTCAAATTCATTCATTGCAACTCGATAAGCTAGCGGAATATCTCGAAATTGTGTCGAACGGTGGAAAAGATATTAATTCGCTTAGCGAATTAATGGAGCGTTTCTATTGGCATTTGCCATTTTGGGGAATTCCCCCATTACGCATAACCGAGTATGAGAAAAAAGCAGCGATTTTTTTAAAAGAAGCTGATGCCTTTATCTGTCACCAACGTTTCAAAAGCCCAACTGAGCAAAAGAAAGCTTGGAAAAAACTAACATGCGCCTTTACTCAGGGCTTGTTAGAGCGTCCTGAAGAGAGCGATTCTGATGCTACGCCAATTTTCACTAGCTTAGAGAACTATCAGTCCTCGTTGCGTGATTTTATTTTCGATGCAGATGCCATAGCACGCAGAAAGCTGTTAAAAGCTGATTTGTTGCCCGTGTTGAAAATCTTGAAAGTTAAAGATGATAAGCCATCAACGACTCCTAAGACCTTGCGTTTGTCGGGGTTAAGTATTGATGTAATGTTACAAGCGGTATGGTTAACATTGCAGGAATTTAAATATAAGCAGCTTGGTGCCAGATCGTTATCTGAAGTACTTGCAAGCATCAAGGTGGTCGTAATTCGCTTCAATCACGATTTGTCTGCTGATGTTGATGCAGGGCAGGATGGCGATGATTTGGCACAGGAATTGTTGAATGGGTGTTTGGGCGGGTTGAGCGATATTTTTGACGATATCGATTGGAGATTACCGATTGATGAGGATCAAGCGCTACAACCTCAAGAGTATTGGGAGAAAAAGATCCCACTAATTTTCGACTCAAGCAAAGTAAGCTTTGGAACTAGCCGCTCTCGTCCGCATGTGAAATTACGGATCGAGCTTGAGTATGCGCCTGGAGAGGAACCGGAAGAAGATGATGAGGATGATTCATCCGACCAAGAAATAGAAACAACCAATAAGTGCGCATTTCGCAAGGCCGTGGTTTGGACATTTGAACCTACTCAGCCGGAACGTGTGCGTTTTCAATATGCTCAATCAGTATTATCAAAATGGCCTCAAGAGACTTCGGGTCATTGGGTGCTCCCCGCTTTTCGATTGCCGGTCATAGAAATGACGGCACTTTATTTCGCCGCAGATGAAGATGAAGCCAATCGCTTAGTCTCTCAAGCACTTTCAGAAATGCACCTAGTCAATTTACTATCCGGTTTCAACAGTCAATCGGTGGATGGAAAGGTTCGCGATTCGGTCCGTCAGTTGGTGTTTTCTTACCGCGCTTGGCTTGAAACCTATGTCAAAAAAGGCTACTACGCAGCTAATACAGCTTATTTCCCGGGTTTAGCAAAAGCTTACCGTAATCTGTCAGAAACCCTGCTCGATAATACGTTATTAGGCAGTGCTGAAGTGTTACGACGCTTTTATAAAGCATTTTTGTTAGTTGATGACAAAATGCATCCCAACGCGGATTACCTGAGTTCTGCAGTTGCATGGGGATTGACCCCAGCAGTCATGGAGCTAACTGAAGGCAGTGTGTGTTTTTTACGAGATAGCTTCCCAGAGATCCTTTGCGAACTGGCATTGGGTCATAACGGCCAAACTGCATTCGATGCACTTTTACGGTTGACCAAAATTCATCGCCCATTAGCAGGCTTGGTAGTGGAGATGGATGGGCATAAAACTCTATCGGCAGAAATCAAATCCCATGGTTTGTTACATTGTTTAGGCAAGCCAAGTGATGTTGAGAAAAGTCTCGCAGTGCAAACTTTATTGCGTGAAGAAGAAATTGATGACGACGACGATATCGCAGATTTACTGATCTCTAACGAAGAAGCTAGTGTCGTAAAACAAGTTTTGAAGGATTACGTACGGTTTTATCCATTTGCCAACGATGGTTTACGTATTCTGGCACTGCATGTCGACGAATTGGCAGCGGTTTTGTCAGGTGTTGGTCAATTTTTGCAGGGATATTTGAAAGAATGCTCCGAAGAATGGCCTGCTTTCCATTGCACTGTAACGGTTTACTCGACCTCATCTTCACCCATGGTCACAGAAAATCGTCTTGCGGCTTGGCGCGACCAATCCTTAGAAAGCAGTCGAGAGCGTGGACGGCCTTTACGATTATCTATTGCTCACCGCTATGCGCCTAACCGTGAATCGATGATTGAGTTGTTGCGGCAGGAAGCTCTTCTATATGATGTGGCGTTTTTATTCCAATTTCTCGAAGGTGGGCTGGTCGGTGAAATAAAAACTGCATTACCTTTCCAGTTTGATTATAACCCTCTAAATATTAGTCGGTTTCCTATTTGCGAATATCCTCGACCAATTCAGAAAGAGGACGTATATCGTAGACAAAGCCAATTAAGCAATCGTAGGTTAAGTATTCAAACACGTCACGCAGACCTGTCGGCAAGGCTTCTCCAACCTCAAAATACAGATGGCGACCATCTGATTTTTGGGCGAATTGACTATCATCCATGGCAACCAGTTGTTGAAGCTTTACACCAAAAGTCTCAATGGGTGGCTTGCATCGATCCCTTTGTTGATAAATACATGCTCTGTGGAAACGAATCACAAACACGACGCAAAATCGTTGGTTTTGCGTCAGGTCTTGGGGATTACGGCGAATTGAACCTTTCTGTTTCCACCGAACAAGATACCCTGTCACGGCTTACTGAACTGGTTCAAGGGCAATTAGACGATCTTTTGCCACTACAAACACCCGGGCAGCTAGAAGCAATGGCTGCTCAAGTAGTTGGAGAGGCCGAGGCTATTATTGGCCTTTCTTCACTGCATGCTGTAGTCGGCGAAGGTGAGAAAATTCGGGAAGTAGTGGGTTTTGCAGCAATACAGAGGGCTTTAGCTAAACCTTCCGCTGCAATGAATCAGTTGTTGCCTATTGATGCAATTTTGCATTGGTTTGCGGACAGCGAAGTTACGCGTCGTCCAGATTTGTTGTCGGTGTCGCTAAGCTTGCGCGAAGATGATTTGCCGCTGGTTGAAGCAGTGGTCATCGAATGTAAATTTGGCCAACAAAACCCCGTTCATCTCGAAAAAGCTAGCGAGCAAGTCCGAGCTGGGTTAAGTCACTTGACGCAATTATTTGCTCCGAACCGGGCTGATATTGGGCGAATGAAGTTTGATCGGCGTTATTGGTGGGCTCAGCTACAACGCGCCATCACATCACGTTGTTTGATCAACCTGTCGGATTCGGATAGGGACAAACTTGACCGGGCTTTGGAGTACTTAGCCGAAGGCTATTTTGAAATCGCTTGGCATGCAGCAATTTTTACATTTTGGACTGATGAGCCAGGCCCTGAGGCAGTTTTACAGGCATTGCCTCTTCAAGCCGATACACTAACGAGGCCATTTAAAGCGCCAGAAGGCTTTAGTATCTGGCACTTGGCGTTGGGCTATCAAGGTTTGGCAAAGTTATTTGCAACGCAATCTCCAGCCTCTTTGTTTTCGTTGGAAGATAGGCCCTCAATCAGAGTTAGCGCGGAAATTTCAATTCCGGTTAACGAAACAGGGTCAGGAAAAGGTCAGACTTCTGCTCACGACATTCAAACACATGATGACGAAGCATCAGTTCTCAATCCCCCATCTAATCTAGAAATAAGTAAAAACAACGACTCCATTGAGCTAGAGAGCCAAAACGAGTACGTTGATACTTCGACCTCGGATGACACTGTTCCATTTGGTACTGAGCCCTCTCATCATGAGCAGATGGCAACCGCGGATACTAACGCTTCTTCGCCAACTCAACCTACAGCATATCCTGTAGCGGGGGGGTATCAATCAGAATTCGTAACGCAAATGATAGCCCCAGTTCCAGAACGGTTGCTAATCGGAACACGAAATAATGGTGATCTCGTATATTGGCATTACGGTCATCCACAATTGAATAACCGCCACCTCTTGATATTTGGTGCATCAGGCTCAGGAAAAACCTATGGCATTCAATGCCTGTTAGCAGAAATGGCAGTAAAGAGTTTGCACTCACTGATTATCGACTACACCGACGGTTTTCTGCCACAACAAACCGAATCTCGTTTCAGGGAAATCACTCAGCCTGAAAATCATCTGGTGATTACTAACAAATTGCCTCTCAACCCATTTCGGCGACAACGGCGACTTATCGATCCATCCATGCCAATAATCGAAGAAACGCCTTATCAAGTTGCTTGCAGGGTCGCAAGTATCTTCTCTTCGATATTCGACACCATGGGTGATCAACAATTTGCATCTCTTACTCGCGCGCTTGAAGCGGGTATTGAAAATACCGGTTTTACCTTAGATGCACTTCCCGATCGACTTCGTGCAGAAGGTTCTTATGGCGAGAGCCTGGCGAATAAACTTGAGCCGTTAATCAAGTCAAAGCCTTTCCGAGAAGAGGCGGATTCGGCGTGGAATAAAATGCTGACTGCACCTGATCGGTGGGTACAGGTTATGCAATTATCAGGTCTTTCGCGAGAAATTCAAAAACTGGTGACTGAGTTTGCGCTTTGGGATTTGTATGATTACGCTTGCAGTAATGGTAGTCAGTACCTTCCAATTCCAATTGTTTTAGACGAAATTCAGAATCTAGATCATCGCAGTGATTCACCTATCGACAAAATGCTACGTGAAGGGCGCAAGTTCGGTCTGTCTTTGATACTCGCGACCCAAACGACAAGCCAATTTAATCAAGAGCAACGTGACCGCTTATTTCAAGCTGGACATAAGTTATTTTTCAAACCCGCTGATACCGAAATCGCTCGTTTTGCTGAGTTACTTAGCCAAAAAGGCAATGTTTCTAAAAACGAATGGGGGCAACGTCTCGCAAGTTTGCAAAAAGGGCAATGTTGGTCACTTGGCCCTGTTCTAAGCTCAAACGGAAATTTAAGCGAGAAAGCTCAATTAGTTTCTATTACATCCCTTGAAGATCGGAATTATGGGGCATAAAGGATGGTTGACGTTAATAATAATGTATTCTCGTTACCGCTCAATTTTCCTCAAACTTTTTTACCTGAGCGACGTTTATTGGCTCAACTGTTGCCCTTTGCATTGAAAAACGGTGTTGGCGATAAAGTCTCAATTGGTGCTGTGACTGGCATCCCTACAGGAAGTAGTACCGGTAAAGTTGAACCGATGATTTATTTTTCCCATGGAATGGGACTGATTACGTACAAAAAGGTGTCGGGAACATGGCAACTTGGGTTGACATCAGTAGGCCGCTTAGTTTTGCAGGAAGATCCATTTTTAAGTGAACCTCACACACTATGGCTACTTCATCTCATGCTATCTCGCAGATTCACACTTTCAACGCCTGCCAAGGGTGTTGCTGATGCATGGTTTTCTCTGTTTTGTGAAGGGGGATTTAGGCTGGGCAATCGGTTTAAGCAGGAAGATTTTTTGGCTTTTTTAACCGAACGGCATGGTGAAGCGAGTTATTTGAAATCCCTTTCTGGTGTTGTTATTCGAAGTTATTTTGAAAATAGTTGTTTAGGTGTCATCAATGCCTTGACTGAGGAAAATAAAGAATTAGTCCGTCAAAGTGCGCCTTTTGAAAAGAGTTTTTTTCCTATCTACGCGTCTTATCTTTTTTTAGTTTGGGATGAGTTATTTTATTCAGACAATCAAATTTCCTTGGATTTTTTTGCTCAACAAACTCGCTTTTTTTCAATTATGGGCTGGGACGAGTCCATGACAACCCAATGGCTAAGTTGGATGGCAGATAAGGGAATCATACAGGTAGATCGATATACAGGAACGTCAATGCTTTTACGCTTGAAGAAAACCAATCAGGTATTAGGCAGTACTTATAGTGGGCTAATTTAATTCAGGGCTAAGCCGAGGGAATTGTTTTATGAAAGTTGGAGAACTGGTCAGTTTTAATAGCGAATTCTTTTTTGAAGGCGCAGTCCAGTTACGTTGGATAGATGAACGTCCTGCGCAGGCACAAAACGCAGCCGAAGCATTTGTTTTTCACGGCCCTCGCTACCATGGCGCATCAGATGCCGAAAGCGAAGGTATAGAAGGAGGCTATCGTCTTAAAGATAGTGCTAGTTTTGTTCATGATCTACTTGCGTCGCTACATGCCGGTTTAAAGGGAGAAGAAACTAATCCCTACTATTTGGTTGTTGCTGGATATGGTTCGGGTAAATCCCATTTAGCTTTAACAACAGCATCCCTTTTAGGCGCTCCAAAAGCCGATACCTCAAACAAAATTGTTGCACGAATTATCGATGTTGATCCTGAGATTGGTAAGGCTGTGCAAGCTGACTTAGCTAACTTACTGAAACCCGTTTTAGTTTTAACGCTTGATGGTATGGCGGGGTTTCATCTTGGAAATGCATTAAGCCGTGCTGTATTGACACAGCTAAGCCGTTATGGTGTCGATGCCGGCGCAATTCGGGCTTTGTCGCCAAGATTTCAATCAGCCGAGCAATTTGTAGAACGTAATTTCGCTTTTCGGGCTGATAGTTTTTCTAGGCGCCTGCCGGGATTAAGTTCGGAAGAGATTTGTGCTCGATTACGAGATAACGATGAGATTATCTATAGCGAAGTCGATGTAATTTATTCCGAGGCTAATGGATCGCCGATTCCAGTTGTCGGGCAAGAATCTGCCCAAGAACTCATTAATACGCTTTGTGAAGTCTACTGTGGACCGGATGGATCGTTCTCTAGCGTTGTAATTTTATTCGATGAATTTGGCCGTTATTTAGAATATGCAGCTGAAAAACCCTTACTTGCCGGAGATGCTGCATTGCAGCAAATATTTCAAGGCGTTCAAGATAACAGCACAAAAATTCGATTTATCGGATTTATTCAATATGAACTCAAAGCTTATTTGAAGCGTTTTGGAAGCGCTGATCTCAGACAATTACAGCGTTACATCACGCGCTTTGATTCCGCTCAGAAGTGGTATTTATCTACAAATCTGGAAACGATTTTTGCGCACATGATTCGCAAGGAACAAGCCGAATTATCTCGAGCGTGGGAAGAAACGCGGGCGGATATCCTTTACCATGACAGTTGGCAAAGAATGAGTAACGCTTTGCCAGAATACAAAAGATTTCCAGTGTGGAGTGACTCTGAACGTTTCAATCGTGTAATTGCTCAAGGTTGTTGGCCGTTGCACCCGTTGGCTACTTGGTTCCTTACTAGGCAAAGAGATGTTGTTCAATCTCGTTCTGCGCTGACCTTTATTAAGGAGATGATAGAACGTATTGCGGCAGAGAGTGTCGTCAAGGATGGACGGTTACGCCAGATTAGCGCAGCAGAATTGATATTAAGCAGTATGTTGCCGGAACTAATAGCAGCAGAGCATGAAACCGGCAGTACAGTAGCTGAAACTTTGCAGCTTTTATTGGAAAAATTCTCTGCACATCTGGATGAACAGCAGCGGCTTGTGCTAGCTGGTGTTGCCATCTTAGAGAAGATGCGTATTGGCAGGCAAAGCCAAGACAATATGGATCGTTTGCTGTGCGAAGCTACTGCCCTCAATTTAGAGAATTTATCTCAAGCGCAACAAACACTAAGCAAAGAACTTGGTGCCATAGAATGGAATCGCGATCTGGGGCAATATGAGCTGATCGCAGATGCCTCGACACGTGGGCAATTTCAACAATGGTTGCGCAAACAGCAAGGGAAATTGACTGCAGATGCCATACGAGAGTTATTTATACGGCAAGGAGCAGCAACCGCTGAATTGGTAGATATTGCGACTGACTTTGGTTTGCAGAACGAAATATCTACCCAAGACTGGCGATTTGAATCCCAATTTGCACATAGCCAAGTTCTTGAAAAGGTCATTTCTCGCATTTTTCAAGAATGGGAGCAAGCGGTTTCTCCTACTGATGCAAAAGGTAAAGTTATATACGTCTATATCAATTCTGATGAGGACATCGCTCAAATTGAAAGACTGATTGAGGACAAATTTTCGGTTGAACTAAACCGCATGCGGATGAGCTTGGCACCAATTTGGGTAATTGGAATAGCAGACCAAGAAGGAAGATTGGCGGAACATATAGGGCGGCTTTATTTGTTTGACGAGCAAATGACAGTCGAAGAGCGTGAGCATTTTCGCCGTTTTGTGCCTGAAGAGATGGAGCGAAGTCGGCAAGCACTGAAAGAATACTCACAGGAATCAATTAAACAAAGGTTGTTTTGGATTGCTGGTTTTCAAGATATTCCAGCCGGAAGATTAAAGCAGGTCGGAAACGAGATATTTAGCCAAGTATACCCTCATGCATTGCCTTTTCCATTTGACGGTTTTGCTACATCAGCCGGAGGTGGTGCTGCTGATTGCGCGCAGTTGACCCGAAGCTTGATTTCGAGACATGTTGATGGGCATTGGGTCCAAGCGCAACCAAAGCGTTTACAAAATCGTGTTAATTCCTTGTTATTTTGCAGTTGGAAGGCGCTCCTTCCGAGTGGCAAATTAACTAGCCCAGTAGAGCCTAAGGTTAAAGCGGTTTTTGATCGACTAGAACAAAACCATAAAGATAATCCTAAACGGACGCTTTGGGACTCTTTTAAAGAGCTTATTGCGCCACCTTATGGAATGAATGCAGCCTCTGCAGAACTGCTTTTGGGATTAATGCTCGGAGGCATAGCACCTCCGCGCCGAATTGAACGAAGGGGGGAAATGGTCTCCTCAGGAGATTGGCTGAGTGAGGCTTTTCCGAAGCAGCAAGGTAAGCATTATCTCGATAAGTCATTGCTTCAAAACAGCATCCTTAAATTTTTGTCGGAAGATTCTGAAGGGCGATGGCGCAATCTATTAAATCGATGGGAAACAGAGCCGAATTATCAGTTAATTCTCGAATTAGCTAATGAAGCAGCGCAAACTAACAAAGTCGCTCCTATACCAGAGGTTTTAGAAGGCATCTATCTGCATTTGAAGGATCGCGCCAATCAAATTGCTCTGAAAATCAAGGAAATTCAAAATGAGTTAGATGAGTGTGAATTGAAGATTGAAAAAGCAGAAAAAAATAATGCGGTGGGTGAACTTCTACGGGTTGGTACACAGCTAATAAAAACTCGGCAAAGGATGGAGGATGAAGATTGTTGGCCGAGACAATTTATTGAGAGCTGCGATGCAATGTTATCCATGGTTCAGCCAATTTTGGCTGGCCTAATTCGTGATTGGCTACCACGACAAAGTTGTAACTCAACAGTGCAGGTAAGCGATTTCCGTTACCGAATGGGAAAGGCCATTGAAAGCCTTCAATTGCTTGGATTTAAGACCGAAGCAAAATCGTTGGAGCAACAGGTTCAGCACAGCATAGCTAATGTTGAAGCTAGACAAAGATTCTCATTAACCCTTGATGAGAGTGATGATTATCCACGCCAACCTAATCCAACTGAATCAACTCCGGTGCGTGAATTAAGAGATGAAATTACCAAAGGTGATAATCTCATTAAAAGCCTTCAAGGGGCGCATTCAGTACTAAGTCAAGACGAAATTAATTCTCGTGTCAAAGCTATAGAGAATCGTCAAAATCGTTTAAGAGAAATGGTGAAGCACCAAAACAAATTACTAGCTGACTTGTTTTCGCAATCTCTTAATACTGAAACAAATCTACTAGATGTTCTTGTAAAAGCGAAACGTTTAAAAGGCATATTTGTCGGAACACCTGATGAGGGTGAGGTATCTGATATTATTTTTCAATTAGGGAAAATCCTTGATGATGTGGCCACATGGGATAGCAACAACGTTTCTCCAGATAAGCTGCAAGTTCTATTAAATTTACAAATTCAGCAGCAACTTGGAGAACTAAAGATTTTTCTGGAAGCCAAAGAAATTGAGTCGGCATGGGATTTAGGTACCGTTTACAGTGCCTTAGCTAAGGAGCGCATAGCTGCGGCAATAAAACGATCGTCAGATTGGCTTTTACCAAGAACTCAACTTTTGCAAAAAGTCGATTCATTGAATATTTTTGAATGCGAGGCGACTGAGAAGGAATTTATGGCCGCCCCTAGCTATTTATCTAAAGATGATCGGCTTAAGGTCGATGGCTATTTGGATACTTTGCGAATGAGACATACAATTCTTGAAGAAGAAATCAGGAGCTCAAAAATAAAGGCTTGGCAAAAGCAATTCCTTGAACTGGTAAATATAGATCTTCTAACTAAATTCGAAACTGAACGATTGTTAGCTGAATTAAATAATCCTCCTGAAAAACTAACATATGAAGAAAAAAAATTGATACAACCTGTCGAACTTGAGCTCATTGTTCATCTAGATCAATTAAGCATGGATGAGATTATTTCTAGAATTGAACGGCTGCCTTTAATTATGAGGCAGCAACTCTTATCAACACTTTCAGAGATGTTAATTGCTTGATGATAATTCTAAGAAATGGGATTTTATAGTTATTCATAATAAGGATTATAGCTTTGAGTAAATTATTTGAGAAATATTCTCACTTGATTAGCGGGCTCTCTCATCTATCAGATGAAGACAGCGCAATTCACGAACTATTACTGTGGGAAAATAGAGAACGTCAGCTTGAGTGCTTTTACGCTCCCTTTGAACATATCAACAAATCTGCAGAGATAGTTTTAATTGGCATTACTCCTGGGCGTACACAAATGAATCGTGCATTAGTTGCAGCATCCCATGCTATCAGAGCGAAATCTGGTATTAATAATGCAATTTTGGAAGTAAAACGTAAAGGTAGCTTCAGCGGAAATATGCGGCTAAATATTGTAAATACACTCAATAAACTCGGGTATCACAAAAAACTAGGTATTGAGTGCGCTAGCGAGCTTTGGAGCACAAAAAACCACTTAGTCAATTTCTGTTCATTATTGAAATATCCCATATTCATTAAAGGTAAGGATTACAACGGCAGTCCGAATCCATTAAAAGTCGCAGAACTCAAAAGCTTATTAATTGAGGGCTTTTCGAAGGATCTGCTGGCCATTCCAGAAACTGCAGAACTCATTCCACTTGGTGATCTGGTAGCTGATGTTATTTCTCAATTGGAGAATATGGGTTTAGTTCCACAAAAAATCAGCCGATTTGAAGGCAAGATAGTTGCTCCTCCACATCCTAGTGGAGCTAATGCTGAATCGATATCTCTTCTGCTATCAGATCAATACCCTGAAAAAGAAGAATATCTTGAACAAATGTACCAAGATTATTTAAGAAAACGTAGTTGGGAAAAAAGAAAAAGCGGCAAGCCTCAGTCTGAATCCAAGTACAAAGAAATACGAGCATCACGCTGGGAAAGCATGTTATTTGTGCGTAGGGCATACGGTATAGATGCCTAATTGCCTTCAAGAAGTTCAAATATATTGATGTCCATTAAAACAGTTATTACTGTGGTTGAGAACTGAAGGATTGTAAATCATCGATGGAAAAGTACTTTGAGCTTGCGAATGAAAGACCGTACTCAGATGATGTTGTAAGAAATTATCACTAGGCAGGCAACTGAGCGCATGTAGGAAGCTTACTATATGGTGGATTTGGCGTTAAGAAGATTGAAAGGATGTCTGTGAACTACACATTTTAGTTAGTTATAGTCTCAATTTTCTTTTTTTAGGGATTTGCTTTCCTGTGTTTGTTATCACTAAATCAACATACTCACGTTTGTTATCAGGCCCGTAACTAACGTGAATTGGGCGATTTTCACCATAAAAATATAACCGATCAAACGGGATATTTTCTGAAATCCAATTAGCCACTTCCCACATATTTTCATCATCTACGATGAAATCAACCGCTGCCCCAAGCCGAGGGCAAATTAGATTTTTCTTTATATTCAATTCATGGGCGGCATGTTGATCCAATTTTGGTGCAACACGGCTTTTAATATGCTTACCTAATTCATGCGAGCAGAAGCCATAGGTAAGCCTGATCATGCCAAAATAGTCGATGACAGGATCAAGGACATTAGTCGCTAATTCATAAAGAGCGTTATAGCTATCTGGCTGTATGGGGCAATTTGGTATTCCCGTATTTTGTTGTGTTTCACCGCATTCGATAAGCTGTCGATAAGTCAGGTAGCGGCCACATTGGTCATTTAGATTTGGATTACTTCGACTTCGAATGAAATTAAATCCTTCAATTTCCCAACGAGCATATGCCAAAGTTTGGCGGAACTCATCTGGTTTTGGCCCATAGCCACTGAGATCGAATAAATTAAAGGTTTGAAGTTGCTCATCAAAATTGAGTTGCTCTGCATAATGTGGAAACTCCTCATTAATGTAACGCGACTTTAGATACAGGTAAGTTGGCTCGAACTCTTCACCATATTCATATAAGTCGAAGCTTTGCTCGCGCAGATTAATTTTGACCCGCTCTAACAAACGCGGTAAAGGTTGATTTTCAAAATCATCATAGCGCATTAAACTGAGTTTTCCCGACTGGATGTGGATTTTGATTAAGTCGGTCTGTTCAATGTCGCCATATAAAACAGTGGCGCAACCAATATAAATTCTAAGTAACGCCGGAAGCTCTTGCACGAAGCTGGTATGAAGATGCAACGCTTCGCCTTCATCGAGATAGCCGAGTCCTCGTTCAGTGGCTTGTTGGCAGGCGGATGCAATCAGTTCGGCATTGCTAATCTGGAATAAAACAGATTTTGCCGTTGCTAATGCATTAGGGTAATCCCCGAAAAATGCCTTGATGTCCTTTTGTAAACCAGCCTCTAAATGCTTGTAGGGCTTTCGCTTTGAGAATGTTTGTAGGGCAAAATAGGTTATTAAATCGTCTATCCGACTTTGGCGAGCTTGCTCCAGCAGAGAGTCATCCTGCTGGTCCAACATAAAGCTAAGCGCTTTATTAACAGTACCGAATACTTCGGTGAGTTCAATCAGTGACTCAATTTCTGATTTGTCGGGTGGACGACCTAATTCTAATGTTTGTTGCCACAGAGGATCAATTAAGTGTTTAAAAGCAATATACTTTTTTTCATTCCTGGAAAGTTTAGGTAACGCAGGCAATGAAGGTCGGCGCGATAGCCTTAGAATGCTGCGCTGACTACGTTGCCGACCGAGCAAAAACCGTTGTTCTGCATTCTGATCCTTAAAAATAAAAAAAATACCAGGCGCCACTGGAATGGCATCGGTTTCTAACGCGTCACTTAAAAATTCTTTTAATTCCGTTTGAGTAAAGTATTTTTGAAAGGTGTTGCGTTGAGTAATTACACCATCGTTAAAGGCTTGTCCTTTGAAAGCATTTTGGTTGAATAGCATAGCTGATACGACTAAGACTTGTTGTGCTAGCTCATAGGCCCCTAATAATGCTTCAAGTCGTTCTTGATAGTTTTCGATGACATTAATGACAAAGCCAAGATTGACTATATCCGCAGTCTGTTTGGGTTGATCTGGAGCATAATGTGGGTCCCAGCCAGAAACTGAGATGGCGTTTGCGGATAAGTTGCGAATGTCATCACCTTTGCCGCAACCGTAGTCGAATACGGATAATGAACCATCCAAGAAGCCATGTCGAGCCAGGCATTGTATCGGAGCAGATAGGTTGCTACGTGAAAGCGCGGTTAAATATCTGGCAATGGATGCGCTTTGGGTTTCTTCAATGGCTTGAGCATCAATTGTTACATCGTTGCCAATTGGCACGAACTGTTGATCAATGAGCTGGAAGCCTTTTTCATTGATTAACGTATCCCAGGCTTGTTTGAAGCCAATTTGTATTGGATTTTCAAATAATCCAAGCTGCTCAGCCGTTTCTGTGAGTTCACGAAATTGTGAGATGCGGGGATCATCTTGCTTAAGTAATAATTCCTTACGATGCAAGATGGGGGGATTTAAGGATAACTCATAGCTGCGTTTCTCAACACGCTGAGCAAGCAGATCAATCCGATAGCTCTTCTGTAAGGCTGGAAATGGCTCTTCAAAAAAATCTGGATACCACAATAAAGAAAGAACCTTGCTTTTGCCATCATATTTGACGACGTTGTAGTTATCTCCAGCAGTTAAATTGGCTAACGACTCCGCTTCTGCAACAGTTTGCTGTATTTCGCCCTTTTGCTTAATGGTCAAACTACAGTGCCAATAAACATTATTTAGAACCTTTTTACCCAGCATAGGATTTCCGATTTACTCTAATGCAAGTGCTCTCAAGCGAGTGACTTCTTCGCAAATTCGCTGTCCTGCTCGCTGAATTTCAGTGTCAGTCGTATAACGACCGAAACTAATGCGAACTGCTCCATAAAGCCGATCGCCTTCAATGCCCATCGATCTTAATACATGAGAAGCTTCAACTGCGCCACTGTTGCATGCCGATCCTGAAGCAATGGCAATTTCACCTCTAAGCGCAATGATCAAAGAATCAGAGCTGACATGTTCAAAGCTGACATTGATTATATTGGGCAACTTGTTTTTCTGGTCACCGTTAAAATATACGCCCTCTAATGTATTCAGTTGGCCGGTTAATGCCTGTTGTAGTGCTTTTGCGTGTTGAAAGTCGCTATCTATGGACGCGTTTGCCAATCTAAATGCGGTAGCCATGCCTACGATTTGATGGGTTGGTAGTGTGCCGGGGCGCAAACCGTGTTCTTGCCCGCCGCCATGAAACAACGGAGTTAAATTCATTCTTTTCCGATTACGAACATACAGACAGCCGACACCTTTAGGTCCATACATCTTATGACCTGAAATCGATAGCAAATCTATAGATGATTTGGCCAAATTTATTGGTATCTTACCGGCGCTTTGTGCTGCATCAACATGGAAAAAAATATTTTTTTGCTTGAGTGCTTGAGCAATTCGATCAATATCGTGAATGACACCGATCTCATTATTGACATGCATTAAGGACACAAGAATAGTTTCGTTAGTTAGTGCAGTCAGAATGCATTCCAGATCAAACCTGCCATTAATGTCTGGACGAAGATAGGTAACTTGAAAACCAATTGATTCAAGATGTTTACAAGTATCAAGCACTGCCTTGTGCTCACTGGCAGAGGTGATTATGTGGTTGCCTTTGTTACGGTATGTAAGAGCAACGCCCATTAAGGCTAAGTTATTAGATTCGGTTGCGCCTGATGTAAAAATCAGATCATTAGCTTTACAGTTCAAAAAGGTTGCAATTTCAATTCTGGATTTCTCAACAATGTCATTGGCTCGTTCACCAAAATCATGTTGCAAAGATGCAGGGTTTGCGAAGTTGCCTGTTAAAGTAAGGCAACTAGCAAGTGCTTCAGCCGCTTCTGGTCCCATGGGGGTTGTTGCAGCGTAATCGAGATAAATTTGGGTGTCCAAAACAATAGTTATTTGTCAGTTATATTCTTAAAGAAATTAGCCTTACCTGCTGCTAGCAAGATGGGGGATTGTGACAGCTGTAAAGCGTGCTTAATTAACCTGAGTCCATATACGAACAGAGGTTATTTTAACAGATGAAGCGTTTTTACATACCCTGGATCCAGAAGAGACGTTCGGCTTCAGGGGGGGGCGTCCGTCTAGTCTGTGGCCTTTAGCAGCCATGCAGAGCAGAGTGGCGACAGGCAAGTCATTGGACCCCAAACGAGAATTCAACGTTTACTGCAGTGCCAGATCCTGAGCTCAAATTGTTCGAGACACGTCTTCCTAAGCTATACCTCAACCAGACGTCGGGCATAAGCTGAAAATCGCGTCAGCATAGAGTCTGTTCCAGTATTTCCTGACAAAACCCGCATAAATTCTTAGAGTTCAATCTGACAAATCCGGTCTTAGCATACGATTTTTTCCAAATTCTGCGGCTTCCCCCCTCAATAAAGTGCCCAAGGCAAAGTTGATAACTTTAGTTGTTGACTTGAGATAAAATCAAATAATGTGAGAAATTCCAACCGATAAAATCACTTAATGTGAGAAGACTAAAAAACAGGTGCAACTAATGCGAGAAAATCTGATTTTATAAAATCAGTTAATCTGAGATGAAAATACCGGATAAGTGCAAGAAATCGCGATTATGAAATCAAGAAACTACAGGTAGACAGTACTAATTCGACTATGGCTTCACCCTAGTGAAAATACTAGGATGTTGACGTTTTTATTGTAGAAGACGAACAAGTAGTGAGCCAGATCCAGAATCTGAGATCAGCTCAATAATCAATTTTAGCTTGAGCTTGATTCCAATGGTATCAGCGCAATTCCAGCCATTGGCATCGTCTGCGTCCTGGCAAGCCGTTCAGCGTTTGGGATTATGTCTATGTGACTCTGAAGTTTCATGATGCAGACGCTTGGGCATGCCTCGCAGTGAGCCTGCATTCAATAAAGTAGCCCGTATCCGCTATAATGAGGCTCCTTGCTGGCTATCGTTATCTTCCTTATGTCCAAACTCCGCAATTTTGACTGGCGCCAAGAGGCGGCATATTTGCTTGAAACCCGTGAAAAAGTCACCTGGCATCCAGGGGCGAGCAGTTTCAGCGACTGGCTCAAAAAACACGCGAAGCAACAGGGCATTCAAATCTCTTCTTTGTGGCGCTATTTGAACGCGGCGGCGTTTGCTGTCGAATTGCAAACAAGCCATTGGTCGGGGGTAAAAACGCCGGCCGCTATTCCCGATAAAGTATCAGCCGAAGCCCTTGAAATCCTGGAAAAAATTGGTCGGGTGGCGCCAAAAGCCATTTTTGAGCAACTGGCTGCCGATCTGTATGAAGGCAAGATTCGCCGGCTGGATCTACTGAATACTTGGCAACACTATCGGGAAGCACTGTCCAACCATGCTACCGCACGAGGCCGTGGTGTTAAAAGACCGACGTTGGGGGAGGATGATGAGATCAAGCAAAGCCTGGCTTTTAAGCAGCAGGTCTGGCTGCTGTTACGTCAAACCGATCCTTTATTGTTAGGCTATTCAGCCCCTGTCACTCAGCTGGATACAGTGGGGCTAAAGGCCAAAGCGTCATGTGATACGATTCTGATTGGCCGGGGAGCGGATAAAAGCATCTTTGTGACGGAACTGGTGGCGGTGATGTTCAAAGCCAGCCGCAAAAGTTTACAGCCGCTGATTGACCGTTTCAGCGAGCAGCGGCTCTGGTTGATAGTGCCTCAAGAAAAGGAAGGCCCCCCGTCACCGAGGCCTCTCAGCCGACGTTTCGATTTGCCTGACAACTGGGGCATTATCCGTGTGAGCGATGCTACGCTGGTGCTCGAAAACCAACTGCCAGCTCCCTCTGAACACCTGCCTTTGGCGACGCGGTTGCTGTTGTCGCAACTGCTTTAGTCGTCTTTTATTCTCATTCTTTACTTCCCAAGTCCTAATACGATTTAACGGCTTATAAAAAAATTGGCAAACAGCTGTGTTTGCTATATATTGTCTAGCAAATAGATAACTAGGGGAAATGTCTATTGTTTTTCCTTTTCCTTTCTACCCAGGGGATGACGCTGCTATGAAACGTAAAACTAAGAAAACACCGGCGAACCGTAATCGATTTATCCGCGAACGCTGGCAGCAGCTGGAAGTTCAGCGTAAAGCCATTAGGTCAGGCTACGCGTTTGCGTCAGACCCGCTCACCGCCGACACTCTGGATCTCTTTGATACGCTGGCTGATGATGGACTGTTTGACTTTCAAGCAGACAAATACCTGCAGGCAATCCAGCCGTCTTCCCGTCGGCGTAAAAAGCCAAAGCGGTCACAGGCACAGGCTCGCTTTCCCGATGCGATGCCGGGTGTGCAGGTATTCGATATAGCGGTATTACGGAAACGCCAGGCGGATCTGGAGCCCACGGAAAAAAGTATGAAAAGCATTTTGAAGAAATTTGATCTGGAGGCCGACACCGGTATTCGGCTGCTCAAGCCTATCCCCGATAACTTCATGGTCGCGCTTCAAGGTCTGAAAGAGCAGTATCCCAATTGCTTGGAATTCCTGGATTTTCTTGAGCACTTTGCCGCGCTATCTCAAGTCAGGGCAGAAGGTCGGCACATGCGTTTCCCGCCGGTCCTGTTGGCAGGGCCGCCCGGTGTCGGCAAAACCGCCGTAGTGCGAGCGGTGGCCCAACTATTGGATGTGCAGTGCCGAATCATGGATATGGCCTCGGCGACGGCCTCCTTTGTACTGGCGGGTATGAGCTCAGTCTGGGCGGAAGCCAAGACGGGCTGTGTCATTGACTTGTTGCGGGACGGCGACTCGGCTCATCCCATCCTGGTCATGGACGAGATCGATAAGGTGAGCCAGACCTCCAAATACGATCCATTAGGCGCCTTGTACACACTGCTCGAACGCGAGGCGTCGGAACGCTTTGTCGATGAAGCGCTGGATGTGCCCAGTAATGCCAGCCATGTGCTCTATGTGGCGACGGCCAATGAGCTTGACCGCATTTCAGCGCCCCTGTTGTCGCGTTTCGTTGTATTGACCATCAATTCTATCGAAGGCCAGCATCGGCGCGCGGTTTGTCACTCCGTCTACCGGTCGGTGCTGGCGCAAGAAGGGGTCGTCGATAGCTTTGATTCTCAGCTGAGTGAGGCGGTCCTGGCAGCGCTCGACGATTACTCGCCGCGGCAAATCAAGCAGATATTGATTCGCGCTGTCGCCAGTGCTGCAAGACGTCCCCAAGCCAGGAAACGGCGGGTGATTGACACCGATGATTTAGTTAAGCCGGCTTCGGAAGCCACTGGTCAACCTATGGGCTTCGTTTGGTAGTGAAAGCCGTCTGGGTCATCTGAAAAAAGCCGCATTCCCTCAGGAATGCCTGAATAGCTTAAGGTACTACGATGAATAAAACTTTAGATCGCTTTTTATGCCAGAAATACCCCCATCTGTATCGGTACGAGTCGCCTCAGCAGACCCTGATGGGCTGGGGATTTGCCTGCGGCGATGGCTGGTATGGCTTGATTGATACGGTGTCGGCCTTGTTAACCGGGCACGTACCGGATACCAGAGCAGTGCAGGTCAAAGAGAAATTAGGCGGTTTGCGCTTTTATCATGCTCCCAGTAATGATTACAGCCGCGGCGTCGTTGCAATGGCGGAGACGATGTCTTTCGCTACCTGTGAACTATGCGGTGCCCCGGCGGCGACTTACGAAGCCAACCACTGGCTGGCGACCCGTTGTCGTGCGCATGTTGAACGCCACAATTTGGGTGGCTCAAAACACGAGCCCGCGGTCTCGTCTGTATATGGCCTGGGGTTAGGCTGGTCGCGTCTGGTGATGCTGTTGGAGGAATCCGTCGCCTGGGATATCGAGAAAAACGGTATGCCAAAGGCTACGCTCACAATCGCGATAAAAAACAGCCGATTGTCTATCGTGCCGGCAGGCGGTGATGCCAAAACAGTAGGCATGGTTGATTTTATTAACCAGTACGCGGCACGGATCGATGAGCGCACTGGTTGGCCTCTGTCCTGTTGAAACGATGAGTTGGGTTCTATGGTATTTAAGGACGCCTGATATAGAAACGGCTAAAGCCTATTAATTATCATTGACTGCAAAGGGCATTATGGAAGCGCACATGGGGATGCCGGCTAGAACCATTGAAAATATGAGACGCCGTTGGCAAAGATTACCCCGATATCTCACGGCTTACAGATATCCAGCTATTGAACATCGAAATTTTGCCGGCTAATACTGCCGCTATTGTTCAGAAAAAATGCTTATCAGATGCTATCAGGACCCATGCAATCTGCATGGTTAGAGAAGGATTTCTGAGTGGTTAAATTTATTGGCGTCATGCCTCTTAAAGGAAAAAAATTAATCTATGCCTGACAACAAAATTCTTTTTTGCGGTGATCCGCATGGCTACTTCGCGAATGTGATTAGTGCGGTCTATCAGTACCGCCCTGAAGCGGTGGTGCTGCTGGGCGATTACAACCTGGAGATGCCGCTGGAAAATTACCTGAGCGCCATTATTGGCATGACACAGATCTGTTGGATCCCTGGCAACCATGATTTTGACTCGCAAAGCGAATATGACCATCTCCTTCATTCCGCACTTGCTTATAACAACCTGCATTTGAAGGTGATTGAGGTGGACGGGCTGAGAATTGCCGGGTTAGGGGGCATCTTCATGGGCCGGATCTGGAGGCCGGGTGACCTGTCGAAATGGATCGATAAAAACCATTGGCTGAAATATCAACCTCGAACGGTAAAGAAAATGCCTCTGCATATTGAGGGTGCCATCTGGAAGCACGAATTCGAGCGGATGAAGGAAAAGGTGAGAGCCGATATCCTGGTCACCCATGAAGCCCCCAGCAGCCACTGGCACGGCTTTGCCGTCATCGATGAACTGGCTGAAGCGATCGGAGCCCGACATATTTTTCATGGTCACCATCATGTTTATTACCATGATCGCCTAAGTAATGGGATTGCAGTCACCGGCGTTGCACTGGGTGGTGTTGCTAACCTTGCCGGCGAACAAATACTGATTCGATAAAAGGAGATAAGAAAATGCTGTACAGCATCCCCAAACCTGAAACTGACGTGCCAACCGCCATCGCCGCCTGGTCGATCAAAGCCGTTATTTATGACGACCATGAGCAATCCACGCATCATCTGATCGGTTATGTGCGGCAAGAAAGGGCTGGCCGCGTGTCATCGGCTATACAATCATTTGATCAAGACCAGAGGTTGATTCAGACCCAATCGGGACGCTGGTACCAGTTGCATGGCTGCCCTGGCGAGCATCCAGATGCCGAATACGTCTGGCAGCATTGGAAGAATTTCCACACCGCTCGCGATGAGCAGGATGTGACCAACCAGTATTGGAGTCGTGCACTATGAAGCTTTTTTTAACGAGTGACCTGCATACGGAGCATGCTCAGCAGAGCTTTGATCCCTATGAGAACTACCCCTGTTTGAGATTCAGTTACCCTGAAGAGGCTGACGTCATTGTACTGGCTGGCGACATCGGGGAAGGAACCCAGGGGTTGGAATGGGCCAGGCATCGCTTCGCTAATAAAGAGATCGTTTATGTGCCGGGCAATCATGAATATTATGATGGAGATCTGGCGATCATTGATGACATGCGCTTAACAGCCAAAGCATTGGGCATTCATTTGCTCGACAATGACGCTGTCATCCTCCAGGGCACCCGATTCTTGGGTACCACGTTATGGACGAGTTTTGACAACTATTCACCCTATGCCGTTGCAGAGGCCGAACGCACTATGCACGATTATCACTACATTAAATGTCAACACTGGTGGAAGAACAATCAGAACAAGGAAAAGGCGTTATGGCTCATGAATCCGGACAGCACTTTCGGCTTCGATCCTGAGTTTTTCTCGCCCACCGTGGCTTATTTGCTGCATCGGGATGCGATGAACTGGTTAACCGAGCAGCTGGATACAGCGCATAACGGCAAGACGGTGATTGTGACTCATCATGCGCCGTCCATGCGTTCCTTGCCGCCAATCATCGATAACCATGCGTATGCATCAAATCTGGAAGCCTTTATTTCGAATAGGGCGGACAAAATAGATCTGTGGTGCCACGGCCATAGCCATGTGCCGGTTGATTATAAAGTGTCCGAGGTTCGTATTGTTAGCAACCCGCGCGGCTATCCCAAATCTAATGTCTCTGCGGCTTTTGATGAAGGGAAAGTACTATGCTTGTAAATCAACAAGCGGTAAAGGCCATTGAACTGGCGATTAAGCTGGTTCAAAGTTACCCGGCTTATCCAACGACGTTTTCCACCTGCAGCGATTGCCAGAGCAAACAGGCAAAAGGCGGTATGCAGTGCACCGACTGCCTGGAAGATGAATTGGCTGAGCTTGTCGGTTATCAATTGGCTAGGGAATTTCATCATCAAATAAAGGGACAAAATGGACAGAATTAGCGATATAGCGATGCCGCGTTTTCTGGATATTGAAGCCAGTTCGCTCAGTATGGACAGTTATCCCATAGAAATTGCCTGGTCAGATCCATCGGGTGCGATCGAGAGTCATCTGATTAATCCGTATGCGGTCGATGAATGGATCGACTGGGATTACAACGCCCAGCAAATTCATGGTATCAGCCGGAAGCAGTGTCGGGAACAAGGCGTTCATCCCAGTTATCTTTGCAGTCGGATGAATCAAGTGATTACGCAAGGCGAGATACTTTATGCCGATGGTGGTGCCTTTGATGAAAATTGGATAGATGTTCTCTATAGCGCAGGATCTTCGCTCGGTCATGCTCAGTTTAGAGTTGTTCATTCCGATGCGGTCATGCTGCCGCTGCTCATGAAAATAGAGCACGATGAGAAAAAGCGTTGGCAGCTATACGAAACTTTGAAGCTGGAAGCCAGGGCAATAGTGAAAGAACGGCATCGGGCTTCGGTTGATGTGCAGTATCTGATTGAATTATGGAAATTGTGCATAAACATGAGCGAGGCCGTCTAATCTTCAGATAAGTTTCGTCACCCGGTTGCACGACAATTTTTATTTGAAGCCTGCAGTCATCGTAATGTGCAAGAGAAATGACAGCAAGATAAATGATTAACCAGTCGCTAGACAGTAAGCCATGAACAACAGGAAAACCATAAAATCATGAAAATCCATTTGCTTTCCGATCTTCACAATGAGATCCATCCCTTCACCCCGTCGTTGCATGCGCAAGAGGCGGATGTCGTTGTGTTGGCCGGCGATATCGACATTAAAGCGCGCGGTATTGCCTGGGCGAGCGAAACATTTTCGTGTCCGGTGATTTATGTCCCGGGCAATCACGAATACTATAAAGGCCACCTGGATTATACGCTAGCAAAAATGCGCGCAGCGGCATGCGAACGTGTGCGGGTATTGGACTGTGATGAATGGATTTTAGGAGGCATGCGCTTTTTGGGCGCGACTGGCTGGACGGATTATTCAGCTACCGGCAATACAGCAGTGGCTGAGTGGGAGGCTGAACAAAGCATGACGGATTTTAAGAAAATCAGGGTGCGTAGTTATCACAAAGTCCAGCCTCTGGATTTTATAAAACGTAACGAACGAACTCGGAAATGGCTGCGTGACCGTCTGAGTGAAGCTTTCGATGGGCTAACCGTGATAGTAACTCATCATGCACCGTCGGTCTTATCGCTGGCCAAGACCAAAACGGTGAATCATCTTGATGCCGCTTATGCCAATCAATGGGAGTCTTTAATGGGACAACCGAACACTTTCTGGCTGCATGGACATACTCATCTTGCCGTGGATTATACCTTTCAAGGATCGCGAGTTATAGCAAACCCGAGAGGCTATCCGAAGGAAAATACCGGATTTGATCCTGATTTGTTGATCGAATTAGAACATTTATCTATTACGTAGAAACATAACCTGAATGCCTGAAGAGATTGAGGCATTCATCCGCCTGAAACTTATCCGCTAGTTTACCAATGAGCTGCCAAAGCTTGTCGTAAGTACGCTTAGCGGCTTTGCGCAAAAGTGCCTTCAGCTTGGCGAAGATCTGCTCGATCGGATTCAGGTCAGGACTGTAGGGCGGCAGGTATTTGATCGTCGCCCCGTGGCTTGGACTTCCGCCACCTTATGCGCCGGCAGATTGTCACAGATGACGATGTCTCCGGACTTCAAGGTCGGCTCCAGTTGCGAGCGCAGTATTCCTTGAAGCTCTCACCGGTCATGGCCTGGTCCAGGCACCCGGGGGCTGTAAGCCCGTCAGCACGCAGGCCGGTAATAAAGGTCATGGTTTGTCGATGACCTGCCGGTGCGGCATCTCGACAGCGAGCACCGCCCAAGGCCCGACCATAGCGACAGATCATATCCGTGGATATGCCCGTTTCGTCCAGAAACACTAACTTCGACAGATCGCAGATTTCTGCCAGGCTTGCCATTGCTCTCGAGCTATAGCGACATCCTCGCGCTGCTGTTCACTGGCGAAGCGTTTTTTTATAGCGATAGCCGATCTGACGGACAAAGCGAGCCACGGCGCTGACTGATGTTTCCAGGTCGTAAGCTTTCTTCATTATTTGAGAATTCCTGTACTAGTTGCTGATCAGCCCGACGTTGCTCGTCTGCGATTTGGTGACGTGAAAATCCCTAAAAAAGCTGGTGGCCTGATGGTAGAGAAGCTAACAGTACTCGTGGCATTAAATCTAAAAAATCATTTTTCATGCTGGGCGGGATACTTTGAATTAATAACGCGACCGCTAACGCATTTAAGTCCCGATCGGTGAATTCATGTTTGCCGATATTATATCCCCAGCATACAAGCCGGCAATTTGAAGGGATATAGCCCATATTATTATCTATTCGATCGACGGATGGACTATAAAATCCCCTTTGTCCGACGTCCTTCTTCTTGTACTGCTTGATCTTAATCGGTAATCCGGTGACTTCACAGACACCTTTATCTAAGCGTTCTTTAAACCATTCTTCTGATAAGTCGAATAAGAATCCTCTGTCTTTGGCAGACTTTTTAGTCGATGCCAAAAAACGTTTCTCGGGATTTTTCTGAAAATATTCGGCAATACGCGTGTTATGTGTTTCTCTATCTCTGACATGTCGGCAATGAAAAAGGGTGCCGCATCGGTGACAACAGTATTTTTGCACTCTGCCACGCCTTTTTGCTGTCGATACTGTGAATGTTTTGCCGCAGTTTTCACAGATTTTAGTGATGGTGGTTTCAATGCTTTCACTGATTTCAATGTTCATAAAATTGCTTCTAAAATTATAAATAATGTTAAAAAATTAATGTGCAAAGCCGAACGGCCGACTGCCGTCGTAAAGTCCACTGTCAAGTAATTCGGCCTCTGAAAATATTAAATCTTCCGGAATGATCGTAAGCTTTTTTGCATTAAAATTGCGCATTGCTGCTTGCGCTAGTGCACGTCGCAATATTGCTTTAATGATGCGTGGTGAATGATTCCTTAGCGCTTCAACTACGGGTTTCGATAATATTCGCTTAAATAGTGCCGCACATTCATGGTGCTGAAGTAATGATGCATAAATAGACTGCGTAACTTGGCAATGCTGTTCGGGGCTCATCGCGTCAATTTGAAGCACGATGAAACGGCTCAAGATAGGCTTTGGAATATTTTTACTTGTGTTAGCTGTCGCTACATATAAAACATGTGATGCATTGGATGGCAAATCCAGAGCTTCATCGATAAATTTCATTGCGGTACGCTGTTCTAGCAAACAATGCAGTGGCCCGAGGGGATCGTATTTAGATGAAGAAGAGGCTTTATCGAGTTCGTCTAGAATAACGATTGGGTTAGCGGCATCGTTATCGCGTAATAAATCGATAACAACGCCGGATTTCGCATCTGACCATTGCGTGCTCATGCCGCCCAATATCATGCCCGCTGTTGTAGAAGCTAAATCTACTTGCCGACTGGCAACTCCCGCTAACTCAGATATAGCATTAACAACAGCAGTTTTGCCTATGCCGGGAGGACCTATCAATAGCACTGGGGGAAAATAAAATGCCGGATACGGTTGTTTTTTAGCTAACATCGTAAATGATTCGACATAGTCGAGGAAATTTTTGCAGTTGGGATACTGAGTTTTTAGCCTTTGTATCTGTGTTATAAAATTGGTAGGCACTATTTTTAATAAACGTTCGCCATTATCGCCCTCTTTGAAGCGTTTCATTACAGCTAGAACATTGCGTGTAGCGGTTTTATCGCGTGCACGCAGCAGAATTGTTTCAATATCAAAAATTTTGATGTATTTCCCTGTACGATTGGGTTTGGGCTTTGACGCTTCCTGGGCCATGGTTTGTTGAGGTTGCTTGGTGAAAGCGAGTAAGTTGTCACGCAGCTGTTCTAAACTTAAGTCGCCATACAGCATCATGTTCTTAATCGTGGCATCAATCTCTGATTGAAGAAGCTCTTGCTCTCTATTGATCTCCACTTGTTCGGCGAGTTGTTTCACTAACGCTCTAGGCAGTAACAGGCGCTTACCGAAGAGATCAATCGAGTGCCAGTCAAAGCCCGGGGGGTAGGTCGTGTGCATAATAAATCTCCAAAAATAAATAATCTGTAGTAAGATCAAATTTTAACTAATAGGTCTTTATGATCTTCTGGAGATCATTTTAAGCATAAAATGATTTATTGCAAGATATTTTGATCTATAGAAGATTATTTTTTTATGGAGCAATATGATTCGATGCTATTTATCGCGCATTTTGGGTGAGCGCAAATTAAAAATCAGTGATGTGGCACGAGACACTAATATCAACAGAGGAACTATCACGCGTCTTTATCATGAAAATTTTACGCGAATTGAAAAAGATGTAATGGACAGGTTATGCCAATATTTTAATTGCAGGATTGAAGAGCTGTTTGAATATGTGCCGGACGAACCTAAAGAGCCAAATGAGGTTAAAGTGCTGGCTACAGTTAAAAACTGACCAGCTTTATTGCCTGGTTCTGTAACGAACTGACAAGAATTTTCCTGATAATTTCTAAGCTAAAATTGAAGTGCTTGATCAAATTTCAATTAATATGATGGGCAATTTTTAATCGGAGAACTTTCATTGATTGGATAGCAAACAGCCATTCTTTAAGTGTGAAACTCTGGCGGACTGCAGTTTGTTTTTCATCGTTCAAGCCTGGGTAATTGGTAATAGACGATATCCCGTGTTTATTAATCCAATTCCTGATGCCGCCTTTCTTAATTATAGAAGCGGGAATTTTTTCCTGCTTCAATCTCAGTTTGCCCAGGTGTTTTAATACTTTCACACTCTCTAGTGTAGTCATATCAATAAAATTAGCACAGGTGCTGGCTAATCAGGATGTGACATTGATGACCACCTTGAAAAAGAACATGAAAGCTCAAGCTACCGATGCCTTTGATAAACTGCTGTCGCGTAAACGCAGCCTCATTGAAACCATCAATGATCAACTGAAAAACATTCTTGACCTGAAGCATTCACGGCACCGCTCTCTGCTCAATTACTTTTCCAATGTTGTGGCCGGCCTAGTGGCTTATTCTTACAAGAGAAAAAACCGGCTCTCAATCTGCGGTATGCCGAACTGTTGCCGTTTATCTCGAATGTTTAAATCGAACTGAGGTTAAATTAAGTGTTACAGGGAAAGCAACATCGCTTCATTCATCAATTCACGACAAATCCAGCGTAGCCTTTTTCAACAAACCCAAAGAGGCTTGCAGTTATTACTTAATTCGTCGAGGATACCCAATTTCCTCGTAATTTAATTGTTTTAACACATTCTATTTGCTTGTTTTAATACATTCTATTTACTTGTTTTGGTAAAAAATATTGATTACACCCTGATCTGCTGGTTGTCTATTTAACAATGGGGCTGGGACCATGCAGATAGATTGAGTCATCTATTATTATCTTGAAGGACTGGTCTGGAGGAGCTATTGTCGGTTGATCGCGAGAGTAATTGACGTGTATCAGTACTCAGTCATGACATAGACAAAGACCGGCAATTCATGACTTTTTCTTAAGATTTTGTTCGCTTTTTTATCACTTATTCCTCACTTTTTTATTACTTATTCTCATGATTCGGTGCTGTTACCTTTTTGGCAAAATATGGAGGCAGTAACATACAGAGAGAGTCACTTTTGTGCATGTTACCTTTTGACGTTAAAGTTCACTTTGCACTGAATTTTTTGCATGTTATTTTTGATGTAAACTAACTAAAAGAAAAATGACAAAATATTATGATCAGTCATCTTCATATGATTCCCTAAATCATTGTGATGCACTCTTTCTATCTTAGGATACTGCCAAAAACAACTTCCCTGAACTGATCCAGAAAATCGACGATAATAAAACGCTTTAACCAGCGAAAGATTGAAAAGCGAGTGATCGGTTACGAACAAGCCATTGAAGTGAAAATGCAGCGACTTTTTACCAGCCTGTCCGAAAAGGATAAGCGTCGTTATGCAGGTATAGAAGCAACGAAACTGGGGCATGCGGTATTGACTATATTTCGAAGCTATTTGAGATCGACTGTAAGGGCTTGCATTTGAAAATGGCCGGGCTTGCAGTTACCCCGTTTTTCAGCTCAAATTAGCTGCAAGCGAAAATCTGGTCCGGCTCACAATATCGGTTCTGTTGCGTTAATTTTCGCTAGGCGCAGAAGGAGTATCGGCTGATGGAATTAAGCGGCCAAGGAATAGAACTGTTTAGCGACCGAGAGAATGTGTCCTTCGGTCGAGGTCATCTGTCTTTTCTTTATCATGTGCATCAGTTCAATTCCACACAAAGTGCAATAGGCCGAGTTGAAGGTTTTGAAGCCGAGCATGGGCCTGATGATCCTTTTGATGGCCCGGTGGTCCTGCTCAACTAAATTGTTCAAGTATTTGCTCTGGCGGATCTCGAACGCATGGCCGGTTTCTTCCTGGAGTGCATCAAGAGCGGCCTGCTTGTCGCGGTGGGCCGTCAGCAGGAAGTCAATGGTTTGGCCATCCCGGTCGACGGCACGATAGAGATAGCGCCACTGGCCCTTGATTTTGATGTACGTCTCGTCTGCTCGCCAGCTCTTGCCGACCGGGCGCTTGTTGCCTTTCCGGAAAACGGCCTCCAGCTTCGGCGTGAACTTCCGGACCCAGCGGTAAATGTTGGAATGGTCGACTTCGATCCCACGCTCGCGCATCATTTCCTTCAGGTTCCGATAGCTGAGTGGGTAAGCCAGATACCAGCGGACGCAGGTCAGAATGATGGCTTTTTCGATGCGGTGGCCTTTGAAATCGATCATGAGAGTAATTTACGCGGTGCTGGTTGAGCGCAATAGCTTACCGAAAACGACGATCTCTCTGCTAACGCAACAGAACTTGTTGGTCAGGGTGTTCGTCGCTTTGATAGCTGATGCCGAGGCGTCAAGATGGTTGGCCGGCACCAAATGGCCGCGGTCATAATTATGGCCATAGGCTTGGGTGTTGGTTTGCTGGCATGCCGCCGGCACCTGCGGATCCAGGAAGAACTGGTCGTACCGCTTGGCACTGCCGGTGTCGTGCTGGGCGTTGTACCGGAATTTGACCGCTCCCCGCCGGGCGCAATCCAGCCAGACGGTAAACCCCTCGTAATCCAGCTGAAGTAGACTGTCTGAATGGGTGATTTCGGTGGGCCGGGAGAATGAAGCCATCCCTGCTGTTCGTGCTTCAGATGGTGAGATAGCCGATCTTTTCGGGTTATGGCAATGATAATCGCCGGTTTTACGGTCGGTGTGGCAGCCATCGGCATTGGTTCGACCGGGATGGGATTGGGCGGCGCACGATGAAAGCAAGAAAAGAACAAGGCTGAAAATGGTGTAACGCATGAGATAGGGTCTGACTGTAAGCAAAAAACCGCGACTGTAACCCGAGAAGACCGAAAATAAAAGCGCAGCGTGTCGCGGCTCTATAGGAGAAAGGCTGGCGTTGTGTCAACCAATACAGAACACGTGCCATATTGCTCCTGGGTTTATTTTTTGCCAACCTACCCAAAAACGCCTAGAATGCCAGAGAAAGAGAACAAAAAGAGAACAACAATAATCATCTTTTTTCGAGGGCATTATGGATCAATTGCTGATACGAACACTCGCGACGGATCTCTGGCGGCCTGCTCGCGCTCGGCGGGTGCTGCTGCCGCTGTTCACTGGCAAGGTGGCGGCCGGCTTCCCCTCGCCAGCCGACGACTACATCGAGAAAACCTTGGATCTGAACGAACTGCTGGTCAAGAAGCCGGCGGCCACGTTCTTTGTCCGGGCCGAGGGCGAATCGATGCTCGGCGCCGGCATTCACCCGAACGATATCCTGGTCGTGGACCGCTCCCTGGAACCGGTAGCCGGCAAAGTGGTGATTTGCGCTGTGAACGGCGCCCTGACCGTTAAGCGCCTGAAAATGGAGGCCGGACAGTGGCGGCTAGCCGCTGAAAACCCAGCCTATGCCGATATCATCGTGAACGAAGGCCTGGAACTGGTAGTGTGGGGCGTGGTCACGGCCGTGATCCATCCGCTGTGATGGTACCGATGATCGCCCTGGTCAACTGCAACAACTTTTATGTGAGCTGCGAACGCCTATTTCGACCGGACCTGATGGGCCGGCCAGTGGCCGTGCTCAGCAATAATGACGGCTGTATCGTTTCTCGCAGCCAGGAAGTCAAAAACTTGGGCATCAAAATGGGCGTGCCCGTGTACCAGGTCAGGCATCTGATTAATAAACACCACATTCAGTTATTTTCCTCCAATTACAGCTTATACGGGGACCTGTCGGCTCGGGTCATGTCGGTCCTGGAGGAGTTTGCGCCGGTCGTGGAGGTGTATTCGATCGACGAGGCTTTCCTGGATTTGACGGGCGTGTGCCTGAAAGACCCTGTGGCTTATGGCCAAGAGATCCAGGCAACTGTGGGGCGGAATACCGGCATTCCGGTCTGTGTCGGCATGGGGCCGACCAAGACGCTGGCGAAGCTGGCCAATTTTGCCGCCAAGCAATGGCCGCAGACCGGCGGTGTTTTGGACCTGTCGGACCCGGTGCGCCGGGAAAAGCTAATGCGCATCGTGCCGGTCAGTGAAGTCTGGGGTATCGGTTCGCGCATCGCCGCCCGCTTAAACCCGTTAGGCATTCATACGGCCGGGGATCTGGCCCGCCAGCCGGCTGAGCGCCTGCAGGAACAGTTCAACATCACCGTGGCCAGAACCGTACTGGAGTTGAACGGCATTCCGTGTCTGGAACTGGAAGCGATAGCGCCGGCCAAGCAGCAGATCGTTTGCTCGCGCAGTTTCAGCCGCCGGTTAACGGAATACCGGGAATTATCTGAAGCGTCAGCCGAATTCTGCAGCCGGGCTGCCGAAAAGCTCCGGAGCCAGCAGTCGGTGGCCGGTTATCTCAGCGTCTTTATCCGCACCAACCCGTTTAATCCGCAGGAGCCGCAATATCAGCGTTCGGCCAGCATGAGGCTGAAGACTGCGACACAGGATACCCGTATTATCGTCAGCGAGGCGCATCGCTTGCTTAAGGCGCTATTCAGGGCCGGTTATCGCTACCAGAAATGCGGCGTGCAGCTGAGCGACATCCGGTGGGCGTCAATGCCAGACCAGCTGGATTTATTTGATATGACAGAGCCAATCTGGCAGGCCGGTAGCCAAGCGCTCATGCAGGCCATGGACCGGATCAACCGGCGCTTCCCCAAAGGCATTGCGGTGGCGTCTGCCGGGTTTGATAAATCTTGGCAGTCCAAAGTGGAACGGCTTTCCCAGCGCTATACGACCGATTGGCGGGAACTGTTGAGCGTTAGGTGCAGTTAAATGGGGTGTAAGCCGGAAATCTGAGAGAAATAAACGGAAATTGGCTTCACGGAATTTTCTGGGGTTTGGTCTTATACCCTTTTAATGTCTATTACTGATAATGCTTGCTTATCGCCGAATCTGAGCGGTTATTTGAGTTCATTCATCAATCCCTTTACCAAGAGATTGACATAACACAAGACTGGCAAATGTTCGACAACAAACTGTAATTTTTATACTATGCTAAAATTTCCATTAAGCTTGGCTCTCTGCGTTCTAGAGGAAATCCATGGCCAACAACAAGTTATCGATCGATACATATTTAGAAGAGGGTTGCTCAAAAGTTCCGCCTAAGTATTGGTTGAGAGTATGCGGAGGCCAGGAGGCCGCGATGGCTTTTGTGACAGCGGACCCAGGTGATCCACTTTATCACACTTTATTCGCCCATCCGATTCTTTGGGTCCCAGGCTTTCCCAAGGCAATGAAAATCTTCGGCGAGAGTTATAACGACGCGAACCTGACCAAATTTATCACAGGACGTGCTGAGCTGCTCGCGCAGGCGGTCCGATCCACAATCATGGACAATCTCGACATCTATGTGGCTATGGTAGGACAGGCAAGTACACAATTGGCGCAAGAAATGAACTTCGACCGGCGGATTCATCTTAATCTGGCGATTGATATAATGCGGCAAATGAGGCTTTACCTCTCTGGCGAGATGTCGCTTCCTGTTGAGGAAGGCATAAAAGAAATCGAGGCATATGCCCACTTCCAACTGGCACAGATCGGAGAGGATGTACGGGCTAACCTGGAGATCGCAATCTATCTCTACGAGCAAGCCCTCGCAGCCCTCGGCGAAACTGAAGAGACAGCGATGTTATTGCACAACCTCGGCGCTGCTCATATGTTGCTGACAATACATAATATTGAAAAAAAGGTAGAGATTGAGCCACTGACTAATTGCGACCTTAATTGGGATGCGGAACTGGCCCACTTGGCTGCTGCCTTGAGCGCCTACACCCGATCCCGTAAACTCCAAGCTGATACCAAGCTCAAAGTTATTACACTAGCGGATGAGATCGTCTCTCATAATATTCGAGTTAAGATAGTGCCAGACAGCCTTGAAGATGATGAGGCTATCCTCGTGCTAAGTGGACAGTTCCGTGAGTTGGTTGCTGAGGCAACACCTGCTTACCGAATTAAGGTCTTGACTAATGAAGCTAAAGCGCGCCTTCGGCTTGCTAAGGGTGCAGTAGCAGAGACCACTAATCTTTTGGCTGCTGTCGAATCCCTGGCGGAAGCTCGGGATCTAATCGACTCTAATGATCCAAACTGGGCCGACACACTCAGGGATGAAAGCGAGTGTCGCTTGCGACTTGCCGAGCGGATGATAGATCCTAAAGCCAACTTAGCGACTGCGAGAATTCTAATTGATCAGGTCCTCTCAAAGCAACCTAACCCTGATAAGTTAGCCACTTTTCTCTCAATGGCTGGCAATATCCGGTTTCTTCAAGGAGCACTATGTGATCTCGACCCTATCATTAACTATCGGGACGCGATTACCCTCCAGGTTCAAGCCCGCTTTTTATTTCCGGCTAACTCTAAGGAGTTGGCTTTTTGTATTATAAACGAAGTCAATGCGCGTCTGAATCTCGTAGAACTTGAGATTGATTCATTAGCTGACCTCGATGCGACAACAAATCTGCTTGCTCATGCCAAGGATTGGTTAACGGAACCAGCCGAGCTTGGCGTCTGCTTTAATACACTCGCACAGGTACGAATAAAGCTGGCCGAGCTTGGCGTCGATACTCATAACAACCTCGTACAAAGTCTCGACCTAATCCAGCAAGCTCGAGAACAGATCCAGGAAAATACTTCCGATCATTATAATCTTTGCCTCAATGAGGCAGAAACACGTTTAAGGCTGGCCAGCAATATAGACATCAATCCGAAGCCTCACCTAGAGGCAGCTGTAAAGCTACTCGAAGATGTGTTAGAAATCCCCAAACACCCTTCCAAGAAGAGCTCTGTATTATTGAACCTAGGCATTAGTTATATGCTGCTCGGGCAAAATGGGATCGATATAGAGGACAATTTCCTGAAGGCAAAGAACCTTTTCAAGCAAGCTCGCGCTGTTCTACCGGCAGACCACCCGGCAATCCCGAAATGCCTATACAACGAAGCCGCGGTTCGTCGTGGCATTGCGGAACTGGGCATTGATCCAAAAGCCAATATCCAGAAGGGGCTCGAGCTACTTGACAGAGCCTACAAACTGTTTACAGGCAAGCCAGCTGAGGCAGCACGCTCCCTAAGCTTGAGTGGGAGTTTACGAGTCTCGCTAGCTGCCCAAGGCATAGATCCGCCCGGCCAGCTACAAAAGGCAATCGAGGAACAAGCACGCGCTCGTGCCTTGATATCCGATATATCCGATTTGGAAAAATCCGACGTTGCCATAAGTCTGATGCATGAAGCTATCGCCAGACTCGACCTGAGCAGATTCGGAATTGACAGCCTCGTTAATCTCGAAACCGCTCTCGATTGCTTCGCCCAAGCCCGACAACTTCTTCCGCCAGACTCAATCAAGCTGGGATGGTGTATGGGAAATGAAGGAAACGTCCATAGTATGCTCGCGGTTCTAGGTGTCAATCCGGTTGAGCATACTTTGGCAGCTGTTAATCTCTATCATAAGGCCAAAGGACTATTACCCAAAGGTTGTCTTGATCACTCACGATGTACAGCGAGCGAGGGAATCGCACATATGCGTTTGGCTGAATTGGGTGAAGAACCAATAAAAAACCTTAAGACTGCAGTGACCCTCTTCGAGCAAGCACGAACCTCCGTAATGTCGGAGGGCACTATTGATTACGCTCGTAGTCTGCTTGTCGAGGCGAGAGTCCTTAAGGAACTTGCCAATCATGAATTTGACCGTGAGGATAATCTCAAAACCGCATTAACCCTTTGTTCCCAAGCACGGGAGATTTTCCCTAAAGGCACCATCGACTTTGGTCTAACCCTAATTAATGAAGCCGATATCCTGAAAGATCAGCTATATGGAGAAATTGTTGAGGCCCAATTTGACTCCCCTGAAGTAATTTTCAGTTCTTTAATCATGAGTAAAGCGCTTTGGGTACAGGAAATGTACGAGAGTGCGGGAGAACTCTTCGAACGCTGCAGTCTTTTCTCGGAGGCCATGAAGGCATATCATCTGTTAGGAGATCTATTGGTTAAGCTTGGGCGCTCGGACGATGCACTCGTGTCATTCTCTCGGGCAATACGGAATCTGGATCAGATCCGATCCCGGACATCACTAATTCGTGACCGGGGACATTGGGCAGAAAAAAGTTTGAGATTATTCAATACGACCATTGAAGTCGCCCTTCACCTTGGCCATGTCAATGAAGCCACCGAGTGGGTCGAGCGAAGCCGGAGTTGGGTACTGGCTGATCTCTTGACAAGAGAGGAACAGAGGCTGCCTCACACCGACCCGGCCACTGCCGCCGAATATAGCAAACTATTGCGCGATCTGGCCGAGTTAGAGTCTGCTATGATTTTAAGGGACAACTCGGTAATAGGTTTAGGTCGACTAGATGCGCCCAGAATCAATTTTGAGCGATTCTCAATACTGACTGAGCAATTACGCAAGTTAGAGGTTCACATACGTCGCGATGATCCAGACTTCCTTGCAACCGCTGAACCACTTAATGCAGAATCTCTGCAAAGACTGGCCGACAGGCTCGACCGACCATTACTCATCCTCTGGAGCGGTAAGCAATATGGAGCTGCTTTCCTTGTCCGAGCTCATAATAGCTGCATTGAACATATTCCTTTGCCAGATCTGCGCGATGATATCGTGCAAGGCTGGGTCTTTGGTTCAGAAAAGAAGGAGTACTCTGGCTGGCTAGGTGCCCTAAGGCAATTTCAGGCGGGAATGACGACCAAGGAGGAATGGATCAGCAAGATGGATTTAGTTCTCAAGCAGGTATACGAGGCCGTCATGGGGCCTGTGCGTGAACGACTTCTCCCAAGTGAACGGGCGCTCGCCTGCATAGTCGCAGGTCCACTAGGCCTCATACCGCTGCATGCAGCCTCATGGTCCGAGGGAGGGAAGCTCCGCTATGTGCTTGAGGAGCTAGAACTGATGTATGCTCCATCAGCTTGGGTACTTGACCGTTGTTTCTCCCAATCTGCCCCACACGCTGGTCATCTACTCGGTGTCGCCAACCCTGATGGAACACTCCAACTCGGCTCTTGGGAACTAGAAACAATAGCCAGCCGGTTGGTAGGTTCAAACCTTGGGCCATTAACCTCAATAATAGGCGATGCAGCAACGGCCTCAGCGGTCGAATCGGCTCTACGAACGCATGCTTTGGCCTATCTGTCCTGCCACGGCGAATATAATGAGCAAGAACCATTACATTCAACCTTATGGTTTGCTCAAAAGACTAAACTGAGGTTGGTTGATTTATTGCGGCATAGGCAAGAAACCCTGCGGTTCGCAGTGCTCTCGGCATGTGAGTCGGCCATCGGTTCCTCAAACAATGCTAGAAATGAAGAATATTTAGGACTGCCGGCTGGCTTCATCGTAGCTGGAGCCAAGACCGTGATTGGTACACTAGCTGCGGTTCCGGAGGAATCGACCGCTTTGCTGATGGTCAAGCTATTCGAGGAATTGGCTAGAGAAGGCAATACTATCGGGCTCGGTGAGGCCCTTCGTCGAGCCCAGACATGGCTAAAGGGATTATCTCGAGCCGAGGCTGTCTGTCTAGCTGAGAACTCTGGGTTCTCGGCAACCTTGAGTGCAGCTGGTTTTCAAGGGCTCGAAAAATATAATGATCCACCCTTCTCTTCTCCAATATACTGGGCATCGTTTGTGGCATATGGTTCACCCCAGCCCGTGGTGCCAGAAGGAACTTTTGGTAATGGCAATACTCTTTTGTGATGTAAGCACACCCGCAACTTCTCTCAACATGTAGCTAGGGAGTTTACGATAATGCCTCTTGTTTTTGTTCATGGAGTTAACGTCCGTTCAGATGCCAATTACATGCAGGAGGAAAGAGACCGAGATGTGTTTCTCCGTCAGATTCTCCTAGCCGACACAGACGGAAAACCTTACCTCGGCTCAATCCGTAGTCCATATTGGGGGCAGTTCGGGGCGAAATTTCGCTGGAATCAAGCTTCAGTTCCCGCTGACACATTCACTCCTTTAGGGGCTTCTGACCCTATAGCCTCGACGCTTATAATGGAAATGCCACTACCTTGGGGAGGGCATGAAACGAACACGGTTCTTTCTGATATCGCCCGGGTATCGCTTTCTGATGCGGTAGATCTACTTATCGCTGTATCTTTAGATACTGCAGATACTGCTGATGACTCGCGGCGAAGCCAGTTCGTCAAGTTCGGCCGCGCGGCCACCACCTATGCAATTCAAAATCCCCAACCAGCCTGGGTTGTCGCAGGTCAATCCAATGACGATTTTGTGGAATCACTTATCAGGTGGGTCGAAACATGTGCACCAATGCCAACTGTCGCTTCCTCCCTTAACGAACCATCCACCGTTATGACTGAGACATTCCAGTCTCTGGGGTTTCAGGATACACTCAACTGGATGCTTGAGGGATCTGATCGGATCAAGGATACAGCAGGCCAGTGGATTAGCCGCAAAAAAGACGTCATTGGACACAGACTCAGCCAGAATGTTATGGCTCTCACCCGCAGTTCACTACACCCAAAGATTGCAAGGTTCGTTGGTGACGTTATCGTTTACATTAATGAACGCGGCAATTCGCAGCACTTGGGAGCAATTCCGGCTACTGTACTAGCCGATCTCGAGGCTGTCGCCGCCGAGCGCACCGAGGAAGATCCTCTAATCGTCGTGGGTCATAGCATGGGAGGGGTCATTCTCTACGATCTTATCAGCGGCTTCATTCCCTCACGGTGGCCAGACTTAATAATAGACGCGTTGGTGACGGTTGGATCCCAGGTCGCTTTGTTTGAGGAGATGAAGCAGTTCCGCCTTCGGGACGATAGTGTACCTGGCCCTGGCAGAGATCGTATGCCCCGGCCGGCAAACCTCAGACGATGGATCAATATCTTCGACACCACAGACGTGCTCTCGTTCGCAGCTAATAAGGTCTTCGATGGCGTTGAAGATTACGCTTTCTCATCGGAGACGGACACCTTTAGCTCTCACTCCGCCTACTTCCTGCGACCGAGTTTCTATGAGCGGCTGCGTGTGCGACTCTCCACACCTTAATCTTTATAAGGGTATAGGCCATGGCACTAATTGAGGATAGACATCGGACGGGACCGCAGATCCATGCCTTGATCATTGGGGTAGGAGCATATCCCTACCTTCACGATCCTAAATATCAGTCTTTCCGGAACAAGCTTCCTGCCGACTTGCGCAACTTAGAACCACTGCCTTCAGCGCCCTTGTCCGCACTGGAGCTTGTCCGATGGCTGAAGTCTGAATACGACAATTCCTCGGTCCCACTTGGAACGATCGAATGTCTACTCTCTGATCCGGCCAGACCGGCAGAATTCACAGCTATGTCAGCGACAATTGACAATATTCAAGATGCCTTCGATCGTTGGTACGAACGCTGTGATGCTGATATAGGGAATACGGCTTTATTCTATTACTGTGGGCATGGCTTTATGAAAACCAGCACAGCTCTTCTGTCTGAGGATTTCGGCCATCACCCACATGAACCATTTGTTGATACGATTAACTTCGACAGCATGGAGATGGGCATGCGAGGATGCAATGCATCGACCCAGCTTTTCTTCGCTGATGCCTGCCGCCAGATTCCGCGGACGGCTCTCCAGATGATCAATGACCTTCCCTCCCGTTCTTTAGTAAGCTCATTGGCGGGTTCATTTAAAATTCGACGAATGCTACGTGCCAACGCTGCGGTCCCGAACACTCAGGCGCACACCCGCAGCGGGCAGATTACCCAATTTACTAGAGCTCTTCTCCAAAGCTTAGAAGGACAAGGTAGCGAGCGTGGCCCGGGAGGACAGTGGGTAGTCACTATCAATGGGTTAAATAACGCGATTCATGATGCGGTTGACCGCCTCCTGCTGATTCCAGGCACTCCTGACCAGAGTTGTGAGATCCGCACCGAGAAAGGCTCCAAGCATATAATTCATGTCTTGCCGGGAGTGCCTGAAGTTCCAATTCGCATTGGATGTCGTCCGAATGAAGTGATCGGATTTGCTGTGCTCTCTCTCAACCGAGTTCGTGATGCTACAGTGGTAAAAGTCCGCGTTCCGCCCCAGCCGCAACCTTGGGAATTAACTGTTCCAGCTGACCAGTATCTAGTTACCGCAAGTTTCGCAGACAACTCTTACCCCTGTAAGAGCCTTGATATTTGGGCAACTCCTCCATCCGTTACAGATAACATAGTGTTTGCCTAATGACCGCCATCGAACTGCAATACGATTCCCCTATCAAGTCTGATCTCGATCTAATGTTCGTCGATGTGATAGACCGTGACATGAATACCCTTCGAGAAGAGACCTTCTCTCCCATGAATCCGTTGCTGACCATACCAGTCGTCCCTGGTAATTATCTCGTCCGTGTTCGCAGGTCTACTGGCAAAAACTTTAGCATCCCGATTTCGGTGGAACTTAACCAGATATGTCACGTTCCACTTCGCCCTCCTGGGGAACCTTCACCGCACGAATGGCTCCATCTTCAGCATGCCTTAGAGTTGTTGCCGAAGATGCAGCAGAGAGGATCTATGATTTTCAAAGCCCCACTCCGCAAGCAGACTTTATGGGCACGTCTCTGGGTCTATACAGATCCTAATACGAGGATGTGGGCGGAATACCCTTGGGCCGAATTGCACTCCGAGGCGGATGAAAGTTTCATCAACCTGTCTTTCCTAGGCCAATCCCAGACCCTAAGTATCATTCAGTGCGGGGGCGAGACTGTGCCTTGGCGAGCGGTCGCACTACCTCCAGTACCCGAGCGCCTTGAGATCGTTTTCTCCCCATCTCAGCTCGATGCCGAGTTATCGGGGGGGATGAATCTTGTGGTATCTCGGCAGGACCCAGATACAGAATTACTGCTCAAGGCTCTGAGTTCTGTAGGACCCAATTCCTCCGAACAGATGTTGGAGTATCTAATGGAAGCAAAGACTCCACTCTCGGAATCACTCTTTTCTGGAAAGTTTGAAGATCCGGTAACCGCAGTTATTGTCGGCTACTTCCTATTGCGAAACGATGCCTTCGATTGTATTCATAGCTGGGCCGATAATCTCGCAAGCACCTTCGAGTGGTTTCCCGATGGGGCAATTATCCATGCTTGGCAACTCCTGGCCGACCCAAACCACCGCAGCCCTCAACGGTCTCGTGAGAGGCTACTCGAGGCTGTCCGTCGAGGCTTACCAGTTTACACCGAAGGGCTTCGCTTACTACGCGATGGCCTAACCTACTTTGCTCGTTTACATGATTGGCAGGGACAGCAACCATTTGCTGGTGAGGAGGATGTAGATGTCCAATCTGCTCTCATTACAATTCAACCTTACCTTGCAGCGGCAGACTGGAATCAGCCACAGACCACTTTCTTTGGACGTACACCGATGGCCCCATCGCTCAAGCCAGTCAAAGGTATTCCAGTAACACATGAGGAATTATTCATTTTTCGTCTTTCTCTAAAAGATTTCTGAAGTTGTCGTTCAGTCAGCTTGGTGTTATAACCATTCTGCCTGTACAATCAAGTCAGCTATAGTAAAGCCAAGATAAAAAAATCGGGCTTCCTCAAAATAGGGGTTTTGTTATCAGGGGTTCTAAGCCCTGACCCTGGAAATATTGGAAAGCCATTAAATTCAATGAACTAATATGAAATATCGACCAATTTGACGCCAAAAACTATAAATAACTCGCTTACGAAACAGTATTCACGGTTTTAGAACTCAGCATTTCATAACTTTCCGGTTTTCGATGCTTGGTCCTGTGTGTTCACCACGGCTGGAAGTGGCATTTCTATTCATGGCGACATTAAAACTTTCCGGGTTATGGCCGTTTTACGGAAAGTTGCAAAGCAAAACTCTTTTTCAGATGATCGATAACTTGCTGTATTTATTAACGTTACAAAATTTCTGGGGTTAGGGCTTAGAACCCCTGATTGGCTCAAATTGTTCACGATTGCCCCGGGGAGTCGCTACTTTGCCGCTTGTTATGGGGCATCCATGTCCCACAACAAGCGGCAAAAATCACGCGACCGCTATTGCCTTTGGCGACCTCGATTCGTCCGCGTCCCCCTCGTTTCGATTCAACAAAAGGGCGAAACTTAGGCTCTGCATGACTTGACGCCGTTTCGCGATGCCGGGCAGGTTTTCTCCGCTTCGCTCCGAAACCCCCGCCCGGCGCTACGGCTATCGGGGACTAAAAATCTTCACTTCGCTCACGCTCAGTTTCCAAGATTTTCAGCGGCAGTCCCCAAAGCGGCGGGCCAACTCACAGAGCGTCATTGCAGAGTATTTGGTTCGGGCTTAGTCGGCCCTGGTTGATCCCCTTCTTTTTCTGCATTCAACGGGATTTCTGCATATGCGGCTTCAGCATCTCGGTGAATGGCCCGCAAGTCCATTATGTAGTTCTGGAGTGCTATTGTTACTCTACCAATCCGTATTCGCCTGATGAAAGGCTGCAGTTGTTCAAGCTGCATGCGAACTATAGTCTCACCCTGCAGATAGTCGGTTAAGTCGGCTGCGTGGAATTCATTGCTGCGCCAGAATCTTAGAGTCGAAGCGCCCGAGCGGCGGATTTCCCCGCGCAGAAGAACATTTATGAGCTCATGCGCTTGCCGTACTGGATGATCACCTATTCGGTACCCAGTAAATACGCGATTAGCTGTGATGATGCCGGTGTGAACTTTGTCAGTGATCTGCACATCCCAACCAAGCCAAGCAAACAGTTGAGCTTGGTTATTCGGCACCCGCAACCATGCCAAACGGATATCCAACTGCTCGTTAGCCGTCTTGATGTGTTCAAAGCTAGTCCGAATTTCGTGGGACGAGCAAGGGTGGAACGAATTCTTGCACTCAAAGACGAACAATACCTCATCACGCCAGCAGAGGATATCTGTTTCCCTTTTCCCGTTAATATTGTACGTAAACTGCTGGCGTACCTTAAATCCAGCATCAGTTAATGCCTTCACCACCGCCTCTTGCATCGGATCCACTTCTCCTACCAAAGTAACCCTGAGATTGTTACTGATAGCGATATTGCGGACCAGATTTGCGCGCGCAATCAATCCTGGTGCAATGACGTAGTGACTCCCAATCTTGATTAATGGCCGATACTGCACGTCTATAAACTTCTGGTCTTGTTCGAGCGTTATCAGTCGAACTGCTTCTTCGGCTTTATCTCTTGGCAGTATATACTCGAGTATCTGGATAAGCTGATCGTGGCGAATCGCTGGCAGGACGGAGCGCATTCGTAGCTTTCTCTGGCACTGTATGTCTTGGATACTCCTCAGTTTCTCGTTGAATGCTTCGCTGATGAAACTGAATAAGCGTTGAACTTTTAAGATATCTAATACGGTTAGATTCGGAGCCACTAGCAGCGAGTGCGCGTTATCTAGTTGAAAATTCTCTATACCAATACCCATGAGGCCGATAAGTTCCTCTGCAAAGAAGCCATCGGTTGTAATTAGCGCAAAGAACTCGCTCTCATTAGGCATCAGAAATACAAGGCGTTCTATTGGATCCGTCTTTAGTAAGAATAGCTCGCCCATACCGGCCTGGAAGGCATATGCTATGCAGTTCTCCATCGTCGGTAGGTCCCGCCCGTCCTCTTGATATAGCTTCAAAACCTCTTGTGCGCGTATAGTGACTTGGATTTCGCTTTGAATGTATCCAAGACGGATTGATTTCTCCAGCATGTTGTCTGTCGAAAATACTTTAAGAGTTGTACCATCCAGCACGATTTCGTAAGGTAAACCGTCGATGAGCGTCTCGACTTCAAACAGCTCGTTGAGACGGGCCGCGTCAATCAACAATCCAGCGTAAGTGCTTTCGAAAGGTCGAGCCAATTGCTCGTCAACGTGCATCCACATTTCGGGAACGATCCCAAATTCTTCGCGGATGAGATGCAAAAGGTAAGAAAACGCTTGAGAGAGCTCTTCAGCGCTCCAATGCTCGAGATTTTCAGAGCTTTCGTCCTGGTAACCCACCCAATTTTGGACAAAAAGCTCATTGACAATGACCAGCAACGTCTTGAGCACAATTTTCTTTCGCGCTTGAAGCCGACTCAGCATTTTGCCTCTAAGTCGATACGCCTCAGGCGCGGCAGCGAGTAATGCCTGGACTGAGTGCAGGTACTTGGCCCTGTCCTCTCTGAGCTGCAGTTGTGGGAGCAACTGCAATGAGGCATCCACTGCTTTCGAAAGTGCTCCAGAGCGAAACTTATACCGGGATGCTCTAAAAAGTCCTTGGCGACGAATCCGCGCTACGGTGCTGTCGGCATCCCATAAAAGCAGAGCCAGAGTGATAGCAACAGCCTTCTGGTGCTGGTTGTGTTCTAGATGGGTTGCTAGTGCTTCTAGGGCGCTCTTAGCGTCCGACTTGGTAGCAGTTGGCGCTTGAGCGACTTTTGCTGCTGCAACAATATCTGCACATGTTCTATATTTGATAAGTTCATCTGCCAGCTCCTGAATTTTCAAGTGTCCTCCTTGCAATAGTGCCTCAACTTATTATACCCCAAAAATCACGTTTAAAACTGCACCTCTTTCTGATGAAGGGCGCAAGTAAGAATAACCACAAATTGCAGGCGGCAAGAGAGGTCTGCTTTTGGCACATAGCGGCTATTAGCCCAGCAATGGAACCTTTCCAAACCTCATCGCATCAAAATTTCACAAAAACTGGCGTTAAACTCCAAAATCATTATTCAATGTCAGAGAGAATCCAATATGGCCACAACTCGTATCGCGCATACTGTTTGGGAGGGAGAACTGCTCAAAGGTAGTGGCGTCATCTCCTTCGACTCGTCCGGCATCGGACAGTACCCGGTTTCCTGGCCATCCCGCGCAGAACAGGCTAATGGCAAGACCAGCCCCGAAGAACTGATTGCTGCCGCCCATTCCAGCTGCTTTTGCATGGCACTATCCCACGGACTGACGGGTGCGGGTACGCCACCGAGCCGGCTGGAGGCCAAGGCCGAGGTCACTTTCCAGCCGGGTGAGGGCATCACTGGCATTCACCTCACGGTCCAGGGCGAGGTGCCCGGCTTGGACGAGAAGGGGTTCATCGCGGCGGCTGAGGACGCCAAGAAAAACTGCCCGGTTAGCCAGGCGCTTGCAGGGACAACGATCACACTATCCGCTGAGCTCGCCTAACGTCGGCTCCGGCACGCCTATATCGCTAGTCCGGCTTAACATTTTCTGCCAACCGACAACCTTCGTCTGGTGACACAAATAGAAAAATTTTGCTCGCAGGATCTGTAAGGCCAGCGCAAGCTATTAGCCACAGGATAAAACTGGCCAATTTAAATGGCTAAATAACCGGTAGCCAAGTTACATTGCTTTTTCATCATATTGGCCACATGCGTTATAGTTAGCCAATTTCAGTATACCCATTTTGACCACCACCCTATGAAAGTTGCCCGTCTCTATCTGCGCGTCAGTACCGATGAACAAGACCTTACCCGACAAACCGACATTGTGCACAGCGCCCGGGCGCAAGGTTATTACATCGCCGGTATCTACCGGGAAAAAGCCTCGGGCGCTCGTGCGGATCGGCCCGAGCTATTGCGTATGATTGCGGATCTGCAACCGGGTGAAGTCGTGGTGGCTGAGAAAATGGACCGCATCAGCCGACTCCCTTTGGCCGAAGCCGAGCAATTGGTCGAATCCATCCGGGCCAAAGGGGCGAAGTTGGCCGTGCCGGGCCTGGTTGATTTATCCGACTTCGCGGCGGAGGCCGATGGGGTGGCCAAGATCGTTCTGGAGTCGGTGCAGGAGCTCTTGCTCAAATTGGCTTTGCAAATGACGCGTGATGACTATGAGACTCGCCGCGAGCGACAGCGCCAGGGTGTTCAGCTGGCCAAAGCCGCTGGCAGGTATGCCGGCCGTATAGCGGATACCACGACCCATCAGCGTATTGTTGCCTTGCGTGGCGCTGGCCATACGATCAAGAGAATCGCTGAACTGGCCGGCTGTAGTGAAAGCCAGGTCAAGCGCATATGGGCGGATCATAAGGCCAGCGCCTAGACTATACGGTATAAGCTTAGGTCAGTCATGAAACCCATTTACCTGGAACGGCATGAGTCGGACAAGAACCTGCACCGGTTTTACCAACTGCATGTCACGCCCGGCATCTTCGAGGACTGGGCCTTGGTCCGGGAATGGGGCAGGGTAAATTCGCCAGGTACTGTGCGCAAGGATTGGTTTGCTACCGAGGACGAGGCAATAGCCGCTGGTGAGGTGTTCCGTGTTAATAAAGAGAAAAACGGTTATCGCACAGTATTAGCTATACTCACGGCCATGACCTCACTCACTTCACCTGGCGTTTTTAGCCGCTTGGCTTTTTATATCAATATGGATATAATTTTTCCATGAAACCGATTCGATTCCTCGGCGACTCACTCAAGTGCTTGCGTGAGTTTCCGGACAACGCTCGGCAAGATGCCGGCTACCAGTCAGACAAAGTCCAACAGGGCCAGCAGCCGGATGACTTTAAGTCGATGCCGGCCATTGGTAGCGGAGTCGAAGAAATCAGGGTGTGGGACGAAACCGGCACGTTTAGGGTCATCTATGCCGCTCGTCGACAGGATGCGGTCTATGTCCTGCACACTTTCCAAAAGAAAACAGCCGCGACGTCGAAGCGCGACCTGGACATCGCGAAGGCCCGCTTTGCACAATTGTTAAGAGGTGAGACATGAAGACAACGTCAAACGAAACTTATGCCAGTGTCTGGGATGCCATTACCGATACACCGGCGGAAGCGGCAAACTTGCGCGTGCGTGCCGAGCTGATGAATAAGATTGCCACGATTGTGGCCGCAAAAGGTTGGACACAGGCGGAAGCGGCGGCGCAGTGCGGCGTGACGCAACCCCGCGTCAACGATTTGCTGCGCGGCCGCCTCTCCCGCTTTTCGCTTGATGCCCTCGTGAACATAGCCGCAGCATTGGGCCTGCGTGTGCATATCGAGCTGGAAGCAGCCTGATCCGTCTCCTACTCATACGCTGTACCGGCGTTCCAAATCCGTCGCGATCCGGGCCGAAGATCTGAACTTTGCCGATGACGGCTCCGGCAGCGGCTATCTATATAATAAGGAGTAAAACCGACTCGACCGGCGCTGTAATTACTTTCCAAAGTCGATGTCAGTATGTTGCAAATCATCGAAGTCGACGTCAGCACGTCGCAAAAAATGGGTAAACCCAGATCATATGATCAGGATCTGCTGCATACTGCTCCTGTCGCTTAAACGTTCGATTAGGTGACAGTGTGCCGCAAAATGGCTGAGTCGTCAAAATACGTCACTTAACCCGTCATTTATAGTAAGGCATGCAAAGGGTTGAGAATAGATATAATGTGACACAGAATCGATGGATGCCAAGTGACAGGTTTGGTTAATTGCAGTTATTTTTTGTCTCAAACTCGTGCCAAATGATAATTGGGCAATTTCAAATACAGATCGTTACAACTCAGACTCTCTCTTATGTAGAGAGGTTATGAGATAAACAAGAATGGGGGCAGATGGTTACTGATCAGCATGTGGCTAGTAGTCCTGCTCACATAGCGGGTTCTGTTGCGTTAGCAGAGAGATCGTCGTTTTCGGTAAGCTATTGCGCTCAACCAGCACCGCGTAAATTACTCTCATGATCGATTTCAAAGGCCACCGCATCGAAAAAGCCATCATTCTGACCTGCGTCCGCTGGTATCTGGCTTACCCACTCAGCTATCGGAACCTGAAGGAAATGATGCGCGAGCGTGGGATCGAAGTCGACCATTCCAACATTTACCGCTGGGTCCGGAAGTTCACGCCGAAGCTGGAGGCCGTTTTCCGGAAAGGCAACAAGCGCCCGGTCGGCAAGAGCTGGCGAGCAGACGAGACGTACATCAAAATCAAGGGCCAGTGGCGCTATCTCTATCGTGCCGTCGACCGGGATGGCCAAACCATTGACTTCCTGCTGACGGCCCACCGCGACAAGCAGGCCGCTCTGCGCTTTTTCAGGAAAGCCATTCGGCAGCATGGCCTGCCGGATAAGGTCACGATCGACCAGAGCGGTGCCAATAAGTCCGCTCTTGATGCACTCCAGGAAGAAACCGGCCATGCGTTCGAGATCCGCCAGAGCAAATACTTGAACAATTTAGTTGAGCAGGACCACCGGGCCATCAAAACGATCATCAGGCCCATGCTCGGCTTCAAAACCTTCAACTCGGCCTATTGCACTTTGTGTGGAATTGAACTGATGCACATGATAAAGAAAAGACAGATGACCTCGACCGAAGGACACATTCTCTCGGTCGCTGAACAGTTCTATTCCTTGGCCGCTTAATTCCATCAGCCGATACTCCTTCTGCGCCTAGCGAAAATTAACGCAACAGAACCGACCAACATCCTGCCGCAGGCCGCCAATATGAATAGGGGTGCCTGGCTGCTGACTGAGGAAATCGTAGAGTGTTACCGCGATATCGACGAGTTGCTGGTGATCGGCGGTGTGATCTGGGGCGACAACCCGAGCGATGACTATTTTGTGAAATCGCATGGCGTTAAAACGCCGGACGCGTTCTGGAAAGTGATCATTCGCGGTGCCGGCCAAGACGAGCGGGCGATCGCCTGGATCGTGCCGAACACGCCGGAGGCCACGAAGAAAAACCTGGACCGGTATCTGGTCAGCGTTGATGAGCTGGAGCGCGTGACTGGCGAAAAAATACCGCTAGCTGACTATGCGAAACACGACAAACCGGCAGTCTCATGGCTGATTCCAAAAGGGTGCAACAAGGGGTGATAACCATGAGCTCCATCAAAAACGCCCACATATTGTTCAGAGGGGGCGTTGTGAGCTACTTCGTTAATGTCCCGTTTGATTTGAGCAACGCCTATGTCGCCGCGGCAATAACGTTTACGCAAAGATAAACGGGTAAAATAAGGTTAGTATGATGCAAATAGCACATTTTAATGGATGCAGGGAGGTATAAGTGGCCCAGGCGCTTGATAAGGAGATTCTGACCGTTAGTCAGCTGCTGAAAAAACCGGGCTTGAAGATACCGGCTTATCAACGCCCCTATAAGTGGACGGTGAGCAATGTAAACCAGCTGTTTCAGGATATGGATACCCATCAACATAAAACCGCTTACCGGTTTGGCACCCTGGTGTTTCATCGCGATCAAGCCGATGCATCTATTTTTAATATTGTGGATGGGCAGCAACGCACCCTAACTTTAGTGATGGTGGTGTGGGTCATTATTCAGGAACGTTGGATAGGATTGCAACGGCAGGATCTGGCCGATCAACTGGATGCGTTGGAAGCGCCATTAAAGACATTTATGGTGGAGCAGCAGTTTGAGAGCAAAATCAGCCAGCGCAATCTCCATCAGAATGCCATGGAAATTAAACGGCTAGTTTGTCGGGCGGATTTCACCGAACAGCATATCGACTTTTTGTTGAATCGCTGTGAGGTGGTGACATTTACGCTCAAGGATATTTCCGAAGCCTTTCAATTCTTTGATTCACAGAATGCCCGTGGCCGCGATCTGGCGCCGCACGACTTGCTCAAGGCCTATCACCTGCGTGAATTCAGTGATCAGGAGCATGCACTGAAAGCCAAAACAGTTGCCAGTTGGGAGAACCTGCAAAGTGATGAGCTGGCAGCACTGTTTGCGGAGTACCTCTACCGCATTCGCCGTTGGGCTTTGGGCTACTCGGCCCGTTATTTTGGCAAGCAAGATGTAGCGCTGTTTAAAGGTGTCAATATTGATCAGGTTGCGCGCTATCCCTACGTGGAGCCACTGCGTATTGCCCACCACTATGTCGATGACTATAACAGCCAGTACCATCGTAAAATCGACGGACAGTTTAAACCGTTCCCGTTTCATCTGGATCAGATGATCATCAACGGCCGTCGCTTCTTTGAAATGACGGCTTACTACCAGCAGCAGGTAAAAGCGGTTATTAGCGCCGAGCACGGCAGCAGTAATCAATTCATGGGCACAGAGCTCAGTGAACAGGCACAACAGATTCTTAAGGTTCTGAACAGTTATTCGGCCAGGCATAGACCCGGTGATAAATATATCCGCGTAATGTTTGACTGTGCCTTGGTATTTTATTGGGACAAATTTGGCAGAGCTGAACTTTCAAGAGCCGTAGAAAAGCTGTTTATCTGGGCTTATTCGTTACGCATCAAACAGCAGGTAATGCAGTTGGCCACCATGGATAACTATGTATTGGAGAAGAATCTGTTTCGCCGAATAAAAGATGCGACTTTGCCCTCAGAAGTATTAAATCTGCCGCTTGCCACATTAAGCGACGCTGAAAATAAAAATAACCGGCGAAAAAATAATGCCGCGAAAGACCCCTTGGTAAAACTGTTTAAAGCGATGAATTACTATGAGTAATGCGATAACGGAGTTCTCAATTAAACAGCTACTCAGCGACAAGATTGATTACATGGTGCCTATGTACCAGCGTAACTATGCTTGGGAAGAAGGAGAAATAACGCAACTGATACAGGATATAGTGGACTATCAACAGCAGGGGCATCAGCGTTATTACATCGGCACTTTGGTTGTGTTCAGGCGTAAGGATGGCAGCCTCGAAGTGATTGATGGTCAGCAACGTTTTACTACGCTTTCACTGTTGGCGATCTACTTGAAGAATCTGGGCTATTCACAACAAACGCCTCAGGGAAGACCTTCTGTCAAATACCCTGCCATGGATTGGTATGAAAACGTCAATATTGGGTTTGAAAGCCGACCTAAATCCACAGAGACATTTACGGCGCTCAGCCAGCGTGTGTCTATTCATCATTTGAATAACGATGCCTATAACGAAGGTATTGTGAACGGCTATGAGCTGTTGGCTAAGGCTGTCAGTCAGATTAATGAGATCAGTTTGAAAGTATTTGCTGATTATTTGTTTGAGAGTGTCAAAATCATGCGGGTGGAGGTACCTGCAGATACGGATCTTAATCACTACTTTGAGGTGATGAACAATCGTGGTGAGCAGCTCGAAAAACATGAGGTGCTGAAGGCTAAGATGATGGCAGTATTGAATAAGATCAAGGATGAAGATGATCGGCAAGTGAGTGTTCAAGGTTTACAGCGAATCTGGGAAGCCTGTGCCAATATGGAACGCTATATTCAGTATGGTTTTTCATCAAACGAGAGGCATGATCTGTTTGGTAAAAACGACTGGGGACAGTTCGAGGCAGAAGATTTTGATGATGTTGTACAGTATTTGGGTGAAGGTTCGGCATCTTCAAATTCTTATAACTTATTGCAGATTCTTAGTGGGCGGCCGGTAACAACGGGAGAGGATCAGGAAAGTCGTAATGAGGAATTGCCCGATAGGTTTAACAGTGTCATCAATTTCTCCAACTTCCTGCTGCATGTGTTGAGGGTGTATACCGCAGAAGATATTGCGCTGGATGACAAGCAGTTGATAAACCAATTTGAAGAGTATCTTCTCAATAAAAATGATCCTGTGGCTGAGGTTAAAGAATTCACGTTTGCCCTTTTAAAATGTAAGTTTCTTTTTGATCAATACATCATTAAGCGTGAGTACGCGCAAGGGACAGACGCATGGAGCTTAAAACGCTTAAAATGGTATTCCGCTAAGAGCGTTAGTTTCATCAACAGCTTTGATGATAATGAAGATGGTTATGAGGGGATAAACCGGCAGATTCTTATGCTGCTGTCTGCGCTTCATGTATCTACGCCCACGCTGGTTTATAAGCATTGGTTGAATGCAGTGCTGTATTTTCTTTATTATGAAGGGGCTATTGACCCTCAGAACTACCTTGATTATTTATCCAACCTGGCCAGACGTTTTATATTTGACCGTTTTCTGTCACGTGATGAAGGCAGTTCATACTATGAAATGATTTATCAACAGAAGGATGATTATTTTCCCACGAACCGGAAACGGAATCATCTTGATATGGATAGTCTGTGTTTTGGCCAGATAGAGAACAATTTTGTTTTTAATTATCTGGATTATCTGCTTTGGCTGGAACGCAAAGATCAAGATCCTGTCGTGAAGGAATTTGAGTTTACCTTTCGTAGCTCCGTCGAGCATTTTTATCCTCAGCACCCGATGGAAGGCCATCCCGTGCTGGAAAGCGATGCCTTACATAAGTTCGGTAACTTATGTTTGATCAGCCACAGTAAAAACTCCCGTTTAAGTAATTTCCCTCCTAAAGCCAAGATGGCACATTTTGCCGCGGGCATTACAGAGAAATCCGTTGATAGTCTGAAGCTTTACGAGATGATTAAGCTTCTCAGAGACAATGATGATTGGAGTGAAGAGGAAATTGAGAAGCATGGTAACGACATGATAGAGCTTCTACTTGCTTCTACAGCTGTTAGAAATAGACAAGGAAAATGAAATGAGCAAACAGGACGCTTTCAGTGGTTTTTGGAAAGCCGCCATAGAATTGGTCACCTCGAAGAACTGATCTCCTCCATCAAAAATGGATAGGTCAAGAAGAGAGTAATTGTTTAGAATCGGCTTAAATCCTATCACCTGAACGCTGGCGTGAAGGGCAGTCTTCTGGCTCTTATTAGCCATCGATCTGGAATTATTGATCGACGGTTATTGGCACAACTACGTCAGTCAATCGACAGGCAAAAAGCGACCCATCCGAGACATTGAAGGATTTTCATTCTATCAGCTAGAACAGTGAGCTGCCGTTCAACGATAAGCCATTTGTTCAACATTAAACATAATAACCCATAATAAGAGGATTACACTTGGTTCAATCATGCCACCAATTCTGATTGAAAAACCGTCACCTGTTCCCATTGATATGGCTACACTAAACCGGACACACAATTTAAAATAAAGTGAACAGAGAACGTGTGCCCAAAATGAATCAAGAAAAACAAAAAATCTATAGTGCGGAATTCAGAGCGTCAGCCGTTAAACTGGCGAACGAGTCGGACCAGTCGATTGCTCAGACCGCTAAGGACCTCGGCATCAATGTCAATACGTTGCATACCTGGATCAGCAAATATAGCCGGCCCAAAACCAGCGACAAAGCGGTACGCACTGACGAGCACCTTTACGATGAATTAAAGCGGCTGAAGAAAGAGGTCGCTCGACTCACTGAGGAGCGTGATTTATTAAAAAAGGCGGCGGCGTACTTTGCCAGGGAACAACGGTGAAGTACGCCTGGATCAAGCAACATACGAATGACTTTTCAGTGGATGCGATGTGTCGGTTCCTGAAGGTGTCCCGTAGCGCTTATTATGCCTGGTTACAGCGCGGACAAACAGAGGCCGAGAAAGACGATGCCGCTTTGACGAGCCTCATCCGCACCGAGTTTGACAAAAGCCGGGCGACCTATGGCACTCGGCGCCTGAAGCATATATTGCTCGGCCATCAGCGGACGGTGAGCCGGCGGCGCATAGGCCGTTTGATGCGGGAAGCCAATCTGGCCTGTAAATCCAAACGCAAATTCAAGGCGACTACGAATTCCCAGCATGATCTACCCATTGCACCGAACCATCTGGACCGTCAATTTACCGTGAATCAACCTAATCAGACTTATGTCGGCGACATCACCTACGTTCATACTCAGGAAGGCTGGCTATATCTGGCGGTGGTGATTGATCTGTTTTCCCGACAAGTGGTCGGTTGGTCGATGGCCGAGCACATGCGGGCCAAGCTGGTGAATGATGCGCTCTTGATGGCTATTTGGCAGCGCAAGCCCAACAAAGGCTTGTTATGGCATACCGATCGCGGCAGTCAATATGCCTCGGAAAGCCATCGGGCACTATTAGCCCGGCATGGCGTAAGGCAAAGCATGAGCCGTAAGGGAAACTGCTGGGATAACAGTGTTTCAGAAAGCTTCTTCCATACCTTGAAAACCGAGCTGGTGCATCATCAGACCTATCAAACCCGGGCTGAGGCTAGGCAGGCGATATTTGAGTATATTGAAGTCTTTTACAACCGCGAGCGGCTCCATTCAGCCAATGGCTATAGGTCGCCCGTGGATTACGAATTGCTGCATAAAGCGGCTTAACCGTGTGTCCGGAAAAGTGTTGACACATCAGATATAGCCCCGAGAATATTGACGGATGTTCGTCCTTTCAACGGGATATCTTTGCCGTACTCAGAATGGCTAGCGAGTTGCTTGGAATAGACTGGGGCAAGGACTCTAAGGACTTCCCCAAACTCTCTGAAGCTATCAGAACCGAACTCGATGATATGGAGTTTGGATTTAAGGATTTGGGGCGCATCAAAAAGGCATTGACCCATGCACCAGGAGAGCAAGTACAGCAGTTAGTTGATGTTGCGTTGAGCAATGCCAATGAACCGGTCACGATCCTGCCCGATAACGGTCATCTTTATGTCAAGGTTGAAACATCCAAAAAAGACTCGAACAAATTGATGGTGGCCTTTACCGGTATCGGCGGGACATTCATGGCGTTCTACGACAAGGAACAACGTAGTTTTGTTTATGGAAATGCCCCTCGTGCCCGTTCTTCCGTCAATTACCGGGATGAAGAGGAAAGCCAATTCGAGATCGGGATAGGGATCAGAATCTAGCCAGGACGTCCATCTCAATTGTCGGAATTGTCTGAGCTACTTTGTAATAACGAAGCATTTAATCGGGCAATCGAGTCGTCCCAGCCCCAGGAGTTACCCTCCGATATTGATGAATCTGGGTTGAGCCTTCAACTCAAAGAGGTCTTTGCAAGGTCAGAGAGTACAGGGATTGATGAACGCTCGGAAATTGCCTTCGAAATTTCCACGCAGGCATTGTGGCGAGCAATTCTGGACACGGAAACCGAGTCAAGCCCACATGTGGAGTTGAATGGTTCGGCAATGCCCCCGTCTGATACTACCTCTGAACTCATCCTCCCATACGAGGCTGATGTCGACCCGCTGGGAACATTCGCAAGCACGGATGAAGTTGAGGCGCTTTTGATTGACCCTGATGGGACCGAACGAAATATCGGAGAAGTGTCGCTCAAGAAATCCGCCCTGAATGAGGTTCGTCTCGTCAAAGTTCGGTCGGCGGCTTATGGAATCAAGGATAGTGACATCGTTTTCCTCCGAACCAAACAGGACCGTGCGTCTTACAGGAAGCGTAAAGCCGCGCTAGAAAGGTTACTGGACAGAGAAGGGGTTTTGCCCGAACTATTGGATCTGTTCGACCCGATGTGCAAAAAGACTGCAACCTGCTACAACATCACTGTCACCGATGAGGATTTTGCAAGGTATGACCGTGAGGATCAGCATGGGAACAAGATAAGCCTCAATCAGCAACAGCGCGAGGCTTTCTCAAAACTCTTGAATTTCGGGCCACTCTCCCTGCTGCAGGGGCCGCCTGGCACAGGCAAGACCGAATTTATTGCCGCATTCGTTCATTTCCTCATCGAAAAGCTCGACGTAAAGCGGATTCTATTGGTCAGCCAGTCTCACGAGGCGGTCAATACTGCCGCCGAGCGAATCAGAAAGCACTGCGCAAGGCTCGGAACGTCCTTGGAAGTCGTCAGGTTCAGCAACCGCGAAGGTGCTGTCTCTCAAGGATTGAAAGACGTCTATTCCCATGCGATAACGGCTGAAAAACGTGAATTGTTTAATGCGGAGTATCGCTATCGAGTTACAGCATTGGCTGACGCTCTTGGACTTGAAGCCGAATTCATATCTAAAGTTGTTGATGCTGAGTTGAAGCTATTCAGGCAGATTGACCATCTCGAGTCATTGCTTTCACAGTTTGAAGACATTGATGACAAGGATGACGTCAAATCGCTCAAATTAATTGCCGTTGAATTGGATGGGGCAATTCGTTCGAAGCTTTTTGTAGATTATGGAATTTCCTTGTCGCCGGAATCCAGAATTTCCGAAGCAAAGGCTATCTTGCTGTCCAGGCTCTGTACAGAGTATGGCGTTAGATCAAACGAGGCAATGAGAGTACGGGCATTGGCCAGAATTTCTCGTGATATTCAAGACGCCCTTTCCGGTGAAAGGGTGAATTGTGATGAGTTTTATGCTCGCTCAAGGCAGTTGGTAACGGGTACTTGTGTCGGTATCGGTCAGGGGCATATAGGTATTCATGACAATATCTATGACTTCGTTATTATTGACGAGGCGGCTCGCTCCATTTCAAGCGAACTTGCTATTGCCCTGCAATCAGCCAAGCGTGTTCTGTTGGTTGGTGATCATCTCCAGTTGCCTCCCCTTTATTCTGACGCCCACAAGGCGGCGCTTTCGCGAAGATTAGGCATTAACAAGGACCGCACGGAGCTTGATGTCATTCTACAAAGTGATTTTGCTCGTGCATTCAATTCGGACTATGGCATCCAAGCAAGTGCAGCCTTGCTTACCCAATACCGCATGGCGCCACCGATTGGGAATCTGGTTTCCAATGTCTTCTATAAGGGGAAACTAAACAACGGACCTCGGGCAATTCCGAATATCTACCTCAATGCACCGAAATCGCTTATCTCACCTGTAACGTGGCTAGATACTTCGCCTTTTGGAGAGCGGGCCCATCACCAGGATGATCGTGGTGTCAGCATTTATAACCGATGTGAGGCAGAGCGAGTCATTGAGATACTCAAGCAGATTTCCCTCAGTGGTCAGTTCTTGAAGGACTTGTCTCTGCTTAAGGATAAGGATGATGCGCTCATCGGCGTAATCTGCATGTATGCAGAGCAAAAGAAACTGATACGTCAGAAATTCAATCAGGAGATATGGAGCGAAGGCTTCAAGGAATTGGTGAAAATCGATACGGTTGATAGCTATCAGGGAAAGGAAAACAGAATCATCATATTGAGTCTTACCCGTTCGGATCCATCATGGACTCCCGGCTTCTTGAAGACTCCGAATCGAATAAATGTCGCTATGTCACGAGCCATGGACAGATTGCTGATAATCGGAAATGTCGATATGTGGCGTAAGCATAATAAAGACAAGCCACTTGGGCTGGTGGTCTCCTACATGCATGATGTGGGTGAGAATGCGGGGTACAAATTCATGTCTGCACTCAATGGTTGATAAGATAGCTATGATGGAAAATAATTTGATATATCATGAGATTGATTTCCTGTTGCCTGCGCAGCGATTCAATATCAATTTTTCGTACATTACTCAAAAAGGGCTGCCATTCATTCGTGAGTTTGTTCTTCGGCTAGTTCATTTGGCACCGATGACAAAATCACAGATCGCTACTTTTTTTGGTTTCAGTCGCAAAGAGGCCGATGAAGCTATTACTGATTTGGTTGAGAGAGGCGAATTGACGCTATCGAACACGGGGCGTCTAACGCTCACCGAAAAATCAAATGCTTATTTCACCGAAATCGGAGAAATTCCTCGGTTATCTCTTTTGCGTGATAGCGGGGCTTGTCTTTCATTCGACTTGGCGACATTTAGCTGTCTTGGCAAGGATATAGCTTCCGATAAATGGAAGTTGGGGATAGCCATCAAGGTTGATGACGAAAATGCATCTAGGAGTGAGGCTCTGGTAGAACAACATTTTCAGCGCCAGTTCCAGGAGATTCTACATAAGGGTTTTCTTTCCCAATCCCTTATCTTGGATGAAAAAGACTCGCCAAGCGTATATACGATAAATTCGGTTAATAAAATTCGTCAGATGCCATTTCGGCTAACTGTCAAGTTTCAGGTTGATCATGACGGTAGAAATGTCGAGCGCGAAGACTTCGAAATTCTCAATAACTCTGATTACGTTCATGAGCGAATTACATTCGAACTTGATCGGCGATCGAGGCCAAATAACGCAATTGAAATTGCTAAGGCAATGCTCGATATCGGTGATGGCGATACGCTGAAATTGTTTGATTCAAAGACAAATCGTTTCAATTGTTCATTCTGGAATGATCTCAAGCGTCTTGAAGAAAACAGTCAGTTAAGGCGAACCACATTTCTTGGTCCGATATATTCAAGTGAGAATTGGGGGATTCTTCAAAAATATCTTGCTCCTATTCTTGTGTCTCAGATCGAAAAAAAGGCTGACACAGGACAGGAGCTGTTTCTTTGGCTGGCTCCGAGTGACCCTGTTTGGGGTAAGAGCAGTCGTTTTACTTCATCTCTTAGTGACTTTTTCACTAAGGCAAGTACGAAAAACAAGCATCTTTATACACCTCGAATTTATTTGCCGGTTTCCGGGCAAGATGACTTAAGATCTGCTCGGCAATGGAAACATGAACTTGATCCCTATCTCGATGCGGCACATGGATTAACTGAGGGCTTCCTTGGCGGCAATGTCGAAATTTTACTCTTCGAGGGTGAATTGGTTGTTGTGGTCTATCACATGTCGCTCCCAGAATCTTTCCCGGTATCTTTTCCTGTTGGTTTCGTCAGTACAGATAGCGAAATTGTGGCAACGGTTGGTCGGCTTGTGAAGAAGTATGTCGAAGGTAGTTCTGGCTTCGAGCGTCCAAATGACGGCGGCCTGATTTCACGTTTTGGTCGTAGTGAACGTTAACAGTATAGGACTTTCGCTAGCTAGCGAAAGTCCTAATACATAAAGGAAAATCATATGTTGATCAAGAGATTATCGTGTAGAAGGGTATTTTCTCTGTTAACCATTTAATTTCTAGTTAGACGAGAAAAAGTAGGCATGTATTACCACGAAATTATCAACGATAAGGATGTGTTCATTGTTCGAGATCATCACCATGCGTTATTGCCATGGTCTATCGTTCGAACAAAGGTAAGCGAGCAGCGTTACCACGGCTCAAGTTCACCGACAGAAATTAATCGGTGACAGCAAACGGCAGCAGTTCGTCGATGCGGCTGTTGGGCCAAGTGGGGAGTTTTTCCAAGGTGTCTCTTAACCAAGCGGCCGGATCGAGGCCGTTGAGCTTGGCGGTGCCGAGCAGGGTTTGAATGACAGCAGCCCGTTGGCCGGCGCGCTCCGAGCCTGCAAACAACCAATTCTTCTTGTTATGCAAAGCTTTGCATAATCGCAACAACTGGCTGTTCTCGGATACGGTCAAAGGCGCCAAGGCCAGCGCCAATCTGTACAGCCTGATCGAAACCGCCAAACTGAATGGCCTGGAGCCGTACCGCTACCTGCACCATGTTTTTAAAGAACTACCCGGGGCTCAGTCGCTCACCGACATTGAACAACTCCTGCCCTGGAATGTAGACAAAGATCATATTAATAGCGGTTGGGTAAACAGGTAGACGCGGTTTATTGAGCGCTTAGTGCGGCTGCAAAGTCGATAGTAGATAGCTGATGAAAGTTCAGCACAGGGAAGGTCTAGCGAACTACCCTGACCCCGAGTCATGCGGTAAATCTCGTGAGGGATTTGTCGAAGCGTTGACAGGGGAAACCAGCAGGCCAGCCATTGAGCCGCGAAATCAAAAATCTGGGATGCCGACGTTGTTAAGCGAAGCGGAAGGCAATACAGTGCAAAGCGTTATCGCAAGCGATGTACCTGATCCCACGCGGTCGGAGACCCTGTGCATGCTGGGAAGTTTACTATGCGGAAGCAGCGAGATCTCATTGATGTCCACCATGATTTCGCGGTGGACAGGGATGGGAAGGTAAAACCGTAATCCATCCATTTACGTCAATGAGAAGTCGGATATGTCCATAATACCCATGAAATTGCTGAACGATGTAATGAAAATGACTGAGGAAGCAACGGAGGGAAGGGATATAGTCAAGAGGAACACCGGTGAACTCCCCGCTCCACAGACACAGAGCTGTGATAAAAGGGCGTCTCGTGGACTAGCCGGTGTGCGTGAAGTTGCAAGACGGGATAAGCAATGCCGATTTAGTGCCTTGATGCATCATATTACACCGGAACTGCTCTGGGAGAGTTTCTATGAACTCAAAAAGAATGCAGCACCTGGAATTGATAAGGTCACTTGGCGTGAATATGAAGCCTTGATAGGTAAAGGCAGACTTACAGAGCTACATAAAGAAATACAATCGGGTCACTATCGCGCCAACCCATCAAGACGGGTATACATCCCGAAAGCGGACGGTAAACAACGTCCGCTGGGTATAGCATCCGTTGAAGACAAGGTGGTTCAACAGGCGACAGCGACAGTGTTGAACTGTATTTATGAAGCAGACTTTATGGGTTTTTCCTATGGATTCCGGCAGGGTAGAAGTCAGCATGATGCGCTGGATGCATTGGCTGAGGGTATTTTCGGCAAGAAAATAAACTGGATACTGGATGCAGACATCAGGGCATTCTTTGATGAGATTGACCATGAATGGATGATACGTTTCCTGGAGCATCGTATTGCCGATAAGCGCATGATAAGGCTAATAAGAAAATGGCTGATTGCAGGTGCTATTGATAGTGATGGTATAAAATTGACATCAACTAAGGGAACCCCGCAAGGGTCGGTTGTTTCACCGTTGCTCGCCAACATCTATCTGCACTATGTGCTGGATTTATGGGTGCATAATTGGAGAAACAAACACCTTACAGGTGATGTCATCTTTGTCAGGTATGCCGATGATGGTGTCTGGGGGTTTCAGTACGAAAAGGAAGCCAAAGCTTTCCTGCACTATCTAAAGGAGAGACTGGCAAAATTTAAACTGGAGCTTCATCCTGACAAAACACGACTCATTCGGTTCGGACGATTTGCAGAAAAACAGTGTTTGGAAAAAGGTCAAAGTAAACCTGAGACCTTTGATTTTTTGGGATTTACACATATAGGTAGTAAGACCCGAAAAAGTGAATTCAAGCTGTTAAGGCTGACAATCAAGAAAAGAATGAGGGCAACATTGAGCGCAATTCGTGCAGAATTGCATCGAAGGCGACACGAACCGATTCCCGTGATTGGAAAATGGATTGCCAGTGTGGTCAGAGGTTACCTGAATTACTACTCGGTGCCCGGCAATCTCATGCGACTTAGTGGTTTCCTTACCGAAGTCAAAAGGGCTTGGAGGCATGCGCTATTGCGGAGAAGTCAGCGTAATAGGATGCCGTGGAGCCGTTTTGGCAAGCTTGCTGATAGCTTCCTGCCTCAACTCAAAGTGCTGCACCCGTACCCGGAACAGCGATTTCAGGCCAAGACTCTTGGCAGGAGCCGTATGCGGTAATTCTGCTCGTACGGATCTGTGCGGGGGGTGGCTGGTAACAGCCATCTCTACCGCGACCAGATAATATGCATATAAAACCTGTGTGCAAAATTCCGCTGGAGTGACAATTCGGGTTCGACCAATGTTTCCACGTTGTAACATACCGGAGCGGTGATCTCCGGTCACCAGATAATCAGCATCACCCGCCGTTACTACTCTCGATACAACCCAAGATGTGTTTTTTGTTTACCCTTCAGAAGCTTCCCCTTGAAAAAGATTACACTAACAACCCAACAGACTGGGTAGATTTTTGATCGAATCTATTATCAAATCCGGTGTGATAGGGGATGATTCAGCATAGCTTTGCCGATACTTCCCAGTCTTCACCAAAATCCCCATTAGCCCAACCTGCTGTCCGCCACCAACGTCTACATCAATATCATCACCTATTATTGCGGCTTCTTCGGGTTTCAGTCCCATATCATCCAAAGCGATTTGGAAGAATTCAGCAGAAGGTTTTCCGATAATCATGGCTTTGGAACCGCTCGCATATTCCAGTCCTTCAATAAACCCGCCTATATCCATTTGCAAGCCATGTTCAGTTTGCCAAAATCGGTTTTTATGGATGGCGATCAGTTTCGCGCCCTGCATCAGGCAATTGAAAACCTCATTCAACAACGGGTAAGACCAAGTATTACCAATGTCGCCGACCACAATATAATTTGCTTTTGTATCAGACTGGCGAAATCCTTTAAAGTCCTTTTTTACATCATCCGCCAACAGCAAGCGGCAAACTGGTTCGTGCTGATTTTTAAGATAAAGTAATGTGGCCTGGGGAGCGCTGATAATCTCATCGGCAGAAATTGAAAAGCCCATGGCGTTGATTTTCTGTTGTAAGGATGCCAATGATAAAGTACTGGTATTGGTGACAAAACGGCAAGGCATACCGCTCACACGAATTTTTTCAACCGCTACAACTGCACCTTCGATGGCATTCGATCCAACGTAAAGCACGCCATCAAGGTCAAACAGAATGCCTTTAATAGTAGCCAGGGTCTTCATAGCTGTCTTATCTGAAACCGAGATAACAAACGAAAAGGCCGATTGCCAATGACATAATTATCAAAGGCAGGTGGCGGAGATACGAGTTATTTTATTGGTACATCGATAAATAGGATGACTGAATCGTATCAGAATTTAACATAGAAGTATTGGAATCAACAACATCTAGCACGGCCTTTTGATTCCAGCTGCTATTGATGCTGAATGTTGGTTGAGTGGCTCGCTAGAGATGGAATGTCGGCTATATAAATCATTGCAGATACAGCTTGCTGGCATTGGCGAACGGCAGTAAGGGGTCGGGAGCGAACATTCGAGCTGGAAATCACATGATTCATGTAACCTCTATCACGTGAGTCCATCCGCTATTGCCCATTTTCTCACGAATCCTTACGGTCACCCTATAAAGCGCGTTTTCAAATCGAGTTTTTGTTTCGTGATGCCAAACACTATACCGGTCTCATGGATTGCCAGGCACGCTGTAAAGAAGCGATACAGATGCAGGCCAATGCCTCATTGACAGCGCTGAATCTCTTGAAGCTTGAAGATCGACGTCAAAAACAGACGACTCAGGAAACGGTGATTTCCATTGCTTCCTGGAAACGTAAAAAATTCAATCAACACTTGATGTTACGCCTTTTCGGCAAGTTAGGTCTGAGCAGAGATTGCGAAAAAATAGCCCAACTATTTGACGAATTCAGTGATTATGGGTCGATTGCTGCGTAAAAGTGTTCGAACTATTGGTGTTTATGTTTAGATTATAGTGAATGGCTTTGGAATATCAAATCCGCTTACCTTTCTAGTTAGTGTATGGGTGTTTTTACATATTGTGTATTTAGTTCAAATATATACAGTTGATCTATGGTTGGAGAGGGGTGAATTTGCAATCATTGACCTGATAATGCGTGGGTGATTTATACTTCGTTAACTTTAAACGCGACCATCAGTGACCAAATAGAACTCAGCTTAGCATCCCTTATCCAAATTATTGTTACTAACCCAGTTCATACGGGACGCATTAAAATAAGCGCCTTAGCTTAGGTGCTAAATTCTTATTATTAGAAAACTATAATCATTCTATAGTTTGAGAAATTTTATGAACTAGGAGGACTACAATGAATAAAGCTGCCGCTGGAACTTTTAGCAATGATATAAAATCACTCGAAGATCAAGGATGGCAGCTTTTTGACCAAAAGCAATATGATGAAGCTATAAAAATATTCGATAAAATTTTTAAGAAAGAAACAGACAATATAGCTGCTTTTCAGGGCAAGATTGCATCTCTACGAGAAAAACGTGATTATGAGGAGGCTAATAAGTTGTTGGTGAAAGCTCTTAATGCCCATCCTAAGCATCCTGGAATTTTAAGCGAACGAGCTTGGCTTTTCCGAGCTCAAAACAAATACGATGAAGCTATTAGTGCCTTTGATGAGGTTTTAAAAGTCAAAAGAGATATAGATATTTTTGTGTGGGAAATAGGTTTGCTTAGAAGCCAATGCCGTTTTGAAGAAGCTGAGAAGTTAATTGTTCAAGCCGATAGCGAATTCTCTAATAATCTTCGCATACGTAACGAGTTTGGGTGGCTTCATTTTTATCAAATGCAGTATGACGAAGCGATTAAAACTTTTGAAGAGATATTAGAAAAAGATAAGAATAATGAATCGGCACGTCAAGGAAAAATTGCGTCACTTCGACTGAAAGGGCAATATACGGAAGCGACTGACCAAGCCAAGGAGGCTCTCAAACATCTGAGCAATAGCCCCGGCATTTACAGCGAACTCGGATGGATTAATTTTGAACAAGGCGACTACGATGAGGCAGAGAAGTATTTCATAAAAGTTTTAACTATTATAGATGATCCATTGGTATATATTCATCTCGCATGGTCCCTTGTTCGTCAGGAAAAGGATACTACCCTCGATATTGCGATAAAGCACTGCCGAGCAGCACTAAAATTAGAACCTAATCTGGCTGAAGCATTTGGATGTCTTGGCAATATTGCCTTCAGAAGAGGGCATGTCCACGAGGCTGAAGAATATTTTCGTCGATCAATACAAGTAAATGCTAAAAAAGGCCACTATGCAGACTTAGGAGCGCTCTATATTTACTTAGAGCGATATGAAGAGGCAAAAGAGAAATTAGAAGATGCATTAAAAAACAATCCCAATGATGCATATGCCCATCTTGAAATGGGAGACCTTTATTTACAAACCGAAAAAGTTAAAGAAGCTATTAGAGAGTTTCGCTTAGCGGCCGACATTGATCCACATAACTCTAATTCTTTCAAGGGATGGGCTATTGCACTGATGGAGAACAATAAACTTATTGAGGCGGAGAAGGTACTCCGTAAAGCTATAAAACGCTTAGATGAATCGAAACGATGGGAACTTCATCTAACGCTCTGCCGGTTATTGGCACGCATTGGTGATGAGACAAGTGATCACCAGTTTTATGAGGAAGCTCTGAAGGAGGTTAACACTGCGATACGTCTCAAGCCACAGGATCCAGCACCATATTTTCATGCTGGCATTGTACGGTTTAAACTTGAAGATTACAGAAATGCACTCAATAACTTTCGGCGTTGTCTCAGAGAAGACAAGCATAACCTTGAAGCAGAATTGAATGCTAGGCGAGTTCAATCTTTGATACGTATAGAAAAGGCACGGTCCCGAGTCAGCCGTTTCGCGAGCATTTTCCTTACCATTATTTTTTTGACACAATTAATTGCACTCTGGGTTCTTCGTTTCTTCAGAACGGACGGAATAATCACGGACACGATGCTAATAGTTCTGGTGCCGATCCTAATGGGTCTTATGGTTGTGACAGTCCTTCTACCCGGGTTAACCCGACTCAAAATGACAGGATTAGAGGCGGAATTAAGTGAACCGACACCAAAGGAATCACTTCCATCTGGGCCCAAAGGGGAAATTGGATTTAGCCGGGTAGGTCTATAATTTACCGACATTTCCGATTAACATCCCTGTCTTACAGACCGTTTCAGCTCACCGGTGCGATAAAGCTTCGTCGGACGCGCTGAATGAGATGTTATTACCGTTCAAAATAAACATTTATCGTCGGCTGCGGGTCGGTTTGAGATAGTCATGATCAGCCAAAATCGGCCAGTCAATTTCTTTCCTTAAAGTTCCAAATTAATGGGACCAAACACAATATGAGATAGCCAATGTTATTATAATCTCCAGAACTGTATAGCGTTCCGGTTCGGATGATATGCCATTAATAAATTGATTTTTAATCACCATTTTATAGCTATTAAATGGGCTGATTATGGTAATTATATAAAAAATTCAATTGTTCAGCATCAAGGAAATTCGGGGCATTTGTCCGCGTCCGATCTGAAGCTAGAAAGGAAAAAAATCAGTATTCTCAATGAATCTTTTGTATTACCAGCACTGATGGTTCTGTCGCAAAATTTAGCTCAAGGTGAAGAATGCCTGTCCTGGAGGCAGAACTATCCTGCTAAAGCCATAGACTGCTTATAGACCGGCATGTTGTCATCATTAGAAAGTTGTCCTTTTCGGATCCTATGTGCCGTTTCAATGCCATCAATCGTTGCTTGCGCTGAATGCCAAGCCTTGAATCCCATCGTCGGTTGGGTGATTTTTTTGATAGCTCGGTGATCTTGCTCAATCAAATTGTTCAAGTATTTGTTTTGGTAAATGTCTATAAAACTGATCAATCCCGCCAGCATCAGCAGCCTGTTAATATTCTCAATGCCAGCATAGTTTGCCCCACTCTTGTCCATGACGATTTTATGCGGAAAGCCATTGGCGTTGATGGCATTGACAAAGAATGAGGACGCCGCCGCTGCGTCACGGTGTTCAGACAGCATAAACTCAACGGTATCACCGAATTTATCGATAGCCCGGTATAAGTAAACCCACCGGCCTTTAACCTTAATGTAGCTTTCATCCATCCGCCAAGAGCTTGCCACGGTGCGTTTACGTTTTTTGGTCTCGGCGGCAATTAATGGAGAATAATCGACAACCCAGCGATTAAGTGTGGCATGATCCACCTTAACACCACACTCTTCCATGATGTCTTCGAGATCGCGGTAGGATACGCCCTGTCTCACAGAGAAAAATACAGCGTAGAGAATGACATCCTTGGGGAAATGCACACCTTTAAAACTGATCATCAATTCGCTCATTTGCTAAAAGTTGCGCATTGTCCCTGAATCGGTAAAACTTTGCGATAGAGCCGCAAAAACTGACTAGAGCATTATTCCATGCTGGTCGAGAAATAAATCGATCTGTCCTTTGATTCCGTCATGCTCGGCTGTTGTGACCCGTCGGTTGAAGGCATACGCAAAGTCAAGTCCGTCGTGTCGGCTCACCGCACCAGCTCCCGAGCCATCCATCTCTCCATAGCGAGTTGCAAGTTGGCGTGGACCCATATCCCATACCGCGTGCGTGGCGATGAAGCGGGCTATGCTGCCAGTCGATGCGACAAGTCCGCCTACACCTTCGCTGTTCTCGGTGATCACTTGTGCGCCGTAAGCATTAGGAGCAATGGCTGTGGCGGTCATATCGATCTGTGAAGGTCCAACTCCCGGATGATCGTATGTGGCAACTTCATGAGGTCGGCGGACGCCGCTGCGAGTAGCTCCGAGATCGACATCGTGAATATTCAAAGGCATGAGGAGTTCCCGACGAAGGTAGTCAAGGTACGGCAGGTTCGATGCAGCCTCAACCACCGACGTAAGCACCGTGAACGCGCTGTTTGAGTAATTATCACCTGTGCCCGGCCGCGCGATGAGCGGTTCTCCGTAGATATAGCGGACCAGATCGTCTCGGGTTGGCATCACTGTTGGATGTCCGATCCGAGTTGCGATCGTACGAAGGTCGGCACCGAAATCATGTTGCAGTCCGCTCTGTCGCATCGCAAGATCATGCATGGTGATTTTATCGACATCAGGATCGGGAGTTTGGCTTAGAAGCAATTTCGATGTGATTCCGAGGAAGCCGAACGCCTGCATTGTGGAAGTTAGCGCCCCGGCTTGAATTAAGCGATCAATAGCGGCACAGGTGAAAATTTCCGATACACTGGCTATCCGAAAAAGTGTATTAGGCAGGGTGATTGGATATCCGGCTTCTGCCCAAGTGTAGCCGCGATTGGCTACAAGGATGCCGTTGCGAGCGACCGCGATACTCATGGCACGTATGGCATGAGCCATCATGAATCTTTGGATCACTGCATCCATCTCGGCGTAATTGGTGAACGATTGTCCAGTCACCGACCAATGTCTAGCCAGCGGAATTTCATCGCGAACAAACAGCGATGCATATCGGCTGCTTTTCCCAGTACCACCCGCCTGAACCACGAGAGGTTCCAACCCTTGCGCTGTTCGTGCGTTGAACTCAGTTTGGTAATTGCTGGCTGTCATGCCATGCTTAGCCCACCATTCCCCGATGGGCTCATCGCGGAAGACGGACAGCATCCATTGGCTAGGCGCAACTGACACATAAGCCAAACGCGTGCCAGCTTCGACTGCCGCGTCGAAGAAGTGCTGATAGGTGGTTGGATCTGTCCACCACCATCCCCAAGGAACTGGTTTGTCATTCTTGACCCATACACCAGCAAATAAAGGATCACTGGATGTACCATAAACTGCAAGGCAGCAGGGGATATAGCCTTGATCAATGGCCCGTTGATTCTCGAAATTTACCGAATTAATTCTGGCGGATGGGTCCCAGCGCAGATGATGGCGCGCATACCACGGAGTTGTCACACCGGCTTCGAATACAGCGGCGAAGGTCGCGTCGTTATATCCGCCTGTGGCTGTTACCAAGATGGGAGCGAAGCCTTGGTCCGCCAATTCATTGAAGCGTGCCTGATACTGGTTTGCATCCAAATTATGGACGGCTACCCAGGCTGGACCAGGACGCTGCACCCATACCGCCGCATAACGCGCATCGCTAGGAGGCCCTGATACGCTTAACGAGATCGGCCTGAATCCCTGAGGCCCCAGCTCATCAACACGCGCCTGATGCGTCATTGCAGTAACATTGTGATATGTCTCTATATTCATTCAACCTCCTATTGATTCACTATGGTTGCAGTTGTCGTGATTGGGGCTCTGTTGCACTAATTTGTGAAACGGCGTCGAAACTGACCGGAAATAATTTCTATCGCATTGTTTTCCATTAATAATTTATATTTCAAGCTGATGAAAATTTAAGCCGAAAGCAGAAATATTGGACGCCAATTCACATGGCTGGTTAGCAAACTAGAGATAGAGCTATCGGCGAATCGCTCTCAAAGCTTCTTGCGCTGCGGTTTGCGCCGGGTTGCTGTTATCATCGGCAATGCGATTCAGATCGGCTTCGGATTGCTGGGTTCCGATTAAGCCCAACCCGGCCAAAGCCGAGGTCTTGTAGCGCTGCGTGTACTGAATCATTTCGCGGTCGGCATATTGCTTTTCTGAGATCGCCAGTTGTCGCGTCGCTTCTTCCTTACCCATTTGCGTGTTACCAAATTGCTGAAGCCAATTTTGGCGGTCTTCATAACGCTTGACGATAGCAGCGCTGAGGTTTTTCAACTCTTGTTTGGTCGGCCCTAAACGGAAAGCCTCCCAGAAGACCGGTTCGAGAGCGATGCCGACCTCAGTCAGTTTCTTTTCAAACATACTTCGTTCTGCAGCACCACAATTTTTATTGAGCCATGTCTGAACCAGAGTTTGAACCTCAGGCCTCAACTTGCTGAATTCTGGACGTTCCGAAAGCGTTTGTGCTCCGGCACAAGTCGAGACCAGCAACAGCAGAATTATCATAATTCGTCGATTCATGATGAACCTCTCAATTTGCGGGAAATCCACCGTCAGCCCATAACCGTTTCTGAATAGCCGGACAAGGAGGCGTGGCGGTATTGGAATAATTACAGGTGCGAGTCAACTCACCAGGGCGGGCATTATATAAGGCATCCAGAATCGATACGGGATTAAGATGGGCGCGGAACAACTGACCTTCAGTCGCATACTGCCGATTGTTGCTCGCACTGTGCATGATATTTTCGATGTTGAAATTGGCATCACTATCGACATGAGTCAGGCTGAAAGCGTGCCCAATCTCGTGCGAGAGCAATTCATCGCCGGTATTCTTGCCCATCGCAATCTGAGCTCCAAAATTCGACCAGCCGGTGCCTGTCCCACCATTGACGGTATCAACCCAATAAATATTCAACTGGCCTGCTACAAAACCGATGTCGTCACGCAATGGTTTCCATACTATGTCGCCAGCATCTCCGTTTGGAAAAGCATAGTGGGCAGATGCTTCAGGATCGGCTGTGGCATCAATAATATTGAACGGCGAGAAGATGACTCCCATGCGTTCGTTATGCCAAATTGCCGAGGTGCGAATGCAAGCTTCGATCGCATGCTGGCGTTGTTCGGTGAACGGACCCTTGATGATCCAGACAGTAACCGGAATACCGATCGCTGGGCGAAAATCCAGATTGAATGTATCGCCGCCACTTGTCCACGGCGTGCTCAGATATTTGGGAGGGCGGCCGTTAGTGAAGCCGGCCACCTCGTTGGATTGTGGCGAAAGACTGAGCGCACCGACTCCAATTGCCGATGCGGCCGAAATGAAACTACGGTCATTGACTGGACCAATGGAGTCTTGCCCGTCGACCATCAAGCCGACAGACTGCCCTGCGCCGTTGTCTACATTGACGGTATCACTACAACCGGCCAAAAAAATCATGACAGGGAACACACCTATTGCCATTACTCTGGCGAGATGCTTAATATCTTTGATAATTGACATCACACACCTCCAAGCTGCTCAGCAATCAATAACAGGTCGAGAATTACATGGCGCGACTTCAATGGGTATCGCCACGAAGTGAAAGCCATCCTGTTTTGCTTATGGCTTCTAACTTATATTATCAGTTGCATAAAGACTCTTCTCAACAGACACGGGTTAGGCAGTAATTATATGATCAATATCTTTACCGCCTATACATAACCCCGACTTAAAATTGACATTAAAAGTCACATCGGTTTTTCTATTCCGTCTTGCAAGTTATATCCGGCACACAACCACAATTTTTAATTGTATTCTCATCGATATACACCCCTATTGCCGCACGATGCCTTTTGATTCCATTGCTTGGGAGAAATTGCGGTTCATCTTGATCATTCTTTAACCATAGGATATCTCCGCTTGCAACACGGGCTGGGATCAGCCAATAATCCCCTTTATGGTAATTTCCGCCTGGCTGAAACTGAATTTTTATTCCGTGCTCTAGCTCAAAAAACTTATCCATGCTGTTATTGTCATCGGTTTCTTTTTTTATATATTCATTACCTTCTTTTATATCTATTGTCCCATCCTCATTGAGGCCCTCCTTTTGGTTCCACAGCCGTAAATAGGTGCACTTTGAGAAATCGAACTTTTCTGTTGTAGTGAGGGTTAGCTTTCCTGAGTTTGAATCAATTTTAGTCACTTTGGCTAAAGGTAGTACCTTTTGGCTGAATTCAATTTCATCATTGATCAGTTCGACCCAATCATTTATGCATAGGTCATAGCGGCAGTCAGGACCGAAATTGTCCAGTTCCAGAGTATGTTCCTTCGAATTTGAATTTAAACTTCCTGGGGTAATTCGAAATATTACGGAGCCATTTTCTTTAGACCACTTGCAAGTCGGTTGAGTATTCGGATCATCACCAACAACTCCATGCTTATGAATTTCCACCCGATAGAGCTGATTTTTTAAACCGCGATAGTGCGCATCGGGAGATATCGAGCAAGGATTAGTCTCATTAGCTGAGTTTATAGTAGTCCATGCGCGCAGTTTTGGTTCCGCGACCTCAAGAGTCTCAAGCAATGCTTGGACAATTTCACAAGGAGAGTCATTAACGGCATTATTTTCATCAAATAATGCTATAAAACTATCCTTTTTATTATTGATTTGGCTAATGTCTTCCAATGGCAAAATTTTATTGTTTAGTGCTTTAGTAATAGTAGCAATATAGGATTCCGCAAGTTTTGGAGTTAGCACACGCACTTGCCAGGCGATTTCCATACGTGATGTATTATCTGGCCTACCCAGTGCAGCTTCCTTAATGGCTGGGTATTGTATCCAGTTGACATGACGCTCCCAGCATTCAAGGTAAATGGCAAAGCCATCAGTTAAGCCATCAGTTAAGTCATCGCTATTTAAACCCTCCCATTCGGGGGTAGGAAACATGGGCTGAACAGTTCCTTGACCATCTGATTTAGGTGTGGAATACCAGCAGTCATCCTCGCTATCACATAAAATTCCATCGATATAAAAATGTCCTTTTGAAATGGTAAAGTTTCGCTCTGATATTTTGATTTTGTTGATTATGAAACTACCAGCTGTTTTCCAATGTTTCCCTGCAAAATCTGTAATAAATTGGCGCAAATAATATTGAAAAATAGCACCATGCTCATTCAAGTCCGAGGCGAGTAGAACTCGGCCTTGATGATGCAGTACTCTGCAGAAATGGGACTTTTTGGGATCACAACTCTCGCGCTCGATATCGGCGGACATAGTACCTCCTTAGGATGCAAAAATTACTGCGCTGTCCGTGCTGGCCGGTACGAACTCTTCTAACCGGCTGGTTAGTAGCGCAAGACGTTGGGGTTCGAACAAATCGTGGTAGACACCCATTTCGGACTCATCATCCGCACCGTGTTTGATTTCTTGTGCGGTGCAATGTGATAGCCGTAAATAATTAGAAGTGCCATAACGAGTACTTTCAAAATAAGGCGCAAGTCGCAATACCTCAGATTGAGCCATCTCATTGCTTTCCGGTTGACAACGATAACGCCGAGGAGTTCTAGAGCCGACAGGTACGTAAGAGTAGCGGATGCAGCCCATCTGCTTTCTGGCTACCTGTAATTTAGCAGTGAATAGGCTATTCTCCGCCAAAGCAATAGAATGGGATAGAACTTCTCCCACGATCGTACTACGAGCAATTCGTAGTTCCGCATAAGCCATGTCGGCATTACTACCGCCAATTGCTATGCTTTCATCAGAGGTGGCGTCGATAATGCTGTCGCACACAATAACTTGGGTCGGCTCAAAAAGCGCCGGATCCGTATTGACGTGAATCGCTCCGACAATGCTGGATTCAACACGAATGCGTGACCTGGTATTTTCGATTAGAATGCTTGGCTCAGATGCCCTCCGAGGTTCACAATCGCAATGCAGGCTCCAGCCTGGCACCAGCGTCGAATGGCGAAATACAACTTCACATAAATCGCCATCACTCGACCTCATTTCATCCGATGACCATTCGTTGCCTATTATCTCTACACCACGCCCGACGATCAGTATGCCATCGAAAATAACACGAGAGCCTTTTTCCCCTCGGATTGAGATTGAATCAGGACCATTGGCATTTTCATCAGATAACCAAATGATTGGACGAGTGCTGTTACTTGCCGCCACGCAGACAAACTCACTTGCTTTAAGCTCAAGTTCAATTCGCCCTTTATAAACACCACTCTTGACTAGCTCTATCAACAACGCAGGCCGCCGAATTTTCAGCTTATCCTCTTTATTCTTCTCATCTTCCGGAAGCGTAGTTCGCCAATATTGATAAGCGGTATCAATGGTTCTAAACAAACCCTGCTTAGGAAACTCCTTATCCAGATCCGGATCTACGCGAAAATAATTCATCTCTGCAGGAAGTGGCAGTGCAGGCCGATCATATTCTCCTCCACCAATGTCAGTTAGAAAACCATAGCCATAGGAGACCAGGACACCATTTCTGGGTGCCTGCCCCTTGGGAAACTGGATGCGACCGAGAATCGGGTCGATTGCAACATGATTCTTGGGTACCTGATAGGCCCAATGCGAAAGATCGGCGGATATCACTTTTTGGGCTTCGATGGGCATCGGTTCCCCTTTATTTATTCCATCACCTTTCTTCGGCCAATTAGCGGCATAGATAACCAGACTTTTATTTTCACCGTATAAGGAATCGTTCACATAAATCTTATTCTCTACGTGAGCTTCGAGAGCGCGTCGACGTATCGGTACTGCGAAATGAGTTTCCTCGGCCAGACCTGTTGTTTCAAGTTCCGGCACGGGCAATCTGAAAAGTGGCGCATCATTTCCCAAGATGGAAAAGGTAAAACAATGCCGACCGACATCTTCACAGGCATAGGCTGAAGTTTTGGTCACTGAATAGCGTTTGGTCCGAAACACAAACAATCCGACATTAGGGATGTTGTATCGTCCCGGCGAGTATTTGTTGCTGATACCACGAACATCAATGGTATGGCACAAGGTATCGAAAGGTGTGCCTGCCAGTTCGAGCTTACCAGCGTCCCGTATGTCAACCGTGGCCAATCGCTGGGGCTGGGGATGATCGAGATGCTCGGTACGTGCCAATAGTCGGTAGAATTCCACCGCGCGGGCAGGCCAATTGGCGACATCTCGAGCCAACTCTTCCAGCACCCAGAGCGTTCCCTTGCGCCGGCGGTAGGCAATCAGGTTACCGATTTCGCGGCGAGGGGAGAGGATTTTCGCCAGACGCCTATCGCTTAAGGTCCTACTATCCTGCTTGGGAGTGGGCATACGCTCATAGCCTAAAAGATCTCCGATATAAGCCACCACCCAATCCTGGCAAGTCTCGATAAACCAATCGTCATACATGCGTTGGGCTATATCCTGCTCGATTAAGTGAGCTTGATAATTAATGATCGTCAGCAGTTCCTTAAGCGGACCTTCACCTGCGTTATCGCGAGAACGTAGATAGGCTGGCAGCAGTTGGTAGAGAGCGTCTTGTTCTTCGTACATGATATTTTTCACCGTTGACTGAGATTTAGCGCCAATGTGCTGGGCACTTCCGGTACCAGGTAAGCCAACTGTGCCGGCAGGAAGCGAGGCGGGGCTTCATCATAGATCTTTTTCCATAATTCGGCGCGGTCCTTGTCCTCATAGCTGGTTGTTGCTTTGGCACATACCACAAAGGCCGGCACTGCCTGGAGACCTTCAACTGCTTTTACCAACTCTTCTTTGTTCAGTAATACACTTTCGGAAATCCCGCCGAACAGGTCAACATCGACCCAATCAACGCTGCGAACATTTTGCATGACAGCAATAACATCGGATAAGTAAACGGATTTTCCTAAGGCGCTTCGCTCGAAGGAAAAAGCATTAAGCAGACTTTCTCGGATCTGGGTTTCGATGGGGCTTATCTCATAATCAGGATCGATCACGACTTTCGCCTGTAAGACCAATGCCTTGAGCTCCCGTACGCTGATTGCCACCTGTAAAGACGGATCCCCGAACTCCCGGTAGGCATGCCTCAAATTGGTCAGCAATTCATCCTCCTCACCGAGCGGGATGTCATCAACGCCCGCCACGGTGACATGCACCCACCCTCCGGCCAGTTTTTGGGCATAGGCATGGCCGATCCCGGCAAATCGCAAGGCGAAGGACGCATAGTCTGACACGGACACCAATCGAGAGCTTGAGCCTAAAGCCAAGGTTGCCAATGGGACATTACGGCGGATGCGTTCCGGTCCATCCCGATCGGCGCCACCACTCGCTTTCAAGGGATTGATGACCCCTTGCACACCCAACGGCCGGGAAGCAAGTAGGCTGATCTGTTCAGCTTTGACGTTGCCTTCTCGACCAATTCCCACCCGGTAAGAAGCACGGATATTCTCCTGTCCGGTCGGCAGTCGCGAACCAAAAGTCAGAGTACCGATGCCGTTTTCATCATCGACGAGTTCATAAACTTTTTCACCCTCATTAGTATCAAGCAAGGAATCGATACGGCGGTAGCGCATATTGTTTACCCAGACGACTTCCGTACCCTGGATACCACTCGTGGTCGATGCGCTAACATACGTCAACGGCGGACGTTTCATTTGGAAGCGAGGAAAAGCCACCGCGGCATTTCCAGAACCTAAAACTTCGGTAGGAAGCGTTTCGCCATGGGAGGCTTCCACCACGTTGCCATAAACAGTAACGGTGGAACGTTTATAGGAATAGGTGAGAGATTGATCGAGCGTGACAACAGTGTGAGGGGTATCTCCCGGACTATCTTTGTAAGGAACATGTTCGTCCTTGTAAGGAACATGCTCGATTCCGCTAACAGTCCTCAGCTCTGCAGCATGAATGCCTGGCAAAGGACGCTCGTTCTCATCTTTAACGTCAGTCCGTTCGCCGGCCACGATAATCCAACGTCTCGTTTCGAATCCGTCATAGAGCTTATCGAGTTGAATCCTGATGCCTTCGACATCCTCATCAATATTGTCTGGGGCGATTTTTACCGGCTCACTCTGCACAACATACATTGTGTTGCGCAAAAAATTGAGGTATTTATTTTGATTTCGTGATACGGCAGTTGCTGTGGCCGACATAATTTCCCCCTCCTTATACTCTTTGTTTTGATTCTGAAATTACCGAAAATGGATCTCCACTATCGGCATCCACCAGATCAAGCTTGGTAACTTTTCCAGAAATATTGTAGGAACCTCTCTGAACCGTTTGAGTCGAGCGTACTCGAGCGAAACGTAATAGACGTTCTGGAGTAACCTCGTCTACCCCCTTTTTGCCTTCCTCTTTTTTTTTCCAGCTACTCATCAGTGGCGTTTCGACAATCGCAAAACTATCCCCTGTTATGGCATCTACAACGGTATCGAGGAATGCTGCGCCCGCATTGGTATCGGCCTCATCGAGGGGCCACTCCTCACTTAAGAATCGCCCGTTATCATTTGATATCTTTTCAGGAGCCACTGCTCCAAAAGGACTGGCTATAGTTCTGAGTAGATAAACCGATGGCGCCGACTTGCTTATCCGATTTGCTGTCCTGACTCTCAAGGCTGAATACAACGAATCTTGAAACACCGGCATCATGGTTTGCGCCAATTCGATGCGCACGGTGCCATCTGCATTAAGTCCTTTATCGGCTTGTTGCAATAAAAAACCTTTCGATTCCTGATTTCCTTTTGCTGAATTACGCAATGAACCTAAAACTTTGTCTGTAGATGTAACTCCCAATCCTTTGCGATCGGGAATTCTGGCTTCGGATATTACTTTGAAAACCTCCTTCAAATGCTTTATTTGACTAGAGAATGGTGGTTTTTCTGAACGTGGCAACAAAGATAATACTCCGCTCGCGTTTAATCCTAAGAAGTAGGAACTTAGAACGTTGAGCAGATATTTTCCTAAAACCACCTTTTCTTTTATAGGATTTTCATTTCTGATCTCTTCGACAATCTTATTCCTAATATCTATTAGTTGGTTGACAAGATCACGTTGTTCAATGAGGGCCTGCACCAGTCTATCTTTCGGCTTCAGCGTCAACTCCACAAACCCAAGCTCGATATTGGTTTTCGCCGATAAAACTTCCCTCACCACCTGTTCACTAAGCTTCATGCCAAACATAAACAACACTCGCTCGCCCGGCCTGACGAAGAGCGAGGGGTCGGCTAATCGGAGAGTAGGCCTGGTCAATGCATCAAGTATGTCGATGTTCGGGGGACGACTCTGACGGGGTTTCATCTGGCTCCATTCCGCACGCGCCGTAAGCTTCTCATCTGTTTCGAATGTTTGCATTTTTTCGCCGGGCAGGGGCACCGTTTGCGCCTTGGCCCCCGGATCGATGTCGACGGGTTTGGCTGAAGGATCGAGGAGATAGGCCAGATGAACCGTAGCCGCTATACCAGGGCGTGGTTTGAAACCGACCATATTAGCCAATTCACGCAAGGAAAGTTCATCAGTCGCGGTGCGCAGATAAGCTTCTTGAGTGAGGCGTTCACGGTAAAAAGTCAGAACATCGGCTGCGACGGACCATGCGTCGAGGAAGGCGATTGTCGGATCGGTCGGATCGCGAGTACCGAGAGCCTGCAAATTCGGCGACTCCTTGGATGAAAGCTGGCGCTTGGCGTCGGTAAAAAACGTGCTGTAGTCACCAACGCGTGCCCGAATGGCATCCAGCCCCGGGCGATTGCTCGGCGGGGCCAACAGATTGGTTTCCGGCTTCGAGCAACGCTGGCAGTCGCATAACTCCGTACAGCTTGCACAGCCGCATTTGCAGCTCATAGCCCCCCCTTCATAGTAAGTTTTAACGAACCGTTTTCCGGGAAATTCTGATCGTTGTCTAACTGCGCTATCTCACCGCGTCTAATAGAAATGAAATTATCCGCTAATGTGCCGATAGCGCCGATCGTGTTGGGATCGGCGTCCTGCATCCTGAACTCGGTAATCTCAACATACAGAACACCCTCGAGCTTCTGAACGGCGGCCACGATGCGTGATGCCTTGATGTCGGTTCCAAACTCCAGATTGTCAGGATGGAACAAACCCAAGGTGCCATTCGCCAGGCGGCGGTTCGATAGCACTTCACGTATGGCCAACTCAACGTCACTGCGCGAATAATGTGGAGCCACACAAATATTCAAGCCTATAACGAGAGGTACTTTGTGAGCAGGAACAATCCGGAAGTCATGCCCGATCCGGCGTGCGCGTTCGAGCTGCTTTATGATGTCTTTAGCCAGTGAGGTATCCCATTCGGCTTTGGCAAAGGGATCCAGGGCAACATTGGCTTCGTACCAACTGCCGGTCCAGGCCAGTTCCGAATAGGTGCTATCGATACGTGCATCGCGCCCAGCCAGTTCCGCGTAGTCGGACGCCGCCACGGCCCGTTCTAGCACCCGTGAATAGGCATGAGGAGCATAGAGCTTGACGTGTGAAACGGGTTCCGGCTCCATGCCGCCGGCAGCGGGCAGTGGATTGCGCAGTCGCAGCTGGATGCCAGAAAGCAGGCCGCTCCTGCGGGCGAGCCATACGATAGCATCGCGACCTACATTGCCGGTCGTACTGTTCCCGATCCGATAACGAGCCCGGAAATGCAGTCCCGGTTCCGGCTGGCGGCCACAGTCATCGTCACCGAATCGTAGGTGGGCAAAGCCCTCATCGTCCATTTCAACGACAAAATGCCGGTCAGTGGATAGGCTGGAAAGTAAATCCTCTTTGGAAATCCAGTCCCATTTATTTCGCCAAACCGGTTTGGTAGAGACGGAGGATGTCTCGTATGGTTTCTCGGTTTCCAGGGCTGATGAGTCCAGCTTGGAAGTAGAAATCGGCAGACCATCGTCAAGTTTAACGCTGGCGACGGCTTTCCTTGGGTCCTGTTTAAGAAGTCCTAAAGCCGACAGGGTTCCAACTCGGTCTGGATCAAGGACTTCCACATGGGTCAACAGCAGCTTGGCGAGGGTCATCGAGAACGGCTTGGCGACCATGGGCACATCGACGACAGCGCCTTCACAGCCGCAGCACCCTATTAGTGGCTCTGCCTGCACAACCCAGCTTTCATTAACTTCATCATCCAAGGTTATTCCATGATCGACGAGAATCACATTCCCTCGTGCCACCGCCGTTTCGACAAATTCGCAGTTTGGCGCATCGGTACGTGTCGATAAGCACAAGGTAAAAGGCAGTGCATCCTCATGCCCCCATTCGACTTCCAGGACGCTACTGCCGGTAATAGGGTCGATCGTTGGACTAGGACTAACCCAAGTCAACCGTACAACATGGCGTTTACTCGGATCGGCATCGGCAACCGCACCGGTTCGCGGCCCGCGTATTTCCTCCATGATCAAAACGTCGCCTTTATTGAGCTGCAAGAATCTGCCATCGGAGGCAGCAGAAATCGTATTGGTATGCTTCATTCCTGCTGAACCCGTCTCGGAATCTGTCTGACTGTTTGCCGGCACTTGAACTTTAGAGAGCGAGTAAGAACTCTCTTGTTCGCTGGTCATATCCCGGCACTTGGAATCTACTAGCCGATTGGAATCGTCCGCACTCATTGTTGCAGGACTCGCCACTTTTACTAAAGGCTCATTCAGGAGAGAAGCTCTGGTCGTTCCGGCAGGTAGACAACACTCCGCGTCTCCCCAAGTGTAGAAATGAATTTCACTGTGTGCCGCAATAACTGACACTTTGCCGGTTCCATGAATATCCATAGCCTCGAAAACTATTGCATCAGGCATTTTTCGTAGAGAATCCCAGTCGATCAAGCCTGACATCCGCACAACTGCGTCGTTGGGCGGCACCGCAAAAGCCAGATCGGTGATATCGAATGTTTGATCACTATCGGAATCAATACATACCCATGCCCGCGAATTGCAGCCTTCATGCATACGATAGTCAACCAAACGGGCATGACGGCGTACGGAAATCCTCAGGCGGGCAGTGGCAAGATAGGCTTCCGTGGCTACTGCATCAAGGGTATAACTCAACTGATCGGCCACATAAGCCATGAGTTCGACCAAAGTAATCCCGATGTCCGGAATGTGACGCTCCCGCCACTCCGGCATAGTGACTAAAAGCCGATCAAGCATTAACTGTCGGAAACTTTGAAAGTCGCGCGCCAGATAATTGATCGTCGGCGGCGGCAATAGCGGTTCCGGAGAGCAGGGCTGTGGTTTGCAATCCACGGTGCTGGGGCAATCGGTGCGGAACAGCAGGGGAGCGCATGCGTAACGCGTATCAATACCCTCGGGAATTTTGCGTTCGATGACCGAAGACGGGTCTCCCAAACAGTGAGCTGTGGCCTCAACTGGCTCAATTAAACAAATACAATAACTGGAGAAATCACCGGCTTTATCGATTCTCACATGCAGGCAGGTATCGCCGTCTCCATGCTGAACGAATTGTGCAGAGAGGATCTTGATATCACGTATACGCCGTCCACCTTCGATGACAACATTTCGCGCCGATAAAGTCTCCGGCACAGTACCGAAGAAATGAACAACAAGCGATGTGCCTGAGGGATCGACCTCCACATAATCCAAGCCGGCTAATTTCTTAGCGCAAGGCTTGGTGTTATGACCCCTTATCAAGGCTCTACGCTTTTCCGTAGCGCAATGAGCCGGAGCGCTGGATGTACATTGGGTATTGTTCATGACACCGGCCTCGTGAAAGTTTCCTTACGCTCTGCGCCGGTCGAGCGCAGTACATAGCTTAGCGTTACCCACAATTCCGCATCGATACTTTCAACTGCGGCTTCCTTCAAATCGATCAGATCGCCTAGCCAGCGTGTCAGGGAAGCCTGCAGAGTCATCTGCAAGGTCGCCGCCAATTCCGGGCTGTTCGGCGCAAACACGTACTGCAGCAATCCTGTACCGAAATCAGGCCGCATCACCCGCTCGCCAGGGTTTGTGAACAGCAGCATCTCGATCATATCGCGCACATGATCGGCATCGTCTGTGGGTGCGGTGCGTCCGTTGGCGGCTATTCGGTAGGGGAAGTCAATATTCATAAATTCCTCAACTCGCTATGACCCGTTGTTGGGTCGGTGGCGCTGGCATCACGATAAGCGGTGTCGGATTGGGAGAACCTTTTGAACTCGCAACCGACTCAGGTAAAAGAGCTATTGGAAGACCCATAGATAAAACGCGTTTCGAACCACTAAATAATTGTCCGAGAGCACAGGGGGGCTGTGCGCCTGATGTCGCTGCAGGAAAACCACAACCAACTATTGCGTATTGGTGGGCTAACGTTACAACACCAAGGCCTCCGCTGATTACTCGACCTGCTGGCGGAAACGGCATTGCCTTACCCCCATGTGTGCAAAGAACGTTATTAGCAAATGTAATGATAAATCCAGGCATAACGATATCCTATGTGATATATAAAGCTGCTGTTGCCGGATCACCACTCGGTGCACCGTTTATTGCTACCGCCGGTGCTCCAAAAATCCGAATACCCTTTGGCTCGATCGCGATATATGAGGCTCCACTTTTCAAAAGAACCCCCCCAAAAGGTAAGTAAGGAGGAAGTGGGACATCGCTGATAACCAAAGCATGTTTCAAAATGGATTCCATAAACAACTGTGGTGTAACCCCAGTCGCCGATAATTTCGTTGAAGGCGGTGGGTCTGCCAGACTTCCCCACCAAAAACCAGTCCAAATGGGCCGCTCAGTATCTCCATTCAAAAATTCCACCCATACATTGGCGCCAATCGGAGGCACCACATACATTCCCATCGTCAAACCACCCCAAGGCACACAGGGGTGCGCCCAAGATGAAACATTAGGTCCCCAAACATCCGGCACCTGAACCAACATACGGCCACGGAACTCGGGATCAACGGGATTGACCACAACGCCAGGATGTTTACCCCAGCGTGGGCCTTCACCAGGCACTTCTCCATACCGTGATGATCCTTGATCCGTACTGTCATGGACGCTGAATTCGCTCGTGCCTCCAAAATCCTGCAATGTTGATCTCGACATTTTATTTGTCTCCAGTTAGACGAAAGGATTACCGCTTGAACCCGAAATACGTTGCCCTGCAGCACCTGCGCCAGCGGCAACACTCATACCCAAGTAAGCAGCACCCAGCGACAAGGGTTCGAAGGCATTCCGGGATAGGGTGAAGTTTTGTTTGTATTCTCCCGGTTTAATCGAGTGCGTCACACTGCGGACAAAGTGCAAGCCGTCATGTGGCAAGCCGGCTCCGCGCACCTCGACCAGTCGCCGGGCTTTCAGCAATTGCCCATAACGCAATACGTTCAAACTGCCGGAGCCGGAGATCACTTCCGCAGACCGCGCCGCCTTGGCCAAACCGTAACTGATTACCTGAGGGACATTCAAGTGAGAGATGTTTTGCAAAGGCTCAATACGCAAGGGAATCGGCTGCCTTCTGCCCAGCGGTGGCGAAAGCGGATTTACATCCGGTATCGGAATCGGGATAGGAATCGGCAATTCTTCGGGGCGGATCAGAATGACATGCACCGTCTTGGCAAAACCGTCGAAACTGAAGGTAAGCGAATCAACATTGCTTGCCGCGTCCGAATTGACGATCAGCGCCGCTTGCGGTTTGCCGGTTTTTATCTCCGGCCCCCAATAGGCTATCGATCGCCCTGGTACCGGTTGAACAGTACGCGGAGTAACTACACCTCCAGGTAGCGACGCCTGTGGCAGTTTCGGCAACTCCCGAGGAATCGATATACCTACCGGCGGATCAGGATCGATGTAAAATACATAACCGACGTCATTAGCGAGTCCAGTGATGTACTGCAAATCAGTACCTTTGTGGCTCGGAATGCGCGAGGTTGGGATAGGAATATCAATGTTCACGCTGGGAATAATAATGGGTAGAATCCCAAGCGGAATGTACTTTGCCAATATCAGCGCCACCCTTGCCTCCGCCGGCATGGCGGGATACTTGAACACCCAGCTAAAGTTGATCAAATCCATGATCCGCGACAAGTCTTCCCCAGTGACGTTCAGGCGCGATTGCCCCGGCTCGTTACTGGCAGTAACTTCATGGCGAGTGATGACACCATCCATCAGCACGTTCGGCGTGCCGTTGACCGTAGCAATGATGACCACGCGCTTGGGCGGATCGAAATAGCCAGTCTCGAATTTGCGTCGAGCACCCGAACCTTTGCCAAACGCAAAGGACAGTTGGAATCCGCTTTTTCCCTCAGTTGCTTGTGTCACATTTGTCGACAGCAGGCAGTCGGTTATTTCAGCAGGTACTGGTTCAGGATTTCCAAAGCCCATCATCACTGTCAACTGGATGCCGCTCAGCATGACATTGTTTCCTTTAAATAAATTTTCATGATCCGGGAGCCCCTTGCATTCCTTCTGGCAGGGTGACGCGTAACCGCCGGCCGATACGTTTCGTCAACTCTCCCGGTGTTAACACCCGGTTGGCGTCGGCGATGCGCCAATATAATTCCGCATCGCCGAACACCTGACCAGCAATGTTGTCGATACGGTCGCCTTCGCGGACTTCAATGCGCCCAACCTCCGCCAGCGTCTCAGGCGGCGGCAGGAAACGGCGGCCGACGTAAATATGTTCCACGCCGTTTGCATCCACATGTACCAGCAACGGCAGGCCCCGGTAACGGCTGTTGTCCGCGAACGGCTCAAGTCGTGAACCTTGCGGCGAAAAAGCAAACGTAACAGGATCGATCATAGCAACCTCACATTGCCCAATTTACTTAAATCGCCGTTCCCAGCTTTCTGCGCCAGAAACTCTTTGTTCTTGAGATAAGCCATGAAATACTGGCCGCCCTTGTGGCCGAAGCCAAAATCGCTGATGGTCAAGACTCGCAATCCCAAACTCACCTTGGCGCGTATGGGGTTGAGTTGGGTATCGAACGCCTCCTCGGTGATGGAAAATTCAGTGACCCGCACCGGCGCCACACGCTGGACGCTCCACACGAACAGGGCGAGCGGCGCTTCCACCGGTGCGATTTCCACCGTGCCTCCGGTGAGTATGCTTTCCATCCCGGACAACTGATCGCTGGTGGGGCTGATCAGGGATTCCAGCGCCGCGAGTTGGGGAAAAATGCCCAAATCCTTATAACTGATATTCTGGTCCGGAAATTCCAACTGATCGGTGGCGTCGATCTCAGCTTCCAGCTTGAAGGTTTCCACCGGCGCGCCCTTCAACCGCAAGGCTTCGGAACGATCCCCTGATTCGCCGCTCATCGCTTGGACTTGCAGCGTGCGGGACAGTTGATCTGGATTGTATTGCAGCACCACAATCCGCAGCGGCTGAAACGACGCAGGATCCAGCAGCACAATGCCGGATTTGAGGATTGGCGGCGAACGGGAGAAACCGGTCATGGTTTACATCCCATCCTTATGGTGTTTGCTAATTCTCTATTGTATTGTCTTAAAAAAGTTCTTTTCCAAAAGACAATCCGGAATTGTTGGTCGACTGTAATCACTGTTTACTCCTACCCTAACTCATGTTTACAAACCTGTTTCCAACTCTACTACAGCTTAAATTTACCCACTGCCTTTGACTTACTCTTCGTGTTGCAATCGTTTTTCCGTTTCATTCGGGTTAATTAGAAAATATCAATCAAGTCTGACCCCATTGATTTGCCATTGATTTTGCCAATTGCGGGAAGATGCCGAATTGCGCCGCCGTCTCACTGGGATCTTGGAAACCCAGTATCTGCAAGGGCGATATCGGTAACTGAGAAACCATCTCGAGCTGATCAGTAGCGTCGATCTCCGCCTCCAGCTTGAAGGTTTCCATAGGAGCGCCCTTCAGCCGTAAGGCCTCGGAGCGATCTCCCGATTCCCCGCTCATCGCCTGGGTTTGCAGCGTGCGGGATAACTGATCCGGGTTATACTGCAACACCACGATGCGCTGCGGTTGAAACGTCACCGGGTCCAGCAGCACGATGCCGGATTTCAGGATTTTGGGAGAGCGAGGGAAGGTTGTCATCTGCGTGCCTCGAATTTACGTTGACTCATCGTTCACAGCTCCCCAATCATTAAGTGATTTCGCAACTCGTTTCTTATCTGATCTTTCAGGATTTGCATTCGCTTGACGCCCGGCCATTCCCGGCTTCCTTTCTTTTCCCTGGCTTTGGTTATAGCGTCGAGCTTTGATAGCCAGTGTTTCAACGCCTGTCGGTACGGCGCCGGATCCTCCGCCGTCGAACTCTTGTTCCGGATCTCGTCCGCCCGGCATGTAAATTGGCCAGGTGGCGAGCCTTGCGACGCGGTCGCTCATATTTCCTGCTCCTCAATCCTGTCGACCCCCTCGTGGAACTGATGGATTCGCTCGTCCGCGAGCGTCACCAGCTCTTCGCCGGCACGAAGCGACGCCGCGGCGGCGCGGAAGTCGCCGCGCGTGATCGCATCGCGCGCGGCCGCCTCGTGCTCACGCGGCTTGTCCAACACGTGTGGATCGAGCAGGGCGATTCGCTTGCGGTACCACCACTTCGTGGCGAAATTGCCGTGGGTGGTCAAGGCCGCGTCCAGGTCCTTCTGACTCCGTGCGATGTCGTCCTTCAGGCGCTGATGCCGCTCGCCGAGCGAACTCTCGAGCCGGACGCGGTAGACTTGCATCGCCTGATCAAGGGCGGTTGCTGTCACCTCGAACTCCGTGGCTCCCAGCCGCATGCGGAACGGTCCCATGACGCCGGAGCCGTGCGCGTCCTGCAGCGCGTAGTACGAGGCCAGGTTGTTGGCGTTGTTGGGCAGCAGGCCGATGAGCTCTTCGGCCGATTGAACCAGGCGCAACTTTGCCGGGGCTGGCGGCTGAGAAGCCTCCTGCTTAACCGGCGCCTGCGGCGCTTTCCTCACCGGCGGAAAGAATAGCTTCACACCCGTGCCCGCGATGTCGGCGGAGTCCTCCTTCACGCCCTGGGGTGGCTTGCCGTCGGACATCATCTCCGTCGTCGCCCCGCGGTACTTCAGCCGGCCGTTCACCCGCTCGAAGTGAAACTGCACGACCATCGCGGCGCCCGGATGCTCGAACAGCGCCTGATAGATCACCGGGCGGTTCTGCACCAGCCAGATCTCCGCCTGGTCCCGCTCGTCGTCGTCGCTGATGTCCTCGAGCCGCGCGCGTGTGAGTTCCAGCATCACGGCGGCATTGGCGGCGCGCTGCTGCACCGCGTCAGCATGCTGCTGCTGCGCCTGCGTCGGCGCCAGGGCCTTCGAGGCGGGTTGCGCCCCTCCATAGACACGCTGCCCCTGCGTGCCAGTGAGGCGGGGCGGAGCCGCATCAACCGGCGCCTTCGCCGCGGCAGTGCCAGTGCCGGCGGTTCCGACGGGTGACGAAGGCTGTGGCGCCGCCGGTTGTGCGGGCGTGGCCGTCGTTCCCTTTGCCGCCGGTGTCGATGCTGGAGTAACTGCGTTGGACGGAGTTTTGGCCGAAGAGCTTCCGGAAGAAGAAATTCCGGCCGTTGCGGCACTCGCGGCGGTTGTCGGAGATCCGCCTGGGGACGCTGCTGTGGCCGGCTTCAATGCGGGCTGAGCAGGTGTACCCACCTGCGGGGTAGGCTTGGCAGTGATCGGTGAACTTCCTGTAGTTGGAGGCGGCTGAGTCCGCGTCTCTGGCATGTTTAGATACTTCTTTGCCGTCGGTTTAGCCTGTTCCAGATTTCCACTTGTGGGACTTTCCTCCTTCCCTATGACACCGATGATATCTTCGGTATTTACAACCCGACCATCTACGATGCTTTGTTTCACTTGGGGTGAAGATGGATTAGCGGCAAGAGATTGTTCGCCGACTCGAACTCGCGGTTCATCCCCGTTGACAGCTACTCCTTTCGCTACAGAAGGTTTAGCGGCATTTTGCTCCGCTATCCTAACCTGAGTAGTCGGCGTTTTTGACTGCTTTGCCTTCTGCTTTGCCTTGCCTTTCTCGGTAAGCTCCCCGCGCCAATTAGGAATTCTCTTACTGCCTGCATTCTTGGCGAGCTCGCTGTCCGGCACCTCGGCCAAAGGCTTTTCATGTTGCCCTACTCGTACTTTGGCGTCTGGCGGAGTCAATCCCCCGTGGCGCGCCCAGAATGCGCAATTGGTACAAAAGGCGCGACTTGGCTCTAACGCACCGGGCAATATTTTGTATCCCTCTTTCGCGGCAAAGTGCATAGTTTGAATTTCGGCGTGACCACCGGTGTAAGGCACTGAAACCTCGTCAGGCCTGAGTAGAGATTGATCTAGCGGCAAGGCTGCACCCTCGCCGGCGATCGCGACCAGGTAAACGCGCCTCCCGGTCTTCAACTCGATTGCTGCAGCTCTTGATATCGTGGTATTCCGCTGTTTCTCTGGACTGGGAACCCAATCAGCCATCAGTTCGGCAAGACGGGACTGGTTCTCAGATTTGGAGGGCAGCGACACCACGGGAGGCGATGGCTTGCCATCCTCTGGCGCCCGGAGGACTAGAATCGGCCGCCCTGCCGCGACCTGTTGTTGAAGCGGAAACGGGGACAGACCGAGTTTCACATTGCCTAAATCAGCACGAATTCCATCTGCACCCGACTGCTGCACCACATGCGCCAGCTCGTGGGCAATCAAGCGCCGTCCCTCGTGGGAAGAGGGCGCAAATCGACCCGTACCGAACACGATGTTGTTCCCTACTGTGTACGCATTGGCATTGATGTCCCGCACCGATTGCTCAGCATCCGCCCCGGAATGCACCCGAACTTGCGAGAAGTTGTGGCCGAAGCGCTGTTCCATGTCCCGCCTTAAAGTTGGGTCGAGCGGCCTGCCTGATCTGGCAATGACATGGTCGACACTTGCGGGTGCAGAATCTGTCCCCTCGGTCGCTCGCCCCACGTAGCGCTGGATGCGCGGTGGTATGGCGCTAACAGCAGAATGTCCCGGCGCTGCCATCACCTGATCGGCAACCCGATCAGCTTCCTGCTCCAGCGGATCATTACTTGCCCCTATCGCAAGCTTCCGTTGTAAGCCACTCTTTTTATTCGTACAGCGTGCGCAAGTTGCTCCACTCTCCTCGCAGGCGCACTTGCGTTGCAAACGCGCCAAACCGGCTTGAGAATCGCGCGACGCTTTTAATGGCACCAAACTTTGTTGATTCATATCCCTCTGCCCTCCCAGCTTTCAGGCGGTGAGCTACGAAACAATATGTGTACTCCGTTCATCGCTTTTCCCCCTGGCCATACGATTGCGGCGTCTGACCATCCCACACATGGCTACCCAGAGAGGCTCCGAGCGACTTAGCCAACCCGGTTCCACGCATGTTTCCGGATAAACTCACCTGCATTTGTTCGCGCCGGGCACGGCGCCCTTCCGGCAGGGAGTGTGCAGCGGCTCTTTCGTTCAGTGCCTGCGTTAGCGACTCCCGTAAAGTCTCTTCAAGCGCCATCCGTTCCCCTCGCGAAAGTGTCATACCCTCTATCATCAGTTGATCGATCACCAGATTAATGTTCATGCGGCTTTCCCCTGTTTATCTTCACTGGTGGGAGGCGTCCACAGGAAATCCGAGTTGGAGCCGGGTCTGCCGATCTTGATTAGTTCGGTGCGGATGGCTTCGAGGATATGGGGCATTTCGACCGAGGCGTTTTCTCCTTTGTCTTCCGCCGCCGCGCTATGGGCGGCGGCGAGAGCGGCATTATGGATGTTGCCGCCGGACAGGGTGAAGCGGGACAAGCGATCATAATCCAAATAGTATCCCACGGGGGTCTCTTGCGGGAACACCGATTGCCAGATGGCTTTGCGCTCTTCTGCGCCTGGGAAGGGGAACTCAATGACGTAGCGGGTGCGCCGCAAAAAGGCGGGATCCAGTGCTTGCTTCATGTTGGTCGCCAGGATCGCAACGCCAGTGAAGCTGTCCATCCGGGTCAGCAGGTAGTTGATCTGGACATTCAAGAAATGGTCGTGGCTGTCGTTGGCTTCCACGCGCCGGCTGCTGAACGAGTCGCACTCGTCGAAGAAACACACTGCGCCGCCCGCCTCGGCGGCTTCGAAGATGCGACGGATGTTCTTTTCGGTTTCCCCGTAGTACTTGCTGATCAGGCTCGCGCTGTCGATACGGAACAGTGGCAGGCCGAGGGCTCCGGCGATGGCTTCGGCGGCCATCGTTTTGCCGGTACCGCTCTCGCCGCAAAACAGCGCGGCGAGCCCAAGGCCACGGTTGGTGTGCGCACCGAAACCGAAATCCGAAATGACAGTGGAACGATGCCGGGCATGCTGCACCAGACGTTCCAGTTCGGCCTTGCCGTGAGGCGGCAGTTTGATGTCTTCCAGCTTGGCCTTGGGTTCGATCCGCTCGGCCAAGCCTTCGATATCGGCAGCTCCTCGGGAAATACAGCACTGCCAAGCGCGGTCCACACAATCCGGCCCGTTTTCCAGGTGATGGCTTTCCAGTCCATAAACAGCCTGTTCAACATTCTCCTCGATGCGGGAAGAGGCCAAGGTGAATTCCCCTGCCAAGCGGGCGACGGATTTTTCCTCTACATCAACGCCACGTAGCGCCAAGGCATTGAGCCAAAGCTCTCGGCGTTCTTTCTCCGTCGGAGGCTTGATTTCGATAATGCCCGAACCTTCCAGCTCGGCTATGGCATTGCGGGTATCGATCACTACAGGCTCTCCAATGCGACGCAGATTACGAATCAGGCGCGGATTGCTGGCTGTTACAGCGCGGTCTTCTCCAATCATGGGCATAGTAGGCTCCATGCCTTCGATGTACAAAATCAGAGGCGCCAGACGGGATTCACGCTGCCAAAGCTTAACAAATGTATCGAATTCATCGGGAAGGGTTGGCAGCGTATCGGCTGCGACGGACATGACTTGCCTTCCCGATAGGGCAGAGCTGGCAGCCATGATATCGCGTTTGGAAGCCGTGTCGGCTCCTGTCAATTGCACGATGCCTACCGGTTTTGCGGCCGACAACCACCTTTCGAGACAGCAGGCGATGGCTGCCTGTGAGGCCGGCAAACTTGGAGCTGGTGGCAAGGGGAACAAAAGAGCTAGCAAGCGTTCGTCGAGTCGAGTGGTTTCCCCTTTGATTAAACCTGCGATGTATTCATCAATGCGCAAGTTGGCTGTGAGCAAAGACGCCCCCCCAGTTTGGTGTACTTCCAGCAATTGGAATTTTCGTAAAGGCCGACATGACGACAGAGCATCCGACTCGCGCTTTTCCTGGTCAAAGATTGATAACCCCAGCGCTAGTGTTGGCATATGTCGACTATGGTCGTGGTGCCACGCGGCAATAAGCGCAGGCAAATCCGGGTCGATTTCCATAGCCGCTGCCAGCAGCAGCATGTCCTTGTCGAATTCGGAAAGGTTGAGCTTGTCGGCCATAAGTGAAAATGCGGGTTTTGGATCAGCCTGAGCGGCATCATCCATGGTCTGGCGCGCCGTTATAAGTTTCTTCGCTGAAATGCGTTGGTGTTTGCGCCGCCGGCACCACCAGGGTTTGGGTTTTTCCTCGACGGCCGGCGTACGCGATTGCAGCAATAGTCTGAGCCATTCCAGAGCAGCTTTCAGAAATGTCTGATTGTTGGTTTCGAATGCGCTGGCGTTCATGTCGGCAGACTTATGGTTTGTTCGGGATCGAACTGCGGTATCGGCGTAGTGCGATCCCGCACCAGCTCGTTGGTCACGCCGTCGACCCGGAGCGTAACGGGGATCAGCGCATCGGAAGCGGGGACGCCGACGAGCGGTATCGTCAGTTCGCCGACGGTATCCGTGGTCACTGGTTCGGGGGACAATGGCTTGCCCCCGACATGGATATCGACTCTGCGGTCCTCCAACTGTTGTTTCCAGATATCGGGGAAGAATTTGATCGTTAGCTTAGGCTCGGCTCCGGAACCGGAGATAGTTGGTTTCGCGGAAATACGCGGCGCCAGCAAAAATGGCATCTCATTAGTAAGGGGCAAGATTTTGCCGTCTCGTTCGATGCTCAATGACAGTGTGTACTGACCGGCCGGCCAGTTTTTGACCTGAGTTCCATCGGTTGCCGCCGGCAGAACGATTCGTAATTTTGGGGTGGTAAGAGGCAGCGTAACCTTGACTTTGTTGGGTTTTGCGGTCCGCATCCCTTGACTGTCCTCTTCGAAAAGCAGTCGATGCCGAAATTCCGCAGTGATCTTTTCTCCGTTCAGATGAACACCTCTCACCTCCAGCACATCGCCCAATTCGGCGGTTTGCCGTTCAATTTCGATCTCGCTGCCGTCCTCCGGTTTTATTTGAATAGCAAGAATTTTCAACTCGGTAAGGGTCGGCGCCTTTGGCACCGGTTTATCAAGATTTGCCTGGCTCTCGATACCTCGGTCTTTTTCTCCGCGGGTCAGTACCGGCAACGGCGATTTGGCAGGCTTATTATGTTGAATTAGCACGGTAGAGACCTGGTAGACCATGGTGGGGCGGTATCGCGCCTGCATGGCGGTCCACAAACGGGATAGTTCGTCGGCCGAAAGATAATTCGGGATAATCTTGATCCGTTCGATCTGGTCGGCAAGATCAATAGCCGTCCTTCCGTCTTCGTCTGCCGGAATTTGGGCAATTTTAAGGGGGTTGGCGGGGATTAAGCTCAACGAGTTACGGATATCTGAGCGATCAAGAACCAATTCGTGGAATAATTCCATGGCATATCCCCATAATACTTCTGCATTCAGGTCTTCCTTCCCATAAGTTGTCAACATATAGTGTAGATCAAGCGCCAATGGCGGATTGCTAAGCCGTTCGCCGTTTGAACCTATCGATGGCATGCCCTGATTTCGCCATCCTTGGTTCGGGGTGACTTGATATAGAAATAAATTGATACGGTTTTCTTCGTTCGCACCGGTTTGTATACGATCCGGTGGCAGCGCGCTGACGGTAAACGGCCCTATCGAGGCAAGATCGAGATCGATATTTGTCGAACCTTTATTAAGGTGGTCTTTTAGTACGGCAGTGACCCCGGCAATAGCAAGCGGAGAACTCATGAGCGAGCTCCCCGAGACCGGCTTTGTAAATAAGCTTGTAACGCGCCGTCATTTGTCGCTGGAGCGGCTGTTTTCTCCGGTTTCGGTTGCGTTGCTTGAATATTGGCACGAACCTCTATTCTACCAATGTGAATTTCAATATTGGGTTGGTGGGCATTTTCAATAGCCGGCGAAATCAGCGTTTGTACCGGTTGCATTTTGGGGATCAGACCTGTTTGCCGCCCGGACTGTGGTATCGATGGTTTTAAAGCGTGTATTTCCCGTAGAGTTTCACGCTCGACGGTGGTCAATTTTTCAGTGATCGTCTTTTTTTCTTTCGGGAGCTCATTGGCATGAGATAGCTGCAATGAATTTGGAGCCGGTGGCATGAACTTATTGGCTCCAGATGAAAATTTATTTTCATGATCTGATGTCCAAACTCCCTTGAACTGCGGCTCAGCTTCGGGAATCTGATAATTAGGCTGCCCTAAAGTGCGCGCTAGTTCCGACGGAGGTACCTGATATTGAGAACTGACTTTTGGTTGCAATGAATTTTCTTGAGGAAAAGACGATTTAACTGTTCGCAACCCAATTGCTTCTGATGACTCCTCTCTGAAACCGGGTTTTGGCGAAGAGAGTGATGTTTCCGATTGCTGCTCTTCGAAAGGTGGAGTATCCATATTCGCATCGATCATTTCGAATCGGTTTGGCAGACGCGGACGGAGGCCTTGGTTCGACTCAATTGTGTTACCTTCAGATTGGGCGACTTCATGGTGTGCCAATGCGGAAAATAAGCTTTGCTTTGCCGGTGGATTTGTCGTTTCCATTTTCATAATTCCAGCAACTCCAGGTAGCTGCGGCGGCGCTCAGGGGTAAGGGCTAATATTTCCCGCTCGCTCCATCCGAATGCAGAGGCAAGCCGGGCGATCTCGAAGAGTATGCGCTTTGCCAGATTGCCGATTTCCAGCCATAAAAAATCGATGACATGCAGCACTTCTAGCCAATCACTCCCGCAATCGGGGCAGGTCAGGTTCAATTCGATATGCGCTAGGGGATCCATCTCCGTGATCTGACGTTCCAAGGCTTCCAAGGCTTCTTCGGGCAAATCATGTAGTGGGATGCTTTCTCCATTACGTACCGATTTGTCGATCAGACGTTCAACCAGTTCCCTTTCAGCTTTGATGCCAGATTTATCGACAATTGCCAGAAGATCAACCGCTGTGGGAAGCCGGAAGTCGATTGTGCAATCGTCATGGGTAAAGGAATGAATGAAGTTTTCTTCCGAGATGGGTTCTGTTGCGTGATTCAACAGTCCCTCTATGCCAAACGCGGTCTCAATCGGCGCGTTGCACGCGGGGCAGCTTGCCAGACAGTTCAGGGTTGGGCCGAAAAGCTGTGTACGCAATTGGAGCAGCCTTGCATTCAATCCGCCTAGCGGCATATTTGCAAGAATTTCCCTTTCTTCCGGAAGGAAGGCTGACAGAAGCAGTAAACTACACCGACACGGAGAGGCTGTACGGCCTGCATCCCAGATATCGAGTAACTCTGCTGCGCTAAGTAGGCGCATAGATTGAACCTCAGGCCGGTGGCTCATTAAAGGTTATTTCTGCAGGCTCGGCGACGTCGTAATCACGCTCCCAACCTTCGTTTTCCAGCTTTATGTGCTGGATCAGAACAGCATTGGCATTGGCATCGAGATCGGCCATCGGCTGAAATTCTGAAATCCAGCACCGGTAAACCTTATAACTGATCGCCACTTGTCCGGCTTCGTTATAGAGCTTGATAATGACGTTTTTTCTAAAATCCTTGAGGGAAACTTCCTTACCCAAGCCCGCACCAAAATTCCACACTTTGTTGGCCCACTGCTCGAATTCCTTGTCGTGGGTCACACCTCGCTCAAGGGTAATGGCTTCATAATCGGTACGGCCAGGTGATTTTCTACTACTACTCGGATCGCCACCTTCTCTATGTTTCACAACTTCGGTGGTACGCTTAAGCATGCTCACTTTACTGACGCCAGCAATCGGGATAGTGTTACCCTCCCAAAAGACCTGGAACTTGAAATTCTTGTACGGATCGAACCGCTGGGCATTTACTGAAAATTGGGCCATGGAAATTCCTCGAACGGTTACTAAACTTCGATTTGACCAGCCATCTGCTGGAGCCTGATTACTACAAACTCGGCCGGTTTTAACGGCATAAACCCAACATCAATATTAACAATGCCAAGATTGATATCGTTTTGCGTCGTTGTTTCGCTGTCACACTTAACGAAATAAGCTTCCCTTGGAGATCTACCCTGAAACGCCCCCTGACGAAACAAATTATGCATGAAGGCACCCACTGCAAGCCTGATTTGTGCCCAGAGCGGTTCGTCATTAGGTTCGAATACGACCCATTTGGTGCCGCGATATAGGCTTTCTTCAATGAACAACGCGGTCCGTCTGACAGGAATATATTTCCATTCGCTAGCAAAGCCATCGGCGCCTTCTAAAGTTCTAGCACCCCAAACCACTTTGCCATAGACTGGGAAATGCCGTAGGCAATTGATTCCAAGTGGATTGAGTAGGCCGTTTTCCAAATCAGTCATTGGGACATGAAGAGAATTTACCCCTTTCAAGCTAGCTTCGATGCCGGCCGGCGCTTTCCAGACGCCTCGTTCGGTGTCGGTGCGTGCGAAAATCCCTGCAACAACGCCGCAAGGTGCAAATTCTTCGACTTGGTTATCGCGGAAAGGGTTAGGTTGTTTTACTCGAGGAAAGAAAATTGCGGCGTTTTTGCTCTTAGTTCCAATTTCATCATCCGTAGCATTGATCCCGGCTTTGGCTGTATCGATGGTCTTCCATTTTTTGGGTGGATCAACAATCAGTATCGCTCTCCGTTCCTCGCAATAGGCTGCGGCGGCAGCAATCACGCCGACATCCACATAGGTGTCAGCATCCGCTTTATTGTAAGGAGGAATACAAAGTAGATTGAAAAGGCCATCCCGCGCGTAGAGTTGCTCCAGCGCCTTAAGTCCAGGGTTCTCAGGGGTAGAGGGGTTGGGAAGGAATGTCTCAATTTTTAAGTCATCACCATCGGAAACTGATGCCAAGGTTAGTTTGACAGCCTTTTCATACGCTTTTTCTTCATCAGCTCTATCCTTGGGATTTGGTTTGCTTTTCTGAGCCTCTTTTAGATTCAAAAACGCGGTACCGATTTCATCCCCTAAGGCCTTTGCATCACCTATACCATTAGCTTCAAAGTCTGGAAGGGTAGTTGGTAGCTGCTCGCCCTTTTTCCAACGTAAGAGTTGTGATTCTTTTTCTAAAACTTTATCGATGCGCCTGGAGCCGTCTGCTACTGTTAAATTAATGAACGATTCCGAAGATCCTCCCGGAGATAAATCGGTTATGGTCAAATCGAAGGCATCCGGTTTGCGCGGGGTCACTATCAAATGCAGATAGCCCCCCCATTTTCCGTAACTGATCGCTTCGAACTTAAGGTTATCTACGACTAATTCTCGCCGATCAGTAGGTAAGGCGGTTTTTTCCGCTAGATCAATGGTATCTTTTATGGGAGTAATGTTGTCTTTATCCTCAGCCTTGTCGTCAAGGCGATTAATAATTTTACCAGCGACTTCCGCAGCATTTAAGGCCCACTGAGTCTCAATCCACTTTTGCTTTTTTGCATCATCTCCTGGGTGTGCCTCAGAATCTTTCCTCGCTGCCACTTCTTCTGCTCGGATACTTCCAGTCGTAGATCCGTCTTCCTTTCCTAGTTTTTCATAAAACGCATTCTTGACTTCAGACCCCTTTGACTTTCCTTTCATCACAGTCTTCAGTGCCTCAATTGCGAGTCGGCGGACTTCCTTCTCGTCAATACCATTTTCTGTATCCTTAATAAATGTAGGCTGAAACAGCCGAACAATTACTGCTCTAGAGCCACCATTAAGATAAAAATCCCGTACCGCAAAAGGAAGCTGGCTACCTTGCCAAAGCCCCCCGAATTTGCGTTCGAAATCCGGCCAACTGGTAATGTCCGTGGCTTCCCCAACAGGGCCTTTGCTTGTACGACCCACAAAAGCGGTAACCGATGTCGGCACAGAAACAATGGTACGTACTCCACTGGGAATTTCTTCGACATAGACGCCTGGATAACTTAGTGAAGCGGGCATATAACAGCCTCCTTCCGGTTCAAGTCATAGGATGTAGATGCCTGCGTCTCCTAAGAGATTAGATCGACAACAATGTTTTTCTTGTCGAAAGCACCTTCATAATCTTTACATCTGTCAGCCTTCTCGTTTCTTTAACTATAAGTACTCAAATAGATGGCTGTGCCGTTACTTAAACGATCTAGTTTAGCCGATCCTTGTGTAACCAACCCTATCGTTGCCGAACACAAACTAACCCCTCGGTACCGGTCTCTGATTGACCAGAGCCGGAGAGTCCAGTGACTCTTCACTTGGGCATCACTGTGATTCGTAGTTGGTTGACCGAACTCCGACAAGATGTCCTCGAACTAGTCAATCTATGGTCGTCAGCAACACAAATGCAGTTTCTGCTACTATCAAATACCTTTTTGTTTGAATGCTAAATGACAATTCAGCTGCTATGTTTTTCTTCGGCGCGATTGCGACTCCGTGTTGATTAGAACGCTAACTCACTCTAACGCCCTAAATGATCTGTCTGCGTTGGAAATGATTTTCCTTGTTTTGCGTAACATTACAATTTGTACAAATGCTTAAGTAATGCTACGTAAAGACCAAGTCCGAAACACCAGATTTTATTGCTTGAAAACTACAGTAAACTTATGGTGGTTCATAATTCTTCATACTATTTTTGAGGAGTAGCTATTCCATGGGACACTCACGGGACACTAGTCGGTAAATTATGGCAATAAACAGTAATAAATGGCAGCAAGAAATATTTTTAAGTTATTGAATCAATTATTCCTGTTTGTTATGGAGATTTGCGAATTATTGAATTTAACTCACTTTTAATGCGATGGTCGTGCGTTCGAATCGCACACGACCCACCAACAAAACCAAATAAATTAACCAGTTAGCTTTCACGGGCAACTGGTTTTTTTGTGCCCGAGATATCAGTGTAGTAAATTTGTCACAAAAAATTTCTATCTTATTGGCATGCTCAGGAACGCGCATAAAATAACTTCCTCAAGTGGGCGGATGAATTTCCGGTGTAGGTGCGGATTTATTTATGCCCTATGGGTACTTGTGCCCTTCAGGGTATCCGCACAGTGCGAATGAATTCGCACCTACAATTTCCTGATTTATTCCATGCCCATTACTCAGCAAGATGTTCGGGAGACAAATGCGCATAACGCATTACCATCTTCACACCCTTCTAAATTCCTAATTCCTTTAGTACATGTAACGGGGCCCCCTGTTGTATATGTCAGCTAGCCCAAGTATGGCGCAAATCATGCCGGCGAAAATCTTTGATGCCCGCTCGCTTCAGTGCTTTACGCCAAGCCTGGTTTTCATCTGCGCGACAGAGGCCAGCACTCGTTCTTGGATGTGCTCAATCATCAGCCATTCGTCGGGCGTTGAGTCCGCTGATCGAAGCATGTCCGTAGCACCGGGTAAAGCCGACTCGACGCGCTGAATCAGGTCAGCCATGACTCTGCGGACAAACTGCGGTTTGGTAGCGATCTCTTCAGCGAAACGATCCCAATGGCGAGCCATCAGCCATCGTGGCCGGTTTTCACCGCCAATCCTGAACGCCAGCTTCTGACTTAAGTTGGGATACACGGTGGTACAAACCAGATCGTAAAACGGAGCCAGTCGGGTTCGCTTGCCGATAGTGATCAGCGATAAATTTTTAGCATGGCCATCCATATTGCCGACCAGGACATTGAATATTACCCATTCGATCAGGCGTTTTTTATCGAGCGCGGGTTGAGTGCTATGCGCCAGTACCGTTTCAAAACAGGTTTTTAAAGAAGGGCCGCCTTCAGACTCGTATTTCTTGCCGGAAGTAATTCCCAGCACTTGGCACAGATCGTTTTGATGCAAACGCCGGAGCCGCCCGTCAGCACCGATTTCGCGATCATAGCGGCTGATGACCACAGCACCCAGCTCGGCAACATAACGGACTTCAGCCACATCAAGCTTGCTATGACGCGCGAGCATCATGATCATCGCTTCGTTAATGGCCGTGTTCGGGATGTCATAACGATGCTGCAGGGACGGCTTGATGATGTGACTGGATGGCGCAGCCCCTAACGGAATCGAGATGTTGCCATTGGCATCGATAAACACCGTCATCTTGTCTTGGGCACCCGACAGCGACATGCGGGCCTGTTCGCCCGAGAGATCGAGCGGAATGCCTCTTGACCGGTCAAACCATTGCAATATGGATTCCGGCGTTACCGGCAAATAGTGCGGCTGACCGGATGGCTGCATGTCTTCCGGCAGGATCGAGAAAGCTCCGGCAGTATCGCCGCCAAAGCGTTCCAGCAAGCCAAAGATGTTGCCCGAAGAAATATGCGCGGCCTTGCTGATGAATTCGAGCACATCACCTTCCGGCAAAAGGTTTTCGAAAAACGCGGTCACAGGGTCTCCGCGAAAGACCTGGTCGGCAAGCGGCAGTTCAGACGATAAAGGAATGGCCTCAGGGTTGGTCAGCCAGTTCGGCGAATAGACAAAGGACATGTCATTTCCCTCGCCTTCATTTAAATGGCCGACTAAATGTTCTCCGGCATAAACGGACAGGCGCTTCATCGGTTACGATCCACGATCACGACGTCGAGGCCGAGTAAATTCAAGATATGTATGACCTTGTCGAATTGCACTGTACCTTTGCCGTTTTCCAGATCACTGATAAAGCGGGTACCGGTTTGTCCCAGTCCGGCAAGATCGGCTTGGGTGAGGGCTTGGGCTTTTCTATGGGCGGCAACGATCCGGCCTACGTCCTTTGCCGAGCTGATATTACCGTTCGGTCGTTTTTCTGAATTCATGAGGTTTCATACCCTTATTATTACCGTTCGGTAATTTTATGAGATAAGTTAACAATATGACAACTCAATATTCCCGAACGGTATTTTTTGCATGTTTCAGCTCAATCATTTGCCGCGGCATTGACAATGGATAACCTCTTTCACTTAGCGCGCCGGGCACAACACTTACCGGGCGCTAATCAGGCTCAGGCGCTGGCAGACAGATCGAAACAGGGACTGGAAGGGATAATGGCTTTAGCCGCAGCCGGATACGGCGGGTATTGCGGATGACCATGAGGCCGGTTTTAAACAGTTTCAGGCGAATGGTGGCGCAAGTGGCCTGCGCCAGTTCGGTGTTTTTCAGTGCGATCCGGCGGATGGCCTCGATCAGCGGATAGGCCAGCGTCGACAGCAACAGGCGAAACGGGTTCGGCCACCACAGACGCATGATTTTTTATCATTCCTGAACCGGCCGTGACATTGCCTTTACTCTAAATCGCAGCATGGGTTCATTGGCTATTTGCTGTTCTGTCATAATATATTCTTCCTTAGCCTTATCACGCAGACCGTTTTTATGAATGTAATACATGGAGCCTGGATTCCGGAAAACACACAGGATTTCATTCAATCCGGCGGTTTTTATCTGTGGGTGGAAAGCGACGAGGTTCTGACTACTATTAAAAATAAAAAGGATGTTCATCCACAGCATTTGCAGGGTCAGTCCTGCCTGGATTTTTTAAAAGATGAGCTGGCGGTCAATCCTGTAAACGCCCGGCAGGGGACATTGCTGTCTTTATGTCTGCCCACTTATCGGAACAAGCCGCTGCCGTCGCCGGAACTGGAATATGTCGAAGTTGACGGGGCAGTGACGCTGCAGGACTGGCAGGTATATGCCTATCCATTGCGGGAACCTCTGAAAACGATCAATAACATTCATTTCCTGTGCTGTTTCCAGGCCAGCAACAGCCGTATCGGCAGTGACTTTTTGTTTTGGTATTACTTCAGCCAGTCGTTAAAACAAATTTTTGCCAAGGATCAGTATATTCCGCGGTTGTTAAGCAGGAAAGCGGGTGAAAAGATCGAGCTATATCGGCGCTGGCAAGCGGTATCCAGTCACTATGAGGGTTTGATACAAACGGCCGCCGCTCAAATGCCGCTGGCCTGCGGCCAGCAGTACGAGCCTGAATCATTGTTGCGGCATTTTGCCGAAGTGGTCGTTCATGAATTGCTAAGCGCAGCCGCACAGGAGATGCCGCAAAGTTTTACTAGAAAAGTTCAGAACGACTTTTTGGAAACCATCTTGTCGCAAAGACAGACAGCGGCGCCGATCCGAACCTGTCAGCAACTTCCCGATGAGTTTAGGCTCTGGCAGCACTGGCAGCAAAAACTGTTGGGAACCGATGCTCAAAGCGCCCTGCATTTAGGCCTGCAATTATTGGAAGCCGATGCCGATCATGTTGACCAGTGGCGTCTGGTGTTCTTCCTGTCCTCGCACAAAGACCCGTCGCTTAAAGTGGATTTATCTGATTACTGGGCTCATAAAAGCCACTTTCATAAAATGCTGAGTCCGCAATTCGGCCCGGCGATCGACCAGCAGCTATTGGTTAATCTGGCGCAAGCCGCCCGCATTTATCCCAAGTTGTGGCAGGGGATGGAAGGCAGCGAGCCCGAAAGCGTGCAGCTCAATCTGGATGAAGCCTTTGAGTTTTTGAAAGAAAGCGCGTGGATATTGGAGGACGCCGGTTTCAAAATCATCATTCCGGCCTGGCTGACGCCCAAAGGCCGCCGCCGGGCGAAACTTCGCCTGCGCACGTCCGGCAAAGCCAAGTCCGCATCGGCCGGTGCGCAATCCTATTTTTCCATGGAATCACTGACAGATTATCAGTACCAGCTGGCCATCGGCGATGAAACGCTGAGCCCTGAGGAATGGCAGCAGCTGATCGATACCAAAGCGCCGCTGATCCATTTTCGCGGGCAATGGATAGAGCTGGACCGCGATAAAATGCAGGAAATGCTGGCTCTTATGCAGCAGCAAAGCGCCGCCATGCCGGAAATGTCGATGCAGGAATTATTGAAGAAACTGGCCGAGGAAGCCGATAGTTTTGAACTGGATGTGCACGACAGCCTGGCCCGGATGCTGGCAAAACTATCCGATAACAGCCAGCTCGAACCCATAGCCAACCCTGAAAAGCTCAATGCGCAGCTGCGGGACTATCAAAAACGCGGCGTGTCCTGGCTGCGTTATCTGGAAAGTCTGGGATTGAACGGTTGCCTGGCCGATGACATGGGCCTGGGCAAAACCATGCAGGTCATCAGCCTGCTGGTCCTGGAGCATGAGCAAACGAAGCCCGGTCCTACGCTGCTGATTGCACCCACCTCAGTCATCGGCAACTGGCAAAAGGAAATTGAAAAATTCGCCCCGCACCTGACTTCGCTGATTCATCACGGCAGCGGACGAGAACAAGATGCCGATGCTTTCAGGCAACTGTGCCTGCAGCATGACCTGCTGATTACCTCTTACACGCTCGCGCGCAAGGACAGCAAACTGCTGAGCGCCTTGCACTGGCGGCGGGTGGTTCTGGACGAAGCGCAACAGATCAAAAATCCCAAGGCGGCACAGACCAAAGCCATTTTAAAACTCAATGCCGATGCCCGCCTGGCGCTGACGGGTACGCCGGTAGAAAACCGCCTGATGGATTTATGGTCCATTTTCAATTTCCTTAATCCCGGTTATTTAGGCAACCAGACGCAGTTTCGCAAAGCCTACGAGTTGCCGGTGCAGCGCGATAACGATCCAAGGCAATCGGCCATCCTGAAAAAACTCATCCAGCCTTTTGTGTTGCGGCGCTTGAAAACCGATAAGGCGATCATCAAGGATTTGCCCGATAAAATTGAAAACAAGATTTACTGCAATCTCAGCAAGGAGCAGGCGGCCCTGTATGAAGTCGTGGTGCAGGATGTGGCGACACAATTGGAGGAGGCGGAAGGCATTCAACGCCAGGGCCTGATGCTGTCCACCCTGATGAAGCTGAAGCAGATCTGCAATCACCCGATGCAGTTTCTGCAAGACGGCAGCGTTTTTACGCCGGAACGCTCGCACAAGCTTGAACGCATCGGCGAAATGCTCGAAGAAGCGATGGAGCAGGGCGACAGCGTCCTGGTCTTTACCCAGTTCACCGAAATAGGGGAACACCTGGAGCGTTATCTGGCAAAAGACAAACACTATAAAACCTATTACTTGCACGGCGGCACCCCGCGCGCCAAACGCGAGCAGATGATCAGTGATTTTCAAGACCCGGAAAGCGGCCCCGGCGTGTTTATTCTCTCGCTCAAGGCGGGCGGCGTGGGCATCACCTTGACTCAGGCGAATCATGTGTTTCATTTTGACCGCTGGTGGAATCCGGCCGTTGAAAACCAGGCCACTGACCGGGCCTTTCGCATCGGCCAGAAAAAGAACGTCTTCGTGCACAAATTTGTAACCCTGGGCACGTTGGAAGAGCGCATCGACCAGATGATCCGTGATAAGCAAAAAATGGCCGACAGCATTGTCGGCAGTGACGAAAGCTGGCTGACCAAACTCGACAACCAGGCGTTTAAAGACCTGATTGCCCTGAATAAACACAGCATTTTGGAAGATTAGCATGAGCAAATATGCGAAAACCTGGTGGGGCCGGCGATTTATAGCCGCCCTGGAAGACTTTACCGACAGCGGCCGCCTGTCGCGAGGGCGTTCCTATTCCCGCGACAACCGTATCAAGCAATGGGAATTCAAAGAGGGCAAAGTCGAGGCCAAACTGCGCGGGAACATCAATCCTTATTTTGGCACTTATAAAGAGCCGACTTATAAAGTCAGCGTGCAGATGACCCGGCTATCCGAGGAGCAATGGCAAAAAATCATTGAAAAACTCGCGCAACGGGCCAGCTTTATCGCCAGATTGCTGCTCAATGAAATCCCGGAAAACATTGAAACGGTCTTTGAAGATGCCGGCTTACATTTTCTGCCGAATGACTACAGGGATTTTAAAGTCTCCTGCAATTGCCCGGACTATGAAGTGCCGTGCAAACACATTGCCGGCGTTTGCTATCGTTTGGCCGGACAATTTGACCAGGATCCGTTTCTGTTATTCGAAATGCGCGGCCTGGCGCCTGAAAAGTTGCTGCGGGAATTGGCGCTGTCACCGCTAGGAAAGGTTTTAAGCGATGCTAAAAGCGGCGCGACTGCTGAATTAATCCCGGTGGACAGTTTTTACACCCGACCCGCCTCCATAGCGCTCCCCCATGAAATCAGCCTGAAAGGCTTTTGGCAGGGGCAGCACCCTTTGCCCAAAAGCATAGAGCCCAGCCAACCGGCCACTATTCCCGCCATGCTAATCAAAAAAGGGGGCGATTTTCCGGCGTTTTGGCAAAAACAAAATTCATTTATCGAGGTTATGGAGGAATTTTATCTCAGGATGCGCAAGAATACCTTGAAGGGGCTGTGATTGGGAGGCATGCTTGTGCAGTCGGAAAAAATCATCGAAGCGCACGGCGGTAAGCTGGGCGAGCAGATGGCCAAAGGTGCGGAACTCGATCAGCTGATCCGGCAGGAGTATGAGTTTTAAGCCCAAAAAACCGTAGGTCGGGTTAGCCTTTGGCGTAACCCGACAGGTCGGAGCCAAGTAGACGCATCGGGGCACGAAAGTGTCGGGTTACGCTGCGCTAACCCGACCTACGGAGCTGATTTGCAATGAATAATTTTAGCGATAGTGTAACCGGACAATAATCATGCAATACCGACGCGTATTCATCCCAGGAGGGAGTTATTTCTTTACCGTAGTCACGGAAAAACGCAGGCCGGTGTTTAACAATGCAGCAATGGTCGAAGTCCTGCGCGACGCATTTCGCAATGTACGCAAATCCCGCCCGTTCGAGATCGACGCGATGGTAGTAATGCCGGATCATTTACATTGCCTATGGACATTGCCGTCCGGCGACAGCGATTACGCTACCCGTTGGAGATTGATCAAAACCGGGTTTACCAAACATTGCGATCCGGCGTTGCGGCAATACCGCAACGCCTCTCGCCAATCGCGAGGCGAACAGGCGGTTTGGCAACACCGTTATTGGGAGCATGTGATACGTGACGAAACCGATTTTCAGCGCCATGTCGATTACATCCATTACAATCCGGTCAAACATCGATTGGCGTCATCGCCAATCGATTGGCCGTATTCCAGTTTTCGCCGTTATGTTGAAGCAGGCATATATCCGCCCGATTGGGGGCGAGACGGCATTGATCTTGAAGGTGTAGGTCATGAATAAACAGCACCAGCACAACGAAACCGTAATCGTAGGTCGGGTTAGCCCTTGGCGTAACCCGACAGATCGGAGCCAAGTGGGCGCATCGGGGCAGGAAAGTGTCGGGTTACGCTGCGCTAACCCGACCTACGGCGCTATCCTGACACAGGGGGATCCTGGGAGAGTTGTAGCGCCAGACCCGCAAAGGTGGTTGAGATACGGATTATAAAGCGTAGTGAGCAAGGATCATGTCCCCATTTTGGTCAGTGCCGCGCCTGTGATTTATTTTTGTCAGTTCAGCAAAAAATGCCTAGAATGCCAGAGAAAGAGAACAAAAAGAGAACAAGAATAACCATCTTTTTTCGAGCGCATTATGGATCAATCACTTATTGGAATACATGCAACTGATCTCTGGCGTCCTGTCCGCGGGCAACGGTTGCCGCTGCCAATGCCGGGCGGCAAGGTGGCGGCGGGCTTTCCCTCGCCGGCCGATGATTACATCGAGAAGACACTGGATCTGAACGAGCTGCTGGTCAAAAAGCCGGCTGCTACCTTTTTTGTCAGGGCCGAAGGCGAATCGATGCTGGGCGCCGGCATTCATCCGAACGACATCCTGGTCGTGGACCGCTCCCTGGAGCCGGTAGCCGGCAAGGTGGTTATCTGCGCCTTGAACGGGGCTCTGACCGTCAAGCGTCTTGAACAACGGGCCGGGCAATGGCTGCTGGCGGCCGAAAATCCATTGTATGCCGATATCCCCGTCAACGAAGGCCTGGAACTGGTGATCTGGGGCGTGGTTACGGCCGTGATTCATCCCTTGTGATGACACCTCTGCTGGCCCTGGTCGATTGCAACAATTTCTATGTCTCGTGCGAACGCCTGTTCCGGCCGGATTTGTGGAACAGGCCGGTGGCCGTGCTCAGCAACAACGATGGCTGTATCGTCTCCCGCAGCCAGGAAGTGAAAGATTTGGGGATCAAAACGGGCACGCCGGTGTACCAGATCCAGTCTCTAATCAATAAGCACAACATCCAGCTGTTTTCGTCCAATTACGCCCTGTATGCGGATATGTCGTCCCGGGTGATGTCGCTGCTGGAGGAATTTGTCCCGAGCATTGAGGTGTATTCGATCGATGAGGCTTTTCTGGATTTGACCGGCGCGTGTCAGGAAGATCCTGTCGTTTACGGCCAACGCCTGCGCACCACTGTGCAGCGCTCCACCGGCATTCCGGTCTGTGTCGGCATGGGGCCGACGAAAACATTGGCAAAATTGGCTAATTTTGCCGCGAAACGCTGGTCGCGGACCGGCGGTGTGCTGGATCTGTCGGATCCGGCGCGGCGGGAGAAACTCATGCGCATCGTGCCCGTTAGTGAGGTCTGGGGTATTGGTTCGCGCACTGCCGGCCGCTTAAACCAAATGGGCATTGTCACCGTCCGGGATCTGGCCTGTCAGCAGGCTGAGCGCATACAGGCGCGGTTCAATATTGTCGTGGCCAGAATCGTGCTGGAGTTGAACGGCATCCCATGTTTGGCGTTGGAGGAAATAACGCCGGACAGGCAGCAGATCATCTGTTCGCGCAGCTTCAGCCGCCGACTGACGGAATATCGGGAATTATCCGAAGCCTTGGCCGAGTTTTGCAGCCGGGCCGCCGAAAAGCTTCGCAGCCAGCACTCAGTGGCCGGCCACATCAGCGTGTTCATCCGCACTAATCCATTCAATCCCGACGAGCCGCAATATCAGCGCTCGGCAGGGATGATGCTGCCTTCGGCCACGCAGGACACGCGTATGATCGTCAGTGAGGCGCACCGGTTGTTAAAGGTGATATTCAGGACCGGTTATCGCTATCACAAGTGTGGTGTACAGTTAAGCCATATCCAGCCGGCCTCTGTACCGGGGCAGCGGGATCTGTTCGATTTCACGCCCCGCGGAAAGGCCGATAGCCGTGCGCTCATGGACATGATGGACCGGATCAACCGCCGGTTTCCGAAAGGCATTGCGGTGGCGGCCGCCGGCTTTGATAAATCCTGGCAGTCAAAAGTGGAACGGCTCTCCGGCCGCTATACGACCGATTGGCGAGAGCTGGTGCGTGTGAAATGAACAGGACCGGGCAGCTCAAGCCGCTTCACGATGTTGATGAAGCCGGACGCTTCAGGATCCGCTCGTAAAATAATCTCTCTGTTTTAAGCATAAGATGTGCCGACGACAGGAGACGCATCGCTTCCACGAGGCTTCAATAACCGTGGCGAGCAAGAAATGAGACCATCCTGAAAGTTGACATCGGGAGGTTGCTTTTCAACCCAATCCTTATAATGGATTTCCCCAGGGCATTGAACGACAATTCGATCGCATAGTCGAAATCTTTATTTCAGGAAAAGGTGTGTCAATCATGTTCTCACATGGCTTCAAACGACACGTCATACGCGTTTCAAATGCTCTTTTCGTCAACTTGTGCTTGGCCTCGACAGTATCTCGCGGGCAAGGCAGTGAGAATGGCGCTCCGCCTTTTAAACCATCGGCAGGGCAAATGCCCGTCTTCCCGACTTAACCCCATTCGCCCGCAGAGTGAGGCAATGATGAAAAAGCGAATACTATCTTCATTGGCCATAATCGGGTTTGCCCTGGTGATTCAAAGCTGCGCTATCTACGCTCATCCTTATGGGCATTCGGTAGGATTTTATGGCAACGGGCCTTATTACGGCTTTACCTACGGTTACTGGCCCTACGGCTATTACAGATATCGTCCTTATTATCGTGGCTACAGGCCTGGTTATCGGTCTGGCTATAGGCCTTATCGGTCTTACAGATATGATCGCAGAGGTTACGGTTGGGATGGTCGACGTAATTGGGAACGCAGCCGCAGGTTCGGGGGCAGTCGTAGCTGGGGCGGCAGCCGCAAGTTTGGGGGTAGTCGTAGCTGGGGCGGTGGCCGCAAATTTGGAGGCAGCCGTAGTCGGGGCGGTAGCGGAAGTTATGGCGGGCGGGGACGTCGCTGACATTGAGGCTCTTGTATACGCACGTGATCCTCAGGTTGCGGGGCTAATCCGAATAAACCGCATCTTCCAAGTATATGCTGTACCTCGTCTGTGAATTAGGAAATAATGGCGCTGCCAATGCCCATGCAAACGATCGATCCTTAACGGAGGGTTTCCAAAATGTTGCGGATTTTAAAATCCTTAGTGCTGGTCTTTATACTCAGCTCGTGCTCTACACTACCGGCGGGTCCCAGTGTGTTGGTGCTGCCCGACGGCACTAAAGATTTTAGTCAGTTCCAGGCTGACGATGTGATATGCAGGCAATACGCCTATAAACTGATTACCGCGTCGCAAAAAGAGCCCGATTCCAAAGAGGAAGGCCAACAAGGTTATGACATCGGCTATATCCAGTGCATGTATGGAAAAGGACATCAGGTTCCAGTGCCGGAAGAGATAATATACGATAGTTTGTAAGAATGGTTATGCGCCTTTCACCGGATTGGCGGTCGTCGCAATAGACGCGGTTTAAATTAACGGATAATGTAACGGCCCATTTGCAAATCCGTTTCAGGCATGGGCGTGTCAATCCGTATGGCATGTTTGCACGTCAGCAGCGATAAAACGGACCGGTCAATGATTCCTCTTACCTTTTAGCGATTAACGAAAAAAATGAGCATTAAATCGAGTTTATTAAAAATAGCCATAAAGCTGACGCCCAACATATTGATCGTTTGGGTCTCAAATAAAATCCTTAAAGGCATTGCAGAATTAACCGCCTTTAAGTTTGACGTCGACGCACGAAAAATCTACGCCCAAACAAGGCTCTACGGCGAAGAAAATACGATAGATATCTGTCTGGAGGATTTTGCTGTTTTTCACGATGGAGAATCGTATCGGTTTATCATTCATCATGCGCAATCAGACCGTCCCTGGTTGAATAATTTATTGGCCCGGGTTATAGGAAAAGCCTGGAAAATTCCTGAGATACCACAACTCACGTCTCAAATTGAGCTGGCGGCGGAACTGTTCAAAACCGCGCCTCCCGCACTGGAAAGGGCTGAGTGAAGGCCAGATTCAAATTCGGTTACAGCTGAGACAGCCGGCTTTGCCTGTTCTCAGCTGAATTGGCCGGTTCAACGCTTCCCGATGCGGGCCCGGGTAAATAAACGGGGCTTTTGCGGCCAGCTACAGTTGGCGCATAAACGCGACCAGGTCCTGCTTCTCCTGGGGCGCAAGTTTAAGCTGCAGCACGAGATTAAAAAACTCCACCGTATCTTCCAGCGTCAGAGCCCGGCCATCATGCAGATAGGGTGGGCTTTCCTTGATGCCGCGTAAGGTAAAGGTCTTGATCGCGCCGTCGCCGGGCTCGTTCTTCAAAAAACGCTCAAGATGCAGATCGTGCATCTGGTGGTCCAGATAGGCCGGCGGCATATGGCAGCTGCTGCACTGGCCCTTGCCGAAGAAGATTTTCTCGCCCCGTAACTCGCTCTCGGTCGCTTTGGCGGGATCGAGCCGGCCGGTTGAAGGGTCGAGCTTGGGCGCTGGAGGAAAATCGAGCATATTCTGCATCTGCGCCATGTGGCTGACATGAATGCGATCGAGGATCGGGAAGCCCTTTTTCATGGCGTGGATTGGATCGCCGTTGAAGTAGGCGGTGCGGAACTCGAATTCGGTGAAGTCCTCGACCGAGCGCAGACTGCGCTTGGAACCGTGGATCTGCTGGTTGAACATTCCCCGGAGGCTTGTGGTATCCAGCCGGAAGCGCCGTTCCTGTGGCCGATCGTCCGGATTCAGGTGGAATTGCCCGGTGGTATGGCCGTTGACATGGCAATCGAAGCAGGTGACGCCGAGGCTGGGCTGGACGCTCTTGCGATCGTCGGTCGGATTGAATTCTTCCTGCGGAAACGGCGTCAGCAGAAACTGCAGCCCGTTGAGCTGTACCGGCGTCAGGATATCCTTGAACAACCGATAGAAGTTATTGATCGAGACCACTTCCCCGCGCGATACATCGCCCAGTTCGGGACGGTTGTGCAAGAAAATGGCGGGCGGAAACTCCGGAAGAAACGCCTCGGGCAGGTCAAACTCCACATCGAAGCGCTCGAGCCGCGGGAACATCTTGATCTGCATCTGGGGGAAAACCTGGCCGCCATTGGACTGCAACGGATGCGGCAGTGAAGGATAGGGAAAAATCCCGCGCTGTTTGACTTCTTCAGGGGCCAGCGACGCCAGCTCATCCCAGCTCATGCCGTCGGCCAGTTTGGCGGTAGGGCCTACTGCCAGGGGCTTGCCCCGGGACATCTTGGCTGCCGGGTCGAATTTTGGCTTGAGGTTATACCGTCGCTCCAGTAATTGACGCTGGGCCGACATCACGGAAGGCTTATTATCGATCTCCTTCTGCATGATGGCGGTAGGTTGCTGGAACGGTTCATCGGCGTTCAGCGGATCCCTGTAAAAATCGAATCCCGAGACTTTGCCTTGCTTCGGTTGGTCCTCGAAGACCGGCGAGGAGGGACTGGCTTTGGTGGCATTGAAAACGTCCGAGCGGTCATGCTGGCTTTTCTTCTGCTCGGGCCGCTCGACAGGCACCGACTTCGGCGTTTGCGCCTCGGCTACTGCATCGGCGCGCGTGCGCTTCGGGGCATCATCCTGAGCCAGGGCCAGCGTGAACCAACCGCCTAGAAATACGCTTATGAATAGCTTGCTGAAATCGACAAAAGCCGCTTGCGGTGAACAGGTCGGTGCCATATTCGTCTCCTTGATACTATCGATTGTAGCGTTGAGAGGAGTAAGAGATTTAACGGGCTTTAAGAATTCGACACGACATTATAACTGCCCTCAGGCATTGTCAAGCGCTCCTGGCGCAAAGCAGGCCAAAGTGAGTGAAAATGATCAGTTTTTCAGAAACCCAATGATTTTATAAGTAATTTTTAAGATGCATTGCCCACGAAGATGTGTTTAGTCCATGTAAATGATGTAACGCAGTTGCCGGTTTGAATTCACTCGTCGGGACAACCTCAGGCATCGACTCAATTGGTAAGGACGGGAAACATAGCTATACTTAAAAAATTAACAGCGCCGCCTGGTCCTTTACCAGTTGGGGGCGAGAAAAAACTCATGGACATTTTGTGCTAAGGAATCCGGCAGATCGAGGTCAGGCGGTTTGCGCCGGGTGCGGTACTCGATATTTCGACGAGTCGGGCAAGAGGATGTCGTCGATAGAGCCGCGTACGGGCATGTGGCCGGCGTCAGTTACCTTGACGGCCATGGGCATGATTTTCTGGGGAGTGCTGATCGTGTTCCTGTATAGCGCAGCCTTGATATCGGCTCAAGGTCAAAAAGATACAGCTCATACTCTAGAATGAAACGCTTTGAAGCACTATAATAATCAGCACATTATAATACTGTGCAACGTCTCTGCCGCAGTGGCTTTTATCTTACGGCGGGCCGGGAAACTATCCTGGGGGAGCAGGCGTCAGGCAGTGCGCAGTGCATGTATAATCCGGTCTCGATCGGCGGTGGGCGGGCGTTATTTCATCAAAGCCAGTTCCAAGCCATTGCCGATTATCCGCAAGATGGCCCGAAATTGATTCAGGGTTAAGGATACGGCCATTCCGAACAATGGAGAGAAAAATATAATGGAGAGAGAATCCCCAATCCCACACCCCTGTATAAAGCGGGACGAAGGCCGGCTTGCGCTCATTGCAGCCTGGCGACGCCGCCAGAGGGGGCGAATAAACGCGCTAATGTCCGGTTCCAATGTTGCTGGAATTCACCTGAAGGCCGGGGCCAGTCGCCATGATTGGCCGCACAAGCTCACAACCTGGCTGGCGATCAAGAGCCACCGTCTCGACAAAAAACCATTAATAATTGAGAAGCCCGGCCATTGGCTTGCAAGGCCGGTTTAGGACGGATTTTTTATGCGAATCGACAAGCATTGTCCGTCAAACAAGCACGGTTCAGTTTGTGAACATATCTTATGCACGCGTTCACGGACTTGCACGGCATGCAGAGTTAAGCCTTGTTGCGGCGCGCATGCCATAAGAAACATCCTGAACACGGACTGGCGATACTTACAGGAGTCGTTAGAGAGCTAAAAAAAAGAGGAATCGGACCAAGGCCTTTATGGCCAGCCAAAGCACACCCATGAAACAGGAACTTGACAGATGACAATCAGGAATTTCCAGCCTTCTGGCTGGGGAGGTCGTTAACAGCCGTTAAATGACCTATATGCCTCTCTGTTGCCGCCGTGAACTATAACACTACAGCTACAGTCGGGCCGGAAATATAAATAAAGTGCAGAGCCGAATATTTTTGGGGAATCTTCAAATTTTCAGCAAAGTTACACAAAATCAGGACTTACGCAAACCTGTGGGGACGACTTCGCCTAAAGCGCCTATTGTTGGCAGTCGCCTCTTGGGTCTGCAATGGGCGACTACCCTAAAGGGCATAAATAAAGTCGCCCCCACAGGTTTTAGATCCGCTTGCTTCGACGGTTGAACAAGCAAACTGCGTGAGTCCTGAAAATTTAAGTTACAAAAAATCCTGTCTCGCCAGGATTTATTATTAAGGTGAGCCAATCGCCAATACCTAAGGGAGCCATTAAAAATGATTTTTACAAGGAAAACACCTCCTTCCGCCGCCTGTTTTCTACGGACTGCAACGCCGAAGTATTTTTTTCTGTCCTTGTTTTTTACCTTGCTGATCGGCTGCCAGGTCGACCCCCCCGTTATTGATCTCAATCATTCCAAGGTGATAGGCCCACCGCCGCCGGATATCCATACGCTGTTCGTGGTCGATTGTTTACTGCCGGCATATGTCCGCAGACTCGGCACACAGGTGACCGACGCCTTGAGCCGCCGTCCCGTCAAAACCACAGCAGGCGAATGCGAAAATCATGGCGGCGAATATGTGGCTTATGATCGCGCCGATGTTGAATCGGCTTTAAAAGTGTGGGAGGCACAGGCGCAATCGGGGGATGCCGAGGCTCAGGCGGTACTGGGCGAGATTTACGAAAAAGGCCTGGGAGGGACGGCCGACCCCGCGCTCGCGGCCCAATGGTATTTAAAAGCGGCTAAGCAGGGGAATTCCAGGGCTCAGGTTAACCTCGGCCATCTTTACGAACAAGGACTGGGCGTAAGGAAAAGCCTTCGCACTGCATTGAAATGGTATCGCCAGGCATCAGGGCTTGCGAATTCGGGCCTGCGGTATGCATCGGTGACCGAAGCGACCGTGTCCGATACCCCTAAAAAGCAACGGCGGCACAAGATTGGAAATGGCGCGTCTGATTCCGGCCATCTGCAACAGATGGCGCAATCCAGGCAAAAACTGGAACAGATGCAAGCACGGCTGAAAGCGCTGGAGTCGGAATACCACGACACATTTGCCCGCATCAAGAAGGACATGAGCGGCATTGAAAGCAAGGCGCCGCAAACTGACAAACTCAAACAGGATAAGGCCGAGCTATTGGTCCAGGCGCAGCAGATCAAGGAATTGAAAGAGTCGATCGAACAAGAACGGCGGACCCTCGCAAGCCTTGAAAACGCTCCGCTCATTGATATTAGCGACCCGTCGTTGACGCTGATTAGCGGCGAGCCCGGCTATCAGTTAAAGACTGACGTCCGCAGTAAAAAAGTTGCCGGCAAGATCGCGGCTGTCGGCAATTTGAAAACGCTGCGCATCAATAACCAAGTGATACCGGTCGGCGACGACGGCTCATTCCTTTCCCGTATCGCGCTTGCAAGCGCCTTGACGCCGGTCAGGATCGAGACGACCGATAAACAGGGCAAACGCTACTTCAGAACTTTTAATTTGCTGGCTAAAAATCAGGACATGGCCGCCGATGAACCAGCCTTGCCTGTCAAGACCCGTTCAGAATCCTACCCGTCCGTCGATTTCGGCCAGTTTTATGCGCTGATCATCGGCAATAATGACTATGAGCAACTGCCGGCGCTGGCAACGTCGGTAAATGACGCGAAAGCGGTCGACGACATGCTGCGGACGCGTTACGGCTATAAAACCACGCTGCTGATTAACGCCAACCGGCGTCGGATCATGGCGGCTTTTGATGAATTGAGCCAAACGCTGACCAAAAAGGATAATCTGCTGATTTATTACGCCGGTCACGGCAAGATCGATGTGAACGATCAAAGCGCCTACTGGCTGCCCGCCGATGCGGAAACGGGCAATAGCGCCACTTGGCTGTCCAGTCATCATATTTCCCAGTATTTGGGCGCGTTTCCGGCCAGGCATATCCTGGTCGTCGCTGATTCATGTTATTCCGATCTCATGAGTAAAAGGTCAATCGTGCGCCTGCCGGAAGGCATGTCCGAAAAAAGACGCGAGAAATGGATGGAATTCATGAATAATCGAAAAGCCAGAACCATCATCACTTCAGGGGGGGACAAACCGGTCCCGGATGCGGACAGCGGCCATTCAGTATTCGCCAATGCCTTTCTTAAAACATTGGAAGCCAATAACGGTTTGCTCAAGGACTATGAGCTGTTCAGATTCGTCTCCGGCATAGTCAAGCAAGCCGGGTCACAAGCCGATCAACAACAAAGTCCGCATTATTCAGCCTTGCAGTACGCCGGACACGAAAGCAGTCCATTCTTTTTCGTACCGGAGGGTTGAGCAGATATGCATTATTTGAAAAGTAAACAACTTTTTCGTTTGGTTTAGGGATACAGGCACAATGAATGCAGATGATTTAGCTTATGACGCCACACAAATCGCGCCTGCCGGAACAGGCCGCGGACCATCCGGCGCGTCAGGCGCATCAAAGCATGCGCTTGAGCGGGATGATGATGCGACGGTTCTGACGCAACCGGTAAAAAAGACGGCTGCGGCCGATAATGAGGCTGCAGCAGTCACCACGGCCACTTACAGAGAGATTCACAAGGAAGAAAAATTCAAACTGTTAAAAGTGGGTTCGATACTGAACAATCGCTTCGTGCTCAAGGAGGTGCTAGGCAGCGGCGGCATGGGTACCGTGTTCAGGGCGACCGATCTGCGCCGCCAGGAAGCGCAGGACCAGCAGACCGATGTCGCGTTGAAAGTGTTGAACGAGGAATTCAGGGATAATCCCGAACTGTTCGTTGCACTCCAGCGCGAAACGAAAAAATCGCAGATGCTGGCCCATCCGAATATTGTCAACGTTTACGATTTCGATCGTGACGGTAGCAATATTTTTATGGTCATGGAGATTCTGGAAGGACAATCGCTTTCTCAATACATACACGAAATCGCCCCCCAGGGCGGCATTCCGTTCGATAAAGCCTGGCCTATTATCGAAAAGTTGGCATCGGTGTTGGGTTATGCGCATAAAAAGAACATCATCCATTCGGATTTCAAACCCTGCAACATCTTCATCACCGACAGCGGCGAAATCAAGGTGCTGGATTTCGGTATCGCCTGTGCATCGGTAAGATCGGACCGGCACAGTCACGACAAGACGGTTTTCAATGCCCGCGACCTGGGTGCATTGACGCCGGCTTACGCCAGCCTGGAAATGTTTGAAAACCGCGAGCCCGATCCGCGCGACGATATTTACGCGTTGGCTTGTATCAGCTACGAATTGCTGGCCGGCAAACACCCTTTCGCCAAACTGTCCGCCCAGAAAGCGCTGGAAGTCAATCTGCAGCCGCCGGCGATTTCGGGGCTGAAACGCAGGCAATTTAATGCCTTAGCGCATGCCCTGGAGCTGAAAAGAGAGCATAGAACCGTTTCCATCACGCAATTCCTTGAGGAAATAGAGCCTAAATCGCCCTGGCCGAATATTATCAGAACGGCAAGGATTGCGGCGTTTGTCGCGGTTGCGGGAGGGTCTGTCTATGTTTATCAGAGTAGGGATACGGAGCCGGCAGTGATGGAACAGCTCCCGGAGCCGGCGGTGGCGGAGCAACTCCCGGAGCCCATAGTGGCCGAAGCAGGCCCGATGACCGAGGCGGTTGAGTTGCCCCCGGAGCCTGAAGTCGTTGAACTGACGCCGGAGCAGCAGCTTCAGGTTAAAAATCTGCTCGAACTGGCGCAAATTCATTTTGAAGTCGGCTACGTTACCGCGCCTTCAGGCAGCAATGCCTTATGGACTTATCGTCAGGCGCTGTCCATCGATCCCGATAACCAGGAAGCACAGCAGGGGCTGGAGAAGATCGCTGACTGGATGGAAGAACAGGCGATCACGCTATTCGATCAGCAAAAGTTTGATGAAAGCCTGGCAAAAGTTGAAGAGGGGTTGGCGGTGCTGCCTGAAAAAGACAGCCTGCTGACGTTGAAGCAGCAGATATTGAAAATGAGGTGACAGGCATGCCTTTGCAAACTCCCGGAAAATGCCCGTATGAGGGTGACAAGCGGGTTAATTGGCCTGCGCGAATCACCTGCGAACAACGCCTTGTAACGTTAGTAGTCAGTCAATTTAATTATGACGGTTAAATTGTAGGTGCGAATTTATTTATGCCCTATGGGTACTTGTGCCCTTTAGGGTATTCGCACTCTGAAAATTTTATTCGTCAGAACAAGGCTGACTGAGCACTATGCTCCCTGGCGTTCCGTGACGGTGGCGGAGCAGGGAAGACGCAAAGTACGCTAAATCGGTTGCATTAACTTTTGGCAGCTTTTTAATATTTACCTCATTCAGAGAAAGGTATTGCCGATGCAAGGTGTATCGGACGCTTATGCCTGACGCTCAGTGTTGAATGAACTTTAGTTCCAGGAAACAAAACATGGCAGTTACACAAAAAAACCGCAAGATCCAGGTATTTACTGCATCGCTAGCCGAAGATACCCTGTTGTTTTACCAAATGCTCGGCCGGGAGGGATTGAGCGAGCCGTTCGAGTACCGTCTTGAACTGGTGAGCGAAGATCGGGCCATCGATCCCGACAATTTACTGGGTGAAATGATCACCACCCGGATACAGTTGGAAGACGGCAGTTGGCGTTACTTCAATGGCTATGTCAGCCGGTTTGGCCAATACGGCGATCTCAATGTCTTTGCCCGTTATCTGGTCACAGTCCGGCCATGGCTATGGTTTCTCACCCGCACCTCCAACTGTCGGATATTCCAGAATCAATCCGTCCCCGACATCATCAAGCAGGTTTTTCATGAGCATGGTTTCAGCGACTTCAAGGAAAAGCTGAGCGGTAGTTATGCCAGCCGCGAATATTGTGTGCAGTACCGCGAGACGGACTTCAACTTTGTCAGTCGGTTGATGGAAGAAGAGGGGATTTACTATTACTTCACCCATGAAAAAGACAAGCATTACCTGGTGTTAGCCGACTCCAGCAATGCCCACGACCCGTTTCCCGGCTATGAGAACATCCCCTATCATGTCGAAAGCGGCAAAACGGACCGTTCCCGCAAGGATCATATTCACGCCTGGGCATTTACGCACGAAGTCCAGCCGGGTGCCTATGAACTTACCGATTACGATTTCAAGAAGCCTAAAGCCAATCTGCGAGTCAAATCGGTGCTCAAGGAACCCCACGCCCGAGCCGAGTATGAATTCTTCGATTACCCCGGCCGCTATACCGAAACCAGTGCCGGCGATAATTTTGTTCGCCTGCGCATCGAGGAACAGCATGCCCGTTTCGAACGTTGCGAGGGCAAATGCAATGCCCGTGGCCTGGCCGTCGGTTACCGGTTCAAGCTGCAGGAATGCCCGCGCAAGGACCAGAACCGTGAATACCTGGTGATTTCGGCTGATTACCATCTGCTGCTGGACGAATACGCTTCCGGTTCCAGTGTCGCCGGCGAAGAGAAACTCTTTGATTGCGGCTTTACCGTTCAGGATAACAAACGGCCTTTCCGCTCCCCGCGCGGCACGCCCAAGCCTTTTGTTCATGGCGCGCAGACCGCTGTAGTGGTGGGGCCCGCCGGCGAGGAAATCTATACCGACAAATATGGCCGGGTTAAAGTGCAGTTTCACTGGGACCGCTATGGCAAAGCCGATGAAAACAGCTCCTGCTGGGTGCGGGTTTCGCAGCCGTGGGCGGGGAAAAACTGGGGCATGATCGCTCTGCCTCGCATCGGCCAGGAAGTGCTCGTCGATTTTCTGGAAGGCGATCCCGACCAACCCATCATTAGCGGTCGGGTTTACAATGATGGCGCGATGCCGCCGTATAAACTGCCCGATAATGCCCACATCAGCACGATCAAGACCAACTCCACCAAGGGCGGCGACGGATTCAACGAACTGCGCTTCGACGATAAAAAAGGCGAGGAGCAGGTATTTATCCATGCCGAGCGGAATCTGGATGTCCGCGTTAAAAACGATAGCCTGGAATGGGTCGGCAACGACCGGCATTCAATCGTTAAAAAAGACCTGATGGAACAAATCGACGGTGATCGGCACTCAACGGTCAAGGGCGACAGCAACGCCGCGGTCACCGGCACCATTTCCATCAAGGCCGACCAGGACATGCAGGAAAAAGTGGGCATGAAGCACGCGCTCGATGCCGGCCAGGAAATCCATTTAAAAGCCGGCATGAACGTCGTCATCGAAGCCGGCATGAGCATTACCCTGAAAGCCGGCGGCGGCTTCATCGTCGTCGGGCCTTCGGGGGTGACGATCTCCGGTACGCCGGTGCTGATCAACAGCGGCGGGTCGGCCGGTTCAGGTTCAGGCAGTTCCCCGGATGTGCCTAAATTGCCCAAGGAAGCGGACCAGGACAAAGCCGGTCAGGTCGACGACGTCAAAGCCGCCTCGCGGCCGCCCAAACCGGTCACTTACGGCCCCTCCGCCATGGTCTTGAAGACGGCGGCGCAAAATGGCGCCCCGTATTGCGAAAAGTGCGCAGCCGCTGCCAGCGCCAATAAATCCTGAGGTTTCCGGGCATGACTATCAAATCCGACAGAACGGAAATATTACAGAAAAACCTGGTTCGCCAGTTGTTTTCCAGCCCCGGTCTGCAAGCCTACGCGGTCCTGGACGGCGCATCCAATCCGGCGTTGCTGGATCATCTGTATGGCGACCGGCCCGAATTCGCCTGCCTGTACCGTGGCGAACTGGCCCCGGATATCGCCGAATGCGCGCCTTATCTGGCCCGCCTGGAACCGGACACGCCGTTTACCGAATGGCTTACGGCCAGGGGGTGGGGCAGGCATTGGGGCATATTCGCGGTCGCCGGCTGCGACTTTCGCACCCTGCACCGGCATTTGCGCAAGCTGAATATGGTCTATGACGCGGAAAGCCATAAATCCCTGTTGTTCCGCTATTACGATCCGCGCGTGCTGAGCGCTTTCCTGCCGAGCTGCGATGCCGCGCAGGCTGAGGCGTTCTTCGGGCCGGTCAAAACCTGGTTCGCCGAAACAGACGATGGCGAGCGTCTGGCCCGCTTTTTTTTGGATCAGATGCAAGTTATAGTCGATAAGGCCTGAGGATGTGAGGTCCATCGCGGACCTTCAAAATTTCAATTAATCATAAAGGAGTGTCTATGCCCCCCGCCGCCAGAGTTACCGATATGCATACCTGTCCCATGGTCACCGGCACCGTGCCGCATGTCGGCGGCCCCGTTGCCGCCGGTTGTTCCACCGTGATGATCGGCTACATGCCCGCCGCCCGGGTCGGCGACATGTGCGTTTGCGTGGGACCGCCCGACACTATCGCGCAAGGCTCCGCCACCGTCATGATCGGCGGTATGCCCGCCGCCAGAATGGGCGATATGACCGCGCATGGCGGGGTGATTGCGGGAGGGTGCCCTACGGTGATGATCGGAGGCTGAGGAGAAAATACATGTTTACTCTTAGGCCAAACCAGTTTGATCAATTCTTACAGCATGATCCCGAACGCTTTATCGACCACTTGCTGGATTTCATTGCTGAAACCATGCCCGATGAAATCCGGGGCATTCCGCCGCGTTTGGTCAGGGAGCAGATCAGGGTCGCTATCGCCCGTGCCAGGAAATACGGCTTGACTAAAGATGAACAGGTGATGGGCTTTGTCAGCGTAATGTTTGAAATAGCCCCCAACTTCGATGAAGAACCGGTTTTGCAAAAGCTTTTAACTGACACACGGCTCAGTCCTTCTGAACGCTGGGAAGCGCTGTTTGCCGATACGCCCGAGCTTAATGCGGCCTGGGAACGCGCTGCTCACCCCAAGTTTTACGACGCCAATGCCTGGATTGAATCGGGTAATAATGATCAGGCAGGGAACTAAGCGATGGGGCAATACTTAAATCGCATTGAAGACGATACTGTTACATCTCTCAAAAAAGCTGAAACGGAACTTGCCGAACTGACCCAGAGCAAGGAATGGCAAACAACCAAAACTACTGCTGATATTGCCGGCATCGCTGATCCGTCACCCACAGCAGATACGGTATCGTTAGGCATGAGTGTTGCGGAAGGTGATTGGCTGGGGGCTTTTCTGTCCGGTGTCAGCTTCGTGCCTTATCTGGGCGATGCCGTAGCCAAACCGGTAAAAATTATCCGCACAACCGAAACGATTGCGGATATCGAAAAAAAGGCCGCCGCGCTGGCAAAAACCATCGACCATTACAAAAGTGCCGCAGCTCGTATTGCTCAACGCAAAATGGCGGCAGCGGCTGAACGTGCCAGGCGTGCCAAGGAAGCGACTGAGAAATATGCAAAAAAAATGAAGTGTGCGACATGTCCAAAACCTAAACAATATGGGACACAGTTGCCAACGTCGGGAAAGTGGACAGACGCAAAAGGCAATTTAGGCGAAAAAGGCAATTCACGCTGGACTTCGGATAATGGCTCTGTGTCTCTGGATTACAAGGAAGGTTATCCGGATTTCTCGACTAGCAACCCTCCTTCGATTTATCCCAAAGGAGAAGGCAAAGTTGAAATTGAAATGAAGGGAGATAAATCGGATTTTGCTGCGGCCAGAAAAGCTATGCAAGATAAGCTCGGAGATAAAAAATGGCCTGGCAGAGGGTTAGATGCACCTGAAGGCTACACTTGGCATCATTGTGAAGACGGTGCAACAATGCAGCTTGTAAGAACGGATGTTCACAACAAAGCCGAATCAGGTGCAGCACATATTGGTGGAGAAAGCATCGTTTCTGGCAAAGACAATTATAAAAAAGATACGCAATTTTAGGAGAATGAAAAAATGGTTGACTTTGTGCTTGAAAACATTAGCTTTGACGTGGAAATTCCAGGTGAACCTATCAGCGAAAAAGATTTGAGCGATCTTGAGGCAAAGTTAGGTACGCAGCTACCCTCACAACTGCGCAGTTATTATCTCCGTTGGAATGGTGGTATACCACTTCCTAGTAGTACCCCCGAGGATAAGTCTGTTTGGGTTCGTTTATACTGGAAAGAAGGGGCTGAGGCAGCCCATGTTGGCCCAGCTACCAGCTTCCAAGGCTTGTATAAAATTAACTCTTCTATCCCCGGGACCGATTTTCTTGATACCTGGAATGACTTCAAGCACCGTATTCCTCAAGATTGTCTGTGCTTTGCACGCGATCCTGGGGGTAGTCAATTTTTAATTGGCATTAAGGACTATAACCTCGGCAAGATCTATTTTTGGGAACGTTCTTATCAAGCTGACATCGGCGCAGGCGAACTTCCCGGCTATGACAATATCGCCGATGTCGCCAATTCCTTTGTGGAGTTTCTGCTGGCGCTGCGTGAAGAGCCGGACGAGGGTGAATCGCTTGAGGCCTGGGTAAAGCGCGTCTACCCGGAAAAATAGCGATTACTGCCTTAAACTGAACGCCAGATTTAAGTTAGAAATAACCATGGCTGAATTTGTTCTTGAAAATATTAATTTTGATGTAATAGAACCTGGCGAACCCATCAACGAGAAGGATTTGTACGATCTTGAGGCAAAGTTAGGTACGCAACTTCCAGCACAATTGCGCAGTTATTATTTGCGCTGGAATGGTGGTTTGCCATGCCCAAGCAGCATACCGCTTAATAAATCAGCCTGGGTACGCTTGTATTGGAAACCAGGGTCTGAAGCGGCTCGAGTTGGACCGGCTGCGAGCCTTCAGGAGTTTGCTGAGATTAACTCTTCCCCTGATATGGACTTTTTGCGTATCTGGAATGATTACAAACACCGTATTCCTCAAGATTGCCTGTGCTTTGCGTGTAATCCTGGGGACAGTCAGTTTTTAATTGGCATTAAGGACTATAACCTTGGCAAAATTTATTTCTGGCAGCGCGACTATCAAGCTGATATTGGCGCAGGTGAACTTCCCGGCTACGACAATATCGCCGATGTTGCCAATTCTTTTGTGGAGTTTCTGTTGGCGTTGCATGAAGAGCCGGACGAAGGTGAATCGCTAGAAGCCTGGGTGCGACGCGTTTATGGCTAATAACCAGCGAGTTGCCTGGTTACCCCCTTATGATTTTTCTGCCGCCAAAACCACTTTCATTGATGCTTGGCCTAAAGCCTGGAGAGATTTGGCGCCAGGCTATGACATTGTTCCTGTTGATCGGATCGAAATGAATGCTCTTGGCGCCCAGATTATGGGCTTCAGGCATTGGTTCACGCCCGCCTCGACGCAGCCCTTGATCCATCTAGCCCATCGCCTTGATGCCGTTATCGCTAAACAAAACCGGGCCTGTTTTATCCGCTTAAGCTCACGCAGTCCTAAAGATTCTATATACGCCTTGCGCAACGGCCTGTGCATTCGTGATGGCGCACAAGCCTTGGCGATCATCCTTGAAGGCTCTGAGCGCTGCGCCGCGGATCTGCGCATGGCGCTAGATTACCATCATCCGATGGCCATCATCGTGCGCAACTGGATTGATTTTCCACCCTGGGCGGAATTTCGTTGTTTTATGGTGGGACGCTGCTGGGTAGGGGCCAGTCAGGCAAGGCACCTTGAGCGGATTGCCTATCCCCCGATAGCTGATTACAAGTCAAAAATACTTGAGGTATTGAATGCGTCAATGAAAAAGATTGCTGCTGCATCACCAATCGATAATGCGGCGTTTGACCTGGTATTTGATAGCTTACAAAAATCAAATCATGCCATTTTGCTGGATGCAAATCCGCTGCTTGTCAGCACTGACACAGCACTTTTTTCTTCGATAGCCGATTTAGACTCGACTTTTCGCTTTCGGAATTCTAAAGATAATTCCATACGTAAAATTTCATTCTGATAAATTGCCATTAGTAATGGGCATGGAATAAATCAGGGAATTGTAGGTGCGAATTCATTTATGCCCTATGGGTTTGTGCCCACAATATACCTGTAAGGACTTGCAATCCATCCACGCCGGTTTACATTATCTGCAACGATTTCAGGTCAGCAACGGGCATTAAATGGGAAGCCCGTCCCGCAGCATTTTTTCTCGCAACTCTGTTGCCCGCACCGGATCCGGTGTATTGTTGAACAATGCTTTGATGTCGGCCGGATTTCGCATCCAGTTGCTCGCCTGCCTGACAGCTAACTTCAGGCGTGTTCTAACTCCTGGCATAAGCGAAAACGCAGCCAGGCATCGATGCTCAACCGTCCGGCACCGCTGAACAATAACGTGGTCAGCATCAACAAGTACATTAGCGGTAGTTTGAAATTGCCGTGACCCTGGTCTGTGATAGCGTAACCTTTCCATAACTCGACCAGAGAATGCCATTCGACAGGCCAGTGCACAGCGGCGATAGCCACTATAGTCAGCATCATCAATGCGGCGCTGAAGAACCGGGTCATAAAGCCCAGGATTAGCGCAAGCGGGGCGATGATCTCCAGGCCTGTCGCCAGGGTCCAATTGACATCGGCAGTTAGCAAATTGAAGGGAAATGGAAAGCTCAAATCGGCAAACCAGTTTTCACCATTGAGCTTTTCCAGACCGGCTTCGCCAAATTCATAAGCCAGCAGCAATCTCGGAAAAACCGGCGCCAGGCCATGCGCGTTGCGGTCAAACCAGCAGGAAAGCCTGCCCGGTAAGGCACAAACCTGTTGGATGCCGGATGAAATAAGGTTGGCAGAGCGGTTACCATAGTAGGATGTCGTCAGATTGTTCATGAGTAATGCTCCGGATGACTTGTGGGGCGGACGCCGATGATAGCGCCTTGGTGGTGTAAATCGAGCAGTGTATTCAGACCGAATCGGGTTAATTCTATAAACTGCGCATTCGTCAGCTCGCCTCTCATCGCCTGCAGGGCCTGTTCGCCGGTCAGGCCGTTATTTAACAGCTCGATCAAATAGGCCGTGGCCGGATTGAGGGCGATGAACCGTACCTGCTCGTCGCTGTCGCAAAAGCCGAGGATATGGGTGGTCGCAGCGGGCGGTTCAGTAGGCAGAGCGTGAGGGCCGATGTCCTGCACCGGCCACTGGTAGTGCAGCAACTGCATGACCGGCGCAAAAACAATTGTGCCGGATAGTAATTGCTCGCGGGTCAGTGGTGTGATCGTGATCGGTTCACTCTCGGCGATCGACAGCTGCAGTTCGATCCACTCGAAGTGCGCAAGCTCTGCCAGGAAGGGTAAATCATCGGCTCGATCGCGTTCCTGTTGCAGATATTGCACGAATTCATCAGGAATCTGCCGATAATACGGGGTCAGGCAGCGATGTCCGGCGATGAAATCCAGCAGCAATGACCGCCAGTCAGCTGGCGACAGGATACGGTGAATGGCTGGAAAGCAGGCCGTCAGACTTTCGTCGAATTTGTTGTAGAGCAGATCGGCATACACGGCCAGGCGTTCCGGCGCAAAGCCGGCGGGAATCTGTGTGGTTTGCGGCTGACGCAAGTAATGCAACAATTGCCGTTGCTGTTGTTGAAATAGCGGTGTCTGGTTCATGCGGCCGCCCCCTTGATGTCATCCGCGTTGCGGCAATATAGATGGTGCTTTTGCAAGGCACGTATGCGCTCAACTTCCGTCAACAATTCGGCCAGCGGCGGAATGTTGCTATCGCGCTCAACTAAAGTCGGAAACACGCCAAAGCAGCGATAGGCTTCAGCCAGCAAGTCCCACACCGGCTCGATAGTGTTCTGACCGTGGGTGTCGATAATCAACCCGGAAGGCTCCCTATCATGGCCGGCGACATGCCCGTAGACGATGCGCTCGCCCGGCAAGCCACGCAAAAACGCCACCGGATCGTAGCCGTGATTGACACTGTTGACGTATATGTTGTTGACGTCCAGGTGCAGATGGCAATCAGCCTCGGTCAATACGGCGTTGATGAAAGTCAGCTCGTCCATCTCCGCCTGTGGCGGCTGAAGGTAGTACGAGGCATTCTCCAGCGCGATGTGCCGCTCGAGAATATCCTGAGTCTGACGAATGCGACCGGCAACATGCCTGACCGCCTCACTGGTAAATGGAATTGGGTATAAGTCATACAACTGTCCTTCGTCGCTGCAAAAACTCAGATGCTCGGTGTACAAGGCAAAATCGTGATGAGCGAGAAACTGTTTTAGCTCGCTTAAAAACGCGGTATCAAGCGGTGCCGGACCGCCCAGCGACAACGCCAGACCGTGCGCCACGAAACGATGGCGCTCGGTCAGGCGGCGAAACTGCTTGCCCAACTGACCGCCGACGCCCACCCAGTTTTCCGGCGAGACTTCGAAAAAATCGATGTTGCCCGGCATACCGGCTTGTAGCGCCGGCAACAGCGCGCGGCGCAATCCTAGACCGGAGCCGGCCAGACCAAATGGATTGGAGGTGATCATCGGCGGTTACTCCGGCTTACTACTCGGTTTTGGCGCCGCAACCGCCTTCGGTCATCTTGCCGCTACAGCCGGCTTCCGGCATTTTGCCGCTGCAACCGCCTTCGGCGCCTTTCATCTTGTTGGCGCCGCATTTGCCTTCACCGCACTTACCTTCAGCCACTTTGCCGCTGCAACCGCCTTCAGCGGATTTATCATCGGCGGCCGCCAATTGTTGAGATTGGTTAATGCTGGACATCGCAAACGGATTTTCGCCGGCTTGAATAGCGGGCGCTGTGCTCAGCAATGTCGAAGCCAGGGCGCTGCTCAAAGTCAGGGATAAGGTTTTTTTGTTCATCAAGGATTCTCCAAGGGTTTGATATGTGATCAGGACAAGCAACAGTGCCTTCCTGCCCTATCAGTCGAGGCGTTTTTTTAATTTTCCATCATAAGGTTTAAACCACCGGCTTTAGCCGGTCAGCTTTAGCTGCGATAATCTGGCCAAGGCGGTGGCAATGGACTATAGATATGGCAGCCATACGGTTTATCAAATTGAGTACCATTTTGTTTGGGTAACCAAGTATCGTTACAAAGTGCCGAGTGGTGAAATAGCAGAGCGAGCAAGAGACTTGGTGCGCCAAACCTGCGAAGCGTTTGAGATACGAATTATAAAAGGCGTAGTGAGGAGGAGTTTCCGCACTTGAAGAAAGCGGTACTGGAGAAGACATTTTTGGGCGCGCGGTTATTTTTGCGCCACCGTTGGCCAGATGACCGATGAGATGATCAAACAGTATTGGAGCATCACTTTGAACCTAGTCCAAACGATAATTTTAAAATGGCGCCTGATTAAGACGCGTCGTTTAGTCGACGCGTATCCGGACTTTCAGTCCATTATTCGAACCCACCCGCTTGAGCGGGTGGTTGTTTAGTCCTTACAAAATTATTTGGCCCGCCCATGTCATTCATGTCGGAAAAAATTTTTTCAGGTGGTGGGATGAGGAAGCTTCACTGGTTCGCGACTTAACACAGATAACCTTATCAGCTGCCGAATCAAATTGACCTAATCCAAGGAAGGCGGCCTATGAAATCAACCCATGCCCAGGATCTGCAAGCCCTGATCGATCATGACTTGCTGGCTCGCTTGCTGGATGAATCGCTGCCGTATCTGTCGGTCGGAGAAGGTAGCGGCAAGAGCTGGCCGCAGCGTTTAAGAAACTGGCTTTGAATCGGGAATGGCATTACCGGCAGCAGCCGGCCTGTCCGTCACTCCGTTGAACCGGCGGACAGGCAACGCTGCCATAGGAACAGAATACGCAGCAATCGCCCGGCTTTGGCTTCAGCAAGGCATGGCAGCCCTGGCATTCATAAAACCACTGGCAGGCATCGCGAGGCATCGTCTCGGTTTTTCGGTAACCGCATACCGGACAGGTTAGCGTGGACTGCCATATGATCTGTTTCGTCATTTGCTTTATGTTTTTTTGCCCGAGCGGCTTTGCAAGTGTTCGGTATAGCGCCGGGCGGCCTTGCGGATGAACCGGGTCTGGCGCTGGAAGCTTCGGCAGCGGGAACACATCATGATATGCAAATTGATGGCCAGACGTTCGCCCAAGCTGAGTTTTCTGTCCAGGCCCTGGGATACCAGCGCCGTAATGTCGCGGCAGCTACGCATGACGCTTCTCCTTATTTCGTTTCGATTGATTAAACCAACGCATTTCCAGACATTCGCGCAGCCGCAGCCGGGCACGATGCATGATGACCCAGTAATTGGCATCGCTGAGGCCGGTTTCGCGGCAGATTTCGTCGGCTTCCAGGCCGACCAGTTCCCGCAGCATGAAGACCTGGGCCATCTTTGGCGGCAGATTGTTCTGACATGTTTCGTAGATGCCCCAGAATTCCTGCTGCCTGAGGGCTGCTTCCGGATCGTTCCAGGCACTCGGGCCGCCATTCCATTGGCCGTTGCTCATGAAAAAATCGTCTTCGTCGCTATCACTCTCATCGGTATCGGTAAAGCCGATGTCCGAGGTGACGATTTCCCGGCCGCTACGCCGCCAGTGATCGGCGATCTTATGTTTCAGAATGCCGATCAGCCAGGTCCGTAAGCCGGCTTTGCCTTCAAACGTCGATGCCGATTGCCAGGCGGCCAATAAGGTCTCTTGCACGGCATCGTCGGCCAGTTCGTCATCGCGCAGTTGCAGCAAGGCATAGCGGAACAGTACCGGACGATGTTCGGCCAGCAGGGCTTCTGTCAACAGTCCGGTGGCTTTAGCCCCGGCTTTCACTAACATGCGCCGGCCTCCCTGACAGTGCCAGCATGGAGTACCGATGTGTCATCGAACAAACCGAAGCGGCAGGATTTGTCGCCCGATACTTGGACGTGACGGGCATAGCCGCTTCCCGGCAAATTCATGAAGCCTCTGAAATTAGCGCTGGCGCAGTCTGCATAGGCCAGAACGCCAACGCCGGCGAATAAGAAGCTTGTGCGCATGAGAACGCTCCTTGAGTCATACTACGATATGCCTTCAGTCGCAAGAACAGCATGAAACCTTACAAAAATTTATTGGATTAGCGACCATACCGAACATGATCAAGCGCGGGCAGTTGCTACACCTGATGGTTTGTTTCCTGCTGTCCACGTCGATATACGCCGGGGGAAAACCCGAAAGACCGCTTGAATGCCTTGCTGAAGGCTGATGCCGAATCATAACCGCAACGCTCGGCGACCCGTTCTATGGTCATATCGGGCTCTTTCAGCCAGTGTGCAGCGATCTGCATGCGCCACGAGACCAGGTATTCGATGGGCGAAGCCCCGATCAGCTCGGTAAACTTTTCAGAAAGCACCGTTTTGGAGATGCCTGCACGCGAGCAGAGTTCGGCAATTGTCCAGGGCTGCCACGGTTCCTGATGCATCAGTCCGAGCACGGTTTCCAGTCGGCTGTCCTGCATCGCCGCAAACACGCCTCGATGTACCAGGCCTTCGTCAAGACAATGACGCACCACCAAGACAAAAATGCTGTCGCAGAGGCGCTCAACAACGGAGCCGCTGCCAAAGCGGTTGCCGGCTGACTCACTGACAATAAGCTCGATCAGCTTTCCCAGTATCTCGCCGGCCTGAGATTTTCTGATGACAATCTCAGCGGGCAACGCTTGCCATAACGCCGATTTCGGCAGGCCCAGCTCAATTTCCCCGCATACGAACCCGGTGTCTCCTGCCTCCCAGGTTGTGGTTAGGGTGGCCGTTGCATCAGCCGGCAGATGATCACCGCTATAGGACAGATAATGTTTTGCCGCATGGGGCAGGAATAAAGCCAAGTCGCCGTCTTCCAGCGCAAGCGGCGTTTGCCAACTGAGCGAATGCACCCAGCTCCTTCCCTTGCTGACAAGATGAAACCAGATCGATTGATCAGAGTTGTGATCAATCAGCCAGCGACCACAAAAACCACCCGAATAAGCAAGTTTGGCATGCAAACTCAAGCCATTGATCAGTGAAGTCAACGCATCCAAATCCTTCTCCCGAACTAACGCACATAAATTCCGGAATCCTGAGCATGGGAAAACGATCCGGAGTCCCTTAATCTTTATCCACGAATTTCTCGCTCAATAGCGAAAATTTGTAGATGTTCAGTCTAGCAGATAATGCACCAAAATTGAGGAGCGCAATTGTTCAGAAAGATTCTCGGCAACTTGATCTTTCAGCATCAAGATCAAGGCAAGGCATGCAACAGATCGAAGTATTGCCATACCCCGTAAATCGAAACACTTTAAGTTTAGATAAGGAAAAATCATGGGACAAATTCATCTTAAGCAAACCTTCAACCACCCTGCGGACCAAGTATGGGCATGGCTCAAGGATTACGGCAACATCCACCGCATCCATCCGATGATCGGTAAATCTTATATCGAGGGTGAACAGAGCTGCGGCGTTGGGGCAGTACGTATCTGTGAAATGAACATGGGCGGCTTTCAGCTCAAAGAACGGGTGCTGGACTGGCAGGAAAATCAGTCCTATACCGTGGATATCTATGAAACGACCATGCCGTTGATGAAGCGTTCCTTGGCCACTTTCGGCGTACGCGCTATCGGGGCGGAAACGTCGGAAGTCTATATCGATATCGAATACACGACCACATTCGGTTTCTTTGGGAAGAGCATGGATGCGCTGTTCATGAATCCCGTGATGACGGTGATGATGAAGCGGATGTTCAGAAAGCTGGATGAATTTCTGAGCGGCTCACGGCAACAGTCTCTCGATGCGCCCGGATGACGCCCTCCCGCCTGTAGAGGAGGTACAAGAAAATTTTATCAACGATCATTATGGAGAAAATCATGTCGGCAGACTATAAACTGAAGTTGACAGCAAAAACGATTGAAGACGCTGCGCCGAAAGCCAGGACGGGCCTTCAGCAGGCGCAGGAAAAACTAGGCTTCATTCCGAACATGTATGCAAGAATGGCCAACTCGCCAGGGCTGTTTGATATGTACCAGCAGGGCTACGCGGCCTTCCGGGCGGAATCCGGCTTCACGCCGGCGGAACAGGAGGTCGTGTTCCTGACGATCAGTCGGTTGAACGGCTGCGAGTATTGCATGGCGGCACACAGTTTCGTTGCAGACAAAATGTCGAACGTACCAAGCGCAGTGACTGACGCCATCCGCAACGATACAGCGCTCCCTGATGAGAGGCTGTCGGCATTGGCCAAGTTTACCCGGGTGATGGTCGAGCAGCGCGGTTTGCCGCAAACTCGTGATGTCGAGGCGTTTCTTGCCGCCGGGTATAGTGAACGGCAGATTCTGGAGATCATTCTGGCCATTGCCGTCAAAACCTTGAGCAATTATACCAACCACCTTTTCCATACGCCGGTGGATGCAATGTTCGCTTCTCGAACCTGGGAGGAACCTCGCAGTGCCGGTGATCAGACTGGAACAGTGAAATGAATAGGTCCTTCAGTAGGCGAAAGTTCATACTGGCCGCCACGTCGCTTGGATCGCTCATCCTGACTAATCCGCTGAATGTATTCGCGCAGGCAGTCGGCGAAGGCTAGGCAGTCCTTCGCCCGCACGACAAGCAGTTAGGACAGATGCCCGCTGGCCAGGAAGCCGGACATCATAGCCTCCGACATGAGAGGCGTGGCCGACGTGCTTCTCCAGTAAGTTTTGCCCGTATAGTTCCCAATATCAATAAGAGTTTTGTAATGAGACAAACGTTTAAAGTTGTAACTACGCTGGCTGGATTGATTTTTACTTGCCAGGCGCTTGCTGCTGAAATAGTCTGGAGCACTTCAGGATTCAAAATGCCGGAATCGGCCGAATATGATATCGCCCATGACCGATACTATGTTTCAAATGTGAATGGCGGCGTCATGGAGCAGGATGGCAATGGCAGCATCAGTTTACTTGACGGCAACGGCAAGTTGATCGATGTGGACTGGATTACCGGCCTGCATTCGCCAAAAGGACTTGCCCTGTACAAAAACAAGCTCTATGTCGCCGACGTCAAGCAGCTGGTGGTCATCAATGTTGACAGCGGCAAGATAGTGGCCCGTTACGAGGCGAGCGATTCCCGAGTGCTCAACGGGATTGCTATCAATCAAGCGGGGAAAGTCTTTGTCTCGGATTGGACTGGCAACTGTATTTATACCCTGGAAGATGGCGAACTGAAAATATGGCTGGAAGATCCCGAACTGAATTCGCCCAATGGCCTCTGGGCGGATAAGACTCATCTTTATGTGGCCAGCTGGGGCAGGAATCCCAAAGACGATTTCACCACGGAAACCTCCGGCAACCTCAAAAAAATATCCCTGAAAACCCAACAGATCGAGACGCTCGATCATGAAGGCCCATGGCTTAATTTGGACGGCATTGCCCGTTATGCCAAAAACAAATGGCTGGTCAGCGACTTTCTCAAAGGCGAGCTTTTACTGATCAATAAAAGTGGTCATATTGAAAAGTCACTGCCATTAAAGAAGAGTTCAGCCGATTTTTACTACCTGCCTGAAAAACACCTGGTCATTGTCCCGCTGCTTATGGAAAACCAGGTGGTGGCTTACCGAGTGGACTGATAATGCCTCAACTACAGAATAAAAAAGCTGTCATCACGGGCGGCAGCGACGGTATCGGCCTGGGCATCGCAAAGGCATTCGTTGAAAATGGTGCCGATGTCGTCATCATCGCGCGTAGCGAAAAAAAGTTGCAGGATGCGCGTTCTCAGCTCTTGGCCATTAGTGAACGAGAAGTGCACTGTATCTCAGCCGATTTATCGGATGCTTCGGCGGTTTCAGAAACCGCCAGACAAATTACCGAGCTATGGCCGGCTATCGATAGCCTGGTTAACAATGCGGGAACCGCGCTATTTTCACCGTTTGAAAAAGTGACGAATGATGAACTGGATGCCCTGATAGCGCTTAACATTAAAGCGCCTTATCTTTTTACACAATGTCTGATGCCTGCCTTAGAAGAAAGGCGGGGCAACATCATTAATATCTCATCCTATTTTTCTCATCGAATGATCCCAGGGCGAACCTCCACGGCCTACTCGCTAACCAAAGGAGCGCTGGATTCATTTACCAAGGCACTGGCATCCGAACTCGGTTCGAGAGGGATTCGAGTCAATGCCATTGCGCCTGGAACAGTCGATACGCAATTGGTGCGTACCACCCTGGAAAACATGCCGGCTGATGCAGCCAAGCAGTTCCAGACTATGATTGAAAAGATTTATCCGTTAGGCCGAATAGGCCAACCCGAGGATATAGGCGGAGCAGCCGTCTATCTGGCGTCTGATCTTGCCAAGTGGGTAACGGGTGCTATTTTCAACATTGATGGCGGGTTGACGACAAATTGAATTGGCATAATAGGACCAGCGGGGCATTTGAACAGAAACTTACGGTTTCGCCCTCACAGCGGCACCTCATGTTCACAGCGCGGGCATGGTGATTGTCGATTTGATAATTGGGCCATTCCTTCAGCATTTGACTTTAGCTCAATGCGCAAGACGCCTTGCATGCGAGTCCTCAGGAAGAAGAGATGACGCAGCGTACCGTCTCTCTACCCGAAGGATTCGCGCGAGCAGGTTGTCTATTTAAAGCAAACTTAAGTTTGCAGGTGTTACTCTTTGATAAAACGCATGAAAATGGATCAGAGGACATTATGATTATGGCTAAGTTTAAACTTGACGACGGTACTGAATATTTGGCGGAAGACTTTATCAATGGCTATTTGGTTAATCCGTTATTGCTGCGCGGATCCACGCCGACATCACCTTTCATTCTCCGCTCCGAGCAGGTATTTTCAGTGCATTGCCTCATTAATAAAGGGCTGAAGTGCTGGGGGGTGTTTGACAATCTCGTGGATGCGCTTATATGTGCCCAAAACGGCCCTTCCTGGCCCGACAGATCTAGCAGTCAGCGGCAACCTGCGAAAGCGCGCCGAATGTTTACCAATCAAAAGCAATACAGCTGACCGGTAAAATTCATATTCCATGCAAAGCATGGAAATGCATTCCGCACCGCCTGAGCGGGAACCGGACGGCCAGCCTCCAAGGCCGGTTCCTGCTCAGAGCACTCGTCTTTATACACGAGTGCTCGCTGCTGACGGGAGGCAGGCGCGTCGACTGCATCGATGGGACATGATTACGCCATTTCCCGCATTCCCCCAGCCAGAGGGAAGATGCAGGAGCGAGACTGAAGCCGGCTAAAGCGGCTTGATTTTCGTACGATCTTAGGCGAGTTTTCCGGGCTACAAGTCGGTTTTTGCGGATCAGGTTGTTTTTTGCAGGCGGTTCAGTTTTTTAATCGAACGGAAACTCACCAGTATTTGCCGGTTTTCGTCCCAGAGGTTTAACCACAGGGATTTAAGGCTTTTACGGAAAGTCAGCGGCTTTACCGTTTGTAAGGCAGGCACCTCATCGTGACAGCGTTGCAAGTGATAGTTAGGTATGTTCGCTCTGAGGTGATGGATATGATGCAATCCGATATTGCCGACGGTCCATTGCAGCACTTTCGGCAATTTATAATAAGAACTTCCTTTCAACCCCGCATCGGTCATGTCCCAGTTCTGTTCGCGCGCCCAGTAAACATCCTCGTACTGATGCTGAATATAAAACAGCCACATTCCGGTGCATGCCGCCAGAAGGAGAATGGGCAATTGAATCATAAGGTAATTCTGAAAACCCAGAAGCAAGCTCATCCCTATGATAAGAACCGCAAGGGCGATATTGGTGAAAACGACTCCGTAACGCTCCCGTTTGCCGGCGCCAAGGCTTGGAAAGCGCTGCACCACTAAAAACAGCACGATCGGAATCAGACCGAACAATACCAAAGGGTTACGAAAAAGCCTGTAAGCCAGGCGTTTCAACCACGAAGCGGCTAAATATTCTTCTACGGTCATTGTCCAGATATCGCCCGCGCCTCGACGATCCAGATTGCCTGAGGCCGAATGATGAATGATATGGGTGCGTTGCCAGTCTTCGTAGGCGGTAAATACCATAATTCCAGCAATATAGCCCAGAATCCGGTTAGCTTTGCGTGAAGGAAAAAAGGCACTGTGACAGCTGTCGTGGAAAAATATAAAGATGCGCACCAACAGACCTGCAGCCGGAACGGTTAATAGCAAGGTGACCCAATACGGGTAGCCCTGGAGCGTGGAAAAAATCATTAATCCCCATAGGGCGAGGTAGGGTATGAAAGTATTCGATATTTGCCAGAAAGCTTTCCGGTAATCGGGGCGCGCATACTTTGATACGGCCCGGATCAAGTCTTGTCTGTAAGTGGAGGTATTTACAAAGCCCGGGGATGACGATGCTTTGTGGCTCAAAAACTGCTCGGACATAAATTAACTCTATGAAAATAAAAAGAATGCTTGTGGCCTGGATTTGGCCAGGTACAACTTGAGGATTTGGGATAGAGGCCGGACCGGCCTATTGAAAGAAACTAAATAATGGGCACCAGGCCCAAGCAGCAAAATAGCGATTGTTCGCTATATGTGCACACATCAATGTCTACTTGTTAACATTCATGGCAGAACCCTTTAAGGTAACTCTCCTTATCCGGAAATCATGGGGGCAGTTCCTAAAGCTTGTGCTTTCCGCGTGCATGAGGGCTCTCTCATTCATCAACCCGATAATTGGATGAGGTAATCAGTGTTAAGTTCATAGTCATGTTTTTTATCAAGATGATGTATCAACGCTTTTCCGGCCACAACAATGATCCGCTTTAGGCTGCAATTCGCGGTTTACTTACGATAAGAGGGTAATTGATTGCGTTTGCCGCGCCCGAGCAGCGCTTGAACCTCCTCTGCCCAAAATGGCCCAATGCTCGCGCCGGTACGAATTCAATTGCGCCCCGGAGCAGTATTCGCACTGAACCGCCGCCCGATTTCTCTTTCCAAACGACAATGTACCCGCGGAAAGCGGCTCATTCGATTTGCTTGCCGCTATGCGTAGAACCTAACCCGGTGCTAGTGGTCTACTCAAGGTCGTCGGTCAATGAACCGTTACGCATGAATATCATGCTATCCCCGTGGCGTAATCATCGGTTTGCATTCGGCACGAAACCGTGCCGTCAATTATCCTCTGAAATAGGAGATTCTCATGGTTAAGACTTTTTTGATCCTTGTCGTTGCCCTGGTAGTGGAGGGCTGCGCATCGACCCGCCCGGTTCTTTATCCCAACGCGCATTTAACCTCCGTCGGGTCGGAAGCCGCGGAACGCGATATCGAGAGATGCATGGAGCTTGCCGACGCCGCCGGTATCGATTCCGGCGGCAGCGAAGCCGGTCGGGCGGCGGCCGGGACTGCCGGAGGTGCTGCTATCGGCGCTGCATCGGGCGCCGTAGGGGGGGCGGTGGTGGGATCGGCAGGGGCAGGGTCGGCCATCGGAGCGGCTTCCGGCGCGGTCGCCGGCTTGCTGAATTGGATATTCAGCAAGCCGAAACGCAGTTCCGCCTATGAGAACTTCGTCAACAGATGTCTTGAGGAGCAAGGGTATCAGCCCGTGGGCTGGGACTGATATTCATCATACAGGCGACGACGATTGCACTCATGCCCGCTGCGTAAGGCAGCGGTTGCGCGCACGGATAGGATGCGCTTCCAAAGTCCCGCCGGCTTTCTGACCCGTCCATCCGGCTCAAAATACCCGTTTCAGCCAAACCCCAGGCTGCATGGCTTCCTATCTAAGGAACGTGAATTTTATAATTCCCGCAACTGACTTGTCTTTCTGTCCCTCTTCGGCGTTGCGCAAACAGTTACATAGCTTGCTATGCGCCTGTTTGCGCGCCTTGAATATGAACAGAAATCCTGCCTCAATTGCGGGTCTTATTTCATTCCCGTTCCTAAACACTGCGCCAGATGCGTCCGTAATTGGACGGAATGGTCAGCCAGTGTTCCTGCCCCGGCGCACTGACAAAGTTGTCCTGGCCGTGCAGTTGCTCGTTATAGCCGCCGGCGCGCCCGAAGTTAAACGGCACGCTTTGATCGGCATGCGTGAAGTTCACCGCGATCAGACTGGTTGCCGCATCGGTCGTGCGCTCGAACAGCAGCAGGCCGCGTGACAGATACCGTTCATAATCATTATGAAAATAATGGCTCCCCCGGCGCAATTCCTCGCAGGACTTGCGCAGATTCACCAGTTTGCGGGTCAGACCCACCAGGCTTTTGCCGACCGGGTCATAGAAATAATCCCAGCGCAGCGGCCGAAGCAGCAGCACGCGGCCCAGACCGTCCTCGGGCAGAAAATAGTTTTCGCCGAATTCCTGTCCTTGCCAGAGCATGGGGATGCCCTTCGCGGCCAGCAACGCGATCAGGTAGGGCTGGAGGCGATACCAGTGCGCGCGCTCGCCTTCGGCGAAAAGCGGATTCCAGTCGCGTTGCCGGAGTCCGAACTCGCACAGGAAACGGCTGTGATCGTGGTTCTCGATATATTGCAGCGGCGCCTTGCCCAGCACCTCGCCATTGTGGCTGGCCTGTCCGATATAGCCTACCGCGCCCAGCCGCAGGCCGAGGTGCTCTATCGCTCCGGCGGCGCCGCGCGCGCAGGCCCCCGCCGCGCCGAAAGTGGCATTCTGCCAGGTGGCGTTGCTGTAGCTCTGTTCGAGAATCTGTTCAGGCGCTTCCAGTTGCTCGGCGATCTGAATCAGACGAGGGCCTTCCGGCGCGTCGAAGCGGGACAGCCGCGCGAGCGCGCCCTTGACATACTCGTAGGTGTGAAAGACCAGACTGGCATAACCGTCGCCCATGGCCCCGTCCCAGTAATTGGGCACACAATCGTAGCGAAAGCCGTCGATGTGATAAGTCTCCAACCAGTGCTGGTTGACGCTAAAGAAAAAATCGCGGGTCAGGCTGCGCCTGAAGTCGGTGCCGACGCCGAAATAGTCCTTGGCGAACGGCCCCATAAACGGGTTTTCATGATACTGCAGGCGCCGGTAGAGATCGTGGTAAGGAAAGTCATCAGCGGTATGGCCATAAACGACATCCACGACAACCGCCAGCCCGCGCTGGTGCGCCGCATCGACAAAATGCTGGAAATCGGCGCGCCGGCCAAACCGTTCATCGACGCCAAAATAGCCCAGCGGCAGATAGCCCCAATCAACCTCCAGCGCGACATTACTGACCGGCATCACCGACAACGCGTTGACGCCCAGATCGGCAAGATAGTCGAGACGGTCGATCGCGCCTTGCAGGTCGGCGCCGAACTCGGCGAGATTCAGTTCGTACAGGATCAGATCGTGCAGCGCCGGCGTTTCCCAGTCCGCCTCGCCAGGGCTCCAGGCATAAGGGCTATAGCCGAGCGTGAAGGCGGAGAGCTTGCCGACGGCGTATTCGCGCGCAAAGGGATCGATGATCCAGTCCAGTATGCCGACATTCGGGTTATGCAGCTCGTAACGGTAGACATGCCGGCCGGGCGAACCGAAATGCGACCCCGGCTGCGCGTCGCGGACAATGTTGAAATCAACCGTTACCGACCAGGCGTCGCCGTACTCGGCATCGACGCCATGCCGCAGCTCGATAGCCATCGGCTGTATGGCCTGGATGAACTGATCCCGCTCATGAATGAGCTTTATAAACAGCCGATTGCCGGCGCTCGCCGAAACCCAGGGCAGCAACAGTCCGAAATCGACCACGCCGGGCGCGGATTCGTGGGGGCCTAGTCTGGCCAAAGGAAGGCTTTTCATAATTAAACAGTCCTGGGTTGGTTAATGGGACGAATAGGGGTAAAGCTGATGGCTGGCGTAGTCGGCCAGGCAATCGGTTCGAGGTTGGCATAACCGGCCAATCATGCCGATTAAATGCCCAGTTTGACTCTGGATCAATAAGTGAAATTACGTAGCGGCAAGCCTTGGCCCGGACCGATTTGATCATTCAGTGGAAAATGCCCGGCTTTTCGCCCGCCCCGCTAAAAACCTGTCAATTTCTTAAAAGCAGCTATTCTTAATATGATCACATCCAGAATCCCCATAATATGTCTTGACATAATATGGGGTAAGAATCTATTCTGTCAGCGCCACTCAGCACAAGGAGTAACCCATGAATAACAAAATAACGTTAACGCAGCTGGCGGACTCGTTGCACAAGTCCAGATTCAACAATGGCGCGGCTTTGACGCCGGAAATCATCGAAGAGGACCTGCAGGTGCTTCAGGTCCTGATCCAGGATCGCGAGGAATTCCCGGTATATGTGACGATCGATGACAGCCAGATTCTTTGTGTTTCCTATCTCTGGCAAGAACAAGAGATCATTCCGGAACAACGCGAAGCGTTACTGGAAGCCTTGCTAGCCCTGAACATTCCGATGCCGCTGTCGTCATTTTCCAAAATCGGTCATCAATACATTATTTTCGGCGCCTTGAGTACCCGCTCGGATGCCGATGCCATTCTGCATGAAATTGAGACTTTGAGTGACAACACCCTGGACGCCATTGAACTGATGGCGGACTACCTGAAATGACGCCTCATCATTAGGAGCCGAACAACATGAACCTACTCAATAAACTCCTGACCGCGCTGCGCGGTGCCGCTACCGAAACCGGCGAAGCCCTGGTCGATTCTCAAGGGATACGGATACTGGAACAGGAAATCCGCGACGCCAAGGAACATTTAAACCGCGCCAGGGAAAGCCTGACCGAAGTCATTGCCGAACAAATGGCGGTGCAGCGGAAAGTGAACGGCCTGCAGACGGCCATCGCGGAACATGAACAGTACGCCAATCAGGCATTGGCGAAGAACAATGACGCTCTGGCTCTGGAGATAGCGGAAAAAATCGCCGCCTTCAGCAATGAGCTGGGTGCCCAAGCGGTGGTTCTGGAAAGTCTCGACAGCAATATCGCGACCCTGAAGCAGTCTATCGCCGCCACCGAACGCAACATCCAGGGCATGGACCGGGAATTGACCCTGGTCAAAACCACGGAAAGCGTGCACAAGGCCAACGAAGCCGTAGCCGCCCGATTTTCCGGCAGCCGGTCGTCCTTGCGTTCGGCCACCGAATCGCTGGAGCGGATCAAAGCCAAGCAGCAAAAAAAGGTCGACCAAATGCAGGCGGCCCTCGCGATTCAACAGGAGGAAAACGGCGACCGGCTGCAAGAGAAACTGCAGGATGCCGGCATCATCACCAAAAAGGCCACGGCTTCGGCCATTCTGGACCGATTGAAGGCCAAGCGGTCTGAAGCCTGATCGCGATGCTCAGGACAGCGGTTTCGGTTCGCCGGCATAAAACGATGCCGGCGCGGCCGCGACGCCTGCCTCCTGGCCGGTATGACGACAATCACAACAACAACCCTTAAGGCACATGATATTGAAGCTTCTTTTTCAGGACATACGCAAGCCTGTGGGGGCGACTTCAGTCGCCCCCACAGGTTTTAAACCCGCTTGTTTCGGCGGATGAACAGGCAAACTGCGTAAGTCCTGTTTTTTAACCACAGGCCGCCCGGCATCGTTGCCTTTGCGCGCAAGGACAAAAAATGGAAACGGTACTCACCCTTATCAGCAGCTTTCCGACCGTGGTCTACACCATCCCGCTGGCCATATGCCTGGTGTTCTGGTTGTTCAGCCTGCTTGGCGTGTTCGATTTTCTCGATGTGGATATCGACAGCGAGGCCGGTTTGGCGGGACTTTTGGCCACGTTCGGCCTGGCCGGCGTGCCCATCACCCTGTCGCTCAGCCTGCTGTTCCTGTTCGCCTGGAGCCTGAGCCTGTTCAGTACCGCCTGGCTGCTGCCATGGCTGCCGGCAGGCCTCGTTTACAACGCCGCCGGCGCGGCCGCGCTGGTCATCAGCTTGATTTTTTCAGTGTATCTGACAGGAAAAATCACGCGGCCGTTGAGCAGGCTGTTTGTCACGCATGAAGCGCGCAGCAACCGTTCCCTGGTGGCCAAATACTGCGAAATCACCTCCCTGACCGTCAACGAACAGTTCGGCCAGGCCAAAGTCGAGGATGGCGGCGCCGGGCTGATCATCTCGATCCGCGCGGCCGCGCCCAACGACTTCAAAAAAGGCGACCGCGCTTTAATTTATGAATACGACCCGGATAAAAACCTCTATTTCATCAGCAAACAGGACTAATCAGGAGTAGTCATGGAAATCATCATCACCGTTACCATTGCCGCGTCAGTCATCCTGATCGGAGCGCTGATCGTCTTTGCCTCGATGTATCGCAAGGTCGACCAGGGACAGGCCATGATCATCAACACCTTGAGCAGCGAACCCAAGGTGACCTTCACCGGCGGTCTGGTCATACCGGTGCTGCACCGCGTCGAAAAAATGGCCATTTCGCTGAAGACCGTGGAAGTCAACCGGCGCGGCGGCGAGGGGCTGATCTGTAAGGACAATATCCGCGCCGACATCGTCGTCACCTTCTTCGTGCGCGTCAACAAAACCCGCGAGGACGTGCTGAAAGTGGCGCAGGCGATCGGCTGCGAGCGGGCTTCCGACCAGCACACCATAGAAGAACTGTTCAGCGCCAAGTTCTCGGAGGCCTTGAAAACGGTAGGCAAGCGCATGGACTTCGAGGACTTGTACCGCGAGCGCAACCACTTCCGCGACGAAATCATTCAGGTGATCGGGCAGGACCTGAACGGCTATGTATTGGAAGACGCCGCCATCGATTATCTCGAACAAACGCCGATGAACCAGCTGGATGCCAACAATATTCTGGATGCCCAGGGCATCCGCAAGATTACCGAGCTGACGGCGATACAGCACGTGCGCACCAATGAGCTGCAACGCGATGAACAAATGCAGATCAAGAAAAAGGATGTCGAAACCAAAGAGATGATTCTGGAACTGGAACGGCAGCAGGCCGACGCCGAGGCCAGGCAACAGCGGGAAATCGCCAGCGTGCAGGCGCGGGAAAAGGCGGAAGCCGAAAAGATCAAGGCGGAAGAGCACACCAAGGAAGAACGGGCCCGCATCGCGGCCGAACAGACCCTGGGCATCGACAACGAAAACAAGCAGCGGGAAATCGAGGTCGCCGAGAAAAACCGGCAACGGGCCATCGCCATCGAAACGGAAAAAGTCGAGCGCGTGCGCCAGCTTGAAATTATAGACCGGGAAAAAGAAGTCGAATTGCAGCGCATCGCCAAGGAAAAGGCCCTGGAAGAGCAAAAGAAAGAAATCGCCGAGGTGATCCGTTCGCGCATCGCCGTTGAAAAACATGTGGCCGAGGAAGAGGAACGCATCAAGGAGTTGCGCGAAGTGTCGGAAGCGGACCGCAAACGCCAGGCGACCGTGATCGCCGCGGAGGCGGAAGCGCAGGAGCGCCTGGTGAAAGACATCAAAGCCGCGGAAGCGGCCGAACAAAGCGCCCAGTTCAAGGCGCGCGAAACCCTGGTGCTGGCCGGCGCGGAATTCGAAGCCGCGGAAAAACAGGCGCAAGCCAAAATCCGGCTGGCCGAAGGCATTCAGGCGGAACAGGCCGCCGTTGGCCTGGCCGAAGCGAAAGTGCTGCGCGAGCGCATGGCGGCCCAGGCGCAGGGCGATGAAGCCGTCGGCATGGCGCAGGTGCGCATCAAAAATGCCGATGCCGATTCCGAGGAAAAACAAGCCATGGTCGACGTAAAAATCAAGATTGCCGAAGCCGAAGCCATCGAACGCCGCGGCCAGGCCGAAGCCGAAGCCGTACGGCAGCATTACCAGGCTGAAGCCGACGGCCTGAAGGACAAATTTGCCGCGATGGCCAGCATGGATGAGAAAACCCGCAGCCACGAGGAATTCCGCCTGCAGGTCGATACCGCGCATACCGAAACCCTGGCCGCCATCGAAGCCGGCCGTGAAGCGGCCACGCTGAACGCGGGCGTGTTCGCCGAAGCGGTCAAGCAGGCCAACATCGACATCGTCGGCGGCGACGGCGAATTCTTCGAACGCTACATGCGCGCGCTGGCGGTCGGGAAATCGATAGACGGCACGGTCAATAAAAGCGACTTGCTGAAAACCACGTTTAAAGACCACCTGCGCGGCGAGGCGAACCTGATCGAGGACATTAAGCAAATCGCCGCGAATCTTGGTTCCGATGATCTGCAAAACCTGTCGGTGGCGGCCTTCCTGAACAAGCTGACGACGAAAGGCAGTATCGAAGACAAAACCAAAATGCAGGCGCTGTTGGAACAGTTGAGTAATTGACAATGCAGCCCGCATGGAGCGTTGCGGCATGCGAGACTGTGAAAGTATTCAATTTAAAAGATTTAACCACGAAGGACACGAAGCACACGAAGTTTTAAGTTATTGATTAATTTTATTTTTTCTTCGTGTCCTTCGTGATCTTCGTGGTGAATAAGGTTTTTTATGACGCTTTTCACTAATTCTTTCACAGTCTGATGCGGGAATGCGAAGCCTTGTATGGCCCGGATTCCGCAAGCTTCATCCGGGCTACGTAATCAATACAGACACGGATTTACAGGGTCGATAGCGGCCGCCATGGAGACACACAATGAATTGCCCCTTCTGTAAAACGCATCGGTTAAAACCCACCCGGCTCACCGCCGAATTGCCCGCCGAAAGTTGCAGTCAGTGCCACGGCGCCCTGGTTTCGCTGCTAAGTTACCGGACCTGGCTGGATCGGCATCCGGTGGCGGAACAACTGGCCGCCGACCAGCAGCAAGGCACCCGCGTCGAACCGGTCGACGCCTCGCATGCGCTGTTTTGTCCGAAATGCGCCGGCATCATGACCAAATACCGCATCGCCGCCGAAACCGAAAACAGAATCGATCTGTGCGTCCGCTGCAATGAAATCTGGCTGGACAACGGCGAATGGGAGCTGATCATATCGCTGGAACTGGCCGATAAACTGCCCCGGATTTTCTATGACAGCTGGCAAAAACAAATCCGGGAAGTGCATTTCCAGGACCTGAAGGAACAAAAATTCAGAGAGCTATTAGGGGCCGATTATGACGAAATCGTGCGCATCCGCGATTGGATCGACGGCCACGCGCAGCGCAGAACCTTATTGGACTATATCAACAGCTTTTAAACCTGATCGCTCATGACTGAAGAAACCATTTCCGACATCCAGCAAACCGTTACCGAAGGCGAAGCCTTTGAAGTGATCCGCAAGCGCCTGGATCAGCAAGGGCTCGCCCTGCAGGCCAAAATCGACCGCCTTAACACGTTGCGCGCCGAGGAATTCGGACAAACGGAACTGAAAATCATCGGCCGGGTACGGGCGCGTACCGAAAACAATTGCGTGCCGCGCGATATCGTCCGGGTCGGCAAGCACCTGATGCTGTTCGGTTACAACGTGTTCATCGGCATGAAGAAAGAGACCCGGGTCGAGGATGTCTTCAGCCTGTACAATCTCGTCGAAACCGAAGACGGCTTCGATCTCGAAGCGCATGCCTCGCCGGACCATTTTTTGCTGGATGAAAGGTTTGTCGCCGACTTCAAGGAACTTTACCGCTACTACAAGACCACGCGCCTGTTGTCCCTGCATGCCGGCCACGAACAACTGCTGGCCGTGTTCCAGATTGGCCAGAAACTGGACGACATTCGGGTGTTCCGCTGGCAAATACGTGACGATCAAGTCAGCTATATCGACAACCGGGGCGAACGCGATTTGCCGAGGCATCCGGCCCACGACTTCGAATGGACCGCGACTCGGCGCGAGGACCATGTCGCCGGCAAGCACCCGCATGTCAGCATCCTCGATGAGGTTTTCGTCGAGACCATCGGCGGCGACCTGACCGTCAAGGTCGAAAACAATACCGAAGACGGCCTGGGCATTTACCGCGAACCGGTCGAAGACCCGCACCAGTCGCTGGCCGACGCCGAGATCGCCTACGCCAGGCTGGGCACCCTGATCGTGCTGAAAATACGTCCGTACCGCGAAAGCGCCTACCGCTACCTGGTCTTCAACACCCTGACCCGGCAGGTCAACCGTATCGACGCCATCGGCCAGTCCTGCGTGCAATTGCCGGACAACCACGGGCTGATTTTCCCCGGCGGCTATTATCTGCAAAACGGCGAAACCCGGCTGTTTGAAAACGTCCCGGCCGGCCTGACGTTTGCCAGCGTGCTGCGCTCGCCCAACGGCGAGGACGTGCTGTACCGCTTCTATGAAGCCGATGCCGGCATCAGCGTGCTGTTCTCCTACAACCTGATCGAGAAAAGCCTGCAAAACCCGATCATCGCGCACGGCGTGTGCCTGTTCCGCAGCGGCCGGATGCTGGTATTCCGGGCCGAAAACGACGAACCCGGCCGCATCCATCCGATGCAGCTGTGGGAAACGCCGTATTTTCACGAAGAGTTCATGCATCAGCAGCCGGCGCGCCAGTCATTTTTCGGCAAAATCGGCAATGCCGAACTGGTCCGGGGCATTTCCGACGGCTACAGCCTGGTGCGGGCGATTTCGAGCCGGCACGCCACGCTCGCCCACTACGAAGCCCTGATCGAGGCCGGACAACGCCTGTTCGACGCCTACCACTGGCTGGATGCCGATGAGGCGGGCGCGCTCGGGGCCGATATCCGGCAAATCCGCGCCACCGCGGAACTGGTGCTGGACGAGTTTGAAAAGGTCGAAAGCATCCGCCAGCAAGCCAACCAGGCCCTGAGCGAGGCCGAAACCCGGCAGCGGAACCTGCTGAAAAACCTGTATGTCGACAGCTGGAAAACGCCGGGGGAATTCGTCCAGGCCCTGGACGCCATGCACAGGCAACAGGGTCACCTGACCACGATCAGGGAACTACGCTATATCGACCAGGCCGCCGTGCAATCGCTGCAGGACGATCTGGCCCGCGAACTGGATGCGCTGGGCCAGGCGACCGTCGGCTTTTTAAGCACCGAGACGGCGCTCGCGCCATTTCATGACAGCCTGTCGGCCTATCAGGCGCAACTGGACAACAGCCAGACCACGGCCGAAATTCAACCCGTCCTCGAACAGCTGGACCAGATGAGCCAGAATCTGGACCTGCTGAATGAAACGCTGGCCGGCCTGGAAGTCAAGGACGCCCAGGTCAGGACCGGCATTCTGGAGGCCCTGTCCGAACTCTACAGCAAACTCAACCAGATCAAGGCCGGCGCCCGGCATAAGCGCAAAAGCTTCCGCTCCGAGGAAGCGGTCGCCGAATTCGCCGCCCAGTTCAAACTGTTTTCACAAAGCATCAGCAGCGCCCTGGAATCGGCCGAAACGCCCCGGCAATGCGACGATCAGCTGACCCGCCTGCTGACCCAGCTGGAAGAACTGGAAAGCCGGTTTTCCGACTTCGACGAATTTCTGGCCGATATCGTCCAGCAACGGGAACAACTGTTCGAAGTCTTTCAGTCGCGCAAGCAGGTGTTGCTGGACGAACGGCAGCGGCGCGTGCAGACCATCGTCGCGGCCATCGACCGGCTGTTCGCGGGCATCGAACGGCGCCTGCAGACCTTTGACGAGCCGGATGCGCTGAACAGTTATCTGGCCGCCGATGCCATGGTGCGGAAACTGCGCCAGATGATCGAACACTTGCAGGCCCTGGACGCCTCGGTACAGGCCGATGACGCCCAGGCCCGGCTTAAGGCCATGCGGGAACAGGCGCTGCGCTCCCTGCGCGACCGCCGGGACATCTTCGAGGACGGCGGCGCGCTCATCAAACTGGGCCGGCACCGCTTCAGCGTCAATACCCAGCCCCTGGACCTGACCCTGATCAATCGTCAGAACCGGCTGGTCTGGCATTTGATCGGCACCGATTATTATGCCCGGGCCGAACACCCGGAGCTCGATGAGCTCCGGGTGTTTTGGGATCAGGCCCTGATTTCCGAAACCGGGCAGGTTTACCGGGCCGAATACCTGGCCGCTTCGATTCTGTACAGCGCCGAGCAAGGGCTCGAGCAAATGACGCTGGACGAACTCCATGCGGCGCTGCTGCAGGACGATGCGCTGATGCAGTTGATCCGCCGCTATGCGACGCCGCGCTATCAGGAAGGCTATGACAAAGGCATACACGATGTCGACGCCCGCCGGATTCTGGAACACTTGCTGCCGGCGCGGCAGGCCGCGGGGCTGTTGCGCTACACGCCGGAAACGCGCGCCCTGGCGTTGGCCTACTGGCATTTCGCCGCCATCGATGAGACCCAGAAACAAAACCTGCGGCGGCTCGCCCAGAGCGCCGCGCTGCTGCAAAAGTCCTTGGGCGGCCTCAAGGCGCATCAGGACCTGTCCGGCCAGATCGCCGCGCAGTTGGCGGAGTTCAAGGCCCTGTCCGGCCTGGCGGCGGCGGACCCCGCCAGTGCCGGCGATTACCTGCTGGCCGAACTGGCGGCCAGCGTTCCCGAATTTATCACCAGCCGGCAGGCCGATGCCCTGGTCAATGCGCTGTACCAGCATCTGGAAAGCATCGGCCATCGCGGCGACTACGAAACCGCCTTGCAGCACTGCGCGGAGCAACTTGATGCCCAATGGCAACTGACCGCCGGCTGGCTGGCGGGCATCACGGCACAGCCGCGGCACGGCACTTTTCAGCGCTTCATCCCGGAAGCGGTGATGATCATCCTGGGAACTGGCCTCAATCGAAAAATCAGCCCGGCAACCCTGGAAGTCACCATCGAAAACCTGATAGGCGATCACGCCCGCATTGAAGACAGACGGCTCAGTATCAGTATCGATGAATTCGGCGAACGCCTGCACCGGCACCGCACGCAAATCGTGCCCGGCTTCCAGCGCTACCAGACCCTGCGCCAGCAGCTGATCGCCGCCGAACGGGAACAGCTGCGCCTGGAAAGCTATCAGGCCAGACCCTTGACCTCATTCGTGCGCAACAGACTGATCAACGAGGTTTACCTGCCCCTGATCGGCGACAACCTGGCCAAGCAAATGGGCGCGGCCGGCGCCGCCAAGCGCACCGACCTGATGGGCCTGCTGCTGCTGATTTCGCCGCCCGGCTACGGCAAAACGACGCTGATGGAATACGTCGCCAATCGCCTGGGGCTGGTGTTCATGAAGATCAATTGCCCGGCCCTGGGCCATGCCGTGCATTCCCTGGACCCCGCGCAGGCGCCCAATGTGACGGCCGCCAGGGAACTGGAGAAACTGAACCTGGGCCTGGAAATGGGCAATAACGTCATGCTTTATCTGGATGACATTCAGCATACCCATGCCGAGTTCCTGCAAAAATTCATCTCGCTGTGCGACGGCTCGCGGCGCATCGAGGGCGTCTGGCAGGGGCGGACCAAAACCTATGACCTGCGCGGCAAAAAGTTCTGCGTGATCATGGCCGGCAACCCCTACACCGAATCCGGCGAGGTCTTCAAAATTCCGGACATGCTGGCCAACCGCGCCGATATTTACAATTTGGGCGATGTCCTGAGCGGCAATGACGAGGTCTTCGCGCTCAGCTATATCGAAAACAGCCTGACCTCCAATCCGCTCCTGCAGCCGCTGGCCACGCGCGGCATGGACGACGTCTACCGGTTCCTGCGCAAGGCTGCCGGCGAAACCGTGTCCGACAATGAGTTCGAACACCGCTACGCCGCCTCGGAAAGCCGGGAAATCGTCGCCGTCCTGGAGAAAATGCTCAAGATCCGTGATGTCGTGCTGGCGGTCAATCAGCAGTATATCCATTCCGCGGCGCAGGACGACCGCTACCGCACCGAGCCGCCTTTCAAACTGCAGGGCAGTTACCGCAACATGAACAAGATGGCGGAAAAGGTCACATCGGTCATGAACGACGAGGAACTGCGGAATCTGATCAGCGATCATTACGTCGGCGAAGCGCAGACCCTGACCCGGGGCGCCGAGGAAAACCTGCTCAAACTCAAGGAAATCCGGGGACTTCTGAACGCCGGGGAAAGCGAGCGCTGGAGCGCGATCAGGAACGAATATGCGCGCCTCAGGAAACTCGGCGATGAAAACGACCCGGCAAGATTGCTGGCCAGCCAGTTGTCCGTTATCGCCGAGCAGCTGACCGTTATTGGCCGGCACTTGCAGGCGCCTTCGCCGCTGGCCGAATTGAATCAGCATATCGTGCACCTGCGCGAGCAGATCGCTCAGGTCGAAATGAATGTGGAAGTGGTCAACCAGCCGATGCCGGGCGCCGACGCGGTGCTGCATAAACTGGCGGAATTATTCGAGATTTCATTCTTGCCAGTGTTTTCGGCCATGCAGCATAAAATCAGCATGGAACATGAAACCTGGGAACGCGTCAAAATGCTGACCGAAGAGTTCAAGCGCCTAAAACGCGAGAGTGATCCCGTAAAAAGCAATTAGAGCAATCAGTCCTTACTTGAACAACGACTGTTGTGCAAATTATTGATGAGCCTGCCTGAAAAATACAGTAGGGTACGCATTGCGTACCATTCCCAGCGGTCCCGGTAAATGCCATCCCAAAAGGGACCAGACTGTGAAAGAATTAGTGAAAAGCGTCATAAAAAAGCCTTATTCACCACGAAGATCACGAAGGACACGAAGAAAAAATAAAATTAATCAATAACTTAAAACTTCGTGTGCTTCGTGTCCTTCGTGGTTAAATCTTTTAAATTGAATACTTTCACAGTCTCGGACGAGATGCGTACCCTACCGGATTGAATACCCCGTGTGCCCAGCCAGTCAGTGAATGGCTTGTTTTCATGGCGGCTCAAGGGCTGGTGCGGCCGCTATTTTTCCTCAGCCTGTCCGATTCCCGCCCGCGGTCCTGCGCTTGCGCAGGGACAGACGCGGGCCGGGCAGTCGTGAACTCCGTGTTCTTTGTGGTTACAATACCCGCAATCGAGCGGCTGCCGCTTATCCAAATTTAAACAAACAAGCCTATGAATAAAAAAGACCTGCCTGAAAACTGGAAAAAATCGGCGCAAAGCATACGCGCCATCCAGGTCGCTTTCGAATTTGGCACCGGCGTATCCGAAAGCATCCGGCGTGAAGCCAACAAAAACGGCCTGAGCACCTCCGACCAAATCAGAAAGATCATTCAGCTGGACATCAAACCGCCTAAGCGCCCGAGGCTGACGGTATCGCTGACCGAGGACGATTATAAAAAACTGGCGCGGCGGTATCAGCTGGATGCCGGCAACAAAGCCGCGATCCGTGAGGCCATGCGCCAGGAACTGATCGACTTCGGCAAAAGCATACAATCGGAATAGTTTCAGGCCGGCAAGGGAAAGGGCGGGGAAGAAGCCGACATTCTCACAGGCATTCTTTTTAACGGATGTTGCGCGCCAGGCATGGACGATGGTGGGAGCGATGCCCTCATCGCGATCTAGAATCGGATTGATGCCTTGATACCGTAAAATGAACAGACACATAGGGGCGAACCTGTGTGTTCGCCCTTGCTCAACAGTTCTCCGATAACCCGTTGTGCACCCGAAACAGGGCGGACACACAGGTCCGCCCCTACAATGCATCCGTACGATAAAGGTGCTCCCTTTGATCTGTATGAGCCGCATCGCAAATTATTAGGTGATTTCCATGTTAAATATTATTCCGGTAGGTCGGGTTAGCGCAGCGTAACCCGACGCTGCCTGTTACGCATAAATCGTTTCGGGTGCCTCGGGGACGAATGCCAACGACAGATGCGCCAGTAGCATTCGATCCGGCAGAGCGCATGCGTCTGCGGCAGGGCCAGGCTGACGGCACGGCTGCATAACATCAGTTCATTTAGACAAATTCCAACACACACAAACTCAGCAATAACCCGGCACTCAATCCTGCGCCATCGGCCAGAGATGATACAGCAGGACGCGGATGTCGCCGGGAAACGCATCGGGTTTCGCCGCCGAAACCGTTACCGTGTTTTCGCCCGGCTTCAGCTTAAGCCGCAGGCGGGTGCGTTCGATCTTATTGCCCGGCGCCATGCCGCCGGGCCAGTGGGTCGTATCGCCAGGGCCTTCCGACGTCAGCGCCTGTCCCGCCGCCAGCACATCGGGAAAGACCATGCTCTCGCCGTTGACCGTGATGATCGGCCGATCGAGCGAAGCCGCCGGCGCTTGCGTCCGGAAGGCACGGACATTGTCGAGCGTGACGCTGACCGTCGTTTTGGCCGGCACGGCGTCGAAATAAAACAGCAGATATTCTGTCCGCGCCCAGTCGAACTGACTGTCGGCAGGAAAAGGGAAGGCCAGCAGATGCCAGCCCGTGAAGTCGACAGCGGCTTCGAAATCAACACGCTGTCCCTTGGCATCGCGAAGCTGGATGCGAAGCTGTTCGTATTTACCGTCGCCCAGAACCCAGACGCCCAAAGCATTCTTGCCCGCCAGGTTCAGAGGCTGCTCGAAGCGCCGGCCGATCGCCGACCAACCGCCAAATGCCCCTTCGTTCGTCGCCGAGTAGCGCAGGGCGCTGCCGCCGGTCCTTGTCTCGCCGCGGGTAGTCTCGAAATGCTGGCGCACGCCGTCGCGCACGGGCCCGGCGGGCGAGACCAGCTTGTCAGGCCGGGGGACAAGCTTCTCGTATTGATTGCGACCGCTCATCCGGAAGGCGGCCGCGTCCTCAAAGCCTTCGATCGTGAGCGCGTCCGGGCGGCCGTAAGCGGCTGATGCTCCAGCCATGCTGCCGGCAATGATCTCCACGCCAAGTTCATGGTCGCCCGGCTCATCGTTGCGGATGGTCCAGGTATTTTGACGGCCGTCCAGCACATCGACGTATCTTAACGGCTCGTAGGCGGCGCGGTAGAGCTGCCAGCCGCCGCCTGCATCATCAAACAGCTTGAAATCCTTTTGCGGTTCGCGCAGCCTGGCCTTGACCGGCGCGGGCAGGGGGCCGGCATGCCGGAACTGCTCCCACTTTCGCAGCGTATCCAGCATCTGGCGCGACTGCGTCTGATTTTCCAACGCCTCCCGCGAGGTCTCCAGAGAAAGCGATCCGTCCACGGCCATCGCCTTGGCGGCGACATACTCGAGCTGGTCCGGGCGCATGTCCTTGAACCAGTAATACCAGCCGATATCGGGCCGCGTGAAGTTCGCGTTCATCCGCAGAATCTGCGGCCAGCGCTCGTCGAGATAGCCCTTGATATCGCCATGGCCGTCCGCCGAAGCGGCTCGCGGCACGATGTGCCAGCGCAAATCGGTACCGAGGCCATTGCTGACCTGATAGAGCACATCCTTGTTGAATTTGCGGTAATAGGCGAGATGCAGGCGGTTCAGGTAATACCAGCTGTCGATATAGGCATCGATGATGCCGTCGCTGGCATCAAAGTACACCATGTCGAAATCCGCACTGTTAAAGACATCGGCGAAGTTCTGGGTCAGTTCGTCGGCGAGCGTGCTGTCGGGATCGACCAGGAAAAATCCCCACAGCGTGAGCAGCCTCTTTACGCTCGATCCGGCCGGGTGCGCCTGTGCCCTGGTGCCCAATGCGCCGCGCTCGCAATTGACATACAGGAACGGGGGGCCCGGCTGCGCGGCTTCATAACGGATGATCTCATCGCCGATTCTCAGGTATTGCCCCGGAAACTCCCTGCCGCCAGGGCCTGTCGGCGGCAAGCCGGGTTCGGCCGACAGCGTGAGGGTGGTGGCTTTCGCATCGAGCGCCTCGGCGAGGTTCGGAACGGGCACCGTTGCCAGACGATCATCCGGCTTCGGCGTGATGTAGGCATCGTTCGGCGAGATCGAGGGGCCGAATACATGCACGCCGGCCTCGAGACCGGCCGCGTGAATCTTCGCCACCGCCGCCTTCAACCCTGCCAGGCCATGCGGAAAATTGTCGGTATTGATCCGGTAATGGCCGTGGCTTTCCAACCAGTTGTTTTTCAAAAAAACGAGAGTGCCGAAGCCACCCAGTTTGGCATAGTCGATCAGCGCGTCGATATTGGCTTCCGAGGCATCGGTGGCGAACAGATAGGACTTTTGCACCGATTCCGATTCGCGCGCCCATTTCCCTCCCAACGTGGGAGACGGCAGGCCCGCCGCGCGCTCGGCCTCCCGGATCGCGGTCGTGAAATCCCCGATGGGCGCCGCCGCCAGCGAAAATTTGGCGCCGACGAGACCATGACGGCGATGCGCGCCGCTTCTCAGCCATTGTATCGACTGGCTTGCCGGCATGGGTTGATTGACCGTGTTTTCGCTGATGCCGAAAAAAGCCGCGCCGAATTCGTCATCGTAGGTGGCGTTGATGGCCGGCGCCACGGTCTTCAGGCGCCGCAAAGGGAAGCCGATGGCAAGGGCATCAAGGTCCGCGGGTTCGGCGCTGAGCACCTCGAAAGTGAAATGATGCGGCGCGGAAATAACGCGCAAGCTGACCTTGATCTCGGGATCGATGAACCGTGCCGTCAGGACATCGCCCGTTCGGGAGATCCGGGTTGCCGGCAAGCCTTGCACGCCGGCCCGCGAGGCGGTCAGCAGCGGCCGTCTGGCCGCGATGGCGGCGTAGTCCTTGCCGGAGGCCGGACTGGCAAACCGGGTCAAAAAACCGGAAGGCGATAAACGCCATTCCACGGCCTCGTTCTGAAAAACCATGTCCGCCGCATCGGCCGGCGGTTCCGGCAAAGCCACGGGTTCCACGCGCACGTCGTCGATATCGACGCCTTCCGGTGAGGCTGCGGCGATCGCCAACGCCGAATTCAGATAGCCATCGCCGGCGGGCTGATAGAAAGCGGTGAATTGCCGCCATTGGGCGCCGGCATGTTCCTGCAGCAGCGTCTGGCCGCCGGTCGGCCGGTTCCGGAAATATTCGTACGACTGCACCGAGAACGCGCCGCCCCGGGCCCACAAGGAAACGTGATACCAGTTGCCCGCCCGCAAGCCCCGGCAGCCCTGGTACAGATGCGCGGCGCCGCGGGTCGGGGCGGCGATATGGACAAATCGCGCCCCCGAATGCGGCGCGTCAGTGCCAATCCGCAATCGTCCGGGATAAGCCGGGTTCGGTTGCCAGTCAGAGGGAATCCGGACTGCCGTATCCAGATTCCATTTTTTTACCCACCCATCAGTGCCCGTCCGGGCGTCGCGGAGCGATTCGAAACCGCCGTTTTTGAGGACGGGGATTTGCTCCGCGGCCGCGTCCGGGCCGCCGGTTGCCATGATCATGAAAGCCGCAGTGGATATCACTGCGGCGCTTAATCTTATACGCTGCCGCCACTTCATTTTTTCATATCTTAATGCTGGTGAAATTTTCAGATTCGGGACCGGCCCGCTTGCCCGGCTTTTTTGTAATTGCGCGTCCTGGCAAAGAGCCCCATCCCCGGCAATCTTACCGGTTTTGGTCCCGGAATTTATCCGACCAATAGACAATTTGCCGTTTTGGAGGGTTGAAAATCATCCGCGGCGGGTTTCAATCCGATTTTTATAAATGCGTTAAACCTCGATTTATCAATGCTGATTTTGCGTCTTAGGTTTTCTAACGAGAAGGATGCTTTATAATGGCCCGTTTCCATTGTTCATCAGCCCCTGCAAGAACAATCATACTCATGAAAAAGAACCCAATGCCCGTTTCCGGTTCAGCCGGGAATAATCTTGAAAACCAGGCTCTGTCCCAGCTGAACGCCGGCAAGTACAAGGAAGCGATCGAGCTGTATAAAAAATTACTGAAGGATACCGACAACAGCGACTGGCGCCAGCAATTGGCTTACTGTTACCTGCAAAGAGCATCGGCATTTGCCGCCAAGGGCATGTATAAGGAGGCGCTGGGGCTGTGGGAAAATTACAGCCAGCAGGCACAGCCGCCGTACGAAAAATACGATCATTACCTTGCCTGGCTGATTCAAACCAAAAATCCGGCCAAAATCCTGTCAGGCCTGCAACGGTTATCGGCCCGGCAGCTGGATAAAGACTATCCCGGGCTGGCCGCCTTGTTGGGCTTGCTGATTATCACCCGGCATCCGGAATTTCAGCAGGCCTTGCCCCAGGACGCCGACTTCATGGCGCATTCAGCGATAGTGCGGACGGCGTTGCAGGCCTATCAGGACAACAACCCGGCGGGCGCGGAGGAGGCGTTAAAACAATTGCCCTATCGCTCCGCCTTCAGGGATTTCCGCACCTTGCTGAAGGCGGCGCTCACGTTGCCGGCCTCGCCTGGCGAAGCGCAGTCACTGCTGGACAAAATCCCGGCAAACTCGCCCTACGCGCAAACCGCCGGCCTGTTGCGGACCTGCACCCTGAACGGCCGGGCGCTGGTCCGGGAAATGGCAAGGTTCAATCGTCAACAGCGCGGGCTGATCGGGGACATCATGGGCCTGGATCAAAAGCAGTCCGATTTCATCGAGCAGTTAAGCCGGCACAAGGATCGCCTGTCCGACAAGCTGAAATTCAATCTGGCCGCTCAATACCGGTCGCTTTGCGGTCCAGAGTCGGCGAGGCGCTTCTGTTTTACGCTGCTGACCCGGTATCCGGCCGGCCAGCGCGACTTCGAGAAACTCTTCGGCCCCGTCGATGAATTCGAACACAACCGGTTGAAGGCGCTGGCCTGCGAGCAGGAAAACAACGATGCCGAATATTATTGGCGCCAGTGCATCCGGACCCTGGCCAGGGAACGCGACCCCGGCAATGACTTGAAGATCGCGCTGATATTGCGCCATCTTGCGGAACAACAGCCGGATCCCGAGGAGAAAAACCAGTTGCTGAACGAAAGTCTGCTGTACGACCCTGACGACCGGGCCAGTTATCTGCGGACTCTCGACTATTATGGACAGTCTCCGGATACCGCCGAAAGCTATAAACAGTGGCTGGATGACACCCTCGCCCGATTCCCGCTGGACCTTGAGGTACTGACCCTGGCGGTCCAGGCGGCCATGCGCGATAACGCTTATAAAAAAGCCAGCCAGTACGCGCGGAAAATCCTGAAAACCGATCCCTTGAATACGTTTGCCAAGCAAACGCTGTTTGCCTGCCATCTGGCGCGGGCGCGCAAACTGATACAAGGCAAAAAATACCCGGCGGTCGAACAGGAAATCCAGCAGGCGGAAGACCTGAAAATGGGCAAAAGTTACGCACTCCAGATGCAACTGGTGCGGGGCCTGTTCTGTTTTGCCGCCGAGGACAAGCCGCAAGGCATGCAATTCATCGCCGAGGCGCTGGGCAAGCTCAATACGGACCCGGTCAACATGCATTTCCAGGCCGCCATGGAAGCGCAGCTGACGAATCTGCCCGTCGCGACCCTGTTGCGGGAATTGCCGCCCGCCAGGGATTATTTATTATCCGGGCAGGAACTGGCCCGGTTGATCGAGCGACTAAAACAGTACGGCCGGGACGCCGGCAGTCTGGAACGGCTGCACAAGGCGCTGGACAGAGTCAAGGCGCCCCTGAAAAAGTCGCTGCAACAGCCGGACTACGATGAAGCCCTGCTGTTAACCTTGTGCGAGACGCTGGACGATATCAGGCATTACGAGTTATTGCGCCATTGCGTGAAAGAGGCGCAAGCTAAATGGCAAAAACCCATCTGGAACTATTACCTGGTTTATGCCGGGACCTCTGGCTGCCCCGAACGCTGTTCTTACGGGCAAATCTTGAGCCTGGAAACTAACCGTGAAGTGGCCCGGCTGGAGAAAGATCATCGCACCATGGTGCTGATTGACCATTACCTTAAGCGCTATCATGAAGCGCATCCTTCGATGGGGCTGGGCTTTCTCGACAGCCTGCTGCCTCCGGATGAACAGCCGGGCGCCGAAGATCCGTTCGATAGACTGTTCGGCCATTTGCCCGATGAGATATTCGATAAGCTCAATAAAAAACTGGAAGCCTTGGCTAAAAAAACATCGCCGGAGCGGCTTGTTCAGGAGCTGGCCGGCGTGGTCGGCGATGACAGCAAACTCATGCAGGCCATCATGCTGGACCCTGATTTGTTCACGGCCCTGATGCTAGTGAAAGCCGCCGGCGATTTGGGCATCAATATCGATGTCAGCGTTGACGATGTCCTGGCCTGTTTCGACGCGGACCAAAAGCCCGGCCGGTTCCCCTTTTAACCCTGGTAAGCCGCTATGAAGACACCTTATGAAATCCTGAACGTTGCCGCCGATGCCGGCGATGCCGAAATCAAGCAGGCGTATCTGCGCAAAGTCAAAGGCAATCCGCCGGATCGCGACCGGGAACAGTTTCAAACAATTCATAGTGCCTATGAAGCGATCAAGGACCATAAAAGCCGGGTGAGCCATGCCCTGTTCACAGCGCCCGAGGCCGATTTCGAGGCGCTGCTCGACCAGGCCTTTACCGTCGCGCAGCCCCCGCGAATCGGGCCGGAACAGTTTAACGGGCTGCTGCACGCCGGCATCGACGATCAAACCCTGCTGAACGCCCTGGCCAATTCCGGAAAACCATGACTACAGACACACAAACAAACCAGTTACTCGAAGACTTCCGCACTTATCTGGAACAGAGCCGGCCTGAGCCATTCGTCGCCGAGGAACAGCCCGATCTGAACACGTTGCTCACGGAAATGGCGGGCCTGAAAACCGAAGTGAAAGCCGAATCCAGGCAGTTCAAGAGTACCCTGGATACGCTCGGCTCGGCGCTGGCCACCGTGCAGGAAGACAATAAAGCCCTGTCGGCGGAACTGGCCAGGCATGCCGAGCGGCTGGAACAGCAGCAACGTCAAATCATGCGCGCCGTGCTGTTGGATATCGTCGACATCTACGATCGTTTGACCACCGGCCTGGAGGTGCTGCGCAACTACCAGCCGGTCGCATCGCTGTTCAAACATTCCAGGGACCAGGACGTGCGGTTTATCAGGCAGTTCAGGGAAGGGCAGGAAATGACGGTCAGGCGCTTTGAGCAATTCCTGGAGCGCTATCAGGTGCGGCCGCTGGACTGCGTCGGGCAAGTGCTGGATCCTGTGACCATGACGGCTGTTGAGACCGGTTATCATCCAAAATTCGAAAACGGCATCGTGCTGGAGGAACTGCGGAAAGGTTTTCTATTCCAGGATCAGGTTCTGCGGCTGGCGGAAGTTAAAGTCAATAAAATCAACGCTAGGGAACACTTATGAACGAAATCATCATTGGCATCGATTTAGGCACCACCAACTCGGAAGTCGCGATTGTCGAGCAGGGCAAGGTCAGGGTAATCGCCGACGGCGACAAAAAAATCCTGCCCTCGTTTGTCGGCATCGACGACCACGGCGGCATTCTGGTCGGTGAAGCGGCGCGGAACCAATACCTGGTTTATCCGGAGCGCACCGTTAAATCGATCAAGCGCCTGATGGGGCAAAATATCCAGGTGGATCTGGCGGGCCAGTCCTATGCGCCGCAGGAAATTTCCGCCATCATTCTTAAACGCCTTAAAGCCATCGCCGAAAAGCATCTCGGGCAACCGGTCGGCAAGGCCGTCATCACTGTGCCGGCCTATTTTTCCGACGCCCAGCGGCAAGCCACGCGCGAGGCCGGCGAAATCGCGGGACTGGACGTCGTGCGCATGATCAACGAGCCCACCGCGGCGGCACTGGCTTATGGCGCCAGCCAGATCGAAGCCAAGCGCATGTTGGTGTACGACCTGGGCGGCGGCACCTTCGACGTGTCCGTGGTCAACGTCCAGTCCGGCGTTGTCGAAGTGCTGTCCAGTCACGGCGACAACCACCTGGGCGGCGACGACTTTGATCAGCAAATCATCGAACACCTGCTCAAGCATCTGCAAAAAACCTATAATGTCGACGCCCGCGGCCACAGCAAAGCCATGGCGCGCATCACCCGGGCCGCGGAAAATGCCAAACTCCTGCTTTCCGATGAGCCTTACGCACGGATTGAAGAAGAGTATCTGCTGGAGCATGAAGGCTCGGCCATCCACTTGTCCCTCGAATTGTCCAGGCTGGAATACGAGATGATGATCGAGGATTACATCAACGCTACCCTGGACGCCGTGCATATCGCCCTGAAAGGGGCAAAACTGACCGTGGCGGATATCGATGAAGTCATACTGGTCGGCGGTTCCACACGCATGCCTTGTATCCGGGAACGCATGTTCGATGAATTCGGCTACGAACCGCACGGCGAAGTCGATCCCGATTTGTGCGTGGCCATGGGCGCGGCGATTCAGGCGGCCATGATCGGCGGCCAGCAAGTGGATACGGTGCTGGTCGATGTGACGCCTTATACCTACGGCACTAGTGCCATAGGCACGCTGAACGGCCAGTCTTATCCTTTCATGTATGTGCCGATCATCCACAAAAACAGCGTGCTGCCGATCCGTAAAACCGAAGCCTTCATGACCACCCACGACGGCCAGGAAGTCGTTGAGGTCACGATTTATCAGGGCGAGGACCCCGATGCCCTGAACAATATCAGCATCGGCGAGTTTCGGATCGAAGGCCTGCGCGATGTCGAAGCCGGCAACGTGATAACGCTGACCCTGGATCTGGACCTCAACGGCATTCTGCACGTGTCGGCGCAGGAAAAAGACACCGGACTGGAAAAATCGATCACGATTAAAAATGCCCTGTCGCGTTTTGAAAGCACCACCCTGGATACCGCCAGACAGCGCATCACCTCGTTATTCGGGCACCTGGAACCCGGTCCGGATGAACAGGGCGCGGCGGAACCGTTCGAGGAACCGGCCGCGCCGGAAATCGAGGAGGCGCGCAATGTCATGGCTAAGGCCGAAAGTTTGTTCGAGCAGGTCTCCGACGCGGACAAGGAGGATATGGTCGATTTGATTGGCTCCATAACAGCGTGCATCGAAGCCGGGGATATCGACGGACTGCGGGAGCCGGTCGAACAATTGAAAGACATTATCTACTATCTGGAATCCTGATGCAGCGCTGCCCCTGCTGCAGGGCCCGCCTGGGCGGCGCTGCACGTTGTCCCCGCTGCGGCGCGGATTTAGGCAAAATCATCGGCGCCGGGCAGGCCGCCCGGTTCTGGCTGGCCAAAGCGATACAGGCCTGGCGGGAAAACGAAGCCGGGCAGAGCGTTAGCGCCCTGGAATACTCGCTGCATCTGAAAAAAACCGAACTGGCGCTGGTTTTCCGGGATTTTTTGATTGACCGGCACTGTCAGGGGATTTTGGGCTTATTGGAGCAACGGCAACCGCTGTCCGCGAAACAACGGCTTTACAGCGTGCGTCATTTGCTGCCGCACAGCCCGATGCTGCGGCAGTTGAATGCGTTCACCGATTATCTGTTGGCACGGAAGCACGGAACCGGCTGAAAACCGCTTGCTGACATGCGATGCTCGCAGGACAGGATTGCCTGGATCAGGCAACAGCCCTATACCCCGGTTCTGGTCCCCGTTTTCTATGTGGCACCATCTTTCAGGCGCCCTCGATATGGATTTCCCGAAAGTGGTCGTTGTAGAAGGCGACCCTGTCCTTAAGCCCGTAATGTTCCTCATAAGGGTCTTCATAGGTCCAGACCGCATCCTCGAATGTTTCATCGCCCAGCTTGAGATGGTAATAATGCGCGGACCCCTTGAACGGGCACTCCGTCGTTGTCGCCGAACGCTCAAGCAGTTCCATCCTGACGTCGGAGCGGGGGAAATAATAGCGGGGCGGGTGCTGGTCCTCTTCAACCCGGATCACGTCGTCTGAATCCGCGATCACCTCGCCGTTGATCTCAACTTGAAATCTTTGCCCCATATGCTGTTCTTGGACTTTATGGTCGGGCCATTTCTGGTGCCCGGGCGCTTTGCTCATACTGACCTCCAGGGTTGATAAAAAAGGGTGTCGGCGACAGACCGGAGGCTCGCCGGCCTAGCCGCTGCCGTAAGGACGGGTGAGGATTTCCAGCAGATGGCCGTCGGGATCTTCGAAATACACGCCGCGGCCGCCGTCCCGGTGGTTAATCTGGCCCGGCTGGTGCTGGCCGGGGTCGGCCCAGTATTCAAGCCCGCGCTCGCGGATGCGGCCGAAGATCGGCTCGAAATCGTCTTCACCGATCAGGAAGGCGTAGTGCTGCGAGGTAATCTCGCCCCCGGTTTCAAGGAAGTCGAGCGAGACACCGTTGCTGAGTTCAACGACCAGGAACGGCCCGAAGGACTTGGGCGCCGGCAATCCGAGGATGTCCGTCAGAAACGTCGCCGATCCGCGCTGATCGCGGCACGAGACGATAGTGTGATTGAGTTGTACGCTCATGGGTCATGGTCCCCAACATCAGATCGATTGGTTTTGTGACCTCGGCGGATGCCGGCGGTTCAACCGGTCGATGGGCCTTGATAGGTCCGCCGGGTTGTGAGTGTGTTGGATGGGATTCGAACCGGTGCGGGACCGCTCGGTAAAGCGGATACGGGCGGTCGGCAAGGTGCCGTCCGCCCGACTTTCCGGTCAGCCGGATACGATAAAGCCTTCTTAGAGAACCTGGAAAATATTCGAGCAGGAATCGTTATCGTTATCCCAGGAAACCTGATAAAACTCCGGAAACGGGGATTCTTTATAATCGATGGCCGGAGAATCGGCCTGAATGCCGGGAAGCATGATGACCTGTTTGACCATTTCAGGAATCATGACCATTCCGATGTGTTTTCCCAGGCACTCATGCAAACCGAAGCCGAAGTGGAAAGTGTTGTACCATGGTCTTGCCGGATTGAATTCGTACGGGTCCGGAAACCTGTCGGGGTCAAACATGGCCGATAACACCAAAGGCAGGACCATCGTGCCTTTGGGAATAAAGGTTTCTCTTTCGGTGCCTTGCGCCACGGTGTAGTCACTGGCGGAGATACGGAATAAATAAGGCGCAATCGGATTAAAGCGCAAGGCTTCCCAAACGATGCTGTCAAACGCCTGAACGTCATCCGCCTGAATGGCGGCTTTCGCAAGCTTCAAAACGTCCGGGCGGCGCAGTATTTCCTGAATGATCTGGGCGACGGCCTGCGCGGTGGTTTCCACGGCGCCGATAAGCAGTCCGCCGATATTGCGGCCCAGCCGGTCCATCGGAAAGTCAATGCTGTCCGGGAAGCGGGTGCTCAACATGCGTGTGACGATGTCATCCTTGGCTGTGCCGGCCTGGATTTGTGCCAAGCGCCGGGGGATTAATTCACCCAGGTACGCACGGATTTCGTCCCGGGCCTGCAATGAGTTGGCATGAATGGCATCCGGATCGTCCACTTTATCAAACGGCTGGTTATGAAATGAATCGTATTGGCTCCAGTAGGACCATTTAATCAATTTCGCGGGATCGATGCCGTCCAGGCCAAAATATTCCTGAACCAGCAGGGTGGGAATGGTTCTGCAATAGCTGTTCACCAGTTCAATCCGGTGGCCGCTGGCGGCCAGCGTGTCATGGGAACGCTCGGCAATCAGGTCGCGTATCCGCGGCAAATCATCACGGTTCAACATGGCTTGCATGATGGATTTTTCACGCATGTGCAGCGCCGTGTCATCTTCCGCCATCAGATAACCCTCCATCTTTGGCTCATAAAGCCCGACGGTAAACACAGACGGCAAAGTCAGTATTTCGACCACATCTTCGAATTTGGCAAACAAAGTCCCCTTGGCCGTTGCAAAAATGGGCTTTTTGGCACGCAACTCCTCAAAGAAGGGCAGGGGGGATTTATCCATCCAGTTTCTGACCAATGAAAACTTTTCATCGGCCGGCGCCTGGTCATATTGTTTTAGGAAACTGTTTTTACCGTTGTTCGGCTTTGCTGATTTCATTCCGTTACCTCGTTTTTATTTTTATAACGCAAAGGATTATTGAGAGACTCAAGCAAGGCAAGTTGCTGATTGTGAGCTTGTGGTTTGTTCGGGTATATCTGCCCGGCATCATAATTACCGACAAACAAATATTAAATGCCGTTTTAGATTTTAAATAACCCTGTTTTTTTTAATATATATTCTTATATGTAGATAATGTATTGAAATATTAAAGTATAGCAGTCTATTTATTATTTTTAGTTTTCCCGTTCAACTGGGGGCGTCGGGTTTTTTATGACTGTTCCGGTCAGCCCTGGAGGGCGGCAAAGATATTAAACGCCCGGCGTTATCAGTGCAAAAAATTATGATTATCCATCTGAAAATAGATAAGGAACTGATGTTGCGCGGACAATTGATTCAGGTACCTATAGGGTCGAATTGATTCGACCCGAAACGCCCGCCAAGCTTTCCTGAGAGCGGGCGTCGGAGGCCGTTCATGAATTCATCAATCGCCATGATATTAACGTCCTGAATGTGGCGGGACCCAGGATGAGCAGTTGCCCGGCCATTTACGCCTATGTCAGGGAAGTCATCAAAACGGTGATTAAAAAATCGACTTGACAAGTTGCGGGGGGGCGTATTTCCCCGCTTTAGTGGACAATAAACGCCCGAATCTGGCATCATGCCGCCTCACTGCGCCTTGTATTCCACAAGGTTGAGACAATTTAAATAAGGTAAAGCAATGAGTAACCTCCCCAAATGCCCGGCATGCGGCTCGGAATTCACTTACGAAGACGGCGATCTGTATATTTGCCCTGAATGCGCGCATGAATGGTCGAAAGATGAGACAGCCGAAGCCGGCGCCGATGAGCTGGACGTTAAGGATGCCAACGGCAATGTGCTGCAAGACGGCGATACCATCACCGTCATCAAGGATCTGAAAGTCAAGGGCTCATCATCGGTTGTCAAGGTCGGCACCAAGGTCAAGAACATCCGCCTGGTCGAGGGGGATCATAATATCGACTGCAAAATCGACGGCATTGGCGCCATGAAACTGAAATCGGAGTTTGTCAAAAAGGTCTGATGTGGCTTGGCCAGTCGTGATGGAGCGCGAATGACGCGCCTCATTATGGATGCATTGTAGGGGCGGACCTACGTGTCCGCCCTGTTTCCGGTGCACAACGGGTTATCGGAGAACCCCTGGCCAAAGGCGAACCGTTGGGCAGGGGCGAACACACAGGTTCGCCCCTGCGTGTCTGTTCATTTTACGGTATCAGGGCATCAATCCGTAGGGCTGGCCACCACGGCAGCACGGTAGGCTGGGTTGTCTATTTGTTTCTATACGCGGCGGCTTCGATATGGTGTTTTTTCAGTTTTTGATGGACTGCGCGCGGAGTGATTTCCATTTCTCGTGCAACCGCGCTCACGTTTCCGGAAAATCTCGTTAACGCATCCTGGAGCATTTTAATTTCAATTTCGCGAGCGACCTTCTTCTTGATCATATTAAGATTTCCGTCGCTGACAGAGCCTGAGTCCGAATCATTAAGCTCGACAGGGATATCCTCGATGATGGGGCCGCGCGTGAACAGGAACGCGCGTTCGAAGACGTTTTCCAATTCCCGGACGTTGCCGGGCCAGTCATAAAGCATCACTTTGCGCCAAGCCTGTTCGCCAAGACTTTTTTTCGGCTTTTGATATTTATCCGATAATTGCTTGAGAAAATAGTCGGCCAATGCGCCAATGTCCTCGCGCCTGTCCCGCAAAGGCGGTATATGGATCGGCACGATATTTAACCGGTAAAAAAGATCCTTTCGAAAATCGCCGGCCGTTACCAGGTCTTTGAGCGGTCTGTTGGAAGCGGCGATGATCCGGACGTCCGCCTTGATCACCTGTCTGCCGCCCACTCTCTCAAACTCGCCCTCCTGAAGGATACGCAGCAATTTCGCCTGCCCGGACAGGCTCAGGCTGTCGATTTCATCCAAAAACAGCGTGCCGGTGCAGGCTCTTTCGAAAAAACCCTTGTGGACATTATAAGCGCCGGTGAACGCGCCTTTTTCATGGCCGAACAAGGCGCTTTCGATCAAGCTTTCAGCAATGGCGCCGCAATTGACGGCAACGAATTTTTCCTGGTTACGTCCGCTCGCGGCATGGATCGCGCGCGCGATAATTTCCTTGCCGACCCCGGTTTCTCCGCCTATCAAGACATTAGCCAGGGTTGGCGCAACTATTTCCATGGAATTCAAAACCTCGCCCATGGATGGGGATTGCCCGATGACAATATTGCGCGGGTTTTGCCGGGCGCCCGTTTCAGCCGGCCCGCAATGACACCAGTTCCGCGCTGTTTTTTCCTCTACCTGCACTATGGTTTCGGAATGATTCGATTTGGAAATGATCGCGCCGTCCTGGCTGTAATACGCGTCGCCCGCTTGCTCCTGGCTCGAATCCCGGTCCAGATGAATACTGACTTCACAATTCGTATCGCCGGCGGCAATCCGCTTTTTTAATTTTCCATCATAAGGTTTAAACCACCGGCTTTAGCCGGTCAGCTTTAGCTGCGATAATCTGGCCAAGGCGGTGGCAATGGACTATAGATATGGCAGCCATACGGTTTATCAAATTGAGTACCATTTTGTTTGGGTAACCAAGTATCGTTACAAAGTGCCGAGTGGTGAAATAGCAGAGCGAGCAAGAGACTTGGTGCGCCAAACCTGCGAAGCGTTTGAGATACGAATTATAAAAGGCGTAGTGAGGAGGAGTTTCCGCACTTGAAGAAAGCGGTACTGGAGAAGACATTTTTGGGCGCGCGGTTATTTTTGCGCCACCGTTGGCCAGATGACCGATGAGATGATCAAACAGTATTGGAGCATCACTTTGAACCTAGTCCAAACGATAATTTTAAAATGGCGCCTGATTAAGACGCGTCGTTTAGTCGACGCGTATCCGGACTTTCAGTCCATTATTCGAACCCACCCGCTTGAGCGGGTGGTTGTTTAGTCACTTTATAAACAGATACTTATATTTATCGGCGGAACTGACTTTAACAGAGTTTATTCCAGCAAATCAATGAGATATCAATTATGAAATCAAGCTTCTCATTGGGAAGCCGGCTGTCCTTATCGACGCCGTTGCGGCCGATGCCATCGATCAGAGGCGCGTAGGCGCGATATCGCCCGAGACAAATCCCGCTGCGGATCATTCATCAGAATATATGGCTAGAGCAATCAGCCCTTACCTGAAAGCAACGATTGTTGGTTTTGTTATTGACAGGCCTGCCTGAAAATACAGTAGGGTACGCATCGCGTACCTTTTCCAGTGGTTCCGGTGAAAGCCATCCCAAAAGGTACGCGATGCGTACGAAACTGTGAAAGAATTCATTTTTTAGCACAAATGATTGACATCCTCACCGCCCTAAAGAGGCGGTGATTCCTGATTTCTCAGGAGTGAGCTTACGTTGCCGTTTCTCACGGGTTCCTTTAATCGTCCGCAACCTGTTAAGGGAGCTTTCACTTTATGCGGCTTCAGTTTCCAAGGCGTTGGGTTGACTGGTTATTGCAACCCTTCCCGAATGACCTTCGGTACTAGCGGGAAAATTTAACATGATTCACTTTAAAAAACAATTCACTGTCAGTAACACAACGCCGCTACATCATCCACCTAAAGGAAGGTGTCTTGCGGCGCATTTAGATAAATAACCACGCGCGCGTTCCCTGGTTCCCATGCTCCTGCGTGGGAACCCATACCGGTGCTCAGTTCAGCTGCGGTCTGCATTCCCACGCGGGAGCGCTCGCCGTTATACACAAGTATCGGTAAACTTGCTAAACAGAGTTCGTCGTATATCTGGAAACGGTGCTGTTTGATAAATCCGCGGATATTGAACATCAGTGGCTTCGAAATCGCGACGAAGGCGTCGCTCCCACAAGGAGGGGGATGCTCTGTGGGAGCGATCCCCAGATCGCGATTTCGAAGTCGGGAATGTTGGGCGACAAAAAAGGGTATCGAAGCCTCACTGGCTAAGATTGCAAAACAGTAATTTTTGACTTATGTATAACGATGAGCGCAGAAGCGTGGGAACGAGGAAACAACCGGATCCTTAACGGCTGTCAGGGCTTTCCTGCCGGCCATTCCTTGCGGGCCGGATTTAACGATCAGCGCCCGCTCAAACCGGCGTGCGCCGTAGGACCATTGAAACGGCCGCCGCGCGGGTGACGACGCCCAGCTTTTCAAAAATATGCTCGAGGTGTTTATTGATGGTGCGCGGGCTGCTGCCCAGGATCATGCCGACCTCCTTGTTGGTCTTGCCCCGGGATATCCACATCAGGATTTCCGCTTCGCGAAAAGTCAGCCCCAGGGACTGCCTGACCGAATCCAGGTCCCAGCTGCCGGAATGCCTTTCCAGCACCAGCAGGTACTCGTCGGCGTGCTGGCACGGCGCTATTCTGGCGGAAAAATCGACGCCGGCCCGCCGGCTTTCAAAGGTGTCTCGGTCGGATTTTCCGGCCGCGGCCAGGCGCGCGCCAAACCATTCGAGCAGCGGTTTGGGCAGCGGCGCGCCCACCTCGTTTTCCCCCGTCAGCATGTGGGTTTGCCGGAATTCGTCCAGCCAGCGGCTGCCGCCCGGCGTCAGCCAGGTGATGCGGCCGGATGGGTCGGTTGCCAGGGCGGAGAAAGGGCTATGGTTCAGGGCGTTTTCGGCGCGCCGCAGGTTTCGGGCCTGAGTCAGCTGCACGTCCACCCGGGCCAGGACTTCGGGCGGGCGTATCGGCTTGACGATGTAATCGACGGCGCCTTCGTCGAAACCGCGCAACAGGTTGTCGAGTTCGCTTAGCGCGGTCATGAACAAGACCGGAATGTTGGCCGTTTCGGGGCTGGCTTTGAGCCGGTTGCAGGTTTCAAAGCCGTCGATGCCCGGCATCATCACGTCCAGCAAGATAATGTCCGGTTTCAGGTAAGTGATCTGCTCCAGCGCCGACAGCCCGTCGGTGGCCACCAGTACGCGGTAGCCGGCTTCGGAAAGCGTATCGGAGAGCAGGGCCAGATTGCCGGGCGTGTCATCGACGATCATGACGGTGCCGCCGGCAGGGGAAAGTTTACTGGTCATCGCCGGTTTGTTCCTCGTTCGCCACAGGTAAAAGTTGTTTGATTTCAGCCAGCCGGAATTCGCCGGCCAGCGCCATGATCCGCCGGGCGAAATGACCGTATTGCGGCTGGCGCTCGATCAATTCGGCCAGGTATTGGTTAACGCTCATCAAGTCGCCGATCCGGACATAGCCGGCCAGGTCCTGAAGGATGTCCGGCGAAGGCGTCTGATAGTCGCCGCGCGGTTCGGCGTCATCTTCCTGATAGCGCCAGTCCAGCGCCAGATGCAGTTTCAGTTTGTACAGCAGTTCGCTGACCTGCAGGGGCTTGGACAGGAAGTCGCTGCAGCCGGCGTTGACGGCGTTCACCCGGTCGGCCGGATAGGCGTTGGCGCTGAGTACGATGATCGGACCCGCATAGTCTTTCAGGCGCAGCCGGTGGGCGGTTTCGGCGCCGTCCAGGCCGGGCATGGACAAGTCCAGCAGGATAAGGTCGGGCGGATCATTTTGAACTTGAACCAGGCAGTCCTCGCCGCTGCCGGCCCCGGCCAGGCCAAAGCCTAGCGGTTCCAGAATGGACGCGACCAGCTGACGATGCTCCGGTTGGTCATCGACCACCAGGATGCTGCGGTGTTTTCCCCGGTAGCCGACGATGTCTTCTTCCTGGATGTATTGCTGCTTGCCGCCCAGGTTGGGCAGCAACAGCCGCACGGTAAAGGTGGCACCCTGGCCCTGGTCGCTGGCGACAGCCAGTTCGCCGCCCATGATTTCGCACAGGATTTTGCTGATGGTCAGTCCCAGGCCGCTGCCGCCGGTCAGGCTCTCGTTCGGCAGCTGGGTAAAGGGCTGGAAAATGTTCGTCAACTGGTCCTGGCGGATGCCGGGGCCGGTGTCGATGACCTGAAACGTGGTGACGCCGCAACTGTACCCGATACGCAGTATGATCTCGCCCGTCGAGGTGAACTTGATCGCATTGCCGAGCAGGTTGATCAGGATTTGCCCGACCCGCTTCTCATCGCCGCGCACCCGTTGGGGCAGGGTGTTGACGATCTGGCAGTGAAACGACAGGCCCTTGTCCTCGGCCTGCGGCTTGAAAATGCTGACCAGGTGCTCGATAAAATTCGGGAAATCGATAGGCTCGCGGCGCAGTTCGAACTTGCGCGCCTCGATGCGGGCAATATCGAGAATATCTTCGATCAGTGACGATAAATGCTCGCTGTTGCGTTTCAGAATATCCACGGCCTGGCGCCTGTGCGCCGGTATCGCCGGATCTTTCTGCAGAATGTAGGCATAGCCGATAATGCTGTTTAACGGCGTGCGTATCTCGTGGCTCATGCTGCTGAGGAACCGGCTCTTCGCGCTGTTGGCGCGGTCCGCCATGTTGATGGCCTGCTGCAGCTTGGCATCGGTTTTCTTGTGCTCGGCGATTTCCATCAGCAGGCGCTGGGTTTGCCGGTCGGTTTCTTCATGCGCCACGCGCCGGCTTTCGTCGTTCAGGATCAGCCACCAGGTGCACAAGCCGATGAACACCAGCAAGGAGGCGTACACCTTGACAAAATTTTCCAGAAGCAGGTTGAAGGACGGCGGGTAGGGTTCGGCGGTCAGCAGGTCCTGGTAATAAATAATGCCGACGAAGACGCTGGTCAGCACCGTCAGAAACAAAAACAGCAGGCTGAAGCGTATCAGGCGCAGCCTGACGGTCAGATTCAGCCGGCCGGGCAGACAGTATTCGGCCAGGTTGTGCAGATAATCGTCCAGGCGCATGCCCGGCTTGCAGGCGTCCATGCAGCGCGAGTCCAGCGTGCAGCAGAGCGAGCAGATGCCGCCCTTATAGACGGGGCAATAGGCCATGTCCTCGCGTTCGAAATGGTTTTCGCAAATGCTGCACCGGCCGAGCTGGTCCGGATGATGATGGCCGATGTCGCGGGACAGGTAACGTTCGCGCCCGTAGACCCAGGCAATGCAGGGGACCAGCACAAAAGCCAGACCCAGGGCGATGAAGGCGGAAAAGGCCTGGGCATGGGCGCCGAACAGCCCCAGATAAGCCAGAATCGAAACGACCGAGGCGCACAGGGTCGCCAGTATGCCGACCGGATTGAGGTCGGGCAGGTAGGCGCGTTTAAACTCGACCGCCTTGGGGCTCAGGCCCAAGGGCTTGTTGATCAGCAGTTCGGCGGCCACGGCGCTGATCCAGGCGATCGAGATATTGGAAAACAGCCCCAGCACTTTTTCCAGCGCGCCGAAGACGCCGAACTCCATCAGTAGCAGGGCGATGGAAACATTGAACAGCAGCCAGATCACCCGCCCGGGATGGCTGTGGGTCAGGCGCGAGAAAAAGTTCGACCAGGCCAGTGAGCCCGCATAGGCATTGGTGACATTGATCTTGACCTGGGAAATCACCACAAACAGGGTCGTGGCCGCCAGGGCCAGCTCGGTATTGCCGAACAGTTCGCCGTAGGCCACCAGATACATTTGCGTCGGTTCATGGGCATGAACCGGATCTATGCCGTGACGCACGGCAAGATGCGCGAGCAGGGCGCCGCCCAGCTGCCTGGCCATGCCGAACAGAATCCAGCCGGGTCCCGCGCTCAACGTGCCCAGCCACCAGCGCAGCCGGTTTTTTTCGGTCAGTTCCGGCATGAACCGTAAAAAATCCACCTGCTCGCCGATCTGCGCCACCATCGAAAAAGCGATGGTGGCGGCGCTGCCGAACAGCAGCCAGTCGAAGTCCCGGCCGCTGCCCGCGATCCCGAAATAGGCCTGCAGGGTCATCAGCGACTCCGGCTCGCGCACGAACACGGCGATATACGGCGCAATCAGCAGCACCAGCCACAGCGGCTGCGTCCATAATTGCAGGTGGCTGATGGTGGTGATGCCGAAAGTCACCAGCGGAATGACGATAACGGCGCTGATGATATGCGCCATGGCCAGCGGAATGTGGAAATACAGTTCCAGCGCCAGGGACATGATGGAGGCCTCGAGCGCAAACAGCGTGAAGGTAAACGAGGCGTAAATCAATGAGGTGACCGTCGAGCCGATGTAGCCGAACCCGGCGCTGCGGGTCATCAGGTCGATGTCGATGTTGTAGCGGGCCGCGTAATAGCTGATCGGGAAACTGGTGATAAAAATGATCAGGCCGACGGCCAGAATGGCCCAGAAGGCATTGGTAAAACCGTAGTTGATGGACAGAAAGCCGCCTATCGCTTCCAGGACCAGGAAGGAGGTGGAGCCGAACGCGGTATTCGCCACCTGAAATTCGGACCATTTGCGAAACGTGCGCGGCGCAAACCGGAGCGCATAGTCCTCCAGCATTTCGTTGGCGACCCAGGCGTTATAGTCATGGCGAATTTTTGAGATGTTGTGTCGGATACCGGCTTCCTTGGTGGGTTTGGTAAAAAATTTACCCCACGGCATTGGTTAAATTACCTCCTCGACATAGCAATAAGCGCACCAGACAGCATTGGGCACGGCCAATGCGCGAAAAAAAGCGGCATCCATAAAGAACCTTGAGCCACATTGGTGCGCTAGCTCTGGCTCTGCACCAAAATAGGCTGCGCTGAAATGCTTTTGGTCAGTTCCGATAATGTTTTTTATTCACTGATATTACGTACGTGAGCGGTTTCATCCCGTTTGCCGCGCCGAGCATCGCAGCTTTCGCCGAGAACAGCCCGAAGGGGCGCTTCATGGATGAAGCGCGTTGCCAAAGGGACAGGAGTCCCTTTGGCAACCCTCGGCGAAAGCGAGGAGCGCAGGAAGCAAGCGGCAACCGGGCGGCCTTTTCTTTGGTTACTTTCTTTTGGCCGCGCAAAAGAAAGTAACTCGCCTTCGGGTGCGATAAACCCGATTAAATAAAACCGTCGCGCTAGCGACACCTTATTAAATCGATTTAACATCAGCTGGCCGCGTAATATCAGTTAATCAGGAGCTTCATATACCAGCAGGGCGACTTCGCCCCGCGTGCCCGCATGAGTCAATCACCGTCTTTCATGCCCAAAACGTAAAATCACCGGCGCCCCCTGGTTGTGAATGATGATTTGTTTACGGCCTTCGCTGGTGGAGGTGATCGCCTTGCCGGACGCCTTCGCGTCTGCTTCCTCCTCTCCCTCAATCGGCCCGGTCACGGTTTCGATGCGCACTTCCGGCATCCAGCCGGGCTTGACGCCGGAAGCCGGCTGGTCCGGCGTTTTATCGGGCCAGTCCAGTTCATTCAGCAGATTGAAACAGACGGTGCTGATGTGATCGACCAGTTTGTCGATGCCGACGGCTTGCCCCGCGCGTTTGCCGAAAGCGCTACCGACCGCGAAGTCCATGTGCAGATAACGGGTTTGTTCGGGGCGGGCGATAAACGTCAGTTCGCAGCTGATGGGCAGCACGTCGGTTTTTTGAAAGCCGGGCGCCCGGGGATCGGAATCGCCGGCGGAAAATGAAAAACCGGTCGGCGTTTCGCCGTATTCGATCGCGCCGATTTCGGCGGTCAGGGTGTGGCTGGCCGCCTGGCTGTCATCGGCGCTGACGGGATAGCTCCAGCCGGCCAGGTTGTCGGCGATCCGGGCCGCGATGCCGGGTCGGGACAGGGCTGTCGCTAACGTCGGTTGCCGGATCGCGCCGATCTTGAAGGCAATGTGTTCGACCCGCGCGGTATCGAGCCGCACCTGCCGTTTTTCCGGTCCCGCGGCACAGGCGGTCAATGCGCAGGCGATTGCCGCGGATTTGAAAAACAGGCGGCTGGCGGCGGGTAGTGGCTTGATCATAGGTGTCCGTAGGTCAGGGTGCAAAGGTATTGAAACTCTAATCGAGCGGCCGGTGCGCGGCTATACGTCATCTGACTGATGAGTCAGATGACGCATTGTCGAAATATCCCCCAGACAAAATAATTCTCGCCAGCCGGTTTTTTCGGCCGCGTTCGGGCCTTCCGGATGCAACATCAAATCATGTTTTTTAAAGTTTGGGGGGAACCTGACATGAGCGATTCTGTAGAAACAACGTCCGAAACACGAAAAAATCGGCTTCTTTCCGCCATCAGCCTGCTGGCGCTGGCGGCCGGCCATGCGTCGACCGCGCAGGCGGGCGCGACATTCAAAATCGACGACACCAAATGGGTCAGCATCGGTGCCGGTTTGCGCACCAGTTTTCAATCCGTCGAAGGCGCGTCCGGCGCCAATGGCAATAAATGGAGCAACGACTTTAATCTGGACAATATTCGTTTGTACATCAACGGGCAAATTCATGAATATTTGAAGGTGGAGTTCAACACCGATTGCCAGACCTGCAGCAATGGCGGGGAAGTAAGGGTGCTGGATGCGATCGGCAAGTTCGAGTACAACCCCTACGTTAACCTTTGGGTGGGCCGCATGCTGGTGCCGGCCGAACGCCGGGAAATGAACGGCCCGTTTTACAGCGGCATCTACAATATTTTCAGCGCCGGCACGCCGTTCGAGCCGGCCGACTTCAACCTGACCATTAAATCGGACGGCACGTCCGCCGGTTCTTTCGGCCGCGATGACGGCGCCACGTTCTGGGGGGCGGCGTTTGACGGCCGTTTGCAGTATGCCTTCGGCTTTTTTCGCGGCCTGAGAGGCGGCGCCAATGTCGACGACAATATCCTGTATGCCCAGCGCATCGCGTACAACTTCTGGGATGTCGAGAAAAATCCCGGCTATTACACCTCCGGCACGTACTACGGCAAGGGCGGCGATATCCTGACCGTCGCGGTCACCAACCAGTACCAGGAAGACGGCGCCGGCACGTTCGACGATGCCGGCAATTTCCGCGGCACTTCGGTCGACGTGCTGATGGAAAAAGTGCTGGGCAACGGCGGCGTCGTGACCTTGAACGGCGAGTACAAAAACTACGGCATTACCGACGGCTACAGCCAGGCCTCGCGCGATGCCGGCGGCGGCTTCGCCATGTTCGAGGGCAACGCCTACGACATCAGCGGCATGTACCTGTTCCCGCAACAAATCGGCATCGGCCAGTTTCAGCCGTATGTGCGCTATGTGAATGTCCTGCCGGACGGCAGTTCCGACCGCGATGTCGTCGAAGGCGGCGTGAACTACGTCATCGACGGCCATAACGCCCGCGTGTCCTTGAGCTGGCAGTACGGCGACCTGCTGACCAAGGGGCTCGATTACTCATCAACCGCCTCGGGCGATGACGTCAACGCCATTAAGCTGGGCTTCCAGTGGCAAATTTAAACCTTCTTTAACACTTCAGGATGACTACTATGAATAGACTATCTTCAAAACTGCGCAGCCTCGGTATCGCCGGCACCCTCGCGTTACTGACTTCGACGGCCGGCGCGGCCAAGGCCGAGGACACCATCAAGGTCGGCGTGCTGCATTCGTTGTCCGGCACCATGGCGATCAGCGAAACCACGCTCAAGGACACGATGCTGATGCTGATTGACGAACAGAACAAGAAAGGCGGCCTGCTCGGCAAAAAGCTCGAAGCCGTGGTCGTCGATCCGGCCTCCAACTGGCCGCTGTTCGCCGAAAAAGCCCGTGAACTGCTGACCAAGGACAAGGTGGCGTCGATCTTCGGCTGCTGGACGTCGGTGTCGCGAAAATCCGTCCTGCCGGTGGTGGAAGAGCTTAACGGCCTGCTGTTCTACCCGGTGCAGTACGAAGGCGAGGAGTCGTCCAAGAACGTCTTTTACACCGGCGCCGCGCCGAATCAGCAGGCCATTCCGGCAATCGATTATCTGATGAACGATTTAAAGGCGGAGCGCTGGGTACTGGCCGGCACCGACTACGTTTACCCGCGCACGACCAACAAGATTCTTGAAGCGTATCTGGTCGCCAAGGGCGTGGACAAGAAGGATATCATGATCAACTACACGCCGTTCGGGCATTCCGACTGGCAGAGCATCGTCGCCGAAATCAAGAAATTCGGCTCGGCCGGCAAGAAGACGGCCGTGGTGTCGACCATCAACGGCGACGCCAACATTCCGTTCTACAAGGAACTGGGCAATCAGGGCATTTCCTCGGAACAGATTCCGGTAGTGGCGTTTTCGGTGGGCGAAGAGGAACTGTCGGGCATGGACACCAAGCCGCTGGTGGGCCATCTGGCCGCCTGGAACTATTTCATGAGCATCGATACCACTAAAAACGCCGATTTCATCTCCAAATGGCATGACTTTATCAAGAATCCGAAACGCGTGACCAATGATCCCATGGAAGCGCACTACATCGGCTTCAACATGTGGGTCAAGGCCGTGGAAAAAGCCGGCACCACCGATCCGGATGCCGTACAGAAAGCGATCATCGGCATGGAGTTTCCGAACCTGACCGGCGGCATCGCCAAAATGCTGCCCAACCATCACATCAGCAAACCGGTATTGATCGGCGAAATCCAGGACGACGGCCAGCTGTTGACGGTCTGGCAGACCAACACACTGGTCGAAGGCGATGCCTGGTCCGATTTCCTGCCGGAAAGCAAACCCATTATTGCCGACTGGACGGCGCCGATCAGCTGCGGCAATTACAACACCGAAACCAAGCAATGCTCCGGGCAGAATTTTTGATCTGAAGGCATTGGCCGGGTTGGTGAATCCGGTGTTTCGAGGGGCGTCTGTATCGCATGGATGCATTGTAGGGGCGGACCTGCGTGTCCGCCCTGTTTCGGGTGCACAACAGGCTATCGGAGAACCGCTGACCAGCCGGCCGTTGATTATGATTATTGGAGAGGACATGAAAGCGAATTCTTTCAGGTGGTGCAGCGGGGCGGTCTTGGCCGTCATCCTGATGCTGCCAACGTTGGGCCTGGGTCAGGAGAACGCTTCCGAGGCGGCTTTCTCGGCCGCGTTGAGCACGCTTAAGGGCGCGTCCATGGCCGAACGCGGCCAGGCTATCGAACAACTGGCCGCGGTGCGCCAGCCGCGCGTCGTTGTCGTGCTGCAGGCGCTGCTGGAGGGTCGGCTGTTTAACCTGAAGGCCGATGACCGGCTCGTGATCGGCGAGACGGTTGAGGAAGGCTACCGGCTTATCGATGCCCAAAGCGCCGAAAGCCTGGGCACGGCGGCGCGCTCCGCGATGCAAAAGATTGCCGTCACCAACAATCTGCGCGCCTCGCTGCGGAAACTCATCGGCCGGCTGCAGCTGAATAACGATGACGCCGATGTCCGGCTGGCCGCGGTCAAGGCCATCGGTAAGGCCGTGGATGCCGACAGCCTGGCGCTGCTGCGCGATCATCTGGTGCTGGAACAGGACGCGGGCGTGCAGAAAGCCATTAAGCTGATCCTGGGGCTGGAGCAATTGAAGCGCGGCGACAAGGCCCAGCGCCTGGCCGCGATCGCCTTGTTGAAAGATCAGGCCAGCCGCGATGTCGTCAACCGCTTGAACGGGCTGGTCGAGAAAGACACCGAAGGCCGTTTCCGGGAGCCGGACGGCGAGGTGCGCCGCCAGGCCGAGGCGGCACTGGCGAGCATCAATGCCAGGCTGCAGCTGTACGCCGCGGCCGAAACCCTGTTTTTCGGCCTGAGCCTGGGCGCGGTGCTGGTGCTGGCGGCGATCGGCCTGGCCATTACCTTCGGCGTCATGGGCGTGATCAACATGGCGCATGGCGAATTGATGATGCTCGGCGCTTACACCACGTACGTCACGCAACAGCTCATGCCGGACAGTCTGGGCTGGTCGCTGGCGATCGCGATACCGGCCGCGTTCGTTATTTCCGGCCTGACCGGGATCGCCATCGAACGCGGCATCATCCGCTTTCTGTACGGCCGCCCCCTGGAAACGCTGCTGGCAACCTTCGGCGTCAGCCTGTTTCTGCAACAGACGGTGCGGTCGATTTTTTCTCCGCTGAACCGCAGCGTCGCCACGCCGGACTGGATGAGCGGCGCCTGGCGGATCAATGATTTCCTGTCGCTGACCTGGAACCGCTTCTACATTCTGGTGTTCTGCCTGCTGGTGTTCGCGTTGCTGCTGCAAATCCTCAGACGCACGCGTTTGGGGCTGGAAGTGCGGGCCGTGGCCCAGAACCGCAATATGGCCAAAGCCATGGGCATACCGACCGGCCGGGTCGATGCCCTGACTTTCGGGCTGGGCTCGGGCATTGCCGGAGTGGCCGGCGTGGCCTTGAGCCAGATCACCAATGTCGGCCCGAATCTGGGGCAGGTCTACATCGTCGATTCGTTCATGGTCGTGGTGTTCGGCGGCGTCGGCAATTTGTGGGGCACGCTGGTGGCGGGGTTTTCCCTGGGCATCGCCAACAAATTGCTTGAACCCTACGCCGGCGCCGTGTTGGCGAAAATACTGGTGCTGGTGTTCATCATTTTATTCATTCAAAAACGCCCGCGCGGCTTGTTTCCGCAACGGGGCAGGGCAGTGGAGGGCTAGGTGATGCTGTTAAACGGATTAAAAAACGACAAGGTCATGGCCTCGGTGCTGGCGGCCCTGGCCGCGATCAGCCTGATCGTGCCGCTCTGCAATTTGCTTTTCGCGCCGGATTCGCCGCTGTATTTTTCCGCCTATACGGTTTCGCTGATAGGCAAGTACCTGACCTTCGCCCTGCTGGGCATGTCGCTGGACCTGGTCTGGGGTTATTGCGGCATTCTGGCGCTGGGGCAGGGCGCGTTTTTTGCGCTCGGCGGCTACGTCATGGGCATGTACCTGATGCGCCAGATCGGCAGTCGCGGCGTGTACGGCGATCCCGTGCTGCCCGATTTCATGGTGTTCCTGGACTGGAAGGAACTGCCCTGGTACTGGCACGGATTCGACCAGTTCTGGCTGGCGGCGTTAATGATTGTGCTGGTGCCGGGCTTGCTGGCTTTCGTGTTCGGCTGGCTGGCGTTCCGCTCGCGGGTGACCGGCGTGTATCTGTCGATCATCACGCAGGCTTTGACCTATGCGCTGATGCTGGCTTTTTTCCGCAATGAAATGGGCTTCGGCGGCAACAACGGCCTGACCGATTTCAAGGACATCCTGGGCTTCAATATCCAGTCCGACGCCGTGCGCGCCTGCCTGCTGATGGCTTCAGGCATCACGCTGATTCTGGCCTTGCTGATCAGCCGCCGGGTGATCAACAGCAAATTGGGCCGGGTGGTGACAGCGGTCCGCGATCAGGAAATGCGCGTGCGTTTTCTGGGGTATCGCGTCGAGAACTTCAAATTATGGGTTTTCGTGTTTGCGGCCATGCTGGCCGGCATGGCCGGCGCCCTGTATGTGCCGCAGGTCGGCATTATCAATCCCAGCGAGTTTTCGCCCCTGAATTCGCTGGAAGTCGTCATCTGGGTCGCGGTCGGCGGGCGCGGCACGCTGTACGGGGCCATCGTCGGCGCGGTGCTGGTCAATTATGCCAAGACGCTGCTGACTGGATGGGCGCCGGAAATCTGGCTGTTTTTTTTGGGGGCGGCCTTTATTCTCGTTACCGTGCTATTGCCTGACGGCTTGCTCGGGTTCTGGCGGCGGCATCCGAAGGAGCAAAAGCAATGAGCGTACCCGCCTTGAAAGCAGGCCAGGTCGATACCCGGCACGGCACGATACTTTATCTGGAAGATGTCAGCGTCAGTTTCGACGGCTTCAAAGCCCTCAATAACCTGTCGCTGTATATCGGCGCGGGAGAACTGCGCTGCCTGATCGGCCCGAACGGCGCCGGCAAGACCACGCTGATGGATGTGATTACCGGCAAGACCCGTCCCGACAGCGGTTCGGTGTTTTTCGGGCAAACCATCGATCTGCTGCAAATGGATGAGCCGGCTATTGCCCAGGCGGGCATCTGCCGCAAATTCCAAAAGCCCAGCGTCTTCGAAACGCTGAGCGTGTTCGAAAACCTGGAACTGGCCCTGGCGACCGATAAGGGCGTCTGGGCGACCCTGTTCGCCAGACTCAACGGAACGCAGCGGGAGCGCATCGAGCAAGTGCTGGAAACGATAGGGCTGACCGGACACCGTTCGCGGCCGGCCGGCATTCTGTCGCACGGGCAGAAGCAATGGCTGGAGATCGGCATGCTGCTGATGCAGGAACCTCAGGTCATGCTGGTCGACGAACCGGTCGCGGGCATGACTCATCAGGAAGTCGAACGCACGGCGGAGCTGCTGCTGTCGCTGCGGGGCGAGCGTTCCATCATCGTGGTCGAGCATGATATGGAATTCGTGCGCTCGATCGCCCAGCGCGTGACCGTGCTGCATGAAGGGACGGTGCTGACCGAAGGCAGCATGGACGAAGTACAGAACGACCCGCGCGTCATACAGGTTTATTTGGGGGACTGATGCTGAAAATTACCGGACTGAATCAATATTACGGCGGCAGCCATACCTTGTGGGATGTCGATCTGGCCGTGCCGGCCGGCTCCTGCCTGTGCCTGATGGGACGCAACGGCGTCGGCAAGACCACCCTGCTCAAGTGCATCATGGGGCTGATCGCGGTGCGCGAGGGCGCCATCGATTATCAGGGCGCGGCGTTAACCCTGGCCAGGCCCGAACAGCGCGCCGGGCTGGGTATCGGCTTCGTGCCGCAGGGGCGGGAAATTTTTCCGCTGCTGACCGTGGAGGAAAACCTGAAGACCGGTTTGCGCGCGGCGCGCGGGCAGGGCATCAAAAAAATCCCGGACTCTGTCTTTGAGATTTTTCCGGTACTGAAGCAAATGCTCAAGCGGCGCGGCGGCGATCTGTCCGGCGGCCAGCAGCAACAGCTGGCCATCGGCAGGGCCCTGGTGCTGAATCCCAAATTGCTGATTCTGGACGAGCCGACCGAAGGCATACAGCCTAACATCGTCAGCGAAATCGGCGATGTGATCATCCGCCTGAACCGGGCCAGAAACATACCGACGCCGCTGCTGAAAGAGGGCGAAAGGGATGCCGTGCGCGAAGGCATCATCAAAATCAAAAACGAACTGGGCGTGACCGTCCTGCTGGTGGAGCAAAAACTGCCTTTTGCGCGCAAAGTGGCGGATCGGTTCTATATAATGGACCGCGGTCGAGGCGTCGCCGCCGGCGCCATGGACCAGTTGAGCGAAGATATGGTGAAACGCTATTTGACGGTTTGACGGGTAATGTATAAAACATCATGTAAGGTACGCAGTGCGTACCTTTTGGGATGTTGATAAATTCTGACATTTTAAAAGGTACGCGATGCGTACGAGACTGTGAAAGTATTCGTTTTTTGAAATTTTAACCACAATATATTGTGCATTTGATATTTGTATATAACAGCATATAGACATTGAAGAGAAAAATGCTGAATACTTTCACAGTCTGGTACCCTACAGGAACCGAGCGGGACGGGGCATGTTGCCCCGTCCGAAATGTTTCAGGCTGGTAGGGTAGCCACTTGACCCAGGCATCATGAAAACGTTAGGGGCGGGGTTACAAACCCCGCCCCGCTTGAGTACCCTACGGGAATTTAAAATAACACTGGGGAATCTTTATGAAAGCGAACAAATTGCTAATTTTTATCGGTTTGATGTTGTCCTTGCCGGCGCAGGCGCATACCGGCGCCGGAGCGGTGCATGGCTTTATCGACGGCTTGCTGCATCCGTTACTGGGTGTCGATCATTTGCTGGTCATGCTGGGTATCGGGCTATGGGCGGCGATGCGCGGCGGCAGGGCATTGTGGCTGCTGCCAATGAGTTTTTTGTTAACGATGGCGGCGGGCGCGGGCGTCTCTCTGCTCGGTATCGCCATCACCGCGGCGGAAAGCTGGGTGGCGTTTTCGGTGCTGGCTTGCGGATGGCTGGTCTGGAGTAACTGCCGCATGTCCTCCGGTCTGGCGGTCGTCCTGGCTGCCGTGTTCGCGTTCGGTCACGGTTATGTCCATGCCGCCGAGCTGCAAGCGGGAGCCGATGCCGTCTCGTACGCGGCGGGTTTTTTGCTGACCACGGCGTTGCTGCATGGCTTGGGTATCGCGGCAGGCTTATCGGGGTCGGCCAGGCTGAAAACTATCGGCACCGGCTTTGGCCTGCTGTGCGCCGTCGTCGGCACGACCTTGCTGGCCGGAGCCTGATCGGGTGCTGGCGGATCTGAAGGAGGCAGGCTGCGCCAGCGTAGCGGGCAACTCTGCTCAAGGCTGGGAAGCGAAACTGGCGCTGGGGTTCGCGCAGCGACACGGCAAAACGGTCCTGGCGCACCGCCGTCATTACGGCCCGCTGACGGTACAGCGGCCGTTTTATCCGGAAGGCGGAGTGTGCCATGTCTACATGCTGCATCCGCCGGGCGGCATCGTGGCGGGCGATCACTTGAGTCTTGAGATCGATGCCGAGGCAGGCAGCCACGCCCTGATCACCACGCCGGCGGCGGGCAAGTTTTATCGCAGCGCGGGCGGGCTGGCCAGGCAGGATGTCTCGATAACCGTGGCGGAAGGCGCGGCGCTGGAATGGCTGCCTCAGGAAACCATTATTTATGAAGGCGCCCGCCTGCGATCAACGATTCAGGTTGAACTCGCTTCAGGGGCGCGCTTTATCGGTTGGGAAATCCTGTCCCTGGGCCGGCCCGCCTGCGGTGAGCGTTTCGACGAGGGGCTGGCGGATCTGGACTGGCAGGTTTATTGTCGGGACCGGCCTCTGCTGCTGGAACGCCTGAAGCTGGATGCCAGGGCTTTTGCAGCGCGCTGGGGCCTGCAGGGTTGTTCGTCGTGCGGAACGCTGTTCGCTTACCCTGCCGGCGCTGAAACGCTGGCCGCCGTGCAGCAGTTGATCGGCGATGCCAAAGGCCGGGGCGTGACGCGCATGGACGATCTGCTGGTCTGCCGGGCGCTTGATTGCCGAAGCGACCGGCTGCGCGCTTTCTTCGAACGGGTTTGGGCGGTTGTACGGCCGGGCTGCGTGCGGCGCGAAGCCTGCGCGCCGCGGATTTGGGCGACTTGACTCACTACCATTACCAGAAAGTCGTTAATTAAAGCCCGTGGGAGCGACGTGGGAGCGACGCCTACGTCGCGACAAGCGTTTAACAATACTCGCTCTAGTCGCGACGTAGGCGTCGCTCCCACAACCGGCTTGGTAAAATTAACTTTATGATCGTTAAGTTTATCCATTCATGGTTCGACAAGGCTCTCCCGAGCATAGCCAAAGTGATCACCACAAAAGGCTTAACTTAACGAGTGGCAACTTGGGAAAATAAAACAATGCAATTAACACCACGCGAAAAAGACAAACTGCTGATATTTACCGCCGCTCTGCTGGCCGAACGGCGCAAGGCCCGCGGCCTCAAGCTGAATTATCCCGAAGCCGTGGCTTTTATCAGCGCCGCGATCATGGAAGGCGCGCGCGATGGCCGCACGGTCGCCGAATTGATGGAGTTTGGCCGCACGCTGCTCAGCCGCGACGAGGTCATGGAAGGCGTTGCCGACATGCTGCCCGATGTGCAGGTGGAAGCGACTTTTCCCGACGGCACCAAGCTGGTGACCGTGCACAACCCCATCGAGTAGGAGTGAAGCCATGATTCCGGGAGAGATTATCGCCGCCGCCGGCGAGTTGGAACTGAACGCGGGCCGCGAGACGATCCGCGTGGTGGTCGCCAACAGCGGCGACCGGCCGATTCAGGTCGGCTCGCATTATCATTTTTTCGAGACCAATCCCGCCTTGCACTTTGACCGCGCCGCGACGCGCGGCTTCCGGCTGGATATTCCGGCCGGCACGGCGATGCGCTTTGAACCCGGCCAGCAGCGCGAAGTGCAGCTGGTGGCCTTTGCCGGCTTGCGCCGGGTTTATGGTTTTCGCCAGGCCGTGATGGGAGAGTTAGATGAGTAGAATCAGCAGACAGGCTTATGCCGATATGTTCGGGCCGACTACCGGCGACCGCGTGCGCCTGGGCGACAGCGGCCTGTTTCTGGAAGTGGAGGAAGACCGCACGGTTTACGGCGATGAAGTCAAATTCGGCGGCGGCAAGGTCATCCGCGACGGCATGGGGCAAAGCCAGGTTGATGGCACTCAGGCTATGGACCTGGTCATCACCAATGCCTTGATCGTCGATTACTGGGGCATCATCAAGGCTGATGTCGGCATCAAGAACGGCCGCATCGCTGGCGTCGGCAAGGCCGGCAATCCCGATACGCAACAGGGCGTCGACATCGTCATCGGCCCCGGCACCGAAATCGTCGCCGGGGAAGGCCAGATTCTGACGGCCGGCGGCATCGACGCGCATATCCATTTCATCTGTCCGCAGCAAATCGACGAAGCCCTGATGTCGGGCATCACCACCATGATCGGCGGCGGCACCGGCCCCGCCACGGGCACGAACGCGACGACCTGCACGCCCGGCGCCTGGAATATTCATAATATGCTGCAATCGCTGGATGCGTTTCCCATGAACTTCGGCCTGCTCGGCAAGGGCAACGCCAGTCTGCCTGCGGCGTTGGAAGAACAGGTGCGCGCCGGAGCCATGGGCCTGAAGCTGCACGAAGACTGGGGCACGACGCCGGCGGCCATCGATTGCTGCCTGTCCGTGGCCGAGCGCTTTGACGTGCAGGTCGCGATTCACACCGACACCTTGAACGAGTCCGGGTTTGTCGAGGACACCTTCGCCGCCTTCAAAGGCCGCGCCATCCATACCTATCACACCGAGGGCGCCGGCGGCGGCCATGCCCCCGATATCATCAAGGCCTGCGGCGAGGCCAACGTGCTGCCGTCGTCGACGAATCCGACCCGGCCCTACACGGTCAACACCGTGGACGAGCATCTGGACATGCTGATGGTGTGCCACCATCTGGACCCGGGCATCGCCGAGGACGTGGCTTTCGCCGAATCGCGCATTCGCCGCGAGACCATCGCCGCCGAGGATATTCTGCATGACCTGGGGGCCTTCTCGATGATCGCGTCCGATTCGCAGGCCATGGGCCGGGTCGGCGAGGTCATTATCCGCACCTGGCAGACCGCGCATAAAATGAAGGCGCAGCGCGGCAGCCTGGCGGAGGATTCGTCCCGCAACGACAATTTCCGCATCAAGCGCTATATCGCCAAATACACGATCAATCCGGCCATCAGCCATGGCATCGCGCATGAAGTCGGGTCCGTCGAAGTCGGCAAGCTGGCCGATCTGGTGCTGTGGCAGCCGGCCTTTTTCGCGGCCAAGCCCAGCCTGATCATTAAAGGCGGATTCATTGCCGCGGCACCCATGGGCGATCCCAATGCCTCGATTCCGACGCCGCAGCCGGTGCATTACCGGCCCATGTTCGGCGCCTTCGGCAGGGCCGCCGCGGCCAACTCGATGGTGTTTTTGCCGAAGGTCGCGGCCGAGGCCGACATGGCCGCGCTGCTGAAGCTGAACAAGCGGATCGGCGTGGTGGCGAACACGCGCACGATCGGCAAGAAAGATTTGATTCACAATCATTACCAACCGCATATCGAAGTCGATCCGCAAACCTATTCGGTGCGCGCCGACGGCCTGCTGCTGACTTGCGAGCCGGCCGATGTGCTGCCTTTTGCCCAACGTTATTTTTTGTTTTGAAAATGCTGAAACTTACTGAACTGGCTCCGCCGGAGACGACTCCGGACGATGTGGTGACGCTGCCGTACGAAGCCCGGCAGAAAAGCCGGCTGTTGGTCAACACCGACAGCGGCACCGAAATCGGACTGTTTTTGCCGCGCGGCCAGGTGCTGCGCGAGGGGCTGATTTTAACCGGCCCCGATCATTACCGCGTGCGCGTCGATGCGGCGCCGGAACCGCTGTCGGTGGTGCGCGCGGACGATGCCTTGCAATTCGCGCGCGCCTGCTATCATCTCGGCAACCGGCATGTGGCCTTGCAGATCCGGCCCGGCGAGCTGCGTTTTCCGGCCGATCATGTCCTGGATCGCATGCTGGAAGGTCTGGGGCTGACGGTTACGCATGAGGAACTGCCGTTCGAACCGGAACAGGGCGCGTATCACGGCGATGGTCACTGATCTGGCCTTGCTGCGTTTGCTGCAGCTGGTCAGCCCCGGCCTGCCGGTCGGCATGTACAGTTATTCCCAGGGCCTGGAGCGAGCGGTCGACGATGGCTGGATAACCGATGCAGGCGAAGCCGGCGCATGGCTGGACGGCCTGATGCATGGCGGCATGGTGTGCATCGACCTGCCTGTGCTGGCGAGGTTTTATCAGGCCTGGCAAGGCGGGGCCATGGAACAGCTGGAGCACTGGAGCCGGGTTCTGATCGCCTGCCGCGAAACGGCCGAGCTGCGGGCCGAGGACCGGCAAACCGGCCAGGCCCTGGCGCGCCTGCTGGACGGTTTGGCGATAACTGAAATGCAGCCCTGGATACGTAAGCCGGAAGCGACGCTGGCCGCGGTGTTCGCGTTTGCCGCCGTCAACTGGAGCATTCCCCTGCGCGAAACCGCCATCGGCTATCTGTGGAGCTGGCTGGAAAACCAGGTGCTGTGCGCGGTAAAGCTGGTGCCGTTGGGGCAGGTGGCGGGGCAGCGGCTATTGGCCGATCTGGCCGGAAACATACCGGCCCTGGTCGATGAGGCGTTAACCCTTGCCGATGAGGGCATCGGCGGCAGCGCTTTCGGTCTGGCCCTGGCCAGCAGCCGCCATGAAATGCAGTATTCCCGATTATTTCGTTCTTGAGAGGATGTATGAGTGACAAACAGGTATTGAGAGTCGGCGTCGGCGGGCCGGTCGGCTCCGGCAAAACGGCGCTGGTGGATGCGCTGTGCAAGCGAATGCGCGATCGCTTCGAAATCGGCGTGGTGACCAACGATATTTATACCCGCGAGGACCAGGAATTCCTGATTCGCAGCCAGGCGCTGCCGGAAGCGCGCATTTTGGGCGTGGAGACCGGCGGCTGCCCGCACACGGCCATTCGCGAGGACGCCTCGATGAATCTGGCGGCGGTCGATGAGCTGATCGAGCGTTTTGATAATCTCGACTTCATCATGGTGGAGAGCGGCGGCGACAATCTCAGCGCCACGTTCAGTCCGGAACTGGCCGATCTGACGATCTACGTGATCGACGTATCGGCCGGCGACAAGATACCGCGCAAGGGCGGACCCGGCATTACCCGCTCGGATCTGCTGGTCATCAACAAGATCGATCTGGCGCCTTACGTGGGCGCATCGCTGGACGTCATGGACCGGGATGCGCGTAAGATGCGCGGCACACGGCCGTTTGCCTTTACCAACCTGAAAACCGGGGAAGGCCTTAAAGCGGTCGAGGATTTCATTATCCAGGCGGGCATGCTGGACTGACGGCAGCACCACCACCGGGGCAAACCGCCCGCGCCCCCGGCGGATCAGTCAATGCCGCGGCCCCACTGTCCGGCATAAAAGCGTTCATTCAGCGCGGCCCGGGTACGTGCGGCCCGTTCGGCGTCCTTGAAACCGTCATCGAGCACGTCAATACCGGCCTGGTAACCGACAGCCAGCATCGCCATCGGCCGGCAATCGTCCGGCAGGTTAAAAGCCTCGCGGGCCTTATCGCCATCAAAGCCGGCCATTTGATGCACGCTCAGCCCCAATGCGGTCGCCTGCAAACTCAGGCTGAGGCTGGCGGCGCCGGTATCGTACATCGCGCTGCGGTTAGGCTGGCCGTTATGATTGAAATTGTCCATGGCTATGGACAGGATCAGTACCGGGGCGTTTTTGGCCCATTGCCGGTTGCGTTCCGACAGCGTTGCCAATGCGCGCTGCCAGGCGGCTTCATCAACGGCTTTGTCGCACACGATAAAACGCCAGGGCTGATCGTTAAAGGAAGAGGGCGCCCAGCGCGCGGCTTCCAGCAGCGCCAGCAAATCGTCACGGCCCACCTGCCGGTCAGGATCGAAGGCTCTGGGGCTCCAGCGCGACTGGATAAGATCGTGGATTTTTACCCGGGTTATCGCAGGTTTTTGCGGCATGTTCGTCTCCTTATGTCGGGTTGGATTAAAACGGATTCACAGCGTCAGCACGCCATCCCGGTAATCACGAAACGCCTGTTCGATTTCCTCGGTGCTGTTCATGACAAACGGACCGGCCTGCACCACCGGTTCGTTCAACGGCAGCGCGGCCATCACCAGAAACCGTGCCGGCTGATCCTGTGTTGCCAGCCGCAGGTTGTCGCCGTCAATTAACTGCCCCAGTTGCCCGGCCTTTAAAATCCTGGCCGAGCCGCCGACAGCCAGCTCGCCCTGGTAAACATGGATCAAGGCGGTATGCCGCATGCTTACCGGTATGTCCAGTTGTTGCCCAGGAGCCAGCCGGACGTCGAAAAACAGCGGCCGTGTCGTCACGCCGGTTACCGCGCCGGATATCGTTTGCGTTTCGGTCACATAGTCGCCGGCGATGATCTTGATGTAACCGCCATCCGCCAATGCAATCCGGGGGATGTCCGCAGCCTCAAAATCCTGGTAATGCGGCGGCTTCATTTTTTCCCTGGCGGGCAGGTTAATCCATAATTGAAAGCCGTGCAACGAGCCGTTTTCCTGCTCCGGCATCTCTGAATGAATAATGCCATGCGCGGCCGTCATCCATTGCACGCCGCCCGCGCGCAGATGCCCTTCATTGCCCAGATGGTCGCGGTGCAGCATGGCGCCCTCGAGCATATAAGTCACGGTCTCAAAGCCGCGGTGCGGATGATCCGGGAAGCCGCCGATGTAATCCGCCGCCTGATCCGATCCAAATTCATCCAGCAGGATAAAAGGGTCGAAAGCGTTGTTTTGCTGTGGGCTGATGATCCGTTTCAGTTTGACGCCGTGGCCATCCGAGGTGCTTTGCCCGGTGATAACGGCCGCGAGTTGCCGAGTTTGCTTATTCATAATTCGTCTCCCGTGTGTCGATCAAATAGCGGTCCAGCGAATACCGGCCGCCGCCGATAACCGTCAATGCGAGGGTTGCCGACAATAATGCCAGCGCGTATTCAATGCCGTGGCTAGACAGAAAAAAGCCGTTGCCCCAATGCACCCAGAACAAGGCGACCAGCATGGTAACGGCGCTAATCACCGCCGCGGGCCGCGTCAGTAAACCCAGAACCAACGCAATACCGCCAAAAAATTCGGCACTGCCCGCCAATAACGCCATAACAAACCCCGGATTTAACCCCACCGATGCCATCCATTGTCCTGTGCCTTCCAGTCCATTGCCGCCAAACCACGCAAATAATTTCTGGCTGCCATGCGCGGCCAGGATTAAACCGATGGGAACCCGCAGTATGATGGCTTCCAGGCCCGCATCGGAAATCAGCGTTCTTTTGATTAAATTGTTCATAACCGCTCCTTAGAATGTTCAAGTTGGAAACTTCGAATTGATTATAGAGTTGGCTGAAATAATAAAAAGCGATAGATTCTGCTCAATAAGTTCAAAATATTTGAACAATAAACACAGGCAGACATGAAATATCCTATTACTCTCGACGCGCTGGAAGTGCTCGATGCCATTGACCGGAAAGGCAGTTTTGCCGCCGCGGCCAATGAATTATTCCGGGTTCCTTCGGCTATCTCTTATACCGTGCAGAAATTGGAGCAGGACCTGAATGTGGTCTTGTTTCGCAAAGAAGGCAGAAAAGCCGTGCTGACACAGGCCGGAAAAGTATTGCTTGAGCAAGGCCGGGACATTCTGGAGGCAACGGAGCGTTTGGCGATAGCCACGAAAAAAGCCCATGGCGGCTGGGAACCTGTTTTCAATATCGCGATAGATTCAATTTTGAGTTTTGATTTCATCTATCCGTTGATAGCCAGGTTTTACGAGGTGATGCCGGATATCGAAATCAATATTTATGAGGAGGTATTAGGCGGCGCGCAGGAAGCGATCACCAGTAATCGCGCTGATCTGGTAATAGGAACGGGCGCTGAGCCGATGCCGGGCCAGGCGGTTAAATATCAACAGATTCAGCGCATCGAATGGATTTTCGCTGTTGCGCCGGGGCATGAGCTGACCAAAGCATCTCTGCCGCTGTCCCGGCAACAGATTGAGCAGCACCGTTTTATCGTGGTCAGGGATTCATCCAGGAATCAGGCGCCGCGAAGCCAGCGCGTGTTTAGCAAGCGACCGGTACTGAGCGTGCCGTCGGTAACGGAGAAAATACAGGCCCAATGTCTGGGCTTAGGTGTCGGTTTTATACCGGCGCACCGGATTCGGGACTTGCTTGAACAGGGTCGGCTTATTGCTCTGCCGGTAGAAAACACGGCACCGGTAGAAATTATCGGCATGGCCTGGAAAACAACAAATAATGGCAAGGTCCTGGGCTGGTTTATCGAGCAGTTGTCCCGGCATGATTTCGCTTAGGAATATTTTATCCGACATCCCGCAGCCGATTCAGCCACTACCGGAATAATATGAAACATGGAAATCACCTAATAATTTGCGATGCGGCTTATACAAATCAAAGGGGTCGCCTGCATCGTGCGGATGCATTGTAGGGGCGGACCTGCGTGTCCGCCCTGTTTCGGGTGCACAACGGGCTATCGGAGAACCGTTAGCCAAAGGTGAACCGTTGGGCAAGGGCGAACACACAGGTTCGCCCCTAACGTGTCCGCCTCCACACCAGCTATAGACAATGCGGGTTTTTTACCCGTCAAAACAGCCTGGTTTTTGGAATTCATCCACGATTAAGATTCAAAGGTTATGCTAGCGCTTCACGTTATTTTCACTAAGAGACAAATTCATGCGAAACAAAGCGATTTTATTCAGTTCCTTGTTGATGGCATCCGGCACGGCACTGGCCGGAGAAAGTTTACTGGAAGCGGCCGCCAAACAAGTAGCCAGGGATGTCGCCACGTCCACGGCTCCCGAGGCTGCCCAGGGAGCGGCCGAGGCAGAGCGGATACTGCAGCAGACTCAACAGTTAAAAGGACGCGTGGAAAGCGCACCTCAGGCCGTTAAAGAGCGGACGCTGAACGCGGCAAAGGAAACGGCGAGACAACAACTCGAGCGGGCGACGCCGGAACAAGTCAGGCAGGGCACGGAAACCGTAAAAAGGCTGAAAGGCCAGGTTGAAAACATGCCGCAATCCACCGAACAGGCCGCCGAGGCGGCCAAGACCCGGGCCAAGCAAAAAACCGCCGAGAAAGTGCTCGAACTGTTGCGCTGATATTCTTGGAACCAAGACCCATTTCGGGCAAAAAGGCCGGTTTATCCGGCCTTTTTTTTCTGGCGCCGGCCAGGCGCGATGTAAAGTCAATTATGCCGCCCGTGGCGCTGCCTGCGGACGGAACCTCGTTCGCTCATCAATATCGAGCTAATTAACTGATTGATTCACAATGCAATAACAAAAAGGGATGGATTTTTGTTCTCTTTTTGCTCTCTTTTTTGCTGTCAGTTCAGACCGATTTTGCTAAGCTTGCAAAAAAATAACTTCTCAGGAAAGGCTATGAATGCATTAACCCGGCGGCAGCGGGAAATCCTCGATTTTCTGCGTGACAATCAGGAGAAATTTCCATACCCGCCCACGCTGGATGAACTCTGCGCGGCGCTGGGCATGTCCTCGCGGGGTTCACTGCACAAGCACATCTCGGCCTTGATTGACGCGGAACTGGTGCAGCCGTTCGATGGCAACAAGCAAGGCGGTATCCGTCTGACCGATCAGGCGCGGCGCGGCGAGGACGCTGGCGAGCAAGGCTTGCCGTTTGTCGGCAGGATCGCCGCCGGCAAGCCGATCGAGGCTATCGAGAATATCCATTACATGGCCGTGCCCGAAGTCCTGAAAAGCGATAAGCCCTGCTATGTGTTGCAGGTCAAGGGCGAATCGATGATCGAGGCCGGCATTTTCGACGGCGACTGGGTGGTCATCGAGCAACGCAATTATGCGCAGAACGGCGAGATCGTCGTGGCGCTGGTCGACAAATCGGAAGCGACCCTGAAATACATCGAGCAGACGCCGGATAAGGTGCTGCTGATCCCGGCCAATGCCAGCATGGTCGCCATGGCCTACCTTCCGGAGCAGGTAGAGATCCAGGGTGTGCTGGTGGGGCAGATGCGCAGTTATCGTTCGCTATTAAATAAATAAAAAGGGGAATCATCATGCCAAGAAGAATTCACATGCAGGACCAGGTCGGAGCCAACAAAATCGAGGAGATTATGCGCCACGACTACGGGCAGTGCTCTCTGGAATTGTGGGTGGCGAAGTTTGCCGTGGTGGGCGCATTTATGCTGCTGGGGGTGTATTGGTAAGGGAAAGCGAGGCGTTTTCCCCGGTGAAGGCGTCGTGACTGTTTCCGCTTCCGGGTGGTTTGTCATGACGCCGCTCTGTCGAAGGAGGCTCCCAGCATACGGGCCGACGCGCGGATGTGATGCCTTGCCTGCACGCGCTCGCGGGCACGCCGGCCCAAGGCCAGTAATTGCGCTTCCGATGCTGCGAGGCACTCCTGGATCGCGTCGGCCAGAGCCACCGGATCGTGGGGCGGCACGAGCCAGCCGGTGATTCCGGTTTCGACCAGTTCGCGCACCGCGCCCACATCCGGAGCGATGGCGGGCCGGCCGATCGCGTATGACTCCATGATCGCTACAGGCAAGCCTTCATCGTGGCTCGACAGCACCAGCGCGCGGCATGCCTGCAGGTGCTGCGCGACCTGTTGTTGAGTGCTCCAACCGCGCAGCAGCACGGACGATTCAAGCCCGTGCCGGGTGATTTGGCGTTCGACTTCCGCGCGTAGCGCGCCATCACCCAGCAACGTCAACTCGAAGGTAACGCCGCGCGCAGCCAGCAGTACGGCCGCTTCGACCAGCAGCAGTGGATTCTTTTGCGCGTCGAGTCGGGCGACACACACGAGCCGGGGTGCCTGCGTCACCGGAAACGCAGGCCGCGTGAACCATGCCGGATCGAGACCACAGCGCACAGTGACCAGTTTGTGCCCGGATTCGGAATGACAAGCGCGCATTGCGCGGCGGCCGGTATCGGAGATGACGGCAATGAACGAGGCGTCTGCGATTTTGCCGGCGAGATTCAGCCGATCGGGCGTTTCGTATTCATGCGGTCCATGAAAAGTCACACTGTAGGTCAGGTTGCACAAGGTGCGGCACAAACGCGCGACATCGGCCGGGTTGGTGCCGAAGTGCACATGAAGGTGAGGGTAGCCAAGCTGCTGCAGCCGCCGTGAAAGTACGCAGGCCAGGGCGAAGTAGCCCAGGTGGGCAATGGCCGGGCGTTGGCTGGTTCGGGCGTCGGCCAGGCTGCGCCGGAGCGTGAGCAGCGTGCGCCGGGGATGCCTGATCAGCCAGTAGGCGCCCGCCGCCAGGAATGTATTCAGACCGGAATCCAGCAGCACGCAAGTGCGTTGCGCTTCGTCGCGGTCGAGCGGGTCGATCAGCGGTGCCTGGCTGCGCCGGTGCGTGAACCGATGGACCGTCCAACCCTCCGCTTCGAGAGCATGAATCTCACGACGGATGAAAGAGTGGCTGGGTGCCGGGTACTGATTGACCAGGTAGGCGACTTCGCGTCTTCTGTTTTCTGGCGGTTTTGACCCTTCCATCAGGCAGTCACATCACGCCTTCGAATTCGCGGGCGCGCGGTGAAAGCTCTCGGCTGTTGATGCGGTGCACAGCTGCCAGCAGGTGCATGACGGCTTTACGATGCGACGCGGTTTCGAGCTCACCGTAGTGATGTTCAACCTGCGCTGTGCGCGGGTTGGTGCTGACGATGCTGAAGTTCGCAGGTTGCTGTCCGGGTTTTTGTATGGCGTTGCGATGCAGCGTCGTGCCCATGATGACCTGGAGCCGGTTTAGCGATACTCTTTCGATGACATCGACGTGCCGCTCGAGAAATTCCGCGCTGGCGCGCACATCGGCGGCCGTCTCGCCCGGGTAGCCGAGAATCATCGTGCAGCGGCAGGAGATGCCGGCGGCCGAGGCATTATGCAGAAAGGCGCTGATTGCATCGAGCTGCGTTCCTTTTTTCATCAGATCGATGAGGCGCTGGCTTCCGGATTCGAGACCGGTGCTCAGCCTGACACAGCCGCTCGCGGCGGCGGCCCGCAGGTCGGATTCCGTGAGTCCGGTATCTGCCTCGCTGCCCATATGCACGGCGGCGATCCATTGCGCGCCCGGCACGACGTCCTGCATGCCGGCGATGAGCGAGCGCCACATGTTGACGTTACTGTTAAGTTTCAGGTCAGTGAACACGAATCGGGACGCCCGATATCGCTGATAATGGCTGGCAAGTTCGTTCAATACGTTTTCGGGACTGCGGCTGCGGTAGGTGCGTCCCGCAGTGCTGGAGACGTCGCTGCAGAAGGTGCATGCTCCCCAACCGCAGCCACGGCCGGTTATAACCGGAATGATGCGGTTCGGGTAAGCTGACCAGGGGAAGTCGCTGAAATCGGGGTAGGGCACCGCATCAAGCGCCTTTTCCGGCGCGGCAATTCTGCCTCTGATCTCGCCTTGCGGACCCATTGTCATCATGCCTTGATGCAAAGTCACATCGCCGCCGGCCAGCAGCGTTTTCAGTATGGCGGGCAGCCGCAGTTCGACCTCGCCGGCGGCAAGTGCGGACAATCCGGGGATAGCGCTCCAGTCCTTGATGACCTCGGGCTGCGCGAAATACGGACCGCCGATCACAACCGGAATCCCCTGATCATGACAGATGGCACAGATCCGTTCGCAGACGTTGCGGTACATCAGGTATGTCGAAATCATCACGGCTTGTGGACGGGCGCGCTCCAGTTCGGCCTGGAATTCTTTAATCAAGTGTTCCTCATGCGCGGTGACTTCGGACAGCCGGCTAGAGGCGAGCCGACTGCGCCATTGCCGGATTTTGGCGCTGCCGGACGTTGCGGCGCGGTGGTTCAATTTGGCAGCCAGCAAGCTGAATCTGTGGGGCCGTGCTTCTCGCGTGACACCATGAACGCCAATCATGAGCGGCGCGAACACACTGACGCGCACGTTCGAAGCGCGCAGGATCGAGGCAAGGTAGCCAATGGGCAAAGTCGGGTAACGGGAGAAATTGTTCAGATCGACGAGCAACACAGTAATTTGATCGTCTGTCAATCCTGCCTTGAGACGTGGGCTGGTATTCGGCAGGATGGATGTTTTTTCATAATTTATACGCCGCATTTCAAAGTTGCTTTTCCAGAGGCTTTTCTTTGTTTTCTTTTTGACTTCTTCCATTGCGTGTTCCTTTAAATAACCATAATCAGCCCACCTAACCGCTTCCGGCCCTCGCAAGTATGAATCCGCATGCCGGCAATGTTTCATAGTCAGGCAAAGCCAGCATATCGAAACGTTACGAGTCATTCTCCGCAGCCGCGTAGCATGTGTTTTTTGATCTATTGTTAATAAGTATTGCTCCAGTGAGGGTACGTCGATTAGTAGCTTCGCGAAGACATGGATTCTGGGTTTTGCGGGTTAATGATAGTGTCGTTCCACGGCCTAAGCGTTACGGCAACGCTAATTATTTTTTATATATTGCCCTTTCCGGGTTTACGTACAGGACTGCTTCCAACACTGGAACTCTGTTGATCCCCAATCTGTGTATCTGAATCCGCTTAAACGGCAATTCGCTGCGCGGGCGGATCGGTCACCACCGAGGATTCACGTCCGCGGCCAATGACAGTATCGGGAATGCTACCATAGTTGCGGGCAGCTTACATCAGCGCCTTGCGCTTCGGGCCGGTTAAGGGTTTTGTTGTTTTATTAAGGCTGTGATGTTTAATACAGGCGGAATTCGCAAGAGAAGCAAATACCGTAAGTGGAGTTGAAGCCGTCTATCGCCAGATGCTATTAATCATTGCTGATCAATAGCATCTGTACGGTGTTTAGAGCGTTTATTCATTAGTCGGAAACATTACCTTCAGACATGCGTCGCCATGAAAAACAAGCCATTCACTGACCGATAGGGCATTTCCTCGTTCCCACGCGGGAGAGACTGTGAAAGTATTCAATTTAAAGGGTTTAACCACGAAGGACACGAACGCCTCCAAGGATGGAGGCGGTAGAATTGCGTCTGGAACAGCAATCGAGAGCACGAAGTTTTAAGTATTTGATTAACTTAATTTTTTCTTCGTGTCCTCGGCAACTGCTCCTGCGTTGCTCTACCTCCTGCATCCCTGCAGTCGTTCGTGATCTTCGTGGTGAATAAGGCTTTTTATGACGTTTTTCACTAATTCTTTCACAGCCTCGGGAGCATGGGAACCAGGGAAATAGTATCTGTACGGTGTTTAGCTGTGGCTGATTTCGCCTTATATCAAGGTTTTCATATATTCCACCAGTGCCCAGCGTTCTTCATCGGTGTAATCCCGATAAGTGCCGTCCTCTTTTTTGGTCTGGGTATAGCCAGGGCCGCTATGTCCGGTATTCCAGTTACCTGTTAACGTTGTATCGAATTCAAATCCTTTTTTGCCATCGGTTTTGTAACCGACCTGCACGGGGTCGAATTCATTCGTCCCGACAAAGAATTTTTTCACGCGTTGATCTTCAGGCAGCAGGAGCTGATACAGATTAGGCACTGAGCCATTATGCAAAAACGGCGCTGTCGCCCAGATGCCATTAAGCGGCCGGGCCTTATAAGTTGACACAAGTGATAACGGCGCATCCACCAGAGGAGGGGTGCGCATTCCGCTCAACCGGAATGCCAATTCCTGCAACTCTTTTTCCGGCAGGCCGGTTTCGGCCAGTTTGCGTTGTATCGCTCCTTTGACTGCCGCTTTCAGGATCAATACCCTGGAAACTTCTTCCTGGGCTTGTACTTCCTTAGGCTCCAGATAATTCCTAAGCGCTCCCGGATTGGCTTTGTAGGCAAGAATATTCTGTATCATCTGCGGGTCGGTACCGATTTCCTGCAATGTCTTGGCGGATACCGTGGTAACGAATTGCTTGCCGAACTGATTTTTTGGCGTCATCGGGAAATTGCCGGCCGCATCGCGTATATGGTGGCACTGCACGCAATCCTGGGCATAAAGCTGCTTGCCCATCTCCGCTTTAACCGGATCAATTTTGCCCAGGTGCTCAGCGGGCCAGGCCGGTGCCTGCAGCTTTTCGACATAGCCTTCCAGGCGGTCGAGGTTCTGAATATTGACTGTCGAGGTAAATTGGCCGGTGGCCGGAGTACCCGTCAGTTTGAGGTGCGCATAGACGCCCATGACTTCGCCGACATTCCTGGCCAATGGATTGCCCGCGGAGCTATTGTATTGAACCCAGTCCAGTTGCGGAGTGGTCCATAGAAACGGGTAACTGACCGGCGCGTCGGAAGGGCGCTTATTGCCGGGAATGTCTAAATTGGTCGCGCAGATACGGTTTAAAATCGCGCCGAACGCATCCAGTCTGCCATGGCCATAAGGCACGCTGCCTTTGTTCAATTTGACAAGGTCGTCTAAAACCTGGGTATAGGCTATCACACGCTCTTTAAGCGCATCCTGCTCGCCCTGATTCCAGTTGGGATCAAGCACCCTGCGGGCGAAACGGGACATTTTATCGGGATTTGACGTGGTGGCCTTCAGGGATTCCACCAGCTGGGTCAGAAAACCTTCATGATCGGCGTGCGAGGAGCCGCCGTCGATACGAATGAGGTGGCCGTTATAATTAATCTGTGACGTGTGGCAGTTGGAGCAGGTCTGTCCGAGCCAGGTGTCGGTTACGGGATATTTGTCCTGGTTATAAGACGCGCCCAGGAATTCTTTTTTGATATTGAACGAAATGGCGGCCGGATTCTCGTTTTTGACAAAACCGATGGGCAAGCCGTCAGGATTGAGGTTTTTATCGGCCTTTTGAGGAATATACCCCAGTTTTTTCATGTTTTCATCCGAGCGAAACAGCCCGTCATTATCACTTTGCTCCAGAGCGAGAAACCAGTGATAGGGTAATAATTCAGAACCTTGAGATAAATAATAGAAAGCCTGCCGATCGTCATCGGTCCAGCCCTGGTCGAGAAAAACCACGTCCGCCTTATTATCAGGTCGATTTATACCGCCATTTTTAAAAGGATGGGTGCCATCGCAACCTGTGGTTGTGGCCAGCAAGGTTGGAATCAACAGGGTTATAAGTCGACTATTAAATGACATATAGAACTCCAGAATATTTTTATTATTTTTAATCAAAATCCGGATTATTTAGATTCCCCCCGTCTAGCCTTCCCCATCAGGAGAGGGAAGAATAGCGCCGGATTTTGAAGCGTGATGAGTATAGTTAAGACAGTTCCGAAAAAAATCGGAACTGAGTCAAGTATAGTCGACAGAACTAGATTCATTAAGTTGTTTTGTATTTCTTTTTTAGATAATTATTCGATCCCGGTTTTCTTGATTATGAATAATTAACAGGTATTTTATAAGGTATTTGCATTTACTTTTGCTGGTATGAGTATAGTGCGAATGAATTAGCACTTACGGAAGGCATGATTTATCGGCGGGCCGCCGAGAACGGTAAACGGGGATAAAAATCGCTCAACATCGCTCGGTAATTGTCTTTTTAGCACTATTGTTTAAAGTCAGTGGATTATATTTATCAGTGCCCGTTGAATAAATGATGTTACTACGGACAGATAGTCATGCCGCCCGGTGGTGGGAGCGATGCCCACATCGCGACTTGCCGGGCGGTTTAAATCGCGATGTAGGCATCGCTCCCACGGGACGGTATCCGCCCCTATCCTAATCTTCCGCATCGGGCTGATTTTCAGGCGCGGCATTCTGGAACGCGGACTGCTGCATGCAGTTTTCATAAATGCGGCTGATCAAAGGAAATTCGTGCATCTCGCAGTTAAAACGCAAGGCGTTATAAACCTGCGGAATCAGAAACACATCAGCCATGCCGGGGCGGTCGCCCAGGCAATACAGGCCATTGCAGTCATGCTGTTCCAGCAACAGCTCCAGCGCGGACAAACCGTTCTGAACCCAATGGCAGTACCAGGCGTGCCGCGCGTCGTCATAATTCAGCGTGTCCTTGAGATATTGCAGTACGCGCAGGTTGTTAAGCGGATGAATGTCGCAGGCAATCAGTTGCGCCAGGGAACGCATATAGGCCCGGTCAACGGCCGATTCCGGCAGCAATGCGGGGCTGGGATACATCTCTTCCAGGTACTCGATAATCGCCGAGGATTGGGTCAGCACGGTACCGCCGTCGATCAGGGTCGGCACCAGGCCCTGGGGATTAAGCCTCAGGTAATCCTCCCGATGTTGTTCGCCGCCGCTTCTCAGCAGATGGATGGGGCGGATCTGGTAATCGATTCGTTTGATGTTCAGCGCGATCCGCACCCGGAACGAGGCGGAGCTTCTGTAATAACTGTACAAGATTATGGACATGGCTTGACGACCTGCTCGATGGCACCGAAGATGGACTGTCCCTGCGACGTTAACATTTCTATCCTGACCCGGTCCCCATAATACATGAAGGGTGTCACGGCCGCACCGGATTCCACGATTTCAACGACGCGTTGCTCGACAATGCACGAACAGCCGGCCGCCCGATCATAATTGCTGACCGTGCCCGAGCCGATAATCGTGCCGGCACCCAGGCTGCGCGTTTTGGCGGCGTGCTGGATCAGGTGCGCAAAATCAAATTGCATGTCGGTGCCGGCATCGGCCTGGCCAAATAATTGATCATTCCAATGCACGGTCAGCGGCCGATGCAGTTTATTGTCCCGCCAGGCGTCAGCCAGTTCATCAAGCGTCACGGCGACAGGCGAGAAGGCACTGGCTGGCTTGCCATGCAGAAAGCCGAAGCCCTTGGCCAGTTCACCGGGAATCAGGTGGCGTAAGGACACGTCATTGACCAGCATGACCAGTTGGATATGGGCGGCGGCGTCAGCCGCCGAAACGCCCAGGGGAACGTCATCGGTAATCACAGCGACTTCGGCTTCGAAATCGATGCCGTAGTCTTCACTGGCGGCAAGGATGGCGTCACAGGCGCCGAGCAAGATATCGGAGCCGCCCTGATACATCAGCGGGTCCTCGAGCAACGCGGGCGGTAATTCAGCGCCCCTGGCCTTGCGCACGCGCTCGACATGGCTCAGGTAAGCGCTGCCGTCCAGCCATTGATAAGCCCTGGGCAGCGGCGCGGCCATCTGCTCCGGCCTGAACGGCTTCGATTCGCAGGCACCGTTGTTCAGTGCCCGATAGATGTCTTCCAGCCGGGGGCGGATGTTCCGCCAGTCGTCCAGGGCCGCTTGCAGGGTCGGCGCAATATCAGGCGCTGCGACATAGTGCCTCAGTTGCCTGTCGACCACGACCAGTTCGCCGTCCCGGTGCCTTGTTTTAAGCGTGCCGAGTTTCATTTCCAGGAATCCACATAGTCCGGCCATTCGATAGCCGTGGCCTGTTCGCAGACGGCCAGGGCATCGCGGGTATCCACCATGACGGCCACTTCATCGGTCATGCCGCTGCGCTTGCTGTCGGCATTTTTCAGCGCCTTCGGATGCGGGCCGTGCGGAATGCCGCTCGGATGCAGCGTCATCATGCCCGGATAGATATGATCGCGGGAAAAAAACTGGCCGTAGTGGTAAAAAATCAGCTCGTCGTAATCGTCATTGCTGTGGAAAAACGGCACATTCAGGACATGGGGGTCGGATTCAAACGGCCGCGGCACAAACGTGCAGACGACGAAACGGCTGGCGACAAACGTGCTGTGCGCCGACGGCGGCACATGATAGCGATGGCTCATCAACGGCCTGATATCGCGCCAGTTCAGGCGCGCCGGCATCAAGGTGCCGTGCCAGCCGACCGCATCCAGCGGATTGAACGGATAGGTGATGGTGCTCAATTGATCGCGACGCTTGACCATGACGCGCCATTCCGCCTCATCCTGCTGGGCGATAAAGGCCTCATCAATGGCCGGCGTGTCCAGCACCGCCGGATCGAAAATCGCCTGCTGGCTGACCAGGCCTTTGTCCGGCAACCGGTAGCTGTCATTGCTGGCCTCGATCAACAGCGCCTGGACCGGTTCCGTCACATTCATGCGCCACTGCGTGCCGCGCGGCAGCATCAGGTAATCGCCTTCATTGAAGCCTAAGTGGCCGTAATCGCAGAACAAATCGCCGGAGCCCTGATGGATAAAAATCAGCTCATCGCCGTCGGCATTGCGCACCAAGTGATCCATGTGCTCTTGCAATGTCATAAAACGGATCTGCACATTGGCGTTGGTGAACAGCAAGCTCGCGTGCCAGGGGCAATTGCTGGCCGCGGACAGTTTTTTCGCATCGAAGGCGCGCGGCCTTAACGGTCCATCGACCGATTGCCAGCCTGTGGGCGGGTGACGATGATGCATCTGCGTCGCCGGCCCGTAAAAGCCTTCCCTGCCCAGTTCGCGCTCGAAAGTGCCGGCCGGCAGGTCGGCATGTGCCTGACGTGACGCTTGTCCTTCCACTTTGGGTATGCGTATCCAGCTCATCAGATGACTCCACGTTTGATCTGATCGAATTCGATCGCTTCAAAGAGTGCCTGAAAATTGCCTTCGCCAAAGCCTTCGTTGCCTTTTCTCTGGATGATTTCAAAGAAAATCGGTCCGATCACGGTGTTGGTGAAAATCTGCAGCAACAGGCCGACGTCCCGCCCCGGTGCGCCATCGATCAGTATGTGGTCGCGGCGCAGTCGCTCCAGATCTTCCGCATGACCGGGCACGCGCTGATTGACGGCATCATAGTAGGTATCGGGCACATCCATAAAGACGATGCCGTTGGCGCGCAATTGCTCCACGGTGGCATAGATGTCATGGGTATGCAGGGCGATATGTTGAATGCCTTCGCCATGATAGGCGTCGAGGTATTCCTGAATCTGGGATTTGGGGTCGGTCGGTTCATTGATCGGGATGCGTATTTTGCCGCAAGGACTGACCATGGCCCGCGATTTTAAGCCAGTGGCTTTGCCGTGAATGTCAAAATAACGGATTTCGCGAAAATTGAACAGGCGCCGGTAAAACTCGGCCCACTTGTCCATGCCGCCATGGTAAACATTATGGGTCAGATGGTCGATGTCGGTCAGTCCGAGACCTGCGGGCTTTAAATTCACATTATCGATCGGCACGAAATCGACATCATAAATGGAATGGTCGCCGTAACGGTCGATCAGGTAGATCAGGCTGCGGCCAATGCCCCGAATAGCCGGAATATTGAGTTCCATGGGCCCGATATCGTTACGCTGGGGTTCAGCGCCGAGGCTAAGCACTCTATCGAAGCATTCGGCGGCATTTTTAACGCGGATACCAAACGCACAAATGGAGGGGCCGTGCACCTTGGCAAAGGCCTGGGCAAAACTGCTGGGTTCATGATTGATAATGAAATTGATATTACCCTGGCGGTATAGCACGACATCCTTGGAACGATGCCGGGCGACTGCCGTAAAGCCCATGCGGATAAACAGGTTTTCCAACTCCCGGGTATCCGGCGCCGTGTATTCGACAAATTCAAAGCCATCTGTGCCGACTGGATTTGATGGATTATTCATCGTATTGCCTTCTTCTTAAGCTATAACCCATAAGATCAACTTGGAAGGCATTAGTTTCAAAACGCTCGCGGCGGGTCTTTCGGCAAAGCCTCCGGTCTCGCCTGGCCGAAGGCCAGGACGAACGACTGGACCTTGGCTTGATGGCGGTGCCTGCTCGTGAGTTGGGCACTATCTGGCCGAATTTCAGTCTTAATTGAAAGTTATTTTGAATTTAGAGGCGCATCATGAGAGACGATCTCTATAAATCATTGAAAAGCCTTGCACAACAACATCATATCGAAGGATTAAGTCTACCTTCCCTGACGGCTCTTAACGCACATCAAGACGGATATACCATCGATAAGGCCCGGCAGTTTCTGCAGTTTCAGCGTCGCATCGACAGGGAACTGCTCGAGCATCGAGTGATAACCTGTAATCCTTATGCGCTATGGTTTGAACAAGGCAACCAGAACCTGAACCAGATTAAAGCTTTTATCATTCAGTTCTCCGTATTTTCCAACCAGTTCCTGATCGCCCAGCTTAATAAAATGATCCATGCCGACACCCTGGAAACCATGCGGGCATCAAAAGAAATCCTGGCTAATGAATTGGGCGTCAGCTTCAAGCCTCCGGGAAAAAAAATCGATGCCCATGGCCTGGGTTCCACCGAAGGCAGCGTGGAGGGCAGCATATTTCATTTCTCCGCCGGCCATTTTGAATGGCTGTATACCATCGCTAAAAAATTGGGCCTGGATTTTGCCGACATAGGCCAACCCAAACATGGGACCGAATCCACGCTGTTTTTTTGTGATGAATTGATCCGATTGTACGGTGGCGAAAATTACCAGATTTCCCAGGCGGCCAGTTACGCGGTGGAAAACTGGGCCGCGGCCGGATTCTGGGGGCAGTTGATCGAAGGCTTCAGGCGCTTCAATGAGCGTACCGGCCTTAAGCTGCCATTGGGGTTTTTTATCTGGCACGATAAGCTGGAGGCGCAGCACGCTTCGCATACGCAGGAAGAGCTTGAAGAGCTTTATTTTACCCGGCAACTGGATGAAGATCAGTTCATTCATTATGGATGTGAAATGCTGGATGGCGTTGCGGCCTTTTGGGATGGTCTGGATGAGCAGCGCCGTGAACTGGCGGCTGTTCACTGAAGTGGACACAATTCGAGGTATAGCAGCTCCGCCAGCGCGACGGTTATTTTGAATACATAGGGTTGAATTGGCTTGTGTCCCGGAGGGGGCGGGCGCTGCCTGTTAGTATCGGCACCACTCTGGCGTTTGTCTTGGGTCGAATATCCTGAAAGGCACAAGTACCCATAGGGCATAAATGATTCGGCCCTGCTGATTTATCCACTGACGTCCGGCAAGTCGCGATGTAGGCATCGCTCCCACGGGGATGGCCTTGATATTTTTCGCCGAACCTTTAGGCGCCTGAGCCAATTGTCTGCACATTAGCGATTAAGACGGCTCACCCAAGCAATGGCAAAAACTGCCTAAACTGTTCGAGAGCTTCGGGATTGGCCAGCGTCTGCTGATTTCTGACCGGTCGGCTGTGAATGATATCGCGCACCGCAAGCTCGACAATTTTGCCGTTTTTGGTACGCGGGATATCGGTCACTTGCAGGATGAGTGCCGGCACATGGCGAGGCGAGGCATTCTGCCTGATGTGTTGCTTGATGGCGGCTATTAACTGATCGCTTAATTGTAGGCCAGGGCGTAACACCACAAACAAAATAAGCCGGCAATCACCGTCGTGATCCTGCCCGACGATCAGGCTTTCCAACACTTCATCGATTTGCTCTACCTGACGGTATATCTCCGCCGTTCCTATTCTGACACCTCCCGGGTTCAAAACGGCATCGGATCGGCCGTACATGATCATGCCGCCCTGATCGGTTAGGGCTACATAATCGCCGTGACTCCAGGCGCCGGGGAATTTCTCGAAATAAGCGGCATGATACTGGCGCTGGCGCGGATCATTCCAGAATCCAACCGGCATGGAAGGAAACGGCGCCGTACAAACCAATTCGCCTTTTTCGCCTGTTACTGACCGCGCTTTATCATCGTAGACTTCGACTTTCATGCCCAGTCCCCGGCACTGAATTTCGCCGCGCCTGACCGGCAGAATCGGGCAACCCAGGACAAAACAGGAAATGATGTCGGTACCGCCTGAAATAGAGGATAAACAGACATCGGATTTTATCGACTCATAAACGAAATCAAAGCTATCCGGCGCCAACGGCGATCCGGTGGACAAAATCGTACTGAGCGAGGCCAGGCTATGCGTATCCTTAGGCGTAATAGCGGCTTTTTTCAGCGCATGGATATACTTCGCGGAAACGCCGAAGAAATTAATCCGGTAGGCATCGATCAAATCAAACAGGGAATCAGCCGAAGGATAAAGGGGCGAGCCGTCATAAATCACCAGTGTCGCACCCGATGCCAGGCCGGAAACCAGCCAGTTCCACATCATCCAGCCGCAGGTGGTGTAATAAAATAAACAGTCGCCGGCATGAATATCGGTATGCAGCCTGTGCTCTTTCAGGTGCTGGATTAGCGTACCGCCTACGCCATGGACAATGCATTTGGGAGGGCCTGTCGTGCCCGATGAATAAAGAATAAACAGCGGCGCATCAAATGGCATCTGCGCAAATGCAATGGGCTGGTTGTCAGGGAAACCGTCGATATAATCCTGCCAAAGCGTCACCTGATTTTCATTTGCCCCGTCAAAGCTGTTGATTACGGGAATCAGCACGAGTCTTTCAACGGATGGCATGGTTTGTAGCAGCGGCGCTATCTGGCTGGTGCGATCAAAAGTTTTGCCGTTGAAAAAATAACCGTCGCCGACAAATAATACCTTGGGGGTAATCTGGCTGAAGCGATCCACAATGCCGGCCACACCAAAATCAGGCGAACAGCTGCTCCATACCGCTCCCAGGCTGGTTGTCGCCAGCATCGCGATAATGCTTTCAGGCCGATTCGGCAAAACGCCGGCAACCCGATCGCCCAGTATAACGCCATCGTTGCGCAGCGCTTGCGCAAGTTGCGAAACATGGCGGTACAACTCGCCATAAGATATGTGTTGGCTTTCGCCGTTTTCGCCGCGAAAAATAATGGCGCACTGGTTTTCATGGCCTTTAAGCAACAGATTTTCCGCGTAATTAAGCCGCGCCTCTGGAAACCACTTGGTGCCGGGCATTTTGTCGGCATCCGCTACAATTTGTGTCCCTTTGCAGGTAGCGATAATGCCAGCAAACTGCCACATCAGATCCCAAAATGCCGCCGGTTCAGTTATGGACCAGCGGTATAGCTCTTCATAATCCGTGACATTGACATCGCGGCATTCGCGTACTTTCTCCATAAAACGGCTAATATTGGCCTTTTCTTGTCGTTTGACTGATGGCCGCCAAATGACCGGATTCAAATTGCCCTCCTTATTACTCAATGTTCACGAGCGACAAAACCGTACTTACGCATTTCCTGTATGACAAACTGGTTAAACTGCTTTTTTTCTATGTTATCGGTTACTTTATCCATGCTCCATAAGGAGGCGGCTTCGACGCCGTACTCGGCTAAAAGCCTGACATACTCTTGGGCTATACTCCGAATTTTATAATTTTGAAAATCCACAACCACAACAGATTCCGCAGGTACAACGTTACCTTTGTTCATTTGACACCTCCAATATCTCCTGCCGATATTAATCCATGAAAGATTAATAGGTTCCAGAAGCGATAGGGCAGAGCATTTCTCCTGCCTTATAAAGAAAAATGTACAGCATTTCGATATCACATTGCGCCATTTGTACCCGTAGGGATTTCGTCATTACATTTAGGCCTTAACCGTTTGAACCCTCCGGCTTAACTTCATGGCAGTGACCGATAGGGACAAATGGGATCGATGTTTAGCCTCCAGCCATCCAATGAAGGCGACTGGAGGCGCTGCAGGTCATAACGGTCGCCTAGCACTCAGTCAATTTAAATGGCGGTTAAATTGCAGGTGCGAATTCATTTATGCCCTATGGGTACTTTTGCCCTTCATGGTATTCGCACTATTCGCATGCCATGAATACTCTGCAAATTTTACTCGTCAGAACAAGACTGACTAAGGAACACGCATTAAATAACTTCCTCAAGTGTGCGAATACCCTCAGGGGGCACAAGTGAATTCGCACCTACAATTCTCCAATTTATTCCATGCTCATTGCTAAGTACTGGTTTTCACTGTTTTCCGAGAATGCAATGACAGGTTACGCCATCCATTTCCCCCATAACCAAAGCAAGCTTCCAGTGAAACGCACTCCCTGTGGAAACAACATCTTTCGCTTTCTTATAGAGCAGTTAATTAAGCGATAATTCCCAAATCTATAGTGGCAATACTTGGTTGAATCGCATTAATGTAAGGTAATGATGAGTAAGGTATTTATCTTAATTTTTTAATAGGAGAGTGAAGTGCGCTTCATTTTGGAACTTTTGATCTGCTTGAGCAGGTTGATCGTTTAGCTCTATAAGTTGCTGTGGTTAGGCATCAATTGAATGTTATTGCCGCTTATTTTGGGCTCTAGAAAGTAGTATTAAAAATACAAGTTATTGAAAATCAGATTATGAGATAACAATTAATAGCCTGATAAATTTATCGGAATAACTTGATTTATAAAGAGTCAATCGACTCAATGCGAAATAACAATTGAAAAACCGGAATTAAATTCGTGGCTTAGATTTATTAGGAGGATCATGACACTTAGGTTACTATCTTGTAGCGATATCTGAAATGCCTTAGAATCATTGATACTTAACGGTTCGATTTAATCACCCAATAATCTTCAATAAAGTTTAGAAATATTTTTCAAAGTGAACAGAGCTCAAAAGTTCGGCATAATTCGCCCTCACACTAATAAATTAATTACCTTGATCAGGTTGCTGGATGTTATCGTTATCGGATTGACGTTGTGGGCGATTCTTGAGCTCCATGCTATTGAATGGGATCGTAAGTATACCTGGTGGCTTCTGATTTCAGTTGTCTCCTTCGGAATTTTTGCAGAGTTCAATGAGCTATACCGGCACAGTCGAGGCCTATCCATTCAGGCTGAAATAAAACGTATTCTTATTTCATGGTTTTGGGTATTAATTGTAATAATTTGTGCCGATCAAGCTTATCCCCTGGTAGATCCTGTTTTTAGGCAGTATTTTTGGATGTGGATAGGAATGGTGCCTGTAGAGATAGTATCCTGGCACATTATTATCAGTACCGTTGCGGCTATCATAAGAAAAAATGGCAGAAATACCCGTCGCGTTGCGATTGTCGGGGCAACGCGATTAGGGGGCGAATTAAAAAGGATATTTATCGAAGATGAATCAATGGGGCTGCATTTTGTCGGCTTTTACGATGACCGGCAGAAAATAGAGGACGGCAGGGGCGTCCTGGCTGAAAATAAATTGGAAGGAAACTTGCAGCAACTGATCAAAAATGCCAAGGAGGGCGCTATTGATATTGTTTATATTACACTTCCCTTACGAGCCGAGCATCGAATTAAGGATTTGATTGAACAGTTATCGGATTCAACTGTTTCGGTTTATTATGTGCCTGATTTATTTGTATTTGATCTGCTTAGATCCAGCCTGCATCATATAAAAGGCATACCTGTCATCAGTATACTTGATACCCCGTTCTATGGGGTTGACGGCATTATAAAAAGAGTTTTCGATATACTGTTAAGTCTGATTATTTTAATAATCATTGCAATACCATTTGTAATCATCAGTATAAGTGTTAGAATGAGCTCGCCTGGCGCCGTGATCTTTAAACAAAGGCGATACGGCATCGGCGGCGAAAAAATAGTCGTCTGGAAATTCAGAACGATGACTGTTAGTGAAGATGGCGATAAGGTTAAACAAGCAAAAAAGAATGACCCCAGGGTAACGAAATTGGGTGCTTTTTTAAGACGTACATCATTGGATGAATTGCCTCAATTTATTAACGTATTACAGGGAAGAATGTCAATCGTTGGCCCCAGGCCTCATGCGGTAGCGCATAACGAATGGTATCGTGGACAAATAAAAGGTTACATGCTCAGGCATAAGGTAAAGCCGGGTATAACCGGATATGCGCAAATCAATGGATATCGAGGCGAAACGGATACCTTGGATAAAATGGAAGGAAGAATAGAATATGATCTGGCCTATATAAGAAACTGGTCTCTATGGCTAGATATGAAGATCATATTTTTGACCATATTTAAAGGTTTTTTGGGAGCGAAGGCCTACTAGCGAATTTGAATATTGTACTTTAGTACAATATTCAAATAGAAAAAAACAATTATAATCGCAACTGTGCTGGATTTTTAACGTTCAGGAAGAACAAAGTTAATGAAGTTATACCATTTTATAAGGGGCGGATTGTAGGGGGTAAAGGGTTTGCTGATTTTTGTGCAAACTTATCAAAAATTCCTTCAGCCTAGGTATTTTGGCTATTTGGTTTTTCCCAAATAATATGAAAGTTCTAAATATTAATGTGGCATAAAGTAGTGTTTCCGGCGTTTTGAAATTAACGGCTGGATGCCATTAATAAATATTAGGAGTGGTGGGTTGTATGGTGCGTGACCAACCGGGTGGTTGGCATGTTTCACGGATGATTAAGGCCAAACCTGTTGTGAAGCAGGGGCGGAAAACCGCGAGTCTTGAGAAATGGTTTTATCAAGATAGTCGGGTTGCAAATTATGATAATTTATAATTTGTTGCAGGTTTTTGTCATGAAAAAAATTTTTTTTAGTTTTGTATTATTGTCCGTACTTTCTTTTGGTGCAAACGCGGCTACTTTAACACTAACAGAAGCAGATCCCGATTTGACTGATCAGGCTAATATGGCGGTTAATTTTGGTGGCACCGGTCAATTGGTTTCCGGTTCTGGCCAAATTTCGGGCTCGGTCGATCATATTTGGGGTATTGAATCTAATCCAGGAGCTTCATACGTTTCGTCTTTCTCAATTACAACGCCACAAAGCACTGCATTTATAGATGGGGTTAATCTTTATGCGGACAGTTCTTTAACTACATTACTAGTAGCGGCGACTCAGGTTGGTCCTGAGTGGAAATTTAGTTATTTGTTGGCAGCAAATACTCAGTATTTCATAAATGTACTAGCTCATGGAACTGGTAGCTATACTCTTAATGTTCAAACACCAATTCCAGCTGCCGTTTGGTTATTCGGCTCAGCTTTGATGGGATTGGTCGGCTTTTCACGTCGTAAAGGCAATTCAGCACAATCTGTTGCATAAGGAAATTAATTTTTCCGTTATACTAAAGGGGCGTTCTGCCCCTTTTTTAATTTTTATAAAACAGAAATAAAAAATTATGTCGTTTCTTATCAGAATTGTTTTGCTGTCAACGATTTTTTTTATTCAAACTGCCCGCGCTGACTCTTATCAATATACGGTTAACCCTGGTGATATTCTCGATATTTCGGTTTGGAATGAGGAAGCCCTGCAACAGGAATTGCGTGTATTACCCGATGGCAGCATCAGTTTCCCTCTAGCTGGAAATTTCCAGGTTGCCGGTAAATCGATAGATCAGATAGAGGCTATTCTGAAAGAAAGACTCGCAGAGTATATTGCCGATCCGGTGGTTAATATTTCGGTCAAATCGGTTGAAGGCAATGCTATTTATGTGATCGGCCAAGTGAAAAAACCCGGCCAGTTCGTTATGTATCAACCGATGGATGTTATGCAGATGTTGAGTCTTGCCGGCGGTTTGACAGCATTCGCAAAAGCCAATGATATTGTCATTCTGCGTCGTAACGGCGACAAATCCGAATCCATCGAGTTTGAGTACAGCGATGCGGAAGACGGCGATAAACTGGAAAATAACCACTTGCTGCAGAGTGGAGATGTCATTGTAGTGCCTTGATCGCGCTTTATAAACTAAGCAATAAGCGTAGATTGAGCACATGAAAACAATCTTCAGTAAGCAAGAGTCTTATGCAAGCCGCGCGAGGATAGCATTCATTATTGGTGCATTCGCTTTTTGTTCAGGTATCGATGCCGCTGAATGGGGGGTAAATGCCACTATAAATCAGGCGTTATCCTATAACGACAATGTCAGAATGTCTCAAAATCCGCAAGGCTCGGTTATTTACGACTTAACGCCTACCATTAATTTTACGCGTAAAACCGAAGTGTGGGATATAGTGGGCATGGCCAGTTATGGCCTCCAGCATTATACTGAGATAGAACAGTTCAATAACAACCCGCAGCATTACGGATTGATCACCGCTTATAGGACCGAGCGTAGTAATCTGGGATTAAGTGCAAATTACTCTATTGCACCCAGCCAGAATTTCGCGGAACAGGACACAGGTAATTTTTCATCCAATGCGGATCGTAAAAACCTGTCAGTCACGCCAAGCTATTCTTATAGATTTACGGAGTTGGATAGTCTGATCGGTTCAGCCTCCTATTCAAAATCAACCTATTCCAACGGCGGTTCTAATAATGGAGCCGACTTTAATAATTTTAATGATAACGAAAATAAGTCGGTCAATATAGGTTGGCAGCGGCAGTGGAGTGAATTGTTTATGCAGTCCATTTCCGTATTTTATACAAATTATGAATCGACAGGGCAGGTAAACTCGAACAGCGACAGTTACGGGATAAATCTCTCATCGTCATATCAATTTTCTGAAAAATGGCAATTCAGCGGTACTATTGGCGGGCGAATCACTGACACAAGCACAGAGACAGTGATTATCCCCGGTCTGTTGACGGCAATCGAGCAAAATACCACAGAAGGGTTTTTAGCGGACGTCGGTGTTCACTATAAAGGAGAAAGGCTGTCATCAAATTTCGGCGTAAGCCGGTCGCTAGTGCCTTCCGGTCAGGGACAGTTAACTGAACAAACACGGGTCAGTCTGGACTTGTCGTATCAGATAACCGAACGGCTTTCGAGCGGGGTGGCGGCCAGCTATCAGGAAACGGATTCAGCCAGCGGCGATGATGACAGCTTAGGAATAAGCCGCACTAATACGCGGATTTCACCTCATGTGGACTGGAAATTAACGCAGGATTGGTTGATGTCGGCATCCTATGCCTACAGAAAGCAGGATAGCGGGAATTCCGCAGCAATAACTGGTTCAAGGGGTGCCACAGGAAACGGAGATTCAAATATATTTATGTTATCCATTAATTACAATTGGCCCGGTTTAAGTATTTCAAGATAGAGACTGCAATGGAAGAAAATGTTAAAACCCTGAAAGATTACCTGCAAATGGCGCGCAGGCGTAAATACATCATTGCCATCCCCGCGCTTTTATTGTTGATCGCCAGTGTTGTGGTGGCATTAATTTTACCGCCGGTTTTTCAATCGCAAGCCACCATTTTGATTGAGCAGCAGCAAATTCCAACCGATCTGGTCAAGTCAACCGTCACCAGCTATGCGGACGAGCGCATCAGCCTGATTCAGCAACGGGTTATGACGACCGACAATTTAACGAAAATCATTAACAAATTTGGCCTGTACCCTAAGGAAAGGGGAAAACTGACGGCGGCGGAGCTGGCTGAACAGTTCCGGATGAGTGCCCACCTTGAGCTTGTCAATGCCGATGTGATCAGTAATGGGAGGCACAGCAAGGCAACCCTTGCATTCAAATTGTCATTTGATGATAAAGATCCGCAGCAGGCACAAAAAGTCACCAATGAACTGGTAACCTTGTTTTTGAACGAAAATGTCCGTAACCGGACGGAACGGGCCGAGGAAACAACCCTGTTTCTGGAAGAAGAGGCGCAGAAATTCAAGCTCGATATTCAGAAAATTGAAAATGAATTGGCTGAATATAAAGAAAAATACAGGGACAGCCTGCCGGAATTATTGTCTGTCAATTTATCAATGATCAGCCGTATCGAAAGTGAAATCCAGCAATTGGGCCTGCGGGAAAAAATGCTTGATGAACGGAAAATCAGTTTAAGGTCGCAAATGGCCGTTGCCAGTCAAGGTCTACTTGTTTCATCGGCTTCCGATGGACATGCGCCGACATCGCTCGCAGAACTAAAACAAGAACAGGCACGTTTATTGAGCAAATACTCACCAGCACACCCCGACGTTATACGAATTAAACGACAAGTTGAAATACTTGAAGCGGAACAAAACATTGAGCAGTCTGGGGAAAGTCCCACATTGCAGGAAGCGAAACAGGAACTGGCAAAATTACAGCAGCACTATTCTGATAATCATCCCGATGTTAAGGCTGCCCAACGCAAAGTAGCCGAACTGACGGATTCGAAAAAACCGTCCTCAGCCAAAAAGCTGGCGAATCAAATTACTAATAATCCAGCAATGTTGCAAATTAAAAGCGAAATGGATGTGGCTGATATTGAGCTGGCCAGCATTAGAAGGCACCAGGCCGAATTGCAGCAAAAATTAAAATCGTTGGAAATGAGCGTGTCTCAAACGCATCAAGTTGAACGTGGTTACTATGAATTGATGAGGGATTTGGATAATAACAAAGCTAAATACAATGAACTCAAGGCAAAGCAACTTGAAGCCAAATTGGCACAGACATTGGAGGAAGAGCAAAAGGCTGAAAAATTCAGTTTGCTGGAACCACCGCGTCTGCCTAGCAAACCAATCAAACCTAACCGGTTTAAAATACTGTTCATGGGTTTCATGGTTTCCATGGGTGCCGGTTTGGGTGCCGGTTATTTGAGGGAAATGATGGACGGCAGCATCAGAGGGCATCGTTCACTGGCGCATATTACCGGGATGGAGCCTCTGGTTGTAGTGCCATATATTGAAAATCAGGAAGACCGGGATCGGACCAGAAAAAATATTATCAGCTTCAGCATTATAGCGGGAATATTGTTTTTGGGAATGATAGTATCCGTGCATATGCTTTACATGCCGCTTGATATTTTATGGTTCAAAGCCTGGAACCGGTTGGGGCTGATATAAAACACTAGTACTCAATCTAATAATGACGATAAATTGTAGGTGCGAATTCATTTATGCCCTATGGGTACTTGTGCCCTGCAAGGGTATTCGCACTATGAGTACTCTACAAATTTTACGCGTAAGAACAAGGTTATTTCTAAGCGCGTAGTAGGCTGGGTTGGAGCTTTGCGGAAACCCAGCATAAGGGGCATTCGAAATGCTGGGTTTATCAAGCCAGCCTACGCACTGACCAGTAAATTGTAGGTGCGAATTTATTAGCACTATTATGAATGCTCTGCAAATTTTACTTGTGCTCTTTATGATATTTGACCCGCAAGAGCCTAAATTAATACGATAAAGTAACATCATGAGTTAATTAAAGATCGATTTAACAACCAATCGCTACCGCAATAAACGGAACAAAAAACGTGGCGCGCATAACATCAGTTAATAAACGAAATTAGAGCTTTTCATGAAATAACTTTATTCAGAAGAACTATTAAGGGAAAAGCAATATTATTGGTTTAAACTTCTTATGCAGATTTTATTATTTATATCGCGACAGAAAAGGCCGTACACATGTAAATATATCTATACTCTCAGCAATAGGTATACAATCGGGTATAGATGGACAACAGTGAACATGGGGCAATGAAATTGGAACAGATAGAGCAAACTTTAAATAAAAACAATAAATTGGAACAACCTGAGCCTGCCGGTCCAAAAAAAAACAAGCATCCCGAGGACCAACCGATAGTCTATGCGCAGACCAAAGTGCAGGCGGTCAATCAGGATGTGATGAAAGAGCGCAGAGTGGTCGCGATGCTGAAGCATGATCCGAGAGCCGAAGTATTCCGGATGTTACGCACCAAAGTCCTCAAACAGTTGCGGGAAAACAATTGGAACAGTTTTGCCATCACCGCTCCGACACAAGGCGCGGGAAAATCGATGATTGCTGCCAATCTGGCTATCGCAATGTCCATGGAGGTCAATCAGACAGTACTGCTTGTTGATCTGGATTTAAGATATCCAAAATTACACTGGTATTTCGATCTAGAGGTCGAACTGGGGTTGAAAGATTACCTTATGTCCGATATACCCTTGTCCGATATTCTGATAAATCCCGGAGGCTATTGGCTAACGGGCACTGAGACCGTAAAAAACGATATAGCGTTATCTGATATCCTGATAAATCCCGGATTTCAGCGTTTAGTGTTATTGCCTGGTAGAAGCCAGACGATAGACGCTTCGGAAATGCTGTCCAGCCCCAGAATGAAGAGTTTGATTGAAGATATAAAAAGCCGTTATGAATCAAGAATCATAATATTTGATTTGCCGCCCATTCTGTCCACGGATGATGTTCTGGCCAGTATGGACTATTTCAATGCAGCCTTGCTGGTGGTTGAAGAGGGCGGCAATAAACCGGAAGAAGTAACTAGGGCTTTGCAGATGCTGTCGGGCACTCAATTGTTGGGCACCGTACTAAACAAATCGGAAACCCTGCCCGATCATCAAGGATATTATTAACCGAGATTGTAGGTGCGAATTCATTCGCACTGTGTGAACCTATGCTTTACCGTTCGCCCTGAGCCTGTCGAAGGATGAGTGAACAAGTTATTTAGTAATGGGCATGGAATAAATCAGGGAATTGTAGGTGCGAATTCACTTGTGCCCTTCAGGGTATTCGCACTGTGCGGATAAATCCGCACCTACATCTGAAATTCGTCCGCGCACTTGAGGAAGTTATTTTATGCGCGTTCCTTAGGATTCGGCCGTAACAATTTTCCTGGTTAATAGGGATATACCGGTGACAGAAGGAGCATCGATCGCAATTTACGCGCTTCACTACATTCAGCACATGAGGGAGGCGAATATAGAAGTGGGAGCGATGCCCTCATCGCGACTAAAGGACTAACTGGGCCATTTTAAATCGCGACGTAATATTCAAAAGGCATAAAGACATCGTTCCCACAGGAACGCTCTTAACTTGAAGGGATATCGACATAACCGAATCCTTAGCAACTCAGGTTCGACAAGGTTCTCCCTGGCTTGCCGAAGAAAGGGGGGCTCGAGCAGCTAATGCTAGAGACTTATGTGGCACCGATGCGGCAAAGCACGTTAAAGTTTGATAGGGCATGACCCGATAGGGCAAACGGGATAAAAATCACCCGACTCTAACGTCCCTTCTTAAGGGTAAATTAAAGTAGACCGGCCAAAATTTCTGGAAAGTAATAGTTATTGTCTATGATTATTCACGATAAGATAACTTCTAGAAGGACGGAAGTTTTAAACTCATTACGCTGATTATCAATAGACATATTTTTGATGGGCAATAATGTGGTTGGCAATAAGTTTGACTATAATAAATTATATTGTGCGAGAAAACTTGGCTCCGATTATTGCAGTTGGAAAAATTTCTAACGGGATTATTTTTACCTGCTAACTTTCTATTAGGGACTTAATGTGCGTAAATAGAAAATAATCGCCTTGTATTTTAAAATTGTTTAAATTAAAAATTTGATTGAGCTGCTTTGGGATGTGATGATGAAAAAAAATATATTTAATGTTAAGCGGATTCTTTTATTGTTTTGCCTGTTTTCAAGCTCATCCTATGCACAGGATTATTATGTTTGTAACAATGGAAGTGATGGCAACTCCGGCACGTCACCCTATGAACCTTGGGCAACATTTGATTATGCCATGTCAAAATTTGGTAAATTAAACGCTGGCGAATCCATCTTATTTTGTAGAGGCGGAACATTTACTTCCTCTTATCCCGGGCTATTTAACCAAAACTGTACTCAGGATGTACCTTGCACCATAGCCGATTATATACCTCCAAATATAGCGCCTACAGATGCCAAACTGCCAATTATTAAAAGTAGCGGCACTAACGGGGTTTTGAATTTCCAGGATGGCGGTCCGGCCGATCATGATGAAGGCTATGTGGTCCGGAATCTGTCGCTCAAGGGAAATGGTACCGGTAACGGTGTTTTCCTATACAACGATGTGGATTTTGTAACAATTGATGGACTTATTATAAATGGTTTTGATATCGGCATGTACTCAGCGGGCGCTAATGCGCCTAATATGGGGGCAAATCAGATCAATGAAAATATAGTTTTAAAAAATTCAGTTATTACTAATAATAAAGGCCAAGGTTGGCTAGGGGGATGTAAGGACTGTGTAATAGATCATAATAAATTCATCAATAATGGGTTTGCTAAAAAGAAATTTAACCATAATATTTATATCGCTGGTGACTATAATATTGGCATTACGGTTTCTAATAATACCCTGTACAAATCAGCTATAGTGGATGGCAAATGTTATGGTGTTTCCCTGGTTGTTCATGGGGTTATAAAAGATTTGACCATTAAAAATAATACAATTTATGAAGATATTGGCGCCGCCCATCAATCGTGTTGGGGTATTGCGGTTGATCCCGGTTATGACCATAAAGAAGAATCCTTTAGTAATGTTGTGATTGCTGACAACAAGATAATCAATGTCGGCAATTTAGGTATCGGCTGCGCTTCCTGCACGGATTTACAGATTTTGAACAATACCATAACGCATTCCCAGGATTTTGGGTTCGTTGGAATTAAGGTGCCCGATAGGCCTGAGGATACCGTTAAATCCGATCGTATAGAAATTACAGGCAATTATATTGATTTGCTGGATGCTAATAACAGAGGTAAACAGGGTATAGTTATTCCCGATACAGGAAATATCAATATAGAAGCAAATGAGGTTTATGTGTCAAGGTAAATAAATTAATATATGCGCTTATGGATGGTTTAATCTTTATTATCGGTTTTATCGGTAGCTATGCCGTCAATAATACTGTTAACTTAATGACATCGGATTAGCGTCTTTATGTGCAATTGTTTTTGTTTCGATAATCATTATAAACAGTATTTAGGGCATATAGTAGATTTTGAAATCATTTCAATAATCACCAGTCTCTTATCCAAAAGTCGCCGTTTTCTCCGCCCTTTTCAGTTTATAAATAATTATCTGGATTAGCCAACATTTATTTCCGCATTGGCAAAAAGGTACGACAACAATCTGTAATCGGTAACAGCGGCATTAATAAGACCAAAGTCCGTATTTATCTCGAGGCTAGAAACATTAAACGTTATATAGGAAAGATTTCTGACGTTATTATGAACGTCTGGAATTTGAGATCAATGAGAAGTTACGCATTAACAGGCAACGTAGATAATATGAAAATTAAACTAATCGTAGTTTGGTAAATATCCAGTGGTGGTAATAGAAATAACTAGCTCCTCAGCAGGTAATTAAAAAATGAATTCACAAGCTATCAGTTTGAAGAAACGGACATTCAAAGCAGGAAGTTGGGTACTAACCGGACACTTGTTTTCGCAGTTCTTGCGCTTTGGTGGTAATCTGATTTTGACCCGTTTGCTAGTGCCAGAAATGTTCGGGGTAATGGCCATTGTGAATGTGATTTTAGCGGGCTTGGCGATGTTTTCCGATGTCGGCTTGCTTCAGAATATTGTGCAGAGCAAGCGTGGAGAAGAACGCGATTACCTAAATACGGCCTGGACAATTCAGATAATCAGAGGTTTTTTGATTTTTTCCATCACTTTAGTTATAAGTGCAAGCCTATATTATCTTAATCAATTTGGCTATTTATCACCTGATACTGCTTATGGTAACACTGACTTACCCTTGATATTGGCTGTTATGTCGATAACGGCAGCTATTGCTGGGTTTAATTCTATCCAATTATCACTGTTAAATAGAAAACTGATGATGGGGAAACTAGTGATGATAGAAATTATCAGCCAATTAGTTGGCCTTGTCTTTATGATTTTATGGGCATGGAAAACTCATGATATATGGGCGCTGGTATTCGGCACTGTTATTTCGAGTAGTACAAAAATGATTTTATCCCATACTGAAAACATAGGTGAACGTTGCCAATTTTGCTGGGATAGTGAGACAGTTAGTGAAATCATTCATTTTGGCAAATGGATATTTGCATCCTCTATTTTAGGCTTTTTGTTAAATCAGGGTGATAGATTGCTTCTCGGTGGGCTAATAAGTGCCGAAATGTTGGGTGTTTATTCAGTGGCTTTTTTTCTTGCAACAGCAGTCAAAGATTTACTGATGAAATTAGTTAGCTCAGTATTTTTTCCTGTATTGAGTGAAACAAACAGAAATAACCCATCAGAACTGGAAAGTATCTATTACAAAGTCAGGTACAAAATCGATGCGATAACAATGTTTGCAGCTGGCATTTTATACTCAATGGGTAGTTATATTGTCGCTACCTTGTATGACAGCAGATACAGCGAAGCTGGCTGGATGTTACAGACTTTATCCATAACTTTAATAAGTGTTGGTTATATGCTTGCAAGCCAATGTTTTTTAGCTACTGGTAAACCAAAACTCGAAATGGTGCAAATAGCTGTTCAATTATTAAGTCTGTATTTATTATTGCCGATAAGTTTTTATTTTTATGGTATGAGAGGGGCTGTCTGGGTGATAGCTTTGACCTCGCTCATACGATTAATTTGCTCTCTCGTTCTGATGAAAAAATATTTATTTATCCGTATTAAGTCTGAGTTTTATGGGTTGCCATTTATTGCTATAGGTTGGCTGGTTGGAAGCACAATAAGGAAAATACTAGTAGTATGATGTAAACTTAATAATGGCAGACTCTCCAATACCTGGAGTGACAGAGTCTGTGCAATTTATGTAAAAAATTGATTGAGCGGAGGTATCATGTCAATGTCATTGTGCCAAAGGCAAAACTATTAACTTTCAAATAACAATTAATACGGACGATTAAAAAATCATTTCGATTTATTAGCCGTTAGCGTCACTTACCTGGAACCAAAGCGACTAATTACAAGCCTTGATTGTACCTGATGCTTTTTATAATAGCTAAACAGGATGGGCTGAGTTCCGTTCTTCAGTCTAGAAGTTTAGCTATCGAATAACAACAGGTAATAATTGCTCGATAGAATTGAGTTATCTGTATTTTAAATAGATTAAAAAATATTTCTCATAAAATTTAATTTTCTTATGTATTTATGATCCTAATGGAAGATGTACAATTCTAGTTGGTTTGCCTACGTCATTTTAGCCTTATGGCCATTGGTTGCTGTATGGCTATATCGATCTAAATCAGTAACGGAAGCGACTTTATGGACTATTCTTGGCGGGCATATGTTTCTGCCGGTCAGAACAATGGTTGACTTACCGATGATCCCTCCTCTTGGCAAGGAATCCATTCCTGCTCTCGCAGCTTTTTTAGGTTGCAGATTTATAGCAGGTCGGAGAATTTCTTTTTTTAGTCAGCGCCGTGACTGGGTGTTCTGGTTATTGCTACTGTTTATATTAGAACCTTTTATTACCGCGGAATTGAATGGTGATGCTATTTTTGTCGGTGGTTACCGATTGCCTCCGATGGAACACTATGACGCGCTATCCGCAGTAATCAATCAGATAATTATTATTATGCCATTTTTTCTTGGACGGCAGCTGTTTCGGACCGAGGAGGATCATGCCCTTCTGTTTCGGATTCTTATTTTGGCAGGATTATTTTATTCATTGTTGATGTTATTCGAGGTGCGCATGAGTCCTCAGTTACATAGCTGGTTGTATGGTTATTTCCCGCATAGTTTCGCTCAGCAAAGAAGATTTGACGGTTTTCGCCCAGTTGTTTTTATGGGGCATGGGCTTTGGGTAGCTTTTTTTGCAGCCATTACAGTTATAGCGGCAACAGTATTTTGGCAGTTAAAAATCAAAGTGCTTAGATTTTCACCGGCAGGCGTTTCTTATTATTTATTGTTAGTGCTATTGTTGTGTAAAAGTGTAGCTTCCGTTATGTATGGTTATGCTGCATTTCTTTTGATTAAAATGACTTCATTTAAAACTCAGCTTCGAGCAGCCAGAATGTTGGTATTAATAGCACTGCTTTATCCGAGCATGAGTATCATGAATGTTTTTCCTCACCAGACCCTGATGGGATGGGCTGAATCAGTGAGTGCTGAACGCGCGGAATCATTGGGTTTCCGTTTTAAAAACGAAGATATGTTGCTGAATCATGCGCGGCAACGCTTATTTTTTGGTTGGGGTGGTTGGGGACGTAATCGTGTTCATAATGAAGAGACTGGCGATGATATCTCTGTAACGGATGGAAAATGGATTATCACTTTCGGAGTATTCGGCTGGCTGGGTTTTATCGCTGAATTCGGACTTTTGGCGTTGCCGGTGTTTCGTGCCGTATCGGTTTTTAAGTGGGCTAAAACGCAACAAGAAAAGACATTTCTATCGGCACACGCACTTCTTATCGGGATAGTTATGCTAGACCAGTTACCTAATGCTTCGTTGGCACCTTGGTTATGGTTGGTGGCTGGTGTGCTGCTCGGCCGTACTGAAGCTATTTTTGATGAAAGCAAGACACAAGGGGAAGGGCGGCAGGTTCTTATAGCGCAGGTCTAACTAGTAAGGATTGATTTAAAAATATGATAATAAGCGAAATTGTCCCAACAGACGTTCAAGTTATTTCATGCACATTCATAAGTAAATTCAATTTAGATGATAATAGTTTGACTAGGAGGCTGTCGGATGAAAATCAACAAAAAACATAAGACATTGATTTTTAATAATAAATTTTTTAACTGCTTTTTGTTAGGAAAGTATTTTTCAAATTATTTCAATGCCTTGCTAATCCAGATGAATCATAATCCGACAGTCTCCTAGGAGTTTTTAGTGTTATCGGTTAAAGATGGTAATCTCATTATTATCCAATACTGACAGGGTGGTTTCAGATAGTGATTTCTTATATTTTAAACACTCAAAGTTAATATATTAAAATCTAACATCTTTATATGAAATAAACGAATAAAAAGTATGAAAATTACATTTGTTGTGCCCTCATTAAACTTTACCGGTGGAATACGTGTTGTATCTATTTATGCAAAGCTTCTTGCTGAACGGGGGCATATTGTTACCGTTGTCTCGCCAGGTGAAAAGCTGCCAACGTTAAAAGAAAAAATAAAAGAAACAATAAAGTGGAAAGGATATACGTTTAAATCTGGGTTTAATCGTTCATTTTTTGATAATGCAGACTATGATTTGAAGCTGTTAGATACACATCGACCAGTAACCAGCAACGATGTCCCTGATGCCGATGTTATTATTGCAACATTTTGGAATACAGCGGAATGGATATCTGGTTATCCCAGCAATAAAGGTGAAAAGATATATTTTATTCAACATTATGAAGTGCACCCTTGGTTACCTATAGAGAGAGTAAAAGCAACTTATAATCTCCCATATAAAAAAATTGTGGTTTCTCAATGGATTGCGGACGCTTTATCGGTGTTGCATAATGTTGTTGATATACAGATTGTTCCTAATGGTGTTGATTCTAAGCAATTTTATTCCCCTGTACGCAATAAGCAATCTAATCCTACTTTTGGGGTAATGTACTCTCCTCGTTCTTATAAAGGGTGTAATATTGCCTTTGAAGCATTTGCTATTGCAAAAAGAAGTAATCCAGATATGAGGTTAATTGCTTTTGGTTCAACAGAACCGGAGCAGATTTTTTCATTACCAACGAGTACTGAGTATTATCGTTTACCTAAACAGAATGAATTAAAAAATATCTATAGTAAGTGTGATGCGTGGTTGTTTTCTAGCATATCAGAGGGTTTTGGTTTACCAATTCTAGAAGCTATGGCATGTCGCACTCCAGTAATAGGGACAAAAAGCGGTGCCGCACCGATGCTAATAAATGAAATGAATGGTTTTTTAGTAGATATTAATGATGCATCTGCTCTAGCTAAATCAATGATTACTATTTCAGAAATGAGCAATAACGAATGGAAACTTTACTCTGAGTCTGCTTATTTAACTTCAATAAAATATAAATGGACAGAAGCTGTTGAGATGTTCGAAAGTGCATTACTTTTAGCAAAATCCGGGCAGGTTTCCGTAGGTAGCAGAAGGGTTAAAAGATGAAATCTGAATTAATGTGTTTGCTGCAACGTAATCCATGTGTTTATTATGGGTTTATAGGCCGTAATAATTTAGGTGATGAAGCAATATGGCATGCAACAAGGATACTGTTTAAAGAGATAAATCTACATGCAATTAAGCAGACAAGATTTAACCTTATAAATTCCTTACTTGGAAATAAAGATAAACATTTGACTGTACTGGGAGGGGGGACTTTAATTGGTGACAATAAAAGCGATGGTACAAATCCATTTAGAGAACAATTTGTTTGGCTGAGTAAAACGGCAGGCCACAAGATAGTGTTCGGAACGGGAGTTGGTGCAATTGATATAAATGGTAATACACCAAGTTGGCTGCTGGATTGGAAGTCATTGTTATCGGATTGTGAATATATCGGTGTCAGAGGTGAACAGTCTAAAAAGGTATTACAAACAATAGGAATCGAATCTGAGGTCATTGGTGATTCTGCATGTGCATTGGCACTACCACATAGAAATCCTGTGCAAAAAAAAGTTATAGGTGTCAATGTCGGTGCTCGAACAGATTTACTTCCAAAGGAAGGAGTTGCTACTTACGCTGAGTTTATTGGCAGCAAATATGATGCCGGGTGGCAGGTTGAGTTTTATGTAATAAATCCTGCCGACTACGCTTTGACAAAAAATTTCATACATCAATGTGGTATTGATCATCCAGTAATAATTTCTGTTTATAATGATACAGAAAAATACCTTCACAGAGTACGTGAAACACATTGTTTTATTGGTACCAGATTACACTCAGTTATTTTGGCATCGTGCGCCGGTGTTCCATCTATTATGCTTGGCTATGCTAGCAAATCATATGATTTTATGGAGTCAATCGGTATGGAAAAATTTAATATTTTTATTAGTGAATTAACTATTGAAAAATTAGAGCGAGCCTTTGATGATCTATTAACTGATACTACGGGTTTGTCTAATGATATTTTGAGCCGACTTGTGTTTTATAAAGATATTCAAGAATATAAAGCCAAGCAAATTATTTCTAACCTATAAATAATGAAGTCTATTATGGGTAGCCTGATTATAATTCCAGTACTAGAATGTACTTTAAATTCAAAACAGCAGCTATGTTTAACAAAAAAATTTATTGATGGCGTCATAGAATATTGCAAGTATTGGAATGGGGATGTTAAAGCGCTTTTGCGTGTAACAAAAAAACCTAGCACAAATATGGATGAAGTAGTAATTGAAACGCTAGATCTCCCATTTGAGATAAGGATTATTGATTTTAATATTCGTGAAGAAGATATTGAAGATGCTTCGATTGTTTTGGCTGGAATGTCTTATAAGAATGTAAGTATAAGTAGTTTATGTCAATCTTTAAAAGTTCCTTGTGTATATATTACTGAGTATTCATTGAATACCCAAATACAAATTATTGAAACGAGCAGAGTTAATTTTTTATTAAAAATTAGAAGGATAACTTGGGCAATTCTGCAAAACTATAAACAAAAAAAATCAATAAAAATAGCATCTGGAGTTCAATGTAATGGCACTCCCACTTATAATAAATATAAAATAATCAACAATAATGCCTTGCTCTATTTCGATAACAGAGTTAAGCCCGAACAAGTCATTAGCCATGATTCATTAGAACATCGCTTAGAATATTTAGAAAAAAATAAGCCTATTAGATTGGCTTTTTCTGGCAGACTCATTGAAATGAAAGGTGCAGACCATCTAATTAAAGTAGCACGTGAGTTGAAGGAAAATAATTTTCAGTTTAATTTTTCTATCTTCGGCTCTGGTGTTTTAGAATCTGATATAAAAAAAAATATAATTAAGTACGGACTAGATGATGTTGTATTTATGCGTGGTGTACTTGATTTTGAATCAGAGCTTTTACCGACAATTCAAAATAATGTAGATTTATTCGTATGTTGTCATCGGCAAGGTGATCCGTCGTGCACTTATATAGAAACTTTAGCTTGTGGTGTTCCCATTGTTGGATATAGTAATGAAGCATTTGATGGGATTTTACAGTTAACAGATATTGGTCATTCTGTTAAGATGAATGACTATTCTGCACTTTCAAATATTATTATTTTCTTGTCAAAAAATAGGGATAAACTGGTAAATTATTCCTATAATGCTGTGAGTTTTGCTAATAATAACTTATTCGATAGCAACTTCAAAAAAAGAATTAATCATTTGAAAGTATTATGTCGGCAATGAGCAATGTGAATACCAAAAATAAATTCTTATTGGTTATTGTTATCATTAACTACAAAACTCCTCAATTAACAATCGACTGTCTCGAATCTTTACTCCCGGAATTAAGTGATTTATCTGTTAAAGTAGTTATTGTCGACAATAATTCACAGGATGATTCTTGTGAGCGTATACAAGGCTGGATAGATCAAAAAGATGTTTTGCGACAGGTCGACTTAGTTGCTTCAATTGAGAATTCAGGGTTTTCAGGTGGAAATAATCGTGGCATTTGTTATGTCGAAGCTGATTATTATTTATTACTAAACAGTGACACGTTAGTACGAAAAGGAGCGATTGCTTTATTGCTCGATACAGCTTGTAAAAATAAGCAGGCGGGTTTGGTGAGCCCACGGCTTGAATGGCCAGATGCGACACCACAAGAAAGCTGTTTTCGCTATCACTCGCCAGTCAGTCAACTCATCTCTTCGGCGAAAACAGGCTTAATTACAAGAGCTTTCAAAAAATTTGTCGTTCCGCAACCTGTATCCGATACACCATCTTTTTATGACTGGACAAGCTTTGCCTGCGTCTTGGTACGGGCGGAGGTATTTGAAGAGATAAGCCTGATGGATGAAGGCTATTTCATGTATTTTGAAGATGTGGAGTTTTGCCAGCGCGCTGCAAAAGCCGGCTGGCGAGTACTTCATCAGCCTGCTGCCCATGTTGTGCATCTTCGGGGCGGTACTTCGCCGCTTAAATCTCAAGCTAGATTGCGCAAACGGTTGCCGCGCTATTTTTATGAATCAAGAACGCGCTATTTTTATCAGGCTTATGGTAGATCAGGCTTGTTAGCCGCCAATTTGTTATGGACTTCAGGCTGGCTAATTTCATCATTGCGCCGCTTATTGTCATCGGCCTATACGCCTGATATCTCGGAACGCCAATGGCGAGACATATGGACGAATTTTACAAATCCCCTAAAACAATACGTTCACCCGGATAATTATGATAAAGCCTGATTTTATTATTATCGGCGGCATGAAATGCGCTACCAGTACCTTGCACTCCCAATTGGCTCTGCAGCCGGGTATATTTATGTCAATACCGAAGGAACCCAATTTTTTCAGTGATGATGATCAATTTGCTCGTGGATTGGAGTGGTATGCGTCACTTTTTGAAAGCGCCGGTCCGAATGATATCTGCGGCGAGTCCAGCACACATTACACCAAGTTGCCAACGTATCCGCATACTGTGCCCAGGATTGGACAGGCTCTTGAGAACACGAAATTTATTTATGTAATGCGCCATCCGATCGATCGTTTAGTATCGCACTATATGCACGAATGGTCGCAAAAGGTGATTTCCTGCGACATAGAAGAGGCTATAGAGCTCTATCCCGAATTGATTGAATACAGTTGTTATCATCGGCAACTGAAACCTTATTTCGACGAATTTGGTGTTGATGCCGTTTTGCCGGTTTTTTTTGATAACCTTAGAATTAATCCGCAAGCCGATTTAGAACGAATTTGTCAATTTATTGGTTACAGTCAAAAGCCTGTATGGAAGGAAATTCCTGCTGAAAACATTTCTAACGAGAGAATCCGTAAGTTTCCTTTTTATGATTTGTTAGTCGATTCAGAATTGGCGACTACGCTGAGGCGGAATTTTATACCGCAATCCATGCGTAATAAGGTTAAAGCATTATTTACGCTGAAGCAGCGCCCAACCCTCTCCGATTCAGCCCGCCAGAAATTAGAAAGCATTTTTGATGAGGATTTGCGTTTATTGGGTGATCAATTGGGGATTGATTTAAACTGCCGTAATTTTAAACAGGTCACAGCTTCAATAGCACCGGAATGGAAGCGTTTATGAGTACAAGCGATATTGGTGTTGTTGTCATAGGCAGAAATGAAGGTGAGCGATTGAAAATCTGTCTGCAATCGCTGCTAAAAGCTGCCAGCAAAATTGTATATGTCGATTCAGGGTCTCAGGATAATAGCGTACAAATGGCGAAAGGGATGGGGATCAATGTCGTCGAACTGGATTTGACTATTCCGTTTACTGCTGCCCGCGCAAGAAATACAGGCTTTCAATGGTTATTGAATAATTACCCTGATATCAATTATGTACAGTTTGTGGATGGTGATTGTGAAATTAATTCCAGCTGGTTAACAACAGCAAAAAAATTTTTAGACGAGCAGAGTGCTTATGCTGTTGCTTTTGGGCGGCGGCGGGAACGTTATCCGGAAAAATCGATTTATAATCTATTGTGCGACATGGAATGGAATACGCCTGTCGGAGATGCTAAAGCCTGTGGCGGGGATGCATTGATGCGAGTAGCCGCACTGGCTGCTGTAGAGGGTTATCGGGACGATTTGATTGCTGGTGAAGAACCTGAATTATGTGTGCGCTTGCGAGCCGCCGGTTGGCGAATAAGGCGGTTGGCAGAAGAAATGACCCTGCACGATGCGGCGATAACTCGGTTTAGTCAGTGGTGGAAACGTGCGCAGCGCGGTGGTTATGCCTTTGCCGAAGGTTTTTTTTTACATGGTGCAACACGGGAACGCTTTAGGGTCAAGGAATCGCGTAGCCCTTGGTTGTGGGGCTGTTTTATTCCGGTTGTGGCGATAAGCGTAGCGTTTTTTAAAGGGATGGCGGGATGGAGCCTTCTGTTAGTCTATCCGTTACAGGTTGGGCGCCTGGCTTTGCGGGGTGAGCAGGTGCCCAGGAATAACTGGTTGCGGGCATTTTTTCTGGTATTAGGTAAATTTCCAGAGTTGTTGGGGCAACTTCAGTTTATATGGAATCGGTTGGCGGGTAGAAAAGGTCGGTTGATTGAGTATAAATGAGAAGGTGGTGCTTAATGGTTTCGTTAGGGGGGCTGATATTATTTCCCGAAATGGAATAGCCGAGTCAGACAGGGTTTGGGCTCAACCGACGGCTTAAGATGCCTTAAGGCCAACCGGTATGGATGAGTGTAGGTCGGGTTAGCTATAGCGTAACTCGACGCTCGAAATTAAAGGTTACGTCTTAGGAAAACGTATAGGGAGAAAATTTAATGTTAATGAAAAATTCATTCGGGAAATAAAAAAAACAGATTCGCTATTTGATATTTACTATGAGGTTATTGGTTCAGATAACCTGTTAGCTTGGAAGTTTAACCCACATAATAAAAACTCCATGGAAAAATTAGATAAAAACATAGTATGGCATAATGCCACGATCACTCGCGCCAAAAGAGAACAGTTGAACCAGCACCGTTCCATTGTACTTTGGTTTACCGGCTTATCCGGGGCAGGCAAGTCCACATTGGCCCATGCGGTCGAAGACAGGTTGCACCAACTTAATTGCCGTACTTTCGTATTGGATGGCGATAATGTCAGGCATGGTTTGTGTGGCGATTTAGGCTTTAGCGATCAAGACCGTCGCGAAAATATCCGCAGAGTCGCCGAACTTGCCAAGTTGATGCTTGAAGCGGGCGTTATTACATTGACGGCTTTTATCTCACCTTTCAGAGCGGAAAGGGATCTAGCCAGAAACCTGCTGACTTCCGACGATTTTATTGAAATTCATTGCGCCTGCAGCCTCGATGTTTGTGAAAAAAGGGATGTGAAAGGGTTGTATAAAAAAGCCCGTCAAGGTGAAATCGCTAATTTCACAGGGATTTCATCTCCCTACGAAAGGCCTGAAAACCCTGAGTTAACTATTGATACTGGTTCAATGTCCCTGGATGAATGCGTGGAACAGGTTTTGGTTTTGCTGAAAAACAGGAATGTTATTTGATTGCTATGAAGGCGAAAACAAATGAATTTTGATGTGTTTAATGGGGATGCGGATGGCATTTGCGCGCTTGTTCAGTTACGTCTCGCTAGACCGTTGGAATCCACTTTAGTCACGGGTCTTAAACGTGATATCCAGCTATTGCAAAGAGTTGATGCCAAAGCGGGCGATCAGGTGGTGGTGCTGGATATCTCCATGGATAAGAATCGAGACCGTTTAAACAAGTTGCTCGAACAGGATGTGGATGTTTTTTATGTCGATCATCATTATCCGGGGGAAGTGCCTGTGCATTGCCGGCTGAAAAGCTTGATTGACACGAACGCGAACACTTGTACTAGTCTGCTTGTCGATCAGTATCTTGAGGGGCAATTTACCGCCTGGGCTGTGGTTGCCGCCTTCGGCGATAATTTGAGCGATAGCGCAATCCGGGCGGCCAGTCGGCTTAATTTATTGGATAAGCAGTTAAAGCAGTTGGAAATGTTAGGCATTTGCTTAAATTACAACGGCTATGGGGCAAGTCTTGATGATTTGCATTTTTTACCGGATTCCTTATACCGACAGCTTGTGCTTTATGCTTCACCGCTTGATTTTATTGCTGACAGTCGGCTTGTTTATGATCAGTTATTGTCGGGATATGAGGATGACATGAACCGTGCCCGAAGCGTTAAAGCCGAATACCAATCGAATGCTGTCGGGCTTTATATTCTGCCCGATGAGAAATGGGCGAGAAGAGTGAGCGGTGTTTGGGGGAATGAGCTTGCCAACCAGAATCCTGATATAGCACATGCTGTTCTGACGCACAATGTGCATGGCGGTTATCAAGTCAGCGTTAGAGCGCCGTTGAATAATAAAGCCGGTGCCGACGAACTCTGTTCAAATTTTCCTAGTGGCGGTGGTCGAAAAGCCGCAGCCGGTATTAATAATCTTGATGAAGACCAATTATCTGTTTTTATCGAAGCATTTAAGGAAAAGTATAAGTAGGATTTTGTTTTTAAGGTTGGCGATCCTATTTTAGAGTCTGCTTTCTCTGGCGCATTTATCGACCTTTGACTTTAAATAAAAATGGATTGACTTGAGTAAACGGTTTATCAGTAGATTTGTAAACTTAGAATAACTGCACGATGGCAAATAATCAAAAATCAGTAGGGGTTTCCGCCGAAGTACCAAATTGGTCGCGCGAATATAAAAAAACTTTTTCGTGGAACCCGTCTCGCTCCCTTCTGGCAAGTATACGAGATTACCAGCGGAACTCTAAATCGCGAAATCCTTGGCGGGTATTGTTGAAAAAAGTCGCAGTAATACGTCACCGTTTCTGGAGTGTGCTAACCGGAGCCGATATTCCTATTAATAGCCAAATTGGAGGTGGATTACTGTTGCCTCATCCTAATGGGGTCGTGATTCACCCAGACTCGAGGATTGGTCCAAATTGTCTTATTTTCCAACAGGTAACTCTCGGTACTCGAAATGGAGAAGGGCCGCCAAATATCGGTGGTCACGTTGACATTGGTGCAGGTGCAAAAATTTTGGGTGCAGTTACGATAGGTGATCATGCCTGTATCGGTGCGAATGCTGTGGTTTTACAAGATGTTCCGGCGGGTGAAACGGCGGTAGGTATACCAGCCAAAATTATTTAGCGTCAACGCTAAAAAATAGCATTTGATTTTATAAGTTTACGTTTATAAATCTTTATTTTGGCCGCCCCGGATGGTTTGTTTTTTAATGCAATCTGACTTTCCACTAAGGGCTAAATTAATACATAATGGTATGCTTAATACGGAGTAATAATTCAGTCCAATAAATATCTGATAGTATTCATTTGGGATCTTATGTTCGGATACTGGTAATGTGAAGCAGCAAGAATATCCAGATCAGTACAATGAATGGTATTTTTAAGATTTTTCTCACTTGAAAAGCTATTTATGGTAGTCCTGGCCAAATAATTAATAAAAAATTTAAATAACGGATATGAATAAAAATTTGAAAATTGCAATAATTGGCTTGGGCTATGTAGGGTTGCCTTTAGCGGTTGAATTCGGTAAAAAAATTCCCACATTGGGATTTGATATTAATCAAGCCCGTGTGAACGAATTATTAGCGGGGGTAGATTCTACGTTAGAAACATCCAGGGAAGAGTTGGCGCAGGCAACTATGCTCACATGCACATCGGACGACGCTTTATTGGCTTCATACAACGTTTATATTGTAACCGTTCCCACACCTATCGATGGAAGTAAAAATCCGGATCTTTCGCCGGTCAAATCTGCTACAAGTCTGATAGCCAAATATCTCAAGGAAGGCGATATTGTCATTTATGAGTCGACGGTTTATCCAGGAGCCACGGAAGAAGTATGCGTGCCGATTCTTGAGAAGATTTCCGGGTTGATTTTTAATCAGCATTTCTATTGTGGCTACAGTCCTGAAAGAATTAATCCCGGCGATAAAGAACGACGGCTGACTAATATCCTTAAAATTACCTCAGGTTCCACGCCCGAAATCGCAACCGTTGTTGATGATTTATATAATTCAATTATTACCGCCGGAACGCATAAGGCGAGCAGTATTAAAGTGGCCGAGGCGGCAAAGGTCATTGAAAATACCCAGCGTGATATCAATATTGCCTTAGTGAATGAGTTGGCTCTTATATTCAATCGTGTCGGCATTGATACTCAAGAGGTTTTAGAGGCTGCGGGCACCAAATGGAATTTTTTGCCTTTTCGCCCTGGTTTGGTCGGCGGGCATTGCATCGGTGTCGATCCTTATTACTTAACGCATAAGGCTGAGGCATTAGGCTATCATCCACAATTAATTTCCGCCGCCCGGCGCATTAATAATGATATGGGACTGTTTGTCGTCGGTGAAGTCGTAAAACTCATGGCAATGAAAGGTATTAGTATTGTTAATTCAAAAATATTAATGCTGGGCCTGACATTTAAGGAAAATTGCCCTGATTTAAGAAATACCCGAGTTGTGGAAATGGTCAATGAATTGAATATTTACCATGCCAATGTCGATATTTATGATCCTTGGGTGAGTAAGGAAGAAGCTAAGCATGAGTACGGCATCGATGTGATAGATAAGCCGGAAGCTGAAACCTATGATGCCATTATTATTGCTGTTTCACATGATCAGTTTAAAAAGATGGGAGCGCATGGAATAAGGGCTTTAGGTAAGGAAAATCATGTTATTTATGATATTAAATACCTATTGCCATCTGATCAGGTGGATGGTCGATTGTAACCAATTGAGTTTCAAGCCAAGAGAAAAACTACATGGCAAAAGTGGCAATAGCGCAAGCAGGAGCGGATCGCTATCAGGTTTTGGATGGATGGCGCGGTCTGAGTATATTAATTGTACTATTTGCCCACTTGTTGCCTCTAGGACCAAAAACCTGGCAATTAAATCAAACAGCCGGCCCATTGGGAATGAGTCTGTTCTTTACCTTGTCCGGGTTCCTGATAACAAATTTTTTGTTGAAAAAACAAAATGTTTTGGATTTTCTAATTAGAAGACTATTTCGTATTGTTCCATTAGCCTGGTTATATATCGTTATCGTATTGTTTTTAGCTGAGTCGGGTATAAACCAGTATCTGGCGCATCTTTTCTTTTATGCCAACTGGCCGCCTATGCAATTAACTTCAGTGACGAGCCATCTCTGGAGTTTATGCGTTGAAATGCAATTTTATATAGGAATTGCTTTTCTTGTGCTTCTTTTGAAAGGGCGCGGATTATTGCTTATTCCTGTGCTTTGTTTAATTGTGACATTATATCGGGCTCACGATGGTGTGCATGTGGCCATAAATACTTGGTACAGGGTTGATGAGATTCTTGCGGGAGGAGTTTTAGCGCTTTCTTTTAACGATAAATTGGGAGAATATCCAAAGAAGTTCCTAGGATGGATAAATCAATGGATATTAATTGCTCTTCTTTTATTATCTTGCCATCCTGAAAGTGGATTTATGAATTACTTTAGGCCTTATTTAGCGGCTATGTTAGTCGGTTCAACATTATTCAGGTGTTCATCTAATCATATATCCCGATTAATGAATAGTAAGATTCTTTTCTATCTAGCCTCAGTTTCATACGCGCTTTATGTTATTCATGGAGGATTACGCTATACATGGCTTGGCGAAGGCGAAATAATTGAAAGATATATAAAGCGTCCGTTGTTATTTGCTGTTCTTTTTGCTCTCGCTCATATGTCAACTTTTTATTACGAGAAAAAATTTATTTCATTCGGCAAGGCACTTTCTTTAAAAATACAAAAGAAATCTCAGCGCAAAATAATGGCAAATTGATATCGGCTATAAGATAGCTGAATAAAGTTTTTTGTAATACAAATTCAGATTAGGGTATATATGACTAATAACATTTCTAATTATCTAATAGTATCGCCATGTCGCAATGAAGCAGACTTCATGAAAAAAACACTGGACAGTGTTATTGCGCAATCAATTCAACCAAAGTTATGGGTGATAGTCGATGATGGATCTACAGATGAAACGCCGGCTATTTTGGCTGATTATGCGAGCCGTTATCCATTCATCAAGATTGTAACGCGCACAAATCGCGGCCATCGTAGCGTGGGGCCGGGCGTGATCGAGGCTTTTTACGAAGGTTATGATTCAGTTGATTCAAACCAGTTCGATTTTATTTGTAAGCTGGACTTGGATCTAATCATGCCGCCCCGGTATTTTGAGATTTTAATTCAGCGAATGAATGAAAACCCCAGGATAGGTACTTGTAGTGGTAAGCCTTATTATGTGGATAAAAACAGCGGCAATTTAATTAGTGAAGGTTGTGGCGATGAGAATTCAATCGGGGCTTCAAAATTTTATCGGCGACAATGCTTCGAGCAGATTGGCGGCTTTGTCCGGCAAGTCATGTGGGATGGGATCGATGGCCATCGTTGTCGGCAGTTGGGATGGATTGCCATTAGCTGGGATGAGCCAGATTTAAGGTTTACTCATTTACGTCCGATGGGATCGAGTCAGCAGAATATTTTTGTGGGGAGGATGCGACATGGGTTTGGCCAGTATTTCATGGGCACCGGAATGATCTATATGCTGGCCTCTGCCTTATATCGCATGACGCGTCCTCCTTATGTGATAGGCGGGCTGGCCATGTTCTGGGGATATTTAAACAGCTTGTTAAAAGGTGTGCCGAAATTTGAGGATGAAGAGTTAGCCAAGTTTATAAGGAAATATCAATGGGCTTGTTTGCTGAGAGGCAAGGAGCGAGCTACTGCCGAGTTAAATGAGCAGCAGGCTGCGGCTTGGAAAGGCTGATTTAATAATTTAATTAAAACTATGAAGAAAAACAAGCTAGCCTATCTTGCCCCTGAGATTCCTGCGTTATCGGCAACTTTTGTTTATAACGAAATTTTTCAGTTGGAGCAGTTAGGTTACTCCGTCGTGCCGTTTTCAGTTCATCGACCTGGCGTTCCTGTGTCCGACAAAAAACTGACTGATTTGGAAGCGAGCGTTTTCAATTTGTATGCGCAAAAAAAACACGTTGTACTAAAAGAGAATGTTTTGTTTTTGTTGAAGCATCCGCTTCGGTATTTGATTACGCTGAAGATGCTGTTATCGGATATGTTCAAGGTGGGTATTTTATCCCGAACGGCAAGTGGCCTAGCTTTTCGCTTTTTTTATTCGGTTGTGCTTGCCAGACAGCTTTTAGGACATGGCGTTCAGCATATCCATGTGCATTTTGCTCATGTGCCTGCCGATATTGCCATGTATGCGGCTTCCTTGTCGGATATCTCTTTCAGTGTGACGGCTCATGCCAATGACCTGTTCGAAAGGGCGTGGTTATTGGCTGAAAAAGTCAAAAGAGCAAAGTTTTTTGCAACCATTTCTGAATTCAATCGGGAGTTTCTTCGCCAGCAAGGGTGTAATACTGATCAGATCGTGGTTGTCCGCTGCGGAGTGGATGCCGAACAGTTTCTCGGCAGGAAAAAAGCGGACTCGCCCGGCATACCTAAAATCGGATTTATTGGCAGATTGGTGGAAAAGAAAGGCGCCGATGATCTGTTGCTTGCCGCCAGTGAATTAAAAAAGCAGGGCGTAAGATTTCAATTGGTCATTGCCGGATCAGGCCCCTTGCAGGGCCAATTGACGGAATTAACCAGGGAGTTAGGCCTGTCTGACGACTGCGTCTCTTTTACCGGAGCGATCGCCCACTCTGATATCCCCGATTTTCTTAGTGAGCTGGATGTTTTTGTCTTGCCCTGTAAGAAAGGCACCGCTGGGGATATGGATGGCATTCCGGTAGTGCTGATGGAAGCCATGTTGACTGGGGTTTCTGTCATCTCCACCCACTTATCGGGCATCCCGGAACTGGTTATAGACCGTGAAACGGGTTTATTGGTTGAACCGGGGAATAAGATACAGCTTGCAAATGCAATCCGTACTTTAATTGAGGATAAAACCTTATCAAAACAATTAAACCTTAATGCGATTTCGAAAGTTAAAAAGGAATTCAATTTAAAGGACAATGCCGGCCAGCTTTCCAGACTCTTTGAAAAATACGTGGTTTCAGCTTAAGCTTTTGATTTTCCATTAACTAATTATAAAAATCATTCAATGGAAGCCTTCTATAGTCAATCCTGGTGTCTTTGCGGTTTACCTTTCGATGTGGTGGACACGTCTTCTGCAATTTCAGCTCTTAAGCGGGCAATAAAGGAAGAAAGGCCGTTTTTCATATCGACCCCCAATCTTAATTTTCTGATTGCGGCGCAAACGGATAAAGCTTTTCGGGAATCGGTTATTAACAGCGACTTATCGGTGGCCGATGGCATGCCGTTGATCTGGATGGCCAGATTATTAAAAATCCCTTTGCCGGAACGCGTGGCGGGTTCCAATCTGATGGAAGCCTTATTTGCGGAAAAAAATGGTACGCCCATACGGGTGTATTTTTTTGGCGGCGAGCCGGGCGCCGGCGAGCGGGCTTGCCAGGTCATCAACCAGGCTAATGCGGGAATACGTGCCGTGGGGCATTTTTGTCCCGGCTTTGGCACTATTGAAGCAATGAGTATCGATGACATCATTGATGAAATCAATCGGCATGAGATTGATTTTTTGATTGTTGCCTTAGGCGCCCGGAAAGGGCAGGCCTGGATTGAGAAAAACAGGCATCGGTTAAAAGCGCCGGTAATCAGCCATTTGGGCGCGGTGATTAACTTCTTTGCCGGAACGGTGAAGCGTGCGCCGGTCTGGATGCAGCGTATCGGGCTGGAGTGGTTATGGCGTATTCTGGAAGAGCCCTCATTGTGGAAACGCTATTTTTTCGATGGCCTACGATTTGTAAAATTGTTAGTGGTTAATGTAATTCCTTATGCCGTTTGGATAAGGTTTAATCAGAAAAAATTAAATGAAACCAGGCCGGTCGTGATTAATACTGAAGAAGATGATCATAATATTAAAATTTATTTGATCGGCGCGTGTATAGATAAGACAATTGCTGAGCTAAGGCCGGTTTTTAAAGAGTGTGTGGCAAAAAAGAAAAACATTCTGATTGATTTACAGGCTGTGCCGGTAATTGATGGGGCATTTTTAGGACTTTGCTTGTTACTTTATAAGCATTTGAACGAGCAGGGCTGTCAATTAAGCTTTCAAAATATCAATCAGCAAAATAAGAGAATTTTTAGATGGAACCTGGTCCATTTTCTAATTCCATAACTTTTAGCGCTGTTCTAGCAAGGGAATAATAATGAATAAGAATCCAGTCCTCTGGAAATTCGATTATCGATATCTGGCGTTAATCAGCTTTGGTTTGTTGCTGTTGTTATTTGCGTTTGCCGGCGGGTTGCAGGAATTGGTTGTCCGGTGGGACAAGCAGGAAGAATACAGTCATGGCTATATTCTTCCGTTTATCACGCTGTACTTTATCTGGCAGCGGAAGAACCTTATTCAACGGTCTGGCTTTTCACCTTCCTGGATGGGGTTCGGCATTGTTTTTTTGGCGCTGATTGTATTTCTGGTGGGCGAGATCAGCGCGCTTTATATATTGATTCATTACGCCTTTATTGCGGTATTGATGGGCATTGCCTTGGCGATTATGGGATGGCCCGCGGTCAAGCCGGTTATCGTGCCGATTCTGCTGCTGATTTTTACTATTCCGTTGCCCTATTTTCTTGAAGCCAGCCTTTCCGCCAATTTGCAGCTGTTATCGTCCAAAATGGGCGTGTACTTTATTCGCTGGTGCCAAATTCCTGTTTATCTGGAAGGCAATATTATTGACCTGGGCAGTTACAAATTGCAGGTGGTGGAAGCATGCAGCGGCTTGCGTTATCTTTTTCCGCTGATGAGCCTGGGGTTTATTTGCGCCTATCTGTACGACACGACATTCTGGAAACGTGCGCTGGTCGTTTTATCGACGATTCCGATCACCTTGTTCATGAACAGTTTCCGTATAGCCATGATTGGCGTGCTGGTGGATAACTGGGGTAATGCCATGGCGGAAGGCTTTCTGCATGATTTTGAAGGCTGGGTCGTTTTCATGGCTTGTCTGGGGATTTTAATAGTGGAAATGCTTGTGTTGGCCAGGATTGGCGAAGACAGGCGGCCTTTTGCCGAAATCTTCGGGTTGACTGCCGATCAGCCTGCCAGCGCTGCGGCCGAGGTAAAAATCAGACCGCTATCGCTTCCTTTTTCCGCCATCGTTGCCGTTCTGGCGGTGGCTACCGTGACGGTGTTTTCTATCGATAAACGCGATGAGGTCTTCCCCGAGCGCAAAAATTTCCCATTGTTTCCGATGCAGTTGTCGTCCTGGCAGGGCCGGCATGCCAGCATGGAAGACAGGGTGATCAACAAGCTGGGCCTGTCGGACTATATTCTGGCCGATTTCAAGCAGGATCAGGGCGCGCCGGTGAATTTATACGCGGCTTATTACGCTTCCCAGAGAAAAGGCATTTCTCCGCATTCGCCGCGCGTTTGTATTCCGGGCGGCGGCTGGCAGATTGCTGATATTGAGCGGAAAGATCTGGGCCATCTGGCGGTGAACCGGATTGTGATCAAGAAAGGCGAAATGACACAACTGGTTTATTACTGGTTTCAACAAAGAGGGCGGTCATTGGCGAATGAGTATCTAATGAAATGGTACTTGTTTAAAGATGCGCTATTGTTAAATAGAACCGACGGGGCGCTGGTACGCCTGACTACGATGGTTAATCCCGGTGAAAATCTCGATCTTGCCGATCAGCGCCTGCAGGTTTTTGCCAAAGAAGTTTTGCCGGTTCTGCCGCAATATATTCCTGAGTAAATTTTTTTAAATAAAGGATAAGTGATGCAAATAGTTAGAACTCTGTTATTGACAGGAGTGGCCTTGAGTTTTCAGGCTTGTGGCGATGCTACCGAAAAAGCGCAGCATTATTTGGACAGTGGCAAGGAGTTTTATAGTAAGGGAAATTACGATAAGGCCAAAGTTGAGTTTAAAAATGCATTGCAAATTAATAATAAACTCTCAGATGCCTATTTTCATCTGGCGTTAATGGATGAAAAAAAACAGAATTGGAAAGGCATGTTCGATAATTTGTCGCAAGTAGTCAAATTGTCGCCCGATCATGCCGAAGGCCACAGAAAGCTTGGACAGTTACTATTGTTGTCCGGTCAAACCGATAAGGCAGCGGCCGAAGCGGAAACCCTGCTGAAATTAGCCCCCGACAATGCCGATGCTTTTGTATTGAAAGCCACTGTTTTATTAAGACAAGGCGACCGGAAGGCGGCTTTGGAAGCGGCTGACAAGGCACTGGCTCTGGCTCCGGGCAATACCGATGCCATCAGCTTAAAAGCGGTCACCTACATGGAAAGCGAGGATTTTGCCAAGGCACTGGCCATGGTCGAGGATGCGCTTAAAAACAAGGCTGATGACTTGGCGCTTAATCTGCTGAAACTGCAGATTGACACGAGACTCAATAAACCGGAAGCGGTGGTGGCGGATTATCAGACTCTGATCAAGAGCTATCCCGATAATCTGGATTTCCAGTATGCATTGGCGAAGTACTATGATGAAACGGGAAACGAGGCCGATGCCAGATCGATTTTACAACGAGTGATTGATGAACATTCTGACGATGTGAAACCAAAGCTGGTTATGGTGGATTTTTTAAACAAAAAATCGCCCGATGAAGCGGTAACATTATTGCAGGGTTATATCGCGCAACAACCCGATAATGCCGGATATTATTTGCCGTTTGCGAAATTGTTAATCAGTCAGAATAAATGGTCGGAAGCAAAAGAATCGCTTAACTGGCTGATCGATAACAGGCCGGAAGACAAGGAAAGCCAGGCGGCCAAGGTTTTGCTGGCAAAAATAGCCGTTAATGATAAGGACAACGATGCGGCGCTGAAGATGGTTGACGAGGTGCTTGCGGTTAATGCGGGCGATTATGAGGCATTATTGCTGCGGGCCAGAATCAAGTTGCTTAACGGCTCGAACGATCAGGCTGTTTCCGATCTGCGCGGCGTGTTGCGCGATTATCCGAAATCCGATGAAGCGCTGGTTTTATTGGCTAACGCTTATGCGAAACAAGATGCGCATGCGCTCGCCAATGAAAACTTTCGTAAGGCGCTGGAAATTAATCCCGCAAATTTTGCCGCGGTTATGCCTGTGGTCGCTCAAATGATCAAAAGCAAGGACATCATGAGAGCTGATGAGATTTTGCAGAAAGCATTGGCGGTACAGCCTGATCATGCAGGGGCTTTACAAGCCCTGGCGCAAGTCAGGCTGTTAAAGAAGGACTGGCTGGGCACCCAGAAAGTCGCCGACTTGATTTCCACAAAACCCCAAGGCGAGGGCTTCTCAAAATATCTGGGCGGCAAGGTCTCGGAAGGGCAGGGCCTGTATGAAGACGCAATTGCCAAGTACAAAGATGCCCTGGCTGTTTCTCCGGGATTGTCCGATGCCTTGATGGGATTGATGCGCAGTCATGAGGCGCTCAAACAGCGTAAAGAAATGTTTGCGTATCTGGATAAGTTCATCAAAGCCAATCCCGACAATACCTACCCTCTGATCTTGAAAAGCCAGTTGCTTGTGCTCGATAAACGCCGGGACGAAGCGCTTGGCGTGCTGTCGGGAGCGATTGATAAATGGCCTAAAGTGGCCGAGTTTTATCAGGTTATGGCGGGCATTCACACCGCCAATCAGGATCGCGACAAAGCCATCGCAATATGTAAAAAAGGTCTGGAAAACGACCCGGACAATGTCAGCCTGAGAGTGCTGCTCGATCATTATAAAACCAAGGAGAATATTGAACGCGCCGTAAAACTGGCCGCACGTTTTGAAAAATCCGAACAGCCTTATTTTCACGATACCTACGGATGGGCGCTTTTAAACAGCGAGCGCAACGACGAAGCCTTGAAGGTGTTTAAGGATGTGGTTGCAAAAATGCCTGAAGTTGCTGTTTTTAAATATCATTTAGGCCTTGCTTATCATAAGAAAAATAACAGCGCCGCCGCTATCGCCGAACTGGAGCAGGCGCTGGCGATAGGCGAGAAACAAGGGAATTTTATTGAGAAAGAGGCCGTGGAGAACCTGCTGAAGGAGATCAAAGCCGAACAGCCGGCGTAGCTGAAAATTGCTATTGCAGCTTATTAGCTGATGTTGTTGTAGGTGCGAATTTATTCGCACTGCCTGTATATTGCGGATGTCACGGGTCGAATGAATTCGCCCCTACAGCTGCGTAATTCAGCTAATTATAGGCACCACACACCGTGTTGCATGAATACAAATCGTAGGTCGGGTTAGCGTAGCGTAACCCGACTGCTGTTAATCAGTCAGCCTTGTTATGACGAGTAAAATTTGCAGAGTATTCATAGCGTGCGAATAGTACGAATAGTGCGAATGAATTCGCACCTACAGTTCAACCGTCATGATTAAATGACTATGTGCTAGCTTCGCGTAAAAGATGGTTTATTTTGCAAAAATGCAGGTCGGGTTACGCTGCGCTAACCCGTATGCGCTACGATCCAGCCGTAACATGCTTTTAATGGATCTATGGAACCTGCAGGTCTGATCATCGATCAGAGAGTAATCAGTTAGACTGTTTATGAACGATTCCCATTGAGTTTGCCGGAAGAATAATAAAAAGGGTGCGAAAGATGGGCGCTCACATTCGTCTTCCCATACAAACTCAAGTTAATTTAGAGGTTTATGTCCAAATTCAGCAACTGGAAAGCCTGGTCAGGGAAAATCAACAACCCGCTTTCGAATGCTTCCGATTATATCGACAAGATCACCAAGCCGCAGATCGATCAAGCCCAGGAAGACAAAATACAAGCCATCAGGGAACGCTTGCCGGTGCCGGTATTCTGGTTATTGGGCAAGACGCAGAGCGGCAAAAGTTCAATCATCAAGGCATTGACCGGTTCATCCGCCGCCGAGGTCGGCAATGGTTTCAAACCGTGTACACGCACGGCCATGCTGTTCGACTTTCCCGACGCCGAAACGGCATTTCTGCGTTTTCTCGATACCCGAGGACTGTCCGAGCAAGGCTATGATGCCAGCGAGGATATGAAATGGTGCGAGCAGAAGTCGCATCTCGTGATCGTCGTGATCAAGGCCATGGATCACCAGCAGGAAGCGGTTATTTCCGCGCTAAAGCAGGTTCGCAAAGCCCATCCGAAATGGCCCATCATCATTGCCCAGACCGCGTTGCATGAAGGTTATCCCAACCGGACCATGGGCCATATCCAGCCTTATCCGTATGCTGGCGGTCGCATCGCCGAATCGGTGCCCGCCGACTTGCGCTGTTCATTGTTAAAGCAGCGCGAAGACTTTGCCGGCATGAATGCTGCCTTTGTTCCGCTTGATTTTACCTTGCCGGAGGACGGATATGCGCCGGCGGATTATGGATTGGATGCCTTGTGGGATGCTATCGAGCAGGCCTTGCCGCTAGGTCTTCGGGGCATGCTGGAAAACCATATCGGCGATATCAATGACGTGTACTGGCAGGCCGCGCACCCGCATGTCATCGGCTATTCGATTTCAGCCGGACTGGCAGCCGCGATCCCGGTGCCGGCGGCGAGCCTGGGCACTGTGGTTGCGATTCAGGGTAAATTGTTTCACAGCATTGCCCATGTCTATGGCCTGCCGCTGACCCGGCAAAGCATCAGGGAAATCATCAGCGCTGTCGGCATGGGCGTTTTGGCGGGCATGGGCGGTCGCGAACTGCTCAAGCTGATTCCTGCGTACGGGCAGACGGTCGCGCTTGGCGTCTCCGGCGTTTACACGGCGGCTGTCACCTATGCGTTAGGTAAAACGCTGTGTTTTTATTTCAACAGAACCCAACAAGGGAAAGCGTTACAGGCCGATATGCTGCGCGGCGTGTTTAAGGAAGAATTCGCGCGCGGCAGCGAATTGTTGCGCGATTCGATAAAAAAACAGGTTTAACGATGCGTCTTCCTGCAAACTGGCCATGGACTATTGTACTTCTGCTGGTGATCTTGCCGTGGCTTGCCCTGGCGGGGTTGGGCGGTTTCTGGCTGTGGCAGAACCAGTATCTGATCGAGGGGTTCTTGGCTCTGGCTTCATTTTACGGCGCCGCCACCTTGCTAAACCTCTGGCTGAAGCATCGGCAGATAGAGCCGTTTCAGTTACCGGCCGTGCAGGCGGATGAGCGTTGGTCGCCGGCGGCGGAAGCGATCTGGGCTGAGCTGGACAAACTGGCGGAAGAACTCAACCCGGCCGATTACCCGCTGACCGACAGCACGCGTTTGCTGCAGCTGGCTCAGCAGGTTATCCGCAGGGTGGCCAGGCATTTTCGCCCGAAAGCGGGCCAGGCCGAACTCGATATCCCGCTGCGCAATATTCTGTTCATCAGCGAGCAGGTCAGTCGCGATATGCGCCAGTTATTGGATGAAAGAATCCCGTTCAGCCATTTGCTGACCATTGATGAAGGCCTGAAGCTCTGGAAATGGAAACAAAAGCTGGAAAGAGGGCATTTCATCTATCGCATAGGCAGAATGGTGTTCAGTCCTGCCACCGCCATACCGGCTGAACTCTCGGTGTTTTTTCAGGGCAAGGTCAAGCAATATCCCAAGGGACTCCTGGAGCAGTGGTTGCTGCGGACGCTGGTCAAGAAAATCGGTTATTACGCCATTGCCCTGTATAGCGGCCAACTGGCGCCGCCGAAGTTATTCGAACCCGGGCAACCGGAACCGGCGCCCGAACTGAAGCAGCCTCTGCGCATCCTGGTGGCCGGACAATTGAAAGCGGGAAAATCCAGCCTGATCAATGCACTGCTGGGTGAAATGCGCGCCGCGACGCATGTCCTGCCGCTTACCGACGACTTGACGATCTATAAACTGGCGCAGGATGACAGCGGCGAAGTGCTGATTTTCGACAGCCCCGGCTATGGCGAGGACAGCCAGTGGTTCGAGAAAGAGCCCGAGCGCGCCCTGGGCGGCTTTGACCTGGTCTTGCTGGTCTGCTCGGCGACACAGGCGGGACGCGAGGCTGATGCTTTGTTTTTGACCGATTTGCGCAACTGGTTTGACCAGCGGCTGCACCGAAGCCTGCCGCCGGTTCTGGTTATTGTCACCCATATCGACCAATTGCGCCCTTTGCGGGAATGGCAGCCGCCTTATGACATACAGGAGCCGCAAAGCGAAAAAGCGCGCAACATTCGGGAGGTTGTGGAGACAGTCGCCGAAACCCTGCACATTCCTGCGGCCGATTGCATTCCGGTCAGCTTGCAAACGGGCGCCGACTATAATATTGACGCCATCTGGACGGCATTGGCGGGCAAATGGCCTGAAAGCAAACGTGCCCGGTATCTGCGCTGTCTGCCCGAGGGCCGGGGCAAAGAGAAACTGCGCATGATATGGGCGCAAATGGTAAACCTGATCAGGGTATAATCAGCAGGTTTCAGGATTGGGTTAAAAATAACTTTTCGATTTGCAGGTGGGGCCAAGCTTTATGCAGGAGCGATTTCCCCGCTCATGGCGGTTGTCAACCAATTCAGGTTATTTCACGCACTTCCTTGAGCAGCAGGCACACGGTTGCCGAAATTGAATTGCCGGCATGGTAAGCCGCGCGGGCGGGATGTTGCGCAACAGCAGAATGAGGCCGCTGAACGGGCTTCATAAGTTTTTTACGCGGTATAAATAATAATGATGGAAAAACACGAAACGCTGGTCATTTATCACGCCGATTGCCTGGATGGGCTGGGCGCCGCCTGGAGCGCCTTTTGCAAGCTGGGCGAGCGAGCGCGCTATATCTCCGCCCGTCATGGCGATGAGTTTCCGGCGTTCGAACCGGGAGCGACAATTTACATCCTGGACTTTTCCTATCCGCCGGAACACTTGCTCGCCGCCTCGAAGCAAGCCGGCCAAATCATTTTGATCGATCACCATATTACCGCCATGGAGCAATGCGAGGCTTTTTTTCAACGCCTGGCGCCTTCCGAACCGACGCCCGATCAGGCACCGTCTCCAGCCGTTAAAATAGGGACAGAGCCGATGCCGGACAATCTGTTTCTCCATTTCGATATGAACCGAAGCGGTTGCGTATTGGCCTGGCAATATTTTTTTCCCGAGCGCCAGCCTCCTAAAATTCTGCTGTACATCGAAGACCGCGATCTCTGGCGGTTCAAGCTGGACGGCACACGCGAAATAACCAGCGCGCTTTATGAAAAAATGCCGATAACGCTGCCGGAAATGAGCGCGATCGATCCGGATGAGTTGCGGGAGATAGGCCGGATATACCTCGATATCCATCATAAAATAGTCAACAGGCTGGCGAAAACCGCGCACCGGGTCACGTTGAAGGGAAAAAAAGGCCTGGCCGTCAATGCGCCATCCTCTTTCTCAAGCGAACTTGGGCACGTATTGGCCGAGAAATCGGGGACATTCGGCCTGACCTACCAGTATGATGGCAGAAAGCAGAAATGGCAGTTTTCGCTTCGCTCTATCGGCGATTACGATGTCGGCCATTTGGCCCAGGCTTTCGGTGGAGGCGGACATAAAAATGCCGCCGGGTTTGTATTGGACGATAATCCGTTTATCACGCGCAAATCATTCTAACCGGACCAAATCCGGGTATCGGCAGCGGATATTTTTTGAAAACAAGAGCGGGCAGCTTTAACAGGCTGCCTCCGATATAATCGATGGAGATTAAAATGAGTATCAAGAACATCGTACTGTTGCTGGTTATTTCCAGCATGTTGCAAGGCTGTGTCCTGACCAAGGTGGTTTCGGTTCCAATGCGATTGGGCGGGGCCGTGGTTTCGATAGTACCGGGCGTTGGCAACACCGCGCATGATGCGATTGATGGCGCGGCCGAAAGTGTCGACGATATTCCGATATAGTCGATTACCGGAAAATAGCGGATAGGCTGGGTTGGAGCTTTAGCGGAAACCGGGCATGGGCGGCTTCGAATTGCCGGGTTTATCAATCCAGCCTACCGTGCTTATAATCTGGTAGGGTACGCACTGCGTACCTTTTGGATTTAATTCATCTGAATATTTTAAAAAATGGTACGCGATGCGTACCCTATCTGGCTGGCAATTCCCACGGATTGATGCCATACCGTAAAATGAACAGACGCGTAGGGGCGAACCTGTGTGTTCGCCCTTGCCCAGCGGTTCGCCTTTGGCTAGCGGTTCTCCGATAGCCTGTTGTGCACCCGAAACAGCAGGGCGGACACGTAGGTCCGCCCCTACAATGCATCCATATGATATAGACGCCCCCCTGAGCCGGGTTATGGCTATTGCCTGCCCGGCCGGGCCGTTGAGTTCAGTCTTCCTCGGATTTTATGATTTTGCCAGTTGCCGCATCGATTTCGACTTCCATTTCGCGCCCGTCCCCTGTTTTGATGTCAATCTCGTAAACCGCGGTGCCGTCGGATTCAATCTCATACTCAACCTTTTCAACAATGCCGGGATAAGTTGCCAAGGCGGTTTTACGGGCTTCATCTTCATCGATTTTTTTCACGGCAGCGAAAGCGGGATGATCGGCATTCGGAAACTCCTGTTCCTTCTCAACTATTTTGCCAGTTTTATCGCATTTAAACTCCCACTTGCTCCCGTCGGCTGCCTGCAGGTCGATCTCATACATCTCGACGCCTTCTTCCTTTTCCAACTCGATTTCAACGATTTCGCCTTTTGCCTGCTCGCTGGCGGCTTTTCGGCAGGCGTCCATTGCCGCATTTTCTCCGGCTATTGCCGTCGCACTCATGATCGCCATTAATCCGCCCAGGTAGAATGCATAGTATTTGATATTCATTGTATATACCTCGCTGAAAAATAAACCTGAATTACAATTATTAGCCAGGCTTTCTTAGCCCGTAGCCATGTTACACAGATTTGGGAAAAACTGATATTACATAAATCATACTCGCGTCGTGCAAATCAGAAACTCCACTTAACTCCTCCCATCATTTGGAATCCCATGCCCGGATGAATGCCGTCGATACGGCTGGCGACGTATTTTTTATCGCTCAGATTGTAGCCGTTCATATAGATATTGATGTCCTTGGTGGCTTTGTAATTGGCCGAGACATTGTAAGTCGTATAGCCGGCTATGATGCCATGCTGACCATCCGCGGTTTCGGCAACCGTGTTTTCCTTGTCGCTAAACTGCTGGCTGACGCTTTGTACGCCAAAGCGGATATCCAGTCCCCAAGGCGTCTCGACACCGATATTGGCGTTGATCAAATGCTCGGGCGCGTAAGGCAAACGGTTGCCTGCAACAATTTCCGCGCTCGGTACATCGCTGTCGAAATAAGTATCGGTATACGTATAAGAAGTGGTGAGATAATAGTTGTACTCGGTGCCGAACAGTTGGTCGGAATCCAAACGGAAACCGGTTTCCACGCCTTGATGCACACTCTCGCCTGCATTGATCCACATATCGTCGTCGACCAGAATTTCATTGACGATTTGATCCTCGAAATCGATTCTGAAATAAGTCAATTCGGCGTTGATGCCGGGGATCGGTGAAGTACGAACGCCCGCTTCATAGTTCAAGCTCATTTCAGGATTTACTTGTCTGAGCACGCCAGACTCCGGGTCCATGACGTCGTCAATCCGCGCCGGAGCGAATCCGCGATGCACGCCGGCAAACAAGGTGACGTTGTCGATGCCGTTATAGGTTGCGCCGATGCCGGGCAACGCTTCGGTACGCGTGATTTCTTCAGATCTGTTATCGATATGATTAATATTGTCTTGCACGTAATGCTCGATACGAATTCCCGGCGTCACGGTGAAATCGCCGATGAAGAAGCGATTTTGCCCGAAAAATGACAATGCCTGCGTATTAAGGGAATTGTTTTGGTAACGATTGCGTCCGTGATTATTTAAACCGGTGCCTTGCGTTGTGTCTCTTGGTCCGGCATTGCCCACATAGCGCTCCCGGTCGGCCCATTCGAAATGTCCGCGAATCCCCAACGTGGTTTCACTTTGCACGCCGAATGCGTCATGCGTAAAGACCAGTTTCGGTTCGATGCCGAACACACTGTAGGTTCTGGGTCGCTGTTCATTACCGCAGGTAGGGGCTACCTCGGCTGAAATCGGCTCGCCCCGGGTCGCGCAGTTGTTCATTTCCGAGGAATCGTTAGCCTGACGTATCGACTCGCGGAACATGTGATTGCCGTAAATGTTCGTGCTGAAATGCATCGTATCGGATATATCGAATTCATAGAGCGCCTGGCCTGCGTAGCGGCGAACTTCGAAGCTATCGTTGCGCAAATAATTCGTGCGTCGGTTGAGGCGATACATCTCGCTGGTCATGCCGGCCTCGCCCATTTGCGCGTCTTCATGGGTCAATATCCCTTTCAGCATCAGGCGTTGACGATCATCGATTTTAATCAAGGCTTTCAGTGCCAGATCGTCCACTTCCTGATGCTCGCCATTGCGGATGCCATCCGATTCCTGGCGGATATAATCCAGGGACAAGCCGACGTTATCGAGCGTGCCGCCCAGCCTCAGATGCGTATCGTAATAACCGTTGTTGCCGCCGGTGGCCGAAATCGAGCCGCCGAACTCTTCGGGAATCGCCGGGCTGACAAAGTTGACCGCGCCGCCGACAGTTTGCGGCCCGTACATGATTTGCCCGGAACCCTTTAAAACCTCGATGCGGTCGATACGTTTATTGGTCGGAATATAATGGTTGCTGGGATCGCCGTAAGGCGCCAATTGAATTGGCGCACCGTCTTCCAGTAACTGCGTGCGCGCGGAACGTCTGGGGTCCAGGCCGCGAATGCCAAGGTTATAGCGTCGCCCCAGCACATCCTCGTCGACGATATGAACGCCCGGCACGGTGCGCATCGCGTCTTTGGTCGATAATGGGCCTTGGCGGTCAAGCGTGGTTTTGTCGATGACAAAGCCGGAGCCTGGAATGTGTTCCAATTGCGAAGGAGATTGTCCGATAATTTCAAGGCTGGGCAGTGCCATGGAAGGCGGTTTGTCGTCGACCGTATCGGCTTTGACCGCATTGACATTGATCGCGGTTAATACAGCGGCTGTTATCGCGCTCAGACGAAATAGTTTATTCGAGCTGTTAAAAGAATTATTTTTGTTGTTGGGAGAAGGTATAAAAAATTGGGGCATCAATCTGCACTCATAAGCTGCTTTATCAATAAAGCGAGCCATTCTAGTAAATGCTTTTCTTAATCCCTATAGGAAAAAATCCCGAATTTAATTCAGTCAAGGCTTACGCATTGGTTTTTCTCCCGCCGGGATGTCTACAAGAAAGGAAGCAGTAGGGCAACAAAAGTAGGCGAAATCACCCTCACATGCTTGCGTAAATCCTGTCAGCCTGGGTTTTAGGTTTGTAATCGAAAATATATAAAACTTTCAGCTAAGCAAATTTTTAACGGCTATTTTTTATAATTTCTTTTCCAGCACTTGCGGAAGATTGCGCGCGACCGCCTTGACGAAATGGTGGATATCCTCGGCGGAGAGATGCCGGGTCAAGGTGAATCGGATGCCTGATTTACGTAGCGAGACGGCGGGGTAAACAGCATGATTGGTATAAAAACCTTCGTCCTGCAGGCGTTTGACCATGTGCGCTGCAATGTGAGGGTGTCCGAACTTGATGTAAAAAATGGGCGACAGCGAGGAAATCGCCAAAGGCAGGTTATATTCCTTGAACAGAAGATTGCACAGCGTAATGCGATCCTTGATTTCCTTCTGCAGGCGTTCGATCTCGGGCGACAGATGAATGCGGGCCGAGGCGAGCGCGGCGCCCAGCATGGGGGGCTGGATAGGGCCCGAGAAAATCATCGGGCCGCCGCAGTTTTTAACCTGGCGATGCATTTGAGCCGAGGAGAAAATCAGCACGCCGCCCGCGGCCGAGAAAGCCTTGCACAGCGAGGTGGCAACCACCATGCGTTCCCGAACAGGCATCTGGTCGAGGACATAGCCCCGGCCATGCTTGCCGGTCCAGCTCATGCCGTGCGCGTCGTCAAAATACAGATACAATTGTTCGTAGCGTTGCAGCAGCTTGCCTAACGCGTTGACGGGGGCCAGGTCGCCAAACATGCTATAGACACCGTCGGTCAGGTACCAGATATGGTGATATTCGGAACTCAGCTCATTGATGCGTTCTTCCAGGATCTCCAGATTGCCATGGGGCAGGACTTCGACCGGAACGCCTTGCGCCTGCGCGAGCTTGGCGGCCGTTTGCACGCTGTTGTGCACCATCTGGTCGAGAAGAATCACATCTCCTTTTTGAATAAGGACAGGCAGGGCCGCGATATGGCCCAGTGTTGTCGTAGGCGTGACCAGTACATGGCCGCCAAACAGTTCCTCCAGCATGGATTCCAGGTCGCCATATGGCGTGGCGGAAAGATAGGTTCTGGAAATCGCGAATTGCGTACCGAATCGCGTCACGGCATCAATAGTGCCTTGCCTGAGCCGCTTGTCCAGTTCCAGCCCCAAGTAACTGCAGAGCGCGAAATTGATTAGATGCCTGTCGTTCAGGCAGATAGTCCGGCCATTGTAAAACGCGTCCTCAGTCGTGTGCTGCGCCAGGCCATGATTGACCCCGGCGCTTATTATTTCATCAAAAGCGGTGACCCAGCTTGATTTAATATTCATTAACTAATCCTGACTGAATTGGCGTTATTTTTACTGATCCTGCGGTCCGATGTGTATCGGTAAATGTGTTTTTTGTGACCAAGGTCAAGTATTTGCTGGGCCATGAAGATATTCTGCCGGTCCGTAGCATCAGATCTTTCTGAAAACGGTGAAATCATTAAAAGTACGCCACAGTCACCTTCGGCCGGACTATTAAATATTAGGAGTGTGATAGCCAGCCGGGAAGGGACTGCGACAGCGGAGAGGTTAAGTCATGAAACTTAACTCAAGCTTAACAATAAGATATTGGTCAGAAATAACTCTGTTTAGAAGCAATGCGAATTATCATATAAAAAATAATCTATTGCTATTACATAAGGGTTACTCAATGAAATAATAGCGATTTAAGTAATCTGACTACTATCTAAATTAAGCTTGGATAATCACCTCATACCTTATCAAATCAGCTTTTTAGCCAGGACGTTCGCATCGCACGCCTCGACTTACCGTTTATTGACGGTTGGCAGACAAGGCATCGTGTTATCGGGCCATGAAGCCCATACCGTCCCATTCCTGCGGATTGCCACCAGCATCGCCATTGAGCCGGGATATGTCTGGGATGCGCTGGCGATTCATCTGGAAGACGGCCGGGTGATTCGCTTCGGCGGCGTGTCTAAGAAAAAGGCGGATAGTCTTCAGGCCGAATTAAACCGGCAAGCCCGGAATCACATTAAAGGTTTTTATCAGACTCTTATTCCCGATCTGAGGCAGGCCTATCAGCAAGCGCAGGCATTATTCAGTCAGCAGCGCTATATCCGCCATGCCGCTGCCAGGCAGTGGCTGAATAACCACGGGCATTTGCGCCACGGCGTCTCGCGCCGGGATATCGCACATTATCTGTCTAGGGAAGAAAATCAGCTGCTTGAGCTGGTCCGGCCCTTCCTGGAAAAAGGCATCGAACATTTCGCGGCGGTCAATGACGCCTACGTTCAATTTCAGCTCAAGAAATACCGGGACTATTTCGACCGGGTTGAAAGCAATCCCCTGACCGACAGGCAACGCAAAGCCTGCGTGATAGATGAGCAGTACAACCTGGTGCTGGCGGGCGCCGGCACCGGCAAGACCAGCACCATGATAGGCCGGGCCGGCTATCTTCTGAAATCAGGGCTCGCGGCCCCCGGGCAAATCCTGATGCTGGCCTATGCCAACAAGGCCGCCGGGGAAATGCAGGAACGCATTCAGTCCAGGCTGGGCATCAGCACGCTGACGGTCAAGACGTTCCATAGTCTCGGCAAACAGATCATCACCGAGGTCGAAGGCGCGGTGCCGACCATTGATAAAATGGCCGAAGACGAGACATTGAGAGCCCGGTTCGTCGACGACCGGATCAAACGCTTGTTGCTCGACGACCGCTATAAATCCCGCCTGGTCACCTACTTCACGCGCTTCCTGTATCCGTATAAAAGCCGCTTCGCCTTTAAAACCGAAGGCGCCTATCATGCCTATATTCTGGAAAATGAAATCCGCACGCTGCAGGGCGAACTGGTCAAGAGCTATGAAGAAGGCGAAATCGCCAATTACCTGTATCGGCAGGGCATTGTTTACGAATATGAGGCGCGTTATCAGGTCAATACGGCCGGGCCCGATTTCAAGGCCTATCAGCCCGATTTTTATCTGCCCGAGCACGGGCTTTATATCGAGCATTTCGTCGTCAATGAAAACGGTGAAACGCCGCCGTTCATCGATAGTCGGAAATACCTTGAGGGCATGGCCTGGAAGCGCGCGCTGCATGAAACGCATAAAACGCGGCTGATCGAGACTTTCAGCCATCAAAAGCACCAGGGCGTGCTGATCGATGCGCTCCGGGAGCAATTGCTGGCGGCCGGCGTTCAATTTCGCCCGGTGCCGGATGATCAACTGCTAAGCCGGTTGCGCGAATTCGGTGAGGTTTCCAGATTCAGCGAACTGATCGCGAAAGTCCTGGCCTTGTTCAAGGCCGCTTTCCTGTCGGTAAAAGACCTGAGCAGCCTGGCGCACCAGCATGAGGACAAGGAGCGCATGCTGGCGGCGGTTCAGCTGTTCGAACCGGTCTATCAGGCGTACCAGCGGCACCTGCATGATGCCGGAACGATCGATTTTGACGACATGATCGGCAAGGCCATCAGTTATGTCGAATCCGGCCGGTACCGTTCGGCCTACCGGTATGTGCTGGTCGATGAGTTTCAGGACATCTCGGCGAGCCGCGCCCGGCTGGTGAAAGCGCTGCTGGCGCAGCACCCCGACAACAGCCTGTTTTGCGTTGGCGACGACTGGCAGGCGATTTACCGCTTTACCGGCAGCGATGTCTCGATCACCAAAGACTTTGAACGACACTTCGGTTTTACGGCCACGAGCGTGCTCGACAAGACTTTTCGCTTCAATAATAAAATAGGCGAGGTCGCGTCCCGGTTTGTCAGCCGCAATCCGGCCCAGATCAAAAAGCGCATCCAAAGCCACCGGCAGGTCGACCAAGCGGCTGTGTCGCTGATCAGGACCGCAACCGAGTCAATCGGCCTCAACGCGGCGCTGGCCAGAATTGCGCAAAAGCAGCCTGCCGGCGCCAGCGTGCTGATCCTGGCGCGATTTAATTTCAGGCAACCCGAGCTTTCCGGCCTGAAACGCCAGTATCCGCAATTGAAGCTGCAGTTCATGACCGTTCATGCCTCGAAGGGCCGAGAAGCCGACTATGTGATTGTCCTGGGGCTGGAACACGGCAAGCAGGGTTTTCCTTCGGAAAAAGCCACGCATGCGCTGCTGGAAATGTTGTTGCCGCAAGCGGAAGACTATCGATACGCCGAGGAAAGGCGGCTGTTTTATGTCGCGCTGACGCGGGCCAGACATCATGTCTATCTGATCGCCGACGGCAACAAGGCATCAAGCTTTGTCCGCGAATTGGTCAATGACAAGTACGCGATCCTGACCGATGAGTTTCAAGGCAGCGGCTTCCAGAAACAGCTGGCCGATACGCCCTACGAGCGCTGCAAAACCGGCTATATGGTCGCCAGGAAAAGCCGACACGGCCTATTCTACGGCTGTAATCGATATCCGCTCTGCAACCATAAGCAAAAAGGCTGCCCGAAGTGCGGCAGCGCCTTGATCACGGAGGGAAAATTCAGGGTCTGTCAAAACAGGGACTGTGAGGTTGCCGAACCGGTCTGTCCGAAATGCGGCGGCAGCATGATCCTGCGCAAGGGTAAATACGGCCAGTTTTGGGGCTGCGCCAATTACCGGTCGAATACCGGATTTTCCTGCGCTCATACCGAGCAGGTTACAAAGTCCGGGGATGGGCGCGGATTGTCGGACCGGGACTATATCACCTGATGCCGCTTCGGCCGGAATCAGGGTGCGAGAGTGTGAAAGAATTCATTTTTTAGCCCCAATCCATAACTAACCACAGAGGACACAGAGCGCGCAGAGTTTTTAATGTATTGAATTAATTAGAGCGTTTATTTATTAGCCGTAAATATTGCCTTTAGGCATGCGTCGCCATGAAAACAAGCCATTCACTGACCGACAGGGCGCCAGAAGTGTCCATAAATCCAGTAGGGTACGCAGTGCGTACCTTTTGGGATGACATTCACCGGAACCGATTGAAAAGGTACGAGACTGTGAAAGTATTCGTTTTTTGAAATTTTCACCACAATATGTTGTGCATTTGATATTTGTATATAACAGCATATAGATATTGAAGAGAAAAATGCTGAATACTTTCACGAACGCATACCGGGCCACGACGTGCCGCTCTCAAAGCCCGGTATGGGTTCCCACGGAGGACCGTGGGAACCAGGGAATTTCACAACAGCCGTTGCTTTCAAGTAACGGCTGATTGCTATAACTTGTCAGGGATAATACATTCACACTCTCGTATGCTGGGTTTCCGCAAGGCTCCAAACCGGCCTACGTGCTAACAACAAGAAGGATAAACATGGCTTTGGAACTGAATCCGCTGCGCGCGGGCGGCAAGCGCCCGGCCGGCGTCCTGAATATCGCCCATCGCGGCGCGCGCGCGTTTGCGCCCGAGAATACATTGGCCGCATTCGAAAAGGCCAGGCACTTCGGTTGCCGGATGTTTGAGCTCGATGTCCATCTGTCGAAAGACGGCGAGCTGATCGTGCATCATGACGATCAGCTCACGCGCTGCACCGATGTCCGAGTGAAATTTCCGGGCCGCGGCCGCTATGCGGTTGCCGATTTTACCGGTGACGAATTGCGCCGGCTGGATGCCGGCAGCTGGTACGTTGATCAATTGGCTTTGCCAGCCGGTCGACGGCAGGGGTTTTTACAGGGCTTGACCGATGAAGAACGGGAACAGTTTGTCAGTGCGCGGGATCTGGCACGCTATGCGTCCGGCGAGATCGGCCTGCCCACCTTGCAGCAGGCGCTGGAACTCGCCCGGCGTGAAGAGCTGATGGTCAATATCGAGCTGAAATCGTTGCCATGCATGTATCCGGGCATGGCCGAGGCGGTGGTGGAACTCGTCGAATGGCTGGGCATGGAAAGCTACGTGTTAATCTCGTCATTCGACCACGAACAGCTGGTCAGCGTGCGCCGCCGCTCGGACAGCATAGCGACAGGCGTGCTGACCGGCGACCGGCTGGCGAAACCGGCCGCCTACCTGGAATTGCTCGATGCCGATGCCTATCATCCGAATACCGATGCGGTGGGACTTAACTCGCTGGCCCGAAAGCTCGATCCGTGCGGAATTGCCGATGTGCTGGCGGCAAATCGCGCGGTCAATGTCTGGACCTGTAACGACAAGGATCAGATGCGGCAGCTGATCGCGGCCGACGTGACCGGCGTGATATCGGATTTTCCCAACCGGGTCCGCGCTGTGTTGTTGGAATCATAATTCGGCAATCAGGCAAAGCGGTCAGGCAGCCAGCCCCGATTCACGCATTCGCGAAAACTCCAGGGCGGCCGGGTTTCGGTCTTGTAGCTCCAGAAGAACCAGCCCAGGTATTTCTCGAACGTCGCCAGTTGCGCCGCGGCATAGCCGCGATAGGCGACCGATAACTGGAAGTCGTCCATCGCCTGCCGGTCATGGTCAAAAGGTCCTTCGGCCCAGAGCGAAAGCAGTTTCAAATCCAGCCCCAGGCTCCATTCGCCGACGTAAGTCGGCAGGCCGAAATTGCCGATAATGTCGTCGGCTTCGTTTTTCCAGTCGACGACCGCTTTCCGGATATGGCCGTAAATGTCCGTATTGATGTCGTCCTGGACAAAACACTGATAGCGGTGAATGTCGAACACGACATTGCAAAATCCGGGCGGTTGCAGGAATCCCGTATATTCCGTGTACGGCCGGAAGCCGTCATGGAAGACCACGGCGACATCGCGAGCCTGGCAGTGCCGCCGTATCCGCTGATAACCCGCCGCCGTGTAGCGTTTTAACAGCGCCGTGTCGATGTCCCAGCGCGGCTCGTTCAGGACCTCGATGGCATGCAGGGCGGGTCGGCCTTGATAGCGCTCGGCCAGGCGCTCCAGCACCCGCAGCGAATAGTCGATATAGTTCTGATCGGTGTGCCACTCGCAGACGTTCTGAATGCCGCCGTTGTCGAAGCCGTTCTGGCAGCCGGGCGCGGCATGCAGATCCAGCACGATCAGCAGGCCGAGCGCTTCGGCCCAGTCGAAGGCGCGGTCGAGAACGTCCAGGCCGCCCTGGACATATGGATACAGCGCCTTGCCGTAGGCGCGGTGGTAGGGATAGTCCGGCCCGGTTATCCAGTGGCCGACCGGGATCCGGACCGCATTGATGCCGATTTCGGCCAGCCAGGCAAAATCGGCATAGGTGATGAACGTATCCCAATGCCTTTTTAGCAAACGCTCGGCGCGCGGCCCCAGTTCCACGCAATAAGATGTCTCGTCAAGGGCTTTCAGGCCCTCGAAGAGGCTGGGCGTCATCCATTTTTCCAGCAGCAGCCAGCCGCCGAGGTTGACGCCGCGCAGTTTATTGCTAGACACAGGCTACGCTCCGTTTACAACACGATCCGGCGCTGATGAAACATCTCGGCCTTGGGTTCATGGCTGATGGTCAGCAGGGCGGCGTCGGGCAGCTTCTGGCTGATCAGTTTCATCATCTCGACTTCGCCCTCGGAACCTAGCGAGTCGAACGCCATTTCCATAAAGATCCACTTGGGCTGCTGCAGCAGCAGCCGGACCACGCCCAAACGCTGCTGTTGCTCGCGCGGCAGCGCTTTCTCCCAATTATCGACCTGATCAAGTTGCTCCACCAATTCCTTCAGGCCTGCGAGTTCAAGCGTATCCTCGAGCAGGGAAGGGCTGAAGTCCTCACAGGCGGACGGATAACAGATGGCCTCGCGCAAGGTGCCGGTCGGCAAGTACGGGCGCGGCGGCATGAAGAACAGGTATTCGTCGTCAGGCAGTTCGATCCGGCCGGTGCCCCAGGGCCATAGCCCCGCTATGGCCTTGAACAGCTTGGAACCGGTGAAGGCGTTGCCGGCGATAAGCACCCGTTCTCCGGCCTTGATCTCGTCATTGACGTTCGCCGCGCAGACAATGCCGTCAAGTCGGCTGATGCACAGATTTTCGAAATGCAGGACCGGCTGGTCCGTTTTTTCCAACACGATGCGATGCGGATCGGGACGCACGATCTCGTCCTCCAGATCATCCAGTGCCTGGACCAGGCTCAATACGCGGTCGGCCGAGGCGCGCCATTGCGCGACGCCGGCCATGTTGTCGACCGGCCAGGACAAAGCTGAAGCCATATGCCGGAATGCCTGCACCGACTGCATCAAGGCGCCCAGGGTAATGGTGCCCCAGATATAGCGCGGCGCCGAGACCAGAACAGGGAAGGCCATGGACAGGACCGAATAGCCGGAGGTAAAAATCAAAATATAGGTCCAGGCATGGGTTTGCCGGTTATAGGCGCCGACTATGTCCTGGAAAAGCGTCGAGAAATGCTTTTTCTCGCTGGCCTCGCCGTGAATCAAGGCAATCGCCTGGGAATTCTCGCGCGCTTTTACCAGGCCATAGCGAAAATTGGCCTCGGTGGTTTGCTTGATGTCCGTCGCCTTGATCAGCGGCTGGCCTATCCACCAGCCTAAAACCGAAGCCCCGGCCGCATAAATCAGCGCTATCCAGACCAGATGGCCATAGATGGGAATTACGATAAAGCCCAAATCAAGCTTAACGACACCCGATAGCGTCCACAGGATTTTGGTGAAACTGATCAGCAGCAGCAAATTGTAAAATAACGAATGCAACAAGCCGATGGCGTTTTCGGTGGCGATACGGACATCCTCGGCGATGCGGCCATCCGGGTTATCGTGCTCGGCGGTCTGTATGTGGGTTACCTGATAATGGCGGCCTTTGATCATCCACCGGCCGGTCACGCGCTTTGTCAGCCAGTCCCGCCAGCCGATCTGCAGGTATCGCTTGACGTTCAGATGCAAGGCGGTGGCCGTCATGCTGGCTGCAAAGATCAGCAGCAGAAGCCCGACCTGCTTGAGCAGTCCGGACATTGAACGCTGTTCCAGGGCATCAAATAGCGCGGCGCTCCATTCCGTGATGATAACGGCAATGGCGATCTGCACGATAGTCAGCACAATCAGGGCTAAAGTCGCCTTGCGAATGGCGGCCTTGTCTTCGGAATGCCAGTATGGACCGGCCAAGCGCATGAATTGGATAAAAAATCCGCTGGATCCCTGCATGGGTGATTCTCCGCGTTAGGTGAGGGTATTACATGAACATCAGGACTGCTTGATCAAACATCACACTGAGGAAAGGCGCGGAGTGTGTTAGTCGGCCTGCTTTGCCGCGGTCACGGCGGATGTTTCGGAGGCGGATTCAAGTTCGGCTTTTTCCTGTTGGGAAAAATAAGTCCCGCCGACAATAAAGCTCATGATCAACACATAAACCACCGAAGCGATATAGCGGGCCTTCTTGGACTGTTGGTAACTATTCATCAGTATCTTCGTTTAAGTTAAATTTCAAGGAATTCCGCATTAAATCAAGCCTCATAGAGATGGTCAAGATAATAAAACGAGGCCGGGATTTCGGCCGTTTCGTGCCCGATCGCTGTTGTTGACATTCGGCTGAACAGCGGCTTTGACAGGGCGCTGGTCCTGCTGAGGTCACCATGAACGAAAACAAGATTACGGTTTATTACGACGGTGCCTGCCCGATATGCAGACGCGACAGGCGGCATTATGAAAAGCTTGCGGGCAAGGGCGGCGAACAGGTCTGCTGGTTCGATATCACGGGGCAAGAGGAGCGGTTGCGCGAGTTGGGCATCGATCCCAGGAAAGCCTTGACGGAACTGCATGTCAGCGATGAGCAGGGGCGGGTGGTGTCGGAACTGGATGCCTATATTCTGCTGATGAGCAAAGTGCCGTTGCTGAAACCTGTCGCCTGGTTGATCGGTTTGCCTTTGATCCGGCCGCTGCTGGCCAGGATTTATCACCGGCAGGTCAACCGGCGGTTGAGGAAAAGAGGATTGCTTTGAGGGCTTGTTGAGTGCGTGCGAGCTGGGTTGGCGCTTTAGCGCCAACCCAGCATGGGCGGCCCCGAACGCCGGGTTTATCAGTCCGCCCTCCCGCTGTGAAAAGCTCCGGTTCCCGGCGCGGCAAACGGGATAAAAAGCGCCTGCGGGCGGAATCGATCAATAAATCCTGCCGAACAAATCCACATGCGTCAGATACAGCCTCAAATCAAACTCAAATTGATGATAGGCCGGTTCCATGTATTCACACAGTTTGTAAAATGCCTTGTTATGCTCTTTTTCCTTTAAATGCGCCAGTTCGTGCACGACGATCATGCGCAGGAATTCGATCGGCACCTGTTTAAAGACGGAGCCTATGCGGATTTCGTTTTTCGCTTTCAGCTTGCCGCCCTGTACCCTGGATATGAACGTATGGAGGCCCAGGGCATGATGCAGGACATTGATTTTATCGTCATAAATGACTTTGCTGAGCGGCTGGGACTTGCGCAGCCAGGTGTTTTTCATATCCACGACATAGGCGTAAAGCGCCTTGTCCGTCCGGATGTCATGGGCCGTGGGGTATTTTTTCAGCAGCAGCTCCCCCAGTTTTTTGGTATGGATCAGATGCTGTATCTGATCGGTTATTTTTTCGGGATAGCCGGCCAAATAGTGTAATTCTTGCATGGGTTTACCTTTGCTACGAGACATTGCCGATCCGCATGACGGCCCGCTTACGTTATGATATCGGCGACGGCAATGTCAACAAGTCCCATCAGGGAGTAATCTTGGATATTCAGACGACAACGAGGGTGCGATGACGGAAAAATCGGTAAAAACGAAACGATGGGAGGCGGCCTTGACGCTGCTGCTGTGGTTGTCGGTTCTGGGCTTTATGGGCGCTGTCAATGCCCGGCAGGCCGCGGCGCCTCCGCCATCTTCGCAGGACGCGGCACCCCGGCGGGCCGCCGATATTGAGGTTTTCGTGCGCGAGGGCTGCCCGCACTGCGAGAAGGCCGAGGAATTCTTGAAACTGTTGGCCTTCGAGCAACCCCGGTTGCTTATTGTCGTGCGCGACATCCACCGCGACCCGGGCGCGCTCGAACGCCTGATGGACATCGCCGAAGCGGCAGGCACAAGCTTGAGCGTGCCGACATTTCAGGTGCGCGGACAAACCATCGTCGGCTTTGCCGGCCAGGAGAGCACAGGGAGGCTGATCCGCAACATCCTGGCGTCGCCCCCGCCGAAGCGTCAATCCCCGCCGGGAACGGCCGAAACCTGCGAACCGGAAGCGCCGCAGCCCTGCGAGGCGGAGACTGGCGCAGCCGGACCGGACACTTTTGATTTGACGTTTCTGGGCCGGCGCATAACCCTGGAACAGGTGGGGCTGCCGCTGTTTACGATCGCGATGGGACTGCTGGACGGTTTCAATCCCTGCTCCATGTGGGTTCTGATCCTGATGATCTCGCTGCTGGCGCCCATGCAGGACCGGATGCGCATGTTTGCGGTCGCCGGCGCGTTCATCGCCGTCGAAGGTATCGCCTATTTTATTTTTATGGCGGCTTGGCTTAATCTGTTTCTGATCATAGGTCTCTCGCGCGTCTCGGAAATCGTCATCGCCGGAATTGCCATGCTGGCCGGCGCGATCAACCTGAAGGATTTCTGGGTTTACGGCTGGGGCGTATCGCTGTCGATCCCTGAATCCGCCAGGCCCGGCATCTACGCCAGAATCCGCGCGATCCTGCAAGCCGAGAATCTGCGCGGCGCCATGATCGGCGCCGTGGTGCTGGCCATTCTGGTGCAGATCGTCGAATTTCTCTGCACCTCGGGGTTTCCGGCGCTTTACACGCGCATTCTGACCATGCGGCAACTGGAAGGTCTGAGTTATTACGGCTATCTGTTGCTTTACAATCTCGCTTATATGCTCGATGACGCGATCGTGCTGGGCATCGGTATTATCACGCTCAGCCAGCGACGGCTGCAGGAAAAGGAAGGGCGCTGGCTGAAACTGATCAGCGGACTGGTCATGGCGGGGCTGGGCTTGTATTTGCTGGTTTCGCCGTTTTGATGGCCTTGAGTTCCAAATGTTCAGATCAAACGGGGCGTCTGTATCGTATGGATGCATTGTAGGGGCGGACCTGCGTGTCCGCCCTGTTTCGGGTGCACAACAGGCTATCGGAGAACCGCTGACCGAAGAGGAACCGCTGGGCAAGGGCGAACACACAGGTTCGTCCCCACGTGTCTGTTCATTTTATGGTATCAGGGCACCAAACCGTAGGAATTGCCAGCACGGTAGGCCGGGTTGTTAAACCCGGCATCTCGGAGTTGCCCATGCCGGGTTTCCGCAAAGCGCCAATCCAGCTCACGCTCTGCCTTCCGGGTAATTTCGCGCAATGAGAGGAAAACATGAAAAAAACAGAAAGCAAATTAAATTATCTGAAATTAATCCGTCATTATTTTATTCTTATTGCCATGAGCAAAAATCTTTTGTAGGTCGTCATATCATGAAAAATGAGTAATGGATTTTTCCTCGGTAAATCAGATAGTGGCGGCGTTAAAAAATGGAGTTATTAGATGCAGGCGTTGATTCAATTTTTGTTTGGTGTGGAAGAGTTTATGCCGCATGGTTTCTGCTTTCTCTGGAAACCGCAGTTGCTCTGGCTTTTTGTTATTTCCGATGTGGCCATTGCGCTGGCGTATTTTTCCATTCCACTGGCCTTGGGGTATTTTTTATACAAGCGGCAAGACATCGAATATCGATGGGTTTTTGTATTATTCAGCCTTTTTATTTTTGCCTGCGGCGCGACGCATTTATTATCGGCCTTCACTATCTGGAAACCGATCTATGGCTTGCACGCGACAATGAAGGCCATCACTGCCATGCTGTCCCTGGCGACCGCGATCATCTTGTGGCCGCTCATTCCAAAGGCTATTCTCATTCCGAGCCGAAGCCAGTTAATGAAAGCGAATCGGGAGCTGGAACAAGAAATTTTTGTTCATAAGGAAACCCGAAAAACATTGAAGCAGTTAAACGAGGATCTGGATCATCAGGTTGAACTCAGGACAAAAGAACTGCTGGAGGTCAATCAGGCTCTCAAACACAGCGAGCAGCGCTTCAAACGGGTGGTGAACATTATTCCGGCGGCGCTATTCACGATCAAACAGACCGATAATCCCAAATCGCCTTGTCAGGTTTCTTTCATCGGCGATTCAATTACCTCTATTTCAGGCTACGAACCCTCCCGATGGTATACGGATAAAACGTTATGGATGGATCACGCTTGCCCTGATAGTGACGGCACTTTATTCGCCTTCATCGACACGCTCGTCGGCAAGCGCGATATGACCGCTGAGTCGGTACACACCCTGCCGGCCTGGCATCATCAATGGCGCTTGCGGCATCCGTCCAAGGGCGAGATCTGGCTGGAGGGTTGCTCGGTTCCGGAGGTCGAGGCCGATGGCAGTATTTTGTGGTATGGCTTTATTCATGATGTTACCGAACGCAAGCGTCCCGAGGAAGCGTTGCGCGAGGCCGACCGCCGCAAGGATGAATTTCTTGCCATGCTTGCTCATGAGTTGCGCAACCCGCTCGCGCCCATCCGTAATGCTGTGCAGTTGATGAAGGAACAGGATTTTAGCGCCAATCCCATGCTGGAATGGATTTGTAATGTGATTGGCCGTCAGGCCAGTCATATGGCGCGCCTGCTGGATGACCTGCTCGATGTCGCGCGCACGATGCAGGGCAAGATTTCGCTGAAGATCGAACCTTTCAATCTGACTGAGATTGTGGATAGTGCCGTCGAAACCTGTGGTCCCTTGATCAAAGACCGTCAACAGAAGCTGGAGATTTTACGTCCGATACCCCCTCTATGGGTTAAAGGCGATCACCTGCGCCTGGCGCAGGTGCTTTCCAATCTGCTCAATAATGCTTCCAGATATACCGATGAAGGCGGCCTGATCACGCTGAGCGTGAGCCAGGAGGAAGCCATGGCCGTGATCAAGGTGCGGGATACGGGTATCGGCATCGCGCCCGAAATGCTGCCGCATATTTTCGATCTTTTTACCCAGGCCGACGGTTCGTTATCGCACTCCCGGGGCGGTTTGGGAGTCGGGCTTACCCTGGTGCGCAGACTGGTAGAGATGCACGGGGGCACGGCGAGCGCCGCGAGCGCGGGCATTGGCCAGGGCAGTGAATTCACGGTGCACCTGCCGCTGGTTTCGGATGTGCAATATAAGGCCGTCGAGCCTGCCCGGGCAGAATCCCAGCCGTTATGTGCCAAACTGCGTATTCTGGTCGTGGACGACTATCCGGACGCCCTGGAAAGTCTGTCCATGCTGCTCCAGGCGGAAGGGCATGACGTCGATACGGCCAACTGCGGCGTCAAAGCCGTCGAACGGGCGCAAGCCTTCCGTCCGCAAGTAGTCTTGCTGGATATCGGTCTTCCCGACCTGGACGGTTATGAAGTGGCGCAACGGCTGCGTGAACTGCCGGAAACACAGCAGGCTGTCCTGGTCGCCTTAACCGGTTATGGCCAGCCTGAAGACCGCGCACGCTCAAAGCGCGCGGGCTTCGATCATCATCTGCTGAAACCGGTGGACCCCGATGTTCTGGCTGATCTATTGGCATCAGCGGGCGAAACCCGGCGATAGGCGGCAGCGTTGGGGTATGCGCTTTTTTATGTCAGCAGGTTAACGAGCATGTTTTCATAGATCCGGGTCAGGACTTCCAGGTCTGCCAGGCCGACATTTTCATTGATTTTATGAATGCTCTCATTGAGCGGTCCGAGTTCGATCACCTGCGCGCCGGTCGGCGCGATAAAACGGCCGTCCGACGTGCCGCCGCCCGTGTCGTCAAGCGTTTCAAGACCGGTAACGGTTTTGATGGCGGCATGGGCGGCATCGATCAAGGCGCCTTTTTCGGTCAGGAACGGGTTGCCCGACAAGCGCCATTGCAGGTCGTATTTAAAACCGTGTCTGTCCAGTATGGCGCGGGTGCGTTGCTTGATGGTTTCCTCGTCCAGTTCCGTGCAGAAGCGCAGGTTGAACTGGATTTCCACGCTGCCGGGAATGATATTCTCAGCGCCGGTGCCGGCATTGATGTTGGAGACTTGCAGGCTGGTCGGCGGGAAGAATTTGTTGCCGCGATCCCAGACTTCCTCGGTCAGCTCTTTTAACGCCGGCGCAAAGGTATGAATGGGGTTTTCAGCCAGTTCAGGGTAGGCGACATGGCCTTGTACGCCGATCACGGTCAGTCTGGCGCATAAAGAGCCGCGTCGGCCGACCCGGATGACATCGCCGATTTGTTTGTCGCTGGACGGTTCGCCGACCAGGCACCAGTCGATTTTCTCGCGGCGTTTTTCCAGCACCTCGACCACTTTGACGACGCCGTTCGTGGCGATGCCTTCCTCGTCGCTGGTCAGCAGGATGGCAATGGCGCCCCGATGATCGGGATGCCGGGCGATAAAGCGTTCCACGGCCGTAACGAAGCAGGCGATGCCGCCTTTCATGTCGGCGGCGCCGCGGCCGTAAAGCCTGCCGTCGCGGATGGTCGGTTCAAACGGGGGCGAAAGCCAGGCTGCCAATGGTCCGGGCGGCACGACATCGGTGTGACCGAGGAACACGAACAACGGTTTGGTCTCGCCGCGCTTGAGCCAGATGTTTTGCGTGTCTTCAAAGTCCAGGCGCTCCTCCGTGAAATCGAGTTTTTGCAAGCGGGCGGCCAGGAAATCCTGGCAGCCGGCGTCCCTGGGCGTTACCGAGTCGCGTTTGATAAGGTCTTTAAGCAGTTCTAGTGTGTCGCTCATGTTGATTGTGGATTGTTAGGATTTAGCGTCGGGGATGGCTGCATAAGCATTATTAGCCACGAAGATTACGAAGAAAATCATTGCATCGATCAGTACATTAAAACTTCGTGCGCTCCGTATCCTTCGTGGTTAAATCGCTTAGCGAAGTGCGAATGAATTCGCACCTACAATTTACCGTCATAATCAAGTTGACTGACTACTGGTTTCTTTCGCCGCTTTTGTCCCCGACAGGTTTGCGGCATACCCGCCATCCCTGGCGGTATAGCCGATAATAATTTGATCACCGGTATCGAGGACCGGGCGCTTGATCAGCGTCGGTGTCTCAAGCATCAATTGCAGGGCTTTGTCCTGCGTCAGATCGGCTTGTTGCTCGGCGCTGAGCTGGCGCCAGCTGGTGCTGCCGCGGTTCAGCAGTTTGTTCCAGTCGGCATGGGCGGCAAAATGCGCGAGCTGCTCGGGTGTGAGTCCGTCGGACCTGAAATCATGGAACCGGTAGGCGATGCCGTTTTCATCCAGCCATTTGCGGGCTTTTTTGACGGTATCGCAGTTTTTGATGCCGTAGAGTGTGTACATGAGGGGCTTACAATTGGCTATTCAGTAATTCATCGATGGTGGGCAGTTCTTTGTCGGCCTTGCAGCGGGATTTGTACAGGTCAACGAATTCCATGAACGCCTGCTCAAGATCCGACAGAATGTCTTCCTCGTTGGCGCGCTCATCGGCGGGCACATCGGAAGAATCCAAATACTCTTTCTGCAGTGCTATTTCACTGTTAAGCGCAAGCGTGGCATAAATGATGGCGTTGCTGGATAGATTCTGGCTCATGGCGATGTCCTGCTTTAGGGAGTGAAATGTAGAGTCGGTAAAAAAACAGGGGCGATACAGTATCGCCCCCAGGTCTATTATTATTGTTTGGTTGGTTGTTATTATTGCTTAATCGCGTAACAACTCGTTGATGCCGGTCTTGCTGCGGGTTTTTTCGTCAACCTGCTTGATAATGACCGCGCAGTACAGGCTGTAGCTGCCGTCCGCGGAGGGCAGGTTGCCGGAAACGACAACAGAACCGGCTGGAATGCGGCCATACGTGATTTCACCGGTCATGCGGTTGAAAATTTTCGTGCTTTGGCCGATATAAACGCCCATCGAGATCACGCAGCCGTCTTCGACGATAACGCCTTCGACAATTTCCGAGCGCGCGCCGATAAAGCAGTTGTCGCCGATAATGGTCGGGTTGGCCTGTAACGGTTCCAGAACGCCGCCGATGCCGACACCGCCGGACAGATGCACGTTTTTACCGATTTGCGCGCAGGAACCGACTGTCACCCAGGTATCAACCATGGTGCCGCTGTCGACATACGCGCCGATGTTGACGTAAGACGGCATCAACACGGCGCCGGGGGCGATATAGGAACCATGGCGGGCGACGGCATTCGGTACGACGCGCACGCCTGCCTTGGCGAAATCATCGGGCGTGTAAGCGGCGAATTTGGTTTCCACTTTATCATAGTAACGCGTGTTGCCGCCTTCCATAACGCGGTTTTCGTTGATGCGGAAGGACAGCAATACCGCTTTTTTCAACCATTGGTTGACTACCCAGTCGCCATTAACTTTTTCCGCGACTCTGGCGGTGCCGGCATCGAGCATGTTGATGGTTTGTTCAACCGCGTCGCGAATCTCGGCAGAGACATTGGTCGGTGTGATTTCCGCGCGTTGTTCAAAGGCGTCGTTAATGATCTTTTCTAGTTGCAACATGTTTTTACTTTACTTTCTATGGTGTTAATGAAACTTTTAATACGCTGGGCCGCTTCCACGCATTCGTTCAACGGCGCGACCAGAGCGATGCGAACATGGTTTTGCCCCGGATTGATGCCATTAAATTCACGCGACAGGAAACTGCCAGGCAGTACGGTAACATTTTCCTGGGCAAAAAGCCGTTGCGTGAACTCGGTATCGGCAATCGGCACTTTCAGCCAGATATAAAAACCGGCCGGCGGCTGGCTGACTTCGCAAACGTCGGCAAGGATGTCGATAACGGCAGCGAATTTTTCGCGATACAGGCGCCGGTTTTCCTGCACGTGGCTTTCATCCTGCCAGGCTTTAATGCTGGCTTGCTGCGACGGCAACGGCATGGCGCTGCCGTGATAGGTGCGGTACTGAAAATACTGCTGCAGGATGCCGGCATCGCCCGCGACAAAGCCCGATCTCAAGCCGGGCGCATTGGAGCGCTTGGACAGGCTGTGGAAAACCACACAGCGCTTGAAAGCGGCATTGCCCATCGCATAAGCGCTTTCCAGCAGCCCTGGCGGCGGGTTGGCCTCGTCGTCGTAGAGTTCGCTGTAGCACTCGTCGGAAGCAATGACGAAATCGTATTTTTCCGCCAGCCGGAGCAGTTTTTCATGGCTGGCCCGATCCATGACCGAGCCGGTCGGGTTGCCGGGCGAGCAGATATAGATCAACTGGCAGCGTTGCCATATCGCCTCCGGGACCGCATCAAAGTCGGGTAAATAGCCGGAATCTTCCAGGGTATTCAGGTAATACGGTTCGGCACCGGCCAGCAGGGCCGCACCTTCATAAATCTGATAGAACGGATTCGGCATGATCACGACCGGACAAGCTGTTGTGTCGGAAATGCTCGCATCAATCAGACATTGGGCAAATGAGAATAACGCCTCGCGCGTGCCACTGACGGGCAGAACCTGTGTTTCAGGGTCAAGCCATTCGGAGGGAATGTTAAAACGCCGGCCCAGCCAGTCAGCGATGGCCGCCCGTAATTCAGGCAGGCCTTTAGTGGTCGGGTATTTGGACAGACCATGCAGATGCGTCAGCAGGGCTTCCTGAATCAGATGCGGCGTGGCATGCGCGGGTTCGCCGATAGACAGGGCGATATGCTCCTTGTTAGCGGGCGGAGTTATGCCTCGTTTGAGTTGCGCAAGCTTCTCAAACGGATAGGGATGCAAGTGTTTTAAATGCGGAGTCATCGATTAGTTGCAACGGGGTTGTTTGCCCATCGACCGGGCTTGCTGGAACAGGCCCATCGCGTTAGGCATGTGCTGGTTCAAGTCCTGAATACGGGTGCTGTGCGAGGGGTGGGTCGACAGAAATTCAATGGATTGGCCTTGCGAGGCCTGATCCATTTTCTGCCAGAGGCTGATGCTCTGTCGCGGGTCAAAGCCGGCTTTGGCCATCAGGTCGACACCGATAATATCGGCCTCGCTTTCATGCGTGCGACTATAGGGCATCAATACACCGTATTGCGCGCCAACGCCTAACAGGCCGATCGCGGTCTGGCCTAAAGCGGTTTGCGGCGCGGTGACGGCCTGGATGAGCGCCATGCCCTGGCTGACCGCCATCTCCTGCGATACGCGTTCGTTGCTGTGCTTGGCCAGTACATGGCCGATTTCATGACCGATCACGGCGGCCAGTTGATCCTGGTTATCGACCAATTGGATCATGCCGGTATGCACGCCGATTTTATTGCCCGGCAGGGCAAAAGCGTTGGGAGACGGATCATCAAAAACCACGACTTCCCAAGCGCCGCCTGTTTCACGCGTAAGGGCTTGAGTGATGCAATTGGCGATCTGTACATGGCGGGCATTGTTGCTGACGGGTTTTTCCTGTTTTATCGAATCAAACGCTTGCAGACCCATTTGGTTGATTTGCGCATCGGGCATGAAAACAAGCTGTTTTCTGCCGGTGGGGCTGACAGCGCAGGCCGCTAACAAGGAAGCAATGACCAGAACAGATAATTTTTTCTTCATAAACTAATGATCGGTAGTTTGAAAAGTCGACCATTCTAACTTAATTTTTATCCGAGGTTTAAAAATGTCAGTCAGGATGGGGCTGGAGTCTATTTCAGGATTTTTGCAAACATGGTTTCATAATCCGCCCTGGACATGACGCCGCTGATGCCCGTGCGTTGATGGGAGGCGTCGAAGAAATAGGTTCTGGGCAATTCGCCGTACCATTTGGGATCAATTTCAAAACGCAGCTTTTGGGCGTTCTCGTCCGCGAATACCCAGTTGTCGATTCCGGTCAATTGGTTTTTCCCCAGTATCTGCTGAATTTGATCGGTGTCGTCCACCGTATCGGCCGCCAGCATGATCATTTTCAGGTCCGGGTTTTCTTTATGCAAGCTGCTTAACAATTCCATGTCTTTCAGGCAGGAAGAGCAGGTAATCGACCAGATGACCAGCATGAAGGGATGATCGGCATTGTTGGCCAGTATCTGTTGATAGCTGCCGGGCGCAAAGGGCTGCAGTTGCGGCTGTTCGGCGCGCGCGGACGAGGTGAATGCGATTGCCAGGATAAGCGGTAGGGAGGGGAAAAGTTTTTTTAGGAACATGATCAAATCTCTATAAAGTGGTGGCCGACATCATTCGATGTCCATGACAGGAATATTTTTTCGCCATTACTGACCAATTTGGGGTGGCCGGACTTGGCGCTGGAATTAAGGATCTTTCTGTCCTTACTCCACGTGAGTCCGCGGTCGGTTGATTCTTTGATGACAATATCCGTGGCATTGCCGTCAAATTCTACCCAGGCAAGCACGACGCGCGAGCCCAGCGCGATTACATCCGGGTGGCCGGGCAGGTGCCCGGTATTGCCCAGGGACATGGGTTCCGACAGGGTTTTGCCAAGATCGTCGGTATGCGCGTAATAAATGCCCTGGCGCTTATCGCCCAAGGTGAACCAGGCTAAATGAGCCCGGCTCTGGGTGTCGATGGACAGGGCCGGGCCGTGCTCGGGGCAGGCGTCGATTTTCCAGTCGTCATGCGTGGTGCGTTGCGGTTTTGACCACTGTCCGTTCTGTGTCATGGTTATTAAGGCATGGTCGCGAGTACCGTCCGGAAACACCATGCGTACAAGGATAACCGGTTTTCCGCCGGGCGAAAATGTAATGGCCGTCCGGCAACAGGAGCATACGCCGCCGCTGATAAACCGGTTGCTGAATTCGGCGGTAGCCGGTTCGTCAGTCACCGCATAGTAAAGCGATAGGGCGCCTGCGGCTGAGTGGTGGCTATGCCGGTCATCGCGTGCATCATGCCAGAACGTATAAATGTTATTGTTGTTATCCACCAGCATTTGGTCCATGTAATGCATGGCGGAATCGGCATGATCGCTGATGAGGACCGGTTTGCTGAAGGTTTGGCCGTTATCGTCGGAGTAGCTGAAAAACGATGTCGATTGTTGCTGCTCATCCGCATAGTAGAGGACATGAATCCGGCCGGATGCGCTAACGGTGATGGCGGGAGGGTTTTCCGGCCAGGTGCTGATTTTTTGGATGTTGGAATTGATTTTGACGGGATTGCCGTAAGTTTTACCGTTGTCGGTCGAGGAATCGACGAATACGGCGTTATCGGTCGGTATCAATCGCCACAAACGGCCGTCGGGTCCGAAGCTCACTGAGACTGTCGCGTTCAAGGCCCGTTTGGCGGGATCGTCAGCGTTAACATCCTTTGCGCTTGAATGGCAACCACTAGCAAGCAACAGGCCGAAAAGAAATGTCAGGGCTATTTTGTAACAGGGTCTCAACATGCGTTTTGCGTGGCTTTTAACAGTATGGCTGAAATTGAGCGTTTTTCGCGCCAAAACAAATCAATCGGAATGAATTATAGTGGGGAATGGCGGTTGAAAGCCAGCGATTAACGTTACAGCGGCTTTAATCGGGAACCATGGCGGTGTGATGTCGGAGGCTCCCGCACGGTATAATGCGTGAAAGCCGGCGTATGCGGAATTTAAACCGGCTGGCAATATATATACAAGGAATGCCATGTATATTAACCCAGTAATAAGGTAGAATAATTGCCATTTTCCCGGCGGCATGCGCGGTCGAGCATAAAAGCCATAGTGAAGGGCATGGCCGCAAGCAATGCTGGGCAATAACGATTTACATGTATGAAAAAGAGGATAGCGCGTGATTGAAGTAACTGAAGTACCAAGTCCTTTTTGCGGTATTGGAACGGATGACCTGACAATCAGGGTTGACGGCGTATCGTTGAAAGTGGTTGAAAATGGCTGCCCGGTCAATACGCCTGCTTTTGAACAGGCTATTACCGATACCAGTCCCCGGGTTGACGGCAAGGATGTCAGTCTCGATGCCGCCGTGGCCAAGGCCGCGGCATTGTTAAAAGGCACGAATCAACCGGTTATCGGCGGCTGCGCGACCGATGTCAACGGCATGCGGGCCTTGCTGGCATTGGCAGACCGGTGCGGCGCCGTGGTCGATAACATGAATTTCAATGCAACCCGGCGCAATTTGCTGGCCCTTCAGGATTCAGGCTGGATGACGACCACGCTGGCGGAAGTGAAAAACCGTTGCGATTTGTTTTTGGTTGTCGGCGCCGATCCTGAAAGCTTCGCTCCACGCTTTTTCGAGCGCTACCTCTGGAATCAGGAATCCATGTTTCTGGAGGATACCGGCAACCGCGAGGTTATTTATTTAGGCAAAGCCCCTTCCGGTAATGCCTCCACCTCGCCCAAAGGGCAGAAAGCCCAGGTCTTCGAATGCGGGATGGAAGACTTGCCGGAACTCGTGGCGGTATTGAGAGCCCTGGTTAAAGGTCAGCCTATCCGGGCTGAATCGGTAGGCGGCATCGCTGTCGCTGATTTACAGGGCATCGCCGACAAGCTGAAAGCGGCAGGCTACAGTGTCGTGACCTGGGCGGCCAGTGCGCTGTCTTACGATCAGGCTGAGCTGACCGTGCAGACATTGTCGGAAATGATCAAGGACATCAATGACCTGAACACCCGCTGTTCCGGCTTGCCGCTGGGCGGCAAGGAGGGCGATCAAACCGCCAATCAGGTGTGCGGCTGGACCACGGGTTATCCGGCGCGTACGCGTTTTTCCAAAGGCTTTCCTGAATATGATCCTTATTTGAACGATATCGAAGTGATGACGGCCAATGGCGAAGCCGATGCGCTGGTGTGGGTGCAGGCGTTTAATGTTAATGCCGTGCCGCCGGCAACGGACTTGCCGACCATAGTCATCGGCCGTTCCGGCATGACCTTCGCCAAAGAGCCGGATGTGTTTATTCCGGTCGGCACTCCCGGTATCGATCATGCCGGCCATGCGTATCGTATGGATAACGTGGTCGCGATTCGATTGAAAAAATGTCGCGATTCCGGGCTGCCCAGTACGTCTGACGTGCTGAACGCCATTGAACAAGCTTTGTAGGTAAGAATATGTTGATAAAATTAACAGGTGGAACTGTCTATGATCCTGCCAGCGGTATCGATGGCAAGAAACAGGACATCTACATCAAGGACGGGCGTATCGTCAATCAGCCGGGCCCGGATGTCCAGATTGATAAGGAATATGACCTGAGCGGCAAGGTAGTCATGTCCGGCGCGATCGATATGCATACACATATCGGCGGCGGCAAGGGCAATATCGCCAGAACCCTGCTGCCTGAAGACCATCGCATGGATCCCGTGCATCGCACCGATGCGACGCGTTCCGGCACGGGCCATGCCATGCCCAGCACCTTTGTAACCGGCTACCGTTATGCCGAGATGGGCTATACCGCCGGCTTCGAACCTGCCGTGCTGGCGGTCAATGCGCGTCAGGCGCACATGGAAATGGCAGACATTCCTATCCTGGATAAAGGCGGCTACGTCATGCTGGGCAGTGATGATTATCTGCTGCGCATGCTGACCGCCAAGAAGGACCAGAAAGCGATCAATGACTATGTGGCCTGGACACTGCAGGCGGCCAAGGGCATCGGCATCAAGGTCGTCAATCCAGGCGGCATCAGCGCCTTCAAGTTCAATCAGCGCAAACTGGACCTGGACGAGAAAAACAGCCACTACGGCGTCAGCCCGCGGGAAATCCTGCAGGTGCTGGCCACGGCGGTCAAACAGCTGGGCATCACGCATCCGCTGCATGTGCACGGCTGCAACTTGGGCGTGCCCGGCAACATGAATACCACGCTGGACACGATCCAGGGTATCGGCGGCCTGCCCATGCACTTGACGCACATTCAGTTCCACAGCTATGGCACGGAAGGGGATTTCAAATTCTCCTCGGGCGCGGCGCAGATTGCCGAGGCGGTCAACAGAAACAAGAACATCACCATCGATGTCGGGCAGGTTCTGTTCGGGCAGACCGTTACCGCATCGGGCGACAATATGCGTCAGCATGCCAACCATAAACATGCCAGCCCGAACAAATGGGTGTGCATGGATATCGAATGCGATGCGGGCTGCGGCGTTGTGCCGTTCAAATACAAGGATCAGAACTTCGTCAATGCCCTGCAGTGGGCGATCGGTCTGGAAACCTTCCTGCTGGTCGATGACCCGTGGCGTATTTTCCTGACCACCGACCATCCTAATGGTGCGCCGTTTACCAGCTATCCGCATCTGATCCGTTTGCTGATGGATAAGAGTTTCCGTAACGACATGCTGGCGACGATCCATCCGGAAGCGCAGAAAATGACCACCTTGGCGTCGATAGACCGCGAATACAGCCTGCAGGAAATCGCGATCATGACGCGCGCCGGCGCGGCCAGACTGATCGGTCTGCAGGATCGCGGCGGTCTGAGCGCCGGCAACTGGGCCGATATTACCGTCTATACCGATAATGCCGACCGCGAAAAAATGTTCGCCAAGCCGGATTATGTCTTCAAGGACGGCGAATTGGTCGTCCGGGACGGCACGGTAGTTCATTCCAAGTGGGGCACAACCCATATCGTTAAACCGGATTGGGACCCATCGATAGAGAAAGATTTACAGAAATATTTTGACCGGTTCCTTACTATGAAAGTCGGTAACTTTAAAATCAGCGATGATGAATTCACGGACATTGGCCGCGGCAGCTTGACTGCGCATCCGCTTAAAGGGGAGGTGGCATGATTATTAATGGTGTAGCAATTGATGCGACCTTTGCCGAAGCGTTCCCGATGAAAGCGACACGCGCTATCATCACCGCGCAAAATGAAAAATGGGCCATGATTTCCGCCCAGGCCATGACCGGCTTCGCCACCTCGGTGATTGCCTGTGGCTGTGAGGCCGGTATCGAGCGGGTGCTGGACCCTTCCGAAACGCCGGACGGCCGTCCGGGCGTTTCGGTCATGATCTTCGCCATGGGCGGCAAGGGCCTGGCCAAACAGCTGGAAACGCGTGCCGGGCAGTGCGTATTGACGTCGCCTACCTCGGCGCTGTTTGCCGGCATCGAGAGCGATAAAAAGATTCCGTTGGGCAAAAACCTGCGTTATTTCGGCGACGGCTTCCAGGTATCGAAACTGATTGACGGCAAGCGCTACTGGCGCATACCGGTCATGGATGGCGAGTTTCTGGCTGAAGCCACAACCGGGCAGGTTGATGCGGTAGGCGGCGGCAACTTTCTGGTGCTGGCCAAATCGCAGCCGCAGGCGCTGGCCGCCTGTGAGGCCGCGATTGAAGCCATGCGCAAAATTCCCAATGTCATCATGCCGTTTCCGGGCGGCGTCGTGCGTTCCGGATCCAAAGTCGGATCGAAATACAAGGCGTTGGGCGCATCCACCAATGACGCCTTCTGCCCGACCTTGAAAGGCATGACCCGGACTGATCTGTCGCCCGAGGTTGAGTCGGTTATGGAAATCGTAATCGACGGTCTGACCAAGGAAGATATTGATAAAGCCATGCGCGTCGGCATACAGGCGGTCTGCGATTTAGGTGCCGAAAACGGCATCACGCGCATCAGTGCGGGTAACTACGGCGGCAAGCTCGGACCGTTCCACTTTCACTTACAGGAGATTATGGCGTGAGTGCTTTAACATTTTCACTGATACACCGGCCGGATCAGCGTGTGGATATGTCGCCGCTGGTCTGTCATTTGCTCAAGGACATGGAGCCTGCGCAAATTGCCGCCATTGAGCTGCAAAGCGGCAAACGCAAAATCCGGGTGGATGAATTGTTCAAGGTTTCCGGTTCCGACACTCAGCAGATCGTCATCGAAAACAGTTTCGGCAAGCTCGATTTTATCGGCAAGGAACTCGACGGCGGCAGCATTAAAGTCGAAGGCGATGCCGGTGCTTATCTGGGATTGGGCATGAAGTCCGGCGAGATTAGCGTAATGGGTAATGCCGGCATCTATGCGGCTTGTGAAATGAAAAAAGGTTTCGTGACTATTGCTGGCGATGCCGGCGATTTTCTCGGAGCAGCCTTGCCGGGCAACAAAATGGGCATGAAAGGCGGTACGGTCCTGGTTAAGGGTAATGTCGGCGAGCGGGCGGGAGACCATATGCGCCGCGGCAATATTCTTATCGAAGGCAATGCCGGTGATTATTGCGGGTCCAGAATGACGGCCGGGACGATTGCCGTCATGGGCAAAACCGGCAGGAATCTGGGCTACGCCATGCGCCGCGGCACCTTGCTGTTATGGAATCAACCCGTGTTACCGGCAAGTTTTAATGACTGCGGCGCGCACACGCTGGCTTTTTTGCCTATACTGTTTACATCATTTAGGAAACTCAATTCCAAATTTGCCGATGCTTCCGTGGCATTTAATCGCGTACAGCGTTATGCCGGCGATATGTCGGAAATCGGCAGAGGCGAGGTATTAATTAAAATAGGATAAAGCCGTCGGTATCCTGTTTCAGCAATAAATGCAAAAAGCCCCGATTTTCGGGGCTTTTTGTTGGTCTGAACCCTAGCTCTTAGACGGTAAGATTATATTCAAAATACCCAGGGCGCTATGCTGAAAAATCCTCTTGATGGCTGTATTGGCAATATTATTGAAGCAATGGCAAGCTTGATGATCTTTGTCGTCAGAACGAGGTTTGTTTTGTGTGTTTTACTGGCGGGGGCTTTTTCCGACGCATTCGCCGAACCTGTTCATATACAATTGCGTTGGCACCATCAATTCCAGTTTGCCGGTTATTACGTGGCGCTGGAAAAGGGTTTTTATCGTAAAGCCGGACTTGAAGTAATACTTGACGCCGGTTCGCCGGATAAAAAGCCGGTTCAGCGAGTGCTTCAGGGGCGTGCCCAATATGGCGTAGCCAATAGCGAACTGTTGCTGGAGCGGCTGCGCGGTGCGCGGCTGGTGGCATTGGCCGCTATTTATCAGCATTCTCCGTCCGTATTGCTGGCGCGAAAGGACGCCGGCATTCTTTCCCCGCATGATTTAATCGGCAAGAAGGTGATGTTGATGGACAAAGTCGTTGATGCCGATTTTTTTGCCATGATGCATAATGAAGGCATCAGCATGGCGGATCTCCATGTCATTCCGAGCAGTTTTAATATTCAGGATCTGGTTGACGGAAAAGTTGTCGCTTTTAACTCGTATCTGAGCAATGAGCCTTATTATTTGAAGCAGCATGGTGTCGATTATACGGTCCTTAATCCGCGTAACTACGGGGTGGATTTTTACAGTGATATTCTCTTTACAACCGAAAGTGAAATAAAAAAACATCCAGGCAGAGTTAAGGCATTGCGCGATGCCAGCCTGGAGGGGTGGCGTTATGCTATGGATCATCCTCAGGAAGTGATTGATTTATTAGTGAACAAATATAAGGTGAACAAATCCAGGGCGCATCTGGAATTTGAAGCCCAGGTCATACGGCCCTTGATCGTGCCGGATTTGATTGAGATGGGCCATATGAATCCCTGGCGCTGGCAGCATATGGCGAATACTTTTATGCAAGCCGGTATGGTCGAAAATGACCAGGCCTTGAATGGTTTTATGTATGATCCTGATTTTAAAGTTGACCGGGAGCAACTATGGTTATATTCGGAAATTTTTTTAGCCATAGCAGCGGTGGTGGTTTTCGTTATTATAGCCTTGTCCATTTCCTATAGAACCGCAAGGAGAGAAATTCGCTTGCGTCTGGCCGCTGAAGAGGAGATCAGGAAAATCGCCTATCGTGATATGTTGACGGGTCTCGATAACCGCCACCATCTGTTTGTGCTGGCGGATCAATTTTTAAAAATGGCTCAAAGAGACTGTTACAAGGTTGCCGTTTGCTTTATTGATCTGAATCAATTCAAAGATATAAACGATACGTTAGGTCACAAGGCGGGCGATAAAGTGTTGGTGCATGTGGGGCAGACGTTACGAAATTTTATTCGTCAATCGGATGTGGCGGTCCGCTTCGGCGGTGATGAATTTATCTTATTGCTTAACCACGTCAAAAATAGGGAAGATGTCACGATGACATTGGTGAAGATACAGCAGGCTATCGGTCGTCCGGTCGACTATCAGGATAAACAGTTACATGTATCGGCAAGCATGGGCGTGGCTTTTTATCCCGATGATGGTACTGATATTGATGCGTTGATCGATCTTGCGGATTCGAAAATGTATCGCGTGAAGCTGGATTGCAAAAGACCGATGGAACTTTAGAATTAATAAACCAACTATACGACAAAAGCCCCGGTATTGCCGCGAGGCTTTTGCCAAAACAGTGTGGCTTTAGATTTTGCCGTCCAGACCCATCTGAAAATATTTATGGGTGATTTTATCCTGATTTTCCAGTAACCAGTCTATATCGGGCGTATTGGTCATTGCCTTATGGATGGCTTGTGCCGTGGCTTTGCGATGGATGTCGAACAAAATTTGATGGTCCAGATTGTCATCGGTGGACACGCTTGGGTTTAACCAGACTGAACAGATGATGCCCAGATCATTGGCTTTTTCTTTTGGGATGTCGCCGGCGCGAACCGCGTCAAGAACACCGTTAGCAATCGCCGCCTGCACCGTGCCCATCAGAATATTGGTGTAACGGTTGTTGTTGACTGTAACTTTGCTGACCATCAAGGTAACGGGGCGAACCTGAATGTCGGTATTCAAAATGGCGAACACCTTTGAGTGGCCTTTAGCCTGGTTGCCGGTCAGTGTGGCTAAGGCAGTGCCGACAGGGCCGTCTAATTCACCGATGATGATCTCAGGTTCCGCGGCTGTGCCGGGAGGACCGCCTGCAACAAGGGCTTCACCGGTACGGAATACGATTCTTTCGCTCATGTATCTCTCCAAAAACTTAAAATACAAATTTCAGTTCGACGTAGAATAACACAATTTAGCTTTGTTTTTGAATGGAATGATGGCACCAGTATTAACAACGACCAGCCACGACAGAGATGTGGCTGGTTTAAAGTATGTCTATCCGGTACTCTCCAGGCGTGCGGGAGGGTTATCTATCGGAATTAATTTCAATACCAATAATGCCTGTAATTGGCGATGTATTTATTGCCAGGTTCCCGGCTTGAAGATCGGCGCGGCGCCTGAAATGGATTTTCAGTTGCTGGAAGACGAGTTAAGGTTTTTTCTTGAGGATGTGCTCAAGGGGGATTTTTATGAGCGTTTCCAGATACCGGGCGACAATCGTGTTATCAAGGACATTGCCATTTCCGGCAATGGAGAACCAACCAGTTTAAAAGAATTTGACAGGGCGGTGGCGCTGATCGGCAAGATTGCGACTGAGGCAGGGGTTTTGCCCCGGAGCAATTTTGTATTGATCACTAACGGCAGCCTGGTGCATCAGCTTAAAGTCCAGAATGGCTTGAAGATATTAAAAGCTTATGGCGGGGAGGTCTGGTTTAAGTTTGATAGTGCAACCGAATCAGGAAGGCGGCTGATTAATAATGCCGGGCAGAGTTATAGGGTCAGTCTGGAAAATTTAATGCTTTCGGCAAGGCTATGTCCCACAAAATTACAGACCTGCTTGCTGGATTATAAAAAACACGGCTTATCGGCAAAAGAAAGGCAGGCCTATCTGGATATGCTGAAGACAATCAAGGAGCATATAAGCCTGAAAGGCATTATGTTATATACGATAGCCCGGCCTTCCTTGCAGCAGGAAGCGGGTATGCTGGAGAAATTGCCCGCGGAAACGTTAAATGCCTTTGCCGACGAAATAAGATGCCTGGGGTTTGATGTGTCAGTCAGTGCTTGATTCCTAAGAGAGGTATTCGGCAAGGCTTCCAAGGGGCGGTTTCAAGTGGTTCAACCGCTAGTATGCTTCCTGTATCGCGGTTTTTTTAGTCCGGAATGGATTTAATTTTACTGGCAGGGGTTGAATTCCGTTATGCCGACACTATTAAGTAAGCTAATTGCGCTGATGGATTGAGGAATACTTAAATCTTGGCTTTTCGGTTTTTAGGTTGATTTTGTCCGGGCATCGTCATGCGTTAGTCATTAAATGTCGCAATTTTATGCCGAATGGGATGCGAAACTGTGTATTAAGATTGATGTGGAATATATTTTAAATTTATGGCTTGTTGTATTTGCGGAATTGAGGCTATAATGCCGCGTTCATTCAACGTGCGAATGTGGCGGAACTGGTAGACGCGCTGGATTTAGGTTCCAGTAGGTTTCCTGTGAGAGTTCGAGTCTCTCCATTCGCACCACTAAATTCAAATATTTACATATAAAGTTAATGATGCCTGTCGTTAACTTATTCAGATCTTTGAGCCGTTTCCGGTATCCTAATATAAAATTCATCTATAAATTATTTGAGGTAAAGAAATGCAAGTTTCTGTCGAAAAGACATCAGAATTAAGCAGAAAAATGACTGTTAGCGTGCCTGAAGAGGTTGTCCAGGAGAAAATGGCGGCGCGTTTAAAGTCGTTGGCGCGCGAAGTTAAAGTCGATGGCTTTCGTCCAGGCAAGGTGCCTCAGAATGTTGTTAAAAAGATGTTTGGCGATAGAGTCCGGGGGGAAGTTGCCGGGGATCTGATTCAGTCCACTTATTTTGAAGCGTTGCAGGATCAGAATTTAAAGCCTGCCGGTCATCCGCATATACATCCGTCAAACGACACGGAAGGCTTTAAATATACCGCCGAGTTTGAAGTTTATCCTGAGATATCGCTGGAAGGCGTGGATCAAATCGAGGTGAAACGCCCTGTTGCCACTGTCGAGGAAGCCGATGTTGACGACATGATCGAAAAATTGAGAGCGCAAAAGAAAACCTGGACCAAGGCAGAGCGCGCATCACAGGAAAATGATCGCATAACAATCAATTTCTCTGGCGTTGCCGATGGTGAAAACTTTACTGATGGTAAAGTGGAAAATTATCAGGTCGAAATCGGCGCGAAACAAATGATTCCCGGCTTTGAAGACAATCTGATCGGTCTTGAGGCGGGCGCTGGCAAGACCTTTGAAGTGTCTTTTCCTGAGCAATATGGCAATGAGAAGTTGGCGGGTAAAGCGGCTGAGTTTGAGATTGAGGTCATTGCGGTCGAAGAGCCTGTATTGCCTGAAATCGATGAGGCTTTCATTAAGGCGTATGGTATTGAAGAAGGTACTTTGGAAGCTTTCCGTGAAGATGTTAAAAATAACATGGAAAGGGAGCTCGAGCAGGCTTTGCGTGGCAAGCTGAAAAATGCCGTCATGGATGCTTTGTACGAAAAAATTCAGATTACCGTGCCGAATACGCTGGTCGACCAGGAAGTCGAAAATATGATGAAGCCTTATATAGAAACCGCTAAAAGGCAGAAAATGAAGTTGGATGACCTGCAGCTGCCCAGGGATGCATTTGAAGATCAAGCCAGGCGTCGTGTGGCTTTAGGGTTGATCCTGGGCGAAATCATTCAGAAAAACGATATTAAAATTGACGCGAATAAAGTACGATCCGCCATTGAGGATATGGCAAAAAGTTATGAACATCCTGAGGATGTGATTAAATGGTATTATTCAGATGAAAGTCGTTTGGATGATGTCAGGCAAATGGTGCTGGAAGATCAGACTGTCGAATGGCTGGTCGCCCAAGCAAACGTATCTGATGAGATTATGAAATTTGATGATGTGATGAGTAAACAACAAAGGTAAGGTTTGGAATGTATAAATTGAATCAAGCAATGGCTCCTGAGGCCGCGGGTGGATTAGTTCCCATAGTTATTGAGCAAACCGCTAGAGGCGAGCGCTCTTTTGATATTTATTCAAGGCTATTAAAGGAGCGGGTGATATTTTTGGTTGGTCAGGTGGAAGATTATATGGCCAATCTGGTTGTAGCCCAGTTGCTTTTTCTGGAATCGGAAAATCCGGACAAGGATATTCATTTATACATTAATTCTCCAGGCGGATCAGTGACTGCGGGTATGTCGATCTATGACACGATGCAGTTTATCAAGCCTGATGTCAGCACCATGTGTATCGGTCAGGCGGCCAGCATGGGGGCATTGCTTCTGACCGGCGGCGCGAAAGGCAAACGGTACTGCCTGCCTCATTCAAGAATGATGATTCATCAGCCGCTGGGTGGGTTTCAAGGGCAGGCATCGGATATTGATATTCATGCCAGAGAGATTTTGTCAATCAGGGAAAAACTGAACAAAATCCTGGCCAACCATACTGGCCAGCCGATAGAAAAGATCCAGGTGGACACGGATAGGGATAATTTTTTGAGCGCCAATGATGCTGTTAGCTATGGACTCATCGATAAGGTATTGTCGAGTCGAATGATTGATTCTGATAAATAACGGTTGGTATTTTTTTGTATTTCGATATATTCTTTGCTTCATCGAAAGTAAAAGAACATCAGTTACTGGATGTTTGCAGGAGTCTAATTTATGAGTAATGACAAAAACGGCAAAGACGACGATAAACTGCTTTATTGTTCTTTTTGCGGTAAAAGTCAGCATGAAGTCAGGAAGCTTATTGCGGGACCATCGGTTTATGTGTGCGATGAATGCGTGGAGCTTTGTAACGATATCATAAGAGACGAATTGCAAGACGACTCTTCTTCCTTTGGTGGCGAATTGCCTAAACCGAAAGAGATAAAGCAAGAGCTTGATGAGTATGTCATCGGGCAGGAAAGCGCGAAAAAGATTTTGGCCGTCGCGGTCTATAATCATTATAAGCGCTTGCGCAGCAAGTCAAAAAAAGATGGTGTCGAATTAGCAAAGAGCAATATTTTATTAATCGGGCCTACCGGTTCAGGAAAAACGCTGCTGGCTGAAACCTTGGCGCGTCTGTTGGACGTCCCTTTTACTATTGCGGATGCCACCACGCTGACAGAAGCAGGTTATGTCGGGGAGGACGTAGAAAATATCATTCAGAAGATCCTGCAGAAATGCGATTATGATGTAGAGAAAGCCGAAACCGGCATTGTTTATATCGATGAAATCGACAAGATCTCCAGAAAGTCCGATAACCCGTCGATAACGCGTGATGTTTCCGGTGAAGGCGTGCAACAGGCCCTGCTTAAATTAATTGAAGGCACTATCGCTTCCGTTCCACCCCAAGGTGGCCGTAAGCACCCACAGCAGGAGTTTCTGCAAGTCAATACCGCCAATATCCTGTTTATAGTCGGCGGTGCATTTGCCGGACTGGATCGTATCATTAAGGATCGTTCGGAAAAGGGCGGCATAGGCTTTTCGGCAGAGGTTAAGGCAAAGGATGAAACTAAAAATGTCGGTCAGCTCTTTGCTGAAGTTGAGTCCGAGGATTTGATCAAGTACGGATTGATTCCGGAATTTGTCGGTCGTCTACCGGTGATTGCCACGTTGGAAGAACTTGATGAACAGGCCTTGGTCCAAATATTGACTGAACCTAAAAATGCATTGATTAAGCAATATAAGCATTTGTTTGAGATGGAAGGCGCTGAGCTGGAATTCAGAGAGGATTCCTTGATCGCCATCGCTCGTAAATCCATGGAAAGAAAAACCGGCGCTCGCGGCTTGAGGACTATCGTTGAAAATGTGCTGCTGGATACTATGTATGAATTGCCATCATCGGAAAATATCTGCAAGGTGGTCGTTGATGAAGGCGTAATTTTGGGTGACTCCGAGCCTATTTTGGTTTACGAAACCGAAAAGAAAAAGGCTTCGTCCGAATCTTGAGGTTTATACGGGATAGAAAAAAAAGGGAGCTTTATTTTTAGCTCCCTTTTTTTTGCGCTATAGTTAGCCAAAAGACTGTGAATCAAGGGTTGATCCCTTGCTATTTTAATTATCGTCCCCATATCCTTTTTTCAAAAAATTGCTAAAGGTTCCAGTTATGGAAACGCACAAAATGACAGAGATACAACAAACAGATGTTTTGATTCCGGTATTGCCGCTCAGAGACGTCGTGGTTTATCCGCATATGGTGATCCCCTTGTTTGTCGGCAGGGAAAAATCCATTGACGCTTTGGATGCTGCTATGAAGGACAACAAGCAGATCTTATTGGTTGCCCAGAAAGAAGCTGAAATTGATGAGCCGGATTTTACCGATCTTTATCAGGTCGGAACCTTGGCCAATATTCTGCAATTGCTGAAATTGCCGGATGGCACTGTCAAGGTTTTGGTGGAGGGCAGTCAGCGCAGTAAAGTCCTGTACTATAAAGAAACAGAGAGTTTCTTTTCCGCGTCCGTGGTAAAAATTGATGATATTTTAACTATATCTGAACGAGAGCAAGAAGTATTGCAGCGAACGGTGATCAGTTCGTTCGATCAATACGTCAAATTGAATAACAAGATACCGCCGGAAGTTTTGAATTCTCTCGCCGGGATTGATGATCCCAGCCGCCTTGCCGATACCATGGCAGCGCATATGACGCTGAAGGTGAATGAAAAGCAGGCGATTCTGGAAACCGCGGATATTGCAAAACGCCTGGAAAGCCTGATGACTCAGATGGAAGGTGAAGTCGATCTGCTGGAAATGGAAAAAAGAATTCGCGGGCGCGTCAAGCAACAAATGGAGAAGAATCAAAAGGAATACTATCTGAATGAACAGATGAAGGCGATTCAGAAAGAATTGGGCGAAATGGATGATGTTGCCAATGAAATTGAAGAGCTGGAAAAGAAAATCGAAAGTGCCGGCATGTCCAAGGAAGCCAAGGTAAAGGCCACGGCGGAGCTTAATAAGCTGAAATTGATGTCTCCGATGTCCGCGGAGGCAACCGTGGTGCGCAATTATATTGACTGGATGGTCAGTGTGCCCTGGAAGAAAAAGACCAAGGTGCGACATGATTTAAAGCTTGCCGAGCACGTGCTGGAAACGGAACATTATGGCTTGGACAAGGTTAAGGAGCGCATTCTGGAGTATCTGGCGGTGCAACAACGGGTGAAACAGCTCAAAGGGCCTATACTGTGTCTGGTTGGTCCTCCGGGGGTAGGGAAGACCTCGCTGGGTGAATCCATTGCTCGAGCCACTAACCGCAAATATGTGCGCATGGCCTTGGGCGGGGTGCGGGATGAAGCGGAGATTCGGGGGCATCGGCGAACCTATATCGGTTCCATGCCGGGCAAGATTTTGCAAAATCTGGCTAAAGTGAATACCCGGAATCCGATGTTTTTACTTGATGAGATTGACAAAATGGCGGCCGATTTTCGGGGCGACCCCGCTTCCGCATTATTGGAAGTGCTGGACCCCGCGCAGAATCATACGTTTTCAGACCATTATCTGGAAGTGGATTTTGATTTGTCCGATGTCATGTTTGTCGCGACGGCCAATACGATGAATATTCCGCCGGCTTTGTTGGACCGCATGGAGGTTATACGTCTTGCCGGCTATACCGAAGATGAAAAGATTAATATCGCCACGCGGTATTTGATTCCAAAGCAGATTAAAAACAACGGCCTGAAAGAGCGGGAAATTGAAATTACCGAAGAGGCTGTCAGAGACATTATTCGTTATTACTCTCGAGAAGCCGGAGTGCGCAGTCTTGAGCGGGAAATTTCGAAAATCTGCCGTAAAGTGGTCAAGGATCTTTTACTGAAGCCGAGCAAAGCCAAAGTTGAAGTTAATCCTGAGAATCTGAATAACTATTTGGGCGTTAAACGGTTCCATTATGGTCTTGCGGAAGAAAAGGATCAGGTTGGGCAAGTGACCGGTCTGGCCTGGACGGAAGTGGGCGGCGAATTGTTGATGATAGAAACGGCGGTCATTCCCGGCAAAGGCAAGCATTCTTCCACAGGCAAACTTGGCGATGTCATGAAGGAATCGATTGAAGCGGCGATGACTGTGGTCAGAAGTCGTTCCGAAATTCTGGGTATCGATCATGAAGTGTTTCAGAAAAATGACATTCATATTCATGTCCCTGAAGGGGCAACCCCGAAGGATGGTCCTAGCGCCGGCATAGGCATGTGCACCGCGATTATTTCGGCGTTGACTAAAATACCTGTACGAGCAAGCGTAGCGATGACGGGCGAAATCACATTGCGTGGCGAGGTATTGCCTATAGGTGGATTGAAAGAAAAGTTACTGGCCGCGCACCGTGGCGGCATAACGACGGTTCTTATTCCCGCGGAAAATGAAAAAGACCTGGTTGAAATTCCTGAAAATATCAAGGAAAACCTCGATATCAAGCCTGTCCATTGGATAGATGAGGTGCTTGAAGTGGCGCTACAGTACATGCCCACCCCAAGCAATAAGAAAGAAGCCGAAAAACAGGGTAAAAGTGAGTCTGATTCGGGGAAGCTAAAAAAACGAGGTCTGGTAACCGCTCATTAAAAACATTGCGGTTTGCCTGAAAACCGGTGAAACCGCAAAAATCATGGCTTCCGGGGGCTTTAATGCTTGACACTGCCTAAGAGCTATTGATATAAATACCGGGCTTTCTTGTGTTGCCGGGAATCGCGCATAAGAACCATACACTGGTTGTGCAGAATACAATTTTAAAAAATACTTCCTAAGGGGGAATGATGAATAAATCAGAACTAATCGATGCTATTGCAGAGTCTTCTGAATTGACAAAAGCGGACGCTGGACGTGCTTTAGATGGTTTCATTAGTGCAGTTACAGCTGCTTTAAGTAAAGGTGATTCTGTTGCTTTAGTTGGTTTTGGTACATACTCTGTCAAGGAAAGAGCAGAGCGCAAAGGCCGTAATCCGCAAACAGGTGAAGAGATTACAATTAAATCTGCGAAAATTCCTTCATTTAAAGCTGGTAAATCTTTAAAAGATGCTGTAAACTAGTGCTTCTTTAGTCGGGTGCTTAGCTCAGCTGGGAGAGCATCGCCCTTACAAGGCGAGGGTCGGGGGTTCGAACCCCTCAGCACCCACCAGACTTTGGAGTGGTAGTTCAGTTGGTTAGAATACCGGCCTGTCACGCCGGTGGTCGCGGGTTCGAGCCCCGTCCACTCCGCCAAATTAAAGCCCCGTACCGGCATGGTTCGGGGTTTTTTTTTGCTTGAATTTTAGCCGTTTTCTTTAGGATAGAGCGTATGCTGACAAAAATTAGAGAAAAAGCGCAAGGTGCTTTTGCATGGGGCATTTTGATAATAATTTGCGTGCCTTTTGCTTTATGGGGTATACAAAACTATTTGGGTGCAGGAAAAGAACCTCCGGTTGCTTCCGTAGGCGATAGGGAGTTTTATCAGCAGGATGTCAATAGGGCATATGAACAATATAGCCAGAATCTTCAAGGAATGAACATTGATGAACAAATGCTGAAGGCACAGGCTTTAGAGAAGTTGATAAAGGATGAGGTTTTATTGCAGTACGTACACGCGGAAGGCCTTGTTACCACCGATAATAAGGCGCGTGAATTTATCAAATCCCTGGAATATTTCCAGGTGGACGGTAAGTTCGATGAGAAACAATATAAGGCTTTATTGAATTCACAGAGAATGACATCCGCCGAGTTTGTCAGCAGAATCAAGAATGCATTGATGATGGAGCAATTCCAGCGCAGCATTATTGATAGCAGTTTTGCGACTCAATATGACGTGGAAAGCTTTTTTAAAATCCAGAACCAGCAGCGCGATGTTGATTATGTGATTGTCCCGGCTCAACAACCGGCCGAGCAGCCTTCGGAAGAAGAGGTAGCGGCTTATTACCAGCAGCATCAAGACTTATATAAAGTGCCTGAGCAAGTTTCCGTTGAATACGTAGAGTTGTCACTCGACGACATTGCTAAAACCATCGAAGTGACGGATGAAAAGCTAAAAGCGTTCTATGAAGAGCAAAGGGATCAGTATACGACTCCGGAACGCAGAAAGATCAGTCATATTCTGTTTGCCATCAATGACAAAACCGATGAAAAAACCGCATTGGAAAAAGCGTTGCAAGCAAAAAAAGAACTGGCCGACAAGGACTTCAGCACTTTAGCGGCAGAGGTTTCGGACGATAAATTGACAGCCAAAACGGGCGGCGATTTAGGCTTGTTTACTGCCGGTACCATGGAGAAGGAATTTGAAGAGGCCGCAAGCTCGTTGCAGCTTGGTGAAGTGTCGGAACCGGTCAAATCACCGTACGGCTACCATTTGATTAAAGTGACCGAATTAGTGCCCGGTGAGGTGAAGTCTTTTGAAGCGGTTAAAGCGGAATTGACCAAGTCTTACCAAAAGGCCCAAGCGGAAAATGCTTTTTATGAATCCGGCGAGACGTTAAGCGAAATGAGTTATGAAAACCCTGATAATCTGCAAACGGTAGCGGATGCATTAGGCTTAACCATAAAAAAATCGACATTGTTTACGAGGGATAATGGCGAAGGCATTGCCGGCGACCCCAAAATACGCAGTGCCGCGTTTTCCGAGGACGTGCAGCAAGGCAATAACAGCACGCCCGTGGAGTTGGGCGACGACCGGTTAGTGGTATTACGTATGCTGGAACACAAGGTAGCGGCTACGCGTGATCTGAGTGAGGTCAAGCAGGACGTTATAGCGGCTTTGTTAAGGGATAAAGCCAAGCAACAGGCCACTGAAAAAGCTCAGCAGGTAAAATCCCGTTTACAAGCCGGTGAATCAATTGATGCAGTTGCCGCGGAAAATAAGCTTGAAGTCAAAAAAATGACCGGAATCACGCGAGGCGATCGCGAATTGCCCTGGCAGTTGAATCAGGCCATCTTCAAGGCTGCCCACCCCGTTGGCGGCAAACCAACCATCTTTACCACCGCATTGCCTTCCGATGATCAGGTGGTAGCCAGTCTGTCGAAGGTCAAGGAAGGCGTCATGACCGAAGATGACAAGAAGCAGCTCGAATTGGCAACCAAGAATATTGCCAGAGCCTTTGGCCAGAATGAGTTCAGTGCGCTCTTGAACAGCTTGCAGGCAGAAGCCGATATTTCGGTAAAGCCCCAGATCCAGGCTCAAAACTAGGCTTGGTCAGGGAATAAAAAAGGGAGCATAAGCTCCCTTTTTTTGCGTTGAAAAAATAAATGCTTAAGACGCTACATAGCCGGCAATGTTGTAGCCGGCGTCCACATAAGTGATTTCACCGGTAATGCCGGAAGCCAGGTCCGAGCACAGGAATGCCGCGGCGTTACCGACTTCTTCTATCGTTACGTTTTTCTTCAACGGCGAAGCATCGGCTGCCTTGCTAAGCATGGTTTTGAAATCGTTGATACCTGATGCCGCCAGTGTTCTGATCGGGCCCGCGGAAATCGCGTTTACACGTGTGCCTTCCTCGCCCAAGGCAACGGCCATGTAGCGGACGTTGGCTTCCAGGCTGGCTTTGGCTACGCCCATGACATTATAGTTGGGCATAACGCGTGCCGCGCCTAAATAACTCAAGGTTAACAGAGAGCCGTTACGCCCCGCCATCATGGCGCGACCCGCCTTGGCCAGGGCGGTAAAACTGTACGAACTGATGTCATGGGCAATTTTGAAGTTTTCTCTGGTCGTGGCATTGACGAAGTCGCCATCCAGCGCATCGCGCGGCGCGAAAGCGACTGAATGCACGATACAGTCCAAGCCATCCCAGTGTTCGCCCAGCTTGTTAAAAACGTTTTCTATCTGCTCGTCGCTGCTGACATCGCATTCAACGGTAATGTTGGAATTACATTCAGCCGCCATGGTTTCAACCCGGCTCTGAAGCTTTTCATTTTGAAAAGTAAAAGCCAATTCAGCGCCTTCACGGTGCATGGCCTGAGCAATGCCCCATGCAATTGAACGGTTGCTGGCTAAACCCACAATCAAGACACGCTTGCCTTGCATAAAACCCATTATCATCTCCGAATGTTTTTGTTGCTACAATAGAGCTTTAATTATTTCTGTTTGTTTATTTCAATCCGCACCAACCTGTAACCGGTCGATGATAACATCCCCCATGAATTGCAGACGGCGGATTTACCCCGCCGTGACGAAGGGGTATCGGAAAGGATAGCCTTGCTTACGCAAGACTGTCAAATTTAACAACACCCCTAAAAAAGGGATTTTTTTTCAGGCTGCAAGGTATTTTGATGTCCAGTCTTTTGTCCATGAAGATGTATGCTGACCAAGCTCGAACGCTAGTTCTGATAGTGCTGGCTATAATATTGGGCGCCTGCGCTGATTCGCGGCTCAACAATCCTTATCCGCAAGAAGAGGGCGATCAGGCGGTTTTATATGAATCCTTTTCAGAACGCCCGAAGCATCTGGACCCGGCCGTGGCATACAGTTCAAACGAATATGCGTTTATTGCACAGATTTACGAACCGCCGTTTCAATACCATTACCTGAAAAGGCCTTACGAGCTAACGCCGCTGACGGCAACCGGCATGCCTGAAATCGAGTACCTGAATGCCAGGGGCGATAAACTGGCTTCAACCGCAAACGACAGCGATATTGCCTACACCGATTATATCATCGAAATTCAACCCGGTATCCGCTACCAACCGCATCCGGTTCTGGCGAAAAATGCGCAAGGCGACTATCTCTATCATCATTTGACTGCCGCGCAAATTGATCAGCTTGGCACCTTGCAGGACCTGCCCGAGTCCGGCTCGCGCGAACTGGTTGCCGAGGACTATGTGTACCAGATCAAGCGTTTGGCGCACCCGAAAATTCAATCACCCATTGCCGAAATGATGAAAAACTACATCGTCGGCTTCGATGAATTTTCCAAACAGGTCGCGGATAAGCAGAAATTTGAGATCAAAGACATTCCGATGGAGGGCGTTACCGCGCTGGACCGGTATCAATACCGCATACGCATTAAAGGCAAATATCCACAGTTTAAGTTCTGGCTGGCCATGCCGTTTTTCGCGCCAATGCCATGGGAGGCCGATGTGTTTTATGAACAACCCGGCCTGGACGACAAAAACATTACGCTGGACTGGTATCCGATAGGCACAGGCCCTTATTTTCTGGCCGAGAACAATCCGAACCGACGCATGATTTTATTGAAAAACCCTTTGTTTCATCTGGAAACCTATCCGTCCGAAGGCGAACCCGGCGATAAGGAAAAAGGCCTGCTAGCCGATGCCGGCAAACCGCTGCCGTTTATCGATAAAGTCGTCTATATGCTGGAGAAGGAAACGATTCCTTACTGGAACAAATTCCTGCAGGGATACTACGATGCCTCCGGCATCGCCTCCGACAATTTCGATCAGGCCATACAGTTCACCGGCAGCGGCGCGGCCACCTTGACCGAGGCCATGAGGGAAAAAGGCATCCAACTGGAAACGGCGGTCACGACCTCTATTTTCTATCTCGGCTTCAACATGCTTGATGCCACGGTCGGCGGGGACAGCGAGAAAGCGCGCAAGCTGCGTCAGGCTATCGCCATCGCCGTCGATTACGAGGAATATATCGCAATTTTTGCGAACGGGCGCGGCGTCGCGGCCCAGGGCCTGATACCACCCGGCATATACGGCTATGCTGAAGGCAAGGACGGCGTCAACCCCTATGTTTATGATTGGAAGGACGGCAAGGCACAAAGAAAAAGCATTGAAGTGGCGAGGCGGTTAATGGCCGAGGCCGGCTATCCGGGCGGTATCGATTCTAAAACCCAGCAGGCCTTGATCCTGTATTTCGATACGACCTCGGTCAGTATCGACGACCGACCGAGAATGAACTGGTACCGCAAACAATTCGAGAAGCTGGGCATCAAACTGGTCATTCGCGGCACCGATTACAACCGTTTCCAGCAGAAAATGCGCGCCGGCAATGCACAGATTTTTTTCTGGGGCTGGAATGCCGATTATCCCGATCCGGAAAATTTCTTTTTCCTGCTCTACGGGCCCAATGCCAAAGTCGCGCACGGTGGAGAAAACGCAGGGAATTATCAAAATCCTGAATTCGATCGTCTGTTCGAACAAATGCGCAATATGGAAAATGGCGAGCAGCGCTATGAAATCATTCAGCAACTGCAGGAACTGGTGCGCCGCGATGCGCCGTGGGTGTTCGGCTTTCATCCCAAGAGTTTTTCGCTATATCATGGCTGGTATAAAAACCTGAAACCCAACTTAATGGCCAATAATCAGCTTAAATACACACGCATCGATACGACGGCAAGGGCCGAGAAAAGAGCCGCGTGGAACAAACCCGTGTTCTGGCCCTTGCTGCTGGCAATTGTCGTGTTTATGCTGCTGTTAATTCCGGCGGTCCTCGCTTATCGTCGGCGTGTTAGGGAAACGATTCAATGATCCAATACATCATCCGTCGAGTGTTATATGCCTTTCCATTGCTGATGGGCGTCAATATCCTGACCTTTGTGCTGTTTTTTATCGTCAACAGCCCTGACGACATGGCCCGCATGCAGTTAGGGCAAAAGCACGTGACCGAACAGGCCGTGGAAAACTGGAAACAACAGCGCGGCTATGACCTGCCGCTGTTATGGAACAGCAAGGCCGAGGGCAAGGAAAAACTAACCCAAACCATCTTTTATCAGAAGTCGGCCGGCTTGTTCCTGTTTCGCTTCGGCATATCCGACAGCGACAGAAGAAACATAGCGGCCGATATCCAGCAACGCATGTGGCCAAGTCTGGCCGTCGCGCTGCCGACGCTGATCGTCGGTTTACTGGTCAATATCACGTTCGCCCTGATCATGGTGCTGTTCCGCAATAGTTACCTGGAGCATGCCGGCGTCGTGCTGTGCGTGATCCTGATGTCGGTTTCGTCATTGTTCTATATTATCGGCGGCCAGTTTTTAATCGGTAAATTGCTGAGGCTGGTGCCGATCTCCGGTTACGAAGGCGGCTTTTCGGCGCTGAAGTTCCTGATCCTGCCGGTATTGATCGGCGTCTTTTCCGCTATTGGCGCCAACGTGCGTTGGTACCGAACCCTGTTTCTGGAAGAAGTCGAAAAAGATTACGTGCGCACCGCGCGCGCCAAAGGCCTAAGTGAAACCCGAACCCTGTTCCGGCATGTGCTGAAAAATGCCATGTTGCCGATTTTGACAGGTGTTGTGGTGGTGTTGCCCACGCTGTTCATGGGCAGTCTGATCATGGAATCGTTTTTCAGTATTCCAGGCCTGGGCAGTTACACGATCGATGCGATTAACAGCCAGGATTTCGCGATTGTGCGCGCCATGGTGTTCCTGGGCTCGGTCCTGTATGTGATCGGTCTGCTGTTGACCGATATTTCCTATACCCTCGTTGACCCCAGAGTAAGGTTATCCTGATGATCATATTATGGACCGATGCGCTGATATTCCTGCTGATTGCGGTAATGCTCTTGCTTGGATTTTATCTGCGCGGCAAGGAATACATTAAACGGCCGATGCAACAGATAGCCCGCAGCAAGACCGGCATGATGTCGCTGACCGTGCTGATTTTCTTTGTCGTGGTCGGTCTGCTGGACTCGATACATTTCAAACCGCCGGAAGGCCACGGCAATGAAATCATCAGCGCGCTCGACTACTGGGCCACGCCGTTGCGCGAACACAGCGAGAAAACCTATTCGGCGCCTTTCGCCGTTTATCTGTACAGCAAGGAAATGATGACCTTGCCGGACGGCACCGAACAATGGGGCTATCCGCGCCTGCAATTCGGCGGCGCGCATCTGGCCGATCCCGAAACCGAACACCTGCCGGATATTCTGGAGAAAGCCTTTTATGGCTGGCTCCAGGGCGCAGGGCTGGTCGTGTTCTTCATGGTTCTGCTGGTCAGCCTGTTGAGAGAGCCGCATAAGCGCTTCATCGTGAGTCCAACGGCCAAGGCGGTCTGGGCGGTGGTATTCCTGGTCGTCTCGGTCAATTACATGCTGGTCTATTTGTCGGCTTATTATCACGTGTTCGGCACCGACAAGGTCGGCGAGGACGTGTTTTATCAGGCTATAAAAAGCATACGCACGGGACTCGTGATCGGCACGCTGACGACACTGGTCATGCTGCCCATGGCCCTCGTGTTCGGCATTATGGCCGGCTTTTTCCGCGGCTGGGTCGATGATGTCATCCAATATGTTTACACGACGCTGAATTCCATCCCCAGCGTATTGTTGATAGCCGCCTCCATCCTCATGGTGCAGGTGTACATGGCCGCGCACGAGGAAAAATTTACCAGCGTGATCGTGCGGGCCGACATGCGCTTGTTGTTTCTTTGCCTGATCCTGGGCGTGACCAGCTGGACCGGCTTGTGCCGGCTGCTGCGGGCCGAAACGCTCAAACTGCGTGAAATGGAATACGTGCAGGCGGCTCAGGCGATGGGGGTCCGGCGCCGCGTGATTTTGCTGCGCCATATCCTGCCCAATGTCATGCACATCGTGTTGATATCGGTGGTGCTGGATTTCAGCTCGCTGGTGCTGGCCGAGGCGGTATTGTCCTATATCAATATCGGCGTCGACCCCACGACCTACAGCTGGGGCAACATGATCAACGGCGCACGGCTGGAAATGGCGCGCGAGCCCGTGGTCTGGTGGTCCCTGACCGCCTCATTCATTTTTATGTTCGCGCTGGTGCTGGCCGCGAACCTGTTTGCCGATACGGTGCGCGATGCGTTTGATCCACGGCGAGGCGCCTATGAATAATCCCATCCTGTCCGTAGCGCACCTCAGCGTCAGCTTCAATCACGGCAACAAGGTCGTCGACGACATCAGCTTTGACGTCTATCCGGGCGAAACCTTTGCCTTGGTCGGCGAATCGGGTTCCGGCAAGTCGATCACGGCCTTGTCCGTATTAAGGCTGTTGCCGCCCAATGCCCGCATTCAGGCTCGTGCGATCAGCCTGCAGGGCGATAATCTGCTGCGCCGGTCCGAATACGAGCTGTGCCGGATCCGCGGCCGGCGCATCGGCCTGATATTCCAGGACCCGATGTCATCGCTGAACCCGGTCATGACCATCGGCGACCAGATCGAGGAAGTCATCAAGCTGCATTTTGACCCGCCGCAACAGGCGCTCAAACGACGCGTGCTGGAATTGTTGCGGCAGGTGGAGATTCCGTTGCCGGAGCAGCGTATCAACGATTATCCGCATCAACTGTCCGGCGGCCAGCGCCAGCGCGTCATGATCGCGATCGCGCTGGCCGGCGAGCCCGATTTGCTGATTGCCGATGAGCCGACCACGTCGCTGGACGTGACCATTCAGGCGCAAATATTGGCCTTGCTGAAAACCCTGCAGCAGCAGACCGGCATGGCCCTGTGGCTGATCAGTCATGATCTGGCCCTGGTGTCCAATTTGGCCGATCGCGTGGCGGTCATGCAGCAGGGTAAAATCGTCGAAACCGGGCATTGCGATGAATTTTTCCGTCATCCCCAGCATCCGTACACGCAAAAACTGCTCGATGCCTTGCCCTCCATGCAGAGCTGCTTGACGCACAGGCGGCAGGAAACGCCGCCGCTGTTGCAGGTTGAAGATTTTAAAGTCTATTACCCGATCAGAAAGGGCATTTTCAAACGCGTCGTCGATCATGTGCGGGCAGTCGACGGCGTCAGCTTCATCATCCAGCAGGGCAAGACCCTGGCCCTGGTCGGCGAATCCGGTTGCGGCAAGACCACGCTGGGCAAAGGCCTGTTGAACCTGATACCGGGCACTGCGGGACGGGTAACATTAGACGGCGTGGCGCTCGATACCATACAGGGCGAGGCGCTGCGGCAAAAACGCGCGGACATGCAGATCGTGTTTCAGGACCCTTTTTCCTCGATGAACCCGAGGATGCTGGTCGGTGATATCGTCGCCGAAGGCATCCAGGCGCTGCATCCAGGCGTCAGCTCGGTTAACAGGCAGGAGCGAGTCAGGCAGTTGCTCCAGCAGGTCGGTCTGCCCGAAGATGCCGCGCAACGCTACCCGCATGAATTCTCGGGCGGCCAGCGCCAGCGCATCTGCATCGCCAGGGCATTGGCTGTCGATCCGAAACTGATCGTTTGTGATGAACCGACCAGTGCCCTGGATGTATCGGTACAGGCGCAGATTATCGAACTGCTGAAATCGCTGCAGCAGGAAAAAGGCGTCAGTTACCTGTTCATTACGCACGACCTGGCCGTGGTGGCCGAAATAGCCGATGAAGTCGCGGTTATGCATAAAGGCAGGATCGTCGAGTACGGCAGCGTGGCACAGGTGCTGTCCGAGCCCCGGCAGGCTTACACGAAAAAACTGCTAGGGGCGGTGCCGGTGCTGAGGACGGAAAACAAGCCCTTTGCAGACCAGGGCAAGGAAGCTGTTTTGTAGCGTCGCCGTTGATATCGAAGCTTCCTGTCGCGGCTGCCCCATGATGCGACCGGGGAGCTTCATCAATTTGGTATATGCCAGTTTAATCAGGCCGTTTTATTGACAAACGCCAAACTTGTGCCAAATTTATCTATTTAGTTGAGTCGGTATTATCGCTGGTTACATAACAAATTCTACCGCTAAGGCTATCTGGTATTTAACGTTTATGACTGGCTTCGCTCATTGATAATCCCCGTCCATTTGTTGTGAACAGACGGGTGAAAAATCTTAAAACCAGCCCAAATCGCCTGCCTGCTGAATACCGGATCGATTGATAAAGTAGTCCTAATTATTTCCTACCTGAAACCACTCTCAATGCTATTTAAAAAAATTCGCGGAATCTTTTCTAACGACCTGTCCATTGACCTTGGAACCGCCAATACCTTAATTCATATTCCGGGACAAGGCATCGTTCTCAACGAGCCTTCGATTGTCGCCTTCAAGGAAGACAAGGTTCGCGGCACTAAGTCGATATCAGCCATCGGTGCCGATGCCAAACGCATTGTTGGCCGGACGCCCGGCAACATGACTATCGTTCGCCCCCTGAAAAACGGCGTGATCTCCGACTTTGCGGTCACCCAGCGCATGCTGCGTTTTTTTATCGAAAAAGTACATAAAAATAAATTTTTGCGCTCGAGTCCGCGTATTTCGATCTGCGTACCTTCCGGCTCGACCCAGGTCGAGCGCCGGGCGATCCGCAAATCCGCCGCCATGGCCGGCGCGCGGGAAGTGTTTTTGATTGAGGAGGCGATGTCCGCCGCGATCGGCGCGGGGCTTCCTGTCCACGAAACGTGCGGCTCGATGGTGCTCGATATTGGCGCCGGCACATCCGAAGTCGCGGTGGTTTCGATTAACGGCATTGTCTATTCGTCATCGATACGGGTTGGCGGCGACCGTTTCGATGAGGCGATCATCAACTATGTACGCCGTAACTATGGCGCGCTAATCGGCGAACCGACCGCCGAAAAAATCAAGATGGAAATCGGCACGGCATACCCCGATAGCAAGGCCAGGGAAATTGAAGTGACAGGTCACAATCTGGCCAAGGGCGTGCCGCACAATTTCGTGCTGAACAGTAATGAAATTCTCGAAGCGTTACAGGAACCGCTATCCGCTATTGTCTACATCGTGAAAACCGCGCTTGAGCAAACGCCGCCCGAACTGGGCGCGGATGTCACAAACCATGGCATCTATCTGACCGGGGGTGGCGCGCTGCTGAAGGCTATTGACCGATTGATTGCCGAAGAAACCGGTTTGCCTGTTTTTATCGCCGATAATCCGCTGACCTGCGCTGCCCGCGGCGGCGCCAGGGTGCTGGAAATGACGGACAGGAAAGGCGCTTCCGCTTTTTCTCTGTGCACGACAGCGATACCGGCTTTGATCAGATAGCCCCGCCATTCGACTTCATGATCGCTTGACTGACTCGCGTGAACAAGCACGCACAGAGCTGATATGCGAAGGCCGCGCCCGCTCTTTCAGCGGGCGCTGGTGATTTAACAGCCAGCCGCGGCAGGAAAAGTTGGCGCCGAAGCGGTATCAACTCATTGAGTGATTCGGACAAGCCCCTGCATTGGGCATGATTTAACAGATTCGCTGATCGCTTAGGCCCCAGACCTACGATATGACTGTCCGTTTCGGGCTTCTTTAGCTTTGCTTGAAAAAACGCAAAGGACGATTGCAGCGATTAAGCTATTGCTGGCCATGCCGCTGAGCGAATGGACCAAGGATTTAAAATTAACTTAAGTTAGCGAATGCTAGCCTTTGATAAAACAGACAAAAATGGACCAGAGGACATTATGATTATGGCTAAGTTTAAACTTGATGATGGTACTGAATATTTGGCGGAGGATTATATCGACGGGTATTTAATTAATCCGTTTTTGCTGCAAGGATCAACCCCGGTATCACCTTTCATCCTTCGTTCTGATTATGTATTTTCAGTGCATTGCCTGATCAATGGGTATTTGAGATGCTGGGGTGTGTTTGACAATCTCGTGGATGCGCTTAAATGCGCCAACAAAGGTGCTTCATGGCGCAATGGGACTTATGATCAGCGCTCATCAGTGAAAATGCGGCAAATATTCCCCCGGCATTAGCGGCAAAACTGGTCCAAACGTCAGCCAGCAATCGATTTATCGTACAAAAACTACCCCTCCCGAGTGTTTCCGGCTCCCTGTAGCCGGCATAACATGCCTCGAATTATCAACGGATTTATATTCACAGAGTTTTTACCCATGGTGGTGCACCTCATGCCTCTAAGGCAATTCTATCTGTTGTTTCAATATAGCAACCAGCCGTTACTTGAAAGCAACAGCTGTTGTGAAAACTAAGTATTGTTATCGACAGGCCCGCCTGAAAAACACAGTAGGGTACGCAGTGCGTACGAGACTGTGAAAGTATTCAATTTAAAGGATTTAACCACGAAGGACACGAACGCCTCCAAGGATGGAGGCGGTAGAATTGCGTCTGGAACAGCAATCGAGAGCACGAAGTTTTAAGCTATTGATTAACTTAATTTTACTTCGTGTCCTTCGTGATCTTCGTGGTGAATTAGGCTTTTTTATGACGTTTTTCACTAATTCTTTCACAGCCTCGTACCTTTTCAATCGGTTCCGGTGAATGTCATCCCAAAAGGTACGCACTACCCTAAAGGGCATAAATGCGTACCCTACCGGATTTATGAATACCTCTGGCGCCCTGTCGGTCATTGAATGGCTTGTTCTCATGGCGACGCATGCCTGAAGGCCATGTTTCCGGCTGATAACTAAACGCTCTAATTTCAGGAAGCCATTTTTAGCCAAATCCTAAGTCAAAGCGCCGAATTCAGGCAGCAACGGATAACCGCGCAATCGTCGCTAACAGCGCCTGCTGCCATGAACTATTTTTGGCAAATAAAGTGGAACGATTGCCATGGGGGTAGAGTCTTTTTGACAAGGTAGCGTTGAGATTCTTGTTCCTAAGGAGGCGTTATGGCCGCAAAACCATTCAGTTCGAAGGCAGTTTTTCTACGTAAACGACGAATAACCGCTCCTCAGCCCTGGAGGATGCCGCTATGAGCTTTTGGGACAAAGGCCGGATGCCGGAAAGCGAAGCGACGGATCGGGAACAGGCCGGCGGCTGGAGCACGAGCAGGCTGCTGACCAAGCGGACGTTGATCGTGGTCGCGGCGATCGCGGCGCTGCTGCTGATGGTTTGGCAGGTGGCGCAGATTTTACTGCTGATTTTCGCGAGCATACTGCTGGCGCTGTTTTTGCGCTCCTTCGCAATAACCATCAGTGAGCATACCGCCTTGACCGTTAATGCCTCCCTGATATTGGTCGTCTTGATTCTAGTGACAAGTTTCGTGGTGATCGGGGCAATGTACGGCCCCGATATCGCTGATGGTTTCTATCAGTTATCCCTGCAATTACCCGGCACGCTCGACAAGATGGAGCATAATCTCAAGCATTATGACTGGGGGCCGGCGTTTCTGGATACCCTGGCCCGGGCCGGGCGAGCCTTGACCGATCCCCGGCAGTTGGCGGGAATCGCCGGGATTTTTTCGACTGCGTTCGGAGGCATCGGCAGTACCCTGATCGTGCTGGTGCTCAGTCTTTATCTGGCCGCCGATCCAAAATCCTATATCGACAGTGCCGCGCGCCTGGTTGCCCAAGAGCGCAGAGCGCGGGTCTACGAGGCCTTCGAACGGCTCGGGCACGCGCTACGCTGGTGGTTGCTGAGCCGAATCGTCTCGGTAGTGGCAATTGGCATACTGACTTTTGTCGGGCTGTTGATACTAGGGATGCCGTTCGCTTTTATTCTAAGTCTGGTTGCCGCCGTTCTTAATTTCATTCCCCATATCGGGCCGATCATCGCGACTGTGCCCGCGGTCATGGTGGGCTTGACCGAGGGCGGATCAATGGTGCTGTATGTGTTTATTCTCTATGCGGTGATCCAGGCGCTGGAAAGCTATCTGATCACGCCTTACATCCAGAAGCAGATGATATCCATCGCACCGGCCTGGTTGCTGGCAGCCCAGCTTGTGATGGGAGCCAGTTTCGGCATCCTGGGATTTTTGCTCGCGCCACCGCTGGCGGTCGTGGTCATGGTGCTGGTGCAGATGCTGTATGTACGGGATGTGCTGGGCGAGCAGATGGAATTGCCCTGAGTGTGCTTTGGGCTGATCCGGTTTACCGGCCCGTTCCGCACCGCCTTGTTGGGGTATTTGTTGCATAGGGATAAGTCATTCAGCCGGTAAGCGGCGAAATCCATGTCTTATTGTTAAGGAGGAGCCATGTCTGTAAAACGATTCGATTCGGAGGCACGCTTGCCCGGTCTTCAGCGGATAGTCGGGAAGAACAGGCAGCGGATGCTCACCAGCAGGTCCGAAGGCAAGGGGCGCATGACGCGCGGCATCCGGCTCGCCAGGGAGACGCGGTCATGAGCACGGCGAATCAAGGCGGAACACCTGAAAGCCAGGCAATAGACAGGGAAACGGCCGGGACGCACAGCGCGGGCGGGTTGCTGACCAAGCGGACGCTGATCGTGGTGGCCGCCGGCGCTGCGCTCATTGTGCTGCTGCTGATGGTGTGGCAAGTGGTTCAGGTTGTGCTGCTGGTTTTCGCCAGCCTGTTGCTGGCGCTTTTTCTACGCACCCTGGCAAACTTCATCTGCCGCCATACGCCTCTGTCCGTGGCCTGGTCCCTGACCCTGGTGGTGCTGACATTGCTGGCGATTTTCGTGCTGATCCTGCTGTTGTACGGTCCCGATATCGCCGACGGCTTCTATCAATTGTTCCGGCAATTGCCGTCGGCGCCGGAGCGGATACGCAACGCCCTGGCACAGTACGAGTGGGGGCCGGCGTTGATGGATACCTTGTCCCGGGCCACGAGCACCCTGACCGATCCCAAGCAACTGTCGCAAATCGCCGGGATTTTTTCGACCGCGTTCGGTGCCTTGGGCAGCCTTGCGGTCGTGATCGTGCTGGGCCTTTATTTCGCCGCTGATCCAAAAGTCTACATCAACGGGACGATGCGCCTGTTTCCCCAGGAGCGCAGGGCGCATGTCGGCGAAGCCCTGGAGCGGGTCGGGCATGCGCTTCGCTGGTGGTTGCTCGGCCGCATCATCGCCATGCTCGTTGTCGGGGTCCTGACCGGTATCGGACTGGCGGTACTGGGCGTGCCGTTCGCATTCATCCTGGGACTGGTTGCCGCTATCCTGGATTTCGTGCCTAACATCGGACCGCTCATCGCCGTCGTGCCGGCGGCGATGGTCGGGCTGTCCCAGGGAGGCGCGACGGCGCTGTACGTGCTCATCCTCTATTTCGTGGTGCAGAGTCTGGAAAGCTATCTGATTTCGCCGTTCATCCAGCAGCGGGTGGTTTCCCTGCCGCCGGCCCTGTTGCTGATCGCCCAGCTCATGCTGGGGGTGGGTTTCGGTATTTTGGGATTGCTGCTAGCTTCACCGCTGGCGGTTGTGGTCATGGTGCTGGTACAGATGCTGTATATGCGGGACGTGCTGGGCGAACAGGTGGATTTGCCCTGACGCGGTCTTTGTACCTTGGGCGGACCGAAAGGTCATAAATACAGTCAGCCGCCAGCTTTTCAGCAAGGCGCGCCGCAGCGCGCTTCATCATTGGCTTTCGCCTTAATGCCCGCATTTTCGCGGCAATCTGTCTAAGTATTTACCCGACTGCCCCGGTTTATCCCCGTATGATATGTTTATAAATTATGGAGAAATCATGATGTGCGTAGTCCACGGATCGGTCGAGATACTTAAAAAACAACTCAGCTGCCTGGGCCAGTATTCAGCGGATACGCCATGATAATATTTGGACGATAAGGAGCACAATGGAACCACGTCCACTTAGCAAGTAACCGTGAATTTTTTCCTTAATTGTTAAGGAGGCATTATGTCTGTCAATCTATTCGATTCGAAGGGTGTTTCCCTGGACAAGCAACGGATGACTTGGAAGGATATGGTTCAACCTCCCATCAGCAAACTTGATGATGAGGCCTTTACACGGGTGAGGATCATCCTCACCAATGGACTTGAAGTGGAAGCACTGCGCTTCCAGCACCTGTGCGCACGCATGAACAAAGACCTGCAGGTGCCGCTGGCGAAAGTCCGGCGCGTCGAGCAGCATCAGCAAACGACCATTAACTGGCTTATCTCGTCCGATCATTCGCCGCTGGAAACCACCATCGCTTATGAACAGGTCGCCGTCGAGGTTACGGCCGCGGTGGCGCAAACCGAGCCCGATCCTTATCTGGCCCAGGTCTACCGGTTCGGGCTGCTGGAGGACTTCGACCATCTTTATCGTTACTCGGCGCTGCTCGACCGCCTGGAAGGCAAGGATGCGAACAACATCCTGCAGTCCCACACCGATATCATTCCGGGCCGGCCCACCATAGACGAACACCGGGCGCCCGAGAACGATCTGCGCGAGCATTACGACCGCGCCACGGCGGATACGATCAGCAAGCTGCACGCCACAACCATCATGGCCGCCGAGTATCAGACCCATGACTACTACGCCAATATCGGGCCGACTTATGCGGACCCTGTCGCGCGCCAGTTGTATGCCGAGATCGCCTCGATCGAGGAGCAGCATGTCACGCAATATGAATCCATCATCGACCCTAGCGAAACCTGGCTGGAAAAATGGCTGATCCATGAGGCGACCGAAGTCTATAACTACTACAGCTGCGTGGAACAGGAGACGAACCCCCGCATCAAGGCGATCTGGGAACGCTTCCTGGATTATGAACTCGGGCACTTCGCCTACGTGTCGGAACTGTTCAAGCAATACGAGCGCCGGGATCCGGCCGAGATCATTTCGCAAACACTGCCCGATCCGATGCCGTTCGAAAGCAACCGCGACTTCGTGCGCCAGACGCTCAACCAGGAAGTGGACATGCGCACCAGCGGCACCCAGTTCGTCGACAAAGCCCAGGAAGACCAGGCATCGCTGGATTATCGCCAGCATGTCAATTCAGGCGGTTCGCCTTCTGAATCGGTCGCGGAAGGCTACCAGTGGATGCCGGGCACCGAACTGAACCGCAAAGTCGCTTAATCACCGAATTATCCAGGAGTTGAACAATGAATCAACCAGTTGAAATGAGCATGAGAAACCGAACCGGCATCGACCGCTCGCCGGCCGACAGCCAGAAAATGATCGATGCGGCCAATGCCTATATGCCGAGTTCCAAGGGCAATGGCTCGGCGCTGATGGATATGGAGTCCGGTTATATTCAGGAAGCCGAGCCAGTGGGCACGGTGGCTATTCCCGGCACGCTGAAAGGCGCGGCCCAGGCCACCATACAGATGCTGGCCGGTAGAAATGCCGAGGTCCTGGTCGACAAACTGGGCGAGCGCCTGGCCTTCGAGCGGACGGGCACGCGACTGTACGATTATTTCATCAACAAGTGTGAGACCATGCATTGCGAGGCGCCGATTTCCATCGATACGCTCAAGCGTTTCCGGCATGAGGAAGCCCAGCACTTCAGGCTGGTTGCCAACGCTTTGGAGACCCTGGGGGCCGATTCCACCTCGCAGACGCCGGGAGCCGATGTCAGCGCCGTAGCGTCCAGCGGCGTGCTTCAGGTACTGAGTGATCCGCGCACATCGGTGGACCAATCCCTGGAAGTCATGCTTAATGCCGAGCTTGTGGACAATGCCGGCTGGGATCTGCTGGTCAAGCTGGCCGATGAAATGGGGCTGGAAGACATGGCGAAGGATTTTCAAGTGGCGTTGAACGAGGAGGACGAGCATCTGATGGAAATAAGGCAGTGGTACGAGCAATGCACTCTGAAACAGGCGGGGGCGATATAAAAGCAGGTCGCCCCGGGCTTGCAATGACCTGCTGAAGCGTAGTTTTTGTAACACAAATCCATGAAGACCACGAGGAACACGTTGGTCTTCATGACTATAATGCCGTGGCGGTTAAGCCCAGCGCCAACGGGTGTCCTCGGGAACAGGCTATATGGCAGAGTTCGTAAAACGGATGGGCGAATGGTGCGCGATGGTCATCGAAGCGGTCGGCGTCGGGCTTATTGTGGTGCTGGCGATCTATGCGCTGACCCTAGCGGTATTCCAGCTTCTTTCCAAGCGACGTGATACGGATAGCATTTATCGCGATCTACGCCAGCGTCTGGGGCGCGGCATCCTGTTGGGCCTGGAGCTTTTTGTCGCGGCCGATGTCATTTACTCCGTGGTCGTGGACGTCACATTTGAAACGGTGGGTGTCTTATCCATCATCATGCTTATACGCACATTTCTCAGTTTTTCGCTGGAAGTGGAGTTGAACGGCCGCTGGCCTTGGCAGAACAAGGACTGACACGCCAATGAAACGCCGCGCTGTTTCTGATAAAGCTATTGTTTATGCTTATGATGCTCGATGCCATGATGCATGCCCGGCATGGCATCAGGTCCGTGATCGCTAAGTTGTGCATCGAACCATTGGTGGACGGCGGTGATTAGCGACGGGTCCTGGGTGGAGTAAGTAATTTCAGCGCCATCGGGCAACTCCTTGTACCGAACAAGAATCTGGCCCGGTTTGGCGGCGCGTAATGCTGCCAGCCCCGGCATGTCCCGACCATGAATAGCTTCAGGCTTGGAGAAGTCGCCATGAGCGAATTCCTTGGCAATCTGCTTCAGATGCTGCCGAATCAGCTCGATTTGCCTGCTGTCGCGCGGGTCTTTGACGATGACTTGTTGCACGCCGCCGGTTTCGGTCTTGGTGAAAATATGCTGTGTTTGCCCGAGGTCAAAAGACATGACCTGCTTGCCGCGCTCGGTAATTTCCTGCAGTCGTTCCGGGCTCGCTGTTTGCGCGCAAACTGTCTGGCTGAGTATCAAGCCGAGTAACGCCGGAGCAAGAACAGTGATGCTGTTGCTATGATGCATAAGAGTCTCCATAAAACCGTGCGGGTTAGAACAATGATTAACGCTGAAAATCAAGGATTTGAATGATTTTATACAGCATGATAACGGATGAGTGCATTATTTTCTTCATAATTTATAACCGTTTAGGATTAACCGCTCACGGGGCGACAAGCTCACCACGAACGAATAGACAGTACTTGCAGCTTATCGAAGGACTCAGCGCAAACGGCTGCCATCACGCCCGTTTTCCTGCTATGTGTGATATCGCACTGAAGCGGCATCGCCATCGTCTTATGCTCTTCAGCCATATGACAAAAATTATTCCATTGTTACGCCCTAAGAGTGAGTGGCGGCGTAGCGGTTTATTTTCCAGGAGAGAGCGATGACCAAAGTGCTTGTACTGTATTACTCATCCTATGGACATATCGAGCGCATGGCCGAGGCCGTGGCCGAAGGCGCGCGCGAGACCGGCGCCGAAACGGCCATCAAACGCGTGCCCGAACTGGTGCCTGAAGAGGTCGCGCGCAAATCCGGTTATAAAATGGATCAGCCCGCGCCGATCGCAACGGTCGAGGAACTGCCCGAGTACGACGCCATCATTTTCGGCACCGGTACGCGCTACGGCAACATGTCGGCACAGATGAAGAGCTTCATCGACAGGACCGGATCGCTCTGGATGAACGGCTCGCTGGTCGGCAAGGTCGGCTCGGTGTTCACTTCAACGGCCACGCAGCACGGCGGCCAGGAATCGACCATCCTGACTTTTCATCCAGTGCTTTTGCACCTGGGCTTCATCATCGTCGGCCTGCCTTATGCCTTTCAGGGACAGATGGGTACCGATGAAGTGATGGGCAATTCCCCTTACGGCGCCTCGACCATCGCCGGCGGAGACGGCAGCCGCTGGCCCTCGGAAGTGGAACTGGAGGGCGCCCGCTACCAGGGCCGCCATGTGGCGCGGATCGCGGCCAGGCAATGCGCGGGCGGGGGTTAAAGCACGGCGGATCTCATTCCCGCGCTCCCGAGACTGTGAAAGTATTCAATTTAAAGGATTTAACCACGAAGGACACGGAGAGCACGAAGTTTTAAGCTTTTGATTAACTTAAATTTTTCTTCGTGTCCTCGGCAACTGCTCCTGCGTTGCTCTACCTCCTGCATCCCTGCAGTCGTTCGTGATCTTCGTGGTGAATAAGGCTTTTTATGACGTTTTTCACTAATTCTTTCACACTCTCTCCCGCGTGGGAATGCATACCGGGCTCCAAGAGCGACACAATTTCCCCCTCCTGCCTAAACCCGCTTGCCAAGATGCTCGGCCAGGCCCCGCATGGCGGCGGATGGATCATCCGGCGACAGGTGCACATTGATGAGGCTGGGCGATGATCGCTGTGCCAAAGCCTGATTCAGGCAATCCTCGAATTCATCCTCGGTGCTGGCCGCGTAGCCTGTCAATGGCCCGAACAGCTCGCCCAGGCGTTCGAATTGCCAGGCGGGAATATCGTTGAACGGGCCGTCGAGAATATAGCGTTCGGTACTGTAGCCCTTGTTGTTGAACACGATCACGATCGGATTGAGTCCCAAATGCGCTATCGTCGACAGTTCGGTGCCGGTCATCTGGAAGGCGCCGTCGCCGACCAGCACCAGCGTGCGGCGTGTGGGGCGGGCGATCTGCGCGCCGAGCGCGGCGGGAACGGCGAAGCCCATGGAGGTGTAATAGGCCGAGGCCAGGAATTCACTGTTTTCATGCACTCTCAGGTCGATCGCGGAAAACAGGCAATCGCCGACATCACTGACGACGACCATGTCGGGCGTCAGGAAGCGGTTCAGCCGGGCAATAAGCCGGATGATTTTCATCGGCTGGCCCTTGACGGGAAAATCGAATGCCGCGGGTTTCGCCGCGACTGCGGGGCCTGTCTGGGGGCGGGGCGTCATCCGCTCGTTCAGCATGCTGACGAAATCGCGCAGCAGTACCTGCGGATAACGGTGATGATGAATAATGACCTCGTCCTGGCTGGCGCGTATGATCCGGTTGGCATCGAGCCTGGCGGTAAAAATGCCCAGATCGACGTCATTCAATGTGACTCCCAGCATCAACAGGAAATCGGCCTGTTCCACGCGGTCGCGGGCCAGGGGCGAGCCCATCGCGCCTTCATAAATGCCCAGATAGCAGGGATGGCGTTCGCCCAGCACCGACTTGCCGGTCAGCGTTGCCGCGACCGGCAGATGCGTTTTGTCGACCAGGCTCAACAGTTGGTCCTGCAGGCCGCGCCGGTGCAGTTCGACACCGGCGACCAGCACCGGCGAGGCGGCCTCGTCCAGCAATTGCAAGGCTTCCTCCACGGCTTCGTTAAGCGATGCGGCATCGCTGGCGGGGGCGGGCAGCGATTCCGAGGGGATTGGATAACCCTCGGTGTCCACGCGATCGCGCGGCAGTTCGATGTAAACGGGCTTGCAATGTTCGCGGGCCGCGGCCAGCACGCGGTCGATCTGGCGGAAGGCCGTATAGGGATCGTCCAGGACCGCGACGGCGCAGGTGATGCGTTCGAATATTTCACGCTGAAGCCGGAACGGGCCGAAGCGGTGGTGCAGCAGCGGATGCTCGCGCCGTTCCTTAATGCCCGGTGCGCCGCTGATGACGACTATCGGCGATGATTCGGCATGAGCGCCGGCGACCGCGTTGACGACATTCAGGGCGCCGACGCCGTAGGTGACCGCCATTGCCCCAAGCCCGCGACAGCGGGCATAAGCATCGGTTGCGAAAGCGGCGGTATCCTCACGGGTGGTGCCGATATGCTGGACCGGGCTTTCCGACAGTTGCTGGTAAAAGCGCAGGATATAATCGCCCGGTACGCCGAAGATATGATGCACTCCCGACTCGTACAGGCGGGTCAAGAGGTAGTGGCCGATGGATGGATTCGATGACATGAGAGCGTACCTCCTTGGATTAACGGGGTCCGCCTATGGCGAATGCGGACGATTTTTATTTCATACCGTGATTTTGTGGCATTGTGACTGAACTAGCGGCGATACCGCGGCTGAAATCTGGGATCGCCTCCCCATCCCGGCGGCCGGCCTTGATAGGATCGATAAGGAGGACGCCGGGGATAATCGTAATATCGATCATAATAAGGCCGCTCATAGTAATAGGGCGGCCGCTTGTGTCTGGGCACAAAGCGATACTCGTCATATCTGTGAGGCGGTCTTTGATAGCCGTAATACCGACTGGAGCCTGAATAGCCGTAGTAGGGTCTGTAGCCGTAGGAAGGCGGGTAGCGGCGATAGTAGGGCCTGAATCCGGGCCTGCCGCCGAGTTCAAGGAGCGGCCCACCGCGATGAGCGCCTACAGCGGCATCGGCGGTTACGGCAGGGGAAGTAAAAAAGCCGGTCAGCATCACTAAGAGCGCTGCCATCCGGGCGGGTAATGTTTTCATAATAACCTCTGTTGCACAGGACGAGATTATCGCGGGCAATTTTTCTAAAGGGTTTTAATACCAGGGATAATAGTAATAGCCGAACCTGTTGTATCGATAGGGATAATAGGGATAATAGCCCATATACGGACCGTAATAGACATCCCTGTATTGTTCTTCCGGCCAGAGATAAATATTGCCGATTTCGACGTTCGGCAACGCCAGCATTTTCTTGCCGATCGCGCGCTCAATGGTGCCGGCGATGGTGCCCGTTACGGTCACTTCGGCGCCTTGCTTATAGATAGCGGGGTCCAGGAAATTCGGGGTTTGAATAACGAATCGCCCTTCGGTTTCCCGGTACACGCGCGGACGGCCTGAATTGTTCAACGGATAATACAGAATTTGCATTCGCGTAACGTTCGCTTCGTTTTCGACGTCGATAATCGTGCCGCCCCAGCGCACGGGCGTGCCGCGATGAGCCTCAATATTACTGCGTACCTGATCGAGGTGGACATCGACTGCGGGTGCGTTTTTCAGCACGGGCGGCATACTTGAACAGGCGCTTAGCAAGAAGCTTAATAAGAGTAACAACTGTTTCATAATATCCCCCATGCGTATGCTGGAATCAGTTATAAGAAACACAGACCTGAACGAATAAAACCATTTTAAAAACTAGGACTTATTTTAGGCATTAAAATTCCTTAAGCGGGAACCCCCGTGGCGGGACAGGCGCTGTCTCGATGGATCGATGCACAGTTGGACCCATGCTCATGGCTTGACCAATCGGTTGCCGTGGTTATATAAAAACCGTGTATAAAGTCTAGTCCAATGCCTGGCGGCAAGCCGAAAAATATCGGGTTCAGCCCTGTGCCGCCAGCGCGTCGGTCATTTGAATCGGGTGCTCGTATCTGGCTGCGTACCAGACCGGGCGGGCACTATTCGCAAGCCGCTGAACCGGGGAGCCTGACCTGACTCTCAGGTTTTTTCTTGTCCTGTGGGTCACAGGCAATGATTTATGAAAAGCGTTATGACTGGAGAATCCTATGAAAAATAATCGTTTATCGGCCGTCTGTCGTGCAGCGCATTTCACCGTTAAGCCGCTGAATTTAAGTTGAACCTGAGTCCATGCGCTTGATTCCTGCAATGCCGAAAGCGGCGGCTTCGCTCATGCTGGCGCTGTATTTGACGGTGTCCGCGGCTGTTGCCGAAGTGACTGTTACGGGTGTTCAGGGGCAGGCCCGGGATAATGTTTTGGTCATGCTGTCGCTGGAAAAGGAACCCTGCGATGCGCCGGAGTGGAAAATACGCAACCTGTTTGCGAAAGCCGATCAGGAAATTGATCGGGCCTTGCGGGCCTTGGGGTATTACCACGCCGCCGTGGAAAAGTCGCTGACCTTTGACGGCGACTGCTGGCAAGCTGACCTTAACATCCGGCCCGGCACGCGGGCCGTGGTCAACGCCATCGATATCACCATTACCGGCGATGCGCTTGACGATCCCGAATTTCAGAAGTTGCGCGATAACTTGCCGATAAAAACCGGCAGCCCCGTCCATCACGGCGATTACGAAAGCCTGAAGCGGCGTTTTGAAGCGTTGGCGCAGGAGCGCGGCTATTTAAACGCAACATTCGCCGAAAGCCGGCTGCTGATCGACAAGGACCGTAACAGCGCCAGAATCGAACTGGTATTCGATGCCGGCAAGCGCATGTATTTCGGCGATGTCACGGTTAGGCAGGACATCCTGAATCCCGAGTTCGTGGAAAAATACATTGCGATAAAAAAAGGCGACTTTTATACCACCGAGCAGCTGGTCAAAACGCATAACGCGCTGTCGCAAAGCGACTATTTCGATATCGTGGAAATCATCCCGGACACCGATAATATCGAGCAGCAGCACGTGCCGGTATCGATTACGCTACACCCCAGGAGCCGGCATCTTTACAGCTTCGGATTGGGGTTCGATACCGATATAGGGCCGCTGGCCAACGCGACTTACAAGAACCGCCGCCTGAACCGGCGCGGCCATTTCCTGACCGCCAATCTCGACATCTCGCCGGTCCTGTCCATGGCCGATGTCGCATACAATATCCCGCTGGACGACCCGACCTACGATGTGTTCAGTTTCGGCGGCGGCTTGAGATACGAAGATACCGACACTTTCAAATCCAGAAAAGCGGCACTGTCCGCGCGTTACAAGAAAGCGTTGGACAGCGGCTGGAAGCAGACGCTGTTCCTCGACTTCAGCTATGAGGAATTCGAAACCGAGACCACTTCCGGCGAGGCGCTGTTATTAATCCCCGGCGCCAATTGGCTGCGTTCCGTGGCCGACAGTGTCGTGCGGCCGACCCGAGGCTATCGAGCCGAATTCGAAGTGATCGGCAGTTACGAGAATCCGCTTTCCGACGTCAGTTTTCTGCAAGGCACATTTTCCGGCCTGTGGATGCACCCTTTTTCCTGGGGCGGCAAATTCATCGGCCGTACCGATCTGGGCGCCACACTGATCGATGATCTGGTGCAGCTGCCCACTTCGTACCGTTTTTACGCGGGCGGCATCAACAGCATTCGCGGCTATGATTACAAGGAACTGGCCCCGAGGGACCGGTTCGGCCATGTTGAAGGCGGCCAGTTCCTGACGGTGGTCAGCGCCGAATACGAGCATCCCGTACTTGATGACTGGGGCGTGGCGGCCTTCGTCGATACCGGCAATGCCTTCAATACCGACAGCATCAGCTTCAAAACCGGCATCGGCCTGGGCATCCGCTGGTACTCGCCGATCGGTCCGGTGCGCCTCGACTTCGCCGTGCCGTTGAGCGAGTCCGATTCCTCGTTTCAGGTCCACTTTTCCGCAGGCACACGGCTATGAGGAAATGGCTGCTGGCGCTCGGACTGCTGATCGTGCTGATAATCCCCGTCGGCCTGTTCGGTCTGGTCGGCAGCGAAGCCGGCAGCCGCTGGCTGTTACGGCAGGTTTTCGCCTATCTGCCGGCGCAGGTGACGGTTGCCGCCATGGAAGGCCGATTGATAGACCGCATGGCGCTCAGGGATCTGCATTATCAAAGCGATACTGAAACCGTGGCCGTTGAAAATCTGGTATTCGCCTGGCGGCCGCGGGAACTTCTGTCGGGCACCGTCAAAATCGTTGACCTGACGCTGCACGGCGTCACCGCGAATATCAAGCCATCCGAGGAAACTCCCAAGGACGAGGCGCCGTTCGATTTCCAGGCCGGCCTGCAATTGCCGGTAGAGATTGCGATTGAAAATCTGTTGCTGACCGATGCGCGGCTGCAACTGGACGACCAGGTGCATGAACTGGCAAGACTGCGGCTGGCAGCCACGACCGAACAGGGGCGGCTTACTGTCAGCCGACTGGAAGTCGATGCCAGGCCGGTCGTTGCGAGCGCGCAAGGCCAGGTGACATTGGGCGAGGGCTTTCCGTTCAGCTTGCAGGCCGACTGGCAGGTCAACACCGAAACCGAAGGCGTATGGCAAGGCGCGACCGCCGTCCATGGCGACATCGAGCGGATCGTTTTCGATAACCGCTTATCCGCGCCATTCATCGCCAATCTGGCCGGCAGCCTGGAAAACGTGCTCGATCAGCCGCGCATCGACGCGCGCGGCGACTGGCGCGATCTCAAGTGGCCGCTGACCGCCGCCGAGCCGGAATTGAAAAGCGAGCAGGGCACGCTGACATTGAGCGGTCTGCTCGATGATTACCGGCTGACCGTCGATGGCCGGCTGACGCAGCAGTACCTGCCCGAGGGCCGCTTGTCATTCAACGGCACGGGCAGCCTTGAGGCCATGGCCATAGAAAAACTGGAGCTGAAATCCAGGACCGGCTTGTTTCAAGTGACCGGCGATGTCGCCTGGAAGGACGCGCCGGCGTTCGACTTGATGGCCGAAGGCCGGCATTTCAATCCGGCCATTATCGTGCCCGACGTGCCCGGCGACCTGACCTTCAGCACACACTTGAAGGGCAAACTGGCCGAACAGGCGCTGGAACTGGAGGCCGATATCGGCAAGCTGAGCGGCGAACTGCGCAACTATCCGGTCAGCGCCGACGGCAAATTATTCCTGGCCGGCGAACGGCTCAGAGTCGATGCCCTGCATATCGCCTCGGGCGCCAACAGACTGGCCGTGAACGGCACGCTGGAGCCGGAGCAGGGGGCGCTGGATGTCACGATTAATGCGCCACGGCTCGATACCCTGTGGCCGGGCCTGGGCGGGAGCCTGAACGGCAAGGGGCGCTTGCAGGGCGCATGGCGGCATCCGTCGGTAGCCTTCCAGGCGCAAGGCCGGGGTTTGCGCTTTGCCGAATACCGCGCCGAACAGCTGGATGCCGATATTGATTATCGCCCCGAGGCTACGTCGAAACTGCGGCTATCACTAAACCGCATCCGCACAGGCACCGTCGAAATTGCCCGGCTGCTGGTCGAAGGCGGCGGCACGCAGGCGGCGCATGGCGTCAGCGCCGATCTGCGCTCGTCCGAAGGCGACCTGTCGGCGGTTTTGGCGGGCGGCATCAAAAACGGCCGCTGGCAGGGCGGCCTGTCGGAGTTGGACCTGAACACGCCGGATCAGGGGCGCTGGCGGCTGCGGGAAACCATGGCGATCGACATAGCTCCGCGCGAGGCGGGCGTCGATGTGGCTTTGCAACAAGGCTGTCTGGTCCGGCAGGCGTCTGCCGTTTGCGTGCAGGGGGACTATCAGGCCAGCGGCGACTTCCAGTTTGATCTGAACGTGACGGCACTGCCGCTGTCGCTGCTGCAGGCTTATCTGGGAGAGCAGGTGACGCTAAACGGCATTATCAATGCCGATGCCGGCATCGCGCGGCTGAAACAGGGATTGGCCGGCAGTTACCGTCTTGAGATGCCGGCCGGAGCGAGCGTGTCGATGCAGGCGCAGGAAGCCGCCACGACCATTCCGCTGGGCGCCTCGTCCGTGACCGGCACGTTGGACGGCGATAAGGTTTCGGCCGATCTGAACCTGGCCCTGGCCGGCCAGGATTTTGTGCGCGGGCAGGTGCAGGTCGATACCGGCGAAAGCCAGGCCATCGCCGGCCGCATTCAGGCCTCGATAGCTGAGTTTGCGCTATTCAATGCCTTTGTCCCGAATGTGTCCGGTATCGAAGGCCATCTCCAGGCGGACCTGACGCTGCAGGGCGTCGTGCAGCAGCCGGCCGCGGCCGGCACGATCCGGCTTTCCGGCGGTGCGGTCAATATTGAGGAACTGGGATTGTCGCTTCGCGATATCAAACTGCAGGTCGCCGCCGCCAGGGACAATCCCGAGCGCTTGCAGATACAGGGTGCTGCAAAATCGGGCGAGGGGAATGTCTATCTGGATGGCTTTGTGCTGCTGCGGCCGGAATCAGGCTGGCCGCTTGAATTGAGGCTGACAGGCGAGGCGTTTGAGGTCGCGAAGCTGCCGGAAGCGCAGATTGCCGTTTCACCGGCGTTAAAGATCACTTATGCGAACGGGCAGGGCAAGATAACCGGCAAATTGGCGGTGCCGACAGCGATCATGCAGCTCAAGGAACTGCCGGAACAGGCTGTCAAGGTCAGCGAGGATGAAATCATTGTCGGCGAGGCGCCTGTTGAGGAAACAGCGCCCGCCGTGCCGGGCTTCGATGTCGATATAAACGTTGAGTTGGGCAAGAACGTGAGCTTTTCAGGGATGGGCTTGGAAACCGATCTCGAAGGTAACTTGAAGATTATCCAGCGAGCGGGAAAAATGACCATGCACGGCGCCATCGACATGAAAGAGGCCCGTTACAAGCAGTACGGGCAAGACCTGTCCGTGCGTAAGGGGCGTTTCGTTTTCAACGGCCCGGTCGATAATCCCTGGCTGGACGTGGAAGCCTCGCGCCTGTCGCGCGATGAAAAAGTCACGGCGGTGCTCAGTGTCACGGGGCCGCTGAAAACGCCGCAGACCCGCATCTATTCGGAACCTGCCTTGCCGGAAGCGGAGGCGCTGGCTTATCTGATTGCCGGCCGGCCGCTCAATCGGGTCAGCGAGTCGGAAGGCAATATGATCGCCAGCGCGGCCTTGTCTTATGGCGCCGGCAAGGTATCCTGGATTGCCGACAAGTTCGGTATTGATGAATTTGAGGTTAAGGAGGGGGAAACGCTGCAGGACACGCTGCTCGCCGTCGGTCAATACCTGACGCCGGATTTTTATGTCGGCACCAAGGTCGGCCTGTTCAACAAGCAAGCGGTACTGGTCTTGAAGCAGATGCTGACAGAGTCCCTGAGTGTTGAAAGCGAGGCCGGCGAGTCGCAGCGAATCAAGTTGAACTATGAGATTGAGGTCGATTGAGGGTGAAAGGCTGCCCTGCAAATGCGTCGTAGGGTCGAATTTATTCGACCAGAGACAACTCAATAAAAAATTGCCCATGCGCAACGACAGATAATAATTAAGACTCAATCAAAACCTCTTCTATAATTTCCTTGGGATTGGCTGACTACCTGAATCGGATTTTTATTATGAACAAACCGGTAACGCGAGACCGTCCGGCATCGAAAAAAAATACGGCGTCGACTCAAGCCAAACCGCGCCCACGTCCGCGGACGGCACGGTCGGCGGTAAAAAAGCCGGCATCCAGGCCGACAGTCGATCAGTTCAAAAACAGGCTGTTGCTAATTTCGCTTGAAGTGGCGGCCCTCGTTATTACGGCGGTGTCGACGGTGATCGTGTTACTCGGCTATTCGGCCGGCAAATTTTCAGGCACACAGTTTTTCAGCAGTCTGCTGCCTTTTGCCATTGGCGTGGCCGCTTTGATCCTGGCCGCGGCGGTCTTGCTGATAGGCTGGTGGAAACTGCGGAGTCGGCTGCAGTCGGTCTCGGCCGTGCTGGCGCCGATGCTGGCAACCGGGCTGGCGCTCATGATCGGCTGGTTTGCGCTTCAGGGTGAATTCGCTCTGGCATACGGACATTTTAAGGCGTTGGTCGGAGGCCGGCAGGAAGCAGCCCGTATAACGCTGGCGCATCAGGTTTATGCCGCCTATCGGCGTTACGGCACCGCGCAGCTGCTGCATCTGGTGAAACGCGCGCAAGCTTATAATCCCGCTATCGAGGAAGCAGCCAAAGCGTTCGATCTGGACCCGAATCTGCTGCAGGGGGTCGCCGCGGCAGAGTCTTCATTCAAGCCACGGGACAGCCTGGATGGCGGGCACGGCCTGTTCCAGATCACGCGCGTGCCCAAACCGGTCCTGGAGCAGGTGGGCAGGCGCCTGGGCACGGAAAAACTGTCTTTGTTCAATCACCGGCACAACGCCTTCATTGCCGCCGCTACGTTAAAACACTATCTGGCCGAAATGAACGGCGATCTGTTTCTGGGGCTGCTGGCCTACAATATCGGACCCGCGAACGGCGGTTTGCGCTTTATCATGCATAAATACGGCGTGACGGATTTCGTTACCATACAGCCTTATCTGCAAAAACTGCCGCGCGACTATCCGGTGCGCGTCCTTTCGTATGCCCTGGCTTTCAGGCTCTGGCGGCACGAAGGCCAAATACCGGCTTATGAAGAAGGCAAGAATGCCATTCGGATACAACGTATCGGCATACCGGGATTGCAAGCGGAGCTTTGAGTGGGGATAAAACAGGCTATAGCAATCAACCGTTACCTGAAAGCAACGGCTGCTGTGAAAACTGAGTTTTATTATTCACAGGCCCGCCTGAAAAACACAGTAGGGTACGCAGTGCGTACCTTTTCAATCGGTTCCGGTGAATGTCATCCCAAAAGGTACGCACTACCCTAAAGGGCATAAATGCGTACCCTACCGGGATTATGGAAACCTCTGGCGCCTTGTCGGCCAGTGAATAGCTTGTTTTCATGGCGACGTATGCCTGAAGGCGGTGATACGGTGCAACATCTTATCAATGCTGCACCGCACAGATATGAACTTAAGCCTGATCCGCCACTGTTACGCACAGATTGGTCGGTTTTTTATTGGCTTCCATTATCGGTTTCAGTGTAAATGAGACGACCGATTCCACGCCCGCATCGCCCAGATCCGCGACCGGCACTTTTTCGACGGAAATTTTACTGCCTTTGACTTTCCATTTGTAATTGGCGTCGAAAGCGGTGTTTTTACCGGAATTTTCCAGGTCGACTTCAAAATTGGCGCCCGCACAGGCTTCGGTGGGGTCTTTCAAGTCCAGGACGTGAGCATGAAAACCGGAAGTGGCAGCTTCATGGGAACTGTCGTCTATAGGCAAGTGCGTAGTCAGCACCAGCACATTATTACCGCCGTCGGTCAATACCGCGTAGCCGAAGGCGCCGGATTTTCCGTCAACAGGGATGTCCTGGTTGGTTTTGATTTCCACTTCCAGCATTTTTTTGTCGGCTTTGCCTTCCACTTCCACTTCCACATCCTTGATCGATAAATAGCCGGCGGTTTGAGCCAGAACTACGCCGCTGGCCAATGTCAGGCCCATGGCTGATGCAAGTAACGATGTTTTGTTAAAAAATTTCATAACTGATCTCCATTGAAAGAAGTATTGAATCGATATTATTTATACATTGTATCGATGAAGTAAGGCAAGTGTATATTTAACATGGCATCACTTTATTCGTTCACTTTAAGGGCTTTCTAGTTCCATCAGCTCTGAACTCTAACGATTTCATTGAGTCCTTGATCCTGATTCATGCATAAAATCAGATATTTGATTTCCTTGGATTAAAGTGGGTTTCTTCTTTGTCTCTCCGTGCGCGCAGCTGTTTTGGATCAGAGAGGGTATTTCTATGCAACATGTCTTGAAGTGGGTGGGAATAACTTTACTGGTACTGATCGTTGCTATCGCTCTGCTGCTGGCTTTCTTCGACTGGAACCGGTTGCGCGCTCCGATATCGTCCCAAATCAGCAGCCAGCTGGACCGGCGTTTTGAGATTCAGGGTGATCTGGATGTGAAGTTGGGCTGGACGCCGCGTATCACAGTCAACAAAATCGAACTGGCCAATGCGGAGTGGGGCAGCGAGCCGGAAATGCTGAGCCTGGATCGCCTGGTATTCAGCATCAGATTGCCGGATTTATTGAAAGGCAAGATCGTGCTGCCGGAAATCCACTTGTCCAGGCCCCGGGTGCTGCTGGAAAAGAACGCTGACGGCAAAGGCAACTGGGCGTTTAAAACCGACGAGGAAACGGAAACCGAGCGCACCGAATTTCCCAAAATTGGCCGCCTGACGCTCGATGAAAGCAAACTGGTCTACCGCGATCCGACCTTAGATACGGAACTGGATATTAGTGCGTCGGCAGTCGGGGCGGCGAAAGAACAGGCCGTCGAATTGCAAGGCCAGGGCCGTTTCGAGGGCGAGCCCTTCACGCTTAAGGCGCAAGGTGGCTCGCTGCTGGAACTGTGGGAAAAGCGCAAGCCCTATCCCGTCGATCTGGAAATGACCGCCGGTGAGACCAAGGTCGTGGTCGAGGGTACGTTTGCCGATCCGGTACAATTGCGCGAACCCAAACTGTCGATCGAGTTACAGGGCGACAGTCTTGATATGCTGACGCCTTTTATCGGCGTGCCGATGGCCGAGACCCCGTCCTATAAATTCAACGGCCATGTGACGCGCTCCGGCGAGAGTTGGCACATACACGATCTGGATGGAAAAATGGGCGGCAGCGATATCGCCGGCGAAGTTACCTATAGCACGCCGGAAGAGCGGCCATTTCTGCAAGCCAATATCAAGTCCAGACGACTCGACTTCAAGGATCTGGTGGGCTTTATCGGCGTCGATCCGACGCCGGAGGAGAAAGAGAGGCCGCGCATCTTCCCCGATGAACCCTATAGTCCAGAGGCGATGCGCTCCGCCGACGCGGACGTGAACTTCTATAGCGACAACATCATCACGCCCAATCTGCCGATTGACGAATTCAAGACCCATCTGCACGTGGATCACGGCAAGCTGACGCTGGACCCCTTGAATTTTCGCATCGATATTGGCCAGATTGCATCCGTCATCACCATGGATGCCGGCAAGGATCTTATCGTCACGAAGGCGGATATCAAAATCCGCGAGGTGCCGCTCAAACGCCTGTTGGCCGATACACAGTTTGAGCAGGAAAGCGATGGCATGTTCTTCGGCCAGATCGGCCTCGACACGACCGGCAACTCGGTAGCCGAAATGCTCGGCCGCGGAAACGGCGATGTCACGTTGCTGATGGAGCAAGGCCATATCAGCAGTCTGCTAGTGGAACTGGCGGGTCTGGATGTGGCCGAATCGCTGGGCCTTCTGCTGACCGAGGACAAAAGTACCCGGGTGCGTTGCATAATCGGCAACTTCAAGGTCAATGACGGCATCATGAAGACCGCGCCGTTCATGATCGATACTGCCGATACCAATATCAATATTACCGGGCAGATTGATTTGGGCAAGGAGACCGTTGATCTGCGGCTTGATGCCAATCCCAAGGATGTCAGTCTGTTAGCCGCGCGCGTGCCGGTCAATGTCACAGGAACATTCAAGTCGCCGACAGTCATGCCGGATCGGTCTAGTCTGGCTGCCAAGGCAGGGATTTCGGCCGCCTTGGGCGTGTTGCTGACACCGGTCGCGACCATTATTCCATGGGTTGACTGGGGATTGGGTGAAGATAGCGCCTGCCATGCCTTGATTGATGAAGCGCAAGCGGACGATGCGGCGGCGCAGCGGAAACCGTCGCCCGGTCGATCCGGCAATAAAGGGCCGGCAAAGCGGAATGCCGATTAGTTTGGTCTTCAGTTCCTGTCCAGACTTTTACCGCTTATTCATCCAATAGGAACTGGATTGGGCGCCCGAGGTTGTTCATTGAACCGGCATTGCCTATATAATCGCTATTGTTATCCGTCTATTCATGAGTCCAGCTTGAGCGTTGAACCCAGCGTTCCGGCGATTCTGACCGCGTAAGATATTAAAGAGGTGCAAATCCATGACAGAAGCACTAGCGATTACCCGTCTACTGCAAAATTGTAAAGAGCTGAGTGCCTTTTGCAGCCAGAACGGCGGGATCATCAATGAATCGATTCACTATGAAATCATCGAGCGCCAGCCCGAGAGCCTGTTGATCTATGTGACTTTTCTTGAAAGCATCATGGAAGGCTCCGGCTGCCAGGGCGATCAGAAACCCTGTTATGGGCGTTTGCGGTTACGATTGAATGAGCAGGGGGAAATCATCGGCGTCGAGCCGGCCTGATCTTTACTTACCGCTCCGTGGATAGGATTTGGCCGCCTTAATCTTTCCACCAAAACAATCAGGTAGAATAACTCTGAACCATAATAGTGCATCACCATAGGTTAAAATTCTATGAATTCGGAAACGTTAACAATTCGTGTGGAATGTTATGCCGGTTACCGGGGAGAGGAAACGCCAAGACGTTTTTTCATGGGCGATAAAGCTATTGAAATCGAAGAAGTGATCGACCGCTGGCTGGCACCCGAATACCGTTATTTCAAAGTGCGCGGCAGCGAAAACGATATCTATATACTGCGGCATGATGAATTAGCGCAGCGATGGGAGCTGACGATGTTCCAAAGCGGGAAGTTGGATGGCAATTCATTATCCTCGACTTGAATAGGTCACATTCATCTGATTGCCGGCTATTGAGCACATTGATGCACATGGATTGTTTTTTCATCAAGGCGGCCCCTTTGACCGGTACTCAGGTGAGAGACGGGCTGGTTCTGGGAGATGATGCCAGGGCCATTAATCATGCTCGTTGCATTCATCGCTTTTTGTCGGCGGTATTTTTTCTGGTGGCCACGATACTCCGTGGGAACCGATACCGGGCTTTGAGAGCGGCATATCATATGGCCCGGTATCGGTTCCCAACGAGGAATTTTACTCGTCAGAACAAGGCTGACTAAGTACTAGCTTTGTTTAAACGTCGAATTGCAGGCTTGCGAGCCTGGCGTAAAGCCCGCTCCGTTGGCGCAAATCATCCGGCGCGCCAATTTCGACGATGCGTCCCTGGTCCATTACAATGATGCGGCTGACTTTTTTCACTGTAGCCAGCCGGTGAGCAATGATCAGGGTAGTGCGACCTTGCATGGCGACATTTAATCCCTCTTGCACGAGAATTTCGGATTCGGCATCCAGTGCGCTGGTGGCTTCATCGAGCAGCAGAAGTGGCGCATTTTTCAAAATGGCACGGGCGATGGCGATGCGCTGGCGCTGGCCTCCGGACAAGCGGGTGCCGCGTTCGCCAAGGAATGTCTGATAACCTTCCGGCAGGCGCTGGATGAATTCTTCTACCTGCGCCGATCGGGCGGCTGCCATGACCTCATCATCGCTGGCCGTAGGTCGGCCGTAACGAATATTTTCCAGCGCATTGGCCGAGAAGATCACCGGATCTTGCGACACGATGGCAATCCTGTTCCGCAAGTCGTGCAAAGAAAGCTGACGGATATCCTGTTCGTTGAACCGGACGACGCCGTCCGTTACCTCGTAAAAACGCAATAACAGTTGGAACAGGGTCGTCTTGCCCGCACCGGAAGGGCCGACCAGCGCGACACTTTCGCCGGCGGCGATGTCGAGCGAGATGTCATCAAGCGCCTTCGTCTGCGGACGCGACGGGTAACGGAAGGTGACATGCTCGAACTGAATTTCCGATTTTTCGGGGGACGGCAGCGGTTGGGGCGGGTTGGCGTCGATAATGGCGGGCCTGGCATGGAGCAGTTCCAGCAAGCGCTCGGCCGCGCCCGCCGCCCGCATGACATCGCCCCATACCTCCGCCAGGGTGCCTGCTCCGCCCGCTACCAGGGCTGCATAAAGGATAAAGGAAGTCAGTTGCCCGCCCGTCATGATGCCAGTCTGTACCTGGTGCGCACCGACCCACAGCACAAAAACAATGACACCCATCACCGCCATGATAATTAGCGCGGTCAGCACTGCCCGCACGCGGCTCCGCCGGATGGCGGTCATAAAGCTGACTTCCGCACGGTCGGCGAAGCGCCGGGCTTCCTGTTGTTCATGGGTATAGGCCTGAACCGTCGGCACCGCGTTGAGGATCTCACCGGCCAGCGCCGAGGCATCGGCAATTTTGTCCTGCGCTTCACGCGAGAGTTTTTTCACGCGACGGCCGATAGCAAGGATGGGCAGCATCAGCAGGGCCATAAGACCCAGATTCAGGGAGAACAGGTATAAATGGGTTACCGCCAGCATGATCATGCCGCCGGCCAGTTGAAACAAACTGCGCAAGCCCATGGAAATGGAACTGCCGATGACGGTCTGGATCAGGGCGGTGTCGCCGGTTAGCCGCGACAGCACTTCGCCGGTCTGCAGCGTTTCGAAAAATTGTGGATTCTGCGCCAGCACACGCGCATACACGGCACTGCGTAAATCCGCCGTCACCCGCTCACCCAGCCAGGTCACGGTGTAATAACGCGCCGCGACGGCCAATGCCCACACGCTCGCCAGCCCGAACAGGACCGCGAAGCGTCCGTTCAGGCTCAGCGAGCCCAGCAGCCCCGTGCTGGCACTCTGCCGTTGGCCAAAACCGAAGTCAATCAGGTCTCGGAACGCCAATGGAACCGCCAGGATGGTGGCCGAGCCAAGACACAGCAGGACAAAGGCCAGAGCCATTCTCCCCCGATAAGGGCGGAGAAAAGGCCACAGATTCCTAAGAGACGACAAGTGCCGGGAGGTATCAGGTTGCGTTGATTTCGAGATAAATCGTCCTGCTCGTGTTGGATGGGATATGATCGATTCTCTCATAACTTAGAATGCATCGAAATGGAAAATATTCGGGAGAATTGACAACCGCTATTGACTGTTTTGTCCATGCAAGCCAAAGTAGTCAGTCAATTTAATTATGACAGGTAAATTGTAGGTGCGAATTTATTCGCACTTTTTTGCAACCATAAAACACTTTGGCTTTATCCTGGCGAACGATAGTGGCGCCAATCTGATACGCCTGGGGTAATATAGACGACATTGCTTGTCCGGTAACGGCAATTAACCTTTCCCTGATTAACTCACGAGGTCAATTCATGAAATTATTCAATGTTTTGCCACTATTGATGTTAACGATGGTGACCAGTCAAACCTGGGCTTACGGCAGCAGTAGCAGCCAAAAAGCCTGCCAGAAACCGGGATTTAGTGATTTTGACCCGGCCGACAAAGCGGAAGTAGCGCCTGGAGCGCCGTTTTCTTTTCTGGCTTCCGGTGTTCTGGATCCCTCCAGCATTAGCGTCACGGTCAAGGGGCAGCCGGTCGAGGTCGCGGTAAAGGAACTGTCCTCCAAACGCTATGCGGTAACCGGCAATCTGCCTGAAGCGTTGAAAGGCGATTATGCCCGCATCGCTATTAGCGCCCAAGGTAAATGTAAAGGCAGCGATGGTTGGCTGGTCAAAATAACCGAGTAGATCCATTGAGTGATATGAAATACGCACCGATTTGCCATGCCTTTTTCAATACGGATAATCATAGTTGAATCGGTCTTACCGGGGCGGAAATTTTTGCGAATGCCTGAATTTGACGGCAATCCGGGGTGGAGTGGAGTGCGACTTGGTTGCGATTTCCGGCTTAATAAAGACTGATGCTGTGCCAGGCTGTTAAGCGGATTGCGAAGTTTAAACAGGGTTAAAATAAAAAACTCCCAGAGCCGTGAAGCGCTGGGAGTTTTTAAGTCGCTTGTTTAAGCTGTTCAGACAAGGCGGTTACTCGCATGTTAAGCGACCGTCATTGCCACGTTTACGGTTCGTGTTGACGTTACTGGCAATGGCCGCAGCCGCGAACAAGGTGGATGAAATAATGAATTCGCCAGAGATAAAGCCCAGCAGGCCAGTTAAAAACACTGCTCCGGTTAAGATGTCTTTGTAGAAGTCGCTCATGGTTAGATCCTCATTGCGGTGGAAAAGAATTTAGACTACGACTCAACTATAGGAGAGAGTAATAATGTTGACAATAGTACTATTTATAGATTCATTGTTTCATGATTGGCAACACTAAAAGTATTTACTCGCTGTAAAAACTGAGTAGAATAGTCAGGATTAGGTATCGCTCAGACATCCCGCATCAGACTGCAAAAAGCCCGGTATTTTGGCCTTTTTTCCTTTCCTACCCCATTCCCTTCGCTTGTATTGTAATTTGAATATCGTTTCATTTTCGGATGCCCAACTTTTGTCAATGCCTGCGTCTGTTATAAGCATGCCTTTCGTGAAACGCCCGGTGTGGGCAATGCTGGGCTGGGGCAGGGCGCCTGATTAACGTTAGAGTAATCAGCCGTTACTTGAAACCAACTGCTGTTGTTAAATAAAGTAGGGTACGCAGTGCGTACCTTTTCAAGCTTCCGATGCATGCAATCCCAAAAGGTACGCACTGCGTACCCTAGTGTGCCCAGCATGGGCCAAAACTAGTTACCTGAAAGGAGGTAACCGGAAGTAGTAACGACAACCGTAGCGAAACCGCAAGGGGGAAGCCGCGAG
>NZ_KB912877.1:3537916-3729351 GCF_000383855.1 Methylobacter marinus A45
TCATAGTAGCGGGCCTGCCTGACAGGGAGCTCCTGCTTGAGCGCCTGGATGTAACGCCGCACTGAACGGTCGGACACGGCCAGATCATCCACCTTGGCCTTCAACTTGCGCAGCACTTTCACGGCCGACAGGCCGGGATAGGTTTGCAGCAGTTGAATGATATAGCCGCGGTAATCGTCCAGCTTCTTGGTGCGGTCCGTATCGGCCAGCAGCGCCGCAATGGCAGGTTCCGTCAGCTTCAAATACTTGCTGACCGTGTTGCGGGAAATGCCCAATTGTTTGGCAATTTGGCGCTCCGATAAGCCATTGCCGTGGTTATGTAATGCTTTGATCTGATGGATCACTAGCCACTCCTTCATGCCGCTCCCTGAACAAAAGCCAGGGACTGTGGCAAATAATGAGATAAAGATAAAGGAAAAAGTGGCTCAAAATTGTTGGCCAATTCTGGCTCATTTTAGTTGTCCAATAACATAGCAATTTGTTTAGTCGCCATAGCTTCCTCCGCAATTAAATGTAGGCTATTGGATGAGTTTTGGGTGTCTTGTTGAGGCTGATGGTGGCCCGCGAAAATCGTACCGGTTAAATCGCCGAATTGGCGCTGACAGGGTTTGCAGCCATAGCGCTGTCGTTCAGGCTGGGCATCATCCTTGCCCTGCTTGATCATGGCTTCTGAACGGCACTGGGGCAAGACACTTTATTCGGCCAGCGCAAGGCGCGAATCGTTTCAAAACATTTGGCATTGTCGAATAGCTGATGTAGGGTAATCATTCGTCCTATGTCGGGATTATGAACCTCAAATTCAAGGTTTCAATAACATTTGGGATCTCTCCGGAATCCAATAAGAGCCACGATAAAAATATGGATTACAAAGAGTTAATAAAGGAAGGGCAAATTAGACAACAAAAAGAAAAAGAACAGTTGAAACAATGCCAGCCTCCGCGACTATCCATTGATGAACTCGGGTGGAAGTCGCTTTTAACACAATGGAATGACGAATACATGCGGGCGTTTATCAAGACCAGACTGGAGTTTGGCTGGTATCCCCGTTATGTCGCTCATACAAAACGAGAAAGGCAAGCCTTATTACAAGAATATGGTCTAGACGATTCTTATCTTGAAATTTTTGAGGGCGGACTAAGTGCTTCGGAAAATACTTCAGATGCAAAGATTAAGGATCGTCTTGAGAAAATCAAAACATTTTCAGCGGCCGCTCTTCAGGCGGCCGAGACAAGCCGTTCGAAATACACGCAAGAACTGATCGAGCAAGGCCAAAACGAAGCCAAGGCGGGCAAATTTTCATTTATCGCGGAAGCCGGCGAAAAGTTTACCCGCTTGGATTATGGCTTCGATATTGATGATGCCATTATCGTCAACGGGGGGCTGTTTCAAAAACCAGCCACAAAAGCAGCCATTGAGCAAGCTGAAGCACGGTTGCAGCAAAAACCCCCGCTATCTGTTTTTGGGCCAGGAGATATCTATATCAATGAGGCCAGAAGTTTGCTCGAAGGCAAGCAATTTTCCATGCCCAAGTCGTATCGGGAGTTTCTGGCAATCAGCAACGGCTGGTTGATGACGATCGCCCCGTTGACCTCTACAGGGTATTATGAACAGGATCTCGGCCAGATCATTTTACCCGTCGATCACTTGACTTATTTCGCCACCGATTATGATTCGGAAGATCTTTTCTCGGAAGCTTTGGACGATATTGAATACAAGCGAATTCCAACTAGTATTCTTATTTCAGCGAGGACTAATCATCCAAGTGCGGTCGTCACTCTTTTAGATTTTGCCAAAGTTAGGGATGATGGAGAACTTGAAGTTTATGTTCTGGCCAGAACGCCAATTCCCGTATTAGTAGAAGTATACCCAAACTTTAAAAGGTACATGGAAACGCAGTATGTTTACAGCATCGCCGATGTAAGATGCGAATACTCTTCATTGCAGGAAATGCGAAAAACAGGCGAATGGAAGCCGTTGAACCAACGATAATATTTCAAACATTGGGGCTGCCATTCCGAACGGTTATTCATCAACGACAAGCATCCCGGTGAAGCAATTTCACCGGTTAAAGACCGGTAAAAAGCCTGCGCCCAAGGTCGGTTATCTATCGCAGTAGAAAAGATTCAGCCTGATTATGTGCCGGTTATTGCGAATGCAGTAGAAGTTGACCCCGCGAATTGCTTAACACCTGAAAAAATACATTGGAAAATAAAGATGCTTAAAGATGGTTTAAAAGACAGCATTGTCTTTCGGACTTCCAGAAACATTGAAAGTTTTTGGGACTTTAGCAAAGATTTGATTGTGGATCCTGAAATTGAGGTCGATGAAATAAAAAAACGATCGAAAAACGATATCCGGAATTGCGATGGTCGGATGAAGGAAACGGAACCTATTTCGGGTTCGTGCCATGTGAAAAATTAATTGAAATTGAACATCGGTTTGCTGTCGAGGTGTGGCTTTATGAAAAGCCATGTTGTATCCGTATTGATGGAGGATACGCCATAGATGTGAAAGCGATCGCAGAAGATTTGAATATGGCGGCTTTTAATGTGCTAGGCGGTGATAGGATTTATCCATAAAAAGACATGATGTTCGGAAGATGAGAACTAATGCAAAAATTGCCTGATTAAAGGAGAGGGCACAAGTTAAGGCTTGAACTCGATATCCAAAATTCACTGATGAAACAGGTGAAAAGAGAGCGGAAAACATCAAACTGAAGGCTTGGCACCTGTATCTGACCGGCTTCTTTGTTAAACTGGTCCGATTTGATGGCCGTGAGTTATCCGAGACATGGAAAGACTGATAAAGCGGACTTTGAAAACTGAAAAATACTGGATGCGGTTTAAGAATTTTTGACTATGTTGCTCGATTTCTCGCTTGATCAAACGCTGATCATCGCCCTATTGTTCGTTTGGGCCGGTTTTGTCCGGACCGGACTCGGTTTTGGCGGCGCCGCATTAGGCTTGCCGCTGATGTTGTTCGTACACAATGATCCCCGTTTGTGGTTACCCATTATCGGGACACATTTGCTGTTCTTTTCCGGTTTGACATTGCGCACCCGCATGCATAATGTCGACTGGCAGTATTTACGGCGGTCTTCGATTTACATTATTCCCCCGGCTATCATCGGCGTATTCGGACTGGTGAGTCTGCCGATCTTGTGGTTGAACGTATTCATTTATTCAATCACCTTGTTTTATGGTTTGACCTGGTTATTCAATCGCGCCATTGAAAGCAGCCGAAACTGGGCAGACAAACTGCTACTGGTGTTAGGCGGCTATGTCGCCGGCACTTCCCTGACCGGCGCTCCCTTGATGGTAGCCGTCTATATGCGTAACGTCAGCAAGGATCAATTGCGCGATACCTTGTTTGTCTTATGGTTTATCCTGGTCAGCATCAAAATGACGACATTTATCGTCCTGTCGGTTGACCTGCATTTTCCAGCGGCGCTGACGCTGATACCGATCGCCGCTGTTGGGCATATGCTGGGCTTGAAAGCGCATAACGCCATAATGCGCAACGATCTATTGTTTAAACGCTGGGTTGGCGGCGGTCTGGTACTGGTTAGCGCTTTGGGGTTATGGCACTTGTAGCGCTATAAGTTTAATTTTATTTATGGTTTGCCTGTGCTTGGCTTATTATGGTCCGTTATTATTGTTGGCTAGTTTTAATCATAGCTTTCTGTCGTTCCGCTTACGCTGCAGCATCTGGGCGTTTTCCAAAAGCGTCATCGTTTCTGTCCAATAGCGCGCGCATAATTCAAGAAAACGAGTTCTTTCGGCATTATTTGGAAAGGCGGCCATATCATCAACCTCGGCCAGATGAGGGATAGTGTCTTGGTAGCTGGAAAGTGTTTCCTTGTAGGCTTGCCGATCCGTACTCGGTACCACAATAGGCGGAAACCCCGACTTCAACACTGGCAGGTTAGACAGCAATCGGGCCGGCCGGCCGTTGCCGTCAGAAAACGGGTGAATAGTCACAAAATCAAGATGCAGATCCGCATAGGCCTGCGAGGCCGCATCCCGAGAAAGTTCTTGTTTGAAAAAAGCATTAAAGTTATCCAGCCACTGCGCCATCAATTTTGGGGCGTATTGTGGTGAGGGATATTCACGCACTGATTGCTTTCCATTCTGATCGATATAAGAGGTGTAATTAGGCGCTTTCTTCCAGCCGCCTACCGGCTTGTAGATGTCCCTGACGCGCTCGGTCAGTATCGCCTTGTGTAGGGCGAATAACTCCGTTTCCGTAAACCTGTCGAGGTCCAGCAATTGATAGACCAGATCGATGGCTTTGGCATGTCCAACGACTTCTTCATGGTCTTTAAGGGGTTTTCCGGAGACTGTTAAGCCTTCCTCGAGTACGAAAGCAGTATCTTCTAGCGATAGGGTATTGCCTTCGATCGCCGTGGAAGCGTGTGTCCACAAATTCCGAATCTGGTTTAATAAGATGACTTTGATCTCATCATCAAGCCCGTCATAAAAACGCTTCACATTACTTCTCCATGAAACATCCGATATTGATGTAGACCTGTTGTCCGCAATAGCTTTTATCCTGCTGGACCACTCGGATTTTATTATGCCTGACACTTGGCCAGTTTGCACCGCCGCTTACTGATTGTTAACCATCAATATCCACGGTATCCATCAGGGTGATTATGTTTATGAGTTAGTCGCTATGGCCGAATATCTGTCTTATGTCAAATGTGAAAACTGTAGCGGTCTAGGGCAACATTACCTCGGAGGCTATGTGGGCACATTCTATGAAAAGCGCTGGGATCAGAAGCGGCTACAGATTGGCACTCAGGCAGAGCCGTCCCATGGTTACCGAACAATCGGGTCGGCGCAAGCTGACAGCGATTGTTGATGTTTCTGTTTAGGCTGATAGAAAGCATCATTAAGCATGATCAAATGCTTGTGGTGGAATTTCAGGTATCGGATCGGTGGAGGGTCAACTGGTCATTGATTATCGCAGTTGCAATACAGCAAGGTGTGATCAAGCACACATGCTGATCGACTATGTCCAACGAGCGATGAGCAAACAGGATTTGTAAAAACGATGATGCGCTAGCCGCATTGGCATAGCTACTGAATCGGAAGAGGGAGATATTTGAAAGAGGTTTTTGTGATGTGGGGCAATTAGCATTCTCTAGAGAGCTACAGCTTTCCCTCGAAATCCTAACCCATACCTAACCCCGGTACAAACAAAAAAGGCTTGCATTTCTGCAAGCCTTTGATTGTATTGGAGCTGGCGATGGGAATCGAACCCGCGACCGGCTGATTACAAATCAGCTGCTCTACCGACTGAGCTACACCAGCGAATGAGGAGTATTATACATAATTATTTTTTCTTGCCTAGTACTTTTTTTAAATTTTTTTTCTTACGCTGTGTTTTATTTTTGTTGCCGGCCGGCCTTTGGCTTTTTTCGCTGCGTTTACTGTCCAGTCCGGTGTATTTGGTTTTAAAACGTTGGATTTTCTGTTCAGCGGGCTCGACGGTGCCCTTGGGCTGGAATGACGGCACCAGGTGATGTTTGCCGTTGCCGATCAGATCGCTGCGGCCCATGGCTTTCAGCGCATCGCGCAGCAGCGGCCAGTTTTTCGGGTCGTGATAGCGCAGGAAGGCTTTGTGCAGGCGGCGTTGCTTGACGCTTTTGGGGATCGGAATGTCGGCGACGGTACGGCTGACTTTGTGCAGGGTGTCCTTGCCGGAGTGATACATGGCCGTGGCGATGGACATCGGCGAAGGCAGGAAGGCCTGCACCTGATCGGCTCTGAAACCATTGCGCTTCAGCCATAAGGCCAGGTTCAGCATATCGTGGTCGGTGGTGCCGGGATGCGCGGCGATGAAGTAGGGGATCAGGTACTGCTCCTTGCCGGCTTCCTTGGAAAATTTGTCGAATAGGGTCTTGAAGCGGTCGTAGGTCCCCATGCCCGGCTTCATCATTTTCGACAGCGGGCCTTTCTCGGTATGTTCCGGGGCGATTTTCAAATAGCCGCCGACATGGTGCGTGACCAGTTCCTTGACATATTCCGGCGATTCCACGGCCAGATCGTAGCGCAGGCCGGAGGCGATGAAGATTTTCTTGATGCCGGGCAGGGCGCGCGCACGCCGGTACAGCTTGATCAGCGGCGTGTGGTCCGTATTCAGGTTGGGGCAGATGCCCGGATAGACGCAGGACGGCTTGCGGCAGGCCGCTTCAATTTTCTCGTCCTTGCAGGCCAGTCGGTACATGTTGGCGGTCGGTCCGCCCAGGTCGGAGATATGGCCGGTAAAATTGGGCGAAATATCGCGTATCGCCTCGATTTCGCGGATGATCGAATCCTCCGAACGGCTCTGGATGATGCGGCCTTCATGCTCGGTGATGGAGCAGAAGGAGCAGCCGCCGAAACAGCCGCGCATGATGTTGACCGAATGCTGGATCATCTCGAAGGCGGGCACGTTGGCGTTGCCGTAGGCCTTGTGCGGCAGGCGCGAATAGGGCAGGTCGAAGACGCCGTCCATTTCCTTCGTGGTCAGCGGAATCGGCGGCGGATTGACCCAGAGCAGCCGCGAGCCGTGCATCTGCACCAAAGGCCGGGCATTGCCGGGGTTGGTCTCGCCGTGCATGACGCGCGAGGCGTGGGCGTACAGGATCGGATCGTCCTTGACGTCCTCGTAGTCGGGCAAGCGGATCACGGTCTGCGCGCGCCGGCCTCTGATCAGGTGCTTGTCGAACTGGATGACCTTCTCGCCGTCTGATCCGGCCGAATTCTTGATCTCGCAGGCGGGCTGTTCCTGATAGGGATTCTGCGGCGGCGCCACGGGGCCGGGCATGTCGATATGCGTGGAATCCTTGACGATCCAGCCTTCGGGAATCTGCTTGACGAAATGTACGGTGCCGCGGATGCCCTTCAGGTCGGAAATGGTTTCGCCGCTGGCCAGCCGGTGCGCGATCTCGACGATCTGCCTTTCGGCGTTACCGTACACGAGCAGGTCGGCTTTGGAGTCGAGCAGCACCGATTTGCGGACCTTGTCGGACCAGTAGTCGTAATGCGCGATGCGGCGCAGGCTCGCCTCGATGCCGCCGATGATAACCGGGACATCCTTGTAGGCTTCGCGGCAGCGGTGCGAGTAGACGTTGACGGCGCGGTCGGGCCGTTTGCCGGCGGTGCCGTCCGGCGTATAGGCGTCGTTCGAGCGGATCTTCTTGTCCGAGGTATAACGGTTGACCATCGAATCCATGTTGCCGCCGGTCACGCCGAAGAACAGGTTCGGGCGCCCGAGTTTTCGGAAGTCGCCGGCACTGGTCCAGTCGGGCTGCGAGATGATGCCGACCCGAAAGCCCTGCGCTTCCAGCAGACGGCCGATCAGCGCCATGCCGAAGCTGGGATGGTCGATATAAGCGTCGCCGGTCACGAGGATGATATCGCACGAATCCCAGCCCAGATCATCCATTTCCTCCCGGCTCATCGGCAATGCCGGCGCTACGCCGAATCGCTGCGCCCAGTATTTGCGATAGCTGAAAAGGTTGGGTACGGAGGGTAAAGCGGAAGACATCATGGTTTTATCAGGTTGTTAAGCGTGCTGGTGTTATGGGTATTGAGATCTCTCAGGAAGACCGGAAATTCAATTTGATAGTGCTCTTCAAGAGCCGATGCTCTCGTTCTTAAAGCCCGCATGGAATAAAGGGTTGAATCGTCATTAAAAGCAAAAGCGATTATATTGCCTTTGCAGCGAACCGGCAGAAATAAAATTCTCCATTGAAAGGCACGGCCCAGCCATCGGGCGACTTTAGTAAACAGGGCTTTGTCGGTGCCCCAAAGATTCATGACCAATATGCCGTCTTTTTTTAACAGCGGCTTGCAGGCCTGAAAAAACGTTTCGTTGCAGATGGATTCGGCCATGCCTTCATGATCGAAGGCATCGACAAACAGCAGGCTGTATTGTTCCCGTTCGGTTTCGGTCCGCTGAAGAATATAGCGTCCGCCGTCGTCGACTATGATTTTCAGGCGCGGATCCAGCGGCAGGCCGAAATGGCTGCGCGCGATTCTGACCACGCTTTTTCGGTATTCCACCACCCTGAGTCGACAGTCGGGAAAATGATGCAACAAATGCTTGGTAAGTGAACCTCCGCCTAAACCGACAATCAGAGCTTCGTCAGCCAACGTTTGCTTGAACAACAGCCAACAGGTCATGGCGCGCACATAAGCCAATTGCAACTTGTCGGGAGCGGCGACACGCATGCTGCTTTGTCTGGGATAGGAACCGAAATGCAAGGATCTGACGCCGTTGAGCTCGACCACCTCTATAATGCCGTCATCATCGTGGCTTTGGTGGATCAGTCGGCCATCATATTTGTACATAAAAGATTGCTAGTGTTTAATGGGCTGATCATTATACAGGTGAATAATGTCCAGCGGGTCGGAGGCGCGGGCATTTGAAGAGCATTTGGCTTCTATTTTGAATAAACAGTCATTCCATCATACTATGTTATTTATCATGGAAGTATTGAAAAAATGACATCCGCCCCGATTTCGATGTTCATTACATATTTTTTAACCAGTTCGCGTAAAATTAAACGTTTAATATTGAGGACTATCATGAAAAAGCTTTTTTTCCTGACTATGTTGCTGTCGGCAGTAACGGCTTTCGCTGATGATGCGAAAAACGAATGGCATAACACCGTACTGACTGAAGCGACGATGAAAAAAATTCAGGAAGCCAAATACAACTATAAAAAATGCGCCGTGGAAGAAATGAAAAAACCGGCGTACCAGCAACTGGAAAGCCGTAGGGCAACGGAAAGTCTCATCAAACAATGCGAGCCGGTCCTGGCGAAAATGCGCGAAGTGTACACGGAAGAAAAAGTGCCCGGCGTAGTCGCCGACCGCCACCTGAAACAGACGCGCATCCAAACCACTCGTGCCGTGCTTCAGGAGTTGATGTTTGCCGAAGCCGCCCGCAAAGCGGGTCAACAATAATAACCCAATGAGCTCCTAATTGAATGAATACTAACTACGCAATTGATTTGACGCGGGTACCGACCACGCTCGACTTGTGGCATGTGTATCTGGCAGGCGCCGTGGCGCTGTTGTCGCTGATTCTGATCATTTTGCTGCTGGCCATGGTGATCAGTCTGGCCCGCGGCCGCAAAAAAGCGGTAGCGCCGATTGTCGCACCGGTCGCGCCCGCACCCGCGCCAAAACCGGAAGTTAAGATCGTCGAAAAAATCGTCGAGGTCGAAAAACTCGTCCCCGCGCCGGCACCGGAACCTGTGGTATTGAAAGAAGCGACGCCCGACGCGGCCTTGCAATTACTGGGTTTACTGCAAAAAGAAGCGCGCTTTATCGATTTCATCAAGGAAGATATTTCCGCCTATGGCGATGCCGATATCGGTATCGCCGCGCGTGTCGTGCACGAAGGCTGCAACAAGGCCATCAACGAGCATTTCAGCCTGGCGCCGGTACGCGGCGAACAGGAAGGCACGAAAGTGACCTTGCAGAAAGGTTTTGATGCCGCCAGCGTACGCTTGACAGGCAATATTGTCGGCGCGGCGCCGTTTACCGGCACATTGGTCCACAAAGGCTGGAAGGTGACGGACATTCGCCTGCCTAAATTGACGCAGGGCCATAATGCCCAGATCGTTGCACCAGCGGAGGTTGAATTATGAAAAAGCTGTTTGGCCATATAAAGTCGGATGTATTGAAAAAAAAGGAGGAGGCTGCCGCCGCTGAGCCGGAAAACGCCGCTACTGATTTAGAACCTACAGAGAGCGAAATGCCGGAATCTGAAAATCCTGAAAACGAGAATCAACCAGCGGGCGAAGAGCAACAAACAAGCACTGAAACGGAAGCCAGACTTGAGAGCACTGAAACCGCCGTTCATGATGGGCCGCGGTTCTCGGTCGGCATCGATTTGGGCACCACTCACTGTGTGCTGTCCTATGCCGATCTCAGCAAAATAGAGGATGAATTTTCCCAGCAGGTCATGCCCATACCGCAATTGACCTCGCCCGGTGAAGTCGAAGATAAGGAGCAGTTGCCGTCATTTATGTATCAGGCGCATGAGTCCGAGCTTGCCGAAGGCTCTACCTCGCTGCCCTGGAATCCCAAGCCGGACTATCTGGTCGGCGAGATCGCGCGCAACCTGGGCAGCAAAACGCCGATCCGCCTGATCGCCAGCGCCAAGAGCTGGTTGTGCCATGCCGGCGTCGACTGCAAATCGGCCATTCTGCCGGCCGAAGCGCCGGACGAAATCGAGCGCGTCTCTCCTTTCCAGGCGACCACCGCTTACCTGCGGCATCTGCGCGATGCCTGGGAAAACCAGCACCCTGGCGCGTCTCTGGATAAGCAGGACCTGGTGATTACCGTGCCGGCCTCGTTTGATCCGGCGGCACGGGAACTGACCGTCGAAGCGGCGCGCTCCGTTGGGCTGGAGCAGGCGATTCTGCTGGAAGAGCCGCAGGCGGCCCTGTACAGCTGGATCGAGAAAAGCCATGGCGATTGGCGCAATTATGCCAAATGCGGCGACATCATCCTGGTCGTCGATATCGGCGGCGGCACCACTGACCTGTCATTGATCGCCGTCACCGAACAGGACGGCAATCTGGAATTGACGCGTGTCGCGGTCGGCGATCATATCCTGCTGGGCGGCGACAACATGGACCTGGCGCTGGCCTATACGGTCAAAGCCAAGCTGGAACAGGACGGTAGGCGTCTGGAACCGTGGCAGATACAGGCGTTGACGCACAGCTGCCGCGATGCCAAGGAAAAAATCTTCAACAATCCCGAGATCGATACGATTCCGCTGGTCGTCGCCAGCCGCGGCTCGTCATTGATCGGCGGCACACTGCGCAGCGAGTTGACGCGCGATGAAGTCAATCGCGTCCTGGTCGAGGGCTTTCTGCCCAGGGTGGCGGCCAGCGACCGGCCGATCAGCCGTACGCGCGGCGGCCTGAGAACCACGGGCCTGCCTTATGCGCAGGATGCGGGCATTACCCGGCATCTGGCGGCGTTTCTGGCCAAACAGCAAGGCGCGACCGAGGATTTAAAAGACATCAATCTGCCCGAAAATGCCTCGTTTCTGCATCCGACGGCTGTATTGTTTAACGGCGGCGTGCTGAAAGCCCAGGTGCTGGCCGACCGGCTGATGGAAGTCCTGAATTCCTGGCTGGCGGCCGAACAGGCGCCCGAAGCCAGACTGTTGCAGGGTGCCGACCTCGACCTGGCCGTCGCGCGCGGCGCCGCTTATTACGGCTATGTGCGCAAAGGCAAAGGCGTGCGCATTAAAGGCGGCACGGCTGCGTCCTACTACGTCGGCGTGGAAAGCGCCATGCCGGCCGTACCCGGCATGCCTCCTGAAATCGAGGCACTGTGCATCGCGCCGTTCGGCATGGAAGAGGGCACCCAAGAGGAGTTGCCCGACGACGAATTCGGCCTGGTGATCGGCGAGCCGGTGCGTTTCCGTTTCTTCGCCTCCAACACCCGCCGTGACGATGTCGTGGGCACGAGCCTCGATTACTGGGCCGAGGGCGAGCTTGAAGAACTGGACGAAATTGAAGTCACGTTGCCGGAGGAAGGTCGCCGGCCCGGTGAAGTCATCCCCGTTCATCTGCTCGCGGCCGTGACGGAAGTCGGCACGCTGGAACTGCAGGCCGTCTCGCAAAAAGACGACGGCCGCTGGAAGATCGAGTTTGATGTCCGGGCGGGCGAAGAAGCAAAAGCAGAAGCAGAAGCATAGGACTGACAGGGCGGCCGCTTGGCCGCCCGACGCCAAGGCATAAATTCTCCAGGTACAGGCATATATTCCTGATAAATAGCCACCTCAATGATTCATGCAAACAAATGCATTCAAGCGCCTGAATCGATTGAACTCTTAAAATCACAAAATTACCGTGCAAAATCAATCCGCCAGTTATTCAGTCGGTATCGACCTGGGCACAACGCATACCGTTGTCGCCTATGCGAGAGCCGATAAACCCAACCCCGAAATCGAGATTTTTCAGGTTGAGCAATTGGTCGCCCCCGGTCAGGTAGCGGCGCGGCCTTTGCTGCCTTCCGTGCGTTATCATCCGGCCGCCGGCGAGCTGTCCGAGGCCGATGTCGTTTTTTCGCCGGCCGGCGAAACCGCCGTGATCGGCGAGGCCGCGCGCCTGTTGGGCGCCAAGACCAAAGGCCGGTTCGTGACCAGCGCCAAGAGCTGGCTGTCGCACCCGTCGGTCGACCATGGCGCGGAAATCCTGCCCTGGGGCAGCGGCGACGATGTCGACAAGGTGTCGCCGATCGATGCCAGCGCCAGTTATCTGGCGCATATCCGTACGGTCTGGAGTCACCGGTTTCCCGACGCGCCCCTGGAAAAGCAGGATATCGTCATTACCGTGCCGGCTTCTTTTGATGAAGCGGCTCGCTCGCTGACGCTGGAAGCGGCCCGAATCGCTGGCTTTTCCAATGTCCGTCTGCTGGAAGAGCCGCAAGCGGTCTGCTACGACTGGCTGAGGCGACATACCGGCTCCATCGGTCAGGCGCTGGCCGATGTCCATCTGCTGCTGGTCTGCGACGTGGGTGGCGGTACGACTGACCTGACGCTGATCAAGGTCGAGCAGGGCGAGCAGGAGCCTAAACTGACCCGCATCGGTGTCGGCGAGCATCTGATGCTGGGCGGCGACAATATCGACCTGGCCCTGGCGCACCTGGCCGAAAGCCGGCTGGTCAGTGACGGCAAACGCCTGTCGCCGGCCGATCTGTCGCAGTTGATCGAGCAATGCCGTCTGGCCAAGGAACGGCTGCTGGCCGAGGATGCCCCGGAGCAGGTCAACGTCACCTTGCTGGGCGGCGGCTCCAGGCTGATCGGCAGCACGCGTTCCGTTTCCCTGAGCCGGGACGAAGTAAGGGCGATTGCGCTGGACGGATTTTTTCCGCTGTCGGGACTCGATGAACTGCCGGACCGGAAGCGCAGCGGCGTGGTGGAATTCGGTCTGCCTTATGCCGCCGAGCCGGCGGTCAGCAAGCATGTCGCCGCGTTCCTGAAACTGCACCGCGAAGCCTGCCGTGAGGCCTTGCAAGGCGAGGGCGTCGTACCCGATGCGTTGCTGCTCAACGGCGGCGTATTCCGCAGCCGGCCGATCACGCAGCGCACTATCGAACTGATCAATTCATGGGCCGACAAGCCGCCGGTACTGCTGGAAAACAAGCATCCGGAACTGTCGGTGGCCTTGGGTGCGGTCAGCTATGCCATCGCGCGCCGTGAAAAGAAGCTGAAAATCGGCGGCGGCGCGGCGCGCAGTTATTTTCTGCTGGTCGATACCGGCAAGGCCGTGCAGCAGGGCGTCTGCATCCTGCCGCGCGGCAGCGAGGAAGGCGACGAGGTGATCCTGAAAGACCGGCAGTTCGCCCTGCGTCTGGGGCAGCCCGTGCGCTTCCATTTGGCTTCGATGACCGGCGATACGCCGTTCAAGCCCGGCGATCTGACCGACATTACCGACCAGTTTCACTCGCTGCCGCCTTTGGCCGTGGCCTTTGAGCATGGCGAAGAGCAGGGCAACCGCGAAGTCATCGTGCAGCTGGCCGTGACCCAGACCGAAATCGGCACGCTGAAAATCCAGTGCGTGTCCGTGGCCGACAGCACGCAGCGCTGGGATGTGGAATTCCAGATCAGAAAGAAAGGCCTGGCCGGACTGCAAACCGATGCGGCCTTGCCGGCTCAGTTCAATGCCGCCGTCGAAAAGATACAGACGGTCTTTGGATCAAAGTCCAAGCAGGTCGATCCCAAAGCGGTCAAGAATCTGCGCGCCGACCTGGAAAAACTGCTGGGCAGTTCGCGCAATGAATGGGAAACGCCGCTGCTGCGCGCCATGTTTGCGGCGCTGTTGGAGGGCCTGAAATATCGCCGCCGTTCCGAAAACCATGAAAGGGTCTGGCTCAGCCTGACCGGTTTCTGCCTGCGTCCGGGATTCGGCTATCCGCTCGACGACTGGCGCGTGGAACAGCTCTGGAAAACCTACCCGCAGGGCATCCAGTTCGTCAACGAAACCCAGAACTGGAGCGAATGGTGGACGTTATGGCGCCGGATTGCCGGCGGCCTCAGCGTCAAGGCGCAGGAGCAGATCTTCAGCGATATCGCCAAGTACATTGATCCGGCCGCCGCCCGGCAGCCCGGAGTCGCCAAGCAACTGAAGACCCGCAGTTATGACGACATCGTGCGTCTGTCGGCGGTGCTGGAACGATTGCCCGTCGACAAGAAAACACAGCTGGGCGAATGGCTGCTGAAACGCCTGCAAAAAGCCAGCGAATCCAGTCAGACCTGGTGGGCCGTCGGGCGCATCGGTGCGCGCATGCCGTTCCACGGCAGCAGTCATAACGTGATCCCCGCCGATACGGTCTGCCAATGGCTCAAGCAGTTAATGGCCGAGGATTGGAGGAAAATCCCCCAGGCCGGTTTTGCCGCGACCCTGATCGCGCGTATGAGCGGTGACCGCGCCCGCGATATCGACGAAGCCCTGCGCAGGCAAATCGTCGAAAAACTGAAAGTGAGTAAAGCGCCTTCTTCCTGGGTGGACATTGTGGAACAAATCCGGGAACTTGATGAAAAAGAGGAAAAACAAATTTTTGGCGAGGCTCTTCCGCCGGGGTTAAAATTAATCAGTAATAATTAGAATTAAGATAAAAATGAAAGCGATTGGTTTTGTAATGGTGCTGGGGTTTACCCTGCTTTATTTTGTAAATGCGGCCTTTAAGGTTGATATCTGGGAGACGGAACTTCTGATTCACAGCGGCATCCGGTTTTTTGCCGGCTTCATCGCCATCGGTGTCTGGGTGTTTTCTCAACATAGAATCAAGTTCCTCCACCTGTTCTATTTTGTCCTGGCTCTGGTGTTGGCCGATGACATCTGGGATTACTTCAGAAACATCAACAGCTTTAAACCGGAGGCCATGCTGCATAGCAGTTATATGCTGTTGTGGGGTTCCGTGACGGGCTATGTATCGGCAAGATACATCAAAAACAAAATAAATAATCCGTATGGCGACTAGGCGGTCGCCTTCACTTCATCCATTGAGCAGCAGCTTTTTTTGCCGCTGATGCCTTCAACGCTTTAATGGCTTGCCTGGACTGCGTTTTTAGCGGCCGCTTCTCAATCTTTTTTAAGCAGTGCTTTTGCCCGTAGTGAATCAAGATGCATGCAAGAAGTCATTTAATTACCCGTGAAGGCCGTACAAAATTGGAACAAGAGCTCGATTACCTCTGGAGCGTCGAACGCAAAGCCGTCACGCAAGCCGTTACGGAAGCCGCCGCCCATGGCGATCGTTCGGAAAATGCCGAGTACAAGGAGGGAAAGCGTCGGTTAAGGGAAATAGACAGGCGGATTCGTTTTCTGACCAAGCGCTTGCAGGTGTTAAAGGTCGTGGATTACTCGCCGCAACAGGAAGGCAAGGTTTTCTTTGGCGCCTGGGTGGAGCTTGAAAATGAGGCAGGGCAGATCGCTCATTACCGGATTGTCGGTTCCGACGAGTTCGATCCGCATAAAAATGCGATCAGCATCAACTCGCCGATGGCAAAAGCGCTGATCGGCAAATCCGTCGACGACGAGATTTTTGTGCACACGCCCGAGGGCGTCAAGGAATGGATTATCAACGAGATCCGGTATGAGCCTTTTGATTGAGAGGGTTGGCTAAGGTGACCTCGTCAAAGCCTTACGCGGCGAACTGACCGCTGACTTGGCGCGCGCAAAACCCCGGCCAGATCAGCGGCGAAAACCGCCGAGGCGCTACTGGCGAAAATCAAAGCCGAATGTGAACAAATAGCGGGTTGGAACAGGCCAAAGGAAGGCGAGAAAATCGAGTGCCGCGGGATGATGAAATGGCGCTTACCTTACGGTATTCCGGGGTCCTGGTTTGTCGCACAGGCTTAAGCCCGGCCGCTTTTTTTTTCAGACAAATGCGAGATAAATCTATATGATAGTCGCCTTTTAATCACGAAAAAGGTTTCATCATGCAAATAGCAGACAATATGGCTGTTTCCATTCACTACACTCTGACTAATGACGCCGGCGAAGTGCTGGACAGTTCGGTTGGGGATGAGCCGTTGGTTTACCTGCAAGGCATGGGGAATATTATTTCCGGCCTGGAAAAAGCCCTGGAGGGCAAAACGGTAGGCGACAAATTTAATGTCCACATTGAGGCGGCCGACGCTTATGGCGAGCATCAGGACGGTATGGTTCAGGTGATTCCTCGGGCCATGTTCGAAGGTATAGACACCGTCGAAGTCGGCATGCAGTTCCATGCCGATGTCAGTTCAGGTCCGGGCGTGGTCACGGTAGTCGATGTCGATGGCGATGATATTACCATCGACGGCAATCACCCACTGGCCGGCGAAGCGCTGAATTTCGATGTCGAAGTAGTGGCGGTCAGGGACGCGACTCAGGACGAGTTGGCTCATGGTCATGTTCATGGCGCCGGCTGCAATCATTAAGTGTTAGCCACACACCGGTTCCGGCATTGGCGGAACCGGTTCCTTCAGGCTAAAGCCAGTCTTTTTTCTTGAAATAGCCGAGTAAAAAAACTGATATCGCGATAAACAGCACCCACAAGGCCGGATAGGCCCACTTCCATTTCAGTTCCGGCATATACTCGAAGTTCATGCCGTAGACGCCGGCGATAAAGGTCAGCGGAATGAAGATGGTGGCGAACACGGTCAGGACTTTCATGGTCTCGTTCATTTTGTTGCTGACGCTGGACAGATAAATGTCCAGCATGCCGGCGATCAAATCGCGGTAGGATTCCATCGCTTCAATCACACGGATGGCATGATCGTAGACATCGCCGAAATAGCGTTTGGTGCGCTCATGCAGCAAATGCGAGTCGCTGCGCTGTATGGCGACCAGCAATTCCCGCAGCGGCGAGACGCTTCTGCGTAAAAAGATCAGTTCGCGCTTGATGGTCTGGATGGTCTTCAGCGTTTTTGCCGTGGGCGTGGACAGTAATTCATCCTCGACGTTTTCAATCAGTTCATCGAGCGCGTCCTGCAAGGCGAAATATTCATCGACGACGGTATCCATGATCACATACGCCAGATAATCCGTGCCGAAGTTGCGCAGGCGCCCTTTCTCGTTGCCGAGTTGGGCCAGAATGGGATCAAATATAGCGTCGGGTTTTTCCTTGAACGAAAAGACGAATTTGTCGAGTACCAGTAAACTGACCTGTTCATAGTCCACGTCAAATATGTCATCGCTGAGAGACAGCGCCTTAAGGACAATGTACAGGTAGTCGTTAAAGTCCTCGAATTTGGGCCGTTGATGGGTATTGAGAATGTCCTCAAGCACCAGGGCGTGAATGCCAAAATGCTTGCCGATGGCATCAATGATCGAAATGTCCGACAAGCCTTCGATATTGACCCAGGTTACTGTATCGGTCTGCTTATACGGCAACACGTCTTCAATCGATTTAATGATGCGTTTTTCCAGCATGGACGGATTGTAATCAATCACGGTGATGCGGTTTTCAATGCCGTGCACCTCGCCGACGTGCACGAGCGAGCCGGAGGGCAGACCTGATTTTTCCGAAGCGTAACTTAAAGATTCAGCCATGATAAAAAATAATTAGGGTCAGGTAGGAAAGACAATTACTCCGCCAGCACCGGAAACAGGCCTTTCAGGCCGCTTGCGATGAATTCGACGGCAAGCGCCGACAGGATCAGTCCCATCAGCCGGGTGAAAATATTGATGCCGGTCTGGCTGATGTGCCGGATCAGCCAGGGGGTCGTTCTCAGTACGATCCATAAAATCGCCATGACGGCAATGATATCGAGGCTCATGATCAGGTAATGATTGATGTCGGTGCCCCGGTGCGAGTACATGATAACCGTACTGATAGCGCCAGGCCCCGCCAGCAGCGGCATCGATAACGGCACCACGGCGATGGACTGCCTGGCTTCGCCTTCCTCGGCTTCTTTTTTCGTATGTACGGTTTTGCTGATTTTGGCTTGCAGCATGGAGAGCGCCATCAGCATCAGCAGAATGCCGCCGCTGACCAGGAACGAATTGATACTGATGCCGAAAAAAACCAGCAGGTTTTCCCCCAGAAACAGCGCCAGCAGCAGAATCGTCGTGACCGTTATCACGACGGTATTCTCGATGTTTTTGAGTTCGGACGCTTTCGTATGAGCGGTCAGCGCGGCAATAATGGGAATGATGCCTATCGGATCGACCACGGCGAACAAGGCGATAAATATTTTTATATAATCCGTATATTCGAGCATAATATTTTCCGGCAAGCGAAGTGGATCACAGGATTCGGCTGGCTACAGGCATAACTCTAAACCGATAACAGACTTGCAGGCAAAGATAATTCATGACAGACGTATCCATACAGTTACCGATGCTAGGCTGGCGCGAGTGGGTCGCGCTGCCCGAACTGAATATCGGACAGATCAAGGCTAAAATCGACACCGGCGCGCGTTCGTCGGCTCTGCATGCTTGCGCAATCGATCCTTATCGAAAAAGCGGCCAGCGCTGGATCATGTTTGCCATTCATCCCAGCCAGATCAGTACCGATGTGCTGGTCGAGTGCCATGCGCCGGTCAAGGATCGTCGCCTGGTGTCGGATTCGGGCGGGCACAAGCAGCGGCGCTACGTGATAGAGACCGAGATCGTCCTGGGCCGTACGATGGTCAGAGCCGAAATGACGCTGACCAATCGCGACAGCATGCGTTTTCGCATGCTGCTCGGGCGCACCGCGATGAATACGCGCTTTATCATCGATCCCTGCGCCTCGTACCTGCAGGGAAAACCCGAGCTTTATCGGGATGCGCGCCTGTCGGAGCAGGAAATAATAACCCTGTGATATTTTAAGGAAAGCCTTTGCAAGGCATGGACTGCAGTGACCGGCTTCAGGAAGAAGCCGGCAGGCCTTGAAAAATAGTCACTTACTCATGCAGTTCTTTATTGAGCGAGATGTACAGTTTGGGCGTGATGATTTCGTCCTCATGCAATTGTTTCAGAATATCGCCTTGTAAAGTATGCAATACCCTGTCAGCCGACTGCCGGTTCAACTGCTCCAGCAAGGCCTGGTTGGATTCGATTTGCTCGTTCATATGCGCTTCGGTTTGCGCTTGTAAAGCCCGATAAACCGAGAGCACATTTTCTATCGCCTGCTTATCATCGAAAATTTCGCTCAGGTGCGACTGTTCCAGCGTGGACAGTTCGCGGATCGCTTTCGATATCAGTTTATATTGCGTGCGGTAATACAGATAAACTTCTTCCGGAGCCGGCGCTTTGGGCGACAGGAAAAGCGCCCGGCGGATGGTGTTGATAAAGCGAGTGTATATCCAGTCGCTGAAATGCTCGTTCGTCGCCTTCAACTGCTGTCTGCCGCGTTCAACCCGCTCAATTTGAATTTCCAGAATATCGAGAATTTTCTTATAGCCGGCTTCATTGATTTCCTCGCGCCGGAAAATCTCTTTCAGCATGGCTTTTTCCAGGCCTAGCGCATACAGGCGCAGCATGTTTTCGATTAAACGGTCGGAATCATCGAAATTTTGCCTGGACAGTTTGCGCTGTTGCTGATGCAGCGCGCGATAGTAAGAGGATAAAGCCTGATGCTGGTGCTCACTGATTTGTTTGTTGCTGTATAAATCATCGAGTTTATCGAGCAGGTCCTTGTAAATCAGCGCCTTGCTTTTGAGGTAGCTCAATTCCTCTTGCGGGGAGAAGGCATCGATATTCAACCGGCGAATGATTTTGCCGATCGTCGTGGCTTTGATCAGCAGGGTGAAATAAATACAGCCGATAGTGATGGCGGTAATGAACTCTTTAATGGAAAAGGAATAAGTCCAGCCGGGCAGGCTCAGATTGTCCGGAATCAGCAGCACCATGACGATCGCCAAGGCGCCGCGCAGACTGCCCCAGGATAATAACTGCTGCCAGCTTTGCGGAATTCTTTCTTCCAGCTTGAGGGCGTGAATAATCGATATCGATGTATAAACGGACGCGATACGCGCCACGGCAACCACGATGATAATGGTTATGATCGGCAGAATGGCAATTTTTAAATCGATGGAAAGGTTGGCGAACATCAAGCCCATCAGGATAAAGACCAGTGAGTTGGCCACGAAGGCAAAATAGCTCCAGAATTTTTCCATGTATTCCTCGACGCCGTGGGACATCTTGTAACGCCCGTAATTGCCCATGACCATCGAGGCGATCAATGTGGAGATGATCGAAGACAGACGGATTTGCTGACCGAACACAACCACATGCTCTGAAATCAGCTCGGTCAGCAGGAAGGTGAAATGCGCAACCAGTAAGGTCAGCGTGATTTCCAGATGTTCATTGCCTTTCACCAATTGGATCAGCTTCGAGAACATGAAGCCCATCAGCAGACCGAAAATGACGCCGCCGACCAGCATGGTCGTGAACGAGAAAAGCCCCGACAGCAGGGTCGGAAAACCGGTGTAGCCATGAATGAACAAGTCCAGAAACACCAGGAACAGAGCGAAGGAAGTGGCATCGTTAAACAAGCTTTCGCCTTCGAAGATCAGGGTCAGGCGATGCGGCGCGCCGTACTCCTTAAACAGCGACAGAACCGCTACCGGGTCGGTTGAGGAAATGATGGTGCCGAACAGCAGCGTGACCAGCAGCGGAACTTCCAGGCCCAGCAATCCGAAAGCCCATTGTCCGACAAAACCGATGAATACCGCCGATATCAGTAAGCCCAGGACGGCCAGTATGCCCATCGAGTACTTGTTTTCCTTGACGTTGCGGAAATTCATGTTGTAAGCCGATTCAAAAATCAGAATAGGCAAAAACACAAAGAACAGCGATTCGGGCGTTAACTGGAAGCGGGTGATAAAAGACAGTGATTCGATGCGGGATACAGGGACTAACAGTGAGCCGACCACTACCAGCAAGACGGTATAGGGTATACGGATTTTAATCGCCAACACATTTACGCCTAATGCGATCAACATTAAAGTAAAAACGGATAAAAAGACGTCAAGATTCATTACTGTTTTGGAAGGTGTTAAATGGATGGATGGGTGGAGAAAAAGCTGTATTGACTCGCCATTATATCGGAAATTACTAATATCAGCGCCAATAAATCAGCCACGGTTGCTTGAAAGAAGCAGGATACAGGCTATTCCCCGGCTAATTTTCGGACCCGGAAAAAGCCCGCGCCGCTCTCGCCCAAAACGTCCGCCAGCCAGGGCAGGACGCGCTCCATGTCCGGCTTTAAGGTCCAAGGCGGATTGATCACAATCATGCCGCTGGCGGTCATGCCGTGCTCGCTGGTATCGGCCTGAATGCCCAGTTCGAATAACTGGATATTCTTTATGCCGCTGTTTTGCAGGGCCTGTTCCAGTGCGTCATTGCGCCGGCGTTCGACGACCGGATACCAGAGCGCGAAAATGCCGGTGGCAAAGCGCTTGTGCATTTTTACCAAGGTATTCACGACTTCCTGGTAATCGCTTTTCATTTCATAGGACGGGTCGATCAGGACCAGGCCGCGGCGCTCGGCCGGCGGCAACAGGCCGATGGCGTTTTTCAAGCCGTCGTCATGGAAGACTTTGATGCGCCTGTCCCTGTTGACGGCTTCCGTCAGCAAGGCGATTTCCGTCGAATGCAGCTCATATAAGAACAGCCGGTCGGCGTCGCGCAGTAACCGTTGCGCGATCAGGGGCGAGCCGGGATAACGCCTGAGCGGCTCCTGGCCGTTGAATTGCCTGATCAGTTCGACATAGGCGGCAACGCCGTCCGGCAGGTCATGCCGTTGCCATAGCTTGCCGATACCATTGTCGAATTCCCTGTTTTCCAGGGCGTATTCGCTGTCCAGCGCATAAGCGCCGGGGCCGGCATGGGTATCGACGCAGCAGAACGGTTTGTCTTTTTTCTTCAGGTATTCAAGAATCCGGATCAGAATCAGGTGTTTCAGCACATCGGCGAAATTGCCGACATGGAAGGCGTGGCGGTAACTGAGCATAAAAAGGGTTTTTGTAAGAAGGGTAAGGGCGGTTGCCGGGTTGTTCAGATTACTTTTTCAAAAATAGTCATGGCGATTTCGAACGCAATCAGCCAGATGATAATCCATTCCAGTGCCGAGGAGTGCCGGTGCTTTTGTTCATCGGCCAGCATTTCGAACAATTCATGGATGGTTTCGAGTTTTTTGGACAGAACCTCGATGCGTTGTGTTATTTCCAGGTATTTGGCGGCGACGCTGTAAAAAGGTTCGTATTCCGGGTATTCCCAGAAAAAATCGGGAATATCGAGCAGGTCGTAATTCAGAATGATATCGCTTTTGGTCAGGAACAGCTGGCCGCGGATTTGGGCTATTTCCTGGCGGTTCAGGTTGATGCGCCCATCCTGGGCCAGTGACTTCGGAATGTAATTGGTATTAGTGATCGTCCTGAGGGCGTGGGTCTCGAAATAGGCCAGCTTGATCGATTGCGCCATGCCCTGGGACAGTGCGAACAACAGGATGGGGTCGGAAGATTCGACTTCTATATGGTCTTCAACAATACGGGTCGTCGAGCAATTGAGCGCGTAGGTGAAATTGTCTTCCTCGACGATCTCAAGCGGGTTATCCGCATGCTCCAGCAGTAAATGATGGAGCCGGGACTGTTGCTCCGGGCCGATGTTCCAGTGCACGGCGGCTCCATACGCGAAAATAACCGACAAGGTCTGATGATCCTCAATCAGCAGGGCGCCTTTAATGATCCTGACTTGTTTTGATTCCGAAATGACTTTTGACAGTTCGGCAATATCAAAACGTTGCGCCAGGCAATAGGCAACGCATTTTTTGATGGACGGATTCTCAGGCATGCGGCATTCTTAAAAGCTCATTCGGGGGCGGTGTGCGGCTGGCTTCCAGCCTGGCACGACTTGCCCTTGAACAGGGTTGATTTATTCGGTTATTTTGACTAACCATCCGTTTTCGCCATCGCAGCGCGGTGATTTGGCATTGACCTTGACGTTAATTCTGGCGGTGACATTTTTCAGTTCGGCCGGCAGTTTGCCTTTTACCAGATAGAAGCTGTCTTTATCTTCGGCCGTGATTGCCACCGGGATCGTTTTTACCGTGACCACAACCTGATCGGGGCTTTGAACCCCGGTGGCCCTGAAGGAAAATTCCGATTCGGGCGCAACCGTCGCCAAATGGGCCGGTTGGAAGTTGCTGACCCGGGCTTTTACACAGGATCCGCCGCTATTGCCGCCACCAACGCTATGGCCGGCATGACCGCTGGCACCGGCCATCGCATCGGTTATAGAAAAAAAAGAAAGACTCAATAAAATGACGAGCAGTTTTGATGTTCTCATGGTTTCCTCTCTAATTATTATATTCAGTATTCGAAGCGATGCTGTGTTTTATAGCCCGGATCGTATGTTGTCGCGTTCCGGGCGGCCGCGGATGGGAGTGTGAAAGGGTTCGATACTAAATTTTTCACAATCCCGGAAGCATGACGACCAGCACGCCCGCCTTGCGGATAATGCGCCGATTATAGAACATTCGCGTAGTCCTGCTCCAGTTGCCGGAAGTTCATCGAGGACATGAAGCGGCTAAAACTCAGCCAGGCCGACAAGCCCATCAGGTCGGTGAACTGGGGCGGCAGGAAACGCGGTGCGATGACCGTGCCTTCCTCAACCAGGTCGGCCAGCACTTTCATGTCCTCGATCATGGTTTTGCCGCAAAACAGCAGCGGGATGCGATCAGGCTTGCCGGTGCTGACCGCCAGTCGCATAAAGTTATAAGTCAGCACGAAACCTTTGATATAAGTCAGGTCCTTGGTGAAAGGCATGCCGTCCGCGCTGCTGCCCCTGAACACCCGGCTGCTGAGCGTGTAGCTTTCTTCCGGGTCCAGGCCCTTGTCCCTGAAGAAATGGAAGATATCCATGAAGTCCGCGCCGTCTTCGGCCAGCGTGATCGCGCGCACCCGGTTGATCAGGCGCATCAGCCGGTTAGGCGTGGAACTGAGAGTCAGAATCTCCATCAAGACCGCCAGCCCTTCCTGCGTGACCGCGGATGAAGGCGGCCCTTTGCCCAGAAACGTGCAGTAAGGCTGGGCCAGGCCGTTCAACGTCGTGCCCAGATGCACCCAGATTTCGTGCACTTCGAGCACGCGCAGGTCGCGCATATTGAACAGGGCGTCCGCGCGCAGTTTGACGTAGTCGGTGCCGGCGGCGGCATCGGCGACGATGCCGTCACTGATCATCGCGCGCAGGCCGTCGCCGGGAAACAGGTTTTCAATCCTGTCGTTGAGAATGGCTACCGCTTCCTTGGCCGTGATGGTTTTGGGTTCTTCAACCAGGAAGTCCAGCTTCAGCAGTTGCGTCAGCGTTTCTTCCATCATGCTGCCGAGGCCGGCGATAGTCGGGTCGCCGACATGAAACACATCGTGCGAGGAACCGTACAGTTCCTGGGAAATATCGGAAAAGATCGGCGTGCCCCGGGACTCCAGCATGCGCACGACGGATTGATACTCGCGGCAAATCTTGCGCATGATCACGCTGAGCGGATTGAGCTGGCCCAGTGTGCGCGCCAGATCGCGTTCGATCTGGTAGAACTCGCGTTTTTTCTCTATCGGATCAAAGCCTAACGGCCGCTGCGAATAATAATCAGGCGACACGGCCGGCGGCTTCCTGCATTTGGCCTCGAAAAAAGCCTGCTTGACGTTGTCGTCCCATTTGATCGCATCCAGAATGCGTATCGGCTGTTGGGCCTTGACGATACGGTCCGAAAGCATTTTGACTTCAGTCAGGTAAGTGGAGGGTTTGGTTGTCTTTTTGCTCATTAAGTGTCTGCCAGCGCTGCAACGGGTCGGGAAATCTTTCAGGCCGGGCCATACCAGTAGCGCAGCCAGACCCAGTATATCAACAGATTGATAAAGCCCAATGGAATTCCAACGCGGGCAAACTCGAAAAAACCCAACGTCGCCCCGTGTTTCTCGGCATGCTGGATAATGATGACGTTGCTGGCGGCGCCCAGGATCAGGAAGTTGCCGGCTATCGTGCTGCCGGCCGCCAGGGCCATCAGCGAGGCGCTATCGCCATGGGTCAGCATGGGCAGATACAGTGCGACCAGCGGCACATTGGAAATCAATTGGCTGAGCGAGGTGCTGAGCAGCATGATCGCCGGCACTGATGTCAGGTCCAGGGCTAACGCATCGACCTGCCGCTGCATGATGCCGGTCTGCCAGACGCTGGCGGTCAGTACAAAGAGAGCGGCAAAAAAGACCAGGGTCGCCCAATCCAGGCTTTTTAGCAGCGACAGCCGGGCGGGGCTCAATAGTATCGGCGGCAAGGCGGCGATCAGTGTGATATGGCTCAAGTTGATCTGGATCGGGCTGCGCAGGCTGACCAGGATGATTTTGACGATGATAAGGCCGATCAATAAGCACAGCGACAACCGGGCGAGCCGCGCCAGTTTCGGGTCCAGCAGTTCGACGGGGTTATGGACCAGCGGCAGGGCGGTGCGGAACTGCACCCGATAAAGCCATCGCAGTATCAGGTACGTGACGGCCAGATTGATCAGCGTCGGCACGGCCAGGGCCTCGAAAAACGTCTGGAAGGGCGCCGCCAAACCGGCATGAGTGGCAATGAGCAGATTCTGCGGATTGCCGATAGGGCTCATGACGCTGCCGAGCGTGATGGCATAAGCCAGTGTCAACAAGAACAGTTTGCCGCTGAGGCCATGCTCCCGCGCCAGTCGCAACACCAGCGGCGTGCCTATGATGGCAAGTGTGTCGTTCATTAAGAGGGCCGAGCTGAAAGCGGCGCCGAACAGGATGCCCATGAGCAGTTGCTGCGCTGATTTGAACCGGTTGAACAAACGATAGGCCAGGTAATACAGATAGCCGCTGAGAACCAGTGTTTGACCTACAGCGAACATGCCCAGCAAAAACAGCATGACATCAAGGTCTATCGCCGTTAAGGCATCGCGCCAGCTAATCTCGCCGGCGGCCAGCACAACCACGGCACCGCCGGCCACCGCTTGCCAGATTTTAATGGTAAAGCGGCCGATTTTGCGCAGGGCGATCAGGATAAACACCGCGATAAGCACGATTAAGGATAGATTCATGGGTTTTGGTGGCCTGCCAGTTTGTAATGATGAGTTTACGAAGCATTTTACCGCTTAACGTGATGCCGCCTGTAAATGCTTGCGCAGCGTCAGTACGAATACCTATTTAAGATTCATTTAAGGCGGGTGTAGGAGAATGCCGTCGATAGCGTTACATAAAGAAAAACCATGAACACTATATCGAAAGACCTAGAAATTGATGTGGGCGGGTTTGTAGCATCAAGGCGCAGGTTTCTGAAGACGATGGCATGTGGTTCTTTGTTAACACTCGGCGGGACCGGAATCGCAAACGCGGCACTCAGACCTTTCCCTACGCACAAGACGCTTTCCCTGCTACACGTTCATACCGGCGATAAGCTGAAGCTGACCTATTTCGAGCAAGGCGATTATCTTCAGGACGCCCTGCACGAAATCAGTTACCTGATGCGCGACTATCATACCGATGACGTTCACCCCATAGACCCGGAACTGCTGGATCAGTTATATGATCTGACAATGGTACTCGGACTCAGGAAACCTTTCCATATCCATTCGGGCTACCGTTCTCCGCGCACCAATGCCAGATTGCGTAAAATGTATCGAGGCGTCGCCAAGCACAGTCTGCATATGAAAGGCAAGGCCATCGACATTCATCTGGACGGATTTGATACGCGTAAGATCAGGAAAGCCGCGCTTGCCATGCGTCGCGGCGGGGTCGGGTACTATCCGCGAGCTAACTTTGTGCACCTGGACACAGGCGATTTTAGGTACTGGTAGATCAAATTCTCATGACGATACGCTTTAGCCTCGAAGCAGTTCCGCTTTTTGATTCATGAGTGCCGCTACCGGCAGCAAAATTTCACTGGCCTGAAATCCGAAAAACGCAATCGCCCCGGCACTTCAGGGATTGATCCATTTATTGTTTCATCCGTTTTCGTGCTACTAGTACCCGTTCGCGGAACCAGACTACCCCAAGTCACTGTGCTCATTGTGAAGGTCCGATACCAAGCGTCCCGTTTTTCTCAAGTAATTGACTAAAACAGACAAAGCCACTGCCAACAAAAATACCACAGCCAGGACAGCGAAGACCGAGTGACTATTTTCGAACCCATAGAGGGCATAGGTCTTCCATGCGACCAGTGCGACGCCGATGAGCAGTGCCTCGACTATCGTTCCGGTTTCCTTATCGAGAGCCTTGCGCCAATTATAATGGTCGAATTCCCGTAAAGTTCGACTCAGGCCACGCAGATTGGGCCAGAAGCGATTGACGGTTTTCGTATAAGTCTCAAACTCCTGACCAAACTTTTTCCTGAGAAAATCCTCTTCCGCCGAAATGACAGCAAGATAGACAAACCCGAAGGACAAGAAGATCAACGAGGAAAGCAAAGGCGAACCGTAGAGTAGGCTCAACCCCATCGTTATCAGAAAATTCCCTACATACATCGGATTCCGTGTGTGTGAATATAATCCTTTCACGACCAGCTTGGTGGCATATACTTGCCGATTTTTTCCACCACGATGAATGTAGGCAAAGCCGATGGTCGCCAGGCGCAATACCTCACCAGCCAAGGCAATCATAATCCCAAGAATCACCATTAACTGGTCGAGTGAGTGGCTTCCTAGGAACAAGGACGGTTTAATCATGATGATTAGTGCGATCGCGATGCCTGGCAACAACATCTTGCGCGCGTGATATAAGACGTTACCCGTGGAGACCAAGAAACGGCTGAGTGGGGTGATACTAGCTGACTGCATGATAATAAACTCCCTTAAAAAATTGAGTGAGATATTGTACCCCTCACTTGGCGTCTGCGGAAATCTCCAGTAAAATCAAGGTTTCCGGTTGGTGGCGGGGGATTGAAATTTCTGACTAAGGCTCCGCATTTTAGCCAACTCGTTTGAGGTCCACTATGGTCCCTAAAAGACTGTTAGTGCCGGATTTATTGCATCTTGCTTTTTAGTATCGTCACATTCAAAACCGCCGCATGAGTTACGAGAACAACAGAAAGATTTTGCCGGCAAACGGGATTATTTCGTATTGTCGCAGTGACCGTGCAATGAGCGATGCTGGAAAAACGGGTAAATTTTCCACAGTTTATTAACACGCTTGGAGAGTGTGCCATGCCTATGGTTTGAATGCGAAAGCGTGGACGCAGTTTATTTTTCGCAAGTGAGTGGAAATCATATGCCACAGTGCTTCGAGTAATCGTCTGGGCCCTGCAATTACTGTCTCCTCCAGAGCTTACTGTAAAGCGGAATTATAACCCTAAGCTAAGGTTTAAAATTTTTTTGGGATCGGTAATAAACCTGTCCAGTCAACAAACAAGCTTTTCCGAAGCGATTAATTTTTTGGATTTCCATGTGCAAAGATCAAGTTTTTAAGGAACAAACTCAAAAGGCTGCAGATTTTAAATTCGGTACCGCGGTTGCCAATGTATTTGATGATATGGTGAACCGTTCGGTGCCTTTTTACGGAGAAATTCAGCGCATGATGGCGGAACTGGCTGCCGACTATGCCACTGCAGGTACAGATGTCTATGACTTAGGCTGCGCTACTGGGACTACTCTAATCGGTATGAACACCTCGATAGCCGAGGATATTCGTTTTATTGGAATTGATGATTCCCCTGAAATGTTGAGCAAATGCCAAAACAAACTGGAAGAAGCCGGTTTTAAACGCCCTTTTGAATTACGTATTGCGGACTTAAATCAAAATGTCGAAATTTCCAACGCATCAGTCGCGATCTTATGTCTGACACTCCAATTTGTCCGTCCCATTAATCGGGAAAAATTGTTGAAATCCATTTTTGATGGTTTAAACGGCGGCGGTGTATTGATTCTGGTGGAAAAAATATTAGCTGAAGACAGCATCTTTAATCGGGACTTCATCAAGTATTATTATAACTACAAGCGACGCAACCATTATAGCGAGATGGAAATTTCACAGAAACGTGAAGCTTTGGAAAATATTCTTATCCCTTATAAACTCAGTGAAAATATCACCTTGTTGCACGACACGGGTTTCGCACATTGCGAAATGTTTTTTAAGTGGCATAACTTTGCCGGACTCATTGCGGTGAAACAATAAATGGATCAGTCCCTGGGGTGCCGGGGCGATTGCGTTTTTGCGGATTTCAGGCCGGTGAGATTTTGCTGCCGGTAGTGGCACTCATGAATCAAAAAGCGGAAGAAGCGTTACCCGAGTCGTCTGATCGATGGAGTGTGGCGTTAACTGAAACTCCTCGGCGGGTGCTCGACGCCATCCTCTATAACCTGAAAGCCGGTTGCCAGTGGGCAAGACCAGCGTGCTCGCTGGTTGGAGTGTCAACTGCCGGGGAGCCGCTCTCCTGTATCTCGCCGAATATTCACGGGGCACAAAAGAGCTGGGGTGCTCAGCGCATTAAACAGAATGAAAGCGCCCGTACGTAATCAGCCAATAATTACCGGATTGCGCTTACCTGACTAATTGGACCGGCGCCGGACTTTTGCTGATGAAAAGCGACTGATCGGACAGGTCGGCCGGTTTTTCCAGGGCGCTCTGCAAAACCGGATCATGATCGTAAATATCCTGGTAAAACACCAAATTATCATGCTGATCGAGAAACGACGTCGTGTAAAAGAACAGAACCGGGATCGGCTTTTTCAGGAGCACGCGTTGCGTTTTCGGCGTCTGCATGGCTTGCTGTATGGTTTCCGGGCTCCATCCCGCCTGGTCTTTAAGGACGAACTCCGCCAGCCGCTGAGGATGTTCAACCCGCACGCAGCCGTGGCTGAAATCCCGGCGCGACCTGCCAAACAAGGCATTGGCCGGCGTGTCATGCAGATAGACGTCGCTCTGATTGGGGAAAATGAATTTTACCTTGCCCAGGGCGTTTTTGTTGCCGGGGCGCTGCCGGGCTTTTAATGTGCCTTTTCTCAACCGGGAAATTGATTGGTCGGTCAATGGCACGGCCTTGACTTCATTGCCGAAATTGGGAACCAGTTCGATATTCTCCTTGGCGAGGTAATTTCGGTCTTTGATTATTTTAGGCAATACTTCGGTTTTCAGAATGCTGTAGGGGATATTCCAATACGGCATGAAATCAATAAACCGCATTTCCGCCATCAACACCGGTGTCTGGTTTTCCAAAGCCTTGCCGACCACCACTTTCATGTTCAGCGCCTCGGCATCGATTTCCCCTTGGGCGTTGAACGCCCATAACTGGAAGGCGGGAATATTAACGATAATCGACGGTCCGGCCGGGAGTTCAGGCAGCCAGCGCAGCCTTTCCATGGCTAGTTCGATTTGCGTGACACGCTGTTTTAGCGGCACGTTGAGTGCCGCGGCGGTATTTTTGCCGATCACGCCGTCGGCATCCAGGCCGTGCCGATACTGGAAATTTTTAACGGCCTCAACGATTTCGCCCGTATAAATCGGCGCGGCTTCGTCGTTGCCGCCTTCGTCGGCTTTATCTTCAGGCAGGTCGCCGACCGCGATCAGGAACCGGCGCAGCTCCGCCATTTTCGGCAGCTTATCGTCGGGCCGTATGGCGTTGGCGTAGGTCAGTTCAAAAGGCCGGGCTTCGGCGGCCAGTCGGCGATAAGCGGCTAAAGCCTGCTTCAGCTTTTGATACTGCTTTAATTTCGGCTCGACCAACAGGGGCAGTTTGGCAATCGTATCTTGCGCCAGACTGTCTTTAATCAGCGCCGGCAAATCGGTCAGTTTTTTTGCCCTTAGCTTCAGGTTGAAATTGATGCCTTGCGGATTAACCCGGCCGTAATGCAGGTCGTGCAGGAAACGCAGCAGGGACAGGCTCAGCGCCGTATCATACAAGGCGAGCGAGTGATGGTTTTCAGGATCGGGCTGCAAGGCCGCCGGCAGTTTCCGCTGTAGCGCCTCGGCGTCATAATTCGCCGGATTCAAGCCGTGTACCGAAGCTTCTTCCAGCAACGTCAGGGCTGTGGCGATATTTTTTTCCGAATGATCATGGCCCAGCCATAACAGCTGATGGCCGCTGAGCCTATAGAGATTCTCGAGATCCTCCGCGCGATTGAGGAAGCTGGACAGTTTCAGGTATGGATGCTGTTTTGCCGCGATAATGGCGATGATTTCCTGCTCCACGCCGGCCGGCTGGCCGTCCGTCTCCTCCGCGTGCCCCCACGGCGAGGATACCATCAGGGAGAACAGCATCAACAACCGGCCGATATAGCGCCTGCTCCGCCGTTTTAGGTCAGTTTGCGATAATTTCGAGATGCCGGAAACATAATGAATCCCATAACTATAACCATTTGCCAATATAATCAGCCGCATGCAATGTAACACCTACTTATAATCCAGTTCTAAAACCCGACGACGCCGACGTACCGCTATCACGCCGCGCATTCTATCATAGAGCCGAAGCTTGACAGTTATTTACATGAGCTCATTGAAATTTAAGATTACTTTGCTAGTTTATAAAACGGATGTACTGTTCGGATTATGTCGGGCTGTTTTTTTCAGGCGCTCCACTATTATTGGTTTAATAACTGATGTTACGCAGTAAGTTGAATTCAGATCGGTTTAGCAAAGTGTCGCTAGCGCGACGATTGTTTGAATCGGGTTTATCGCACCCGAAGGCGAGTTACTTTCTTTTGCGCGGCCAAAAGAAAGTAACCAAAGAAAAGGCCGCCCGTTGCCGCTTTTTCCTTGCGCTCCTCGCTCTTGTGCCCCTTGCGGGTATTCGACGAGGGTTGCCAAAAGGGACTTCCTGTCCCTTTGGCAACGCGCTGCATCCATGCAGCGCCCCTTTGGGCTGCTCACTCGGCACATCCCTGTACCTCGCTCTTTGGGTGCGATGCATGCAAATCGGCTATCCTGCCGATTTGTCTCGCCGAAAGCTGCGGTGCTCGGCGCGGCAAACGGGATAAAATTGTCCGTGCGTAACATCAGTTAATAACGACCCGGAAGCAGGCTGATAATGGCCGGGTTTCTGATAGAATAGCCGAACAATCGGGCATGGCGTCCCGTTCTGTAACGGTGTAATACCTTCTGTTTTTCTCCCTGTTGTCCTTAATTCTTCATGAAAAGTATGAATTCCCGCTCTGCTGTTAATTCAATGACTCATCATTTACTGTGCCTGGTGCTTATTCTCTGTTTCGGCTCATTTCCGGTCTGGGCAGAACAAACATCGTCCAATACGGCGCAGGAAAGAGGCAATGCCGGCATTACCCCGGATGCGTTGCAGGCCAGGATCGAAGCATTGAACGCGCGGCAAGGCCTGGATGAAGCCTTGAAGACCAAGATGCTCAAGTTCTATCAGTCCGCGCAGGACAATCTGGCCAATGCGGAAAAATTCAACAATCAGGAGGCCGGCTTTAAGGAAGCCGTTGCCAAGGCGCCGGATAAAACCAGACGTCTGCAAAAGCAGATTGACCAGCTCCAGAAAAAACTGGCCAAACAAAAAATAGAGGATTTCAGCAATATCCCCATCGCGGAGCTGGAGCAGCGGCTTATTCTTGAAAGAGGCAAGGTCAGCAGCCTGGATGAGCGGATTAGAAGGCTGGAAGACGAGCTGATGAGGCAAAACAGCCGCCCGCAGCTCATACGCGAGGAAATCGTGGCGGCCGAACAGGCGCTGGATTCGGCACGAAAACAATTGGACTTGCCTGCCGGCAATGCCGATGCAAAACCCGAGCTCGAAGCCTGGCAGATGCAGTTGAAAACCCTGATCGAATCACGCGCGGCCGAGCTGAAGATGCTGGAAATAGAGGCAATGAGCAACCCGGCCAGGGTGGAGCAGATCAAAGCAGAGCTACAGTTGCTGAATGTGGAGAAAGCCGCGCTGACACCCGTGGTAAGCGCCATTGAAAATCTGCTGGCCGAGAGGCACCTGGAGGAAGCCCGGGAGGTGCAGGAAGCGCTCAGCCAGGCGGAAAAAGAAATTGCCGGCAAGCATGCGGTAATTCAGGTCGTTACACGCGAAAACATTCAATTGAGCCGGGATTTGCAAATTATCACGACCAAGATTGATAAATACGCCGAACAAAAAAACCGTGTCGATGAACAATCCACGGAAATCAGCAACGATTTTAAAAGCGCCGAAAAGAAAATCAGCCTGGCCGGACTGAGTCCCGCGCTGGGCAAGATATTGCGCGAGCAGCGCCGCAATCTGCCGACTGAGGATCAATTTGCGCAGCAATCGCAAACGATCCAGAACGAAACGGCTTTAACCAGTCTTGAGCAATTCAAGGTTGAGGACAAGTTGAAAAAGCTCACCAATATCGATGACGAACTGCGCATGTTCATGGAGCAAGTCGATGCGGCAATGCCGGCCGACCGGCGCATGATGATACAGGCCGAATTGCGCATGCTGCTGGACAGCCAGAAAGACTTGTTGAATAAGCTGTCGGCTGATTACACCACCTATCTGCGCACGCTGGGCGATCTGGATTTTGCCAGGCAGCAGATGATCAAGCAGGCTGAGAGTTTTGCCGTCTATCTGGACGAACGCTTATTGTGGGTGCCCAGTTCCGCCCCGATCGATTCGGATTTTATCGTCGACTTGTACCATTCGATTCAATGGCTGCTGTCGCCGCACAACTGGCTGGCCGTGGCTAAGGGTACGTTCCGGGTGGCGTTGCAAAACCTGTTTCTGAGCATAATTGCCTTGTTCGTCATGACGGTTTCCATATTAGCCAGGAACTGGGCAAAACGGCAGTTGACGGCCATTTCCCAAAAAGTCGAGAAAATTTATACGGATAAATTCAACTATACCTTGGAGGCGCTGGCATACACGCTGGTGCTGGTGTTGCCGCTGCCGCTGTTTCTTTATTATCTGGGCTGGTTTTTAGCCACTCATGCCCATATTGACGATTTTAGCCGGTCGGTCGGGGCAGGTTTGCAGGGCATTGCGGCTCCCTGGTTTTTCCTCGAGTTTTTTTATCGGCTGTTTGCCGCCAAAGGCATTGCGCGTAAACACTTTCAATGGCAGGAAAGCACAACCGGATTTCTGCGCAGCCAGATCGCCTGGATCCGTTTTATTGTCCTGCCGGCCCTATTCACTATACATGCCGCCGAAGCGTCCAGCATTTCAAGCCATAGCGATAACCTCGGCCGCTTGGCTCTAATTATCGTCATGATGGTCATGGCGGTCTTTGTGGCCAAGGCGTTAAAACCGTCCTCGGGCCTGTTGCGGGATTACATTAAAGACAACTCCGACGGCTGGGTGGCCCGGCTGCGCTACATCTGGTATCCGGCCAGCATCCTGGTGCCTGTCATTGTGATTGGCTTCGCCGCCGCCGGCTATTATCAGAGCGCGGTGGAATTGCAGCAAAAACTGACGGTTACGCTGCGGCTGCTGTTTGTGTCCGCTATCGTGCATCAAATGGTCGTACGCTGGTTAACACTGGTCAATCGGCAGTTGGCCTTGAAAAATGTCCGGCAAAAACGCAAAAGCGCGGCCAGCAGTAGCACGAAGCAAGCGGCGGCAGGCGCGGAAGACCCCGTGCTGCCCGGTGACGAAGAGCTGATCGATATTCCTAAGATCAATGCACAAACCACGAAACTGCTGAATGTCTTTATCGGTTTCGGCCTCGTTATCGGATTCTGGATGATCTGGGAAAACATCCTGCCGGCGTTTTCGTTTCTGGACAACATCGTGCTCTGGCAACATCAGGTGATCGCCGATGGAGAGGAAAGCTATCAACCGATAACGCTGACTAATTTGCTGCTGGCCGGACTGTATGTGTTTATTGTCATCGTCTCCGTGCACAATTTTTCCGGTGTCGTGGAAGTCTTGATATTCAGGCGCATATCGGTGGCGGCGGGCAGTCGCTATGCGGTCAATCAGCTGGCCAAGTATGTGCTGATCTCCATCGGTTTTATCAGCGTCGCCAATGAACTCGGCGGCAGCTGGTCGCAGGTGCAGTGGCTGGTGGCGGCGCTCAGTGTCGGCCTGGGCTTCGGCTTGCAGGAAATCTTCGCCAATCTGGTGTCCGGCATCATTTTGCTGTTCGAGCGGCCGGTGCGCGTGGGCGATACCGTGACTATCGGCGATATCAGCGGCAAGGTCAGCCGTATCCAAATGCGTGCCACGACGCTGATAGACTGGGATCAAAAAGAACTGATCGTGCCGAATAAAACCTTTATCACCAGCCAGCTCGTGAACTGGACCTTAAGCGATGCGACTACCCGGGTCGTGATTCCTGTAGGCATTGCTTACGGCTCCGATGTGGGATTGGCGCATAAAGTCATGATCGATACGGTACGTTCCATTCCGCAAGTACTGGCGGACCCTGAACCCGGCGTCGTGTTTGTGGGTTTCGGCGAGAGTTCCTTGGATTTTTCCATTCGGGTTTATGTCAGTGAGCTGGCGAACCGGGTGCCTGTCACGCACGACTTGCTCGTTCGGCTCGATCAGGCCTTCCGCGACAACAATATAGAGATCCCTTTTCCGCAAAGGGATATTCATGTCCGTTCCATTGTGCGGGAAGCGAAGATCATCAGCTCAGAGAATGTACAGCCTCAGTAGGCCGGGCTGGCGTTTGGCCAAAGCCCGGCCTTGGCGATTTTCAGGAGGCCGGGTTTATCAAAGGCGGCATGCTATCAAGAATGGGGCGCATTTCGGGTCGAATCAATTCGACCCTAAGGATCTGCTGCCGGATGGGGGGCGTCAGGCAAGCTGCCGGTAATTGCCGCAATAATACAGCAGCGGATCGCCCGAACGGCAAATCGTGTCCTGCACTTCGCCGATCATGATCCAGTGCGTGCCGGCGCGCACTTTCTCAACCACTTTGCAATCCAGCGACATGAGGCTGTCGGTCAGGATGGGGGCACCGGTCGTGCCGGGTTCCCAGGCGGCATTCTCGAAGCGCTCTTTCTGGCTGCGGCCGCCGGCGAACTGATTGGAAACGTCCTGCTGGTCCGAAGTCAGTACATTGACGGCAAAGCACTGGCTTTCTTCAATGCCCGCGCCGGTATCGGCCGAGTCATTGATGCATACCAGTATTTGAGGAGGGTCGACTGAAACGCTGGAAAATGCGGTGACGGTCATGCCTTGCACCCCAAATTTCCCGGATTGTGTGGTAACCACGGTGACGCCGCTGGCCCAAAGTTGTAGCGCTTTTTTAAAATCATCAACACTGACAGGCATTCATTTCTCCGATTATTCCAGCTTGAGGCAGGGCTCAGGCATTTAAAGTGATTGGAGCGATATGGTACAACACCTGACCGTGCTTGTTAAATAGTCGGGCTTGCACGCCAGGTATTGCACTATTGTCGGGAAACAGGCGGCACCGGGGCCTGTCAGCTCTGCTCGGCGCGGTGGCGGGTCAATTCTTCCGGACTGAAATCATCGACGCTGATGGCGGCGATTCTGGCCTGCTCGGCGGCGGCGATCAAGTCCGCTTCATGCGGCGTGATGATGCCCAAAGTTACCGCTTCGGCAATAATGTCGGTTTGGGCGCCTTTAGGCAATTGCTTGCGCTGCTGGGCGGCACGGAGTTTGGCTTCCACGGGCGCTGCGGCCAGTACGGCTTTAAAAGCGACTTCAATGCGGCCGGTCGCATCGTCGGGTTTATTGTTGATATAAATGCCATGGGTCAAGCGGTCGCGCGTCGGGGTATCCGCCAGCAGCAGGGAGGCGGTTTTGTGGATCAGCCGGTCATTGGGCGGGGCATAAGGCTTGCCGATCGGAAAGGTGAGCAATCTCAACAGCAGTGCGACAGGCCGCAACGGCAGTTTCCATAAGATAGCCAGCAATGATTGTTGTGTCCGGTGCAGGGTTTGCTGGCAGGCCCAATGCAGCAGGGGCGCATCGTCAGCGGGGCAGTCCTGATCATGGAAATGCTTAAGCACGCAGGAACACAAATACAGATTGCTCAAGGCATCGGCAAACAGCCCCGAGATTCTTTCCCGGCGCTTCAGCGAGCCGCCCAAGGTCAATAAAGCGAAATCGGCGATGAGCGCGAAATCAACGCTCAGACGCGCGATCCGCCGGTAATAGCGCTTGGTCGTGCGGTCGCCGGGCAATCGGCGCAGGAAACCGGCGCCGGTCAGTCCCAGCCATAAGCTCGCGGCCAGGTTATGGAGGAAAAAGCCGATATGCTGGAACAGGATCTCGTCGAATTGCCGCAGCGCCTGCGTGGAAGGCTCCTGCTGCAAGGCGGCCATTTCCTTTTGGATAAACGGGTGGCAGCGGATGGCGCCCTGGCCGAAAATCATCATCGTGCGGGTCAGGATATTGGCGCCCTCGACGGTAATGCTGATCGGTATCACCTGATACAGCCGGCCCAGGTAGTTGCGCGGCCCCATGCAGATGCCCGAGCCGGCCTGGATATCCATGCCGTCGTTGATGACGCGGCGCATGCGCTCGGTCAGTTCGTACTTGACGATGGCCGAAATCACCGAGGGCTTTTTACCATAGTCCAGGGCCGCGGTCGTGACCTGGCGCGCGGCATCGAGAATATAGGTTTCGCCGGCCATGCGCGCGAGCGGTTCCTGCACGCCCTCGAATTCGCCGAGCGGCAGATTGAACTGTTTGCGGATGCGGGCATAAGCGCCGGTATTGCGGCAGGTGACTTTGGCCGCGCCCACGCTCAGCGCCGGCAGCGAAATGGCCCGGCCCGTGGCCAGGCACTGCATGAGCATTTTCCAGCCGTTGCCGACTTGTTCGACGCCGCCGATGACCCAGTCCATCGGAATAAACACATCCTTGCCCCAATTGGGTCCGTTCTGAAACGCCGAATCGAGCGGAAAATGGCGCTTGCCGATCGATACGCCGGGCGTGTTGGTCGGTATCAGGGCCACGGTGATGCCCCTGCTTTCCTGGTCGCCGATCAGCCGGTCCGGATCGTAAAGCTTGAACGACATGCCCAGCACCGTGGCGACGGGACCCAGCGTGATATAGCGTTTTTCCCAGTTAAGGCGGATGCCCAGCACTTCCCGGCCTTCAAACTGGCCCCGGCAGACGATGCCGGTATCGGGCATGGCGCTGGCATCGCTGCCCGCATGCGGGCCGGTCAGCGCGAAAGCCGGGATTTCCTCGCCCGCGGCCAGGCGCGGCAGATAATAGTCCTTTTGCTGCTCGGTGCCGTATTCCAGCAGCAATTTGGCGGGCCCGAGGGAATTGGGCACCATGACCGTGACGGCCGCCGTGGTGCTGCGGCTGGCAATCTTCATGACGCAGGCGGAATGCGCCGTGTGGGAAAAATCCAGGCCGCCGTATTGCTTCGGAATGATCATGCCGCAGAATTTGTGCTTTTTGATATAGTCCCAGACCGTTTCGGGCAGGTCCTGGCGGTTGTGCGTGATGTCCCAGTCATCGAGCATGGCGCAGAGGGTTTCGACGGGACCGTCCAGGAAGGCTTGTTCTTCCTCGGTCAACGAGATGGCCGGCACGTTCCGCAGCACTTTCCAGTTCGGGCTGCCCGAGAACAGTTCCGCGTCCCACCAGGTATTGCCCGCTTCCAGCGCTTCGCGTTCGGTTTGCGACATGGTGGGCAGCGCCGCCTGCATCAGTTTGAAGATCCGGCTGCTGATAAACTGTCGGCGCAGGCGGCGGACATTAAACAGTATCGCTAAAAACAAAAAGCCGAGCCACAACAAGGCATTCAGCAGCGGCAGGTTACTTAACAGGGTATAAACACTCAGGAACAGAGTGGCGACGATTGTCGATCTCAGCAGCGACGTTCTGTAATAGGCAAGCACCCCCAACAGGATGATTAGGGCAAGTAACCAGAGCATTATTATTCTCCTTGGTTTGTGATGAATGTGCATTCAACATGAAACTTCGCGCTGAATACACAATTTTTATTGCCGGCTTTTTTCAATTCCCTAACGGTTGATACGTACGGGCCGCCTGAAACTGTTAACGTTTTCGATATTAAAGTTTAGCCATAAAGAACATGAGCCCCCCTGAACGGAGGCGGCAGCATTGCGTCTGGAACAGCCATCGAGAGCACGAAGTTTTAATGCATTGATTGGCTTTATCTTTTCTTTGTGATCTTCGTGGTGAATTAAGAAAATTCATACCGTTTTCATTAATTCCTTAACGGTTTGCCGGTCTTCAGCATGTGGTCCAGTCTCGCCAGGGTGCCGGGCTGCTGTACCAATTGCACGAAGGCTTCTCTTTCCAGCGCCAGGATGTCGCCTTCGGCCAAGGGCGAGGTGATATCGCTATCGCCGCCGCTCAACACATAGGCCAGCCTGGCGCCGACCTCGACATCGTAATCGGTGGCCTTGCCCAGCAGATGCAGGGCCTTGACGCCCATGCCGAGCAATATCCTGGCGGTCTTGCCGGGCATCGGGTAAACACAAGGTTCCGGTGGCGCATAATCCTGGCTGAGTGCCAGCGCCCTGGCCTTGGCATCGGCCAGCAGACGGTTTTTGTTCATGCTGATGCCGTCGCTGTGCGCCAGGAACAACAGTTCTTTCGCCTCGAAGGCCGATTTCGATACCTTGGCCATGCCGATGGTTTCGAAGGCCTTGACAACCGGCGGTATAGGGCCGCCGGGACGCTTGGGGTGCTTCAGCCAGCGGCGCAGGTATTCCTTGCAGCCGCCCCAGCCCGGAATCAGGCCGACGCCGACTTCCACGAGGCCGACATACAATTCGGCATGCGCCTGTATGGCGTCGCAATGCAGCAGAATCTCGCAGCCGCCGCCCAACGCCAGCCCCGATGGCGCGCCGACAACCGGGAAGGGGGCGAATTTCAGGGCCTGATAGGTCTGCTGTCCATGCAGGATCAATTGCTCGACGGCCGGCCAGTCGCTGTTGTGAATGGCCTCCATCAGCAAGGTGAGATTGGCGCCGGCGGAGAAGTTTTCGCCGTCGTTATGAATGACCAGGGCAGAAAATTCATTGCTGACTTTGTCGATGCTTTGCCTGATCAACGTCATGGTGTCCATGTCCAGCGTGTTCATCTTGCTGTGAAATTCCAGGCAGGCCACGCCGTCGCCGATATCCCACAGACTGGCCGAGGGATTGACCAGCACGGCCGGCCGCCGCAGTTTTACATCGGATAGCAGCAGCACGCCTTCCGCTCTGCGCACCGGCCGGTAATGGCCCGACAGATCGGTAAAGCTCAGTTGTCCGGCATCGGCCCGATACAAGGGCTGCCCGGCGGCCAATATCGGCGGCACCTCGCGGTTCTCCGCGCGCAGTTTGTCAACGAACCAGTCGACGCCGATCTGGTCCAGCAGTTCGAACGGCCCGTATTGCCAGTTAAAGCCTTCGCGCATGGCGGTATCGACGGCAACGATGTCGTCGGCTATTTCGGGCACCAGCCCGGCGGCATAGGCCAGGGTCTTCGACCAGACCTGCCAGGCGTAAAGGGAGGCCGGGCTTGAGCCGGATAACAAGGCTTGCAGGGGAGTACGGGCGATCGCGCCCACGGATTCATGCAGATCGTCGGTCCTGGGCTTTTCGGCCGGGCGATAAGCGCCGGTTTCGAGGTCGATCGCTTCCTTGACGCGCCGGCCGCCGGTTTCGTTCAGCCGGTAAAAGCCGCCTTTGCCCTTGCGACCGGTATAGCCGTCCCTGATCAGGTTGTTGACCAGGTCAGGCAGCCGGTTGACCTGATGAAACGCGTCGACCGGCGGCAGAGAATGCGCCATGCTGGTCAGGATATGCGGAATCAGATCCAGGCCGACCAGGTCCAGCAGGCCGAAGACGCCGGTCTTCGGTATGCCGAAAGGCGCCATGACGGCATCGGCATGCTCGACGGTCAGATGCCGGTCCATCGCTTCCAGCAAACCGCATTGCAGCCAGTACACGCCGATGCGGTTGCCGATAAAGCCGGGCGTGTCCTTGCAGACGACGCAGTCCTTGCCCAGTTTGATATCGGCGAAGCGGCGGACCGTTTCGACCAGTTCGGGCCGGGTGTCAGGGCCGGCCACCAGCTCCAGCAGCCGCATGTAGCGGGGCGGGTTGAAAAAATGCGTGATCATGAAGCGCTGCCTGAAGCTTTCCGGCAGGTCTTGCGTCAATAGCGCCAAAGGCAGCGTCGAGGTGTTGGAGGAGATCAGGCAGTCATCGCGGCAAGCCGATACCAGCTTCTGGTAAAGCGACTTTTTTATCCGAGGGTCTTCGATGACGGCTTCTATAACCCAGTCCGCATCCGCCAGACTGTCGAGGTGGTCTTCGATATTGCCCGGCGTGATCAGCCGCGCGTTGTTTTTATGCATCAGCGGCGCCGGCTCGGCCGCCAGCAGTTTCTTGACGGCCGTTTCAGCGATGATATTGCGGTTTTTGGCGTCTTCGGGAACGATGTCGAGCAAATACACAGGTACGCCGGCGTTACTGATATGAGCGGCGATGCTGGCGCCCATGACACCAGCGCCGATGACGGCGACTTTTTTTATTTCCATCAGATTGCCTCCAGAATGGTCGCTATACCTTGACCGCCGCCGATACATTGGGTGGCTAATGCATAGCGTTTGTTCTCGCGCTTGAGCAGGCTGGCCGCTTTGCCGGTAATGCGGGCGCCGGATGCGCCCAGCGGATGGCCCAGAGCGATGGCGCCTCCGTCCAGGTTCAGTTTATGCAATGCGATCGGCATGGCGGCCAGGACGGCGATGGACTGTGCGGCAAATGCCTCGTTTAATTCAACGATGTCGATATCGTCCAGTTCGAGTCCGGCGCGCTGCAAAGCTTTGCCGGTCGCGCCTACCGGACCGATGCCCATGATTTCCGGGGCGCAGCCCGACACGGCGGTCGACTTGATGCGCGCCAGTTTATCGAGTCCGTGCGCGTCGGCATATTCCTCGCTGCAAACCAGCACCGCGGCGGCGCCGTCGGTCAGCGGCGAAGAGGTGCCGGCCGTGACGCTGCCGTTCGCCTGAAAAGCGGGCGGCAGTTTTGCCAGTGCCTCGGCATTGGTATCCGGCCGGATGCAGCCATCCTGGTCCACGCGCCCGAAGTCCGGCGTGTCGATCGCGATGATTTCATCGGCCAGCCGGCCCTGTTGCTGGGCCGCGTAAGCCTTTTGCTGGCTTAACAGGGCGAAAGCCTCCTGGTCGAGGCGGGGGATGTCGTATTGCCGGGCCAGGTTTTCGGCGGTGTCGCCCATGCTGATATAGGCCTGGGGAAAAGTCTCGAAAAGGGCGGGATTGGGCATATAGTTGTAGCCGCCCATCGGAATCCGGGTCATGGATTCGACCCCGGCGCAGATGAATGCGGAGCCGGCATTCAGTTGAATGGCGCCGGCGGCGATGTGTATGGCTTGCATGGATGAGCCGCAGAAGCGGTTAACGGTCATGCCGGCGACGGAAATCGGCAGCCCGGCCAGATTGACGACCAGACGGGCGACGTTAAGCCCCTGTTCGCCCTCCGGAAAGGCACAGCCCAGGATAAGGTCTTCGATATCGTTCGGGTCGACGCCGGTTTTTTCTATGAGTCCCTTGACAACCCGAGCTGCAAGATCGTCCGGTCTGACTTTTACTAGGCGGCCTTTGTGGGCAGGCGTAAACGGCGACCGGCAATATCCAGCAATAACAACATTTTTCATGGTCCTTATCTCCTGTAAATAGACTTAGGAACGTGAATTTTATAATTCCCGTTCCTTAATTTCTAATGACTCGACTCCGGCAAGTTAAGTTTTCAGGTTAAGTAAAATTCCGCTAGCTCTTCTTTGACCCGCCTCCGGTTTATTGGTTTCATCGACGCAGCCGGTCATGAAATCATGAATCATTTCCCAGGTTTTTCCAATATTATTTAACAGGATGCCGTGCTGTTTGGCATTAACGACCATGAGCTGCTTGTGGGGGGTGCCGAGTTTGTTGAAGATTTCCTGCGCGCTCTTGAACGAGACGATGGGGTCCTGATCGGCATAAATGACCAGGACGGGGATATTGATGAGCGGCAGATAGCTATCCATGTCTTCGATCAGCAGCCTCAACTCATATAAACTTCTGATCGGGGTATGCCGGTAATTGATGGACGGATTTTCCGGTATGTTTTCAATAAACCGTTTGACGCCCTCATAGGCTGAAACCCAGCCGACCAGTTTATTGGTGCCGTGCAGTAACGGCACCAGCATAAAGGTCGGGTTGAGGAACTTCAGCGGCACGGCAATGGCGCTGACGCCGATGATTTCCGGATGTCCTTCCGATCCCAGCTTAAGCGCCAGCGCGCCGCCGGTGGAGAAACCGGTGACGAAAATCCGCTTGCAGTGGGCCTTGAGTATGTTGAAGCCGCGCTGCACGGACGCGTACCAATCCTGCCAGCTCTGGTCGCGCAGGGCATACGGCGACGAGCCGTGGCCTTTCAGCCTGACGCCCAGGACCGTGTAGCCCTGTTTGACCAGATGTTCGCCATAACTGCGGGTCTCGGCGGGGCTGGCGAGCAGGCCGTGTATCAGCAATACGCCGGAGCCGTTAGCGTGCTCGGGCTGCAGGAAAAACGGCGAAGGATCGGCGGTGGCCGTTTCATGCTCGTTGATGTCGTCAAAATGGGATTTGCTGTACAGATGCTGTTCCCAGCTTAAATCGCGGCATTCGTCGTCGAAGTGCCAGGCGGCCAGCTTTTGCGGGTCGATATGATCGTATTCGGCCATTGCCTTGACCATGGTCTTGCGCACGGCGGTGATCGGTTCGGCCTCGTTATCGTAAACCGCGATCAGGTTTTCCAGGCGGATGTTGTCAAAATCATGCTCTTCCAGCAGTTTGGGCAAAAACTGATAGTAATCTTCGTATTCGAGAATCAGGCCGTTGCTGATCGCCACCGTGATGAACTGCTCGAAGCGCTTGCTGGTGCCGGTGATCAGATCGCTGTAATCGATCGGATTCAGCAGGCTCCGGTGCAGATTGATTTTGGTGTTGTTCTGCAGATGCTTGACGGCGATATACAAGGTCGTGAAAAAACGCTGGCGCTCGATCTGCTGCCGGCCCCGCTCGATGCAATGCATGATCAGCGTCGAGGCCAGATGGCTCAGGTTGATCGTGACATTGGCATAGATTTCTTCCATGTACTGGTTGCGCGTGGCGGCGGCGCTTTTTTTAAAATACGAGCCCAGCAGCTTCTGCTTCCAGTTCCTGGGCCTGGCATGCAGCGCGAACACATCATCGAGGGTGGTGAATTCGGCGGCGACCAGGTCCAGCAGATAGCGGTTCCACCAGTGCCAGACTTTATATGGGTCGACCGGCGCGCCCATGCGGATATCCATGTCGGTATTCTTGAGCAGGATGTTGCCCTCGATCAGCAATTCCTCGGTCTGGCGCAGGCTCAGGCCGTCGGCGAACAGTTCGACGCCGGTCAGCAGCAGGTTTTCATCGGACCGGATCGGATAAAACGTGATATTGGCGGGTATGATCAGGGTCGGCTTGAGCGCGGCGGTCAGCAATTGGTCGAGATTGTCGAGGTGCAGTTCTTCCTTCCAGCGCAACAGCTGATCGTATCTTTTATCGGAATAGGCATTGCGGATCGTGGCTTTGAAGGCTTCGAGACCTTGCGCCAGCACGGCGGGACCGGTGTGGTGCTTGCGCCTTTCACCGGTCAGTCGGGAATAGACGCTGTAATGGCCTTTTTTGTCCATGACGCGGCGGTCCTTGACCATGCCGCCTTCGGGGAAAATGATGACTTTGCGGCCGCGAAGTATCTGTTCGGCCAGCAACGGAAACAGGCGTTGGTGATCGTGCGGGAAAACGCCGACGTTTCTCAGGTAGCGGGCCAGCACGGTATCGCCTTCAAAGAATTCGCCGGAGGCGATGGCGCAGCTGTAGGCGCCGGTTTCCTCATAGATCAGAAATTGCGGAATGAACGTTTCAAAGCGCGAAAAATGATTGAATAAAAAGATATCGCCTTGCTGAACCTGAGTATCGGCATGGAGCTTGAACTTGACGCTCAGCATTTTTCTGACGGAATTAAATACCTTTATCGACCTGTTGTAGAGTGCGGTATCGATATCACTCCAGTTATCGGGATAAGGTATTTTGGGCATAACGCTATTCCTCTTGAGGGGGCGATAGATTCAGGTAATGTTTGGTTACGGGAACCGAGTCGGGCGTATCGGTTGGGTCAGGCGCCGATAATTCCAGCGTATGAGTCACAACGGGGACCGTATCGGTTATCGGTGTGGTCTGAACGGCATTATCGGGGGCTGTCTCGGCGGCGTTCACCTCGACAGCCTCCGCTTCGGCCGCTCCTGTCGCCGCGTCATCGAAGTCGTCCATGTCGGAGAGTTCTTTATCTATGTCAAAGCCATTATTATCCAGTTCCGGGACATTGCCGTCATTGACCAGATAATCGCGGTGCTGCTGGTAGGAGTTTTTGATGAACTCGTAGCGATCCACGGACGCCTCGTCGATCATTTTTTCGGTCGACATCAGGCCGGCCCGGGTATCGGCGACATCGACCGCGCCGGAAGCCAGTGACACGGCATTGACAATGCCGCCGGAAAATAAAAAGGTATAGGTCAGAGGGCTCAATATGGCATCGCCGAGCAGGCCGACCGCATCGCGCGGCGAACTGGCGCCGGCGAATGGCAGCACCAGATAGGGGCCGGACGGAATACCCCAATAGCCCAGGGTCTGGCCGAAATCCTCATCGTGTTTGGGCAGGTCGATATGCTTGGCGACATCGAAAATCCCCACCACGCCGGCCGTGGTATTGACCAGGAAACGGCTCATGTCCATGCCGGCCTGCAGCAGTTTAAACTGCAGCAAATCGTTGACGGTGACGCCGATGTCGTTCAGGTTGCTGAAGAAGTTGGTCACGCCTTCATCGACCGCATCCGAGGTCGCCCACAGATATCCTTTCGCCATCGGTTTTAAAATAACGTCATCGACGTCATCGTTGAATGACTGCGCGCCCCGGTTCCAGCCTTCCAGCGGATCGTTCGCGTTGGTTTCACCCGGAGTGGAGGTGGTTGCGCAACCGCCTAAGGCACCCGAAAGAATCAGGCCAGCGGTAAATAAGCGGGTATTGATAATGGATATTTGCATTTTTTCAACCTGTTTTTAAATATGGTTCTTTCGACAGCCGGCAATACGGGAAGCGTATCTTTCGATCGCTCCGTATTATAAAGCATTCAACCCCTGCACTGCATGAAGGCGTGTTCATATCAGCCAGATTGGTTGCCCCCTTTTTTTTACCGTGACTTCATGTCTCAAATAATGCATCAAACCAGATCTTCCATTGTCGATACTTATCCTTTAAGGCATCGGTATCGGTTGTTTGCGGTACTTGTACCGATTTTCTCTGATAAGCCGGCGGCAGACCGGCGGCCAGGATAGCGGCGCCGAGCAGGCTGGCGTCTTTTTGCTGCAAATCGTGGACTTCAAGCGAGGCGCAGGCCGCGATGCCTTGCCGCAGCGCCGGCACTTCGGACAAACCGCCCGACAGATACACCCGGTCCAGGCCATAGTAAAGCCGGAAATCCTCCAGTATGCGCGTGACGCGAAAAATGATGCCTTCCAGCAACAGGCAGGCAATCTGATGTTCATCAAGATGGTCGACCGGCGCCGAGAAGACGATGCCGGACGTTTCGCGAAAATACGGCGCGCCCAGCCCGCTAGGCTCGCAGATACAGAACAATTGCGTCGATTCGGCCAGGTCTTCCAGCCGGCAGTCCCGGTAAGGATAGGGCGCCAGCGCCGCCGCGATGGAGTTGATCGTGCCTTCGATAGCGGTATGCGGCTTTGAATCCGTGTCCTGATAGACCAGCGTTTGCAGGTAACCGTCCGGCGGCATCGCGTCTTGTCCGGGCAGATAACGGACCACAAAACCGCCGGTGCCCAGGTTGACCAGCGCTTCCGCGCCGTCGGGCCGGATGCTGGCGATCAGGGCGGCGGACTGGTCCGCGATGTCGGCCTTCAGCGTGCAGCCGTTGTTCAGTGCCAGGTCAAGACCGGAAGAAGGCGTGATGGCCGGCAGGATGTTTAACGGAATCCCGAACAGGTCGCATAAAACCGGTGACCAGTCGGCTTGCCGGACATCCATCAACAAGGTGCGCGCGGCCATGGAAACATCGGTTTGATAGCGGTTGCCGCCGGTCCAGTGATAGATCAGGAAGCTGTCCAGCGTGCCGGCCAGCAGCATGCCTTGTTCCAGGTCGTCGCGCAACGCCGGGTATTCCTCCAGCAAGACGCGCAGCTTGGGGGCGAAATAATACGGCGTCAGGCGCAGGCCGGTCAGGTTTTTTATCAGCGGCTCTTGCGATCGCAAGGCCTTGCAGCCGGCTTCACCGCGCGTGTCCTGCCAGGAGATCAGCGACGTGACCGGCAGGCCGCTGATTTTGTCCCAAAGCAAAAAAGAGGAGCGCTGGCAGGACAAACCCAGGCCGGCGTTGCCGCCGGCATCGGCCAGGCACAGGTCCAGCAGTTCGGTGGCCGTGGTCAGATAGGCCAGGGCATCGCATTCGCAGATGCCGTTCTCGCCCGTAGTGGTCGGCGCCGGGCGCGAAAACACGGCTGCAAATTCGCCGCTGTCGGTCAGCAGGCCGGCCTTCAGGGCGGTCGAGCCCAGATCAAGCGCAATAGTCGGTGTCAATGTCATAGCCATTTTTGTACGCAACTGTTGAGTTGAAGATTCATTGTGGCGCGGTCCCATCCCAGCGCTTCGGCGCCAATGCTAGCCAGGCGCCGCAATTCGGACGGCGCCAGTTTCGCCAGGATCAGCAACGGCAGGCGGCGGCGCAGCAGGTCTTCCAGATGCACGACCATTTCATGGCGCGCGCAAAAAATCAGGTCGGCCATGATAAACGGCAGCGCCGGCGTGATGCGCTGGGCCAGATCCGGCTCCTGCTTGCATAATTGTAGTATGTACGCTACCCGCCTGCCATGGCGGCGCAGCAGCCAGTGTGCGCTGATGCTGTCGATGCCGAGTTGGGTGGCCTGATATAAAACGCTGGCGGACCATTCCGCATAGTCCGTGCCGGGGCTCCACGGAAAGGCTTTGCCGAAAGTCTGGCCGGCGGCGCCGACGCCCAGTTGTCTGCATACCGTATCGACGATGCGTTCGGCATCCTCGCGCGCGGAAGTCAGTTTTCCGCCGATGGAGGACAGCAGGCCATTGCCGGCGATCTTCAGGCTCCAGTCACGGCTGACGGCCGAGGGCGATGCTTCATCGCCGGACTTCAGCACGCGCAAGCCGGCGAAGCGGCCGATAATATCGTCTTCCGTCCAGTTCGGCTTCTTCAGTACGCGATTGGCTTCGGACAACAGATAGCGGATGTCTTGTGCCTCGACCGCCACCTGCTCGATATCGCCGTCATAATCGGTATCGGTTGTGCCGAGCAGCGTCAGGCCGTACCAGGGCATCATGAAAAACACGCGCCCGTCGGCTTGCGCGGTCAGCAGCAAGGCGTCGTTTTCCAGCGCTTTCGGCAGGATCAGGTGCACGCCTTTTGAGAGTCTGTAACGGTTGCCGCCATGCAGACGCGCCGACCATTGGCCGGCCGTGTTGACGATCAGGGCGGCGCTGACCTCAGCGGTCTCGCCCGTGATCCGGTCCCGGCAAACCGCGCCGCGGAGCCGGCCGTCGTGTTCCAGGAGGCGCTCGACCCGGCAGTAATTCAGGCAAACCGCGCCGCTGTCCTCCGAGCCGGCTATCAGTTCCAGCACGAGGCGGGCATCGTCGGTTTGGGCGTCGAAATAGGTGAATCCGCCCGTTAAACCGGCGGTATTGAGGTGCGGAAAACGTTCGGCGAATTCGGCGGCGGAATGGTAGCGGTAAGCCTGGGTTTTGGGAACCGTGCCGGCCAGCAGGTCGTAGAGGAGCAAGCCGATTTTTAATTGCAGCGAGCCCATGCGGCTGTCTTTATAGACTGGTACCCCGAAACGCAGCGGCCAGACCCGGTGCGGCGCGGCTTGCAGCAGCATTTGCCGTTCCGCCAGGGTTTTTCTGACCAGTTTCAAATCGAGCGATTCCAGGTAGCGCAAACCGCCATGAATCAGTTTGCTGGAGGCGGAAGAGGTCGCGCCGGCCCAGTCGCCCTGATCGACAATGGCGACCTTCAGGCCGCGCAAGGCGGCATCGTAGGCTGTCCAGGCGCCGTAAACACCGCCGCCGCATACCAGTACATCGAAATTCCGCTCTTTAAGCCGCGCAAAATCCCGGTACATAAATCAGGCTCGTGTTTGAATCAGTTTCATTCATGGCGATAGCAGACTCCCGAACTCGATCACAAGCGGCTATGGCTTGCAGACACAAATTTTCGACCTCATCAGGAAATGAAAATTCATAAGCCCTTAAAATATCTGTCGGGATTTTTAACGCAGTGAGCATAATGCCGGAAGATTTGTCCTAAAAGGCATGGACACTTTGCATGGAATAAAAATTACCGCCGATGATTGTCATTGAGCAAATCTGCCGCCTGGTTTCCGATGTCAATTTTTCTCTGCCAGGCATGAGGCGGCTATGAAAAAACTTATCGCTTCGCTTATGTTGCTCGGCCTGCTCTTGGGTGCCGTCTTGCTTGCGGTTCCGCATCCTCGCGAGCTGTTTTCGCTGATAACGGCCGATGAGCCTTCGGCCTTGCCGGTTCCGGTTCAGGACGTGTCGCCCGGCGCCATTGCCGACACCTGGGGCAGTCCGCGCGGCAGCGACCGCGAGCATAAGGGCATCGACATTTTCGCCGCACGCGGCACGCCGGTGCTGGCGCCGGTCCGGGGGTTGGTCCTGGATATAGGTCAGAACCGCCTCGGCGGCAATATCGTCAGGCTATTGGGGCCCGGTCTTCAGGTCCATTACTTCGCCCATCTGGATCGCTTCGGGCCTGTTAAAGAGTATGAATTCGTGCAGCGCGGCGATGTCATCGGCTATGTCGGCAATACCGGCAATGCCAAAGGTACGCCGCCGCATCTGCATTATGGAATCTATGCCTATCGCCAGGGCGCGGTCAATCCTTATCCGCTGCTGATGGCGGGGGCGGAAAGCCGGTGAGCTTGGGAATGGGATGAATCGAATAATTGATGTCATACAGATAGGGCTGCTATTCCGATGACGGCATCGGGCGTAAGCAACTTTTAACGGGCACTTTATGGGTTCGGATGAAAATCGGGTATATGCCAATGAAATGATTCATACTTGAGGTCGGGTAATATTTAGTAACAACTGGGCGTCATGCCGATTCGGGCAGGGTATAATCAAGCCGGCCCAATATATTTAAGGAAAAGTTTTTGTCTGCTACGGTGAAATATCTATGAATGATGCCGCAATAAGTCCGGACTCCCCGTCGCTGCTGAAAGTCCATACGCAAGTGGACGGTAATACAGTGGCCAAATTGACAGGCAACTGGACGCTCCGCAATCTGGCGATGGCGCCGTTATTGCGGCATAAGCTCGAAAAACTGGCCAAGGACGAGGCCATGCAATGGGATATGGAGGGTATTGAGGTGCTCGATAGCGGTACGGCCTTGATTCTTTGGCGGGACTGGGGGCAGCGCATGCCGGCGTCACTGCGGATACGGCCGGAGCATGAGCGCTTGTTCGAACGCTGGCAGGCGCAGGAAATTGCGGAGCCTGCGCCCGAGGATCCCGGCTCGGTCCTGCTGTTTCATTACCTGCAGCGAACGATCGGAAGTTTCTGGGGGCAATTGCTGGACCTGATCATGCTGTTGGGTCAACTGGCGCTGGATATCGTTTTTCTGTTCCGGCGTCCGCGCGCCGTGCCCTGGTCCGAGATTTCCGGCACGATTTATGAGGCGGGCGTGCGGGCCCTGGGGATTACCGCCCTGGTCGGTTTTTTGATCGGCATCGTGCTCAGTTATCTGTCGGCGCTGCAATTAAAAATTTTCGGCGCTGAGATTTATATTATCGATATTCTGGGCCTGAGTGTGATTCGTGAGCTGGGGCCGCTGCTCGCGGCCATTCTGGTCGCCGGCCGTTCCGGTTCGGCGATGACCGCGCAAATCGGCATCATGCGCGTCACCGAGGAACTGGATGCGCTGTCGGCGATGGGCATTTCCCATTCCTTGCGCTTGATCCTGCCTAAAGTCACGGCGCTGGCGATTTCGATGCCGCTATTGAGCGTCTGGACCAGCGCCATGGCGCTGATCGGCGGCATGGTGTCGGCGCAGAATACGCTGGATATCAGTTACCAGCAGTTTTTCCTCAAGCTGCCTGATGTGGTGCCGCTGCTCAATGTTTTTATTGGCCTGGGCAAGAGCGTCGTGTTCGGTTTGATGATCGCGCTGATTGCCTGTCATTTCGGCTTTCGTATCGAGCCCAATACCGAAAGTCTCGGCAATGAGACGACTAATTCGGTGGTGGCCGCCATTACCGTGGTGATCATGATCGATGCCGTGTTCGCAATCCTGTTCATGAATGTGGGCATGCCATGATTGAGCCACCGGTCAATTCACCCGCATCCATGCCGTCATCGGCAGAGGCTCCCTGTGGCCCGGAGGGCATACCGCCGGCATCCTTGCAGTCAAACGCGATACGGATGGAAAATATCTGGACCCGCTTCGGCGAGAAGGTGGTTCATGAAAATATCAACTTGTGTCTGCCGCGCGGCGAGATTCTCGGACTGGTCGGCGCATCGGGTTCCGGCAAGACGGTGTTGCTGCGCGAAATTATCGGCCTGCAAACGCCCAGCCAGGGCGAGGTATTCGTGATGGGGCGGTCTTTGAAGAACATCCAGGCCAACGACAGTCAACGGTTGCGGACCAATTGCGGCGTGCTGTTTCAGAAAGGCGCGCTGTTCAGCGTGCTGGACGTGTTCGATAATATTGCCTTCCCGTTGCGCGAACTGGGCATTCGTGACGAGGAATTGATCAAGCACCTGGTGTTCATGAAGCTGGAAAACGTGGGGTTGTCGCCCCGGGATGCCTGGCTGAAACCGGCCGACCTGTCCGGCGGCATGACCAAACGGGTCGCCCTCGCCCGTGCGCTGATCGTGGAACCGGATCTGCTGCTGCTGGACGAGCCGACTTCGGGCCTGGACCCCATTTCCAGCGAGGATTTTGTCGAACTGTTATCGAGGCTGCATCGGGAGCTCAAATTTACGGTCTTCATGGTGACGCATGACCTGGATATATTAAGGGACTTATGCACGCTGGTGGCGGTGCTGGCCGATCACCGGCTGGTCGCGTTCGGACCGCTGGCCAGGGTCTTGGACAGCCAGCATCCTTTTGTCGAAGAATTTTTTCACAATAAACGCGCTGAGCGGGTATTTCATCACTATCAAGAGACTACGCATGGGCAGAAATAATCACGCTTTGATGACCGGCCTGTTTCTGGTCGCTTTAATCACGGCGACGGCGGCCGTGATTTACTGGATAGGCCATTTCGAGCGCGAACGCGATCTGTATGTGATTTCAACGCGCGAATCCGTGTCCGGCCTCAATCCCGAGTCCACGGTATTCTACCGGGGCATTGCCGTGGGCAAGGTGCTCAAGGTCCGGTTCGATCCGAGAGATACGGGCACGATTCTGGTGCCGATTGAAGTCGATAAAGACATCACGCTGACCAAGGGCGTCTACGCCACGCTGCGATTGAAAGGCGTTACCGGCTTGACCCAGATCGAACTGCAGGATGCGGGCAACATTCAGGAGGTTTTGCCGCCAGGCAATAACCCTATGACGCGTATCCCGTTAGTGCCTTCGCTGACCGACAGGCTGATGATGTCAAGCGAGGATCTGCTAAAGAAAGCCGAGCAGATCATGGGCCGCCTTAATAGCCTGCTCAGCGAGGAAAACGAGAAAAATATCAGCGATATCCTCCGAAATTTCAATACCCTGACCAACAAGTTTTCCGATTTGCAGACAGGCATCGATAAAGCACTGGCCGGTATTCCTGCGTTAAGCGCCGATGCCCAAAAGACATTGGCCCATATCAACGCCTTGACCGACGATCTGAAGCAATTGACCCGTAATGTGCAGGCACTCAGCAATAAAGCGGAAAGCCTTGCCGATAAAGGCGAAACCACCGGCAATCTGCTGCTGGAAACGACGATGCCGAAAATCAACGATTTACTGGTTGAGTTACAGTCCGCCACGTCGCAGGTCAAACGCGTGGCCACCATGCTCGAGAACAACCCCCAGAGCTTGTTGTTCGGACCGAATGAACCAGAACCAGGTCCGGGCGAACCCGGCTATAAGGAGCCGAAATGAGATATTCGAGTTTGTTAGTGTCAGCCATTATCATGGCGAGTGCCGGCTGCAGCGTTGCGCCCAAACCGTTGCAGCCTGCGCTGCACGACTTCGGCGCTCCTTATTTACAGTATGAAAACGGAACGTTCGCCAGGCCGGCCGTTACCGTCACCGCGCCCAAGTGGTTACGGGACAACCGCATCCGTTACCGGCTGCTCTACGCGGCACCGACACGGGTAAGGTTCTATGCCTTGGACCGCTGGATTGCGCCGCCGCCGGAATTGTTCGAGCAGCATCTGATCGCCGGGGCCAAGCCGCTGGAGTATTTACTGAATATCCGCCTGATGGATTTTGAGCAGCAGTTCGAAGCGTCGGATCGGGCCCGCGTGGTCATGCGTTTTTATCTGGAAGCCTATGCGCCCGACAGTAAACGCCAGCTCGGCGCTCACGAATTTCACCTGCAACAAGCGACGCAAACGCCCGATGCCGCGGGCGCGGTGACGGCCTTCGCCGGATTGGTGCAGCAGGCCGAAAGCAGAATTCAGGATTGGCTGGCGGGTCTGCCCGAAAGCGGCCAGCCTGATATTGCATCTGAACCGTAGGGCGGGGAATTGTTATCGACGGACAAAAAAAACCTCCCGGAGCCGGTGGCAACGGGAGGTATAAGAGATACAGAATTTGATAAGTTCTGAATTTTCACAGTCCGAGGAGGTATATGAAACGGGTGGAGATAAGCTTTTTTAGCTTGAATCTCATGGCGGCAATTATTGCCGTTAGATGCCGCGTATTATAATGCGACAATATATGGTTTACAATGTGGATAATTATTAATAGATTGTTTCAATTTTATTGATAATAATCAATCCGGAACAGTTTGGCGTGGCGCTTATGAACGAAAGTTTCTAACTCTACAAGTCGATTTTCGTTAACCGAGGAGATTTATCCACAAGAACTTACGCAAGCCTGTGGGGGCGACTTCAGTCGCCCATTCAGATAAAAGGCGACTGCCAACAGTAGGCGCTTTAGGCGAAGTCGCCCCCACAGGTTTTAAACCCGCTTGTTTCGGCAGATGAACAGGCAAACTGCGTAAGTCCTATCCACGAAGTATATGGATTTTGTCGAGCCCATACAGCTTAGCCTTGGTGAAGCTGAAAAAACTTTGATAAACAGTGCGGGCCCGGCAAGAGAAAAATGACCTGACTACGGACTTTGCAAGGAGCAAAAAATCAGCCCCGCTGTCATATTTCCCAGTGCCTTTGTCGATGGATATTTGGTCCATCTGAACTTGACCGGAACAGTCAGGCTTTTTATAGTGAATCGATACTATGTTTCATAAGCGCACGTTTATGCGGTAGGTGGCATGGACCGTTGCGAGTCACGATGACCAAAATAAGGAGTGATGATGAAATTTCTTGCCGTTCATCCCAGCCCGCTCATGTATACCAAAGTGTTCCTGCGCCTGGAGCCGCTTGGTCTGGAACAGGTCGCCGACACGGCCCGCCGCCAGGGTTACCAGGTTCGCCTGATTGATTTGCAGGTGGAATCGCATCAGGATCTGTACCGTCTGCTGGATGACTGGCAACCCGACATCATCGCTTTTTCATTGAATTATCTCGCCAACGTCCCGGAAGTGATCGATCTGGCGAAAGCGGCCAAAACCCGGCTGTCTCATAGCTTTGTCTTTATCGGCGGTCATAGCGCTTCATTTACGGCGGAAGAATTGCTGGAGCACGGCGAGGGCAAAATCGATGCGATTTTAAAGGGCGAGGGCGAGTCAGGGCTTCCGTTGCTGCTGCAGGCCATCAAGGAAGACCGGGAAAACGTGCACTGCGTGCCCGGCGTCGTGACCATGAACGGCCAAGGCGGCCAGCCGACCTTCATGCCCGATCTGAATGATGTGTCGCCGGCGCGGGATCTGATCAGGCATCGCAAGAAATATTTTCTCGGCACGCTGGATCCGTGCGCGTCGATCGAATTTTCCAGGGGCTGTCCGTGGGACTGCTCGTTCTGCAGCGCCTGGACCTTTTACGGCCGCAGCTATCGCGTGCTGAGCCCTGAAAAAGTCGTCGAGGAAATGCAGCGTATCCGGGAGCCCGGTGTTTTCATTGTCGATGACGTGGCGTTCATTCAGGAAAAGAGGGGCTTTGAAATCGGCGAGGCGCTGGCCCGGAAGGGCATCAGGAAGGAGTATTATCTGGAAACCCGCGGCGACGTGCTGTTGCGCAACAAGGAGGTGTTCAAATTCTGGAAGGAACTCGGCATGAGCTATATGTTTCTGGGCATCGAATCGATCGACGAAGAGGGCTTGGAAAAATACCGTAAACGTATCGATTTGAGCCGCAATTTCGAAGCGCTGGAATTTGCAAGGTCTCTGGGCATCAATATCGCCATCAACATCATTGCCGACACGGACTGGGACCATGAGCGCTTCCGCGTGGTCAGGGAATGGTGCCGGGAAGTGCCGGAGATCGTCAATATCAGCATCAACACGCCTTATCCGGGCACCGAAAGCTGGCTGACCGAGTCCCGCCATCTGACGACGCGGGATTACCGGCTGTTCGATATCCAGCACGCGGTGCTGCCGACCCGCATGCCGATCGAGGAGTTTTACGCGGAACTGGTGGAAACCCAGCGGATCATGTTCACCAAGCACTTGGGCTGGGCGGCGGTGCGCGATGTCGCCAAGATCATCGGCGGCCATTTGATACGCGGCCAGACCAATTTCGTCAGCAATCTATTCAAGTTCGATAAAGTCTTCAATCCCGCGCTGCAGTTGGACGACCACCGCATGCCGGTCAAATACCAGATGAAACCGCCGGTCCGCGATGTGCAATTCGCCAATGCCAAGGCCCTGTCGAAATCCCTTTATGTCCATGAGCCCCTCGGGCGCGCCGGTCGGCAGCTGGATGATGATACCGAGCGTTTTGTCGATAAAAGCAGGGGCGCATGAGCCGTATGCAGAGTACGCACCCGTAACCATTCTGGAATCAAGCCACAATCAGATCCGGCGTTGAAAATGCGGGTAATGCTAGGAGCGATGCCTTTATGCCCTTTAGGGTACACATCGCGACTTGCCGGGCGGTTTTAAATCACGAGGCAGGCGCCGTTCCAGGGGACGGCAACAGGCCGGAAACAGCCTTGACCTGAAGGGTATTGTTTTTAGCCGAATCCATAATCCATATAGGTGTCCTTACATATTGTGTATTAAGTTTGAAATACGTACTGTCGATTTATGGGGAAATTGATTAGCCTGAATATTTCACCACGAAGGACACGAACGCCTCCAAGGATGGAGGCGGTAGAATTGCGTCTGGAACAGCAATCGAGTACACGAAGGCTTTTCAATTCAAATACTTAGAAATATTTCATGATGAGCTTATGAAGTTATCGGTAATAAATGATAACGCCATGATTTTCTTCGTGTTCTCGGCAACTGCTCCTGCGTTGCTCTACCTCCCACATCCATGCGGTCGTTCGTGTTCTCTGTGGTTTCATGAAATATCCGGGTTAGCAATTTTGCCGTGGTGATGTATGAGCATTTTCAGCCAAAAACCGCCAGTCAGTTTCTTTCAATCAATTTCAAATAGTTATAGCAATCAGACGTTACTTGGAAGCAACCCATGAAATCAAACGAAAGGGGAACTCCATGAAAGAGCAGGTTGTAACACACGAAGGCACGTTCGGGCTCTACTTGGACCCGGAAGACAAAGAAGAGAGGATTTTTTCGGGCCTTGGAAGTCCGGTCGTTCTTACGTTGAGGATGTCTTCCCCGCCTGTCGAGAGCATTGTGGAAGTAATGGTGGACGGTCATCAGATCACCGATGGAGTGATTAAACAAGTGGGGCTTGAGTCGCGTACATTCCGGATAGAAAAGGCGGAGACAATCGACTTGGTGCTGCGGGAAAAAAGTACATCGGCAACCGGCACTTATACCATTAGCGTTCTCATCTGACTCGCAAAAGAGTCATGAGCAGGCCCCAAGCAATGGACCGCCTCCCAGGACAGGAAATGATCCCGTCATTTCTCTGCATTCACCCCATCCATGGGGATTATGGAGGTGGTTGAGTCTTGTTACGATAGACCACTTTCCGGGATTAACCCAACATATGATATCCGGGATCGTCCGCTTATGCCGTGAACGGTCAGTTTGTGATCCGCCCCAACGCCAGCGTCAAACACTTTTGATCTCAGACTCAACCTGAAATTCCTGACACATTCCTGACACAGTACAGGCCGCCTCGAAGCTGCGGATCTCGAACAACGCCTCGCTCAGGCTCATTTCGCCGGCTTCCAGGAGCTTGCCGACCAGATGCTCGGTCAGCGGCATGAGCCTGGCCAGCACGGCCTTGGTTTCGCCATACAGGCGCTCGCTCTGCGCTTCCATGATGCTGCGCGTTTCCTCGTCGACCTCGCGGCTCTCGCTGGAGAGCGCGCCGAAGTTCAGGCGGGTCTTGCGGTACATGCCCATCTCGCCCACGGCATGGTGCAGCAACTTCGTCACGCGGGTGATGTCGTTGTGCGCACCGTTGGTCGTGCCTTCCTCGCCAAAGAACAGTTCCTCATTGGCCATGCCCCCCAGCAGCACGCGCACATCGTGTTCGATGTCGCCCTTGGTCTTGAGCAGGTTGGTCCCCTGTTTGTGGAAGACAAAGCCCAAGGCGTTGGTGCGCGGGTTGGCCTTGAGCGAAATCTTGATGGTCTTCATGTCGTCCAGGATCTGCTCCCAGTTGTCGTTGGTCAGCTGGCGCTCGCGCGCGAGATCCATCAGGAAGTGGCCCCACTCGTGCACGGCGATGATGCGGCGGTCGCGCTCGCGTTCCTTCGTGGCGTTGGTGTTGACGTTGCCCACCAGCACGCGCTCGGCGGCCTGCATCAGGGTATCGGCGCCGATCATCCCGCCCGTCTGCACGGCCGTGATGCCCGCCTGGTTGACAATGGTTTCCAGATCGGCCGGGCTGCGGCCTTCGGTCACTTCCACCAGATGGCGCAGGTCCAGATCGGGCAGCACCTTATCGGCCCGCTGGCCCAGGTAGTGGCCGATGATAGCCAGCCGCTCCGCCCGATTGGGCATGCGAAAGTCCACTTTCATCTGAAAGCGGCGCAGCATGGCCTCGTCCATCTCCATGGTTTCGCTGTTGAAGTTGCTGGCCACGATCCAGATGATTTCCGCTTCGTTCCTGCTGCGCACGCCATCCAGCACAGACAGAAACGTGTTCGCGGTGTCGTCGTCGAACTTGCGGCGGCCGCCGCGCTTCATGAACAGATCCTGCGCCTCGTCCAGGAAGATGATGCAGTGCTTGCGCCGCTTGGCCATGGCCACGATGCGGCTGAGTGTGTTCGAGCCGCCGGACACGAAGCCCGTTTCCAGATTGGCCGCGGAGTGGAACAGGATGGGCAGCCGCAGTTCCTTGGCCAGGTAGCTGGCCAGCTTGGTCTTGCCGGTACCCGCCGGGCCGCTGAACATCACATTGAAGGGCTTGAATATGCCGTACTCGGCATATTCCGCGCGGCGTTCATATTGATCCTTGATCTGGGCCACCTCGGCCTTGATGTCATCCATGCCCACCAGGTCGTCGATGGAGCCGTGCACCTGTGCCGGTTCGATGAACTTGAGCGACTTGTGCTGGCTCTTGAGCTGGAAGTACAGGAAGCCCAGCACGCCGAGCGTCAGTACGACCGTCAGCCCACCGCTGACGCGGGCCTTCCAGTTGTCATTCTCGGACTGCGGGCGGGCACTGGCAAAGCGCTGGTCCAGGAGTTCGAACAATTCAAGGCTGCCGGGGTCGAGCTCTGCGCGCGGGATGAAGGCCAGCTTGCTGCCCCAGGGCGCAGTGACGGCCTTGTCGGCGAAGATCTTGGCCTCCATGTCGCTAGGGTAATAGGCATGCAGTTTGTCCTGCGATTCGACCAGGATGATGCGCTCCGATACGTTCCACAGCAGCGGTTCGTAGACCACGGTGATGCGCTCGACCGGGTTCGTTTCCAGGAAGCTCAGCACCGAGCCGGCACCGAACACCACGGGCAGCTTATCGTTGAGAGTCCACGCCTCCTCGCCCGCCGTCATGGACTTGACCTGCTCAGCCACGGCGGCCTGTTTCTGGATGAGTATGAACGAATAGATGCCGGTGACCGGAATCAGGAGGGCAACGGCCAGCACCGTCAGCTTGATGGTTATCGATTGGATCACAAACCAGTCCTGTAGCCGGCTGGCAGACTTCTTGATGGCGAGCCTAAGACGCGTTGCGGCCGGAGCCGCATCGCTGGGATTAGACAAATCTGACATGAAAGTTCCTCAAAGCGGGCGCTAGTCATATTCCGGAGCCGGAGCATGATCACGCTGAACAAAAGTCCTTTAGATCCTGATTCAAGCTCGAGGTTCCGTTGCTTTTGTGCGAATCCAGAGAAACCGGAGCAGCAAGGCTGGAAGAAGAGCTGGTGAATAAACCCGGATGTTTTATGAAATATCCGGGTTAGGCGCCTGAGTCAATTGTCAGCGTGACATCAGTCACTCATTCTTTCACAGTCTCGTATACCCTAACGGGTTCAACCCGGCGTTGAGCGATCAGGCCGATCAATGCTGCTGTGCAGTAGATAGAGCAGTAACGGTCATTGTTTTGTTTCTTGTGAAACAAACCTCAGCATTTCTTTATCTATGGTTTATGTACTGATGGGGCTTGCTGACGGTGAGGGCGGAATCAGGCAACAGATCGCTTTTATTGCCGGCGCATGGCGCGGAGATCACTGTAACTCAGCTGATTGGCCGGGTATGCAGCCGCTCCATGGGATATTACCTTTGTCCGAGTGTCAAACAGAAATGGTCATGAGCAAGATGCGGCATAAGAATTATCTTCAATGTTACAAGCGTTCACTCATCGCAGTGATGTCCGTACTGCTCATGACAGGTGTCGTTACGCTTCCTCTTGGCGCCGCCGAAGCGCCGCTGAAAAGCGCCTCCCTCATGCCGCTATGGAGTCCTCAGGCCCAGTTTGCCGGTTATTACGTGGCGCTGGACAAGGGCATCTATGCCCGGCATGGGATCGATCTCGAAATCCTCAGGGCCGGGCCCGGCTGTTCTCCTGCTGAAGAGCTCAAGAACGGCACGGCCGATTTTGCCATTCTTTGGTTGACAACCGCCCTGCAGCATCGCGCCGAGGGCGCTGAACTCGTTAACCTGGCCCAAATCATCCAGCGCTCGGCGATGATGCTGATCTCGAAAAAATCGGCCGGCATCGAAACCATCGAAGATATGAACGGCAAGAAAGTGGGGTTGTGGGAAGGCGACGTGTCGATACCGCCGCGCACGCTGTTCGCCAGGCACGGCATCAAGGTTCGGGAAGTGCGCCAGTCCCACACCGTCAATCTCTTCCTGCGCGGCGGCATCGATGTAGCTTCCGCCATGTGGTTCAATGAGTACCACACGCTGCTCAATTCGGGCATCGATCCCGAGGAATTGAACGTCATCTTTCTTAGGGACCAGGGCATGAATTTTCCGGAGGACGGGATCTACACGATGGAAAAGACGCTGCGCGACGATCCTGTCATGGTGGAAGCCTTTGTCAACGCATCGCTGGAGGGATGGCGCTATGCCTTCGACCATCCCGACGAGACGCTGGATATCGTCATCAAACACATGCGCGAGGCGCATTTACCGGCCAACAGGATGCACCAGAAATGGATGCTGGAACGGATGCGGGACCTGATGAAGCCTGTCGATCCCCAGGCAACCCCCGGCTATCTTGTCGAGCAGGACTATGAAGCCGTAGCCCGCGCCATGCAAAAACACGGCCTGATTCAAGGCTACCCCGACTACAGCGTCTTTGTCTGGAGGGCCGATGCCGGGCAAAGATAGCATTGTCATCAGGCTCGTTCTGGTTATCACGCTCTTCAGCGCCGTCATCTTTGCCGTCACGCTCGGCTATAACTATTACCGGTCCCGCGCCATTCTGCAAAACGAGCTGGAAAGCAATGCGCACAACCTTGCCATGTCACTGGTGCATCGGGTAGAGGCCCAGCTGACAGCGGTTGCCAAAGTGACGGCGGGAGTAGCCCTCTCGCTGGAAATCAGCCGGCATACGGAGCGGGAACTGCTCGATCTGATCAGAGCCACCGTCGAAAACAATCCCGAAATTTACGGATCGGCCGTCGCCTTTGAGCCCTATGCCTTCAGTGCAAGCAAGCGCCTGTATGCGCCTTATTATTACCGCGATAAGGGCAAGATCGCCTTTAGCCGCCTGGAAAACTCCTACCTCGACGTGCCTTATCTGTACTGGGACTGGTATCAGATTCCGCGCGAGCTGGGCAGACTCGAATGGAGCGAACCGTACTTCGATGAAGGCGCCGGCAACATTTTGATGTCGACCTGTTCGGTCCCGTTCTACGAGGGCACCGGCGCTGCCCGGCAACTCAAGGGAATCGTGACCGCCGATGTTTCCCTTGAGGCTCTGACGAACTATATCTCCTCCGTCAAGATACTCAGGACCGGCTACGCGGCCCTGCTGTCACGCAACGCGATGATACTGGCCCACCCGTTGAACGAGGCCATCATGAACGAAACGTTCTTCAGCATCGCGGAGGCGCGCAATGACCCTTACCTGCGGGCGCTCGGCAAGAAAATGGTCCGGGGCGAATCCGGCTTCGTCCATTACACCAGCATAGTCGGATTCACGAGCTGGATGTATTACACGCCGATCCCCTCGACCGGCTGGACGCTGGCCGTCGTATTCCCCGAGGCGGAGCTGCTGGAGAATGTCAGAAAGTTAAGCATGACCATGGCGGCGATGGGATTGGGCGGGATATTGCTGCTGACCCTGGCGGTCATCTCCATTGCCCGCGCCATCACCAAGCCGCTGCGCTTGCTGACGGCGGCGACCGATGAGATCGCTGCCGGCAACTTCGACGTGCCGTTGCCGGCGGTGCGCTCGAATGACGAGGTCGGGGTGCTCACGCACAATTTTCAGCTCATGGAGCAGTCGCTCAAGGAATACATCCGGAACCTGACCGAAACCACCGCCGCCAAGGAACGGATCCAGAGCGAGCTCAAGGTGGCGACCCAGATTCAGGCGAGCCTGCTGCCGCGCATTTTTCCGCCCTTTCCCGAACATCCCGAGTTTGAGATTTACGCCTCCATGGTACCGGCCAAAGAGGTGGGGGGCGACTTCTACGACTTTTTCTTCATTGACGAGAACAATCTGTGTTTCCTGATCGCGGACGTTTCCGACAAGGGGGTTCCCGCGGCGCTGTACATGATGGTGGCCAAAACCCTGCTGAAGACCGAAGGCCAGCGGCTTGGCGAGCCCGACCGGATGCTGGCCTCCGTCAACCGGATTCTCGCCTCGGACAATGACAGCTGCATGTTCACGACGGTGTTCTGCGCCATCCTGGACACCACGACCGGCCACGTGCGTTTCGCCAATGCCGGACACAATCCGCCGTTGCTTGTCGACTCGCAAGGCGTGCGCTATCTGGCCTTAAAACCCGGTCTGATGCTGGGCGCCATGGCTGAAACCGTCTTTGTGACCGAGCGCCTGACCCTGGAGCGGGAAGGCATTCTTTTTCTCTATACCGATGGCGTGACCGAGGCAAAAAACGGGGAAGAGGCGCTGTATGGCGAGGAACGCCTGCTCAGGGCGTTGCAAAGCGCGCCGCAAGCGGACCTTGCAACCCTGGTCCATTACATCGGCGCCGAGGTGGCGCAGCATGCCGGAGGCGCTCCTCAATCGGACGACATCACCATGCTGGCGATAAAAATGAAGACCAATAATGTCAATCGGCAACAGGCAGGGAAGGGACATGAATAAACCGACGCTGTTAACGCTGATTATTCTGGCGTTCATCGCTTTTATCGCCGGCTGCGAAAAAACCGAAACGGTCATCGCCCGCCTGGACGATGCGGAAACGGCAAGAATCGGCGTGATGACCGGCTCAACCGGAGAAGCCATCACGACGGCCAGGTTCCCCAAGGCGCAGGTCAAAAGCTTCGACGATATCATGGACGCCGTTGCCGCGATGAGCTCCGGCCAGCTCGATGCCATCGTGACGGCATATCCGGCGGCGCTTCAGGTCACGAAGAAAAATCCGGCATTGGGCCTGCTGCCCGAGCCGCTGGCTTACGAAGACACCGCGATCGCGGTCAAAAAAGGCAATGACGAGCTGTTGGCCGACTTGAACCGGATCATCTCCGAACTGAAGAGCGACGGGACCCTCGAGTCGATGAAGCGGCGCTGGTTCAAGCCGGATCTGGCGCCTTACGAAGAACTGGACATCGTGCTCCCCAAGGCAGGAACGCCGCTGAAAATAGGCGTCAGCGCCACACGCGAGCCGTTCAGTTTCGTGGACAAAGCCGGACGGGTCAGCGGCCATGACGGCGAGCTGGCGCGCATTATCGGCACCAGACTCAACAGGCCGGTCGAGTTTTTCAACATGAAATTCATGGCGCTGATCCCGGCGCTGCAATCGGGCAAGGTGGACATGATCGTAACCGGCATGACCGCAACCGATGAACGCAAAAAATACGTCGATTTCACCCAACCCTATTACGCCAACGCGCAGGTCATGCTGGTCAGGCGGCTTCCGGCCGGCGGACGGGAACCGGCTGTCCGGCGCGCCGGACAGCTTGCCTCCGTTGAGGACCTGAAAGACAAGCGCATCGGCGTGCTGGTCGGCTCCGCGCATGACACTTATGCGACCAAAAACTATCCGGATGCAACCCTTCTGCAATACAAGACGCCCGCCGATGTCGCACTGGCGGTCAAGACCGGCAAGGTCGATGCCGCCCTGTTCGATGCCGAGCCCTTGCGCGAAATCCTGCGCCAGGACGACAGTCTGGGTGTTTTGGAGGCGTCCCTGTTTTCCTTTGACGTAGGCGTCGGCTTCAAAAAAGGCAATGAGGCACTGAGGGATCAGTTCAATCAGTTTCTGGCCCGGATCAAGCAAAACGGCATCCACGCCGACATGATCCGGCGCTGGATGGAAAAAGGCGACACGCGCATGCCGGTCATCGACAACCCCGGATCGAATGGCGTTCTGGTCGCCGGCGTCAGTGATGTCGGGCTGCCCTTTACCGCGGTCAAGGATAACCGGCTGGTCGGGTTCGATATCGAACTGGCGGAACGGTTCGCCGCGTCTCTCGGCAAAACGGTCGAATTTTCCAACATGGAGTTCGGCAGCCTGATCGTCGCCGTTTCGACCGGCAAGGTCGACATGATCGCCAGCTCCATTTATATAACGGACGAACGAAAACGGCAGATCAATTTTTCCGATCCGTATTATGAAATGGGCACCAGCGTCTTCGCCCTCAAAAAGAGTATTGCCGCTTATGACGCCGGACCCGGCGCGGCAACCGGGGCTCCCTCGTTCCTCGAAAGGACAGCCACCAGCTTTCGCAGCAACATCATGCAGGAAAACCGTTACCTGCTGATCTGGAACGGATTGAAAACCACACTGGTCATTTCCATTTTCTCGACGCTCCTGGGCACACTGCTGGGCGCGCTGGTCTGCTTCATGCGCATGTCGCCGCGGACCGTGCTCAATCTGCCGGCCAGGGTTTATATCAATATCATCCGTGGCATGCCGGTGCTGGTACTGTTGATGCTGATCTTTTATGTGGTCTTCGCGTCGGTCAATATCAGCCCGGTGCTGGTGGCGATTATCGCCTTCGGGATGAATTTTGCCGCTTACGTCTCCGAAATCTTCCGGTCCGGCATCGAAGGGGTAGGCAAAGGCCAGATCGAGGCCGGCATCGCCATGGGCTTCACCCGGGTCAAGACCTTCGTGTTCATTGTGCTGCCGCAGACCGTGCAGCGCATTTTGCCGGTCTACAAAGGGGAGTTCATCTCGCTGGTGAAGATGAGACGTCCATTGTCGGCTACATCGCGGTCCAGGACCTCACCAAGGCCAGCGACATCATTCGCAGTCGTACCTTCGACGCGTTCTTTCCGCTGGTCATGGTGGCGATTCTGTATTTCGTGATCGCCTGGATTCTGATGCTGTCACTGGAATACCTGGAACGGATGACCGACCCGAAATACAAACGGCGCAAGGCGGCCAGACCATGATCCGGATCGAGCACCTGTCAAAAAAATTCGGCGACCTGACCGTGCTGAAAGACATCACGACCGACATCAAAACCGGCGAAGTCGTTTCCATCATCGGCCCGTCCGGTACCGGCAAGAGCACCCTGCTGCGCTGCCTCAACCTGCTTGAAATGCCGAGCGGCGGGTCCATTTATATCAATGGCGTGGACATCCTGGACAAGAACACCGATGTCGCCAAAATACGCCAGAAGATGAATATGGTGTTCCAGTCATTCAATCTTTTTTCCCACCTGTCGGTGATGGAAAACCTGACCCTCGGGCCGATCAAGCTGAAGGGCATGAGCAAGCCGGCCGCGCAGGCCAAAGCGCTGGAACTGCTGCGTCTGGTCGGGCTGGCCGAGAAAGCCGGCAATTACCCGGACGAGCTTTCCGGCGGCCAGCAGCAGCGCGTGGCGATCGCCCGCTGCCTGGCCATGGAGCCGGAGATCATCCTGTTCGACGAGCCGACTTCGGCGCTGGACCCCACCATGATCAGGGAAGTGCTCGCGGTCATCCATCGCCTGGCCAGGGAGGGCATGACCATGGCGATCGTCACCCATGAAATGGATTTTGCCCGGAATGTATCGAACCGGGTGCTGTACATGGACGAAGGGCTGATCTACGAAGAGGGCACGCCGGAGCAGATTTTTGAGCACCCGCAAAAGGCCAGGACCCAGGCTTTCATCAACAGGATTCTCAGTTACACCCGGCGCATCAGCTCGCCGGACTACGACCTGTACGCCATGAATGCGGAAATCGAAGCCTTTTGCGAAAAGCAGATCCTGCCAAAGCAGACCCGAAACGACTTGCTGCTGGTGGTTGAGGAATTGCTGCAAATCTACAAGCCTTACCTGCGTACGGCCGTGCTGGACATGACCATCACCTATTCGGAAAAGACCGAACGCCTTGAGCTGGTCTGCGAAAGCACCGGGGAACCGGCCAATCCGCTGGAAAGCGAGCGCTTGACCGATGACCTGGGGCTGATGATTATCAGGAACTTGACCGAAAGCATCGACTACCGCTGGATCGACGGCAAAAACAGATTACAATTCCTGATCAAGACCAATCGCCCGTGAGGAATAGCATCCATGGATTTGCACACCAGAGTAGAAAGCCATGCCACCGTGGTAACAATCAGCGGCAGGCTGGACGCGGTTACGGCGCCCGAGTATGAAAAAAGAATCCGGGAAATGATCGACAGCGGCGCTGTTTCCTTTGTGGTTGACTTTGACCAGGTTGACTACATCAGCAGCGCCGGCCTGCGGGCGTTGCTGCTCATGACCAAGCTGCTGAATGCCAAAGGGGGCAGGGTGTGTCTGGCGAATGTCAAGGGCAACGTCCGGTCGGTATTTGAAATGTGCGGTTTCTGCGCCGTGTTCAGGATGGAGAATTCCGTCGCCGAGGCGCTCGCCGCACTTGCCTGAATAAAGGCTTTGCGGGAAACCGCTATTCCGAAGCCTTATGCCGCAAGTGCTTGCGCAAAACAATCACATTGCCGGAGCCGTCATAATCGGCATGGACCTCGTCCATCAGCTTCTTCACCATATGCACCCCGAGCCCGCCGATCGGGCGATCGTTAACATCCAGATCCAGATTGGGCTCAGGGGCCTGCATGAAAGGGTCGAACCGGGGCGCGTCATCCCGAAGCAGAATTTCCAGCCAGTCGTCCGATATAATCAGTTGGACCTGCATGAACCGGTCGGCGGCACCCTTGAGGCCGTGAACAATGACGTTGGTTATCAACTCTTCCAGACACAGGTTGACGGAGAAGGCCAGATCGCGATCGGGCAGAACCTCGTTGACCGCATCGGCCAGTGTTTCGATTGCTTCGAGTCGCGCAGGCACCCGGCAATCCAGCAACACCTGCTTGTCGTGCCCGCAAGGACGGGATTTCATGAATCTGGCTTCCTGAGTCTGGGTGGGTTTGTAGGATTCCATCACATTAAGACTCGAATCTCAAAAGAGTATTCTATTGGGACTCCGGTTTTTAGCGTTTTTGGTTCTTTCCAATAAAAACCTATCGTGTGGCATGATACAAAATGTAGGGTGCGCACCGCGTACCTTTAACAGCCGGGCATCACTCACCCGTACATTGAATGCTGTCGAGACCGGCATAGTCTTCAATTCTCGATCCCCAGCGTTCCGGGTAAAAGCCTTGTTTCAGCCAATGGTGAAACGACGAATAAGGCCAGTCAATGACATGTTTGACCAGCCCGTGCTTTACCGGATTGAAATGCAGGTAATCGAGGTGGTTCTGGTAATCGCGTTCATCGCGCAGCGCATGTTCCCAAAAGCGCCGCTGCCAGATGCCGCGCCGCCGGTAGCGCAGGCGCGAGGCGGTCACCGATTGTTCGGTGCCGCCCGAAGCCAGCCAGGTCTGAGTGAAGTGTTTTTTGACAATGCCCCAGCGTTTTGAGTAATCGCAATCAACAATCGGCAATGTCCAGATGGCGTGGATATGATCAGGCAGCATCACCAGCGCATCGACGCGAAACGGTAGTTGTTGCCGGCAATGTCGAATCGCCTCCCGCAAGCAATCCCGAGCCTTATCATTCGCCAGAATACCCGCCCGGCGTTCCGTCACCACAGTAAAGAAATACGATCCGCCCGGCACGTAACAGCGACGATAATCAGACATCCCCATCTCCGAAAAAAACACGAGCAACCATATTACAACGGCAAATCCACCGTAGGGTACGCATTGCGTACCATTTTCAAAGTTTTTTCGGTGAACCAAACCTCAAAAGGTACGCGGTGCGTACCCTACGGGCTGGTTATGTGTTTCTTTCGTTGCCATATTTATCTACCTCGCATCCACAGCAGTGGCAAGTCCAGCCACCGAACAAAACCTGTGTTTGATTCTTTGGTTTTCTAATTATGGGTAATGGGGTATTGCACTTCGGGCATTTTACCCAGTCGAGATTGATGCCCATTGCGCCTGAATCTGGCCATATTTTAATAATCTCATAAGCTGCTGAGACGAAAACAAAGATTATTAAAATTATGGTGATAATGTTATCCATGTTATTTGCATATAACGTCGCATTCAGCGGCTTGTCCGCTGCAATGCATTGTTCAGCTTTTATAGAGTTCCCTGCTCAACCAGTAGTTGACCAATTCTGGTCAACTCTTTTGTGCGTAGTTCAATAAAGTCTTCGAAGGACAATTTGCCATCACGAGCTACCTTAGGAATTAAGGCTGCATCAAAAATGGCGCCAGCTTGATCTTTAGGTATATCCTTAAAGTACTGTTCTGGTGCCTTATCGCTAATTGCATTATTTTCTGAAGCCGAAAGAAAACAAATATTAGAAATTATGTTAGCCTCATGAAAATAAATTCCCTGGCTATTAAGGTGCGCTTTAGGATAAATATGATGGAATTGGCGAGCGTTGTATGCTGAAAGTACAGACCCCAAGTCTACGTCTGAACCGGTTAGAAATGATTTTGGACGCAGTTGAGCCATCAAACACAATGCGGCCTTGGCCGAAGTCGAATTAATCCGCCAAGAACTTTTAAAAACACTCTCCTTCACGACAACTTTAGTATCATCAAACGGTGTTTCACCATTAAATACCAGCTGCATTTTCGACAAGTCTTCAAGAACTAACCTATTTGTACCTGCTTTGTATCTTTGCGTAAGCGCACACTGCCAGAACCATTTTTTTAACTGTAAAAATTGATTGGCAGTTGGCTTTTTGATTTTTGCATAAAAATGCACAATTGGAATAATCATAATTGGGAAAGGGACAAAGACAATATTTTTTATTTTTAGTTGTCCCTCAAGGAAATCAACCGCCGCAAAAACAGCATTTTTTAGATTACTAACCCCGTCAACTAGCGTATCGGGATCGACATCTACTAAATCATTCTCATCAATTGATCCGATTGTAATTGATGCCAACATACGCATAAGTAGTGGTTGGTCAATTTTTTCGTAGCCTTTGTCTGCCAGCTTATCTAATAGTGACTCTATTTCTCGCCTGAGATCGAACTTGTCAGACCACGTCCAAGCTGTGAGAAGCTCCATGCTACTAAGTGGCGTTCCAGATGAGTTAATCCTTTGAAAAATACTACAAACCTCTTTATTGCTTCTTTCTCTTATTGTCACTATCGGAAATTCATAATCTTTAAACGCCTCAGTCAACTTAGCTATTTTTGCCTTTTGCTCATCTTTAAACTTGGGCAATTCCGCTAAAAGCTTTGTGGTGTCAAGTATCTTGTTAAGCTGGATCCTATCTTTGTTTGCGGTTGCGGAGTTGTGTGCAAAAATATCTTCTTCAGGCAGATAGCAAATATTAAACCTTCCTGCTAGTTCTACATCAGCTGTATTCTGATCAGAGTTGAATACTCCATATAGTGTTGTTAGCCTTTGCTGTCCATCAAGTATATAGTTCACAGGGTAGTCTTCTGGTGTTTCTGGCAGTTTAAAGCCACCAACATTTCTTTCGTGCTTGAGTTCTACTTTAGTTGACCACATTAATAGCGATCCAACCGGATAGCCCCTATAAATAGAATCCAACAAACTGATTATCTGCTCATCAGTCCAAATATACTGGCGCTGAAAAACAGGAATCTTAATGTTACCCCTTTCAACATCGGACAAAAGCGATGCCAAGCGCGGACTGGAGGGCGTTATCTTTGTTGCTGCTGCCATAAATATTATCCTTAGTTGGATTCGATCTCATTATCAGCTGAATAAGCGATTATCTAAATCTGGATAACATGCAAATTAAGTATGTTATCCAGCATTATTTTTAAAAAGTTGTTCTTTATTCGATTTAAGCTCAGCAGGGGCGGTTCGACATTAAATAATCCACCTCATGCAGCGTCGCTATGAAGCCCAACCTTCATCACCCACACTTACTCTCCCCACAATTCAAGCAAGTCATACACCCATCCATCAACACCATGGCCTTGGTGCTGCATTTGGGGCAGAGCACGGCTTTCTCGGGAAACGCCTGGCCTTCCGATTCGCCATGCTGAGCTTCGAACTCGCGGCGCTTTTCTTGCAGAAACTGTTTCTGATGATCGCTCATCACTTCCGGCTTGATCATGCCGATGTGTTTCAGGTGCGATTCGATGGCGTAGCCGATTTCGGCGACCAGTGACGGCATGAATACGCCGCCTTTCTTGAAGTAGCCGCCGCGCGGGTCGAATACGGCTTTCAGCTCTTCGACCAGGAAGCAGGCGTCGCCGCCTTTTCTGAACACGGCCGAGATAACGCGCGTCAATGCCAGTACCCATTGGAAATGCTCCATGTTTTTGGAGTTGATGAAGATTTCGTAAGGGTGGCGCTCTTCGTGGGGCGTGCCCTGGTTCAGGATCATGTCGTTGATGGTGATGTACAAGGCATGTTCCGATTGCGGCGTTTTGATTTTGTAGGTGGAGCCTACCAATACTTCGGGCCGCTCGACATTTTCGTGCATGCGTTCTAGCGCCTGCTGTTCTTCTTCCTTCTTGGCCGCTTCGGTGGTGTCTTTGGTCAGTACTTTGTAGCCGACGATTTTTTTATTTATCTTATGTATCATGTCTGTAACCTCGATTAAAACTTGCCGTAGTAGCCTTCTTTCAAGGCGTCAAACAGGTTGGCGGCGGTGTGGATTTCGCCGTCGTATTCCACTTCCTCGTTACCTTTCAGTTCGACCACATGGCCGTCTTCGAGCGTGAACTGGTAGGTGGTGTTTTCCAGATCCGATTCCTTGACCAGCACGCCCTGGAATACTTCCGGGTTAAAGCGGAACGTGGTGCAGCCTTTCAGGCCTTTGTCATAGGCGTATTCATAGATCGACTTGAAGTCTTCGTACGGATAATCGGTCGGTACGTTGGCGGTTTTGGAAATCGACGAGTCGATCCATTTCTGCGCGGCGGCCTGGATGTCGACATGCTGTTTGGGCGTGACGTCGTCGGCCGATATGAAATAGTCCGGCAGCTGCTGATCCGGCTCCTGGCTGTACGGCATCGCCTTGGGGTTGACCAGGGCGCGATAGGCCAGCAGTTCGAAGGAATAGACATCGACTTTTTCCTTGGATTTTTTGCCGGCGCGGATGATGTTGCGCGAGTAATGGTGCGCAAAGCTCGGTTCGATGCCGTTGCTGGCGTTGTTGGCCAGTGACAGGGAGATCGTGCCGGTCGGTGCGATCGAGCTGTGGTGCGTGAAGCGCGCGCCGGTCTCGATCAGTTGCGCGACCAGTTCGGGCTCGACCTGGGCCAGTTGCTGCATGTAGCGGCTGTATTTGGCGTGCAGCAGCTTGCCCGGCACCTGATCGCCGATTTTGTAGCCGTCGGTGACCATTTCAGGGCGTTTGTGCAGCATTTCGCCGGTGACGCTGAACATCTGTTCCATGATCGGAGCCGGGCCTTTTTCCTTGGCCAGCTCAAGGCCTTCCTTCCAGCCTTCCACGGCCAGGATTTTGGTCACTTCCTCGGTAAATTGCAGTGAACGTTCGTCGCCGTATTTCATGCCCAGCATGGTGACGGTCGAGCCCAGGCCCAGATAGCCCATGCCGTGGCGGCGCTTGCTGAGGATTTCGTGCTGTTGCTCGGGCAGGGGCAGGCCGTTGATTTCGACGACGTTGTCGAGCATGCGCGTGAAAACGCGAATGGCTTTGCGGAATGTGTCCCAGTCGAAATGGGCTTCGCTGGTGAACGGCTTCTTGACGAAACGGGTCAGGTTGATGGAGCCCAGCAGACAGCTGCCATAGGGCGGCAACGGTTGCTCGCCGCAGTTGTGCGCATGCAGGCCATTGGCGTCGAATGTATTGATGCCGGGAACCTGTATGTCAAATACATCTTCGGTTCCATCGGGATCGACCGATTCAACGGTGGCGACGAAGCGCTCCCGGTTTAATGACCGGCGATAATTTTTTAAGCAGGTTTCAAGTTGAGCGGCTTTGCTGCTGTCGGTAAAGTTTATCAGTTCCCGATAAACGGCAAGATTGTCGCCGCTGATAACGAGTTCATGCTGTGGGGAAATTTTGTAATCGGCGGCGCCGCCTTTACCGTCAGGCAGTTTTGTTATGCCGGCTGGACGACGGTGGCGATAGAGCGTGGAGTTGATGCCCAGGCGAAGCAACATGCGCTGTACGGCTTCTAAACGCGGAAGGTCCGATTGGGACAGGCGAACACTGACGCCTTTGGCTTGATTGCCTTGAACTGAGCCATCAGCGTCAAAAAATCCTTGCAGGAAACCCCGATAAAAATCGCTGGAGGCCATTTCGACTTGCGCGGTGATGCATTTATTGCCGGGCGACATGCCTAACTCTTCGGCCAGAGCCTTCAGGCCGGCAAAACTGAGTCTGAATTCGTTTCTGCCAGGTATTTCCGACCAGCCTTTAAAGTCGCTGCGCGTATTGAATTCGGTCGCGGCGATCATCACTTTATCCATAACAGCATTGGCGCCGCTATTCAGCATGCCGATATCGCTGTTTGTGACTTGCGCGCTTTTCCAGACAGACAGCACGGCTTTATCTTCTTTTAAGGTGCCGTTGCCAACTAATAATCCGATTAAATAGCCTTGGTTTTCGGTGTATTTGCCTTGCCAGCGGTTATACTGGCGATGGTTGTTCAGCAAGACCTGATCGCCGGCTGCAAGCTGGCCTGCTTCGCACCATTCGGTTTCCAGGTTATGGCGGTCCAGGCGGGTGACTTTACGCACGCGGTGATCAGGGGTCAGACGCAAGCTGAAGCCTTCTTTTGTTCTCAGGCGGACTACATTTTTGGTTGCGGTTTTGAAGAAGCCGTCAGCGCCGGACAGGTGCAATTTGCCGTCGACCAAGGCGTTGATTTGTTGGCCTAGAATAGAGCCAATCTGTCTTGGGCCTTGCTCGGTTTGAACCCAGGTGTCGGCTGTCACGCAAGGGTTGGTCGCGCGGATTTTCTCGCAGAACCAGTTGTTGTTCATTTCGTTGACCTTGTCGATCAGGATGAATCCGGGCTCGGCGTAGTCGTAAGTGGAACTCATGATGATGTCCCACAGACGGCGCGCGGGAATCGTTTTGGTGACCCGGCAGGCGAGCAGGCCGTCTTCGTTGACGATATAGCCGTCCTTGCCGGGCAGGTCGCGCCAGATGATTTGCTCGGGATTGTTCAGGTCGAGCTTGTCCAGTTTGAGCTCTTTTTCGGTAATAGGGAATGACAGCGGCCAGGGCTTGTCGTTTTTGACGGCTTCGACGAATTCGGTGGTGATCAGCAGCGACAGATTGAACTGGCGCAGACGGCCGTCCTCGCGCTTGGCGCGGATGAATTCGACGACGTCGGGATGGCCGACATCGAAGGTCGCCATCTGGGCGCCGCGCCGGCCGCCGGCCGAGGAAACGGTGAAACACATCTTGTCATAGATATCCATGAACGACAGCGGACCGGAGGTGTAGGCGCCGGCGCCGGAGACGTAGGCGTTTTTGGGGCGGAGGGTCGAGAATTCGTAGCCGATGCCGCAGCCGGCCTTCAGGGTTAATCCGGCTTCGTGCACTTTACCCAGGATGTCGTCCATCGAATCGGCGATGGTGCCGGAAACGGTGCAGTTGATGGTTGAGGTGGCGGGCTTGTGTTCCAGGGCGCCGGCATTGGAAACAATGCGGCCCGCCGGGATCACGCCCTGACGCAGGGCCCACAAAAACTCCTTGTAGGACTGTTCTTGCCGGGTTTTGTTCTTTTCCACTTCGGACAGCGCCTTGGCCACGCGTTGATACGTTTCATCGATCGTGGCATCAATAGCGACACCTTCTTTGGTTTTTAAACGATATTTCGTATCCCAGATATCCATCGAGGCATCCTGGAACGGTATTTCGGTTACGGCATTGGCGACGACGCGGAGTTTGGCTGTCATGGATAAGTCCCTGCAATTGGTTGTGTAAGAGGATGAAAACAAGCCATTGCTTTTACGGGCAATTTATGCTTGTTCATCGATATGTAGTGATTTTTGCGTAGAATAACACAAGATATAGTGGTTAATCGAGAAAATAATGTATGCCGGCATGATTAAAAAATGCTTGCGAAAAGACCGGTTTTTAATGTAGAGGCTCGGTTTTTATGGGTTTTAAAGGGATTGGAGCCCAGTGCTTCGGCCCCGCTTTTTTTTTTGCAAGGACCGCGATAAAACCGGATGTCGCCCGTTGCCGCGAGGACGGGGTTTTGTAATACTAGCCATCAACATGCTTGACGGTTATCTTCCAGGCCATTCCAGGCGCCGCCTGGCGATTTTTAAGGCAGAACATTCACATCAATCAGCGGGAGCGGACAATTGGACAGTTTGCCGGTGCAACAAGATGATCAACATCCGATCGGCGTCATTGCCGAGATTCATGGCCCCGTCGTCATTATCGACTGCGGCCGGCTGCCGCCATTGCGCCAGGCCTTGTGCACCCGTTTTGATCACACCGTTTATCTGTTCGAGGTGCATCAGCATCTTGATGAGCGGCGGGTCAGGGCGGTTACGCTGCATGGCACGGCCGGTCTGAGCCGGGGGCTGACCGTTTACGATACCGGCGCGCCATTGCATGTCCCGGTCTCGAAGCTGTGCCTGGGGCGATTGCTGAATATTTTCGGCGAGCCGCTGGACGGCGGCAAGCCGCTGCCTCAAACCGAATTCCGCAATATCCACTCGAAACCGCTGGCGTTATCGGAAGCGACCGGCGTCAGTGGTATCCTGCAAACCGGCATCAAGGTCATCGACTTGCTGTGCCCGTTCGTCAAAGGCGGCAAAACCGGGCTGTTCGGCGGCGCCGGGGTCGGCAAGACGGTGCTGGTGATGGAGTTCATCCATGCGGTCTCGGCCATCCATCAGGGCGTTTCGGTGTTCGCCGGCGTCGGCGAACGCATCCGCGAAGCCCATGAATTATGGCGGGAAATGGAACAGGCCGGGGTCATGGACGACACCCTGATGGTGTTCGGGCAAATGGATGAATCGCCCGGCGTGCGCTTCCGCATCGGCCTGTCGGCGCTGACTTATGCCGAATACCTGCGCGACACCCTGCATAAGGAAGTCCTGTTCGTGATGGATAACGTCTTCCGCTTCGTTCAGGCCGGCAGCGAGATTTCCAGCCTGCTCGGCCGCATGCCGGCCACGGTGGGTTACCAGCCGACCCTGATGACGGAAGTCGCCGAACTGGAGGATCGCATTCTGTCCAGCCGCCAGGGCTCCATCACTTCGGTTCAGGCCGTCTACGTGCCGGCGGACGACATGACCGATCCGGCGGTCAGCGCTATCCTCAGCCATCTGGACACCACGGTCATCCTGTCCAGGGACCAGGCTAGCAAGGGCATTTATCCCGCGGTCGACCCGCTGCGTTCCGGCAGCCGCCTGATGGACCGCCATACCCTGGGCGACCGGCATTACAATGTGGCCGAGGGCGTGCGCGAGCATCTGGCGCGTTATCACGAACTGGAGGACATCATCGCCATGCTGGGCATCGAGGAATTGTCCGAGAACGACCGGAAAATTGTCATGCGCGCGCGCAAATTACAGCGCTATCTGACCCAGCCGTTTGCGGTGCTGGCGCAGCATACCCGGCAGACCGGCGTTTCGGTGCCGCTGGAACAGACCCTGAGCGATTGCGAGGCGTTTCTGGCCGGGCAGTACGACGACTTGAGCGAAGCTCAGTGCTATATGCGCGGCAGCATGCAGGAACTGACATGAAAACATTCGTGCTGCAATTGTACGATGCCACCCATGAACAGCGCATAACGGGCGTGACCGCCTTCGTCGGCGAAGACGCCTCGGGCAGCTTCGGCATCCGTCCCAATCATGCCCGGTTTATGACGACGCTTGTTTTCGGGTTGGCGCGTTTTCGGCTGGGCGAGGGCTGGCAATACCTGGCGCTGCCCGGTGCGGTGCTGTATTTCAACGATAACGAACTGACGCTCAGCACGCGGCATTTCCTGGTGGACACGGACTTCGACCGCATCAGCACGTTATTGGAACAGCAGTTGATAGCCGAGGAGGAAAATCTGCGCGCAACCAAAACCAGTCTGCACAAAATGGAACAGGCCATGTTGACACGGCTGAGGGCGCTCAAGCGGGATATACTATGAATCACCGGCGGCGATTAAAGCAACAGATAGACAATCAGGTCAAACGCATCAAAAAAGCGGACCGCGAACGCCCGACCCTGTTTGCGCAAACGGTTTATATCGGAACACTCGGGCTGGTGATGGTATTGCCGATCATCGGCGGCGCCTATCTGGGCCACTGGCTGGACAGCATGATGCCGGGCTATTCGATGCGCTGGACGCTCAGCCTGCTGTTTGCCGGTGTTGTGGTCGGTGTTTTTAACGTTTATTTTCTGATTCAAAATAAATAAAGTTTGCCGGGCTTACAAAATAACTGTGGAGGCGACTTCGCCTAAAGCGCCTACTTTTGGCAGTCGCCTTCAATGTCTGAACAGGCGACTAAAGTCGCCCCACAGGCTTGCAGGATGATCACATTAAGCAACATTAAATCATGGAAAACGAATTTTCTTTTATGCTCGGGCCTGTGTCCGTCAGCGCATCGGTCCTGACCACCTGGGGCATCATGCTGTTCATCGCGGCACTGGCCGGGCTTGCAACCCGGCATCTGGATATGCTGCCGGACCCGCTGCAAACCATGCTGGAAGGCATCGTTTCCACGCTGGAGGCGGCCGTGCTTTCGGTCGCGCCGGATCACGGCCGGCAAATTCTGCCTTTTATCTCGACCTTGTGGCTGTTTCTGATCGTCGGCAATCTGGTCGGCCTGATACCCGGCTTGCATTCGCCGACGCGCGACCTCTCGGTTACCTCGGCGCTGGCCGTGCTGGTGTTTCTTTCGGTGCACTGGTTCGGCATCAAGACGCAAGGATTCAAAAAATATCTGCATCATTACCTGATGCCCAGCCCGATTTTGCTGCCTTTTCACATCATCAGCGAGTTGACCCGCACGCTGGCGCTGGCGATTCGTCTGTTCGGCAACATCATGAGCCTGGAAATGGCGGCGATGTTGATTTTGCTGGTCGCGGGCTTTCTGGCGCCGGTGCCGATTTTGATGCTGCATATCATCGAGGCGCTGGTACAGGCGTATATTTTCGGCATGCTGGCGCTGATTTATCTGGCCGGTGCGATACAATCCCAACAACTTAATCGACAGGAATAGTTATGACAGACATCGCCTTAATCGTGCTCGGCTCCACCATCGCGGCCATAATCGGCATCGCCATTGGCGTCATGATGCCGGCTCTGTCCATGGGCAAGGCGATCGGCAGCGCTCTGGACGCCTTGGCCCGCCAGCCGGAATCGGAACAGTCGATCATGCGGACGCTGTTTATCGGACTGGCGATGATCGAATCGCTGGCGATCTATTGCCTGGTGATCATCTTAATCGTGCTGTTCAAGAATCCATTGCTTGAGTTCATCGCCAGATAAGCGGGCCAGGCAACCATGGAATTCAATTTCTCCACCTTTGTGCTTGAAATCATCAATTTCCTGATTCTGATCTGGATCTTGCAGCGGCTTTTTTATAAACCGGTACTGGCGGTCATTACCCGGCGTAAGCAGTATATCGACCAAACCCTGGCCGAAGCTCAAAGCATGAAGCAAGAGGCCGAGGATTTACGTCAACGCTATGAAAACCGGCAAAACCAGTGGCAGCAGGAAAAACAGGCCGCGCTCAGCGCGCTGCACCGGGAAATCGATGCCGAAAGAAAAACGCAAATGGACAAACTGCGGGCCGACCTGGAGCTGGAGCGGCAAAAAGCCAAGGTAACCCTGACCCGGTTGCAGCAGGATATCCAGCAACAGGCTGAAAAAAAAGCGCTGCAAAACGGCGCCCGCTTTGCCGGGCTGCTGTTGCAACAAGCAGCCGGCCCGGAACTGGAACAACGCTTGTGCGCCATGCTGCTGGAACATTTCACGGATTTGCCGGAGGAGTGCAGGTTGTGCCTGCAAACACTGGACGCTGAAGCATTGGTCTCCATCGATGTTAGCAGCGCCTATCCTCTTCCAACCGGGCTGAGGCAAAAACTGGAGCAAAAGCTGGGGTCGCTCATCAAGCGGCCCGATGTCTTTCATTATCACCAGAACCCCGAACTGATCGCCGGTCTGCGCATCGATATCGGCGCCTGGGTCATGCATGCCAATCTGCAGCATGAACTGACCGGTTTTGCCGAGATAGCCCATGAGTCCGAATAACGCCGAAGCGCCCATGAGCTTGATAGACAAGCAAAGCGCCTGGCTGGACCGGTATCAGCCGGGATTTCGGGTTACCGAACAGGGCACGGTCGTGTCGGTCGGCGACGGCATTACCTGGATTAAGGGGCTGCCCTCGGCGGCCATCGAAGACATCCTGGTTTTTGCCGACGGCAGTCGGGCCATGGTGTTCGACCTCAACCGCGATCAGGTCGGCGCGATTCTGTTATATGAAACCGAAGCGCTGACGGCCGGCACGCTGGTGCGTCTGTCTAAAAACGCGCCTAGCGTTCCCATCGGCGACGCTTTTATCGGCAGAGTGGTCGATCCTTTGGGCGCGCCGCTCGATGGCGGGGATATTCCGGTTCCCGCCGGGCGCGGCAATCTGGAAAAAGCATCGCCGCCGATTATCGCCCGCGACTTTGTCCATAAGGCGCTGTATACCGGCATCAAAATCATCGACACGTTGATTCCGGTCGGCAAGGGCCAGCGGCAGTTGCTGATCGGCGATGAAGGCCTGGGCCGCAGTTCGATCGCGATCGACACCGTCATTAACCAGAAAGACAAAGAGGTGATCTGTGTTTATGTGCTGATCGGTCAGAAGCGTTCGGCGGTGGTGAAGACCCTGGAGACATTGAGAAGTCAGGGCGCGATGGACTATACCGTCTGCGTCGTGGCCGAAGCCAGCGCCTTGCCGGGTTTGCAATACATCGCGCCGTTCGCCGGCTGTGCGTTGGCCGAATACTGGATGGCGCAGGGGCGCGATACCCTGGTCATCTATGACGATTTGTCGACCCACGCCAGAACCTACCGGGAGTTGTCCCTGCTGCTGCGCCGCCCGCCCGGGCGCGAAGCCTATCCCGGCGACATCTTTTTCGTCCATTCCCGGCTGCTGGAACGTTCGACCTGCCTGAATGCCGAAAACGGCGGCGGCAGCATGACGGCCCTGCCGATCGTCGAAACCCAGCAGGGCGAAATCGCCGCCTATATTCCCACGAACCTGATTTCCATCACCGACGGGCAGATCTATCTCGACGCCGACTTGTTCGCAGCGGGATTTCGCCCCGCCATCGATATCGCCAGGTCGGTATCGAGGATAGGCGGCATGGCCCAGCATCCGGGCATCCGTCATCAGGCCGGGCAAATGAAGCTGGATTATCTGCAGTTTCTGGAACTGGAGGCCTTCTCCCGGTTCGGCCAGCGCCTGGAGCCTTCGATGGAAGCACGGATTCGGCGCGGACGATTGCTGCGGGAGATTCTCAAACAAGACCGGCTGGCGCCGCTCAGCAGCCTTTTTCAGCTGGCCTGGCTCATCGCCTTCAATGAAAATCTGTTCGACCCAATCAGGCCTGAGGACATCAAGGGTTTTCTGGCCCGGATCGAACAGGGCGTCAGCGGCACGACGCTGACACTGAACAGCAGCCCCGAGCAATGGCTGCAAGCTCTCAGTGACTGGCTGGGCATCGAAACGAAGCGGCAGCCATGAGTAAAAGTCGGCGGCTGCGTCAGCACATCGGCCAGATGGAGGAGATCCGGGGCATTCTGAATTCGATGAAAAATCTCGCGTTTACGGAAACCCATAAATTGCTCCGCTTTCAAGCCGCGCAGAACAAAGCGGTCGAGTCCCTTGAAAAGGCGGCCGGGGACTTTTTGGCTTTTTACCCGTATTCGCTGGATACCGATGCCCAGGCTCCACCTATCGCTATTTTGTTCGGGGCGGAACGCGGCTTTTGCGGCGACTTCAATGACAGCCTGATCAATGAAATAGCGACGAAAGCCTACTATCCCGATGTCATTATCATCGGTAGCAGGCTGGCTGGCAGATGGCCAGACGCTTATCCCGAGCCCGTGGCCACGCTGGAAGGGGCCAATGTCGCCGAAGAGGCGCCCGCTATCGTCAGTCGTTTGCTGGACGTGATTGCCGCGTTGCAGGAACAGCGCGGTTTTTTTGAATTAACGGCCGTATATCACGATGACGCGTTGAGCGGGCTTACGCACGACTCTCTATTGCCGCCTTTTCAGCAAACCGTTCAGGATCGCCCCGCGTTCACTTTTCCGCCGGTGCTGAATCTCGATCCGGCCGATTTTTTTGCGGACATGGCAGGCCACTATTTATTCGCTGTGCTGCATAACCTTTGTTACACGTCGCTGTTGGCGGAAAATCACCGGCGCTTGCAGCATCTGGAAGGCGCGGTGCAGCATCTCGACAATGAAACGGTAAAACTGCGCCGAAAATCCCAGATTTACCGGCAAGAGGAAATCACCGAGGAAATCGAGGTCATCTTGTTGAATGCGGAAAATTTGTGAGGGACGGGATATTAGGGATGCCGATTTTTACGGATAACCTGCATACCGCGTGCTGTCTTTCGCTTTCTGCGGCATAAATCCGGTGGTGCAGCAGATCAGGCACGGACCGGAAAGAGTAAGTGCGTTGTCTTTTTGGTGACCCGACAGGATCACTTATGTACGTCATCGTACCGACAGGAAGGGCCGATCAAACTAAGCTTTCTTCACGTTCATATGAGGCAGGTCGCCTTGCAACCCGACTATTCAGGAGCGTTGTTATGAAAGCACTTTGTTGGCATGGCAAATATGATGTACGCGTTGATACGGTTCCCGATCCGATCATTGTCGATCCAACCGATGCCATTGTGAAGATTACAGCCACCGCGATTTGCGGTTCTGATCTGCATCTTTACGATGGCTATATGCCGACCATGGAGTCAGGCGATATATTGGGGCATGAGCCCATGGGCGAGGTGGTTGAAGTTGGCAGTGAGGTTACAAGCCTGAAAACAGGCGACCGCGTCGTCGTGCCTTTCACGATTTCGTGCGGACACTGCTTCTTCTGCGAAAAAACGCTTTACTCATGTTGCGACACCTCCAACCCGAATGCCGATATGGCGCGCAAGGCGATGGGACATTCTCCAGCCGGTATTTTCGGATATTCCCACATGCTGGGCGGCTTTGCGGGCGGCCAGGCCGAGTATCTGCGCGTACCTTATGCCGATGTCGGGCCGATCAAGATCACGTCGGACTTGCCGGATGATAAGGTGCTGTTTCTGTCCGATATTTTTCCGACCGGCTATATGGCCGCCGAAAATGCCCAAATTGAGCCGGGGGATACGGTGGCGGTCTGGGGTTGTGGGCCAGTGGCGCAATTCGTGATCCAGAGTTGCTGGATGCTGGGGGCGGGGCGCGTCATCGCCATTGACCGGGTACCGGAGCGCCTGACCATGGCGCAAGAACATGGCAAGGCTGAAATTATCGATTTTGAGGAAGAAGATGTCTACGATCGGTTGATGGCGATGACAAACGGCCGCGGCCCTGATTGCTGCATCGACGCGGTGGGCTGCGAGGCTCATGGGGCCGGCAGCTTTGATGCGGTGCTCGATAAGGCGAAAGCGGCCCTCTATTTAGGCACCGATCGCCCGCATGTCTTGCGCGAGGCGATTATGTGCTGTCGCAAGGGAGGCACTGTCTCGATTCCCGGCGTTTATGTCGGCCTGCTCGATCAACTGCCGATGGGGGCCGCGATGAACAAAGGTCTGACCTTGAAAATGGGGCAGACTCATGTGCAACGCTATCTTGAGCCCTTGCTGGAGAAGATAGAAGAGGACCAGATCGATCCCTCTTTTGTTATCACCCATAGCCTGGGGCTGGATGAGGGCCCTCAGGCTTACAAGACGTTCCGCGACAAGGAAGACGGCTGCATTAAAGTGGTATTGAAACCGTGAACAGGCAAACGGATGGATATTTTCTTTCAAATTGATTGGAAATCGGTTTTTATTCCGTCTGTCGGTATTTTTTAGAGATTGTTCTGCGAGGCACGATCATCTATCTGGTGTTGTTCGTTTTATTGCGTTTGCTAAGGCGTGGGACCGGCGCTGTGGCTGTTACAGATATTTTGCTGATTGTGCTTATTGCCGACGCGTCCCAGAATGGCATGGCCGGCGAGTATAAATCCGTTACCTGAGGTCTTGTTTTAGTCGCAACCATTTTTTTTGGGATTATGCGCTTGACTGGCTAGCCAGTGAGATTCCGGCTTTTCGAAAACTTATTTCTCCTGCGCCTTTGTTGTTGATCAAGAATGGGCATATGTTGCGCGGGAACATGCGTCGGGAAATGATTACCCAGGAAGAAATGATGAGCCTGATACGTGAACAAGGAGCGGAGTGTTTGGACGAGATCAAGGCCTGCTATTTGGAGGGTGACGGCAGCGTCAGCGTAATAAAACAAGAGCCGGAGGATAATGATGCCCAGAGCCCAACAAAGAAAGGACCGTTATGAGTTTCCGGTGAGCATTGCTTCTGCGCAATCCCTCTCATGGATGATGTGACTGCAGGGAAATGACGGAATCATTTTAGCCCATGCAGTCTTTCATGAATTGATATGGCAATCTAACAGATGTAATCAGATAGAAAATCGCCTTAAAGTGGATTAATGGCGTCTGCCATTTCTTCCTGTGCTGGAATCTTCAAATTTTACTTTTAAAGGTTTACCACAGTACAGGTTGCCGTCTAGCCCGGCTATCGCGGCTCTGGCTTCATGGCCTTCCATGCCGATAAAGCCGAAACCCCGGCATTTACCGCTAAATATATCCGAAACCAGTTGAATGGAGCGGACTCTCCCATATTGGGAAAATAAAGCTTGTACAGTTTCTTCAGTGGCGTCGCTAGGTAAGTTTCCTACAAAAATTCGTTTCAAAAGACATGTCCTAAGTTCAGGGGTGAGTTGATTGGCCGGTCCGGCCGACATTTGCCACAACCCCAGACGTTTATGCCGATCGAGGTTGTGAGTCAGAAAGTATCGTAAGATCAGGCTGCGGATACTTGGGATGCTTGCAGGCCTTTAGGCCCTGTTTCTACTTCATATTTGACCGGTTGACCTTCAGTCAGTGTGCGGTAGCCGTCACCGGAAATTGCGGAAAAATGCACAAACACATCTGCACTGCCGTCGCTAGGCGCAATGAAGCCAAAACCTTTAGATTCGTTAAACCATTTAACAGTACCTGATGCCATATAAATTACCTCAATAAATAATAGATGTTCAATTGCAAATCATATCGGGCAATTTAAAGGAAAAAATGCGAATAGAATCTCTGAAAAATGCTGATTAATATGCAAAATTTAAATAGTAACAATGTATTAGTTACTAACTTCTACATTATAGAGACTAATCCTTGCTGTGGCCATCAATATTATTTTGAAGGCCGCCCCTGAACAGTTTAATACTCAGGAGCCATGAAAAATAACTTCAGCATCTTGTCTGCTTGGCAAGGTCTCCAGTATCCCGGCTAAGGTTGGGCGGGGGATAATGCTCAAGCATGTTTCATGCGCGTTTTTATGCCGCCATGCTCAGGTTGTGGGCTGGCTGTTGTCAATCAGGATTTTCAGTTTTTGCCCCGGACGCAGAACCTTTCCCATCGTTTCTGAATTCCATTTACGAATATCTGAAAGCGACACACTGAATTTTCGGGAGATTCGTATTAGCGAATCGCCTGATTTGACGGTGTAATGAATCAGGCGGAACGGATTCGGTGAAGCGGAAGAGGCGGTGGCAAGCTGTTGCTCTCCGGCTTTAATGACAAGCTTTTGGCCAGGTATCAATGCACTCGATAAAGTGAGTTTGTTCCAGCTTGCGATATCTTTATCGCTAACTGAAAAGTCCTGACCAATTTTCCAGAGGGTATCGCCTTTTTTAACAGTATAGGTCTGCTTGTGATGAGGTTGGCTTTTAGATGCTTTAGCAATAATCGGAAAGTTGGCTGATTTTTTCGATGACGGAACTTTTAAAATCATGCCGGTGCGGATAGTGTTGCCGGCCAGATGGTTGGCCTGACGGATAGCTTTGACTGTTGTGTGGTTTCTGTTGGCAATTAATGAAAGCGTTTCTCCCGCGCGGACCTTGTGCTTGTTCTGAGCTAAACGCTCTTCATAATAGCGATGTTGAGCAACGCGATCTTCAACGGGCAGGCGCGCCAGGTTTCTTTTGAACGACTGGACCTCTTTGACGGGCACCAGCAAGCGATGCGGCCCTTCAGGGGCGGTGCTCCAGCGATTGAAGCCAGGATTTAGCTTTAGAAACTCTTTCAAGGGGGTATTCGCGAGTTGAGCCGCTTTATCTAAATCCAGTTGGGATTTGATATCCACGACTTCAACATAAGGCTTATTCGGGATAGGCCGCAAGGGAATATTGTATTCATCGGCATGGGCAAACAATTTGGCGATCGCCAATAGCCTGGGAACATAGTTGGTAGTCTCTTCCGGAAGGCTTAAGGACCAGTAGTCCGTCGGCAGGGACAGGCTTTCATTTTTTTCGATGGCTTTACCTACATTGCCTTTTCCGTAATTATAGGAAGCCAGGGCCAGCAGCCAGTCTCCGTCAAACGTCTCACTCAGCTGCTTAAGAAATGTAGTGGCGGCCTTGGTCGATGCATAGACATCACGACGGCCATCGTACCAGGAGTCTTGCTTAAGACCGAAGAGGCGGCCGGTGGCCGGTATAAATTGCCAAAGCCCTGAAGCATCGCTTTTTGAATAGGCGTTCGGTAAGAAAGCACTTTCAACTACAGGCAACAGCGCTAATTCTCCGGGAAGATTTTTAGCTTCGATCTCATTGAGGATAAGGTGCATGTAGGGTTCTGCACGCTGCTGAACCCGGGCGATATAATCGGGATGTTGCAGGTACCAGTTTAATTCACGATCAATGCGCTCGTTCTCAATTTCAGGTAATGCGTATAAAGACAGTAGTCGATCCCAAACGGTTTTGTGAGGGGTTAAGGGTGCTTTAAATTTTTTCTTGGAGAATATATTGTGCTGAATAAATGAATAGGTGTTGCTTTCCTTGGTAATAACAGGCGGTTTTTGACTAACGTTCAGGGGGGATTTAGTATTTTTCGAGCAACCGGATATTATTAAAAGGCTCAAAATAAATAAAAAATTAGCTGACCTGTTAAAATTGATATGCATCATCCAACCCTGAGGTGAAGTTCATTATGTTGATTATTATTGTACAGCTTGTTCTCGCTGAAAACCATTCAAAGTCATGTATTGTTGAGTTGAATCAATGAAACGCAATTTTTTATTTGCCTTCTACGAAACGCCCAGAGGCAAGTTGTTGAGGCAGCTTGAAGAGGATTATTTACAGCGAGCCATTACCGTTAGCTGTAAGCAGACAGTTTTACAGGTCGGCGGATTAGGCTGGGAGAATCAATTTATTGACTGCACTTTGTATAAAAATTATACGATACTCGATGCGAAAAATTTGGGCAGCGATGAGGCGCGGAAAATTCAGGCAAAATCTTACAGTCTGCCGCTGCAAAGCAGCAGTATCGATATGATCATACTGCCGCATTTGCTGGAATTTGATGCCAATCGTTTTCAGACCATGAGAGAAGTCGAGCGCGTTTTGAAACCCGAAGGCTTGTTGGTGGTGCTAAATTTTAATCCTTGGAGTTTGTGGGTTAGATATCAGTATGTCTGGGACAAGAAAATGGCCGATAACTGGCGCGGACATTTCATTTCCAGGTCCAGGATATTGGATTGGCTGAAATTGCTGAATTTTGAAGTAACGCTTTCATCGGATTTTAATCTTAATTCCATAAAATCAACGAATGGCAGAGCGAATGCCAACAGGCATGCGTTTTCGGCGACGGCCTACGCGGTTAAAGCAATAAAGCGCCGATATCATTTAATTCCGCTGACACCCGCCGAAAGGACAAAGCCCCAGTTGGTTTTTGCCAATTCGATGACTTCACCATCAACAGAATCAAATCAACATGACTGAGACCGTCATTATTTACACCGATGGCGCCTGCCGTGGTAATCCAGGGCCAGGCGGATGGGGGGCTGTGCTCAGCTATAAAGGCAAAAGCAGGGAGTTGTACGGAGGGGAGCTGGAAACGACCAATAATCGCATGGAACTGATGGCCGCCATCCAGGCTTTGGAAACACTGACAAGATCTTGTACGGTGCTGATCCATACCGATTCGAAATATGTGCTGCAAGGCATTACCGAATGGATGAGCAATTGGAAAAAGCGTGGCTGGAAAACCGCGGCGAGAACACCAGTTAAAAATGAAGATTTGTGGCGCAGGCTGGATGCCGCTATTGAAAGGCACGATATCGAATGGCGGTGGATAAAAGGTCATTCAGGGAATGACGGCAATGAGCGGGCAGATGCTCTGGCGAACTTGGGCATTGATTCCTTGCTGGCGGCAAATTGACCTTACTGATTGGATTAACCGAGTTGATCGAAACCCGGATGCCTGGAGTCAAGTGATAATTTTCTCGGTTGCCGGATTTAATGGCGCAATCTGCCCGCGTTTTAAGCCGGTCTTTTTGATTATTTTTTATTGTTCAGCAAGGTTTTGAGGTTGGCAAAAGGGCTGTGTGTGGCGACCGGTTCCGAGGCAGCATGGGATTGAGCGTTGCCGAAGCGGGTTTCCTCGTACCGCGAATGTTCATTGTCATGACAATACAGGCATAACAGTTCCCAGTTGCTGCCATCGGAAGGATTATTGTCGTGGTTATGGTCTCTATGATGAACCGTGAGTTCATTCAGATTCTTATGTGTGAATTCGCGTGCGCAACGGCCGCATATCCAGGGATACATTTTCAGGGCTTGGCCGCGATAGGATTGCTCCCGGAGTTCCTGATTGCGTCGCGCTTCAATAACGATCTGGTTTAATTTGTCTTTGTCGAGATGGGGCTTTTTCTGGGGCATATGAATACCTCGTCAGGTTGCTATGGTCTGCTTTTAATTGTGATTTGGCTAAAGGTATCGCTAAATAAGCGTCTTGTATAGACTTGAAGGCGATTTGTTGTAATATTTCATGTCGTTTTCATGGCCGGAATGGCGGATGAAAATTAAGAGTCCGGCAAAGCTTCAGGGAAGGCCTTGTCATTTTCCCCTTTTTTGCTTGAGTCGCATTTCAGCTAGCGATACAAGGTTAATACATGTCTATTCGTTATATATCCACTCTTGTCTTTTTTGCCGGCACTCTGGTGTCCGGATGCGCGTCTACCCGTCAAATTGCCATTGATCCCCCTGAGATCAAGCCGCATCCTTTTCAGCCCCTGCAAGGTTTCTCGGTTATCGATGGCGATGATTATTATGTGCGGCTGATTTCAGAGTTTGATTCCAAGGCGGATAATGCGCTAAAAGGCGGGTGCGTTGATATCGCGCCATCCTATAGCAAAGGCGATCAGTCGGCGGCGTTGATTTTTTATGTTCGTAACAATGTGCTGAAATTCAACAGTGAAGCCGCCGGTTTTTTGTATCAAGCCAGGTCGGGAAAGTGCAATTTCAAGTTCGATGCCAAAAAACAGTATCTGACGCCCTGGATACGACTGGATTCGGGTAAAGAAACCATGATTGATTATGATTTCCATACCAATGCCAATAATGACATGGATTTCTCCAGATTGGCCGGCGATGTGAATACGGCCGGCAATCTGCTGGCATTGACCGGTGTCGGCATGGGGGTTGCCGTTATGGGACAGTTTGCCGGCGAATGGATAAGAAACAGTCAGCAAGCGGCCCCGGCTGTTGTTCAAGCGGCGCCGGCTGCCAGTCCGGCATCAGCCAAGCATAGTTCGGAGTCGCATTCGCTGCCGGCCGCGACTGCTTTCTCAGGTAAAACCGGTACGCTCAATCATTCTCTATTCAAGGTCTATGAAGTGGCCGAGGGCGGTGTTAATCCGTTCGGTTCGGATGTCAAACCGTTGGGAGAGTTAAAGATATACCCTGAAATTCTGCCGGCATTATTGTTGAAAATGACGGTTGACGGGATACCCGATGCGCGTGACTTGTCGCTGGAAGAAATGTGGTACTCGCCTATAAAATCAACAACCGGCGACATTACGCTGCAGCAGATGATCGAGCAATCGCAGCATCCCGCCAAGCCGAATTTAAACCCTGATTGGGATAATTACGTTGACGTCGAGAGCAATTGCCGGAAGTTGAAACTGGTTATGAAGGAGCTTGGTTTTAATAAATTCGATCGTAATGCCGTGCTTTACTATTTTCTGAATAAAAATGGCGATTGGAAAAACTACAATATATCCCGGCAAATGGCCATGGCTGACGACATTCGGCCTAAGGATCTGAAGATGTATCGCAATAAGGGGTTCGGCAATTGCCTGGCAGATGATGATTATACCGTCATGAAAACCATGGGGTTGTCCGTCAATGCGCCATCGGACTGGGAACTGATCGGAGAGACCAGGCAGAAAAAAGAGCGGGTTTTTTCAGCGCTCCAATCAATAGAAAGACAACTGTTTTCGGTGCTTAAAAACCCTAATCCGGCGGAAATGGCGCGTCAGATATTTCCTTTGTTGACCACCGAAAAAAAGGGCGATGGTACTGTGTTGCTACAAAATCATTTAGGTGATTTGGGACTGGAAGCCTTGTTGAGTCAGTCTGTTGCGTCGGCCTCTCCATCCCCGGGTACCTCAGGGGGTCCGGCAGTGCTGCCGGAATCATCCGCTCCCATGGTCATCCCCGGCGAAGGTGTGGTAGTTGATGCGCGTCAACTGGCGCAATTCATGTCAGGACTTTCCATAAGCGAGCTCAGTTGTGCCCGTCCCGCGCCTGGACCGCAAGGTAAACCGGGAGGGGAGGTGGGCATTTTCTTGTTTGCTACCAAAGAGGGCAGTCCACGCGCTAAAGGTGGCGCCATGGAGTTTGAATTTTCCGGAGGCAAAATCAATCGTATCGCTTTACAATTGCCTACCGTCAGGGATTTCGAACAAGATGTGCTGGATCATCCCGAAATTGGCGGCTGTCGAATTGATGCCGCTTTTCTAAATAAATTGCGCTAAGGAAGGGGAATTTTAGCTCCCGAAACTGACTTGTCTTTCGGCTCAATTTCAGTATCGATTTTTAATCGGCCTGTTCATTTTCTTTGATTCCCAGGCGTTTTAATCGGGCAATTCCTACGGATTGATGCCCTGAGACCGTAAAATGAACAGACACGTAGGGGCGAACCTGTGTGTTCGCCCTTGCCCAACGGCTCTTCGATAACCCTTTGTCCACCCAAAAAGGGCGGACACGTAGGTCCGCCTTTATATTGGCTGCGAAATGTCGGACATAGGATGCGCCTCACCACGTCGTCTGGAGCGCCTGCTTTGGGTCAGCGCATCCTGTGCAGGATTATAATTTCAGGAAGTCATTTTTAGCCAAATCCTAAACCCGAACTTGATACGCCCCGTCTCTGCCTTTGGCGGGCAATCTTAAAGATAGGTCAGACTTATGAGAGACAGTCGGTCCTCCTTCCTATTTTTTAGCGCTTGATTTAATGCCGTCAGCTTTATGTAAGCTGAATATTCATGGACTTTCCGGATAGATCTCAATGCGCTGAATATAAGGTAATTAACGCGCTGCTGTAGTTTTAATTCTACAGACTTCTAGCTTAGAAAAGCTTCATAGGTTAAAATTACGCAGTTTATTTGTGAGAATTCTTATGGAAAAGGCATAGAGCGAAATTTGGCGTGTCTTGGAAATTACGAAACGATATAAAGCATACAAGAGTTTACAACTACTAACGAGGGGGCTGCTCCGTGAACAAAACAAAGCAACTGCTCGCAGGTCTGATCTTAATGGCTTTTGGCCTAGGGACAGCGCAAGCGGCATATACGCTCAATTTAATGAAAGGGGTTACAGAGATCAGTAATGATATTTATGACCTGCATATGCTGATTTTATGGATATGCGTATTCATAGGTATCGTCGTATTTGGTACCATGTTTTATTCGATTTACCATCATCGTAAATCAAAAGGACATAAAGCGGAGCAGTTTCATGAAAATACAACTGTCGAGATTATCTGGACAATTATTCCGACGCTGATTCTCGTCGGCATGGCTATTCCGGCAACAAAAGCCATGCTGGAATTGGATGATGTGCAAGAATCAGAAATGTCCATCAAAGTCACCGGGTGGCAATGGAAATGGGAATATGAATATCTGGACAACGGTATTCATTTTTTCAGTAATCTTGATGAAGCCAGCAATAAAGCACGGCAAATCGATTCCGGCATAGATCCTCGTACCGTTCCACATTATCTGTTGAACGTAGACAAACCTTTAGTTATTCCCGTTAAAAAGAAAATTCGTTTCGTATTTACAGCGGCTGACGTCATTCATTCGTGGTGGGTGCCTGACCTGGGGTGGAAAAAAGACACAATTCCCGGCTTTATTAATGAAGCCTGGACTTCTGTAGATGAGCCCGGAACCTATCGCGGTCAATGTACAGAGCTCTGCGGTAAGGATCATGCCTTTATGCCTATCGTGGTCGTTGCAATGGAACAGGCGGACTATGATGCCTGGGTGAAAAAGACTCAGGAAGAAGCCGCGAAAGGCCCGGATCTGAACGATCAAAGTCATGATGAGTTGGTGTCAAAAGGCGCCGGCGTCTATGCGAAAAACTGCGCATCCTGCCATATGGCTGGCGGCGAAGGTGTGCCGGGAACATTCCCTGCTATTACCGGCAGCTCTATTGTGACAGGCGATGTTAAAGCTCAGGCTGAGCTGGTATTGAACGGTAAAGGCATGATGCCTGCTTTCGGAAAAATGTTGGATGCCTCTGAACTGGCTCAGGTCATTACTTATACCAGAAATGCATTAGGCAATTCGGTCGGTGATGAAATACAGCCAAAAGCTATACAAGAGTTGCTGCCTGAGGGAGCAGCTCCCGCCGCTTCCACTGAAAAAGCGGAGCCGCAAGAGCAAGTGGATGCGAGTGCGGAAATGTCACTTGATGATTTAGTGGCTCGAGGGGAGTCTGTTTACGCCCAAAACTGTGCATCTTGCCATATGGCGGATGGTTCCGGAATGCCCGGTACTTTTCCGGCCTTAACGGCGAGTCCCGTGGTAACGGGAGATATTGATGCCCAGGTTGATTTAATGTTGAACGGAAAAGGCATGATGCCGGCTTTCGGAAATACGTTAAATGCGGTTGATTTTGCCGCGGTCGTAGCATATACCCGTAACAAACTGGGTAATTCGGTAGGGGATTTTATACAGCCTTCAGCGATTCAGTCTCTGCAATCGGCTATGCCTGCTGAGGATGATGATGAGTAAGTCATTGACTTTATTATCTGTAAAATCTTTTCATATATTCATAGAGGTATAAAATATGTCTGCTGTAGTAGCTGAACATGAGCATGATGAGCATCATGATCACGGCCCTCAGAAGGGGCTTTTAAGATGGGTTATCACGACTAACCACAAAGATATCGGCACCTTATATCTGGTGTTCTCGCTGGCGATGTTTTTTATCGGTGGCGCGATGGCAATGATCATTCGTGCCGAGCTGTTCGAACCGGGTATGCAGTTTGTTGATCCCCAGTTTTTTAATTCAATGACTACCATGCATGCGCTGGTTATGGTATTTGGTGCGGTTATGCCTGCATTTGTGGGTCTGGCCAACTGGATGATCCCCATGATGATCGGTGCGCCGGATATGGCCTTGCCTCGCATGAATAACATGAGTTTCTGGATGCTGGTGGCAGGTGTTCTGTTGCTGGCCAGCACTTTGTTCATGGAAGGCGGCGCGCCTGCATCCGGTTGGACTTTGTATCCGCCGTTAGTGCTGCAGACTGGCGCGGCCTTGCCTTTTGCGATTTTCTCGGTGCATTTGCTGGGTATTTCATCCATCATGGGGGCGATCAACATTATCGCGACTATTTTCAATATGCGCGCTCCAGCCATGACACTGATGAAAATGCCGCTGTTCGTCTGGACCTGGCTGATTACCGCTTTCCTGCTGATTGCCATCATGCCGGTTTTCGCTGGCGCGGTAACCATGCTGTTGACAGACCGCTTCTTTGACACCAGCTTCTTTGACGCGGCTGGCGGCGGTGACCCGGTTCTTTATCAACATATTTTCTGGTTCTTCGGTCACCCTGAAGTTTATGTCATGATTCTGCCTACTTTCGGCGTGGCTTCCACCATCATTCCGGTATTTGCCCGTAAACCTTTGTTCGGTTATAGCTCAATGGTTTATGCAACCGCATCGATTGCCTTTCTGTCATTTATCGTATGGGCTCACCATATGTTTACAGTCGGCATGCCGGTGGCGGGCGAGTTGTACTTCATGTATGCAACCATGCTGATTGCTATCCCTACTGGCGTTAAGGTCTTCAACTGGACTGCCACCATGTGGAAAGGATCGATGACTTTTGAAACGCCCATGCTGTTCTCGATCGCTTTCGTCGTATTGTTTACCATAGGCGGCTTTACCGGTTTGATGATGTCTATAGCGCCTTCTGATTTCCAGTATCACGATACTTATTTTATCGTGGCGCACTTTCATTACACGCTGGTGCCTGCTTCTGTCTTTATTTTGATGGCGGCCGGTTACTATTGGCTGCCTAAATGGACTGGCAACATGTATAACGAAAGAATCGGCAAGTTGCATTTCTGGTTGTCCGCGGTATCTGTCAACATCCTGTTCTTCCCGCAGCATTTCCTGGGATTGGCCGGCATGCCACGCAGAATTCCTGATTATGCGGTTCAATTTGCTGACTGGAACATGATTTCAAGTATTGGCGGCTTCATCTTCGGCATAAGCCAGTTGCTGTTCTTGTACATCGTTATCGATACCATTAAGGGCGGAACCGGCGAAAAGGCAACGGATGAAGTGTGGGAAGATGCACATAAACATGGTCTGGAGTGGACCTTGCCATCACCCCCTCCGTATCATACGTTTACAACACCTCCAGCCACCGTGCCGACTGAACATATCTGATGCATTGGACGCCGCTGCTGCTTTCACATAAAGCAGCAGCGCCAGATCATGTTTATGAAGGTATAAATAATTTATTTAAGATACGTTGTCTGAACAACGGGCAACGTATCAGGTGAAATTATGGATACAAAAAAGAAAAATATTTTGACAGCCGTGGTTTTAATTATCGTTGCGGTCATTATTTATGTTTTTGCGGTATTAAGAGCAGTTTCTCAATGAAAGAAAACGTTACACAAAAAAACACTAGGTTGGTTCGCATATTAGTGTTTGTTGTATTGGGTATGTTTGGGTTTGGCTATGCGCTGGTTCCTCTTTATGATGTGCTGTGTGATATCACGGGCCTCAATGGCAAAGTCGAAGCAGCAGTCAAGGAAGAGAGCTATGAGGTCGATAAGAGCCGGGAAATTACTGTAGAGTTCATGACTGCGCTGAATGAATCGACACCGATGGTATTTCGTTCAGAAACAAAAAAAATAAAAGTTCATCCAGGCGAATACCATACGGTGAATTTTTATGCCGAAAATAAGACCGACAAAGCGATGGTGGCTCGGGCAATTCCAAGTATTTCGCCTGGGCCGGCTGCAGAATATTTAAAAAAAATAGAGTGTTTTTGTTTTTCAGAACAAACATTTAAAGCTCGAGAAGGCAAAACCATGCCCGTGCGTTTTGTCGTGAATCCTGAGTTACCTGAAAAATACAAGACAATTACACTCGCATATACGTTTTTCGATAATACTGAAACATCAGTGAAAAAATAATAGGGGATGGTTATGTCTACAAATAATGCTTACTACGTACCGCATAAGGCTACCTGGCCGGTTGTGGGCACTGCCGGCCTGGTGATTATGCTGGCCGGTTTTGCAAATCATCTAAATGGTTCACCCATGGGGTCAGCCTGGATGATTCTTGGGTTGGTCGTTTTTATTATCATGCTGACCGGTTGGTTTACCTTGCAGGCCGGTGAAAGTGAATCTGGTATGTACAATACTCAGGTAGGCATTTCCTATCGCATGGGTATGATGTGGTTTATCTTTTCAGAGATTATGTTTTTCGGTGTGTTCTTCGGCACACTTTGGTATACCCGTAATTTATCAGTGCCATGGCTGGGCGGTGAAGGAATCGGCCAGGCGACTAAGGAACTTCTGTGGCCATCATTTGACGCTGTCTGGCCTACTAACGGTCCTGCTAATGTCGGTGGCGAGTTCGAACCGATGGGCGCATGGGGCTTGCCTTTCCTGAACACCCTGATTCTGTTAACCAGCGGTGTAACCTGTACCTGGGCTCATCACGGTTTATTAGCCAAAAAACGTGATCAGTTGATCAAAGGTTTGGTCGCGACAGTCGCATTGGGCTTTTTGTTCGTGGCCTGTCAGGCCTATGAATATCATGAAGCTTATTCCGAAATGGGCTTGACTTTAGGCTCTGGCATTTATGGTTCTACTTTCTTTATGCTGACCGGTTTTCACGGTTTCCATGTCTGCGTAGGCGCCATTATTCTAAGTGTTGTGCTGTTTAGGAGTTGGAGAGGTCATTTCAAACCGGAAAATCATTTCGCTTTTGAAGCGGCCGCCTGGTATTGGCATTTTGTTGACGTAGTCTGGTTAGGCTTGTTTGTCTTCGTTTACTTGATGTAATCAGAAAATAAGTCTGAAAAAAGCGCTGCCTAAACCGGTAGCGCTTTTTTTTTGTCGGAAAGACGGCGATATTATTTTTCGGTTTGTGCCGGTTTCTGGCCGTGTATTTGAACGCCCAACCCATGGGGTTTGAAGAGACCAGTTGCAACAGCTATAAAAATAAAAATAAATAAAATAACGGAAAGAGTAATGCGAAAAGTCAGTGCCCGGACTGTTTTTTCGGATTGTTCCTGATCTTTATATTTCACCAGATAAAAAAGGGCGGAGCCAAGACTGATGATAATCAGGATAAAGGCAATAATAATGAAGGTTTTTATAATCATATTGTAGTCATACGGGCAAGTAAGGTTTTTTGTATTCTCGGTTATTCAGGCGTCCGTGCCAAGAGGTTAAAGCAAAAAGTATGAATATTAAAATTGGTAGCAGGTCATTGACGTTCGAAATAGTGCCTACTGTCGCTTACCTATGCCTGTTATCGTTATTGTTGACATTAGGTGCGTGGCAATTGAGGAGATCGGATGAGAAACAGGCGTTTATCAAGCTGGAAGAACAAAGATTGGCTTCAGAAACTTTGGACTTGTCGGCAAATGTCACAGACGATGTGGACGAACTGAGATACAGGCATGTGACGGTGGCCGGCAGTTACGATCACGCTCATCAGTTCTTGATAGATAATCAAATCAGCGATGGCAAAGCCGGTTATTATGTGTTGACACCATTTATATTGCAGGGAGAATCCAAAGCGGTATTGGTAAACCGGGGATGGGTGCCTTTAAATGAGGATCGATCAATCTTGCCCGAAATAGCAGTCGAAAAACGGCAAACAATTATCGAAGGGCGGATTAATAGTTTCCCCAGTGTCGGTATAAAACTGGCCGGCGCCGAGATTCCGACTGACAGTTGGCCCTCGGTGGTTCAATGGGTCGATAGCGAGATTCTGGCAAAAAAGTTAGGTTATTCATTATTCCCGTTTCAGGTTGAACTGGATAAAGATCAACCCGACGGCTTTAAACGGGAATGGCGCACGACAACGGTTATGCCGCCTGAGCAACATATAGGTTACGCGGTTCAGTGGTTCGGGTTGGCTTTGACGCTGACGATTATATTTATTTGGTACAGTATTAAAAAAGACAATGAATAATCAGCAGAAAAAAAATCGGTTATTGATTCTGGCAATTTTTGGCATGTCTATCATTCCTTTCCTGATCGCCTGGGTGCTCAAGGAAAACCCCGGATTTTTAAAGGGCAGGACCAATTACGGGCAGTTGATAACCCCTGTTGTGACCACCGAGCGCAGCGAGTTAATTGGGTTTGACGCATTTTCAGCGCAAAATATGGATCAACTGCCGGGGCGTTGGCTGATTGTCAATGTGATTCCGCATGATGATTGCAATGACGTCTGCCTTGAGGCCATGTACAAGACCAAACAATTACAGTTAATGATGAGCAAGGATTTGGTCCGCACGCGCCGTGTCGCCATGATTTTTAAGGATGTGGCGCCCGAAGTCGCGGCACAATGGTGGAAGGAGGATACACGCCTGTTAAGAGTCAAGCCCGATCCAGCCATCATTGAAAAAATAACAGCCATCAGACAAGGCGAGGTACCCGATGGCATGCTTTTATTAATGGATCCGCTAGGCAATTTAATGATGCAGTACGAGCCTGGATTCGATCCTTATAAAGTAAAAAGTGATCTGACGCATCTTCTGAAAATTTCACAAATCGGCTAATTAGAAATAGAAAAATAACAATGTTTAGAAAAATAACTCTCTTTAGCGCCGTTTTAGCGTTAATAGTGATTCTGTTGGAAGCGTATGTTCGTTTATCCGGGGCAGGGCTTGGCTGTCCTGACTGGCCAGGTTGCTATGGTCAATTCTTGGTGAGCGATGATGCGGATTTTAAATCACGGGCCGCACAGGCCTTTCCCGATAAGCCGCTCGATACCGTAAAAGCATGGAAGCAAATGGGTTACCGCTATCTGGCCGGGTCTTTGGGCGTGTTTATTATTTTGCTGGCTTTGACGTCCTGGCGTCAGAAACAAGCGCGCCTGGCCGCCATGACAACTTCATGGGTTCTGGTATTGCTGTTCGGGGTGCAGGCGGCTTTAGCTCTGGGGATTGTCAAAACGCAAGCCATGCCGATTGCAGTAACCGGTCATCTGTTATCGGGAATGCTGATTTTCTGGCTGCTTTCCTGGCTGTATTTACGGTTAAATCCTCGAGTTTCTACATCAAAATCGCGTACGGGTCCGGGAAATTTTGCCCGCTTCGCCATGCTGGTTTTGTTCCTGCAAATTGTTTTAGGCGCATGGACCAGTACGAATTACGGTGCGATGGCCTGTACCGGTTTTCCGCAGTGCAATGGCTCCTGGTGGCCTGAGGCCGATTACCAGGGAGCGTTGAATCTGTTTAAAGGCTTAATCACAGGTTATAGCGGCGTTATCTCTTATGACGCGCAAGTCGCGGCGCACTGGTTGCACAGGGTTGGTGCGCTGATCAGCTTTATCCTGCTGAGTCTGGTGATGCTGAGCGCTACTTCGGCAAGCTATCCGAAGCCGGTAAGAAAAGCCGGTTTGCTGCTGAGTCTGTTGCTGTTTGTGCAGATCGCCCTGGGCATTGTCATCGTCAAATTGACCATGCCTTTATGGGGGGTAGTGGCGCATAATGCTTTTTCGGCGCTACTGATGCTGCCGCTGATCGCTATCAGTTTTTACAGCCGCTATGCTTATGCGGAAGCGCCTCAACCCGCTGTTGAGCTTGAGGCGCCGCCTCAGCCGGCCGTGGTCGCTCCACCCGCGGTCGCCGAGGAAGTCTATGTCGAGCCTGAGCCCGAGTCGCTTTATTTGCGCCTGAAATCACAGCTAAAACGTACACGCTCCGGGCTTAGCGGGGTTCTGGCCACAATTCCTCTGGGCCACAAAGAAATCAATGAGGATTTGCTGGAAGAAATTGAAGCCCGCTTGTTAATGGCGGACATCGGCATGGATGCAACGACGGAAATCATCAGGCGCTTGACTGAGCGTGTCGAGCACCATCAGTTGAATGACAGTGCCGCGTTGTCCTCGGTACTCAAGCAGGAGCTGCTTTCAATGCTCAAACCGTGCAGCCTGCCATTGCAAATCCCGAAACAGGATAATCCTTTCGTCATTCTGGTGGTCGGCGTTAATGGGGCGGGGAAAACCACGACCATCGGTAAATTGGCCAAGCGCCTGCAAGCCCAGGGTTATAGCGTCATGCTGGCGGCCGGCGATACCTTTAGAGCGGCGGCTGTCGAGCAGCTGCAAACCTGGGGCGAGCGCAATAATATCCATGTCGTGGCCCAGCATACCGGCGCTGATTCGGCATCGGTTATTTATGATGGCGTCCAGTCCGCGCAGGCGAAAGGTATTGATGTGTTGATTGCCGATACCGCCGGCCGATTGCACACGAAATCAAATTTGATGGATGAATTGAAAAAAGTAAAAAGGATTATGGGTAAACTGGATCCTGAGGCGCCCCATGAAGTATTGCTGGTACTGGATGCCGGCACTGGACAAAACGCATTATCCCAGGCCAAGCTGTTTAATGAGACCGTCGCCTTGACAGGGCTGGTTTTGACCAAACTGGATGGCACGGCAAAAGGCGGCGTCATTTTTGCCTTGGCCAAACAATTCGGCATTCCCATCCGGTATATAGGCATAGGCGAAGGCATTGATGATCTGCAGGACTTCAATGCGGAAACCTTTGTCGACGCATTATTCGTCAACGACTGAAAATGTTATGTTAAAGTTCGATAGAGTCAGCAAACGTTATCCTGAAACCGGGGATGTATTGCGTAATATCAGTTTCCATTTGCAGCACGGGGAAATGGCTTTTCTTACCGGTCATTCAGGCGCCGGGAAAAGCACCTTGCTGAAATTGATTGCGGTCATCGAGCGCAGCAGTCGTGGACAAATTTTGTTGGATGGCCACAATCTTAATCATGCCAAGGACAGACAGATTCCCTACCTAAGAAGAAAAATAGGGCTGATTTTTCAGGATTATAAGCTGCTGCAGGACCGGACGGTTTTCGATAATGTGGCGCTGCCGCTGTTGATTGCCGGTTATGGTCGTCACGAAGTTTCTCGAAGAGTGCGCGCGTCACTGGATAAAGTGGGCTTATTAGGCAAGGAAAGAAAATATCCGTTGGCTTTGTCCGGCGGCGAACAGCAGCGAGTCGGGATTGCCCGGGCGGTAGTCAATAAGCCGCCGATGATTTTAGCCGATGAGCCAACCGGTAACCTGGATCCGGAACTGTCAGCGGAAATCATGCATTTATTCGAACAGTTTCAACAGGTAGGCGTCACTGTATTGATTGCCTCGCATGATATTTCGTTGATTTCCCAAATGAACTATCGCGTTTTAAAGTTGGATCATGGGCAACTGGTGGCGAGTTAAATGATGAAAGGCAGAAAAAACACAGCTAGCTTTCCGAATATCTTGGCGATGATTTTCAGAAGTCTATATGGCGAGCGAGAAAAACGAATGCCTGCAAGACATCAACGTCATCACCCAAAGAACAAAAAAACAGCGCAAACCAGACCGGATGGTCCGCAAACCCGGGTTTCGGGGGGGGATTTCAGCGATAAATTGCATGCCTATTTTGATCTGCATGCACACGCCCTTTTTTCCAGCCTCGGACGCCTGGTTGATTCTCCGTATACATCCATTATGACTATAACCGTGCTGGCTATTGCTATTTCGCTGGCCAGCGGTTTTTATATCGTGGTAGCGAATCTTCAGCAGCTGGCCGGTAATTTGGAGGCAAGCAATCAAATATCACTATTCCTGCGCGATGATATCTCCGATGCAAACGCCAGAAAATTTGCAGCGAGCATCAAGCGGAATCCATCTGTCCAGGAAGTCAAATTAATTACCAAGAGCGAGGCAATGGAAGAATTTCAGACATACAGCGGCTTTGGCGAGGCCGTTAAATCGCTGGGTAAAAATCCGCTGCCTAATGTTGTACAGGTTCTGCCTGAAAATGCCCTGGAAGACAGGCAGGAACTCGAAAACCTGCTTAATACGTTTAAACAGGCTTTTGAAGTCGATTTTGCTCAAATGGATATGGACTGGGTCAGGCGCCTGCAGTCATTCATGGAATTGGCACGACGTGCCGGTATTTTGTTAAGCCTGCTGTTGGGAGTCGCTGTGCTGTTCGTTACCGGCAATACCATACGACTGGAATTGCATAATCGTCGCGAAGAAGTGGTTATTGCCAAGCTGGTTGGCGCCACCAACAGCTTTATTCAACGACCGTTCCTGTACAGTGGGTTTTGGATCGGTTTTTTTTCCGGTGTGGCGGCATGGTTTATCGTTGCTGTAATGATGCTGATATTGAAGCGCCCTATAGAAGAGCTCTCCGGTTTATACGAAGGCGATTTTCATTTATTGTTTTTAAGCTATTCGGAAACACTGGTCCTGTTGTTTATTTCCTCTCTGCTCGGCGTATTAGGATCGTGGGCTGTGCTCAGCTACCAGCTTCAACAACTGAAACCCGAGTAGAACAAGTGAACTTAGAAAATTATTAGCACTCTTAGGAATGGAGTGCTAGAATTCGAACAAAGATTTTTACTAAGGGGATATCATGAGTAATGCATTAGCTTTACCCGCGGATTTATCAATCGGTACATTTGATGCCTATTTGAATGTTGTCAGGCAGATGCCTCGATTGACTGCCGAACAAGAACGCGAGTTAGCCTTGAGATTCAGAGATCATGGCGATCTGGAAGCGGCTCGGGAATTGGTGATGTCCAACTTGCGTTTCGTCGTTCATGTTGCCAGAGGCTACAGCGGTTATGGCCTGCCCATGCCGGATATTATTCAGGAAGGTAATATCGGGTTAATGAAGGCGGTGAAGCGCTTTGATCCTGATGTCGGCGTACGATTGGTTTCATTTGCCGTGCATTGGATCAAAGCCGAGATTCACGAGTACGTCATCAAAAACTGGCGTATTGTAAAAGTCGCGACAACAAAGGCGCAGCGCAAGCTGTTCTTTAATTTGCGCAAATCCAAAGCGAATCTGGGCTGGTTGTCCAATGACGAAGCCACGGCTATTGCCAAGGACCTCGATGTCGATGTCAATACCGTTTATGAAATGGAAAAACGCCTGGATAGCCGGGACATGGCGTTCGATATGCCCACCGATGACTCGGCGGACGAAAGTTATGCCGCCCCTGTCAATTATCTTCAGCAGCACGGCACTGATCCGGCTGTATTGCTTGAAAATGAAGATTGGGGAGGGCACGAGCAGAGTTTATTATCCGAGGCTTTGTCGGAACTGGATGAACGCAGTCTCGATATTCTTTCCAGTCGCTGGCTGGCAGATAAAAAAGCGACCTTGCATGAACTTGCCGAGCGCTATAGCGTGTCAGCGGAGAGAATCAGGCAATTGGAACAAAATGCCATGAAGAAATTACGCGCGGCGGTTGTGCTTGAAGCCTGATCAATAGATAGATAGCTTGAACAAAAAGGCCTGACGGTTAAAACCGCAGGCCTTTTTTATTTGGTTCGCCGTTGGATCGGCGAAATAGCGAGCCTGAGGCGTTGTTTAGGATGCGGCAATTAATAGCATCCTTGAACCTTGATGAACAAATGCCTTTGTAGGAGCGACTTAAGTCGCCTGGGCGAATACTCTAAAAGGTACAAGTGAATTTACCCTACATAACCGTTAATTGCATCCGCAAACCGGGAAATTATTTACGGCCAAATCCTTGGGTTTTTTAAGCTGGTTTGAGTATATCAAGAATAGCCTGGGCCTGTTCTGCAACTTCACGGCCCAGAGTGGTCAGATAGCCGCCGTCTTTCTGCGAAATAAGCCCTTTATCATATAAACGCTGGGTAGCGTTGATAATTTCCGGGGTCGCTGTCTTATGAACCTTAATGCCCTCTTGAGTGGTCGTCAGGTTGTAACGGACCAGTATGTTAAGCTCCTCTACAATATCTTGGGTATAGGGCATGGCAAATCCTCATGATTATTAAATGAAACGATAGCATAATGCTTTTCGGGAAGAGGCGTTGAATTTTTACAGTTACCATTGCGCGACGGTGCGGCAGGCATTACTCCGGTTTTTGACACGGATAATGACCTTGTTTTTCACAAAGCTGATAGCTTAATTGGGCAGCCCAATATTGATAGGATTGCTCGATATCCTCCCAACTATGGAATGTGTTAGGCAATATTTTATTGCTGCCTGCCCGGCAGTCGGCCGAAGCCATAAGCAATTCGCCGGTGCGTGAGTCGGTTATTTTACCTTCGACACTGGCTTTTCCGATAGCGGATTCCGCGTCGGTAATGGCGAATTGAACGCGCAATGTATCAGAGCCGGGTTTGGTGACTAATTTATGATCCTTTTTCAAGGCTTCGCGGATTCTGTACTCGAACAGTTCCTTTAGCCGGTAATTCTCGGCATGGGGCAATTCATTAAGTTCGGAATCGGGGACTTTACGGATAATGACCGGGGCGACAATAATTTTTTTATAGGTTGTCCAGTCCGTCCCGCTGTTCCAGTAACTTAGCAGGGCATCATTTTGCGAGCCTTTCTTAAGCAAGGAATAGTCGTCAAGGAAATCGGATGTCACTACCGATTCTGCCTGATGGATTTTTGCACACCCCGCATTCAATACGATAAAAATGCTGAGCGCGATACGATTAAAGAAGAACATAAAATACAGTTACCTGGGCTGAGTTTTGGGATTCAGTTTATAAGTGTAATGTATTTTCATTGGTTGAATAGGGCGGCTGGGAACGTTTTGGAGCTGGTGTTTTGATGATAAAAAAACCTGCCTGAATTTCGCCGGGCAGGTTTTCTTTTTGTTGAAAGGGAATATTTTGTTAGCGGCCGCTCATGCCATTGCCGATATAAGCACCTGCGGCTGCGCCCAGACCGGAAGCGACAGGATCTCCCTTGCCCATTTCATAGCCTAAGGCACTGCCTAAGGCACCGCCCACCAGACCTTGTGTGGAGCGTTGATCGACCGGGCGCGAATACTGGGGCGGTGGCGGCGCGGGATAATGCCTTACCTCCTCATGATAATAGTGTTTCTCTATCACCACCGGGCGATGCTTATGTTTGTGTTTATAGTGTCCCAGTGCACGGCCCTTGCCATGGCCTCCGGACGCGTATGTGGGCGAGGAATATACTGCGACAAGCGCAGCCAATTGAATGATAAAAAGCAACTTTTTCATAGGAATCCTTCTCAATTAAGTAATTTAGTTCCGAGCAGGTTTTTAATCAAAACGATTGATAACCATGAGTTTGGATAAATGGTAAGCGGTCAAACCTTAATGACGGCTTAACAGATTCTGCTAAATCGCAAGCTCATGCTTAAGTAGATGAAAATTAAGCACTGATATTAAAGAGCTATATCTTATTGTCGTATTTTTCAAGGACCGCTTCCGCTTCATCAAACCGGAGATAAACCCTGGAAGTATAGTTGCTCTTGTTTATTATTCAATCAGCCCACCCCGGCAATCCATAACGACTGACAGAAGCAATTATCAAGTCTGTTCAAATAAAACGAATAGGGGCAGAAAAGCAAATAATTAATTGCCGTAACAATTTATGTAACGCTTATAATGACAGTGTTTTTTGACTAAATTATTTTAATGGCATAGCAATAAATGGAAAATTTCATTCCCGGCCAGCGCTGGATAAGTAATACCGAGTCAGAACTCGGTTTAGGTCTTATTCTTGAGGTAACAGGCAATCGTGTCACCGTGCTTTTTCTGGCCAGTGACGAGCGGCGTATATATGCGCGTGACAACGCGCCATTAACGCGTGTCCGTTTTTCGCCAGGCGACCAGATTGAATCGATCGACGAGATCAAGCTGAAGGTAATCAGGACGGTTGAGCAAGAGGGCTTGATTACTTATATCGCCCAAAATGAGGCTGGCGGGGAAGTCCATTTGGATGAAGTCGAATTGAATCACCACATTCAATTTAACAAACCTCAGGACCGGTTATTCACCGGGCAAATCGACCCCAGCGCCTGGTTCCAGTTGCGGTTCGAGACCTGGCGCCGTCTACGGCAACATCAGCAATCACCCGTTAAAGGCTTGCTCGGCGGGCGGACTTCATTGATTCCTCATCAGCTATTTATTGCCCAGGAGGCGGCTAACCGCTCCGCGCCCAGAATCATGCTGGCTGACGAAGTGGGCTTAGGCAAAACCATCGAGGCCGGCCTGATCCTGCACCACCGACTGATCAACGGGCTGAGTACCCGTGTCCTGATCATCGTGCCTGAAAGTCTGCTGCATCAATGGCTGGTGGAAATGCTCAGGCGATTCAATCTGCGGTTCAGTATCTTCGATGAGGAACGCTGTCTCGAAACGCACGGCGACAACCCGTTCTCGACCGAGCAGCTGGTGCTGTGCAGCCAGAACTTCTTCGCCGCCTATCCGCGCCGGCAGCAGCAGGCGTTACAGGTATCGTGGGATATGGTCATTGTCGATGAAGCCCATCATCTTGAATGGCGCGAGCAAGCGCCAAGCCCCGACTACCTGTTTGTCGAGAGACTGGCTCAGTCAACGCCCGGCTTGATTCTGTTGACCGCTACGCCGGAGCAGTTAGGCAAGGAGAGCCATTTCGCCCGGTTAAGACTATTGGACCCTGACCGCTTCTACAGTTTTGCCGCGTTCCTGGAAGAAGAGCGGCTTTTTGAACCGGTAGCCGATGCGGCCAAGGTATTACTGGCCGGAAAACCGCTTGATGAAGTTGCGACAGAATCGTTAAGGACACTGCTTAAAAACGACAACGTGGAAGCCTTGCTGCAAAATCTGAACGATGCCGCCAAAGCCCCGGCCGCACGCGATGAGTTGATCAGGATCTTGCTGGATCATCACGGAACCGGCCGCATCCTGTTCAGAAATTCTCGGCAAACGGTGCAGGGTTTCCCTGAACGGGAGCGTTACGGTTATGCGTTAACCGGACAGACCAATACCGAGGATCTGCAACAAGATCCGCGCTATATCTGGCTGGTCGATAAGATCAAGCAACTGGCCGGCCAGAAGGCCCTGCTGATCTGCAAGCACGCGCAAACGGCGATCGACCTGGAGCAGTCACTGAAAAATCGTGCCGGCATCGCGGCGGCGGTTTTCCACGAAGGCATGTCGATTATCGAGCGCGACCGCGCCGCTGCCTATTTTGCCGACCAGGAAAGCGCGGCACGTTTGCTGATCTGCTCCGAAATCGGCAGCGAAGGTCGCAACTTTCAGTTTGTCCATCATCTGATTCTGTTCGATTTGCCAACCAATCCCGACTTGCTGCAACAACGCATCGGGCGGCTTGACCGTATCGGTCAGAAGCATGTGATCCAGATTCATGTGCCTTATCTGGAGAATACCGAGCAGCACCGGTTGTATCGCTGGTATGACGAAGGGCTGAACGCCTTCCGCAGCAATTGTTCGGCCGCCCAGCCGGTCGCCGACCGACTGCACGACGATCTGGCCGCTTTTCTGCAAACCGAAGATCAGGCCGGGATAGACGCTTTTATCGATAAGACGAAGACCCTGACGGCGGAAATCGAAATCGAACTGCATAACGGCCGCGACCAACTGCTGGAATTGAATTCCTGCCGCAAAGAACAGGCCAATGCCATTATCGACCAGCTCAAGTCCTACGAGAACGAAGGCGTGCTCTGGCCCTACATGGAAGATGTGTTTGAGTGTTACGGCGTCGATACCGATTTTCATTCGCCGGACTGCTTCATCCTCAGGCCCAGCGAACATTTGCGGCTCGCCCATTTTCCGGGACTGCTTGAAGACGGCGTCACCGTAACCGTTGACCGGGACTGTGCGCTGGCGCGTGAAGACATGCTGTTCATGACCTGGGAGCACCCGATGGTCACGGGGGCCATGGATATGGTGCTGTCCAGCGAAACCGGCAACGCCGCGGTCAGCGTGGTCAAACACAGCGATCTTAAAGCCGGGCAGTTTCTGCTGGAATGTCTGTTCATTGTCGAGTGCAGCGCCCCTGCCGAATTGCAGATCGGCCGTTTTCTGCCGCCTACGCCTATCAGGGTCCTGATTGACCAAAATATCAAAGACCTGAGCGAAACCGTAGAGCACCGCAGTCTGGTCGAAACAGGAACGACCTTCGACAAGCAGAAAATAGTGGCGTTTATGAACGGCCAGCGCCAGCACCTTGTCAAGATGCTGGACAAAGCCGAGCAAAAAGCCAATGCCGACATGCAGGTGCTGATCGCCGATGCGACCAAGGCCATGCTGGACTCATTGACCAGCGAGATAAAACGCCTGGCCAGACTGAAGAAGGTCAATCCGACTATCAAAGAGGAAGAGATCGAACTGCTGAAGGACAGGGCGATGCTGTTGCATGAAAACATTCAGGTGGCGCAATTGCGGCTCGATGCCGTGCGATTCGTCATCACCAGCTAAGGAATGTGCATGAAATAACTTGAGCATGTGGGGGCGACTTCAGTCGCCCTGCTGATGGCAATCGCCCTGGGCGACTGAAGTCGCCCCCACATATTAAAGCTGATTTATGCGAATGTTTCGTATGAATCAGCTATTCTCCAAAGACTAAGCGAGTATTTATTCATGATTCATATCGGCAAAATCAACAAGCTGAAAGTCGCCAAACAGCTGGGCTATGAGATTTATCTCGATAGCGGAACCACCCGGAAAATCCTGCTGGCCGATAAAAAACTGCCGGCCAATTGCCAGGCGGGCGATACGTTGGACGTGTTCGTCTATGTCGATTCGGAAGGTCATCTGGCCGCGACGACGCAAAAGCCTCTGGCTCAGGTGGATGATGTGGCCTGGCTGAAAGTGGTGTCGGTCAGCTATGTCGGCGTTTTTCTGGACTGGGGACTGCCCAAGAATCTGCTGGTGCCGTTCAGTGAACAGCATCATGAAATGGAGGTCGGCAAGTCTTATCTGGTCAAATTGTTTCTGGATGACAAAGGCCGCATTGCCGCATCGACCAAACTGGACGAATGGCTGGAAGAAGAATCGGACGATTTTAAGGCGGGCCAGAAAGTGTCGCTGATCATCGCCGATAAAACCGATCTGGGCTATAAGGCTGTCGTCAACAACAGCCATTGGGGACTGCTGTATAACAACGAAATATTCCAGCCGCTCAGAAAGGGGCAGAAGCTGGACGGTTACATCAAGCAGATCAGGGACGATAAGAAGATCGATCTGATGCTGCATGAGCCCGGTTACGGCAAAGTCGAATCACTCACCGATAAAATTCTCGCCAGTCTGAAGCAGAATGACGGCTATTTGATGCTGAGCGACAAAAGTCCGCCCGAAGCTATTTATGCGGCGTTCGGCGTCAGCAAGAAAGTGTTCAAGCAGGCCATTGGCGCCTTGTACAAGAAGCAACTTATCCTTATAGAAAAAGACGGAATCAGGCTGGTTTGATCCGTCTTTCAGCGCGCGGTGTTCCCCTGGCAGTCGAAATACGATTACCAGGGGCGAGGCAAGTTCAAATGTTTCGAATTTTCAACACCAATATTGGTCAGATTTTCATAACAATAGCTGATGTTACGCAGTTTGTTGGATTTAGATCAGATTCCAGATGTCAATAACGGCATACTTTATTTCAATCGGGCTCTGGGACTGGGGCGGCTATCGATAAATGCAGACACTGTATAAATGCGGACACTGTGAATCCCCGCCAGCCAACTGAATATGGTGAGACTCAAGGGGCGGCACGCTTGTGCAATATAAGTAATCATGAGGATAAATTTAACGTAACTTTCTGAAAATAACGCACTGATTCAGCACGATATTAAAAACGACAAACAAAAATGGTGGTAGCCATTATGAATGGAAGGTTTTTTAATGCAAACAAGGATCATCGGGGTTGGTTGATAGCACGCCAGTGTATGTTGATATGGGCGCTACTGACACTGGTGCTGGCCGCCGTTTTCTGGGGCATTCATATAACCCATCAAAATTCGACGCGGGCCTTCATGCGCGATGAAGGCCAGCAGAGTATAAAAAGTGCAAGCCAGGCCATTGCCGAAGAATTGGGCATGTTGCACGGCGATATACTGTACTTGAGAGACCAGCCGGTGCTGAATGACTGGCTCAGGCGGGAAACGCCCCAGATCCTGGAACGCCTGGGCGCCGATCTGCTCGCCTTTGTCAAATATCGCCAGCTCTATGATCAGATCCGGTTTCTGGATGAACAGGGGCGGGAAAAAATACGCATCAACTGGAACCAGGGACAGCCGATGATCGTGCCGACGCAGGAATTGCAGGACCGGTCCGAACTCTATTTTGTCGAGCGCACGCTGGCCCTGAACAAGGACGAAATCTACATTTCCTCATTCGATCTCAGTATCGAGCGCGGTCAAATCGATCAGCCGATCAAGCCCGTGATCAGGTTCGGCACGCCGGTGTTCGACCGGCGCGGCCAAAAACGCGGCATCATCCTGTTGAATTATCGGGGACAACGACTGATTGACCGGTTTCGGGCCATTTGCGAACAAAGCATCGGCAGCCTGTGGCTGCTCAATAACCAGGGATATTGGCTGAGCGGTGCCCGCCCTGAAGATGAATGGGGCTTCATGTATCCGGACCGCCAGGACAGAACGTTCGCCAACGAGTACAAAGCCGCCTGGTCATCTATTATCGAGCACCCCGAACGGCAACAATTCATGGCTGACGGCGATTTTTTCAGTTACAGAGCCATTATTCCGAAAAGCATGTTTGGAGAAGACCGCGATGGTGTTATTGCCGGCGATGAACGTTGGTTGTTGGTCGCCCGTGTGTCGTCCGAGATGCTTGCAGAGAGGTCGGTAGCCCAAGCCCGATGGCTTGCATTTTTCGCCTTGGCCTTGCTTCTGGGTGTCGTCAGCTGGTTTATTGCCCATTACCGTGTCAAGCGGCGGCAGGTTGAAGAAGAGAAACGCGCCAGCGAAACCCGCTTCCGTGGACTGGTCGAATCGGCGCCCGATGCCATTGTCATCGTCAATGAAGCAGGACATATCGTACTGGTCAATGCCCAGGCCGAGAAGTGGTTCGGCTATACGCGCGACGAACTGCTCGGGCAGCCGGTCGAACACTTAATGCCCGAGCGTTATCGCGAACAGCACCAGCACTACCGGAAAGACTATACCGCTCATCCTGCTGTCCGCCCGATGGGGAGCGGTCTTGATCTGCATGGCCTGCGTAAGGATGGCAGCGAATTTCCGGTGGAGATCAACCTGAGTCCATTAGAGACCCAGCGGGAAAAACTCATCACCAGCATTATTCGCGATATTACCGAGCGCAAGCGTGCCGAGGAAGAACTCCGCGCCAGCGAAACCCGCTTTCGGGGTTTGCTCGAATCGGCGCCCGATGCCATCGTCATGACCAATCGCGATGGGACGATCGTACTGGTCAATGCCCAGGCCGAGAAGTGGTTCGGCTATACGCGCGATGAACTGCTAGGGCAAAAGGTTGAAATGTTGGTGCCCAAGCGCTTCCGTGAAGATTACCTGCGGTATCGTCAAGCTTATATGGCCAACCCGGTGGTCCGTCCCGTGGGAATCGGCCTCGATCTGTACGGCCTGTGCAAGGACGGCAGCGAATTGCCGGTGGAGATCAACCTGAGCCCGATGGAAATAGAACAGGAACTGTTCGTTATCAGTATTATTCGTGATGTGACGGCGCGCAAACGAGCGGAACAGGCTCAGCGCGAGGCGCAAGCCAAGTATCAAGAGTTGGTTAATAATCTGCCGGTCGGCGTTTATCGCCAGACGCCGGCGGCGAATGGCCGGTTCCTGGAAGTCAATCAGGCCATAGTCGCCATGTTCGAGGCCGAATCGGCCGGACAGTTACAGGCGCATCCGGTCAGTGATTTGTGCCGGGACAAGGACTGCTGGAAAGAGTTTACGGACAAAATCATGCAGCAAGGTTTTGTCGGTAACGAAGAGATAGAACTGGTCACTCTGCAAGGGCGCGAGTTTTATGGGGCCGTTAGCGCCGCCATGAAAAAAGACAGCGCCGGCAATTTTTATTTTGACGGCATCATCGAGGATATCAGCGAACGCAAGGAAATCGAGCAGCGCATCCGGCAATTGAACACGGCCTTGCGCGACCGGGCCATGGTACTGGAATCGGTCAATCACGAACTCGAGGCCTTCAGTTATTCCGTTTCCCATGACCTGCGTGCGCCGTTACGTGCCGTGGATGGTTTCAGTCGTATTTTGCTGGATGAGTATGCCGATCGCCTCGACGACACCGGCCGGGACCGCCTGAGAAGGGTACGTGCCGCCGCCCAGCACATGGCGGCACTGATCGATGACCTGCTCAAGCTGTCACGCATTACCCGCGCTGAGCTGAAACGCGAAAACGTCGATTTGAGCGCGCTTGCCGGCGAGGTGATCGAGGAACTGAGCAAGCAGGAGCCGCACCGCACTGTGCAGTATACGATACAGCCGGATATGACTGCCTGGGGCGATGCCCGGCTGTTGCGCATCGTGCTGGATAACCTGTTGGGCAATGCCTGGAAATTTACCAGCAAGCAAGCCGATGCAAGGATCGAGTTCGGCGTGCAGAGTCAGGATGGCGAGCCGGTTTATTTCGTGCGCGATAATGGCGCCGGCTTCGATATGGCATATGCCGAAAAACTGTTCGGCGCCTTTCAGCGACTGCACGATACCAATGAATTCCCCGGCACGGGTATCGGACTGGCGACCGCGCAACGCATTATTCACAAACACGGCGGACGTATTTGGGCCGAGAGTGAGGTCGAACATGGAGCGGTATTTTATTTTACGCTGGAAGCCCGGGAGGATTTATGAATAAAAAGGTCATTCTTCTAGTAGAAGACAATCCTGATGATGAGGCGCTTACTTTGCATGCCCTCGAGAAGAATAATGTACAACACGACATAGTCGTGGCGCACAATGGCGCTGAAGCGCTGGATTACCTGTTTGGTACGGGGGCTTATGCCGGGCGGGATCCTCATGATTTGCCGCTGGTTGTGCTGCTGGATCTGAAATTGCCCAAGATAGACGGTCTGGAAGTGCTGCGCCGCATTCGGGATGATGAACGTACGCAATTGCTGCCGGTTGTCCTGCTGACTTCCTCGAATGAGGAAGAAGACCGGCTCAAGGGATATATGCTGGGCGCCAACAGTTATGTGCGCAAGCCGGTCGATTTCGACGAATTCGTTCGGGCGGCCGGCCAGCTTGGGTTGTACTGGATACTGCTCAATGAGCCACCACCAGACTGATCGTATGGAAGAGAAAGGTAATGTTATGTTGAAGCGTGTAGATTCCGCACAACCCTTGCGCACACTGATTGTTGAAGATTCCGAAGACGATACGCTGCTGCTGGTGGATCAATTGGAGCTGGAGGGCGGCCGGTCGGTCGATTGGCGACGGGTCGAGACGGAGCCGGCTTTAACCGAGGCCCTGAAACAGCAGTGGGATATCGTATTGTCCGATTATACGATGCCGCATTTTAGCGGTATGCGGGCGCTCGAAGTCGTCAGGCAGCACGACCTCGATCTGCCTTTCATCTTTGTGTCGGGCACGATCGGCGAGAATACGGCCGTACAAGCGATGAAGTCCGGCGCTCAGGACTATGTCATGAAAGATAACCTGACTCGCCTGGTGCCGGCCGTGGAGCGCGAACTTGAAGAAGCGAAGCTGCGGCGCGAACGCCGCCAGGCCGAGGAGATGCTGCGCAAACTGTCCCTGGCCGTGGAGCAGGCGGCCGACAGTGTCATCATTACCGATCCGCGCGGCTGCATCGAATACGTCAATCCGGCGTTCGAACGCCTGACCGGTTATGCGCAAGACGAAGCCGTGGGCGGTAAACCTTCGCTGCTGAAATCCGGCCGGCACGATAAGGCTTTTTATCAGGTGATATGGCAAACAGTGCTCAAGGGCGAGATATTCAGGGGCACCCTGGTCAATCGAAAAAAGAACGGCGAGCTGTTCTATGAGGAGAAAGTCATCACGCCCTTGACGGACGATCAGGGACGTATTACCCACCTGGTTTCCACGGGGCGTGATATCACCGCACGGGTAAAGGCCGAAGAAGCGAGAGCCCAATTGGTCACCATTCTGGAGGCGACTACCGACCTGGTTGCGATTCTCGACCCGGCCGGCTGTCTGCGGTACCTTAATAATGCCGGTTATCGTTTGCTCGGCCTTGACCCGAAGGTGGATATCAGCAAGTTCTGTCTGAAAGAACTGTTTCCCGAACGCATAGCGCACCTGTTACAGAGCGAAGCGCTGCCTATCGCTCACCGTGTCGGCACCTGGTCCGGGGAGACCGCCTTGCGGCGTATGGACGAGATAGAAGTACCGGTCTCTCAAGTACTGCTGGCGCATCATGATGCGTCCGGCAAGGTCGAATACCTGTCCACGATTGCCCGTGATATTTCCGAACGCAAGCGTTTCGAGGCCGAATTGCAGCATCAGGCGACCCATGATCTGCTGACCGGCCTGCCGAACCGGTTTCTGTTGATGGACCGTCTGGCCGCGGAATTGGAACGAGCCCGGTCCAGCGATAAATTCGTGGCCGTGTTATTTCTGGATATAGACAACTTCAAACGGATCAATGACAGCATGGGGCACGCGGTCGGCGATGCCTTGCTCCAGCAAATATCCGATCGGCTGCAGGCCGCGCTGCGTCCTAATGACACCATCGCGCGCCATGGTGGTGACGAGTTTGCGGTGGTGGCCGGCGATCTGCCGCGTTCGGAAAATATATTAGACGTGCTCCGCAAAATTTATGCCGCTTTCGAGCGTCCGATGTCATTGGGCGCCCAGGAAACTTACATCACCTTCTGTACCGGTATCGCTATCTATCCGCATGACGGAATCGATGCCGAAGATTTGTTGCGTAATGCCGGCACGGCCATGTATCAGGCCATTGCGGCGGGCCATAATCAATACCGTTTTTACGCCCCGGATATGAATACCCGCAGCCATGAACTGCTGACCCTGGAAACTGATCTGCGCCTGGCGCTGAAGCGCAACGAGTTTGTGGTTTATTACCAGCCGCAGGTGGAGCTTGGCACCGGCCATATCGTTGCCATGGAAGGATTGATCCGCTGGCGGCATCCGCAACGCGGCCTGGTAGCGCCGGCCGGTTTTGTTGCCATGCTGGAAGAGTCCGGGTTGATCATGCCGGTCGGGGAGTGGGTCCTGAGCCAGGCCTGCGCCGAGTTTAGAGAAATGGGGCTTCACGGCATGCGTATTTCCGTCAACGTATCGGCCTCCCAGTTCAACGACCCGGAGTTGCTGCACACGGTGTGCCGCATCATGAAGGAAGAATGCATCCCGCCGAATGCGCTGGAATTGGAAATGACCGAGAACATCATCATGCAGGACCCGGCGGCCACCATCGAGATCCTGAAGAAACTACGGGCACTGGGGATTCGCATTGCCATCGACGATTTCGGCACGGGCTATTCATCGCTGTCCTATCTCAAGCGTTTTCCGCTGGATGCGCTTAAGATCGATCAGAGTTTCGTGCGCGACCTGACCCTCGATACCAACGATGCGGCCATTGTCGAGGCCAGCATCACGCTGGGTAAAAAACTCGGCCTAGAAGTCATCGCCGAAGGCGTGGAAACCAAAGAGCAATTCGACTTCCTTCGCGCCCATGATTGCGATCTGGTACAGGGGTACTATGTCAGTCGTCCCTTGCGTAATAACGACCTGGTCGACCTGCTGCGGGAGGGCCGGCACTGGTGACGCGCGCAATAGCTTAATCTTCTCTTGAAAAGTCCTCATTTGGAGGGGCCGAGGCGCCGCCTCGGCTTTTTGCCTTAAGTGCCCGTGCCATGTCCGGTCACATAAACCGAACATTCATTCCGCAACTTGAACAGCGCTTCTGACACGGCAATAAAAGGTGTCAGGTCAGTAGCAAACGCTGATCAGATTGAAGCAGAATGAATGTTCAAACCGTCCGTCATCAGCATGCGGCAAGATGAGCGGATGCTCCGCAGGCTGTCGCCAGCCGCTGGCATCCCGTTCGGCTTTGCCGGATCAGTTTTTTACTCAGGCTGTATGACAGGTCGCCGCGCAATGCGTGCACCCGTTAACCTGCCTGAATAATTGAGCGGCTTTTTTCAGGGCGCTGTTGCAATTGCTGATGGCTCCCAGGTATTGAATCGCTTCCTTGCCGGGAAGATGATCGCAATCCGCTTTATGAACCACATGGTCCCCATTGCTTTGAGCATTAACCTCAACGTAAAACTCTGCCATTGTTGATACCTCTCACGGTTTTGTGTTGTCGGAAGGTGGGCTGAAAAAACGCAGCTCACCTGATCGGTCCGGTTTCTGTCGAACTTCGAACATTCAATTTGCAATATGTTGGAAAAATGACAGAAATAAGGCCGATTCCTGGATATTTTCGAGCTCATTTAACAATGAAGCAGAATTTGTACCAGCACAAATCAGCGGTTTAACCCGGATATTTCATGGAACCACAGAGAACACGAAGAACACGAAGAAAATCATGGCATTATCATTTCTCACAGATAACTTCATGAGCTCATTATGAAATATTTGCAAGTAATTGAATTGAAAAGCCTTCGTGTACTTCGTGTCCTTCGTGGTGAAATATTCAGGTTAAAGTAATTAGGCTACGAACGATGCGAGGTAAAACTCAGGTAAAAACTGAAAGTTCAGAATGGCTGTGCGCCCCGTGATTAATCAGGGCTGATGGAAATGTGTGAATTCTTGGAAATGAGTCCGCATTTATGGCATGTCCGTTGTTTACAGGGCTGCCGTTACGGATTCGAGCAGGACTTTTATCTCGCCGTCAGTGATGAACACCAAGCGGCCGCGGCCATCTTCGGAAGTCCTGGCAGGCAATAGTGCTGGCGGGAACAATCGCCCGGCCGAGCCTTGCACGCATACGGGGCGACGGTGTTCAGTGGTGTAAACCACGCCTTTCAGGCGCAGCAACCGGTCGGCATGCCGCATCATCAGGTTCTCCAGCGCGGCCTGCAGGCGCGGCCAGGAAACAGGTTGGTCGAATTGCAGCGTAGTGCTGCCAAAGCGGTGCTCAGGTATAGGCGGATCGGATATTAATCGATAGCGGTGCTGTTTCTGGAAAGTGAGCAAGGTATCAGGATCGATTGCGCCATGCACGGCGTGAAGCTTTGCCGCCGCCGGGGCCAATTGGTCCAGGCGCGCCGTCAGGCTATCGATTTGTCGGTCTTCCGCCAGATCAGTATGGGTAATAATCAATGTATCGGCCCAGACAATCTGGGCCTGGGCTTCGGGATACCGATTCAAGGCATCCTCGCCGGCAGCGGCCGAAACCGTTACGATCAGGCCATCCAGACGATAGCGCGATGCCAGCCATCGCTCCCTTAACAAGGTGTCCAGTATCGGTTCGGGGGTGGCGATGCCGCTGGTCTCGATCAACACGCGGTCGAACGGCTTCTCGGCCTGCGCCTGCCAGGCCATGCGCAGGTTTTTCAGCAGCGGCGTCAATGCTCCGTGTACCTGACAGCACAGGCAGCCGCCTGACAGGACGCTCAACGGCACGTTGTGTTGCCTGAGCAACTGCTGATCGACAGGTGTGGCGCCGAATTCATTGATCACAACGGCCGAGCGCGGGGCATGGTTTAACAGCTGGTTCAATAATGTGGTTTTGCCGCTGCCGAGGAAGCCGCTCAGGACGATGACGGGAATACGGTTGTCTGGTTCAGGGGAAAATGTCATGCGTGATGCCTGTTTTAAAAATCAACCCGCAGACCTACCTCAAAACCTCGGCCCGCTTCCGGGGCGAAGTTGCGCAGGAACGAGACGGAATTGCGTATTTCCTGGTTCAGCAGATTGTTGCCTTTGACGTACAGCATTAAGTCGGTATTTTCGGCCACGCCCAGGCGGTAGTTGGCACTGGTGTTCAGCAGCCAGTAATCGGGCGTTTCGGTTTCGTTCTCGCCGGGCCGGTTTTGCCGTTCGGCGCGGGTCAGGCGGATGTTGGCCTGCCAGTCCATGTCGGACCAGGTCAGCTGCGTGCCGTAGCGCAGCGGCGGCAGGCGCGGGACATCTGTGCCATCGGTAAAGCGGCCGCGCACGTAATCGCCGAACCAGGTACTGTCGAGCTTGCCGTAGCGGGTTTCGAGCAAGGGAAAGGTGAAATTGGCTTCAAAGCCCTGGAACTCGGCGTCGCGCTGCTGTGCTCGGACGACCGGCGTGCAGTCGCCGGCGGGGCATGCGTCGACAAAGGCGTCGGCGTCACGATCGAAGAATGTGCCGTCGTAAATCTGCGCGATATAGTCATTAGCCCAATTGTAGTAAAAGCTGACGTCGGCCTGTATCCAGTTTCTATCGACATGAAAGCCCAGATCGAGGTTATGCGCGGTTTCCTCGCGCAAGTCGGCATTGCCTATTTCATAGTTGCGGGTAGCCAGATGCAAGCCGTTGGCGAACAGTTCCTGCACGCCCGGGGCGCGCTCGGCGCGCGAGAAGGCCAGGCTGACCGATTCCTGGTCGGTGATGTTCCAAAGGGCCGACACCGAGCCGCTGATCGGCGTATGCGTGCGTGCCGTCCGGCTTTCAGGCGAGATCGTCTGGTGTTCGCCGCGCAGGCCGAACTCATAAATCCAGTCGCCGTGGTGGATGTCTTCGACGGCGAAGAAACCGTAGGAGTCTATTTGCGATTTCGGTACGATGGCTTCGGCGCCGGTCGCTGAAAAGGTGCTGTTTTTGGTTTGCATGCCGATGACGCCGTGATCGAAAACAGCCCATGATTTCTGCATCATCTCCAGCCGGCTTTCGAAGGTTTCGTTTTCGTAGCGCGTGCTGGGGCTGTTGTTTTCCAGTTCCACATGCTGATAATCGGTGTAGGCCAGGCGCATGCGCAAACTGTCGGCATGCGCGAAAGGGTCTATCAGTTCGCCTTTGATGTCGTAGCGTGTTTGCCGCATATCGACGCGCACGGCTTCTGGCATCTCGGCTTGATCATCATGACTTTCTTCTTCGTGGACATGATCATGAGCGCCTGGCGGTACGCCGTAATTGTTTTCCAGATGATTGACGGAAAAACCTAGCAAGCCTTTGTCGCCGATTATGGAAAATCCGGCGCTGCCGTTCTTGGCGCGCGCGTTACTGTTAGGCAGGCGTCCGTTGCTGTTGAGTATTTCCTCTTCATGCTCGTCTTCGGTGTGTGTCGCGGCTTCGGCGGATTCGTCGATAGCCAGTCCCGGAATTTGCATCGGGATGCTTTCGCGGAACAGACCGTCCAGATGCCAGGCGAACATGTCCTTGCCGCCTTCCAGTTTAAAGGCGCTGGTTTTGCCCTCGAAAACGGAATTATAGCGCTGTTCGACGGCACCCTGAATCAGGCGCTCGGGAACCTGCTCCGGGATGCGGTTATCGATGACGTTGACGATGCCGCCGATGGCGCCGCTGCCGTACAATAAGGTCGCGGGGCCGCGCAGGACTTCGACTTGGTCGGCAAAGAACGGTTCTATGCTGTTGGCATGATCAGGGCTTAATGACGATGCGTCATTGGTGCCCAGGCTATTTTGCAGAACCTGTACGCGCGGCCCGGACTGGCCGCGAATAACGGGCGTGCCGACGCCCGGCCCGAATGACTGGCTGGTAATACCGGCTTCATCTTTCAAGGTTTCACCAATCGTACTTGCTGCTTTCAGGCGCAGTTCATCATCGTTTAATACCGTTACCGGGCGTGCGGCACTGGAGATCGTTTGCGTCAGTGGGGTGCTGATGACGATTGTTTCCAGCTTCTGGGGTTGTTCGTCATCTGCTTTAGCGGTAACGCTGACCGCTCCAGCCGAGATGAAAAAAAGGGCGATTTTTTTCTTCATTGTTGTTAGTTGGATGTGTTAAATATTAAGTAGCAAATAGATTGAAATGGGGATTACGCGATTATTCTTAAATTATGTTATAACATAACAACCAAAAAGCCTGATTCGTGCGGATATTGGCCCGACTCAGGCATTCGCTCTCGCGCAAGCGGCACAAGTGCCGTGGATCTCAATTGATTTATAACTGATGATAAAGCCGGCTTTTTGGATTTCCGATGTCAGGGCGTGCATGACATCGAATGCGGCGCGCTCTTCGATCTCATGGCATTGATCGCAAATCAACAATAATTGCTCATGCTGTCTGTCGGAGCAGTTGCAGCCGACATAGGCATTAAGGCTTTCCACTTTATGAATCAGGCCCTGGCCCAATAGGAAATCCAGCGCCCGATAGACGGTTGCCGGTTTGGCGGAATAGTTCAGTGGCTTGATGTGATCGAGCAGGTCATAGGCCTTGACGGCTTTGTGGCTTTCCCAGATGAGTTCCAGTATTTTGCGGCGAATCGGAGTCATATTTACCCCTCGCTTGACGCAAAGCCGTTCCGCCATGCTGATGGCTTCGGTAATGCATTTTTTGTGATCGTGAGCAAGGGGTGCTTGTGTATTGTGAGAATCGGGTTTGCTCATGGTTGCATTATGGATTTGAACGTTAATTAACTGAATTTGACAGTCGTCAGCGGTGCGGCGGCTGTCAGGAATTCAAAAATGTTATGTTATAACATTTTAAATAAAAAAAATAGCGCTTATACGGATTGGGACGTGCTGGCTGGAATTAATGTACTGGTTACGCACGAATCATTTTATGTTTTTCTGTGAACATTGCGGTACCTGAGTCGCGCTGTAGGTGAGAATTCATTTATGCCCTATGGGGGTACTTGTGCCCAGAAGGGTTTCGCGTTGCCTGTTAGTGTGCCGGCACTCCGGCTTTTTCCTTGGTCGAATACCCTAAAGGACCAGTGAGTTCGACCCTGCGGGCGCCTGAGCCAATTATCTGCGTAGTGGCATCAGTTAATGTATTTTTAGCGGATGATCGATTAAATTGCTGCGCGTGGTTATCGTGCTAAATAGGGATTGGTTTTTTACAGGAGGTCGCATTGCATGGCCATCACCATCAATTCGGCGAGATTTTCAGCCTGCATCTTTTCCATGATATGGGCTCTGTGTACATCAATGGTGCGGTTGCTGATATCGAGTATTCTGGCGGCCTCTTTGTTGGAATGACTTCTGACTATCAGGCTCAGCACTTCTTTTTCGCGGGCCGTTAAATGATCGAGGCGGTCAAGTATCTTGCGTTTCTCCCTGAGCTGTTCCCGGGTTTGGGCATCCTTGCTAAGGGCTTCCTCGATACGGCTCAGCAGAATTTCCTCATTGAACGGTTTTTCCAGAAAATCGACGGCTCCGGCTCTGAATGCTTTTGCCGAATCCGGCACATCGGCATGGCCGCTGATGAAGATTATGGGGATATCTATGCCTCTTTTGATGAGTTCTTCCTGAAGGTCGAGTCCGCTCATGGATGGCATCCTAACGTCCAGAAGCAGGCAACTGGGTTGCTCAGGATTATAGTGATCTAAAAAGGCTTCAGCCGATTCGAAACTCATGACAGGCTGTCCTGTCGATTCGATCAATAGCGTCAGGGAATCGCGCACGGCAAATTCATCGTCAACTAAATAGACTATAGGGGTCGCCGGCTTATTGTGCGTCATCAGATTTCCTCCGTACCGGTATAGTAAAGTAAAAAGTACTGCCTTTTCCCGGTTTGCTGGCAAAGTATAATGCGCCATCATGGGATTTGATGATTGATTGGCTGATGGATAATCCCATTCCCATGCCGGACGATTTAGTCGTATAAAAAGGCGTCAATATCTTTTTTTGGCTGGACTGGCCAAGTCCGATGCCGTTGTCTTTAACTTTTACTTCTATAAAGTGATCATCATTCAGCAGTGTCTGAATAAACAGTTTTCGCGGTTTATTATGTGGTAAATTTTTTAGGGCATCAATGCTGTTTCTGACTAGATTTAAGATCACCTGTTCAATCTGAACACTATCGACATAAATGGCAGGCAGGTCGTCCGCCAGGTTAAAAGTCAATAGAATATTATATTGTTTTAAATCGGTCACCGATAAGCTGACCGCATTTTCGATCAGCGCGTTCATGTCGGCGGTCGAGCGATGTATTTTCTTGGATCTGACAAACTCCCGCATGTGATGAATGATTTGTCCTGCTTTCAAGGCCTGATCATGGGTTTTTTGCAGGATTGAGCTGAGCTTCGAAAGATCGGGTTTTTCGGCCTGAATAAAACGCAGGCAGGCCTGCGTGTAGTTGACAATCGCTGTCAGCGGTTGATTGACTTCATGGGCGATACCGGACGCCAGTTCTCCCATCAAACCCAGGCGCATAACATGGGAGAGTGCCTCCAGGTGCTATTTTTGCTGGCGCTCTTGCATCTTGCGCAGGCTGACGTCACGGACGATGCTGGTGAAATAGTCCTGGCCATCAAGCGTAAATTCGGCGATGGAGATGTCGAGTGGTACCGCGGAACCGTCCTTGCGCATGCCTTCCACTTCGCGAATGCGGCCCAGGACTTTTGGCATGTCGGCTTCCTGCTTATAGCTTTTTCGTTCCCGATGGGAGCATTTGTTTTGCGAAAGAGGCATGAGTTTATTGATGCGCCGGCCAATCAGTTCTTTCTCGGTATAGCCAAAAATGGTTTCGACCGCGGCATTCACGGAGATGATTTTGCAGGACATGTCGCAAGTAATGATACCTTCTATGGAGGCATTGAAAATGGAATTAAGCTTTGCCTCGCGTTCCAGTATCTGCTGTTTTGAATGCCTGAGGTCTTCAACCAGCTTGGTCAGGTTCTGATTGCTCTGAGACAAATCGCAATCCTGCTTAAGTACCTTTTGGGCCAGTTTTTTATTGAGATTGGCGATGGTTGCCTCGGCGCGTTTGCGTTCGGTGATGTTGTTCAAGGTCAGCCAGATTTCGCTGTCATTATCATTGATGTCATTGATTTTACCCTGGCATTCCACATAGACAACATCATCGTTGCTGTGTTTGAGCCGGACATCCAGCGTTTGATTGTTTTGTTCCGTCATCAGGCTGCGCAGGAATAAATAATACGGGTCCTGGTCAGCCGGATCAATATATTGAGCCAGCTTCCGGTTGATGAGCTTTTCCTTGGGATGGTCTAATAAACGGGCGGCGGTAAGGTTGGCTTGCAGAATCACACCGTCTTTATTCAGGGTCAGATAGCCTACCGGGGAAAGATTATACAGGTTGGCGTACAGATCACGAGAGGCGAGCAGTTCCTGATGCGTTCGGCTAAGTTCCTCATTCTGTAATTCAAGCTCTATCTGGTGAACCTGGAATTCGAACAGCAGCTTTTGAATATCCTGGCTGGACATGCGAGTAATATCGGTGCCGGATTTGCTAAGCATCGTTTCCGCCCGTTTGCGAAGGTTTTCTCGGTATTGGACCAGCAGGTGCTCCGCATCTGTTTGGAGAATTTCGTAATCGGTATTCCTGTCAAATGAATTAAACATGGCGATTGATTCCCGCGGATAGGTGAAAAAATGGGCGCACACAGTCCATGCGGGTGCTGGCCGGGGTAATGGTGCGGAATTTCAGCCTGAGCATTAGTGGAGTTTGGAGGGTTGTGCTCATGACTTATCCCGTTCGATGTCCTCGATGGTCAGCAGGATGCGCCTGTTTGTCGATGCCTGCTGTAGTAAGCGGCCATTGAGGATTAAATGTTTTTTCCCGATTACCGGGAATTCATAGCTGTGGTTAAACGCCTCAAAGGTCGTGTTGTGATTCAATGTTTTGCTTAGATGGCCGCGCAGTTGTTCCGTGTCCCAGGCAGCGCCATTGATAGTGAAGAACGATTGTTCTGTCAGATTTTCATTAGCAGGATTGAAAGCCTTATAAAATGCCGGATTGGCGGTAATGATATTGAAATTTTCATCGAGCACCAACAAGGGATGGCAGACCGTGTTGACGATCGCACTGGCCATACTGGCATCTACCGCCGCCTGTTCGGCTTTTTTCAATCTGCCGATATCGATAAACGTGATAACCAGTCCGTCAATCATGTTTTCCGCGGTTCGATACGGCAGGATACGCAACAGGTACCAGGCACCATTTGTGGATTGTACTTCCGTGTCCTTGTAAATCAGCGTTTGCAACACCGCTTTGGCATCATCGATCAAATAGTCATATTTAAGGCTTAAGGCCAGATCGCCAAGAGGTCGCCCTATGTCGCTGTTGATCAGGTTGACAATGTTGACGACCGATTTGGTGAAGCGTCTTATTTTAAGGTTGTTGTCGAGAAAAATCGTCGCGATATTCGTGCTGTTCAGAAGGTTTTGCATGTCATCATTAATCTTGGACAGGGCATCGACTTTCGTTTGAAGCTCACTGTTGATGGTATTCAGTTCTTCGTTCAATGACTGCATTTCTTCCTTGGAGGTTTCCAGTTCCTCGTTGGAGCTTTGCAATTCTTCATTGGTGGACTTGAGCTCTTCGTTCGAGGTTTCCAGCTCTTCTATCGTTGCACGCAGGGATTTTTTAGTAAACAGCAGTTCCTGCGCGAGTTGCTCTTTATCACTCTCATTGCCCGGGACCGGGTTGCTATCCTGTTCGCCAGTCTGTGTGACGAGTTTGTCATGATGCGGATGAAAACTGACTAAAAACAAATCCTGCAGCGCTTCCGGCTCGAAAATCCTCACCAGTTTCAGGTCGATCGTTTCGATGCCATTGTTGGTTTTGATTCTGAGTCCATTGCTGATGATGTCCATATCACCTTTTTTTTTGGCTTTGCGCAGCGATGTCGCCAGCGGTACGCGCAAGCCTTCCCGGGCCATTTCAATGATATTCCAGTTGGGCTGGCCTTGCGCGGGTTCCAGATAATTTCCCGTATGGCCATGAATATAAATAATTTTGCCGTGTTCGTTGATGATAATACAGACCGGTGCGTAGTATTCCAGCAACAGCTTTTCTATTTGTCGGGCGATATGACCGGGTTGAGCGATTGGTTTGGGTAATTTATGTGCCATTGACGAGACGTTGTGTGAGCTTGTCGGTAGTAAGCCGGGTTTGGATATCGGCAAATCGATATGGATGTTTTTTCGCTGATAAATCTTGCATTTTTTGTCAATGACTGAGAATAGATGGTTAAAATTGCCAATCGATTCGGATGTGCCGAGAAACAGAAGGCCGCCGGTTTTCAGCGTATAGTGGAAATGTGGGAAAATCTGCTTTTGCAGTTCGGCGCCCAGATAAATCAGCAGGTTGCGGCAACTGATCAAATCAATACGCGTGAATGGCGGGTCCTGAAGCAGATTCTGTATGGCAAATATCACGGTATCGCGGATTTCCTTGCTGATACGGTAGCGATTGTCTTCCTGATCGAAGTAGCGCGCCAGCCGATTCGGTGAAACATCGGCGGCAATCCCGATCGGATAAGTACCTTCCCGTGCCTGGTGAATGGATGACTCGTCCAGGTCGGTGGCAAAAATCTGAAAACTGTATGATTTTTTATATTGCTCGTTATACTCTTTAAGCAAAATGGCAAGGGAATAGGCCTCCTCGCCGGTGGAACAACCCGGAACCCATACACGCATTTCGTAGTTGTCGGGTTTATCTTCAAATAGTTTCGGCAAGGCAGTGTGTTTTAGCGCCTCGAATGCAGGTTCGTCTCTGAAAAAATTGGTGACGTTGATCAACAATTCCTTGAACAATTTATCTATTTCGACCGGATTCTCTTGCAAAAATCGCACGTAAGCATCCGTATTTTTGATTTGATGGATATTCATGCGCCGGTTTATGCGGCGGTTGACAGTAGTGGGTTTATAGGCCGATAAATCATGGCCTGTACGATTGCGCAACAGAATGAAAATTTTTTGGATTGGTTCGGTGGCTGCCAGCATTTCCGCCGGCTCCAGCGTCTGAAAATTGTTAAAATAAGACGCTTCAATATATTGGACCAATTGTTGCCCCATTTTTTCAGCAGGCAATATAAAATCAATATCGCCCATCGCTATGGCATTGTTGGGCATGCCGCCAAACTTTGCGGTTTCAGGGGCGTGCACCATGGTCATGCCCGACACTGCCTTAATCGTTTTAAGGCCCAAAGTGCCATCCGTGCCGATACCTGAAAGCAGGATGCCAATACTCATTTCCTGTATATCTTCCGCCAGGGAACGTAAAAAGAAATCAATAGGTAAATGCATCGTCCCATGGCTGGATCTATCCATAACATACATTCGATGATGGAATAGCGCCAGGTTTTTTCCGGGCGGGCATACAAAGATATGATTTTTTTTCAACACCATGCCGTCTTCAACGACAATAACCGGTATTTCGGTAACTCCGGATAGTAAATCGGATAATAGCTTCGTGTGCCCGGGCTGCTGGTGGTGGGTTATGATGACAAAGGCAAAACCGCTAGGCGATGAAAGATTGGAGCAAAATGCCTCCAGGGCTTCCAGCCCGTCCGCTGAAGCTCCGATGCCGACCACGGGCAGCCTGGAATTCATCAAGTGCTTTTTATAGTGCATGTCTCGAGCACTGGACTCTAATGCGATTCGTGGCTCTACTTTACTGCCGCCTGATTTCACGGAATAGAGACCTCTAAATTGCTACCTTGGCTGAATTAAGTTCTTGTTTTATCATATTTTTTTAATTATAGAAATTCAGCTTAACACACCAGATTAATGTTGAAAACAAGCGATCATCACTAGCCTCAGTGCCTTGTTTGATGAGGTGCGCAATATCAATTCAACTTATATGGGAATTAAGGAAGCATCTGAACCAATGACTCCAGCAAAGCTGGAATTGGATAGTTATGAATTTTTCCAGAATGACTGTCTTTCGATAAGTTGCGGACCACTTCTCATGAAACAGGGTCTCAATCTGAATCAAATAAAGTTTGTTAGAAAAATACTACATTTTGCGATAACCAGCCATGCGTAAAAATACTTAGGTGAATATACGAATTTGTTAATCAAGTTTTTTCTTTTATAAATATGCGAACCATAAAAATAAATTTAGAAAATCTGAAAGTTTAGCTTCTGTAAGAGCCCGTTTGGGTTAAGTATTTTTTTATGGATGCTTTTCAGGGGTTGCACGTTTTTTTGAATGGGACGGCTTTTTAAATTTAATTATGGTTGATATTCAAAAAATTCAGATGAAATAGTGAGTTCAAAATGGCAGTTAATGTATCTAAACAACATCAAAGTTTTGATTGGCAATATAAAATAGCTGGGATTGATATTGAGTTAAAAGAAAAAAAATTCATGGATGATGAATTTGAATATTACAAATCCACCAAAACCAGATCGAAGAAAAAATTTCGGCAAGACATGCAAAGATAAGTAGAAGTAATTCTGTAACCATCGGGTAATCGATCGGTAAATTATCAGTCGGCGCGTTGACCGGAATGCCGAAGGAATGAGGATAGCCGTAGGTCGATAAGGATAATCGCATCAAGTAACGATCATTAAAAACTAGTTAGATTTTGCTGTTCCTCTTCGCGTTTTTTGGAGTCGAGCGTGAAGAGGGCTCCAGTTTTTCGTATCGCAAAACAGTGGCTTAAAGAGGTCGCTTTCAAGCTGAAGTTTGGGATCCAAATGGAGAGAATCAATATGTTGATCCGATGTAAAAATTGCCACACAAATTGTCAGGCATATTTGAAGTATTCAGGCGCGGTAACACCTTTATCATGTAATGTGATGAGGGAGTAAGTAAATTATGTTCAATTTATTTAAGGATGAGTCACAAAGCGTTAACTCTTTTTTTCTGTTCATGCAGAGCTTGGCGAATCGCAATCTGGTTGCGGAAGCATTAAAAGTCAGCGAAGCTAAATACCGCAGTTTGCTCGAAAACATGGGGCTGGGCGTGATCTATCTGAGTAATGTGGGAACGGTGATCTCCGCTAACCAGGTTGCTGGACAAATAATGGGGATGCCGCTTGATAATATGATGGGGCGCGCATTGACCGATACTTGCTCAAGAATTGTTAAGGAAGACGGCTCGGTTCTTGCTCATGATCAGCATCCGGCCATGTTGGCCTTGCGTACCGGCAAGCCTGTGGAAAATGTCGTCATGGGGCTGTTTAATCATGCACAGCAAAACCATACCTGGGTGATGTCCAGTTCCGTACCGGAATTCCTACCGGGAGAGCGAGAGCCTCATCAGGTTTTTATGACTTTGACCGATATTACCCGGCGAAAGCGGGCCGAGGAGGAGTCAAGTCTGGCATCGGTTATCGTTAATAATACAGGCGAAGGCATTGTTGTCACAGATCAGGACAATAAAATCATTTCGGTGAATCCTGCCTTCACGATCTTAACCGGTTTTTCCCGTCAGGAGGTTTTGGGCAAGAGGGCTCATTGTTTTCAATCCCCAAAAGATGCCATAAAAATTGATGAGGCGTTGCGCAACAGCAGAAAAAACGGCAACAGTTGGCAAGGCGAGCTATGGCATCGGCGCAAAAATAGCGATGATTTTCCGTGCTGGACGACCATTAACCAGGTCAAGGACGCAACGGGCAGGACAACGCATCATGTTTACGTGGTTATGGACATAACCCATCTGAAAAAGGATCAGAACCGCCTCGGGTTTCTGGCCTATCATGATCCGTTGACCAAACTGCCCAATCGGATGTTATTAAAGGACCGTATCAATCATGCGCTGCAGAATGCACGCCGGGAAGGTTCTCAAGTGGCCGTTTTGTTTCTCGATCTTGACCGCTTCAAGATCATCAATGATACCTATGGGCATGCCGTTGGCGATGGTTTGTTGAAAGAAGTGGCAACGCGGATCAAGAATCTGGTCAGAAAAGAGGATACTGTCTCACGGTATGCCGGTGATGAGTTTATCGTGTTCATGGAAGATGTTTCCGATACCAAAAGTCCTGCCACTCTGGCCCGAAAGCTGATTGAGACATTTAATATCCCGGTGGAAGTCAAAGGTCATACCCTGCAAGTAACTACCAGTGTCGGCATCAGTTTGTTTCCTCGGGATGGCGATGACTCCGACAGCTTGATAAAAAATGCTGATGCAGCGATGTATCGAGCCAAAAAAGAAGGTCGCAATAATTTTCAATATTACAGACCGGAATTAACCACGCAAGCCTTTGAAAAAATGGCTGTAGAGACTGAGTTAAGGCAGTCGATAGATAAGCGTGAGCTGGTTCTGTATTACCAGCCGCGGGTTTGCCTTAAAACCGGAAACATCGCCGGTATTGAAACATTAGTGCATTGGCAGCATCCGGTAATGGGACTGATACCGCCTGCGCGCTTTATTCCCGTAGCCCAGGAAAGCGGGTTCATTCTGGCGCTGGGCGAATGGATGGTTGAGGCAGCTTGCAGACAGATGCGATGTTGGCTGGACGAGAGGGTGCCGGTAAATAAAATCGTAGTGAATGTGTCGGCGTTTCAATTACTGCGTTCCGATTTTTTAGCGACAGTGGAACGCATACTGCGCGAGCACGAGCTCTCGCCCCGTTGCCTGGAATTGGAAATTAATGAGTGCAGTCTTATGGACAATGCCGAGCACATCATCAAAGCCTTGAATGGATTGGCTGACGCAGGAATGGATTTGACTATTGCCGATTTCGGCAAGGGCTATTTTTCACTTATTAATTTAAAACGTATTCCGGTTAAGAAACTGAAAATTGACCGTTCATTCGTATCTGAAATGTTGTGCAATTCCAACTACGAAGCCGTTATTCGTTCAGTGATAGCCTTGGGAAACAGTCTGAATTTACAGGTCATTGCTCAGGGGATTGAATCCGAAGCTCAGAAAGATAAGCTGATAGAGATGGGTTGTAATTTGGGACAGGGTGATTTTTATTTTCCACTCGCTCTGCCTGACGCTAAAAATCTCACCAAGTTGATGTCGTGAAATTGATACATTTTCCAAAATCAAACAGTATTGGTTATCTTTGATGCTGAGCCTAAACATTTGATTGGGTAGGTGATTATACGGATTGTGGCTTTATTCATCTGTTCATAAAATGAACCCCAATGACTATTTCTTCGCAGTGTTTAGGAAGAAAAATGAAAGATGAATGTAAACCCGTACAACATATACCCACTACCGCTATCGATCCCGAAGTATTTCGGGATATGGTGGCAGAACGCGCTTTCTGCAAAGCCGAAAAAAGAGGTTTTGCAGCCGGACACGAACTAGAAGACTGGCTTGAAGCCGAACAGGAAATTAACAATCAGTGTTTCTATTGGTTTCAGGAAGTAGAGTGATTCTCTATTAACAGGAATTTCCCACTCTCTGCAGTCTTTATCCAAAATAAATTTAATTATTAATGTGTAAATACACGGAATCATACTCTATGGTATTCGATATGAAGCGAAACAAAGTAATTGATGTTCCACGCTTTGACAACAAGTCCGCGGAACTTAAGCGATGCATCGCTTTTCATGAAGCTGGGCATGCGACAGCTATTTATTTAAACAACAAGGCACGTGATCTTCCCCCGGTTTTCTTTCAAATCTTATTTAAGGATATAAAAGAAGCGTCTCCCGAAGACTTTGAAAATGCAGGCCACACAGTTCCGGGTGAATGTATCGCTAAAGTGGAAGGAGGACGGTTAATTCAGTCGTTGCCTCATTCGATGGAAGCCTTGCTGGAAAAAATAACAGGCCAGGATGACGCAATGAGTCGGACGGTAAAAGATTATGTCACCGCTTTTGATGCGGACATCGTTAACTTGCTGGTCGGTCCATTGGCCGAAGCCAAACATGTTGCTGAAACCGATAACGAGTTATTCAATCATCGTTTGGTCAATATAAACGCGTTGAAGAATTATGGCGGCAGTTCTGATATTGAATCGGCTTATGAATATTTACAGAGTTACTCATCCAACAAACAGCAACAGGATGAGAAATTGAATGAGTTATTTAATGTAGCCTTTAACTTTGTAAACGATCATGAAAACTGGAAAGCGATTTCCAAACTGGCCGGTTATATTGCCGATTCGAATAAAAATACGATCAGCTGTGAAGAGGTTATTGCCGTGCTTGAGTCATCGAATACGATTGATTTCGCACATGAAATGCCGCAAATTGATCGCCGTGCGGCATGTGCCTGAATGGTAAGGGCTTTCCAGGCTGCACGGATGCAATGCCAATCAAATAGAGATTAAAACGCGCCCGCCAGGCGGTTGGGGAGTCATTTTTCTATGATCACAGAAAGCGCTTCATGGGTGCGGAAGCGGTCTTATTCGCATTTCTTCAGGGGCAGGCGGATATCCGCCCATAGGCGATTTGGACCGCTCATCATTTAAATATCTGTGCCGCTTTTAATGCACCGCTTTAGGTTGAGGGATCAGTATAATGGATAAGCCGGAAAACAATATTAAGACTTTATTAATCAATCTATACAACTACCTGAAGAACTTGTTGCAGACCGTTTCCGGTTTTTTTTCCAGGCAGGAGCCAGAGGTTGAACTTAATAAACCCGTGGCTGAAAAAACGCCCGGCTCCAAGCAGCGCAAAATCATTTACCTGGCGCTATTATTCATACTGACCCTGTCTGTGCTAAACAGCATCCAGGAAGTTCAACGCGATGAAATCCCTTACAGCCAGTTTCTTAAATATCTGAAAGAAGCAAAAATCGAGAAGGCCGTCGTTACCGAGCGTTACATCACCGGCGTGATCAAATCCGACGATCCGAACGAGCCATCCAGGCCATTCATGACGGTACCGCTGTGGCAAAACGATCTGGCTGAAATGCTGGAACAGAATAATGTTGAATATGTAGTCAGGAGCGGGGAAAACTGGTTGGCCAATATTCTGTTCAACTGGATCATACCGATTCTAATATTCGTCTTTATCTGGTCCTGGATTATTCGCCGTACTACCGGGGGACAAAGGGAATTTCTGAATCTGGGTAATAAAATTCGTATTCACCAGGATACGTTGCCCAAGATTACCTTTGACGATGTGGCCGGCGCCGACAGCGCCAAGCAGGAACTGAAAGAGTCCATAGATTTTTTGAAATCACCGGAAAAAATTCAACGACTGGGCGGGCGCATGCCCAAGGGCATATTGCTGGTCGGACAGCCCGGAACCGGTAAAACCTTGCTGGCACGAGCGGTTTCCGGCGAAGCGGGCGTGCCCTTCTTTAATATCAGTGGTTCCGAATTCATCGAATTGTTCGTCGGGGTGGGCGCCGCCCGGGTTCGCGACCTGTTCGAACAGGCGCGCAATAAAGCCCCCTGCATGATCTTTATCGACGAACTTGATGCCATCGGCCGGTCGCGCAGTGGGCCGGTAACATTCGGCGGTCATGACGAACGCGAACAGACTCTGAACCAGTTGCTGACCGAAATGGACGGTTTTGATACGTCGGTCGGCGTGGTGGTCATGGCGGCAACCAACCGTCCCGAGATTCTGGATAAAGCGCTGTTGCGCGCCGGGCGCTTCGATCGTCAGATTATAGTTGATAAACCGGATCTGCAGGATCGCATCGAGATTCTTAAATTACATACCAAGGCAATGGTTATGTCCGATGACATCGATATCACCGTAGTGGCCAAACGCACGCCGGGACTGGTCGGCGCCGACCTCGCCAACATCGCCAATGAGGCGGCAATCATAGCGACGCGGGTTGGCCACAACAAAGTCGAAATGGAAGATTTCGAAGCCGCTATCGATCGCATACTCGCCGGTCCTGAAAAGAAAAATCGCGCATTAGGTCCCGATGAAAAACGCAGGGTCGCCTACCATGAAGCGGGGCACGCGCTGGTCGCCGAACATGTGCCGACCGGACAACCGGTGCATAAAATTTCTATTATTCCTCGCGGTGTATCGTCTCTGGGTTTTACATTGCAACTGCCCGTGGAGGAAAAGTTTATGTCGACTGAAAATGAGCTTAAGGATCAATTGGCTATTTTGATGGGGGGGCGTATTGCCGAGGAATTAGCTCTGGGAACCATCTCGACCGGTGCCCAGAATGATTTGGAAAAAGCCAGCGAGATTGCCCGCAATATGATTTGCAGTCTGGGCATGAGCAAAAAGCTGGGGCCGTTGACTTACGGCAAACGGCAACAGTTGCAATTTTTGGAAACGGAAGTGTCGGAATCCCGTAATTACAGCGATGAGACTGCTCGTCTTATTGATAATGAAATCAAGGCGTTGGTTGAGGAAGCCGAAGCGCGCGCCCGTGAAGTGATTAGCACCAATCGGGAGGTGCTGGATAAGTTGGCGAATTTGTTGCAAGAAAAAGAAGTCGTTATTAGGGAAGAAATTACAGCACTACTTAAAAGCGAGATGAAACAGTGAATATGCATGCAATCCTAGAACAAAAACAATTCAATCAGCACCGGCTGACTAATTTTTTTCAGTCGATGATTTTACTTGGTTCAATGCTATTCCTATTAGCCCTTATCAGTTATTTGTTAACGGGGCTGGAAGGATTAAAGTGGATGGTGATGATCAGCATAGCCCTGCTGCCCATTGTCATCAAGTTCTCGCCCGATATCATTCTTAATCTGTATCGGGCAAAGCCGATGAGTCATAATGAGATTCCCGGGCTGCAAAAACTGGTTTCGGAATTGGCGGAAAGCGCTAAACTTGGGGCCGTTCCACAACTGTATTATGTGTCCAGCCGCACCATGAATGTTTTTGCCATAGGTAACCATGATAAATCCGCTATCGTGCTGACTGACGGCCTGCTGCGCGCACTGAGCGTGCGTGAACTTACCGCTGTTATCGCCCATGAAATCATCCATATCAACAATAATGACATTCAGGTGATGGATATCGCCGATATGCTGAGCCGAATGACCAGTTTGTTGTCTACTTTGGGTCAGTTATTATTGCTGATCAACTTGCCGATGTTTCTGCTGACCGGGGTTGTAGTGCCTTGGACGGCAATAATAATGATGCTTTTTGCACCTATTATCAATAGCCTGCTACAGCTCGCGTTGTCGAGAGCGCGCGAGTTTGAAGCCGATGTGAATGCCGTTTACCTGACAGGCGACCCGGATGGATTGGCGAGCGCATTATTCAAGATGGAATATTATAGCGCGGGCTTGTTCGAGTGGTTGTTTCTGGCCGGACACGGAACGCCTGAACCGTCATTGCTAAGAACGCATCCTGCGACCGAGGAACGGATAAAACATTTGAAATCCTCTTTCAAAATAATGCATAACCCTGCCACCGATTCCTCGGGGCTCTCCAAACCGCTCACGATTCCATTACATTTACAAAGAGTCCAGCGCAGGCCACGCTGGAGAATAGGCGGTTTATGGTATTGAGCCCGGCCTGTTGCCCAAATTGCAGAGGCCCGACCGCTGAGAAAATTTGTATTGGAGCAATTTCAGGCCGGGGTGGCTATTTTCCTGTCCCGGCTTTTCCATCAATCCGGGTAACGAGAGCAAGTCATTCGGGTCCTTAATAGCCGACAGGCGCTCCCGGTCCGTCTGAGTCGCTACTCAATAACGACCGCCGTTCCGCTGGCAGAAACCATTAACATGCCATTCCCTTTACCAAGAACCTCATAGTCGAGGTCAATTCCGACGATGGCATTTGCCCCCATGTCTTGCGCTTGCTGCCGCAATTCCTGAAGCGCGATTTCCCGGGCATGTTGAAGCTCCCTTTCATAAGTGGCGGATCTTCCACCAACCAAATCTCTGATTCCCGCGAAAAAGTCCTTGAACAAATTTGCGCCGAGGATGGCTTCGCCGGCTACAACACCACAGTATTGTGTGATTTTCTTGCCTTCGATATTCGGGGTGGTGGTAATCAACATGGTTTGTCCTCAGTCGGTTTTGGAGTGGTGTGCTTAAGTATAGCCATACAATTTAAATTCTAAATCACGAAATCATGCCTTGGAATCAAACTATTGACGCTGTAATATCCGGTCAGGACTTTACCTCTCGGCAACTGCCCCTGCATTACTCTACTACACGCCATCCATGGCATTATGCATTTTCTGAATTCATTACATTCCTGTAATTCAGCGGTTGCCGAGGACACGAAAAAAAATAAATTAAATCAATGCATTAAACTTCGTGCTCTCGATTACTTCCAGACACAATTTTATCACCTCCATCTTTAGGGACGTTCGTGCCATCCGTGCTTAAATCCTTCAAATTGAATACTTTCACACTCTCAAAATTGCTGCTTCATAAAAGAGAATTTTCCCGATCTCAGGCAAAAATTTGCCATTTAAGGTTAAAAATCACAGAAAAATGTAATAGAATCAAAAATAATAACATTAAAAAAATAGTGGTATTTAGGGTGGGTTGACAGTCAATCGATTAGCATGGAGCAGGGGGGAACTGTTTGTCACTGATTAAGTCGAATGTTTTGTTAATATAATGCGACTGGCACTAATCAGTTGACTTGTGTAAAAGAGGAGAGTGTTCGCAAGGATGAGAGAGATATTGCATGGCGGTTTTGTGCCGGCCATATGGGTAAGCAATGACCCATACAGTAGAGAAAAAACCAGTTTGTCGTTTCAAACAGAATCCTATAAGCAATTATCAAATCACACATCAAGGGTTTGATTGTCATTCAAGACCCACCACAAAATATTGAAAATACTGCCGTTTTTATTTTATTCGGGCGTTAAGAAAGAAATTTGCGCCAGATTCGTTTAAAATAGTCGCGTTTGTATTCTTTCCGTTTTATATCGGCGAGTTATTTTATGAGTGAAATTTTCCGAGGTCATGTTATGCGTAAAAAACTTCTTACCATTAGTTGGAGTATTGCGATGCTCCTTATGCCTCCCTGGATACAGGCAGCTAATGATTTACCACCTTCGGCCAAAGTTGAAATGGGAGAGGTGGAAGAGGTATGTTCTGACTTCACGCCAAAAGAATGGCGCCAGGATCAGGTTATTGATGGGGTACAGATACAGGCGTCAAAGTTGTGTACGCCTGATAACCCTGCCGAAATTGCCGCTTTTGTTAAAGGCACGAATGGCATTTCCATGGAAACCTTGATGGAAACTCAACTGGCCGCCGATGCCATCACCAAATCGGATGATATGGATGGCGATGGCGACCCCGACAAAATTGTCATCAAACTCGAAATCGTCGAACTGAACGGTCATTCCCCCGATAGCCCTGAATTGACTACCCAGTTTGATATAGCGCCGGGTATACGGCCGACTTTCTGGGTCTTTGCGCCCAAGACCCGTGATATGTCGACCTTAAGCTTATATGAGCCTCAGGCCAATCCTTTGCTGCGCGTGCCATCGCCGGCTATCCGTGTCGAACAGGATGACGTGGTCTGGCTGGTTGTTGAAAACACCCATTATCTGCCGCATTCCCTGCATCTGCATGGTGTAGATCATCCCTATATGGACCGCATGGACCACGGCAACGATGGCGTAGGTCAGACCAGCAACATGGATATCATGCCAGGCGAAAGTAAAACCTATGTGTTCAGGCCGCGTCAACCGGGAACCATGTATTACCACTGCCACGTGCAGCCACACACCCATATTCCCATGGGCCTGCAAGGGATGCTCATCATTGAGGAAAATCGCCCGAACAACTGGCTGCAAACCTTTAACGTCGGTAATGGCCAAGTGCGTCATCCATCGGTGGCCGTCCAGGAAAAATACGCCAGGGAATATGACTTGCATTATGAGTCTGCCGATAAGGAACTGCATGAAATTGTCGCTAGATCAGCCAATGATCCGCGCCTGCTTGCCAAACATCTGAATGTCGATTACGACGTAACCGAAGCGACCGATGACTATTTCATGCTCAACGGCCGTTCTTTCCCTTATACATTAAGGGAATCGCTGATCGAGATGGAGTCGGATAAGAAGGTCAAATTGCGTATTTTGAATGGCCATACCGAAGCTTTGGGTGTCCATATCCATGGTCACAAACCAACCATCACGCATTATGACGGCGTCGATAACGGCCCGAGTTCATATATCACGCGCGATGTGCATGCCATGGTTCCCGCCCAGCGTATCGATCTGGAATTGAGCGGTGTTGATGACGGTCTACATAGCTTTGGCCAGGGCATCTGGATGTTCCATGATCATGTCGAAAAGTCCTTTACGACCAACGGTACGGGCGAGGGCGGCGATATCAGCCTGGTAGTCTATAAAGACTTTCTGGATGAAAAAGGCATCCCTAAAACGCATGGCATGAGCCTGACACCTTACTTCTCGAAGGATTTCTGGAAGAAAAATTATCCGATCTGGCAGGACTATGACGCTTGGCGCAGTTTAGGTTTGCCTGAGGTTAAAGGCGCCGAAGGCCAGGCAACTTCGGCCACGGCTACAGTTCCTGCTCAACAGGCAGCGGTCGGATCTGCGCCGGCTGTTGAGGAAACCTCTGCCATCGGCAGACTGTTCTATGGCATTCTGCTGGGTCTGTTTAGCTATGTGCTGATCGTTAAAAGGCAGTTCATTTTCGATCACCTGCGCAAGCTGACAAAACAGCAGTAAAAGTGTAATCAAGAAGCGTCGGGCCTTGTTCCGATGCTTGGTCGAATAAAAGCCACCGCCGGTAAACCGGCGGTGGCTTTTTTATGTTTCTCTAGCGCCTGCGCAATAAGGCATTCTTGAGCTGCCACTGGTCTTGGGGCGCGATATCTTCCAGAAAATCGACTTTTCCCCGTAGTCCCATGGCGGCCGGGACACCATCGCGGTACAGAATACGCCGGCTTGCCTGCGTCGGCACGCGCAGACCGAGCGTGATGATGCCGGTCAGATTCAACGGATCGGCAGCGCTGATGGCGATCAGGTCGCCGCGTTTCGCCTGCTTGCGAATGTCGCGCAAAACGCCGACCGCCTCCGGCAGCGCATACTGCTCGCCGGCGAAGCCCTGCACGAAGCGCCCGCCACGCAGTTCGCCGCGTGCTTCCATGCGTCGGAACACATACAGCAGTTCCCGCCAGCTCGGCAGGTTGTTTTCCTGCTCGAGCACTTTCCGGAACACGACGCCATAACGGCGCAGCAAGACCTGCGCAATGTGCTCGCAATGCTGGTGGCGCTCCGTTTCGGCCGCCGGATGTTTGCGGATCAGCGACCAGCGGCCGGCCGCCGCGAACGGATCGTAAAACGAATAGCGCTGGCTGAGCCGGTGCTGGGTTTGCCGGGACGTAATCAGCGTGCGCAATCCCTGAAAACTGTCGGCCGTGACCAGACCCCAGGCGCTCAGCTCGGCCAGCGCTTCTTCCAGTTGCGACTTCAGCAGCCCGGTTTCGCCGAGCAGTTCCTCGAAGAAACTGGCGCCCCATTGTTTCAGCGCCTCGTAAACTTTTTCGGCTTTGCCCGACAATTCCAGCGCTTCAATAGCCGGCAGCGGCGCGTAGGCGCGCCAGTGCGGCAGATGCGCGCGGGCGATGAAACTGAAAGCCGTGCTCTTGCCGGCCGGGCTCTTGCGTTTTGCGGCGCCGGCGGGCAGGTGCAGGCGCAGCCAGCTGATCTTGCCGGCGCTGCACAGCTTGTCGAGATCGGACGGCGCGTAGGGCCGGATGCGCGCTGGCAGGATATCGGCCTCCCAGCTGGCCGCCGGCAGACTCAATCCCTCAAGCTGCAACAAGCGCTGCTGCAACGCCGTTTCGCCGGTGCCCGGATCGTCCAGGCCCTGCCAGCGGAACAGAAAGCGCATGAAGTCGGCCGGCGATACCGGCTCGATCTCGCTGCGCAGCTGTTTCAGCGTGTAGCGATGGATGCGGGCCAGCAAGCCGCGCTCGCACCATTCGGTGGTTTCGGCGCCCGGGGTGAATTTGCCCTGAATGATGCCGCCTTCCTGTTGCAGGGCGAGCAGGGCGATTTCAATTTCGGATACATCGAGCCGCAGCGATAAGGCCAGTTGCGAGGCCGTGACCGGCCCCAGCCCTTCCAGGCGGCTGCTCAGGATTTCGACCAGCGCACTGTCGCGATCCGAGGCTTCGTTCGCATCCACAGGCCGGATCACCGGGTCGATCCTGGCATCGGAGAAAACTAATTGCAGCGCTTTCAGCCGCTCGGCCGCGACCCACAGGCGCGTATCGTCGGCTATAGTCATGACCGTCGCGCGCTTGGCCTTGATCAGCGTTTCCAGCAGCTCAGGCCAGCCGTGCGCGAGACGCTCATGCAATGACGACAGCGGGCCGCGCTCGCCTTCGGCCTCGGTCAGAAAGCCCAGCACCACCAGCGCGTCATGCAGTTCGTCGGGTGTGTGCGCCTCGGGCCAGGCCTCCATGCGTACGCGCGCGATGGCCTCGGGATTCAGATGGCCGGTTTCGGCGGCCGTCTGCGGGTCCATGAAGCGGCGCTGCTGCACGGCCAGCGTACGACGCTCCTCGGCCGGGGCGTCGTCCAGAAACGCATAGGGCCGTGCGTTCAGGATTTCCAGCGCCAGCGGCGACGGGCTGGCCAGATCGCGCGCAACAATGTCGACCGTGCCCTGTTCGATGCCGGCCAGCAGGCGCTCCAAACCGTCGATATCCATCAGCTCATGCAGGCAGTCGGACAAGGTCTGATTGACCAGCGGATGGTCGGGCACTTCGCGGTCGCCGGCGATATTCTCGAAACAGGCGAGCTGATCGGGAAAAATCACCGCGATCAGATCCTCGGCGTTGTTGCGCTGGAAATAGGCCGGGACTTTCTTGCCGGCGCGGTTGCGCGGCACGGCCAGCGCCGTGTTGGCGACCCAGCGCCAGCGCGTCGGGAACATCGGCGCCGCCAGCAGCGCTTGAACCAGTATGTCCTTGACGGTCGCGGCTTTCAGGTACTGTGCGGGCTCTTCCAAGGGAAAGCTGTGCGTCGGCCCCAGTGACAGCACGATATTGTCCTCGCCGGCCGCGGCCTGCAGCTCGAAGTTGAAGCGCCGGCAGAAGCGCTTGCGCAGCGCCAGCCCCCAGGCCCGGTTGATGCGCGAACCGTACGGCGAGTGGACGACGAAGTGCATGTCGCCCGTTTCATCGAAGAAACGCTCGAACACGATGCGCTGGTGCGTCGGCAGCACGGTCAAGGCCGCCTTGGCCGCGGCCAGATACAGCAGCAGTTGTTCTGCCGCGGCGGCAGGCAGTTGCAGGTCGTCGGCCAGATAGCGGCAGGCGGCTTCCTGGCCGAGTTCGAGTCTGGCGTCCAGCGCCGCGCGCAGATCGGACACGGCCTGCGACAGTTCATCGCTGCGGCCCGGCGCTTCGCCGAACCAGAACGGAATATTGGGCGGCTGGCCGTGCGCGTCCTCGACGTACACGCGGCCCTGCTCGATTTTGAGCATGCGATAGGAATTGTTGCCGAGCTGGAAGATGTCGCCGGGCAGGCTTTCGAACGCGAAATCCTCGTTCAGCGTGCCGACGAACAGCCCTTCCGGCTGCATGATCACATCGTAGTCGAACTGGTCGGGAATGGCGCCGCCGTTCGTCAGTGCGGTCAGCTTGGCGCCCTTGCGCGGTCGCAGCAGGCCGTTGACGGCATCGCGGTGCAGGTAGGCGCTGCGCCGGCCGCGCTGCGTGTGGAAGCCGTCGCTGAGCATCTTGACGACGTCGAGAAACTGCTGGTAGCTCAGCTCGCGGTAATGCCAGGCGGCGACGAAGGCTTTGAACAGTTCGGCTTCCTGCCATTCGCGGCAGGCGACTTCGGCCACGATCTGCTGCGCCAGCACATCCAGCGGCGCGTCCGGCATCTGGATGCGGTCCAGTTCATCGCGCCCGATCGCGGCCAGCATGGCCGTGCATTCAACCAGATCGTCGCGCGACAGCGGAAACAGGCGGCCTTTCGGTACGGCGCCGAGTTGGTGCCCGGAACGCCCGACCCGCTGCAGGAAGGTCGAGATCGCATGCGGCGAGCCGAGCTGGCAGACCAGATCGACGTCGCCGATGTCGATGCCCAGTTCCAGAGAAGCGGTCGCGACCAGCGCTTTCAGCGAGCCCTGCTTCAGGCGCTGTTCGGCCGACAGCCGGTGTTCCTTGGCGAGACTGCCGTGATGCGCCGTGACGTACTGTTCGCCCAGCCGTTCGGCCAGCGCCGCGGCCGCGCGCTCGGCCAGACGCCGCGTGTTGACGAAGATCAGTGTCGTGCGGTGCTGGCCGATCAGTTCTTCCAGCCGGTTATAGATCTCGCCCCAGACTTCCGCCGCCATGACCGCTTCCAGAGGCGAGCCCGTGACTTCGATCTGCAGATCCCTCTGGCGCACGTGGCCCGTATCGATGATCGTGCAGTCGGCCGCCGTCGTGCCGGTCAGATAGCGCGCTACCGTTTCGATGGGTTTCTGCGTGGCCGACAGGCCGATGCGCACGGGCGGGGTTGCGGTCAGCTGCGCCAGACGCTCCAGCGACAGCGCCAGATGCGCGCCGCGCTTGCTGCCGGCCAGTGCGTGAATCTCGTCGACGATGACGCTGCGCACGGTGCTGAGCATGGCGCGCCCCGAATCCGAGGTGAGCAGGATATACAGCGATTCGGGCGTCGTGACCAGGATGTGCGGCGGCCAGCGCTTCATGGCGTGGCGTTCGGCCGGCGAGGTGTCGCCGGTGCGGGTCTGCGCGCGGATCAGCACGTCGGGCAGGCCAAAGGCGGCCAAGCCCTCGCGGATGCCGCTCAGCGGCTCTTCCAGATTCTTGTGAATATCGTTCGACAGCGCCTTCAGCGGCGAGATGTAGAGAATGCGCGTTTCATCGGGCAGCGGCGATTCCAGTCCCTGTTGCACCAGCTGGTCGATCGCGGCCAGAAACGCCGCCAGCGTCTTGCCCGATCCGGTAGGCGCCGCGATGAGCGTGGATTTGCCGGCGCGTATGGTCGGCCAGGACTGGCATTGCACGTCCGATGGGGCATCGAAATGCGCGTTGAACCATTGGGCGATAACGGGATGAAACGATGTTAGGGGCATGGCGCTGACTGATGACAAGGGATAAAATATTCCAGTGAAGAAGCTAATGTTCGATAGGGTCTAGCTTCAACCGTTGCATAGTCTAGCATTGAGAGGTTGCGGTTTGCTTGACTATCTATCATCCAGTGGTAGGGCGGCTGCTCTATATTTATTACTGCGGAATAAATGTAAAAATATCTATTGTTTCAATAGCTTGAATTTTCCATGTGTGATAGTGTAACAATTTTGTCATACTTTCTCTGCCTCTATTGCAACTTACACCCCTGATTAGCTCTCTATAGTGCGTACCTATCGATTTTTTGTAAGAACGAATAACAATCGCGAATGAAAAGCCTTATTTTTCCTTCATTGCTCAGCTTGTCGATGTTGATGCTGGCAGTGATTTCTGCTTGTACCCTTTCCGCCTGTACCCCAGCAATTTATAAACCCGGTCCCCATGTCACGAATGGGCAAATACTGGAAAACCTTTATGTAACGTCCGATGGCATCAGCTTACCGCTCAGGCAATGGCTGCCCGAGAATAATAAGGCTTCGGCGGTATTGATAGCATTGCATGGATTCAATGACTACAGCCGTTTTTTGCAGCAGCCCGGCGATTTTTTCCGGCGGAACGGCATTATCAGTTACGCCTATGATCAACGCGGCTTCGGCGGCAGTCCGCATCGTGGACTGTGGAGCGGCGTTGATGCCTATGTGCAGGATCTGGATTTATTTGTCCGGCTGATCAGGAATAAACATCCGGGACTGCCGGTTTATTTGTTGGGTGAAAGCATGGGTGGGGCTGTTGTTATCGCAACGATGGCACGGTCCTTGAAAACACCGGTGGATGGACTGATTCTGGCTGCTCCGGCTGTCTGGGGACGGGAAACGATGCCCTGGTATCAACAGACACTGCTGTGGGCGCTGTCGCATACCATGCCCTGGCTGACGTTGACCGGAAAAGGCATCGTCAAGGTCACGCCATCCGATAATATCGAAATGCTCAGGGAACTCGGGCGTGATCCATTGGTCATCAAGGCTACGCGGGTTGAAGCGCTGTACGGCCTGACCAATTTAATGGACGCGGCGCTGCACAGCGCCAAGGAAATACAGACGGATACGCTGGTTCTGTATGGCGAAAAGGACGAGATTGTTCCGAAACAGCCTACGTTGCGTTTTCTGCAGGATCTTATGCAAAACCGGCAGCATCGAAAAAGAGTCGCTTTCTATGAAAACGGTTATCACATGCTGCTGCGTGACCTGCAGGCTCCGGTATTATGGAAAGACATCGTCGCCTGGATTAAATCATCGGCGGCGCCGCTGCCATCCGGTGCCGACAAACACGCCGAACAGGTATTGGCGGCCGTCAGGGAAAATGGCAACTCCTGAAAAAATTGAGGGTTTTTCGGTTTGACTTGAACCGTGTTCGGATTTAGGATGCCAGTCAGTTTAACTCTGGTAAGGGGTTTTTCATGCGCCGTATCGACTTTGCAGTTTTTGGAAATTCGACAGCACTGGATCATGCCCTGGCGGACGAAGTACTGACGCGTTATCAAACCGTCAGGTCCGAAACGGAACAACTGTGCGAACCGCTCGCCATCGAGGATTATGGTATTCAGGCCATGCCCGATGTCAGCCCGCCCAAATGGCACCTGGCTCATACCACCTGGTTTTTCGAGACCTTTCTGCTGCTGCCTTATCTGCATGGCTACCGCGTTTTTCATCCCGATTTCGGCTTTTTGTTCAATTCCTATTATCAAACCGTCGGCAGCTTTTTCCCGCGTCCGCAGCGCGGCTTGCTGTCCCGTCCGACCGTGCAGGAGGTCTACTATTATCGCGCCTATGTCGATAAGGCGATGGCGGTGCTTGTAGACAGCGCTGACGCTTCCCAACTCGATCAGATTATTTTTCGTACCGTATTGGGCATGCATCACGAACAGCAGCATCAGGAACTGCTGCTCGCCGATGTGAAATATAATTTTGCCATCAATCCTCTGTATCCGGCTTATCGGGCAAAGCTTGATCGTATCGAGCGAGAGCCGGCCTCACTGCAATGGCACGAGTATGACGGCGGTATCCATGAGATCGGTTTCTCGGGCACGGGTTTCGCCTATGATAACGAAACGCCCAGGCATAAGGTTTATCTGGAAAATTTTTGCCTGGCCTCGCGACTGGTGACGAATGGCGAGTTTCTGGACTTTATCGAGGACGGCGGTTATCAGCGCGCCGATCTGTGGCTATCCGACGGCTGGACGGTGGTGCGGCAAAAAAACTGGCAGGCGCCGCTGTACTGGAAAAGTCTGGACGGCCAGTGGTGGGTCATGACTCTGGCCGGGCTCAGGCGTCTGGATCAGAACGAGCCGGTCTGCCATGTCAGCTTTTATGAGGCCGATGCCTATGCGCGCTGGCGCGGCAAGCGGCTGCCGACCGAGGCGGAATGGGAGGTGGCGGCGCAGGATCGCGAGCCGCGCGGCAATCTGCGCGAAGCCGGTTTTCTGCAGCCTGTTGCCGCTGATCCTGTGATCCAGTGTAAGCCTGATCAATTATTTGGCGATGTGTGGGAATGGACGCAAAGCCCATACCGGCCTTATCCCGGATTTCAGCCCCTGGCTGGCGTGCTAGGCGAGTACAACGGTAAATTCATGGCAAATCAGATGGTGCTGCGCGGCGGCTCCTGCGTGACGCCGCAGTCCCATATCGCGGCCACTTACCGCAATTTCTTTTATCCCGCCGATCGCTGGCAGTTCATGGGCATACGGTTGGCCGACGATGCGAACTGAACTGCTCGAACCGCGGCTTTGTTTCTCGGACCTGAAGCCGCCGCAGGCCGATTTCCGGAGCGAAGTCATTGAGGGACTGCGACGCCCGCGGAAGACGCTGTCGCCGAAATTTTTCTATGATCCGGAAGGCTGCCGGTTGTTCGAGGCGATCTGTGATTTGCCGGAGTATTACCTGACCCGCACTGAAATCGCCATTCTGACCGAACACGCAGACAGCATTGCACAGACACTAGCCCGGATATTTCATCAGCCCCATGAAGCCGCCCCTCAGAGGCACTCGACGACCAGAAACGACTGATATTTTTTGGAGGTGAAGTTCAACGGGCTATTTTCAGGGTCGATTGCCGATTTTCAGGCACAGCTCCCCCTTACCCCGTTGTTTATAGCGTGCCGGGTACAGCACTTACCGAGCGCTAATCAGGGCACAGGCGCTGGCAGACAGATCGAAACAGGGACTGGAAGGGATAATGACTGCTCAGCAGCAGCCGAATACGGCGGGTATTGCGGATGACTACGGCGCCGATCTTAAACAGTTTCAGGCGAATGGTGGCACAGGTGGCCTGCGCCAGTTCGGTGTTGTTCAGGGCGATCCGGCGGATGGCCTCGATCAGCGTATAGGCCAGCGTCGACAGCAGCAGGCGGAACTGGTTCGGCCACCACAGACTGCAGCTGGTACGGTCGGCAAACAGATCCAGTTGTTGCTCTTTAATCCGGTTTTCCATCTCGCCTCGGGCACAATAGACTTGTTCGTAAAGCGTTTGCGCCTCGCCTGCCAGGTTGGTCACGACATAGCGCGGGTTGCTGCCTTGACTCATGTGTTCGGCTTTGAGGATGACTCGGCGCCGGCATCGCCAGGTGCCGGCTTTATAGTGCAAATCGGTGAACACGCGTTGTTTCTGTTGTGTTGCCTCATATTGTGTCCGGGCTTGCTCAATCCAGGGTTGACTCAAACGCTTCAAGCGCTGGTTTTTGGCCAAACCAACGATATAGCGGACGCCCTTCCGCTCGCACCAGTTCAGCATCCGATGCCGACAAAAGCCGCTATCGCCACGGAAGATAATCTGAACGTCCGGCCAGACCTGACGCAGGCGTTTGACCAGCAAGGCCAGGATCGCCCAGCTGTGCTTGGCCCCGTCAATATTGCTGGGGCGCAAATAGCTGACCAGGCACTGATTACCGCAAAAGACATACAAGGGCAGAAAACAGTAATTCCGGTAATAACCGTGGAAAAAACGCCCTTGCTGTTCACCGTGAACCGGATCATCGGTGGCGTCGAAATCCAGAATGAGGGACTTCGGCGGCGTCTTATAGGAGGCGATGAACTGCGCCAGTAGTTCCTCATGCATCCGCCACATCAAGCCTCGGTCCGCCCGCTGTTCGAACCGGCACAAGGTGGAGCGGCTACCCAATGCCTGATCCTTTTCCACGGCCGTCTGAAAGGCGATATCGTTTCGGAGTGTATCGTGATCGTTCAAATCCTCATAGCCGCAGGCCAGACCATAAACCCGTTGTCGCAGCAAGTCGACTACCGGATGCCGGATGCGCTCAGGATCCCTGGGATCGTGCATCTGTTCCGCAATCCGTTGGGTTAACTGGAGCTGTTGGTCAATGGTTCTTAACAACAGCACACCACCATCACTGGTGATGGCTCCGCCGCTGAATTGGGCTTGTATTTTGCGGCGTTTAAAGGCAGGAAAATCTATTTGAGCTGCGGTACAATTTGGCACGGGCAAATCCTTGTTCAAATTCAATCTAAGCAACTGAATTTTATCGAACTCTACGGGATTTGCCCGCTTTTTTTATGAAATATCCGGGCTAGGGCGGGGCGGGACGCTGATCGAACTGGGCAGCGGCAACAGCCGCAAGGTTCGGCTGCTGCTGGAGGCGCTGAAACCCGATGTTTACATGCCCGTGGATATCGCCGGACAGCATCTGCTCGCCGCCAGCCGGGAACTGGCGGTCGACCATCCATGGCTGAATATCCACGCCGCCTGCCTGGATTATTCTCGGCATTTCGAGTTGCCGTTTCTGCCCGAAGGGCAAAGGAAAACAGTCTTTTTCCCAGGCTCCAGCATCGGCAATTTCGAACCGGCTGAGGCGGAGATTTTGCTGCGCGGCATTGCCCGGTGCGTGCAGCCTGACGGCGGCCTGCTGATCGGTTTCGATCTGAAAAAGGATGCAGCCGTATTGCAGGCGGCCTATAACGACAGCGCAGGCGTGACGGCACAGTTCAATCTGAATCTGTTGCGCTGCATCAATGCCGGGGCGGCGGCGAATTTCGATCTGGGGCGTTTTCGCCATCACGCTTTTTTCAATGAGCCGAAAGGGCGCATCGAGATGCATTTGCGCAGTGAATCACATCAGCGGGTTGTCGTGGCCGGCGAGACTTTCGAGTTTCTGGACGGCGAATCGATTCATACCGAAAACTCCTACAAATACGGGATCGAGGAGTTCCGGACGCTGGCCCGTCATGCCGGGTTCGAACCGGGCCGTTGCTGGCGTGATCGGAACGGCTTGTTTTGTGTCCATTATTTTGGCGTATGAAGTAAAACACATCTCGCACCAAATTACGGCTGACTGGTTTCCCGTCAAGGTGAGTGCGCACCATATTGGTTCGTTATTGCTGCGTTTCAGTTAAGCACGACAGGAGGGATTTTATTTAATTGTTCAGTATGAGTTTGAATCAACTTTCGATATAGACGTTTTAACAGCCCGTTTATCGTTCATCCTGATGACTTGGCTTGATGCTTGCTAGCACCATTTACGAAGTTTTTAACGTATAAGGATGATTATGAGCGAACTACAAGTTATTTGGACGGCAATGTGCGTGATGCTGGTGTTTTTTATGCAAGCGGGTTTTGCTTTGCTGGAATCGGGCACTTCAAGGGCGAAAAATTCGATCAATGTATTGATGAAAAATTATATGGATATGTGTTTGGGCGGCTTGATTTTCTGGGGCATCGGTTTTGGTTTGATGTTTGGCTATAGCGGTACGGGTTGGTTAGGGAGTAACCATTTTTTTCCGCAACAATTCACTCCTGCCGAAGCCGTTAATCTGGCTTATCAGACCATGTTTGCAGCGACGGCCGCCACCATTGTCAGCGGCGCGGTGGCAGAGCGTATGCATTTTACCACCTATCTGATTTTCAGCGCTTTTGTGACTGCGGTTATTTATCCGATATTTGGCAGTTGGGCCTGGAACGAGCAGGGCTGGCTGAAAGGCCTGGGTTTTGTGGATTTCGCCGGGTCAACCGTGGTGCATTCGGTTGGCGGATGGTGCGCCCTGGCAGGAATTATCGTTTTAGGTCCGCGCTTGGGGCGCTATTCAAGGCAAGGGGAGACGCGCGAAATCCCCGGCCATAACTTGCCGTTTGTGGCGCTGGGCGGGTTTGTTTTGTGGTTGGGCTGGTTTGGTTTTAATGGCGGCAGCATCAGCGGTCTGGAACATGATAATCTGGGGCTAGTGCTTTTAAACACCCATTTGGGCGGCAGCGCCGGAGCGCTGAGCGCCTTATTGTTTATGTATTTCAGAAAGCGGCCCGTATTAATGTCCGCAACCGTCAACGGCAGTATTGCCGGCTTGGTCAGCATCACCGCGGGAGCGGCTTCTTTATCGCCGTTGGCGGCCATTGTCGTGGGCTTTACCGGCGGCGTTTTTTACCTGCTGGCAGTCAACCTGCTGGACAGATTGCAACTGGACGATGTCGTCGGTGCTGTTGCGGTGCATGGCGTGGCTGGCGCATGGGGCACTTTGGCGGTGGCGTTATTTCCGCAGGGCGCTTTTAGTGTCTCGGCTCTTTTCGTGCAACTAACCGGCGTTGTGACATGTTTTTTATGGGCATTTCCTAGCGCGTTTTTGTTTTTTAAATTGCTGGATAGCTACCTGGGCGTCAGGGCCTCTACGCTGCATGAGCAGCGCGGACTGGATTACACCGAGCATTATGAAGTGGGGTATCCTGAATTTCAAAAACGACTGGATTCCAATGCGGCATAAGGAGCTGCCGTGATGAATGATACTAATAAACGCAGAAGGCAGGCGGCCTGGGTTTGCTTTCAGCCGCATCTTGCCGAGGACCAGCTGTTCAAGGCGATTCATTTACTGGAACGAAGCTATCAAGCCGACAGCGTAAGCAATTTGATTGCTTATATCAGCAAAGTTTGTTCGGAATTCGATATAGGACCGGAAATCCGCAAATCCCTCTATGGCCGGTTTCATCAATTAATGACCGAGGATACCGATTTACAGATGGACCCTTTGTCGACGATGCTTGAACAAAATCAGTCCCAGCCGTTGCCAAAACCGGTGCAAAGGCGGCCGGCGCCGGTATTGTCAGCGGTGGAGCGCATCGAAGAGCGGCAAGAAGCAATGGCCTCATTGCCTGCGCATACGGTTGTATTTTCGGATTTCATGAAACAACTGACGGCGTATCTGCCGGAAAAAAACGCTTTATTCGAGGTGCTGATGGAACTGGCCGAAGATAAGAAAACAGGCGCGAGAGAAAATGCCGGCCCCATCAGCCGATGGGCAAACAAGCCTGATGACTTCGGCTGGGCTGAGGATTTAGACGAGAAAGCTCTTGCCGGTCTGGTGCATCTTGTTTACACGGCATTGTGTGAAATGCTGGGGCCTGTTGCTGCTGACGAGTGTTTTCATAAGGCCATAGCGGTCTGTGAACAAAAACCGGAAGCCAGGCAATTTTCGCCCTCACGGTTCCTTTAAATTGTACGACGGCCGGTTCGGACCGGGCCTGTCTGGCTGAGGCGCAACGCCCGGAGCGTTCGAATTATCATAGTGTGTACGTTTCCGTACCGACGCTATCGGTATTTGCGGGCAGTATTGAGCTTTGAATACTTCATCATAAGGAGGCTAGCGATGAGCACTACCGTTGAAACTACAGACAGGGTACGATCCAGCAGCTCGCAAGCGATCAATCGTCAGATAGATCGGGAGATCGAGGCTCGGATCCGGCGTTTCGCGACCCGGAGCAAAGAGGATATTTCGCATCGCATCTGGGAGCTGGATCATGAGTGGGATATAGAGCGCGTGCTGGAAACCAACGCTTCCGTGCTGGCGTTTACCGGCCTTTTTCTCGGCAGCAAGTACGACAGGCGGTGGCTGCTGTTGCCGGGTATTGTGCTGCCTTTTCTGTTCCAGCATGCCATTCAGGGCTGGTGTCCGCCGGTCCCGATTTTTCGTCGTATGGGCGTGCGCACGCGCCAAGAGATAGAGCGGGAGAAATACGCCTTAAAGATTTTGCGCGGCGACTTCGAAAAGAGTCATATTGGCGATCGCGCCGAGGCGGCACTGGCTGCAGTGAAAATGTAAGCTCCAGGGCAATGCCTTTGCCGGTGTCATTCTAAGGATAAGCTGAGAAATAACTTCCCTGAATTTTTAGATGTGGGGGCGACTTAAGTCGCCCAGGGCGAATACCCTAAAAGGGCATAAATGAACTCGCCCCTACATAAGTGCTTATTTTCAGCGAAAAATCGGAAATTTATTTTTAACCGAATCCTAAGCCACGCCGGCATGGCGCGGGGTTTACGGATGATGCTCTGCTTCTTTTTGTTTTTCCAGCAGATAGTCCAGCCAGAGATTCGACAGCTTTTCCTGTACCGAATTTTGCCGCAGCCGGCCATGCAGATGGCCAAAGTCCACGCGGTCCAGTTCCTGATCCTGGTTATAGCAGGAATAGACGAAGGATTCCTCGCCCGTTTGCGGGTCCGTATGCTTACACAGGCACTGGGCGCAGACGCCTTTCATCATGCATTGCATCGGCGAGTTGATGGAGCCGATGGCCACGTGTTCTTTCAAGTAAGGTTGCAATATGCCGAAGCGGGCTTCCTTGACGGCCGCCATCATGCGGTCCGAGCCGATCACCACCAGATGATCGACTTCGGACAGGCGGATGGGTTGTTCGCCCAGTTCACCGGTGGCGTAAGCGATCATGGCTTCCAGAATGTTGCCGATAAAGGTTTTGTCCTGCGGACGTGACGGCCTGATGGGTTCCTCGACATCGGGCGTTTTATCGACCGACCAGATAATAATATCCGAAGCGGCTTCGATATCCTCGACCTTGAAAACATCATGCTTGTTTTTGTAACCGGCAAAATAAATCACCCGATTGCCGGCTGCCCGCAACGCTTTGCCGATAGAGAAGAGGACGGCATTGCCCAGGCCGCCGCCCAGCAGTAGCACGGTTTTGCCCTGCGGAATTTCCGTCGGCGTGCCCGTGACGCCCATGACGATGAGCGGGTCGCCGATGTCCCAGCCGAAGCACAGGCGCGTGGAGGCGCCCATCTCCAGCGCAATCAGCGAGATCGTGCCTTTTTCCTTGTCCACCTCGGCGCCGGTCAGGGCGATGCCTTCCGCGGCCAGCACCGTGTCTTCGACGACCGGGGCATGAGCTTCAAAGTTCTGCACCCGGTAGAACTGCCCCGGCTGGAAGCGCTTGGCCTGCATCGGCGCCTTCACGACGACTTCGATAATATTCGGCGTCAGGCGGTTGATGGCGACAATTCTGGCTACCAGAGCCTCGTCGAGGTTTGCGAACAGGGTCCGCAGCGCGGCATCGCGTTGCGGTTGTTGTGCGGGATCCAGGCCGGTCAGTTGTTTTTCGAACAGTTTGACGATATAAGGATAGCCGTCTCTGGCGCTGGCCATGGCTTTGACGACATTGCCGGCGTAGACCGGATGATTGTCGCCGGCAAAACTGATGAATTTATCGCCTTTCCGGTAGGAGGTCAGCGGCGCCGGCTTGCCCAGTTTGGGCGCGGCTTCGTCAGTCATGGGGACCAGTTCCAGATCGCCGCCTGGCCATTCGGGCTGATAGCGCTGAAAGAATTGCCGATCCATCTCGAAGGTGTCGGGATGCTCGCTTTGATAAATCGTATTGGGCGATGTGCCGGCGGCGATATAGAGGTTGCGTAATGGCACGGTCACATCGACGCCGGCGCTCGTCCAGCGGCCGTTATCTAAAGCCATCTGCTCAAACAGTACCGCTTTCAGATGGCCGTGCTCATCGGCCCGCGCCTCCTTCGGGCTCAGGCCTTCGGCCAGGGCAATGCCTTCCGTGAGCGCCGAGGCGATTTCCTCGTGATTTTGCCGATAAGCCGGCGAATCCTTGATGCCCTTGCGGTAGAACAAGGTAACTCCGCCCCATTTTTCAAGCAGGGGATGAAAGTCCGGTTTCTCGCCGGCGGCGTCGGCGCGCTGACGTTCGGCCCGTATTTCATGGCCGTGGGCCAGAAACTCATCAAGGATTTCGATCTCTTCCGCATCGTAGCGGATGCGTACGCTTTTCTCGCCGAATACCTGCACCAGCTTTTCATAACGCGCCAGTATTTTCTCGACCTGTACCGGGTAATAGGCCAGGAGTTCCGTGCAGGTGTCGATCGCGGTCAGGCCGCCGCCGATGACGCCGGCCGGCAAACGCACATGCAGGTTGGCCAGTGAGGAGGTTTTGGCGGCGCCGGTCAATTGCAGCGCCATCAGGAAGTCGGAGGCTTTGCGGATGCCGCGGATCAGATTGTTCTTTAAGTTAATGATGGTCGGCTTGCCGGCGCCGGTGGCAATGCTGATATGGTCGAAACCCAGGTCCCAGGCGTCGTCGATGGTCAGCGTGCCGCCGAAACGGATGCCGCCGTAAGCGCGGAAATTCCGGCGCCGGAGCAGGTTGACATAGATGACTTTCAGAAAGTTCTTGTCCCAGCGCACCGTAATGCCGTATTCGGCGACACCGCCGAAACCGGCCAGCCGGCGCTCGTTCAATTGCTCGTAAAGAGTGCTGAAATCCTCGATTGGTTCGGGCGGCGTGTCGGCATCGCCGGTCAATCCGGCAGGCAACGGCTCCAGTTTCAGGGCATCGATGGCGGCGACGCCGAAACCTTCGTTCAGCAAATAATGGCTCATGGTGTAGCCGGCCGGCCCCAGGCCCACGACCAACGCGTTTTTGCCGTTATAGGGCAGGGCGTAAGGACGCTTGATGTTCAGCGGGTTCCAGCGCGTCAGCAGGCTGTAGATTTCAAACCCGTAAGGCATGAACAGCACGTCGGTCAGAACATTGGTTTCGATCTGCGGAATGTTGACGGGATCGGTTTTTTGATAGATGCAGCCCTTCATGCAGTCATTGCAGATGCGGTGGCCGGTGCCGGGGCACATGGGGTTGTCGATGATGACGATGGCCAGCGCGCCGATATTGTCGCCCCGGCGTTTGACCAGATGCATCTCGGAGATTTTTTCATCGAGCGGGCAGCCGGTGATGACCACGTCCAGGGGGTTGGTTTTGAACGTCTGGGTTTTCTTGTTGCGCATGCCTTTGGAGCAGGAGTCCGTGTCGCGCTCATGGCAGTAGATGCAATGGTCGACTTCATACAGCGCCTGCCTTTCATCAAAGCGCGGATCGGTCAGGGCGAAACCATCGCGCCGCTTGCGGAGTTCTTTCGGCCCCATCCAGACTTTATAAGGGCCGCGATCGATGATTTCATGCTCGACGAGATCGTCGAAATCGCGTTTTTCGGGTGTTTTGAAGCTGAGCCAGTCGGCGACCGTCCGGCGGACTTGCGGGTCATTGAGGGCGATAAAGCTCCAGCGCTGCACGATGTCCAGCAGGCGGCTGACGAATTCGGCTGCATCCTGCAGGGCCAGAATGTCGGCGAACAGAATGGCAACCGAGCCATGTTCGCCAAGGTGCCGGCGCAACGCCTGCACGACCTGATCGGCATCGGCGTAGTCGCTGGTTTGGCCTTTGGCGATGGATTCGTAATGGCGGGCCAGTCGCGTCAGTTCGGCGCCGACGCAGGCTACGCGGCGTTCGGGGTCGGTATCGGCATTGGCTTCCGGAAAGCCGGCTTCGATCAGCAGTTCAAGGCGACTTAGTGTGGCGGTAATGTCCCACTGGCTGACATCCTGGCCTTTAAATAGCGTATTGAGCTTGTCGACGACGTCGTGCTTGTAGGCAAAGATCGTCTCGAAGTCGTCCCGGATTTTTATGGATTGGTTCTGATGTTGCTCGGAGACATTGAACAGTTTGGCGACGAACTGGCCGACATAAGGCCCCATGCGTACCAGCAGGTCGGAAATTTCCACCGGTTGCAAGCCCGAGCCCTGAGTCAGTCGGTAATCTTGAAAGGCTGCGAAAAGTTCGGGATTTTGCTGCTCGACGGTCTTATCGAATATCGCCAGTAAATCCTTCAGGCGCGCGGAGTCGTATAAATCCGCGTAGTTGAAACCGGGGATGCCCAGCTTGAAGATACTCTGTTCCATACTTTCTATACTCCGGTCGGCTTGATAATGATCATTGATTCTCTTGATAATAAGAGGCTATGTGGGCGGCATTTTCTCCCTAAGTTTCAAAAAACGCTGATAGCGCTTCATTGAAATACGGCCATTTTCGGCCGCTGCGCGCACGGCGCACCCCTTGTCGTGTAAATGACGGCAGTCATTGAACTGGCATTCATCCAGCAAAGGTTGAAATTCTCTGTAACCATAAGCCAGTTGCTGTTCGGTAAGACCTGCCAGTCCGAAAATGGCGACTCCGGGGCTGTCGATCAGATCACCGCCTTGCTCCATGTGATACAGCGTCGCGGCCGTGGTCGTGTGGCGGCCATGCTTGGTCGTCGCCGAGATCGTATTGGTTTTAAGTTCCTTGTCGGGGATCAGGGCATTCGTTAAGGAAGACTTGCCGACACCCGATTGGCCCGCCAGGATGCTGACCTGGTTTTTTAACGCCTGTTTCAATTCCTCCAGGCCTTTATGATCCGGGATTCTGGTGCTGACCCGGTACAGGGCATAGCCTAGCTTCTGGTAGTCCAGCAGTTCCTGCTCGATACTATCCGATTGCCCCAGATCGATTTTGTTAAGCACTAAAGCGGCATTGATATGATGGTTCTCACAGACGGCCAGGTATTGATCGATCAGCAGAAAATCGCAATAAGGTTCGGTGGCGAACACCACGAAGACGGTGTCGATATTGGCGGCTACCGGGCGGACCTTGCTATTTCTGGAAGGGCGTGCCAATAACGACCGCCTGGGCAGGATTTCTTCGATACGGCCCTGGTCGGGCGCCGATTGCAGCCACAATACTCTGTCGCCGACGGCGACGGTATCGAGCCGCCGGCGGGTCTGACACAGGTAGATTTTGCCGTCGGTTTCAACGGCGATGCCCTGGCCTAAATGAGAGAGCACCAAGCCTTCAAGGAGTTCAGCCATTATGCGCTTTGTATCTTGGATTCCAGATGCGCGATGCGAATAGCCGCCGGCGGATGACTGTAATGGAAAGCCGAGTAGAGAGGGTCCGGCGTCAATGTGCTGGCGTTTTCCTCATACAGCTTGACCAGGCCGCTGATCATCTTGCTGGCCTGGGCATTTTTTGATGCGAAATCATCGGCTTCGAATTCAAACTTACGTTGAAAATAAGCGCTGACAGGCTGCATGAAAAAGGTAAAGGCCGGCGAAACCAGCATGAATAACAACAGGGCGGCGGCATTGGACGGTTGTTCCACGCCGAGTCCGGTATAGAACCATTGCTGATCGATCAGCCAGCCCAGGACCGCCAGGCTGATCAAACTCATGATCGAGGTGGCGATCAGCATTTTAATCACATGCTTGCACTTGAAATGCCCCAGTTCATGGGCCAGCACGGCTTCCAGTTCCTCGTCATCCAGGGAATCGACCAGCGTATCAAAGAACACGATGCGCTTGTTATTGCCCAGGCCGGTGAAATAAGCGTTGCCATGGCCCGAGCGCTTGGAACCGTCCATGATGAAGATGCCCTGGCTGTTAAAGCCGCAACGCGCCAGCAAGCCCTGAATCCTGTCTTTCAGCGCACCTTCCTGCATGGGGGTGAATTTATTGAATAGCGGCGCGATGACGGTAGGGTAAAGCCAGCTCATCAGGAGTGAAAAGCTGATCAGGATAGCCCATGCCCATAACCACCAGAGGTCGATATTGTCCATTACCCACAGGATCAGAGCCAGCAAAGGCAGGCCGATTGCCGCGACCAGCGCCATCTGCAGCAACTGGTCTTTGACGAACTGTTTGGGCGTGCTTTTGTTAAAGCCGAATTTTTCTTCAATGACGAACGTCTGATAAATGCTGGTCGGCAGGTCAATCAGGGACATGGCCAGGAAAACTGTGGCTATGGCGCCGATGCCGGCTATCCGAGACGACAAGTCAAAAGATGCCCAGAATTCGAAGGCGGCATTGATGCCTCCGCCTACCGTCAGCAGCAGCAAGACGATAACGCCGATAATGCTGTCAATATCGCCTAGTTTGCCTTTTTCAATGGTATAGTCGGCTGCTTTTTGATGGGCTTCCAGGGAAACGCTGTTTTTAAACGCTTCGGGCACGTCGGAACGATGACTTTTGACATGGGCGGCCTGGCGTTTGGACAGCCAGAACTGAACCGAAAAGGAAATTATCAATGCGATTATAAAGATAATGGTAAAGGTATTCATGGGTTTAAAACGCAAGTTTAAGAATTAGGCATACAGATTAGCCAATGCTACAATTTACCGCAACCTTATTAATATTATGGAATCAATAATATGGCGCAGGATCCACAGAATCTCATCTGGATAGATCTGGAAATGACGGGGCTGAATCCCGATACCGATTTAATCATTGAGATAGCCACGGTCATCACCGACAAGGACTTGAATATTCTGGCTCAAGGTCCTGTACTGGCGATTCATCAGTCCGATGCGGCGCTGGCGGCTATGGATGACTGGAATCAGAAATACCACGGCAAATCCGGCCTGATCGATCGGGTCAAGGCTTCAACGATCGATGATGCCGAAGCCGAACGTCTGACTCTGGAATTTATCAAGGAATGGGTGCCGGAAAACAAGTCGCCCATCTGCGGTAACAGCATTTGTCAGGATCGGCGTTTTCTTTATCGGTATATGCCAAAACTGGAAGCCTATTTCCATTATCGCAACCTGGACGTTTCAACGCTTAAGGAACTGGTTGCCCGATGGGCGCCGGAACTGAAAGGCGGTTTTAGTAAAAAGGCCACGCATATCGCTCTAAACGATATCGTCGAATCGATCGAAGAACTGCGTTACTACCGGGATCATTTTATTGCCTATAAGGGCGCGGGCAGCGCCTGAGTAAATATGAATCAATTGATTGCCGTGGCACTGGGCGGTTCGCTTGGCTCAGTACTGCGTTTTTTAGTTTCAACAGGCGTTTATCAGTGGCTGGGCCGGGGCTTTCCTTACGGCACGCTAGCCGTCAATGTCATCGGCTCGTTTTTAATCGGATTGCTGGCCGAGGCACTGATTTTGCAGCGTATCACTTTCGCAATGGAATACCGGGCCGCCATTCTGGTGGGCATCCTGGGCGGATTCACGACGTTTTCGAGCTTTTCGCTGGAAACGATTTATTTGATGGAGCAGGGCAGTTTCACCAAGGCCGGCCTGAATGTCCTGATCAGTATCAGCGCCGGATTATTGGCCGTCTGGCTGGGTCTGCTTTCAGGACGGTCGCTGTTTCTTTATTCGGACGGTGTTATTCAATGGCCGGGCGGGCTTTTTCCTTATGCGTTGGTTGTGGTCAATGCCATTGGTGCTTTCTTGATAGGTATTGTAGCGACTATCCTGCTGCAGAAAGTAGCGCTGTCGATGGAATACCGGGCTGCGATTATGATAATCATCGTAGGACTTTATTTAACCTTGTCAGGTTTGTATCTGGTTCTGTATTTGATTGAGCACGGTTATTCATTTGAAGCGCATTTGAATTTAATGCTGGGCATTTTTGTCGGTAATGGTTTGATCAGTGTTTTAGTGCTTTGGACAGGTTTATGGGTAGGCAGGCAGATATGAATACAAGAGATATAACGATTGCCAGAGTCTATATGCTGGAAGGTCATGATTATCTTGATCGCGTCCTGGACATTCTGCGCAACGAAGAAAAAATTACAGGCATCACGGTGATACGCGGTATCGCCGGAATGGGTGCTTCAGGCGAGATCCATACGTCGTCGCTGCTTGATCTGTCGCTGGAATTGCCGTTGATCATCGAGTTTTACGACGAGCCTTTGAAAGTCGAAAAGGCTATTCATGAACTCCAGTTAAAACTGGATCTCAAACATATCGTCAGCTGGCCGGCAACAGCTCATACTCACTCAATTTCTTAATTTCAAAAGGTAACTACACCGTCATGTTAGATCCCCATATATTTAGAACTGATCTTGATTATGTGAAGGAACAATTAAGCAGGCGTTCATTCAGTTTTAATACGGAGTCTTACACTGCCCTGGAAGCCAGGCGCAAAGACATACAGGTTAAAACCCAGGAACTGCAGAACGAGCGTAACAGCCGCTCTAAGTCGATCGGGCAGGCCAAGGCCAAAGGCGAGGATATTCAGCCTCTTTTGGATCAGGTTCAGCATTTGGGCGATCAGCTGAAAGAGGCGGAAACGGAACTGTCCGGTATTCAAGCGCAAATGGCCGCCTTGATGGAGGGCATTCCTAACATACTTGATGTCAGCGTGCCGGACGGCAAAAGTGAAGACGATAACATCGAAATCAGCCGTTGGGGCGACATTCCTGTGTTTGATTTCGAGCCCAAGGATCATGTCGACCTGGGGTCAAAGAGAGGCATGGATTTTGAGCTGGGCGCCAAAATCGCCAGCGCCCGGTTTGTGGTCTTGAACGGCCCATTGGCAAGACTGCAGCGCGCGATCATTCAGCTGATGCTGGATATGCATTCGCTGGAGCACGGTTACAACGAAACGTATGTGCCGTTTCTGGTTAATGCGGACAGCCTGCGCGGTACCGGTCAGTTGCCTAAGTTCGAGTCCGATCTGTTTAAGGTCGACAATGATCCGGCCTTTTACCTGATTCCCACCGCCGAAGTGCCGGTCACGAATATTGTCAGGGACGTTATCGTAGACGCCAAGGACATGCCGCTGAAGTTCGTTTCGCATACGCCCTGTTTCCGTAGCGAAGCCGGCGCTTACGGACGCGATGTGCGCGGCATGATCCGCCAGCACCAGTTTGAAAAAGTCGAGTTGGTGCAGATCGTCAAGCCTGAAGAGTCCGCCAAGGCGCATGAAGAACTGACCGAGCATGCCGAAAACGTCCTGAAAAAACTGAAACTGCCTTATCGCAAGGTGTTGTTGTGCGCCGGCGATACCGGCTTTTCATCATCGAAAACCTATGACCTCGAGGTTTGGCTGCCGGGGCAGGGCGCTTATCGAGAAATATCCTCATGCAGTAACTTCAGGGATTTTCAGGCCCGCCGCCTGCAGGCGCGCTGGCGCAATCCGGAAACCGGTAAACCCGAGTTGGTGCATACCTTGAATGGTTCAGGTCTGGCGGCCGGCAGAACCCTGATTGCGATCATGGAAAATTATCAGGATGCCCAGGGACGGATCCGCATTCCGGAGGCCTTGCTGCCTTATATGGGCGGATTGGATATTATTGAGTAATTTAATTGGTATTATTCAACGGCGGACCGATTTTTTATAATCGGTCCGCCGTTGTGCTTTGCAATTTAATATGATTGCTCGACAGAATATCATCAGTATCTTGCCAGGTTCTATATATGCGCTCAAATAAGTAATAATGCGGAAATAGTACTTTATATCGAAATGGTATTTGTTGATTTTTAAAATGCGAATTCGTTGTACTAAACTTTAAATCCGTTAAATATTATTGGTATGTTAAAAGCAAGGCATTTTTTAGGAGTTATATAAAACAGTTTTTATCGTAGGTAGTGGCTATAGTCCGTATTTTTTCTGATGAATCAGTCCGGGTTGCCTTCGTGGGACAATGCTTCGTTACCGGCAATAGTGAGAATCATTATATTATTTTAGTTAATAATGATCTGGCGAAATCAATATTTCCCTTATATCAAGGATAAACCACCGGCTATTATGGCCGGTGGCTGTTATTGAAATTACTCCGGTTGTTCGTATCAAGCGGCGATTATTTAATTACTTCCAGTTGTACGCGGCGGTTGTTAGCCCGGCCTGCTGCCGTCTCGTTAGTATCTATAGGGCGAGTCAAGCCATAGCCGTGAGCCGATAATGTCACATTGACATTGACCGCGCGGTCCAGATAAGCTTTAACTGCTTGAGCGCGGCGTTCCGAGAGTTTCTGGTTATACTCGACAGAGCCTTTGCTGTCGGTATGGCCTTGTATTTCAACTTTCAGACCAGGGTTGTTGTTAAGAACAGCGGCGACCTTGTCCAGTTCACCATAATATTGAGGTTTGATGTCGCTTTTATCGTAATCGAATTGCACGCCTTCGATAATCCAGCAACCGAACTTGTTGACGTGTGCGCCTTTAGGTGTATCAGGACATTGATCCTGGCTGTTTGGGACGCCGTCTCCATCGTCATCACCGTCGATTGCGACCGGCGTGCCGGCTGTTAAGAAGATGCTATGGACAAATTTGCCCATATCATCGGGATTTGCAATGCGGTCAGCCGCTACCCCGTAGCCGCAACCGGCCGTTTTCCATAATCTGTTTAATACGATTTGGCCTTGCTCATCTTTTTTATTACCGACCCAAACGGTATAAACACATAACCTGTCACCGTACTGTTTCTTTAAGGATTGAACCGCCGTTACGGGGTCGCTGTCCAAGTTGTGGCCATCGCTGAGTACTAAAAGCGCTATGTTGCCGGATGTTGTCGACAAGTCCTTGGACGTTGCGTTAATTGCCGAGTCCATGCGTGAGCCGCCGCTGGCGCAGGTTAATGAGTCGATACCTTGGCCGAAAGTCGATTTTGAATAGCTTGCGGGTGGCAGATTGAGTTTCGTAAAGCCCCATGATAGGCATGGGCCGAAACCAAAACTGCGAATGCTCGAAGTCAATTGCAAATCATCGGGAATGGTTTGGTTTATTCTATTGAGTATTTCTTTTTCGACCGCGAATTTGGTAGGGGTCGGCTGGCCGGGAAAACCTAGGCCTTGATAAGCTTCATTCATGGATGAAGAGGAATCGTTAATAACAAAGAAATTATCCGTTTTTTGCTTATATTCGCCTGAGCGAATCAGGGTATTCAAATCATTAGCGTGAAATAGCTGAAAAGTGCTGATGGGTTGGGATGCGCAGCCTGACAAAATTCCGCCAGTTATAAATGCAGTAATCATCATTATTTTTTTCATTTATTTTCTCCTTGATCATGCTGAATGGAAAAGGTGATATTTTTATTTATTATCAATGATTTAAATAATATTAGGTGCTGGCTTTTCTTAAATGAATAATTCACCTTTTTAATAAGACATGAAATAATACAAATGGTTTTATAAATATGAATATGAGGTTGGAAAATGGTTAGACTATTAGTTTTATTATCAATGTTAATGGCCAGTATAAACATACAGGCGGCAGAAAGCGATATTCAAAAAATGGCAGAGCAAGGCGATGCCCTGGCGCAGGCTAAATTGGGGGCAATGTATATATTAGGCCGAGAGGATATTGAACGCGATGAACAAAAAGCCGCCGAATGGATGCTGAAAGCAGCAAAGCAAGGCCTTATTGAAGCCGAAGTCGTTATGGCGGCCTTATATGATAGAGGATTGGGTGTGCCGCACAATGTTGATATGGCAACGCAGTGGTATGAGAAAGCAGCGGCTAAAGGGCATGGTGCCTCGCTTGCGCTTCTAGGAAGAAATGATACGGCTAAAGGCAGTGTAGCCTTTAATTATAAAACGGCTCGCTTGAGCGCGGCCCGGCAAATTCCAACAGAATACGCTAAAAAAATTTTACTGAAGAAATAAATATCAAATGAGTACAAAAACACGTTTTGCCCCGAGTCCGACGGGCTATTTGCATGTAGGCGGCGCTCGTACCGCCTTGTTTTCCTGGCTTTACGCGCGCAAGCATGGCGGACGGTTTATCTTAAGAATCGAAGATACCGATCTGGAGCGCTCAACACAAGAGTCGGTGAATGCTATTCTGGAAGGTATGACCTGGTTGGGGTTGGAGTATGATGAGGGGCCGTTTTACCAGACCCAGCGCTTTGATCGTTATAAAGAAGTTATTCAACAATTGCTGGATCAGGGCGATGCCTATTACTGTTATTGCAGTAAAGAAGAGTTGGATCAATTACGTGCCGAGCAAATGGCTAACAAACAGAAGCCGCGCTATAACGGTAAATGCAGGGATTCTGCAGAAGGACCCGGAGAGGGGATGCCGGTCATACGCTTCAAAAATCCGACTGATGGCGTGGTAACCATTCCCGATCTGGTTAAAGGTGACATTGTCGTTGCTAACAAAGAACTCGATGACTTGATTATTGCCAGAGCCGATGGTACGCCCACTTATAATTTAACCGTTGTGGTTGATGATATGGATATGGGCGTGACGCATGTCATCCGAGGCGATGACCATATCAACAATACGCCGCGGCAGATGAATATTCTCCGAGCATTAGGCGCCGAGATGCCGAAGTATGCGCATTTGCCCATGATATTGGGTTCCGATGGCGCTCGATTGTCAAAACGACACGGCGCCGTCAGTGTCATGCAGTACCGTAACGACGGTTATTTGCCGGATGCTCTGCTCAATTACCTGGTCAGATTGGGTTGGTCTTATGGCGATCAGGAGATTTTCTCGCTGGATGAAATGGTCGAGTACTTTCAACTGGAAAACGTTAATGTATCGGCATCCGTGTTCAATAATGAAAAGCTTTTATGGCTGAATCATCAATATATTATGAATAGCGATCCTGTTCATGTCGCTCGCCACTTAAGCTGGCATATGGGCGAGTCAGGCATTGATCCTTCAGACGGGCCGGATTTGATTGATATTGTAAAGGCGCAAAGAGAGCGCAGTAAAACGTTGGTTGAAATGGCGAATGCAAGTGTTTATTTCTATAAAGATTTTGACTCATATGATGAGAAGGCCGCTAAAAAGAATCTTACTTCGAATGCCGAGGAAGTGTTAGCGCGGTTGCATGATGAATTTTCCGCGGTCACTGAATGGGTGGGGGAAGAATTGCATCAGATTGTTATTAATGTTGCCGAAGAGATGGGGCTCAATCTGGGTAAGGTGGCTCAACCTTTGCGAGTCGCTGTTTCCGGAACCTCTGTGTCGCCCGCAATTGATGTGACTTTATCGCTGCTTGGTAAGGAAAAAACCTTGGCAAGAATATTACGATCCATAAATTATATAAAAAATTTAAATTAAAGGTGGACAGGACTAAAAAATCGTGTAAAATGGCGGTTCTTTACTGAGGGGCCATAGCTCAATTGGGAGAGCGCAACACTGGCAGTGTTGAGGTCGGCGGTTCGATCCCGCCTGGCTCCACCAAACAGCAAAGGCTGACTAAACCAGTTTTAGTCCCCATCGTCTAGTGGCCTAGGACACCGCCCTTTCACGGCGGTAACGGGGGTTCGAACCCCCCTGGGGACGCCATGAATCTTATAGCCCCATGCTAATGCATGGGAGTTTTTATAAGTTCAGGATGTTTAGATACTTCAGTTATAGTATTGGCAGTTGTTTATTTTTGCCAAGAGTTTAGGCTGACTAAACCAGTTTTAGTCCCCATCGTCTAGTGGCCTAGGACACCGCCCTTTCACGGCGGTAACGGGGGTTCGAACCCCCCTGGGGACGCCATTATATAAAAAAAGGATATCAGTATACTGATATCCTTTTTTTATGTCCGCTATTTTTTCAGCTTTCTTAAAATGTGATTTAAGAACTGGTTCATAAAAAGTCCCAGAAAAACAGATTCTCTGTTGATCGGTAACCCGAGTCCGCCAACTCTTTAGCCGCACAAGCGTTAAACCGGTGACCTTGCTTGACCAAGACTACTGGGAAGAAGTCAATCAGCCAGGCTTACCCTGGATTCTTGTTTGTCAATGGCCAACAGAATTGAGCCAGTTTCGGCTATTAAAATTGAGCCACTTTTTCCGGTTAATATGAATTGTTTAGCTTCGCTTTCAGCCGATAATTTTCCCCGCCGATCATAAAAATATGTGAGTGATGGATGATGCGGTCGACGGTAGTCGCGGAGAAAACAAGGGTGTAAATGCCGATCCGCGTAGTCTAAATACTCTTGATCGCTCTGTGCTTATCCATCACTCCGAACAGGTAAGGATTTGGTCGTCAACAATTTTCCTGTTTAAACATTAGGATGTGTCGACGAGGAGGCGCATCGTTCGCGAGCGATGCGCTTCACTGCGCCGCCTGGAGCGCCTACTTTTGTTCAGCACATCCTATCAAGAGTCTAATTTCAGGAAGTCATTTTTAGCCAAATCCTAAATAGTATTTCGCCAATTTATTTATGACGGGCAAATTGTAGGCGCGAATTCATTTATGCCCTATGGGTACTTGTACCCCTTGAGGGTGTTCGCACCCTATGAATGCTCTGCAAATCATACTCGTCAGAACAAGACTGATTATGTAATAGCGATGACTTCTTCATTGGTAAAGCTTAATTGCGAATATCAATAGTTTAATGGTATCAACTCGCTTCTATTCAGCTCTTGATTCGCATTTGAGTAATGGCGCGATTTAGTTTTTTCCATGTGTTAAATCATTGGTCTGTTTAACTTCCATAAATAACCTTTGTAGCTGATTGATGCTGTGGCATGACAGGCATTGACCCTCGTTGAAATAGGTTTCTAACTGCGGATTTTGGACAAGAAATTTGTTACTGTCATGTTGCTGTATTTTTTGATACGACTTCTGATCTTTTGGGAGTTCTGATGCTTGAACTTTTGCAAATACTAGATTACATGCTAAAGCGACAATAATGAGATATTGCATAGTCATTAGTAAGTATGGCTTGGAATCGCTTTATTGATCATGAGTTTCTCGTTCATTATCATATGAAATTGCCAGTTCAGAATAATAAATAGATTCAACAATCATGTTCTGATACTCCTGTGGTTCCATATCACTTTCGGGGTTATCTTGCAGCAAGACATGAACATGATCTAATTCATTATTATAAGAAGCAGCCACTGTATTTCTCTCCTGTTCTCATTATGAAACTCACGTTTTTTTATTAAATCCCTTTTGCCATTTTTTCTAATATTTATAACGTAACGGATAGAGTAAAGGAATTAGTGCAATAACTTAAGTATAAGTACTTAGCAAGAAATGAGATATAAAGTAGTTATTTTCAAAAAGCCATAGGTAAGGATACGTATGGATCTTTTTAATAATTAAGAAATAATGACCATTGACCAATTAGGCAATTTCTTAACGAGGAAATAGCTATGAAATTATTCTGGATACTTGCTGCCGATAGTAGTCGGGCACGAATATTTACTGCTGATACGCCTTCTTCGCCTTTAGAAGAGATTGAAGACATTGCCCATACGGAAGGGCGCTTATTTGATCGAGAAATAACGTCGGATTTACCGGGAAGGATGCGCCATGCCGGCGGTGCGGGCGGGCATGCTTACGATCCTGCCAGCGATCCAAAAAAGCACGAAGCCAGCAATTTTGCCCATTCTATCGCTAAGCTTCTGGAAGAGTCGCTCAATGCGAATAAATATGATCGGTTAGTGATTATTGCAGAGTCTTCATTTCTGGGAATGCTGCGTAATAATTTATCGGAACAGGTTAGAAAAAATGTCTGCTTAGAGCTTGATAAAGACGTTACTACACAAAGTGCTGTTGATATTCGCGGATACCTGCCGAAATATTTGCCCAATTTGTGAAATTAAATTGAAGAAAGATGGAGGCTGATCTTGACAGTCGGTTAATTCGCTTAGGTAAAGAAGAATTTAGAAACTTATTTCTTCTTACTTAATGGCGCTGTTGTTTTCTTAAATTTTTATAAATTATATTGGGCTATTTTAATGGCTAAATGACTGATTATGAGCGCCTGTATTTTGTAATATTTTTTACATAATAATTTGTTTTTGAATGAGTTATATTTCTGGTTATTTTTTTAATATAACAACTTGAAATAGAGCCATAAAAATCAGCAATTGTTTTAGTTGGTAAAGATACGTTACTGGATGATGCTGGTTATCTAATATTGAATGGATTGAAAATATAAAAATGGGGAATGCAATGATACTGACGACTTTTATTCCGCCATTGTTTGGCCTATTAGGGCTACTGGCCGCCTATATAATTTTTCATAAAGTGATGCGTTATCGCGAAGGCTGCGAAAAGGTAGCAAAAATTGCGCGTGAGATCCACCTGGGGGCAATGGTTTTTATGCGGCGCGAATATACGATGCTAATCTTGTTTGCCGGCGTATTGGCTATATTGCTGTTTTTTTCGCTGGGATGGAGGACAACATTGGCTTTTATTGTCGGTGCCACAACGTCTGGACTGGCCGGCTTTCTGGGTATGTTTACTGCCACTAGAGCTAATGCAAGAACAACTACCGCGGCTTATGAGGAAGGCATGTCCTCAGCGTTATCGGTTGCTTTTTTTGGCGGTTCAGTTATGGGACTGGCTGTGGCCTCTTTAGGACTGTTGGGGTTGGGTTCGCTCTATTTGTTTTTTAGTGGTGATGCGGAAACAGTCCACGCAATTCATGGTTTTGGCATGGGGGCATCAACTGTCGCCTTGTTTTCACGCGTAGGCGGCGGCATTTTTACCAAATCCGCCGATGTCGGCGCTGATCTGGTGGGTAAAATTGAGATCGGCATTCCCGAGGACGACCCGCGTAACCCCGGCGTTATCGCCGATAATGTAGGAGATAATGTTGGCGACGTGGCCGGCATGGGGTCGGATATCTTCGAATCATATTGCGGTGCCATGATAGCCACGATCGCCATGGCCGGCTCCATGGCGTCGGATATTATTGATCCCCTGGGAGTGCGTGAAGATCTGATGTTTTTGCCTCTGGCTTTATCTTCCGCAGGCTTGATCTGTTCCATCGTCGGAATTACTTTGGTGCATCAAGCGGGTAATAAACAAATTGAAGTTCTTCTGCAGCATAATGTTTTAGGGTTTGTCGCTAAACCTTTAATGGAACTAAAATTAAATGCCAGCGAAAAGCCAGAATTGGCCTTACGTAGCGGTACCTTAGGCGCATCTATTCTGTTTATTTTGACAGCTTTTTTGGTGGTGGCCGGCATGGGGATTGATCTAAAAGTCGCATTAGCCGTGCTGGCTGGTGCTGCTGGAGGCGTCATTATTGGTTTAGTCACTGAATATTATACAGCCAGTAGTCCGGTCCATCGGATCGCCGAGTCAGGTGAAACCGGGGCGGCCACAGTGATGATCACGGGCTTGGCTGTCGGAATGGAGTCAGTCGCCATACCGGTACTGACAATTTGCGCGGTAATTTTGGTAAGTAGCTCACTGGTTGGACTGTATGGTGTTGGTATTGCCGCAGTAGGCATGTTGGCAACCGTGGGTATCACTATGGCAATCGATGCCTATGGACCCGTTGCCGATAATGCTGGTGGTATCGCTGAGATGGCAGGACTGGGTCCTAAAACGCGAGCGATTACAGATTCTCTTGATGAAGTGGGCAATACCACTGCCGCCATCGGCAAGGGTTTTGCTATCGGTGCGGCGGCATTGGCGGCTTTGGCGATTATTACGGCTTATGTCGAAACCATTAGCATGCGCATTGAGAATTTTCAGTTAAATTTAAGCAATTCGGATGTGCTGATCGGTCTCTTTATTGGCGGCATGCTGCCTTATCTCATTGCCTCGATTACTATGACAGCGGTCGGTGAGGCGGCATTTGAGATGATAAAGGAAATTCGCCGCCAGTTCCGCGAGATTCCGGGTTTGCTGGACGCGAGTGCCGATCCTGATACTGCCACTTGTATTGATATAGCGACTGCGGCGGCGCTCAAAAAAATGATTTTACCAGGGATAATTGCGATTGCCGCGCCGCCTGTGGTTGGCTTTATACTGGGCCCTGAAGCTTTAGGCGGTATGCTGGGCGGGGCGTTGCTTTCCTGCGTTTTATTGGCATTAATGATGGCAAACTCAGGCGGTGCCTGGGACAATGCCAAGAAATATATTGAAAAAGGCCATCACGGCGGCAAAGGATCTGAAGCCCACAAATCAGCAGTTGTCGGAGACACCGTTGGAGATCCTTTTAAGGACACGGCCGGCCCATCAATGAATATTCTCATCAATGTAATGGCTATTGTCAGCCTGGTTATTGCTCCCTTATTAGGTTAGCGGAAAGGGGTATTGATTATGAAAGCGTATTTGTTATTCTCCGGCAGCGGTACCTTGGTGGTTCTATCTCAGCACGATGATGTTGAGCACAAGTTATTTCTGGAAAAATTGGCGGGCAAGGGTATTTATAAGTTTATCGCTCACGAAATTCCCTTGGAATTGGCAAAAGAACGCTATGGCAAGCACTTTGATATCGCAACCCATGATTTGTATGAAACGGATCATTTACGTGTGGTTGATTACAACGGTGAGCGGGCAATGAGGCTGTTCAAATTCAGTGAGCTCGGCCCTGAAATCATGCATGAGCCAGATAGTTTTCCTGAACTTTTCTAGTGCTTTAGCGAAACGAAATTTTATCAATATGCATTCAAGCTTTTTATAGTTAAACGATGACCTGATTTATTGTATAGTTGGCTGCTTTTGTGTAGGTGTAGGTCATGAAAGAGGCCGATGTCATTATTATCGGAGCAGGTGCGTCGGGCCTGATGTGCGCAATAGAAGCCGGCAAGAGGGGCCGGAAAGTCATTATTCTGGATCATGCTAACAAACCCGGCAAAAAAATCCTGATGTCAGGCGGCGGCCGCTGCAATTTCACTAATTATGAAGTTGGGCCTGATAACTATATTTCGCATAATCCGCATTTTTGCAAGTCGGCGCTCAGTCGATACACGCAATGGGATTTTCTGGCCTTGATCGGGCGCTATCATATTCCTTTTCATGAAAGAGAGCACGGACAGTTGTTTTGTAACGAAAGTGCTCGCGATATTCTCAATATGTTGTTAGCCGAATGCGATGACGCGGGAGCGACTGTGCAGCTAAGCACACATATAGATACTCTTGAACAAACGGCTGACAAGCGGTTTTATCTTACAACAGACAATGGTAATTATATTTGTCAGTCATTGGTGGTCGCGACCGGCGGCCTGTCGATTCCTAAAATGGGCGCTACGCCGCTAGGTTATAAAATTGCGCGGCAGTTTGGCATAAAAGTGCAGCCTACGTATGCGGGCCTTGTGCCGTTTACATTGCAACCGGAAGATAAAAGCAAATTTTCAGCTTTATCGGGAATTGCCGTTCCCTGCGTCATCAGTAATAAAATCCGCAGCTTTAGTGAAAATATTTTATTTACACATCGGGGCTTGAGTGGGCCGGCTGTCTTACAAATTTCATCGTATTGGCATCCGGGGGAAGAAATCAGCATTAACCTGCTGCCAAGAATAAATCTGGATGAGGAACTGAAATCAAAGCGACAGCAAAAAATTAACAGCAAGCTGAAAGTTTGCCTGGGAGGTTATTTGCCCAAGCGATTGATTAGCCGTTTATTCGCTGAAGAAATTCTGGAGCGCTCTCTGCAGGATCTTTCCGATACACAGATTCGGCAAGTCTCAGAACAGATCCATAACTGGACCATTAAGCCTGGCGGTACTGAGGGCTACCGTACTGCTGAAGTGACTTGCGGCGGGGTTGACTGTGATGCCATCTCGTCCAAAACCATGGAAAGTAAAGCCGTGCAGGGACTTTATTTTATTGGTGAGGTGCTGGACGTTACCGGCTGGCTAGGCGGATACAATTTTCAATGGGCGTGGTCGTCAGCCTGGTGCGCAGGGCAGTATGTGTAGAGATGGTGTACGGCTAAATAGAGTTTTGTTGGTATCAGGGATGAGCCAATAAATCCTGATTCATAAGACTTCCACCTACGCCTGCATGTCGTGAAGACCGTTGACAGCGGCAAAACGAAACGCGAATAATGGATCGTTTTCAGGCCGACGAATGCCCGAACTGCTTCAAGCATTCAGGCTATGTATTCAACTGAAGGATAATGCTCTGGTAATCGGATTTCAAAAATTTCGGGAGTTTCAGTTTGTTTCCTGATCAGAAAGATTTTTGAGTATGTCTTTTAAGGAAACAAGGTTCAGCGTCATTCTGAATAATACGACATTGTTTTGTAACAAACCGTAACAATTATATGTCCTTAGCATGATATTGGTCTGGTTTAATGTATTACTACTAGATTCCGGTAGTTGATCCACCAGAATATGTAGCTTTTCATTATTCCTAATTGAACTTAAATAGTGCCGATCCACTGAAATTTCATGAGACGTATAGACCATGGGATTGAGCTTAAAGTCATGATTTTCCAATTGTGCCTTTTCCAATAATGCACCGGAGCTAAGGCTGCAAGGAAATATCTCTGGGTACTGCGCAATCTGCCGTAACTCATCGAAATAGTCGGATTGCTCGGCGAAAGACCCGGATAGAAAGTTTTTAACCGATCCATTATTTAGATATTTCCGTTTAAGAAAATAATGAGTGCCGGGAACGATGGTGCAATCCGGGACTTCATCAAGATCGGGCAAATTGTCAAGTTTGGTGTCAGCTAAAAATAGTGACTCTTGCGTTTCTTTTTTATAGCCCAGCAACACGGTTTTGCCGTCCGATTTCATTGCAATGCGATTACCGAGCGTCAGACTGGGGGCAGTGTTAATCAGTGTTTTTTTTATATTCAGATAAACGGGTATTTGAGGGCGAACGGCATTAACAAAAGTGATTTGATAGTTACTGAAACGCAGATTGTTTTCGGTAATCACTTTGTTTTCATGATGAGCTTCTCTGTAGAGGCGCATTTGATATTCAATCAGTGTATTGAGCTGAAAACCCAACACGATAGGGCCTTTGAACGGGTTATGCACAATTTGTAGCCATTTGTGTTTATCATGAAACAAATTGAAGTCATCAGAAGCGTTGCGCGCCACTTCGATATGAAGCTGATTGAAAATAAACGGTTGATTATTCATTTGTAATGGCCAAGTTTTTTCGGGCGCTAGAATAGGTTGTTTATCTATCATTTTTCGTTCATAGTCATTGGGCGGCAGATAGCCAGGTTTGGAATGCAAACGCTGGCTGTTGTAAAAGCTTACGATGTAATCGATTATATCCCGTATGGCTTCTTCATGATTATATAATTTCGCCGTCAAACCCGTTCCATTTTCAGGTTCGGAAAGAAGTGCTCCATCATACTGTTGTCGCGGCAAATACCTTTACGGCTCATGCTGTCTTGTAAACCATACCGATCCAGCAAATTCCGATAGTTCTGGCTGGCATGCTGGCTGCCGCGGTCGGAATGGATAATCAGGCCCGGCGCTGGTTGATGCTGACAGATGGTCCTCTGCAAAACCTAACACGCCAATTCCGCCGGCATGCCGCGCGCCATGGTCCAGCCCGCCAGCTTGTGCGAATACAAACCCAGTACGCCGGCCAAGTACAGTCAGCCGCTGCAAGTGCGAACACAGGTCATGTCTGGCAACCCAATCATGGTCAGGTTCCGCCGTTTCAAACTGACGATTCAGCACATTGTCGAATACCGGCAGGTTATGCCTGCTGTCGTCAGTATGGTCAAACCACACTTTCACACCGGTTTGAGCAGATGAACCACATCAGACTGCCCACCCGATAACGACCGATCCGAATACCTTGGGTGTTTAATGCACCCTGTAGAAGCTGCCAGCCGAAACAGCGACTACTGGTTTCGAAAGCACTTTGCAACTGCTCTTTTATGGTGCGGACAGCTTTTGACGCCGAGCACGTTGCCGAGTGGCATAATAGCCTGAACGGCTGATCTCTAAGGCTCGGAAACTATGCTGAACCGGGATGGCCTTTGCTACGACTGTTGATCCAGCCGGTAGTTCATTTCAGTTCCCGGACAAAGAAGGCGGAAGCCTTTTCTTGTGCCATAGAGGTATTAATATATTATTATCCAGGCAGAGTTGCCGGTTCTCTGTATCCAGTCGGCGGATACGCTGCTGTTCAGCTGCCAACGGTTTGCCGATACCCGTCTTGCCGACCAGTTCGGCATTCAACTGTCCCACTGTTCCAGGCAACGCCTGACGGCCGTCTCGTTCAGATTTGGGACACTCAACTCTTGATCTTTGATCAGATGCACAATTTTGAGCTTGAAGCTGGCGTCTAATTTTCTCCGTTTAGGTAGGGTGTTTTCCTTCTATAACGGTGTCCATCAAAATCAGACCATTACAATTATCTTTATCATGCTGTTTTATAAATCTTTCGTTTGCTCGTGAAGTTGACAGCGCCTTGCGCACTATCCCTTGCATAGGGATAACAGGTTTCTACGCTTCTTACCAAAGCCTTAACCAAGGTCATGCCGCCTTCATGCCTAACACTAATTGGGCATGAAAGCGGCATCTTCCAAGCTTCGTCGCGGAGCAGAAATCTGAAACCCGAGTTTGATGACGATGGAATACGTTTCGACACGTCATCAGCGGTTCGCTCACGTTCGTCTCCTTGACTCACACTTGACGGAGGAATCCGCCTTTTCCAACAACGCTCACTACGGCAGCATTTTGATTGCTGCAATCTGTGGTGGTTGGCCACCTTGGCTTTTAATGGCAGTGAGCGATTTCTTCTTTTCTTGCCCATTGTTTTTTCCTCATAAGTTGAGATCACAATGAGCGGTTTTATCACTTAAAGCTACTGCCTGTTTTCTGGGCCCAGCAGGACTGGTCCCCCGATTTTTTGCATTGTCCGCCGTCTTGCATTCGCTCTGTTAGCTTCAGGTGATGTTTCGTCGGCGGCTATCATCGGTTCCGCCAATGTATCGGCGAAAGGTGTTACATCTTGCTGGCAGCTGGTTTCAGTTCTGGAAACTCTGGAGGTGAGCAAATAGCTAAACACAGTCTGGTCCACGCAGCTCGAGAGAAAAAGTGACGTATGTCCCCAGCCTTCCAGAGTCAAAAGGGCTGAATTGGGCAGGAGACCGTGTACTTGCTGGGCTCCTTCATACGGCGTTAAGGGATCGAAAAGGTTTGCAACGATGAGTATCGGTTTTGAGGTCACGCGGGAAAACGGGCCGAGATAGCGATCCGGATCGTTACTCCGCCAAACCGCGCAAGGGCTGGATTGCCAGGTTGCGATGCGCCCGAATACTCCAACATTTTCATCGGCTGCCGCTCCCGCTAAGGACCAGGCTTCGTGATTATCGGGATTAATGGAGTCGGTACACAAGACCGAAAATTGCTGCGCGGCGAGTGTCTGTGTCGGATCTTCGGGATCAGCCGGATCACCTATGGTGGCTGCTAAAACAGCTAATGCTTCTCCAGCCCTCTTGGCTGTGTCTTCCGAACCATCACTGATAGCGGCGTGAATTTCATTCAAGGTTACCGACAGCAGCGGCCATTCCAATGAGTTCACCAGTGCGCCGAAAACCGTTGCAATGAACCGATCATAGGTAAGGTCATAAGGACCGGTGATCGGATCGATGATATGAACTGGAGCCGCTCGCAGGTGATCGACCAAGAAATCAAACTTGCTGGCCGCCATATTGCCGAAGGGGCACTGATCTAGGCCCGCTTGATCGCAAAGTCGGAAAAATTCATTCAGCGTCGCCTGCGACCCTTCAGCTCTGCGGAGTCTGGTAGTAACTGGTAGCGTATATCCCTCGTCGCCGTCACCGGTCGTGTAGGCTATGGGATCAACAATGCCATCCAGAACCATGGTTCGGATCCTGTTGGGGAATAGGTTCGCGTAAGTGATGCCGAGAAAGCTGCCATAGCTGTAACCCACATAATTGAGTCTGCTATCGCCAACTGCCTGGCGGAGCACATCGAGATCTCGGGCTACATTAGCGGTTGACATATGATCAAACACACTGCCTCCGTTAGCTTTGCATTTCGTGGCCAGACGCAAATCGAATTTTGCCGTCAAGGCTTCTTCGGCAGGAGTGCGGGGGAAAAAGAACGGCGGCGCGGTAACAGGACCGTTAAAGCACACTAGAGGATTGCTGCGGGCTGTTCCTCTAGGATCGAAGCCGATTATGTCGAAGCGTTCGCGGAGTTCTAACGGAAGCACCTGGCCAGCGCCGAGCACGAAGTCGACTCCCGAAATACCAGGCCCTCCGGGGTTGAGGAAAAGCGATCCAATTTTTCTGACAGGCCGGCTTCTTTCACCCATGGCGGCTGGCAATTTAATCAGGGCAAGGTTTAGTTTTCCCCCTTCAGGCGCATTATAGTCGAGAGGTACATCGACAGACCCACAAAGAAATGGGAGGCCGGATTCTCGATAACACGCTTCCCAGTCAATAGCTGGCGGCTTGGATCCACAAAGAAATGGGAGACCGGATTCTTGATAACACGTTTTCCAGTCATTAGCAGGCGATTCCCTGTTTCCGCCCTGGTTTGCCAAAACTATTCCCGGAATAAGTAACAAGACACTAGACCACCGATAAAAATATTTAAGAATCATTATCACACCACTTTAGATAAGGTTTTAATAGGTTCGGTTGCTTTAATTTTTGATAGGCACAGACGGACTATCGGTTGGCAGAATTATGTGTTTAGTCGTATTTTTTTTATCTTACTGCCACCTACCACCACCATCACCTCCTTTATTAATAGATAGTAATAAGGTATTTTTCTAACTTATATAATAAGCGGCCAGTAAATAACTAACTGCTATGATGAGTTGATTTAATGATTATCTATCTTGAAGAAGTCTTTCTCTGCATAAGACGGTAGCTATTATTTATTTTTTTATAGCTGAAGTTATATACGTACCACTACTTATGTGTTAGAGATTGGGCAAGATATTTTTATGGCAATTTTGCTGACCGAAATTTAGTAAACAATTCTTTTATTCATGAGAACTTTATGCGGAAAGCCATTGCCATCAATCGCTTGCTTGAAAAAGGCAGTGGCCGTGGATGTTCAAAGCATAAAGTCAACGGTATCGCCGAATATATCAACGGCACGGCATAAGTAACCCCATTTTCCTCTGGCTTGATGGAGGTTTCATCCATGCGCCAGGAAGAAGCTATGGCCCGCTTGCGATTTCTTGCTTCCAAAACCAGAGCAGGTGTAACTAATTATCCAACAGTTGAGCGAGGTGTGATCCTTTTCAGGATTTGGTCGTAAATAACGTCCCTGTTTAAACATAGGATGCGCCGACGCCAGGAGGCGCATCGTTCGCGAGCGATGCGCTTCACCGCGCTGCCTGGAGCGCCTACTTCCGGTTAGCACTTCCTATGCTGGATGCTAATTTCAAGAAGTCATTTAGCCAAATCCTTAACGCCTCTTTCCGATAGAATTTCTTCGAGACTCCGGAGGAAACGGCCTAGCGGATATCAGAAAAACATGGCGTGTAAAATACTCCTTTGGAAAGTTGACGCCTTTAAAACGTATTACCCGAGCATTCGATTCCTAAATTGACAATTACCGTCTAACCTGACAAATTTTGCGATACGACCATGAACCATGAAAAGATTTGATTGAATTGCCATAGGTGTTTTTACCAATGAACTACAACTCCACAAAACTATATAATCGTTCCTCAAATTGATTGGCGTCTTAATTGCGCACCTCCATCCAGTTGGATGGGTATTGCGATGGTATCGAATGCTCGTCCCCCTTATAATGACCGTTAGATAGAGATTATCCGCTTGTAAGGAATTTGGGATAAGGATTGTCAGCTTATGATAAGTGTTAGATAGAGGTTATCCCTTACTAATGGCCGTCAGATAAAGATTGTCGGCTTATAGTGGGCATTAGAACTAAGACTCAATAATTCACTGGTTCAACAATTCGCTGAATTAAATTTAAGCAAACTTACAGTGTTGCGTGAAAAATATGAAAAAAACGGTTGTCCGGGAGTGGCTACTAAAGTTATGGCTGACTTCTTGGGATGTTATTTCAACTCAATCTACAAGGATTGGCAAAAATCATGTCCTTATATTATCCATTGACTAGTGCGCAAGCCTCTATATGGTTTGCTCAGATGTTGGACCCTGAAAACCCAGCCTATAACATTGGTGAATATACCGAAATTTCAGGCGCCATTGATCCGGACCTGTTCAGATTGGCAGTGAGCACTGTTCTGGATCAAAGCGACAGCTTTCACCTTCGTTTTATTACTACTGAGGAAGGACCAAGGCAATACTTTTCCGGCGATAAAAACTGGGCTATACATTATTTGGATTTCAGTACTGAAACAGATCCCTATGCCACTGCTAAAGGCTGGATGCATGAAGACATGGCACAAGCCTGCGATATCGTCCATGGTCCAATATCTATATTTGCACTTATAAAAATACGTTCCGATTTCTTTATTTATTATCAACGCGCGCACCACCTTATTTCAGATGGATTTACCGGTGCGCTTTTTGCCCGTAAAGTTGTCGATATATATTCTTCCATGAGCGGAGTTAAGCCCCTGGACGACAATACTTCAGGTTCATGGCTCGATGTATTGAAAAATGAAGAGAATTATCGTAATTCCGCAAGATACGGGCGAGATCGGGATTATTGGATAGCCCAACTGAAAGACAGGCCAGGGCCGGTAACGCTGTCAGGCAAGCAGCCGGAACCGATTCCATGCAGCCAACATATCCGTAAGACAGATTACTTGGCCTATTCGACGGCAGAGACATTACGCAGTCTGGGCGCGGCCCATGGCGCGAGCTTGACTCAAGTGATCACCGCTGCTGTAGCGCTTTATTTGAATCGGTTTTCAGGCGAGGAGGATATTATTATCGGCATACCGGTATCCGCCCGGATTGGCGCAAAAATGCGCAATATTCCCGGTATGATGTCGAATATTCTTCCACTGAGATTGAGAGTTGATTCCGGACAGAATTTTGGAGAGTTTCTCAGCCAGACGACTAGATCCATGCGAGATACCTTGCGCCATCAAAGCTATCGGAGCGAGGACCTTCGTCAGGATTTTGGCTTACCTCCGAACGGAAGTCATTTCTATGGCATGACAGTCAATGCCATGGTTTTCGATTACGTTCAGAGTTTTGCCGGTTATCCAGCCCGGACTCATAATCTTTCCAATGGACCGGAGTTCGAACTTTCTCTAAATGTTTACGACAACCAGAGCGGTTTCGACTTGCGCTTTGATTTTAATGCCAATCCTCTGCATTACAGCGAAAAAAGTTTAGCGACTCATATGCGTCGTCTGCTAGGTTTGCTTGCCAGACTCGCGTCCTCTACGCTCGATGTACCTATAAGCCGGATAAGTCTGCTGGAAGCGGATGAGCTTCAACGCGTACTCTACGACTGGAACGCCACCCAGGCCGACTACCCTCAATATAACTGTGTCCATGAACTGTTCGAGGCGCAAGTGCGGGATACGCCCGATGCTCCGGCGGTGGTGTTCGAGGATCAGACGCTGAGCTATGCCGAAGTCAACGCCCGGGCCAACCGCCTGGCACACTACCTGCGCCGTTCGGGCGTGGGCCCCGATGTCCTGGTCGCGATCTGCGCCGAGCGCAGCCTGGAGATGGTGGTGGGCCTGCTGGGCATCCTGAAGGCCGGCGGCGCCTATGTGCCGCTGGACCCGGCCTATCCGGCGGACCGGCTGGCCTACATGCTGGCTGATGCCGCGCCCAGGGTGCTGCTGACGCAAGAGCGGCTGAAGGGCATCCTGCCCTGGACGGAGTCCCGCATGATCGCACTGGACAGCGACTGGCGTCGGATCGCCGAACAGCCGGACACGAACCTGCCGCCGCAATCGCTGGGCCTGACCTCCCGGCACCTGGCCTACGTCATCTATACCTCCGGCTCGACCGGGCAGCCCAAAGGGGCGATGAACGAGCACCGCGGTGTGGTCAACCGGCTCAACTGGATGCAGAAAGCCTACGGACTGACAGCTGACGACGCCGTCCTGCAAAAGACCCCCTTCAGCTTCGATGTCTCGGTCTGGGAATTTTTCTGGCCGTTATTCACCGGCGCACGCCTGGTGATGGCGAAGCCCGAAGGGCACAAGGACCCGGTCTATCTCAGCGAAATCATCCAGCGGCAGCGCATCACCACGCTGCACTTCGTGCCGCCGATGCTGCAAATCTTTCTGGAGCACGGCAAAGCCGCGGACTGTACCAGCCTGCGGCGGGTGATCTGCAGCGGCGAGGCCTTGCCGGTCGCGTTGAGCAACCGTTTTCATGAACTGCTGACTCATTCGGAATTGCACAACCTCTACGGCCCGACCGAAGCCGCCATAGACGTCACGGCCTGGGCCTGCGAAGCCGGGACCTCGACGAACAGCATCCCGATCGGCCGGCCGATCGACAACACCCGGATCTACATCCTGGATGCCCAGGGCCAACCGGTCCCGGTCGGCGTACCCGGCGAACTGTTCATCGGCGGCGTCCAGGTCGGTCGCGGTTACCTGAACCGGCCCGAACTGAGCGCCGAGCGCTTCATCGCCGACCCGTTCAGCTCAGATCCCGAAGCGCGGCTGTACAAGACCGGCGACCTGGTCCGCTGGCGGGAAGACGGCAGCATCGAGTATCTGGGCCGCAACGACTTCCAGGTCAAGATCCGCGGCTTCCGCATCGAACTGGGCGAGATCGAGGCCCGGCTGGCCGAACATCCACAGGTCCGGGAAACGGCGGTGCTGGCCCGTGAGGACGGCCCCGGCGGCAAACAGCTGGTGGCCTACTACACCGGCGACGCCGACGTGACCGTGGACAGTCTGCGCGCGCATCTGGCCGAGACGCTGCCCGACTACATGGTGCCCGCCGCCTTCGTGCATCTGGCCGCGCTGCCGCTGAGCCCGAACGGCAAGCTGGACCGCAAGGCGCTACCGGCACCGGATGCCGGCGCCCTGCAAACGCGGCAGTATGAAGCGCCGCAAGGCGAGACCGAACAGGCTCTGGCGGACATCTGGGCCGAACTGCTCAAGATCGACCGGGTCGGCCGGCACGATAATTTCTTCGAACTGGGCGGGCATTCGCTGCTGGCGGTGACACTCATCGCGCGCATGCGCCAGGCCGGGATGGCTACCGACGTGCGGGAATTGTTCGCCGCGCCGACGCTGGCCGGGCTGGCGGCGTTGGCCGATAGCGGCAACGCCTCCGAACAGCTGGTCATCCCGGCCAACCGCATTCCGGCCGATGCGACGGCCATTACCCCGGACCTGCTGCCGCTGGTCAGCCTGGAACAGGCCGATATCGACCGCATCACGGCCGCCGTGCCGGGCGGGGCGGCCAACGTGCAGGACATCTATCCGCTGGCGCCGCTGCAGGAAGGCATTCTGTTCCACCATTTGATGGAGTCCGACGGAGATGCGTATCTGGAACCGGTCCTGATGGCGTTTGACACGCAGGAACGCCAGGACGGTTTTCTGGCCGCTTTGCAGGCAGTGATAGCACGCCACGACATCCTGCGCACCGCAGTCGTCTGGGAAGACCTGCCGGAACCGGTGCAGGTGGTCTGGCGCGAGGCGAAGTTAAAGGTCGAGCATATTGTCATTGGCCCTGAAGCTGGCAAGACGGCCGAACAATTGCTGGAACGCTACGATACGAGACATTATCGCCTCGACTTGAGGGCTGCGCCGTTGATCAACGGGTTCACCGCCTATGATCCCAGGAAAGGGCGGTGGCTGCTGCTGCTGTTGACTCATCATCTGGCTCTCGATAACACCGCGCTGGGCCTGCTGCTGGAGGAGATCAGGATGCACCAGCTGGGCCAGGGCGACCAACTGCCGGCGCCGCTGCCGTTCCGCAACTTTGTCGCGCAGGCCCGACTGGGGATGAAGCCGGAAGAGCACGAAGCCTTTTTCCGCGGCATGCTGGCGGATGTCGACGAGCCGGCGGCGCCGTTCGGCCTGCTCGACGTCCTGGGCGACGGCAGCCGGATTCAGGAAGCCAACCAGACTGTTGCCACGGATCTGGCGCGCCGGTTGCGGGAGCAGTCCCGAACCCTGGGCATCAGCGCCGCCAGCCTGTTTCATCTGGCCTGGGCCACGGTGTTGGCGCGAACCTCGGGGCGCGATGACGTGGTGTTCGGCACGGTCCTGCTCGGGCGCATGCAGAGCGGCGAGGGCGCCGACCGGATGCTGGGGATGTTCATCAATACCCTGCCGCTGAGAGTGCAGCTGGCCCAGGGCAGTGTCCTGGAACAGGTCCATGAAGTGCAGCAGCGGCTGGCCAGTCTGCTGCGTCATGAACATGCGCCGCTGAGCCTGGCGCAACGCTGCAGCGGCGTGCAGGCCCCGGCGCCGCTGTTCAGCGCACTGCTCAACTACCGGCACAGCCAGAGCGAAATCTCGGCGGACGGCGCCGCCTGGCAGGGCATCGAAGTCCTGTCGGACAAAGAGCGCAGCAACTACCCGATCGTGTTATCCGTGGACGACCTGGGCGAAGGCTTCTCGTTGACGGCGCAAACCCTGCCGCCGGCGGCGCCGGAACGGCTGTGCGCGATGATGCACACGGCGCTGGAAAACCTGCTCGACGCCCTGGAAAGCGCGCCGGACGCCGCCATGCGCCGGATCGGCGTATTGCCGGATGCCGAGCGCCGCCAGGTGCTATACGACTGGAACGCCACCCGGGCAGATTATCCTCAGGACTGCTGCATCCACGAACTGTTCGAAGCGCAGGTTGCCCGCACCCCCGAGGCCGATGCCGTGGTATGGGACGGCGGGCGGCTAAGTTACGCCGAACTCAATGCCCGGGCCAACCGCCTGGCATTCCAATTGGAAGCTTTAGGTGTCATGCCGGATACGGTTATAGGCATATGTGTCGAGCGTTCACCGGAGATGATTATCGGACTCCTCGGAATTCTGAAAGCAGGCGGCGCATATTTACCGCTAGACTCCAGCTTGCCCGAAGATCGACTCGATTTTATGCTGTCAGATACTAATGCCGGTATGGTACTGACGCAGAAAAGCTTACTTGCAAAGTTTAGCGGGTTGGGATGTGCCTGTTTGACACTGGACCAGCTTGAAGGCCATGCAGATTATCCCGATATGCGGCCCGATGCCGCTGTGCATTCACGGCATCTCGCTTATGTCATCTACACCTCCGGTTCGACCGGGCAGCCTAAAGGCGTGCAAGTCGAGCACCGGAACCTGGTCAATCTGATTACTTGGCATCAAAAGGCGTTCGCAGTCAATCCTTCGAGCCGCGCGACACAACTCGCCCGTTTCTCTTTCGATGCTTGCGTTTGGGAAATTTGGCCCTACTTAACGGCAGGCGCCAGTCTGTATCTGTTGGATAATGAAGAAACACTGCTATCCTCCGAACGCCTCAGGGATTGGTTAGTCAGGCAGGAAATCACCATCGCTTTTGTACCCACCCCAGTGGCTGAGCTGTTGCTGGATTTGGCGTGGCCAAAATCATCGGCCCTGTGTTGGTTGTTGACCGGTGGCGATAAATTACACCGATATCCTCCGTCGGACTTATCCTTTACGGTTGTCAATAATTACGGGCCGACGGAATATACGGTAGTCGCAACCTCGGCAGCAATGCCTGTTAAAAACAATGCGTCCATTCTTCCTCCTATCGGCCGTCCCATCGCCAACACCCGCATCTACCTGCTCGATGCGCAGGGTGAACCGGTTCCGGTGGGGGTTGCCGGTGAAATCCACGTGGCCGGCGACGGCGTCGCCCGCGGCTACCTCAATCGTCCGGATCTGAACGCCGAGCGCTTTATCCAAGATCCATTCAGTAACGATCCCGGGGCGCGGATGTACAAGACCGGCGACCTGGGCCGCTGGCTGGAAGACGGCAGTATCGAATTCCTCGGCCGCAACGACTTCCAGGTCAAGATCCGCGGCTTCCGCATCGAACTGGGCGAGATCGAGGCCCGGCTGGCCGAACATCCGGCGGTGCGGGAAACGGCCGTGCTGGCCCGCGAGGATGGCCCCGGCGACAAACGGCTGGTGGCCTACTATACCGGCGACGCTGACGTGACGGTGGACAGTCTGCGCGCGCATCTGGCCGAGACGCTGCCCGAGTACATGGTGCCCGCGGCCTTCGTGCAACTGGAGGCGTTGCCGCTGACCGCCAACGGCAAGCTGGACCGCAAGGCGCTGCCGGCGCCGGATGCCAGCGCCGTACGAGGCTATGAAGCGCCGCAAGGGGAGACCGAACAGGCTCTGGCGGCTATCTGGCAGGATATCCTGCAGATCGAGCGCGTCGGCCGTCAAGATAATTTCTTCGAAATGGGCGGACATTCGCTGCTGGTGGTCAAACTGGTACGTGAAATCAAGCAGCAGTTCGAGGTTGAACTGGTGCTGCACGATGTCTTTATAGCGCCCGTACTGTCATTTCTTGCTGAACGTATCATCGATGCGCAATTGGCTCAGTTTGATGAGGATGATTTATTGCAGGTGATGAGATCTATAAGTGATTCTTGAGGAGTATCAATCATGACGAAAATTACATTTCAACTTAAATCAAGGCTGGTAGCATGAAAAGTTATTCCGTGGATAAATTATCAACACTCGAACGCGAAGCATTAATCAAACAAGCAATAGCCGAAAATTTAAAACGCAAGCAATTAAAGAACACTTCTATCCCTCATGCCGACCGTGACCAGCGTCTACCGCTGTCCTTCGCTCAACAGCGGCTCTGGTTTCTCGCCCAAATGGAAGGTGCCAGCGAAGCCTATCATATCGCCGGCGGGATACGGCTGACGGGCGCGCTGGACGTGGCGGCCCTGCGGCGCGCCCTGGACCGGATCGTGGCCCGTCACGAAGCCTTGCGCACACTCTTCATCGAGCAGGACGGCGAGGCCAGCCAACTGATTCTGAACACTAACGGCGGCTTCACGCTCTTGGAACACGATCTCAGTACCGACACCAGCCCCTCGGCCGCCTTGGCCCGGCTCTCCGAACAGGAAGCCCAGGCGCCGTTCGATCTGGCCCGGGGCCCGCTGGCGCGAGGCCGCCTGGTCCGGCTGGCGGCCGACGAACACGTGTTGCTGATCACCCTGCATCATATCATTGCCGACGGCTGGTCCATGGGCGTGCTGATCGACGAACTGGGCCGCCTCTACGCGAGCTACAGCCGTGGCGAAGGCGACCCCTTGCCGCCGCTGCCGATCCAGTACGCCGACTATGCCGTCTGGCAGCGGCGCTGGGTCGAAGGCGAACAGCTGCACACCCAGGCGGCTTACTGGCAACAGACTCTCATGGGCGCGCCCGCCCTGCTGGAACTGCCCAGCGACCGGCCGAGGCCGGCGCAGCAGGACTATGCCGGCGCCCTGCTGGCCGTCCGGTTGGAAGCCGACCTCAGCGCGCGGCTCAAAGCCTTCAGCCAGCAGCACGGCGCGACCCTGTTCATGACCCTGCTGGCCGGCTGGGCCCTGACCCTCTCGCGGCTCTCGGGCCAGGACGACCTGGTGATCGGTACTTCCTCGGCCAACCGGGGCCGGGCCGAAATCGAAGGTCTGATCGGCTTCTTCGTCAACACCCTGGCCCTGCGGATCGACCTGTCGGATTCACCCACGGTCGCGGCCCTGATCGAACGCATCAAGATCCAGACCCTCAATGCCCAGGCCCACCAGGACATCCCGTTCGAACAGGTCGTCGAAATCGTGCAGCCGCCTCGTAGCCTCGCGCATGCCCCGTTGTTCCAGGTCATGTTCGACTGGCAAAACACGCCCGGCGGGAAACTGAGCCTGCCCGGCCTCAGCCTGGCGCCGGTGGACGTGGCGCGCGCCAGCGCCCAATTCGACCTCAGCCTTTCGCTGCAAGAAGACGGCGACGCCATCGTCGGCAGTCTCGAATATGCCACGGCGCTGTTTGACCAAGACACCGTCGCCCGTTACCTGGGCTACTGGCAAGCCCTGCTGGCCGGCATGGTGGCGGACGACAGCCAGGCCGTCACCCGTTTGCCGATGATCAGCGAGGCCGAGCGTCGCCAGGTGCTGTACGGCTGGAACGCCACCCAAGCCGACTATCCCAAGGACCGCTGCGCCCACGAACTGTTTGAGGCGCAGGCGCTGCAAACACCCGAGGCCGATGCCCTGATATGGGACGGCGGCCGGCTGAGCTACGCCGAGCTTAACGTCAAAACCAACCAGCTGGCGCACCATTTGCGCGGTTTGGGGGTCGGCCCCGACGACCGGGTCGCGATCTGCGCCGAGCGCGGGCCGGACATGATCATCGGCCTGCTGGCCATTCTCAAGGCCGGCGGCGCCTACGTGCCGCTGGACCCGGCCTATCCCGAGGAACGACTGGCCTACATGCTGACCGACAGCGCCCCGGCGGTGCTGCTGATACAAAGCGGGCTGGCCGCGCGCTTCGCCGACTGCGCGCCGGCGGTACCGCGCCTGCTGCTCGACGCCGACCCGGCGCCCTGGGCGGCACAGCCTGGCGCTAACCTGGACCCGCAAGCGCTGGGCCTGACGCCACGGCACCTGGCCTACGTCATCTACACCTCCGGCTCGACCGGCCAGCCCAAGGGCGTGATGATCGAACACCAGTCCCTGGTCAATTATTCCCTGGGGGCGGCCGAGGTGTTCGAGCTGACCGGCGCCGATACCGTCCTGCAGCAGAACTCCCTGAATTTCGACCTGTCCGTCGAAGAGATCTTCCCGGCGCTGCTGTCCGGGGCGACGCTGGCGCCGAGCGAGCGGCTGTTCGGCATGGACAGCGACCTACGCCCGACCTTCGTGCACCTGACCGCCGCGCACTGGCACACCCTGGTGGCGGAATGGGAACGCTCGCCGGACAAGGCGCGCGAACAACTGGCCGGCGTCAGATTGCTCAACGTGACCGGCGACGCGCTGTCGCCGCAAAAGCTGCAAGCCTGGGAAGCGCTCTGGCCCGATAAGCCAACCAAACTGGTCAACACCTACGGCCCCACCGAAGCCACCGTCTCCTGCACGGCCGCCTACGTCAAACACAACCCAGAAATGGCCAGCGTCACCATCGGCAGGCCCATGGCCAATACCCGCCTCTACTTCCTCGATGCCCAGGGCGAACCGGTCCCGATCGGTGTCGCCGGCGAAATCCACGTGGCCGGCGACGGCGTCGCCCGCGGCTACCTCAATCGCCCGGAGCTGAACGCCGAACGTTTTATCCAAGATCCGTTCAGTAACGAACCCGAAGCCCGGCTGTACAAGACCGGCGACCTGGGCCGCTGGTTGGCCGACGGCAGTATCGAATTCCTCGGCCGCAACGACTTCCAGGTCAAGGTGCGCGGCTTTCGCATCGAACTGGGCGAGATCGAGGCCCGGCTGGCCGCACATCCGGCGGTGCGGGAAACGGCGGTGCTGGCCCGCGAGGACGGCGCCGGCGGCAAACGCCTGGTAGCCTACTACACCAGTGACGCCGACGTGAGCGTGGACAGTCTGCGCGCGCACCTGGCCGAGGCATTGCCCGAATACATGGTGCCGGCCGCTTTCGTGCCGCTGGAAGCGCTGCCGCTGACCGTCAACGGCAAGCTGGACCGCAAGGCGCTGCCGGAACCGGATGCCGACGCCCTGCAAACGCGGCAGTACGAAGCGCCGCAAGGCGAGGCCGAACAAACCCTGGCGGCGATCTGGGCCGAGCTGCTCAAGGTCGATCAGGTCGGCCGGCACGACAACTTCTTCGAACTGGGCGGGCATTCCTTGCTGGCGGTGACCTTGATCGCGCGCATGCGCCAGGCCGGGCTGAATACCGACGTGCGGGAACTGTTCGCCGCGCCGACGCTGGCCGGACTGGCGGCACTGGCCGATAGCGGCAACGCCTCCGAGCAACTGGTTATCCCTCCCAACCGTATTCCGGTCGGCTGCACGGCCATTACCCCGGACCTGCTGCCGCTGGTCAGCCTGGAACAGGCCGATATCGACCGCATCACGGCCGCCGTGCCGGGCGGGGCGGCCAACGTGCAGGACATCTATCCGCTGGCGCCGCTGCAGGAAGGCATTCTGTTCCACCACCTGATGGAATCCGAAGGGGATGCCTACCTGATGCCGGTCCTGATGGCGTTCGATACGCGCGAGCGTCTCGATGGATTCTTGACAGCTCTGCAGGCGGTGATCGACCGCCACGACATCCTGCGCACGGCCGTGGCCTGGGAAGGCCTGCCGGAACCGGTGCAGGTGGTCTGGCGCGCAGCGAAACTGGCGATTGAGGACGTCGTCATCGACCCTGAAGCGGGCGAGACGGCCGAACAATTGGCGGAACGCTACGATCCGAGACAGTATCGCCTCGACATGAGAGTCGCTCCGTTGATCAACGGGTTCATCGCCTATGATCCCGGGGAAGGGCGCTGGCTGCTGTTGCTGTTGGCTCACCATTTGGCGTTCGATAATACCGCGCTGGACCTCCTGCTGGAGGAGATCCGGATGCACCAGCTGGGCCAGGCAGAGCAATTGCCGGCGCCGCTGCCGTTCCGCAATTTCGTCGCACAGTCGCGGCTGGGAATGAAGCCGGAAGAGCACGAAGCCTTTTTCCGCGGCATGCTGGCGGATGTCGACGAGCCCACGGCACCGTTCGGCCTGCTCGACGTCCTGGGCGACGGCAGCCGGGCTCAGGAAGCCAGGCTAGCCATCGCCCAGGACCTGGCGCGCCGGGTGCGGGAACAGGCCAGGTCCCTGGGCATCAGCGCCGCCGGTTTGTTTCATCTGGCCTGGGCCAGTGTTTTGGCTCGGACTTCCGGGCGCGATGACGTGGTCTTCGGCACGGTGCTGTTCGGGCGCATGCAGGGCGGCGAGGGCGCTGACCGGACGCTGGGGATGTTCATCAACACCTTGCCGCTGCGAGTGCGGCTGGCCCAGGGCAGTGTCCTGGAACAGGTCCGTGACGTGCAGAGTCGGCTGGCCGGCCTGCTGCGCCATGAACATGTGCCGCTGAGCCTGGCGCAACGCTGCAGCGGCGTGCAGGCGCCGGCGCCGTTGTTCAGCGCGCTGCTCAACTACCGGTACAGCCAGACCGAGGGATCGGCGGGCAGCGTCGCCGCCTGGCAGGGTATCGAAATTCTGTCATCGGGCGAAGAGCGCTGCAACTACCCGATCGTGTTATCCGTGGATGACCTGGGCGAAGGGTTTTCGCTGTCGGCGCAAACCCTGTCGCCGGCGGCGCCGGAACGGCTGTGCGCCCTGATGCACAGGGCGCTGGAAAACCTGCTCGACGCCCTGGAAAGCGCACCGGACACTGCCATGCGCCGGATCGGCGTGCTGCCGGAGGCCGAGCGCCGCCAGGTGCTTTACGACTGGAACGCCACCCAGGCCGACTATCCCAGGGACCGCTGCCTTCACGAACTGTTCGAGGCACAGGTTGCCCGCAGCCCCGAGGCCGATGCCGTGGTATGGGACGGCAAGCGGCTGAGTTACGCCGAGCTCAATGCCCGGGCCAACCGCCTGGCGCACTACCTGCGCAGCCTGGGCGTGAAGCCCGACGACCGGGTGGCGATCTGCCTGGAACGCGGCTTCGAGCTGGTGATCAGCCTGCTGGCCGTGCTCAAGGCGGGGGCAGCCTATGTGCCGCTGGACCCGGCGTATCCCGAGGAGCGGCTGGCCTACATGCTGGCCGATAGCGTTCCGCTGGCGCTGTTGACCGATGCCGGGCTCAAGGCCCGGCTGGCAGAGCGCTCAGGCGGCGCCAGAGTGATCGATCTTTCAAGTGACGCGGCACAATGGGCTCATCAGCCCTCCGATAATCCGGACCTGGCGGCAGTCGGCCTGACCCCGCGGCATCTGGCCTATGTGATCTACACCTCCGGCTCCACCGGCCAGCCCAAGGGCGTCATGGTGCCGCACGCCGGCGTGATGAACCTGGTCAGCTGGCACAACCGGCAGTTCCAGGTGAGCGCCGCCGACCGGGCCACGCAACTGGCGGGCCTGGCCTTCGACGCCAGCGCCTGGGAAACCTGGCCGTACCTGCTGGCCGGCGCCAGCCTGCACCTGGTCCGGCCCGAACTGCTGGGCCAGCCGGAGGCGCTGTGGCAACGGCTGGCCGACGATCGCATCACGGTGGCGTTCATGCCGACGCCGCTGGCGGAACTGATGCTGACGACCCCCCGGCCCGAACAGCTGGCCCTGCGCTGCCTGCTGGCCGGCGGCGACCGGCTGCACGGCTATCCGCCGGCCGGATTGCCGTTCGAATTGGTCAACAACTACGGCCCCACCGAGAACAGCGTGGTTTCGACCTCCTGCCCGGTGCCGGCCGGAAATGAGGGCCTGCCGCCGATCGGCAAGCCCATCGCCAACACCCACGTCTACCTGCTGGACTCTCATCTCGAACCCGTTCCGGTCGGCGTCATGGGCGAGCTGTATGTGGGCGGCGCCGGGCTGGCGAGAGGCTATCTGAACCGGCCCGAGCTGACCGCCGAACGCTTTATCGCCGATCCATTCAACAACGATCCCCAGGCCCGGCTGTACAAGACCGGCGACCTGGGCCGCTGGCGGGAAGACGGCAGCATCGAATTCCTGGGCCGCAATGATTTTCAGGTCAAGGTGCGCGGCTTCCGCATCGAGCTGGGCGAGATCGAGGCGCAGCTGGCCGCTTGTCCTGGCGTGCACGAGGCCGTCGTCATTGCCCGTGAAGACCATCCCGGCGACAAGCGCCTGGTAGCCTATCTGACGGCTTCCGCCGAGCTCAACATTGATGAACTGCGTGCCCAGCTCAAGGCCGTGCTGCCCGAGTACATGGTGCCCAGCGCCTTTATGATCCTGGACGCGCTGCCGCTGACCCCGAACGGCAAACTGGACCGCAAGGCCCTGCCAGTGCCGGAGGGCGATGCTTATGGCGCACGTGAGTATGAAGCGCCGCAAGGTGAGCAGGAGGAAGCCCTGGCGGCGATCTGGCAGGATATCCTAGGGATCGAGCGCGTCGGACGCCATGACCACTTCTTCGAGCTGGGCGGCCATTCGCTGCTGGCGGTGCAGGTGATCACCCGCATCCGGCAGGGCATGGGATGCGAGCTGGCCTTGCGCGACCTGTTCGACCATCCGGTCCTGCAGGATCTGGCCAGACAGCTGCAACAGAGCGATGCAAACACTCTGGCGCCGATCGAGCGAGCCGATCGCGGCCAGCCTTTGCCGCTATCCTTCGCCCAGCAACGGCTCTGGTTCATCGCCCAGATGGAAGGCGCCAGCGAAGCCTACCATATCGCCGGCGGGATACGGCTGACGGGCGTGCTGGATGAGGCGGCCCTGCGGCGCGCGCTGGACCGGATCGTGGCCCGCCACGAGGCCTTGCGCACGCTCTTCATCGAGCAGGACGGCGAGGCCAGTCAACTGATTCTGAACACTAACGGCGGCTTCACGCTCTTGGAACACGATCTCAGTACCGACGCCAGCCCCTCGGCCGCCTTGGCCCGGCTCTCCGAACAGGAAGCCCAGGCGCCGTTCGATCTGGCCCGGGGCCCGCTGGCGCGAGGCCGCCTGGTCCGGCTGGCGGCCGACGAACACGTGTTGCTGATCACCCTGCATCACATCATTGCCGACGGCTGGTCCATGGGCGTGCTGATCGACGAACTGGGCCGCCTCTACGCGAGCTACAGCCGCGGCGAAGGCGACCCCTTGCCGCCGCTGCCGATCCAGTACGCCGACTATGCCGTCTGGCAGCGGCGCTGGGTCGAAGGCGAACAGCTGCACACCCAGGCGGCTTACTGGCGACAGACCCTTGCGGGCGCGCCCGCCCTGCTGGAACTGCCCAGTGACCGGCCGAGGCCGGCGCAGCAGGACTATGCCGGCGCCCAGCTGGCCGTCCGGCTGGACGCCGACCTCAGCGCGCGGCTCAAAGCCTTCAGCCAGCAGCACGGCGCGACCCTGTTCATGACCCTGCTGGCCGGCTGGGCCCTGACCCTGTCGCGGCTCTCGGGCCAAGACGATGTGGTGATCGGTACGCCTTCGGCCAACCGGGGGCGGGCCGAAATCGAGGGCCTGATCGGCTTCTTCGTCAACACCCTGGCCCTGCGGATCGACCTGTCGGATTCGCCCACGGTCGCGGATTTGGTCGAGCGAGTCAAAATCCAGACCCTCAATGCCCAGGCCCACCAGGACATCCCGTTCGAACAGGTCGTCGAAATCGTGCAGCCGCCTCGCAGCCTCGCGCATGCCCCGTTGTTCCAGGTCATGTTCGGCTGGCAAAACACGCCCGGCTGGGAGCTGAGCCTGTCCGGCCTCAGCCTGGCGCCGGTGGATGTGGCGCACGCTAGCGCCCAATTCGACCTGAGCCTCTTGCTGAGAGAAGACGGCGACGCCATCGTCGGCAGTCTCGAATATGCCACGGCGCTGTTTGACCAAGACACCGTCGCCCGTTACCTGGGCTACTGGCAAGCCCTGCTGGCCGGCATGGTGGCGGACGACAGCCAGGCCGTCACCCGTTTGCCGATGCTCGGCGAGGCCGAGCGCCGCCAGGTGCTGTACGGCTGGAACGCCACCCAGGCCGACTATCCTAAAGCGAGTTGCGTCCACGAACTGTTCGAGGCGCAGGCGTTGCAAACACCCGAGGCCGATGCCGTGGTATGGAACGGCGGCCGGCTGAGCTACGCCGAACTCAACGCCCGGGCCAACCGCCTGGCGCACCATTTACGCCGCATAGGCGTCGCTGCCGGCGATTTCATCCCGGTCGTTATGGCGCGCAGTGTGGAGATGCTGGTAGCGCAGCTGGCCGTACTGAAAAGCGGCTGTGCCTACGTGCCGATCGATCCGGAGTTTCCAGCGGACCGGCAGGCGTTCATGATCCAGGATTGTCAGGCCAGGCAGGTGATCGTTGCGCAAGACAGCGCGGCCGGCCGGGACTGGCCAGGCGTTCAGGTGCTTGACCTGGCGCAGGCAAACGAGGCCATCGCCCATTGCTCATCGGCCGATTTACACCTGCAAAGAGCGGCCGATACGCCGGCGTATATCATGTATACCTCAGGATCGACAGGCGTGCCCAAGGGCGTGATCGTTCCTCACCGCGCGATCAACCGGCTCGTCATCAACAATGGCTATGCGCGGATTGAGCCGACAGACTGTATCGCACACTGCAGCAACCCCGCCTTCGATGCCTCGACCTTTGAAATCTGGGGGGCTTTATTAAACGGTGCGCGCCTACTGATTATTCCGCAATCCGCCGTTCTTGAGCCTGAAACGTTCGCCCATAGCCTTACCGAGCAGGGCGCGACGACCCTGTTTTTGACGACGGCGCTGTTCAATCAATATGCCGTCATATTGCCTACGGCACTGGCTCGATTAAAACATTTGCTCTTCGGTGGCGAGAGGGCCTCCCCGGCTATTGCCAAGCAGTTCCTGGACAGCCAGCCTCAATGTCGCTTGCTTAATGTCTACGGCCCTACTGAAACAACGACATTTGCTACTTCCTATTCAGTTGAAGCCATCGCCGAGCAGGCCGAGAGCATTCCCATCGGCCGTCCGATCACGAATACCCAGATCTATATCCTGGACCCTCAGCGGCAACCGGTGCCTATTGGCGTGGCCGGCGAAATCTACATCGGTGGACCGGGCGTGGCGCAGGGCTACCTGAACCGGCCGGAACTGACCGCCGAGCGTTTCATCGCCGATCCTTTCGTCAACGAGCCCGGGGCTCAGCTTTACAAAACGGGTGATCTGGGCTGTTGGCGTGCGGATGGCAACATCGACTATCTGGGCCGCAATGACCATCAGGTCAAGATCCGCGGCTTCCGCATCGAACCGGGCGAGATCGAAGCCCGGCTGGCCGAATACACGGGAGTACGGGAAACGGCCGTGCTGGCCCGCGAGGACGTCCCTGGCGACAAACGCCTGGTGGCCTACTACACCGGCGACGCCGAAGTGACGGTGGACCGCCTGCGCGCGTACCTGGCCGAGACGCTGCCCGAGTACATGGTGCCCGCGGCTTTCGTGCCGCTGGAAGCGCTGCCGCTGACCGCCAACGGCAAGCTGGACCGCAAAGCGCTGCCGGTGCCGGAGGGCGATGCTTATGGCGCACGTGAGTATGAGGCGCCGCAAGGCGAGACGGAAGAAACCCTGGCCGCCCTCTGGACTGAACTGCTCAAGCTTGAACAGGTCGGCCGCCACGACAATTTCTTCGAACTGGGCGGACATTCGTTGCTGGCGGTGACCTTAATCGCGCGCATGCGCCGGGCCGGGCTGAACACCGACGTGCAAGCCTTGTTCACCACGCCGACGCTGGCCGGGCTGGCTGCCGCAGTCGGCGGCGATTCCCTGCAGGTCCTGGTGCCGCCTAACGCTATTCCGGCCGATGCGACGGCCATTACCCCGGACCTGCTGCCGCTGGTCAGTCTGGCGCAGGCCGATATCGACCGCATCACGGCCGCCGTGCCGGGCGGGGCGGCCAACGTGCAGGACATCTATCCGCTGGCGCCGCTGCAGGAAGGCATTCTGTTCCACCATTTGATGGAATCCGAAGGAGATGCCTACCTGCTGCCGCACCTGATGGCGTTCGACACGCGCGAGCGTCTCGACAGTTTCCTGAGCGCCCTGCAGGCGGTGATAGCGCGCCACGACATCCTGCGCACGGCCGTGGCCTGGGAAGGCCTGCCGGAACCGGTGCAGGTGGTCTGGCGGGCAGCGGAACTGGCGATCGAGGAGGTCGTCATCGACCCTGAAACCGGCGATACGGCCGAACAGTTGCAGGAACGTTACGATCCGAGACATTATCGCGTCGACGTGCGAGTCGCGCCGATGATCAACGGCTTTACCGCCCATGATCCCAGGGAAGGGCGTTGGCTGCTGTTGCTATTGACGCACCATCTGGCGCTCGATCACACCGCGCTGGCCATCCTGCTGGAAGAGATCCAGATGCACCAGCTGAATCAGGCAGAGCAACTGCCGGCGCCGCTGCCGTTCCGCAATTTCGTCGCGCAGGCCCGACTGGGGATGAAACCGGAAGAGCACGAAGCCTTTTTCCGCGGCATGCTGGCCGATGTCGACGAGCCGACGGCACCGTTCGGTCTGCTCGACGTATTGGGCGACGGCAGCGGTATTCAGGAAGCCGAGCTGACCGTCGCCACGGACCTGGCGCGCCGGCTGCGGGAACAGTCCCGGACCCTGGGCATCAGCGCCGCAGGTTTGTTCCATCTGGCCTGGGCCGCGGTACTGTCTCGGACCTCCGGGCGCGATGACGTGGTGTTCGGCACAGTGCTGTTCGGGCGCATGCAGAGCGGCGAGGGCGCCGGGCGGGTGCTGGGGATGTTCATCAACACCCTGCCGTTGCGAGTGCGGCTGGACCAGGGCAGTGTCCTGGAACAGGTCCGTGACGTGCAGAACCGGCTGGCCGGCCTGCTGCGCCATGAACATGCGCCGCTGAGCCTGGCGCAACGCTGCAGCGGCGTGCAGGCGCCGGCGCCGCTGTTCAGCGCACTGCTCAACTACCGGCACAGCCAGGTCGACGCCTCGGCGGACAGTGCCGCCGCCTGGCAGGGCATCGAAACCCTGTCGGGCGGAGAGCGCACCAACTACCCGATCGTGCTGGATGTGGACGACCTGGGCGAAGGCTTCTCGCTGACCGCGCAAACCCTGCCGCCAGTGGCGCCGGAAAGGTTGTGCGCGATGATGCACACGGCGCTGGAAAACCTGATCACTGCCCTGGAAAACGCACCGGATACCGCCATGGGCCGGATCGGCGTGCTGCCGGAGGCCGAGCGCCGCCAGGTGCTTTACGACTGGAACGCCACCCAGGCCGACTACCCTCAATATAACTGTGTCCATGAACTGTTCGAGGCGCAAGTGCGGGATACGCCCGATGCTCCGGCGGTGGTGTTCGAGGATCAGACGCTGAGCTATGCCGAACTCAACGCCCGGGCCAACCGCCTGGCGCACTACCTGCGCCGTTCGGGCGTGGGCCCCGATGTTCTGGTCGCGATCTGCGCCGAGCGCAGCCTGGAGATGGTGGTGGGTCTGCTGGGCATCCTGAAGGCCGGCGGCGCCTATGTGCCGCTGGACCCGGCCTATCCGGAGGACCGGCTGGCCTACATGCTGGCTGATGCCGCGCCCAGGGTGCTGCTGACGCAAGAGCGGCTCAAGGGCATTCTGCCCTGGACCGAGTCCCGTATGATCGCACTGGACAGCGACTGGCGTCGGATCGCCGAACAGCCGGACACGAACCTGCCGCCGCAATCACTGGGCCTGACCTCCCGGCACCTGGCCTACGTCATCTATACCTCCGGCTCGACCGGGCAGCCCAAAGGGGCGATGAACGAGCACCGCGGTGTGGTCAACCGGCTCAACTGGATGCAGAAAGCCTACGGACTGACAGCTGACGACGCCGTCCTGCAAAAGACCCCCTTCAGCTTCGATGTCTCGGTCTGGGAATTTTTCTGGCCGTTATTCACCGGCGCGCGTCTGGTGATGGCGAAGCCCGAAGGTCATAAAGACCCGCTCTATCTCAGCGAAGTCATCCGGCGGCAGCGCATCACCACGCTGCACTTCGTGCCGCCGATGCTGCAGATCTTTCTGGAGCACGGCAAAGCCGCGGACTGCACCAGCCTGCGGCGGGTGATCTGCAGCGGCGAGGCCTTGCCGGTCGCGTTGAGCAACCGTTTTCATGAACTGCTGACTCATTCGGAATTGCACAATCTCTACGGCCCGACCGAAGCTGCCATAGACGTCACGGCCTGGGCCTGCGAAGCCGGGACCTCGACGAACAGCATCCCGATCGGCCGGCCGATCGACAACACCCGGATCTACATCCTGGATGCCCAGGGCCAACCGGTCCCGGTCGGCGT
>NZ_KB912877.1:3729451-3735703 GCF_000383855.1 Methylobacter marinus A45
GGTGGACAGTCTGCGCGCGCATCTGGCCGAGACGCTGCCCGACTACATGGTGCCCGCCGCCTTCGTGCATCTGGCCGCGCTGCCGCTGAGCCCGAACGGCAAGCTGGACCGCAAGGCGCTGCCGGCGCCCGATGCCGGCGCCCTGCAAACGCGGCAGTATGAGGCGCCGCAAGGCGAGACCGAACAGGCTCTGGCGGATATCTGGGCCGAACTGCTCAAGATCGACCGGGTCGGCCGGCACGATAATTTCTTTGAACTGGGGGGACATTCCTTGTTAGCGATATCACTGATTGAAAAGATGGGACAGAAGGGATTAACCGCGGACGTGAGAGTGGTATTTACCGCTCCAACGCTGGCCAAACTGGCCGAAGCCGTGGAAGAAGAACAAATTATGGAGATCAGAATATGAAAATTGACGCGCTATTACAGCAACTCAGCGAGAGAAACCTCTCACTCGCTATCGAAAATGACGAGTTGGTCATTCTTGGAAAAAAACAGGCATTAGCCCCCTCATTACTTGCCGAGTTGCGTGATACCAAGCCCGCTTTGATTGAGTTTCTAAAGTTAAACGGTCCCATCGCCGCCAACAAGCCTGTTGCTGGTTCCCTGGACAGTTCTCAATTATTGAATCTGGCGCCTGAGTATGTAGACCAAATCACGGCCGCGGTGCCGGGCGGGGCGGCCAACGTGCAGGACATCTATCCGCTGGCGCCGCTGCAGGAAGGCATTCTGTTCCACCATCTGATGGAGTCCAAAGGCGATGCCTACCTGCTGCCGTACCTGATGGCGTTCGACACGCGCGAACGCCTCGACAGTTTCCTGAGCGCCCTGCAGGCGGTAGTCGACCGTCACGATATCCTGCGCACGGCCATGGCCTGGGAAGGCCTGCCGGAACCGGTACAGGTGGTCTGGCGCTCCGCGAAACTGGCGATCGAGGAGGTCGTCATCGACCCTGAAGCCGGCGAGGCGGCCGAACAGCTGCAGGAACGTTACCATCCGAGACATTATCGCGTCGACGTGCGCCAGGCGCCGCTGATCAACGGCTACACCGCCTATGACCCCAGGGAAAAGCGCTGGTTGCTGTTGCTGTTGACACACCATCTGGCGATCGATCACACCACGATCGACATCCTGCTGGAGGAGATCCTGATGCACCAGTTGGGCCGGGCGGAGCAACTGCCGGCGCCGCTGCCGTTCCGCAACTTTGTCGCGCAGGCCCGGCTGGGGATGAAGCCGGAAGAACACGAAGCCTTTTTCCGCGACATGCTGGCCGATGTCGACGAGCCGACGGCGCCGTTCGGCCTGCTCGACGTCCTGGGCGACGGCAGCCGGATTCAGGAAGCCAGACTGACCGTCGCCACGGATTTGGCGCAACGCCTGCGGGAACAGTCCCGAACCCTGGGCATCAGCGCCGCCAGCCTGTTTCATCTGGCCTGGGCCGCGGTGCTGTCGCGGACCTCCGGGCGCGACGACGTGGTGTTCGGCACGGTGCTGTTCGGGCGCATGCAGGGCGGCGAGGGCGCCGGCCGGACGTTGGGGATGTTCATCAATACCCTGCCGCTGCGCGTGCAGCTGGCCCAGGGCAGCGTTCTGGAACAGGTCCGTGACGTGCAGGGCCGGCTGGCCGGCCTGCTGCGCCATGAACATGCGCCGCTGAGCCTGGCGCAGCGTTGCAGCGGCGTACAGGCGCCGGCGCCGCTGTTCAGCGCACTGCTCAACTACCGGCACAGCCAGTCCGCCGCGCCGGCGGACAGCGCCGCCGCCTGGCAGGGCATCGAAGCCCTGTCGGCGGGCGAAGAGCGCACCAACTACCCGATCGTGTTATCCGTGGATGATCTGGGCGAAGAGTTTACGCTGACCGCGCAAACCCTGCCGCCGGCGGCGCCGGAACGGCTGTGCGCCCTGATGCACACGGCGCTGGACAACCTGATCAGCGCCCTGGAAAGCGCACCGGACACCGCCATGGGCCGGATCGGCGTGCTGCCGGAGGCCGAGCGCCGTCAGGTGCTTTACGACTGGAACGCCACCCGGGCCGATTATCCGCAAGAGCAATTGCTGCACGAACCGTTTGAAGCCCAGGCCGCCCGGCAACCTGATGCCATGGCGGTGGTGTTCGGGGATCAGGCACTGACCTATGGCGAACTCAACATCAAAGCCAATCAGCTGGCGCACCATTTGCGCAGTTTAGGCGTAGGCCCCGACGTTTTGGTTGCGATCTGCATGGAGCGCAGTCTGGAAATGGTAGTGGGGCTGCTGGGCGTCCTGAAAGCGGGCGGCGCTTACGTGCCGCTGGATACGGCCTATCCGGAAGACAGGCTGGCCTACATGCTGAACGATGCAGCGCCCAGGGTGCTGCTGACGCAAGAGCACCTTAAGAAGCACCTGCCGGCCACGAAAGCTCAAGTGATTGCGCTGGACCGGGACTGGCGCAAGATCGCCGAACAGGCGGACACGAACTTGCCGCCGTACTCGCTGGGCCTGACTCCGGCGCATCTGGCCTATGTGATCTACACCTCCGGTTCCACCGGGCAGCCCAAGGGCGTCATGGTGCCGCACGCCGGCGTGATGAACCTGGTCAGCTGGCACAACCGGCAGTTCCAGGTGAGCGCCGCCGACCGGGCCACGCAACTGGCGGGCCTGGCCTTCGACGCCAGCGCCTGGGAAACCTGGCCGTACCTGCTGGCCGGCGCCAGCCTGCACCTGGTCCGGCCCGAACTGCTGGGCCAGCCGGAGGCGCTGTGGCAACGGCTGGCCGACGATCGCATCACGGTGGCGTTCATGCCGACGCCGCTGGCGGAACTGATGCTGACGACCCCCCGGCCCGAACAGCTGGCCCTGCGCTGCCTGCTGGCCGGCGGCGACCGGCTGCACGGCTATCCGCCGGCCGGATTGCCGTTCGAACTGGTCAACAACTACGGCCCCACCGAGAACAGCGTGGTTTCGACCTCCTGCCCGGTGCCGGCCGGAAAAGAAGGCCTGCCGCCGATCGGCAAGCCCATCGCCAACACCCACGTCTACCTGCTGGACTCTCATCTCGAACCCGTTCCGGTCGGTGTCATGGGCGAGCTGTATGTAGGCGGCGCCGGACTGGCGCGGGGTTACCTGAACCGGCCCGAGCTGAACGCCGAACGCTTTATCCAAGATCCGTTCAGCGACGATCCCGAAGCCCGGCTGTACAAGACCGGCGACCTGGGCCGCTGGCTGGAGGATGGTAGTATCGAGTTCCTCGGCCGCAACGATTTCCAAGTCAAGATCCGCGGCTTCCGCATCGAGCTGGGCGAGATCGAGGCCCGGCTGGCCGAGCATCCGCAGGTGCGGGAAACGGCGGTGCTGGCCCGCGAGGACGGCACCGGCGGCAAACGGCTGGTGGCTTATTACACCGGCGACGCCGACGTGGCGGCGGACAGCCTGCGCGCGCACCTGGCCGAAACCCTGCCCGAATACATGGTGCCTGTCGCCTTCGTGCACTTGGAAGCGCTGCCGCTGACCGCCAACGGCAAGCTGGACCGGAAAGCTCTGCCGGCACCGGAGGGCGATGCTTATGGCGCACGTGAGTATGAGGCGCCGCAAGGCGAGACCGAACAGGCTTTAGCCGCCATCTGGTCCGAGCTGCTCAAGGTCGAGCAGGTCGGCCGCCACGACAATTTTTTCGAACTGGGCGGACATTCCCTGCTGGCTGTGTCGCTCATTGCGCGCATGCGCCAGGCCGGACTGAACGCCGACGTGCAGGCCTTGTTCGCCGCACCGACGCTGGCCGGACTGGCTGCCGCAGTCGGCGGCGATTCCCGGCAGGTCATGGTCCCGCCTAACGCTATTCCGGCCGATGCGACGGCCATTACCCCGGACATGCTGCCGCTGGTAGCCCTGTCGCAGGCCGATATCGACCGCATCACGGCCGCCGTGCCGGGCGGGGCGGCCAACGTGCAGGATATCTATCCGCTGGCGCCGCTACAGGAAGGCATTCTGTTCCACCATTTGATGGAGTCCGAAGGGGACGCCTACCTCTTGCCCTCTTTGTTGGCTTTCGATAGCGCCGAGCGGCTGCAAGAGATCGTGGTTGCGCTGCAGGCGGTGATTGACCGGCACGATATCCTGCGCACTTCCGTGGCCTGGGAGGGATTGCCGGAGCCCGTGCAGATCGTGTGGCGCCAGGCTTCGCTGAGCGTAGAGGAGGTCATCCTGGACCCTGAAGCGGGCGATGTGGCCGGACAATTGACGGAACGTTACCATCCGAGACATTACCGCTTCGATGTGCGCCAGGCGCCGTTGATGCGGGTTTATACCGCCTATGATAAAGCCAACGACCGCTGGCTGTTGTTGCTGATGATGCACCATTTGGTGTCCGACCACACCGCGCTGGCATTGCTGATGGAAGAGGCGAGGGCACACCTGCAGGGACAGGGGAATCAGCTGCCGGCGCCGCTGCCGTTCCGCAACTTTGTCGCTCAGGCGCGGCTGGGGATGAAGCCGGAAGAGCACGAAGCCTTCTTCCGCGACATGCTGGCCGATGTCGACGAGCCGACGGCGCCGTTCGGCCTGCTCGACGTCCTGGGCGACGGCAGCCGGATTCAGGAAGCCAGGCTGGACGTCGCCACGGATCTGGCGCGCCGGCTGCGGGAACAGGCGAAGACATTGGGCATCAGCGCCGCCAGCCTGTTTCACCTGGCCTGGGCCATGGTGTTGTCGCGGACCTCCGGGCGCGATGACGTGGTGTTCGGCACGCTGCTGTTCGGGCGCATGCAGGGCGGCGAGGGCGGCGACCGGGTGCTGGGGATGTTCATCAACACCCTGCCGCTGAGAGTGCGGCTGGCCCAGGGCAGCGTCCTGGAACAGGTCCGTGAAGTGCAGAGTCGGCTGGCCAGCCTGCTGCATCATGAACATGCGCCGCTGAGCCTGGCGCAACGCTGCAGCGGCGTACAGGCGCCGGCGCCGTTGTTCAGCGCGCTGCTCAACTACCGGCACAGCCAGGACGACGACTCGGCGGACAACGCAGTCGCCTGGCAGGGCATCGAAGTCCTGTTGGCGGGCGAAGAGCGCACCAATTACCCGATCGGACTGGATGTGGACGATTTGGGCGAAGGTTTCTCGCTGATCGCGCAAACCCTGCCGCCGGTGGCGCCGGAACGGCTGTGCGCTTTGATGCACACGGCGCTGGAAAACCTGATCAGCGCCCTGGAAAACGCACCGGACACAGATATGGGCCGGCTCGGCGTGCTGCCGGATGCCGAGCGCCACCAGGTGCTGTACGGCTGGAATGCCACCCAGGCCGACTATCCCAAGGACCGCTGCGCCCACGAACTGTTCGAGGCGCAGGCGCTGCAAACACCCGAGGCCGATGCCCTGATATGGGACGGCGGCCGGCTGAGCTACGCCGAGCTCAACGTCAAAACCAACCAGCTGGCGCACCATTTGCGCGGTTTGGGGGTCGGCCCCGACGACCGGGTCGCGATCTGCGCCGAGCGCGGGCCGGACATGATCATCGGCCTGCTGGCCATTCTCAAGGCCGGCGGCGCCTACGTGCCGCTGGACCCGGCCTATCCCGAGGAACGACTGGCCTACATGCTGACCGACAGCGCCCCGGCGGTGCTGCTGATACAAAGCGGGCTGGCCGCGCGCTTCGCCGACTGCGCGCCGGCGGTACCGCGCCTGCTGCTCGACGCCGACCCGGCGCCCTGGGCGGCACAGCCTGGCGCTAACCTGGACCCGCAAGCGCTGGGCCTGACGCCACGGCACCTGGCCTACGTCATCTACACCTCCGGCTCGACCGGCCAGCCCAAGGGCGTGATGATCGAACACCAGTCCCTGGTCAATTATTCCCTGGGGGCGGCCGAGGTGTTCGAGCTGACCGGCGCCGATACCGTCCTGCAGCAGAACTCCCTGAATTTCGACCTGTCCGTCGAAGAGATCTTCCCGGCGCTGCTGTCCGGGGCGACGCTGGCGCCGAGCGAGCGGCTGTTCGGCATGGACAGCGACCTACGCCCGACCTTCGTGCACCTGACCGCCGCGCACTGGCACACCCTGGTGGCGGAATGGGAACGCTCGCCGGACAAGGCGCGCGAACAACTGGCCGGCGTCAGATTGCTCAACGTGACCGGCGACGCGCTGTCGCCGCAAAAGCTGCAAGCCTGGGAAGCGCTCTGGCCCGATAAGCCAACCAAACTGGTCAACACCTACGGCCCCACCGAAGCCACCGTCTCCTGCACGGCCGCCTACGTCAAACACAACCCAGAAATGGCCAGCGTCACCATCGGC
>NZ_KB912877.1:3735803-4022904 GCF_000383855.1 Methylobacter marinus A45
CGGCCGCTTTCGTGCCGCTGGAAGCGCTGCCGCTGACCGTCAACGGCAAGCTGGACCGCAAGGCGCTGCCGGAACCGGATGCCGACGCCCTGCAAACGCGGCAGTACGAAGCGCCGCAAGGCGAGGCCGAACAAACCCTGGCGGCGATCTGGGCCGAGCTGCTCAAGGTCGATCAGGTCGGCCGGCACGACAACTTCTTCGAACTGGGCGGGCATTCCTTGCTGGCGGTGACCTTGATCGCGCGCATGCGCCAGGCCGGGCTGAATACCGACGTGCGGGAACTGTTCGCCGCGCCGACGCTGGCCGGACTGGCGGCACTGGCCGATAGCGGCAACGCCTCCGAGCAACTGGTTATCCCTCCCAACCGTATTCCGGTCGGCTGCACGGCCATTACCCCGGACCTGCTGCCGCTGGTCAGCCTGGAACAGGCCGATATCGACCGCATCACGGCCGCCGTGCCGGGCGGGGCGGCCAACGTGCAGGACATCTATCCGCTGGCGCCGCTGCAGGAAGGCATTCTGTTCCACCATTTGATGGAGTCTGAAGGGGATGCCTACCTGGAACCGTACCTGATGGCGTTCGACACGCAGGAACGCCGGGACGGTTTTCTGGATTCTTTGCAGGCGGTGATCGACCGTCACGACATCCTGCGCACGGCCGTGGCCTGGGAAGGCCTGCCGGAACCGGTGCAGGTGGTCTGGCGCGCAGCGAAACTGGCGATTGAGGACGTCGTCATCGCCCCTGAAGCCAATGATGCGGCCGAACAGTTGGCGGAACGCTACGATCCGAGACAGTATCGCCTCGACGTGCGAGCCGCGCCGATGATGCAGGTTTATACTGCCTATGATAAGGCCGGCGACCGTTGGCTGTTGCTGTTGTTGAGTCATCATTTGGTGCTCGATCACACCGCGCTGGACCTCCTGCTGGAGGAGATCCAGATGTATCAATTGGGCCAGGAAGACCAACTGCCGGCGCCGCTGCCGTTTCGCAACTTCGTCGCGCAGGCGCGCCTCGGAATCAGCCGGGAAGAGCACGAAGCCTTTTTCCGCGGCATGCTGGCCGATGTCGACGAGCCGACGGCGCCGTTCGGTCTGCTCGACGTCCTGGGCGACGGCAGCCGGATTCAGGAAGCCAACCAGACTGTCGACGCGGACCTGGCGCACCGCCTGCGGAAACAGGCCAAAACCTTGGGCATCAGCGCCGCCAGCCTGTTCCATCTGGCCTGGGCCGCGGTGGTGTCACGGACCTCCGGGCGCGACGACGTGGTGTTCGGCACCGTGCTGTTCGGGCGCATGCAGGGCGGCGATGACGCCGACCGGGTGCTGGGCTTGTTCATCAATACCCTGCCGCTGCGAGTGCGGCTGGCTCAGGGCACTGTTCTGGAACAGGTCCGTGACGTGCAGAGCCGGCTGGCCGGCCTGCTGCGCCACGAACATGCGCCGCTGAGCCTGGCGCAACGCTGCAGCGGCGTGCAGGCGCCGGCGCCATTGTTCAGCGCGCTGCTCAACTACCGGTACAGCCAGGCTGATGCCCCGGCGGATAGCGCCGCCGCCTGGCAGGGCATCGAAGTCCTGTCGGGCGAAGAGCGCAGCAATTACCCGATCGTGTTGTCCGTGGACGACCTGGGTGAAGGCTTTTTACTGTCGGCGCAAACCCTGTCGCCAGTAGCGCCGGAACGGCTGTGCACCCTGATGCGCACGGCGCTGGAAAACCTGCTCGACACCTTGGAAAGCGCGCCGGACACCGCCATGCGCCGGATCGGCGTGCTGCCGGAGGCCGAGCGCCGTCAGGTGCTTTACGACTGGAACGCCACCCGGGCCGACTATCCCAAGGACCGCTGCCTTCACGAACTGTTCGAGAATCAGGTTGCAACGCAGCCGGACGCACCGGCGCTTGTTCACGACGGCCGGACTTTAACTTACGCCGAACTGAACACGCGCGCCAACCGGCTGGCTCATTACCTGCTCAGTCTGGGAGTCGGACCGGAAGCGCGGGTGGCGCTGTGCCTGGAACGCTCGCCGGAGCTGGTCGTGGGGCTGCTGGCCGTGCTCAAGGCCGGGGCGGCCTATGTGCCGCTGGACCCGGCGTATCCCGAGGAGCGGCTGGCGTTCATGCTTGAGGACAGCACCCCGCTGGCGCTGTTGACCGATAGCGATCTCAAGGCCCGGCTGGCCGAGCGCTCAGGCGGCGTCAGGCTGATCGATCTTTTTGCCGATGCGCGGCAATGGGCTCACCAGCCTGACGCCAATATCGACTCGACCCGCCTGGGCCTGACCCCACGGCATCTGGCCTATGTGATCTACACCTCCGGCTCCACCGGCCAGCCCAAGGGCGTCATGGTGCCGCACGCCGGCGTGATGAACCTGGTCAGCTGGCACAACCGGCAGTTCCTGGTGAGCGCCGCCGACCGGGCCACGCAACTGGCGGGGCTCGCTTTCGATGCCAGCGCCTGGGAAACCTGGCCGTACCTGCTGGCCGGCGCCAGCCTGCACCTGGTCCGGCCCGAACTGCTGGGCCAGCCGGAGGCGCTGTGGCAACGGCTGGCCGACGACCGCATCACGGTGGCGTTCATGCCGACGCCGCTGGCGGAGCTGATGCTGACGACCCCCCGGCCCGAGCATCTGGCCCTGCGCTGCCTGCTGGCCGGCGGCGACCGGCTGCACGGTTATCCGCCGGCCGGATTGCCGTTCGAACTGGTCAACAACTACGGCCCCACCGAGAACAGCGTGGTTTCGACCTCCTGCCCGGTACCGGCCGGAGGCGAAGGGCTGCCCCCTATTGGCAAGCCCATCGCCAACACCCGCATCTACCTGCTCGATGCCCTGGGTGAACCGGTTCCGGTCGGTGTCGCCGGCGAAATCCATGTGGCCGGCGACGGGCTGGCGAGAGGCTACCTGAACCGGCCCGAGCTGACCGCCGAACGCTTTATCGCCGATCCGTTCAGCAACGATCCCGAAGCCCGGCTGTACAAGACCGGCGACCTGGGCCGCTGGCGGGAAGACGGCAGTATCGAATTCCTGGGCCGCAATGATTTTCAGGTCAAGGTGCGCGGCTTCCGCATCGAGTTGGGCGAGATCGAGGCGCAGCTGGCCGCTTGCGACGGTGTGCTCGAGGCCGCCGTCATTGCCCGCGAAGACCATCCCGGCGACAAGCGCCTGGTGGCCTACCTGACGGCTTCCGCCGAGCTGAGCATTGATGAACTGCGCGCCCAGCTCAAGGCCGTGTTGCCCGAGTATATGGTGCCCAGCGCCTTTATGATCCTGGACGCGCTGCCGCTGACCCCGAACGGCAAACTGGACCGCAAAGCTTTGCCGGCGCCGGATGTCGGCGCCCTGCAATCGCGGCAGTACGAAGCGCCTCAAGGCGAGACCGAACAGGCCTTGGCCGCCCTCTGGGCCGAACTGCTCAAGGTCGACCGGGTCGGCCGCCACGATAATTTCTTCGAACTGGGCGGGCATTCGCTGCTGGCGGTGACCTTAATCGCACGCATGCGCCAGGCCGGGCTGAATGTCGACGTGCGGTCATTGTTCGCCGCGCCGACGCTGTCCGGGCTGGCGGCGCTGGCCGACAACGGTAGCCACGCCGAGCAACTGGTCATCCCGGCCAACCGCATTCCGGCCGATGCGACGGCCATCACCCCGGACCTGCTGCCGCTGGTCAGTCTGGAACAGGCCGATATCGACCGCATCACGGCGGCCGTGCCGGGCGGGGCGGCCAACGTGCAGGATATCTATCCGCTGGCGCCGCTGCAGGAAGGCATCCTGTTCCACCATTTGATGGAGTCCGAAGGGGATGCCTACCTGCTGCCGGCTCTGATGGCGTTCGACACGCGCGAACGCCTCGACAGTTTCCTGAGCGCCCTGCAGGCGGCGGTAACACGCCACGACATCCTGCGCACGGCCGTGGCCTGGGAAGGCCTGCCGGAACCGGTGCAGGTGGTCTGGCGCGAAGCGGAACTGGCGATCGAGGAGATCGTCATCGACCCTGAAGCGGGCGATACGGCCGAACAGTTGCAGGAACGTTACGATCCGAGACATTATCGCGTCGATGTCCGAGTCGCGCCGTTGATCGGCGGCTTTACCGCCTATGATCCCAGGGAAAAGCGCTGGTTGCTGTTGCTGTTGACGCATCATCTGGCGCTTGATCACACCGCGCTGGATATCCTGTTTGGCGATGTCCGGATGCACCAGCTGGGGCAGGGCGACCAACTGCCGGCGCCGCTGCCGTTCCGCAACTTCGTCGCGCAGGCTCGTCTCGGAATCAGCCGGGAAGAGCACGAGGCCTTTTTCCGCGGCATGCTGGCGGATATCGATGAGCCGACGGCACCGTTCGGTCTGCTCGATGTGCAGGGCGACGGTTCGGGGGTCGAGGAAGCGAAGCAAGACCTCGACCTCGAACTTGCCCGGCGCCTGCGGGAACAAGCGCGGACCCTGGGCATCAGCGCCGCCAGCCTGTTCCATCTGGCTTGGGCCGCGGTATTGGCGCGGACCTCCGGGCGCGACGACGTGGTGTTCGGCACGGTGCTATTCGGGCGCATGCAGGGCGGCGAGGGTGCTGACCGGGTGCTGGGGATGTTCATCAATACGCTGCCGCTGAGAGTGCAGCTGACCCAGGGCAGTGTCCTGGAACAAATCCGTGAAGTGCAGAGCCGGCTAGCCAGCCTGCTGCGCCATGAACATGCGCCGCTGAGTCTGGCGCAGCGCTGCAGCGGCGTGCAGGCCCCGGCGCCGCTTTTCAGCGCACTGCTCAACTACCGGCACAGCCAGGCCGACGCGCCGGCGGAAAGCACGCCCGAATGGCAGGGCATCGAACTTCTGTCGGGCGAAGAGCGCACCAACTACCCGATCGTGTTATCCGTGGACGACCTGGGCGAAGGCTTCTCGCTGACCGCGCAAACCTTGCCGTCGGTGGCGCCGGAACGGCTGTGCGCCCTGATGTACACGGCGCTGGAAAACCTGCTCGACGCCCTGGAAAGCGCACCGGACACCGCCATGCGCCAGGTCGGCGTGCTGCCGGAGGCCGAGCGCCGTCAGGTGCTGTACGACTGGAACGCCACCCAGGCCGATTATCCTCATGCTTGCTGCATCCACGAACTGTTCGAGGCGCAAGTGCGGGATACGCCGGAAGCGGCGGCGCTGGTGTTCGATGACCAGGAACTGAGCTACGCAGAACTGAATGCCCGGGCCAACCGCCTGGCGCATTACCTGCGCAGCCTGGGCGTGAAGCCCGACGACCGAGTGGCGATCTGCCTGGAACGCGGCTTCGAGCTGGTGATCAGCCTGCTTGCCGTGCTCAAGGCGGGAGCGGCCTACGTGCCGCTGGACCCGGCGTATCCCGAGGAGCGGCTGGCCTACATGCTTGAGGACTGCGCCCCGCTGGCACTGTTGACCGATAGCAGCCTGAAAGCCCGGTTGGCCGATCGCTCAGGCGGCTTCAGGCTGATTGACCTTTTTGCCGATGCGGCGCAGTGGGCTCATCAGCCCTCCGATAATCCGGACCTGGCGGCAGTCGGCCTGACCCCGGCGCATCTGGCCTATGTCATCTACACCTCCGGCTCCACCGGCCAGCCCAAGGGCGTCATGGTGCCGCACGCCGGCGTGATGAACCTGGTCAGCTGGCACAACCGGCAGTTCCAGGTGAGCGCCGCCGACCGGGCCACGCAGCTGGCGGGCCTCGCTTTCGACGCCAGCGCCTGGGAAACCTGGCCGTACCTGCTGGCCGGCGCCAGCCTGCACCTGGTCCGGCCCGAACTGCTGGGCCAGCCGGAGGCGCTGTGGCAACGGCTGACCGACGATCGCATCACGGTGGCGTTCATGCCGACGCCGCTGGCGGAACTGATGCTGACGACACCCCAACCCGAAAACTTGGCCCTGCGCTGCCTGCTGGCCGGCGGCGACCGGCTGCACGGCTATCCGCCGGCCGGATTCTCGTTCGAACTGGTCAACAACTACGGCCCTACCGAGAACAGCGTGGTTTCGACCTCCTGCCCGGTGCCGGCCGGAAATGAGGGCCTGCCGCCGATCGGCAAGCCCATCGCCAACACCCACGTCTACCTGCTGGACTCTCATCTCGAACCCGTTCCGGTCGGCGTCATGGGCGAGCTGTATGTAGGCGGCGCCGGGCTGGCGCGAGGTTACCTGAATCGGCCCGAGCTGACCGCCGAACGCTTTATCGCCGATCCATTCAACAACGATCCCGAAGCCCGGCTGTACAAGACCGGCGACCTGGGCCGCTGGCGGGAAGACGGCAGCATCGAATTCCTGGGCCGCAACGATTTCCAAGTCAAGGTGCGCGGCTTCCGCATCGAACTGGGCGAGATCGAGGCTCGGCTGGCCGAACATCCGCAGGTCCGGGAAACGGCCGTGCTGGCCCGCGAGGACGGGCCAGGCGGCAAGCGGCTGGTGGCCTACTACACCGGCGATGCCGACGTGACCGTGGACAGTCTGCGCGCGCATCTGGCCGAGACGCTGCCCGAGTACATGGTGCCTGTCGCCTTCGTGCATCTGGAGGCGCTGCCGCTGACCGCCAACGGCAAGCTGGACCGCAAGGCGTTATGCGCGACGGACTTCATGCCGAATGCCTATCCGGACTTTGTGCCGCCGCGATCAACCGATGAAGCGAAAATTGCCGCGGTTTGGCGCCGGTTATTCCAGGTCGACTCTGTCAGCGTGACGGCTAATTTCTTCGAGATGGGCGGACACTCTTTATCGGCGGTTCAATTGTTGAGCCTGTTGAAGCAGGAAGGTATCGAGATCTCCATAGCGTTGTTATTTGAAAAGCCGACTATCGAATCGCTGGCCTGGGCGATTCGTGAAGACACCCGGATAACGGAAGCACACGCAATACCGCTGAGGAAAACCGGCAATCAGCCCCCGCTGTTTTTGGTTCACGAGGTCACGGGCGAAATGCTCTATGGTCCTAATCTCGTGCAATATATCGATAGTGACATACCGGTTTACGGTTTGGCGGGACAACCGCTAAGCGAAGTGCCTTACCGCAGCATGCAAGCAATGGCCTCCAGATTAGTGCGGATGATACGTGCGGTACAGCCGCATGGGCCTTACCGCCTCGCCGGCTGGTCGCTCGGCGGGACGATTGCTTATGAAGTCGCCGCGCAACTGATTGGCGAGGATGAGACGGTAGAGTTTCTGGGGTTGCTGGATTCATACTATAACTGCGCGAATGCAAAAGACATCGTGACGAACGTCGATGACACGGCCTTATTGCTGGATTTCATGTTGGCAGAAGATATGCCTCCGGCGATGGCCGATGAAATAACATCGGCAGCTTCTTCAATGGACTTTGCGGAATTGGTGAGCAAATTCCAGGCCTTGTCTATGCTGCCGGCTCATCTGACTGTCGATGAATTTCGGAAGTTTTTGCTTCGCTGGCACAGCCATAGAATAGCCGATGCGCAATACTGCGCCCGCAAGTTGCCGATCCCGATCCATTTATATGCCACCAGCGAACATGCCGGAGAAAGTCTCTTCCGGAATTGGGACTCGGTATTGCCGGAACAGCAAATACGGCTGATACCGGTGACGGGTTCGCATCAAACCATGATGGAACTTCCTCATATTGAATCGCTGGGGGCGGCGCTTTCCACCTCAATCCGGGAGGCTAGCGCCGCAGAGCCGACTGATTGCGACGTCGACTATGATCCGCTAGTGGCGCTTCAGTCCGGCAGTTTCGCCAGCACGCCTTTGTTCTGCGTGCCGGGCGCGGGAGGCAGTGTGAGCGCGTTCACCGACTTGACCCTGGCGCTGGGATCTTCAAGACCGGTTTATGGCTTCCAGCCGCGCGGACTGGACGGCGAAACTGTGCCGCATGCGGCCGTACCCGCCGCTGCCAAAGCCTACCTGCGGGCGATCCAGTCGTTATATCCGGAAGGTCCGTTGCATCTGATCGGCCATTCCTTTGGCGGATGGATCGTTTTCGAAATGGCGCTGCAACTGGCCGGGAGCGGGCGTCGTGTAGCCTCTCTGACCCTGGTCGATACTGAAGCTCCGCATGAGTCGGACAGCATGATGCGGGAATATACGGAATCCGAAGTGCTGATGAAATTGGTCGAGATCTATGAGCAATCGAGCGGTGCTTCTCTGGAAATACAATCGGCCGATCTGGACGGGCTTGAAGGCGATGCGCAGCTGAAACTGCTGCATCAACGGCTGGTAGGCGTCGGACTGATGCCTAAACAATCCCAACCCGAAATGCTGCTCGGCACATTCCGTACATTCGGCACGGCATTAAGAACCCGCTATTGTCCGGAACATCACTATGCCGGACCACTGCGGCTGGTGTTGGCCAACACTGATCACTCTGACCAGGAAGCCGTTGTCGCAAAATGGCGGTATTGGGTTAACGATCTCAACTATTGGCAAAGCGAAGGAAATCATATGACTGTTATCAAGCAGCCTTATGTCAATGCCCTGGTGGATTGGCTGGAATTGGGGAAGCATAAATGATTGAGGCGCCGAGCCGGATATCCCCGCCCGCAGCGAACCGGCTTGGCCGCTCAAACACGCTTTATGTCGGGCCGGGTTCGGGCAAAGGACACTATTTATTTCGGTTTTTTAACCCTAAATTAACAAATCACATCCTATGAACACGGCAAAAGAATTGGAAAAAGAGACCTATCAAAGTACAAGTTTGACGGTATTGGGGAGGCCATTCTATCTGCTCTGGTGCGGCGAGACTGTCGCGTTGATCGGCACCTCGCTGATGGAGTTCGCATTAGGCGTATGGGTATATCAAAAAACCGGCTCGGCCCTGGATTTTTCCGGCGTGTTGGTGGCGGCTATTTTACCGGCCGTGCTTGTCATGCCGATTGCCGGCAGCATCGCTGACCGCTTCGATCGGCGCTATGTGATGGTTGTGGCCGATCTGACTGCTGTCGTTTTATTACTGACGCTGGCATGGTTTCTTTGGCGCAATAGCCTTGAGGTCGAGCATCTTTATGCCTTTAATATCGCGGTGTCACTGATCGGGGCATTCAGGACGCCCGCCTATACGGCTTCTGTCAGCAAGCTTCTACCCAAGGAAAAATATACGCAGGCCAGCGGCTTGATGGGAGTGAGCACCAATATGTTAACTATGTTTGCGCCGTTGGTCGCGGGCAGCCTGATGGCTCAGATAGGGCTGCAGGGCATAGTCTTTATCGACATCATTGCATTTACTACGGGCTCTATATTGATTTTAAACGCTTTTTTTTACGCCAGCAGAGTCAGCCGCAACATCAACAACATCAGGGCCGATCATACCGGAACGACAAGCGGCAGCGTCACCCTGGCGCTGGCGTATTTCAAGAAAGAGCCAATGATGCGATGGTTGCTGGTATACACCGTTCTTCAGCAAGGTCTGGTGACTCTCGCGTCGACGATGATCATGCCTCTGGTGCTTTCCCATTACTCCGAAGACGACTTGGGCATCATTCTCACGGTCGGCGGCGTGGGAGGCTTGATTGGCTCAATCATACTGGCGGCGATGGGAGAACTTAAGCGCTTGATGCTTTGGGCCCTGGCGGCTGATGTGGTACTGGCTATTTGCATATTGCTGGTTGGCGTCAATACCTCATTCAAACTTTACTGTGCGTCGGTGTTTACCGCCTTATTGGTGGCAGGCTTCGCTCAAGGCTGCAATCACTCGCTGTGGATGAGAAAAATTCCGAATGAGTATCAGGGCAGAATCTTTTCGATTATCAATGTCGCCGCTTTGCTGACTATAAGCATTGTCACCATGGCGGGTGGGTTTTCCGCCGAACAGATTCTTGAACCCGCTCTTTCTGAAGGCGGTGTGCTGGAACAGACGTTGGGCCCTTGGATTGGCACAGGAAAAGGGCGTGGCATTGGACTGATGTTCGTTATCAGCGGCTTTATAGGGGTACTTATTTCACTGGTCGGATTTTTAACAAGACTGCGCCGGTTGGATCTGGTCGTGCCGGATGCGCCTGGCGCAAATGAGCGCTAAACGCTTGAAAAAAATCATTAATGTCGGGGCTTCTCGGCAGAAAATGCAATCAAAAACTAAATTAAGGAGAAACAGCATGCCATACGATCATCTTAAACTCCTGGAGTCAAATGCGAGAACTTACGCCAGATTCTTTAACAGAGTATTTTCAACGGGTCATGGGATTCGTGTTCGGGATTCCCAGGGAAACGAGTACATAGATTGTCTGGCTGTTGCCGGGGCTTTGCCGCTGGGACATAATCATCCTGAAATTAAACAGGCGGTTGTTGAGTATATTTCATCGGATGGCATTCAACAGGCACTTGATTTTTCCACCCCGGCCAAGATTCAATTTGTCAATGATCTATTCTCGCGGCTGCCGCCGAAGTTGCGCGACGAAGGACGGATACAGTTCTGTGGGCCGACCGGATCTGACGCGGTCGAGGCCGCGCTCAAACTGGCGAAATTTTATACTAAACGACAGGGTGTCATAGCGTTTCACGGCAGCTATCATGGCATGACTTCAGGTGCTCTCGGCCTCATGGGTAATTTACACCCTAAAACCGGTGTGGGCCTGACCACGGGCGATGTGCAATTCGCACCTTTCCCTTACCGCTTCCGATGCCCATTCGGAACCAATGGCACTCAAACCGACCAGCTGTCGATCAATTACCTGCGCACGCTTTTATCGGATCCTGAAAGCGGGGTGCCGAAGCCGGCCGCCATCATCGTCGAAGTTGTGCAGGGTGAGGGCGGCGCGATACCCGCTTCCATTTACTGGTTGCAAGCACTGAGAAAATTGACGCTTGAATTTGATGTGCCTCTGATCATCGACGAGGTTCAGACAGGACTTGGACGGACCGGCACCCTATTTGCCATTGAGCGCGCCGGTATAACGCCGGATATACTTGTTTTATCCAAGGCCATCGGCGGCGGTTACCCGCTGTCAGTCGTGGTGTACGATAAACGACTGGATGTCTGGACGCCCGGCATGCATGCGGGCACGTTCAGAGGTAACCAGTTGGCAATGGTCGCCGGAAGTACCGCGATGCGAGTGATCGATAGAGATGGACTTGTTGACAATGCTAATAAGATTGGCGATATTTTGAAAAAAGGCCTGATCGAAATCGCGCAGCACTATCCGGTTCTGGGCGATGTGCGCGGGCTTGGGTTGATGATCGGCATTGAAGTTGTGAGACCGGGCGCCGACGACCGTCCGGGGGATCCCGACGGGGAACTCGCCAGGGTGATAAAGCGTAATTGTTTTAATAACGGGCTGATCATTGAAACCGGGGGGCGCAATGGTTGTGTGCTTCGTTTTCTGCCGCCTCTCATCGCGACCGAGGCCGACGCCGGTGAAATACTGGATCGTTTTGAGCAGGCAGTTGAGAGCGCGGAGGTAGGGGTACTCCATGCTGGGTAAACATCCTGAACGTGCTAAGTCTCTCCAAGAGACGCAAACTGAACCATTGAAAAAACAGCACTTGGCTATCGATGCATTGGAAGGGGTTTTTGAGAAACCAATGATAGATGTAAAGACTCTCACGAAAGCCTATAATCTTGGATCAATGAAAGTTCCAGTATTGAAGGGGATCGACCTGTCTGTCAAAGTGGGGGAGTTTGTATCGATCATGGGGCCATCGGGCTCGGGCAAATCGACTTTGCTTAATGTGCTGGGAATTCTGGATCGTTACGACGACGGCGAGTACATTTTGAACGGGACTTTGATAAAGCCGCTTTCTGAAACGGAGGCTGCCCGGCATCGCAATCAATTAATCGGCTTCGTATTCCAGTCGTTCAATCTGTTGCCTTTCAAGAGTGCTCTCGAAAACGTGGCCATGCCGCTTTATTACCGAAAGGTTCCTCGCAAGCAACGAGAGGCGAGGGCGCGGAAGCTGTTAGAGCGTATGGGGATGGACCATCGCATGGATCACATGCCTTCGGAGTTGTCGGGCGGGCAGCGGCAGCGGGTAGCCATCGCACGCGCATTGGTTACCGATCCGCCTCTGATTCTAGCGGACGAACCAACCGGCAATCTAGACACTAAAACTTCAGAGGAAGTGATGGAATTGTTCACCGAAATAAACCATGAAGGCAAGACCCTTGTCGTCATCACGCATGATGAAGAAATTGCTGCACGAACTCGTCGAGTTATCCATTTGCAGGATGGGCAAATCAGAAACTTCTAACCACGGGCCATACAACTCATGTTTGATATTGAACGCTGGACCGAGCTCGGCCAATCCCTTAGCAAGCACAAATTGCGCACAGGCTTGACTGCTTTTGGAGTCAGTTGGGGCATTTTTATGCTGGTTCTACTGTTAGGAATGGGGAAAGGGCTGGAGCGCGGCACAATGGCGCTATTCCAGGACACGGCGCTAAATAGCGTATGGATCAATGGCGGTAAAACCTCCCTGTCATATAAAGGTTTAACCCCGGGCCGTACAGTGAGCCTGGAGATTGATGACGTTGCCTGGCTCGGAAACTTACCAGGGGTGGAGTCCGTCGGACCTACCAAATTATTGGATAAAGGCTATGTTATGAGATATGGAAAAAATACCGGTGCATTCCAAATAAATGGCATTAGCGCCGTCAATGCCGACATTCAAAAATTATCTTTGCTGAGCGGTCGGCAGATTAATCAATTGGATGAGCGTGAATCACGTAAAGTCGCCATAATCGGCGCCAGGGTTAATGATGTGCTGATGAAAAACCAACTCAATCCGGTAGGAAAAACGATTTTCGTGGGCGAAACACCGTTCACTGTTATTGGGGTCTACAATAAAGCGTTGGGGGAACAGTCGCCCAATCGCGTCTATATTCCATACGCCACGTTGAGACAAGTGTTTGACCCTGCACCGACAGTCAATATGATTGCCTTGACTGTATCATCGGGTTATAGGTGGACGGATATCAAGCCGGATGCCATTCGACTTTTATCCCGACGGCATCGTTTTGACCCAAATGATTCCTCCGCACTGGAAATCTACGATATCAGTGATGAAGTAAAAAAAGTGGAGTCGCTAATGAGCGGTATCAGGCTATTCATGATTATTGTTGGAACCGGTACATTGATGGCGGGCTGCGTCGGGGTCAGCAATACGATGCTGGTTACGGTCAAGGAGCGCACGCGTGAATTCGGTATTCGCAAAGCCATCGGCGCTTCCTCGGCCGACATACTTTTCATGGTATTGCACGAGACACTGGTTATCACTCTAGCCGCAGGCTATGTGGGATTAGTTGCCGGGGTAGGGCTTATCGAGTTGATTAGCCGGGCCGGCATCGAATCAGATTACTTTCGCGATCCTCAAGTCGATCTCTCCGTCGCGGTCTCGGCACTTGGGGTTTTAGTGCTTGCAGGCCTTATCGCAGGCTATCTGCCGGCTCGTCAGGCGGTTCGTGTATCGCCTATTGAGGCGCTCAGACATGAATAATTTTCGTCGAATTGCGGTTCGTACCGGTTGGATTTTGGTGGTCTTTGCCATCGTGTTTGGCAGTGGTTTTTGGCTGTTTTTTTCAGCCGGCGCTAGCGTGCCTTCCGTGCGGACAGAAAAACCATCTCGCATGACCATTGAACAATATACCATCGCCACCGGGCAGATTGTTCCCAATCGGCGAGTCAAGATCAAATCTCAAGCAAACGGTGTGCTCGAAGAAGTTCTTGTTAAGCAAGGGCAATGGGTGAAGCGTGGGGATTTGCTTGCCCGCATACGACTGCGTGCTGACCCGGTGGAAGTCAGCGCGGTTCAGTCGCAAATCAAAAAAGCCCGCCTTGAGCACCAGCGGGCGGCTGCCGAACTGGAACGGCGCAGTCATCTTCACGACCAAAATCTGATTTCCGACGCGGCGTATCAGGACGACAAGTTGAAATACGATGTCACAAAGGCGACCTTGGAACAGGCCGAACGCGAATTGGAGCTGCGCCTCAAAGGCGCTTCACATCAATTCAAAACCACCTCGACCCTGATTACCGCGACCATGGACGGCATGGTGCTGGATCAGCCAGTGGAAATTGGTGATTTCATCATTAAAGCCAATGATCTATCCGAAGGCACGACGGTTTTTTCCATTGCCGACATGCATAGTTTGATTTTCAAGGGCGAAGTGGAAGAGGCGGACACCGGGCGTCTGCAAGAGGGCATGCCCATTACCCTGAGTGTCGGCGCGCTTCCGGATGAACATTTTGATGCCACACTGGATTTTATAGCGGCAGAAGCCAGAAAAACCGATCAAGGTCGGAAAGTATTTGAAATCCGCGCAGCCATTCGGCCCAAACTGGGCGTGTTTCTCAGGGCTGGCTATAGCGCTACAGCTAAAATCGTATTTTCCCGGCATGAACAAGTCATGACAATTCCCGAGGGAAGCCTGATATTTCGTGGGGATGAGCCCTATGCCAAAGTCGAGTTACCGACTGGCGAGATCGTCGAGAAGAAGCTTGTCACCGGTCTCTCCAACGGGCTTAATATTGAGGTGATTTCAGGTCTTGAAGAGCAAGACAGCGTCGTGTCATCACGAGCGGTGGAAAAGTCGTTATGATGCCGTAGAAGATAGATTTTCGCTTAATGCCGCCCATTTTTCGCTTTGGAGGCTCGGTTTTGCTGGAATGGACTTCTTGTTTGATATTGGCTGCCGAGTCGCTGTCCAGTGATCTGCTGGATATATGTTACAAGACAACAGAGGAAGAATAACAACTGATGAAGGGAAAGTTATGATACCGCAAAAGAGTGTTTCTCGCTTAATGTCGTCCATTTTTCGCTTTGGAGGCTTGGTTTTGCTGATTTTGCTGGAAGGGACTTCAGATCCGGTACTGGCGGCCGAGCCGCTGTCCAGTAATCTGCTGGATATCTATCGCAAGGCAATAGAGGAAGACCCGCAATTGATGAAAGGAAAGGCAACCCGCGAAGTTAATGAAGAACTGCAAAATCAGGCAATGGCCCAGGCCTGGCTGCCTAAAGTAGATCTTTCCGCCAATATCACCGGCAATCTTCAGAACATCAACTTAAAGGATCCGCAGGCAATCGGCGTCGGCGGACAGGATGAGTTTATCAGCGATGGTTACGACATCACTCTTACTCAGCCGGTGTTTCACTATGACAGGCTGATAGCCCTGGATCAGGCTGGTCAACGAGTGGAACAGTCCGAAATGGAGTTGAATGCTATCCATCAGGATTTGGTTTTACGAGTAGCAGAGCGATATTTTGGCTTATTGAGCGCGCTGGACAACCTGCGGTATTCCCAGGCTCAGAAGGACAGTCTGGCCCGGCAGCGCGAACAGATGCAGCAGCGTTTCAAGTATGGCGAAATTGCCATCATCGATGTGTCAGAAGCCGAAGCGGGTTATGATCGTGCCGTCGCCGATGAAATCGAAGCTCAACAACAGCTGAATGACGCCCAAGCGGCATTAAGGGAGATTACCGGCGAATACTATGACCGTCTCTCAGCGCTTGCTCAGGATATTCCTTTGATCAAACCAGAGCCTTTGAATGAAAAGAACTGGACTGATCAGGCGTTGGTACAGAATCCACGCATTATAGCGGCCAGCATAGCCTCTAGAATCGCCAGTAATGAGATTAATCGGCTTGACTCGGAGCATCTGCCCAGTCTCGATCTCAAGGCAAACAATGGCTGGATGGAAACCGGCGGTCAGTTTGGCAATGCCGATATCTTTTATAACAGCATCGGGTTGGAGATGAATATGTCGTTATACGAAGGCGGCCAGGTTACTTCCCGATCACGGGAGGCGGTGCACCGGCATGAAGAGGCCTTGGCGACACTGAAGCAAGAACAGCGCAGCGCGGAAAGGCAATCCCGCGACGCCTTTTATGGTGTAGTAACCGGTGTCAGTCGTGTGCAGGCATTACGGAAAACGCTTAAGTCGCAAGAATTGTCGTTGAAAGAGATTGAGTCCGGTATTCAAGTCGGGAGTCGCACTGCCCTTGATCTTGTTGTGGCGACGCGCGATTGGTACCGGGCTCAGCGGGACTACGCCAAAGCCAGATATGACTATTTGCTGAACACCCTGCGACTCAAGCGCTCCGCTGGTATTCTCGAGTATGATGATTTGGCGAAGATCAACACATTCATGACTGGCTCTGCCTCGGCAGTTCAGCCTTGACCATTGTTGAGTTAGTTTCTTTTGTCAAGCATGGTTCAGCTAGAGTAGTTATCTTATGACTGGAAACATCACTTGAATCTTTGTCGTAATTGAGTTCAGCCGCTTTGCATAACAAAGAGCCCGTATGCTGGCAATAAAGGAATGCAGCCGGTGCAGCATCCCGACACCAGCCTTGGCCTCATGTCTGCGTAAGCTTCTTTCTGAATAACTGACATTACGCACGGACAAATGGTTATGCCGTCCGCCGCGCCGGGCAGGGACATTGTTCACTCTGGCCTTTCAAAGCCGTCCGTTCAGAATTGGGCATTGAAAAATGACCTGATTTTCAATACGGGTTACCGTAATGCTAGGAGCGATGCCTTTATGCCCTTTAGGGTATAAAGGCATCGCGACTAGCCGGATGTTATTTTTAGCCGAATTCTCAGGTGCCTGAATCAATTGTCTTCGTAACATTCAGTTACTTTAATTACCACCTTGAAAAGGAACATGAAAGCTCAAGCCATTGAGTCTGTGGTAAATTACTGCTGCGTAAACGAAGCATCATCAAAATCTCAATGACTAGTAGTCAGTCAATTTAATTATGGCGGTTAAATTGTAGGTGCGAATTTATTCGCACTATTCGCACGCCATGAATACGCTGCAAATTTTACTCGTCAGAACAAGGCTGACTGAGTACTAGTCCAAGAAATTGTCGATCTCGAGCATTCGCGGCATCGCTCACTGACCAATTATATGTCCAATACCATCGCGAGTTTAGGAACGGGAATTATAAAACTCACGTTCCTTAGTCGTTTATTCCTAATCAGGATAAATGGTCGGCTCTTCAATTAAGTGCGGCTGATTTACTACCTCTTTTACAGAATACTTAAACCGAACTACAGCTTTTAATGAACAAGCTTTATGGCTTCTATATAAGAGATAGATGATAAAATTGTCAAAAAGTATGGGGTAATATTGTTTTATAATTATTGGTTTTACGGGTGTCGATGAAATTTCAATATCGTAAAAACAAAGATGTGATTAAAGCCTGAAGTCCTCTGGCTCCGGAAATAAAAATTGAAAACGCTTAATGCTATATCTTAATAAACAATGAAAAAAATAATAAATAAAAGTTTTCTTACTAATCTGATTGCTGTTGCGGTTATTATCACTGGCTATGTCTGCCCCGTACAGCAGGAACTGATGAAAGCAATTGGTTATTTTGCGTTGTCGGGAGCAATAACTAACTGGCTGGCTGTTTATATGCTATTTGAGAAAGTTCCTTTTTTATATGGTTCAGGCGTGATACCGAATCGCTTTGAAGAGTTTAAGGGGTCGATCAAAAAACTCATGATGCAGCAGTTCTTTACTATCGACAATGTAGAGCATTTTATTGAGGCTGAGGAACAGCAGGGAGGCAAAGTGCTGAATCTGGAGCCGTTATTGAATGCGGTCGATTATGACAAAGTGTATGAGGGATTGGTCGCATCGATCATGGGGTCTTCCTTTGGCGGCATGTTAATGATGATGGGCGGTCCGGAAGCGTTAACACCCTTAAAGTCCCCATTTACTGAAAAAATGAAACTCACGTTGGCCGAAACGGTTGAATCAGAAAGTTTTAAAGCAGCGCTGCAGCAAGGTTTGAATGCGCATAAAATCGGTGAGGACATTGTCGGTAAAATTGAAACAGTGATCGATAAGCGGTTGAGTGAGCTAACGCCTCAATTAGTTAAGGAGATGGTTCAAGCGATAATTCGCGAGCACTTGGGGTGGCTGGTTGTTTGGGGCGGTATTTTCGGCGGTTTGCTGGGTGCCATATTCAGTTTTGCCTAATGGAACCGATCGAATTAGCGTTTGAAGAACTGGGTAATTCGGATGCTTGTCCGCTAATTATCTTGCATGGTTTTTTCGCTTCCTCGCGTAATTGGCGTCAGGTGGCGGAGAGGCTTTCGGCTGGATTTCATGTTTATGTGCCGGATATGCGCAATCATGGCTCATCGCCTCATGTATCAGTGATGGATTATCCTTCCATGGCGGCGGATCTTAAGCTGTTTCTCGATCAGAGGGGAATAAAGGCGGCCCACTTTTTGGGGCATAGCATGGGTGGCAAGGTTGCCATGTGGTTCGCGCTTAATTATCCCGAGTATGTGGATAAGCTGATTGTCGTCGACATTGCCCCGGTGAGTTATAAACACAGTTTTGACCATCTCATTCAGGCATTGAAGGTCTTGCCGCTTAGTGAAATCAGCAATCGCAAACAAGCTGAAGCCGAACTTGCCGCTGAAATACCGGAACTAGGTTATCGCCAGTTTTTATTGCAAAATCTTGTTCTGAGTCATGGTGAATATCGCTGGCGAATCGATCTGGATATTTTTTACCGGATGGCGCCGAATATCATCGCCTTTCCTGAGACGGAGCAGTTAGAGCCTTTTGCTGGAAGCGCGCTATTTATCGCCGGTGCGGACTCGGATTATGTCAAACTTGATGATATTACTGTATTATTCCCCGAAGCTGATCTCAGCATCATTGATAATGCCGGCCATTGGCTGCATGTGCAGCAGCCGGATATATTTATAGAGCGGGTTGAGAGCTTCTTATTGGATTAAAGCAAGAGACTGCTCGACGGCATAACAGCAAAATAGGGCTCTGACTGGATGATTTTTACTATTTTATCTTTTTCAGTAACTGTGTTCTTTTAACGTTTTTCCCCAATCTTTATATGGCCGGCCAGTGCATGAGAAGCAGTAAACTAAAAGTGGGGCGTGTCCGGCTTTGCCCGCATCAGATCAATAATGAAGAGGTGCTTGATATTACATTTTTGGCCACTTTGGCACGAGCTATAAAAAATTCTTAAACTGAGACGAAAATTTGCTGTCTGTGTTGTAGCGGATAAATTTTTTTATGAATATGCGGTACGCCGCACGGCTAAAAATAATAAATCCCAGTGTGTTTTTGTGCCGTGGTATTAGCCATGAAACGATTTGTAAAGCTTGATGTCAGCAAAATTGCGGATGATATGCATAAAATTAAAGCTCGTAGGAATTTGACAGGAAGCACGGATAAAAATGGTTTGCACAAATCGACAATATTATTGTCGAAGTTGGTTGATGCGGTTGGCTGTTTTGAAAGTCAGGCATGATTAAAAAAAACGGTAATCAGGCGACGGTGCTCAAAAGAGCGGTGAAATTATAGATATTGTCTGGAAAGTCAATGTGTATCGGCTACAAATTTACCGATAAAAAATTATGCGGAAAAAGTCGGCCTAGGCGTTGATTATTTGCCGCACGGATACAACATAGGCGGGCGGGAGTCGAACCGGTCGGGTGAGTTTTTTTAATGATGATGCAAAGCTATCGCCATTTTTATACATGAGAAAGTAGGAATATATGAAAATTCAATCTGAATGGCGTTAAAATATTCATAATCAATCTTTTTTAGGTTATTCGATAAGTCTTGATCATGACTTGTAATCGCAACTATCTTAAGCAGCTTTTTTATAAAAAATAATAAGGAGAAACCGGATGTCAAAAGGTCAGAATTTGCAGGATAATTTTCTAAATACCCTTAGAAAAGAACATACGCCTGTTTCAATTTTCCTTGTTAATGGGATTAAATTACAAGGGAAGGTGGATTCATTTGATCAATATGTGATTATGCTCAAGAATACAGTCAGTCAAATGGTATACAAGCATGCCATTTCAACGATTGTGCCGAGTAAAGCTGTAAAGCTGACACGTGAAAACGAATCCAACGAAGAATAATTTTTTATTGTGAGTAAATCTTGTTACTGAAAAACGTTAAAACACAGAAAAATAATAGCCTTTTTATCAGCAGAGTAATGGAGTGCTTAATTGTTTGAGCGTCCCGACTCAGGTGAGCGAGCGGTCCTGGTTCATCTAACACTTCATTCCGGACAGGAAGATCTTTTAGAACTAAAAGAGTTGGCTAAATCGGCCGGCACTGATCCTGTTTATGTAGTTACCGGCAGTCGACGCAGCCCTGATCCGAAATATTTTGTCGGAACAGGTAAGCTTGATGAGCTTAAAAATGTTGTAGAAAGCTATTCCGCGAATATTGTTTTATTCAATCACCCGCTTTCACCTAGTCAGGAAAGAAACCTTGAGAATGCGCTGGGTGTTCGGGTAGTCGACAGAAACGGATTGATTCTTGATATCTTCGCTCAACGCGCTCAGACATTTGAAGGCAAACTGCAGGTTGAGTTGGCTCAGTTACGCCACCTATCAACCCGACTGGTCAGAGGCTGGACACATTTGGAACGTCAAAAAGGCGGTATCGGTCTGCGTGGTCCAGGTGAAACCCAGCTGGAAACAGATCGTCGACTATTGGGATTACGTATCAAGCAGATTCAGCGGCGTTTGGAAAAAGTTGATAAACAAAGGTATCAGGGGCGAAGTAAAAGAAGAAAAGCCGAGATTCCGTCTGTGTCATTGGTGGGATACACCAACGCCGGGAAATCGACATTATTTAATAAGTTGACTGGAGCCGGTATTTACGCGGCAGATCAACTTTTTGCTACTTTAGATCCAACATTACGCAACTGCCAATTGCCCAACAACTCGGAAATAGTGCTTGCAGACACGGTTGGGTTTATTCGTCATTTACCTCATGAATTAGTAGCGGCATTCAAGTCCACCCTGCAGGAAGCCAGCGAAGCCGATCTGCTGTTGCATGTGATTGACGCCAATGCCGAGGACAGGGACGAGACCATATTTCAGGTCAACCAGGTTCTGGAAGATATAGAGGCTAATGAAATCAGGCAGCTGGAAATTTTTAATAAAATTGACTTGTTGGATGATATCAAGCCCCGTATTGATCGCGATGAGACGGGAGCCCCAGTGCGTGTATGGTTATCCGCTGAAACCGGTGTCGGCATTGAATTGCTCTATCAAGCATTAGCTGAAATATTTTCCAGTGCCAAAATCACGAAAAGATGCCATTTGAAGCCCGATCAAGGGTATGTGAGAGCCAAATTATTTTCTGTGGCTAAAATTCTTGAAGAACAAGTAGATGATTTCGGTGGTTATGAATTGATTGTTGAAATTGACACAAAGCATTTAGGTTTGCTCAAATCAGTAGAAATTGAAGAAATACTTTAGCTTAGGTTTGTATAAAGTGTGTTTTTTTAGGATAATTCCCCAGTTAAATAATCAGAATTGGATATTTACTATAAAATTATAGAGTTGGGATGAACGGGGTAGAGCTGAACCTTCATGCCGATGATTGAACGTCCTTCTAATCTTAAATAAATTACAAATAATCCCATATGGAGCATATGTATGTCCTGGAATGAGCCTGGCGGCGATAAAAAAGACCCCTGGAGCGGTCGAGGTGACCAAAAGGGGCCACCTGACCTTGATGAAGCGATACGTTCATTACAAGAAAAGTTGGGCGGAATTTTTGGCGGCGGCAGAGGCGGTGGAGAAGGATCTTCCGGCGGTTCTATGAAAGGTCTAGGACTTTTAGCGGTTGCCGCATTGGTTTTGTGGGGCTTAAGCGGTTTTTATATTGTGGATGAAGGTAATCATGGCGTTGAAACGCGGTTTGGCAAATATACCGCGACTACTCAAGCCGGCTTGAATTGGCATTTTCCTGTGCCCATTGAGCAGGTAGAAATCGTCAATGTCAGGCAGCAGCGTTATATCGAAGTCGGTTACCGGAGTGCTGGCAGTGACCAGGCTCTCGGGTCTGTACCGAAAGAAGCATTGATGCTGACTAAGGATGAAAATATTGTCGATGTACGGCTGGCTGTTCAATATCAGGTTAAAGATGCCAAGCAGTTTCTCTTTAATGTCGTTAATCCTACAGCTACTCTGAAACAAGTCACCGAAAGCGCTGAACGCGGCGTTGTCGGCAGCAGTAAGATGGACTTTGTTCTGACCGAAGGCCGAAGCGAAATCGTGGCTCAGGTTAAAAAGGAAATCCAGGATATCCTGGATAACTATCAGGCCGGTATTCAGGTTACCAGTGTAAACCTGCAGGATGCTCAGCCACCTGAGCAGGTTCAAAGCGCATTTGAAGATGCCATTAAAGCGCGCGAAGATCAGCAGCGGTTGATTAACGAAGCGGAAGCCTATTCTAATGACGTAGTCCCGAAAGCGCGTGGCGCGGCAGCAAGGAGAATTCAGGAGGCTGAGGGCTATAAGGAACAGGTTATCGCTCAGGCCGAAGGTGAGGCTGATCGTTTTTCCAGATTGCTGGCAGAATACAGGAAGGCGCCCGAGGTAACGAGACAACGGCTTTATCTGGAATCGATGGAAGCGGTGCTAGGCGATACTAATACGGTCATGGTCGATGTTAAAGATGGTAATAATGTGCTTTATTTGCCAATAGACAAAATGATTCAACAACCGTCTTCAAGTCAACAAACTCAAGTTCCTCAAAGCGCCGTCAATCACTCCGGGCGGACAGCAGAGGTAGAACAGCCTGCTTTGCGAACTTCAACTCGCGGTCGTGACGGAAGGGGACGCTAATGACACAAAATAATAAAATATTACTGGGTATTGCTGCGTTGTTGCTTATCGGCATGATGAGTATCTTTACCGTTAATGAAACTGAAAGAGCAATTAAATTCCGTTTGGGGGAAATCGTAAAGTCAGATTATGAACCTGGACTGCATTTCAAAATACCTTTTATCAATAATGTAAAGAAGTTTGACGCGCGAATCCAAACCATGGATTCAAAACCTGAACGCTTTTTAACGGCGGAAAAAAAGAACGTAATCGTTGATTCCTTTGTGAAATGGCGTATTGGCGATGTCACTACTTTCTATACGGTAGTGGCCGGTGATATAGATCAGGCTAACCTGCGTCTGGATCAGATTATTAAAGATGCTTTCAGAAGTGAGTTCAGTAAGCGGGATATCAGGCAGCTGGTTTCAACTGACCGCTGGGAAATCCGTGAAATTTTAATCGAAAAATCCAAGGATTTTGCGGCTAATTTAGGTATGGAGATTGTCGATGTACAAGTGAAACGCATTGATTTACCAAGCGAAGTTAGCAGTTCCGTTTTTCGCAGAATGGAAGCCGAACGTGAGAGAGTTGCCCGCGAGTTCCGCTCACAAGGTTCAGAAGCCGCGGAAAGAATCCGTGCCGATGCGGACAGGCAACAGGTTGTTACGCTGGCTAATGCTTACCGGGAGGCGGAAAAGCTGCGCGGTGAAGGCGATGCAAAATCGGCCGAGATTTATGCTAGGGCATATGGGGAAGATCCAGAGTTCTTTGCTTTTCAACGCAGTTTAGGCGCCTATAAAAAGACTTTTTCAAGCTCGGATATGATGGTGCTGGATCCGGATTCTGATTTCTTTCAATATTTTAAGAAGCAGAAATAGCCATGGTGATTTTAGTGAAGTAGGTTCATTCACTTCATTATTTTAAAATATAAAAACGCTCCGCCTGTGCGGGGCGTTTTGTTTGAGTGGACACACAAAATATGCAACAAAAAGACTCTTGGCTGTTGCCAGACGGCATTGATGAGATTTTGCCGGAAGATGCTAAGCATCTTGAATGCCTGCGCCGTAAAATCCTGGACATGTTTGCTTGCTGGGGTTATGAATTGGTCATTCCTCCTTTTATCGATTATCTGGACTCGTTGCTTACAGGTTCAGGGCACGATCTGGAATTGCAAACTTTTAAGCTAACGGACCAGCTTAGCGGTGAAATGCTTGGCGTAAGGGCTGATATGACACCGCAGGTTGCCCGGATCGATGCGCATAACCTTAAATACGAATGGCCCACGCGCCTTTGTTATGTTGGCACCATTTTGCATACTCGCGGGGATGCTCTGGAAAAGACCAGAAGCCCGATGCAAATTGGGGCTGAACTTTATGGTCATGCCGGCAAGGAAAGCGATGTGGAAGTCATTCGCTTGATGCTGGAGACACTGGCAATAACCGGCTTGCAAAACGTTCACCTTGATTTGGGGCATGTAGGCATATACCGGGCCTTATCGAGGCAGGCGGGATTGACCGAGGCCCAGGAAACCGCGCTGTTTGATGCCTTGCAGCGCAAGGCCAAGCCTGAACTGCAGGAACTGGTGGCAGACCTCGCTATCGGCGACATGCTGAAAGCAATGTTCTTGAAGTTGCCGGAACTGAATGGTGGCAAAGAAACTCTTGATAAAGCGCGTGCAGTACTTTCAAATGCCGACGATAACGTAAAGCAGGCATTGGCCGATCTTGAAGCTATCGCTGAAAATTTGACTACCAAATACCCGTCGTTGCCGATTAGCTTCGATTTATCGGAATTGCGCGGCTATCATTATCATACCGGGGTTGTATTCGCGGCTTTCATTCCATCTGTGGGAAGGGAAATTGCCCGAGGTGGCCGCTATGACAATATTGGCGCTATTTTTGGACGTGCGCGTCCCGCAACAGGCTTTAGCGCCGACTTGAAATTATTGTCGGTATTAAGCAAGGAAATCAATCAAAGAGAGCAACGGGCACGCATTTTCGCCCCGTGTTCTGATGATTTAGCATTGAGTGAAAAAATCAGAGAATTACGTGCTCAAGGTCAGGTTGTTATTCAGCAGTTGTCAGGTCCAACTGGAAATGCAAAAGATCTGGGTTGTACATCTATTTTAGAAAAAGATAATCAAAACTGGGTCGTAAGGGCCTTAGCTTAAGTTTGGAATAATTATGGGAAAAAACGTCGTTGTCATCGGTACTCAATGGGGTGACGAAGGTAAAGGTAAGCTGGTTGATCTGCTGACAGATCAGGCGGAAGCGGTCGTTCGGTTTCAGGGCGGGCATAATGCCGGTCATACATTGGTTATACGAGGGGAGAAAACCGTTTTACATTTAATTCCTTCCGGCATCCTGCGGGATGATGTGCAGTGCATGATCGGCAATGGCGTGGTGCTGTCGCCGAATGCCTTGATGGAAGAAATAGAACTGTTGGAAAAAGCCGGTATCCCGGTCAGAAATCGTTTGCTGATTAGTGAGGCCTGTACCTTAATCTTGCCGGTGCATGTGGCCATAGATCAGGCGCGTGAAAAAGCCCGCGGCAGTAAAGCGATCGGTACTACAGGGCGCGGTATAGGACCGGCTTATGAGGATAAGGCCGCTCGAAGAGGATTGCGTGCCGGCGATTTGCTGAATCCAAAGCGTTTTGCGGAGAAATTGAAAGAGCTGGTCGAATATCATAATTTTATGTTGACTAACTACTATCATGCCGACGCGGTAGATTATCAGTCAATGCTTGATGAAGCGCTAAAACTGGGTGAGCAAATCAAACCCATGCTGACTGATGTGGGAGAAGCGCTCTATAAATATCAGGCCGAAGGCAAGAACCTCTTGTTTGAAGGTGCTCAAGGCGCCCTGCTGGATATTGATCATGGTACTTTTCCTTATGTGACTTCATCCAATACCACAGCGGGCGGCGCCTCTACCGGAACCGGTATCGGGCCTCTGGACCTCCATTATGTCCTGGGTATCACCAAAGCTTATTCCACCCGGGTAGGAAATGGGCCATTCCCGACCGAATTGCATGATGGCAATGGTGATCATCTGGGCGAGAAAGGTCATGAATTTGGCGCCACGACAGGACGTAAACGCCGCACCGGCTGGTTTGATGCGGTTTCCATGCGAAAATCCGCGAAAATGAATAGTTTAAGCGGTATTTGCTTAACCAAGCTGGATGTACTTGATGGTCTGGAAAAAGTGGGTATTTGTACGGCCTACAAACTTAACGGCAATGTGACAGAAACAGCCCCTTTAGGTGCGGATCAATACGAAGAGTGCCACGCCATTATCGAAGAGATGCCCGGTTGGAGCGAAACTACCGCGGGCGTAACTGATTTTAATGCGTTGCCTGAGAATGCCAAGGCTTATATCAAAAGGATTGAGGAACTTGTAGGGGTTAAGGTGGCTATTTTGTCAACGGGCCCTGACAGGGACGAAACAATTATTCTGGAACATCCGTTCGCATAAGCCGGCAGGTCCGAAGGCGAGGGGTTGAAATGAGCATGGGGCGGCGTTCTGGTCGCCCCTGCGAAATTTCCAATCGCTTTTATCCTTTATATTGTAATGCCGTATCGCTCATCGGGAAGCGGCAGTGGCGAACGTTGCCGCCAGAATAGGGCAGGTGGAATAGTATCTTCATCTTCAAGTGTTTTCCCCACTGGTGCTTAGTCAATTTAATTTTGATGGTTAAATTGTAGGTGCAAATTCATTTATGCCCTATGGGTACTTGTGCCCTTCAGGGTATTCGCACTCTATGAATACTCTAAAATTTAACTCATCAGAACAAGACTGACTGAGTACTGGATTATGAAGTGGTTCTGGAGGGTAAAACGAGGCAGTATCAGAAAGTAATTTGAAGGTTAAGTTATTGAACTTAAGGAAAAGCAAGTGATGGTGCCGAGGAGAGGACTTGAACCTCCACTGGGTTGCCCCAACTAGCACCTGAAGCTAGCGTGTCTACCAATTTCACCACCTCGGCTGAGGAAAGCTGTGTAAGCTAAGTGAGACGCGTACTATACTGCCTCATTATGACTCTGTCAAATAATTTATTAAATTATTTAATAGCTGATGCTACGCAGGCAATTGTTCACTCGTCAAATGGGTTGCAGGATCGAATTTAATCCGGCCTGATATGCCTCCAGCTTTCTAATACTACAGTTGTAGATTATTTTTCTCCCTGCGTCGTCGGTAATGGCAGGCACGGGCAACGGCTTGATGGCGTCTTCGCCATAGCGACCAGTTGACGATATGCATGATTCTCGGCGGATGCCGCCACAGCCATTGCCACAACAGCTTGCGCACTTCCGGTACCGTCAACGGGATCAGAGCTGCCGCTGCTTCCAGGCTTGCTTGCTCAGCAGTTTCCGGTTTTTTTTGCCGATGACGCGTCTTTTTCATGGCGGCACAACACCGCCAAATACGCCAACGCGGCCATTGCCAGGGTCATGTGTCGGTACCAGCCGTGCCAACTGCGCACTTCATAGTGATCCAGCCCGATTTCGCCCTTGGCCGCCGCAAAGCACTCTTCCACCGTCCAGCGCGTGCCTGCTACCCGCACCATTGTCTGCAGGTCCGTGCCAGGCGGTACATAGCATACGTAATAAGCCAGCTCCCCATCAGTCAACCGGCGCCGTAGCAGCAGCCAGCGTTCCCCCGGCATCTGCCAGGACAGCAAAGGTAGCCTCAGCCAGTCATACCAACGCGGCCCCTTGGCGCCATCGCCCGCCGACAGCCTGGTCCAGTCTTGCGGCTGGACCGTGGCCGCCAGCTGGGCCACGGTCTTTTGGCCGGTCGAGTCCGGCCACACGTATTGGTTGCTCGCCACCGCCAGCACGAAGTGCAGGTCCTGCTGTTCCAGCCATGCGCGCAGGCTGCGGTTGTCACCATACACGGCATCGCCAGTGACCCAGGCAAACGGTACCTGCGCGGCAACGGCTCGCTCGATCATGCGCTGCGCCAACTGCGGCTTGGTGGCAAAGTCGACTGCTTCAGGCACTTTCGCGGCAGCCCGTCGGACCATGTCGTCAGCCCACTCCTTGGGCAAATACAGTTCGCGGTCCATCAACGCACGCCCCCGCGTACTGGCATAGGCCAGAAACACGCCAATCTGGCAGTTCTCAATGCGCCCGGCCGTGCCACTGTACTGGCGCTGCACGCCGACCGAATGTCGGCCTTTCTTGATAAAGCCGGTTTCGTCGACCGCCAGCACGGCATCGGGCTCGCCCAGATGCTCAATCATATACGTCCGCACGTCATCACGCACCGCATCGACATCCCAGCGTGCCCGGTCCAGCAAATGCTGCAGGCTATAGGGCGTCTGTCGTTTGACCGCTTCCGACAATTGCCAGCTGGTTTTGCGCTCAACCGGGCTGAGCAAGCCCGTCACGTAATCCAGTGCCCGTTGCCGCATGGCCTGCCGGCCAAAGTGCCGGCCTATTCTGACAAACCAGGTCTGCAGCTCCGATTGCCAGTTCGCCGCCTGGGTCACGAACTGCTTTGCCATCGCATTCATCATTCACCTCGCCAATGCTTACGATCAAAAACACATTAGACTGTGCGGGCAACATCAATATCCCTGAAATTACAACTGTAGTACTAAAAGGCAGTATGGCTTTGTTGAATGAGAATTTATTCGCACCTACGCGAGCAGCAGCGCCGCTTTCGGTAAAGGATGCTCAAGAGCCGGTGCTTGGGTACGGCAAAAGGGATGAAAACCGTCCATGCCTGAAATCAATTAATAGGGTTTATTTTGTAGGTTTAAGGAACCACTAAATGACTGAGTCTCTCCAAAGCAGGAGAGTGGCAATTTCATAATCATCTATGAAAAAAGTGAGGGGACAATGAATCAGGTTTTCCGAAATAATTCCGGGTTCGATTTCATCAGTAGCCCACATAAAGGGAGAAATTCCTTGTATAAATTCAAAAGTTTTTTCTTTCCATGCTAATCGATATACTAATGTAATGTATTATATGAGCATTACTTACAGTATCCATCATCTTACATTCCATTAAATAAATGACAGCGAAGTCGAAAAAAGAAGTTGATTTTAGTTCAACAACCGATCCATATGCTCAGCGTGAAGCTGAAAAGTATGAGAACCCCATTCCCAGCCGTGAACTGATACTGCAACTTATCGAACAGACAGGTCGGCCTATGCGGCGCAAAGAAATTGCGAAGGCATTTTCGCTGGTGGAGGATGACCAGTTGGAAGCCCTGCGCCGCCGTTTGAGAGCCATGGAAAGGGATGGGCAATTGATCTTTAACCGGGCGCAGCAGTATTGTCTGGTCAATAGCAGGGATTTGATTGCCGGCCGCGTTATCGGCCATGCCGACGGTTTCGGTTTCATCAAGCCGGATGATGGGTCCGATGATCTGTTTCTGTCGCCGCGGGAAATGGACCAGCTGATGCATAACGACAGGGCGGTTGTACGCGTTTCTGGGGTAGACAAAAAAGGCCGCAGGGAAGGCGCCGTCGTTGAAGTGCTTGAAAGGAATACGCACCAAGTGGTAGGGCGACTCTACAAGGAAAGAGGCTTCACCTATGTCGTTCCGGACAATAAGAATATCTCCCAGACAATTCTGATTGAAAAAGGCAATGCCGGAAAAGCAAAAATGGGGCAGATTGTCGTTGCCGAAATCCTTGAGCAACCGACTAAACTGCGTCAGCCTATCGGCAAGGTCATCGAAGTGCTGGGTGACCATATGGCGCCGGGCATGGAGATTGAAATGGCCATTCGATCTTACGAATTGCCGGACACATGGCCTGACAATCTGCTGGAAGAAATCAAATTCCTGAAGGATGAAGTGCCGGAATCGGCAAAACAGAATCGGGTCGATTTGCGGTCAATTCCATTAGTCACTATTGACGGCGAGGATGCCCGCGATTTTGACGATGCGGTTTATTGCCAAAAGACGCCAACCGGCTGGAAATTACTGGTGGCGATTGCCGATGTTTCTCATTATGTGCAAATTCATTCGGCTTTGGATGCGGAAGCTCAGAACCGCAGTACATCGGTGTATTTTCCGGAAAAAGTCATTCCCATGCTGCCGGAGATCCTGTCCAACGGATTATGTTCTCTCAATCCCGATGTAGACCGGTTATGCATGGTCTGCGAGCTCTACATAAACCAGCAAGGCAAAGTCATCAGGTCGCGTTTTTTTGAGGGGGTAATGCGCTCGCATGCCAGATTGACTTATACCAAAGTGGCCAATATGCTTGTCGAGGGCGACAAGGCATTAGCCAAGCAATACCAAGCCTTGATGCCGCACTTGCAGAATTTATACGCGCTATACAAAGTCTTGCGCATAAGCCGCGAACAACGCGGCGCGATGGATTTCGATACGCAGGAAACACGTATCGTTTTCGGTCCGGACCGTAAAATCGAAAAAATAGTGCCTGTCGTGCGCAATGACGCGCACAAGCTGATTGAAGAATTCATGATTACCGCGAACATGGCCGCGGCACGTTTTTTAAATCGTAACAAGATGCCCAAGTTGTTGCGGATACACGATGGTCCGAGCCCTGATAAATTGCTGAGTTTGAGAAGTTTTCTTGGCGAGCTGGGCCTAAGTTTGGGAGGAGGCGCCAAACCGACCCCGCTGGATTATATGCATTTGCTCGATTCGGTTAAAGACCGGCCGGATGCGCATTTAATACAGACCGTTCTATTGCGCTCTATGTCCCAGGCGGTCTACAGTCCTGAACTAAAAGGCCATTTCGGCCTCGCGCTGGAAGCCTACGCCCACTTTACCTCGCCTATCCGGCGTTATCCCGATCTGCTGGTGCATCGCGCCATCAGACATTGTCTGCAGGGCAAAACCGCGCAGAATTTTCACTATGGCATTCCCGATATGGTGACGCTGGGCGAACATTGCTCCGCCAATGAGCGGCGCGCCGATGACGCGACGCGCGATGTGGTCAACTGGTTGAAATGCGAATATATGATGGATAAGGTCGGCGAGGAATTCCCCGGCATTATTTCATCAGTTACCTCATTCGGTTTATTTATTGAATTAACTGAGATTTATGTCGAAGGTCTGGTCCATATCAGCAATCTGGCGCAGGATTATTTTCATTTTGATCCGACCAGCCATCAGTTGCTTGGCGAAAAAACCGGTATCCGCTATCGGTTGGGCGATAGTGTCACGGTCAAGGTGGTCCGCGTCGATCTGGATGAAAAGAAGATTGACTTTGAACTGGTGCATAAGCAGGCGGCGTTGAGCAAACCTAAAAAAAAGCGGCGTAGAAGTAAAAAATGAAGTTAACCAAATTATTCGGTATTCATGCGGTGCAAGCCGCTCTGGATTATTCACCGAAAAAAATCAACAAAGCCTGGGTGGACACGCAACGGCAAGACAAGCGTTTGATGCAGGTGATTGATAATTTGTTGTCATTGGGTATAGAACCGGAAAAAACCGACCGCAAGAAACTCGACCGGTTTGCCGAAGGCAAGAATCATCAAGGTATCGTGATCGCAGTGGAAATGCCGGCCGAGCTGTCGGAAAGCGACTTGAAGCAAGCTGTGGAAACATCCTCAGGCACACCCTTATTGCTGGTGTTGGATAACGTTCAGGATCCGCACAACCTCGGCGCCTGCCTGCGAACGGCCGATGCCACCGGTGTACAGGGCGTGATCATCACCAAGGACAACGCTACCGGCATTACGCCGACGGTTTGCAAAGTCGCCAGCGGCGCGGCCGAAACGGTACCTGTCTATCAGGTGACCAATCTATCCAGAACCTTGCGTTGGCTGAAGGAACAAGGCATATGGATCATGGGAGCTACAGGCGCCGCGACGCAGACCGTTTATCAGACCGATTTGACTATGCCGCTGGCTATGGTAGTCGGTGCCGAAGGCAAGGGCCTAAGGCGACTGACGCAGGAACAATGTGATTTTCTGGTTAAACTGCCCATGCTGGGACAGGTGGAAAGCCTTAATTTGTCGGTCGCTACCGGCGTATTGCTTTATGAGGCTATGCGGCAGCGCTCGATATAAACATGATGGCAACAAAGCAACGATTATGTCTTGAAGGCACCGATTTGAGGTGCGTTCGCGATGACAAAACTCTTTTTGAAAGATTGAATTTCGCCTTATTTTCAGGTCAGGTTCTATTGCTGGAAGGCAAAAACGGCAGCGGTAAGACGTCGCTGCTACGCATCTTATGCGGGTTTCGCGAGCCGGATGCCGGTGAAGTTCGCTGGTGCGGCGAAGCGGTAAACGATAGTCAGTTTTACGCGCAGATGGCTTATGTCGGTCATTTGGACGGCATCAAAAAAGAATTGACCGTGCTGGAAAATTTAAAGATGGCATTGGCCTTGAGCAAGCCCGGGTTGTATTCGATTGAGGCGGCCCTGGACAAAGTGCATCTGGCCGGTTTCGATGATGCGCTGGTGCAGACCCTGTCGGCAGGCCAGAAAAGAAGACTTTCATTGGCCCGGCTGCTGATCACCGACAACCACTTATGGATTCTTGACGAACCTTTTACCTCGCTCGATAAACAAGGGATTGCCCTTATTGAAACTTTAATGGTCGAACATGTTGTCAAAGGCGGCATGATCATTCTGACTTCGCATCATGATCTTGATCTGCATGATGTGGATGTGCAACGTATTAATTTATCCTGATGTCTTTATCTCGTGCATTTTATGCCATTATCCGGCGCGATCTGGTTCTGGCGCTACGGCGTCGCTCGGAAATGGCCAATCCGCTGTTGTTTTTTGTTCTGGTGATTACCCTGTTCCCTTTGGGGATTGGCGCGCAACCGAACTTATTAGAAGCCATTGCCCCGGGCATTATCTGGGTTTCGGCATTATTGGCAGCCATGCTGTCGCTGGATAGTCTGTTCCGCTCGGATTTCGACGACGGCTCCCTGGAGCAGATTTTATTGAGCCCGCACCCGACCTCGGTTTTGGTCCTGGGCAAAATAATCGCGCATTGGCTAGTGACAGGCTTGCCACTGCTGCTTGTAGCGCCGTTGCTGGCCGTTTTTTTGGGCATGCCTGATTCGGCATTAAGCGTCTTATTGCTGACATTGCTGTTGGGAACGCCGGTACTGAGCTTGATCGGCGCGATCGGCGTCGCGTTAACGATAGGTCTGCGTCGGGGCGGCATGCTGTTGTCTTTATTGGTTCTGCCTCTGTATGTGCCGGTGCTGATTTTTGCCGGTAATGCGGTGGAGATGGCCGGTAGCGGGCTGCCCGTGGATGCACAGATCAGTATCTTGATATCGATTTTATTGCTGGCTTTGGTCCTGGCGCCTCTGCCGGTGGCCGCGGCACTAAAAATGAGTATTAACTGATGATATTTCGTAGAATATAGCCGGTCCGTTTATGGATCAGGAGGAATGCGATATGGGCTCAGCTAAATACCGCTCGGTTTTTTCGCCTGCGAGCCGGCAAGAGCGAAAAGAAAACTTTGAGCATTACTGGCAGTTTACCCAGCAGCACAGCGGCGAGTTATTCGAAGAGGAAAAGGATTTAGCCAAAAAGCGGGACATACTCAAGCATTTTCAGGATAATCCTGTCAAATTGCGCCGGCCGCTTGCCGATCCGGATGCTTTTTATCGTAATTATGTCGATATGCGGGATGATCCGAAGTCGCTCGATCGCATGACGTTAATGCTGACGAGCATTTATAAATTTGCCCGCCATGAATGGGTCGGCATTAAAGGCGCATGGGATGCCATGCCGGACATGGCAAATTTACAGACGGTCGAAGACAGGATCAGCCGCGTGCATTTAGCCGAGGAGTTCTGCCATGTGCGCCTGTTTCATGAAATGCTGTGTACTTGCGGTCTTGATCAAGTGGAATGGGTGCCCTTAAGTCCGGTTAAAGAAAAAATTTATGAGCAGTTTCCCAAACTTCCGGCCTTTTTGATGAATGCACCGGCATTTGTTACCGAACTGATGGGCGTGACTTTCTACTGCCATTTGTATCAGCTGTTTGATGATATTCTGGCTGACGAACCGGAAGTGTGTGATCGCTTAAAAGAACTGCTGGATGAAATTACCATTGATGAAGTCGCGCATGTCGGACAAAGAAGAAACTTTATCGGGCCGATAGGCATGGAGGCTTCAAAGTTACTAGTCAAACCCTTTTATACATTGTTCTTTAAGGATATTCCCGAAGTGAGCCAATTGCTTGATGTTGACGAGATGATTCAGGACGGCATTGGCTTTGATTTCAATGAATTGCCTGAATATATGATTGAGCGTAGTTGGATACCGACTTATTGCAAGGCATGAAAACCGGGCTGCAGGGCTGTTAAAGCGGCTCCGTGGTCTTTCACTTTTGTCTCGAACCTTGTTTCGTTTTTTGCTTGTTCATTATGTTTTTAATTCCAGATCCGATCGTTAGATTCTTTCATCGCATGGCTTCTCCGCCGCATTTTTATGCCCTTACCGAGCGCTTGATGCCGTGGCTGGTGGTTATTTTCCTGTTGTTGCTGGCGGCGGGCCTCTATGGCGGATTGTATCTGGCGCCGCCGGATTACCAGCAGGGCGATAGCTACCGCATTATTTATATTCACGTGCCCAGCGCCTGGATGTCACTGTTTATTTATGTCGTTATGGCGGTTGCAGGCGGCATAGGCCTGGTCTGGCGAATCAAGCTGGCGGAGATTGTGGCCGTCAGCAGTGCGCCGGTCGGCGCCGGTTTTACCTTTATCGCGCTGGTGACTGGCTCGCTGTGGGGCAAACCGATGTGGGGAACCTGGTGGGTCTGGGATGCGCGCTTGACCTCCGAACTGATTCTGCTGTTTTTGTATCTTGGCGTTATCGGTCTTTACGGCGCGATAGACGACAAACGCACGGCATCGAAAGCCGTGGCGATTCTGGCGCTGGTCGGCGTGGTCAACATACCCATTATTCATTACTCCGTGGAGTGGTGGAATACCTTGCATCAAGGCCCGACCGTGACCAAAATGGACAAGCCTTCCATTCATGTCAGCATGCTGATACCGCTGCTGCTGATGGCGCTGGCCTTTAAATTTTATTATTTGATTGCAATGCTGCAACGCGCCCGTATCGAACTGCTTTCACGCGAGCGCAATGCGTATTGGGTCAAATCCATGATTTCATTGGGAGCAGAACGGTGAACTGGCAGGAATTTTTCGCGATGGGCGGTTACGCCTTCTATGTCTGGACCTCTTACGCGGTCACTTTCATTGTATTGCTGGCCAATGTCATCATTCCCATTGTGCGGCGCAAACAGTTCTTGCGCCAGCAAGCTTTAAAGCAGAAACGACAAGGTACGCTATGAAACCAGCCAGAAAACAACGTTTGATGCTGATCGTCCTGATGCTGATCGGCGCCGGTTTTGCCGCCGGTTTTGCGTTGAAATCATTCAATGAAAATCTCATGTATTTCTTCTCCACGACCGATGTGGTCGAAGGCAAAGCACCTGAGAATGCCTTGTTCCGCCTGGGCGGCATGGTCGTCAAAGGCAGTGTCGAGCGTCCCGGCGACGGACTGACGGTGCATTTCAAGCTGACCGATTTCAGTAAAGAGGTGCCGGTTGAATATACGGGCATACTGCCGGATCTGTTCCGGGAAGGCCAGGGTATCGTGGCGCACGGCCGGCTCAATGCCCAGGGTATCTTTGTCGCCGAGGAAGTCCTGGCCAAACATGATGAAAACTACATGCCGCCGGAAGTGGCCGGCAGTTTGAAAACCGGCATGAATCAGGCGACAGGACAAGAATAATGATTGCGGAACTCGGGCATTTCTCTTTGATCCTGGCGTTGTGCATGGCCGTCATTTTAGGCACGCTGCCGATTATCGGCGCCTCGCGCGCCGTCGCCGGCTGGATTGCCGTGGCCAGGCCCGCGGCCTACGCGCTGGCTTTATTTATGGCGATTGCATACGGTTGTCTGACTTACGGCTTCCTGACGCATGATTTCTCGATCGCCTATGTCGCCTCCAATTCCAACACGGCATTACCGGTCCTGTATCTGATTTCCGGGGTCTGGGGCGCGCATGAGGGCTCGTTATTGCTGTGGGCGCTGGTGTTGTCGTGCTGGACCGGTCTGGTTGCGCTGTTCAGCCGCACGATTCCCGATACGACCGTGGCCAGAGTGCTGGGCGTCATGGGACTGGTCGCCATCGGCTTCATTCTGTTTTTGCTGCTGACCTCCAACCCGTTCGAGCGCCTGTTTCCCGCGCCCGCGGAAGGGCGCGACCTGAATCCGCTGTTACAGGACCCGGGGCTGGCGATACACCCGCCCATGCTGTATATGGGCTATGTCGGTTTTTCGGTCGCCTTCGCATTCGCCATCGCGGCTCTGCTGGAAGGCCGCCTGGATGCGGCCTGGGCGCGCTGGTCCAGGCCCTGGACCAATATCGCCTGGATGTTCCTGACGCTGGGCATTGCCCTGGGCAGTTGGTGGGCTTATTACGAGCTGGGCTGGGGCGGCTGGTGGTTCTGGGATCCGGTGGAAAATGCCTCGTTCATGCCCTGGCTGGTCGGGACCGCGCTGATTCATTCCCTGGCGGCGACCGAAAAACGCGGCGTCTTCAAGACCTGGACGGTATTGCTGGCGATTTTCGCGTTTTCCTTGAGCTTGCTGGGGACGTTCCTGGTGCGGTCCGGCGTGTTGACGTCCGTGCATGCGTTTGCCAGCGATCCGGCCAGAGGCCTGTTCATCCTGATATTCCTGGCTATCGTCGTGGGCGGCTCGCTGTTGCTGTATGCAGTCAGGGCGCCTTCCGTCAAGAGCAGCGCGACTTTTGAACTGGTGTCCAAAGAGTCGGTGATTTTATTGAACAACGTCCTGCTCGTGGTGACGGCGGCCAGTATCCTGCTCGGCACTTTGTATCCCTTGATTATCGACGCCCTGGGGCTGGGCAAGATTTCGGTCGGCCCGCCTTATTTCAATGCCGTGTTTATTCCCCTGATGGCGCCGCTGTCGATTGCCGTAGGGCTGGGCGTATTGTTGCGCTGGAAAAGGGACGATATCGGCGCGATTGCCTTGCGCGTGCGCTGGGCGGTCATGGCTTGCATTGCCGGCGGACTAGTGGTTCCTCTCGCCATGCCGTTTTATTCCTGGGCGGCGGTGCTGGGTACCACGCTGGCGTTGTGGACCGCGGCGATCACGGTCCTGGCCTTTATGGAGCGGGCCGGTGCCCGGGGCTATTCATGGCAGCGGCTACGGAGCGTGCCGGCCGGCTTTTACGGCATGACCGTCGCGCATCTGGGCATCGCGGTTTTTGTGATCGGCATTACCTTCACCACCGTTTACAGCGTCGAGAGAGACGTGCGCATGACGCCCGGCGAGACGCTGGACATGTCGGGCTATTTGTTTGAGTTTCATGGCGTGCGCCAATCCGAAGGGCCGAACTACCGCGCCGAGCAGGGGCTCGTTACGGTCAGCCATAACGGAGCGCAGGTCGCCCGACTGGAGCCGCAGAAACGCGTTTACCGCGTGCAGACCATGCCGATGACCGAGGCGGCGATCGATGCCGGCCTGTTCCGAGACCTGTTTGTGGCGATCGGCGAGCCGCTGGGTGATAAGGGCGCCTGGAGCCTTCGCATTTACTATAAATCGTTCATTCGCTGGATCTGGCTGGGCGCCGTGTTCATGGCGGCAGGCGGCTTGTGGGCGGCCTTCGACAGGCGCTACCGGTACAAGATCAAAGAGGCAGGGTAAAAAGCCTTGCACGCCATAACCTTTATGGATGAGACATGCTTAAATACATTATCCCGTTAGTCATTTTTATCGTCATGGCCGTGTTTCTGGCCGTGGGTCTGAACCTGAATCCGCGCGATATTCCTTCGCCATTGATCGATAAGCCGGCGCCGGCGTTTTCGGCGCCCAAACTCGGCGCGCCGTCGGAAACATTAAGCCAGACCGATCTGAAAGGTAAAGTCTGGCTGTTCAATGTCTGGGCGTCCTGGTGCGTGTCATGCAGGGCCGAGCATCCGGTTCTGAATCAGCTGGCAAAGCAGAAAGCGGCCGTCATCGTCGGCCTGAATTACAAGGATGAATCGGATGCGGCGAATAACTGGCTGGCTCAACTGGGCAACCCTTACGACGTGAGCATCATGGACCAGGATGGCCGTATCGGCATCGATTGGGGCGTTTATGGCGTGCCGGAAACCTTTGTCATCGACAAAAAAGGCGTGATCCGCTACAAGCACACGGGACCTGTGACTTCCCAGGACGTCCAGACCATTTTTCTTCCCTTGATCGCTAAATTACAGGCCGAGAAAACATGAGAATTTTAATGCTGGTCTTGTTGCTGACCTTGTCCGGTTTTGCCGGCGCCCGTGTTGAATATAAGGAATTTGCCAATGCCGAGCAGCAGCAGGCCTATGACGATTTGATATCGGAGTTGCGCTGCCTGGTCTGTCAAAACCAGACCATTGCCGATTCCAATGCCGATCTGGCCAAGGATCTGCGTCGGCAGGTCTATGAAATGCTGCAGCAAGGCAAAAGCAAACAGGATATCGCCGATTTCATGACCCAGCGTTATGGCGATTTCGTTCTGTATAATCCGCCTTTCAAGGCCAAGACCGGCCTGTTGTGGATAGGGCCGTTCATGTTCCTGGCTATCGGCCTGATAGCCGTATTCGTATTCGTCCGGCGCAATAAAACCCGGGCGGCGGCCCCGATCAGTGCCGAGAGGCAGCAAAAAATACAAAGCTTGCTGGAAAAAGGTGATAACTCTTGACTACGATATTTTGGACGCTGGTCAGCCTGCTGGTGCTGACGGCTTTTTTGATTATCCTGCCGCCGTTATGGCGCAAACGCGAAGCGGCGGCGGCCGATCTGGATCAGCGCAATATCGTCATCGCGAGGCAGCGACTGGACGAACTGCAAGAGCAACTGCAATCAGGGGCATTGACCCGGACGCAGTATGAGGAACAGCGCGCCGAGCTTGAAGCCGCATTAAGCGATGATCTCGAGATCCAGAGCCATGTGAAAGCCTCCGGCGCCCAGGGCCGGTGGATGGTTTTCGTGCTGGTTCCGCTGCTGCCGCTGGCGGCGCTGACCCTGTATGCGGGGCTGGGCAATTATCCGTCTTTAAGCCAGTCCGCCGCGACGTCGGCCATGCCCGGGCCGGAGGAAATCGACCGCATGGTGGCGGGCCTGGCGGAGCGCATGAAGAGCAATCCCGACGACGCGCAGGGTTGGCTGATGCTGGGCCGGTCGTATAAATACCTGCAGCGCTACCCCGAGGCGGCCGAGGCCTTTGCACAGGCCCACCGCTTGCTGGGCGATCAGCCGGACGTGCTGCTGTCCTATGCCGATGCACTGGCCATGGCCAGTGACGGGCGGCTTTCAGGAAAACCGGCCGAACTGGTGTTCAAGGCGCTGGAACTGGAGCCGGAAAACATGACCGGCCTGTGGCTGGGCGGCATGGCCAAGGCGGAAGCGGGCGATGTGGCGTCGGCGCTGCAGATGTGGCGCAAGCTGGAGGCCTTGTTGCCGCCGGGCTCTGAGGCGCAGAAGGAAATCCAGACCTTAATGGCCAATGTCGAGAGCCGGATGCCCGGGGCCGATAGGCAGGCCGAAGCGGTGGCGCCAGGCATCGATGTGGAGGTGAGCCTGTCGCCCGAACTTCAGGCGGCAACCCGCCCCGAGCATACCGTTTTCATTTATGCCCAGGCGCTGTCCGGCCCGCAAATGCCGTTGGCGATCGTTCGCAAGCAGGTCTCGGATCTGCCGTTGACCGTGAATCTGAACGACAGCATGGCCATGATGCCGGCGATGAAATTATCGCGCTTCGAGCAGGTTAAACTGATCGCGCGGATTTCAAAATCCGGCAAAGCGACGCAAGAGCCCGGCGATCTGATCGGAGTGATCGAGCCCGTGGCCCTGGCCGACCGCAGCGTCAATAAAATCAGGATTGATAGCGAAGTAAAATGATGGATCAATCTATAAAATTCGATCTGGCCCTGATTAATCGTTATGACAAGGCCGGTCCGCGTTATACCTCTTACCCGACCGCTCTGGAACTGCATGAAGGCTTCGGCGACGAGGCCTACCGCGAACATATTGCCAAGTCCAATGCGGCGGGCGGACCTTTATCGTTGTATTTCCATATTCCGTTTTGCGATACGGTCTGTTTTTACTGTGCCTGCAACAAAATCGTCACGAAAAACCGCAACCATGCGCAGCCGTACCTGGACAACCTGTATAAGGAAATCGCCATGCAGGGCGATTTGTTCGACCGCAACCGGGTCGTCAACCAGCTGCACTGGGGCGGCGGCACGCCGACTTTCCTGAGTTTCGAGCAAATGCAAAAGCTGATGCAGGTGACGCGCGCGCATTTCTCGCTAAGGGACGACGATCAGGGCGAATACTCGATCGAAATCGATCCGCGCGAGACTGACGATCGCACCATTCATCAGTTGCGCGAACTGGGATTCAACCGCATCAGCCTGGGGGTTCAGGATTTTGATCCGGCCGTGCAAAAGGCCGTCAATCGCCTGCAAAGCGAGGAGCAGACCTTCGCGGTTCTGGCCGCGGCCCGGGCCGCGGGGTTCCGCTCGACCAATATCGACCTGATTTACGGCCTGCCATTGCAGACGGTCGCCACATTTTCCAGAACGCTGGACAAGATACTGGCCGCCGTGCCGGACCGGTTTTCGATCTTCAATTACGCTCACATGCCGGCGCGCTTTAAAACACAGCGCCAGATCAACGATGCCGACCTGCCGACAGCCGACGTCAAGCTCGACATTCTGCAAATGGTCGGGCAGCGGCTGACGGAAGCGGGTTATGTCTATATCGGCATGGACCATTTCGCCAAGCCCGATGATGAACTCGCCATCGCGCAGCGCGAAGGCAAGCTGTACCGGAATTTCCAGGGCTATTCGACGCATTCCGACTGTGACCTGGTGGGGCTAGGCATTACCTCCATCGGCCGGGTAGGGGATGCCTATGTCCAGAATGCCAAAGAACTGGCCGAATACGATAAGCTGATCGGCCAGGGCCGGCTGCCGGTTTTTAAAGGGGTTGAGCTCAACGATGACGACAAGCTGCGCCGCGCCGTCATCACGCAGCTGATCTGCCATTTCGACCTGACGTTTGCAGCGATCGAGCAGGCATTCGACGTCGGTTTTCATGATTACTTCGCCGATGAACTGAAAGCCCTGGCGCCGATGCAGGACGACGGCCTGCTGACCGTCTCGGAACAGGCCATCCATGTATTGCCGGCGGGCCGGTTATTGATCCGCAATATCTGCATGGTATTCGACCGCTACCTCGCGCAAAAACAGCAGCAGTTTTCGAAAGTGATTTAACTGATTTTATGCAAATTACAAAACGTCAGTTTGTAGGGTATGCATCGCATACCATCTGATGTTACGCATGGGCCGTTTTTTATCCTGCTTGCCGCGCTGGCGATAGGTTGTTAAACCGATCTTTATTCAACTGACAGTGACCTCATCGCCTGAATGGTCATGCACGCGTAGGTGCGAATTCATTCGCACTATTCACACTGGAGGCACTTTGTCAAACCTGTCTCAATTCAACCAATGCGTAACATCAGATACCATTATCCTGTTTCCGAAGCCGTCAATCTGTAGTCTGATCTTGCTCAGGCAAGGGCGGCTTGATGGATACATCGCCAACCAGCAGGGATTCCTCCTCTTTCTGCTGTTCCAGCCATTCCTGCCAGACGGCCTGCAATACGGCCAGTATGACCGGCCCCAGAAAAATGCCCACCACGCCGAAAGCCGTCAGTCCTCCCAGAACGCCAAACAAGACGATCAGGAAAGGCACTTGACTGGCGCCGCTGATCGCCAACGGCCGGATCACATTGTCCACCGTGCTGACGACCAGAACCCCCCAGATTATCAGCCCTATGCCGGCCAATAACTCATCCATGAAAATGAGCGCGATGGCGATGGGCAGCCACACCAGTGACGCGCCCAGGGGCATCAGGGAGAACAGGGCGGCAAGCACGCCAAACAATACCGGCGCCTGTACGCCGGCCACCGCAAAAGCAAGGCCGGACAGAAGACCTTGGCCGAGTGCGGCGAGCACCATGCCGAATACGACCGCTTTCGTGGTATGTCCAGCCGCCTGTAGATAGATATGCTGGTGTTTGCCCAGAAAACGGATCAGTCCTTGATGCAACTGCCGGACCGCTTCCTCGCCATCGCGGAAACAGAAAAACAAGGTGACCAGAACAATGGCCAGTTTCATGAGGTTGTTGCCGAGATTGCCCAGAAACGCGGTAACGTCTCCCAGCCAGTGTTGCGCCGTGCTGGCGAATTGTTCGGTAATGCTGGCCCTGTCGGTGTTGAAGCGCGTGATGCCGTCCTGCAGATAATCGCCCAGTCCCGGTATGTGCTCGATGAAACCCGGTAGCCGAAGGGTATCTTCAGCGAGATGAATGCTCAAGGTTTGATAGGCCGCTTTTAATTCTTCCTGCAGCAACGCGAGCAGCCAAAAAATCACCAGAAAGAGGAACGTGGCAATAATCAGCGTCATGAGCAGCGCGCTAAATGATTTTTTGCCTTTAAGCCGGCGGCGCAGCCATCGATAGGCCGGCCAGGTGACATAGGCGATGATGAAGGCCCAGATCAGCGACAGCAGGAATTCGCGCAGCACCATATAACTTAATAACAGGAGACTGACCAAAAGAATGCCGGGAATGATGTCCCGGTAAAAGGGCTTGCTTAAAAAATCATTCATAAACCTGAAAAAGTCATCTGCTCAAATGGATAGCCGGGTATCCTATTTTGTCATGCCTGTTTTACCGTGAACCGCCGGTTTTATACAAATTAATCACGCTGCCTGCCAGGACCATCCGGACCTGCCGCGGCGTCATCGTGTGCCGGGTGAAAAAAGTTGCGTTCCGGGTTTTGTTGACGACCGTGACGGTATTGCCCTGCTGAATCTCTTCCTTGGCATTGGGCAGTTCAAGGCTATCGTTCAGATCGATTATGTCGTAATCGGCCTCGTCGGCGAAGACCAGCGGCAGGATGCCGAAATTGCACAGATTCTGCCAGTGAATGCGGGCAAAGCTTTTGGCGATGACGGCCCTGACGCCGAGATGGCGCGGCGCCAATGCCGCATGCTCGCGGCTTGAACCCTGGCCGTAGTTGATGCCGCCGACGATCAACGAGCCGGTCAGCTGATACGGCATGGCCCGGTCGTAGTACGACTCGTCGAGCTGGGAAAAGGTAAATTTGCTGATCTCGGGAATATTGCTGCGATACGGCAGCACCTTGGCGCCGGCCGGCATGATCTCATCGGTCGAGACATTGTCGCCCACTTTCATCAGCACCGGCCCTGCCAGGCTTTGCGGCAGAGGCTCAAATGCCGGCAGCGAGGCGATGTTCGGTCCCTTCACCAGTTCCACGGTCGAGCCGTCCTCGGGCGGCGGCGTCAGCGCCTCGGTATTGAGGATATAGGTCTTCGGCTCCTCAAATTTCGGATAGGGCATGGACAAGTTACGCGGATCGGTGATAACGCCGGTAATGGCGGAGGCGGCGGCCGTCTCGGGGCTGCAAAGATAGACCAGATCTTCCTTCGTGCCCGAACGTCCGGGGAAGTTGCGCGGCACGGTTCTGAGGCTGATCCGGTGAGTGGCCGGCGCCTGGCCCATGCCGATGCAGCCGTCGCAGCCGGCCTGATGGATGCGCGCGCCCTGATGAATCAAGGTGCCGAGATAGCCCAGCCGGGTCATGTTTTCAAGGATCTGCCGCGAGGTCGGATTGACATCGAGCGATACGTCTTCATGCACCGGGTGATCCTTCAGGATCATCGCCACGATCGCGAAATCCCGAAGCCCCGGATTTGCCGATGAACCGATCATGCACTGATAGACTTTTCGCCCCGCGACTTCGCTGACCGGCACGACGTTGCCGGGGCTGCTGGGGCAGGCGATCAGGGGCACGAGCTCCGAGAGGTTGACCTCGATATGCTCATCGTAGGCCGCGCCCGGATCGGCCAGCAGTTCGATCCAGTCGCCGGCGCGCGCCTGCGAGTCCAGAAAGCTTTTCACGGCCTGGTCCGATGGGAACACGCTGGTCGTCGCGCCGAGTTCGGCGCCCATGTTGGCGATCACGTGCCTGTCCATCGCGCTGAGCTGGTCCAGGCCCGGTCCGTAATATTCCATGATCTTGCCGATGCCGCCCGGCACGTCGAGACGGCGCAGCAGTTCCAGGATGATATCCTTGGCGCTGACCCAGTCCGGCAGTTGGCCGGTCAGCTTGACGCCGACGACTTTCGGCATCTTCACATGAAACGGCTGGCCGGCTATCGTCAAGGCGACCTCGAGGCCGCCGGCGCCGATCGCCAGCATGCCCATGGAGCCGGCGGCGCAGGTATGGCTGTCGGAACCGAGCAACGTCTTGCCCGGCTTGCCGAAGCGCTCCATATGCACCGGATGGCTGACGCCGTTGCCGGGACGGCTGAACCAGAGGCCGAATCTACGGCAGGCGCTCTGCAGAAACAGGTGATCGTCGGCATTCTTGAAGTCGGTCTCCAGCAGATTGTGGTCGACATACTGGACCGAGACTTCGGTTTGGGCACGGTCCAGTTCCATGGCCTCAAGCTCCAGCATCACCATCGTGCCGGTCGCATCCTGGGTCAGGGTCTGGTCTATTTTCAGGGCAATTTCTTGCCCCGGCGTCATGTCGCCTTCGAGCAGATGGCTTTCAATCAATTTTTGCGTCACATTTTTAGGCATGGGTTTTCTCCTGCGGATGGAGTAGTAGGAACGCCAGCGCCGGTTGCCGCGCCTGCGGTTTTTCCAGTGTATCCGTCTCTGGTTAAGCGAATTCCATGCAATCCGATGTCGTCGATTCAATGCCTTCATGGGACATTACAGGATTTGCTCCGACAAGGCGATAATCAACGCGTAACGCAAGCTTTTGCCCAATCCGACCAGAATCAGGAATACCCAAAGGCGCACCCGCATGATGCCGGCGATAAACGTCAAGGCATCGCCGCCGGCCGGCAGCCAGGACAACAATAAGGACCAGACGCCGAAACGCTGGTACCAGTGCTGGTAGCGGTGCAATTGCGAAATCTTGAACGGAAACCAGCGTTTGTATTCGAAATGCAGCAGATAACGGCCTAAAAGCCAGTTTACGACCGCGCCCAGCGTGTTGCCAGACGAGGCAAACAGCCACAGCAGCCAGGGATCGTGGCCGGTAGCCAGCAGGCCGACCAGCGCCACTTCCGAATAAAACGGAATCAGCGTGGCGGCCAAAAAACTCACTCCAAATAAACTGAAATAGGCGGTCATACTTTTATAGTTGTTGTCGGGCAGTGGTAACCAGCGCGCGAAACAGATTACGCTGGCGCGAGAGGTAGATCAGGTATTCGGGATGCCATTGAACCCCCAATAAAAATGGTTTCGACGGGTCTTCCACGGCTTGCACGATATTATCCAAATCACGGCCGGCGACTCTCAGACCGCTGCCCAACTCGTTAATGGCCTGCGTATGAAGACTATTAATCCGACAGCGCGTTGTTCCCAGCAGTTCCTGCATCCGGCTGTCCGGTTCCACCAGCAGGGTTTTCAGCGGCAGTACCGTGAAACGATTGCGCGTATGGCGGCGCAGTTCGCGCAGGTTCTGATGCAGATTGCCGCCCAGGTAGGTGTTGAGCAACTGCTCTCCGCGGCAGATGGCCAACATGGGAATATGCTGCCGCAGGGATTTTTCGATATACATCAATTCGAACAGATCCCGCTCCTTGTCATAACGGGTATTGGGCAGTTCCTCCGATTCGTAAAGCGTGGGATAAATATCATCGCCGCCGCCGATCACAATGCCGTCCAGCACCTCATGCAGATGCGAACGACGGGGAGTGAGCCTCAGGGGCTTGCCGCCGGCGGCGAGAATGGCATAACGCGTGAAGTGCCAGGCGCGATCCCCGCCCTTGCTGGGCCCTGTTACGCCAATTACAGGGTGTATGAACGATGCAGCCATATCTCGACAGTATCTTTCCAGTCCTTGAACAGATCGGCCAAGGGCCTGTCCAAAAAACGCGAATAAGTTTGGCACAGGCTATTCAGATGGCCGGCATCGCAGGCCAGGTTTTCGACCACCAGCCAGTTACGCCAATCTCCGTCTATGCTCCAGTCCGGCTGGTCGATCCGGCAGTTGGGCAGCCGGTAGTGCAGTGTGGGGCGGGGATGAATGCGATCGTCTTCAATGACCGACAGCGCCCGCGCTTTGTCCAGATAAGCGAACAGCGGCAGCATATCAAGCGCCCGGTTGCGGGTAGGGTTGGCCAACAGGTAATCGTCGATCAAGTCGTTCTGGTCGGGGTGGTAACCCAGGTCGATGACCTGTCGGATATAGTCGGTGGGAAAAGGGGCGATGTAACCGGTCATGGATCGGGTCAGATCGATCTCGCTGCGGTAAACCAGCCAGTCATACAGGCAAAGGAAAGCCTTGAGGTAAGCAACGATGGTTTCCGGTTCCAGGCTGGGCAGTTCCGGGTTGAAATGCAGGCCGAAAGCATTCAGCGTGCCGCTGTCCGTGCCTTGGGCGCCCGAGGCTCGCAGAATCGGGATCAAAAGCGCCAACTCGCCTAGACGGTCCATCGGAATCGGCGGTGAAATGACTTCAAAAGGCACGATCTGTTCGGCCGCCAGGCGCACGATCTGTTCGGACCATTCGTCGAGCAGGGCGAAAGGATCCTCGGGATCTATCTTGTAGCGGCCTTTTTTCTTCAGGTATTGAAAATCCAGCTCGACTTTGAAATCGCCCAGACAGGTGTCGGCGATGGTGTTCTCATAAGCGCTATTGACCTGTATGGTGCCGCCGAACTGTTGGTGGATCAGCCGGGCGATGTGTTCCAGGGATAAGCCCGCGAATTCCAGCTCTACGCCCACTCGCCTCATTGCTCCCGATGCCGTGGCACAGTTAGGGGGAAGAGGAAGTATGGGGGCCTGATGCATAAAAGCCTGTCGTTTATGGCGGTGCGGCGGAGCCGGAACCGGTATGGCGCCTGGTCAGGATGCACTAATCGTTATCGAGAATACAAACCGATAAATCCGAACTGTTGCCGTAAGTGTTTTTCTTCATTATCCCGTCGGGTCGATAAAGATCAATAAGTCAAAATACTTAATGGAGGTTACGCATGTGCCGTTTTTTCCGTGCGGTGCGAATTTATTTTCCGGTTTATTCCAGGCTCATTCGCTGTAGGTTCCGGTAGCCAAAGGCCGTACCGTTTCAATCAACAACCGGTTAAATGCTTCGGGCTCTTCAAAAGGCGGGTTATGCGCCGAATGTTCAAACCAGACCAGCCGTTTACAGGGCGCCCGAATCGTCTTGAAATAGCGCTCGGCCAGGATGGCGGGCACATGCCGGTCGTAGCGTCCGAGCAGAAAAAATAGCGGCACCTCGAAGGTCCGGCAACACTTGCTCAGATTGAGCTGTGAAATCTCGTCTTCAAGCTGTTCCAGGGAAAAGCGGTTGCCTTGGCCGAATTTGACGAGGTCGACCAGATTTGCCTCATCGGTGCCGAGCGCCGCCCAGATCAGTTTGCCCGTGGAAAGATTGCCATGGAACATGCCGCCGAACCGCTCGACCCAGGTGCCGACGGTCAGCATGTCGTCGACCGAGGCATAGGGCGGCGGGCCGATCTCCTGCAATTCCGAGAGGGCTTTGGCATTTTCGCGCTTTTGGGCTTCGGAAAGCGCGAACGCATAGGACAAACGGCGCGCCTGGGCTGTGTCGGCCATTTGCGCCACGCCCACGTAAGCCGCCACCTTTTCCGGATGGCGGGAGGCGTACAGCGTCCCCAGCACCGTGCCCCAGGACTGGCCCAGCAGCACGACCTTGTCCTTGCCGAAACGCCGTCTGACCAGGTCCACCACTTCATCGAGGTCTTGCACGAACTGGTCGATGGTCATGGATTCGGGCAGAATATCGGCTTGGAACGAGCGCCCGGCGCCACGTTGCTCCCAATACACGACCAGAAAATGTTGTTCGAGGTCGGCATTGTAATGGCGGAACAGCGCCGATTCGCTGGCGCCGGGCCCTCCATGCAGGAGAATCAGTGCCGGATTGTGCCGGGAGACGCCGCGAAACCAGATACTCTGAGGAACGCCGCCGATGGACACCGTTTCCATGGCCGCAATGCTGCCGGGGATAACCCGGCCTGCCGCGTCCTTGAACGGGGCGGTATGTATGCAGCCGGTACTCAGAAGGAGCAGCGTCAGGACCGTAACGCGGCAGAGCAAGGTAACGCCAGCCAGCTTTCGATGACCGCTTTCGTGATGATGAGTCATGGCATGAGCCGTCCAATAGGCAAAGTCAGCGGGAAACGGTCGCCCAGGAAGGGCTGGTCTCTGTCAGGTGGATACAGGATTAGACACTTCAATCAGATTCATGTCCGGATCCCGAAAATAAATCGACAGAATCGGTCCCGTAGCGCCTGTGCGCGGCACCGGGCCTTCCATGATCGTCACCGCGCATGAATCGAGATGGCTGATCACGTCATGCAGCGGCACCGAAGTGATCAAGCATAAGTCGGCGGAACCCGGAGTTGGCCATTGGGCTTTGGGCTCAAATTCGCTGCCATGAACGTGCAGGTTGATTTTCTGCGAACCGAATGACAAGGCCTTGCGCCCGCCGCCGAAGGTAATGACCTCCATGCCCAATGCTTTCGAATAGAAAGCGCAGGTCGTTTCAATGTTTTTGACGGTCAGAACCAGATGATCAAGGCTGTCGATTTTCATGAGAGATGCGCGTTGTGTCATGTCATTCAATTGTAGGCATAGTGTTAAAGTTCAGCGGCGACTGTCGCGCCGTTAAGTTGATAGTCATGTCCAGCTACTTTTTCCCGGCACAACAAGTATCTTTAACTTCTTCGGCACTAGCGATGGGTAATGCCTCGTCCCTTTCCCGGACGTATCGAGGCGAAGCATTGTAAGTCCCTGGTGATCATCATTAGCGGCCTGACAAGGCGTCATGCATTGCATTGATGACGATACGGAAACGGGAATGGACTCTAGCACTGCATTAATATTCAGGACAAGTGTTTTTTGCAGGACATGCACGCTTTACCGCTCCGCCGGCAACCGGCGCTGGAGCGCCCGGCAGCGGCTGCAATCAAGGCATTCCTGTGAAGTCTGTATCAGCATTTCGGGGGCACGTCATTCGGATCGTTTCCGGGCATGAACAGATCGCTTTAAGGCAGGAAACCAACAGAACTATTTCGATAATTGATGATTAAAGCGAGAACGTTTTTCTGTTAAAATATGAATATATTCATATAGATGAGTATAACTATAAGCTTATATTCCACTGTCGCCGGGGAGCTGAAAAATGGCGAAAAACGGGAGCGATATTTGGAGACAAACTAAGATCGACGGACAGACAAGAAACCGGTTCAGAATATGAATATATTCATGAATTAAAGTGTCTAAATTTTTCTGGAGAGTTTCATGCCGGTTGAATTAGCGGATAAACAACGGCGGGCGGTCAGCGTCGTGGAAACCGCTTTGCTGGGTGTTGGCATCAGCGGGCGTTCGGTCTGCGTGAGTGTCGATAAATGGGCGTTTGGCTATAGCTGCTATAGCGGCGATAACGCCAATGTTGGCGTGTTCGTTTCCGCCCCGACTGGGGTGGATGTCGAACCGTATTTTGTAACAGGTAAAACCATTGTGGAGGCTGTAAAAAATATGATCGATTCAATCAAGGGCAGGGCGAACGGCGCTAAACCGCAGGTGTGCGAATCAGCGCCGTTCTAACCAGGTGTTTCCTATGTGGGTCAGGGTAGCCGCCCTGGCTCACGTTTTCCTAAATTCGCACATTAGGCGCTAAAAAGATTATGACAACCCAACCGAGAAATCAAGTTAAGCCGCGTTTTGCTTTAGATGTCACGGGCCGCCATCGGGGCGGTCCGGGCGCAGAGGACAGGCAAATCAACGGCCAGACTTTTGCCGGATGAGCGAATATTTTTTCAACCTGACAGGCAACAGAGGCGGTACGGTTTCGGGAGAATGCCGAAACCGGCCGGTAGACGACAACCTTTCTCTTCTTGCCGGAGAGTATTAAGCAAACTGGCGGGGCCGGTAGCCGCCTGTCCCACCTTGTATTTCATTCGCACAATTCAGGTATTGTATTTATGTATTCATCAACACAGATAATTGACCGGGGAAAACCGGCCGACAACCAAAATACCCAATTGCCGGTGATTTCCGCGAATCCGCTGGATCTTCCCGCAACCACATTCAAAGAGGGTCTGGACCGCCGCAAGACCAACCGTGCCGTGCTCATGGCCTGGGTGCGCGACGCCCTGGTGGAAGGTATCGATTACGGCAGGGTGCATATCGTCCACCGGAGCAAGTGTCACGCCGGAAAGGATTGCAGAAACCCGGCCCACTTCAGCAAACCCAGCCTGTTCAAGCCCGGCGCCGAGAAAATTTGCGGCATGCTGGGCCTGACGGTGCGTTACCCGACCTTGCCGGATTATGAACAGGCGGCGCTCACCGGCGCAAAGCTGAGCCAGATCATTATCCGCTGCGAGATCGTGGACGCATCCGGCCGGACGGTAGCCGACGGGGTAGGGGCGCGCTTGTTGTCTCAGGATAACGGCGACATTAACAAAGCCTTGAAAATGGCTGAAAAATCCGCTCACATCGACGCCACGCTGAGAATGGCGGGGCTTTCCGAAGTCTTCACCCAGGATCTCGAGGACATGGTACAGCGTCGGGACATCGAAAGCGCCCAGCCGGTCGAAGCCGAGCCAGACAGCGATCCTCATCGCATTAACGAAACCCAGCTTCAGCAGCTTGAAGCCCGGATTGAAGAACTTGGCCTGGATCCGGACCGGGTTAAGAACTGGATGACCAAGGCGTCAAAGAACCGTTTTAACAGCTTTGCGGAACTGGATACGGACTTCTACCAGATTCTTTACCGCAAGCTTGACCAGTTCGCAAGGGTGACGGAATGAAGCATCTAACGCTCTACCAATTGAGCGCCAACTACCTTGAAGCGCTGGACGTCTTGACCGATCCGGAGGCCGATCTGCCGATGGAAGCAATCAACGGCACGCTCGAGGCGTTGAGCGGCGAACTGGAAGACAAGGCGATCAATGTAGCCAAGTTCCTGCGCAACATGGAAGCGGCCGCCGAAGCGATCAAAAACGCCGAAGCGGGCATGAGTAAACGCCGGAAAACCCTGGAAAACCGGGTTACATGGCTGAAAAGCTACCTGAAAAACAATATGGAACATACCGGTATCAGCACCATTGAATGTCCGTATTTCAAGCTTTCCATCCAGGATAACCCGGCCGCTATTCACATTGTGGATGAAGAAGCGATTCCGGATCAGTTCAAGGAACAGGTCGTCACCTGGAGAATCGACAAGACCGCGATCAAGGAGGCGATCAAGGCGGGCAAGGAGGTGCCCGGCGCCGAGCTGGTCAACGGCACCCGCCTGGCCATCAAATAATCCGGGTCCGGTCAGCATCAGAGCCGCTTCGGCGGCTTTTTTTTGCCTTGATTATGAATAAATTCATATAATGCCGCGTTTCACTCAGGGCAGGATCTCCGATGCAAATAGGCGACAGAATAAAACGCAAGCGGCTTGAACGCGGCTTGGTCCAAAAAGAACTTGAAAATCGCTCAGGCGTGACCCAGTCGATGATCAGCAAAGTGGAAGGCGGCAGCGCCGAAAATGTCTCCATCGATGTGCTCAGGAGACTGGCCAAAGCCTTAAACTGCCCGCTGATCGACTTGCTTCCCGATACTGACAAGAAGGGAAGCTGATTCCCCGGTGCGGATACCCACAGCAGGCGCCGCGCCTGGAGCATCTACCGTGGATATCCGTACCTGCAATGCCCCGATTTATCCTAGTACTCAGTCAATTTAATTATGGCGGATAAACTGTAGGTGCGAATTCACTTGTGCCCTTCAGGGTATTCGCACTATTCGCATGCTATGGATACTCCGCAAATTTTACTCGTCAGAACAAGGTTGACTGAGTACTAGGCTCATCACTGTCAAGTCGAAGGGCGTCATGAATCTAACGAGGTATTTAGCGGATTAGATGATGTTAATTTTTATTTTTTGTAAAATTTAGCAGTATAGCAAGACATAAGCGCGCCCCTGACCAATTTGGCATCACTTTGTTGATACAGTTTACTGTCCTTGTCACTCATCGTGGTCATCAGCTTTTGGGTTTCATTGGAAATATCACTGTTGCTAAAAACCGAATCGGCCACGCAATTACAGTAGGATTTAGCCTGTTCCGCCGGGCGTGTGGAACTCTGCTGTTTTGTGCAGCTATCGAGGAAAGCCGACTTGATCTTGTCTTCATCACTTTTCCCGTTACTGCACGCGGTTAGGACGATGCATAAAGACGCTATAACCATCAAAAATGTATTATTCATTTCATTCCTTAATTATCGATTATCAATATGGAAGGGGCATTATATTCGCTTATTAGCTGATATTACGCACGGGCGGTATTTATCCGGATTGCCGCGGCGAGTGAACCGTTCGTCGGGGTGCTTTAGGAGTGGAAGAGACAGACGCTGTAGGGGCGACTCGACAATCAGTTTCAAATCCGGGCGGCACTTGTGGGAGCGATGCCTACATCGCGACTTGCGACGCCAAGCCAGGCGATCATAGCCCCGCGGCAGCCACCGGCTTCGACCCGGGCGACAAGGCCTTTATTTCGCGGGAGATCCGCGAATAAAGCTCCGAGGTCCATGCCGGGAGCCCTTCGATGTCAGCTTTCAGAGGGAAAGTTCTGGGATCGTGCGGGGCAATCACAACTTTCACATTTTCGGCGCCCGCGTGTGCGGCCAGGACGAAAAGTTCCTCAATCGTTTCATCGTCCATGGCCAGACAGCCGAGGGATTTGGCCTTGCCATGGATAAAAATATCCGTCCCCGGATCGGCGCGCCCCTCCCGCCACGCATGGAAGAGATCGAATTCGTTGGGGTAATTTAATTTCATCGACAAGTGGAAATGGCTGTTCGGATTCAGTCCCGCGATCCGGTAAACGCCTTCCGGCACCTGCATGTCGCCTTCACGCAATTTGGGGCCGGACACGCCGCTGGCGGCACGGATGCGATAATCGCGGATGAAGCGGAACTCGCCGCTGTCCCTGGCCCAGAGCTCCAGCTTCATTTCCTGTTTCAAGGCGACGAAGGTGACTTCCCGGGGAGGATAACCCACCTTCGCCTTGTCGAAATAGGATTTGACTTTGCTCGTTGCGTAGGGGCCATACATTTGCAGGACATCCTCCACGGTCCGTTCGCCGGGCAGTTTGCCGGGCGGGATGCCATGGGTTTTCCGCGCACCTGCCTGGACCTGCGGTTTGGCGGCCATGGCGCTGGCGGGAGGGGCGGAGGGCTTGTGGCCGGAGCAGGCGCCGAGGGCTCCTGCCACGGTCAGGCCGGCCATGATTTTGGCGGTTGATTTCATCATAAGCGCTGGAAATGAAGTGGCGATCGGCATAGTGTAGGCAACCCTCAATCTGTCCGCAAGCTCAGGATTTGCCCATCGAAGCGGGAGTAAAACAGCCGGCCTTGCAAGACATCCTGGCGGCATGTGCAAAGCATCCGTTTAGAAAATTTGGCGGTGAGTTACGTTCTTGACAGCTAAACTGGAAAAGACGTATGTTGGACCGGTTTAAATAACTGATTTGTTAGGCCGCACACATGTACAGCTACGTATTCTTGGGTCACGTCCTGGCCGCGACCGTATGGACCGGCGGGCATTTAGTGCTGGCTTCTACCGTTCTTCCTCGCGCGCTGGCAGCGCAAGATCCCAGGATATTGATCGAGTTCGAATCAGGGTTCGAACGCATCGGCATGCCAGCCTTGGCCATTCAAGTGGTCTCCGGTCTTTGGATGGCTCACCTGTTGGCGCCCGACTTCTCCACCTGGCTTTCCGCGAACACGCTTCAGGGCAAGCTCATCATGCTTAAGCTCATATTGCTGGCAGTTACCGTCCTCACCGCGCTAGAAGCACGGTTTCGCCTCATTCCGAACCTCAGCGCGTCAACCCTTCCCGCAATGGCGCGCAGAATCGTTCTGGTCACCATTGCCTCAGTGGCGTTCGTCATTGTTGGAGTTTCATTTCGAGGGGGACTCCTCGCATGATTCATGCCCATAGCGCGAGTTTAAACCTCGAGAACAGACTGGCGAAGGGAACATTGGGCGCTTATGAAGCGTAGCATCGTCGGCTTCCACCAGGACGCGGAAAATCACTGGGTGGCTGAGCTTGAGTGCGGGCACTTTCAGCACACACGCCACGATCCGCCCTGGGTTAATCGCCCTTGGGTCATTACGCCGGAAGGCCGTGCGTCAGTCATTGGCGATAAGCTTCAGTGCAAGAAGTGCGATGCCGGAGCGCCGCCGGATCATCAATAGTTCGTCATACTTCGGCTGTCGGTCCTGTCGTTGCAGGGCCCGACAATTCACTACAGGTGCGACGGCTTTGACTGGGCGCGAATTGAACTCATACGTTGAGCGTCCGCAAGTGCCATTAAGTTAAATGTGCCGAAAGATAGCCTCTTTGGCAACGGCGAAAATGGCACTGCTTGATTGTCTTGGTTCGACCCAAACCGGTCTATGCATTGTGTCTTTCAAATGTCCATTCAGGCTAATATTTCGGTCATTCGATATGTGGCTTTTGAAATTATCCCGATCTGTTTATCGCGTCAAAAAAAGCGCTATCCCGCCTAGTGTTTAAGCGTTTCAAGCTATTTTTTAAGCTTGTGCTTGCGTATGACTCAGTTTCGGCGTAAATATACCGACCTGGATATTAACTTGATGGCTCCGCTTCGCGGAGCCATCGGGTCGAATAAGGAGCGTACAGATTGATAAACTCAATATTACTATTAACTCATCGCCATCAATCGAATCAAGACAGACGCTTACGCGCTCCTTATTAGACCCGTTAGCGCCAAGAAATAATGGAGTCCGATTGAAAAAGCCTAGTAGAAATAGAAAAGCGTATAGGGAACTGGCTAAGTCTTTTACCAATAGCATGTTTGAATCTGGATTAATTACAGAGGATGACATTGAGGATAGAGAAAAATTATTCAATCGACTAATTACGCTTGCGAGAAGCATTGATTACAAGGTTGTCGTTGATCATCGGGATTCGTTAATTTCGGAAGCAAAGATAAAGTTTGAGGCAAAAGAATATGAATTAGCAATTATGTTTTATGCATTATATTTTGAGCATGCAATTAACTCGATTATTGATGCGGCCTTAACAAGGAATGAATTATGTAAAAAAACGAAGGTAGCAGTATTAAGAAACGTGGATAATTCCGGAAAATACACTTGGTTGTTGGAGGTGCTAAATTTACCGCCATTTAATAAGAAGCATTCCGATATTATTTTAAAAGTTGCATCTGAAAGAAATGCCTTTGTCCATTACAAATGGAATACCGATTACCAAGATGTATCTGTTAATGAATTAATTCAATTAATAAAGTCAGCACGGCAATCTGTAACCTACGTCAAGCAATATGAGTCAAGAGTTAACTACAAAGGCAAAAAGGGTGTCCTTCAAAGCACTAACAAGGCAAATTCAGCGCGGTAGGATGCGGTGAGGTACGAACCGCATCGTTCGCGATCGATGCGCATCACTGCGTTCAGCGCATCCTACGAGCTTCAAGGTGAATCAGAACTATGCCAATCAAATTTACTCATCCTAAAATGTTTTCTGCCGTATCGGAAAACCACTATTTTAATATAAGCAATGAACAGTATAAGCAAGACGCGGTTGCGTGTATCGAACAGTTCAAGTCTGCATTAAATGAGCAAGAATTTCGTGACCTATTGGATGGCAAATTTAAAATTAACCAACCGATTTTTAACGAAAATCAATTTCTCCAAAGTGCTTGTGAGATAAGCGCAGCATCAAGTATTTATGCTGAATTTCCCCAGAGCTATCTATACGAACGAAAGCAGAGCAAGAACAAAGATGTAGATTTTTCTTTCGTGACCGAAAACATTAGATTTAATGTTGAAATAAAATGCTTTAACTATAAGGAACTTCCGAATGAAAATCCTACTGTAACGCTGCTTTTACCGCAACTAAATGCGAGTGTCTATCAACGGATTGCCGCCAATAATCAAGACTTAAAACTAGAACGTAGCAGACTTCTAAATATTCGCGACTTTTTTCAAAGCGCAAAAGATAAATTTATAGAGCAAGAAAATGGCGAATACAATGTATTAATGATTAGTTGTTACAATATATATGATTACATAGATGTAATAACTTGCATAGCAGGCGACTTTGGTATCTCTTTTGGTAAGAATGAATCTTTTAGAGAAAACAACGACGGAAATTTAGATGTAAATGATTTCAAGATTATTGATGCAGTCGTCGTTAACAACCTAGGGCACTTGCACAAAAGTTGCCACCGAGAAAAGTTCAGCCCATACATAAATCCTTGGCAGTATAGAAACAGCTTTTCGTTAGGATTGCAGTTACATCAAAATCACAAATTTTCTGCTGAAGACATGATTGGATTCGTGTTTAAAAAATCATTTAATCTATATAACGACTTATACCTTTCATTTTGCTCTGATAATGGATTGAATAACATAAATTACTTGCAAAGTTTTCCTTTATTCATTGACTCGCTTATCAAGAAAGGTGGCCACTATTTTTTGTAATAGCGCACGACAGAACGGAGGGGCTAGTGGGGTCAGGTCTAGATTAGGGGGCTAGTGGGGTCAGGTCTAGATTAGTAGTGTTGTTTACTAATCATCAAGGTTGAACAGCCAGTCCCCCCCTGACAAATCCCGGCGTGCGGAATTACCGTGCTGGGCGTTTCAAAACTCTTCGCTTTGAAAAAAAGGAGCGGGTTGAATTATAAAATAAACCCGGCTCATTTATTTCTCATTTCCAAAAAAGCTGTGAATCTAGACCTGACCCTTCTGTTCTACATAGACCTGACCCTTCTGTTCTACGGCCGCCGGGCCGCAGCTTGGTGTTGAGCTTGGCCAGCGTCTTGTTGTAGTCACCCATGAAGTAAATCGAATCGATGGCCAGAATGACATCGTAGCCGTCGCCGGGCAGATCGTCCCGAATCAGGTCGGCGCACTGGAAATTCAGCCTGGCGGCCTTATCCCGGGTTCTGTCTTGCGCTTGGGGCATGGCGGTTTATAAAATCGCCATCCTGGTTTTCAATCTCGTTCCCTATGTTGCATTGCATATCGTCGGATAAGCCCGCGGCTCAAGCGGGACGGCTTTACAAGCCCGCCCTGTCCATGAATGGCGCCGCCGGTTCGGGCTTAGTGTGTGGATGCGTACAGCTGCTGATTTTTCATGGCGACGCATGATTGAAGGTAATGTTTCCGACTAATGAATAAACGCTCTAATACCGTTCGTTAACCCGCCAGTAAATACAACAAAGTCAGATTGGCAAACAGCAACAGCGCCGCCAGGCCTTTCCAGAACGAGACCGGATTGCGCTGCATGAGCGGCAGCCGCTCTTCCGGCTTCAGGAATTTCGGGTTGGGCAGAGACAGGTCGAACAGGAATTCCGACAGGTCGTCATAGCGCATTTGCGGGTTGATGGCCGTGGCTTTTTTCAGGGCGCCGTCTATCCAGGCCGGCACCATAATGTTGTGATAAATGCTGGGCACATAGTCCAGTTTCGCCAGGCTCGGCGGGTCCGGGTGTTCCGGCATGTCCGGGCCGTAGGGCAGGGCGCCGTTCAGCATTTCATAGGCGATGACGCCCAGCGAGTACAAATCGGACTTGACGCTGCCGCGCAGGCCCAGGTGGTATTCGGGCGCGGTGTAATTCAGAGTGCCCTGCACATCGGCAGGATCGGCATGTTCCAGCGGCGTCATTTCCTCGATGCCGGCGATTTTGACGGAGCCGAAGTCGATGATCCTGGCGGTGCCGTTTTTATCGAACATGATGTTTTCGGGTTTCAGGTCCTGGTGCAGCATTTCCATGCGGTGAAAGGCGCGCAGCCCTTTGGCGATCTGTTCTATGACAGTGCGCGTCTCCTTGATGTCGGCTTTCGGATGGGCATCCATCCACTGCCTGAGCGTCGGGCCTTCGAGGTATTCGGTCACGTAGTAAATGCCGCTTTTTTCGCGGTCGCTGCCAAGGGTTTTCAGGACATGGTCGTTATTGATCCGTTTGCCCGCCCATTCCTCGTGCAGAAAGTGTTCTATGTAGCGAGTGTCGTCGTCATAAAGAATGGACGGGGTTTTGAGCACGACCCGCGTGCCGGTTTTCATATCCAGAGCCCGATAAACCTGCGTGCGCTTGCTGGCATGCAACTCCTCTTCAATCCGGTAGCCGTCCAGTACCATGCCGGGCCGTAGCGGCGGCGGGAAGGGCAGGTTGGTATGGCGGCGCAGGATTTCATCCTCCCGCGCCGGCGGCAGGTCCTCGATCCTGACCAGTTGGCAGGTCAGGTTGTCGGTGCTTTTATTGTCGGCGCTCAGCTGGATGATTTTTTCCGCCGCCAAGGTTAAATCGCTATTTTCCAGCAACAGTTTTTTCAGCGCTTTTTCGTTGATGAAGTCATGCACGCCGTCCGTGGTCATCAGGAACAGGTCGTCTTTTTCCAGCGGCAGCGCCTGATAATCGACCTCCAGCCGGGGCTCTATGCCCATCGCCCGGTTCAGGTAGTTTTTTTCCTTGCCGACCCAGACGCGGTGGTCGCGGGTGAGCTGTTCAAGATTGCCATTGCGCAGGCGATAGATTCTGGAATCGCCGATATGAAAGATATGCGCGGTCGTCGATTTGAAGATGCAGATGCTGAGCGTGCTGACCAGTCCCTTGACGGAGTCGTAGCGGGCCTGCCCCTGGCTGTACAGCCAGGAATTGGTGGCGGAGAGGATTTTTTTGCCGGCGTGGATGACGGACCAGGAATCGGGCGTGCTGTAATAATCCTCCAGAAAACTGACGACGCAGCAATGGCTGGCCTGCTTGCCGGCATCGCTGCTGCTCATGCCGTCGGCGATGGCTACGGCGATGCCTTTATAGGTCAATTGGGGCTCTTCCGGCACCAGGGCGCCGTAGAAGTCTTCATTATCGGCTTTGATGCCTTTGTCGCTGGCATGACCCAGACTGATCCTGAGCTTCGTTGCTGCTAACATAACCGACATCCTGCTTAACTGACTTCGATAATAGCGACGGTGCCGTCTTCCTCAATCTCGACCATATGGCCTTGCGGTTCATCTATGAACTGCACGGCGACCAGGATCAGCAGCGCGCCGCCGGCGATCACCATGAAAAACACGGCGGGCGAGACAAAAGACAGAATGGTCAGGAACAAGACAGCCCCGACATTGCCATAGGCGCCGACCATGCCGGCAATTTGCCCGGTCAAGCGCCGCTTGATCAGCGGCACCATGCCGAATACCGCGCCTTCGCCGGCCTGCACGAAGAAGGAACAGGCCATGGTCAGCATGACGGCTGCGGTGATGGACCATTCCGAGGTGATTTGCGACATCAAAAGATAACCCACCGACAGGCCGGAAATAAACAGTGTTAAAGACAGTTTGCGGCCAAACTTGTCGCTGATCCAGCCGCCGCCGGGGCGGGCTACCAGGTTCATAAAGGCAAAGCCCGATGCCAGCAGGCCGGCTTGCACTGTCGTTACGCCTTGCGATTCGTGGAAGGTGTTGAAGAAAAACATCGGCAGCATCGATACGACGGCCAGTTCGGAACCGAAGGTAATCAGATAGGCCAGGTCAAGAATGGCGACCTGTTTGAATTTGTATTTATGAATCTCTTCGATCGGCTGCTGCAGGTGCCCTTCATTGACATGGACGATTTGATAGACATTGTAGATAAACAGCAGCCAGATGCCGGCATAAATGCCCAGCGTCGCGGACTGCGACAACAGGCCCACGCCGGCTGGCGACAGTTTCCAGGTCAGCAGCGTCAGGGTGGCATACAGGGGGATGTTCATGACGATATAGAAGAACAAATCCCAAATACAGGTGACTTCCATGGCACCGGCCTTTTTAGGCTTGAAATAAGTGGAGCCCTTGGGCGTGTCCGAGGCCGAGAAAAAGTAGATGCCGGCATAAAGCAGCGAGAGCACGCCGGTACTGGCGATCGCGTAGCGCCAGCCCTCGGCGCCGCCGTAAAGCAAGGCGAGCGTCGGCAGCGCCATGGCGGCAGCGGCGGAGCCGAAATTGCCCCAGCCGCCGTATATGCCTTCGGCAATGCCCACCTGCCGGGCCGGAAACCACTCGCCGACCATGCGGATGCCGATGACGAAGCCGGCGCCGATAAAGCCCAGCAGAAAGCGCGCCAGCGCCAATTGTTCAAAGCTGGTGGCAAAGGCGAACAGAAAGCAGGGTGCGCTGCCGATCGCCAGCAGCGCCGAATAAGTCCGCCGGGGACCGAACTTGTCGACCAGAATGCCGATGACGATGCGCGCCGGAATCGTCAACGCCACATTCAAAATCAGGATGGTTTTAATATCCGTCTGGCTCATGTCCAGCGATTCGGCGACAGCCAGCATTAACGGCGCGTGATTAAACCAGACCACGAAGCTGATAAAAAAGGCCAGCCATGACAGATGAAGGATTTTGATCTTGCCCGAGAAAGAAAATAGATTCAGATTTTGTGAAGTCATAATGGGTCTTCCGTTAAGAATTTCTTCACGAAAGAGCACGTTGCGTGCCAAGCGCGCGGAACGGCGCCCGCTCTGGGCTCAGGTATTTTTTGGGGAAAAACGAATGGCGGAAAAGTGGCGGGCAGGCACCAAAAACAGGCGTGCCGCCTGTTTTTGGTGCGTACCAGGCGGTGAATGCCAAGCCGGTTTTTTCACCGGCAAACGCCGTAATAACACAAGGTGCGCAGCGTGTGCCTTTTCAAATCTGTGATGAATCGGCGGATTTTGCAAGATATGCGATGCCGGCTGACAGCCGGGCGGGGCATGCTGCCGCGTTCTGGACGCTTGGTATCGATTGAATAAATTCGCCTGCCCCGGCGGTCATTGCGGAATTGTTGGGGACGGGATTGTAAATCCCGTCCCGTCTGAGCATGAAGAGCCGTATTATCCGCGCAGTGCGAAGGACATGGCCTTCAGATACCGGTCAGTTTAGTGCGCCCGGTTTCAAAGGCTTGGCATCCAGCTCGAAATCCATATGGATGCGCTGGGCTACCGTTTTGACTTCCTTCTTATTCTTGAAAGGGCCGGCGATAACCTGATAAGCCCCGTCTTTCTCGATCTTACGCGCCGGTATCGGAGGTCCCTGGTGCGACAGCATCACGGCCAGCTGCTGGGCATCATTTTCATTATCGAACGTGCCCGCCAACACAGCCCAGTCGCTTTCTTTCAAATCAGCGACCACGGGCTGGCCATAGAGCTGATCGGGGTGCTCCAGTTGCACGGCCGCCGTCGACAGCTCCGTTATACCGGGGCTGCCCGCCAGTATCGGCGTGGGAACGCCATCCGCGCGTTCAACAATGCGGTCGACTTTCTCCCAGTCGATGGTCACGTTTTGCGCCTTGCTGATTTTCTTCAAATCCTTGAGCAGTTTCTTTTTTAGCTTTGTTTTTTGCCTGGCCCATTTTTTCAGCGGTTCATGCACTTCAAGATAAAGCATATCCTGGTCCCAGGCCGTCAGATAAGGCTGATGAACAATGCGCACGGGCATTCCGACCTTGCTTTTATTGAACAGCACCTCGATATCCTCGGGATAAAGCTGCACGCAGCCGTGGCTGATCTGCATGCCGATCCCGTAAGGCTTGTTGGTGCCGTGAATCAGATAGCCGGGAAAGCCCAGCGGCATGGCGTAGCTGCCGAGCGGATTATCGGGCCCCGAGCGCACGACTTTCGGCAGCGGATCGCCTTTTTGCGCATGTTCGCGCAGTATCGATGCCGGTACGGTCCAGGTCGGATTGGCGCGCTTGGCGACGACGCGGGTCGATCCCATCGGCGTGCTCCAGCCCTGGCGGCCGATGCCGACCGGATAAGTGAACAAGGTGTCCGGTTGGTCGGGCGGATAATAAAACAACCGCATATTGGCCAGATTCAGCACGATGCCCTTGCGGGGCGCCTCCGGGAGAATAAAGCGTAAAGGCAACAGGACCCGGCTGTCCGTCCGGGGCGTCCAGGGATCGATTTGGGCATTGGCTATCGTGATATCGTTGTAGCCCAGGCCATAGTGCCGGGCGATATCGGGCAGGGTGTCATTCTCGCGGGTATCGATGGTCGCCAGCGTGCCGACGATGTTCTGGCCATCGGTCAGCTGAAAATCGTGGGAAGCAATGTGCCGCTGTTTGGGCGATGACAGGGAAAGCGCTTCCATGGTCCCTGTGAACGGCATGTTCTGACAACCGGCCAGAACACTGCTGAGCAGTACACAGACGGACAAGGACAAAGGACGTATGGCGGTTTTTCCTGAAGCAGGCGGGCGGATTTGGTTTTTTTCTTCTAAGGTCAACATCTATGGTAAAAATTATTGATTATAGTTGTAGATACCCGAGGCGGCCGAAAATATCGCGCGTAGGCAAGTGAAACGTTAGCCTAACCGCTCTAAATTAAGAAAAGATTAAGTTTTGCTTAATCGATAACCCGCGGTTTAGAAAAGCCGGAATGGGAGACTGTCTGATGGTTCGGATGGCCAGCAAACAAGTCGGCCCGAAAATGCCGGGCGGCAAAACGAGTGCCGGATCGGACGCCGCCGGAAAGTCATATCGGCCCTCTGTCGGATGTTTGCCGGCAAAGGGCCATTGTTCTTATGTTATTTAGTGCTTCTGTTTACCGCCGCCGTGGCTTTGTTGACCGCCTTTACGGCCTGTCTCGGCCATATGCTCACTGCTTTGGCTGGAAGCACTTTTACCCTTACCGCCTTCTTCCTCGCTGCTGCTGGCGCGGCTGCTTTTACCGCCCTTGCGGCCGGCTTCCCTGGCTTCTTCCGAAGTAAACTCGTGAGCCGTGCCTTTCTGATGCGCGGCTTTGCCGCCCTTACGGCCGGCTTCCCTGGCTTCTTCCGAAGTAAATTCGTGAGCAGTACCTCTCTCGTGTGCGACCTGGCCGCCCTTGCGGCCGGCTTCCCGAGCTTCTTCCGGAGTGAATTCATGGGCCGTGCCTTTCTGATGAGCGGCATGGCCGCCCTTGCTGGCAATCTCGCGTTGCTTCTCCGCATCCATGGAGGCGAAGCCACGGCCCGACTTGGAGCCTTGCCCCGAACTGGTACCTCTTTGCTGAGTCATGATTGTGTCTCCTCAAACATAAGATTTTGATTATTGGTTACGTCCTCTTGGGAACTAACCAGATGCCCTTCTTTTTCTATAAAAAAAGAGTGGTTAAAATATACCAGCCGTCGTTAAAAGTTCTGTACGCTAGCGTACATCAGCTACGTGCACCGAAAGGCAGAATAGAAAATGGCAGGCGGATACTTCCGGATAAGCGTTTTGGCCCATATCGCCGCCATAAAAAAAACTAATGTGCAGAGGAGGGGATGACATTGTCTGATCGCATTCAATTGAAAATTCACCACGTCAGTATTATCGTGGCCGATACAACAAGAGCGCTGGGGTTTTATAGCGGCCTGTTGGGACTGAAAACCTGTGACCGTCCCAACTTGCCGTTTCCGGGCGCCTGGCTGCAACTCGGCGAGCAACAGGTCCATCTGCTCGAATTGCCTAATCCCGACAGTCATGAAAACCGCCCCGAACACGGCGGACGGGATCGACATACGGCTTTTCTGGTCAATGATCTGGATGCCGTCCAGCAGCTGCTGGAAGCGCGGGACATTACCTATACGCTAAGCAAATCGGGGCGCAGGGCTTTATTCTGCCGTGATCCTGACGGTAATGCCGTGGAGTTGATTCAGGACCTGAGCGTTATCAATTAACGCAAGGCCGGGGAAAATTGCTTCTCCAGCTCACCAAGCGAAGCAGCGTAATACTACTTAGGATTTGGCCGTAAATAATTTCCCGGTTTGGGCGCGAGTGGATGTAGGGGCGAATTTATTCGCCCAGGGCGACTAAAGTCGCCCCCACAAAAGGTATTTATTCATCAAAATTCAGAGAAGTAATTAATTGCCCATCCTTATAGTAACGGGCATAGAATAAATCAGGGAATTGTAGGTGCGGATTTATCCGCACAGTGCGAATACCCAAAGGGCACAAGTTCCCATAGGGCATAAATGAATTCGCACCTACACCGGAATTTCATCCGCGTTCCTTAATGGCGCAAGGGCGGGCTTATGAACCGGTTAAATCAGTTAATTTCAGCGCTTGCCGATCGGCCTTATCATCAGGTACAGGCATTGCAAGGCGCTTATGACTGTCCCGGCTTCAAGCTCGGACTGATCAGGATGCAGCGCAGTCCCGGCGCTCATCCCGCCTCGATCGCTTCGGTTACCGTTCGCCGGCGTGACAGCGCCATCCCCGCAAATTACCTTCAGGCCGGGGACGGCAAGCTGGCGGTCGCCGATTTTCTGATCCGCCGCTTTCGCCAACACATCGACCGGTTTGCGCTGCAAAATCGCGGCAAGGAGGGCAGCGGTTCGTTCGCTACCATTGAGTTAAGCCAGAAAATGCTGGCAAGGGACAGCGTGTTGATCGATCAGGCCGCCATCGAATTGCGCTTCATGATCAGTTTGCCCGCCAAGGGGCCGGGCGGCGGCGTTTTCGACGCCGAACAGGCGCGGATCATGTTTGATCGGGAATTGCCGGCCATCGTCGATGCCACGTTTTTTTACGCCAGGTACGACCAGCCCGCCAGAATCCTGCTAGACCGGTTTGTCGATGTGGCGACAATGCGCACCGTGATCAGCCGGTTTATGCGCAAGCATCGGCTGGTCGCTTTTATCGCCGACGGCGCCCGGCTGCCGCGCCGCAGCGGCATCGACGACAGGCCGGCCGCGGACGAGACCGTCATCGCCTTTCAGGCACCTGATGCCCTGCGGGTTGAAATCCCGCTGCCGGACGGCCGCCAGCTGAGCGGCATGGGCATCCGGGAAGGCGTCACCTGCATTACCGGCGGCGGCTATCACGGCAAATCGACCCTGATGCAGGCGCTTTTGGCCGGCGTCTACGCGCATGTGCCGGACGACGGCCGCGAATGGGTCGTGACGCGCGAGGATGCCTTCTTCATCCGGGCCGAGGATGGGCGCAGCATCAAGGACGTGGACATCAGCCCGTTTATCGGCGACTTGCCGAACGGTCTGAAGACCGATCATTTTTCCTCGGACAATGCCAGCGGCAGCACGTCGCAGGCGGCCGCCATCGTCGAGGCCGTCGAAAGCGGGTCGAGACTGCTGCTGTTCGATGAGGATACCTGTGCGACTAATTTTCTGGTGCGCGATGCGCTGATCGAGCAGGTGCTTGATCCTTCGCTGGAGCCGATCCGTCCGCTTTATGCCACGGTGCGGACGCTGTGGAAAAAACAGCGGGTATCGATGATTTTCGTGATCGGCGGCCTGGGGCATTTTCTGCTGAAAGCCGACACCTGCCTGCTGATGGCGCATTACCGTTGCCATGACATCACCGCCAATGTCCGCGCCAGGCTCGGCGCGATCGTCGATGACGATGCGCCGGTTGAAGGTGGGCCGCCAGCGCGCCGGCTGGCCGCCGGCAATTTTGATCCGGCGTATGAAAACAAGCGCCTGAAAAAGACCCTGGCCAAACGCATCAAGCCGTTGCGCCATGCCCCGAGACAACTGGAATACGGCATGGACCTGGTTAATCTGGAGGCCGTCGCGCAGATCGCGGAAGCGCCGCAGGTATTGGCCCTGGGCTATTGCCTGCTGGCGCTGCGCCATAAAATCGCGCAGTCCGCCGACCGGCCCGAAACCATCCGCTTCTGGATAGACCGGCTTTACGATGACATCGCCGAGTACGGCCTGTCGGTGCTGGCGCCCGATTATCCCGGAACCCTGTCCATGCCGCGCAAACACGAACTGGCCGCCGCCATCAACCGAATCAGGTCGTTGCGGATTGTCGAGCCCTGCGATGGCATGATCTGAACACGGTTTGCTTTAACCTGAATATTTCACCACGAAGCGGGCAGGCTGGGTTGGCGCTTTGCGGAAACCCGGCAAAAAGGAGCTTACCCTACGATGGGGAAAACGGGATAAAAGGCTGACTATGTGTTGCATCGGGTTATAATTTTCAATTTGATCTGATAAGGGGTAAGGGCGTGTTCAGGAGTCGGTTTTCACTGAAGCAATATGGTTTTTTTTTCTTGGCGTTGAGTATTTTTTCCGGTAGCGCCTTCTCGCAATCGGCCGCCAAGGCCTGGTCCCGGATCTCCACGCCCGCAGTCACGGACGGCACGGCGCAGAGCATCGGCACTTATACCGCCGGGTGCCTGAGGGGAGGCGTGGCGCTGCCTCAGGACGGTACCGGCTACCAGACCATGCGTCTGTCGCGCAAACGTGTCTACGGTCATCCCGACCTGATTCATTTCCTCGAAAAACTCGGGCGGACATCCGTCGCCGAGGGGTGGGGCGTTCTACTGGTCGGCGATCTCGGGCAGCCGCGCGGAGGGCCCACGCTGTCCGGACATCGTAGCCATCAGACCGGGCTCGACGTGGATATCTGGTACTTGCTGTCCCAGGAAGCGGCGGCAAGAAGTCTGACTTTCGATGAGCGCGAAACCTGGGGCGCGCCTTCCGTGCTGGCCGTCAAATCGGATGCCGTGGACGCCAGCCACTGGTCGCCGGCCAATGAAAAAGTTCTCGAAGCCGCCGCGCGCATGCCGGAGGTCGAGCGCATTTTCGTCAATGCCGGCGTCAAGCGCCAGCTGTGCGCCAGCAGCGCAACGCGCGACTGGCTCAGGAAAATCCGGCCGTGGTGGGGCCATGACGATCACTTCCATGTACGCCTGAAATGCCCGGTCGGCGACAGCCAATGCCAAAGTCAGGAACCGGTTCCCGCAGGCGACGGCTGCGATGCCTCGCTGGACTGGTGGTTCTCGGCCGAAGCCCGCGAACAGCTTCGCTCGGGCAAGGCCCGCAAGCCGGCTAAGGCGCCCGCGCTTCCCGAACAGTGTCAGGCGGTGTTAAAAGAATAAAGCGGCGGGAAGACGCCGCCGATCGCGGCCAGGGCTATGGACCACGGTTCGATCGAACAAGCGTTTTTAGGGTGGCGGCAGGCAGAAACGGGGGCTGATTTTTTGGCACTCGCCTGGCGCTCAGCCTCTGGTTGTCTATAATTAAAGCCGTATTATTTTACCTTTGGCCTATAGTCAGGCCGCCAACTATAGGTCAGTCGAACTGAGCGGCGGATCATTTTTAAAAGAAGAATAATATGGCAAATGTAGTAGTAGCAGAGAATCATCTTACATTCGGAGGCGTGGGTTATTTCAGAGGACACGCCGAGGAAGTGGAACTAGGCAGCATTGGCGAGAAGCGGACGCCTCTCACCAAGCAGAATTACCTGGAAGTCAAGGACCGGATTCCCGCTCCCAAGATTGATGTCGCCAAAGCCACGGCGGTTGACATCGATTTCAGCAAAACCTCAAAGAGCGCCTTCAATACCGTGGTTTCCGCCATTATCAAGGGCGTTCCGGTAAAATTATCCGGCGATGCAACGTTCGACAAACTGAGGTCGGGCTCTCTCAAGCTCGTGAAGTTCAGCGTTTTGAATAACGATATGAAAAAAGCGGCGAACAATTCACCGCAGAAGCTTCAAAGCCTGATCGAATGGGGCAATGATGCGCGAATTGCCCATCAGGTGTTTGTCGTGATGGAAGCGTCGCTGGCAAATCAGTTCGACAATAACATTCATGCGGATCTTTCGGTCGGCGCCAAAGGACTCGAGGCGACGGTAGGCGGCGGTAGCTCGACTTCCGGTACAACGTCAGTGCGTATTTCCAAGGGCACCTGTTTTGCATACCTGCTGGCCAGGATCGATTGGGACGCGAAGCTGAAAAAAAACAGGACGAAAATCGTTGATCTGGATGACGATCAATGGAGCTTCGGTTAATTCACAATGCTTGTATCCTCGTCAGTGACTCTCGTCGCTTGAACCCGGGCTGTCAAAAGCCGCATCGTTTCCATGCGGCTTTTGACAGCTTGTTCCGCAATCTCAATCCATGCCCACTTTTTGCAACCGGAGTGCTATGGGTATTGGTGATCTCTGCGGTTTTAAGAAATTTCCGTGCTAGCACTTAGTCGGCCTTGTTCTGACGAGTAAAATTTGCAGAGTATTCATTTAGTGCGAATGAATTCGCACCTACAATTTTCCCTGGTTCCCACGGTCCTCCGTGGGAACCCATACCGGGTTTTGGGAGCGGCACGATCTATGGCTCGGCATGCGTTTCCATTTATGTCCTTCAGGGTGCGCGAGAGCGTGGGAACGAGGAAAATTTGCAGAGTATTCATTAGTGCGAATGAATTCGCACCTACAGTTTAACCGTCATAATTAAATTGACTGACCGCTGAACTCAGGTCATCGAACCGATGGTCCTGCGGAAGCGCCCCAGCGCCAGCACGAAGAAGACGCCGCCGATCGCGAACAGGGCCAGAAACTGCGGCCAGACGATGCCGAAGCCGGCACCGCGGTAGAGAATGGCCTGGGCGAGCGAGACGAAATGCGTGGTCGGCGCGGCCAGCATGAGATTCTGCACCAGTTCGGGCATGCTCTCGCGCGGGGTCGTGCTGCCGGACAGCATCTGCAGCGGTAGCAGCACAATGATCATCAACAGCCCCATCTGCGGCATCGAGCGCGCCACCGTGCCCATAAAAATGCCCATCGATGTGGTGGCGAACAGGTGCAGCGACATGCCGGCGACAAACAGCCCGATCGAACCTTCGATCGGCACTTCAAGCAGGCCCTGCACGACGAAAATGATCGATCCCGTCGCCACGACCACCACGACCAGTCCCATGGCCCATACTTTGGCCATCATGATCTCGAACGGTGTCAGCGGCATCACCAGCAGATGCTCGATGGTGCCGTGCTCGCGCTCGCGGATCAGCGCCGCGCCGGTCAGTATGATGGACAGCATGGTGATGCTGTTGATGACCTCCATGATCGCGCCGAACCACATCGGGTCTAGATTGGGATTGAAGCGCGCCCGCACTTCGAGTTCGGCGGGCAGGGTGGTAACGGTGCGGTGGCCCTGCATGAAAGCCGTCACTTCGCCGTTGACGATGTTATGGATGTAGCTGTTGCCGATGAAAGCCTGCGACATGCGCGTGGCGTCGACATTGAGCTGCAGTGCCGGCTGGCGTCCGGCCAGCACGTCGCGCTGGAAATCGGGCGGAATATTGAGCACGAAAGTATAAAGGCCCAGGTCCATGACCGGATCGGTCATAGTCGGCTCGATGAGATCCGGCGGTAAAAAATAAGGCGGATAAAAGGCGTTGATGATGCGCGACGATAGCGGCGAGTGGTCTTCATCGACGACCGCGATGGGGGCCTTGTGCAGCGATTCGGGCATGCGCTTGGCGCTCAGGTAAACCTGGCCGGTGAAGGCGAACAGGATCAGCGCCAGCATCAGGGTGTCGCGCCCGAGACTGCGCAGTTCCTTGACGCCGAGATGAAAGATGTTGAGCAGGGCGCGCATCGCTAGCGTTCCTGTTTCTTGAGCAGCGCGACGCTTGCGGCCAGAATCACCGGAGTGGCGATGGCCAGCGGCAGCAGCGACGGCGCGAGATCGGCAAAGCCCAGCGCCTTCGAAAAGGTGCCCCGACTGATGGTCAGAAAATGCGTGGTCGGGAAAATCTCGCCGACCAGGCGCGCGCCGCCTTCCAGGGACGAGACGGGATCGAGCATGCCGGATAACTGCGTGGATGGAATAAGCGTGGCGATCGAGGTAGCGAAAATCGCGGCGATCTGGCTGCGGGTAAAGGCCGAAATCAACAAGCCGAGGCCGGTGGCGGCGGTTACGTAGAGCAGCGCGGCAATGGTCAGCAGCAGAAAGTCACCTTTGTGCGGTACGTCGAAAACGGTCACGGCCAGCGCGCACAGCAAAAAGAAGTTGACCATTCCCATGGCGATGTAAGGCAGTTGTTTGCCGAGCAGGAATTCCAGCTTGGTGACCGGCGTGACGTACAGATTGAGGATGGAGCCGAGCTCTTTTTCACGTACCACGCTGAGGGCGCTGAGCATGGCCGGAATCAGCATCAGCAGCATCGGAATCACGGCGGGTATGATGGCCGGCAGACTTTTAACGTCGGGATTGTAGCGAAAGCGCGTCTCGATGGTCATCAATCCGGGCGGCAGACGCCCCGTATAACGGCGGCGCGCCTGCTCCATCAGCCAGCCCTGATGCATGGCCTGCACGTAGCCGAGCACGTTCTCCGCGCGGCTGGGCATCGCGCCGTCGATCCAGGCGCCTATTTTTACATTATTGCCGCGCTGCAGGTCGCGGGCGAAGTTGGGTGGAATCTCCAGCGCCAGGCTCAGCTCGCCGCTGCGCATACGGCGGTCGAGATCGTCGTAATCGGCGATCGGCGGCTGTTCGATAAAGTAGCGCGAACCGCTGAGGTCGAGTGCGTAATTCTGGCTGAGCAGAGTCCGGTCGCGGTCGAGAACAGCAAAATGCAGATCCTCGACATCCATGCTGATGCCGTAGCCCATGATGAACATCAGCAGCAACGTGCCGAACAGCGCGGTCAAACCGCGCAGGGGATCGCGGCGCAGTTCCAGCGCTTCGCGAAAGGTGTAGCTGAACAGGCGCAAGAGGCTGAAGCGGGCGATAGGGCCCGGCGCCGGCGCGGCGGTTCGGGCAAGCGTACCGGCCGCCCGGGGCGGATGGTCTGCCGCGGGTTCGTCATCGAGACCGCTCGCTGCTTTCAGGTAGTCGATGAAGGCCGCTTCCAGCGTGTCATGGCCGCTACGTTCGGCCAGCGCGGCGGGGATGTCGCTGGCGAGTACCTTGCCCGCGTGCATCAGCGATATGCGGTCGCAGCGTTCGGCCTCGTTCATGAAGTGCGTGGAAATGAAGATCGTGACCCGGTCGCGGCGCGCGAGATCGATCATCAGCTCCCAGAAGCCGTCGCGCGCCACCGGGTCGACGCCGGAGGTCGGTTCGTCGAGAATCAGCAGGTCCGGCCGATGAATCACGGCCACGGCCAGCGACAGGCGCTGGCGCAGCCCTAAAGGAAGATCATCGGGCAAGGCATCCATGACCTGGCCGAGCAGAAAACGCTCGGCCATCTCGGCGACGCGGCCGGGAATTTCCGCTTCCGGCAGGTGGAACAGCCGCGCGTGCAGCTCCAGGTTTTGCCGCACGGTCAGTTCGGAATACAGCGAGAACGCCTGCGACATGTAGCCGACACGCTTGCGCGTGTCCAGATTGCGCGCATCGACGACGCGGCCGAACAACCGCGCCTCGCCCTCGCTCGGCTGCAGCAGGCCGGTGAGCATTTTCATCGTGGTGGTCTTGCCGCAGCCGTTGGAGCCCAGAAAACCGAAGATCTCGCCGCGCTCGATGTGCAGGCTGACATGGTCGACGGCGACGAAATCGCCGAAGCGCATGGTCAGGTCATGCGCCTCGATGGCGATTTCCTGCGCGCCGCCGGTCGCGCGCGGCGGAATGACGATGTCCTTGTGGCTGCGGCGCTTAGCTTCCGGCAGCAGCCGGATGAAGGCCGCCTCCAGCGTGCCGGAGCCGGTGCGCGCGCGCAGGTCGGGCGCCGTGCCGGTGGCGAGGACCTTGCCCGCATCCATCGCCACCAGCCAGTCGAAGCGTTCCGCCTCGTCCATGTAGGCGGTCGAAACCAGCACGCTCATGCCGGCGCGGCGTGCGCGCAGGCGCTCGATCAGTTCCCAGAACTGGGCGCGCGACAGCGGATCGACGCCCGTGGTCGGCTCATCCAGCACCAGCAGGTCGGGGTCGTGGATCAGGGCGCAGCAAAGTCCCAGCTTTTGCTTCATGCCGCCCGAGAGCTTGCCGACGGGGCGGTCGCGGAACGGCGACAGGCCCGTGCTTGCCAGCAGTTCATCGATGCGCGCATGGCGCTCGGCCTGTTCATGCCCGAACAGGCGGCCGAAAAAATCGACGTTCTCGAATACCGACAGCGTAGAGTAGAGGTTCTTGCCCAGCCCCTGCGGCATATAGGCGATGCGCGGGCAGACGGCGCGGCGGTGCGCAGCGTCGGCGATGTCGCCGCCCAGCACGTCGATGCGGCCTTCCTGCATGGCCCGGGCGCCGGTCAGCAGCGACATCAGGCTGGACTTGCCGACGCCGTCGGGACCGATCAGGCCGACCATGCAATTGGCGGGAATGTCCAGGCTGAGGTCGTCGAGTGCGAGGTTGTCGCCGTAGCGCAGACTGACACCCTGCACGCGGACGACGGGCGAGGCAAGGGCGTCGGTATTCATTGCGGCAGGCTGATCGCCAGTTCGGGAGGCCATTCGGCGTCCGGATCGATCTTGACATAGGCCATGCCGGGCAGGCCGGTCTTGACCTGCTCGAGGCGTCTTTTCAGCAGTTCGGGAGCGATCGCCGCGCGCACGCGGAACATCAGCTTCAGGCGCTCGACCTCGGTTTCCACCGTCTTCGGCGTGAACTGGGCGACGCTGGAGACGAAGCTGGCCCGGGCCGGGATCACAAAATTGGGCGCGGCGTCGAGCACGAGGCGGATCTCGCTGCCCAGCGCGACTCGGCCGGCGGCTTCGGTGGGCAGGAAGAAGGTCATGTAGACGTCGGACAGATCCACCATGTTCAGCACGCGGCCGCCGGCGCTCAGCACTTCGCCCGGTTCGGCGACGCGGTACTGTACGCGGCCGTCGCGCGGCGACTTCAGTTCGCTGTCGTCGATATCGGCCTGCAGGCGCGCGACCGTCGCCTTGGCCGCCTCGATCAGCGAATGCGATTCCACCACCTTCGATTTCGCTGCCTCGATGCCCGCTTTCGCTGCCGCGACCTGGGCCTGCGCGGCGCTGATGGCGGCCTGCACACCCAGTACCTGGGCGCGGTCGTCATCGAGTTGCTGCATCGGCGCGGCACCCTCGATGGCGAGATTCTCCGAGCGTCTCAGGCGCTTGCGCGCGGCATCGAGTTCGGCGCGGCGCTGGGCGACGACCGCCTGAGCGGCATGGTGTTCGCTTTCACGCTGGGCGACCACGGATTGCGCCGCCAGATAGGCGTTCTCGGCCTGGCGAACCTGGGCCTGCGCTTCGGCCTTCTGGGCGAGCAGCACTTGCGTGTCCATGCGCGCTAGCACTTGGCCTGCCTGCACGAAATCGCCTTCGCGCGCCATGATGTCGACGATGCGCCCCGGCGTTTTGGTGGCGATGTCGATCTCGGTGGCTTCGATGCGGCCATTGCTGGCGACGATGCCCTTGGGCAGGCTGGGCGGCCGCAGGAGCCACCACGCCAGGACCGCGGCGGCGACGGCGATGCCGACCAGGATGAAAGTGAGCGTTGATTTTTTCGGTTTGTTCATGGGTTCCTCAGGGATACTGGCGCTGCGGCATCCGCGCCGCCGCCCAATGCCTTATATACGGCAATCAAATTGGTGGACGCCTGCGCTTCGGAGCGGGCCAGTTCGATTTCGGCGACAAACAGGGCGCGCTGGGAATCGAGTACGTCCAGAAACGATATGACGCCTTCGTGATAGCGGAGTTGGGACAATCTGACGGATTCGCGCTGGTCCGCCACGGAACGGGTCAGCGTCTGCCGGCGGATTTCTTCATTGAGGTAGCGGGTCAGGGCGGTTTCCGTTTCGCGAAGGGCTTCGAGCACCGCCTTTTCATAGGCCAGGTAGGCTTCCCGCTGCTGCGCCTTGGCCAGATCGATGCCGGCCTGGATGCGGCCGAAATTGAGCAGTGGCTGCAACAGGTTGGCAGCGGTGCTGTAGGAAAAGGCCGCCGATTTGAACAAGCCTTCGATGTCGGTATTGCGCAGGCCCAGAAACGCCGACAGCGAGATTTTCGGAAATAGTTCCGCGATCGCGGCGCCCTGCAGGGCGGTCGCGGCGGCGAGCTGGCGTTCGGCGATGCGAAGGTCGGGGCGGTGGCGGATCGTCTCCGCCGGCGATGCCAGGAGTTCCTGGCCGGGCGCTATCGGAACCCCGTCCGGTTCGCCCAGGTCGGCCGCCAGCGTGCCGGGCTGCCGGCCTATCAGCACTTCCAGCTGCCTGAGCTCGGCAATGATGCCTGATTTCAGGGCCGGAATCTGGGCTCTCGTGTTCTCGGTCTGGGCGCGCGCCCGCACTGAGTCATGCCGCGTGCCGGCGCCCTCCCGGTATTGCATTTCGGTCAGGCGCTGGGTGTTTTGCTGCGCGTCCAGGTTGGCGCGGGTGATGCGCAATTGGTTTTGCAGACTGCGGTATTCGACATAGCTGCGCGCCAGTTCGGACGTCAGTATCACCAGCGCCTGGCCATAATCCGCCCTGGCGGCGTCCAGATCGGCGGAAGACGCTTCCAGCCGGCGTTGCAGGCGGCCGAACAGGTCGGCTTCCCACAGGGCGTCGAACCCCAGTTCAAACAGGTTGTAGCGGATGCCGGGCGCCAGTCCGGGCAACGGATTGTCATTGCGCTGGCCACCTACTTTCGCATCCACTCTGGGAAACAGTTCCGCGCGCGCGGCGCGGCGCTGAGCCCGGGCCTGCTCGATGCGGGTCATGGCTATCTTGAGATCCAGATTGTCCGACAAAGCCCGCTCCATGAGGCGGTCGAGCCGGGCATCGCCGAAGCTTTTCCACCAGTTTTTCAGCGTTTCCGGATCGATGGGTTTTAAACCTTGCGCCTTGTCTGCCAGCCAGTCGTTAGGCGCGGCGGGCACAGCCTCGCGGTAATCGGGGCCTACAGTGCAGCCGCACAGGCCAGCCAGCAAGCATAACCAGCCGAACCTAGGCATCATGGCTGTGAGCCTTGATGAGCAAGGGAACAGGAATGGTCTGTTGTTTTTTGTGGGGGACTGCGTCAGGCATCGTTCAAAACAACTTCCTTCATGTTGAATGTGGCGTCAAAGTTTAGACTAAACCCCGGCAATGGGTTAAGAAAATTATAAGGCTATCGGCTTTCCGGGAGCCAAATACGTCTGAAAGCGTACATGGGCGACTTACCTGATAAGTTAGATAGTAATGGCACGAATAGCAATTCAATGCAAAACATGAACAATATGCAGCGGTTAACCGTTCTTTCTTGCTTGCCGTTATGATATCGGTTTCAAGTGTTAAGGATTCGGCTAAAAATAACATCCCGATGTCGTTTTTATGACCCCCGTGGGAGCGATGCCCTCATCGCGACTAAAGATACCGCAAGTCGCGATGAGGGCATCGCTCCCACAGACTCCGTTTAAAATAAGACAGTTATTGGTTACCGAATCCTAAGTAACTGATGTTACGCAGGTGTAGGAGGCAAATTCACTGGTGGGTGGCCTTTTAGGGTATTCGACCCGAGGGGCTGATGTTATCTGTAGGGTCGAATTCATTCGACCCGGGACATCCTCGCTATACAGGCAGTGCGAATACCCATAGGGCACTAGTGAATTCGCACCTACAGCGCATATAACAGCCGTGCCTTTAGCTATTTAAAAAAGTCATCGGTCAGATGCAATGAGCCGGGACCTCATCAGGAGATAACATTAAATGGCAGACCCCAAATTATTAATCACGGGCCACGGCGGCCTGATCGGCCAGATCCTGTGGCGCGGCCTGGCGGACTTATTCGAGCTTTACGGCGTCGATATCTGTCTGAAGGAAAAAAACGGGAACGCATTCCGGGCTGATATCTCAAACGCCGAACAGGTCACTGCCGTATTCAAAAAAATCCCCGATCTTGCTTACGTGGTTCATCTGGCAGGCGATCCGCGTGCTGATGCCGACTGGCAGTCAGTCTTGATGAACAATATTGCCGGGACAAAGAATGTCTATGAGGCGGCAAGGGCCCATGGGGTCAAGCGGGTCGTATTCGCCAGTTCAAATCACGTCACCGGCGCTTACGAAGGTTTCCCTCCGAGCTTGCATACCCGGCAGAGCCCGGTCTTGATCACGACGCGGCATCCCATTCGTCCGGATGGCTACTATGGGATCGGCAAGGCCGCCGGGGAAGCGATCGCCAGGCTGTATTACGACTTGCACGGCCTTGAGTCAGTGTGCCTGCGCATTGGTTCGGTGCTGAGGGATGATGATCCGGCCGGGGACGCCCGCACCCAGAGCCTGTGGCTCAGCCATAGGGATCTTTTGCAACTGGTGAGGAAGAGTCTTTTAACTGAAGTCCGGTTTGCGATTTATTACGGGGTTTCGAACAACAGAAACCGCTTCCTGGATATTGCCGATGCCATGGCGAAGATCGGCTATCAGCCTGAAGATGACGCTTCAACCCATTGATAAACGGAAAAAAATTTCGGTCCAGATAGGGCGGGCCGGAACTGTTGCAAACGAGAGACAGTCCATGATTTTGCATGATCCGGCCATGACGCGGATACGCGCTATCGTAATAAGGCAGGCTTTATGACGAAACTCTCCTTCATCGAAAGTGAAGCACGAAGAAATCTGGGGCGAATGCCGGCGCAGAAGCTTGAGGCTCTGCAACGGAACCTGATCGCGTTGTGCGAGAAGCATTGGTCGGCTATCCGCGGTCCCGAACCGGCCTCCGGCCTGGCCCGCGCCCTGTGGGCGGTCAATCCGCACTGTGCCGATCTGATTGTGGACCTGTACGGGGATTTTGATCCAGGATTTTCCGATACGGTCGGCCACCTTCAGCCGACCAAGGTATTGGCCGCCCTGGTGCTCGCCGAGATCGAGCGCGGCGACGCCGAAGGCGCCCGTCTGGCTCATGAAGCCATGATGCTGTTCGAGTCGCCGCAGGCGAGGGAGATCCATGTCGAATCCGTACGGTCCCGGTTGCGCGGAGCCCGGCCTGAACGCGAAAGCCGGCACAAGCACGAACACCATGACGCTTTCTTCAAAATCTTGTCGTTGCTTGCAAGGCAGACGGGCCGCTGTGACCTCCAGGCGATGGTCGTGGCGGTCGAATATCTGGTCGCGATTCAGGCGCACCCCGAGGCAATTGCGGGCGACCCGGAAGTGATGCGAATCCTCGAGTTTTTGCAGGACATGGGGCTGGATTTCCAGGGAATCGAAGAAGGGCGCATTCACTACACGGTGCGGGGCGTGCCGAAGAAACCCGTTTCCGGCAAACGACTGGAAGACATGCTGGCGCAGATCAGAGGCAGTCCGTGGCTGTGCAAGTCAGGCAAGCCCTGACAGTCAGCCACCCTGACAATATTGGAGGAAAAATGCGGGAAAGAACGAATTGGAGAGGTTTTTTTCTTATACTGGTCAGCCTGCTTGCAAGCGGATGTGCGACTACCGCCACCGCGCCGTCTCAAACCTATCATCCCGAACTGGAATATCTGAAAGCGCTGCACCAGTCCGGGACTGTCACGGAGCCTCAGCTCACCGCATTCCTGATGCAGCAATTCATGAATGCCAATCAGTTTCAGGCCGGCATCGGATTTTTTGAAGACCTGCTGCAACAGCAAAGCGCGCGGCTAACCCCTGAGAAAAAGGCTTTGTACCTGAGCGCCCTGGGCGTTCTGCGCGCCTCCCGCGCCGATCGGGAGCCGCTGTTGAGCCGGGTGGCCTGGGTGAACGATACCATCGGCAAGCTGGAAACCGCGCGCACGCTGATCCATAACGACAACTTCCTGGTGCGCTGGATGACGGGCGTCGTCTATGCCCAGCTCCCGGACCGGTTCGACAAGACCGGCGCGGCTTTTGCCGATCTGCAATGGTGCGCGGACAACATCGACAAAGCGCCCCATTCCGGCTGGCAGCGGGAGATTTTCTACCAGCTGGCCGTTCTGTACAAAAAAAACGATGATCACGGACGGGCCCGGGAGCATCTGCAGGCCAGCGGTTATGACGGCTTCGATAAACCCATCACGCTGACCACGCCCTATGCGGTCAATGCCGAAAAAGGCCATACTTTCTATCCCAGGCGATTGAGGGAGGTTGTGCCGGGAAAGGTCTATAACCTCTCGGGTTTCGAATTCACCGAGTATTACTTCATCGTTTCAAGGGACGGCAGGGAGCTGATCGCCATCGATGCCGGAACCCGGCCCGATTCGGCGCAGGCGGCCTATGAATTCCTGCGCAGCCGCGTTCCTGATCTTCCGCCACTGACGACGGTCTTTGTGACCCACGCCCACTGGGATCATATCGGCGGACACCGCTATTTCCGGCAGCTGGGGGCGCCGGTCAGGTTCTACGCCCGAGACAATTTCCGCAAGGAACTGGACGTTATCAGCAAAGGCAGCCAGGCATTTCCGTATTTTTACTTTTTCGGCACTGACTTCAAGGCGGAATTCATCACCGATTTCCGGCCCGATGTCGTGGTGGACCGGCGCACCGAAGCGATCGTGGGCGGGACGCGTTTTGAACTCATTCCCGTTCCGGGCGGAGAGACGGTCGACGGTATGTTTATTCACGTGCCCGAGCATGACGTGCTTTTCGTGGGCGATTTCATCATGCCGTACATCGGCGCGCCGTTTTTTGAGGAAGGCAACCTGCCCGGGCTTTTCGAGGCGGTCGATACCGTAGTATCTCTCAATCCCAGGCATTTGCTGCACGGACATGAACCGTTGACCCGCATTTTTAATTCCCCAACCTTGCTCGCCAGGCTCAAAACCAGCCTGCAATGGCTGCACCGGGAAACCATGCGGGATATCTGGAAATGGTCGGACCGCGCGGCGATTCATCACCGGAACCTGGTGCCGCCCTCCGTCTATCAGAATCCCGAGGTGCAACTGCCTTTTCTGATCATGCGCGAAAACGTGATCAACCGACTCTACGATCAGAATATCGGTTACTGGCAGCCTGATCAGCAAGGCATGGATGCGCTGAGCCAGAAGGAATTCGGATCGTTATTGACGGATTATCTGGATCTGTCGGAACAGGATCTGGCTGACACCATCGAAAAGATGCTGGAGAGCGGCGACCACGAACTCGCGGCGCGCACCACGGCATGGGCGCTGGCCCGGTATCCGTCCGACAGGAAATTGCAGGCGCTTGAGGAAAACGCCTTCCTGAAACTGATGGAAAAATACCAGGAGTTCAATCCCTTCAAATTCATTATCTATTCCGAATCCATTCGCCGTGAAACGTCGCAGTTGCAACGGTTTCAGCCTGACGAAGGCCGGTAAGAACGCTTTCGGCGACGCGTTTTTTCATGCGCCAGGCATTCTGTCCTGAAGCAATTTCCGCAATTCAAGCGCATTGCGGATCGCGGCGCCTTGGGCGGTAGTGTCGAAACAGATATGTGCCTGCATGGGATGTGCCGACCAGAAGCAGACGCTCCAGGCGCTGCGGTGAAGCGCATCGCTCGCGAACGATGCGCCTCCTGGCGTCGGCACATCCTATGTTTAAACAGGGACATTATTGACGACCCAATCCTTAGCCGGAATTTCCGAGGAGGTTTCATCGCGTTGTATCGGTTGAGAAGCATCCATGAGTCACTATACGTCGACGACGCATTGGGCAACCCATTGGCCGTCCGGTTGTTGATAAACATGCAGCTCGGTCAGCGTGGCGCCCTTGATTTCCACGGCGGGCTGGTGTCTTTGCCGGTCCACGGCTTCGCCGAAGGCCGTGGCCGTCAATTCCCCGTCATTGATGGATACCTGAAACCGGTTGAACAACAGGCCGCGAACAGCCATGGCGTAGATCAGTTCATTGATCCAATCCATAAACAGGAAGTCGTTGTCTGTCCCTGTGCAGTGTATGGGGACCGATTCGGAAGGCATTACCCCGACGGGGTCAGTGATCACGGCCGTCATGGCCAGGGCGGCCTGTTCAAATGCCTGTTCGAGCGTCGGCGCGATTCCGCGTATGCCCATATCGGCTTCGTGTGCAAAATGTTCCCAATGAGGCGCCATGGCTTCGCTTTCTTCAGTTTTCCGGGATAATCGCAAATATTACGATGAAAATAAACATCAGTATATACAGGAGCTTACCTAAGTAGTGATGCTGATTACCCTGACGGTTATTTAATCGTATATACATAACAAGCACTACAGTTCGGTGCATTAGAGCATGCGGATGCTTTAAACCCTGCAACCTTTTTATTTCCCGTAAAGCTTTATGCCACTGAACCCGTGCCGGTCAATGACCATGACTTTGAAGCCATGGTACTGTTCGAATCGCCGCTGGCGCGGCAGACCGGCAGGCGGCTTGTGATTGCGTAGGTCGGAACCGGCGTTGTGAAAACCGGTAGGCACGGCGTCGACAATCAGCCGGTTTCTGAAATGCAGCGCTTAAGTCTTATTTGTTGTCAGTGACTTGCATGAAGTTGTGCGTGCGCATGAATTCGCGCCTACATAACAATCATTCTTGCCCTTGGAACGTTGAATCCGCATGTTCCTTAAGTAAACGTTGCGGCCGGACTGAATAGCCCGGGTTCTGACTGTCGTTTTGATTCATGGAAATTACAGGAGATTACCGATGAAACATTCTCGCAATATGTACGTCTTGACGCTGACCCTCTTCCTGCTGGGTTCCTTCCCGGCAGCGGCTGCCGAACGCCCTTTCAGTTTGCACGGGGAGGGCAACGTGACCTTTACGGGGGGGAATCCTCCGACGGGCGGCGACATTACCGTCACGGGTACGGGAACCCATCTTGGCAACTGGGCCGGCGCCGGGACGATGATGTTCAGCCCGGGTCCGGAACCTCATCTCATACTGGCCAGTTCGCAACAGACTTTCATGGCCGCCAACGGTGATGAACTCTATGTCGAATTTGAAGACGCGGAACTGGATACCAGCACGGGTATCGCCACCGGCGTCTTCTTTTTTGTCGGCGGGACGGGCCGGTTCAAGACAGCTAGCGGCAGCGCCGATTTCGTCGTGATTCAGGACCCGTCCGGGCCGTTTGAGTTGACCGCCACCGGCGTTATCGATTTCTAGCGACGGCAGCCGGGGTTTAAAGCGCGGTTGCTGGCCGAGGGCAAGATCAAGGACAAATTCAGACTGCCATCGGCTTCCCTGGCCGTGCCCGACAAAGCCTTCAACGGCAATCAAACCGGTGTTGTCCGGCCCCAGCGTCAGCCGCCTTTAACCCCGGACCACAATTTCCCAGGGCTGACTATACTTAATCTCCGGAACTTTAAATCATTCGTCAGGCACCCAGCGGCATCCTGCTTTGGCGTCATCGAAGGATGTTATTCCGGTTCCGCTCCCGAACACCGATATCGCGTCCGCGGAGCTTCCAGTATCGGCGCCTGAGCGGAGGCGTTACCGTCTCTGCGAATGCCGGCAACGAGCCGTTCCGAAACCAAAAGCCCATGCTCGCATATATTTATTTTGTTAAAAAAGGAAAAGAAAAAAACATGCAGTCAGTCAGTCCAAAATATATCGTTGCCCTGGTCGTCGCGGTCGCATTGCTTGCCGCCTTAAAACTGCTTAACCCTTATAGGGAATACAGCACGCGCCAGTATTGGGAGACCGCGACGCTGGCATCCGTGAACGAAATACCTGCAGAGGCTTTGAAAGAAGGCAATAAAAATGGCAGCGTATTGATGTGGGCGGCAATGAGCAACCCGGATACAGCCGTTATCAGGGCGTTAGTCGAGCGTGGCGCGGATGTGAACGAGGCCGATCCGCTGTTTTCAGGCACGCCTCTTACCGGGGCGGCCGGTTACAGCAAATACCCGGAAATAATTAAAGAACTGGTCGCGTTAGGCGCCGACATCAACAAAAGAGTGAACAATAAAGAAACCGCCCTGATGGTCACGGCGCAATACAATACCAATCCGGGCATCGCCGAGGAATTAGTATCGTTGGGCGCCGATATCAATAGCAAAAACGCCCAGGGCAAAACCGCCTTGGACCTGGCAAGGACCCATAAAAACCAGGTGGTTGAAACTGCACTGATCGCCCTGATGCGCGAAAACTGATTCCGGGACCTGCAAGTAATCGTGCCGGTTCGGGCAAAATCAAAATAGCCGATGCGCCTGAACCAATGCGGGCGTCAAGCTCACGGCCTGCTTGTCCGCCGCTGGCATATCGTTTTTGAGTATCGTTCTATTGATATTAAAGAGTTGGCTGTGATAGATACTTAAGCTGGTTGTGAAAGATGAATTTAAGTTTCAATTAAGGGTTGGGCTAATTTGCGTCCCGGAATTGAAATCTTGCATGGGATGTGCCGCCCAAACGCAGGCGCTATCGGCGACGCAGCCAGCGCATCAAACGCAAACGAGGCGCATCGTTCGCCGACACATCCAGTGTAATCAGGCAAATGACTTACGCTCAGAACCTGGACACTTTGCAAACCAGGGAAAGGACATATCGTCGATAACAAGCGGGGCCTGCAAAGGCCAAGCTTCACTAATAGAGAGATCACCATGAACACACCCTTTCAGTTCTGGACGCCGGCAAAACAAATAGATTTTCCCAATCACTCGGGCATGCAGGCGGCCCTCGAAGCGCAGTGGAATATCAACCTGAACGGATTCACGCAACAGGGCATCACCGGCAACCCGTGGAACTCGACCAATGCAACGGGCATCAGCAATTACTTCAACCCGCTGGATACGGCCATCCCGCAGGGCGCAACGGTGGCGAATATCACCTGGAGCGCCTTTCCCGGCCGCATCGGTTTCTATTTCCCGCAACTTTCGGATCAGGAGCAGCTGGCCCTCGCCGATACCGGCTACCAGACCAATAAACAGAGCTTTCCGCCGATTACCAAAGACCCGTGCACCGGGCAGAGCGAAAATTTGCCCTATGGGCCTTACGGACCGCGCGGCTGGCAGGATGAATACTGCGAGTGGAGCGTTACCCGCAACGCCCAGGGCAAGATCATTCGCGTCGATTTCGTCTGCGAGAATCCGGAATACTGGAATTCCTTATGGATGATCGATCCGAACAGAGTGCTAGAGCTGTATCAAAGCACTCTCGGTAAGCCGCAAATCCGGATTGAGGACCTTTATCTCTATGACAAGGACAACAAAGTGGTCATCGATCCCTCGACCGGCCGGCCGGGCTACAATCCGCTCAACAAATGGAATTCGGGCACCGATTCGAGCGATTCGGCCGGCGGCGCGATGCACCTGACCAGCACCCCCAACACTTTGCAAACGGAGATCGGCCTGGCCTCCGCCGCGACGCTCCAGCGCAAAATCGGCAACAATGACCCTAACGCTCTGATTTGCTGCGCCCAGTACGGCCAGCCCCACAGAAACAGCGATCCCCACATCGGGCAGACGACGAACAAGTTGGTGTCGTTCGGTAACGCCGTGACGCTGACCAATCCGCCGGGGCTTTATATTCAGATGCCGGACTTCAGCAGTTATCGAACGCCGGACGGTACCGACCCGGCCGCTTTCTGGACCATTATGCGCGGGACGAAAACCCTGAATGGGGAGAACGGCCAGTTGCCCGGCAATTTCATCCTGCACGCGACCTATGCGGTGCCGCCGGACAAAGGCTACACTGTGTCGGACATCACGATCAACAATCAGCCAATCCAGTGGGGCGGCCAGATCGCCCGCACGTTTCTGATGCAGATAGTGGCGACCGCCATCGATAAAGCCTCGCCGCCGGCGCTGGACTGCGTGGGCCCGACTTCCGGCAGCGATACCCTGGCGCAACCGCTGCAGCTGTTCCATGCCGAGATCTTCAGGGCCATGGCGTACCGCCCGGTCGCCAATCCCGTTAACCAGGCCATGACGCTCATCAGCAACAGCACCCTGATTGCGCCGTTTGTCAGGCAAGGCGCCTTAAAAGTACCGATGGTGTTGACCGGCGCCACGGTACAGCCAGGTAACCGACTGCCGGCCGTCAGTATTACGGGCGACGGCGTGACAGCGATGGCCATCGGCAGTACTTCCTCGATCAACTACGCGGTGCCGGGCAACTCCTATCCGTCAGAGGCAACTGCCATGCTGCTCGAGGTCAGTGTGGCAAGCAATGCCACGCCCGGACTGCGCGGTCTGCATCTCACCAATTACGGCCAGCCCCAGGGCGCGGCCATGCCGGCGCTTATCAATGTCGTGGCGGCCGGCGCGATTCAGACACAATGAGGGCAAGCTATGATGTTTAGCGGAAAGAGAGTGTTATGCCGTAACGCGGGGAGGGCGGCTGCTGCCGGTCTGATTGCCGGTTTGACGGTGTGCCTGGAGGCCACTGCCTTGCCGGAGCAGCCAGGCGCCCGTTCCCCGGCGCTGGCGACTTTTAACTGCGGCCTGCTGAAGGTGCCGTTTGTTTCGTCCGTGCCGGGCGACGCGCCGATCCTGAGCAATCAGTTGGATGCCGACTGTTTCGCCTGGTGGCAATTGATTACCCTGAACTGGCCGACTGTGCAGGGGGCCGGGTTCGGCGATCCCGGCGACCTGAACCCGGTGCAATGGGAAACCTATATGCCCAGGGAACTGCTCTTTCAGCCGGGCGGCGCCAAGCCCCCGGCCTGGGGCACGCAGCCTGTGATTCCCCCGGATTGCCAAACACAGGCGGGGATCACGGCGGAGCAGGCCGGCTCGATGCGCCTGTTCCGTGCCACGTCGAAGTTCACCAGCAAGTTCGCCACCGAGTTCGATTTTCCGGACAGCATCGACGAAGCCTTTCCGACCCAGGCTCCCAGCTGGCTGGGCGCGCAAAACGGCACCAATGTCTGGTACGAAGTGCGCATCAATCAGGACGAATACAATTATGTGTACAGCAACCAGTTCTATAACGCTGACCGGCAGGCCGCCTGGGTGAATGACGGCAACGGACAGCCTATTGTTTTGCCGAAAGGGTCCTTGCAGTCGGGCGGGCCGACCGGGGCTATCGAGCTCAAGGCGGCCTGGATGGAGGTGACTGATCCGTCCAATAGCAAATGGCAACGCTATAAGCTGACTCCCGCCGTGGTCGTCGATACGGCCAGCAATACCTGCCGCTCGACCACGGTGGCGCTGGTCGGTTTTCATATCCTTCACAAGACACAGAGTCAGCCGACCTGGATCTGGTCCACTTTCGAGCATGTCGATAATGTGCCGGGGTCCTCAAACTCGAGCGGGGCGTATAATTTCTATAACGCTAACTGCCAGACGCGGCAACTGTCGGTGTCGCCGAGCTGTTTGCCCAGCGGCAAAACCTCGCCGGTAACGGTAAGTTGCCAACCCAATCAGCCGCCGCCCTATTATCTGGGCCAGGGCTGCCCCGGTCCCGTGCCGGTCCAGGTGACGCGGGTCGTGCCGATCGATAGCGATGCCCGGAATGCCAATGCCATCGCTCAAAAAGCCATTGCCGGGGCCTTCCCGCAATCGGTCTGGCGCAATTATCAGTTGGTCAACGTAATCTGGTCGACCTCGCCGATCCAGGACCCCGCAAAACCCGAGAAAGTGCCCCATCAGCTCGCCAGCATGTTGCCCACGGTGAAGGTCGCCAATGTGACGCTCGAGACCTATGCGCAGAACCTGACCTGCACGGATTGCCACCGCTTTGCCGCCATCGCGCCGACGGCAGGAAATCCCAATCCGCCCTGGGACGCCGACTTCAGTTTTGAAATCGGTTCGGCAAGCCATCCGTGACGGCAGTCCGGAGGATGGCGCGTATCCTCCGGACATTTCGGTCAAGCCTCCGGCGTGAACGCCGTATCACGCTGCGCGCTTCTGTGGATGTTCAGATAGCGGGCAGGCCGCCTGGGTTAAGCCGTTCGCGGTGATGCCTTCGGCAAGCTCAAGCAAGTCTTGCCGAAGGTGTTTTGCTTAGGAACGCGCATAAAATAACTTCCCCAAGTGCGCGGATGAGTTTCCTATGTAGGTGCGAATTCATTCGCACAGTACGAATACCCTGAAGGGCACAAGTACCATAGGGCATAAATGAATTCGCACCTACAATTCCCTGATTTATTCCATGCCCATTACTTACCGGAAAGTTCAGTCCTTTACGGGCGTTCCATATCCGGGATGAATCGACGATTCGTAGCTGAATATGGCCGGATTGTATGCCTTGTTCACATACTCGACATTCCACTCGGCCGTCTGTTCAGTGCCCGAATGCCGGTAACTGTGTATGGCCGGACCATAAGCGCGGCTGACATAGATCAGTTTCGGTTTGATAGAAAGTTCCCCGGCCAGCCTGCTCAGGTAGCTGTAGATATTGTGATTGATTGAACGGGATTGATAGATCAGCCGCGGACCGCTTTGGCTGTGGGAATCGACATTCGCGCCGGCCTTCATCGGCATAAGGCACGCCATGAAACCGGCGGCCGCAAACAAGAGCCCATGTACTGCTTTTAGTTTTAGTGTTTTCATTTCTACTCTCCTCACAGTGGAGATAATTAAGATCATTTGTCTGGGCGTTAGTTCGTGAATTCAGCCAGAAAAGCCAGGTGTGACGCGGCCTGTGGCGCATCCGTGAATGCTTCGTGAACGACCCGAACCGCTTTCCCGCGCGTCGTGCCGCTTAGGCGCCCGCAGGCTGGTTAACGTCGGCTTTTCGCCCGGCAATGCCGTAAGACATTTTTTGAGCAATTGCCCGCTCCCTCGGGTCGTATATCAAAAGTATTCTGTTAGACTCTATGACTGCCGCATAAGCTACCGGAGATTGCACATGAGTATTCAAAGCGAATTACAAGCCACTATTGCCGATATGGTGGCCGAAGGAAAAGGCATACTGGCCGCCGATGAGAGCTTGCCGACCATCGCCAAGCGCTTCAAGGCGGTCAATGTGGAATCGACCGAGGAGAACCGCCGCGCCTACCGCGCGCTGTTGCTGACCACGCAGGGACTGGGTGAATTCATCAGCGGCGTGATCCTGTTTGAAGAAACGCTGGGCCAGAAAACCGCCGATGGAAAGCCGCTGCCGCAGGCGGCGGCCGAGCAGGGCATCGTGCCCGGCATCAAGGTCGACAAAGGCACGATTGCGTTGGCCAATGCGCCGGGTGATCTGATCACGCAAGGCCTGGACGGCCTGGCCGACCGGCTGACAGGCTACAAGGAGCAGGGCGCGCGCTTCGCCAAGTGGCGCGAGGTTTACAACGTCGCCGGCCACAACCCGACGGCGCTGGGCATCAAGGCCAATGCCGAGGTGCTGGCCCGTTACGCGGCCATCTGCCAGTCGCTGGGCATCGTGCCCATCGTGGAGCCGGAAGTGCTGCTGGACGGCGACCACACCATCGAACGTTGCTTTGAAGTCACCGAAGCCGTTCAGCACGCGGTTTTCCACGCCCTGTACCGGCATCGCGTGGCGCTGGAATACATCGTGCTGAAACCGAGCATGGTGCTGCCGGGCAAGGACGCGCCGAACAAGGCCGGTCCCGAGGAAATCGCCGAGCAAACGCTGAAGCAGCTGCGCCGGACCGTGCCGGCGGCCGTGCCCGGAATAAATTTTCTGTCCGGCGGCCAGACGCCCGAACAAGCGACAGCCAATCTGAACGCAATCAATACGCTGGCCGGCAATGCGCCCTGGCAGTTGAGCTTTTCCTACGCACGGGCCTTGCAGGAACCAGTATTGAAGACCTGGCAGGGCAAGGATGAAAATATACAGGCGGCGCAACAGGCGCTTTACAGGCGCGCGAAGCTGAACGGCGCGGCTCGTACCGGCAGCTATACGCCCGAGATGGAAAAGGATTAGCGGCTGGAACTGTAGGGGCGAATTTATTTATGCCCTCTGGGTACTTGTGCCCTTTAGGGTATTCGCCTTGGGCGGCTACCAAAAGTAGTCGCTCTAGGCGAAGCCGCCCCACAACAAACCCGTAGGAGCGACCGGTTGGTCGCCCAGTGTTCTCAAAACAAATAATAAAAGAGCGCCCTATGCAAGAAGCGATAATCGTCATCAATGCCGGCTCATCGAGCATCAAGTTCGCGATTTTTGCCGCCGACGGCAGCCGGCATCCCGAGGCGCTGTATCGGGGGCAGATTGCCGGCATCGGCAGCGAGGCGCAATTCAAGGTCCAGGGTACCAGCCGCGCGCTGCCGATACAGGATCATCAGGAGGCCTTGCGTGTGCTGCTGGACTGGCTGGACGAGCATGACAACGATTTGCAGGTGCTGGCGGTCGGGCATCGCATCGTGCATGGCGGCAGCGGTTATATCCGCCCGGCGCTGATCGATGAGGCCGTGCTGGCCGATCTCGAAGCGCTGGTTCCGCTGGCGCCGCTGCATCAGCCGCATAACCTGAGCGCCGTCCGCGGCTTGCGGAGGCTGTATCCCGAGATGAGGCAGGTGGCCTGTTTCGACACGGCCTTCCACCATACCATTCCCGAAGTCGCCCACACCTTCGCGCTGCCGAAATCGCTGTACCGGGAAGGCGTGCGCCGTTACGGTTTTCATGGCTTGTCCTACGAATACATCATCGATGCCCTGCCGGCGTATTCGGATGCCGAGGCCGACGGGCGCGTGGTGATCGCGCATTTGGGGCAGGGCGCCAGTCTGTGCGCGGTCAGGCAGCGGCAAAGCATCGCCACGACCATGACCTTCACGCCGCTGGACGGCCTGCCGATGGGCACGCGCTGCGGCTCCATCGATCCGGCGGTGGTGCTGTACCTGCTGCGGGAAAAACACATGACGGTCGATGCCGTTTCGGACCTGCTGCATTATCAGTCCGGCCTGGCCGGCCTGTCCGGCATCAGCGGCGACATGAAAACCCTGCTCGGCAGCGACCAGGCCGATGCCCGCAAGGCCATCGAGGTCTTCGTCTACCATATCCGCCGCGAACTGGGATCCCTGGCCGCCGCGCTGGGGGGGCTGGATACGCTGGTTTTCACCGCCGGCATCGGCGAACGGGCGGCCGTGATCCGCGAAAAAATCTGCAGCGCCGCCGCCTGGCTCGGCATCGATATCGATCCGGAAGCCAATCGCGACAACGCGGCGCAAATCAGCAGCGCGAAAAGCCGTGTTTCGGTCTGGGTGATTCCAACCAACGAAGAACAGATCATCGCTTACCACACCTATACATTAACCATTGGAGATCATAATGACTAGCCATCAGGAACCATCGGCATTGCCTCTTTCCGAGCAAGAACTCGAGCGCATCAATGCTTATTGGCGCGCGGCGAACTATCTATCGGTAGGACAGATTTACCTGCTCGACAATCCGCTGCTCAAGGAGCCGTTGCAACTGGAACATGTGAAGCCAAGGTTGTTGGGGCACTGGGGCACCACGCCCGGCCTGAATTTCATTTATGTGCACTTCAATCGCGTGATCAAGGCGCGCGACCTCAACGTCATTTATATCGCGGGCCCCGGCCACGGCGGTCCGGGCCTGGTCGCCAACACCTATCTGGAAGGGACCTACAGCGAGTTCTATCCCAACGTCTCCAAAGACGCCGAAGGCATGCAGAACCTGTTCAAGCAGTTCTCGTTTCCGGGCGGCATTCCGAGCCATGTCGCGCCGGAAACGCCGGGCTCCATCCATGAGGGCGGTGAACTCGGCTATGCGTTGTCCCACGCCTACGGGGCGGCGTTTGATAATCCCGACCTGCTGGTGTGCTGCGTGATCGGCGACGGCGAGGCGGAAACCGGGCCGCTGGCGACCAGTTGGCACTCCAACAAGTTTTTGAATCCCGAGCGCGACGGTGCAGTATTGCCGATTCTGCATCTGAACGGCTACAAGATCGCCAATCCCAGCTTTCTGGCGCGCATCGATAATGACGAACTATGCGCCCTGTTCACCGGCTACGGCTACAAGCCCCATTTCGTCGAGGGCGACGAGCCGGAAATCATGCATCAGATGATGGCGGCCACGCTCGATGTCATGCTTGAGGAAATCGCCGCCATCCAGCGAGACGCGCGCACCAACGGCTACTCCGAGCGCCCGCGCTGGCCGATGCTGATTCTGAGAACCCCGAAAGGCTGGACCGGTCCGGAAGTGGTCGACGGCTTGCCGGTCGAGAATACGTGGCGTTCGCACCAGGTCCCGCTTTCCAGGATCGGCGATAACCCCGAGCACTTGAAAATGCTGGAACAGTGGATGCTCAGCTATAAGCCGGAAGAGCTGTTCGATGAAAACGGCACGCTGATTCAGGAACTGGCGGAACTGGCCCCGATAGGCGAGCGGCGCATGGGCGCCAATCCGCATGCCAACGGCGGCCTGTTGCTGCGGGATTTGAGAATGCCGGATTTTCGCGACTATGCCGTGGAGGTGAAGAATCCTGGCACCGAATCGGCCGAATCGGTGCGCGTGATGGGCCAGTTTCTCAGGGACATCCTGGAGGACAACAAGGATCAGCGCAATTTCCGGATCATGGGGCCTGATGAGACCGCGTCAAACCGGCTCGGCGCGGTGTACGAGGCGACCGACAAAGCGTTCACCGGCGAGATTTATGATACTGACGAACATCTGTCGAAGGACGGCAGGATTATGGAAGTGCTCAGCGAGCATCAGTGCCAGGGCTGGCTGGAAGGCTATCTGCTGACCGGACGTCATGGTCTGTTTTCCTGCTACGAGGCGTTTATCCATATCATCGATTCGATGTTCAACCAGCACGCCAAATGGCTCAAGGTCACCAAGGACATTCCATGGCGCCGCTCCATCGCCTCGCTGAACTACCTGCTGACCTCACACGTCTGGCGCCAGGACCACAACGGCTTCAGCCATCAGGACCCGGGCTTTATCGACCATGTGGTCAACAAGAAGGCCGAGGTGATCCGCGTCTACCTGCCGCCCGACGCCAATACCCTGCTGTGGGTGACCGATCACTGTCTGCGCAGCCGCAACCGGGTCAACGTCATCGTGGCCGGCAAGCAGCCGCAACTGCAGTATCTGGATATGAGCGCGGCCATCAAGCATTGCACGGCCGGCATCGGCATCTGGGAATGGGCCAGCAACGACCGCAACGACGAGGCCGATGTCGTGATGGCCTGCGCCGGCGATATCCCGACGCTGGAAACGCTGGCCGCGGTGACGCTGTTGCGTGAGTTTTTTCCTGAACTGAAAATCCGCGTCGTCAATGTCGTCAACCTGATGCGACTGCAGCCGACCACGGAGCATCCGCACGGCCTGTCGGACAAGGATTTCGATTCGTTGTTTACCGATAATAAGCCGATCATCTTCGCCTATCATGGCTACCCCTGGCTGATCCACCGCCTGACGTATCGCCGGACCAACCATGAAAACCTGCATGTGCGCGGCTACAAGGAAGAGGGCACGACCACGACACCGTTCGATATGGTCGTGCTCAATGACCTGGACCGCTTCCATCTGGTCATCGACGTCATCGACCGGGTGCCGAAACTGCGCTATGTCGGCGCTCACGTCAAGCAGATCATGCGCGACAAGCTGATCGAACATAAGGAATACATCATCGAGCATGGCGAGGACATGCCGGAGGTGCGCGATTGGGCCTGGCCGGCCGGATGAATATGGGTACCGATAATGTGTAGGTCGGGTTAGCGTAGCGTAACCCGACGCACCGGAGTTGCAAATGTCGGGTTACGCTGCGCTAACCCGACCTACTGATCATCAAGCTGTTGACCATCGGCGTGCTGATCGAACATAAGGAATACATCATCGAGCATGGCGAGGATATGCCGGAGATACGTGATTGGGCCTGGCCGGCCGGATGAATATGGGTACCGATAATGTGTAGGTCGGGTTAGCGTAGCGTAACCCGACGCACCGGAGTTGCAAATGTCGGGTTACGCTGCGCTAACCCGACCTACTGATCATCAAGCTGTTGACCATCGGCGTGCTGATCGAGCATAAGGAATACATCATCGAGCATGGCGAGTACATGCCGGAGGTGCGCGATTAGGCCTGGCCGGCCGGATGAATATGGGTACCGATAATGTGTAGGTCGGGTTAGCGTAGCGTAACCCGACGCACCGGAGTTGCAAATGTCGGGTTACGCTGCGCTAACCCGACCTACTAAACACCAACTTATGAACCGGAAAAAAAACACTCATCTGATTATCAAGCTGTTGGCCATCGGCGCGTTGATCGCCGTTTTAAGCTATATTCTGCATCCAGGTCTGGGCCAGTTCAGCCTGACGATCAATGGCGAGCCGGTGGCCGATCCCCTGGCCCGTCTGGCCGCGATTCCGACCCTGCTGCTCATGCTGTTTTTTACCGTCCTGCTCGTGCTGCTGGTGCTTGTGGGCACCGGCATGATGCTGTTTCTGGGTATGTTGCTGTTTGTCGTGGCGGGTGTTTTCATCATGGCGCCTTATCTGTGGCCGGTACTGGTCATTATCTTCCTGGTTATCGTGCTCATGTCCCTGGGCCGTGATAAACAGGTCTGAGTTCTGCCGATGAATATTTTCAGGCGCGCATGGGTTCGGTATGTTCTGCGGCGCTATCTAATCGGTCATGATCTGTGGGAAAACGCAACCGACAGGCTACCTGTGCTGCGGGGACTGAGCTCCGTCGAAAAAGCGCATCTGCGCGAGCTGAGCACGTTATTTCTGCACGAAAAAAACATCATCGGCGCCCAGGGATTCGAGGTGACCGAGACCATGCGCGTGCAGGTGGCCGCAACGGCCTGCCTGCCGGTTCTGTATTTGGGAACAAGGCTGTTCTCGCCATGGCGCGAGGTGGTGATTTATGCCGGCGCTTTCCGGGTCAGTCGCGATGAAATCGATGGGATGGGCATCGTCCATCATCAGGACCGGGTGCTAAGCGGCGAGTCATGGGAACGCGGGCCGGTGATTCTGTCCTGGCAGGATATCGAGCAGGACAACCGGGCAGGGTATCAGGGCCACAACGTCATTATCCATGAAATCGCGCACAAACTGGATATGCTGGACGGCAGCGCCAACGGCATGCCGCCGCTGCACGCGGCCATGCCCGTGCCGCCCTGGACCGATGCGTTCAGCAGGGCCTATGACGAGTTGAATCGTCGCCTTGAGCATGATCACCCGGTTTGTGTCGATCCTTATGCGGCGATCAGCCCCGCCGAGTTTTTCGCCGTGTTCAGCGAATATTTCTTCTGCGCGCCCGACATTGTGCAGACGCATTTTTCCGATGTCTACCGGCAGCTTCGGCTTTACTACCGGCAGGACCCGCTGAGCCGGTTGCGCGCCGATGAAACGGCCGCGCAACCGATGCAAGAGGCTGCGGTTCGATGAATGAACGCGCCTCGTTATTGATGTATGCCATCCGCGGCCCGGTCATTCTCAAATACGCGGCGCAACTGATACTGGTGCAGGCCGGTCTGGTGGCGGTGCCGGCCCTAGTGGCGCTGCTTTATCAGGAATACGGACTGTCATTGCGTTTCGCTATGGTCGCCGTTGCATTGGCCGCCCTGTCGCGGCCTTTCGTTCGTTGGCCGGCGCCGGCGCATATTCAGGTCAATGAAGCCCTGACGGTGACCGTGATTGCGTTTCTGGTGGGCGCCGTATCGCTGGTTTATCCGTTCATGGGCGCGGGTTTGCCGTTTCTGGATGCCTTGTTTGAAGCGGTCTCCGGCATTACGACGACCGGCTTGACCACCTTGTCCGAGGTTGAAGACAAGCCGAAAGGCTTTCTGTTTGCCCGCTCCTGGATGCAATGGTATGGCGGCCTGGGCTTCGTCGTGCTGGTCATTGCTCTGCTGATGGGGGTGCAGCCGGCCAATCGCCGCCTGCTCGGGCAAGAGCTTGAACGGGAAAACGCCATCATGGATATACATAGCCATGCCCGGCAGGTCACGCAGGTTTATCTGATTCTGACTTTGATACCGATGGCGCTGCTTTATTTGATGGGCGTGGATGGCCTGACAGCGGTTGTTCATGTCCTGAGCGCCGTTTCAACCGGCGGTTTCTCCAATTTTAACGACAGCCTGGCCGGATTGAACTCATTGCCGGCCGGGTTTGTTGTATCTCTGGTTGTTGTATCAGGCGCTATATCGTTACCCTTGTATTACCGTTTTTATCGGCACGGTTTGAGCCGGTCAATGGAACTCGATGAAACCTTGGGGCTGATGGCGTGCCTGTTCTTTGCCGGGGTGACGCTGATGCTGAGCATGCACATCAAGGAAGGCATGGATTGGGATATCGCCGCCTTGCAAGGGGCGATGCTTGCGATGTCGGCGCAGACGACGACGGGCTTTAGCAGCCTGGACATCACCCGGCTGGATGCCGTCGCCAAAGTCGTGATGATCGTTGCCATGGCTACCGGCGGGGCCGTGGGCTCGACCGCGGGCGGGCTTAAAATTCTACGCGTCCTGATCCTGTTGAAACTGATGCATTACGCGGTGCAAAAGCCGGCGATGCCGGACCACAGCGTGCTCAAGCCGCGTCTGGCCGGGAAAACCATTGCCGCGGAGGAAATAAACGGCGTGCTGACCTTGCTGGGATGGGGGCTGGCGCTGATGGTCGGTTCCTGGCTGCCTTTTGTGGCGATGGGGTATCATCCATTGGATTCATTGTTTGAAGTGGTCTCGGCGCTTGCCACCACGGGGCTGTCGTCCGGCATCACGCGTGCCGATCTGCAGCCGGCGTTGAAACTGATACTGTGCTTTGATATGTTGGCGGGACGTCTTGAAATTGTCGCCTTGCTGGTGTTTTTATATCCGAAAACCTGGTTCGGAAGGAGAGTGAGGGAATTATGAGAGCCGTATTTCTGGGTGCCGGTTCTCTGGCGACCATGACAGCCAGAATCTTAATGAACAGAGGGCACGAAGTCATCATTATCGAGCAGGATAAAGACCGGATCGATGCGCTGACGGACGAATTCGCCTGCGGTTTTATTCATGGCGACGGCAGCAAGCCCGCGATTTTAAGGGAAACAGATCCCAGGGACGTCAATTTCCTTTTCTGCCTGACAGGCAACGATCAGATCAACATCATCGCCAGCCTGGTGGGACGCTCCCTGGGCTTCAAGCGCGTCATCACCAAAATCGAAGATCCCGAATTCGTGCATATTTGCGTGGAACTGGGTTTGACAGATACCATCGTTCCCGACCAGACCATCGGCCGTTACCTGGCCGACATGATCGAAGGGCAGGATTTGCTGGAGTTGAGCGCGATGATCAAGGATGAGGCGCGGGTGTTCTCTTTCATCGTCCATCCGGCGATCGAGGACGCCATCGGCTCGCTGGAACTGCCCGACCAGTGCCGGATCATCTGCCTGTACCGGAATGGCAAATTCAAAATTCCCGAGGCGGACTTTGATTTCAAGGCCAACGACGAAGTCGTGGTGCTTACCCACAGCCGAAACCTGGGCTGGTTAAACGACCGGTTCGCCGCTCAGACGGAAGGATAGGGCATCCGCCGGCATGCAAAAGCCGCGACGGCTGGGCTGTGGAATTCAATAATCATGAGGAGATGAACAATGACCGAAAAAATTGAAATCGAAATACGGGAGATGCAGCAGAGAATGCGGGAATTTCTCAGGCTGCATTGGAAATTCTTCCTGGCGGAGGGGGCATTTTTCGTCATTCTCGGCATCGCGGCCATCATCGTACCGCAGATTTTTACCATCGCGATCGCTTTATTCATCGGCTGGCTGCTGCTGCTGGGCGGCATTGTTCAGATTGCCAGATCTGTGCGTTTCATATCGATGCCGGGCTTTAACCTGTGGATTTTTATCGGCATTCTCCAGGTGATCATCGGTTATTTTCTGGTCGCGCAACCGGCGAAAGGGGTACTGACCCTGACCATGCTGATGACGCTGTTTTTTGCCATGGAAGGCATCGCAAAGATTTCCCTGGCCTTCATGATGCGCCCGCTGGAACATTGGGGCTGGGTATTGTTCAGCGGCTTTACCGCCCTGATGCTGGCCATCGTCGTCTGGGCCGGCTGGCCCGGCACGGCCGCATGGGTGCTCGGCCTGCTGTTGGGCATCAACATGATCTTCCTCGGCGGCTCATTGGTCAAGCTCAGCCTGCATCATGGCAGAAACGCTTGAGGCCTCGGCTTTGTTAACAAATAAAAACACTTGCCGTGCATAGTTTATGTTGGATTTTAGCGGAAAATACTATAGAATGACCGACCAAGTTTCCTACATGGGGTGTTAGCTCAGTTGGTAGAGCAGTGGACTCTTAATCCATGGGTCCAGGGTTCGAGTCCCTGACGCCCCACCATATAAATCAAAGGTTTAGGTGAAAATCTAGGCCTTTTTTTATGCCTGAAATAAAAAATGTCGCAAAAATGTCGCACTAGCTCAAAATCTGCCGCACTTACTGCCGATTCAATAGACACAAAAAAGACCGGTAAAAACCAGCCTTGATTGAATCTCTCGGATCCACGGCTTATTGAATTGTGATTTCCTGCTGTAGCGGCGCGCGATATTTGGCACAGATTTGCGCGATATTTGGCACAAATCTTACTTGCAAATAACGCAACTTAATTACTCATTCTGCAATACACTCCCCATAGATACCTCCGATTAAACACCAGCGTCTGACTTTACGCAGACTGATCCATTTTGATACCATCGAGCGGCTGCGTTTGCTATGGGATGGGCCCGGTTGCAATAGCGGCCTACCATTCAAAGGATCTGCAACGTGATTAAAAAAACTGTTTTCATGATGGCCGGGTTGTCGGCTGTCGGGTGCACGTCGGTGACGGTTCAGCCGCTTGATGCGGCTTATAACGTCAAGCATATTTGCATCACGGAAAACCCCAAAGTGATCGTTGACGAGCTGGTTCCGGTAATAGCCGAAGGACTATCGCGGCATCATATAGAGAGCACATTTATCCAGTCAACCGTTGATAACGCCATACGAAGTGGGGATGATCAGCGCTATGATCATTACTTCATGGGGGTAACACCCGCCCCTGACTCCTGCGATTATCGGTTAACCTATACGGCCCGCCAATCCTGGGATTTTACGACTTATCTATGTACCGCCGACATTGAAATATCAGACAGGCGATCCGTGATTGCGAGAGCCAATTATCACCTGGTCGGCAATGGCGGTTTGTCTTTAATGAAGTGGCAAGGCGTAAAAACCAAAATCGATCCGGTTATGGATGAGCTGTTACAGTTCTACAGATAACCGGCTCACGCCCAACCAAACCCAATCACATGCGTCTGGTGCGAGTTGATGCCGTCCCTGACCGCGAACAGCTCCACGCGCGGATCGGTTAATGTAAACAGCGCGAACGTGTGCGTAGTGCCGGTCAGTCCGGTGGCCTGCTCCTTGAGAGTTGCGCCGTCGTACAGGCTGACCGTATAGCTAACGCCAGACTCGGGGCCGATATTGCCTGCCGATTGCGGCACCAGCGAGGCCGTTTGCTGCAGCCGGTCGCGATGCGACCAGGTCACCGTGATGGCTCCAGACAACGCTGCTGCAGGGTAGGCGTCCCCGTTCAGTTTGACATTGCCGGGGGCATACGGTTTCTGGGCGCGCCCAGTCAACGAAACAGTTAGTTCAGCGGCGTCGGCCAGGTCGAGTTTGCCCAAGGGTGCGGTCGGCAATATCTTGGCATTGACGGTTTCGCCGCTGATCCGCTCCAGGGTTTCAAACGCCTGGTGATCGTCAATAAAGTACAGCCTGGCACCGGCGGCATGAGCGACCGGCACGGTATCCAACACGCCGCGATCGAGGCTGACCGTGCTGTTAACCAGGTCAATCGTGGTGACGGCCACCAACTCATCATCCAGCAACGCATAGCGGCCGACCGCCACCTGATCAAGATTGTAGCCGTTGGCGATGGCGATGGCGGCATTACTGACGGCCAAGCCCAACGCTGCCGTCACAGTAGCGGTCGGGCAGAATTGGCCGCTGCCGGCCGGGGCATAGGCCGCCGCTCCAACCCGCGTCTGCAGATCGAAGCCGAAAAAATCGGATTTAGGCTTGACCGCGCAGGCCGCCACGAACGCAAAGTTCGCCCCCAGCTGGGCATGGTCGGCCGCCGACAGATTGAACACCGAATCCCAATAGGTGGCCTCGTAAACGCGCTGATAGGTGGCAGCGACAGGCGCGCTCGGTGAATCGGCCCATAATGAATCGATCGGTGTGTAATACACCGAGGCCGGGAACGCGAACACATCCTCGACCGCCGTGATAATGATGGCGCTGTCGTTAATGGTGCCGAAATCGATATCGCCGATCCGGTAAACGACATCGGCTATCCCGTACTTATTCCAGCTGAACTTGAAGACATCGCCCTTGTTGAGCCCCCAGACCGTCCGGTTGCATTTGAGCCGGATCGCCGACAAGGGCGTCGACGACACGCGCAACTCGCGCTGCGCGACCTTTTGCGCCAGCGTCGCGTTCGATATGCCTGGCATTTGCAATGTTTTGGAGATACGCCGGCCCTGGATTTGTTGATTGCCGATATCATGAACGATAACGGGTTTATCCTGATCGGTGCCCTCGTCATGATAAATCAGCGCCACCTCATTGATGGTGTCCTCCCAGCCGGAGCGCTGGAACGATTCGAACGCGATGACGTTATTTTCGCTAATCGATAGCAGGTCATTAACGCTGTAATCGTCCCTGACCAGCTTGATCTGAATCTTGCCGGTGGCGATATCGGTGCGGATCACGCCGTCGATCTGCACCAGCACCATATTGATGAGGTCGTCGATTGATTGCGCCTGCTCCCAGATCAACGAAAAGCCGTTGCCTTCATTATATAAGGTGTCGGCCGCCGCCATAAATGACGCCTCGTCGATCAATGATGCCGCCAGGCCCATACCCCAGTTGCGATCAGTATACAGCTCGCGGATGCCATGGGCCGGGTTCATGTCGTCGCCGATCCGTGCCTTGGCCAGATACCACATCGGTGCGCCCTGGCTGTCGATATTAGTGCGCTGGGCCTGGATGGCCATGGCCTTCATGTAGGGATTGTGCAGCGCGTAATAGAAGCTTTTGAACAGCAGCGTGCAGACGCCTCGAAACGCCGGGATAGACGCCTCGCCCAGCACGCCGGCCAGATAACTGTCCTGCGTTTGCGTGGCCTTGCCGGACAGGATAGAGACCTGGCCGGACACGCCGCCTTCCTTGGATTCGCCGCCGAACAGGCCGGGCTGGTCGATCGCGATCTCGGTATCCATGGCCGCGCCGCTCCAGGCCGTACGATCCGCAAACACGATCCTGGTCACGGCATCGATCGGCCCGTGGCACAGCGCCGCCTGCCAGCCCAGATAGTAATAATATCCCGCAATGGTACTCGAGCCCTTGCTCATTGCCCGCCCTCCTGCTGTCTGGCGAATTCGACGACCTGTTCGGCCTGGTAATCGCCGGTCGCCAGCAGAACCTCGGCCTCGATGCCGTGCTTGCAAAAATCATCCCAGTCCAGGCCGTAATGCTCGGCAAACGACCGCGCGCCGCGCGCACAATAGCCCGTACGGCCGCCCAGCGGCATTTGCCGCATGTGATGCAGATAAATGCGCATTATTTTTTCCCCTGACTGACCTTGTGCGGCCGGGTCGAGCGGTCGCCGTACCAGACGATATTTGCCGATTTGAAGGTGCGCTTGCCGAACAGCACCGGCACGAAGCGGCTTGGGTCGGCTTGCGGCACATTTTCCAGCGCCTGCGCCTCCGGCGCTTTCGGCTTCGGGGCCAGCAGTACCGACAGCGCCATGGCAATCAATTGAATGATGATTAATACAACTTGAACCCACATATGGTCGCTCCTTTAGAACAGCATGGTGCCGCCGAACGGCGAGTTGGTCGGCATATAAGGGAAACCACCGTAATTGGGCAGATTATTGAACCGGCCGTCGCACATGGCCGGGCTATGGTCGCAGCCCGGATAAACCGAGATCGACACGCCAGCGGCCAGCGACTCGATCGGCGACAAGAGCGTGACCGTATCGCCGGCATGCGCGGTCATCATGCGCTTTTCGACCACGCCGCCAGCGGTGATAAATTCCAGCAGGCCGCCGACCCAGTAGCCGTCGTCCTGCCCGGCAAAGGCCGGGCACACCACGCTGTTGCCGGACACCGACTGCACCGTGCCGGCGACCTTATACAACTCTTTAACGACATTGCAGGACAGCGGCGTCTGATCATACAAGGCGTGCGAACAGGGCGCCCCGAATGTGCGCCGCAGGCCCTGGGCCTTCTGCGCGGTCATGATCGACTCGCACAACAGATCGACGGCGGCGGATTTGAATTCGGCGTTCTTGACCCGGCCGATCCAAAGCACAACCGTTTCCGTATCGCTGCGGTGCTTGCCGTAGATCGTCACGGACGTGTTCTCGGCCGCCGGAAAGGCGATATACGTATGGGCCAGCGTGTTGTTGCGCGGCAGCGTGATCGTGACCGACTCGCTGCTCAGGCCGCCGCCGAAGCGGAGCTTCGAACGCTTGATCAAGCCGGCGTCGAAGGTCTGGCCGTTATAGCTCTGCGCCACATCCGACGAGGTATAACGCCATGACTGGGCGCCGCGCTTGAATTCGTAGAACTCAACCGGGCTGCCCTTGATCAGTTTTTCAATTGCACTAAACGTCATCGAGCACACTCACAAAGGTTGCCGCGCATTGCGCGATAGACGCCGTCTCGTGTTCGAGGGTGACGGTATCCGACGCCAGGCGCATATAGGTTAAAAACGAGAGGATTTTGATCTGGCTGACGGCAACATCGGCGCCCAGCGCGCTGTCGAGAACCAAGGCCTCGGTGCCGTCGCCGTTGTCGGTGGCCGAAATGATGCGCCGGTAATAGACGGTTCCGGCCTTAGTCTTGATCACCAGATCCCGGCGGTTGTTGGGCAGGTCGGACAGATACAGGCTGTAGCCAGTATAGGCGACCGTGATGCCATTATTGCCGGCGCCGATATCCTGCATAACGGTAAAGTCGCTCTGGCCGCTGGCCAGCCAGCAGGCATTGAATTTGCCGGCGCGCGCGAACAGCGCCTGAATCAGGGCATGGCGCTCGGCCAGCGTCGCGGCCAAAAAGTTATAATCGAAGGCGATGGCGGCGCGGTTGGATTGATCATCGACGTAGCGGCCGTTGATGTTGAAGTCGATGATCTCCAATTGCCGCGCCCATTCCATCGACACATCGCGCGCGACGTTGTTAGGCGTGGTCAGCACCGGCAGGCCGCGGTACAGCGTCGTGTAATCGATGGCCTCGTAGGCGTTGTCGGTGTCGTCGCACAGGAACTGCATATCGTAGACCGATAAGCCGGCATGCTCCAGCTTGCCTTTCTGCGTGGCGTCCAGCATCCCCAGGCGAAGCGGATAAACCGGCGTATTGGCCGGCCAGTCCTGCGTCAACGGCGATGCCACGGTAATCGATGAATCGCTCATATCCGCAATCTCGAACGCCTCGTAGACGAACGCCGCCTGCCTGATGATACCCAAGCCTCCAATATAAAAGCCGCGATGGCGCGTATCGCAGGCGATAGCGCTTTGGTTCGATGTCACGCCGCTGCTCAGGCGGGTAACATCGAACCAAAGCGGTATCGCGAAATTGCGGCTTTGCCAGGCAGCTAGCAGGATATTGCCGCGCTGCTGCTCGTCGCCCTGCAGGATGATCCGGTATTGCAAGATCCGGCGCGGGTATTCGCGCAGCTTCCGGCGCTGCTCGCCGCCGGCATAACTTGTCAGGATCTCGGTCAGCCATTCGAAGGAATCCCTGATCGCCCGGCTCCAGTCCGGCTTGATCGCGAACGGCACGACGCGCTGGCCCGTGACCCGCAGATCGATGGCGCCGGTATCGAATACGAAGCTGTAGGCGGCATCGATCCTGGGCGGGCCGTTGACCGCGATGTTGAGCGTGTAGATCCGGCTCTCGTTGCGCTGGAAAACGGTCGGCTCGACAATGGGACGGTTCAGAATCAGGCCGTCGGTCAACGATTCGTTAATGGTCGACAGCGTGCGGGCCGCGTCGATCCAGGCGTTCCAGACTTCAACGTCGCGCTGTTGCGCCGACAGCAGATTGCCCAGGGCGATCGGATTGGGCAGGATGTGGATGCGGAAGTAGAAGTCGTCCATGTAGCTGGGCGCCTTGTGGCCCGCCAATAGCGGGAACGTCACGGACGCCACCGGCACATTGGAGCTGAACGTAGCGCCAACTAAGTCTAGTCCGACAGCTGAGCAGCCCGGAGGCCAGCCGTTGCCGGAATACGTGTTTAGGTTATCGGTTAAGTAGTACCAATCAGCTGTGCCTTGAGCAGCAGGATCATAGGCAATACCGCCTTTTATAGTTTGTAGGGTTGTGTGGAGAACTGAACCTTTGAATACAAGAGAGCCTGCTTGAATTTCGGCTACATCGGGTGTGGTTTCCCATACCTGTAGCGCAGAAGCTTTAAAAACAACTGAGCCAGCAGATATCTCACTATACATAGGCTCGCCGGTTTCGCAATCTACCTGTAAAACCGCTCCTTTAAGAACTAGACTTCCGGCGCTTAACTCACTGGTGTTGCTTTCTCCGCTTGCAGTTGAATCCCATGCAGAGAAACCAGATGGCAGGGGATAGATAAAATCAGCTTCCGCGAAAAGGGCAGTCCCGGATGTATTAGTTTCATACCCAGACCAGAACGCATAAACTGTAGCAGGCAAGCTACTGTACTGAGGATTTGCTTCGGTAACTGGGTTGCCGGAAAGTATCCAAGTCCCGTTTTTGCCAAACCATAGTTTGCCGTTTTTGATGGCGACCATAATAACATCGCCTGTCGTGAAGGTAACTCCAGGTGTAGCAGTTGTAGCCCCGTTACGTAATGTGCCATTAGTCGGGGTATTTTGCCACCCATAACCGGCCGAGTCCTGTCCAATATACGTTGCAACTGATGCACTGTCAGAACCGATCCCGATAATGGTCTGATTAGCTGTAGTCGCTTCAACTAATATCTCAAAATAGTAAGCATCCGATGTTGCTTTGGCGACAGTTGATCTTACAGACTGCCACGATGTAGCGTTTTTAGTCGCTGTCAAATCTCCGTTTGACAGGACTACATTAGCGCCCTTATTAGCACTGTCGAATACAACGGCCATAGCAATATTATTGAGTAGTATTAAACGCCGTTAACCTTCTGAGTATAAAACCAGCCAGAAGCGCCAATCAGGATAGATAAGTCGTACCCTGCCGAAACGGTTACATCCTGTGGAGTTCCGCTGTTATAGTTAAGATACCCGTAACCAATCAAAGGTTTATTACTTGCAGGTGTGTTGTTGTACAATACAAACAATCTAGCTGTTAAGCCTGCTCCACTGGCTGTCCAAGTTGGGTTATCTGAATGAAACTCCCACTCGCCAGGATTAGCTCCTGCTTCCAGGGTTTTAGTAGTTAAGGCGATTCCGCCAGCCGTGTAGCCGTTGGCTGTCGCAAGCTCATTGGTTACAGAAACATCAAAGAACTCATGCAGAGCAGCATCAGGCACATAAGCGGATGTGCATAGAGCTACCTTGATATCGTCAGTCAGAAGGTCAGGGATGCTCTGATTTTTTGGTGCTTTGTCATACCATGTAAAAGGTGCTGCTGTAATTGCCATTGCCTTATCCTATCTGTGTTTGTTATGGGCCATCGTAACGAACTGCAAATCCTACAGTCCCCGAATCAGTTGCGGCAACTGAAGCGTTTCTAGCAGCTGCATTTTTTGCAATCCAGGGGAAAACCTTCCACCTGTCTGTTCCCAGAGTCACTATGTCCCCTATCTCGTAATTATCTATTCTTATGTACCTGATATGCTCAACATAGCCTAAGTACGCCTTGAAGTTATCGGCCATAGCGAATTGGAGGTGTATAGGTACTAGCAGCGCTTGGTTATTCCACGCGTTAGGCGATCTAAATAATGAGGAAACTGTGTAGTCTGTAGGTGTTACTTTTAGCTTATCCGTAGAGTCCCAGACGCTACCATCTATCTTTGCATGTAAGCCTGTTGTTTTATACGTCCAGCCTCCGACGCCAGTAGAAAACGGGATAGCGATGTCCCCTCTGAACTGGAAGCTGCCATACAGGGTTGTTACGCCGGAAAGTATTTCTGCATCAGTTATGGAAACAAAAACAGGTTCGCCTATGGAAGCGCTCGAACCCCCTCTAGAAGCAAAAAACCAATTACCACCCACAAAAGCTGAGCTATGTATTTTAACTATCTCACCAAACATAATTGTCTGGATTTTATTTGTATCGTACTGCAGGACACAAACAACTTGATCTGGGTTTGCTGAGTAGAATAAGTAATACGTAACTGGCCAACTCGCATCAACTATATAAATCTGCTTAGAGAAAGGGCAAAGTTCTACTGTACCGTCTGCACTATTAGCACCAGTTATGTGTAATCCTTTAGTTCCATCAACTGTCAAAGTAACATTAGACTGCCCTTTCGACAGCCAATTGGCCGTTAAGCCGAACCCATTATTGGTGCAGAACGACTCTATGACTGATTTCAATGCAGCAGGCGAGGCTACTGTACCTGTTTGATACGCCATTATTGCAACCTCAGTGCCAGATAATCCTTAAACCCGGTACGCCAGACATCGCGCAGAACCACGTACGTGACCCCGTCGATAATTAGCGTGTTCTCTACAGCATTGTTGAAACCTGAAATAAAATAAACACCGTCCAGCTCGCCATAGTTGTTGATATAGCCTGTGGCATTCTCTGACATTACCAAACTATGCAGACCATAATGGCCCTCGGCCACGTTGCTATCCGAGTTAGTATTCCTAAGCGTGTTAGCGCCTGCGAACGGCAGAAATTGAGGAGTACGCCAGTTGCCGTCAACGAAGCGCATGGCCATGTTCGCTCGCGCACCCTTGAACCAGGCCGTGTGCGTTGTCTCGGAATAGCGCATGCCGGCGGCGCTGGTCAGCATGCCGCCGACGCACAGTGGATAGGGATACTGGCTAGGCGATGCGTACGGTAAGAATTTACCCAGATAAAAGGATTCGTAGACGTTCTCAATCTTGGCGACGACGATGCAGCGCTGGCCGTTGCCGACGAACCAGTACGGAATGCTCTGGTTCCACAGCGGCACGCCGATATCGTTGGCGATCCGCCCCGGCTGGGTCTCGAATGAATTGCCCGGCACATAGCCGGTAAAGCCGTTGATCTTCCAGTTATAATAGTCCGAAGAAACGCTTTGGTAGGTCTTGATGCCGGTATAGATTTCCTCAGTGCCGGATAGACCTGGCGCTTTCCAGATAACGCCCTTGTCGGCGCTGACCGTGTCTTCCCACTGCATCGCCCAGCGCTCTGCCACGGGCAATGTCACTTCCAGGAAGGTCCGCAATTTTGTCAGCAGGTCATAGTGGCCTGCCGCCGTCCCTATTTCATAGGCCATTATTCCATCTCCAGCACGCGGCGAATGCTCGACGCGTTGTCTTTAATATGTTGAATCACCACCTGGCTGCCGGCGTTGCCGGCCATGGCGTCCGGCACGAACGCCGGATCCATGACCACGATGGACGTGACGTTCGCGGGCTGGCCATTGGCGCCGCCCTTGCCGATGTTGTTGCGGTGCCGGGGATCGTTTTCCGTTAACACTTCCTCGCCTTTTAACAGCACCGACGGCACCTCGTTGCCGGCGAGGCCGCCGTTGTGATAGCGCGGCGCGCCGATAAACACGGCCGGGTTAATGCCGCCCCGAATCATGCCGCCGGACGAGCCGACCAGGCCGCCGCCATGATTGGCGGACGCGGCCACGCCCACGACCGAGCCGATGCCGCTCAGGATGGCGGAGATACTGTCGCCGGCCGAGGTCGCAGTAAACATCGCGATCAGGGCCGTGATGCCGGCGTTAAATACCGAGGCAATGCCGCCGCCCAGGTTTTCCAGTCCGCCCAGTAGCGATTCGCCCATGCCGCCCAGAACCGAGCCGAACGTCGAGGCGGTCGCATTGCCCGTGGTCGTGACCGCGTTGACGATCGCCTGCTCGCCGGCCGTCGGCCCCGACTGCGCGGCATTGCCGGGCTTGCCGCCCAGGCCCAGCAGCGACAGGCCGGAACCGAGCAAGCCGCCGATGCCTGCGCCCTGTTTGCCGGTTATGAAGTCCTGACCGAACAGGCCTTCCATCGCGTCTGCAGACAACTTGTTGGCAATTATCCGGCGCATCGTGGTCAAAAAACCCAGGGCCATGCCATCCAGGCCTTCCTTGAACGGGTCGAACAGGAACTCGGCAAAAGCGTCCTGCATGTTTTCGGCCGCGCGCTTGGCGAACTGCGACAGCTCGTCGACGCCGTCCGTGGCCGGGTCGATAAAGTTCTCGTTGTAGGCCTTCCCCAACTGATCGAACAGCGCCTTCATCTGCTCGGCGCTCAAGTCCAGTTCGCGGCCCACGTCCTGAATCCGCGCCAGCATGACGCTGAACGCGTCGGTGGACACGTCCGGCGACAGCTCGAAATCATTGATTTCATTTTTTAAATCGACCAGGGCATTGGCGTCGTCAACCAGCTGCCGCCACATGGCGGCCTGGCGTGCGCGCGCCTGGTGTTCGGCGTCGATCTGCCGGACCAGCGCCTCGATCTGGTCGCGCTCGTCCCCGACCGCGTTGGCCAAATGCTGGCGCAACTCGGTTTGCAGCGTCTTTTCCTTGTCGCCGAGCCGGTTGACTTGCAATTCGAATTGCAGCGCGTCGATGGTTTTCAGCACTGCATCGCGGCGGTTACGCTCTTCCGTCGCGGCTTTTTTGGCCGCCGTCTCGGCGGCTTTTGCGGCTTTCTTTTGGGCGTCCGTGAGTTTGCCTTGCTGCGCTTCCAGCAACTTGTCCCGCTGGCGCTCTTGTTCCTTCAGCGCGTCTTTTTCTTTGTAATAACGCCCCAATTCATCCTTCATGAGCCGCAGCTTAGTCTGCTCGATCGCCAGCTGCCGGTCGCTGATCAGCACGCCGATCGGCCCCTGTGCCGTTTCGATCCGGGATTTTTGTTGCGCGATCTGTTCGCGAATGGCCGCGATCTTATCGTCCACGGACATGCTGGCCAGGTCGCGCAAGTGCGTCTTGGCATTAATCAGCAAGCCGACCAAGATGCTAAGTGACACCACCAGGCCGGTAAATGGATTGATCGCCATCGCGGCCGTCAATCCACGTTGCGCGGCCGTCGCGGCATTGGTCGCGGCAGACAGCGCCGCTGTTTGCGAGGCCTGGGCGGCAATCAGGATATTCAGCCGGTTGGTCAGCCCCATGCGCACGCCCATGGCCGTATTGCCGGCCAGCAGCGCTTGCGTCGCGGCGATATCGGCGCGCGTCGCGGCCAAACGGGCGGTAATTAGTCCGATGGTGCGCTGATGGTCCAGCAGGATCGCCTGCGCATGCTGAAATTCCATCGCGATCGCGGCCGCTTTTGCCGACATATACCGCCCCAGGCTGACCAGCATTTGCCCCGCAAACACCGTCGCGGCCACCGTGCCGAGCTGGATAATCGTATCGATAACCGGCCCCAGATTATTGGCCAGGGCATCGAACTGCGCGGCCAGGGACGCCGTCGCGCCGGTACCGGCGTCAACTTGCAGAATGTACTGCCCCCAGGCCGTCTTGACGTTCTCCAGCGCCGCGCCGACGGTCAGCGGCATGCGCTTGTATTCGGCGTCGATGGCGGCCGACTGGCTCATGATCGCATTGATGACCTTGGCCGCCGACAACTCGCCGTTTTCGGCCATCGCGCGCAAGGCCCCGATATCGACGTTCAGTCCGGCGGCCAGGGCATACGCCAGGCGCGAGCCGTTTTCCATGATCGAATTGAATTCGTCGCCGCGCAGCAGACCGGAGGCCAGGGCCTGCGACATCTGCCGGATGACCGACGACGCCTCGCCGGCACTGGCGCCGGAGACACGCAGCGCCTGCGCCATGGTCTCGGTCAGCGCCGTAGTATCGCGGGCCGTGCCGCCCATGGTTTCCATCGCCTTGTTGATGCGCGCGAACAACGTGGCGTTGGCATCGAATTCCGTGCCGGTTCGCAAGCTGATATCAACCAGCTCTTTTGATGAGTCGATGTAATCTTGCTGGCTGGATGTCGCGACCTTGAGCCGGCCGTCCAGCAATTTCATGTTGTCGGCGACTTGTACGATTTCCTTGCCGTATTGATACAGCGCCACCACCGACAGCCCGGCAATCAGGCCTTTCAAGGCGCTGCCGAGCCCTAGCGTTTCCCGCGCCATGTCGGAAAATTGCCGGTTCGCGTCTCGCGCCGCATTGCCGGCGCCGTCCAGGCCATCGCGCACGCCGCCGAGCTCGCGCCGAACCTGGGCGCTGCCGTCGGCGCGAATGGTAATGCCTAAAACGATCGGCGACGCCATGCGTTACTCCTTATTATATGGTTCAATCGCGCCCCACAGCGCCTTAAAATCATCGCCGGACGCCCAGGCCGAGCGCGCCGCCAGCATCTGCCGGCGCTGTTCTTCCTGATCAAGCCTGGCCGCCGCCTTTAAAAACAAAGTCGCCTGGGCCAGCGTGTAGCGTTTGATGTCGGCCAACCGGTGGCCGTGCGCGATCAGTCGGGCGACGCACTCGCCCCAGCCGACAGGGCCGCCGTGATTTGACTGATCGCCGGCATGAGCTTTTTTTTAATCATGTCGGCGTTGGACTCGATCACGGCGGCCAACAGCCGCACGGCATCATCCAGTTCCAGCGCCTCGATAAAGGCCTGGTCCTGGCGTGCCGCCACGCTCAGCGCCGCGATAATGCGATCGGCCTCGCCCGATGTCAGCAGCTTTGTAGCGATCTCGGTGGGCGTGCCTTTCACTTCAATGACCGCGCCCTTGAACAGCTTGGCCAGCCTGGCTAACTCGCCGAGCCGGACCGGGCTGACATCGACCGTTTCGCCGCCGATGTCGATCGCGTGATCCTGCGAAAACAGCAATTCCAATTCATCCATGGGGCACCTACGACAACGTAACGATGCGGCCCGACGTGCCCAGCACGGTATCGGACTCTTTCGTGTCGTCGTAGAGGACCTCGCCGGCCATCGGCAGCGTTGCCACATCCTCGCCCTTCAGCGTCCACCCCGTCGCCGGATCAAGTTGCACGTTATACAGTTCGACCAGCACGGCTTCGCCGCTGTTGGCCATGTTCAGGCCTTCGAAGCGCAGCCAATAATTGCCGGGGATATCGCTGTAGAGCGGAATGTTGTACGACTGAGCATTGCTGTAACTGGACTGGAACGGCTGCACAAAGGTGCCGGCATTCAAGAGCTTGATCATGCCCAGCTTGGCGTTGCTGATCTCATAATCCGTGCCGGCGACCAGCGTGACCGGCGCGCCCGCCGAATCGGTAATCGACAGCGACGAAATGTCGGCCTTAGCCAGGCGAAAATAATCGCCATCCACCAACCCGGTCGGCGACGGTTCATTAGTGACGGTGCCGGCTGCTATCACGGCGCTCTCGCTCCAAAATGCCAGGGCATAGTTTTCCTTCGAGAATTCCTCAATCTCGAAATTCAGCATCACTTCCTTGCCGGTCACCAGGCTCAGCGAGGTCAGGCGCTGGCCGGTCTCGGACTCCTTGCGCTTGATCTTGTCGACCTTAGGCTCGATCTTGGCGCCGTTGGCGGTTTTGCCGAGGTAGCGGAACGCCTTGGGCGTGCCGTCGGTATTGCGTTGGGCGATAAAAATCTTGCCTTGGCCTGAAAATAAACTCATTGCGTGGCTCCGGTGGATTCAATGATTTGGTGGGCGATCAGCCATTGCTCAGTCGCGGCGTCGACCTCGATCGTGTCGCCGGCCTGGTAATCGATACCGCGATCGGTATGCGGTTTTAACAGCTTGACCTGTTTGGTTTTACGTTGAGCGTCTTGTTTTGCCATGGTTAATCTATCCTGTTGTGTTGTTTAATCGGTATTTGCATTTCCATCTCGTAAAAAGGATGGCGGCGACCGAAGTCGTATACGATTTTAATTTTTTGGCTACCATCCACTGTTAAACCGGGAGCTAAAATAAGCGAACTTAACGCCGCCATGATTAAATCCCGCGCCTCTAATAGCCGGGTGACGCCGTCGAACCAGTCATCAGTTGTTCCGGGCTCGTGCACGCCGACTACCACACTGACCCAAAAACCGTCATCGCCTTTGTGACTCAACAGATCGGTGACAGGCACATAGCAGATCGACGGGTAGTCGTTTGCGGAGGGTGCGCTTTTGTATCCTACAAAATGCCGGGCATCCTTTTCATAGTGAGTGTTCCAGAAATCTTGCAGTGCCGCGTTTGCTCTTAGCCGCGTGCGTAGCGCTGTGATAGGTTCCAGGCTCATACGTTCTCCTCGTCCGGCTGCTCGGATTTTTTATCCGGCCGGCTGTACGGCCACAGTGGACAGTTAGTGGTTTCAGGGTCATAAAACAGCGCCTCTTCTTCTAATACGCGTTCGCCGCTGAGTGGGTTGGTGATGTATTTGCGCGTGTCCTTATAGCTCATCAGCCTCTACCCAAAGTAATCTGCCCGAAGGCGGTACCGGTCGGCACTGTGATGCCGAGGGCCTCGCGGGTCAGTTTGCCGACCAGGGTTTTGGCGTCCTTCTCGAACTCCCGCGCCTTGGCGATCAAGGGTGAATCGTCGCCGATCGCGCCTTCGATCGCGGCCAGGCGTTTGGCCCAGTACGTCGCGATTTCAGTCAGCACGGCATTGGGCAGGGTGATGTCGGCCGGATTAAAGCCGCGCTCGCGCAAGGACAGATTCACAAACACGTCCGCCCCCTTGCAATGCTCCTCGGTGATGACAAAGGAAGGGTCGTCGATATCGGCGGCATTAACATACGTGGCCATCCGTTAAACTCCGATACGCGCCGCCAGCACCGACAGCGCCCGCTCCTGCATGCGCCGACTCCGGTCCGCCTGATCGGCAAAAAAGAAAGGGTGCGGCCGGCTGCCGGGGTGATTGACCCGTCGGCGGATCACATAACCACCGCCACCAGCTGCCGGGATTTTTAACCCCTTGCGGCCCGGTTTCGGCTCGATCACATGCGGGGCCGTACCGTCTTCGACAAAGCCGGCATAGGCGGCATTGGCGGCATTGGCGTAAATCACTGCCGCGCCATTGCCGAGCGGATGCCAGTTGATCGACTGCTGCAACTGGCCCTCGCGCGGCGTAAATGCCCGGCCCGCGTCAATCCAGTCGTGCATATCGTCGACATAGCTTTCGGCGGCGACATTGACGAGCTGTTGAGCGAGCGCCGGATGGCTCAGGGCGGCCAGCACCGAGGGGGCTTCGCCCAGATCGAGGGTTATGTTGATCATTTCGCTTTCTTGCCGGGCTTGGCTACCGGTTCCGATACGCGCTCGGTCTCGCCGTCGAAGTCCGGCAGTGGTTCAAAAACCGCTCCATCCCCAGCCGCTTCAGGAGCTCCTGAAGCGGGGCCTCCTTGTTTAGCGTCCGTGCCTTCCGCGCCGTCCTGGGCAGGTGGGTTATAGCTATAGCCGCAATGCTGAACGCACTCCCTGGCGTCGACCGGGTCTTTTTCGTGGGCGTTGCCCTCTGGATCGAAGACTCTCATCAGTCCGCCTTGGCGATAAACGCCGAGAAGTTGATGCCGGTCGCGACAGTGCCCGCCACTAAGGTGCTCAGGCGCACATAGCGGAACAGCGTGCCGTTTTCCTCGTTCCGGAACGGGATCACGTAACGTCCGGCCGCGCTGAGCGCCGCATCCATCGGCACCACCAGGTTCCCGAAGACCTTCTTTGCCAGGCACACCGAGCCGGAGGTCATGGCCGCGACGTTGGAGGCTTCCAGCGAAACCGTGTAAATCTCGTCGCCGGTGGCGATTTCGCAGGCGCTCAGGTCGATGACCAGGTTGCCCTCGACGAAACCCGCGCCCAGGTCCAGAATGTCGCCGTCGGCCGATGCGGCCACCAGGCCGGCGGCTTTCATTTCCAGTGCGGAATCAAAAGTAAAGTTTGAATGACGTTCCATAGGAACTCCTTATTAAGCGGTGATAGGGGCGTCGGCGATGGACCAGAGGCGAGTGGCCGCCCGACCGTTCATGATGCACAGGCCGTTGAACCATTCCACGCGCGTCCTGTACAGAGGGCTGGCTTGTAGCTTGCCCATGTCGTCGACCTGGATGCCGCCGTTTTGAATGCCGGACAACATGCCGGAACCCAGGCTGAGCACATAGATTGAGGTGGCGGTGGCGGTGCCCGAGGTGGCCGCTTCGGTAAACGGCAGGATCGCATTGCCCTCGTTGTCCTGGTCGACAATCAAAATCGGCAGATCGTTGTACATGGTGACAGTGCGGCCGAAGGCGTCCTTGTCGTAGCTGATAAAACCGCCGACGCTGGAATTGCGCGCGGCTTGCGTCAACCGGCGGCGCATGGCCTTGCTCATCAGCAAGTGCGTAGGGTTCAGCGTCTGGTCGATGGCCTCGTCCAGCTTGCCCAGCGACAGCGCCGTGCCGTTGGCGGTGGCGCCGGCGGCGATTTTCTGAGCGCCGGTGATGCGGGTTTGCAGACCGTCGAACTCGCGCGGGTCGCTGAGTTGATCGCCCTTGATGAATTTGCGCGTCCAGGCCAGGCCCAGAGCGCGAACTTTCATGGCTTCCTGCACCGAGCGCTGCTCCATGCCCATGGTCTGCACGATAAACGTGTCCACGTCCAACTCGCCGCCGGCGATGACCAAGTTCTCGGTTTGCGGGTTCAAGACGCCGGTGGACGGCGTGTAAGACTCGTTGACGCCGCGAAAGCCGACGCCAGGCAATGATTCCTCGCGGTTGTATTTGAGCGCGTTGCCGGTGATGTCGTCGAACGGCAGCGCCATGAGAATATCGGATGATCCGGCGTACAGCTCGATGATCGCGCGGCGGATTTCGTTGCCAGTTTCGATCTTGGCAGCTTCGATAAGGGTTAAGCCCATGATTATTTACCTGCTCTGGCAGCCGCCAGACGTTGCTGTGGAGAGAGGGTGGCGTTGTCGGCTTTCGGCGCGTCGGCCACGGCTTGCGGTGCGCCGGAACCGGTGCCGCCCTGCGGCTTGGCCAGGAAGGGCTTTTCAGTCAATAACGCCTTGACGGCCTCGGCGACCGGCTTGCCGTCAATGGTCACAACGCCGTTGTCGTCGCAAGCGGCTTTGCCGGCCAGCAGGGCGCTGACCGTGCCCGGATCGACCGCATCAGTCGAGGCGGACAGCAAGGCGTTGCTGATTTGTGTTTGTTCGAATTTGGCTTTGTAGGCGGTCGCTTCCTGCGCCTTGGCATCGGCCAATTCCTGCAATTTGCCTTGCGCTTGCAATTGGGCCTCTGTCAGCGATTTAAAATCGCTGTGCCCCGTGGCTTCCTTCAACTGCCGTTGAAACTCGGCCTGTTGGGTGGCCAGGGCCTGGTTGATTTGCGCCTGCACATCAACGGCCGGAGCGGCCGGCGGCGGGGTTGGTCCGGCGCCGGGATCGGCGGCGGTCGTCTGTTTTGGATCGGTGGCGGGTTCGGGCATGTCGGTGTCCTTGGTAGTGATCGGTGAAAAACGAATTCAGCGTTCAGTATCGGGCCGACGGGGCCGGGGTTAAATTAATGGGATTTAGGGATTTTTGAGGGGCGGGCGGGATTTTTCGTCAATGCGGTCGAAAACGGCAGGCGCTTTAGACGATTACAGGAAATTTAACGCGGGTTTAACGGGGGTAAAAATTCAACTTGATACCATGGGCGCGGCGAATGGCTGAGCATGGCTTAAATCGCATTATTTTCGATTTCGGATTGTTTGCGCAAGCCCAGCCCGTCCGGCCGGATCAACTGGTCGATTTCCGCGCCGTTTTTCAGCGCGTCTTGCGCCCAGGCCGGCAGCAGCTCGTCGCGCTTATGTTTCGGCAGCTTTTTGATAAACGCCGCGTAATTCTCTGATCCTGGCTGCTTGATCCGGGTCACGCGCGGGATCAACAGGCACATGCAATGCGGGTGGGCCTTATGCTTGGGTACGGCTTCCTTGCTCCAGACGCCCCTGCCGAGGCCCATGTCGATATTGGCGTAATAATCGCAGATATCGACCGCCGGATGGCTGGCCGACAGGCGCCATTGATAGCCGATGATGGTCTCGTCGTTTTCGGTGCCGGCGATGACGGCCCGGTGCATGGCCGTCGCCATTTCCGTGCGGGCGATGCGTTTGAGGTGATAAAGCTGCTTGTCGTACAGCCACCATTTAACGGCCCGGTCGGCCAGATCGTCGGCGCCTTTCGAGACCGCTGTTTGAATCTGGCTCAGCACGCGCTCGGCCGCCGAGCGGGTGCCGGTCGGCTTCAGCGACAGGATGCGTTCCTCGGCCTCGCCGATGGCGGCTTTCCAGAGCTCGCGGGCGTCGGGATCGTGGATCATGGCTACCGCCGACTCATACAGCTCTTTCACCCAGTCGTCGGCGTAGGTCTCGACGATTTGAAAGGGCCGGCCGCCCGGCGCGCGCTCGATCGCCCGCTGCATCTTATAAAGTATCTTATTGACGCTTTCGCCGTGCCGGATGCTGTCAGTCAGGATTTGAGTCAGGCCGGTCCGGACCGATTCCTGCCAATGCCAGAGCCGGTCCGATAGCGTCAGGCCGTCGGGCCAGCGCTCGTTGAACGCTTGCTCGGCAAGCCGGGCGACGGCGGCCGATTGCAGGCTGCGCGGGCCGGCGGTGGCCGCGAGCGACACGGCATTGACGATGCCGGTCTGAATGCCGGCTTGCATGGCCGTTAAATAATCGGCCAGTTCCGCCTGCACGGCCGGCGTGATCCGCCGGCCCTCGGCGCGCAGTTGATCGACCAGACGCGCGACAAACTGCCGGGCGTCGCCGTCGATGCGGCCTTCGTGGGCGAGGATTTCCCGCGCCAGGCGGCGGTAGAGGTCGGGGTAGTCAGTCATTCAGAGCGTTATTGCAGCGCTGGCGGGCCGTGTCGAAATAGGCCGGCACCGATTCACAGCCGATAAAGCGCCGGCCGCTCTTTAACGCCGCGACACCGGTACTGCCGGAACCCATGAACATATCCAGCACGGTACCGCCATCCGGGCAGATCGCGATGATCTCGTCCATCAGTGAGTCGGGCTTTTGGGTGATGTGAATTTTCTTATTAGTCATCGTCGTGTGCTTCAGCACGCCAGGCAAATAGACCGGCTGTTCCCGGCTGGCCGTCTTGCCCTTGGTGCCCCACAGCAAATACTCGGCCTGGTTGCGGAAGCCGTTCTTCATGGGCCTTGTCGCCCGGCCTTTGTCCCAGACGGCCGTGCCGCGCACGGTAAAGCCGGTTTCGTGCATCACGGCTTGCAATGCCGCCATATTGCGCCAGTCGATGAACAGCACCAGCACGCCGCCGTCGGTCAATACTTTTTTAGCCAGATTGCACGCATCGGTCATCAACTGCCGCCAGGCCATCGGGTGCAGCGATTCGCCGTCGATGTCCGGCAGGGTTTTTTGATAACTGGCATCAGAGCTTACGTATTTGGTTTTCGACGATTTCAGCATGTCCTTCACGGTAAAGCCGCCCGAGCCGTAGGGCGGATCAGCAATCACGGCATCCACGCCGCCAGGCTGAATATCGGCCGCGATATCGCGGAAATCGTTGTTATACAGCACAAAGCGCCCGTCGGGTCCATTAAGCCGATTTACGGCTTGCGCTATGTATTGGCCGCAAGCATGACAATGGTTGTCTGTCTGTCTGTCTGTCTGTCTGTCTGTCAAAATCGTCATTGCTCATGGTGTCCTTGTCAATTATTTAATAGAGATCGGGGTAATCAGCCATCAATCAGGCTCTGAATAGACGCCGCATTGCGGGCACAGCGGCCCGTCAGGCGTAAGCAAAAACAACTGGTTGCCGCAATTACACTGCCAGACCTGGCCGTCATTCGGATAGGACGGCCCGATAAACGCGCCGCGCTCAATCTTGCATGCCGGGCATTCCAGCCAGACTTCACCGACCGGCGCGGTCGCCAGCCATTCATGGCCGCATTGCAGGCAACGAGCATCGCCCGTGCTGTGCGGGGTGCGGTCTTTGCGAGCCTGGGTTAGGTCGATGACGGTCATTCAATCTCCGGTAAGTCAACCGTTTGCCCGGCTAGCTCCGCGTTATACTTCACTTAGTGCCTGTTCAATTTTTGAATTAACTGCCAATCGCTTCTTTAGGATGTTTGGGATTATAATTTTTGCGTACTTAGCAGCGTCATCGTATGTTTTGAAAATTTCATCTTCCTGCATCCATCTTTCAAAACACAAAGCCTCGAAGTTATATTCGATTTTTTCTGATTCGCCTTCCTCTGTTATTAATATTGTTTTTCTAATTCGTTCTATTTTGCCGTCAACTATTGGGCTATTTTCAATAACATCCATATGTAAAGGATTAACGCATATAAAAACATCTTGTCCGATTTCATATTTCATAATTCACCATAATTTGCATTTCATATTCCCGCCTGCTTTTTAATCCGGTCGCCATAAGCATCCCCCATGGCATCAATCTCGTCATCGATCGCCGCCATCGTGCTCGGCGCCGTATCGTTGCCCAGGATCTGCTTGGCCAGGCGTTTTTTCAGCGCCCGGTCGAATTCAGAGCCCATGCGCAAGCTGACGGAGTCCAGCGCGGTGGCGATAGCCTGCTGCAGATCGGCCATGTTGAACTCGCTGGCATAGGCGATATTGCCGTTAAAGGTTTGCCCCTGCCACAGATACACCAGGTCCGCTATTTCGTTCTCGGCCAGCTCGCCCATTTCCGCCATGCCGCGCAGGCTGCTGTTTGCTTCCTGGAAATGGAAAGCCCGTGATTCGGCCGATTGCGCCACGGCGCCGCTGACAAATTCCAGGTTTGCGACCCGGTAAATGTCGGTAGTGGTGTCGGCGATCTGCTTCATATACAGTTCGACCGGGTCGGCGGGCGGGGCGATAAAGCCGGGCTGGCCGCCGCCGGTCGGGTTGTAGGTTAAGGCATTCTCGGTGCTGATGGTCATGTCCTTCAGCCGCTCGCGCTCTTTGTCGTCGGCCACCGGCAGCGCCAGAATGGCAAAGGTTTGCGCGCGGAACAGTTCGCGCAGTTCAGAGCGGGTGTTGTACAAATCCCAGTTTAAACCGGCCAGATCGTAAAACCAGGAATCACTGCGGCTGCTGGCCGGATTGAGCGGCTTGGCAATGTGCAGGCGTACCACGGGCACGCGGCCCAGCGCGTAGCCATCCTGGTCGATGAGGTCGGCGCCCTCGATATCTCGGCTCAGTTTCCAGCCGGTCTGGGTATAGGTCCGAAATACCGGCTTGCCGCCCAGGGTTTCGGAAAAGGTGACCGATTGCCAGGTGCCGGCCGCGTCTTTGGTTTCGGCGACCAATTGCGCCGGCATGCGTAGGGCCAGATAGGGCAGGGCCTGATCGGCACGGGTGCTGCCCTGCTGCTGTGGCTTGTCGACGATGATGTAAACGCTGCCAAGGATCATGGCCAGGCGCTGGTAGCAAAACAGCAGCGTATCCAGCTTGCTGCCCGCGCCGTCGGCATTGGCCGAAAATTGCGTGTACAGATCATCCACCTCGCGGCTCGGGGCCTGTTTCCACAGGAATCCCATGAATACGTCGGTGATTTTGCGGCAGAAATTGGGGTAGACGGCCAGCTCCTGGCGGCGCGTGAATTTGTCGTCGAGTTCGCGCGGATGCCGGATCAAATACTCGCCGGTGGCAAAGCCGCCCTGGCCGCTGTACGCGTCGAGCAGGAATTGGTCGGAGGTTCTGTCTATAGCCATTTCAGCCTCATGGGGGTGTAGGTGTCGCCGCGTCTCGGCCCGTCTTGCTGCGTGGCGTGATAGGCCATTAAGCCGGCGGAGGCGCTGTCGCCATGCCGCATTTCGCCGTTGCTGCCTTTGTCGCGCTTGTCGTCCATGGTCGGTTTGCCCTTAACGCGGATAATGTGCCGATGGTCGGCGATAAAGTCTTCGCAGTCGGCGATCAAGAAACTGCGGTCCTCATAAACTTGCCGATACTTCGGGAAATACTCGGCATAAAAGCTGCTGGAGGCCATGACGCACGAGACCATCTCGGGGCCGAGATTTTCCTTTTGCAGGGCCCCCTCGGCATGACTCTGGCCGTTGCCGCGCGCGTCAAAGCTGGCATGATGCAATAACGGCACATTGTCCAGGATATAGTCGCGGATCATCGCCTGGACATCGAAAGGCATGCGCCACAATTCGAGGGAGAAAGCCATGCGCCAGCGCGCGGGCTCGTATTCCTGCATGATCCAGGTCGGCGAGCTGTCGGCGTTTCGGCCAAAGTCCTGGCCGTAGACGGTACGCAGGCCCGGCATGGCATCGATCACGGGGGCTAGATTGTCCTTGATCCAGTCCTCGGTTTCCTTTAATCGATTCGGGTCGGTCACGAACGTGGCCGGTTTGCTCCATCTAATGACCGGCACGTCGGGAATCTGGCACTGCTCCAGCAGCATGCGCGGGAAATAAGCGCCCGAGCCTTTTTTCGCGATACAGCCCAGCTCTTCCTCGGCATCCTCGATGCTTGGATAACTGTCATATTGTTTATCGCGCCATTCCTGCTCGGCCTCGGGGCTCCAGTCTTTGCCCGTGACCAGGCAAATGCGTTTATAAAATCCTTCACGGATAGCCTGGTCAAAGTCGATATGATGCAGCGACCACGGCAGGCGGCCGGCCTTGACATCGCGGACCAGCTGGAAAAAATAGTTTTCCTCGCTGTTGTGGGTGCTGATGATGTCGACGCGGCCGCCCCACATCAAAAACGCCAGGGCGCCCTTGATAACTTCTTGCAGATCGCGGTGGAATGCGGCCTCGTCTATCAGCGCGTGACCTTGACGGCCCCGCCAGTTCCACGGTGACGAAGACAGCGCCTCGTAAATATGCCCGCTCGCGAACGTCAGACGAAACCGGGTAATGTCTTGCTTACGATCGCCCAGGACTTCGCGCTCGCGGCTGATGTCGATCTCCGAGCAGGCCATGCCATACGCCTGGGCGAACGTCAGGGCGTCGCCGATATTCTCGGCGGCCATGCCCATGTTGTAGCCCATATAATACTGATTCATACCCTTGTCGGCGGCCGCCTCCAGGGCGCCCTCGGCCGCAATACAGCCCCACGACCAGCCAATTCGGCGCGACTTTTCGGCGATGCGCACATTGGATCGATCCAGATGCCAGCGGACCTGGTAAGGCAACAGAATTCCGGGGATTTCATCGGCCGGGATTTTGCGCGTCGCACGCAGGGCTTGATGCTCTTCAACCAGGCCGAGCAGGTCTTTTTTCTCGCCGGCCGATAAGTCGACCGGCTCGACGGTGGCGGCGGCCTCGCTCATTATGCGACCTCGACGCCCAGAAATTTGGCCCGGATCGCTGCCCAATCGTCCTCAGACAGTCCGGCTTTTTTGGCGATCGGCTCAGCCGCCTTGGCGGCTGCTATTTGTTTTGCCCGTTCTTCTTTCAGGATCTCGGCCTTGTATTTCTGCGACATAATGTCGGTGCGGCCCAGATCGGCGATAGCCTTGGCGATCTGGCTGCTGGTCTTGGCCAGCAAATGCGGATCGTCGCCGGCTTCCTCGGCATCGCGCAGCGCGATCGACAACCGCAGCAGCCGGGTCTGCATGGTTCTGATGGTCGCCTCGCGCACCACGCCTTCCGTATCCTGGTTGTCGGCCAGCGAGGTTTTGGCGATCTGATACAGCTGGCGCTGTTCGGCCATGTCGCGCTCGAACTGTTCCTGGAACTCGGCGCCATAACGGAACGCCGAGGTCTTGCTGATGCGCACGGACAAGCCTTCCTCGGCCAGGCGTTCGTTCAGCCAGGCGGTCAGGCCCTCGTAATCGGCGAAGCCGCCCGCCACCAGGCGCGCGTTAAATTCGTCCTGGATCGCGCTCGGGACTTCGGTCTTGATCCGTGAGCGGCGAGCCATCAGTTGATCTCGTCCGGGCGCGGCCGGCGGATGCCGGGAATCTCGCGCACGCCGTCCACGACATCGAGGCCGTCGCCGGTCAGCGTCGCGATGTGCACGCCGCCGGAGACTTTATCGACGATCGCGTCGGCAACCTGATCCAGCCAGGACAGTTCGATGTGCAGCTGGTCACGGTTGATGGCGTGGCCGCGCTCGCGCAGCTGGCCGACCAGGACTTCCTGGTGGGCCATGTAGCCGGGCTGGTTGCGCAGCAATTGCAGAATGAGCAGGCGTAGATCGGCGCGGTTATCGGCCATGGTGCAGTCCTCCCGACAGCATGATGTTGTGGATGTCTTTTAAATTATCGGCAATCACGGACAGCTGGCCTTCCATCATTTTTGAGTTAGCCAGCACTTCGTCAACGCGGCGGTGGATCGCTTTCATGTCCTCGACGCCGATGGCGTTCTCGATGTCGGATTCGATGCGCGACAGCCGCTCGCTATGCTGCTCGATGCGCCGGGTGATCGAATCTTTTGATTGCTTGATGTCGGTTTGCAGATCGTTTTTCATAGTCTTCAGCTCGTCGTTAGCGGCCTTGCTGCGGTTGCTGATCGAAACGAACAGCGCCAGGCTGAAATTCATGATGAACAGCAGCATGGTCCAGAAATTGAAATCGAAATTCACGCTCATCGGTACATCCGTTCTTGTTGTTCTTGTTCGCGCTTGCAGTCTATGCACAGCGTCACGCCCGGCACGGTCCGTCGTCTCAGTTCCGGTATCTCGTTGCCGCAGGCTTCGCACCATTCGGCCGAGACGGCGTCGGGGGCGATGGCCGTTTGCTGGCGGTGCTGGAGCAGGGCCAGGTCGTGATGAAATTGCGCGGCATGATCGATTTGTTCGTCGTCGTTCATGTGCTCGAGCGGGTTGAGCAGCGTTTCCAATTCTTTCATGGCGTCCTTGTCGATTGAATGATCAGTTCCAGGATTTCGGTATAGTGGCGCATCCGGCGCTGGCGCTCGGCCAGGCGCCGGTAAACGTCGTCACTCAGGCAAGCCAGCTCAACGCCCGTGACCGCCGGCAGCACCGGGCGCGCGGGCAGGGGCAGCGGAGTCGGAACCAGGGCCGGCGCCGGGGCGGGGCTCAGGCAGCCAGTCATTGTCAAAATCAGCGCGGTCAGCGTCAGGCGTTTGAGCATCGAGCGTCTCCTTGCGGTGTTGTTCTTGAAGGTGTTCCAGATCGGCGTCCAGCATCTGGCGCCGTTTGATGTTTCGGTGGGCGGCAGCGGCGGCGGCCTGCAAAGCGCCGTTGACTTTCGCCAGGCGCCGGGCCTGGCGGCGGTTGATCAGAAATGCGACGATCGCGATCAGCGCGGCCAGGGCCGGGGCCAGGTATAAAACGAGGGTCGCGAACATTAGCGCCCCCTGATCTCGAAACGGCTGCGGCGGCGTTTTGATCGGTATCGGCCTACGGCGGGGACCGACCCCGCATAAATAACCGGCACGCTGACCAAGGCGGCCATGGCCATCCATCCATATCCGCGAAATCCGATCATGACTGACCGCCCTGGCCATTCAGCCCCGCGCGTTTAAATTTGCGGTCAATGCCGATGTAGCCCATGCCGTTGGTCACGATCATGGCGGCGGCATCCGCGTCGAACAGGCCCAGGGCAAAACCGCCCACGCCTAGTAAAATGGCCATCCAGCCGGCCGTTTTCGTCACCCAGCTCATAAGGCCGCCTCTCGGTTGATGTTGAAGAGTTTGAAGAACTGCCGGCACGGCATGTGCAGCAGCAACTGGAACTGCACGGCGCGGCCTTCGGCGCGGATTTTATCCGCGAGCGCGGAATAAACGCCGATCCTGTCGTGCGCATAATGCAATTGTTCGGCCAGCTCGCTATGCATTGCCAGTAGTTCGTTTATGTCGGTGGTCATTGGGAATTTCCTTCAAACAAGGCGCGCTCGGTGGCGCGGCGGGTGATTAAGCCGTTCAGCTTCTGTTTTTTGCCGTTTACGGTGCCGTAGATCCAGCGATCGAATTCGGCGGCGGCGCCGGTATAGTCGCCGGCGTGCAGTTTTTTACGCAGCGTGGACGTCGCATAGTTGCCCTGGCCGACGTTGAAAATAAACGAGACCAGCGCATCAAACTGATGTTGACTGAGCGCGACCGGCGTCACGGAGCGCAGGAACAGGGCGGTCTGTGCCACGTCGCGGAACAGCAGGTGGTCGGCCTGGTCTTCAGCGATGCGCAGGCGGGATCTGTACTCGCGGCTGACGATCCGGGTGCGCTGGCATTCGCTGACGATGCGGGCCAGCGCTTCGGTCGAGACATTACGGAACAGTTTGGCATCCCAGGCCGGCATCAGCACATGGCCGTAGCCGATGGTCAGGCGGTTGGATGGGCACAGATACGCGACCAATTTCAGGCTTTCGGAAGCCTTGATCAGGTCAGCGCAGGCGGCGGTAACGGTGGTCGGATTGTTTGTATTCATGCCGCCAGTGTAGGCGGCGCGGGGCGGGGGTGAAATTAAAGCGGGTTAGTTATGCATCTACAACCTACCCATTTATTGCCGCGCCTTTCTGGCGCTTCAGAATGTCTCTGATTTTCGGCAGCCATTGCCGTGCTCTTTGACACTCCGCGTTGTTGTACCGTCGAGGCACCAGTTCTGTAGGGTACGCACTGCGTACCTTGTTAACACAATCACGCAAACAGGTCATTCTGCCGGCGCTTGATGTCTTCAGAGCGCTGGTGATTGATGATCTTGTACAGCCATTGCAGGCTGATGCCGTATTCCCGGCACAGCTGGCCGTGATTGCGGCCGGTAAACTTCTCCCAGATTTCCAGGTCGCGCTGGGACAGTTCGTAATCCTTGCCTTTGGCGATGTAGACCATTTGGCCGCCCCAGCTCTTCCTGATCTTTTCGGCGGCCTGGTGCGCGCACTGGCTGGATTGCGCTGGATCGATGCCGGCGGCGGTCAGGCTGTCGGCGACGATGGCTTTCAGGTCGGCCAGGATTTCCGGATAATGGTCGGGGAAGTGATCAAGGGATGCAGTCATGACGGTCTCCTGAGCTAGCGTATGAGTTTATAGCGGCTTGTATTATAAACTAGGAGTTTGTTATGGGCATTAAAAAACCCGCTGGGGCGGGTTTCTGAAGACATGGTCTGTCTTGATATTTAAGTTAGACGGCGGCTAATGTCTGAATAAGTCGATTTGTTTGAGAGAACTGCGATGTTCGATAACCTCAATAACCGAATATTCCGCGCGCATGCCTTTAGCGGTCAGCCATTGCCTGATTCGCATTTTGACTTTCAAAATGTCATTTTTCGCAAAAGCTTCTTCATTGTTATTGATCCGTCGTAAAAAACCCTCGTCTAGAATTTCCGCATAGAATGATTGTGAACCATCCGAGAATCGCCATTTATTGCCATCAATAAAAGCCGCGCTGGCAATCTGCAAATTTACCGTAGTGGTTTGATCATTGATTTCTTCTTCGCCGATCTCGGGCGCGACAAAGAACCCTGCCTCTGCTTTTTCGATAAATACAATAGGATTTTCAGGTTCTGTTGGATCGATGATTGCGACCGATTCAATACCTTCTTTGAAGAGCGGCTTAGCCAGCATATCTTCAAAAGCTTTGCGTATTTTATAGTTTTGCAGCAGCTTCAGCGTGATTTGCTCGGTATCGTAATGGTCTTCATCGATAAATACACGCACTCGGCCATCATCAATCACTTCGGTATGGGTGATTTTGCGGTTTTTAAGCCAGCGCAAAATGCCGATCAATGAATCCGACGAGCATTTAATCAAGCCGACGATAGCGGCAGCATTGAGCACTGCTGATGTATTTCCGTGATTAAAGATGTCAATGGCGTCTAGAATCAGGCTCTTAGCCGATGCCACCATCTCTACACCAAAGCAGCCGGTTTTAAACGAACCTTTAACGCTGACACCGATCTTGAACTTATCGCCGTGCAAGGCGTTGCCCACTTCTTCCATCAAAACGCCAATGGCCAACAAGGCGGGTGCCAAGTCGTTGACGTTCATTTCGTGGTGTTCCAGCGCGGGGCCATCATACACCACTTGGAATTGAGCAGGTTTCATCTGATAAAAATGCCGTTAATGGAATGTTAATAAAAATTGATTATAGATGAACAATTGATTCAGTGCGATATATTGGCACAAAAAAGCCCCGACTGGCGGGGCTTTGTTAACGTTTTTTATAAACGGCCTATCAAGCGTGGGAGCGATCCCTAGATCGCGACGTGGGCGTCGCTCCCACGGCCTGCCTGCCGCTCCTGCCTGATCTGGCCTTCTAGTTTATTGATCTGCTCCAGCAGCGCCTCGTCGCCGCTGGCCGCGTGGAGTTGCCTGATGCCGTTCAGTTCGCCCATCAGGCGTGTTAAAACGTGGTTCTTCTCGCCCTGTTTAACGCGCTCATCCGGCGCATAATCCAGAAAGCGTTTTTCAAACAGCCAGCCCTGGGCCATCTTGCGCACCTGGCCGGGTGCCAGCTGTTTGCCGGCTTCCTTCCTGGCCGCATCGACGATCTGCTGGTATTGCTCATCGGTCAGATCGCCGAGCTGGTGCCAGCGCATCGCGGCCTCATTGCGGCCCTGTTTGTAGCCGAAGGCGAGCCAGAATGCAGAGAACCACTTGCGCTGCCTGTCGCTCAATTCCCGGTACCAGTCCTTGCCGGCCTGCGGCTTGCTCTCAACCGGCTGGCCATAACCGTGCCGGGTCAGGGCATCCCACAGATCCTCGGCGTAGCGTATCGCATCGGGCAGTTTGGGCGGTTCCGGCAAGCTGCGGACGATCACGGCCTGGATGAAACGTTTCTTGCTCATTTTGGAATCCCTCGCCATACATAATCGCCCCCATCTTCTCTTATGGCGGGTTCGCTATCTTTGCACGGGCATTGATAGCCCGATAAGCGATCGGCAACAGGCCTCCAGAAGTTCCTGACTTTACCGTCAGGCACGTGATTATCTTCCTCTGCGTCTTCTAAATTGAACTGTTTTAATACCCATTTAGCCTCTTGCATCGTGCATCGCTGGCCACGCTTACTGATGCTGATATGGTATTCGGGGCCAATATGTTCGGCTCCTGGCTCGGCTTGCGCAACTTCAACAGCCGATATCGCACAAAGCCCAGATTCAATATGTTGGAACGCTACACCATCGAATCCCATTGTTATCCACTGTGGAATAGGCGGCATCTTTACCCAGCCGGTTCCGGCTGGTTCTTTTGGTGAGATTATTGTGTGCTTCATACGCTGGCGACCTCCGGCGCGGCGTCTCGTTGCAGCGGTTCCATGGCTTTTTTATAAGCTTCGTAATCAATGATTTCTATCGATTGATTATGCTTTTTAATATGGGCGATAAAGGCGCCGGCCGTGCTGAAATGGGGCGAGACAAACAGATATTTATCATAAATGCCACGTTTCTTGCAGTCCCGTTTGCCGAAAATGCGTTCGTCGGCTCTGACTTGCTTGGCGGAATACATGGCTTTGCGTCTGAGCGCATAAAACCGCCGGGCGATCTCGGGCATCTGGTCTATTTCGTTTTCCTGGCCATGCCATAAATCATTGCCGCGTATGTATCCATTGACATAGACGGTGATAACCAGGCGCATCTTATGTTGCTGGACGGATGCGGCGACTTTATAGCCGTCGATTAAGAAGTAAACATTGCTATAGGGCAATCTCAGATTCAATTTGACATCGTCCCATTGCTCTTTGGTTGGTTTTGATATGGTTGCCATCAGTGCGCCCTCCTGGAACCGTTCAAAGGTTTCACGTCATACTCGACGCCATTAGTGACATCGTCGCTGGCAGCTTGCAAAAACCCCAACATGAACTCATCGCCACTTATCTGCCGCAATGCCAAAATCACCATAGTGGTTATTAATGTCAGGTGCTCTGCCATGTCTTCTTTAGTTAATGCTTGATTAAATATGCCATTTAAAGCGGCTTCTGTTTCAGGTCTCATTATCATCTCGCCTCCCGCCCTTCACGCTCGGCATTCTTCATCAACGCCGCAATAATCCCGGCCAACTCCCGCCCGTCGCAGAACTCCAGCCGATCCTTTTTATACATGTGCCGGGCCATGGCGCCGGCGTACTCATACGGCCGCCCGGCATCGGCCAGCAGCGCCTCGATCTTGCGCAGCTGGCCGGCGCGCTCCGTGCCGCTGCCGATCGAATGCGGCCGTCGCCCGGCGCGTTTGGGGCTGGTAAAGCGGGCGCCGGCGCGCTCCAGGTGTGCAACAACTTTACTGATGCCTTCCGGTGTTAAATCCTTGGCCGATTTAACGCCGCCGATGGTCAGCAGCATGGCGCGATAGGTGTCGTCATCCATGCCCAGCTGCTGCTTGCCGATATGGATTTTGCCCACGGCGGCCCGGCGGCGGGCGTCGTGTTTGGGGTTTTTATAGTCTCTGTTTCTGATGATAGCCATTGTACTGCTCGCTTTTTTGATTGACGCCAGGCGGCCGCGATCGGGCCGCCCGTGCGGGGAGGGTTTAGTAAAACTGCCGACCGCTGCCGGACAGCGAGGCCAGTGACGGGCGCTCCGGCCCCGAGTGCACGTCCAGATCCCGGCGCGGCGCTTCGCGCTCGCACGGCGCCTCTTTCACATGCACGCACTGGGTTGCGGCCTGGTTGCGCTGCGCCCGGCGGCACCGGCGCCAGTGCTGCTTTCTGATGGCTAACGGCGCATAGGCGCCACGGATGAACGCCAGGGCCAGTTCCTGATCCAGATGCGGGTGGCCGATCAGGCGGGTCTGGCGCCGGTCATGCGAGGATGAATAGCGCTGGGAATAGATGGGCATCTTTTTCAGATCGTTTTTAGCCAGCCAGTCCTCGACGGCGGTGCGGTCATATAAGAGCTCCCGACTCTGTTTGCCGACCGGCTGCGGAAATTTCAGCCGGACAAGGGTCGCGGCCATCATAACTTTGTACTTCGGTACGCAGGCCATTTCGGCGATCTGTTGCCGGGTGACGGTTTCAAAGAGCGGCGTTTTTAAATCGACGATACGGTCCAGCAACAGCTCTCGGTTCTGTGTGTTTGTTGACATAGGATCAATCCTCTTCGGTTTCTGGATGCTTAAACTCAAGCCAATCGGCATAATTATCGGAACTGAAGGTGGCGTAAACGCCGCCGGCGTCTTCTTCCAGCGTCAGCCAGCCTTTTCTTTCCAAGGATCTGGCGGTGCGTAATGAATGATCAGCAAAAAAAACATTACCCACCGGGACTCGACCAGTTGGAAAGACATCCTCAAGATCGCTTAAGAGCGCTTTTTGATGTTGGGTTAATCTCATGACTATAACCCCGCGATATCCATGGCGATTTGCTGATATTTGTCAGACTCGCCGACGCGCTCGTACAGGCGCAGATACTGGCTGGTTGCCGTGATCTGGATGCTGTCCTTCAAGGCTTCCATGGCCTGCCGCCATTTTGCGTCCTCGATCTTCAGGCGCATCAGGCCGAAAATGCGCGCGGTGTTGATGTTGCCCTGCTTGTCGGTCTGGAAAGCATGCTCGACCAGCGCCTTGATATTGGCGTTGCTGTCGGCGGTCCATTCGTGGATACACTCGTCGATCAATTGCTTCGCGATGTGCAGGCGTTCGTCGAAGTTCAGCGAATCGCTGACGGCCACAATCACTTTATATTTTCCGTCGTAGCTGACCAGCGACAGGTTGCCTTTCTTGCCGCCCAGCGTAGTCTGGTACTGCTCGGCCGCGATCGCCAGAAATGCGGCGATATCGTCCATGGCCTGGCGTTTGAAGTTTTTCATCTGCGCCTGGACGCTGCGGGCCTTGTCGATGATCGTCGCGACGGTGTCGTCTCGCAGCAGATCCAGCGGCTGAATGGCGGAGACCGGCACCAGGCGGCCGTAAGAATCGGCGCGGTAGCCGGGAGGGAAGGGCGTGTTCAGTTGTTTTGTACTCATGGTGTTACCTAAATCAAATGCGTCAAGGTGCCCATGCCGTCGGCCGGCATGGGCGGGTGGGTGTTAGTGCAGCGCTTTACGGCTCAGCGTGCGCCAGGGCCGGCGCGACTGCCAGCGGCTCGGTTTCATGGCCGGCGCCACCTGCGGCCGGTGCCACTCGACCTGAACGCCGTCGATGACCGTGCCATACGTCCGGTAATGGCTGCGGCCGTCAAAGCCCTGGCCCTTGTAGCACGATGTCAGCTGCCGGGTGGCCTGCGTGGCCAGTACCGTGATGCAGGGCGCGTCGCCGAAGCGCGCGGTCACGATGGTAAAGCCCAGGGCGATCAGTTTTTCGGCCACCTGGGCGACTTGGCCGGGGTTCTGTTCATGAGGCATCATAAAACCCCCTTGTTGAACAGGTCGCGAGCCGTGCGGCGGCGGGTTTTCCAGCGGCGTTTGTCTTGCAGGGTTTCAAAAATCCCCGTGCAGCGATCCAGGAACAGGTCCAGGCTGGCGCGGCGGCCGGCGTGTTTCAGCAGTTCGTTATGCGGTCTGATCATCGTTAAAACTCCTGTACGCTATAGCCGGCCAGGCTGGGCAGTTCGCGCGGCATGGGCCGAACGGTAAAGGTTGGCGCGTCGCCGCTGATGTCCATGTCGACCACTTCAAAGCCTTGGCAGGCCAGTTTGCTGACGTGTTCGGCGAGTTCCGCCAATTGAGTGCTATCTGGTTGTGTCATTGGATTCGCTCCCACTTGTAGTGCCGGGGTGGCGCGCCGGATGCGCGCCGTCAGGTTGTTTAAAAACGTGTTCATGCATCCTCCTCGTCATCGGTTTCGGGGCCGAAATTCAGCGTGATCTGGGTGTCGGGCCGGACGACGACCGTCATTAAATACGCGGAGTTGCCGCCAGGGGCCGGGAGGCGCTCCAAAGAGCGCATTTCAACAAAGCCCGGCTGGTTTTGGTCGTATTGCACGCTCATGATTTCCGCCCTTCGGCGATGCCGGCAGCAATGTTCAGCAGGGCGGCCAGTTTTTCGGCCTGGTGCGCGTCCAGCGCGATAGTCTCCCGGCTGTGCTCGCTCTCAATGCTCAACAAAATGGTATCAATGTCGTTTCTAGGCTCAATGGACACGTCGGCATCGTCGGTCGAGATGCGCATCAAATAGTCTTTCATCATCGTATTTACCCCCCTCGGGTTGGTCTTCATTAGTTTGATTGGCTTTTTCATTTGTGCGGGCACCGCTGGCAAGCCTCCCACCAGGCCAGTTTGCTGGCGCCGCCGAAGGGCTTGGGGCCTCTGGAGCGGGTTTCGCATTCGCCGCGCTCGATCGTCCGGCCCACGTGCGGGCAGGACACGACATCGACGAACACGCGGGCGAATTTGTCTAACACATTGCCGGGTTCGCCGGGATAATTGCCGGTACAGACCGAGCGGACCGTCGGCTCGGATACGCCCAGCGCCACGGCCAGGGCCTTGGTGCCTATTTCGTCTCGCTTGGCCTTCATCAAGGCCAGTAAATCCTGTTCGTTCATAACTCTTCCTCTGCGTTTGGGTCGTAGATCGCTTGCTTGCGAATGACCGGAGCCTTAGGCCCCAGATCGTTCACCAGCGTGTAGCGGTAAACGCCGTTGCTTGTCAGCTTGCCGTCGTCAATCCGCTCGCGTTCCAATATGCCGGCATGTGATAAACGTCTTAAGTATTTGATTAAATTACTGTCTGGGCGTTTGTATTTGCCGTCATTCAAGGTCAGCAACAATTCCTGCAAAGTGGCTGACCGGTTCTTTCGGAGCATCCACCACGCTCGGGCGCGCAGCCCTTGGGTCCTGGTGCGTGGTGCGATCTGGCCGGCTTTCATCAAACATTGCCCCCCTTACGCAAGGCCTTCATGGCGTCTTCGCACAGCATGTATCCCTTCACGTCGGCAATCGTCAGCGCGTCTTTGCCCAGTCGGTCGGCCAGCGCCTCCAGCGTCGCGCAGGCGGACGTCAGGAGCCGGTAACGGCCGCGCGACTGCTGCAAGGCCAGTTCGGCGATGCCGTCATCAATGCCCACCTCGCACAGTTGATTCAGGTACAGCTTGCAGTCGTTCAGCGTCGCCGGCGTAAACTCCACCAGGGCGCTGATGCGGGTCGCGATGTGCGCCAGGCGGTGCTCGCCAAAGCGGTGCCGCTCGGACGTATGGCAGACCAGAATCATCAGGCTGCCGGCCTGTTCGCAGATGCGCCGCAGGTACTCGATGCACTCGGCTTTTTTGTCCAGGCCGTGCTGCGCCTCGTCCAGGATGATGGTCTGGCGACGCTGCACGAACAGTTCCTGGATGGCCTTTTGCTGGGCAAAGCGCGAACCGCCCGCGCAGCCCAATTCATACGCGATCAGCTCACGCAGGTACGCCACGCTCATGCCCGGCAGGCCCTCGATATGGATGGCGTTGCGCTCGCTGCCGAAGTGATCGACGAAGCGGCTTTTGCCGGTGCCTGGCTCCCCGGCCAGCAGAATGATCTTGGCCTCGCGGGCCGCCCCGTTCTCGACCGCCATAATGGAAGCCAGGCCGCGATCATGATTGGAAGTTTTGACGTATTGCAATTTCATTGATATATTCCTTCACTTATTGTTTTTGAGTGCCCATCATCTGGGCGGTTAATTGGCGGTCCCCACAAGGCCGCCGGTTAGCTTTCTCCGGTCTTCTCCCCATATAAAAAGTTGATGGTGTCGACGAAGCTTTTCGGCTCGTCGGGTTCTTCTCTGTTAAATTCCGCATCGATCACGACCCGCTTTAACGGCTCGGCGGTCTCGGCCGGCGTAAATTCCACGCGTTTCAGCGGTTCATGCTCAATGACCTCGCCCGGCGTGCGCGCGACGATCGTCTGGCGTTTCTTCTCCAGTCGCTGCAAGGCGGCCTTGGCCCGTTTTTCCTCGTCTGCCTGCTGGGCCGTTACCGCCATGTAGCGGGTCGCCTCGACAAACTCGGCCACGCAGATCGGCGCGCCCTTCATATCCTTGACCCAGACCTGCCGGTAATCGGCGATGTCATAAGCGACAATGACCTGCTTGCCGTTCCAGTGGCTCAGAATGTCCGGGTTGCGGTAGCGCATGCCGCCCCAGGGCGTCACCGTCTCGCGCGTGACTTTCACAACAACATGCGGCCTGAACGCGTCGATCATCTCCTGATCGTCCAGCGCCACCGGCTCCCAGCCGTCCGCGATGAACGCGTTCAGGGCCTCGCGTGGCGTCTGGTGCCGTCTTTTGCCGGTTTCGCTGTCGAATATTTTTTTCAGCGAGCGGTGCGGCCGGTCGTTGTACTCATGGCAGATCTGCACGATCCAGGCGCAGGCCTCGTCGAAACTCGCAAAGACATGGCCTTTGCCCATGGCTTCAATCTCGCGCTTTTTCTTTTCCCGCAAGGCCAGATCGCCGCTGTTGGCTGCCTTGACCATCTGCGCGGTCAGTTTCTTGACCCGCTTGAAGGTCAGGTCGTCCATGCGTTTTTTATTCTGGTACGTCGCCAGCTCGCGCGAGCGCTTGTCCAGATAGCTGGTATTGAAGTTTTCCGGGGTGCCGTTCGCCTGGCTGTTGCCGACCTCCGCCGGATGCGTCCAGGTAAAACCGAGCCGCTCTTCCAGTGAGTGCAGCGCCTTGGTGAACCGGTCGGAACCCCTGACCACCTTGGTGCTGTCCGTTTGCAGCCGGGCCGGAACCCCCAGCTCGCGCACAAAGTTTTCCAGGCCCTTGGCGATGACCGTGGCGTTTTCCGTCAGGCTGATGCCGGGGGTCGTGACGTAGCGCGTGGCGATGTCGCGAAAATGCCAGACTTCATAGGTCACGAACTCCCCGGTCACCGGATGCGGCGCCGAAAAGTGCGTGTTCCAGCCGTCGGCGTGCACCAATGAAGCCGGCGCCAGGCCTTCGGCGGTCCGATGCTGATAGAACCGGTGCGCCCGCAGCTGCGAGCCGGAATAGCGGCCGTTTAACAGGTCCTTCTGGCTGAACTTGTCACGAAACCAGGCGCACATGGCGTCATAGCCCGGTGCATCGGCGCCCAGCTGTGCCTCAAGCTGCGCATGCACCCAGGTGCGGTCCGGTCCTTGGGGCCGTTGCATCAAGGCCACGGCCAGCGTATGCCATGCCTTGATCGAGAGGTCCTTCTCGCGCTTCATCGGCGCGTAATGGCCGCGCTTTTTGAAGTTGCCCCGCCATTTCATATAGGTGTTGCGGTTCAGCCGGTTGCTGCTGCGGCGCTTTTCCCAGGCGTGCTCATACGACCAGCGCAGGGTGGGAGCCAGACGGTCGGCGTCGTATTCCTGATTCAGGAAGGTTAACGCCTTGGCCGTTGACAAGCCGCTGCCGTTTACGAAATCGACGATATTGCTGATCGCGCGATGGATCGTTAACTGTGCCGACGACAGCGGCGGCAGCTCGCTGCCGGGCAGCGTCAGGTCTCTGCGGGCGGTCGTCACGATGGCCGGGGCCTGTGGTTCGGCGCTGATCGCCTCGGGCGGCGCGACTTCCGGTTCGGCTGCCGCGCCGGATCTGGCGTCCAGTCGCTGGTTCATGACCGCCAGGCGGACGTCACTGGGTAAATCGGCCAGGGCGTACTCCTTTATATGATTGCCTGCTGCTGGCTTTTCCGTATATTTCCAGTCGCCCGCTTTTGCCATGCGCGAAATCGTGCTTTTGCTTTTACCGATCGCATCCTTTATCTCATCCAATGTGGCCGGCCTATTGATATTGCTCATGACTGAACGCCTGCGTTATCGGCGACCGTAACGACCACGGCATCACTCTCTTCGGTCGTCTGGCCGCCATCAGGCCGGCAAACCCATCGCCATTGCTTGGCCGCTCTCTCGGCCCGTTGCGCTGTTTGATAGCGACGGTTTAATAATCGAGTGAAGCTTTTTTCAGGGTGCGTATAACTGATATAGTGCTGTTCTATTGCATACATAGTTTCTGCCCTCAATGAATTGTCCACGGCTCCGTTACTCGGCCGCATCGTCCTTGTCCGGGCCGTTATGATCATTGACACGGCCGGTTCTTCTAGTAGACTGAATAGCGTGAAAGCCCTGAAGCTTGCGCTCCCCGGTGTCGTGATAACGGCTGGGCCAGATCACTTTGGGGTGAACGCCTAAGGCTTCGGCGATACGTTTTTCAGCGATTGGAAAACTGAAACGCAAGGCTTTGGAAAGCGTGCCGCCGCTTTTCAGGCCGTGATGCTCGGCTAGGGAGGCCAATGTCCAGCCCGCCTTGTGCAAGGCGGCGAGAATATCGGCAGGGTGCCAGTCCTGCGCGAGGGTTTCCTCGCCAGTGCTGGCATTTTTTTGGTCTTCTGTATTCATGTTGTGGAATCCTTAAAAAATAACTAACGAGTGAATATTTAACGCCAAATATGGCGTACTGTCAACGCATTTTGCGCAATATTTAGAGCGCAACGCTAACCAAATCTTACTACCTGGGTTTAATGTGAAAAATAACTATAAAAATCAAGAAATTGCATCATATAAAAATGCAACGCTAGATGATGCTCTTGTGCAACGCTACGCCATATATAGCGTTTCATGACGGTCGGGGAAAGATTAAAGCGATGGAGATCGCTTAAAAAGATAGGCCAAAAGGAAGCAAGCGCCATATCCGGGGTGTCATACAGTACATATCAAAAGTACGAACTGGATAGCAGCTTGCCTGGTGCTGAAGCAATAGAAGGCTTTATTCGCGCGGGAATCAACGCTAACTGGTTGCTGACTGGTCAAGGTGAAATGCTGCTGAGTGAAGCCGTCGGTGCAGCTGCTCCGCCTGGCGTCGCATCCATCAAGGAGCAGGAAAAGAAAATAGACGACTCAGAATTCGAACTGGTGCCGTATTTGGATATAGAAGCATCGGCGGGGAACGGCAGCCTGATTGATCAGGAGCTTCAGACCAGTCAGATGGCGTTCAGGCGGGACTGGCTGATTCAGCGTGGCCTGCAATCAAGCAAATGTACACTGATCAAAGCCAGGGGAGACAGCATGGAGCCGACGATCCACGACGGCGACCTGCTCCTGGTAGACCGGCGCATCGTCTCCATCAAGGATGACGCCATATATATAATAGAGTCGGAAAATCATCTGGTCGTTAAACGCGTCCAGCAGGCCCTGGACGGTTCGCTGATCATCATCAGCGACAATCCGCGTTATGAAAAGCAGGTCATCAGCCCGGAGCGGGCCAGGGAGTTAAAAATCACCGGCCGCGTCCGCTGGTACGGCCATGAAATTTGATTTATCGTTAAAGATTGGATAATTGCTGTGTCAAATAACGCACAAATTTGGTTTAAGCCGGCCAAATTTGTGCCAAATAACGCACAAATGAAAAAAACGCCAAAAATTCACTGAAGCCCAGTCGTTCCGCCACGTTCGGCCACATTCCGCATCATTCCGCTGATTCTCTGACTGTGCCAAATATATCCCCTCCTCACACTGCCTGCGCCCGGCTATCGACATTCTTTGACAAGCTGTTTCTGCAATTTCAGCCAATGCCTGAGCATGGTCTTTAAATGCTTCAATATTGTCTAACATTTCCTCGAACGCTTCGGGATTCTCAATGTTTAATTTACTCAGTTCGCCTGATGACCTTGCACATGCCAGCAAAGCCAGGCGCCGATGCATCCGCATGAGTCGCTGGCTGTTCGTTCCATTTCGTTAAGATCCGTTACTGTTAGGTGTAGTGGCTCGCATTCGAAACTGGCCGGGCTCGCAATATCTGCAAATGAGCTTACATTTTATTAGTGCAGGCTCTCATTAATTGCGACTAGAAAAGTGCTCACGAATCTTTGAAATAACAACGATAGTCAAATATCGACCCCTATGTGTAGATGCTAACTATGTGTAGTGCGATGATATTTGCTGGCTGAAAACCACAATCATATTGGCTTATAAGGAAGCCGAAAGCTTACCAGCTGAACATAGTTTTTGCTGTTGATCTGAAGCCGAAATCTCTCGCTTCGATACGCAGAGACTGGCTTGACTCAGAAAAGCTATAAATTTGGCACGAATCCAAGAGCCAAAATATAGAAAATAAGCGATTTCTTATCAAGTGATGCGCTGACGGTGCTCCCTCAGGAGCAGAAACTATGTATAGATGCTTTCGGCCCGATGCAAGAGCCGGCCTGCCGTCGATAGCTATAACTGCACATAGTTAGCATCTACACATAGGGGTCGCTATGTTAAGCTTAACATAGCGACCCGCTGCAGTCTTTCACTCGGATTTTTTGAATGGCAATAATTAGCAGTATAGCGGCCAGTTGCTGAGTTGCTTGGACACATCAGCTGTAAACAAAAGTATTAAAGTATTGAAGTTATCTGGATCTGGTTATCGTGAAAATGGCGTATGTTATCCCGTTTAGAGCCACAACATTTTCGGAAAAATTGTTTTGATGCTGTGGTGCAGTGTGTAAGATATGCAGATCTAGAGAATTACTTGTTATGTGTTTGATTAACTAAGGAGCGTGTTTTGGGGAAAGGGATAAAAATGGAATTCGCGAAAAAGAAAGATTCAGGTGATGCGGTCTTCCATGTCTCAAAATTACAGAAATCAGACAACGAAAATTTGGGTTGTAGGTATTGTGGAGCTGATATTCAGTATGTATCGGCTCATACTAGAGGTGCATCAAAAACGCCTGTATCAGCACACCTAAAACTATGGCAGGATGCAGAGCATAGAAATAGTTGCGGTTATTCAGTAAAAGGAGCTGTTGAATTTTTAGTTGCCGATTCAAAGTCCGTAGAAAACACCAACCCTATATTTGTGTTGCAGAATGATGGAAGCTATCTATTCAGAATGAACATCCTGATAGATGCACAAAAAGTAGCTCAGAACATAACAGAGTCTGGAGGTAGGTTCGAATCTAGTGAGCATTTATCAACTCGAAGAAACTACATTCGTTCTGAGGAACAGTTAGCCTCTTATTTTCGCTCCGCTGCTGGAATAGTCAAGTTAAGGTCGCTGATTCAAGAGTCCTCTGATGTTGAAGAGCTAAAAAGGCTCGTAAAAATTCAGTATAAAAATGGCTTCATTTCCTGGAATGACTTTTACTATGACGACACGAGATATCATATACTGTTTAACAGGCTGGCAAAAGGAAACCTTCCGCATCCAGTTGCTGTAAGTGTCACGCTAAAAGGAACGGTTGGGCTTAACAAGGAAGCCAGATATTTTCCATGGAGTTTTCAGTGCTACAGCCAGATAAATGAAGAGAATAAAAAAAGGCGTGTATATATCCCTAGGCTGCAACTAGCCAAAGAGAGCTTACATAGATCGATGTCGGATGGTGAAACATTCTTAATTGTTGGTGATGCTTGGTCAAATAAAGTAAAAGATGATTTCTCAATCTTCAGGAGTTTTAACATCTCTGTTTATAATAAATCACAGTTCAAGAAAGAATTGGATGCAGAGTAAATACATAACAAGCAACTGCAGCGGATCGAATTTCGCTGCGCTGAGTTGAACGTTATGAGCAAGGAGAGAAAATGAAGAAATATATATTAGCTTTGGTAGTCCTAATACTTACCCCTACTTGGGCTGTGGCAGAGGATGGAGCATCGCTTCTGCTAGAGGGGTCTTTAGGAAGTTTGATCGCACTTAGAGACAATTTTTTCATCGAGTATAGTGATCAAGTGTCAGATGGTTGCCTTTCTCAGCCCTCAAAAATGAAAGACAAGATGGAGCTTGTACTTAGACAAAATGGTTTCTCAATTGCCGCAGAGGAATCATTTCTTCCAAATAAAATAACTATTACAGCTTTGGGGTTTGCAACAAATTCATCTTCCTGTGCTGTGCACCTTGATGCCAACTTCGTGTTTTGGGGTAGTGTGGTCGTGCCATATGCTCAAACAGTACCTGATGGGCCGAACACCCTAGCGCCAATTACTTTTCCAATTGGTAGCATCATATTGACCGGAAGCAAAAGTAGCATGCAAGAAAGGATTGAAACGCAAATCAAAGAGTTTGCTGAAGGTTTATATTTGAGTATTTCCCGCGCCAAAGATGACGTAAAGAAAAAATTCCCACAGATTCTAGAGTATCAAGCTCAACAAAAGGCGCAGAAAAAATAAACTCATAACAAGCGGCTCCACCGGACAAATTTTATTGTCACCTTTTTTGTTCCAAAAAAGCCGCCAACAAAATTTGCTCGGTGAGCCGGGCGTTATGCTTCTAGAATGAAGGATGGAAATTATTATTGTTGATTGGAAAATAATTGAGTCAGAAGAAGATTTTTACTCAAGTTTTCTGCCTCAAGTTAAAGCACCTGTTTGACATGGGCATGATCTTGACGCTCTCAATGACAGCCTGGCTACTGGCCAAATAATAAAATTGAACTACCATTACCTTAGTTAATAAAAACACCAGTGAGTCAAGGGGAATGGAAGTTGTCGTTCAGTAATAAAAACATAACAAACGCGTCAATTGGGACTGGTTTTCCGCTGGCGCTCCAAACCAGCCCATTACGCTTGCGTTAGGCGAAGTATGAGCATCGATTTAGAGATAGAAACACTTGAAAAGTGGATTTCACATCTTCCGAAGATAGGTATGGAAACCTTAGGTGGCGATGGTAAGCCAATGTATATATTGGATTTCATAATCATAGGCGTTATCAAACGTTCGCTGAGCTTAGCAAGCGGGCTGCATGATTTAGTCAAATCTAAGAACATGACTTGTTGTCGTGCCATTGTGAGAATGGAACTAGATACCGTAAGCCGATTATTGGCATACACATATGTTGATGAGCCATCTGAAATGGCAAAGTCTATTATTAGTGGCAAAGCACTTAGTTCATTTAAGTGTCGTGATGGCAAGCAACTCCGAGATGGCTATCTAATCGACAAGATGAGTGAAAAACATCCTTGGGTTAAGGATGTATATAAGTATACATCAGGCTATGTACACTTTTCTGAAAGGCAGGTTTTCGATTCAATTTGTTCGCTAGGCGATGATGAAGAAAGAACTGTTACATTCCAAGTCAGCAAAGAAGATAATAATTTCCCAGAAGAAAGCTGGATAGAAATCGTGGCCTGTTTCAATGAAATGTTGTCCATTTTAGGTGAACTTCTTGTCACATACAGGAACGAATTAAAGCAGGCCAAGGCGTGACAAAGTGCGCCTAACAAACGTCTGCACCGGACAAATTTCCGCTGTCACCTTTTGTGCAAAAACACGCACAAAAGGTGACAGCGGAAATTTGTCTGGTGAGCCGGGCGTTATGTCGAATAATGACTAAGCGGCGAAAAATATTTTTTGGGCGTGGGATGATCCTGTCGTTCCTGGCATTGGGGTATGCCGGAATAAGTGTTGTTTTTTACTCGTGGCTTAACGCAGCCAATTCTGAACGTTGGTCTGCTACAAAAGCTGGATTATGGGCTGGTGGAGCACTATTATCAGCAGTGTTGTTTGTTTGCCTGTTTGTTTACTGTTTGAGGGCTTTAATTAAAAATGCGAACCAAGCATACAGGAATGAAAAAAGTTCAACATAACACAGCGCTCAAGGTGACGCTCCGCTTCACTACGCGCCCCTTAGCTTTGCGTTAGGCATTCAAAAGTTAGCACATCAAAACAGACGAAGGTTACAATGTTTTCAATTAAGAACGCTTACGAGATTTAGTTGTGGCGCAATTAATAGTACTTTTATTATTCTGTTGCATCTTTTATCCAACTTTACGGGCAATAGTAGCTCTTGTAATTGTAATTTGGTATTTTGGCTGGCAGATTGTACTCGGAATGTTTATGTTTATGTTTATATCATTAATAATCGTAAATACGGATTTAGCCTTTTCAACTCAGACTGATAAAAAGCAAGGTAAACCTCCCAAATTAACTAGAGAACAACAACTTTGTTATAGGTGGGCAACTGAGCATAAATTTTGGCGAAACTCAATTCGAGATGAAGCAACATTTTTAAAGATTTTGAATAATCCAAAAGTAAAATTGGAAAAACAGTATAAAAATTATTTACAGAAAAAAGAGCATGAATCGCGATAAGGCGCAAAATGCTTACCAACGCATCATCAAAGGGGTCAGACACTGAGGTATCCCCAGAAAATATCGATAGAAAACAAAATGTTCTGAGGTATTTTGCCCCACTAAACTCTCAAGTGGCGCTAAAATAGGATTTTCTTCCCAAAAAAGCATCAGCGGGAGAGTCTTATGTCGCTCGTTAACACCCTGCATACCTTGTTAAAACAATCACTCCCCAACCTTCATGGCGCCCGCCTCAAAAGGCTAGTGGGGTCAGGTCTAGTTTAGTAGTGTTGTTTACAAATCATCAAGGTTGAACAGCCAGCCCCCCCCTGACAAATCCCGGAGTGCGGAATTACCGTGCTGGGCATTTCAAAACTCTTCGCTTTGAAAAAAAGGAGCGGGTTGAATTATAAAATAAACCCGGCTCATTTATTTCTCATTTCCAAAAAAGCTGTGAATCTAGACCTGACCCTTCTGCCGGTCTCCGAATGGAAATTGGCTCTTATACGCACGAGGATTCGATTATAGGCGCGGAACTCTATTGGCGATATATCAAAACCTCCGATACAAGAAGATATAGCGTTAGTGTTTTGATGGCATGCGCTAAATTTATTGCCCAGAATGAAGTAATCAAGGATTATATATAGAAAACTATTTAGTTAGTTATTGGACTTTTACAACAAAGATAAATCGCATGGACACAAAAAGACTTACATCTATTGCCGGCGATGTGGCAATCGGAATATTTGTTCCAGATTATGTCAGAGCCATATACTCAGCTTTATCGGACTCGCAGAGCGACGTGAAAGCGGCCGAATCCAAAGGCATTCCTACTCTTGAGGAAGAAGCGCGAAAGCAGCAGATACTCATGGAATTTCAAGCCCACCAAGCTCGTGTCGCTCAGGAACTTGCTATAGCTGAGCGAATTTCGGTGTCGAGCGAGGTTGAAATTGAGGAGTATTATGACATATCGGGAAAGGGGCACGCAGGGGCCAAAGCTGAAAAGGAAGCAGTTTCATTTGGTGTTGGTGGAGAAGGGCGTCGCGTAACAAAGCGGATTATCCGTTTTTCTGGATGGAACACATCTGAACTATCCGAGGGCGAGGCCCAACCAGACATTCAACTCAACAGCCCTGCCTCCGACGGGCCTGCGGGTTAATTTGAGCGTTAGGCGCTTATATGCACAAGGGCACTCGAATAACTTTCTTACCCGTAAAAAAGAGCAGTAGAAGGCTCGGAAAGGCGAAAAGCCCGCGATTCACTTGATTTTACCCCGACAAAGAACTTTTCACGATATGACTAGAACACATCCGCCAATGGACTCTGAAAGGTTGTCTTATTACCATTATGGTGTATGCATCCTTGACCATGTATTATGCGAGGAAAATGAAATAGTATTCTCGGATTTTCTTCGCCTCAAAAAAATTAAAGATATATCAGATCCTCTTGGGGTTTATGTGCTTGGTGAAGATGCGATTAACAGCTCAAAGGCATTGTCCGGGCGAGAATGGAACGCGAAGATTAGTGAAGATAGAAATTCTATTTTTCCGCCATTTAGCCCCGATATCATGGATATCGGAGGCTATAGCCTGCCCCACTACCGAGTGCGTGAACATTCCGACTGTGTATTAGAAAGTGGTTATGCTGAGAATGATCCACGAATTTGGAACAGCCGCTATCAAGAAGTCCGTGACCAGATAGTTCGAGCAGTAACGTCCATAAGGTTGCTTCATCATTCCCCTATAAGATGTCTAGGACCTATTACGTGTGATACTCATCCAGCAGTGCAACATTCGCTACCTGCGTCACCTACTATTGGTGTACCTGCTATTGGTGGAAGTAGTTCTTATCACGAGCAACTTTTTGGTAGCATTCAGGCTGGCATGTTCGTAGAGATTGATAAAAATAGCGCGAAAATTGTGAAACAACTTTTTGTTGCACTGGGGTACAAACTCCCACCATGGCTGCAAATTTCACTTGAGAGATTAAACATGGCCTACTCGAGACCAGCCACTCGGGATCAATTGATCGACGTAATGATTGGCTTAGAGGCGCTCTACTTGTATGGTCTTAATGCAGAGCTAAAGTTTCGGCTTGCCATGCGAGCCGCTGCTCATCAAGAAACAGATTCAGACATGCGTTGGAATAAATATAGAGAAGTATGCTTCCTTTATGATGCACGGAGCAGAATTGTGCATGGAGGAACAGCAGAGCTTGTCTCGCTTTTAAGAAAGGCAAGTAGTCCGTTTGGAACCGTCGAAGAATTAATATCTTCTTCCAGAGAAATTCTGCGCAAGGGATGCTGTAAAGTCTTGCTCGATTATAAGTGTGCTGATGGTCTGGGTAAGGATTTTCAAGATGGATTAGATAAGATTGTATTGTGTCACTAAATGCCACTGGTTCAGCACCTAATGGTCCGCGTTCATCGTCCGGCGACAAATCGTTTTTTGTTCAAGTTACTGCAAAATCTACGAATCAAAGGGGTCAGACTCTGATGTATCCCCACAAATTATTCTTTCTCCAATTTTTCAAAATAGCCGACTAACAGGGCTTGCGCCAGCTCTAAATAATCATCCGGCAATTCAAACACAGCATAACGGCAGGCGATTTTACCGAGAAAAATCAACGAATAGTACTACAGTTGTAGATTATTTTTCTCCCTGCGTCGTCGGTAATGGCAGGCACGGGCAACGGCTTGATGGCGTCTTCGCCATAGCGACCAGTTGACGATATGCATGATTCTCGGCGGATGCCGCCACAGCCATTGCCACAACAGCTTGCGCACTTCCGGTACCGTCAACGGGATCAGAGCTGCCGCTGCTTCCAGGCTTGCTTGCTCAGCAGTTTCCGGTTTTTTTTGCCGATGACGCGTCTTTTTCATGGCGGCACAACACCGCCAAATACGCCAACGCGGCCATTGCCAGGGTCATGTGTCGGTACCAGCCGTGCCAACTGCGCACTTCATAGTGATCCAGCCCGATTTCGCCCTTGGCCGCCGCAAAGCACTCTTCCACCGTCCAGCGCGTGCCTGCTACCCGCACCATTGTCTGCAGGTCCGTGCCAGGCGGTACATAGCATACGTAATAAGCCAGCTCCCCATCAGTCAACCGGCGCCGTAGCAGCAGCCAGCGTTCCCCCGGCATCTGCCAGGACAGCAAAGGTAGCCTCAGCCAGTCATACCAACGCGGCCCCTTGGCGCCATCGCCCGCCGACAGCCTGGTCCAGTCTTGCGGCTGGACCGTGGCCGCCAGCTGGGCCACGGTCTTTTGGCCGGTCGAGTCCGGCCACACGTATTGGTTGCTCGCCACCGCCAGCACGAAGTGCAGGTCCTGCTGTTCCAGCCATGCGCGCAGGCTGCGGTTGTCACCATACACGGCATCGCCAGTGACCCAGGCAAACGGTACCTGCGCGGCAACGGCTCGCTCGATCATGCGCTGCGCCAACTGCGGCTTGGTGGCAAAGTCGACTGCTTCAGGCACTTTCGCGGCAGCCCGTCGGACCATGTCGTCAGCCCACTCCTTGGGCAAATACAGTTCGCGGTCCATCAACGCACGCCCCCGCGTACTGGCATAGGCCAGAAACACGCCAATCTGGCAGTTCTCAATGCGCCCGGCCGTGCCACTGTACTGGCGCTGCACGCCGACCGAATGTCGGCCTTTCTTGATAAAGCCGGTTTCGTCGACCGCCAGCACGGCATCGGGCTCGCCCAGATGCTCAATCATATACGTCCGCACGTCATCACGCACCGCATCGACATCCCAGCGTGCCCGGTCCAGCAAATGCTGCAGGCTATAGGGCGTCTGTCGTTTGACCGCTTCCGACAATTGCCAGCTGGTTTTGCGCTCAACCGGGCTGAGCAAGCCCGTCACGTAATCCAGTGCCCGTTGCCGCATGGCCTGCCGGCCAAAGTGCCGGCCTATTCTGACAAACCAGGTCTGCAGCTCCGATTGCCAGTTCGCCGCCTGGGTCACGAACTGCTTTGCCATCGCATTCATCATTCACCTCGCCAATGCTTACGATCAAAAACACATTAGACTGTGCGGGCAACATCAATATCCCTGAAATTACAACTGTAGTAATAGGGTGAACGTTTTGTGCCGCTGTTCACCTTGATCTGCCGTTCGGTAGCAGAGCCTTTTAGGCTGAGTCCAACCAACCAAAGTGCAAAAATGATCAGCTCGGCAATCAGCAACAGGTTTGCCCTGCGGTCGGCTTGAATTCTGCTTTCACGGGTTAAATCCAAGCCATAACGGATACTTTTGGTGTCGCGAAAACCTTCCTCGATTTGCATCCGTGCCCGGTAATAATTCACCACACGAATTGCCGAATAGGCTTTAAGGGACGGCGATACGATCAACAACCACGGTTCTTTTTCGCGGTTGGCCTGCTGCCGACTCCGCTTGGATTTGGCTGACTGCTTATGAACCGTCAACTGTTTACGGCCTTTGGCGGGACGGTAAAAACTCACCAGCTGCCCGGACAACGGATTGCTGCGCACCCAGAGCGCCGATCCCAGCAACTTGGCTTTGCGAGTGGCTTTAGCATACAGCCATTTTGCCGCCTGCCAGTCATCCGGGGGATCGGCAAAGGCGATAAAATCCCGATTGCGAATCCGTCCCAGCCAATGCCAGCCCAAGCGTTCCACTTCGCGAAAGAATGGGGTGCGAAACCCGGAATCTGCAACCACAATAGGGGTGACATGGGCTGGAAGCAGTTGTTGCAAGGTCGACAAAAATTGATGTTGCACTCGGCGGTTCCCCAGTTTCTTACCGGGATGAACTTCCTCGTATAAAGTCATGGTGCGCGCCCACTGACAGGCAGAGCAGCACGCAAAAGCTGCTGGCTTTGATCGTCAGTCAGCGGCGACCAGTCTATTATGATCAGGGGTAAGGGCAGGGATTTCAGTAAAAATCCGGTGAGGGTTCCGTATAACGCCAAGCGCTCGGACTTGAGGTGAGAATTCCCAATCAACCGATCCAGGCGCTTGATTTTATGTTTGATAAACGTAGCTCCGGAAACCGCCCGTCCCAGCGCCGTAATGGATACCGAGGCACCGGTTAGACCTGCCTCGACCGCTGCCATTAACGCATTGAGGCGGGCGCCATGAAGGTTGGGGAGTGATTGTTTTAACAAAGTATGCAGGGTGTTAACGAACGACATAAGACTCTCCCGCTGATGCTTTTTTGGGAAGAAAATCCTATTTTATCGCCACTTGAGAGTTTAATGGGGCAAAATACCCCAGAACATTTTGTTTTCTATCGATATTTTCTGGGGATACCTCAGGGTCTGCCCCCTTTGATTTTTGATTAATAGCCCGCTAAGCTTTCAATTCAAAAGAGGCTAGTGGGGTCAGGTCTAGTTAGGCTAGTGGGGTCAGGTCTAGTTTAGGGCTAGTGGGGTCAGGTCTAGTTTAGTAGTGTTGTTTGCTAATCATCAAGGTTGAACAGCCAGCCCCCCCTGACAAATACCGGAGTGCGGAATTACCGTGCTGGGCGTTTCAAAACTCTTCGCTTTGAAAAAAAGGAGCGGGTTGAATTATAAAATAAACCCGGCTCATTTATTTCTCATTTCCAAAAAAGCTGTGAATCTAGACCTGACCCTTCTGCCTCTGACCCTTCTGCCTCCCTACCTTAAATAGTAAAAGCTATTTTATTTCAAAGAAGTAGAGTGATAAATACAGGCTAAACCCTTTGATAATCGGATACCATTGAAACTCGTCACATTTCATTATCCCTCAGAGAGTTTAACCTTGGTTCATCTTATAAGACTCCAAATTCGCCAACCCGCGTAGGTCCGATTAGCGCAGCGTAATCGGACGCATGAATTGACCGGCGTCAACAACCATCAAGATTGATCAAAAATTGAGAGAAGTTGGCTCTCTTTGTTCGTAGGGTGGTTAACGCCCTTTGGCAGTTAGTCGATAAACTGCTTCTAAAAAGGAGTAACCGATAAATCACAGACTCATCCGGTGATTTATCGGCTAAATTTCAGGTTTTATGTATTTTTTCCATGAAAACATATTGTTGACTTGGTCCGGTCCCATTCACTGGCACTTGAAAGCTATTTAATTTTTAGAATTGAGTTGGCCACATGCTGCTAATACATCATCGCCTTTAGCGCTTCTTATTAAAGTCGGGATTTTGAAAGTATCTAAAACTTCTTTAAACTTTTCAATTTTATCCAAATCCGGACTCTCGTAATGTGATCCTGGGAATGAGTTAAAAGGAATTAAATTTATATAGGCACTTTTTCCAGCCAGTATCGTCCCCAATTTTTTAGCATCATCTGGAGAATCATTAAAATCTTTTATCAGAATATATTCAAAAGTAATAAATTGTTTTTTATTTAAAGGTATCTTGTCAATATATGCCAATACCTCATCTAGCGGATATTTTTTATTAATGGGAATAAGTTCATTTCTCTTTTCTTCAAAGGGCGAATGAAGAGATAGTGCAAGGTTCACTCCCGGAATTTCCTGGCCCCATCTTTCAAGTCCAGGAATATAACCAGCCGTTGAAATAGTGATTTTTTGAACGCCAATTGAAGTTCCGTGTTGTGATAAAAAAATTTCACACGCTTTTTTAACGGCATCAAAATTATGTAAAGGTTCGCCTTGCCCCATGAAAACAATATTTAAAATCCTCTCTTCTCCAGGTCTGTTTGTTGCTAACCAATGCCAAGCCTGTAGAAACTGACCAACAATTTCACTTGTAGTCAAATTTCTTTTAAGTCCTTGTTTTCCGGTAAAACAAAAAGAACAATTCATCGCACAGCCAACTTGCGATGAAAGGCAAATTGAATATTTGTTATGAAAAGGAATAAGGACGGTTTCAACTTTATGATTGTCTTTAAGCTTAAAAAGAAACTTTACTGTTCGATCTTTTTTTGACTCATAAACCGTATCGATTTCGGGCAGAGAAAAGTCGAAATTTTTTTGAAAAAAGGCCAATGAGCATTGGGCAATTTTATCAAAGCATTGAGTATTTTCTTTTTTCTTATAATGCCAATTAAAAAGAACTGACGCTGCCGATGGGTTTAAATTATTTTGATTTATAACCGTTTGTAAATCAGAGTAATTTAGGTCATAAAAGGATTGTTTCAAAAATGTCTCCTGGTAATATCAATATATTGCCAATACCTAATAGTTTTAAATATTGGATTTGATATCGTAATTATATTGAACCTGTTTATAAGGTTTGATTTTTGTTATGTACAGAGGATAATGTTTTTTATTATATATAAGCATCCGGACTTTTTGCCTATCCTCCGAAAGTAAAGATTTGGCTCTTCCGAATTTCCCGTGGTAACCCCAATATCTAGTGTTCCGCAAACAGGACTCGCCGTCCCTGAACATCAAGCCAAATATGCTGAAACAATCGACCCAGGTTATAAATGCCGTAGCAGTGGCGCTTAATCACTTTGATCTTGTTGTTCAATCCTTCGACAAAACCACTGGTTTCTCGCCGAATGAAATAGTTAGTGATCTCATCAAGCCAGTTATCCAATGTCGTCACAAAGGACGAGAAACACTTCAGCCCCAAATCCGTTATTCGGTTCAGCCACTGTGTTAAGGCTAGTTCGGCCTGTGCTTTACTTTGATGCGTCTCAAAGATATTCGTCAAGACTTCTCGCTGGACATAGACCTCTTTCAGAATCGGTGCCTGCTCAAACAGCCGCAATAAGACGACTTCCTGCTCTTCGGTCAGGGCCGACCAAGGCTTGCGAAAAGCCCACATAGCGCCTTTCAATTGGGCATAGTCTGACTCGGGTAATGTTTGTTTCAGTCGCTTCATTTCCGCTTTGCGCGCTTGGTCGGCACAATCACGATACTGTTTGGCGACATGAAAACGATCCACTACCACTTGCGCATTGGCTAGGGTTTCTTGAGCCGCATTGCAGTAGCCTTCGTTCATATCGATGCAGACACGGCGAATGCTGTTATATTGCCGAGGTGGCAGCGCCTTTAAAAACGTTTTGACCGTCTCTTTTTTACGATCCGGCAACACGGCCAAGATAAACTTTTGACCTTGAGCCGTCAGTCCTGACACGATGACGACAAAATCTTTATGGCCGATTTCGTCAATTCCGATGAGTTCTAAATCAGGCATCGTTGTCCGGCTTGGAAACACCTTGGGTGGTAGCCCGATGATAATTGACATGCATTTGAGTATCAAAGCTGACGGCTCTTGTTTACTGGCAATCAATGGTTATCAGATTTCGGAGAAAATTATTTGTAAAACAGTATCCCATTCTGTGGGCAAGCAAATTTGATGTGTCAGCGGCTTTATGGAAGCCGCTCACGAGGCTTAAGTAAAAGATCTGGAATTAGATCGCTGAAAAAGTTGTTAATTTAAGTTGTTACTATATAAACATTGGAGTAGGGAAGGTCTCAAAATGAGCTAAATCAATTTACATTGACTTTTGTCAACTTTCTAATAACATTTATCTCATACAAAGATAACGGTATAAACGACTAAGATTGAATCTATCGCTTACTTATACTCTGACGCTTAGTGTTGAATGAACCTTTGTTCCAGGAAGCATAAAAAACATGGCAGTTACACAAAAAAATCGTAAGATTCAAGTATCCACACCTCTGGCTGAAGATACCCTGTTGTTTTACCAGATGTATGGCCGGGAGGGCTTGAGTGAACCGTTCGAGTACCGTCTTGAACTGGTGAGCGAAGACCGGGCCATCGATCCCCAAAAAATACTGGGCGAACCTATCAATGTCCGGCTACAGTTGGATAATGGCAATTGGCAGTACTTCAATGGCTATGTCAGCCGTTTTAGCCAATACGGCGATCTCAACGGGTTTGCTCACTACTTTACCTCTGACCGGCCCTGGTTGTGGTTTCTGACCCGAACCTCAAACTGCCGGATCTTCCAGAACAAATCCGTTCCCGAAATTATCAAACAAGTCTTTCAGGATCACGGATTCAGCGACTTCAAAGTAAAGCTGAATGGCAACTATACTACGCGCGAATATTGCGTGCAATATTGCGAGACGGACTTCAACTTTGTCAGCCGGTTGATGGAAAACGAAGGCATTTACTATTATTTCACCCATGAAAAGGACAAGCATTACCTGGTCCTGGCCGACTCCGGCTCGACGGATCGTACCCGCAATGACCACATCCACGCCTGGTCTTTTACGCGTGAAGTCCGGCCGGGCGCCTATGAACTCACTGATTACGACTTCAAGAAGCCGAAAGCCGACCTGCGGGTCAAATCCATCCTCATGGAATCCCAGGTTCGCCGATACAGACGATGGCGCGAGCGTCTGGCCCGCTTTTTTTTGGATCGGATGCAAGTTATTGTCGATAAGGCCTGAGGATGTGAGGTCCATCGCAGATCTTCAAAATTTCAATTAATCAAAAGGAGTGTCTATGCCCCCCGCCGCCAGAGTTTCCGATATGCATATCTGCCCGACCGTGATGATCGGCGACTTGTCGGCCGCCCGAGTCGGCGATACTTGCGTCTGCGTGGGACCTCGACACGTTCGCCAAAGGTTTAGCAGATGATTGTTATCACTCCCGGCCAGATGCAGCAATTCAATAAAGATGTAAGGACCCGGTTTGCCGTCAGGTTAACCGAGCAATTACGGCCTGACTACCCGGAATTGTTTCAGATCCTGCCCCAAGGCTTAGCTCAACGAATGGTGGCTGGCAAGATTGATTACGCTGAAGAACGCTACGAAATTAATTATCAAAATGCGCTGACAACCTATCTGCATTACTGCTGCGCCATTGGTCCTGCTTTTGATTTACAGCCTGAAATTCAGGCAGTGCTGGATGATTTGTCATTGTACCCGGATGATATTCCTGATCGGTTGCCTGAGCTGGTAAGCGATGCAGCGTGGGCAGACGCGGCGCAGAAAGCAAGGCGACGAGACTGGTTCGCCTCGGACCCAGCGCGATTGCCCGACCAAGTGGCCGCACGCACTTGCTGGGCCATGGCGGCATTAGCCGCGCGACAATCCAAGGCCCAGACCCCTCCTGACGAAATGGCATTGAATGCCTTTATCGGGCAGTCCATGCAGATGGCTCGTCGGCATCAGATCATTGATGCGGCGGGCATGACGGCGTTTGCCGTATGTCAGAGTCTGCTGGGAAAAGACTTTTACTTAATGCATGCCAAATCCTGGCTGGCCCCTATTTTCAGTGATCCTGCCATTCTGCCAAAACTGCGCGGCGCCACGCTGGCAGGGTGCGTCGAGCTGGAATGGGGGATAGAACTTTGAACAACCAAGCAATCATGGAAGGAATATCATGGCAAGTGACAACCCGGCAGTAAATTTTGTCGAATACATGAAAGGGGTTGGCGATTCAGCCGTCAATATTGCTGAAGAAAGCGCTTATGGAGTCTATGACTTCGGACAGGTGGCTATAGGTGGCGCTAAAATTGCCGCTAAGGAAGGCTTATCGGCCATAGGCGCAAATGAAGCCGCCGCCAAAATTATGGTCGAGGATATCGAGCCCTTGAGCGCTCTGGGTAAGGCGGCCGCCCAAGGTGGTTATGAAGGCTTGGGCGATGCGGTTAAAAGCATGCCTGGCAATATGGCCCATGCGGTGGCTGATGCTGTCCAGAAGGGTGACATGCGGGCCTTGGGCGGTTCGGTGACGGATGCCGTGTTGATGGCTGAGGGTGCTCGAGTGGGCGTAGTGGGGGCGGCTAAAAGTGCAGGTAAAGCCGCCGCAGCTTTGAAGCCTGCCGTCAATGCCACGGCTGAGGCAGCAAAAGAGGCCGTTGGCAAAGCCAAAGCTGCACTTGGCAAGTCCAAAACATCAGGTAACCCGGAAATCGCCAATAAGGCGACCGCTGCATGTGAGAAGAAAAATGATATTGCGGCGCGAGGAAAGCACAGCCAAAAAGATGCAAATATTCCAAGAAATTTCGAACCAATATATGAAAAAGCGCCCGCTGCCAAAAAAGAAATAGATAGCATGGCTGATGAGATTGCCGAAAAGTTTAATGGTAAAGTAGCCAAAGCTCCTCTCAAATCTCGTGAGAGAGCAATCGAAAAAATTATGAACGATTATGATGGGGATGCTACTCGAATAAAGGATTTAGCAAGAAATACAATCATTGTTTCGCCTGACAAAATGGACGTTGTAGTAAATGAATTAGTTAATCGTGGTGCTAATGTTAAAGTTATCAACGGAGAAACAGATCCATTGGGTTACAGTGGAGTCAATTCAACAATTAAAACCCAAGCAGGGATTGTTGGCGAAGTGCAGGTGAATACACCAGCAATGATTTATGCAAAGGAATCTGAGACTATGGCTAGAGCATTGCTAGGAGATGAAATATATAATTCTGTCGCAACTAAAACCGGTATTGCTGGTGGGCAAGGCCACAAATTTTATGAACAATGGAGAACGCTCGCAGATGGCGATCCAATGAGACCAATAATAGAATCTCAAAGCAAAGCTTATTATGAATCAATCAGGAATTTGACAAATGGCAATTAAGACAGGCGAATATTTGAACACAAAAGATATCTATATTGATTATCCATATGAAGAAGTTATGTTCAGACGCACCTGCTCCAACGGACTGATATATAGAAAATTTTATGGGGAAAACGAAAATCCTGTGCCAATAAATTATGATAATAAATTGTATAATGAAGCGTTATTGTCAGGTCATGAAATTACTCAAGAGGAATATAACAAAGGAAAAATAAGAAAGTGAGTAATTTGGAAACAGCCATTGCAATATCATCTCGTGTTCATACTGGTCAGGTTGATAAAGCGGGTCAGCCTTACATCCTGCATCCGCTGAGGGTGATGTTAAAATTTCAAAACGAGCACGAAAGAATTGTTGCTGTTTTGCACGATGTTATCGAAGATAGTGAGATTTCGCTTGATGATTTAAAGAGGTTAGGTTTCTCGACGATAATTATTGAGGCTATCGGTTGTTTGACAAAGAGGGGCGAGGAAACTTATGAAGAATTTATTTCACGAGTATCTCTTAATGATTTGGCTAGAAAAATAAAAATCGAAGACATTAAAGATAATATGGATTTGACCAGAATCGACTCAATTAATGATATAGATCTGGCAAGAGTAAAAAAATATCATCGAGCGCTAAAGTTTCTAAGTAAATCTTGAATGTATACCTCGTAATCTTTTACCTGTTGGGCTGGAGGTCAGCTTCTTCTCGAACTCTGGTCCAGTCACGGGAGATGTGCTTTCCATTATGGAAATGCATACTATGGGCGATAAGACCTTATGCAGACATCCTCTGTACACGACAAAAAAAGCTAACTGTTTGATTTACAAGGCAGGAAAAATAAAGGACTTGAAAGTCCATCGCTAATCGATTTCACTCTCTTGCGACCAAACAGGAGGTGAAATGAAATTAAGCGATGGACTAAGAGTGATTCTAAAAGGACATTTAGGCTGGGCAAGTGCCGATTGGATTGTTTTATTGGGATGCTGTTGGCGTTAGTGCGAATGAAGCACATTAATCTGACGCAACTGGCGTTGGCTTTCGCGAGCCAGGCAGACCCAAAATCGCGCTATCGCCGGCTGCAACGATTTTTCCGGGAAGTCGTCTTCGACTACGATGCCATAGCCCGCTTAATCATGGCCCTGTTTGATTTATACGATCAGTCCTACTATCTATAGCAATCAGCCGTTACTTGAAAGCTAAAGCTGTTGTGAAAGTTGAGTTTTGTTATTGACTGGCCTGCCTGAAAAATACAGTAGGGTACGCATCGCGTACGAGACTGTGAAAGTATTCAAGACTCCTCAATGGTATAATATTATTTATTATTCCATTGATATAAAAAGAATAAATGACTGCCAAGAACTATAAAGTGGGTCAAGATCGCTACCAGTCATCGTTGCTGCCCCCCCGCGTGGATGAGTATGTATCCGAGAATAATCCGGTACGCGCGATTGATGCATACGTGACCACCCTTGATTTAGTGCGCTTGAAAATCCAAAAGTGCAGCTCAGGTCTGACAGCCGGGCAACCGGCCTATCATCCAAGCCTGCTGATCAAGCTCTATCTTTACGGCTATATGAATGGGATACGCAGTAGCCGCAAGCTGGAGCGCGAGGCGGCCCGTAATCTTGAGGTGATCTGGTTGGTTGATAGCCTACGGCCCAGTTATAAAACCATCGCTAACTTTCGGAAAGACAACAGCGCCGCCTTAAAGGCGATCAACAAAGATTTTATTCTGCTCTGTAAACAGCTCANCTTGTTTGNGGGGGACGAAGTCGCTGTCGACGGTAGTTTCTTTAAGGCCGATGCCAATAAAGACAGCATCTATACCGCTAAAAAACTGGAACAACAACTGGCGGAACTGGACAAGAAAATCGAGGCCTACCAGCAACAATTGGCGGAACAAGACGCCACTGACGCCAAAGCAGGTCTTGGCAGTTTGGTTGACGACCCGGGCTTAGCCGACAAAATTGCCCGTATTAAAGCGAAGCAAGCCGAGAAAAAAGCCTTACAGAATCAGCTAAACGCCTCGTCAGACCGCCAAATTTCAACGGTTGACTCGGATGCCCGCTTGCTGACCAAGCGCGGTCAAACCACGGCCGGTTACAACGTCCAGATTGCGGTAGACAGTCAACACAAACTGTTGGTAGCCGTAGAGGTGACTCAGGATGGTAACGATACTCAGCAACTCATGCCGATGCTGGAGAAGGCGCAAGCGGTATTGCAATCGGAACAGCTAACCGGATTGGCCGATTCCGGTTATTACAGCGGCGAACAGATCAAGCAGGCCCACGAGCAAGGCATTCAGCTTTATGTGCCGGTTCCCAACAAAAAAGGCAGGGCTGGGAAAGAAGGCCGATTCACCCGAGACCGATTTACCTACGATGGCGAAAATGATTGCTATCGGTGTCCGCAAGGCGAACAGATTGCCCGCTGCGGCAAACTTCGCCCGCAAGGTACGCGGAACGTCTCGGTTTACAAAAGTAAAAAGTCCGCCTGCAAAAACTGTCCGTTACGCCCGCAGTGTTTAAAGGAAAATGCAACCTACAAAAAACTCGAGCGCTGGGAACATGAAGCCCTGGTTGATCAGCACCGGGAGCACATGAAAGGCACCCGGCCGATGATGATCAATCGCAGCAGTTATGTTGAACATCCCTTCGGCACCCTCAAGCATCGAGCCGGTATGCACCATTTTCTGATGCGCGGGCTTGAGAAATGCCGGGGCGAATTCAGCTTAATGGCCTTGTGTTACAACTTTACCCGAGTGCTGAATATACTCGGTGTGGCGGCCTTTAGGGATTACTGCGCCCAGCGCTTAGGGAATAGCGAAACAAACCAGGTTTTTGCCTAAAATGGCTGAAAAACCCGGCTTAATTGGCGAATTCCGCGCTGCCAAGAGGTGGAATTTTCATACCTTATGAAAATTCGCTAATGAAAATAGCGGTATTCACCCAGTAGAGCCATACTCGTTTCTGAATTCTTTCACAGTCTCGTACCTTTTCCAGCGGTTCCGGTGAAAGTCATCTCAAAAGGTACGCGATGCGTACCCTACCGGATTTATGAAAACCTCTGGTGCCCTGTCGGTCAGTGAATGACTTGTTTTCATGGCGACGTATGTCTGAAGGTAATGTTTCCGACTAATGAATAAACGCTCTAGACTGTCAATATCAAGACTAGGTATCGTTTATTTCCCCGTCATATCTTGTCAATATTATTAGCGTTTCCTTGTGAAGTTTTCCGTTGCCGGTGTTCGGTTTCTAAATATTCTGCTGATCGAATGCCGGAAGCGGATAGCAAGTAAATTGCATCCATCATGGCTACGCCGAAATGGTCTGTCTTAATCTGGCTCGAAATCCCGTTATCATTATCCGGGTCTGATCTGTATTTGCTCAACGAATCGCTTAATACGTTGATAGTCACTAATACCTGTTTGATCCTCTCAATGTGATGCTCTACTGAATCAATTGATTTGATTGTGTCCATTCTTTCCATAGCGTTTTTCTTGTTGTTAACGATGATATGCCACTGATGGGCGACGGGCTTAAATGGCGTTAGAAAACCACATTTGCTAGCGGCCAACCCAAATAAGCAAGCCGTAGTAGATCATTCATGAATTAAACGTACGCTGAATGAGGGGAATGAAAGTCATTCAATTTGTCAATAGGGCGCGGTCCGATTCTTGTGGTATTTTTTTGAACTTCATCACGTTTTCGATAAATTTTAATCTCGCACTGTTGTAACAATGGCTTAAAAAATGTCCGCCTGGTCGGAATACAAAGGCTGTATATGTATGGCGAGCGGCTCAGCGTCTGCTGCAAGATGGCCTATAAGTCATTGATTGTGGCTCTGATCGATTCGCAGACCTGAGAACAAAAGACGATATAACCATGTTCGAACGCTATTAAATGATAGCCATGTTCTGATAAATTCTTTTTCCGGTACGACGGCTTCCCAGTTACGACAAGGGGCTTCAATCCCGCATCATTGATGCACTTGGAGAAGCCATCAATCACCTGATGAGCAGCAGCAATACTCCCGTGCCGAAACCGTGCCGCATAGCTGTCCACTTGAAATGCCTATTAAAATTTATCGGCACCCCACTGAGGGCTTTCCATAATGCCTTTGCAGAGACCGGGTTCCTCGCCTTCGATCCAGCCTTTGCCTTCATCAAAGCCTTCCGGAAGGTCGGCCAGGGTAGGGCCGAATTTCCGGGTTTTACAGCCTTGGGAATGAGGCGCGTCGCAACAACACTTCATGGCGGCGACGTGCTTTTTAAACAGCGCCGAATCCACCTGCATGGGCGGCATCCACCTGTTTCGGGCGCTGGTGGTCAGCCACGCGCTCAATATCGTGTCGGGATGATCGGTAGCGGAATCGATGATATAGCCGCAGGTTCCGGAGGTGGTCATGTTATGGCATTGGTTGCAGAGCTGATTGGCACCGTCTATGGGGTCGGTCGTCACCTGCAGGATTTCATGATTGTAGAAAAAATTCCTGAAAGGTTCGCCTACCGGTAAAAAAGGCAAATTGGCCATAGAGCGAATATCTGGCAAGCCGTGCCTGGAATTGATGTAGGGGCTGTATTTGACGCCGTGCGCATTGTGGCAGGCAACGCATCCGGCGGATGCCGTAAATTCGGGGGATTTGAAGGCCTTGTTGGCATCGCGATACCAGAGTTCCTGGGGGAAATCCAGGGGCGGTTTTGCCTGTTCGGGATTGAATTTGGCTAAAAATTCGTTTTTTGCCGGCAGCGGAGTGTCAAGCGGCGGTAAAAAGCCGGCCACGGCATCGCCGTATTGCGTGAGGTAGCAGCTTTTTCCGGTCGTTGTATTGCGCAGAATAATGCCGATATCGTTGAAGGTATTGTAAAGATAATAAAATTCTTTCTTTTCAGCAGCGGGGGCACTTTCATACTGCGCCTTTCTTTGTGCCTGGTTCATGCCGAGATTCGCCTTGGTTTCGCGGAACCAGTTTTTCTCCAGTTGATTGCCTTTCTGGCGGCAATTGACCACCATGATATTTTGATCATCCAGGTTGACTACCTGAAGATGCGAATAGGTCCAGCAACCCTGGTCGCCACCCAGCCAATGGGGGTTATCGCATTTTTTTGACGTGGAGAGTAATTCCCAGTTGTTTTGTTCTATCTCCTGTTTATCGACATAAATTGGAACCTGCTTGCCGTCCAGGCATGACAGTAACGGCAAGTCGCGGGTGATGCCAAGCTCGGCCTTGCATTCCTTGACGTATTGATAAACATCATAGCCGGATGGGGGCGGCTCCTCAGTTGAATCCGACCTGAAAACCAGTAAGAATGAGAAAATACCCATAAGAACAATTGCTAACGCTGTTTTCATATGCCACCTCTTGATTGATCAAGCTCATTGTGGAAAAGAGGCTGTTTATTATGTTGCCGGGAACGGTTGTCCCCGGTTACTGCAATGCTTGCGATCGGTAGTTTTCGACTTAATTGACCGCTCGGCTGGTCACGCGAAAACCCATCGGGGCCTCGCGCCAGTTCATTTCAATAAGCGGAACAGATTGGAAAAGTCGTCAGTCCACATGATGCTCTTGACGGGTGTTGTACTAGCGCTTTTAGCTTTTTGCAATACCGGATTTTGCAGAAATTTCCGGTTGTTGCTGAGCAAGGCCCAGTCGGCGCGATACCAGCCCAGACTGTCTGATGGTTGCGATTGCACAAATAGATAGTCGTAGCCGGCATGCTCGGCCATGCCTCTCACCAGGGGCCGTAGATCCAGGTAGTGGTTGGTAATGTGAATGGCCAGTACGCCATCGGGACGTAGATGATGCAGATACAGTTCCAGAGCCTGCATGGTGAGCAGGTGCATGGGGATCGCGTCGCCGCTGAAGGCATCGAGAATTAACAAATCGAAGCCCTGGGGCGTTTCCCGCTCCAGGGCCAGGCGCGCATCGGACACGACGAGGTCGTAATTGGCGGCCGTATTTTTCAGGTAGGTAAAATAGGTCTGCGCCAGTTCGACGACGGCAGGATCGATGTCATAGACACGGAAATAGTCGTCCGGTTTGCCATAGGTCAGCAAGGTGCCCGTACCCAGACCGACCACGCCGATGCGCCGTCCGTGATCCCGGATAAAATGCGTCAGCGCCAGGCCGACCCCCGACTCATTGCCGTAATAAGCCGTGGGCAAATGCTGCTTGTCGGCCACCAGAAACTGAAAGCCGTGATCAATGGCGCCATGCCTCAAGACACGTTTGGCCAGTGCCGGATTGTTTACGGAACGGTCCTCGACGCGCAGCACCCCGTAAAAATTGCGGTTAACCAGCGTTTTTTCCGAGGCCGTCTGAAAAGCATGGTTGGCCAGATTCACGCCCAGCCAGATCAAGCCGGCGCCCGCCGATAACCAGACCAGCGGCTTGCGGCGTTTATCGTCCGATAATTGCTTGTCGACAGCTACAGCCCATAAGGTCAGCAGGCAGCAGGCGAACAGGGCAATATGGAATTCGAAATAAAGCGGAAACAACAAGGGCGCCAGGAGGGCGACGAAAACGCCGCCCAATGCTCCGCCCGCTGAAAGGGCAAGATAATAAGCGGTCAGCCGGTTGGGTTGGGGACGCATGCGATAAAGCTCGCCGTGACAGGTCATGCAGCAGCAAAACAACCCGGCGCTGTAAATGCCAATTTGCGCTTCCAGCGTGAAATTCTCCCTGCCATACAGCACCATGACCAGGGCGATCGCCGCAACAAACAGGGCGGGAATGAAAATCCGCCGTTGATACCAATCCTTGCGGGCAAAGCAGAAAACGAACGACAGCACATACAAGCTGAGCGGTACTATCCACAGAAACGGCACGCTTGCCACATCCTGGCAAAGCTGATTGGTGGCCGCCAGCAACAATGTCGTGGTAGCGGCAGGCAAGGCCAGCCAAAACAGCCACAACATGGCGGGAGACATCCGGTCCGAGATCAGCGTTTCATCGTCAGTGGCAACCGGCCTGGCAACAATGGCCTCCGCCTCGGCGAGGCGGCGAAAATCCAGTGCGACACCAGCGCATAGCAGCAGATAAATGACAAAGCCCACGGACCAGCCAAGCGTCTGTCCCCCCAATTTAAAATAGGGCTCAAACAAAAACGGATAGCTCAATAACGCCAGCAAGGAACCGAAATTGGATAGAGCATATAATGTGTAGGGCGAACGATACGGATTGATCCGGACGATCCAGGCCTGGAGCAGGGGGCTGGTGGTCGAAAGGATGAAGTAGGGTAAGCCGATGCTGCTGACCAGCAGTATGAGAATATCAAAGGTAGGCTGCTCGCTGCTCTCGGGCTTGAAGGATGGGTCGGGTGTCACCGGCAATGTCAACAGTGCAAGCAGCAATAACGCGACATGCAGGACAGCCTGGCGGCGAGCGGAGAAAAAATCGAGATTGAAGTGGGCGTATGCATAGCCCGCCAGCAAAAAGACCTGGAAAAAAAGCATGCAGGTAATCCACACCGCCGGGCTTCCGCCAAACCAGGGCAAGATGAATTTACCGATGAGCGGTTCGAGCTGGAATAACAAATAAGCGCCCCAAAAGCTGATAAACGCATACATGCTCCAGCGAAAACCCGCATATAAAGAACCTGGCATAAAGTTAACTCCAGAAAACAAAATCACAATATGTATAAGACTGAATAGGATTTGGTCGTCAATAATTTCCCTGTTTAAACATAGGATGTGCCGACGACAGGAGGCGCATCGTTCGCGAGCGATGCGCTTCGCTGTGCCGCCTGGAGCGCCTACTTTTGGTCAGCGCATCCTATGCAAGATTCCAGTTTCAGGAAGTCATTTTTAGCCAAATCCTTAGGTGTCATGGTTGGGGCGCTCAAATCGCTTCGAAAGGATTTATTTAGCCACAATTTTGGCAATTTTGCCATGTAAGGAAGAGGTCGGGCAGGTCGATGCGGCTAATGTTGTCATTGCCCATGCTCGTCAAGCATGCCGGGAATAAGGATTTGGGCGCTGTCAACAGACGAGGTCCTGGCCGTTGACACCTCACAAGGGTATTTAATATTATGAATTTCTAATGTTGCGTTCTTAAAACGGCACGGATCATTTTGTATTTTTACCTTGGAGAATCATCATGTCAGCATCCCACACAGATTATTCGGCTATCTGTGAGCTTTTCGACCGGTGTCTCGGACCGGTCATGTTCGAGCCGTACGCGGCCGATCTCGTCTGTCGCTTGCCCAAATTGGCCAATGGTTCCGTGCTTGAGATGGCCTGCGGTTCCGGCATTCTCACCGAGCAGTTGCGTCCCTATCTTACGTCCGGCGTTTCTCTGGTTGCAACCGATATCAGCCAGGCGATGCTCGATTATGCACGGACAAAACTGCACAAGCTTGAAGGTATCGACTGGCAACAGGCGGATATCGCCGACCTGCCATTCTCCGATGCTTCGTTTGACGCAGTGGCCTGTCAATTCGGACTGATGTTTGTGCAGGATAAGCACGCAGCCTTTCAGGAAATCCGCCGGGTGATGGTCAAGGGTGGCTTGCTTGCCTTCAATGTGTGGGATCGTATCGAGGATAATCCGCAGAATCTCATCGCACATGAAACCATCGGGCAATTTTTTCCTGAGAACCCGCCGAAGTTTTTCGAGGTGCCGCATGGATTTCATGATGTCGACCTCTTGCGGACTTTATTGAGCGCAAACGGATTTGATCAAATACAGATTGAGGCCGTGCCGTTGGCAGTATACAGCGATACCGCCAAGTCGCTTGCAACCGGACTGGTTGAGGGCGCGCCGGTGATTGCCGAAATTCAAGAGCGGGGTGGTTCCTCCGAGCCAATTGTCGAGGCTGTTGCGGCAGCCCTTGCGCAGGCCGGCGGGGAAGCTCCATTTCGCGCAACCATGCAGGCGATTGTAGTGACTGCGCGAGCGGTTGGCGTTTAACAAGTGCCATTCTGTCCGTCCGGATTAATCTTGACGGTCGCTTGCCATGATCGTCAGGAACAATCCGATTTATTGGCTGATGTTACGCGGACAATTGCCTCGGGTATCGGCAGGGTCGAATATTGAATTTCAAGACTCAATTATTGTCACTATTCCAGTTTTTGAAAAACCTGAACGTTTGGTACTACCACATTACTCTCTTATCGTAGTAGAATACGCGAACTCAATGGAGGCCGCCTTGGCGCCTCTTCAGCAATTACTGGCCCTTCGTCTAGCGGTAGGACTCTGGATTCTGATTCCAGCTGCCGGGGTTCGAATCCCTGAGGGCCAGCCAACTATTCATCAAGTCCCCTTTGGTTTATTTCCACTGTTTCTCTGTATTGACCGCATCGGGTCGGCCGGATTCGATCCCTGTCGTTGCGGCGTTTGCCTGCTTAAAGCGGCATACGGGGGCGGAATGGCTTGCCAGTTAAGCGCAGCCTCGGTCAATCCCGCAAGGGCAGCCAGGGATTAATCTCATTCAAAGTGTCGGTACAGGCGTTATGCCTGTTTTTTACGGATACTCCTGAAATGCATGGAATTTGACACATCCGATCGCTTCACTCCGGTTCCGATCCGTTCTTCTTCCCACGGCTTTCAAAGAAGCGCTCGACCATGGGAACCAAGGACAAAATCGCCAAGGCCAGAAGCGTACTCAATACGGCTGTCGCTTCCCGTCCAATGCCTACGGCCACGCCGATTGCCGCCGTTAGCCAAATGCCAGCGGCCGTGGTTAATCCCTTAACCTCCTTGGGTTGATTGCCCATAATAATGGTACCGGCCCCAAGGAATCCCACTCCCGCGATCAAGCCCTGCAACACGCGCGCTAGATCCGTAGTCGAGGCGCCGGTTTGTTGGGGAATGAGGATGAAGAGTGTCGCTCCGAGGGCAACCAGCATATGCGTTCGCAACCCTGCCGCCTTGCCCTTCATTTCCCGCTCGTATCCCAGTAGGCCGCCAAGGGCCGCGGAAATCAGGAGGCGCAGAGTAATAAGGGTTGCTTGGGTCGCATCGGGAATATCGGAGAATTCCAATAGCACGGTGTTCCATATCTCTTGCCACATACTTGTAGTTGCTCCTTGGTTTGTTTGCACTTCGTTAAGGGACCTTTAATGACCGTCTAAGGCACAGTCCAAGCACTTAGTCATCCTTGTTTCTGACAAGCGAAATTTGCACAATATTCATATAGTACGAATATCCTCAAGGCACGAGTGAGTTCGCATCTATAATTTACCCGCCAAAATAAAATTGATTGAGTACTGGCGGTGGTCAGCCGGGGGAGGGGGGGGCGGCTTATGGCCGATAATTGTTTTCTTCGGCTTGCGATCCTGGTCTTGGACGGAACGTACCGGCATTCATCAGGCTACCACCCAGAGTGAAGAATGGCAGCCTGTTTTTTGTTTCCATCTCAAGCTATGCAGGTGATTGATGGTTATCCCAATGTCCTGCCTATCAATTCGCCCAATCTAACCGTCTTGCCGGCCTTGAATTCGGCCTCCCATTGCATTTTATGCTGGCCGAATAAAACAATAATTGTGGAGCCCATGTTGAAACGGCCGACCTCTTCGCCGATTTTCAACGTAGGAGCATCATCCTGATACTGCCAACTGCGTACGGAGTGTATGGTCGGCGGTGACACGACACCATGCCAGACGGTTTCAATGCTGGAGACAAAAATGGCTCCGACCAGTACCAGTGCCATGGGACCTGCCTCCGTATCAAAAATGGCGGCCACGCGTTCGTTCCTGGCGAACAGCCCCGGTACGGAATTGGTCGTGGCGGCATTGACGCTGAACAGGCGGCCCGGGATGTGCACCATTTCTTTTAATGTGCCGGTCAAGGGCATGTGCAGGCGATGATAGTCTTTCGGCGATAAGTAAATGGTGGTGAAGGAACCATTATTGAAAGGTTCGGCGCGTTCCGGGCTGCCGCCCAGCAAATCCGTGGCGGTAAAGCTTTTGCCCTTGGCCTGAAAGATATCGCCGTCGGTGATGGCGCCCGCCTGGCTGACGGCACCGTCCGCGGGGCAGGCAATGGCGTTTCTGTCGGCGCAGAAAGGCCGGATGCCCGGCTTGAGTTCGCGGGTAAAGAAATGGTTGAAGCTTTTGTAGGCTTCGATATCCTGCTCCAGCGCTTCATTCATATTGACGCCGTAATGCCTGATGATCTGTTTGATGAACAGGTTTTTCCAGAGGCGGTTCTCAGAATGCGTCAGCACGCTCATCATTTGGGATAAGGTGTGATGCGGTAAAGCATATTGCGGTAAGGTCGTCAGGGCTTCTTTTATATTCATGAATGATTACTGTCGGGTATTTTGCCGCTTAGGAAATAGGCAAAAGCGATGACTTCCGCGACGGCAATATAGAGTTCATTGGGTATTTCTTCACCTAACGGAATTTGAGCCAGAATTCTTGCCAATTCCGGCTCGGTTTGTAGCGGGATTCCGTGTTGTTCGGCGATTTGCAGAATGTGCTCGGCTGTAAGGCCTTGACCTTTGGCGGTCACTTTCGGCGCATTCGTGCCATCGTACTTCAACGCGATGGCGATATCGCTGGTGAAATAGGTCTTGGGCATATCCGATCAGGGTAGGCTGACCAGTTCCGGTGCGCGCCAGTCGCTGTTTCTATGTTCTACGACGACAGTCGTGTAAATCCCGCCGCGCACATTAAATTCGGCGCGGATGCGCATGAAGTTGGGAGATATGGCTTTGACGATATCATTCAGTATTTCATTGGTGACGGCTTCATGAAAAGCGCCTTGCTCGCGGAAAGACCACATATACAGCTTCAGTGATTTCAATTCCACGCAAAGCGCGGCCGGCACATACTCGATCGTAATCTTGGCGAAGTCCGGCTGGCCGGTTTTTGGGCACAGGCAGGTAAATTCAGGAATATCGATGCGTATCGTATAATCGCGGCCCCGTTGCGGGTTATCGAAGATTTCCAGGTCTTTGCTCGGTTGTGTTGTCATTGTTGCGTGATAAGTAAAAAGTAAATAAAAAGTCGAAACTCAGCAGAATATCGTTAATAATACGCGGTTATTTTAATTCAAGTGCAGGGATATTCATACCAGTTATGAAACTGGAAAAAATCAAGCTTTCAGGTTTCAAATCATTTGTCGATCAGACGGTCATCCCGATTACCGGCAATTTGACGGCGATAGTCGGGCCTAACGGCTGCGGGAAGTCCAATATTATCGATGCGGTACGCTGGGTCATGGGTGAAAGTTCCGCCAAGCACCTGCGCGGGGGCAGTATGGCGGACGTGATTTTTAACGGTTCATCCGGGCGCAAGCCGGTCAGCACCGCTTCCGTCGAATTGGTTTTCGACAACAGCGAAGGCAAGTTGGGCGGCGAGTATGCGCAATACGATACCATTGCCATCAAGCGCCAGGTCAGTCGCGATGGTCAATCTTTATATATGCTGAACGGCTCGCGTTGCCGGCGCAAGGATATCACCGACATATTTCTGGGTACGGGTCTGGGCTCCCGCAGTTATGCCATTATCGAACAGGGCACGATCTCGCGCATGGTCGAAGCCAAACCCGAGGATTTAAGGATACATATCGAAGAAGCGGCCGGTATTTCCAAATACAAGGAGCGTCGTCATGAAACCGAAGCGCGCATGAAGCATACGCGCGAAAACCTGGAGCGGTTGAATGATCTGCGCGAGGAAGTCGAGAAACAGCTCAAGCATCTGCAAAAGCAAGCGGAAAAAGCCGAAAAATACACCGAACTTAAAAAGCAGGAACGCCAGTTCAGGCTGGAACTGCTGGCCATGCGCTGGAATGCCTATCATCAGGCCGCGCAGCAGTTGGAAATAAAACTGCAGGCCGTGGCTGCCGAGCATAACCGCCTGTTCGTTCAGTTGCGTGATATCAATAACAGCCTGGAGGACAAGCGTGTAGAGCATAAAGTCCAACAGCAGCATACGGCCAGCTCTCAGGGCGAATATTATCAGGTCGTCGCGGAAGTCAGCGGTCTGGAACAGGCAATCAAGCACAATGAGATGAGCCATGAGGAAACCCGGCTGGAAATCAACCGTTCCCGTCAGCAGGCTGATCAGGCATTAAGCGAACTTCAGGCCGATGTGCAGCAGTTGGAAGAAATACGACAGGCTCTGGAAGAATCCGAAGAAGCTTTGATTGTCGCTGAGGAAAGGCAAGATGAGGTTTTGCATCTTCAGCAGGAATCGCAGCATCAAAGAACATCCTGGCAGCAGCAATGGGAAGCGTACCGTACTGAAAGTGCGAAATACAAGGAACAGGCTGAAGTGCATCGGGTAAAGACCGGTCAATTGGAAAGCCAGAGCCGGCAATTGCAGATCCGTCTGGATAAATTGCATGGCGAGCGTGATGAGTTGTCGGCCAGCCAGCTGCAAACGGATATCGAGACGCTGGATGCCGGCATCGAGCTGATTGAATCGCAACGCGCCGATCTGCAGAGCCAACTGGAGCAGCTCCATCAGCAAATTCGCGAGCAGCGCCAGCAGGTCAATGTCTTGCACGATGAGCTGCATGCGCGCCGCTCGGAAATGCATGGCGTGAAAGGCAAGATCACCTCGCTGGAATTACTTCAGCAGCATGCCATGGGCAAGGATAATAAAAATCTGACTGCCTGGCTGGCGCAAATGAATCTGGCCGATAGCCAGCGCCTGGCGGAATTTCTGGAAGTGGATTCAGGCTGGGAGACGGCCGTGGAAACCGTGTTGGGCGGTTATCTGGAAGCGATCTGCATCGACAGCGCCGATGCCGTCATGCCGGGATTGCCGCATTTGGCAAACGAATCGCTGACGTTGGTTGAGACCAGTCGCAGAAATTCGGCAGAAGCAGGTGCGCCGCAGACGCAATTGCTTGATAAAGTAAAGGCGCCGTGGGATTTAAGCGATCTGCTGTCCGGGGTTTATTGCGCTGACACGGCTGAAGCGGCAAGAACCCTGTCGACCCGGCTCAAGCCGTACGAGTCCGTCATTACGCCGGACGGGACTTGGTTCGGACCGGGCTGGCTGAAAATTATCCGCGCCAAGGACAGTAAAACCGGCGTGTTGCAGCGCGAGAAAGAGCTGCGCCTGCTGAAGCATAGGCAGGAAGAATTACAGTTTGAAATTGAAGGCTTCGAAGATCAGTTGGAAACAACTGAAGCGAGCTTGAAAGAGGCGGAAGTCAATCGCGAGTCCATGCAGCGGCAGGATAGCAGTCTGGGTTCTGAGTTATCGCTTAAAAATGCTGAATTCAGTGCCTATTCGGCACGTTGGGAGCATCAGCAGCGCAGGCTCGACCAAGTTCGCCAAGAAATAGACGATATCGTCCACGAGACTACCGAAAACGCGGCGTTGATTGCGGAGTCCCGCTTGCTGCGGGAAGAAGCTGAACAGGCTTTGACAACACTGGATCAGGAAAGGCAAAGCCTGGAAGCGCTGAACCAGGAACTGCAGTCCCGGCAGCATGAGGCCGAACAATCCGTTCATGAAGCCCGGCAGCAGGTCTATAGCATCAAGGCGCAGGTTGAATCATTAAAGTCGTCGGAAAACCTGACCGCCAGACAGATTGAACGTTTGCAGGTACAACATCAGCAGGCGGTTGAGCGCATTGGCGAGCTGGAGAAAAAGCTACAGCAAACCCTGGCGCCGCTGGACCAAGAGAAGCAGCAACTGGAGCAATTGTACTCAAGCAAGGACCGGCTGGAGGCCGATCTGAAAACACAACGCCAGGCCCAGGATGAACTCGAATTGGTGATTACCCATTTATCGGAAGAGCAGGTTCGTGTACAAAGGGCTCTCGAAAGCGAGAAGGAAGCGCTCGATAAAATACGTTTTGAGCTCAAGGAAAGCAAGGTTCGCCAGCAGACAGTCAATGAACAGCTTAAGGAAATCGATGCCGATGCCGAACAGGTGCTGAAAAACCTGTCCGAGCAGGCCGAAGAGCAAAGCTGGAAACGAAGAGTCGACGATTTGACGGCTCAAATTGAACGTTTGGGTACAATTAACCTGACCGCGATAGAAGAATACAAAGCGCAGTCGGAACGCATGGATTTCCTGAATGAGCAGCACGCGGATCTGATTGAGGCCCTGCAGACGCTGGATCAGGCGATCAGCAAAATTGATAAGGAAAGCAGGCTGCGTTTTAAAGAAACTTTCGATAAAATAAACGGCGGTTTGCAGGAAAAATTCCCCAAGTTGTTTGGCGGCGGTCAAGCTTATCTGGAATTGACCGAGCAGGATTTGCTGGAATCGGGTGTCAACATCATTGCCCGGCCTCCCGGTAAAAAGAACAGCTCCATTCATTTGTTATCAGGCGGAGAAAAAGCGCTAACGGCCGTTGCGCTGGTGTTTTCGATCTTTGAACTTAATCCGGCGCCTTTCTGTTTGCTGGACGAAGTCGATGCGCCTTTGGATGATGCAAATGTTGGAAGATTTTCACGAATGGTTGAAGAAATGTCGGCATCTGTTCAGTTTTTATATATTTCCCATAACAAGGCCACCATGGAAATTGCAAAACAACTGGCAGGTGTTACTATGAAAGAGCCGGGCGTCTCCCGGATGGTCGCGGTTGATATTGAAGAAGCAGTGAGTTTGGCGGAAAACTAATGGATAAAGAAATATTGAGAATTGTAATTATAGCAACCGGACTGGTTGTCATTATCGGCATGTTGCTTTGGGCTTTTTTAAGAAACAGAAAAACACAACATGACATGGATTTTTATGGTGGCGGAGAAGCGCCTAAAGGTGCCGACGAAACGCTGTCATTCAAAGAGGATTACAGCGATGACTTTGAAATTAGGCCTATAAATTCCACTAAACGCGGCACTCATTATGCCGAAAAATCGAATCATCATGATGAAAGCGATGATGACTATTATGAGCCGGAAGACGATGATTATGTCGAACCGCCGCCTCGGTTTGTCGCTCCTGAAATTATCCAGTTCAGCCTGATGGCCAAAAACGAGGAAGGTTTTAACGGTGTGGATCTGGTGAGAGCGTTTGAAATGGTCGGGCTTGAATATGGCAGTTTGAAAATCTTTGAGCGACTGGATGCTAACCGGTTGGTCGATTTCGGCGTTGCCAGCATGGTTGAGCCAGGCACTTTTCCGTCCACGGATCTGGATACATTCTATTGCCCGGGCATCGTGTTTTTTATGCAGCCTGAAGCAGTTGACGATGCGCAGGCCGTTTTTGACGACTACGTGCAAACCATCCAATTATTGGCTGCAGAATTGAATGGCGTGATCCGTGATCATCAAAGGCAGCCTTTGACGGAAACCACAACCCGACTGATTCGGCAAAGCTTGTAAATCACTGATGCTTAACAGCGTGCAATTAAAAATTCTTCATGACTCCGAGCCGGATACAATATTATCACCCGATCTTATCGGACAAATCGCCGCCCAGGCCGATGCCAGTCAACTGACGGATGAGCAACTGCTTGAGTTTTTAAAAATCTGCAATGTGCTATATCGCGGCGGTGAACCGCTGATTTCCGATTATCTCTATGATTCGGTGTTTTTGGCTGAACTGCAGCGCAGACATCCGCATCATCCTTATCTGGAAGCGGTGGAGCCGGAAAAAGCCTTTGTCGGCAAGACGGTCGCTTTGCCCGAGAAAATGCTATCCACTGATAAAGCCTACAAGCCGGACGAGATTAATCGCTGGTTAACACGCATAGAGAAAGCCGCTGAAGAAATCAATGTTGATCCATCCGGGTTAATGTTTAGAGTTACCCCTAAACTGGATGGTTATGCGGCATACGATGACGGGAAGATCCTGTACACGCGCGGGGATGGCCGTAAGGGCACCGACATTAGCCGGGTTTTTGAACGAGGACTGATCGTTGGCGGTAACGGTCAAAGAGGGCAAGGTGCGGGCGAAATTGTCGTCAGCCAAAACTATTTCAATACTTACCTGGCCGATTATTTCGAAAATGCCCGTAATTTCCAGGCCAGCATTATCCGGGAAAAAGAGCTGGAACCACATGCGCTGGAAGCGATACGAAATCATGCCGCGATTTTTTATCCATTTTCGCAGTTGCCCGGGAGACACGTCTCTGCCGCGGAGATCCGGGCTGATTTCTCCAATATTGTTGAAGAAGTGCGTTCAATGGTCGATTATGATGTTGATGGCGTGATTTTCGAAGTAACGCATGATGCGGTAAAAAAGCACATGGGCGCAACGCGGCATCATCACCGGTGGCAGATTGCCTATAAAAACAATATCGAAACGGCCACGGTCAAGGTATTGAGAGTCACGCCGCAAACCTCACGTTCCGGGCGCGTTAATCCGGTTGCCGAGTTGGAGCCTACCAGGCTCAGCGGTGCCATGATTTCCAGGGCGACAGCGCACCATTATGGCATGGTCAAAGGGCAGGGCATAGGCGCTGGCACTATTATAGAATTGACCCGCAGTGGTCTCGTTATACCTAAAATTGAGCGCGTCATTACACCACAATCTCCGCAGATTCCGGACAGATGCCCCAGTTGCGGCAGCGAGCTGGTCTGGGACAGTGATTATTTGTATTGTTTGAACACAACGCAATGTCCAGCCCAAATTGAAAACACAATTGAGCATTTTTTCAGGACGTTGGCGAATGTCGACGGTTTTGGCCTTAAAACAATCGAAAAACTGCATGCTGCAGGAGTCAACTCGGTTTATGCGGTTTATCAATTGGATATGGAACAGCTTCAGAAGATGGGGTTTGGCGATAAAACCGCTCAAAATTTATTAGATCAATTGCAACGCAGCAGAAATGAAGCGATCGAAGACTGGCGGTTTCTGGGTGCCTTCGGGATTTACAGAATGGGGCTCGGTAATTGTGAGCGTCTGCTTCAGCACTATCACCTGACGGATATCTTTAAACTGACGGTTGAAGATATCACCGCTATTGAAGGATTTGCGGAAAAAACCGCCGTGGCGGTGGTAGAGTGTCTAAAAAAAGTTGAACATGACTTTATGCAAATTTATCAATTAGGCTTCAATCTGATCCCAACGCCTTTGATAAGCGAGCAACAGCAAACAAGCAGTCCGGTTTCAGGTAAAACGATCGTGTTTACCGGTACAATGCAGCACGGCAAACGCGATGATATGAAAAAAGAAGCCAAGCGCCTAGGGGCGAAAGTCGCCGATTCGGTCACGGGAAAAACCGACTATCTGGTGACAGGCGCCGAGGTGGGGGCGGCGAAAATCAATGCCGCCATGCAAAAAGGCGTCCGTGTCATCAGTGAAGAAGAGTATCTGTCATTATTAAGCGGGTAGCTCTCAGATCTCACCTTCGTTTAAATTTTAGTTTAGCGAAGCACTTGGGGCTAGAGTGCTGATCGGCAATTAAGCGAAAACAAAGCCTATTCGTCTAGTATGGGAATATTTTCATAAGTATTTTTGTGTGCGATAACGCACATATTTTTTTACTGTTGCGATTAAACTACATTTTATTATTTTTAAACAACGGGTATACTGTCTAACAGGAAGATCGTTCTTCGTCGACTCTCGGCATTTGGAGCATTACTGGCCGAACCAAAACTAACATGCTAACGCAGATCAACATTTAAGGATTAATTTATGCAAACACAAGATGAGTACAAACAAAAACAAACAAACCAACTGCATGAGTTGAGCGTTAAAACCGACGCTGGAATTGCAAAGAAAAATGCTCTGGTAAAAACCCGCTTACTGGCGCTTGCATTGTCAGGCATGAGCGTGGTGTCGGCTGCTCAGGCTGAAGATTACCGGGAACATGATTCGGTTACTGATGATCGTTGGTATGTTGCACCTTTCGGTACATTTATTAAATCCGGCGGTGACCGGAACGCGAAGGATGGCTGGGGCGGCGGTATGGGCTTCGGTAAAATGCTCGATGAACATTTTAACATTGAGCTGAGAGGCTTCTACCAGGGCTTTGGCGGTTACTCCGATCCTGTGACTGACCAAGGCGGGCGCTGGGATTTAACCGGCGGCACTGCGGATCTTCAATATTATTTCTTCCGCGATAAATTCTCGCCATATGCGGTAATGGGTATAGGTGGCATGAATACTAGCGTCGGAGGCAACAGCGGAGCATCCATTATTGGTGAGGGCGGTGTCGGCTTTACCTATGAACTACATGATAACTTTTTATTACGCAGCGATGTGCGTTACCGTTACAACAACAATTTCAACGCACATTTTCTCCCAGGAACCGACGAATATCATGACATGACGGTTAATGTTGGTTTCGTTATTCCGTTCGGCGACAAGCCGAAAGCGGCAGTAAGATCCGAAGCTCCTGTGGCGCCTGTTGCAGCAGCTCCTGAGCCCGATTGCTCAGCGCTTGATTCTGATAACGATGGTGTCAACGATTGCCTGGACAAATGTCCGAACACAATGAGTGGTACCAAGGTCGATTATTCGGGCTGTCCTATGAGTATCGAACTGAAAGGCGTCAACTTCGAATATAATTCAGCCCAGTTGACTGAAAACGCGAAAACGATTCTGGACGGTGTCGCTGCGAACTTGATTGAAACTTCCCAGAAAAAGGATATTGAAGTACAAGGTCATACCAGCAGCGAAGGCAGCAGTGCGTATAACTTGAAATTGTCGCAACGTCGTTCGCAGTCGGTTGCCAATTACCTCAAGAGTAAAGGCGTTACCGACAAATTATATGCTAAAGGTTATGGCGAGGATTTCCCAATAGCGGATAACAGCACGGAAGAAGGCAGAGCTCAAAACCGTCGCGTGGAATTAATCTGGATTGGTGATTAAAAATCCCGAAGCCGAAAGGCTAGGCGAATTTTTGTCATGAATAAAAAACCCGCTGTATAGGCGGGTTTTTTATTGGATAAGCAAATATTCAGACAGATGCATCAGGCTGCCCAGTTATTAAGTTAGATAACTAGAAAAACTGGCCTTTGTATCTATCAACTGACAAATAGATTGATGGTATCTGAAATTTGTTGTTTAGCATCTTGCAGAATTTGTAATGACATATTAGGCGATAATGTTTTATTGCCGAATTTTTGATAAGCCGGCAAGGTGCTGATTAACGGCAGGGTTGCCGCTTCATGAGTGCCTATCAGGCTATGAAACTTCGCCAATAAAACGATATCACTCAAGATTAGTGATTTACCGCTGTCGTAATACCAATCTTCAACGTCTGAAGGAATTCTGGCCAATCCATTAGAAAATCCCCATTTGTCAAGAATCCAGGAACCTAGATGGCCTTGTATCAATAACAGGCATTGATCAAGTTCCTCAGGCTGATAAGCATCATCGCTCAGTTTTTCCGCAAATTTCAGGATGGGCAAGGAGCCAAGGTTATGTAAAAGTCCGGCCAGCAACGCTTCCTCAGGATCGGCTTTTTGGGTCAGGACGGCTAAGGCATGGCTAATGCTGGAAATCCGGATACTTTCTTTCCAGAGATTTTGAATTCTCGTGTTGAAGCTTTTTTTGTTACTCCGGAAAAGGCTGTTCATGCTGAGGCTGGTGACAATATTGCGGGTTGTGGCTATGCCGAGTCGATTGACTGCATCCAGACAGCTGGAGGTGGGATTTATGGTTCGGTATAAAGGACTGTTCGTGAAGTGGATCAACTTTGATGTGATGACAGGATCCAGGCTGATAATTTTAGCGGCTTCGCCGGTACCGAGATTTTTTTGTATGGCGGCATGTAATTTTAAAGCGATATCGGGAATACTCGGAATTTCCAGTTTATTTTGTTTGAAATGATAAGAAAACAGTGTAAAAAAGGCGTTGTTTTCTAATTGCTCCGGAATAAATGAATCGCAAATCAGAGGATTTATTTTATTTTTATTTCGAGGAATATCGGACTGAGCTATGTAAATAACCGTGGTTTCGGATTTTGCGATTGCGGTGAGTAGATGCTCTGGGCCATTGGATAAAGGGTAATAGGCCTGTAATGTATTTTCAGTGATTTCCTGCCCCGTGCCATTACCGGCTTCCAGGTAAACGGTGCCTTTAAAAAGGTATATCAAACACTCATTTCGAGAGCCCTGATTGAAAATTATCGAACCTGAGCGAAATACTGCCGAATGGATGGGTAACTGCCGCAACTTTTCGGAAGACAAGTAACATACCGGAACTAACTGCTTCAAAAAATCAAGCGGCAGGTCAGCAATATCGGTTTTAATGCGATCAGCGAGTTCGGGTTCTGGATTTATAGTAGCTACAGAAGACTTTTTAAATTCCGTTAATAGCTTTCTTTTTTCTAAAAGTTTCCTGAACATAAAATGCAAATATAAAAAGAAGTTCAGATTGAGAGAATAATCCAAAACAGCATTTATTGTCTCATTTTTAATATAGTCGCGGGGGATGAACAAGCCTTCAGCAATAGCTGATCGGCCTAAAGCTGAGAGACTTTATATGGCGTTTGTTGTATTTGATAACGCTTGAATTAGCGCTGATAAAGATATTGCAGGGCACTTCAATCGCCAGATTAAACAGAGTGCCGGTCAGTCTTAGGATATATTTTTGCAGGTTTGATGCGCGACGATTCCAAAACGCTGCACTCATTGCAAAGTCGCAAGTTGATTTTTTGCCAGCACTGTACCGATTTTTTAATGCAGTGCTGGCGTCAGCATTTTTGCCAGGTCGTTCTTGATACGATAGCCAGCACTTTGAGTGAATTTATATAGATCAACTTCGCCGCTATCGGATTCGTATTGACTCGGCAAATACGACAGATCAGAGAAAGTCAGTAAAATTACTTACTGACCTGAGCGATCCAGTCTTGCAGATTGTAGTAGTTGGTGATGCGCGCGACTTTGTTATCACGGATTTCAAAAAAAGCACCGGCCGGCAGGCGGTATTTTTGACCTTTTGCTTCAGGCAAACCTTCGTCGGTTTTCAAATACTCGCCCAGGACGACGAATTCAGCTGCGGCACGGCTGCCGTCCGGAGTCGCCATGATAACCATATCGATAAGTTGCTCTTTGTAATTGTTATTCATGCCTCCCATAAACTGCTTGAAAGCTTCTTTACCGATTTCGCGTTTGCCCTGGTTGATGTCATGAATGACATCGTCGGTGAGCAGGCTCAGAAAAGTATCCATGTCCGCGCTGTTGAAAGCGGCATAATATTGCTCAATCAGTTTGATGCTGTCTTGGTTCATAGTGATCCTATCGTTCGAGTTAAAAAATAACGCCTATTTTATAGTTAAACCGCGTTTTTGCCTTATTATTTTGCAATAAATAGTTTTCCAATTAACGATTGGCAGGAGTTTTGATAAATGGTACGGCAAACCGATTTGCAACCCGTTGCAGGCGGGGGACTATTGGACCGGCGCTTGTTTTTAAAGCGCGGTTTGTCTTTTTCCGTTGCTGTCGCTTTAGCGCCCGAAACGCTCGCTTCGGCCAGCGATAATGAACGTTTGGCGTGGATGCAAAAACCGGGCGAACCTTTTTCCAATTATGGCCAGCCTTCGCCGCACGAGCGCAAAACCATCCGTTGGACCATGGGCAACAGCATGGCGCCTGGCAATGGAGTATCGTGGGCGCCATTACAGGATATGGAAGGCATCATAACACCCAGCGGCTTGCATTTTGAACGCCATCATAACGGCGTGCCACAAATCGATCCCGATAAACACCAATTGTTGATCCATGGTCTGGTCAACAAGCCACTGGTTTTTGACATGGCAACTTTGCAGCGTTACCCGATGCAGTCCTGTTACGCGTTTGTCGAATGCGGTGGCAACAGCAATGCCGGCTGGCGCGAAGAGCCGATTCAAACTGCTGTTGGTTATTTTCATGGCATGGCTTCGTGTAGTGAATGGACAGGCGTGCCTTTGCGGATAATACTTGACGAAGCCAAGCTAAAAGGTAGGGCGAAATGGATGGTTGCGGAAGGCGCCGATGCTGCCGTCATGAATATCAGTATTCCCATGGAAAAAGCGCTTGATGATTGCCTGCTGGCTATCTATCAAAACGGCGAGCGCATCAGGCCGGAGAACGGCTATCCCTTGCGCCTGATCGTACCGGGGTGGGAAGGCGTGCTGAACGTCAAATGGTTAAGACGCCTGCACATCACCAACAGGCCAGTCATGGCCAGAAATGAAACCGCAAAATATACCGAATTAATGCCTTCCGGAAAATCACGGCAGTTTACTTTCGTCATGGATGCCAAATCGCTGATCACCAGTCCGTCGTTCGGCCATAAGCTCGATAACAAAGGTTTGTATCAGGTTAGCGGCCTGGCCTGGAGCGGGCGGGGCAGGATCAGCAAGGTTGAAATCTCGGCGGATGGTGGCCAGACCTGGGCCGAGGCTCAACTTCAGGAACCGGTGTTACCCAAGTGTTTTACCCGCTTCAGAATTCCCTGGCAGTGGAATGGCAAGAAAATGATATTGAAAAGCCGCGCCATTGATGAGACAGGCTATGTGCAGCCGGAGCGCGACGCACTGATCATGCGGCGCGGCCGGTATGGCTATTTTCATTACAATGCCATCGTCAGCTGGGAAATATCGCCGGAAGGGAGTGTCAGCCATGTTTTCGCGTAGCTTGATGCTCTGTTTTTGCTTCTGTCTTTGTCATGGGGTGCAGACGGAAAAGAGCGGACCCAATTTGGGCAGGGCCGCCTCCGAGGATCTGATAAAGAACTGGAACATCGATGTCTTTCCTGACGGTGAAGGTCTGCCCGCAGGTAACGGCAATGCCGTCACAGGTAAACGGGTTTACGAAGCGCATTGCCTGTCCTGTCATGGTGTCGATGGTGAAGGCAGCAGTGCCGATGAACTGGCCGGAGCCCGACATTCATTAACCGATAATCCACCTGATAAGACAATCGGTACTTATTGGCCTTATGCGACGACAGTTTTCGATTTCACGCGCCGGGCAATGCCATTGAATGCGCCCGGCAGTCTGAGCCATGATCAACTTTATGCCGTCACTGCCTATTTGCTCTACCTGAACGGGATTATTAAGGAAACTGATATTATTAATGCCGAAACACTACCCAAGGTTGAAATGCCGAATCGGGAGGGGTTTATACAAATTGGAACAGAATGATCCACTTTAATCAATATCCCTTGCTGGTTTTAAACCTCGGCCTTCAGGCTGAAAGGAGTGCTCCGCAAAAAGCGAAGCGCGGTTGTTTTCTCGGTTGCGGATTGGGAAACCATTTACCAATAATTGGTTCCATCCCGCAGAGATGGTTCCTTATTGCTCAATAGCTTAAAACTTCGTTCTCTCGATACCAGTGCTTGAAGTGCTTGAGTCAGCCTTGGATTGAGATCCGTTTGCTGCTGTCCACTTTGGTTGATACGCCGATCGAAACCATTCCGAGGATCGCCGAACAACACGGAGGCGTATAAATTAGTCCAGTCAAGCATGTTGATTAATTTCTTGACATGCTGAACCTAGAGTTTAGACTTGGGCGCTATATTATATCTAGATAATGCATTATTTTTGTAGTAAGCAAGCTTATATCCTGTTCGCCGTAATGGCTGCTTAGTTATTACGTAGGACATAACAATAACCATAAAAAGGAAATGAGTATGAAAAAATATTTTGCAGAATTCTTTGGAACATTCTGGTTGGTCCTCGGTGGCTGCGGCAGTGCGGTATTGGCGGCCGGGTTTCCAGATGTCGGTATCGGTTTTCTCGGAGTTTCGCTGGCTTTCGGTTTGACGGTATTGACCATGGCTTACGCAATCGGGCATATTTCCGGTTGTCATTTGAATCCTGCGGTTTCCGTCGGGCTCTGGGCAGGCGGCCGGTTCCCGGCGAGCCAATTACTGCCTTATATCGTCGCTCAAGTCCTTGGTGCCATTGTGGCGGGAGGTGTTCTTTATTTGATCGCCAGCGGCAAGGCAGGGTTTGATGTTTCGGCAGGCTTCGCTTCCAATGGCTATGCCGAACATTCTCCTGGCGGCTATTCCTTGTCCGCGGCCTTGCTCACGGAAGTTGTCATGACAATGATGTTTGTGCTAGTCATTCTTGGCGCGACAGATGCGCGCGCGCCGTTGGGTTTGGCACCTATTGCTATCGGTTTTTGCCTTACTCTGATTCACCTGATCAGCATTCCTGTGACCAATACTTCAGTAAATCCAGCACGTAGTACCGGCGTCGCCATTTATGTTGGCGATTGGGCTATAGCTCAGTTATGGCTATTTTGGGCGGCGCCTATCGTTGGTGCTCTGCTGGGTGCGGTAATCTACCGTTTCATTGGCAGCCCGGAAGAAGATTGAAAAGTTTCGTTCAATGATTTGCTTCAATGGCGCTATGCGTCGCCTTTGAAGTCAATTCAGAATGATTAGCTAATTTATGCTCGTCATTTCAATCATCACGAATAAAATTCTGCTCATGCTTCACTGATGGCTGTTTCGGATGCCCCGGTTTTTATATATTCGGCTAGATAAGGTGCTTTTCTCAGGTTAAACAGATTGGGTTCGTAATATCCTACATAGCTAGCTGCAAATAACGAGCTATCGAGTTTTTTTATTGGGGTCACCATCGGTCTGCCGAAGTGGTAGCCTTGGGCATAGGCAATGCCGATTTTTTCTATGGCCCTAAATTCATCGGCTGTTTCGATACCTTCGGCAATGACTTTACAGTTTAATGCCGTCGCTATGTTTTGAATGGACTTGACAAAATTCATCTTGACCGGGTCCTCGTGCAGTTTTTGAATAAAGTGTTTATCTATTTTTACATAGTCGGGCAGTAATTCCGACCATAGCCTTAATCCCGAATAACCGGCACCCAAATCGTCCAGTGCGATTTCAAACCCCATGTTCCGATAATGAATGACAGCTTCCCGCATCAATTCATAATCATCAGTCGGCTGATGTTCCGTGAGTTCAATGATGACAGAGTGCGGATCAACGCCAAATTGTTTCAGAAGCCTCAGAGTTTCGCCTTTTTTGAATTTCGGTTGCAAAAGTACAGAAGGACTTACGTTTATAAACAGTTTTTCCTTGATGTCTAAATTTGCATAGCTTTTTATAGTGATTTCCCGGCAGATGAATTCCAGTTTGGTGCTTAAATCGAAGTTTTCGGCGGCGGCAAACAGATCGAATGGACTATGCAACGGGCTATCGTAAGGCCCCCGAATCAATGCTTCATAACCCATGATTTTTTTTTGAGTTAAAGACACGATGGGCTGAAAATGGGGGGTTAATTTTTTGCCGCCTATAATGGCGATTAATTCATTAATCATTTGGAAGAATAATTGCTGGAGACTTCTGTTGTTCCGCAAGAATAGGGTGCCTTTATTACAAGAATATGACAAACAGAAAAAATGCCAACAAGACTTCTTGAGCTGGATTTAATGGGTTACAAAAGTTTTATTGTTCGCCTATTTATTGATACAGACATTCGGTCAAAATATACTCGATGCATAAGGATGAAGTAATATCTGGGCGGTAGAATATTGAAAACTTGCGCTGCTAAATAGAAAAAATCTTTAATTCGACATAAAAATTAATACATGTTTTTGAGGCCGGTTATCTCGTAGCGTCAGGCTTCGATCTTTTAATTAACGGATTTAATAAGAAAGAAAATGAACCAAAAATTATCATTGAAACAATCAAAACTCATCGCCATTTTGGCAGGAGTATTGATTATTACCATAGCAATCTCTGTATTTTTTTATATTGAAGAAAGTAAGAAAAATTCGGGATTTTTATTGAAAAATCACTCCGGCAAGCCCGATCATATAACGGCTTTGAAAGACTTATTCGGCGCCGCCGATCCAAGCGGCAAGGCGAGAGTTTCGGCTAATGAATTGAGCAGTATCTGGTTTGAGCAATCATTCAAGTTGGGCAGCGATGATTTTCATGTCGTATTCGCGAAAACTCAGGAAGTCGATCCGCAAACCGGAGCAATCGTTGAAGCACACGCGCAAGGTGTTAAAGTGGGTGCCGTCACTTACAAGCAGACCGACGGCCGCTGGCAGGTCGTGTCAAAACAACCGAAATTTGGCGATTTCGGAGAGTGGGGGGATGCCTCGGAAGTCAAACAGGCGGAAGTTCTGCAATTATCGCCAGATAACATCGCATTTATGATTGATACCGGGGCCGGTATGGGGGGATTTTTCGAGTCGGGAAAAGCACTGTTTGCCTTTTCGAAAAACAACTGGCGCGATCTTGGATACGTTCAAACGGATGCGGACAACTCCGGCATATGCGACGAAGCATCTGAACGGGCATCTTCTGCTGAAGGCGGCTCGATACCGTGCTGGAGTTATACGGGGGCCATATCGACGGTTTCCGGCCAAAATACTGAATACCCTGATTTGCTAGTCACTCGTACCGGCACTGAAAGCGGTGAAAACGGTGTTTCCATAATGCCCGCCAAGAATGTGATTTACATTTTTAACGGTGAGAAGTATATCGACGCTTCAAAGCTGTAATAGCTGGGAGTAAAAATGGCGCAGAAAAAGTTGCTTAGGCGGCAAGCTTGGCTTCTTATAAAAAGCGTACTTTGACCAGCATGAGCTCAGCTCCTGCTTATTTTTAAGGGAATATATCAGCGTGAAAATCCATGTACATACCGAAGCACTTTGAAGAACCCAGGACCGAAGTCATGCATGACCTGATCCGGGGCCATCCTCTTGCTACTTTGATTACGCTGTCCAAAAGTGGACTGGATGCGAATCACATTCCTTTGCTCTTATCGACAGCGCCATCGCCGTTTGGCGTTTTGCAGGGCCATGTCGCTCGCTCCAATTCCATGTGGCTCGACTTGGCAAAAGATGTTGAGGTACTGGCTGTATTTCATGGCCCTAATGCCTACATTACTCCATCCTGGTACGCTTCCAAGCAGGAAAACGGAAAAGTGGTGCCGACCTGGAATTATGCCGTTGTCCATGCCTACGGCTGGCTGCGCGTTATCGACGATACAGCATGGTTGCGTTCTCAGCTTGAGGCGCTGACTACCCATAGTGAGTCGGCTTTTTCCGAGCCATGGGCCGTATCGGATGCGCCCTCTGAATTTATCGAAAAACTGATCGGGTCTATCGTCGGCATCGAAATTAACATTACAAAATTGTCAGGAAAATGGAAAGTGAGTCAGAATCAGCCGGAACGAAATCAGGACAGCATCATTTCCGGGTTAAGGACGTGCGGAAACCCTGAGGCTATATCAATGGCTGTGCTGATGGAGGCCGAGGCCAAAAAGGCGCGCTGATTCCTCAATAGAATTAAAAAGAAATTGTATAGCCGGCCGGTTACTTCACGTCAATCAATACTTGGAAGGAAATAAAGATTAATGAACAACGACAGCGCAGCGCTTTGGGTGCTTGGTCATAGGATTCGCCCTCTCGATACCGATGATTCTTATGGCTTGATAGAAGTTACCTCGCCGCCTCATGTACCGGGCCCGCCTCCGCACTACCACAAGAGCGAAAATGAGTTTTTCCTGGTCATCAAGGGAACTTTGGATGTTATGAGCAATGGGGAATGGCAAAAACATTCCGCCGGCAGTTTTGTCGATCTGTCGCCCAACACTGTTCACACATTCATCAACAATACGGAAGAAGCGGTTGTGTGGATCACGGGCTGGCGTCCCAAAGGCTTTCAACAATTTTTTCGAGACTTTGGCATTCCGGTGCATGAATCTCAGGCTCAGGAGCGATCCGTTGAGGGCGATTTAATTCAGAAGGTAGTGCTTAGCGTAGAGCGATACGGAATGTATATGGCCGACTAACGGTTTATCATGCCCTCAAGGCAAAGTGAAGAAAAGGGTTGTCCTGGCTATGAACGGGACAACCCTTGATTGAAGCCGGTTTAGATTTTAAAGGATCAGTTTTTTTCCCAGGTGTCGCGCAGAGTCACCGTCCTGTTGAATACCAGCTTACCGCCAACGCTGTCCTTGGCATCCAGGCAGAAATAGCCGGTGCGTTCGAACTGGTAGCGGCTTTCAGGCTTCGCATCAGCCAGGCTGGCTTCGACGCGGCAGTCCGTCAGTACTTCCAGCGAATTCGGGTTCAGTGCCTCAAGGAAATTTTCTTCATTATCCGGATTGGGCACTTTGAACAGGCGGTCGTACAGGCGCAGTTCGGCCGGCCGTGAGTGCGCTTCGGCAACCCAGTGTATTACGCCTTTGATTTTGCGGCCTTCCGGGTTCTTGCCCAGTGTATCAGGGTCGTAAGTGCAGCGCAGTTCTGTAATGTTGCCGTCGGCGTCTTTGATGACTTGATTACATTTAATGACATAGGTACCACGCAAGCGGACCTCACCACCTTCTACCAGGCGTTTGTACTTAGGAGGCGGTACTTCGGCAAAATCATCTTGTTCTATCAGCACAACTCTCGAAAAGGCAATTTCGCGTTTGCCGAATTCGGGTTTCTGCGGATGATTGCTGATTTCCAGATATTCGGTTTTGTCTTCAGGGTAGTTCTCGATGACCACGCGCAAAGGTCTCAGTACGGCCATCGCGCGAGGCGCGTTTTCATTGAGGTCTTCGCGGATGCAGTATTCCAGCACGCCCATTTCTATCCATGAGTTTTGTTTGGTGACGCCGATGCGTTCGCAAAAATCGCGTATTGATTTAGGCGTAAAACCTGCGCGGCGCAGACCGGCAATGGTCGGCATTCGTGGGTCATCCCAGCCGCTGACATGTTTTTCAGTGACCAGTTGGTTGAGTTTGCGCTTGCTGACAATGGTATATTTTAATTGCAGCCGGGCGAATTCTATTTGTTGCGGATGGCTGGGTGTTTTGAGTTGATCCAGTACCCAGTCGTAAAGCGGACGATGATCTTCAAACTCCAGCGTACACAGTGAATGCGTAATGCCTTCAAGCGCGTCGGAAATACAATGCGTATAATCGTACATTGGATAGATGCACCATTTATCGCCGGTACGTTGATGATGAACGCGGCGAATGCGGTACAAAGCCGGGTCGCGCATGTTGATATTCGGCGAAGCCATATCGATTTTAGCGCGCAGCACGTACTGACCATCGGCGAATTCTCCCTCGCGCATGCGTTTGAACAAATCCAGGTTGTCTTCTACAGAACGGTTTCTGTCCGGGCTTTCCTTGCCGGGTTCGGTCAGGGTGCCGCGATAGGCTCTGATTTGCTCGGCCGACAGGCTGTCAACGTAGGCTTTGCCGTCTTTAATCAGTTGAACGGCATAATCGTAGAGCTGTTCAAAATAGTCCGAGGCGTGACGTAATTCCGACCATTGAAAGCCCAGCCATTGCACGTCGCGCATGATGGCTTGCACATATTCGTCACTTTCTTTTTCAGGATTGGTATCGTCGAAACGCAGGTTACAGGTGCCTTTGTATTCCTCGGCAATGCCGAAATTCAGACAGATCGATTTTGCGTGGCCGATATGCAGATAGCCATTGGGCTCAGGCGGAAATCGGGTAGCGACTTTACCGTTGTTTTTGTTTTCCTTGAGATCATTGTCGATGATATGACGGATAAAATTAGACGAGGGCGGATTTTCGTTTGTGGACATGATGTCTATATGTAATTGTCGCGTTATGGAATTTAATAGTCAGGCATTATCGCTAAATCAGCCGGTAAACTCTTCGTAAGTTTTTTGCTTTTCAAGCTATTGGAGGCATTTTGGCTTTAATGGGATTGTTTGGCGAGCATACTACTGTACGTGCTCATTTTAGTAAAGACCATGCCTGTAGGGAGAGAACAACACGATGGGGCGATTTAATCCGACGGGCGACTGCGTTCCCTAAGCTGTTGCAATACATCAATGCCTTTTTTGCGTTGCAGACGGATGATTTCCAGTTCGGTTTGGTATTGTTTTTTCAAACAGTCATCATCCGTCTGTTCGATTTTATCCATGATTGTCCGTTCTTTCTTCTTGAGTTTCTTCAAGATCTTTTTTAATTCTTCTATATGGTGTTTTTTTCTTTTTTGGGCCGGATCAAAAAAGGCCTGTAATTTAAGCAGTAACTTTTCTTTATGCATGGCTGGTAGACGCAAGAATTAAAAGGTAGCGTTCAGTATAGTCGTAATAATTCACGAATTATCGTTATTGAGTATGTGAAAGTATTGTCCCTGCCAAGTTAAAAATGAGTTCTCTCACAGTCTCTATTGCGCATCCACCGCCTGAACGACTTCCTTGATCTCGGTTTCGTTCAGTGTTAATTGGTGTTCAACGTGTATGGAGCGGGTATTGTCTTGCACGAATAGCGTTTCGGCGGTTTTGAGCAGGTTTTTCTTGATGTTGTACATATAGGTACTGTCATTGATTAATGACGAGCCGGTTTCGGGCGTGATTTTCCGCTCCCGAATCAGTAAGTCAAGGGAGCGATTCATCTGCATGTCCTCGTCTTCAATCGAGGCTTTTAAAATATCCAGCGATAACAGCGGCAATTCGTTCTCTGCTATCTCCTTCCTGAATTGTTCTATCTGCTGGATCAGCAAGACTATCTGATAAGCGATTTTTTTATATTCGTTTTTGATGGCTGCATTATTTGAAATTCGGGATCGAGCCCAGTTTTTCTGTAAATGCTTGGTGTCCTTAATGGCTTCGACCAGAGTCCGATTGGCATCGCGCAGCCAGGAGAGCCTGGACGATTGTTTCATTTCCCAAGAGAAAGCGGCTTGGCTGATAAAGGCAATGATGGCGCTATAGATGCCTTTTATTCTTTTTTCATAGCCTGCGTCAATATCGTATTCGACGGGGTCGTTATTGAGCTCTATCAATTGTTTGAGATCGGATTGATCCGATAGATGGCGTTTGCGCAAACCAAACGTATGCAGAACGATATGAATGGCGTGATCATATAAATGAATGCTTTCCTGCCTGACGGACTCGACGGCCGTTTCAGGAAATTCGACGGCGGACAGGTTTAAATATTTGGGCCTGAAAAGGTTGGGGCGCTTTTCTACGAATATTTTTTCAAGCAAGACGACCAGTTGGTGGATAAATGGCAACATAATGGCAACGCCGACCAGGTTAAACAAACTATGAAAAGTCGCCAGTTTCAAGGTATTGTCGGCCGCGGGAATATCCAGCCATGCATTGATCATATCAACAGCATTCATAAATTCCTTGATGAATGTCAAGGCGATAATGCCGGTCAGCAGATTAAACAGCAGATGCGCGCCGGCCAGTCGCTTACCCTGAACATTGGCGCTCAGGGCGCCGATGATGGCGGTAATGGTCGTACCGATGTTGGAACCGATGGCCAGGGCCAGCGCATTGTCGTATGTGATTTGATGCACGGATAATGCCGTGATGATCAATACCATTGTGGCATGACTGGACTGCATGATCACGGTAGCGATGGTGCCTAACAGAGTGTAAATCAGTAAGCCTTGTAAACCCGGCATGGCGTAATCGGCCAGATTGATCGTGTTTTCAAAAGTCTCGAAGCCCTCTTTCATATAGTGTATGCCAAGAAAAAGAAAGCCCAATCCGGTCAGGATGTAACCGATGCCTTTCAGTTGTTTGCTGTTCTGGAAGCTGCATAAAACGCCGAAAACCAGCAGGGGCATGGCATAAGTGGATATTTTGACTTTTAATCCCAGTCCGGCAATCAGCCATGCGCCGGCGGTCGAGCCAAGATTGGCACCAAATATGATGCCGATGCCTGCGACTAAATCAAGCAGGCCGGCGCTTAAAAAGGAAATGGTGATAATCGAAACCAGGGAGCTCGACTGCATCAATGTTGTTGAAACGATGCCAAAACTGAGACTTTTCCAGGCTGTATTCGTGGTCTTTTGTAGAATTCGTTCCAGTATGCCGCCTGTAAAGGTTTTGAAGCCTTGTTCCAGTAACAGCATGCCGAAGAGAAAAATCGAGATGCCTGCGGCAATGCCTTTAAATTCATCGCTCAGCCAGAAACCGTAAGACAAAAGAAGGATAACAACAAGCAGAAAGGGTTTGGGCATGTTTGAGTAAAAAAATAAGGCAAAGGCTGATGGGAAGCCATTTTAACAAATGGCACAGGTTAAATGTGAAGGCGCCTTTAAACGCCTGATTTTACGCAGGCGGTTGGATTTGCTTGAGGGGCGGCTAAATAGGCGGCTGGTTCGGGCCGGTCAATTTGATTTGCACGATATCGCCGACAGCCAGTACACCGCATTGATCATGCAAGGCATTTTGGCCGAAATAGACCTGGTTTTCCCATTTCCTGACGCGGTTAAGTGTTGTAAGAGGTTCTTTGCCTGTTTGCGCGGTTTCAGGGTCTATGGTTGGCATAGCGCAGCGGGAGCACGGCTTGGTAAGCCTGAAGTCGATAGCGCCAATGCGGATTTCGCGCCAACTGTCTTCGGCGTAACCGGGGCAACCGCTAATGACCAGGTTGGGCCTAAAGCGGGCCATCGGTAAATCCAGTTGCATCTCATGATTTAATGACGCCAGCGAATTTTCCGAAATAATCAGAAAAGGAAAACCGTCGGCAAACGAGACTTGATCAGTGGCATGGGCATAATCAGGGTCAACCTGGCGGATTGCGTTATCGGGCTGATAAACAAGCTGGCAATCGGCATTTAGAAAACGGCTCAGCCATCGGTCGGCTTGCTCTGATACGCGCAGGGCATCGCACCGGTCCCGCCAGATGGTGCTGCTGATGATTTCGCCGTCGACGGGCATCAGCGGCAGCATTAGATTGTCCATGCCCGGCGCGGACAGTGTCAGGTGTTTATCGGACAGCGCGGTTTTAATCAAGGCCATGCGCGGATGTTGGCGTTGGCTGAGAAATTGCCCGTCGTTATCGATAAGCATCCATTTTCTGTCGTGCTGAAGTCCGGTTTTAGTCACTTGCCAACGGGCCGCATTGATACCCGCCAGTGATTTCACCGGGTAGATGTACAGGCCGCTTAATGTGAAATGTGTCATTCGGATTTAACCGTTTTTTAGCTTAATTGGTATTAGGGAGCTGAAGGACATCGGTTTGTTGAATATCGGCAATGCTTGAGGCAGCGATTTTACATGGAAGTCCCAGAGGGGAATGGCTTATTTGAAGACTAATTTTTTTTGCGTTTCGAGCAGATAATCACCGAGTTCATCATTGTAGCGATCGAATCTTATCCCGTAATGATTACCTTGCGGGGTGGATTTACGAACCACGGCAGCCTTGATTTTAAATGTCTTTCCGCTGTCGAACTCAAGTTTCAACGTGACCTTGTCATGAATACTGAATTTTTGATTGCTGAGGACTAATACGCCTTTACTGCTGATGTCGATTAAGTCAACTGGCGTTTCACGCCCTAAATGAAACAAGCGTTTTTTACAGAGTGTGGCTTTGATGTCTTCTCTTAGGTATCGGGTCGTTATACGATTATTGATCAGTTGATTCCGTGACGGATCAAAGTCAAATAAATCATCTGGCATTTCGGTATTATCATCAACGTTCATGAAGCATTGGTTGGCATTGTTATTTAGATCTAAGGTCAAGTATTGTCCGTAAATTGATAAATTTCAATATAACGATGCGCTGAAACTTCAACGAAAAGCTAAAAAATGTCGTTGAATCCGTTAAAATTAATATCCTGTTTGTTTTTTATTGCTGGGAAATACCGTGTTTTATAATGTGTCTCTTCGGATAATTGTTAAGTTTTTATTGGTTTTTCAACTGCTTATCACTAGCCCGGTTTATGCGGAAGCTAAACAGACGGTCAATATTGCCTATTTGGCGCAAGAGCAAAAAGTGCCTCCGGCTTTGTCCAATTTAGACCCTTTCATTGAAAACAAGGGGGTGTTAGGGGCAGAGCTGGCGATTAGCGACAATAATACGACAGGGCAGTTTACCGGTCAGCAATTTTCCCTGAAAAAATTCATTGTACCGATTGATGGCAATGTTGCTGATGTGTTCAACAAAAGCATCGATGGTCAGTTTCAATTTGTTGTGAGCACATTGCCTGCCGAGCAAATGATCGGCATTGCCGATTTACCCGCGGCCCAGCAGATGGTGTTACTCGATGCATCCACGCGTGATGATGCCTTACGCAATGAGCAATGCCGTAAAAACGTATTGCACATATTGCCCAGCAGGGCGATGCGGGCCGATGCATTGGCGCAATATATGATGAAAAAGCGTTGGAATAAATGGTTTCTGGTGATCGGTCCGAATCCGGAGGATCGGCTGTTTGCACATGCAATCAAACGAGCCGCCAAGCGATTCGGCATGAAAATAGTGGAAGAAAAAATCTGGGAGCATACTTATGATGCAAGACGCACGGCGCAATCGGATGTGCCCGTGTTTACTCAAGTGGATGACTATGATGTCTTGGTTGTTGCCGATGAGCAAGGGCTGTTTGGGGAATATCTGGACTACCGTACCTGGCACCCTCGGCCGGTAGTCGGGACTCAGGGCTTGATTGCCACGGCATGGCACCGGACGCATGAACAATGGGGCGCCGTGCAGATTCAAAATCGCTTTAAAGAGCAATCGGGACGCTGGATGGAAGAGCAGGACTATGCGGCTTACCTGGCGGTCAGAACCATAGGCGAGGCGGCTACACGTACGAAATCCAATGAATTGAAAGCGGTTAAGGAATTTCTGCTGAGCGAACAGTTTACATTGCAGGGGTATAAAGGCAGGCCCTTGTCCTTCCGCGCCTGGAATGGGCAATTAAGGCAGCCGATTTTGCTGGCAGCTCCCAGGTCATTGGTTACCACGGCGCCAGTTGAGGGTTTTTTGCATCCAAGAACCGAACTTGATACGTTGGGTTATGATCAATCCGAATCGACATGTAAGTGAGGCAGATACATATGAAAAAAAATTGTTTAGCGCTGTTTTTGGCGGCGGCATCCATAGGAGCGGTACAGGCGGAGACTGTTTTCGTCACCTTGGAAAAAGATAACGCCCTGGCTGTCGTTGATCCATTGGAAGGCAAGTTGATCAAAACAGTACCCGTCGGTCAGCGCCCCCGGGGTATCGCTATCAGTCCCGATAATAAATACTTGTATATTGCCACCAGTGATGACGATACGATCAAAATCGTTGATGCGGCTAATTTAGCGGTAGTGGGTGAGTTGCCATCCGGCGATGATCCCGAAACATTTGCGTTAAATCCGGCTGGCGACAGGCTTTATGTATCCAATGAAGATGATAGTCTGGTAACCGTCATCGATACCGCTAGCAAAAAAGCCATCAAGCAGATCCAGGTAGGCGTTGAGCCTGAAGGCATTACAGTCAGTCCAGATAACCGCTGGGTGATCAGTGCCTCCGAGACGACGAACATGCTGCATTGGATCGATACTCAAAGCCTGGCGATTTCAGATAATACGCTGGTTGATCCACGTCCGCGCGCAGTCAGTTTTACGGCGGACAGCCAGCAATTATGGGCGACATCGGAAATGGCTGGTACGCTGACAATTCTGGACGCCAATACGAAACAAATCCTCAAAAGCATCAGCTTTGAAATCCCCGGCGTCAGTAACGATAAAATTCAACCGGTGGGCGTCGCAATCGACAAGGACAGGAACAGAGGTTATGTGGCATTGGGACCTGCAAACCGTGTCGCAGTGATTAATGCACAGACTTTTGAAGTCGAAAGATATTTGCTGGTTGGACAGCGTGTCTGGAATCTGGCCTTTTCTCCCGACCAGAAAAGGCTCTATACCACTAACGGTACCAGTAATGACATTTCCATTATTGATCTTGAAAGTCAAAAAGTGACTAAATCGGTCGGCGTGGGGCTTTATCCTTGGGGAGTTGCAGTCAAGCCATGAAAGCGCCTATAGCATTGTTGGTTAAAAACTTAAGCTTTTCATATAGCGGCAAGAAAGCGCTTGATGACGTTAACTTCAAGATTCAGCAAGGGGAATGTACCATTCTGTTAGGCCCTAACGGCGCCGGTAAAAGTACGTTATTTTCATTGATTACGCGGCTGTATGATACGCGCAGCGGGCGTATCGAATTATGCGGTTTCGATATCAAGCGGCAAACGCGCAAGGCCTTGGCAAAACTGGGCGTGGTTTTTCAACAGACGACCTTGGATATGGACCTGACAGTCATGCAGAACTTGCGTTATCACGCATCCTTGCATGGCATGAGCCGGAAGCAGGCCACGCAACGGATTCAGGAAGAATTGGAACGACTGGATATGGTCGATCGTCGTTTTGAGCAAATTCGCGAGCTTAACGGTGGGCATAGAAGGCGAGTCGAGATTGCAAGGGCGCTATTGCATAAGCCGTCGTTGCTGTTATTGGATGAGCCTACTGTCGGTCTGGATGTACCCAGTCGCCACGATATCGTAGAACACGTGCACAGATTGGCCGTCGAGCAACAGATGGCGGTTTTATGGGCGAGTCATTTAATAGATGAGATTTATCCGCAGGATCGCTTGATCGTGCTTCATAAAGGCCGCATTAAAGCGCAAGGCACCGTTGATGAAGTTCAGGCACTTACCCATGCCGCAACGATTAAAGAAGCTTTTTACAAATTGACGCAAGGAGAGCAGGCATGAAACTATTGCATTACTGGCGCGCAATGTGGGGCATTATTTGGCGTGAATTGTGGCGTTTTGTTACCCAACGTGAGCGTTTTATTTCGGCTCTGGTCAGGCCTTTGGTCTGGTTATTTGTATTCGCTGCCGGTTTTCGAGCCGCATTAGGTCTGGCTATCACTCCACCTTATGAAACTTATATACTTTACGAAGTTTATATTACGCCGGGGTTGATCGGCATGATACAGCTGTTTAATGGTATGCAAAGTTCATTGTCAATGGTCTATGATAGGGAAATGGGGAGCATGCGGATACTGATGGTATGCCCGTTGCCAAGAGGTTTTTTATTGCTTAGTAAATTATTAGCCGGTACGGCAGTATCCATTGTACAAGTTTATGTATTTTTAGCCATTGCGTGGTTTTACGAAATACAAGCACCATGGCAAGGTTACTTGTGGGTATTGCCGGCGCTTATGCTTTCAGGATTGATGCTAGGAGCTTTGGGACTACTCTTGTCGTCATTCATAAAACAACTTGAAAATTTTGCAGGCGTTATGAATTTCGTGATTTTCCCTTTATTTTTCATGTCCACAGCGTTATATCCCTTATGGAAAATCAAAGAGTCCAGTGAGCTGTTGCATAATCTGGCTAAATACAATCCCTTCTCGCAAGCGGTCGAGTTGACAAGATTTGCCTTGTATGAGCAGTTTAATCAGGAGGCTTTTATTTATACTTTTGTCGCTTTTGTTATTTTTATGATAGCAGCAATCATTGGTTATAATCCTTCGAGGGGCATGATGGTGAGAAAAGGTGGGGGGTGACAGCCTATTCTCTCATTCAAATTGATTTGCTAGTTTGGTCTAAAATTGTCTCATTACCTTAGATTTATAAATTTATAGAGGTGGAAAAATGACTTACGCTCAGGATATTGGTGAATTGATTGGCAACACCAGTTTATTGAAATTACGGCATATTGCAGAGGCTGGTTCTGCCGATATATTGGTTAAGCTCGAGTATCGCAACCCTGGCGGTTCCGTAAAAGACAGAATTGGCCTCGCCATGATAAAAGCGGCCGAGCAAGAGGGGCGGCTTAAGGCGGGCGGTACTATAATCGAACCGACCTCAGGCAATACTGGCATCGCTCTGGCAATGGTCGCCGCAGCGCGTGGCTATCGGTGCATATTGACCATGCCTGAGACCATGTCGGTGGAAAGGCGTCATCTAATGGCGTTGTTCGGGGCGGAGATTGTTTTAACTCCTGGTCCCGAAGGGATGAAAGGTGCTATTAGTAAGGCCGAAGAACTTGTTGCGAATACATCAGGCGCATTTATGCCTCAACAGTTTGAAAATCCCGCTAATCCGGAAATACACAAACAGACAACGGCACAGGAAATATGGTCCGCTACCGAGGGAAACATTGACGCGTTTGTGTGTGGCGTTGGTACCGGTGGAACGATTTCAGGCGTTGCCGATGTCATTAAAAAAAGAAAAGAAAATTTTCAGGTTATTGCAGTAGAGCCCGCTGAATCTCCTGTTATATCCGGTGGTACCCATAGCCCACATAAAATTCAAGGTATCGGTGCCGGATTTATTCCCAAAAATCTGAACGTGGATTTATTGGATGCTATTGAGTTAGTCAGCACGGACGAAGCATTCGCAATGCGCAAGCGGTTAATTGAGGAGGAAGGCGTTCTTGCCGGCATTTCATCGGGTGCCAGTGTCTGTGCCGCATTAAGAGTGGCTAAAAAATTAGGGCCAGGAAAAACGGTGGTAACCATTGTCCATGATACCGGTGAGCGCTATTTGAGTATGGGATAATGGCTTTGTTAATTACTAAAGAGCGAAGTTAAAATCGGTGAATATGTGAAGAACTCTTTTTTTCTGGTCATTCCAACGCAACAGAATAATCCTCTGCGTCTAAAAGAATTTTCAATTAAGGCACTGCAACAATGGATTACCGAATTGCCGACGGCCAATCCTGGTTTGGCTACCCGCCTGCTTTACGATTTTATTAAAGATTGTAATGCTATTGAGATGGATAGTCAGATGAGGCTGGATGCCTTGGAGCTTGTAAGGCCCAGTGCATTGGTAATTGAGGACTATCTTCGTTCAAGACTCATTAAAACAGGATTTCCGAAAGAAGAGAATGACAAGAAAATTCTCGATGTATTAGTTTCAATTGAAAAGGAATTTACTATCGGCTACTGGATAGTACTTAAAGAGTTAACCAGGCGCAATGTCAGCTGGTTTCAGGGAAAAAATGCAGCATTAGCAATTCAGCGATGCATTAGCGGATTAAGTAGCATTGTAATCAGTCATTTTCTTATGGGAATGTCTATTCCGGATTGGGTATGGATAGATCTTCATTCACTTTATAAGCTCAGTATCGAAATAAAAAAAGATACGACTAAAATTGTCAATGACATAAATCAGTCCAATAAAACAAGTACTCCTGAAGAATGTTATAAACAAATCCTGTTACTCAGCCTTGCTGATCCGACCGGCTTGATGCAAAAAGAAATTTTGTTGGTTTATAGCTTCATTGAAACCATCGATTTTCTAGTGAGCTTGAAAAGCGAACCTGTTGCTGGTCAGCAGATGCAGTGTATTATCTCAACGGATGAAGATAAACCACCGTATTATCAGGACAGTATAAGTGTTAAAAATGATCCGGCTGCACTGTATATAGATTTTACTAGGCTATTTAAAGCTTTACAGCAGAAGGAGAAGATGATTAGTGCGATCGAAGCAAGATTTAGCCCAATGTATGTGTCAAAAAATAATAGTGTAAAGCTATCGGCAGAACTACTTGACTATCTTGGACAAAGATGGTCTGGCATTGATTTTCAAGGAGCTCTTTTTTTTAGCGATAGACTGGATCGCTATATCGCTATTGGCCTGGATACGACTTTCGATCTACAGAATTCATTGGAAACGGATACTGAAAAAAATCTGGAGTTTCTTGCTCAGTCAAGCTCTGATCAGTTGTTATCCTGTGTATTTAAGAAAACCGGCGTTCTATCTGTGGGTAGTCTGGTTAGTTTCCGAAAAACAGATATGCCGGAATATAAGCGTTCCTTAGGGATAGTCAATAAAATTGTTGTATCGAAGCAGAATGGAAAGATAGATTTTGGCATGCAGTTGTTAGCGGAACAATCTTCCGCTGTATCTTATAGACAGGCCGATGCGTCGGAAAAAGATGAGCCGCAAAAAGCCTTGCTATATACAGGAAATGAGCAGAAAAGCGAAAAAAGCTATATCATTACCGAGACTTGCATGCTGGAAGGCGATAGTATTCACTTGTTTGTGCACGACGAAGAAGGCTTTCCTGTTGCATTAAAGAACAGGAAAAATGTCGGATTAGGTTATTGGCAATTCGAATGCCAACGTATAGCGGAAAAAGAAAAACCGGCCCAAACTAAAAAAGGCTATGACTTTATTTAATTAGATAAAATAAGAGCGCACATAGCACTTGAAAAGTTTTTTCATCATGGTAAGTTGGTGCATTCATTTGGATCTATCAATGGACTGTTGACTTTTAAAATTGTTTAAAGCTGGATGAAATAGAAGCTCTTGCTCTAAGTAAAAATTTATTAACTGTTTTTCATTATTTTAACCCAGGAAGCTAGTCAGGCAGTTCTTGTTTCGGATTACCGAGCAAGCGGATGATGATACTTTGGGCGGAGTCTCAATAAATATAATAAATAAAATTACAATATCGTGAGGATGAAAATGAGTAACGAAGAAAATGTTAACAAAACCGAAGAAAATGTTAACCAAGCGGAAGAAAATGTTAACAAACCTGAAAGCTCGGCAAAAAATATAGTAGGAAACCTGATTTCTTCAATGTCGAGTTTAAAAGAAAAAAACCCAAAAGCTTTTTTTGGCGCCATTGGCGGGGTCGTTGTCCTTCTAGTAATTGTCATGATGAGCGGTGGCGGTTCCTCGAAATCTGTTTCCGGGCCTGCGATTAAGAATCTTGTAGTAGGACAGAAATATGTTTTAAAAAGCCCAAATACATATGATAAAGCGGCAACCATCCGTTTAGTTGCTGTGCCGGGTACTATAGCCGCATACGATGATACAGAGGAAGATGACAGAAACGCGGCTTGTAAACATATGCCTCAAGGGACTCCTGTGACTGTCACAGATTTGCAGGATTTTTCTGGAAAGAAAAATGCATTTGCCAAAGTTCAAATGCTGGAAGGCGAATGCCAGGGTAGAGATGGCTGGGTTTTATCAATTAATGTTCAATAAATAACAAAGTTTGACAATATTAAAAAAGCCTATATAATGTGCGAATAAATTGAAACGCGGGAATAGCTCAGTGGTAGAGCACAACCTTGCCAAGGTTGGGGTCGCGAGTTCGAATCTCGTTTCCCGCTCCAATATATTAAAAAAAGCCGCGTATGCTCGCGGCTTTTTTATTTTACCTTTTAAGGCTGCGTAGCAAAGTGGTTATGCAGTGGCCTGCAAAGCCATCTACAGCGGTTCGATTCCGCTCGCAGCCTCCATTCGTTAAATTGAAATGCGGGAATAGCTCAGTGGTAGAGCACAACCTTGCCAAGGTTGGGGTCGCGAGTTCGAATCTCGTTTCCCGCTCCAATATATTAAAAAAAGCCGCGTATGCTCGCGGCTTTTTTATTTCCGATGAATAATTCCTTAAGCCTAATCTAAAGTAGACTTATCAAATGAGACAAATCACAGAGCCGATCCGAATTCAAGAGTGCGGATAATCCCTTGCTGAACCTGTGCTCATCATTTAAAGCATCAGTAAAAATTTCAATCTTTGAAAACGGTTAAACCAACGATTGCGTATCTTATTAAAGAATGCGGCTAACATTTGTTGATATTAATGAGTGGTATTTTCGAGAGCAATAAGGAAATATCCCTGCGGGATGAAGCCAATGCTTGGGAAGGGTCTGCATCTCCTTCCCAATCCGCGCCCGAGAAAGCAACTTCGCTTGTTGCAGGGCGCTCCTTTCGGCCTGAAGGCCGAGGTCTAAAACCAGTGATGAATATTGATGACCGGTATCGCGTTGTTCGCGGTTATGTTGCTAAAACAGTTGGCCCGGATAGATGAACACAAAAAATTCGTGAATCATCAATATTTAAAATCAGTATTATCAAAAAAATCGCTCTCATTATCTACTTCATGCAACTGGCTATGTCATGCGTATAAAGCCGATGCAATGACTACAGGCTTTTTGCAGTTCTCGATAAGGCGAACTTCTACAAGCCATCCATACACGACCTCAAAATTTCCTGTCTTTTGCTTCTGACGAAGGAACGCGCATAAAATAACTTCCTCAAGTGCACGGATGAATTTCCGGTGTAGGTGCGGATTTACTTGTGGCCTAGAGGGTATCCGCATAGTGCGAATACCCTCTAGGCCACAAGTACCCATAGGGTATAAATGAATTCGCACCTACAAATCCCTGATTTATTCCATGCCCATTACTAAGTTAGTTAAGGGGCGGGCGTGAGCATGACTGCATGGTTGCAGGAGGTAGCGCACCAACAGTAGGCGCTTTAGGCGCAGCTTCCGCTCCTGCTCACGCTAAGTACCTACATCCCTGTAGGCAACGCAGGAGCGGTTTTCTACCTACCTTCTGCATGAGCCCCATGGATGGGGTGAATGCAGAGAAATGACGGGATCATTTCCTGTCCATGCTGTCGTTGAACAGGAACAGAAATCCTGTCACACGCGGGTCTTATTTCATTCCCGTTCCTAAGTTATTTGTATTTACTGCACATCATTAGAATATAAATAAGCGCCACCTGTTTCATCTCAATGGTAACTGCATACATTATTTCAAGTAGGCAGTAAAATATGCCCGAGACTTTTTTAAGGCAAAGTCATATAAGCGTTCACAACAATAGTTTTAATTTGCCATTTAATGATAGGTGTAAACATAGCTGAATGAGGACAAATGAAATATCAACTTTTGCAGATATGGCTTTGCCTCTTCTTCTGGATATCTGGCTTCAGTAGTTGATTGAAAACAAGTTAGGCTTAATAAAGAAGTGTTAAAATAATTTTCAATTAGGATTTAAGAAACTCTTCATAAAACAAAGGAAGGAGTAAGCGATATGATCCCCGTTATCTTATCCGGTGGCTCAGGTACAAGACTTTGGCCCTTATCTCGAGGACAGTTTCCTAAGCAATTTCTGCCGTTAATTTCTGATTATACTTTATTGCAGGAAACCGTGCTCAGGCTCAATGGCGTAGCAGAAATGCAAGCGCCAATCGCTATTTGCAATGAAGATCATCGTTTTATGTTGGCGGAGCAATTATGGGAAATTGGTGTCAAGCCAGCTGCAATGATTCTGGAGCCTATAGGCAAAAACACTGCACCGGCTGTCGCTATGGCGGCCTTAACAGCGGAATCCGAGGATGATGTTTTGTTGGTATTGCCGGCAGACCATGTCATATCGAATCTGGAAGCCTTTCATCATGCTATTGACCAAGCACGGGTTTTAGCTGAGCAGGGGCGATTAGTGACGTTTGGTATCGTACCTACTGAGCCTGAAACAGGGTATGGTTATATCAAACGAGATAAATTGCAACAGGGAAACGCTTTTAATGTTGCAGCTTTTGTTGAAAAACCAGATTTAGATACAGCAAAGTATTATTTAGAAAGTGGTGATTATTTCTGGAACAGCGGAATGTTTGCCTTTAGAGCGGGTAGTTTTCTACAAGAGCTGAATAAGTTTAATCCGGATATATTGCTAGCCTGCCAACAAGCGCTTAACGCCGCTAAAGTGGATTTGGATTTTATCCGCTTGGATAAAAAACTCTTTTCCGCATGCCCGGCTGATTCCATCGACTATGCAGTGATGGAGAAAACCGATAAAGCTGTAGTGATTCCGTTGGATGCCGGTTGGAATGACGTAGGTTCTTGGTCGGCTTTATGGGATGTTGCCGATAAAGATGAGTTCGGCAACGCTATTAGCGGTGATGTGTTAACGGTGGACACCGAAAATTCTTTTGTGCGGGCCGAAAATAAGCTGGTTGCAATTATTGGATTGCGGGATCTGGTCGTTGTCGAAACCGCTGATGCATTGATGGTCGCCCCGAAAGACAGAGTACAGGAAGTAAAGGATATTGTTGCTCAGCTAAAACAACTTAAACGCAGTGAGGCGGAATTGCACCGTAAGGTTTATCGACCTTGGGGCCATTATGATTCAGTGGACGGCGGCGAGCGGTATCAGACTAAACGTATTGTAGTCAAGCCAGGAGCCAGGTTATCAGTACAGAAACATCACCATCGTGCTGAACACTGGGTTGTGGTAAAAGGTACTGCTTTGGTAACCAAGGGGACTGAAAAGATTTTACTCTCCGAAAATGAATCTACCTACATTCCTTTGGGGACGGTGCATTGCCTTGAAAACCCGGGTATCATTCCATTGGAAATGGTGGAGGTTCAATCGGGTAGTTATTTGGGCGAAGATGATATTGTACGCTTTGAAGATTCTTATGGGCGTGATTAATAATTTCTAGTTGCAGCGCCTTGGCAGCGTATAAGTTTTCCAGCCTGTTAAATTCAAAACAACATTAAATAAACAGTCAAATAATTATATTGATAAGGAAAAAATTAATGAATAAAAAGATTACCAAGGCGGTTTTCCCGGTGGCGGGATTAGGCACACGTTTTTTACCGGCGACCAAGGCTAGCCCGAAAGAAATGCTGCCGATCGTTGATAAGCCGCTGATTCAATACGCTGTAGAGGAAGCTGTTGCAGCCGGTATTGATACTATGATTTTTGTTACCGGCCGTAATAAAAGAGCTATACCGGACCATTTCGATAAAGCTTACGAACTTGAAAAAGAACTTGAAGCAAAAGGTAAATTTGAAACATTAAATATGATTCGGGAAATTTTGCCTGCCCATGTTTCATGTGTTTTTATCCGACAATCTGAAGCATTGGGCTTAGGCCATGCCGTATATTGCGCCAAATCTGTGGTTGGCAATGAGCCTTTTGCCGTTATATTGGCGGATGACCTGATCGCAGACGCCGGCAGGGGATGCATGGCACAGATGGTGCGCCTCTATGAGCAAATGCACACCTCTATTCTTGGCGTGGAAAGAGTCGATCCCTCTGAAACCGGTAGTTACGGTATTGTCAAGACAGGTGAGTTTTCAGGCTCTTTCGCTCCTGTCGAACTTATTGTCGAGAAACCCAAACCAGTGGATGCGCCATCAAACTTAGCGGTCGTAGGTCGATATATCTTGACTCCCGCTATTTTTGACAAAATTGAAAAAACCGGAAGGGGAGCGGGCGGCGAAATTCAATTAACCGATGCTATTGCTGATTTATTGCTTGATGAACAGGTATTGGCTTATGAGTTTGAAGGAAAACGCTATGACTGCGGTTCCAAGCTGGGTTTTTTAATAGCAACGGTAGAGCATGGATTGCTGCATAAAGAGCTTAAAGACGACTTTTTAGCGTATCTAAAAAATTTGACTAAAATGCATAAAATCTAAGACTAATCCTGTAAAGATAACCGGAGGAGCTCTGGGTAATTAAATTATTCTGGTTAAAACAAAAAGGCTGCATTTCCGGTAGCCTTTTTATTTAGAATGTTTTTTCTTAATTCAAAATTCTTTATTCGTTGTAATGCTGTTTCAGTAACACTCGAAAGTCTCATTTTAAGATGATTACTTTAATTTCTAGAAGTGTGTTATAAAAAAAGCAGGGAACGCAGTGTAGTTTGTTTTTATTCTGATATGGGACATAGCGGAAAGCCTGGTTGTATCATTTAATATCCTGCCATGGATTTCCATAGAATCAGCTTATCCAATCATGCAGGGTAGTCTGTTCTCCGAAATGCTCTCGGCGAGTTCTTGATGATAAGCTTGGATAAACCTTTAAACGAACTTATTGCCATAAATATGTATAAAAAATTTTTTGGACTCAAGAAAAAACCATTTGCTCTTATTCCTGATCCTGGATTTCTGTATTTGAGCTCTAAACATAAAAAAGCCTTAACCACACTCCACTACGGTTTAGTCAGTCAAGCGGGTATTACAGTTATTACCGGCGAGATAGGTTCGGGCAAAACAACCTTGATCAGGTGTATGTTAAGCAAAATTAAAGACCAATGCGCGGTAGGATTAATCACTAATACGCATAGTAGTTTTGGTGATTTGCTAACATGGGTATTGGCTTCGTTTAATATACAGCATGATGCCAAGAATAAAACCGAGCGCTATCAAGCCTTTGTTAAATACATAACGGAACAAAATCAAAAAAAACGACGTGTTGTATTAATTGTCGATGAAGCTCAAAACATGGATATTGAAACGCTTGAGGAGTTAAGGTTGCTGTCTAACATCAATGTAAGCCGGCATGTGATGCTTCAACTTATACTGGTAGGACAACCGGAACTGGTCGATAAACTAAATTTGCCCGAACTGGCTCAATTTGCACAACGGATCTCCATTGAATATCATTTAAAGCCCCTTAATTTTGAAGAAACAAAGCATTACATAGCGCATCGTATCCAGGCTGCCGGCGGAAGGCCGTCTGTGTTTAAGGAATCAGCCTGTGCGGCAGTATTTTATTATACTGAAGGCGTTCCTCGACTAATTAACAATATTTGCGACTTGGCAATGGTGTTTGCTTTTGCTACCGATACACATGAAATTGGCTGGAAAACCATATTGGAAGTGGTGAATGAAAGAAAAACAAGCGGCATTAATCAATTTACAGGAACCATTTCTCCCGATCTAGGGTTGAGTGAACGTATTGCCGAAGCGGAGAAGTTCCATAAAGCTATCCTCGAGAAAACAGGTTTCGATACTTCAACGTGCTTATGATGAAGGGAATGAAGCCGTCCATGAGCAGATAAAAAATGCCTGATATCATTAAATTAAGTCACTCTCTATCTTGATATGCGAATATAAAATGATTGATGATGGGCATTTGGCGTCGTAATTCCCGACAGTCCAGCCTATATTTGATTAATTCAATTTTATATCCAATTATCAATCAGTTCTAAACCGACCGGCATAACTACTTCATTTACTAAATTCGTTGCTGACTCTGATTGGCTAAATTTTGGTTGTATGTCTGGTTCAACGCATGCCCTCAAACTGGGCAATAAAGTTTAAAAATTAAAAAGTCTGCCAAGATACGTTATATCACCTATTGAAAAATTAGGGATAGAGAGTATTTTAAGCTCAAACAGACAATAAGGTTATAAACACTTTTTTGCCTAATCTGGAAAGGTTTGTTTAGACTTTGTTATATCACAACAAACCATACCAAATCGAAACCGTTAAGCCGCGTAAATGATTCCAGGAGTAGCGGGAAAAAGGTTTAAACGCATATTGAGGGAAACTTCCATTTTTGTAGACAGCCGTTCCATAAGCAGGCTCGCAAATCCGGAGCTGAAAACCAGACAGCTGAATTTGATAGTTTGCGCAATAAAACAATCGGCATGACAAACTATTAGTAGAAATAATGATTAAGCGGTTCATGGCAACTTTTTAGTCTGAGTTAATTGATCCCTTTATAAAGATCAAATTAAAACTGATTTAATAAGTTAGATATTCTTGTTCTTTAAACTTAAAAGCGTATTTGAAGATATTGGAAATTCGCAGTTCCATGCCCACAAACACCGGATGTAGGACAAGTTATACCGAGTGGTTGATGCCATGGCACAAAAGACATTACCGGGTGAAGATACCTATGCAGACTACCGCCCATTGTATGAATGGAATATATTTTCAACCATTAGTGCTTAATTAAAACACTGAGTACAAACTGGAAACGCCATCCTTCTTGCAACATTATGAGGGGCTGGTACAGCCGTACTTCTGTCTGTGAGTGAATCAATACGTTATGTACTAGGCGGAATCCAAAGTCTGATGCAATTAATTTTCTGAAGGTTAGATACTGAAACTTAACGGACAGCTCTATGAAAAACTATGATTATTGGATGTGTTAGGTTTGCTGAATACATTCTATATCGACTCGTAAAGTTATCAAATTACATAAACAAGGTTAAGAAGATGATGGATTATTCTTGCATTAACAGAAAACTGACTATCGCTTTATTGTTTACCGTTTTATGGGTACTAAATGCATGTACTAATCCTGAAGAAGAGGCTAAGGATCATTTGCAGCGAGGGATTGAGCTTTTTAAGGAAGGAGAGTTCGATAAAGCAAAACTTGAATTAAAGACATCCAGTCAGGCAGATAAAAATGCTGCGGAAACTTATTATTATCTGGCTTTAATGGATGAAAAAAACAGGCAGTTCAAGGCAATGCGCGATAACTTGATAAAAGCCATTGAGTTAGCCCCAGGTAATATTGATGCGAGACTAAAATTAGGGAAAGTACAGCTTCGGCTCGGCGAAGTGGATAAAGCATTAGAGCAGGCAGAAACCATTTTGCAGGATTCCAGCCAGAATGTGGGTGCGCTTACGCTAAAAGCTTCTGCTTTATCAAGGCAACAAAAGCCGGAAGAATCACTTCTCATTGTAGATAAAGTTCTAAACATAGATCCTAATTACACGGATGCCTTATCGCTGAAGTCTGCCATTTATATGGAAAAGGAGAACTTCGATGAAGCTCTGGCTTTAATAAATGCCGCAATAAAATCCAATGACCATGATGTTTCATTGCGTCTTTTTAAAATTCAATTAGATGCGAAAACAAAAAATATAGATGCCGTTATTGATGATTACCAGAATCTAATTGAGTTATCCCCTGATAATCAGGACTTTAAAATCACGCTGGCGAAGATTTATTCGCAGGCCGGCAAGAAAAAAGAAGCGGAAAATCTTTTACGGATGCTTGTAGATGCCGACCCTGACAAGGCAAAGCTAAAATTGCTGCTGCTTGATTTTTTATCGGCTTCAGCTAGCGACAAAGTTTCGGAGCAATTTCACCAATTCGCTGAAAAGCATAAAGATCAGTCACAGATACTATTTGAACTATCAAACTGGATGATTGCGAGAAAAAATTTTGATGAGGCAAGGAGCACACTTAACAGAATCATAGAAATTGAAGATCATTCGAATGTTGGCCTTTCCGCAAAGACGCTATTGGCAAAGCTGGCATTAGAAGAGAAGGATTTTGACAAATCACAAAAGCTTATCGAAGAAATATTAAAAGCGAATTCAAATTATGATGATGCGAAAATTTTGCAAGCCCGATTACTGCTTGTAAAAGAACAATATGATGAGGCGATTGATTTACTAAATAGAGTACTTTGGAATCGGCCGGATTCGGAAGAAGCGCTGGTTTTGCTGGGTCAATCATTTCTAGTTAAAGAAGATCACAAACAGGCCAATGACAGCTTTACCAGGGCCTTGAAAATCAACCCGGCTAATTTACAGGCGCTAGCCTATGTATACGATAAAGCGCTGAAGGCAAAAAATATTAAGTATGCGAAAGAAGTCCTTATAAAAGCGATAAGGCTGACACCCGGTAATATTGTTTTGCTGGAAAAGCTGGCGAAACTAAATCTGGTTGAAAAGAACTGGAATAATGCACAGGTAACGATCAAGGAAATTGCAAAAAGCCCAAATCCGCTAGCCCCACGTTTGGCGAAGTATTTAGAAGGACAACTTCAGCAAGAGCAAGGCAATTTTGTCAAAGCGATCGCGATATATAAAGAATTATTAGATAAATTTCCCGGTAACCGGGATGCTATAACCAACATGGCGCGTTGTTATCAAAGCTTGAACAAGCAAGAAGAGATGGTTGTTTTTTTAAACGGACTGCTTTCCAAGAATCCCAATAATATCTCGGCCGGCCTTGTACTGAGCGATTTATATTTAATCAATAAAGAGTTTGACAAGGCTTCCGCGGTATTAACTAAGCTGATTAAAAATAAAACTAAAATTCCGCAAGTGTATATGTCCCTGGCCAATGTCAAATTGGTGCAGAATGAATCCAAAGCCGCTATATCTGTTTATCTGGAAGGGCTAAAACAGAATCCGGATAACATCAAGTTATCACTGTCATTGGCATCATTATATGAATTACAGAAAGATTATGATGCCGCTATCGCTATTTATGAAGCATTACTGCGGAAACATCCTCGTTTAGACCTGGCTGCAAATAATCTGGCTGCTATTTTGATTGAACATTTCGAGGAAGAAGAAACTTTAAAAAGAGCAGTTCAGTTGGTTGAAAAATTTAAAGACTCAAAGCAGGCTTACTATAGAGATACTTATGCCTGGGCGCTAGTCAAGCAAGGCAATATATCCGAGGGTTTAAATATATTGAACCAAATCAGCATTGCTGAACCGGATGTGCCTGTATTCAAGTATCACTTGGGCGTTGCGCAATATAAAAGCGGGAATCATGGAGCGGCGATGTCAGAATTGAAGCAAGCGCTTGAGTTAACCAAAAGAAAAGGATATTTCTCCGATAAAAAGGCCGCTGAAGAATTATTGCAGGAAATTATCGCCGCGAGATAAGGCGGCTAATCTCTTGGGCTAGAGGATGGCTAATATAAGCTGGTTATAAACGAGGAGGAAGTTTTGAAGATACTAGTAACAGGAGCGGCTGGATTTATAGGGGCAGCGCTTAGTATTAGATTGCTGGAACGAGGAGATGAAGTTGTCGGGATTGATAATCTTAACGACTATTACGATGTCAATTTGAAACTGGCAAGATTGAAGCGGTTAAACAATTATCATCGATTTAATTTTCTAAAACTAGAAATAGCCGATAAACAAGCAGTAGAGGCGCTTTTTGCCAGGGAAAAAGTGCAAAGAGTCATGCATTTGGCCGCTCAGGCGGGCGTGCGATATTCTTTAACTCATCCGCACACTTATGTAGATTCGAATTTGGTAGGGTTTATCAATATATTGGAAGGGTGCCGACATAATGGTATCGAGCATCTGGCCTATGCATCTTCCAGCTCTGTGTATGGCGCAAATACCAAAATGCCTTTTTCCATCCATGATAATGTCGATCATCCGGTTTCATTGTATGCGGCAAGTAAAAAGGCAAATGAACTGATGGCTCACACCTATAGTCATCTTTATAACCTGCCGACTACGGGATTGAGGTTTTTCACCGTTTACGGTCCGTGGGGGCGCCCGGATATGTCTTTATTTATGTTTACCCGTAATATTCTTGAGGGTAAACCGATAGATGTTTTCAACTATGGTAATCATCGGCGGGATTTTACTTATATAGATGACATTGTCGAGGGGGTGATCAGAGTCATTGATAAACCGGCGCGGATAAATAGGGACTGGTCGGGCAAAAGTCCTGATTCGGGCACAAGTCAGGCGCCTTATCGTCTCTATAACATTGGTAATAACAATCCAGTTCATTTATTAACGTTTATCGAGATACTCGAAAAATGTTTAGGTAAAGAGGCCATAAAAAATCTTCTACCTCTACAGCCAGGGGATGTTCCCGATACTTATGCGGATGTCTCTGATTTAGTAAATGATTTGGGCTATAAGCCCACCACTTTGTTAGAAACCGGGATCAGTAATTTTGTTGAGTGGTATCGAAGTTTTTACAAAATTGGAGATCACTATGCATAACAGAAAAATATCAGTGGTTGGTTTAGGTTATGTCGGATTACCTGTCGCGGTCGAGTTTGGCAAAAACCAGCAGGTCATAGGATTTGATATAAATTCAATTCGCATCGAAGAGCTAAAGCAGGGCATTGAGCGCACTAATGAAGTAGACGCGGAAGATTTGACGAAAGCCGATATTTTATATACCTGTAATGCGGAAGATTTAAAAAAAGCGGATTTTCATATCATTGCCGTGCCAACGCCGGTTAACAAAGCCAAACAGCCGGACTTAAGGCCGGTCATCAAGGCTTCAAGAACTGTGGGCAAACAACTTAAAAAAGGCGATATTGTCGTCTATGAATCAACAGTTTATCCGGGGGCTACGGAAGAAGATTGCATCCCAGTCCTGGAGCAGGAATCGGGCTTAACCTGGGGTGTTGATTTCAATGTTGGATATTCACCTGAACGGATTAATCCGGGCGATAAGGTTCACACGTTTAAAACCATCTCTAAAGTAGTATCGGGAGATACGCCCGAAACACTGGAAACCGTAGCCGCTGTTTATGAATCGGTCGTCACGGCTGGCGTGCATAAAGCCGCTACAATCAAAGTCGCGGAAGCAGCAAAGGTGATTGAGAATACTCAGCGAGACTTAAATATTTCATTAATGAATGAATTGGCCTTGATTTTCAATAAAATGGAAATTGATACGAGGGATGTACTCGCCGCAGCCTCGACAAAATGGAATTTTTTACCATTTGATCCCGGCTTGGTCGGGGGGCACTGCATAGGCGTTGATCCTTATTATCTTACGTATAAAGCCGCCGTCTTAGGTTATATCCCGCAGGTCATCCTCTCCGGACGTAGTATTAATGACAGTATGGGTAATTTTATTGCAGCTCAGACAGTCAAGGAATTGATCAAGGCTGAAAAATGTGTAAGAGGCAGTATTGTCACTATTTTAGGGTTTACATTTAAAGAAAATGTACCTGATATAAGAAATACACGTGTTATCGATATCTATAAAGAATTACTGACTTATGGCATTAATGTGCAAGTGTTTGATCCTATGGCTGATCCAGATGAAATCATGGAGGAATATGGGATTAAATTATCAGCTGAAAACCAATTGAAACCGGCCCATGCAGTACTACTGGCTGTGCCACATGATTATTTCTTGACTAAGGACTGGTCCTATTTAGAGAATCTATTACACGACAATACCGGTATCGTCATGGATATTAAAGCCAAGCTTGAAAGAAACAAGACTCCGAAAGGAATTAAACTCTGGCGGCTTTAAATCAAAAATCAAGGATTGTTTTAGTTACTGAATGTAAATTTAAAGAACTCAGGTGATTGGTATGCAGTGTCTAAAAATAATAAAGCCATTATTGATAATGTCTATTATGTTGTGTTCGGGGTGCGCCTATCCCCCCATGAGCGAGGAGGCGGATAAGGAGATCTCTACGGATTACACCTACAAAATAGGGGTGGGAGATAGTGTTACTATTTTTGTCTGGGGAAATCCGGATATTTCGACAACAGCCACGGTAAGACCTGATGGAAAAATTACCATTCCACTTGCCGAGGACCTTTTGGCCAGAGGAAGAACACCGTCCGAGCTGGCCAGAGTAATGGAAAAGGAGCTGGGAAAATATGTCAGGGATCCGCAGGTCGTCATCATGGTCAGTGGTTTTAAAGGGATTCCTACCCAGCAAGTCAGAATCATAGGCCAGTTAAGCGGTAGCGGTGGCGGCGGATTCGGTGGCGGCGGAGGCTTTGGCGGCGGATTCGGAGGTGGTAGCGTCGGTAGATATACTGCAAAATCCGTTCCCTATGAAAGGGATATGACGCTGCTCGATCTGATGATAAAAATCGGTGGACTGGGACCTTACTCCGATGGAAACAGAGCCAGCATCATTCGTGATATTGATGGAGAAACCGAGCAGTTCGGCATCAGAATTGATGACTTAATTGATGATACGGACATGCGCGCGAACGTAAAAATATTACCCGGCGATATCGTCATAATACCGGAGGCATTTTTTTAATTAAGCCTGACCTGACAGATGATTTATATAGGGTCAATGAAGTTTAAATTATCAGAGTAGGCAAAAAACAATGCAAGAACAGATTTCTGAAGTGATTTATTATGCCAAAGGCATACTACGATACAAATGGATCGCAATAATTATGGCTTGGATTGTTAGTTTGTCCGGATGGATTTTTATCTACAACATGCCTGATAAATATAGTTCAGAAGCCAGGGTTTATGTTGATACGCGGACTATGCTACGGCCATTGCTGAGCGGCTTGGCGATTCAAGTCGATGTCAACGGCTTGCTCCGGGTGATGAAACAATTAATGTTTACTCAACAAAACCTTGAACAAATAGCAAAACTGTCGGGTTTGAATGGCTTGGAATCCCATGACAGGCTAAAGGAAAATATTAAGATTTCGGGAGGAAATAACGAAATATTTTCAATTAGTTATGAAGCGGAAAATCGTGAAGAAGCCAGAAATGTCGTACAAGCCGTGTTAGCTGTTTTCTCCGAACAGACGCAAAGAAGTTCACTAGGAGACACGGCCGAGGCTCAACGATTTATTGAGGGCCAGATACGGGAATATGAGGACCGCCTGCGCAATGCGGAAAAAGCCCGGGAAAATTTCAAGCGCGCTAATTTGGGATTGTTGCCCGGTCAGGGAGTGGATCAAATCAGTCAGATTCAGCGAATGAAAACGGCATTGGAAGAAGCCGAATTAAGTTTAAAAGAAGCCAAGTCAAGAAAAGAGGCTCTGAGTGAACAATTAGAGGAAGCGTTAGGTTCCGAAGATGAATGGAGCGACTTAATCGGTACGGAATCCTCTTCAAAGAACGAAAGAATAAGCGCGCTTGAGCAAAGAAAAGATGAGCTGCTGATTAAATACAAGGAAAATCATCCAGAAATCAAAAACATTGACAACATCATCAAAGAGTTGAAAAGGCGCGAGGATGAGAAACAGAATTCGGGAGAAAACGAAGGGCTTGATTTGGAAGTCATGGCGAATCCTTATGTTCAGTCGATAAAGGTCGCAATGAATGAAGCTGATGCGAATGTCGCATCAATTTTATCGCGCGTTGATAATTACAATACCCGATTAGCGAAGTTGCAAGAAGAGCTGAATACCCGGCTTTCCATTGAAACGGAAATTCATAATCTCAACAGGGATTATGAAACGATTAAAAGAAATTATTCCAATCTTATTCAGCGCAGGGAACAAGCCAATATTTCTACGAAAGTAGATAGTCAAGTCAATGCACTCAAATTTAGAATCGCTGATCCTCCCAATAAACCACTGGAACCTTCTTCGCCCAATAGATTACTTTTAACATCGGTGGTCTTTTTTGTTTCTATTCTGTTAGGAGTGGGATCAAGTCTCCTGGTGACATTTATCCGGCCTACTTTTGTCGCTACGCAACAGGTCAGAGCGGATACCGGTATTCCTATATTAGGAACCGTATCCATGTCGTTTGATTCTCCCGATACCAATGGCCATAAAATCGATTATAAAAGTGGTGGCGCTATTCTAGGACTGATAATCATGTATATCGGATCGTTACTTTTTGAAACATTTAAATCCACTCTATTTGATATAGAGGGGCTGGTGCAGGGGATTTATGCGAAATTGTCGTTTTTGCTATAGGAGTGATTGATGAATATTATCGAAAAAGCACTAGAGAAAGCAAAAATTGAAAATTCTGTGTGGGATCTTGATCCGATAAATCAAACAGATAACTTAGCGGATTTAACATTTCACGAAGAAGAGCCAGTTTCGCTCGTCCGTGATCCGGAGCACGTCTCCATTAAAGCGGATAAAGAAAAAATAGTTGAAAAAAAAAGCAAGAGCAGAATAACCCGAATCAATTGGGAATTACTTAAAAAAAATGGTTTTCTTACCAGAGAAGATGCGCATACACAAAAAGCCGAGGAATACAGGATAATCAAAAGGCCTTTGATAGATAATGCCACCGGAAAAGGCAAAAAAAACGTTCACAAGTCGAATCTGATTTTAGTAACCAGCAGTTTGCCTGGGGAAGGAAAAACTTATTCGGCAATAAATTTGGCAATAAGTACATCAACGGAAATGAATAAACAGGTATTGCTGATTGACGCGGATGTTGCCAGACCTTCGATTGCAAGGTATCTTGGGATAAAAGAAGGCGTTGGGCTGATCGATTATTTGGAAAATGAGCAAACGGATTTTTCCGATATTATTATGGAAACCGATATTCCTAATCTGCGGATAATATGCGCCGGAAAGCAACACCGCCATTCAACGGAACTGCTTGCAAGCAATAGGATGGTTCAGTTATCGGACGAACTCAGTCAAAGATACCCTGATCGCATCGTTATTTTTGATACACCGCCCTTATTAGTCGCCAGTCAGACGCATGTATTGGTAAATCTGGTTGGCCAAGTCGTATTGGTTATCGAAGCGGAAAAAACATTGCGGTCTTCAGTGATGGAAGCGGCTGAAAAATTAAATCGATGCGAGATAGTCTTGGCTTTATTAAACAAAGATAAAGCAAGTACTAATAATGTTTATGGATCCAGACAGCATGTACATTAAGGTATTTTTTTTAACAAGAAAAATTGAATTATGTTTATTGTTTATAAGATTTACCATTACTATCTACATTCTCTCTCACTCAACTCAGCTTTACGCAGGTAGCTGGACAGCCATTCCATCTCTTCAATTACAGGAGATCTATTCCGATAATATTGAATTGTTGCCGCCTGGTCGTGAAAAAGGGGCGTTAGTGACGGTTGTAAGTCCGGGCATTTCAGCCCGTTATATATCCCCTAAGTCAACATTGAACTTAGACTATAGAATGCAGAATATATACAATTCCGGTGGTGATGACGGCCTGAGAATAGCAAATCAGCTACAGTATAATTCGCATAATACATTCGTCAGGAATTTACTGTTTCTGGATTCTGAAAGTTCGATAAGCCAACAAAACTTCAATAATAATCGACTCGCCGTTGACAATATTGCAGGCTCGGGTGATACCACAACGGTTACTACATTTAGTTTGTCGCCGTATATAACGCCGCATTTTGGAGGTTTTGCCAATGGATTGTTCCGGGTCAACTTCAATACAATAACAACCGGTATCTCAGCCGACGAAGGGACAGCCACTGATACCATCAATCTTGAGGAAATCGTCCAATTAAACAGCGGTTCCGATTTCAAACGGATTTCATGGGCGTTATCTTTTAACAATAATGAGAACCTCAGGTCCGGCGGGGACGATGTCAAATTCCAGAGCTCGAATGCCATAATCAGAGCTTATTTACACAGGAAATTCAATCTCTTCGCCCAGGCGGGGCATAGCAATAACAGTTTTCGGTCCAATACCGACAGCAGCAACAATGGCATTTTTTACACGTTTGGCGCGCAATGGATACCCAGCCAGCGCTTTAACATTGAAGCGGGCTATGGCAATAACAGATTTGTGACAGTCAATATTGCACCTATCCGACGCGTAAACTGGAGTACAACGTATCGAAACCGCGACATAGGATTAAACGCCGGCGAGACATGGCAATCCAGGCTAAGTTATCGAACCAGAAGGTCGATTTGGTCACTGACTCATGATAATGACACGACCACAACCCAACAAATTTTACTCGAGCTGCAGCCTTTTACGATTACGGATCCGTTCGGTAACCCTATCCTGGACCCGGTAAGCAAACAGCCCGTGCTGTTCGCCACCTTTCTTCCCAATTTCACCAATGAAGTCATTGTTAGAAGGCTATGGAATTTTTCTGTTGCGTACAACACCGGAAAAAGCACTATCAGTGCCAGCGCTTTTAATGAAAGACGGGTGTTCCAGGTTAGCGGCTATAAGGAAACGGTCAGGGGCTTGAATGCATCATGGATATGGCAGTTTGCTCCGAGAACGAGCGCTTATGTTACGCCTAGATGGCAACAAATCGATAGAGCTGTTTCAACGCTTAATCCCATACCCGTCAAAGATCATCGATACGATTTTGCCATAGGGGTTAACAGAACCATCACCAATCGAATGAATGCCAGCCTCGAATTTCGTCATATAAATCAGTCATCTGACCTTGAAAGTAATGAGTATCGGGAAAATCGCGCGACTGCCAGTGTGAATATGAGATTCTGACTGAGCACGGGCCATTTGATGATTAGGAACGGGCATGAAATAAATCAGGGAATTGTAGGTGCGAATTCATTTATGCCCTATGGGTACTTGTGCCCTTCAGGGTATTCGCACTGTGCGGATAAATCCGCACCTACACCGGAAATGCATCCGCGCACTTGAGGAAGTTATTTTATGCGCATTCCTTATTTAAATAAAACAGCTGAATTTAATAAATCGAAAGAAACCTGATAGCGTTTTTGCAAAGCCGAGTGCCGGTTAAGAGCTGTTTTAAGGAAATTATGTTGATTCAGACCCATCAACAAGCATAAAGATTAAACTTTATTGATTTAACGCAATCACTTACTAGAGAGTGGTTGATGATGTAGAGGGCGGTTTGTACTATTGATTGCCAACCGAGGGCCAACCCTTGCCAATCATTCATAAAGCATCAGTCGCGAGAGCAGGTTTTAACTTATACGAAATACCGTAGAAACATCCATTATTGCGTTTGGCTATTTTTACCCCGTTAAACAGGGGTAGCGTTTATAACTGAAGAATCAGCAGAGGTGAAACGAAATAGCATGACCAAGAAAACAATCGTATGCGTGGTTGGGGCGAGGCCAAATTTCATGAAGATTGCCCCCATCATCAAAGCCCTGAAAAAAACGCAAGAACATGTTTCGTTTTACCTGGTACATACCGGTCAGCATTATGATCAGGCAATGAAAGCTTCGTTTTTTCAGCAACTGGATATTCCCGAGCCGGATATTGATCTGGAAGTGGGATCGGGTTCGCATAGCGAGCAAACCGCCCATATCATGCTCCGGTTTGAACCTGTGCTCGATAACGTCAAGCCCTGCGCGGTGCTGGTGGTCGGCGATGTGAATTCAACGGTGGCCTGTGGCCTGGTCGCGGTCAAAAAAGCCATACCGGTCATTCATGTCGAAGCCGGCCTGAGAAGTCACGACCGGCAAATGCCCGAGGAAATCAACCGCGTTCTGACCGACCAGATCTCCGATACGCTGTTCACGACCGAGAGAAGCGCGCATGAGCATCTGCTTAAGGAAGGCATAGAAAGCCGGCGCATCCACTTCGTCGGCAATGTCATGATCGATACCTTGCGGGCTAACCTGGAACACGCTATTGCTTTTGCGGAAACCCTGAAAAGCTACGACAAGGCGCAGCCTGTCAAGGCGGGGGAATATGCATTGCTGACCCTCCACAGGCCCTCGAATGTCGATGATCCGCGGACATTAACCCGATTGCTGCTGAGCATTGCCCGTATCAGCCGCAAATTGCCTGTTATTTTCCCCATTCACCCGCGCACGCACAACCAGATCAAGCAGCAAGGATTGCTGGATGTCATCGGTTCCCCGACCATTATCGATTTACCGCCCGTCGGCTACCTGCAGATGTTAGGGCTGATGCAGTCGGCAAAACTGGTGTTGACCGACTCTGGAGGTTTGCAGGAAGAGACAACATCATTGGGCATTCCTTGCGTGACCCTGCGGGAAAATACCGAACGGCCTATTACGGTCGAGCAGGGGACAAATACTGTCGTGGGTACCGATCCGGAAAAGATTCAAGCCTGCGTGGACGATATTTTGACGACAGGAGGCAAATCGGGCCGAATTCCGGAATATTGGGATGGCAAGGCCGCCGAGCGGATTCTGGCTGAAATCAAAAGAATTTATTTATAACAGACTGTTCTGGAGGATTTGCCGTATGTCGGAAATAAATAATGCCAAGAAAAATGCCATGACAGTCGATGTGGAAGATTACTTTCAGGTTTCCGCCTTCGAGCCTTATATTTCAAAAAACCAATGGGATGCTTTGCCGCATCGGGTTGCATCCAATACCAACAAAATCCTGGACCTTTTCGAAGAAAACAGCATAAACGCGACTTTTTTTACACTAGGCTGGGTTGCTGAGAGATATCCGGAGCTGGTCAGGCGCATTATCGAGAACGGCCATGAATTGGCTTGTCATGGCTATGAACATGTCCGCGTGACGGAACAATCCCCGGTGCAATTTCGCCATGATATCGCCAGGGCCAAAAAAATACTGGAGGATATCGGCGGCTGTGAAGTTAAAGGCTACCGGGCCGCCAGCTATTCAATCGGCGCAAGCAATCTTTGGGCGTTGCAGGTTTTGCAGGAAGAGGGCTTTCAATACAGCTCCAGCATTTATCCGGTCAAGCATGATTTGTACGGCATGCCCGAGGCCCCGAGATTTACCTATCAGCCGTTCAAAAATCAGGGCTTCAAGGAGATCCCGATTACCACGGTCAGGTTGGGCAATAAAAACCTGCCGTGCGGAGGCGGGGGATTTTTCAGATTCTATCCCTACGCCTTTTCAAGATGGGCATTCAACAGAGTCAACAACGATGAAAAACAGGCCGGTGTTTTCTATTTTCACCCCTGGGAAATCGATCCGGAGCAGCCCCGGCAAGCGGGCTTAAGCTGGAAAGCCCGGACACGACATTACCTGAATCTTGACCGGATGGAACACAGGGTGAAAAGGCTATTGAAAGACTTTAGCTGGGATACCATGGAAAACGTATTCTTGAAATAAAACATGCGCAGGGAGTCGGCCAGACTGGAACCAGACAAGAGGCGATCAATACCTATGATTAAAACACTGGATAGAGAAAATTACTCCCGCTGGGACAGTTTTGTTGACGCGGCGGCGGAGGCGACATTCTTTCATCAGTCCGGATGGAAAGAGATCATCGACAAGGCTTTTGGCCATAAAACCTATTTCCTTTACGCCGAGGACAACAACCGGATAACCGGTGTTTTGCCGTTGGTGCATGTAAAAAGCCCGCTGTTCGGCAATGCTTTGCTTTCGTCGGCGTTTTGCGTCTACGGCGGTATTGTCGCCAGCGACGAGCCGGCCTATGCGGCGCTTGATCAAGAAGCCTGCCGACTGGCGGAAGCGCTGGGTGTGGACTATCTGGAAATGAGGAACCGGGTGCGCAAATATCCCGATAAACCGTACAAGGAATTATATGTCACCTTCAGAAAAGCGCTGGACCCGGAAGTGGAAAAAAACCTGCTGGCAATTCCCCGCAAGCAGCGGGCCATGGTCAGAAAGGGCATCGAGGCCGGGCTGACCAGCGTTATTGACAGCGATGTCGAACGGTTTTATCAGGCGTATTCGGAAAGCGTCAGAAATCTGGGCACGCCGGTTTTTCCGAAAAAATACTTTCAGATTATCAAGGATGTTTTTGCAGACCAATGCGAAATTCTGACGGTCGAGCACCAGGGGCAACTGGTCGGCAGCGTGATGAACTTTTACTACAGGGATGAAGTGCTGCCGTATTATGGCGGCGGGACCGCCAAGGCGAGGGATGTTAAAGGCAATGACTTTATGTATTGGGAAGTCATGCGCCGGGCCGTGGAAAAAGGCATCAAAATATTTGACTACGGGCGAAGTAAAGTCGGAACCGGATCGTACAGTTTCAAGAAAAACTGGGGGTTTCAGCCGGAGCCGCTATTTTATGAGTTCCATCTGGTCAAATCCGACACCATGCCCGACATCAATCCGCTAAACCCGAAATACCAGTTGTTTATAGCCGCCTGGAAGCGTTTGCCATTGGCTGTCAGTCAGATGATCGGCCCCTGGCTGGCGAAAGATCTGGGTTAATGTTTCAGTTTAACTATTCAGGGTATTGGTCATGAAAGACCTGCTTTTCCTTGTACACAGAATCCCTTTCCCGCCGAATAAAGGCGATAAAATCCGCTCCTATCATTTTTTAAAGCATTTGGCGGGACACTACCGTGTCCACTTGGGCGCTTTTATTGATGACAGCAATGACTGGCAATATACCGGCGAACTTGGCGCCCTTTGCGCGGAAACCTGTTTTCTGGGCATCAACCCTTTCCGCGCCAAGATAAAAAGCCTGCAAGGATTAGTGACCGGCCAGGCGCTAAGCTTGCCGTATTATAAGAGCCAGGCCATGCAGGACTGGGTCGATAACGTCATTGAAAAATACCGCATTGACACAGTGCTGGTCTTTTCCTCGGCAATGGCCCAGTTTATCCATGACAGACATAAGGTCGACCTGATTGTCGATTATGTCGATGTGGACTCCGATAAATGGCGGCAATACGCCGATAAAAAAAGCGGCCTGCGCGCATGGATTTACCGGCGCGAGTCGGATTATCTGCTCCGTTATGAGAAAAAACTGGCGGAAAAATCCAAATCCGGCATCTTTGTCTCCGAGCAGGAAGCCGACCTGTTTAAAACACTGGCGCCGGCCGTGAGCGAAAAAATCACCTATATCAATAACGGCGTCGATACGGAATATTTTTCTCCGGATCAGCTGTTCGCCTCGCCTTATCCCGGCCGTGAACCGGTTATTGTTTTTACCGGCGCCATGGATTACTGGGCCAATGTCAACGCGGTCGAATGGTTTGCACGGTACGCGTTGCCGCATATCGTCAAAAAACGGCCGGCGACGAAATTCTATATCGTCGGCGGCAGGCCCGCCAAGGAAGTCAGGGCGCTGGCCAGCCGGCATGTTATCGTTACCGGCGCCGTTGCCGACATCAGGCCTTACATAGCCCATGCCGGACTGGCCGTGGCGCCGCTAAGAATCGCCCGGGGCATTCAAAACAAGGTGCTTGAAGCCATGGCGATGGGCAAATACGTCATCGCCAGCGCCGCGGCAATGGAAGGCATACCCTATGACCGGACACTGGACGTTCTGGTATCGGATGAAGCCGAGAAGATTGCCGAGTGCACGGATGCGGTACTGCAGGGGGAAACCGCAACATTCGGATCGCGAACTAACCGGGAATTCATTAAAGCAAGGTTCAGCTGGGAGCAAAACCTGAAGCAGCTGACCACCCTGTTGCAGCCGTGATGCCGATGAATACCGACCGCGCATCTCAATGCCAACAACCGCCTTTGATCGCCCATATCATATATCAGCTGGGCATGGGCGGACTGGAGAACGGTTTGATCAACCTGGTCAATCACATGCCGCCCGGCGCCTACCGGCATGCCATCATCTGCCTTAAAAACAGTACGGACTTCAAAAAGCGGCTGAAGCGCAACGACGTGGATATCTATCCGCTCGATAAACGCGAAGGCCAGGATTTTGGCTCTTTTGTCCGCTTATATAAATTACTAAGGCAACTTAAGCCCGCCATCGTCCATACGCGCAATCTGGCGACCATCGAGTACCAGCTCCCCGCGCTGCTGGCAGGCATTAAGGGCAGAGTACACGGGGAACACGGTTGGGATGTGTTTGATCCCGACGGCACTAATATCAAATACCAATGGCTGCGGCGTTGCATCAAGCCGTCCGTGCACCGCTATATTCCGCTTTCCAGTCATCTGGAAAACTACCTGCGGGACAAAATCCGGGTGCCGCCGGAAAAAATCACCCGCATCTGCAACGGCGTCGATACATCCGTCTTTTATCCGCCCAAGGGCGCCAGGGCGCCGTTGCCCGGATGTCCTTTTTTATTCGCGAAAAATGAATTGATGATAGGCACCGTCGGTCGAATGCATGGAGTCAAGGATCAGCTGACGTTGACCAAAGCCTTTATACGAGCCTGCGAACGGCAACCGGCGCTGAAGCAAACGCTTAAATTGATCATCATAGGCGAGGGGCCGTTAAGGCAACAGGCGATAAAGCTGCTCGAGGAAAAACAGTTGATCGACTTGGCCTGGCTGCCGGGCGAGCGTAACGATGTGGCCGACATCATGCGCCGGCTCGATGTGTTTATCCTGCCGTCACGGGCGGAAGGCATTTCCAACACGATCCTGGAAGCCATGGCCACGGCTTTGCCGGTGATCGCCACCGCGGTCGGCGGCAATCCGGAACTGGTCATCGACGGCGAAACCGGCCGTCTGACGAAACGAGAGGATTTCATGGCGATGGCGGAAAAAATCCTGGACTACGCCAACAACGAAGGGCTGAGGCGGCGCCACGGGCAGCGCGCTTACGAACGCGTGCTGCGGGAGTTTTCGCTGAATGCCATGGTCAACCGATACCAAGCGGTCTACGATTCACTTTAATACGGGAATGAGCTATGTGCGGGATTGTCGGTATTTTCGATATCAATGGCAAACGGGAAATCAACCGCGAGTTGTTGTCGCGCATGAACGAAAGCCAGTTTCACCGCGGGCCGGACGAAGGCGGGATACATATCGAAAGCGGCCTGGGTTTCGGACACCGGCGCCTGTCGATTATCGACTTGTCCAGCGGACAGCAGCCCATGGTCAGCCGGGACGGCAGCGTCGTCCTGACCTATAACGGCGAGATATTCAATTTTCTTGACTTAAGAAAGGCGCTGGAAGGGCAGGGCTATCGCTTTCAGACCCATTGCGACACCGAAGTCATTCTGTATGCCTGGCAAGCCTGGGGCGAGGCCTGCGTGGAGCGGTTCCGCGGCATGTTCGCCTTCGCGCTGTGGGACAGAAACCGGCAAACGCTGTTTCTGGCGCGGGACCGGCTGGGCGTCAAGCCGCTGTTTTACGCGCCGCTGGCTGATGGCCAGTTCATTTTCGCTTCCGAACTGAAAGCCCTGAAAGCGCATCCGGAGTTTCCGAAAACATTGGATGCCAGCGCCATCGAAGATTATTTCGGCTTCGGCTATGTGCCTGATCCCAAGACCATCTATAAAGAGGTTTATAAGCTCGAGCCTGGCTATTGCTTAACGCTGAAACGGGGCGCCGGTCTGTGTCAGCCCCGGCAATACTGGGATGTCGACTTTACCGTTCGGCCGGGGCAGAACGAAAAAGCCGCCGGCGATGAACTCATCGAGCGGCTGCGCGAAGCGGTCAATATCCGCATGATGGCCGACGTGCCGCTGGGCGCGTTTCTGTCGGGCGGCGTCGACTCAAGCGCCGTCGTGGCCATGATGGCCGGCTTGTCGGCCGACCCGGTCAACACCTGTTCCATCTCGTTCGGCGACCCGGCCTTCAACGAATCGCAGTTCGCGGCGGAAGTCGCCGAGCGCTACCGCACGGCGCACCGGGTTGAGCAGGTCGACCCGGACGATTTCAGTCTGATAGACCGATTGGCCGGCCTTTATGACGAACCCTACGCGGACAGTTCGGCCTTGCCGACCTACCGCGTCTGCGAACTGGCGAAAAAACAGGTGACCGTGGTGCTGTCGGGCGACGGCGGCGATGAAAACCTGGCCGGCTACCGGCGCTATCGCTGGCATACGTATGAAGACCGCATGCGCTCCTATTTGCCCGATGCGATCAGAAAGCCCGTATTCGGCCTGTTAGGGGCGGCTTACCCGAAAGCCGACTGGGCGCCCAAGGTTTTCAGGGCCAAATCGACCCTGGAATCCATCGCCCGCGATTCGATGGAAGGCTATTTTCACAGCGTTTCCATTCTTTCCAACGCCCTGCGCGGGCAGCTGTTCAGCAAGCAATTGAAGCAGGATCTGCAGGGCTACCAGGCGGTCGATGTGTTCAGGCGCTATGTCGACAAGGCACCGGCCGACAACCCGCTGTCGCTGGTGCAGTATCTGGATATCAAAACCTATCTGCCCGGCGATATCCTGACTAAAGTCGACCGGGCCAGCATGGCCCATGCCCTGGAAGTCAGAGTGCCGTTGCTGGACCATCAATTGGTCGAATGGATGGCGGGGCTGCAGCCGGACATGAAACTCAACGGGCGCGACGGCAAATACATTTTCAAGAAATCGTTGGAACATTATTTGTCCGACAATATTCTGTACCGGCCGAAAATGGGGTTTGCCGTGCCTTTATCGGCATGGTTCAAAGGCCCTTTGAAGCAGCGGGTGCGGGATGCCTTGCTGGGGCCGGCCATGACCGAAAGCGGTTATTTCAACCACGATGTCCTGCGCAAAATCGTGGACCAGCATCAGTCCGGGTTACGGGATTACAGCGCGCCGATCTGGAGTTTGCTGATGTTTGATGCCTTCCTGCGGCAGAATGCATGATGCGCATGCGGATGACGGGGAATTAATGGCTTGTTTGTTATTAACGCAATGAGGTTTTCCTATGGATACTGAATCAAAGAATCAAACCCAGGATCGGCGGACGCCTCAGGGCAAAGCGAAACACGTTGACAAGTCCCGGCGAGCTTTCACGCGGGCAGGCATGGCGGCGCCGGTGTTTTTAACGCTGGCAAGCCGGCCTGTCCTGGGGGCGCAGTGCCTGTCGCAGATGATGTCGGGGAATGTCTCCCAGATTGGCGATGGCAGTTGTGAACCGGGATTTGGCATCGAAACCTGGTCCAATCCCAATGCGCCGCTGCTTGGCTCCGATGTGGTTGCGCGCAAGGTTGGCCTCGGTAGAGGATTATTTCAATGGCATGAGGACACAGGCTTTTCCCTGGCGCGCGTATTCGGAACCGAACAAGGAAGAGAGGTATTTCAATGGGCCGGAAAACGACGCTTTATCTTCGGCAAATTCAAGGCGAAGCCAGACCAGTCGACGCCCGACAAACCCGACGATTATACCGGCGGCACGAAGTTCAATGAGGTGTTTCCGGCTTTCGGCCGCTTCGATGCAAATTATGGCCTGACCAGACGCTCGATTACAATGCGCGAAATTCTGCATGAAGAGCCGGCTTCCATAAAAGCCCATTTCGTGGCCGCCATGTTGAACGCGCAATACGTGCCCAATTATGTGCTGACCGCCAGGCAGGTGCTGGAGCTCTGGTCCGGCATGTCTCCGATGGCCGTAACCATTACTAATATTAATGAATTTCTTGAGTCCACCTGGCGCTGGCGGTTCGGGTGATCAGCCCGGCGCCATGCGGCAGGAGCCTGTAATCCGCATACCCGATAACGGCAGGCTGCTTTATCGGTGCTGGGGTGATGAATATGTCTTTTACCATCCGGCAACAGGTGATACGCATCTGTTCGACCAGGCGAGTGCGGACCTGATTCTGGCGGTATCGGCGCAGCCCCTTTCGCGGGCCGCATTACTGAAGAGGCTGGCGGCCTCGCTCAAGTCATTGACTGACCAGGAAATTGAACAGTTTCTCGATGAACTGCTCATGAAGTGCGGGCAGTCGGGTTTGCTGGAAGTCGGGGAAGGCTAATCACTTGAAACTTTCATGCTTGTCTGAATCCGAATTAAGGCGGTGTTTATCTTCAGCCGGAGGGCTTAAGATAAAAATCGGGCGTTTCAACGTCTGTTTATCCTCATCAATCCGTGAAGTGAGTGAACATCTGCGCCGTTTGTACAAGGATTTTGAATTAATTTCAGACCCTGATTTCTGTGATTTTCATGTGGCATTGATGCCGCCTTTCGGCGTGCGGCGCTATGTGCGGCCGCAGGTCAATTTTTCATTCGATGGCGAATATCCCTTCAAACCGCTACCTTACGGGCAGGCCGGCGCCCTGTTCGAATGGGGGCTTAACTGGTGTATTGCCCGGCACGCCAACCAATACCTGATTATTCATGCCGCGGTCGTGGCGAAGGACAGCCGGGCCCTGGTATTGGCGGGCACGCCGGGAAGCGGAAAAAGCACGCTGTGCGCGGCGCTGGTCTGTGAAGGATGGCGGCTGCTTTCCGATGAAATGGCCTTGCTGTCGGTCGATGACGGCGGACTCTATCCGGTTCCCCGGCCGATCAGCCTGAAAAACCGGTCGCTGGAGGTCATCAGCGCTTTTTCTCCGGATTCGGTCATGGGGCCTGTGGTACGGGACACGGCAAAAGGCACCGTCGGTCATATGCGGCCGCCGCTACAGAGCGTTGAACTGGGTGAGCGGCCCGCAAGGCCCGCGCAGCTGGTTTTTCCACGCTACAAAGAGCGCTCAGGCACGAAGTTAACGAGCCTGAGCAAAGGCCGGGCCTTGCTTCGCGCGGCGGAAAACAGTTTCAACTACAGCGTCTTGGGCACTCATGGCTTTAATAGCCTGGCACGGTTGATCGATGACAGCGACTGCCATGAATTCCAGTATAGCCGACTGGACGAAGCGATAGCCGTCTTTACGGAGCTGGCGACTTGACGGCCGGGCCGCTGATCCGCCAGGCCTTCATTGAGCCTGAAAGCGTGCTCGGCTTCAGCCTGTCCGAGTGGGACCTGCTGATCCGGCAGGCGCGCCGGGCCAATGTGCTGGCCCGCTTGAGTCATTTACTGGATAGCCGGCGGTTGCTGGAGCGGGTGCCGGACAGGCCTGGCGCGCATTTGAGGGCTGCCCGCATCCATGCCGAACGCTTCAGGCATTCCCTGCATTGGGAACTGGCTTGTATCGAGAGCGCGTTGCAGGCCCTCGATGTGCCTTTGATCCTGCTGAAGGGAACGGCTTACGCTCTGGCGGAAAACCAGGCGGCCAGGGGACGGCTGTTTTCCGATATTGACCTGATGGTGCCGGAAGCCCGCTTGCCGGAGGTCGAGCAGGCCTTGATCAGTGCCGGCTGGATGGCCGGCACGTTTGATGCCTACGATCAGAAATATTACCGCCAGTGGATGCATGAGATACCGCCGCTGCGCCATCTGAAACGCCAGACATCGCTTGACGTGCACCATAACATCTTGCCCAAGACCTGCAAGTCGTGTCCCGACGCCGATAAACTGTTCGAAAATTCGGTAGGGATTCCGGGCAAGAATTTCCGGGTTTTCGCGCCTGAAGACCGGGTATTGCACAGCGCCGCGCATTTGTTTCACGAAGGTGAGCTGAATCATGGTTTTCGGGATATATCCGATATAGATTTATTGTTGAGGGAATTCTCGAAAACCGACGGTTTCTGGCAGAAACTGCTGCGGCGCTCGGTTGAGCTCAACCAGCAGCGGGCGTTGTTTTATGCCTGCCGCTATGCGGACAAAATACTGGCCACGCCGGTGCCGGCTGACGTGCAAACGGTACTGGAACGGCAAGCTCCCGCCAGGACCCGGCTGATGGATTTTCTGTTCGTCAGAGCCTTGATGCCGAACCATGCCAGCTGTAATGACCGATGGACGGGATTGGCGCGGTGGCTGCTGTTCGTCCGCTCCCATTGGCTGAGAATGCCTGTTTATTTACTGGTGCCGCACCTGCTGCGAAAGGGATATAAACGTTTGGCGGGAGAAAGGCTGTAGACCGGATTGTTAAAGCCGGCATTTCAAGCCGCCCAAGCGGGTTTCCGCCAAAGCTCCAGTCTGCCTGCACATGACTTTGAAATTTTCGTGGTGACTAAAAATTAAGATGAGAATCCTGCATATCCTCGATCATTCGATTCCACTGCACAGCGGCTATACGTTCCGCACCAAGGCCATATTGGAGCAGCAACGCAAACTGGGCTGGGAGACATTTCATCTTACCTCCGCCAAGCATCGCGTTGCCATCGCGCCGATCGAAGAGGTGGAGGGCCTCAGGTTTTACCGTTCCGGCCGGCCGGCCGAATGGCTCAAGAAAATGCCGGTCCTTGATCAATGGGCGATAATACGATCCCTGTCGCGAAGGCTTGAGGAAATCATCCCGCAAATCAAGCCCGACCTCCTGCACGTCCATTCGCCCGCCTTGAACGGCCTGGCCGCCCTGAACGCCGCGAAAACACACAAGCTCCCGTTGGTCTACGAATGCCGCGCCTTCTGGGAGGACGCAGCCGTCGACCATGGCACGACCCGCGAGGGCAGCGCCCGCTATCGCCTGACCAAAGCCCTGGAAACCCACGTGTTCAGGCAGGCCGATGCGATCACGACCATTTGCGAAGGCCTGCGTTCGGATATCGCCGGCCGCGGGATTGCCCCGGACAAAATCACCGTCATTCCCAATGCCGTCGACATAGAACGCTTCACCGCAGGCGTGGAGCCGGACCAGATTCTCAGAGCCCGCCTGGGTCTGCATAACAAAACCGTGCTCGGCTTTATCGGCTCATTCTATGCTTACGAAGGCTTGCCGTTATTGCTCGAGGCCTTGCCGATGATATTGGCCAGAGAGCCGGAAACCCGCTTGTTGCTGGTCGGCGGCGGGCCGCAGGAACAGCTGATCAGGCAGAAAACGCGCGACTTGGGGCTGGAGCAACAGGTGATCCTCACGGGCCGCGTGCCGCATGACCAGGTGGAAGACTATTACAATCAGGTCAGTATCTTTGTCTATCCGCGTTTATCGATGCGCCTGACCGATCTGGTGACGCCGCTGAAACCGCTGGAAGCCATGGCGCAGGGCAAGCTGGTCGTCGCTTCCGATGTCGGCGGGCATAAGGAATTGATACAGGACAAGAAAACGGGCTGGCTGTTTAAAGCCGGGGATGCCGCGGCGCTGGCGGCGTCCATAATCAATTTGCTGGACAATAAAGCGCAGTGGCAGGATCTTCGCCGGGAGGCGCGGCGGTTTGTCGAGCAGGAGCGGACCTGGGCGAAAAGCGTCGGCCATTATCAGGACGTATTTTCCCGATTAAGCCCGCCATGATGCGCAAAGAGCATACGCTGCATGTCGGACTGGTCGGCCCCATGCCGCCGCCCTATGGCGGCATGGCCAATCAGACGCAGCAGCTGCACCGGCTGCTGTCGCGGGAAGGCCTGCAAGTGAGTCTGGTGCGGACCAACGCGCCTTATGGCGCGAAATGGATCGAAAAGCTCCGGGGCGTCAGGGCGCTGTTTCGCCTGCTGCCCTATCTGGTCAGGTTGTGGCGGCTGGCCGGCCAGGTCGACGTCATGCATGTGCTGGCGAATTCGGGCTGGTCCTGGCAACTGTTCGCGACGCCGGCCTTATGGATAGGCTGGCTCAGGAGCACGCCGGTCATCATCAATTACCGCGGCGGAGAAGCCCGGCGCTATTTCAACCAGTCCATGCGCTGGGTCCGTCCCTCGATCAGGAAAGCCGCCGCGGTCGTCGTGCCCTCCGGTTACCTGAAGCAGGTGTTTGCCGATTTCGGCATAGAAGCGCGGGTGATCCCCAATATCATCGATTTGCAGCGTTTTGTTGCGGCGGAAAAAGACCGGCGCCTCAATGCCGACAGCCCGAAACTGGTCATAACGCGTAATCTCGAAGCCATCTACGGCATAGCGACGGCCATTGAAGCGCTGGCGCTGCTGCGCCGGACAGTGCCCGGCATCACTTTGACGATCGCCGGCAGCGGCCCTGAAAAAGCCGCGTTGCAGCAGCTGGTGGCAGCGGAAAACCTGGAGCGCAACGTGGTGTTCACGGGCAAGCTGACGCCGGACGAAATCGCCCGGCTATACCGGCAGGCCGACATCATGCTCAATCCCACCACCGTCGACAACATGCCCAATTCCGTGCTCGAAGCCATGGCCTGCGGCGTGGCCGTGGTGACGACCAGCGTCGGCGGCATCCCTTATGTTGTCGAGCATGACAGGACGGCGTTATTTGCCGAGGCCGGCAATGCCGGCTCGATGGCGGAACAGATCCGCCGGCTGCTGAATGAGCCCGGGCTTTATCAGGCGCTGATCGAAAACGGACAGCGGGAAGTCAGGCAATACGCCTGGCCGGAGGTTAAAAACCTGTGGCTGGATTTATACCAATCGTCGAGGAGAAGCGGATGGATTTTTATACGCGGCTGACAGCCAATGTGATTTTTCCCCTGCACGAGCGGCTCAAGCGGCACACGACCGTCGACGTGCACAGGGACATGGAGCGGACGCAGTGGCTGGCGCCGGAACCGCTCCGGGAACTGCGGCTACAGAATTTAAAACGCTTCCTGAGCGACGTCGAGCGGCATGTGCCTTATTACCGGCAGCTGTTTCGCAGACTCGGCTTCGTGCCGGCCGAGCTGGATTCGCTGGCCGATCTGCGCCGGCTGCCCCTGATGGGAAAGCCGGACATCCGCGCCCATACCGAGGCGTTAAAAGCCGACAACGCCGTGGGGCTGTCGCGGTTCAATACCGGCGGCTCCAGCGGCGAGCCGTTGATTTTCCATATCGGCAAACAAAGGGTCAGCCACGATGTCGCGGCAAAGTGGCGGGCCACGCGCTGGTGGGGGGTCGATATCGGCGATCCGGAAATGGTGATCTGGGGCTCGCCGATAGAGCTCGGGGCACAGGACAGGATCAAGCTGATCCGTGACCAGCTGTTGCGCACGCGTTTGTTGCCGGCCTTTGAAATGTCGCCGGCCAAGCTCGACGGTTTTATCCGCGACATCCGCACCCGGCGGCCGCGCATGCTGTTCGGCTATCCGTCGGCGCTGGCGCATATTGCCGACCATGCCGGCAAAACCGGTGAAAAACTCGACGATTTAGGGATTAAAGTGGCTTTCGTGACCTCCGAGCGGCTGTACGACCATCAGCGCGAGAAAATCGAGACCGCGTTCGGCTGTCCCGTCGCCAACGGTTACGGCGGGCGCGATGCCGGCTTTATTGCCCATCAATGCCCGGCCGGCGGCATGCACATCACGGCCGAGGACATCATCGTGGAAATCATCGACAGGGATGGCCGGGTGTTGCCGAACGGGCAGGCCGGGGAAATCGTGGTCACGCATCTGGCCACGCGCGATTTCCCGTTCATACGCTACCGGACCGGCGATGTCGGCGTGCTGGGCGATGAGCTTTGCCCGTGCGGAAGGGGCTTGCCGTTGCTGCGGGAAATCCAGGGGCGCGCGACCGATTTCGTGATCGCCCAGGATGGCACGGTGCTGCACGGATTGGCGCTGATTTACGTGCTGCGCGATTTGCCGGGGATTGCCTCTTTCAAGATCATACAGAACAGCCCTGACAGCACGACGGTCCAGATCGTCCGGAACCGGGGTTACCGGCCCGATGCCGAAGCGATCATCGCGCGTGAATTCAAAAAACGCCTGGGCGCGGGAGTCAGCGTCGGCATAGAGTACCACGATGAAATTGCCAGGGAAAAATCCGGCAAGTACCGCTATGTCGTCAGCCATGTCGCGCCATGAGCCTTTACTGGTTATGTGAAATCAGCCACTGCTCCAGCATCATCAGGATCCAGATCATCACGCCGTAATAGGCGGCATGGCCTTGTTGCTGCGCCTTGATGATGGTCTTGATGTAGTCCGGATGGATGATGCCCCGGTTCGCCATGCCGCGCAGATTCACGTCGGCGAATTCCCGAAGTCCCGGATCGGCGCTCATCCAGAGGCCGAACGGCAGGCCGAAGCCATGCTTGCTTTTGCTCAGGGTTTCCGGCGCCAGAAAGCCGGCCATCGATTTCCGGTAAAAAGAACGCAACTGAAAGCGCTGCATCAGCAAGCCGGAGGGGATGCTGGCGGCGAATTCCACCAGATTGTCCTGCAGCAGCGGATAGTGCACGCCGACGCCGGCCAGGTCGCACATGCGGTTCACCTTGCGCAGGTCGTTATCGGCCAAGGTGATTTTGGCGTCCAGAAACAGCATTTGCTTGACCAGGTCATCGGTGCCGGCGCGGTCGTAAGTCCGCTGCAGACTGGCCAGCGGCGCCGAGGCATCGACCTGGGCCAGGAAATCGGCGGTGAAAATATCGGCGAGCGGCGTCCGGTGCAGAAAATTATAGGTTTCCATGCGCGCGGGCATGGTGATTCCGGCCTGTTCGATATAGCTTCTGACCTTGCCAAGCAGCGGGGTGATTTGGGCGACCGGTTCGATGAGGCCGCTTTTGAGCGCCAGCGGCACATGGCGGTACAGGTCGAACAGTTTTTGCTTGGCGTAGCGGGTGTTGCCGGCGAATATCTCGTCGCCGCCATCGCCGGCCAACAGTTGCCGCATGCCATGCTCGCGGGCGAATCGGGCGCAGTAATAGGCCGGGATCGCCGAGGCATTGCCGAACGGTTCATCATAGGTCCGCGCGATCAACGGAATCGCCTGGAGCACGTCCGCGGGCGTGACATAGTATTCGTGCAGGTTGACCTTGAAATGCCGGGCCGTGGCGCGGGCGTAGGCCATTTCATCGTAGCCTTCGGCATCGAAACCGATGGCAAACGCGTCGATCGGGTCGGACGATAATGTCTGGTACACGCCGGTCACGGTGCTGCTGTCCAGACCGCCGCTCAGGAAGGCGCCGGTGTGGCTATCCGGGGCGCAGGCTGAGACGGATCGGGTCAACTGGTCGTGCAGTTGCGCGCGCAGGTCCTTTTCCGGATCGGGGCTGTCGGCGTAGCTGATTTGCCAGTAAAAATCGCGCTGGATATGCCCGTCGTTGAATTCGACGAACTCGCCGGGCTGCAGTTTGGAAACGCCGGCATAGATGCTGCCAGGGCTCGGAATCATGTGAAAATACAAATAATCGAAGATCGCCTGCGGATCGAGGCCGGTTTGAACGCCAGGGTGCGCGATGATGTGATCAAGCTGCGAACCGAATACCAGCAAGTCTTTCCGGGCATAAAAAGCCAGCGGCCGGATGCCGAACCGGTCATTCGCCAGCAAGGCGTAATGCCGTCCGGGCTCCGACACATAGCAGGCAAAGGCCCCGCGTATCCTGCCTAGCACCGCACGTCCGTGACGCTGGAAGCCCTCGGCCAGCGCCTGGGCCGGGCCATGGCGTTCGGCAATCCCGGCCAGCGCGCTGTCCTGCCAGCGCGGCGAGCCTTCGATCATTGCCAGTAATGACTCCGATTGGTAAATACATGGCGCCACGGTGGAGCCGTGGCCGGCGATCTCGGTAGCCGGCCGCAGGCAGGAAACCTGCTGGGCGTTTGCGGTTAAACAGGGGTCAGCCGCTCGCTGGGCGTTGATCGCGCGCGCCAAGCCGTTGGTGTTCGTTGTTGACAGCCAGCCGTAAATAGAGCTCATCGTAGGTCCCGCCGTGAATTTTAATGTTGGATTGAACTAAAGGTCTGTTTCAGGGCTGCCGAAGGATTCTTCTTAAAAAGGGAAAGAGTCTGGCGTCTTCTTCAGCAACGGGCTCATCGATTTTCAGGGCTTTTCTGAAAATTTTGGAAATCAGCTTGTTCGATGTGGTAAGCCGGCGGCTTTTCACGTGTTTCTGGATCAACGGGCCTATGGATTCATTGCAGAAATGAAAGATCACGGCATTGTGATCGATATTATCCTCAAAGGACTCACGAGGGGACAGCAATTTGGCGATGGCATTGCCGGGGATTTCGTCCAGGGTCCATTTGGGCCATTGAAAATAATCGTAGTCTTTTCCGTATTTGGCCAGCAGCTCATTGCCGATGCCGTTCCATTGAAAATCGCTGCAATTTTCATCCAGGACCTGGTCTTGCGCTTCGATGACATTTTTTAACAATGCGCAGCCGGGACGGGCGATAAAACAGCCGATGCTCTGGCCGATATCCTGGCAGGCATAATCATAGCAATCGGGAAAATCGAATAACGGCTCGATGCTGTCCAGGGCCGCCATGTCGCAATCGATCCACATGCCGCCATAGGCATAAACCAGCCGGGTTCTGACATAGTCGGCTTTGTGGGCGGCCTTTTTTAGCCGGTGCCATTCGGGGCGCAAATCGGGTATGTATTGATTGATGCTGTCCTGATCCAGTAAGTTGAGCCGCAGATTGCCTTTATGAGTCATGATGCTTTGTATGCACAAATTGATATACTCCGGCCTGGTTTTGCCCATGTTTTCCCAATACATCCAGATATCTTTCATAGTATCCCCTTGGTAAAAAAATCAGTGACCCTTAACCTGAATATTTCACCACGAAGGACACGAACGCCTCCAGGGATGGAGGCGGTAGAATTGCGTCTGGAACGGCAATCGAGCACACGAAGGCTTTTCAATTCAATTACTTGCAAATATTTCATAATGAGCTCATGAAGTTATCTGTGAGAAATGATAATGCCATGATTTTCTTCGTGTTCTTCGTGTTCTCTGTGGTTTCATGAAATATCCGGGTTAACCATTGACAGACTTATTTGGCTTGCTAGTCAGACGTCGGTTTTTATCCCCGCAGCGGATGCCGGGGCTGTTCAGGCATCACCCGGGCGGAGCCGGGCGTATATGCCGGGACGGGCGTTTTCCTGCCGATCATTAACACCGGCATTAACAAGAGGCTGCCCGTCAACAACAGCATCAGGCTGATTAACAGCTTGGGTTCGTCCAGAAAATGCGGCCTGCGGATATTCCTGGGTTCAATGCCGGCTTTTTTTAAGCCGTCGGCGATAAACCGTAAAAAACCATTTTTATTCCAATTGATGGTCGTGGCGTACTGGTAGGATTCCTGTTCCCTTTTATAGAAAGCGATCTTGTTCGATGGCCCCCGTAATCGGATTAATTCATCCAGCCTGTCAGGTAAAATCGCCGGGTTGTCCCGTAAGTCTTGCAAGCCATAGAATCCGTTAGCCGGGTTCGGGAAAACAAGATCGAAAACAGGGTCGGCAACCGCTTTCAGTTGTTTGTTACGCACCTCAAGGGTAGTGTGAGTCGGCGTTTTATTGTCCGCGTCATATAACATGACCAGTGTGGAATCCACGTCGATCGAGTCGAGCATGGCCATCAGCAAGCGGGATTTATCGGAGCAATCGCCGCCCCGCTCCAGAACCTGGATGGGCGTGGGACCAAGCGACTTGAACAGGAAAAAGTCGTGATTTTTCCTGAAGCCCTGATTTTGATAAACCCAATGATTGATGGCGGCAAATAAATGCGGCGAATGCTCCTTACCAATTTGAGACTGTATGACTGATTTCAGGTATGCCAGATCGTTTTTATAGCTCAGGTAACAAACCGATGAACCAATGAAGCAAATCAACGATAAGCAAGCGAATGTGTTGAAACATAGGCGTCGAAAATTCATAGTAAACTCTAGGTCCGTTGATAACGCACTGTTTAAGAGAAAATCCTAAAACGTATTGTTCTACATGCCTTTTATTTACAGTTTATTGATAATGACCATAAGCGGCGCAGACCGGTTATGGATACTCACGTGCTCTGAGGCACGCCCAGGGGAAACCTGACGGTTTCTTCCTGCTTGCTTGCCAATTCCTCCAGGGCAAATTTTTTAACCAGCACGGTGATAAAGATCAGATGGTAGAGAAAATCGAAATAAGCGAGCCCTAAAAAAGCGCCGCCGACCATAAAACAGAGCAAGGATGCGCGTATCATGTAGCAGTAATTCGCTACCCATTCCATGCCTTCGACATGGCGCGTTTTGCGCGGCAGCAAGGTCAAGGTTATTAAAGTGCCCAGGATGAGCGCCAGCCAAAGGCCGAAAGCGATAAAGCCATGTTCGGAGAACATCTCGACATAGGAACTGTGCCAGTCGCGTTCGGTGAGATAGATCCAGCCATCGAATCCAGTGCCGGTAAAAGGATGGTCGAGCGTATGATTCCAGCCATCCTTCCAGACAATGATTCTACCCATTGCCGAGGCATCCTGATTATAGGTTTCAAGGGTTTGCATGCGGCTGAACCACTCTTCAGGCAAATAATCCTTAACGAAAAAAGCCCCGATCATCATCATGGGAACCACAAGGTACTTGCGCCGGCTATGCCAGATCAATATGAAGCCCAGGGCGACCAGGGACAGCAGGGCGCCGCGCGACCAGGAACTCAACGAAGCGGTATAGATGAAGGGAATTGCCATGTAGATTCCCAGTTTAATCCAGCGGTTCGCCGTTTCTCTGCGCCAGATCAACAACAGCGGCACTGTCATCAGTACGGCCAGGGCAAATAAATTATTCTCTTCGAACTGAGTGGAGGGCGGACCGTAAACGCGATAGGAAAAACGGGTCAAAATAGCGAAGATGCCGCCTTTGACCGCAACCAGGGCAATGGAAGCGCCGATAGTCACGATTAGGTAATACAACTTTTGGCGCGTATTGATAAGAATCAGGGTAAAAATGAACGGCAGGTAGATTTTCGTGATAACCCAGAATCGACTCCAGGCAATATCGGGCAAGTAGGCCTGCCAGGAGCTGATAATGTAATAAAACCAGAGCATCAGGAATACGGGAATACGCCAGTCCCTGGGAAGGGGTTGCTTATCCTTGGTCAGAAAGGCGCTGACCGAGACCACCAAAAAAAGCACATAATAAACCGGCAGGCTTCTGACAAATCCCCAGGCATAAGCATGAGGATTTAAATAGCTGAAAATGGCAAGCGATAAAACGCCCCACCATGGCTTTTTCAGGGCGGCGACAATACAGCCGGTTAAGAATATGAGTACGACGATATCACGCATAATCGTTATAGGGTTTTAAATGTTACGGAGCATCGGATTCATAAAATGCCATCATCTAATAAAGTCATTCGTTATAGCTTTCTGGTCTGAAGCAGGCCGAAAATTTCCCCTAAAGTAGAGGCGCACCGCATCAGATAAAACCGGGTTCTGTTGAGGGATAAGGAAAAAACAGTCCCGATCATATGATTGAATAATTGGCGCCATAAATATAAGGGCACGGCGCGGCGCATCGGGTTACAGGTCAGGGTGAAAGAGCGGTTGCGCTGGAAGCAGTTGGCCATTAAATAATTCAGCCGCAGGCGTTTTTTATCAACATAATGGTATTGAACGATATCGGGGATATAGTAGAAGGTTTCGCCTTTTCTTAACGCCCTGAGAAAGAAATCGGTGTCCTCGCTGCCTACCAGGTTGTGCCCCGTAGGCCCCAGCTTTTCGGAAAACAGTCCCACCCGCTTAAACACGTCTCTATGGATGACGACCCAGCCGCCGCCCGGCAGCGGCGCATGGGATTTTTCCGTTAATCGCAAGGGCTGCTGACCCAGATCGAAATACGGAATGGGCAAGGGGTATATTTTGTATTTGCTGGTGTCATGTATCCAATCGGGTTCATCGCCCTGCCAGTCGGGAAAGATAGGACCGCAAAACAGCGCGGTATCAGGAAAGTTATTTATAGCCTTGGCGATAGCGGCAAAATAGTTCAGGTCAACCCGGTGGTCGTCATCGATAAAACACAGATAACCTTCCCGCACCTGGTTTACGGCACGGTTTAATGCATAGGATTTCCCTGCTTTCGGCTCTTCGGCAAAAGACAGCGGTAATAAATTGTATTCCGGTTGCAGCTCCCGGTACTGCTGAAGTTTGCTTACGGTTTCGTCCGTGCAGGCGTTTGCAATCACCAGAATATTGATTTCGCAATGATCCGGTTTATGGGCCGCGTTAAGCGAATCAATTGCCGAGGCAAGCAGTTGAAAACGATTATGTGTACAGATAATGACGGTCAGTTTCATTATTGCGCCAATCCTGGTCAGTCCTCGAGGGTTAATGACTCTAGTTAATGAGCTAAGCCGGCATGAAGTGTTGAAAAAGACAGGCCGGCTTATTGCCCGGGTTCTGGCTCTATTTTTTCGCCTGCAGTTTTTTCAAGCGCTTGTTCAATGCTCTCGAATGGGGCTTGATTTTCAGGGCTTGATTGACCACTTTCAGGGCCTCGTCGTTTTGTCCCCGCTCATAATAGATATCGGCTAATCGGGTATAAGCGGGTACAAATTTCGGATTCAGTTGAATCGCTTTATTGAGATACATCACTGCATGGGTAACGTTTTTCAATTCGAGGAAAATATCAGCCTTAGTCTTGAAGATATGGGGCAAGAGACGGAAATTGGGGTGTGAACTGTGCTCGACATAATCTATTTCACTCATGGCCGCGTTTAATTGTTCGGCAATATCCACTCTTTTGGTATAGCGATGCGCGTCGTTAAAGGTAAGCAGCGCCGCGCAGTAGTGATGGACATGAATAAAGTCACCGCCCAGCCTTCTTTGCCAACTTTTATAAGTCGGATGTTTATCGGAGTATGATCTTGCCTTGCAAAAAGGCGGAAGCATGCTCCAGTCTTTGTCGCTCTTGGGCCAGATGGTAATGGCCATGCCTGGTTTAGAAAGTGTGATCGATGCTGCTATGATTAGGATAAAAAATATTTTAGTCATAATAGCCACTTGTCAGGATTTGAGAGGTTGATTTTTCCAGCAAAGAAACTTGCCCCAGATGCTGCCTAACGCATGCGAGGCATTCATCGCCTGCCGCAGAGATCCGGATTGCTCCTTGACGGCCATGTCGACAGCCAGCAGAAAATGCCGCATGAACTGAAGAATCATAAAAGGCGGAACGCCCAGGATGCTTCGATTGAAATCGGGTATTTCATGCAGGCCTGCTTTTTTGCCGCTGAGATAATGCAGCTTCAAAAAATACGAGCGTCTGATTTTTTCCGCCGGGATCAGATGCAGAATTTCCATGTCCGGTTCGTATACCAGGCTGAAGCCGCGCGCCAGGCACATGTCGAGCATCCTGGCGTCCTCGCCGCCGCCGATGCCTTTTCCCCTGCGGTTATAGCGCGTATCAAAGCGTAATCCTTGCCGGAATACGCGCGTGTTATAGGCAATGTTGCCGCTCCAGATGGGGGTGGCGGCGTCGGTGATTCGAAATGCCCGGTCGCTGTGGTCGACTTCGCCATAGAACGGCAACAGATCATCGCTGAGCCAGGCGGGGCGATGGGGCAGGGCAATGGATATTTTGCCGCCGACGCAATCGATGTCTTGATCGCCCAATTGTTTTAGCGCCGATTTCAGCCAGTTTGGCGCCGGCATCTCGTCCGAATCGATAAAGGCCAGATAGCGGCTGGACAGGCTTTCCTCGATCGCCCGGTTGCGGGCAAACGCGATGCCTTGCTCAGGCTCGTTGACATAACGGATCGGTATGCCGTTGGCTGGGGAGAAGCCAAGCACCAGCGCCTGGGTATGATCGGTGCTGTTGTTATCGACGATCAGGATTTCAAACGGCATGGGGCAGTCCTGAGCGATCAGCTTTTCGAGCAGATTCGGCAGATAGTGCGCGGCATTGTAACTGCATATCGCGACGGTAATCTGGTCTTTGACGGCGGCCGGAGCATTCATTGGCTGAATTTTTGCAGCAGGGTTTGATGAAGGGGCAATGGCAGCAGCGACGGCAGCATGTATTTCCAGTCCCGTATCGAACCATAGCCATGGCGCATGACTTTCCTGAAAATGATGCGGGCCGAGCGGATGTCGCGTTTCCAGTAACATTCAAAACCGCGGCGCAGCAGCTCGCCATGCATCAAGCGCCTGATCCTTCGGGCGCCCAGCTTATCGGCGGCCAGGGGGTGCCGATCGAGGAAAACCCGTTGCGCGTTCCAGTGGTTGAGAGCGGCTCTTTCCTTGTTGCGCGTGGCTTGCAGGCCGTCATGGAAGTGATAGAACGCCAGCACTTCCGGCACCCGCTGGATAGGGTAGCGGGTGCCGATTTTCAGCCATAACAGAAAATCCTCCGACGTGACCAGGCTTTCATCGAACAGGCCGGCCTCGAAAATCAATGCTTTTTTGCTTAGGCAGGCATGAATGGGCCAGCAGCAATTTTCGAACAATAACGCCAGCTTGTCGGCTGTTTCATAGTCGGGCGGCACGTAGGGTTCGCCCTGTCCGCCGGGCAGTCCGATATTCTGCCAGCCGCAATAGGCCAGCGCCGCCGACGGAGCCGCGCATAAAGCCTGATACAGTTTCTCGAGACATTCGGCATGCCAGGTGTCGTCGGCATCCAGAAACGCGATCAGCTCGCCTTTCGCCGCCTTGATGCCCTGATTGCGCGCCCTGCAGACGCCCGCGTTGGCTTGATCCAGAACACGAAGCCGGGGATCGCCAATGCTTTGAAGCAGGCTCCAACTGCCATCCGTGGAGCCGTCGTTGACAACGATCAATTCCAGATTGTCGTAAGACTGGCGAAACACGCTCGCGAGACTGGCGGCCAGATGCTTTTCTGCGTTGAAGCAGGGCATAACGACGGAAATCAGTGGTCTGGCGTCCATCATGCCCCTCCCAGGCGCGCCTTGAGGCGATCGGCAACGTAGGACTTCATTTTGGGCCAGCTCACATCATTATCGGCAAAGGTCAGCTTGCGGGCGAAAACCGACAAGGAATCGCCGGCCATGACGGCAACGCGCCGGATTTCCAACAGGTTGTCATTGACCACGCCGAAACCGGAGCGCGTGGCGAAGGCAGTCTGATAACCGGCGGATTTTGTCGCGGATAAAACCTGCCGGTCATACAAGCCATAGGGATAAGCAAAGCTAGTGACGGGCCCATTCAACAGTTGGGACAGATAGTCTTTCGAGCGGTTTAATTCCTCATCGATTTGCTTGGCAGCCAGTTCGGGAAGCCGGCAGTGAGTATGCGTGTGCGAGCCTATTTCCATGCCGGACGCATGCATTTCCGCCAGTTGCGAGGCAGTGAGTAACTGACAGGAGGGAGCGTCGTCGTCAATCCAGGAAGACATCTGCCCCAAGTCTTTAGTGACCACAAACCAGGTGGCGGTCATGCGGCGTCTGGCCAGTTCCTCAAAGGCGGGAAAGTTATCGGCGTAACCGTCGTCAAAAGTTAGCAGAACCGTTTTGGCGGGCAGTTTCCCGTTACCGGCTGCCAGCTGCCTGGCGCTGACCGTTGTCCAGCCGTTGTCCTGCAATACATCGAGTTGCTCGCAAAAGCTTTGAAAAGACAAGGCCCACTGCCAGTCCGGCCGGGTCTTGCCCGGCGTGATCGAATGGTACATCAGCGATATGATGCCGTTTCGCCCGGCGCCGCTTAATAGCTTTGTTGACAAGGGATCAATATACATAACAGGTCACTTTGCCGTATATCAAATCGTAAGGAATGCACCCATATCGAATGGGGCCGTTTTTTACTAAAAAAAACAAGCAGGCAACTTAAAGCCGCATCCGGCCCGTCGCCTTAAAGGCATCGGTGTCGTACAAAAGCAATTGACCAGTTGACCCTGGGACTGGCCAAGCGTTCAAATTATTTCATGCCGGCTGCCCGCGCAGTCGCCTAACGAGTTTTAAAGGGTTGTAAGCTATACCATATCAACAGCTTGAACCGCTGCTTTATCGATTGTTGTTCAAATTCCAGTAATTTATGGTGAGCGGTGTTGATTTCGCCCAGCAGTCCTCTGAGCATTTCCAGCTCGTGTCCGGAAATGGGCGGCGGTCCTAACTGTCTGGCGGTTTCGGCGATCATGAGAAACTGCTGGGCATATTCAAGGCTGGAGAATTTGGTTAACACTGATTTTTTTCCCATGGCGCCGAGTTTCGCGGAAAAAACGGGGTCATTCAATAGGCGAACGACGGCATCCGCCGCGGCATTTTCATCGGCCGGAGGAACCAGCAGTCCGTCATGCTCATGCATGATGCACTCCCGCAGTCCCTGGCACGCCATGGCTACGACCGGTTTTTCCAGGGCCATGGCCTCCAGCGCGGCAAGACCCTGGCCTTCGAATACAGCGGTTGACAGAAAAATATCGCTTTGCGCGATCAGACCGGGCACATCACTTCTAGGTCCCAGTACAACTAACCGGTCCGCCAGATTTAAACGTTCAACTTCAAGTTCGAGCTGCTTTACCGCATCGGACTCTTCCTTGGGGCCGACGATAATGAAAAACGTATCGGGGCGATGCTGGCAAACACGATGAGCAACACGTGCAAAACCGGCAAAGTCTTTTTGCGCGGAAATCCGGCCTATGCCCATGACCAGCGTCGCCTTGTCCGGCAGCCCCAGGTCCGAACGGATATCCGTTGAGGAAAGCCGCGCAAGGGATCTGAGACCGTCTACATCTATGCCGTTGTATAAAGTGGTAATGCGGGCATTGGGCAGGTTTTCCAGCAGCGAGCGATTGACATCGTCTGAAACGCCGATAAGCAGCGTGCTTAATTGCTCAAGCAGTCCGGCGTAGCCGCTGGAACCGATTGAGTCGGCATATCGCTTGAGATCGAAATCGAAAGGGCTGTGGATATGCCAAATAGCCGGCACTTTGCATCGGGCGGCGGCTAATCCGGCATGCAGCAAATGTCCGGTATTGATATGAACGACATCAGGCGCTTCTTGCCTGATGAGTTTCAGTAATTCTTCGCTTTGGCTGAAAGACTCGGCAAAAAACCTGAATCCGGCCCGCCAGGCTTCGCTGGAACAACAGGAAAACGGGATTATCCGGTACGGAATCCGGTTTTCCGCAAGAAAGTCCGAGACATCGCCCGTTTCAGGAATAACGGCAATAGGATCGCCGCCGATTTTTTTTAGGGTGGATAATAAAGTACAAGTGGTTTTATCGACACCGTTTTTTAAATTGCTGTGATGAAAAATATGCAGTGTTTTCATAGGCCAAACCGGTTTTCTCAAGTTCACGGTGGGCAAATGGCCTGAACGACAGCCATTCGTGAGTCATTATGCGCCATATCCTGCCTATGTTCGGAACTGCAAAATGACCGATAAGGGCGCTGTTGGAAATAACGATCGAACGGGGATGACGCAGAGGAACCGTCTGTTCCATGCTTCCAGCGATACACAGGCATGAGCCCTCGAGCGCAGGCCGCTGTTTCCGATTCCAGGCAATAAAGTGAGGCGTCGCTGTTTAAAGGAAGAAAAAGGAAGGGCAATGAAACCAGTTCGCACGGTATTTCTCCTCGTCAGATCAATATTCTTAAAGAGTGAAACGGCTAACTTGTTGAAGCGGCTTGATTATTTGAGCCGGAATTGATGCGTGAGCCTGATTATCACAGAATAGGCCGAGCAAAGCAATGGTTCTCCGCTTCGCCCTGCTCTGGCCAGCGCGTCGTTTATCTCTGGTCCATAGCGCTCAATCAGCTGCCTGAATAATGCAAAACGAATGGGTGAAGGCACTTTTTTCACGAAAAAATCCCGGAAATCCGTTCTGTTTTTCCAGTGAGGGTAAAAAGCGCCGGCGCGCGCGATGGCATCCAGCTTTCTCGCAATCACTTCGGCCTCGGACGCATTCAGTTTTCCCCAAACGGCTTTATCCGGAAGCGTGCCTAGCGCCGAATCGAAATACCAGATGAGCATATGCTGTTTGAAATGGTGCGTCACACGGTTTTTCAGGGAGAGGCAGGGTATGTATTGCCGATAGTAGCCATCGGCCAGAACCAGTTCGTTGCGATGCGCGAGTCCCATGGCCAGGGCGGTTGAAAAAGCGCTGCCGCATTCGCTTGCCGGAAGCTGTAGTTTTTCAAGCAGGCTGCGCTGATGGCAGAAGCCGCTTAAAATAATCCGATTTTGGCCTAACAGTGTCTCTTGCGTCCATTTCGGATGCGGCGCAGGGTCCTTATAAGGCAGGCCGTGTTCATCCAGCGCCTCCAGATAATATCTGTTCGACGGGACGTAAACCAGGGGGAATCCCAGCTGCAGTTTTTTCAGGGCGTTCAGGGCACTGACAGCATCAAAGCGGCAGTTGGGTTCCAGATAGGCGATATAACGGCCCGATGCGGCTTTCAAAGCGGCTTCCCAGGGCGAGGTTTTGAGGATCGCTTTTGTTGATATCAGGATTACGCCGCGAGGCGCTGGAATATTATCGTCCACGGCGCCCGGTTCGGTCGGAAAAACCACGATTTCAGCACCGGGGATGCATTCATGGATATTGGCGATGCGCTCAAGCAGATCGCTGTCGGCCGTTGAATAGGGGAGCAATACGCTGAGTTGATTGGATCGGGCTTTGGCCGGCTTGAAATCCGCGGGCGGCGAATCGTCGGCGGAGGCTAATCCGTATCGGGCTTCAAGCTGATGGGCGAACCAGGGCAGGCCGCTGTTTCGCAGTTCCGCCGCCAATGCGTCGGCAGCCGGTAACCGGCCCTCGAACCACTCCAGAATCCGATATTCAAGCGCTGAAAAATAAGCCTCCGGCTGGGGTGTCGATTTGAGTGCCTGAAGCAAATACGAACGGTCTTCACCCGGCAAGGTCTGCCGCAGTTTTTCGTCGAACCAGGTGCCTTCGGGAAAGCTCATCAGCAGATTGCGGGCCGATTGCAAGGCCTGGTCCGGATCAGTGTGCGATAGCCGCGTAAAACCTTCAGTACGTGTTTTTACCACAAATTCGGTTTGACGCCTGGCCTTGCCATGAGTAATTCCGTCAGGGTTCAGCCGCCACTTGAAAAGGACAAAAGGCAGGTTTGAGAATTTGCCGCCCTGCATTTGCATGCGCATAAACAAATCATAATCGACGCAAAGACGGCCTGCCTCCTCACCGTATCCGCCGACCGCCTCCATCGATCTGCGCCGGATCATGGTAGTTGGATGATGCAAGGCATAGTAACCATACATTAGCGCCTGAATCATGGCGGGTTCGGTTGCATGGGTGTCAATGCCCGCTTCGTCCCCGTTCGGTTTGATCATTAACCATTGGCTGCCTACCGCATCGATTTCGGCATGCGTGTCGAGAAAATCCTTTTGCAGGGCGAATCGCCCCGGCAGTGATATATCGTCCGCATCCATAACGGCAATGTATCGTCCCCGGCTGTTTTTTAACGCCAGATTCCGGGCCGCGCCGACTCCGCTGTTGGCCTGTCTGAATAATTTAATTCGGGGGTCTTGCTGGGCGAACTTGTCCAGAATTTCCAGACCGCCGTCGGTGCTGCCATCATCAACGACAATCAATTCAAAATTCTGAAAAGATTGGGACAAAATACTGTTAATTGACTCAGCCAGGAACGGTTCCGTATTAAAAACCGTAAGGTTGACGCTGATATCAGGTGCGGAAACGGTCGGCATAAAAATCAATTTGTTTTTTGAGTTAACCGCGCTTTTAATTTGGGCGGACAATCACCATAAGTTCCTGAGAAATAATGAAGTAAACCATACAGCAAAGCGAGATAATAGGGCTGTTCAAACCGGTTAAAGAATTGTCTTTGCCATGTGTTAATTCCCCAATAGATAGTTTTTAAGTTGATTTCTCCGGTTTCTTTAGATATGGATAGAAGGGGAAAGAATTCTTTAATAAATCTTTTTAGAACAAAAGAATATTCCTTTAGTGATAAATGGCGCTTGGCCCACAAAAGCTGATTTCTGGTTATAAAATACTTCCACAGAGGGGATTGGCCTCCAAATGAAGATGAAATTTTGTGCCAAATTTTAGCATCAGGAACAGAGTAAATTTTGTACCCATTTTTCCTTGCCCTCCGGCACCAATCATTTTCTTCACAATTTAAAAAAAATAAAGGGTCCATGCCTCCTATCCTGTTAATTAACTCTTTATGGACAAATAGCGCGCATCCCAAAACATATTCCACTTCATAAGATTTGGTATCAGGTAAGCTTGATTCACGGAGTCCAAGACACACAAACTTTTGCCGGTGATTTTTAAAATCCCAATTAGCGCCCGCTGCCCAAATCACATCAGGCTGGTCATAATAAAAAATGGTTGCGCCTAAAATACCAGCATCAGGTAAAGAAGCATACGCATCATTAAAAGCTTGCAAAAGATTGGGATCAACTATCGTATCGTTATTCAAAATAATGACCGCATCCGCACCATGAGCCAAAGCATATAGCATGGCGCGGTTATTGCCTTCCGCAAAGCCCAGATTAGCGCCATTTTCTAAAATATGAATGTCAGGATAGGCTTGTCGTATAACTTCGACAGAATCGTCGGTCGAGCCGTTATCGGCGACAATGATATTGAAAGAAGGATAAGTGACAGCCTGGAGAGAAGTCAGGCATTCCAGTGTATCTTCCTTGCCGTTCCAGTTTAAAACGATAATTGAAATATGAGGCTGTGATTTTTTTTTCATGGTTTTGTTGTCCTGTTGACATATTTATCTCAACCAGAGCAGAAATTAAGCCTGGACAGAATTATTTCGAGTAATCTCGAATAGGTAAAAGCACTAACATTTAATATATGTTTCTATCGCTGACAGGCAGCGCTGTAATGTTTAGCCTAAAGAGACTGTGAAAGAATTAGTGAAAACATTATAAAAACCTTATTCATCACGAAGATGAAAATTAAGTTAATCCATGGCTTAAACTTCGTGCTTTTAATTGCAGTTCCAGGCGCAATTTCATCGCCTCCACCCTGTAAGGCGTTCGCGTCCTCGGCAATAGCTTCTGCGTTGCTGATTTCAGTCCAGTTCCATTAACTTGTTTACCATGTGATCAACTCGATTGTTCCAATTTTCGGCTTTTACGGCTTCAATTCTCATAGCGCTTTTTTCCAGGTTATCTGTTTCAAATGTCATATCAATATTGCGGACAAAGGTATCGTAAGATTCTGACAGCATGACAAGCTCTCCCCATCTTTCAGTGCCGGCAACCCTGGTTGAAACGATAGGCCTTCCAGAGGCCAAATATTGAAACAGCTTTAACGGACTCATGGAGCGGCTGTATTCGTTATCCTTGTGGGGTATCAGGCAAATATCCAGATTCCGGAGAAAGCAAGGCGCCTGTATATGAGGAACAGGGCCGATGTATTTTACATTCGATAGCTCAGTGATGCCTGAAGGTTCAACTAGTCCCTCGTCAGGTCCCGCGATAAGCAACAAACAATCGGGCCTCATAAGAGCAACATGTCGTATTAGTTCGATATCGGTACGTTGAGAAATAAACCCTAAATAGCCCAGCCTGGGCTGGACGTTGTTTTTTCTAAACGGAAAATCGGAGGGAGCGGATATAAACCTTTCACTGACGCCATTTTCAATAAACAAACAATTATTACTAAGCTTAGAGAATATAGAATAGTTAACCGCCGAGGAAGTAATAACCAAATTAGCCGATTGGCTCAATTCGCTATATTGCAATTTGGCGAACGCTATCGTCTGGCTGGACTCATCTCTAAAACTTTTATTATCAACTATCTGGGTTACCAGTGTTTTATGAGGAATACTATTGATTAATTCGGGAATAAACGGGTGCGGAGGGTAGAGCCATAACACGGTATTATCTTTACGGTATCCCTTGAAATAAAGGTACAAACGTATCAGCCTGAGCGGCGGATATTTATTGTTAAACCATGTCCTCAAACGGTATCCGATGCCGATTCTGTTAATGGACTGCCAAAATGGCGTAATAACCGTCAGGTTTTCAGTATGTTTGTGAATGGCCGCCATGAATTGTTGGTTGTCGGTTTTGACAGGCGGGAGCACGCAGGTAACTTGGCAGGTATTGGGATGCCTGGAAAGCGCTAAGGCAATTTCTTCGTAGGCTCTTCCATATTTGCCCCAGTCATTCATGAACCAGAACAGAACAATATTTTTTTTCGCCGTCATTTTTTTGCCCAAAGTTAATCTGTGTTTATGCGGATAACTACAAAAAACCAACTTTTTCAGGCTTCCTTGTCAATAGCAGGCCAATAGACCTCTTACTAACACCTACAGGTTGAAAAAATGTCATGCTTATGCGGCATTTTCATGCCAGTCGTTAGTTATCTCTACAATGGGGGCAACTCTGTTGCTCAGTTATATTGTTCCGCCGGACATCTGGCAGCCCGATTTCTAGCCTCTGCCGAAATCGATAGGCATTCCCGAATATTTTCAGCGAATGCCGATACATTTACCGACGACGCTCCCTGTCTCCGCTTTTTCTCTTGTCGATAATTTTGAGGTAGGGCAGCAGCGCATCGCTTATTGGAACATGATCCGCGAACTCTTGTCCGGACAGGAAACGCAACAGTAAAACGGCATAAGGCCTTGATTGATTTGATGCCGAAAGGCATCAAATCAAAACTGGAATGCGGCGGTCCGGCGCAAAGAAACTGTACTTCGCCATTTAATGCGGCGATTGCCTCGCAGGCTATGTCCAGGCAACTGTTTAATAAACTCCGGCTATTTGATTCTTTAAACAACAAATGGTTCGTTGTATTTATTTTCATGGCACAAGTGGCAGGGTCGGGCAATATAACTGAACCAACGAAATCCATGGGTAAAACAGTTAGCGCTTAAAACGCCAATTAATATAACGATCCATATAATATTTCAGAAATAGCAGCGGCCGCGTGTAAGGCGGCGATTCCCTTATAATGGACAAATGAGTTGTGTTTCTTTCAGATGTTTTAAGCACATTAACTGTTTCCTCCAGATAGGCACGTCCCCAGCGATTATCAGGCTCCAGATGATTGCCTTCTGCCCATTCGTTCCATGCATTGATAAAAATTATTTTTTCATCCCCGCTGAATATCCTGTTGGTATTTTCCACTGCTTCATTAAGCCAGTAACCATATTTTTCCGGAGTGGAATTAATGAATGTTACTCCGCCTTCCTTACGTCTGGCGCTGTTGTCCCAATTCGGGGTTACACAACGGAACTTTTTATAATCAGGATTTGGACGTCTGATCATGGCTTTTACAACTTCGTCATAGTCAAAAACTTTTCTATTGATTAAGCCTTTTGGAAATAGATTTAACCGGCCGAAAAATTGATATATTTGGGTATCAAATGGTTCTATTCCAGCGTAACTTCGATTGGGTACAAATTCAACGGAAGCATCGAATCCGATAGAATTGGGGGCAGTTTCATCGCTAAATGATTCTACGCGGGCGAGGTAAATATCACCAATGCCTTCTTTTAAAGCCACTTCCCGCCATATTTCAGCCGTATGTTGAGGATCGGGTAATAATCCGGTGCGGTAAACCAGAAACAGAGGTCTGTTATTAATCCTGATGTAACGGTCATCTTGAAAGGCTGGCAACAAGTTCCTGATATGGATCAGGTCGTCTTCATGGCTATATTGTTGTCGAAGCAGAACATGGTTTTCGCCACCATTCCAGGCACGAGTCCAGTTTTCATTGGCCCAGCAAAGGCAGAACGGAAAATCAGGCTTGCGGCTTTCCAATACCTTATTGAATGGCTGTTCAAGAATTCTTCGACCATTGAACCAATAGTGGTAATAACAAAAACCATGGATACCATATTGACGCGCGAGCTCGGCTTGTGCTTCACGCGCTTCGGGCAACCTTAGGTCGTAAAAACCGAGATCGGCGGGCAAGTGCGGCTGATAGTGCCCGGGAAAAGCAGGTCTGGCTTTGGTGACATTGTGCCATTCGGTAAAACCGGGCCCCCACCATTCATCGTTTTCAGGTATTGGATGGAATTGAGGCAGGTAGAAAGCAATAGCGCGAATATCTGGCATTATTTCTCTCTCTAAATCTTGTCTGCTGAGCCGTAGTAACGGTTCACGGATTCCAACTGAGACTGCACATTGTCGGCATATGCTTGTAGTGTGAATTTTTGATTAACGCGGTCTCTGCCCGCGGCAGCCAAGCTTGTGGAATGCTCTGGGTCGCTTAGTATGCGCTTAATGGCTTGCGCCATTTGAGAAGGGCCGCCTAAGGGGACGAGCAAACCGGTTACCCCGTCAATAATGATTTCTTCGGGTCCTCCGCATTTTGTCGATACGACTGGAACGCCGGCTGCCATTGCTTCTATAACGGTGCGACCGAAAGGTTCCTCATCCGCTGCAGTGACGGCTAAGTTCACGCCCGCCAGAATTCGGGGAATATCGGAGCGACAACCGACAAAACGAAAATTCCTTTCCAACCCATGCTCTCGCACGCGATTTTGAACAAGCCGAACATAGTCGGAAGGGCCATCGCCGACCACAAGAAAAGTGACATCGGATAGGGAGACGACCAAGTATGAGGCCGCGTCAGCAAACAAAAACAGGCCCTTTCTCGGAATGATCGAACCGATGATGGCGACGATTTTGTGGTCCTTTGGGATATCAAGTTCAGATCGCAATGCGTAAGAGGCGCTCTCGCGATCAATGTCGAATTTCTCGGTGTCGATGCCGTTATATATAATGGCAAGTTTATTGCGCAAGGGATAATACGCATAGGCTCGGTAAAGGTGACGAGAATTGACCAGTACCCGCCATGATAGGGCATGTATAAGCCCCAAAATCATAAATGATGGCAAAAGGGCGCGTAACTGACTGTTTCCTTTGACCTGCTCGCGCAGGTGCCATACATGAGGGCGATGGGTCATTTTCGCGGCTATAGCGCCTTCGATACAAGTGATCGTATTCGTGTAAACAATATCAATGTTATGCCGTTCAATCAGATGGGCAAGCGCCCAGGCACGGCCTCGTAGTCCTCGCGTGAACGTTTTGGCTCGATGAAACCATGGTTTTTCAATGGCTTTTCCCGCCGCTATCCAATGAACTATTGGGAGCAGGATCACAGGGATATTTAAATTCCGTATCGCCACCGTTAATGGGCCTTCATGATGCGCAACCACCCATGGTTTAAAACGGTTGCGATCTAATTTTTGCAGTAAGCCGAGCAATGAAAGTTGGGCGCCGTACAGACTGGAATCATGTGAGATAAATAAAACATGAACCGGCTTTTTCATGGACAGTCAAGGCTGCAGTGTTAAAACGGCTATGCCTTTTCCCTGCGGTATATGGAGACGACGCAATTCCGGATATTGTTTAAGCCAGTTGGTCACGATAGTTTGTTCGCCGGGGCGATTGGCATCATCAAGCACAACAACAGCATTATCGCTAAGGAAAGACCGCAGTACGGGCAGCGCCGGCTCTCGTGCATAGTCCATATTTTCAGCAAAAGCAGGCGGTCCATCTATCACTACTAAATCCAGCTTCGTATCGGCCACAATTTCAGGAATACCCGAATACCAGGGTAAATCAAAGCCTGCCAGTGGCTGCAAGGGGCAATGCTTAAAAGTTACCAGTTGCTCGACTCCATTTTGACGAGCTAAATCTTGTGTGTTTTTTAAGAATCTGGACTCGTGATCCACGGAGATATGCAACTTGGGCGGGGCGTCCATTAGCTGAAGAGCGCGGGCAATGATGATAGTGGAGCTGCCGGACCCGAGTTCGAGGATTGTACGCGGTTTATATTCTTGCAGTATGAAAAGCAGGTGCCTGGCATGCCATGCGTCTATGCTGGGGCCGCCTAAAAACACCGGAAATTGAAATCCAAGGGCGGATAAGCCTGTTGCATTCACGGCTTCTTCTTTTGCGATGTTGATCGAATTTTTAGTCTGCTGAAGCATATGTTCCATTTGTGTCTCTGCCTGGCTGAGCTTTATATATGCTTTTTGCATTTGTTCATGCATATCCCACAAAGACTGCCGCAATTTGAAGGCCAGCAATGCAATAATGAGCAGAACGAGACTAAACCCAATTATAAGTATTGTGGAAACTACGGTATTGTTCATGCTTTTCCCTAGTGGCGAAATTCCAGGTTACGGGCAGATAGGTCAGTGTGCCTTCCGGTAACTGTGGAAGATGTTCAGGTTTGACGTCGATGGAAAGGGTAATTAAATTGGTGCCCCCGCCCAAGGGGCGGCGCGACCAGTCATAAACTCCGATACCCAGGCCATAGGGGCCGGGCGAAAGCGAGATGCCGGGGATGGTTACTTCAATGATATTCTCGCCAGCGGCAAGATCGACGGGATCAGCCTGCATGAGAGAGCTGGCCTTGGCGACAAAGATCATTTCGGCGTTGTGCAGGCCGATATTGATCTCGGCATTTTTGATGGCATGGCGGCAATAGAGCTTGATGCGGAAATTGAGATCGGAAAACAAGGGAACGCTCTTGACGCCATTGATTTCTTGGCAGGAGGCCAATTCGATCTCGCGCACTTCAACTTCCTCGGGGCCCTTGCGGGATTTGGTTTGGGCTTGTTGCTGAAGCTGAGATTGACTTTTAGCGGTGCTTTCATCGAAAAACAGTTTGGACACCTGTCCCGGCGTGCCATCCAGTTCCACCTGACCCTGCCGGAGCAATATCATCCTGGAGCACATGCGCTCCAGTTGCCTGACATTGTGCCCGACAATCAAAACAGTTCGGCCTTCATTCTTGATGAGCGTTTCCATCCGGTTTATGCACTTGCGCTGGAAGGCAATGTCGCCTACCGCCAGAACCTCGTCCACAATCAGGATGTCGGCTTCGATGCTGGTGGCAATGGAAAATCCGAGTTTAACGGCCATCCCCGAGCTATAACGTTTAACCGGGGTGTCGATAAACTGTTCCAGCTCGGAAAAGGCAATAATCTCGTCCAGTTTCTGCTGAATGACTTTTTTAGGCATGCCGAGTATGGAGCCGTTGAGAAAAATATTTTCCCGTCCCGTCAGTTCCGGATTGACGCCGGCGCCCACTTCGATTAACGGGGCAACGCTGCCGCGTACGATGACGTTGCCTTTGGTAGGCTTGGAGATGTTCGCCAGGTGTTTAAGCAACGTGCTCTTGCCGGCGCCGTTATGGCCGATGATGCCGACCACTTCGCCTTCCTCGACATGGAAGGTGACATCGTCCAGCGCCTTGAATTTTTCCCGTTCATGGATAGGCCTCCGGCTCAGCCGCCTTAAGACGTTAAGCGCATTTTCCTTCAGACTGGTGATATGACCGAGCTGGTATTCTTTGGTTAGGTGATTGACTTCTATAATAGGCATGATGTTTTTCAAGTCTCGTTATGTTCAGCCAGTTGAGTATCAAATATTCAATGTTTATGACAGCACCTAATTCAAGTGGAGCGGCACTCCGCGCATTTCCTAGTTCCTGAGTTACGCCTTTCTTTGTCAAATCTGATGACGCTTGGTTCCCAAGTTAGATTCATTTTGGCCGTCGTTGATGAAAGGCCGGTATTTTTTGAAGATTTTTGTAGATACGGTACGGTTTGATTTTCTACGAGGATAGCCCGTCCAACACCGTATATCGCTGTAAACAGGGCTATTTTACACATAGTCACCGGTTTCAGGTCCAGTCAGGCGTTCATATGATATCCGCAAACCAGTTTTCGGCACGCTTAAAATAAAGGTAACTGAGCGGCAGGATAAGCATTGTCAGGATTAATCCGGGCAGGAGTGAATCAAAGTCCGGCGGCAGTCCTTTCAGCAGCACCCGCTGGCAGCTGTCGATAATACCCGCCAGGGGATTGAGCGTATATAGCGTGTAAAGTCTTTCCGACCATTCGCCCGCAGCCTGTTCCTCGAGTAGTTTTTTCTGTACCAGGCTCAGCGGGTATATGACCGGCGAGCCGTACATTAGCAGGGACAGGGCGACCGGCAGGGCTTGGGACATATCGCGGTAATAGACATTGATGGCGGCCCCGAAGAAACTGATGGTGAGCGCGACGACCATGGTGTAGAGGACAATGACCGGCGTCCACAATGCATGGATCGTTGGCATCACCTGATAGTACATCATCATGCCGGCGAGTATGAAAAAGCTGATGGTCAGTTCCACCAGTTTGGTGACCATGGCAGTCAGCGGAAATACCTCGCGCGGAAAGTATATTTTTTTGATCAGTGCGGCATTGGAAGTAACGCTGTTTACCCCTTCCGAGGCTGATTCCTGAAAGAATACCCAAGGCAGCAGGGCTGCAAAAGTGAGTATGGGGTAGGGTATGTCCCCGGTCTCTATGCCGACAAAACTTCTGACCAGGGTGAAAATCAGCATCAGCATGACCGGTTTCAGCACCGCCCATAAAATGCCCAGATAGGCCTGCTTATAGCGGATCGCTATATTTTTCCAGGCCAGGGCGGTAATGAGTTCCCGGTATTGGTAGAGGTTTCTGGCGATCGTAATCATAGGTATGGGCTCAAATCAGCGTATCGTATAGGTTCTGGATAAGCTCAACGTGTCGCTCCACGGCGAAAGTATCGAGCGCTTTCTGTCTGGCGGCCGTGCCAAGTTGAATCCTTAACTGCGGATTGCCGTAAAATTTGCAAATAGCCTGAGCAAGACTGTGCGCGTCTTTCCGGGCGAACAGCAGCCCGGTTTCGTTATCGTCGATCATTTCCGCCGCGCCGCCATGATCGGGGCCGATCAGCGGACGGCCCATGGCCATCGATTCGATCACCATCGTGCCCAGCGGCTCAGGACTGGTGGAGGCCGAGACGGCGATATCCAGACCATTATAGGCGGTCGCCATGTCGGCTATATGGCCGGTGAAGGTCACCAGGTCCTGCAAGTTTTCCCTGTCGACGCGCTGACGCAACATCTTCTCGTAAGCCAGGCAATCATCCGGTGTGCCGCCCACTATCAGCATTTTCAGATTGGGGATTTTGTCTTTTAGTAGATGGGCGGCGTCAAGGAAGAGTTCCTGACCTTTCCAGGGAATCAGCAAGCCCACCAATCCGACGGCGAAACTGTCCGCGGGTATCTTGTACTGTGCCCGGAATTGCCGGCCGTTCGCCTGCGCGTTTAATTTTTCGAGTTCGATGCCGTCGTAAACAACGCGCATTTTTTCGGCGGGAACACCGAGTTGGTTTTGCATGTTATCGGCGACCCAATGCGAGACGGGGATGAAGTAATCCGGCAGGCTGAACGCCCAGTTCATTAAACGGGAGCCTGTCTGATTGCCGCGCACATGGCAAACCACGGGCCGCTTTAGCACTTTTCCGACCAGTAATGCGGCTCTGTTGCATAAAGGTTCGTTGTTGGCATGAATCAAATCGGCTTTAAAGCGCCAGGCTGTCCAGAGCAGTTGCACAAAGAAGGGCAGAAAGTTGGCAATATCATCGGTTCTGGCTAATAGCTGGTTGATGACAAAGCGCAGGCCGGGGATTTTGTCGGGCCAGTCTTGCGAGTCCAGCTTCAGATGCGCGCCGGCAATGTCAATGTGCCGGTCGGGTAAATGTCGCCATTCCGCTTCAGCGGCGATTTCCTGGTACTGAAGCCCCGTGCGGCCCGTGATTACCATGGGTACGAACCGGCCGCGGTCCAGGTTTCTGACCAGATGCCGCAAACAGATAATAGCGCCGCCATAGCCTATGCCGTTTTCAACGAAGAGAATACGTTTTCTAGCGTTTAAGCTCATGATCAGGCGTCCCGGCGTGAGGTTTTGTGCGTCTGGAAACGTTGCTCCGCTAAAAATCAGCGGCAATCCGTCCAAGCGTTCCGACTCTTTTAATAACCAGTCGGCTAGGATTATAGAGAGTTATCCGCTTGTGAAACATAAAAATTCCCTTAAAAAAAGTGGGTTGCGACGGAGTTGCGTATAAGATCTGTTTCTTTACCAGCACGCTTGATCTGCCGGCATCCGCCTGACCGGGCGCCGGGTTTTTATTCTGACTGGAGAAAAAGTATGCCGATGTCCTCAACTCATCCGACATTTTCAGTCATTATCGCCACCTATAATGGCGCGGCTACGCTTTCTCGCGCCGTTGACTCGGTGCTGGCGCAGTCCTATAAAAATTTCGAAATCATTGTTGTCGACGATGGCTCAACCGATGATACGCCGGCCGTTATCCGTCGGTACGGCGCTAAAGTGCGCTATCACCATCAGTCTAACTCGGGCGTTTCAAATGCCCGCAATACAGGAGCAAAACTGGCGCGGGGCGAGTGGCTGGCTTTTCTTGATGTCGATGACTGGTACTATCCGCACCGTTTGGCCTGGCACGCACGGTTGCTGCAAAGACAGCCCGATCTGGACTTTCTGATTGGCGATTATGATTACGGGCGGGCCAATGGCGAGGTGATGCGCCGCGCGATCGATAGCAGCGGTTTTGGCGCCATGGTTTTGGCATCGGCCGATGAGCATGACACGGCTATCGTCGATCTTGATGACATGGCGCAATTCATTCCGTCTTATTTTGGCCATACATCGACCTTCTCCGTGCCGCGCCGGACGTTCCTGCGGTTGGGCGGTTATGCGGAATCGTTTAGCATCGGCGAGGATCTGCACCTGCTGATTCGCGCCTGTGCCCGCAGCCGGTCAGTCGGTATCGTTTGCAAACCGATGGCGTTTTATTGCGTGCATGATGCGGGCCTGATGCGTTCAGATACCGTTTCCGCCCAGATCAGGAACGTGGAAACCTTGTTATCGCTGAAGCATGAGTTGGAGCAGGCGCCCGCGCCGGTGAAACGGGGGTTTTTAAAGGCGTTGATGAATGCGAGGTTTGATCTGGCGGTGGCTTTGATACGAAACAGGAAGCGCTTGAGAGCAATTGCGTCTTTTTTGCCGGCCCTGGCCGATAATGCTTCCTTGCACAGCTTCAGAATGCTGCTGTCGGTCATGAAAGGTTAGGGACGATGATTCGGCTATCGCATTCATCATGATGTATTCTAAAAAAATCCTGCTTGTTTCCGGCATGGTTTATCTGGCTTTTGTAATTTATGGCAGCCTGGTGCCGCTTGATTACAGGCCGATTCCCAGCGATGTGGCCTGGGCGCGAATCCGTCAGATCCGTTACCTGCCGCTCGGCATTGCCTCCCGTGCCGATTGGGTGGCCAATATTCTGCTTTTTATTCCGCTGACATTTTGCTGGACGGGTATTGTATGGCACCGGTCCAACCTGATCCTGAAAATCATCGGCTCTGCGATTGTCTGGCTGGTCAGTGTTGCGTTGTGCCTGGCCATCGAATTCACCCAGTTGTACTTTCCCCCGCGCACAGTCTCGGTCAATGATATTCTGGCCGAAAGCTTAGGGGGCGTGATAGGCATAATGCTGTGGTGGATGGCCGGAGAGCGCCTGATGAACTGGTTGAACCAATGGCATCTGGCCCGGGATGAAAGCAGCCGGCTTAAGCGTATTCTTCAGGCCTATGTCGTGCTGCTTTTCATTTATAACGTCATGCCCCTGGACCTGACCATCAGTCCCGTAGAGCTTTATCATAAATGGCGTGAAGGTCGGGTTGTGTTGATTCCGTTCGGGTTTCAGGTCGCCGACGCCTTTCAGCTGACATACAACCTGTTGACCGATGTGCTGATCTGGGTGCCTGTCGCCCTGTTGTTCGTATTGGACGAGCCCAATCGCAGGCTGCAGGCGTTCGTCTGGACGCTGCTGTGCGCCTTGCTGATCGAATTGGCGCAGCTGTTCGTCTACAGCCGGATCACCGACATCACGGATCTGATTACCGCCTCGGTCGGAGCGGGCGCGGGCATATGGCTGGGCACACGGCTGAATAAAATGTTCAAACCTGAAAAGATGGCGCATACACGGGTTTACGCGCAGCCGGTGCCGTATCTGTTCTATGGCTGCGCCGGATTTATAGTCTGGAGCATTTTATTGACCGTCATGTTCTGGTATCCGTTTGATTTTCGGATCGAGCGTGATTATGTGTCTGTGCGCCTGGCGCGTTTTTGGGACGTTCCTTTTACCGCCTATTATTACAGCACCGAGTTTCGAGCCCTTACCGAACTGTGTAAAAAAATTGTTTTTTTTATGCCGTTGGGCGGGATGGTTTCGGTTATCGCTCAGGCGGCACGCCATGAGCGGGTGGGGCTATTGCTTAAATGGGTGGGGTTTGTGTCGATTGCGGCTGTTGCGACCGGAATCGAACTGGGACAAATAGCGTTGCCGGGCAGGTCGCCGAACAATACCGATATTGTCATAGAAATCATTGGCGCTTTGTTGGGTTATCGGCTTTGGGAATTCGTCCGCGGCCGTATCAGGCGGCCCGCTGGCTGGCAAGCGCCGGGCAGGTCGTTCAGGTAGTTTATCGGCATTTTTCATGATGACTTGTGTGATGGTTGCGGAAAACGCCGAATAATCGATTGTTATGTATTAACCATGGAGCCGTTGTTATGAAAGTATTAATGCATGGTTTATTGAGAAATTTAAATTTTAAATGGCTTTTAGTGCTACTGCCTTTCATGGCGGATATCGGCCGTGCCGATCAGGTATTGGCCAATACCCTGGAAAAGATAAAACCGGGAATCGTGGCAGTGGGCACATACATGCCCAAACGCAATCCCAGGGCGGTTTTTTTTGGGACAGGGTTCGCCGTGGGCGACGGTAGCGTGATTGTGACTAATGCCCATGTGATACCGCCGAAACTGGATGCCGAGCACCTGGAACAGTTAGCGGTTTTTTTCCGCCGGGGCGGTGCCAGTAAAGCGGTGCTTGCCAGAGAACTGGCGTTAGATAAGGACCATGACCTGGCCATTTTAAAATTATCCGAAGGTCAGCTGCCGCCGGTCAAATTAGGTGACGTTTCATCGGTGCGGGAAGGGCAGCTTTATGCGTTTACCGGCTATCCCATCGGTATGATCCTGGGGCTTTATCCCGTGACGCATCGCGGCATCATTTCCGCCATCAGTCCGGTCGTTATTCCGATGCTGAAGTCGGAACAGTTGAATGCCAAGCTGCTCAAGCGGTTAAAGGAGCCGTATGATGTATTTCAATTGGATGCGACGGCTTATCCCGGAAACAGCGGCAGCCCGCTATACGATATTGATACGGGAGAGGTTATCGGCGTCATCAATAAAGTCTTTGTCCAGGAGAGCAAAGAAAATGTCTTGTCGAAGCCTAGCGGCATTACGTACGCCATTCCCGTGAATTATGTTGAAATTCTTATGAAAAGCAAAGTAATGAATTGAGTTATGGCTGGCTTTGTGTATGTGATTGAAATATTTAAATTTTCTTTCACGTCCTCAAAAGCGGAATCTTTTAAAAGTTCTTCCATCTAAATTTTTGCAGAGTAAAAGTTTTACTTTAAAAGCTTATGCTAATTTTCATGATGCAAGCCTGTGGAAACCGCTAAATACCGTTAGCCGCTCGCTTGGCTTTAGATAATCATGAAAACGATTTCTCAGGATTAATGAATTTGCGCCAGGCTGTGCCAGCCATCCGGTTAAGCCGACAGTCGATCCGGATGCGCGATGGGCTGGAGGCGGCGCTTTTTCATGCAGCACTTTTTATAACGCTGAGCAGATGGTTCGCGAAGTGGTTAACATCAATAAAAAACGACAATTCATCATAAGGCATTGGGATTGTGCGAAACATCAGTGTTTATCACAGCCGATTAATTATGATTGAAATACTTCCAGGACATTGTCGCCAAATTTCCACCAGAACTTGCTTAACATTGATAGGTAACTTGCAACATGTAACAGTGAAACAAACTTTAAATAGAAAAAACAAGGGGACAATATGATTCGCATTTTTCATCATCATATATCCAGAGCGTATCTCTCGCTGCTTGTGATTGAAGTATGTGTATTTTTTACCTCAATGTATTTCGGAAGTAATGTTCATTTTTTAAATACTGAATCCTGGGATACGGAACAGGATCTTACCGAGGCCAGTATTATCTTTTCGGGCTTGTTGACCCTGTCTTGCTCGGGCCTTGGCTTATATAGAAGAAGCTTAAGCTGGGATGACTACAATTTGATGGCTCGTACATGCATCAGTTTTATTATTGCGATTTTTGCAGTGGTTACGCTTTATTTTTTGGTGCCTGAGATTTTGACGTCACGAAATATACTGATATATGCCTTGGTTTTTGCCTTTACCGGCATGATGATTACGCGGTTTTTATTTTACCGGTTCGCAAATATTGAACGGCTTCAAAAAAGGGTGCTGGTTATCGGCAGCGGTAAAAAAGCCCATAGCTTGATATCGCTTAATGAATCCTTTATCCATAAAGGTTTTATTATCGTCGGATTTATCGCACTGGATGACGAAGTGCCGGCCGTGGATCAGTCGATGATAATCTCTCCGGACAAAGGCATTAATCAGGTGGCCGAGGAGTTTAGAGTGGATGAAATTGTCATCGCATTGGATGACAAACGCCGGGTCATGCCGGTTGACGATCTTCTGGATTGTAAAATGTCCGGTTTGACCATTATGGATATGATGGCTTTTTATGAACGTGAGAAAGGCATAATTTCCCTGGAGGACGTCTACCCAAGTTGGCTGGTGTTTTCAGACGGCTTTGCAAAAAGCGGTTTAAGGGCGTTAGGGAAGAGGTGCTTTGACCTGTCGGCAAGCTTGTTATTATTGGTGGTGTCCTGGCCTATTATGGTGCTGACGGCTTTGGCGATAATGCTGGAGAGCGGCTTTCGGGCGCCCGTGCTTTATCGACAGGTTCGGGTCGGGGAAAAAAACAAAAATTTCAATGTGCTCAAATTCAGGAGCATGAGCGTTGACGCGGAAAAAAACGGCGCGCAATGGGCGCGGCAACAGGATAGTCGGGTAACGCGGGTCGGTGGTTTCATCAGAAAATACCGGATAGATGAATTACCGCAGATATTCAACGTACTAAAAGGCCAGATGAGTTTTGTCGGTCCAAGGCCCGAACGGCCAGAGTTCGTTAAGGATTTTAACGAAAGGATCCCTTATTACCGGGAGCGACACCGCGTAAAGCCCGGAATCACCGGTTGGGCGCAATTGTGCTATCCCTATGGCGCGGATGAATACGATACAATTCAGAAACTGCAATACGACCTGTACTACGTTAAAAACTACAGCTTGTTTTTGGATATATCCATTATGATAAACACAGTCGAAGTGGTTTTATGGGGCAAAGGCGCAAGATAGGCCGATACAACAGAAACTGGCAAAACCTGCCGCCCCCTTGGCCAGCCCTTTAATTATTGCGCTCATCGAAAGCTATTACCGCTATTAATAATGCCGATTTAAGGCATGGATCATTCATGGATTTTTTATCCGTGCGGGAGCATTTTATTGAATTAGGACAGTTCGCAATCTGTCTTTTATGGAAAATAAAGCCGCTTAGATGATAGGTTAGTTTCATTTAACCGGATGACACCGATGCCGAGCATTGACAAAGTAATTGGAAAGGCAGATATCATGCTTGAAACAAGAAAAAATATAATGAGATATAGCCAGTTAATAGCGATATTTGTAGTTATCATCATTATTAATTTTTTCGAGTTAACGCTGCTGAATTATAAATATGATTTGTTTACAGGGGGCTTTCTACAACCTTATTCATATAAAACGTTTTCCGACCGTTTAGTATTTATTACCACCGCTCTGTGGTTTGATTTTGCCTTGTTTGGGCTCGCGGCGGGATTATGGTTTTATATAGCCAATAAGCTAAAAAAAAATAAATTACTGATCGCCTATAATTTTATTATTACCAGTTTATTACTGATGGGAATCTGGCTTAATTTTAAGTTTAAGGTTCTTTCCTATTTTAACGATACTTTAAACCTCACCTTAATCAGGCATTTGGGCGGAGGCAGCATAACGAAGGCGGTGTTTTATGCCAGTGATGAACTGGCCTTGTATATAGGAATAATCACCGTTGTCATAGCCGCGTTTATTTTTAGCATGAAAATGCTAAATAAAAGCAGTTTTATGATCGAATTGCCCAGCCAACATACCTCGCAAGCTGATAATCGCGCACTGCTGGCTTTGATTGCCGTGCTGACCCCTCTGCTGACTTTCATTGTGTCCAATGCCGATGCGTTAAGGTATGGATTGAGCAAAAAAACCTCTTATGCGCTCATTAGCCAAGGGTTGGATAAACTATCGGATATCGATTTCGACGGCTTCGGTATTTTTTCCTATCCGAAGGACAATGCGGTGTTTAATGCCGATATTTATCCCGGGGCGCTGGATATTCCGGGCAATGGGATTGATGAAGACGGTTTTCTGGGGGATGCGGTGCAGGCTGTCCGGCAGCAGGATGGATTAGCCGAAATAGCACCGCAAAAAGGCAAGCACATTGTTCTGATCGTATTGGAGAGCGCGCGGGCCGATTTGCTGGAAAAGAAAATTGACGGTGATTACATAGCCCCCACGTTAAGGACTATAGCCGACCGTGGCTCGGCCATAAAATACGCCTATAGCCATACAGGCTATACCACGACTTCCATAAGAGCGATTTTTAACAGAAGCTTGGTTAGGGATCACGCCAGAATAACATTGATTGATTTTCTTCAGTCCGCAGGCTACCAGCTCTCGATTATATCCGGACAGGATGAGTCTTTTGGCAATGTAGCGTCAGACGTGGGCATGAAAAACGAAGGGATTTATTACTTTGATGCCCGGACCGCAATCGATGATCGGGTTTTCCCCAGCAAGGAACAGGGGAGTTTGCGTCTTAGCGAGGAGCGCGTTATAGAACAGTTTCAGTCACACATGAATGAGCTGGATTTTAGCCAGCCCCAATTCATCTATCTGAATATACAGGCGGCGCATTTCCCTTATACGCATCCCAAAATGAAAAAACGGCTTACCGACAAGTTAATCCCACGATCTGAAATCAATATAGAAAACAGGGACTGGCTTGCAATCACTTACTGGAATGCGATAGCCAGTGCCGATTGGGCGGTCAAACAGGTCCTGGATGCGTTTAAGGACAGAAAGCTGCTTGATAATGTCACTTTCATGATCCTGGGCGATCATGGCGAATCCTTGTTTGAGGATGAGTTTCTCGGGCACGGCCATGCGATCAATGATTCGCAGACAAAAATACCATTAATAATCAATGATTCCCATGTTTTCGCCGATCAGGCAATAGGACAAGTGGATGTCGCGGAAATCGTAATCCGCTCCGCGCTCGGGTTAACGAATGCATGGGCCGATAACGGCAAGCCGGTCTTTCAAATAGTCGGAACGTTATCCCAGCCTTTGTTGATCGCGCATATAAAACAGGGCGGAGTGCGCACGGTATTTGATTTCCGTTCCGAGCAGGTTTTCCTGAGCGATTTACAATTATGGAAACCATATAAGGAAGCCTTGTTGGAGCCTGTCCATAAGTCAAGAGTGGAGTCTCTGATCAGGGAGTGGGAGGCGTTGCGCTGGCAGGAGGCGGAAAGTTTATAAACCTCGGCCTGGTGAATAGCGCGCGAAAATGAGGTTAATTATTCGCGAATTTTTCATGAGTGAAAAATCAGGCGCAGTCTTCGATCGATCCGGCTGAGAATAAAGGCAAAGAGCGTGGAAAAGAACAGACTGGCCAGGGCGGTCAGATTATCTATCCACCAGACGTTATACGTTTCGGCAAAGCTATGAAAGGGCGTTCTCAAAAAGCCATTGACCATGAATAAATGGAAGGAAAGATCGCCAAAGAAAATCAGCAGGGCAACCATGGCCGACTGTTGTAACCGGGAGTTGAATGCGGCTATGAAGACTATCAGGATTAAAACGGTGAAAGTCAGGTCGGAAATCAGCCAGGCATAGCTATTGACCATGGCCATCGCAAACAGAGCAAAAGACAGCACGACGTATATGGCGGGGATCTTTATGCTTTCCCGCGCGCCTACGTACACCCCCAGGCATATGACGGGGACATGGCCGAATATCATATAGTTTATATTCATGTCGTTGGCAATAAGGAACGGATTGAGAAGCCGCTCCAGACAGATGAAGGCGATACCGGTAAGAATAAGAAATTTAACGCGGAATTTTTGAAACAGTTTTAAAAAAAGCGGATAAAACAGATAAAACTGGAAAATAAAAGGTAAAAACCACCAGGGACCGACAGGCATCAAGGCCTGCCTGGGTATGAAATTCGATATCAATAACGCTTTCCAGAGCAGACTGTTCCAGTAAAACACTTTTTCATCCGACATGAATGCCGCCTTCACCAGGCCCAGGAGTATATAAATACTGAGGCAGAGCAAAAAAGACAGGTAAATCTTGAACAGCCTGCCTTTGAAGAAATCGCCAAAAACCAGCGGTTCTTTATTGTATTTCCTGGTCAAGCCGTAAGCGCTGAAAAAAATGAATATCTGGACGCCATAATGGCCAAAATAAGTGAATGTCGCCCGCAATAACTCAGCCGGATGGCTCTGAACGGTTTGATAAAATCTCCAGGAAGTCTGAGCCTGAAAGCTGAATTCATTTTCTCCGATAATGGGCGTCAGATTATGAAAAAAATTATGCAAGACGATTAAAAGAATGCCCACGCCCTTGAGTATCAGCGTCTGTTCCTTGGTAAAGTGGGGCGATTGTATTGTCCATTTATCTTCCAATAGGGCTTTCATACCGGTTTTAATGTCCGAAGTAAAAAACAATGCCAGCTCTATGTCATGTACTGGTTCAGTCTTCAAGCTTCGATGAAGAATTGTTTTCGAAGCTATCGATCGCCTCCGAGAGGATCATTGCCGCGTTGGTGCTGTTGAATGAGGCGCTCGGAGCGGTATCGGTGTCCGATACATAAAACAGCGTGATGGGGTTTCTGGCGCTAACGAGCAGGTTAAGTGAATCCATGAGCTGATGAGCAATGGGATCGTCAATAAACTTGCCATCGTATAAAAAAGCATAGGCAACAAAACCATAACCATTGCTGTTTCGTAGCAGGTTGACAGGTATGTCTCGTGTGCCTGTCAACACAACGCTTTTTTCCCTTCTGAGATCGCGGCCATATGACACCGCAAGCTCAGGATGGTGATAAAGACGTTTATGATCGTAAGAACGCGCCGCGAATAGCTGGACTTTATGCCCTTGTTTATCGGTATAAACACGCTCAATCCAGTCCTCGGTGCCAAAAACATCCATCCCCCAGCCGGGATTGCGAGTAGTTGGTTGCGAGGTAAAGTCATTAAGGACAAGGTCTATTTGAGCTACCGACTTGCCATCGTCCGTTTTCAATTCCAGATAGCTGTGAATAATGGTTGGAATAAGCGGCAGCACCAGAAGCAGCGCGACAATCGGGGCATAGCGTGAGGAAATCATTGCGGAGCCTCGGCAGAAATCGGGGGCTGTCCCAGCCAGAAAATAACGGGGAGCGCTATGGCAAATGTCAATAATCCTGACATTTCGTGCGCCGATGTTTCCAGAATATCAAGGCCAAACGCGTTAACGAGCAGGGTCAGCGCCAGAACTCTAACGACATTGACGCCAATGGCGAGCGGAACGGCAATCAGCAGCACCAGTATTTTTCTGAGCATGTCATGACAATAATAAGCGGTCATTATGGCAACCGTAACGGTGGCGTAGAGCGTGGAAAACCCGCTGCATGCATCCGCAACCTGCAGCGTGCCATGCTCCAATTCGATTAAGGTTTCCCTGGAATAAGCCGGTATTCCGAGTATATGCAACAGCCAGGTGGCGCTGTCAGTGGCGATATAACGGAGTATCAGGTGCAAGGATTCGGTGAAAACCAGGGGAATGGGCAAAGTCAGGAACAGCATTCCCAAAGGGAATAATATGGCGGCTGTTCTTTTGGTGCCTAAAAATAACAAGGAGAAGCCGGGCAGCGACAAAAAAAAGGCAACCGCCGACAGCAGTTGTGAATGAATGCCTGTATCCAGCATATGCAGGGTCAGCGTGGGGAATAGAACAGCGAATCCCCACGGGTTTGAACTACGTGGCAGATGGCTGCATTTCTGCAGTTCCCTATGGACGAGATAAAGCACAACCGCCGCAATAAGAAGGCTATGGCCATTATGCCAGACGCCCATTGTCCAGCGTTCCCAAAGCCATGCCAGTGTCGGGGCGTATAAAACAATCAATTGTAGGGAGACCAGCCAGAGTATCCATGAGTGCCTGGATTCCAAAGCGATATCACAATTGGCGCGGTGGGTGTTTAGAGTGTGACTGTTCATTGCTATTCTACCTGCTTTAAAGAGTTATCTAAAACCGGAAACCATCCGTATGGCGCATAGCGTTGGCAAGTCTTAATGCTTTATTTGGCAGGTATTCAGGAACGTAAATTTTATGATTCCCGTAACCGGCTTGCCTTTCCGTCCCTCTTCGGCGTTGCCTACAGGAATATAGGCAAGGGGCGTGAACACGACTGCATGGACAGGAGCAGAAAGCCAGCCTCAATCGCGGGTCCTGTTTCATTCCCTTTTCTTTTTTATTTTATGTCGCCTGATTTGACCAGTATTTTGAGCAAAAAATCAGCATTCGATAATTCCCAGGTTCAGCCTTCGCTGCCGCGTATCCCTTTGAATGTTGGTTATCAGTGTAAAATCATGACATTAGCTTTTAAATAAAAAGTATCGAGAAATGCTCGTTTACTGACTTGGATCAAGAAGAGTTCGGATACGTTTACCCCTGGCTTATTCATTAATCTGAATGTCGTATTTATCGAATAACGTGTACAGTGTCGGGCGCGTTACGCCGAGCAATTTGGCGGCATTTGAGATATTGTTATTGGCATAGGTTAGCGCTCTTTTGATCGCTGTCGTTTCCGCGGTTTCCCGCACCTCTCTTAAATTAAGCGGTATTAAATTGTCGCTATCCTGCTCCATTTCGAGATCTTCAAGCGTTACCGCTGGTCCATCCGCCATGATGACGGCCCGTTTGACCTTGTTTTCAAGTTCGCGGATATTTCCCGGCCATGGGTAAGATTCAATCGCATGGACAGCTTCCTTGCTGAAGCCTTTTAATTTCTTGCCGTTTAATTGGCTGTAACGGTTCAATAATGCGGTGGCGATTGTGATGGCATCGCCCTCACGTTCTCGCAGGGGCGGGATATTGATTGATATTTCACTGATTCGATAATATAAATCACTGCGGAATCTGCCTTCATCTATCAATGCTTGCAGGTTCTGATGCGTCGCGCAGATAATGCGCACATCGACCGGAATCTCTTTCCTTCCTCCAATGCGCTCTATAGTTCTTTCCTGCAGGAAGCGCAATAACTTGGCCTGTAATGAAAAAGGCAAATCGCCTATCTCATCAAGCAGGAAAGTGCCCTTATCGGCATATTCGATTTTGCCTTTTGTTTGCGTGACCGCGCCGGTGAACGCGCCTTTTTCGTAGCCAAAAAGTTCGCTTTCAAGCAGGTTTTCGGGAATGGCCGCGCAGTTTATCGCAATAAAAGGCTGATCGGCGCGGCTGCTTAAGCCATGGATGGCCTTGGCCAGTATTTCCTTGCCCGTACCGCTTTCGCCCAGTAATAAAATACTGGCACTGGTAGGCGCGGTCTTTTCTACTACCCGGGAAAGTTCCTGCATTTTGCGGCTGGAGGCGATGATGCCGGCCAAAGGTTCTTGTGTTTTTTGCCGCAGTTTTATGTATTCCTGCTCCAGTTGATTTAGATGGCAGGCCCTGTCGATGATCATGCGCAGCACGTCAATATCGATCGGTTTTTGGTAAAAATCATAAGCCCCCATTGCGACCGCGCGAACAGCATTCTCCCGGTCGTCGTTGCCGGTGACGACGATGACCTTGGTGGCGGGCGCGATGCTCAGTATTTCGTCAAGCGTGGCAAGCCCCGCGCTGGCGTTGGCCGGATCAGGGGGCAGACCCAGGTCAAGCGTTACTACACCCGGGTTATACCGCCGGATGGCTGCAATCGCTTCGTTCTGGTCACTGGCGATAACAGTCTGGTAGTTTTCAAAGCACCATTTCAGCTGTTTTTGCAATCCGGGATCATCTTCTACAATGAGTAAAACGTTATTGTTGTCCAACTTATCACCCTCTCTATTGGTATTAAGCAATCGCGAAATGCAGATCCAGGAATAATCAAAAAATAATTTCCGCCTCTTGCTCCTTTTCCAGCCCGGATGCCGAGCAGGAAGCAGGCAATGCAGGAGCGGTAAGCCATGCCTGGTGCGCGCCCTCCAGACGCAATGCATGTTCTGCATTGATTAACGCAGTGATCGCCGACAGGGCCGGGGAGAGGAACGTGAATTTTACAGTTCCCGCAACCGGCCTGGCTTTCCGTCCTATGTGTTGCGCAAACAGTTACCTCACCTTCCATGCGTCGTGAGCATGAACATAAATCCTGCCCCAATCGCGGGTTTTATTGCATTCCCGCTCCTACAATGCTCGGGTTATTTCATGCATGCTCCTCCGCATCAGCTTTTGAGTTCGCAAGGGGCAGCTTTATGGTGAAGGTTGTCCCCTTGCCGGGGGTACTGTCAACCAGGATTTGGCCGAAGTACTTTAAAATATAATCCCGCGCTTCATAGACGCCGATTCCCATGCCGGCATTGCCTTTTGTAGTGTCGAAAGGTTTAAACAATCGTTCGGCAATAAACTTTTTGTCCATTCCGATGCCATTGTCGATCACTTGCACAATAGCATGCCGCTCGTCGCTGGATAAATGCATTTTGACGTGTCCTTCGTCATCGGTCGCTTCCTGTGCATTTTGCACCAAATGCCCGAGAATCGCGGTCATTTTTTCTCTTTCTCCGAAGATACGACAGTCATGCACATCGGTCAATATTTCCAGGGCCGGTTTATTGCCGGCCTGCTGCAAGGCGACATCTTCCATGACTTCCGACAGATTAATTATGGTTTCCTGAGAGGGCGTTATAGGTCCTTTCCTGAATTGCCCAACCAAATGCTGCATTTTATTGACGACGTTTTCCAGCGTTTCTATGGAATCGTCGATAAACTCCGGATTGTGCTTATGCTTTTCAGCATTTTTGACAATCAGGGAAATTTGCGCCACCAAGTTCTTAAGGTCGTGAACGATATAGGCCGAAAGCCGGTTATAAGCTTCAAATTGCCTGGAGCGGGACAATTCGTCGCTGGCACGGTTTAGCGCCAAGGCATTGGTTAATTGCATGCCTACCGTTTTTAATAAATCGTGATCCTCCCAATTAAGCTGCCTGGGTACTCTGGCCTGAGTGAGCACCACAAAAGCCATCATTTCATTTTGGTGAAATAGCGGGATGATCAACCAGACATTTTTTTCTTCGGCATACCATTGAGACAGATCGACTTGGTCATACATTTCAGGATCATTGTCAAACTCAACAAAGTCGATGACCCATTGCTTGTTAATCAGGAATTGGATTAACGAATCGTCCCCAGCCAGTTGTTGTTGGGGTTCAAACCCCAGGTTTCTGTTTTCCGCCAGATAAAAATCGCCCTGCTGGTTTTTAAGCCATAAGCCGCCGCCGGAACTTTCCACCAGATTGGACATGGTATGGATAACAAATCCCGAGAATTCCTCGATAGACGTCAATCGAGCAATCGACTTACTCATTTTGATCCATTCATCCCGATAGTCGTAGCGATAGTGAAAAAAATGTTTATTAAAATAAATTTTGGCCAGGGCACGGGTTTTCCCCGAAACGAATAAAATCAATAGCAGCAGCACGGCTAAAAAAATGAAAACAATCTGGGCGAGTTCTCCCCAGCTACTACCGTAATCGCGGATATAAAAGCCTGCCTGGGCCATTAATATTAAATAGATTCCCGTCCCGAACAGCACGGTGGTATGAAACACGACTTTCCTGGGCGCGGTAATAGGGCTGACATTCCGGCTCAGCCGGGAAGTCGAAACAGCCAGCAGAGGGATTACCATGGCGTTAAGCATGCCTCTGGCATCCCAGAGCGAAGCATCCAGTCTTGCGAACAACAAAGACTTGCTGTAAATGAAAAAATCGATAGTAAATAACGAACCCAGGCCCAGACATAGAAATTTAACAGTCCAGCGCTGATCCTGAGTGGCATTTCGATAAAGCTGTTCAATCAGGATCAGGCCAATAATCGCAAATACGACATGCGCTAAAAGACGGGGGTCCATGTCCAGCACCGCGTTAACCTGATAGCGAAAATCCGCGGATGTTTCATGAATAAAAATAAATACAATCAGAAACAATATCGCATAGACCGGCCTGGACTTGGCAAACATTAAGTAATTTGCATTAACTCTTTGATTCAAAATAAGGATTGTTAAAAAAATGAACCAGGATACATTGCGCACGGTTTCAAATGACAACGTATCCGAAATAAATAATTGATCGTCTTGAATGCTGATCACGGTATAACCGCTCCATACCAATGAGCAGAAAACAGCGATGAGAAAAGGCAGGGCAAAAGGAATTTTTTTAATTCTAACAAGCGTTAAAAGCAATAAAAGAAAATAAGCCGCTGTCGCCGTCAAGTAACTGTAGAAACTGAAATTCTCAATTAGATTCATAGAGTTGTCTTCTTTAATTGAGCTGGCGCATTGGCTATGTCTTGTGCCTTTCGGATCGACTTTGCCGCCGGATACCATAGATAACACCGATGAGAAAAACAGGAAACAAGCCCCGCTTTATCCCGTCAGGCGCTGCCGTTGAGGCTGTTCCATCTTCATCACTAAGCGTTTTTACCTATTGACCTGACTATTGAAATCGGCGTTTTTAAGTTCTACTTAACATTAGTCGAATAAGCTTCAGTCCGCATGAACACTATAAATCAAAATCTAACTGCTTGGCTATCCGTTAAATGCATTGAACAATTATCCGGTTTTACCCAGCGCTTAACGGTTGGGTTTATTTGATTTAAAACATAAACTACCTCAAGAGAGAGATAAATCATGTTTGATGAACATTTTGAAGTTTTTTTGGCCGATACCCAGAAAAGCAAGGAAAAGCATTACGGAATCCGATACCAGGTTTATTGCGAGGAAATGGGCTTTGAAAGCAAGGATAATTTTGTCGCAGAGCAAGAGTATGATAAATGGGACGGGCATTCCGCTCATTTTATCGTCCGAGCTAAACATACGGGTCAATGGATTGCCGCCATGAGGATGGTTTTCAAGAACGAACAACCATTGCCCTTGGAAGAGCATTGTCTTATTAACAAACCGATCCACCATAACGTCTTTAATCATTCGGTTGAAATATCCAGATTATGTCTGATTAAGGAAATTAGAAGACGCAATACCGACTATGATCCGCCAATAGGCTTGGAAGATGAGCATAACGGCATTAAAAGAGCCGATAATGTCATTCCGTTTCAAAGTCGTAAAAATATCGAACGTCGCATAATTTGGGGATTATTTCGTGCAGCGGCAGAGTACAGCGCTGAAAATAATATCAAGAAATGGTATTTTTTATGCACTAACGCGCTAGCACGGGTTATTGCCAAAGAAGGTTTCAGCATGGAGCGTATAGGCGAACCCTGCAGTCTTAATGGAGAGCGCATACCGTTTGAAATAGGTTTAAGCGAAATACTTTCAAACTCAATCTGGCTCAATGATTTCAAGAAAGGCTACAGCCTTTATTCGGATATGGAAATATCAAAAACCAACAATAAACGAGTCAGATATCAGGTTTAGATAAATAATAAATTGACGTTATTATTTATCTAATTCTTTTGGCTACGCGCATGGTTTATATGCAAGCATGAATATAGACGTGTCGGATAGCATTCTATTGGAGGCTGAACCGGATAGCTCATCATAACTTTCAGCTCGCCGAAAGTTTTCTTTGCATGGGGCACTAAGCAGAGAGTCAGCTATTTATTGCAAGAAAGACTGATTTGCTTTTTACAAATCCGGATTTTTTTCAGAGTTAAAAATGATACTGTTGTACTTGATCAACCACATATTTCGTTAAGTTGGAGCAGGCAATACCATAATGCTGCGTAGCCAAAATTAACAAAGGGTATTTTTTGCAATCTGAAAACAGGCCATAGCCAATCATCTATTAAAATCAGTGACAGGTTCACTTTTTACGAAAATTGTACTGATATGTCGGACCAGGAAGTCCATGTCGGAATGATTGAAAGTTTTCGGAAAGGCATATTGTCAGTGACTCTAACACTATAATTTTTAGGGTTTTTTTAATACAAAGTGAAATTCCAGACACTTTGTGAACAAGTTTGTGCCTTTCCGGCGATTTTGACAGCATTGCTGTTATAGTCCCCGAGAGATATTGCAAATCTACTGATCTTTTCCCTTGTCCGCTCATTATTTTTACTAGAGTTTGCTGTCAACGTGAGGCCGTGCCTGTCTAATCCGCTTATATGGGTCAGGAATCCGAAAGAATGCTTAAATTTTTGAAGAAATTATCGAGTTGAATGTGAATTCTGATAAATATCCCGTCAATATTTTTGGGTATTCTTTGAGATTTTTTAAGCACGCGGTCTTGCATGATTTTTTGCAATGATGGCGATAAAGAGCCGAACCTAAGTATCAATCAGTTTCCGCGTAATCTATTTTAATCAATGTGTTATCGAAAGCATTCGAACATTTTCCCGGCAATGAGCCCCGAATAAGCTAAGGCTGGCTTTCAGCAATTCATGCCGAGTGATTTGCAATACGGCTTCGATAAATTATCCCTCATCTGTTGCTCCGCCATCACAGGCTTTATACGGAAACACTTCATCAATGATCATTTCAAAAACCGCACGATTTCATATTCTCAATCTAAATAAACGCTAAAAACGCGATCACTGTGGTGAATTAAATAGCGTTTACCGCAGTCTCTTGTGAGATTGGCGGACATCGAACTGGATGGCTGAGGTTTCTTTGAATCATGGCGCTATTTCTAACCATTGATGATGTTTACTTAACTCTATGAATAAACCATTCGATTACAATTTGGCATTCTCTAGAAACATCGGTTGGGTCACGGAAGCCGAGCAGGCGATTCTTCGCGCCAAGAGGATCGCTATCGCGGGCCTCGGCGGCGTTGGCGGCAGTCATCTGCTCACCTTGACGCGCTTGGGTGTTGGAAAATTTAACATTGCGGATTTCGATCGCTTTGAATTGGCCAATTTCAACCGGCAGGCAGGCGCGACCCTGTCTCATCTGGGGCAGCCTAAAGTTGATGTGCTGGCAGAAATGGCGCTGGACATCAATCCTACGCTCGATATCAAAAAATTCTCCGAGGGCGTCAATCAGGATAATGTGTCAGAGTTTTTAACGGATGCTGATGTGTATGTGGATGGCCTGGATTTTTTTGCCTTTGCCGCTCGTGAAAGGCTTTTTGCAGCCTGCGCGGAACTGGGTGTGCCGGCGGTCACTGCCGCGCCGTTGGGCATGGGGGCCGCTTTATTAAACTTTATGCCCGGAGATATGACTTTTGAAGAATACTTTCAACTAGAGGGCAAATCGGAAGCGGATAAAATTTTACATTTTCTGCTCGGTTTGTCGCCCGCCATGCTGCAAGTCGGCTATCTTGCCGATCGGAGCGGCGTGGATTTGATTAATCATAAAGGTCCTTCCACACCAATGGCTTGCGAGATCTGTGCCGGTTTTGCCGCAACTCAGGCGCTAAGGATTTTATTGCAACGGGGTAAAATTGTGGCGGCGCCATGGGGATTGCATTTTGATGCCTACCGGAACAAGCTGGCGAAAACCTGGCGTCCCTGGGGAAATCGAAACCCGCTGCAACGCCTGGGTTTAATGATAGCTAGGCAACAGCTTATGAAAATATCGAAAGAGACTAGTGCTTAGTCAGTCTTGTTATGACGAGTAAATTGCAGGTGCGAATTCTCTTGTGCCCTTTGAGGTATTCGTACTATTCGCATGGCATGAATGCTGTACGAATTTTACTCGTCATAAATACATTGACTGATTACTAGGAACCTGTCGGATTTAAAAAGCAAAAAAACGTAAGACATTGATTTTGAAAAATAAATTTTTTAACAGCTTTTTGTTAGGAAAATATTTTTCAAATTATTTCAATGTCTTACTAATCCTGATGAATCATAATCCGACAGTCTCCTAGGCTTTAATCCGGGCGGCTGCGTCATATTTGCCGATAAGCGCTCTCTGTAATTCCCCATATCCGCACAGGGCAGGGCATTAAGCGGTCATGCAACCCTCCAGAGTCATATAGATCCGAGACGGCAGGAACCTCATGGTTTGAATCAATAAGGTTCGCCGCTCTTGCCGTTGTCGTCTGTTTTCCTGCTTTATTTTTGACACAGAACAAGATAACAATTGCCGGAAACCGATTCGGACAGAATCTCAAAACCCGCATCAACAATTTTCTGACGAATATTTTCTTGCTCATAAGGCGTATACAGAATTCCCTTGCGGATACCCCAGGCATTGATGCGTTCCGCGATACGGTTCAATGGCCATGGTGTGCGCGGATAAAGCAATACGTTTGCCGCCAGCGTGCCTTTGGGCTTAAGTGTTCGATGTATATCGCGCAGTGCGCCATCGACATTGGGAAAGCAATGTACGGCATTGGCGATATTGGCCGTATCAAATGAATTGTCGGGGAAGGGAAGTTCCGCGGCATCCGCGTGCTCCAGGTTAATTGATGGATTACCGGAGAATCTTTTTCTGGCTCCCGCGAGCATGGATTCGGCATAGTCGATACCCGTAATATCGGAAGCGGGCATACGCTTCCATTTTCGCCAGCGCAGCAAAAGTTCAAGTAATGTGCCGGTGCCGCATGCGACTTCAAGATGTCGGGCGCCAAAGTTAGGTCCAAAAAATCGTAATTGAGAGCCCAGTGTACTGTTATAAGCGAAGGTAAGAATAAAAAAACCGCGGAGATCGTACCACCAGGGTTCGGATGAGTAAGCCGTCGCGATTTCATCGCGTGTTTTACCCGAGGATTGTTGCTGCTGTGTCATGAAAACTCCCGGACAGATGCATAAGATTTTGGGCTGAAATTATTAGCGCCATTCTAGGTAGGTTGGCTCTATTTTACAACGCTATCGATTTACAACGCTATCAATCCATTGCTCTGTCAGTGTTTTTTACACTGAAACGCTTTGGCGTCATGTGTTGATTTGTAATGCTTTGAAATTAAAAAGGAAATTATTGTGGCACATGAGTTGCTTTATGGTTCATGCAACCTAATGCGTTATAAACTTTTTAGGAGATTACAATGAAACTTTACAAAAATATGCTTGGCGCAGCTTTTTCACTGGGTGTGGCTATTGCTCCTGGTTTAGCAAACGCTCAGTTTGGTGACTTTGTTGTCGATGAAGGCAGTGTGCCTGATACGTCACCTAACACGTTCACTGCTGATAAAGTAAACGGTTCTTATCTGGAACAGTTGACGATTAATGCTGATAGCACTTTTTCCGCCGTGGGATATGCTACTTTTTCGGCGTTCCTGAGTAACGAAGGTTCACTTGTCGTGCCTTCACAAATTAATAATCTTGAACCTGCCGGGTATTTACTCCGTGCATCTTTCGAATCGACTGGAAGCTTCGATCCCGTCGCCGGTACATTTACAGGTGGTGAAGCCACTTTTAATTTATTCGCTGATCCCAATCAGGATTCGGATATCACGTTTGGCGCGACAGCCGCTGATGCTTTCTCTATAAGTAATACAGGCGACAATTATGGTATAGGCTTCGCAACGAATGCTATCACCCTGGAAGGGATTCCCGGCGTACCAGGCGCGTTTAACTTTATATGGGACGATTTCACGCTGACTGCCGATGGTCAAAATTATTTCATTTCTCCTGATCCTTTCTATGTACAGTTACAGGCAAATGGCGATTTTGATGTGGACAATTTCGGACCGGGCACTTTCGAAGTAACCGGCGATGTCAGTGCCGTGTTTGATGTTGAACCTATACCTGAACCTGCTTCCATGGCGATGCTTGGATTAGGCCTGCTGGGCTTTAGAGCAACTCGTCGCCGGGCTGTACGGGCCTGAACACCGTTGTTTGACAAGCTGATTTTATAGTGTATGGAAACCTTGCTTGGACGCATTCAAGCAAGGTTTTTTGATATTGAAATCGAAGAAAAACGACTCTTTGAAGTATCCGCACCTTCAGCGCATGTTGAAGGTCCCTCTATCTATACCGTCGTATCAGTAGAAGTCGCGGATCATGTGTTTTTAACAGGCTTTGATATCGCCTCATCCTGCGACGGCAATTGTTCCTGCCACGCCATGATCAAGTCCTCAGGCCTGTTCTTTAATGCTTCCTGTTTCTGGCTGTATAGCCTATCCGATAATCACTTTTAACAGCTTTGCCTGGTTTTAAGCGCTCCAGTGCTATGGCGGGCGCACATCAGCAGTTTTCCGTAACCGGTTTTTTTTCAATTGGTTTTTAATTGATTCAACAAATTAACAGCGGCTTCTTTCTCCGGAAATGGTTGCTCGGACTTTTTAATGTTTTCCAGTATTTCAATGGCCTGTTTATTATTGCCGTTAACAGAATATGCTTCAGCCAGATGAAATTGGATATCATTAGCCTGAGGCGCTGATGCGGCCGCTTTTTCAAGCAGGGCTAGTCCTTCCTGGTGCTGTCCCTGTTTAATCAAGATATAGCCATAAGTATCGGCAACCATCGCTGAACCGGGCGCCTTGTTGTAAGCGCTTTTGGCTAATTCCAGGGCTTGGGGCTTATGTTGCAGGGAATAGATACCGGCCAGATTGTTTAACGCAAGGGCATTATCGGGTTGATCAAGCAGTATCGCTTGATAATGCGTTTCAGCTTGTTCATAGTTTTGCCGCTGTAAATGGATAGCGGCCAGCTTAAAATGGATTGCATTATTCTCAGGATTTTTTTCCAATTCGCTGTTGAGAAATTGGAGAGCTCCGGCCGGATTATCCTGGACATTCATCAGATCGGCTATGATAAATAAAATCTTATTGTTCGGTGCGACTTGATAGACTTGCTGATAGGCGGCAAGGGCTTTATCAAGTTTTTTCTCCGCCAGATACACATCACCCTGCAACATTTTACCAATGGCCATGGCTGGGAACTGTCTGTTTATTCTGTCCACATTTTCCAAAGCTTCCCGGTAGCGTTTGAGTTTGGTTAAATAAGCGGTTCTAAAAATAAGGGCCTGCGGCTTGCTGGGATCTATCTCTGATGCCTCGTCCAATAATTTAAAGACTTCCTTTTCTTTATCAGGATGCTCGATAAATAACCGTGCAAGCAACAGCCGGTGGTTAATATCCTGTTTATCCAGGTTAACGAGTTGAAGCAGTGTCTGTTCGGCCGACTGTCTCTGTCCATTAATAAGCTGCGCGCCGGCCAGTGTGGAAAGCGCCATACTGTTATTTGGATAACGTCCCGCTATCTCCTGACCTAACGATAAAATTTTATCGGGTTGTTTATTGGCTGCATAAAATTTACTTAAATGCTTGATTACTTCTATTTCGGCCGCGACATTTCCTTTGGTCTTGTTAAGTGCGGTCAATAATATATTTTCTACTTCCCGGGGATTTTTCTCCTTATGGGCGATATCAGCCAGCACCAGATAAGCCTTGATTGATTTATTATTAATAGCTAAAGCTTTGTTTGAATACTCTTTGGCTTTGTTCAGATCGTCCGCATCTAAAGTCAGTTTGGCCAACCCAAGATAAGCGGTCAGATTGTCTGGATCCAGTTGGATTGCTTTTTGAAAGCTCTGTCGGGCTGAAGTGGTGTCTTTTTCCAGGATTTCCAGCAGGGCTTGTAAATTATAGAACTCCGGTTCGCGCGGGTTTTGTGCTAACAGCGCGGTGATTTCAGTCCTGGCATCCGCAAGCTTATTTTGTTTGAGCAGATCAAAGATCTCAAGATAGCTTTTTTTCTTGTTGCTGTTTTCATTCTGTTGCAAAGTTTCCAGAAATGAAGAAGAACTTTCCAATTCATCCGGCTGCACTCCAATTTGATCTAAATCATTAAAATTGCTTTGCTGATTTTCCGGAAGATCATAGATTGCAGCCATGGTGGAACTCGAAGTCAAAATGCTAATGGCTATTGCAATAAGACGGCGTTTTACTCTCAGGGTATTATTTTTCATGGGATAACCTTATTCATTGTAAATAATATTATCAACGTGTGGATTTGCCAGAGCATAATCCGGCCTATATGCGATTTGTTAAGCAATACAATACTAACGTCAAATATTGTCTGCCTAAAGCATTAATTACATTTTGATTTTATATTGAGGTCCAATACGTCTCTTCGATTTGCTCATAGATCCATTGGTATAAAATTTTCAATTCAGGATCCATCTTATTCATGGCGGACTGTGTTTTTTTAATGTAATAGGGGGCTCGAATCCCATGGTAGTCAATGGTTTTTCCTGCCTGCTGAAAAATGATGCCTGATCTTTTCAGCAATCTCGGAAGGAACGGCTCCATCATTGCAAATATGTTAGAGCGCCCGGTCATATCCGTCAGTGCCGTTGCTGCCAGAAAGCAGGAAACCGCGATCAGCGAAAATGTCCGTTTCTCATGATCAGAAAAATTCATAGCATCACCGAAACGGGTCAACGCTTCTCCCGAACGTCTGCGGAAAGTGCTGTCAACTGCCAGACGCGATATTTCGCAAATTGTTTCGCGATCTAAATTTAAGCTTTTAATAAATTCATGATCGAGGCTTTCAGAACAATATTTTTCAAATGGCAGCAAGGCTTCGCCTTTATTGCCGGTAGTCGGAACCAAGCGCACGCAACCGGCAGGGAGTCCGGTCATTTTATGGGTGATTAAACAGTGCAGAGACAGATCGTCAAATTCATCGTATTCCTGTTTATCCGGAAACCGGTCAGGGGACTCGTAGTGAAATTCATCACAATAAACATGGTATCTTATCGCGTAAACTTTACTTTTTATTAGAGGCGTATGAGCAAAATCCACAGTAAAGTATTTTTTAAAGCTTTCAACCAGTGTTTGATTTTTTTCCGACATAACACCGCCTATATCTCAAGTTATGTTTTTTTAGTGCCCCCCCGATGTGTTTCAGTACCATGGATCTTGGTCTTCATGCCAAGCGCCTGCTAGTTTGCCCAAACCAATCACGATTTCGATTATTTTTTTAAAACAAAAGCTTATTAGCACTTATTCAATCAAAGTCTGATTGGTTTTTTCTCAAATATCAGGATTATGTCCGCGGTAGCAGAGCGGAAATAATTTATCTGTAGTTCATACAGACAAGCGGCAATAAAAAAATATCCTTTTTCTTATATTTAACCGACATTCCGCAGCCAATTCAGCCACTACCGGAATAATATGAAACATGGAAATCACCTAATAATTTGCGAGGCGGCTCATACAAATCAAAGGGGGCGCCTGTATCGTGCGGATGCATTGTAGGGGCGGACCTACGTGTCCGCCCTGTTTCGGGTGCACAACAGGCTATCGGGGAACCGCAGGTCAAAGGCGAACCGTTGAGCAAGAGCGGACACACAGGTTCGCCCCTGCGTATTACGGTATCAGGGCAGCAATCCGTAGGAATTGCCAGATTAAAACGCCTGGGAATCAAGGAAAATGAACAGGCCGATTAACAATCGATACGGAAATAATTCTGAATGGATCAAATTTTGCCGCGGAATGTAGGATTTAATATCCGCTTTGTCTGGCTTGATGTAACTGTGGATGTTGTAGTTGTTATAGCGTTTTTATGGCATGAATTGTTCCATACGCTTATTGCCAGGCTGTCCATCAGTCTGTTATTAGCCGGAAATTGCCGATATTAAATGTCAGGAAATTAATTCAATGGCATCCGTGCCAATGCGAAGCAGACCCTATAAATAGAAAGTTTCAGGTTTTTTGAAAAATTAATCCGCATATTTGACGCTGATCCTTGTCTCTAGATCATCAATCAACTAGTATCCCTTTCTGTAAGTTAATTGATAACTTGACTCCTTATCCATGTCGCGACAAAAAAGCCAATGGAAAAAAGGGGGGAAGTGAAGGCGGATTGTTATAGTCAATATAATTTTAAGGATATAACTATGCTAAAAAATATGTCACTTTTTATCATCATCATGCTTACTTTTAATGGTTGCTCCCTGAATCGCTATAAGGAAGTCAAGGATACCGATTGGGTTGGGGTCAGTTATGATGCGGCAAATACGCTGCAGCAACAAATGAGCAGACCCTTACCGAAGAACTCTTTGATTGTTGTCAGCACATTGCTTAATGTAGATGACTTGAAACAGACTTCTTCCTTCGGCCGGATTGTCGCCAATCAGATTGCTTCAGCTTTTCATAACGCCGGCTATCGAATTATCGGTATGGAAATGCCGATAGACCTTTTCACCATGGAGGAAGGCGGTGCATTACATCTTACCGATGAAGTCAAAGCCATGCTGAGACAATATAATCCAGCTGCCTTAGTGGGAGGGGTATACGCCCCAGGCAAGAGAACCGGCTATGTTTCCCTGCGCATAGTCGACCTGAACGACAGAACCATTATATCGTCCACGGATCTGTCTATACCGATGGGTCCGGATGCCAAGCTTCTACTGGAGTCCAAGGAAGTCGGTTCCAATGACATAAAGACCAAGCAATCAGGAGAAGCGGGATCGGTAAATGAAACCGATATTGATCCGCAGGGAGGATTCTAGAGTCATAAGGGATTAATAAGTCCAGGTTAAATAGCCTGGATGTCGGCCAGTAATCGGGGCGGCGGGTGTGAGGCTGTCACAATAGTAAAATCGCCCCGGTAAAGCGTGGATTGGCCAATACCCATATCGGCGGACCAGCTTATTCAGGGTTTATACGCAGTTTATGACCATGGCGATTTTAGCCAGAAATTGTCGACTATGTGCCTGATTTCAAAAAACAAGGAAACTTTTCGAAGCATCAATATCTAAGGAACATGGACGTGTTTCAGTTTTTATAGATTATGTAACGACTCTTATCAGATGACACAAGGACATGGATTCATATGTGTGTCACCGTACAGACCAATTCCGGTCCTGTAGCTACAGTATTTTTAAGTTTACGGCGAAAGCGGTATTGTTCGCCTCTAAGCTGAGTCCCTGTTACGGGGAATTTCATTCTTTTTATTAACTATCAGGAGAATAGAGATGGCTTGGGATCAAATAGAAGGCAACTGGAAACAGTTTAAAGGAAAGGTGAAAGAAACCTGGGGTGAATTGACCGATGACGAACTCGATCAAGTCGCAGGCAAGCGGGATGTATTGCTAGGAAAGATCCAGGAGCGCTATGGCATTGAAAAAGACGAAGCGGAACGGCGACTCCGGGATTTTGAAGATCGCATCCATTAATCGTTGCATTTGTTTTCTCAGGAGAAAAGGCGCGGCTCGTCGAAATGAATTAGACACTTTGATAATAATGCTGATCCAGGTCTAGCGTTTTATCAAAAAGAGCCCCCTTTTCAGGGACATTATGGTCAAACTCATCCTGTAGCAGAAGCGCAGTCTCGCCCGAAGCTAACAGGGTGAGTTTAAGTTTGGCGTTTTTTTAATGTCTCGTCGCAATAGAGGCTGGAAGCTAGGGTCGGCAATGGCTTGCGCAGAAACAAGAAAGCCCGCGCATGGCTGCACAATTTTCAAGAATCCCTGCCTGCATGTATAGCCGGCTGCCGGATTATGTTCGGACCTGTTCGGTTGCCGCGGGTTGAGACCGATCATTGCATTGATCCTGATCTTTGTCAGCAGAATCCAGCCATGATTAGGAACTTGGGAATTAGGAGTGACCTTGACCAATTGGCAATTCATCAGTTGCAAATAGCCAAGACTTTTAACCACCACTTATTTAAGGAATACCCCATGAATATAAAAAACGACCAACGAACGATCCTTTCACATAGCGTATTTGTTGCTCTCTTATTATCTGCCTTCATCAGTTTAACCGGCTGCAAGGAAGAGGGGCCTGCTGAAGAGGCCGGCAGAAGGACTGATGAAGCCGCTGAAAGAACCAACGAAAGACTTGAGGAAATGACTGAACAAAGACAGGAAGCGATTGAGGAGAGGGAAGAATCCATGGGGAGCGAATCCGGGTCGGTTGAACAATACCTGGACGATTCAGCCATTACCGCCAAGGTTAAAGCGGAAATGGTAGCCGATCCCATACTCAGCGCCACCAAGATCGATGTCATCACCGAGAAAGGCGTGGTCAAACTGAGCGGCGTCGTTGATTCACAGCAAAGTGTTGACAGGGCGCTGGAAATTACCCGTGGGATTAACGGTGTGCAATCGGTGGAAAACAATCTGGTGGTTACACCGGTTCCGGAATAAAACGAGGTATTTCATGCGCTGTCTGATCAGTGTTTTTATTACCTTGCTTTGCCTTTCCGGCGCTGGCGCGGCGCCGGTAGAGGATGCCTATATTGCCGGATATGCCGCCAGCATACTTCAGCGGGAGTTCAAGCTGGGCAGCCAGTCATTAAGCGTCAAGAACGGCATCATCACGATTCATGCGGATGATTTAAAAAATACCGGCCGGGGCAAAGTCATGGATGCCTTGTCGAGTATTCCGGGCGTAGCCGGAGTTGAGATGGTTGAAGGAGGCGAGCGGCTGGCGTCAACTCCTGCCGAAACAGGCGTTCATGGTACGGTACGGACGGGCGGGGAGCTAGCGTTGCAGACCGGATTCTTGCCGACAGGCCATCTGTTTGAGCGGTTACTGGCCGACCCCCGCTGGCCCCACTTTTCAGCGTCATATCGTTATACGAGTGTCAGCGGCGATTTTGAGGACACTGTCAATATAGGATCAGTCAGCTTCGGTGAAACCATACCGTTTTATCGCGGAAACTTAAGCTTCGGACGGCGATTCGCGGGACAGTGGGAGGTCGGACTTCAAGGGGGCGTCTTCAGTGATTTCAACCTCGATGCGCCTTCATCGGATTTAATCAATAGCGATTTTTACGGAGCTTTGTATTCAAGCCTGCGTATCGGCAATTTCTCGGCTTTCAGCCGGCTCTTTCATCAAAGTTCCCATCTCGGCGACGAGTTTTTGCTACGGACCCGCATACAACGGGTAAATTTGAGTTTCGAAGGGATAGACTTGAAACTCTCTTATGAATTTCCTTACGGTATTCGCCTGTATGGCGGAGGCGGCGGCTTGGTTCATAAGGAGCCACGCTCGCTCAAGCCCTGGTCGGTGCAATACGGGATTGAGTTCAGGAGTCCATGGCACATGGATTTTGCCGCCTTGCGGCCGATTGCGGCGGTGGATCTTAAAAACTACGAAGAGAACGATTGGCAAACCGATGTATCGGCACGTGCCGGCGTTCAATTTGAAAACTTGCAAGTGATGGGACGGCATTTTCAGGTGCTTGTGGAGTATTTCAACGGACACTCTCCGAGTGGCCAGTTCTACAACGATAAAATCGAATACATCGGACTGGGTGCCCATTTTCACTTTTAAACGATAAGCGTTCAAAGAATTGCGCCTGATGCAGTGCGCTTTGTCCTTAAAATGTATTATTGGTTATACCAAGGAATTTATTCGGATCCGAATTCCAATATGCCTGGCCGGTTTCTTCATGGATGGCAATCATCCTGCTCATCCATAATGTAATCGTCATCAATTGACGGCCTTTTAGGAGAAATGGAAATGCTTGAAACTTTAGCGGTTGTCTTGATTATCCTTTGGTTGCTTGGCCTGGTGTCTTCATACACACTGGGCGGATTTATTCATATCCTTTTGGTTATCGCACTGATAGTGATCGTGGTTCGTATTATTCAAGGTCGAAGACCGATTTAGATACGGCAATATTTTTTAGCTTTGCCGGATAAGTTTTAATCTTGCTTCGATTCCGCTGATATTTTAGTGCGCTCACCACATTCCCCGGTATTTAAGTTCAAGGAGTTGGAGAAAATATTAAAGTTAATGAGTCTCAGAAGATAAATCGGCGAAACACCCAGGTAAGAAACAATCTCGAAGCGACTTGGATATTCCTCGACTCAGAATAAAGCATTACAGGGTATGTCATATCCTATGAAACAGCTCTAGTAGTCAGTCAATTTAATTATGGCGGGTAAATTGTAGGTGCGAATTCATTTATGCCCTTCAGGGTATTCGCACTATTCGCAAGCTATGAATGCTCTGCAAATTTTACTCGTCAGAACAAGGCTGACTGAGTACTAGTTTGTCTTACCGCTGCGCAAGAGTCAGGAGGCTGCCAGAGAATCAATAATGATATCAAAATCGTGCGCGGTATCGTTTTAAGGGACTGTAGGGTGACAGAATCAATCGGTGTCGAACTCGGGCGAGGAGAACAGCAGCGTGATCAGAAGGTTTGGGTTTTTCATACATACACGGCATGGTCATCATACCGGCCGGGATACCGATCTGCTGCGTTCGGAACTGTTCAGCATCGAGCAACTGAAGCGTTATGCCGTCACGCTGGCCGGCCAGCATCGGATAAATCCGCGCCCCGGGCCGGACCGCTTGTTGCCGAGGTTGGACGATAATGAGCGCGTGCTGCTGGAAGCCTATGATGTGGTCACCGCGGCCGTCAATCAGGAACAGCATATTTCAGCGGCAGAGGCCTGGCTGCTCGATAATTTCTATCTTATCGAACAGCAGATCAACCTGGCGCGCCGCCACTTGCCCCGGCGATATAGCCGAGAACTGCCGCAGCTGGCGAATGGTCAAGCCGCCGGTTTTCCCCGCATTTACGAACTAGCCCTGGAGTTGATTTCTCATCAGGACGGTCGGGTTGACAGCGAAAACGCTACCAATTTCATCGCCGCCTACCAGACGGTCGAGCCGCTGAAGCTGGGTGAATTGTGGGCATTTCCGATTATGCTGCGTCTGGCATTGCTGGAGAATCTCCGCCGTGTCGGGCTGCGCATAGCGCGCGGGCGCGAGGAATACAACGCGGCCGTCATGTGGTCGGACCGCATGCTGGAGACGGCCGAAAGGAACCCGAAACAGCTGGTCCAATTGCTCGCCGAGTTTGCGAGTGCCGATGTGCCATTAACGGCATCGTTTGTGGAAGAATTCAATTCAAGGCTTCAGGTTCAGGGTTCAGCGCTGGCCTTCGTGCAGACCTGGATCGACAACCAGTTGCTCGAGCAAGGCCTCAATGCGTCGCAATTAATGCAGGATGCCAGCCACATGGCGGCGGCTAACCAGATCTCCATCGCCAACAGTGTGGGCAGCCTGCGGTTTATCAGTGCCATGGACTGGCGGGATTTTGTCGAAGCTCTCAGCGCCGTGGAACAAACCCTGCGGGCAGATCCGGCCGGTGTATACGGTAATCAGGATTTCGCCACGCGTGACCGGTATCGACATATCATTGAAAAAATAGCCAAGGGCAGCGCGCATGGCGAACCGGACGTGGCCCGCGAGGCGGTGGCCTGCGCGCGGGCCGCGGCCGAGCGCATGTCGGCGGCGGACCGCGCCGCCCATGTCGGCTATTATCTGATCGATAAAGGCCGGCAAGAGCTTGAGCGCAAGGTCGATTATCACATGCCCCGGATTGCGCGTGCTATCCGGTCATGCCGGCCGTATCGCCTGAGTATTTACCTGGGTTCCATTTTTCTGCTTACCGCCCTGGTGGCAGCGAATGTGCTGCTGTCACTGGAGGGCACGGGCCCCGATAACTGGCGGTTCTGGTTTTTTGCCGTCAGCAGCCTGATAGGCGGCATGGCGCTGGCTGTGCCGCTGGTCAATCAGTTCGTGACCATGGTCGTTCCGCCCCGGGTATTGCCGCGCCTGGATTTTTCAGAGGGCATTCCGTCCGATCATCGGACGATGGTTGTAGTGCCGACCTTGCTGAGCAAGCCGCAAGACATTGCCGATCTGGCGGAGGCCCTGGAAATACGCTATCTCGGCAATCGGGACGCCAACCTGTTTTTTGCCTTGCTGACGGATTTTAACGACGCGCCCGAGCAAACGCAGCCGGGCGACGAGGACTTGCTCTCGCTTGCCCGTACGGCCATCGAAGGACTTAACGCGGCTTATCGGGATGACAGACCGTGCATTTTTTATTTGTTTCACCGCTCGCGGATATGGAATCCGTATGAACGCGTGTGGATGGGCTATGAGCGCAAGCGCGGCAAACTGGAACAGTTCAATGCGCTGCTGAGAGGCGATAGCGGAACGGCGTTTTCCGAGCGGGTCGGCGACCCGTCCATCTTCGTCTCGATCAAATATGTCATTACCCTGGATACCGATACGCAACTGCCCCGGGACGCGGCGCGGGCGCTGGTCGGCAACATCGCCCATCCCTTAAACCGGCCAATCTACGATGCCGACAAGCGGCGCATCACCGACGGTTATGCCATCCTGCAGCCGCGCGCATCCATCAGCCTGTTCAGCGCCAGCCAATCCCGTTTTACGCGCTTGTTCGCCGGCGAGGCCGGCATCGATCCCTATACGCGCGAAGTGTCGGATGTCTACCAGGATATTTTCGGCGAAGGTTCGTTTATCGGCAAAGGCATCTATGATGTGGACGCCTTCCGTCAGGCGGTCGACGGGCGCTTTCCGGAAAACCTGATTCTCAGCCATGACTTGCTGGAGAGCGGGCATGCGCGTTCCGGTCTGATCAGCGATGTCGATCTGATTGAGGAGCATCCGGCCAGTTACGCGATCGAAGCCAGCAGAAGGCACCGCTGGATACGCGGCGACTGGCAACTGGCCGGATGGCTGTTGCCGAATGTGCCCGGGCCGGACGGCAAGCGGCGACCGAACCCGCTCTCGCCCTTATCGATCTGGAAAATTTTCGACAACCTGCGGCGCAGCCTGGTGCCGCCCGCGCTGCTTGTCCTGCTGGCCGGCGGCTGGCTGTTCGGCCCGGCGCCCGCATGGTTCTGGACCGTGCTGGTGATGGCCATCCTGTTGTTTCAGCCTTTGCTGGAGGGCGTGATCGAATTGATTCGCAAGCCGGTCGACCGCGAATGGCTTGAGCATGTTATTTTGGCCAATAAAACCGCCACCCGCCCGGTCTTGCTTGCTTTGCTGGCGCTGGTTCTTTTGCCTTACGATACCCTGATTTGCCTGGATGCGATCCGGGCTTCGGCGGCGCGCATGCCGTTTACGCGGCGCGGACTAATGCTCTGGCATACGAAGGCCTATGCGCGCCGCAATGCCCGCAAAACACTGGCCGATTTTTTTCTGGAAATGTGGATAGCGCCTGTCGTCGCGGCAGGGTCGGCCGTGGCGCTATATATGGCATGGGACAGCGCCCGATGGATGGACTGGCTTGTTTCGGCCCCTGTGTTACTGGTTTGGCTGGTTTCGCCGGTCATAGGCTGGTGGATCAGTAAGCCGCTGGCGCCGCCTGCCGCGGACTTGACCGCCGATGACCGGGCTTTTTTGCGTACGCTGGCGCGGCGGACCTGGCGCTACTTCGCGCAATTCGTCGCGCCGCTCGATAACTGGCTGCCGCCCGATAACTTTCAGGAATACCCGACACCGGTTATTGCCTCGCGCACGTCGCCAACGAACATGGGCATGGCCCTGACGGCCAATCTGGCCGCCTACGATTTCGGTTACATTTCCGCCGGTGAACTGCTGTACCGTACCGAGAACACCGTGGCCACCATGGAAAAACTGGAACGCTACCAGCACGGCAAGGGCTGTAACTATAAATGCGGCCACTTTTATAACTGGTACGACACGCGCACGCTGCAGCCGCTGCATCCGCAGTATGTATCGTCGGTCGATAGCGGCAATCTGGTCGGCAGCCTGCTGACGCTGAAAGCGGGGCTGGTTGAGCTGAAGGCCCAGCCGATCTTCTCGGCCAATGCCTTTCAAGGTTTGGAAGATACCTTTATGGTATTGGCCGAATACCTCCCGTTGTCATCGGCACCGGCACTGACTCGATCCATGAAAACGCTGCAGCATCTGTTCGCTTCGCGTAAACCGGACAGCGAATTTCAGACCTTGACTGAGGTCGACGCACTGCTGGAGAAAATTCAGCAGGCTGGCACGGAACTGCTTGCCGCCTTGCCGGCCGATACCGAAAGCGAACAGCACTACTGGACGCAGGCTCTGGATTACCAGGTCAGTTCATTGCGAGAGGATCTTCAGACCCTGGTGCCCGATCCGCATCAGTTCAATACCATCCCGACCCTGGAGGCGCTGGCCGAATCAGGCGCGGCGGAGACTGAGACTACAGGCATTCATCATAAACAGGCCCGGGAGCGCATCCGCTTCATTGATGAGCTGATCGCGCGCTGCGACAGGGTGGCCGATATGGATTTCAAGTTCCTCTACGATAACACCTCGGATCTGCTGGTCATAGGCTACGATGTCGGTGAGCGCCGCCGCGATCCGGCCTGTTACGACCTGCTGGCATCGGAAGCGCGCCTGGTCAGTTTCCTACTGATCGCGCAAGGGCAGTTGCCGCAGAAGCACTGGTTTACGCTCGGCCGTTTGCTGACCAGTCACGGCAGCGATGTCAGCCTGATTTCCTGGAGCGGCTCGATGTTCGAATACCTGATGCCGCAACTGATCATGCCCAGTTATCAGAACACGCTGCTGGAGCAAACTTGCCGGGCCGCCGTATCCAGGCAGATAGAATATGGCCGGCAGCGCGGCGTACCGTGGGGCATTTCCGAATCCTGCTACAACCTGACCGACATGCGCCAGATTTACCAATATCGTGCATTCGGCGTGCCCGGACTGGGCTTCAAGCGCGGCCTGGGGGATGATCTGGTCATAGCGCCGTATGCCACGGCGCTGGCATTGACCGTTACCCCCAATCTGGCCTGCCGCAACTTGCAGACCTTGGTGACTAACGGCTTTCTCGGCAGCTACGGGCTTTACGAGGCCATCGATTACACGCCGGCGCGTGTCGTGCGCGGCAAGACCCATGCAATCGTGCGCAATTTCATGGCGCATCATCAGGGCATGAGCCTGCTGGCGTTTGAGCATGTACTGCTGGACCGGCCGATGCAGCGCCGGTTCATGTCCGACCCGCTGGTGCGCGCGACCGACTTGCTGTTGCAGGAGCGCGTGCCGAAAAAAGGCTATACGCTGCATCCGCATGCGGCCGAAGTCAGCGCGTCCGCACGACCTCCCGTCGCCGAGGAGGGCGAGATCATGCGCGTGTTCACCGATCCGAACACGCCGATACCCGAAGTTCATCTGTTGTCCAACGGCCGTTATCATGTCATGGCGACCCAGGCCGGCGGCGGTTACAGTCGCTGGAACGATCTGGCCGTCACGCGCTGGCGCGAGGACACCACGAGCGACAACTGGGGTTCATTTATTTACCTGCGTGACAGCGAGACCCGTGAATATTGGTCCTGCACCTACCATCCGACATTGCGCAAGGCCGAATATTACGAGGCGATTTTCGTGCAGTCGCGCGCCGAGTACCGCCGCCGCGATCTGGACATTGATGCGCATACCGAGATCAGCGTTTCACCCGAGGACGATGTCGAGATCCGCCGCGTGACGCTGACCAATCTGTCCACTCACTTGCGGCATATGGAAGTCACAAGTTATGCCGAGGTGGTGCTGGCGCCGCAGAATGCCGACCTGGCGCACCGCGTGTTCAGCAATCTGTTCGTACAGACCGAAATCCTGCCCGGGCAACAAGCGATACTCTGCACGCGCCGCCGCCGCACGCCGGAGGAGCGGGTTCCCTGGATGTTCCATCTGATCACCGTCACCGGCACTGCCGCCGACGAGCCGTCCTACGAGACCGATCGCGCCCGGTTTATCGGCCGGGGCCGAACACCCGCCAATCCGGTCGTATTCGACGACAGCAACCGTCCCGAGGCATTATCCAACACGGATGGTCCGGTGCTTGATCCTATCGTCGCGATTCGCCAGGCGCTGACCATAGCGCCCGATGACTCTGCGGTCGTGAAGATCATTACCGGCACTGCCGATACGCGCGAAGCGGTGCTGGAGCTGATCGACAAATACCGTGACCGGCATTTTATCGAGCGTGCGTTCGAGATGTCCTGGTTTCAGAGTCAGGAGGTATTGCGCCGCCTTAACGCCACCGAAGCGGATGCGCAAATTTACGGCCGGCTGGCGACCTCGGTCATTTACAGTAATGCCTTGCGTCGCGCGGCGCCCAGCATTATCGCACGCAACCAGTTGGGTCAGCCGGGCCTTTGGCCGTTCGCCGTGTCCGGCGACTGGCCCATCGTCCTGGTGCGCATAGGCGACATCAAGCGCATCGACCTGGTCAAGCAGGCATTGCAGGCGCATGCCTACTGGCGCATGAAGGGCCTGATCACCGACCTGGTGATCATGAATGAAGACTTTTCGGGCTATCGCGCCGTGCTGCATGATCAGATCATGGGCTTGATCAACATTATCGGCAACGAAGCGCAAATGCTGGACAAGCCGGGCGGAGTTTTCGTGCGGCGCGCCGAAGACCTGGCCGAAGAGGACCGGGTCTTGTTTCAGGCCGTTGCCCGCGTCGTGTTGACCGATACCGCCGAGTCACTGGCCGAACAGGTGGAACGGCGCGTCGCTTCGAAGCGGGTCACGGAACGCAGGAAACGCTGGCGCCAGGGCTCGGTTCAGCGGCGCATGCTCACCGAGCATTTCCCGGAAGCGCTGGAGCCTGTGCGGGCGCCGGTAGCCGAGTTTGTCACGCCCTTGCCCGCGCGCGAGCTTATTTTCTTCAACGGCTTGGGCGGATTTACACAGGATGGGCACGAGTATGTCATTACCCTGGAGCCAGGGCAGAATACGCCGGCGCCATGGACTAACGTGATCGCGAGCCCTCATATCGGGACCGTGGTCAGCGAAAGCGGGGGCGCCTATACCTGGGTTGAAAACGCCCATGAATTCCGGCTGACGCCGTTTCACAATGATCCGCTCAGCGATATCAGCGGCGAAACGGTGTATGTTCGCGACGAGGAAACCGGCGAATTCTGGTCGCCGACACCGTTGCCGGCGCGCGGCCGATCAGGCTACATTTGCCGGCATGGTTTCGGCTACAGCGTATTCGAACACTTTGAGACGGGCATTTACTCGGAACTGTCAACCTATGTGGCGATGGATGCGCCGGTGAAATTTGTTGCCGTCAAGTTGCGCAATGCTTCGGGGCGTGCCCGCCGCCTGTCATTGACCGGTTATTGGGAGCTGGTCATGGGCGAATGGCGGCACGCCAATCAGATGCATATTGTCACCGAACCCGACCTGCAAACCGGTGCGCTGTTCGCGCGCAATGCCTATGGCCGCGAATGCGCAAACCGGATTATGTTCGTGCAGATCAGCGAGCCGGTGCGCACGATAACCGGCAATCGCATGGAATTCATCGGTCGTAACGGTTCGCTGGCCAGGCCGGCGGCGTTGTACCGCACGCATCTGTCAGGCAAGACCGGAGCGGGGCTTGATCCTTGCGCCGCCATTCAGTCCCATATCGAACTGGAAGACGGGCAGGAGCGTGACATCGTGTTTGTGGTGGGGGCCGGCCGCGATGTCGAGGAAGCGCAGCATCTGATTCAGCGTTTCGCCGCGCCGGCCGGCGCGCGGCAGGCGCTGGAAGCCGTGTGGGCTTATTGGAACCGGACGCTGGGCTCGGTCTATATCGAAACGCCGGACCGCGCGCTGGATGTGATGACCAACGGCTGGCTGATCTACCAGGTGCTGTCCTGCCGGCTCTGGGGGCGCAGCGGCTATTACCAGTCGGGCGGCGCTTATGGTTTTCGCGATCAGTTACAGGATACGATGGCCTTGATCCATGCGACGCCGTGGCTGGCGCGCGAGCAGTTGATCCGTTGCGCAGGGCGCCAGTTCAGCAAGGGCGACGTGCAGCACTGGTGGCATCCGCCGTGCGGCCAGGGCGTGCGGACGCATTTCTCCGATGATTATTTATGGCTGCCTTATGCGACATGCCGGTATGTCGCCGTGACCGGCGATACGGGCGTGCTCGACGAAATCGTGCATTTTCTGGAGGGCCGGGAACTGGGGCCGGAAGAAGAAGCTTATTATGATCAGCCGTTGTATTCGTCCGAAGGAGTCAGTCTTTACGAACATTGCGTGCGGTCCATTAAATACGGCTTGCGCTTCGGCGCGCATGACCTGCCGCTGATCGGTTGCGGCGACTGGAACGACGGTATGAATCTGATCGGACGCGAAGGCAAGGGCGAGAGCGTCTGGCTGGCCTGGTTCCTGTATGACAATCTCAGGCTCTTCGCCGATCTGGCCCGTAACCGGTCTGATGAGGCCTTTGCCGACATTTGCACAGCGCAGGCGCAGCAACTGCTCTTGAACATTGAAGCCAATGCCTGGGACGGCGGCTGGTACCGCAGAGCTTATTTTGATGACGGCACGCCGCTGGGTTCGGCCGGCAATGATGAGTGCCAAATCGATTCGATCAGCCAGAGCTGGGCCATTATCTCGGGCGGCGGCAACCCGGAACGCGCCCGTCAGGCGATGGAGGCGGTTGATCAGCGGCTGGTCCGGAGGGATAGGCGGATAGTCCAGCTGCTGACGCCGCCTTTCGACAAATCCGCTCTTGAGCCCGGTTATATCAAAGGCTATGTACCCGGCGTGCGCGAGAACGGCGGCCAATACACGCATGCGGCGATCTGGACGGCAACGGCTTTCGCGCTGATGGGTGACAAAGAGCGGGCCTGGGAGTTATTTGACATGCTCAATCCCATTAATCGCACCAGCGAGGCGCAACAAAGAGAACTGTACAAGGTCGAGCCGTACGTTATCGCGGCCGATATTTACGGTGCGCCGCCGCATACCGGCCGCGGCGGCTGGACCTGGTACACAGGCGCCGCCGGATGGCTGTACCGGCTGTCTCTGGAAACCCTGCTGGGTTTGCAACTGCAAGTGGATAAACTGTATATTGCCCCGTGCATGCCTGACCACTGGCAGTCGTACAAGATTCACTACCGCTACGGCGAAACGCTATATCACATCATCATCAAGCGCGTCGGTGAAAAGCCTGGGCGTGTGGTTCGTATCCTGGTCGATGGCATTGAGGTCAAAGAGCCCGGCATCATACCCGTAGCGGATGATCGCCGGTCCCACCAGGTTGACGTTGAGGTGGGCGCCGATTAAGCCGCGGCAACCGCTCATTTTCGCCCAGGCCAGTGCAACGGGCGCTTTCATTCAGCTAAAATATAGCGTCCGATTATAAAGACGGGTAAACTCGCCTGCGTCGAGGCATGGATTATCGCGGGATCCTGCCAGACTTTGGATTTGGGGAATAGTAGAGCAATAAGATTGGAACAAGATTTAGCAACCGATTTATTAGTGCTGCAGAGCCATCTGGACGGCATGATTGGACGTGTTCAACAAAACAGCGCCACTTTGCGCAAGTTTCAGGCCTTCGAAATGGGCTTGTTGAACCTGAATACGCTGGCGGATGTGATCGACCACTTGCTTGAGGACGCCAGGGTTTATTTTGATCTTGACGCGGTCAGCCTGTGCCTGATCGACGAGAAAGGCGAAATCGCCGCTATTCTGGACGAGGATGGTTACGCCAGCCGGTCAAAAAAAGGCCTGATCCTGCTCGATAACAAAGAACTGCTGACAAAACTGTTCGGTTTTGTCATTCGCCCCTATATTGGCCTCTATGACCGGAAAATTTGCGCCGGTTTGTTTAGCCATGGCCAGAAAGAGCCGGCCAGTGTCGCCATCACGCCGTTAAAGCGCCGGGGGAAATATCTCGGGACGCTGAATCTGGGCAGTTACCATGCGGACCGGTTTGCCGATACCATGGCGACGGATTTTGTCGAGCATCTGGTTTCAGTCGTCGGCGTCTGCCTGGAAAACAATCTGAACTTCGAAACAATAAAGCGCACCAGCTACATCGATACGTTGACCGGTGTCAATAACAGACGCTTTCTTGAACTGCGAATCATCGAGGAAATAGATCGCTGCCAGCGCAACAAAAGCTCGATATCCTGCCTGTTTCTGGATATCGATTTCTTTAAAATGGTTAATGACCAGCATGGGCATCAGGCCGGCGATCTGGTTTTATATCTGGTCGCCAATACGATAAAAAATCAATTGCGCAATAATGACGTACTGGTCCGTTACGGAGGCGAGGAATTTGTCGTGTTATTGTCGGAGACCACTGAGGCCAGGGCTATGGACATCGCCGAGCGCATCCGTAAAGCGATCCAGGCGCTGGTGATTGAATTTAATGACCTGTCAATTCCCGCCACCGTCTCCATCGGCTTGTCTACCTATGTGCCGGATGTGCCCGCCGCGGCCGGCGATATCGCCGGCCGCCTGATCAAATCGGCCGATTCGGCCCTGTACAAGGCCAAGCGCCAGGGCAGGAACCGCGTGCGGAAAGGCAAGTTCATGGCCGTCGGTTCCAATACCTGACCTAACGCCGCTTAGGAATGGGAATGAAATAAGACCCGCAAATGAGGCAGGATTTCTGTTCCTGTTCAACGACTGCATGGATGCAGGAGGTAGAGCACCAACAGTAGGCGCTTTAGGCGACGCATGGAGCAGTTGCCGAGGCGCGCAAACAGGCGCATGGCAAGCCATGTAACTGTTTGCGCAAAGCTTCCGCTCCTGCTCACGCCCCTTGCCTACATCCCTGTAGGCAACGCCGAAGAGGGACGGAAAGACAAGTCATTTGCGGGAATTATAAAATTCACGTTCCTTAACAGTAAACCAAGCCGTTCGCGCTTGCGGTATAATCCTGTCATTGCCCTTAGCTTTGGAGTTACCCGTGATTGAACGCATGGTCAGACATCATAATATTATTGCCATTGTCGGCAATATTATTACCGTGCATGCCGCTACGGAAAAACAAGATATCAGTACACGCTTTGGCGATCTGGCCCTGATTGAGGATAATAACGGCACCCAATCCCTGGCCCAGGTCATCAAGATCGACGGCAATCGGGTATCCTTGCAGGTATTTTCAGGCACACAGGGCATTTCCACGGCGGCTTCCGTGCGTTTTCTGGGACATGCGATGCGGGTGACATATTCACCGAACATTCTGGGGCGTATTTTTACCGGCACGGGCAAACCCATGGACGGCGGCTCCCAGCTGGAGCCGGACCCTAAAGTCGGCATCGGCGGGCCTTCGGTCAATCCGATGAAGCGCGTGCTGGCTTCCAAAATGATGCGCACCAACGTGCCGATGATCGATTTATTCAATTGTCTGGTTGAAAGCCAGAAAATCCCTATTTTTTCCATCTCGGGCGAACCTTTCAACCCGTTTCTGGCGCGCATCGGCATACAGGCCGATGCCGATATCGTTGTGTTCGCGGGGTTGGGGCTGATTTTCGACGATTACCATTTTTTCAAGACCCGGTTTGAACAGGCCGGTGTTTTCGCCCGCACGGTCATGTATTGCAACATGGCTTCCGATCCTATCGTCGAGCGCCTGCTGGTGCCGGACATGGCCTTGGCCGTCGCCGAACGCTTCGCGGTGGAAGAGGGCAAACGCGTGCTGGTGCTGATGACCGATATGACCGCCTATGCCGATGCCCTGAAAGAAGTCGGCGTGTCGATGGAACATGTGCCGTCCAACCGCGGCTACACCGGCGATCTCTATTCGCAACTGGCCCGGCGTTATGAAAAAGCCTGCGATTACAAGGGCGCGGGTACGGTGACGATACTGACCGTGACAACCATGCCGGGCGACGATGTGACGCACCCGGTGCCGGACAATACCGGCTATATTACCGAGGGCCAGTTTTATCTGCACAACGCCATGCTTGATCCGTTCGGTTCGCTTTCGCGGCTGAAACAGCATGTGATCGGCAAAGTTACCCGCGAGGACCATGCTCAAATCATGAATACAATGATCCGTTTTTATTCGGCCGCCAACGAAGCCGAGCAGAAACAGGCCATGGCGTTCGATCTGTCGTCTTTTGATGAGAAGTTGCTGAAGTTCGGCAAGCTGTTCCGCGAGCGGTTCATGGATATCAATGTCTCCATGACGCTGGAAGAGGCGCTGGATCTGAGCTGGCAGACCCTGGCCGAGTGTTTTACCGAAGACCAGCTGTTGATGAAGCAGGGGTTGATCGATAAATATTTCCCGAAGGATAGGCATGGCCAGGCTGTCGCTCAGTAAAACCGCGCTGCACAAGGAAAGCGCGCAGCTCAAGCGCTATAGGCAGTACCTGCCATCGCTGGATCTAAAGCGTCGGCAGTTGCTGGCCGAACGCTACAGGGCGGCGGCAAGCCTGGCCGAAACCGAGCGGATGATACGGCAGTGCCGTGAGTTTGTGCTCCGGGAACTGCCCATGCTCGCCGAGACCCAGGTCGGTTTGCAGGGCCTGGTCACGGTCTCCTCCATCAAGGTCGGCGAGGAGAATATCGTCGGCATTCATGTGCCGGTGCTTGAGCATATCGATATCCATGTCCAACCCTATTCCACCTATGCCAAGCCGCATTGGGTGGATGCGGCGGTTATTCAGCTAAAACGCATGATGGAGCTCAAGGTCAAATATCAGATCGGCCGGCGACGTCTGGATACGCTGGACACCGCCGTTAAAAAAGTCACTCAACGCGTTAATCTGTTTGATAAGGTCTTGATTCCCAAGGCGGAGCAAAATATAAAAAGAATACGGATTTCCTTGTCCGATACGGAACGGGCCGGCGTCGTCAGAGCCAAAATCACCAAGCAAAAACGTCAGCACTAATGGCCATCGTCAAGTTAAAAAAACTGACTTTCTGCGGATTGATCAGCGAAAAATCGACTGTTCTGGAAAAGCTGCAGCAGCTGGGCGGCACTCATCTTATCCCGCTCAAGGAGGACGGTTTGACGCCGGCCGAACTTGCGCAGTCAAGACAGGCCGAAAACGCCGGCAAGGCGCTGAAGTATTTAAAGCGTTGCGCCAATAAACGCCGTCAGGTGCACAATACAAAGGATTTTGATCTGGATGGCGTGATCAATGCGGTGCTGACTATCCAAAGCGGTATGCGAACGCTGTCCGATAAGCGTGATGCGTTGCAGAAACGGATCAAGGAAATCGAACCCTGGGGCGATTTCAGGCTGCCTGAAGACGGACTGCGAGGGCTGAATCTCTGGTTTTATATCGTACCGGAGCGCCTCATGAAACAGATGTGGACCGTTGATCTGACCTGGCAGGTGGTGCACAAGGATAATTTATACAGCTATGTGGTCGTGATTGCCGGGCAGGAGCCGCCGGCCTCAAGCATGCCCGTGGCCAGAACGCATACCGGCAAGGTGCCGTTGTCCCGGTTAAAAGACGAACTCAACCAGATCGAACTGACACTCCAGGATCTGCAGGCCGAAAGAGAATCCCTGACGCGCTGGATAGCATTGCTTGAAGCCAATCTTGCCGAGACCGCGAACCGGTGCGAATTATGGCTGGCCCATTCGCTCACGCTCGATAGTGATGCTCTTTTCATGATTCAGGCCTGGGCTCCCGAGGAGCAGCTCGCCGTTTTTGAACGGTTTGCCAAGCAGCAGCGGTTGGCGTTGATGATCTCAGACCCCGAGGCGGGCGATACGCCGCCGACGCTATTGAAAAATCCCGAAGAACTGGCAAGCGGCGAGGACATCGTACATTTTTACCAAACGCCGGGCTATTTTGGCTGGGACCCGTCCGTGGCCGTGTTTTTCTCGTTCGCGCTGTTTTTTGCCATGATCCTGTCCGATGCCGGGTACGCGGCGTTGTTCATGCTGTTGCTGGCCGGCAAATGGCGGGCTTTGGGGCAGTCGAGAAAGGGCTTGCGCCTGCGCATG
>NZ_KB912877.1:4023004-4718644 GCF_000383855.1 Methylobacter marinus A45
TTGTGCTGTTCCAGGTGTTCAACGTATTCAATGCGCGCGCCGAAAAGATCACGGCATTCAATCGGCATTTCTTTGCCAACCGCATGCTCTGGCTGGCCATTTCCGGCGTCGTGCTGCTGCAATTACTGGTGATACACTGGCCGCCGGCGCAGGCGGTGTTTCGTACCACCGCGCTGGCGCCGACAGACTGGCTTATCGCGGCCAGCGTTGCATCGTCCGTGCTGATACTTGAGGAAGCGCGCAAATTTTTACAAGCTATCGGCGAAAGACTCATCCCCCCAAAACCGAACGCTTAGGAATGGGAATGAAATAAGACCCGCAAATGAGGCAGGATTTCTGTTCATATTCAACGACTGCAAGGATGCAGGAGGTAGAGCACCAACAGTAGGCGCTTTAGGCGACGCATGGAGCAGTTGCCGAGGCGCGCAAACAGGCGCATGGCAAGCCATGTAACTGTTTGCGCAAAGCTTCCGCTCCTGCTCACGCCCCTTGCCTACATCCCTGTAGGCAACGCCGAAGAGGGACGGAAAGACAAGTCATTTGCGGGAATTATAAAATTCACGTTCCTTAACAGTAAACCAAGCCGTTCGCGCTTGCGGTATAATCCTGTCATTGCCCTTAGCTTTGGAGTTACCCGTGATTGAACGCATGGTCAGACATCATAATATTATTGCCATTGTCGGCAATATTATTACCGTGCATGCCGCTACGGAAAAACAAGATATCAGTACACGCTTTGGCGATCTGGCCCTGATTGAGGATAATAACGGCACCCAATCCCTGGCCCAGGTCATCAAGATCGACGGCAATCGGGTATCCTTGCAGGTATTTTCAGGCACACAGGGCATTTCCACGGCGGCTTCCGTGCGTTTTCTGGGACATGCGATGCGGGTGACATATTCACCGAACATTCTGGGGCGTATTTTTACCGGCACGGGCAAACCCATGGACGGCGGCTCCCAGCTGGAGCCGGACCCTAAAGTCGGCATCGGCGGGCCTTCGGTCAATCCGATGAAGCGCGTGCTGGCTTCCAAAATGATGCGCACCAACGTGCCGATGATCGATTTATTCAATTGTCTGGTTGAAAGCCAGAAAATCCCTATTTTTTCCATCTCGGGCGAACCTTTCAACCCGTTTCTGGCGCGCATCGGCATACAGGCCGATGCCGATATCGTTGTGTTCGCGGGGTTGGGGCTGATTTTCGACGATTACCATTTTTTCAAGACCCGGTTTGAACAGGCCGGTGTTTTCGCCCGCACGGTCATGTATTGCAACATGGCTTCCGATCCTATCGTCGAGCGCCTGCTGGTGCCGGACATGGCCTTGGCCGTCGCCGAACGCTTCGCGGTGGAAGAGGGCAAACGCGTGCTGGTGCTGATGACCGATATGACCGCCTATGCCGATGCCCTGAAAGAAGTCGGCGTGTCGATGGAACATGTGCCGTCCAACCGCGGCTACACCGGCGATCTCTATTCGCAACTGGCCCGGCGTTATGAAAAAGCCTGCGATTACAAGGGCGCGGGTACGGTGACGATACTGACCGTGACAACCATGCCGGGCGACGATGTGACGCACCCGGTGCCGGACAATACCGGCTATATTACCGAGGGCCAGTTTTATCTGCACAACGCCATGCTTGATCCGTTCGGTTCGCTTTCGCGGCTGAAACAGCATGTGATCGGCAAAGTTACCCGCGAGGACCATGCTCAAATCATGAATACAATGATCCGTTTTTATTCGGCCGCCAACGAAGCCGAGCAGAAACAGGCCATGGCGTTCGATCTGTCGTCTTTTGATGAGAAGTTGCTGAAGTTCGGCAAGCTGTTCCGCGAGCGGTTCATGGATATCAATGTCTCCATGACGCTGGAAGAGGCGCTGGATCTGAGCTGGCAGACCCTGGCCGAGTGTTTTACCGAAGACCAGCTGTTGATGAAGCAGGGGTTGATCGATAAATATTTCCCGAAGGATAGGCATGGCCAGGCTGTCGCTCAGTAAAACCGCGCTGCACAAGGAAAGCGCGCAGCTCAAGCGCTATAGGCAGTACCTGCCATCGCTGGATCTAAAGCGTCGGCAGTTGCTGGCCGAACGCTACAGGGCGGCGGCAAGCCTGGCCGAAACCGAGCGGATGATACGGCAGTGCCGTGAGTTTGTGCTCCGGGAACTGCCCATGCTCGCCGAGACCCAGGTCGGTTTGCAGGGCCTGGTCACGGTCTCCTCCATCAAGGTCGGCGAGGAGAATATCGTCGGCATTCATGTGCCGGTGCTTGAGCATATCGATATCCATGTCCAACCCTATTCCACCTATGCCAAGCCGCATTGGGTGGATGCGGCGGTTATTCAGCTAAAACGCATGATGGAGCTCAAGGTCAAATATCAGATCGGCCGGCGACGTCTGGATACGCTGGACACCGCCGTTAAAAAAGTCACTCAACGCGTTAATCTGTTTGATAAGGTCTTGATTCCCAAGGCGGAGCAAAATATAAAAAGAATACGGATTTCCTTGTCCGATACGGAACGGGCCGGCGTCGTCAGAGCCAAAATCACCAAGCAAAAACGTCAGCACTAATGGCCATCGTCAAGTTAAAAAAACTGACTTTCTGCGGATTGATCAGCGAAAAATCGACTGTTCTGGAAAAGCTGCAGCAGCTGGGCGGCACTCATCTTATCCCGCTCAAGGAGGACGGTTTGACGCCGGCCGAACTTGCGCAGTCAAGACAGGCCGAAAACGCCGGCAAGGCGCTGAAGTATTTAAAGCGTTGCGCCAATAAACGCCGTCAGGTGCACAATACAAAGGATTTTGATCTGGATGGCGTGATCAATGCGGTGCTGACTATCCAAAGCGGTATGCGAACGCTGTCCGATAAGCGTGATGCGTTGCAGAAACGGATCAAGGAAATCGAACCCTGGGGCGATTTCAGGCTGCCTGAAGACGGACTGCGAGGGCTGAATCTCTGGTTTTATATCGTACCGGAGCGCCTCATGAAACAGATGTGGACCGTTGATCTGACCTGGCAGGTGGTGCACAAGGATAATTTATACAGCTATGTGGTCGTGATTGCCGGGCAGGAGCCGCCGGCCTCAAGCATGCCCGTGGCCAGAACGCATACCGGCAAGGTGCCGTTGTCCCGGTTAAAAGACGAACTCAACCAGATCGAACTGACACTCCAGGATCTGCAGGCCGAAAGAGAATCCCTGACGCGCTGGATAGCATTGCTTGAAGCCAATCTTGCCGAGACCGCGAACCGGTGCGAATTATGGCTGGCCCATTCGCTCACGCTCGATAGTGATGCTCTTTTCATGATTCAGGCCTGGGCTCCCGAGGAGCAGCTCGCCGTTTTTGAACGGTTTGCCAAGCAGCAGCGGTTGGCGTTGATGATCTCAGACCCCGAGGCGGGCGATACGCCGCCGACGCTATTGAAAAATCCCGAAGAACTGGCAAGCGGCGAGGACATCGTACATTTTTACCAAACGCCGGGCTATTTTGGCTGGGACCCGTCCGTGGCCGTGTTTTTCTCGTTCGCGCTGTTTTTTGCCATGATCCTGTCCGATGCCGGGTACGCGGCGTTGTTCATGCTGTTGCTGGCCGGCAAATGGCGGGCTTTGGGGCAGTCGAGAAAGGGCTTGCGCCTGCGCATGCTGTCTATGGTCACGCTGGCGGCATCGCTGGTCTGGGGCGTCATGATAGGCAGTTATTTCGGCTATGGCCCAGCGCCCGACAGCCCCTTGGAAACACTGAAATTACTGGACATCAATGATTTCGACGCGATGATGCGCCTGTCAATTTTTGTCGGCGTCGCCCATATCGCGCTGGCCAATGGCGTGATGGCCTATCATCTCTGGGGCAAAAAAACGGCATTTGTGCCTGTGGGATGGCTGGCCATTGTCATCGGCGGCTTTATGATCTGGCAGGTCTCTGGTCCGCACCAGCATTTAATTCAGCAACTGGGCTATGGCGCCCTGGCGGTCGGTTGTCTGTTTTTGCTGATGTTCAGTAGCGAGCGCACAGTCGTTAAGCCTCGAGACTGGTTATGGGTTATCCTGGACGGTTTTAAAAGCCTGACCGGGCTGACTGAAATATTCGGCAATGTGCTGAGCTACATGCGCCTGTTCGCCCTGGGCCTGGCGGGAGCCTCGCTGGCCTTGACGTTTAACCAGTTCGCCGAGCAGATTTATCATGCGGTACCGGGTGCGGGACTGCTGTTAAGCATTCTGGTTCTGTTGGTCGGACATGTCCTGAATCTGGCGCTGTGCGTGATGAGCGGCGTCGTACATGGTTTAAGGCTGAACTATATCGAATTTTACAAGTGGAGCGTCTCTGATGAAGGCTATCCGTTCAAGCCGTTTTCTAAAAAAGGAGTAGGTAATGACTGAATTCATCGTTATTTTTCTGGGCTGGATGGGCTTGTTTGCGCCCATGGCGCTGGGTGCGATCGGCAGTATGATCGGCTGCACGGTTGCCGGACAGGCCGCCATCGGCGCCATGCTGGATTCCGAAGGCGGCTATGGGCGTTATGTCGGGGTCTCGGCCATGCCTTCCTCTCAGGTCGTTTATGGCATTGTCATCATGTTTACACTGAACCGGACCATTACGGCCGAAATCGCCCCGAGTATTTTTGCGATTGGTATCCTGTCCGGGCTGGCATTGATGCTGAGTGCCATCTATCAGGGGCAGTGCTGCGCTTCGGCCATTCATGCGGTCAAAGCCAAGCCCGAGGTTTTCGGGTTGTCCATCGCGCCGGCTTCGATTGTTGAAGGCTTTGCCGTTTTCGCCTTTATATTCGCCCTGGTTCTGGCCGGCGGCATTCCGCAGACTTGATGGTATTGATTCATGAACAATGAAAAGTTGCCTTTCGTCTCATCGGGTGTTGAGGCGTTGATCAACCGGTTGAAAGAGCAGGGCATCGCTGCCGGCCAGGAAAAGGCCGAAAGCATCGTCACCGACGCGCAAAAAAGAGCCGAATGGATTATCGACGAGGCGGAGCTTGAGGCACAATTGATTATCAATAACGCCAGGGCCGAGGCCGAGGCCTTGAAAGCGGCCGGCGAGGATGCGTTAAAACTGGCGGCCAGGGACGTGTTCCTGCGGCTGCGGGACACGCTGTTGGGCAGCTTCAGCCGGGAAGTCACGCGTGTGGTCGGCAAGCAGATGACGCAGGAGGATTTTCTTGAAAAACTGATCCTGGCCCTGGCGGGACGCGTCCGCGATCAAACAGGCATCGATGATAACCGGCAGGTGGTTATTCAGTTGCCCGAGGATGTGATCGGCGTCGAGGAACTGCGCCGGAATCCGGAAGAGCTCAGGGAGGGTGCTTTAACGCAGTTTACGGCCTCGATAGCTGCCGAGCTTTTGCGCGGGGGCGTAAAATTCGAGGTGTCCGGTGATTTGGACGGCGGCCTGCTGATCAAGCTTGAGGATGACAATATTGTGATCGATTTCTCGGATCAGACGGTGGCGGCGTTATTGCTGGAACATGTTCAGCCGCGCTTTCGGGCCTTGTTGCAGGGTATCGTCAAGTGATCGCCGAGCGTTTTAAATACACCATGCTGCTGGCGAGTCTGCCCCCGCACGCACCGGATCTGTTATCGACCACGCAGACGCCCGTCTCGCGCATTCAGCTCGATAAGCGCCTGGCCTTGCTGGATGCCCGCGATGCCGAAGACTTACAGCGTATCGAAACGTTACTGCACTGGTCGCATGTCGGAATGGGGACCGACGAGGAGATCGTCAGAAAAAGCCATGAAATGCTGGAATTGATCAATGATGACTTTCTGAAAAATTTGATCCGCTGGCGGTTGGAATTAAGAACCTTGGTCTCGGCGCTCAGAAAAAGGCATGCCGGCATGCCGGCGCCGGAGAAAAATACCTTTGCGGGGTTTGGCAAATGGCCGTTCTTTATCGCCAGGAACTGGCATGAACCTGATTTCGGTATCGCTCATCTGTTGCCCTGGCTGCCGCAGGCGCGGGAGCTGGTGGCGCAAAATAAAAGCTATGAACTGGAAAAGCTGCTGCTGAACCTGGTCTGGCAGCACTGCGCCCGAGAAGGCAGTCAGCATTATTTCGATTTTCCGGCCGTGGTGATCTATGTCCTGCGCTGGAATGTGATCAATCGGTGGGCTAACTACAATGCCGCGAATGCCATCGAGCGCTTTGATCAATTGGTTGATGCGGAGCTCCAGGACTTTATGCTGGATTTTGGAAGAATATGAGTCGTGAAAATGTAACTACAGCCCGGATCATCGCGGTTCAGGATGATATCGTGTCTATCGAAACCGTGGAGGGCGCGGATTTTCCGCTGACAAAGAATGAGGTCATCTACATACATCCGAGCCGAAGCGAGTCCCGGCATGCCGAGCGCCTGAAAGCGGAAGTTCTGAGGATACACGGCAAAAAGGCCGATGCGCAGGTTTATGAGAGCACCGCCGGCATCGGTGTCGGTGATTTTGTCGAGCAAAGCGGCGAGATGCTGTCGGTGGAGCTGGGGCCGGGCCTGTTGGGACAGGTATATGACGGCCTGCAAAACCCCCTGGATCAGCTGGCGGCGGAATTCGGCTATTTCCTGCCGCGGGGCGTCGATCTGCCGGCCCTCGATGTCAATGCTAAATGGGCTTTTACGCCGACCGTTCAGGTCGGTGCGATGCTGCCTGCCAGCGCGGTGATCGGCACGGTGCCGGAGCGCGGTTTTATCCATAAAATCATGGTGCCGTTTGACGTGGCGGGGCTGGTTAAAGTCATCTGGATACAGGAAGGTGCGGTCACGGTCAACGATGCTGTCGCGGTTATACAGCTGGCAAACGGCAAGGAGCGCGCTATCACCCTGAAGCAGCGCTGGCCGGTGCGCAGGCCCATACCCCAGAAATTGATAAAAAGCAGCGTGGTAACGCAGCAATATCCGGTTGAACCGCTGATCACGCATCTGCGTCTGATCGATACTTTTTTTCCGATTGCCAAAGGCGGCACCGGTTGTATTCCGGGGCCTTTCGGCGCCGGCAAGACAGTGCTCCAGAATCTGATCTCGCGGAATTCAGAAGTCGATATCGTCATCATCGTGGCCTGCGGCGAGAGGGCGGGCGAAATCGTCGAAACGATCACCGAGTTTCCGCAGTTGTCCGATCCCAGAGGCGGCGGCTCATTGATGGATCGGACCGTGATTGTCTGCAACACCTCGTCCATGCCGGTCGCGGCGCGCGAGGCCTCCATTTATACCGGCATCACGCTGGGCGAGTATTACCGGCAGATGGGGTTGAATGTCTTGCTGCTGGCCGATTCGACATCCCGCTGGGCGCAAGCCATGCGCGAAACCTCGGGGCGGCTGGAAGAAATTCCGGGCGAGGAAGCGTTTCCGGCTTATCTGGATTCGGCCATCAAGAATATTTATGAACGGGCCGGCGTCATTCTGAACCAGGACGGTTCGACCGGCAGTTTGACCATGATCGGCACGGTATCGCCGGCCGGCGGCAACTTTGAGGAGCCGGTGACGCAGTCCACGCTGGGCACGGTCAAAACCTTTCTGGGGCTCAGCGCCGACAGGGCCTATAAACGCTTTTATCCGGCCGTCGATCCGTTATTGTCCTGGTCGCGCTATCCGGACCAGCTAAAGCCCTGGTATGAAGAGCACATGGGCGAGAGATGGACGGAGAGTGTGTTGGCCATGCTGGCCTTGCTGAAGCGGGGCGACAATGTCTATCAGATGATACAGGTCGCCGGCGAGGAGGGCATCACGCTGGACGATTTCGTGCTCTACCAGGAGGCTCAATTCCTGGATATGGTGTATCTGCAGCAGGATGCGTTCGACGAAGTCGATGTGGCCGTGCCGATCAAGCGGCAGCGGGATAATTTTCGAAAAATCATCGATCTGGTCAGCGCGGATTACCGGTTTGCCAGCCAGGATGATGCGCGCGATTACTTTACGCGCCTGACCGGGTTATTCAAGAACCTGAATTACGCGCGCCCGGAATCGCCGGAATATGCCGAGCTGTCGGCGAAAATCGACCGGCTTTATCAATCCGCTATTTAAAAAAAGACTGCGCATTGTCTGTTCATCGATGATGTTCATTTAGCCGGCGACGCCGGGAGTGAATAGGCGAATTTCTGATTTTCGCCAGTCTTGGTCATATCTTCCCCGGATGCCGCATAATATAATGGAGCAATTTTTTTAAATTTGGTAACACTATGAAAAAAATCAAAGTTCTTTTTGTCTGCATGGGCAATATTTGTCGGTCGCCGACGGCGGAAGGCGTTTTCGTGAAACTGTTGAAAGAGCGCAATCTGGATCAGCGTTTTCTGGTCGATTCGGCCGGCACGCATGCTTATCATATCGACGAAGCGCCCGACCTGCGCGCGCAAAAAGCGGCTCGCGATCGCGGAGTGGAGTTAGCCCATATTCGGGGCAGGAAAGTCATTATGGGCGATTTCGAGGATTTCGATTTCCTGCTGGCTATGGATAACGATAATTATTCGATATTGCTCAATGCCTGCCCCGAGCCTTATAAAGACAAAATCAAATATTTTCTCGACTATGCGCCTCATCTGGGGACCCGTGAAGTACCGGATCCCTACTACGGCGGCGATTACGGTTTTGAACGGGTGCTGGACATGGTGGAGGAAGCGTCGGAAGGCTTTCTGAAGAGCCTGCGGAGCGCTGGCCACCTGTAGTTTCAGGCACCGATTTTCATAAACATTGATTAGGATGACAGCATAATGGCAATCATATCGAATACCATAGGTTACATGGATGGCGATGTTCAACTGGAGGCATTTTTTGCGTTTGACGACGCCTTGTCAGGCCGTCGCCCGGCGGTTTTAATCAATCACGCCTGGGGCGGCCGGGATGAGTTTGTCGCCGAAAAGGCGCGCAAACTTGCCGAACTGGGTTATGTCGGCTTCGCCCTGGATATGTACGGCAAGGGGGTTCTGGGTTCGGGCCCCGAGGAAAACGCCAGGCTGATGCAGCCTTTCATGGCCGATCGAGCTCTGTTGCAAAAACGCATACAGGCGGCGCTGTATGCCGTCAAGCAGTTGCCCTGGGTCGATGACAGCAAGATTGCCGCGATCGGCTTTTGCTTCGGTGGCTTGTGCGTGCTGGATCTGGCCAGAACCGGTGCCGATATCAAGGGGGTGGTCAGTTTTCACGGCTTGCTGGGCGCGCCGGACAATACCCGAGGCACTGCCATCAAGGCGAAAGTGCTGGCGCTGCACGGTCATGACGACCCCATGGTGTCGCCCGAGCAAGTGCTGGCGTTTGAACAGGAAATGACCGAGGCCGGCGCGGACTGGCAGGTGCATGCCTATGGTCACACGATGCATGCGTTTACCAATCCGGTCGCCAACGACCCGGCATTTGGCACGGTTTATCAGGCCGATGCGGATCGCCGTTCCTGGCAGGCGATGCAAAATTTTCTGGCGGAGTTGTTCCTTTAACTAAAAGCTGTAACACTTCGACTCTACAATGACAATTTGTTATAATCCACCGGTTATTTAATCCCGTGCAACCGCATGGGCTAAAAGGAATTTTTGAACGCTTTGCGGTTGCTTTATGAAGGAAAATCATGCCGGCACGCTATGTGCGGCATTAACGTGTATAAACGGATCAATGTCAGACTTCGCTAAAGAAATTATCCCGGTCAATCTCGAAGACGAGATGAAACAGTCTTACCTCGATTACGCCATGAGCGTGATTATAGGTCGAGCCCTTCCAGATGTCAGAGACGGCCTTAAACCGGTTCATCGTCGCGTTTTGTATGCGATGAGTGAATTGGGCAATGATTGGAACAAACCTTATAAAAAATCAGCGCGTGTAGTCGGTGATGTTATCGGTAAATATCACCCGCATGGCGATACGGCGGTTTATGACACCATCGTTCGCATGGCGCAGCCTTTTTCCTTGCGTTATATGCTGATCGACGGCCAGGGCAATTTCGGTTCCGTCGATGGCGATTCGCCCGCCGCGATGCGTTACACCGAGGTACGCATGGCGAGAATCGCCCATGAACTGCTGGCCGATCTGGACAAGGAAACGGTCGATTTCGCGCCCAACTACGACGAGTCGGAATCCGAACCCACCGTCCTGCCGACGCGCATTCCGGCCTTGCTGGTCAACGGTTCGTCCGGTATCGCCGTCGGTATGGCGACAAACATTCCGCCGCATAATCTGTCCGAGGTCATCAGTGCCTGTCTGGCCTTGATCGATCAGCCTGAAACCACGATTCAGGAATTGATGAAATATGTTCCGGGGCCTGATTTCCCCACCGCCGGCATCATAAACGGCGCTTCCGGTATTTATAATGCCTATACGACCGGGCGCGGCAAGATCTATCTGCGCGCGCGTTGTCATTTCGAGGATATTGGCGACAGCAGTCGTCAGGCGATCATCGTGACCGAATTGCCCTATCAGGTCAACAAGGCGCGTTTGCTGGAAAAAATCGCCGAGCTGGTGAAAGACGGCAAACTCGAAGGCATCTCCGGCCTGCGCGATGAGTCCGACAAGGACGGCATGCGCATGGTTATCGAACTGCGCCGCGGCGAAGTGCCGGAAGTGGTCCTGAACAATCTCTATAAGCAGACACAGTTCCAGACCGTTTTCGGCATCAATATGGTCGCGTTGCTGAACGGTCGCCCGCATTGTCTGAATCTGAAAGAGGTCCTCAACGCTTTTATCGATCACCGGCGCGAAATCGTCACGCGCAGAACGCTTTACAATTTGCGTAAAGCACGCGAGCGGGCGCATATTTTGGAAGGCCTGGCCGTCGCTCTGGCCAATATCGACGAGATGATCGACCTGATTAAAGCGGCCAGCAATCCGTCTGAAGCCAAGGTAGGGCTGCTGGCCAGAACCTGGCATGCGGGTCTGGTTTCATCGCTGCTGGAGCGAGCCGATGCCGACCGTTCACGGCCCGAGGATCTCGCGCCCGAATTCGGCCTGGCCAATGGCCTTTATCGCCTTTCCGAAGCACAGGCCCAGGCTATTCTCGACTTGCGTCTGCATCGCTTGACGGGACTTGAGCAGGACAAGATAGTCAATGAATACAAGCAACTGCTGGAGCAGATCGATGAATACCTGGCTATCCTCGGCAGCGATGTGCGGTTGATGGAAGTCATCAGGGAGGAACTGGTCGCCATCAAGGAGCAATACGCGGACGAACGGCGCACTGAAATCATTCAAACGCATCTGGATCTGTCCGATGAGGATCTGATTACCGAGGAGGACATGGTAGTCACCATGTCGCATGAGGGTTACGTCAAGGCTCAGCCGTTGAGCGATTACAAGGCGCAGCGGCGGGGCGGCCGGGGCAAGTCGGCAACGGCGACCAAGGAAACCGATTTTATCGACAAGCTGATCGTTGCCAATACGCACGATACGATTTTATGCTTCTCGTCGCTGGGCAAGGTTTACTGGCTTAAAGTCTATCAATTGCCGATGGCCAGCCGCGCCTCGCGCGGCAAGCCGTTTGTGAATATGTTGCCGCTGGAGCAGGGCGAAAGTATTAATGCTATATTGCCGATCCGGGAATTTTCCGATAATAAGTTCATTTTTATGGCGACGGCCAGCGGTACGGTCAAAAAGACGCCGTTACTGGAGTTCGAGCGCCAGCGCGCCAACGGCAAGATCGCGATCGATTTGAAGGAAAATGATACCCTGGTCGGCGTGGATGTGACCGACGGTCAGCGGAACGTGCTGTTGTTCAGCAGTGATGGCAAGGCCGTCTGTTTCAATGAATCCGATGTGCGTTCCATGGGCAGGACCGCGTCCGGCGTGCGCGGCATTCGTCTGCAGGAAGGGCAGAAAGTGATTTCCCTGATTATCGCGGCGGAAGGCATGGTGCTGAACATTACCGAGAACGGTTACGGCAAGCGCACCCGACTGGAAGAATTCACCTGCCACAGGCGCGGCGGCCAGGGGCTGATCGCCATCCAAACGTCGAAGCGTAACGGCGCGGTGGTCGGGGCCGTGCTGGTCAATGATCATGATGAAATTATGCTGATTACCAATGCCGGTACACTGGTGCGCACGCGCGTCGACGGTATCTCGGTAATCGGCAGAAATACCCAGGGTGTCACGGTTATTCGTCTGGATAAAAAAGAAAAAGTCGTCGGGGTCGATCGTATCGAAGGGCTGGCCGGCGAGGACGACGAAGACGTGGCGGAATTGGAATCGGGAGCGCCTAATGAAGTTGAATCCGAAGAGGAATCCTAATGTCCAGAATTTATAATTTCAGTGCGGGTCCATCGGCACTTCCCGAGCCGGTATTGCGTCAGGCTCAGGAAGAATTGATGGAATGGCGCGATAGCGGCATGTCCGTCATGGAGATGAGTCATCGCGGCCGGTTTTTTTCCCTTATCGCAGAGGAGCTTGAAAACGATCTCAGAACCTTGTTGGCTATCCCGGACAATTACAAGGTCTTGTTCATGCAGGGCGGCGCCACGGCCCAGTTTTCGTTTATCCCGCAGAATATCTTGAATGGCAGAACCAGGGCCTGTTATGTCAATACCGGCGCCTGGTCGGAAAAAGCCATACAGGATGCGAAAAACTATTGCGAGGTCATCGTCAGCGCGAGTTCGGAGGCATCGAAATTCACTAACATTCCCGATCCTTCAGACTGGGCGCTGGACGAACAGGCGGCTTATCTGCACTATACGGCCAACGAAACCATCCATGGCGTGGAATTCTCCGACATTCCCGACAGCGGCGGTTTGCCGTTGGTGTCGGATATGTCGTCCAATATCCTGTCGCGTAAATTCGATCTGAGCCGATTCGGTCTGGTTTATGCCGGTACCCAGAAAAACATGGGGCCTGCCGGCGTCACGGTTGTGATCGTCAGGGACGACCTGATAGGCAAGGCCGGCAAGCAAACGCCGCCGGTCTTCAATTATGCCGATCAGGCTAAAAATCATTCCATGCTGAATACGCCGGCGACCTATAACTGGTATCTGGTCGGGCTGGTGCTGAAATGGTTGCTGAAACAGGGCGGCGTCGACGCCATCGAGCAGCGTAACATGGCCAAGGCCGAGTTGTTGTATCAGACTATCGACCAATCTTCTCTGTACCGGAATCCGGTGGACTCTTCCTGTCGATCAAGAATGAATGTGCCGTTTATTCTGGCCGACCAGAATCTGGATAAGCCTTTTCTTGCGGCGGCTGAAGCGAACGGCTTATTTGAACTGAAAGGGCATCGTTCGGTCGGCGGCATGCGTGCCAGTATTTACAATGCCATGCCCGAGGAAGGCGTACGGGCGCTATGTGATTTTATGGCAGAATTTGAAAGAACCCATTAACGAGAGCCGCTCCAATGACCTCAGTCACTCCACTTTCTGAATTAAGAGACAAGATTGATGCGATCGATCAGCAGATTCTGCAATTGATCAATCAGCGTGCGTCCTGTGCGATGGAAGTCGCTAAAACCAAAATTGCGCAAGGCGAGAACGGCAGTTTTTATCGGCCTGACCGCGAATCCCTGGTCTTAAGGCGCATCAAGGATTTAAATCAGGGGCCGTTGCCCGATGATACCGCTGTGCGTTTCTTCAGAGAACTGATGTCGGCGTGCCTGGCGCTGGAAAAGCCGCTGGATGTGGCTTTTTTGGGTCCCGAAGGCACGTTTACCCAGCAGGCGGCCTTTAAGCATTTCGGTCATGCCATTAAAACCGTGCCTTCCACCACGATTAACGAGATTTTTAATTCGGTCGAGAGCGGTAATTGCCAGTTCGGTTTGGTGCCGGTGGAAAACTCAACGGAAGGCGTGATCAGCCATACCCTGGACCGGTTTCTTTCATCACCGTTGAAAATCTGCGGTGAGGTTGAGATCAGGGTGCATCATAACCTGATGGGGAATGTCGAAAGCCTGGCTGATATCACCGAGATTTTTTCTCATCAGCAATCGCTGGCCCAATGCCGTCAGTGGCTGGACCGCCACTTGCCGCAGGCCCAGCGCATTGCCGTCACCAGCAATGCCGAGGCGGCAAGGCTGGTGTCGAACAAGATACAGGCGGCCGCGATTGCCGGTCAGGTGGCTGCCGAGCTGTATGGTCTCAATATCCTGGAAAAGAATATTGAAGATGAGCCCAACAATACGACGCGCTTTATTATTATAGGGCAGCAAACATCGGCCCCGACGGGCAACGATAAAACCTCGCTGGTCGTTTCCACGGGCAATCAGCCCGGTGCATTGCACAAGATCCTGGAGCCTTTTGCGAGATTCGGCATCGGCATGGTTCATATCGAGTCCCGGCCTTCGCGCCAGGGATTGTGGGATTATGTCTTTTTTATCGATATTGAAGGGCATTGTGAGGATGACGATGTGGCTCAGGCTCTGGCACTATTGAAAGGCAATGTGCATATGCTCAATATCCTGGGTTCCTATCCTAAAGCCGTCCTTTAAATTTTTATCCTTATGGCATGGCACCACGTGCCTTTAAACATAACAAATGACTAATATCAATACTATTTGCGATCTTGCCGTGCCGGGTGTGCAACAACTTGTTCCTTACGTTCCCGGTAAACCGATTGAAGAGCTGGAACGGGAGCTGGGGCTGACCCGGATTATCAAGCTGGCTTCCAATGAAAACCCGTTGGGGCCCGGAAAAAAAGCGCTGGTCGCCATTCAGGCTACTTTGTCGCAATTGGCGCTGTACCCGGACGGTAACGGCTTTAATTTGAAACAGGCGCTGGCTCGTAAGTACGGGGTCGAGACCGGCCAGATTACGCTGGGCAATGGTTCCAATGAGATTCTGGAGCTGGTTGCGCGCGCTTTTCTGACGACGGAACATGAAGTGGTGTTTTCCCAGCATGCCTTCGCGGTCTATCCGATCGTGACGCAGGCGGTCGGTGCCAAGGCCGTGGTTGTGCCTGCCGTGAATTACGGTCATGACCTGGACGCGATGCTGCAAGCCGTTAATGAAAAAACACGGCTTGTCTTTGTCGCCAATCCCAATAATCCGACCGGGACATGGGTCGATCAATCCAGTCTGGAGTGTTTTATCAAGGCATTGCCTGAAACCTGTCTGTGCGTGCTCGATGAAGCGTATTATGAATTTGTCGATAGCACGGATCCCGTTGATTCGATAGGCTGGCTGAAAAAATACCCCAATCTGTTGATTACCCGCACTTTTTCCAAAGCTTATGGGCTGGCCGGATTGCGCGTCGGTTACGGTCTGTCGAGCCCGGAACTTGCCGATATATTGAATAGGGTGCGGCAACCCTTCAATAACAACATGCTGGCCTTGGCGGCCGCGGAAGCGGCTTTATCCGATGCTGAACATCTAGAACGGACGATTACTGGCAATGCACGAGGCATGCAGCAGTTGACGGACGGCTTCAGAAAACTCGGTCTGGAGTGGATTCCTTCGCATGGCAACTTCGTTTCGGTCGATTTGAAACAGCCCGGATTGCCAGTTTATGAGGCCTTGCTGAGAAAAGGCGTCATCGTCAGGCCCGTGGCCAATTATGAAATGCCTAGCCATTTGCGTGTCAGCATAGGCACGGAAGAGGAAAACCGGATTTTTCTTAATGCCTTGAGCGATATCTTGAGCGATGTTTGACCAGCTTTGTATTATCGGTGTCGGGCTGATCGGTGGCTCCATAGCGCGGGCCGCAAGGCTGCATGGGTTGAGCCGGCACATTGTCGGCTATGGCCGCGAGCAGGATTCGAATAATCTGCGGACGGCGAAACGACTGCAAGTCATCGATGATTACTATCTGGACATCGAGTCGGCGCTGAAAGACACCGATTGCGTCGTGATCGCCACGCCGGTTGGTTCGATGGCCGGTATATTAGCTTTGCTGAAGCCTTTCTGGACGGAAAAAGCCATTTATACCGATGTGGGCAGTACGAAAGGCAGCGTCATTGCCGCGGCACGGCAGGTATTTGGCAATGTACCGGATAATCTGGTGCCGGCGCATCCAATTGCCGGGGCGGAACAAAGCGGCGTGGAAGCCGCCGTGGACGATCTGTTTCTGAACAAGCGCCTGATTATCACACCGGTTGAAAATACCCGGCTGGACGCGTTGCAGAAAATCCAGCATTTCTGGGAAGGCCTGGGCTCTGCCGTATCCATCATGGAGGTTAACCGGCATGATGCGGTTTTGGCGGCCACCAGTCATTTACCCCATGTTCTGGCGTACTCGTTGGTGGACATGCTTGGGCGCAAGGATGAACAAAGCGAGATTTTCAAATATGCCGCCGGCGGCTTCAGGGATTTTACGCGTATTGCGTCCAGTGATCCGACTATGTGGCTGGACATTTGCACGGCTAATAAAAATCAAATCATCCCGTTAATTCAACAATTGAAGAATGAGCTGGATAAAATAGAACAAATGCTGGCAAACGATGACAGTCGGCAGCTTTTTGAAACTTTTACGTATGCCCGAAATGCGCGGCAACGCTTTCTTGATCAGTTTGAAGGTAACAATGTCGAAAACAATAACATTTAAGGTTCAGCCGGGTGGCCGATTACAGGGCGAAGCACGCGTGCCGGGCGACAAATCCATATCGCATCGCTCGATTATGCTAGGGGCGTTGGCAGAGGGCGTAACGCACGTCAAGGGCTTTCTCGAAGCGGAAGATGCCTTGGCAACGCTGCAGGCTTTTCGCGACATGGGCGTACAGATTGAGGGGCCGGTCAACGGCGAGCTGACGATTCACGGCGTCGGCAAACACGGCCTGAAAGCACCCGCAAAAGAACTTTACTTAGGCAACTCGGGCACATCCATGCGTCTGCTGAGCGGTCTGCTGGCAGGGCAGGCGTTCAATTCGATCCTGACGGGCGATAAATCGTTGTCAGGCAGACCCATGAAAAGAGTCACCGAGCCGTTAGCATCAATGGGTGCTGATATAAAAACGACGGAGAAAGGCACGGCGCCTTTGCATATTACCGGAAAGGCGGGGCAATTGACCGGTATCGATTACGTCATGCCGATGGCCAGCGCCCAGGTCAAATCGTGCCTGCTGCTGGCCGGCATGTATGCGCAGGGTGAAACCACTGTAACCGAGCCCGCTCCGACGCGCGATCATACCGAGCGCATGCTGACCGGCTTTTCTTACCCGGTAAGAAAGCAGGGCAGCAAGGTCAGTATTAATGCCGAAGGGTGTTTGAAAGGGACTGATATCGATGTGCCCAGCGATATTTCATCGGCGGCGTTTTTCCTGGTCGGCGCATCCATTGCGCCGGGTTCCGATTTATTGTTAAAACATGTCGGCATAAATCCAACGCGTACCGGCGTGATCGATATCCTGAGATTGATGGGCGCCCGGATCGATGTGCTCAATGAACGCGTGGTCGGTGGCGAGCCGGTGGCCGATCTGCATGTGGTTTACAGTCCGTTAAAAGGCATCGATATACCGGAAGAGCTGGTGCCGTTGGCCATCGACGAATTTCCGGTGCTGTTTGTGGCAGCCGCCTGCGCGGAAGGTCAAACACGCTTGACAGGCGCGGAGGAACTTCGGGTCAAGGAATCGGACCGGATTCAGGTGATGGCTGATGGCTTACAAATTTTAGGCGTCGATGCGCAGCCGACGGCGGACGGCATGATCATTCAGGGTGGACAGATAGGCGGCGGCGAAGTCATCTCTCATGGCGACCACCGCATCGCGATGTCGTTTTCAATTGCCGGGTTGCGTGCTGATGCCCCCATTACCATTCATGATTGCGAGAATGTGAATACGTCTTTTCCGGAATTCAAGGATCTGGTCAAGCATCTGGGGCTCGATCTGGTTTGCGGAGAGAGGTAATGGCTATACCGGTTTTAACGATTGATGGGCCTAGCGGGGCGGGCAAAGGCACGGTCAGTCGGGCCGTGGCAAAAAAAATGGGCTGGAACTATCTCGATAGCGGTTCTATCTATCGTTCATTGGCCATTGCCGTATTAAAACAGCATGTCGAACTGACTAATGAGCCTGAAATTGTAAAAATAGCGCAATCAATGGCGTTAGAGTTTGAGTGTGATGATGAGCTGGTCGTCAAGCTCAATGGCGAGGATATTACCCCTCAACTGGGCCTTGAAAGTACGGGCAATGCGGCTTCAATGATTGCCGCATTGCCGGAAGTGCGGCGCGTGCTGTTGGAAAAACAAAGGGATTTCAGGAGGATGCCGGGGCTGGTCGCTGATGGCCGCGATATGGGAACGGTAGTTTTCCCTGATGCCGAAATAAAGGTGTTTTTAACCGCGAGCGCCGCCGAAAGAGCGCAAAGACGATATAAACAGTTGATGGAAAAAGGGATTGATGCTAACCTTTCTCGCTTAACGAGTGAGATAGAAGAGCGGGATCGTCGTGATATGGAGCGAAAAACGGCTCCATTGGCCATGGCCAGCGATGCGCTCTATATTGATTCCTCCGATATGACGATTGATTCGGTCATTGACGAGATACTAAATTTGATCCATTAAGGATCTTTTTTTACAGCTGCATGCATTAGATGTGGTATTTTTTAACTTTGACAACGAGAAGGCTTGTTTGAATTTTGACAGGCTTGGGAAAATTGAAAATGAGCGAAAGCTTTGCGGAATTATTTGAAGAAAGTCTAACCAAGACAGAAATGCGCCCGGGCGCCATGTTAATGGGTACAGTAGTCGATATCGAAAACGATATGATCATTGTCAGTACTCATTCCAAATCGGAAGGTGTCATTCCAAAATGGCAGTTTTTGAACAATGATGGCGAACTGGAAGTTAAAGTCGGCGACGAAATTGAAGTTGCCCTTGATTTATTTGAAGATGGTTTAGGCGCTACACTTCTTTCCCGAGATAAAGCAAAGAAAAACAAAGCCTGGTCTGAACTGGAAGAGGCGTTTGAAAAAGAAGCCACGATTACCGGCCGTATTACCGGTAAGGTACGCGGTGGTTTCACTGTTGCCGTTGGCGCATTGCGTGCGTTCCTGCCGGGTTCACTGGTTGACGTGCGTCCAATCAGAGATACGACTTTCCTGGAAAACCGGGATCTGGAATTCAAGGTTATCAAAATCGACCAGAAACGTAATAACGTCGTTCTGTCACGTCGTGCGGTTGTAGAAAAAGAATACAGCGCTGAAAGAGAAGAATTGCTGAAAACCCTCGAAGAAGGCGCAATCGTTACCGGTGTGGTTAAAAACCTCACTGATTACGGCGCATTTATCGACCTGGGCGGTATTGACGGCCTGTTACACATTACCGATATGGCATGGCGTCGTGTGCGTCATCCTTCCGAGTGTGTCGAAATCGGTCAGGAAATCCAGGTTAAGGTGCTGAAATACGACAAGGACAAGAATCGTGTTTCATTAGGCATGAAGCAAATGGGTGAAGATCCGTGGCAAAACATCAACCGTCGTTACCCGGCCGGTACGCGCGTATTCGGTAAAGTGAACAACCTGACCGATTACGGCTGCTTCGTTGAAATCGAAGAAGGCGTGGAAGGTCTGGTTCACGTGTCTGAAATGGATTGGACCAACAAAAACGTTAACCCATCCAAGATCGTACAGTTGGGCGACGAAGTTGAAGTCATGGTACTGGAAATCGACGAAGAACGTCGTCGTATCTCTTTGGGCATGAAACAATGCAAAACCAACCCATGGGATGAATTTGCCGCGACTCATAACAAAGGCGACAAGATTACAGGCAAAATCAAATCGATTACCGATTTCGGTATCTTCATCGGTCTGGAAGGCGGCATTGACGGTCTGGTGCATATGTCCGATATCTCCTGGGCTGATGACGGCGAAGCCGCGGTTCGTGAATTCAAAAAAGGCGATGAGCTGGAAACCGTCATTTTAGCGGTTGATTCCGAGCGCGAGCGTATTTCCTTGGGCATCAAGCAACTGGAACAGGATCCGTTCCAAAACTTCCTGGCTACTCATGAGAAAGGCAGCCTGGTAACCGGCACTATCAAAGAAGTCGATGCCAAAGGCGCCGTCGTTACATTGGCTGATCATGTCGAAGGCTATATACGCGCTTCCGAGATTCAACGTGACCGCGTTGAAGATGCACGCACCTTGTTGAAAGAAGGCGATACAGTGGAAGCCAAGTTCATCGGTGTGGATAAGAAAAGCAAAACCATTTCCTTATCTATTAAAGCCAAAGATCAGGAAGAAGAGTCTCACGCTATTAAAGATTACACCCAGCAACAAGCTAGTACACCTACCTTGGGTGATATCTTTAAACAAATGGAAAAATAAAAACCATACGGGGTATGCATGACATGCATACCCCTCTGATTTTATTCATTTGCACGGGATAGAATGTGACAAAATCCGAATTGATTGAAGCGCTTGCCAGACAACAACCACATCTTGCACAAAAAGACGTGGAACTGGCTGTAAAGTGCATCATTGAGAAAATGAATCAAGCATTATCTTCCGGCGAACGCATTGAGATTAGAGGCTTTGGCAGCTTTTCTCTGCATGAACGTCCGCCACGCATGGGGCGTAACCCCAAGACCGGCGATTCTGTGGCATTGGCAAAAAAATATGTACCCCATTTCAAGCCGGGCAAAGAGCTTCGCGATAGAGTCGATGAATCGCGCGGAAAATGCAAAATAATTGATTGAATAATCATCAACGCAAGAACCACAGTCCTATGAATTTGTAATGAAGCATGAGTGATCATTATTTTTTAGGTGCTTGGTCATTGCGTTGATCCCTTTTTTGCCTGATTCTCATTTACTTCAAACTAATCTAAATTTCACATCCTTTCTCTGGGTCTTTACAATTGATATTTGCGGTAGAGGTGCCGATAATTCTTCTTCCGGTTTTTTACCTCGTAAACGCAAAATTGAATCCCCCTCAAGCATAGTATCAATTAAGCTTCCAAAACCGCTAAAACAGAAACATGAGCATCTCTCTGCGGTTTCAGCATCAGTCCTCACTATTTTCTTGTTTTTTATTATCTGGCCGGTCGTTCGCTCAAGTTCGTGGAAAATGATCAAAATCAGACCAATGGGATACGAGTTTTTGAGTGTGGCAGATTATTGTGATATAGTCATTCTTAATGAGAACGATTATTGATTAGAGTCCGTTCCATCCGTATATTTCACCAACTCTTAATACCCAAGGCTAAATTATGTGGTTACGATTAAAAAATCTTGCTGTAGGTGACTCAGGGAAAATAGTCGGCTTTGATGCATCAGGTAAAGCTTATCGTAAACGATTGCTGGCTATGGGTTTGACGCCGGGTACTGCTTTTAGTATTACTCGTTTTGCCCCTATGGGCGATCCGGTTGAAATCAAACTGCGCGGATTCTCATTGACGCTTCGCAAAGATGAAGCTGCAATCCTGCTGATAGAGAAAAATTGATGAAAGCCGATTTCACGGTAGGCGTGGTAGGCAATCCCAATTGCGGCAAAACCACACTTTTTAATGCGCTTACCGGCGCCAGGCAGCATGTCGGCAACTGGCCGGGCGTTACAGTCGAGAAAAAGACCGGTGAATATACCTTTGATAATAAAATTATCGAACTGGTTGATTTACCGGGGACCTATTCTCTGGAAGCAGCAGACGATCAAGTGTCTTTGGATGAGAAAGTTGCGCGCGATTATGTGGCCTCCAAGGAAGCTGATTTAATCATCAATATCATTGATGCCTCAAGCATAGAAAGAAATCTTTATTTAACATCGCAGCTGATCGAGATGCGAGTGCCGATGATTTTGGTGCTCAATATGATGGATGTCGTCAAGCAGCGGGGCATTAAAATTGATGTTGATTTTCTTGCCGAACAACTGGGCTGTCCTGTCATTCCAATCAGCGCCTCAACAAAAGGCGGCATTAAGTCTTTAAAAGCGGCTATCAACAATTCCGCAGCGTCAAAGCCGGTACCCACGTTAAAAATTACCTATCCAGTCGCTTTGGAGCAGGCGATAGATGATCTGTCATTATTGTTGAACGATACAGCGAAAAAGCACCAGTGTGATCGGCGCTGGCTGGCCGTTCGGTTATTGGAAGGGGATACGCTGGCCAAACAATTGGCGGGAAACGAGGTGAGTTCCACTGTTTCAACCTTGCAGCAGCGGGTAGAGGATGAGACCGATGACGAAATCGACATTCTCGCCGCCGATGCCCGCTATGGATTTGTTAACCGGTTGACACAGGGCGCGGTTTGCAAACTGCATGAAATCAGCCGGCATACGACCGATAAAATCGATCATATCGTGTTGAACAGATTTTTAGGCATTCCGGTTTTTTTGCTGGTCATGTATGCGATGTTCATGTTTACGATCAATATCGGCAGTGCCTTTATTGATTTTTTTGACCAGGCCGTGGGTGCTTTGCTGGTCGACGGCTTAAGTCATGTGTTGACAGGGCTAAACTGGCCTGATTGGCTGATTGTCATGCTGGCGAACGGTGTCGGAGGCGGCATTCAGGTCGTCGCTACTTTTATTCCTATCGTCGGCTTTCTGTTCATGTTTCTGTCGGCCCTGGAAGATTCGGGCTACATGGCCAGGGCGGCTTTTGTCATGGACCGGTTCATGCGCATGATCGGGTTGCCGGGCAAATCCTTCGTCCCGATGATTGTCGGTTTCGGTTGTAATGTGCCGGCCATCATGGCGACGCGCACGTTGGAAAATCAGCGCGACAGAATTCTGACTAATATGATGAATCCGTTCATGTCCTGCGGCGCCAGGCTGCCCGTTTACGCCTTGTTTGCCGCGGCTTTCTTTCCGGTCGGCGGCCAGAACCTGGTTTTCGGCTTGTATCTGCTGGGCATCATCGTGGCCGTGCTGACCGGTCTGATCATGCGCCATACGCTGTTCAAAGGCGAGTCGGCGCCCTTTATCATGGAATTGCCGACTTACCATATGCCGACTCTGAGCGGAGTTTTTATCCGAACCTGGGACCGGCTAAAATCGTTCTTATTCAATGCCGGCAAGGTTATCGTGCCGATGGTGTTGGTGCTGAATTTCCTGAATGCCTGGGGCACGGATGGCAGTTTTGGTCAGGAAAACAGCAATAAATCGGTGTTGAGCGAAATCGGGCGAAGCCTGACGCCCGCTTTTAAGCCGATGGGCATCGATAATGACAACTGGCCGGCGACAGTCGGTATTTTTACCGGTGTATTGGCCAAAGAGGCCGTGGTCGGGACTCTCGACGCGTTATACAGCCAATTGGGCGAGACAGAATCGGCCGCTTTCGATACGGAAGCATTTGACCTGAAAGAGGCCTTGATCAAAGCCTGTCTGACTGTGCCTGAAAACCTGCGGGCAGTGGCCGATAATCTGCTGGACCCGCTGGGATTAAATATCGGTCCGGTCAACGACCTCGATTCCGCCGCCAACGAGCAGGAAGTCAATACCGGCACTTTTGCAGCCATGCAAAACAGTTTTGACGGCCAAGTCGGTGCCTTTGCCTATTTATTGTTTATTTTGTTATATGCGCCCTGCGTGGCAGCGACGGCCGCCATCTACCGGGAAACGAATCTGGGCTGGACCCTGTTTGTCGTATTCTGGACCACGGGCATGGCTTATATGACGGCCACCGTTTTTTATCAGGCCATGACTTACCGTCTGCATCCTGAATATTCCTTGGGTTGGATGACAGGGTTGATACTGGCCTTTCTGGCTGTGCTGCTCGGCCTGTGGTTGGTCGGTAAAAACAGCGGCACAAAAATAACGGGGGAGCCTTATAGTGATACTGTCTGATTTGAGAAGCTATTTACAGCAACAGCACCGGGTAGCCCTGATCGATCTGGTCAACCATTTCGGTACGGATGCCGACGCGTTGCGCGGTATGCTGAGTAAATGGATCAGCAAGGGCAAAGTACGAAAAATGCCGCTGGAATCGTCCTGCGGCACCAGTTGCTGCAAATGCGACCCGGCTCTGACGGAGCTTTATGAGTGGATTGATGAAAAAAACTAATCCTCACTGGCATCAATTCACAGAGCAATAAATCACGAAGGACACAGAGAACACGGAGATTTTCTTTGTGGTTTATTGATCTATTGGCTGACTTTGGAGGGTAATTCCGAAGCACCAGTGATTATAGTTCCTGGAATTTTCCGGCCACAGGGTTTGCTGCCTGATACCTTGTCTCTTGTGCCTTTCGGAAACTGGACTAAGCTTGATATATTTATTTTATAAATGAGTATGACAATGTCCGAGCAACAATCCGATATCCTGATCGGCTATTTATCCGAAGTCCGCGGCGACGGCATGGATGCCAGGATAACCGAAGAGCATTCAATCGATACGCCGATCATCAAGGTAGGCGACGAAGAAATACTGGCCGGCAACATCGGATCTTATGTCGTTATCCGGCAGGCTAATATCGGCGTTCTGGCGCTGGTCTTCAAGATGTGGGAAAAAGACCGTTTCGACAGCGACGACCGGCGCAGGTCGGACCGGTTCATTTCCCTGATTCCGGTTGGAGAGATTCAGAGTGATGGCACATTTATCCGCGGCGTGCGCCATTACCCGACGCCGGGCGCCAAGGTCTATGCCGTTGGCTTGAACGAAATCAACGCCATTTTCTCGAAATTCCGCGATTACAAATTCTTTATCGGCCAGCTCGCTTCGCACAAGGATTATCACCTAAGCCTCGATCCGCGCGCACTTTTCGGCCGCCATTTCGCCATCGTCGGACAGTCGGGTTCCGGTAAGTCATGGACCGTCACCAGCCTGATTCAGAATACGATCAGAGCCATGCCCAAAAGCCATATCATCATGCTGGACCTGCACGGCGAGTATTGCTGGAAGGATGACGACGGTACGATTCAATCGGCATTTCCGGACGAGCTGGTCAATTATGTTGATGCCATGGAAATGGAAATGCCGTACTGGATGATGACCTATGCTGAACTGGTCGATTTATTCATAGACCGGGACGACAAGGGCGCCACGTTGCAAATGTCTTTTCTGCGCGAAGTGTTGCAACAGCTCAAGCGTAAGGAGGCCAAAAGAATCGGTTTGCCAACGGTTTCAATCGATACGCCGATTTATTTCTCACTGGCCGAGATGTACATGCAATTCAAGGCAGCCAACGAAGAACGAAAAGACTTCGGCAAGGTGCAGGGGGCCTTATTCGGCCAGTTCGACGAATTTTTGATCAGAATGCAAAGCCGGTTCAATGACGTCCGCTATGATTTCCTGCTGAAGCCGAAAATACGCAACACTTCCGAAAGCATGTCCGATCTGCTGCGGCAGTTTGTCGGGCTCGGCGATAAGAAAGCCAACATTACCGTCGTCGATTTAAGTTCCGTGCCGACAGACGTCAGGCCCGCCGTTTCCGCGCAGGTAGGCCGTCTGGCCTACGAGTTCAATTACTGGAATCCGCGCCGGCGTGATTTTCCCATTACCCTGATTTGCGAAGAAGCGCATGCCTACATTCCCAGGGAAAAGAACGGCGCGTTCGAAGGTACTAAAAAGATGATGGAGCGCATCGCCAAGGAAGGGCGTAAATACGGCGTATCGATCGGTGTCGTCAGCCAGCGGCCTACCGAATTATCGGAAACCATGCTGTCGCAGTGCAGTTCCTACATTTGCCTACGTACCACCAACCCGGATGACCAGGCATACATTCGCGGGCTCGTTCCTGAAGCCGAAGGCGACTTGACCGATATTCTGAGTTCCCTGGGCAGAGGGGAGGCGCTGGTGCTGGGCGAGGCGGCGCCGTTACCGACGCGCGTGCAGATTTACCGACCCAATCCGGAACCGAAGAGTAACGACGTCGATTATTTTACCAGTTGGCGGGAAGGGCCAACCGACCTGGATGTGGATGAAATAGTCAATTTCTGGCGCACGCAGAATAAAAAATGATACCCTGTGCTGCGCAAAATATCGCAGTATAAGGTTGTTTGCCCGCCTTTGTCACAGCGGCTGTGCCGGAAATGTTTCAGGCTCGCTGCCAGCACATGAATAATATCAATTCATTGGTTGAGTTGTTAAAGTTTGACTAGGCTTAGCCGTTCTGTTTTCTAAAGACGAGATTGTACAGTTATGAAACATGCTCAAGCGCTGTTCTTGGCCGCCGCACTATTGTTTTCCAGTATGCTTTCCGCCGAACCCCAGGCAATAGACGGTTATGACGTGTTGGCCGATGTCGCCGTGGTCAGGCCGCTATCCTTTGTCGGCATGGTGGTCGGAACCGCGGCATTTGTCGGCTTATTGCCGATTACCGCACTGGCGACCATTCCGGCACCGCATAAGGCAATTGGATTGATGGCGGAGACCCTGGTAGTCAATCCGGCGAAATATACTTTTGCGCGGCCGGCCGGAAGTTTTGACTATAACAAGTAGCTAATAAGTGGCTTGGGTGATCTGAGGCTGAATCTGTGGCAAATCGCACGCCTCCCGATTTCAATCAGGGGCGTGCGATTTGCCCGTATGGCAACAATTTGATTGATTTTTAACCGTCCGCAAACCGGTGTTACTGCTTTTCCATGGTTTGTATAAAAGCATTGGCTTCGTGAATCGATTGCTCCATGGCCGCAACCAAAGCCGACACGTCGGATTGCACCAGGCCCAGTTGGTCTTTCAAGGAAGCTATCGCCTGAGCGTTCAGGTTGTGCTTCAAATATAAAACCTGATCCCTAAACACGCTGAGTACCGGCGCTATTTTGGACTCGGCGCGGCGCATGGCGGCGATAAGCTGGTTATAGTGCGCTTTTGTAGCCGTTAATTTTTGCTGGCTGCTGCGTTTTAGTGATGGATTGCTGTATTGATTCAATTCCTCTTCCCATTCGCGGAATAATGCGCCGGAGACATCCTCGATGTCGCTGATACGCTTACTGACTTCCTCGGCTTTGCTGACGCTGTCCTCGTATTCGCTGTTCAGCTTGTTATAGGTTGCCTCAAGGTTTCCGCCTTTAAAATTGGTCAGGGCGGTGAACTGTTCCAGCGCCGACTTGAATTGTTCCTTGGTTTCTTCCTGTGTATCGCGCGCTTTTTCAACCCGATGGACCATGACCTCGCGTTTAGGGATGCCTATTTTTTCCAGGCCGCTGTAATACATGCTTGAGCAGGCTGTCAAAGAAAAAAACCAACACAGTAAGATAAAACGTTGTAGAAAAATCATATAAACTCCTGTCATTAGATTGATGCATTATATTGAAAATACATCACTTTTAATAATAAGTTATAATTGGCCATTTTCTTAGCAAATTCCCATAAATCAAAGGCATGTCAGAATTACTTACAGAACTGCGGCGTCGGCGCACGTTCGCTATCATTTCCCACCCTGACGCAGGTAAAACCACACTGACCGAAAAACTGTTGCTGTTCGGCGGCGCCATTCAGCTGGCAGGTTCGGTAAAAGGCCGGAAAGCCGCACGTCATGCCACATCCGACTGGATGGAAATGGAAAAGGAGCGAGGGATCTCGGTTACGACCTCGGTCATGCAGTTCGAGCATAAAGACCGTATTATCAATCTGCTGGACACGCCCGGGCACGAAGACTTCTCCGAAGACACCTACCGGACGCTGACGGCCGTCGACTCGGCCCTGATGGTCATAGACGTCGCCAAGGGTGTCGAGGAACGAACGATCAACCTGATGGAAGTCTGCCGCCTGCGCACGACGCCCATCCTGACCTTTATCAACAAACTGGATCGGGAAGGGCGGGAGCCGATTGAGTTGATGGACGAGGTTGAGGATGTCCTTAAAATCGATTGCGCGCCCATGACCTGGCCTATCGGCATGGGCAAGCGTTTCAAAGGCGTTTATCATCTGTATAAGGATGAAATTCATCTGTTCAGCGCCCAGCACGGCGGCAGAATAGCCGAAGCCGAAATCATAAAGGGCCTGGATAATCCGAAGCTGGATGAATTGCTGCAGGATCAGGCTGAGGAATTAAGGGATGAAATCAACCTGGTGAAAGGCGCCAGCCACGAGTTCGATCTGGATGAATATCTGGCGGGCAGGCAGACGCCGGTATTTTTCGGCTCCGCCATCAACAATTTCGGCATTCTGGAATTGCTCGATGCGTTCGCCGAATACGCGCCGTCGCCCAAGCCGCGCGAAGCCCTGCAACGCACCGTTTCGCCCGAAGAAGAAAAATTCAGCGGCTTTGTATTCAAGGTGCAGGCTAACATGGATCCGGCGCACCGTGACCGCGTGGCTTTCCTGCGTGTCTGTTCGGGCAAGTTCGACAAGGGCATGAAGATCAATCATGTCCGCATCGGCAAGAATATTCAGGTAGCCAATGCGATCACGTTTCAGGCCGACACGCGCAAAAGCGTCGAGGAAGCGTATCCGGGCGACATCATCGGCCTGCACAATCACGGCACGATTCAGGTCGGAGATACCTTTACCCAGGGCGAAGTCCTCAAATACGGTGGCATTCCGTATTTCGCGCCGGAATTGTTTCGCCGCGTGGTGTTGAAAGATCCGCTCAGAGCCAAGGCGCTGCAAAAAGGCCTTGTACAGTTGACTGAAGAGGGCGCGACGCAGCTGTTCAGGCCGCTGAAAAACAATGATCTTATTCTCGGCGCCGTGGGCGTGCTGCAGTTTGACGTCACCGCCTACCGACTGAAGGCAGAATACAATGTCGAATGCGTGTACGATGCCGTATCGGTTTCCACCGTGCGCTGGGTCAGTTCCGACAAACCCGGCAAACTGGAGGAATTCAGGAATAAAGCCTTCGACAACCTGGCTGAGGACGGCGGCGGTTATCTGGTCTATCTGGCCAGCAGCCGGGTCAATCTGCAACTGACTGAGGAGCGCTGGCCTGATATCAAGTTCAGCGCGACGCGGGAATTATAAAAATCAGCATATTGAATGTTGCGATAACCTGGATCGTGACTGCACCCACAAGAAAAATGATGACTGGTTGAAAAAGGAGCCAGTTTCAGTTGCGCTGAAGAATTAAGGAACGCGCATAAAATAACTTCCTCAAATACGCGGATGAATTTCCGGTGTAGGTGCGGATTTATTTATGCCCTTCAGGGTATCCGCACAGTGCGAATACCCTGAAGGGCACAAGTGAGTTCGCACCTACAATTCCCTGATTTATTCCATGCTCATTAGTAAAAATGCGATTGAGGCTTTTATTGTTCGGCATAACCCAAAGGCTCAACCGCTTAAATAGCGCCGCCGGGAAGTATCGGTGCGATTTGTTTGCATGAGCGCTGATGGTGTGGTTTAGTTTGCGGACTGTACAACATATTGTTTCAGCGCAACGCGGTGGTTCAGTTAAACCATAGACATCAAGTTGCGTAGAAAGAGAGAGACCAGATGAGAATTTTTTTGCTAGCGGTAATTATTGTTTCTTTCGCAGGTTCCGCATTAGCCCAAGACAAAATCGATCGCATGCGTGCTGCTACCATGGAATCGTTTACGCCAGATACCGTTAAATGGAATGACGAACCGATACTCCCTAAAGGCGCTCAAAGTGTAGTTCTGGTTGGTGATCCAACCAAAGCAGGCGTTTTCATCGCTTGGTTAAAATTTCCGTCCAATTATCCGATACCACCGCACATGCACCCCTTTACGGAGGTAATCACAGTCCTGCGCGGCGAATTAGGAAATGGCATAGGTAATACATTCGACATGGAGAAGGGCGAGATGCTTAAAGCAGGTTCAAGTTTCGTATTACCCGCAGGTCACCCCCATTATGTCTGGACAACCGATGAGGAAACGATCGTCGAGCTAATCGCCACTGGACCATGGGATATCATGTATATAAATCCTGGCGATGATCCACGCAAGAAGAAATAGCACGGGTTGGAATGAGTTTGCCCCCCGGCTATTTTTGTCTCAGGAAGATATCGAGGTCAGGACTTGCGCATGCATACTGCATGCGCAAGTCCTGACCCCACGCAGATGTGTAAAACTGACAATGGAGCTCGGCAATCAGGAAATTAAGGCTGCCATTACTGGCAAGTCAACCTGGCGCCTGCTTTTATCGGGTAATGCCTAATGCCTGTAGCGTTTCTTTGGTAATATGACCGGCAGCCAGACCCTTTTGCTTTTGAAAGCTTTCCAGGGCGGTCATGGTTTTCGGGCCGATTAAGCCATCGACCGGCCCCGGGTTAAAGCCTGCATCGAGCAATCCCTGCTGGATCTTGCGCACTTCCGCAGGCGTGGGTTTAACGATTTCCGTGGCATCGCTTGCCGCTTTTTGATCGGTAGCAACGGCTGATGAGGTTTCGGTCTCAATTTCGGTTTCGGTATCGGGTGGAGGCAACAAAGCCTCAGCTGGTTCAGCGGCTTTACCTTCAGGAGGTTCGGGTATTTTATCAACCCCTGCCGGCTCGGGTTCGCTTTCCGGCGCCTCTATACGCTGCTCCGGCGTCTTTGGCGCATCGCTCTCAACCGGCGGAGCCGGCTTTGTCGGCACGCTTTCGGGAATAGTCTGTTCAGTTTCTTGGGTCGCCTCTTTCCGATCATCGCCGCAGCCGGATAGCAAGGCTGCCGCTACTATTAACAGAGTGATTTTTATACTGTCGTTCTGATTTTTTTTCATTAGTAGGCTCCTTATATTAAAAAATAAGGTTCAAGGCGTAACAGGCATACCTTAAACCTTACTCAATCAATGCTGCAATGCCTTCAACACCGCCTGCATCGTCTCATTGGCATCGCCGAACAGCATGCGCGTGTTTTCCAGTACAAACAACGGATTGCCGACGCCGGCATAGCCCGAGGCCATGCTGCGTTTCAGCGCAATCGTGGTGCCGCCTTTCCAGCATTCCAGTACCGGCATGCCGGCGATTGGGCTGTTGGGATCATCGAGCGCGGACGGGTTGACGATATCGTTGGCGCCGATCACGATCGTAACGTCGACATTGGGAAAATCCTCGTTGATTTCATCCATTTCATAAACGATATCGTAGGGTACTTTGGCTTCCGCCAGCAATACGTTCATGTGTCCGGGCATGCGCCCCGCCACCGGATGGATGCCGAAGCGGACTTTCTTGCCTTTGTCCCGGAGCAGCTTGGTGATTTCATTGACCGTATGCTGGGCTTGCGCCACAGCCATGCCGTAGCCGGGAATGATCATGATATTTTTAGCCGCCAGCAGCATCTGCGCTGTTTCCTCGGCTTCGATAGGGTAGACGTCGCCTTCGACGGCAGCCGCCTCGCCACTTGAGCCGGTACCGAAACCGCCGGCGATGACGCTGATGAAATTGCGGTTCATGGCGCGGCACATGATGTAGCTGAGAATGGCGCCGCTACTGCCGACCAGGGCGCCGGTCACGATCAGCAAATCGTTGCTGAGCATAAAACCGGTGGCCGCGGCGGCCCAACCCGAATAGCTGTTCAGCATCGACACGACCACCGGCATGTCAGCCCCGCCGATGGCCATGACCATATGCACGCCGAAAGCCAGCGCGATGAATGTCATGATCAACAGCGGCCAAAAACCGCCGCCGCTTTCGGCCTGTTCGAGAAACACCTGGCCCAAGCCGATAACGAAAATCAGCAAGGCCAGATTCAGCCAGTGACGTAACGGAATCAGAACCGGCTTGCCATTGATTTTGCCGCTGAGCTTGCCGAAGGCGATTACCGAGCCTGAGAACGTGACGGCGCCAATTAAAACGCCGATATAAATTTCCGTTTCATGAATCGTTTTCTCGACACCCGAAAGACTGGCGCCGGTATCCATGAAATTGGCGTAACCGACCAGAACCGCAGCCAGGCCAACCAGGCTGTGCATGATGGCGACCAGTTCGGGCATTTGCGTCATCTCAACCCTTAAGGCCGCCTTGGCGCCGATAGCGCCGCCGACCAGCAAGGCCAGAATTAAAATGACATAAGCATTAACCGCATCGCTTAACGCGGTGGCGATGATGGCGATGGCCATGCCGGCCATGCCGTAATAATTGCCGCGGCGGGCGGTTTCCTGATGGCTTAAACCGCTCAGGCTTAAAATGAACAGAATGGTGGCGGCGATGTAAGACATCGTGACTAAGCTTTGAGACATCATATCCCTCCTTATTTCCTGAACATTTCAAGCATGCGGCGCGTGACTAAAAAGCCGCCGGCAATATTGATGGACGCAATGAGTATGGCCAGGCCGGCCAGAATACTGACGATGGCGCCCGGTGCTGAAATCTGGACCAGCGCGCCGATCACGATGATGCCGCTGATGGCGTTGGTCACGCTCATCAGCGGCGTATGCAGCGACGGCGTTACATTCCAGATCACCTGATAACCGATGAAGCAGGCCAGCACAAAGACGGTAAAATGCGACATGAAAGAGGTCGGCGCGACAGAGCCGATACCGAACAGGGCAAGCCCGCCGACAATTAACGGCATCAGTTGTTTGATGGAATCGGGAATTGCGGATTTTTTTTCTTGTGCCTGGACGGCGGGATAGGCGGGGGCGTCTGTTTGCGGAGGAGGGGCAACCGATAACTTGGGCGGTGGCGGCGGCCAGGTGATCTTACCTTCCTTGATGACCGTCGTGCCGCGTATCACCTCATCGTCCATGTTGACGTTGAGCACCCCGTTCTTTTCGGGGCAGAGCTCCGTCAATAGATGCCTGAGGTTGGTCGCGTAAAGCTGGCTGGACTGGTTGGCCAGACGGCTGGGCAGGTTGGTATAACCGATAATCGTCACGTCGAGTTTGACAACCACTTTGTCCTTCTCGGTCAGGGCGCAGTTGCCGCCTTGTTCGGCCGCCAGATCGACGATGACGCTGCCCGGCTTCATCGACTTGACCATGCCCTGGGTAATCAATTCGGGCGCGGGCTTGCCCGGAATCAGGGCCGTGGTGATGATGATGTCGACTTCCATGGCCTGGCGCGCGAACAGCGCCATTTCGGCTTCAATAAATTCCTTCGACATGGTTTTGGCGTAACCGCCGGTTCCAGAGCCTTCCTCTTCAAAATCCAGCATCAGAAACTCGGCATCCATGCTTTCAATCTGTTCCTTGACCTCAGGCCGCGTATCGAAGGCTCTAACAATTGCTCCCATTCCCTTGGCCGTGCCGATGGCCGCAAGGCCCGCAACACCGGCGCCGATCACCAATACCTTGGCGGGAGGGATTTTGCCGGCGGCGGTAATCTGGCCGGTAAAGAAACGGCCGAAATGCTGCGCCGCCTCAATGACGGCCCTGTAGCCGGCGATGTTGGCCATGGAACTGAGGGCATCGAGTTTTTGTGCCCGGGATATGCGCGGCACGCTGTCCATGGCCAGCACGGTCGCGCCCTTGGCGGCGAGTTTTTGCATTAATTCTTCGTTTTGCGCCGGCCAGATAAAGCTGATCAAGTGACGGCCCTGGGATAGAAGTTCAACCTCGTCGATAGCCAGTTCAGGATGGCGTTCAGGCGGCCTGACCTTCATGATGATGTCAGCGTTTTTCCAAAGCGCCTTGGTCGATTTAACGATTGTGACGCCGACTTCTTTATAGGCCTCGTCCGAAATATCGGCACCTGCGCCGGCGCCGCTTTCCAGGCTGACTTCAAAGCCCATTTTAATGATTTTTTCCGCCGCTTCTGGCGTTGTAGCTACACGTTTTTCACCCTCATGAATCTCTTTGGGTATACCGATCTTCATACAGTCCCCTTTGTTGTTTGAGTTATTTAGGAGTAATTCCAGCAAGATTTTGAATAACAATTAAAAACCTTACCGCTGAGCATAGGAGATTAGGACCGGTTTTTCAATAAAAAATAAAGCATTGCAGAGAACGCCGTTTTTTAGGCGCGTGAGCATGAGCGGTCGGCTGCATAATGGCGGAAATGGCTTGAACAGCGCTTGCTACAATTTCGCGCCGCGCAACCTGAGGGCATTGCCGATTACTGATACGGAGCTCAAGCTCATGGCGGCAGCGGCAATCATCGGGCTGAGCAGCAGGCCGAAGAACGGAAACAGAACCCCGGCGGCGATAGGAATGCCGGCAAAATTGTAAACGAAGGCGAAGAACAGATTTTGTTTGATGTTAGCCATCGTCTGCCGGCTCAGCCGTCGGGCACGGGCAATCCCACGCAGATCGCCTTTCACGAGCGTGACACCGGCGCTTTCCATGGCCACGTCCGTGCCTGTGCCCATGGCGATGCCGACATGCGCCCGAGCCAGCGCCGGCGCATCGTTGATGCCGTCGCCGGCCATGGTCACGATACGGCCTTCGGCCTGCAGACGCTTGACCATATCGGCCTTCTGATCGGGCAGGACTTCGGCCATGATCTCGTCGATACCGAGCTTGTCGGCGACGGCCTGGGCTGTGGTACGGCTGTCGCCCGTGAGCATCACGATGCGGATGTGCTCGTGATGCAGCGCCCGGATGGCGTCGGGCGTGCTGTCCTTGATCGGATCGGCCACGCCGACGAGCCCCGCCGGCCTGCCGTCGGCCGAGACGAACATGACGGTCTGGCCGTCGCCGCGCAGTTCCTCGGCGCGGGCTGCAAGATCGCCCGGCTCGATGTCCAGGCTGGCCATCAGTGCGCGGTTGCCGAGCGCGATGTCATGGCCATCGACGCGGCCTTTGACGCCCTGGCCGGTAACGGAGGCAAAATCCTCGACGCGGGTCAGGTCGATACCGCGGTCCTCGGCCCCCTTGACGATGGCTTCCGCCAGCGGATGCTCGCTGCCGCGTTCGATGCTCGCGGCGAAACGCAAAAGGTCGTTTTCTCCAATGTTATCGGCAGTCGTGACACTGACGAGTTTCGGCTTGCCCTCGGTCAGCGTCCCGGTCTTGTCCACGACCAGCGTGTCGATTTTACGCATCAGCTCGATGGCTTCGGCGTTTTTGAACAGAATGCCGGCGCCGGCGCCTTTGCCCGTCGCCACCATGATGGACATGGGCGTCGCCAGGCCGAGGGCGCACGGACAGGCAATGATCAGCACGGCGATGGCGTTGATGAGCGCGTAGGCCATGCGCGGCTCGGGTCCGGCAACAGACCAGACGATAAACGTGATGATCGCGATAACGACCACGACGGGTACGAAATAGCCGGCGATGATGTCGGCCAGCTTCTGAATCGGCGCGCGGGTGCGCTGCGCCTCGGCCACCATCGCCACGATGCGCGACAGCAGCGTTTCCGCGCCGACTTTTTCGGCGCGCATGACCAGGCCGCCGGTGTTGTTGATGGTCGAGCCGATGACGCGGTCGCCTTCGTGCTTTTCGGCCGGGATCGGCTCGCCCGTGACCATCGATTCATCCACCGAACTGGCGCCTTCCAGCACCACGCCGTCCACCGGTATTTTCTCGCCCGGCCGCACGCGCAGCCGGTCGCCGGCCTGCACCGCATCCAGCGGTACATCCGCCTCGGTGCCGTCGTCGGCCAGACGGCGCGCCGTTGTCGCCTGCATGCCCAGCAATTTTTTGATGGCCTGGCTAGTTTGGCTGCGGGCGCGCAGTTCGATGACCTGACCGAGCAGGATCAGGGTCACGATCACGGAGGCGGCCTCGAAGTAGATGCCAACCTCGCCGTGCTCGCGGAACGAAGCGGGAAAAATGTCCGGGAACAGGGCCGCGATCACGCTGTAGACATAGGCTACGCTGACGCCCAGCCCGATCAGCGTGAACATGTTGAGGCTGCGGTTTTTTACCGATTGCACGGCGCGAACGTAAAACGGCCAGGCCGACCACAGGCAGACCGGGGTCGCCAATACCAGCTCAATGAGCGTGCGGGTCCGCATCGAGAAAAGTTGTGAAACAGGCTGCCCGGGCAGCATGTCGCCCATGGCAACGATGACCAGCGGCACGGTCAACGCGGCGGCAAACCAGAACCGGCGGCTCATGTCCGTCAGTTCGGGGTTCTGTTCGGCTTGCCCGGCATCGACTGTCCTGGGCTCAAGCGCCATGCCGCAGATAGGGCAATTGCCCGGCTCGTCACGGACGATTTCCGGATGCATCGGGCAGACCCATTCGGTATGGGATACGGGCCGGGGCATTTCGACCGGCTCAAGCGCCATGCCGCACTTTGGGCAGTTTCCTGGCCGGAGGGACTGAATTTCGGGATGCATGGGGCAGGTGTAATGGGCTGTTGTCGTGCTGTTGTCGATGCTTGACATGTTTGTGTACCTTATTATTAGAATTATCAACGTTTTCCTTCTCCGGTCCGGGGAGCCGGATGGCGCATGTTGCCGCAGAGGACTGCCAGGGTCATTTCCTGTCCATGCGGTCATTCGTGTCGCCTAGAGGCGCCTGCTTTTGGCCTTCAATCGACTTTCAGCACCTTGGCGCCGCGGATTCTGCCCGTTTTCAGTTCGACCAGAGCCTCGTTGGCCTGTTCCAGCGCGAATATCTGAACTTCGGGAGCCACGTTCATTTCAGCGGCCAGGTCCAGAAATTCCAGGACATCGGTCCGGGTGATGTTGGCGACGCTCTTGATTTCCTTTTCCTGCCAGAGATGTTGCGGATAATCCAGTTGCAGCAGGCTCTGCTTGTCGCCTTCCTTGCGGATCGCGTTGATTACAAGCCGGCCGCCCGCATCGAGGTTCGCCAGGGCTTCCACGACGGGCAGCCAGGCCGGTGTTGTGTCTATGATGCTGTCCAGTTTACAGGGCGCCCGTTCGCTTGTCTCGCCGGCCCAGACGGCGCCCAGTTCCAGGGCGAATGCGCGCTCTTCGGCGCTTCTGGCAAACACGAACACGTCGGTGTTAGGATAGCGGAACCGGGCCATTTTCAGAACCAGATGGCCCGATGCGCCAAATCCCGTCAAACCCAAACGCTGTCCATCCTCAAGCCCGGTCAGCCGCAGAGACCGGTAACCGATGGCGCCGGCGCATAATAACGGAGCGGCCTGCAGATCGGAAAAGGCGTTAGGTATCCGGTAAGCGAAATCCTCGCTCACCGTCATGTACTCAGCATAGCCGCCATTGGTATCGCGGCCGGTGGCCTCGAAATCAGGGCATAGATTCTCATGACCGGCCCGGCAGAACTTGCATGTCCCGCAAGCGGAAAAAATCCAGGCGATGCCAACCCGGTCGCCCGGTTTGAGCTGCTGTACGCTGCTTCCGACTGTGTGAACACGGCCCACGACCTGGTGCCCGGGGATAACCGGCAAGTACGGCGGTGGGGTTCTGCCCTCGATTTCATCGAGTTCGGTGTGGCAAACACCGCATGCGGAAACCTTGAGCAGGATTTCCTTGTCTCCCGGAACGGGGATCGGGACCTCCATCAATTCAAGCGGCGTCTGGTGTTCTTTTAAATCGCAGAGCTGTTTCAATACCATCGCTTTCATGGGATTACCTTTAGGAATTGGCTGTTGTTGGATTCGAAAGGCTGTTTGCCTGGCGGTTCCGTAATCAGGTTCAGGGTATGGTATCATCCTGGCTCACTTATCTCCTCAGTCGCGCCGGTAACGGTAAGAGGCGGCTCATACAATGGACATCGGTCTTATCCTTATCTTAATTGTTATCAATGGCATTTTCTCAATGTCGGAAATGTCGGTTGTTTCTTCCCGAAAAGCGCGCCTGCAGAAGCTGGCGGCCGAGCGGCGTTCGGGTGCCAATACGGCGCTTAAACTGCACGAAGAACCGTCCCGTTTTCTGTCGACTATCCAAATTGGCATCACCTCCGTCGGCATTCTGACCGGTGCGCTGGGCGAAGAAACACTGGCGGTGCCCATCTATGAGCAGCTGGTCAAAATTCCGGCTTTCGAACCGCATGCCAGAGGCGTCGCCCTGACCTTGACGGTGGTTTTAATCACATATTTTTCCGTGGTGGTCGGCGAACTCGTCCCTAAGCGTCTGGCTTTGCTGTACTCGGAAGGCATTGCCGTTGTGATTGCCCGCCCGATGAGTTTTTTATCCAGAATTGCCAGCCCATTGGTCTGGCTGCTGTCGGTTTCAGGGAACTTGCTGCTCCGCCTCATCGGCGCTCACCGTCCCCGGCCGGCTTCGGTCACCAACGAGGAAATCAGGTTATTGATGGAAATGGGTTCCGAAACCGGTGTTTTCCATGCCAGCGAGAGTAAATTGGTTTCCAATGTGCTGAGATTGGATGAACAGCGTGTCGGCGCCATTATGACACCGCGCAAGGAGGTTTTCGCTATTGACCTGGCGGCTCCGGAAGATGAAGTCAAGCTGAAAATTGCTGATTGCCAGTATGAGCGTCTGGTGGTTTGCCGGGACGGCCTGGAAAATGTACTCGGGATTCTGCATCGCGGCGATCTGTTGAAATCGATGATGGAAGGCCGGTTCAATATCGAGAAAACAATGCGTCCGCCGCTTTATATGCCCGATTCCATCACGCTCACTCATCTGCTGGAGCTATTCCGGAAAGAGCATGACGATATTGCCCTGATCGTCGACGAATACGGCGAGTTGGAGGGTCTAGTCACGCTCACCGACGTTTTTACCGCTATCGTCGGCGATTTCCCGACGGCGGAATCCGAACTCGATCCCGATGTGGTCCAGCGCGAAGACGGTTCGTGGCTTATTGATGGCGGGGTGTCGATAGCAAGATTGAAGTCGGTGCTTGATATAGACACCGATTTTCCCGGCGAGGCAGATAAGGCCTACAATACGACCGGTGGCTTCATTCTGTACCGCCTGGAAAGGGTTCCGCACCTGACGGACAGCTTTGAATATGGCGATTGGCGTTTCGAAGTGGTGGACCTTGACGGAACGCGCATCGATAAGGTTTTGATCACGCGCAGGAATAAAAGAAGCCGCCGCAAGGCCGGATGAGGGCTGCCGTCCCAACCTGTGGCGGCATGCCCGGGAGCCGGAATGGTCAGGAAGAGTGAAGGCTGGCCCGATTGGTTGCCTGGCCGAACAATGATTGCCGGGCCAGGACATGCTGCAGATCGGCAAAACTGACCGGTTTGGTCAGATAAGCGTCGAATCCGGCTGCCTTTGCCTTTTCGCGATTCTCTTGCCCGCTATAGCCGCTCAGGGCAATCAGCTGCGTTGTTGCCAGAGCCGGATGTCGCCGTATCGCTCGTGCAACGGCATAGCCATCCATGCCGGGCAGACCGATGTCGAGCAGCACGACTTGAGGCCGTTCAGTCCGTGCGATTTTCAACGCGGCGTGGCCGTCATAAGCCAGCAATACCTTATGCCCCATGCTGGTCAGCAGTATGGACAGACTCTGGGCGGCATCACGATTATCATCGACCACCAGCATGCGCAGGGGCGCTTCAACAGAAGGGAGGAGGACTGCCGGGTAAGGAAAATCAACGGGCAGGGGAGGCGACAGGCAAGGCAGGCGGATGACGAATTCGCTGCCCTTGCCGCGGCCTTCGCTGACGGCCCAGACTTCGCCGCCGTGCATCGATACCAGGCTGTTGACCAGCGAAAGGCCAATGCCCAATCCGCCTTCCGAGCGGTCGATGGTGCGGTCCACCTGATAGAACAGTTGAAACAGGCTGGGCAGCACCGAAGGATCGATGCCTCGGCCGTTGTCACGGACCCGGATGAAAATGTCATCGTTTTCATGGTTAACGGTCAGAGCGATACATCCGCCTTCGTCGGTATATTTTGCCGCATTGTTGAGCAGGTTCGACACGACTTGCGACAGCCGCACAAGGTCGCCCTCGACGATTAGAGGCTCAGACGGCAGGCGCACGGATAATTCATGACGGCGGGCATCGATCAGCGGCTGGCTGGTTTCGACCGCCCGCTGCACGATGACAGCGACTTCGAGAAGGTCTTTCTTGAGTTCGATCTTGCCGCGGCTGATACGCGAGACGTCCATCAGATCGTCCACCAGGCGAACTAGCTGCTCGACTTGTCGGCTAATGACATCGCGACACCAGGACAGCCGCGTTTCATCGGAACTGGATTGCTTCATGATCTGCACGGCGTTGCTGATCGGCGCCAAGGGGTTGCGCAGCTCGTGGGCGAGCATGGCGAGAAACTCATCCTTGCGCCGGTCGGCTTCGTGCAGTGCTTCCTCGGCGCGTTTACGCTCGCTGATATCGAGCACGTGGACGACGAATCCCTGAACCCGCCCTTCGGCATCGAAGTCCGGGGAATACGTTGCATGAACCCAGCGAGGGCCGATATTGGGTAAAGTGACAAGGCGTTCGAAAGCGACTCGCTCCCCGGCCAGAACACGCTGGATATAAGGAGAGATAGCCTGCCAGGCCTCCTCGCCGACGATTTCCCGCATGTGACGGCCGCATACCTGCTCGGGAGTGTAGCCGAACCACAGCTCGTAATTTCTGTTGGCGCGCCGGAACCGGCATTCCCGGTCGATGTAAGACATCAGGGCCGGCGCATTGTCCATGGTCACCCGCAACAGGTCGTGCGCTTTCTCGGCTTCGCGCCGCGCCGCGTCCAGTTCGGCCGTGCGTTCGACCACGCGCTGCTCCAGTGAGGCATTGGCTTCGCGCAGCGCCTGCTTGGCCCGCGTTATCTCGGTAATGTCGATACCGACTTCCATGATCATCGGCGTACCGTCAATATCCTTGAAGGGGAAATCATGAATCTCGTAGTCGTGCCGGTCCGGACCGGACCACCGCCATTCCACGGGAGCATTGGTCTTCAGCGTCCTGAAGGTATCACAGACCTCGCATGGCGTGTCGCGCTTGAACAGATACTCGTAGCAGCGTTTCCCCCGGGCCTTGCCGTAGCGCTGCTCGAAAAAGCGGTTGGCGAAGACCACTTCGTAATTTTGCGATAGCAGAATCACATAGACAGGAAGCGTCTGCAGCACGTCATACATACGCTGCCGTTCCCTCTGCACGGCGGCATAAGCCTGGACCAGCTCGGCGGTGCGCAGCGACACCTGTCGGCGCAATGTCCAGGTCCACAAGGCCAGGAGCGAAAAAAGGACGGCGGCGGCTCCTGCCGCCCAGGCCACATATTTAATCGGGAAGGTGGGAGGCGCGGAAATACCGAGCCATTTTCTATAGAGGCGGTCATACTCCCCGTTGGCCTTGACGATGGTCAGGCCCTGGTTGAGGCGGTCGCGCAGCGCGGTGTCGCCCTTGCGGACGGCGAAACAGAACTCGCGCCGGTATTCCTTGAGCAGCGGGCCGGGCTCGATGACTTCCGACAGGCCGATTGTCCGCGCCAGCCAGCTTCCCTGCAGCATCGGTGCCAGTAACGCATCATGCTGCCCCGAGGCCAGCAGCCGGAAGCCATCGGCCAGATCATCGACGATCACCAGCTGATGGTTGAAACCGCGGCCGGCGAGGGCATGATGAGACGTGTCCGAACGCAACACGATGATACTCAGGGCGCGGGCCTGCTCGATAAATTTGATGGGCGGATGCCCTTTGCGCACGAAAAAGGAGTCATAGCCGAGCGTATGCGGTCGGGTGAGTTCCACTTGGTCGTCGTGTTCCGGCATGCGAGCCACCAGCGGCAGGGCATCGATCTCGCCTCTCTTCAGTTTTTGCCAGAGCACGTCCCAACGGTCCGGATGGAAGGTGACGGGTATGCCCATGACCTCGGCAACCCTGGCAAACAGTTCGACGGCGAAGCCAGTCGATCGACCCTGCTCATCGATATCGGCGTAAGGCGGAAAACCAATTTCCGAACCGACGCGCAGGGGCTGCCTGTATTCCGCGCCAACCAGCCCGAAAGAGCTCAGAACGGCCAAGGCCAGCATGAGCGCGAATCGCCTGAGCCAGGGTTTCATGCGCGGCGACATGTTCTGTTAGGTTTTAAGCAAAGTGGCTTTACAGGGAACAGGCTGGCTACTGCGTTTATCATAGGGCTCGAATAATTTATTGTATAAAAATATAAAGTCATGATTCCAAAACAAGTCATGCTTAAACAGCGCCGTACTCACGCTTGGGCTTGTGTTTATTGACAGTAGCGATATCCGGGCCAGTTTAATGACTTCTTTAATTATTGGCTACCCTATCAGATTGTTTAATTAATGCCGACATCCCAAGAGCGGCTAATCTGAACATTTCACCACGAAGGACACGAAGCACACGAAGGCTGTTCCAGACCCAATTCCACCGCCTCCATAATCCCCATGGATGGGGTGAATGCAGAGAAATGACGGGATCATTTCCTGTCCATGCGGTCGTTCGTGGTGAAGTATTCAGGCTAAGGCTTTTTTGCGACAGCATAAATCACATTGGCTTGCACGTTTTGCGTGCGCGAATCGGCCATGAAGGACAGATTAGCCTGGCGAACATAGTCAACCGCTTCGGGTTCCAGTTGATCGATTGTGCCGCGATATCCCGAGCCGAGCAGCGTTGTCCACCAGTCTTCCGGCGATGTCACGGGATGCACCGCGGATTCGGCCACAATCGATGCTTTCGGTACACCGGCTTCGATCAGCACCTCGTTGAGCGATAAAGGCTCGGCGATGCGATCCCATGGGTTGAAGCCTTTGTAAAGGTCGGGCCTGACATCGCGAACGGCATTCCAGAAAACCGAGTTGCCCGGCTCGAAGAAATCCGGCCCCCATGTGGTGATGGCAAGTTTTCCGCCGGGGCGCAAGACCCGCCATAATTCCCGGATGGCCGAGGGAATATCGGGTACGAAAAAGATGCCGAAAACGCAAACTACCGCGTCGAAGCTGGCATCGGCAAAGCCCGTATCAAGCATGTCGCCAACCTGGAACTCAACATTGTTCAGATTGCGTTTTCTCGCTTTCGCGCGTGCAAGATCGAGCAGCCTTTCGGCCAGATCGATGCCGGTAACCTGGCCTTCGGAACCTACGCGCATGGCGGCCGGCAGTGCCGATGCTCCGGTGCCGCAACATACGTCGAGCACCGATGAACCGGGCTCGAGGTCCAGGCGTTCGACAGTGCTGTGCCCGAACCGGTCCCAGAAAGTGTTGGCGGGATGGTCGAACAGGTCGGACGCGGCATTATAGGCCGCCGCCGCCTTGGCCTGTGCTTCGTTTAATGTAGTCATGGATTTGTCTCTTTAAATATACTCAATAGGTTATCGATGAAGCGTTGTCCGGCCGATAGCTCTGCTGGCTGATGTGGGGGATTGACAGGATGAGTGACGGCCATTGTTTCGCTATTTCTTGTTCAGCAGCAGAATTCCCAATAATACAGTGAAGGCCGATATCGGGAAAGTTGCCGTACTGAATCTCGGTAATCAAGCAGGCCGGTGCCTGAAGTTTTCATCGCGCCATTTTTTTCGTTACTCATTTGCCGCGAAATGGTTATGATATGGCTCCGTACAGGCGCATTAACATGTGGTTGTAGTCACGTGTTATATCCTGAAGTTTTATCGAACCCGCCGGAAGCCCTGCGCTTGCCAGAGAGCGGGTGAGCGAATATGGCCTGGAATGGCTCTTTATCGGATGTTGAATATTTGAATGAACCGTATTTATCTGGTCCGGAACGAGGCGGACAAAAATATGAACCGGTTTTACCAGTTGATCATCATGCCGGGATTGTTCGGTGATTGGTCGTTAGTTCGCGAATGGGGACGCGTCGGTTCGCCGGGCACCGTGCGCAAGGACTGGTTCGATACCGAAGAAGAGGCGATCAATGCTGCCCAGCGCTTGTGCCAAAGCAAGCAGAAAGGCGGTTATCGCTGCCAGGTTCGGTGAATCCTGTCGCCGCTTGACGGGACTTAACCCGGATATCTCATAAAACCGCAGGGAATACAGGAGACCCCGGCACCTTATGCCGGGTTTCCGCGAAGCTCCAACCCAGCCTACCCGCTACCTACCTCCCGCATGAGCCTAATCCATTCGCCGAGCCGGCCTGCAAGCACCTTGCGGGAGGTTTCTACTTTTCCCGATAAAGATACACGCATTGTCCGGGGCGAAATAGCATCTTCCCGCCGCGCATACCCGTCAAAAACGCAAATTCAATAGTGTGATCTCAAGCCCAGACAAGTAAATCAGGCGCTATATAATTGAGGCCGGTAAAGCGCCCGATTATGGCACCAATGCTTGCGGGTCACGATGCCGGGCGGTTGAGTCCGCATCGCTCTTATCGATGGGCAGGGCGGCAATGGGCCGCTTTGAAAAAACGAGTCATTATAATCCGAATGAAAAAACTCCCCGCACGGGATAAAGCCGCCATCGAGCCTTCAACCGGAAAGGCCGCAATCAATTTTATGAAACACGCGGCAGCGACCGAATAACAGTGCGTCGCGGTCAGCCTGCCCCCGATCATCAAGCCGGCTGGTCCTGTCGGCAATGTGAGCACGGATGATCAACGGCAGGCTGACGGCTGAATGAAGCGAGATTGAAACAATACAAATAAAAACCGACAGACATAAAAAAGCCCCCTTAAGTTTTACTTTGCGAGGGCTCTGGTCGCCTGGAAGCGATGCCTACGCAACACAATTCCATTGGTATGGAAAGTTAACGATAGGCCTTAGTCGGTTACATCAGGTCTGGATTATACACAAGGATCAATAATGAGCAAGAAAGTTCTGGGGCTGGATCTAGGCACCTATTCCATAGGCTGGGCATTGCTCGAGGAAAGCCAGGGCGGGCCCGACCGGATAATTGATTTGGGTTGCCGGGTTTTTAACGAGGCGGATGGAGAAAAAACACCGGCTCCCGGCAATCCGAAACGCAGCGATGCCAAATTGAACAGACGCATTCTCCAGCGCAAGGCGAAACGCAAACAGCGTATGCTCAACTATTTGTTAAAGCTGAACTGGCTGCCGGAAGAACTGCAGGCATCGCCCCAGCCGGAAATCATTCTGAACCGGATCGGCGACCCCTATCGGTTGCGTGCGAAAGCCCTGGATGAAAAATTATCCGCGCATGAACTGGGACGAGTATTGCTGCATTTTGTCCAGTGCCGAGGCTTTTCAGGCAGCCGCGAAACCTGGCCGGGCGCCATGATCGATGATCCCGATGTGCTGGCTGTTCTGGCCGAGTCGGAGGAGGGTGCGGACCAGCGCGAACGCGACAGCGGACAGGCGGCGTTTAAACAGGAGGTTGATGCGTTGAGAACGGCTATAAAAGAGGCCGGCTGCCGGACACTGGGCGAATATCTGGCGAGCCGGGGTCACCCTGATTGCAAGCGCATCCGGGCCAAAAATGGCGAGCATCTGCGCACGGACCGGCAAATGTATAAAGATGAGTTGGGGTTGATCTGGCGGCAACAGCAGCGCCATCACGAGCGGTTAACCGAACCGGTGAAAGCGCGGGTGGAGCGCATTATTTTTTATCAAAGACCCGTTAAGCCGTGTGCTGATCGCATCAACCGTTGTCCCCTGGAACCCAAACGCAGGCGGGCCGGCCTGGCCCGACTGGAAAGCCAGCGTTTTCGCTATATGCAGGCGATCAGTAACCTGACGTATTTAAACCATCGCACTGAAACGGAAGAGCGCTTGTCGGCCGGCCAGATAGGCAGGCTGAGCGTGCTGTGCGAGACGGAAGCCGATATCAGCTTCGCACGGATCAAAGAACTCTTGGGCTTCGATAATTCCCGGGAATTTAACCTGGAGCGCGACATCAAGAAGCTGAACGGTAATGTGACCGCCTGGCAAATCAGGAAAGTTTTCAGCGGCTGGGATAATCTGGGAACCGGGAAACAGCAGGCACTGGTCGAGGACTTGCTGACCATCAACAAAAAATCCGTGCTCAGGAAGCGTTTGCTCGGGCATTGGGGTCTTGATTCCGCGACTGTCGTCAAGCTGTGTCAGTTGTCGCTTGAGCCGGGCTACAGCCCGCTTTCCAGTAAAGCCATCAATAAACTGCTGCCGTTTCTTTATCAAGGCCAAAGCGTGACAGAAGCGCGGGTCAGCGCGGGGTATGGTCCTGAAGTTCAGGCTGTTGCCCAAAAGGATAAATTAGCCGTGCCGCCGGAAACCGCCAATCCCGTCCTGCAAAAAGGGCTGCATGAACTCAGGCGGCTGATCAACGCCCTGATCGCCGAGTACGGCAAGCCCGATGCGATCAGGGTGCAAATGGCGCGCGAATTGAAGATGAACAGCAGACGCTATGCCGCATTTGGCAGACAGCAAAAAGCCAGGGACAGGATGAATGAGAAAGCGGTGTTGATGTTTCAGCGCGTCAAACGGCAGAATCCGCATCTGGCATTGACCGACGCCCCCGGCAAAACCGATCAGCTAAAATACCGGCTATGGCAGGATCAGCGGCGGCTCTGTGCATATTCCGGCCAACGCATCGCCCCGTCGGCGTTGTTCGGACCTGAAGTTGAGATCGACCATATCTTGCCTTACAGCGAATCACTGGACGATTCGTATATGAATAAAGCGCTCTGTTTCGTTAAGGACAAGAGTGTCAAAGGCCGCAAAACGCCGATTGAGGCATTCGGCGGCAATGAGGCGCAGTGGCATCAAATCGAACAAAACCTGAAGCGATGGGACAGGTCTCTGGCATCGAAGCAAAAACGCTTCTTCATGAACGCGGCAACGATGCGGAAAGCGGATTTTATCGGCAGCCAGCTCAACGACGCACGCCGCATCAGCCGCGTCGTGCATGATTATTTACAACAATTGGATGCGGCCATCACGGTCAGCACAGGAAGAGCGACCGCATGGCTACGGCGGCAATGGGATTTGAACGGTCTGCTCGGTGAGACGCCGGCCACAGACCGCGGCGATTATCGGCGGCATGCGATCGATGCGCTGGCCACGGCCTGTATCGACCGGCGGTTTTTAACAAGGCTGTCGGAAGCGGCCAGTGAGCTTGAAGGTAAACAGTCCGAATTGAATATCGACGACTTGCGGGTCGATCCGGCCTGGCGGATAGTACGGGAGGATCTGCGGCGGGCGCTGGACAAAATGATTGTGGCGCATGTGCCGCGGCTTAAATTGAGCGGCGAGGGATTTGAGGAAACCGGCGCGGCATTTGCCGGGGGCGGTACGGTTTCTCATAAAGACGGCAAGATCCCGATTCAGCGGAGCCGGATCCGGCAACCGGAAGCCGGCACGGCCAGCGGCAATATTCATCATGTGGAAATATTAAGGCATAAAACCACGGGCCAATATACCGGCGAATTCGTGACCCGACTGGAGGCGGGCCATCGCGTCAAAGGCGCCGGCAAACATAAGCCGCCTGTGATTAAAACAGACCATTCCGAACCGTTTGAGTTCGTCATGGCGCTGCATGTCAATGATACGGTCAGCGTCGAGCAGGCGGGGCAGCGGATTTTTTACCGTGTCCGGAAACTGGACGCCGGCGACAACCGGTGTCTGTTGTGTCTGCATTCGACGGCGCTCCCGGACCGAAAAACCGAGGAAATCGATTTCAGCATCAACGCGGCATCCTTTAATCGATGGCGACTGCAAAAGCATAAAATCAACGCCATCGGCAAACTTATCGACGTTAAACCGTCAGGCCGGGATACCGGTTAACCTCGCCGCCAGGCATGAAAGCGCGCCACCCACTTCAATAGCCTTTCCGGCCGATGCTGGCGTTTCCAGACGCCGGCGGCATATTTGTTGGCCTCCGCCATGGTCGGGTAAATATGAATAGTGGCCAGGATTTTATTCAAGCCAATGTCGTGCTTCATAGCCAGCACAAATTCCGCGATCAAGTCACCAGCGTGCTGGCCGACGATGGTGACGCCGAGAATCTTGTCCCTGCCGGGCCGGGTCAGGACTTTGACAAAGCCGTGCGCCGCGCTGTCGGTAATGGCCCGGTCCAGTTCCTCGAACTGATACCGGCTGACTTCGTAAGCAACGCCTTGTTCCCTGGCTTCCTGCTCATTCAGGCCGACGTGGGCGACTTCCGGGTCGGTAAAGGTGGCCCAGGGGATCACGGAGTTGTCGATACGAAATTTTTTCAAGTCGCCGAACAGGGCATTGACCGACGCATGCCAGGCCTGGTGCGCGGCCGTATGGGTAAACTGGTAAGGGCCCGCCACATCGCCGCAGGCGAAAATATTCGGATAATTGGTGGCCTGAAATTCATCGACCCGCACCGTATGCCTGGGCGACAGTTCCACACCGATGTCTTCGAGGCCGAAACCGGCGGTATTGGGCGCGCGGCCGATCGCCAGCAGCAGCCGGTCAAAGACAATGCGCAGCGCTTGGCCCCGGTGCTCGGCGATCAGGACGTGCTCGCCGTTTTCAATCAGGAATCGCGTTGCGGTATGTTCCAGACGCACATCGATGCCCTCCTGACTGAACCTGGCCTTTATCATTTCTGAAACCTCGTTATCTTCCTGCGTCAGCAGGCGCGCGGCTTTTTCGACCAGAATGACCTGTGTGCCGAAGCGGGCGAAAGCCTGCGCCAGCTCGCAGCCGATAGGACCGCCGCCCAGCACCAGCAGGCGCCGGGGTTGCTCGCGCAAGTTCCAGACTGTGTCGGAAGTCAGGTAATCGATGCCGTCCAGGCCGGGAATCGGCGGTATAAAAGGACGCGCACCGGCGGCAATGACGATGGCGCGCGTGGTCAGGGTGCGCGTGCCGGCTGCCGTCCGCACTTCAACCGACCAGGGCGACGTAATCCTGGCGGCGCCTTCAATAACGTTAACGCCGAGCTCGCGATAGCGCTGGACCGAATCATGCGGCGCCACGGTTTGAATGATGCGCTGCACGCGCTCCATAATCCCGGCAAAGTCAAAATCGGCTTTAATGGCCTTGATGCCGTATTCGGCGGAATGCTGAAACCGCGACAACAATTTCGCCGAACGGATGAAGGCTTTCGAGGGCACGCAGCCGGTATTCAGGCAATCGCCGCCCATTTTGTGTTTTTCGATCAACGTCACATCGGCCTTGACCGCGGCGGCAATGTAGGCGGACACCAGTCCGGCCGATCCGGCGCCAATGACCACAAGGTTAGTGTCGAATTTCTCAGGCTTGGGCCATTGTTGGTAAATTTTGTTGGCTTGAATGGCCGATACGATTTTCCGGGTGACGAGCGGAAAAAGGCCTAACAGCGCAAACGAGCCGATCAGGGCCGGCGAGAAAATGCCGGACACGGAATCGATCCTGGCCAGTTGCATACCGGCATTAATGTAAACCAGTGTTCCGGGCAACATGCCCAGTTGGCTGATCCAATAGAAGGTGCGGGTTGTAATGGCGGTCAATCCCATGACCAGATTAATGACGAAAAACGGGAAAAGCGGCACCAGCCTCAAGGTAAACAGGTAATAGGCCCCGTCGCGCGCCATGCCTTCATCCACGGCCTTCAGGCGATCGGCGAACCGGGCTTTGACAAGGTCCCGAAACAGAAAACGCGCGGCCAGAAAAGCCAGCGTGGCGCCGATGCTGGATGCAAACGATACGATCAGCGTTCCCCACAGCAGGCCGAACAATGTGCCGCCCGCCAGGGTCAACAGTGCGCCGCCGGGCAGGGACAGGGCGGTGGTGGCAATATAGAGCAGCGCATAAAAGACCGTTGCCTTGACAGGGTGGGCATCGCGGTAGGCCAGGAGGGTCTGGTGTTTGGCCTTTAAGTTTTCCAATGTCAGTAACTGCGGCAGATCGGAATAGAAAAAGGCGCCTATCAGCGCGGCGATGATTATCAGCAAAACGATGTGTGATTTAGCCATTAGTTAACTCCGTTTGGATGCAATGCTGATTGGATTACTTAAATATCTATTTCTTACAATTATTTTTATATTTTTTAACCTATTGTCTGGGGATATCGAGGTCAAGCCAAATTATCAATCGATACTATTAATGAAAACGGTATGAAAATTCTTATTCACCACGAACATCACGAAGGAACACGAAGAAAAAGTAAAATCCATCAATGCATTCTTCGTGCTCGATTGCTGTTCCAGATGCCATTCCACCGCCTGCATTTTTGCAGGCCCGTGTTCCGGTACCGGTTTACACGAAGGCCCTTGGGAACCAGGGAATTGCGTATTACTCATTACCACACTCCTGCGGGATAATGGCTACCGAAAGCCTGCCTGAAAAATACAGTAGGGTACGCATTGCGTACGAGGCTGTGAAAGAATTAGTGAAAAACGTCATAAAAAGCCTTATTCACCACGAAGATCACGAAGGACACGAAGAAAAAATTAAGTTAATCAAATACTTAAAACTTCGTGCTCTTCGTGTCCTTCGTGGTTAAACCCTTTAAATTGAATACTTTCACAGTCTCGTACCTTTTCCAGCGGTTTCGGTGAATGCCATCCCAAAAGGTACGCGATACCCTAAAGGGCATAAATGCGTACCCTACCGAATTTATGAATACCTCTGGCGCCCTGCCGGTCGGTGAATGGCTTGTTTACTCGTTACCACGCTCCTGCTTGGTAATGCATACCGAGGCTGTAAATAATTTCCCTGTTTAAACATAGGATGCGCTGAGTGCAGCGAAGCGCATCCTAAGAAGAAAATTGTCGGCCGCCTGCATCCCTTGTAGGCAACCCGGGAGAAGTTTGTCCGGGAAGGTGTTTTTTGGCTTTTCAATTACCGCAAGTAAGGCGCCCGAGAGCGAATTTTTTTGCGGGTTGTTCCTGGTTGGAGGCGGGTGGCGGGATATTCTGAAATATGAACAATAAGGGCTATATTGGGCTGCCGACAAACCTTCATTAATAATTAAATGTGAAGCAAAAATAAATTTGGCACTGCGTAACTTCACTTATTAACACGGGAATATTAATAGTATATTCTTCAGCTGTGGCTTGGACTTTGTCAGTAAAAAAAACCGAATCAAAAAAAAAATAACAAAAATGACTCTCAATAATATCGATTGTAAAAACTTTATGCTGGTTTTATTCCTTTCTCAGGCTCGCAGCAAAGAGCCTGCATTTAATATGTTTTGAAGGAAATAACAGGGGATGCAAAAGAATAGGCGGATAATTCACCGGTTTCTGGTGTTGGTGGTTCTGGCCGGCGTGGCTGGAATCGTTATCGTTTTTGCAAATGTTATAAAAGAAGAGGTCAATACCTCCAAATATCAAGCTCAATATCTTTCGGAGATCAGCAAACAACTGAGTTTCAAGCTCGAGCCCGGCCCCAGTTCATCGATCCGTTATCCCGATTCCGGTCCATACGACTTGAGGCTGGGTTATGCGACGTTGCCGGACATGATCCAGCGCGCGGAAAAACACGGTTTCAGCATTTCCGCCCAGGCCACGTCTTCGCCCATGCTGACGCAGCTGGTCGATTACGGTTTATTCCCCATTTATCGCGAGAAAACCCAGGCCGGGCTCCGTATCGTTGACCAGTCCAATCAAGTCCTGTTCAGAGCGGTTTATCCGGCCCACGGCTATCCGAATTTCGAATCGATTCCGCCGCTGGTGCTGAACACGCTGCTCTTTATCGAAAACCGGGAATTACTGGACGACACGAAGACGACAGTCAATCCCGCCGTCGAATGGGATCGCCTGGGATTCGCCGGGCTGCAGCTGATGGCGAAAAAACTGGGCGCCGACATCAATGTGCCGGGCGGCAGTACATTGGCCACGCAATTGGAAAAATACCGCCATTCGCCCGATGGCTATACGAAATCGTTGCTGGATAAGTTCCGCCAGATGGGGAGCGCATCGGTACGCGCCTATCTGCTGGGGCCCGATACGCGCGAAATGCGCCGGGAAATCGCGCTGTCCTACCTGAATTCCATGCCGCTGGCCGCCACGCCGGGATTGGGAGAGATCCATGGCCTGGGCGATGGCCTGACCGCCTGGTTCGGCGCCGACTTCAACGAGGTCAACCGACTGCTCAGCCGGGACGCACTTAATTCGGAACATATCAGCCAGGAGCAAGGGCAAGCCTTCCGGCAGGTCCTCAGTATTCTGTTGTCGCAACGCCGGCCGTCCTATCTTTTGGGCTCCGGTTTTGAGACATTGCAGGCGCTGACCGACAAATACCTGCGGCTGATGGCGAGCCAGGGCATTATTTCGGCATCGTTGCGTGATGAGGCTTTAGCCGCGCCCGCTAGCCGCGCTAAACGGTCGAATATATCTTTCGCCAAATTCATGGCGGAGAAAAAGACCCAGTCGGTGCTGAGAACGCGTCTGGCCAGGGCGACCGGCGTCAGGTCCATTTACGATCTCGACCGCCAGGATTTAACCGTCACGACCACGATTGACTACCAGACGCAACAGGCGGTCTCGAAAGCCCTACGGCGCCTGAGCGATCCGGCTACGGCCCGTGCCGCCGGCGCGGTAGGTTTTCGGCTATTGGGTGAAAATCAGGATTTATCCCCCGTCATTTACAGCTTGATGCTGTTCGAACGCAGCAAAACGGGCAATCTGCTGCGCGTCCAAACCGATAATTACGATCAGCCTCTGGATATTAATGAAGGCATTCGCCTGGATCTGGGTTCGACCGCCAAGCTGCGGACAATGGTGCATTATCTGGAACTGATCAGCGACCTGTACCAGGAGTATAAAGGCCGACCGGCCCAGGAACTGGCCAAGCTCGAACTGCATCCGCGCGATTATTTATCGGCCTGGGTCATCGAACAGTTTCGGGCGCGGCCGGGCATAAACCTGGAGGAGTTGCTGAATCTGGCCCTGGACCGGCGCTATTCCGCCAGCCCTTACGAAAATTTCTATACCGGCGGCGGCATTCATCATTTCGAGAATTTCACCCGTGATGAAAACAAAAAAATCATGTCGGTGCGCCATGCCTTGCGCGATTCCGTGAATCTGGTCTTCATCCGTCTGATGCGCGATGTGGTTTATCATCATCTCTACAGGCCGGACGGCGTTGCCCGCTGGCTTGAAAATGAAGACGATCCGCGTCACCAACTTTATCTGCAGCGATTCGCGGACCGTGAAGGGCAGGTTTATCTGCGCCGCTTTTATGCCAAATATAAAGGCAAAAGCGAGGAACAGGCGCTGGCTTTACTGACCCAGCGGGTCAAGGCCAAAGCATCGCGGCTGACCATGCTGTATCAGGCCATTTATCCGGATCGTGACGAGTATGATCTCAACGCGTATCTGAAAGCGAATCTGCCATCGGCGGTTCTGGCGAAGGAAGACATAGGACGCTTGCACCAGAAATACTCAACGGCGAAATTCGACTTGCAGGATCAGGGCTATATCACCAAGATTCACCCGCTCGAACTGTGGTTGGTCGGCTATCTGGCCAGGCATCCTGATGCCACGCGCGAAGAGGTTATCGCCGCCAGTGTCGAGCAACGGCAGGCCGTTTATCGGTGGCTGTTTAAAAGCAAGAGAAAGCAGGCCCGGCAACGGCGGATCATGACCTTGCTGGAAGCCGAGGCATTTAAAGAGATCCATAATGCCTGGGCACGCGTCGGTTATCCGTTCCGTTACTTGACGCCTTCTTACGCGACATCGATCGGCGCCTCCGGCGACCGGCCCGCGGCTTTGGCGGAACTGATGGGGATTTTGCTGAATGACGGCGTCAGACAGCCGCTGGTCCGGTTTGAGAGCTTGCATTATGCCGAGGCGACACCGTATGAAACGTTGCTGAACAGATCGGTTTCTCAAGGCCAGCGTGTGATGCCGGCGGAAGTCGCCCGTGTGGCTCGCGGCGCGCTGATCGGCGTCGTCGAAGGCGGGACCGCCACGCGGCTTAGAGGCACGTATACCGATTTGGACGGCAAGGCACTGGCGGTAGGCGGTAAAACCGGCACCGGCGATCATCGCCGTCAGGTCTGGGGAGAGAAAGGCCGCCTGATCGAATCGATATTCATCAGTCGTGCCGCCACGTTTGCTTTTTTTCTCGGCGACCGGTTCTTTGGCGTTATCACCGCTTATGTGGAAGGGCCTGAAGCCGAACAATACCATTTCACCAGTTCATTGCCGGTACAGATAGTCAAGTTTCTGGAACCCACGCTTTCGCCTTTGCTGAACCGGGCGCCCAATGAACCGGGCAATTTGCCGGTACCTAAAATAGCCATGATCGATAAGCACAATATGGCGGTTCCGGCCAGCCATAGTCGTCATTGAAAAAATATGCGGGCGGGTTTGTCTGCCCGCTTGTAATGCCCGCCCGCGAAGGAAAGCCGTTTCCGTGGGAGCGATGCCGGCACTGTTAAGGAAGTGATTTTTAGCCAAATCCTTAAATCACGGTACTCACGTTAAAAACTGATATTCCCCTGCAGCCAGATTTTCTGGGTATCCGTTGAAAACTGGTCGGCATCGTAATAAGCATACTTGGCCAATAGCGCATAATGCTTGCCGAATTTCTTGAGCGCCAGGAAATCCCATTCCTTGCCGTAATGAATCCGGCCGGTGTCGTCGCTAAAATCATGGAATACGCCGCTCAGGGTCAGGCTGCCGTTGTCCAGGGAAGCGCTCAGGGTGCCGAACACATCGCGAATACCGTCATTGGGCGTCACCAGAAACTGATCCGCCCAGCCCTGGAAGGCATGATTGGTTCCCAGCGGCGTAAGAAAGCGTTTATTGGCGCCCAGGCCATTCATTTGTTCCATGGCGCCCTGAACAGTAATCATATTGAACGCGCTCAGGCCGCCCATCAGATTGAAGCGATGGGCTTCGTAATCGGTCGGGCTGTGCTGGTAATCTTTTTGAAAACTCCATTCGGCGGTATAGAGCGCGCTCAGCTTGTCGTTAATGGCCGTCTTGCCGTTGAAACGCAGACCGTAAGTCTGGTTTGATTTGGCGTAATTTTCCCGTTCCGTGTAATCCAGCCAGTAGCCGTAGCCGATCAGATTGCCGTAATCGCCGACTTTGTAGTTGATATTCAGGATAGGGGCATTGATGTTCTCGGTCGTGCCCAAGAACGTGTTGACGTTGCCGATATAGCCGGCGTTGACGGTCAGGCCGGATAGCAGCGAACTGTTATACGTGATCAGCACCGAGTCGAACGTCGTTTCCAGCTGCCGCCAGCCGACGTTGCCGATAAAACGGTCGTCATCGAGCTTGATGCGTTGCCGGCCGCCTTTGATCAGCGTGTCGGGAATGCCGGCATAACTGATCCAGAGCTGATTCAGCTCGTTTTCATCGGGATCGGCAACAGTCGAGAAATCCGGCTTGTTGCCCAATCCATTGTTGTAATCGCTTTGCAGGACATAGTTGCCTTCGTATTCGACATAGCCTTGCAGGCCATGAAAGACCGGCGACAGCAGTCCCAGGCGCAGGCGCACCGTATTGGCATTGGCGGTTTTCGGGTTGCCGGGGCCTTTGTCCTGGTTGACGTTTTCATAACGGTAGTTCAGGTCAAACTTGACTGAACCTTTTTTGCCGTCCTGATAAAAGTTCAGCGCATTTTCGATCGACTCGTTCAGGCTGGCGGCCGAAGCCGGGCCGGCAATCGCCGATAATGCCAACAGTGCGGCCGAGGCGTAACCGAAGGGTATGTTTTGTCTCATAAGTTCCTCTTATTTTATTAGTGTGTGTGATCGCAGTCGGTCAGAAAGGTCAGGATGCTTTCCCGGTATCGGTAGTAATTGGCATGTTCGAGGAGGGCTTTACGGGAGCGCGGCCGGGGCAGGTTAATGTCTTGAATCTTGCCGATTCTGGCATGCGGTCCATTGGTCATCATCACCACGCGGTCGGCCAGCAGGATGGCTTCATCAACATCATGCGTGACCACGATCGCTGTTACCTGTGTCCGTTCCCAGACTTCCATCAGCACTTCCTGCAGTTCCCACCGCGTCAAGGAGTCCAGCATGCCGAACGGTTCATCCAGCAATAGCAATTTGGGTGACAGGGCAAAGGCGCGCGCGATGCCGACACGCTGGCGCATGCCGTTGGACAGGTCGGTGGCTTTTTTATAAAGCGAATCGGCCAGGCCGACGCGGGTCAAATAGTACTCGACGATATCGTTGCGTTCTGAGCGTGAGGCGTGCGGATAGACTTTATCGACGCCCAATGAGACATTTTCAAAAGCGCTCAGCCACGGGAACAGGCTGGGCGACTGAAAGACCACGCCGCGGTCCGGTCCGGCGCTGTCTATCTCTTTATTATCGAGGATGATGCCGCCTTCGGAGATGCTGTTCAGACCGGCCGTCATCGATAAAACGGTCGACTTGCCGCAGCCCGAATGGCCGATAATCGAGATGAATTCGCCTTTTTTGACTTTCAGATCGAAACCGTCCACGACTTTAACGCGACTGTTGCCGTCGGGTGTCGGGTAAATTTTCGACAGCCGCGAAAACTCCAGATAGCGCGGCCTGCCCAAATCATTGAGGCCGGGTTTCAAGGCCGGGTTGTCCCTGTTCCAGTCATGGCTGGTATTGGGCCGCACATCAGGCAGCGTGATGTTGTCGCAGCTTGCGGCCTGCTTCTTATCGATGCCGATGCCCATCAGATATTGCGTGATTTCGGCGCGCAGTTTTTTGAATTGCTCGTTATGGTTTAAGGCCGTCCGGTCTCTCGGACGTTCGATGTCGATAATGAAGTCCGGGCCGAACGTGGCGCCAGGGCCCGGGGTAAGCGGGATAACGCGATCAGCCATGTAAATGGCCTCATCGACATCATTGGTGATCAGGATTACGGTTTTCTTGTCTTGCCCCCAGATTTGCAGGATTTCATCCTGCAGGTTTCCGCGCGTCAATGCATCAAGGGCGCTGAGCGGTTCATCCAGTAACAGAATGTCGGGATTGGCGGCCAGGGCCCTGGCGACATTGACGCGCTGGCGCATGCCGCCCGACAGTTCAGCCGGTTTTTTATCCATGGCGGCGCCCAGATTGACCATGCGCACGTATTTTTCGGCATGGGCGCGGCGTTGTTCCAACGACCAGTCTTTAAAAATCTGATCGACCGCCAGAGCCACGTTCTCGAACACCGTCAGCCACGGCATCAGCGAATAGTTTTGAAACACGACGCCACGGTCCGGTCCCGGCGCCGTGACGGGGCGGCCATGCTTCAATACATCGCCGCTGTCGGCTTCGATTAAGCCGGCTATCATCGATACGAGCGTGGTCTTGCCGCTGCCGGAAAAACCGACGATGGCGATAAATTCACCGGCTTTGATATCGAGGTTGATGTCTTTCAGGACAGAGATTTTATCCTTGCCCGTACCGTAGGATTTACTGACCTGTTTCAGTTCCATCAGCGGCGCGCGTGCGTCATTGGACGGCGCGGGCGGCCGGATGGCGTCGGCTTCGGCAATAATATTGAGTTTGATAGCGGACATGTCAGGCTCCCGGTTAAAGTGTCTTGCCGAAAGAAAATGCTTGCTGGAATGCCTGCATGATGCGATCAAGCATGAAACCGATAAGGCCGATCGTAAAAACAGCCACCATGATGCGGCCCAGTGAATTGGAACTGCCGTTCTGAAACTCATCCCAGACGAATTTTCCAAGTCCTGGGTTTTGCGCCAGCATTTCCGCGGCGATCAATACCATCCAGCCCACGCCCAGTGACAGGCGCATGCCGGTGAAAATATAGGGCAGGGCGGACGGCAGAATGATTTTTCTGACCTGCGTGGACCAATCCAGGCGCAGGACTTTGCCGACGTTGACCAGATCCTTGTCGACGGACGAGACGCCGACCGCCGTGTTGATCAGCGTAGGCCATAACGAGCACAGCGTGACCGTGATCGCCGAGGTCAAAAATGATTTTTCAAACCAGGAATCGTCCGTCGTGACGTAAACGGAGCTGACGATCAAGGTTACGATAGGCAGCCAGGCCAGCGGCGACACCGGCTTGAAGATCTGGATGAGCGGATTCAGCGCGGTGTTAAAGAGCGGGCTCATGCCGCATAAAATGCCGAGCGGTATGGCAACAATTGTGGCAATCACGAAGCCCGCGAAAACGGTGTAGAGGCTGGTGATGATCTGGTCCAGGTAAGTGGGCTTGCCGGTATAAATCCGTTCCTTGACGCGCGCATCAGGATTCTCGGCCAGCAGTTTCTCATTGCGCGCCTGCTGGCGCTGATAAAAGGCGGTTTCTTTCTGACGTTCCGCATAATGGGCTTCCACCAGTCCGCCAATTTCCCGCCATACCGCAACAGGGCCGGGAATGGCCCCCAGGCTGGTATTGACCTTGGATGCCGAAAAACTCCAGAGCCCCAGGAACAGCGTAAACGCGATAATCGGAACGCCCATGATCAGCCATAATTCACGGGCTTGCCGCGCGGGATTTTCGCCGGCCGCCATTTTAATGACCGGTACGAACCAGGTCAGGCCGGTAATGTTAAAAAAATTGATCAGTTTATTATGCATAGGACACCTTTATCAGAAGGGATAGGGGCTCTCGCATGGCGTCCGCTGCCTGTCGGCGGCAGTTAAAAAAAGGCGCGTCCCTGCACCAAATTAACGTCCCATGTCTATCCAGGAGAGGCTCATGACCGAGTTGCTGAACTGTTTAGTCGACTATTTGGCCGCCTACGACTTTTTGCTTGCCTTTAAGGCCGATAGCAAATTTGGCCAGGTATTCATTGGGTTTGCCGCCCTCGTAAACAATGCCGTCGATAAAGTCGGCCTGGGGCGGTTTGATGCCGGTTTCAGTGTCGGCGGGGAAATCGCTGGCGGTGGCTTTGCCTTCGGCTATCAATTCCTTGGCCGCGGCTTTATAGATATCGGGGCGATAGACTTTTTTAGCGATTTCCATGAACCAGTCGTCCGGTTTGTATTCGTTGATCTGTCCCCAACGGCGCATTTGGGTCAGGTACCAGATGGCATCGCTGTAATAAGGATAAGTGGCATGGTTGCGGAAGAAGACATTGAAATCCGGTAATGGCCGTTTATCGCCTTTTTCGTACTCGAATGTACCGGTCATGCTGTTGGCGATCACATCGAAGTCGGCGCCGACATATTGTGTTTGCGACAGCATTTCAACGGCTTCCTTGCGGTTTTTGTTGTTGTCTTCATCCAGCCACATGGCGGCGCGGATCAGGGCCTTAACGACCGCGATATGGGTATTGGGGTTTTTGTCGGCCCATGCCTTGCTGACGCCGAAGACTTTTTCGGGGTTGTTTTTCCAGATTTCATAATCGGTGACGACAGGGATGCCTATGCCTTTGAATACGGCTTGCTGGTTCCACGGTTCGCCCACGCAGTAGCCGGAAATAGTGCCTGCTTCCATGGTCGCCGGCATTTGCGGCGGCGGCGTTACCGATAGCAGTGCGTCTGCGTTAATTTGTCCGGAATTTTCCTGAGGGGGCGCATAATAGCCGGGCTTGATGCCGCCGGCCGCCAGCCAGTAACGCAATTCATAGTTATGCGTGGAAACCGGGAACACCATGCCCATATTAAAAGGCTTGCCTTCGGCTTTATACTTGTCGATGACCGGTTTTAGTGCATCCGCTTTAATCGGATGCATCGGTTTGCCGTCTTGCATCGGCACATGGGGTTTCATTTGATTCCAGACAGCATTCGATACGGTAATGGCGTTGCCGTTTAAGTCCATGCTGAAGGCGGTAATGACATCGGCCTTCGTGCCGAAACCGATGGTGGCCCCCAAAGGCTGGCCGGCCAGCATGTGGGCGCCGTCCAGTTCGCCGCTGATGACGCGGTCTAACAGGACTTTCCAGTTTGCCTGGGCTTCGATTTGCACATACAGTCCTTCGTCTTCGAAGAATCCCTTTTCATAAGCAACCGCCAAAGGGGCCATATCCGTCAACTTGATGAAGCCGAATTTGAGATTTTCTTTTTCCAGATTTTCAACTGCACCGGCGCCGGATGCGAAGGCCAGGGCGATCATTGCCGCCGCCCATTTTCTTATAATTATTGTTCCAGGTTGTCTCATGCGGACCTCATTAAGTAAAAAATTGCGAAAAAAAAGGCGTCTGCAAACCGAATGGGTTTGCATTCGATCTGAAAGACGCCTTTGTCCGGTCTGGCTCGCCGTTGAGCCAAAATTGTCAGCGCTCCGCCGTTGGAGCCTTTGTTTCGTATAACGCAAGCCTTGTGCCATAGTTGTAAAAAACCGGTACAAAACAAATTATGTTTAACCAGAACAAGGCCTTAAGGGAATGGTTTTAACTATTGTTTCAGTTTTGGCAACGCCGGTAGCATTAACAGGGCGGGGCAGCGCATTATTTTTGTGCGGCCGTTTTGATAATTGCACCAATTGGGATTTTTTAATTCATTGAGTGCCGGAGGTTTCGGCGTGAACGCCAGGTATCGGGCGGGTAGTCCCGGTATGTTCGCGCGAACATGGCGTATTAATCAATCCACCCCGCGCTTTCTCATCATCCCGAACCATTAATCGGCAAGGTCATGAGAAAACGGGCGAAACGGCATGAAACCTGCCTTATAAAATCAATTTAGGGAGAGTTTTATTCATGTCTAAAATGAGCCATATCAATGTAATCGATAAATATGAAGAACATCGATTAGCCATTCATAATCTGCTTTCTTCCATTTTGAGCTGCTTTGCCGATGAAAAAATGTTCGAGCAAAGCCAGGAGGAACTGACCGAACGGCTTAACTCTTTATGCGCTTATTATCCGTTTCTCAGTCTGCTGTACCTGCTTGACGCCGACGGCCGGCAGGTCTGCATGAATGTGCCGGGCAGCTATTTTAAGCACCATCCCAAAACCGGCCTGGGAACCGACCGCAGCAAACGGCCGTATTACCTGCTGGCGTCGAAAACAGACAATGTGGTTGTGACCGAGCCCTATTTGTCCAGTGTCAGACAGGAATTATGCCTGTCCACCAGCATGAAGGTTTTTAACCAGGACGGCTCGGTAAGAGGCTTTATTGTGATGGACATTGACCTGGGATCGACGCTGGCATTTCTGACGGGCGACAGCAAACGCGTTCATTTCGAGCCTTATTTTAAAATCATATACAGCCTGATCGTGCTCGGCTTGTTCACGGTCGCCCTGGTGCTGCTGTACGCGGCCGGCGTCGAATGCGTAAAAGTACTGAGTTCGATCATTGATCCCCGGACGATGATCGAGATACCGTTCGGCATTGTCATTTATCTGACCCTGGCATTGGCCATATTCGATCTGGGCAAGACGACGCTGGAAGAAGAGGTGCTGTTATACAAGGATATCCTCCGGCACAGCTCGACCCGGCGCACCATCACGCGCTTCATCGCGGCTATCATCATCGCCGTATCGATCGAAGCCCTGCTGATGATATTCAAGTTCGCGTTGAAGGGCGGCGGCGAGCACATTATCGAGGCCGTCTGGATTATTATCGCCGCGGCGCTGCTGTTGCTGTCGCTGGGCGTTTATGTGTATCTGGGCAGCAAGGCGGAAGGCATACTGCTGAGCCATCGCGGTCAATTTAAGAAAAAAGCCTGATTGTGCCATACTGTTCAAACTGTGCTTGAGTCGGTAACGGACGCCGCGGAACGAACAAAGAAATTTTTCTCTCAAACAACAAGTTTTGAAATAATGGCGGCATAAACGCGGTATAAGATGGCTAGCCACAATAAACATTGGAATCAAGGACCTGACCGGCCCCGGACATTTATCGGTTTCAGGTTGAATCCGTCTCTCTTTCAAACTAACCCGTAAAGGACTGACATGATTAAATACACACCTTTAAAAGACCACGATACACCCGTCAAGGTATTGTTTACAGGTTACCTCTGCACAGTAGGTATCGGTTATGTTGTTGCATTGATCCAGATTCTGTTTACGCACGGCATGGCCGACGGTAAATTCGGCCTGTCCATCGATGATATCGTCTACAGTTACTACGGCAACCGCTCGGGCACGGTGGTGGAAACGAAACTGAACGGCTCGATGAAGGAGATGGCGCCCGAGGCGGAGCGCTTCCAGATCATACAGTGGGTCCGGGACGGCGCGCAGATCAACGACTATAAGCCGTCCGGCGTCGCCAACATCATCGAGACGCGTTGCGTTCTGTGCCATAACGAAGGCGCCTCGGGTATTCCGAATTTCTCCGATTTCGAGCAGCTGAAAGCCTTGACCACGCAGGACGAAGGCGCGACCTTCAGCTCGCTGACGCGGGTTTCCCATATCCATTTATTCGGCATCAGCTTTATTTTCATGTTCGTCGGGCTGATCTTCGCCTTTTCCGAAACCACTCCCACGCCTTATAAATCCGTCGCTATCGGCATGCCTTACGCGTTCCTGCTGGCCGACATTCTGTCCTGGTGGCTGACCAAAATCCATCCGATGTTCGCCTGGCTGGTCATTCTGGCCGGTACCGGCATGGGCGTTTCATTCGCGTTTATGTGGGTCACATCCATCCTGGAAATGTGGCTGTTCAGACCGGTGTTTATCGAAGGTCCGGGCATGAAAGTGCAGGCGTGGCTGGAAAGCCTGGCTTGCGGAGGCGAGGAAAGCGGGGTGAATAAAGCCTACTGCGCTTTCAAACGCGGGATGGCTATTCTGAAGGATAAATGGCTGCAGCATGGCTGGCCATGGCTTAAGGGGCTGTTCGATAAATAGCGTTGCCGTTCACATCAGGGCTGTAGGGTCGGATTGACTTGCAGCCCGCGGGTATTTGCGGCTTCGATCGTCGGGTTATGCCATGGCTGACCCGATTTGTTGAACTTCAGAAAAATCCGCTCTGCAAAAACTTGCGAAAAACCTTTAAGTTTAGTTCATAAATCAATTAAAACCAGGGCTTTTATCAGGCGTCGGAAAAGAGATTGACACACCTGTAACGTGTTGTTAGTGTTGACTTGCCCGGGAAATGGATCACATTCCTGAGCGGCGGCGCACAAAGATGCGTGGGCGCTAACATAATGATTTATCGGGTAATGAGATTGTTTACCCTAAGGAGCATAAATAATATGAATAATAAGAAGATGGAAGGTAGCAAAATGAAGAAATGGTTATCCGCGTTTATAAGGGATGAGGAAGGCGCGAGCGGCATTGAGTATGCATTGGTTGCCGCGATGGTTGCGATTGCTCTGGTTGCTTTCGTGCCGACGATCAATACTGCAATCACGGGTATTTTTCAACAAATTTCGGACGCGTTGACAGGAACACCAACAGGAAGTGGTTGATCCAAATTCGCCCGGAATTTAACGGACGCATGAAATGGATATCCTGACGACCGTCCCGATCCAATATTGGGCCCTGGGAGGCTGGGCCGCTGCCTGCGGCGGTTATGACCTGGCGGTCCGCCGCATTCCCAATATTCTGTCACTGGGCGCTCACGCCGGTGCACTGGCGATGCTCGCGGTGAGCGGCCAAGGCTGGCTGGGCGCATCGCCATCCTCGTGTTTCGCCGCCTGGGCGTTGGCGCTGGTTTTAACGGTGCCCGGCTATGCGTTGAGGCGCCTGGGGGCGGGGGATGTAAAATTGCTCGCCGCCATGGGGCTGGCGGGCGGCATGGAAGCGATGCTGACCGCGTATGCCACTGCCGGCCTTTTGGTGGGCGGCACGGCGGTCATCTGGCTGATGGCGTATCGCTGGCAGCCGGTGTTGGCTCCGCAACTGGCGCGAATCGGCATTGATGCGCCGGCGATATCGGAATCGAAGGGCAGGATACTGCCTTTCGGACTGGGACTCGCCATCGGTTTTGTCGTTGCGTTGGTGCTAATCAGTGTTAACGCTCCGCTTTTATCCGGCTAGCTTGAGTGATAGCAATGAAATAGGGTTTACTACGCAGTTTGCCTGTTCATCCGCCGAAACAAGCGGGTTTAAAACCTGTGGGGCGACTTCGCCTAAAGCGCCTACTGTTGGCAGTCGCCTTTTATCTGAATGGGCGACTGAAATCGCCCCCACAGGCTTGCGTAAGTCCTGTGAAATTTATTTTTCATCTTCAAGGTTAAAAGCATGGCAAATAACCTTACACAGTCTTCATTCGGCGCGCGCCGCCGATTATCGCGCGGCTTACGCAAACAAAGCGGGGCGGCGGCCATAGAGGCCGCGCTTTTGTTCGTCATTTTTTTCACGTTGTTCTACGCCATCGTCAGTTATTCGATGCCGCTTTTGATGATGCAGGCGTTTCACCATGCGGCGTCATCGGGAGCAAGAGCGGCGGTGGCGGTTAATCCTGACACGGCTGATTATGAAGGCGCCGTGGCAGGCAGGGTGCGCACGGTTGTGGGCGAATTGCTGGATTGGCTGCCCCCGGCCGCCCATAATGCCGTGCTGGGTGAAGGGAATGCAAAAGTGCTGGTGCAATTCGACCAGCCAAGCGCCGGCATGCTGACCGTGACCGTCCAGTTCCCTGGATACACGACGAATCCGCTGATACCGATTTTGAAATTCCCCCTGGTGGGCGATGTGCCGAAGCTGCCCCCAGACCTCATTGCCCGCGCTGTCGTACAATTATAAACCTTGGACTCGAGCAGGGCGCGGCTTAAGGTCCGCGCCAATATCCCATGGGCATAAGTACCCATAGGGCATAAATAAATTCGCACCTGCAATTTTCTGATTTATTCCATGCTCATTTTCCTTGATTCCCAGGCGTTTTAATCTGGCAATTCCTACGGATCGATGCCTAGATACCGCAACACGTAGGGGCGAACCTGTGTGTTCGCCCTTGCCCAGCGGTTCGCCTTTGGCCAGCGGTTCTCCGATAACCCGTTGTGCAGCCGAAACAGGGCGCAACATGGAATAATCACTTCCGAGTCGGTGAGAGAACAAGGACTGCCGGCGCAATGGCGTTTACAAGACATTCAAGAGAATTTATCGATATCTTTGCGATAAGGTACTGAGACAACGACAAAAAGTTTTTCGGTAACTATAATATCAGGGGGTTGGCTATAAATAATTTCCCTGTTTAAACATAGGATGTGCCGACGACAGGAGGCGCACTTGTGCCCTTTAGGGTATCGTTCGCGAGCGATGCACTTCCCTGCGTCGTCTGGAACATCTGCTTTTAGCCGGCACATCCCATGCAGGACTCTGATTCCAGGAAGTCATTTTCAGCCAAATCCTAAATATTAAGCACCTATACTTATAATAAATATACTCAGGGGCAAGGGGGAACAATGAGTAGTTCAGTTCTGCGCGTATTCGCGGTAGTGCTCGCAATAGGCGCCATAGCGATCGGTTATCTCGGTTATAAGGCAAGTCAACAGCCGCCCATGCCGGAACCGGCGCATGCCGAGGAGGCGCCTACTCCGAAAGGCGACCCGGTGGTGTTTGCCGTGCACGATATTCCGGCCGGCCGGGTTATCGCCCAAGAAGATCTGGTCACCGGATTCGTTCCTGCCCGGCCGGCCCGTTCCTACGCGGTCAGCGCCGAACTCATCGGCCGCAAGCCCGGAATCGGTATCGCCAGCGGGGAAATGATATTGTCCAGCCATTTTCCGTCCTCCAGCCAGTTAGCGTTAAGTCTCCGTCCCGGCGAGCGGGCGATGGCGGTTAGAGTGGACGAAGTCATCGGTGCCGGCGGTTTTATCGAACCCGGCGATCGGGTGGATGTGTTGCTTTACTTGAAGGCCGATCAGGAAATAGGCAAGGATAGTTCGGCCCAGGTGGTTTTGTCGCAAGTGCGGGTACTGGCCTTCGGCAATATGCTGGAAGCGCCGGATGAACAGGCGGCCGACGACGGGCGGACGGACTTGCTGGAAAAGGCCAAAACCGGCGGGACCAAGGCATCGGGTAAACGCAAGAATCCGGAGGAAGCCAGCGGAAAAAAAAGCAAAACCGCCGTGCTGGCCATTGCCGAAGCCGATACCTCGAAGCTCATGCTGGCGGAGTCCAGCGGCAAGCTCAGGCTCGCGCTCCACGGCGCCGAGCGGCCGGAGAATATCCTGGAAACCGGCGAAGCGCAGGTGATATCGGCCGCTTTCTCCCCTCTTGAATCAATGGATGGCGGCCGGGATAAACACTACATAGAAAAAAAAGAGTTGGTCCGGAGCGTGATGGCCAAGCAGGAGGCCGGGCAACAAAGCAGTAAGGACAAGCAAGGCGCTCAGGTCATTATACATAGGGGAAGTTCAACTGAAATCTTGACGATGGGGCGCTAACTTGAGCCGTCATTCCGATGATCGTGAAGAGGGTGTTAATACCTGGAAAATGAAACTGGTGCAGGATGGAGGCGATGCATCGATTGCGGACGATGCGCATCGTATCTCGCCAGCCATCCTGTGGCGGCTTTCACGGGAAGCCAACAACAATAATAACGATAGACCTGACAAGCATTAATATGAATTACTTTAAAGCGCTTTTGTTCTGCGCTCTTTTTGCGACAATTTTTTGCGCAAACGCATACGAGGAATCCATCAGCATCGAGATGGGCAAACAGTTCAGCTACCGGTACGGCAATGCCATTAAACGGGTCGCCGTCGGCGATCCGGAAATCGCCGATGTTTCCATGATCGATGATCGGCAGGTGCTGATCACCCCCAAAAAAACCGGCGCGACGAGTCTGCTGGTCTGGAGCGGTTCCGATGTCGGAGCGCCCGATTTTCATGCCGATTTGCTGATCACGGCGGGCGAAAGCCTGAAGCGGCATGCCGTCGAAAGCCTGGATGATGATCAGCTCCAGGTTTCGGCGGCCGGCGACAAACTCAAGCTTTCCGGACAAAGCGCTTCGCTGGAAAGCCATGACCAGGCCGGCAAGGCCACTGACGAGCAAAATAAAGCCACGGTGGTGGATGCCAGTCAACTGGGCTTCGACTCGCAGGTCCAGATCGACATCAAAATTGTCGAGATCAACCGGACACGGCTACAGAACGCCGGTCTGTTTCTGGGGAAAAACAGCGCCAATACCACGCTGGGGCTTTCCACACCGGGCAATCTGACGGGAATTGAATCCGCTGGAGCGGGTGCCTTCTCGCTGCTCAGCAGCGGCTTCTTTCCCCATGCCCAGGCTTTCAATTTTATCTACGGCAACGCCAGCGAAGGTATTCTCGGCGTAATCTCCGTGCTTGAGAACAACGGTTTCGCCTACACGCTGGCGGAACCTTCCCTGGTGGCCATGAGCGGGCAAAGCGCGAGTTTCCTGGCCGGCGGCGAATTTCCGATTCCGGTGCCGCAGGGCGGCGCGCAGACCGGCAGCATTACTATCAAATTCAAGGAATTCGGCGTGCGCGTATCGCTGACGCCGACCGTGCTGGACCAGAACCGGATTGCCTTGAAAGTCGCTCCCGAGGTTAGTGAACTGGATTTTACCGCCGGTACGCAAAGCGGCGGTACCGCCGTGCCGGCATTGCGCATTCGTCGCACCGATACCAGCATTGCCCTGGGCGACGGCGAGAGCTTCGTGATCAGCGGACTGGTGAGCCAGGACACCCTGGCAAGCGTGGATAAGTTGCCGGGGCTCGGCGATATCCCGATTCTCGGCGCCTTTTTCCGTTCCACGCATATCGACCGCAACAACAGGGAACTGATCATGGTGGTGACGCCGCACCTGGTCCGGCCGCTGGCCAAGGGCACGCCTTTGCCGCCCATGCCGGGGGAAAATTACCGGCGCTACGATCCGAATTTCTTCCGGGCCTTCTTTCTCGAAACCGGCAAGTTTCGCTCCGGCCCCTCTACCCAATCAGGATTTTCGAAATAACGACATGACTATTACACGCAAGCAAAGTGTTGTTGCCATCACCAGCAATCAGGAGCACATACGCTGGCTGAATGCGGTATTCAAGGATGAGGGCGAGGTGGTTATCGCCGATTTGCCCACGCTTGAGCGTGTGCGCCAAATACTTGACCTGACCGGCGCTCAGGTCGTGTTCGTGGCACTAACGACGCAGACGCTGCGGCAGGATACCGCTCTGATCGAGGGCCTGGTTACCGTCAAGCCCTTGCTGTCGGTGATTGCCATGGCGGATCAGATCGATAATGAGATGCTGCTTTTTGCGATGCGGGCCGGCGCGCGCGATTTCATCACCGCCGGCAGCCGGCCCGGCGAAGTCATCAGTCTGGTCCAGCGCTTGCAGAGCCGCGCGCCCGCTCCCAATATCTCCTCCGCATCGGTCGGCAAAATCACGGCGCTGGTCAGCGCCCGCCCCGGTTCGGACACGCCCATGCTGGCCCTGCATCTGGCCTTGGCCATGCAAGGCGAGAACAAGGAACGGAGCACGCTGCTGCTCGATCTGGGCAATCCGGCCGGCGACACCTTGACCTATCTCGGGCTCAATTCCCCTTACAGTTTTATCGATGCGGTAAGAAGCCTGCGCCGCCTGGATTCCATGCTGATCGACAGCGCTTTCGCCAAGCATGAAAGCGGACTCAGCCTGCTGGCATTGCCGGAAGAGCAGGGGGCGATGAACGACATCACCTCTGCCGATATTTATGTACTGCTGGGCATGCTGCGGCGTTATTTTTCCCGTATCGTCATCAATCTGGGCGGCGTGCCGCAATCGGATTTCCTGTATTTATTGCTGAGCAATGCCGACAATACCCTGGTGGTGGTCGAGCAGAGCGTTCCGAGTTGTAAGCAAAACATGCAAATGGTGCGAAAAATGATCGAGCATAAAATCGTGATGGATAAGGTAGAACTGGTCGTCGACCGTTATCTTCCGCAGTTGCCCCCGGATGCCGAGAGCCTGTCGAGGGGATTCGGCCTGCCGCTTCAGGCGACGTTGCCGCCTTCCGGCATGGCCCGCCTGAGCATGATGAATTCCGGAGAAAGTCTGTTTCAGTGCGCGCCGCGCGATCCTTACACGCTGGCGATCCGGAAACTGGCGAAAAGGATACTGGACAACGACGCCGATCATGCCCAAGGCGCGGGCGCCAAGAAGGGGCTGTTCAAGGCTATCGCCGCCTGGTTCGGCGGCAGCGAGGGGTAAGGCCATGGGACTGAAATTTCCTCACTACGACTACAGCCTGAAGCACACGGAAACTTATCAGGATCTCAAATATTCCCTGCACCATTACTTGATCGATCGCGTCGAGGAGGACAACATTCCGCTCAGCGAATGGACGCCCGAGCAGATTCAGCGCTACGTGCATGAGCATGTCACGCGCTACGCCAGCCACCGGCAACTGGCGGTGACCAGCTACGACCTTGATGACCTGGCGGAGGAGATGGTCAATGAGCTCACGGGCTACGGTCCGCTCCAGTCCCTGCTGGCCGACGATCAGATCAGCGACATCATGGTGAATGGCGCCCGGCATATTTTTCTCGAACGCAACGGCAAAGTGCAGCAAGCCGATCTGAGGTTCATCGATGACGATCACGTGTTGCGCGTGATTCGCCGGATTATCGCGCCGCTCGGGCGCCGGCTGGACGAATCCAGCCCCATGGTGGACGCACGCTTGCCCGATGGCAGTCGGGTCAATGCCATTATTCCGCCGCTGGCCATTGACGGCCCCTGTCTTTCGGTGCGCAAATTCCGCAAGGATCCGCTGCGCGAGTCGGATCTGCTGGTTTACGGCTCGGCCAGTGAAGCCATGCTGGAGTTTCTCAGGCGGGCCGTGACGGTGCGCTGCAATATTCTGATCAGCGGCGGCACCGGCTCCGGCAAGACCACACTGCTGAATATTCTGAGCCGGTTCATCGAGGAGCGGGAGCGGATTGTCACCATCGAGGACGCGGCCGAGCTGCAGCTCGGGCATAGCCATGTGGTACGGCTTGAAACCCGGCCGCCCAATGTCGAGGGTGCCGGCGAGGTGAGGGCGCGCGATCTGGTGCGCAATGCTTTGCGTATGCGGCCGGACCGGATCATTCTGGGGGAAGTGCGCGGCGAGGAAGTCCTGGATGTCCTGCAGGCGATGAATACCGGCCACGATGGCTCGATGAGCACGGTGCATGCCAACAGCGCCCGCGATGCCCTGGTGCGCCTGGAGATGCTGTCGGCCCTGGCCAACTTTCAGGGCGGCATCGACATACTGCGGCAAATGATCGGCTGCGCCATCGATATCATCGTCCAGATCGCCCGCTTTTCCGACGGCACGCGCCGCATTACCTCCATCGTCGAGGTGGCGGCATTGCGCGATGGCCAGTTCATGCTGAACGAATTATTCGGCTACGATAAAGCCCGCCGGTCTTTTGTGGCCGGCACCGCGCGCCCGTCCGGGCAGAAATTCGAATCCGACGCCGTTCCGCTATATCTGGGCGAGGGAGGAAAACCCCTTGGTTAGCAAGGAGTTTCTGAGTTATGCCATGGCCGTCGCCCTGCTGGCCGTGGCGCTGCTGATATACCTGCGCAGCCAGCGGGAAGCGTTCATTGAAAAAGTGAGCCGGCGCATGGCCGAATCATCCGGGATCAAGTCCGAAATTCTGCTGCACCATGAACAGCATGCCGCGCCCATGATCGAGCATCTGTTCTGGCGGGCCGGTATCGACGTGAGCGGCTGGCAATTGTCCATCGGTTTTTTGTGCCTGATTTTTCTGGCGATTCTCGGGGGCTTGTGGAAAGGTTTCGGCTTCGGATTGTCCGTGCCGGTTATCGGCGTGGCGGTCATTTACCTGTGGCTTTTGCGCCAGGCCAAAAAGCGTATCGTCCTGATTCTGGCCCAGCTGCCCTTGTTTCTCGATCAGGTGTTGCGCGGCCTTGGCACCGGCCGCAGCATGGAGGGCGCGTTGAGGCTGGCGGCCGAGGAAACGCCGGTGCCGCTCAAGGAAATTATCGACCGGGTGCTGCGCGCCAACGAGTTGGGTGCCGATCTGGGGGAGACGATCCAGGAGACGGCCGATCTCTATCGGATCAACGAGTTGTACCTGCTGGCGCTGGCGATAAGAATCAACCGCACCTACGGCAGCAGCGTCCGGGATTTGCTGCAGAACGTGGTCAAAATGATCCATGATCGCGAGGCGGCGCGCCGGGAATTGCGCGCGCTCACCGGCGAAACCCGGGTTACCGCCTGGGTGCTGGGCTTGCTGCCGCCGGGCATGGCGGTCTATATCATGGCCATGAATCCCAAGTACCTGGAAAGCATGTGGCAGGATCCGTCGGGGCAGGTCATGCTGGTCATCGCCGTGGTTTTGCAGATAGCGGGCGCTTTCGTGCTCTGGCGCATGATCAAAAGTATTTAGGAGATATCGTTATCATGTTGTGGCTGTATTTGATCATGGCGTTGCTTTTGGCCCTGTCGGGCGGCCTGTTGCTGTGGTCGTCGTTTCGTTCGGACGGCGCCGCTTATGCGACGCAGCGCCGTTTTCACGATCTGCTTAAAACGGGCGTGGCCACGGGCGGCGCCGATGAGGGCTGGCTGATTTCAGCCATTGAGCGCATGAGCGGCAGCGGCATGGGCAAGTTGTTCTCGAGCTCGGATCAGGAGGAGATGACACGGTTGCTGAAGCAGGCCGGCTGGCACGCGGTCAGGAAGCGGACGCTGTTCATGCTGGGCTCATGGTTGACGCCGCTGGTCGCGGTGGCGCTCGGCGGCGCCTATATGGCCAGTGCCGGCGACGTGTCCGGCACGCAAAAACTGGCCGGGATTTTTGTGGCATTCACCCTGGGCTTTCTCGCTCCCCGCTACGTCTTGCGTTACCGAGCGAATGCGCGCCGTAATGCCCTGGCCCGGGAAATGCCCACCGCGATTTATTTGCTGCGCATGCTGTTCGACGCGGGGCTGTCCATCGAGCACGCCTTACGCGTGATGCATGAGGAGGGGCGGGTGCTGATGCCGAATCTGTCCGAGGAAATCGCCGGCACGCTGCAGCGTATTGACGCCGGGCATGACCGCGCCGATGCCCTGAATGAAATGGCCGCGCCCCTGGAAGTCGCCGAACTGACCGATACCGTGGCCATTCTTAAGCAGGTGACCCGGCACGGCGGCAGTATCCGCGATTCCCTGGCGAAATTCGCGCAGTTGATGGAAGAGCGACAGCAATCGGCCATACGCGAATATGTGAATCAGCTGTCCGGCAAAATGTCGGTGGTGATGATGATTTTTCTGTTTCCGGCCCTGCTGATTTTTCTCGCCGGACCGGGTTTTCTTGCCCTTGCCAAGGGCTTGGTCAGTGTTTATGGCTAGGTTGGCTGCACGGTGTGTTTTGCTGGCTATGGCGGCCGCGCTTCTGACCGGTTGCAGCCGGACGGTGGGGCATACGGATCTGCTGGGATTGAATAATGAACCGCCGCGTCAGGTGCCGGCCTGTGAAGCCGATGCCGATCCCGAGCAAAACGTCAAGCTAGACCTGATACGCAAGCTCATGGACAGCGGCAAGCTGTACGCGGCCTTGGCACATCTGGAGGCCACACGCTCGAAGTCCCCGCGGTCGACCTATCTGCGCGCCGAAATCCTGCGCCAGACGGAGCGGACGGAACAGGCCGAGCCGTTGTACCGAGAATTGCTCGGTGGCTGTCTGGCGGGTAAAGGTTATCACGGACTCGGGCTGATTGCCGGCCGGGACGACAAAATTCCGGAGGCGCTGGCGTATTTGCATAAAGCCGAAGCTGAATTGCCGATCGACGTGAAGGTGCGCAACGATCTGGGCTACGCGCTGTTGCTGGATGGGCAATTCGAGGCGGCACGCAACGAGTTTTTGACGGCGCTTGAACTGGACGGCAGCGATCCGCTGTCCGCGACCAACATGGCGCTATTGCTGGCGGTAACGGGAAAGGAGCGGGAAATGCAGGCTTTCGCCCTACATATGAACATAGATCCGGAAACCCTAACCCAGCTTCGCGCCCAGGCCGAGGAGATCAAGGCCACGATCGACAAGCAGGGGCGCGGTCCGCGCTCGGTGCGCCATAAACCGTAGCGGGTCATTTCCGGCGTCAATGTCGGGTTACGGCTTGGGCCTAACCCGACCTACGAGGGGCTGAAGTCTTGTGCAGGTGTTTGTTATTAACGAATTTTCAACATAATCCCATGGGAGCTCAAATCATGTCTCATCAATCAATCGCAGCGCTTTTGCCGCTGGTCCTGCTGTTTGCCGCGGAGATCGCGGCGGCGGATTCCCTGGAGCAGTCCGTGGGCGAGGAAACGCGGCGCTGGCTGGAATTGCAGCGCAGCGGCGTCGCCGCCTCGGAAACCCGCCAGACGGTCTCGGGGCCGGTTGCCGATGCCATATACAAGCGCTATGTTGAAAGTTTCCAACATCCGATTCCGGAATTCTACAAAAGCGAGCAAAACGGCGGCAGCGGCGGCTTCTCGCAGTAACGCTGTGCGTATTACCAAAGGGGCGGGCATGACGGTTGAAAACAATCCTTTGAGGGCTGGCCGGCAAGCGCGTGGCGGCCTGTCCAGAAAGTCGCCGGCCTGCCAGCGCGGTGCCCTGGGCATTCTGGGCGCGGTGACGCTGCTGCTTTCGGTGCTTTTCACGGCCTTGGCCGTGGATACCGGGCGCCTGATGCTGGAGCAGCGGCGCTTGCAATCCGTCGCGGACATGGCCGCATTGGATGCCTCTTCCCAATCCGGCAGTTGCGGCGACGGCACACTGGCGACCGCCGAGGCGGCAGCGCTGACCAGTGCCGCGCGTAATCATCATCCCGTGGGCGGTACGCGGACTCTGGCCGTGGCGTTGGGGAACACTTCAACGGGAGCGGATGGCGTCAGGGTATTTGCCGCGAGCGACCCTGAAACCGCCACGTCCGTGGAGGTCATCGCCGGCAACACGGTGCCGGCAAGCCTGTTCGCCGGCGGGATGCTCGGTGAACAGGCGACGCTTCAGGCAAGAGCCGTGGCGGAGCGGCAGGCGTTGGCCGGTTTCTCCGCCGGCAGCGGGCTGGTATCGCTGAACAGCGAGGATTCGGCGCTTCTGAATTCGTTGCTCGGCGGGGTTCTCGGTTCGACTGTAGACCTTGGTGTGGATTCATATGAAGGCATCGCTTCGACTAACGTGACACTCTTGGAATTGGTGAAGGCCGAAGCGACTGTCGGCTCCGTGGCTGAGTTTCTGGATTCCGAGTTGACCCTGGGAGAGTTGCTGCAAATCTATGCGGATGCGGTGAATGCCTCGGGTGCGCTGGGTGTGGGAGCTATAATTGCCGACAAGATACCGATCGCCGCCAATGTCTCTGAGTTGGTGATCAAAGTCAGTGATATTCTAGCGATAACAACAGATCCAGAACTCAAGGAAGCGGCCGCATTAGCCAATATCAATCTGCTCAGCCTTATCACTACCACGGCGCTGATTGCCAACGGTGAAAATGCCCTGACGCTCTTTCCTACGGTCAATTTGCTGGGGATCACAATAAGTCCAGTATTGAAAGTGATTGAACCGCCGCAAATCGCCATTGGCCCACCGGGAAAAGATGAGAACGGCAAATGGCATACCCAGATGCATACGGCGCAAGTGCTGGTGGAGGCCGAAGTTAATGGGGACGTCAATCTTGGACTGGCGCAAGCTATAGTTGATCTCTCTTTACAAATCAAGGTAGCGCAGGGTAGCGCGTGGCTGAAAAGCATCCAGTGCCGCAATCAAGAAAACGCTAAATCCATCATTACTATAGGTGCGCAGCCGGGTATCGCCTCGGTTGCCTTGGCACAAGCTACAGATCCCGATGCATCGGCAGCCCATATAAATCTTTACTTGCTGAGCATATTGGGTATTCATCTTCCCCTCGCCAACGTGACGGCAGGACTGGATGTGACGTTAGCTGATCCGGACTATACTGAACTGATATATGAAGTGGGTGACAATAATGAGTGGCCCATGGTTCAGCGGGCGTCGAGCAGTGTGGGGGGGAGTCTTGACAGCGGGCTCGCCGATCTCGCCGATAGCGTGCAAATTGACGTGGAGTTGCTCGGTCTGGGTCTTGGTATCGATGCCATTGTGGAATTGCTCCTTAACGTTCTTCTGAAGCCTCTGTTTGCATTATTGGGCGACACGATTGCCCCAATTCTGGAGCCTCTGCTGAAAGTACTGGGAATCGGGATCGGTTATATGGATGTTCAATTATTTAAGCTGGATGTCGACAGTCACCGCCCCACCTTGCTGGTTTAAACTCAAGCTTAGGATTTGGTCGTCAATAATGTCCCCGTTTAAACATAGGATGCGCCGACGACAGGAGGCGCATCGTTCGCGAGCGATGCGCTTCACTGCGCCGCCTGGAGCGCCTGCTTTTGTTCAGCGCATCCTATGCAGGATTCCAGTTTCAGGAAGTCATTTTTAGCCAGATTCTTAGCTTTAGGCTGGGTTTGGCAACCCGGCCTTCATGAGCGGTAAATCTCATTGTTCGCCTTCTTCATCAAGGCTCGGATCGTACCAGGCGACCTTGTTGCGTCCGGTAGCTTTGGCGCGGTACAAGGCCTTGTCCGCGGTTCTTACCAGTTCCACGGCTTTCATGTCCTCACCGGCATACAGCGTGACGCCACCCATGCTGATAGTGACGCGCCCTAATGCCGAATCCTGATGGGGAATATCCAGATTCTCGACAGCCATGCGCGTGCGCTCGCAGAGTGCGTAGGCGTCGTCCCGCGTCGTCTGGCTAAGCAATATCACGAACTCTTCGCCACCGTAGCGGGCGACCAGATCAATGGATCGCCTGGCCGACTGGGATAGGGCCCGTGCTACTTGCTCCAGGCATTGATCACCTTCCTGATGGCCATAACGGTCATTGAATTTCTTAAAGAGATCAACATCCACCATGATCAGCGATATCGGCGTTCCGGAACGGCGCGCGCGCGACCATTCCTGTTCCAGGGTTATGTCGAAGCGCCGGCGGTTGGCAAGATGCGTGAGTTTGTCTTCCCCGGCGGCGTTTTCAAGGCCAAAGCGCGACAGCAAGTTATCCAGCAAATCGGCGTGCAGCAGTTGTGCCGAATAAAGCAGACTGATGGCCGTCAGCAAGACGGCGGGGATAGCGTTCCAGCCCGGTTCGCCGTCCACCACGATGAGCACGGACACGAGCGGCACCACGATGCCGGATAGAAAGGCGGCGTAGACTAATGGCAGTGCGCTAAGACGTGTCAGTCCGCTTGTGGCGATGGCGCCCTGCATGAGGATGACGAATAAACGCGTCGTCAGCGATAAATAAGGGAACAGCAATGCCGTCAGTCCAAAGCCTAGCCCCGCCGCGCCGGCAGCCAGTACATCCGGCATGATGGAGCCCCTTTTTAAGGTGTTCTCGGCGATATACCGGGATGCCCGACGGCTGGCAATCCAGTGCCAGATGCCGCCGATCATGGCGATGCCGAGCCAGGTAAGGAAAAGGGTAAGAGGCAGTTCGCGCCAGAGATAAACGGCGAGCAGGGTGACATGGATGCAATGGACGGCAAAAGCCGGCGCCGCGCGCCTGTATAACTGACGGAGCAGGTGTGCGAAAAGCTGGTGGGGATTAACCACGGCAAGTCGCCCCGATTCTAATGAAAGTACGGGGACTCAATGCCTGGTATTTTTTTATCGCGATTGAAGCACAGGAGAGGTTTAAGTGTGGCTATTATTCCGTAAATCAAAACCATGTCCTCCTTATTAATTGACACTTTTTATATTAGTGGCGCATTTTGGCAGGACCAGGGATATAAAGCAAGATCAGGACCAAGAAGCGTGCCGGTTGTCCATTATTGATGTTCAGCGCTGGAGGAATAAATGCTCGGCGTGCAGTCTGGAGTCAGGTCGGCGGCAGGATATCCCGTCGCCGACAGGCTATCTTTAAGGCTTTGCCACGGTTCTTCGGCTTGCCGCGCAAAAAATAAGGCGCATGATGGCTCCCTGGGATTTTGCTGATAATCAGTTCCAATAGTGAATTAGGAACGCGCATAAAATAACTTCCTTAAGTGCGCGGATGAATTTCCGGTGTAGGTGCGGATTTACTTGTGCCCTTCAGGGTATCCGCATAGTGCGAGTACCCTGAAGGGCACAAGTACCCATAGGGCATAAATGAATTCGCACCTACAATTCCCTGATTTATTCCATGCCTATTACTTAATGAACCGCTTAGGTAGATGAGCCGCGCTCAGGGCTGCATGGGAACAAGAAGTTAAACATCCCGGTTGCCTGATTAAGTCATAACTATGAAATATCACACTATTCCAATAGTCCCAAACTATCGAAAAGAGCAAGAAACGGAAAAGAAAGCCCTGTAAGCATAAGCAACCAATAAAAAAAACCTGCTAACAACCTATCGAATCTACTGGTATTACATTGAAGCAATTCAGCATCCGCATAAAGTGAGGATAATGAGCTGCGTTTAAGTTTTTTCGTTATGAATTCTGGTAATGCTAAAGCTTGTGCAACGTTAATAATATCCCAGCCACTCACAAACTCGATACCAAGCGCATGCTTGGTTTTAGGATTTCTTCTTAGTTTGCAAACAGTTATTTGTCCAAACGCAACATAAAGTATCATTACAATAACCGACATCCCAATCAGGATTCCAACAAGCAGTGTCATTATCTTCATAAGGAGCCTATCCCGTTCACAATGGAATCATAAACATTTCCGGCATTATCCTTTGTAACATTATTAGCCCACGTAGAAGTAGCAGCCGCTACGCCCGCCACTGCAACACCACCAACTATCAATCCTACCCATCCTACTGGAGTTGCGATTACCAAAAGCCCCAGCGCAACACTACCTATATTTACTACGGCTGTACCAGCGATGGCACTGGCCGCAAAACTACTGGACTCAATAAACAACTCACGCTCCAAATTCCCACCTGCCTGATAACCGAATGGTTGGCTGATGATATATCCGGATCAGTCCAGGCATCGGCTGGATGCGTTTATTAAACGCCTCAGTCAAATACACCTATTTTGTCTAAAATCATGAGTAACAACATAAATGAATGGGATGCCAGGAACCCCCCCCAAAAAACCCTGGCGAATATCCGATCAAAAAGAGTGGTGTTTTCATATAGCGCTTGGTAATCAGCGGCCAGGAATGACAAGGTAGAGCGACTAGCCCTATCTCTAAACCATTTAGGTGCAGATAATGCGCTGGCCACATTAAAAATGTCATAGCCACTTACAAGCTCAAGGCCGAGCTTGCCTTTCATTGCCGGATTCTTTCTGAGTTTGCGAACCGTCAATTGACCAAACAACACATATAAAATCCAGGAGAATAAAGCTCCCGCCAGCCCAAAAGCAAAAAGCTGCGAAGATAAACTCATCTTATACCCAATAAAGCCATTATTGAATCATACGTCTCGCCGCTATTGTTTTTAACGTAATAATTCATTCCCATAGATGCTCCAGCTGCTACACCCGCAACAACCGCTCCTCCAACAATAAGTCCAACCCAGCCTGCTGGCGTGGCAGCCAGCAAAAGCGCTAATCCTATTTTTGTAACAGCTATCCCAGTGCCAGCACTGAGCGCAAAACTACTGGACTCAATAAACAACTCCCGCTCCCATTTCTCGCCTGCCTGATAACTGTTATGAATGTTACCCACCCGGCTGGTGAAATCGATCACGGCAAGGCCATTGCCCAAAAAACTGGCATGTTTAGAGAACCTGACCAGATCACTGGCCTGTACCTGGCTGGTAACTTTGAGCCTGGCGACGTTCCGGCTGCTTCCGGCAATGTTGACGGCTCTTTGCGAACTGGTCAAGGGCGTGCCTCTATTCGACTTGATCTTCGCTGTTACGGCGTTAAGCTCATGACGAAATTGTATCTGCAGTCTTTCAAAGGCGGCATGCGCCTTCTGTCTGGCCAAAGCCTTTGTGGCTGAATTCGACTTTATCGCCGCCCGATATTCCATGAGTGCATCCTGATAATTTTTCACTGCTCCCGCAAAACCGCCAATGCGGTCAGCATATACGCTGGTTGCGGCGCCCATTAAGCCAATATTGTATTCCTGCAGCTTTTTGGTGATTTCAGAAAGCACGAGAACATTGTCTTCACCGAACGATAATGAAAGATCGGTCAGTTCCTTGGCGACCGGCCTGGGCGCGAGCTGGGATAACAGGCTTTGGCCAGCCAATGTGCTTCCGCCCATCAGGTACGGTGTATAAGCCTGCAGCGTGTCGGGGTTGGAGCAGCCCTGACCGGTCAGGGTGTCGATGGGAATGTCGCAGGTATTCCGTATATGATTTGCATCCAATGGCTGATTGCACAATAAGATTTCACTCATTTCTCTTCTCCTTGATTCAATAAAAATCCAGCGTGATGAATTAGACCTGACGTGTGAGCTGCGCGATAGCGCGTCCTGATTGACCGGCGTGGCGGTAACGGGCTCCAAGAGGCTAACAATCTCCTGCTATGGCGGCGTTAGTGACGCCTTGCCCATTCGCGAGTAAATGACGACCATTAAAACGGATATGATGAGGGTTGGCATGAACATAAGCTGCCCTAATGCCCGGTGATCAGCATCAGGGAAAAAGACGGTGAAGAGCCATCCGGCGATTAGGTTCAAGATGATTGTAAACGCGGCAATCCAGAATGCCTGAATGAAAAACCTTTTCATTGATATTTCCTAAATCCTCAATGACCTGCGCAATCGGGCGTCAGGTTGATCTATTTGTTGCGCCCGGGATAAGCGTGAACTTATTGGCTGAAACTCCTTTGCCGGAGAACCGGGGCCGATTAACATTCAACCTATGGGGGCGGATTATAACGACTAAACGCCGGCAGGGGCAACATTACGCAATATCGCAGGGAGGATGCTCAGTCCGAGTGTAAACAATTGTCGATGCTCTGGAATAATTTGGCAAAATCATCGCATTGCAACTGATTAATGTGAATAAACAGATTAATAGTCAATGTCTTATGAACACGCATAAAATAATTTCCTCAAGTGCGCGGATGAATTTCCAGCCTTATGCCGGGTTTCCGCAAGGCTCCAACCCAGCCTACCTGCTACTGTGGCTTAGCACCAACAGTAGGCGTTTTAGGCGACGCAGGGCAGAAAAGTGCTCCTCGGTAATTGCTCCTGCATTACTCTACTACACGCCATCCATGGCGTTATGCATTTTCTGCATTCATTACATCCCTGTAAATCAGCAGTTGCCGAGGAGCAAATATCTGTCCCTGTAGTCATTCGTGGTGAAATATTCAGGCTAACGCGCTTCCATATCTTCCAGTTCAATATTGAGCGCTTTGGTCGAGATCAGCAGCTCGCTGACCGATGCCAGCAGCGACAGGATTATGAATACCATGCTGAGGCCAAACATTATGTTGCCGTAGGTTTGCAATCCGAAAAAAATCAATCCCATGGCGATTATGCAGCTGATTATGCCGATCACCGCCAGCAATTGCATGGCGATAATAAAGCGTATGCGTTTTCTCAGGCTTTCAATTTGTTTTTTGGCTACTGGACTTTGGGTTTTGTTAAACAGGTTATGCTGTTCGCGAATGCGGCTGGCGATGGCCAGGAAACGGTTCGCGTATGCCAGAAACAGGACCGAAATGGCAGGAAATAAAAGCGCCGGGGTGGTGATGGTGATATTCATTGGCTGTTTGAAAGTAATAATTATAGGTATAGGCAGCAATGGTCGATGTTATCGTCATGCCGGCGCATTGGCGCACAAGGCGGATAACTGCGCCTGTTGCAGGCATGACAAGATAATGCATTGCCGCGATGCCTATTATAAGGCGGATTCGGTTTAAAACTCTTCCCATTCGTGGTCATGGACCGCCGATGCGGCGGGTACCGGTTGCGAAGTCATGGCTTTGATGAATGCCGACGCCTGTATGCCAGGGTTATCGATCGGTCGCCTGGCTGTGGCGGTTTCCGCGTGGGCCACATTAAACATGGCGAGCAGATGGGTCATGGCGGTCGACTGTTCGCTCATGGAAATGCTGGCGGCCGAGACTTGTTCGGCCAGGGCGGCATTTTGCTGGGTAATGTCATCCATTTGCGCGACCGCCTGGTTGACCTGCTCGATGCCGGCAGACTGTTCGGTGCTGGCTGTGGAAATTCCGGCGACGATATCGCTGACTTTCTTGACGCTGTTGACGATTTCATTGAGTGCGTTGCCCGTTTCATTGACGAATGCCGATCCGGCCCGCACTTTTTGAATGCTGGTCTGGATCATCTCTCTGCTTTGTCTGGCGGCATTGGCGCTGCGCTGTGCCAGATTGCGGACTTCCGTCGCCACGACCGAGAAGCCCCGGCCTTGCTCGCCGGCTCTGGCGGCTTCCACGGAGGCATTCAAGGCCAGCAGGTTGGTCTGGAAGGCGATTTCGTCAATGACGCCGATAATTTCGGCAATCCGGTTGCTGCTGTCGTTGATTTCCCGCATGGCCGCGATCGCGGCTTCAACGACGCTGCCGCCTTTTTCGGCCAGTTGCCGCGCTGAATCGGCCACCTGGTGGGCCTGTCTGGCATTGTCGGCGTTTTGCTTGACGGTGCAGGTCAGTTCTTCCATGCTGGAGGCCGTCTGTTCCAGGCTCGCGGCTTGCTGTTCGGCGCGTTGCGACAGGTTATTATTGCCGCTGGCGATTTCCTTGGCCGCCGTGTCCATGATGCCGGATGCTTCCTTGACTTCGCTCACCAGGCTCCTGAGATGGGTGACGGTGTCATTGACGCCAACCTTCATCTGATTAAAGGCGCCGAGGTAATCCCGGTTGATGGTTTGAGTCAGGTCGCCTTTGGATAAAGCGTTGGAAACGCGCAGTACATCATTGAAGCCGGTGTCGCAGGTTTCCATCAGGCCGTTAAGATTGGTCAATATGTCCTTGAACATGAATTCGAATCGGTCGGCATTGCCGCGCTGTGAGAAATCGCCTTTTACCCCGGCTTCGACTAGTCGTTTTATTTCTCCATTGATCTCAAGCAGCGTGCTTTTAACGTTATTCATCGTCTCAGTGATGATGATCGTTTCGCCGGGCAGGACATCCATGTCGATGGAAAAGTCGCCCTTGGCATACTGGGTCATAATATGGATCAGTCGCCTATTGATCGCTATCCGGGATTGAATCAGTTCATTGACTTCTTGCGCCATCCTGCCGAAAGTGCCGGGAAAAAGGGACGCGTCGAGTTGCTCCTTGACCCAGCCTTCCGCGTGTTTTTGCGCCATGATGCCTTGAGCGGTCACAAAAGCATTGATGGCGTCCTGCATGGTTTTCATGGCGAGTAACAACGCGCCGATCTCATCCTTTTGATCGGTTTCAATCGTTGAACTCAGGTCGCCGACCGCAATGGCGTTCGCCACTTGTTGCGCGGTGTTGATCGAGCGCAAAATGCCCCGGCTGATTACCAGCGTCAAGGCGAGGGCCAGCGCCACGCTGAAGACAAAAATGCTGATCAGGCCGATGCTGTAGTGGCGGATGGTGGTTTTCGCCTGTGCTTCGTCCGCCAGATTGCGCGAATTCGCGTAACGCACTACGTCATCAATGGCCAGGCGGTGCTGTTCGTATGCGTGCCGCAGATTCCGGAGACTGGCTGTGGCAAGATCGCGCTGGCCTGTTTTGATGGCCGGCAAAAAGCGCTGTTCGGCTTCGTGGTAAAAGTTTTGGGCGGCCTGATAAGAGCGCTCGAGCAAGGGGACGGTCAACTCCGGCTCCAGATGCTGGTCCAACCAGAAGCGGTGGCGGGTTTCATAATCGGCCTTCAAGGTTTGAAAGCGCGCTGTCAAGGCATCGGTTTCAGTGAGGGAGGCGGCCTGGGATAATTGCAGCGCCACCATATAGGACTCAATGATGTATTCGGGCGGCGGCAGGACATCGGCAATAATATCCTTGCCCTGAACGATGCGCTCATAGACAGGGCCATTGACATTGAGCGTGGTCATGGCCTGGAATGTACAAATACCGAACACGGCAAAGCCGATAACCAGGGCGGTGACAATGACCGTGAAGCGCATTTTAAGGGTTAACTGGTTCAAGCCTGCGATATTTTTAAACATTATGAGGGCTCTCCTTCTGCGAGTGATATTTTTCTTATTAAGCGGTACCGGTACGGCCGCGGTGATAAATGACTTCTTGTGTTAAATTTTAAGGGTGATTATCGTTCAGGGCGCCGCAAGCCATTGCCTTCATTAGCGCTTTGATTTCATGGCAGGGAAGTGATGAGACATTCGCGTGGGCCTCGGAACAGCTGGCGGTCGCCGTGATGCATCCGGCCAGCGTGTTTCGCGAACTTGTTAAAGCAAGAGGCTTATTTCAGGCATCATCCCGGGCTTTGGCTTTTATTCCGTTCGTAAAGTGATGCGCTATGACGGTTCCGCGACAATATCGATGGATAGAATACGGTTTTCGTCGAGCCTGAGAGACAGCGTTCTGCACAGCTGGTCGGTATGAAAATCCCTGTAGTGTTCGGACGCGACCAGACGGTTATTGGTGCTGGCATGTTCGAGTGCCAACAAATGGTAGAAATAAGGCCGCCAGGACCAGTTGAAGCCGATTTCCCTGGGTTCTTCAAACCATTTACCGCCGGCGAAATTAAAATTCGATGAAATCTGGTTGCCTTCGTTATTGCATAAGTAAAACCGGAGCACGCCGCTTTCTTCGAATGGATGTGCCGACAATTCGTCCAGGTTGAAGTCGCTGACCAATGCCTGCCGGAGGATTTCCACCAGCGCCTTGATTTTGCGGGTGGATTGCATTTTCTGGCGTTCCCTGAGCAATGTCTTTTTCAGGAATTTCTGCCTGAGCGATTCGATATGCCGCTGATGGTGGTCCGGGGCCTTGAACACGGCTTCGGCCGGCGAAAACAAGTGGCCCTGCACATATTGGGTGCCGCAGCTCAATGCATAAAAGAATTCATTGTCGGTTTCCACGCCTTCGCAGACGATGCGGCACGCGGTACGCATGCTCAAGCGGTTCAGCAAGTGCACCACCTCATTGGCAATGCCGCCCTTGACGGCCTGTTTGAACAGACGCATGTCCAGCTTGAGAATATCGGGCCGGATAGCCATGATCCTTTCCAATTGCGAGAAGCCGGCGCCGAAATCATCGATGGCGACTTTCAGGTCATGCTTGCGATATTCCCTGACCACGGCGGCTATCTTATCCAGGTCGCAATGGGATTCAGTAATCTCAATGATAATCCGGCTTCTGTCTATATTGAGTTTGTCCAGCATTTGCAGGGTGGGCAATGCCTTCAGGTCCGTGACGTGGTCGATCCATGACGCCGAGATGTTGATCGCCAGATAGCCTTTGTAATTTAATTGGCTGAATTGTGTTAGTGCCTGATGGCGAACCATGCGATCCCAGGCTATCAATTGCTCTTCAGGTATGGAGGGGGAGGAAAACAATTTGCCGGCGGAAATAACCTGACCCTGTTCATCATATTGTCGGGCTAATGCTTCATAGCCGACAATCAGCCCGCTGGCGATGCAGAAAATGGGTTGAAAATAAGGGAACAGTATTTTTTCCGGATTCACTTGGCTGAATTTATTTAATGAGTTCTGCCATTGAGATAACATTTTTTGCCACGTCGCCTATCGTTATGTTGCTGTTCATAGCCAGTTTCCTAAGGGTGTGATAAGCATCATCTTCTGTCAGTCCCTGGTGTTGGGTTAAGAGTCTTTTTGCCCGGTCTACCAATTTACGTTCTTCAAGCCTGCATTTTGTTTCCAGTAATTGCTTTTTAAGCCTTTGTTGTTCCCTGAAACGGGCGATGGCGATAGTGATGATGCTGTTAATGCGACTGGTTTCAAAGCCGTTCACCACATAAGCGCTGACGCCGGCTTTCATGATTTGGTCGATCGCATGAACGCTGTCATCATCCGCAAAAATAATGACGGGCAGGGCGCCAAGTTGTTCGATGGTCTGAAAATACTTTTGAGGGCTGTATATATTGAAAATAGCCAGGTCGGGTTGGCTGATGGCCGCCAGGGTAGGGATAGGGTCGCCCGAGCCCCTGTTAATTACCGAATATCCATGTCGCACGAGCGTTTCCGCTAGTGACGGTTCGGTGACTTTGTCTTCAATCAAGAGTGCTTTTAGGCTCATCTTCGCGCTGAAGCATAAGTCATGCCATAAGCGGTAAGGAGTGGGAATGCGGCTTAATAAGGGGATGGAGAGGTTTACCTGGGTATTTCACCACGAAGGGCACGAAGGCTTTGAAATTCAAATGCTTGTTAATGTTTCCGTAGGCAATTCATGAACTGACGGGAAGCAAATGACAATACCTTGATTTTCTTCGTGTTCTTCGCGATCGCTGGGGTGTTATGAAATAGCCGGGTTTGACGGGAGCTTGTTTGCACCGATATGGTGCTAATGGACTAATTTGGTGCATTTAACGCGGTTTGGGATTGGAAAGCCTGTCCCGATCAGGGTGGGGAAACTGATTGGATTATTGAAAGGAAATGTAGCCGGGCAAGCCTATCCACCCGGCTACAAACAAGGTCTACGCAAAGCAATGTCAGTAGAGCGGGCCTTTGGAACTCAACTCTACAGACATACTGCCTTGGGTCGAATCAGTTCGACCCTGCGGGCACGAAGCATGGGCAAGTCGACCGCATAACATCGTGCCTTAGGAACGTGAATTTTCTACCTACCTCCTGCATTCACTCCGTGGATGGGGTGAATGCAGAGAAATGACGGGATCATTTCCTGTCCATGCAGTCATTGAACAGGAACCGAAATCCTGCCTCACGCGGGTCCTGTTTCATTTTCGTTCCTAAAAGAAAATATTATTTATTTTTGTTGCGTTCGTTGACTTCTTTAATCACTTCATCTGCCACGTTTTTAGGGCATGGCATGTAATGTGAGAATTCCATCGAGAACTGGCCGCGACCGGAAGTCATGGTACGCAAGTCGCCGATATAGCCGAACATATCGCTCAGCGGCACGTCGGCTTTGATACGCACCCCGGTAACACCGGCATCTTGCGATTTAATCATGCCGCGGCGACGGTTCAAGTCGCCGATCACGTCGCCAACGTTCGCTTCAGGCGTAAACACGTCCACTTTCATGATCGGTTCCAATAATTGCGGAGCCGCTTTAGGAATGGACTGACGATACGCTGCGCGAGCGGCGATTTCGAAAGCGATAGCTGACGAGTCAACTGCGTGGAAACCACCGTCGGTCAGGTTTACTTTGAAATCCAGACATGGGAAACCTGCCAGCACACCTTTCTCGATACTGCCTTTGAAGCCTTTTTCAACAGCTGGCCAGTATTCGCGCGGTACGTTACCGCCGGTCACGGTCGATTCGAATACAAAACCGCTGCCTGGCTCGCCCGGCTCGATGATGTAGTTAATTTTCGCGTACTGGCCAGAACCACCGGACTGCTTCTTGTGGGTGTATTCGTCTTCCACGCGTTTGGTGATGGTTTCGCGGTAAGCCACTTGCGGCTTGCCGACGTTCACTTCAACGCCATGAGTACGCTTCAGGATGTCCACCTTAATATCCAGGTGCAACTCGCCCATGCCTTTGATGATGGTTTCACCGCTTTCCTCGTCGGTTTCGACGCGGAATGAAGGGTCTTCCTGCATCATCTTGCCCAAGGCAATGCCCATTTTCTCGTTGCTGCCCTTGTCTTTAGGCGAAATGGCGATAGAGATAACGGGATCAGGGAATACCATCGGCTCCAGAGTAGCCGGTTTATCCGTATCGCACAAAGTATGTCCGGTCTGAACGTTTTTCAAGCCGATCAACGCGACGATGTCGCCGGCTTGTGCCGTTTCAATTTCGGTACGGGTATCGGCGTGCATTTCCACCATCCGGCCGACTCGCTCGGTTTTGCCGGTATAGGTATTCAACAAGGTATCGCCTTTTTTCAGACGGCCTGAATAGATCCGGATGAAGTTCAAAGCGCCAAAGCGGTCGTCCATGATTTTAAAGACCAATGCGCGCAATGGACGGTCGGCATCGACGATCGCGTGTTCGCCGGTCGGGTTGCCTTCCAGATCGACTTCGGGCTGTGGATTGACTTCAGTAGGGCTGGGCAGATAATCAACAACGCCGTCCAGTACCAGCTGCACGCCTTTGTTTTTGAATGAAGAACCGCCGAAAGTCGGGAAGAAAGCCATGTTAATGGTGCCCTTGCGGATGCAGTGCTTGATCTCCTCAATACTGGGCTCTTCGCCTTCCAGATATTTTTCCATGATTTCGTCATCCTGATCGGCAACCTGGTCGATCAGCTTGGCACGCCATTCTTCCACATCTGCTTCCATATCGGCAGGCACGTCCGTAATTTCGTATTTCAGCGGGTCTCCGGAATTATCCCAAATCCAAGCCTTGCGGGTTAACAGATCAACCACGCCGCAGAATTGGTCTTCGCGCCCGATAGGCAGGGTCATCACGACTGGCACGGCACCCAACACGTCTTGGACTTGTTTGACAACACGGAAAAAATCGGCGCCTAGCCTATCCAGCTTGTTGACGTAGACCAGACGCGCTACTTTGGAGTCGTTGGCATAACGCCAGTTGGTTTCCGATTGGGGCTCTACGCCGCCAGAACCGCAGAATACACCGATGCCGCCGTCGAGTACTTTCAATGAACGGTAAACTTCGATCGTAAAGTCAACGTGCCCCGGGGTGTCGATGACGTTAAAGCGGTGGGGTTGAAACTGGTTCTTGCTACCTGGCCAGAAACAGGTAGTCGCAGCGGACTGAATGGTGATACCGCGTTCGGCTTCTTGATCCATGAAGTCCATGGTTGATTCGCCTTCGTGAACCTCACCCAGTTTATGGATCTTTCCTGTGAGCTTTAAAATACGTTCTGTAGTGGTTGTCTTACCAGCATCAACGTGTGCGAAGATGCCGATATTTCTGTAAAGCGATAAATCAGTCATGTTTGTACTCTAGTTGTATAAAAAACTTTTGCCGTGACTACTCTTAAATAAATTACTCAAGAGGGTTCGTACCGGGGCGCAAGAGCGACCTGCCGCAGATGTTCAATTTACTCCGCAGCCGCAGAAAAACCATTGGTTTGGATAAAACGCGCAGGATATTTACAGATTGCTCAAGGCCAAGTGAGGTAGCGTTGTTAAAGTCACTGTCACCGCTCACTCGTCCAGATTCGAAAGGGCGCTATTTTAACCAAAAGCGAGACAGAAATACAGGAAACCGTTAATTTGTATTAAAAATAACAAAATCCCCGCATTGGAACTGCTTGCGCCGCCTCGGTTAACCGGAGCAGAACCGCTTTTGCTGTCCTGCTCCGAGTTTTTAAACAGTCTGACTGTTTAGATAATCTTCATAATTGCCGTTGAAATCGACGATGCCGTTCGGCGTCAGTTCGATAATGCGTGTCGCCAGGGAGGAGACGAACTCGCGGTCGTGGCTGACGAAGATCAGCGTGCCGGGATAATTCTCCAGGGCCAGGTTCAGCGATTCGATCGATTCCATGTCAAGATGGTTGGTCGGTTCGTCCATGACCATGATGTTGTTTTTCTGCAGGATCAGCTTGCCGAACAGCATGCGACCCTGCTCGCCGCCGGAAATGACTTTGACCGATTTCTTGATTTCGTCCTGAGAGAACAGCAGGCGGCCCAGTGTGCCGCGTATGGTCTGGTCGTCGTCGGTTTCCTTGCGCCACTGGCCCATCCAGTCGATCAGGCCCATGTCCTCTGCGAAATCGTCGGCATGGTCCTGGGCAAAGTAGCCGACCTCGGCGTTTTCCGCCCATTTGACTTCGCCCGTGTCGGGCGTCAGGTCGCCGACCAGCGTGCGCAGCAGCGTCGATTTACCGATGCCGTTAGGACCGATGACGGCCACGCGTTCGCCGGCGGCGACCATCAGATTCAGGTTTTTGAACAGCGGTTGTTCGCCATAGCCCTTGCTCAGGTTTTCGACTTCCAGTGCCAGGCGGTGCAGTTTCTTGGTCTGGTCGAAACGGATAAACGGATTGACCCGGCTCGACGGCTTGACTTCGTCCAGCTTGATCTTCTCAAGCTGCCGGGCGCGCGAGGTGGCCTGCTTGGCTTTCGAGGCGTTAGCCGAAAAACGACTGACGAAGGTTTGCAGTTCGGCAATCTGGGCTTTTTTCTTGGCGTTGTCGGCCAGCAGGCGCTCGCGCACCTGGGTCACGGCGGTCATGTATTCGTCGTAGTTGCCGGGGTAAAGGCGCAGTTCACCGTAATCGAGATCAGCCATGTGCGTACAGACGCTGTTCAGGAAATGGCGGTCATGGGAGATGATGATCATGGTGCAGTCGCGCTCGTTCAACACGCCTTCCAGCCAGCGGATCGTGTTGATGTCGAGGTTGTTGGTCGGTTCATCAAGCAGCATGATGTCGGGATTGGCAAACAGGGCCTGGGCCAGCAGGACGCGCAGTTTCCAGCCCGGCGCGACGGCGCTCATGAGGCCGTAATGCTGTTCCAGCGGGATGTCGAGTCCGAGCAGCAATTCGCCGGCCCTGGCCTCGGCGCTGTAGCCGTCCATTTCGGCAAACTCGACTTCCAGTTCGGCGACCTGCATGCCTTCTTCCTCGGACATTTCCGGCAGCGAATAGATGCGGTCACGTTCCTGTTTGACGCGCCAGAGCTCTTTATGGCCCATGATGACGGTATCGATGACGCTGAATTCCTCGAACGCGAATTGATCCTGGCGCAGATTGCCCACCCGTTCGTTGGGCGTGATCGAGACGGTGCCGGAGCTGGGTTCCAGTTCGCCGCTCAATATTTTCATGAAGGTGGATTTGCCGCAGCCGTTGGCGCCGATCAGGCCGTAGCGGTTGCCGTCGCCGAACTTGATGGAAATATTTTCAAACAGGGGTTTGGCCCCGAACTGCATGGTGATGTTAGCTGTAGAGATCAAGATTTTGTTCCGAGAATGTGTATGGACTAAAGAGTAGGGTGGCCGGTCGCCCGCTTTTTATCGAGCGACTGCTTGTTTACAACAGCAGTTTGTCATTAATGGCTATAAAGCGGTCGGCCGAGTAAATCAGCGATGGCGCCGTCAGTGCCGGCACGCCATAGACTTCCGTGGTTACCGGATAACTGCCGCGGACTTTATTGAGCAGCAGGTCAAAGTCACCATCGCCCGATAATAAAATGATGACATCGACTTTGGGCGCATATTCGATGACATCGAGCGTAATGCCAACGTCCCAGTCACCTTTGGCTGAACCGTCGCTGCGCTGAATGTAGGGTTTCAGTTTGACTTCAAAACCGATATTTCTGAGTATTTGCTGAAACCCCTGCTGTTTGCTGTCGCCTTTGTCTATGGCATAAGCGAACGCTGCAACCACGTCTCTGTCGGCCGTGGCGCGATTCCAGAATGCATGGTAGTCGAAATGGCGCTGATAGCTTTGCTTGACGGTGTAATAGATATTCTGCACATCGACAAAGATGGCGACTTTTTCCATATCGCTATTTTATATACGCACAGCAGTAGTCGGTGGGTGTTTTAACCTTTATGCTGAATTGCGCGTTAGCCGGCACATCGAATGATTGACCGCCTTTAACGGTTTGCCATTCATCGGTTCCGGGCAGCAGTACATCCAGATCACCATCAAGGATTTCCATCACTTCCTTGTCGGCGGTATTAAACGTGTATTCGCCCGGCAGTATGAAGCCCAGGGTCTTTGTCGAGCCGTCGGCAAAACGAATGGTACGGCTGCTGACATTGCCGCCGAAGTAGACATTGGCTTTTTTAACAACCGATACATTATTGAATTCTGACATTTTCTGTCCTTAAAGTTGATACTGGATAAAGATAAAAAAAGACCGCAATGATAACAGATTGTCTCGCCGTTGTTTTGATTTCGCGTATGTTTCAGGTCCGGGTCTCTGGATACGCGTCCGGGCTTGCGTTGTTTGCATGGCTCGCGGTCAGTGTTTGTGCCTATGGCGTCAGGCCGGAAAAGGGTGTAGTTTCGCCTGACACTCTATGGAGGCCTGGCCATGAAGTATGCATCAGTCCTGTTGGTTGTGTTTTTTTCACTGGCGGCTTGCGGCCCTCCCACAGTGCAGGAGGTGCGATATACCAGGGATACGTTCGAGCCGACGGCTAACGTCGAGGTTTTGGATACCTGGCCGCGCGATCGCAAGTACCGGCAAATAGCGGAACTTGAGGTTAGCGCGGGCGATCATGCCAATGATGCTCTGGTGGAGAAGGCCAGGGAAATGGGGGCGGATGCGATAGTCATCGGGCCAGCCTTCCAACATAGCCAGGTGCATGTGCCCATCGATTCGGCCATCAATGGCGCTTCCCGCAGTTACCGTGCAGTCCCGTTAAATAGAGTGCGCGGCATAGCGATAAAATTCGAGCCGTAGCTTTGCCATACCGATAAGCGGGCTTTATTACGTCTTGCGGACGGCAAAAAGCCTCGGGGCCGAATCCTTGTGTTCCGCGCCGTAAATCGTATCGACTTTGAATGCCTGTTTGCCCAATTGTCCGCACCAGTACTCGACCTGTTCAGTTTCCCGGTCGCCGCCCGCATGGCCCGGATAGGCGAGGATCGTGATAAGCCCTCCGGGCGCCAATAGCCTGCTCGCGCCGTGCAAGGCCTGTAATGTCGAATCGGTTTGGGTGATAATGCTCTTGTCGCCGCCTGGCAGATAGCCCAGGTTGAACATGATGACGCTGATTTTTCCATGCTGTTGGCCGGGGATTTTTTCAGTCATGCGCGCATGACTGGCATGAATTAATGTCAGGCAGTCGGGACGACTGAATTGCTCGCATCTTGCCCGGGCGCAATCCAGCGCCGCCTGTTGAATGTCGAAACCGTAAACCCGGCCGGTCGGCGTTATATGTTCAAGCAAAAACAAGGTGTCGTGGCCGTTGCCTACCGTTGCGTCAATGGCGATATTGCCGGGCTGGAGTTTATCTTTAATAAGGTTATGGGCTTCTTTAACCAGGGAAATGCGTTTCATGATAGCGTTGGATGTCGCAGGATAAGGGCAAGGGCGTGTTATTCAGCAGGCAATCGGCAACGCGCTGGCTGTACCAGGGAATCTGTAAGCTGCCTTTGGCGCCGAAACCATTGAAAATGGCGATGCGCGGATACCGGGGATGATGGCCGATAAACGGATAGCGGTCTCTGGTGCAAGGCCGGATGCCGGCTTGCTGATTGATTAACGTGGTTTTAAGCACGGGGGCCCGTTGTTGCAGTGCGGCCAATAAAGCGTTTCGGGCCTTGTCGGTGATGTCGGTGTTTAAAGAGTCGCGTTCGAAGGTGGCGCCGGTACGGATCTGGCTGTCATTGAGCGGGATCAGCCAGTTGCCGTAATTAAGGATCTTAGCGGGCAGTTGGCCGGTATGCGACAGCGTTAATATCTCGCCTTTTGCCGGTTGAAAGGGCAGCCAGGAAAACCAGTGGTTTTGACTCGCATGATGACCGGCGCAGAAGATGATTTGTCTGGCTGAAATATCCCCCCAACGTAATGAGGGTTCAAGCTGGATGTCGCGGGCATCGAATTCCAGCAGTCTGTAACAGCCTCTGGCGATAAAAAACTCTTTCAGACAACGCAATAACGGTCGGGTCAATAAATAACCGGTCTGTTTTTGCTCTATAAAACCGAAAGGCGTTTTCAGAGAGAATATGGCGTTGTCGGATGTTGTGATGGCGCCTAAGTAATTCTCATACTCGGGATCGTCAAGCCGCTTCCGCCCGTGATTTAACTCGGCTTCATTACGAAAAAGCCGCAGCATGGCCTTTTCAATATAAAAAGGCTGATGAAAAAAATCGGATAAATTCGAGTAATACTGTTTCGCTGCCGGCAATAAGCTGTCGACATCGGCGGATTTTACGAAGCGCAGGCCAGTAACGGGATTGATGAGTCCCGCGGCCACCTGCGAGGCATTCTCCCGGCCGTTATCGATAATGACGACTGTGCGGCCGCGCTGTATCAGTTCCCAGGCGAGCAGGCTGCCGGCCAGTCCCTGGCCGATGATCAGAAAGTCGATATTCATGATGCGATTAAGGCCGATGGTCTTTGCTAATGTTGGTCTTGGGTTGTTTCAAATAGCGTGTCTGTTTAGCGTATTTGAATGATTTCAACATCAATATTCGTCAAGTCGGACCAGGCAATATCCGCGGTTAAAGCGGGCAGGCGCTGTTCGCGCGCCAATCCCAGGCAAGCCCGGTCGCCTAGCGATAGTCCGTAGCGCCGGGTTCGGGGAATAAAGTTAGCCGCATGCAGGGCATGGGCTTGAGTAAATGGGATGATTTCTATTGAAGTTTCCTTTATTTGCTCCATTAGCGGTGCGGCATCAATGCCGTCACGAATCAATCTGCCCGCCACTTCGCTTAAGTTCACGGTGGAAATGCAGGAGCCTTCAATATACTGTTCTACCCTCTCGTGTCCTGTTTCACGGAACAGGAAGGCTAACAATGCCGAAGCATCGAGTACAATCATTCTCTTTCCGCTGCCTTTCTTCGGTCCTGAATCAATTGCTCAACGACATTATCCGGCTTTTTTCCGTGATAAAGCTTGTCAACCAATTGTTGCAGGCTGGTGACAGGTTTTTTAGTGTTCAGGCAAACTTCGGTCAGAATATTGCGCACTTCGGCTTCCACGCTCAGTCCGTCTTGGGCAGCGCGAATGCGTAATGCCGCATGGACGTTTTCGGGCAAATTGCGTATCGTTAGTGTCGGCATGGCTATTTTTTCGATAGTAGGAAATTTTTACTATAGGGATTGACAGCATTGCTGTCAATCCGCAAAACAGCGGAGAGGGTTATCGCCGATTGCCAGGCAAGTGTTATTTCGCGGTCAGCGCTTCGCCATTGAAACTAATGCCGTCCCAGCCGTATTTCATGAAATTTCTGATGTTTTGATGTCCTGTGCCGTCAGGGTCGTTCAGAACATCAACACGGTAGTAGTCACCGAACAGGTTCAGCGTCTGCTGCTGGTCAAGCCCGTGAAGCCGGGCGAAGGCGAAAATCTTGCAGGAGCCTTCGTTGGTGCCGGCGGCATTGGTTAAGGCGTCGCCATTCTGGCCGTTGCTGAATTCCGTCGGTTGGTAATGGTAGTTTTCGGTAATGACGGCGATGGTTTCGTCAAAACTGACGGGGCTGTTGCTGGTGATTTTTTCAATAAATGTAGTCAGTGACATGGTCAATATTTATTTAGTTAACGAAGAAGGCCTGACAGGCTTTTGAAATCGGGGTGCGCGGCGTCTCTAAGCCATTCGAACAGGACCGATTCGTAATTGGTAATCGCGGCGCCGTGCTGTTGCATGCGCTGCAAGGCGTAGAGCTTGTGCTCGGCTTTGCGGGAACAGACACCATCGGCGGCTACATGGACCTGATAGCCTTGGTGCAGCAGTTCAAGGGCGGTCTGCAGAACGCAGACATGGGTCTCCTGGCCAACCAGTATGATTTGCTGGCGCTGGCTGTCCCGCAGTGCCTGGTTAAAGCCGTTGGCGGCGCAGCAGGAGAAGCCGGTTTTTTCGAAGACCTGTGCGGTTTCGGGCAGTTTTTCCACGACGGACGCATGGGTCGGGCCCAAGCCTTTGGGATATTGCTCGGTGACCAGTACGGGAATGTTCAGCCGGCCAGCGGCTTCAATCAGTTTGCCGGCATTAGCGGTCATCAGTTCCGCATCCGGTTCAGGCATGGCGGCCGATAATTTGGCTTGCAGGTCGACAACGACCAGCAGGCTGTTGTCCGTCGACAGGAGATCAGGGTGTGTGGACATTGTTACCTCAGGCGTGCTTCATAATGCGTGCTTTTTCCCGCTGCCAGTCGCGGTCCTTTGAAGAGGCGCGTTTATCGTGCAGTTGTTTGCCTTTGGCCAGGCCGATTTCCAGTTTGGCGCGGCCCTTTTTCCAGTACATGGACAGCGGGATGATCGTGTAACCCTTACGTTCCACGGCGCCGATCAGCTTGTTGAGTTCATGACGGTTCAATAACAGCTTTCTTGAACGGATGGCTTCCGGTTTGACATGGGTCGATGCCGAGTTCAGGGCGGAAATATGCGCGCCGAACAGCCAGGCTTCGCCGCGCTTTAATGTGACATAGCTTTCTTTCAGTTGTACGCGACCGTCGCGCAGACTTTTTACTTCCCAGCCTTCCAAAACAAGACCGGCCTCAAACCGCTCCTCAATAAAATATTCATGAGTGGCCTGGCGATTCTGGGCAATTGTGTTGTTTTGCTGCTTCTTATTTTTCTTGGACTTTTTATCGGCCATAGTGTGCTGGTTGAGATTTTTAGACTGACGGAAGGGTATAATTTTGCTATTTTACTCGATTTACTGAAAAAATTGAGTTTTTTAATAGAGATAACAGGCACTCAAATGACGGATACAAAAAAATCGATTCATGGTGAATGGTCATCACGCTTGGCATTTATCCTTGCAGCCACGGGTTCGGCGGTTGGTCTGGGGAATATCTGGAAGTTCCCTTATATCACAGGCGAAAACGGCGGCGGAGCATTTGTTCTCGTTTATTTACTGTGCATAGCCTTCATCGGTATCCTTATTATGATTGCGGAAACGATGCTCGGGCGCCGGGGCAGGCAGAGCCCTATCAACACCATGGAAACGCTGGCCGCCGAGGCTGAGGCGGATACCAATTGGCACTATGTGGGCTGGATGGGCGTTATCGCCGGTTTCCTGATTCTTTCTTATTACAGCGTTATCGCCGGCTGGGCTTCGGCTTATGTCCTAAAAGCGTTTACCGGCAGTTTTTCAGGTACGGGCGCGACCGAAATAAAAGCGCTTTTTGACGGTTTCGTCGCCAGTCCCGCGCAACTCATCTTCTGGCATACTTTGTTTATGCTGGCCACGATGCTGATTGTGGCGCGCGGCGTCAGGAGCGGGTTGGAAAAAGCCGTGCAATTTTTAATGCCGGGGCTGTTTGTGCTGATGATTTTGCTGGTCGGCTATGCCATGACGACGGGCGCTTATGAACAAGGTCTTGAATTTTTGTTTAGTCCGGATTTTAGCAAGATTACCGGAGATTCCGTGTTGACCGCGATGGGCCACGCGTTTTTCACTCTGAGCCTGGGCATGGGAGCCATAATGGTATATGGATCTTATTTGCCCAAGGATGTGTCTATTACGAAAACGGTGTTTTTAATTGCCGGTTCCGATACGATTGTGGCCTTATTGGCCGGCATTGCCATTTTCCCTATCGTTTTCGCTAACGGATTGGAAGCGGGTTCCGGCCCCGGCCTTATTTTCCAAACGTTGCCGATCGCTTTCGGCAATATGAGCGGCGGCTGGCTGTTCGGTATTCTTTTTTTTGTGATGTTGGTGTTCGCGGCTTTGACGTCGTCCATTTCCCTGATTGAGCCGGCTGTTACGTGGCTGGTGGAGAATAGGGATTTAGACAGGGAACAGGCCTGTATCTGGGCAGGCTTGGTGACATGGCTGTTGGGTTTAGGGACCGTGTTTTCATTTAATTTATGGTCTGATTTTACGATTTTCGGCAGAAATATTTTTCAATTAATGGACTATCTGACGGCCAATCTATTATTGCCTATCGGCGGTTTTTTGGTCGCGGTGTTTGCCGGATGGATCATGAAACAGCAACACAGCGAGCAAGAACTGCAAATACCTGGCACACAGGGTTATCAGGTATGGAAATTTTTAGTCTGTTACGTTTCTCCCGCGGCTGTTTTTTTGGTTTTTCTGAATGTGGTTGGGGTTATCTGAATGACCGTTGTAGAAAAAAGCGCATTGGTGAAGTTTTCCGCCCAGCAGATGTTCGATCTGGTCAATGATATCGAAGCCTATCCGCGCTTTTTGCCGTGGTGCAGCGGCAGTCGAATCCTCAAGCGCGAAGGCGATATGGTTGAAGCGGAGCTGGTGATTTCCAAAGGCGGATTCAAAAAATCCTTTTCGACAAGAAATAAAATTGATGAAGGCGGCAGGATTACGGTGTCCTTGTTGGAAGGGCCTTTTTCCTATCTGGAAGGAACATGGGATTTCATGCCGTTGCGCGAGGATGCCAGCAAAATTTCCCTGAATCTGGAATTCGAGATGCCGGGCGTACTGGCGAATCTGGCATTTGGCGCGGTATTTAACCAGATATGCAACACCATGGTCAGTTCTTTTACTCAGCGGGCCAAGGAAATCTATGGCTGATGTGCTGATTGATATCGAAGTTGCCTATGCCAAGCCGGAAGAGCAAGTGATTTTGGTGCTTAAACTGCCTGAATGCTCGTCCGTCGAGCAGGCGATAAAAGCTTCCGGAGTGTTGGCCCGGTTTCCGGAAATTGATCTGTCCGGGAGCAACAAAGTCGGTATTTTTGGCAACGTCTGCGGGATGGATCAGGTGTTAAAGCAGGCCGATAGAATAGAAATTTATCGGCCTTTGCTGATTGATCCCAAGGATGCGAGGCGGCGAAGGGCGGCAAGAGGTTAAAATTTGCAGCGCCATTAGTGTGGGGAGATGCAGGGCGGACTTAATTCAGCGAGGCATCGAGTCGTCGGGATAGTTTATCGTGGGTTCCGAAGTTGCCGGGCCAGGTTCCGTCAAGCGATCGGATTCAGTCGAACGATCAATGTCATCGATGCCGAACAGGTTGGTGATTTTTTCCCACATGGTTTTTTCGAGATCCCGCGGCGGCAAATCCACCGTTGTTTCTTCCGATTCTTTGATCACGGGCAAGGCGCTGGGTTTAAAATCGCCTTGAATGCCGATGACTCGATCACCGTCGAAGAACAGCGAGACTTTTTTCTGCATTCTGGGTTCGCCGCCGGGTTGATTGGAGTAAAGGTAGTCCCAGCGGTTTGGGTGAAAAGCATCCGTCAGCATGGGGGAGCCCATGATATACAGCACCTGGCGCTTGTTCATGTTGGGGCGGATCTGATCGATCATGGACTGATCGATCATGTTGCCTTGCTGAATGTCTATGCTGTAGACGCCGGGTAAATTATTGAGAATGGTGGAGCATGAGGCAAGCGTCAGGCTTGCCAGCAAAGTCAAAGAAAAAAGCGGCTTTCCCATTTGAGGCGACGGAATAGTTTGAAAAAAGATAAAATCATACCCGATGTTAAGCGATTATCCTATTAAACAGTCATGCGCTTCATGCTAAAAAAAAGCTACAATGTGCGATACCCTATAGATAGCCGACAGTTAATCGGCAAAAGCGGAGATTTATGTTGGAAACGCAAGATTTAAAGAATGCAGGACTGAAGGTCACGTTGCCTCGGGTCAAGATTCTGCAAATTTTAGAAAACCAGATTGATGAGCATCATTTAACGGCTGAAAAGGTTTATAAAATCCTGTTGAGCGAGGATGAGGATATCGGTTTGGCCACGGTTTATCGGGTTCTGACCCAATTTGAAGCAGCGGGACTGGTAACGCGGCATCACTTTGAGGGAGGGAACTCTGTTTTTGAACTGGCTAAAGGTGATCACCATGATCACATTCTCTGCATGAAATGCGGCAAAGTGGATGAATTCACCGATGAGCTCATTGAAGCGCGGCAGCGAGAAATCGCGGAAAAACTCGGTTATGAGTTAACCGATCACAGCCTTTATTTATATGGCTATTGTTCTGCCTGCAGAAAATCCTGATTCCCCCCTAACTTACTGACTTCATGTTTAAGCCTCTTATTTTTTATATTGGCTTGCGTTATACGCGAGCTAAACGCCGTACGCAGTTCATTTCTTTCATTACTTTAACTTCGGTTCTGGGGATAGCCCTGGGGGTCACGGCGCTGATTACGGTCCTGTCGGTCATGAACGGTTTTGAAGCCGAGTTGCGCGAGCGGATTCTCGGCATGACATCGCATGCCACGATTACCGGCAACCAGGGCCAGTTGAATAATTGGCGGGAGTTGCATCCGCGCGTCAAAGACTATCCGCATGTAGAGGCGGCTGCTCCTTTCATCGACGGACAGGTCATGATTAATGCCGGCAGACGCGTCAGCGGTACCTTGCTGAGCGGAATTCTGCCTGAATACGAGTCCTCTGTTTCGGATGTCGTTAACAAAATGCAGGTAGGGCGACTGTCCCAGTTGGTTCCCGGTGAATTCGGCATTGTCCTGGGCGCGGAGCTGGCGGGTCACCTGGGCGTTATCGTCGGCGACAAGGTCACTGTCATCAGTCCGCAGGTCAATTCGACACCCGCCGGTATCATGCCCCGGATGCGGCGTTTTACCGTGATCGGTATTTTCCAGGTCGGCATGTATGAATATGATCGTAATATGGCCATCATTCATATCGATGATGCGGCTAAATTATTCCGATTGGGGGACGCCGTTTCGGGGCTCAGGATCAAGTTGGATGATCTGTTTAATGCGCCGCGGATCACGCATGCCATGGCGGCCGATTTTTCTCATGAATACCGGGTCAGTGACTGGACGCTGGCGCACAGCAACTTCTTCCGCGCGATTCAGACTGAAAAACGGGTCATGTTCATTATCCTGCTGCTGATAGTGGCCGTGGCGGCCTTTAATATCGTTTCGACGCTAGTCATGGTGGTCACGGACAAGCGCGGCGATATCGCTATCCTGAAAACCCAGGGACTGACGGCACGTTCGGTCATGGGTATTTTTATGGTGTTAGGCACTGTCATTGGCGCTGTAGGTACGCTTCTGGGTACCATGGGCGGCATCGTGCTGGCGTTAAATGTCGAAACCATCGTGCCGGCGATTGAGAAATTATTTCAGGTTCAGTTCATGGCGGCCGATGTCTACTACATCAGTCAACTGCCTTCCAAGCTCGTATGGTCGGATGTTTATGCGATCGCGGGCATGGCCTTCTTTCTGTCGCTGGCCGCGACAATTTATCCTGCCTGGCAGGCGTCCAAAGTAAATCCAGCGGAAGTTCTGAGATATGAATAAATCTAGCATTCTGGAATGCCGGCAATTAACCAAGCGTTATAATCAGGGCGGGCTGGACGTTGAGGTCCTCAAGGGCGTTAATTTAACGATCGGGATCGGCGAGCGCGTCGCCATTATGGGCGCCTCGGGGTCGGGCAAAAGCACGTTGCTGCATTTGCTGGGCGGACTGGAAAAATCCAGCGGCGGAGAAGTGGTGCTGGATAATGTCAATTTGAATAAAGTCAGCGCAACGAGACTGGCCAGGTTAAGAAACAGTTCCCTGGGCTTTATCTATCAATCGCATCATTTACTGGGTGAATTTACCGTGTTGGAGAATACGGCGATGCCATTGCTGATTGCCGGCCTTTCGGTAAAACAGGCGCGTATCCGTGCCATAGATTTATTGCAGCGGGTGGGGCTGGGACATCGTATCGAACACAAGCCGGGCGAGTTGTCAGGCGGAGAAAGGCAGCGCGCGGCCATAGCCAGGGCGCTGATCAATAATCCCAAATGCGTTTTGGCCGACGAGCCGACCGGTAACCTGGACAGTAAAACGGCTGACCAGGTTTACCAGTTAATGCTGGAGCTGAATCAGGAGCTGAATGTCAGTTTTCTGGTGGTGACGCACGATCATGATCTAGCGTCAAGGATGGGCAAGGTGCTGCATATGGAAGACGGAGTGATTGTCGGGTGAGTCCCCGCCAGGGTTAAACAGCGCATGCTGTTTAACCCTGGCGCTCGCGTTTTATCTTGCCTTTCTTGCGGCCCATTTCTTGGCGACATGATGGCGCCATAATTCCTTGACGCCGAAATAGCCGACGACGGAAGTAATAATGCCGATCATCAGGCAGCCCAGAAGAAAAGGTTCCCAGGCCTGACTGAGCCCCGACATGACGCTATCCATCGAAAACTCAAAGCCTTCGCTGGGTAAAGGCTGATTTAGCGCCCGAAGCCCAACCAAATAGGCAAAATAAAACATCGGGGGCATGGTCAGAGGGTTGGTTATCCAGACCAGGGCGACGGAAATAGGCAGGTTGGATCTGAGATACAGCGCCAGCACGGCTGCAATCGCCATTTGTCCAGGTGTTGGAATCCAGGCTACAAAAAGACCTACGGCGGCGGCCATGGAGACTGATCGGCGATTTAAATGCCAGAGATTGGGGTCATGCAGTTTGTCGCCGAGAAACTGAAGATTCTTGTGGTTTTTAATCGCTTCAGATTTGGGCAGGTATTTTTGTATCAGTTTTTTAGGCATTGTGGTTATATCAAAAGTCACTTAATCACCTAAGTCTATCAGGTTTTTGTTGACCTCAAAATACCGGAAGTCGAATGCTGGTTTTTACACTGTTATTTTTAGCTGGAGCTCTGCTGGCTCAGCAGTTGCCGGCATTGCCTGCCGGCGAATGGCTGATGGCGGGCGGCCTCATTGCCGGTTTGGTGGCCGGGTTGCGGTTATGGCGGGTGTTGTTTTTTCTATTGGGCGCGTTGTGGGCGATCCTGTTCGCAATGAACAGACTGACGGACAGGCTGCCCGAGTCGCTGGAAGGGATCAATATCCCAGTCAAAGGCGTTGTGGTCGGTTTGCCGGAACAGGACGAAAAGCGTGTACGCTTTGATTTGGTTGTTTCTGAATCCGGTGGAGGCCTGCCTTCGAAAATACGGTTAAGCTGGTATTATCCCAAGCATGAGGTCAGGGCGGGTCAGCAGTGGTCGGTTACCGTCAAATTGAAGCGGCCGCACGGTAATATGAATCCCGGCGGATTCGACTATGAACGCTGGCTGTTCACGGAAGGTATCGGGGCGACAGGCTATGTGCGCAATCATCCGGCGCCTGTCATGCTGTCGGATGATCCGGCCTGGTACAGTATTTCGGCGGGGCGGCAGCGTATAGCCGATCAGTTGTCGCAATTGCTGGGCGATGGCAAGAGCCTTCCGCTTGTAAAAGCAATTACGATTGGTGACGGCAATGAAATCCGTCAGGAACAATGGGAGGTTTTTCGTAAAACCGGCACGCTTCACCTGATGGTGATTTCCGGGGCGCATATCGGATTGGTCGCCGGACTGGTCTATTTTGCCGTACTCAGATTGTGGGCATGGACAGGGCTGTTGACCTGGTCTCCTCAAAAAGTTGCTGCATTATCGGCGTTAGCCGTCGCCATCCTGTATTCGGCATTGGCCGGTTTTTCCATTCCGACGCAACGCTCGGTCATTATGCTGGCTGTTGTCATGGTCGCCATTATTCTGCAGCGTAATACCCGTTCCTTTCATACCTTGGCTACTGCCATGTTCGCGGTGCTGTTACTGGACCCTTTGGCGGTCCTGTCGGCAGGATTCTGGCTTTCTTTTCTGGCGGTGGCGGTGATTGTTTATGCCGTTGCCGGACGCTTTGGCAAGCCCGGCTATCTTGAAGGAACCCTGAAGATCAATTGGGCCACGACCATAGCTTTGTCGCCATTGTTGCTGTTCTTTTTCCAGCAAGTTTCATTGATTGCTCCGCTGGCTAATCTTATTGCGGTGCCTGTTGTCAGTTTTCTGGTTGTGCCGTTATCATTGCTGTCGGTGCTGGTGATGTGGATCTCGCCGGCCCTGGCCGGGAATCTGTTTGTTCTCGTCGATGTCGTGCTGCAGGGGTTGTGGTGGCTATTGAGTGCGCTGGCGGACACGCCGTTATCCGTGATAAATCATGCGCAGCCTCCGGGCTGGGCATTATGTTTCGCCATACCGGGCATCTTGATCATGCTGGCACCTGTCGGCATGCCGGCTCGCTGGCTGGGGCTGGTGATGTTTTTGCCGCTGGCCTTTACGGAACCGAACCGGCCTGAGCCGGGCGGCTTCAGGATGACCTTGCTGGACGTCGGCCAAGGCTTGTCGGCGGTCGTGCAAACATCCGGTCATGTGCTTGTGTACGACACTGGCGCGAAATTTTCCCAGCAAAGCGATATGGGCCGTAGCGTGGTGCTGCCTTTTTTGCGTAAGCAGGGCATCGACAAGATTGACAGTCTGATCATCAGTCATGGCGACAACGACCATATCGGCGGCGCTGAATCATTGATGAAAGGCATCGAGACCGGGCAGGTGCTTACCAGCGTGCCGCAACAGCTGAGCAGTCATGCGCCGGTCGCTTGCATGGCAGGGCAGTCATGGCGTTGGGATGGCGTGATGTTCACAATGTTGTCGCCAGCCCCGTCGGGTTTTGTTTCGGAAAACGACAATTCCTGTGTGTTAAAAATTCAGTCTGAAAAAGGGGTTGTGTTATTGGTCGGCGATATAGAGGCTTCGGCCGAAACCTGGCTGGTCGAGGCTTATGGCGGGCAACTGAAGGCGGATGTGCTGATTGCGCCTCATCATGGCAGCAAAACTTCATCGACCCGGCCGTTTCTGCAAAACGTTCAGCCTGATTATGTGCTGATTCCGGCCGGCTACCGCAATCAGTTTGGATTTCCTCATCAGTCCGTGTTGCAGCGCTATCAGGCTGTCAATGCGCAATGGCTGAATATTGCCGAGCAAGGCGCGATTTTTGTCGATGCCGAAACCGATTCGCTGGCCGTGCAAACCATGCGGGGGCGCGAAAGCCGATATTGGAACAGTCGCTGATGCAAGATTTTCGTTTTAGTAATAACCAAGTTCTTTACTACGGAATTAAATAGGACTAAAATGGTCCTCAATTAAAGAGGTAGGTATGTTACGGTTGAGCAAATTAACTGATTATGCAACGGTCATTCTGAGTTTTATGGCGAAGGATGAAACGCATGTGCATGCGGCTATGGAAATAGCGGCAGCCACAGGAATCGCTTTGCCTACGGTCAGCAAAATCCTGAAGTCGCTGGTGAAAGCGGGGGTGCTGATATCCACGCGCGGCGCCAAGGGCGGTTATGCATTAGCCCGGGTGCCTGAGAAAATCAGTGTGGCGACGGTTATCAGCGCTTTGGAAGGGCCGATTGCGCTGACCGAATGCAGTATTTCCCATCAGGGCTGTGAACAGGCTTCGGGCTGCGATATTCGCGGTAATTGGAGCTTGATTAACCGGACGATTCATAACGCCCTGGAGTCCGTGACTCTGGCGGATATGATCAGACCTGCCGTCGTGCCGGAAGAGGTTTTTATTCCGGTTGCCAGTTTATATCGTTAAATTAGAGTTGTTTATGTCAACAAGTGCGAAAGAAATCGAGAACCTGATCAGTCGTGAATACAAGCAGGGCTTTGTGACCGAACTGGAAGCCACCACGTTTCCGCCCGGATTGAATGAAGATGTTATTCACAAGCTGTCCAAGGTCAAGAACGAGCCCGAGTTTATGCTCGAATATCGGCTGAAAGCGTTTCGCCACTGGCAGACCATGCAGTCGCCGACCTGGGCGTTCGTCAAGTTTGAGCCGGTTGACTATCAGTCGATCAGCTACTATTCGGCGCCCAAACGCAAGGAAGACGGTCCGAAAAGCCTGGACGAAGTCGATCCGCAAGTGCTGGAAGCCTACAAAAAGCTGGGCATTCCGCTGGACGAACAGGAACGGCTGGCCGGTGTGGCGGTCGATGCGGTGTTTGACAGCGTATCGGTGGCGACGACGTTTAAGGGCAAGCTGAAAGAGGCCGGTATTATTTTTTGTCCGATTTCAGAAGCCTTGCGCGACTATCCGGAACTGGTCCAGCAATATCTGGGCTCGGTCGTGCCGCATACCGACAATTTCTTTGCCGCGCTCAATGCGGCCGTGTTTACCGACGGCTCATTCGTCTACATTCCGAAAGGCGTGCGCTGCCCGATGGAATTGTCGACCTATTTCCGCATCAATGCCGCCAATACCGGGCAGTTTGAAAGAACGCTGATCATTGCCGACGAAGGCAGCCATGTCAGCTATCTGGAAGGCTGTACGGCGCCCATGCGCGACGAAAACCAGCTGCATGCGGCCGTGGTCGAGCTGGTCGCCTTGAAGGACGCGACGATTAAATATTCCACCGTGCAGAACTGGTATCCGGGCGACAAGGAAGGCAAAGGCGGCATCTACAATTTCGTCACCAAGCGGGCCGACTGCCGCGGCGAAAATGCCAAAGTGTCCTGGACGCAGGTGGAGACCGGTTCGGCGATCACCTGGAAATACCCGAGCTGCATTCTGAGCGGCGACAATTCCGTCGGCGAGTTTTACTCGGTGGCGCTGACCAATAATTTCCAGCAGGCCGATACCGGCACCAAGATGATCCATATCGGCAAAAACACCCGCAGCACGATTGTTTCGAAGGGCATTTCGGCAGGCCGCGCGCAGAATACCTATCGCGGCCTGGTCAAGGTGTTGAAAAGCGCCGAGAACGCGCGCAACTACACCCAGTGCGACTCCTTGCTGATCGGCGATAAATGCGGCGCGCATACGTTCCCGTATGTCGAGGTCAAACAGCCTTCGGCGCAGGTCGAGCATGAAGCGACGACGTCCAAGATCAGCGAAGATCAGCTGTTCTTCTGTCAGCAGCGCGGCCTATCGGCGGAAGACGCCGTGTCCATGATCGTGAACGGTTTTTGTAAGGAAGTGTTCAAGGAACTGCCGATGGAGTTTGCGGTTGAGGCGCAAGCTTTGCTGGGGTTGAGTCTGGAAGGCTCGGTTGGCTAGTGGGTAAATACGATAAATTACTCACCAGGATATTAAACGGACGTTCCGATAATAATATCTCGTTTTTGGAACTTACGCAGTTGCTGCAACGGTTACAGTTTGATGTCAGGATACACGGCGATCATCATATATTTACTCGTGACGGTATTGCTGAAATTCTGAATTTACAACCTAGAGGCGCAATGGCGAAAGCCTATCAGGTCAAACAAGTGAGGCAAATTATTGTGAATTATCATTTGGGATTGGAATATGACCAGTAAGTACGAAATGATTATCTACTGGAGTGAGCAAGATCAGTCTTATCTTGTTGAGGTTCCTGAATTGCCGGGCTGTATGGCGGACGGCAATAGTTACCAAGAGGCCGTCCGGAATGCTGAACAAGTGATCAATGAATGGATAGAAACGGCCAGGGAGTTAGGGCGTTCTATTCCGGAACCGAAAGGGCGCTTATTGTATGCGTAATCAGCGCGAATCAATGATTTGCATAGCTTTGGCGTAAACCATTCAAATAATTTTTATAGTTAGGTAAAACAAATATGCTCAGCATAGAAAATCTTCACGTCAACGTAGGCGACAAGCCCATTCTTAAAGGCATCAATCTGCAAGTCAATGCCGGCGAGATTCATGCCATCATGGGGCCGAACGGCTCCGGCAAAAGCACGTTATCGCATGTATTGTCAGGCAAGAGCGGCTACACCGTGACGGAAGGCTCCATCACGTATCAGAACAAGAATCTGGTGGACATGGCGCCAGAAATCCGCGCGCGCGAAGGTGTGTTTCTGGCTTTCCAATATCCGGTCGAAATTCCCGGCGTCAGCAATATTTACTTGCTGAAAGCGGCGCTGAACGCCATCCGCAAGCATCACGGCCAGCCGGAAGTCGACGCGATGGATTTTCTGACCCTGGTCAAGGACAAGGTGCGCCTGCTGGAAATGGACGAACGGTTTCTGTACCGCGCCGTCAACGAAGGCTTCTCGGGCGGTGAAAAGAAACGCAACGAGATCCTGCAGATGGCGATACTGGAGCCTAAATTGTGCATCCTCGATGAAACCGATTCGGGTCTGGACATCGACGCGCTGAGAATCGTCGCAGACGGCGTCAACTCCTTGCGTTCGCCGGACCGCTCGTTTGTCATGGTGACGCATTATCAGCGTTTACTGAGTTACATCAAACCGGACTTCGTGCATGTACTGGCGCACGGGCAAATCGTCAAATCCGGCGGTCCCGAGCTGGCATTGGAGCTGGAAGAGAAAGGTTACAGTTGGGTCGACCGCATGGATGCCGGAGATAAAGCAACGCAGGGAGCGGTTGCTGGCGGAGCTGCGTAATGACTACGGCAACAGCAAGCCGTTATACGGCTGAATATCAAAGCATAGCGCCAGCCTTGCCGGGTCAGTCGTTGACCTGGCTGCAACAGTTAAGAAGCGAGGCGTTGGCCAGTTTTTCAGTGCATGGTTTCCCCTCGCTGCGCGAAGAGGACTGGCGCTATACGAACGTGTCCGCGATCGAGAAAAAGCTATTCAAACCGGTTGCCGGTTTAACGGCGGGTACGGTTGACGCGGACTGGCTGAGACAGCATCAGCTGGAAGACGCCTGGTCGATCGTGCTGGTTGACGGGCATTTCTCGGCTGCATTGTCAGTGCTGGACGGTCTGCCGGAATCGGTTTCGTTGATGAGCATGGCCGAGGCGCTGAGTGCGCAATCTGCACTGCTGGAGCGGTATCTGGGCCGTGCCGTGGCGGGCGAAGACAACAGTTTCATCGCCTTCAATACCGCCTGGTTTACCGATGGGCTGTTTGTGCATGTGCCGGCCGGACAGGCATTGGCGAAGCCGGTGCAGTTGCTGCATGTCGTCACGCAGGCCGAGACGCTGGCGGCAACACGCCATGTCGTCATTATCGATGACATGGCCGAAGCGCAAGTGATAGAAACGTTCGTCGGCCTGGGCCAGGCTTATCTGTCGGCGGCCGTCACTGAAGTGTTCGTCGGGCCTAACGCGGATCTGACCTTGTATAAACAGCAAAGCGAGTCCGATAAAGCCTACCATTTCGGCGGCATCTACGTTAAGCAGGCGCGTGATGCCCGTTTCAGGCACCATAACTTTGCTTTTGGCAGCTTGTTGGCGCGCAACGATATCCATGCCGATCTCGACCATGCGTCCGAATGTGAGCTGAATGGCTTGTTCGTGGGCGGCAAACGCCAGCACATCGATAACCATACGCGCATCAATCATCTGGAGCCGCGCGGCAGTAGTCGCGAAGTTTATAAAGGCGTGCTCGATGACAGGGCGCGCGGCGTGTTCCAGGGGCGCGTGATTGTAGCGCAGGATGCTCAGAATACCGATTCTGAAATGAATAACCGTAATCTGCTGCTGTCCGATGATGCCGAAATCGACACCAAGCCGCAGCTGGAAATCTATGCCGATGATGTCAAGTGCGGCCATGGCGTGACGGTAGGCCAGCTCGATGAAAAATCGATTTTTTATCTGCAATCACGCTGCGTCGACGAAGAGACGGCCCGTAACATGCTGACTTTCGCGTTTGCCAACGAGATGGTCGATAAGGTCAAAATCAAAGACCTGCACGATAGATTGCTGGAACAGTTATTGGCGCGCTTCCCTCAGGAAGGCGTTAAGAAAGAATGGCTGTAAGCAGAGACAGCAGCATTCAGTTGATTAAGTTAAATATGTGGCATTGCTGATTAAGCGACGCGTAAATTTTCGAAACATTAATATTATGACCAATTTCCCTGTAGCAAAAATTCGGGCCGATTTTCCTATCCTGGAGCAGAAAGTCCGCAACAAGCCCTTGGTTTACCTGGACAATGCCGCTACATGCCAGAAGCCCAATAGGGTGATCGACAGCATCTCGCATCTGTATCGCCACGATTACGCCAATGTGCACCGCGGCGTGCACACCTTGAGCGTGCGTTCCACCGATCAGTTCGAAGCGGCGCGCATCAAGGTCAAGGAATTTATCAATGCGGCCAGCGACAAAGAGATTATTTTTGTCAAAGGCACGACCGAAGCCATCAACCTGGTCGCCCAGACCTTTGGCCGGACCCATATCAAGGCCGGCGACGAAATCGTGATCAGCGGCATGGAGCATCACTCCAATATCGTACCCTGGCAAATGCTGTGCCAGCAGACCGGCGCGGTATTGAAAGTCGCGCCGATCAATCATAAAGGCGAGTTGATCTATGACGGCTTTGAGAAACTGCTGAACGAAAAAACCAAGCTGGTTTCCATCGTGCACATGTCCAATGCCCTGGGCACGGTCAATCCGGTCAAGAAGATCATTGCCGCGGCGCACGGCAGGGGCATTCCGGTATTGCTGGACGGCGCGCAGGCCATTCCGCACATGCCGGTGGACGTGCAGGAACTCGATTGCGACTTTTACGTTTTCTCGGGTCATAAACTGTACGGCCCGTCCGGCATTGGTGTGCTGTACGGCAAACAGGCGCTGCTGGAAGCCATGCCGCCGTACCAGGGCGGCGGCGACATGATCCGCAAGGTCACCTTTGAAGAAACCGAATACAATGTGTTGCCGTACAAGTTCGAAGCCGGAACGCCCAGCATTGCCGATGTGATCGGTCTCGGCGCCGCCATCGACTATCTGAATGAGGTCGGCATGGATGCCATTGCCGCTTACGAGGCCGAGCTGTTGGATTATGCCACTGAACAGGCCAGGCAGATCAAGGGGTTGCGCATTATCGGCGAGGCCGAACACAAAGGCGCGATCCTGTCTTTTGTGCTCGACAGAATCCACCCGCACGATATCGGCACCATGCTGGACAGTCTGGGCATCGCGGTCAGGGCCGGGCACCATTGCGCCATGCCGGTGATGGATTTCTTCGAGGTTCCAGCCACGGCAAGAGCCTCATTTGCCATGTACAATACCAAAGAAGAAATCGATGTCTTGATGCAGGGGATAAAATCCCTGATCGAGGTATTTGGCTGAAGCTTGTTCGCGCCCTCGTTAGTTCAGAAGCGCTTTATTCCGATTGATATACCGAATTTAACTGAGAACACCTATGTTTGATGATTTACGCGACCTCTATCAAGAGGTTATTTTTGACCACAACAGAAACCCGCGCAATTTCCGTGTCATTGAAAATGCGGACCGGCAGGTGGAAGGCTTTAACCCGCTGTGCGGCGATCGCCTGACCTTGTTCCTGAGAATGGACGGCGATGTGATCGTGGACGCCAGTTTCCAGGGCTCGGGATGCGCCATCTCCACGGCTTCGGTGTCGCTGATGACCGAAATCATCAAGGGCAAAACCGAGCAGGAAGCCGAGGAGTTGTTCAAGCAGTTCCATGAGATGACCACCGGCAAGGGCGAGCAGGCCAGTCTGGCCGCGGTCGGCAAGCTGGCCGTGCTGGCCGGCGTGCGCGAATACCCGGCGCGGGTAAAGTGCGCGACGCTGGCCTGGCATACGCTCGATGCGGCGCTGAAGAACGAGCAAAAATCGATTTCCACGGAATAAGCCAGGATGTGAAGCGTCTGGCCTGGCCACATGACAACCCTCGGGTGCAACCGGTCGGCTGACCGTTGCGTTCCAGGGTCGAATTGATTCGACCCTACAGCTTTGGGATGTAGCGAGGATACGCCTTCCGGCCAAGTGCTCTCTACCAGTTCCTTGCAAGGCATGAATATAATCAACCAGCCCTATGTCGGTCAGCTTGCCGTTCTTTATGAAGGCCATGGCGATCCGCTGCCGTTTCAGCAACTGGCCGCGCGGCTGGGCGTGCCGCTTTATCAGGGGCTTCCGAAAGAGATTCCCGAAGCCTTCCTGCTGGCCTGGCGCGACGGCATACTGAAACTGCTCGACAGGGAATTGTTCAAAAAAGGCGGCATGTTCGTCGAGATTGAACCGCGCAACGGCGAACAGCGCTCGTGGCCGGCGCCGAAACAGGACGCCCTGGCGCACGCGCTCGGGCGCAAGACCCGAACCGTTGTCGATGCCACGACCGGGTGGGCTCAGGACAGCCTGCATATTTTCCGCATGGGCTATGAGCTGTTGTGCATCGAGCGCTCGCCGGTCATGGCTGAGTTGCTGGATGACGGTTTCAGGCGATTGGTCGGACTGGACTGGATGCAGCGCCTGAACCTGGAGCCGCCGCGCTTGTTGACCGGCAACGCCATTGAAATCCTGACGGCTCTGGAAACGCCGCCCGACTGTATTTATCTGGACCCGATGTTTCCGCCCAAGCGCAAAAAATCGGCGCTGGCGAAAAAATCGATGGTGGTGCTGCGCGATCTGCTGGGCGACGATCAGGACAAGGAACAGCTTTTTGAGGCGGCCATGAAGGTGGCTGGAAAACGCGTCGTGGTGAAAAGCCCGGATTATGCCGAGCCTTTGGGCGGCAAGCCGAGCGAGAGCTTTCAGGGTAAGTTGCTCCGGTTTGATGTGTATTTAAAATAGGACAGGAGTAGCCAGCCGTAGGGTACGCAATGCGTACCTTTTTATGGTTAATCAATCCGCTTAATGCCCTTCATAAACAGTTAAGGTGAGAAATGTCCGACTGGATAAACGTAATCGATCAAAACGCACTGGCTGACGGCGAGCATGTCGTCATCGATGTCGACGGAACGGATGTGGCCATATTCAAAATCGAGGGCCGGTTCTATGCCATCGAGGATGTTTGTACGCACGACGGTGCCGAAATCGCCAGCGGCGAGCTGGACGGCTGCGAGATCATCTGTCCGCGCCATGGCGCGCGCTTTTGCGTAAAGACCGGCGAGGTAAAGGCGCCGCCCGCTTATGAAGATATCGACACTTTTCCGGTGCGCATCGAGAACGGCAGAGTGCAGGTCAGGGATAACCGCTGGGATTGATGCTGCCGATCACAATGAATTCATTCACCTGAAGCTGCATAACGTCAGCCGCTAAGTTCTGCATGAACGGAACGGCGTTATAGTTTATAATTCCGCCTTTTATTTGAATTTTCACTGGCCGGAGCTTGTCGATAGCTTCCGGTTTCGAACGCCTTGGTTAAAAACATTCCATGCAAGAAATAAATCCGATTAAGCATAAAATAGCCGACCTGAAAAGCCGTGGTGAAGCCCTTAGGGGGTATCTTTGACTTCGAAACCAAAAGCGAGCGCCTGGTCGAAGTCTTAAGGGAACTGGAAAACCCGAAAATCTGGGATAACCCGGACTTGGCGCAAGCCATGGGCAAGGAACGCGGCCAGCTGGAAGCGGTCGTCAATACGATCAACGAATTGGATCACGGCCTGGCCGACGCGGAAGAACTGCTGGCCATGGCCGTCGAAGAAAATGATGAGGAAACCGTCGATACGGTCGCGGACGATCTGGAACAGCTGGAAAAAAAAGTCGCCGCCCTTGAGTTCCGGCGCATGTTCTCCGGCGAAATGGACGCCAACAATGCGTTTCTGGATATTCAGGCCGGCTCCGGCGGCACCGAGGCGCAGGATTGGGCTTCGATGATCGAACGCATGTTCTTGCGCTGGGGCGAGCGCAAGGGCTTCAAGACCGAGCTGATCGAAGAGTCGGCAGGCGATGTCGCCGGCATCAAGAGCGCCACGATCAAATTCGAAGGCGACTATGCGTTCGGCTGGCTACGCACTGAAACGGGCGTGCACCGGCTGGTCCGGAAATCGCCGTTCGATTCGGGCAATCGCCGCCATACCTCGTTCGCGTCGGTATTCGTTTCGCCCGAGATCGATGACGATATCGACATCGACATCAATCCGGCGGACCTGCGCGTCGATGTTTACCGGGCCAGCGGCGCCGGCGGCCAGCACGTCAACCGCACCGAGTCGGCCGTGCGTATCACGCACAACCCCACCGGCATCGTCGTGCAGTGCCAGAGCGACCGCTCGCAGCATAAAAACCGTGATACGGCCATGAAACAGTTGAAAGCCAAACTGTATGAACTGGAAATGCGCAAGCGCAGCGAAACCCAGCAGGCGCTGGAAGATACCAAATCGGATATCGGCTGGGGCAGCCAGATTCGCTCTTACGTGCTCGACCAGTCGCGTATCAAGGACCTGCGCACCGGCGTCGAGACCGGCAATCCGCAAGCGGTCCTGGACGGCGATCTGGATCAGTTTATCGAAGCCAGCCTGAAAAGCGGACTGTAAGTCATCAAAAATTTATAGCAAACAGAAAATACACCGGCTGGGCGCGAAGTCTGCGCTCATCCTATAACGATAAGAGTCAAAATAAACATGTCAGAAATTGAACGGGACGAACAGGAACAAATCAGACAACGCCGCAGCAAACTGAATGAACTGCGTGAAAACGGCGTCGCATTCCCCACCGACTTCCGCCGCAACGTGGTTGCCGGCGAAGTGCTGGCGGAATACGGTGAAAAATCAAAGGAAGAACTCGAAGCGGAACCTGTTCGCATCAAGATCGCCGGCCGCATAATGACGCGCCGTATCATGGGCAAGGCCAGCTTCTGCCATATTCAGGACATGTCCGGCAGGATACAGCTGTACGTGACCCGCGATGCGCTGCCGGAAGGGTTTTACAACGAGCAGTTCAAAAAGTGGGACATCGGCGACATCGTCGGCGCGGAAGGCGTGCTATTCAAAACCCAGACCAATGAGCTCAGCGTCAAGGTCGATGATATCCGTCTGCTGACCAAGGCTCTGCGCCCGCTGCCGGAAAAATTCCATGGCCTTACGGATCAGGAAGTCAAATACCGTCAGCGCTATCTGGACCTGATCATGAGCGAAGAATCGCGCCAGACCTTCCTGATGCGTTCCAAAATCGTCGCCTACATTCGCCAGTTTCTGATCGAGCGACAGTTCCTGGAAGTGGAAACGCCGATGATGCAGGCCATCCCGGGCGGCGCCACGGCGCGGCCTTTCATGACTCATCACAATGCGCTGGACATGGGCCTGTATCTGCGTATCGCACCGGAACTTTATCTGAAGCGTCTGGTTGTCGGCGGCTTCGAGCGCGTGTTTGAAATCAACCGCAACTTCCGTAATGAAGGCCTGTCGACGCGGCACAATCCCGAGTTCACCATGCTGGAGTTCTATCAGGCCTATGCCGAATACCACGATCTGATGGATTTGACCGAGGAGATGCTGCGCGGTCTGGCCGAAAACGTGCTAGGCAAGACGGTCATCACCTATCAAGGCGAGCAGTACGATTTCGGCAAGCCGTTCGACCGCATGACCGTGTTCGACTCGATTCTGCATTTCAATCCCGACTTGACGCCGGCCGATATCGATAACCGCGAGGCGGCCGTTAAGGTCGCGGAAAAGTTGAAAATCCCGGTCAAGGACGGTTACGGGTTGGGCAAGATACAGATCGAGATCTTCGAGAAAACCGTCGAGCATCGCCTGATGAATCCGACGTTCATCACCGCTTACCCGGTCGAGGTGTCGCCCTTGGCGCGCCGCAATGACCACGACCCGCATGTTACGGACCGCTTCGAGTTCTTCGTCGGCGGCCGCGAGATCGCCAACGGCTTTACCGAGCTCAATGACGCAGAGGATCAGGCGGCGCGCTTCCAGAAACAGGTCGAGGAAAAAGAGGCCGGTGACGACGAGGCCATGCATTTCGACGCCGATTATATCATCGCGCTGGAACACGGCATGCCGCCGACCGCGGGCGAGGGCATCGGAATCGACCGTCTGGTCATGCTGTTCACGGACGCGCCGTCCATCCGCGATGTCCTGCTGTTCCCGCACATGAGACCGAAAGCCTGATGACACCATCAGGGCTCTACAGCCTGCTGATATTGGCCGCCGTCTTCGCGGCCAATCTGCCGTGGGTTAGCGACCGGTTCCTGCTGGTCTTCAAACGGGACAAGAGCGCCTGGTTGCGCTGGCTGGAATGGCTGGTGATGTATGCGCTGACAGGCGCCCTGTCCGTCGCGCTGGAGTATAAGCTGACCGGAACCCGGCATGATCAGGGCTGGGAGTTTTACGTCACGACGCTGTGCCTGTTTTTAGTCTTTGCTTTGCCGGGCTTCATTTATCATTACGATCTCAGGCGACTTTTGTCGAGAAAGATGCAGGATTAGCCCGTAGGGCATGCATTGCATACCTTTTTCAAAATTTGCCGACTCATCGCAGCTTTGAAAAGGTACGCACTGCGTATCCTACAGTCTAAAAGCCGGGCCGCGTACATTACAGCTCCGCTTTCCGCATCGTGACAAACTCTTCCGCGGCGGTGGGGTGAATGCCGATAGTCGAGTCAAAAACTGCTTTTGTCGCTCCGGCCCGAATCGCCACGGCCATGCCCTGGATGATTTCTCCGGCATCGGTCCCGACCATATGGACGCCAAGTACCCTGTCGGTACTGCGCCTGACGATCATTTTCATCAGTGTTTTCTCATCAAGACCGGACAGCGTGTGTTTCATCGGCGTGAATACGGATTGGTAAATATCGATATCCGGATAACGGTTTTTCGCCTCGGCTTCAGTTAATCCCACCATGCCGACAGGCGGCTGACTGAAGACGGCGGTTGGAATGTTGTCATAATCCACCGGCGCGGGTTTGTCGGTATACAGTCCGTATACCAGGGCCATCGCTTCAGCCGTGGCTACCGGAGTCAGGTTAAAGCGATGAGTCACGTCGCCCAACGCATAAATCGAAGGGATATTGGTCTGGTAATGCTCATCGACTTTTATCGCGCCCGCGTCATCCTGTTCCACGCCAACGGCTTCCAGTCCAAAACCGGAAATATTCGGTGTCCTCCCGGTTGCATACAAAATCAGGCCGGATTCGAGCCGATGTCCCTGATCAGTATGTGCGGCAAAGCCATTTCCGGTTTTCTCGATTGCGTCAATCTGGGTATTGAAACGGATGGCGATACCTTTTTTGCACATTTCCCGCGCAGCGAATGTTCTGACATCCTCATCGAATCCCTTCAATAATTTATCACCGCGGTGACAAATAGTCGTTTCAACGCCCAAACCGTGCATGATGCCGGCAAATTCAGCGGCGATATAGCCGCCGCCGACAATCAGAATCCGCTTCGGAAGTCGATCGAGTGCGAACATTTCGTCCGAAGTCACGGCATGCTCCTTGCCGGGAATGTCGGGTATGAACGGACAGCCGCCGGTGGCGATCAGGATGCGCTCGCAACGGAACTGCCGCTCGCCCGCGCGCACGGTATGGGCATCGAGCAAATGCGCCCGATCTTCCAGCAACATGACGCCGGAATCATTGAGCAAATCTTGGTAAATGCCTCGTAACCGTTCTATCTCATGGTTTTTTTGCGCCAACAGGCGAGGCCAATCGAATTGCGGCTGGTTGATAAACCAGCCGAATCCTTTTGCAGCCAGAAAGTCTTCCCGAAAATGCGATGCGTAAACAAACAGCTTTTTGGGTACACAACCGAGGTTAACGCAGGTTCCTCCGAGATGACGGTTTTCGGCAAGGGCCACACGTACGCCGAGACCGGCGGCCGTGCGTGCGGCGCGAACGCCCCCCGAGCCCCCTCCAATTACGAACAGATCAATATCATAATGATTCATTTGCCTTCTCTTGAGTCTGAAGAAGCGATAGACCCGACGTTGATTCAGGCCCGGGGCCGCTGTTGCCGTTGTTTCAAATAGTCAAGCATGGTATCGGCGCCGCTGATGCCGAACGGGTCATCCGGACAGTTATCGGTTTGACCCGGTTCGCTGAACAGTTTGACGATTTTTTTGTCATCGACCAGCATCGAATAACGCCAGGAGCGGCAGCCGAAGCCCAGGTTTTCTTTTTTGACCAGCATGCCCATGCTCCGGGTAAAATCCGCATTACCGTCAGGCAGCATTTTTACATGCCTGATGCCCAGATGCCGGCTCCACTGATACATGGTGAAGGCGTCATTGACGCTTAAACAGTACACTTCATTCACGCCCTGATCGATCAGTTCCTGGTATTTGGCGTCGTAGCCGGGAAGATGCGTGCTGGAGCAGGTCGGTGTAAACGCGCCCGGCAATGCGAACAGTACGATTTTTTTACCCGCGAAAATGTCATCCGTGCTGACGTCCTGCCAGCGGAAGGGGTTGTCGCCGCCGATACTTTCATCGCGGACGCGGGTTTTGAAAATTACATTGGGTACGGTTAAAGCCATGACTTGCCTCCGATTTTCGAATCGAATTTATTCACTCGTCATTCATAAGCGATGGGTCTATCGGTAAACACAGATGTGCTTTTATTAGTGACTATAAATACACTAGCGGCCAGTCAAGTCTGTACGATACCGAGCAGACCAGCGTGGGAAAATCCGCTATAGGTGTTAATTTTAATGCTTAGGATTTGGCCGTAAATAAGTTCCCTGTTTAAACATGGGATGCGCCGACGACAGGCGGCGCATCATTCACGATAATTTCAGGAAGTCGTTTTTAGCCAAATCCTTAGCGTTAAAAACGCCTTTGCGTCCTGCATCTTCCGGTGATTAAGGAGATTTATTCATGAAACGATTACTTTATATCCTGGGGCTTTCCTGTTATCTGATCAGTGTGCAGGCGTTTGCACAAGAGTTCATGCCCGAACCCCAGACGCAAAACGATGTGACTTTCGTCAGCGGCGGCGTTGGCGAAACCGAGCGTAATGCCATGGAGGCCATGAAAAGCGATTACAATCTGGACCTGTTGTTCGCCGTTAAAGGAACAGGCAAATTTGTCGCCGATGTCAATGTGCGCATTGCCGATGCACAAGGCAACACGCTTGTAGAAACCGTTGCCGACGGACCGTTTCTATTCGCCAGACTCAAGCCCGGTCGTTATGCAGTGCTGGCCGAAAAAGACGGCCATGTCGTGCGCCAGAATGCCAGGATAAGCGGCGGAAAGAGAGCCTCATTGGCGTTCTACTGGTCCGAGGAGTAGGGGATGAGTCTCAGGGCGACCGGCCTGAGACTATAGGATATATCGGCCCCATGCTCTATTCAGCTGAGCCTGAGAGCCGCCATGAATACGCGATTTTTGCGTTTTAAAAGTGGTCCTTCAGGCTCCGGATTTTTGCAAACACCTGTACCGGCGCTGCCCCATGCATGTTGATGGTCTTTTGCAATGCCGGGCTGTTTTCCCTGAAAAACGGATTGGTCGCCAGCTCCTGCTCTATTGTCGACGGCACGGTCGGCAGATGTTGGGCACGCAATCGATTCACTTCGTCCATGCGTTGCGCTAACTGCCGGTTATCAGGTTCGACGCTTAACGCGAAGCGGGCATTGGCTTGCGTGTACTCATGCGCGCAATAGATGCGTGTAGCCGCGGGCAAGGCTTTCAATTTCTGCAATGAATGCCACATTTGCTCGGCCGTGCCTTCAAACAGGCGCCCGCATCCCATCACGAATAAGGTATCGCCGCAAAACAGCGCGCTATTATCAGCGAAGTAATAGACGATATGCCCCCGGGTATGGCCGGGCGTAAAAAGCACCTCGGCGGCGTGGCGGCCGAGCGAAATCCGGTCGCCTTCATTGACACCGATGTCCATGCCGGGAATACGATTCTGATCTGAAAGCCCGGCAATAATCGTACAGCCGGTTTTTTTCTTCAATTCCAGGTTGGCCCCGACATGATCGCCATGATGATGGGTATTGAGAATGTATTTCAGGCGCCAGCCTTTTTCCTCCAGAACATCCAGAACCGGCCGGGCAAGGGCCGGGTCCACGGCCGCCGTGTCACCCGATTCGGGGTCGTGGACAAGGTAAATATAATTATCGTTTAGGGCGGGGAGTTGAATGATCTCCAGCATTGGCTTATGCTCCAGTCTGTTTTTTTCGAATAGATCAAAATAAGGCTGTAGTGGCGATTTTACAAGCGCCTTTTCATGCCGTTTCGCTATCGGAAATTTGTAGGTGCGAATTTATTCGCACTTTATGAGTACTCTACAAATTTATTCGTATGAATATTCTCCGTGATCTTCGTGGTGAATAAGGTTTTCATTAATTCTTTCACAGTCTCTATTGTCGACTGCACGTTCCCCGGCAACAGCCAATATTAAATTTCAGCGGCATAAAATTTGATTTGCAGGGTTTTAATTGGCAATAAACGATGATTGATAGATAAACTATGCGGTATTGGTTATTTAATTGTTTGGAGGATATGAATCGATGTGGGATAAGGTCATGAATGTAAATCAGGCATTCATTTGCGAACAGCCCGTGGTTAATGTATTTCCCGGGTGCAGGATAGGAAATGGTTATGTCTGAGTTGAAATATTATATGGTGTGGGACGCAGGCACCCGTTGGTTTCACTGGATTAATGTGCTTTGTGTCACGGCGTTGGCGGTTGTCGGGGTTGTGATTCTCAATGCCGGCGATCTGGGAGTCGACAAGGCCGGCAAAATAACCCTTAAGACGGTTCACGTCTGGATCGGCTACGTTTTCGTATTCAACCTGCTTTGGCGCTTCCTGTGGGCTTTTCTCGGCAACCGTTATGCCCGGTGGTCCGCGATCCTTCCGGGCGGTAGGGGCTATTTCCGGGCGTTGCGCCGCTATGCCGCGGCTTTCTTCTCCGCTCAGCCCGAACAATACGTGGGTCACAATCCGCTAGGCCGGATGTCGGTAGCGTTAATGCTGCTGCTCATGACCGCGCAAGCGATCACCGGCCTAGTGCTGGCCGGCACTGATCTGTTTTATCCGCCCTTTGGCCAATGGGTCGCGCAATGGGTGGCGGCCCCCGGCACCGCTCCGGAAACACTGGCGCCCTATGCGCCGGAAATGTACGATGCGGCCGCCTATGAAGCCATGCGCGCTTACCGCAAACCTGTGGCAGTGGTGCATCTTTACAGTTTTTATACGCTGATCGCGGTCATTGTTCTGCACGTGGCGGCGGTAATCATCACTGAGCTGAGGGAAGGGGGCGGCATTATTTCCGCGATGTTCTCCGGACGCAAGGTTATCAATGGTCATCCCATGGATGATGAGTCCGGCAGCCGGGATTGAAGTTCCGGCCTTTCGTGCGCCTCATGCCCTTGTGTTCCGGAGGGATGAGGCTTAGGAACGCGCATAAAATAACTTCCACAAGTGCGCGGATGAATTTCCGTTGTAGGTGCGGATTTATTTATACCCTATGGGTACTTGTGCCCTATAGGGTATCCCCACAGTGCGAATACCCTGAAGGGCACAAGTGCATTCGCACCTACATTCCCTAATTTATTCCATGCCCATTACTTAGTGAACCACTCTTTTAAGAAAGACGGTCAGGACGATGACCGCATCCTCAATGCCTTTGAGCGAATGCGGCTCTCCCGGCATGAGATAGAGCAACTGGCCCTCTTGTAATTCTTGCGTCTTGCCCATGGCGGTCAACTCGATTTTTCCCTGCACGCAATGAACGACGATGGCCCCTGGAACGTGGTGATTGGGAAATTCCTTGTTTTGGGGCACGACAAGGCGCGCCAGTTCCATTTCATCTGTTTTTATGATGACCTTGGTCTTTTCGTTGGGCAGATCATTGGCCCAACTGGCAAGGTCGACAATTTCCCCCGGAACCGCGTGATGTGTTGCCATAGCCGTTACCTTCGTCTTGAAAATATAAAATTGGACAGGGCGCGGAAAAATTTGTTCTATTTGATCCCATGAGCGATCGATTGAATCGAGCTTGACCTGCACAAGGATGCCTAACGGCCGCGCGGCTTGATGATGCGCCAGCCGCGCCGCACCCCGCTGCCGAGCAGGAACAGCAGGGCGATGCCGTAACAGCGCCATGAAGGTTTCATCGCCCTGAAAGCGCATGATAAATAGGATGATGCCACGGGCATCCTGCAGTTTCACGGTAACCTGACAGAATGGGGTCAACGTGAGGACGCCTCCTGGCAGCCACGTGACGGTGTGCTCGGAGGCGAGTATTTGAAAGGCAGGTGTTCGGCTTTCCAGAATCTGGCGCGCACATAGGCTTCAAGATCGGTTCCTTTAAGTTCCTGGCGACTGGATGAGCCATCTTCCAGCGCTTTGGCAAGGACACGCGTGGCGACAACGATGCTGACTTTCCGCAGATCGGCAATGGGGGGATAAATCTGGCCGGCGGCAAGGTAGTGCTCCGCCGTGTAATCGGCCAGCGCATAGGCGGATTCCAGCACCATGGCGTCGCTGATGCGGTAGCATTCCCCCAATACCGCGGCAAAACCCAGGCCGGGAAAGATAAACGCGTTATTGCCCTGGCCGACAGGATAACGGTGACCGTTATAGTCGACGTCGCCGAACGGGCTGCCTGTCGCGACGATCGCCTGGCCTTGGGTCCAGGCAAGGATGTCTTCGGGAATCGCTTCGCAGTTGGCGGTCGGGTTCGACAGCGGAAAGATCACCGGCTGCCGGGTGCTTTTGGCCATGGCTTTGATGATGGGCTCGTTAAACAGCCCGGCGATGCCCGAAAGCCCGATCAGTACCGTGGGCTGAGCGTGGCTGACGACTTCCATGAGATCGGGGATTTCGCCACGGATCACCCAGTTTTCATACATGTCCTTGAATTGCGCGACCGGCAGTTTATAGGCATCGGTCGTGATTTCCTCGACCACCAGTCCGCGCCCGTCCATGACGAACATCTGCCGGCGCGCCTGCTCGCGGCTCAGGCCGTCGCGCACCATGCCTTCCTGAATCGCGCGGGCGACGCCGACGCCGCCCGCGCCGGCCCCGACCACGACCACCCTCTGGTCGGCAAGCGACTCGCCTTTTTTACAGCAGGCCGACAACAGTCCCGCAAGCGCCACGGCCCCGGTGCCCTGGATGTCGTCGTTGAAGCAGGGGACCTGATCCCGATATTTCTCCAGCACGTCAAACGCGACATTTTTGGCGAAGTCTTCCCATTGAATAATGGCTTTCGGCCATTTCTTCCTCACGGCGCCGACGAATTTATCCACCAGCTCAAAGTAAGCCTGACCTCGCAGGCGTTTTTCGTGAATGCCCAGATAACGCGGATCTTCGAGCAATTCCGTCCGGTCCGTGCCTACATCCAGATTCACCGGCAGGGTGTGGCAAGGGTTAAGCCCGCCGCCGACGGTGTACAACGACAGCTTTCCTATGCAGATGATCAGTCCGCCCATGCCCTGGTCGCCAATGCCGAGGATGGCGGAAGCGTCGGTAACGACAATCATGCGGATATCATGCAAAGGGTAATCGTCCAGGATGGTTTCCACGCGGTCGATATTGTTGGCGGACAAGGTCAGGCCGCGCGCCGTTGAATAGAGCTTGCTGAATTTCTGAACCGCCAGGCCGATCGTCGGGGTATAGACAATCGGCGTCATTTCTTCCAGGTGGCGCTCGAGCAGTGCGTAAAAAAGCACTTCGGACCGTTCCTGCACGGCGCGAAGAAACTGATATTTTGAAATGTCGTCGGGCTGCCTGCGGTAATTGGTATACAGCCGGTCCACCTGAAGTTCCAGGTTGGTTACTTGCGGCGGCAACAGACCTTCAAGACCGAGGGCGATACGTTCTTGTTCGGTAAAAGCGGTACCCTTGTTGGTTGCGGACAGCCGCAACAAGACAATGCCCCGGACGGAAACCTCCATATAAGGGTTGCCGTTTTCATCCATTTTGTAATCGAAGTAATCACTGAGTTGCGACATGGTTATTCCTTCTATTTGAGCTTATGAATTGCAATATTCAGATTCAACTGATACCGCTCCTGGAATAAAACAGAATTGACGGTTAGATACAGCGTATCGGGTTTTTATCTAATCCGGTAAAAAATTAGCCCTCACGCCCGAAGATAACATGAAAACCAACATACTGATGCTGTCCCGTTGCGGGACGAATCAATTCGGCCCCGGAAGTACCGCGCAGAACTGTCTAGCGGTCCGATGAATGTGCCGGATCAACTTTAAATCATCACGGAGGCCAACATGACAAAAGACACCTTCCAATCGGAGACAGAAACAGGCCGCCCCGTCAGCGCGGAACGAAGGCGCATGCTGGATCAGAACAGCGGCGAGGCGGCATGGCGGTTATGGGGGCCTTACTTAAGCGAGCGCCAGTGGGGCACGGTACGCGAGGACTACAGTAAAAACGGGGACGCCTGGGACTATTTCAGCCACGACCAGGCTCGCAGCCGGGCCTACCGCTGGGGCGAGGACGGCATCGCGGGGCTTTGCGATGAAAAACAGTGGCTGTGCCTTGGTTTGGCCCTATGGAACGGACAGGACGCTATCCTCAAGGAACGCCTGTTCGGCCTGACCAATGAAGAAGGCAATCACGGCGAGGACGTCAAGGAGCTTTATTACTATCTCGATGCCACGCCCAGCCATGCATACCTGAAAATGCTGTACAAGTATCCGCAACAGGCCTTTCCCTATGCGGCGCTGGTTGAGGAAAATCGCAAGCGCGGTCGGGACAGGCCGGAATTCGAACTGCTGGACACCGGCGTGTTCGATGACAATCGCTACTTCGACGTGTTCATCGAATACGCCAAGGCCGGCGTCGACGATATCCTCATGCTGATCACGGCGCACAACCGCGGCGGCGATTTGGCGACGCTGCATGTGCTGCCGCAGCTCTGGTTCCGCAATACCTGGAGCTGGGGCTATGATGTTATCCGCCCGGCATTAGCCGCCGCCGAAACCGGCGGCATTCAGATTCACCAGGCCGATCTGGGCGATTACCATTGCTATTTCGACGGCGATCCCGAATTGCTGTTCTGCGACAACGAAACCAATCTCCGGCACTTGTATAATCAGCCCGCTGACGGCTATTTCAAGGATGCTCTTCATGACTGGCTCATCAACGGCAACCGCCAGGCCGTCAATCCCGAGCAATATGGGACCAAGGCGGCGGGGCATTATCGCTTGTCGGTTCCGGCTCACGGCAAGGTTGAGGTACGTCTGCGTCTGAGCAAGACCCGGAACGCGCGGCCTTTTCATGACTTCAACGAGCTGTTCACCCTGCGCCGCGACGAGGCGGACGATTTTTATGCCGAGCTGCAAGCGGGCATGACCGATGCCGAGGCCCGGCTAATCCAACGCCAGGCCTTGGCCGGCATGATCTGGAGCAAACAGTTCTATTACTACGACATCCCGCAGTGGCTGAATGGCGATCCGGGCACTATTCCGCCGCCGAGAGAGCGTCTCAACGGGCGCAACAGCGACTGGCAGCATCTGAACAATGCCGACATCGTTTCCATGCCCGATACCTGGGAATATCCGTGGTATGCGGCCTGGGACCTGGCGTTTCATTGCGTGACCCTGGCGATAATCGATCCGGTCTTCGCCAAAAACCAGCTGCTGCTGATGACGCGGGAATGGTACATGCACCCGAACGGCCAGATGCCCGCTTATGAATGGAAGCTGGGCGACGTCAACCCGCCGGTGCATGCCTGGGCCGCGTGGGAAGTGTACCAGTCCGAACGCCAAAGCAACGGCGGCATCGGTGATCTCGACTTCCTGGAGCGGATCATGCACAAATTGATCATCAACTTCACCTGGTGGGTCAATCGCAAGGATGCCGACGACAATAACGTTTTCCAGGGCGGCTTTCTCGGCCTGGACAATATCGGTGTGTTCGATCGCAGCACGCCATTGCCGGGCGGCGGCCATATCGACCAGGCCGACGGCACCAGCTGGATGGCGATGTATTGTCTGAATCTGATGCGCATAGCCCTGGAGTTGGCGCTGCATGATCGTGTTTATGAGGATATCGCCACCAAGTTTTTCGAACATTTTCTCTACATCGCCAAAGCGATGAGCGACATCAGCGATCAGCATATCGGTCTTTGGGATGAGGATGACCATTTTTTCTATGACGTGCTGCGTTCGCCCGACGGGACAAAAATCCCGCTCAAAGTGCGTTCCATGATCGGGCTGATTCCGTTTTACGCGGTAGAGGTCATCGGTTCCGAACTGCTGGATAAATTACCGGATTTCAAACGCCGCATGAAATGGTTTCTTGATTACCGTCCCGATCTGGCTTCATTAGTATCCGATTGGAATGAGCCGGGACGCGGCAATCGTCACTTGCTATCCCTGCTTCGCGGTCATCGCATGAGAAAACTGTTGCAACGCATGCTGGACGAGACCGAGTTTTTATCCGACTTCGGCGTGCGTTCCCTGTCGCGTGCGCATCGTGACCAGCCCTATGTGGTCAGTTGCGCCAGTACCCCGATGAGCGTGCATTACCAGCCGGGCGAAGCCGAATCGGGCATGTTCGGCGGCAACTCCAACTGGCGGGGGCCTGTCTGGTTTCCGGTCAATTACCTGTTGATCACCTCGCTCCGGCGCTTTGCCAGCTTCTACGGCGAGGGCTTCAAAATAGAGTGTCCGACCGGATCGGGCAGATTGCTGTCCATCAATGAAGTCGCCGATGAGCTGTCCCGGCGGCTGATCCGGATTTTCCGCAAGGACGCCAATGGGCGCAGACCCGCCTATGGCGGTGACGAAAGGCTGCAAAATGATCCGCACTTTAAAGATTACCTGCTATTTCACGAATACTTCCACGGCGATGAAGGTCATGGCCTGGGCGCCTCCCACCAGACCGGCTGGACCGGCCTGGTGGCGAAATTGCTGCAGCCGCGTCCGTAAGCCAGTATTCAATTTAAAAGATTTAACCACGAAGGACACGAACGCCTCCAAGGACAGGAAATGATCCCGTCATTTCTCTGCATTCACCCCATCCATGGGGATTATGGAGGCGGTAGAATTGCGTCTGGAACAGCAATCGAGAGCACGAAGTTTTAAGTTTTTGATTAAGTTAATTATTTCTTCGTGTCCTCGGCAACTGCTCCTGCGTTGCCTACAGGGATGTAGGTACTTAGCGTGAGCAGGAGCGGAAGCTGCGCCTAAAGCGCCTACTTTTGGTGCTCTACCTCCTGCATCCCTGCAGTCGTTCGTGATCTTCGTGGTGAATAAGGCTTTTTATGACGTTTTTCACTAATTCATTCACAGTCTCGTACCTTTTCTATGCATCTAAGGCGGATAAGCACGATAGGATAATGCGAAGCTCATCAATCGCGAATGATGGGCTTCCTTCGTCAGCCCATCCTATCCGCCACCAAGTTAAGCTTTTCATGGTGAGCTGGTCGAACCTGAACGGTTTAATAGCAGTGAGAACACGCACTGCCTACCATTTTCCTAAGTTTCATAAGGCGGATATGTGATTGCCGTGCCGTCCACCTTGGCGAAAGGCGTCAGCGTGTGCTTTTGCCGGCGTGTCTCGCTGACGATTTCCTCCACGCGAATCCCGCGTATCAGCAAAGCGTCGGCGATCAGCGAGCGATGGCAGCGCCATGGCACGGCCTCGGCGCACATCAATACGATGCGCTCCCGCTTTACCCGATCGATAAGGTCCGCCAGGCTTGCCGCGAATTCCGGGGTCTGCATGTAATCCGCGTAACCGCGAAACGCCTCGTTTCGCCATCCGAGATTTGGCGAATCCGGGCTCGTGCGCCGGAAGCCGCCCAAACCGATAGCGTGCGTATAGCGGATGCCGGCGGACTCAAGCGCCACACAAAACGTGTCGCGGTTAAATTGCGGATTATGGCGCGAGCGCGGCACGGTACGCACATCGATGAGGCGGTCGACCGAGTGCGCCTTGAGCAGATCGATGAATGCTTCCAATGAGCGCGTGGAATGTCCGACAGTCAAAACGATGGGCTGGAATTCCTGCTTCAACATCGATCTCCGGTTACGCGCCGCCTGTTTCGGCATGGATATGTTTCAACATATTGGCGGCGTCTGCGGGACAGGGTTCTGTCAGCCGGCCTGAAGCGCCCTGATCCGCGCGCGCAGCTCGGGCAGAAGCCTTTCTTCAAACCAGGGGTTGCGCTTGAGCCAAGGAGTATTGCGCGGCGAAGGATGCGGCAAGGGCAGGTAGCGCGGTGCATACGCTTGCCAATTTCGGGTCGTTTCCGTCAGTGAAGGCCGGCGGCGAGCAGCCAAAAAACGGCGCTGGGCATATTGGCCGACCAGCAGCACCAGTTCAATCCGGGGCAGTTCGGCCAGCAATCGGTTCAGCCAAAGGTCGGCGCATTCGCGGCGCGGCGGCAGATCGCCGCTTTTCCCGCGTCCGGGATAACAATAACCCATGGGAATGATCGCGATGCGCGAGGCATCGTAAAAAGCCGCCTTGTCTATCCCCATCCAGGTGCGCAGGCGCTCGCCGCTCGGGTCGTCCCAGGGAATGCCCGTTTCATGCACGCGCGCGCCGGGCGCTTGTCCGACGATGAGAATGCGGGCAGTTGCCTCGGCGCGCAGCACGGGACGCGGACCTAGCGGCAGATGCCGCTCACATGCCCGGCAATTGCGCACGGCCGCCAGCAGTGCCTCGAGAGACGGATATCGGATTTCGGTCATGAGAGTTGTCCGTTTTTATGTAAACAAGACTTAGTGTAGGGCAGGGAACGCGTGGTTCAATAAGGTTGACGCACTGATCGGGTTATAAATTGGCAAGTTTTCGGTCGAGCGTTATGTGAGTTACCGTACAGACGTGGAAAGCGATTGAATGCAATGTATCTGAAATTGCAAGCGCAAGGCAATCAAATGAGCGAATCCACAGCAAAACCGAGCGGACCCGACTTCACCGAAGGCGTGGCATTCTCCAACATCTCCGACAACGAGCCTGTTCTTGGTCATGTGCATGGCGAACCGGTGCTTTTGACGCGGCGGGGCGACGAGTTGTTTGCGATCGGCAATCGTTGCACGCATTACGATGCTCCGCTGAGCGAAGGGCTGCTCGTGGGGGATACGGTTCGCTGCCCATGGCACCATGCCTGTTTCAGTCTGCGTACGGGCGAGGCCCTGCGTGCCCCGGCGCTGGATCCGGTCTCCTGCTGGCGCGTGGAGCAGCAGGGCGGCACTGTCTATGTACGGGAAAAGCTGGAGCCGGCCAGGAAGCAGCTGCCCGCCATTTTGACCGATGTGCCGCGCGCCATCGTTATCGTCGGCGGCGGTGCGGCGGGCAGCGCGGCGGCGGAAACACTGCGACGGGAGGGCTACGATGGCGGGATTACGTTGCTGAGCGCCGATGAGTCGGTCCCCTGCGATCGCCCAAAGCTTTCCAAAAGCTATCTTGCCGGCGTTGCAAGCGAGGAATCGACGCCTCTGCGTTCGCTTGAGTTTTACCGGGAGCAGGGCATTGATTTGAAACTGGGGGCGCATGTTGCCGCGATCGACACGGTCAATCGGCAGGTGCAACTCGCCAATGGCAATCGGCACGCCTATGACAGGCTTCTGCTGGCCACCGGCGCCGAGCCGGTGCGGCTCGACGTGCCCGGCGCCGGTCTTGCGCATGTGCATTATCTGCGCACGCTGGCCGACAGCCGCGCGATTATCGACCAGGCGCTCGCATCGCAACGGGCGGTAGTGATCGGCGCCAGCTTCATCGGACTTGAAGTGGCGGCATCGCTGCGCAAGCGTAAGCTCGACGTGCATGTAGTCGGACCGGAAGCCTGTCCCATGGAAAAGATACTGGGGGTGCGGGTCGGAAGTTATATTCGCAAACTGCACGAACAGCGGGGCGTTACGTTTCATCTGGGCACCAAAGCCGTATCGATGGACGAAGGCACTGTCGTCCTGGAGAACGGAGAAACACTTGAGGCCGACCTCGTTGTTGTCGGCGTCGGGGTAAAGCCGGCGATCGCCTTGGCGGAACAGGCCGGGCTTGCCCTGGACCGTGGCGTCAAGGTCAACGAATATCTGGAATCAAGCGTCCCGGGTATTTTCGCCGCCGGCGACATCGCGCGCTGGCCGGATCGGCTCACCGGCGAAGGCATCCGCGTCGAGCATTGGGTTGTCGCCCAGCGCCAGGGGCAGACCGCCGCGCGCAACATGCTGGGCTGGCGGGAGCGCTTCGACGCCATCCCATTCTTTTGGACCCGGCAATACAATTTGGGTATCGCTTATGTAGGCCATGCCGAGCGCTGGGATCAGGTTGAAATCGACGGTCAGCTGGACAAGCAGGATTGCACGATTGTTTACCGGCGCGGAGGCAAGAAGCTGGCGGTCGCCGTGGTTAATCGGGATGTCGAGGGACTTCGCGCGGAAGTCGAGTTCGAGCGGGAAATCGCCATCATAGAGTGATTGACAGTTGGGTGGGGCTATACGAATCTTAAAAAAAGCTACCGGTCACAGAAGTTTCAATCTGTTCCCGGCGGTTAAGCCGGGAGATACCCAGCCGGGCCGGATAGTTTTAAATTATTACCGAACAGTTATGGAATAGAGAGCGGGGTAGCGGTTGATGGAACATACGTTGATTTTTTCGGCACGAGACGCAGCCGGGCTGTAAATCCGGATATAGGAGCTATTGATAAGCGCAGTTAATAAGACCGGCGTGGCATTGCCGAGTCGGTCATTCAGTTGAGTTATTTTAGTTTTCTAGCACAGTCGCGAATTTCATCACGGCGTTCAACAGGAATGGCAAAATAATTCGTGCAACGCCTGGGGTAAACATGGCCATCAATAAAGCCACTTTTGCTGAGCCCGATATCATCATGCGCAACTCGTGACGGCATATGGATTGAGTATCCGATTCCATCAAAAAAATCCCACATCGCCTCTTTTGTATAGCCGAGTCCGTTATCACCCGGCCCAGACTCAAACATGATAACGGGCTGGTTTTGCTCGATGATACGCTTTGCTCCGATCAGAACGCCAAGCTCGGCCCCTTCAACATCGATTTTGATAGCGTCGATGTTGTCCGCGCTGATTAAATCATCCAGTCGGCGCATGGGTACGGTGATTTTCTGCAATTCATCCGCATTGGATGGTCGACCAAGCGAACTGTAACCGGATTTTTTCTGATTGATGAAAAACGAAACGTCGCCCTCATGATCGCCGGCCGCGCACTCATGAATAGTTACCCCGGGGAATTTTCGGCACAATGCGGCGGCTTTCTCCGGAATCGCTTCGAACGCGATGATATTTATTGATTTATCATGCCTAATAACATCAGCGACGACGGAGCCGATATGGGCGCCGACATCGATAAAGGTCATGCCAGGACGGCACAGCATGGGCAGTAATGCGCCGGCTATTTGATCGTTGGCGACGGTTCCGACGCGCTCCGGATGTCGAATTGCGGTTGATAGTAAATTAAATTTGCTACGCGTAGCAAGTAGCAGATGGCCGGCAGCCGTGCCCAGCATCATTCGTTTTAAATGCAGCCCAAAATCATTATTCATGTTTCAATTTCTCATTGTTATCTGGTGGTGAATATTAAGCGAATTTTAAGCGTCTAGCAAAAAATTCAGCGGCATTTAATGCCTTGCAGGTCTTAATACTATATCGATAACCCGACAATCATCATCAGTCATGTTTCAATCGCTCCCGGCGGTTAAGCCGGGAGATACTTTATTAATTAATCAATATTCCTTGCTGGTTTTAGAGCTCGGCCTTCAGGCCGAAAGGAGTGCCCGCAACAAGCGAAGAGAAGTTGCTTTCTTGGGCGCGGATTGGGAAGTGGATGCAGATCCCTTCCCAGTCATTGGTTTCATCCCGCAGGGATGTATCCTTATTGCTTTATGCGATGGAGAATAGAATGTTGGAGCACAAGGTGAGGGCGGCGGTTGTGTCTTATTTTCTGAAGGCTATGAGAATCGAGCCCAATGACTTGATGCGCGAGGCATCTGTTCAGCAGATTGTCTTATTGAACAGGAAGAATTGAAGAATTATTTATTTTAAGAATAGGGCGAGAAATAACTTCCTGAATTTTGACGGGCAACAGGAGTGGGGGGCGACGTAAGTCGCCCAAGGCGAATGAATTCGCCCCTACAACTGATCCCGTCAAAATTCAGAGAAGTATTCTAAGCGCAGAACTGCTCAATCCGTTCGATCAGGCCCTGGCTGTCGAGGCCGCACAGGGCCAGCAGTTCCTCGCGTGTGCCCTGCTCGACGAAGCGGTCCGGCAGGCCGATATTGAGCACCGGCATCAGCACCTTTTGCGCCTGCAGGAACTCATTGACGGCGCTGCCGGCGCCGCCGGCCAGCACGTTCTCCTCGGCGGTCACGAACACGTCATGGGTTTTGGCCAGTTCCAGCACCAGGTCGGTATCGAAGGGCTTGACAAAGCGCATGTTGACGACCGTGGCGCCGAGGTGCTTGCCGGCTTCCAGCGCCGGCGTCACCAGGCTGCCCCAGGCCAGGATGGCGATGCGGCCGCCCCGGTGCCGGACTTCGGCCTTGCCGATCGGCAGGGTGGTCAGGCCGGGCTGTACCGCCGCGCCCGGCCCCTTGCCGCGCGGATAGCGCACGGCCGCGGGTCCCTCATGGTGATAGCCCGTGGTCAGCATCTGCCGGCATTCGTTCTCGTCGGCCGGCGCCATGACCAGCATGTTCGGCACGCAGCGCAGATAGCTGTAGTCGAAGCTGCCGGCATGGGTCGGGCCGTCCGGGCCGACCAGCCCTGCGCGGTCCAGCGCGAACAGGACGTCGAGATTCTGCAGCGCCACGTCATGGATCAGCTGGTCGTAGGCGCGCTGCAGGAAGGTCGAATAGATCGCCACCACCGGCTTGGCGCCCTGGCAGGCCTGGCCGGCCGCCAGGGTCACGGCATGNTGCTCGGCAATCGCGACGTCGAAATAGCGCTTGGGATAGCATTGGGAAAACTTGACCAGCCCCGAGCCCTCGCGCATGGCCGGGGTAATGCCCAGCAGGCGCTCGTCCTGGCCGGCCATGTCGCACAGCCACTGACCGAACACCTCGGTATAGGTCGGGTAGGGCGACGGCGTGGATTTGGGCAGGCAATCCTTGCTCGGGTCGAAGGCCGGCACGCCGTGATAGGCCAGCGGGTCCTTCTCGGCCGGCGCGTAGCCCTTGCCTTTTTTGGTGACGATATGCAAAAAGCGCGGCCCCGAGATATGCTTGAGGTTCTCCAGGGTCGAGACCAGCATGTCCAGGTCGTGGCCGTCGATCGGGCCGATGTAATTGAAGCCCAGTTCCTCGAACAGCGTGCCCGGCGCGATCATGCCCTTCATGTGCTCCTCGGTCTTGCGCGCCAGTTCCCAGACGCTGGGCATGCGGCTCAGCACTTTCTTGCTTTCCTCGCGCACGGACGAATACAGGCGGCTGGACAGGATCTTGGTCAGGTAATTGTTCATGGCCCCGACCGGCGGCGAGATCGACATTTCGTTGTCGTTCAGGATCACCAGCAGATTGGCGTCCAGGGAACCGGCATGGTTCATGGCCTCGAANGCCATGCCGCCGGTGATGCTGCCGTCGCCGATGATGGCCACCATTTGCTTGTCCTCGCCTTTCAGCTCGGAGGCGATGGCCATCCCTAAGGCGGCACTGATCGAGGTGCTGGAATGGCCGACGCCGAAGGCGTCGTACTCGCTCTCGGCGCGGCTCGGGAAGGCCGACACGCCGCCCTTGGTGCGGATGGTCGGCATGGCTTCCTTGCGGCCGGTCAGGATTTTGTGCGGATAGGCCTGATGGCCGACATCCCAGATCAGCTGATCGGCCGGTGTATCGAAGACATAATGCAGAGCGATGGTCAGCTCGACCGTGCCGAGCCCGGCGGCGAAGTGGCCGCCGGAAATGCTGACCGTGTGGGTCAGGTACTCGCGCAGTTCCTTGGCCAAGGGCTTTAATTGGTCTTTGGCAAGCTTGCGGACGTCGGCCGGCGTATTGATGTCTTTAAGCAGGGGATATTGATTTAATGTATGCATGTTAATAGAGAGGTTCGCGATAGAACATCAAAATGAGTCCGATCTGAAACAGGGCGGCAACGGAAACGAACCCGGCAATATCCTTGCCCGGTCTGTCCAGTTTTAATTCCAGCCAGCGTCCGCACGCCAGAACCAGTGAGAAAACGCCCATTAAAGTATGACCCACCTGGATAAGAAAAGCGCTTTTGGCCTGGAACCCGATATGCGAATGCGTCAGCAGCATGAGCCCGCCGAAAGCGGCCAGCATGGGGAATACAAAAGGCAGTTTGCTATTGGGGTCATGGCTCATCCTGGCGCGTAATTCCATAACGCCCAGTACAAATACCAGCAAGGTCGCAATTCTGTGTTGCAATACTTCGCCGTTATTGAAGGTGCTGTCCCAAAATCCTATCGGACCCAACGGCCAGGATTCGGCGTCGCTGCGGAAAAACAGGAAGACGCCCAAGGCGACGAAACCGAAAGGCCAGTATTTGGCCAGCGGCAGGTATTTATCGAACATTGAAAAAGCGGAGGGCAAGCGCTTTATATAGGAAAGCATTGCCACGAAGCTCATCACGGTCAGGAATATGCCTGAAATATTATGATTGTAGTCAGACCATGCCGTTGCCGCTTCCGAGGGGATCTGGCCTACGATGGCGACACGGCCCGCTTCACCGGCCAGTAAGGCTTCGTGACTCGGCGAGCTGGTGCGGGGAATGCGTGGCGCGAAGGTATCCAGGACTTCCTGCCAGGTAGCCGTCAGATTAGGAATGTCGATAGCCGGCGGCTGTGAAGCGAGACTGGCGGCTGTGAATAACAGAACGACCAGAACCAGGGATTCCGCTTCAATATAATAGGGCACCCGATTGTTTAGAGCATAGTTATCGCCGGAAGCACCGAATTGCTGGACGGCGCTTCTGTTCAGCCAGGCAAAGCCCAGGGCGAGCGACAACAGTATGATTTTGACCAATAGCAGATTGCCGTAGCCGGTGCCGATAAAACCGTTCCAGGTGTCGATATACTGTAAGGCGATTGGCAGGCCGGTAATTAAAATCATCGCTACCGAGGCCATGCCGTACAAAGAAAAGCGTTTCAGCATGATAGGCCAGAGCTCGGCTGGAACCCGCATATTGCTGCGCAATAACCAGATGTTGACCAATTGGAAAATGCCGCCTATCCAGGCGGCTGCGCCCAGTTGGTGGGCAACGGTCAGCGCCATCAGCGGGACCTGATTGTCAAAGCGCCCGGCAGCATGCACGAGCCAGGCGCCGGAAATGATCATCGGTACCGCTATATAGCCCGTCGTCATCCAGTGCTGGCGGGAAAAAGGGTTCTTGCTCAGGTACAGGTAGGCGTAGCCGGCCACCAACAGCGTTAATACCATGCGAATCAGGCCGCCGGTAAATTGCGTGGTGTCAGCGAATTCAGGAAACGGCCATCTCCCCAGTATGGCGGCCATCAGCCAGATTTTAAGAACGATCTTGAAAAGCTGAATCAGTGCCAGGGCAAAACCGCCTTTATATAAAAGGGCGATGGTTTTTTCCAATAACGCGTCGGTATATCCGGCATGACTATACCAAGGGCGTAAAACAAAAAGTCCCCAGAATAAACTGCCTATCGCTAATGAGTAACAAATCAGATCGACTCCGCCAACCAGGGAGTCGAGAAAGTCAGCTATGGCTTCCATTATTACAACCTATCAAGATTTGGCGATTGTTCCTGCCCTGCTTGATCTTCTCCTTCCGTGGAGTCGACAACAAAGTGAATGACGTCTTCAGTCAAATGGCCGTCGGCCGCAAAGATTTTAAATCTGAGGGCATAGTCGCCGGGGGCTAGTGGCGGGATTTCCACCACGATGCGGCCGTTCTGCTGACCTTTTGTCGCCTTTAATAATTCATGCCGATCACCTTTGCTCACCAGAAAGATCTGGGACAATCCGAGCTCAACCTGGGAATTGAATGTCAGTTCGACTTTTTCCGCGCGGTTGGCGTGAATGGGCGCGATTTGTAAGGAATTATCCATTACCACGGCATGAGCGGAAACTGTTTCTAGCTGCAACAGGCTCAGTGTTAACAGGCTTAATTGGAATAATCTTTTCACAGTCGTTATCCTTTTTTGTTTTTCATTGCATGGCTGGCCAGATTTTTGCCTAAATCCCAGATAGACCCAGGTATCTGGTGGGTGTCGGCGATGACCTTGTCAAAAGCCGTGACGATATGGTCGCGGTCTTTTTGGGTCAGGTTTAACGGCGGTAGCAGCTTGACCACGTTCATGCCGTGTCCGGCCACTTGAGTCAGTATGTGGTGTTCCTTGAACAATGGAATGGTGATCATTTGGCAGAACAGGCCTTTGTTGGCCGCTTCCAGCATCGCCCAGGCGGCTTTCAGAGACAGGCTTTTGGGCGAATTGAATTCGATCGCGATCATCATGCCTTTGCCGCGCGCTTCTTTCAGGAATTCATATTTGCCGGCCATGGCGTTCAGGCTGTTGATAATGTCGGTGCCGACTTTGTTGCTGTTTTCGACCAGGTTTTCGGCTTCCATGACATGCAGCGTGGCCAGGCCTGCCGCCATCGCCGCATTGTTTTTGGAGAAAGTCGAGCCGTGCACGACGGCTCTGTCCATGCGGTTAAATACGGTATCCATGATTTTCGATGTCATCGCGACCGCGCCGACCGGAACGAAGCCGCCGGACAAGGCTTTTGCCATGCAGATCATGTCGGGCTTGACGTTCCAGTGATCGATCGCCCAGAACTTGCCGGTTCGTCCCAGGCCTGTCTGGACTTCATCGGCAACGAATAACGTGCCGTATTTTTTACACAGGCGCTCGACTTCAGGGAGGTAATTATCGTCGGGAACATTAACGCCCTTGCCTTGAATGGGTTCGATGATAAAGGCGGCCACATCTTTATTGCTTAACGCTTTTTCCAGCGCCTCAAGATCATTGAAGGGGATGGCGCTGCAGCCGGGCAACAGCGGGCCGAAGCCCTCGCGGAAAATTTCTTCGCCGTTCAGCGATAACGAGCCCATGGTCAAGCCGTGGTAGCCGTGCTCGCAATAAACAATTTTTTCGCGTCGGGTGACATAGCGGGAAAATTTAATCGCGGCCTCGACCGATTCAGTGCCTGAGTTGCAGAAAAACATCTTGGTCAGGTTATCGGGCGTGGTCTTCAGAATTTCCCTGGCCAGCAAGCCGCTGAGAACGGAAACATCAAGCTGAACCAGGTTGGGCAGTTCCAGGGTCAGGGTTTCGGTCAAAGCCTTGACCACGGTTGGATGATTGCGGCCGATCGCAAAGACACCAAAACCGCTCAGTAAATCCAGGTACTCGGTGCCATCCTGGTCATACAGGTATTGACCGACAGCTTTTTTGTAATGGCGATCATAACCGATAGTTTTTAAAACCCTGACCATTTGATTGTTCAGGTGCTGCTCGTGCAATTCAAATTTATCGGTACTGTGTTGGGAAAACAGTTCGGCGATGCTAAAAGACATTAAGGACCTCAAAAAATTTAAATTCTTTTGCTGTTTGTGTTCGGGTGAGTGCTAAAAGCAGGCAGTCGCATCAAAGAGCAAATAAGTGTGAAAATGATTACCATGAACGACAGTAACCGGCTCGCGGCCTCTATACCTGCCTGAGCGGCAGAAATTAAGCTAAGAAGGCTGCCCATAACGTCGTCTATCTTTGGCAGAGTGGCATGCGGAAAGGCAACAGCGCTGGAGATAGTGATTAAAGAGTCTGCGTTATTCATGAAGGCTTTACCTAATTGTGCCTTAGTAACCAAAGCCGTTAATTATATCAAGCTGTTTGGCAACCAATTTTAATTTATTTTTGGCAGCGTTGAAATGCAGTCCCAGCTTGATCAATCCGGGCAGTTCAAGGGGGTGCAATGTCAGAAATATCAATAGTTTGCCTATAACCACATCGCCTTGGTCATTAAGCGAGTGATCGATGGCTTTGGGCAGGTTCATGTTAACCGGGTCGACAATCGCACGGATTGCCAGGAAAGGAAGGGCGTGTTGCCTGGCGATCTTGGCGACGGCAATGCTTTCCATATCCAGGGCAATGGCGCCGGTTTGGACATGGAGCTGTTTTTTGTCTTTGCTGGACGAGACAATGCGCGAACTTTCGGCCAGGCAGCCGGTATGAACGGTAGTTTGTGCCGATAGAATATTTTTGGCGTGGTTGTGCCAGTCCGAGGCGATGTCAAACCGGACTTTATCCGCATCGATCAGTGAATCGGCCAGGGTAAGGTCTCCGGGTTTCAATGATGCGCCGAGGGCCGCGGCGCATCCCCAGCTGATCAGTCGGGTTACGCCTCTGGAGACTAACAGTTCAGCGGCGGTTTGTGCATATTCAGGGCCGGCGCCTGAATATGCAACCAGAACTTTGTCGGATATAAAAACACAGTGCCCTTTTTCAATGTTTTTTGATGTTAGGGTACCGAGTTCTTCCTCTAAGGCAACAACGATTCCGGTGATCACTGTTTGTTAAGCTCATTGCGGTATCTGGCAAGCGCCCATAACGGGAAAAACTTGTCGTAGCCGTGATATTTCAAATAGAAAACTTTTGGAAAGCCAGGGGCCGTGAAGCATTTGTCGTTCCAGACGCCATCAGCCTGCTGATTGCGCAGTAGAAAATCAATGCCGGCTTTTACTTCGGAACAATGAGCCTCGCCGGCCGCCATTAGGGCCAAAAGCGCCCAAGCCGTCTGGAAGGCTGTGCTGAACCGGTATTTTCCGCTGTATTCAAGGTCGTGATAGCTGTAGTTGTCTTCGCCCCAGCCGCCGTCCTCACGCTGCACGCTTTTTAACCATTTCGCGGCTTTGGTGAACATGGGATCATCTTTAGGCAGGTTAGTTTGCTCAAGTCCCAGCAGTACCGACCAGGTGCCATAGATATAATTGGTGCCCCAGCGTCCAAACCATGATCCGTCTTCTTCCTGTTCATCGCGCAAGTAGTTGATGGCGCGTTCGAGGGCCGGCAGATATTCGTCGTGATCCTTGGCTACACGCGCCATCAGCATGGCGCAGCGTGCGCTGACGTCAGCGGTAGGAGGGTCCAGCAAGGCCCCGTGATCGGCAAAAGGAATCTCATTCAGATAATAATAGGTGTTGTCGGCATCAAAAGCTCCGTAACCGCCATTTTTAGACTGCATCCCGGCTATCCAGCCGGTAGCCCTGTGCACGGATTCGTCCATGTCGGGCAGATCCGATTCGGCCATTCCAAACGCGACTACCGCCGTATCGTCAACATCAGGGTAATGCGGATTGGCAAATTGAAACGCCCAGCCGCCGCCTTTCAAATCGGGTCTTGAAACCCGCCAGTCGCCCGGCTCATCGGATAATTGTTTGCTTTTCAGCCAGTCATAGGCTCGTTTCAGGCTTTCGCGATTGCCGGATTTGTCGGCTTCCACCAAGGCAAGGGCGGTAAGTCCGGTATCCCAAACCGGCGAAACACAGGGCTGACAATAGGCCTCGTGCTCGTGGATAACCAACAGTTTGTCGATGGCTCTACGCGCCGTCACGACCAGTTCATGGTCCTTGGGCATGCCCAGTAGCAGCATGGCTTCATAGGCGTTGACCATGGCGGGGAAAATGGCCCCGAGGCCGTCTTCGCCGTTCAAGCGCTCGATAAACCAGTCTTTGGCTTTTTCGATCGCAAGCGCATGCATTTTTTTAGGGATTAAAGGGCGCGTTTTACGGCCCAGTTTATCCAAGGCCAGAAAAAACTTGTTTAAAGGCGTGCTTTCCTGGAAATAATTTTGTTCTTCATCTGGATGGGTAATGAACAGTTCCAGTATATCGACTTTGTTAGGATTCTTGGCGGTCGCTTTCAACGTGCATAGAATAAACAGCGGTACCATTACGGTTCTGGACCAGTACGAAACTTTATCCAGGTGGAAAGGAAACCAGTTCGGGAACAGCATGATCTCCACCGGGATATAGGGCACACCGCGCCACGGCAATTGTTCGAAGGTCGCCAGGGCGATGCGGGTAAAAACGTTAGCCTTGGCGGCGCCCCCTTGACTCAGAATGAAGTTTCTCAGCTGCACCATGTGTGGCGCATGAATAGAATCGCCGGCCATTTTCAGGGCGTAATAGACTTTTACGCTGCAGCTGATATCGCCGGGGCCGCCTGTGAATAGCGGGTAACTGCCATCCTTGGACTGACGTGATCTTAGGTAATTGGCTATTTTGGCCTGTAACAGTTCGTCGATCTCACCTAAATAATGCATCATCATGATGTATTCAGCCGGAATCGTGCAGTCCGCTTCCAATTCGAATACCCAAAAGCCTTCTTCGTGTTGCAGGCTTAATAATTTTTCTTGAGCCTTGCTGATAGCCTTGTCGAGGTCCAATGCATGAGAATTAATAGCAGTCGATGAACTTTGTGCAGTGCTGATATTTATCGCTGTAATTGCTTCAGTAAACATGGGGTGTGTCCTTAAAGATCTGACTTGGATTTTGAGGATGGCGTTGTATAGGTCCAGTCGGGTGTTTTGAGTTTTCGACCGGCTAAACTGAAAAACAGGGAAAGCATGCTATTGCTGCGTCCGGCTACCTTGGTGGCAAGAATGGTGGCTTTGACACTGTTGCGTGAAATTTTGACTTGGCTGGATTTGTTAAAATCCAGATTTTGTTTGATTTTTCGCAAGGTTAATACCGCCATGCCGAGTGCCCATAGGCAAAAGTTACGGATGCCGGTTTCATGCGCAGGAATTAATTGTGTATAGATCAGGGCGTTATGCAGGTGGTCATGAGCAATGCTGATCAGATGCTCAAGACCTTTCCTGAAATTTTCATCATTGGTTTCAGGCGTCAGGTTTTTAAGATCAAATCCGGTTTCGGTGAAAATATCCTGCGGCAGCCAGCAGACGCCGCGCTGCGCATCATCCCAGATATCTTTCAGAATGTTGGTCATTTGCAAACCTTGTCCAAAGGAAATCGACAAGATCAGGAGTTGCTCGCGATGTTGGGCAATTTCGGTCGAGTAATGACAGAAGAGTTTAGCCAGCATTTCACCTACACAGCCGGCAACGTAATAGCAATATTTGTCCATATCGGCCAGTGTAGGCAATCCGCCCCGCAGGTCCATGGCCTGATAGATCGGCATGCCTTCAGCCATGGTTTCGACGCAGCAAGCCAGGGCTTCGATTTGAGCGGGGTCGAATTTGTGCGTGATTTCTATTACGCGCGGTAATACATGAATCAGAGTGTGTTCAGCCGGAATGGTCTGGTCCGAGAGCAATGGCGCTAGCTCGACGGCAAAGGGCTCGGAGTTGACGCCGGTTTTTACAACGTTGATAAATTCCGAGCAAAAATATTTCTTTTGCTCCGGTGATAAGGAGACTTCGTCTTCTATGGTGTCGACGATGCGGCAGAGCAGGTAAGCATTGGCTACCGCACTATAAAGTTTCTCCGGCAGTTGGGGAATGGTTAGCGCAAATGTTCTGGATACACCCTCAAGCAGTAAGGCCTGAAATTCATCATCAGATAATTTGCTGAGTGATTTGGGGTTTTCCAGGGAAATTTGAGTTCCGTTCATGGTTGTTTTTATGTCTACTTACGGTTTTTAGTTTTAAGTGTAGTGCTGAAGGCAATGATAGACTGTTTGTTGGTATTTTGCAAAGCAATGTTGTTTTGTTGCCAATATGCCAGTTAAGAGAGATTTTTGAGGGGTTTATTGAGAATAAAAACAGGGGTTTAAGGTTGTCTGTTGTGTTGATGCAAATTAACTTGGCGATATACTGCGTAAAGACGGACAGGCATAATTTATCGTAAAAACTGGAGTCGGTCATTAAAAGATAGTATTCTAGCGCCCCAATGGATAAGCGCTTGTATTATTTGTGTTATATGGCAAAGCGAGTTAATTCGTTGATCTTAATGATGCTTAAGTAATGAAGTTGTATTTTCAGTGAATATTGTTTTGTTGTTGTTTTGTTGCAACGCGTTTATTATTCGTTTAAGAATGTGGTTTCAGGATGACCTGTAAAAAAAGGGGTTGTCGTCAGTTTATTGAAATATTTTTGGAGGGTTTACCCGTGGGAGTTCCTTTACGTCAACAGTTGGCTGTAGGCAGTTATCTGATCAAGCAAAAGTTGAAAGGGGTTAAGCGATATCCTTTGGTTCTTATGCTGGAGCCTTTGTTTCGCTGCAATTTAGCCTGTGCGGGCTGCGGTAAAATTGATTATCCTGACGATATTCTGAACAAGCGTCTTTCAGTTGAGGAATGCTTACAGGCGGTGGATGAGTGTGATGCGCCAATGGTATCGATACCGGGCGGTGAGCCTCTGATACATAAGGAGATGCCGCAGATTGTTGAGGGCATTATTGCGCGCAAGAAGTTTGTTTACTTGTGTACGAACGCTCTCTTACTGAAGAAGAGAATCAACGATTATAAGCCTTCGCCTTACCTGACTTTTTCCATTCATCTTGATGGCATGCGAGAGCGGCATGATGCCTCGGTATGTCAGAAAGGCGTTTTTGATCAAGCTGTTGAGGCTATAAAGCTGGCATTGGGGAAAGGTTTCAGGGTTACGATAAACTGTACTTTGTTCCAGGGCGAAACCCCGGAAGAAGTGGCTGAGTTTCTTGATTATGCAATGGAATTGGGAGTGGAAGGCATTACCATCGCACCGGGTTTCAGCTATGAGCGGGCGCCGCAACAGGACGTATTTATCAAGGGCAGGGATGTGAAGGAACTGTTCCGCGGTATTTTTAAAATCGGCAAAAAACGCAATTGGAAGCTGAATCATTCCTCGTTGTACCTGGATTTTCTGGCCGGCAATCAAAGTTATAACTGCACGCCCTGGGGCAATCCGACGCGCAACGTGTTTGGTTGGCAAAAACCCTGCTATTTATTAGCCGATGAAGGTAACGCGGCAAGCTTCCAGGAGTTGCTTGATAGTACGCCATGGGATAAGTATGGCACGGTCAATAATCCCAAATGCGCCAGTTGTATGGCTCACTGCGGTTATGAGGCTACTGCCGTCGAAGACATGTTGAAAAATCCGTTGAAAGCCTTGTTGACCTCTGTTCGCGGTCCGAAAACCGAAGGTGTCATGGTGCCCGAGCCTGTGCCGGATTATGTGCGCGAGAAACCTGCGCCGACAATTTCCGGTATCCCTGTCAGAATTGAAATAATCGAATAAATTGTAATGATTGACGCAGGTTTGTATTTGTCCATTGTGGCGGTAGCAATCTGGTTGATTGTTTTGCTGCTGCCTTGGCGACCGTGGAGTGTCAGAGAGGCGCTGGAAGCGGACTCGTCTGATTATGAACAAACTGACCTCAGTGACATTACCGTGGTCATACCGGCGCGTAATGAGGAAGAGTTTATCGGCAAGACATTGGAGGCTCTGTCGCATCAGGGGCGTGGGCTTAACGTCATCGTCGTGGACGATGAGTCAACTGATGGAACGCTCGCTATTATCCGTCAGAGCAATCTGCAAGCTTTGAAGGTTGTCCGGTCAGGCTCGTTGCCGGCTGGATGGACAGGCAAATTGTGGGCTCAGGAGCAAGGACTCAAGCAGGTCGGGACGCCTTATACTTTATTGCTTGATGCGGATATAGTATTGCGTCCCGGTATGATCAAAAGTCTCAAGAACAAGCAGGCGGCGGAAAGTGTTAGCTTTGTGTCTCTGATGGCGGTATTGCGGTTTGAATCGTTCTGGGAAAAGCTGTTGATGCCTGCGTTTGTGTTCTTTTTTAAGATGATTTATCCGTTTGCCCTGGCTAACAGGCCTGATAGCAAAATGGCCACGGCGGCGGGCGGCTGCATTTTTGTGGAAACAGATGTATTGCGTCGAATAGGCGGTATGGCTTCTATTAAAGATGCGCTTATCGATGATTGCACGTTGGCAAAAACAGTAAAATCCGCCGGGTACAAAATCTGGATGGGATTGACACATGGCGTATTGAGTCAACGCCCCTATAGGTCACTGCGTGACATATGGGATATGGTGGCGCGCACGGCCTATACGCAGCTTTATTACTCGGTGACATTGTTACTGATTTGCACAATGAGTATGCTGGCTATGTACTGGCTCCCTGCATTCGGCTTATTTTATTTTCAAGGTGGATCGGTTCTATTAAGCTTTCTGGCAATCTTGCTAATGGTGCTGATATACAGTCCGGTATTGCGATTTTACGCATTTAATCCGGCCTGGGGTTTCATTTTGCCGTTGATCGCCAGTCTTTACTTGTTGATGACCTGGACTTCTGCGATACGTTACTGGAAAGGAGAGCGTTCTAGATGGAAAGGACGTGTTTATCAAAAGATATAAATATGCTTTATAATTACGAGGTTTTTTGATTATGGTTTTAAAAAGTATAAAGTTAGCATGGGTCTTGATGTGGTGTTTCTTTATATCGGCAACGGCTTATGCTCAGGAAGAAGGCGCGGCTACGGCAAGACAGGTAGTGGAAAAATTCCAGGCGGAGCTGATCGACGTTATGAAAAACGGCAAGCAATTAGGCTATGCCGGCAGGTACGATAAGCTTAAGGATCCGATTTCCAATAGCCATGATTTGACAAAGATTGCTCGGATTGTGGTCGGTAAGGAATGGGAAAAGCTATCCGAAGCTCAACAACAAGAACTCGTTGATGTGTTTAGCCGTCTGAGTATTGCTTCTTATGCCCATAATTTTAAAGATTACTCAGGAGAGTCATTTGTATTCGATTCGGAAGAGGAAACCACTAGAGGCGGAGTCGTTGTGCATTCCCATCTAGTGATACCCGGCGAAAAAGATGTGAAGTTCGACTATATGCTGAAAGAAAAAGGCGATAGCTGGCGCATTATTAATATAATAGCTAATGGCGTCAGTGATTTGGCTTTAAAACGATCAGAGTACACTGCTATTTTACAGCGTGAAGGATTCGACGCCTTAATAGCCAAAATCAACGAAAAAATTGATAATTATTCAAAACAGTAGGTTTTATTAATGAACAAGCCCAACGGTAATCGGAACGGTAAAATCAAACAGACTTTGTCAGGTATGCTTATCGGAGTCGCTGTTACTCTGAGCGGCTGTGCAAGCACCGGCGGTGTTGAACAGCAAGTGGAAGTGAGTCCGGTTGATCCTTATGAAGGTTTCAATAGAAAAATGTATGCTTTTAATGATACCGTTGATGACTATGTCGCCAAACCTATTTCAGATGCGTATAAGTTCATAACGCCGCAATTCGTGCAAACGGGCGTGTTCAATTTTTTCAATAACTTGAAAAACATTAATGTTGCTCTGAATGATGTATTACAGGCTAAATTCCAACAAAGTGCTCAAGATTCCGGTCGGTTTTTGATTAACACGACTGTAGGTTTGGCTGGGCTGTTTGACGTTGCCAAGCAGTTCGGGCTGGAGCAGAATGAGGAAGATTTCGAGCAGACACTGGCTGTCTGGGGTGTGCCTCAAGGCTCTTATCTGGTATTGCCTTTCCTGGGTCCTTCTACGGCGCGTGGCATTCCCGGGTCGATATTTGACACAGCGGCCAACCCGGTCACTTATGTAGGCGCACCAGTGCAATTGGTTGCCATGCTCAATGCGCGGGCTAACGCCGAAGGTGCCTTGAAATTCATTGATGAAGCGGCGCTGGATCCTTATGTATTTACGCGCGAGTCTTTTTTGCAGTGGCGTAAAAGCCTGGCATTGGATGGCAAAATCGATCCATCTGACGATTTGTTCGAGATGGATGAGGACTTGTTGCTTGAAGAGAGTGAAAATGAGGCCTCCAATCAGGAGGCGGCTATTTCCGGAGATATGGCTGCCGAACAGGATGAGGCTGGCAATACTACTAATCCAAGAGCCTTTAATTTGACTTTAAGCGCCGATACAAAAGAATTTGAGCAAGTCTCTGATTCATTTAGTAGCACTGCTCAATCATTTGACTCGACAGCCAGGTCTTTCGAAGAGGCAAGCAATAAAATAGATCGGCTGACGATCAAATGATCTCCAATGGGGCTACAGGGATGTGGCTCCAAAAGTTCTAAAAGTGCAATAAAGAATGGACTTCGTAACCGTTAAGTTTTTCTCTTCCCGTTAGAAAGTCCAGTTCCACTACAAACGCGCAAGCTACGACTTCAGCTCCGAGTTTTTCAATCAGTTCACAGCTGGCCTTTGCGGTTCCCCCCGTAGCCAATAAATCATCAATCAATAATACGCGATCGTTTGGCTCAAAGGCATCAATATGCGCCTCAAGCGTAGCCGAACCATACTCCAGATCATAAGATACACTTTGTACGTCATAAGGCAGCTTGCCTGGTTTTCTTAAAGGCACAAATGGAAGTCCCAACTCCCAGGCGACGAGTGAGCCAAAAATAAAGCCCCGCGCTTCCATGCCGGCAACTGCCGTGATATCCCTGCCCAGAAAAGGGTGGAGCAACTGGTGGACGGTCAAGCGTAGCGAGGCCGGGTCTTTTACCAGCGGTGTTATATCCTTGAAGATGATGCCTGATTTTGGGAAGTCGGGAATATCACGGATTTTGTTTTTAAGTCTGTCCATTGTTTTATTATTCTGTATTTTTGTAATCAGTAGGGGTGAGAATAAAGGCTGCCGGCTGTCCTGCACTCTAAGCGCAGAACTGCTCAATCCGTTCGATCAGGCCCTGGCTGTCGAGGCCGCACAGGGCCAGCAGTTCCTCACGCGTGCCCTGCTCGACGAAGCGGTCCGGCAGGCCGATATTGAGTACCGGCATCAGCACCTTTTGCGCCTGCAGGAACTCATTGACGGCGCTGCCGGCGCCGCCCGCCAGCACGTTCTCCTCGGCGGTCACGAACACGTCATGGGTTTTGGCCAGTTCCAGCACCAGGTCGGTATCGAAGGGCTTGACAAAGCGCATGTTGACGACCGTGGCGCCGAGGTGTTTGCCGGCTTCCAGCGCCGGCGTCACCAGGCTGCCCCAGGCCAGGATGGCGATGCGGCCGCCCCGGTGCCGGACTTCGGCCTTGCCGATCGGCAGGGTGGTCAGGCCGGGCTGTACCGCCGCGCCCGGCCCCTTGCCGCGCGGATAGCGCACGGCCGCGGGTCCCTCATGGTGATAGCCCGTGGTCAGCATCTGCCGGCATTCGTTCTCGTCGGCCGGCGCCATGACCAGCATGTTCGGCACGCAGCGCAGATAGCTGTAGTCGAAGCTGCCGGCATGGGTCGGGCCGTCCGGGCCGACCAGCCCTGCGCGGTCCAGCGCGAACAGGACGTCGAGATTCTGCAGCGCCACGTCATGGATCAGCTGGTCGTAGGCGCGCTGCAGGAAGGTCGAATAGATCGCCACCACCGGCTTGGCGCCCTGGCAGGCCTGGCCGGCCGCCAGGGTCACGGCATGCTGCTCGGCAATCGCGACGTCGAAATAGCGCTTGGGATAGCATTGGGAAAACTTGACCAGCCCCGAGCCCTCGCGCATGGCCGGGGTAATGCCCAGCAGGCGCTCGTCCTGGCCGGCCATGTCGCACAGCCACTGACCGAACACCTCGGTATAGGTCGGGTAGGGCGACGGCGTCGATTTGGGCAGGCAATCCTTGCTCGGGTCGAAGGCCGGCACGCCGTGATAGGCCAGCGGATCCTTCTCGGCCGGCGCGTAGCCCTTGCCTTTTTTGGTGACGATATGCAAAAAGCGCGGCCCCGAGATATGCTTGAGGTTCTCCAGGGTCGAGACCAGCATGTCCAGGTCGTGGCCGTCGATCGGGCCGATGTAATTGAAGCCCAGTTCCTCGAACAGCGTGCCCGGCGCGATCATGCCCTTCATGTGCTCCTCGGTCTTGCGCGCCAGTTCCCAGACGCTGGGCATGCGGCTCAGCACTTTCTTGCTTTCCTCGCGCACGGACGAATACAGGCGGCTGGACAGGATCTTGGTCAGGTAATTGTTCATGGCCCCGACCGGCGGCGAGATCGACATTTCGTTGTCGTTCAGGATCACCAGCAGATTGGCGTCCAGGGAACCGGCATGGTTCATGGCCTCGAACGCCATGCCGCCGGTGATGCTGCCGTCGCCGATGATGGCCACCATTTGCTTGTCCTCGCCTTTCAGCTCGGAGGCGATGGCCATCCCTAAGGCGGCACTGATCGAGGTGCTGGAGTGGCCGACGCCGAAGGCGTCGTACTCGCTCTCGGCGCGGCTCGGGAAGGCCGACACGCCGCCCTTGGTGCGGATGGTCGGCATGGCTTCCTTGCGGCCGGTCAGGATTTTGTGCGGATAGGCCTGATGGCCGACATCCCAGACCAGCTGATCGGCCGGCGTATCGAAGACATAATGCAGGGCGATGGTCAGCTCGACCGTGCCGAGCCCGGCGGCGAAGTGGCCGCCGGAAATGCTGACCGTGTGGGTCAGGTACTCGCGCAGTTCCTTGGCCAAGGGCTTTAATTGGTCTTTGGCAAGCTTGCGGACGTCGGCAGGTATATTGATGGTATCCAGGATAGGATAATTACCAGGTTTGTACATGTATAAATCAATTCCTTTAATCGGCACTTCTTTTTAAGCAGTCCTGTGATTATGCAGATTAATTCCTTAGTAATCAAATCGGTAATTAATGATCCCGCTGAATAATATAGAGCGACAGGTCGCGCAGCAGATCGGCTTCCTTGCCAAAAATGCCAAGGCTGTCAATAGCTTGTTCATGCAGTTCCTGTGCTTTTTGCTTGGCGCCGGACAGGCCCAGCAAGGCAGGATAAGTCGGTTTATCGTTATTCTTGTCCTTACCCTGGGTTTTGCCCAATGTGGTCGTATCGCTTTCCTCGTCGAGAATGTCGTCTTTGACCTGGAAAGACAAACCGATGCACTTGGCATAATGATCCAGCTTGGCTGCCACGGTCGGATCGATATCGGGTTTCGCCAATGTTGCCATATTAACGCTGGCGCGGATTAAAGCGCCGGTTTTGTGAATATGCATGTTTTCAAGTTCCGGCAGGCTCAGTTTAGTGCCCACGGACTCAAGGTCTATCGCCTGGCCTCCGACCATGCCCTGAGAACCGCTGGCCTTTGCCAGCATGGTGATCATTTTAAGGCGGCTGTCGGCATCGGCGGTCATGCTGGGATCATGCGCCAGTATTTCAAATGCCAGCGCCTGCAGGGCGTCGCCGGTTAAAATAGCGGTTGCTTCGTCAAAAGCCACATGGCAGGTGGGCTTGCCGCGTCTGAGATCATCATCGTCCATGGCCGGCAGATCGTCATGGATCAACGAATAAACGTGGATGAATTCGACCGCGCAGGCCGGTCCATCGAGTACTTCAGGAGGAATGCCGAGTGTCTTGCCGGTGCAATAAGCCAGCATCGGACGCATGCGTTTGCCGCCGTCGAGCACGCAATAGCGCATGGCTTCATGCAGTTTCTTCGGCAGGATGTTTTCATGGGGAAGTCGAGCATCCAGAGCTCTTTCTACACGGTTTTGACAAAAACTAAGGTATTCTTTTAACGCATTACTCATCAGTAAATGGCTCCAGGGTTTGATTGCCGTTTTTTTCCAGTAAGATCTGAACTTTCTGTTCTGCCTCCTGCAAGGCTTTTTGACAGGTTCGGGTAAGATTGACCCCGCGTTCAAATGACTTTAGTGATTCTTCCAGAGAAATATCACCTTGTTCCAGTTGTGTAACCAGCTGTTCAAGTTCCGCGAGCGAGTCTTCAAATAAAGTCGGGCTTTTCTTTTTCGGCATGTAGATAAAATATTTTCAAGATACAGTGTATAAATTAACCGGGGCATTATATATGAAATCGGCGGGCAAGTGGTCAGGAAAGAATGCGCCATCGCCGTTATGGGCGAAGCATGACGCGGGGCATTTGCACAATTCCAGTGCATTTTTACAGTGGGTTTTGCTTATCTTTAATATTGCTATCAGCATAGCCGCAAGTTGGGAGGGTTTCTTGATTCTCGCCATGTTTGCGGAATCAAATCTTGTATCCGCCGTTTCGACTGGTATGCGTTGACGGGGCAAGTGGCGGCTCCAGCAGGATGGCACGATACCGTTTCTGATATAAACAAATACCGGGGAATACTGTGAAAATAAAATGGTTAAGATTATTGCTGACAGTTTTGGTGGCCGGCTTCCTGATCCCTGAAAGCCATCGGATTCCAGTCGCTGGCGCAAGCGTTGCCGACTGGCACCCGAAATCGTTCTGGTATTATCCGTGGGGCCGTTCCGGCGTGCATAAAGGCATTGATATTTTCGCCAGGGAAGGCGTGCCGGTGCTGGCGGCGAGCAGTGGCATGGTAGTTTATACGGGTGTCGATAGCCTGGGCGGTAATATCGTGCTGATACTGGGAGCAAAGTGGCGTTTTTATTACTATGCGCATTTACAGCGGGTTGATGCCCAGGCTTACCGGTTCGTGCACGCAGGAGAGCCAATCGGCGCAGTCGGCAGTACTGGCAATGCCAAGGGCAAGCCACCGCACTTGCATTTTGCCATCCGCAACCTGTTTCCTTCGCCGTGGTTATACAACTCCCGCAGGCCGCAAGCATGGAATACCATGTTTTACCTGGATCCCAATAAGTTTCTAACCGGTAAAGACAATCAATAAACAAACTTATACACGTTGCCAACGGCGATGCGCATCCCTACGATGCAATCATTTTTGCCGGGAAAAGCGGGCTTGCCATACGGGCGATGGAAGACGACTGGCAAGCAGGGGGCAATTCCATCTTCAAATCAATGGATTGATTATTTGGATATCAACGTGCCCGAGTTTGCTGACTGAAGGTCTATCCACAAATTCGCAAGGCTGCCGATGTGTCGATTCTGTTTCTGTATAGGCTCAATCCAGGATCTATACAGAGGATAGCGGGCAAACATGAATTGTGTTTTTTATCATCGTACAGATAAAAATATTTTAATGGTACGATGTGCGGCTGAACATTAGCATTAAACTCGGATTGTGAGTGATTAGGAAGTATGAGCAGTGAATATAACGCGGCGGCCATCGAGGTCTTAAGCGGATTGGAACCGGTGCGTAAACGTCCCGGCATGTATACGGATACCACCCGGCCCAACCATCTGGTGCAGGAAGTGGTTGATAACAGTGTTGACGAAGCGATAGCAGGGCATGCCGACAGCATCGACGTCTTTTTGCATAAAGACGGCGCCGTGTCGGTCGCCGATAACGGTCGGGGGATGCCGGTCGATATCCATCCCGAGCAGGGCATGCCGGGCGTCGAGGTGATCCTGACCCAATTGCACGCAGGCGGCAAATTCTCCAACAAGAATTATCAGTTTTCCGGCGGCTTGCATGGCGTCGGCGTTTCAGTCGTCAATGCCTTGTCGGAGAAGTTGGAGATAGAGGTCAAACGCAACGGCAAAGTCTATCGCATGGAATTCGCCAATGGGGACAAGCAGACCGAACTGACCGAAGTCGGAACGGTTGGTCGCAATAATACCGGCACGTCGGTGAAGTTTTGGCCGAATGAAAAATATTTCGATTCCAGCAAAGTCTCCGTCACCAAATTGAAACAGGTGCTGCGCGCGAAAGCGGTGTTGTGTCCGGGCCTTAAAATTACGCTGAAGGTCGAGCAACCTGAGGAAGAGATTGTCTGGTGTTACCAGAATGGTTTGCAGGAATATCTGCTGGACCGTATCGGCGATATCGAGTTTTACCCGCAGCAGCCGTTTATGGGCAATATGGCCGCGAGCCATGAGGCCGTCGAGTGGGGCGTCGTCTGGGCTATCGAAAATCCTGCTGAGGTGCTGGCCGAGAGCTACGTCAATCTGGTGCCGACGGCGCAGGGCGGCACGCATGTCAACGGTTTGCGGGCCGGTTTGACCGAAGCGATGCGCGAGTTCTGCGATTTCAGAAACATCCTGCCGCGCGGCGTCAAAGTGGCGCCCGAGGATGTCTGGGAAAACTGCCATTTCGTGCTTTCGGTCAAACTGGAAGACCCGCAGTTTTCAGGCCAGACCAAGGAGCGGCTCAGCTCCCGGGAATGCGTGGCTTTCGTGTCCGGCGTGGCCAAGGACAGCTTCAGTTTGTGGCTGAACCAGCATCCTACCGAAGGCGAGAAAATCGCCGAAATCATTATTTCCAGCGCCCAGAAAAGGCTGCGCTCCAACAAGAAAATAGTCCGCAAGAAAATCACCGCAGGCCCCGCCTTGCCCGGCAAATTGGCCGACTGTTCGGCGCAGGACATCGCCAGAACCGAACTGTTTCTGGTCGAGGGCGATTCGGCCGGTGGTTCGGCCAAGCAGGCGCGCGAGCGCGACTTTCAGGCGATCATGCCGTTACGCGGCAAGATCCTCAATACCTGGGAGGTGGAATCGAATCTGGTGATGGCTTCGCAGGAAGTCCACGATATCGCCGTGGCTTTGGGCATCGAACCCGGCTCCAACGATTTGCAAAACCTGCGTTACGGCAAGGTGTGCATACTGGCTGATGCCGATTCCGACGGCAACCACATCGCCACCCTGATCTGCGCCTTGTTCTACCAGCATTTTCCGGCGCTGGTAAAGGCCGGGCACGTGTTCGTGGCCATGCCGCCCTTGTACCGCATCGATGTCGGCAAAAAAGTGTTCTATGCATTGGACGAGTCCGAGCGGCAGGGCGTACTGGACCGCATCAAGGCCGAAAAGCTCAAAGGCACGATCAATGTCCAGCGCTTCAAAGGCCTGGGCGAGATGAATCCGAGCCAGTTGCGCGAAACCACCATGAACCCCGATACGCGCCGGCTCGTGCAGCTGACGGTTCAGGAAGAAGATGACACCACTGCCCAACTGGACTTGCTGCTGGCGAAGAAACGCGCGCAGGACAGGAAGGCGTGGCTGGAGGCCAAAGGCAATCTGGCGGATATCCAGGTATAGCCGTCTACAAAGCCGGCGAATGGAACACGGCCATTTTCTCGATCTGCATATCGCGGAAGGTGTAGGGAATGCCGCCGGTTCCATGGCCGGACTCGCGCAGGCCCGCAAACGGCATCCAGTCCACGCGGAAAGCGGTGTGGTCATTGATCAGGACGGTCGATGCCGCCAGTTGCCTGTAAGCATACAGGGCGGTGTCGATATTTTGCGTGATCATTGAAGCCTGGAAGGCGTAAGGCAGGGCATTGGCCTGTCCGATAGCGTCATCCAGGCTGCTGTATGGGTAAACGCAGACGACCGGCCCGAAGACTTCCTGACGGCTGACCTTGCTGGCCGGCGATGCATTCAATAACACTGTCGGTTTGTACAACGAGTCCGAAAGCCGCTGGCCGCCCGTGACCAGTTCGGCGTTTTCAGTAACGGCTTCGTTTACCCAGGCTTCAATGCGGTCAACTTCGCTATGCCGGATCAGCGGACCGCAATCCGTGTCCGGATCGGCCGGATCACCGACCGCCATTTGGTCGGCCTGTGCCGCCAGTTCTTCCGCCACTTTTCTCGCGATCGATTCATGCGCATAAATGCGCTGCACCGATACGCAAACCTGCCCTGCATGATAAAAGCCGCCTTTGGCCAGCAATGGCAACATCCGTTCGAGGTCGGCGTCTTCAGCGACAATGACCGGCGCTACGCCGCCATGTTCCAGCGCGCAGCGCGTACCGGGCGCCAGTTTTGAACGCAGCATCCAGCCGACGCGGGCGCTGCCGATAAAACTTAAAAAGGCGACGCGCGGATCGGTCGCCAGTTGTTCGACGACCTGAATGTCGTTTTCCAAGACGGGCTGACACCAGAGATCGGGCAGGCCCGCTTCACGCAGGATCTCCACCAGCATAAAGGCCGACAAAGGCGTCTCGCGCGCCGGCTTGATGGCGACAGGACAGCCGGCGGCGATAGCAGGGCCTACCTGATGGACAATCAGATTGATCGGATGGTTGAAGGCGCTGATCGCCACAACAGGACCAATGGGTTCCCTGTGCGTAAAAGCCAGCCGATGCATGGAGGCCGGGTTCAACTGCATCGGAACTTCCGTTCCGCGTTCCGTGCGGAGGCATTCGACACAGATCCTGAGGCTGTCGAGCGCCCTCGTCAGTTCGATCTGAGTATCCTGATAAGGCTTGCCGCCTTCAGCCACCGCGGTGGCGATTAATGATTCGGTCTGCGTCTGCATGAGTGCGATCGCTCGTTCCAGAATGGCGATGCGTTCATGGGCTGGCAGCCAGCTTTTGCGGTCCTGAAACAGCGCATGCATGTTTTTCAATGCCTGTTCGGCTCCGGATGAATCAATGGCTTCAACGGAACCCACAAGCCGCTCGTCATAAGGCGAGAAGACTTCAACGATGCCGGCCGGAGCGGCGCCAGGTACTTTGATGGGATAGTGCATAAGTAATTCCTTTTGGATCATGGCATTAGCATTTTTTCTTTTAGACAGGCCAAAAGCAATAGGTGCTGCCGCTTATGATAACGGGATTATTTTAACGGCCTCGGTTCTTAATGAACTGGCGCCCGGCTTTAAAATGATTACAATGTCGGCTTTTTTTCCAGCTTGCCTGGAGTCAGCAATAACATCACGAGAAGTACAAATTATGAGTAGTGAGCAAGCAATCAACAGCGCATCGTCCAGCGATATTTTTTCCTCGACCTTTATGATCGGCAATGTGGGCGCCCCGTTTATCATTGGCTTGGCTGTCGGCTATTTCGCCAAGAAAATGCTGAAGCTGGCGCTGTTCATGGGAGGCGCGGCGGTTGTGCTGCTGTTCGCCTCCGAATATTACGGTGTCGTCAGTATCAGCGATGCCCACTTGCAGAGCGCGGCCAGCGCGGCAACCGATGCCGCGCAGCAATCCGGCACTTTCCTGATGGATCGGCTATCGAATATTACCAGTAAGGGAGCCAGCGGCGCCGCCGGTTTTTATTTCGGCCTGAAAATCGGCTGATAGATAGAGTCGACTCATAGCAAGCCCGGTGGAGCCAGTTTCATTCGTAGCACCGGTTATGAAAGGGCTTCAGTGTAGAATAGCCCTTCCTGAAGGTAAGGCGGTTTTCATTAGGGCATTTTTCAAAATTGTCCCTGCCATCAAACAAGGCTGCAAAGTCTTATTGAGTCGAGTCAATAAATCATGAATAAACAAGAAAAGTCGTTGGCCATGACGGTGTTGATGACCCCGGATATGGCGAATTTTTCCGGCAATGTACACGGCGGTGCCTTATTGAAGTTATTGGATCAGGTGGCCTACGCCTGCGCGGCGAAATATTGCAAGAGCTATGTCGTGACCGCATCGCTGGATCATGTTTTCTTTAAACAGATGATCAAGGTCGGCGAACTGGTGACTTTCAATGCCCATGTCAATTATGTGGGGCGCTCCTCGATGGAAATCGGCGTCAAGGTCGTGGCCGAGAATCTGATGACGGAAGAGAAAAGGCATACCAATTCCTGCTATTTCACCATGGTGGCCGTCGATGAACAGGGCAAACCCAAACAAATACCGAAACTACAGATAGAGAACGAAGTGGAAAAAAGATTATTTGAAGCCGCGGAAATGCGCAAAAAAATGCGTCAGGAATTCATGGAAAAGAGCCGCGCGTTACATGTCGATTTGCCAAAGGATGAATTGTGATTGTGGGTATACAAGAGAATTACGAACAACTGCCGTTAAAGCATTTTGCCGAGAAAGCCTACCTGGATTACTCCATGTATGTGATTCTGGACCGGGCTTTGCCGCATATCGCCGACGGCCTGAAACCGGTACAACGGCGCATCGTTTACGCGATGTCGGAGCTGGGCCTGACGGCGGCGGCGAAATACAAAAAATCGGCCAGAACGGTCGGGGACGTGCTCGGTAAATACCATCCGCACGGCGATTCGGCCTGCTACGAAGCCATGGTGCTGATGGCGCAGGATTTTTCCTACCGCTATCCGCTGATCGACGGGCAGGGCAACTGGGGCTCGCCGGACGACCCGAAATCGTTTGCGGCCATGCGTTACACCGAATCGCGGCTGACGCCTTATGCGCAGACCCTGCTGAGCGAGTTGGGGCAGGGCACGGTCGATTGGACCGACAATTTCGACGGCACGCTGAAAGAGCCGGTTTTACTGCCGGCAAGACTGCCGAACGTGCTGCTGAACGGCACGATGGGCATCGCCGTCGGCATGGCGACCGACATTCCGCCGCACAATCTGCGCGAAGTGACCAATGCCTGCATCGAGCTGCTGGATGATCCCGATTGCCCGACGGAGGCCATTTTCAGCCATATTAAAGGCCCTGATTATCCGACCGATGCCGAAATCATCACGCCCGCCGAGGAGATACGGAAAATGTATGTCAGCGGCGGCGGCTCGGTAAAAATGCGCGCCAGATACGAGCTGGAAGACGGCAATATCGTCATCACGGCCTTGCCGCATCAGGTATCCGGCGCCAAATTGATGGAGCAGATCGCGGCGCAAATGCTGGCCAAAAAACTGCCGATGATCGAGGACCTGAGGGACGAGTCGGACCATGAAAATCCGACCCGTCTGCTGGTCATACCGAAGTCGAAACGGCTCGATGTCGGGGCGGTCATGTCGCATCTGTTTGCCACGACAGACCTGGAAAGAAGCTATCGCGTCAATATGAACATGATCGGTCTGGACGGCCGGCCGCAGGTCAAGGGGCTCAGAGACATCCTGACCGAATGGCTGACGTTCCGTACCGAGACGGTCCGGCGCCGGCTTCAGCACCGGCTCGACAAGGTTCTGGCGCGGTTGCACATTCTGGACGGCTTGCTGATCGCCTACCTGAATATCGATGAAGTCATCGCCATTATTCGCAATGAGGACCATCCCAAGCCGGTGCTGATGGCGCGGTTCGGGCTCAGTGATCTGCAGGCCGAAGCGATTCTCGAATTAAAATTGCGGCATCTGGCCAAACTGGAAGAGATGAAAATCCGCGGCGAGCAGGATGAATTGGAAAAAGAGCGGGCCGCGCTGGAGAAAACCCTCGGTTCCAAAAAATTGCTCAACCGCCTGATCAGAAAAGAACTGGAGCGCGATGCCGAGAAATACGGTGATGACCGTCGCTCGCCGATCGTCGAACGACAGGCCGCGCAGGCGCTGGATACGACCGAGCTGATCGCCAATGAACCATTGACGGTCATTCTCTCGCAGAAAGGCTGGATCAGGGCGGCCAAGGGGCACGATATCGATGTGACCAGTCTGAACTATCGCTCCGGCGACGGTTTTCTCGATGCGGTCAGGACCCGGACGACCCAGCCGGTATATCTGCTCGATTCAACCGGCCGGGCTTACAGCACCTCCGCGCATGACCTGCCGTCGGCCCGAACCCAGGGCGAGCCGCTGACGGGCCGCCTTAATCCGCCGGCCGGCGCCTACTTCACGCATCTGCTTGCAGGCAGCCCCGACGACTGGTATGTGCTGGCCAGCAATGCCGGCTACGGCTTCCGGGTACAGCTCAAGGAGCTGTTGAGCAAGAACAAAGCCGGCAAGACGCTGATTACGCTGCCGTATGGCGCCAAGGTTTTAAAGCCCGCACCGGTCCGCCATGAATCCGATCTGCTTGCCGCCGTCACCCAGCAGGGCCGGTTGCTGATTTTTCCGGTCGCCGAGCTGCCGGCGCTGGCAAAAGGCAAAGGCAACAAACTGATCCAGATTCCAACGGCTGATCTGGCCGCGGGCAAGGATCAGGTGATGGCAGTGACTGCGCTCCCGGAAAACGGCCAGCTGAAAGTGCTGTCGGGCAAGCGCCATATAACGCTGAAGCCGGCCGATATCGAGCATTACTCAGGCAGCCGCGCCAACAGGGGAACGGCTTTGCCGAGGGGCTTTCAGCGGGTTGACGGAATGGAATGTGAGTGAGCTGCTATGCAATCGTAGGTTACGCTGTAACCGACATTCCGCAACCAATGTAGGGGCGGACCTGCGTGTCCGCCTTGTTTCGGGTGCACAACGGGTTATCGGAGAACCGTTGGGCAAGGGCGAACACACAGGTTCGCCCCTATGTGTCTGTGCATTTTACGGTATCAGGGCTCAATCATCCCCGAAACCAGACCAAGATGATGAATGACTCGGCTGTAATAGGCTTCTTAGGTCAAATTTTGCTGCGGAATGTAGGCTGAAAATTTTACTCGTCAGAACAAGGCTGACTAAAGAAGGCAGGCGTTCCAGGCGATGCAGTGAAGCGCATCGCGCGCGATGGATGCGCCTCCTGTCGTCGCCACATCCTATGTGGCAGATATATTTTGTAGCTAATACCTGTGCTTATTCCTGACCGGCGTGATGGCAAACATGATCAAAAATCCGATGCCGGCAACAATGGCCAGCCACTTTGACAGGTCATATAACCGGCGTGACTTGCGGTTGGCTTTCTTGATGATCTTGAAATCGTCCAGATAAATCGTTTCGCAGGCGCCGTTGCCGGTGTCGTCGCGGACGATGCTGGTGCCGCGCTGAAAGCCGTTGGCTTTATTGGAATAACTCGCCAGAACGCCTTTCAGGCGGATATGATCGCCGGGTTCGGCGGACATCAAGACGCTTTTGACGTCGTCGCTATCGGTCAGCAGATGGTTATTGGACAGCGCATTCATTCTAAACAGGGCGCCGATCGCGTTATCGGGCCAGGATGCCCAGCAGGTCCAGCTGTCATTGTTGAAGGTCATGCTCTTGTAAACGCCTGACTCGACATTTCCGCCCCAGATCACGCAGAGATCGCGCAGATTGATAAAATCCTTCCAGCGTTTGTGATGCCAAACATCGCTGAAATCATCGGAGTCGTGGTAGCTGACGACGACGCCATCAAGCTCATAGCTGAATTCTGGCTGGATGGTATATTCCTGACCGTTGACTCTTGTTATAAACGCTTGCTCGGGAATACGCGTCTGTCTGGGCGCTTCAAGATGGTCCAGATCATAATACGAGGGGTCGGGCAGTTCGTTCTTGTAGAAAGCAGTGATACCCATCGTCGATAGGCTGAGCATGAAAAGCCATTTGAACAGGCGTTCAAAAACGGAAGAAAGCGGCATGATAATTTCCTTATGTAACGCAGTAGGGCGTGCTGATGTGTCCTTACGGTATCAGTCTGCCTGCCGGCAAATGCAATGTCCGCTTATCAAGCGCTAAGGCGGCTTCATGCAGGGATTCTGAAATGGTCGGGTGCGCGTGTATGGTTCTGGCCAAATCTTCACTGCTGGCGGAGAACTCCATGGCCAGCACGGCTTCGGCGATCAGTTCGGAAGCATGGGCGCCAATGATATGAACGCCGAGTATGGTGTCGGTATCGGCATGGGCAATGATTTTAACCAAGCCATCGGGGGAGCCCTTGACGTGAGACCGGGTGGAGGCCGTCAACGGGAAAGTCCCGATCTTGATATTCTCGCCTATGGCTCTCAAGGCCTGTTCGGTCTGGCCGACCCAGGCAATTTCGGGTTCGGTATAAATAACGCTGGGCAGGATGTCATAGTTAATCGGAGTGTGAATGCCGGCAATCTGTTCGGCGACAAAGACGCCTTCTTCTATGCCTTTATGGGCCAGCATGGGGCCGAGCAAGGTCAGGTCGCCTATCGCATAAACACCAGGCAGGGTAGTCCGGCAGTTTTCGTCGACATGAATAAAACTGTTTTCGTCGAGCACTAAATTGGTTTCCGCGGTAGCCAGGTTTTCGGTATTAGGCTTCCGGCCCGATGCGACGATCAGTTTGTCCACGCGCAGGCAATGCTGGCCTTCATTATCCTGGTATTCAACGCTAACTTTCTTATGGCTTTTTTTAGCGGAGATGACCCGTGCGCCCAAACGCATGTCCAGGCCCTGTTGTGTATAGATGCGATAGGCCTCGCGTGAAATCTGCTGATCGGTCAGGGTTAAAAAGTTTTCCTGAGCTTCCAGCAGAATGACTTCCGAGCCCAGCCTGCTCCATATACTGGCCAACTCAAGACCAATGACGCCGGCACCGATGATGCCCATTTTTTTGGGTACGCTGTCAAGGTTTAAGGCGGCGGTGGAATCGATGATGAATTCGTTGTCGATCGGGGCGCAGGGCAGGTCGACCGACGAAGAGCCGGCGGCCAGAATAATATTCCCGGACTGAATGACTGACGGTGCCGAATGGTCGAGCGGGGTTATTTCCACCTGGCGCGCATTGAGCAGTTTGGCATGGGCATGGATACGGGTAATGCCGTGATAAGTAAATATATCGGCGATTTTAGCGCTGAGCGTCTCAATGATTTTGTTTTTTCGCTGCATCATTTGTCCGATATCCAGGGATATATTTTCGACATGTATGCCGTGTTTGCCTATTTCATGATTCAACAAATGATAAATTTTCGCCGACTCGAGCAATGCTATCGAGGAAACGCAGCCGGCATTAAGGTAAGTGCCACCCAGGCTGCTCTGGCGCTTATTATTGCTCCAGTTGTCGATGCAGGCCGTTTTTAAACCAAGCTGAGCGCATCGGATGGCGCTGACATAGCCCGCGGGCCCGGCACCGATAACGATGACATCATAATGTGGGTGTTGTTTTGACATAACTATTGCCTTCTTAAATATTAAGAAGTAGGTGAGCCGGGGCTTCCAGACATTCTTTGATGGTCACAAGGAATTGCACGGCATCGCGTCCGTCAACCAGGCGGTGATCATAGGACAGGGCCAGGTACATAATGGGACGGGCGACGATCTGACCGTTTTCGACCACAGGGCGTTCCTTGATGGCGTGCATGCCTAAAATGGCACACTGCGGCGGGTTCAGTATCGGTGTCGATAGCATCGAACCGAAAATGCCGCCGTTGGTAATGGTAAACGTGCCGCCCTTTAAGTCCTCGTAGCCTAACGTGGCGTTGCGTCCCTTTTCACCGAAATCGGCAATGCTTCTTTCGATACCGGCAAAATCGAGCTGGTCGGCATCGCGCAAAACCGGCACGATCAGGCCGCGCGGGGTCGTGACGGCAATGCCTATGTCGTAGTAGCCGTGATAAATAATATCGTTGTCGTCAATGGAGGCGTTAACGGCCGGAAAACGTTTTAACGCTTCGATGGAGGCTTTGACGAAAAACGACATAAAGCCCAGTTTGACATGGTGCTTTTGTTCGAAGCGGGCTTTGTACTGATTGCGAAGATCGATAACGTTTTGCATATTGACTTCATTAAATGTCGTCAGCATGGCCGCGTTTTGTTGGGCCTGTAGCAGGCGTTCGGCAATCTTCGCCCTTAAGCGTGTCATCGGCACCCGCTGTTCCGGACGCAGGTTCAAAGAAGGCGCGGCCGGCTCGACAGGCTTGAGTTTCTCCGGTTTGGCGGGCGCGGGTGCGGCTTCAGGTTCTGGAAGTTCGGCTTCCGCTTCTGGCTGCTTGTGACTTTCCAGATAGTCGAGCACATCGGTCTTGGTGATGCGGCCGTTTTTGCCGGTGCCTTTAATACCGGCGGGATCGATATTTTTTTCAAAAATCATTCGCCGTACCGAAGGGCTTAATGCGGGAGTCGCTTCGCCGTATGCCTCTTGCGTTTCGGGCGCGGCCGTTTCGACAGCCTCGGTTTCCTGTGTCTGAACGGCCTGTTGTGTCTGGACGTCTTGCGGATCCAGCACGGCCAGCACTTCGCCGGCTACCACTATCGCGCCGTCTTCCTTGCGTATTTCACGCAGAATACCTGATTCCGGCGCGGGGACTTCAAGTACCACTTTATCGGTTTCCAGGTCGACGAGATTGTCGTTTTTATTGATGATGTCGCCGGGCTTCTTATGCCAGGTTGCCAATGTGGCGTCTGAAATCGATTCGGGTAGGTTAGGGACTAAGACTTCAATGCTCATGTTATTTTCCTGAAGGTTTGCCGTATAAGGCCGATTCTACGACGGCTTTTTGTTGTTCTATATGGATACGGAAATTGCCCACAGCAGGGGCGGCAGATGCCTCTCGGCCGCTATAAGTTATGGTGATATGAGGCTCCAGATTGTCGGCAAAATGATGTTTTGACTGATACCAGGCTCCCTGATTCTGGGGCTCCTCCTGGCACCAGACGAATTCTTTCATGGCGGGGTATTTCGCCAGTTCCGCCCTGAATGCTTCAGCGGGGAACGGATACAGTTGTTCCAGGCGCGTGATGGCGACATGTTTCAGGTCGTCCTGGCGCCGTGCTTCGAGCAGATCATAATAAACTTTACCGGAACACAGAATAAAGCGCGTGATTTTTTTCGGGTTGATCGGATCCTGGTCACCGATGACCGGTTGAAATTGGCCGTCAGTCAGGTCTTCCAGCGTCGATACGGCAAGTTTGTGTCGGAGCAGGCTTTTAGGCGTCATGACGATCAGCGGCTTTCTATAGGGCCTGATCAACTGCCGACGCAATAGATGGAATATCTGCGCCGGCGTGGTCGGATTGCAGACCTGCATGTTGTGTTCGGCGCATAGCTGCAGGTAGCGTTCGAGTCGGGCGGATGAATGCTCCGGACCCTGGCCTTCGAAGCCATGCGGCAACAGCATGACCAGACCGCTCAACCGACCCCATTTGGTTTCGCCGGAACTGATGAATTGGTCGATGACGACTTGCGCGCCATTGGCAAAATCGCCGAATTGCGCTTCCCAGATGACCAACGTATTCGGAACGGTTGAGCTGTAGCCGTATTCAAAACCCAAAACGGCGGCTTCCGAAAGCAGTGAATCGAAAATCTGCGCCCGGCCCTGATCCTTGTCCAGGTGTTTCAGCGGCGTGTGAGTTTTGCCATTCAGCTGATTATGCAGCACGGCATGCCGGTGAAAGAAAGTGCCCCGGCCCACGTCCTGTCCGGTCAGGCGTACGTGGTATTTATCCATCAGCAAGGTCGCATAGGCCATGTTCTCGGCAAACCCCCAGTCCAGCGGCATGGCGCCGGCGGCCATTTTACGCCGGTTGTCCATGATTTTGGCGACGCGCGAATGCAGTTCGAAACCGGCCGGCAGTCGCTGCATCTGATCGTTGCAGAAGCGAATGTGATCAATCGAAATGGATGTGTCGCAGGGCGTGTCCCAGCTGCCGTTCATGAATTGGTTCCATTGCGTGGTATATGAGTAATGATTGTTATCCAGTATGGGGCGCGAAACGACGCGGCCGGCATCGAGCTGCTTCTGATACTCCTGTTCCATCTGGTTGGATTGCTCTTCCGTAATGATGCCTTCCCTGATGAGCCGTTCCGCGTAAATTCGCCGCGTGGTTTTGTGCTGGCGGATTTTCTTATACATACGCGGCTGCGTGGCCGAGGGCTCGTCGGCTTCATTATGGCCGAGACGGCGGTAGCAGATCAGGTCGATGACCACGTCCTTGTTAAAGGTCATGCGATAGTCGAGTGCCAGTTTCGTGACAAAGTTGACGGCCTCGGGGTCATCGCCCGTAACATGAAAAACCGGTGCCTGAATCATGCTGGCCACATCGGTGCAGTACAACGTGGATCGGGCGTCCTGTGGGTTGCTGGTGGTAAAGCCGATCTGATTGTTGATGACGATATGAATCGTGCCGCCGGTCGAGAAGGCTCGGGTCTGAGACATGTTCAGGGTTTCCATGATGATGCCTTGCCCCGAAAACGCGGCATCGCCATGGATCAGTACCGGGATAACCGCATTTTTGCCTTCGGCTCCGGCTCTGTCCTGGCGCGCCTTTACCGAGCCTTCCACAACCGGGTCGATAATCTCCAGATGCGACGGATTGAAAGCCAGCGTTAAATGCACCGGCCCACCGGCCGTGGCGATATTCGATGAAAAACCCATGTGATATTTGACATCACCGGAACTGACGCCGGGCGATAACGTCGGCATGCCGGCGAATTCATCGAACAAACTGGCAGGGCTTTTGCCGAGAGTATTGATCAGCACATTCAGCCGGCCTCTATGCGCCATGCCGATCACAATTTCCTTCACGCTTTTATCGCCCGAGCCTTGAATGATCTCGTCGAGGATGGTGATCAGTGATTCTCCGCCTTCCAGCGAGAAGCGCTTTTGGCCGACAAATTTTGTATGCAGATAGTTTTCAATGCCTTCTGCCGCGGTTAACTGTTTAAGCAGCCAGCGTTTTTTTTCAGGCTCTATGACATTGGCTTTCGGGTTTTCCAGGCGATTTTTTATCCAGCGTTTGATCGTCGTATCGACAATATGCATGTACTCCGAACCAATGCTGCCGCAGTAAATGTCCTTCAGGCCGGCGATAATGTCGCGTAGACGCAGCCGGTCGGCGCCGTGCAGCAGATCCGCATCGAACAGTGTATCCATATCGGGGGCGGACAGGCCGTAAAAAGCCGGGTCAAACTCGGGCGGTGGCGGCGCTGTTTTGCCTAGCGGATTATTTTGGGCGATCTGGTGTCCCCGGACGCGGTAGTGGTTGATGAGTCGGGCAACGGCGGATTGTTTTTTGACGCTTTCTTCCGTAAATCCTTGCAGTTCAGCCAGCCGGCCCCGGGATTTAGTCGCGAGTCGCGCAAAGCGTTCCACAATAGGGCTATGGGCTGCTTCATAATCGACGCCGTTGTGAATGGCGCTGAATTCCTTTTGCCAACTGGGCTCAACCGATTCAGGATCTTCGAGAAACTTTTCATACAGGTTTTCAATGAAACTGGCGTTGCTGCCATAGAGGCTAGAAGAATCTTGAAAAAGTTTAAGCAGTTTACTCATTAGGATTATCCAATTTATTCGAAATGGGTTTTCACTTTTTACCAGGTCCGCAGTGGTATATTACTCAGTTAAGCGTTGTCTGGCTAAAAATATGGTTTATTTTAGTGGCAAAGGCAATCATAAAGTTTCATCCGCTTGTTGTTGAGATAAAAAAAACATGAGAGACAAAAAGAATATTGTAATTAGAGTTAACTATTCCAAATCCGGGAGAAAAGCCGGTAGCGTGGGGGCGGCGCCCGAGATGGTAACAGAGTGGCACGTTAAACGAATAGTGCTGGCAGTCATCGTTATTGGCATGCTGATTTTCAGTGCCTTGTACTTTTTGCTGAATCCCGGAGAGCAAAACGCGGAGGTCTCATTGTCTGATACCGATTTTAATGCTTCAGTTAAGCCGGAAGAAAAAGATGTATATATACAAGAGAGGCCAAAACCAATTAAGCCTGAAAATAAGTCCGTAGCCATTAATAATATAATTGAAGCGGAAACTCAAAAACAGAAACCTAGTATTAAGGTTGAGGTGAAAAAGAAGCAGCGGACAATAATCAGTCAAGAAAATGTAACCAGGAAAATGAGCGCTTCAGTCATTAATAAAAATGTTTCTCGCGCTTTATTAACCGATAAAATTAATAATAAGGAGCCGGCGGGAGAACTAAATCTTCCAGTTGCAGTCAATAAGGCACAAGCTGTAGGTGTCTATTATTTTACCGAATTAACAGGTTTAAAAGGTCGCACGCTTTACCATGAATGGCTAAATAATGGGGAAGTCGTTTTTAACCGCAGGTTGAATATCCTGGGTAATAGGTGGCGTACATCCAGCAGTAAGTTATTTACTGATAATGATGTAGGTAACTGGTCTGTCAGGTTAATAGATGAGAATGAGCGTATACTAAATAAAAAAAGCTTTAAGGTTGTTACTATTAAGTAATGGCTTAGTCCCGGAATTTAAACATATATAGTTATGAATGATTATTTGAATCAAATATTGGTAATTGTTGCTATTTATAGTATTAGCGAGTCATGATATGATTGAATTATATTTTTTTATTATTAGGAGTGAAAATGACCCAGTATCAAAATCTTAAAATGGCCGAGTATCAAAATCTATCTGAAAATGAATTGCAGGCGGTTATTGAAAAAGCCGAAAAAGCATTAAAATCCAAACAGGCCAATAAACGTAAAGAGGTTATTGCCCAGATTAAGGAGTTGGCCGCATCGATTGATGTGGCCGTGGAGATTTATGAAAGTGATAAAAGATCTGCTCGTAAAGGGGTTAAGGTTCCGGTTAAATACCGTCATCCTCAGGATCCTGAAAAAACATGGACCGGTCGCGGGGTTACGCCGAAATGGATGCAGACTTTACTTGATGAAGGCCATGACCGTTCCGAGTTTGAAGTGTGATTCTCCAGGCCCAGGACGGATATTCTCAGGGCACAAGGCAAAAAGACACGACTTTCAGCCTTGTGCCGGTGTTTTCTAATCAATAAAACGTTTTGTTAAATCCCCGTAATCATCAATTCTGCGATCACGCAAATAGGGCCATATTTGTCTGACGCGTTCAACTCTTGCCTTATCAATAGCGCCGGTTAACAACTTTATTTCCGATTCGTCAGCATGAGCTATGATCTCTCCTTGAGGTCCCGCGATAAAGCTATTGCCCCAGAAATTTATGCCAGTTTCCGAATCCGGCGCTTTTTCAAAACCGATGCGATTACAGGATATGACGGGAATACCATTCGCCACCGCATGAGAACGCTGTATGGTTGTCCAGGCGTCCAGCTGGCGTTTGTGCTCTTCAGGGGGGTCCTGTGGGTCCCAGCCTATGGCAGTAGGGTAGATCAATAACTCCGCGCCGGCTAAAGCCATCAGTCTTGCCGCTTCGGGAAACCACTGATCCCAGCAGACCAATACGCCTAATTTACCGATTGACGTTTGAATCGGTTTGAAGCCGATGTCGCCCGGCGTGAAATAGTATTTTTCATAAAAGCCCGGGTCGTCGGGAATATGCATTTTCCGATATTTGCCAGCGATACTGCCGTCCTTGTCAAAAACAACGGCGGTATTATGATAAAGTCCGGGCGCTCTTTGTTCGAAGATAGTTGAAACAATAACGATTTCCCGTTCTTTCGCCACTGCCGACAGAATGTCCGTGGTGGGGCCAGGGATAGGCTGGGCCAGGGAAAAGTTATTATAGTCTTCGTTCTGGCAGAAATAAGGTCCCAGATGCAATTCCGGAAGCACGACCAGGTCGGCATCGGCGGCAGCCGCTTCGTGGATTTTCTCAATGGAAAAATCAAGGTTGGTCTGTCTGTCTTCATTACAGGGCTGTTGAACAGCGCTGACGATTAATTTTGATTTCATGATGGTTGTGTCAGGGATAGGTTTTAACAGTTGTATTTTATAACGATTTAAAAGCAGGAAATAGAGCGTTCGGTTTAACGGAAGCCGACAACAAGGTTAGGCGCGCCGAGCAGTGACTTCGCTGATTTGCCGGTCATGAAGGCGGCTTAAGGTTATTATTGCCGAAATTGCGCCGACCAATGCATAAGCCATATCCGACTGGGTATCCCAGATATATCCCTGAGTGCCTAAAAACGATTCGGCGGCTTCTTCGCTGAGTAAGGCAACGAACCATTCAATAAGTTCGTAAAATGCGGCGATGGCCAGACAGATGCAGATTATGAGGAAGTTTAGCCAATTGCGGCTGGCCACGACCTGATTTCTGATCAATATTTCCCTGGCAATGATGGCCGGGATAAAGCCCTGGGCAAAATGGCCGAGTTTATCGTAATTATTACGTTCAAGTTCCAGTGCCACTTTCAGCCAGTCAAATAATGGGACTTCGGCATAAGTATAATGGGCGCCTATCATCAGGACAATGCTGTGAATCAAAATCAGGAAATATGCGAGAGAGGTCAGCGGAAAGCGTCGCCGGGTCGCGATAAGTATAACCAGGGCGATTAAGGCGGGAGCGGTTTCCAGCCACCAGGTCGGGTAATCTTTTGGCTCGAAGGCAGACCATGTCAGCACTGAAAAAAACACCGTCAGCCAGGTTTTAGTCATGACCGGCGTTTTGATTGTTTAAATGCGATGCATTTAAGGAATTATAGAAAACGATGCCATATTGATTAATGTGATCGATAAAGCCGGCATTACTTATTTGATTGAAATCGATAATATCAAAGCAATAAGGTAAAAGCAGGTCATCGAGTTCAAAGTTTACTCTATCAACAATGCGCAAGTTTAATGCGCGCCCCTTTAGCGCCAGGTCAATATCCGAACCCTCTTTATAATTGCCTCTAGCTCTTGAGCCGTAGATGATGGCCTGTTCTATTTCAGGATGATTGGCAAAAACAGCATTTATCTGCGAAATGGTGTTTTTTTTGAGACCGTATTTCATAGTTTACTGTTTGCATCAAATCGGCTTATTAAGACTGTTGAAGCCTTTGAATAATGTCTTATTCAGCAAGTTCATTTAAGGAACGTGAATTTTATAATTCCCGCAACTGACTTGTCTTTCCGTCCATCTTCTGCGTTGCCTACAGGGATGTAGGTAAGGAGCGGAAGCTTTGCGCAAACAGTTACATGGCTTGCCATGCGCCTGTTTGCGCGCCTTGAATATGAACAGAAATCCTGCCTCATTTGCGGGTCTTATTTCATTCCCATTCCTAATCATATTATTGTATGATCGACGCCGCCAGATATTATAAGCGCCCGGCATATATAATCGCCGGACGCATCGTTGATTATCTGCGGGTTGAGTGTCAGTCAATAAGGCCAAGCGCTTTTTCAGGAAACTGCATGGTCATGCAATGCAGGCTGCCATATTGATGCACCAGTGGCCGGCAGGGCGTGGCGATGACTTTGTGCCGGGGAAAACAACCTGCCAGCCGTTCCAGGGCGACCGCATCCATCGGGTCGTCATAGACGGGCACCATGACGGCCTGATTAATGATCAGGAAATTGGCGTAGTTGGCGGGCAGGCGTTGGCCTTCCTCGTCAAATATTGGTTTCGGCATCGGCAACGGCACCAGGTGATAGGTCTCATTCGATCGAGTGCGGAAGGCCTGTAGCTGAGATTCCATATTTTTCAAACTTGCGTAATGCTGGTCTTCGGGATCATTGCTGCTGGTATACGCGATGGTCGTGGCCGAGCAAAAACGGGCCAGCGTATCGATATGGGCGTCGGTGTCGTCGCCGGACAGATTTTCCTGATCCACCCATAATATTCTCTTGGCGCCGAAGTATTCTTGCAGTCGCTGTTCAATTTCCAGTTGCGACAGTTCATTGTTTCTGTTCGGATTCAACAGACACTGGCGCGTGGTCATGATCGTGTCGATGCCGTCGCTTTCGACACTGCCGCCTTCTAGGATGAAGTCTATATCGGCGTAATCCGCATTCTTGAACGGACTGTAATTCAGCAGGGCATGATTCAGCGCGTTGTCGGCCTGATGCGGATATTTACCGCCCCAGCCATTGAATCTGAAATTGAGCAGTTTCATGCGGCCGTCTTCTTCCACGGTCAAAAAAACCGTATCCCTGACCCAGATGTCATTGACCCCGGCGTGAAGAAATACAATATTGCCGGTGTTTTTGATTAAAGCCTGAATATGCTGCTGGTGGGCGTTATCCCGGCAGACGATAAACAAACGCTGATACTGGCTTATCGTTTCGGCAATAAAACCGTAGCTCTGCTCGACCGTATCAAGACGATTGCTGAAGTCGCCGGTAGCATGCGGCCAGGCGATTAATACGGCGGATTGTTGTTCCCATTCGGCTGGAAAGCGGATCATTGATTTTGGTACCCTGTGGTTGATTGTATTTGCCGGCTAACGACCGGCAGTGGATTGAAATAACATTTCCTTGGCGTGGGCCAGCGTATTGGCGGTAATGTTGACGCCGCCCAGCATTCTGGCAATTTCTTGCACGCGTTCCTCGTCTTCCAGCAGTCTGACAGTGGAGGAGGTGATATCGGCTTTATTGTTTTTTTCTACATATAAGTGATAGTGGGCTTGCGATGCAACCTGTGGCAAATGCGTCACGCACATGACCTGACGGTTCTGGCTCAGGCTGCGCAGCTTGTGTCCGACAATTTCGGCAATGCCGCCGCCGATGCCGGTATCGACTTCATCGAAAATCATGGTCGGCGTGGTTTTATCGTTGCTGGTCGTGACCTGAATAGCCAGACTGATGCGCGACAGTTCGCCGCCAGAGGCGACTTTGGCCAGCGGCTTGGGCGGCAATCCCGGGTTGGCACTGACCAGAAATTCGATTTTGTCCTTGCCGTTCAGTTTAGGCGCATCCAGATCCAGTGCTGTAATGTCGACCAGAAACTCGCCCTTCGGCATGCCCAGTTCCTTGATCATGGCCGAAATCTGGCGCGCCAGGTTTTTTCCGGCTTTCTTGCGCTGTTTTGACAGTTGCGAGGCCAACTCGTTGTATTGATTGTGCAGTTGCGCTGTGCTGACCTTTAAGGCATCGATGCGCTCGCTGCTGTGCGTCAATCCATCCAGCTCCTGTTCCAGCTTTTCCAGTAATTCGGGCAGTTCGTCCGGTTTGATATGGTGCTTGCGGCTCAGATTCTGAATGGTGGCGATCTGATTCTCCAGTATTTCCATGCGTTGCGGATCGGCCTCCTGGGACTCGAGAAAGCGGCGCAGCTGCTGTGCCGCTTCTTCGGTTTGAATCTGCGCCTCCGATAACAGCGCGAGGATCTCGTTCAGTTCCGGCGCAAAGCGGGCGATATGCGTTAATTCGCCAAGGCTGTGGTTCAGCATCTGGCTGACCGACTGCTGGTCGTTTTCATAGAGCAGATCAACCTGGCTTTGGCCAACCGTCAAAATCTGGCCCAGATTGGCCAGTTTGCTGTGCTCTTCCGACAGGGCCGAGTAATCGAAGTTTTGCAGGTCAAGCAGTTGCAGTTCCTCGATCTGGTAGCGCAATAATTCTTCGCGTTCGACTTTGTCCCTGCCGGCCTTGACCAGCGCTTCCAGTTCCTTGTTGGCTTGTAGCCATTGCCGGTAGCAGTCGTTGACCTGATCCAGAAGCGGCTGGTCTTTTGCGTACACATCGAGCAGACGACGTTGCTCATCGCTATTAAGCAAGGTCAAATGCGCATGCTGGCCGTGAATTTCGACCAGTTTCTCGCTGAGCGCCTGCAGCGTCTGCAACGTGACGGGACGATTATTGATATAGGCCTTGGAGCGGCCGTCCTGATTGACTATGCGCCGGATCAGACAGTGATGGTCGTCATCGAGATCGTTTTCTCTCAGCCAGTGTTGGGCTTCGGGCGCATCGGCCAAGTCGAATTCCAGATTGATTTCAGCGCGCTTGGCGTCGGGACGAATATAGCCGGAATCGGCGCGGTCGCCCAGCGCGAGACCTAAGGCGGTCAATAGAATGGATTTGCCGGCTCCGGTTTCGCCCGTTAGCACGGACATGCCTTTTTCAAGATCCAGATCCAATGATTTGACAACGGCAAGATCGATAATATTAAGGTTCAATAGCATAAGGATTAATTATGATAACCACTGCTCCAGTTTAATTTGCCCCGCAGAATCTGAAAGAAGTCGTAGTCTTCGGGGTGCAGAATTCTAATCGGTTTCGGATCTTTTTTGATCAAAATTTTATCGCTGATCAGTACAGCTGGAATTTCAATTTGGTCACAGGTAACCAGTGCGTTGATTTGCTTGGTCTGGCAGAAGCTTATTTCGATTTCAGCGGAGTCATCGATAACGACCGGACGATTAGTCAGCGTATGCGGATTCAGCGGTACCAATACCAATGCGTTTAACGACGGGTGCAGGATCGGGCCGCCCGCGGACAAGGAATAGGCGGTTGAGCCTGTGGGAGTGGACACGATGAGTCCGTCGGAGCGTTGTGAATTAAGAAACACATTGTCAATTTTGGTTACGATTTCAATCATGCTGGGCGTTACCCAACGATGAATAACCACTTCATTAACCGCCGTTTCTTCGTGGATGATCTGTTCATCGCGGATGATTTTAGTGCGCAGCAAGTAGCGGTTCTCTTCAGTGTAACAGCCTTGAAGTATGCGATGTAACCGGTCGGGCAGCTCATTAGGCGATATATCCACCAAAAAGCCTAGTCGGCCCAGATTGATACCGATCAAGGGAATGTCGTATTTCGCGATGGCCCGCGCGGCGGAGAGAAAAGTACCGTCGCCGCCAATGGCAATCACCAGGTCGCAATAGCCGCCCAGTTTGTCGATATCGCATGATACAACAGTCTGGTTATTAATGAATCGGGCGCTGTCCGGGGCAACCACGACAGTGTATTCGTGGTGTTTTAAGAAATCATAAAGAGCGGATAGGGTCTCAGCAATACTGGGGTCACTGGGTTTGCCTATGATGCCAATGGTATTAAAAGGGCTATGCATTGCCGAATAGTAAGTCAAATGAATTGGATTATACAAAAAAACATTGCCAAACCAATTTGTTTTACTGGTGGATGGCAGGCTTTTTATATCGGCTGATATCGATAGGGAACGCGATAATGAGTCTATTATTAATTAATCGGGCTTTAAGGGGCTTTATTGACAACAGACCGTCGAGCTGATATTTTGCCTCGCTAGCACTCGCCTGGGAAGAGTGCTAATTTTGATCTTTTAGAGGTTGATGTGGGTACTAGTCAGGTTTTAAACGAACGGTCGTTGCAGTTGTTGAAAACGCTGGTCGAGCGTTATATCAGCGATGGTCAGCCAGTGGGCTCAAGGGTTTTATCGAAAGACTCGGGTTTAAATTTGAGCCCGGCCACCATCCGCAATGTCATGGCTGATCTTGAGGATTTAGGGCTGGTGCACTCACCGCATACTTCTGCAGGCCGTGTGCCCACGGTCAGTGGCTATCGATTATTCGTGGACAGTCTGTTGACGGTTAAGCCGCTGAAATCGGAAGATTTGACGCTTTTGCATCAGGGATTGTCAGTGACTGACAATAATAATGATGCTATCGGGGTCGCATCGCGTTTGCTTTCGGAATTGACTCGCATGGCGGGAGTCGTAACGCTGCCCAGGCGGGAGATGGTCTGTTTACGGCATATTGAATTTTTACCTTTATCCAATACGCGTGTGCTGGTGATTTTTGTTACCAATGAGCAGGAAGTCCATAATAAAATCATCCATACGGCCAAAGTATTTAGCCCTTCCGAATTGCAGCAGGCAGCCAATTATTTAAATTCAATTTATTGTGGTCGAAGTCTGGTTGCTGTGCGGCAGGCGGTTTTTGAAGAGTTGAAAGAGGCTCAGGCGCGCATGAATCAGGGCATGCTTGACGCGATAAAAATAGCGCAACTGACGTTTGAGCGGGACAATGAAAAAGAAGATTACGTGCTGACCGGCGAAACCAATTTAATGGGTTTTTCAGAGTTGGCGGACATGGACCGGTTGAAAAAATTATTTGAAGCGTTCAGCCAGAAGCAGGATGTGATTCATCTATTGGATCAGTGCATGAAAGCCGAAGGCGTGCAGATTTTCATCGGCGAAGAGTCGGGCTATCAGGCGTTCGATCATTGCAGTCTGGTTACCTCGTCTTATTCGGTCAGCGATGAAGTGGTAGGGGTATTGGGCGTCATCGGGCCGACACGCATGGCTTACGAGAAAATCATCCCGTTTGTCGATATTACTGCAAAATTGTTAGGCGCCGCCTTGAATCCCAAATCATCGTCCCCATCATAACTGACAGCTGTTTTTTCTCGTGCAATTGGGCACGGCAACTAAACTTTATATTTGAGGAGCTATAGCGAATGAGTAATGATCAGGAAGTGCCTGAATCACAGGTTGAAACCGAGGCTAAGAACGAAGAGCTGGCTGAAGAAGCCGCTACCGAAGAGCAGTTGCTGCCTGAGGCAACTATTGAAGAGCTGAGGGAGCAATTGGCACAGGCTGAGCAGAAAGCCCAGGAAAACTGGGATAAAGCAGTTCGCGCTCAGGCGGAAATGGAAAATCTGAAGAAAAGAACGCAAAAAGATCTGGAGAGTGCGCATAAGTTCGCGCTGGAAGGATTTGCCAAGGAATTATTACCGGTATTGGATAGTTTGGAGTTAGGGTTGCAAGCGGCGACAGGTGATAGCCCTGAAGTGGAGAAATTCCGCGTGGGCAGCGAATTGACGATTAAGCAATTCGAATCGGTGTTTGCCAAGTTTAACATTGAAATGATTGATCCAGCCGGCCAGCCTTTTAACCCTGAACACCACCAGGCTATGACCATGCAAGCCGTGGAGGGTGTCGAGCCAAATACAGTGGTTAACGTTTTTCAAAAAGGTTATCTATTGAACGGACGTTTGTTGCGCCCCGCCATGGTCGTGGTTGCAAAGGCGCCCGATAAACCGGCGGCGGATACGCCAAGCATTGATGAGCAGGCTTGAACCCTATAAAACAATCCCCATATTAAGAACAACTTTTAACATTTACATATTCAAGTCTGGAGACTTCAATGGCTAAAATAATTGGAATTGATTTAGGAACCACAAACTCTTGCGTTGCGGTTTTAGAGAATGGCGTGGCGAAAGTGATCGAGAATAGTGAAGGTGCCCGTACGACGCCCTCCATTATCGCTTTTACCAGCGATGACGAAGTATTGGTAGGCCAATCGGCTAAACGTCAGGCCGTAACCAACCCTAAGAATACGTTATTCGCTATCAAGCGTTTGATCGGCCGCCGCTTTAAAGACGATGTTGTGCAAAAAGACATCACAATGGTGCCTTATAAAATTGTCGAAGCTGAAAACGGCGATGCCTGGGTGGAGGTGCACGGTAAAAAAATGGCAGCCCCTGAAATTTCGGCGCGTGTTTTGATGAAGCTGAAAAAAGACGCCGAAGCGTATCTGGGCGAAGAAGTCACGGAAGCCGTTATTACCGTACCCGCTTATTTTAACGACTCGCAACGTCAGGCCACTAAAGACGCTGGACGTATTGCCGGGTTGGATGTAAAACGTATCATCAATGAGCCGACCGCGTCGGCGTTGGCTTTCGGCATGGATAAGCCTAAGGGTGATACCAAGATTGCCGTTTATGACCTGGGCGGCGGTACGTTTGATATCTCCATCATTGAAATTGCCGAGATAGAAGGCGAACACCAGTTTGAAGTATTGTCGACCAACGGCGATACCTTCCTGGGTGGTGAGGATTTCGACTCAAGAGTCATCGAATATCTGGCGGCGGAATTCAAAAAAGAAAGCGGTGTTGACCTGCATAATGATCCGCTGGCGCTGCAACGTTTAAAGGAAGCGGCGGAGAAAGCCAAGATTGAATTGTCTTCAAGCCAGCAAACCGATGTCAACCTGCCTTATATTACGGCCGATGCGTCAGGCCCCAAGCATTTAAATGTCAAATTGACCCGCGCCAAACTGGAGTCTCTGGTTGAAGAGCTGATCAATCGGACTAAAGGCCCGTGTCAGATCGCGCTTAAGGATGCCGGCTTGTCAGCCTCCGATATCGATGACGTGATTCTGGTAGGCGGTCAAACCCGTATGCCGAAAGTACAGGAGATGGTGAAAACCATTTTCGGCAAAGAGCCGCGTAAAGATGTCAATCCGGATGAAGCGGTTGCACTGGGTGCCGCGATTCAGGCCGGCGTATTGGGCGGTGAAGTCAAGGACGTGTTGCTGCTGGATGTGATCCCGTTGTCGCTGGGTATCGAGACCATGGGCGGCGTCATGACCAAGCTGATCGAGAAAAACACCACGATTCCAACCAATGCTTCGCAGATTTTCTCCACGGCTGATGACAACCAGACTGCGGTAACGGTTCATGTGCTGCAGGGTGAGCGCGAAGTGGCTTCCGCCAATAAGTCGCTGGGACGTTTCGATCTGACTGATATCCCACCCGCACCGCGTGGCATTCCACAGATTGAAGTGGCATTTGATATCGATGCCAACGGTATTCTGAACGTTTCGGCCAAAGACAAGGCAACCGGTAAAAAGCAATCTATCGTCATCAAGGCGTCCAGCGGCTTATCGGATGAAGAAGTGGAACGCATGATCAAGGATGCGGAAGCCCATGCGGATGAAGACCGCAAGTTGACGGAGCTGGTAACGGCGCGCAACCATGCCGATGGTATGATTCACGCTACGGAAAAGTCCTTGAAAGAACTGGGTGATCAAGTCGGCGCCGATGAAAAAAGCGCGATCGAAGATGCAATCAATGCTTTGAAAGAGGCGGTCAAAGGCGATAACAAAGCCGATATTGAAGCAAAAACAAACGCATTGACCGAACTATCAGGCAAGCTGGCCGAGCGCGTGTATGCGCAAAAAGCGGGCGCTGAAGGCGGCGAATCCGCGGGCGCCCATCAAGCTTCCGAGCATGCGGCTGCTGACGAAGGCGTTGTCGATGCGGAGTTCGAAGAAGTTAAGGATGACGATAAAAAGTAATTGAGACATGGTTACGCCGCGCCTTTGCCGGCGCGGTTATCGATAACCTTATGGCATGCTTGCATTTCCTGAGTGAGTCCTCGGGAATGGATTTAAGCGAAACAAGACGAAACGAAACGATAGGAACATGGCAAAAGAAGACTTTTATAAGCTTCTCGGTCTGGATAGAAACGCCAGTGACGCAGAGATAAAGAAAAGCTATCGCCGTTTGGCGATGAAGTATCATCCGGACAGAAATAAAGAGAATCCGGCTGAAGCTGAAGCAAAGTTCAAGCAGATTAAGGAAGCTTACGAAGTTCTGTCGGATCCTAAAAAGCGCTCCGCTTACGATCAGTTCGGTCATGCCGGCGTTGATCAGTCCATGGGCGGCGGTCGTGGTGGTTTCGGCGCCGAGAGCTTCAGTGATGTTTTCGGCGATGTGTTTGGCGATATTTTCGGCGGCGGACGTTCTCGCGGTTCCGTGCAGCGCGGCGCGGATTTGCGCTATAACCTCGAATTGACGCTGGAAGAAGCCGTAGCCGGAACCGAAGCCAAAATTCGGGTGCCGGTGCTGGTTGTCTGTAGCGAATGTAATGGCTCGGGCGCCAAAAAAGGCTCCAGTCCGATTATCTGCTCGACCTGTCATGGCCATGGCCAAGTCAGGATGCAACAGGGTTTCTTTTCCGTTCAGCAGACTTGTCCGACCTGTCGCGGTACGGGCAAGCAAATCAAGGATCCGTGTGGTAAATGCTATGGACAAGGACGCGTTCAGGAAACCAAAACCCTGTCCGTCAAGGTGCCGGCAGGTGTCGATACCGGCGATCGTATTCGTCTGGCCGGCGAAGGCGAGGCCGGGGAACGCGGCGGTCCGGCAGGCGATCTGTATGTGCAGATTCAGGTGAAAGAGCATGAGATTTTCACACGTGACGGCGCCAACCTTTATTGCGAAGTGCCGATCAGCTTTCCTACGGCCTGTTTAGGCGGAGAAATCGAAGTGCCGACACTCGATGGCAAGGTGATGCTCAAAATTCCTGCCGAAACACAAACCGGAAAGTTATTCAGGTTGCGTGGCAAGGGTGTCAAGCCGGTACGCGGGGGTGCGATCGGCGATTTGCTGTGCCGGGTGCAGATTGAAACCCCGGTTCACCTGACCAAGGAACAGAAAGAGTTGGTTCAGCAGTTGGGTGATTCCCTGTCCGGCGGCGGCAAGCATCATAGTCCTCAAGAGCATTCGTGGACTGACGGCGTAAAAAGCTTTTTCGATAAACTGACAGGGTGAGCGCTATGATTCGTATTGCTGTAGTGGGCGCAACAGGACGGATGGGGCTTTGCCTGATCAAGGCGGCGGCACTGGCCGACAAGGCCGAGCTCTCGGTTGCGGTTTCCCGGCCCGAGAGCATCGCGATAGGCACGGACGCGGGCGAATTGGCGGGCATCAGTGCTGTCGGCGTTAAGGTCGTCGATGATTTGGCATCCGTCGTCGAACAGTTCGATGTGCTGATCGATTTCACCCGTCCCGATGCCTCCATGGAATACATTGATATCTGCCGTAAAGCCGGCAAAAAAATCGTGATCGGCACGACCGGATACAGCGACGCTCAAAAAGCCCGGATTGCCGAAGCCGCCAGGGAGGTATCGATAGTACTCGCGCCTAATATGAGCGTGGGAGTCAATCTCTCTCTGAAGTTGCTGGAAATGACGGCCAGGGTGATGGGCGATTATACCGATATTGAAGTCATTGAGGCGCATCACCGGCATAAGGTCGATGCACCGTCAGGCACAGCCTTGCGCATGGGCGAGGTGGTTGCTGGCGCGTTGGGCCGCGACTTGAAGGATTGCGCGATTTACGGCCGTGAAGGTAATACCGGCGAGCGGGATAGAAAAACCATCGGCTTTTCGACGATTCGTGCCGGCGATATAGTTGGTGAACATACGGTTATGTTTGCCGATGAAGGAGAGCGCGTGGAAATCACGCATAAAGCCACAAGCCGTATGACCTTTGCCAATGGCGCGGTTAGGGCGGCCGTCTGGTTAAAAGATAAACAAACCGGTCTTTATGACATGCAGGATGTCTTGGGTTTGAAAAATTGTTAATGACCAGAACGCGATAATCTCGTAAAATTGGTACAATTTTGTTTTTTTATAACGGGATGAGTCCTTTGGGGGTCATCCCGTTTTGCACATTTGAGGTGACGTGTTTGAGTAAACCTGCATTGTTAGTGTTGGAAGATGGGACGGTATTTAACGGTGTGTCTATAGGCATCGACGGCTGTTCCGTGGGAGAAGTCGTTTTTAATACCTCGATGACCGGCTATCAGGAAATCCTCAGTGATCCATCTTATGCCCGGCAAATTGTTACATTAACGTATCCGCATATTGGTAATGTCGGTACAACTTGCGAAGATGACGAGTCCACTGGCGTTTTTGCCAGCGGTCTGGTAATCAGGGATCTGCCGTTAGTGGCCAGTAACTGGCGATGCGAAAAAACCTTGCAACAATACTTGATCGATAATCATGTTGTAGCCATTGCCGATGTCGATACCCGTAAATTGACGCGACTGCTGCGCGATAAAGGCGCGCAACGCGGTTGTATCATGGCCGGGGAAGCGGTCGATGTAGATGCGGCTCAAGCGGCGATCGAGGGTTTTCCCGGTTTACAGGGCATGGATCTGGCCAAGGAAGTGACCGTCTCAGAACCATACGAGTGGACCGAAAATGTCTGGCAACTGGAGAATGGTCATGCGGAGGCTGAAAACCTGACTCGGCACGTCGTTGCTTATGACTTTGGAGTTAAACGCAATATCCTGAGATTATTGGCTAATCGCGGTTGCCGCATTACGGTTGTGCCTGCGACCACGTCGGCGGAAGCCGTGCTGGCAATGAATCCTGACGGCATCTTTTTATCTAATGGCCCTGGCGATCCGGAGCCATGCACTTATGCGATTGAAGCGATTAAAACATTTTTAGCCAAGAAGATACCCGTTTTCGGCATTTGTCTGGGGCATCAGTTGCTGGCTTTGGCGAGCGGGGCTAAAACCGAAAAAATGAAATTCGGCCATCACGGCGGCAATCATCCAGTACAGGAAAAAGCGACCGGCCGAGTGATGATCAGTAGTCAGAATCACGGGTTCGCGGTGAATGAGGCTTCTCTCACTGCTAACCTGGTCGCAACTTATCATTCTTTATTTGACGGCAGCCTGCAAGGCATTGAACGGACTGATTGCCCGGCCATGAGCTTTCAGGGGCACCCTGAAGCAAGCCCCGGTCCTCATGATGTGCAATCGTTATTTGATGATTTCATCAAGATGATGGATCAGTTCAACAAATAATCAGACAGTCAATTATCAGCAGAGCAAAGCAACGAAATGCCAAAAAGAACCGACATAAAATCGATTTTATTACTGGGCGCAGGCCCGATTGTTATTGGTCAAGCCTGCGAGTTTGACTATTCAGGCACGCAAGCCTGTAAAGCACTGCGGGAAGAAGGTTATCGCGTCATTCTGGTCAATTCGAATCCGGCTACTATCATGACGGATCCGGATATGGCCGATGCCATTTACATCGAACCCATCGACTGGCAAACTGTAGAGAAAATTATTGAAAAAGAGCGCCCCGATGCGATTCTGCCGACCATGGGCGGACAGACGGCGTTGAACTGCGCGCTGGCGCTGGATGCGCACGGTGTGCTGGAAAAATACGGCGTCGAGATGATAGGCGCATCTAAAGAAGCGATCAATAAAGCAGAAGATCGTGAGCTGTTCAACCAGGCCATGAGAAAAATCGGTTTCGAAGTGGCTCGCTCCAAGACCGCCCATTCAATGGAAGAAGCGATGGCGGCTCAGCAGGAAGTCGGTTATCCGACGATTATTCGGCCATCGTTTACCATGGGCGGCAGCGGTGGCGGCATCGCCTACAACAAGGAGGAGTTTGTTGAAATTTGCGAACGCGGCCTGGATTTGTCGCCAACCAATGAACTGCTCATCGAAGAATCGGTGCTGGGCTGGAAAGAATACGAAATGGAGGTCGTGCGCGATTCTAAAGACAACTGCATTATCATCTGTTCAATTGAGAACTTTGACCCGATGGGCGTACATACAGGCGACTCGATTACCGTGGCGCCGGCGCAGACTTTGACCGACAAGGAATATCAGATTCTGCGTAACGTCGCGGTAGCGGTATTGCGCGAAATCGGTGTCGATACGGGTGGCTCAAACGTACAGGTGGCGATTAATCCTGAAGACGGGCGCATGGTGGTCATCGAGATGAATCCTCGCGTATCGCGCTCGTCCGCGCTGGCTTCCAAGGCGACCGGTTTTCCAATAGCCAAAGTTGCAGCCAAACTGGCGGTCGGTTATACATTGGATGAGCTTCAAAATGAAATTACAGGCGGCGCGACACCAGCCTCATTTGAGCCGACGATCGATTATGTCGTCACAAAAGTGCCTCGTTTTACCTTTGAAAAATTTCCGCAAGCCGATGATCGCTTGACTACACAAATGAAATCGGTAGGCGAGGTCATGGCGATAGGCCGGACTTTTCAGGAGTCGCTACAAAAAGCCTTGCGCGGTCTGGAAATCGGCATCAGTGGTCTTGATGAATACGTCGATTTGAGCGCCGAGGACGCGAGCGAAAAAATTCAGCGCGAAATGCGCCACCCGGGGCCGGATCGTTTGTTGTATGTCGCTGACGCTTTCCGCAGCGGCATGACATTGCGGGAAGTGCATGAGGCATGCAAGATCGATCCATGGTTTTTAGCGCAAATCGAAGATCTGGTGCTGACTGAAAAATCGTTGTCGACTAAAACTTTGTCGACCTTGAAAGAAGGCGAGCTTTATAGGTTAAAACGTAAAGGCTTTTCCGATCAAAGGTTGGCCAAACTGCTCGATACGACCGAATCTGAGGTACGCAACGTCAGACACAAGCAGAATATCCGTCCTGTTTACAAGCGCATCGATTCCTGCGCGGCTGAGTTTTCTTCGGATACGGCTTACTTGTATTCAACCTATGAAGAAGAATGTGAGGCACGCGTTTCCGATAGGGAAAAGATTATTATTCTCGGAGGCGGGCCTAACCGTATCGGGCAAGGCATCGAGTTCGATTATTGCTGCGTGCATGCAGCTCTGGCGCTGCGTGAAGACGGTTACGAAACGATCATGGTCAATTGTAATCCCGAGACGGTTTCCACTGATTTTGATACCTCGGACCGGTTGTATTTTGAGTCCCTGACACTGGAAGATGTGCTTGAAATTGTTGAGCTGGAAAAGCCCATGGGCGTGATCGTTCAATATGGCGGCCAGACACCTTTGAAATTGGCGCGCGCTTTGGAAGCGGCCGGCGTTCCGATTATCGGCACATCGCCCGACTCGATTGATTTGGCCGAAGATCGTGAGCGGTTTCAGAAGCTATTGGAGCGGTTGGACTTAAAACAGCCGCCTAATGCGACAGCACGTTCTGTCGAGCAGGCGCTTAATGCCGCAAAGGAGTTGGGTTATCCTTTGGTTGTGAGGCCCTCCTATGTGCTGGGTGGCCGTGCCATGGAGATCGTCTTCAATGAAGAAGGCCTGCAGCGCTATATGAAAGAAGCCGTCACTGTATCCAATGATTCGCCGGTATTGCTTGATCGTTTTCTTGATGATGCGGTCGAAATGGATGTCGATGCCATTTATGACGGGGAGCGCGTATTGATCGGCGGCCTGATGGAGCATATCGAACAGGCCGGCATCCATTCGGGTGATTCGGCCTGCTCGTTACCGCCTTATGATCTGGCACCCGAGATTCAGGATAAATTACGTGAACAGGTAGCCAAAATGGCAGAGGCCTTGGGGGTCAGAGGTTTGATGAACACCCAGTTTGCGATTCAGGGGGATGAGATTTATGTGCTTGAAGTAAATCCCCGTGCCTCTCGGACAGCACCTTTTGTTTCCAAGGCTACCGGTTATCCGCTGGCCAAAATCGCGGCGCGTTGCATGGTCGGGCAATCGCTGGCGGAACAAGGTGTAACTGAAGAACGTATTCCGTCTTATTATTCGGTTAAAGAGGCCGTGTTCCCGTTTGTTAAATTTCCGGGCGTGGATCCATTGTTGGGGCCTGAAATGAAATCTACCGGGGAAGTGATGGGTGTGGGAAAGACGTTTGGCGAAGCGTTTGCAAAATCCCAGCGCGCCGCAGGCGTTGACTTGAATCATAGCGGTAAAGTGCTGATCAGCATACGCGACGCGGATAAAGCCAAGGCCCCTGATATTGCAAAAATGCTGGTGGAGAAAAGATATGAGATTGTTGCCACAGGCGGTACGGCAAGGTTTCTTAAAGAGGCCGGTATCCCCTGTGAGGTCGTTTTTAAAGTCAACGAAGGTCGACCTAATACCGTTGATATGATAAAAAATGACCAGATCCAATTGATTATTAATACGACGGAAGGTAAAAAGGCTATTTCGGACTCTTTTACCATGCGCAGGGAAGCCTTGCAGCACCGCGTAACTTATTATACGACTATGGCAGGCGCTAGAGCGGCTTGTTACGCGCTAGGCGAACTGGAAGCGGGGGATGTGAACTGCCTTCAAGATTTGCATAAAAGCTTGAGGTAGTTGGAAGGTCATCCGCTTGCACAGTTTATGGATTCCCGGATTAAGGGATGGATGAATACTATATTAGGAGTTTCAATAGAATGAATAAAGTACCTCTTACCGTGAAGGGTGCGGAAAAATTGCGTGAGGAATTGGACGAACTGAAATCAGTGGTTCGTCCGCGCATTATTGCGTCCATAGCCTCTGCGCGTGAACACGGTGATTTAAAGGAAAATGCCGAATATCATGCCGCGCGTGAGCAGCAAAGCTTTGCCGAAGGGCGTATCGCTGAGATTGAAGCTAAGCTATCCAACGCCCAGATCATTGATGTCACTAAACTGGATGCGAATGGGAAGGTGGTCTTTGGAGCGACAGTGGAGATAGAGGATATCGATTCGGAAAAGAAAGTGACCTACCAGATTGTTGGTGAAGATGAGGCTAATATCAAGGAAGGCCGCATTTCTATCGGATCGCCTATTGCGCGTGCATTAATCGGCAAGGAGGTTGGGGATGTCGTTACAGTCAAGGCCCCGGGCGGCGATATCGAGTATGAAATTATTTCAATCGAATATGTTTGATTGGGACACAAGGCAAAAGGTAGGAAGCTGTCATGCTTTTGTCCTTAGCCTTGTGCTTTTATTACTTATCAGGGTTTAGTCTGTAAATGACAGCAATCTGACCAATGGTTTGAATGAGTGCCGCTCCGGTATCAATGCAGATTTGTTCGCCAATTACTTTACGGTCTTCCCGTTCGGCACGTATTCTTACTTTAATGAGTTCGTGGCTGTCGAGTGCCAGTTCGATCTCTGCCAGGACGGCAGCTGTGAGCCCCGATTGGCCGATGATAATGACGGGTTTTAAGCTATGAGCCTGAGCCCGGAGTTTTTTCTTGTCTGCAGCGTTCACTCTTTATAATTTCCTAAATCAAAAAATCGAATTTTACACTAAAAAATAACTATGGGACGAAGTAAAAGCAGCGGTCGTTGGATGCAGGAACATTTCAATGATGAATATGTCAAAATGGCTCAAGTTAAGGGTTACCGATCGCGCGCCGTTTTTAAACTGAACGAGATTCAGGATAAAGATCACATTATCAAGCCAGGGATGAATATTATTGATTTAGGAGCGGCCCCAGGAGGATGGTCGCAGTTTGCACGAGAACTCATCGGCGGCAAGAATAAAATTGTCGCATTGGATATTTTGCCGATGGAACCGATTGAAGGCATCGATTTCATACAGGGAGACTTCCGCGAACAGGCTGTGCTGGATGAGTTATATGCTGTTCTTGACGGTGCGGAGGTTAATTTGGTGATGTCTGATATGGCGCCCAATATGAGCGGCAATAAGGCCGTGGATCAACCGCGATCCATCTATTTGGCAGAGTTGGCATTGGAAACGGCAAAAACAGTTTTAACAAAAGGCGGCACTTTTCTGGTTAAATTATTCCATGGGGAAGGTTTTGAGGAATTTTATAAAGAAGTACAGCAATCCTTTTCAAAGGTAGTCATTAGAAAACCAAAAGCCTCAAGACCGAGAAGCAATGAAGTCTATATTTTGGCTAAAGGGTTTAAATAACCGTTCACAGCCCTTATATTTAAATAAAAGGAGATTACTAGGCATGATGAAAATTATATTTTTTCATAATGGGTGAATTCCAGATAAATTGAGCCGTCAGGAAAAATATTCCTGATATAATTAGTCAGTTTTTTAAACCGAGAGCCGTTCGGGCCTGGGGTGTGTAAATTGAACGATATGATTAAAAATATAATTCTATGGGTCGTCATTGCCGTGGTATTGATGTCCATATTTAATAATTTTGGTCCGCAGGGCGATCGGGGCGATTCATCGTTATCGTATTCGCAATTCATAGAATCGGTGAAAGCGGGTCAAGTGCAACAAGTCATGATTGACGACAACGTTATTAAAGGCAAGATGCAGGGAGGTGAGCGATTTAAAACCTATGCTCCGCAAGATCCTCATTTAGTGGATGACTTGCTGGCTAATGGCGTCGAGATCAAGGCCATACCACCCGAGCAACCCTCGATGCTAATGCAGTTGCTGGTGTCTTTCGGCCCCATGTTGCTGCTTATTGCGGTCTGGGTGTTCTTCATGCGGCAAATGCAGGGAGGAGCGAGTGGCGGTCGCGGTGCGATGACTTTCGGAAAAAGCAAAGCCCGTATGCTCGAAGAAGACCAGATTAAAGTAACCTTTGCCGATGTAGCCGGCTGTGATGAAGCCAAGGAAGAGGTTGTGGAAATGGTGGATTTCCTTAGGGACCCTGCAAAATATCAGAAACTGGGCGGTAAAATTCCTCGCGGTGCACTCATGATCGGTCCGCCAGGAACAGGTAAGACGTTATTGGCCAGAGCTATTGCCGGCGAGGCCAGAGTGCCGTTTTTCACTATTTCCGGCTCGGATTTTGTGGAAATGTTCGTCGGCGTAGGGGCATCGCGTGTGCGGGATATGTTCGAACAAGCAAAAAAACATGCGCCTTGCATTATCTTTATTGATGAGATTGATGCGGTTGGCCGTCAACGCGGCGCCGGCCTGGGTGGTGGCAATGATGAACGCGAGCAAACGCTAAACCAGTTGCTGGTGGAGATGGATGGCTTTGAAGGCAATGAAGGGATTATTGTTATTGCCGCGACCAACCGTCCCGATGTACTGGATCAGGCTTTATTGCGCCCCGGTAGATTTGATCGCCAGATAACGGTTGGTCTTCCTGACGTGAGAGGGCGCGAACAGATTCTTAACGTGCATCTGAAGAAAGTGCCTACAGCTGATGATGTTGAAGTCAAATATATAGCCCAGGGTACGCCGGGTTTTTCCGGAGCCGATCTGGCGAATTTGGTCAACGAAGCAGCCTTGTTTGCTGCCAGATCAAATAAACGTGTCGTCAATATGGCGGATTTGGAAAAGGCCAAGGATAAATTGATCATGGGGGCCGAAAGACGCTCCATGGTAATGGGTGAGAAGGAAAAGAAGATGACGGCCTATCACGAGGCAGGTCACGCTATTGTCGGCAGACTTGTTCCCGAACATGATCCAGTCTACAAAGTCAGTATCATGCCTAGAGGTCGTGCGCTGGGTATTACCATGTTCCTGCCGGAAAGAGATCAATACAGTGCCAGCAAACAAAAACTGGATAGCATGATTTCCAGTTTATACGGCGGCCGTATTGCGGAAGAGATGATCTTTGGCTGGGAGCATGTTAGTACTGGTGCTTCCAATGATATCGAGCGAGCTACCGAGTTAGCCCGAAATATGGTGACTAAATGGGGATTATCTCAACGTTTAGGGCCGTTGGCATACAGCGAAGAAGAAGGCGAGGTTTTTTTGGGACGCTCGGTAACGCAGCATAAGACCGTTGCGGAAGAGACTTCTCATACGATCGATGAAGAAATTCGTTCTTTTATTGACCGGAACTATGAGCGTGCGGAAAAGATTCTCAAAGAGAATGTTGATATTCTGCATGCCATGGCGGAAGCGTTAATGAAGTACGAGACCATTGATAAGTATCAAATCGATGATTTAATGGCGCGTAGGCCGGTCAGGGAGCCTCAAGGATGGGATGATACGCCTCCTCATGCTGACGTTAAAGTTGATGAAACCAAGGGAATGGATGATAAAAAGACAGGAAAGTCGATTGGCGGTGCCGCCGAGCAGACCTGACAGTCGCGGGATGAAAACAAAAGGAGAGACATGTCTCTCCTTTTTTTATGCAAAAAATTTATTGGCCCCGATAAAGTGAACTGAATCAGGGATTGAAGTATATTTTTATCGCATAATGGTTTATGGAAGCATTAATGTTTCTACATTTTTCAGGTAGAGGTTTGTAGGATTATGACAAAAAAGTATTTTGGAACCGATGGTATTAGAGGCAAGGTAGGAGAGGCACCTATTACGGCGGATTTTTTGCTTAAATTAGGATGGGCGACAGGACGTGTATTTGCCAAGGAAGGGCACGGTTTTGTATTAGTGGGTAAAGATACGCGTATTTCAGGTTATATGTTTGAATCCGCATTAGAGGCGGGTTTGACCGCGGCAGGCGTGGATACCCGTCTGCTAGGACCTATGCCTACCCCGGGCATCGCTTATTTAACCCGTACTTTAAGAGCGAGCGCGGGCATTGTCATCAGCGCCTCGCATAACCCTTATTACGATAACGGCGTCAAGTTCTTTTCAGTGCAGGGTACAAAACTGCCTGATGAGATAGAGAAAAAAATTGAACATTATATCGATTCGCCCATTACAACGGTAGAGTCTTCAGAATTAGGCAAGGCAAAACGGTTGGTCGATGCGGCCGGTCGCTATATAGAATTTTGCAAGGCAAGTGTTCCCACTCGACTGGATTTTAGTGGTATGAGGATTGTCATCGATTGTGCTCACGGAGCAACTTATCACATTGCTCCACATGTGTTTAGTGAGGTGGGCGCGGAAGTTGTCACGATAGGAGCGGAACCGGACGGGATCAATATTAACGATGAGTGCGGGTCAACCCGGCCGGATAAATTAGCAGCAACGGTTTTGGAATACCGTGCGGACTTAGGAATTGCTTTTGATGGCGATGGCGACCGAGTGGTGATGGTGGATCATAAAGGTGAAATCGTCGATGGTGATGAACTTATCTATATTATCGCTAAATCCAGGTTGCAATCAGGTCAGTTAACCGGTCCTGTAGTCGGTACATTAATGACTAATCTGGGTATGGAGCACGCCTTGAAAAAACTGGGCATAGGCCTGATGAGAGCTAAAGTGGGCGATCGTTATGTTATGGAGATGCTGATTGCGAATAGTGGTATTTTAGGCGGAGAAAGTTCCGGACATATTATCTGTCTGGATAAAACCACAACAGGGGATGGCATTATCTCAGCATTGCAAGTCATGGCGGAAATGCAAAGCAGTGGCAGAAATTTGCATGAATTAAAGTCCGGGATGCAGAAATATCCGCAGGTTCTGGTGAATGTCAAAACCAGTAAAAAAGTGAATCCGGATAAGGATGAGGCCATACAAAAAGCGGTGAAAGCCATCGAGAAACAACTGGGCGATACTGGTCGTGTATTGCTGAGGGCTTCAGGTACGGAACCCTTGATTCGTGTAATGGTGGAAGGGCAAAGTGAAGTGCAGGTAAAGGATTACGCACATCATTTGGCTGATGACGTTAAGAAATCGATAGGGGCTTGAACTATAGGCTGTTAGCATATATCATACGTCGTTTATTTCTGCTTGAGAGTGGAAATGCTCCAGGCTCTGGTTGTGGAAACTTTAAGTAGCACCGGATGAGCAGACCCAATCCAATTAGTTCAACAGTCATAACTGTTAAAAGAATATAAGGTCACTGCTGACAAGACACAGTTATTTGTGCGTCGGGCAGTGTTAAGTCGGATAGGACGAGAGGCTTACTTGTCGTAGGGGCATTGATAGCAGTTTAACAGGTGGGGTTTCGCTGGGTGCGGAAGCCTTTTACAGATTTATCATTCGACTTAGAGTAGTTTAGACTTTTTATGTATCAGGTAATCATTGTTGTTCATGTACTGTTGGGGTTAGGCGTTATTGGATTAGTGTTAATGCAGCAAGGAAAAGGAGCGGATGCGGGAGCGGCTTTTGGCTCCGGTTCCTCAGGCTCGGTTTTTGGCGCTCAGGGGGCTGCCTCATTTCTTTCTCGGGCAACAGCAATTTTGGCAACTTTGTTTTTCACCACTAGCTTGGGGTTGGCTGTATTAAGTGGTCAGCAGGGCAAAACGTTTGATCTGATGAGTGCTCCTGAAGTCGAGGAAGATACATCAGGTATTCCTGATGTAAATGGATCGATAGATATGAACAGTGTTCCTTCCGCACCTAAATCAGAAGCAGAAGAAATACCCGTGGCGCCAGCAGTCACTCCTGCTGAAAAGCCAATCGATCAAACTAAAGAATAAAGTGGAAAAATAACTAAAAACAGTGTTTAATAGCGCACTCTGATCATTCTCAGCCGATGTGGTGAAATTGGTAGACACGCCATCTTGAGGGGGTGGTGACGCAAGTCGTGCCGGTTCAAGTCCGGCCATCGGCACCAAGATGTAATTCAAAGCGATACAAGAACTCAAAACCCGCAAGCTGTACGGCTTAGTGGGTTTTTTATTGCCTAGAGAAATGCAATAAATACAACCATATGCGAAAAATTATATGGTTGCTTGTTTACTGTAACTTAAAATTCGTAACTTGATGTTGCACGAAGCGGTATTTTTATCTCGTTCGCTGCATCGATTATGATATTTTATTAAGCCATTCTGCTTCAACTCGCCGCATAAACTGATCGTCTATGGATAAGCTTGCCTTTATGGGCGCAAACTTACTTGTCTGGAAAAGGGCTAAGGATTTGGTCGTCAATAATCCCTATTTAAACATTAAGATGCGCCTTGCTGCGCTCAGCACATCCTATACAAGATTCCTAATTTCAGGAAGTAATTTTTAGCCAAGTCCTAAATAACATTGCCGTCTTTAATAAAGCAGAGGAGTACTCGGCGTTTCGCCTGAAGCGGTACTGCTGGAGAGCGAGTGCAATCTTGCAATTGTGCCGCATCAATCAATAAGAAAAAAATCGTTTATGCTTTGAAAATATAGGATGCCTGTTAAAAGCAAATGTTTCAGCATGTCATCATGCGCATGGTTCGCGCATTCATACATTAAGGGATCTTGAGTGGCGGCAATAATCGCCAGCAAACTGTTTGTTGTTTCTGCATTTACGCTGGCGCTCCTTTCGTGATCATAATAAAATCCGAAAGCCCTGATTAAATGTATGCCTTAACGAGCAAAAATAAATTTAGAACGGTGTAAATAAATTATCTGGCTTCCAAGGTTTATGGATGATAAATGTTCAGATAATCCTGATTTTTTAAATCAAGTTAAAACTCATATGAAAACGAAAATTCTGATTCTCGCTATTGCAATGCTGGTAACAATAAATTCTGCACAGGCAGAAGAACAGCAGCCTTCAGGGGTTTATCTGATCGATATTATTTTATATCGGCCATTGGGTTTCGTCGCTACATTGACAGGTTCTGCCGTTTTCGTGGCAATCAGTCCTCTGACGGCCTTTGCGGCGATTTCTCCGCCGCATGATGCTTTTGAAAAAACAGCCGATCTGTTAATCGTGAAACCGGGTAAATATACTTTCGATCGACCTTTAGGCGTTTATTATCCTGATGAGGATGGAGAATACCGCAGGCATTAAAAAAGAGTATTTATTGCACGTCCTTTAATCAATGTATTACAGTAATGCACATTTTATAGCTGATGGAGCAAGCATGATTTTTTCGTGCTCTTCAGGTATTTCACTTGTTCCCACCTGTGATTGAATAACGATCGCTCACTTCCTTTTACACTGTTTTCATGAAAACAGTAGCGCAAGCCCCTCCCTCTCTGGTTTCATCTCTAGCTGGAGCGAAATATGTCTGCCCGCGAATTTATCTAGTGGCTTTCATTATGTGATTTCCATCCAGGAAAATAAATTGAAAATTTTTTATTGAGAAACCTTCTATAACAGAATAATTAAATTAGACTTAATGTATTGAGATGAATATGATAAGCGCTAAAGTTTGACTTTAAGAATTAGAATAAAATGGAGATAACAATGGCAAGTATTCTTGCAGTTGACGATTCGGCATCAATGAGAAAAATGGTTTCGCTTACCTTGAAAAGTGCCGGATATGATGTTGAAGAAGCAGTGGATGGCGTTGATGCTTTTGCTAAAGCTCAGTCCAGACAATTCGATTGCATTGTTACCGATGTTAATATGCCAAATAAAGACGGGATTACCTTAATTAAGGATTTGCGCTTGCTTTCAAATTACAAGTTTATCCCAATGCTGATGTTGACGACTGAATCAGGCGCGGAAAAGAAACAGGAAGGTAAGGCGGCAGGGGCTACGGGATGGATCGTCAAGCCTTTTAATCCGGATCAACTAATAAAAATATTAAAAAAAGTTTTGGGTTAGCCGCTAACCTTAATTTGAGTGAGTTCAAGGAATACAGGTAAGCCTATGTCTATTGATATGGCACAGTTTCATCAGGTCTTTTTCGAAGAATGCTTTGAAGGCCTGGAAGCAATGGAATCAGGGTTATTAAATCTTGATACGGGAGATATTGATTCGGAAGCCATCAATGTGATCTTCAGGGGGGCTCATTCCATCAAAGGCGGCAGCGGAACCTTTGGCTTTTCCAATGTGGCCGATTTTACGCACATCATGGAGACCCTGCTTGACGAAATGCGGGATGGGCGCCGGCAAGTAACCCAGGCGGCAATTGATGTATTGTTGGGGTCGGTAGATTGTCTGAGGGAAATGATCACCGCAATTCAACAGGAACAGGATGTTGATGAGACGCGGGTTGCTGAACAGAAGTCTGCCTTGGAAGTTGAGCTTTATGGTAGCGAGGCATCTGTGGAGCCATCTCCAGTGAACCATTCAATAGCAATGGAAACACCTGTTGCCATGTCAGAGCCAGCGCCCGCTCAACAGCATGAACACCAAGGTTATGAAATTGCTTTTACCCCTTATCTAACCTTACTTCAAACCGGCAATGATCCGGTAAGAATGTTTCGGGAACTGGCAGAGCTAGGGGAACTGACCGCTTCGGTTAATGTTCAGGATATTCCTGACTTTTATGAGTTAAATCCTGAGGCATGTTATTTGGCCTGGGATTTAAAAGTCGCCGGGGACATTGCCGAGGACGAGGTTAATGAAATATTTGATTGGGTTAAAGGTGATTGTGAGCTGGAAATCCAGTCGCTTGCTGCTAAACCGGTAAAAGATCCGGTAGCGCATATACCGGCAATCGATGCGGAAACCCTGTCGAATACGCCCGAAAGCGGCATCTCAGAGCCGGCAGCGATCAGTCCTCCGCCTGTGACAGAAGACGCTGTCAACAAGATGGCTCCTCAAAAGGCCGAGCCTGAGCCTGCAAAAACTGTCACAAAATCATCAAGTACCATTCGAGTCGACACCGCAAAAATCGATACCCTCATCAATATGGTAGGTGAACTGGTGATCACGCAATCCATGTTGAGCCTGGTAGGCGAGCATTTTGCCATGAACAAGGAAAGTCAGCTTAAAAGTGGACTTGCCCAGCTGGAACGGCATACCCGTGAATTACAGCAAAGTGTGATGAATATCCGGATGCTGCCCATCAGCTTCGTTTTTAGTCGTTTTCCCCGTCTGGTCCATGACATCAGTTCCAAATTGGGTAAAAAAATCGAATTGAAACTGGTCGGGGAGAATACGGAAGTCGATAAAGCGGTTGTCGAATTGATCAACGATCCCCTGGTGCATTTGATCAGGAACAGTCTGGATCATGGTATAGAAATGCCGGCGGATCGCATTGCGGCCGGTAAACCGGAAACAGGGACTATTGAGTTGCGGGCTTATCACCGGGGCGGTCATATTGTGATAGAAATTATCGATGATGGCCGCGGCTTGAATAAGGACAAAATAAAAGCAAAAGCGATAGAAAAGGGCCTGATCGATAAACATAGCACGTTGACCGATAAGCAGGTCTTTGAATTGATTTTTCTGCCTGGTTTTTCTACCGCTGAACAGTTGACCGATATATCCGGGCGTGGCGTCGGCATGGATGTCGTCAGAAAAAATATTCAGGAGTTGGGCGGCAACATTGAAATTACTTCCGAACTGGACAAAGGCACAACGATTTCTATCCATCTGCCACTGACATTGGCAATTCTTGATGGGCAATCCGTGGCGGTTGGCGATGAAATCTACATTGTACCGCTAGTTTCCATTATCGAATCAATCAACATAACGGAAAAAATGCTTAACCGGGTCGCCGGTAAAGGCGAGACCTTTCGTTTACGTAATGAATATATCCCCATTATCAGAATGCACGAAATTTTTAACGTTCAGAGTGCAAAAGCATCGCAATTGGCAGAAGGGATTATTGTCGTCGTTGAGGGTCAGGGTATGAGATGCGGCTTATTTGTTGATGATTTGCTGGGACAGCAGCAGGTCGTTATCAAGTCGCTGGAAGCCAATTATAAGCGCGTTGAAGGCATTTCAGGCGCAACGATCCTAGGCGACGGATCTGTTGCCTTGATTTTGGATATTCCAGGTCTGGTTCGTTTATCAAACCGGTGACAGCAGTATAAAAAACATGGCGCAAGAAGATATACAAGTTAACAAGCATCAGCTTAACAAGCGTACAGGGAATAACATGCAGTTTTTAAGTTTTACGCTGGGTAACGAGGAGTACGGGGTCGATATTCTGCGCGTGCAGGAAATACGCAGTTGGGAACCGGTTTCCAGGATACCGAATGTTGCAGCTTATGAAAAAGGCGTGGTTAATCTCCGCGGTTCCATTGTGCCGATTATCGATTTAAGGGAAAGGTTTAATCTGGGGTATGCCGAATACACACAATTAACCGTGGTTGTTGTGCTACAGACTGGGGATGGCAATAAAATCCGCATAACGGGGGTTGTTGTCGACTCGGTTTCAGATGTGGTTGATGTCGATAAGGCCAGGATTCAAAGCGCCCCGGACTTCGGTGCTAAAGTCAGTACCGAGTTTATTAGCGGACTCGTATCAGTCAATGACCGCATGGTGATGTTATTGGATGTGGATAAATTACTGAAATTAGATGATGTAACGCAGGATGAAAGCTAAATCTCTAACAAGAAAGAAGCGATATTTATCAATAAAACCCCATAAAGGCCATACCCATTAATAGAATGGCTGATAAATAGAAAATAAAAAATTTATGCGTGTGGTTTAGTTCGAGAGGAAAATTATAATGAGAATAAACATGCCAGTAACCGATCGGGAAGCTCCGATGAAAAAAGGAATGATATTGGTTACCCGAACAGATTTGAAAGGACATATTACCTACGCAAACGATGCATTTGTCGATATCAGCGGCTTTAGCCGTGAGGAACTGATCGGTTCCCCTCATAATATAGTCCGGCACCCGGATATGCCGGTAGCGGCGTATGAGGATATGTGGGCCACATTAAAACAGGGCAGGCCATGGGTCGCACCGGTAAAAAACCGGACTAAATCCGGTGATTTTTACTGGGTTGAAGCGAATGTGGCGCCGGTTTATACCAATGGCCAGGTTCAGGAGTATGTTTCGGTCAGAACCGCGCTCAAACGCGAGCAAATTGAAAAAGCCGAGCAGTTTTACAAACAGCTTAATGCAAATAAAGAAACAATGCGGCCTACGGGGCTAGCCGCATGGATTAAAGCAGTCAGGGAAATCAGTCTCCAGAAAAAAGCCGCCTTGACGTTGACAGCCTTCCTGTTGCCCCAACTTCTCTTGATGTACCAATTGTTTTTAGCACAGGATTACATGCTGCTAACCATTGCCGCGCTGCTGGTGGCGATCGGAACAGCGGTAGGTATTGGCCTGGCCCGGTTATTCAACAATACACTGGAAGATACTATCGGTATTTTCTACCGACTGTTGAATGGCAATTTTGTGCTGAAAGGCATGGAATTAAGCCGAAATGATCAAGTAGGGGATTTTTTACGCGCGTTATACTCCATGAGCGTTAAATTGAATTCAGACTTTATTGCCGCCCAGGAAGTCGCTGCGGAAAACTTGCGGATTAAATATGCGTTGGATAATGTCGGGTCCGCCGTCATGCTGGCCGATATTAACTTCGACATCATCTATATGAATAAAACAGCGCTGAAATTATTCACCGATGCCGAGGATGATATTCGTAAACAGCTACCCGCTTTTAATGCCGGCGCTCTGTTAGGCAGCAACATTGACAGTTTTCATAAGAATCCGGCTCATCAGCGTGGTATTTTGGAGAAGCTGAATAGTTCGTTTGCTTCCGATTTGGTTGTTGCCAACCATCATATGAATGTAATCGCCAGCCCCGTTTTTACCGAAAAAGGTGAACGCATTGGATTTGTCGCGGAATGGCATGATAGAACGGAAGAAGTCCAAATAGAGCGTGAAATTGAAGAACTGGTGTCCAATATTAAAGTCGGTGAACTTAGCAATCGCATTAACATGCGTGGAAAAGAAGGCTTTTTCAAGACGCTGTGCATTGAAATTAATGAATTAACGGATGTTATTGAAAGCGCTTTCAATGACATCAGCGGCGTTATGAAAAGCATGGCGGAGGGCGACTTGACACACTCTATCTCGACTGATTATCAAGGGGTTTATGCCGAGTGCAAGAATAATATTAACAACACCATGACTAAAGTCAGTGAAGTGTTTGCCCAGGTTCGCAATGCGGCCGACTTTATCGAGAGTTCATCGCAGGAAATCGCCAGCGGCAACAACAATCTTTCACAGCGAGCGGAGCAACAGGCCGCTAGTCTGGAGGAAACCGCTTCCAGCATGGAAGAACTGACCAGCACAGTCAAAAATAATGCCGATAACGCGCAACAGGCCAACCAAGTGGCCAACACTGCCCGGCAATTGGCGGAAAAAGGTGGCGATGTCGTAGGTTCAGCTATTGCGGCCATGCGTGAAATCAATGAAAGCAGTAATAAAATCGCTGAAATCATCGGGGTTATCGATGAAATCGCCTTCCAGACCAATCTGCTGGCGTTGAATGCTTCGGTAGAAGCCGCCAGAGCCGGAGAGCAAGGTCGGGGCTTCTCGGTCGTGGCGACGGAGGTCCGCAATCTGGCGCAGCGTAGTGCCAATGCCGCTAAGCAGAGTAAAGAACTGATTCAGAATAGCGTCCAGAAAGTGCGGGCAGGATCCGGTTTTGTCAATGAAACCGGCGATGCGCTCCAGGAGATCGTCAACAGCGTCAAGCAGGTCAGCGACATCGTGTCCCAGATCGCGTCTGCGAGTGCCGAGCAATCCGCCGGCATCGAGCAGGTCAACCAGGCGGTCGCGCAAATGGACGATATTACCCAACAAAACGCGGCCCTGGCTGAACAAGCCTCGGCAGCGAGCGTCTCAATGAGCGAGCAATCCACGACCATGGCCCGATTGCTCGATTTCTTTAAAGTTAACAATGTCAATGCCGGAGCTAAACCACCAGCAAGCAATTCTGTTTCAACGGCTTCATCGATACCATCAGTAAAAAATGCCCCCAAACCGGTAACGCCGGCCACGCCGATTTTCGCTAAAGCCTTGGCCGACGATAGCGAATGGGAAGAGTTTTAAAGGTCAATAGATACCCATCCATAGCAAGCTAGATTAAATATGACAACTGATACTCAGGCATCCAACAGTCAAATAGAGCAATTTCTTACCTTTCAGCTCGCCGGGGAAGCGTATGGTGTGGAAATTCTGAAAGTACAAGAAATACGAGGCTGGGAAGCCGTTCGCGTTATACCCAATACGCCGGCTTTTATCAAAGGAGCATTAAATTTACGGGGCTCTATTGTTCCGATCATTGATTTACGGGAACGGTTTTCGATGGAGAAGAGTGAATATTCACCCATGACCGTTGTTATTGTGCTTTGCGTTGAACACGATGAGAACTCGTATGTTATGGGAGTCGTAGCCGATGCCGTGTCGGATGTGCTGGATGTAAAAGTAGCCGATATCAAGCAGACGCCGAATCTGGGAGCAAAAATAAATACACGTTACATGCGGGGCATATACGTTCATAAGCAAAGCATGATTATGTTGCTGGATGTGGACAAATTACTGAATCCGGATGAACTGGAAAGCATCGATAGCATGGTGTGCTAGGTGAGGGTGGTTGCGGTCATCAATCAGAAAGGCGGAGTAGGAAAAACGACGACTTCCGCTAATTTAGGCCATGCAATTGCCGGCTCAGGAAAAAAAGTTACGGTAATTGATCTCGACCCGCAAGGCCATCTATCGGTTTCCTTGGGGGTCACACAAAACCATAGTGGTATTGACGACGTTCTCTTGAATAACAGAACGCTTCAACAGCAGCTTGTTTCCGTTCGGGAGGGCCTGCAATTGATTGCATCGGGCCGGAGGCTTCCGGAAATTGAACAGTTAAGCGAAGAGGGCGCGCGTAGCGGAGATTTACTAAGGCATGCGCTTCAGGGGAAACTTAGCGGTCAGGATTTCGTTTTTATAGATTGCCCGCCGTCATCGGGCCTGCTGGTGACCAATGCCTTGTTTGCCGTGGACGAAATTTTGATTCCAATGACCGGCGACTTTCTGGCGTTGCAAGGCCTGTCGTATCTGATGGGAACCATCAGGAAATTTGAAAGGGTATTTAAGAAGAAATACAAAATCTTGTTGGTGATGTCACGATATTCACCAACCAGGCCTATATCGAAACAAGTGCTAAACATTCTGCTTCAGCATTTTCCAGAACAGATATTAGCGACAGTCATTAGAGAAACGGCAGTGCTGGCGGAATGCCCAAGCTTTGGTAAAACGATTTTAGAATATAGTCCGAAAAGTCGATCCGCAAGGGATTTTCGTAACCTTGCCAAGGATTTTCAGGAAAGCAGAGTGATGATATATGGCGGCAAATAATGAAAATAGTTTAATCGGATATGATCCTCTTGCCTGGATGGGCGAGGGTATCGACGAAATGCAGGAATCACAAGAACAACTATCAGGGATTGATACCGATACTGGCCAAAATGAATTTTTAGATCAATCGGATAATGAACAGCCTGTCGAAACGGATATCCCTGAGACGGATCAGGATGAAGCCGACCAAGATGGCCCCTTCATCGACTTGGATGCGGTTTTGAATATCCAAAAAGTGAAACTGCTGCATGAAAAGCTGAAGAAATCGCTGGATGCCAATCATCTTATTGTATTGGATGCATCGGCCGTCACTTCAATCGATACCTCAATGCTGCAATTATTTGTGGCGCTGAAACAGAAAGCGGCCAAACTGGATAAGGACATTATTATTAATTCACCATCTGATAAATTTATCGAATCCGCTGCATTGCTGGGCTTATCGGGAATACTCGATATAGAGGCCTGACGGAAACGGGCATTAGATATTCTTGGGCTCTATTGAAAAAGCAGGCAGGCAATGGCACTGGAAGAAAAAACGCGTGAATTTAAATTCACCCGGGAAGATTTTAATTTCTTAAGAAATCTGTCCAAAGAACATTCAGGAATTCAAGTGCCTGATGGCAAGTTCGATATGTTTTATTCCCGGCTATCGAAACGGGTAAGAGTGCTGGGATTTACAAATTTCAAGGACTATTGCCGGTATCTTAACGATCACCCGGAGCAGGAATTCACCGAGTTCATTAATGCCATTACCACGAATCTCACCTCTTTTTTCAGGGAAAATCATCATTTCGATTACTTGCGCGACCATGTTATTCCGGAGATCCTGGTCAGGAATAAACATACCCGGCAAATTAAAGTGTGGTCTGCCGGCTGCTCAACCGGCGAGGAACCCTATTCGATCGCAATGACCTTGCTGGAAAACGTGCCTGCGGACTGGACCATCAGGATTCTGGCAACTGATCTGGATACCAATGTATTACACATAGCGGCACAGGGTATTTATGCGATCGATCGTGTACAGGGGATATCCGAAACAAGACTGAAGCAATGGTTTATGCGTGATAAGGCAGCCAATCCGGTACGGGTAAGGGTCAAGCCGCAATTGCAGCGGCTGATACGTTTTAATCAATTGAATTTAATGGAAGATTGGCCTATGCGAGGGCAATTTGACTTTATCTTTTGCCGTAACGTGCTGATTTACTTCGACCGTGAAACCAAAGCCCTGCTGGCTAAAAAGTATGCAAAATTGCTGGCCGACAAAGCGTGGTTATTTATCGGCCATTCGGAATCATTGCATCAGCTTTCATCCGAGTTCGGATTAGTGGGCAATACCATATACAAAAAATTAATATAAAAATTTAATGATTTCTAAAAATAACTTTAGCCCGCCTTCGCTTTCAGGTTTCGAGCGAATCAACCGTTACTGGGATAATGAACATGAAATCATTGCCGCGAAAATTTTACCCGGCGAATACTACGTCACCAAAGCCGATGAATTGATCACGACCGTATTAGGGTCTTGCGTGGCCGCTTGCATCAGGGATAAAGAATCCGGTATTGGCGGTATGAATCATTTTATGTTGCCTCAAACCAGCGCAGAAAAGCTAAAACAGGGCAACGAAGCCGTATTGGGCAATTCCACCCGCTATGGCAACTTTGCCATGGAGCATTTGATTAACACCATTCTCAGCAATGGCGGCAAAAGAAAAAATCTTGAGTTAAAGGTATTTGGAGGCGGTAAAATCATTCCCACACTATCCGATATCGGCCTTAAAAATATCGAATTCATTCTGGAATATATCGACACCGAAGGACTGCTGTTGTTATCACAGGATTTAGGCGATATATATCCACGGAAAATCGTGTATTTTCCTCAAACCGGCAAAGTCCGCATGAAAAAAATCCAAGATTTACATAATGATACGATCATAAATAGAGAGATGCAGTACTTTAACAAAATTAAGGACGAGCCTGTTGAAGGCGAGGTTGAGCTTTTTTAAGAGAAAACTATGGAAAAAATACGTGTTTTGGTTATTGATGATTCTGCATTGATCAGAAAACTGTTGACGGAAATCTTCAATTCTTCCCCGGACATTGAAGTAGTCGGGGTGGCCGAGGATCCCTACGTGGCCAGGGATCTGATCAAACTCTTGAATCCGGACGTATTAACCTTGGATGTCGAAATGCCGCGCATGGACGGCATCACTTTTTTACGCAACCTGATGCGTTTGAGGCCGATGCCCGTGGTAATGGTTTCGACGCTCACGGAAAAGAGCGCGGACGTGACCTTAAATGCCCTGGCATTGGGCGCAGTGGACTTTATTGCCAAACCCAAGGTGAATATAGCTAAAACACTAACGGACTATGCCGAGGAATTAATCAACAAAGTAAAAATGGCGGCCAAAGCGCGCGTTCAGGAAATCAGCGACCATGCCACGCCGGTTAGAAAGCCGGGATTAACAACAGAGTCCGATATCAAGGTTAAACATTCGGCGGATATTATTTTAAAAGCCGAGTCGATAAGAAGATATCCCCAAGGCGGGCAGAAAATTATCGCTATCGGTGCCTCCACGGGCGGCACGGAAGCAATTAAAACCGTTGTCAAGGACTTGCCCGCCGATATGCCGGCCGTTTTGATAACGCAGCACTTGCCGGTAGCCTTCAGTGCATCATTCGCCCGCCATGTCGATCTGGTCTCAAAGATGTCGGCCTGTATTGCTCAGCACGGGCAACCGGTTGAGGCCGGGCATATCTATATTGCGCCGGGAGACAGGCACATGCTGCTGGCCAGAGAAGGCAGCAAGTATATCATTCAGTTGCATGACGGGCCGCCGGTGAATCGGCATAAACCGGCTGTCGATGTTTTGTTTCGGTCAGTTGCGCAATGCGTTGGCGCCAATGCTATCGGCATTATGCTGACAGGCATGGGAACGGATGGCGCAAAAGGCATGAAGGAAATGCATGAAGCCGGGGCGAAGACGATCATTCAGGATGAACAAACCAGTGTGGTCTGGGGCATGCCCGGTGAAGCCTTTAAATTAGGCTGCACAGACCATGTCAAGCCGATAACGGAAATCGCGCAGCAAGTTATAACCTTGACTCAGGGCCGAGTAAGCTGAACAGACATGCCCTGTAATGCTTTGAAAACGGGATCTTAAAGACGGCAGCCTTTCATAGGATGTAAATGAACATGCGAACAACGAATAAACAGAACAAGTCACAGTTTATCGCAGTCGATTCCATTGCCGCGGAATTAGGCGCGGTAATGGAAGTGGCCAAAGAAATTTCCCTGGCGGCGGCAAATGCCAAAGCCATTGCATTCCGCGCCCGGGAAAAAGCCAAGGGCTTTCAGCCGATCACCGATTTTATCAATGAACTGGCCAAGGAAACGTTGGAACTGGTTAATGATATCAACGAAAACTCCTTGCTGTTGTATCAACTGACCGTTAACGAATATCGGACCGCCGATGCCTACCGAAAACTCGAGCAGGCGGCTCAAATGGCCGAGGGCGCGGCCCATGGCAAATCCATTCAGGCGCGGGTGGAGGCGGCAAAAATCAAAATGCAGGCCAGCCGCGGACAATTCAGATGGCATGTTTCCCAGTTGCTAAATCAGCTCGAAGCCGTGATGCGGCCAGCCAGGGCCGCGCGCGTCATTGCCGCGAACTCCAGAATTGAAGCCTCGCAGGCGGGTGAGTATATGCAAAGTCTGCAAGCTGTTGCCGAGAGTGTGGATAATGCCGCACAGATTATTCATGATAATGTACAACGATGTAGAAGTGTATTATCCATTATAGTGATAGCAGAGTAGTTGCTGATAACAAGAGGCCTTGTTTTTTAATGAAAATGACCAAAATATACGAAGGATCGTACCAATGGATAGCTTATGGCAGGGATCAGAACAAACCCGATAACATCATTGATACCAATCAGTACGTCGTGCGGGCGGCCAATCGTTGCCTGATATTGGATCCCGGCGGCGTCGAGCTATTTGCTCCAATGCTGGCGGCGGTATTGAACCATGTTCCAGTGGAGCAGATAACCGACCTGTTCGCCTCGCATCAGGATCCCGATGTGATTTCATCGCTAGGCTTATGGGACCAGGCCTTGCCTAAGGCAAAACTCCACGCGCCGGCGCTGTGGGAAGGGTTTTTGCGGCATTATGGCTGTGACACTATTGAATACGTGCCGATCCCCGATAAAGGCGGCGTCATTAATCTGGATTCCGTTGAATTGCAGATAATTCCCGCGCATTATCTGCATTCCTCGGCAAACTTTCATGTTTACGATCCGCATGCCAAAATCCTGATGTCAGGCGATGTAGGGGCGGCACTGGAAGCGCCGGGGGCTCCGATGTTTGTCGATAAATTCGATGCGCACGTCGAAAAAATGCGCTATTTCCATCAGCGCTGGATGCCATCCAATCAGGCAAAAAGAGCCTGGATTGAGCGGGTGAGAAACCTTGAGATCGATATGCTGGCTCCCCAGCATGGGCGCATATTCAAAGGCGACGACGTCAAACGCTTTCTGGACTGGTTTGAAGCGCTGCCGGTAGGCGTTGCCATTTAACTTTTACATATCCGGATATCTGCCGCTCGCAGATATCCCTATCCCATGCGTACGTTTATAAATTCGACCGGTTTTTCAGGTGGTATTCAACGCAGCTCGTTAACGCAAACCGTGCGATCAGAACGGTCATCATGGTCGGAAACAGCAGGTAATGCTGATGCCATGCCAGGCTTATCAAAATGCCTGCCATTACAAGCCAGGGCGGCAGCCTGCTCTTTTCGGAAAACGATTTCATATAACAGAAAGTCGTATAGTCGATGGTTTGGCATCTCTGGATAAAAAATAATGACACAAACGCCGTCATAAAGGCGAAATAAAGCGGATAGAAGAAAAATATCGGCGAATCATCATAAAATAATGGTCTCCAGTAGCCGAACCAGGCCAATAATGCGCCGCTGGCGAAGAGGTCATACCAGATTTTCGCCGGCAGCTTCTTGAAAACGATCCCCGCAATACTGCTGATCGACAAAACCATGCCGATATACATAAATGCCGGAGCGCTCAATGTATTGAGTAATGAACTGGCGCTTTGGACTATGAAACTGTAGGCGAGGCTAAGGGCGGTAAACAATGGCATGTTTTAATCCCTATAATATGGCTGAAAATGCTTGACATGAGATGTTTTCATAAGCTTAACATGTGTCGCTTATGCACAGACTATTTAATAGTGCTAGCATGACTGTAGATTGTAATACAACTGTTATTTATCAAAATTATAAAGTTATAAGTTGTTGATATATAAATGTAATATTTTTGTATAAAAACACTACAATCTAATAAAAGCATAGGCAGAGCAGGGGCTGAGCGCAGTTATCTAGAACTTATGCACAGAGTTATCCACAGGAATTGTGGAAAAGTATGTATGTGCTTGATTGGTAAATTTGAACCGGAAGTCAAGCCGTAAAATTAAAAAAAAAGGAGCTTAACAATCACAATATAAGCTCCCGGATTAAAGCCAAAGGCAAGTAAGAGCGCATACTAATATGCTAGCAATGCCTGAAATAATTGATAATGTGGCAAATTGTCACACAATTTTTCTAGGGTTATTTATTTTCAGACAAATTATTGGCGAGACCGGCAAATGCTGGTAACTTCTTTGCAACCCAAGTCATAAGGCAGTCGGGAATATTTATAAGGAGAACAAAGATAATGTCTGAACAAGCAAACTACATCCGCTGGTTTAACGAGTTAACCATCGATGATGTGCCTTTGGTCGGCGGTAAAAATGCGTCATTGGGTGAAATGTATCGAGAATTGACGCAGCAAGGCATCAGGATTCCCAATGGTTTTGCCATAACAGCTGAAGCTTATCGTTATGTGCTGGACCAGGCCGGGGCTTGGGAACTTCTCCATGAGGCATTGGATGAACTTGATCCGGATAATGTCGCCGATCTTGCCAAACGGGCCCGCAAGGCACGGGAAATAATATATGCCGCACCTTTACCGGGGGATCTTGAACATGAGATCCTGGATGCCTTCGCCCGATTGCGGCAGGAGTATGGCGAGGACTTGAGCGTCGCGGTACGAAGCTCGGCGACGGCCGAGGATTTGCCTACCGCCAGCTTTGCCGGTCAGCAGGATACCTATCTGAATATCCGCGGAGACCAGGCTTTACTGGATGCCTGCAAGCGCTGCTTTGCCAGCCTGTTTACCGACCGGGCCATTCACTATCGTATCGACCAAGGCTTCGACCATTTCAAACTGGCGTTATCGATAGGTATCATGAAAATGGTGCGATCCGACCTGGACGCCAGCGGCGTCATGTTTTCGCTGGATACCGAATCGGGTTTCAGCGACGTGGTTTTCATAACCGGCGCTTACGGACTGGGCGAAAATGTCGTGCAGGGCGCCGTCGATCCGGACGAGTTTTACGTGCATAAACCGACTTTCGAGCAGGGCCATCGGGCGGTATTAAGGCGCACGCTCGGGGCGAAAAAGATCAAAATGGTCTATAGCGAGGGACGCACGCGCGAATCCACGCGCAACATAGTCACATCGGCCCAGGAGCGCGGGCATTTTTGTATCAGTGATCAGGATGCCCTGACACTGGCCGATTATGCCATTAAAATCGAGAAGCATTACAGCGCCAAGGCCGGACAGGCTCGACCCATGGATATGGAATGGGCCAAGGACGGTGTTGACGGTCAGTTGTATATCGTTCAGGCCCGGCCCGAGACCGTGGAATCACAAAGGCGCGGCATGGTGCTGGAGCAATACACGCTTAAGCAAAAAGCCGCCCCGATTGTCACAGGACATTCGGTAGGCAGTAAGATTGCCGTCGGCAAGGCGCGCGTTATCGAGAGACTCGAGCAATTGTCCGAGTTCAACCCCGGCGATGTGCTGGTGGCGGACATTACCACGCCCGACTGGGAACCCATCATGAAAATCGCCTCGGCGATTGTGACCAACCGCGGCGGACGAACCTGTCACGCGGCAATCATCGCCCGGGAACTGGGCGTGCCGGCCGTCATCGGTTGCGACAATGCCACGACGGCCATTAAAAACGAGGCGCTGGTGACTGTATCCTGTGCCGAAGGCGATATCGGCAAGATTTATGAAGGCCGGCTTGATTTTGAAATCACAAGCACCGATCTGTCCGGGCTGCAGCGGCCGCAAACCCAAATCATGCTCAATATCGGCAATCCCGAACTGGCCTTCAAAACCAGTTTCCTGCCTAACGATGGCGTCGGTCTGGCGCGCATGGAATTCATCATTACCGAATATATCAAGGCGCATCCGATGGCGCTGCTGCATCCGGATAAGGTTCAGGACCCGGGCGAACTCGAACAGCTCAGGAAATTAACCGGCCCTTATGAAACAGGGAAAGAATTCTTTATCAGGCAACTGTCGGAAGGCGTGGGCACGATCGCCGCGGCGTTCTATCCCAAACCCGTGGTCGTGCGCATGTCGGACTTCAAAACCAACGAATACGCCACCTTGCTGGGCGGTCGCTGGTTTGAATTCGATGAGGCCAATCCGATGATCGGTTTTCGGGGCGCCTCGCGTTATACGCATCCGGCCTATGCCGAAGGGTTCGCGCTGGAATGTGCCGCCATGAAACGCGTGCGCGAGGACATGGGGTTGACCAATGTCATCCTGATGATTCCATTCTGCCGGCGTGTTCAGGAAGCCCGGAGCGTGCTCGAGTACATGGCTCGGCTCGGGCTGAAGCGCGGCGAAAACGGTCTCAAAATCTATGTGATGTGCGAGATTCCCAACAACGTCATCCAGATTGATGCCTTCGCCGAGCATTTTGACGGTTTTTCGATAGGCTCGAACGATCTGACCCAGCTGACTCTGGGCGTGGACCGCGATTCGTCCATTGTCGCCGAGGATTTTGACGAACGCGACCCCGGCGTAAAAGAGATGATCCGCCTGGCTGTTGAAGGTGCGCGGCGGACTGGAAGTCACTCCGGTCTATGCGGCCAGGCGCCATCGGATTATCCGGAAATGGCCGAGTTTCTGGTGGAAATCGGTATCGATTCGATGAGCCTGAATCCCGACACCGTGCTCAAGACCACGCAACGGGTGCTGGAAACCGAACAGCGGCTGGGCAGGCGTTAACCGGGCGATAACCGGTCCAGTCGCCTGTCCAAGGCCCACCGGACATGCTCTCTCACCAGTTCTGAAGGATGAGCGAGCATGGCCTTTAAGGCCGCGATCACGGGCGGCGAAGCCGGCGCGTTGCCCAGCGCGACGGCAATGTTTCTCAGCCATCGCTCATGGCCGATGCGGCGTATGGCCGAGCCCTCGGTCCTGGCCAGGAATTCTGCCTCGCTCCAGGCAAAGACAGCGAGCAATTGCTGCGTATTCAGCCGGTGCCGGGGATGAAAGTCCTGTTCACCGGTGATTTTGCCAAAACGGTTCCACGGGCAGATCAGCTGGCAGTCGTCGCAGCCATAGATCCGGTTGCCGATCAGCGGCCTGAACGGTTCGGGAATCGGGCCTTGCAGCTCAATCGTCAGATACGATATGCAGCGTCTGGCATCCACCCGGTAAGGCGAGACAATCGCCTGGGTCGGGCAGACCGTCATGCAGGCCGAACAGCTGCCGCAATGCGAAGTGGCGGTTGCATCGGCCGGTAACGGCAGATCGGTATAGATTTCCCCGAGGAAAAACCACGATCCCGCCTTGCGGTTAATCAGGTTCGAATGCTTGCCTATCCAGCCTAACCCCGCTTTTTCGGCCAGCGCCTTTTCCAGGACCGGAGCGCTGTCGACGAAAGCCCGGTAACCGAACGGGCCGTAGTGTCGCTGTATTCTGTCGGCCAGTTTCTGCAAACGGTTACGCAGCATTTTGTGATAATCGCGGCCCAGCGCATAGCGTGAAATGTAGGCGGAATAAGGGTCATCGAGCGTCTTGTGCAGGGACTCGGCCGGTTCGGGCAAATAATCCATGCGCACGGAAATCACGCTGACGGTTCCCGGTTGCAATGCGGCCGGCCTGCTGCGCTTGACGCCATGGCGCTGCATGTAGTCCATGTCACCATGAAAGTCATTGGCCAGCCAGCTTTGCAGATGAGCTTCCGCTTCCGATAAATCGGTATCGGTAATGCCGACCTGCTGAAAGCCAAGCTCTTGTCCCCATTGCTTGATTTGGCGGGCGAGATCCGCCATTTTTTGAGCGCTGGTGGTGTCCATCGATGAATACAGGAATATAATGGCTGAGGTACAAAATACTAAGGTTACGGGAGATTCTTTATGATTGCGCACTCAAATGCAAGTGATAAGCTTTTTGGAGCTTGATGACATGCATAAACTACCCATAAAACTCTATCGAGCAGCGCAAGTCAGGGAACTGGACCGGATCGCCATCCAGGAACGCGGCATCCCCGGCTTTGAACTGATGAGCAGGGCAGGCTATGCTGTTTTTCAATGCCTCCGCAATCAATGGCCTTATGCGCACTCGGTGGCGGTTTTTTGCGGCGCCGGCAATAATGCGGGTGATGGCTATATTATAGCCAGGCTGGCCCTGGAAGCCGGGTTCGACGCGAACGTGTATAGTGTTTCCGATCCAGAAAAACTCACTGGCGATGCCTTGACGGCCTGCCGGAAATTCATTGAAGCCAAGGGAACGGTGGTGCCGTTTCATTCTGATCTGGACATTGAGACCGACGTGACTATAGACGCGCTCCTGGGTACCGGGCTGGACAGGCCGGTAACAGGCGCTTATGCGGAGGCCATCGTGTTCATCAATAACAATCTGAAACATGTTATTGCCGTCGATATTCCTTCGGGTCTGAGCGCCGATACCGGTAATGTAATGGGTTATGCCGTAAAAGCCGAATGCACGGTTTCTTTCATCGGCCTGAAGCAGGGATTGTTTACCGGGCAGGCGGCCGACTATAGCGGCGAGATTTTTTATGCCTCCCTGGCCGTGCCCGATGATGTGTTTGAATCGGTACCGTCAGGCACGGTCCGGGTCATCAAAACGCGCTTTCCGGAGCGTGAGCGCTGCGCGCATAAAGGCCATTACGGGCATGTGCTGGTTATAGGCGGAGAGCAGGGCTTTTCCGGAGCCGCCAGAATGGCCGCCGAGGCTGCATTGCGCGTCGGTTCGGGACTGGTCAGCATCGCGACTCGGCCCGAGCATGCAGGGCTCATGAATCTGAACAGGCCGGAATTGATGTGCCATGGCGTGGAAAATGCCAGCCAGCTGGAGCGATTGCTGGATAAGGCCGATGTCATCATCGTCGGCCCCGGACTGGGGCAAAGCGACTGGGCCAATGAACTGTTCAGTGTCGCGATAAATTCCCAAAAGCCGTTGGTTATCGATGCCGACGGCTTGAATCTGTTGGCCCGGGCGCCTGCCGCAAAGCCCAACTGGATTTTGACGCCGCATCCCGGCGAGGCCGGGCGTTTATTGCAGCGCGGCACAGCCGAAGTGCAACAGGACAGATTCGCCTCGGTCGCGGCAATTCAGGCCAAATTCGGCGGTGTCGCCATTCTGAAAGGTGCCGGCACCTTGATAGCCTCCGAAGATGAACTGGCCGTTTCGACCTCGGGAAATCCGGGCATGGCTTCTGGCGGCATGGGCGATGTGCTGGCCGGGGTGATTGCCGGGCTGCTGGCCCAGGGATTGCCCATGAAAGAGGCGGCCCAGCAAGGCGTTCATATTCATGGTCTGGCGGCGGACCGGGCGGTGGAAAAAGACGGAGAAAGAGGCCTGTTGGCCAGCGATTTAATGAGCCATCTCAGGCAATTGGTCAATTCATGAAACAATATTTAAACAACACAGAGGAAACAGAGCAGTTCGGCGCGCAGCTATGGGCATCGTTGCCGACCAGATGTCTGGTTTATTTGCATGGCGATCTAGGGGCGGGAAAAACCACCATGGTCAGAGGTTTTCTGCGCGCGGCAGGTTACACCGGCGCGGTCAAGAGCCCTACCTATACGCTGGTGGAAGAATATAATCTGGCCGGTCGACAAGTCTTTCATTTTGATTTGTATAGGATTTCTGATCCGGAAGAGCTGGAATGGATAGGCATCAGGGACTACCTCGACCAGGAGGCCGTGTGTTTTATCGAATGGCCGGACATGGGCAAGGGCTATCTGCCCGAGCCGGATGTCGTCATTACCTTGACTGCGGAAGGTACCGGGCGGACTATCGAGTTAGTAAAAAAAGTCTGATAAGAGAGTGGAAAAACAAGGACATATTGTTATAATCTAAACAAGATTGTTGTTAATATGGATCATAGCTATGAAAAAAATCTGGAAGGTCTTGTTTATTTTCGTATTACAGTTATTGTCTGTATCCAGTTATGCGCAGCAAATCAACGTCAATTCATTGAAATATATTACCGGGCCTGGTCAGGCGCGCATGGTGTTTGATCTGAGCTCTGCTCCCAAGTATCGAATTTTTCATCTCGAAAATCCGTCGCGATTAGTGATCGATATCCTCAATGTCAGTTCAAAACAACCTTTAAGCCAGCCGCTTGCCTCTCATCCCCTGTTTGTCAGGCTGCGCTCGGCGGTGAAAAACGGCACCGACTTGAGGGTCGTTTTGGATTTAAAAAGACAAGTCAGTTCAGAAAGCGTCAAGGACGGCAATCATTTAATCGTTAACCTGACCGATAAAGGCCCGGCGACTCCCGAGGACAAACCGGCCGCTAAGCCAGCAGCCAAAGCCAAGCCCGTCGTTGTCAAGCCCGCCGCCCAGCCCCAAAAAGCGGTTGCCCGGAAAGTGGCCGTCAAAGCAAAAGCGGTCGCGCATAAAAGCAAAGGCATCGTAATTGCCATCGATGCGGGGCACGGCGGCAAGGATGCCGGCGCTCAGGGCGCCCACGGCACTCTGGAGAAAGACGTCGTATTTTCCATTGCCCGGCGCCTTAAAACGCTGATCGACAGACAGCCCGGCATGAGCGCCGTCATGGTCCGCAACGGCGATTATTTCGTTAACCTGCGCAAAAGAATGCAAATTGCCCGGGCGGCCAAGGCGGACTTGTTTATTTCCATTCACGCCGATGCTTTTCAGGATCCCAATGTCAAGGGTGCCTCGGTATTTACCTTGTCGGAAAAAGGCGCCTCCAGCGAAGCCGCGCGCTGGCTGGCCAATAGTGAAAATGCGTCCGACCTGGTGGGCGGCGTCAGGCTAGACAATAAAGACGATGTTCTGGCTTCGGTGTTGCTGGATTTATCCCAAACCGCCACACAAGATGCCAGCGTTAACCTGGCGTCGAACGTATTAAAGCACTTCGGAAAAATTGGCGAATTGCATCAGCATTCGGTGCAGAAAGCCGGATTCATGGTGCTGAAATCACCCGACATTCCATCCATTCTGGTTGAAACCGCCTATATTTCGAATCCGTCGGAAGAACAGAAATTGCGCAGCAGCGCGCATCAATCGAAGATGGCGCTGGCCATTTTTAAAGGCATCGTCAACTATTTCAATCAACGGAATACACCGACGACTCACATGGCCGAAGCCAATACCAAACTTGATATGTGATCACCTGGGCGGCTGTCAGGCCGCCCATTTCTTTCAACGGCGTAAATTCAGCCGTTAAAATTTCCACAGCCAATGCCCAGTCATATAAAATAGGGCATTTATCCGGGCTGGTCATGCGTATTCATTCTCTCCCCATTCAACTCATCAACCAGATTGCCGCCGGCGAAGTCGTGGAAAGGCCTTCATCCGTGGTCAAGGAACTGGTGGAAAACTGTTTCGATGCGGGCGCCCGGCAAATCTCGATCGAAATCGAGCAGGGCGGCATCCGGCTGATCAAGATCCGGGACGACGGCGGCGGCATCGTAAAAGAAGATCTGCCGCTGGCTCTGTCCCGGCATGCGACCAGCAAAATCGCCACACTGAAGGATCTGGAACAGGTCGTCAGCATGGGGTTCCGCGGCGAGGCATTGCCCAGTATCAGCTCCGTGGCCCGATTGACGCTGATTTCGCGCACCGCCGGCGCCAACTGCGCCTGGCGCGTCACTGCCGACGGCACGGAGCGGGATTTCGATCCGCAACCCGACCCGCACCCTGAAGGCACCACGGTCGACGTGCGCGATCTGTTCTACAACACACCGGCCCGGCGCAAATTCCTTAAGACCGAAAAAACCGAATTCGCGCATATCGAAACCTTGATAAAACGAATGGCGCTGAGCCGCTTCGATATCGGTTTTTTGCTTACCCATAATCAGCGGGAAGTCCTGAACCTGAAACCGGCGGCCACCGAGATCGAGCAGGAACGCCGCGTCGCCGGCATCTGCGGCTCGGCTTTCATCGAGAATGCCGTCAAAATCGATTTCGAATCATCGGGCCTGCATCTAACCGGCTGGGTGGGCCTGCCGACCTTTTCGCGCAGTCAGCAGGACATGCAGTTTTTCTATGTCAACGGCCGCCTGATCAAGGACAAACTGGTCGCCCATGCCGTCAAACAGGCCTACCAGGACGTGCTGTTCCACGGACGGCACCCGGTCTTCGTGCTGTTCCTGACGCTGGATCCGACGCTGGTCGACGTCAACGCGCATCCAGCGAAACTGGAAGTCAGGTTCAGGGAAGGCCGGCTGGTGCATGATTTTCTGTTTTCGGCGCTGCACCGGTCGCTGGCCGATCTGAGGCCGGGGCATCAGGAAACGTCTTCCGCACCTTCCATGCCGGTACAGGAATTCACGCCCCAGCCTCAGCCGCAGACGAAACCGGTCGAAAGTTACAAACCGGTTTACACGCCCAGGACGCCGGAGCAGGCATCGCTGCCTTTGAATGTCGAGGAAACGATACAGGCGTATGCGGCGCTGTATCCGAAACCCGAGTCCGCGCGACAATCGGTGCAGCCGGTCGCGCAAACAAAAGGAGCGCCGCCTTTGGGCTATGCTATCGCCCATCTGCACAACATCTATATTCTGTCCGAAACCCCGAACGGCATCATTCTGGTCGATGCTCATGCGGCGCATGAACGCGTCACTTACGAGCGTTTAAAAAAGCAGTATCACAACGGCAACGTGCCCAGCCAGCCGCTGCTGCTGCCCATCAAGCTAACAGTCAGCCCGGCTGAAGCCGATCTGGCGGAACAGGAATACGATTTCTTCATGTCGCTGGGCTTCGATCTGAACCGTTCAGGCCCCGAGACCCTCATCCTGCGCTCGACGCCGGCGCTGCTGAACAATGCCGACATGGAAACATTGATACGCGATGTGCTGGCCGACATCATCGAACACGGCGCGAGCACCCGGGTGCAGGAACAGATCAACGAACTCCTGGCCACGATGGCCTGCCACGGCGCCGTGCGCGCGCATCGTCGATTGACGGTCGATGAAATGAACGCCCTGCTGCGCGAAATGGAACAGACCGAAAGAATAGGCCAATGCAATCACGGCCGGCCGACTTGGATAGAACTGTCGACCCATGATCTCGACAAATTCTTCCTGCGCGGGCAATAACCTTTATCTCGGCACTATGACGCAAGAAACCCAACATCCTCCGGCCATTTTCCTGATGGGGCCGACGGCCTCGGGAAAAACCGCCCTGGCCGTGCAATTGGCCCGGACGCTCAACGGCGAAATCATCAGCGTCGATTCGGCGCTCGTTTACAGAGGCATGGATATAGGCACCGCCAAACCGACGCTGGCCGAACGCGGCGGCATTCCGCATTACCTGATAGACATACTGGACCCTGCGGAATCGTTCTCGACCGGCCAGTTCCGGGATCAGGCCCTGGCCTTGATGGCCGATATCGCAGGACGCGGCAAGCTGCCGATACTGGTCGGCGGCACCATGCTCTATTTCAACGCTTTGAACAGCGGCCTGGCCGTGCTGCCCGAAGCCGATGAAGCCGTCCGAGCGAAGCTCGATCAGGAACTGGAACAGTTCGGCAAAGAAGCCCTGCATGCGCGGCTGGCCCGAGTCGATCCCGAATCGGCGGCCCGGATTCATCCCAACGATCCGCAGCGCATACAACGGGCGCTGGAAGTGTACGAGATCAGCGGCAGGCCGATGACCTCTTTCTTCACAGAAGCTCAGGCGCAGGACATACCCTACCGTAAAATCAAACTGATCATCGCTCCGCCGGACCGAAAGATCCTGCACGACATCATCGCCCAGCGTTTCAGAATTATGCTGGAGCAGGGCCTGGTTGAAGAAGTGGAAGCGCTGTTCAAGCGCGGCGATCTGACGGAAAAAATGCCTTCGATCCGGGCGGTCGGCTACCGGCAGGTCTGGGCCTACCTGTCGGGCGAGTATGATTACGACACCCTGGTCGAGAAAGGCATCGTCGCCACGCGGCAACTGGCCAAGCGCCAGTTCACCTGGCTGCGCCGGGAAATCGACGCGGCCAATTTTGAGACCGGGCAGCCGGATTTGCTGGAGAGAGTGCTGGCGGAAGTCAGAAAGCAGTTATAGCAGCGGCCGGCTCCGGCATAAATTCAAGAAGCATAAAATGACAATAACCTAATAAAAAGCTATGAAGAATAACCTATTAAAAAACGCCATCTGGCTACTGATCGCTATCCTGGGGGCATCTGCGGTCGGCGGCATCGCGCTGAACCGCGGCGAGAGCATCAATGCGCTGTGGTTCATTACCGCCGCGCTGTGCGTCTATGCGATCGCCTATCGTTTTTATGCGGCCTGGATTGCCGCGACCGTGCTGGCCGTCGATCAGACGCGCGCGACGCCGGCCGAACGCCTCGACAACGGCCGCGACTTCGTACCGACCAACAAATGGATCGTCTTCGGCCATCATTTCGCGGCCATTGCAGGCCCGGGACCGCTGGTCGGGCCGACGCTGGCGGCGCAGTTCGGCTATCTGCCCGGCACCTTGTGGCTGCTGTTCGGCTCGGTGCTAGGCGGCTGCGTGCAGGATATGGTGATATTGTTCCTGTCCACGCGCCGCAACGCCAAAAGCCTGGGGCAGATGGCGCGCGACGAGCTCGGACCTCTGGGCGGCACGGCGGCGCTGATCGGCACGTTTTCCATCATGATCATCCTGATCGCCGTGCTCGGACTGGTGGTCGTCAATGCCATGAAGCACAGTCCCTGGGCCACTTCCACGGTCGCCGCGACGATCCCGATCGCGATGATCGTCGGTATTTACATGCGCCATTTCCGCCCCGGCCAAGTGCTGGAAGCGTCGGCCCTGGGCGTGACGCTGCTGCTGCTGTCGGTGGCGGGCGGCGGCTGGATCGACGGCAGCGAAACATTGCGTGGCCTGTTCGATCACGCAGGGCTGACCCTGGCCTGGTGGGTCATGGCCTACGGCTTCGCGGCGGCTATTCTGCCGGTCTGGCTGTTGCTGGCGCCGCGCGATTATCTGTCGACGTTCATGAAGCTGGGCACCATCACGCTGCTGGCCGTGGCGATCGTCGTGCTGCAGCCCGATGTGAAAATGCCGGCCATAACGCAATTCATCGACGGCTCGGGGCCGGTTTTCGGCGGCAAGCTGTTCCCGTTCGTTTTCATTACCATCGCCTGCGGCGCGGTCTCGGGTTTCCATGCCTTGGTATCGTCCGGCACGACGCCTAAACTGCTGACCAATGAACGCGATATCCGCATGATCGGCTATGGCGGCATGGTGCTGGAGTCGTTCGTGGCGGTCATGGCCATGATCGCGGCGACCGTGCTCGATCCAGGCGTGTTTTTCGCCATCAACAGCCCGGCCGGCGTTGTCGGCAAGGAAGCGGCCGCGGCCGTTGCCACCATCTCATCATGGGGCTTTCCGGTATCCGTGGAGCAGATGCAGGCGCTGGCCGGCAAAATGGGCGAGGCCAGCCTGTTCGCGCGCACGGGCGGCGCGCCGTCGCTGGCCGTCGGCATGGCCAGCATTTTCGGCAGCGCCTTCGGCGACGGGCTGCTGGCCTTGTGGTATCACTTCGCCATCATGTTCGAGGCCATCTTCATCCTGACTACGCTGGATGCCGGCACGCGCGTGGGCCGGTTCATGCTGCAGGACATGCTCGGCAATATCTGGCCGAAAATGGCGGAAACCTCATGGGCGCCTTCGGTCATCCTGACCAGTGCGCTGGTCGTGGGCGGCTGGGGTTATTTCCTCTATATCGGCGTCATCGACCCGAACGGCGGCGTCAACATCCTGTGGCCGCTGTTCGGTATCGCCAACCAGATGCTGGCGGCCATCGCCCTGTGCGTGGCGACGGGCATTCTGATCAAGTCCGGCAAGTTCAGGTATGCCTGGGTGACCGGCCTGCCGCTATCGTGGCTGATCATCATCACCAGCACCGCCTCATGGCAGAAAATCACCAGCGACGACACCCGCATCGGCTTCTTCGCGGCCGCCAACAACCTGTCCGACAAACTGGCAGCCGGCACGCTGCCACCCGAGAAAGCCGCCATCGCGCCGCAGCTGATCTTCAACCTGCACCTGGATGCTTATCTGACGCTGTTTTTCGTCGCGCTGCTGTGGACGATCGTGTTCGACATGCTGCGCGTATGCGCGCTTCATCTGGCCGGCAAACCGATACGGCCGCTGACCGAAGTGCCGCATAGTCCGAGTCAGTTGGCGGCGGAATGGGTGAGGGATTGATGATTAGAAGGTTTAAGTCATTCTGGCAAATCGTACGTCGCCTTTCCGGCGACGATGCCTATGAGCGCTATCTGGAGCACTTTGCCAGGCATCATCAGGCCGACCCCGAGCACGTTCATTGCCAGCCGCTGAGCAAAAAGGAGTTTTTCAAGCAGTGGCAGGAGGAGAAGTGGCGGGGGGTGAAGCGGTGTTGTTAAATAGATCGATCGTTCATCTTCAGCCTGTCGCTAAATGATGGTGTACTCTGAACACGATAAGGCGCAATTTATAGCATGTTGGCCTCTATCATCTGGCGCATTACGCTAACGCTAATGCGCACTCACGCAGGACGAGGTTTGCAACCCCGTCCTTAACGTTTGACGCTGACGTTCTTTTAATATATGGGAAAGGAAATACGCATGCATCACAACCAAATTAGAAAGGATTCACCATGCCATCCCGACGCGTAGCCGCCGAGCTTAATGCCGGCACTTACTATCTCACTCTAACCGTTCAACGCTGGTATTACCTGTTCGATCGCCATAACCGCTGGCAGATCCTGTCCGATTCAATCCGTTATTGCCAGGACAACAAAGGGCTGGAATTGAACGGCTATGTTTTTATGCTGAACCATATCCATCTCATAGTGACTTCGCCGGATATGGCGGGATTTTTACGGGATTTCAAACGCTTCACTTCCGGTAAACTCAGGCGCAATCTTGAAAGCACGGAGCCAAATGTGTTGAAACTGTTTGTTGATGAGCAGGGCAGTTTTCAATTTTGGATGGAGACCAATGCGCCGAAGAAGATTGAAAACCCTGCTTTCTATTTGCAAAAGCTTAACTATATCCATGAAAATCCGGTGCGGAAAAGTTATGTTTCAAGGCCTGAATATTGGTTTTGGTCGTCGGCTAACCCGGCCTCGTCGCTCCTTACCAAATTACTTGTAACGTGAAGCGCTATGCTGAGCGTAGCCGCTTGGCTTGGGTGGTATAGAAACGTTAGGGACGGGGTTACAAACCCCGTCCCGCTTGGGGTCCCGCACCTTCCGCACTTTGACGGCCATGTCGCCGAGCCCTGTTTGAATCGAACGTTCGGACAGATAACCGTTCCTGATCACGGCCGCTTTATCATCGTCGGTTTTTAACGCGCTATGTTGCGATAAAGGGATCGGTCGCCTGTCGATGAGGAATGGCTCAGCCCGGACAAGGAGTGTGGATTGAACAACGAAGCCTGGAGACCAGACAGCATAGAAAACACGACCACTATTGACAAACATCGCCATCAAGCTTTGGTCCGTACTTGCCACTACCGGCGGCGCAGGCAGAAACCTAATCCACAACTGTAGTACCAGGCACAAAAAAGGCCAGTCGAAACCAGCCTTGAATAGGTAATACTGTATTACAACCCATTATTTATAGTAAATTTTTCCCCAATAAAGCTCATCGTTAAAGCCCATCGTAACTTTCTATCCATGAGATTGCTTATTTGCTCGAAAAATTAAGCTACTCATGACTTGAAGCACTAAGGACTTTAAAGCGGCTGCTAGAAACGGTTCGTTATTAGCTCGCCACTGATTACAGCGTATATAAAGATTGATGAGCTGTTTAACGCCGGCACTTAAATGTGTTGAGCGTTAAGGAGAGAGACAGCTCCAGGGACCTAGAACAATTGCAAAGAATACTCACGTCCGGGGACCAACTGGTATTCTTGCTCGTAATACTGGGATGTAGAGCCAGGCATGAAAACGTCTGTTTTTAATTTGGGAAGTGAAATAATCGGTGGGTCTATAACTATTGCTCCAGCGCTGACCCCATCCATTTGAACATCAGATAAAGTTACAGGTTCTGCATTTGCACTGCTCGCAATAGCCAGCATTGAAGCGAATGCTAACATGTAAGTTGAGTGGCTCATTTTTATTCTCCAAGTTATTGAACAAATTAAATAGCTGTTGAATTATATAACCTAAGTCACAAACTCAGGCGCCAAACAGTATTACACGTATTATCCGATTTTGCTATTGTAGAAATTACGTATTCGCTGCTTCCTCAATCATAACAAGTGAGGCGGTACGAACCGTATTGATCGAGAAGTCTCCTGCGTAGGCAAGTTATGACCGTGTATCGCCATTTCCACTATCCCGGATCAACATGTTTTTTCACGGTAAGCTTGACCGAAGGTCATGGCGGCTCTGATTGCCAGATACTGGCAGCGTGAAAGTTGCCTACGAAATAGTCAGGCAAAGATGGCCTGAGCGATAAAGAGCGGTGAAACCAGGATCAGATTGGCCCGGTGAGTTATGGTTCAATCCGGACAAGGAGGCATTGAACAGCGAAGTTAGCGACCGGGTTCTTCAGGCGAAGAGGTCCGTGCGCAACAGCCATTTTCAATCAAGCCGGACTCCCGGCTAAACCACTTTTCCTTCCTTGATGAACTCACGCAATATAGCCGCTTCCAGGCGCTTCAGGTCGAGCGAAAGGGATTGATCGGCCAGAATCTCGACTGCGCAATAGTGGGTAACATTCAGAATATTGGCGCCGGTAAGTTCGTATCGTGCAGCAATCTGTTGCCAGTCGATGTCGCTCGCGATGCTGATCTGGGGCGGAAAGGTTTTTTGCCAGATTTCATAACGCTCTTCGGGACGAGGCATGGGGAAATGGATGATGGTCTGAAAGCGGCGGACGAACGCTTCATCGATATTGGCGCGCTGGTTCGTCGCCAGGATAACCAGCCCGTTGTAGTTTTCGATCCGCTGCAACAGATAAGCCACTTCCTGATTGGCGTATTTATCGTGGGCGTCGCGGATGTCGGTCCTTTTGCCGAACAGCGCGTCGGCCTCGTCGAAAAACAGAATCCAGTTTTTGTTTTCCGCTTTATCGAACAGTCGCGACAGGTTTTTCTCCGTCTCGCCGATGTATTTCGACACCACGCGCGACAGGTCGATACGGAACACGTCCTTGCCGGCCTGCTTGCCGAGCAGCGTCGCGGTCAGGGTCTTGCCGGTGCCCGGCGGCCCGTAAAACAGCGCCCTGTAGCCGGGCTTGATTTTTTTCTTCATGCCCCAGTCATGCAGCAGCGTATCGTTATGATCGATCCAGTTTTCGATCTCGTGGATTTGCCGCAGGGTAGTGGGGTGCAGTACCAGATCGCCCCAGTCCATTTCGGTTTCGATGTATTCCGCCGGGAAATCCAGGCTGAAGCGCGGCTTGCTGACGGTGCCGACGGTAAGCTGTTCGACGATTTCCGGATCGATGACCAGGCGGCCGCTCATCATGGGTTCGCCTTCGCGCACCGGCTCCATCCAGAGGATGCGTTTTTGCGAGAACCAGTGTTCGCTGCTCAGGATGCGCTGGATTTCCAGGCGCTTTTCCAGATCGTCGCCGGCCAGGATAAACTGCGCGGTTTCGCCGGTGGGCAGGATGCCGCGGTGGTTGGTGCCTTTGACGCCGCCGAATTCGGGGAAATCGCCGCCTTCGGGGAGGTGTTCGGCGATGAGCCGGTTGAAGAAGTGGGGTTGGACGTGTGGAGCGATGGCAAGAAGTAAGACTATAAATTCCTCATATTCCGGGTTGTGATGTTCAATGAATGTTCCTAGCCAGGAGCTTTCATCGTAAAAATTCAGAGGCTTTTTCTCAAACCTTTCAGTTGTTCCAAAATAGACATCCAGACAGCCTGAGACGATGTCCCTCAGCCAGGTGATAGCAATCTGAAGGTTAGCAATATTGGAGTTCATTGGGTAGCCGGTTTTATAGTTATTACGATTGATTGCTTACTTAGAGTATCAGTTTTCCAACAGCCCGAAATCTATAATAAGCATTGCGGGTCTATCCATAAAATCCATGCCCCAGAAGGCCTGATAAAATCCGTCGCCCAATCCGCTGGCAAACATTGCGATGTTTATTGGGCTATCCTTGCTGGGATAATGCAAAGTCCAGTCGCCGCAAGCGTGGGGATTGTTTGGATCGGCGCTGAGTTTGAATTCATCTGCGAGCACATCATCGTAATAGTTGCCATCGGGATTTGCAGTGTAGAAGTCATCGAAAATTTGAATAAACCGCTGTCTGGTTTCCTGATCCATAAAACAGGCCAAACCGGCATCTACGGGAAAACCGGAAAGTTGCTCACCGTCAATCGAATAGGTTGCCTCCTGCCAACGCATTGGAGCATGTTTTGAAATGATCAGTCCTGCAAGGGCAACACGTTTTCCCCATTCAGGAAGAGAGGCGATGCAAAGCTTTACATCATATCTTCCAGGAGCAACGGTTATATCCAGGGCATTGACTTCATCGCTGAGAAAAGGGTCGCAGCAAAAAATGCGACCGGAAGGTAAATGTAGTTTGCCAATGTCTATAGTCTGGCAAACTGAATCCGCGATTGACGGTTTAAAATTTGCAAAAAGATCCAACATAATTTCCTTTAATTTAAAGTGATTTACGGCGCCAGGTATTTTTGTTTATGTCTGGAGCCACGGCTTCTGTTTTCACTGCTCGGCTCAAGAATATAATTCGCGGGATTTAACATCCAGGCTCTTACTTCCGGACCTTTGGGAACCCAGCCGTTTTTGCGGGCTGTGTTGTTCCAGAAATCTACCGCATCGATTGGATCGTGACTCATATCACAATCCGACAGTGGCCACCATCTGCCATCCTTTAATTGCACCAAAACTTCATTATTTTCATTAACGGAGGTTTTATAGCGGGCAATTACTGCTCTACCGGTTGACGATGCCTTTCCAGGGGTATCCCCCAAGTATTTTTCGCGTGAGCCGCCTTCGACATAGGGCCGGATTTCTCCTGCCGCCCATCGTTTTTTGAAGTCGACCGTTTTTAACTGCATCTTTGATGAAAGTGATTGCACTTCGTAGTTGACGCGTTCCTTGCTGGCAAACAAAATTTCCGCTTTGCGTTCAGTGCCTTTATAGGGCAAGGTCACGAATTTTCCGGGAGAGGCTTCGGCAGGAAGGTCATCCGCGCGGTTTTCGGGCAAGACATCGAACAATGGGGCCATATTGACCGCCATTTCATTCATCAGGTTTTTGAGTTTTTGTTCTGTAAACTTAACGCTGGGCGAATTGGTTTTCTTTTCCCTCTCGATTTGAATTTTGACTTTGTCTATTTCTTGCTTCTTTTGTTTGGCCCTGGACAGATAAGGCAAGGCAAATGATCGGGCTAAAGCTTCTTCAGGCTGGGCGAGTATCTGTTCGATTCTGGCGACAAACTCCTCGGTGAACATTTCCACGCTAGCTACTTTAAGGCGTGCATTTTCGCTTTGCCCGGAAAAGAAGAGTTTATGTGATTGGCCTTTCTTGTCGGAGAAAGAAACTTTATTTTTCCACCATTCCAATAGGGATTGGGCCTTATCGGCCAGGAAACCACCGGCTTTCTTCAGCATATTCCCCAGCCACGCCACGATCTTGTCCAGGCCCTTATCGATCGGCTGGCGAATCTTCCTGACGATGCCGACGATTTTTTCCGGGATGCTGCCCAGGCCGGCGAACTTGGCCAGGAACGCGATGACCACGGTCAGGGTTCGGGCCATCGTCATTTCCACTTTCTTTGCCGCGCCTGCGACCTGGCCGGCGGCGATGGCGGAGATGGAGTCGACGAAGGCCGCGACGGCCGCGCCGATCTGCCTGATCTTTTGAATGAAGAAGGTGATGGTGTTCCAGATGGCCAGTACGGCCTGCACGAACGCGCCCGCCGGGTTGATCATCATCACCAGCTTGGTGATCGCCGCCTTGACGATTTCGGTGGTGACCATTTGCGTGACTTGCGCGATCAACTGGCCTTTCAGTTCGTTCAGTTCGACTTTGATCTGCTCCCAGGCGGCCGCCGGCCCGTCTTTGACCAGCGTGACCAGAATGCCGGCGGTTTTTTCCAGGCCGGCCAGGATCGGGTCGGGGATAATCTTGACCAGCTTGCCGCGGATGTCTTGCCAGGTTAAGCCCAGGACCGACAGAACCAGCTTGACGATTTCCATCAAGGCGAACGATTTGGGGATATAAACGCCGGCTTCGCCTAACGGCCCGGTAATCCATTTGATCAGGGCGGTTTTCAGGTGCTTGCCGATGTTGGTCATAAAGAGCGTGAAGCCCATTTTGCCCGCCTTGACCAGATTGCCGACAAACGCGATCGGGTTTCTGATGATTTTCTGGAAGCTGGCCTTGGCTTTGGCGATATAAGGCATGACGCCGGGCGCGACCACCGAGAAGATGATTTCCAGCAGGCTGAGCGTGGTGCCGAAGGCCCACGAGGTAAATCTCACGACGAAGTTGCCGAAAACTTTAAATACCTTGATGAACAGGTTGGGCAGGATGATAAAGTCCATCACTTCCAGCGACTTCAGCATCGCGATGAAGTCCTGCGGGAATTGCACGACCATGGCGAACAGTTCCTGCAGGGCGGTATTGAACCACTGCCACGCCTTTTGCACGGCATTGCCTTTTTTGATGTTTTCCCAGATTTCTTCCTGCCCGATCAGTTTCATGAAACCGCCGATCAGGGTGTCGGCGTTTCTCGGCACCGGCTCGTTGGTGATCGGATTTTTGCCCAGTATCGCGCATAGCAGATCGAAGCCCGGCTTGCCCTGCGCCAGGGCCGCCAGCGGCATCAATACCGCATCACGGATGAACTGCAGGATCGCCTGGAAAATGCTGCCTATAAAGTCGATGATGTCATTGACGGGCTTGGTAAAGATGTCGACAGCTCTATTCCAGGTGCGCACAGGATGCAGGACGACATCCAGAAAATCGATGTCGTCCATAAATTGGTCGACTGCGGATTTGACGGTCCCCAGCAGATTGGCGAACCGTTTCAGCTGGCCTTCGACCCAGCTGCCCGCTTTTTCGAAGACGTTGTATTTCTCGAGGGCGTCGGTGATGATTTTTCCGCCCGGCAAGAACTCCACAATGGCCCGGAGAATATTGGCCGCGCTGCGGTCGACGCTTTCGCCGTTGATCGGGTTGACGCCGATAACGATAGTGAACATGCGGTAGCCCGGAATGTTGTAGGCTTTTTCGGCGAGCCAGTCCAGAACGTCCTGCCAGGACGGGATATCGATGCCGAGAAAGCGCTGTACAGCCGGCGGCGAGGTCGTGGCGTTGACCTGCGGGCTGCGCTGTACGGCATGTCCCTGCTGGATGGTATGGGTCAATTCGTGGGCGAGCAGCTGCTTGCCTTCGCTGGTGCCCGGCTGGTATTGATCCTGGGAGAAGAAAACGTGGTTCTGGTAAGTGAACGCCCTGGCGCTCAGTTGCTGGTTCAGGCTGGCGGATTCAGGGTCGCTGTGGATGCGCACGTTGCTGAAATCGGCGTTGAATCTCGGCTCCATATAGCCGCGCACGTCGCTGGAAAGCGGTTGTCCGCCGGAGGTTTTGTTCTGGATCGCCGATTGAATGTTTGAACTGACGGCCGGCGCGCCGGCGTCGCCTTTGCGCTGCAGTTTTTCTTCTTCAGCCGGGGCTTTTTGTATTTTTTCCTCCTCTTTTTTCTGAAGTTTTTCCTCCGGCAGTTCGGCCTTCTGGATTTTTTCCTCCGGCAAGGCCGCTTTTTGTAGTTTTTCTTCTTCCTTTTTCTGCAGTTTCTCTTCCGGCGCGGCAGCTTTCTGGATTTTCTCCTCCGGCAGGGCTGCTTTCTGTATTTTTTCTTCTTCCTGCTTTTGCAGTTTATCTTCCGGTTGCCGCTGGAGTTTTTCTTCCTTAATCGGCGCCGGGGCAGGATCAGGCATGCGCATGACTTTGTCGGCCATTTTGTCGGCTTCCTGCTCGAACGTGTCGCCGGGTTTGTTGACCGTCATTTTCGTTTGCACGGAAGCGGCGAAAGACTGACTGGCCGGCGCGAAGAAATCGCCGCCGCCCGCCTTGGCGAAAAAGGGCCGGTTCGCCGTCTGGGTCGCGGTCTTCGAGGCCGTAGTGGACGATTTTTCTGAGCTCGCTTTCATCTTTTTCCACCCATGGTCATGAGGTCAATAGCGCCATTCCACCCAAAGCATCCGTGGCATCCAGGGCAGTTTTATCATGCTGATGCCCCAGGGCAGCTGGTCCATCAGAATATCGAAGGCTTTGCTTTCCACCTGCAAGCGCCAGTCGCCGTCATCGCGCCGGGTGATTTTTCCGGCGCGCAGCAGAAACGTGCCGCGCAGGCCGTCGATACCGGTGTTTTTCAGGACGTCCCAATGGCCGATCACGGCTTCGAGCAGGGCGGTCGCTTCCTCCGTCTCCGAGTCGGTCAGGTCCATATCGGCCTCGACGGGCGCCGTTAAAGGAATATTGCAGAGTATTTTCGGCAGCACCAGTTCATGCTCCGGCGCGATGCGCTGTCCGGTCGTCAGGAAATGCAGCAGACACAGCGCGCGTTCGGGCTGAACAATGACCTCGCCTTCGGAGGCAATGCCCAGGGCCTGGAAAAACCGGGGCAGAAACGGGTGCAGCAGAACGAGTCCGGCGTTTTCGACATAAATGCCTTCAGCCGCTTCAGGGTGCTGGTCTGGCCGGGCATCTTCGGAAATCCTGCCGTCAGGGCTGCGGGTATTGCCGTTTATCGTGTTTTCAGAAGCGGGAAAACGCTGATCTGGCGGTTGATTTTCGGGCTTGCCTATAACGCCCGGCCAACTGCGCTCCAGCAGGGGCTTCAGACGATCGCGCTGCTTCGTCGTAACCGGCAGCCGGCGCCAGGCGGTGCGGATGATTCGGGCTTCCGTGTAAGGCCCGGAGCTTGCCATCAAGGCAAATGCCGCCTCCCACAGTTGTCTGGAAAAAGCTTTGACGGGCTCGGCCGGCAGTTCGACAGGGTTCAGTTGGCGCATAATATTCGCCATGATTGTTTCGAGGCCGGGGGCAAGCCGCTTCAGCAGAATTGCCAGAAACGCTTCGGAAAATTGCCGGACCAGACGTTGCCTGGCGCTGGCCGAGGCCAGCGCGGCAAGGACAGCGCCGGAATGACGGCTTGAAGGGTTTTCCCGCCAGACCCTGAGCAACGTTCGTTCCAGATTGTCGCCTGCCGGCAGGCGCAGGCCCCAGGGCAGCGTGCCGGTCGTCAAAAAATAAACCCAGGCTTCCTCGATGCGTTGCGGCGTCGGTCTTTGTCTGATATCGCCCGCAGTTGCCGCCGCAAAATTTCCCGCAGGCGGTTGCAGCAGCCGCAACGACTTTTCAAGCGCCCGCCCGACCAACTCGGGCAAGTCCTGCTCCAGGCGATCGAGAGCGATCTCGCCCACATCGATCTCCAGGCGCTCCAGCGACAAGTGTTCCGTCGCCGGCACGCATCGGTCCAGCGCGCTTTCAATCGCAGGAAACAGCCGGTTCCGGCACCAGTCCGGCAGACGGTTATGCAAGGCCAGGCCGTCGGCTTCGGTGCCGTTGACCCGGATGTGCAGATGGTGCCGGCGGATGCTGTGGGTCATTAGCGCAAGTCTTTCAACGTTGAACTGAAACAGCCTTTGTCGCTGATCGCAGTCAGTCTTATGAAGCCGCCGGGCTGCCAGTCAATGGCTATTTTCTCGCCGACATAAAACGGCTCCTTGGTCGGCGTAGAAAAATCCCATACCCAGGCGGCGATACCGGTTGTGGGTATTTCCTCGCTGATGGCGAAGATGAACCGCGTGTCGCCTTCCTCGTTCAAAACGAAATCGGGCTTCAGATCGAAGCCGTCGCAAAGATTGACGAAATCGCTGCCTGTGCATTGGTTGCGCCGGCTGCAGGCAAAGGCGGGCACGCGGGTTTCTTTATTGTCCAGATCGAAATTGGTAAAGATTGCGCCATCGAAGGGGGCCGCACCGATGGCGTCATTCCCATAGCGCACGGAAAAATTGCCGGCAGAGGCCGAGTTGCTGAAACTGAACTCGAAGGTGAAGCTGAAGGCGTCCTTGATAAAATGCTCTATCCACAGAATGCCGAAAGGATCGCTTTCATCCGGTGCGTAGCTGATTGTCAGGCGATCCCGGCTCAGCTCTCCGAAAGTCTCGTTGATGGCCTTGTTGACGACTTCATTGAGTTTTTCAACGGCAGCGGTCATCGCGGTTTTGAAGTCGCTGTTAAGGTCGTCGACGCTGATTTGCAGGAGATCGTCGGTGCCGCTCAGGTTGAGGTCCTGGCCGTTAAAGCGCAGCTTGAGTCCGGAGGTCTGTTTGTAGCTCCGGTAACGCCCGTCATCCATGGCGGGCTGCAGCCAAAGCCGGTAGGCGCAGCGTTGCGACTGGCCGTCATCCGGCAAGTCGCAGGGCAATTGGCAGGTATGGGCGAGGATGGTTTCCACCGTGCATAGCCGCTGATCGGTGATGCGCAACAACAGGCTGGCGCCGCTCGCCGTCGGTGCGCTGGTATAGCTGGCGCCGTCCAGCGGCGCGTCGTTGACGGTATAAGGCGGAGTGCCTCCGGCAATCGAGAGGGTCGCGACGTAAGTCTGGCCGTCTTCCGAGCATTTGAACTCCGGTTCGCCGAGGCGCAAGGGTTCGGGGATGACGACGGTTTGCGGGGCCGACACGGCGTCGCCGGCATCCTGGATGACCAGGGTGTGTTCGCCGGCCGTCAACCGGACCGGGTTGACCAGATCCTGGAAATCCTGTTCGTCGATTTTGATCCGGTAAGGCGGCATGCCGTCCTTGACGGTGATCGTGACTGCCGCCGTAGGCGCCGCCGGGTCCGGTTCCGTGCAGCCGATGGCGACGGTAAAGGTCGGCGGCGTTTTAGGCAATACGAACTGTATCGGCGCGCAGTCGGAGCAGCAAAGATAGGGCAGGTAAAAGTCGCCGATCACGGTGCCGTCGGCCAGGTCGTCAACCGTTGCGGCGATGATTTTGTCGGCCTTGCCGGCGAAATCGGGGGAGCCGAACGTGCCAGAGAAACCCGGTATCAGCGCCGACAGGCCGTCCAGCACCCGTTGAAGGTCCGCGTTGATGAGCGAAGGCTGCTGGAAGCGCAGGCGCTTGATGGCGTCCAGCAGGTCCGGGTCGGCAGGCATCCGTCCGCCGTCGGCCCGGGCCGCAACGCGGGTTGCGGCGTCTCTGACCGGGGCGACCGCGGCAGGTTCCGGCCGGACAAAGACAAAATCCCTCAGGTTGGCCGCTTGGGCGTGCAAGGGCAGAATGATGCCCGCCGAGAAAGGCTCGACGCGCCGCACGACGGCTTTGAGTCCGGCGGCAGGGCCGGTTTTCGCCGCCGGCTTCTGATGGTAGACCAGAATGAACGTGCCGCCCAGCGGTACGCCGGCTTTGTGCTGAATGCCCGGATGTTCCGGCAAAAAGTTGCCGAGAAACTGCTTTTTCTTCAGCGCCCGGACGCGGCGCGCATATTCGTCGTACAGGGCCTTTAAGGCGTCCGGCTGGCAACTGTTCAGCAGATCCTCCAGCCGGTCGTCGATTTCCTCCCAGTTCAGGACAGCGGAGTTGCCGTCGAGATTGGCGATGCCGTGTTCGCGCCTTGCTTCGATGGCTTTGACGACAATGGCGAGATTGCTGAAACGGGTTTCGACGTCGTCGAAATCGATGTCGGCAAAATCGTCTGGCAGCGCGTCACTCAGTTTAATGAGATAAAAAAAGCTGTAATAGACCAGCATATCGCCGGGAGGAAAGATATTGATCCAGCTTGCCATCAGATTGGCGTCGATGTCCGGCACGACGCCGCCTTGCTGGGTTATATAATCTTCAAAGGCGCGGCCTAGGGTATTGGTCTGCACCAGAAAATCGGGCGCATACCGGTTGATGACGGCGAATTGCGATTTGACCGGCGTCTTTACCGGCGAGTCGGCATCGAAAGGCAGGTGGTAAAAATAGGTCAGCGACTTGACCAGGGCGCACAGCAGTTGTTCGCGCGTCACGTCATACAGCGTCTCAAGATCCTGAAACCGGCAGTTTTCCTTGTTTACATCGATGGGCGCGGTGTCGTCGAAAGCCCCCGTGCGCAGCGCGATGAGTTGGATGGGCAGGCGATGGCTGGACTTGATCGACAGCAGGGTATTCAGCACCATTTGATAGTTTTTACCCAGATGTCCCTCTATCCGCAGGAAATTGTAGGGTTCCAGATCGTAGGCCAGCGGCTGGGCGACGAACGCAGGCGCGGCCGGCACATATTCGTCCGCGCGGTAACTCAGGTTGTGATGGGCTCTGAGGCGCCGGGTTTTCTCTGGATTCCACAGCCGATACAACGGCGGTTCGCCGGTTTGCTGGTAATAATAGGGAATGGCTTTTTCGGACAACGCCACATCGCCCAGTCTGGACGGCGTGATGCGAATTTGCGAGTCTATGGGAATATGCGTCAGCGGCGGCTTTACCGGCGGCAAAGCGGGCGTGTGCGTAAAGCGGTCGATCATCTCCGCCATGCGCCGGAACAACAGCACGACTTCGCGGGTGCGCCGCTCGCAATCGCCGATGGCGGCGGAGGGCAGAAAGCGGTGACGATATCCGGGCGCATCGGTTTCCCCGGCCGGAAACAACAGGCCCAGCATCAGATGCCGGGGGAACAGTTTTTCGGACGGGCAGCAGGCGCACAGCAAGTCCACGCCCTGCCAGCGGAATTCATCGTAGGCGCGGATCAGGTCGTCGAAGAAATCATAGTAATAGGGCAGAAAGCGCACCTGCTCGGCGCTGTCCAGAAAACCGAACCGGGCCATAAAGCCGACGAAGGGATCGCTGGCATAGGCTTCCTTCAGGATGGGCTGAAAAGCCTGATAGGCGCGGGTCAGCGCGTCGCCGAGCGCGGCGGCCAGATCGCCGGCGCTGAAGATTTTCAGGAAGGCCGCCAGCACGTCATGGCTGGTCACCGGCTGGCTGTCCGGTACGCTAAAGCGCGGCAGACGCAGATCCGGCAGGTCCAGCTGCGCCGCCAGCCTGGCTTCCAGATCGCCCGGGCCCAAATCACCCGATGCATCGTTCGCATTGGCAATGATGCTGTCGAGATCGGTTTTGCCGATCAGCAGGCGCCGGACCTTGACGGTGACGTCCGAACCCTTGTCGTTGCAGTTGTTGGGGCTGCAATTGCGCAGGGCGGCTTTTTTCAGCTCAAGAAACAGCAGCACCGCCTTGTCATCCAGGAAGCCCGCAGGGTCGGCCAGAGGCGCGGTATTGGGTTCGCCGGCCGGAAACAGTTCCCACAGCGGATATTGCTGGCTGGTCGCGCTGTTTTTGAAGGCCGGATAGTCGATGTCGGGGGGCAATTCGTAGGTCCGGTACGCAACCAGCGCCAGATCGTCCGGTTCCATGATCAGATAGCCTTCCGAGGTGACGCCGCAGCCTCTGGACAGGAAAATCGTGCCCGGCGCCTCGTCAAGCCTGATCTCCAGACCGCAGACGATGCCGATGCCGATCAGGTTGGCCCGCGTCAGGCGCTGCTGCTCGTCCAGATAGCCGAACATCTGGTTCAGATGGGCATTGGTCAGTACCTGATTGGCTTCGAAGACCGGATAGTTATCTTTTAGTGGTTGCATGGCGATGTCACTATTGTCAGAAGTTTCAGAGGGTTTGGGCCGGCTGGCGGGCGTGAAGCGAACCCAGCGCGGTGCTGCCGAGGCGCACCGGGTTTTGATCGCTGCCGTCGTCGCAATCGTGCAGGGTCGCATCCGGATAAACGTTGCGCAGTCCGGCCAGCAGGTTGACGACCTGCCACAGGCGGAACGACACTTCCCGATAACCGGCATAGCGCTCATCCAGCAGCGTCTGTATGGCCGCGGCCGTGCCGGTTCTGAACGTGGCGTCGGCACAGAAGGCCGGCGCCTGGGCGTCGCCTTCTTCACGCAGGCTGATGGTGATCGGCTGGAAATCGGTGAGGTCGCCGAAATCGCGGCCTTGCTGAACGTTGCCGCTCATCCACTGGTAAAAGGCCGTGCCGTATGCGCTCAGAATGCCGGCGCTGCACCGGCACAGATCCGCGGCCGAAGCGCTCAGCAGATTGGCTGACAGGATGGCGTGCAGCTGTTCCGGCAGGCGTTCTTCGGTCCAGTCGATTCTGGCGTTGGCTTCCAGCCACTGGCGCCAGGCATTTTCAAAGCGCTCGAACTGCCAGCCGGTGAGCGCGATGGGCTGAAAATAATCCAGCATCAGCGCGGCAATCTGCTGCCAGAGCGCCTCGTCAATCACGATCGCGCAATCCAGGCCATTGGCGTCCAGGGTGTCGAACAGCGTCTGCAATTCGGCTTTCAGTTCATCCGGCTGGAAATTGCGCAGGATTTTGTCCTGATACCACAGCCTGAAGGCATCGCTGAAGCGCTGGTAAAGCGCCGTCGCGCAGCCGCAGGCCTGTTCTTCGTCTGCGCTGGCCGAGGCCGCGCTCAGCAGCTCCGCCACGTTGCCGACGATCGGATCGCAAGGATCGGCCGTGAAACCGTCGTTGCCGACCCAGCAGATCTTCGCGAGCAGATGGGCGGGCGTTTCCCGGCGGATGGTGCGGTCGGCGAAACCGCGCAGGTCCATATTGTCGTTGTGAGGCGCCGTCCAGCCGGGCATGACCCAGGTCAGGCGGAACGAATAGGGGTCTTCGTCGCCGCAGGTCCCGCAGCCGCCGCTGACGCAGGCCGGGTAGAGCGCATCGCCCGGGAACTTGGGCCGCAGCAGCAGATGTTCGACGACGATGGCGCGCTCGTTGGCGCTCCAGCCGAGCAGTTCGGTCTTGAGCGCTTCGGCTTCGCTTTCGCTTGCCAGCGGATCCGACTGGCCCAGCGGGTTGTCGTCGGCATCCTTCAGCTTGAGCAGATAGCCGGCCGCTTCGGGCGCAATGTCGTATGCCGCCGGATTGCTCATGGCCGCGAGCAGCTCCTGCCAGGCCTGGCGTTTGGCGTCTTCGTCGTCGCCGGCGTCGACGACCAGGCTGCCGGCAAACCAGCTGTGCTGCTGGGCGTCGACCAGCTGGTAGGTTATCGTATAAAGGCTGCCGGCCGGCTCGCCGGCATCCATGCTGAACACCAGGTCGGGAAAGCCCAGCAGCAGGCTGACGCGTTTCTTGATGCCGGCCGGGTTGTCCTGCGAGACCGGCAGGGTGTAGTTGAAGGCCTTGCCGCGATCATGGCTGATGCCGGGATAGGCGGTCAGGAAGGCCAGCTTGTCCTTGATCAGGTGATCCTGCGCGGCCTGGCCTTGCGAGCGGGACAGCAGCAGCGCGTATTCGCCAAATTGCTCGCCGAAACGGGCCATCAGATGATCGAGGAAGCGGTTGCGCCGCTCGTGGAATTCCGGCTTGGTTTCCGTCATCGCTTCCAGCTCGGCGGTACCTAGACCGTCGGTCAACTCGTCATAGCCCTTGATGACGGATTCGCTGAATGTCTTGAAGAAATACGTGCGGTCCGTCGCCGGGTCGAGAGAGAACAGGTCGGCGGTATGGGCGATCTGCGCCAGGGCGTTGGCGATGAACTGCTCGAAGACCAGCAGGTAAGCCTTGAGCTGCCGGGCCTGCGCCTTGCGCTGGCCGGATGCGTGAGACGGCAGGCCTTCCGGGCCGATGCCGTAAGTCAGCGGAAAACCGTATTGCAGCGGAAAACAGGCTTCGGGATCGCGGAATGTGCCTTCGGGGATGGGCAGGTCGTTGAGCGTGTTTTTGATTTTCGGCCGCTCCATCTCGCCGCGCAACTGTATCAGGGTGTCGTAAGCCTCGTCTTGTCTGGGCGCGAACGGCAGGCCGTTTTTGAAAAACAGGAACCGCGACAGCTCCCTGTGGAAACGGGGCTGATGCAGGGGGCTGATATACAGCAGCCAGGCCGCGCTGATTTTATCGCTGTCGAATACCGGGCTGCCGTCGCTGGCCCAGCCTGGATCGGCGGCGCCTTTGACGACATTGCCTTCGGCGTCGTATTTGCTGAGCAGCAGGTTATTGACGGCAATGACGCCGTCAATGTCCATCAGGCTGTTGATGAGGTCGGAGACGCGTAAAACGGTTTTCAAACCAGAGGCTTCTAGGTCCGCCTTTTTGATAAAGCCGTTGCTCAACTCGGGGCCGTTGAAAATGTCTTCCACGGGCGTGCCGTCGGCCAGCAGTTCCTGCAGGGAGTAAAAGGGCACGGGCGGATTGAAATAGCGTTCGACAGCCAGCCAGATCTCGGCTTGTATCCGTTCGATATCGGCATCGGGCTTGGTTTCGACATCGGCGCAGACGCTCACATCCTCAATATCGACGAGCCGGATGCGGCAATAATCCTCGTCCAGGTTCCGGTGCTTTTGCAAGGCGTCCCTGGCGGCGCCGACGGCCGCTTGCGTTCCGATCAGCTTGTTGCGGTAGCGCTGAATGAAGCCTGTTGGCGTTGTGTCTTCGAACAAGGCCTTGATGCCGGCGGCCGTTGCCTGATTTTTGGCGGCGACGTCGCCGAAAACGCGCAGCGCGGCAGGGCCGATGCTGATTTTTTCGCCGCCCGGCAAAAGTTCCAGCTCGAAGCGCACGTACCAGACCTGGCGCCAATGATCGCGCAGGTATTTATCGCGCCCGGCGTCATCCAGCAATGGGTCTGTCAACACGTCGTAGGTTTTGGTGGCGCCGATGCTCACCTTGACGGTGAACGAAGCGCCATTCAGGCCCGAGAAGGCGTCGCCGCTGTCGATGAACAGCTGTCCCTGTCCGGGGTTTGCCAGTTGCCAGTCCGGGAAACGCATTTCCATCGCTGTCGGGTGCGGATCGCCCTCGGCGTCGAAAACGCTGTAGGCATGCCTGATCTTGCGGTCGTTCAGGTCGCCCAGTTCGGGGTCCGCTTCCAGTTCCAGCAAGACCTCGTACAGACCTTGCGGCTCGACTCGTTTGGGATGCAGCGCTGCGTCGGGTTTCTGATAGGAAAGCTGCAGTTGATCGTTCTGGCACCAGGCGTAATAGCTGAAGCCGCAGGCGCAATCCTTGCAGAACACCCAGGCATTGCGTACGGGCTCAAGGTCGATCAGCAGGCGGCGGAAATCGTCCGGCGTCAGCGGATTGACCGTCAGGATGTCGCGCGCGGTGAAAAAGGCCTGATCCGGGAAGGGCGTTTTGGCGTCTGCAAGCGGCGAGGCGGGCGTCAGCAGGTCGGTGATAGACCAGCCGCTGCGGTAGGCCAGATCGGTAATGGCGTAACACAGGTTTTCGAGAATAGTGATGCCGGGGTCGTGAGTGTTGTAGTCCGTCCATAAACGGCTGCCCATCTGTTCGATAAAGCCGATGCCTTCGCGCCGGAGACGGTAGTAATCCTCGGCGGCTTTCAGTTCGGGCTGTTTGGGCAGGCTATCGGGTATCTTGTTCATACGGATTCACACGGACAGGTGCTGTCGGCCGTTGTTTGCTGGGCGGGATTAATGACTTCGATCGCGTGATGCCTGGCTGAAACCAGTATGGATACCGCTTTCGAGCCTTCTATTTCAGTCACGTCCTGATCGACGACCTCGATTTTCTGGCCGTTGCCGTCGAGCTTTGTGTAGGTATGGGACAGTCTGAAATCGGTGACGTAATCCACATACGGCTGTTCTTCCACAAAGTTGATCAGCACGGATTGATAAACCTTGCCGCCGAACGTCGGGCTGCCGCCGCCCGGGAAAGCCCAGGGCGAGAGGAAGCGGGTGATGGCTTCGTCGAGCTTGGCGGCATGGAACGTTTCGTCGAAGCCGGTGTGGAAGCGCACCTTGAACTGCGCGCCGACTTCCTCGAACAGCGGATTTTTGACATGCAGTTTGACGAAGCAGGAAAGACGCGGCTGCAGGAATGCCTTGATGGCCTCCAGCAGTCCCAGGCTGGTATAGGGCCGCAGCGGATCGCGCAGGTTATGGAATTGCTGGTTCGGCACGGTGACGATAGTGACGTGTCCCGGCGCCAGCTCCTGGTAGATGCCGCCGTCTTCATCGGGTTCGTAATGCGTATGGTTCAGGCATTTGGCCTGGTAAATCTGCGGAAAGGCTTCCAGCAGCAGATGTTCGTAGTCCCAAAGCGCGATGGCCCGGTCTTTGTGCCGCAGATGCTCGCTGACTCGGGTATAAAAGGCGTCGGGCTGCTCGGCGCCTTTGCCGCCGAACCCTGGAAACGGCTGGCTGACGCTTTTGACGGCGGCGTGGGGCGTGTCCAGTTTGCTGATGGTGCCTGCCGGCAGGGTTTGGGCGGCAAAGGCCGGATCGTTGCCGTTGTCTTTGAAGGTGGCGCTCAGGCCCTGCGCCGCGACCATCTGCAGGCGGCATACCGCATCGCTTTCCGCGGCGACGGCGGCCCTGATCCAATGTTGCCCGGCCGGCAGCAGGGTATTGGCTGATGAAGCGTCATCCGGCACCGAGAAAGTGATGATGCCGGAATTCAAAAGTCCGGACGTGCCGTCCTGTACAGTGTTTTCGGGAAAGCCGACCCATTCGTTGTCGCGCAGATAACTCCAGTGGATATGCGGCTGCGGTTTGACCGATACCGGATCGGCCGTGCCGTCGGCCACCTGGAAGAACAGCGCCAGATTCTGCGGCGGCCGCAGGTCGGCGATGCCGATATAGCATTCGGCCTCATGCTGGACGGGGTGATTGGCCGGCAGTTTTTTATCGAAGCCGTTGCCGCCGGCGCTGTTCAGATGCCTGAACTGCGGCAGTAAATAGAGAGACGGATCGGGGGCGCCGCTCGTCAGAAACGGGTGCTGCTCGGCGTGGCCGAACGGGGCCAGATGAAAGAAACGGCCCGGTCGCGCGTCGAAATCGGTTTGCTGGCCGCTGCCGGTCAGCAGGGTTTGCGTCGCCGTGTAGTCCAGCGTCAGTTCGGTAATGAACGGGCCGGCAGGCGGGACGGGTTTGGGATTGGGGGTGACTTGATTGATGACATTGTCTATGTAAGTGGCCAGGGCCTGTTCATACAAGCTCTGGCCAAAATCGCCGGAGAGTTTCAGGCGCACATAGCCATGCCGGGACGCCGTGTTGAACATCGCCTGTTCCGACAGATCAGGTTTGTCCACATACGGTTTTACCTCGCTGGCAACGCCGCTCAGCAGTTCAAATTCGGTTTCGTCGATATCAAAAGACAGCGTTTCCACGGCTGACCATTGGCCGTTCTGCAAAAAGTCCACGCCGATTTTGATCGTGGCGCCGGGGTAGGGAGCAGGCGCGGTTTGCCAGTCTATGTTTAGCGTGCAGGATGACAGTTGCTTCTGGAAGCCTTCCCTGGAGCCGATCACCAGGCTGCTGTGAGTCGCGGGCGATGCGCCGAACGGCTGAAACGGCTTGGACGTGTCGACCGGGCCGAAGTCGTTGGCAACCGCCAGGGTTTTCAGGCCGATGACCTCGACGTCCAGATCGATTTTTTGCACACGGACGGATTCAAGTCCGGCATAAAGAAAATCGCTGTTTTCGTTGTGTGTCAGTTTCAGCAGCAGCACCGGCAGATCGGTCCCGAAACCGTAGCCATGCGTTTTGGCCGAATAAGGCACGACGGACGGATCGGCGCCGCCCAGGCGGACTGTCAGCAGCAACTGGCCGTTGGCAGGCGAGGCGAATTTGGTTACTTCGGCCTGAAACCAGCCTTTTTCGCTGCTGACGAAACAGGCGACGTCCGCTTTATGATCGGTGTCCAGGGTGCCGGCCGGGTCGATGGCGAAGCGCAGCGTGATGGTCCTCACGCCTTCGGCCAGCATTAAGTGGTGCGAAGCCACGGCAAAGCCGATTTCGGCTCCGGGCATTCTGATTTCGGCCAGTTCGCCCTGGCTGTACAGCTTGTTAAAGAAGGGCTGCCAGGACTGATCGGCGGATGTGAGCTTTGCGCCCAGGCCGTCGTCTGAATTGGCGACCGGCGAGGCGAACAGGCGGCCGCTCTGGTAGGGCAGACTGTCATGCTGGGCGTTGGCATGCCGATAGACGGTTTTCAGCGCGGTGATTTTGCCCCGGTTGGCGACAAACGTCCGGTCATTGGCATAGAAGACATCGATGCCCGAATCGTCCTTGCCCGCTTTAAACAGCGCGTCTGCGGCTATTTCGTGGCTATCCGCCTGTCTGGCCAGTTCCACCAGAAGATGGACATGGCCGGGTTCGGCCGGTTTTTCCTTCAGGCGCAGGATCTGCCGGTAATAAAAATCCAGATGGCGCGCCGTCAGGGTATTGGTTTCCGCGCGGACATAGTCGAATAACCGCAGAAAGGCCAGGAACAGGGCGTAGTGCGGTTCGTGATCGTCGCGGCCGGTCAGGGTCTGCTGCAAGGCCTGTCTGGCCTCCGCGACCGTGCGGACATAGACTTTCAGGAACTGGTCAAAGACGGACTTGAAGAGATTGTGCGTGGCGATGTGATTGATGCGTTCAAAAACGCCGGCGCCGCTGCCGTAAACCGAACTGTCCGGGACAATGCTCGACAGGTAGGCGTTCCAGTCGGAGTCGGAGGTCGTTATCCAGTCTGCGGAAAACTCATAGTGGTAAATGCCGGTGAAATCCGTTGTCGGCGCGCCTAACAGAACCATGTCGGGGTGGGCGCCTGCAAAATCGGTATCGGACTTGGGAAAGGCTTCGTGGTAGGCGATCAGCCTTTTCAACTCCGGCGCCAGCTGGTTTCGGATCAGGTTGCGCAAGGTGTGCTTCAGCGGGATTTCGGGCGCCAGCTCTTCCTTCAACTGTTCCAGTTGTCTGGCGAGCGTGCCGATTATGCTGAACAGATAGCCCAGGCGTTGTTTCAGTTCGGTTTCCTTGTCAGGCGCGTCGTTGCCGAGATTGTTCAAAAAGTCGAAAGAGGCCTTGACGCTGCTTTTGTAATAATCGATGTCCTGTACCGCGGCAATCGCCAGTTGCACCGAGGCATCGCGGCTGAAAAAGGGCGCCCAGTCGCCGGTCGCGACGTTATTGAGGTCATAAAACTTCAAATGTCCGGCATAGGCTTTTGCAAACACCAGCGCATGTTCGAGCTTTCTTTCATCGCTCGGCGCGTAAGCGGGATTCAAGGGCGCGGGAAAGCGCTGATCCTGGCGAGTGCCTTCGTGGACCAGTTTCAAGGGATCGGTGTTTTGCTTGCAGTTGCCTGAATTCGCCATGATTAAACGCCCTCAGGCAAAAGGTTGACGGTTGTAGCGAGGTTAATGTCGGTGCCCTCCAGTTTGTAGTAGGGGTAGACGAAGTTGAATCTCGAATTGGTGGCTTTCACCCGGTAAACGATGTCTATCAGCACCACGCCTTCCCGCTCCCGGCTGTCATTGAGCTGCACTTTTTCCAAGTGGATGCGCGGTTCGTGATACAAGATGGCCGATGCGATCTTGTCGGCCATCAGCGTTTTCATGCGCGTATCCAGATTCTCAAACAACAATTCGTCCAGATTGCAGCCGTACTGCGGCAGCATGATCCGCTCGCCCGGTCTCGTGCCGAGCAGTACTTCCAGACTGGAGGCGATATCGGATTCCTGCTCCAGCATCTCGACCCGGGCGCTGCCGGCATCGAAGGAGGGAGGGAAGGACCAGCCGCGGCCGAGAAAGGGACGATCCATATCAGCCACCGATTAACACAGTCAATGCGCCGGGCGGCAGGATTGCGCCGCCGCCGGCGGTCAGGTCGCCGATTCTGGCCGCCGGCAGGCCGTTGATCTGAACGGTTGCCGAACCTTTGATGACGGCATCGGCTCCGCAGTTGTCGCCCAGGCGCGCCGCCGGAAGTCCGCCGATGAACACAGTGGCCGCTCCGGGCGGCAGGATCGGCATGGGAACGCCGGAGGTCGCGGTGCTGGTAATCAGGTCGGTTACGCGTGCTGCAGGGGGCATTTTGATGGCTCCGGGTCAGTTGATTTGAACGATGCCGCCCTGGATGACCGTGGTGGCACTGCCTTTCAGGGTGGTGCTGGCGCCCGAAATTTCGGCGCTGCCGCTGCCTGATGCCTTGAAGGCGGTCTGGGCTTTCAGTTCGGTGTTCATGCCTTCGATCTTTATATCCTTGGCGGCTTTCAGGATCAGGTCTTTGGTGCTTTCGATTTTGATGCCGCTGTCGTCGAGGGTGATTTTGTTGCCGTTCTGGTCTTCCAGGGTGATGCCCTTGTCTTCTTCGGACAGCCGCATCCGGTTGCCGCCGGGCGTTTCCAGCGTGACGATCTTTTTTTCGTCATCAAAGGTGAATGTCAACTTTTCACGGCTGACATAGCCTTTCCGGTGATTGTCATCCTTGGCCGGTTCCGGCGCGGGCTTGGCGCTGCTGTGGCACATGCCCAGAATGACCGGGTAGCGGGGATCATCGCTGAGAAAGCCGACGATCACTTCATCGCCGATTTCAGGGCGGAAAAACGTGCCGCGTTCCTTGCCGGCGTCCAGCGTCGCGACGCGCGCCCAGACGCCTTCCTCGGCGGTGCTGATCAGGGGCAGCCTCACCTTGATGCGGTCTTCGCCTTCGGGGTCTTCCAGCACGGTCACGATGCCGGTCTGCAGACCGCTGACGGCCGGCAGCAGTCCCGCGGCCGGCAAGGGACGCAGGTTGTAGGTTTCGGCGAACGGTTCGGTGCTCAGGCCCAGCTGGACATCGGTTTCCCAATTGCCCTTGGCGAAGCTGTGGCGGACGCCGGATACATACAGTTCGCCTTCGAAGCGTTCGCCGATCCCGCTCACCTGAATGATCCTGTCCGGCAGGGCGCCGGCGAAGCCCTGGAATTTCGCCCTTCCCCGCACTTTGGCCAGACGCTCTCTCAGCAGCCGGCCGTCGGCCCAGGCCTGTAATTCGGGCTGGCTCAGTTTGCCCCCGTGCCTGATGGTTTGAGGGTCACCGCCGATCACATCGGCGAGGCCGGCATATTCGAGATTGCCGCCGCCGGTGATGGCGGGTTCTTTCGCTTCCGCGGTCAGCAGTTCCTGATCGCTTGCGTTCCAGCTCTGGGCGGTGATGCCCTTGCTTTGCCAGCGGGCGTCGATTTCGGCGTCGAGTTCCAGCAGTGTGGAACCGTATTGAACGGTAAGTATGGAGGATTCGGAAGCGGCGGGCGGCGCCACGGTAATCCTGCCGTCCTCAACCTTGACGATCAGGCCGTTGGCTTCGGCGCGGCATAGCAGGAAATCCCAGTCGCTGGCATCGTACTGCACCACTTCTTTCAGCGCCGCCGGTGTGGCGGCGATGTCTTTCTGCAAGCCGTAACGGCCGATAAGGTCTTCCATGATGTCGCTGTCCTTCCGGTCGGCATAATAGCGGCTGTGAACGCCGTGGGTCATTTTTACCGCTTCATCGCGGCATTCCACGATCAGCTGCGCGCCGTTCTTGCGGATTTTGATGCTGTGCCTGACGATGATGCCTTTAAAGACCGGCTCGTTCTGCGAGCGGTAGCCGAGCTGGATTTCAATTTTCCTGCCCGGAATGAAATGGTCGGTGTTGCTGGCCTTGAACGTCGCCTTGGCGGCTTCGCCATCCTGTAAATGAAGGGTGGCGGTGGGAATCCTGTTCAATTCCCGGCTCACGTAAATCGACAGCACATGGAATTCGCCGGAGATCTGCGCGCCGTCGATGAGTATGGCATGGGTGCAGACGTCGGGTGTTGCCGGGGTAGGGATGGTCGATTCGTTGTTCATGGCCATTCAGCGGTCTTGGTTAACGCAGCGGTGGAAACACCAGGTCGGTTCCCGGGACCAGATGCCGAAAATTACCGAGGCCATTGGCTTTCGCCACCTGGAGATAATATTTCGGATCGCCGTAAATCCGCTGGCACATCAGCGGCAGGGTGTCGCCGGCCTTGACCTTGCGCACGTGGGTCAGATCGGGTGAGCTTTTGTCCTCCTGCAGGGCGCGTTTTTTCTCTTCAATGCTGCCTTTGAACCTGACCTTGGCAACGGCGCGTATCGGCTGGCCGTTGGGGTTGAACAGCTTGTAGTTGATGCTGAGTTCGACAGCCCGGCCTTTGAAAATCAGATTCCCCCAGACCAGCTTCAGGTGATAAGGCTCGTGGGATGACCCCTGATAGCCCGTCAGCATCTGCCGGAAATGATTGACATCATCGAATACGCCGTCGGGATTGGGCTTGCCGTCGATGATGCCGGTATTGTCGAACAGGAACTCGAAGGAGAGTTCTTCCGGCATGGTATATTCGAATTTCGCCTGCGCCGAGCTGGTGCCCTGGCCCTGTCCGTCCGACGTTTTGACCTTGTAGTCCAGCGTGTAGGTTTCCGGGTTGATCAGGGCTTCGAATTTGTCTTTGGCTTCCGGCTGACCGCCGTTTTCGGCGTCTTCGGACGTTTCGAAAGCCAGGATGAGCATCTTTTCCAGTTTGCCAGTCATCAGCGTTCCTGTTTGTTTTGCAATATTTGCAGCACCTGCTCGACGCACTCCGCGACGATGGCTTCCCTGACTTCATCGTTGTCGGCGCCGATCGCGTTTTTGCCGGCGCCGGCCGGTTTTGCGCCGGGCGACGTATCGACCGAGACGTGGATGTGCAGCTCTTTTATCTCAATGGGCATTGTCCGTTACCGGTTTGTCGATCATGGCGCCGCTCTCTACTGAATGGTGAAATAGCGGTAAGTCAATTCCAGCGTTTCAATGACGATTGCGCTTTCGTTGGCGTTCAGGTCGCTGACCAGCCATTTTTTCGGCACGGCGTGGGAGATTTTCCAGGTCCTGAGCGGTTCGCTTTTCTCGTTCATCAAAATCACGTTGATATCCGCCGGCTTGAAGGTGCGGTCGCGAAAGGCGTCGAGAAACCACTTCAGCACGGCCGAGTCCGTCAGCATGCCGCGCTTCAGCACCAGGTCGGCGTATTTGGTGCGGACCGGCAGCTTGTGCTCAAAGCGGTTTTCTCCGCCTTCCTTGAAGGTTTCATAGTCGTATTCCACCGACAGCCCCGACACCGACTGAAAACGCACGTCGTTCTTGTCCTGGCTGATGCCGAATTCGACTTTGTAATAAAAACCCAGCGGCGGATAGTAATCAATCATCGGCCGGATTCCGTCAGACTTTCATCAGTTTCAGGCCTTCGTGCGCCACTTCAATGCTTTCCACGGCGATTTCGTTGGCATCCGATTTGAGATCGGGCGCGGTCACCTTGACCGGAAAGCAGCGGGTGGCCGACCACGCGGCGACCGGCACGTGCTTTTCGTTGAGCAGGCGGATGATCAGGTCGCGGCGGCCGTTGACGCGCTCGTTGGCGACGTCTTCCAGCCAGGTGTTATAGTCGAAGTCGCCTTCGAATTTACCGCGTTTCAAGGTGATATTGCTGTTCTTGACCATGCCCGGCATGCTGATTTTGTTGAAGTCTTTGCTGTCGCTGTGCCGGTATTCGATTTTTTCCCTTTCCATGACCAGGCCGGTCACTTCGGTGAAGCTCATTTTTGCGCCGCCCCAGTCGACCTGAAAATGAAATCGGGGAATCGGATATTCTTGTGCCATGATGGTTATCCTTGTTATTTAATGAAAGAATGGATCGTTCCGGTGCATTGCTCAGGATTCCGCCATTTTGTGCGAAAACTTGAGGATGATGAATTCGGCGGGACGCACGACGGCCATGCCGATTTCGATGATCATGCGGCCTTCGAGGATGTCCAGGGCCGTCATGGTCTTGCCCAGGCCAACGGCGACGTAAAACGCGTGTTCCGGCTTGATGCCCTGCAATGCGCCCTGGCGCCAGAGCACGGTCAGGAAATTCTCGATCATGGCCTGCACGCGCACCCAGGTGTTGGCGTCGTTCGGTTCGAACACGAATGGCTCGGTCGCTTTCTTGATCGATTCTTCGGCAAAGTTGAAAAAGCGCCGGACGCTGACGTAGCGCCATTCATTGTCGTTGCCGGCCAGGGTGCGCGCGCCCCAGACCAACGTGCCCTTGCCGGTGAACGCGCGGATGATATTGATGGATTTACCGGCGTTGGCGTCGACGTTATAGGATTCCTGTTCGTATTGTGAAATTTTCACCGCCGGGCCGACCACCGCGTTCAGGCTGATATTGGCGGGCGCTTTCCAGACGCCGCGATCCCGGTCTGTCGCGGCATATATACCGGCAATCGCGCCCGACGGCGGCAGCACATTGAGGGCGTCGGCGGCTTTCGTCACCAGATCCTTGTACAAGCCGAACGCCGTCAGCAGCGCGTCGTTCAGGGTCTTTTCGTAATTGCTTTGCGTGGCTTCCAGGAAGCGGAAAAAGGCAATGGCTTCGTTGGCGGCGGCCAGTGCCGGTACTACGGCTACCTTGCCTCGCTCGTTGGCTGTTGTGGCGGCAACGTATGCGTCGTTCACTTCGGTCGGAGGAGCGGGGGGAGGCGTCAGCAGTGTGGCTCCGTCGGTAAACCCCAGAAATCCGGCCACGTCATCCAGATCCGCGCCCGACTTTACCAGTTCAATTATGTCGGCGGCGTCCAGGCTAGTTAAGAATTTATGGTGGTTCGCCAGCGTTTCGAGCGCGGTTTTCATATTGGAACCGGCGATATATTTCTCGATATCCTCTTTCAGCTTGAAGCGGTTATTGGCCGCAACCGGCGCCGCGTCGTAGCGCAGTTTTATTTCCTTGACAATGCCGACCATGTAGTCCGTTATCGGCTGCAATACCGCTTGTATCTGCGCCGCCGTCGCATTTGAAGCCGCCGCGTTAAAGGCATCGAGCAGTCCCTTTAAACGGTCATCCAGGGTTTTGTCCGCGCCGCCGGAAAGGGTGTTTTTCTTGGTCAGCGCCTCATTGACAAAATTTTCCACATTGATCAGGTCCGCAATCAGACTCTGAAGCTCCGCATCGGCTGTCAGGCTGCTCAACTGGACAGGCGTTCCCACACCGTCCCGCTGCAGCTTGACATTGCGGCGCAGGAGCGTGCGCGGCAAGTTTGCCCTGATCCACGGGCCATAGGCTGCGCCGTATTTCAGGTGGTTTATGCCGATCTTTTCCCTGAATTCGGCCACGGAACTCTCGAATGCGTTACTGTCAACCGCCCTGGTCAGATCGCAGAGGGTTACGCGGTCCATCAGCTTATTGCAGTGCGCCAGGGCTTTTTTCTGGAATTCATAAGGTCCGCTCGTGTCCGAGACAACGTCCGGCGAAAGGATGATGGTCGGCTCGTCTTCCTGCTCCAGCAGGTCGATAGCCGCTTCGATGGCGGCAGAGGACAGGCTGTCCGAGTAAGAGCCGACCGAAACAATGTAGCAGTTGCCGCCGCCATTGGCGTAAAACAGGCGCAGGCTGTCGTACAGATAATGCTTTGCCGTGGCTTCGGCCCGCACAAACTGGTTGTTGGTATCCAGCAGCAGGGTGACGTCCTGAGAAGGCGCGCCGCCGAAAAGCAGTTCATATTCGGCAATGGATTCGATTTTCGTCGGCTTGTTGACCAGGGATTCGCCGCTGAGATCTGCCTTTTCGGTATAGCCGATAAACGCCGGAATTGCCGTTTCCACAGGTGCGATGGAAGGCGGAAACTGGGGGATTTCTTCGATGTAAACGCCGGGGGTTTTGTACATTGTTGCCATGCTTTTCACCTTGGTATTTTGACAATGAGGATGTTATGTGAAAATTTCCGAAACAAGCCGGGTGATTTTGGTGCCGCTTTTTTCCGCTTTAACAAAACCTGCCGACGGTTTCTGTTTTGAGCCTGCGTTGCCAAAATAGGTTAATGGGAGCGGATTGGGCTCTGTGGATTTCACAGCGCCCGTATTCTTGTCAAAGTATCGCCGGAGGGTCGATCGATTCTTGAAGCGAACCTGGAAAACCGGGTGCGGCGCTTTGGCGATGCCGTTGTCGTCAATAAAGCTGAAGTCGTCATCATCGGCCCTGACCGGCGACAGGCGGATCAGGGCGAATACATCGTCCGGGATGGCGTCCGTCAACTGGATTCCGCGCTCGGGTGCGCCGGCAAGGCCGGGAGGCGGTACGATGGCGGGTATGTCGCCTTGATGAACGAACACAGGCAAAACGGCGGCATCCGCATTCAATAGCTGGGAAGTCGGATCGGCTGCGTCGCCGTCGCTGGTCAACTGCATCAGCTTGCCGGCTGAATCGATCAGGTATTCGACCTTGTCGCCGGCGCCGCCCGCGGAATAGGGGCTCGATAAAAACAGCGTTTTGTCGGCGCCTGCGCCGCGCGCAGCGCCGGTCAGATTCGAAAGAACGAAAACATTGGTTTTATAGCGATAGGCTTTATCTTCAGGTTGATGATAAAGCGTGCGAATTTCCCGGGGCGGCAGCGTCAGGGCGGTGTAGTTGAAGAAATCGGCATGGGAAACGGTGACAATGAATTCGAACAGCGTATCGGCGGGAATGACCTGAAGGGCGGGAGCCGCCACTATCAAACCCGGTGCCGTATCTTTATAGACGCAATTCAGGGCCTGTAAAGCTTTTGCGGTGGCCGCGGTTGGGACTACCGTCAGAAAAGGCCGCCTGTCATAGCCGTGCAATCGTTTGTTCTTTCGGGACGGGTCGCTGATCAGGTCAAACACGGCAGCGCCTTCATCCAGCCAGTAATGGTGCAGCAGGCGTATCTCGAACAGAGGCCGATACCGGTTGCCGATACGTTCAGTCATGGATTGGCCGGCGGGGTTTTGTGATGAAAATCACTGACCACTTCCGTAATCAGGCCGCTTTCGCTTTGTACCGCCTTGAATTTCAGGTCGATCATGCGCAGCATATACAAAACGAAGGGGTATTGCTTACCCCCCAGGGTTCCCCATAAATGATTGACTTCCTCCATGGTCGGCGAATACAAATCAAAGATCAGCTTAAACGCTTCCAGCTGGTCCAGAGGGTTATTGGGCGCATTGGCCGTTATTGAGCCGGGCGAGACATTGTCCGGCGTAAATACGTTCTTATGCTGAAAAAAACAAATGGCTCGGGATAATACCAATAACGCATCGCTGTAATTAGTATGCGTTGCTGAAATCAGTATTTGCAGATTAAGAAAAACAGGCGGGTTTTCGTAGCTGGCCTTGAGCGAGACATCGTCCCGGACATAATTGGGCAGATTTTTTAGCGCTTTCTCTTCCTTGATATTAACCACAGACAATATAAGCTTGTTTCTGGCAACGCCGCCGCTTCCCGGACCGCCTGCAAACCCTTCCGCTATATTACCCAGGTCGACGATCGGCGCGGCCATCTGAAAAACATCGTCAAGATGCTGATTCATTTCATTTATTACAATGGTCAATGCATGCGCAATCATCTAATAAATCCATCTTATAAAATCATATTTACAGGTCTATGTAATATTGAATGTCTTATCTGTTGTATTTCCTTATTTAATAGCCTGGAATTAAATGGCATTCCAAATAAAACACTTGATAATCAATGACATGGTCATTATATTGATAACCTTGTGCATGATGCGGCATCGTCCGGATGCAGAAATATAGACCCTTATGGCGACTGTTTTTCAAAGTGTAAACCGGATTGTAAATTTTTCAATGCCTATTGGTTTTTATTCTGAAACTCTTTGCCCGTCGTTAGTATATTTTGATTTATATTTCGCAATTGTTAAGGCTGTTTAAAAAATGAATATGTGTATGTTTTTAATAAATATTATTTAAACCTTTGTCTCATATATTATTGTATGTTGATATTCTCAATTTGCTTTAAGCGCCAATCCTGTCGTGAGCAGATTAAATTAAAGGACAAATGGGGGATATGAAATACCTATTATTCATTTAATTATTATAAATTCTCGTTGTTTTTTTACTCTTAAAAGCAACAGCGGTCAACCGATTTAAATTGCTAAATGTGATAAGGGTAACAGATGGTTCAGGGCAGGGATTATAGGGTGGTCTAATACTAAAGGGCTTGAAAATAGAAGAGCATGCGAATGGAATGTTTATTCACAAGGTATTTACAAAAAGTGGTGAAACAATGATTTTAATAGGGCCGAAAGCAAAAACCTTTTTTCTAGCGGCATGGTTGCTCGCACAGGCCTCTTTTTGCTTTGCCATCGATAATCCGGATGCGCCTGATCTCGTTGCAGACTTTGAATCGCGCAGCAAGAAATATGAGATCGTTATTGAGAAACAAGCGCAAAATCAAGAGGAAATCTTCAAGGCATATGTTCAGTACAGTGACTTTCTCGATCAAGAACTCAACCAAGCCTATACGGCTTTAAGCAAACAGCTGAATGCTGACAGCAAACAGTCCTTGTTACACTCACAGCGGCTATGGATTCAGTTTCGCGATGCGGAGTACAGCTTTATCGATAATAACTGGACATTAGATAATTTTGGATCGTCGTCCGCTATTTCGCGCAGTGCATACCAAACAACCATTATAAAGAATAGAGTGGTTGAGCTATTGCATTACTTAAAAAACTATCCAGAAACTAACAACTAATCTTCTGCGATTCTTGTGCTTCGCAGGCCAATACGCAATCGCCGCTGATTTTTTAGCCGGACGAGGTTGCAAAAGTCCGTTCCGCTTGACTTCAAAACTTACGACTGCATTGGGTAGACGATAGGATGCCAATATTAGATTCAACATGAGATCATTGAAAATCCTCATTGTCCTCGCTGTGATAGTCGGCAGCGCAGCTGTTATCTGGATGATGGATGAGTTGTAGGGTGGATTTGCCTTGGCAATCCACCAATAAACGGTGCCTTAAAACCGTCATATTCCGCAATATTGCTGGCCTGTCTGTAATGGCGGTTTGCTACGCGAAAATGCCTTATTTAACTAAGGATTTGGCTAAAAATGACTTCTTGAAACTGGAATCTTGCATAGGATGTGCTGATCAAAAGTAGGCGCTTCAGGCGGCGCAGTGAAGCGTATCGCTCGCGAACGATACCCTAAAGGGCACAAGTGCGCCTCCTGGCGTCGGCACATCCTATGTTTAAACAGGGAAATTATTTATGACCAAATCCTAAGTCATGCACCAGAAATGAGTATGCCTCTGACGAATACTTATCAAAGGTGTTCGTCTGGCGCGCCTGTTAAAAACATCCACTGATTTTGAATATTGGAAATTCCAGCTAGAAAACAGAATCTGTATCTTGAGTGACTATTACCATCCTGGCATCAGATGCGGTGCGGAAGGTAATAGCCAGAATTTCAAAGGGTTCATGCGCCGCAGTGTTAGAAATTGAACAAAATGCCTGACACTTCATTCAATGGAGAAATGGGTTAATGCCCACCCATTAACTTAAACGTTATGCTCAATGTGGAAGATGCGTAATGAATGAAACCTGGAATGATGAAAAGACAGCCAATTAGTTTCTTTCCGAAGAAGATATTCAGGGGTGAAGCAATGAAGCGCAAAACAACAAGGGTACTGTCCATGATGTTAACGGCCTTGTTCGCGGCCGTTTTGGTCCATTGCGGCCGAGAACAGTCGACGTTGGCGGACAACAGCGGACCTCAAATAAAGCGCACGGTAGTGATGTCGGGACTTTTCGACCCATGGGACCTGACCTTTACGCCGGATGGGGCCATGCTGTTTACGGAAAAATGCCGGGGGTTGTCCGTGCGCGCCTCTGATGGAAAGGTCCGGCTTCTGTTCGGAACGGCCGGCGCGGCCCTGGAGGCGGACGACCTCTTCTGTCAGGGCCAAAGCGGCATGCTGGGCGTCACGCTTGATCCGGCGTTTGCCGAAAACCGCCATGTGTACGTCTACATGGCGTCAAATATCGACAAGGCCAAGACCAACCGCGTCGTGCGCCTCACCGTTGATAAAGCCTACACCGTTGTTGCCGACCGTCAGGACATTGTCGCCGACATCCCGTTTAAGGCGTCCCTCAACCTGTGGGGCGGCGCGGGCGCACACAGCGGCGGCCGCATTCGATTCAGCCCGGCTGACGGTTACCTGTACGTCACCACCGGCGACAACCACAACGGGCCGCTGCCGCAGGACCTTTCGCGTCTGGGCGGCAAGATATTGCGGATCGACCGCGACGGCAAAGCCGCAACTGGCAACAATACCCCGCACGGAGGCGATCCGCGCATCTACACCTATGGCCATCGCAATGTGCAGGGCATTGCGTTTCGCCCCGGCACGGGCCAGCCGTTTGTCTGTGAGCACGGCCCCGGTCATGACGATGAAGTAACGCCGCTTGCAGCGGGCGGCAACGGCGGCTGGGACCCGGCACCGACAAAAGGAGTGTCGTGCGCGAGCGATTATTGCGGCTATACGTCCAATAAGCCCGACGGCACGCCTACGTCCATGACGGATCTGGACCGGTTCCCCGACGCGCTCAAACCATCGTGGAACAACCGTGGCGTATCCGAAGGGATGGGGCCGTGCGTCTTTCTGAGCGGGCCGCACTGGAAGGCTTGGGATGGCTGGCTTGCGGTCGGGTTCCTGAAGGGCGCGCGCATCCAGCTTTTGCAGCTGGATGCGAACGGCATGACGATCAGAACGGCCACTGTGGCCGATCTGTCGGCGCAGCGCATGCGCTCGCTCGTTTTGGGGCCGGACGGCGCGATTTATGCCGCCATTGACACAGGTGAAATCTGGCGGCTGGAAAGCGCCGGAGATGAAGCATTTGAAAACGGTAAGGACGGAGGATAGATTCTGCTTTGCCTGAGGATACAAACATGGCATCGATGCGAGCTGTAATCTACATCACGATAGGCGGCTTACTGGGTTCTGCGTGTCTCATTGTTCAGGGCCCGCTGCCTGGCGACGTGCTGGTTACGCGTGCTTTGCAATCGATATTCGGCACCCCGTCCTGGGCGATGTTTTTGAGCGACACCGCGAAGCTGCCCATTCTGTGGGGCACGCTTATCGTGGCGATCCTTCTGGCATTTGTCCATGGAGGCTGGCGTCATACGGCCACTCCGGTTCTGGCGCTCATTTTGGCGGAAATTCTCGATGCGCTGCTACGGGCATTGGTGTTTGCTCCCCGGCCTTCGGCGGATGTGGTCGCGGTGGCCAGTCCCAGTGCGTCCTCAGGATTTCCTTCCACGTTCGGACTGGTTTATGGCGCGCTATTCGGTGCGGCGATCCGCATGACGTCAAATCGCAACATTGCAACGGCAACCGCTTCCACTATCGCGCTGTTCCTTATCGCTATCGGCGTTATTGCACGCGTGGTGCTGGGCGGGCATTGGTTCAGCCAGATCATGGCGTCTACCTTCATTGGACTCGCCCTCGCGGCGGCGGTCCAGATCATTATGGACGCGTGGACGGCGGGTTATCGGGGAAGGCTGCGCAAATAGCGGGATTTCAAAGAAGCATGCCGCGCATTGTACGATCCGCCTTATGCGTCCGGGTTTTTTGCCGTTCATCCCTGGGCTAGATCTTTGTTCTTCACCGCTGAATTGCTTGGCGCTCCGGGGGCCGGGCGTGGTACTCTTGGGCAAATTCAGCGAGTGCCTATTCGACCTTCATGCCGCTTCTCACAAAGTTTTGTGTCCGTTCGAGCTGACATTTTCTTTTTCACAAAACTTTACATGGGAAGAACTCATCATGCCCGATTACTCAAGCAAGTACGGTGCTGTCTGTATGGACGGCAGGCATTTTACGCGCCGCTATTTATCTGTCAGGCAATATACGGCTACGGGAGAAGCGCATTCATGACCAGCCGGGACAACAAACTCTGGCTACAACTCTGGCGCGATCGGCAAACCGATTTCCATCAAAATGCGGTCAATCAACTCCTTGCCAGGTTCTGGCCAAGCCTTAATCTGGTGCGTGGAAGCCGGGTATTCGTGCCGCTGTGCGGCAAAAGCCGGGACATGATCTGGCTTGCCGAGCAGGGACACACTGTCGTCGGTGTTGAACTGAGCCCTATCGCGGTCAAGGCCTTTTTCCTTGAAAACCGGCTCAAGCCATCGCGGCGGCGCGTCGGCAAATTTACCCTATGGAAACATGGCGGAATCAACATCTTGTGCGGGGATTACTTTTCGCTGACCGCGGGCGATCTGGGCGCTATCGATGCGGTTTACGACCGGGCCGCGCTCACCGCACTGCCTGAAGATATCCGCCGGCATTATGTCGCTCACCTGCAGCTGATTACCCCGAAATCATCCGAGGTGTTTTTGCTGACTACCGAGGATGCCGAGGAACACGAGACGCTCAAACAGGCGCTTGGCGTCGGCGACGAAATCAGGGCACTGTATTCGACGGGCTTTGAAATCGATCTGGCGCATGTTGACAGCGTGTTCGAAGCGGATCCCGGTTTTCCGGATCAACCGCCCGCGCGCGTCGAATATAAAGTGTACCGTCTCACCACCAGATCGGATTCCCAATAGCGGCGCTTAATGTAGGGGCGGACCTACGTGTCCGCCCTGTTTCGGGTGCACAATGGGTTATCGGAGAACCGTTGGCCAAAGGCGAACCGTTGGGCAAGGGCGAACACACAGATTCGTCCCTACGTGTTACGGTATCAGGGCATCAATCCATAGGAATTGCCAGATCAAAACGCCTATGAATCAATGAAAATGAACAGGCCGATTAAAAAGGTACTGAAACAATTCTGATTAGGTCAAATTTTGCCGCGGAATGTAAGCTATGTTTAGACAGGGACCTTATTGACGACCAAATCCTAGAATGGCAACAACAGCATGAAACCACTGAAAATCATCATTATCCTGGCCGTTATACTCGGCATTGCGGTTGCCGGTTGGTATTTCCGGCCTTCCGAACAGGTAGACGAGAACAGGCTGACGCTGTACGGCAATATCGATATCCGCCAGGTTGAGCTGACGTTTCATGATGCCGAGCACATCGCGGCGATGTATGCCAGGGAAGGCGAGCGGGTCAAGAAAGGCCAGCTGCTGGCGATACAGGATCTAGAGCGTTTCCAGTATGCCGTGGACAGCGCCGAAGCCAGGGCCGAGGCTCAGCGGCAGGTGGTCGCGAGGCTGGAGGCCGGATCGCGCGCCCAAGACATTCGCAAGGCCAAGGCGGATGTAAAGTCGGCGCAGGCAACCTTGCAGTTCGCACAAAAGGAATTCGACCGGCTGCAGGCTCTGGTGCAGAGGCAATCGGCGCCGGTTCAGGCGCTGGACCGCGCCCGGGCGGAACTGGATGCGGCGCGTGAGCGCATGCGTTCCTTGAAGCAGCTGCAGGCGCTGGCGGTGATCGGTCCGCGCGAGGAAGACATTGCCGAAGCCAGGGCTTTGCTGAAAGCCGCGGAAAGCGCATTGGACCTGGCGAAAAAAGCCTGGCAGGACGCCCATCTTTATGCCCCCGCCGACGGCATCATCCAGGACCGTATTCTGGAGCCCGGCGATATCGCCGATATCCGCGCGCCGGTTTACACCCTGGCGCTGATCGATCCGGTCTGGGCGAGAGCCTATGTGTCCGAAGACCGGCTGGGCAGACTGAAATACGGCATGCCGGCGCACATCGAAACGGACAGCTATCCCGATAAAACCTATGCCGGCTGGGTCGGTTTCATTTCGCCCACGGCCGAGTTTACGCCGAAAACCGTGGAAACGCCGGAGCTACGCACCAGTCTGGTTTATCAGGTGCGGGTTTTCGCCTGCAATCCGCAAAACGAATTGCGCCTGGGTATGCCGGTTACGGTCAGCCTTGCCCTTGATTCGGATGCCGAAAGCAGTGCGGTCCCGCCTTGTCCGGAGCGCTGATGCCGGAGGTCCGCAACGATCAGGCGGTTTTCGCGCTCGAATTCCAGGCCGTCGGCAAAGCCTTTACTGCCGGTCGGCACCGGGTCGATGCCTTGCGAAACGTATCGCTGGCGCTGCCGAAAGGCACGGTAGCCGGCCTGGTCGGACCGGACGGCGCCGGCAAAACCACGCTGATGCGGCTGGCGGCGGGATTGCTGCTGCCGGATTCGGGCCGCGTCGTCGTGTTTGGGCACGGTACCGACAACGACACAGAGCCGCTTCGAGGCCTGATCGGTTACATGCCGCAGCGCTTCGGCCTGTACGAAGACCTGAGCGTGGCCGAAAACCTGGCTCTTTATGCCGATCTTCACGGCATTGATCGACAGGAGCGGGCGCAACGCTTTCAGCAACTGACCCGCATGACCGGGCTGGCGCCTTTTACCGCACGCCTGGCCGGCCGCCTGTCCGGCGGCATGAAACAGAAACTGGGGCTGGCCTGCACGCTGCTCAGCCAGCCGCGGCTGTTGTTGCTCGATGAGCCCAGCGTCGGAGTCGATCCGGTGTCGCGGCGGGAATTGTGGAACATTATCGAGCAGCAGGTAAAAATGAGCGGCACGACCGTGCTGTTAAGCACGGCTTATCTCGATGAGGCCGAACGCTGCACCGACGTCATGCTGCTGGACGAGGGCGAACTGCTGGACCACGGCAGTCCGGAGGCTTTCCGGGGAAAAATCCGGGGGCGCTGTTACCGCGTCACGCATCCTGAACTTTCCAACCGCGACCTGCAAAACCGACTGAGCGGCCAGCCCGGGATTGTCGATGCCGTCATCCAGGGCGAGGCGGTGCGCGTGGTGTGCGACAGCGAAGACTCGGCCGGCGCGGTGCTGGCAGGGACAGATACCGGTAAACCCCGGATCGAGCCTGTTGCCCCGCGCCTGGAAGACGCGTTTATCGACCTGTTGAACAAGCGTCGCGCGCCGGTCAGGCAGGCAAACGAGATGGCCGGGCCGGCCGCGCCTGTCGCCGATGAGGAAATTATCCGCGTTGACGACGTCGACCGCTGGTTCGGCGATTTTCAGGCGGTAAAAAAATTGAGCTTTACGGTCAGGCGCGGCGAGATCTTCGGCCTGCTGGGCGCGAACGGCGCCGGCAAAACCACGACCTTTCGCATGCTGTGCGGATTGCTGCCCGCCAGCAGCGGCCGATTGCAGGTTGCCGGCGTCGACCTGCGCAAGGCGGCGGCCAGGGCCCGCGCGCGGATCGGTTACATGTCGCAGAAGTTTTCGCTTTACGCGAATTTGAGCGTGAGCCAGAATCTGGCGTTTTTCAGCAGCGTCTACGGCCTGCGCGATGACCGCCGTGACGAGCGAATCCGCTGGGCCTTGCGGCAGTTCGAACTGGAGCCGCGCAAGGACGCCAACAGTGGCGATTTGCCGCTGGGCTACAAGCAACGCCTGGCCATGGCCTGCGCCTTGATGCACGAGCCGGAAATCCTGTTCCTGGACGAGCCCACGTCCGGCGTCGACCCGCTGGCCAGGCGCGAGTTCTGGAATCGCACCAACCGTTTGGCCGCCGCCGGCGTCACGGTGCTGGTGACCACGCATTTCATGGAGGAGGCCGAATACTGCGACCGCCTGGTGATCATGGCCGAAGGCGATATCCTGACCGCCGGCACGCCGACCGACATCAAGCGCCAGGCGCGCACGGAGGCGTTGCCCGATCCGACCATGGAAGATGCGTTTATTCAACTGATACAGGCAAAACAGTCATGAGCGATTCCAGGGCCAAAAAATACCTGCGCCTGAAGGGGCTGATCGGCAAGGAATTCCTGCAAATCTGGCGCGATCCCAGCAGTTTGTCCATTGCCTTCGTGTTGCCGGTATTTCTGCTGTTGCTGTTCGGCTATGGCGTGTCATTGGACGCCAAGCGGGTGCCGGTGGGCTGGGTGATTGAGAAAACCACGCCCGAGACCACGAGTTTCACGGCGGCCTTTCAACAGTCCGAGTATTTTCGACCCGTGTATTTTGCCGACATGGCGGCCGCGGAACGGGCCGTGCTGACACGGGACATCATGGCCATTATCCGCCTGCGCGCGGATTTCAGCAGCCAGCTGTTCAAGCAAAACTCGCCGGCCATCCAGGTCATCGTCGACGGCGTGGATGCCAATACCGCGCGCCTGGTCTCGGGCTATGTCCAGGGCGCGTGGAATGAATGGCTGAGCCATCTGGCCGCGCTGCGCGGCACAGCCCTGTCGCAACCGGTCATCGCCGAGCACCGGATCTGGTACAACAGCGCGGTGCTGAGCAAGGACTTTCTGGTGCCGGGCCTGATCGCCGTGATCATGACCCTGACCGGCGCGCTGCTGACGGCCATGGTCATGGCCCGTGAATGGGAGCGCGGCACGCTGGAGGCCATGATCGCGACTCCGGTGACGATGGGTGAGGTCCTGCTGGGCAAACTGATTCCGTACTATCTGCTGGGCATGGGCGGGATGCTGCTGTCCATCGCCATGGCGGTGTTCCTGTTCGGCGTGCCTTTGCGCGGTTCGCTGTGGGTGTTGTTGCTGACCGGCACGCTGTTCCTGCTGGTGGCGCTGGGCATGGGGCTGCTGATTTCCATCGTCTCCAGGAACCAGTTTGTCGCGGGGCAGGCGGCCATTATCACCACCTTTCTGCCGGCTTTCATTTTATCCGGGTTCATTTTTGACATAACCAGCATGCCGGCGGCCATCCAGGCGCTCACTTATCTGATCGGCGCGCGTTATTTCGTGACGATATTGCAAACCGTGTTCCTGGCCGGCGACCTCTGGCCCGTCATCCTGCCGAATGCGCTGGCGCTGTCGGTGATGGCGGTCGTATTTTTCGCGCTGATTGCGAAGAAAGCCCCGAAGCGGCTGGAGTAGCCATGTGGGCGATGATTTACGCGTTACTGGTCAAGGAATTTCTGGCCCTGGTCAGGGACAGGAAAAGCCGCTTCATATTAATCGGGCCGCCGGTTATCCAGTTGTTCGTGTTCGGCTATGGCGCGACTTACGACCTTAATCACATTCCCATCGCGATTTACAACGAGGACCGGAGCATCGCCTCGCGCGATTTTATCGAGCGTTTCACGGCGGCGCCGGCGTTTACGGAGGTTTTGAGGCTCACCCGCCAGGAACAGATCGCGCCGGCCCTTGATGAGAAGAAAGTGCTGGCCGTGCTGCATCTCGGTCCGCATTTCAGCCGCGACCTGTATTTGGGCCGTCAACCTGCCGTGGCGCAGATTCTGGTCGACGGCCGCGATTCCAACACGGCAATGATCGCCCTGAATTACATGCAAAGCATAGTGGCCACGTTTAACCTGGATTGGGCCGAGCGGCATCGCCTGCCGGGGCCGCCCGCGCAATTGCGGATCAGGGCCTGGTTCAATCCGAACCTGGAAAGCCGGTGGTCTATCGTGCCCGGTATCGCGGGATTGCTGACGCTGGTCGTGACAATCGTGGTCACGGCGCTGTCCATCGCCCGCGAGCGGGAGCAGGGGACTTTCGACCAGTTGCTGGTGACGCCGCTGACGCCTTTTCAGATCCTGGTGGGCAAGGCGCTGCCGGCGGCGATCATCGGCGTTATCGAAGCCTCGTTCATCATTTTCATGGCCGTGTTCTGGTTCGGGATTCCGATAGTCGGCAGCCTGGCGGCGCTGTATCTGGGCGTGGTGCTGTTCGTGTTCGCCGTCATCGGCTTCGGCCTGATGATTTCGGCACTGTCCGTCACGCAGCAGCAGGGACTTTTGGGCTCATTCCTGTTTATCGTCCCTGCCGTGATCCTGTCCGGTTTTGCGACGCCGATCGCCAACATGCCGCCGTTGGTCCAGGATTTCACGCTGCTCAATCCTTTGCGCTATTTTCTGGTCATCGTCCGGGGCGTTTTTCTGGAAGGGCTGACGGCGGACGTACTGATGTCGCAATACTGGCCTCTGGCCGTGATCGGACTCGTCACGCTGAGCTGCGCTTCCTGGCTGTTCAGGCGGCGCATGTATTAACGAGGCGCGCGGTTCATCCCGCCTTTTCCAGCTGTCGCATCTCGACCGGCGAAACCCGGCCTGTCGAGGAAACCTTGTCGTATACTTCATCGAAGGCTTGCCGGCAATACGGCAAACGCGCGCGCAACTGGTCGTAGCCGGCATGGTCGAACATCATTCTGAACTGCTGTCTGTCCATGCAGGTTCTGGCATACAGGGCCTGGTAGCCGTGCTGTTCGATGACGAATTTTTCCAGTAACGGCAGGGCGCTGGCGTTATCGAAATCGGCCTTGCGCGGCGTGCCGTAGGCGCCGATATCGACATACATTTCATCCACAACGCCTTCCGCTGTCCTGAAAGGATGGACAAAGCCGGGCTGTCCGCCGTTGTCCTTGATCGCCATCGGCGAAAGCCATAAGGGGTATAACCGGAAGTGTTTGTCGAAATAGTCAATGGACTGCTTCAGATGCCGGATCGGCATGAGCATGTCCTGAACCACGTGAAACTTTTCCCGAAGCCGTCGGGTGGTTTGTGTTTCCGTGTATTTCAACAGTTCGATTCGGGGAGGCAGAGCCCAGCCCAGTAAAGCCCTGAATACGGGATGATTGCCGAACGGAATGATTTCCTCCATGGTCCAGAAATAACTGCGGGTGTGCCTGTGAAAATAATCCCGCACCGGTATGTATTCGAGACCTTCCTTCCCGTGCTCCAGATGGCTTTCCACATGCTTGTAAAACCAGGGCTTATACCATCGCCCGACAGCGTTGACAGGACCGTCCGGGCACGCGGCATCGACGAATTTGCCGACCATGATGACCGCCCGGTCGCGGTCGTAAACCAAGCCTTCCACGAAATCGTTGTTGTCGGTATCGCGGCTGGCCTGCTCGAAAACGCTGACCATCTCATCGAGGCTATAAACCGGCCGGTAGCTGAGCCGGATATACTTTTTGACCGGAATGATCTGCAATTCGGCCGCCACCAGAAAGCCCAGGGTGCCATGGCTCCAGGGAATCTGGTAAAAGAGCTCGGCATTTTCCGAAGCGCTGCATTTGAGCCGTTTTCCTTCCGCCGTCACGATCTCGAAGGATTCGCAGATGTGCTGGAATAGCCCGTATTTATGGCTGCTGGTTTCCACGCCGAAGCCCATGATCAAGCCGCCTACCGTCAAACTGTCCAGTTCCGGCACCACCGGCAGCGTCCAGCCCTGAGAGATCAGGCTGCGCGAAATCTGGCCCATGGTCGCCAGGGGTTCCACCCGGACGATTCCGCGCTGTTCGTCGATTTCAAGCAGGTCGTACATGTCAACAGCGATCTTGCGATGGGACAGTTTGTATTTGGGCACCATCTCGCTCATGGTTTTCCAGCCCGACCTCGCCGTGCAAAGCTTTTGCTTCGCGCCTTGATTTTTCCAGTCCTCGATTTGCCGAATCACCGCCTCAACCTTGGCATCGTGTTTGGCGGGGGCGCTGTTAAGACGGAATGCCAGCGCGTTGCGGATGCCGGCATAGGCACCATGGACGGCCGAAACAGGCAAAAGGAAGAGGGTGGCGAAGATTCCGCGATAATGGGTGAGTAGGTGTTCGAATAATTGCTCGGGTTTTATCATTGTGTTTGTCCTGAATGAATCGGTGAAGCCGGTTTCGGTCGGCGGGTCACCAATCGATTTTAGATATAAGTAGTGCCTGAAAGAAAACTCACTTTTTTCATGATTCTGCCGACTCACTGGGCATAACTCCAGCCGTTTTTCGGCGCAGGCCAGCCAATTTCCTCTTTTGGAAGTGCTCAACCGCCATTCCGGGCGAATTTTGGCGGCACCTCTCCCGTGTTTCGTCCTTTTTTCCGTCATCAGTCGTGCCTTTAGGCCGCTTTTTTGTAAGGGCCTCGTCGTCGAGCGGCTTCTTGTTGTTCTTGCTCGCGGAGCATGGCGCCCAAACGCTGAATATTGCGTGCCACGATGGCGAGGGCCACGTAGCGCTTGAAACCATCCATGCCATGATCGGGGCATTTGTTCAACCCATGAACGCCCAGCGCATTGATCGCCGATTCAACCGCTGAATGTTGGCGGCGCAGGCGGACAAACTCCGGGGCGGATTCGCGGGCTTTGTCGGCTTCCGATAGCCGGCCTTTTTTCGGCAATATCACGTTATCCAGGCGTTGTTTGAGCTCTGCTTGATTCCTTGGGCTGTGAAAGCCCTTATCAAAGCTCATGGCTTTTGCCGCGGGAAAGCGGGTTTGGGTTTGTTCGACCAAGGTCACGGCGATTTGATCGTCCGTGGTTTTTGCCATGACCTGATGGTGCAGGATAAAACGGTGTTGATCTTCGACGATAGCCACCCTCAATCCCAACTCGACCGGTACGCCGGCCTTGCCTTTACTGATCCATTCGGTATGGGGTTGAAAAATGGAAAAGACTTTCTCGGCATGCGGAATGGTTTCACCTTGCAGGACCCGACGACGAATCTGGTCGATCTGCCGCTCGGCATGCGCCAGGTAGGCATCGAGATCTGCCAACATCGCTGCCGATATGCCATGCGCTTGGTTCAGGCGCTGCCGAGTGGCGTATGCCCGTTGCACATAGACTTGGGCTTGGTCGAGGTAGGTCTGATAAGCGGCTTCGATTTGCTCTTGCTTGGCCTGACGTTTGGCTTCATCTTGCGAGGTGGAATGCTTGAGCTTTTGAATCAGCCGGTAACTTTTCTTGAAACAACGCAAGTGATAGGCGCTTTGGCGCCATTCGGTCAAATTCAGGGCGTCGCAGAGTGCGGCGCAGGTGTGCACCGTTTTGCGGATGGCATCCCACAGCAAGTTGGTGTCGGTGGGAAAATGCACGTGGGTTTTGACCACAAAGGAATCAGCGCGGGTCTTCAGGCTTTCTTCGGCGTTTTTTTTAACGCCTGGTGTCCCGCATGCACCACTTCCTGGTTGATGCGATCCAGAATCTCGGGCGTGAACAAACTGACGTTGTCCCGGATGGTTGGCAATTCATAACGGTGTTCGTCCAGCCAGTCGCTATGCCCCAGCATCTGCCGGATCGTCTTGTGTTGGTTGGCCAACTCTTGAATCCGGTCGTAATCCACATCAAGCCCTAACCGCAGTACGCCCAACACCAGTATCTTCCACTGCTCCATACCGGGTCGCCCGGTTTTATTGCTGGCTTTGCCTTTTCCGCCTGCCCGTTCGGGCATGACCTCTTCCAGAATGGCAAATATCCGCTGACGCAAGCTGACCTCGGTATAAATGTATTGCAGTCCACGCAGTAGTTGGGGAATGTCATCACGTGATTTAGGATCAATGACAATGGCGGCAATATCGGTTTCACCGAATTTGAGTTGAGGCTGAATGACGGTGCGCATGCGAATTCGAGGGATGAAGATTTTGGCTTTTAGGCGGTTACGGGCCGATTTTCGCTGGAAATAAGACAAAACCGGGGTCAGGGCAACACATCTTCGTGTTGGAAAATCATTATAACCTATTGATGAATATGAGATTAATTAATTTTCATTCAAACACTAAGTATCAAATATTCCCTGGGCGCCGGATAATTCGTGGGGCTGGTTCATCGGCTGTTTTATTCTTGCACCATTATCTCACTATGTGGTTGTTGTCGAGCCTAAAATTGCTGGGCATCGGGAATTATTAAAGATGTTTTTATATCGAATCAGCTATTAATATCGATGAACGCGCTAAATAGACTGTTTGTAAACAATTGTCTGGCGCTTGAGGTTTGCCAATGCCAAGAAAACTGAATCATGCCGTCGTCGCGTGGCTGTTGGCCGCGAGTTTTACATTACAGGGAAGACCCGCTTTTGCGGACCCCCCGCCCGTCGAAAAAGTGTTGAGCGAGTTGGGAATGGACAGGAGCGAGATTGCCGAACTGGCTCGGGGCGGACCTGTCACATACGCCTTGAGCGAAAACAGCGACGCCGAACTGGCCATGGGCATCGCCTGGTATCTGCCGGTTCCCTTGGAGAAAGTGGCCAGGCAGTTGCGCCAGAACAATCCGGATCCGCTGGACTTTGATGTCATAGCGTCCGGGGCGCTGAACCAGATCGACGGAGCCGCTTCCCTCGCGTCTGTCGTCCTGTCCAGAAAAGAAGCCGAGGCGTTGCTGGATGTCGAGCCGGGCGATGAATTCAATCTGTCGGTCTCGGAGATCGATAGCTTCAAAACCCTCAGGCGACGGCTTTCCGATGTCATCGAAGACGCGATCCTGCAGCGCTACCGGGAGCTTCTGTTCCAGCGCTTTGAAGCCTATCGGCGCGGAGGCGTGCATGCTATCGCGCCGTATGCGCGGGAGCCGGGCCGGTATTCCAGGCCAGCCCTGGAGCTTCGCCAGGCAGCAACCGCAAGCGCCGCCCTGCTGCGCGACTTTCCAGCCTTGTACAAGGTCTGGCTGCATTACCCGGAATCTTTGCCGTCCGGAGCGGAAGAGGCCTTCCCCTGGGTGGAAAAAACAGTGGAAGGCCGTCCGGCGGTCATCCTCAGGCATCGCGTCAGCACTGATTGGAATGGCTGCGTGTTGACGTTGACCCGGGAGTTCTATGCGCCGCATTCTTACAATGCCAGTCAATGGATAACCGGCTGCCTGGCTTATCGCGGCGGCACGGTGGTCTTTCAGGAGGTGCGCAGCTACACCGACCAGGTGACGGGCATCGCCAGCGATGTCAAACATATGATCGGCCGCCGCTTGCTGAAAGACAAAATGCTCAAGTCATTCAAGCGGCTTTGCGGTGCGCTGGAGGCATGCCGTTGATTCATCGTTAGGGCGCGGTTTTAGACGGCTGGTACTCGGGCGGCAGGTAGGCTGGGGTGGAGCTTTGCGGAAACCCGGCATAAAGGGTTATAGGCCGTTTTCCAGATCTTGTCGAAACTCGGCGAACTCTTTTTTCCAGGACTCTTTGCTGTAGCCCCAGTTACCTTCTGCCAAGAGCTTCTCCCCCTGCGTGAATTCGGCTTTTGCCCGGCTCAGGCCGGCCTCGTCACCCTCATGCCATAATGCCTGGGCATAAAACAGGTGGTTGAGTGGATGAGCGGGGTGTTTATTGACCGCCTTTTCCAGCAGCTCCAGCGCCTTGTCGAGATCGCCTATGCCGCTGGGCCAGGCCGGCGCTTTCAGGTAAAGCGCCCCCAAAAGGCGCAACGGCCCCCCGTGGTCGATATCCGGGTTCAAGGCCAGCGCCCGTTTCATCGCGCCTTCCAGCCGTTCCAGGTTGTCCATGGCCAGCGTGATATGTTCACGCACCGCCAGCCCCAGGTTGGCCGCCAGATAATAATGCACCGCCGCATCATCGTCCGCCCCTTGCGCCAACGCCGCCTCGGCAAGGCTCACGCCCTCGGCGGCCAGTTTTTCGCGTCTGTCCGGGTTGGCTTCGCGTTCGGCCAGGTGCAGGCTCAGGCGGCTGCCGAGCGAGGTACGGCGTAGAGCCGGGTCCTGGCTGTCGCGCAGGACAGTCAGCGCACATTCCAGGGTATGGGTGTCGCTCAAGGGGCCGTATTGGCTTTGCCGAGCGGCCAGCATAGCCGCGGTCTGCCCGGGGCAGCCGGAGAGTCCATCGAACCGGACCCGGTCGCTCTGGAGCCCGGCGCAGCCCGCCAGAACCAGCATCGCAATGGCCGTAAGTAGTCGTATAGCGCGCAAAGTCTTAGCTCCCTTCATCCCATAGCTTGACCATGGGTTCGAACACGGCCGCGTCCACGACGTTAAAGGATTCCACGCCGAACAGATCGCACAGTTTCTGGCCCTCGGAATCGGTGCACATTTGTTCCAGCGCCTTGCCGAAGCGGGCGCGTTCTTCCTCCGTAGTCGTGGTGCTGTTGGCCACGACTCCCATCAGCGGGATTTCCTCGGACGTGAATACAACCTCAAGGGGCGTCTGCAAATGCAGGGAAGACAGGCCGGCATATTGTTGCTCGTTCAGAATGACGGCGTCCAGCTCCCCTTTGTCCAGCGCTCGCAAGGCGCGGATGGCCTGATTGGAGGGTTGCAGGACAAAGAATCCGGCGGGATCGACTTTGCCGGCAAAAACGATCTTGCCGATGAACGACTGCTCGGCCAATACCGTGCCCCCCAAATTTTTGCCTTTCAGCTCGTCCAGGCTTTTGTACTTATCCTTCTGGACGACGACCCGGTAACGCTCACTGGTCCGGCCTTTGATCCTGGGCCGGACCACCGGCAGCAGATTGTGCGGGTTGCGCAGTTCCAGATAGAGACCGAGGGATGTGATCGCGAACTTGGGTTTTTTTTCGGCGATCTGTTTCCGGCATTCGTCGATTTTGCTGGTGAACAGGCTGTCGAAGCGGTTCTCGGGCCACTGGCCGACGCGCTCGACCACCCGCAGCATGGAACCCATTGCACTCTGGGCATCCCGGGTATTGACGGGGCCGCCGGGATAGCACACCACGATCATTTCGGGTGCGGGCGCGGCAGTGACGGCAAGAGAGGCCAACAGGCCGGCAATAATAAGGTACGTTTTTCGCATTATGGTTTTCTCTTGGAATCAAGTAATTGTCCGATGGCCGGGGCCACGACGAGGGTTGCGGTCAGACAGCAGAGCAGGCCGATGGTGATGCTTAGCCCCAATGAGGACACGCCCCGGTAACTGGCCAGAGTGATTGCGCCCAAGCCTGCCAATGAAGTGCCGGCGGCCAGTCCGATGGCCTTGCCGATGGCCAGGCTGACTTGCAACGGGGTACGATGCTTCAATTCGCTCCAGCGGTAGCTGAACCAGACGCCATAATCGACCGCCAGCGCAATGACCAAGGGCAAGGCGACGATGTTGGCGTAATTATAGCGAATGCCGTTCAGCGCCATCAGCCCCAGCATCCAGCCGCCGCCGATCAGCAAGGGCAGCGCCGCCAGCGCGAAGCCGCGCAGGCTGTGCGTCGCCGCCATGACCCAGAGCAGGCAAAGCGCCAGAGCCAATTGCGTGCCGTGGGTAAAACTCGCCACCACGGCCTTGGCGAACGCCTGGTGCGTGGTCGGGAAGCCGGTCGCTTCCGCAGAGATGTTATAGACGTCTTTGATCAGGGCGTCGAGGTTGTCGGGATCGTACACGGATTTTGCCGGGAAAGCATAGACCGCGATACTGCCATCGGCGGCAAAGAAGCGCTCGCGCAGGGCGGGCGGCAACTGTTCCGGCATGAGGGGCCGAGCCTGCCGCCAGATGTCGATGATGTTAAGCCCGGCATCCGCTCCGGACAGCAAGGCGCGCAAGAAGCTCTCGCTGCGCACCCGGCCCAGTTCGCTGTCCGCGGCGAGACGGGCCGAGATGGCCAAAACCTGTTCGCGCACGTTCTCCAAACTGTCGACCAGATGGGTATGTCCGGCGGAAAAGGCCTGCTCCTGGGCTTCGTCGATGAGGGCGGCGCCGTTTTCCAGCACTGCCTTCAGCAATTCGAATGATTTGGACGATAAGCCGGCGCGCCCGAGTTCTTCGACCTGCAAGGCGTAGTCGGTGCGGGCGAATGCCTCGCCGATGCTCACGGCCTTGCGCAGGCGTTCGTCGGCGTCCACGGGAAACAGGCCGGTCAAGGACTGCGCCTGGGCAATGGTCTTGAGTTTGCCCGCCTCGCTGGTGATCCTGCGTGCCTCGGCCATGTCCCTGGCGGTGAAAATGATGACCTCGGACTGATAGTCACTCTCCGCTACCATGCGGCGTTGATAATTGGCCGCCTGGGAATCCTCGGGCAACATGGCCAGCACGTCGTAATCGAAATCAATATCGAATCCCTTCCAGCCGCCGAAGGCAGCGCCGGCGATGGCCAGTATGACGAGGGCCATGGCAACGGGCCTGGGGAACGCGCCGCCGCGATTCCCGGGTGCTGCGGAAGCGGGCGGCGGAGCTAGCGAGTCAATCTCTTTCAGCTTGGGCGGCAGCAGGGCGTAAAGCGCGGGCTGGACCATCCAGGTGCTGGTCAGGATCATCAGCACGCCCACGGCCGCCACCACGCCGAGTTCGGCGAAGCCGGGGAAATCGACCGAGGCCAGGACGCTGAAGATCAGCAGCGAGGCGCCCCCGGCCGTCAGCACCGCTACAAAGGATGAGCCGATGCCGACCCCGATCGCCTTCACCAGCGGCTTGCCCGCGCGGCGCTCCTCGGCGATGCGCGAGGAGGTGAAAATGCCGTAGTCCGCCCCCAGCCCGAACAGAATGGCGATGAAGGCGGCGGTGATAATATTCAGGTGGCCGACGGTGAACAAGGCCAGGCCCAGGCTCCACAGCACGCCAAGACCCATGGGAATGAAAATCAGCGCCGCCCAGCGCACGCTGCGCACCACCAGCAGAATCAATGCGGCGACTAGGCTGGCGGAGGTGATGGTCACCAGAGTCATATCCTTGCGGATATTGACGTATTCCTCGTATTCGAGGGCCGGTAGACCGGTCAATCCCACCGTGGGCGGCGTGCGTCCGGCGGCTTGGGTTTGTTTGGCCAGGGCCGCCGACACCTGCTTGACCTTTTCGACGAAGGGGCCAAGATGCTCGAAATCGCCGGAGGGATTTTCCGGGTGGACGAACACAAACAGCATCCGCCCGTCGCGCGAGGCAAAGTAGCCGTCGCTCATGCCCATTGCCGCGTTTTTGGCCAGTAGGCGGCTCCAGTCCAAGCCGGCCGGAACGGTTTCCGAGGACAGCCAGCGTTGCCATTCCTCCAGGAAAAACGCGGCCAGGTTCAGGCTGGCTTCGGCGGTCTGCAGGTCGGTGTCCGCGCCGCCCAGCGACGGGTGATCTTGGCTCCAGCTCAACGCTTTGCGCAGGTTTACTTCCATCGTTTCGCCATGCAAGGTGGGCGGGCTCGCCATCTCGGCAAGCTTGTCCAGGGTCTCGGTCGGCATCAGCAGGTAGGAATGGTTCAGGAAAAATCCCATATCAAGACGCGAGGTGGCCTGACCAACCTCGGGCTCGGTTTCAAGCCGGGCGGCCAGCTCGTTGGCAAAGGACTCCAATTCGCCGCGCGGAGCGCCTTCCAGGACCACCATCAGGTCCGAGGCGGCGCCGTAATTTTTCAAAAAATCGTTGAAGCGCTTCGCCACCGCCGTGTCCTGGGGAAGCAGCGCCTGCCGCGAGGTGTGGACCGGGAGTTGCAGCGTCGCCCAGAGGGCCAGAATCGACAGCACCGCGGCCGCTCCCAGGATCGACCAGGGATTGCGGGCAAAGTATTCGGCGATCCTGGCGATACGTTGGGTAATCTTCATTGGCAAGAGGTTCCGTTAATCAATCCGCGCAAGCGACCCGCGCCGCTTCCTTCCTGGCCAGATGCTCCTCCCACTTGCGCGCGGTCAGCCGCTGGAACATCGGAACCACGGGGTTGAGTTCGATAGGCGGGGCATCCCAGCAGGCTTCGTAGCCTAACAGCTCAGCTTCCAGGGCAACGCCGTCTTCTTCGAGTATGGGCTTGAACACCAGGGGCTTGGCGATATTCAATACCAGCTGGGTCAACCACTTCGGGGTTTTCATGGCAATCAGCGGAATTTTCAGGGCATCGAAATAAAACAGGAAAAATACCCGGGTATTCCGCTCGTCGATCGGCAGCATGAACGACCAGTTCTTGATACTGTCGCCCGTATTGGTCCATTGATAAGGATATTCGTAGCATAATTCGATGGAACGGGTATTGACCCGGTTGCGGTCCACGAAAATCCCGGAAATCCGGCCGCCGGCCATATAGGCGTCATAAGTCAGATAAACCCTGTTGTCATCGGCCTCGTGATGGGTCAATTTGGCATCGATGAAGGGCTTGTATTTGCGGTGCAGGAAGGCATGGGAGAAATCGCAGATATTGTCCATCACCATCGAATGATGGGTGCGCCAGGTCAGGTCCGAGACAAAGTTGGCCCACGGGTTGTCCCCGTCGAGTTCGGGAATGGCCGGAATCTCGCGCTCGCCAGCCAGTTCCGGATCGCCGGGGAATAGCCAGATAAGGCCATAGCGGACTTGCACGGGATAAGTCCGCAGTTGTCTTTTGATCAGCGGTTTGCCGAAGCTGTCGTGGGAGTAGTCCTCCAGCCAGCCCTCCCTGTTGAAGGACCAGCCGTGATAGGCGCAACGCAGACTGCACTTGTCCACCATGCCATGGCTGAGTTTAAGCTGGCGATGCGGACAGCGGTTTTGCACCGCCGCGAGTTCGCCGTCCGCGCCGCGGTACAGGGCGATGGAGGTGTTCCAGAAGATCACTTCTTTCACCTGGCCTTTTTTAACCGCGCTGTCGTATTCCACCACATACCAGCGATCTGGGTCCATTCCGGCGGCACGAGCCTTTTGCCGCGCGTTCCTGGCTTCTGCAAAAGCGGGAGGCGCTGAAAGTGTCTGCTCATTGTTCATGATTGGGGGCTCCGGTTCGTGGTTAAGTGGATTGTTTACTTGCCGGGACAATCAATCCTCGGCGCACGAAATCTTCATAGGCTTCCTGCACTGCCTGGGACAATTGGCCGGGCCGGTAGCCTAATTCCTGTTTCGCCTTGTCATGGTCGGCCCGCCGCCGCATCTGGAGCAGGCGCACCGCACCCGGCGTGAAACGCCGGGGCAGGTTGGGGAAGGCCCGGTACCAGGTCTTGTCCGCGACTTCGGCCAGGGCCGACATCAGCCACGGCGACAGTCGCAGCCGCGGCGGCGGGCGGCCGGTGACTTCCCGAAACAGCGCCATCAGGTCGTCGACGCTGGCGTAGGCGGTGCTGAAAATGTACTTCTGCCCGGATCGTCCATGGCGCATGGCCAATACATGGCCTTCGGCGATATCGCGGCCGGATACCCATTCGAAGCCGCCGGGAATGTAAGCGCGCAGAGCGCCGTGAGCGTAATCGATGAGTACGCGGCCCATGCGCGAAGGCTCGTAATCGTGAGGACCGATGATGGCGCAGGAGGTCGCGACTACCACATTGAGGCCATTGGCGTGGGCCTTGAGGCACTCATGCTCGGTGAGGTGCTTGGTAAAGCCGTAGGGCAAATGGCGATCGAAGGGATAGAACGGCATGTTCTCGTGGCTGGAGCGGCCGGGCTCGTAGCCGGTGGCGCTCAGCGAACCCGACACCACCACCTTGTCGATGCTATGGCGCTCGGCCGACTGGAGAATATGGATAGTCCCGCGGACGTTGGTCTCATATACTTCGCGTTTATGGGCCGCATTACCTTGAATGGTCGAAACCAGCGCGGCGCAATGATAAACGCGGGCGCACCCGCGCATGGCGGCGGCTACCGCTTCGCTATCGCGCAGGTCGGCATAAACACGCTCCACGTCGAGCCCGTTCAGCGCTCCGTTTTCGCGTTCCGAATGCAGCATCACCCGTACTTGCTCACCTTGTTCGAGCAGGCGGCGAACCAGGTTGGCGCCAAGGTGTCCGGTAGCGCCTGTGACAAGTGTTATGCCAGTGTTCATCGCATTAATCCGGGATAGTGCCGCCCAGGACTAAAACGGGAGATCCGGTCCAGGCGCGTGAAGATCATGGATGTTGTTTTAAATTCTGTCCGGCAAATCATTATATTAATTTCACTGAGTTATTCCACGCTTAACAGTTAGCCCTGATAGAGCTGTTCAAGGCCTTTGAACAGGGGTGCCATAGCCGAAATAAGCCAGGGATTTAATTTTTCCGAGATAATGATAAAAAAACGCCACTGACGAAACCTCGTTTATCATCAAAGGCTTGATAATGGAAATCGCATCCGAAAGCAGTTTGATTGCCTTGGGAAAATTCAAAATATTGTCACGTACTAAATTGTATGCACCGAATACCGCCAAAAAACAGAATTGCTTTATCAGGGAATAATGTTTCCTGTTCAGGCCGGCCAATACGGCAATCGATTCCTGCGCATTGGCGCCGCCGCACTGCAGGTATTTGAATACAGCCCTTTTAAGCAAATCGTTGGACATCACCGCGTACAGCGCGTTGGCAAGAATATTGAGATTGGCGTTTGCCTCCTGTCTGTCGCGGTAATAGGCTTCGATTTTCTCGTGAATCAAATCGGCATTATTGAAATCAGGCATAGCCAGTAAATGCGCGCTCAATATCTGGATATCCGAGAACACCGCGGTCAGGCCGCCGCCCGTTAAAGGATGGCGCATGTTAAGCGCATCGCCCAGCATCACCGCGCCTTTCCGGATGATGGGTTTTGCCGCCATGTAATGGTTGGGCATGACTTTGAATCCGCCTTCCTGCAGGGCCAGGTTATAGCTGCCGAGCATGCCGGCGGGAATGTAAGGCGTTACATTGGTATCGAGATGTTGCTGGAGCAACTGCTTTCTAGGCAGCTGTTCGCCCGGAAAATCGATCAACAGCCTGATTTCATGGCTGGAAATCGGATAACAAATGAACGGCGTCGGTCCCGATAAAAACACATGGCCATGTTTTGGAAAAGGCATCTCGCAGTCTTTTAGTATCAAGCCGATAAAATAAGACGTGACGGTTTTTTCATTATTGCTGAGATGCACTCTGAAATTTGAGAAGAATCCATCACTGGTAATGGTTAAGGGAGCATGAATGGACTTTATTCGGGAGGTAAGCGAATCCCGGTAACTGACGCCGATAATCTCATGCCGTTCGTTTTCCAGCAGTTGCAATGCCTTGCCCTGTATTTGCGTAACCGAGGCATTGTTCAGCGCGGAGGCTCTTATTTGCTGCAAAAACCGGCCGTTATGCAAGCCCATTCCCTTGTAGGGGGGCGGATAAGGAATAGTGGTTTTTTCCTCGCCCTGCAGCAGGGCGTAACCTTCAACCGGCTGTGCATCGAACCCTTCCAGTAAATGCCCGAGGCCCATTTGCTCCAGCGACTGAACGGCGCCGGGCTGCAGCAATTCCCCGACGATGCGTTTTTTCTCTTCGTAAGACGGATCGATTAATGCGATCCTGATGTCTTTGGGCGCCAGATAAGCCGCGATGGTGGCACCCGCCATGCCAGCGCCGATAATGCAAATGTCGAACTCTGACTTCATACTGAGCCCCTGGATAAGAGTGCTTTTAGCAGGTTGAATGTATTATTTTCGCTGGACATACTGTTTACAATATCGGTTCAGTGCCCAGACAGGAAAAATATTCCTGTAATTAGCGTAAGTTATCATGCAGTTGTAATTAAAAACTCCGGAAATGCTTTCCTGCGGCCAATCGCCTATATTGGTTTGTCTGTTCAACAACAGAGTGATTCCTGACTCGATCACCTTTCTGTCGCCAAAATCAGCCGCCATAAGGGCCAGCAAGGCCCAGGCGGTATTAACCACTTGAGACTTCGCCGCTTCGGTATAAACCAGTTTGGAACACGATTCGAACGTTTCGCCCCAGCCGCCATCGGCTTTTTGCTTGCCGGCCAAAAAGCCGCAGGCTATGTTGATTCTGTCCGTTAAAATCGCATCGTCATGATAGCCCTTGCCCCTGGCCTTGCTGATCGCTTCCACGCCAAACCAGGTCGCGTAGGTAAAGCAGACCGCCCAGCCGCCATACCAGGAACCGTCCGCTTTTTGTTGCTTCAGGATGAAATCCAGTCCCGCGCCGATCGCTTTGCGTATTTCGCTGTTTTTAAAGTCAGGATAGGTTTCCTGAATTTCCAGCAAGGAAAGCACACAGGCCGCGGTGCATTCCGTCCATGAATAATCAATCATGATGTCGGCAAACACTTCGGAAGGATTGAGCTTTTCCAGCCATTTGGGCGCTCGCGTCAATTCATAAGTGGCCCAGCCGCCATCGGAATTCTGATAAGAAAGAATAATATCGACCGCCTGTTTGATGCGCATTACATCAATCGCTGGATGAACCAGACCTGAATGATGCACCGCCAGCGCGGCACTTAAGCCTTCCGCCGTGCAATCGGCAACCGGCCAGCCATTGTCAGGCGTTGAAAAAGGCCAGCTGCCGATCATCGGATGACGGAAAAATTCGGCATGCGTCGGGTGTTCGGCCTTGATCTGCGACTGATCGATAAACCGATAGCTATTGGCAATCGTCGCCGGAAACAGTTTGCCCAGGTCGCTTTCCAGCATGGCGCGGGTTGCAAACGCGGTATCCCATAGCTGCGAGCCGTTGTAGCCATTCATTTTCATGCCGTCTTCCGCAACCCACAAATAATCGTACCAGCGCGCGGTATGCTTTTTGAATTGCGTTGAATCCTTGCCGTAGGCATGCCAGATGCAAATGGAATTAATGGCTTGGTTGACAGGGCCGATGTTGATGTAGTTGGTCTGCTCGTCCTCGGCATTGAGGTATTTTAGAATGTAGTCGGTGGATTTTTTTCTTAACCAGGCGCATTTGAATTGTTCATAACTATTGGTGAAAAAATTCATCCACTTCAGTATCGGAGACAGCGTGGTGTAGCGGTCCTTTTCGCATACGGCATCGCGTTGTTTCGGCCAGTCGATGGCGGCGAAATCCTGGTTATAAAGCTCCTCTCTCAAGGACAGGATCAGTTCATTTTCGGGTGCTTTGATGCGCTGCGCATAGCAATAGGCCATCGGCAAATAGACCATGCGGGTGTGGCACCAGTAACGCCAGGGATGGACGGGCAGCCATTTGGGAAACAGCCACATTTCAGGAAACAGGCTGTTAAAGCCCTGCCAGTCATAACAATTCAAAACCGCCAGATAAAACTTGCCCCAGGAGGGAATGCCGGTTGCGCCGCCGTTGTTTTTGATCCAGGCCCTGGCCTTGATCAGCTGCTGATGATCTTTATCCACGCCCAACAGGCGCAGCGACACATATTGCATGACGGTGCCGAATAGGGTCGATTGACCTTCGATATGCATGCCCCAGCCGGCGTCCTGGTTTTGATGATTGAATAAATACAGCTTCATCATTTCCCGATGCGCTCTGGGAAAGGGTGTGCCGGAAATATAAGAGGCGATCAGCAGGCCAGGCAACAGAAACAGCGGTCCACCGTAATCCCCCGGCCAATGTCCGTCTTCGCTTTGCAGGTAGGAATAGTAGTTAATGCCTTTGATCAGCGCATCGATGACTTTTTGCTCTTCGGGATTGCTCGATTGCGGAATCGGGCCGCTAAATTCCCGGAACTTCGCGTTAATGGCGGTGTTTCTGAAAACCTGGTCGCCGGAATTGGGATTGCCGGATTTATCAAACTGAAAATCCTCGGCAAATCGGGCGATGTCTTCGTCCGAGATGTCATCGACATTGTGTAAATGCTCTTCGATATCCTTTGAGCGGGGCTTGAAGGCCCAGATTTGCCGTCCTTTTTCAGTAAGCAGATGCCAGTTCTTCCAACTAGGTTTTACATGCAGCATAGATTCTTTTGAGGTCCCTTTGAGCTTGATTGAGCGGTAAATGCCGAGGTAGAACGGATGGCATCCATATTTTTTAACTTATTGATTGAACAAAGCAATACGTACCATTACCAACAGGCCTTTCAGTCTTTTCAACAGGCCGGGTGGATTGCGCAAACGCTCATGGCCGGGCAACAATTGACCTTTGGCCAGTTTGCCTATTTTCCTTTTTACGGCGGGATCAAGCTTGCCGTCGGCGGCCAGTTCAAAAAACAGGGCTTTCACATTGCCCAAATCAAAAAAATCCCGTTGCCATTCCCACTGAAAATTGCCGCCATAGCGAAACCAGGAGCCGCCGATGCCGGCTACTTCATAATGCGTGCCGTCTTCTCGCAACGCGGGAGATACCTGGCGCCACAAGCCTATCACTTCGCCCTGTTTTTCATCGATCAAAATGCGATGGTATGGGTAGCGCCATTGCTCAAAGCCTTCCATTTGCACGCCTAAAGCCCATTCTTCAATCTCTTTGCGGCTGCGTGCGACAAATTCTTCATTAGGTCCGATATTCCAGCGGTACTCGGCGGTCTCGGTATACATCCTGCCCAGGTGTTTGGGCCAGTTACCCTCTTTTTCCGCGTCACGATTGGCCTGCAGCCAACGTTCAACCATTTCTTCAAGTTCTGCCCGAGGATATGCGGCCATTGTGTATCCCTATTTCAATTCAATTTTAATTGCCCGGGTCGGGCAATATTTTTCGGCTTGCCGGGCTTTGCTCAACAAATCCAGCGGCGGGTTTTCCTGTAAAACGCTGACATTGCCCGCATCGTCCACATGAAAAAGATCAGGCGCTTCAGCCATGCAGGTGGCATGGCCCTGGCAAAGCTCTCTGTCGATGTTTATCTGAAATTTCGCGACAGTCTGAATGCTTTCCTGCACGGTATTTGCCGTTGCCCCGGTCGCGGTTTCTGTAATTGCCGTACGTTTGACATATCGGACCCGGCAAGGCGAGACCGGCTGCACCACCATTTGGGTGAAGTCATCCTGATAGCTGTCTTTGTCGTCGACCAGTTCGAAAGTATACCGCCGTAACAGAATGCTGAAAATGGCTTTGAGCTGCAGCATGGCAAAAGCGTTGCCGCTGCACTTGTGCTTGCCGCCGCCGAAGGCAATCCAGCTGAACGGCCTGGCATCTTCCTGGCGCGTTTGTGAATAGCGGTCAGGATCAAATTTTTCCGGGTCCGGGTACACAGCCGCGATGCGGTGCGACACGCGCGGCGAAGCGCAAACGTATTTTCCGGCCTTGACCGTGTAATCCTTAAAATGAAAGTCCTGCATCACTTTGCGAATTAAAAATATCAACGGCGGATGCAGGCGCAACACTTCTTTAATCACATTTTCCAGTACCGGAATTTCCCGCAGCGATTGAAAAGTGACTTCGCCATCGGCGCCGAAGTGGGCGTCGAGCTCATTCAGCACCCGATCCAGCTGTTCCGGCCGGCGGGCCAGTTCCAGCAAGGTCCAGGCGGCGGTGCCCGCCGTGGTGTGATGCCCCGCGAACAGGGTGCCGATTAACATGCCCGTTATTTCATGCGCCGACAGGCGGCCGCCGTCGTCATAGGTGGCGTCAATCAGCATTTGAAACGCATCTTCGCTTTTTTCCGGTTTCCGGGCTCTTTTGGCAATGATGCCGGTGACTAATTCCTGCAGTCGCGCGCGCGCTTTATCCCGGCGCCGAAACACGGGCAAGGGCAGATAGGGGAAAACGAAGGCCAGAGGATTCACGCCTTTTTCAAGATCATGATAAATCCCGGCAAATTCCTCGTTCAGTTCATAACGGAATTCATCGCCCAGCAGGCAGTGGCTGGACGTGTAAATGGTGAGTTCCTTCATAAACTCAAGCAGATCGATCTCGCCGGTATCGCCCCAGCCGGCAATCATTTGCTCGACTTCCCGGACGATCACCTGGGCATAGCCGCGCATCGGCTTGTCGCGCAATACGGGCATCAGCATCTTGAGTTGTTGGTCTTTTTTATGCGGCGGCGCGTCGAAAACCACGCCCTTGCCGAAAATAGGGGTCATGATTTTATAGGCCTGACTTTGATCCAGCTGGGCGTCGGGCGCGCGAAAAAAGGCTTCATTCGCTTCAGGGCCGGTCATCAGCACCATTTTTTGATGAAACATACGGAATTCACCGATTTCCCCCAGCTGATTCCTGAGTCTCATCATGTAGTCGAAGGGGTTTTTGCCAAATTCAAGCATATGCCCCAACAGCGGCAGGGCACCCGGCATTCTGGGGGGCGCTTTGCCGGAAGAAACGGCTTTTTCGGTGTTCGTCGTAGTCATACTCGATCTTGTTATATTTGTGTATTAAGGAACGCCGGTTATAAATTCCACGTTCCCCACCGCGCATTAGCCTTCTGACCGCAGCAATAGACACATAAAAGCGGCCAATTATGACATACCCGGGGATTTCCGGGATAGCAAAGTAGGATTTTTTAATAAAATAGAACGTCTTGCCGGCAATTCCTATCGATATTGCTGAAGCCGCGTTCATCATTAAATGCCGAAAACCATCATTGCCAGGGCAGGCGGAGAGGGCTGGGTCAATAGGGAGTTAAAGGGGCGAAACCGTTGATGCGCTTTGCCTTCAATTGCCGCAAAAAGCCACACTTGTTCGGGAGCTAAAATGCCCAAGACGAGTTAACTAATGGAAATATAACGTTATTTGTATTTTGTCAACTTTGACAGAGCGTTTGAAATTGATTAAGGTAAAAAGTCGTTCCATTTTTTACAAGGCTATCAACCCGGTTTAAGTGTTTGTACCCGTTTGCTGATAATCGCGTAATTTCCTGCGCAGCATTCTGTTTTCCAATTAAACATGTATTAATTGGAAGAAGTGAAGGCGGCATTCAATGAACAGATCAGAAATCTTGTTACACATCAAATTTTGTCTGTTGGAAAAATCCTTACCCGTACCTATGTCCGTATGAAGCATGATCAGAAAATTATCCTCATACGCTGAAATTTAATTGACCTGATTACAAAATGAAAAAGAGCCAAATACTGTTTCTTGCGTTGTGCTTAACCATGGCATCCTGCACTCCACCAAAAGAAACCGAGACTGTCGATACTTACGAGGTTATACAGCCCATCGTAAAAGACACTACCTACAGTAACGAATATGTCGCCGATATTCAGTCGGTGAAGTATGTCGAGGTGAGAAGCAAGGTTAAAGGTTATATTGAAAAAATTCATGCGGATGAAGGCCAGCCGGTAAAGAAAGGGCAATTGCTGTTTACGCTTAACGCCCTGGACTTTGAGAAAGAAGTGCAAAAGGCTGATGCCGTTTACAAGAAGGCCGTGGCGGACTTGAAGGCAGCCCGGGTTGATTTGAAAAACGTAAGGCTGCTGGTGGATAAAGACATTGTGTCCGGGACGGAGCTTGAGGTAACAAAAGCAAAAGTGGATGCATTAAAAGCCGAAGTGGCAGAGGCTCTGGCCAACAAAGAACAGGCTGCCTTACAGCTTTCATATACGCAAATAAGAGCGCCTTACCAAGGCATTATCAACCGTATTCCGAAAAAAGTCGGCAGTTTGATAGCGGAAGGCGATATGTTGACCTCCATATCCGACAGCCGGGAAGTCTTCGCCTATTTCAACCTGTCGGAAACCGAATATCTAAACTACATCACCGCTGAAGGGAAAAAAGCAAAAACCGTTGATTTAAGACTCGCCAATAATGTGCTCTACGGCTACCAGGGAAGAATAGAAACCATTGAAAGCGAGTTCGACCGGGCTACGGGCAATATCGCTTTCAGGGCAAGATTTCCCAATCCGAATGGAATTTTAAAGCATGGGGCCAGTGGCAAGGTCATCATAAACAAGGAGATGAGAAATGCTTTGCTGGTGCCACAAAAGTCAACGTTTGAAATACAGGACAAACTTTATGTTTTCGCGGTGGACCGGGAGGGTGTGCTTGAGCAAAGAAATATCATTCCCAAAATGCGGTTTGATGATTTTTATGTCGTAAAGTCCGGTTTGTCGAAAGACGAAAAGATACTGTACGAGGGCGTCGGCAATGTCAGGGATGGCAACAAAATACGCTTTATTCGTGTTGATTTGGAAGAAAACATGGTGTTAAGCCGGAGAGATTAACCCAGCGACAATTATCATTATGACTGCAAAATTCATTCATCGTCCGGTATTGTCCATCGTCATATCGATTCTTATTACGTTGATGGGCTTGTTGTCCTTAACTCAACTGCCTGTCACTCAATTTCCCGATATTGCACCGCCGGAAGTCAATGTGACGACAAAATTTACCGGCGCCAATGCGGAAGTCGTCGTCAAAGCCGTCATAACGCCGCTTGAGCGCGCGATCAATGGCGTGCCCGGCATGGCTTATATGTCGTCTGTTTCCGGCAACGACGGCAGCGGCGAAATCCAGATTATTTTCAAAGCGGGCGTCGACCCGGAAGTGGCCTCGGTCAATGTTCAGAACAGAGTGTCCTCGGTATTGGATGAGTTGCCCGCCGAAGCGATCAAGGCGGGGGTCATTGTCGAGAAAGTGCAAAACAGCATGCTGTTGTATATCAACCTGCTCAGTTCCGATCCGCAGCTGGATGAAAAATTTCTCTACAATTTTACCGATATTAATGTTTTAAAAGAACTCAAGCGGATAGAAGGGGTCGGTTTCGCCGAAATATTGGGCTCAAGGGAATACTCCATGCGCGTTTGGCTCAGACCCGACAAGATGATGATGTACAACATCTCGGCCGCTGAAATCATTGAAAAACTGAAGGCGCAAAACGTGGAGGCCGCTCCCGGCAAGATAGGGGAAAGCTCCGGTAAAAAGGCGCAGGCACTGCAATACGTTTTAAAATACACCGGCAAGCACAGTACCCGGGAAGCGTATGAAAACATCGTGATAAGCGGCAAGAACGATGGTGAAATTCTGCGGCTTAAGGATGTGGCCGAGATCGAATTCGATTCCCAGGATTACGATGTGCTTTCCAAGGAAAACGGCCAGCCCTCCGCCGCCATTTTGTTAAAGCAGCGTCCGGGCAGCAATGCCAAGGAGGTGATCGACAATATCAAGACTACCATGGCCGAGATTAAGGCGAACTCCTTCCCGCCGGGCATGGACTATACCCTGAGCTATGATGTGTCCGAGTTTTTGGACGCTTCCATCCATGAAGTCATTAAAACCCTGGCAGAAGCCTTCGTGCTGGTGGCCCTGGTGGTGTTTATCTTTCTGCAGGATTTCCGTTCCACCATCATCCCCATCCTGGCCGTGCCGGTTTCACTGATCGGCACTTTTTTCTTCATGCAGTTAATGGGTTTTTCGCTTAACCTCATCACCCTGTTTGCCCTGGTGCTTGCCATTGGTATCGTCGTGGACAATGCCATTGTGGTCATTGAAGCCGTGCATGCCAAGATGGAGCATTCGGGCATGGGAGCCCGCAAGGCAACCGAGCAAGCCATGCGGGAAATCAGCGGGGCGATTATCGCCATTACCCTGGTGATGTCGGCGGTTTTCTTGCCGGTGGCCTTCATGGACGGCCCCACGGGCGTTTTTTACCGGCAGTTTTCCCTGACCATGGCCTGTTCCATTGTCCTCTCGGGCATCACCGCGCTCACGCTGACGCCCGCGCTTTGCGCCTTGTTCCTTAAGAATATGCATAACGACAAACAGGCTAAAAAGTCGTTACTGCAAAAATTCTTCGGGCGCTTTAACAGTGGCTACGACAAACTGTCCGGCAACTACAGGAAGCTGATCGGAGCTATCGCTAACAGGCGTTTGATCACGTTCGGCATATTGATCGCATTCTCCATAGGCTCCGGCTTGATCGGCCGGATCGTGCCTTCGGGGTTTATTCCCGAGGAAGATCAAGGCACTATTTACGCCAATATCACCGCACCATCGGGAGCGACCCTTGAGCGCACCGAGAAAGTGTCGGATGAAGTGCAGCGTATCGCATCGCGATTGCAAAGCGTCAATTCGGTGTCAAGCCTGGCCGGGTTCAGTCTGCTCTCGGAAGGCACCGGCGCCGTGTATGGCATGAATCTGATCAGCTTGAAAAACTGGGATAAAAGAACGGTTTCAGATAAGGACGTTATCCGAACGCTTGAAGACAAAACCCGGCATATCAAGGACGCCAGCATCGAATTTTTCACGCCTCCGCCGGTGCCCGGTTATGGCAACTCCAGCGGCTTTGAAATGCGCTTGCTGGACAAAACCGGTTCGGCTGACCTAGCGAGGCTGCAGACAGTGGCCGAATCCTTTGTGGCGGAACTCAACAAGCGGCCCGAGATAGAGAATGCATTCACCACTTTCAATGCGCGTTTTCCGCAATTTTTGCTGCATATCGATGGCGATAAGGCCGCTCAGAAAGGCATCACCGCCGAGAATGCCATGAGCACGCTTCAAACGCTCATCGGCAGCCAATACGCGACCAACTTTATCCGCTTCGGCCAGATGTATAAAGTCATGGTGCAGGCGTTGCCGGAATACCGCGCCCAGCCTGACGACCTGATGAAGCTGTATATCAAAAATGATGCAGGGGAAATGGTGCCTTTTTCTTCTTTTCTCTGGACTGAAAAAGTCTATGGTCCGGAGCAGGTGACACGCTATAACATGTACACCTCGGCCATGGTCAACGGGCAGCCGGCAAAAGGCTACAGCAGCGGACAGGCTATCGCCGCAATCAAGGACGTTGCCGCGCAAAAGCTGCCGAAGGGTTTTGGCTATGATTGGGCCGGGTCATCCCGGGATCAGGCGCGGGCCGGCAACCAGGCTATTTACATTTTCCTGATTTCCCTGGTGTTCGTATACCTGCTGCTGGCGGCGCAGTATGAAAGCTTCCTGCTGCCCATGCCGGTGATTCTGTCTCTGCCGATGGGCATCTTCGGCGCCTTGTTCTTACTGATGGTCATGGGGCTGGAAAATAATATCTATGCGCAAATCGCGATGATTATGCTGATCGGCATTCTCGGCAAAAACGCCATTCTGATCATCGAATATGCCGTCATGAAGCACCGGCTGGGAAAAACGCCGTTTGAAGCGGCCGTTGAAGGCGCCGCGCTGCGTTTGCGGCCTATTCTGATGACCTCCTTTGCGTTTGTTGCCGGGCTTATTCCACTCATGTTCGCTTCCGGCGCGGGAAAAATAGGCAACAATACCATCGGCTCGGCAGCCGCGGGGGGCATGATTTTCGGCACAATTTTCGGGGTCATCGTCATCCCCGGTTTATATGTGGTGTTTGCGAAAATCGCGGACAAGCGCAAACGTAACGGAAGGAAGGAAGAAATTGCGTTATCTGAAACTATTTGACTGATTACGCAGTGAGTCGAATTCAAATGGATTTCAAACGCATCGTTAACCGGGCTTTCAGGCCACGCAGCAAGAGAGGATAAAAGTTGCGCTGCCTGCCACCTCAAACGAGGGGAGCAAAATCGCCCGTGCCTAGAGCAATCAGCCGTTACCCGAAAACAACGGCTGTTGTAAAAATTGACTATTGTTATTGACAGGCCTGCCTGAAAAATACAGTAGGGTACGCAGTGCATACCTTCTCCAGCGGTTCCGGTGAAAGTCATCCCAAAAGGTACGCGATGCGTACCCTACCGGATTTATGAAAATCTCTGACGCCCTATCGGTCAGTGAATGGCTTGTTTTTCATGGCGACGCATGTCTGAAGGTAATGTTTCCGACTAATGAATAAAAGCTCTAATATCTACTACGTAAGAGTAAATGAAGAATCAAATTTTTAACTCCCTGATCTTGTCGTCTTTGGCGATGACCTTCAGTGGATGCTCGACACTCGATACCCACTTGTCCATTCCGGAAAAGGCAATGCCGGCAAGTTTCCAGGATCAAAAAAGCAGCACAACCACGAGCATTGCAAACATCGACTGGCGCCAATACTTTGCCGATCCGCATCTGGTAAAGCTGATCGATACCGCCGTCAGCAACAATCTCGATTTGCAAATGGCCTTGCAGCGCATTGAAGTATCGCGCTCAAGCGTGAAACTGGCCAACGGCGCGCTGCTGCCGAAAGTGGATTTGAATATAGGCGGCAGTGTGCGCAAATTCGGGCTTTACACCATGGACGGGGCAGGTAACGCTTCCACCGAAATCACGCCCGGCCAAATCGTGCCCGAACACTTGCCCGATATTTATCTGGGTCTGCAGGCATCCTGGGAAGTCGATATCTGGGGCAAGCTGCGAAACCAGCGCAAGTCAGCGATTTCGGAATATCTGGCAAGCATTGAAGGAACCAACTTCGTCATTTCAAATCTGGTGGCCGATGTGGCGATTTACTATAACAAATTGCTGGCCCTGGACAATGAGCTGGACATCATCAGGCAGACCATACAGAAACAGCAGGAAGCGCTGGAGGTCATAAAGCTGCAGAAACAAGCGGGCAGGGCGAATGAGCTGGCGGTACAGCAATTCAACGCGCAGCTGCTCAATACGCGGATTTTGGCCCAAAAAGTGCGGCAACAAATCACGGAAGCCGAAAACCAGCTAAATTTCCTGCTGGGGCGTTATCCCCAGCCCATTGAACGGTCGAAAGAGCTTTTGTTCAAGGTGGTTCCCAAACAAATTGCATCCGGCGTGCCTTCGCAATTGCTGGCGAACCGCCCCGACATTCGCGCGGCGGAGTTTCAGATTCAGGCAAGCAAATTTGATTTGAAAGCGGCGAAGGCGGCTTTTTTCCCGAATTTCAATATCACCGCGACTTTGGGCTTCCAGGCATTCAACCCCGAATTTTTATTTGCGTCGCCGGCCTCGCTTGCCTATTCCGTCATGGGAACCCTGATTGCGCCGCTGATCAACAGGAATGCGTTGAAAGCGCGGTTCAATACGGCAAAGGCCAATCAGTTGAGCGCCATGTACAACTATCAGAAAACCATTCTGAACGGTTATGTCGAAGTGGTTAACGAACTTTCAAAAATCGAGAATTTGCGGCAAGTGCACGCCCTGAAAAAGCAACAAAGCGAGGTCTTGAAAAAGTCCGTTGCAACCTCCAACGAACTCTATAAAACCGCCAGGGCAAACTACCTGGAGATTCTGATTGCCCAGCAAAGCGCCCTGCAGGCCAATCTCGAACTGATCAATGTCATCAAGCGCGAACGCATAGCGGCGATCAATATTTACAAGGCATTAGGCGGCGGATGGACATAATGGCGGCAGTCAGTCAGCAGGAGGCGCAGTGAACCGGAGCGTATGGTCATAAGCATGGAATCGCAGGTGCGAATTCATTCGCACTGGAACCCGCACCTGCATAGAAGAATCATCGCATGCCTACATCATCAATTGCCGGTGTAGCGTTCGACAATCTCCACACGCCGGTTTTTTGCACGGCCCTGTTCCGTCCGGTTAGAAGCGACAGGTGCCACCATGCCGGCTCCCGCCGGTGTCAGACGCTGACTGTCGATGCCATGCTCCGATACGAGCGTGTTTACGACGGCCTGGGCCCGGCGCTGGGAAAGGGACAAATTATAGTCGAATGCGCCTTTGCCGTCCGTGTGCCCTACAATCAACAGTTGCATACCGGGATTCCCGGCCAAGAGCGCGGCCAATTGTTTAATCTGGGGCGCTGACTCCGGCTTAATCTCCGCCTGATCGAAGTCGAAGTAGATGCCGTAGATGGCAATCCGGCCGTCGCGCTCCAAAGCCTGCTGCATTTCGCTGGACTCGACGACCGAGATCTTGTCGGCTTCCATCGGCTTTGATTCAACGACGGTCACGGCGACATGCGGCGTCAAGGGGCGGTTTTTGGTCGCTTTTGTTTCGACCCCGAGCATGCCGACGGTAACCCGGCTGTCCGCTCCCGCTTTCTCCGCCAGCAGGTAGACGCTCGTGTCCCAGGTTGTGGGCAGGCCGATTTGTCCCTTTCCGGCCGTCCAGAAGGTCGAAGCCGCCCGGGCCGGCGAGCATTCATTCGCGCCCTTGCAGAAAAAGCGGATCTCGAAACCCTTCGAACGCAATGCCGCTTCGTAGTTACGCATGACTTCCAGGACCGAGCGATCTCCCGGTCCCTCATATCTGATCGACGTAAGCTTCCCGGACAGGTCCACCTGCCATGCCTCGGGCTTGTCCTTTTCGCCGCGTTCCAGCGCTTTGCCCGGCAGCTTCAATTCTTCGTAGGCTTTGGTCTCGTAGAAGTTGATGTGCGATCCTTCATAACGTCCGACCAGGGGATGATCGCCGGAACCGGCCAGATCGGCCTCCTGCGCTTGCGATACGCGGCCTGACAGGGCGGAAGCGGCCAGGAGCAAAAATAAAATTCTCAACGGCAGTTTCATGCGTTTGCCTCCCTTTGTTCGTTTCCAGCGAAAAGCAGCGTCCCAGTCACAGGATGTACTGACGACGGGAGGCGCAACGTTCGAAAGCGATGCGCTTCACTGCGTCGCCTAGAGCGCCTACTTTTGGTCAGCGATCCTATGCAAGATTCCAGTTTCAGGGAGTCGTCTTTAGCCAAATGCTTGATGGCCGGTTCCGTCCCTTGAACGACATGCATGCCTGAATGCCGTTTGATGAGTTCAGGTCTGTTTTGCAGGTGGTTGCGGAAGTTTTTCAGTTTGCTAACGGTTTTATCCAGAATGAGCATTGCATTCATAATGCCAGGTTCCTTTTCCATATTCGCATGAGGTAAAAAGCTTGCCGGGCGCGGCCTCGGAAAGCAGAAAAAACATGACCGCATTATAGCCGCGCTCCGGTTAAGTGCAATGTCAGGCCGGTTTTGAGTTTGTGATTCGTTGCCATTACGTGCCGCCAGCAAGGGTAGTAGCGGCCCGTCTACGATACATTATCATTGCCATTAACAGCATACACGCCACCGCAACGGCGGCGGGAAACAGTACTGTCGTAATGGAATAATTCTCAAGCGCCATCATGACGAGGATATTGCGGACAACGAACAGGGAAAAGAACAGCAAGGATTCTGAATGCGGAAAACTATACGCCTTCCTGAACGTTGGTCCGAACCCGAGAACATCGACGGTTGTAAGAACGACAACGGCCCACAATGGGTCGGACGAAAAATACCAAAGCGGCAAGGAAGACATTGCCAATGTAAAAAATAGCCAATCCGTTTTTGTGATTGTAATATCGGCACGCTTAACGTAAGCGAGGAATGCAACAAACACCGTTATGCATCCGGATACCCCGATGGGCCAGGCGCCCACACCGCCTTTATCTTCGATCTGTGCAAGAAAAACCACGAAGGTTGTGGCGCCCCAAATGATCCAGGAAAAAACATGGGGCTTGGTCGCGCCGCTAATGATTGTCCGGATATACGGAACAAACGCTGCGAAAGTAAGCGCGATAGCGACAGCGCTTAAAATCTCTTTGTAAGGCATGACTCCCATATGTTCTCCTTTGTCCAACAAAATATGCCTGTCTTATATACCAGAACCATTATAGAACAACCGTTTTCTACAACCCCTATAGTTATAAGGATTTGGTCGTCAATAACTTCCCTGTTTAAACAGAGGATGTGCCGACGCCAGGAGGCGCATCGTTCGCGATTGATACGCTTCACCGCATCGCCATACCCGTCAGCACCAATCGCATTGCCGGCAAAACAAGATCAAATCCCCTTGCGCAACAGCCATCAATTAATAATGCCCGAAGTTTACTGATTGATGGGGATGAGTATTTCGGATAGCATTGGCGGCCGTTTGGGCGTAACGCCTGTTTTTCGCATCAACTTCATCGTCCTGTCGACCATCCCGAAATGAACAAACTCGCTCTGATTACACTGATATGGCTAGTCGCTTCCTATTGCCAGGCAGATTCCTATGAAGGCACCGCGCTCCGGATAGACCCGCGGCAACTGGAACGCCGGATTCATCAGGAGGTCAATCGCGAGCGGCAGAAATACGGCCTGGCGCCACTGGCGCGGGATGAAAAGCTGACCGAGATAGCGCGCAATCACAGCCAGGAAATGGCCAGATACAATTTCTTCAGTCATATCAATCCGCGGCATGAAGACCCGACCGCGCGCGGCAAACGGCAGGGATGGAACGAAAAGAAGCAAATCGGCCCCCGTACCTGGAAAACCGGTCTGGCCGAAAATATTTTCCTGAACAGCCTTTACAACAAAATAGTGACGACAAGAGAGAACGGCACCGTCAGCCGGGAATATTTCTGGAATAATCCGGACCAGCTCGCGCAAACGACAGTACAGGGCTGGATGGACAGCCCGCCGCATCGACACAATATCCTGTCTCCGCTGGTTGACCGCCAAGGCATCGGCGTCGCCATATCGGGCAATGACGTGTATGTGACGGAGGATTTGTTTTAACAGGGATAGACGCGGTTATCGCCGACCCTCAAGCTCTTTAATCAGGATCTTCATTTCGTTAATCTCCTTGCGTTGGGTCTCGATAATGGCGTCGGCAAGCTTGCGGACGCGCGGGTCCGAGATGCGGGCACGCTCGCTGGTCAGGATGGCGATGGAATGATGAGGAATCATGGCCTTCATGTAAGAGACATCGTCCACGGTGCTCTGGCTGCGGACGAGCCACAGCGCGAGGGCGAAAACGAGCGCGCTGCCCGCAAAAATACCTGTATTCACGCGCCGGTCGGGGTACATATTCAGCATGTATCCCAACATGATGATAGCCATTGTCGCGCCCATCACGATCGCCATGTACATGCGTGTCTCGCTGAAAACCACATGCTCTAACTGGTAGGTGTTCAAATACATCAGCACCAGCATAACGACGGTTGAAGTCGCGATCATGGCACCGAATTTTGCGTACTTGCTCATAGTGATCCTCCGGTGTAAATGTGGATTGCCACTGCGGCACGGCTGACGCTTGAATCAGGTCGTGCCGCTTTTTACCGTCGCCCCGTCCCCATTGTCAGCCGGCGGGCTCTCCGATAAAAATGATGGAAGCCGGAGCACGGGTTTTCGGGTTCACGGGTTCGAGTTGCTCAACAAGTCTGAAGCCGTTTTCCAGAAACAACGATTTCCAGGTTTCCAAGGTCCTGAAGTACCAGGGTGCGGGATCGGTGAATGCATCACTGAATCCGCTCCAGCTTCCTTCGCGCCAGCCGTCCTCATAATGGTTTTCCCCGCAACCTGCCACAGGGTGAATTGTCTGAATAATAAGAGCACCGTGCTCATTCAATAAGGAGGGGATTTGTTGAAATAAATGATTAACGGATGTCTCGCCAAGCAGGGAAAAATTGCACACGACGACATCGAATTGTTCACCGAGCGCTTGCAATGACACGTCCTCATAGGACAACACCCGAAACCTTCCGCCTCCATCCTTTGCGGCAGCCTCGACAAATTCAGGCACGATATCGATGCCCAGCGCGTTTATCCCCGTACGGGCCAATTCCCTGATAAGCCAGCCTTCACCACAACCGACATCAAGAACGGTGTTTGGTTCTCTACGCAATATCGCATTCACGACCGCCTTATTCGTGATCAGCATTCTGTTTTCGATTTCACCGTGACGGACAGCCGCGATCCAGGGCTGAACATTCTTTTTCCATGACGCTATGATTTCGTGGTCGGTCAGTTTACTCATGGGTCGGTTATCAGCTGACGTCCGCTCTTGAACGCGTTGTTATTTTGATGGTTTTTCAAACATCGGCACAAATTCCCCGTAGCCGCTTGCTTCCAGCTTGTCGGCCGGAATGAAGCGCAGCGCGGCTGAATTCATGCAGTAGCGTTTGCCGCCTGTGGCCTGCGGGCCGTCGTCGAAGACATGGCCCAGGTGCGAGTCGGCCAGGCGGCTGCGCACTTCGGTGCGCGTGATGAAAAAGCCGCGGTCTGTTCGGAGGGTAATGCTGTCCTCGCTGATCGGCCTGGTAAAGCTCGGCCAGCCTGTGCCGGAGTCATACTTATCCAGCGAACTGAACAGGGGTTCGCCCGAAACCACATCGACATAAATGCCGGGCTGCTTGTTATCCCAGTATTCATTATTGAACGCGCGCTCCGTGCCTTCGCGCTGCGTCACCTCGAACTGCAACGGCGTCAGCCGGCTTTTGAGTTCCTCCGGAGAAGGCTTTATAAATGATTGGGCGTCCCAGGCGAAGGCCGTAGCGGCCCATAACGATAAGGTCAATGATAAAACGGCTTTATTCATGGTAAAACTCCAAAACGTTACCTGTTATGACATCTCGGTGGCAAAACTGTTCAGCAAGGCGGTCAGGGCAACCGTGTATCGCGTCTTTTTGCTCCTGCAACAGTGCCCATCAAAATTAGTTGGGTACAACCGGAATTTGTTCGATGGTCTTGCCCGAATTTATTTTATTTTACCGAAGCCGCGGGCGCGGCAATCATGACGCCATTTTGCGCGAACAGATCCTGAATAACCCTATCCAGCCCTTGGACCGGGTCGTAAATACGGCCCCAGCGAAAACGAATCAGCATGCTTTACCCTTACGCAAAGTCGAGAGTCAACAATAACCGGCGCGGTAATGCCGGGTTGACTTGCGGCGAGCGGTGTACCGCGCCATGTTGTTCATTGCCTTCCCAGGTACGGCCTTTCACCAAGCCCACCGCATAGGCCGGCATGGCGGAAATGGCGGCCGGGTCCAGAATGAGCCCGGATTGCTCGTCCTTAAGTCCGCCCAATTTGCCGCGGTCAACATAAGCGTCTTCCAGCCATTCCGTGCCGATACCGCCATAGGTGCAGACCAGGCGGCAAGTGACCGAATCCACATGAAAACGCGGGTACATGGGATGGTCGGCATGCCGGACTCATGCTTGATCCGTCTCGGCAAGCCATTGCGGGAAATCGTCCCGATAGGATATCCAGACCGCGGGTCCCGCGGCCAGTTCGTCATCAGTCAGCAAGCAACCGTCCAATTCAGCACGCGCTTTGTCGGCATCGATGTTTTGGCCGATAAAGACCAGTTCCTGTCGGCAGTCGCCGAAAGGCGACTGCCAATTGACCAGAATGTCAACGGCATACTCTTCAGGCCATTCAGCTTCCGGTACCGACGCCCACCAACGGCCGGCGCAGCCATGTTGCATGGTCCCGCCGGCTTGTGACCAGCTACCCGCCCACTCGGGGCGCGAGGCCAGCCAGAAGAAGCCCTTGGAACGCAACAAGGTGCCGTTATTCCAATCGTCACGATACAGATAATCATAAAAACGGCCGGGATGGAACGGTCTGCGGGCGGTGTAAACAAAACTGGCTATGCCGTACTCCTCGGTTTCGGGCGTATGGCTGCCGCGCATTTCCTGCAGCCAGCCGGGGGCTTGCTCCGCCTGTTCAAAATCGAACAGGCCGGTGTTGAGTAATTTATGCAGCGGCGCCCGGCCCATGATCATCGGGATGATTTCGGCTTCCCGGTTCAGGGATTTAAGGATGGCTGTTAAATTGGCCAGCTCATCGCTGCATACCAGGTCGGCCTTTGAAATCAGAATCACGTTGCTGAATTCAACCTGCTCGACCAGCAAATCGGCGATGTTACGTTCATCATCAATGCCCAGTTCGGCATTGATGTCTTTCAGCGACTGGGCTTCCAGATAATCGCGCATGAAATTGACCGCATCGACCACTGTTACCAGCGTGTCCAGTCTGGAAATGTCCGACAGACTGACGCCGTCTTCATCGCGGAAAGTAAAGGTTTCGGCAATCGGCATGGGTTCCGCGATACCGGTCGATTCAATCAGCAAGTAGTCAAAACGGCCGGCCTTGGCCAATTGCCCAACTTCCACCAGCAAGTCTTCCCGTAACGTGCAGCATATGCAGCCATTGCTCATTTCCACCATTTTTTCCTCGGTGCGATTGAGGGCGACCTCGTTTTTAACGAGCGCGGCATCAATGTTGATTTCACTCATGTCGTTGACGATCACGGCAATTTTCAGGCCCTCGCGGTTAGTCAGGATATGGTTAAGCAGCGTAGTTTTGCCGGCACCCAAAAAGCCGGAAAGAACAGTCACGGGTAATATTTTCGAAGTCATGAAAAGGGGTCTCAAGGGTTAGGGGAGGGCAATGCAATGTGATAGAAATGTTATAACATAACATTCAAAATAACAACTCTTTAAGGCATACGGCAACGATTCCTTCATTTTCGGGCCATAAAGTTGCCAGCCTATGCTATTCATAGCCTTGAAGGTGCTACGTGAATTAGTAACGGATGTTACGCACGGACGATTTTATCCCGTTTGCCGCGCCGAGCACCGCAGCTTTCGGCGAGAACAGCCCGAAGGGGCGCTGCCTGGATGCAGCGCGTTGCCAAAGGGACAGGAAGTCCCTTTTGGCAACCCTCGTCGAAAGCGAGGAGCGCAAGGAAAAAGCGGCAACGGGCGGCCTTTTCTTTGGTTACTTTCTTTTGGCCGCGCAAAAGAAAGTAACTCGCCTTCGGGTGCGATAAACCCGATTCAAATAATCGTCGCGCTAGCCCGGATATTTCATCAGCCCCATGAAGCCGCCCCTCAGAGGCACTCGACGACCAGAAACGACTGATATTTTTTGGAGGTGAAGTTCAACGGGCTATTTTCAGGGTCGATTGCCGATTTTCAGGCACAGCTCCCCCTTACCCCGTTGTTTATAGCGTGCCGGGTACAGCACTTACCGAGCGCTAATCAGGGCACAGGCGCTGGCAGACAGATCGAAACAGGGACTGGAAGGGATAATGACTGCTCAGCAGCAGCCGAATACGGCGGGTATTGCGGATGACTACGGCGCCGATCTTAAACAGTTTCAGGCGAATGGTGGCACAGGTGGCCTGCGCCAGTTCGGTGTTGTTCAGGGCGATCCGGCGGATGGCCTCGATCAGCGTATAGGCCAGCGTCGACAGCAGCAGGCGGAACTGGTTCGGCCACCACAGACTGCAGCTGGTACGGTCGGCAAACAGATCCAGTTGTTGCTCTTTAATCCGGTTTTCCATCTCGCCTCGGGCACAATAGACTTGTTCGTAAAGCGTTTGCGCCTCGCCTGCCAGGTTGGTCACGACATAGCGCGGGTTGCTGCCTTGACTCATGTGTTCGGCTTTGAGGATGACTCGGCGCCGGCATCGCCAGGTGCCGGCTTTATAGTGCAAATCGGTGAACACGCGTTGTTTCTGTTGTGTTGCCTCATATTGTGTCCGGGCTTGCTCAATCCAGGGTTGACTCAAACGCTTCAAGCGCTGGTTTTTGGCCAAACCAACGATATAGCGGACGCCCTTCCGCTCGCACCAGTTCAGCATCCGATGCCGACAAAAGCCGCTATCGCCACGGAAGATAATCTGAACGTCCGGCCAGACCTGACGCAGGCGTTTGACCAGCAAGGCCAGGATCGCCCAGCTGTGCTTGGCCCCGTCAATATTGCTGGGGCGCAAATAGCTGACCAGGCACTGATTACCGCAAAAGACATACAAGGGCAGAAAACAGTAATTCCGGTAATAACCGTGGAAAAAACGCCCTTGCTGTTCACCGTGAACCGGATCATCGGTGGCGTCGAAATCCAGAATGAGGGACTTCGGCGGCGTCTTATAGGAGGCGATGAACTGCGCCAGTAGTTCCTCATGCATCCGCCACATCAAGCCTCGGTCCGCCCGCTGTTCGAACCGGCACAAGGTGGAGCGGCTACCCAATGCCTGATCCTTTTCCACGGCCGTCTGAAAGGCGATATCGTTTCGGAGTGTATCGTGATCGTTCAAATCCTCATAGCCGCAGGCCAGACCATAAACCCGTTGTCGCAGCAAGTCGACTACCGGATGCCGGATGCGCTCAGGATCCCTGGGATCGTGCATCTGTTCCGCAATCCGTTGGGTTAACTGGAGCTGTTGGTCAATGGTTCTTAACAACAGCACACCACCATCACTGGTGATGGCTCCGCCGCTGAATTGGGCTTGTATTTTGCGGCGTTTAAAGGCAGGAAAATCTATTTGAGCTGCGGTACAATTTGGCACGGGCAAATCCTTGTTCAAATTCAATCTAAGCAACTGAATTTTATCGAACTCTACGGGATTTGCCCGCTTTTTTTATGAAATATCCGGGCTAGCGACACTTTGCTAAACCGATCTGAATTCAACTTACTGCGTAACATCCGTTAGTAATTCACTATTGTCATAAACTTAAAAGTTGCACAACGAAACTCAAATCGATTTTCAGACGTGGTACTTTCATTCTATATATGAGTTTTTTGGTACAAAAAATAGCCCTAAATCTGCCAAAAATGAATTTTTTAGAGGCATAAGGTCCAGTACCAAAATAACATTCGGCGGACGCTATTACCTCGAGAGGCCCGAAGGTGGGCCGGACTGGGGCTGCGCTTCGGTGCGCAGTTGATGTTTTCAAAATAGTCAATTCCCGATGACCTTAGGATTTGGTCAGCACATCCTATGCAAGATTCCAGTTTCAGGAAGTCATTTTTAGCCAAATCCTTAGTAATGGGCATGGCATAAATCAAGGAATTGTAGGTGCGAATTCATTTATGCCCTATGGGTACTTGTGCCCTTCAGGGTATTCGCACAGTGCGAATGAATTCGCACCTACACCGGAAATTCATCCGCGCACTTGAGGAAGTTATTTTATGCGCGTTCCTTAGCAACATCGCACTTCCCGCATAACCCGGGAGAGGGTGTAAGAATGGCCGCCCGCGCAACCAACCCTGGATTAAGGAGTATTAAGCATGAGCAAACCCTACATTCGCCTTGACAAGAACAATGCTGCCGTTTTGCTGGTTGATCATCAGTGTGGCCTGTTGTCCATCGTCCGGGATATCGAGCCCGACAGGTTCAAGAACAACGTCCTGGCTCTGGCCGATCTGGCCAAGTATTTCAAGCTGCCGACCATCCTCACCACCAGCTTTGAGGATGGGCCCAACGGTCCTCTCGTGCCCGAACTGAAGGAAATCTTCCCCGATGCGCCGTATATCGCCCGGCCGGGCCAGATCAACGCCTGGGACAACGAGGATTTTGTCAAGGCGGTCAAGGCCACCGGAAAAAAACAACTCATCGTCGCCGGCGTGGTCACTGAGGTCTGCGTGGCTTTCCCGGCCTTATCCGCCCTGGAAGAAGGCTATGAGGTCTTCGTGGTGACCGATGCCTCCGGAACCTTCAACGAACTCACACGGTATTCTGCGTGGAATCGCATGTCGGCGGCGGGTGCCCAGCTGATGACCTGGTTTGGCGTGGCCTGCGAATTGCACCGCGACTGGCGCAACGATGTCGAAGGCCTGGGCGCGCTGTTCTCGAACCACATCCCCGACTATCGAAACCTGATCAACAGTTACACCACGATCAAAAGTGGAAAGTAAGCGTTAAGAAAGTCGCAACTCAACATAGGAGATAGAACGATCATGGTCTATATCGCAAAAACAGTTTTCCGGAAAGTGTTTCTGGGTTTCGGCCTGCTCATCGCACTTAGCGAGATTACTATGGCTCAAGTTGAGCCTTTCGCCAATTCGGCCGACGAGACTTACGCACTTGCGAGAGATGCGTATCTCTACGCTTATCCATTGGTGCTGATGGATATCACCATGCGGCAGGTAACTAACGTGCCGGATGCTACCAGCGTGCCCATGCGCGCACCGATCAATCAGTTTGCGCATTTTCGTGAATATCCGGATGCGGAGGCCAGGGATGTGGTGCGCTTCAATTTCGACACGCTTTATTCCTTCGCCTGGCTGGACGTCGGTAAGGAGCCCGTCGTGCTGTCCGTACCCGATAGCGACGGCCGCTACTATCTGACGCCCATGCTGGACATGTGGACCGATGTGTTCGCGGTGCCAGGATCTCGCACCACCGGCGGCAAGGCCGGAAATTTCGCCATCGTATCGCCAGACTGGCGGGGAAAATTACCGAACGGCGTGGAACTCATTCGCGCGCCCACGCCGGTGGTCTGGATTATGGGCCGCACTCAGACCAACGGGCCGCATGACTATGACAATGTTCACAAGGTGCAGGATGCCTACAAGCTGACGCCTTTGAGCCGGTGGGGCAAAAAATATGCACCGCCCGAGAAATCGCCCACGGATCCGGCTGTCGATGACCAAACGCCGCCGCTGGTTCAGGTCAACAACATGAGTGGCGTTGATCTTCTAAAACGGTTTTCGCAACTGCTGAAGAAGCATCCGCCCCACGGCAATGATTACCCCATCCTGTTTCGCATGCGCCGTCTCGGTCTACAGCCTGGGCACGAGTTCGACGCCAGCAAGCTTGACCCGGCCACTGTCGTTGCAATCAACGCAGCGGCGAAGGATGCGATAACCGACCTTCAGCAAGTGGTCGCCCAGGGCAAACTGGGCGAGACGGTGAATGGCTGGAACTACGTCGTGGCCGGCATGGGCACTTACGGCACCGACTATCGAATGCGCGCCCTGGTGGCCATGGCCGGATTGGGCGCCAATCTGCCGGAAGATGCGATCTACCCCAACGCCTTTGTCGATGCGGATGGCAACCCGACCAGCGGCGAACATGCTTACGTTCTGCATTTCGAGAAAGGCAAACTGCCGGCCGCGAATGCTTTCTGGTCGCTGACCATGTACGACAAGGACGGCTTTCAGGTCCCTAATCCGATCAATCGCTTTGCAATTGGCGATCGCGACAAGCTCGCTTTTAATGCCGATGGTTCGCTGGATATTTACATTCAGCACAAATCGCCGGGCCAGGGTAAGGAGTCGAACTGGCTCCCCGCGCCCAAAAGCCCGTTTCAGGTCATGATGCGCATGTATTCGCCGAAGCCGGAAGCTTTGCGTGACGGCCCGGGTTTGCCGCCCATCAAAAAGGCCCAGTAAAGATGAAGCGGGTGGCGTGAGGCTTCTTCTGCCGGGAAAATCTCACTCCACCACTTGCTTATAGGATTTGGTTGAAAAAAATGCATTGTAGGGGCGATTTTAATCGCCCAAGGGCGAATGAATTCGCCCCTACAGGGTGTTCCACAATATCGGGAACTTAATTTTGACGGAATCCTTATCTTCATTCTGATCATAGTCATCAAAAACACCAGGAGTGTATTTATGAAAAATCTATTACTAGCCACGGCTTGCACCGCCATGCTCTGGAATGCTGCCACAATGGCTGCATCGCAGGGTATTTCCTCTCAGGAAGCCCAGGAGATCGCGCGTGACGCCTATATCTATGCCTATCCGCTGGTAATGTCGGGTGTGACAATTCAAGTGGGCAAAAACGTCGAAGAGCCTGTCGGGACCAGCGCACCGCTCAATCAATATGGGCACATGCGGACATTTCCCGATGACACCTTTACCATCGTAGTCCGCCCGAATGCCGATACCTTGTATTCTTCGTTAGCCTATGACGTGACCAAGGAACCCTTGATCGTCAGCATCCCCGATGCAGGCGATCGTTACTATCTGATGCCCTTCATGGATATGTGGAGCGACGTTTTCACGGTACCCGGAACCCGGACAACGGGGAACGCCGCGCAGACTTTTGCCATCGTCGGCCCGAACTGGAAGGGGCCTCTGCCGAAAGGCGTCAAGGAATACCGAAGCCCTACGGGAATCGGCGTGCTGATAGGCCGCACGCAGACCAACGGCAAGGCGGACTATGAGGCCGTGCGTAAGTTTCAGGACGGCATGAAGGCGGTACCCCTGAGCGCCTACGGTAAACCGTACACGCCGCCGAAAGGCAGGGTCAATCCTAATCAGGATATGAGTGTGCCGCCCGACCAGATCGACAAAATGGATGCGGCCACCTTCTTCGGGATGTTTGCCGAGCTGATGAAGGACAATCCGCCGCACGCCAACGACTATCCGATTCTGGATCGCATGAAGCGCATCGGCATCGTGCCAGGCAAGTCTTTTAAACTCGCCGACGCGCCCAAGGAGGTGCAGGACGCGCTAAATGCAGCACCGGCCGTCGCACTCAAGCAGATCAAGGATGCCTGGAGCAAGGCTGGCGTTGAGGCGAACGGCTGGCGCACCAACCTGAGCGTCATCGGCACTTACGGGACGGATTATTTGCATCGTGCCGGCGTCGCCTATGGTGGTTATGGCGCGAATGTCGTAGACGATGCAGTTTATCCGACGGCGTTCGCCGATGCGGACGGCAAACCTTTCAGCAGCGATAACCGTTACGTACTGCATTTCGACAAAGACCAGATTCCCCCGGTGCGCGGTTTCTGGTCGTTGACCATGTACAATGATCGCCAGATCTTCGCCAGGAATCCGATCAACCGCTATGCGATCGGCGATCGCGACAATCTCGCCTTAAATCCGGACGGTTCGCTCGATCTCTATATTCAGCGGGAATCGCCGGGTAAGGACAAGGAATCGAACTGGCTGCCAACGCCGGGAAACGGCTCATTTACGATGAACCTGAGACTTTATTGGCCCAAGGCCGAAGTCCTCGACGGTTCCTGGGTGCCGCAGCCAGTCAAACGGGTTGATTGAGAGAAAAGTCATGTTCGGTTCAACGCCTCTATGCCTGCGGGGGCGATGTGATCTCATGTACTACGGAGCGCATCGCATTCATGGTTCGCGCCAGGGCCGGATAATCCCTTTGAAATGCCTTATGGGCCAAAAATGAAGGAATCGGATCAATCAGACAAGTTGCTCATCCATAACGCCCATAAAGCCACTTCAACAGAAAAGGCGGCAATAGCGTGGTCAGGCCCACCACGATAATCATGCCGGCATAAACCGCGTCAGTGAAAATACCGCTTTCCTTGCCCAGTTCGGCAAAAATCAAGCCGATCTCACCGCGCGGCACCATGGCGATGCCGATCGCCCAGCGTTGAAACCAGGAACCTCTGATGAACAGCGGGCTGATGATTTTTCCTGCCACAGCGGCCGCGAACAAGGTCGAGGAAAACAGCCAGACAAACGGCGAGTTCCACTCAATTTCCCGCAGATTGAGAGACAGGCCGACCGTGACGAAGAAAATGGGCGTGAACAAGTGAATGATCGGTTTCATTTGCGCTTCTATTTCATGCGCAAAGTCGATATCGCCGCCGGCCAGGGACGCGCCAAACGGCAGAAAGAACCGGCGCGACAAGGCCATGCCCGCGCTAAAGCCGCCGAGTAGTTCCGGCGCGCCCACGGCATGGGCGAGCCAGGCAAAAAACAGCATCAGCGAAACGATGGTGCTGGGAATCAAGCCCGGCACGTCGCTCACGCTGCCGAGATGTTTGATGATAAACGAGATCAGCTTGGCGGCGATGGGCGCCAGAACAAAAAAGGTCAGCACGGAAAGCAAGACCTTGCCGGCATTGATCAGGTTGATGCCGCCGCCTATGGAGAATTCGTACAACAACGCCAGCAGAACGACGCCGAGAATATCATCGAGCACCGCAGCGCCCAGGACCACCTGGCCCTCGACGGAGTCTTGGCGTTTCAAATCGGCCAGGACCCGCAAGGTGATGCCGATGCTGGTCGCCGTCAGCGTGCCGCCTATGAACAGGGCGACCAGAAGAGGCAATTCGAAAAACCAGAAGGCCAGGGAAAAGCCCATGATAAACGGCATGCTCAAACCGACTAAGGCGACGATAAAGGCCTTGGCGCCGGTTTTTGCCAGACGCCTGACGTCGGTTTCCAGGCCCACTTCAAACAGCAGCATGATGATGCCGATTTCCGCCAGCAGTTTAACGGCTTCAACCGGCTCGACCCAACCCAGCAGACTCGGGCCTATCAGCACGCCGGCCAGCAGTTCGCCGATCACGGCCGGCGCTTTCAGGCGAACGGCTATCTCGGTAAACAGGCGCGCCGACAGCAGGATGATGAGCAATGTTAAAAAATAGTCATGGACTGCCATTGGCCTTATATTCCACAGTAAAATTTGACCCAATCAGAATTATTTCAGTATCGATTGCTAATCGGCCTCTTTGATGCCCAGGCGTTTTAATCCTGCCATTCCTACGGATTGATGCCCTGATACCGTAAATGAACAGACACGTAGGGGCGAACCTGCGTGTTCGCCCTTGCTCATCGGTTCACCCTTGGCCTGCGGTTCTCCGATAGCCTGTTGTGCACCCGAAACAGGGCGGACACGTAGGTCCGCCCCTACAATGCATCCGCACGATACAGGCGACCTCATTGATTTGTATGAAATGAACAGACACATGTAGGGCGAACCTGTATGTTCGCCCTTGCCTTCATATCGCCTCTAAGCTGAGTTGAGCGATGGAAAAACCGACTCCTTACAACAGGCCGAAATATAAACCGCCATATAAAACCAAAACGGCGCAGGTTACTGGCAACGCCAACGTTTTGATCATGTTCAGCCTGGAGTAAAACGCGACCAGTGCCATGGATAACAGACCCCAGGTAATCAGTCCCATGGCGCAGGCTAAAATCGCGCCATTGGCGCCAAAGCGGTCGACCAGGTAAATATAGCCCGCACTGAAAACCGTCATTCCGGCCAATACCGATAACCCGGCGCTTTTCAGTTTTTTCTGAGCGATCAATACCTGGGATAACAGATAGCCGATGGCAAAGGGAATCAGCAGCCACAGGCTCCAGGCCAACAACTTGCCGGCGTCCGCATAAGCCGCCCCGAACAGCCAGGGCGTGACAATCGGCATGATATAAATGCTGGCTATCAGGGCAGGGGCCGCCAGAAGCACTATCGCTTTGATCATGGTTTCGGCAAAAAAGATATCCTTGCCGTCGTTTCTTTGCGCTGCCCGGCTCAGCACGGGCAGCGCAGCCATCCCCAGGGACATGGGCACGGAACAGGACAGGGAGAATATTTGAAAAGCAAGCGCCAGAAAACCGATGGCTTGTTCGGGCAGCCGGGTGTACCGCAGCAGGATAACAGGCCCCTGCAGCAACCAGTTGATGGAAAAGCCTGAAATCAGCAATGGAACAGCCATGGCCAGCATGCGGGTCATGAATGCCGGCGCCCATGTCGGCTTGAGCGTGGCGACAAACCTTTTCCTGATCAGCCAGAACCCCGCCAAGGCCTGCAACCACCAGCTCAGGGCATGCATCAGGGCAACTTCAATAATGCCGCCATCGCCCAGCAACAGCCAGCTGGCGCCCAAAATGGCCTCCAGCGGCCTGAACAGGCCTTCCATGCGTAAACTGTAATGGGCGCGTTCATGCGCGATCAGGATATCCTCGGTCCAGTTGGCTAAAGAGCGGCCCAGCATGGCGATCGAAAAGACCAGGATCAAATGCCTGCTGAGCGGGTCGGGATTAAGCAGCCATCCGGCCAGCAAACAAATTGAACTGGCCGAAAACGCGGTAATGAAGCGTAACGTCAATGAAGCGCCGGCCAGTTGATGGGGATCGGTTGTGCTCCTGGCCAATTCAATGGCAATAATCCCCTGCATGCCGAACAGGGCGAGCGGCAGAAAGCCTAGATACCAGGCCTGAAAAGAGGCGAATATGCCGTAAATTTCCGGTCCCAGCAGCCGGGCGACCAGCGAAATATAAATGCCGCGCACAATAATGTTCAGCACACGGCCGCTGAACAGGTAACTGCCATTGGATAGGATAGAGTGAAACCCGCCGCCTGCGATTGATTTCATCGATACGATTGATCTGGCCAGGATTATAAATACAAGCGGGTAGGGCATCAGGCCACGTGGCGTGAAAGCTTCATTTCTTATGGTCGCCCAACTCGATTCTCCGCACTTTCTCCAGCGTCATTTCCAACAATTGCCGGTTAAAGTTAATCAGGTCCGCGAGTATCGCCATCACAAAAGTCACGAAGCCAATCAGCAGGAGCACGCTGCCCAGGATCAGTGATTGGATGTGGCCGCTGCCATCGCCCATGAAATAGTAAATCAAAAAGCGGGTGATCGGTATTAAACCGATGAACGTTAAGGCTATGGCGATATAGGCAAAAAAACGCAACGGCTGATACATCAGGTACATGCGCAGCATGCTGGACAGCTGCCGCTCAATAAACTTGGGTATGCTTTTGAACAGCCGCGACTCCCGGGTCTTGGGATTGGTGCGAATCGGCACCGAGGCGATAGCCATGTGCTTTTTGCCGGCCTGGATGATGTTCTCGATCGTGTAGCTGAACGGCGAGACAATATTGATGCGGATGGCGGCTTCCCTGGAAAACGCCCTGAATCCGCTGACGGTATCGGTCACATCCGTGCCGGACAGGCGCCGGACTGTCGCGCTGCCGACCCGTTGCAGCAGTTTTTTAAATGGCGAAAAATGCGGAATGGTGCTGGTTTGCCGATCGCCCACGACAATATCGGCTTTGGCCTGCACGATCGGCTCAACCAGTTTGGGAATATCGCCGCCGTAATACTGGTTGTCGCCGTCGGTGTTGACGATGATATCGGCGCCGCGCTTCAGGCATTCATCCAGGCCCTTGCGAAAGGTCCTGGCCAACCCCAGGTTCTTTTTGTTGATGATAATGTGATCGATGCCCAGTTCCGCGGCCGCCTCGACGGTTCTGTCGGTGCTGCCGTCATCGATAATCATCAGCTCGACCTGGTCGATACCGTCAATCTGGCGCGGTATGTCGGCGATAGTTCCGGGCAGCGTATGCTCTTCGTTGTAGCAAGGAATCTGTACAATCAGTTTCATTCCACACTCCTGGACTCGGCTTGTTCTTTACGCCTGTTTTTTTTAATGGGGACCTTGATCGTTTGCCCGACCACGGGCAAGCGCAGCTGCAGATAATTCTCGGTGGCCGGCTTTCTGTTCAGGTAGCGATAGATAAGCAGCTGCTGGTTCTGCAAAACAGGCCGGCTGCTTTCAACGTCAATCGTTTTTAATAATTTGAACGGGCCTTTTTTAAGGTACTCGCGGAATTTCTTGTGAATTTCGATGCCCGACACATCCCGGTTCTCGATCACGATGAGATCAATGCCATACTCATCGAGTAACTTGTTGATGTCGCTGACGGAGTGCGCGTGCACATCCAGCCAATTGTCCGGGAAAATCGAGGACGAGGTCAGCAGCTTGTCGGCGCGCAGCACATAAGTCGATTTTTCCTCATCCAGCGCCCGCATGAAATAAGTGAAGTAGCCGTTATTGTAGGCATCGACGAATACCGTCGGCAATTGCTGGTTATCCAGTACAAATTGCGCGGCTTCGTCGTATCCCGTTGCGTAATTGGGCGGCTGGTTGTAAATCTTATAGGTCTGGAACACGACCAGACCCAGAATCGCCGCGCTCATGAGCATATACCCGGCAACCTTGTGTTTCAGGTAATACAACGGCAGGACCGCGAACAGGCAAAAAACCGGTATCCAGAAAATTGGATAGCGCTCGTTTTTGCCCACCAGATACGTGAAAAACAGATACGTGCCAAGCAGCAGCGCAAGGGGGTAAAGAATTTTCCTGTCCTTTTGGATGAGTGCGGCAATGGCGCCGGCAATGCTCATAATCAACAGGGGCAGTGTCAGATGGTATTGCTTCAGCTTGACGAAATGCAGGGTCAGATTGTCCCAGCTCAATCGGGCAAGGTGGTAATGGCCTTCATTCTCCCCGAGCGACTGGGCCAGGTTCTGCTTGCCCAGCCATAAGGTGATCGCCGCCAGCGGCATCAAGGTGATCAGGACTATGGCGGTGCTGATCCAGAACTCCTTTCTTTTGACGTAATTCAGCAGATTGCCCTGCATCAGGCTGAAAATAGCGAACCACAACACCAGAAACACGGCGGTCTGTTTAGTCCAGCAGGCCAGGCTGAAAACCACGGCCGTTGAATATAGATAGGAAGGATTGTCTGTTTCCGTGTACCGGTAGAACAGATAACCGGCCAGCAGGCCCATGGACAGCACCGGCAGCTCGGCCATGGTATACCAGCCCCATTTGGCGATAAACGGCGTGGTGACCAGCACCAGGGTGGCCGCGAAAGCGGTTTGCCAGTCGAAAATCCGGCTGATCAGCTTAAACCAGGCCACGATGCCGACCAGGTAAAATGCCAGAAGCGCGAGCCGGCTGCTCCACATGTTGATTCCGAAAATGCCGTTGAAAATAGCCTCGACAAAGGGAAAGAAAGGCGGTCTGTAGCCGATGCTTAATGCCGGGTATTGGCCGAAATAGTTGATGGTATAGTCGTAAATGTGCGTGATCGGGAAGTCCCGCATGAAATCCAGCAGGAACACGCCATCCATCAGAATTCTGTCGGCATCCGGATAGCCGAGGCTGGAATTCTCGATTTGCCTGAGCGACAAAACCGTCATGACGCCGAGCACCGTAAAAAGCGCGGTCTTACTATCTAAGATTACTTTATTGTAGTTCATAGCATTTTATCTGTAGCAACCCAATGGCTTGGGATAGTTAAACTGCCGATCCACAAAGTCGGGGACTTAGTAGTTGTTTGCTTGTCAATGGAGTCTATTTTTTGAACGCCTGAAGGCGGCCGCCTTGTTCCTTAAGAAACAGTCGGAATGGCATTTACCTCATTCGCTTCCATCATTGATAAGGTTGCGGAGTTAAAAGTTCCCTGGGGCAAGATCTTAACTGATGTTACGCGGATGATTGGCTCGGGCGCTTGCAGGGCCGATTTGACTTGTGCCCTAGAGGGTATCCACACAGTGCGAATGAATTCGCACCTACAATTCTCTGATTTATTTCATGCCCATTACTAAGTACTAGGTTGCAGCATTAGCGGAAATCTGGCATGGAGACTAACAGGTAAACTAATGCGCAAGCTGCGCAATTACGCAAAGCGGCAGAGAAACCGCTGATGTTTGAACAGATCTCCGCCGCAATTTTGGCTCAGGCTAGATTAAAACGCTCAGTCTGCAACCGCCAGAATCACCGATCCGGCCTTGAAGACAATGGTTGCGGGCTGGCCTTTGCGCAAGCCCAGCGTTTCGACGCTGTCGTTGGTAACGGTGGCGGCAATCTGTTCGCCGCCGGTTAATTCAAGATCGACTTCGGTGTTGACCGGCCCCGGTTTGATTCCGGTGACCGAGCCGGGCAGCTGGTTTCTGGCGGAAATGCGGTAGCCGCCGAAATCGGTGACGATGATGATGTGCGAGGCCTTGACCAGCGCGATGACCGCCATGCCGGTTTTGATCGCCAGATTTTCAGCCGATTCCTTGGTGATCGTGGCGACGATGGTCGTGCCTCCGTTCAGCCCGACATGTACCGAGGCATTGACCGTGCCGATAATGACGTCCTTGACTGTTCCCTTGAATTGATTTCTTGCACTGGCTTTCATGATAAAACTCCTGATAGTGATTAATTTAAGATCGAGGTGCCCTTGATTTGCACATAAACCCCCATGCCGACCTGTAAGCCCAGCAACAGCGCCGATTTGCAGGTGATGTGCGCCAGCAATGCCTGATTGCCGACCTGTAGCCGCACCACGCTCTGGCCTCCGTGAGCGTTGGCCATCCCTGTGATGGTCGCCGGCAGCACATTGAGAATGCTGGTGGCGGCGGGCGCCTCAAGGGCGATACTAGCATCGCGGGCATAAATTTGCACGCGCAGCGGCATGCCGACCGCGGCATCGATCGCGGGCAGGCTGAGCGAGCCGCCGGCAAAAGCAACGCGGGTGAGATAATAGTCGGTTTCGTGCTCGATGACGGTAACCGGCCAAACCGTGGCCGCCTCCCGGTCCCGGGCCAGCGGCATGTCGAGACGGCTCAGCGTTTCCGCGAGCGGGCCCGAAGCCAGCGCCTGTCCGTCCGCCATCATCACCAGGTGGTCGGCCAGTTGCGCGACTTCCTGCTGGGAATGCGTGACATACAGCACCGGAATGTTGAGTTCCCGGTTCAAACGGCCGAGAAACGGCAGGATTTCCTGTTTGCGTTGGTAATCCAGCGCCGCCAGCGGCTCGTCCATCAGCAGCACTTCGGGATTCAAGGCCAGCGCGCGGGCGATGGCAACCCGCTGCTTTTCGCCGCCGGACAGGCGATCCGGCATGCGCTTGAGCAGATGGCCGATGCCCAGCAAATCGATAACTTGCCGTAGTTCGATGGCGTCCGGCGGCTTGCCGATCCGTTTTCTGCCGAACCGCAGGTTTTCGCTTACCGTCAGATGCGGAAACAGATTGGCCTCCTGAAACACATACCCCAGCGGCCGTTTATGCGTGGGCAGAAACACGCCGCGTTCGCTGTCCTGCCAGACCTTGCCGTTGATTGACAGAAAGCCCCGCGGCGCGCGCTGCAGGCCGGCGATGCAGCGCAGCAACGTGGTCTTGCCGGAGCCGGAAGGGCCGAACAGCACCGTGACGCCGGAACCCGGCAACCGGAGATCAACAGCCAGCTGAAAGCTGCCGTAATCGAGTTGAAAGCGGGCGGTAATCGGTTGAGTCATCTCGGAAGTCATTTCAATTGATGGGCTACGGGATGGGTTTTTAATGCGGTGTACAGCACCAGCAACACGCTGAACGAAAACGCCAGCAAGCCGCCGGCCAGCCAGTGGGCTTGCGTGTATTCGAGCGCCTCGACATGATTGTAGATTTGCACCGACACCACGCGGGTTCTGTCGGGAATGTTGCCGCCGACCATCAAGACCACGCCGAATTCGCCGACGGTATGGGCAAAGCCCAGGATCGTCGCGGTCAAAAAGCCGGGGCGCGCCAACGGCACCACGACGCTGAAAAAAGTGTCCAACGGGCCGGCGCGCAAGGTGGCCGCCGCCTCCAGGGGATGCTCGCCGATGGTGGTAAAGGCGGCCTGCAGGGGCTGCACGACAAACGGCAGAGAATACAGTACCGAAGCCACGACCAGACCGGCAAAGGTGAACGGCAAGGTGCCCAGACCCAATTCCGTCGTCAGCCGGCCGATCGGACCGCTCGGTCCCATCAGCACCAGCAGATAAAATCCCAGCACGGTCGGCGGCAACACCAGCGGCAAGGCTACCAGGGCATTGCAGACGCCTTTCCAGCGCGATGTGGTGCGGGCCAGCCACCAGGCCAACGGTGTGCCCAGCAACAGCATCAGCAGCGTGGCGAGGCCGGCGACCTTGAAGGTCAGCCACAGGGCGGCGATATCGGCGGCGTTCAACATCGTCCAGGTCACTCGGCAACGCTGTAGCCGTATTTGCGGATAATCGCCAGCGCTTGCGGCGATTTCAAAAAGCCAAGCAGCGCCGGCGCGGCCGGGTTATCGGCGCCGGTTTTCAACAGCACCGCATCCTGCAGAATAGGGCCATGCAGCTTGCCGGGCACAATCCAGCCGGAACCGCCGGCGATTTTGCCGTTGTCGATGACTTGCGACAGCGCCACGAAACCGAGTTCGGCATTACCGGTGCTGATGAACTGATGGGTTTGGGCGATGTTTTCACCCTGCACGAACAAAGGCACAAGCTTTTCCAGCAGTCCGGCGTTCTTCAGCACCTCGACCGCCGCCGCGCCGTAAGGCGCCAGTTTCGGATCGGCCAGCGCCAGGTGCCTGAAGCCGCCTTTGCCCAGGATCTGGCCCTGCTCATCGACCAGACCTTCTGTCGCCGACCAGAGCACCAACTGGCCGATGGCGTAAGTAAAGCGACTGCCGGCCACCGTCAAACCGGCTTGTTCCAGCTTAAGCGGCTTTTCATTATCGGCTGACAGGAATACTTCATACGGCGCGCCATTCTCAAGCTGGGCGACAAATTTGCCCGAGGAGCCGAACGACAGTTTGGCACTGTGGCCGGTGGCTTGTTCAAACGCCTCGGCGATTTCGGTCATCGGCTTGCTGAAGTTGGACGCGACCGCGACCAGCGTGGTTTCGGCATGCGCTATCGCCGTGAGCGAAAACAGCAATAAAGTCAGAAAGAAGCTCTTTGATAATACATACAAAGTCAGCAGGACGTTCCTTATAGAATTAAATGACATGGTCGTTCTCCATAATGAAAAAAAATGCTGCCGCGGGCGGCGCGTTACTAAAATCGGAATAAGCTCTGGACATAAAAATAATCAAGATCCCCGGCCTCCGGCGCCGATGGCGCGTTCTTGGCGAATTCGCCCTTGAACAGATGCGCCCAGCCGGTTTCCAGGTTAAAGCTGCTGTTGACATTCCAGCGTGTCGCCAACTCCAGTTGATGACCGACAAAATTGCCGGTGTTGCCGGTTTTGTCGCGCAAATTCGCGGTGGTCCAGGCGTCCTTGTCTTCCGCCAGCCAGTAAAACCGGTGGCTTAAAAAGGCTTGCACGTTGTGGCGCGGCTTAATTTTTATCCGATAGCCCGGCGTGTTGATATTGCTGCGGGCAAAGGTGCCGTAGATGCCGGTCGGTCCGTACTGAAAACGACGCGCGCCGTATAAAGTATCGAAACGTTCATCCTTGCCGTCATTCGGATCGCGGTCGCCGCTGGCATAGTCGTATTCCAGCGACAGGCGCGGGGACCAGGGCAGATCGAAGGTATAGCCGACATTGAAACTCTGATACCAGGCCCGATGCTGCAGGTCCTGGCCGTCGGAGGCGCTTTTACTGGCGCGCACCGTGCCGATCTGACCGATGGCTTCCAGTTCGAAATCGAACTGCTCTTTGGCGGGCTTGCGGTAAACACGCATGCCAGGGGTGAAATACCGGCGATTGCTGGTGGGATTGCGATCCCGATCGCCCTCATCCAGATGGTACAAATACAGCTCGGCGTTGGTTTTCCAGGGTAAATCGAAGATTTCCAGGAAGCCGCCGGAGAACCAGGTCTGGTATTCCGGTTCATCGAAACTGTGGAAATGATCGAGCAGTTGCGCCGAATTATTGGGATAACGGCCGACCGGCTTGGTGACGAAGGCATTGAACTGCCAGTTGCCGTAATCGAGAACCCGCAGCCGCAAACCGTCAAAGGTATTGATGGTATTGCGGAACACGTTGCGGGCTATCAGGCGGCGGCTGCCTATGTTCAAGGTTTGCCGGCCGGCGATGACTTCCGCGCCCAGGCCGCTGTGAAAAGCGTTTTGATCGGCCCAGGCCAGATAGCCCTGGACAAAGTCGGCCTCGTTGACATGGGTATTGTTGATGCGGGAACCTTGATCGGCGCCGAACTGCCGTGAATCCAGGAACTCACCGCCGACGCGCCAGTGGCCGAAACGCGCTTCCATCGACAGATTGATCTGCATGGCAATTTGCTGGTCGCCGCCCTGGCTGTTGGCTTTATAGCTGCCGTCCAGGGTTTCATAGCGGGTGCGCTGTTCCAGCGACATCGACAGCCATTCCGGCAGATCCAAGGCATCGTGCAGATTCCAGACCGGTTTTTCGTATTTGCCGGTGCCGGTCAACGCATCGCGCATCTGGCTGGAAAACGAGGAGAAGGGCGGGGCGACGTAGCTTTTCTTTTCTGTCGCTGCTTGAACAGGACTGCTGGTCCCCATGTAAATGCCGCCGGCGATAATCAAACCGAGTGTATGGCCGGCACTCTTGCCGGTAATATGTTTTCTTTGCACGGTCAATCCTAATAATTATTGTAAGTACGGAATCTGTAGCGCAATCCTTACTTTGAAGCCCCCCAAAAATAAGCATCGCTCTAATCTATTCGTTATAGACAAAAGTATATAACGACAATGGTTTTTGAGCAAATAATGTGCCAGTGATTCAGATGGTAATTATGTTATTGAGTTACGTCAGTTATTGTTGCTGAGTCAGAAGTGGATAATGTCGGGTTTCAAACATTTTGTTATGTTTTTGTAGGTTGAGAGAGTGATCATTCACCCGTGTCTTTCATCCCTGAAGCGTCATAACGTGTCCAAAAAGCGGATAAATGAGCGCTTCTTTCCTTAACAGGCCGATAATATTGAGTGGGAATCGGGAAAGTTGACGTAGGGCGGCAACAGAAGCAAAGACCAGGCTCAATCCAGGCCAGCTTCATGCAAGACGGAGAAGGACTTGGTAGAAGGGCTTTGCCGCTATTTCTTGTTGTATAGGACTTACGCAGTTTGCCTGTTCATCCGCCGAAACAAGCGGGTTTAAAACCTGTGGGGGCGACTGAAGTCGCCTTTTATCTGAATGGGCGACTGCCAACAGTAGGCGCTTTAGGCGAAGTCGCCCCCACAGGCTTGCGTAAGCCCTTCTCCAAGTTGGTTAAAGGGATGCGGGCATTGACTGCCGCATCCCGCTTTCAGGTCAAGCGACTGTTATTCCTTCTTCTTGAATTTAGCCGCTTCTTCCGAGCCGCCGGTGGCGTCGCCTTTGCTGTAGGAATGCGCGCCGACGCCCGCCAGTTGGCCGCCTTGAGCCACCAGATACTCATCGCGGATGGGCCGGCCCTCGAAGTAGCACTCCAGAATCTCGCGGGTGCCGGCCGCATAGCGCGTCTGCGCCGACAGGCTGGTGCCTGAAATGTGCGGCGTCATGCCGTGGTGCGGCATCGTGCGCCAGGGGTGGTCGTTGGGCGCCGGCTGAGGGAACCAGACATCGCCGGCATAGCCCGCCAGCTGACCGCTTTCCAGGGCGCGGACGATGGCGTCGCGATCGCACAGTTTGCCCCGGGCCGTATTGATCAGGTAAGCGCCGCGTTTGAAATTTTTCAGCGTCTGCTCGTTGATCATGTGCTCGGTTTCAGGATGCAGCGGGCAGTTCAGGGTCACGATGTCGCACACCTGGGTCAGGCTTTCCAGGCTGGCGTGATAGGTCAGATCGAGTTCCTGCTCGACTGATTCCGGCAGGCGGTGGCGATCCATATAATGCAATTTCACACCGAAAGGTTTCAGCAGGCGCAGTACGCGCAGACCGATACGGCCGGCAGCCACAGTACCGACTTGCATCGCTTCCAGGTCGTAGGAGCGCGCCACGCAGTCGGCGATATTCCAACCACCTTTGATCACCCAATTGTAGGACGGGATATAGTTGCGCACCAGCGCGAGCGTCGCCATCACCACGTGCTCGGCGACGCTGTTGCTGTTGCAATAAGTGACTTCGGCGACAGTAATACCGCGCTCCATCGCCGCCTGCAGGTCAGTATGGTCAGAGCCGATGCCGGCCGTCACGATCATCTTGAGATTGTTCGCCTTGGCGATGCGTTCGGCCGTCATATAGGCCGGCCAGAACGGCTGCGAAATCACGATTTCGGCATCGGGCAGTTCGCGGTCCAGAACGCTGTCGTCGCCGTCCTTGCTGGAGGTGACGATTAATTGGTGGCCGTTTGATTCCAGATACTTGCGCAGGCCCAGTTCGCCGGACACGCTGCCGAGCAATGTGCCGGGCGTGAAGTCAATGGCCTTGGGCGTCGGCAGGGTTTGCCCGTCCGGATAACGCTCCGGCTGCGGGCAGTCATCCCGTGCGTAGGAAGTCGGATAACCATCGATCGGATCATCGTAAAGAACACAAATAATTTTAGCCATTTTCCACCTCCATCATGAGTTGAATTTTGAGGAACGGTCCTGACCTTTGATTGATCGGGACCGGGGTTTATCCTGGCCAGATGACAATATTGTCCGCTTTACGGCCGGAGGGCGTCCAATCGTTTGGAGATAGGGCTTGATAACCCGCGGTTATCAACGAATCGAATCGTTATTGCTGCTTCGAATCGTGATAGGCGACTCCGGTCCCGCCCAAGCCGCAATAACCGCGCGGATTTTTTTCCAGATAATCCTGATGATACGCTTCGGCGGACGTATAGTTTTTCAGCGGGGCAATTTCAGTGGTAATAGGTTTGGTGATGTCGGCCGCTTTTAAATTGGCCTGATAGATGCCCCGCGTTTTCTCTGCCAGTTGCCGTTCTTCATCGGTGCGATAAAAGACGGCGCTCCGGTAATTGCTGCCTATGTCGTTGCCCTGGCGATTGACCTGGGTGGGGTTGTGGTTTTCCCAGAACTGGATCAGGACCCGTTCAAGCGTGGTCTGTTTGGGGTCGTAATAGACTTTGACCACTTCCGCATGGTTTTTGACGGCTTTGCCTTCCCGTATGGATTTTTCGGTGTCATGGAGCGTCTCGTAGCTGGGGTGGGCGATATCGCCTCCGGCGTAGCCGGCCTCAACATCCAATACGCCTGCCAGGGTTTGCATGCGTTTTTCCGCGCCCCAGAAACACCCCATTCCCAGGACGATATAAGGCGTATCAGGACCAACAGCCGCTTTATTCAGGGAAGGATTGACGCTTTTGTCCGCAAGCACTGAAGAATTCAGCAAGACTCCAGTCGCGGCCACTAAAATGCCTATTATGAGTAAAGACCAAAATGCTCGATGCCATCTGTTCACAACTATGTCCTTCTTTATACATTCAGTTACATAATGGAGCCACTCAGCTCCGTCTACGCTGTATGATCGTGTTTAATCGACATTGGTTGCGTTTGCCGGGGGAAATTATTTACTCGGCGGGGTTAGCGATGCCTCCCAAAAAGCCTGATGCCTTGTAAGTGCTTTGGAGAATGGGTTCAGGATTTATGCAGATTAAAACAGCTTTTATTATGAACTGATGTTACACATGGATCGTTTTTTATCCTGCTTGCCGCGCTGGCGATAGGTTGTTAAACCGATCTTTATTTAACTGGCAGAGTGGACCTCATCGCCTGAGTGGTCATGCACGCGTAGGTGCGAATTTATTCGCACTAGACTGAATAGCAAGCGTTTCGGGTCGAATACCCTATATCAGTTATGAAGCATGAACCTGTTGTTAAGCACGTTCTATTGGCCATGAATGGCTTATAATCGTGGGACTTATTCTTGCACCGAGTAAAAAGAAAACTGGAAAACAGGTTGTACCGTTTTGGGAAATAATAAGCCGGTCGAGCAGACGATCAGCACTCACACGTTAAGAGAAAAATATGCCAGACAACCCGAATGACAACATGAACACCGCCTGGATCGAAGGCGAATTGCGGCTGGCCGGCATACTGGACAGGCGCATGATCGGCTTGCTAAGGGCCATCGACGAAAGCGGTTCCATCAATCAGGCCGCCAAACAGCAGGGCTTGAGTTACAAAGGCGCCTGGCAAATGATAGAGCGTGCCAACAACCTGGCGCCCAAAGTGCTGATCGCGACGACAACCGGCGGCAGCAAGGGCGGCGGCACGCGTTTGACTACTGCCGGTCAGGCGCTGCTGCAACTGTTCATGCAGCTCGAGCAACAGCACCGGCAGTTCTTGCGGCATCTCAATCAGACTCTGGCGGACGATCCCGAGATGGTGCTGCTTCTTAAACCGCTGTCCATCAAAACCAGCGCCACCAATCAGCTGTTCGGCACTATCACTGCCATTCAACCCGGCCCCGTCAATGTTGAAGCACTCGTCGAGCTGAAAGGCGGTGAGCCGGTTGCCGCTTCCATGAATCTGGCGGTGCTTGACCGGCTTGAACTTAATGTCGGCCAGGATGTGCTGCTGCTGATCAATGCCCCGGAGATCAGCATTGTCACCGAGTTCGGCCATCAACAGCTGTCGGCGCGCAACAGCCTGCCCGGCACCGTGGTCCGCATGCAGCGGGATGGCATCGATGCGCAGATCGCGCTCCGGCTGCCCGGCGGAGAGAGCCTGGTCGCCACGATCACCCAATCCAGCGCCGAATCCCTGGGGCTGAAGTCCGGCATGCCGGTCAACGCCGTGTTTAAAAGCAATGCCGTCATGCTTGCCGTGGCGGCTCCGGATAGCGTGAATTCATAAATGACTGCAAAGAACGTGCAGTTCTTAAATTAAGACGGGGCTTATGCAATCATGTGGGGGCGACTTTAGTCGCCTTCTGCCCCGTCCTGCTTGAGTATATGCGCCGGGCATCGGCCGCAGGGATCACGCATAGCGTGCTGTTTGCCAATTTCCATCAAGATTACGCGGCGGCGGACCGTAGCGTCGCGCGCCTCGTCAAACATTTTCCGCAGCGCTTTTTCGGTTTCGCTTACGTCCATCCAATACGCGATAAAGGCAGGATTTTCCGCATGGTACAAACCGCCGTGGACGCATACGGCTTCGTGGGCATCAAAGCCCATCGGAAGGATGCGCGTATCAGCCGCGAGGTTTGCGAGGCGGCCAGGGCATATAACCTGCCGGTGCTATACGATATCGAAAACGAGCTGGCGATGGTGGATTGGCTGGCGATACATTACCCCGGCGTCAATTCCATCATTCCTCACCTCGGGAGTTTCGGCGAGAGTTGGCGGGCGCAAACGGCATTGTTGGAGCGGCTGGAATCTTATCCCAACATCCATGCCGATAGCGCCGGAGTGCGCTTTTTCGATTTATTGGCACGCCTGATCGAACGCGGCGGCGCCCGGAAACTTCTTTTCGGCTCGGACGGGCCATGGCTGCACCCGGCGGTGGAACTCGCTAAAATTCGGCTTTTAAAACTTCCGCATGCGCAGGAACAGCTGATTCTGGCGGGGAATTTTCTTAACTTGATCGGAATGGAACGGCCTGGGGTTGTTGCTTGCTGAATTTTATTTCGATGGCTCTTATTGGATTCCGGGGATATATCCAAGTCTATTTGCAGCTTTGAGTTTGAGGTTCAGTATCGGCATATAGGGATAGCCCCAACACTCATGTCACCAACCGCCATTTGAACTTATTGATTGGCCGCTGCCGGCCCGTTGCGGTCTTCACTCGAATTATTTGAATGGCGACAATTAGCAGTATAACGGTCAGTTGCTGAGTTGCTTGGGCAATCAGCTGTAAACATACGTATTGAAATTATCTGGATCTGTTTATCGTGAAAATGACGTAGGTAGGTTATCCCGTTTAAAACTACAACGTTTTTGGAAAAATTGTTTTGATGCTGTAGTGCAGTGTGTAAGATATGCAGATCTAGAGATTCACTTGTTATACGTGAAAATATGAACGGATCGGAATACAAAGAAGTATGCTCAAAGCCGAACGTACTGCAAAGTGATGTTCTTCTTAAAACTCTGGCGGCTTTAAAAAAGGAGGGAGCATCAGAAGCTAAAATCATTGAGGCAATAATTGCAGGTAAACCAATACCGTTTCCAGAAAAATACGACGGTGATGCTCAACAGTGTTATTACGAAGTTCGATGCAAAGCAGAAGAGGCCGAAGCAATTACAGATATTTTGTTCGACCTTGAAGCGTCATCTGTTCCATCCGATGGCGTAGCAACAACTGCGACATATCAGTATGTAGGGCTTGTAAATATATGGAGTGAGTTAACGGAGTATGTCAGTAAAAGCGTATAACAAGGCAATTTCACTCGGACGGCAAAAAGCGCCGCTCGTCCCTCGCTATGCTTTTTGCCGCCGGTGAATTGCGGCGTTAGTAGACCTTGGGAGACAGTGCTTTGCTCGAAGACATGAAAAGGATCAAGCAGAACGCCAAGGGCGTCCTCGATCTCGACGAACGACTAATGCGAGCTGTGTTCGAACCGGCGTGCAGAGCCGGTGTTTTTATGGAATCAGCGTTGCCTTGGGAAGGCCTGGATAGATCGTGTTCCGCCGATGATCTTATTGCGCTGCTCTTGCCCTTGTCAGAGTATTACCAAGAGATCAACCCACCTTTGTCCACGGCTCTTTGGGGAATCTGGAACGCGAGCCGGTCCTTTCGTCGCCAACGATCAGTGCTGTCAATGCTCTTCGAACGAAAGAGGAAGGACGTAAGTGTTTTCGCGGAAATCAGGGGGCTGGTGGCTACTGCGGCACTTCAATTCGCGGATGGCACTGCATCAACCATTGTCACTTCCGATGCCTTCGCGAACTACTCCGGGTATCGCAAGAATGCAGAGGCAGCGCTTGAGACTTTGGCATTGCTGGCCCAAGCAGTCACCTGATGGCAATTGGCCCTAACACGAAACTCAAGCCCAGTAGGGTGGGCAGCACTTTTATGCTCACCGACTTTGATTCAAACGGCAGACAAACGATGAGGCTGTTTGCCCACCCAGCTTACCTTTACGTTAGCCTATTTGCACACAGGAGGGACAGAATATTGTTTAGCCAAATAAACCCAACAATAATTATCGCGTTCGTAACTTTTCTTTGGTATCGCAAGGGCCGGCTGTGGAATTTTTACGATTCACTGTCTTTTAAAGCTGTTGAGCAGATGAAAAAGAATTCAATAGATCGAAAAGCTTGGGAGGCGATAGCAATCGATTTCAGTAATAAGTTGTCTGGAGAGCTAATCAATAGTACATTTCGATTCGAAATACTATATTTAAGGGAAAAAATAAAAAATAATAAACACGATTTTTGGATAAGCGATTCATCCACAATAGACGGTAAGACTAAAAGATATACCGACAAAGAAAAATACTGTCACTATGTAATGAAGGAACTGTTTTATTCCGACTTTAGGCTGTGCGGGGTTTTTCTCTTTATCAATGCTCTCAAATTTAGCGTCTGTAGTCGGGGTAAAAATGATTCTGGATTTTCTGAAATTGATTTAGATTGAAACACATCATCATGAACGTGCTACAGGGGAGCCCGCGTAGGTCCGATTAGCGCAGCGTAATCGGACGCATGAATTGACCGGCTACAGAGTATGTTTGGAGTATATAAACAAACATGTAAAAAACATGGGGTCAGTCATCAAAGCTGGGTTTCCGCAAAGCTCCAACCCAGCCTACGAGCTAATAAGGCAAAACAGAAACTTAACTGCTTGCGAAAACAGAATCTGGACAAAAAAACTGATCCGATACGGCTTTTCAAATTTTAAATTTGATGAGTCGGGGCGATGAGCTTTTATTAATCCGACAGACTCCTAGAGAATTACTTGTTATGCGTGAAATATGGAAAGAACTTATCACAGCATAGTTGAATCGCCGCACCTATGCGATATTGAGTACTTCGCATATAGGTTTGATGATGAAGACAGCTCCAAATCCTATATTGACCTCCATCTTAAAAAAGGTAGCGAGGTATGCAAGTTGAGGTTTTGGGATCCTAGGGATCTCGAAATAGAAAAAGGCTTTCCTTACGCAACTCGCGGCATGTATATAGAAGACGTATCAAAACATGGTTTAGAGTCAATTAATGTCTATGTCGGTGACTTTGAGTCTACGAATGGCTCAATAACGTTTTGGGCAAAAAGCGTTGAAAAGACAAACTAATATACACAAAGCGCATAATACAGCGCTTCACCCGACCAAAAACCGCTTTGCGGTTTTTGGTCGGGTGAGCTCGGCGTTAGCCTGAAACGGGAGAGATGGTGGTAGCTGACGGCACCAAATACAGCATTATCCGGGGCAGCGATGTTGATCGCGATGGAATGTATCTGGAGCTGAGTGAGACAGAAAGCAAGAAGGTCATTGCAGAAGTCTTCTACTCAGATAGTTATTCAAGATGCCAAAAGACTACTTCCACCGGTCTCAGAATAAGGCGGCTAACAATCGGCTGCATGCGACCCGCAAAAGCGGCGCGGGTTTCGTGTTTTTTCATGCCTTCGGTGGGCCGCTTTTGCGGTCGCCTGAGCCGAGGCATTATGCGAAGGAAACATCATGAGCTTCCTTGAAGAATCTTGGGAAGAGCGAGAAGAAAAAGTATACAAACAAATATTTGGCGATACTGGGCAAGACATTTACCCATTATCAACCGAGATATTTGATCGGATGAATGCCAATACTGTTGATCCTCGGTGGTTGACGCACGGAGTATTTAAGTGCCCTCCAACTGAAAATAGAAAAACATGGGCATATGTTACATCTGGCATGTCAAACCCATGGGAAACTGAATCTCCAGAAGAATATTCAGGCCTCGGTGTGGAGTTTCTGATGGAAACAAATGAAGAAGAAATGTGGGCTATTGATGTGCTTCAAACACTAATGGCGTATAAGCTGCTCCTTGCCGCCGGAAAAATGGGTGATTTTCCGCCTCTTGATTACGGGAACCGTGTTCCTCTCGCTTTATCAGAGGATATAAAAACAATGATGTTTGCCCACCCCGTTAATTTTCCAGAAAGTTTTTCCATTAAGTCCGGCCAAGTCGATTTACTGCAGGTGGTAGGTATCACGCCAGCTGAATTGGAAGTTGCAAAACAAACCTCATCTGAGGAATTGAAAGAAAAAATTGTAAGCAAATTAGGTGGGCTTATCACCAGCAAGGTAAGAGCCAGTGTCGTTTAATTCGCATAACAAGGCGCTCGTTCGGACGCAAACTACGCTGCGCTTCGTTTGCGCCGCACAGCTTTAACGTCAGGCGCTATCAATGGCACGTGATTTGGATTCACTGCTAAGCCAAGTGAACGATGAGGCTACGTTTATCGCCTTCATCGACGCATTAGCTGCGGACTATTCAGAAGAACGAGAGATGGAGCAAGCAAGTTCTCGAAGTCCTTATGCTTCGGGCGCACTCGGTTGGCAGAATGGCACAATTGACGCCATGCTTGGGGCCGCTGCAGTGTGGGGAAATTCAACAGCAATGAACCCAAAAACAACACGTCGGGCCAAAATCCGTGGTATCGCTGTGCCCACATTCTGTACGCGGGTAAGTTCTATGAGTGAGCGGGCTCCTAACAACCGCTTTGAGTCTGACGGCTTACCTTTCCGCTACAGTTCCAGGGCAAGCTGCGGCTCAAGCGGAACGTTATTTCTCATCATAAACTCAACCAAAGGAGTAAGTTGAAATGCTTTCAGAGCAGGAAAAGAAAGAGCTAAGGCAGCAAATAAAGTCAAATCAGAATGAAATTTTTGTTGTTTCTATTGAGGAAATGGACGCCATTGTGCGGTCATCGCCAAAAGGAAATTTACCGCATATTAAGAATGCATGGCAAAAATTAAAAGGCAAAGTAGAAGTCGGAGTAAGCTATTACGCCTCGGCAGATGATTTGAGAACGTTAAGCAAACTCGTCGGTGACCTTGGCGGATTTACCACCAAAGCCTACGTCAAGACATATGGCGGGAAGCCACACATCATTCTAAAAGGGCATCCTGGGTTGCGACGTGTTCTGACTGGCACAAAGTACGGAATTAAAAATCCCAAAGTTATTACTATGGGGCTGGGGAAGGCGGGGGCAATACACGCGGCAAAATCTGGAGGCATCCTTTCCGTGATCCTGCTTTCCGCTTATAGAGTTACGGACTATTTTTTAACGGATCAGGCCACCTTAAGCCAGCTTATTGGCTCTTTGGCCACTGATGTAGTGAAAGTTGGAATTGCTACAGGTGCATCGATAGCGGCGGCCTCAGCAGCTGTTGCTCTGGGATTTACTGTGGCAATTGGACCAATCGCGGCGGTTGTTTTGGTTGGGATTGGAACATCCATGGCTTTGAGCGTTTTAGACGAACGCTATGGCATCACAGATCGGGTTATAGCAGGCTTGGATGATATTGCAGATATAGGAGATAGGATTGAAGGTGTAAAGCAAAACTTGTATCGGAACGCAGGTGAATTGGCCGATTCAATTTTCGACTATGCAGTTGACTCTGCCAGAGCCATCTTAATTAATACTGCAAGGCATACCTTAGATAAACTTCTTTCCGGAAGGCCGAGGCTTCGATTATGAATGATGAGCAGCGTCCTTCACTCTTAGTCCGAATTTTAAGTGTTTCTTTTTTTTCAATACTGACTCTTGCGGCATTAACTTGGTTTTTTATTAGTATCACTGAACTCATCTCAAAATTTCGCTTGGAAGAGCCGGTTGTTGGTTTTGATAAAGGATCTATGTATATGCTTGGTTGTGGGCTTGGTCTTCTCTTATTAAGCATTGGAGGAGTAATGCAAGGGATTTTAGGATTAGAGTTGACCCGAAAAATGGAAGCATTATTTACGCGCGGCATAGTAATCAGCCTCCTGCTAATGTTCGCCTTTCCGCAACTGACTCATTACCTAGTAGACAAGTATGCTCATAAACAGCATTACAGTATTTGTAGCGATGTCACTTACCGTTGGCTTCTATACAGTAAATTCTATTACACGGAAAGCAAAATAGCCTGTGATAAGTTAGTCAACGAAAAAGAAATAACAAAAAGCTCAAGCAGACGCTGAAAAGCCCGCGTAGACGCATGAATTGCCCGGCTACAGAGTTCGTAGGCTGAGTTGGTAAACCCAGCATTTCGACGTCATCAAAGCTGGGTTTCCGCAAAGCTTCAGCCCAGCCTACGATCTGTGAGGCAGGCAATTTGAAAAGAATAACCGGGAATGATGTGGGCATGTTAGAACTGACCCTGATTTTGCTGACTTGCATCGGATGCGGAAAGGATCATAGGTGAATATGATCACGTGCCGCCCCGGCGCATTGTATCCGCAGATAGGACTTGGACTGGGCTTTTTTGCTGTCCTCCTCGAGCACCTGCAGGCTGGTTTCATCCATCTGCTGGATGTCATACTGCCGTAACGGCTTCTGCAGCAGATTGATCAGCGACTGGATTCTACCATCTCGGTGCCCGAAAAAACTTGACCACTACAGCTCTAATGAATACTGTCCCATTCCGTGCCTCTGCCGCATGGGTTACACTTCTGATGGACTTCAATCCCTTAATTATGAGGTTAATGGTCGACAGCAAGTCGATCCCATAAATTGGCATTCTTTAGTCGGCAAAAAACATTCCCATAAGTATGAATTTTTATTGATAAAACATAGACTTGCATTATGCTTTAGAATCGGCATTCTATATCGGAAAAAAGTTGTCATTAACAACAAAAAAACTTCTAAGTAACAGTAAGTTATATCATTAAAAAGATCGGCAAATGACCATACCACAAGAAACACCTTCTCGGATAGAGCCCTGCTTGCTCGACTCAATAGACCCGAAAACAGCAGATTTGGCTACGGATTTGGCATGGAAAGCCGGGCAATTGGGGAAAAAATTACATGAAAAAACGGCTGGCAACCTGTCGGATCTGGTGCGGATAGCAAACTGCTATCAGCGCATCCTACGAGCTGAAAAGTTTTCAACGCTTATTGACACTGCCATTAATCGGAAAGAAAGCAGTACCCCTTCGGAACAACAGTAACGCCGGATTCCGAAACAACAAAGCGAGCCGCATCGGCGCCGGGGTCAAAGCCGATCCGCTCGCCGGGCGGAATCCGCACATTTTTGTCGACGATGCAGCGATTCAGGTGTGCGCCGGCTCCGACCTGCACCCCGTCGAACAGGATCGAGTCTTCGATTACGGCGTCTTCATGCACCTGGACTTGCGGGAACAGGATCGAATGTTTGACCGTGCCTCCGGAGACGATCGTCCCGCTGCCGAGCAGGGAATTGACCAGCAGTCCTTCGTGCCCATTCGCTCCGGGGCCCATGCGCGCGGGCGGGTTTTGGCCGTGGTAGGTGCGGATGGGCCAGTCGGGCTGGTACAGGTTCAGCGGCGGAACCGGCGCGAGCAGGTCCATATTGGCCGAGTAGTAGCTGTCTATCGTGCCGACATCGCGCCAGTAACGGTCCGGCGTGACCCGGCCGGATTCTCCGCCGAACTCGTAAGCGTAAACGTTATGCGATTGGATAAGCCGCGGAATGATGTCCTTGCCGAAATCATGGCTTGATTGGGCAAGAGCGTGGTCGGCATGCAGTGCCTGGCAGAGCAGGTCCATGCTGAAAATATAGATGCCCATGGAGGCCAGGGCATGATGGGGATCGTTCGGCAGGGGCTTGGGATTTTCCGGCTTTTCGTGGAATTCGCGAATTCGATTGGTTGCGTCCACTGACATGACGCCAAAAGAGCCGGCGCTGGCGAGCGGCACGGGCATGCAGGCGATGGTCAGCCCGGCGCCGTGGTCACGATGAAACTGGAGCATTGCGGCATAATCCATGCGGTAGATATGATCGCCTGACAGAATCAGCACATAACTGGCATTGCTGCGCTCGAGCAGAAACAGATTCTGGCGGATGGCGTCGGCCGTCCCGGAGTACCAGGATTCGCCGGTCCGCATCTGGGGCGGCACGGCCGTTATGAATTCGGAGAGTTCGGGGTTGAAGATGGCCCAGCCATCGCGCAGATGCTTTTGCAGGGAATGCGACTTGTATTGAGTCAGCACCAGCACGCGCCGCAATCCGGAGTGCAGGCAGTTGGTCAGCGTGAAGTCGATGATCCGGTAATTGCCGCCGAATGGCACAGCGGGCTTGGCCCGATCAGCCGTCAGTGGATGCAGTCGAGAACCCGCTCCACCAGCCAGGATGATCGCCAGAGTTTTATCAAGCATCCGTCACCTCGTTAATTTAGCCTATGAATAAAAAAATCCCTTTAATCATAATACATCCCTTCCAAACTGAGGCAACCCCATTGATGCGTTTTCTTGCATCGTGCGTTCCCGCAAAATCCCTTCAGCGCCTGCGCTGTTTTGACCGGTAGGATTTCAGTTTATCAGCGCGGTTTAAAATTTTTCTATTTCCAGCGGCAAAGCCCAGATGGTCGCACTGCGGCTGGATTTTCTTATTCTTCCAGCCGGCGCGCGGCCGGCAAATGAAACCGACGATCCGGAAATACAAATCCGCGCGGACTTCTCCGCGCTGTACTTGCGCCCAGAGATTGCGGTTTGTCCCGCAGACGAGGCGGAAGGTGGTGTGATGCCAGGCGTTGCCGCCGACCCGCTTGATTGGATATGGAACCCGAACCCTGCGCTCATCGTTGCGGTTCATCGGTAAAATCGCTTGCTTCCAAAATCGACAGATTGACGAACAAACGTATGACGGGCCTGTCAAAAGCGCGGTAAGCGGACAGCGGCCGGATCGCGGCCGAAGCGGCGCCGGCACCAACACTGGAAGCGGTCCAGATACAGATACACGACCGGCGTCGTGTACAGCGTCAGCATCTGGCTGACGATCAGGCCGCCGACGATGGAAATGCCCAGCGGCTGGCGCAATTCGGCTCCGTAGCCGGTTCCGAAAGCCAGCGGCAAGGCGCCCAGTAATGCCGCGAAGGTCGTCATCATGATCGGCCGAAAGCGCATGAGGCAGGCCGTGAAAATGGCATCGTGCGGGTTCAGGCCGTCGTGGCGCTCGGCATCGAGGGCGAAGTCGATCATCATGATGGCGTTCTTTTTCACCAGGCCGATCAGCAGGATCACGCCGATCAGGGCGATGATGCTGAATTCGATTCCGAACGCGAGCAGGGCAAGGATCGCGCCGACGCCGGCCGACGGCAGTGTGGACAGAATGGTCAACGGATGGATATAGCTCTCGTACAGGATGCCCAGCACGATATAAATCGCGGTCAACGCGGCCAGCACCAGCCAGGGCTGGTTGCTCAGGGATTGCGCGAAGGCCTTGGCCGTGCCTTGAAAGCCGCCTTGTATCGAATCGGGCACGCCCAGCTGATTCATCGTCTCCTCGATGGCCTGCGTGGCCGCCGACAGCGAGGTGCCGGGCTGGAGATTGAACGACAGGGTGGCGGCGGCGAACTGGCCCTGATGGTTGACGGCCAGCGGCGCATTGGTCAGCTCGTAGCGGGCGAAGGCGGAAAACGGCACCTGCCTGGCGGTCGGCGACTGCGGGCCGGGCGGCACGCTGACGTACAGGTTTTTCAGCGTGTCCGGATGCCGCCAGTATTCGGGCGCCGCTTCCATGACCACATGATACTGGTTGAGCGGCGTGTAGATGACCGACACCTGGCGCTGGCCGAAGGCGTCGTACAGCGTCGAGTCGATCAGGTCCAGGCTGACGCCCAGGCGCCCGGCGGCGTCACGATCGACGACCAGGGAAACCTGCTGGCCTTTTTCCTGCTGGTCGGTATTCAGGTCCGCCAGTTCCGGGCGTTGCGCCAGCGCCCTCTGGATTTGCGGCGTCCAGGCGCGCAGTTCGGCGAGGTCTTCGGCCTGCAGGGTGTATTCGAACATGGCCGCCGAGCTGCGCGCGCCGATGCGCAGGTCCTGGACCGGCCGCAGGAACAGGCTGGCGCCCGGTTGCTCGGCAATACTGGCGCGCAGGCGCTGCATCAGCTGGTCGACGCTCAGCTGGCGCTCCTCCAGCGGCTTGAGGGTAACGAACATGCGCCCGGTATTGCCGGTGCTGGTGAATCCGACCACGTTCTTGACTTCGGCATCCTGCAGCACGGTCTTGGCAAAATCGATCAGTTTCTGCTGCATGGCGGGCGATGAAATGCTCTCGTCGGCCCGGATGGTGCCCGCCAGCCGGCCGGAATCCTGGATCGGAAAGAATCCCTTGGGCACGATCACATACAGGTAGACATTCAGGACGATCGTGCCCAGCAGCAAGGCCAGCATCAGCGGCCCGTGATCGAGCGACCAGCGCAGCGTCCGCTCATAGCCGGCGAGCAGGCGCTCGAACTGCCGCTCGCTCCAGTGATAGAGCCGGCCGTGCTGTTGCTCCCCGGCGCCGGTCAGCCAGCGGGCGCAGAGCATCGGGGCCGTGGTCAGCGACAGCAGCAGCGAGATCAGCACCGCCGCCGACAGCGTGATCGCGAACTCCCGGAACAGGCGGCCGACGATGCCGCCCATCAGCAGAATAGGGATGAACACGGCGATCAGCGACAGGCTCATGGACAATACCGTGAAGCCGACCTCGCGGGCGCCCTTGATGGCGGCCTGGTGCGGCGGCAGGCCTTGCTCGATATGGCGCGAGGTGTTTTCCAGCACCACGATGGCATCGTCCACGACAAAGCCCGTGGCGATGGTCAGCGCCATCAGCGACAGGTTGTTCAGGCTGTAACCGAACAGATACATGACTCCGAAAGTGCCGATCAGCGACAACGGCACGGTGATGGACGGAATCAGGGCCGAACGCAGGTTGCGCAGGAACAGGAACACGACCAGGACCACCAGTCCGGTGGCGATCCACAGCGACCGCTCCACCTCATGCAGCGACGCGCGGATGGTGCCGGCCCGGTCCATGGGCACCGACAGATCGATGGCCTGCGGAATCGAGGCCTTGAGTTGGGGCAGCAGTGCCCGGATCCGGTCCACCGTCTCGATGATGTTGGCTTCGGGCTGTTTTCTCAGTATCAGCAGCACGGACGGCTTGCCATTGTAGATGCCGGCATGGCGCAGGTCTTCCACCGAGTCGACGGTTTCGCCGATGTCGGCGATGCGTACGGCGGCGCCGTTGCGATAGCTGACGATCAGCGGCAGATACTCCTTCGCCGTGCCGATCTGGTCATTGGCGTAGATCTGCCAGTGCCGGCCGGCGTCCTCGACGGCGCCTTTCGGCAGATTGGCATTGGTCGCGGCGATCGCGGAGCGGACATCCTGGAAACCGATGCCGTATCGGGTCATGGCGTCCGGATTGAGTTCCACCCGGACCGCCGGCAGCGAACTGCCGCCGACGTCCACTTGGCCGACGCCCGGAATCTGGGAAATCTTTTGCGCCAGAATGGTCGAGGCGGCATCGTAGAGCTGGCCGCGTGTCTGGGTTGCCGAAGTCAGGGCGATGATCATGATCGGCGCGTCGGCCGGGTTGACCTTGCGATAGCTGGGGCGGCTCGGCAGGTTCGTGGGCAGCAGGCTGCCGGCCGCGTTGATCGCGGCCTGCACATCCCGCGCGGCGCCGTCGATGTCGCGGTCAAGATCGAACTGCAGGTTGATGCGCGTGGAGCCGGTGGTGCTCTCCGAGGTCATTTCATTGATGCCGGCAATCCGGCCGAGGGCGCGCTCGAGCGGTGTGGCCACCGTGGCGGCCATGGTCTCGGGGTTGGCGCCGGGCAGCTGGGCGCGCACGGAAATGGCCGGGAAATCGACCTGCGGCAGCGGCGAGACCGGCAGTTGCAGAAAGGCCATCAGGCCGGCCAGCGCCAGCCACAGCGTCAGCAGCGTGGTTGCCACGGGGCGGGCGATGAAATGCGCGGACAGCCCTGTCATGGCCGGGCCAGGCGCCGGCTCAGCCGGTCGAAGGCCAGATAAATCACCGGCGTCGTGAACAGTGTCAGCATCTGGCTGAAAATCAATCCGCCGACCATGGTGATGCCCAGCGGATGGCGCAGCTCCGACCCGACGCCCGTGCCCAGCATCAGGGGCAGGGCGCTGAGCAGCGCCGCCATCGTCGTCATCATGATCGGCCGAAAGCGCAGCAGGCAGGCCTGGAAAATCGCCTCGCGCGCCGGTTTGCCTTCCTTGCGCTCGGCTTCCAGGGCGAAGTCGATCATCATGATGGCGTTTTTCTTGACGATGCCGATCAGCAAAATGATGCCGATGATGCCGATGATGCCCAGGTCGGTGCCGGACAGCATCAGGGCCAGCAGGGCGCCGATGCCGGCCGACGGCAGCGTCGACAGGATCGTGATCGGGTGGGCATAGCTCTCGTACAGCACGCCCAGCACGATATAGACGGTCACGATCGCGGCCAGGATCAGCCACAGCGTGTTCGTGAGCGAGGCCGTGAAGGCGCGCGTGGCGCCCTGGTAACTGCTCTGTATGCTCAGGGGCAGGCCGATGTTCCGCTTGGCGGCCTCAATGCTGTCGATGGCCTCGCCGAGGGCCGCGCCGGGCGCCAGGTTGAAGGAGATGGTGGCGGCCGGGAACTGGCCCAGGTGATTGATCAGCAGCGGCGCCGAGCGCTCGGACAGGCTGGCAACGGCGGGCAGCGGCACCTGCGTATCGTTGGCGGAGGCGACGCGGATGTCGTCCAGGGCCGCGGGACCCTGCTGGAACTCGGGCTGGACTTCCAGCACGATGCGGTACTGGTTCGACTGCGTGAAGCTGGTCGAAATCAGCCGCTGGCCAAAGGCGTTGTACAGGGCGCTGTCGATGGCCTCGGTGGTGACGCCCAGGCGGCTGGCGCTGTCGCGGTCTATCGACACGAACACTTGCAGTCCCCGGTCCTGAACGTCGCTGGTTACGTCGGCCAGCGCCGGCTGGCGCGACAACTGCTCGACCAGGCGCCGCGTCCACCGGTTCAGTTCCCCGGGATCGACCGCTTCCAGCGTGAACTGGTACTGCATGCGGCTGACGCGGTTTTCGATGGTCATATCCTGCACCGGTTGCAGGTACAGCGTGATGCCGGGCACCTCGTTTAGCTTTGCCTGCAGCCGCCGGATGACCTCCGAGGCATTGACGCCGCGCTCGGCCAGCGGTTTCAGGGTGATGAGAAAACGCCCGCTGTTGAGCGTGGGATTGGCGCCGTCGACGCCGATGAACGAGGACAGGTTGTCGACGGCCGGATCGGCCAGCACCACCTTGGCCAGGGCCTGCTGGCGCCGCGCCATGGCTTCGAAAGACACGGTCTGCGGCGCTTCGGAAATGCCCTGGATCATGCCGGTATCCTGCACCGGGAAGAACCCCTTGGGCACGATGACATACAGGAACACGGTCAGTGCCAGCGTCGCCAGAACCACCAGCAGGGTAAGGCCCTGATGGTTCAGCACCCGGGTCAGCATCCTGCCGTAGCCGGCCGTGATCCTGTCGAAGTATCGGACGGTCTTTTTTTCCGAGGACGGACGCAGGATCTTCGCGCACATCATCGGCGTCAGGGTCAGCGAGATCACGCCGGAAAGCAGAATGGACACGGCCAGGGTGATCGCGAATTCGCGGAACAGGCGCCCGACCACATCTTCCATGAACAGCAGCGGGATCAGCACGGCCACCATGGACAGCGTCAGCGAGATGATCGTGGAGCCGATCTGTTCCGAGCCCTTGAGCGCGGCCTGCAGGGGCGCTTCGCCCTTTTCGAGGTAGCGGGTGATGTTCTCGACCACCACGATGGCGTCGTCGACAACGAAGCCGGTGGCGATGGTCAGCGCCATCAGCGTCAGATTGTTGATGCTGAAGCCGGCCAGATACATGAAGGCGAACGTGCCGACCAGCGACAGCGGCACCGCGACGCCCGGAATGGCGGTCGCGGAGGCGTTGCCCAGAAACAGGAAGATCACCAGCACCACCAGCGCCACGGCCAGCAACAGCTCGGTCTGCACATCCCGCACCGAGGCGCGGATGGTGATGGTGCGGTCGCTCAGCGGCACGATTTCCAGGGCGCTGGGCATGGCCGCCCGCAACTGGGGCAGCAGCGCCTTGATGCGGTCCACCACCTCGATGACGTTGGTGCCGGGCTGGCGCTGGATATTGACGATCACGGCCGCCGTGTCGTTGGCCCAGGCCGCCAGGCGTGCGTTTTCGGCCGCGTCGCTGACCTCGGCGACATCGGACAGGCGCACCGGCCGGTCATTACGGTAGGCGATGATGATTGGCCTGAACTCGGCTGCTGAGCGGAGCTGGTCGTTGGCATCGATGGTGGCCGCGCGCGTCGGTCCGTCGAACATGCCCTTGGGGCGGTTGACATTGGCGTCGACAATGGCCGCGCGCAGGTCTTCCAGGCTCATGCCGTAGGCCGCGAGCGCCGTGGGATTGGCCTGGATGCGCACGGCCGGGCGCTGGCCGCCGCCGATGCTGACCAGGCCGACGCCCGGCAATTGCGACAGCTTCTGCGCCAGGCGCGTGTCCACCAGATCCTCGACCCGGGTCAGGGGCAGCGTCTTCGAGCTGACCGCCAGGGTCATGATCGGCGTGTCGGCCGGGTTGACCTTGCTGTAAATGGGCGGCATCGGCAGGTCGGTCGGCAGAAAGCTGCTGGCCGCGTTGATGGCCGCCTGCACTTCCTGCTCGGCGATGTCGAGGCTCAGGTCCAGGTCGAACTGAAGCGTGATCACCGACGCGCCGCCCGAACTGGAGGACGACATCTGGTTGAGCCCCGGCATCTGGCCGAACTGGCGTTCCAGCGGTGCCGTAACCGACGAGGTCATGACGTCCGGGCTGGCGCCGGGATACAGCGTGACGATCTGGATCATCGGATAGTCGACCTGGGGCAGGGCGGAGATCGGCAGCGCGCGGTAGGCGACGATCCCGACCAGCAGCAGCGCCGCCATCAACAGCGAGGTGGCGACCGGGCGCAGGATGAACAGGCGGGACGGGTTCATGGCGCCAGCGCCGCCGGTTCGCGCGTGCTGATGTCGACTTTGGCGCCCTCGCGCAGCTTGTCGGCGCCATCGGTCACGACCTGTTCGCCGGGTTCCAGTCCCTCGAGCACGGCGATCTTCTCGCCCTCGGCGGGGCCCAGTTTCAGCGGCCGCACGCTGACGGTCTTGTCTTCGTTCACGACATAGACAAAGGTGCCGGGCGTGCCGCGCTGGATGGCCGCGGCCGGCGCGATCGTGACATCGTGCAGCGTGTCGACGACCAGCCTGGCGTTGACGAACTGGTTCGGAAACAGGGCCAGGTCCTCATTGTCGAACTGTGCCTTGAGCTTGATGGTGCCGGTCGTGGTGTCGATCTGATTGTCCACGGCCAAGAGTTTGCCCCGGGCCAGCTTGATCCGGTCCGACCGGTCGTAAGCTTCTATCGGCAGGCTCTCGCCGGTGCGCAGCCGTTTCATGACGGCCGGCAGGTCGGTTTCGGGCAGGGTGAAGACGACCGTGATGGGCTGGATCTGCGTCAGCACGACCAGACCGGTCACATCGGAGGCCTGCACGATATTGCCCTGATCGACCAGTCGCAGGCCCAGGCGCCCCGCGAACGGGGCCGTGATGCGCGTGTAAGCCAACTGCAGCCTGGCATCCGCGATCAGTCCGCGATCCGTTTCCACAATGCCGCGGTACTGTCTGACCAGCGCTTCCTGCGTGGCGGTCTGCTGCGCGGCAATGGAATCCTGCTCCAACAGGGTCTGGTAGCGTTCCAGATCGATCCGCGCGTTCTTCAACAACGCTTCATCGCGCAGCAGTTGACCCTCGGCCTGCATGAGCCGGGCCCGGAACGGGCGGGGATCGATTTCCGCCAGCAGATCGCCCGCGCGCACCGTCTGGCCTTCCCGGAACGCGACGCGGATCAGTTCGCCGTCGACGCGCGATCTGATCGTCGCGGTATTGAGCGCCGTGACCGTGCCCAAACCGCTCAGATAGATCGGAAAGTCGCCCTGCAAGGCGGTTTCCGCCACAACCGCGACGGCGGACAGGCCGGGTTTGCCCGGCTTGCCACCGTCATGCTGTTGCGGCTGGGCCTTGTAAGACTTGAACAGATAGGCGGCGGCGACGATCGAAAGAAGGACCGCCAGCCCGATCAGAAGCGGCTTTGAGCGACGCGAATTCATGATGGTTTTAATGGGGTGCTTCCTGGGATTAAAAGGATAAAAGTCTCAATATTACTGGCGGACGGACGAGATGCAAGAGCCAGGGCCCAATCGCAACAATTTTTCCGCCTGCCCGATGTATGGCATATCGCTATAGGTGGTTTCAATGCGGACAGGACCGAAAATTGGAATGCGCTTGGCTAGGTATTTATACCTATTCTTTTTCTGTTTACTTTCAGGCTTAATGTAATCATTTACTTGCAATTCAAATAGCCCTAAAAAATGTAAATGAATTATTGTTCTGTGTTTCTGTCTGGAGCAGGCATACAGAACAATAATTTGACCAGAAAAAGCCGGATAGCCCTGCATCGTTGACTCAGGCAAGGATGAAGCAAGTCCATATCCTGAATCATGACGAGGCTTTGCCGGATTTTGCCAATGAGAAAAAACAGCATCGCATGGGGTGATGTTTTGGCCGTGTTTGAAACCGGCGAATGCCGGATGGCTGCCCTGCGGAGCATGGCAGGCTTCGGACCCCGAGCGGGTATAAAAAAGCGCTCAAAATTTAATCGACACCTTTCCGCGTAGTTCTCAGTAGCAATTGCTTGTAAAGCCTATGAAACATTTCTGTCGTTCATTTAAATCCATCCCTGCTACCGCCTCATCGTCGTGAAACGATGGTGATTAGCGTAATAATGACTGCATCATGCCCGATATCACTCTATCCCGCCAAAAGTTATGACTCAAGTGATTGATTTAACAGCGAAATATAATCAACCGCTGAGCGCGCCGAAACTAGGTAACTACGTTGTTACCGAAAAGCTGGGGGAAAGCTTGCAGGCCGTGGTGTTCAAGGGCTACCACAAGCACGTTCCCGACCAGCCGCTGGTTATCAAGCTGCTGAAGCAGCTGTCGAGCTGGGATGACCAGTCCCGGCATCTGCGCCAGAAAATCGAACGCCTGAAAGTGCTGCATGATCCCCGTGTGTCCACGCCGCTCGCCCTGGAATCCTACGGCGAACTGCAATTTATCGTCCAGCCCTGGTTCGCCGGGCAACCGCTGAATGGTTGGATGAAACAACAGGACAAGCTCGATCTCAACGATTTTTTCACCCTGGCCTGCACCCTGGCCGATACGCTGCAGGCGGTACACGATGCCGGCATTACCCACGGCGGCGTCAAACCCCACAATATTCTGTTGCAGCCGGGAACGCTGACCCTGCGGCTGACCGATTTCATCACCCCGCTCGACATTCGTGACGTCAGCCATTTTATCTACGATCCGGAATTCGTGCGCCATACCCTGGCTTACACCTCGCCGGAGCAGACTGGCCGCATCAATTACAGAGTGGATTTTTCCACCGATTTGTATTCTTTGGGGATCGTGTTTTACGAGCTGCTGACCGGCCGGCTGCCTTTTTTTTCCAGTGATCCGCTGGAGCTGATCCATTCGCATCTGGCCGAGGAAACGCCTAAAGCCAATCAGATCAAGCCGAGTATTCCCCGGGCCTTGGCCGATATCATCGCCAAGCTTACCGTCAAGCAGCCGGAGAAACGTTATCAGAGCACCTCGGGGTTGCTGGCCGACTTGATCCGCTGCAAGAATGAATACGCCGCCAACGGTTACGTGTCGGCGTTTACGGTGGGCCAGTACGACCGCAGCCGCCGGGTTGTTTTTATTTCGAAAATGGTGGGCCGCCAGGCCGAAAGCAAGCTGATACAGCAGCAATACCGGGAGGTCATCAGCGGCAAGTTCCGCTCGGTGTTTATTTCCGGCCTGTCCGGCATCGGCAAAACCCGGCTGATTCAGGAACTGCAAAAGCCGCTGGTGAAAAATCGCGGCTACTTCACGTCCGGCAAATTCGACCAATACCAGAAAAACATCCCCTACAGTTCGCTGATCCAGGCCTTGCGCAATCTGATGCGCATCTTTCTGACCGAAAGCGACGGGCGGGTGCGGCAGTGGCGGAGCAAAATACTCGAGGTCGTGGGAAACAGCGGCAGCGTCATCATCGATGTCCTGCCGGAACTGGAATTCATCATCGGGCCGCAGCCGGAAGTGCCGCACCTGCCGCCGGTGGAGGCCCGCAACCGTTTCAACAACCTGTTCGGCCGGTTCCTGGCCTGCCTGGCCAGCGAGGACAATCCGCTGGTGCTGTTTATCGACGATTTGCAATGGTGCGACAGCGCCACCTTCGATTTTCTGCAGAACCTGTTCGACAACCATCATGAGCATCCCTTTCTGTTTTTCATGGGCGCCTACCGGCACAACGAAGTCGACGGCAGCCATCCGCTCAGCAAGCTCATCCGCAAGATCCAGGAAAACCAGAGCCCGTTCGCGCAAATCCGCGTGGAGGCGCTGAGCGATGCCGACTGTCACGAGATGGTGGCCTATATTCTTAATTCCACGTTGGAGACCACGGCCTCGCTGGCGGAATTCATCGCGCATCTCACCGAAGGCAACCCGCTGTTTGTCAGCGAAAGCCTGGCCTGGCTTTATAACGAGAATCTGCTCAATACCGACGCCGAGCAGCACTGGCACTGGGATATCAAGCGGATTCGCGACACGCGGATGCCGACCTCGGTGGTGGAATTGTTCAGTTCGAAGGTGGGCAAACTGCCTTTGAAAACCCTGTATATCCTCGACCACTGCGCCTGTATGGGCAACCGTTTCAGCGTCGAGGATGTGGCGCTGGTGCTGGAGATGCGCATCGAACAGCTGTTTGAGGATTTGAAGCCGGTCCTGAATCTGGGCATGCTGCTGGAGAATAAATCCGATTTGCAGTTCGTGCACGACCGGGTGCAGGAAGCGGTGCTGCGCCAGGTCAACCCCGAGGACCGGCCGGCCATCCACTGGCGTATCGGCAACCGCCTGCTGCAAGCGATACCGGCTGGAACCGACCTGGAAACCCTGGATAACCTGTTTACCATAGCGGCCCACCTCAACCTGGGCCGTCCGGCCGATATAAGCCATGAACTGGCGTACCGGTTGGTCGACATCAATTTCCATGCCGGCAATAAGGCGCTGGATGCGCTGGCCGGCGATGCCGCCAACGAATTTTTCCAGAAAGCCCACGATTATCTGCCGGATGATTGCTGGCAACAGGCTTACGAGCTGACTTTCCGCATTCATCAACGTCTGGCCAAGACAGAACTGATGTGCGGCCGTTACGAAAAATCCGAAGTGCTGCTTAATCATCTGATCGAATACGCCGCCAGCGACCTGGACAAAGCCGAGGCCCTGGCGGAACAGACCACCTCTTTGTCGTCGTTCGGCAATTTCAACAGGGCGATAGCGACCGCCAACCGCGGCCTGGCCTATTTCGACAAATCGATTCCCGAGCAGCCCGAGACGGCCAATCAGCGGATGCTGGACCTGATGGCGGATATCGAACGGCAAGGCGACGTCTGGACCACTATCCTGAACATGCCTTTTACCCAGGACCGGAAAAGCAAGATCGAACTGGCGTTCTACAGCGAGCTGATCCCCGATCTCTACATGTCCGGCCTGGTGCCGCAGCTGTATCTGTCGGCGGCGCAATCGACGCTGCACTGTCTGCACGGCGGCATGGATGAATCGGTGATTTATTCGTTTTCGATCATGGGCCTCAATCTCGGCGAGCAGGGCAAGTTCGAACAGGCCTTCCTGTACCAGGATCTGGCGCACGACCTGTGCGAAAAACACCCCAACACCTTTGGCGCCACCCGGGGCATGAACGGCATCGTCTGGTGCAACATGCACTCGCGCAGCCATCCGGCCGAGATCGTCGATTACAGCCATAAAGCCATACAGTGCGGCAAGAATTGCGGCGATCTCTATAACGCCGGCCTGTCCTACGGCCCGTTGATGTGGAATCTGCAGGTGCAGGGCAAAAACCTGCGCCTGGTTGAAGAAGCCGCCGAGGAATGCCTGCATTTTTCCCGCAAGAACCAGCTGTCGTTCTCGGTCGGCCTGGCCGAAGCCGTGCTGGCCGGCTGGGTGGCGCCGATGAAACCCGATTACCAGCCGGTGGACATGAGCGAAACGCTGGCGCGCTGGGAAACCGACAATTATGTCGCCGCTTCGGGCAGTTATTTCGCGCTGCTGGGGTTTGCCCAGCATTATCTGGGCGATTACGCCGCGGCGGCCGTATCCTTGCGAATGGTGGAACGTTATCTGCACGGTTTGACCGATAACGTGCTGAAACGCCTCTGGTATGTGTTCCGTATCGTCAATCGCCTGCGCTGGCCGGAAGGCGCCGACGGGCCGGCGCTTGAAGCGGAAATCGCGCCGCTGCTGGCGGAACTGGAAACCTGGGCCCGCCTCGGGCCGTTGCTGCAACCTTTTCTGGCCTTTGTGCATGCCGAGATTGCCCGCGCCCGCAACCAGATGCGCGAGGCTCGCAACCTGTACCTGGATGCCATCGCGACCGCCCAGGCGCAAAACTACGGTTTTCTCGCCGGTCATTTGTATGAAGCCCTGGCGGAGGTGGTGGCCGCCGGCAAGCTCGGCGATGCCCAACTTTACTACTGCGCCGCGCAACGCATCTACCGGGCCTGCCGCGCCGATCGCAAAAGCGCGCTGTTGCGGCAGCGTCACCCCGAAACCGACTCGGACTACATCGCGCGCGCCGATAGAGCCGGTAGCCCCGATGTGTCGGACACGCTGCCGAATCTCGACTTCAATTACCTGATGAAATCGGCGCTGGCCCTGTCGGCTGAAGTCGACCTGAACCAGCTCATGCAGAAAATCATGAGCGTGGTGCTGGAAAGCTCGGGCGCGCAGCATGGCTATCTGCTGATCAAGGAAGCGGATGAACTGCTGGTTGCCGCCGAAAGCCATGTCGGCAGAAAACACATCGTTAACCGCAAGCATCTCAGCCTTGACCAGTTCCGCGGCATCATCAGCCGTGCCATCGTCAACTACGCGTTGCGCACGCGTAAAAAAGTGCTGCTGCATGATGCCTTGGCCGAAGGCGAGTTTCAGAACACGCCGGAAGTCCAGGCGCTCAAACTGCGTTCGGTGCTGTGCCTGCCGATCATCAAGCAGAACGAACTGATCGGGTTGCTGTATCTGGAAAACCGGCTGTCGGCCGGCGTCTTTACCGTCGAAAAAACCGACATGACCGAACTGTTGACCGCCCAGGCCGCGATTTCCCTGGAAAACGCCCGGCTCCTGGAACAAACCCGGCAGGCCTACACCAAACTGCAGGAAAATCAGGAGCACATGCTGCAGATGGAAAAACTCTCGGCGCTGGGGACATTGGTGGGCGGCGTGGCGCATGAAATCAACAATCCGCTGATGGGCGTGATGAATTTTGTCGAATTCGCCGGCAGCCGAAGCAGCGATGAAAAATCGAGGGAAGTTCTCGATCAGGCGCTGCAGCAGATTCACCGCATCAAGAAGATCGTCAGCAACATGCTGGTATTTGTCCACAGCCGATCGACCCCCAGTGACAACTGCCGGATCACGGAGGTCATCAGGCAGAGCCTGCTGCTGCTGGAAGGCGAACTGGGCAAGCAGGGCATAGCCGTCGAGGTCGATGCCGCCGATAATTTGCCGGCTATCCACTGTAGCGCCGACAGTCTGCAGCAGATCCTGGTCAATCTGATCATTAATGCCCGTGACGCGCTGGTCGACAGCGCGCAGCCTCAAATCAGAATCTCGGCCAGGCCCAAGGAGGGCATGCTGGAGCTGAGCGTGACCGACAATGGCCACGGCATTCCGCAAGAGGTGCAAAGCAAGATTTTCGACCCGTTTTATACCACCAAGCCGCCAGGAAAAGGAACCGGACTGGGCCTGTCGGTCATCCGCCGCCTGGTTCAGGACGTCGGCGGCACGATACAGGTGGAAAGTTTACACGAACACGGCTGCTGCATGCGGCTGCAATTTTCCTATGTTTGAACATTTAGATTCCAATAATCAAGAGACCCACCAAATGGTAAGTAAAATTCTGGTAATAGACGACGATCCGGCAGTGCGCGGCGCCTTTAAACTGATTCTGGAAGACGACAACTTCGCGGTTCGCGAAGCCGAGAACGGTTTGCAAGGCATCGAACTGACCCTTGCCGAACGTCCCGATCTGATTTTTCTTGATCTGCGCATGCCCGGCATCGATGGGGTGGAAACCCTGCGCCGGCTGAAAACCATCGACAAAACGCTGAATGTCTACATCGTCACGGCTTTTGCCAGCGAGTATATGGATCAACTGAAAGACATCCATGAGGAAGGCTTTCAGTTCGAACTGGCCAGCAAGCCGCTGTCTTCGACGCAAATTCGCAATATCGCCCAGATTGTCCGTACCGCCAAGTTTCAGGAACAACGGAACGTAATGCAGCATAAGCTGGTGTTAACCTTGTATGTGGTATCGTTGAACAACGAAACCCGCGCGCTGGTCGAGCAGATCTCGACCGCGCTATCCAAGCTTTACGATCCGGGACAATGGGTTCTGGATGTCGTCGAAGTGCTGGGCATGCCGGAAAAAGCGCTGGAAAAAGACGTATTTGCAACGCCGATGCTGGTGCGCGATGTGCCGGAACCGGTGCTGAAGCTGCTCGGCGACCTGTCGCGCGTCCCGTCAGTCATCGCGGCCATTACCACACAGGCTAAAGGCATAGGCGTACAAACCGTCATCGTTTAAGCAAACTTACCCACCATGGCCACGCACCTTTCCAAGCTCGACCTGATCCTCGAAACCATTACCGACGGCGTTTTGGTTGTCGATAGCGGCGGCGTCGTACTCTATGCCAATCAAGCCGCCGAGACCCTGCTGGCGCGCAGCCCGATAGTCGGCCAATCGCTGGCGATTCCGGTCAATCCCAATAAAAACAGCCATCAGGACATTAATCTGATCCGTCCGGACGGTCTGGCCTGGGCGGAAATGCGTTCCGCGCCGGTGGAATGGGACGGGCAGCCAGGCTACGTCATCGCCCTGCGCGACATTACCGAGCGCAAGCATATGGAGTTGGAGCGGCAAAAATTCGTGTCGCTGGCCGACAACAGCATGGAATTCATCAGCATGTGCGATATGAATTTCAATTCGTTCTACATCAACGAAGCCGGCATGCGTCTGATCGGTCTGGACAGTGTGGAGCAGTGCGGCCGGACGCCGATTGAGGAACTTTTTTTCCCCGAAGACCGGCATTTTATCATTAATGAATTTTTCCCGAGGGTGTTGCGCGACGGCCACGCGGATGTGGAAATCAGGTTCCGCCATTTTAAAACCGGCGCCGCCATCTGGATGATCTATAACGTGTTCTTCATCAAGGACAGTACCGGCGAGCCGGTGGGTATCGCCACCGTGAGCCGGGATATTTCCGAGCGCAAACAGGCCGAGGCGGCCATGCGCGAGGCCGACCGCCGCAAGGATGAATTCCTGGCCATGCTGGCCCACGAATTGCGCAATCCTTTGGCACCGATCAGCAACGCGGTGCACATCATGAAACACTTCAGTCTGGACAAGAAGCGCCTGGCCTGGTGCCACGATGTTATCGGCCGTCAGGTCGAACACCTGGTGCGTCTGGTCGACGACCTGCTGGACGTTTCGCGCATCAGTCGCGGCAAGATCGAGCTCAAGAGAGAGCTCCTGGAGATTTCGACCATCGTGCAGCGGGCGGTCGAAACCAGCCAGCCGCTGATGGAGGCGCACCGTCATGAATTTTCCGTGCACCTGCCGCCTGAGCCGGTCATCGTCGAAGGCGACCTGGTGAGGCTGTCGCAAGTCGTCTCGAACCTGATCAACAATGCCGCCAAGTATACCGACGAAGAAGGCTGCATAACGCTGACCGTGGAACGAGGCGACAACGAAATCTTCATCCGGGTCCGCGACAATGGCCGAGGCATTGATCCTTCGGCGCTGCCCGGCCTGTTTCAGCTGTTCTATCAAGTGGACCGGACCATCGACCGCTCGGAAGGCGGCCTGGGCATCGGTCTGGCGCTGGTTAAAAGCCTGGTAACGATGCACGGCGGCGAGGTCTGGGCCATCAGCGAGGGGCGCGGCAAGGGCAGTGAATTCGTCGTCCGGCTGCCTTGCCTGCCGCAAGCGCCGGACGTGCCGATTTTTTATCATGCCGGCGTTAAGCCGACCGAGGGCTCGTTCCGTATTCTGGTGGTCGACGATAACCGCGATGCCGCCCAGAGTCTGTCCCTGCTGTTGAACACCGTGGGGCATGCCGTAAGCTTGGCCTATGACGGCCACGCGGCGCTGGAAACCGCGCTGGCTGAACGGCCGGAGGTCGTGCTGCTCGACATCGGCCTGCCGGGCATGGACGGTTACACGGTTGCTCGGGCGCTAAGGCAACATCCGGGTCTGGAAAAGACGCATCTGATCGCCCTGAGCGGCTACGGCCGGCAGGTGGATCGAGAACAGGCGAGGAAAGCCGGATTCAACGGTTATCTGACCAAACCGGTCGATTTTGATGAACTGCAGTGCGCCCTGGCCCAGCCGTCATTTCCGGTGCAGGTGCCCGGTTAAGCCCGTCTTTAAACCGGATGCCTGGAGCCACATCTTTATTTGTCATGTAAAAAGGAAAATATGAATAAATACCGTTGGAATGCCAAGGATTACGAAAGAAACTCACAAGCTCAACAAAAATGGGCGAGAGAACTGATTGCGAATCTGGATTTAAGAGGTGGGGAGGCTGTTCTTGATTTAGGTTGCGGCGATGGAAAAGTAACGGCGGAAATCGCCCGGCTAGTGGCCGGGGGCTCGGTGGTCGGCATTGATAACTCAAGGCAAATGATAGCGCTGGCAAAGGAGACCTATCCTCATTCCAGACATCCGAATCTTTCGTTTCAAGTGATGGATGCCAGTGATTTATCGTTTGCGGAATGCTTTGATGTGGTGTTCTCGAATGCCGTGCTGCATTGGGTCAAGAACCATCAGCCTGTTATTGAAGGCTTGTATAAAAGCCTCCGGACGGGAGGGAAAATTCTCCTGCGCATGGGAGGCAAAGGCGATGCCGAAGGAATCATTTCGGCTATTGACGAGGTTAAAGCTTCGCATGAATGGGCACGATATTTTACCGGATTCGAATTTCCTTACACGTTTCCCGGTGTCGAGGAATATCGATGGCTATTGAAGGAATCCGGATTTTCCATCAATCGTGTTGAGCTCATTCCCAAGGATATGACGCATGATGGTAAATCAGGGCTGGAAGGCTGGATTCGAACCACATGGCTGCCCTATACGGGGCGGATTCCCGAAGAAAAAAGGGCGGCGTTTATCGAAGAAGTTTGTTCGGGATATCTGGAGAAAGTGCCGCTGGCAGCGGATGGCCAGGCGCATGTGGCTATGGTAATGATTGAAGTCGAAGCGGAAAAAACCGCATGACGATCGCTATATCGTCAAGGGCGCGTTCGTTTACGGGCTGAACTGTACTCGTTTCGCGCTCATACCGGGCTTGCACATGACATGCCGCGCTCAAAGCTCGGTATGGGTTCCCACGGAGGACCGTGGGAACCAGGGACTCTTCTTAGCCCGGATATTTCATGAAACCACAGAGAACACGAAGAACACGAAGAAAATCATGGCATTACCAACTCTCACCGATAACTTCATGAGCTCATTATGAAATTGAATTGCTAAGCCTTCGTGTACTTCGTGTCCTTCGTGGTGAAATATTCAGGTTAGCGTGTACGCAGGAGTTCAGGTAATCCGCAAATTCAGGTGCCAATGTCTCATTTCGGCCTGTCCTGGCTTTTCTGTTGTTCCGCCGCATGCCGTAATTGTTGCCGTAATTGCTCCGGCAGTGTGTCCAGGCCGTCACAGGTTTCCGGCGCGTCCAGTACATTAAGCAGGGCGGCCGCCAGACCATAATCGGCTTCCTTGGCCGTGGCGTTTTCCAGCGCGCGTCTTGTAATGCCCGGCGCAATTGACGCATCGGCACAAGCCAGCTCGATCAATTTCGGGTGCAGTACATGGGTACGATAGGCATTAAGACGCGACGGATCAGCGTATTCGCATTTTAACAGGGCTCGGCTGTCGCTGTAGCAGCCTGTTCGGCTGGCCGCCTTGCCCGGCAGCATGCCAGTGTCGGCATGCGTCATGCGGGCCTCGAAGGCCCTGAATTTTTCCGTGTCCAGTATTTGCCTGAGAGCCGTTTCCAACTTGCGCTGTTGCCGCTCATCCCAGCCCGTCCATGACGCGTCGACGATGAACACCCCGTCGAGACGGGCTTCCGACCAGTCGCTTCCTTGCAGTTTCACCTTACGCAGCGCCGCGCCCTGCAGTTCCGCCATGGTCAAGTCCGCCGCCCGCAGATCCGCGTGGACCAGATCCGCGCCTTGCAAATTCGCCTTGCGCAGGATGGTGCCCTGCAATCGTGCACCGCGCAGATCCGCGCCCTGCAGTTGCGCTCCGCGCAAATCCACGCCCTGCAGATTAGCGCCGCGCAGATCGGCGCTTTGCAGCCTTGCCCAGCTCAGGTCCGCCCCTTGAAGATCCGCCCCGCGCAGATCCGCGCCCTGCAGATCCGCCTCGGTCAGAACCGCGCCTTGCAGTTGCGTCCCGCCCAGGATTGCGCCCTGCAGTTGCGTCTTGTCCCAGCCGACCACGCCCTGGAGTTTCGCTTTTAGCAGGACCGCACCCTGCAGCTGGACATGCCGAATATCCGCTTTGGGTAACACTGCCCCATACAAATTGGCGAAGCGCAGGTCGCGATTTTGCAAATTAAGGCCGTCGAATTCCTGGAAAGCCGCGTCACGAATTTCTTTATCCGGGTCTGTCGCACGCGTCAACAACGACAGGGAAACCTCTTTAGGAACCAGCCTGGCTTCCCTGAGATTTAGGTTACGCGGAAAAAGGCCCCAATTGAACCACGAGCAGGGGCCTGGCATGACCTGGAGAATAAAAGCGTCAGTCTTTTCAGCCTGCGCTAACGATGTGCAGGAAACGACATCATATTTGTGGGCGGCAACACTCAGCCATGACTCGGGCATCCTTCGGATCAGCCAGTCTTCGAAATAGCCGGGAGCCTCTTCAGGCGAGTTATCTTCCGCCGGCAGGTAATAAGTCTGCACGGTAATACTGCCGGGGACCAGTGCGATAATGCTGAGCAGAACCACTAACGGCACCGAGACCAGCAAGACAATCATGCCTTTGGGTTCGGTTCCGGCTTGCTGCACGGGGTGAGGGGGTAATTCACGCCAGCGACGGTTCGGCCAGTGGCGCTGAATCGATCGCACCAGCTTGTTCCATGCCAGGGTTGCTGAATAGCGAAGCAATGATGGCCAATAACCCAGCAGCTTAAAGGCGAAGTTTCGCCACCATTCCCGGGCTCTGTCCTGGGGCGAGGCGATTAACGGCCACAGGGCGAGCAGCATGGCGGCATCGGCCCAAACCGCGAGGCGCTGGGACCAGGTGATGGCTTCGTCGTGAAACGGCAGGAAGCGAACCTGGGCCGCCAGCAATATAAATAAAGGCAAGGCAATGATAGTGATGCCGACGACCAGAGACAGCAGCCAGCGGATCAGCCAGACAGCGGAGCGCCCTACGATCAGGTGCGTGAAAGGGAAGAGGAACAGGCGGTCGCGTATTTGTTGCCCGGCAGGCGTGTCAGGCAGGTCATTATCCAGGTTCCAAAGCTTGTTGGAGAGCAGCTCCAATTGCATGAGCAGGTTGAAATGCAGCAGGACTACCATCCACGGCGCGAAGGCGTAAAAGGTGGTCAGCGGCAGGTCCACATTCAGAATCGGCAGATTGACCGGGCTGATGCGAAGCAGGTCTTCATGCGTGGTGCCCCAGACGATGACGCCGAGATAGGCGGCGAACGCGATAAACGCGACATGAAGCGCCGCTACCGTCTGCGATGCGGAATTGGCCGCATCCAGCAGTTTCTCGATATGCGGCGAGGTTGGCGATGCAGGGCTGGACATGGCGGTTAACCCGGATTGCGATCGTTTAGTGATTTTCAGTATAAATCAGCGGAATTGATTCTTCTATTATACTCATCGCACATGAAATTTCGGCAGTTTATATGGCTAACATAGCATCAGCTTCCGACTGAAACTCCCAAAGCCCGCGAGAAATGCAATGCCCATCGGCTAGGCCTCCCAATGCTCAGTTGAACCATTAGCCTTTTTTTCAACTCTTATTCAGGCAAGGAGCATGAGTGATCTTCGGATGTTGATGTTTGTTGAATCTACCTGGACATCACACTTGACGGTGTGGTTACTGTTTTTGGGCTATTGATCAACAGAGGCACTTTATTAATGAACATTGAAGCCACGCTTGTCTCCGACCTCCTGCCGCTCATCGTCTATTTCGGGGCCGTGCTTGCTGTCACCGGCGTCATGCTCGGAGGCGCTTATTTTCTAGGGCAGCGTCACAGCGCCAAGGCCGCCAATGAGCCGTTCGAGTCGGGCATCGTGCCGGCTGGCGACGTTCATATCCGCTTTTCCATCCAGTTTTACCTGCTCGCCATCTTTTTCGTGATTTTCGATATGGAATCAGTGTTTCTGTTCGCCTGGTCGGTGGCTTTGCGCGAATCCGGCTGGCCGGGTTTTATCGAGGCGTTGATTTTCATCGGCGTGTTATTGGCGGCATTAATCTATCTGTGGTCTATCGGCGCGCTCGATTGGCGCACGCGTCGGCAGCGTATCGATGCTCAAAAATCCGGGCGGCGGGAGTGAACCATGCACTGGCATCTGACTAAAGCCGAGAGCGATACCGCGCCAAGACCTGGTCGGCAGACCTACGAAGAGGCGATGCGTCGCAATTTTCTGTTCGCCAAGCTTGAGAATATGGTGGCCTGGGGACAGGCCAATTCCGTCTGGCCGTTCAATTTCGGGCTTTCCTGCTGTTATGTGGAAATGGCGACCGCGTTCACGAGCCGCCACGATATCGCTCGCTTCGGCTCCGAAGTGATCCGGGGATCGCCCAGACAGGCGGATCTGATCGTCATTTCGGGCACGGTCTTCTGCAAGATGGCACCGGTTGTCAAGCGGCTCTATGATCAGCTTCTGGAGCCGCGCTGGGTCATTTCCATGGGCTCCTGCGCGAACTCGGGCGGCATGTATGACATTTACAGCGTCGTGCAGGGCGTGGACAAGTTTCTGCCGGTCGATGTCTACGTGCCGGGCTGTCCGCCGCGACCGGAAGCCTTGCTGCAGGGCTTGATGCTGCTGCAACAGGCTATCGGCCAGGAAAGGCGGCCATTGAGCTGGGTGGTCGGCGATCAGGGCGTGATTAGAGCGCCCAAACTTAGTCAACGCGATTTGTTGACGCCGGAAAGGATGCGCACCAGGCAGTTAAGGGGGCCCGATCATGTCTGACCGGATCATGCGCGAGCTGTCGGACCGGTTCGGCGACGGCGCTTTTGCCGTGCAGCCGACAGCGGACAAGATTCCCACGCTTTGGGTGGCCAGGGAACATATCCGCCCATTCCTCGGCTTTCTTAAAAATGAGGCGCCCCCCGGCTACGCTATGCTATTCGACCTGTCGGCCGTGGACGAGCGGCAGCGCGTCCGGCGGCAGGGTCTGCCGGCCAGCGCCTATACGGTCGTTTACCATCTGCTGTCTTTTGATCGTAACGAGGATATCCGCCTTAAGGTGGCCTTGTCCGGGGACAGTCTGTCCCTGCCGTCCGTTTGCGATATCTGGCCCTCGGCCAACTGGTATGAGCGCGAGGTCTGGGACATGTTCGGCATCGTCTTTGAAGGCCATCCCAATCTTCGACGCATCCTGATGCCGCCGACTTGGATCGGGCATCCGCTGCGCAAGGATCATCCGGCCCGCGCGACGGAAATGGCGCCTTACCGTTTGTCCGACGAACGCGAAGACATGGAACAGGAAGCGCTGCGCTTCGTGCCCGAGGAATGGGGCATGCAGCGGCACAGCGGGGACAGCGATTTCCTGTTCCTGAACCTCGGCCCCAATCATCCTAGTGCGCACGGCGTTTTCCGCGTCGCCCTGCAACTGGACGGCGAGGAGATTGTCGATGCCGTGCCCGATATCGGCTACCACCACCGCGGCGCAGAAAAAATGGGCGAGCGCCAGTCCTGGCATACCTATATCCCCTACACCGACCGCGTCGATTATCTGGGCGGTTCCATGAACAATTTTCCTTATGTGCTGGCCGTGGAGCGCCTGGCCGGCATCAAAGTCCCGGAGCGCGCGCAAGTCATCCGGGTCATGATCGCCGAATTCTACCGCTTGGCCAGCCATCTGCTGTTCTACGGCACGTTTGCCCAGGATATCGGCCAGATGTCGCCGATCTTTTATATGTTCATCGATCGCGAGAAAGTGTTCGATATCATGGAGTCGATCAGCGGTGCGCGCATGCACTCCAGTTATTTCCGTATCGGCGGCGTGGCGCTGGACTTGCCCGAAGGCTGGGACGAACGCGTGCGGGAATTCATCGATTATCTGCCGGCGCGGCTGGATCAATACGACAGAATGGTCATGAAAAACAGCACCATCAGGCGGCGTACTCAGGGCGTTGGGACTTACACCAGCGCCGAAGCCATCGGCTGGAGCGTGACCGGAGCGGGGCTGCGCGCCACGGGTTTTGAATGGGATTACCGCAAGGCGCGCCCGTATTCCGGTTATGAAAACTATGAATTTGACATCCCCACGGGGCAGCACGGCGATTGTTATGACCGCTGCGCCGTGCGCATCGAAGAGATGCGCCAGAGCATCCGCATCATCAGGCAATGCATGGACAACATGCCGGCAGGCCCCTACAAGGCCGATCATCCGTTGACCACGCCGCCGCCCAAGGCGCGCACCCTGCATGACATAGAAACCCTGATCGATCATTTCCTCAATGTCAGCTGGGGGCCGGTGATTCCGTCTGGCGAGGCCTGCGTGACCGTCGAAGCGACCAAGGGGCTTAATGGCTACTACCTGACCAGCGACGGCGGCACGATGTCTTACCGCACGCGCATCCGCACGCCGTCTTTCCCGCATCTGCAGATGATCCCGCAGATGTGCAAAGGTCTGATGATCGCGGACCTGATTGCGATACTGGCCAGCATCGATTTTGTAATGGCTGACGTGGACCGCTGACATGACCGGGAAACCTGCCGTGCTGACTTCCGTTGAAATAGAGGAGATAACCGCCGAAATGTCGCATTATGCGGACAAGGCGGCCGTTTCCATCGAGGCGCTGAAAATCGTGCAGAAATACCGGCGCTGGGTTTCCGACGAATGCCTGGTCGCCGTGGCGGAGTTGCTGGGTATATCGCCGGCGCAACTGGAAGGCGTGGCGACTTTCTATAACCTGATCTACCGCCAGCCCGTGGGCAGGTCTGTCATTCATTACTGCAACAGCGTCAGCTGCTGGATGTTGGGCGCCGAACAGGTCCGGGAACGCCTGTGCCGGCATTTGAACGTCGAACCGGGCGAGATGTCAGCGGACGGCGAATACACGGTATTGCCGATTGTCTGCCTAGGTGCCTGCGACCATGCGCCGGTCGTGCTGGTGGGCGGTCAACTGCGGCTCGATGTCACGGACGATACCGTTGACGAGATGCTGGGCAGGTGACGTCATGGACAAAATGGACAAGCCGCTGACCCAGAACATTGAACCTGATCGCCTCTTTGCGACGCTGGCCGACTACGAGCGCACCGGCGGTTATCAGGGCTTGCGCAAGGCCGTCAAGGAGCTGCAGCCGAAAGAGGTGCAGCAGTGGGTCAAGGATGCGGAGCTTCGGGGGCGCGGGGGTTCGGGATTTCCGGCCGGGCTCAAGTGGAGCCTGGTGCCCATGGACGATGCGCGCCAGGTCCGCTATCTGATCGCCAACGGCGACGAGATGGAGCCGGGCACATTCAAGGACCGCTTTCTGCTGGAGAAAGACCCGCATCAGTTGATAGAGGGCATGATCATTGCGGCCTACGCCATCCAGGCCCGGACCGCTTATATTTTCCTGCGCGCCGAATACCATCTGGCCGCGCGGCGTCTTGAACAGGCGCTGCAGGAAGCCCGCGCCAAAGACTATCTGGGCGAGCGCATACTGAATTCGGATTTCAGCCTGGACATCCATCTGCATACCAGCGCCGGGCGTTATATCTGCGGCGAGGAAACGGCGCTGATCAATGCCCTGGAGGGCAAGCGGGCCCATCCTCGCACCAAGCCGCCGTTCGCCGTGGTCAGCGGGCTGTGGGGCAGGCCCACCGTGGTTAATAACATCGAAACCCTGTGCAACGTGCCGCACATTATCCGTTACGGGGTCGAATGGTATAAGGGGCTGGGACGCGGGGCCGATCACGGCACGAAACTGTTCGGGGCCAGCGGCCGGGTCAAGCGCCCCGGTCTCTGGGAACTGCCCATGGGAACGCCCATCAGGGAGATCTTCGAAGAACAGGCGGGCGGCATGCAGGCCGGTTTTTCGTTGCGCGGTTTGCTGCCGGGCGGCGCATCGACCGAGTTTCTGCTGCCCGAGCAACTGGACGTGCCCATGGATTACGAAGCGGTTGCCAAGGCGGGCAGCCGCATGGGAACCGGCGGCCTGATCATTCTCGATGACAAGACCTGTCCCGTGAAAATGGTACTGAATCTGGAGCTGTTTTTCGCGCAGGAATCCTGCGGCTGGTGCACGCCCTGCCGGGACGGGCTGCCGTGGGCGGCCGCCTTGCTGCAGGACATCGTCGAAGGGCGCGGCCGCCTGGAAGATCTCGAGACCCTTTCAGGGCTTACGCGCATGATGGGGCTCGGCCATACGTTCTGCGCATTGGCGCTGGGCGCCATGGAGCCGCTGCAAAGCGCGCTGAAATTTTTCCGCGCGGATTTTGAACGCTACATTACCGGCGCAGGGGAAGGCTGATGGCTACTATTGAAATCGACGGCGTGCAATATCAGGTCGAGGCCGGCGAAAGCCTGTTGCCGGTCTGTCTCGCCCTGGGTTTTGACCTGACGTACTTTTGCTGGCATCCGGCCCTGGGCTCGGTAGGCGCGTGCCGGCAGTGCGCGGTTATCCATTATCACGACCCGGAAGACCAAAAGGGACGCCTGGTCATGGCCTGCATGACGCCCGTGGCGGACGGCATGCGCCTTTCCATTGAGGCCGAGCAGGCAAGGGAATTCCGCCGCGACAACATCGAACTGCTCATGATCAATCATCCGCACGATTGCCCGGTCTGCGAGGAAGGCGGAGAATGTCACCTGCAAGACATGACGCTGATGTCCGGCCATACAACTCGCCGTTATCGCGGCAGGAAGCGCACGCATAAAAACCAGTATCTGGGGCCGTTCATCAATCATGAGATGAACCGCTGCATCGCCTGTTACCGCTGCGTGCGCTTTTACGGCGATTATGCCGGCGGCAAGGATTTGCAGGTATTCGGCATGCACAACAACGTCTATTTCGGCCGCTTCGAGGATGGAGTGCTGGAAAACGAATTCAGCGGCAATCTGGTCGAAGTCTGCCCGACCGGCGTCTTTACCGACCGGACTTTCAGCGCCCACTATGCGCGCAAATGGGATCTGCAAACCGCACCTTCGGTATGCGCGCACTGCGGCCTGGGCTGCAATACGGCGCCCGGCGAGCGCTACGGCGAGCTCAGGCGGGTCATCAACCGCTATAACGGCGAGGTCAACGGCTATTTTCTCTGCGACCGGGGGCGCTTCGGGTACGGTTTCGTCAATAGCCCCGACCGCATCTTAAAACCGCGTATGCATGATCGAATGGATATCACGCCCGAGGCGGCGCAGCAACAGTTGTGCGATTGGCTGGCCGATAGGGCGATCGGCATCGGCTCGCCCCGCGCCTCGCTGGAGGCCAATTTTGCTTTGCGCAGCCGAGTCGGCGAGGAAAATTTCTTTCTCGGCCTGGGCGACAACGAACAGTCGCTGCTGGAAGCCATTGTCGAAATTTTGCGCCATGGCGGCATCCGCTCCCCGTCGTTGCGGGAGGTCGAGCAGGCCGACGCCGTACTGATTCTGGGCGAGGATGTGACCCACAGCGCGCCCAGGCTGGCGCTGTCGTTGCGCCAGTCCGTGCGCAATGCCGCCTTCGAGCGGGCCCGCAGCCTTAATATAGCGCCCTGGCTGGACAAGCCCGTCAGGGAGCAGCAGATAGACCACCGTAGCCCATTGTTTATCGCCAGTGTTTGCGCAACGCGGCTCGACGACGCTGCCGCGGATACTTATCGGGGCAGCCCGGAAGACATTGCCCGACTGGGTTTTGCCATCGCGCACGATCTTGACCCTGGCGCCCCTGAACCTGCGGGCTTGAATGATGACGCGCGTGCGCTGGCTGTCGCTATCGCCGATTGCCTGAGACAGGCGAGGCGTCCGCTGGTGGTGGCCGGGACCGCCAGCGCCAGCCACGCCGTCATCGAAGCCGCATACAATGTCGCCAAAGCGCTGCCTGCAAAAGACAGACAATTGACTTTCACGGTGCCTGAATGCAACAGCCTGGGACTTGCCATGATGGGCGGAAGGCGCCTGCGGCAGGCTTTCGAGGCGGTCCGTGATGCCGGCCGCGTGATTATCCTTGAGAACGATCTTTACCGGCGCGCGCCGGCCTGGGAAGTCGATGCGTTTTTGCAGGCGGCCGGGCGAGTGGCGGTCATCGATTGCCTGAGCAGCAAGACGGCCGAAAAAGCCGCGCTGCTGTTGCCGGCCGCGACGTTCGCCGAAACAGACGGCACGCTGGTCAATAACGAGGGCAGGGCGCAACGTTATTTTCAGGTTTATCCGGCGCCGGAGCCTGTGCGCGGCAGCTGGCAATGGCTGTCGGCCGGCATGGACAACTTGAGTTTTGATGCGCTGACCGCCGCTTGCGCAGAAGCCTTCCCGGCGCTGACGGCGATCACCCAAGCGGCGCCCGGCGCGGGCTTTACTGTCGACGGCATGAAAATCCCCCGTCAGCCCCGGCGTTACAGCGGCCGCACTGCCATGGAGGCTCATATCAACATTAGCGAGCCCCAGCGACCGGTTGATCCTGAAACACCGTTTACTTTTTCGATGGAAGGCGCGGCAGCTGATGTGCCGGCCGCGCTGGAACCGATTATCTGGGCGCCCGGCTGGAATTCCAACCAGGCGGTCAACAAATTTCAGGACGGGATCGGGGGGCATCTACGGGGCGGCGATTACGGTATCAGATTGATTGAAGCTTCGGGGGCGCTGGATTGGTTCAACGCAATTCCTGATGCCTTTAAGCCGGTAAAAAGCCAATGGCGCATCATCCTGCTGCCGCACATTTTCGGTAGCGAGGAATTGAGCCTGCGTTCGCCGCCGCTGGCCGAGCGCTCGCCGAGTCCCCTGGCCATGCTGAATCCTTCGGATGCCTCGGCGCTGGCCGTACAGGCGGGCGATAGCGTCGAAATCAGCTGTTTTTCCGGCGGGCCGATCGTGGTGTTGCCCGTAAGCATCGAGCCTAGCCTGCCGGCCGGCTTGCTGGGCATAACGGCCGGCAGGCAGGAAACCCAGCGGTTCCGGCAATCGGAGCCGGCGACATTGAAAAAAGCGCTCGGGGAGGTGCCGTCATGAATACGGGGCTGGGCGGTGCTATGGACATTATCGGCATCCTGCTGTCGGTGATTTTCGTGTCGGCGATGCTGATCTGGGTGGAGCGCCGGCTGTTGGCCGTCTGGCAGGATAGGCTCGGGCCCAACCGGGTCGGTCCCTTGGGCCTGTTTCAGGTCGCGGCGGACATGATCAAGATGTTTTTCAAGGAGGACTGGATTCCGCCTTTTGCCGACAAACCGGTGTTCGTGCTGGCGCCCACGATCGTGTTCATTACCATGCTGACCGGCTTCGCCGTGATTCCGTTTGCGCCGGGCGTCGGCATCATCGATTTCAATTTCGGGCTGCTCTATTTCCTGGCGCTGACGTCCTTGTCCGTCTATAGCGTCGTGCTGGCGGGCTATGCCTCCAACAACAAATATTCGATGCTGGGCAGTCTGCGCGCCGCGGCCCAGACCGTCAGCTACGAGGTGTTTATGGGCATTTCCATCATGGGCGTGGTCATGCTGTCCGGCACGTTCAACCTGCGCGAGATCGTCGAGGCCCAGCGCGACGGCTGGTTCATCCTGCCCCAGTTTGCGGGCTTTATCGTGTTTCTGGTGGCGGCCGTGGCCGAAAGCCGCCGGGCGCCGTTCGACCTGCCCGAAGCCGAGCAGGAGCTGATAGCAGGCTTCCATATCGAGTACTCGGGCATGAAATTCGGCATGTTTTTCGTCGGCGAGTATCTCGGCATTACTCTCAGTTCCGCCATGATCGTGACCTTGTTTTTCGGCGGCTGGCTGGGGCCCTGGCTGCCGCCGCTGGTCTGGTTCTGCCTGAAAACCGCGGCCTTCATCCTGTTCTTTATTCTGCTGCGCGGGTCACTGCCGCGGCCGCGCTATGACCAGCTCATGACCTTCGGCTGGAAAGCCATGCTGCCGGTGGCGTTGTTGAACCTGCTCGCTACCGGCGCCGTAGCGCTTTCCAGCGCATGAGGAGAGACCATGCTGAGTCAATTACGCACCTTGTGGGAAGTCTTCAAGCATATCTTCACGAAGCCCGACACGATCGAATATCCCGAGCAGAAGCGGGCGCTGTCTCCGCGCTACCGGGGGCGCATCGTGCTGACGCGCGACCCGGACGGCGAGGAACGCTGCGTGGCTTGCAATCTGTGCGCCGTCGCCTGCCCCGTCGATTGCATCGCGCTGCAGAAAGCCGAGGACGAGAACGGGCGCTGGTACCCGGCCTTTTTCCGCATTAATTTTTCCCGCTGCATTATGTGCGGCTTCTGCGAGGAAGCCTGCCCGACCTACGCGATCCAGCTGACGCCGGATTTCGAGATGTGCGAATACGACCGCCAGAACATGGTCTATGAAAAGCAGCATCTTTTGATCGACGGCACGGGCAAGTACCACGATTACAATTTTTACCGCGTGGCCGGCATGGCGGTCGGCGGCAAGGACAAGGGCGAGGCCGAAAACGAGGCGCCGCCCGTCGATGTTAAAACGCTGTTGCCATAAGGAGCGCATGTATGGAATTGGTCCTGTTTTCTATCTCATCGGCCGTCGCCGTGTTCGCGACGGTCATGATGATCACGCGCGTGAATGCCGTGCATGGACTGCTTTACCTGATCCTGTCGTTGCTGGCCGTGGGTGTCCTGTTTTTCCTGCTGGGCGCGCATTTTGCCGCTGTGTTGGAAGTGATTATCTACGCCGGCGCCATCATGGTCATGTTCGTTTTCGTGATCATGATGCTCAATCAGGGCGAGAAAACCACGGATCAGGAGCGCGCTTGGCTGACGCCGGGCATCTGGATAGGGCCTTCGGTGTTGGCGTTGATTCTGTTCGCGGAAGTCCTGGTAGTGATTGCCGGCGGCGGCAGCGCCGAAACCGGGCAACTGGTGGATTCCAAGCAAGTCGGGATCGCCTTGTACGGCCCTTATCTGTTAGCTGTGGAGCTGGCTTCGATGCTGTTGCTGGCGGGGCTGGTCGGCGCGTATCACCTCGGCAAGCCCATGATGGCTAAAAGGAGGGAGGCATGAACGGGATACCGATGGCGTACGGCTTGCTGTTGTCGGCCGTGCTGTTTGCGCTGGGGCTCGTCGGCGTGCTGGTGCGGCGCAATCTGATTTTCATGCTGATGTCGTTGGAAATCATGTTCAACGCGGCGGGCCTGGCTTTTGTCGTGGCCGGGTCGCGCTGGGGACAGGCGGATGGGCAGATTATGTTTCTGCTGATCCTGACGCTGGCCGCGGCGGAAGTCGGCGTCGGCCTGGGGCTGGTCATGCAGGTTTTTCATCGTTTCCATACGCTGGATGCGGATGCGGTGGATCAGATGAAAGGGTAGGGTATTGCATGCCTTTTTCAAAATTTGCCGGTTCATTCGAGTTTTGAAAAGGTACGCGGTGCGTACCCTACAGCATGTGTAGGCTGGGTTGGAGCTTTAGCGGAAACCGGCATGGGCGGCCCCGAAATGCTGGGTTTATCAACCTAGCCTACCGCTGATTAAATTAGGCGAACTTTCTGCATATAAGGAGGGCAGGTGATTGAATGGCTTTGGCTGGCGCCGCTGTTTCCGTTGCTCGGTTTTTTAATCCTGATACTGGCCGGCGATAAATTGTCCGGACCGGCAGTGGCTTGGGTCGGGGTCGGATCTGTCGGGCTGTCGGCTATTTTAGCTGCGCTGGTCGGCACCGCGTTTCTGTCAGGCGATCAGGTACCTTACCGGCTGGTGCTGGGTTCATGGATGGTTGTCGGCGATCTGTCGCTGCCGTTCGGGTTTTATCTGGACGCCTTGTCGGTCACGATGCTGTTTGTCGTGACCGGCGTCGGTTTTCTGATCCACGTTTATTCGGCTGACTTCATGGCGGACGATGCCGGCTACGCGCGTTTTTTCGCCTACATGAATCTGTTTGTCAGCGCCATGCTGGTGCTGGTGCTGGCGGATAACTTGGCGATGCTGTATCTGGGCTGGGAAGGGGTCGGGCTTGGTAGTTATCTGTTGATCGGCTTCTGGTATGAGGACCCGAACAACGGCTATGCGGCGCGCAAGGTCTTTGTGATGACGCGGGTCGGCGACACGTCATTGGCGCTGGGCTTATTTTTGCTGTTTACGCAGTTGCACACGCTTGATATTCAGGCCGTCTTACGGGCCTCAAGCCAATGGCAAGCCGGAACTTGGCTGCCGGTTGCGGCCTCTGCGTTGCTGCTGGGCGGCGCGGTCGGCAAGTCCGCGCAGTTGCCGCTGCAAACCTGGTTGCCGGATGCCATGGCCGGCCCTACGCCGGTCAGCGCCTTGATCCATGCCGCGACCATGGTGACGGCTGGCGTCTACCTGATTGCCAGAACCCATACTCTGTTTACGCTGGCGCCTGCCGTGCAGTTTGCTGTCGCGCTGGTCGGAACGGTGACCTTATTAATAGCCGGCTGTTCGGCGCTGGTTCAGACCGATATCAAGCGTATTCTGGCTTATTCGACGATCAGCCAGATCGGCTACATGTTTCTGGCCCTGGGCGTCGGCGCCTGGTCGGCGGCTATTTTCCATCTGTTGACGCACGCCTTTTTCAAGGCCTTGCTGTTCCTTGCCGCCGGGGCGGTCATTTTCTGTTTTCACCACGAGCACGACATTTTCAGGATGGGCGGCTTGCGTAAGGCCATGCCGGTCGCATTCTGGAGTTTTGTGATCGGCAGCGCCGCGCTGGCCGCGTTGCCGCTTACGTCCGGCTATTACAGCAAGCACGACATTCTGCTGGCGACTTTCGATGCCTCGCCCGGTTTGTGGGCGGCCGGTTGCCTGGGTGCGCTGATCACGGGCATTTACAGTTTCCGCTTGGTATTTGTGGTGTTTTTCGGTCCCGAACGCCCTGGCGTCGAGCGGGCCATCGGCTGGCGCATGGGGTTGCCGCTGCTGGTGTTGTGCGGGCTGGCGCTGTTGGGCGGCCTGCTGCGGATACCGCTGGATTCGGTGTTTCCTGTGGCCGTTGAGGCGCATCGCGGTTTCGATGCCGTGAGCGGTATAACGCTGGCGGCGCCCGTGGCCGGTCTGGCGATCGCGGCATTGTTTTATTTGACCGGTACGTTTTCAGTACGGCGGCTGGTTTCTTCGGGATGGGGTAGGGGTATACAAAACTACTGGTTTAGCGGCTGGGGGTTGGATAGTCTTTATAACGCATTACTAATACGACCATTCAAGGCCATTGCCGGATTCAACAAAGATGATGTGGTGGATGCGGGATATACCGCCATAGCAAAGCTCAGCTTGGGCCTTCATTATCTGACCAGTGCATCGCAGACCGGGCGGCTGCGCGGGTATGCGGCAGCCATGGGTTTTGGCGCCGTGCTGATCATTGCCGTAGGATTGCTGTCATGATGCTGCTGGCGCTGGTTGCGGTTTTGTTTTTGGGCGGATTGGCGGCTTTGATTTCCGAGCGCTGGAGCCCTGCCACTCCGCGCTGGATTGCTTTGGCGGCGCTGGCACTTGAGTTTGTGCTGGTGCTGTTACAGTATTTGCTGACCACCGATCAATCATCGGCCTGGATAGCCGATCTGAAGCGGCCATGGATTGCGCGTTTTGGTATCGGTTTTCATCTGGCCATGGACGGGCTCAGCTTGGCGTTGGTCATGCTGACTGTTGTGCTCGGTTTCATGGCGGTCAGCTGTTCCTGGACCGAGATCAAACAGCGGCCGGGTTTCTTTTACTTCAATCTGCTGATGTGCCTGGCTGGGACTGTAGGCGTTTTTCTGGCGCTGGATCTGTTCCTGTTTTTTTTCAGTTGGGAAGTCATGATTATCCCGATGTATTTTTTGATCAGCATCTGGGGCCACGAAGACCGCACCGCAGCGGCTATCAAGTTTGTCATTTTCACGCAGGTGAGCGGTCTGCTGATGCTGCTGGCTATCGTCATGCTGGCGCTGATCTATCACGGCGACACCGGTGTTTACAGTTTCGACTATTTTGATCTGCTGGGTACACGTCTCGATGCGGACACAGCATTCTGGCTGATGCTGGGCTTTTTTGTCGCGTTTACGGTCAAGTTGCCGTCGGTGCCGTTTCATACCTGGCTGCCGGATGCGCATACGCAGGCGCCGACCGGCGGCAGCGTTATTCTGGCCGGCGTCATGCTGAAAACCGGCGCTTACGGCCTGCTGCGCTTTGTCATCCCGCTGTTTCCCGAGGCGGCGCATCAGTTTGCGCCGGTCGCCATGGCGCTAGGCGCCGTGAGCGTGCTTTACGCGGCCATGATGGCTTTCGCCCAGTCCGACCTGAAACGGCTGATCGCCTATACCAGTGTCAGCCACATGGGCTTTGTGCTCTTGGGTGTGTTTGCCTGGAATCTGCTGGCGTTACAGGGTGCGGTCATGACCATGCTGGCGCACGGCATCAGTGCCGCAGCCTTGTTCATGATCGCCGGCGCTTTGCAGGAGCGTCTGCATACACGCGAGATGGGCAACATGGGCGGGTTTTGGACTGCGATGCCGCGTCTGTCGGCCGTGGCGCTGTTCTTCGCTATTGCCTCATTAGGCTTGCCGGGATTGGGCAATTTCTTAGGTGAATTTCTGGTGTTGCTGGGCGCTTTCAAAGTCAGCATGGCGCTGACGGCTTTAGCCGCACTGGTCATGATCCTGTCTCCGATTTATGCCCTGTTCATCATACAGAAAGCCTTTCATGGCCCTTTGCGGCAACCGTATCCTATAGCGGATTTCGGCTACCGGGATATGGCCGCCATGGGACTGCTGGTGATTGCCAGCGTCTGGCTGGGACTGCATCCTCATTTGGTGCTTAGTGAGACGGAGCCATCATTACAGACCCTGCAAAGTTCTGCCGCAATGGAATCGACCGATGAACAGTAGCCAATTGATCGCTTTTTTGCCTGTCATCTGCATCGCCGCGGCGGCGGTAGTTGTGATGCTGACTATTGCCGTCAGGCGCCATTTCACGCTGACCTGCCTCATGGCCGGCCTGGGCCTTCTGGTTTCCCTGCTGGCGCTGGCGATGGCAGGGCGCCAAGGTCCCGTTCAGGTGACGCCTCTTATCCGGGTGGACGCCTACGGACGCTTCGTTATGGCGCTGTTGCTGGCAGCGGGTCTTGCCGTCATCGCTTTTTGCTATGATTATTTCAAGAATCGTGAAGGCGAAAACGAGGAGCTGCTGTTTTTGATACTCGCCGCGCTCTTGGGAGCTTCCGTGCTGGTCACCAGTTGCCATTTCGCGACTTTTTTCATTGGTCTGGAAACGCTCAGCGTTTCTCTGTTCGTGCTGGTCGGTTATGTTCTCGGTCAATCCGGATCGCTGGAAGCGGCGGTCAAATACCTGGTCCTGTCGGGGGTGTCGTCCGCCTTCCTGCTGATGGGCATGGCGCTGATCTACGCGCAATGCGGGCAGCTCAACTTCAGCGGCATAGAGCAGTATCTGGCCAGCCAGGAGCTATTTAACGGTATGGTGCTAACCGGTATTGTTTTCATCGTCGCCGGTGTCGGTTTCAAGCTGTCTCTGGTGCCGTTTCATCTATGGACGCCCGATGTCTATGAAGGCGCCCCGGCGCCGGTGACGGCATTTATTGCCACGGTCTCGAAAGGTGCCGTTTTCATTCTGTTGCTGCGCTTTTTTCTCAGCAGCGGCGGCTATTTCTATGGGCCGGCGCTGACGGTTTTCAGCGTCATGGCGGTGGCCTCTATTCTGGTCGGCAATGTGCTGGCGTTGCTGCAAAATAACGTCAAACGCATGCTGGCCTACTCATCCATCGCGCACATGGGCTATCTGCTGATCGCCTTCATTGCCGGCGGCCGCATCGCGCCGAACCTCGTCGTTGAGTCCGTCACTTTTTATCTGGTCGCTTACTTCATGACCACGCTGGGCGCTTTCGGCGTCGTCTCAATTTTATCTACGCCACAGGCAGAAGCGGTGGCGTTGTCGTTTTATCACGGGCTTTTCTGGCGCCGGCCGGGGCTGGCGGCGATTTTTACTTTCATGTTACTGTCGCTGGCCGGCATTCCGCTGACGGCCGGCTTCATCGGCAAATTCTATATTTTCGCGGCCGGCGCCGACGGGCGATTGTGGGGACTGCTGTTGATGCTGATTATCGGCAGCGGCCTGGGGCTTTATTACTACTTGAGGCTCATCGTGGTCATGTCGATGAGTCAGGAAACTGGCATTGATGCGGGTCATGAGGCGGCTTTTGGCCGGGTTTCCTCGGTGATCCTGGCCGTGCTGACCGTACTGCTGGTCTGGTTCGGGATTTATCCCGGCTATCTGATGAGCTTAATTCAGGGCTTGTACTGATTTCTTATGTTTGATAACGAACGGAAATGATCAATCCGTAAGCGCATTTTATGGAAAGTTAATTTAAGGTGGGCATTTATGACAAAGTTGAATACGACAACCGGCAACCGCTCCCACCAGTATCGAATGCCGATGTAACGGCATGGCCGAGAAAACAGGGCATGCCCATGCGTAGCAAGCAACTGACCATTGATGCTGAACTGGATAGGCTACAGTGTGCGACATTCTGCTATTTTCTGCACGAGACCAATCCCGCCAACGGGCTCGTGATCGACAAAACCGAGGCGAATTGGCCGGCCAGTATCGCCGCCATCGGTCTCGCGCTGGCCTCTTATCCCGTAGGCGTTGAGCGAGGGTTTATAGCGCGTTCCCTGGCGGTGGAACGCGTGCTGACGACGCTGCGTTTTTTCTGGAACAGCCCGCAAGGCCCCGAGCCTGACGCGACCGGCTACCGAGGCTTTTATTACCATTTTCTTGATATGCAGACTGGCCGGCGCGTCTGGCAATGCGAGTTGTCGACTATAGACACCGCCTTTCTGCTGGCGGGCGCGTTGACGGCGGGCATCTATTTTGATGCGAATACGGCCGACGAACAGGAAATCCGCACGCTTGCCGACGCACTCTATCAGCGCGCGGACTGGCAATGGGCGCAAAACCAGGGCGCAACGGTTACGCACGGCTGGAAGCCGGAGACGGGCTTTCTGACGTATCGCTGGGAAGGCTATGATGAAGCGCTGATTCTGTATATTCTCGGCCTGGGATCGCCCACGCACCCACTGCCCGAAAGCAGTTACGAAGCCTGGGCTTCCACTTATCAATGGGACAGCTATGGTGACTATGAGTATCTTTACGCCGGGTCTTTGTTCACGCACCAGCTCTCGCATATCTGGATTGATTTCCGCGATATCCGGGACGCGTTTATGCGCGATAAAGGCATCGATTATTTTGAGAACAGCCGCCGTGCAACTTATATACAACGACAATACGCGATAAACAATCCATTCAAATTCAAGGGCTATGATCAGTGTTGCTGGGGCATTACCGCGAGCGACGGCCCTGGACCTAGCACCGTCAAAGTGAACGGCATACAGCGCCGATTCTTCGATTACTTGGCGCGCGGCGTTCCCTATGGGCCCGACGATGGCACTATTGCACCGTGGGCAGTGGTCGCGTCTTTGCCATTTGCGCCCGAGATCGTGCTGCCGGCAATCAATTACTGTATTCACCAGGTTAAATTGACAGCGCTCAATCCCTACGGCTTCAAGGCGACTTTTAATCCAACCTTTCCGGAAAAACGCGGCCATCCTTACGGCTGGGTGTCGCCCTGGCATTACGGACTTAATCAGGGACCTATTGTGTTGATGATCGAAAATTACCGTAGCGGTCTGGTGTGGCAATTGATGAGGAGCTGTCCATACGTTGCGGACGGCCTGCGGCGAGCCGGTTTTACCGGAGGTTGGCTGTGAGAAACCGCCAGCAAACAACAGTGGGGCGAAACAGGAAAGGAGGGTATTGATATGGGCAATACCGGTGACCGTGAAATATCCGATGCACTGGTGCTCTTTGGCGTGACGGGGGATCTGGCCCATAAAAAGATCTTTCCGGCGCTTTACGCGATGGCGAAGCGGGGCCTTCTCGATGTGCCGGTGATCGGCGTTGCGTCAACGCAATGGACCCTGGAGCAACTGCGCCAGCGGGCGACGGACGGCATACAGGCGACCGGCACGATAGATGACCGGAACGCCTTGGATCATCTGCTTTCTCTACTTCAGTATGTGAAAGGCGACTACAACGATGCCGGCACGTTCGGCGCGCTCAAACAGGTCATCGGCGAGGCCAGGCGCCCCACGCACTATCTGGCCATTACGCCTTCGCTGTTTGCAACCGTCATCAAGGGACTCGCCGCTGCAGGACTGGCCGATCATGCGCGCATCATCATTGAGAAGCCGTTCGGGCGCGATCTGGCTTCGGCGCAGGAGCTGAACCGTATTGCGCAGTCGGTATTCCCCCAGGATTCGATCTTCCGCATCGATCACTTCCTAGGCAAGGAAGCGATCATGAATATCCTGTATTTCCGCTTCGCCAACTCGTTCCTGGAGCCGATCTGGAACCGCAATTGCGTGGCCAGCGTTCAGATCACCCTGGCTGAGCAGTTCGGCGTGGAGGGACGCGGCGCCTTCTACGAATCCGCGGGTTGTCTGCGTGACGTGATCCAGAACCACCTGTTCCAGATTGTCGCGCTGCTCGCCATGGAGCCGCCGGCCTATCAAGGCTTCGGCGCCGTGCACAGCGAGAAAGCCAAAGTCTTTCAGGCCATGCGTCCGCTACAGGCCGACGATCTGGTGCGCGGCCAGTACACCGGCTACCGCAATGAACCGAATGTGGCCAAGGACTCCGACGTGGAAACTTTCTGCGCCGTGCGGCTTTTTATCGACTCCTGGCGCTGGGAAGGCGTGCCGTGGTATCTGCGTTCCGGCAAATGCCTGGCCGAGACGGCCGCCGAGGTGCTGGTCCAGCTTAAGCCGCCGCCGCAGCGGCTATTCGCCGACTCACGACCTGCGGACGGACGGACTAATTATGTACGTTTCAGGCTTTCCCCCAACAGCGCCATCGCCATGGCTGCGCGAGTCAAGCGGGCAGGGAAAGAATTTGTCGGCGATCAGCGGGAACTTTACTTGCTCGACGAGCAGCCGGGTGAGGATGCGCCCTATGAGCGGCTTTTGGCTGACGCCATGGCCGGCGATGGCGCGCTTTTTACCAGAGAGGAGGCGATAGAGGCCGCCTGGGCTGCGGTCGACCCCGTTCTTGAGGCGCATCACCGGGCTTGCCTTTATGCGCCCGGCAGTTGGGGGCCGAAAGAGGCCGATGCACTCATTGCAGCCGATGGCGGCTGGTTCAACCCAGCGCGGCAGGAGTAAGGTCATGACAGCGCCTGGCGAGATTGTTTTTTGCTGGACGTGGACAATACGCTGCTCGACAACGATCGCGTGATTATCGACCTCAGGCGGTATCTGGAGCATTCGTTTGGTTTTGAGAACAGTGAGCGGTACTGGGCGATATTCGAGCAACGGCGCGCCCATCGGCGGATTGAAAGTGGTGGCAGAGAACGGATGGTTCGCAGCGCGCCCGCCTGGGACGGAAGAGAAGACATCTATGTGTACGCTGGAGAACAGACTATCTTATGAGGAATGGAAATAATAGCTTTGCGGATAAAATCGCCTGAAGATTGGTTAAGGCGTCGGGTATTGACACCCCACGGAGACGAATCCGAAATCGACAAAAAGTTCTTCGAGTTAGGTTTGATGACAGTCCGATGGATCCCTAAGATCCGCCTGTAAACCCGCGACAGCGAACAGTTAAGCAGTTAAGTAGTTAATGCTGCACTTTGTTATCCCCAAACCTATGGAGAAGCGACATGCCTGAAAAAAAACAGCTCAGCCGTTGGAGTCTTTAGCAACCACCAAGATGCCGAAAGTGCTGTCAAGGAACTGCAAAAGTCCGGCTACGATATGAAAAAAACTATCCATCGTTGGGAAAGATTATCACTCCGAAGAAAATGCTATCGGTTACTACAATACCGGCGATCGCATGGCGACATGGGGGAAGTTTGGTCTGTTTTGGGGTTCGATTTGGGGACTCCTTTTCGGCTCCACATTCTTATTCATCCCGGGGATAGGTCCGGTCATGGTCGGTGGCCCGTTGGTAAGCTGGATAATCGGCGCACTTGAAACTGCGGTCGTCACCGGTGGCCTCACCGCCCTCGGCGGTGCACTTGCGAGCATTGGGATTCCTAAGGACAGTGTCATTCGATACGAAACCGCGCTGAAGGCCAACAAGTTTATTCTCATTGTCCACGGAATCGTGCAGGAAATTGAAAAGGTAAGGAACATCCTGATGCAAAACAAAGCCGAAGAGGCAAACGTGCACGAAGTAACGATCGGCCAATAATCCGTGCCTGCCAAACAGTGGCCCGACCACCAGCAGACTATATGACGCGCGTAATGCCGCACTGCGACGGCGTCGAGATGTCGCACGAATCCTGTGACAAAGCCGATCGACTGAGGAAAACACGATGAAGAAAGAGGCTGCAATCACCTGCGTATTTGTGGATATCGGTGGTGTCCTGCTCACCAACGGCTGGGATCATCATGCCCGCAAACGGGCGGCGGAGAACTTCAAACTGGAGTGGGCCGAGATGGAGGATCGGCATCGTCTTAACTTCGCTACCTACGAGGAGGGTAAACTTACGCTGGAGGAATATCTGAGTCGAACGGTTTTCTACGAGGAGCGGCCATTCACACGGGATCAGTTCCGGGGATTCATGTTCGCGCAGTCGCGAGCTTTTCCCGAAATGATCGAGTTGATCCGAAAACTCAAGGCAAAGTACGGATTAAAGATCGCCGTGGTCAGCAACGAAGGCCGCGAACTGAATATCTATCGGATTCGAAAGTTCAAGCTGAACGCGTTTGTGGATTGTTTTATTTCTTCCTGTTTCGTCCATCTCCGCAAGCCGGACGCGGACATCTTTAAGCTTGCGATGGACATCGCCCAGGCGCCAGCCGAGCATATAATCTATATCGAAAACACCCCGATGTTTGCCCAGATCGCGGAAGATTTGGGGATTCGCAGCATTCTTCACACGGATTACCCGTCGACGTGCGCACAATTGGCCTCGTTCGGATTGCAGTATGACGAAGGCATCAGTCATGAAATCCGCTAAGCCGCGCATTCTGACCATCAATGGCGGCTCGTCCAGCATCAAGTTTGCACTGTTCGAAGCCGGTGACTCGCTCCGACGGATTCTGGAGGGCGGAATTGAGCGGATTGGACTGCCGGAGGCCACCTTGCGGGTAAAAGGCGTGAACCAGAAGGACAACTTTTCGCGGCCTGTGACGGCACCGGATCACGCGGTGGCGGTGAGCGCTCTGATGGATTGGATCGAGGAACGACTCGGGGGTGGCGCATTGACCGCAGTAGGGCATCGCGTGGTGCATGGCGGGCCCAAGTATAGCAAACCGCAGCGAATCACTGCGGAAATGATTGCAGATCTGCACAAGATCAGTCCCTTCGATCCCGAGCATATGCCGGAAGAAATCCTGTTGATCGAGGCGTTTCAGCGCCGATTTCCTGAGTTGCCTCAAGTCGCATGCTTTGACACAGCTTTTCACCATGACCTGCCGCGTGTGGCGCAACTATTACCGATCCCGCGCCGTTATGAAGCACAGGGAGTGCGACGATACGGGTTTCACGGGTTGTCGTATGAATTTCTCATGGGTGAACTGGCCCGCCAAGCTGGAACGGATGCGGCACAAGGTCGGGTTATCCTCGCGCACCTCGGCAATGGCGCAAGCCTGGCGGCGGTGCGTGACGGCAAACCCGTGGATACCAGCATGGGTTTCACCCCAACAGCCGGAGTGCCGATGAGCACCCGCTCAGGCGATCTCGATCCCGGACTGTTTTGGTATCTGGCGTGCACTGAAAACATGAGCGCGAAGCAATTCAAAGTAATGGTCAATTCCCAGTCCGGGCTGCTCGGCGTGTCGGAGACCAGTTCTGACATGCGCGACTTGCCTGCCTCCGCTCACGATCTGGATTGCCCAGTGGTGGGTAGGGCGTAGCAGCGCAACGAAAGGGGCTTTAAAATGAACAACATGATGAATTATACAGACGGATGGATGGGTGGAGGGATGTGGCTTTGGTCGGTGATCGGCGTGTTGCTGATAGTCCTGCTGGTCGTCGTTATCCTCAAGCAGTTCAAAAAATAATTCAACGCTCGGCACTGCTACGAAGTGAACTGTTAACCATGAAAGGAGACCCCCAACAAAACGGTGAGTGAGACTGCAACTGCCTTGCAGACCGCCGTCCAGTTCCATAATGAGAATTGCTGATATGCCAAGACCCGTTCAAAGCATCGCGAAGCGCGGTATTGATCAGCGTTGATGGAAGAACCATAAAAAATGACAGGAGACTCCAATGAAACAACGCGAACACGCGACAAACAATAAACCTGAATCTGAAATGCCGCATGCCGGGACCGACCATCAAGGCCACCATGCTCACATGGCGGCGGATTTTCGTAACCGGTTCTGGATCTCACTGGTCTTGACCCTGCCGATTCTCGCTCTCTCGCCCATGCTCCAAAAGTTGGTGGGCCTGCGCGAAGCCATCCGTTTTTCCGGCGACCTTTACGTTCTGTTCGGCTTTGCCTCGGCGGTTTTTTGGTATGGCGGCTGGCCGTTCATCAAAGGTTTGTTCAATGAGCTTAAAACCCGCAAGCCGGGGATGATGACGCTGGTCGCCGTTGCTATCACCACCGCTTATGTTTACAGCAGTGCCGTGGTGTTCGGTCTGACCGGCAAGATGTTTTTCTGGGAGCTGGCCACGCTTGTTGACATCATGTTGCTGGGTCACTGGATTGAGATGCGCTCGGTGATGGGTGCTTCAAAGGCGCTGGAAGCCTTGGCGAAGCTCATGCCCTCCGATGCCCATAAACTCATGCCCGATGGCAGCGTGCAGGACGTCCCGCTCGGCGAGTTGACCGTTGGCGACAAGGTGCTGATCAAACCGGGCGAGAAGATCCCTGCGGATGGTGTCATCGTTGAGGGCGAGAGCTCGGTCAATGAGGCGATGCTGACCGGGGAATCAACCCCGGTCACCAAAAAAACCGATGGCAAGGTGATTGGCGGCGCTATCAATGGCGAAGGCTCGCTGACTATCGAGGTGAAAGGCACCGGCAAGGACTCTTTCCTGTCGCAGGTCATTGATCTGGTCAAGCAGGCACAGGAAAGCAAATCAAAAACCCAAAACCTCGCCGATACCGCCGCAATGTGGCTTACCATTATCGCCTTGGGAGGCGGCTTGCTCACATTCTTAATCTGGCTGGTTCTGATGAATAAGGAGTTCGCCTTTGCCATTGAACGCGCCGTGACGCTGATGGTGATTACTTGTCCGCATGCGCTCGGTCTGGCCGTACCATTGGTCGTGGCCGTCTCCACGGCCTTGGCTGCAAGCAATGGTCTCCTCATTCGTAATCGCGGCGCTTTCGAGGGCGCCCGTAAACTGCAGGCCATCATTTTTGACAAGACCGGCACGCTGACCGAGGGCCGCTTCGGTGTGACCGACACATTGATGCTTGCGCAGGACATCGACGAAGAAACTCTGCGTAAATACGCGGCTTCTGTGGATGCAAATTCCGAGCATCCAATCGCCAAGGCGATCGCCGATTCTTCGGAAAACAAGCTGCCCGTTGAAAACTTCAAGAGCATCCCCGGCAAAGGCGCAGAAGGCCGGGTCGATGGCAGAGAGGTCAAAGTGGTCAGTCCGGGCTACTTGCGCGAACAGAACATCGCGCACGATGACCAGCGTGTCGAACCGCTGCAAACCCAGGGCAAGACGGTCGTGTTTGTCCTTGTGGACGGGCAGCTGAAAGGTGCGATCGCCTTGGCTGACATTATCCGCCCCGAGGCAAAGCAAGCCATCGATGCCCTCAAGGCATTGAATATTCGTTGCATGATGCTGACCGGTGATAACAAGGCGACGGCTCAATGGGTCTCGGAACAAATCGGACTGGATGAGTACTTCGCCGAAGTCCTGCCCCAAGATAAAGCCGCCAAAGTGAAAGAGGTCCAAACCCGAGGCGTTTTGGTGGCGATGACCGGTGACGGCGTGAACGATGCCCCGGCGCTGGCGCAGGCGGATGTGGGCATTGCCATCGGCGCCGGTTCCGATGTGGCGGTGGAAACCGCCGACGTGATTCTAGTGCGCAGCAATCCGCTGGATGTCGTGGCTATCGTGCGGCTCTCCCGCGCCACCTATGGCAAGATGATTCAGAACCTGGTCTGGGCCACGGGCTACAACGTCGTCGCCATTCCGCTGGCGGCCGGCGCGCTTTACGCGTGGGGCGTGCTGCTCACTCCCGCTTTGGGTGCGGTGCTGATGTCTGCGAGCACGGTGATTGTGGCCATCAACGCTCGACTGTTGAAACTAAAGGCTGAACCCAAAAAATGACCAAGCACAGCAGGACTCCGCCCGCCCTCGCCGAACAAGCAAAAACCCAAGCTTGGCACAGCCTGTCCGCCGAGGAAGTACTGGCGCAACTCGATTCCTCTGCGGCAGGACTGTCTGCACAGGAAGCGACCCATCGCCTTGCCGCCAACGGCCCGAATGCGCTGAAGGAAGGCAAGCGCATGACTCCGCTACGGATTTTTCTTGATCAGTTCAAAAGCCTGATTATTTGGATTCTGATCGCGGCCGGTGTCATCTCCGGCGTGCTGGGCGAAGTGGTGGACGCCATTGCCATCCTCGCCATCGTCGTTCTCAATGCCGTCATCGGCTTCTACCAGGAATTCACCGCCGAAAAGTCCATCGCGGCGCTGAAGAAGATGACCGCGCCGCAGGCCAAGGTGATGCGTGACGGGAAAGTCACCGCGATTCCGGCTTCGGGAGTCGTTAACGGTGATATCCTGGCGCTGGAGGCCGGCGATCTGATCGCCGCCGATGCCCGGCTTCTGGAAGCCGCCTCGCTCCGCTGCATCGAAGCGACGCTAACCGGCGAATCGGCGGCGGAGAACAAGCAATCCGCGACTTTGGATCAAGCCGATGTCCCGTTGGGCGACCGCGAGAATATGGTGTTCATGGGCACCAGCATCGCGGCGGGTACCGGTATGGCCGTGGTTGTGGCCACGGCGATGCAGACCGAGTTGGGCCGCATCGCCGGTCTGATCACAGAGGCCGGTGCCGAGGAACAGACTCCGTTGGAGAAAAAGCTCGAGTCCTTTGGCCAGGTACTGGTTTGGGCGGCGCTTGGCATTGTTGTACTATTGTTCGGACTGGGGTGGCTGCGCGGCACGGACCTGTTGGAGTTATTCATGACTTCGGTAAGCCTCGCCGTGGCCGCCGTGCCCGAAGGCCTGCCGGCCGTGGTCACGGTGGCGCTTTCGCTCGGGGTGTTGCGCATGTCTCGCCGCCATGCGCTGATGCGCAAGCTATCAGCGGTCGAGACGCTCGGTTCGACCTCAGTCATCTGCACCGACAAGACCGGCACGTTGACGAGGGGTGAAATGACCGTGCGCGAGCTCTATGTCGCAGAGCAAAGTTATGAGGTCACGGGTATTGGCTACGGGCCTGACGGCGACGCGCGCTTTAAGGGTAACAAAGCGGAAGATCAGCACGCGGCGGCGTTGCTCGAACTGGCAACCGTCATCCTCGGTTGCAACAACGCCCATCTGGTCCAGGAAAAGGGCGCATGGAAAGTGATAGGCGATCCCACCGAAGGCGCCTTATTGGCCGCCGGAGCCAAAGCCGGCGGCGACCACGCGCGCATCGAGCGGGAAATGCCGAAGCAGCAAGAAATACCTTTTGACTCCGATAGAAAACTCAGCACAATGATACGCCAAATGCCGGACGGCAAATTGCGCGCCTTTATCAACGGAGCGCCGGATGTGCTGTTGCAGCGCTGCACACACCTTTACACCAGCGCCGGAGTCCGGCCCATGACGGACGAGGATCGTCAGACCATCGTGGCGCAAAATACCGCGATGGCGCAGCAAGCCCTGCGCGTGCTCGGTTCGGCCTGGCGCGACCTGGATAAGGCAGCGCCCGCCGACCTGACGGCAGACGCCGTGGAGCACGATCTGGTGTTCGTGGGCCTGTCGGGCATGGTTGATCCACCCCGGCAGGAGGCCAAGGATGCCGTGGCCAAATGTCGCGCCGCCGGCATTCGGGTGGTGATGATTACCGGCGATCATCCGCACACCGCGACCGCCATTGCGCGGGAACTCGGCATCGCTGCAGACGATGATATGGCCGTCGCCGGCATTGAGCTGGATAAAGTGTCCGAACAGGAACTCCGGCAGCGAGCGCCCAAAATCGCCGTGTACGCCCGCGTTACCGCCGAGCACAAATTGCGCATCATCCGTGCCTGGAAAGCGAATGATGCGGTGGTGGCGATGACCGGCGACGGCGTCAACGACGCTCCGGCCATCAAGGGCGCCGACATCGGCATCGCCATGGGCAAAGCCGGCACGGAAGTCACCAAACAGGCAGCGGACATGATCATCACCGATGACAACTTCGCCTCCATCGTCGCCGCCGTCGAAGAGGGGCGCGGCATTTACGACAATATCCGCAAGACCCTGCAATACCTGCTGGCCGGCAATACCGGCGAACTGCTGCTGATGACCGTCTGCGTGGTCATTGGTTTACCGACGCCGCTGCTGCCCATTCACCTGTTGTGGATCAATCTTGTGACCGACGGTCTGCCCGCGCTGTGCCTGGCGACCGATCCCATCGACCCCGACGTGATGAAGCGCCAACCTCGCCCCCGCTCCGAGCGCATCACCACCCCTGACTTTCTCCGCGCCATGGGTTTCACCGGCTTGCTCACGGCCGGTGTGGCATTCGCGGTTTACCTCTATACCCTGAAGACGGAAACCACGGAAACGGCACGTACCTAGTGTTTGAATGAAAATTAATTAATCTCATATTCATCAATAGGTTATAATGATTTTCCAACACGAAGATGTGTTGCCCTGACCCCGGTTTTGTCTTATTTCCAGCGAAAATCGGCCCGTAACCGCCTAAAAGCCAAAATCTTCATCCCTCGAATTCGCATGCGCACCGTCATTCAGCCTCAACTCAAATTCGGTGAAACCGATATTGCCGCCATTGTCATTGATCCTAAATCACGTGATGACATTCCCCAACTACTGCGTGGACTGCAATACATTTATACCGAGGTCAGCTTGCGTCAGCGGATATTTGCCATTCTGGAAGAGGTCATGCCCGAACGGGCAGGCGGAAAAGGCAAAGCCAGCAATAAAACCGGGCGACCCGGTATGGAGCAGTGGAAGATACTGGTGTTGGGCGTACTGCGGTTAGGGCTTGATGTGGATTACGACCGGATTCAAGAGTTGGCCAACCAACACAAGACGATCCGGCAGATGCTGGGGCATAGCGACTGGCTGGACGAACACCGTTATGAATTGCCAACCATCCGGGACAACGTCAGTTTGTTCACGCCCGAGATTCTGGATCGCATCAACCAGGAAGTGGTGCATGCGGGACACCAGGCGTTAAAAAAAACGCCGAAGAAAGCCTGAAGACCCGCGCTGATTCCTTTGTGGTCAAAACCCACGTGCATTTTCCCACCGACACCAACTTGCTGTGGGATGCCATCCGCAAAACGTTGCACACCTGCGCCGCACTCTGCGACGCCCTGAATTTGACCGAATGGCGCCAAAGCGCCTATCACTTGCGTTGTTTCAAGAAAAGTTACCGGCTGATTCAAAAGCTCAAGCATTCCACCTCGCAAGATGAAGCCAAACGTCAGGCCAAGCAAGAGCAAATCGAAGCCGCTTATCAGACCTACCTCGACCAAGCCCAAGTCTATGTGCAACGGGCATACGCCACTCGGCAGCGCCTGAACCAAGCGCATGGCATATCGGCAGCGATGTTGGCAGATCTCGATGCCTACCTGGCGCATGCCGAGCGGCAGATCGACCAGATTCGTCGTCGGGTCCTGCAAGGTGAAACCATTCCGCATGCCGAGAAAGTCTTTTCCATTTTTCAACCCCATACCGAATGGATCAGTAAAGGCAAGGCCGGCGTACCGGTCGAGTTGGGATTGAGGGTGGCTATCGTCGAAGATCAACACCGTTTTATCCTGCACCATCAGGTCATGGCAAAAACCACGGACGATCAAATCGCCGTGACCTTGGTCGAACAAACCCAAACCCGCTTTCCCGCGGCAAAAGCCATGAGCTTTGATAAGGGCTTTCACAGCCCAAGGAATCAAGCAGAGCTCAAACAACGCCTGGATAACGTGATATTGCCGAAAAAAGGCCGGCTATCGGAAGCCGACAAAGCCCGCGAATCCGCCCCGGAGTTTGTCCGCCTGCGCCGCCAACATTCAGCGGTTGAATCGGCGATCAATGCGCTGGGCGTTCATGGGTTGAACAAATGCCCCGATCATGGCATGGATGGTTTCAAGCGCTACGTGGCCCTCGCCATCGTGGCACGCAATATTCAGCGTTTGGGCGCCATGCTCCGCGAGCAAGAACAACAAGAAGCCGCTCGACGACGAGGCCCTTACAAAAAAGCGGCCTAAAGGCACGACTGGTGGCGGAAAAAAGGACGAAACACGGGAAAGGTGCGGCCAAAATTCGCCCGGAATAGCGGATTTGCACCATTGAGCACCACCAAAAGAGGAAATTGACTGACCTGCGCCGAAAAATGGCTGGAGTTAGGCTCAGTGAGTTGGCAGAATCATGAAAAAAAGCGAGTTTTCTTTCAGGCACTATTTAAGGCGCCTTAACGTTAAGTATAAACGTTTTTTCTCACTGGTTGATTCAAAGCGACGATAGTGAGGAGGGGATCGTTAATTTAGTCTGAGCAGGTTTAGGTGTCGGGTATAGAAAGTACACACAACAAGTCTGCAATTCTCAACGGTAGACCGTATCGCTTAACGACTTATCGAATCAAAGAAATCTAACAACGTATCATTAATACCCGGCCACTGCGCATGGAGTTTATCGCCTTCGCAATACCAAGTCTTTACGCCATTAGCGCAGCCAGAATAAGCCATGCAACCATTTTCAATTTGTTCAGGTATCGGCTCACATTTATTACATGCCGCCCACCAACCTGAAGACTGTACACCATACTTTGGAAACAAGTGGTCATTCGTGCTATGCATAATCATGACAGGGATAGGCTCCGGACACTTGCGATCACGTAAATCCTGATAATCGATACCGGCGGCACTGGGTGCAATCGCATGGGGGATATGTTTGGTTCCAGCCATAAACGCTAACGCCATCGCGGCAGTTCCACCGTCAGAATGCCCGGTAAGAAAGATACGCTGTTCGTCAACACACCATTTTTTGGCAATCAAGCCCGGAATAGTACCGAGTTCGATGGTTGAGGTAGGTGATAACTCGGGATGATCTGCATAAGCGACTATAAATCCGGCCGTCGTCGCTTTTAGCGTAAGTCCGGTCAATTTCTCGGTCTTTGCCCGATTTGATTTTGCCGGTGAATAAACCATCAGCAATGGATGAGCAATTGTGGGATCATAATTCAACGGCGTGCGTATATTGTATTTAATGCCTTCACCTGTTGATTCGCCATTATCCGCACCTGGATCACCCGGACGTGTACCGACTTCGCAGCGCGACTGAACCTTTTCGTTTTTATAAGACGTGTTGCCCATCTGCGAAAACTCGTCATTATCTTCGCTAAAAAAGATTAACAGCGTTATCAAGATAGGCATAAAAAACAGCAATATAAACACGCTATTGCGAAAAGTCAAAACGGTTTTAAATTTATCGAAATAGGTTTTAAACATCGGATGGCCCCGCTACAGGTTTATTGGCTGCGCGTTTCATTAAATAAAAAACTGCTGCTATAAAGACAAAGATTAATAGCGATTTTAATGGTAAATTGTCTGAGTATTCTTCTTCGAGACCTACTGAAAACGGTATGTGGCTATCAATGCTCTTGTCTTTATGCACAATCGCGACATGGGCCAGATAGTTACCTGCACCGAATTTACTGAAATCGACCACGCCATTGACCGTACCGGATTTTATTTTTGTCGGTTCCTTATAGAAAATCCGGGTTCCTTCCGGTTCTTTGGTGACTTCAAACTCGACGGTTAAATTGCGCAGGCCTTTGCCGTCATAATCGAACACCAGATTAGTCATTCCCAGATGAGGAATCGACTGACAATACTCTTTGGTGGTAAATGTTGGAGTATAGGCGGTAAAGTGTACCCGTTCATGACCCACCAGAATATTGCAGGCATCGACTTCATCATTTGCCCCCCTGTGTGCATAAACGACTGATGGTAAAGTAATGGTCAATAATCCAAATAGAGCTATAGCACGGCAAGCATGAGCTATCGTATTGAATAATGCTGGTAACGGAAAATTCTTTTTCATCTTCAAAACCTCTTTTGTATTTTGTTGAAGGCAGAATTATCAATTCATCTTCACTCATTCAACCGATATAGTTTAAAGTAAACAGCATCTTATCAGTATAATTGAGGCCGGATGAATTGGCGTCAATACCTATAGCGGTAATAAAACGGTTCATGCAATTCATGATGGCGCAGATACAGACGGAATCAAAATACGCATGTTCATCCCAACCCGCATCGAAGATTTTTTGAGCGTCTGCATAGGTAACTTGCTTAGGCGACAGGGTGAGTTTTTTAATTAAGCGAAGTATCGGTTTTAGCTTGTTATCGATTTTTGCGCTGTGAATACTCGTTTTTAAAGCTGCAAATACGGATTCGTCAAGACCTGAGGCTAATGAAGCGGCTTTATGGTATTCATAGCTCAGGCTGCATTGGTTCAGATATGACGTGTAAGCAAACAGTAATTGGCGCGTTTCCTTGCTGAAAGGTGATTGATTTCTCATGATTTCTTCCATGACCTTAAATAGTAATACCCGGCGACGCGGATATTTTTCCAGCATGTCGGATAAGGAATTAATGTCTGGGTTTGGTGGCAGGTATAACATCGTAGCTCCTGATGATAACATTATAAAATCGGCAATCGGCTGCTATACATAGCCCAATTGCCAGGGGATTAAAAATCGAAACTTTCAACTTCCGCGATCAAAAATAACGGCGCACCGCCTGTTGAAATATCAACGGCATGTTGTGCGGTTTCCTGTCCGCCCGGTGAATTTAAACAGGCTTCCAAATCCTGCATTGACGGAAAATAAACTTCGGCAATGCGATGGAAAGGCATTTGTTCCTGGCCGATGCTGGACTTGATCAGCGACGCAACAAAGCGGGTTTTTCCAGCCAGTTTTTCTACCGCCATCGGCACATGCTCCTCTGCATAGCGTTGTTCAAATCTATCGACATCGGCAGGTGTTGGGTACATCACAATCAATTTTGCATTTTTCATGGTTTTTCATTTTCATAGGATTCGTTTATGGTGATGTAATCCTATTCTCTGCTCATAAGTCTTGTAAAATACTAACTTTCTATGGAAGAATAGGTTTTGGCTATATAAGTTCGAGGAAGACACTATGGAAATGCACCAAATCCGTTATTTTTTAGCGGTTTGCGATCACGGCAGTTTTACCCGTGCCGCGCAATTCAGCTATATTTCCCAGCCATCTTTAACGCAATCCATTAAAAAACTGGAAGATGAATTAGGCGGGGAATTGTTCATCCGCGACCGTTCCGGCTGTTTGCTGACTTCGCTCGGCCGCTTGGTGGAGCCTAACTTTCGTAAGATATACAAGGAAACAGTCACGACTAAGGCCGATGCCCTTCGTTTTACCAAGTTGAACAATATCCCGTTGCGGATAGGCCTGATGGCAACGATAGGCGCACAACGTTTAAGCCCGATTTTTGCCCATTACAAGCATGAGTTTCCCAATATTGAATTTGAATTGATTATCGACTGTGAAACTTTATTATTGCAGCAACTGGAATCGGATTTGCTGGATTTGGTGATTAGCGCCCCTGTGCAATTGCTGGGTTCGCCCTATCAATCCACCTTGCTGTATACCGAAAAGTACGTAGTTGCGTTTAACAACAAGCATCGCTTTAATCACTTGAGCAAAATCGACCTCAAGGAAATCCAGTCCGAGCCTTATTTGGATCGGTTGAACTGCGAACTTAGGGATACTCTGCGGGCAATCTGCCAGGACCAGGAAGTCAACCTCTACGCCGCGTACCGTAGCAATAGCGAGGACTGGATCGTCAACTTGGTGCGCGCTGGCATGGGGGTTGCGTTGATGCCGGAGTACAGCCTGCCTGCAAACGCCGATGACGTGCGATGCCGTTATTTGAGCAATCCGGAAATCAGCCGCCAGATATATGCGATTTATTATCCGAAGAATGAGAAATATACTGAAATTAAGAACTTACTTACAGTTTTAATCCATAGGTAAATCCTATGTTTTCATAGGTAATTAGTCTTTTACAAACGCGCCTGATTTCTTGTAATATTATTTCAGACACATCAATAAAAAGCTTGCGCTCATTAGCTTACCTTCCTAAAGCCAAAAAAATAATTATGTGTCAACCTTATAGCTATATGATAAGGCTATGGAAAGCAGTATAAATACCAAATATTTTGATCTGATTGACTGACTAGGCTTTTCTCAACTTCTTACTCTAAATAAGGTAATTTACGGCGAGACAGGATGTCTGTATCTGAGGTGGAACATAATGAATGATGTGAAAAAAATCTTGTTGGCGCTTGGACTACTTTTTTTATTGGTTCAATTCATTACATTTATACTAGTTGGAACCAAAGGTATTTGGTCTGGCTATTGATTTTTAATAAAGTAAGCCAAGCCTAAACCGAACAGGAAAAGTATTTCAGGCATTTTAACCGTATCAAATCACCTAAGTGAGCTTGTAAATAGTGGTAGCTAACGGCCCTAATTTGATACAGTCCTAATAAAAGGAGGAACAGATTTTGGAAAAAATAAATCAGTACGAATGCCTAACAGAAGCAATCCGTCAAACATTACTATTTGTGTATAAATACAGATACCAATTCGCACTAATTTTGGGGTTTATAATTGCCTTTTTTCCTTCATTAATATTTTTTTTCTACAGTGTTTTCGGTTTAAAGGAATAGCTTCCCATTGTTAATTTAGACCTTAGTTGTGTCAATTCATTAAATGTTATCAGACGATCAATTGATTTGTTGAGCATTTAACGAGAGACAGAAACCTTAAAAAAGACACGTCTTCGAAAAGCATAAGTTCGAAAAGATTGATATGAATGTAAATACCTGTAGAAACCCACGAAAATAAACCATAAGACTTGAAAACATCTACATTTTCAGTCTGGTTTATTTGTGAGTATCTGACCGCTTCAACCCGTACTAGATGATGAGTCGAAGTTCTTTGCAATCAGCCTACAGACATCGCTCAGGGTTCACAATGTAAACAAGATGGCCACGCTTTTTGTACTTTTTTTGTTGTGATTGATTTTGGATTAAGCTCAATGATAGTTCCGAAGCTTAATTGTGTTCAAGAGGGCTTTGCGTATGGTAGCTCATATTTTAAAAATGGTTTGGGCTTTTCTTTTTTTCCAATGCCCATTCCATAACCTTTCTTTACGTTTTGAATGACTGTTTTCAAGGTCTAATCGGACGTAAGCCAGAAATTAATGACGGTCTCTTGAAGGCCGCTATGAATAGTTATCTATCTATAGCAACCACTGTATAGGGTTAGGGAATGGCTTTCACCGTCCCTCCCTCCGAACCTGGTGATTAGCGAAATCAGAGAGGCAACCTATAAAGCCTGGGTGTTATAGATTTCGAAGCTAACAAAGCGACATGAAAACGAATGTACAAAGAGCGAGCCATCATATGCAGGTGGATGCTATGTAACTTCATTAGCTTCTGTATCTATATGCAATAATCGGTTTAAACAACGCATTCAAGAACAATTATGGCGGCGAGTTGAGCCCCAATTCAGAGGCGGGGACAGAAAATCGGAACAGTTTAATGCCAAGCGAGTCGTTTCTCTTGGTGGAACTACTTCATCCTGAGTGACCGCTTTGGGGACAAGGGGCGGATCATGGTCGGCCTCTGAATGGCCGCTTTACGACTTAAACCTGCCATATACCTATGCTTCCTGTACGTCAGAAATTGGCCGTTGGCTGACGATGGGTAATCCTAAAATTTGATAATTGCCAATGCCCGCTTTCATTGAAATATCCTGTATTTTCTTATTTGCACACATCGTGGTTCCTGAGTGATGTTTGCAGGCTGTTTTATACCCCCGCACTCTGCCTATCTATTACCGCCAAGCCATCATCAATTGACACAACACGGGCGTACAGCAACATTAAACGCCAAGCCGAATAAGGGATAGCCCGAGCATCATCGGAATCCGGCCTAGCCCTCCATTTTCGGATTGTCGAAGACCCTTTTTTTGGGTTAAACGACACACCCACCAAGGCCGCCGCTACACTCTGTGACCAACCCGTCAGTTTTACCAAACAGTCCACCTCTTGGGGTGACGGCGGCACATAAGCCGGGTGGCCGAATGGCAAAGCACACGGCCGGTTCCTAAATGCTTCTAGCGATACCGGCAACGAACCGCCGACATCATAAATAGGTACTATTTCCATGACTATCTCTTTAAATAATAGGGTAAAAAAGGGGGGCTATATAAGCCCCCATCAAGTTAAAGGGCTACATAAGCCCAGCCTCCGCGAAACTGTAGGTTTCTTTGTGGCTCACGATTATGTGATCTAAGATTCTAACGTCGAACAGTTTCAACGCTTCAATTAGCTTAGTGGTGATACTGCGGTCGGCGACCGATGGCTCTGTCAATCCCGAGGGGTGGTTGTGAAAAATAGCTATTGCCGCAGCATTGCACAAAAGAACCTCTTTTGCCACTTCCCTTGGATATACGCTGGCACCATCGATTGTGCCTCGAAACATCAACTCAGACTTAATTAGTGTTTGAATGAAAATTAATTAATCTCATATTCATCAATAGGTTATAATGATTTTCCAACACGAAGATGTGTTGCCCTGACCCCGGTTTTGTCTTATTTCCAGCGAAAATCGGCCCGTAACCGCCTAAAAGCCAAAATCTTCATCCCTCGAATTCGCATGCGCACCGTCATTCAGCCTCAACTCAAATTCGGTGAAACCGATATTGCCGCCATTGTCATTGATCCTAAATCACGTGATGACATTCCCCAACTACTGCGTGGACTGCAATACATTTATACCGAGGTCAGCTTGCGTCAGCGGATATTTGCCATTCTGGAAGAGGTCATGCCCGAACGGGCAGGCGGAAAAGGCAAAGCCAGCAATAAAACCGGGCGACCCGGTATGGAGCAGTGGAAGATACTGGTGTTGGGCGTACTGCGGTTAGGGCTTGATGTGGATTACGACCGGATTCAAGAGTTGGCCAACCAACACAAGACGATCCGGCAGATGCTGGGGCATAGCGACTGGCTGGACGAACACCGTTATGAATTGCCAACCATCCGGGACAACGTCAGTTTGTTCACGCCCGAGATTCTGGATCGCATCAACCAGGAAGTGGTGCATGCGGGACACCAGGCGTTAAAAAAAACGCCGAAGAAAGCCTGAAGACCCGCGCTGATTCCTTTGTGGTCAAAACCCACGTGCATTTTCCCACCGACACCAACTTGCTGTGGGATGCCATCCGCAAAACGTTGCACACCTGCGCCGCACTCTGCGACGCCCTGAATTTGACCGAATGGCGCCAAAGCGCCTATCACTTGCGTTGTTTCAAGAAAAGTTACCGGCTGATTCAAAAGCTCAAGCATTCCACCTCGCAAGATGAAGCCAAACGTCAGGCCAAGCAAGAGCAAATCGAAGCCGCTTATCAGACCTACCTCGACCAAGCCCAAGTCTATGTGCAACGGGCATACGCCACTCGGCAGCGCCTGAACCAAGCGCATGGCATATCGGCAGCGATGTTGGCAGATCTCGATGCCTACCTGGCGCATGCCGAGCGGCAGATCGACCAGATTCGTCGTCGGGTCCTGCAAGGTGAAACCATTCCGCATGCCGAGAAAGTCTTTTCCATTTTTCAACCCCATACCGAATGGATCAGTAAAGGCAAGGCCGGCGTACCGGTCGAGTTGGGATTGAGGGTGGCTATCGTCGAAGATCAACACCGTTTTATCCTGCACCATCAGGTCATGGCAAAAACCACGGACGATCAAATCGCCGTGACCTTGGTCGAACAAACCCAAACCCGCTTTCCCGCGGCAAAAGCCATGAGCTTTGATAAGGGCTTTCACAGCCCAAGGAATCAAGCAGAGCTCAAACAACGCCTGGATAACGTGATATTGCCGAAAAAAGGCCGGCTATCGGAAGCCGACAAAGCCCGCGAATCCGCCCCGGAGTTTGTCCGCCTGCGCCGCCAACATTCAGCGGTTGAATCGGCGATCAATGCGCTGGGCGTTCATGGGTTGAACAAATGCCCCGATCATGGCATGGATGGTTTCAAGCGCTACGTGGCCCTCGCCATCGTGGCACGCAATATTCAGCGTTTGGGCGCCATGCTCCGCGAGCAAGAACAACAAGAAGCCGCTCGACGACGAGGCCCTTACAAAAAAGCGGCCTAAAGGCACGACTGATGACGGAAAAAAGGACGAAACACGGGAGAGGTGCCGCCAAAATTCGCCCGGAATGGCGGTTGAGCACTTCCAAAAGAGGAAATTGGCTGGCCTGCGCCGAAAAACGGCTGGAGTTATGCCCAGTGAGTCGGCAGAATCATGAAAAAAGTGAGTTTTCTTTCAGGCACTACCTATGCTTTCGCCGTGCTGGTCTTCGCCGAACTGTTGCGAGCCTTCGGCGCTCGCAGTGAAACCAAGCCGGTCTGGCGCATCTCTCTTTTCACGAATATCAATCTCATGATCGTGGTAGCCGTTTCTTTCGGTCTCCAGGTATGGAGTCAACACAACGCAACACTGGCCCGCTTCCTGAAGACGTCATACCTGCCGTTCAGCGATTCTTTCGTGCTTGTCGCCTTGGGTGCCATTCCGCTGCTGGTTCTGGAAGTGGCGAAGGTTGTACAGCATACTCGAGTAAAAACGAAGACTGTGCCGGAAATAGCCGATAAAACGAAGACTGCGCCAGAAACAGCCGTTAACCGGTTTTATCAGCACGCCAGCAGGGTTTGGACCATACTCTGTCTTGCCTTGAAAAAGTTTTCGCGGATAGACGGAGCGCAATGGGCGGGGGCGTTCTCCTTTTATACATTCTTCTCGCTATTTCCTTTGATCGTCCTATTCGTCACCATTGCCTCAATCTTTATTGACCAGGACCGAGCCGCGACGGAAATCATTGCCTACGTAGAAACCTATGTTCCGATGAGAGGTGAAATGCAGAGCACCATTTTTGACACCATGGCCGGTGTGGTCAACGCACGAGGGCCGATGGGTGTGGTTGCATTTGTGATGCTCGGTTGGGCAGCGATGCAAATCTTCACCACACTGATCTGTGCCACCAACCGGGCATGGGGCGCCGAGATATCCAATTGGTGGCGGCTACCGCTCAAAAGCTTGGGTTTTCTCGTCATCATGCTCTTCGTGGTCCTCTTTAGCATCGCAGTGCCGGTGCTGGCGAAAATGACAAAGGCTTGGCTGTTGCCAATGCATGATTTCAGTGCCTGGGTTTATGCCCTGGGGAGCATTTTCATCCCCTCGTTGATGGTGTTCCTCAGTCTGAGCCTATTTTACAAGCAGGCTCCGAGCCGGCCCACGCGCTTTGTCGAAGTCTGGGTCGCCGCTTTGTGTGCCACGGCATTGTTGTATGCAGCGGAAAATCTATTCGTTATTTACCTCAAGGATTTCGCCACCTTGAACGCAGTCTATGGGGCATTCGGGGGAATCATGGCCTTACTGCTGTGGATTTACCTGTCCGGGTGCATTTTCATCTTCGGCGCCTGCCTGTGCGCCGCTCAGGCCGAAGGAAGTGGCAGCGGCGGAAACAGTTATGGCGCGCTTAACCCAAGGAATTAAACCATGAATACAAAGACGCTTTCCCCGGAACTGCTCGACAAGATGGACGCCTACTGGCGCGCCGCCAACTACCTGTCGGTCGGCCAGATTTATCTTTTCGACAATCCGCTGTTGAAACAGCCGCTCGTCCTTTCAGACATCAAGCACATGCTGCTGGGACACTGGGGCACGACCCCCGGGCAGAATTTCATTTACGTGCACCTGAACCGGGTCATCAAAAAATACGACCTCGACATGATCTACGTTTCCGGCCCTGGCCACGGCGGCCCGTCCGTGGTGGCTAATACGTATCTCGAAGGTACTTACAGCGAGATCTATCCCGATATCAGCCAGGACGAGGCCGGGCTTCAGAAGCTCTTTCTTCAGTTTTCGTTTCCCGGCGGCATTCCCAGCCACGCCTCGCCGGAATGCCCGGGCTCGATCCACGAGGGCGGCGAGCTGGGCTATTCACTCAGCCATGCGTTCGGCGCGGTGTTCGACAATCCCGACCTGGTTGTCGCCTGTGTCGTTGGCGATGGCGAAGCAGAAACCGGACCGCTGGCTACCGCATGGCATTCCAACAAATTTCTCGACCCGGCTACCGATGGCGCGGTGCTGCCTATCCTGCACCTCAACGGCTACAAGATCGCCAACCCGACCGTCCTCGCGCGCATCGAGCCGGAAGAGCTGGATCAGTTTCTGCGCGGCAACGGCTGGATACCTTATTACGTCGAGGGGCATGAGCCTGCGCTGATGCACGAGGCCATGGCCGCAACGCTCGACTCGGCGGTGGAAGAAATCAAACGCATCCAGCACGAAGCGCGCGTCAACGGCAACACCATGCGCCCGCGCTGGCCCATGATCGTCCTCAAATCACCGAAAGGCTGGACAGGGCCGAAATGGGTGGATGGCCTGCAAATTGAAGGGACTTTCCGTGCGCACCAAGTGCCGCTTTCCGACCCGTCAGCCCATCCGGAACACCTCAAGCTGCTAGAGGACTGGTTGCGGAGCTACCGGCCGGAAGAGCTGTTCGATACGCAGGGCAGGCTGAATCCGGAACTGGCCGAACTGGCGCCCAAGGGTGAACGCCGCATGGGCGCCAATCCTCACGCCAACGGCGGCATGCTGCTACGCGACCTGATCATGCCGGATTTTCGCAATTACGCAGTCAACGTACCCTCGCCCGGGTCGGTTACCGCTGCCGACGCGCATGAGCTCGGCGTGTTTTTACGCGACGTGGTCAAGCTTAATCGGGAACAGCGCAATTTTCGGATTTTCGGTCCCGACGAAACACTTTCCAACCGCCTAGGTGCCGTGTTTGAGTTGACCAATCGGCAATGGGATGCCCGGACGCAGGACAACGATGAGTTCCTCGCCTTGGATGGCCGGGTGATGGAGATGTTGAGCGAGCATCAATGCGAAGGCTGGCTCGAAGGTTACCTGCTTACGGGCCGGCACGGATTGTTTAACTGCTACGAGGCGTTTATCCATATCATCGATTCGATGTTCAATCAACACGCCAAGTGGTTGAAGGTCTCGTCGGAGCTACCGTGGCGACGGAAAATCGCTTCCCTGAATTATTTTCTGGCTTCGCATGTCTGGCAGCAGATGCACAACGGCTTTACCCATCAAGACCCCGGTTTCATCGACCATGTCGTCAACAAGAAAGCTGATGTCGTGCGAGTTTATCTTCCGCCGGATGCCAACTGCCTGCTGTCGGTGATGGACCATTGCCTGCGCAGCCGCCATTACGTCAATGTCGTGATCGCGGGCAAGTATCAAGCACCGCAATGGCTGACGATGAATGCCGCCATCAAGCACTGCACGGCAGGCATCGGCAACTGGCAGTGGGCCAGCAATGACGCAGGCGCTGAACCCGACGTGGTCATGGCCTGTTGTGGCGACGTGCCTACGCTGGAGACGCTTGCCGCCGTCTCCATTATGCGTGAGCATCTGCCTGGCCTGAAAATCCGGGTGGTCAACGTCGTCGATCTCATGAAGTTGCAGCCGCAACTCGAGCACCCGCACGGGTTGAGCGATAGGGATTTCGATGCGCTGTTCACCAAAGACAGGCCGGTCATCTTCGCCTTCCATGGCTATCCGTGGCTGATCCACCGGCTTACCTACCGCCGCACCAACCACGATAATATCCACGTCCGCGGCTACAAGGAAGAAGGCACTATCACCACGCCCTTCGACATGACGGTGCTGAACGATCTGGATCGCTTCCATTTGGTGATGGATACCATCGACCGCCTGCCGCAGGCTGGCGATAAGGGCATCAGCCTGAAACAGCAGCTCAAGGACAAACTGATCGAACACAAACAATACATCAGGAAACATGGCGAGGATATGCCGGAAATCCGCAACTGGAAGTGGGGCGTAAGTCAACCGGGAAGTAACGTGAAGGAGTAAAGCAATGAGCAATTTCCAGCCCGTCGCCGCGATCCGGTTAGATGTCGACAACAGCCTTAACTCGCAAGGCAGGTGCGCTCCAGTACGGACGAGGCCGCGATCTAACGGATTTAGAAAGAGTGTTCCCATGCAGCGGTCGGCGTGCCACCGCTATAAACAGGTTCTACGGACGGTTTTGCTCGCTTGTGTGTGCAGTGTGCTGACTGCGACGGTCATGGCGCAGGAATCGGATGGAAATGCCGGCGAACCACGGAAACTCCCCGCCCCCGGCATAGAAGAACTTTCTTCGGCACCCGCTAATGTGGACGTCAAGCCTGTCGCCCGCGATGAGGAGATCCGCAAGCGCCTCCTGAGCGTTCTGAATGCCACCAGTTGGTTCACCGACCCGCAAGTTCGGGTTGAGCAAGGAGTCGTCTTTCTTAGCGGCCGGGTGGAGTCTGATGAGCTCAAGAAATGGGCCGGTGATCTGGCGCGCAACACTCAGGCCGTCGTCGCCGTGGTCAACCGGATAGAGGTAGTTGTTCCGTCGGTATGGGATTTTCAGCCTGCGTGGAATGGATTGTTGGTGTTATGGCGCGAGCTCATCCGCTCGCTTCCTTTTTTTGCTTTTGGGCTGCTCATTTTGGCATTGTCGGTGGGGGCCGGTGCTCTGGCGACAAAGGTTGCGCGGGTGTTCCTTCGCCAGCACATTAGAGCCAACCTCCTCCGGAATGTCATTGCGCGTGGAGTAGGCGTGTTCGTTGTGCTTTTCGGCTTCTACATCGTTCTAAGAATTTCCGGCCTGACGCAACTGGCCTTGACGGTGATCGGCGGTACCGGCCTGCTCGGTCTGGCCGTTGGCATCGCTTTCCGGGATATAACAGAAAATTTCCTGGCGAGCATCTTCCTCAGTATGCAGCGGCCGTTCGAGACTGATGATTTGGTTGAGGTTGCCGGGGTGACTGGTTATGTGCAGCAACTGAATGTACGCACGACGATTTTAATGACCCTCGACGGCAATCTCGTGCAGATCCCTAATGCAACCGTGTACAAGAGTAATCTTCGTAACTTCACAACCAACTGTAACAGACGCGAGGACTTCGTCGTCGGCATCGGCTATGACGATTCGATCAATGACGCCCAGGAGATTGTAAGGAAGGTGCTGGCGGATCATCCGGCCGTTCTAAATGACCCTGAGCCAGCGGTGCTGGCGGACAGTCTGGGGCGGGCGACAGTCAACCTACGCGTGTATTTTTGGCTCAATGGCCGCGAATACAGTTGGTTGAAAGTACGTTCTTCGCTCATACGGCTGGTGAAAACCGCCTTTCAGAAGCATGGCATTTCGATGCCTGACGAAGCGCGGGAAGTAATTTTCCCTCAGGGAATTCCAGTCACACTGCTCGAAGGGATATCGGCAGGGACGCATGGCGCTTTGTCACGAAAAGGGCTTCCTGCTGAATCGCTGCACGAAGAAGCCGATGCAGTGTCCACTAAAGCGGAAGCCGGATTATACAGCGAAGCCGAGGTCATTGAGGAACAGGCGCGACGGGTTCAACCCTTGCAAGAGGGAGAGAATCTGTTGCTGAATGCTTCCGGAACTACCGCTTCCGGGAAACAGACGAAACAACCCAAACCATAAAGACCGGCGACCAGGGGGGCGCCCTGAAGAAGCGATTCAATGACAAGCTCATCGAGCACAAGCTATACATCGACAAGTACGGTCAAGACATGCCGGAAATCCGCAACTGGAAATAGAAAGGGTGAAACGACTATGGCGCTACGATTGATTGAGATGGTATTAACGGAGCAGGACAGCGAGGAAGTCCTGGAACTGCTCAAGGAGCACAAGGTGCTGGAACATCGGCAGGTTCGATTATCGGACGGGGAAGTACTGGTAAGGATTTTATTGGAAGCGGAACAAAGCGAGGCGGTGCTGGATTTATTGGAGAAACGCTACGCCGATGCGGAGGGCAACCGGGTAGTGATTCTGGCTGTTGAAGCGACATTGCCGCGCCCCGAGCCGGAGTCGGCCGCCACGCCCGAACAACCGTTGACCGAGGAAAAAGAGCCTGAACGGATCAGACGGGAGGAATTGTACGAGGACATCAAAAACGGCGCGACGTGTTCACCGGTTTATCTCACGATGGTGGTATTGTCCACCATCGTGGCTGCCGTCGGTCTATACCACAACAGCGTCACGATCATCATCGGAGCCATGGTAATTGCGCCGCATCTAGGACCGAACGTGGCGCTGGCGCTGGCGACGACGCTGGGCGATTTGCCGCTGGCCCGGGACGCGTTCAAGACGAACCTGAGCGGTATTGCCACGACAACGGTGTTGTCGGTTATTATCGGTACGTTGGTATCTGTGGATCCGACATTGTCCGAGGTGGCGTTGCGCACACGGGTGGGGCTTGACGACATCGTGCTGGCATTGGCGTCGGGCTGTGCGGGAGCACTGGCGTTTACGATAGGGACGTCGACGACACTGATTGGGGTGGCGGTGGCGGTGGCATTATTGCCGCCGTTGGTGACCTTTGGTTTGCTGCTGGGTGGTGGGCATCCGGCATTGGCGATGGGTGCACTGGCGCTGTTTCTGGTGAACCTGATCAGCGTGAACCTTGCCGGGGTGGTCACATTTCTGGTGCAGGGCATTCATCCGGCAACCTGGTGGGAGAAAGATCAAGCCGAAAAAGCCACCAACACCGCACTCAGACTATGGGTAGCGTTGTTGGCGGCATTGGTTGTCCTGATCCTGCTGTTTTAAAAGAGCTGTATGATCAGAGAAAAAACTGAGAATGGTCAATTACACGGTGTGGTCGCCTCGGTGCAAGACCATGTCGTATTTATATGATTCGCCAAACATTATTATCACAACAGGAGAACACCATGCAAATCCAGATTAATACCGACCACAATATAGAAGGTCACGAGGCACTTTCCGCTCGGGTCAGTGGTATCGTAGAAAGTGCTTTTAGCCAAATCAGCGATCACATCACGCGAGTGGAAGTCCACCTAAGCGATGAGAACAGCGACAAGAAGCACGGCAATGACGACATGCGTTGCATGATGGAAGCACGCCTCGAAGGCCGTCAGCCGGTTGCGGTCACTCACCATGCTAAGACCTTGGACCAAGCCGTTGACGGTGCTGCTGATAAGTTGTGCAGATTGATCGATAGCACCCTGGGGCGACTGCGCGATCAAAAGGGCCATAGAGACTGATCCGCCAGCGCCGGAGATATCAATCAGTGTCGACCGCACCATGAAAGCCTTGGACACTCCGAGTAACAGCCAATATCAGCAATCGGTGCGCGCGTTGGGTGACTACTATTCCATCGTGGAACTGGGGCTTGAAATTTGTCTCCGAGGCACTGGATCAGCGGCATCGGTGACTGAAGAGACCAGAAAAAGGGATAAAGCTCATTGGAGACTGGAGCATTCGAACGTATGTGACGAAGAATAAAGCGGTTTATTTGTTGGTTCTTCTTTGTCAGGTTACGTAATCAATACTTTCCATGATCGTCATTCCGGCATGGAAGCGGGTATGACGAGCTTGCTCATTAATCCTACAAGTAGAATTAACGCAGGTACCGCAAACACAAGGTAAGAAGATGAAAATAAATATCAAAGATTTCCGGGTGCCGGAAGGCGAAAAGGTCAACCTCGAAAAGTGGCCGACGCTCGTGGACCCAGTGTACAAGTCAAAGAAAAAGTACCACAAAATTCTCGAAGAACAGGTTGAGGAGTTGAGCTCGCTGCAACGTCTTCACTACGCCTCTGACCGCTACGCGCTGTTGCTGATTTTTCAGGCCATGGATGCCGCCGGCAAGGACGGCGCCATCCGGCACGTCATGTCCGGTGTCAATCCACAAGGCTGCCAGGTGTTCAGCTTTAAACACCCGAGTGCTATGGAACTGGATCACGATTTTTTGTGGCGCACTTCCCAGTGTTTGCCGGAACGCGGCCGGATCGGCATCTTTAACCGATCCTATTATGAGGAGGTGTTGATCGTTCGAGTGCATCCGGAGATTCTGCGCAGTCAAGGGCTGCCGAACGAGTTACTAGACGAAAAAACTGTCTGGAAGGAGCGCTATCGGTCTATCGTGGACCTGGAGAACCATCTCTATCGCAACGGCACACGAATCCTCAAATTCTTCCTTCATCTTTCAGAGGAAGAGCAGCGAAAGCGCTTTCTCGATCGCATCGACGAGCCCGAAAAAAACTGGAAATTCAGTCTTGCCGACATTGAGGAGAGGAAATTCTGGAATCAGTACATGCAGGCCTATGAGGCGTGTCTAAGCGCAACGAGTACAAAAACTGCGCCCTGGGATGTGGTGCCCGCCGACGACAAAAAGAACGCCCGGCTGATTATTTCCGAGATTATTCTCGACACTTTCAAGGCGCTCAAAATGAGCTATCCAGAAACCTCCTCAAAACGCCAGCAGGAATTGCTGTTGATCCGCAAGCAGCTTGAGAAGCAAGGCTGATTTGGCAACGAACCGAGGGGTATATATGACATCATTTCACACAGACCGGCTTAACGAAGAAGGCACTATTACCACGCCCTTCGACATGACGGTGCTGAACGATCTGGACCGCTTCCACCTGGTGATGGACACCATCGACCGCCTGCCGCAGACCGGCGACAAAGGCCTCTCCTTGAAGCAACAACTGATGGACAAGCTCCTCGAGCACAAGCAGTACATCAACAAGCACGGCCAAGACATGCCGGAAATTCGGAACTGGAAGTGGGAGCTACCCCATGAATAGGTTCAGTCAGTTCTGGAGCAATCTGCGGTCGAGCTTCTGGTTTATGCCTTCGATGATTGTCGTGGCCAGTATCGCCCTCGCGGCGGTTTTGATCGAGCCAGACTCCGTCGTGAGCGACCGATGGCTGGCGCAGTGGCCGCGACTGTTTGGGGCCGGGGCGGAAGGCGCTCGAGGAATGATGTCCACCATTGCTGGCTCCATGATGACCGTGGTGGGCGTGACATTCTCGATGGTCTTGATGGTGCTGGCGACGTCTTCGAGCCAATACACCTCACGCATCGTGCGAAATTTCATTCGCAGCCGTGTCACTCAGGTCGTGCTTGGAATTTTCGCCGGCAATTTCACTTATTGCCTGATCGTCTTGCGCACGATTCGCAGTGGCGATGAAGGCGCATTTGTTCCCAACCTGGCCGTTTCCTTCGGCTTCGTTCTGGCACTCTGTGGTGTCGGCGCACTGATCTTCTTCATTCATCACATCGCCTCTTCGATCCAGGCTTCCAACATCATCGCTTCGGTCGCAGAGGAAACGATCGCTGCCGTCGACCGATTGTTTCCGGTCAACCTCGGACAAGGAGCGGGCGACGACGATGCTGATGATGAGCAACCACCACGCCCGCCGTCCGAGCGGAAGTGGCGAGCCGTCATGGCCAGCGAGAGTGGCTATATCCAAGGCGTGAATAGTGAAGCGCTCGTTCGCTTGGCGCGGGACAGGAATACGATCGTGTGGATGGATCACGGCATCGGCGAGTTCGTTGTCCAGAACACCACGCTGGCCTCATTAGCTCTGGAAGAGCCGCCGGATCAAGCGACGATCGACGCCCTACAGGCGACGTTCCACATCAGCAGCCACCGCACGGTGGTTCAGGACGCGGCCTTCGGTATCAGGCAGATCGTCGATATCGCGCTGAAAGCACTCTCTCCCGGCATCAACGATACAACGACCGCGGTAATGTGCGTGGATTATTTGACGGCGATTCTGGCGCGGATAGCGCAGCGGGAAATCCCCTCATCGCGTCGCTACGAGGAAGGGGAACTGCGAGTGATCGCGAAAGGTCCACGCTTCGAAAGCTTGCTGGCCGAATCGTTCGACCAGATTCGAAGCAACGCCAAAGGCGACGTCGCCATTATGTCGCGGATGCTCGGCGCGTTTCAAACCCTGGCCAGTTTGACGGCCAGCCCACGCCGCCGGCGCGTGCTTGGCGAACAAGTGCAATGGATTGCCGAGTTGGCCGAGCGTTCCCTCGAGTCCGCCCATGACCGCGCGAGGATCGACACACGGCTGGCGCGTGTGCGCGAAGCGCTCGAAGCTGGGCCGGCTTTATGCACAGGTGAGGGGCAGGACTACAAACACGGCGAGAACATGTCGGAAATCCGCAACTGGAAGTGAGGGCAACTCTAAATCAATGTCGATCTGCCTGCCTTGCTTAAATCCACCAAAACCGACAACGCGGAACAGGAGGGAATGATGAAAGCCACACAACAACTGCATGATCTCGGCCAGCGCCTTTGGCTCGATAACATTACACGTGGACTGTTGACGAGCGGCACGCTGCAGCGCTACATCAGCGAGCTTTCGTTGACAGGGCTCACTTCCAACCCCACGATTTTCGATCAGGCTATCAAGGGCGCCGATTTCTACGATGACGCTATCCGCCGGAAAGCGGCCGAAGGCAAGTCGGGCGAGGCACTGTTCCTAGAACTGGAACTGGAGGATTTGACTCAAGCCGCCGACCTGTTTCGCCCGATCCATGACGCCACCGACGGGGTGGACGGCTGGGTATCGCTGGAGCTGTCTCCCTTGCTGGCGGACGATACGGCCAATAGCGTCAAAATGGCTGCGCAACTGCATGAACGAGCACAGCGGCCCAATATTTTCATTAAGATTCCGGGGACTTCCGCAGGCATTCCTGCGATCGAGGAATCCATCTTCGGAGGCGTGCCGGTGAATGTCACGCTGCTTTTTTCACGTGAGCAATATATCGCGGCGGCCGAGGCATACATGCGCGGCATCGAACGACGGATCGCCGCCGGCCTCGATCCCAAGGTCGATTCCGTGGCGTCCATTTTCGTCAGCCGCTGGGATGTGGTCGTCAAGGACGAGGTTCCGGCCGAGCTTCGCAATCGCTTCGGCATCGCCATCGCCAAGCGTACCTATAAGGCCTACCGCGAACTGCTGGACTCGCTCCGCTCGCGGAAACTGGCCGAGGCCGGAGCCAGGCCGCAGCGTCTGCTTTGGGCCAGTACCGGAACCAAGGACCCTGAGGCCTCCGACACCATGTACATCGACGCGCTCGCGGCGCCGGATACGATCAATACCATGCCCGAGAAGACGTTGCTCGCCTTTGCCGATCATGGGCAAGTGAAAGGCGAGTTGCCGATCGATGGCGGCAATGCCGAAGAAGTGCTCGCCACCTTCGCGAGGGTAGGCATGGACGATGCGGCGCTCGCAGACAGGCTCCAGCGCGAGGGCGCCCAGGCCTTCGTAAAGTCCTGGAATGACTTGATGGTCAGCATTGCCGTAAAGGCAGACGGAGGGTAAAGATGAGCGCTGCTTCGCAACCGCCGACCGAGCGCCCGGCATGGAAGGCGCTAGAGGCGCATTATCAATCCATGCAAAATCGGCACCTGCGTCAGCTTTTCGCCGATGATCCCGAACGTGGCGAGCGCTTCGCGGTCGAGGCTGCCGGCGTTTATCTCGATTATTCGAAGAACCGCATCACCGACGAGACGATCAGGCTGCTCGTGCAGCTTGCCGACGAGTGCGGGCTGCGCGATCGAATTGACGCGATGTTCAATGGTGAAAAAATCAACGTGACGGAAAGGCGGGCTGTTTTGCACACCGCCTTGCGCGCCCCTCAAAGGCAATCCATCGTTGTGAATGGCGAAGACGTCGTGCCTCAGGTTCATGCCGTGCTCGACAAGATGGCCGATTTTTCCTGCCGGATACGCAGCGGGGAGTGGAAGGGATGCACCGGCAAGCCGGCCCGCAATATCATCAATATCGGCATCGGCGGATCTGAGCTGGGGCCGGTGATGGCGTATGAGGCATTGCGATATTACAGCCGGCGCGACCTGACCTTCCGCTTCATCTCCAACATCGACGGCACCGACTTTGTCGAGGCGATGCACGGCCTCGATGCCGAGGAGACCCTGTTCATCATCTCGTCGAAGTCTTTTGTCACCCTGGAGACGATGACCAATGCGAGCACAGCCCGCGATTGGGTCTTAAAGACTTTGCAACATCCCGGCGCAATTTCCAGACATTTCGTCGCGGTCTCGACCAACGTCGGGAAAGTGGTCAAGTTCGGCATCGACGCCGAAAATGTATTCGGGTTTTGGGATTGGGTCGGCGGGCGCTACTCGATGGACTCGGCGATCGGTCTGTCGACCATGATCGCCATCGGCCCTGAAAACTTCCGGGCCATGCTCGATGGTTTCCACCAGATGGACGAGCATTTCCGCACGGCCCCTTTCGAGCGTAACCTGCCGGCGCTCATGGGGCTGCTGGGCCTCTGGTACAACAACTTTTTCGGCGCGCAGACCGTGGCGGTTCTTCCGTATGAGCGGTACTTGAAGCGCTTCCCGGCTTATCTTCAGCAGTTGACTATGGAAAGCAATGGCAAGCACGTCACGCTGGACGGGGCGGAGGTCGTCTGCCAGACTGGGCCAATCTACTGGGGGGAACCGGGCACCAATGGCCAGCATTCCTTTTACCAACTGATTCATCAGGGAACCAAGCTTATCCCCTGTAACTTCATCGGGTTTTCTCAGCCGCTTAATCCTCTCGGCCGCCACCACGATTTACTCATGGCCAACCTGTTTGCCCAGGCAGAGGCGCTGGCCTTTGGTAAAACGCCGCAGGAAGTCAGCGCCGAGGGAATCCCTGCATGGCAGGTGCCGCATCGAACCTTCGAAGGTAACCGTCCGTCAAGCACGATCCTCCTGGAGCGGTTGACGCCGGCAGCGCTGGGTAAACTCGTCGCACTGTATGAACACAGCGTCTTCACTCAAGGCACCATTTGGAAAATTGACTCATTTGACCAGTGGGGTGTCGAACTGGGTAAAGCGCTTGCCGCGCGCATCATCCCCGAGCTTGAGGCAGGGGCTAATTGCCAACTCAAGCATGATAGCTCAACCAATGCTCTGATCCGGCGCTACAGGAGATCCAGGGGACTGTTGCAGGGCTCATAAAACCAGTCCATAGAACGCGGGATTGCGTTGACGCTTAACCTGAAACGAACCAAAGGAGTTCAAAATGTCCATTCAACTCAATGAAGAAGACGGCGGCAAGGTGGTTGACATTCATGTCAACGGAAAGCTGAAAAAAACGGATTACGAGCAATTCGTGCCCGCGTTCGACCGACTCGTCCGGCAACACGGAAAGTTGCAAGTGCTGTTCGATATGACTGGCCTTCGCGGCTGGGAATTGGGCGCATTGTGGGAGGATACCAAGTTCGCCATTAATCACTTCGCCGACATCGAGAAGCTTGCAATGGTCGGGGAAAAGTGGTGGCAACATGTCATGGCGACAATCTGCAAGCCGTTTACGAGAGCAAAAATCCGGTACTTCGAGCACGATGCTGTAGCCGATGCACGGGAGTGGTTGAAAGGAGCGTAAGGGCTTAGCCGCAAACAACATGGCTGAGCATTTGCCCCGGATGCACTCGGGAGATTCTCTGTTTTGCGCAGCCGGTCTATACGATACCGCGATGGAAAGGACATGAATCTGATACTGGAGTGATTAACTGTGCAGGCTGAGACGATTTTAATTCTGTTATTTTCGGTTGCGGCGGCGGTGGCGATTGCGGCGCGGCAATTGAATGTGCCGTATACCGTGGCGCTGGTACTGACCGGATTGACTTGTGTAGATACTTGTGGCAGTGAGTGAAATGCAATTCCAGGGAAATCCTCATCGTGAAGCGCGGTCGTAAACATTTGATAAGACAACCTTGGATAATATGTCAGGAAACCTGCTATGACAAAATCTGGCGCGACAAAAAAATCCCAATCGCTATCCGAGCCTAAGTCCGCGCCAAAGGATGATCTGAAATCCCTGCCTATGCCGGAAGTGGAGAAGCGATTGGCTTCGTCGCCGGACGGTCTCAGTCAGGACGAGGCGCAGAAAAGGCTGAGTCAATACGGGCCGAATGAGATTGAAGAAAAGAAAACCAATGCCATCCTGAAATTTCTCTCCTATTTCTGGGGGCCGATCCCGTGGATGATCGAAGCGGCCGTAATCCTTTCAGCGGTAGCCCAACATTGGCCGGACTTTGCCATCATCCTCATTCTGCTTCTGGCCAATGCCGTGGTCGGATTCTGGGAAGAACATCAGGCGGGCAACGCCATCGCCGCGCTGAAGGCCAAGCTGGCGAACAAGGCCCAGTTGAAACGCGATGGCAAGTGGATCAGCCTGGAGGCTCGCGAACTGGTGCCGGGCGATGTCATCCATCTGCGCCTGGGCGATATTGTGCCGGCGGATGCACGCTTGCTGGAGAGTGACCCGGTGGAGGTGGATCAATCAGCGCTGACGGGAGAATCGTTGCCCGTCACCCGCAAACCCGGCGAAGCGGTGTTCTCGGGGTCGATCATCCGCACGGGCGAAATCGACGCACTCGTGTACGCCACGGGCAAGAACACCTACTTCGGCAAGACCACGCAACTGATGCAGGAGGCGCAGAGCCCCAGCCATTTCCAACGCGCCGTACTGAAGATTGGCAATTACCTGATCATTCTCGCGGTAACCCTGGTGGCGATAATTATTACCGTCGCACTGTTCCGCGGCGACCCGATGCTCATCACGTTGCAGTTCGCCCTGGTGTTGACCGTGGCCGCGATTCCCGTGGCGATGCCCACGGTGCTATCCGTGACCATGGCGGTCGGCGCACGCCTGCTGGCTAAAAAAGAGGCGATTGTGACCCGCTTGGCGGCCATCGAGGAACTGGCGGGCGTGGACGTGTTGTGCGCGGACAAGACCGGCACCCTGACACAGAACAAGCTGGCGCTGGGCGATCCGTTCTGCGTGAACGGCATTCCTGCCGATCAAGTCATCTTCAATGCCGCGCTGGCGTCGCGCGCGGACAATCAGGACACCATCGACCTGGCCGTGCTGGACGGCCTGAAAGACAAGGATGCGTTAAAGGGTTATGACGTGGTTCATTTCCAGCCGTTTGACCCGGTGCACAAGCGCACCGAAGCCACCGTTAAGGGTGAGGAAGGGAAACCGTTTAAGGTGACCAAGGGCGCGCCGTAGGTCATTATGGAGTTGTCTGCCAATGCAGCGCAGGTGAAGCCCGCCGTCGACAAGGCCATCAATGAATTCGCGGCACGCGGTTTTCGTTCCCTGGGTGTGGCTCGAGCCGAGGGAGACGGTGCGTGGCAGTTTCTAGGCGTACTGCCCCTGTCCGACCCGCCACGGGAAGAAGCCAAGGCAACCATCGCGACCGCGCGCGCGATGGGCGTTAAGGTCAAGATGGTGACGGGCGATGCAATGGCCATCGCACGGGAAACTGCCAGGACATTAGGAATGGGTACCAATATCCTCGATGCCGGCGGTTTCGGCGATACCAAACATCACGAGACAGCGCAGTTGGCGGAGTCCATCGAAAATGTCGGCGGTTTCGCTCAGGTGTTCCCCGAACACAAGTTCCACATTATTGATGTCCTGCAGCAACGCGGCCACATCGTCGGCATGACTGGCGACGGGGTGAACGACGCTCCCGCGCTGAAGAAGGCCGACTGCGGCATCGCTGTTTCGGGCGCGACCGACGCGGCGCGCGCGGCGGCGTCCATCGTGCTGATGACGTCCGGCCTGTCGGTGATCATCGACGCGATCAAGGAGAGCCGGAAAATCTTCCAGCGCATGAACAGCTATGCGATCTACCGCATCACCGAGACGCTACGTGTGTTGTTGTTCATGACATTGTCGATCCTGGTGTTCAACTTTTACCCGGTGACTGCAGTGATGATCGTGATGCTGGCGTTGCTCAACGACGGCGCGATCCTGTCCATTGCCTATGACAACGTGCATTACAAAGACAAGCCCGAGGCCTGGAATATGCATAGGGTGCTGGGGATCGCCACGGTACTGGGCGTCATAGGCGTTGTCTCTGCCTTCGGCTTGTTTTATCTCGGTGAACGCGTCTTTCATCTCGACCGTGCGCACATTCAGACGCTGATGTACCTGAAGTTGTCCGTGGCTGGACATCTGACGATTTTTCTGACGCGCACGCGCGGCCCATTCTGGTCCATACGCCCCGCGCTGGTTCTATGGGTAGCGGTGCTCGGTACGCAAATCGTGGCGACTCTGATAGCGGTTTATGGGCTGTTTATGACGCCGCTCGGCTGGGGCTGGGCCGCGTTCGTTTGGGGTTATGCGTTAGCCTGGTTCCTCGTGAACGACGGCGTGAAACTGCTTGCTTATCGGGTGTTCGATCCCACTGCCGCGCCGCTGTTGGAAAAAAGAGCTGTCGATGTGACGCCGCAGATCGCCAAGCGGGCCTATGAACTGTACGAGGAGCAAGGCCGCCAGGACGGCCGAGCAGTTCAGGACTGGGTGAAGGCGGAGCAGGAGATTCGGGAAGATGAATCTCATAAATAAACAGACGCAAACAACGCGGCGGGCATGGAGGAAAGAATGAAGATGAAAATCAATTCAAAGGATTTCCGTGTGCGGCCCGGAGAAAAGGTCAAACTCAAAGAGTGGCCGACGCTTGTTAAGCCCTTTTGCAAGTCGAAGAAACGGTATAAAAAACGCCTGAAAGAACACGTTGAGGCGTTGAGCTCGTTGCAATGCCTTCACTACGCGTCGAACCGCTATGCGTTGCTGCTGATTTTTCAGGGAATGGACGCTGCCGGCAAGGACGGCGCCATCCGGCACGTCATGTCAGGGGGCAATCCGCAAGGCTGCGAGGTTTTCAGTTTCAAACAGCCGAGTGCCGAGGAACTGGAGCATGATTTTCTCTGGCGCTCGACCCGCCGCCTGCCGGAACGCGGGCGGATCGGCATTTTCAATCGTTCGCGTGCATCCGGAGATTCTCCGCGGCCAAGGGCTTCCGGATGAGTTGCTCGACGGGAAAACCATTTGGGAGGGGCGGTATCGTTCCATCATGGACCTGGAGGAGCATCTTCACCGTAACGGCACCCGGATCATCAAGATTTTCCTCCACCAGTCGAAGGATGAACAAGGAAAGCGCTTCCGCGAGCGTATTGATGAACCGGACAAGAACTGGAAATTCAGCCTCTCGGACATTCACCAGAGGAACTACCGGAAGCATTACATGAAGGCTTATGAGACTTGTCTGAACGCGACAAGCACCCCTCACGCGCCTTGGTACGTCGTTCCTGCCGATGATAAGGAGTTTGCCCAGTTGATTGTTTCCCAACTCGTCCTTGATGCGCTCAATGAACCTAAGCTGGCCTATCCCAAGACCACCGCAAAACGTCGGCGGGAATTGAAATCTATCCGTAAACGGCTCTGAAGGCAAAACTATGACATATCAACAAGCACAACAACGGCATGAACTCGGCATGATCAGCCTGGGCGTCATGGGACGCAATCTCGTGCTGAACATGGCTGACCACGGCTTTGATGCCAAGAAGGGCACATTTCACACGGAATGGGGGAAGGAGTGCGGATCATGAAACCGAGTGACCCGATGAAAACAAGTCCTCTCGCAGGACAGCCAGTGGAGCCAGGGATGCTGGTCAACGTGCCCAGGCTCATCACGGCCTATTACACCGAGGGTCCCGATCCCGCAGTGCCTGCGCAGCGGGTGGCGTTCGGCACCTCCGGACATCGAGGTACGGCCTTCAACAGCTCTTTCAATGAAGGCCACATTCTCGCGATCACACAAGCGATCTGTCTCTATCGTAAGCGGCGGGGAACCGATGGTCCGCTTTTTCTGGGGATCGACACCCACGCGCTGTCGATTCCGGCCTACGCAACCGCGCTTGAGGTGCTGGCGGCAAATGGAGTCGAGGTGATGATCGCAGCAGGAAGCGAATATACGCCGACCCCGGTGATTTCTCACGCGATCCTGACCTACAATCGCGGCAGGAAGACCGGGCTCGCCGATGGCATTGTCGTCACGCCCTCGCACAATCCGCCGCAGGATGGAGGCTTTAAATATAACCCGGCCAACGGCGGCCCGGCGGATACGGTTGCCACCGATTGGATCGAAAGGAAGGCCAACGAGCTCCTTGAATCTCGCCTGGTCGGCGTGAAGCGCGTTCCGCTTGCGAGAGCCCTCAACGCCTCCACGACACACCGGTTCGACTATCTCAGTGCCTACATTGCCGATCTCGGCGACGTGGTTGAAATGGACGTCATCCGCGATGCGAAGCTCAGCATGGGTGTTGACCCCCTTGGGGGCGCCGGCGTCCATTATTGGGGACGAATAGCCGATCGCTATGGTTTGAGTCTCGCCGTGGTCGACGAAGTGGTCGATCCCACCTTCCGGTTTATGACCGCGGATTGGGACGGCCAGATTCGCATGGACCCGTCCTCACCCTATGCGATGCAGCGATTGATAGGGATGAAGGACCGCTTTGACCTTTCCTTCGCCTGCGACACCGACCATGACCGGCACGGAATCGTCACCCCAAGCGGGGGATTGCTGCCGCCCAACCATTACCTTTCTGTCGCTATCTTCTACCTTTTCAAACACCGGACGAAGTGGCGCAAGGAGGCGGCGGTCGGCAAAACAGTGGTGAGCAGCCAGATGATTGATCGCGTCAGCGCGAAGCTTGGACGGAAGCTCTACGAGGTGCCGGTCGGTTTCAAGTGGTTTGTAGATGGCTTGCTCGACGGTTCGCTCGGCTTCGGTGGCGAAGAGAGCGCAGGGGCCTCTTTTGCTCGCCTGGATGGCACCGTTTGGACGACGGACAAAGATGGCATTGCCCCGGCTTTGCTGGCGGCGGAGATTACAGCCCGGATGGGCCGCACCCCCGGCGAAATCTACCACGATCTCACGCGCGAGTTCGGTGAGCCTGCCTATGACCGCGTTGAGGCGCCAGCCACTCCGGAGCAAAAGGAACTGTTGGCGAAACTCTCACCCCAGCAGGTTAAGCTCAGCGAGCTGGCCGGCGAAAAAATCCAGACTGTCCTCACTCACGCGCCGGGCAACGGCGCGCCCATCGGCGGATTGAAAGTGGTGGCAGAGAGCGGATGGTTCGCAGCGCGTCCGTCTGGGACGGAAGACATCTACAAGATTTATGCTGAGAGTTTCCGGGGAGCGGATCATCTGCGCCGCATACTGGAGGAAGCGCAGACCATCGTGACTGATGCTTTGGCGGCATCTCCGCAGGAGCCAGGGATTCCATCCGAGCCAAAACTAAAGGAGAAACCATGAGTGAACAAACACGAATCAGCCATCCGAAGGAGCTTCCTTTATCCACGGACGTAGAGGGATTCGATTCCCTGGCCGAGCTTGCCCTGGATTTGCGTTCATCGTGGAATCATACCACCGACCAAGTGTGGCGGCAGCTGGATCCTGTGCTGTGGGAGTTGACTCAAAATCCATGGGTCGTCCTGCAGACGGTGTCGCGGGAAAAACTCCAGCGTGATTTAGCCGATCCCGCATTCCGCAAAAACGTCGAATATCTGGTGCAAGCCAGGCGGGATGCGGCAGAGGCGCCTGCGTGGTTTCAGCAAGCCTACCCGCAATCTCCCCTCAGTTGTGTTGCGTATTTCAGTATGGAATTCATGTTGAGCGAAGCCTTGCCCATCTACTCGGGCGGGCTGGGCAACGTGGCCGGCGATCAACTCAAGGCCGCCAGCGACTTGGGCGTTCCGGTAATCGGCGTGGGTCTGCTTTATCAGCAAGGCTATTTTCGCCAGGTGATCGACAAAGATGGCGCACAACAGGCCCTCTTCCCGTACAACGACCCCGGACAGTTGCCGATCACACCTTTGCGCCAGGCGAACGGTGAGTGGTTGCGGTTGGAGATCGACTTGCCCGGTTACTCGGTCTGGCTGCGCGCCTGGCAGGTTCAGGTCGGACGCGTGAAGCTGTACCTGCTGGACAGCAATGACGCCGCGAATTACCCCGCGCATCGAGGCATTACCAGCGAGCTTTACGGCGGCGGGCCGGAGTTGCGCCTGAAACAGGAATTGCTGCTCGGGATCGGCGGATGGCGGCTGCTCGCGGCACTCGGCATCCAGCCAGAGGTCTGTCATTTGAATGAAGGTCATGCGGCCTTTGCCGTGCTGGAGCGCGCGCTCAGTTTCATGGAAGAGAACGCGCAGCCCTTCGAGGTCGCGCTGGCCGTCACCCGGGCGGGCAACCTCTTCACCACGCACACGGCGGTGGCGGCCGGCTTCGATCGTTTCGTTCCGGCGCTCATCGAACAATACCTCGGTGGTTATGCCGAGCAGAAGCTCGGCATAACACTCCATGATTTGCTGGCCCTGGGCCGCCAGAACCCGAATGATACATCGGAGCCTTTCAATATGGCCTATCTGGCGATTCGCGGGAGCGGGGCGGTGAATGGCGTGAGTCGCTTACATGGCAAAGTGAGCCGACACCTGTTTGAGCCGCTCTTTCCACGCTGGCCGGTGGACGAAGTGCCGGTCGAATACTTAACTAACGGCGTCCACATGCCGACCTGGGACTCTGCCCCAGCCGATGAACTTTGGACGGAGGTCTGTGGCAAGAACCGTTGGCTGGGCGAAACAGACACCCTGGAGCAGGACATGCGCCGCGTCTCCGACGCCAGGCTCTGGCAATTTCGCATCGCCGCCAGCAAGTCGCTTGTTGGATACGCCCGCGAACGATTGTTCCGACAACTGACCGCCTCAGGCGCATCGCCCGAGGCGGTTGACGAGGCGAAACAGCTATTGGATCCCAACGCATTGACACTAGGCTTTGCGCGCCGCTTCGCGACCTACAAGAGACCGAACCTACTGCTGCACAATCCGGCGCGTTTGCTGCGTCTTTTGGTGAATCCTGAGCGTCCGGTGCAACTCATCATCGCTGGCAAGGCTCATCCGGAAGATCGGGCGGGGCAGGCCTTGATTCATGAATGGATAAATTTTATCCGCCAACCAGACACCCGCCCCCACATCGTCTTCCTGAGCGACTACGACATGCTGTTAACGGAGCACCTGGTGCAGGGTGTGGACGTCTGGATCAACACGCCACGGCGACCCTGGGAGGCATGTGGAACGAGCGGCATGAAAGTGCTGGTCAATGGCGGCATCAATCTGTCTGAATTGGACGGCTGGTGGGCGGAAGCCTACACGCCGGAAGTGGGGTGGGCGCTGGGGGATGGTCAGGAACATGATGACGATCCCGCCTGGGACGCTAGCGAAGCCGAAGCCCTCTATGACCTGCTCGAACGCGAGGTCATCCCGGAATTTTATACTCGCGACGAGCAGGGCATTCCCACTGCCTGGGTGGCGCGGATGCGGGAAAGCATGGCGCGGCTGACACCGCGATTTTCCACGAACCGCGCGGTGCGCGAATACACCGAGCAACAGTACCTCCCGGCTGCAGCCACCTACCGTGAGCGCGCTGCCGATAAAGGCGCAGTGGGCAGAACCATAGTCGATTGGGAACATGCGCTGAAAGATAAATGGGTCACGCTACGCTTTGGCGACGTGAAGGTACAGACAAACGCGGCCCAGCACATCTTTGAGGCAGAGGTGTATCTCAATGACCTCGATCCGAACGTCGTGCGGGTCGAGGTGTATGCCGATGGGGTCAATGGAAACAGTCCGATCCGACAGGAGATGATGCGCGTCCAGCCACCGGATGGCGCACCGCTTGAGGGGATCTATCGCGCATCGGTCTCGGCGACCCGTCTCGCTACAGACTATACGGTGCGCATTATACCGCACTGCAACGGAGTTGCGGTGCCCTTGGAAGTCAATCCCATTCTCTGGCAGCGATGAATCAATCTCGAACGGGAGAAGGACGACAGAAGACAACCTATGAAAGAGTCAAAAAGACTGACAAGAACGCGGCAGCCAATAGAAGAAAAGTCGCACGCGACCACGGATCTGGCTGCGTCCGAACGCCCGCTGCATGATTACGTGGCAGAGATATCGGAGCGGACTGATGTTCGAGTTGGTGTGCCATTGCCTCTGGGAACCTATGCACGTGACGAAGGAGTGAACTTTGCATTCTTCAGCCGACACGCCAGCCGAGTTCGGCTGGAGTTGTTTGATCATCCCGAAGATGCTACGGCCGCCAGGGTGATTGATCTTGATCCCGTGCACCACCGCACGGGTGACGTGTGGCACGTCTGGGTTGAGGGGATTCGGCCTGGCCAGCTGTATGCCTATCGCGTGGACGGCCCGTATCAACCCAGGGACGGCCATCGTTTCAATTTCAACAAGCTTCTCTTGGATCCCTTTGCCACGGCGATCTCGAAGTTACCCGCCTGGGAGTTCGGTTCGGCTCGGGGATACGATCCGTCTGTGCCCGACGGAGACTCGGTATGTTCTATGGTCGACAATGCCGGCGCCATGCCGAAATGCGTGTTCACGCAGGAGCATTTTCACTGGCATGAGGACCGTCCGCCCAGGCATCCCTGGTCGAAGACAGTCATTTATGAAACACACGTGCGTGGCTTCACTATCCATCCCAGCTCCGGTGTAAAGCATCCCGGCACGTACCGAGGCCTAATGGAAAAGATTCCCTATTTCAAAGAACTAGGGGTGACGGCCGTGGAACTGATGCCGGTTCACGAATTCAATGAACACCAGATAACAGGCGTCAACCCGCAAACAGGCCAGCCACTCGGGAATTACTGGGGCTACGACCCCGTGGCCTTCTTTGCGCCAAAAGCCTCCTACAGCAGCGCGGGAGGCTTGGGTCAGCAGAAGCTGGAGTTCAAGGAAATGGTCCTGGCGCTCCATCATGCGGGGATCGAAGTGATCCTGGATGTCGTGTTCAATCACACGGCCGAGGGAGACGAACGGGGGCCTACACTCTGTTTCCGCGGGATTGATAACACGATTTTCTACATGCTGGCGGACGATAAACGTTCTTACAGGAATTACGCAGGCACCGGCAATACCATCAATGCCAACCATCCCGTAGTGCGGGATCACATCTTGACTGCGTTGCGCTACTGGGTGGTGGAGATGCATGTCGATGGATTTCGTTTTGACCTGGCGTCGATTCTCGGCCGGGACGGCAGCGGCCAGCTGTTGGCCAATGCCCCGCTTCTCGAACGGATCGCCGAGGACCCGATTTTAAGGGATGTGAAGATCATTGCCGAGGCGTGGGATGCCGCCGGAGCGTATGAGGTCGGGAGCTTTTCCGAACGCCGCTGGGCGGAGTGGAACGGCCAGTACCGAGACGATGTCCGGCGTTTCTGGCGGGGCGACGAGGGGATGCTCGGTTTGTTTGCCAGCCGCATCTGCGGCAGCGCCGACATCTATACCAAGTCCGGCAAAGGTCCCGAAGGCAGCATCAATTTCGTCAGCTGCCACGACGGCTTCACCCTGAACGATCTGGTGAGCTATCGCACCAAGCACAATGAAGCCAACGGAGAAAACAACCATGACGGGACAGACTACAACTTCAGCGAGAACTACGGCGCTGAAGGCGAGACGACGGATGCCGGGATCGAGTCCTTGCGGAAAGCCCAGATCAAGAACTTTTTGCTGTCTCTGTTAATCTCGCGCGGCGTACCGATGCTGCTTGGAGGCGATGAATTGCGCCGCACGCAAGGCGGCAACAACAACGCCTACTGCCAGGACAACGAAACGAGCTGGCATGACTGGAGCTGTCTGGAACAGCACAGCGAAATTTTCCGCTTCACCCGTGGCATGATCGCCTTCCGTCGAGCGCATCCGATTCTGAGTAAGGAGCAATTCTACACGGACGCCGAGATCCACTGGTTTGGCACGCAAGGGGGATTGCCCAGCTGGGCCGACCCGCAAGCAAAACAGTTTGCCTGTCTCATCCATGAAGATAGGGAGCGAGCACTTTACCTGATGTTCAATGCCGCCGTCGATGCGGTCGATTTTTGTTTACCCCCTGTATTGCCGGGAGTGCGGTGGCATCTGGCCGCTGACACCTCTCGCGAAGCGCCAGGAGATCTGTTTGCTAGGGGCGAGGAACCGCTTTTTGAAGATATACAAACTTACTGTCTGGGTCCTCGATCCAGTGTCATACTGCTGGCTCGATGAACGGACTGTCAAAAGTGGTAGATGGCGATGTTTTCTGGATATCGGCAGATTGACCGGGCTGATGCGAAGCAGGTCTTCATGCGTGGTGCCCCAGACGATGACGCCGAGATAGGCGGCGAACGCGATAAACGCGACATGAAGTGCCGCCACTGTCTGCGATGCGGAATTGGCTGCATCGAGCAGTTTCTCGATATGCGGTGAGGTGGGCGTATGGGTTGGCGATGCAGGGCTGGACATGGCGGTTAACCCGAATTGCGATCGTTTGGGATTTTCAGTATAAATCAGCTGAATTGATTCTTCTATTCTGAATTGAAAGTTAAAAACGGATTGTGCCGTCCGTTGTTAAACACACTGGCTAGAGCGTTTGTTTATTAGCTGGAAAAGGTACCAGACTGTGAAAGTATTCAGAATTTTTCTCCTCAATGTCTATATGCTGTTATATACAAATATCAAATGCACAATATATTGTGGTGAAAATTTTAAAAAACGAATACTTTCACAGTCTCGTACCCTACTATATTTTTCAGGCAGGCTTGTCAATAACAAAACTCAGTTTTCACAACAGTCGTTGCTTTCAGTAACGGCTGATTGCTCTAGCTTGCACGGTCGGTCAGATTGTCAATTTGAGGTTTAACGTTTGAGCTCAGGCAACCTGGTCAGCGACGGCTCGCTTGCGGCGAATGGTCAGGTGCTTCAGGCAAGTACCGGTAATGTCCGGTAATCGGATAGGCAAACAGCATGTCTTCTAAGCGGGGGCCTTGTCCGATGTTATGTACGACCAGCGGCCGTTGTGTGGCTGAGGCTGTTTCGTCGGCGACGATCCCGATATGCGGCAGGTTGCCCGGCAGCATCCAGGAAACAATATCCCCGGGCTGATAAGTCTCCGCGCGGTCCGATACAAGCAATGCCTGCCCGTGCCGCGCGAAAAACACCTGCAGGTTGGGAACCCGGCGATGATCGATGTTTGCATCCGGCCGCTTCAAGCCCCATAGCTTTTTTGAAGGGTAGGCGCTGAAATTCGCGGCCATGTCTTCATGCACCAGCGCTTGCAGGTCAATTCCCAGCGCCCGGTAACTCCGGATGACGACATCGGTGCAGACGCCAACCCCCTCGGGAATATCGCCGCCGGGGTAGGGGATACGATAATAACTGCCGTCATAAACCACTTTGTGCGTGGTTCTCTCGATTGCCGCGGCTACAAGCTGGTCCGGTGCAATATCGGCAAGAACACTTGCCGGCAGACACAGCGCTGTCAGGATACATCTCGCAATACGTTTCATAGTCATTATCATCGATCTGGGTCAGCGGCCCGCAGGCATCGACTGGTCTGCGAGCCGCTTGCCTGGATGCTACAAGGTCTTCATAAACTCGATCAGATCCCAACGCTCGTTGTCGGTAAGATCAGTGCCATAATAATGCCCGGTGTTCAGGTTGCCTGGCAGGCGGGTGTCGAACAGGAAGGCGCCTTGGCCCGGTTTCGAACGATAGCCGACTGTTTCCGGATCAAACTGGTGGCTTCCCACATAGAACGTTTGCTGACGTTCGCTTGGCGGCAACAGCAACTGATACAGATTTGGCACGGAACCGTTATGCAGATACGGGGCGGTTGCCCAGATGCCGTCCAACGGACGGGCGCGATAGGCAAGCAGATTTCTTGGCGAATACGGCGGCAAGCCCCGTGCCTTAAGCCGGTAACCGATCAGCTCGGCGGTTTCCGCGGCACTGAACGGAGGCTGGGCGGTGGCGATGCCGTCGGATACGGCCATGCCGACCAGTATTGACAGCAGCGCAGGCGCCGGAATTTCCGTTGCCCCGGTGAAAGGGGCCGGCAGAAACGGCGCCAAACCGCCGGTATTCACCTTGCGGGTCGCGAAGTTCATGGCCATGGCCGGATCGGTGCCAATCTCGCCGAGACCGGTCATCCGCGTTTCGATGAAGCTGACGCCGAAACGGTTTTCGGTCGCCGGCGTCATCGGGTAATGCCCGTTCGCATCAGGCTGCGCATGACAAGCCTCGCAGCTGGGCTCGTCGCCGCGCGAAGCCGAGTACAAGGCCCGGCCGCGAGCGGCTTTTTCACTGTCGATCGGACCCAGCGCCATGACCGGCCATTTGGGCGGGGTCAGACTGCTCACCAGCTTCTCCAGTTCAAACAGCTCTCTCGGCCTGGCCGTGCTCCAACCCAGCTGGTCCAGCGGGCCGGTCAGATTGACGTGCCCAAATACTCCCAGCACCTCGCCGACATTACGGCCGAACGGGTTGTTGGCCGACCCGTTCCATTGTACCCAGTCCAGTTGCGGCGAGGTCCACAGGAACGGATAACTGACTGGCGCGTCGGGTACGCGGACATTGTCCGGTTGCTGCAGATCGCGGCCAAAGACCTCGTTCATGATGATGCCGAAGGCATCGACGCGGCCATAGCCGTATGGATGAGTGGGCGTGCTGCGAGCGTCATACTGCGCCAGCCAGGTCAGGTGATCGGACATTCGCGCCCGTAGAGCGGTCTTGTTCGCCTCGTTGGGGCCGGTCAATACCGTCTGGGCGAAGCGGTCGAATTTGTCCGGCTGCCCCAATGTCGCTTGCAGCGCCTGGATCAGGCTCTGCTCGAACGCGGTGAAATCGCCCAGTGTCGGCGCGCCATCGATGCGGATAGTCCGGCCCTGATAGCGGATCTCTCCGGTATGGCAGGCGGCGCAGGTCATGCCGACCCAGTCCTCGCCATTGTCTGCCGGTTCCCTGGCGAAGCCGATCGGTAAGCCGTCCGGATTGCCGGGCGTATAGGCCTCATCGTCGGCAAGATAACCAAAGCGCTCGATATTTTGGGTGCTGATGAACGGCTCGTCGTTGTTCGGCTGTTCCAGCGCCAGGAACCACGCATAGGGCAGAAGATAGGATCCCTGCGGCGTGAAATAAAAGCGTTGCCGTTCTGCGTCATTCCAGTTTTGATTTAAATAAATGGTTTCGTTGCCGCTGGCATTGGCCGCCGCCGTTGCCGAAGCTTCGGCCTGGCTAAAACCGGACAAGATAGCGGCTAATAGACTGATTTTTTTTAAGTTGCGAAAGTGCATGTTTGACCCCCAATCATGTGAAATCCATCAAGAGCCACGCGAAGCCTCGCGGGCAATTGACTGTTTTTCGGTTATTATTTTTCCTTGTATCACTACGGGTAAAGCAAGTATCACCGCAGTAAAGTCTGGCGATTATTTAATCTCCCACGAAATTCAGGTAACGGGATGATTATTTTCAATATGGGCTGTTCCTGTAAGCCAGCCTTTCTTATCGTGTTTTAAAGAGTTGTTGTTTGGCACCGCTTTAATCGCGGCCATAATAGCTGTATCCCTCCTTGCATCGGCGACAGATAACCCATCGACTATCATGCCACTTGAGGAGCGCCTGCGAAAGCACGAAGGCGCTCATTCCTCCCAGCCACCAAGGCCATATCGGCACTTCAAGTACATATAGCATCAGGCCGGTCAGCATTAAAACTGACGAGAAGACGATAAATTGCCGAAACCTTTTCAGGCTCTCTGTCCTGGACGGTGAAAAGTCGATTGGCTCTGAGCATTTTCTGCACAGCATGTTTACATTTCCTTATTATTGTTATTAACCCGGATGTTTCATAAAACCACAGAGATCACGAAGAAAATCAAGGTATTGTCCTTTTCTTACCGTCACTTCATAAATTCATGCGAAAACATTAGCAAGCATTCGTGGTGAAATGTTCAGGTTAATCTTGACAATCACCTGATTGAGCCCCGGCGCATTGAAGTTCCCTGTCTTATCGTGCGATAGTTCAAGTAGTGGCGAATAGCCGGACATGCCATCAAGCTATCTGCCTGATCTCGGCATAACCATTGAAGGAGATCGCTCGGGACGGAAGCTCGTGCTTGCGGCGCGAGCCAGGGTATCCAGGTCGTTCGGAGTGATGATTGGTCTGCTATCGAGAGTCGCACTGAAATAACGGTGGATTCCGGGAAGTACGCGTGAAAGTCCGCCGGTTATCAGTAACGCGACCACGCATGCACAGCAACTTCTATAGGTTAAGTTATAAGTTCCAATTGCCTGCCAGGCGGCCCATCCATAAAGAATCTCGTCCTCATCGAATACGCCTGTAAAGTTGTATTCTCGTGGCAGACGATTGCCCTCGCTGGCGCAGTCTACTCTAAACACTTCCGCGCTGCCGGGGACCGTATCTTCTCCGATAAGTATCTGATACGCGGCCTGGGAAGTAGCAACCGACCCGCTCCGCGGCCACCAGCTGATATAAGTGTTGCCGCAGGTCATTGCACCGTGGCCAACATTTCCACCGCTACCGATTACGCCCTCGCCGGGCCAGACATGTACTGTAACCAATTTATTTCTCCGTTCGTCTAAGGGTAAGTTTGAATCCACCGGCCTGAGCGTTTTTCGTGCCAGTCCGGTATGGCGATGAGGTAGAGCGCATTGCCTGACTAGACCTCGATTTTAAAACCCAACTCCACATCGCAACCGGCTTGTCCGCCTCGAATGCCCCAATTTTCTTTCGGGATTTCTCTGAGGAGAATCTTTACGTGGTCCTTGGGTATGCCGAAAGGCTCAAGGTTGTTAACGATGGATTTGTACAGATTTCGCTTTGCATCGAGAGAGCGGCCGGCAAATGCGTCAATGCTGATATGTGTATAAAAATCCGGTTGCTCACGTGCGGGTGGGTACGCGAAGCGGTGCGGTTTATGCACGATGAGGCGAACGTTCTTATCGCCCGGGACGATCTGGAAAGCTTCGCGCAAGGCCATGTGGACGGCCTCCATAAGAGCAACTTCTTGTTTTTGCGTGTATTGCCGCCGTACTTCAATAAAACACTTGGCATTTTCCCTCCTTGTTGCGCTATCACTATAAATTTTTCGCATATCTTCCTTATTTTTTGCGCTCAAGGCAACAACGTTGTCATGGTGGCGGAAGGATTGCTTTTGGCGTATGGCTTGGCCCGATTATTCAGGCAGTGTAGAGGGCGGGTTCCAACAAATGGCGCTTTTTTTCGCCATGAGCGATTGAGCATGTGAAAAAATTGAAGCCTGGCAAAACTGTCGGACGTGGCAATTTCGCCACAAAGATTACGAACGACCGCATGGACAGCTATTTGCTCCTGCATTCAGACGCAATAAATGTGACCGTATGTTTGATACCGAACTGAGGCGATCGATTAAACGGTTCATCTTATGGGAAATTCAAACGATATGGACATGACCGTCAGAAGGCAGTGATGCAGAACAGGAAAGGAGGGCATTGACATGGGCAGTAGCCGTAATCGCGCGGACATATCCGATGCCTGGGCGCTTGTCATCGCCGCCGTTAACGGCAGGCTTGATTCCAGGCGCCAGAGGTCGAGGTTATGAGCGAGCCGGACGGTATTGTCTTTTTGCTGGACGTGGACAATACGCTGCTCGATAACGACCGCGTGACAGACGACCTCAGGCGGCATCTGGAACGTGAATTCGGCATTGCGAACAGTCAGCGCTACTGGACCATCTTTGAAAAACTGCGCGCCGAGCTGGGCTATACCGACTACCTGGGCGCGCTGCAGCGTTATCGGCTGGGCGCCATGGACGAGCCGCAACTGCTGCTGATGTCCTCTTTTCTGGCTGATTATCCGTTCGTGGATCGCCTGTACCCCGGAGCGCTTGAAGTGATCGAGCATCTGCGTCAGTGGGGATTGCCCGTTATCCTGTCGGATGGCGATGTGGTGTTTCAGCCGCGCAAGGTCCTGCGCTCAGGGCTTTGGGATGCGGTCGATGGCCATGTGCTGATCTACATTCACAAGGAGCAGATGCTGGATGCGGTCGAGCAGCGCTATCCGGCCCGGCATTATGTGATGGTGGACGACAAGCTGCGCATTCTGGCGGCAATGAAAAAAATCTGGGACTACCGGCTGACGACGGTCTTTCCGCGCCAGGGCCATTATGCGCTCGATCCCGGCAACACCGCCGCTTACCCTCCGGCCGATCTGACCGTGGAACAGATCGGCGACCTGCTCCATGTCGATTTTTCCGGCTTGCTCGATGCCGCCGGGGCAGGGCCCGTCTCATGATCCGGCTTTTCTTTACGGGAGTGACAGCATGACCGATCCAGCCCAGCTTGACCTGCTTTGCATCAATACCCTGCGCACGCTGTCCATCGATGCCGTGCAGCAGGCTCAGTCCGGCCATCCCGGCACGCCGATGGGCGCGGCCCCGACAGCCTACTGCCTCTGGCAATGCTTTCTGCGTTTCGACCCGCAAGATCCCAACTGGCCGAACCGCGATCGCTTCGTGCTTTCGGCCGGCCATGCCTCGGCGCTGCTTTACAGTTTGCTGTATCTGTGCCGGGTTCAGGCGGCAAGCCCCAGTTACAAGGAAACCGGCCGGCTGGCCGTGACGCTTGACGACCTCAAGACCTTCCGGCAAATCAACAGCCGTTGCACGGGCCACCCGGAATACGGCTGGACATCCGGCGTTGAAACAACCACGGGGCCGCTCGGTCAGGGCGCTGCCACCAGCGTCGGCATGGCAATTGCGCAACGCTGGCTGGCGGCCACTTACAATCGCCCCGGTTACGAACTGTTCAACTATAACGTATATACATTATGCAGCGACGGCGACATCATGGAAGGGGTTTGCGCCGAGGCGGCATCCCTTGCCGGACACCTGAAGCTGTCCAATTTGTGCTGGATTTACGATGCCAACGATATCACTATCGAAGGCTCGACCCGGCTGACCTTCACGGAGGATGTGGCGGCGCGCTTTTTCGGCTACGGCTGGAATGTCGTTCACGTCAGCGATGCCAATGACCTGGAGATGCTGGCGCGCAGCTACGAGGTCTTTCTCAATACCGATGATTGCCCCACGTTGATCATCGTGCAGAGTCATATCGGCTATGGCGCTCCGAATAAGCACGATACCAAAGAAGCCCATGGCGAGCCGCTGGGCGATGAGGAGGCGCGGCTGGCGAAGCAGGCCTACGGCTGGGACCCTGATGCGAGATTTTATGTGCCGGATGAGGTTCCCGCGCATTTCCAGTCCGAGTTTGGCCAGCGCGGCGCGGCGGCCCGTTCGGCTTGGGATGAGCGGTTTACGGCTTATCGCCGGCAGTTTCCGGATCTTGCCGGGCAGATCGACCGGATGCAGAATGGCGAGCTGCCCGAGGACTGGGACAGCGCGTTGCCTGATTTTCCGGCCGATGCGAAGGGTATGGCGACGCGTGAATCATCGGGCAAGGTGCTGAATGCCATAGCAGGAAAAATGCCCTGGCTGCTGGGCGGCGCGGCGGATCTGGCGCCGTCGACCAAGACGCATTTGAGCGCCGAACCGGCCGACGAATTTCAGGCGCCGGGGCAGGGGGGCGATTATGCCGGACGTAATTTACATTTCGGTCTGCGCGAGCATGCCATGTGTGCGATTGCCAGCGGCCTGAGCCTGTCGAAACTGCGGCCTTATGCCGCGAGCTTCTTCATTTTCAGCGATTACTGCCGCGCGGCGGTGCGGCTTTGCGCGATGATGGAACTGCCTGTCATTTATATCTGGACGCATGACTCGATCAGCCTGGGCGAGGACGGACCGACTCATCAGCCCGTCGAGCATCTTGCGTCTTTCCGCGCCATGCCGGGCATGGTTTTGCTGCGGCCGGCGGATGCGAACGAGGTGGTCGAGGCGTGGCGCGTCATCATGCGGCTCAAGGATCGCCCGGTCAGCCTGGTTCTGACCCGGCAGGCGGTACCGACGCTGAACCGTTCGAAATACGCGCCGGCAAGCGGCGTATCGCGCGGCGCCTATGTGCTTGCCGATGCCGCGGACCAGCAGCCCGATGTACTGTTGCTGGCGACCGGCAGCGAGGTTGCGCTTTGCATCACGGCATATGAACAGTTGATGTCGGAAGGCATCAAGGCGCGGGTAATCAGCATGCCGTCCTGGGAACTATTCGAGGCTCAGAGCCAGGAATATCGGGACAGCGTGCTGCCGCCTCGGATCAAAGCGCGCGTCGTCGTAGAGGCGGCCTCCAGCTTCGGCTGGGAGCGCTATGCCGGCTGCGATGGCGCCTTGTTCGGACTGCATGCCTTCGGGTTGTCCGCGCCGGCAAAAGTCGTCGCTCAACACTTCGGGTTCACAGCGGAAAATATCGTCGAGGCCGCCAAGGCGCAAATCAAGCGGCATTGAAAAAACAGTGCCGTAATTCAATAAGGCCGGTCTTCGGCAGACGCAGATAAATCTTTGCATTACCTGTTCTCATGGGGTTGGCCCGCGAACCACGGGCCATGCGCGTAAGCAGGCGGCTACTGTTCGATTTATATATTATTGTATTTATATCATAGACAAATAGGCGCCTATCCAATTATAAGACCTGAGCCATTCCGGTAGAAGCAGCGTCATGAAAAATATTTATATAAAACATATTATATCATAGACATATATACGTGAGTTTGTCGCCTATTCCTTCCAAGGCCAGAGGCTTATAATGCTCGGTATGTAGTCATAAAAATACCGCTGCGAGGGTATGAATATGATCGAGATAGATGGCGCACAAGGCGAGGGTGGCGGACAGGTGTTGAGAACGTCGCTGTCCTTGTCCGCGAGTCTCGGGAAACCGATGCTTATCAAGAATATCAGACAAGGCAGAAAAAAACCGGGACTGATGCGGCAGCATTTAGCTTGCATCAACGCCATGGCTGAGGTCTGCGATGCGCGGGTTAAGGGTGCGGTCATTGGTTCCCGAATCATTGAGTTTATCCCGGGCGCAATAAAAGCCGGCGACTATCACTTTGTCATTGAAAGCGCCGGCAGCAGTACGCTGGTATTTCAGACGGTGCTGCCGGCCTTGCTGTTAACCGGCAAACCATCGCGGTTGATTCTTGAAGGCGGCACGCATAATCCGATGGCCCCCAGTTTTGATTTTATCCGGTATTGTTTTTTACCGGTTTTAAGGCAAATGGGAGCTGAATTCGATGTCGGGGTCGAGCGCTATGGTTTCTATCCGGCAGGTGGGGGAAGGTGGACAATAACCATCATGCCGGCGGCAAATTACCGCAAGATAGAACTGGACAGCCAGACGCAGCTGCTCGGTAAACGGGCAAAATGCATAGCGTCCCGCATACCCAGTCATGTGTTGGTTCGGGAAAAGCGACAATTATTGAAAAGGCTGAACTGGCCCGATGAAAGCATTACCCTGGAAACAGTTGAATCTCCAGGCCCAGGCAATATCATTTCCCTGCAAATGAATTATCAAAACGTTACAGAAATCTTTGAAAGTATTGGAACCCGCGGCATCAGTGCCGAACAGGTGGCCGATAGAGTCGTGGATGAGCTGCACCGCTATCAGGCCATAGGCGCGCCGGTCGGTCGCTATCTTGCCGACCAGCTTCTGCTGCCGTTGAGCCAGGGAGCCGGCGGTTCGTTTGTGACTGGCCCGTTATCCGAGCATAGTCTGACCAATGTTGACGTCATACGGCAATTTCTTGACCTCGATATTGAGTTGATGGGAATAGAACCAGGCAGGCACTGGCGTGTAGTGGTGAACGTGTGAGAGGATATCGGCATGGTTTAAGTTTATGGCTGATTTTAATGCAGGTCGGTTGCACGCTGGTTACCGCCGGGCAACCGCCGCGAATTACGCCAAACGCAAGCATCAAGCCTGGTTTCGCCATCCCTTCCATACGTGAGCGCATGATTTATCTGGCGCATCAGGAATGGACGATATTTGGCCAGCCGGTTGCGGATTATACCAGTCAACCACCGGTGCTGGTCTTTCCGTCAGAAACGACGTTCAGCCATGAAACCCGGCCGCCGTTTTTATCACGTGTGATGTTGTACTGGTACACGGTTTCGTCATTGCCGATAGTAGGTTATGAGGGCGAACTGCGTCCCTGGTCGGGTGCTTTTATAATCTGGCTGGCGCGCAGCGCCGGCGTGCCGGAAAAAGATCTGCCTTCCACGCTACTGCATTGGGACTATATCGAACACGCCTTGTCAGCCGATAATAATGCCCGCTTCATCGCGCGCGACGCGCGTCAGTATTCGCCCAGGCCGGGAGATTTGCTTTGCGCGCCTCGCGAGGCGCGTTTCATTCAGCAGGTGAGTGCATTCGCACGGCTGAGACGAGGTCCTTATCACTGTGATCTCGTGGTGAACAGGCGCTCGGATAAACTGGACCTTATTGGCGGCAACGTGCTCGATGCGGTTTCCCTGAGCCAGGCCGCACTGGATGATGAAGGTCACGTCATACCGACTATCGAGCGGCCCTGGCAGGTGGTCATCGAACAGCGGGATATTGAATCCAAACCTTAAACTTATGGGGCATCAACTATGAAAGCTCGACTCTTGTCACGTCCGCAACGAATTATCATTCCCCTGCTGATGTGCTTTTCGGTCAACGTGGCAGCCGGCAAGGCGACTGTGCGTTTGTTCGACGATCTGGACACTCATCATTATCCTGTCTCGACCTTAAGTCCGCTGGCGCAGCGCTATTTTGACCAGGGGCTGATTTTGAGTTTCGGTTTCAATCACGCTGAAGCGGCGCGTTCCTTCCGCCAGGCGTACAGTCTCGATACGGACTGCGCGATGTGCTATTGGGGCGAGGCGCTGGTGCTGGGTCCGAATATCAATGCACCCATGGACCCGGCTGTAGTGCCCCAGGCATATCAATCAGCTCAAAAAGCGCTGGAATTGTCTCAATCGAAACCGAAAAAAGAGCAGGCCCTGATCCGGGCATTATTCAAACGTTATGCACGGGAAATCTATCAGGACCGTACGGCGCTCGATCGATACTATGCTGCGGCGATGCGCGATGTAGCAAATCAGTTTCCCGATGACGCGGTCATCGCCTCCTTGTTCGCCGAGTCGCTGATGGATATGCATCCATGGGATTTTTGGACCAAGCAGGGCGATGCCAGACCATGGACGGCGGAAATCGTCTCGACGCTGGAACGGGCACTTGAGATCGATGCCAACAATCCCCTGGCAAATCATTTGTACATCCATGTCTTGGAGGCTTCGCCTTATGTTCAAAAGGCGGTTGCCAGCGCCGAGCGTTTGCCATCTTTGGTGCCCGGTTCGGGACATTTGGTGCATATGCCGGCGCATATCTATATTCGGGTGGGGCGTTATCGCGATGCGATAAGAGCTAACCAACAGGCGGTCAAAATTGACCGTGGTTACCTGAGTCATGCGCATGCCGAAAGTATTTATACGCTTGCTTATGTACCGCACAACCATCATTTCCTGTGGGCCGCCGCGATCAAAACCGGCCAAAAGGCATTATCCTCAAATGCCGCCGCCGATACGGCATCTCAAGTCGATGCCGACATGATGCGAGAACCCGGATTCAGCGGCACATTACAGCATTTTTATATGATTCCGCTCTACACCAAGGCCTTGTTCGGCGAATGGGAGGCTATTTTGAATGAACCGGCGCCGGAAGCGGATCTGGTTTACGCCAGTGGCGTCTGGCATTATGCTCGCGGACTGGCAATGCTCAGGCAGGGAAGAATAGATGAGGCCGTGCGCGAACTCAACAGTCTTGAAAAACTCATCGCGGATCCGGCGGCGGTTGAACTCACGGTTTTTGACTTGAATTCCGTGGCGCGGATTTTACAAATTGGGGCGGAAATATTACATGGCGAATTAGCGGCTCAGAATAAGAATTATGATGAGGCGGTTGCTCATCTCCAGAAGGCGGTAGAGATTGAGGACGCACTTAATTACACCGAACCCAAGGATTGGTATCTGCCGCCACGGCAAGTGCTCGGTGCGGTACTGCTGGCGGCGGGCAGGGCAGGGGAAGCTGAACTGGCCTACCGGCAGGATCTGCTTGATCACCCGCAAAACGGCTGGTCGCTGTTTGGACTTGCTCAAAGCCTGCGCGAACAGGGTAGCACTAAAGAGGCTGATGAGGTTCAGCAACAATTTGAGCAAGTCTGGGCGGATGCCGATGTCAAACTGGCAAGCTCGCGTTTTTGATATTATATTTTATTAAAGAAATATTATATCATAGACATATTTGTTTTTAATGCCCCATCCATCATACCTGCTGAGTTATCTACCAAGCGGACAAAGCTGGGGGCTTTTTGATCAAAAATTGTTTGTCGGTGGTTCCACCGCTCAGCGAGACCAGTTTTTACCGAAACGTTCAGACGTCTGTTTGTATCGAGATAAACCCATGAGTGAATATCAATATCACGAATTCAGAGCGGTCGATCGGCCGCTCACGCCACAACAACAAGCGGAACTGCGTAGCCGTTCCTCCCGCGCGACCATTACGGCGACCAACTTCATCAACGAATACCATTGGGGCGATCTCAAAGGCGATCCTCTCGATTGGATACAACGTTATTTCGACGCACACGTTTATTCGGCCAATTGGGGAACGTGCAGTTTGTTATTGCGTTTACCCATTTCGGCATTGGATAAGGCTACGCCGGACCCATTCACTCTGCCATCGCGAAGCGGTGCGCAATCCGGCTTTATCGATGCTTTTAGTGTAACGCCGACGACCGATCATTGGATAGTATATTGGGGCTTTAATGACGATTCGGGTGAATTCGAACGTTTTTGGTGTCACGAAGACGGTCCGGGGTGGATGGATAGCTTATTGCCGTTGCGGGACGAGTTATTGCGGGGCGATACCCGGCCGCTCTACTTAGGCTGGCTGGCGCGAGTGTGTAATGGAGAATTGGGTGATGACGATATCGAGCCGCCCATGCCGACAGGCTTGGGAACCTTAACCCCTGCACAATCCGACTTGACGGAATTTCTGCAAATCGATTCCGACTGGCTCGCAGCCGCCGCCAGCGCCAGTCCTGCGTTACCCGATCATGAGACTATTGATCCGGATCTTGATGCATGGATTGCATTGCAAACCCTGGAAAGCATGCAGGCAACGACACGTTTGTTGTTGGAAGGACGCAGTCAAGAAGCGGAGCGGGCACTGCGGCAGCGTTATCTGGCCTGGCAGCGGGAACATTCATCCAAACCAAAATCTTCTCCGCTTCCGCGTCGCACCGTTGCCGAAATCGATGCCGCTCGAGCAATAGCCAGGGTCCGGCGCCTAGAGCTCGAACGGCAGAGGCGCGAGGCCTAGGAAGCCAAGCGTCGTGCCGAGCGCAAACAACAGCTGGAACGCCTGGCGGCTAGTTCGGATATGGCTTGGGCGGCTATCGACCAAACGTTGCAACGCGGCTCCGGCCATGCCTATGATCAGGCCTTGCAAGCAGTGAAGGATTTGGCCGAGGCCATGGACCAAGCCGGGCGCAAAGCCGAATTTCAAACTAGCCTAATCAAATTACTCAGCGCACATGGCAAACGTGGCGCGTGGATGACGCGACTGGCCAAGGCTGGAATCCAGGCAGGAGAAATTTGATGGCGCACAAATACAATCCCATTCGAAAAATGGCTACCTTGCGTGTCACGCGATGTGAGTCATTAAATATTTCAGTCTAAAACAGGAGGACTTCAATAGCTTATGAATTTCGACCAAGAAATTTGTATGATAATAACTAATAGATCCCATTTTTTGGGCAATTTTGATTCTGAAATAGCCATAAATATTCTGGAAATAGACAAGAATATCCAAGATTTTTTTAAAACGAAGTAATCTTGCAAAATCGATTAAAATCAATAAATGCATTTAAAAAATTATAAGCCACATAGGTTTTGCGTGGCTCCGATGTTGGATTGGACTGACAGGCATTGTCGGTATTTTCACCGCCTGATTTCCCGGCATGCCTTGTTGTATACCGAAATGGTCACGACCGGGGCGTTATTGCATGGGGACCCCAGCCGGTTTTTACAATTCAATAACGCCGAACATCCCGTGGCGTTTCAATTAGGCGGCAGCGACCCAAAAGATCTTGCTGTCTGCGCAAAGATGATTGAAGACTGGGGTTACGATGAGGTCAATCTAAACGTCGGTTGTCCCAGCGACCGGGTTCAGAATGGGCGCTTCGGCGCCTGTTTGATGGCCGAACCGGAACTGGTGGGCGAGTGTGTGGCAACCATGCTTCAGGCGGTTTCGATTCCTGTAACGGTTAAATCGAGAATAGGTATTGATGAGCGCGATTCATATGAAGAGTTACTTGATTTTGTAATGACCGTGGCCAATGCCGGCTGCAATACCTTTATTGTTCATGCCAGAAAAGCCTGGTTAAGCGGATTGTCGCCCAAACAAAACCGGGAAGTACCGCCGTTACGCTACGATCATGTCTATCAATTAAAAAATGATCTGCCGGGGCTGGAGATTATATTAAATGGCGGTATCACCACGCTGGATCAGGCAGAAGAGGTGCTTAAACATGTTGACGGCGTCATGGTAGGGCGGGAAGCCTATCATAACCCGTACCTTTTAGCCGAGGTCGACAGGCGATTTTTTGATGAGGTGTGCAGGCCCAGATCGCGGCAAGAAGTTTTAAACTTGCTGATTCCCTATATCCAGCGGCAGCTTAAAAATGGTGTCCGGTTAAATAGCATATCACGGCACATTCTGGGGCTGTTTCATGGCGCACCGGGCGCCCGAGGCTGGCGCCGGCATATCAGTGAAAATGTTGGTAAACCCGGCGCGGACGAAAATGTCATTGTGGATGCATTAAAATCGCTAATCAATGATGTATACTAGCCTGCTATTTTTTGTAATTGAGACTGAAACTATGGAAGAGCATTTTTCCAAAATTATCGAAGCAGTCGGTGAAGATCTAAACCGCGAAGGCCTGATCGATACCCCTAAACGCGCAGCCAAGGCTTTTAAATTTCTGAACAACGGCTACGATAAAACGCTGGAGGAAGTGCTAAACGGCGCTATTTTTACAGCGGACACCGAAGACATGGTTATCGTTAAGGATATTGAATTGTATTCTTTGTGCGAACACCATTTACTGCCGTTTATCGGCAAATGTCATGTCGGTTATTTACCAAAAGGCAAAGTGCTTGGTTTGTCAAAGATAGCCCGTGTCGTCGACATGTATGCGCGACGTCTGCAAATTCAGGAAAAACTGACCAAGCAAATCGCCGATGCGATCGAACTTGCGACCGGCGCCAGAGGTGTCGCCGTGGTTATTGAAGCCAAACATCTATGCATGATGATGCGGGGCATCGAAAAACAGAATTCAATCATGACAACTTCGGTAATGACAGGGGTGTTCCGTAAGGAAATCAGTACGCGGTCTGAGTTTTTAAATCTGATTAACCGATAGGTTCTACGCATGCCGCATCAAAGCGCCGCCACCAGGAAAACGGGCGTGCTATTGGTGAATTTAGGTTCGCCTGCCGCCCCGACTACATCAGCCGTCCGGCGCTTTCTTAAGGAGTTTCTCGGCGATCCTCGCGTGGTCAATCTACCGCGCCCGTTATGGTGGATAATACTCCGTTTTTTTATCTTGCCTTTTCGTCCGCGTAGATCGGCGGCGGCTTATCGTAAGATATGGGATAAAAAGGGCTCGCCACTGGTCTATCTGACTCGCCAATTGACTGAACAAGTAGCCGGGCGGTTAAACGCCGAGGGCGTTGTAACGGACTATGCCATGCGCTATGGCGAGCCTTCCATCGCAAAGCAATTAAATTTCCTAAAAAAACAAGGTATCGACAATTTAATTGTTCTGCCTTTGTATCCCCAATACTCTTCGACAACGACGGCATCCGTTTATGATGATTTGGTCCGGGAATTGAATCGGTGGCGGTATTTGCCCAGTTTTCAATTTATCAGCGATTATCATCAGGATGATCATTATATTGCGGCGGCCGCCGAATCGATTGAGCAAACCTGGCGTGAACAAGGAAAAAACGATTTATTATTGATGTCCTTTCATGGTCTGCCTGAGCAGTTGACGAAATGGGGGGATCCTTATTTTCATCAGTGCCATAAAACCGCTGCCTTGATTGCCGAAAGACTGAATCTCAACAAAGACCAATGGCAAGTCGTTTTTCAGTCTCGCTTTGGCAAAGCACAATGGTTAAAGCCTTATTGCGCGGAGACATTGCAAAGTCTTCCGAAACAAGGCATAAAAAAAATTGATATGGTTTGTCCGGGGTTTGCTGTGGATTGCCTGGAAACGCTGGAAGAGATCGCCATGGAAAACAAACGCTTGTTTATGGCCGCCGGCGGCGAAGTCTATCGCTATATTCCGGCGCTTAATGATTCAACATCTCATGTTAATGCTATAGTTAAGCTATTCGAGCAAAGACTTTGAGAATTATATGTTATGAGAGGATACGATCAAAACTGTGCGATATGCCGTCTGATGCGCAGCCTCGCTTATACAGGCATCGGCATGGGGATAGGCGGGGGAGCCGCTTATCTGATTGGTGCTTCAAAAGAAAATGTCATGCTATCCGGCATTGTTGTGGCCGCGATTATAGTTTTTGGTGTCCTTGATAAAAATAAAGAGCTAAAACGATGAAAGAAACCCTATTAGAAAGTTGGCGCGATAATGTCTGGCCTGAGGTTCAGTCCACCAAACCGCTGAAAACCGGTGAAGGCGTGATCGATGAAAGCGCTTTCAATACAATTGAAGTCAATGAAGTGTTTGATACGGTCAATCATGCTTCAACGATGATCGGGCAAGCGGTCCTGTTCCGGTCCTTAACGCAACCGCTGGGTGTCTTGGAGGAAATCAAGGCCAAACAGGAAGCTGTCGAGGAACTGCGCAATAATTCAGCATTAAAAGAAAATCTCGAACATATTGTCCAAAACGCGGCGGCAAACGAGAAAAACTTTTATCTGCTATTATTCGGCGAATTCCTCGGTTCTTTCGGTACCGCCAGGGAAGAGCATGAAATCGAGGGTTATGGCTATTTACAGTATAAAAGAGGCATTCGTTTTATGCTTGAGCTGGTTGACCAGATTCAAGTTAGCGAAGCGCCGAAAAGCGCTTATTTAAAGAATGTTTTTGACAAAATCAAAGCGTTTGCAGAATCCCGGGCCTATTCATTGATGGAAGGTCCTGCCTATATCACTGAAAACGGCATCAAATCAAAACAGGAAAGAGAAGGTTCATTTTCACCAGCGATTATCTTTAAGCCCCGTATCTTCAAGCCGCTTTTGCTGACGCTGGTTTTCGGCATCATCTGGGTGTTGGCAAGTTTATTTCCAACAGACATGTTCAAAGTTTCAGTAGAAGCCATCCCGACCGCATCCATTTTCTTCATTCCTTTGTTATTAGTTTACTTTCCGGTTGTCGGCGGTTTTGACAGGGACAGTTGCATTATCCCGTTGAGAAACGAGTTCAAAAGCTCGCCGGCGGTCGGTGAGACGCTGGATGCGTTGGGCGAACTGGATGAATTGTTGTCGTTTATAAAATTTGCCGATGCTTTTGGCGGCGACATGGTTTTGCCGGAGTTGATTGAGGCTGATCATCATCGCATCAACCTGGCCGATGCCAGAAATCCGGTTTTGGGTAAGGAAAATCCTGATTATGTTGGTAACAATTTTATCCTGGATAACGACAAGCTGGTCCTGGTGACCGGTCCTAATAGCGGAGGCAAAACAGCATTCTGTAAGACCGTTACTCAAATTCAACTGTTGGCGCAAATAGGTTGTTATGTACCTGCCAGCTCGGCCACGCTTACCGTGGCCGACAGGATTTATTATCAGGTGCCGGAAATCAGTCATTTGGATGATGGGGAAGGCCGTTTCGGCACGGAACTGAAAAGAACCAAGGATATCTTTTTAACCACGACGGCTAAAAGCCTGGTAGTACTCGATGAATTATCCGAAGGGACAACTTTTGAAGAAAAAATGGAATCTTCTTCCAATGTGTTGAATGGATTTTATCGAAAAGGCAATAGCACTATATTGATCACCCACAATCATCAGTTGGTCGATAATTTTGTTGCCCAGGGTATAGGTGTGCCGCGCCAGGTTGAATTCGCCAATGAGGCTCCGACTTATAAGCTAATTCCCGGAATTTCCCGGGTGAGTCATGCTGATCGTGTCGCCAAAAAAATAGGGTTTTCAAAAGAAGACATAGACAATTATCTGTCCGATTCCAAATAAAAAACGGCACTGCTTCTGGCAGTGAAACCAAGTCTTTACTATCCTTATAAAGACGGCAACTAAACAACCACCCGCTCAAGCGGGTGGGTTCGAATAACGGACTGAAAGTCCGGATACGCGTCGACTAAACGACGCGTCTTAATCGGGTTCCATCTTAAAATTGTCATTGGGATTAGGTTCAAAATGATGCTCCAAATACTGTTTGATCATTTCATCCGTCATCTGGCCAACGGTGGCGCAAAAATATCCGCGCGCCCAAAAATGCCTTCCCCAATATCGCTTTTTCAAGTGCGGAAACTCTTCGAGCAGATAGCTCGATGTTCGTCCCTTAATTCGCCTCATGATTTCACTGGGAGCCATATTCGGCGGTGCACTCACCAAGATGTGCACATGATCTTTGCTCACCACGCCTTTGATGATCCGTATCTCAAAGGCTTCACACGTCTGCCGCACCAAGTCTCTCACTCGTTCGGCTATTTCACCTTTCAGAACTTTATAACGATACTTCGTTACCCAAACAAAATGGTACTCAATTTGGTAAACCGTATGGCTGCCGTATCTATAGTCCATTGCCACCTCCTTGGCCAGATTATCGCAGCTAAAGCTGACCGGCTAAAGCCGGTGGTTTAAACCTTATGATGGAAAATTAATACCAAATTTCTCGCAATAGCCCCACTGTTATGGGGGGCTGGTATTTTTTGGCAAAAAAAGGCTGCCCATGCGGCTTTATATCTGACTAGGGAAAATAACAAAAATGATAAGAGTCACTGTTGTTTTATTGTTTACCTTGCTTATATCCAATCAAGTGTTGGCCGATGTCTATAAATATATCGATCCTGAAGGGCATGTCTATTATACGGATGACCCTAAAAACAAGCTTTATAAGCGCATTATTCGAACAAGACCCAAGAGTTATTCAAAAGCATTGCCCTATGTAAGCGTGAACAAGAAAAAATATGCGGATATGATTGCCCAGGCGGCGGCTAAACATCAGGTCGACGAAAAGCTACTGCATGCCGTTATTCAAGCGGAATCCGCTTATGACGCCGCCGCCGTCTCATCGGCCGGTGCGGTTGGGCTAATGCAGTTAATGCCCGCCACCGCAAGACGCTATGGCGTAACTGACCGGCGTGATCCTGACCAGAATATTAATGGCGGAACCCGATACTTGAAGGATTTGCTGAAGATGTTTAATTCGAATTTGGATCTTGCCGTTGCCGCCTATAATGCCGGAGAAAATGCTGTAATAAAGTATCACAATTCAATTCCACCCTATCCGGAAACACGTAACTACGTGAAACAGGTTCTAGCGCTTTATAACAAATAAGTTTTCCATGACCGAAAATACAGCGAAGTACCTGGTGCAAGAGGGGCAGGAATTATTTTCTTTGCCGGACATCTATTATCAGCTTCGCGAGATGACCGGAAATCCTCGTTTTTCCATCAATGATATCGCCTTGGTGATAACCAAGGATCCGGCATTGAGCGCGCGATTACTGAAAATCGTCAACAGTGCTTTTTATGGCTGTCAGGCAAGAATTGATACGATTTCCAGAGCTATAACCGTCATCGGCAACGAGAATCTGCGCAGTTTGATTCTGGCGACATCGATAGTTAATACGTTCAATAGAATCCCGCATGACCTGGTGGATATGACGGCTTTTTGGCTGCGTAGCGTCAATTGTGCGGTGATAGCTCGCCTATTGGCTAAAAAATGTGCCGTGTTGCATTGCGAGCGGTTATTGTTAGCCGGATTGTTGCATGATATAGGCTCGCTGGTTTTATATACCCAAATACCTGACAAGTCGCTTCAGGTATTATTGGCGGCTGATCACAATCGCGGCCTTGTAGCCGGCCTGGAGCAGGAAATAATAGGATTCACTCACGCCCAGGTTGGTGCGGAGTTGATTGAATCATGGGGGTTGCCTGATTCATTATCGGAAGCAATACGATATTACTTAACGCCAGAAAAAGCGCTGGTGCACAAGTTGGATGCGCATTTGCTGTATCTGGCAACTCGTTTGGCCGATGGTAAGGGACAACAGAGAGCCGTGCCGGAAATACTGGCCGAAATTTCCGATGAAACCTTGTCCATTGTCAGGCTGAGTGAATCGCAAATCGCTGAACTAATGAACCGGGCTGACAACGAGTTTGAACAGGTATTTGAGTCGCTAGGCCCCGGCAAGCGCTTCCATTAAAGTACGTGCACATCAAATTTCTCCAATAACGAAATTAATTTTATCAACGGCAAGCCGATCAGGGCATTTGGGTCTTCACCCTGTATTTTTTCAAACAACGCAATACCCAAGCCTTCGGATTTAAAGCTGCCGGCGCAATCGTAAGGTTTTTCAAGATCGACATAATGTTCGATTTGTTGATTCGTTAATGTCTTAAAGAAAACTGAGCAGATATCCAAATCGGACATGCAAAGCATGGATTTACTGTTTACAATACAGATGCTGGTAAAAAAAGTAACTGTATTGCCCGATGCTATTTGAAGTTGCTCGATTGCCTTTGCCCGGTTGCCCGGTTTGTGTAATTGCTTGCCATTAAGCATCGCGACTTGATCCGAGCCGATAATAAGATGCGCAGGGTACTGTTGGCATAACGCCCACGCTTTGGCTTTCCCCAGGCGCAAAGCAAGATCTTGCGGTGATTCACGAGGCTGCTGCGTTTCATCTATTTCGGGACTGATCGCCGCAAAATCCAAATGAAGCTTTTTTAATGCAACTTGTCTATAGGGAGAACCCGAAGCCAGAATTAAGTTGTTGATTTTCATATTGGCAATTGTTGTAAGTTTGACGCAGTTATTGATTCCAGATATCATTGTATAGTTATGTTAGATCGATTGCCCGAATATATAGACCCTTTACAACTCGCGGACAAGCGCGCTGAACTTAAGGGCGAAATACCTTTAAGCAGTCTGGATCGTTTGGCGGATACACTGCTGAATGATACCGGGGCTGTTGCTGTTGATCTTTTTTTTGGCCGAGAAGGACGACTGGCTAAAATTGAGGGACACATAGAGGCGATTTTGGAACTTGAATGTCAAAGCTGTTTGCAGGCTGTGAAGTGGCCTGTCAGTGCTGAAATCAAACTAGGTATTGTTACCTCAATAGATCAAGCAGATAGATTGCCCGAAGTTTATGAACCGTTACTGATTGATGAAGAAAAAATCCTTCTTAAGGATATTGTTGAAGACGAGTTATTGCTTGCGTTACCAACATTTCCAAAGCATCAGCATGACTGTTCTGTGCCGGACGCGGATTTTAACAAGGAAGCCTCATCATCCGAGGAAGTGCAATCACCCCCCGAAAATCCTTTTTCCATCTTAGCCAAACTTAAAAAAACTGGAGATTTATAATGGCAGTACAAAAAAGTAAAGTATCACGTTCAAGACGTGGTCAACGTCGTTCACATGATGCTTTAACCAGCAGAGCGCTCTCTCAAGACCCAATGACAGGTGAAACTCATTTGCGTCACCATGTTACTCCAGACGGTTTTTTCAAAGGTCGCCAAATTGTAACGACTGGCGACGAAGATTAATTAATCTTTCTCCCTTTTAGAATGATGATATGCCGAACCCGGCCGGGTTCGGCTTTTTTTAATACCTCCGGAGTCATTCGTAAGCGTGAGTTTAACAATTTCGATTGATGCGATGGGCGGGGACCATGGTCCCGAAGTAACCATTCCAGCATCATTGGATTGTTTGAAAAGCAATCCAGACTTAAAGCTGATTTTAGTGGGTGACGAAACCATTCTTAAACAGTATTTAGCGCAAAGCCTGCATAAATATAAAGACAGGCTGACTATCCAGCACGCATCGGAGTGCGTCGGTATGGATGAGTCCCCGTCTAAAGCACTGAAAAATAAGAAAGATTCGTCAATGCGAGTAGCTATCAATCTGGTTCGTGACGGCCAGGCTGATGCCTGCGTTAGCGCCGGTAATACCGGAGCATTAATGGCTACGGCAAGGTTCGTTCTGAAAATGATTCCAGGCGTTGACCGCCCCGCCATTATTTCTACATTACCTTCGATCTATGGACATACCCATGCGCTCGATCTCGGAGGTAATGTCGATTGCAGTGCCGAGCATCTTTTTCAGTTCGCGGTCATGGGCGCCGAATTGGTTAAAGCTGTAGAGAACATCGAGAACCCGAAAGTAGGCCTGTTAAATATTGGCGAGGAAGATGTTAAAGGCAATGAACAGGTTAAAGCAGCGGCAAAGCTGTTGGATAACTCATTGTTAAACTATATCGGTTATGTAGAAGGCGATTCCTTAAATGCTGGCAATATTAAAGTTGATCTGATCGTTGCCGACGGTTTTGTCGGTAATGTTGCGCTGAAGTCAATTGAAGGTGCGGCTAAAATGATCGGGACTGCACTTAAAGAAGCCTTCGGTAAAAATATTTTAACCAAGCTGGCTGGATTGCTTGTTTATCCGGTGCTGAAGTCATTTAAAAAACGCATAGATCCTCGTCTCTATAACGGTGCCAGCTTCCTAGGATTACGTGGTTTGGTCATCAAAAGTCATGGCGGAGCCGATGTGCTGGCTTTTAAAACAGCCATTCATCTTGCCGAAGTAGAAATCAAAAAAGATGTTATCAGAAAAATAAGCGAGCAAGTTGAACAGACATTGGCCCGGAGAGAAAGCGCATGATCCGTTATTCAAAAGTAATCGGTACCGGCGGATATCTGCCGGAAGAGATTCGCACGAACGATCACATATCCCAAACTGTCGATACATCCGACAGCTGGATTTATGAGCGAACCGGCATTAAGAGCCGCCGAATCGCAGGGGTGAACGAGACCGCTTCAAGTATGGCGGAAATCGCGGCAAGACAAGCTATCGATGCGGCACAAATTGATCCTGAAGAAATTGACTTGATCATTGTGGCGACGGGAACGCCGGATCGTGTATATCCTAGCACCGGGTGTCTGTTGCAACAGCGTCTGGGAATCAAAAAATGCGTTGCTTTCGATATACAGGCAGCTTGTTCAGGCTCAATTTTTGCTTTGAGTATTGCCGATCAATATATTAAGTCAGGCGCGGCAAGAAAAGTGCTTGTTGTCGGCTCTGAAATCTGTTCGCGCGTTGTCGACTGGGCGGATAGAAGTACTTGTATTTTATTCGGTGACGGAGCAGGGGCCTTATTGCTAAGCTCCTCATCTGAAGCCGGTATTTTATCAACACATATCCATTCCGACGGCGAATACGAGGATTTACTTTATTGCCCAAATCCGCAGGCGGCCACGGAATTAAACAAAGACGAGTCCGGTTTCGTCAAGATGCGCGGCAATGAAGTGTTTAAAGTCGCAGTGAACACGTTGGGCCGTATCGTCGATGAGACATTGGCGGCTAATAATATGAAAAAGTCCGATGTCCATTGGCTGGTGCCTCATCAAGCCAATATACGTATTATCGCGGCAACAGCTAAGAAATTAAAAATGTCCATGGATCATGTTGTCCTGACACTTGAAAATCAAGGCAACACATCCTCGGCTTCCGTGCTTCTTGCTTTTAATGAAGCGATCCGCGACGGGCGCATTCAGCGCGGACAAGTGGTTCTGCTTGAAGCATTTGGAGCAGGATTCACATGGGGTTCCGCCTTAATTAAATATTAAAAGACAAACGCATTAATGAATAAACATAATTATAATTTGGCTTTTGTTTTTCCAGGGCAAGGTTCTCAATCCGTTGGCATGGTTTCAGCGTTGGCGGAGAGCTATCCTGTAGTAAAACATACCTTCGAGCAGGCGTCCGATGCACTGGGTACAGATCTATGGGCTATTGTAGCCAATGGCCCTGAGGAAACACTTAACAAGACATATAATACACAGCCGGCCATGCTGGCCGCCTGTTTTGCTATCTGGGAAGCTTGGTGTAAGCAAAGCGATATCCGTCCGGCTTGGGTGGCAGGTCATAGTCTTGGCGAATATACCGCTCTGGTTTGCTCGGGTGCCGTATCTTTTGAAGACGCTATCAGACTGGTGGCCGCAAGAGGGCGATTGATGCAGGAAGCCGTGCCCGCCGGTGTGGGCGCCATGGCGGCAATTTTAGGGCTTGAAGATCATCAGGTCGTTAAAGTATGTGCCGACACGGCAGAAAATGAAGTTGTTTCCGCGGTTAATTTTAATGCGCCCGGACAGGTAGTCATTGCCGGGCATGCTGCGGCGGTTGAAAGAGCCATGACCGCCGCGAAAGAAGCTGGCGCTAAACGGGCATTACTACTGCCGGTTAGTGTGCCTTCGCATTGTGCATTAATGCAATCGGCAGCCGACAAGCTGGATGAACAATTGCAGAATACAACTATCAATGCACCGAAAATGACATTGATCCATAATGTAGACGTTACTGCCCATAGCGCGCCGGAAGTCATTCGAAGCGTATTAAAAGAACAGCTTTATAAGCCTGTGCGCTGGGTTGACACGATTAAGTTTATGCATGACCAAGGCGTTAAGCGATTCGTTGAGTGTGGCCCCGGCAAGGTGTTGATCGGCTTAAATAAACGTATCGTCAAAGATGCCGAGCATATGGCTATATATGATCCGGAAACGTTAAATAATGTATTGGAGCAGTTAAATGACTAAGCAAGTAGCTTTAGTAACAGGCGCCAGTCGGGGTATCGGCAGGGCAATTGCCGAAAGATTGGTCGAGGATGGTTTCTTTGTTGTCGGCACGGCGACTTCGGATAACGGGGCTGATTCAATTTCCGCCTATCTCGGTGAAAACGGCAAGGGTTTAAAACTTGATGTAGCCAACCCTGAATCGATTGCCGAAGTCGTAAAAACCGTGAGTGATGAGTATGGTGCTCCCACCGTATTGGTCAACAATGCCGGCATTACGCGCGACAACCTGTTAATGCGCATGAAGGATGATGAGTGGGATGAAATCATCAATACGAATTTAACCTCAGTATTTCGCATGAGTAAAGCCGTGTTGCGAGGCATGATGAAAGCCAAAACAGGGCGCATCATTAATATATCTTCCGTGGTCGGAGCTACCGGCAATGCAGGTCAGGCAAATTACGCCGCGGCAAAGGCCGGCATGATCGGTTTTGCCAAATCCATGGCCAAGGAAGTGGGATCGCGCAATATTACTATAAACACAGTAGCCCCCGGGTTTATCGATACTGATATGACCAAGGAATTGGGTGATGACATTAAAAACTCTTTATTAGCATCTATTCCTCTGGCCCGTCTCGGCGAAGCCAGGGAGATTGCTCACGCCGTTTCATTTCTGGCTTCGGAAGGTGCAGCTTATATCACCGGCGAAACCATTCATGTGAACGGTGGCATGTTTATGCCTTAATATTGTGACATTTTTGCAATATAAAGTATAATCCCCCCGCCGTCTGGAATTGCCGGAGACGGGATTTCTAGTAAAATTAATAACAATACTATTGTAAGTTTCGAACCAATCATTGATGAACTTACATTGTTTGAGGACAATAATTATGAGTAACATTGAAGAACGAGTAAAAAAAATTGTAGCAGAGCAATTGGGCGTTAAAGAAGATATCGCTACTGATGCTTCATTTGTAGACGATCTTGGTGCCGATTCTCTGGATACAGTTGAACTCGTTATGGCTCTTGAAGAAGAATTCGAATGTGAAATTCCAGACGATGAAGCTGAAAAAATTACCACGGTTCAGCAAGCTATCGATTACGTAGAAAAAAACGCGCAATAGTCTGTCTTTAGTGGATGAACTCTCTTGTTCATCCACTAACTAGTTTTAAAGTCTTTATTCCCTCCTATACATTTCTTACGGTACATTACATTGAGCAAACGTCGAGTCGTAATAACTGGATTAGGCGCTGTCACGCCTTTAGCTAACACTGTCGCGGAAACCTGGGACGGGATTATCAACGGTAGAAGCGGCATCACTCCAATTGATTCTTTTGACATTTCTCCTTTCGCAACGACATTCGGCGGGGTCATCAGAAATTTCGACATTACTCAATATATTCCCGACAAAGATGCCAAACGTATGGATGCTTTCATTCATTATGGTATCGCTGCCGGTTGTCAGGCGATTGAAGATTCAGGCATTGAAGTTACCGAGGCAAATGCCGATCGTATCGGTGTGGCAATCGGGGCTGGCATTGGAGGTATTACCGGTATTGAAGAATGTTATGCAACTTATGAGAAAGGTGGTCCGCGCCGTATTTCGCCATTCTTTGTGCCAGGTAATATCATCAACATGATTTCGGGAAATCTTTCAATCAAATACGGATTGAAAGGCCCTAACTTTGCTATCGTAACCGCCTGTACAACAGGCACGCATAATATTGGCGATGCATCGCGCTTGATTAAATACGGCGACGCCGATGTTATGATTGCCGGCGGCGCGGAGCGCTGCACCACCTCTCCGACAGCCATGGGCGGCTTTGCTTCTGCAAAAGCTTTATCGCGCCGTAACGACGATCCTCAAGCCGCCAGTCGCCCTTGGGATAAAGATCGTGACGGTTTCGTATTAAGTGATGGTTCCGGTGTGGTTGTGCTTGAAGAACTGGAGCACGCATTAGCGCGCGGGGCAAAAATTTATGCCGAAGTAGTCGGTTATGGCATGAGTGGCGACGCTTATCATATCACTACTCCTTCCGCCGGCGGCGAGGGGGCTGCCCGTTGCATGCGTAATGCCTTGCGTGATGCCGGTTTGAACCCTGAGCAGGTTGACTATATCAATGCTCACGGCACCTCAACTCCTGCCGGGGATGTCGGCGAAACCCAGGCAATGAAAGCGGCCTTGGGCGGCCATGCTTATAAAGTCGCTGTCAGCTCAACCAAATCGATGATAGGGCACCTGCTGGGCGCAGCTGGTGGTATTGAGGCTGTGCTTACCGCATTGAGTGTCAAAAACCAGATTGCCCCGCCAACCATTAACCTGGAAAATCAGGATCCCGAATGCGATCTTGATTATGTTCCCAACACGGCCAGGGATATGAAAATCGATATCGCCATTTCTAATTCATTCGGTTTTGGCGGCACTAATGGATCAATAGTGTTTAAGCGCTACGCGTAAACGCATTATCAAATGCGACATGCTTCTTGCTGATGATTTTGATAAATGGCGAATGCAAGCGGCAAATTGAAATATCTGATCGTGGCTTTCAGTATGGCGACGGATTATTCGAGACAATAGAGGTCAAAAACGGCAAGCCAGTATTTTTTGATCGGCATTTAACGCGTTTAAACACTGGTTGCAATCGACTGCATATTCCTGTACCGGATCCTGAACTGCTTACTGCTGAAGTTTTCAGTCTTTGTAAGGATTCGGATCAGGCTGTACTCAAACTAATAGTAACGCGCGGATCAGGCGGGCGAGGCTATCGTCAGCCTGATCCAATCCTGCCTACCCGGGTATTGAGCCTCCATCCTTATCCTGATTACCCTCTTGCACACAAAGCGCAGGGCATTGCGGCCCGATTCTGCGACACTCGTTTAGGGCTGAACCCACTACTGGCTGGCATAAAACATATGAATCGACTCGAACAGATACTGGCACGAGCCGAATGGAATGACACCGCTATTCAGGAAGGAATTATGCTGGATATCAATGATCATATTATTGAAGGGACGATGACTAATCTTTTTTATGTGAAAGATAGTTCAGTCCATACCTCGCTGCTGACTCATGCGGGTATTTCTGGGATTATGCGCGGCATAATCATGGAAATATTGTTACACAACGAGATTCCAATAAGTGAGCGGTTGTTTAATAAAGATGAATTTTTATCGGCTGATGAAATCTTTGTCAGTAATTCAATCATTGGTATATGGCCAGTCAACCAAATTGATAACAGCTATTTTCCGGTAGGTCCCATAACCAGGCAATTACAATCTTGTCTGGAAAAATTTAAAAGCGAAGCGGAGGCATCCAGGCCGTGAGCCATAAAATTATCGGATTTATGTTGTTAGCTTTCAGTTTTGCGGGAGGATGGGCATGGATGGATTATCAGCGCGCCGTGGAAAATCCTGTTGTGTTAGAAAAACAGGTTTATATTGATATCGAAAAAGGCGATTCGCTTGACCGAATAACAGACAAACTGATCGACCAGGACTTGGCGATAAAACCCTTGTGGTTCAAAGTCCTTGCTTACACAAGCAAATCGGCAAAAAAAATTAAAGCCGGAGAATACGAACTATCGCCTGGTTTAAATGCGCCGGAAATATTGGCGCTGTTCGTACAGGGAAAAACCAGGCAATATGCCATTACCTTTCCGGAAGGGTGGCGTTTTAAGGATGTATTGCAGGCAATCGAGAAAAATCCTTATCTTGAGCACACGTTAAACAGTACTGATTCTGAGGCTTTAATGCGGCAACTGGGAGCAGACGTAATACATCCTGAAGGCCTGTTTTTTCCCGATACCTATTTTTTTGAAAAAAACATGACCGATGTTTCTTTGCTAAAAAGAGCTTACGACAGGATGCAGCAGGTATTGCAACAGGAATGGCTCAATAAAGCCGAAAACCTCCCTTTAAAAAGTCCTTACGAAGCGCTGATTCTCGCTTCCATTGTTGAAAAAGAAACTGCGGTAGTTGAAGAGAGGCCGCTAATTGCCGGCGTATTTATTCGCCGATTGGAAAAGGGCATGCTGTTGCAAACAGATCCTACGGTAATTTACGGTATGGGTGATCATTACAATGGAGATATCACCTGGGACGATTTAAAAACAAGCACGCCTTACAATACTTATGTTATTAAAGGATTGCCACCTACCCCTATAGCGATGCCCGGAAGAGATGCTATTTACGCGGCATTACATCCCAATAGCGGAAACAGTCTGTATTTTGTGTCTCGAGGTGACGGCACACATATGTTTTCCTCAACCTTAAAAGATCATAACCGTGCAGTTGATATTTTTCAAAGGAAGAAAAAATGACCAGAGGGAAATTTATTACTTTAGAGGGCGGGGAAGGGGTAGGAAAAAGCACTAACCTGAACTTTATAAAAGGTTATTTACAGGACCATGGCATCGCTGTCATAACTACCCGCGAACCGGGCGGTACTCAACTGGCAGAGAAGATACGTCTGTTACTGTTGGATGCGGGCGACGAAAACATTTCGGAGTCAACGGAGCTCTTATTAATGTTTGCGGCAAGGTCTCAACATATCGGGCAGGTGATTGAGCCTGCGCTGGCACAAGGAAAATGGGTGGTTTGCGATCGCTTCACCGATGCCACTTATGCGTATCAAGGTGGCGGGCGAAACATGGAAATCAGCACCATCAAGTGGCTGGAAAATCTTGTCCAGGACTCACTGAGCCCCGACTTGACATTGTTGCTCGATGCCCCTGTCGAGATAGGCATTGAAAGAGTGCGAGAGAGGGGAAAACTGGATCGTTTTGAATCGGAAAAAATCGATTTTTTTGAACGGGTCAGGCAGGCTTATCTGAGACGAGCCGAACTATATCCGGACAGAATCAAACTCATTAAAGCGAATCGGCCATTAAACGATGTGCAAAGAGCACTGGTTGATGTGCTTCGGCAACTAATAACATGAACTCAAATTCATTATTACCCTGGCTTCAACCGAACTGGGAGCAGTTGTATAGTTACATTGCCCAGAAACGTGTTCCTCAGGCTTTGCTTATTACCGGTAATAAAGGCCTGGGAAAGCAACAATTGGCTAATCAATTCGCGCTTTCATTGCTGTGCGCAAACCCTCAGCCTAATGGTCTACACTGTGGTTATTGTGATAGTTGTAAGCTAATCAACGCCGAAACGCATCCTGATTATATCAACATTCAGCCCGAGGAAGCCGGCAAAAGCATCACAATTGCCCAAATTCGCAATTTAATTACACAGCTCACCTTAAAGCCTCAGTTTGAGGCTTATCGTGTCGTTATTGTCAATCCTGCCGAGCAGATGAATCATGCCGCGGCCAATGCCTTTTTAAAATGCCTGGAAGAACCGACAGAGCGCACTATTATTATATTAATTACCGATAAACCGGCAAAATTACTGGCAACTATAGTAAGCCGATGTCAAAAGATGGCTATAAATATTCCTGCCAAGGATATTACGCTCACCTGGTTGCAACGGCATGTGCAGGAAGATACGGAACTGTTGTGCGGTCTGGCCAGAGGAGCGCCATTATTGGCCCAACAATATGCAGAAGAAGGTCATATAACTATACGTAATGAATGCTTCAAAACATGGTGGGGTATAGCAAAACAGCAGTGCAACCCTGTCATTGTTGCTGAAGATTGGCATAAACTGCCAGAAGCTCCATTGTTATTTTGGGTTACCTCCTGGATTATCGATATAATCAAGTGTTTTTATCTGGCAAATATTGAAAATCTGTACAATCCGGATTTGGAGAAACCCTTGAAAGAACTGTCACAACGATTAGAATTAACAAGAGTTTATAAATTGTACGATCTATTATTGGAGACTCGACGACGATTGGATTCTCCAGTCAATAAGCAATTGATGTTTGAAGAAATCTTAATAAAATGGTCTGAAATCAACTTGTTGAGCAAATAATACCATGGCAGAATCAGCACCCAGACAAGGTATATTGTCACTTTCAATCAAAGATAAAAACGCTTTATATGCGGCTTATATGCCTTTTGTGACCAACGGTGGTCTGTTTATTCCGACCAACCGAGACTATCAAATGGGTCAAGAAGTATTTATGCTGCTTAATTTAATGGAAGAAACCGAGCGACTTCCCATTGCCGGAAAAATAATCTGGAAAACGCCTCCGGGTTCCGAAGGCTACAGAGCAACAGGGATCGGTGTGCAATTCAGTGATCAGGATGGGGGCATGGCTCGCAATAAAATAGAGACCTACTTGGCCGGTGCTTTAGGTTCCGACCGCTCAACCCATACCATGTAATTTTATCGAATGCTCATCGACTCTCATTGCCATCTGGATCGCATAGACCTGAAGCCGTATCAAAATGATTTTTCCTGCTTCATGAAGGAAGCGGAAAATAATCAAATTGAACATATGTTATGCATAGCAATCGACTTGGAATCTTATCCGGCCATGCATGACTTGGTTTCAGGATATTCTCAAATATCGCTGACCGTCGGCGTTCATCCCAATGTTAAGGATGGCAGGGATCCTGGCGTAGATGAACTCGTCGCTTTAGGACAGGAAAAAAAGGTTATCGCAATAGGGGAAACCGGATTGGATTATTTTCGCAGCGAAGGCGATCTTGGCTGGCAACAACAACGCTTCAGAAATCACATTAATGCAGCAAAAATATTAAAAAAACCTCTGATTATTCATACCCGCGAGGCCAAAGAAGATACATTGCGAATTTTGGAAGAGGAACGTGCTCAGGACATAGGCGGAGTGATTCATTGCTTTACCGAAGACTGGGATTTCGCCGAAAAAGCCCTGGATTTGAATTTTTTTATTTCTTTTTCCGGTATCGTGACGTTTAACAGTGCCAAGGCAATTAAAGAAGTAGCAAAAAAAATACCTGCCGACCGCTTCCTCATTGAAACTGACTCGCCTTATCTAGCGCCGGTTCCGTTTCGCGGAAAAACTAACTATCCTACTTATGTACGTTATGTGGCTGAACATATAGCTGAATTAAGAAATACAAGTTTTGAACAAATCGCGAAACAGAGCTCGGAGAATTTCAAAAGGCTTTTTCAATTAGAACTTGGCTAAATCCTGGCTCCACTTGGACCAACCCTTGTCATATTGGCCGTCACGGCTATCAATTACCTTTACAAACAGCGAGCGGTCTTAACGCCGCTTTAGCTGTACTGGAATACCACCCTTAGGCCGCATAGTTACAGCCATTTCAACCTCAACTTCATCATTATTGAGCAATTGCACATCATAATTTTGAAGAATCATACTTAACAGCAATTGACTTTCAAGCATGGCAAAATGGTTACCAATGCAAATACGCTCGCCGGTACCGAAAGGCATAAAAGCGAACCTCCGGTTTTCAGTCGTTAAAAACCGATCAGGATCGAATTTTTCCGGCTCTGGCCAATAGTCGGGGTGATGGTGAATATTATATATGCTGAATACTGCCAGTCTGCCGGCTTTAAGAGGATACCCATCAATTTCTGTATCCTGAACTATCTTACGAATGATAGTGTTTGCCGGTGGACGAATGCGCAGGGATTCATTTAACACTGCCCGGGTATAAACCAGTTTCTGTAAGGTTTCGGCATCGGGTATCCCGCCCTGTAAATGTTCTCGGAGTTCAGTCCTGAGCTTTTCAAGGACATCCGGATGTTTAGCCAATAGATAGAGCGTCCAGGTGAGCAGGTTCGCCGTGGTTTCATGACCTGCTATAAAAATCGTAATGACTTCATCGCGGATTTGCCGGTCGCTCATGGCCTCACCGTTTTCGTCACGCGCATTCAACAACATTGTCAATAAGTCATGTTGCGGTGTGGACTGGGACCGATGTTGCTCAATCATGCCGTACATGATGTCATCCAATAAAGCCATGGCTCGCTTGAATTCCTGATTGGCTGGCGTAGGTATGCATAAGGGTGGAATTAAAGGGTTTGCCTGGGTTTGGGAAGCATATTTTATTCCAATCCTCAAGGCCGGTTCTATCTCAGCTATTCTATCGAGCACGCTGGTACTGAACATGGTTTGAGTGATGATTTCCAGCGTCAAGTGCATCATTTCGCTTGCAAGATTGACCTGGGCCCCATCACCTAATTGTTCCCAACGTTGCAACAGGTTATTTCCGGCCAAAATCATTTGTGGCAGCATTGATATTAAATTGGAGCGTTGAAATATAGGCTGCATCAAACGTCGTTGCTTACGCCATAAATCACCTTGACTGGTAACCAGGCCTTGCCGTGAAACCAAAGCCAGCGCTGTCGGTTTTTCCGGGTTATATGGTTTGACAAAATTATGGCTTTGTTTAATTAAAGCTAGTTCCACTAACTGTGGATGACTGAATAAATAAAACTGTCTGGTGGCCAACCTGAAGTTGACTAAATCGCCATAATCGCGATGCCAATCACAGAATGTTTGAAACGGATTAACCTTAAACTGGCGTAAATTGCCTAGAAAAAAATCACCTTTGACCTGAGGAATAGTTTTGGTTGTCATTATTATATCGATAGTTAGTAATTGAGTTCAGGATAAATTGGCTGTGATATTATCATATGATTCTTCAGGTAAATTGGGTCATAATGGTTTAACTCCATGCACCATTACTATACTGGCACTGCTGTAAAAAGAGTTATTATGTGCGGCCTGTTGTAACTCCGTTCGCCATTGCGCAAGTGCTTCCGGGGTAATGACATTATCAGCTAACGCTTTGTTTTCGAGGGCTTCTTGGACGCCTATAGCATAAAAAAATGCTAGGTCTGTGGAAGGATTTACAAACGCTTCTACTTGAATATCAGTAAAATGAGCCTCATTAAAGAGGCGATATAAGTTTCTTCCTGAATAACCATTAGGGAAAAATTTCTCCAGGCGGTAATTCAGTAATAAGCGCTCTATCTCAGGCGATTCGCAAGCAACTGACATGCTCGCCCAATCCGGTTCAATAACAACTACATGTCCTCCTGGTTTTGTCACTCTAAACATTTCCGCTACCACCTGTTCTGGATTGTTTAGATGCATGAAGAGTCTTTCGCTCCGACAGCTGTCAAAGTGGTTATCATTAAAGCTTAAAGCACTCGCATCTTCTTGCTGGAAATGGACAATATGCTGCATTTCAATTTCTTTCACTTGCGCAGATGCTTGTTTTAACATTGCCTCGTCGTAATCAACGCCAATTGCAGAGCCATTGGGCGATACAAGTCCACCCAGTTCAATAGCATCAATGCCAGGGCCACATCCTAAGTCGAGAACTATGTCGCCTTGTTTAATTTGCATTTTTTTATAGCTAATTTGCTTAAGAGATGCAAGAATTTTGCCTGTCTTCTTTAAATAATCAATGTCGGCAAGCCCTTTGAATTCGGTCATATGATTTTTTCCTGTTGGGATAAATGTGGATTAATTTTGTATTTAATTTATAGAAAATAGTCTAAAATTTAATCATAATTATATGAATAGATAAGAAATTTAACTAGATGAAATTTATGTATTAATCACTCAGTAATTCATCATGAAAGAGTTGATGGTGAAGAGCGTAAAAAATGGATATGGATAATTATGTGGGACAAAAAAGAAATAGGAAATCATTATTCAAAATATTTTCGGATGGTAAATGTTAATACAGAAGAGCTTAGAAAGGTTGCCTATAAATTGCGATACAGCGTATTTCATGAGGAATACGGCTATCATAATTTAGGCAATTCCTTAAACAATATGGAAATTGACGAATATGATGAATATTCTCTGCATAGTTTGTTATTTCATAAACCTAGTAATCAAGCCATCGGCTACATACGATTAATTCCACAAACAGAAAAACACTGCAAATCTCTACCGATTGAAAAATATTACAGCGATTCCTTTGATTTTAAAAACACCGGTCTGGATAAAATGCCAGGAATAAATACTGGCGAACTTTCTCGAATGGCTATTATTTCATCATTCAGACAACGACTTTCTGACGGAGCTGATCGTGATAATGAGTATCGAAAAGATTTGACTTATTCATACAAACGTTTTCCGATCAATTACTTACCCATGAGCCTCATGCTGTCAGCTATGTGCTTTGCATTTAGGGAAAATCTTGAATATGGATTTGCTATGATAGAACCGCGTTTTGCAGTTTTATTAAAACATCTTGGTGTTCAATTCGATCAGATAGGGAAACCTGTTGAATGCTTTGGAATACGAGCTCCTTATGTTTTTTACCGAGAAAATACCTTTAAAAATTTAAAGCCGGAATTTCGTATTCTGTTTGATACAATAAGTAGTGAGTTAGCTGAATCGAATATAAATAATACTATTCATAGTAATGCAAGTTAAAACCAAGAAAAAAAGCAGATTCCTGAGTCTCACCTGGAAAGCAATTCTAGCCGTCAGCATTGCCATTCTGACATCTTCAGGCAGTGTTTTCATGTTCGGTAACCTGACATTAGAAAAAAATTATACACAGGAGCGTGATAGGGTACACCGGTTTTACCAGCAAGCATTTAACAGCATATTGCAGCAGTCAAAACTTGATCAAATCGATATCACCTGGATCGTTCCCGCTATTATTAGTCTTGACCTTTCATCGCATCAGGCATTAAACCAGATAGAAAAAATTATTAATGCCAATTGGTTCAAAATCGAGCTTGAGTCTGACATAAAATCCGCTTATTTATTTTCTAAAGGTGGTGGGTTGCTTAATAGTTGGGGCGATACCACACTTAAGGCGGATGTTTTTTCCCCCTGGCTCAATTACGTACTTGAAAATGAAGAGCCATTTGAAAAGATTCTCTGTAATATCAGTTGCGTGCAATACAAAGCTTATCCTTTCTTACATAATGGGGAATTTGCCGGCGTGTTCATATTTGGAAGAGACCTGGCAGACATGGTGCTAAGAATGAAAGCGATTACCGGGAAGGAAATTGGGATTCTTGTACAGAGTAATGAAAATAGAACAGTCTCAACAAGACCTATTCTTGATAAATGGTCAAAGACGATTATCGCATTAACGGAATATCAAAAAAGCTTTCCTATCTTGCTGGCTGTCATGAATAAAATACCAAATGGCTTGCCGGAAAAAAAAGCACGCTTTGAATACAATAATAATAATTATGAGATAATTGTTTTTCCATTTAGTAATGACAGTAGCATTGCCGATCTTGTTATTATCGATAACTTAAGCGAAGAATTAATTGATATTAATAAATCTTCAATGCTATACGCATTAAGCGGTGTAATAAGCTTAATATTGGCAGGTATAATATTGTTATTATTGTTAATTAAACCAATGCGGCGCTTAAATGCCTTCATTGCTTTACTGCCATGGATAGCCAAGAAAAATTACATAAAAGTAAACGATATTATGCCGGCAACTTCCGCACATAAACTCTTTAATGATGAAATCGATATATTAAATAATGCCACACAGGATTTAATCGTCACTCTGAAAAATTTAGACAGAGATGTCGATTTGCGTACACAACGATTGGCCGAGAGAACTGTTGAACTGCAGCAGGAAAAAAATCTGGTTTCCAATATACTTAATACAGCTCAAGTTATTATCATAACCATTAATAATAATGGAAAAATATTAATGAGCAACAGGTATGCAGAGAAATTGATTGGTTATAATGAAGAAGAATTAAAGCAACAATTGTTCGTTGACCTGGTTTTTGGCCATGAAGATTTCAAAACTATTTCTAGTGCTATTAATGAAATCGCCAATCGACAACGAAGAACCTTCCGTTATGAATGTATTATATTTTCTTCAAAAGGAAACGAATTATACATTTCATGGTTTTTTACCCTTATCAAAAACAATAAAAAAACCGAAATATTATCGGTTGGGCTTGATTTAACTGAACGCAGAATAACCGAAAAAAAATTGTCATGGCTTGCAGATCACGACCCATTGACCAACTTATATAACCGCCGGCGGTTTGACCAGGAATTGACTCATGCTTTATCTGTCGCCACACGTTATAACCAGAAAGGCGCTCTTATCCTGTTTGATATCGATCAATTTAAAAATATTAATGACAGTAGCGGTCACAATGTGGGGGATGAATTATTGATCAAAGTGGCCGATAAGCTGCTTTCGATAATTCGTGATTCGGATATCGTTGCCAGATTAGGTGGTGATGAGTTCGTGGTTATTTCTTATTGCATCGATCAGGACCATGCAGAGAAATTGGTACAAAAAATTTGCACCGAGATTGCGACCGTTAAAGTGGCGGTTAACAATATTGAGCTAGGAGTCACTATTAGCGCTGGTGTGCTGATTTTTCCGGCCCCCGGTTTCTCGCCCCAAGAATTGATGGCCACCGTTGATATTGCCATGTACAAAGCAAAACAAATGGGCAGAGGAGGGTGGTGTCTTGCCTCAATGGAGGATTTGGCCAGAGATGAAATCCGACACAGGGTGAATTGGAAAGCGAAAATTGAAAAGGCGTTGGAAGAGGATAGATTCGTTCTTTATTATCAACCAATTATGAGAATTACCGATAAAAGCATTTCCCATTATGAATGCTTGTTACGGATGGTTGGAGAAAACGGAGAAATTATTCCGCCGGGCATGTTTACCGGTATTGCCGAGCATTTCGGACTGATTACTAAAATTGACCAAAGAGTGATCGACCTTGCCTTTAAAAAGCAGTCTTTATTTATAAAGCAGGGATTGGAAATTCATTTATCAATCAATCTTTCAGGTGAAATGCTTTCTAATCCCAATGCATTTTCCATTATTACTGAGCATCTTGATAAATGGAATGTTCCGGCTCATAAGTTCATTTTCGAGGTTTTGGAAACTCAGGCGGTAACCAATATACAAGCGGCTCGTGATTTTATGACCTATGTAACGAATATTGGCGGCAAGTTTGCCTTGGATGATTTTGGTGTGGGATTTTCATCAATGAGTCATTTAAAACAACTGCCTGTGCAGTATTTAAAAATCGATGGCAGTTTTATTAAAAATCTTGCTAACAATAAGGAAGATCAACTTTTCGTAAAAGCAATCAATGATGTCGGGCAAGGCATGGGGATTAAAACAATAGCCGAGTTTGTTGAAAATGAAATGATACTAAAAGAATTGTTGGGCATGGGAGTGGATTATGCTCAAGGTTACGGTATTGGTAAGCCTATGCCAGAACCAGAGTTTAATCCGTATAAAGGGCACTCCCAGCCAACGCCGGAAGTGCCAAATGAAATTAAAAATCATAAGACAACATTACTGAATATAAATCCCAATGCTGTTTTGTAGGGCCGGTATTTTCTAAAGTGGATATTGCGCCAGTACCGTTTATGCGATGATATTCCGTGCTCAGAAGTAAATTAGGTATTATTTTTAACCGCAAACCGACAGTCCAGTCCTTAGCAAATCGTGAATAAGCCGGTCTGCCATATTTCATAGCAAATTTTTCTCCATTTTTATCATCTTTATCCCAGATAAGTTCGTCATATCGAATCATTCCCTCCAGATAGGATGTAAATTTATAAATGCCTTGAAGATAATAACCTGTGCCGGTAGTGTCAGAATCAGGAAAAAGTCCGAAATTATTTAATCGCAAATTTCGAAACTCATATTCTCCAGTCAGAGACCATTTCTCAGCATTATATTGAGCAGAAAAAATTAGTGGTGTAACTTTGACCTGACCTGACCCCACGTTATTTGAAGCTGCTGTAGGAATAAATCTACTATTAAACTCGGCGTAAGTAATTGCAAGCCGGACTTCCCCACTTCTCCACTCATAATTAATACGTCCTCCCCATGAAGCTTGGCCTTCCATTTTCCCTTGATTATTACCGACAATTAATTGTTTAAAATCAGGGTCATCGTCACTACGAGGATTAACGACGCCTAAATTAAAAGAAAAGTCCCCCCAATCAGTATTTTGTTCACCATATAAATAACCACCGTCAGAAGATAGTGCAATATTTCTATTAATATCAAAATAAATTGATTGCGGCAAAAATATACCTGGCCTAGTAGATGCAACATCACGGGTATCGTTATATAACCCTAACGGAGCGGGGACTCTTCCTGCCTTAATCCCCAGCAAACTTTCCTCAGAAGAGTACAAGCGATAGTCAGCAAGCCCATAATCGATACGTAGGCCTTGCTCATCGGTTAATCCCGCATCCCGCCATACCACCTGCATCGCTATCTGTAAATCAGGGATGATGCGCCATGAACCATTAATGCCTAATTCCCTGAAATCGGTAGAAATACTATCGTCGGAGTTGCCGAAAAAATTATTGTCCGATGTATGAATAATTGCTTGAGAAAGGAAACCGTGAATTTGAACCGAATCCGGCAACCAGTTTTTTTCACCTGCAATGCAATTGCTGGAAATAAAAGGCGCTGCAATCAATGTGTTGCAGACGATAATTCTCTTGATTTTATTTAAATTAAATTCCATAACATACATATCGTATTTCCTTATTTAATATCCAATTTCTTGATGCCATCAGTTAAGTCTTTTAAATTTAAATAGCCTACAGATCCTGGCGTGTTTGCTATTTTTTCAATCATTTCCGTTTTACTTTCTACAAGAATTGGAGCTTGTCCAGAACCGCTGAATACTAATTTATTCCAGTTTCGGCGCATTTGATGAGGAAAAACATTTAATATTTGTTTACAGAATTGTTTATGTAACGGGTCATCATCGTTTAATACAAAAACTGTCACGGCTGATCCATCATTCCAGCGCAGCAGGCGCATTTTAAAAATAGCACTCAAACCGTTTCGGCTTATGGAGTCTTGTTGATTAGTGCTGTTGATGACTGGAATAACAATATTTTGTTGCTCATTTACAGGTGGCGCAGCTGAAGCAAATTGATTCAGAAGAAGGACGAATAGAGTGAGTATCAAGCTCAATCTGGGTCGTAACTGAGAGAATAGGGCAATTTGTTGCAAACTGGATAACCGGTTATATATAGATTCGACTTTATAGAAAACGCCTAATGAGAAATTGTTAGCTGTAATACAATTCCATTATGGTTAACGCTTTTTCTAATTCTTCATTATTATTATAAAAATGTGGCGACAACCGTATTCCACCACCGCGTAAAGCGCAGATAATGCCGTTTTTCTGCAGGTATTTGTAAAATGCATTATTCGGGATTGTTTTGTGTTTGAATACTATGATACCGGAATTAAATTGATTTTGCCGTTGCGATAATAATATTAGCTGATCATTTCTATCAATTCGATCCATTAAATAATTTGATTTTTCCATAACCAATGATTCAACAGCGGCCATTCCCGTTTCCAGTAGTAGGGATAAGCTGGCTGAAAGCGCATGGATGCCAAGCATATTTGGGCTGCCGCATTCAAAGCGACGTGCCGTAGGATGAATTTCCCACGGTTTGTTCTCATAATTATAGGCGTCTTTCATCATATGCCAACCGTACTGAGTCAATTTCAGCTTATTCCTGGCCTCCGGCGTGGTATAAAAAACACCCAGACCTTCAGGACCTAGCATCCACTTATGACCATCGGCCATAACGAAATCAGCATGATAAGCCTGCACATCAAACTGAACGGCTCCCAGGCTTTGAATAGCATCGATACAGAACAGGATATTGCGCTGTTTGCAGAATGCTCCTATTTTTTCCAGGTCCAGACGCAGGCCCGTGGCAAATTGAATAGAGCTGATCGTTAACAATCGGGTATTGTTATCCACCAATGCAAATAAAGCGTCTTCAGGGGAAATGGCGCTCCTTAAGTCCGCTTGACGAAATTCCACACCCAGATTTTCCAGGGATTGCCAAGGTAACCTATTAGAGGGGAATTCCTCGTCGCTGGAAACGATATTGTCGCCGGATTGCCACTCCAGACCATAAGCGACAAAGGATAAAGCTTCCGAGGTGTTTTTAACTAAGGCAATATCATCGACGGAAGGCGCATTTAGCAATGTTCGCAATTGGCCGCGTAATTCGGATTCCTTAGCCAGCCAATCAGAATAAAAATGGGAACCGTACTGGGTGTTTTGTTCTGCAAACTTAATAACCGCAGTACTGGTTCTTTTGGGCCACGGTGATACGGCGGCATGGTTTAAATAAATTAAGTCATCGGTTAGCGGAAATTCTGGATGTTTCATAACAGGTTAATCTCGAAAATCAAGACGGATTAATAAACAAATAACTTCGCATAATGTATATTATGTTAAATTATGGTGTGCTGACATAAATCTAATGCTTTTGTCTCAATCAATAGTATCGATCCAACGACAACGCTCGTTAACGATGTTGGATGTCTTATCGTTACCGATTCCCTTGGCGATCAGAGCTATTACCCTGTCATCGGTATCGTAGCCTATATGCGCATTAATTGGATTGGCCAACTTGCCAAGGCCGAACGCGTCAAAAATTGTGGCAACATTGATATTAATATTGGTTACGTCTATACATAGCCTGGAATCCAGGTATTTTTCAACGAACCCTCTAGGTACGGCATAACTGAGAAGATCATTAGGATCGCTGAAAGCAATAATCGATGTTTTAGAAAGCATGCGCTGATCATATTTATCCCCTTGGGGCCGGCAATAAGATGCTTTTTGGTTGTTCACTTCAGGCAGTTTTCGACCCAACTGCAGCATAGGCAATTGATTGGACATCATATAAATAGGGATTTCCTTGCGTTTTAATGCTTCAACCAGTTCCCTTGACTCGATTGAGTCGTCCTTATATTGACTGTTACGGGTATCCATTAAAGAAGCAATTCGCTGCATACCATCAATCGTGATGCGACTGCCAAGACTGTGGGAAATGAAAGCATACTGGTCATTATCAATATTGGTCGTTAGCGAGTTGTCATTAAATGAGCAGGCTTGTGCCTCATCATTCGGCAAGTTTTCCCAATTACTTTTAGTCATCCAGCAGAATGATTGTGTAAATGAAATCAGGATCTCTTCCCTGCTATCGCCCAAATAAATGATAGGGTCTGGTCCTGTGTCATTGGAAAATTTTTTCATCAGATCATTGATTTCCGCTCGGCGAAAGGAATATTCTCCGGAGTTGTCATAAGCCAGTACTTCCTTTTGCTTGGCGGTAATGACTGACCAGGTTAACTCGTAAAACATTAACTCCTTGGTTCTGTCCCTGCTCAGCAAACGGTTGATTCTCAAGTTGCCGAGATTCTTGGTGGTATCAAATGGGTCGGTCAAGGTAATATTCTTGTACTGCGCCGACATGACCGGCAAATCAAGTTCTTTAGCTAACTTTTCTACAAATTGTGTCGAATATCCCGGCAGATGATCCCCTACTCCGTGCACCATGAGCACTTTCATTTTTCCTTTCTGCAGATTCAGAAATGGCATAATTCCATTAAAGGATTTTCCCCATACTTCACAAAGACGCGTATCAACGGCTTGCTGCTTTTCCATGACGGCTTCGACAACACCTTTGCCAAAACTGGAACAACCACTTATTTGCGCGGCAACAACTGATAAAAAGAAAATTTTAAATAGTGGGTTCATGCGATATATTGATAAAACTCGTGCGATAAAACAAAAGTCAGAAATATTACCACTTACCTATAAAAACTGATAATCGATCTCAACCAGTAAACATTTCATGGAAGTATGACCCAGCATTCTTTATTAAAAAAACTATTCAGCTTTATTATTGTTTTAACAGGTATTCCATCATTACATGCGCAAAATTTACTGGAAACTTATGAATTGGCATTGGAAAACGATCCTGTTTTAAAGCAGGCCCTGGCTAATCAATTCGCCACCGATGAATTAAAAGATCAAAGTATCGCACGCTTTCTTCCGAATATTTCAGCAACCGCAACCAGCGGCAGAAATCGGTTGCATAATAAAAAAGCCAAGAATGCTCAATTTTCGGATTTTCGTGGCTTGCAAGTTAACCAAGAATACTGGAACCATACGTTTAGTCTGGATCTGGCTCAACCATTATTTCATTGGGATCACTGGATACAGTTGAGCCAATCCGACAATCAAATCGCCCAGGCTGAGGCTTCTTACCAAGCGGAGTTGCAGAACCTGATGGTCAGAACAACCGAGGCCTATTTCAATATTCTATCGGCCGAGGATAATCTGGAATTTACCCGGGCGGAAAAAACCGCTATAGCCCGGCAGCTTGAACAGGCGAAGCAACGATTTGAAGTCGGACTCATCGCCATTACCGATGTTCATGAGGCGCAGGCGGCCTTCGATCAGGCCAGCGCCAGTGAGATAGAAGCCGTTAATAACCTGGATAATCAAAAGGAAGCCTTAAGGGAAATAATCGGTGACAACGAAGCATTATTGGATTCACTTGACGAAAAGCTGCCTTTGGCCCAACCCGAACCCATGGACATTGCAGCCTGGAGTAACTCTGCGGAAATAAATAATTTCAATATCATTTCCGCGGTCAATGAGGCTGAAGTTTTTCGTAAATCAATTGACCTGCAACGTAATGGACACATGCCTCAATTAGATCTGGTTGCCTCTTACGGGGTATCCGATGATAACAGCAGTTTTGGTTTGCGCGGCGATATGCAATCAGTGGGTGTGCAGTTAAATGTACCTTTGTTTGAAGGCGGAGCGGTCAATTCACGTACCCGCCAGGCCGGTTATGAATATGAAGCCGCCAAAGAAAGACTGACCGCTGTCAAGCGCTCGGTAAAACGCCAGGTAAAGGATGCATTTCGAGGCGTAATGTCCAGCATAAGTCGGGTAAAAGCCTTGAAGGCGACGATAATCTCGGCTGAAAGCGCCCTGGAAGCGACTGAGGCAGGTCTTGAAGTAGGAACACGGACCATGGTGGAAGTGCTGGCCGAACAACGTAATTTATACCGGGTTAAACGGGACTATGCACGTAGCCGGTACGATTATCTGATTAATGGCATTAGACTCAAGCAGGCCGCCAGTAACCTTGCAATAGAAGATCTTGAGCAAATTAACCAGTTGCTGATGACCGATGCAGGCAAAAATTAGAGACTGCCGAAGCAGTCTCTTACAACAGTCACTAAGCCGATTTCACGGCTGTCACTAGCGCATTGGCGGCCATCCTATGACTCAGATTAATCTGAACAAACCCGGCCTCTTGCAGTTGGTTTAACGCTACGGACTCGCGCATGATATGGTTTTCGGACTCGTCACTGAATAAATGCACTATCCAGTTTTCCAATAGTTCAAGTTTATTGGCTTCGGTTAATATTCTGAAATAATCATTGACCTCTTGCTGAACGATACGCGTATGCATGGAAATATCATCCAAACCATAACGATCGCCATTAATAAACTGCCCGCCTGGCTTCAGTACCCGGAAAATCTCCTCTATCACTTCCTGGCGGTAGGTATTCAGGAAATTGTGCAAAGTATAAGCCGAGGCCACGATATCAACGCTGCCGTCCTCCAGATTCTTTAAGGCAGTCAAGGCATCGTCGCCACAAAAAGTCAGTCTCCCGTCATCCATCCACCTTTTCAGATGCTTCTTGGCTTGATCCTGCATAGTCGGCTCATTATCGATACTGAAAACGCTTGAAGCTTCCCTGGCGGTTAATATTGATAATGTGGTGATGCCTGTTCCACTACCCAGTTCGACGATGTTTAATTTGTCTGTATTTAGTTCAGGATATTCAGCTACTTTGGCGCCGACCAGTCGACTCATTTCCGCTGCTAAGGGACTAATCAGTTTCAACATTTCATAGTCCTGCCCTATTACTCCGGAGAACATTGCATCGTAATGAGATTTTTTATTTGTCATGATTTAGATTCCTGTTTGCGCGCGTAAGCAGCTAATTGCTCAGTTGTCGCTTCGGTTTGGAACTTATCCTTCCACTCGCTGTAAGGCATTCCGTAAATCACTTCTCTGGCTTGTTCATAATCCATGTCGATTCCGCGCTCTGCCGCAGCGGCCATATACCATTTCGCCAGACAGTTTCTGCAGAAATCGGCCAAAATCATTAAATCAATATTTTGGACTTCGGTATGCTTTTGTAAATGGCTGATTAACTGCCTGAATGCAGCGGCCTCTAATTCAATTTGTGAATTGCTATTCATAGATTTCCTCCAAAAATATTGAATATTCTAGCAGATACGTACATCGAGTTATGTACATTCACGAGCAAAAATTTTACAATGACACGTTATCAAGTTTGCCTAGCAGACGAGTCAATATATGGAAATTCACAGTTCATCGTTAACGTTTTCGCCTATCGGCCATAACCGACAATTCATCGGAAAAAATGACGGCGCGCAAAACAAAAACGAAGCAAATGAACTTTCTATTGTTAAAAAGTCTCATAATCCACGGTTTAATCGGGTCCTTTCGCCCGATGAGATAAAAGAAACGCTCGATAATGCCAATTTAAGTCTTGATCGGCATAATACGTATAGACCAACTGATATACGAATTTTAAAGGCGCTTGACGCCTATCGTCAGGAAATTAATCAGCCTCTACTTGATCAACGTATTGAATTGATCACAGGAATAGACACTTATGTCTGACAACTTTCACTTTTAGCTTCTATGAATCAGCTTTTCGAATTTTTCCCTATTATCTTATTTTTTATTGCGTTTAAGCTTTACGATATCTATGTCGCTACCGCGGTTGTTATCGTAGCGACGATTATTCAAGTTGCCTATGCCTGGTTTAAACACCGCAAAGTTGAAACCATGCAATGGATCACCCTGATTCTGATTCTTGTAATGGGCGGCGCCACCATCTATTTACAGGATGAGCAATTTATCAAATGGAAACTTTCCATTATAGAGTGGTTGTTTGGCCTTGCGTTTTTAGGTAGTCAATTTGTCGGTAAAAAACCTTTCGTTGAAAGAATGATGTCCCGTAGCTTGACGTTGCCCGCCCAGATCTGGAAACGATTGAATCTTATGTGGGCCAGTTTCTTTATCAGCGTCGGATTTATTAATTTGTACGTCATGTATAACTTCAACACTGACGACTGGGTAACTTTTAAGACATTCGGCGTGCCGGGACTAATGGTTATTTTTATTTTGGTGCAAATGATTTTTATCTACAAATATATCCCCGAAACAGAGGAATAAATCGTGTTATACGCAATTATCAGTGAAGATGCAGCGAACAGCCTGGAAAAAAGAATGACCGCGCGACCGGATCATCTTAAAAGATTGCAAGCCCTTCAGGATGCCGGTCGATTGATTCTGGCCGGTCCCCACCCTGCCATAGATACTGAAAACCCCGGGGAAGCCGGTTTTACCGGCAGCCTCGTGGTGGCTGAATTTGATAACCTGGAAGCTGCCCAGCAATGGGCCGATGCCGATCCCTATATTGATGCCGGCGTATATACACAGGTCACTGTTAAACCATTTAAAAAAGTCTTACCTCAATGACAACCCATACCATCAAACAATTATTAAATGACGCCTTCCAGCCCGAGCTTCTGGAGATTATAGACAATAGTGCCGCTCATGCCGGACATGCCGGAGCACGCAGCGGGGGCGGGCACTATCATGTCACTATCGTAGCCGACGCTTTTGAAGGTAAGTCTTTGGTTCAAAGGCACCAGCTAATCTATAAGGCGCTGGGCGATATGATGAAACACCAAATTCATGCTTTAGGCATCAATGCTCTCTCACCCTCTGAACATAGAACATAAGGAAAAGTATAAATGAAAAAAAAGATCATCCCTTTACTGCTTGCAGGTACCGCGCTAGTTTCAGGTTGTAACGAAGAAAAAGCGACCACAGCCACCCCTTCTGCGCCCGTGGTGCAAAAAGAGGATGCCGTTGCTGTTGTAAACGGCAAATATATCAGTAAAGATACATTGGCAGAGTTGGAAAGTGAAGTTGCCGAGCGAGCTCATGGGCAGGTATTCCCTAAGGAAAAACTGATAGAGGAACTGATTCAACGTGAATTACTGGTCCAGGAAGCTTTGAAAAAAGGACTGGACAAGTCGCCTGAGGTTGTGCAGCGTCTTGAAACGCTCAAAAAATCTTTATTATCGCAAGCCGTTCTGCAAGATTATTTAAAAGCAAATCCGGTAACCGATGAAGAGATAAAAGCGGAATATGACAGCAAAGTTGCAGCTGAAAAAGGTACTGAATATAAAGCACGTCACATTCTGGTCAAGACTGAAGATGAAGCTAAAAAATTGATTGCAAAACTGGACAAAGGCGCAAACTTTGCTGAGTTGGCAAGCAAACACTCTACCGATACTTCGTCCGAGGGCGGTGACCTGGGATGGTTTACAGCCAACCAGATGGTCGCCCCTTTCTCTCAAGCGGTAGAGACACTGGAAAATGGCAAATATACAAAAACTCCGGTACAAACACAGTTTGGCTGGCATGTTATTTTGAGAGAAGATTCTCGCCCGCAAACACCTCCGCCGTTCGAAGCGGTGAAAGAACAACTGGCGCCTTACCTGCAACGACAGAAAGTGCAATCCATGATCGAAAACCTGCGTAAGCAGGCACAAGTGGAAGTTCTGGTGCCGACGGCGGAAGAACAACCTAAACCTGAAGCCGCAGAGCCAGCGGCACCCGCCGGCGAGCCGGCGACTACAGAAGAACAACCGGCTGTTGAACCGACGCAGGAAGGTGCCGCCCCAACTGAAGAAGGCGCTGCTCCTGAGGCAGAAAAACCAGCGGCCACGGAGACAAAATAAGCGGCCTGCGTATAAAAAAGGGCGGTTTACCGCCCTTTTTTTATGCTATTTTTTCCAGATACTGCAAAATAAACTGAACACTCCGATTCCCTCTGAATTCATTAATGTCCAACTTGTAAACTACCCTGCAAGTTCTCAGACCCAACCATTGTTCAGGGCGATCCACATAAAAAGCGATAGCATCGACCAGCAGGTCGCCTGCAGGCTTTCTTAATACCAGTTTAAGATGGCGCTGCCCGACTATACGCGCTTGAATAACATCAAACACCCCGTCAAAGACAGGCTCCGGGAATTCCTGTCCCCAGGTGCCGGCATTTTGTAATAACTCGGCAAATTCAATCGAGAGTTCGTTTTCAGATAGTTCGCCATCCGAATAAATCTTTAACTCCAGATCAACATTCGCTAAACGCTTTCTGACCATTTCATCGAAGGCCAGGGCGAAAGACGGATAATCATGCATTTTCAAGCTCAGACCCGCAGCCATGGCGTGACCACCAAACTTGCTCAGCAATTTAGGATGCTCGACGGCAATATCACTTAACACATCACGAATATGAACACCGGGGATCGAACGCGCGGAGCCTTTTATTTCGTCTTTGCCGGCCGAAGCAAAGGCAATAACGGGGCGATGCAGCCTATCCTTGATTCGCGAAGCCAATATGCCGATCACGCCCTGATGCCAGTCCGCATTGAACAAACAGACTCCGGCAGGCAAATGGTGTTCATCAAGGGTTTTCATTTCTTTTAACAAGGCGATAGCCTCATTTTTCATTTGTCCTTCAATTTCCCGCCTGTCATTGTTGAGATCATCAAGCTGAAGCGCTATTTCCCTGGCATGTGCCGGATCATCGGTTAACAGACATTCAATGCCCAATGACATATCATCCATGCGGCCTGCCGCATTGAGTCTTGGCCCCAGCGCAAATCCCAGGTCCGATGAACTGATGGATTGCAGCCGTTTGCCCGATATCTCGATCAGTGCATTCAAGCCCGGATGCCCTCTTCCCGTACGTATCCTTAACAAGCCTTGATAGACCAAGATTCGGTTGATTTGATCCAGAGGAACCACGTCTGCAACCGTGCCTAAGGCCACGTAATCGAGTAACTGACCCAGATTCGGTTCCTGGATTTGATGCCGATCAAACCAGTGCTGCTCTCTTAAGCGGCTACGCAATGCCATTAACACGTAAAAAATCACCCCCACACCCGCCAGAGAACCGCTCGGAAATTTATCATCGGGTAGATTGGGATTGACGATGGCGTCGGCGGCCGGAAGTTCATGTCCCGGCAAATGGTGGTCCGTTACCAGAACGGTTAATCCTGATTCCTTGGCCGCTTTGACGCCGTCAATACTTGAGATGCCGTTATCAACGGTAATGATCATGTCAGGCTTTTGCTGCTTGACCAAATCAACAATTTCAGGCGTCAGACCATAACCGTATTCAAAGCGATTAGGGACAATGAATGAAACCTGCCCTGCCCCCAGCAATTGCAAGCCTTTGACCGCCACGGCACAGCTGGTTGCGCCGTCCGCATCAAAGTCGGCTACGATGGAAATTCTTTTCCCCGCATCGATTGCAGTAACCAAATGTGTCACCATCGCTTCCATGCCGGACAACAGCCATGGCGATGGCAGCTTTGTCAGCGTCCTGTCCAGATCAGCTTCAGACGTTAATCCTCTGGCTAAATAGATCCGCTCCAGTACGGGATGAAGCTCGCCGAACTGAGGACGTTTTTTACCTATGGGCCGGGCAATGATGTTTTTTCTCGCTTCTGGGTAATACATGTAATTCAATAAGTTAGCGGAATTAACGCAACGGCGATTTAAACGATATATGTGCAGGCAATGTGGTTCGAATCAACAAATTGCTGGAAATTCAGTCGGTATCGCTCTGCTAGCCATTGATATCAGATAAAGGGATGACCGCCTATTATAATGGATACAGCATCATGGTCATCAATTCTTCCCGGTTTCTTCATATTTTTGTCATTTCCAGAATCTATAGTATAGCCGAAGCCCAAGCAATCCCGGCTTACTCAAAATCTTCATAAAAATCCACGGAAAATGAACATGAATAAAATCTTTTTAACCTCTCTTCCCCTGCTGGCAGCAGTTGGGGCTTTCCATCCTATCACCAGTGCCGCGAATGATGTCAAGGGACCGATGGCCTTTAAACCCATCCCCGGCTCTGCTTATAACGAGTTAACCAATGATCCCGCCATTTTGAATGAATCGACATGGTTGATTCCGGAAGGCTTCAAGCAGTCCATTGTGTCTGATGAATCCGATTTAAATATCTACATCAACCAGGACTGGCCCGATATGAATACGGTCAATGAGACCCGAATCCAGGCTGGCCGTTATTTGTATCGTACTCATGAAGTCCGTCCGGGCAATGATCAACGCAATGACGGAAAATTAGGTGGAACGGTTTCCGTGGTCGATTTACGAACCGGCATCGCCAAGGAACTGGCGGCAAGAGAAGATTGGGAAGCTCTGGATGGTCTGGTCTGGACACCCTGGCACACGCTTCTGGTTGCCGAGGAAACAAACGCGGGCGGTTATCCAGACCCCGATTATCCGCTTGCTACAGGAGGCTTGGTTTATGAAATCGAGCTGGACAAAAAAGACCCCTCAACGGCAAAAAAAGTGACCGCGCGTCCATTGCTGGGCTCAATTGCTCATGAAGGGATCGAGACCGATGATGAAGGCAATGTCTATGTGATCGATGAAGACCGTGCGCCGGGCGGATCCATTTTCAAGTTCGTGCCGGATAACTACGGCGATTTGAGTAGCGGCAAATTGTTCGCGCTGCGGGTTAAAAATGGCGGGCAAACCGGAGAAGCCGAATGGGTGGAGCTACAACTGGACCCGGTTACATTTGATGCACAAGCAGCGGCAGAGCAAGTCGGGGCAACGAGTTACTGTCGTCCTGAAGATTTGGAGCGTATCGGCAAAACGTTATACGCCGCGTTAACCTGCGAACCGCGTATCGGCGGTAAAGATGGCCCTGGCGCCGTGTTAGCCATTAGCCTGAATGAAATGCCGATGGTCAGTTACTTCGTTGAAGCAGGCGTCAATATAGCAACGGAAAACAAAGCTGCCGGTATAACCGGACTTAAGAGTCCTGACAATTTAGCTAATGGCCCTGACGGCAAGTTATGGATCGTAGAAGATAACGTGCCCAGCGATATTTGGGTGGCTGAACCTGATAACGACGGCGATGGCCATGCGGACGGCGTGCATCTGTTTGCATCACTGAAAGATAATGCGGCAGAAGGGACCGGTATCTATTTCGGCAAGGACCCACAGAAACTGTTCGTGAATATCCAGCATTCCGGAACAGGCAATGATAAAACGATGGAAATCACTAAAATCAAAAAACTTCATAAAAGCGATAAAAAACATAACGATTGATTTTATACGCGTTGCGTCGTTATTCGATCAGTAGCGCAACCCGCACATGCCGAGCCGCATCTTTTCAATTAGGATGCGGCTTTTTTATTGCCTGTTCCGATGGGCCTCCCGTTCAGTTTAACTTAACGGAAGCGGCTCGGCCTGACCGAGTAACAGCTGAAGAGAAAACAGCACCAGCCAGAATCCGGCCAGGCCATAAAGCAAAAACATCAGCCAGAAACCGGTCGGCTGCTTATCCTTGCTGACTTCCAATCTCCCTTTGAAGCCATTCGGTCCGCAAGGTAGCCATCCGGTGCCCAAGGCACGATAATCCACGAGCAAAAGGCCAGCCCCCAGGCAAAGAAACAAGACTCCCTGAAACAGCGCCATCAGATATTCCCCCGGTTTTAGTTTTAAACCGGACAAATGCCGGTCACATGGAATCAATCAGCATGAACTAGTACTTAGTCAGTCTTGTTCTGACGAGTAAAATTTGCAGAGTATTCATAGCGTGCGATTAGTGCGAATGAATTCGCACCTACAATTTACCCGTCATAATTAAATTGACTGACTACTAGTACTTAGTCATTGTTGTATTGTCGGATAAAGTTTTTTCAATTTTACCCGAGCATCTTGATTGGTAAATTGCCATTCCATGGGTTTTGAAATCGAATTTCGTTTGTCTTGCCAGGCAGCGACTTCGTTTTTCAAGACCTCTTGATTCGGAATGCGCCGATCCAAACATTGTCTTGATAAGATGCTCAACTCGATTTCCGCCATATTAAGCCAACTGCCGTGCTTGGGCGTGTAATGGATTTCCAGTTTATCCAAAATTCGCCGCGCCTCTTGTGGTTCAAAGGCCTTATAAAGCGAAGCCCCGGTGTGCGTGTTCAAGTTATCCATGACCAAGGTAATCCGCTTGGCGTGCGGATGGATGACATCGACTAAATACCGTATTTGATGCGCCCAATCCACCGCCGTTCTTTGATCGGTCACGACCACCTGTCGCTGCCCGGCCAACGGTTCGAAGAACATGAACAAATTGCTGACCCCATTGCGTTCATATTCCGTGTCGTACTTTTCCACCGAACCCGGCTTAGCGGGTATCGGTTCGCGTGTTTCTTTAATCTGTTGCTTGCTGCTTTCATCCATGCAGACCAAAGGATAGGCTTCGTCGTAGGGCCGGTGATAAACGTCCAAAACCGCCTCCATGGCGCAAACGAATTCGGCACTGGCTTTAGCCGGTATGCACCATTCCTTCTTTTGCCAAGGTTTCAATTCATTTTTTTTAATGTTCGTCGAATGGTTTCATGGGAGACGCTTTCCACATAACCCAGTTCAACCATGTGTTGTCCCAGCAAACGTAAGGTCCAACGGCTATGACCCTCGGGCGCCTCACTACAGGCCAACGCAATCAAATGCGCTTCGTTTTCACCGTCAATCACCTTTTTTTTAACCCGCTGTTGTTTCGCTCGCGCCAACGCGGCTTCTAATCCCTTTTCAACTAATCGCTGCCTAACTCTCTCTACCGTGCGCGTTGAAATGCCGAAGGCTTCACTGATTTGGCGATCTGTCCACTGACCTCCCAAGGGACTGACATCCGCTTTCAGGAGTATTTCCGCATGAAGCCTCTTGTAAGCCACCGCTTTTCCTCGCCGCACCAAGCCTTCCAAATCATTACGTTCTTCTTTACTTAGCCGGACTATATATTTCTTTGCTGCCAATTTCTCGGTTCCATTAACGGGGAAAGCAACAGATGTGGGGGCAATATCCGACATATCAAGTATGACTAAGTACTAGACTTTGACCAGAGGCGCATGCCAAAACGGCAACACATAGCACTTAATACGGTTCATGCGGAATTCACCGCCTGGATGCCATTCAAAATAAAAAGCCGACATTCGCCGGCTTTTTATAAACGGTTCAGATTACAGATTACATGTTATCCAGAATCGCCTTCTTGACGGCATCCAGACTGGCTTCAATCGTAACAGGATGGGCGGCTTCGCATTGCTTGATGGCGCTATCGGGATCTTTCAAGCCATTACCGGTTAACGTACAGACAACTTTGCTGCCCTCTGGGATTTTTCCGGTGCTGATATCATGCAATGCTCCCGCTAATGAAGTGGCCGATGCCGGCTCGCAGAACACGCCTTCATATTGAGACAGCATTTTTTGGGCCGCCAGAATCTGCTCGTCCGAAAATTTATTGAACCAGCCGCCGGATTCTTTTTGCGCCGCCCAGGCCAAATCCCAGGATTGCGGATGGCCGATGCGGATGGCTGTGGCAACCGTTTCCGGCTCGTCAACCATTTGGCCGAGCACGAACGGCGCCGCTCCGGCCGCTTGGTATCCGCACATGATCGGACGCGTTTTGGTGACCGCTTGATGTGTATCGGTATCGGTTGAATATTCCTTATAACCTTTCCAGTAGGCGCTGATATTGCCGGCATTGCCGACAGGCAGGCAGTGGTAATCGGGAGCGCAGCCAAGTTCGTCAACGATCTCGAAAGCCGCTGTCTTCTGGCCTTCGAGCCTGAACGGATTGATCGAGTTGACAATCGTGACGGGAGCATGATCGGCTACTTCCTTAACCAGCGCCATGCCTCTATCGAAATTGCCGTTAATCTGGATGATTTCAGCGCCGTACATCAAGGTCTGCGCCAGTTTGCCCAGGGCGATCTTGCCTTCGGGTATCAAGACAAAAGCTTTGATGCCGGCGCGAACCGCATAAGCCGCAGCGGCGGCCGACGTGTTGCCTGTCGATGCACAGATAATAGCCTTGCTGCCATCTTCCACGGCTTTGGTCACGGCCATCGTCATGCCGCGGTCTTTAAATGAACCAGTGGGATTCAGCCCCTCGTACTTGACATAAATGTCGACATCCTTACCTATCAGCCGAGGTATGTTTTGCAGCTGAATAAGCGGGGTGTTGCCCTCGCCCAGACTGATCAGACGCGTGGTTTCACTGACCGGTAAACGGTCTCTGTAATGTTCGATAAGACCGGTGTAACGTTTACGAATAGACATGTTTTTTTATTTATCCCAAAGTTTCTAGGCGGATTCGGTTGACTTTACCGCTAACCGTCGGTAAAGCTTCAATTTCAGCAATGGCCGCATTCATCTCTTTTTCAAGCGTGATCTGGGTCAGCATGATGATCGGCAACGATGTTTTGCCATCCAGTGCTTCTTTCTGAACAATAGCTTCTATACTGATCTGGTGATTGGCAAGAATTCTTGTCACTTCAGCCAGGACACCGGGTTTATCCTCGGCATGCAAGCGTAGATAATAAGACGTCTTGAATCTGTCCGGCGACAAGACCGGTATATTTGCCAGCGCATTGGCCTGAAAAGCCAAATGCGGAACTCTGTTTTCAGGATCGCCGGTTAATGCCCGCACGACATCAATGACATCGGCGACCACGGCGGAAGCCGTCGGTTCCGCGCCGGCACCGGCACCGTAGTATAACGTCGGGCCGACCGCATCGCCTTTGACCAGTACGGCATTCATGACGCCGTCGACATTGGCGATCAGGCGGCGCGCAGGTATCAGGGTCGGGTGGACTCGTAATTCAATGCCCTCAGGCGTTTTGCGGGCGATGCCTAAATGTTTGATCCGGTAGCCCAAGGCATCGGCATATTCGACATCTTCACGCGTGATCCGGGTAATGCCTTCGGTAAAAACCTTGTCGAATTGCAGCGGGATGCCGAAAGCAATGGATGCCAGTATCGTTAATTTATGACCTGCGTCGATGCCTTCAACATCGAATGTAGGGTCGGCCTCGGCGTAGCCTAATGCTTGTGCCTCAGCCAAAACATCGGAAAAATCACGGCCCTTATCGCGCATTTCGGTCAGAATGAAATTGCTGGTGCCGTTGATAATACCGGCCAGCCACTGGATCTGATTGCCGCTTAAGCCTTCACGTATAGCTTTAATGATGGGAATGCCGCCGGCGACAGCCGCTTCAAACGCCACCATGACACCTTTTTCGCTGGCTTTGGCGAAGATCTCGTTGCCGTGTAAGGCAATCAGGGCTTTATTAGCCGTGACGACATGCTTGCCGTTGGCGATTGCCTTCAGGATCATTTCCTTAACCAGACCGTCGCCGCCAATCAGTTCCAGAACAATGTCGATTTCCGGATCGTTGATGATTTCAAAAGGGTCTGTTGTTAAGGTAATGCCTTGCGTGTCGCAAATGCGTTCCCGGTTTAAATCCCTCGCCGATGCGCGGGTGATTATGATTTCGCGGCCTGCCCGGCGTGCGATTTCCGCTGCATTACGCTTTAAAACATTGACGGTACCGCCTCCGACTGTACCTAATCCCAAAACCCCCACTTTTACCGGTTTCAACTCAAACTCCTGCACAAAGTATTATTCTAGATAAATTCAACATTATATAAGGTTGTCTTTCTTCAACATATTACGAATACCGCGAACAGCTTGGCGGGTCCTGTGCTCATTTTCAATCAGACCGAACCGGACATGGTCATCTCCGTACTGGCCGAAACCAATACCGGGAGAAACCGCCACTTTGGCTTCCGACAGCAATTTCTTCGAAAATTCCAGGGAGCCCATTTCCTTGTAAGGTTCCGGAATGGGCGCCCAGACAAACATCGTGGCCTTCGGTTTTTTAACCGGCCAACCGGCGGCGGTCAGGCCGTCGCACAGTACATCGCGGCGCTTTCTATACATCTCGGCAATTTCAGTCAGGCAATCCTGCGGGCCTTCCAGCGCGGTAATCGCCGCGATCTGGATAGGTGTAAAGGTACCGTAGTCCAGATAAGATTTGATACGAGCCAAAGCAGCGACAAGTTGCTTGTTGCCGCACATAAAACCGACCCGCCAGCCTGGCATGTTGTAGCTTTTCGATAGCGAGAAAAACTCGACAGCCACTTCTTTTGCCCCCGGAACCTGAAGAATGGACGGAGCCTTGTAGCCGTCGAACACGATGTCGGCATAAGCGATATCGTGTACTATCCAGATCTTGTGTTCCTTGGCCAGGGCGATTATCTTTTCAAAAAACTCCAATTCCACGCACTGTGTGGTCGGATTACCGGGGAAATTGAGAATCAGCATTTTTGGCTTAGGCCAGGAATCGACAATGGCTTTTTCCAGTTCCTCAAAGAAATCAATGCCGGGGACCAGAGGAATATGCCGCAGATCGGCGCCGGCGATAACCACGCCGTAAGGATGAATCGGATAAGCTGGACTGGGCACCAGCACGATATCGCCGGGACCTAAAGTCGCCAATGCCAGATGCGCGAGACCTTCTTTCGAGCCTATTGTGACAATCGCTTCGGTTTCAGGATCCAGATCAACATCGAAGCGGTTTTTATACCAGTTGCAAATAGCTCTTCTGAGCCTGGGAATGCCTTTGGAAACAGAATAACGGTGCGTATCCCCTCGCTGCGTCGCCTCAACCAGTTTCTTGACAATATGCTCGGGCGTAGGCTGATCCGGGTTTCCCATGCCAAAATCGATAATGTCTTCTCCGGCTGCGCGGGCTTTAGCTTTAAGCTCATTAACAATGTTAAAAACATAAGGAGGTAAGCGACTTATTCTATGAAATTGTTCCATTAACAGCCCTTGAGGAATAGAGTGTACAAGTGATAATAAAAAAACAGCCTAAAGTACTGTTGTTGCTGAGCCATGTCAAATATTTGACTTAAGGATAGGCCAGTGAAGCCGGGGCATACAGTTTAATGTGACGCGGATAATACCTGCTCCACGCGGATCAAATCCTCAGGCGTATCGACCCCGGCCGTCGGTGACTGGGCGACGACTTTTACCCGTATGGATTCACCGTTCCATAGAATTCTCAGCTGCTCCAAAGATTCAACCGACTCCAGCGGTGATGCTTCCCACTGACAATAACGGTTCAAGAAATCAACCGTATAAGCGTACATGCCGATATGCCGAAGATACGGCATCTTTCCCGATGGCATGCCGCCGGCATGATCAAAGCCGCCTCTTTCCCACGGGATGGGCGCGCGACTGAAATAAAGCGCCAGGCCGGCTTTATTCAATACGACTTTAACGGCGTTTGGATTAAAAATTTCCTCGTTGTCCACGATTTCAGCAGCCAGCGTGGCTATGCCCGCCTGCTGCTGCCCGGCTAATGCCGAGGCCACCTCGCGAATATAAGCCGGAGGTATCAGCGGCTCATCGCCCTGCAGGTTAACGATAATCTCTTCATGTCCCCAGCCGCACAGTCTGGCCACTTCGGCAATGCGCTCGGTACCGCTTTGATGATCCGGGCTGGTCATGATGGCTTTAATACCCTGCTCATTGACCGTTTGCAGGATTCTTTCGTCATCGGTGGCGACGATAATTTCATCGGCATCGGCTTCACGCGCACGCTCGCAGACATGTGCAATCATGGGTTTGCCGGCAATGCTCAATAACGGCTTGCCTGGCAACCTTGTGGAGGCGTATCGGGCGGGGATGACAACTTTGAAACGCAGGCTCATTTATGTAAAGCGTCGATTTCATCAAGGCTTAATTCGCGCGCTTCATCCTCCAGCATGACCGGAATGTCATCACGGATGGGAAAAGCGAGGTGATCGGCTTTACAGATTAATTCCTGTTTGGCTTTATCGTAGAGCAACGGGCTTTTACATAAAGGACAGGCCAGAATATCGAGTAATTTTTTATCCATTGTGCTTTGTTTTCAATAAGTTTAATAATTGTTCGGAAAATTCCGGTGCAAGGACGGCTTTTACCGGCACATACCAGTGTCGCGGGCCTGCGAAAGCCGTGCATTTTACCGCATCCTTTTCAGTCATCAACACCGGTTTGTCATCATTGAATTCGATATCATGCGGTGCAAATTTGTAATGGTCGGGAAAGCTGCGCGTTATGCAGGACACGCCGGCAGCCTCCAACAGCTTGAAGAAACGCTCAGGATTGCCAATACCCGCCAAGGCATGGCATTCACTGGCGCTGAAATCCTGCAATGGCTTTTGTCGCCCGGTGGCTAAATTGATCGCATTGTCGCCGGTCAGCCGCATGGGGAATTCATTGTCTTCCGCTTCTCCGCCATTAACGACCCTGAAATCGACGCTTTGCAGCCTTTCTATCGGTTCCCTGAGCGGACCGGCCGGCAGGCAGTAGCCGTTGCCAAACCGCCGTTCGCCATCGATGACGGCGATCTCGATAGTACGTGCCAGGGCGTAATGCTGAAGGCCGTCATCCGAGACAATGACATCACAATCCGCCTGCGTCAGCAGCAGCTTGGCGGCATCCGCGCGTAAAGGACCGACCGCCATGGGACACCCCGTTTGTTTGGCCAATAACAAGGCTTCATCACCGACCCGTTCAGCGCTGCTGTTTGCATCAACCCGCTGAGGCCATGATTCAGCCGTGCCGCCATACCCCCGGCTAATGATGCCGGGTCTGTAACCGGCTTCCATCAACAGTCGAGTCAGCCAGATCACGAGAGGCGTTTTACCGGTACCGCCTACTGTAATATTGCCCACGATGATAACCGGAACGGGTACGGCCTGTGTTTTTAATAGGCCCAGACGGTACAAAAACTTGCGAAACCTGACCAGGTCACCGAACAAAAAGCCCAATGGACACAGCCAGACGCCGATGAACGGATCCTTATACCAGATATCTTGCGCCCATCGAGCCAGCGTCTTTTTCATTCTCCGGTTTTCGGCTCTAGCGTCGGAAAGGTGATATGCGTAAACCCTGCTTGCCCCGCACTGTCCAACGCCGCAATGACCGCCTGATGCGGCGTCTTGCCGTCGGCCTGGATAATAAAAGGAAGATGCGCGGCATGTTTGGCGAGCTTTTGCAATTCCTGTTTCAAGGCATCCCTGTTCTGATTGACCAGTTCATGCGGCAGGCCGTCCTCGCCTTTCAGGGAATAAACGCCGTTGGCATCGATAGTCAAGGTAATCATTTTCTCATGCGTTTCAGGTTCTGATCCCTTGGCTTCCGGCAGCTTGATATTGACTTCCGTTTGCCGGTTAAACGTGGTCGTGACCATGAAGAAAAGCAGCAACAAAAAAACCACATCAATCATGGGCGCCATGGAGATTTCAGGCGCTTCCCTTTTTTTACGGTGAAAATTCATCAGGCCTCCTCGCGCTCCCCATGCAGGACTTCGATCAGTTTTAACGCCTCCTCTTCCATATCGACGACGTATTCATCGACCAGTCGCTCAAAGTAACGATAAAAAATCAGACTGGGGATGGCGACGGTCAAGCCGGCGGCCGTGGTAATCAGGGCGACGGAAATACCGCCCGCCAAGGCATTGGGGTCACCGACGCCATTGACCATAATGCCGGAAAAAACCTCGATCATGCCGAGCACGGTGCCCAATAAGCCAAGTAAAGGCGCAATCGAGGCAATAGTCCCCAGCGCATTGAGAAAGCGATCCAGGTCATGCACGACTTGCCGGCCGGCTTCTTCAATGCATTCCTTCATGACTTCGCGTCCATGATCGATATTGGCGAGACCTGCCGCCAGAATGCAGCCTAAAGGCGAACTGGTCTTCAATCGGTGCAACGCCATTTTGTCCAGCTTTTGTTCTCGGAACAGATTCCATACCTGCGGAACGAGCTCCGGCGGCAAAATTTTCTTTTTTTGCAGAGTCCACAAACGTTCGGCAATAATACCCATTGCGCCGATTGAGCATAGAATGATTGGCAGCATCATCCAGCCGCCACTTTTTATCACTTCAAACACATTATTTCCTAAAGTTCAGTATTGTTAACTAAAAACCACACCGGAAAGTATAGGTCACACACCGTAGTGTTGCCATTTTAACCTAAACTTGTCGGGTGTTGAGTATTTTCAAGGCCAATCAATAGGTAAGCGATTACAAAAGCCAGGCCGCAGGCCGCGGCCGCTATTGAATACACAAACGCAGGCCCCATTAATTCCCAGTAATAGCCGCTGTAGAGACTTCCGAGCATCCCCCCCAAACCGAAGCTCAGGCTGCTATATAAAGCCTGTCCTTTTCCCTGATGCCTACGTCCAAAATACAGATGGACCAAATGAATGGCCGCGACATGAGCGGCCCCGAAAGTGGCGGCATGCAGTACCTGGGCCAGAATCAGCAGCCCTAACTGGTCCGCATACCAGGCAATCATCAGCCACCGGCCGACGGCCAGCGCAATGCTGACCAGTAAAATATGCCGCAGCGAATAGCGCGATAACAACCGATTCATGAACACAAACAAAACAATTTCCGCGCAAACGCCCAAAGCCCAAAGCCCGCCGGTCATCGTTGTCGAATAATGATATTGCTTAAGATAAACGGAATAAAAAACATAATAGGGACCATGGGCAATCTGCAGCAGCAGATAAACCGTCAAAAAAGCCAGGACTTCCGGTTTTTTCAGGATCTGCATGATGCCCACGGCGTCTGTTTCGTGGGTGACGGCATGGGCCTCCGGTGTCGTTAAGGTCACCAGCCAGATTAAAGCCAGCAATACCGCAATAGCGGCCGGAAGCACTGACATGCCCTGACTGTCCAGCAACCAGCCAATGCCCAGCACCGTGGCAATAAAACCGACCGATCCCCAAAGCCTGATCTGGCTATAACGGTGGGGCTGGCTTTTTAAATGAAATAACGTTACCGCCTCAAATTGCGGCAAGGCGGCGTTCCAGAAAAAACTGAAGCCGATGGTAATCCAGGCAAACCAGACATAATTGTGGGCGATTAAAAAACCGACAAAGATCAGGACCGCGAAAAACGAGGCGATGCGGATAATGCGCAGGCTCTTGCCGGTATGGTCGGCAACCCAGCCCCACAGATTAGGCGCAATGATTTTGGTGCCGACCAGCAAAGCGGACAGTTCGCCAATCTGGCCGGCATTAAAGCCGCTATCTTTCAGATAGAGGCTCCAATACGGCATGAAGCCGCCCAGCGTGGCAAAATAAAAAAAATAGAAACCCGAGAGACGCCAGTAAGGAACAGCCATGAGATGCCTTATCTGTCGCCACAAAACATGGCGTCGTGTCTTATGGCGATGATGTGAGTCATAAACAATGGCTTATCTTAAAACCGGCAATCCGGAATGAACGTCGATATTTTGCGCCCGATGGCGCAACAAGTGATCCATCAACACAATCGCCATCATCGCTTCGGCTATCGGCGTGGCGCGAATGCCGACGCAGGGATCATGGCGGCCTTCCGTTACCACGTCAATGGCTTCGCCCTGCAGATTGATGCTTCTGCCGGGCAGACGCAGACTGGAAGTCGGCTTCAGGGCGATGCTGGCGACTATGGCCTGGCCGCTGGAAATGCCGCCGAGAATACCGCCGGCGTGATTGCTCAGGAATCCGTCCGGCGTGATTTCATCGCGAAACTGCGTGCCCTTGCTGTCGATGCAAGCGAAACCATCGCCTATTTCGACCCCTTTAACGGCATTGATGCTCATCAACGCATGCGCCAGATCGGCATCGAGCCGGTCAAAAATCGGCTCGCCCAGCCCCGGCGGGACATTGCTTGCCATGACATTGACTTTGGCGCCTATTGACTCGCCCTGTTTGCGCAGTGCATCCATATAAGCGGCCATCTCCTCGATTTTATCGGCATCCGGGCAGAAAAAAGGGTTGCTATCGATAATCGACCAATCGAGTTTTTCTATTTTTATCGGCCCCAGTTGCGACAGGTAGCCCCTGACCTCGATACCTGCCTGCTCTTTCAGATACTTTTTGGCGATGCCGCCTGCCGCTACGCGCATGGCCGTTTCGCGGGCCGATGATCGGCCGCCGCCGCGATAATCCCTGATGCCGTACTTATGCTGGTAGGTATAGTCGGCATGGCCGGGTCTGAAGCTGTCGGCAATTTTTGAATAATCCTTGGAGCGCTGATCGGTATTTTCAATCAGCAGGCCGATAGGCGTGCCCGTGGTTTTGCCCTCGAACACGCCGGACAGAATCCTGACTTCATCGGCTTCACGGCGCTGGGTCGTGTGCCGGGATGTGCCGGGCTTCCGGCGGTCGAGATCCTGTTGCAGGTCTGCTTCGGTCAATGGCAGTCCCGGCGGACAGCCATCGACGATGCAACCTAAAGCCGGGCCGTGGCTTTCGCCGAATGTGGTGACAGTAAATAATTTTCCTATAGTGTTTCCAGACATTATGTTAAAGCCGCTAAAAATTGTTCGTGATATTGATTAACCTGTTCGGCCGTCAGTAAAAACACGCCGTCGCCGCCGCGCTCGAAATCCAGCCAGTAAAAAGGCACGTCGGGGAATGTGTGTTGCAGCGTTTCCGCACTGCTGCCGACCTCCACGACCAAAATGCCCTGCTCCGTCAAATACTGACCGGCTTCGACCAGAATACGCAGCACGATATCCAGGCCGGATTCACCGCCCTTGAAGCCCATGTCGGGCTCGGCGCGAAACTCGGCGGGAAGCTGTTCCCATTCGGCATGGCTGACGTAAGGCGGATTGCTGACGATGACGTCATATTGCAGCTTGGGCAATTCATTGAATAAATCCGACCGATATAATGCGACAGCATCGGCGATCTGGTGCTTCGCCACATTCATTTCAGCGACAGCCAACGCATCGGCGGATAAATCGACCGCATCCACGTAGGCATCGGGAAATGCGTAAGCGCAGGCGATGGCAATGCAGGCGCTGCCGGTGCATAAATCCAGAATACGCAGCACCTGGTCTTCCTCGACCCAGGGCGCGAAGCGCTGCTCGATCAGTTCGGCGATCGGCGACCTTGGCACCAATACCCGTTCATCGACATAAAACGGCAGCCCCGCAAAGATCGTTTCATGCGTCAAATAAGCGGCCGGCTTTCTTTCGCTGATGCGCCTGCCGATCATATCGATGACCTGTTGGCGCTCGTCCAGCGTCAAAGCGGCTTCCAGGTAAGTATCGGACAGATTGTAGGGTTGATGCACGGTATACAGGACCAATGCCGCGGCTTCATCCAGCGCCGTTGCCGTACCATGGCCGAAACACACGCCGGCTTCGGTAAACCGGCTGGCGCCCCAGCGGATGTAATCACGGATGGTCGATAATGTGCTTAAAACATCGGATGGAGTTGTTTTCATTGCTCAACAAGAAATAATATAGAGACGATCAATCTCGATTGAAACGGGGATTTTAAACTAAACTTTTACAGCGTGTCCGAATAATCAACAAACAATGCATGAGTGAAATAGATAACAACCCTGGCAATACCGCTATCAGTTTGGCCAAAAACAAACTATTGTCGGATTGTTATTCCTATATGCTGTCCGATAAACTGGTGCTGCCCACGATTCCCGATGTGTCATTTAAAATCCGCCGGGCGATCAACGACGAGAAAGCCAATAGCACTAAAATCGCGCGTGTCGTGCAGATAGACCCGTCCATTACCGCCCGCTTGATCAGAATCTCCAACAGCCCGATCTACAGGGGGCGCAAACAAATCGAAAGCTGCCCGGAGGCCTTGACTCGTCTGGGATTAAGGGCGGCGCAGGATATCATTACCGCGTTTGCCATGAAATCGGTATTCAACGCCAGATCGCCGGTCATTCGCCGCAAAATGACTGAGTTGTGGATGCACAGCAGTTATGTGGGCGCCATCAGTGCCGTATTCGCCCACAAAGTGTCCGGCTTTGATCCGGACCGTGCCATGTTGGCCGGGCTGCTTCATGATATTGGCGTCGTGCCTATTTTGACCCATGCCGATAATCATCCCGATATTGTTTCCAGCCCCAAGGATCTGGCCGAAACGATTAAAGCCCTGCGCGCGGATATCGGCGTGCAGATTATCCAGCGCTGGGATTTTCCCGCTGATTTTGAGGATGTGATCATCAATGCCGAAAACTGGTTTATCGATAACCCGAACCCGCCCAATTACGCGGACATCGTCATGGTCTCGCAATTGCACAGTTACATCGGCAAGATTGATATCAAGAAAATGCCCAAGATAGCCGAATTGCCGGCCTATAAAAAACTGGCCGGGCATCTCGATGCCAAAGACAGCATTAATATTCTCGATACCGCGAAGGATGAAATCGAGAATATCCGGCAAATGCTGGCTTAACCGCATGGATGTCAAGGCATTCATCAGCGCTCAAGGGCAATTGCCGCTAGGCAAGCCGGCGGCAAGCCGGCTGAATCTGACTGTCGGCCAGGACGTCGATGCCAAAGTCATCAGCGCCGGCATAAGTGAGGAAAAAAGCGCCATTCTGTTGAAGGTGGTCGACCGGCATCTACAACTGCAAAGCGCTCAACCCATCGAGCTCACGCCCGGGCAGGCGCTGAAACTCCAAGTTATTCAGCTGTCCCCGGTTGTGGCATTCAGGATTCTTACTCAGTTGCCCAACTCAAAAGCGCAAAATACAGTGCTAAGCCTGCAATTCGTTCAGCCGGCGGATGAAAAGCGTAACACGGTTAATAATAGCGAGGCGCCTTTAGCCTTAAAACAGCAGCTCGGAGTGAAAATAATCGGATTGACCGCTCATGAAATTCAGCTGCAAGTGGTTAGCCAAGCCAATGCCAGGCATCCACACCCACCTGTGCTCACCCTTGATCGCTCGCAGTTGCAGTTATCCAACACAACTCTGCCGACCATGCCTTTTGCAGCTGATCCGGATACGGCAGTTACCGCCTCGGCATTAAAAATCGGCCAACTGTTAACGCTGGAAGTCGTCAGGACCGGTATCCATCCTGAATTCAAACTGCTCCCTGCCCTTCCTGTTATTGAAGAAAAGATAAGTGACTGGATAAAACAAGTGTTGCCTCGCCATGAAGCGTCATCCGTGGTCTTGAATCAGTTAGTGCAGGATTTGCCGCATTTGCTGAGCAGTGAAACCGTTTCCCAGACGCTCAAGCAGATAGCCGCGGCTCTCTTGCAAACGCTTCCAGGACGGCCGCAACTAGCCGATCAGCAAGGGATCAAGCATGCGGTCAGCCATTCAGGGTTATTTTTTGAAGCCAGGCTGCAGCAGTCGGAGGAGCAACCGGCATCAGCCTTCAAGGATGATTTTAAAGCCAGGCTGCTTAAATTCGTACAGGCCTTGAAACAGGAGATCGCGAAAAACGCCGGTGAAGCCTTCGATGACGCCGAACTCGGCCTGCTTAAAAATCTGGAGCGAAAGTCCGGGAACGCCCTGGCTAAAATCGTGCTGGACCAGTTGGCTTCGCTGCCTAAGGAAGACAGTCCAAAACAGGTATGGACGCTGGAGATACCTTTTGTGGAAAACACAAAAGCCGACACCGTAAAAATTACAATAACGCGGGACAAGAAAAACAAGGCGCAGGCTAATGACGACAACTGGTCGGTTAATATCACGGTTACCCCGCCCGGACTCGGCACCATCGCCTGCACCGTTTCATTGCTGGATGACGGGCTGCATGCCTATTTTCTCGGCCAGAAACCGCAAACCGCCGATTTGATAGATCAGCATCTTGATTATTTCAGGGAACAGCTTGAACGATCCGGCTTAAAGACCGGGCGAATCGTTGCCCGGACCGGACAGGCAAAAACAGAGCCGGCGCCCGGGGAAATCGCCGGAAAACCATTGTTTGACGACCGGGCCTGACGCTTAAAAACCCGCCGCTTTCGCTCTCGCCGCCCGGGCGCCTTCATAATCCTTCTGCATGACCCTGGCATTGGCAATCAATAACCAGCTCTGTCTTTTCAACCGGGTATCCTTGGACGCCAGTAATGCCGATTTTTTCGCCAGGTCTTCGGCCAGACGCGGCTTGGACTGCTTGATTCTTAACTCCGCCAGTTTATAAAACAAGGCGGCATTGCGCGGCTCGATTCTGATGGCACGCTCAAGCGCGGCAGCTGCCGATTCCAGATTGCCGGCCTGACTGTTCCGGTCCGCGGCTGAAACCAGGGCGCCTACGGCCGGCGATGGCGATACAAGCGCCAGATTTTCCAGGGGCTGTATGGATTCCGTACGCACCTCGGGCGGGCTAAAGGGTTCTTGGGTTAAAGGCGGCGCGTACTCCGGCGCCCCCTCCATCGGCGAGGTCGCGATCGAACCGGATTCCTTCAGCGGCCGGGTTGTGACGGTCGGCGGTTTTGGCTTGGCCGGTCTGGGCTTTACCTGCGGCCTGGGCGCGGGCTTGGCATAGACATCCGGCTGCCTGCCGGATACCGGTGCCGGCCGCTGGGTACCGAAAAAATCGGCACAACCGGTAATCAAGGAAGGTAGGGAACAGATTAATACAACTCGTTTAATTGACATCGGCGTCTTACTATCAAAATAGCTCTATGTTATTAAATTGACTTTGTTGATGAGCTTCTTTTAACGCGAGAGCCTCATCCACGGATTTACCCTGAAAAATGGCATCGAACAGCAGCTTTTCCGACTCCATCGTATAGCGTGCCCGGATGCCTTCCTGAAAGTCCTGCCATTCCTTGGGATTATGAAGACCTTCGGAATTTTCCACCAATCGGGACAGGCTCCTTAAATTCGATGCCACGTGTTCCAGGCACTGCTGCATACGGTCATAAAACTGAAAAGCCACAACGGCGGCCTGGATTTTATCGCTGGTCTGAAAACAATGCGCGATAGCCGAATTCCTGGCCTCGCTGGACTCAAGAGACAGAAGATGGTCATTGATCGCCTGCATATGATCGACCATGGCCGTAAACGATTCCGTCAGCGTATTGACGGACGTGTCCGCCTCTTTTAACGCATCGTGTACCTGGGCGGCCGATAAAGACAACAGCTTGACCGTCTCTCGCTTTTGGCTCCAATCAGGATCGTTTTTTTTCGAACTGGAATGCGGCATGTTTCATTCCCACAATTAAGATTATGCAAAAAGGCTCAAGAGTGTAACACTCCCGCGTCCTGGCGGGTAAATTAACATCATTAATCAGGCACGAGAGTAGCTTGAGATCAGATATTGCAGATTGTCCCGGTCCAGCTTCTGATTATCCACCTTGAGATAGGCGACGGCCTCCTCGTAATGCAGCGTAACCTCCTCCACGCCGATGATTTTCACCATCTCCGCCATAAATTCATTGGCTTCCTGTTCCGATAATCGTTCCAGTGAAATGAGCAGATTCGCCCAATACCGCGGCGGCTTCATGGAAAAGGATAAAAGCAGCCAGCTGCCGGCTGCCGCGGCAGCCAATAAAAACACCGCGCCGGCACCAAATGCGCCGTAACACCAGCCGCCGACCGCGCCCCCAATCCCCGCCCCCAGAAACTGACAGGTTGAATAAGCCCCCATGGCCGTGCCGCGTAAATCCGCCGGTGCGGTCTTGGAGATTAATGAGGGTAAAGTCGCTTCCAGCAGATTAAAGCCGCTGAAGAACAGCCAGAGGAAAACGATGATGCCGGGCAAACTGTTATTGGCCAGCATCAAGCCGATATTGGCCAGCACCAGGGCGGCGATGGCGCCTATAAACACGCTTTTCATCTTGCGTTTTTTCTCGGCCAGAATGACGAATGGAATAATGGCGGCCATGGAGACGACGAAGACGGGCAAATACACCTGCCAGTGCCGGGCGGGGAGCAAGCCCGCATCGCGTATCAGCAACGGCACGATGACAAAGCTCGCGGTTAAAATGGCATGCAGAATAAAAATACCGTAATCCAGACGCAATAATTCGGTATTTTTCAAGACATGCGAAAACTGCGTCGGCACCAGCTCCGCATCCCGATGTTTCTTGGTGTGCCGGGGATTAGGCACGATGAACAGAATAATGGCTATTGCCAGTATCGCCAGCGCCGCCGTCAGCCAGAAAATACCGTTCAGGCCGATATGGCCGGCAATGACCGGGCCGGCGACAATGGCCACGCCAAACGATACACCGATGCTGGCGCCGATCAGCGCCATGGCTTTGGTACGGTGCACCTCTTGCGTCAAATCGGCGACCAGCGCCATGGTTGCCGCGGCTATGGCGCCGGCCCCCTGTATGGCGCGGCCTAAAACAACCCCGTGGATAGTCGTGGAAACGGCGGCGATCACGCTGCCGGCAAAAAACAGCAATAACCCGATGACAATGATTTTTTTGCGGCCGAATCGATCCGACAGCAAGCCGAAAGGAATCTGCAGCAGCGACTGGCTGATGCCGTAAATGCCAATAGCCAGGCCGATTAGCGAGGGTGTCGCCCCTTCAAGCTGTTCGGCGGACAATGACAATACCGGCATAATCAGGAACAAGCCGAGCATGCGAAAGGCGTAAATGCTGGCCAGGGACCAGGTGGCGCGTTTTTCCAATGGACTCATCGGACTTGTAATGTCCTGCACTTGTGTCAAAACCAGTTTCTCCTTATGTGCCAGAAATTAAATAAAAGCTCTACTTCGGGTTTATTTCAAAAGCGCGCATTATAACAATCATTCCGTCGTATTCACTATTTGTGCTCGCCCAAATTCCTGATCCAGCGTTAGTTTGTCTTAGCCTGGTTTTGAACGTATATTATGCGGTTGTTTAGATTGACGGAATTATTTGATGGATATCATTAGCATCCGCGGTGCCCGAACGCATAACCTGAAAAATATCGATCTTGATCTGCCCCGGGATTCACTCATCGTCATTACCGGACTTTCCGGTTCGGGCAAGTCATCGCTGGCTTTTGACACGATTTATGCCGAAGGCCAAAGACGCTATGTAGAATCGCTTTCCGCCTATGCCCGCCAGTTTTTGTCGATGATGGAAAAGCCCGATGTCGACCACATCGAAGGCCTGTCGCCGGCGATCTCGATCGAACAGAAATCGACCTCGCACAATCCGCGCTCAACCGTCGGCACCATTACGGAAATTTACGATTACCTGAGGTTGCTATACGCGAGAGCCGGCACGCCGCGCTGCCCCGAGCACCAGGTCTCGCTGGAAGCGCAAACGATCAGCCAGATGGTCGATCAGGTGCTTGCCCAACCCCGGGAACAACGCTGGATGCTGCTGGCGCCGGTCGTTAGCCAGCGCAAGGGCGAACATACCCAGTTGCTGGACGACCTGCGCGCGCAGGGCTTCATCCGTGCCCGCATCGATGGCAGCGTGTACGATCTGGACGAAGCGCCGGCACTGGATCTGAGAAAGCAGCATACCATTGAAGTCATCGTCGACCGCTTCAAGATCCGTGACGATCTCGGCACACGCCTGGCCGAATCCTTCGAGACCGCCCTGCGCATGGCCGACGGCATTGCGATTGCCGCCTGCATGGATGACGGCACGGAACTGCTGTTTTCCGAACGCTATGCCTGTCCGCATTGCGGCTACAGCCTGAACGAACTGGAACCGCGCATCTTCTCGTTCAACAATCCCAAAGGCGCCTGCGGCAGTTGCGACGGACTGGGCGTGCGCCAGCACTTCGACCCCGAGCTGATCATTCACAACCCCGACATCAGCCTGGCCGGCGGCGCGATTCGCGGCTGGGACCGGCGCAACGCCTATTATTACCAGATCATCTGCTCGCTGGCCAAGCATTACGATTTCGATCCCGAAGTGCCGTTTTCACAATTGCCCGGCGACATTCAGTCCGTCATCCTTTACGGCAGCGGCAATGAGACCATCGAGTTCAAGTTCATGACCGGCACGGGCGGCGCCAAAAAAAGGCGCCACAGCTTTGAAGGCATCATCGCCAATATGGAGCGGCGTTATCATGAAACCGATTCGCAAATGGTTCGGGAAGAACTGGCCAAGTATTTATCCAACAAGCCTTGCAACGTCTGCGGCGGCGCCAGGCTCAACATCGCGGCCAGGAACGTCTTCATCGAGGATCTGCCGATTCATCAACTGACGCGCTTGCCTATCCGCAGAGCGCTGGCGTTCTTCTCGCAGCTCGGCCTGACCGGCAAGCGCGGCGAAGTCGCGATAAAAATCGTCAAGGAAATTCAGGAGCGGCTGGAATTTCTGGTTAACGTGGGGCTGGATTATTTAACCCTGGACCGCAGCGCCGAGACGCTGTCCGGCGGCGAGGCGCAGCGCATACGCCTGGCCAGCCAGATCGGCGCGGGACTGGTCGGCGTCATGTACGTGCTGGACGAGCCTTCGATAGGCCTGCACCAGCGCGACAACCAGCGGCTGCTGAATACCTTGTTCCGGTTGCGCGACCTGGGCAACACCGTGATCGTGGTCGAGCATGACGAGGATGCCATCCGCTCGGCGAACCACATCGTCGATATCGGCCCGGGCGCGGGCGTCCATGGCGGACGCGTCATCGCCCAGGGCACACTGGCCGACATACTTGCCAACGAAGACTCGCTCACGGGCCAGTATCTGTCGGGCAAGGTCGACATCGCCGTACCCCAGTCGTTGACGCCTGTCGATAAGGACAGGCAAATCGTCGTGCGCAACGCGCATGGCAACAATCTGAAAAACGTCGATATCGCCTTCCCTGTCGGCCTGCTGATCTGTGTCACGGGCGTATCCGGGTCCGGCAAGTCAACGCTGATCAATGACACGTTGTATTGCCATGCGGCGCGCTTGATCAACCGTGCCGGCGCCATCCCGGCCCCCTGCGATGCCATCGAAGGCCTGGATCATTTCGACAAGGTCGTCGATATCGACCAGAGCCCGATCGGCCGCACGCCGCGCTCGAATCCGGCCACTTACACAGGCCTATTCACGCCGATACGGGAATTGTTCGCCGCCACGCCCGAAGCGCGCTCGCGCGGCTACACGCCGGGCCGGTTCAGCTTCAACGTCAAGGGCGGCCGCTGCGAAGCCTGCAAGGGCGACGGCGTGATCAAGGTGGAAATGCATTTTCTGCCCGACATCTTCGTCAACTGCGACATCTGCCATGGCAAGCGCTACAACCGCGAGACGCTGGAAATACGCTACAAAGGCAAAACCATCAATGAAGTGCTGGACATGACCGTCGAGGACGCGGCCGCCTTCTTCAGCGCCGTACCGGCCATTGCCCGCAAACTGGCTACCCTGACCGAAGTCGGCCTGAGCTACATTACCCTGGGGCAAAATGCGACGACCCTGTCCGGCGGCGAAGCGCAACGTGTCAAGCTTGCCAAGGAACTTTCCAAACGCGATACCGGCAAAACCCTGTATATTCTCGATGAACCGACCACGGGGCTGCACTTCCATGATATCAAGCAGCTACTGTCCGTCCTGCACACCTTGCGCGATCACGGCAATACGGTCATCGTCATCGAGCATAACCTGGACGTGATCAAAACGGCGGACTGGATTATCGACATGGGCCCCGAAGGCGGCGACGGCGGCGGCACGCTGGTGGCCGAAGGCACGCCGAAACAGATTGCCGAAAATCCGGCCTCGCACACCGGTGTCTACCTGAAGCGGTTTTTTGCCTAACCGGCACGGCCTCCTGATCAGCCCGTAAGGGAAACTTAGCCCCCATGCCGCTGTCAGATTTGCTGATGCTTTCCAAAGCGAACCATTAACGTAACGCTATAGAGAAGAGGATGAGTCATGAGCAATCTGACGTCAGCGAATGAAGCACACACCGCACCTACAACAGACTTCGGTATTTTTTATCCGCTCGGTTATCTTGTCGTCGCGTTTCCGAACCAGGAGGATGCGCGGCAGGTGCAGCGGGATCTCATGGCCGGCGGATATGACCCGGCCGATTGCGAGTTTTATACAAGCGAGGAAGTGGCTGATGCGGCACAGCGTAATCTCGCTGACAACAAGGGTTTTCTGGCGCGATTGGGCTGGAGTGATGAGGCCGTAAAAACCCATCTGGAGGCAGCCAGGCAAGGCTCCGCATTTTTGTTGATCTATGCGCCCGGCGATACGGACGCGGCTCGCGCGATGAATGTTATTCGGCGCGTGCCGTTCGATTTTGCGCATCGTTATCAGCGTTTCACGATCGAAAAAATGACGTAATCGCATTGCCTGACCAGTGCGGCGTACCAACACGGGCTATCATGAACGGCAAGTTAACAAATACCGGGAAAGGTTCGGTCTTATACCTTTCCCATGGCGGCGGCCCCTTGCCCTTGCCCTTGCTCGGCGACAAAGCCCATGAAGAACTGGTAGCCCTTCTTAAAAAAATAACGCCTGCTCTTGGTCATCCTTCGGCTATTCTGGTGATCAGCGCTCACTGGGAAGAAGACAGGCCGACCATTACCAGCGGCGCGTCACCTTCATTGATCTATGATTATTATGGGTTCCCGGATGAATCTTATTCTGTCGAGTATCCCGCACCCGGTGCGCCGAGGCTTGCGCAAAAGACAGCCGATCTCTTGCAAAGCCATGGCATTGACGCAAGCCTGACCGATCAGCGGGGCTTTGATCACGGTTTATTCGTGCCGTTAAAGATCATGTACCCCGAAGCCAACATTCCCTGCCTTCAATTGTCCCTGGTCAAATCCTTGCGGCCCGATGAGCATATCCGGATCGGTCAAGCCCTGGCCGCCTTGTTGGCACAACAGGTGCTGGTTATCGGTTCCGGGTTTTCCTTTCATAATCTCAAGGCTTTCTTTGCGCCATCGACAACGGAAACGCAAGCCATGAATGATGTTTTCGAACAGTGGCTGATCGATACCTGCACCAATCGCCGGATAACTGAATCCGAGAGAGAACAGCGGCTGATCAACTGGCAGAGCGCCCCGGCCGCAAGGTATTGCCATCCGAGAGAAGAACACCTGTTGCCGTTGCATGTTTGCTACGGTGTCGCCGGCGCCCCGGCCCGGCAGGCTTTCAGCTTTGAAATAATGACAAAAAAGGCGAGCGCTTATCTTTGGTAATCGGGACTTTAACAGGCATTCTTGCCGCGCATGATGGGATCGCGTTGGCAATGAATTCTGGCATTAGCGATTTACGGCTGTACCGGCATGGTTGATCAGGGCGCAAGCGTAAATGCCCGGGAACTGCGGATGACGACGCCTCTGGTTGGCAACTGGAAGTTCGTTCAGGATGATACGCTGGCGGCCGACTGGCAACCGATATCCCTGCCCCATGCCTGGAATGCCGCGGCGCCCTATAGGCGTGGTATTGGCTGGTATCGGCTCACATTCGAGACGCCGACAACGGGCGCACGCCACTGGCTTGAGTTCGGGGCCGCCAGCATCGTGGCCGATGTCTGGCTGAACGGCCGCAAACTGGGCCGGCATAGAGGCGCTTTCACGGCTTTCCGCTTCGATGTCACCGACAAACTGATTGCGAATGGCGGCAATGTATTGCTGGTCAAAGTCGATAACCGGGCGCCGACAACGGACAGCGATGTAACGGCTATTGCGCCATTGAGCGGTGATTTCAATATGTCCGGCGGCCTTTATCGCCATGTCGCGCTGATTTCCACGCCGGATCCGGTCCACATCGCCCTGGACGATATGGGCGGTCCGGGCGTCTATGCCGCCACGACCGGCATTTCGGACAGCAGCGCAACCGTCAATGTGCGGAGTAAGCTGAAAAGTGATTCCGGGCACGACGCCGACTATACCATCCGTGCCGCCTTGTTGGCGGACAATGGCCGGCTTGCAGGCATGGCGCAAAAAAACGTGTCGCTGGCGGCCGGCGCCCGCCTGGAAGTTCCGCTTGAGCTGATCGTTGACAATGCTCGCCTGTGGCAAGGCCTTGACGACCCTTATCAATATCAACTGGTCGTCGAACTACTGGCAACCGACGGCACGCCTCTCGACAAGGTTGTGCAGCATTTCGGCATTCGCCAAATGCGCTTCGATGCCAATAAGGGTTTCTTCCTGAACGGCAGGAATATCCGTCTACACGGCGTTGCCATGCATCAGGATTATCCCGGCAAGGGCTGGGGTATTACCGATGAAGATATTGATGAGTCGCTGGCACTGATCAGGGATATCGGCGCGAATACCGTCCGCCTGGCTCACTATCCGCATAACCTGCGCACCCTGGAGGTCGCCAGCAGACTGGGGCTGGTGGTCTGGGCGGAAGTGCCTTTCGTGAATGGGGTGAGCACGGTGCGCTGTTCCGGGACCGATGCCACCGATGCCTTTAAGGCCAACGTGAAGCAACAACTGCGGGAATTGATTCGCCAGCAGTACAACCAGGCCGCAATCGCCATGTGGTCCGTCGGCAACGAAATTGCGATGATGAGTACCGGTTGCCCGGCCGCACCGTACGACAATGTCACGCCGCTGTTGCGGGAACTGCACGCGCTTGCCAAGGCCGAGGACGCTAGTCGAGTCACGACCGAGGCGGATCTCGGCGAGGAATTGGCCGCCATGGGCCGGTCCATCGCCACCGGCGGCATTACTGATGTCTGGGCGCTTAACCGGTACTGTCTCTGGTATTACGGCAACAGCGTCTCGGAGCTCGGCGCATTACTCGATACCCTGCACGACAAATATCCCGACCAGCCCATGGGTATCAGCGAGTACGGCGCGGGCGCCGCCCTGAGCCACCATAGCGACAATCCCCTGGGCGGCCCCGCGGAGGTGTTCAATACCGGGCAACCGGTGGTCTATCAGACGGAGGAATACGCCAATTATGTTCACGAGCAACATTACCGGATGATTACGGAAAAGCGCTACCTGTGGGGCAGCTACGTCTGGAACATGTTCGATTTTGGTTCTGCCATGCGCAATGAAGGCGATATCAGGGGCGTCAATACCAAAGGCCTGGTAACGTTCGATCGGCGGACCAAAAAGGATGCGTTTTATTTCTACAAGGCCAATTGGAGCAGCGACCCCGTGACCTATATTACCGGTCGGCGCTACACCCATCGAGCCTATGCGGTCGCCGATGTAAAAATCTACAGTAACGCGGATTCGGTGCAGCTGTCGGTCAACGGCAAGGTCATCGGTTCAACCAGCAAGGCTCAATGCCCGATGAGCATCTGCCTATTCAAGGATGTCAGGCTGAGCCCCGGCATTAACGAACTCACGGCACTGGGCGATCACGGCGGCAAATTCGTCAGTGATTCGGTACAGTGGTCGCTGCATACCCGCGACGTCAATATTGCCGCCGGCCAGCTGACGACCGGATTCACCGCATCCGACGGCGCGCTGTTCGGCTCGGATCATTTTTTCACGGGCGGCCGGGGCGACTGGCTGATCGCCAGGGCATTAGCGGCATCGGATGATAAAACGCCGCCTCGCGTTACGCCGGACCCGCACCTGTTCAGCAATTTCCGGCGCGGTACGTTCAGCTACGATATCCCGCTCGATAATGGCGACTATTCCGTCACGCTGGGCTTTCTTGAGCCTGACAGTCATGCCGCCGTCGGTGACCGGGTCTTCACTGTCGCCGTCAATGGCCGGCCCCGGCTGAGCCATTTCGATATTCTGAAAGCGGCCGGCGCCTATCGCGCGGCGGTTGTCAGGACTTTCCCGGCGACGGTTTTCGAAGGACGGCTCCGGCTTGCTTTCATGCCGAACAAAGGCGAAGCGATTGTGTCGAATATCAGAATAAGGAAACTACAGTCGCCGTGACTACCCGACGGCGATCAACCGCCGACATAAAGGTACTTGAATATGTATAACAGACTGCCGGATGAATAATGGCATCAGCACATGCAAGGGCGTCGCTCGATATCTACTGGCATTTAGCCTGGGCACAAGCCTGATCGCAGGATGCAGGCCCTTACCCTCGCTCGAAGGACGCAGCGTTTCCGTAGCGCTTTCCATCAGCGAAGCCAGGAGGACCCGGCTTGGGAAGGCGATTTCTCCCTCGGCCGAGGCGCATCCCGGAAAATCCGGCATTTATCCCCTTCCTGACCCCCATGACGCGTTTGCCGTACGCGCGCTATTGGCCAATGCCGCCGAGCGCACTCTTGATATCCAGTATTACATCTGGCACAGCGACATGACCGGAATTCTCCTGCTTGAAGCCCTGCACGCCGCGGCCGACCGGGGCGTCCGCGTGCGGTTATTGCTTGACGATAACAATACCGCCGCTGAACTCGATACGGCGCTAGCCGCGCTTAATTCTCATCCGAACATCGAAGTTCGCCTGTTTAATCCGTTTATGTTCCGCAAGTGGCGTCTGCTTGACTATATCACCGACTTCTCCCGCGCGAACCGGCGCATGCATAACAAATCCTTTACCGCCGATAACCAGGTCACGATCATCGGCGGCCGCAATGTCGGGGACGAGTATTTTGGCGCGGCTGAAGGCGTGTTATTTGCCGATCTGGATGTCATGGCCGTGGGGGCGGTCGTCAAGGAGGTATCAAACGACTTTGACCGTTACTGGGCCAGCGAATCCTCCTATCCTGTCGACTGCGTGCTGCCGCCCGCCAAGCCCGACCTGATCGAACAAGTGGCATTGGCAGCATCGGCGGTCGCGGATGATCCGGCCGCCGCGGCCTATATGGAGGCGATACGCAATTCCGCGTTGATTTATAAATTGGTTCAAGGACACCTGGAGCAGGAATGGGTGGTAACCCGCATGGTCAGCGACAACCCGGCCAAAGGCCTCGGCCAGGCCTCAAAGGAAGAGCATTTGACCCATGAGCTTAATGAAATCATCGGCGAACCTGAAGCTGAAGTGGAACTCGTTTCGCCTTACTTCGTGCCGACCGCCGCCGGGGTCGATGCCTTTGTGGCGCTTGCCAACCGGGGCGTGGACATCAAGGTCTTCACCAATTCCCTGGAAGCCACGGATGTACCTATCGTACACGCCGGTTATGCGAAATGGCGCAAACCGTTGCTCAAGGCCGGCATCACGCTCTATGAAACGCGGCTTTTGTCTCCCGGGACCGAGAGAGACAGAAGAACCGGCATACTGGGCAGTTCAGGGTCCAGTCTGCACGCGAAAACGTTTTCGGTGGATCATTCAAGCATTTTCATCGGCTCGTTCAATTTCGATCCGCGCTCGGCAAGGCTGAACACCGAATTGGGCTTTATCATTGACAGCCCGACATTGGCAAAACAAATCGACGCCGTGTTCGCTAACGGTATTCCCGAGAATGCCTATGAGGTCCGGTTGTCCGAAAAAGGCGATCTGTATTGGTTCGAGAATCGGGATGGCCAGCTGGTGCGGCACGACACAGAACCCGGTACCCGTTTCTGGCAACGTGCCATAGTGACTGTTCTGTCTTGGTTGCCGATCGATTGGCTTTTATAAGCGGGATGGGATTTAAAAAATGCTTAATGAAAAAAAGGCGTGTCGAACTGATTCGACACGCCTTTTTTGCGCCTGACTTTCATAAGGCAGGGAAAGGAAATTAACCTTTTACTGAATCGGCAATTTCATTAAACGCTTCAACCCTTGATTTGCCGGTATTGACCAGATCAACGCCTGTATCGACAACCATTTTGCCAAGCCCCGGTATTTTGTAAACTCTCATGCCCAAGTAACCGACAATCGGAACGGCGATAAAAGCCGCGATAAAGCCATTAAGACCAATCGCGGACATGAGTTTGATCAGTAATGCTATCGCATCCAGTGGCAATAAAACCATGGCGCCGAAATAGGCCAATACCATGAACGTGAACAGTACAAAAACGACGAATTGAAGCAACCTTACCAATGCAACATTAATATTTTTCATATTACTTTAATTTCCTGATAGATCTTTAAGAAGCCTTTCTTAGCCAGAATGCGCCTGACCCTAGTTATTTTTGTCAAAAAGCCCCACTTTTTGAGACCGGCAATTATACCTTAAAGCCATCAAAAAATTTAATTTTCTTCCATCGGCTCATTTCGAACAAACAAGCGATACAGAATGGAACCGGTAATGAAGCCGCCTAAATGCGCCCACCAGGCCACGTCGACGGTAACGCCTTCAAAAATGACCGAAGTGGTCGCTTCATGCAGTTGGATGATGACCCACAGCCCCAAAAAAGCCACGGCCGGGATATGGATGACAATCGGCAAAAAGAACAGCGGAATCCAGACGATGACGCGAGCGAGAGGATAGAGAAAGAAATAAGCCGCCAGCACGCCGGCAATGGCGCCCGAGGCACCGACTACCGGGATAGCAAGGCGGGGATCGAAATACCATTGCAGAAACGTGGCGCAAAGCCCGCACAGCAAATAAAAAACCAGAAACGGCCCATGCCCCATTCTGTCTTCCACATTGTCGGCAAAAATCCACATAAAAATCATGTTGATGGCCAGATGCCACCAGTTCCCGTGCAAAAACAGACTGGTCAAAAAAGACAAGAAGTGGTCATCCGGCAAACCGAAACTGAGCGCCCAATGTGGGTCCGAATAGCGAATAGGCACCATGCCATAGAGATAAATCAGCCGATAACTTAACTCATGCGGCATCACTTGCATGGCAATGAAAACGACAATGCAAATGGCCATGATCACCCAGGTGACCCAAGGTCTTATATTGCAAGGCGCGGTATCTCTAATCGGTATCATGGATTCTCCTGGTATTAACTGACATGGATTCTCCTGGTATTAACTGACATGGATTTGCGGTAAGGCAAGCATGATTATTCCCGTGGCTTTTGATCTTGCGTTTTAGTCATTATTGCTCGAATCGATATGAGATGAAAAACCGCACCTGCGCAAGATCAATTATCAGATCAAGCTTATCAGTTAAAAATATCGGCAGGCAATGAATCTGTATTTATTGATAAATCCCCGGCCCAAAAAGTTTATAATGCGGAAAAAACCGCTCCTTCCCATCTTTGCCTTTCGGCGGCGACTGACCATTCATGCAACCTAATTCAACAAATAATACCGATTTATCCTTTTCAAGCTTATCCCTGAACGAGCATTTGCTTGCGGCGCTGGACAAACTGGGCTTTGATCAGCCCACGCCGGTTCAACTGCAGACCATTCCCCCCGCTCTGGCGCACCAGGACCTGCTGGTAAGCGCGGAAACCGGCAGCGGCAAAACGGCCGCGTTCCTGCTGCCGGCCTTGCACCATTTGCTGACCATTCCCGCCACCCATGCCGGAACGCGGGCGCTGGTGCTGGCCCCTACCCGGGAATTGGCACGGCAGATTTTTCAGCAATGCCGGCAATTGTGCGAATTCAGCGACCTGCAGGCCGGCCTGGTTACCGGCGGCGATGACTTCAGGCAACAGCAGAAAACCATCCGTAACAATCCCGATATTGTCATTGCCACGCCGGGGCGGCTGCTCGAACTGTTGGAGCAGGAGGTTTCGAATCTCGATGAGCTGGAAATACTGATACTGGATGAAGCCGACCGCATGCTGGACATGGGCTTTAGCGAGGAGGTGCTGGCCATTGTCGAGCACTGCAATTCGCAACGGCAAACCCTGCTGCTTTCCGCGACGCTGGTCCATCAAGGCATCAAGAAAATGTCCGACCGGGTACTGACAAAACCTGAAGTGATTGCCTTAAACAGCCGGCACGATGAACACAGCCATATCGAGCAGCAAATTGTCCTGGCCGATGACCACGAGCACAAACAAAAACTGCTGGCCTGGCTGCTGCTTAACGAAACCTATGACAAGGCCCTGGTATTCACCAACACCAAAATCCAGGCCGACAGCCTGCGCGGCCCGCTGCGCGGCCAGAAACTCCGTGTCGGCGTACTGCATGGCGATATGGATCAGAAAGAACGCAACCGGGTCATGGCTTTATATGGCCAGGGCGAGATTAATATTCTGATTGCCACCGATGTCGCCGCGCGCGGGCTCGATGTAAAAGGCATCAATCTGGTCATTAATTTCGACATGCCGAGAACCGGCATCGATTATATTCACCGCATTGGCAGAACGGGCCGTGCCGACGCACGGGGGCTGGCGATTGCCCTGGTGAAAAGTACGGAATGGAACTTGATGGCCGGCATCGAGCGCTTTTTGAAGCAGAAATTTAAACGCCGCACGATCAAGGAAATGGAAGGCAAATACAAAGGCCCTAAAAAGCTCAAAGCATCGGGCAAGGCCGCGGGCAGCAAGAACAGGAAAGAAGCTAAAAAAGAGGCCGTTAAAAAGACCAAAATGCGTCATCGCGACAAGAAAAACATCGGTAAGCGTCGCGTGCCGAGCAATAAACCGGCAACCGGGCAAGCCGGTTCCGAGTAACAAAAAAGCGGGCAACCCGACACAAGAGTTGCCCGCTTTTTCAAATCAATCGTTCAAGTCAGTTTACTGACCACCTTGGCGATCAGATCCACTGGCTTGAAGGGTTTTATCATGTAGGCGGTAATGCCCGCGACAATGGCTTCCTTAACCTTGGTGCCTTCGGACGACGAAGTCAGCATGATAAAAGGGATCGCGCTTAACTCCGCGTCCGCCTTTGCCGCCAGGAACAACTCCATGCCGCTCATGACCGGCATGTTCCAGTCGCATATCACCAAATTGACTTTCACCTTCTTGAGTAAGGCCAGCGCCGTCTGCCCGTCCTCGGCTTCAAAAACATGCGTAAAACCGCCTTCCCGTAAAATCGCCTTGGTCAGTTTACGCATCGAAGATGCATCATCGACAATCAAAATCTTTTTTTGCAGTAATTCTGCTGGTATTTCCATTCTTGTCCCCAACCTTATGTTTATAAGGGTTTTACCCCCACCCTTTAGTCTTGAAATTATATAAGAACCATGGCGCCATCGACAAATTGATTGCCGAAAATTGCCAAAAACGCCACATTGGCCGTGTTTGCAACGCTGTTGAATTCAGTATCTTTACCTAGGCGTTGATGCGAATTTCATTATCGAATTCAGTCGGTTATTGTGCCAGTCAATGCATCCGACCGGGATAATTAAGCGGCTTGACCGGAGAAATTCGCGGACCACTGAACACAGAAACGATTATGAACAAGCATCCTGTAAAAGCATCAGTATTGCGTAAACTGACCCGGCAGTTTGGATCGGCCGGGCTCAGCCTGTCTATTTTCAGCGGTAATTTATTCGCGGGAAGCGTGAATCTCGCCTGGGACGCCAGTACCTCAGCCAATGTCGGCGGTTATATAGTGTCTTACGGTCAAGGCAGCGCTAAATACGCCTCAAGCGTTGATGTGGGGAATAAAACCGCTTTCACAATAGCCGGATTACAGGAAGGCAGGCAATATTATTTCAGGGTGAAGGCCTATGACTCAAACCGAACCGTCGAAAGCGCTTATTCCAATGAGATCAGTACGACGGTTCCGGTCACGACGGCTGTGAAGGCTGGCGGAGTCCCTGCCGGTATGGGGACCGGCGACCTATGGCTTCCGGCATCTGCCGCCATGTTCATAGGTGTCTTACTCCTTTTGATCTCAAGGTTGTACAAAAGAGCGGGACGTCATCGATATACTTTTTTATCTGCGAAAAACCAGATTGATGATCAGCGTCAAAACCAGGCTGATTAAAACCATGGAGGTGATCGGGATGAACACAACTTTTTTTTCATCCCTGATATGAATATCGCCGGGTAATTTGCCAAACCAGTTGATCAGCCAGGGGGCATAATTAAAGACAAGACCCGCAACGATCAGGATGGCGCCGATAATCATCAGTACTTTTCCGGTGGTCATACATTGCCTTGTCACTGTTGTTGATATCAAAAATTATAACGGTTTATACCCCAGCGCTTAGTCAGTATCTTTACCTAGGCATTAATGCGAATGTTCTTCTCGCGACCAATCGGTTATTTTGGCCTAAAAATCCATGCATCTCTTAAGGTTCCAGACTGGCCGCCGACTAAAGTGCGCCAAGGACCGAATGACAGCCGATTTAGAGAGGCCATGGCAATAACCGAACCATCCACCGAGGCGGCCATGACGCAAGAAGCCCCCCGATTCACGCTCAGAGATTGCACGCTGATTGCCATTGCCACCGGCAAACGCGCGCGCACGCTGACAGAATTCCGCGACCATATTATCCAGCTCAGTCCGGATAGCCTGTATTATCATTTCTGGGGCAACCTGCTCCAGGCCCGCTTCGAGGAGCGGGAATACAACAATGATTTCGCCGCCTGGGTCCATCACAGCCTGCACGATGCAAAACTGGCGGAGCAACTGGCGGTCGTCGATCCGAGCCAATACGCCGACATGTCGGAAATACGCCAGCAGTTGCTGGAGTATATCGAGGTACGCCTCGAGGAAAGCGAATATCTGCACTGGGTGATCGCCAGCCAGCCGTTTGAATTCATCCGTTCGCAGATTGTCGTTTTTAACGCGCACGCCGATATCGCCAATCCCCGCGAGATGGCCAAGCTCATGCCCAAGCTATCGGTCAGCAGTGTTTTTTATCATTTTATCGATGCCCGACGCCGCAGCCCGGAAAGGATCGACGATTTTCATGCCTGGCTGAACGGCTATGGCGAAACCTATCAAACCCTGATTGAACTCTTGTCGAATATTGATCCTTATTTCGGTTCCTTGACGGAACTTCGCCAGCAATTGGTTGACGTTTTTCAGGATTATTTTGACTATTCCATGGGAGCGACGGAATGACCAATATGTTGGATGCTTATGCCGCCATTGCCGGCGCCGATGTCATTCGTCACTTGCGGCAACTGGCCGAGCCCTTGCAGGGTAAAACGGTCGTGCATGTGAACTCCACGCGTCAGGGCGGCGGCGTCGCCGAGATTCTGGAGAAACTGGTGCCGCTGACCCGCGACCTGGGCCTCAATGCCCATTGGGAAGTCATTACCGGCGATAGCGACTTTTTCCAATGCACGAAAAGCATGCACAATGCCCTGCAGGGCAATCGGCTGACCATTCCCGGCACCTTGCTGGACCATTATCAGGACGTGAACGCACAGAACGCTCAGCAATTGTGCCCTATGCTGGAGGAGGCCGACTTTGTCATCATCCATGACCCGCAACCGGCCGCGCTGTTGAAATACTGCGCCAATCGCAAGGGTAAATGGATCTGGCGCTGCCATATCGACGCCAGCCGCCCGCATCGCGGAACCTGGCGCTTTCTTGAGCGGTTCGTGCGCGATTACGATGCCAGCATCTTCTCGCTGCCGCAATTCGCCCAGGCGCTGCCGCACCCCGAATACATCATTTCCCCCAGCATTGATCCCCTGAGCGACAAGAACATCGATTTGCCCCTGGCCGAACTGGATGCGGTGCGCGCGCGCTTCGACATTGATCCCGACCTGCCGCTGATCGCCCAGATCTCGCGCTTTGATCATTTCAAGGATCCTGTCGGCGTCATCGAAGCCTATAAGCTCGCCCGGCGCTTTATTCCCAAACTGCAGCTGATACTGGCCGGCGGCGGCGCAACCGACGATCCCGAAGCCGAGGCGGTGCTCTCCGATGTGTACGCCGCGGCGGAGAATGAACCGAACATCAAAGTCCTGGTCTTGCCGCCCGATGCGCATCGGACCATCAATGCCCTGCAGCGCATCACCGATATCGTCATCCAGAAGTCCACCAAGGAAGGCTTCGGACTGACGGTGACCGAAGCCATGTGGAAAGGCAAGCCGGTCATAGGCGGCGATACCGGCGGCATTCGCCTGCAGGTCGTCAATTTTCATACCGGTTTTCTGGTTAACACGCCGGAAGGGGCGGCGCTGCGCATCCGCTATTTGTTTAACCAACCGAAAAAAACTCAGGAAATGGGAGTCACGGTGAAAAATTTTGTGCGCGAAAATTTTCTGCTGACCCGCCAGTTGCGCGAACATCTGACGCTGATGTATGCGCTACAGAACGGCGCAACCAATCGCATCGAGCTGGGCTGATGGCTGTCACCCGTCGCCATTTGATGCCTTTCGGCGCCCAGCTCATGGACGATGGCCGCGTGCGTTTTCGCCTGTGGGCGCCGGGAGCCGATACTGTCGAGCTTAGCCTGCGGGGATTGGAGCCTGAAGAGCATCTGTTGATGACGCCGGAAGACGACGGCTGGTTCGGCATTATCACCGGCTTCGGCAGCAGTGCCTATTACTATCAGTATCGTATTAACGGCACCGATTATGTCCCTGATCCGGCCTCGCGCTATCAACCGGAAACCGTGCATGGCGCCAGCCAGATTATCGATCCCGGCGATTGGGAGTGGCAGGACCAGGATTGGCGTGGGCGCCCCTGGGAAGATGTCGTTCTGTACGAACTGCATATCGGCACGTTCACGCCCGAAGGCACCTTTGCCGCTGCCCGGCAGCGGCTCGATCACTTGGCCGATCTGGGCGTCACGGCCCTGCAGCTCATGCCGATCGCCGATTTTCCCGGCAACCGCAACTGGGGTTATGACGGCGTACTGCCTTTCGCCCCAGCCAGAGCTTACGGCACGCCGGACGATCTGAAGGAATTCATACAGACGGCTCATGCCAAGGGCCTGATGGTTTTTCTGGATCTGGTTTACAACCATTTCGGCCCGGAAGGCAATTACCTGAATCTGTATGCGCCGGCATTTTTCACCGATCGCCACCAGACGCCCTGGGGCAGCGCGATCAATTTTGACGATGCCGGCAGCACTTGGGTGCGCAGCTTCTTTGTCCATAATGCCCTGTACTGGCTGGAAGAGTATCATGTCGACGGGCTGCGGTTTGATTCCGTGCATGCCATTTTCGATGATTCCGATGCCTCGCGTCCGCCGTTTTTTGAATATCTGGCCCAGGAAGTGCGGCATGCGCATGGTTATGACCGTCACATTCACCTGGTTTTGGAAAACGACAATAACGCCGCTCATTATCTAAGGCCGAACCCGGCGAAGTCCCATAACAGTCATTACAACGCCCAGTGGAATGACGATATCCATCATGTGCTGCATCTATTGCTGACCGGTGAAACCGCCGGTTATTATCAGGATTACGCCAGGCATGCCATCAACTACCTGGGCCGCTGCCTGACTGAAGGCTTTGCCTATCAGGGCGAAGTCTCCGCCTATCGGGACGGCAAGCCGCGCGGCGAACCCAGCGCTGACTTGCCGCCTACGGCTTTTGTGGCTTTTTTACAGAACCATGACCAGATCGGCAACCGCGCTTTCGCCGAACGCCTTTCGACCCTGTGCTCCCAAGAAGCGCTGCGCGCGGCAACGGCCATGATTCTGCTGGCTCCATCCGTACCCTTGCTGTTCATGGGGCAGGAATGGGGCGCCTCCACGCCCTTCCCTTACTTCGTCGATTTCTCTGAAGATCTGAGCGAAAAAGTCGCGCAAGGTCGGCTCCGGGAGTTTTCCCGCTTTCCTGAGTTTAACGGTTCGCGCAACATACCGTTGCCCCACCATATCAATACCTTTTTATCGGCAAAGCTGGACTGGCAGGAACGCGACCAGCCGATCCATCGGCAATGGCTCAATTACCACCGGCAACTGCTGAACTTGCGCCAACAGTACATTCAGCCCCGGCTTTCGGGCCTGTCCGGCGGACAATCCGGCTATCGGTTGTTAGGTGAACGGGCGTTGGCGGCGAACTGGCGGTTAGCCGATCATTCGCAACTTGAGCTGATTGCCAATTTGGACGACGAACCGATAGCGATCGACAGTTCCAGCGCCGGCGAAGTCATTTTTACAACCGATAACGCGATCGCCGACCTACGGCAACCCGCGATGCTTCCGCCCTGGTCTGTGCTTTGGCTGCTGACTGAAAGTTGATCGGTCATGGCATATGAGGCAAACATCAAGACCATTCCCGACGCCACTTATCGACTGCAATTCAACAGCCGCTTTACTTTCGCTCAGGCCACCGGACTGGTGCCTTATTTATCTAGTCTGGGCATCAGCCATTGCTATGCGTCACCCTATCTGAAGGCTCGTCCGGGCAGCACACACGGCTATGATATCGTCGATCATGACTCACTGAATCCGGAAATCGGCTCGGAAGCCGATTATGAAAACCTGGTGGCGGAATTGCGCCGGCACCGGATGGGCCTGATTGCCGATATCGTGCCCAACCACATGGGCATCATGGGCAGCGACAACGGTTGGTGGCTGGACGTGCTTGAAAACGGTCCGGCTTCCAGTTATGCCGATTTTTTTGATATTGACTGGCATCCCGTCAAGAAGCCGCTGCAAAACAAGCTGCTGATTCCGGTGTTGGGCGATCATTACGGCAACATGCTGGAACAGCGCGGACTGACGCTGAATTTCGATGCCGAAGCCGGAGAGTTCAGCATCTATTACCATCAGCACCGCTTTCCGATCGATCCCCAGACTTACCCGCTGATCCTGAATGCCCAGCATTCGCAATTGCTCGACCGGTTCGATGCCAGCGATCCCTTGCTGCTGGAATATCAAACGCTGGACAGCAGTTTCGGCAAACTGCCCGAGCGAACAATGGCAACGCCGGCGCAACGGGATGACCGTAACCGCGACAAGGAGGTATTTAAACGGCAGCTGGCACGTCTTTGCAGCGACAATACGTCCATAAAACAATTTATTGACAGCTGCGTAGCAAAAATCAATGACTCCGCCGACAAGCTGCATATATTGCTGGAGCATCAAGCTTATCGGCTGGCCTACTGGCGGGTAGCCGGCGATGAAATCAATTACCGGCGTTTTTTCGATATCAATGAACTGGCCGGCCTGCGGGTCGAACAAGAACAGGTGTTCGAAGCCTCGCACCGCTTTATTCTGTCGTTGATTGAACAGAACAAAATACAAGGCTTGCGTCTCGATCATGCCGATGGCCTGTACGATCCGGTCGGTTATAATCAACGCCTGTGCGAACGCATCGCGGCTATTTCCCATAGCTATGCCGACGGCAATACGCCGCCTATTTATATCGTCGCCGAGAAAATCGTCGCCAATTACGAATACCTGTCCAATGACTGGCCGATACACGGTACGACCGGTTATGAGTTTGCCAATATCGTGAACGGCGTGTTCGTCGATGCCGAGGCGGAAGACGCCTTTACCGTCATTTACAACCGGTTCAGCGGCCAGGAGAGTGACTTTGAAGAACTCGTCTACCAGGCCAAAAAACAGGTCATGACCACGTCCATGGCCGCCGAATGGAATGTGCTGGCCAATCGCTTGAGCCAAATCGCCGAGTCCCACTCAAAAACCCGCGACTATACGCTCAATGCCCTGCGCGATGCGCTGCTCGAAGTGAGCGCCTGTTTTCCGGTTTATCGCACCTACATCAATAGCCCCGAGGTCCGAAAGGAAGACGTGCAATATATCGAATGGGCAATCGCCCAGGCCAGGCGCCGCAGCCATGCCGCCGACAAAAGCGTGTTCGATTTCATACATCGGGTGTTGCTGATCCAGCCCCATTCGCCCGACGCCGAAGGCGATCTGATCGGGTTCGTGAAAAAATTCCAGCAATACACGGCGCCGGTCATGGCAAAAGGCCATGAAGATACCGCGCTGTACCAATACAACCGGCTGATCACGTTAAACGAGGTTGGCGGCGACCCGCGCCGATTCGGCTATTCCGTCAACGCCTTTCATTTTTTCAATCAGGAACGCGTCAAGAAGTGGCCGCATGCCATGCTGAACCTGTCCACGCACGACAGTAAGCACGGTGCCGATGTCCGGGCCCGAATCAATGTCCTGACTGAGCTTCCGGAACAGTGGCAGCAAGCAGTATTTCACTGGCACCGGCTGAACCATCTCAGGATAACCGGTTCAACCGTCATAAGCCGCAATGACGAATACCTGTTTTATCAGATCCTGCTTGGCACCTGGCCCCTGACGGCGCTAGATGAGGCCACGCTGGAGGTTTACCGCGAGCGAATCCGCGCTTATATGATCAAGGCTGTGCGCGAGGCCAAGCAATACAGTTCATGGTTTAATCCCGACCAGGAGTATGAGCAGGCGGTCAGCGACTTTATTAACCATTGTCTTGACCGGAAAGCCAATCACGTGTTTCTTTCCGATTTCGCCGCCTTTGAGACACAGCTTCGAAAAGCCGGCCTCCATAATGCGCTTGCTCAAACCTTGCTGGAACTGACTTCGCCGGGCGTGCCGGATATTTATCAGGGCAATGAAACCTGGCAATTCTCGCTGGTCGACCCCGACAACCGTCGACCTGTCGATTTCGACAGAATCCGGCAGTTACTGACCTCTATAGACGAGGCTGTCGCCAGTGATCGGCGGCAACTGCTGAAGTCGTTGATGAATACGCCGGAAGATGGCCGGATCAAACTGTTTTTGACCGCGCAAACCCTGCGCCTGCGCAGAAATATGGCCGCCCTGTTCGAAAACGGCGAATACCTGAAGCTGACTATCAGCGGGCCAAGGCTGGACAATCTGGTAGCGTTCGCGCGTTGTGATCCGGACCATTTCGCCGTGATTGTTGTGCCTAGACTCATGAAGCATCTGTTGGACGATGGATTCACTTGGTCTTGCACCCGGCTGGAATTGCCGTCCGACGCCCCCAGGTATTACCGTAACATTTTTACCGACGATAAGTTATCGGCGAATAAGGTCGATGATCATCTGGAATTGAATATTCGTGAGTTATTTGGCGCCTTTCCGGTGGCCTTGCTGGTATCGTCAACCGGTTCAGCAACACCGAATACGGTTGGAAATTAATCCCTTAATTTCCTTTATTTATTAATGCTGAAAGAATGCTGAAAAACGAGAGGCGAGCTGAGCAATGTGCGCTAACGAACAGAACCCGCTTGCTTTTATGCGTAGAGTCTGAAACTGATGAGAAAGATAGCTTACATATCAAAAACTAACCTGTTGAGGAGGAAATATGGATATTGAAGTTGGTGGTTTTCTTGGTTTTATCATACTCGTCCTGGATATTTGGGCCATTATAAAAGTCGTTCAAAGCGGTGCTTCAACCGGAATGAAAGTGTTATGGGTGGTTTTGATCCTGATGCTGCCGGTGGTCGGTTTGATCATTTGGTGGTTTGCGGGACCAAAAGGCGATTAACTGATTTGTCGATATGGAGATAGAAGCTGCCAGCCAGCGGGCGGGCTTTTAGCCTTGATGACGATCAGGACTAAAATCTCTCCCACTGGTATTATTTATTACCCTAATTCGAATGAAGTCACACCGAACACACGATGCAGCGACCGATCAGGCTGTTCGCCGCTGTACATCCGGGCCGTTTCGAACACCACATTCATACCATGACGCTCCGCCAGTGACACGGCGGCCGGATTGACTTCCGGGATATCCAGATAAACCGGCTCATCCGGCCTGGCTTCGGATTTTAGCGCTCTGAAAAGCGATTGCGCCAATTCCGGACTATCGGCAAAAAGAGGACCGATCTTGTAGCCTGAGCGGCATTTTCGCATGACGCCGTAACCTGTCAGCCGCCCATCCTGCAAAATGCCCAGAGCCGCACAATCAGGCTGGTTTATCCAGGACTTGAGAAATGTTGACCGGTTTGTTGGGAAAAACGGGCGGTCATAAGATTCAATCTGTGCAAACGGCAGCGTTGACAGTTTTATGATTCCGTCATGTTCATCAAGCTCGCCACCCCCTGTCCCCTGGTAACGTATATTGCGATAAGCCACTTTGAAGCCCCATTTTTTATAGTTTTCCTGCCGGGCCACGACGCCGTCCAGCCCGATGTTGCACCCTGTCAGACGGTCTATCCCCGCTTTCCATATTTGCAGGCCGTAGCCTTTACCGCGACAGGCGGGCTTTACAATGAACAAACCGAGGAAGCCGAACGAATCGTCGTATTTGACCGCCGATATGGCGGCAACGGGTTCATTGCCGAGGCAGCCGATAAGGAACCCGTCCGGATCGGCCGTACGATAACAATCGGCGTCATGAAGCCCAGGATTCCAACCCTCTTCCGCTGCCCAGTCAATCATTATGCTCACTTCAGCGGGTGATGCCGTTTTGATGGTGTAGTTTTTGTCAGTCATTGGAGTAGCCCGTTAACATGTGGTCTATTAATAGCTCAATATGTCTATGATATAATAAACTTATTAAAAATATAGCTGCCTGGCTTAAGTGTTTGTCAGCCGGCCAACGTTAGTTCCACCATCGGCACTTCCCACTGCTCGACCTTGCATCGGGATCGATAGCCTTCCTCGCCGTCATCCCGGTAGCGTCGGATCATGGCCAGTACCGTGGCGGACTCGATGGCATCCAGCCTGTCCCGCCACTGCGCAGCGGCTTTCCGCGACAGCGCCGCCACAATAATTCCGTTAATTTTCAGAAACACTTTTTCGCCATTGGTTTCAATGACCAGCCGGCTGCCGAAACGAAGCGCGGACAAGTGATCATGAATCGGATGACCCGGCATGAAACCACCCGCATAGCCGATATCGATGTCCTGCATGCCCAGAATCGCATAGCGCCGCATAACGGTGTGCGGCATCGGCTGGTCCGCCGCTTCAGCGTTGCGCCGCAGCAGAAAATCGCCGTTTAGCGCAGCCAGAAACGGGTTGCGCTGGTCTTCGCGCCGCATCAGGCACAGGGTTTCCCGCGCCCGCGTCATGCCTACATATAAAAGCCGCCGTTGTTCTTCAAGCCTGTTCGGGCTCCAGCCTCCGTCCAGGATCAGCACATGCGGGAATTCCATGCCTTTGGCCGAGTGGATCGTGCTCAGGAACACGCCCCTGCCCAGCCGCCTGTCCTGGCGCTGGGCGGCCAGCGTTTCGTAGAGAAACTCCAGGGTCTGCCGGTTTGGGACTTCGCCATCGGCGGTTTCGCATTGCCAGTCCGCCAGTATTTGCAGGAGCAGTTCCTGCCATGGATTGCGGCTGTCCGCCTCCGGTTGTTGCCGCAGAAAATCCAGCCAATACGAAGCCTTGTCCAGTTTCGTCGCGCGCTGTTTCAGCGCATCCAGCAGCCGCGCGGCTTCCCTGACTCTGAACGGCGGCGGCTGTTTGTTGCGATCCAGCATCAGGCTGACCGGAATGTCATGATCTTCCAGCAGCGCCCTGACCGGACTCAGCAATTCCCATTGACTGGCCAGCACCGCGCAATGCGACCAGTCCAGCCGCGCATCCAGCTGGCGCAGGCGCAACAGTTCCGCAACCGCCGCCATCGCCTGATGCGCTTCGTCATCGGCCGTGATGACCTGCACCCTGCCCCGCGCCAGCGTATCGAGCATTTGCCAGCGCCCGCCCGGGTCCAGGGTTTTGCGCCCCTGATTGATGCGAATCGGCCGGTCCGTTTTCATGCGGTCGCGATTGTGTGCGATCAATTGATTGGACGCGGCGATGATATGGGCGCTGGAGCGGTAGTTTTCGACCAGGAAATGCTCCCTGGCCTGATAGTCCTGCTGAAACCGGCGGATGAATCCAACGTTGGCGCCGCGGAACTGGTAGATATTCTGGTCGTCGTCGCCGACCGCCATGATGGTCAGCTTGCTGTCGTCGTCGAGGCTGCGTCCGGCGATGGCCGAGACCAGGCGGTACTGGTCCTCGTCGATGTCCTGATACTCGTCCACCAGAATGAAGCGGTAACCGTTCAACAGGCGCTCGCGCGTTTCATCGGCCTCGATGCCGAGCAGTTGCCGGTTGCCGCTCAGCAGATCGACGGCCTCCTTCAGCAGCGCATCGAACTGTGTAGTCACGGCCTCGGCATCATGGCTTGACGTGCTCATCGCGTGTCCGGTCAGGCGCAGGCACAGGCCGTGATAGGTCTGCACGGTCACGCCGCGCGCATCGTCGCCGACCAGATCGGCCAGCCGCCGCCTCAGTTCGGTCACGGCATTGCGGTTGAAGCACAGCACCAGAATGCTGGCCGGCGGCACGCGCTTGACCCGCAGCAGGTAAGCGCAGCGGTGCACGATGACGCGCGTCTTGCCCGAGCCCGGCCCCGCCAGGATCAGCGTGTTGTCGTCTTCATGCCCGGCCACCAGGGCGATCTGGCCCGGGTTTTGCAGATCGCCGACGATGCGCTGAAAGGACTGCTGGCTGGTGGCTCGTTCCAGCACGTCCTTGCGGTCGGCGAAATAACGTTTCACGAATTCGCTTTTGTCCATCGAGAAATAGGCCACGACAAAGGCCAGCGCCTGGCCGATTTTATCCAGCGCCTGGCGCGCGTATTCGTTGATGACATGCACCTGGAATACGCGCTCGCTGTAATGCTGCGACAACGGTTCGTAATCGCCCTTGCTGTAGCGGCGGCCCTTGGCTTCCGGCAGCACCTGAATGGTCATGGCCTGCCGGAATACGGCCAGCCCTTTCTGCAGCGTGATGACGCGCTGTTCATGCAGGAAATTCAGGGCCCGCTCGACGGCCGCCAGCGGGTCGCGGACCTGCGACAAGGCCAACATATCGGCCTGCAGGCCGGCCAGCAGATCCTCGGCGGCGAATTCGACCAGCAAATCGGCCGATCCCGGCGTGCCGGCGGGGATGCGCGCGATGATGCTGTCCAGAACGACCTTGGCGATGGCCTGCCGTTTCTCGGCCGTGGCGATCAGCGCCGGCCAGCCCCGGTTCAGCTTGACGGCGTATTGATCGATGCCGCGATAGCGGAAAATCAGGCTGCCCTTGTTGCCGGCCAGCCCCAGGCCGTCCCGGGACAGGCTGCTCAGCAGGCTGCGCAGCACTTCGGGATTGCTGGCCTCATGGCCGGCATCGAGCAGGCGCTGGTTGACATGGCGCAGCGACAGCACCTGCCAGTCGTCGGTTCCGGCATCGGGCGCCTCTTCCTGCAGCAACGCCAGCATGGCCCGCTCCAGGCTGCAAATCTTGTCCAGCATCGCTGTCGAGGCATTGGCGACCTTGTAGCGGACATAAGCCGTCAGCAGCAGGCTTTTCCTGATCAGTCCCGCTTCGGCCATGTCATGCAGGGTGCGGATGACGCGCTGGCCGGCCGTCTCGTTGCGCCGGCCCTGCTCGCGGTCGGCGGCATCCTCGGCGAATTCGCCCAACTCGGCCAGGCTGTCGGCGCTGAAACCTTCATCACTTTCGGCATTCATCAGCGCTTCCAGGATAGCCAGCCAGCGTTGCCGCTGGCGTTTCGACAGGCCGAGCGCGGCGATTTTCTGCTCCGCTTCGGCCAGGTTTTTGACCTGTGGCCGGCCCTGAAAAACCTGCGTGCGGTTCTCGTTGCGTTCGATGAAGCCGGCCCGCTCCAGCCAGGAAACGGCGGTCAGCACCTTGGTGTCGGCATTGTGATCGTCGCTGTCGAAGGAAAGGTCGACATTGTCGTCGCGCAGCAATTCGCCGGTCGTGATCACTACGTTGCCCTGCTTGTCCTTCCTGGTTTTTCTCAAACCGCCCAAAATCCGGGCGATGTCTTTCTGACTCAGCTGGGACATGGCCGACATCTTGAACTGGGTATCGATATCCTGCTCGTCGAACAGCAAAATGCACTCGGCCTCCTGCTGATCGCGCCCTGCCCGCCCGGCTTCCTGCAGGTAATTTTCCAGCGATCCCGGAATATCGGCATGAATGACCAGTCGCACGTTTTCCTTGTCGATGCCCATGCCGAAGGCGTTGGTGGCCGTAATCACGCGCGTCGTGCCGCTGATGAAATTTTCCTGGATGTGCTTTTTCTCGGCCGCGTCCTTGCCGGCGTGAAAGGCCTCGGCCTGCCAGCCCTGCTGCACCAGATAGTCGGCAACCGCTTCGGTATTTTTGCGCTTGGCGCAGTAAACGATGGCAGCGCCCTGATCGTCGGACAGCCGTTCCGATAACAACTGGTTGATGCGCGGGTATTTGTCGGCCTGATTGACCGTCTGCACTTCAAAATGCAGGTTGTTTCGTTCCACGCCGCCCTCGAAAACGATTAGCTCCTGTCCCAGATTGGCGCGGAAGTAATTGATGATCTCGTCCTTGACATCCTGCTTGGCGGTCGCGGTGAAGCATTGCACGGGCGGCAGCGGCGTCTTCTGTTTTTGCGAGAACTCCTTGATGAAGCGCGCGGCGTACAGGTAATCAGGCCGGAAATCATGGCCCCATTTGGACAGGCAATGCGCTTCGTCGAACACCCAGCAGCCGATCTCGCGGTGACTGATCGCCTGCTGGAAACTCGTATTGCGCAATTGTTCCGGCGAGACATAAAGCACGGCGATATCGCCCATCTGTATGGCTTTCAGCACCTCGCCGCGCTCCGGCGCCGTCAGCATGCCGTACAGCGCAGCCGTATTGGGCGCGCCGGTCTTGCTGCGCAGGTTGTCGACCTGGTCTTTCATCAAGGCCTGCAGCGGCGAAATGACGATGGTCAAAACGCCGCGGCGCTGGTAACGCACCAGCGCCGGCAGCTGATAACACAGCGATTTGCCGCCGCCGGTCGGCAGCACGGCAAAAACTGGATTGTCGGCCATGGCCGACTGCACGATCGCCTGCTGCAGGCTGCCGCCGTCCGTCGCAGCCGGTTCACGCCGGAACGCGGAAAAGCCGAAAAAGCGCTGCAGCTGGGCGACCGGATCATGGGTTTGCCGGCAATGCTCGCAGTCCGGCTTGTCGCAGGGAATGTCTCTCAGCTGGCCCAGCGCCGGCGCCACATCGTGAAACCGTTGCCGGACCCACGGCGGCAGCACCGAATTTCCGCCGGCAACCCGCAGCCAGGCCAGGCAATACGCCAGCGCGGGGCGCAGTTTCGGGTCGGGCAGGTACGACAGGATGACCTTATTGAACGCGGTCCGGCAGACCTTGCCTTGGGTCAGATCCCTGAACACATCGAAAGCCGCGGGCGCGCCGATGTGTCCGGCGCCCATCGCAGCCAGAGCCTGTTGCAAGCCGGCGAACTGCGCATCGCCGGCAAAGGCGTAATGATAAAAGGACAGCAGGCCGCCATGCTGTTCCTGCAACGCCTGCCACTGGTCCTGAAACAGCGAAAGCGCCAGCCGCGCATCAGCGAGCGGGTCGTTCAGGCTGTCGCGCACCAGCTTGTAGTTCTTGACCAGCCGGTGGTAAGGATTTTCAGGGAACGCGAGCGGCGACAGGAACAAGGTATCGACGACGGGCTTGTTTAACAGCCTCAAACCGGAATGGACGGTCCGGCACACCGGCAGGTCGTGATCGAGCAGGTTGTGGCCCAGCAGATACTCGGCGTCGTCGGCGAATTCGTCCAGTTCGGCCAGCACCCGGCGGCTGTCGAACGGCGCTTTGCGATGAAAAACCTTGTCCCTGAAAACGGCGCCGACGGCGAAGATGGCGCCGTTTCTGTCGGTTTCCAGATCCAGGCTGCAGCAGCGGTTTTGAAATGCGTGCCACTCCATTGAAACCCTCATCCGGTAAAGAAGGCTGTAGTCTAGCAATTGCAAATCAATGTTTACAAGGCGGACAACGCCTTCTGCGGGCAAGCCACAGCCCATAAATGATGCCGTTAAGTATCAGGACGGCTATGCCGAACGCGATTTGTATCTGGTGCGTCAGACCGCTGGGATAAATCACCGGCATGATGTAATGGTCGATGAAGTCGCCGGCATAAGTATCGCCATCGGCGGCGGCACGAAGCCTGTTTTCGAGCGGCGTCAGCGGACAGATGCCGCCGCTGAGTTCGATGAATGCCCCCCATGCGGCAGCCGGCAGGTGCAGCCAGGCGATCCACGGCCATCTGAAAACGAACAGGCCGCCGAATACGACAAATACAATGAAGGCGAAGTGCAGCAATACGACCAGATCGGCGGCTAATTGGTTTGACATGGATCTTTTTTAATGGAATGTCTTTAAGGGCTCGGAGTCCTGACGGAATCATCCCGTTCCGCAAAAATCCCTTATTGACGTTAAAATGTCCCTTCCTCTGTTCACCATGGCAAGTTTTTATGAAAACCATTTTAATAACGGGCAGCAATTCGGATATCGGCATAGCCGTTGCGAAAGCCTTGTCTGAACAGCCATTGCAATTGGCGCTGCAGTATTATTCCAATCATGCCAAAGCCAGTGAACTTCAAGCCTGGCTGGATGCAAAAAATGTCCGAAGCCGCCTGTTTCAATGCGATCTGACAAAGCCCGAACAGGCCGAGTCGCTGATTGCCCAAACCCTGTCGGAATTCGGGTCGATTGACGTTCTGATCAATGTCGTCGGCCCCTTTGTCTATAAAAACGTGCTGGAGGTCACGCCGCAGGAATGGTTCGATGATATCAATCTGAATCTGCACACCTGCTTTTATGCCTGCCATTACGCGCTGGATGAACTGCGCCGCAATCAAGGGCAGATCATCAACTTCGCTTTTTCCGGCGTGGAAAACATCAAAGCCTGGCCCATGTCGGCCGGCTACTGCGCCGCCAAAACCGGTGTCGCCGCCTTGACCAAAAGCCTGGCCGTCGCGCTGGCTCCGCACAAGGTCCGCGTTAATGCGATCTGTCCCGGACTGGTCGAAGAGGGCCATATCAGCGCGGAGGAACGTCAACAGATGGCGAGCCAAATCCCTTACGGCCGCCCCGTACATCCTGACGAAATCGGCAAGACCGCTGCCTGGCTGGTGTGGAACAGCCCGGAATCCATGAGCGGTTCACTGATCACGGTTGCAGGCGCCTGGGAGTATTGATTCAAATGCTCAGGTTTGCCGGCATCGATGCCGGCAAACCTGAGCCGCATACGGGCTTCTAGACTTTTGCCTCAAGCACCAGATTGGTCGGCGTCGTCGCAGCGCGCCTCACCTGGCTGAAGCCGCCGGCATTGAGCACTTCGGTGAGTCTTTTTTGACCGGCCTGGGCGCCTAAGCCAAGGCCGACCTCCTGAGACTTGGACGCGGGCACGCATACCATCGTTGAAAACGAATAATAAATCTGCCCCAGAGGATGGAGGTTTTCTTCCAGACTGTCGCCGGCAAACGGCTCGACCAGCATGAATGATCCGCTCTCGGACAAGGTGCTTGCGATATGTTTGGCCGCGCCGACGGGGTCGCCCATGTCATGCAGCGCATCGAACATCGTAACAAGATCGTAGTCTTTCCCGGGATATTCCTTCGCCGTCACGACTTCGAAAATCGTATTGCCTGCGACGCCCGCGGCTCGAGCCCGTTCCCGCGCATGTTCGATCGACGGTTCGTGATAGTCGAAGCCATGAAAAGTCGAATTAGGGAACGCCTGCGCCATGAGGATGGTCGAGGAACCGTGCCCGCAGCCGATGTCGGCGACTCGGGCGCCGGCTTCCAGCTTTTCCCGGACGCCATCGAGCGCCGGCAGCCATGAATCGATCAGATTCATGGCATACATGGGCCGGAAGAAGCGCTCGGTACCGCAGAACAGGCAGGGACTATGATCGCTCCAGGGCAAGCCTTTGCCGGAGCGGAAAACTTCGGTCAGTTTGGGTTCGTCGACATAAGCCGACATGACCGCCTGGAAGAAGCCTTGCATGCAGGCCGGATGACCCTCGGCGGCAAAAATGACGGCCTGCTCGGGCGACAAGGAAAATCTGCCGGCAGCGGCATCGTAATTCACATACCCGGCTGCCGCATTGGCGGAAAGCCATTCCCTGAGATAACGTTCATCCATGCCGGTGCTGTCGGACAGCTCCTGGCTGGTTGCGGGGCTGATTTCGGCCAAAGCGCTGTACAGGTCCAGTTTGTCGCCGATATAAGCTATCAGCAAGCCCAATGACCCGGCCACATCGCCGATCACTTTACCCTGCAACTGTTCCAGTTTGCTTTCATCGATATCTGTTGAGCGTATCGCCATCTTTCGTGCCTTGTGTTTATTAATGGAGTTGAGGTGGCCATGGATGCAGGTAAAGTGATAGGTGGCTGACTAAAAACGTGTTTATCACGGAACCCCGCCTATGACCGCCGATGATTGTATCATTGGACTGTGCTGGCGGATAGGCGATCAGATCCATCTACCGTTTGCCAGGCAACCTCTATTTACAATAGACCGCCGGTCCGCGCCCGAGCCTGATGCGTCTGCATGCCGCCGGAAAGCACTTTTACCTGAAGACCGTTCTGCTCCAGGAGACGATACGCGTAATAGGCCCGCTGCCCGACGCCGCAGATCAGCCAGATTTCCCGCGTCCGGGGCAATTCGTGCAGCCGGTCGCGCAGGGATTCCAGTGGAATGTTCTGTGCGTCCGGAATATGACCGCCGGCGTACTCGGTCTCGCTGCGGACATCCACCAGCAGGGCCGCGGTGGAGCCCAGCGCATCCCAATCCGCCAGCTGCAGATCGCCGCGCAGATGGTTGGCGGCCACCATGCCGGCCATGTTGACCGGATCTTTGGCGGCGCCGAACTGGGGGGCGTAGCAAAGTTCCAGATCTTCCAGGTCATACACCGAAGCCCCCTGTATCATGGACGTGGCGATGACATCGATGATCCGCGTCACGTCAAGCTCGCCGACGGCCTGTGCGCCCAGAATCCGGCCGTCGGCTTTGGCGAACAGCAATTTGATGTGGATCGGCCGGGCGCCCGGAAAATAACTCGCGTGGTGACCGGGATGCAGATAGACTTTCTCGAAATCCATGCCGGAGCGCTGGAGCTGCTTTTCATTAACGCCGGTACAGGCGACGGTAAGTCCGAAAACGCCGCACACGGCCGTGCCGAGCACGCCCTCGAAATCCAGAGGCGGCTGCGTTCCAATCTCCTGGCATGCGAAATGATGGAGAATGGCGGTGGCCGCCACGCGCCCCTGCCGGTTGGCCGGGCCGGCCAGCGGCACGAGCTGCCACTGCCCGGAAATCCTGTTTTTCACTTCCACCACGTCGCCTACCGCCCAGATGGCTTCATCGCTGGTGCGCTGGTAAGGATCGACCCGGATGCCGCCGAGTTCGCCCAGTTCCAGCCCGGCATCACGGGCCAGCGCGGCATCGGGGCGCACGCCGATGCCCAGGATGACCAGATCGGTGCTCAGTGTCGCGCCCTTCGACGTGCGCACGCTCAGGCCGCCCTCGGGGAGTTGTTCGAAGGCCTCGACCGCTTCGCCCAATCTCAGCTTGACGCCGTTGGCTGTCAGGCGTTCGGCGGCGTAGCCGGCCATTTCCGAATCCAGCGGCGGCATGACCTGATCGGACAGTTCCAGCAGAGTCACCTCAAGCCCCAGCCCGACCAGGTTTTCAGCCATTTCCAGCCCGATGAAGCCGCCGCCCACGATCAGCGCGCGCGAGGCATGCTCGACGGCGGCCTTGATCTTCCGGCTGTCGGGGATGTTGCGCAATCCATAAATGCCGGGCAGATCGATGCCAGGCAGGGGCGGACGAATCGGCTGGGCGCCGGTGGCCAGGACCAGCGCGTCATACGATTCTTCCCGCGTGGCGCCGGTCTTGAGATCGCGTACTTCGATCATTCGGGCCTGCCGGTCGATGCGTGTGACTTCCGTTTCCGTATGGACTTCGATGTTGAATCGGTGCTGGAACAACTCCGGGCTGGCCACCAGCAGTTTGGCTTCCGACTCGATGACATCGCCCACGAAATAAGGCAGGCCGCAGTTGGCAAAAGATACATGCGGCCCCCGTTCGAACACGACGATCTCGCAGGTTTCGCAGAGCCTGCGCGCACGCGCCGCACAGGTGGCGCCGCCGGCTACGCCGCCGATGATGAGAATACGTTTTTTTGCTGCATTCATGAACTTAAATCTCCTGATTAAGTGATTAGCTGATTATGTTTTCAGGTTAAGTCAGCCGTCGCTAATCGGAGACAGGACTTTCCATTGTACCTCACCCTCGGGAAACCAGCCCTTGTTCTTCAAAACTTCGCCCCAACCGGTCGAGCCGACTTGTACCTCGTCAATATCGAAATCGCTGAGAAACCAGGAAGGCTGCTCGGACGGGACGACCCGCTTAAACTGGTTTATAAAATACCCTTTGTCTGGCAGGAAAGCATCGGTATCGACAGCTCGCCACTCGTTTAACGGTCCTTGAATATCCATAAGATCAAGCCATGTTGCTTGACCTGAAGCGTCTGAAATTTCAATTCTCCAACTCGGCATAGTGGCAACCTTGAAAATAAATACTGGATATTTACCGGTAATTTGAGCATCAATCCTGCAGGATTATCCGTATGAATTGACCTGAGCCGATATCGAACTCGCCGACGATATGACTCCTGCCGGGATAATCGGGCTCATACACATTGATATGCACGCGCCCCGGCATATCACGCGGGTGATGAATTACCCAGGCGCCGGGAGGAACATGACCGCAATCTCCGGGAGGCGGTTGATGTCCGGCCGGACGATCGGGATACCAGATACGGCATTCGCCCGGAGGCGGATAATGACCCGGGGGAATGTCAAGATGGGTATAACCATGCTCATGGAAGTAAGATCCATGATTATCATTTTCCCAACGGTCATCGTGCCGGCCTCTCTCGTGCCCCCGATCTTTCTCGAAGGAATACCGGCCTTTTTCCCTTCCCTTTCCTGATTCGTCCTTACCCTCATCAGCATACGCAACGCCGATAGCGCCTGAGAGCGCAACGGCGCAGAGCATTTGAATAACTGGCAACTTCATGGTTCTCGCCTATAGAAATTAAAGATAAATAACCTGAATATTTCACCACGAAGGACACGAAGTACACGAAGGCTTTTCAATTCAATTACTTGCAAATATTTCATGATGAGCTTATGAAGTTATCGGTGGTAAATGATAACGCCATGATTTTCTTCGTGTTCTTCGTGTTCTCTGTGGTTTCATGAAATATCCGGGATAAGCATCCGGCAAATCTTAACAGCAGAGCAGAATGCACGTTTATTGATATTCAACCAATGATTATCTGAATTCAAGTATCTTATAATTTGCTCAATCCCGGCTAATAAAAGTTACTTTTGAGAAAGGCTTATCAGTTTTTTAGTCTGCACGCGCAAACATATAACTTGTATTGATATAGAATAACAGGATGATTTTTAGATATTGCCGCTTCACGTTTTAAAAACATTATTTTTTCTTTTGCCGCGCTCTTAAACCATGCCTGGAATCACGCTTTTCTGTTTACTGCTTTGCAGTGTGTTCATTAGGGTATTGCCTGTCTCTAATCAATATAAACGGCCTTTTGACATCCGGCGATACTTAATCCTGCCTGCTTTGGCGCTGACAGGGCTGCAGGGTTATCCGCTTATCGCCTCGGGAGAAGAGTACGGCAGAGACTTCAGGAATTATAGGGACTATAGCGGTTATAGGGATTACAGAGATTACGACGGCTATTCCGAGAGAGATTACGGTAGAGGCTACGGCAGCGAGTACGGCAGCGCGCCGGCGTTGAACGATACCCGCACTCCGTCTGGCACAACAGCTTTTGAACAGCAGCTTGTACAATCCATTTATGCCAACTGTTATCAAAGCCAGCGCACGTCCGTTGCCAATTACGGCGTCCCTGAAAATTTGATCATGGACTATTGCGGCTGCGCCAGCAAGAATATGGTGGGCCGCCTGAGCTATGACGATTTCAAGTTGTTGGAAAAAATCCAGAACACTGGAACGCCACCGCCCCATGAGCTTAAACAAAAAATGGAGTTTGTCGCCATGACCTGCCGAAAGACCTCGATCGATAACGCATTGCCAGGCGACTCACCAAGCGATTTCGAAGTCATGGACCCGGTTTCCGATCCCGCCATGCTAAGACGATAATTTTTCCATCCCTGTAAGCGCTGTTCACAGACTACAGCGCCCTTGATTCATTTAAAAACTGAAAAAACAAATGTTCAAATTGAAATTATTAGCCGGCAGCCTGTTAGTGCTTGCCGTTATTGCCAGATCCTATTTCAGCCCTTCTTTATTCATGACGGAATTCCGCGAGGTGCTTTTTGAAAAAGACCCCGGTCATTTAACGGCATACATCGATTTTGAAAAACTCAAAACCAATACCAAGGCTGCCGTCAGCGCTAATATCGGGCAGATAGCCCAGCCAAGCAATCCGTTCTTCCGGATGGGCGCGGCCATAGGCAATCAAATGTTCGGTTCGATTATCGATACCGGGACCACTCCGGAAGTCGTCAAAGTGATTTTGACCAGCAAGGGAAAAAATCAGGAAAAGCCCGAAGGTATGTTTGCCTATGACTTCCAGTATGTCGATTTCAATAAGGTCAGGGTCAATTTTGACGATGATACGGTCATCACCCTGGAGAGGACGGGCTATTCCTCCTGGATGATTGTCGCCATCGAAAAAGCCGGGTAATTTTGTCAAAGACATAGTCTTCCCTCTGTTAAGAGAACTCAGACTCCGGTAACCGGGACTAAAGACCGGCGGCAACTGATTCAGGTCGTCCGTCATCCTGAGCTTCAGTTTTCATGACACGCGGCCAGTCTGAAGCTTTCGAAGTATGGCGATAATGGACACTATCGAAGGCATCGAAATACGTAAATAGACTGCCTTTCCGTGCGATTTAAATAATTAATCATTAGGTAACCCCCGGCTGTTCCCCCCCCGGGTACCTCAGGCCTTAACAGTTTCGCGCTAATGCTGTGAAAGCCAAATAAGATATTTCTTATGCCTTACATATATGTCTATGATATAAATGTAATTTGCATATATCCAAGAAGGAGATTTCCATGCCTACTATTCATTCTGAGCTCAGAGCCGAGCTGGACAAGATCTTAAAGCAATTGTTATCCGAACAGCAGGCGTTGAGCGACCGCTTGCTTGAGCAACATCACTACCCGTTATGGGCGCAGCACTTTGACGCGCCGGCGGACCGCGAACAGTTGGCGGCCTTTATTAAACTGGTAGTCTATGCCAATGACGAAATGAAGCCTGGAGAGACGCTCAATTACATTGGCATGTGCGGGACCGATCTGGCCACGATGGAACAAATTGAGCGGGTAAATCAATTGCGTCACGGTTTGCAGCGCTTGCTAATGCGCATGGACAAGATTTTGGTCAAGCTGGACGAGACCCAGATGCCGCTGTCGAAATATGCCTTGGAGCGTATGGGATATGCCCGTTTCAGCCGCCGCCAGGCAAGCCGGAAATTCTTCTATTTTCCCCATGCCCTGGAATCGATTTCTTTTACCTGGTTCCGCTCCCGCATGGTATCGAGACTGAGCGTGGCCGATGCGCAGCATCTGCTGGAAAAGAAAATTAGCGGCGGCGGTGAAGCGGCCTATATCGCCGGCTTGAAAATGCAACTGAAACTGCTGGCCACGATTCCGTTCGATGAACCTCTGGCGCAAGTCTCGCCGCCCTCTAATCATCCACGCGCCAATATTGCCTGGTTCGATGAAAACAGAATTTTGCGCCGAAAAGTCTGCATGGCAGTCGGGCCGGTCTTTTTCCTGGCCGCCGAGCACACCTCCCTGCCCCGCTTCCGGGCCTTGTCGGAAAATCCGGAGAACAAACCCTTGCGCCTGAAACGTATCGATGTCGAAATACAGGATGAAGTTTTTCTGCCCTCGATTAAAGTGCACCGGTACTTGCCTGAACTGCGAGAGAAAAAGAAAAACGAACAGGAGCATTGATCTCACAAGAGACAATTTGCAATACCTGTGAACTGCCGGTAGAGTTCCGGCTCTTACTTTTGACTGATTGAGTTACTTCAGGAGCCATGCAAAATGAACATGTATTCGAAATTCCGTATGTTCGGTCCGGGCTTGGCGGCCGGACTGTTTTGCCTGTCGGCATCAGCGGCCGATTTTGATCGCGCGGCCATAGAACAGCTGCTTGCTAAAGCGGACAAGGCGCATCCTGCCGACCTGCGCCGAAAGGACCTGACCGACCTGGACTTGTCCGGACTGGACTTTCGGCATGCCGACCTGTGGGGCGCGGACCTGCGCAGAAGCAACTTGAGCAACAGTAATTTATCGGGCCTGGTCCTGGATTTGACCGTCATGTCGAAGATCAATCTTTCCGGTGCTGATTTGTCCAATACCAGTGTTTTCGGCGTGCACATGGTCGGCGCCAATCTGAGCCACGCCAATCTGGCCGGCAGCCGGTTTATCGCCAATCTTGACCGGGCGAATCTCAGCCATGCCAACCTGTCGCATGCCGACTGGGGCGTCGATATGAAAAACCAGCCAATGGGCTTGATGCGGGTCAGCTTGAATAATGCCAATCTGTCCGGAGCCAATCTGTCCGGCGCCAATATGAACAAATCCCTGATGCGAATGGCCAATCTGTCCGGAGCCAAGCTGAAAAATGCGATATTATTCGACGCCGATCTTTCCAGAGCCAATTTTTCCGGCGCCGATCTGACGGGTGCCGATCTATCGGGCGCGCGCTTGAAGGATGCCGATTTCACAAACAGCACAGTGACCGGCACGAAATTTAACCGCATTAAAGACAAGGCAACACTGCGAGGCCTGGATTCCAGCAAGGGCATCGAATCCGCTGTGTTTGATTAATCGCCATTCAGGCATGAAAGTAATGGCAGCCGCCTATTGGAACAGTCCGAGGAAAGAGCCCGGATGCAGTGGGATATTTCGTTTTAATGCCTCTGTCAGCGCGTCCGCCGGAGGCGCTGACAGACAAACGCCGCTTTAATGGACGATCACTTTCTCGACCACTTTCTCGGCTTTTCGCTCCTCATACTTGCCGATCGTCAGTAAATCCCATACCAGCAACCCCAGGCCGGCCGCCGTCACCAAGCCAAAGAACATGCGCCAGTTCATGGCATGCTGAAACGAGGGCTGGTTCTGCGCGGCAAAATATCCGGCCCAGGTCGAGCCTTCCACGGCCCGCTCGATAAACGACTGTTCGTAACCGGCGATCAGCAGCGCGACGGTCATGCCGACCACACCGGCATTCAACAGACCCAAGGCCCATTTCCAGCGCCAGGCATGCCGGGTGCCGGCGGCCATCCAGACATTGCCTCGCCACTGCTGGATCGCCAGATAAAAGAAGGCGATATTGATCGTGGCGTAAGCGCCGAAGAATGACAGATGCCCGTGCGATGCGGACCACTGCGTGCCGTGCGTGTACAGGTTGATCTGGGGCAATGTATGCATAAAGCCCCAGACGCCGGCGCCGAAAAAATTACCGAAGGCGTGGGCGATGACCCAGGCCAGCGCCGGATGATTGACCGTTTTGAATGCGTGCACGCCGGAATCGTAAATGGCGTGCACGACCATCGCGACCAGCGGAATCGGCTCCAGCGCCGAGAAAAAGCCGCCTACCGACAGCCAGTATTCTGGCATGCCGATCCAGAAGTAATGATGGCCGAGCCCCAGGATGCCGGAACCGAACATCAGCGCGACTTCGATATACAGCCAGGTCTGCACGATCTTGCGCCGGACGCCCAGAAGTTTCATCAGCGACCAGGCCATGATCACGCCGACCAGCACTTCCCAGGTCGCCTCGACCCACAGGTGAATCACCCACCACCACCAGTACTGATCATGGGTAATATTGGTCATGTAAAACATGCCGGCCAGATAAAGCCCCACCAGCGCAATCAGGTCCAGAACCAGAACCCCGGCGATGCCGGACCAGTTACCCTTGCTGAACGTCGCCACCACATTGTAGAAGAACACCAGCATCACCGCCGTAATGCCGAGATCGGCCCAGCGTGGCGCCTCGATATACTCGCGGCCCTCGTTGATGAACCAGAGGCTGGAATCCTTGCCCGGGCCGACCTGCACAAACAGATAGACCAGCACCACGAGCGTGACGGCGCCGGTCAGCACCCAGAAGGCGATATTGGCCCATTTCAAGCCAACGATCTCGGTGCCGCTTTCGTCTTCGATCAGCCAGTAAATAGAGCCGATGAAGCCGTACAGCATCCATACGATCATGGCGTTGATGTGCACCATGCGGTTGACGTTGAAATCCAGAATGCCGTACAGAAAACCGGGATAGATGAACTGCAGGGCCGACAGCAGACCGAACAGTATCTGGGCGACAAACAAAATGACCGCCACGGTGAAATATTTGACGGCCAGTTGTTGTCCGGCGGTCAGATTGCTGCTGTCGAGGTTTACCCAGGCTTTGAATTTGTCCCGGTAAATTCGCGCCTTATCCAGGACCGAAGCCGGTTTGGGAATGACGTTGTCTAATTGGGGCGTGTTCATGATCATTCCTCCGCTTCGATGGTCTTGAAGTTATACGGAAAACCGTTGGTATCAATACTGGACATCCATTTTAAAAACGCGACCAGGCCTTCCGCTTCCTGCTCGGTGATGCCCAGATTGGGCATTTTGCGGTTGCTGCCGAAGGTACGGGCATTGCTCTCGGGATTCATCAGAAACTTGACCATCAGATCCTCGCGCAACTCCTTCGAGAGCCAGCCCTGATCCAGCCAGGCCTTGGTCAGGTCAGGCGCGTAATAAGCGCCGTTGCCCAGAATGGTATGGCAATTCATGCAGTTTCTGCTCTGAGCGGTTTTCTTGCCGAGATCGACCAGCTGCTCGGCTTCCTGTTCGCTCAACTGCTTGCCGAATAAAAACTCATCTCCGCCGATGACCGGCACTGATTTATTGAGTTCCTTGTTGAACCGGTAGTCGATTTTCTTGTTGATGACCGAATAAGGCGGCACCCGCTTGCCGCCCGCCGTGGTCTGACTCAACGAATCCATCGTCAATACGATCAGAATCACAAACGATCCGGCGGTGACCCAAATGGCGGTTTTTTTCCAGAATGATTCCGAAGCCCATAGCGGTGTTTCGTTCATTGCTCATCCTCCTGTATTTTTGTTTTTATTGAGGTATCATCAGGATGGCCATGCGTTTTAACGCACAGATGCCAGATACCGATCGGTGCAAAGAAATAGCCGATCACCATCGCCACGGAAATAATCAGCCAATAACCTTGAAATTGCGCAGCCCGTGTCAGTTCGAGCACTGACGCAACCAGCACGGCATAAGCCGCCAGAGCCCCTATTTTGATACCGGTATGTGAGTTGATTTTGGACCAGGCGAACAGCAGCGCGTAAGCGGCGCCGGCCAGAATGATCAACGCCGAGGAAAAGAACGTGATAAAGAAGTCTTTTAAAGCAACGGGTTCAATCATGGCCGGTTGAAAGAGGTCGGTAATAAAAATCGCCACCGAACTTATGGTAACGATTATGGGCGAATGAATTCACCCCTACAATTTTCACAGCTTACTGTCCATCTCGGCGGGAAACAAGCAAAACCTCTAAGCCCTGCGACACTAAAAAGCAAAACTCAGCCGCAACACACTATCGCCACCCGGCTAAATACAAGAAATTTATCTATTGAGGCCGCGCCTTCATGGACGATCGGCTCAATCAAGCGAAGTGGATGCCACATGAAAGGCATCCGCATAAATGTCTTTCAGGCTCGCGCCGTTAAGATAGGCCTGTCTTTTTGTCTCGTTGACCATTTCCGGGTGCCCGCACAGAAAGACTCGCCAGCCTTTCAGATCAGGCAGCCGGCTCAAGGCGATGTCATTGGCACGGCCTACCGCCACGCCTTCGGGCGAGTCGCCGCGCGATACGCAGGGCGTGTAATGGAAATTCGGATATTGCCGTTCCAGTTCCAACATTTCTTCAATCCAGTAAAGCCCATCCATTTCACGGCTGCCATGAAATAGATGAATATCTCCGGTATGCCCCTGTTGCAATGCTTCGGTTATGATGCCCGCTAACGGTGCAAGGCCGCTGCCCGTACCGATCAACAGCATGTTTTGTTCGAATCGGGTAGGCAGATAATAGCAAAGCCCCTGCGGGTCCGAAACGGCGATTTTATCGCCGACCAGCAGTTCCTGATGAACCCATTCACTGAATCGTCCGCCCGCCAGGCGGCGGATATGAAAGGTTAATTTTTTGTCGTGCAGCCGGCTGTTTGCGATTGAATAGCTGCGCATCAGGCCGTCTACGCGTTTGAGATTGACGAATTGGCCGGCATAAAAATCCAGTGGTTCCTTGCATTCGACCGTCAACAACAGGGTTTCCTGATTCAGCGGTCGTTTTTCCATCACCGTGCCCTCGGTAAAGAACTCCGGCTGTTGGCTTAGGGTAATGGCCATGTCTTGTTCCGGATAACACAGGCAGGCCAGAAAATGCTTCTGCTTGCGCAATACATCTTTCAGGCCGCTTTGCGCGGCCACTGGCGGCTCAACATCCAGGCTGCGCACCATGCAGCTTTGGCAAGCCCCTTGCTTGCAACTGTTCGGAATGTCGATATTATCGCGCAACAAGGCGTCAAGAACGGTTTCGCCCTCATAACAAAAACTGACTTGATCACCTAGCGATATTTTCTTCATGGCCAATACCCAAGCTTTCTTTAACTATTTACCCAGAACGTCACTGCGCGTACTTTCCGCAATTGCGGCAACTTGCGCGATCAATTCCTGTGGAACATTCAATTCCTGTAAAGTTCCACTTAGATGTTCCATCACCGCATCAAAATGCGAATTATCCAGGCCCATCTTGACCAGTCTGGCATGCGCATTGCGCATATCGGTGCCGTTGTAGTTATTAGGGCCGCCAAAAGCCATCGTTAAAAAAGCTTTTTGCTTTGCCGCTTGCTGTTCCATATCGGTATTGTCAAAAAAGCGGTTAATCCGATGATCGCTTAAAACCTTGCGGTAAAAAATATCGACCGCTGCATTGACAGCCGCTTCGCCACCGAGTTGATCATAAAGTGTCAGTGTAGGTGTTTCACTCATCGTTAAGTACCTTTAAAAATTATTATTAAATAGTTATGGGAGGGCATTAGTGCCCGAAAATTAGTTTAGTATCGATACTTAACTTTTGCAATATTTATATGACAAAAGGGGATTGCATACACTATAATTTTTCCATCCTTATCATCTTCAGTTGATTGATAACTTTTGAATATTTATTAAAGTTAATCGCAATGACAGCAAGAAATACCCATGACTGACGGAACAAGCTCGCGCCAAGATCAGATATTAAAACTGCTGCTGAACGCAAGGCGAGGCATGAGCCTTGATGAAATCGCCTCAGCGCTGAATATCTCTAGAAATGCCGTCAATCAACATGTGGTCAGCCTCGAAAGTAGCGATCTCATAAAAAAAGACACTTTCAAAATCACCGGCGGGCGGCCATCCAGAAATTATGTCCTGACGGAAAAAGGCATCAACCGGTTTCCCAAACAATATGCCTGGTTCTGTAATTTAATGCTGGCGGAACTCAAGGCGGAAATGGGCGATGAAGCTTTCGGGCGTTACATGGCAAGGCTTGGCGCCAAGTTCGCGCAAACGCTGATGGCGCAATTCAACGATAAGGAACCGGGGGACAGGATCACCGCACTGGTTGAGACCATGCAGGCGCTAGGCTATCACGCAACGGAGGAGCAGAACGCCCCGACGCCGAGCATACGTGCCTTCAATTGCGTTTATCACGATCTTGCCCAGCAATTTCCGGAACTGTGTGAATTCGACCGGGCCTTGATGTCCGCGTTACTGAACCGGCCGATCGAACAAACCGAGTGCATGGCGCGTAATGACTGTTCCTGCAAATTTATTATCAAAAATAACTGACAGACCGGTGCCGGCAGTCGGCGAAGCGCACCAGCCCCCTTCCCTTCATGTCCGTCCGGTTCATCACGGCCTAGCCGGCGCCAAGCCCTTCTTCCTGTAGCGCCCTTTTTACCGCGGGGCGATCGGCGATCTTGTTCTGGTATTGTACCAGGGGCGGCCAGCGTGAAATATCGATCGCCATCAGTTTTCCCCAGCGCAGCATGACAAATAAATAAGCGTCCGCGACGGTAAAATCACTGCCCAGAAGATAAGGTTGCGAGGCAACCTGATCCGCCACCCATTGAAAACGGGATGCCAGTGTTCTCCGAAACAGTGTCTTGGCCTCCGCGGGCATGTTGGCATTGAACAGCGGCGAATAAGTCTTGTGCAATTCGGTGGAAATAAAATTCAGCCATTGCTGCAGATTGTAACGCTCGAACGTACCGGCTTCCGGCGCCAATCGCTTCCCGGGCGCCTGATCGGCGATGTATTGAATGATAGCGGGCCCTTCCGTCAGTTGGCGCCCGTCATCGAGCACCAGTACCGGCACATAGCCGTTAGGGTTCACAGTGCGGAAATCCTCGCCGGTTTCCGTCTTCTTTTCCTGCAAATCAACTTTAATGAGTTCAAACGGCAGTTCCGCCTCGCATAACACAATATGAGGCGACAGCGAACAGGCACCTGGAGCGTAGTAGAGTTTCATCGTCAATCTCCCGAAAGGTTTCACCAAAGAACTTGACTGAATTACGTCGGTTTTGCCGGCCGATGCCGGGGAGCCAAAGGAACCGGATTTTTTGAATTTGGATAGTCCGGTTTTGAGAGTTGTTCAAAAAAAATGGTCGGAAACCTATAATCATCGATTTCGGAATTGTTTATGACGAATATCGAACCATGCCTGATCTGTATCGGCCGGACCGTTATGCTGCTGCTGGCCGCCAACGGCGCGCCGGTTTTAGCTCGCCGCTGGTTTAAAGCCCGGTTCAGCTGGCCGGTGGATATGGGACTGACGTTAGGCGACGGCTATCCGCTGTTCGGTTACAGCAAAACCTGGCGCGGCATCGTCATTGCGGTCATCGCCGCCTCGCTCGTTGCCCCGGTCCTGGGGCTGTCCGCGCAAGAGGGCGCCTTATTCGGCCTGGCGACCATGTCGGGCGACCTGTTGGCCAGTTTTATCAAACGCCGGCGAGGCCATGCCGAAAGCAGCCGGGTTCGCGGCGTTGATACCATCCCCGAATCCGTCATGCCTGCGCTGTTGTTGCGGACGCAACTGGGCCTGGGATGGCTGGATATTTTAGCGATTGCCCTGATCTTTTTTCTGGTTGAAATCTTTCTCTCGCCGGTCCTGTATCGGCTTCATATCAAAAACCGCCCTTATTGACCGGTTACTCTCCAAAAGTCGTATCAGACCGGGCCGTTGCTATTGGAAAAATCGATCACCCAGGCGGCAGGAAAAAAATGAGAGACGATGTAGGCGCCCAGATTGACCCACTGCTCTACCGCGTCCAGGACGGCCGAATCGGACGTAATCGCCACTTGCTCGGCGCGAATGATGAATTGGTCGGGGTTATCAATTAACGCGGTCTGCCAGCTCCAGCCCTGCTCCTGAGCGATTTCGCGCACCAGGACCGCTAGACGCCCGCTGTTGGAAACGGGCCTGTCGAAAAGCCACAGCACGTTTTCCGGACTGAAAGATTCGAGCACTCCGCCGATAAGCGCGATCGCCTTGCCGGTTTCATTGACCTGCCGATAAGTGCCGTGGATGCCGGCAATATCGCGGATACAACCATCCCGGCAGCGCAGCACGACACCGCCCGCCATGAGAGTCTCTATCGTAATGATCAGGTTAAACCCGTCAATAACCAATTGCCGGTCCTTGACAGCCTCGACCGGCAGACACTTGCCGGATCTTAATTCCCGGCTGGCATCCGAACAAGCCGCCCTGGCAATAGCCAGGCGCTGGCGTTTAAGCAGCTGATAGTGATCGCCTACCAGTTTGATGGCCGAAGGCCGGGCATAACCGCGATTAAGCAGCCAGCAAAGATCATAAACCGCCTGATGCAAACGCAGCAAACGCCCGCCGCTGAATAGCGTTTTGTCGCCCAGATGCGCGTTTCGGTGCCTTTGTTCATGCGTATTCATATTCTGCCTCATGATAGCCGGCGTCAACGCATCGGCTTCGACTCCATGTGCTCCTGTCTGCCGGCTATCAGCATGCGCGCCAGCCTGCGCAAGCCGTCAGTGGAAATCTCCAGGCCGAACGGCGCGCCCAGACTCTCAAGTTCATACATGACATCGGTGGCGGCTATGAAGGTCAAATATTGCATGCCCTGCATGCCGGGCACTTCCCTGGCGATGGTTTTCAGGACGGGCGCCAGGCGCACCCAGGTCTCGGTAAAAAATACCCGGACCGGATCCGCGCCGCTGCTATCCTGGCCTTTCAGGCCGGCCTGGAAAGCGGCCCTCGAATCGAGCAGAATTTCCATTAAGGTATCACGCAGCTCTTGCGACTGGGTATCGTCGGAGGCCTGTTTGATCGCCGCAGTCAGAAACTCATCCCATTGCTGCCAGGCGGCCGCCCATTGCTGCTGCTCCGCTTCGTTGAGGGCCTGGACCGGCGCTTGTTTGACTGCCGCCATTTGAGCCGGCGCATTAAAGGCGAGATTAACGTTAATGCCGTTATCCTGAGCCTGAATATGGCTGAATTTCAGCGTGTCCAGCATGTCCTGAAATTGCGCGGCATTCTGCTTCGGTAAAAATCTGGCCAGCGTTTGCTGGATTTCAACCCGGGATTCATTCAGATCCACTTTCACCGCTGCCAGTTTGGGCTCGGCGACGCGCCTGATCAAGTCCTGCAATTTGTCGATCGCCAGTTGGCGGCCTTCGCGGTCGTAGGCATTGGCTCGGGTAATGGGGAAAGTCACGACCGACTGTTCGGCGTTAAGGGTCGGCTGCTGGAAAGTCTCCAGGATGCCGTCCCAATCCAGCATGGTCACGCACTGCCCGCCGAATCCGGTCCCTAACCGGGCCTGAACGTCATTCAGCAAGCGCACCTGACCATTTTGACCGCTGACCTGAGGGTTGGAAAACTTTAGAAAACTACAACCTTGACGGTCATTCCAAAGCTTGGCGGAATGGCCTTCGTCTTTATACAACTGGGTATTCAGCGCTTTTTCAATCAAACCGTAATCGATCTGCAGCGGCACATTGATCTGCCCGGCAAAACCGGGAGTTGAAAGCATCATTGCGAGACTGAGAACAGTCGCGGTGACATATTTTTTCATGCATTTTCTCCGGAAAAATCAAGCGGCAGTCGGCGGATCGGCCTGCCCCTGTGTCTTATTTCGCCTTGCTGCCCCCGGCTTCCTGCCGGGCGATGATCTCGGCGGTGACCGGTTCAGGCGCTGCCGGCTCCCTGGGCAGATGCCTGGGCCGGGTAAACTGGCGGCCCATGAACAAGTCATTGCTGACCGTGAGCACATCGTGCAGCCATCTGGCTGATGCCCGGCAGCCCGCCGAGTACGGCGGTTCCTTGCACAGATCCACTTTCTGGTCTCCAGTCAGATTGAAATGCAGGCCGGGCAATGGCCGCACCCGCATATCAGGCATGGAATCGGTGTAATCCATGATCGTCGGCTCATTGAAATTCAACAGGTTAAGTATCATTTTAGGCACCTGATAAAGTGGCATGCTGCCGAATTTGATCGGCCCGCGTTTGCCATCGATGATCAGCATCGGCGTGCTGACATAGAACTTGAACATTTCCGCCGTAAAGTCGCTGCGATTGGCCGCCAGCACGCCTGAATCGACATAGCCGGCAAAATTCTCGCCCAGGAAAGGCAGGTGGTCGCCGAACAGCACGATGATGCCGTCCGGGTCGCGTTTGCGCATTTCATTAATGAAATCCATCATTTCGCGGGACTTGTAATAGACCGTATTGGCATAGCCCGATACTTCCTCGACCGGCGAGGGTGACGTTATCTTATTGGGCCGGCTTTCGCTCAAAGGGTAATTCCAATGGCCGAAATAGGTCACGATGTAATCCAGAATCGGCTGATGCGCATCCAGCGCCGGCTGGATTTTCTCCATGACCTGCCGGTACAGAGAGACATCCGACAGAAACTCGCGGTTCATGTCGTCCTTGACAAAATCCTGCAGCGACCAGTAGGTCTGGAAACCGATGCGCCGATAAGCATTCACGCGATTCCAGAAGACCGGCACATTAGGGTGAGAGGCCATGGTTTTGTAACCGTTTTCGCCAAGAATATGCGGCAGGCAGGGGACATCGTTCAATAGCCGGCGCTCGAATTTGACATTATCCTTGACGACCGGGAATCCGCACAGGACTTCAAATTCCGAATTGGCGGTATAACCGCCGAACACCGGCGCCATGGCATGAGAGTAACCGGCTTTTTTCCAAAGTTTACGAAATTCCGGCGCAAGGGGATTTTGTTGGTACCGGGCTTTCTTTAATTCATTCGGATCCCAGAAAGACTCCAGCAAGACAATATGCACGTTGCGCGGCGTAAATGCAGGCCCGCCGACTTTCTTCGGCACAGCCGCCAGCAGGTTTTCGGCCGATTCCTGTGCCCGGTCCTGATCGGGCGTCACATCGGCGTCGGCGAACCGGCGCGCACTCTCCTGAATGGTGTAAACGGTCGCGCCATGCCATAAATAATTGGAGCGCTGATCCCATACCGAATTGCCAAAAAACTGATCGAGCGGTTTGACGATTGAGGTCGGTTCATAAACCAGGGTAATGCTGAACAAAAGTACGACCAGACTGGCGAGATAGGAACTCCAGTGGCGCATGCTGAAGTTGTACAGCAACAGGCTGGCAATGGCGGCCAACGGCACAGCCGCGGCAAAAAACCGCCATCCGTCAAGAATCAGCAACAGGGAACGTAATGCATAAATATCATCCGGCATGATCGGGCCGCCGAAAAAGGATATTTTTATGGCATTACCGACATACAGTATGCCCATCACCAGGGACTGAATCACCAAAAAAATCCACAGGCTTTTTGAGAAGGCAAAAAGCAGATAGGCGATAATAATTTGCAGAAGATAATCGTACGGCACCGCCTTAAAGTGGATCTGCACATCGAATTTGAAGACACTGATCAGGTAATACAACGCATACAATACCGTTGTGGAAATAACGGGCAATAATTTTGATAACATGGCTAACAATGATATTCCAGAAAACAGTCAAATCAGGGTGGCGAACCGATTTAGTTTATCACAACCGTTCTTGCTGCCTGCCCTGCCCGCAGGCATTTATTTTTCATCATCCTCTACTATTGCCCGCCGCGCTTTATCCAGCATAGAATGCCTGTCTCTTTCACTTATTTTGGGGCTTCACAATGTCAGATAAAATTTGGTTCAGAACCGGCGAAGCGACGGTATTTTCCAGCGAAGGCCAAGGCACGGACGCCATGCCTGAAATACTCATAGGCGATGTCAAGGGCCCCGCGGGGCATGCCTTCGCCAATCTGATGGGGCAAACCGAAGGCCATACGCGCATGTTCGCCATTCGCGCCTGCAACCAGCAGGTACGCCCCGCCACCATCATGGTTCCGAAAGTCACGATCAAATCCAGTGCCTATGTGAATTTATTCGGCGGCCCCGTGCAATCCGCCGTCGCCGATGCGGTGCTGGATAGTGTGATAGACGGTGTGATTCCGGCCGATCAGGCCAATGATTTGTGTATTATCGCGATGATCTGGATTGCACCTGAATGTGCAACGGACCCGGATCTGGATCGCAAGGATTTATACCGTACCAATTATGAAGCCATGAAACTGGCGATTTCACGCGCCATGAGCAATTCACCCGGCATTGAGGAACTGATTGCCAACCGCAAGAAAATCGTCCATGAAATGTACGACCCGGAAACCGGCGAATCCCAGTGGTAATTTTGCAGTAATATTCCCGACGCCCGGCCAGGGTATCCAGGCCGGGCGTTTTGCCTCTTAAGCCAATCCCGCCAGACCTCCCGACCATCCTTACCGCTGACGCCCTGCTGAGCGTCCGGGCAGGTTTTTATTTGCTCATGTCCGCTTAAGGTTCATGGTATATTTTAATGAACGAGACCTCTGCTATAACTCAATTTACCCGCATAACAACAGTTGGACCATGAGTAGAATTGAACTTGATGCCTGCGCCGAATGTGATTTATTGCTCACCCCGGCCCGGCCTGCTGTCGGCGACAAGGCGCGCTGCCCCCGCTGCGGCTATCTGCTCCAGCGTCCGCGCAAGCAAAGCGTTGCCCGCACGTTTGCCTTGTCCCTCACCGGCTTGATACTGATCCTGCCGGCCAATTTGTTGCCGCTGGTCGGCATCAAAGTGTTGGGCAATACCCGCGACGGTACATTATGGTCCGGCGTGTTGACGTTATACCGGGAAGACATGTGGGCGATCGCCATACTGGTGTTTTTATCCAGCATTCTGGTCCCCTTGATCAATATTGTTTTATCCGTACTGGTCAGCGGCCATCTTTATTTTCGGCGGCCAAACCGGTATTTGCCCTACTGGATGCGCTGGTTGCAACACCTTGAAGAATGGGCCATGCTCGAGGTTTATATGCTGGGCATTATCGTCGCCTGCGTTAAGCTGGCATCGATGGCTGATCTCCGGTTCGGCTTCGGTTTGTATGCCTTTATTGCCTTATTGATCGTAAACGCCCTGCTGGCCAGTTGTCTGGATCCTTACCTGTTCTGGCGCCGCATCGAGCAATTGCAGCATAACCATCGCCATGAAAACTGAAATGAACGCGCTGGCACAAGGGTTTGTCCGCTGTCATGATTGCGGCTGTTTAACAAAAATCCCGGCGGCAAACCGTCCCCGGCATTGCCGGCTTTGCGGCAGCCCGCTGCATGCGCGACAGGCGAACAGCCTGCAGCGCACACTGGCCCTACTCATTAGCGCATTCCTGCTTTACATTCCGGCCAACCTTTACCCTATCATGACGGTCACGCAATTAACCGCCGGCGAACCGCATACGATCATCGGCGGCATTATTGAACTGATTAAAGGCGACATGCTGCCGATCGCGATACTGGTCCTGGTTGCCAGTATTCTGGTGCCGCTGCTGAAACTGCTGGGCATCGCCTTATTACTGCTGTGCGTGCATTACCGCTGGCAGGTCGACGCCCACAAATGGACGGTCATGTACCGCATTATCGCCTTTGTCGGCCGCTGGTCCATGCTCGATATTTTCATGATTTCCATCCTTGTTTCCCTGGTCGATCTGGGCGGCATTGCCCGCGTTATTGCCGGGCCCGCGGCCACAGCCTTCGCCGCCGTCGTGGTTCTCACAATGTTTGCGGCCAAAAGTTTCGATCCACGCCTTATCTGGGACAACCAACGCTAAGTATGAACAATTTCAACGACTCTTACGACGCCGCAGACGTAGCGCTCCATCAAAAATCCGAATTGCCGCTGGTCTGGTTCTTGCCCATCATTGCGCTGCTGGTCAGCGGTTGGCTGATCTATAAAGCCAGCATGGAAAAAGGTCCGGTCATCACCATCACCTTCCCGACGGCGGAAGGACTGGAAGTCGATAAAACCAAGATCCGCTACCTGGATGTCGAGGTCGGCAAAGTGACGGCCATTTCCATTAACGACGACAACAAGACCATTCGCGTGACAGCCCGGATGAACAGTACGGCCGCCGGTTACCTGAAGGAAAACACCAGTTTCTGGGTCGTGCGCCCGCAAGTCGGCCTGGGCGGCGTTTCGGGGCTCGGCACCTTGCTATCGGGCCCCTATATCGGCATAAAGCCCGGCGATGGCCGCAAGCAGGAGCATTTTACCGGTCTCATTGCGCCGCCGCCGTTGAAAACCGATGTCGAAGGCACGCAATTCATATTGGAAACCAGCAACCTGGGTTCGATGCGCCCCGGCACGCCGATTAATTTCCACGGCATTATCGTCGGCGAAGTGCTCAGCCATGAGTTGTCCGCCGAGGCCAATGCCATACATTTGACGATCTTCATTAACGCCCCTTACGACCAGTTTGTCAGGAAAAACACCCGCTTCTGGATAGACAGCGGCGTCGATTTATCGGCCGGCGTCAATGGCTTTAAAGTCAGAACCGGGCCGCTGATCTCGTTGTTAAGCGGCGGCATCGCTTTTCGGGCATCGGCTCATGATACAGCCGCCGACATCCAGCCTGAAAACACGCTTTTTCAGTTATACGATACCTATGAGCAATCGACCCAGACGGTCTACGCCCATACCTTGAAATATGTCATGTATTTCCAGGGCTCACTACGCGGCCTGACCGAAGGTGCACCGGTGCATTTGCGCGGCATCCCGATCGGCAAGGTCACCAGCATCCGCCTGGAATTGGACAAAAAAACAGCGGAAATTCGTGTGCCGGTCATCGTGGAACTGGAGCCGGATCGCATAAAGAAAGTGAACAACCAGGCCGGCGTCAGCGATAAATCGATGCTCGAAAGGCTGATCGATAAAGGCTTGCGTGCGCAATTACAAACGGGCAGCCTGCTGACCGGGCAGCTGCTGGTCGACCTGGATTTTTATCCGGACACTGAAGTTATCCTGAGCGCCAACACGACGCCTTACCCCCAGTTTCCGACCACGGCCAGTTCCCTGGACCAGTTTACCCATGCGGCCAATATCATCATGGACAAGGTTGCCAAACTGCCATTGGACAAACTGAGCCAGGACATCGACGCCACGCTGGTATCATTGCAGGGCACGTCCAACGCGGCGACCGACATGCTCCATTCAGCGAAAGGCACGCTGGGGCATGCCGACAATACGATCAGTTCGGCCCAGCAAGTGTTAAACACCTTTGAGCCCGGCTCCACGACCCACTACGAACTGGAACAACTGCTCCGGGAGCTGACCCAAACGGCGAAATCGGTCAAACAACTGTCCGATTATCTCGAACAGCATCCGGATTCATTGATTCGCGGTAAAGAAGAGGAATAAACACGCATGCAATTTTCAAAATGGATAATCGTTGCCAGTCTGCTGCTGTCGGGCTGCGCGTCGACGCCGCCGACGCAGTTTTATGTGTTGGAACCGTTAGACGAGTCCGCGCCAGCGACAACAGGCGCAGTCAAAAAACAGTTGATCGGCGTTGGTCCCCTCTCCATCCCGGCCCTGATAGACCGCCAGAAAATAGTGACCCGCACCCCGGCCAACACCATAGAAATCGCCGCGTTTCACCAATGGGCCGCACCGTTAAAAGACGACATGACCCGGGTATTAACGCATAATCTTTCCCTGCTGCTGCCGGCCGATATCGTTCGCTCCTATCCCTGGGGCGCATTCGGCTCGGTCGACTATCGCGTGATTATCGATGTGGTCCGGTTCGATACGCGGCCCGGTCAATCCGCCAACCTGGAAGCCGGTTGGGCCATCATGAATGAACAAAACCACCAAATCCTGACCCATGGCCGCTCCAAAATCGAACAGCCGCTCGCTGACACCTCGCATGCCGGCACGGTCAAGGCATTGAGCGCGCTGCTCGCCGAATTCAGCCGCGAACTCTCCCTGGCGCTGGCCGAGTTAAACTAATCAACCATCAGCCGCCGGCCTGTCCTGAACGACGGCCTGATGCAACGGAAGCGGTTTGCCGACTTGCCTTACGGGTATCGGATGCATTCTTTTCTTATACCGGGACAGGATACGTTTGACATAATTTTGGGTTTCTTCATAAGGCGGCACGCCATGGTAGCGTTCGACCGCGCCTTCGCCCGCGTTATAGGCGGCCAATACCAGCTCTACATTGCCGGAGAAATGGTGGATCAGCCAGTTAAGATAGGCCGTGCCGCCTTTGATATTCTGAACCGGGTTCCAGGCATCCCTGACGCCGAAGCGTTCAGCCGTCGCCGGGATCAGTTGCATCAGTCCCTGAGCGTTTTTATTGGATAAAGCCCTGGGATTGAAGGCTGATTCAGCCTGGATGACAGCCAGTACCAACTTGGGATCGATGCCGTATGCCGGTGCTATTTTATTAACCCAGGACTCGACAATTTTGCGCTTGGCATGGCTGGCATACGGCCGGCGCGCCACCCTCGACTCCGGGTCACAGGCCGAGTCGTAAACGGGCTTGACATGTTTATGGTGTTTTACCATGCGCTGGGAATAAGCATCCCCTTTGTCGGCGGATTGGCGGAACCAATACATTGAAAGCGACAGGTCGCGCGGCACGCCGCGCCCGTAAAAATACATGAAACCGAGATGATAGGACGCGATCGCATCGCCCCTGTAGGCGGCCCGGCAGTAATACTTGAAAGCTTTTCTGTAATCTTTTTTAACGCCGCGGCCATGCTCGTAGGCTACAGCCATTTTTCGGATGCTTGCCGCCTTATGGTCAACCTTGGCTGCTTGCGCCCAAAAAGAACAAAGGGTTAGCAGTACGACGATCATTACTGTGTTCCAACTCATGCCACTCTCCACTCTGTGTTGCACGAGATTGATTTAGAGCATGTTGCGTGCCAGAACTGTAATTGCCTTATTTTCTATAATGTTGAGGCTGAACCCTGCCGACCGCTTATCGGTAAGTGTAAAATTTACCGACACTTAAGCTCATATATCGCCTGACAAAGATTATTTAGTTCTTTGATTATATATACTTTTAGCTACAAGACCTGATTTGGCAACCCGATCTCACGTTGCGCCTCATGCACGGGCAACCACCCCGCTTACAACCCTTATTTACTTGATTATTAACAGCTTTTACCAAGCACATCAGGTGTAAAATTATTTGACCCACTTCTGCCTAAGCTGCTCTCTGTGTAAAGCCAGCCACTGAATGGCAACAATGGGAATGGCGGATTCAATCAATCGGTCCTCCAGCATCTGATAGACCTCGTCAAAATGCACGGCGCGCACCATAATATCCTCGTGCTCATGATCCAGGCCATGAATACCGCCGACATGGGTACTGTCGACCTTGCCGCAAAACAGGGTGATCCATTCGGAAGAACCGCCCGGCGTGGTATAGAATTCATTAATGACCATCAATTCCTGAATTTCACAACCGGCTTCTTCCATCGACTCGCGGTAAGCGACTTCCTCGGCCGTCTCGCCCTCCTCCATGGCGCCGGCGACAATTTCCAGCATCCAGGCTTTCTCGGGGCGCATAAGGCTGCCTACCCGGAACTGCTCGATCAAGACGACTTTATCGGCATCAGGGTCGTATAACAAAACCGCGACACAATTGCCGCGCATGAACAGCTCGCGCTCTATCTCGGCGCTCCAGCCGCCGGCGAACAAGGTATGTTTCAAGCGGTATTTTTCCAGCCTGAAGAACCCTTGGTAACCAACTTCCCTGTCAATAATCTCAAATTGTTTTTTCATTCCGTTTACCTGATACGGGTTATTTTTTATAGTTCACTCGATAGATGACGCCCAGCTCATCATCGCTGATCAAGACACTGCCATCCGGCATTTCCAGTACATCCACGGGGCGCCCGAGCACCTTGTCTTCTTTGGTCAGCCAACCGCTGACAAACGGTGCTTCCGAGACTGGCTTGCCCTCCCTGAATTTTATCAGCACCACGCGATAGCCATGCGGCTTGCTGCGATTCCAGGAACCGTGCTGCGCGACGAACAATTGGTTTTTAAAGTCGGCCGGAAACAGATCGCCCTGATAAAAACGCATGCCCAGAGCCGCCATATGCGCTTTGATTTTCCAGACCGGCGCCGTGAATTCCCGGCATTTTCTGTCGCCGGCAAACTCGGGATCCGGTATATCGCCGCCATGGCAATACGGATAGCCGAAATGTTCGCCTTTAACAGACCATTGGTTGATTTCGTCGGGCGGCCTGTCATCGCCCATGTAGTCGCGGCCGTTTTCTGAAAAATACAAGGTTTTCGAAACCGGCTCCCAGTCAAAACCGACGGTATTCCGGATGCCGCGGCCGATAATCTCAAAGTCGCTGCCATCTGGATTCAGCCGCACCAGCGAGGCGTAGATCTCTTTTTCAGGGTTACAGATATTACAAGGCGCGCCGACCGCTGTATAGAGTTTGTTGTCAGGTCCAAAGCGCAGGTATTTCCAGCCGTGATGCTGATCCGAGGGCAATTTATCGTAGACCGTGACCGGCTTGGGGGGATTATTCAGGCGCTTGTTGATGTCATCGAAACGAATGATGCGATTGACTTCCGCCACATAAAGCGCGCCATCCTTATAGGCCACGCCATTGGGCATATATAAATCCCTGGCGATGACATGCCGTTTGTCGGCGACACCGTCGCCATTGGTATCCTGCACGGCATAAACAGCGCCCTGGCGCATCGTGCCGACAAAAACCGTGCCGTTATCGCCTAATGCCAGCGACCGGGCATTGGGAACATTGTCGGCAAAAATAGAAATATGGAATCCGGCCGGCAACTGCAATTGCTCGATGACATCCTGATGCCGGCCCGGTTGTGAAAAAGCCGGACCGGCACTGAACAGCAGCAGGCCGGACACTATTATTTTGTTAAAAAACATGACGATGCCCTCCATAAATAAATTTTTATATTATCACCGCGGAACGCTATTGAATTAATTTGATTCATACCCATATCCTTGGAAAATTTCCCATACTTACAGGTCATAAATTATGATGCGTATTTTTCTTTTCCTTGCTACCAACGTGGCGATACTGGTTGTCATCAGTATCGTTTTCAATGTCCTGGGTTTAAGCGGCATGCTGGATGCTCAGGGCGTGGATCTTAACCTGAACGCCTTGTTGATCATTTCGGCAGTCATCGGCATGACAGGTTCAATAATTTCACTGGCCATGTCCAAATGGTCCGCTAAAAACGCGATGGGCGTGCACGTAATCGAATCTCCGCAGAACCGGACCGAACAATGGCTGGTCGATACCGTCGCCAAATTGGCGCAACAAGCCGGCATCGGCATGCCGGAAGTCGGTATTTTCCAGACCCCGGAACCGAATGCCTTTGCTACGGGCATGAACAAAAACAGCGCCCTGGTCGCTGTCAGCACCGGCCTGCTGCAAAACATGAATGCCGATGAGGTGGAAGCGGTCGTCGGCCACGAAATCAGCCATGTCGCCAATGGCGATATGGTGACGATGGCGTTGATGCAGGGCGTGGTAAACACCTTCGTTTACTTTTTCGCCACCGTGATCGGCCATGTGGTCGACCGCACGGTGTTCAAAACCGAAGAGGGGTACGGACCGGCTTATTTCATCGTGCAGATGGTTGCGCAAATTGCCCTGGGCTTTCTGGCCACGATGCTGGTCATGTGGTTCTCGCGCTACAGGGAATTCAGAGCTGACGCCGGCGGCGCCAATCTGGCCGGGCGCCAAAAAATGATCGGCGCGCTGCGTGCCCTGCAGCGCGGACAAGCCGAGGACCTGCCCGGCCAGTTTGCGGCTTTCGGCATCAACGGCGGCGGCGTGCGAAAACTGTTTATGAGCCATCCTCCGCTGGAAGAGCGCATTGCCGCCCTGCAAAGCCAACATTAATCTATCCACAAGCCGGGCAGTCCGCTGCCCGGCTTTCCTGAGTCCATGCCTCAACACCAGTTCATCCGCTTTTCTCTCAGCCTTTCCCGCGAGCAATGCCTTAAGGTTTATCAAGGTCTTGCCAAAAACATTTCCGTGCTTGCCGACGACGGCAGAAGAATCGCTTTTCCCGCCGGCAATATTCAGCCGTTTCTGACTCGCCAGGGCATCAACGGCTATTTTGAAATGGAACTGACCGCTGAAAACAAATTCGTCCGTCTGCATCGATTGCGATGAGCGCCGAAGACAAAGCTGTTTTGGGATTTTCGCGTACCTTACCGGCCTTTTCGCTACGGCATGGTTTTGCATAGCTGATCCACTTTCTTCAGCAGCGTCGGTATCCTGTACGGGCCGTGCATGGATCTAATGTGCTGTTTGGCGTCTGTAAGCGGCATGCCGGCACTGGTGACATAGAGCGGCTTTTTACTCGCCCCTCTGTAGAGTTCGCATTCCCTGGCTATGCCTTTAAATGGTTTTTTAGCGACACCCAGCACGCTGATTTTTTCGTGCAAGGCGTCATACAGATATTTGCCCAGGCCCGGTCTTGATTTACCGTCCAGATAAACAAAGCCATCGATGATAATGGCATCGGGCACGATTTGGTGCTCTTCAATGAGTTTCAGTATGCAAGGCAGCTCCCTGCGATAAAACTGCCCGGGCCTGTACGCCTTAATGTTTCCGAGCTGGCTTCTGAACACGTTTTGTTCACTGGCATCCTGCCAGTTTTCAAAAGCAATGCCGGCAATGAACGCATGGGCGTCCCGATAGTCAACATCGACAGCCAATAGCATCAGTCGGCTTTAACGGCATCAAACTCGATGTTTTCAGCGCCGTTCAAAACCAGAAAATGCTTGCCTTTGGCTCTGGAGATCAGGGTAACGCCCGATTGCCGGGCCATTTCCAAACCCATCTGCGTGGCGCCGGAACGCGACAATAAAACCGGCACGCCCATTTGCGAAACCTTGATCACCATTTCCGAGGTCAGGCGCCCGGTGGTATAAAAAATCTTGTTTTCGCCGGAAATCCCGTTCAGCCACATATAGCCGGCGATGGCATCGACGGCATTATGCCGACCGACGTCTTCGACAAAAAAATCGATATGGCTGCCGCTGCACAGGGCGCAGCCGTGGACGGCGCCGGCCTTCTTGTAAATCTCGTTGTACTGCCTTAGGCTATCGAGCATGCCGTAGAGGGTCGATTGCCTGATTGAGCTTTCCGGCACTCTGATCCGTTTTAATTTTTCCATCAGACGGCCGAACACGGTACCCTGCCCGCACCCGGTTGTGACGGTACGTTGCGCCATCTGCTCGGAAAAATCGCTGTGTCTGTGGTCAGTGACCACGGCTACCGCCTCAGTCTCCCAATCCACCTGCACTACCTTGATTTCCCGGATGTCTTCGAAAAAACCCTGGTTTTTCAGGTAGCCCAATGTCAGCAACTCGGGATGCGTGCCGATGGTCATCAGCGTGACGATTTCCTGTTTATCGACATAAATCGTCAGCGCCCGCTCGCCGACCAGTTCAATCTCTCTCGACTCGCCGTGTTCATCGATGGCAACCGCCGGCCTGGAAAAACTCAGGCCCGCGTCGGTCATTGACGGCTGATAGGATTCAGTCATTATCGTCGGCCTCCAGCGCGGTCAATTCATTCATGGTATTGATGTTCATAAAGATCTCGGGCGTATCGCTGAAGTCCGCTTTCACCATATTCTGCCGCTCCAGCCACAGATCGATTTTACGCTGGCCGCTGGCCAGGTAGGCTTCAAGGCTGTTTTTCAGCGTGCTCTTGATAGCCAGAAAAACCGGATGCAGGCGCTCGCCATCAAAGGCGACGGCCACGTCGGCATTTTGTTCGGCGCGCGTTGACAGCAGTTTTTCTAAATGTTCAGTCGTAACCAGCGGCGAATCGCACGGCATGACAACCAGTACGTCGGCATTGGCATAAATCATAGCCGTCAACACCCCCGCCAGAGGTCCGTCGAAACTGTCGGTTTGATCGGCAACGACGGGCAGGCCAAACTGGCGGTACTGCTCCATGTTACGATTGGCATTGATGATCAGCTGATCAACCATGGGCGACAGCGCGGCAATGGCATAGCTGATCATCGGCCGGCCTTTGAAGTTCACCAATCCTTTGTCCTGGTTATTCATGCGCCGGGCCAGACCACCGGCGAGAATAACGCCTGTTACTTTTGTTTGACTGTTCATAATGCTAAGCTTGTTTAATCTTGAATGATGTGACCTGTAGATGATCCGACAATTCGTTGCCTTCAGTTGCCTGTTATTGATTACCGGATGCGCACCGCAACCGCCGGGCGAGTTTATCCCGTATTACCAGGTGGAAACAAGCAAACCCTATGATGAGGTCCTGGCTGAACTGGAAGTCGCGATCGCCGAGAACAATTTCAGAATAACCGGGCACAGCCGCATCGGCAAAGTCATACGCGATCGGGGCACCAAGGATTTTCCCGATTACGACACCATCCAGTTCTGCAATTTAACGCACGCGAAGACCCTGTTGTTAATGTCCCCGCATTCAGTCAGGCACATGCCCTGCAATGTGGTCATGTATACTTTCCGGGACAAAACCATCGTATCAACGCATTTATTGCCTACTGACACGGAGAACCCGGAACTGAACCAATTCTCGACTGAAATGAACACGTTATTAAAACAAATTGTTGATTTTGCCGTTGAGCAATAAGCCAATAGAACATTATGACAAAGACGGTCAACAAGCAAGCCAGCTACCAGGATATCATCGACCTGCCGGAAAACATGGTCGGTGAAATCATTCACGGCCGTCTGGAAATGCGCCCAAAATCCGCGACCCGATACGCTTTGGCTTCTTCATCGCTGAGTGCTGAACTGGTTTCGTCCTTTCAACAAGGCCAGGACGGGGCTGGCGGCTGGTGGATTATTGACGAACCCGTATGCCACCTGGATTCGCATGTACTTGTCCCGGACCTGGTCGGCTGGCGCCGTCAGCGGATGCCGGCACTGCCAAAAACGGCATGTTTTAAAACACCTCCTGACTGGATTTGCGAAATACTGTCGCCGACGACCACACGCATTGACAGAATTGTTAAAATGCCGATCTATGCGGAACTGGGCATCAATCATCTATGGCTGGTCGACCCGGTTCTGCGAACACTGGAAGCGTATGAACTGCATGATGGGCACTGGCTGTTGACGGGCGCGCACGCCGACAACGAATCAATCGCCATCGCTCCTTTCGCCGAGCATACTTTTTCACTTACTGACTTATGGGAATAAGATTACTTCAATGAAACGTAACTATATAAACTCAATTTTAACCATTGCCTTACTCGCCGCCATAACCGCCTGCACCACGGCACAGGAAAAAGCCGACGAGCCGGCTGCGGCCGAACAGGCGCCTAGGGTCAATGATTTTCCCACGCGGGATCGCGTCGAGTATGTTCTGAACTGCGTAGCCAAGCACGGCGGCCTGAATTACATCACCCAATACGCCTGCGGCTGTAAAATCGATAAAATTGCCGAGAAACTGACATTCGAGGAATACGAAGCCGCGCAAACCGTTACATACCTGCAAAAAATGCCCGGCGAGAGCGGCGGCGCTTTCCGCGATCCGGCCCGAGGCAAGGATCTGCGCCAACGGCTTAAGGAAGCCGAGAAATACGCTGAAAAAAGCTGTTTCGTCAAATAGCGGGGTCAAGCGGCGATGACTGGCCGCACTGCAGTTAACTTGACATAACACCACGAAGAGCACGGAGTCCATGAAGTTTCTTTACATGAGTTTCTTCGTGAACTCCGTGTCCTTCGTGGTTAATCAACAATCCACCAATAGCTCAAAATCAGGGATTGAGCGTATAGGTTTCACTAAAACTGTTACCGGCCGTGCAGGCGTCGCGACTGGTCGGGCTTTCACATGAGGTGTCGGCAACCTCGGCCTTCAACACACCGGCTTTGTCCGGCACAAAATAAAACCGGAAATTAGGGTCGGCGCTGATCGCGATATCGGTTTTGGCGGTCAGGATCGGCTTGTCATTGAAAGAAATCCGCATTTCCTTGATGAAATGGGACTTTTTCACAAACCGCGTGACCTGGTCCATTTGCATGCCGGTAATATTCGGGTGGCTGATCAATAACTGCGCCTGGGTCGGTTCGCCGATTTTAGCGCCGTCATCGAGCCTGAATTTCATTTTGCCTAAACGCTGCATGGCCGCGTCGAGATCGGCGCCTATCGGTGCCGAGCAGCCGCCGCTGGCTTTGACGAACTTCTTGGTCATGATCAGTCGGCCGTCATTCATTTCGGCGATCGCACGGATGTTGCTGTAGGTATTGACGCGGATCCGCATTGCCAGATCGGCCTTGCCGCTTTCCGGCGTGAATTCAAACTCGCCGACAAACGGAAACGGGTTTTTATCAACCAGCACCAGAATTTTTTTGATGTAGCTGTCCCGGGTCTGAGGCACCTTGCTGACGATCTTTATGGGCACCAGAGCCGGATCCTCGGCCCGGTACGGCGCATCGATTTCGATGACATCACTGGATTCCTCAATCGATTTGCCGGCAAAATACTGATCTTTCAACTTGTTGGTCCAGTCGGCGTCATCGTTGGCGGCCAAAGCCAGAGCCGGCGCCAGCAACAGAACCAAAATCCAGGATTTAATTGTTTCTATCTTCATGTTATTAAAGCTCCAATCGTTAAAGAAATCGCCGGCAACTGCTCAGCCCTGCCGGCGACATAAATTCAATTTTCCCATTCCAGCTCGGCAAAGGCGGTCGTGACGTTCTTACGGTGAAACTCGTCAAACAACCGCCATTGTCCCCTGGCCGAATAACCGACGGTTTCCACGGCTTCTTCCATGTATTTGCCTTGCTTGATCATGTCCCTGATTTCCGTCAGCAGCATTTCCAGATAGGCTTTTTCAGGCTGCATGCTTTTCGGCCAATCCGTGACTATCGGCCCGTGGCCCGGTATCACGGTTTTATAAGCATGGCTTTCCAATGTTTTGAGCTCGGCCAGCCAGCCTTTCAGACTGCCGTCTATCACGGGCAAGTGCTCGATAAACAATAAATCGGATATCCACAGCGTATCGGTCCGCTCGTCATAAACGGTCAGGTCATTATCGGTGTGGGCCGCGCGATGGGCGGTCAACTTCAGTGTACGCCCGCCCAGATCGAGGTCCAGATGATCCTTAACGGCTATATCCGGCGGAATAATATCGTCGGCGGTTAGTTTGACATCGAGCTGGTCGGCCGCCTTGTCGATATAATAAAGGCCTCGTGTCGCCATGGCCCTGGCCAGTTTCTGGTGGCCGACGAACTGAACCCCGGGCGCTTTGAAAGCCTTATTGCCGTAGATGTGATCCGGGTGGACGTGCGTATTGATGACATAGCAAACCGGCTTGGATGTCGTATGTTCGATCGCCAGTTTCAGGGATTTGCCCTGCCGCGGATTGCCCCCCGTATCAATAACCGCCACACAGCGCTCGCCGACGATAAACCCGATATTGGCGATAGCGCCATGATTTTTTGTATCGGGCAATTCATGCACGCCCAAATGCACGTACACGCCCGGTGCGACTTCCGTCACCGACAGTACCGGCGCGGCCGACATGGAACCGCTAGCCAGCGACAGAATTAAAGCAAACAACAACCTCATCACTTACCTCGAATAAAAAACCTGAAACTAACTCAGCCAAGGCATAATTCCAGAAATGCCTTGGCCACCCGGGACTGAAGAACCTGCTTGGGCGCGATAATATTCAAATGCCAGATCAAGCCATCCGGCGGATTGATGCGCCGTGCCACCAGGCCTTTAGCCTCATTGCGCAACGCCTGAAAAGAAGAAAAGCCGATACCCAGACCAGCCCTGACCGACTCTTTAATGCCCGAAACCCCGGTCACTTCGATGCTGACAGGCGCGACGATACCGGCCGCCGCCAAGGCCTGTTCGATGACATCCCTGGCACCCGAACCGGGCTCGCGCCAGATCACCGGATACTCGGTAAAAACGTCCAGAGGCACACTCTCGGGATAGGTCTGCGCCAGGCAATGATCTTCCGGCAGCACCAGCACGATTTCATCATTCTGCCAGGGAATGACGACATAATTGCCCGGCAACTCACCCTCGTCAACCGGCCCTTCGATAAACCCCAGATCCAGATCCCCCAGATTGCGAATGATTTCCGCGCTATCCCAGGTTTTCATGAAAACCTGAACACCCGGATACAGCGTCTGCAATTGCACAACGTGCCGGGGCAGATAAAAACTCGCGATCGTGGTCGTGGAACCCAAGCGCAGAAAACCGGTGTTGATCTGTTGCAAACAGCGCACATAATCGATTGCCTGATTGTAATCGGTGTCCATCTTCTGGGCATATTCCAATAAGCCCTTGCCTGCGGGCGTCAATTCGATATGATGACCTTTACGCTCGTATAACGCCTCTCCGACCGCGCCTTGCAGCAACTTTAACTGCCCCGAGACAGCAGGCTGCCCCAGATGCAGATGTTGCGCGGCCAGCGTGATGCTTCTGAAACGGGCAACGACGGCGAAAGTAAGTAAATGATTGGGATTCAACGCAATTTCCTGATAATTTTGCTCAAGTATTTTATAATGACGCGCATTCAAGGGAGGATACGAACATTAGTATTTGATAATATCACCGTTTTTGATGTTTACCCTAATAAATGATGACTTGATAGAAATATTACAGCTACGTTAAAGTGCGTAATATTTTTTGCCGTGTGCCCGAGGCATGATTGCAAACCTATTCCTTGAGCCGAACTAAATCAAATAAATTTGGCTCTAAGCTCTAATTTACCGGATAACCTGGAGGAAATACGTGTGGCAGTTATAAAGATATCGCCAGAACAAATCACCACTAAAAAACGCAAAGGCCCGAAAGGCCATGCAGTGGATCTGGCATCCTTGGAAGAGGTAAGAAACCTCCTGGGCGATGAATCCCGCCAAAGAGACTTATTGATCGAACATTTGCATAAAATTCAGGATCATTATCACCACATTCCCTCTAAACATCTCGTCGCACTTGCCCATGAGATGAATCTTTCTACTGCCGAGGTTTACGAAGTAGCTTCTTTCTACCATCATTTCGATGTCGTTAAAGAAGGCCAGACCCCGCCTCCATCATTGACCGTCCGCGTTTGCGAATCCCTGGCCTGCGACATGGCCGGCGCTCATGATTTGCTGCATGCCCTGGAAAGTGGCCTGGGAGATAAAGTCCGGGTCCAGAAAGTCCCCTGCGTCGGCCGTTGCCAGCACGCTCCTGTCGCCGTAGTCGGCCAGAATCCGATAGATCAGGCAACCGCGCCTGCCGTCTTCGAAGCGGTTGAAAATAACGCTGTCAAAGCTAAAGTCACCGATTACATCAGCCTGGAACGCTACACAGCCGAAGGCGGCTATCAAACGCTGAAAGGCGTCCTCGAAGGCGAGATCAGCGCCGAAAGCATTATCGAAAAAATGGAAAGCTCCGGCCTGCGCGGTCTGGGCGGCGCGGGTTTTCCGGCCGGCAGGAAATGGCGCATCGTCAAGGGTTTTAAAGGCCCGCGCCTGATGGCCGTCAACATCGACGAAGGCGAACCGGGCACATTCAAGGACCGCCACTACCTGGAAAAAGACCCGCACCGTTTCCTCGAAGGCATGGTTATCGCGGCCCTGACCGTCGGCTGTGATGAAATCTACGTCTATCTGCGCGACGAGTATGCCGGCTGCCGAGAAATTCTGACCCAGGAAATCGCCAACCTGCAACACAATCCGCCTTCCAAAGCGCAAAAACTGCCGCCTATCCATCTGCGCCGCGGCGCCGGCGCTTATATCTGCGGCGAGGAATCGGCCATGGTCGAATCCATCGAAGGCAAGCGCGGCATGCCGCGGTTAAGGCCGCCGTTCCTGGCCGAAGTCGGCTTGTTCGGTCGCCCTACGCTGGAACACAACATGGAAACCTGCTACTGGGTCAGAGACATTGTCGAGAAAGGTCCTGAATGGTTCTCCTCGTTCGGTCGCCATGAACGCAAAGGCCTGCGCTCGTTTTCCGTCTCGGGCCGCGTCAACAAACCAGGCGTGCACCTGGCCCCGGCCGGCATCACCGTACGCGAACTGATCGACGAATATTGCGGCGGCATGCAGGAAGGCCACGAATTTTACGGCTACTTCCCGGGCGGCGCATCGGGCGGCATTCTGCCCGCATCGATGGGCGACATTCCGCTGGATTTCGATACGCTCAACCAATACGGCTGCTTCATCGGTTCGGCCGCGGTCGTGATCTTCTCCAACCAGGACAGTGCCCGCGAACTGGCCTTGAACGCCATGAAATTCTTCGAAGAGGAATCATGCGGACAATGCACCCCTTGCCGGGTCGGCACCTCCAAAGCGGCAACATTAATGCAGGAAAAGAACTGGGATGCCAGTTTACTGGAAGAATTGTCATCGGTCATGGTGGACGCCTCCATCTGTGGCCTGGGCCAGGCGGCTCCTAATCCGCTGCGCTGCGTGATGAAATATTTTCCTGATGAATTGAAATAAATACTGCTTAAGTTTAGAGAGTCACTCATGGCTGCAAATCCCGAATATATCAACAAACCCACGGTTAATTTCACGCTGGACGGCGAATCCGTGTCAGCATTTCAAGACGAAACCATCCTGCAGGTAGCCAAACGGCACGGCAAGGAAATCCCGCATCTGTGCTACAAGGAAGGCTATCGTCCTGACGGCAACTGCCGTGCCTGCGTGGTGGAAGTCGCCGGCGAGAGAACGCTTGCGCCTTCATGCTGCCGCATGCCGACAGAAGACATGCAAGTTCAGTCGAAAAGCGAGCGCGCCGTCAGATCGCAGAAAATGGTGCTGGAACTGTTGAAGTCCGACATGCCTGACCAGGGCAATTCCCCGTATAAACTGGATTCCGAGTTGGATATCTGGGCGGAAAAAATGCAAGTCGGCGCGCCGCGCTTCCCCGGCCGCGCCCAGCCTGCAGCCGACCTGTCGCATCCGGCCATGGCCGTCAATCTGGACGCCTGCATTCAGTGCACCCGCTGCGTGCGCGCCTGCCGCGAAGAGCAGATGAATGACGTCATCGGTTACGCCAACCGCGGCGCCCGCTCCGAAATCGTCTTCGATATCGCCGATCCCATGGGCGCCAGCAGCTGCGTGGCCTGCGGAGAATGCGTGCAGGCCTGCCCTACCGGCGCCCTGATGCCGGCCAACAATGTCGGTCTCGAGGTCGCCGATAAAACCGTCGACTCAACCTGCCCTTACTGCGGCGTCGGCTGTCTGATCCGATACCATGTCAAGGACAACAAGATCCTGTATACGGAGGGTCGCGACGGTTACACCAACCATTTCCGCCTCTGCGTTAAAGGCCGCTTCGGTTTTAACTACACCGACAACCCGCTGCGTCTCACCAAGCCCTTGATCCGTCGTGAAGGCGTGGCCAAAACCACTGACTTGCTCGATCCCAGCGAGATCGACCGCGTGTTCAGGGAAGCTACCTGGGAAGAAGCGCTGGATTTTGCCGCTAACGGCCTGAAAAAGATCCGCGATGAGAAAGGCAAAAAAGCCCTGGCCGGTTTGGGGTCGGCCAAAGGCAGCAACGAGGAAGCGTATCTGTTCCAGAAACTGGTGCGTACCGGTTTCGGCTCCAACAACGTCGACCACTGCACGCGCCTGTGTCATGCCTCATCGGTTGTCGCGCTGCTGGAATGTCTGGGTTCCGGCGCCGTATCGAACCCGGTTTCCGATGTCAGCAAGGCCGAAGTCATCATCATTATCGGTTCCAACCCGACCGTTAATCATCCGGTCGGCGCGACATTCATGAAGAACGCCGCGGCACGGGGCACCAAAATCATCCTGATGGACCCGAACCGCACATCGATTGCCAAATACGCCTCTCATGTGCTGCAGTTCCGCCCCGATACCGACGTGGCGCTGCTTAACGGCATCATGCACGTCATACTCGAAGAAAACCTGCAGAACGACGAGTATATCGCCAAGTACACGGAAGGCTTCGATCAAATGCGCGCGCATTTGAAAGACTACAGCCCGGAACACGTGGCGCCTATCTGCGGCATAGACGCCGACACGATCCGCGAAGTGGCAAGACTGTATGCAACGTCAAAAGGCTCGATGATCCTCTGGGGCATGGGCGTATCCCAGCATATTCACGGCACCGACAACGCACGCTGTCTGATCTCGCTGGCCTTGATGACCGGCCAGGTGGGAAGACCCGGCACCGGTCTGCATCCGCTACGCGGCCAGAACAATGTTCAGGGCGCGTCGGATGTCGGTCTGATCCCGATGGTTTATCCTGATTACCAACCTGTCGAAGATCCTGCCAATCGGGCCAAATTTGAAACACTGTGGGACACTGAACTGGACCCTGATCGCGGTTTGACGACTGTGGAAATGATCCATGCGATTCTGCACAAGGACGTCTTCGGCATGTTCATCGAAGGCGAGAACCCGGCCATGTCCGACCCCAACCAGAACCATGCGCGCGAAGCGTTCGCCTCCCTGGAGCATCTGGTGGTGCAGGATATCTTCCTGACCGAAACGGCCGGTTTTGCGGATGTGATTCTGCCGGCATCGGCGTTCTATGAAAAAACCGGTACGTTCTCGAATACCGACCGGCGCGTGCAGATGGGTCGCCAGGCCGTCAATCCGCCCGGTGATGCCAGACAGGATCTGTGGATCATCCAGGAAATCGCCAACCGTTTGGGTTGCAACTGGAACTACACTGGCCCTGAAGATGTGTTCAATGAAATGCGCCAGGCCATGACCAGCATCGCCGGCATGACCTGGGAAAGACTGAACAACGAAGATTCGCTGACTTATCCGCTGGAACATGTAGGCGATCCGGGCCAGCCGGTTATTTTCACGGACGGTTTCCCGACTCAGTCAGGAAGAGGCAAATTCGTGCCGGCCAAATACATACACGCCGATGAACTGCCCGATAATGAATATCCTCTGATCTTCATTACCGGCCGTCAGCTTGAACACTGGCATACCGGCAGCATGACGCGTCATTCGCCTACACTGGATGCGATCGAACCGGATCCGGTTGTTTCCGTCAATCCTGAAGACCTCAGCAAACTGGGCGTCGAACCCGGCGGACTGATTACGATCGAGTCGCGTCGCGGCAAGATTACGGCTTATGCGCGTGCTGACATGGGCATCCAGAAAGGCAGCATATTCATGGCTTTCTGCTATAACGAAGCCAGCGCCAACCTGATTACCAATGAGGCTCTCGATCCGGCGGCGAAAATCCCGGAATTCAAGTTCTGTGCCGTTAATGCCACGCCGGGCGGAACTCTCGGCACAAGAATTAACTAAGCTTCGTATTTCGTTTAGCGCTGACAGAGTTTAAAATTTCGTCAGCGCTTTCTTGTTTCAAAACCCCAACTTAAAGCTCTTCAAAATAATGCGAAAATGATGAGTCAAATCTGATGCCGCCGGTAAAAATTAAAGTCTTGATAGCATGCATTAGCCATCGGCATATCAAGATTTTGATTTTATCCGCATTCATTCTGATCGGACTCAATGGTTGCGCCTCATTATTTGTCGCAATGGGTAAGCAGAATCAGGAAAATTACTGGCAATACGACTTAATACAGAATACCAGTGCCTTTCTAAGCCAAGACGATTTATTGACCGTCTGCTTTACCGGCTTTAACACAGCGACCCGGGAGCATAAGCCTATCTCATTTGACCTATCGGTCAGGCCCAACGAATCACATGATATTACCGGTAAAAATTTTAAACATCTGGTAGGCGATGAAACTTACGGTGAATATATAAGAATACCGAGTACTCTCATTCATTCCGACTGCAGCAATACATCAAGGAAATCGACTGTTCCGGTTATTACTTTCAATTTCTCATACTGCACGTCAATTCCTGATCACACAGATCATCTGAACTTACCCATCGACGCCTGTCCTGAACTACAGCAGAATTTCCTGGCTCTGCATCTTAAAGACAAATCGATACTGCATGCGCTATATCAAATCAAAAGATCCAGCCCGGAGATAAACAGCGCAACAGTGATCGAAGACGACATCGATATGATGGCTTTCGTTTCCGTATCAGGCGTGGAAAACAAACCAAACAAGCTACTGTTTTTCCCGGAATCCCGGAAGGCGCGTGTCAGACCAAGCATCAATCATGAGGAACCGCTCGCGCTTGTTTTTGATATTGCAACCTTGCCTTTACAAATGCTGATGCTGGGAATAATTACCTGGATGAATGACTAAATATGGCTAAGCCTGTGCTTTTGACAGCATTGGATTTCCAGACTGCAGCAGAATGCGTTCAATGGCTTTGGATGTCCATCAGCTTGAAATATTCACTCTCGGAAACAATATCCCGATTATCCTCAACGCTGTCCAGATACACCCTGCCCTCCAGATGATCGTATTCGTGCTGAAAAATCCGGGCGACAAAGCCGTCCAGCCGTAACTCCAGCCATTCACCCCGCTGATCGGTATAACGGATAAGGATCTCCCGATACCTCGGCACCCGCGCCCGTATGCCCGGAATGCTCAAGCAGCCTTCCCAATCCTTCTCCTTATGATCCGACAAGGGTTCAAACTCAGGGTTGATCATGACCGTCGGCGCCATTTGCGGCGCATGGGGATAACGCGGCGTGGGCCTTGATGCCACAATCATGATCCGTCTTGACTCGCTGATCTGGGGCGCGGCGATGCCGACACCCTGCGTGCCGGCCAGGGTGGCCTGCATATCCGCTATGATTTGCCGAATCTCGGCGACGTGCACATCCGCAACCGCTTCAGCCTTTTGTCTTAGCACCTCGGCACCTAACTGGGCAATCTCGCGCATAGTCATTCCTCTAGGTCAACAGTTCATTCAGCAGTATCGCCTGGGCTTGTACCGGCTCTTCATTCTCGACTTTGGTATAGCGCTGGTAGCTGCCGTCAGGCTGCAGTATCCAGGCCTGCGTGTTATCCCGCAGATACAATTCCAGGTCATGCAAAATCCGGTTGTGCAGCCTTTTATTTTCAACAGGGAAACAGGTTTCAACGCGGCGGAACATGTTGCGATTCATCAAATCGGCGCTGGAGGCATAAACTTCCCAGTTACCGTCATTCTCGAATGCATATACGCGCCCATGCTCCAGAAAACGCCCGATAATGGACCGTACCTCGATGTTTTCGGAGACGCCGGGGATTCCGGGCCTTAAACAACAGACGCCCCTGACGATCAATTTAACGACAACCCCGGCCTGAGACGCGCGGTAAAGAGCCTGAATCGATTGTTCCTCAACAATGGCGTTCACTTTGATGATGATTTTTGCCGGCTTGCCGTTTTGGGCATGGCGTATTTCGCGTTCGATCTTGCTGATCAGTCCGCTATGCAAGGTAAACGGCGATTGCAGCAATTTATTCAGCTTGGTCACTTTACCCAGACTGGTCAGCTGGGCAAATACGCGCCGGACATCCTCGCCTAATTCCTTATCGCTGGAAAACAGGCCGTAATCGGTATAAATCCGCGCCGTTTTAGGATGATAATTGCCGGTCCCCAAGTGCACGTAATTGCACAGTTGAGAGCCTTCTCTTCTCAGCACCAGACACATCTTGGCATGCGTTTTATAGCCAACCACGCCATAAACCACATGCACGGCCGCTTCCTGCAGCTTGGACGCCAGATTGATGTTGGCTTTTTCATCGAAGCGCGCCCGCAGTTCGATAACGACCGTCACTTCCTTGCCGGCCCTGGCCGCCTTGACCAGGGCGCTGACGATGGGTGAATCCGCGCCGGTGCGGTACAGCGTCTGTTTGATCGCCAGCACGTCCGGATCGACAGCCGCCTGGCGCAGAAACTCGACGACCGGCGAGAACGATTCGAAGGGATGGTGCAGCAGAATGTCGTGGCGCTTGATCGCGGCGAATATGTCCTTGTTGCGTGCCAGTTGCGGCGGCACGCCGGGTTTGAAGGGCGCGAACTTGAGATCGGGCCGTTCAACCAGATCAATAATTTCCTGCAGCCGGTTCAGATTGACCGGCCCATCCACCAGGTACAGGCGGTCGCGGGTCATATCGAAGCGGCCCAACAGAAAATTCACGGTTTCCTCAGGACACTTGGCATCGATTTCCAGCCGCACTTCATCGCCGTAATTGCGCATGGCCAGTTCGCCTTCCACGGCCAGCAGCAAATCATCTATGGCGTCGTCGTCAACGAAAAAGTCGCTGTTGCGCGTCACGCGGAACTGGTAACAGCCCTTCACCGTCATGCCGGTGAACAATTCGTTGACAAAGGCATGGATGATCGACGATAAAAACACAAAATCGGCCGGACCGCTGCCGGTTTCCTCGGCAGGCAATTTAACGATGCGCGGCAAGGATCGCGGCGCCTGCAGAATCGCCCTGCCGCTGTTGCGGCCGAACGCATCCTTGCCGGTCAGGGAAATAATAAAATTCAAGCTCTTGTTGAGTATGCGGGGGAACGGATGGGCGGAATCGAGGCCCACCGGCGTTAAAATCGGCATCAATTCATCATTGAAATAATTTTCCAGCCATTTGTGCTGCGCTTCCGTCCACTTGCTGCGGCGGATGAAATGAATATTCTGCTCGCAGAGCTGCGGAATCAGAATGTCGTTCAGAACGCTATACTGCTCGTCGACCAGTTGATGGGCATTGACCGCAATCTGCTCCAGCTGTTCATGGGGCGTCAAGCCATCCGATCCGATCGCCTTGGGATCCATGGTCGCCATTTGCAACACACTGGCCACCCGGACCTCGAAAAACTCATCCAGATTGGAACAGGAGATGCACAGATAATTGAGCCGTTCCAGCAACGGCACATTTTCATCTTTCGCCTGTGCCAAAACCCGTTTATTAAACTCCAGCAAACTCAATTCGCGATTGATATACAGCTCAGGTTTTTGAAGATCTATTATTTCGTCTGTTTCGTTTATGTCCATTTTGTACCCATACCTAAAGCCGTCAGGATGTAACGCCTGTGATAAAAACATGTCGGTCGCTGATTTGTTCGATATCGAGATTCAAACCAGCCTGTGCTATTTGTCCGGCGATTTCTTCCATGCGAAATGCCGCCAGTAAGGATTGATAAAAATCCCGTTTGAGAACGTCAGGTTCATCAGCCGCATAAGCCCGCACCATTGCCCGCGCCTCGTCAATGCTCGCCGGACGCAATAAATCCATGATCACGACCCGCGCGCCCGGTCCCGCGTAGTGTTTAATGACCTGCCAAAGCACCATGGGATCAGGCAAGTGATGCAGCAGGCTATTGCTGAAGATAATGTCATAGTTGGCTTGCGGCAAGCTTACAGCGGGTAACAAACCATGGATAAAATTTATCCGCGGCCTCAACTCATCAGCTGTCGATAACTTACCATAATTTATCATAGCCGCCGAACCATCGACAGCATGCACCCTGGACAAGGGATACGCCCTGGCAAAACGGCGGCTGATGTCGCCGGGACCGCATCCTAAGTCCAGCGCCGTACCGCTGAAATCAGGTTCATCAACAAAGGCCCGCAGGCGCTCGATAAACTGGCTGTGCGGCGCCTCGAAGTCCCCTTCGGCATAAGCCTTGACCTGCGCTTCATCTTCCATCAATTCAGGTTCCAGTACTCTTTTCATCGGTCAAACCCCCGTTTCCCCTGTAGACCGCCGGTGTGAACGGCAATAATACGCTGCCCGGGTTTAAAACAGCCCCGGGCCATCAAATCGTAAAGCCCGTACAGCATCTTACCCGTATAGACAGGCTCCAGCGGCACTTGTGTTTTTAACTCGAAAGCATCGATAAAGGCCGTCAATTCGTCAGTGACTTGCGCGAATCCGCCGAAATGATAATCCAGATTGACCTGCCAGTTAGCGCGCGGCCCGCTCAGCAGCCGCTCAATATCGGCCGTTAAAAAGCGCGCGTTTTTCAGCGCCGCAAAGCCTATGACCGATGCCGGCTCCGGAGCCGCTTCAATGATGCCGGCCAGCGTGGCGCCGGTCCCACAGGGCGCGCAGATGACATCGTAAGACAACTTGATCTCCAGGGCCAGTTCCATTACGCCTTTCAACGCCAGGGCCTGTGCCCCGCCTTCCGGCAGCCAGAATTGCCCGGCACCGATGCCGGGCAAATCCTGCCAGCCTTTATACTGCCGGAGTGATCTGTAATCGGAACGCGATACGAACCTCAGCTCCATGCCCCAGTGTTGCATGTCGGCCAGCGTCGGATTTAACGTGTCCGGCCGCTCGCCGCGAACCAGTCCTATCGTTTTCATTCCCAGCGCACGCCCGACAAAAGCCAGCGCATGCAGATGATTGGAATAGGCGCCGCCCATGCTGATCAGCGTATGCGCGCCTGATGATAACGCATGGTCCAGAATATATTTGAGCTTGCGCCATTTATTGCCGGAAATAACCGGATGCAGCAAATCGTCGCGCTTGATCCATAGCTCGACCCCGCAGCGGTCAAACAAGGGATCAGGAATCCTTGATAGAATAGAACGGTCGAAAGTTTTTTCCAGTTGAATCAGTTCCGGGTGCATTTATGTGTGGACGTTATGTATTGATCGCGACAGAGCAGCAGATTATTGACCATTTCAGTCTGCGGCGCCTGGCTAATTATCAGCCTGACTATAACATTCCGCCAGGACAAAAAATCCTCAACGTCGTGCAGTTGGAAGACGGTAGCAATAAAGCCGTCTACCTGCATTGGGGACTGATTCCATCCTGGTCCAAAGACCGCGGCATCGGCAACCGGTTGATCAATGCCCGGGCCGAAACGCTGGCAGAAAAGCCATCGTTCAGAACGGCCTACCGCAAACGCCGTTGCCTGATTCCGGCAACCGGTTTTTATGAGTGGCACCGTACCGAGTCCGGCAAACAGCCCTATCACATCCATTATCCCGACAACCGACTGTTCGCTTTTGCCGGTCTTTGGGAACACTGGGAAAACGAGACGGAAACCGTCTATTCCTGCACCATCGTCACGACCGGCGCCGACGCCAAAATCGCCTCGATACACGACCGCATGCCCGTCGTCATCAGGCCCGAACAATACCTTGACTGGCTGGATAAAAAATCCGAAGCGGTTGATGTTTTGTCTTTTGACCAGTCGGCGGCTTACCGCGATATGCGGCTGACGCCGGTCAGCAGCCGGGTCAATAATCCGGCGCATAATGATGCGGACTGTTTGTCTTGAAGGAATGATTCGGAAAAAAGCCGTCTCGAAGTATAACTTCCGGCCGATATGAATGTATTTTAAGTCTGGTGGGTGCTGAGGGGTTCGAACCCCCGACCCTCGCCTTGTAAGGGCGATGCTCTCCCAGCTGAGCTAAGCACCCGACTTTGAGTCGCGCTATTCTAAAGGATGAAAAATAAAATGCAAATCTTTTTATAGGGATATGTCGATAACTTAAACTATTTTTAAGGAAATCAGTCACGCCGTGCGAGCAAATGGATATAGCGCCCCATATCGCGATAAGTCGGTATCCGGCAATAGCGGTATTCCAGCTCAAACAACTCGTCCAGATCGCTTTGCTCCCGAATGGCACGGGTCAGATAGTCATGGAACACGCGAATGCCGGTATGGACCGTTACGCTAAACCCCCATTGCCGAAGCTGCCCGATGACCTCATGGGGATACTGCGGATTGGGCGGGGTCAGATTCTTGCCCTTGCCCATATAACTGCCGTCCAGCAGATGCTTCCAGCGCCATTCCCCTTTCAGGGCATTGGTGTAGACCATGGCATTACGGTTATAAAACAGCAGCGACAGCGAGCCGCCCGGTTTGACCCGATCGGCTATCACCTGTAAGGAAGGCATGGGATCGGCCAGCCATTCCAGCACGGCATGAAACAGTACCAGATCAAACTGCGGCAGTTGCGGCGCCAGCGTTTGCGCGGCCGCATGGTGAAACCGCGCCGTCAAGCCGGCATCGGCGAACAGCCCTTGCGCCCGCGCCAGCATTTTTTCCGACAAATCGCACAGCGTCAACTGGTGTCCCTGTCCGGCCAGCCACAGACCGATCTGCGCAAACCCGCACCCGGCATCCCATACCGTCAGCGGTTCATCCTTGCAAAAAACCTCAAGGTCCTCCTTGAGCAGCTTTAGCCGCCAATCGCCCTTGCGTGTGTCGTAGATTCTTTGCTCGAATTTTTCGATCAGGGAGTCAAAATTTCGGTCTTGTTGCGGTTTCATTCAAAAACCAATGGTACGCGTTGCGCACCCTACAAATTTTCAATGGAAGAACGCTTGAACCATTGGCGAAGCTCTTCTTCGGAAAGCTCACCCGCGGCTAACTGCTCAATGATAATGACCGTCTCCGGCTCGGAAGCATTAAATGAAAAACCATTGATCTCCAGAAAAATGGCTGCGACGGTAAAAGCCACTCGCTTGTTACCATCAATAAAAGGATGATGCTTAGCGATACCGAAGCAATAGGAGGCGGTCAGATCAAATAACGAGGCATCAGGCTCATAGTCATGCCGTTGCTTCGGTCTAGCTAAAGCGGATTCCAGTAACGCCTTATCCCGAATCCCCAGACTCCCGCCATGCTCTGCCAGAAGCATTTGATGAACAGAGATAACAACCTCATCCAGAACCCGCTTCGGTTCAATCATTTAGCCAGCTCATGCAAGGCATTGCGATACTTTTTCATGATTTTTTCGGCCGCTTTCATCTGGGATTCAAAGTCTTGCTGATAAGGAGTCAGCGTATAACCTTCGGGGCTATCGACAAGGTAAAGCGTATCGCCTTTCTCGGCATTAAGTTTATTAAGTGCCTCTTTGGGCAGAACGATGCCCATGGAATTTCCAATCGCGGTAATTTTGACCTTTAACATAACGGCGACCTTATAGTTATTACACAAGTTATTACTTCACCGAGTATAATTGCGCTTAAAAGTCACGTCAATTCGAGATCTATCCACTACTCTGCCTGATCGCCCAAGCCACATCCGCCGCCTGGCGGTTTTCCCTGACATCATGCACGCGAAACATCTGTATGCCCGCCATGATGCCCAAGGCCGTGGTCACGGCGGTGGCGGTCACCAGTTCAGACGGCTCCGTTACCGCGCAGATGGCGCCCATGAAGCGCTTGCGGCTGGTGCCCAGCAGCACCGGATAGCCCGTGGCGACAAACGCATCAAGATGCGCCAGCAGGTCGATATTGTCCTGCTTGCGTTTGCCGAAGCCGATGCCCGGATCGATGGCTATCCGCTCTTTTTTGATGCCGGCCTTCAGTGCCGCATCGATTTGCCGGTGCAGCGCAGCCAGCACTTCCCGCACGACATCGTCATAATAGGGCTTGTCCTGCATGGTTTTCGGCGCGCCCTGGCTGTGCATCAGGATGATCGGCGCCCCGGTTTCGGCGGCCAGCGCCAGTATGGCTTCGTCATCACGGCCCGCCGAGATATCGTTGATGATATCGGCGCCAGCCGCCAGGGCCGCCCTGGCGACTTCGCTTAAGGTCGTATCGATACTGATAGGAATATCGGCCGATACCTGTTGCCTGATCGCGGTAATGACCGGCGCCACGCGCCGTATTTGTTCATCGGCGGCAACCGGTTCGGAGCCCGGCCGTGTCGATTCGCCGCCGATATCGATAATATCGGCGCCTTCGACCAGCATGCGCCTGGCCTGCCGGACGGCGGCATCGATGTCCGAATACCGGCCGCCGTCGGAAAAACTGTCCGGCGTGACATTTAAAATCCCCATAATGAGCGGTTTGTCGATATGACCGAACATGCTTAAGCTCCTGTGCGCATTGCTGTGTATTTATTCGGGTATAATAGAGAAATTTATTGATTATAACGAAATCCATCCGCCCCCGAATAATGAATAAACCCCGTTTAGCCTGGGCCATCACCGGCTCCGGCCATTATATAGAAGAATGCCTGAATTTCCTGCTGACCCTGGACGACGTCGATTTATACATCAGCCAGGCCGGCGAGGAAGTGCTGAAAATGTACAGCATCGACCTGAGTGAAATTCGTGCCAGAATGCCGGTCTATCGCGATAAAGCCGCCTCGGCGCCGCCGGTCGGGCATTTTTACAAGGGCCATTATCATACCTTTGTCATGGCGCCGGCCACGTCCAACACGGTGGCCAAGTGCGTGCTGGGGATCGCCGATTCCCTGGTCACCAATTTATATTCGCAGGCCGGGAAATGCCGGGTGCCCAGCATTGTCTATCCTTGCGATACGGCACCGGAAATGGAGACGACGGCGCCGGGCGGAAAAGTCATGGTTTATCCGCGCAAGATCGATCTGGAAGGTACCGCCAAGCTGCGCACCTTCGAATACACGACAGTCGTTGAAAGCGTCGACGAACTGATCCTTAAAGTGAACGAACGGCTTGAATCCTTAAAATGAGCGAACACATACTCTTTCTGACCGGCCGGTTGGCGGAAAAACAGCTGCGCGCGATTCTCGAAAAAATGCAGCCCGAATTCACCTATACCGTGCATGAACTGGGCCTTAAAGTCGCCGCCCTGATGACCGCCGACATGATAGCCCGGCGCCTGACCGATACCTTCGGCGCCGACCGCATTCTGGTGCCGGGGCGTTGCCGCGGCGACCTGGAGGCGTTATCGCAGGATTTGGGCCTGCCGGTGGAGCGCGGTCCCGAAGAGCTGAAAGACTTGCCCCAATTCTTCGGCCAGGCGGCGCAGCAAATCGATCTGAACCGCTACAGCGTCAAAATCTTCGCCGAAATTACCGATGCGCCGCACGTTACCGTGGAAGAAGTCGTCAAACGCGCTTATTACTATCAACAGAACGGCGCCGACGTCATCGACATAGGCTGCCTGCCGAGCACCGATTTTCCGCACATGGAAGCCGTCATCGGCACGCTGAAACAGGAGGGCTTCACGGTCAGCCTCGATTCTCTCGAAAACGACGATCTGCTCCGGGGCGGCAAAGCCGGCGCGGACTATCTGCTCAGCCTGCACGAAAGTAGCCTCTGGATCGCCGACGAAGTGGAATCGACGCCGATTCTGATTCCGGAAAAACACGAAGATCTGGCGTCTCTGGACCGCGCTATTCAAGGCATGCAGGCCAAACACCGCGCCTTTATCGTCGATCCGATCCTGGATCCCCTGCACTTCGGCTTTACCGCCTCGATCGTGCGCTATCACGAAGTCAGGAAAAAATACCCCGACATTGAAATGATGCTGGGTGTCGGCAATATCACCGAGCTCACGCACGCCGACACCCTGGGCATGAACGCCCTGCTGCTGGGCATCTGCTCGGAACTCAACATCAACAGCATTCTGACCACCGAAGTCAGCAAGCATGCCTGCCGCGCGGTCAAGGAAGCCGACCTGGCGCGGCGCATCATGTTCGCCGCCAAGGAGCACAACATGCTGCCCAAGCATATCGATCCGGGCCTGATGGCCCTGCATGAGATTTCGCCATTTCCGTATCAACTGGAAGAGATCAAGGAACTGGCGGCCGAGATCCGCGACCCCAGCTTCCGCGTCCAGATCAGCGCCGAAGGCCTGCATATATTCAACCGCGACGGTTTCCACAGCGCCACCGATCCGTTTGATCTGTATCCCGCATTGCAGGTCGAAAACGACGGCGGTCACGCCTTTTACCTGGGCGTCGAACTGGCGCGCGCCGAAATCGCCTGGCAGCTCGGCAAGCGTTTCAACCAGGACCAGCCCCTGACCTGGGGTTGCGCCGCCAACACGACCGAATCCACCGTCGACCTGCACACCTTCAAACCGGCAGGCTCCACCTTGCAAAAAAAATAATGATCCAAGAAACCATAGTCACAACCGTCAACAATTCGGGCACCCCCCACATCGCCCCCATGGGTATTCATGCCAAAAGTCCTTCAGGCACGGGCGCGCCGGCCGATGAACTGATCATCCTGCCGTTCCGCCCGTCAACGACGCTCGACAATCTGCTATCCCGCCGGACCGCCGTGATCAACTATTGCGACGACGTGCGCATTTTCGCGGGCTGCCTGACCGGCCGGCGCGACTGGCCGTTAAAACCGGCCGAAAAAATCGACGGTCGGGTGCTGGACGCGGCGTTGGCCCATGCCGAAGTGGAACTGGTCCGCGTGGAAGAAGACCCGATCCGGCCAAAATTGTTCTGCAGAACCGTTCATAGCGTCAATCACGCACCGTTTCAGGGTTTTAATCGCGCCCAATTTTCGGTGCTGGAAGCGGCGATCCTGATCAGCCGATTAAACATGCTCCCGCTGGAGAAAATTGAATCCGAATTCGATTATCTGCGCATCGGCCTCGAGAAAACCGCCGGCGACCGGGAACGGGAAGCCTGGGGCTGGCTGATGGCCGTGATCGACGCGCATAAAAACAAGGTGACCGCATGACCGGAATGCTTGCCAGTGTGAATAGCCTGGACGAAGCCGAGCAAGTGCTGGGCGCGCAGGTGGACATCATTGATCTGAAGCAACCCGAGCAAGGCGCCCTGGGCGCGTTGGAAACCGAGCTCGTGAGACAGATCGTGGCCGCCATCGACGGGCGCTGTCCTGTCAGTGCGACGGTCGGCGATCTGCCCATGCAACCGACGCTTGTTTTCGACGCCGTCCGGGCGATGGCTGACACCGGCGTCGATTATGTAAAGATCGGTTTTTTCCCCGGTGGCGACTGGCCTGGCACACTCGCCAAACTAGGAGCGTTAACTGGCCAACATGACTTGATCGCGGTATTATTCGCCGATACCCAACCTCATCTGTCCATCATCGCCTCGCTGAAAAACGCCGGCTTCAAAGGCGTCATGCTCGATACCATGGACAAGCAAAAAGGCTCATTAACACAAGTCATGAATACAACCACTATCAGGCGGTTTTCCGAACAAGCCAAGGCCCATCAATTGCTGTGCGGGCTTGCAGGCTCCCTCAGGCTGCCGGACATCGCCAATCTGATGCCTTACCGGCCGGATTATCTGGGCTTTAGAGGCGCTTTATGCCGGCTGCACGACCGGACCGCGGCGTTGGACATGCAGGCGATCGTCCGGATCAAACAGGCTATTATTGATGCCGCATAAAACCACCATTACCACCAAAATCCTGATCGCGATGGTCATCGGCCTGCTGTCGGGCAGCCTGATCAACGCCTTCGGCCAGGATGTCGCTGTTATCCAGACTTATCTGGTCAACGGCTTGTTCTATATTATCGGCGCCGCCTTCGTGAATGCGCTGAAAATGCTGGTCGTTCCGTTGGTCACTTTTTCGCTGATCTGCGGTGTCTGCGGCATAGGCGATGTCAGCGTCCTGGGCCGGGTCGGCATTAAAGCGCTAGGGCTTTTTATCCTGACTACCGCGATTGCGATTACACTGGCGCTCGGCGTCGCGGCCCTGATCGGTCCCGGCAAGGATTTTGCCAACGCGCAGTCCTTGTCCGACTTCACGCCGCCGCCGGCACCGCCTATCACTGAGGTCTTCATCAATATCGTGCCTGGCAATCCCGTTCAGGCTTTTGCTGAAGGCAACATGCTGCAAATCATTTTCTTCGTCATTGTGTTTGCCATTGCCATGCTGATGACCGGCGATGTGGGCCGGCAATTGGCTCAATCGGCTGAAAAATTGAATGAAGTCATGATGAAAGTCGTGACGCTGGTCATGGATTTTGCCCCGATCGGTGTGTTTTTCCTGATGGCCAGGACTTTTTCCGAGCAAGGCATCGGTCTGGTTATGCCGATGATCGGCTATTTTTCAGCAGTCATCGTATGCCTGCTGCTGCATTTTTTCGGCACATTCAGTTTGCTGATAGCCTTGATGGCAAAACTGAATCCCGTGATGTTCATTCAAAAAATGCGTTCCGCGCATATTTTCGCGTTCAGCACGGCCAGTTCCAATGCCACGATCCCGATTAATTTGCAGGTCGCTGAAAAGCGTCTTGGCGTCGATAACTCTATCGCCGCCTTCACCATCCCTTTGGGCGCCACCATCAACATGGACGGCACCGCGATCATGCAGGGCGTTGCCACGGTTTTTATCGCCAACGTCTATGCCATCGACCTGAGCCTGAGCCAATATGTCATCGTGATCGGCATGGCGACGCTGGCATCGATCGGCACGGCCGGCGTGCCCGGCGTCGGCCTTATCATGCTGGCCATGGTATTTAATCAGGTCGGATTGCCCGTGGAAGGCATCGGTTTGATTATGGGGGTGGACCGGGTGCTGGACATGCTGCGCACGGTACTCAATGTTACCGGCGACGCCACAGTCACCTGCATCATAGCGCGCGGTGAAAATGCGCTGGATGACAGTATCTTCAATGACCCTGAAGCCGGCTCCGTCACCGAGATTGAGTTGCCTCACAAGAAGGCCCGCCTGTAAGCTAAACGTCTTTTAACAGACGGTTTTGCTCGGCGTTTTCAATCAGTTGCCTGAATTCCTTGACCACCTTCATAAATTGCTCTTCCTCAGCGAGATCCGGCAGTTGATTCTGCCCTCTCTGCTCCAGCGCATTGATGACATAAGCGATTGTCATTTTATTGATATCCATGGCGGGCAGATAAACCTCATCGGCATCATCCTCTGTTTTAGCCTGAACGATCATTTCGCCCTGCATCAGTTCCGATAAAACGTTGTGGACAACATAAGCCGGGATAGCCAGTCTTGACGCAATTTCAATAACGCTTAAAGGCTCCTGTTGCTCAACAAAATGCTTGATGATTAAATGCATGGCCTGCAAGGCGATGATTTTTTTAAGAAAAAAGCTTAAATCGACGATCTTGTGCTTGCCTCGATAATCCCCGTAATTTTGCAGATAGAAATTGATCTCGCAACCGAACAGGACAATCATCCAGCCGATCTGGATCCAGACGATAAGCAAAGGCAATGCGGCAAAACTGCCGTAGATGGCATTATATTCCGATACACCGATTTGCAGGCTCAGATAAGCCCATTGCGCCATATGATACAGGACGGCCGAAATCACCCCGGCGATAATGCCCGCCTTATAATCCACTTTAAGGTTAGGTATAAAAATAAAGGTAAAGGCAAACAGCGCGGAAAGAATGACGACCGGTAATAAACCCAGTGCTCTAAGCACCAGCCAGGTGCCTGCGTCCGGCAGATTAATGGCATCTATCAGCCAGGTGACCTGGGTTTTCAGAAATACGGTAATGCCATTGGAGGCAATCAATAAAACAGGGGCCAGCAGCATGACCGACAGATAATCGCTTATTTTGCGCCCCAGCGTCCTACCCTGGTTTATTTTCCAGATATGATTGAATGATCGCTCGATATGGCCGATCAGTTTGATGATGGTCCAGAACAAGACGATGATACCGATACCGGCCACCACCTCGCCTTGCGTCGTGGCCAGCATGTTTTCCGCGAAATCGATCAGTTTCAGCACCAGCGTGTCCTGGCTGGGTATTTGTTCGAGCAGTTGCTGTTTTAATATCTTTTCATAACCGAAACCCTTGGCGATACCGAACAACAAGGCGATAACCGGCACAATCGCCAACAATGAATAAAGCGTCAGGGCGGATGCTCTTAACGGCCCCATATCACGGTCGAACCCTTCCACGGACAGGAGAATGATCTTGGTGGATTTCAGCACTGCCGCCTTGAAAGGCGAAAGATGTTGTGTGCGCTGTAACCAGATGTCTTCTTTAAAATAATCGATGATATTGAGATTCATAAGCCGGTCCCATGCTGTCGAATTTCGTTAATAGACTGCCTGAAATGCCTGAAATTCAAACTAATGCCCTACAGTCATTCCGGCCATCAAGGCGTATTTTTACCGCTGTAAAGGGTGTCTACCAAGGTCTTGAACCATAGCGGCCTGAACAGCACGATAAACAATCCCAAGCCGGCTGTAATTGGAATCGGGCCGATATCCAGTATCATCAGCAGCAGCAATATAAAAATACATTTCATTTTCACAGCTAGGCGACGATTGTTCATGGAGCACCCGATTGAAATAGAAGCCGGCGGATTGAAAAAATTGTAAGGCAATGCATCTGCCTACAGAAGCTATAACCAACCAGGCCATTTAGCGTAAAATAGACGAATCAAGCGGCTGTAGCGCGGCATGCGTTCATCCCCCGGACTTAGCAAGCATTAAGCCCGGATTGAATTCAGTCCCGCGCCACCGAGTAAACGACAATCCGTTTTGCCGGCATTTTAGCCTATTACTCGCCGGCTGACGCATAATACTGAAAAAATGACATCAGGATAAAACCGAACAGATGACAGAGGAAGACAGATTATTTCAACAAACAGGCCGTGCGGAAGATTTCGCGTTTGACGAGCGCGTGGCCAGGGTATTCGACAATATGGTCTCCAGAAGCGTGCCTTTTTATAGTGAGATTCAACGCATCCAGTCCGATATCACCATGGATTTTCTGCCGGAGGACTCAGGTGTCGTCTGCGACCTGGGCTGTTCGACAGGTACCACTATCAAGCACATCGCGACGCACCCGAAATGCCCGCAGACCGTGCATTTTATCGGCTATGACAATTCCGAACCCATGCTGGATAAAGCCCGCGCCAAACTGGCCGACGAAATACAGGCCGGAAAAGTGTCGCTGCTGACCGCCGACTTGAGCCACCTGCCCGCACTGCCGGAGTGCAACGTTATCATTATGAATTGGACCCTGCAGTTCGTGCGCCCGATCGAGCGGGATCATTTGCTGAAGAATATTTATTCCGCGCTCAGGCCGGGGGGCGTGTTGTTTTTATCGGAAAAAATCCTCGGCAACGATTCCGTGCTGAACCGCCTGTATATTGACCATTATTTGCAATTCAAAAAATCCCAAAGCGGCTATACCGACGCCGAAAACCAGCGCAAACGCGAGGCACTGGAAAACGTACTGATTCCTTATCACCTCGATGAGAACTATGCACTGCTGGAGCGGGCGGGCTTCAAGCATATCGACACCTATTTCCGCTGGTTCAATTTCGCCTGCATTATCGCGGTCAAATCATAAATAGCCATGTCGGATGAATATCTATTTGTCTACGGCACATTACGGCAGGCTTTTGCACTGCCCGTGCATGACGTGATGATGCGGCACTGCCAGTTTCTCGCCCTGGGCACCCTGCGCGGCCGGCTTTATCAGGTCGACGGTTACCCCGGCGTCGTCGAACTGCCTCATTGCCGCGGCCGTGTGGCTGGAGAACTCTACCGCATCATCGACAAAAAGGAGCTTTTTAAGCTGCTCGACGACTATGAACAGTGCTCGGCAAAGTATCCCGAGCCGCATGAATTCATCAGAAAGCAGGCTGACATATCCACATATGACGGCGTTGTCTGTCAGGCATGGGTTTATTTTTACAACCGCGCCGTATCCGGGCTGGTTCGCATTTCATCGGGAGATTATGTCTGCCATATGCGCGATTTAAGAAAAATTCGCTACAATATCGCCCGCTAAACCAAAATCCACTTTCCCTTGACTTGTTCCGGTGATCTTTTTGATTATCAAAATCCCTTTTCTACTGTTTCTTTCTTCATTGCCCGTCTTTGTTCTGGCGGCAGTGTTGCTGCGGCTGAAAATCCCCGGTTTGTCTGAATTGGTCGCGCACCTGGGCTCAGCCATGTTGTTAAGCGCCTTGGCCCTGCTGATCGTCACCGCATTGCTGGGCATGCCTGGCATAATCGCGCGTTCCGTTTTGTTTTACTTTTCAGCCGGACAGCGCCTGCAGCGCCGATTGCTGTATATTCAGGCGCAACAGGCCCGAATTACCCAGCTGTTTCATTTCAAGACATTGAAAATAAAATACTTGAATGAACTGCACAGAAAACACCTGCTAAAGGCAAACAACCGCAAGCATATCCGGTCTTTATCGAAAGCCATCCATAAAGACCTGTTGGCGATTAAGAAAAACCTGCCCAAAAGCACTTTCAGGCAGTTGCAACAGGAGCATCTTCGCTATCGCAAGCAGATGGACACTGAAGCCCTGTTAAAGCTGCAGCAAAAAATCGCCACCGTCGTCCTGCGTTCATGAGTGTTTTTAAAAACTGGGTGCTTAACCTGGTCAATCTTTTTCATATAGTCAAAAAAGAGAATCTTGACTGGCAAGAGGCCAATCAGGACCAGGGAGCCAGGCTCAGGCATACCCGGGTATTGGCCGAAAAAGCGCTGGAAGCCGATCTGAAAAAACGCAGCGAGCAGCTGGCGCATGAAATTGCCTTGCTCAAAACCCGGCATGATGCCGAACTGGCCATGTTTAAGGTCAAATGCAAACAGGATATCAAGGATTACAAACAGTATCTGGACTCGCTTGACCAGCTGAAAGCATCGATCCGCGCCAGCTATACGCATCTGCCCGAGGCCGTCGCGTTCACGATTCATCATCATGCCAAACACCTGCTCAACCAGATGTGGGAAGCGGAGGATTTTGAAGAAAAAATGCAGCACGAGATGCGCCTGATCAAATTCATGACCACCGTGCATGAAGATGCACGATTGCATCTGGAGGAAGGGGCTGCGGCCGGTAAAATGCCCGAGAAAACGCTGAGGCTGATTCAGGATCGGTAAATATTCGTTATAAGAATTCATTAGCCTGGCGCAGCGGAATAAAATGATGGATGATCTGCTCGGCCGGCACCCGGGTCAGTTCGTTATAGGTCCAACCGCCCTTCTCCGCCGGATGCTTCTTATGCATCCAATACGCGACGCGCTTGCCGATGGCGTTGAATTCGATGCCGGAAACGATGTCGTTGCCGTTGGGTGCTTTTTGGTTCATGCTGACCGGGCAGAAATCGGCCTCCAGCACCTGAAACTGAACCGGTACCGGCAAGCCGTCTTCGGGCCGGCGCTGACGGATGCGGATGAAGACCTCTCCGGCTTCCTTGCGTGCCTAGAATCTGATGATCAAGGGCAATAAGGTCACTGGCTGGTTTTTGGTTGAATGTCGCATTTATTGTCGCAATCTGGAACATTGAGTTCAGGGATAATCATAAAATCAATTAATTACCAATAGACAACTGGAGTTATACGACATATGCCTCAGATTATTAGACATTTTATGTCGTATACATCACGTTAGCTTCCAGAGACAAAATGAACAATCTATCCCGAATGAGAAAGGCCACCGGTAATCGCTATGTTGAGCGCGTCAATCTGGCATTGCGTTTCATTCATGAGAACCTAAACCGCCCGATTGATTTGAAGGAAATTGCAAAAGCCAGCAATTTTTCGATCTATCACTTTCATCGAATATTTCTTGCTTTGGTAGGAGAGACGGTTAATGACTATGTCGGCCGTAAACGACTTGAGCGCGCTGCCAACCTGCTCGTTTTTAAGAAGGAGCTGAGCATCACCGAAATTGCCATTATCACCGGCTTCTCTTCTAGCGCTAACTTTGCGAAAGCGTTTAAATTGTATTTCGGGGTTAGTCCGAGCCAGACAAGAAAGCCTGTAGGCACGGAAAACAGCAAGATTGGAAAGATATTTAGCAAGTATGGAAAGGCTTTCAATCCCAATGACTTATATCCTCAAGTTGTCACCAATCGGGTGACATATAACCCAGGACAATTTGAGGAAATGCTTATGAATGTGAACGTAGTAGAAATCAAAGAAGAAGTAGCCTGCGCGCTGACGTCACCGGCAGGTTATGAGTCCGCGTCTTTGCTCAAGACGTGGGATAAGTTGATAGCATGGGCACGCAGCTACGGCATTGAGGATCTGAAACAGAGGCGCTTTGCTCTCTGCCATGATAATCCGGCGATTACGCCTACTGAAAAGTGCAAATACGAGGCGGCTGTTGTCGTAAGTCCTGACGCTAGGATTGTGGAACCGTTTTTCAAAGTAGTCATCCCGTCGGGACAATATGCTGTTGCACACTACAAAGGCGCACCAGAAGGAACTAGTAGCTTTCACATGTCGCTGTATTCGAATTGGTTCCCAAATAGTGGATTTGAACCTGATGATTTTCCGCTAATGGAACACTATCTCAATGACATGAGGAAAGATGGTTATGTGGAGATGGAGGTTTACATTAAGCTGAAAGACGTCGTATAGAACGTGCTGGTGTTCATGGCGACTAGAAGGCTAACACGGCGTTCGAGAGGGACACGCCCAAAAGCGGCGCGCCCCTCAACTTTGCGTTAGAGCGCATGAAACTCCATGCCCAAGGCCTGCTGATTGAACTACGTCCAAGACAATTGGTGGACGATGAAGATTGGGTCCGCGTCCAAGTTCTGGTCGAAACCAATGGCTTTGTTGGTGACTTTGAAGCTTGGCTTCAATTGGGTGATCTTGAGCGTTTCGCAAACGAGATTGGTGCCATGTACGAGTCGGTAGAGAAATCAAGCACCGCAGTCCTTGTTAGTGCTGAGCCAGATATCCAGATTAACTTGGCAATGCAGTCGCTCGGCGGTATTGTCGGTACTTATGCGCTCGAAAGCGAAAGACCGGATGGCATACCTACGGTTCTGTCAGGAGGGTTCAATATCGATCAAAGCTTCTTACCAAGTCTCCGTCAGAGCATCTACTCTCTCATTGCAGACCTGGGCGGAAAACATGTGCGCTAACATGAGCCCTTTGATCTTACGTTATGCACCAAAAAGCTATTCATGAATTTATTATTTGTATGTAGCGAAAATAGACTCCGTAGCCCTACAGGTGAAGAAGTCTTTTCACAATATGATGGGATCAATGCAATTGGCTGCGGCACAAATTCAGATGCGGCGACGCCAATAAGCGGTGACTTGATTGAGTGGGCTGATATCATATTTGTTATGGAAAAAAGCCATAGAAACAAGGTATCGAAAAAATTCAAGAACCTATTGAAAGGCAAGCGCATGATTTGCCTTGATATTCCTGATGAATATGAACGAATGGACCCCATACTTATTCGGTTGCTGGAAAGTCGCGTTTTAAGATATATACATAATAATGTACGCAAAAGCACATAACACAGCGCTAAAATCAAAGGGGTTGTACTTACGCTTCGGTTCAATGCGGAAGGCATTAATCAATCGCGGTGGCACAACATGATCTATACGATCATCAAAGTGGTCATTACCAGCCTGTTGGTCGTGGCGATAGCCGAGCTATCGAAACGCAATTCATTGATCGGCGCCTTGCTGGCCTCGCTGCCGCTCACCTCCGTGCTGGCCATGTTCTGGCTTTATATCGATACTCACGATGCCGGGAAAGTGGCGGATCTGGCAACCGGGATTTTCTGGCTGGTCATGCCTTCCCTGGTTTTCTTCGTCAGCTTGTCTTTATTGCTTAGAGCGGGAATTAACTTCTATCTGAGCATGGGGGTTTCCCTGACGGCGACGGCCGGCTGTTATTCCATCATGGTCCTGATCCTGAAGCACTGTGGCGTCAAACTGTAGCCATAACCTTATTCCACTCACTTGCAAGAGGGTTTTTAAACGATGACATTTGCAAAACGACGGTCCGCCTGGCTTATGGGCTTGCCGTTCCTGTTATTTCTGCTGAGCCCCGGCGTTCTGGCGCATGGCGTCGATGCCAATACCAAGCATTTTTTGCTGGCCAACCAGGGCGTCGCTATCGGGCCGTTTCTGTATATCGGCGCCAAACACATGGTGACCGGCTACGATCACCTGCTGTTCCTGCTTGGCGTGATTTTCTTTCTGTTCCGCACTCGGGACGTACTGTTGTATGTCAGCCTGTTCACCTTGGGGCATAGCGTGACGCTGTTGTTCGGCGTGCTGAGCAACGTGACGGTCAATCCGTTCCTGATCGATGCCATCATTGGGCTTTCCGTGGTCTACAAAGGCTTCGATAACCTGGGGGGTTTTCGCCGATTGTTCGGCTTTCAGCCCAACACCAAACTCGCCGTGATGGTATTCGGCCTGTTTCATGGCTTTGGCCTGGCCACCAAATTGCAGGACTTTTCCTTGCCTCAAGAGGGGTTATGGAAGAACCTGTTAGCCTTCAATGTCGGGGTGGAGATAGGCCAGTTTGTGGCGTTGCTGTTTATCCTGATTGCACTCGACTTCTGGCGCAGGCACCGAAGTTTTTATGCCTTTTCGACCGCGACCAATACGCTGTTGATGACAGGCGGCCTGATTCTGTTCGGCTACCAGTTAACCGGTTATTTAATTAACGTATAAACTCATGAATGACATTAATCCTTCCGTTCCCTCACTGAAATCGCTTCTCATCGCCACGGCTTCTGCCACGGTATTGGCCAGTACTATTTTAATAACGGCGGTACTGCCTGCCGAATACGGCATTGACCCGACCGGCTTAGGAAAAATGATGGGGTTGACCGCTTTATCATCGGTGCAGACTAAAGCCGCCAGCCAGCCGCTCGCCATCACCTGTCCGAGGCTGCCGCAGCAAGTGGCTGAAACAAGCGGCCAGAACCAGAAACAGGCCGTCAAGCCCTCTGCCGGCTCGACTGAAACCACGCAAAAGCAACCCCAGCCCCAGTGGCAGGATTCGGTCAAAATACGAGTGCCTGCCGGTGAAGGTCTGGAATATAAATTCCATCTGGTAAAAGGCGCATCCCTGGAGTACTCGTGGGCGACCGACGGGGCCAAGCTCTATTTTGATTTTCATGGCGAACCCCAAGGCGATAAGACCGGGTACTTCAAAAGCTTTAAAGAGAGCACCGACAATCGATCCAGCGGTACTTTAACAGCGCCGTTCGAAGGCCCTCACGGCTGGTACTGGGAAAACAAAACCTCATCACCGGTGACGATCATTTTGAATACCAAAGGTTCTTACCGGATTTTGGGCATAATGTAATGGCATGTGACTATCATTGCGCAAGCCGGGTTTATTCATAGTTCAGGAGGTGGAATGGAATCTCTGGCACATCACTAGCCGCTAGGAGCCTGTCGAATTTAAAAATCAACAAAAACATAAGACATTGATTTTGAAAAAATAAATTTTTTAACTGCGTTTTGTTAGGAAAATATTTTTCAAATTATTTCAATGCTTTACTAATCCTGACGAATCATAATCCGACAGTCTCCTAGACCGCCAGGACAATGCCATCAGCGAATAGAGGTTAACGTACAATTTTTTCTAATTCTGTATTTGCCCCTATTTCATTCCCGTCCCTTGGCATGCAGAAATTCAGCCTGGAAAGGCACGCACCGCGTCCCCTACGGCTTCCGGCTCAAGCCGGACGGGACAACCTGCCTCCGTCCGGCCGCGCCTGGGCCGAATGAATTCGGCCCTACAGTTAATTTTTTTCTTGTCCAGTCAATTATCGATTCAATCTGGCTTTTAAGAAGTCGATGGCTTCCGCAAACGGTATTTCGATGCTCTCCTGCTCCGTTCTGGCCTTGTATTCGACCGTGCCCGCGTCCAGGCCGCGGTCGCTGACCACGAGGCGATGCGGAATGCCGATCAGTTCCATATCGGAGAACATGAAGCCGGCGCGGACTTTACGATCATCGAACAACACGTCGATGCCGGCTTGCCGCAGGTCCTGATACAGCTTTTCGGTCGCTTCCTTCAGGCGTTCGGATTTGTGCATGTTCATTGGACACAGTGCAACCTGGAACGGCGCCAGGCTGTCCGACCAGATAATGCCCTTGTCGTCGTGATTTTGCTCGATGGCCGCCGCCACCACGCGCGAAATGCCGATGCCGTAGCAGCCCATGATCATGGTCTGGTTTTTACCGGCTTCGTTGATGATATCGGCTTTCATCGCGGCACTGTATTTGGTGCCCAGTTGGAAGATATGGCCGACTTCAATGCCGCGCGCCAGCGTGATCGTGCCTTGCCCGTCCGGGCTGGCATCGCCTTCGACGACAGTGCGCAGGTCTTCGATTTGCTCAGGGATAGGCAGATCGCGCTCCCAGTTGACGCCCTGATAATGCTTGCCGTCCTGGTTGGCGCCGCAGACGAAATCGGACATCAGGACCACACCGCGGTCGGCGATAATTTTTATCTCCAGCCCCATCGGACCGATAGAGCCCGGCTTGCAGCGGCAGGCGCTGTAAACCTCCTCATCGCTGGCAAAAGTCAGTGGCGAAGCGATGCCGTCGATTTTTTCCGCCTTGATCGCGTTCAGCTCGTGATCGCCTCTTAACAGCAGCGCCACCAGCGTGCCTTCTTCCTCGCCTTTCACGATCAGGGTTTTCAGGCATTGCTCAGGCAAAATATTGAAAAAGCGGCTGACCTCTTCAATGCTATGCTGATCGGGCGTATCGACCAGTGTTAATGCCGCCGTCGGCTGAACGCGCGATCCGGCCGGCATGACCGCTTCGGCTTTTTCGATATTGGCGGCATAGTCGCTGCCGGTCGAGAAGGCGATGGCGTCCTCGCCGGAATCGGCCAGCACGTGGAATTCATGCGAAACGGCGCCGCCGATGGAGCCGGAGTCGGCGATAACGGCGCGGAACTTCAGGCCCAGCCGGTTGAAGATATTGCTGTAGGCCTGATACATGACCTCGTAGGTTTCCTGCAGCGATGCCTGATCGAGATGAAATGAATAGGCATCCTTCATGACGAATTCGCGCGAGCGCATAATGCCGAAGCGCGGACGGATTTCATCGCGGAATTTGGTTTGCACCTGATAATAGGTGATGGGCAATTGCTTGTAGCTTTTGATTTCATTGCGCGCCAGATCGGTAATGATTTCCTCATGTGTGGGTCCGAGACAGAAATCACGGTCGTGACGGTCTTTCAAACGCGCCAGCTCGGGGCCGTACTGTTCCCAACGGCCGGTTTCCTGCCATAACTCGGCAGGCTGAAGCGCCGGCATCAGAACTTCCAGCGCGCCGGCTTTTTCCATTTCCTCGCGCGTTATTTTTTCCACTTTGCGCAATACCCGCAACCCCAACGGTAACCAGGTGTAAAGACCGGCGGCCAGTTTACGGATAAGTCCGGCGCGTATCATCAGTTGATGACTGGCGATTTCGGCATCGGCCGGGGTTTCTTTAATGGTATTGAGCGGAAATTGAGTAGTACGCATTCTGTTTTTGAAAGATGAAAAAATTGAAAAATGCTATTTTACCGATTTAATACGGGTTTAGTCATCACGTTATCTCAGCTTGCCCGTCCGGCCATAAAAAAACAGATTGGCCGCCTGCTTTTTAAGTTAGGAATGGGAATGAAATAAGACCCGCAAATGAGGCAGGATTTCTGTTCATATTCAAGGCGCGCAAACAGGCGCATGGCAAGCCATGTAACTGTTTGCGCAACGCCGAAGATGGACGGAAAGACAAGTCATTTGCGGGAATTATAAAATTCACGTTCCTTAGCTTTAATATTCAACCCATGCGCGGCTGATTATTCCATCAGCCGCGCACCAGAACCCCTAAAGCAGGATGCAATTGGCTTTTTATTCAAGCCGCGATCAACGCCTTGAGGATGTCACCGGTGCCAGGGAGCGTGAATTTTATTAACTTGCGCGATTGACTTGTCTTATCGTTCATTCCATGCATGCAGTCATTGAACAGGAACGGAAATAATGCCTCAATCGCGGGTCTTACTTCATTCCTGTTCCTAATAGTCGCCGCGTAACGGCACTTTATTGCATCAACCTAAATCCAAGCAACTGCCTGGACGGTTCCTGTTAAAACTAAACAACCGCTTATCAATGAGACCGATGACCTCTGTGAAGATTTTAGTTAAAAGTTGGCTGCCTATCATTACGACGACTGTCATTTTTTATCTGGTCGGCCGGTTGACGCTGCCATTATCATTGCCGCCCAGTTACGCTACGACCATCTGGCCGCCGGCCGGCATCGGCCTGGCCGCTGTTTTGTTATGGGGTAACCGGGTTTTGCCGGGGATATTCGCGGCTGAATGGCTGATTCATTATGAAGTTTATGATATATCGGCATTACTGGCATCGCCGCCGGAACTGGCGGTTGCGTTTCTTAATCCGCTTAATAGCGTGCTGAGGGCCTGGCTGGGCAAAGTTCTGGTCAACAAATACGCAGGATTTCCGAACTGCCTGATTTCAACCCGGCTGATTTTTCTGTTTTTCCTGCTCGCGGGCCCTGTAGCCACCTTGTTGCCGGCCATGCTGAGCGTGTATTCGTTATTTCTGGCCGGCGTTATCATCGGACAGGATCTGTTTTTTTCCTTTTTAACCTGGTGGCTGGGCGATTGCACCGGCATAGCCGTCTTTACCCCGCTGTTTTTCATTATTTTTAATCGCTCCCATAGAATCTGGCGCCAACGGTTGCTCCCCCTGGGCGTGCCGTTAGTCGGCATTTTCATAGTGCTTGCGGTCGGCTATTTAGTCGCGCGGCAAAAAGAGGTTGAACACCTGCATAAAGTGATTGATCTTCAATCCACGATTATCCGGGATGATTTGCAAACCGGACTGCGCCAGCACCTGATGACGCTGCAACTGATCAAAGACTCGGTTGACTTGCCGAAGCCGGTATCGAAGAATGATTTTAAAACTTTTGGACGTTCGCTCTTTAATCAGCATCCCGATATTACGCGGCTTGAATGGCTTGAGGCCGCCGGCAATGCTGAAGGCCATCGCTTAATCAGCAAATACCGGGCCATTACCGAAGAGACGGCCGAATTTAAATCCGTGGCGGAAACAGCGAACGGGTTGACAATCGGTGACCGGGAAATAATCGTGACCGGCAAACACGAATTCATGGTTTTACTGCCCGTGTTTCAAACCGATACCGAGCTGAAAGGCGTTGTCGCCGAGGTTGTCAATATTGAGGACTTTGTCAGACAGACCATCAACAGGGCAAATTTTCCGCATGTCATCATCAAGCTTTTCGACGGCGCAAACGCGCCTTTGCAATCCACCCTGTTCCAATCGAGTGGCAATCAGCCCTTATCCGACCCGCTGAACCTGACTGTCCTCGGCGCCGTCAATCTGGCTGATCAGCAATGGTTTCTGGAGATTGCGCCCGATAAGGAATTTCTCAGTGAGCATTATTCCTGGTCTGTTTCGCAAATGCTTGCCGTAGGCATGGTATTGACCGGCTTTATGAGCATCGGCTTGCTGGTACTGACCGGCCATACCGAAACCATCAGGTCCGAAGTCGACAAGCGCACCGAGGAACTCAGGCAAAGCAATATAAAACTGGCGGCCAACGAACAGCAATTCAGAAAACTGGTGCAAACGCAATCGGCCATCGTCTGGCGCGCGGATCCCGCGTCATTCAGATTCCTGTTTGTCAGTGACGAGGCGGAAAGCATACTGGGTTATCCGGTCGACAGATGGCTGAATGAAGCGGATTTCTGGCGCCGGCATCTTCATAAAGAGGACCGGGCAACGGCGGCGGCCTATCGCCTGGAAGAAACCCGGAACCTTCGCAATCATGAATTTGAATATCGCATGGTCGCCGCGGACGGCCGTTGCGTCTGGCTGCGCGATGTGGTTCACCTGATGATTAATAACGGCAGGGTTACGGAAATAGTCGGCTTCATGATCGACATCACCAGACAAAAGAAAGCCGAGGAACAATTGCGCCTGGCCGCAACCACTTTCGAAAGTCTGCAAGGCATCATGATCACCGACAAGAACGCCAGGATCCTGCGCGTGAACAAAGCTTTTACCCAAATCACCGGTTATTCGGCTGAACAAGTCGAAGGGCAAAGCGCCAGCATCCTGAAATCGGGCTATCATGACCCGGCCTTTTACGAGGACTTCCGGTTCCAACTGCAAACCTCCGGCAAATTTGAAGGCGAGATATGGAACCGGCGCAGGAATGGAGAGATCTATCCGGCATGGCAAACGGTCACGGCCGTTAAAAACGATTTCGATGAGGTCAGCCATTATATAAGCGTTTTCTCGGATATCACCGCGCAAAAAGAAGCCGCCGACAAAATCCATACCATGGCTTTTTTTGACGCGTTAACGGCCTTGCCCAATCGCCGGTTATTGCTGGACCGGTTCGAACACGCCCTGGCGGTGGCCAAAAGGCATCACAAGTATGGCGCCGTTATTTTTCTGGACCTGGATCATTTTAAATTACTGAACGACTCCCTGGGTCATGCGGTAGGAGATGAATTGCTGATACAGGTTGCGGCGCGTCTGACTTCGGTGCTCAGAAAAGAGGATACTCCGGCCCGCCTCGGCGGAGATGAGTTTGTGGTATTGCTGCATCCCGATCTGGACAGCTTGACGGTCGCGGCGGATCATGCCATCGCGGCCGCCGAAAAAATCAGGTCCGCGTTAAACCAGGCTTTTTTTCTTAATGATTACCAGCATCAAATATCGACGAGCATCGGCATCGCCTTGTTTCCCGATAACCATGTCGGCACCGATATCATTCTGCAACAAGCCGATACCGCGATGTACCGTTCAAAAGCCAGCGGCCGCAATAGCATCAGTTTTTATCACCCAAGCATGCAGGAAGCGGCCGATGTACGTATCAAGATGGAAAACAATCTGCGCATTGCCGTCGAGCGGAACCAATTTACGCTTTACTATCAGCCGCTGGTCGATAGCGAAGGCGTTGTATTGAGCGCGGAAGCGCTGATTCGATGGCCGCAACCGGGCAAAAACATGATGCAGCCAGCGGAATTTATTGCCGTTGCCGAAGAAAGCAATTTGATTTTAGCGGTTGGTCAATGGGTACTGATGGAGGCGTGCCGTCAAATCAAAGCCTGGCAAACGGCGGGCATCAATTTGCCGCATATTTCCGTCAATGTCAGCTCCCGTCAATTCCGTCAGCCTGATTTCGTCGACCAGGTCCGGCTGGCCCTGACCCGCAGCGGCATTGCGCCGTATCTGCTTGGTATTGAATTGACCGAAGGCGTGATGATTGATGATTTAAACGATACCGTTTCTAAAATGAAGGCCTTAAAGGCCTTGGGGATTTCGATAGCCGTGGATGATTTCGGCACCGGTTACTCGTCTCTGGCCTATCTGAAAAAACTGCCGATCGATATATTAAAAATAGACCGGAGTTTCGTCAGGGACATTTTAACCGATATGAATGATGCCGTGATTGTGCAGGCCATCCTCGGCATGGCCAAACACCTGGGCTTGCACGTCATTGCCGAAGGCGTGGAAACGGCGCAGCAATTCGATCTTCTGAAACAGCAGGAGTGTCCGAGTTTTCAGGGCCATTATTTCAGCCATCCCCTGCCGGCAAAGCAGTTTGCGGAAAAATACTACAGCTTGTGGCGGCGATCCATGAGCTTTTAGAAAAACCCGATCGCCATGGCCTGAACCACGGATTCATCGACGCCTCTTACGCCAAATTTGTTGTGCCAGTAAGAATATTCGGTGCCGACAAAAACCTTGTCGCTTTTCCAGCCGAACAAATCGCCCACATCCAGCAGCAGTTGCGGCTGCGCGAGAATGTGAAAAGTACCTGTAGCATTGGTATTGCCGGTACGAAAATCGGTAAAGCCCCTGAACTTGAACTTCGTCGAGGCGATTTGAAAAGGCAAGCTCCATACAGGCGTAATCTGCATACCGTATTTATTGCTGACGCTGTCGTCTTTATAAGCGGCGATATCCAGCTGCAGATAATCAAACAGGGAATTGGACAGATCCAGGCTGAATCCCAGCAAATAGGCTTTGAAGTTATCCTGCTCAGGCTTGTTGCTGATGTTTAAACCGGCCATCAGGGATATATCCTTAACCGGACCTGCAGACCAATCCAGACCGGTCACCTTGTTCATGCTCAGGTAAGAGTAAACTTCGGCATAAATTTCAACGCCGATATCATTGCGGTCGGCAAGATCGACGAAAAAGAAATTTGTGCCATGCCGCCAGCCATGCGCATGCTCCACGGTCACGGTGGTTCTTTCATCATCACCGAATTCAAAGTCATTGCCGTACAGCAATTGAATATTACTGGCCGTCCAGTCAACTGCGTTGGCTGTCGGCATGACCATTCCCTGCCAGCATAGCAGAAGAATGGCCCTGTTTATGTTTGGCATCGAGTTTACTGCGCTTTTTCCAGCTTCATTTGCTTCAGATAATGCACGATATCCTGTGCGTCATCAGGCGTTATAAGGTTCTCAAATGTGGGCATTTTCGTGCCGGCACGATACGCGCTCGCATTGCGTATGAATTGGGGCAGTGCCTGTTCCTGAAAATATTCGGTAATGTTTTTCGGAACATTCAGTTCCGGGCCGACATCGCCGCCGGAAAGATTGACTGAATGGCAACGAATGCAATAGCGGCTGAACAATTCGAATCCGTTGCTGATCCGGTCATCGGTTTTAGCGGGCGCCGCGGCGCCGAAATACGCTTTGGCGGGCTGCAATGACAGCGAAACCAACTGAAACGGCCAGGGATAGCGCCATTCGTCCAGGCCTTCTTTCGGCCAAACCAGATAAAACGGCGCGGGCGTTATGGTCTGTTTGCCGAACTTAAATTCCAGCCATTTTTTAGATTCGGGAACGGCTTTATCCCTGAAAGCGATAAAGCCCTGCTCGGCCATGGCGTCCTGATAAGCCATGGACACGTTATATCCGTCGGCGGCTGTAAACACGAGCACCAGTTCATCCGGTTTCGACGAGGGCGGCATGGGGATTTTATTCAGGATTTCCGACAACGGATAAGCCTCGTATTCCTTTGCCGACTTGTAGACGGGGTCGTGGCTGATTTTTACCGTCTCCGGCCGGGGCAACCGCGCGGGCTCGGCTTTAACCAGATTGAACTCCGGCCAGTCCGCCGCCCGGCTTAGCGGCGACATTAATAATATCAATATAAAGCCAAGCGATAGTTTGATAGTTGTCATGATGCAAGCTCTTGTAGTTCTTGTTACGCGGTTTTTTGAAAAGCGTCTGTAAATTCCAGTTTATATTTGCGAACTTTATATATCAGCCGGACATAGGCAGAAAAGGGCTTTTCTGAATCATTTCGGGCTTGATGTCATCCCTCTCCTTCTCTTGCCGCGCAATATCCTTCAACATCTTGAGTAAATAAGCTTCATCGAGCGGCTTGGTTAAATAATAATCAAACCCGGCATTCAATGCTTCTGTTATTTTATTCTCATCGGCATAGGCGCTGATGGCCGCGATGATTAATGGATTGTTCTGGCTTCTTATTGTTTTCACCAGTTCCAGACCGGTCATGACCGGCATGTTGAGATCGATAAGCGCCATCTGATAATGTTGTTCGCTTATCAATTGCAGCGCTTCCTTGCCATTCTTGGCTGAGTCGACGATACAACCGTGTTGCTCAAGCATATTAGCCAGTAACAGCAAATTGATCTCGCTGTCATCGGCAATCAAGACCCGGTTGCAATCATTGTGGCCGACTTCGACCCGATGCTGCCGGCTTCCGTCATACTGATTTCTTATACTGACCGGCAAGGGCAAAGTCACCGTAAAAACACTGCCTCTGCCGGGCTGGCTATCGACGGTAATTTCGCCCCCCATGAAGCCGACCAGTTCGCGTGTAATGGCCAAGCCAAGACCCACGCCTTCCCTGACAAAATCGGTGGTACTAATTTGCACAAAGGGAGAAAAAATCTGTTCCAGATCTTTTTTAGCGATGCCGCAGCCCGTGTCTTCAACAGAGACGATTAGATTGCAGTCATGGTAGCTCGCGGTGATGGTCACACTGCCATAATCGGTGTATTTAATGGCATTGCTGAGCAGATTGATAAGAATTTGCCGGATACGGGTTTCATCGCCGATCAAGTGATGGGGAATGACTTCGTTGTTGACGATGAGCACCAGTTGTTTTTCATCGGCTTGCAGCCTGAAAACCTCAATCAGATTGGATAACAGTGCATCAAAGTCAAAGTCGCCGATATCGATTTTGATTTTATTGGACTCAATCGCTGAAATATCGAGGATATCGGTAATCAGCGTTAACAGATTATCGCTACATTGCTTGATGATGTTTACCTGCTTTTTAACATCCTCAGGCAAATAGGATTTTTTCTGCAACAGTTGCGTAAACCCCAATATGCCATTCAACGGGGTGCGCAGCTCATGACTGATATTGGCCAGAAACTGGTTTTTGGCATTATTGGCGGTCTCAGCGGCATTTTTTGCCTGCAGCAATGCCGCCGTCCGTTCTTCAATAATGGATTCAGTCTGGAAATAGCGCCCGGTCAGTATCAACAGCCCGAGGCCAAGCAAGCAGGTGAACAGCAGCCCGCTGACTAAAACCCACCACATGGGCCAGTAAATACGCGAATTCTCCAGGATCGAATCGTGGACAAAACTCAAGCGCAGCTGCTGGTCGGCGACCGGGAACACATAATACTCGGAAGCATTAACCGTCTGATGACCGGCATCGGAATATATAATTTTTTTCTCGTACTTCGGGCCTTTGGACATGGTGACAGTCAGGAAGCTGCCCGACGTATTCAGCTCGCTAAACGCCCGGCGCACCAGTTCATCAATGGAAATGGCAGCTAAAATAATCCCCCGACGCAGTTTTTCTTCAGTTTCCGCTTCTTTAAACACGGGCATCACCAGATATAGCTTATTTCCCTCGACCAGCACATAGCCGAACTCGGAAGAAGTAAAATCGCCCTTGAGCAGATCGTTTGGATTTGCCGGAAATGCCCGTCCGGCGTTTGAGTAGCCGGTTATCCGCTTGTTCAGTATGGATATGAATTCGACATTGGCGGTTCCGGACGGCGATTCGCTGATCCACATCAGCGAATCGATCTCCTTAAAAGGAGACAGCGCCTGCCTGGTAAATAATGCAAATTCCTTGCTTTCAATCTGGCTCGACCCCATAAAAAAAGTTCTGGCGCTGTTAATGGCGTGCAGGTCGCCATAAATACGATTTTTTAAGGCGCGCGACAAGGTAATCACCTGATTTTTGAATTTTTGCTGGCGCTGTTGTTGATCCGCCTCCCGGACATACGAGAAAAATATAATCACTAATACAAACGTAAAAACCAGCGGGACGCCGACTGAAACCATACGCTTGCGCCAGATCTGCCGCGGCTGGGCGAAAACCATCAGCATCAACGGCGTGAATACCAGAACGCCCATGGTGTCGCCGGCCCACCAGCTGATCCAGTTGACGGGAATTTCAGAGACCGAGATGATGCCGCTCAAATACATGGCGATCATGGCGATCGTTGCCGGTAACAGACAGCTTAAGGGGCCTCCAAGCAGCATAAAAAGCAGAATGCTTTTATCATCCACCAGCGGGTTCGGAAAACCGACGAAACATCTTATCAGGTGGCTGCCGACTAAAGCACAGGAGGTGGCTCCAAAACCGGTTATTACATAAATGGGCAACGATTCCTCGTTAAAGCCAAAGGCCCAGGCACTGATACAGAAATTGCCGATGAATATACCGGGCCAAATCCGCTTGCCCAGCAACAGCATCGCCGCCAGCGAAATGCCGGAAGGCGGCCACAGCGCACCGGCGTTACTGGGCGGTACTTTAAGCATCTGGCCTAATAAACCCGAGGTAAAATAGACGCTGGCAATAAGACCGATTAAAAATAGGTATTTTGATGTACGGATCATTGCTAAACCGGAAGTCATGTTCTGGATTTTATTAATGTAAAATGGTTTCGTTTTACTCTATACCCGGCTTTTTGGAATATCAAAAGCATAACAGAATAAAAGCGTCTGAATAGCTACTAACAAGAAAAATATCATTACGGTAGAATATACCCGTCCCATCAAGCTGACCGGCATATACACGGACTTTAGCCAAAGTCCCCTCGGAATAATTACATGTTGAGAATCACTGAACTTAAACTCCCTCTCGATCATCCGGAAAGCATGATCAAAACCGCCATTCTCGATCGACTCGGTCTCAGCGCGGAACACCGTGTGAATTATACGATATTTCGTCGCGGTATTGATGCCCGCAATCGAAGTTCGATTTTCCTTATTTATAGCCTCGATGTCGAAATCGACAATGAGCAGGCCATCCTGCAGCGCCTGCACGATGACCCGCATGTTTCCCTGACGCCGGATACGACTTACCGTTTTGTAGCCCGGGCGCCTGAACACCTGGCTACCCGGCCGGTCGTGATCGGCACCGGGCCCTGCGGACTGTTCGCGGCGTTGATTCTGGCCCAGATGGGTTTTCGTCCGATCATCCTGGAGCGCGGCAAGGAAGTGCGCGAGCGCACGAAGGATACGTTCGGCCTCTGGCGCAAGCGCCAGTTCAATCCGGAATCGAACGTACAGTTCGGCGAAGGCGGCGCCGGCACTTTTTCCGACGGCAAGCTTCATACCCAGATCAAGGACCCCAATCATTACGGCCGGAAGGTCCTGACGGAGTTCGTCAAAGCCGGCGCGCCCGCCGAAATCCTCTACGTCAGCAAGCCGCACATAGGCACTTTCAAGCTGGTTTCGATGGTAGAACAAATACGCGCGACCATCGAGTCATTGGGCGGCGAAATACGCTTTCAGAGCCGTGTGGACGATATTATTATCGATAACGGGCAGGTTCATGGGGTCAAGCTCGCCAACGGCGAAACGATCCTCGGCAATCACGTCGTGCTGGCCGTCGGTCACAGCGCGCGGGACACCTTCAAAATGCTTTATGACCGCGGCGTTTATATTGAGGCCAAGCCTTTTTCCGTCGGCTTCCGCATAGAGCATCCCCAGTCGCTGATCGACACCTGCCGCTTCGGTAACTATGCCGGCCACCCTTTACTCGGCGCCGCTGATTACAAACTGGTCCATCACTGCCGCAACGGGCGCTCCGTCTACAGCTTCTGCATGTGTCCCGGCGGTACGGTCGTGGCGGCCACGTCCGAGGCCGGCCATGTCGTCACCAACGGCATGAGCCAGTATTCGCGCAATGAGCGCAATGCCAACAGCGGCATTGTTGTCGGCATCACGCCTGACGATTATCCGGGCCATCCGTTGGCCGGCATCGAATTCCAGCGCCGGTTGGAAGCCCGGGCATTTGAACTGGGCGGCGGCACCTATGAAGCGCCGGGGCAACTGGTAGGCGATTTCCTGGAAAAGCGCCCTTCGGTTGCGCTGGGCACGGTACAGCCCTCCTATACGCCGGGCGTGCATTTGTGCGATCTGAGCTCCGCCCTGCCCGACTATGCCATAGAAGCGATACGGGAAGCCTTGCCGGCATTTGATAGAAAAATAAAAGGATTTGCCATGCACGACGCCGTGCTGACCGGCGTTGAGACGCGAACCTCATCACCGATTCGCATCAAGCGCAATGCCGATTATCAGAGCCTGAATACCCGGGGTCTGTATCCGGCGGGAGAAGGCGCGGGCTATGCGGGCGGCATTCTATCCGCAGCCGTGGACGGCATTAAAGTAGCCGAGGCACTGGCTTTGGATTGGGTCCGCGGCCAGCAGGCATAGTTTGTAAAACCGATGAGACAGGGAGGTTCCTTTCAGCGCGCCCCTGACCGGTCTATTTGGATCGTTTGGTCGTATTGAAGACAAATGAGGACACGACGCCGTGCTTGTCAAAGCGAATGAGCAGATCTTCCGTACTGGCATCATCGAACAGACTGTAATGATAGATACCGTACGTCCAGGTTCTCAGGCCGTCTTCGATTCCAGTCCTCCAGGGATTGCCAAAAATGGAGCGTATTTCGTTCTGGGTGGTTTCGCCTATTTTGATCGTCGAAACCTGGCCGGCCGGGAACTCATGCCCGACAGTAGCGCATCCCGCAATAGAGAAAAGCGCCATAACCATGACCAGGCCAGCGGCCGCCTTCCTTAATAATCCCGTTGATACCACGGCATATACAACATCAATTTTCATTATTATCCGATATCGATTTTAAAAATCCGTTATCCTGATATTAAAATAAAAGACTGTCAAATCCACGGTCTATATATGTGAATAAACGTATTTTTTTATTATGTACAGCTTAGTTATAAGAAACCCGGAAAAGCTTATTGCATGGACTTCATTTTAATTTAAACTCCGATAAATTCCTTACAGATAATCCGAGATTTTATTTGTGCAAAATCTGCCATCGAACATGACGGACACCATGTCTTTTTTACCCACCTATAATGCACCGCCTGAACAGCACCGGGAGTATCTGCGGCAAAGTTTACCGTTGATGATAAAGAATAATATTCCAACGGACCCCATAAACTATGCCATCTGGTACGAATATGTCACCGGTAATAACCTGCAGCTGAATCAGGAAGTCGATACATTAATCCGCGACAAAAAAACATTTGACCCCGAAACCAGCTTAAATCTTTATAAAACGCATATCTGTAATGCATCGGCTGAGTCTTTTGAAAAAATTAACCACCAACTGCGGCAGCTGATCGAACAAACAGTACTGGCCGTCAATCTTGCCAGTGAAAAAGCATCGGTCGCCGGCGATCATCTCACGGTTAACTCCCAGACCTTGCAAACAACCGAAGCGCCAACCGATCTGCGCGTCATCCTGGCTGAAATTATCCAGGAAACCAGGCAACTCGCCGAAGCCAGTAACGCTTTAAAAGCCCAGCTGAACGAAACTCACAAGGAAATGGAACTGCTTCGGAACGAACTTGCCCAGGTGCGCGAGATCGCTAAAACCGATGCCCTGACAGGGCTGTTGAATCGGCGGGCTTTTGATAACGCCTTAACCGCATTCGTAGCCAGTCCGACCTGTCAACACGGCTGCCTGGCATTATTGGACCTGGATCACTTCAAGCAAGTCAACGATAGCCATGGCCATTTAGTCGGTGATAAAGTATTGCGGTTTTTCGCCTCGCTGTTGAAAAAATATATCGCCGGCCATCATCATGCCGCGCGCTATGGCGGCGAGGAAATGGCCATTATCATGCCGGATACGGCATTGACCGAGGCCCTGGATATTATCGACCACATCAGAAAAATCATGGAAAGCACCCGCCTGACACGCAAGGACAATACCGAAACCATCGGCAAGGTTACGGTCTCTTCGGGTATTGCGATACTGCGGGCCGGCGATACGATGGAAAGCATTATCGACCGGGCCGATGCCGCCCTTTACCGGGCCAAGGAGACCGGGCGCAACAAAATTGTCGTTGAAAACACGCCTTGATTTATCGCCCAAATTTAACCCCGAAGCCGTTCCGCTTGATGACGCCGCATCGGTTCGAACCCATAGAAAAAACTTTATCGATTTTACAAAACAAGCCCGTTCCTTGAGAAAACGCACTTCCCGCTCATTGCCACTGAAACTTAAACTACGAAACGCGGCGCTTTATTTGCTGCTGACTTTTGTGGTTACATCCGTTGGCCTGTGCGCCTTATTACGCTGGCTTCCCGCGCCAACCTCGGCATTTATGATGTACCGGCATTTTGAGGACTTGGCCGATAATCAGCCATTCCAAGCCATCGACTATACCTGGGTCGGCGCCGACAAAATCTCCCCCAATGCCTCGGCGGCCGTTATTGCCTCCGAAGACCAGCGTTTTTTCCGGCACTCCGGGTTTGATCTGAACGCCATACAGTCCTCAATCGATGTGTATATGGGCGGCGGCAAGCTGAGGGGAGCCAGCACGATTTCCCAGCAAGTCGCCAAAAACCTGTTCCTGATCCCGTCAAAAAGTTTCTTGCGCAAGGGAGTGGAAGCCTGGTTTACGCTGTTGATTGAATTACTGTGGAGCAAGGAACGGATATTGGTGATGTATCTGAACATAGCCGAATTCGGTGATCATTTATTCGGCATAGAAGCGGCCAGCCGCCACTATTTCGGCATTGCCGCAAAACATCTCAGCCGTTCCCAGGCGGCGCTGCTGGCCGCCACGCTACCCAACCCGATCACCCTGCACGCAAAACATCCCTCGAATTATGTGCTCAAGCGCCAGCACTGGATTCTCAGGCAAATGAAAAACCTCGGCTACCCATCCATCAAGAATCGGTAATATTATTAACCATAGCCGGCACGATACAATAAATTTCAGGCAAATCTGGCATTAACCGCCTGATCAAATTAAAATAGCGGAAATTATTATCTTATCGATCCCGCTCGATAAATATACCGTGGTACTCACTCCTGACGGATTATTAATGACTGATTATAAACTGACCCACCTCAAACAGCTGGAAGCTGAAAGTATTCATATTATTCGTGAAGTAGCCGCCGAATTTGAACGCCCGGTGATGTTGTATTCCATCGGCAAGGATTCAGCCGTCATGTTGCATCTGACCATGAAGGCTTTTCATCCTGGCAAACCGCCCTTCCCTCTGATGCACGTCGACACGACCTGGAAATTCAAGGAAATGATCGAGTTTCGCGACCGCATGGTCAAGGACCTGGGCCTTGACCTGCTGGTCCATGTCAACCAGGACGGCGTCGAGCAGGGCATCGGGCCGTTTACCCATGGCAGTAAAAAACATACCGATGTCATGAAAACCGAAGGTCTCAAGCAGGCGCTGAACAAATATCAGTTCGACGCTGCTTTCGGCGGCGCCCGGCGCGACGAGGAAAAATCCCGCGCGAAAGAACGTGTCTATTCCTTCCGCGACAAGAATCATCGCTGGGACCCCAAGAATCAGCGGCCTGAATTATGGAACATCTATAACGGCAGAATCGACAAGGGCGAAAGCATTCGCGTGTTCCCGCTTTCCAACTGGACCGAACTGGACATCTGGCAATACATTCATCTGGAAAACATCCCGATTGTGCCGCTGTATTTCGCCAAGGAACGCCCCGTCGTCAACAAGGACGGCATGCTGATCATGGTCGACGACGACCGCATGCCGATCGAGCCGGGCGACAAGGTGGAAATGAAAATGGTCCGCTTCCGCACCCTGGGCTGCTATCCACTGACAGGCGCCGTCGAATCGACCGCCACCACGCTGCCTGAAATCATTCAGGAAATGCTGTTGACCACAACCTCTGAACGCCAGGGGCGACTGATCGATCACGACCAGGCCGGCTCCATGGAGCAGAAAAAGCGCGAAGGGTATTTCTAACGATACCCGCCACTGCAACATATAACAGGAATTCAGAGAAACAACACTATGTCACACCAATCCGATTTAATCAGTTCCGACATCAATGCTTATCTGGCGCAGCATGAACGCAAGGAATTGTTACGATTCTTGACCTGCGGCAATGTCGACGACGGCAAAAGCACGCTGATCGGCCGCCTGCTGCATGATTCCAAGATGATCTACGAAGACCAGCTGGCCGCGGTTCAGGCCGACAGCGTCAAATCCGGCACCACGGGCGCCGGTAAGATCGATCTGGCCTTGCTGGTTGACGGCTTGCAGGCGGAACGCGAACAGGGCATTACAATCGATGTCGCTTATCGCTATTTCTCCACCGCTACCCGCAAATTCATCATTGCCGACACCCCGGGCCATGAGCAATACACGCGCAACATGGCCACGGGCGCCTCGACCTGCGATCTGGCCGTCATCCTGATCGACGCGCGTTACGGCGTGCAAACCCAGACCAAGCGTCACAGTTTCATCGCCTCGTTGCTGGGCATCAGACATATCATCGTCGCGGTCAACAAAATGGACCTGGTCGATTATAACGAAGCAACCTTCAATCAAATCAAGGCCGATTACCTGGCATTTACCCAGACGCTGGATCTGCACGACATTACCTTTATCCCGATGTCGGCATTGGACGGCGACAACGTGGTCAACCGCAGCGACAACATGCCCTGGTTTACCGGCGTGCCGATGATGGAAGCGCTGAACACCATTGAAATCGCCAACGACCGCAATTTCGACGACGCACGCTTCCCCGTCCAGTATGTCAACCGTCCCAACCTTGACTTCCGCGGTTTCTGCGGCACGGTGGCATCAGGCATTTTCCGCAAGGGCGACCGCGTTACCGCCCTGCCCTCGGGTAAAAGCAGCAAAATCAAGTCAATCGTGACTTACGACGGCGATCTTGATCAGGCGTTTCCGCCGATGGCCGTGACATTGACGCTGGAAGACGAAATCGACATCAGCCGCGGCGACATGATTGTCGGCACGGAGAAAGCCCCGGCCACGGTCGCCGATAAATTCAAGGCCAGCATCGTCTGGATGGCCGAGCAAGCCATGACGCCCGGCCGCCAGTACATTATCAAGCTGGCCACCCGCAGCGTACCCGGCTCCATCTCGATGATCCATCACCGTATCGATGTCAATACCCTGGAACATCACGACGCCAGCGAATTGAAGCTCAACGAGATCGGCACCTGCACGGTTTCAGTCAACGCCCCCGTGGTATTCGACCCCTACAAGCGCACTAAGGGCACGGGCTCGTTCATTATCATCGACCGCCTGACCAACGGCACGGTCGGCGCCGGCATGATCACCGGCCATACGGAAGATGAAATTCAGCAACCGGTCAGCATAGCGGAACGGGCGGCGCGATTCAGTCAGACGGCCACGGCTATCGCCTTGACCGGCGCCAATGGCAAGGACATGGCGTATCAACTGGAACGGAAATTATTCGACACCGGCCATGCCACAACCATCCTGGAAGCCGAAGACGCGGCGCCGCTTATTCAGGCCGTCAAAAATGCCGGCCTGATCTGCTTGTGCGTGAACAGCAATGCCGAGCTGTCGGACATCGCGTTTGACAGCGATAATCAATCGATTGACGATATCTACGCGGCTTTGAAGGATCAAAAAATCATTTATTGATCCTGCAGACAAAAAAAGAGGCGCTCAGGCGCCTCTTTTTTGCTGTTCAACATTTCCAACCGTAGAGCGCGTGCCGCTGTTCCTCGACCCTGCAACACTTCGCGTTCTTCGCGGTTTTTTATGCCCTTGATTGATGCAGGCGCTTCTGCCTTGTATCATGTCGGTTCAGGACTGTTCTCATCCTCCTTTTCCACGGCAACCTCCAGCGCATCGTCAACATTCTCCAGCCAGACAAACTGGAGCTGATCCCGGACCGCTTTCGGGATTTCCTCAAAATCCCTTTGATTGCGCGCCGGCAGCATGACCGTTTTGATGCCGGCACGCGCCGCGGCAATGACTTTTTCCTTGATGCCGCCGACCGGCAGAACCAGCCCGCGCAAACTGATTTCCCCGGTCATGGCCACGTCGTTTTGCACAATACGCTCCGAGAATGCCGAATACAAGGCCACGAATATCGCCACGCCGGCGCTGGGGCCATCCTTGGGAATGGCCCCGGCCGGCACATGCACATGAATGTCGGTCTTTTCGAATAGATCCAGACTCAAACCGAATTCAATCGCCCGAAATTTGACTAGGCTCAATGCCGCCTGCGCGCTTTCCTTCATGACGTCGCCGAGCTGCCCGGTCAGGATCAACTTGCCGGTGCCGGGTATGCGGGTCGCTTCGATAAACAGGATGTCGCCGCCGACGGGCGTCCAGGCAAGTCCTGTCGCGACGCCCGGCACGCTGGTGCGCATGGCGACATCGTTCTCAAATTTTCTCGGCCCCAGAATAGCCGGGATTTGCTCGGCATCAATATGCGCCTGAGTCACATCGCCTTCGGCAATGCGCATGGCAACATGCCGGAACACAGCGCCTATTTCGCGTTCCAGATTCCGGCAACCGGCTTCACGCGTGTATTCCTGGATAATGGTCCGTATCGCCTGATCGGTAATGGAGCATTGCTCGGACGTCAACCCGTTCGCGACCAGTTGCCTGCCGACCAGATAACGCTTGGCGATCTGCTCCTTTTCATCGGCCGTATAGCCGGACAGTTCTATCACTTCCATGCGGTCGCGCAGGGGAATGGGAATATTGTCCAGGACATTGGCCGTTCCGATGAACATGACATGACTCAGATCAAACGGGACCGCCAGATAATTATCGCGAAAAGTCGAGTTCTGTTCCGGATCCAGCACTTCCAGCAGCGCCGCGGAAGGATCACCCTGAAACCCCGCGCCGATCTTGTCCATTTCATCGAGCATGAACACTGGATTGTTGGTGCCGGCCTTTCGGATGGACTGAATGATAATACCGGGCAGCGCGCCCAGATAAGTGCGCCGGTGCCCTCTGATCTCGGCTTCATCATGCAGGCCGCCCAGGCTGGTGCGCACGAATTCGCGTTCTATCGCTCGGGCAATACTGCGTCCCAGTGAGGTTTTGCCGACGCCAGGGGGCCCGACAAAGCAAAGTATCGGGCTCTTGCCTTCCGGATTCAGCTTGCGCACGGCCAGATATTCCAGAATGCGCTGCTTGATCTTGTCCAGGCCGTAATGATCCTCGTTGAGAATCTCGCGTGCCTTACTGATATCGATATCCCCCGTGCTGGCGACCGACCAGGGTATTTCAACCAGCCAGTCCAGATAGCTGCGCAGCATGGAGTACTCGCCGGCTGCCTCGGGCATTTGCCGCAGGCGGTTCAATTCCTTGCGGGCATGCTTTTCCACCTCTTCAGGCATTTTGGCTGCCGCGATGGCGTTGCTGATTTCCTCGATCTCGACCGCGCCTTCCTCGCCCTCGCCCAGTTCCTTTTGGATGGCTTTCAATTGTTCTCTCAGCACGAACTCACGCTGGCGCTGTCCCATCGTTTCCTGGGTCTGCTCATTAATTTGATTGGAAAGCTTCAATACTTCAATCCTGTAATTGAGCATCTCCAATATCTTATCGATACGTTTCTGAACATCGAACAGCCCCAGAATCTGCTGTTTCTCTTCCGCTTTCGTGATCAGATAGCTGGAAACCAGATCCGCCAGCATGGGCGCCGAATTGATCAGCTGAACGGCGCTCACCAGTTCATCCGGCACTTGCTTTGATAAATTCAACACCTCCAGCGCTTTCCGCTTAAGCGTGACAACGCGCGCCTCGATATCCTTGGTTGTTTCTTCAGGTTCCTGGTGCTCCTCCCAACGCGCCACCAGAAAAGGATACCCGGACAGGAACTCCTTGACCCGGAAGCGTTGGAGTCCCTGGCAGACAATATGATGATTACCGTCCGGGGCGGTCAGGTATCGCAATATTTCCGCCACGGTGCCGACCGTATAGAGATCATCGGGGGCAGGATCCTCATCCCGGTCATCGCGCCGCAGCAGCAAGCCGATCGGCTTTTCGGAACGCACCGCATACTGCACGGCCGCGATCGACTGTTTTCGGCCAATCACCAACGGCAGGACGACCTGAGGAAACAATACGGTACCGAGCATGGGCACGATGACCAAGGCATCATCGGGAATGAATAGCCGGGACTGATCATCCTGAGCCTTCCGCATCGCGGCCGAATCATCGTCAGAATCGCCTTTTGACCCCAGAATTAAGTCTTTAAGGTCCTTGATCCGCATATGAAGTCATCCTATTTTCCGTAGTGAAATTAGTAGACAGCCATTCATAAACTCGTGCGGGCCCAATTCAAAACGCCCATCGGGAAGCTCTATGCTCCGCTCAAACCGACCATACGGAATCTCCAGCCGTTGAATCTCAGCCTCGGCGCCAACCGGCAGGAAACGCCGCCCGCCCACCACCAATAAACCATCCTCAAAGCTTACCTTGATATTTTCCGTTTCCACACCGGGCAGCGCGACCATAATTGTGAATTCATGCTGAGTTTCATAAATATCGATCGGCGGCTCCCAGATTGGACGCTTGGCATTCATGACGCGAGGTCTGAAAAACCGCCGATGCAGCCGGTCGGCACGATCCAGCACTTCACAGGCTTCCGCCCACATTGAAAATTCAAAATTACGTAACGGCATAATGTTTTATTTCAGATTGTCGGTATTATTACTTGCATCATGAAGCAAAACAGATAAACCAACGCAGGGCTGGCAGGTTTCACCCAAGACATGACAGAAAGGCCGGCCCGAAAGCTCAGTCTGAAAAATAATCCATTTGCCCGCTACAACATCATATTTTTCAAGATCATAGGTGCATATTAAACATTCGCTGCTTTGCTGCTTTCGAGCCAAAATTAAGTTTAATCTATAGTATAAACAGCAATAAGATAATCAGTACCATTACTTAGGTAAGTCGCGCTATATCTCAATAGGGCTTTTTCATCGTAGTATGAAACATTATTACGAAGAAATAAACTCACCAACGGCAAAGTGAAGCTATGTCGCCTTATTGGGAACATTTTGAACACCAAGCCTATATGGGCATACGCGGAATCGCTCCGACGCTCAACCAAAACGTGGAGCAGGCGACGCCGGCCATGACCGCGGTAATAGCCGATCCCGCTCATATTCCGCCATCGGAAGCGATCCGGATACATTGCACGGGGTGCGACAACGCATTTCCGTTTCCGGGCTGGATCGACGAACGGGCATGCATCACGGCGGTTAACGGCCTGTTGTTCAACCGGTTCCAGGTGTCCCTTGATGAGGAAGGCTTGACGGCAACCACCTTTGGCGAGGCCGTGGACCGGCAACAACACCAGCCTGCCGTGAAAATACAAGGCGCCGCGCTGACCGAGCCGCATGTTTATCAACAACCGGACGGCCTATGGGTTACCCAATGCGTCGTCGACGTTTAAAGGATACTCATGGATATCTCTCAATTCATACAACGCGATGAAACCTGCTGGGAAATTCCGTCCCAAGGCGCCATGCGCGTGCCGGCGATCATTTATGCCGATGAACGACTGCTGCGCGATATGGACCAGAAAGTGTACGAACAGCTTACCAACGTAGCCTCATTGCCCGGCATTGTCGAAGCCGCCTATGCCATGCCCGACGCGCACTGGGGCTACGGCTTCCCTATCGGCGGCGTCGCCGCCTTCGACCCGGCGCAGGGCGGCGTCATTTCGGCCGGCGGCGTGGGGTTCGACATATCTTGCGGCGTGCGCACCCTGCTCACCGGCCTGGACATGGCCGATTTACAGCCTCATCAGCACCAGCTGGCGGATGAGTTGTATCGCGCGATTCCGGCGGGCGTCGGCAGCAAGGGTAAAATCCATCTGAACCATGACGGCATGATAGCCATGCTCAAAGGCGGCGCCTCATGGGCCGTCGAACAGGGATTCGGCACCGCCCGAGACCTGGCCTTCACCGAGGAACGCGGCTGCATGGCCGGCGCCGAACCCCAACAGGTCTCCACCAGAGCACGGGAGCGGCAAAAAGACGAAATGGGTACCCTGGGTTCCGGAAACCATTATCTTGAAGTACAGCGGGTCGCCGATATTTACAACCCGACCCTGGCCGATGCTTACCGACTCAAGCGCGACGCCATCGTCATCACTATTCACTGCGGCTCCAGAGGTCTGGGCCATCAAATCGGCACCGAATTTCTAAAAGACATGGCCCTGGCGGCGCCTCAATACCATATTGCCCTGCCCGACCGGGAACTGGCCTGCGCGCCGCTGGATTCGCCGCTGGGAAAAAAATACCTGGGCGCCATGCGCGCCGGTATCAACTGCGCCCTGGCCAACCGGCAGATCATCACGCACCTGACCCGCAAAGCCGTGTCGGCGGTGTTTCCGGGACTCCATCTCGACCTGCTGTACGATGTTTCGCACAACACCTGCAAACTAGAGCCACATGCTATCGACGGCGTGAAAAGAAACCTGTTCGTGCATCGTAAAGGCGCCACCCGGGCGTTTGGACCGGGGCACCCGGACTTGCCGCCCGAGTACCGCGATGTCGGCCAGCCGGTGCTGATCGGCGGCTCGATGGGAACCAGCTCCTATGTGCTGTGCGGCACGAAAGACAGCGAACAGCGCGCCTTCAGTTCGGCATGCCATGGCGCGGGCCGGGCCATGAGCCGCCACCAGGCGACCAAGCAATGGCGCGGCAGGGCATTGATTGATGAACTGGCGGACCGGGGCATCCTCATCCGCAGCGCGTCCATGCGCGGCATCGCCGAGGAAGCGCCGCTGGCGTATAAGGATGTGCGCGCCGTCATCGATGTGGCGGACCGGGCCGGCCTGGCGAAAAAAGTGGCCCGACTGGAACCTGTCATCTGCATAAAAGGTTAAAGCGTGCCGCGATTTTACGTAGGCACCAGCGGCTGGAATTATCCGGACTGGCAGGATGGTTTCTATGCCGGCGTTATTCGCAAGAATCGGTTAAAGTTCTATGCGGAGCGACTCCCGGCCGTGGAAATCAACGGGACTTTTTATCGTTTGCAAAGCCCCCGTACTTTTCAAAAATGGGCCGAGGAAACGCCGGCCGGCTTCAGATTCGCAATCAAGGCCAATCGCTACCTGACCCATCATAAAAAATTAACCGATCCGTCCGCGTCGGTTCTGATTGAGAAAAATCACGCCAAAGCGCTGAAAGAAAAACTGGCTGTCGTGCTATGGCAGTTGCCCGGCCTGGTCAAAAAAAACCCGGACAAACTGCAACAGTTTATCGCCGCTTTGCAACAATGGCGGGAAGTCCGCCATGCCGTGGAGTTCAGGCACCCGTCCTGGTTTGACGATGAAACGGCGCACGCCCTGGCGGAAGCCGGCGTCGCCGCATGCCAGTCCGATGCCGAAGCCTGGCCCCTGTGGGAATGCGTGACCACGGATCTGGTTTACGTTCGCCTGCATGGCCACATGCAAACCTATGTATCCAGCTATAGCAGGCCGGAACTAATGCACTGGGCCGAGCGTATCGAGCAGTGGCTAGAACAGGGCAAGCAAGTGCATGTGTATTTTGACAACACCGCCCAAGGCGCCGCGCCCCGCAACGCGCTTGAATTATGGGCGCTGGTTAATGACAAGCGGTTGGATACGCCGGACACCGCCTTTTGAGACTACAGCACATGATGACCCGCGGCGCGTGCCCGGCATTGATTTTCACCGGCTTGTCCCATGGCGTCTGTCCGAGTGCCGCGCTTCAACCAACGGCACGAAAGCGACGCCGAGAATGTCCTCGGTCTTGATTTTTCCGTCCGGCTTTTTCTCAACCACTATCAATTCCTGAGCACTGTAAGGCAAGCCTAAAGGAATGACCATACGGGCGCCTGTGCGCAATTGATCAATTAACGCCTGAGGAATATGCGGTGCCGCGGCAGTGACTATGATACCGTCATAGGGCGCATGCTCCGGCCAGCCCAGATTGCCGTCGCCGGCGCGAACCTCTACGTTTTCATAGCCCAGTTCATGCAGCCGGGTGCGCGCCAGCGTCGCCAGTTCCTCGACAAACTCGAGGCTGTAGACCTGCCTGACCAACCGGGAGAGGATGGCGGCCTGATAGCCTGAACCCGTACCGATCTCCAGCACAACGTCCGAAGGCTTCGTGTTCAGCAAATCGCTCATCAGGGCAACGATATAGGGCTGCGAAATCGTCTGGCCCGCGCCTATCGGCACGGGTGCGTTCTGATAGGCGTATTCGCGCAAGGCCTTGGGTATGAATTCGTGTCTCGGCACATGCCTCATGGCCGCCATCACGCGCTCGTCCAATGAATCCTTGCCGATCATGCCACGGGTTAATTTGACCTCCCATTCAATATCCGACAGCATGTGCTGCATCTCTTTCATTCTCATGCGTTCATCCTCAATGCATCGACATTATCGGTTTAAAACGCTATCAAACCCGGCATGAACACGAATAATACGCCATCCCTGGCGCCTGTGTTCCGGCTTGAAGAACGCGACCTTTGTACCGACTATCGATATGTCATTCAATCAAAATACTTATACCCTCTTTTCAACAGCCACGAAATTCGGGTGACTACTTAGGCAATCATCTTAAAATTGAAGTGTATCGGACGGGGAGAAAGTCTAAAAAACCGGTGGTTCAGGAACGTATTGCAAGGTGGGGGTTAAAATGGTTAAAGGGATAAAAATTGGCCGAAATTTACACAATGAGCGTTTCCCTTGTCGAGAAAAATACCCTGTATCCGGCAATTCCGTTGTTAATGAATCAATGGGGATCGTAAAATTAATGTTTTTCGTTAAATTTTAAAACTGGGGCAGGCCAGGTCAATTTGCTATATGCGCTTGGATTAAAAATCGAAATCAAGATCAAAGTTTTCAAATTCGCCGAGCTGTTCCTTCAATCTTTTTTTCTCCCAGTACATTTCAATCTTTCTGCGCGCGGCCATTTTCTTGGCTACCTTCTCGTTTTCAGTCGGCAATATGATGTACTCGTCGTTTAAATCGAAGTCTTCGACATCCAGGTCGATTTCGCTTTTACTTTCACTGGATTCGGATTCCGAAACGGGTTTATCCGGGGAAGCATCATCTAAAAGAGATTCATCTGATACAGATTGAGAGGATTTCATATTCATTTTTAAACCAACCATAAAAAAATTGTTTTCAATGTCTGCAACGATATTCGCAACGCAAAATCATCCAATCATGAGATTGAAAGCATCGCTTGAACGAGAGCTGATCATTGGCATCTGAAAAGGCAAGAACAAGCGCTCAAATATCGAGTGGCGGTACTTATATCGCATTTGTGCGCGCAACATAATTAGTAAATATACTTAAGTCAATACCCTTGTTATCGATAGTCAGAGCGAGAATACACAAGCTTGTCATAAAATCCTATACAGCCGTGACGAAAATAACGCGAAGCCCCGTGATAGAAGCTTGTTTACCGGGTCAAACGCACTAAAATCCGGCACATCCTCCGCAATCGCTGCCCAAGGACCAGACCATGGAATTTCCAGATGTCATTCCGCCTCTCTTGATCGAATTCGCCCTGACCGTGGCCTTTTCTTTTGTCGTCGGCCTGGAATTCCGCCGTTATCAGCGCATGAATCAATATAAGTTTCATTTTGGCAGCACACGTACTTTTGTCCTGATCGGCTTGTTAGGATTTATTCTGTACACCCTGGACGGCACGCGCGTACTGTTCGGCATCGGCCTTGCCCTGCTCGGCGGCATGCTGCTGATTTATTACTGGCAGTTATCGTCGAAAGAGATGCTGTCGCTTTTCAGTGTTCTGCTTGCCCTGCTGATTTATCTGACCGGACCGGTTGTCAGCATATTCCCCAGCTGGTTCCTGATACTCTTCATCGTATCGTTGATTTTAATACTCGGCGAGAAACCGCTGATCCATCGTATTTCCGATAAATTGGCGGGCGAGGAAATCACGACCCTGGCCAAGTTCCTGATTATCTCCGGCGTCATTTTGCCCTTGCTGCCCGATGAGCCCATCGCGCCGATGATGCCGGTCACTTACGACAAGGTCTGGCTGGCGGTGATCATCGTATCCGGCTTCTCGTACTTGAGCTATCTGGTCAATACGTATTTTTTCAAGAGTCGCAGCCTGATGATTACCGGTATTTTAGGCGGGCTGTATTCCAGTACCGTCGCCACCGTTGTTATCGGGCGCCGCGCTCATCATCTGGCGGAAGCGGGCCGCTTTGTTTCATCGGCGCTGATCATGGCAACCGCCATGATGTATATCCGGCTGCTCGTCATTATTTTCCTGTTTTCGCCCAGCGCCGGCCAGCGCCTGCTGGCGCCGTTTTCAGCCGCCATCGTGCTGTCCTTTGCCGCCATGGCCGCCTTGTTTCGCTTCCGGGATAATACGCCCAGCCCATCCGAGGCGGACGTGATTAAGCATCCGCTGGAATTATCAACCGCCATTGTGTTTGCCATATCGTTTATGCTGTTTACCAGCATTACCCAATACGTGACCAGCCATTACGGCGGCCATGGGTTGAATTTTCTATCCATTATCGTCGGCTTTACCGATATCGATCCTTTTATTCTGTCGCTGCTGAGCGGCGAATTCACCGTCTCCAGTTCGGCCATCGTGTCTTCCGTGATACTGGCCAGCGGCAGCAATAACCTGCTGAAAGCAATCTATGCCGTCGCCCTTGCCCGTAACCGCTCGGTCAGGGCAGCCGCTATCTGGCTGATATGTTTATTCGCGGCTTCTATTTTGTATGCGTTTAAGATTAATACCTGATATCAGGTACAGCATAAATTATCCAGAGAGAACGACGAATGTGTACAGGACAGGATGTGCTTCGTGGCGGATGGAGCGATGTCTTTATTCCCTTTGGATATACATCGCGATTCAATACCGCCCGGCAAGTCGCGATGTAGGCATCGCTCCCACAAGGACGGCCAATCCGAGAGGAAGACGGATAGTATTTTTAACCGCCCCCGCCCCTGCCGGCGCCGGGGTCAATTGTCTGCATAACATCAGCTCCTTAGCCTGAATATTTCACCACGAACGGACAGACAATGATCCCGTCATTTCTCTGCATTCATCCCCATTCATGAGGATTATGGAGGCGGTAGAATTGCGTAATTCATGAAGTCACGGGAAGAAAATGACAACAACTTGATTTTCTCTGTGCTCTCTGTGTGCTCTATGGTTATTATGAAATTCCGGGATAGATATTTTTGCATCCGTTACGAGGATAACTCTGTGTATAAAAGACAATTGCCCGCGATACCCGGAACCATATGGACACTCGGCTACGTCAGCCTGTTTATGGATTTGTCTTCGGAGCTGGTGCACAGCATATTGCCGGTGTTTATGGTCACGGTACTGGGGGCTGATGCGCTGACTATCGGCTTGATCGAAGGCATTGCCGAAGCCACCGCGCTGATCGTCAAGATATTTTCGGGGGCATTGAGTGATTTTTTCAGGCGCCGGAAATGGCTGATTCTGGCCGGTTACGGCCTGGCGGCGCTGACCAAGCCATTATTTCCTCTCGCGGGTTCCGTGGAAACGGTCTTCGCCGCGCGCTTTCTGGACCGGATCGGCAAGGGCATGCGAGGGGCGCCGCGCGACGCGTTGATTGCCGATGTGGCGCCTTTAACGATCAGGGGCGCCTGTTTTGGCCTGCGCCAATCCATGGATACGGTCGGCGCGGTTTTCGGGCCTCTTTTTGCCATCGTATTATTGTCTTTTTACCACGGAGACATGAAAACGGTATTGTGGTTTGCCGTTGTGCCGGCGGCAATCACGATCATTTTAATCGTATTCGGGGTAAAGGAACCGGCCGCCAAAGCCAGGCCGCGCCAATTCCGCTCGCCCTTGCGGCTGGCATTCCTGAAGGCTTTTTCCAGGGCCTACTGGCGGATTGTCATAATAGGCGCCGTCTTCACGCTGACCCGGTTCAGCGAGGCATTCCTGATACTGCGCGCCGAGGAGCTGGGCCTGTCTATCACCTGGATTCCCCTGGTCATGGTCGTGATGAGCCTGTTCTATGCGTTATCGGCTTATCCCGTCGGCGTGCTGTCGGACTATGTGCGCAAGGAGTACTTGCTGGCCACGGGGCTTGTTCTGCTGGCGCTGGCTGATCTGGTACTGGCGCGGGCGAATTCGATTCTTGTCGTCCTGTGCGGGGTCGCTCTGTGGGGATTGCATATGGGGTTCACGCAAGGCATTCTGGCGACCATGATTGCCAATGCCACGCCCCGGGAATTGAAAGGCACGGCATTCGGCCTGTTCAACTTCGTAACCGGCCTGTTTATGCTGCTGGCCAGCGTCATTGCCGGGTGGCTCTGGGATAATTATGGTTCAGGCATGACCTTTCTTGCCGGCGCGGCGTTTTCGGTGCTGGCGCTGATGCTGCTGATATTCCATAAAAGCCCTGAGCGGGCAACAGCGCAGGACCCGGGCACATGACGCATTCGGACTTGCCGCGATGGCGAACCGGTTAAACAAGGGTTTGCTCATCCACGCGTTTCGCCAGCGCTTGCAGTTCGGCGGAAATCGTCACCGGATAGCCGGGCGTATCACCGAGTTGGCGCAATGTTTCCGGCAACCGGCTTAACTGGTTTTTGGTGTACTGCCGGGATTCGGTGAGCGAAGGCTGCGGCATCGCAGTCCGCCCGCCCTGCATGACCCGCTGCAGCAACGGCTGTCCCGTGCAAGGCGCGTTTTCAAGCGTTACGGTATCGCCGCTCATGCAGCCATCGTCGTCATAATTACGATAGACCTGTTTGCGTCCGGGCCAGGTTGCCTTGCCTTCCGAGCGTTTGCGCCGGGCGATGCCGGCATATTCCTGCAGCTTATAGGCGCAGTCGAGATAAGGCGCATCGGCCGAGGTATCCAGATGCGTGCCGATGCCGAAGCCGTCTATCGGCGCCTGTTGCGTCATCAGTGCGTCCAGTTTGTATTCATCAATACTGCTGCTGGCGAAAATCGTGGCCTGCTGAAGGCCGCCCTGATCGAGAATCGATCTGACCTCACGGGCATGATCGGCCAAATCGCCGCTATCGATGCGCACGCCCTTGATTTTGATGCCCAGAGCGCGCAACGTTTCGGCCAGATCAACGACCTTCCGGGCGGCCGCTTCGGTATCGTAGGTATCGATCAATAACACGACATTATCGGGATTGGCTTTCGCAAAATCGATGAAGGCCTGGCTTTCGTTGCTGTAGGTCTGTACAAAGGAGTGCGCCATCGTGCCGTAAATCGGGATATCGAAATACATGCCGGCATTCACTGTCGCGGTGCCGCTAAAGCCGGTCAGATAACTGGCCCGTGCCGCCAGCAGCCCGGCCTCGCTGCCATGCGCGCGGCGCATGCCGAAATCGACCAGCAGCTTGTCCGGCGCGATCAACACGGAGCGCGCGGCCTTGGTGGCGATCAGGGTCTGGAAATGCAACAGGTTGATGAGCCGGCTTTCAATCAGCTGCGCTTCCGGCAAGGGGGCGGTGATCCGCAGAATCGGCTCGCTCGGGAAAAATACCGTGCCTTCGGGCATGGCATGCACGTCGCCAGTGAATCTTAATGCGGCGAGCCGGTCCAGCACAGCCGGCTTGAAGTAACCGGTGCCGGCGAGCCAGTCGATTTCATCCGGGGAAAAGTGCAGTTCTTCAAGATAATCCAAAACCTGGGCCAACCCGGCCGCGACCATATAGCTCCGGTTTTTAGGCAGCTTACGGACAAAAAACTCGAACACCGCAAGATCTTCCCGGTTCTGTTCATAATAGCCCTGAAGCATCGTCAGCTGATAAAGATCAGTCAGCAATGCACCGTCCAGGATCATAAAATCATGGCTTGCTTAATGGGTTTGGCGCCTCGCCGGACCATCTCTTGAACGGCTTTTTCACCGTCTTGAGGCTTGACATTGACTGCGCGTACGGCATCGAACAGCAGGCATACCCGGTAATGCAGGGCCAGTGCATCGAGCACCGTGTTCAAGACACAATAATCGGTTGCCAGGCCGCCGATAAACAAACGGGTCGTACCGGCCTTCTCGAGTTGCTGTTGGAAGAAGGGCGTTTCAAAAGCCGAATAGCCATCGCGCTCAACCTCGATCCCCGCCGAGATCACCTGCGTCGAGATAGGAAGATGCAAACTGGGCGCAAAGTCCGCGCCTCGGGTGCCGGCCACACAATGTTCGGGCCATGGCCCGCCCTGGGCAACAAAAGAGCTGTGGTTTTTCGGATGCCAATCGCGCGTGGCAAATATAGGCAGCCCTTGCCTGGCGAAGCGCTCGATATAACCGTTCAGAACCGGTATCACCTGTTCTCCGCCCGGTACCGCCAGGCTGCCGCCGGGCAGGAAATCATTTTGCAGATCCACTATAACCAGGGCGTCGCCTTTCGTTAACCCGATTTTTTCATCGCCTTGAGATGAGCTGTTCATAAATCGACGAATGTGATGTCGGAATATCGGAAAAGGTATCGGGTTGCGAATGACAGGCCTCGCAATTACCGGCTCCCGGCATATCGAAGACCTTATCGTTAGCCTGGCCTTCATTTGGATATGTCCTGGCCTGGGCTTGCCTGATGAATTCCGGTCCAGAGCCCTTAACGCTATCAATGCCCGGCGTGATGATCAGGACTCCTCCGAATAACAGTAGAACCGATAAGACGATTTTCATATTCATTATGGATACTTAGCTCGTATATTGATCAGCCTGGTTGATAGAATAGATAGCGCCCGTTATTGCTTTATCTTTGCATGCAGCTGACAACTTGTAAAAATTCATTGACCAAGTGCATTTATATAGAAAAAGAGTTGTCCGGTAAATTAGTAGGAAAACTTACAGCCCCGCTATTTCAGCGTATACGGGGCGGGCTCACTCGCCTTTATCGACTCAAACGCTTGCAGTAAACCACGATCGGGGCGAAGTCAGCGGTTCATGAAATGAGACATCCCCGGCCGCCGGTGCAAATGAACCGCTTGTGGTGTTTTTGCACCCCCTTTTTTTCCATATCGTCTCCGCAACCAACCACAACCCCATCCTTTTATCTAAAGAAATCATAGCGTTAAACCACCCCATTTTATTGGCATGGAAAATGCTGATCCTCCTGCAAAGCTATTGATTCTTATAACGTGGAGGCTTAACCATGATCAATACTCCGTCTTCGGCATTACCTGAAACCGGGCTGGCCGGCTTGAAAGCGCACTGGCGCGGCGATTTGCTGTCGGGGTTTCTGGTTTTTCTTATCGCCTTGCCGTTATGCCTGGGCATCTCGATGGCCTCCGGCTTTCCGCCCTCAGCCGGGATTATCACGGCCATTATCGGCGGCCTGCTGGTGTCGCGCATCAACGGTTCGTACGTGACGATCAACGGGCCGGCCGCGGGCTTGATCGTTGTCGTGTTGAATGCCGTGCAGACCTTGGGGGAAGGCGACGCGATGGCCGGCTACCGTTACACGCTGGCGGCCATCGTCGTCGCCAGCGTGCTGCAGATCCTGATGGGCGTCTTTAAGGCCGGACGCCTCAGTTCTTTTTTCCCGGCCTCGGTCGTGCACGGCATGCTGGCCGCGATCGGCATCATTATCATGACCAAGCAGATCCCTGTCATGCTCGGCGTGACGCCTGAAGAGGGCAGTCTGTTTTCGACCATGGCGCAGATTCCGCACAGCCTGCTGAACCCCAATCCGGAAATCGCCCTGATCGGCCTGGCCGGGCTGGTTGTTCTGATTATCTGGTCGCTGCTGAAAAGCCCCACGCTGAAAATGATCCCCGCGCCCATTCTCGTCGTGCTGGTCGGCATGGGCCTGGGACGTATTTTCGACTTGAACCACGAACATATGTATCTGTTTTTGCCGGATGCGCCTTTCATCGGCCATCATGAAGCAACAGTCGGGCCGAGGTTTCTGGTCGCAATATCCGACAATTTCATGTCCAGCTTTTACTTTCCCGACTTCTCCAAGTTTATGACGACTGAATTCTGGGAAGCCGTGGTCGGCATCAGCCTGGTAGGCAGCCTTGAAAGCCTGCTCAGCACCGTCGCGGTGGACAAGCTGGACCCTTATAAACGCCACTCCGATCTGGACCGCGACCTGACGGCGGTAGGAATCGGCAACCTGCTCGCCGGCCTGATCGGCGGCATGCCCATGATCGCCGAGATCGTGCGCAGCTCCGCCAACGTTAATAACGGCGCCAAAACCGGCTGGGCCAATTTCTTTCATGGCGCACTGCTGTTGCTGTTCGTCATGCTGTTTCCGCGCCTGATTCACAGCATTCCCCTCGCGGCCTTGGCGGCCTTGCTGGTCTACACCGGTTTCCGTCTGGCCTCGCCCAGGGAATTCGCCAAAGTCATGGGTATCGGAAAAGAACAGTTTTTTATTTTCATGGTCACAATCACAGGCGTTCTGGCAACCGATCTATTGATCGGCGTCGCTATCGGCATTATAGTCAAGCTGGCTGTTCACATTGCGCGCGGGGTCTGGCTCAACAATCTGTTCAAAATTCATTTCGCCATCGAACGGCCCAATAACGACACCGTAATAGTCAAACTGACCGGTTCGGCGATCTTTTCCAATTTCCTGCCGCTGAAAAAAGCGCTGGCCACGCTGGAACCGGGCAAATCGGTTGTGTTTGATTTATCCGACGGCTATCTGATCGACCATACGGTCATGGAATTCATTTATGACTACATGCACAACTACGAAGCGCAGGGCGGCCGTTGCCGGCAGACAGGCCGGGCTTCGGAAAAGTTTTCGGATCATGCGCTGGCCGCGCGCTTAATGACGGCCGATGAAAGGAAAGGTTAAGCCCTTTTTGGCAGCAAAGAACGGGTGGCCGGACGGCTGCCTCACCCGCATCTCTTGACGGAGCGTTGAATGATTCTTGTATTGGCCTATTGTGCTGTCCTGTTAAGCTTTGCTTCCTGCTTGCCGCCGCTGCTGATGCAGGGGCGACACAACCTTCCGGCGTTAGGCCGGCTCCGGATGCCCGGCAGCCTGGAAGAGCAACGGGCGCAGATTCTGACACGGCAGGCCGTGTTCGGCTTGCTGGGTTTGTCGGGGCTTTTCGCGGCACTGGCCGGCGTGAGCGTGCTGGTCAGCGGCGAGGTGATGACCGGCCGGATCGGTCTGGGCCTGCCCTGGCTGCCCTGGCAGGTGCGCTTCGACAATCTGTCCGGCTTATTCTTTCTGATCATCGGCATCGCCATTAGCGCCGTCAGCCTGTACGGGCCCGGCTATGTCTCGGCTTATGAAGAAAGTAAGCATCCTTTTGCGGTCCTGAGCCTGTTCAGCGGGCTGTTCATCGCCGGCATGCTGCTGGTGCTGTTGGCCGACGACGCCTTCTTCTTCATGATCGCCTGGGAACTGATGTCGGTCGCCAGCTATTTTCTGGTGGCGTTCCAGCATGACAACCCGGCCAACCGGCGCGCGGCTTTTCTTTATCTGCTGATGGCGGAAATCGGGGCGCTGGCCATAATCCTGGCTTTCGGCGTGCTGGCCAGCTTTGCCGACGGCTTCACTTTCGATGCCTTGCGCGGCGCCGGATTATCGAACGCCTGGGCCAGCATCGCGTTTGCGCTGGCGCTGCTGGGCTTTGGTATGAAAGCCGGCCTCGTGCCCGTGCATGTCTGGCTGCCGGAAGCGCATCCGGTGGCGCCGTCGCACATTTCGGCCCTGATGAGCGGCGTGATGCTGAAAGTGGCCCTGTACGGCCTGATCCGGTTCTGTTTCGACCTGATCGGCGAGGTGCACTGGCAATGGGGACTGGTACTGATGATAGTGGGCACGGTCTCGGCCTTGGGCGGCATTCTGTACGCCATGATGCAGACCAATCTGAAGCGCATGCTGGCCTACAGTTCGGTCGAAAACGTCGGCATCATCGTCATGGTGCTGGGCTTGTCGATGATTTTCATGGCGCAGAACCAGCCGCAACTGGGAGCGCTGGGTTTTCTGGCGGCGCTGTTTCACGCTTTCAACCATGCCTTGTTCAAGAATCTGCTGTTCCTGGGCGCGGGCATGATTCATCACCAGACCCATGAACTGAATATCGACCAGATGGGCGGCCTGATCAAGCGCATGCCGAAGACCGGCATGCTGTTCCTGATCGGCTGCATGAGCATTTCATCGTTGCCGCTGTTTAACGGCTTCGTTTCGGAATGGCTGGCTTTCCAGACGGCGCTGCAGGTCGATGTCATCGACAACGGCGTCTTGCGCAGCCTGATTCCGGTCGCCGCCGCTGCGCTGGCGCTGACCGCGGCCCTGGCGGCAGCCTGCTTCGTCAATGTCTTCGGCATCCTGTTCCTGGGGTTGCCCCGTTCGCGGCATGCCGACAAGGCCCAGGAAATCGCCGACCCGGGCATGCTGGCCGGCCCCGCCCTGCTGGCCGGCCTGTGCTTTTTGTTCGGCATTTTTCCGGGCCTGATGCTGGGCTTGATCAATCACGTTGCCGAACAGCTGCTGGGGGCGTCCTTGCCGGATGGCTCCTCCTTGAGCTGGCTGCATCTGGCGCCCGTTTCCGCCGAACAGGCGTCCTATTCGGCGCCGCTGGTGCTGGTCGGAGCGCTGATCGCGGCCGGCATCTGCTTCCGCTATCTGCGCCGCAGCCCTGCCACGGTCATGCGCCGGGCCGAAACCTGGGACTGCGGCTTCGGCGGCCTGACGCCACGCATGCAATACAGCGCCAGCGCCTTCATGATGCCGTTCAGGCGCATTTTCGCCAGAGTCTGGCTCATCGACGAACAGGTCAAGAAAGATCGCCAGGGCGCCATGGATCAGGATGTCGCGGCGATTCATTATGCCCTGCAAATACAGGATCACAGCTGGCCGCGCCTGTATCAGCCGATCGAGCGGGCCGTCAACCGGACGGCCAGACTGGTGGGACGCATCCAGACCGGCAATATCCGGACTTATCTGGGCTATTCGTTCGTTACCTTAATCGTTATGTTATGGATTATCAGCTGATGAACTGGTTATTGGCAATGTCGCAAACCGTGCTGTTTGTCGCGCTGGCCCCTTTGCTGGCGGGCTGGATCAAATGCTGCAAATGCCGCCTGCAGAACCGCAAGGCGCCGTCCTTGTTCCAGCCTTACCGGGATTTGCTCAAGCTGACGCGCAAGCAGCCGGTGGTCTCGGATCAGGCCTCCTGGATCTTCACGATTTCCCCTTACATCATCTTCTCGGCCATGGTGCTGGCCGCCAGCATCGTGCCGCTGATCGCCGTGGACCTTCCGACCTCGGCCAGCGCCGATGTCATCGTGCTGATCGGTTTTTTTTCCTTTGCCCGGTTTTTCCTGGCGCTGGCCGGCCTGGACATCGGCACGGCCTTCGGCGGCATGGGGTCTTCGCGCGAGATGACGATTTCAACCCTGGCGGAACCGGCCATGCTGATGGGCATTTTCGCGCTGACCATGTCCGCCTCCACGACCAATCTATCGCTAGCCATCGACTTTGTGCTCGATGAAGGCCTGGTATTGCGCCCTTCATTCATCTTCGCGCTGCTTTCGCTGATGCTGGTCGCGATTGCCGAGACCGGGCGCATACCGGTCGATAATCCGGCCACGCATCTGGAGCTGACCATGATCCATGAAGCCATGATCCTGGAATACAGCGGCCGCCATCTGGCGTTGATCGAGTGGGCCAGCCAGTTGAAACTGATGCTGTACGGCGTATTGATCGCCAACATCTTTTTCCCGTGGGGCATTGCCGAAAGGATTACGCCGGGTGATTTGGGCTACGGCCTGCTGTTCATCATCGGCAAACTGGCGTTTTTGTCGATTCTGCTGGCGTTGTCGGAAACGCTGTTCGCGAAAATGCGCCTGTTTCGCGTGCAGGAATACCTCAGTTTTGCTTATTTGCTGGGTTTGCTGGGCATGTTGAGCCATATCATTCTGGAGGGTGCGCGATGAACATCGAGCAACTGGATTTTTATACGCAGGCCATCCTGTCGCTGGCGGCCCTGGTCGGGCTCACGTCGTTTCTGATGCTGGGCCAGGGGCGGCTGTTAAGGCTGATTTTCGTGTTCGCCGTGCAGGGATTTTTATTGGCCTTGACCACGGCCGCGGCCGCCTACAGCCTGAGCAATTATCATCTATATATTTCCGCCGCGCTGACGCTGGTCCTGAAAGTGATCCTCATTCCCTGGATGCTGCGGCGGCAGGTGCTGAAAATGAACATGCACCGTGATGTCGAGGCGTTGAGCAACAATACCGCCGTCATGCTGGGCGGCGCCAGCCTGATGCTGTTCAGCTACTACATCCTGCACCCCATCGTGCAGACCTCGTCCCTGGTCATGCTCAATGCCCTGGCCGTCAGTTTGTCGGTGATGCTTTTAGGAATGCTGCTGATGATCTCGCACCGGCAGGCGGTCGCGCATGTGGTGGGGTTCATGTCGATAGAGAACGGCCTGTTTTTCGCCGCCATCGTCGCCACACACGGCATGCCGATGGTGGTCGAGCTGGGCGTGGCGTTCGATGTGCTGGTGGCGGCCGTGCTGTTCGGCATCTTTTTCCTGCATATCCGCACCAGTATCGATTCGCTCGACGTCGATCTGCTGAACCGCTTGAGCGAGGTGGATAAATGATCGCCGCCTATCTGGTGCTGTTGATTCCACTGACCGGCATGGCCTTTTTCGCGCTGGCCGGACACCGGGCCGATTCCGGCGCCTGGAATATCCGCCTGAACGCCGTCAACCTGATCGCCACGCTCTGGCTGGCCATCAACGTGCTGCGCGAAGGCACGATCCTGTCGGCCGGCAAAGCGTTTCTGATCGATCCGTTCAACGTCTATCTGATCGTGCTGACCGCTTTCGTCGGCCTGACCACGGCCATTTTTTCCGCGCCTTACATGGCGCACGAAATGGAAACCGGCCGGCTCAACGATGCGCGCCTGAAGCTGTATCACGCCATGTACCAGGGCTTCATGCTGTCGATGTATCTGGTACTGACGACCAACAACATGGGCATTTTGTGGGTCGCGATGGAAGGCGCGACACTGGCGACGGTGCTGCTGGTCAGTCTGTACCGCACACCCGAGTCGGTGGAGGCGGCCTGGAAATACTTCATCCTCTGCGGCGTCGGCATCGCGCAGGCGCTGTTCGGCACGATTCTGCTGTATTACGCGGCCGAGCAGATAGGCAGCGAGGAAAACGCCCTGCTCTGGTCGGTGCTCTATGAAAATGCCGATAAGCTCAATCCCGAAGTGCTTAAAATCGCGTTCGTGTTCCTGCTGATCGGCTACGGCACCAAAATCGGCCTCGTGCCACTGCATAACTGGCTGCCCGACGCCCATTCCGAAGGCCCGACGCCGATGTCGGCGGTGCTGTCGGGCCTGCTGCTGAACGATGCGCTCTATGCCGTGGTGCGCAACAAGATGCTGGTCGACGGCGCGACCCAGTCCGATATGGCCGGTTTCCTGATGATGGGATTCGGCCTGCTGTCGTTCCTGGTCGGCGCCCTGTTCCTGCACCGGCAGAAAGACATCAAACGGCTGTTCAGTTATTCCTCGATCGAGCATATGGGCATGATGACCTTCGCTTTCGGCATCGGCGGCCCGCTGGCGACGTTTGCGGCCTTGCTGCATATGACCGTGCATTCGTTGACCAAGTCGGCGATTTTCGTGACCGTCGGCCATGCGTCCCAGCTCGCCGGCACACAGAACATGGAAAAGATACGCGGCTTGATCAAAACCCAGCCGGCAATCGGCTGGGGGCTGCTGATCGGCACGGTCTCGATTGCCGGTTTTCCGCCTTTCGGCGTCTTCACCAGCGAATTTCTGGTACTGCTGGCCACGATGCGCAGTTATCCGTGGCTGGCGCCGTTGTTATTGTTAGGGATAGGCATCGCCTTCGCGGGCCTGTTCCGGCATATCCAGCCGATCGTCTACGGCGACAGGCCCGAAGGCCAGCAGCCCATCAAAGCCAACCTGTGGCCGGTCATGATTCATCTGGGACTGGTGCTCTGGCTGGGCCTGGCTATTCCGGGCTTTCTGGCCGACTGGTTCTCGCAGGCGACGCTATTGATCTCGGGGAGTGCGCCATGAGTTATTCCAACCGAATGAAATTGTAGGTGCGAATTCATTCGCACTGTGCGTATACCAAACAGTAGGCGCCCTAGGCGAATCCGCACCTACATCGAAAATCATTTGCACACCTTGAGGAAGTTATTTTATGCATGCTCCTAACTGGAAGGCCGATTTTTTAAAGCAGACCGACGAGGCCGGCATCATGGTCGAACAGCTCGCCATCGGCCCGGCAGACCTGTGGCAGATCGCCAGCGATGACTGGCAACGGTTTGCGCAACTGGCCTTGCAGCACAATTTACGCTGGGCGGCCGGCTGGGCCGAGCAGGCGCGGGACTGGTTTTTGATCAACGCCTGTTTCGAAAGAGAGGGCCGCTACATCCTGCTGCGGACCCGAGTCCATAACCCGAAACCGGAACTGCCTTCGCAGGCCACGGTATATCCGGCCGCCAGCCGCAGCGAGCGCCATACGCAGGATATGTTCGGCGTGAATTTCGCGGGCCATCCCGACAACCGTCCCTGGACCCGGCACAAGGCCTGGCCCAAAACCCGCTATCCGCTGCGCAAGGATTTCCCTGTTCAGGGCGAGCCGGAAGCGGTCACGCCGCCCGATCGGGATTATCCGTTCGTCAAGGCCTACGGCGCGGGCGTTTATGAAATTCCGGTCGGCCCGGTTCATGCCGGCATTATCGAACCCGGCCACTTCCGCTTCCAGGCCGTGGGCGAGACCATTTTGAATCTGGAAGAACGCCTCGGCTACGTGCACAAGGGCATCGAAAAAATCGCCGAAGGCCGGACGCCCGAGCAACTGGCGCGCCTGGCCAGTCGGGTCTCGGGCGACACCACGGTCGGCCATTGCTGGGCCGCCTGCCTGGCCATGGAACGGGCCGCCGGCATCGAGATTCCGCCGCGCGCGGCTTTGATACGCGGTATTCTGGCCGAGCGCGAGCGGGTCGCCAACCACTTGGGCGACATGGGCGCGATCTGCAATGACGTCGGCTTCGCTTTTGCGCACATGCAGTTCGCGCGCCTGCGGGAACTGTGGCTGCGCTGCAATGAACAACTGTTCGGCCATCGCCTGCTGATGGACCGGATTGTGCCGGGCGGCGTGGACTGTGATGTATCCGAACAGGCCGGTATCGCCATCAAGCGAGGAATATACCAATTGAAAGTTGAACTGGGCGAAGTCCTGCCGGCGCTGGATCTGAATTCATCCCTGGAAGACCGGCTCTACACGGCAGGCTTGCTGCCGGAAGCCATCGCCGCCGCCTTCGGCGCCCTGGGTTTTGTCGGCCGGGCCAGCGGGCAGGATTTCGACGTGCGCCGCGATGCGCCCTACGCGCCTTACGACCGCCTGACGGTCAAGGTGCCGGTGGAAACGCAGGCCGATATCGCCTCGCGCTTCTGGGTCAGGTACAAGGAGATCAGCGTCGCCCTGAAACTGATCGGGCAATTTATCGATCTTTTGTCGCCGGGTGATCTGCGCAGCGCCTGGAAGACACCCGAAGCGGGCCGTGAAGGTCTGGGCATCGTCGAGGGCTGGCGCGGCGAGATCATCACTTATATCCGCTTCGATGCCGGCAATACCATCGCCCGCTGCTATCCGCGCGATCCCAGCCTGCTGAACTGGCCGGTACTGGAAAAGCTCGTGCTGGACAATATCGTCCCGGATTTTCCGGTCTGCAACAAATCCGTGAACGGCTCCTATTCGGGCCATGATTTATAGGAGAGGCACATGCTGAGACTGTTCAAGAAAATCCTGACCACCGGCGTGGTCACCGAACCGGTCAAGGCGCCGAAGGATGATGAGCTGGAACAGCTCGGCATCAAGATCAAAAGCCATATCGACCGGAAATTCTCGGGCAGTATCGCGATCAGGCAGGTCGACGCCGGCTCCTGCAACGGCTGCGAGCTGGAGATCCATGCGCTCAACAATCCCTTCTATGACATAGAACGCTTCGGCATTCATTTCGTCGCCTCGCCGCGGCATGCCGACGTGCTGCTCGTGACCGGACCGGTATCGCGGCACATGCAGACCGCATTGCTGCGCACCTATGAAGCGACGCCGAATCCGAAATGGGTCATCGCGGCCGGCGACTGCGCCGCCTGCGGCGGTGAATTCGGCGTGTCCTACGCCAGCTGCGGCGCGGTAGCCAATGTCATCCCGGTTGACATGGTGATTCCCGGCTGCCCGCCGACGCCGCTGGTATTGATGAAGGGACTGCTGGGATTGATGCGCAAGTAGGGTAGGCATCGCGTACCGTTGTCCTGTGCGAATACCCTCAAGGGCACAAGTACCCATAGGGCATAAATAAATTCGCACCTACGGGATTGCCGAAACAACCGCAAGGTCCATTTCCAATTCCGGGATGAACCGTAGGGGCGGACCTGCGTGTCCGCCCTGTGTCCGGTGCACGACAGGTTACCGGGAAACCATTGGCCGAGGGGGAACTGTTGGGCAAGGGCGAACACATAGGTTCGCACCTACAGCACCGGCAAATAATTCGGAACGATTTCTTAGGATTCGGCTAAAAATAACATCCCGATGCCGTTTTTTATGATCCCCGTGGGAGCGATGCTCTCATCGCGACTAAAGACACCGCAAGTCGCGATGAAGGCATCGCTCCCACAGACGCCGTTTAAAATAAGACAGTTATTGATTACCGAATCCTTAACTTGATGACAGCGGCTGCGTACCCTACATGAGTTTCCAATCAGCCGGTATAATCCCCATGAAGCAACGCGGCAATACCGGTTTGCTTCTCTTGCCTTGTAACAAAAAATTAAATCATGAAATTAAGAATAATGAAGACTTCAAAATTGCGGCTGGTTTTACCGCTGTTGCTCAGCCTGACGCTTTCCGATCCCATTGCCGCCAAGACCGCGGAAGATTTCCAGACCTGGGGCAATATAACGGCCACGGGCAGCCTGGGCGTTCTCAATCCCGATCTGAAAAGCTTCAAATACTGGCTCGAAGGCCAGGGCCGGTTCGGCGAGGATACCTCTCGCTTCTCGCAGGGCATGCTGCGTACCGGTCTCGGCTATGCGTTGAATGACAATACCACTGTCTGGCTGGGTTATGCCTTCATTCCCACCGAGGAACCCTTCGCGGCCACACCGGTTGACGAACACCGTATCTGGCAGCAATTGCTGTGGAGCGAGACATTCTCGTTCGGCACGATCACCAGCCGCAGCCGCTTCGAGCAGCGCTTCGTGCAGAATGGCGAGGATGTCGGCTGGCGTTTCCGGCAGTTGCTGAAGCTGTCGAAACCCTTGCCGTTCGCGACCGATTTCAGCCTGGTGCTTACTGACGAGTACTTCGCCAATCTCAACCGGACCGACTGGGGCGCCGACGACGGTTTTGACCAGAACCGTATATTTGCCGGCGTCGGTTACAATTTCGATAAAAGCACCCGGACGGAAATCGGTTATATGAACCAATACATCCGCAAGGCCGTCGGGCCCGACCGCATGAGTCATATCCTGTCGGTTAATTTGTATTTGAATTATTGAGGCCAAAGGCGCAAGGTGACAGAGCTGTCTTGCCTTGCGCCTTATAACACCCACCCCTGAATGAAATCACTCTTTTATCGCCCCGTTCAACTGCGCGGCCTTGCCTTCCTGGGGTTGCTGCTGCTGGTGCTGGCCATACTCGGCGGCATGATCTGGCGCAATCTGCATCGTTTCGAAACCGTGCTCTCGTATGCCACTTACTCCCATCGCATTCAGAATGTCTCGGTGGGCCTGCAGCAATCGCTGATCGAATATCTGACCGAAGCGGTGCCGGCCTCCCCTTCGGCGGCGCTGGACAAAACCCTGGACGAAATGAATGCATTGATGGCCGAGCATCGCCATTTATCGGCAAAAACCCGCAAAAGCCTGGAAACGGTACGCAACCTGCTGGTCGATGTCGGCAAACTGGACCAGCTGGAGAAAAACACGCGCCTGATCGCGGCGCTAAAGGTCATGAGCGAAACGCTGGATAACGAATCGCTGCAGCGCGAGTACCTGCTGGAGAACATCAGCCGCACCACGGAGACCGAACTGTACCTGGCGCTGCTCATCCTGGCCTGGACCCTGATCGTGGCCGTGCTGTTTCTGCGCAGCCGCATCCTGCATCCGCTCAACGACTTGAAGCAGCTTTTGCAGCGCCTGACGGAAGAGAGCTATACGCCGATCACGACCGATCATCTTGATCCGCTGCTGCTGCCGGTATTCAACAGTTACAATGAGATGGTCAAGCATCTGGCGGAACTGGAGGAAGCCAAGCGCCTGCACGCCCAGTCCCTGCAACAGGAGGTCAAACTGGCCACGCAGGCCCTGCTGGAACAGCAATCAAGTCTGGCGCGGGCGGAGCGGCTGGCGGCGGTAGGCGAAGTGGCCGCGGAATTGGCGCATGAAATCCGCAATCCTCTGGCCGGCATTCAAATCGCGTTCAGTAATTTTCGCCGTGAAATTCAGGCGCCGGACCAGCAGGAACGACTGGATATGATCGGCGATGAGTTGAAACGCCTGGCCCGGCTGCTCAACGAGATGCTGGACCAGAGCCGGCATTCGCCGGAGCCGGCAACCGAATTCGATGCGGCTGCGCTGATCCGCGACCTGGTCACGCTGACGCGCTATCAGATTGCCGAAACCGTGCATCTGGAAATCGACGCGCCCTGCCCGCTGCCGGTACAACTGCCCGAGAGTGCGCTGCGCCAGGCCCTGCTGAATTTGATCCTGAATGCCGTGGAGTCTCTGGAAGGCGGCACCGGCGTGGTCTGCATCAAGGCCTGCAAGGATACACAGGGACTCCATATCGATATCATCGATAACGGCCAGGGTTTCCCCGAGGATATGCTGAATCACGGCATCCGGCCGTTTCGGACCAGCCGCCAGCGCGGTACCGGCTTGGGGCTGGCCATGGTGCAACGTTTTGTCAAAGACATGGGCGGCAGCATCCGGCTCAGCAATTATCAGCCGCATGGCGCTTGCGTGTCGGTCATACTGCCGAATACTTCCCTTATCGGAGATCAAGCCTGATGGAAACCTTGCTGATTATCGAGGACGAAAAACTGCTGGGCTCGGAGCTGTGCCGCCACTATCGGCAATCCGGCTGGGAGGTCGTGCTGGCGACCTCACTGGCCGAAGCCGGGAAATTGCTGCTTAAAGAGGCGCTGGAACCTTTGCTGATTCTGTCCGACATGAACCTGCCTGACGGCAATGCCCTGGACTTCATGGAAAAAACCAAAAAAAGCATCAGCCATGCCGAATGGCTGTTCCTGACCGGCTACGGCAGCGTGCCGGATTCGGTCCGGGCCTTGCGTCTGGGCGCTTATGATTTTCTGGAAAAGCCCTGCGATCCGGATCGCCTCGATCTGGTCGTCAACAGCGCGGCCCGCGGCGCGGCGATACAGCGCCGGGTCATTGACCAGGCACGGCAGGGGCACCGGCGTTATTCGCCGGATGCCTATGTCGGGTCGAGCCGGCAAGCGCGCAATGTCCGGGCATTGCTGACGCGCCTGACCCAGGTACCTTTCAGCGCCTTGATCATTGGCGGCGAAACGGGCACCGGCAAGGGGCTGGCGGCGCGCATCCTGCATTATGGCGGCGTCAGGGCGCAACAGCCGATGATCGAAGTCAATTGCGCCGCTTTGCCGCGCGAACTGCTGGAGTCGGAATTGTTCGGCCACGAGCCCGGCGCCTTCACCGGGGCCTCGGGACGCCATCGCGGCCTGCTGGAACAGGCCGACGGCGGCACGCTGTTTATGGACGAGATCGGCGAAATGCCGCTCGATTTACAGGCCAAACTGCTGAAAGCGATCGAGGATCATAAAGTACGGCGCCTGGGCGGCGAGAAGGAAATCACGGTCGATGTGCAGATTATCGCGGCCAGCAATCAGGATTTGGAGAAGATGGTACGGGAAGGCGGGTTCCGCGGCGATCTTTATCACCGTCTGAACGTTTTCCGCGTGATGCTGCCGCCTTTGCGCGAAGCCAGGGAGGATCTGGACGAACTGGTGCCGCTGTTCGTCGCCGAGTACAACGCCAAGGCCGGGCGCCATGTCAAGGACATTCCCGAACCGGTCTGGGAGAAACTGCGCGCCCATCACTGGCCCGGCAATGTCCGCGAATTGCGCAACGTCATCGAGCGCTGCGTGCTGTTCGCCGACGGTCCGGTCTTTCCGGCTCAGTGGCTGCAGTTGCCCGGCCAGGAAAGCACGGCTTCGGACAGTTCGATGGTTGAACCGAAAGACAGGATTTGCCTGCCTTTGGACGGCAGCATGGCGCTGGAAGAGATGGATCGTTTCATCATCAAGACCGCCCTGGAGCGGGCCGACAACAACCTGACCGCCGCCGCGCGGGCACTGGGCACGACACGGGAAACACTGCGCTACCGGGTGCGCAAATATAATCTTAAAACGGCGGATTGATTCTGGCGCCTGAAACGGCTTGGCTGATTTTTACAAAAAAAACGGGCAGTCCGACATTAACCTGGCGGACTGCCCTCCTCTAAAAGCTGACGGTTCTATCTGTAATAGTCGTATTGCTGAGGGTAATTCTGCTGCTGAGGATAATTTTGCTGTTGCGGGTAACCCTGCTGTTGCGGGTAACCCTGCTGTTGCGGATAGCCCTGCTGTTGCGGATAGCCCTGCTGCTGCGGGTAGCCTTGCTGCTGCGGATAGCCCTGCTGCTGTGGGTAGCCTTGTTGCTGCGGATAGCCCTGCTGCTGCGGGTAGCCCTGCTGTTGCGGATAACCTTGCTGCTGCGGGTAGCCGCCTTGCGGTTGACCTTGCGGCTGAGTGCCCGGTTGGCTGCCGGCAGTCGGATTGGCGATAATGGCCAGTTCCACGCGGCGGTTCTCGGCCCGGTTGGCTTCGCTGGTATTAGGCAGTTTCGGCATACGCTCACCCATGCCCTGCTGGGTAATGCGCGAATAATTCACGCCACGCTGGGTTAAATAGCTTGAAACGCTGGAAGCGCGTTGCTCGGATAACCTCTGATTATAATTATCGGCCCCGATATCATCGGTATGACCGGTAATACTGATTCTGGAATCCTGATACTGGTTTAATACATTAGCCACTGAATCCAGCGCGGATTGGGCCTGCGGTGTTAAATTGGAGGAATCAAACCCGAATGTCACATTGTTCGGCATGGTCAGGTTCAGCGTATTCTCGGCTGTTCTTTGAACCTCGATACCGGTTCCCTGCAGTGAATCACGCATCTGTTGTTCCTGGCGGTCCATATAAGCGCCAACCGCCGCGCCGACCGCGCCACCGGCCAAAGCGCCCCAACCGGCATTCGCCAGATCATTACCGCCAAACAATGTACCAGCACCGGCACCTACCGCAGCCCCTATGCCTCCCCCCTTGGCAACATTACTTATCCGTGACTGGCCGGTGTAAGGATCCGTTACACAAGCTGTCAATAAAGCGGAACTGATACCGATAACTAATAATTTTTTTTTCATAATCGCACAGCCTTTGGCTAATTTTGTAAAGATAATATCTGTGTCCCTCTGAGATTTTCAGCTGGAAACAATTGGATATTATAGAACACGGTTAAAAAATTTAAGTTCAAAATACGATATTCATACATTGTCCTTTTCAGTGCTAAAGATTAATGGTTTTTCATGAACTTTAACTGAACATGACTAAAACGACTGATGAAAGAGTTTTTAAATAATCAGAATCTGGATTAATCAACGACATTCCGACTTATAAATGAAATCAGCGCTTATATTGGGAGGGATTTGGTTTGTATCGTAGAAAGTATGGGTTATGTGCGACATAACTTAAGTCGCCAGTCAATATTATTCAGGTTTGGCCGTCAATAATATCCCATTTTCCGCATAGGATGTGCCGAAGCCAGGAGGCGCACTTGTGCCCTTTAGGGTATCGTTCGCGAGCATTGCGCTTCACCGCGTCGCCTGGAACGCCCGCTTTTAGCCGGCACATCCTATGCAAGATGCTAATTTCAGGAAATCATTTTTAGCCAGATCCTTCTTCAATTCCAGGCCGGTTAGTTCTTACCGACATTCCGCAGCCAATTCAGCCACTACCGGAATAATAGGTAACATGGAAATCACCTAATAATTTGCGATGCGGCTCATACAAATAAAAGGGGGCGCCTGTATCGTGCGGAGGCATTGTAGGGGCGGACCTACGTGTCCGCCCTGTTTCGGGTGCACAACAGGTTATCGGGGGAACCGCTGGCCAAAGGCGAACACACAGGTTCGTCCCTACGTGTCTGTTCATTTTACGGTATCAGAGCATCAATCCGTGGGAATTGCCGGATTAAAACGCCTGGGAATCAAGGAAAATGAACAGGCCGATTAACAATCGATACGGAAATAATTTTGATTAGGTCAAATTTTGCCGCGGAATGTAGGTTCTTACCGTATTTTCAGATTATTTCCATATCAGGAAGATTTTGATAAACGGCCAGGAAGCTGTGGTTTTCAGTCAAGGCCTTGATAACCGCCGGCAACGGCTCCGGCCGGATTTCCGGAAAATCCCATTCGAGTTTGTCCGTGACAGCAAATGCCAGCCGCTCGCGCGGCGGGTCAAAACCGGCATTGACGCCGTCCTTATTGCCTCTGGCATCCATGCGATACCAGCCGTAGTCCCGCAGATAAGCCGCATTCAGTCCATGCAGACAGTAAGGCGCGCCGTTGCCTTCCAGACTTAAGCGCTGATAGCACAGCCCGGCCGGGATATTGCTGGCGCGCAGCAAGGCCGCCAGCAAATGGCTCTTCGCGTAACAATAGCCGGTTTTGTGTCGAAGCACATCGGATGCCCGGCAGGTCACCGGGTTTAAGCGGAAATCCCAACTGTGGCGAATGTTGTCCCTTACCCACTCGAAGCATTTTTCAGCCACGTCATGATCGGATTCGGCACCATCCGCCAGCCATCTTGCCAGACTGACGATGTCCGGGTGGTTGCAATCGATATATTCAGAGCAGCGAAGATAATTTTCCATAGCAATTTCCAGCCAGACTACCGGTTCATACCGGCGCATCGACACATTCAAAGCTCAACCGGGCGGCAATAGCCGCCAGTGGCGCGGGTCCAATGTCAATGCCGAAATCATTTCGAATGATCTCGCCCAGTTCCGCCGGCGTTTCGATGGCACGCGTCATTGAAGTACCGGATTGCGTCTCGGTGAAGTTCGTGTCGAACAGGCTGATGCGCCCGAACGGCGTACACCGGTTCATCATCAGATGGAACGGAAAAGGCGACTGGCTCCAACTCGAGCAAACCACGTTGGCGGCTTCCAGATCACAGGGACGAACGGAAGCCCGGTCAAAGCCGTACAGTGCGAACCAGCCATCCGGCGTGTGTTTCTCCACCACCAGTTCGTCGAACAGGCGGTCTTGTCTGATGCGGAAAGCATCTCCGGCCATCGTCTGTTCCAGCCCGGTTTCCAGACGCAGAGGCGCCGGGAAACCGGGGCCGCCGAAACCGGCATCGGCCAGCCACGCGCCGTCTTCGGTCTCGACCAGAAACAACAGGTGCGCGCGAGGTCCGCCTTCCGGCTGCCCCATGCGGACCCGTGCCAGGACAGGCGTATAGCGAAAACCCAACGCGTCCAGGGCCTGCCCGAACAAACCGTTCAATTCGAAGCAATAGCCGCCCCGGCGGCCATGTATCAGCTTGCGGACAATGGACGCGGTATCCAGGCTAGGCGTAACGCCTAACAGCGGATCGATATTTTCGAAGGCGATAGCCTGAAGCTGTGCGGATTGCAGACGGACGAGCCCCTCTGCTGTCGCCGGGGGCTGACTGATGCCAATGCGGCTCAGGTATTGTTCTTTGTTAAATGGCATCGTTAATCCTCAAGCCCGGGGATCACTTCCGTTTCGCGCTGGCCGGCCTCAACCCACTCCCGGATTGCCGGATATTCGAGCACCGTATTCATATAGTCGCGGGCTTCCGCGTTGGTTTCCAATTGATACGTGCGAAAACGCAAGGCCACAGGCGCAAACATGGCATCGGCGATTGTGAACTGGCCAAACAGCCAGGGGCCTCGATTCCGGTACTGTTGCCGGCATTGTCGCCAGATTTGCCCGATGCGCTCGATATCCTTGTATACCGCATCGGGCAGCTTTTTAGCCGCCGGCAAGCGTCGGCAATTCATGCCGCAATGGGTGCGCAAGTCTGTGAAACCGGCGTGCATTTCCGCTGAAACCGAGCGCGCCAGAGTCCTTTCCGCCTGATTTTCCGGCCAGGCTTGCGTTTTGGGGAACCGTTCGGCCAGATATTCCATAATGGCCAGCGAATCCCAGACCTTAAGCCCGCCATCGATCAACGCCGGCACTTTGCCTGATGGGGAATAGGTGAAAATCCTGCTTTTGGAGTCGGCCTGATACAGCGGAATTCTGATTTCCTCAAAGGCGATGCCGTGGTATTTCAAAAACAGCCAGGGCCGCAAAGACCAGGACGAATAATTTTTGTTGCCTATCACTAAGGTCATGCTCATGGTGTATTAACTCCTTTTTTACGCTATGAATTACGGTTTGTTGTCCTGTAAACAATTGATCAGTCGCCAAGCAATAAGGAAACATCCCCGCGGAATGAAGCCAATGATCGGGAAGAGGTCTGCATCCCCTTCCCAATCCGCGCCCGAGAAAGCAACTTCGCTTGTTGCGGGACGCTCCTTTCGGTCCGAAGGACAAGGTCTAAAACCAGCAAGGAATATTGATCAATCGATCCATGATAAGTCGAAGGGCTGTCAAGCGTCGACAAAATGATGTTTTTTTGATGCGCCGGCCGCCGGAGCATGCCTCATGCGGCAGCTTTGAAAAGTCGGGCAGCTAGCCAATTGAGACCCTGGCGCCGCCCGATCACTGAACCGTTCAACTTAAGGAACGTGAAGTTTACAACTTCCGCAACTGACTTGTCTTTCCGTCTCTCTGCGGCCTTGCCTACAGGGATGCAGGCAAGGGGCGTGAGCACGATTGCATGGACAGGTACGGAAATACTGTCTCAATCGCGGGGCTTATTGCATTTCCGTTCCTAACGGTAATGCCTCGCATGTCCAGTTCTGCGTCGCTTGCAGGCATCCGATGCAAAGGCATTGCCTGCGGCATTTATCGACTGCTCACGGGCGGCCACGCCGGTATCGGGAAAATCCGTAAACAGACCGTCAAGCCCCAGATCGAAATAATAAGTCATTTCTTCCTGAGGATCGGTAAAACCGTAGCCGCTCGCATCGTTGCGGAAAGTCCAGGTATGAACCTGCAACCCTCTTTCATGCGCCATTTCCAGCACGCCGGTGCTGCCTTCCACGCGCCTGTCGTTAATGGTCAGGTTGCCGTCGCCATTACGGTCGACGCCGTCATCCACGGTTTTTACCAGATAGGGCTTCCACGGTCCGATAGCATCGGCATAGGTTTTGACGAAATCCAGCCCTGTTTCAGTCAGCAGATCGGCAAAGGTGCGCGAATCGCCCGAGACAACGAAATCATAAGGTTGCCGGTAAGGTGCTTCGAGAATTATTGAACCATCGGCATCCACATCGTAGGCATCGATCAACTGCACCAATTGAATGCGTGTTCTGGAACTCATGTACGCCAGGTTGCCCACCTCGAAAGACTGGATGAAAACCGGGGCGCAGACGCTGTTGCCGTATGCGGCATGCAGTTTGTTCAGCAGTTTTCTTTCGAAGAAATGCGGACCGAACAGTTTACGGTTTGCCTCATCGCTTAACGCCGCGTGATACGTCGAGTGCTTGATTTCAGGATAGATGCCGATGGTGCGTCCGGTCTCGGCGCTCTTTTGTTTGACCAGGGCGATCACTTCATCGAGGGTCGGAATCTGGAACAGGCCATTGTATTGCTGATCCCTATCCGCGCGGGACTGAACAGCGCGCAGGGTTTTAATTTCGGCCAGCGTGAAATCGCTGGCAAACCAGTCGTTGTATTCAACGCCGTCGACCATGCGTTTGTTCTTGCGATCGGCGAATTCCGGATGAGAAGCCACATCGGTCGTAGCGCCTATCATCGGCTCGTGACGGGCTATCATCTTCCCATCCCTGGTCAGGACCAGGTCGGGTTCGATGAAGTCTGCGCCCATCTCGATCGCCAGCGCGTAACCTTCCAGCGTATGTTCGGGGAGATAGCCGGATGCGCCCCGGTGGCCGATAACAATGGGGACTTTATTCCCGAAAGGCGCCGCTTCCGCGGCATTTTGCAGGCCAAGTACGGCAATCGTCAATAAAGCGAATTTGTAAAGTTGACTCAACATGGGTCGGACCCCTTTTGATAGAAACAAAATGTGTTTGGGTTCTCTGGTACGACATCGGTAAAAGCTGCCGGTGTCCTGGGTGGATCCCGGCAGCTGGCGATCAATCCCTGTCGTGCGCCGATGCCGCCAGGGTTTTGCTGAATACGGTCGTGCCTTCGATATCTTTCAAATCGACCGTCAAGGCGCGGCTCCTCCTGTCGATGTTGACTTCGCCGAAAAACTGCAGACCGGCGAATGGAGACAGATTGACCTGGCCGGCCGGCGGCGCCTTGGCGAATACCACTTGCGGACCGAAAGTATTGTCCGTGCTGTTGGGACCAAAAGAGCCGGCATTGAGGGGGCCGACCACGAATTCCCAAAACGGCGCGAAATCGCTGGTTTGCGCTTTATCGGGATCATAGTAGTGAGCCGCCGCGTAATGGACGTCGGCGGTCAGCCAGACGACATTGTCGATGTGCTTATGCTTGATGAAGCTCAACAGGCGGGCGATTTCCAGTTCGCGGCCGGCAGCCGGCCCGTCGTTGCCGTTGGCGATGGCCTCCCAGCGGGCATTGCCGTGGGCGTCAACGCCGTCGCCGATATTGAGGCCGATAGGCATATCGGCGGAAATCACTTTCCAGACCGCGCGGGAATTCTTCAGTTCTTCCTTCAGCCAGGCCAGTTGCGTTTCGCCCAGGAATGCCGTTTCGGCGCTTTCCCGGGTTTGCAGGTTATGGGTATTTGGCCCGCGATAACTGCGCATATCCAGCACGAAGACGTCCAGCAGCTTGCCGTAGGACAGTTTCCGGTAAATCCGGCCGGCTTCTTCGGCGTCGTGAGAGCGCAGAGGCGCATATTCATGAAAAGCCTTGGCGGCGCGGGCGATCAATAACGGCACATCCTTGACGGTATAGCGGCTGTCGTCGTTCAGGTCCTTGGCGTCCGACCAGTTGTTGACGACTTCGTGATCATCCCACTGCCAGATTTGCGGCACTTCGGCATTGAAGCGGAGCAGATTTTCATCCAGCAGGTTGTATTTATAGCGGCCGCGGAATTCATCCAGTGTTTCGGCGACTTTGCTGACTTCAGGGGTGACGATGTTGGTCCAGATCTGGCCGTCTTCGGCAGGCTTGCTTGGCGGGATGGGTCCGTCCGAATAAACATTGTCGCCGCTTTGAATGAAGAACTGCGGCTCGACCTGGCGCATGGCTTCGTAGATTTTCATGCCGCCGAAAGCCTCGTTGATGCCCCAGCCCTGACCAGATGTATCGCCGCCCCAGACGAAACGGATGTTGTCGCGTTCGCCGATCGTATGGAAGTGCCCGACAACAGGTTCGCTTTTGGCGCGGGCATTGGTCAGATCCTCGAACCAGACCTTAACGAAAACATCCTTGCCTCGAGGGAGGTCGACCAAATCCTGGCGAGCGGTAAAATCGTTGCCTTCGAATGCGTAAGGCCCGCGGATGATGCGCGAATCCTGAAATTGCTCGTTGAACGCGTATTCCACCATCATTCGGGCCGGGCGGTCTGTGCGGCTCCAGACCATGGTCCGTCCGGGCGCCGGATCACCGAACTGGATACCCTGCTCCATGAGCGGCACGCCGTCGTCCGCCGCCGCCATGTTTGAAACAGTCAATGCCAGCAACAGCGACCAGGCCGCCGAGGCTAATAGCATGCCTGCGCTTTTCTGATTCTTAAAGAATTTTTGATCGAACCTCTTCACGGGAATTACTCCATTGTTATGATTGCTGAGGCTCGGATTTTAGGCTGCGCTAATGACAGAATGATTAAGAAGGAAAGTTCTAACCCGGATATTTCATGAAACCACAGAGAACACAGAGGACTGCATGGATGCAGGAGGTAGAGCACCAACAGTAGGCGCTTTAGGCGCAGCTTCCGCTCCTGCTCACGCTAAGTACCTACATCCCTGTAGGCAACGCAGGAGCAGTTGCCGAGAGCACGAAGAAAATCATGGCATTACCAACTCTCACCGATAACTTCATGAGCTCATTATGAAATATTTGCAAGTAATTGAATTGCTAAGCCTTCGTGTACTCGATTGCTGTTCCAGACGCAATTCTACCGCCTCCATAATCCCCATGGATGGGGTGAATGCAGAGAAATGACGGGATCATTTCCTGTCCTTGGAGGCGTTCGTGTCCTTCGTGGTGAAATATTCAGGCTAATCGGGAACGCTGTTGTCAGGAGACCGGGTCCCGCATCTCATGCCCGGACGGATGAGGAATGACGGCCGGCAACCGTTTGGGCGCTGTAATGCGCAATTGCTTGTTGACCTTATAGACGCCGAACACGACCACGATGGCGCTGACATCGACCTGGAACTGCTCCGCCAGAAACCGCACCAGATGCGCCGTCGCCCTGCCGCGCACCGGCGCCTCGGCGACATGAATCTCCAACTGCCTGCCGATGACCTTGCCGATCGCCGTGCGCTTGGCACTCGGCCGCCCCAGGACATTCAGCACCAGGATATCCCCCTCCCAATGGCAAAACGATGACATGACACCTCCATCAATTGATAAAAACGCTGCCAGCCACGAGAGCCCCCGTCATGTAGCCGGCAGATATTGAACAATCGTCCATGTTAATACTCAAAATATCAATCGCAAAGCTCAAAGCTGCGCACGCGTTCCGGCCGAGCATCACTATCATCCTTCAGCTTTGCCAATCAGGATTTCATTGCGGCCCGTTTAGCGGGGTCCTGAAGAGGAAAAGCGGAACGCTAAAATTTGCCGTTACACGGGGCGATCCCCAACAACTTGAAATGCGATGATCATGCCCCAGATTACATATGTTACGCAGACCCGGCCTTCACCGTTTGCAACATCAATCCTTACAATAAAACTTGAGAATCTACTGTCTGAAGAAAGCCGACCTGTCTATTCATTGCAGAACTTAACCGTCTTTTATTAACGTATCAAGAGGTTATAACAAAATGAAAATTGCCCAAGTCGCTCCTTTGCACGAAAGCGTTCCGCCGAAAGCCTACGGCGGAACGGAACGAGTGGTTCACTACCTGACCGAAGCCCTGGTGCACCAGGGCCATGATGTCACACTTTTCGCCAGCGCCGATTCCCGCACCAGCGCCAGATTGCAAGCCATTGTCCCGGCCGCCTTGCGTTTGTCCTCCGAAAAACGCGATCCCCTGCCCTGGCATATGATGCAGTTAGCCCAGGTGAGCAGTGTTGCCGAAAATTTTGACATCATTCATTTTCATACCGACTTCCTGCATTTCCCTTTATGGCGGAAGATGCGGACCCCGCACGTGACAACCCTGCATGGCCGGCTCGACTTGCCCGACCTGAAGCCATTGTTCACTGAATTCCGGGATATGCCGGTCATTTCGATCGCCGATCACCAGCGCGACCCGTTACCCATGGCTCACTGGACCGATACCGTGTACAACGGCATTCCGGTTGATTTGTACGATTTTCAGGCCGAAGCCGGCGATTACCTGGCTTTTCTTGGCCGCATATCGCCTGAAAAAGGCGCTGAAGCGGCTATCGAGATTGCCCTGCGCGCAGACATGCCGCTGAAAATGGCGGCCAAGATCGATGTCGTGGATCGCGAGTATTTTGAAGCCCGCATCCGTCCCCGCCTTAATCATCCCCTGATCGAATACATCGGAGAAGTGGACGAACAGGGCAAGAACGAATTGCTGGGCGGCGCGAAAGCGCTCATATTCCCGATCGCCTGGCCGGAACCTTTCGGCCTGGTGATGATTGAAGCCATGGCCTGCGGCACGCCGGTCATCGCTTATCGCCGCGGTTCCGTGGCGGAAGTCATGAAGGACGGTGTGACCGGCTACATTGTCGAATCCGAGGAACAGGCCGTTTCGGCCATAGACCGCATCGACCGGATCGATCGCGGCGTCTGCCGAAGCTATTTCGAACACAACTTCTCGTCGGACCTGATGGCCAGAAATTACGTCAATGTTTATCAAAAGCTGATCATACAGCAGGAAAACAGCCTTCCAGGCACCTATCGCCTCAACAGGCTGAAAAACCGGACAATGCCGCAGGGCACGGTCTGGAAACAACCGCTGGCCGCGGCATCGGCCGGCGTTTCCGACAAACTGTAACGACAATTATCGGAGCATGAGATGGAAGGTTCCATACAAATAGACAACAGTTGGTATATTCCAGCCACTTCCTCGCGCGCCGATGACCGGACCCGGGTTCTTAAGTCCGGCGAAAGCTTTGCGGTTTTCAGCCGCCATGGCGAAATCAGCTGGGTCGGCTTCGGCGAACAGGGGTTTTATTTTCTCGGCACGCGTCACCTGTCGTTTTGGCATATCAAGCTCGCCGAACGCGAACCGATGTTGCTGAACTCCATGGTCAGGCTCGACAACAGCCGGCTGCTGGTCGACCAGACCACGCCGGACTTATTCCATGACGAATCGCTGTGGATTCCAAAGGGCAGCCTGCATCTGCATCGCGAAATGATTGCCAATGACAACTCGCTCAGCGAATACCTGAAAATAGTCAGTTACCACGATCAACCGCTCCGCTTCTCCCTGGAATACCAATTCGACGCCGATTTTTCCGATATCTTCGAAGTACGCGGCGTGCATCGCGCGCAACATGGCAAACAGAAAGAGCCGAGCCTGGAACAGGACGCCGCCATTTTGACCTACGAAGGGCTGGACGGTGTTGTCCGACGCACGCGCATAGGCTTTAACAAACCCCCTGACGAACTGGCAAGGGATACCGCGAAATTCTGGATCGAGCTGGCGCCGGGAGAAAGCTATGAATTGGAGTCCCTGGTTTCATGCGTGCATGGCGAGGCCCAATTTGATCTGCTCGACTATACGCAATCCGCCAGCGCCAAAAACCGTGCGGTTGCGGCCGACAGGGCGGCGAGCGCCGCAATCTGGACCGATAACGAGCAATTCAACGATTGGCTCAACCGCTCGACGGCCGATTTGCGGATTCTGACCACGGAGACCTGTTACGGCCCTTATCCCTACGCGGGAATTCCCTGGTTTTCCACGCCTTTCGGTCGCGATGGCTTGATCACCGCGCTGCAAACCTTATGGGTGCGGCCGGAGTTAACCCGGGGCGTTCTGGCCTTTCTGGCCGCGACCCAGGCCGAGTCGGACAATCCGTACCAGGAAGCCGAACCGGGAAAAATCCTGCACGAATTGCGTGAGGGCGAACTGCCCGCCCTGAACGAAGTCCCGTTTCGCCGGTACTACGGAACCGTGGATGCGACGCCTTTGTTCGTGGTGCTGGCCGGCCATTACTTTCAGCGGACCGGCGACCTGGCGTTTATCAGGCAGCTTTGGCCTAACATCGAAGAAGCACTGAACTGGGTCAGCACGAAACTGTCGCAGGACGGCTTTCTCTGCTACCACCAGCATGTGAAAGGCGGCCTGGTCCAGCAAGGCTGGAAGGATTCAAACGATTCGATTTTTCATGATGACGGCAGCGATGCCGTACCGCCGATAGCCTTGTGCGAGGTTCAGGGCTATGCCTGGGAAGCCTTGAAATGCGGCGCCGACCTGGCCGATCGCCTTCAACTCGAAGACAAGGCGAGCTACTGGCGCACCCTGGCCGATCGCCTGCAGGAAGACTTTGAAGCCAATTTCTGGCTCGATGATCTCGACATGTATGCCCTGGCGCTGGACGGCAACGGCAAACCCTGCGCGGTTCGCAGTTCCAACCAGGGGCATTTGCTCTATAACGGCATGGTCAAGCCGGAACGTGCCGCGCGGCTGGTTCGGCAATTCACCGGGGAAAACGCCTTTAGCGGCTGGGGATTGAGAACGATCTTCGCCGGCGAGGCGCGTTACAATCCCATGTCCTATCATAACGGCTCGGTCTGGCCGCACGATACAGCCCTGGCCGCCGCCGGCCTGGCGCGCTACGGTTTTATCGATGAAGCCCTGAAGATAATCGAGGGATTGTTCGATGCCTCTATTTTCTTCGACCAGCATCGGCTTCCGGAACTGTTTTGCGGCTTTAACCGCCTGCCCGGGCAGGCCCCAATCCTGTACCCGGTCGCCTGCGCCCCGCAAGCCTGGGCCAGCGGCGCGATCTTCATGATGATCGAAGCCATGCTGGGCATCGGTTTTGACTGTGACCAGCCGAGGCTTCGGCTGATTTACCCGCGCCTCCCGAGTTATATCAACTGGATACGCATTCGGGGCTTACGCTACGGCTCGGCCAGCATCGACCTGGTTGTCCGCCGCCACGGCAAGGACGTCGCCGTCAGCACGGAACGGCGCAGCGGCGACATAGAACTGATTGCCGTACTCTGAATGCAGCGCCGGCACAAAAGCCGGCGGCCATGGCGAGGAATGGCAAGCGCGGGAATTGAACCATTGCCGCGGGCATTGAATCACAGGATTTAATTCCCCTCTCGTGCCTACGCTACGGCGCGGGCATCATGAAGCGCCACCTGCAAAGGAGGATGAAATGAAGGTATGTTTAGTACTGCTCGCCTTGCTGTCCACTTCCGCTTACGCCCAGGTCTACAAATGCGCCCCCGGCCAGTACCAGCAAGATCCCTGCCCTCACAAGCCCGGCATCCGGCCGATGGTGATCAACGACATTCCCAGGCAACAGCAGATAGCCGCGCAACAGCGCTGGGCGATAAAAAAAGAGGAAATCGAGAGAGAGGATGCCGCCAAGGCCGAAGCCTGGGACAGAGAGCGCGCCTTCCGGATTGAAGAAGCGAAAGTCGCCGCCGCCTGGTTTCAGGCCGATGCCGTCCAACGCGCCGCGCAGGCCCTGGAAGTTCGGAACGAGATTGAGATCTACAAGATCGAGCCGTGGCGGTGGACTTATTATCCAGGTTATTTTTATTAGCTGGCGTTATCTGGATCGGGCCTTGAACAATGGCCTGGTTTCAATGCGGGGGCGATGCCCACATCGCGATCTTAAATCGCTTGGCAAGTCGCGATGTGGGCATCGCTCCCACCGGTACTCAATCAGTTTGATTATGACCTGATGTTACGCGGCCAGTTGATGTTAAATCGGTTTAATAATGTGTCGCTATCGCGACAGTTTTATTTAATCGGGTTTATCGCACCCGAAGGCGAGTTACTTTCTTTTGCGCGGCCTCGGCAATTGCTCCTGCATTGCTCTACCTCCTGCATCCATGCAGTCGAAAAGAAAGTAACCAAAGAAAAGGCCGCCCGGTTGCCGCTTGCATCCTGTGCTCCTCGCTTTCGCCGCGGGTTGCCAAAAGGGACTCCTGTCTCTTTGGCAACCCGCTTCATCCATGAAGCGCCCCTTCGGGCTGTTCCCGACGAAAGCTGCGGTGCTCGGCGCGGCAAACGGGATGAAACCGCCCGCGTGCGTAACATCAGTTATGACGAAATTGTAGGTGCGAATTCACTTGTGCCCATAGGGCATAAATAAATCCGCACCTACACCGGAAATTCATCCGCGTACTTGAGGAAGTTATTTTATGCGCGTTCCTAAGTAATAGGATGTGCCGAGCCAGGAGGCGCACTTGTGCCCTTTAGGGTATCGTTCGCGAGCGATGCAAGATTCAAATTTCTGGAACTAATCAATTGGCTGAGCAACTTCGTCGAATACATGAGCCGGCTCGAGCGCCGATAATGCGGACTGCACATGGCCAAAGCCGATTCTTTCCTGCTCAAGGCGCAGATTCTCGCGAATCCGGTTGTCCCGCAGATCATCATAGAGCGCCGCTTCTTCAACATTCAGCCGAGGCAGGTCGCGCACTGTCTGTTTCCCTTCCTCTCCCCATAACGGTTCAAACGCCAGCAGTGTCTTTCGATCCATCAGGAACGACTCCACGTGCCCGAACCGGCCGCGCAGCTGATCAAGGATCGCGAAGCCGTGGGTGTCGATATCGCCCCAATAATGCATGCGGCAGCGCGAAAGCCACTCGGCCCGGGCCAACATCTCGAAACCGTATCCCGCGCCGAAGATGACCAGGCTGTTCTCAACCCGCGGAAAGGCCAGGAAGTTAATCTCGTTCTCGGTGATGAAAACACGCGCGACGGGGAGATCGAGCCCGGCAAAACTCTCGGCATCGAGCGTGATATCCGGCGCCAGGCTGCCCGGCGCCTGCCTGTTCCGAGCGCAGCCGAAAAGGTTTATTTCCGGATCGAGAACGCGCAAGCGGATGCGGACCGGTTTGTCGAGGAACCCGTACCGCCTGGCGAACTGGCTCGCGCCACACGCTGCCTGATCAATGGCCCCGGGCGGCAAGACCAGATCCAGCAACTCCATGAGCACGCCGCGATGGGCTTCGATAAATTTACTGTGCACGCCCGGGATGTCCACCTGCCTCAGGTATACGCCGGGGCGCGGATGGCGTTCAAGCCAGGCGGCGATTTCCAGCAGCCGCTCCCAGGCATCGGCAAGCTCCAGGGCGCGCAGTGGCCGTTTTGCCAGCCATTCCAGCAGCTTGGGCTGGCGCCTGCCTGTCAGCTCGATCAATGCCGTGAAACGGGCCACATCCCGCCGTTTGCCGATCAGCGCGGCGGCGTCTTCGACGGTATCGATCCAGACCTCCCGGGGCACTGCGTTAGCGCCCAGCAACCGGTGCCTAAATTCCCTCATCTCTACCCGGCAGTAAGGCAAGGCCCGAAGTTCGGCAATCCAGGCGCGCACATCGTCAAAGCGATCGGCCATCTCGGCCGATGCCGGGCCCTTCAGCAGCAGACGCTTCGGCAATAACGGGGCGTCCGCGACAAGAGCGGCCAGCCATTCCCCCCTATCCCAGAGCTTTTGCACCTGAGCGCGCAAGTCGGCCGGCCTGGTCCAGTCGATGCGCGCCATCCTTGGCGCCTTCCCTTCGGTCATCCCGCCATCCTCGTTTTCTCGGCCCGGTACTCCTCGATCGAAAGATTGCGCAGCTTGGAGGCGCGGCCTTCCTCGTTATGGACAAACCCCACGCTGGAAACGAAAGGTTCGATGATATGGATTTTCTGCAGGGGCGTGACGATCAGCAGTTGCAGATTGAGCTGGGAAAACAGCCGCAGGCCGTATTGCGCGGACTCGTCCGAGCCACGCCCGAAGGCTTCGTCGATGACCACGAAACGGAAGGATCGGGAACGCACCGCGCCCCATTCCAGGCCGAACTGGTAGGCCAGGCTCGCCGCCAGGATGGTGTAGGCCAGCTTCTCTTTCTGACCGCCCGACTTGCCGCCCGAATCGGAATAGTGCTCGTGCTCGCTGTCGTCCTCGCGCCAGCGCTCGCTGGCGCCGAACACGAACCAGTTGCGCACATCGGTGACCTTGCCGGTCCAGCGGCGGTCCTGCTCGGACAGACCTTCCCGCCCCCGGAAACGCTCGATAATGTGTTTGACCTGCAGGAATTTGGCTTCCGAATACTGGCTGTCGTCGGAGCCGGTCAGCGCCCCTTCGGTGCAGGCACGCAGTTCGGCCTGAAAGTCGCGGATGTCGGCGTCGGGCGTCGGCTGAGCCTCCAGAATGATATAGCGGCCGGCGTTGTAATCGATCCCGGTCAACGACTCGTTGATGCGCGCGATACGCTCCTTGATCGTTTCCCGCTCGCGCGCCAGCTGCGACTGGAAATTCGCCACCTCGCGGATGGTGTTCTCATTCAGCAGCTCCTTGAAGCGCGCTTCGAAACGCGGCAAATCGTCGGCCTGCAGCTGATCGAGCATGTTCCGGTATTCGAAAGCGGCCTCGATGCTGGCATCGACTTCCGCCGTTTCCAGCTTGAAGGCTTCCTTGTACGCCGCCATCGCCTGGATGATCTTGTCGCGCAGGCGCTTGAGCTTCGCATCCTCGGCATCGATTCGGGTCTGCAACCAGTCGCGCATGTCGCGCTCGCGATTGTCGCAGGATTCGACAGACAGTTGATGCTCGCCCAATGCCTCGCTTCTGATGGCATCAAGCCGATCGGAATACTCCGTGTGGACAGCCGGCGCGCAGCCATCCAGCAGCGTTTGTATCTGTGCCAGCAGCGCTTCGGCGTCGGTCTTTTTCTGCTCGGTTTTCGAGCGCTTGTCCTTATGCGCCTCCAACCGGGATTCGCTGTCTTTCAAAGCCTCGGCAATCTCGTTCAACTGTTCGCTCAATTGCTTGAGCACATCCGAAGCGGACTCCAGTTGCTTCTTTTCGTCCTTCAATTGAGCCAGTTCCAGGGTCAACGATTGCCAGTCGAGTTCGCGGAAATCCGTGTACTCGTCGAGTTTCGACAGCGCATCGAGGCGTTCCTTAAGGGCGCCCTTCTCGGCCTGGATCTTGCCAATGCGACCGCCCAATTCGCCCAGCCGAGCCTCCAACTGCTTTGCATTGGCTTCGAGGGCCGCGATCTTTGCTTCATTGGTCCAGCCCAACACATAGCGGCTGCGGTCATCCAGCCGGTGTCGGTCGTCTTTCTCGTGACGCTCGCCCGGCGCCTTGATCTGGCCCGCGCGGGTAATGGCTTTGATTTCACGGCGGAACTGCTCGTGCGTCGCGCAGCAGGCCACGTCGAAGCGGTGGGCGATTTCCCGCTCCAGCCAATCGTAGAAAGGCGAGTCGGGCTTGATGGCCAGTTTGCGCGCCAGCGAATCCCGGTGCAGGCCGGGCAACTCGCCCCGGGCGCCCCGACGCACCCGGAAATAGACCAGCCGCCCCTTAAGGCGCGTTCTGTCGACCCACGCCGCCACGTCCGGATAATGCTCATCCGGCACCAGCAGCGACAAGCCGAAGTTGCGCAGCAAGCGTTCGGCGGCGCCTTCCCAGTCGCGCTCATCCTCATGCACTTGCAGCAGTTCGCCGGCAAACGGCATGTCGGTCTCCGGAATATTCAGAGCCTCGCACAAGGCGGAGCGCATCCGGATCTGCTGGTCGTCGATATTGCTGCGCCGGGCTTTCAGGCTGTTGATCTCGGCGCTCAGTTGGTCATGTTCCTGCTTGCCCTGGCGCAAACTCACGCCGTGTTCGGTCAGGTCGTTCTGCAATCTGTCATCTTGCGCCTGCGCCGCTTCGGCCAGCGCCAGAAAGCGCTGCCGCTGCGCCAGAAAGCCGGGCTCGTCCTCCGATGGGCTTTCACCGATGGCGCGCACCAGCCTGGCATAACGCTGCGCCTTGTTCTCGCGCGCCTGGCGCTCCTGGTCCTTGTTGCGGATATCGATCGCCAGCCTCTCAAGACGGTCGCCGCCGTTATCGGCAATGCTGCGTTTGAGTTCATCCATTTTGACCCGTTGCGCGTCACGGTCCTCCTCGATACGCTTGACCTGGGCATCCTGCCGGCTCCAATCATCGGCAAGGCCGGCGATGCGTTTTTCCAGCAAGCCGAGTTTCAGGTTGGCGAAGTAAGGTCTCAGCGCCTCGCGGCAGGCCCGCAGTTCCTCGGCTTGCGCAACGAGGCTTGCATGGCGCTCGCAATCGCTAACCAGCGGCGAAAGCAGCGCCACTTGCCGCTTGGCCTTCAGCACCGCCTCATGCGCCCGGTTCAGGTCGTCGAAATGGCCGATCAGGGCCGTGACGCGCGGCGCGATATCAAAAGGCTCGAGCATGTGGCTGCGAACGAAATCGGTCAGGTTGCCCACCGATTTCATCGACACCGTCTGATGAAACAACTCCAGCGCCTGTTCATTGTCGATGCCGAAGCGGCGGCGGAACCAGGCGCCGTAGGGCGGAAAGCTGTCGTTCACCTCGGCGCCGAGACCTCGCAGTTTCTTGCGCAGGCCCGCGATGTCGGCGCCGAAGTGGGCGAAATCGGCCGCAATCGACAGCCCCCGTTCCGCGCCGACGTAAAACCGTGCCGGCTGCCCCTGCGCGTCCTTCATCCAGAAGACCTGGGCCAGCGTCACGGTCTGGTCGTAGCCGGCATTATGAAAAACGCCCAGAATCACCGAGTAGCTGTTGTGGTCGCGCAATGCCACGGGCTTGGCATTTCCGCTCACTTCATTGCGCTCTGACTTGTAATGCCCGAGCACATAGGAACGCAGCGAGCGCTCCTTACTGTCGGCGCCGGCGGCCTTGTTGTAGGCGATGCGGTGCGCCGGCACCAGCAGCGTGGTAACCGCATCGACCAGCGTCGACTTGCCCGAGCCGATATCGCCGGTCAGCAAGGCGTTCTGGCCGTCCGGATTCAGTATCCACACCCGGCCGTCGAACGTACCCCAGTTGTAAACCTCCAGCCGATGCAGGCGAAAGCCCGACAGCGCGTCGTCGGCCACGAAATCCAGGCCCAATTGCATAGTGGTCATAACTTATTTCCTTGCGCGAGTTGCGCCTGATACGCCGCCAGCCGCGCATCGAAATCCGCCAGCCACTGCGCGTCGACGAAAGCCTTGAGAATGCGCCGTACTTCGAACATGGCGGTCTGGCCCGCGGCCGGTTTAAGTTTGCGCAGGAAACCCAGTTCCACGATCTTGTTGAGATGCGTCTCTATCTGGTCGATCAGCCTGGCCTCGTTGCTGCTTTCGGGCAAAAACACCCGAACCAGATCGACGATTTCGTCGCGCGCAAGCACCAGCCGCGTGTCGCCGCCGCCCGCGTCGAACTCGGCCAGCTTCTTGCGCAGCAGCGCCAGCAGCAAGCTCACCGGAAACGACAGCGGACGCCTCGCCACCAGGCGCGGAAGCCTGGGGGCGGCGTCATCGTCGCTTTCCTGGCGCGAGCGCAAAAACGAATAGCCCTCGGCCTCGTCGAGCACCAGTTCCAATCCCAGCACCGCCACATAATCGCGCACCCGGGCCTGCAGGTTGAGCAGCGCCTGCCAAAGACCTGCGTCGGCCTCCCGATAGATCACACCTTTGAGCAAAGGGATCAGCAGGGCCGATAAGTCATTCGCCGCCGCGTTTTCAAGTTCTTGTTCCGCCATTCTCATCTCACGAAGATCACGCGCGGCAACCGCGCCTGTTTGATATATTCCCGGCCGTCCGTTCCTATGCGTGTCCAGACGATGGTCTCGACCGTCTCTTCATCGGCAACCGTCTTAAAGGAATCGCCGGCGAGCTGCAGGTACGCCACCAGCTCCGCCAGGCCATGCTGTAACGGCCGCATCTCGCACAGCTCGCGTAGGGTGATTTGCGTGCGGTCCTGCAGGGCATGGCGGATATGCCGGGCCAGCCGCGTCTTGTCGATCACGATCTGCGAGTACAGCGCCGCCGCGTCCACTTCGGCATCGCCCGCTTCCAGCCCGACATCGGCGATCACCGGCTTGACCGTCGGCGTGTAAAGCGGCCGCTCCATCGGCAACTCGATGCCCGCCGCCGTGTCCGCAATACCCATCACCTCGCCGGGCGGCGGCGATTCGCGCAGTTGAAGCGCCCTGGCCTCGATATCGCGCAGGATATCCATGATGCGCCGGTTCTCCAGCCAGGCCTGATCGTCCAGAAAGCGCCGCAACTGTTGCGAGAGCTGGGCCACCGTGCGCTGGGCGTGCTCGCCGGCTTCCAGCCAGTCGTAATGCACGCGGCGGATGCGGGCGTCGGGCTTGAGCTCGGCGACCGGCGGCAGGGTCAGGACGCGCTCGAGCAGCGTCGAGAGTTCTTCCTGCCGGCTGCTGGACATCAGAAAATCCCAAAAGGCCCGAAAGCTCCGGCCCTGATCGGAATCGGCGATGGCATCGCGCTCGCCCATGATGTCCTCCAGCAATGCGCCTTTCGAGCCTTCCCACAGGGCGATGCGTTCCCTGACGCGCCGGTCCAGGCCGCGAAAGTTGTGCTCCACCTCGCGAAAATCGGTCAGTAACTCTCGCGCAAGCTGGTTGAATTGCTGAAAGCGGTCCCTCAGCGCCGTATCGTCCAGCAGCGGCATATCGCCGGCCAAAACGCGGGTGATCTCAAGATCGATCTCATCCCGCCGCTTGTGCAGTTCCTCGATGCGCGCCTGCGGATCGGTCTCGCTGCCCTCGCTCATCTGCTTGAGCAGTTCGAACAATGTCAGCAAGCGCGATTCGGTGCCGACGAAACTGCGCTCGGTAAGCGTGCCCAGCCAGGCAATCGCCTTCTCGGTGGCCGGCGTCAGGTCGAACTGCGGCTCGTCCGAACCCGAGGAGTAAAACTTGCGCAGCCAGCCTTTGTCCGGGCCGGCCCAATCGTTGAGATACTCGATAGCCGATTTTGGAAAGGCCTGCGTCTCGCGTAGAGCGAAGAGCTCGTCATCCAGCGCCTCGACCAAATCCGCCTGCGCCATGACGCGTATATTGGGCACGATAAACACGCGATGCAGAAAACTCGCCACCAGCGGCGCGTGATCCGAGCGCAACAGCCGCCAGGCCGGATGACTCTGCCGCAGCAGGTCGAGGGTGGTGTAATCGAGGTTCATTGAGGGAGGTTTTGGTAATTACGTGGAGTCTAAAATTTGTTTTATGTTGTTTGCGGGACGATTGAGCGCCGTGCGCCTTTCTAGCCGATCGATAAAGCCCGCTATTTTACATAAAATCGCATGCCTGACGGAATTTATGGAACCGGTTGCATAAAATTGCAGGTACGAATTCATTCGCACGATAAAACGCTTGCCCGTTTCCGTGTTAACCGAAACCAAGGCTTTCATAGCTGGGTATGCATTCCCACGCGGGAGCGCTCGCCGTTATACACAAGTATCGGTAAACTTGCTAAACAGAGTTCGTCGTATACCTGGAAACGGTGCTGTTTGATAAATCTGCGGATATTGAACATCAGTGGCTTCGAAATCGCGACGAAGGCGTCGCTCCCACAAGGGGCCGGATGCTCTGTGGGAGCGATCCCCAGATCGCGATTTCGAAGTCGGGAACGTTGGGCGACAAAAAATGGTATCGAAGCCTCATTAGCTAAGATTGCAAAACAGTAATTTTTGACTTATGTATAACGATGAGCGCGGGAGCGTGGGAGCGAGTAACACCTTGATTTATCTACGGTTACCTGGTTCCCACGGTCCTCCGTGGGAACCGATACCGGACTTCGAGCGCGGCATGACATGTGCGAGCCCGGTATGAGCAACCCTCAATCCGAAGCGGTTCAGTCCAGTCAGCGCGCGCCGGGCATTGGCGGCCCCATCAGACCGGCGCCCCTCCCCCCTCCGAGGCTCATCATGCCGACGAACGCAAGCGGCAGCTGCCATACGGATTTGGCTAGTCGCGATGTGGGCATCGCTCCCACGGGGCTTGTAAACAGTATCGCGATCTTGATCAGCGCGGAAACGCGACAGCATTGGTTTGTTGAACTCTAAGGGGAATTGGGATTGGTACGTTCTTGGCGCGCTTGCCGAACCGGGCAGGATTTTTTAGGTGGCGAGGCCAGTGTCAACGGCTCACGACGGCATGCGCAACATCAGTAATGTATTGGAGCGAAAACCGGCCATCGCTCGCGCTGGTCTTGCCTAACGTGGCGATATACTTATCGGCTTGAGGACGGGTCGTTGCCGTGGATCGATAATGCGCTGCAGGTAGTCGAGCATGACAGGCGAATTATCTCCGCGTAAAAACACAGGGTTAACGGCAACCGGCATGGTTCCGATTTTACCGGTTTCCTTGTTTAAAACTTCAACGGTTATCAATGACACGTCTTAACCTCCTGCAAGTTTATAACCCGAACCGGGCGGAATAGTTACATGCTGCCAATTTTGAGCTTCAGGAAGCGCACATTCAATTAGCGCCACTACTTAAGCATATATACTTATATAACCTTATAATTTTTAAGAATTTATACTTAGGAATGCGTATAAAAATAACTTCCTCAAGTACGTGGATAAATTTCCGGTGTAGGTGTGGATTTATTTCATTCCCGTTCCTTAACGTTATCGGTGAACTGGCGTTTATTAGGCTCTTAATTCGTATTTAAGGGGTATTGCTCATGATGGCTCATTGCCAGCCAACTGGTGCGCTCCAGTCTTTGTCAAATGACTGGCCTACCGATGCGGCTTCTCCGATGGGCGCTAGGAAGCGTGACACTTGATCCACGATGTCTGCAAAGTTCTTGGGTAAATGCTCCTGCCCAAGGCGTCTGCGGAAGGCTGTCCATTGCACCTGCTTTTCGGCAGAAAATGATTCTTGGAATGCGATAATATTTTCAGACAACGAGGTGCCTCGCTGTCTGAACGTGAGCAGAATGGCTTGCTTCAGTTGATCACCATTGAAGTTAAATTGTCGGGATAACATCCAAATATCGTAAAAATCCTTCATCCGGCTATTCAAAATTCCAAGCTTTACCATGGCTTCAAATTTCTCTGCGATAGCGCTCTCGCGGCTGTAGCAGAGCAATCTTGGCGCCGCGAAATCGAGCAATGTCGGCAATTCAGATTCTATTGGATCAGGATGGACAATATCGCCGAACCCAATGTCGAGCTGCATATTTATCCTGGCTGAATCGAGCGTGCCACGAAAGCGAATGCGGATACCCTGATAGTCTGCATCTTCGGTAATACGCTCGGATTGGATAAAGTCGGTATCAAAGTCCAATCCATCGGGCTCGACTTCGACATTCAGCACTTCTGTGATTTGCGAAATGATGTTTTCCTCGTCATTACCGGTCTTTGCCAGCATGTCGATATCCATGGTCGGGCGAAATACAGGAGCCTGCCAAACGCGCAGCATAAGAGCCCCCTTAAGGATAAAGCGTTGGGCATGTGCTGATCGTGAAAGACGATATAGAAAACGCTCCATCGCATAGTATTGAAGCAATTCAGCAAATGGTCTCTGATCGCTTTTTGCTCGGTTTAACAGCCTTTGGCGAACCGAGGCTGCTATATTTTTACGTGTAGTCATAGTGTTGCCTCCAGATAGGGGCGCATGACTTTTTCCACCCGGCAGACTTTCGCATACCTGATCAGTTCGCCGAGGTTAAATTTTTTGCGTGCTTTATAGAGTTTTAGGGCTTCCAGCACGATGTCCATTCCGAGTTTGTTTCTAAATTTAAAGCAGTCTGCCAGTGTCTTTTCCGGGCAATAAACTTTGACTGAAATGCCATCAATCTGATGTGTTTCAACGCCTTCCTTTAGTGCTGCTTCAGAAAACCTGTATACGCTTAGCGGAGGATAATCCAGGCGTGGTGTTTCCGAGCCCTTGGCCAACGCAATGGAAACGGCATGAGGAATTTGAGTGGTGATTTCGTGAAAAGCCAGTGCCGATACCAGACATATGATGGCCTGAGGAACTCTCGTCGCTACGGTGACAAGGTCCGGATCGGAAATGTCGCCCTGAGCTGTAAGGCGGTAAACGCCTCGTGACAGAACCTCCAGCTCGCCACTGTCTCTAAGCTGATACAGCGTTCGGGGATGAATCCCTGCCTGGATTGCATCCGTTGTACGGATGATGCCTCCCAGTTCTCGGATGGTCATCAGGGCCTTGTGCCAGGCACTGCTGGCGGTAGAGGGCTTTGCCATGGATAGTATTACCTATATATATCATTTTAGATAGGTAATACTATCCAGCCTGACCGACTCCTGCAAGCGAAGAGCTTATCGATCAAGGCTCCTGATTGCATATAAGGGCTTGACCGATGTTGCGAGTTGTGGGTAATTATCAATAAATACAAACATTTTTGTTACATTGGCTCCCAATTCCCTGATTTATTCCATGCCCATTACTTAGTTTCCTTTCGCTCACCCGATTTCGCATTCAAGCTCCGTTGATGAGTCCGCCAATAATCCATTGTTTTTCAATGGTCCTCTATTCTCTAGCCATGGACTTGGGCTTTGCGCGGTGGGGAGAGTCACTGAGAGTATTGGGCCATTCTGAGAAGAATTGCCCTGAAAAGTCCGCGATCAAGAAAGGCGCGAAGTCCGTAAAGCCTTACAAGGTAAGGCCTGTAGCGCGGGGCGCAGGCAATAAAAAAGGCGAACTGAGATCAGTTCGCCTTTCGGAATTGGTGGAGGCGGCGGGAATTGAACCCGCGACACATCGATAATATATTTTTATTATTCAAGAACTTATTATATTCAATTTGAAAAACATCCTTTAATGCCGTATTTCTTTTACATCTGTATCACCACGCATTACTATTCAACATTATATCGACATTATTTGGTCCTGGTGTAGGAAACGGTTCAGGCTGCATATAGGCCAAGAACCCAGGATTCCAGGTACTTGTTTCAGCGTTGATAATATCCTCATCAGTAATATCATCTAAATCCCCCGTTGTTATGCGGGAATAGGTAATACTCGACACCCCCTCATGCTGGGTTCCTGTTGCAGAATAGTTTCTTGTGGCCTTTACAGACCCATCTTGATAAATAGCTAGCTGCTTAGCTGTAGCGGTAAATTCCCGATGTGAAGTACCTTCTACCCCTGGACTGCCAGTAATAGTAGTCGTGCCTGAATAGCTGTAAATGTCGCCATAATGCACATCACCTATAGTCATATCTGACGTGATGGATTCCTCTAATAGTACTTCATACTCTTCATACTCGAATGTGGCGGGATAGTACATATTCTGTTTTTTATGGGCTGTCAATGTTCGAGTAAATGTCTGTACAATTTTTATTGACACCCCTAACGCGGCTGTAGTGTACATCCGTTGGAATTCGGCATTCGTCTCTATTTCGTCCACAGTTGTTGATTGCATCAAGGAACCTGGCACAGTCTCCCAGTCGAACCCCTCCACTAATACGGTATAGGAATAGACGGATATCGGCCCCTGGCCGGATGCATCCAATGGAATACCAAGTTCTCCGGGTACACCATTAGTGTTAAACCCAAGCAATGTTATGAATGTCCATGGGCCTTGACATTTCCTTGGGTTTTCATAAAATCCAATCACCGTTGGTGTTCCTACTCCACCATGTAAATCCACAATCACTTTATCCCCATCCTCAAAGGCCTTTCCATTACAGGGTGGATAGACGATATCCGCTCCGGTGTAGTGAACTTGCTGGGCTTCGGAAAACTGCGGGTGAATCGGCGTATCATCGACCAGTTTGGACGGGTCCTTGCTCATATCATAGCGGCCCTGAAAGGTCAGGTTACAAGTATTGGCGTCCTTATCCAAGCCGTCAATCACTGCCACCCGGTATCGGGCTTTATGGCGTTGGGCAGCCGGGGCCACGCAGAGATTAAACCAAGCCGCCCAGGCCGAGGAGGCCAGTGCATGCTGTAGCGTAGATTCCGGGGCAGATGCAGTGCCTGGAAGCCAAATGCCAGTGTCATTCTTAATTTGATCGGTGTGGATGTCCCGTTGCAACAGGTAATCGCATTCAATCGATTCCAGCTCACCGGTCAAGTTTTCATTGTTCGCCACGCACCATGCATAAGTCTCAAAATCGTCCGGGCACAACGAAGTCAGCTTTTTCTTTTCCTGTTCCATTTCCTTTTTTTGCAGCTTGACCAAGCGTTCTTCCCGGTCAATGGTATCCAGTTTGCCCCGTTCGGCATACGCCGCTGCCGTCAGCTTATTCAAGGTGCTGGGGTTCTGGACATATTCTTGTACCGGAGTAGTAGCCACATACTGATTGAGGGCCTGTAAGGCTTGATTAACCAGGACTTGTTGTTCCGTTTTTCGTTCGGAGATTTCCGTCAGCCGCGCTTCCAACTTAGGGATTTTTTCCTCGAATAGACTGAGCCTTGCTGCCACACGAGAATTGTCGAAATGCACCTTAATCTTATAGTAGCCCGCCCCCAGGCTTTGCAGAATTGTAACTTTACCCATTAGACTTCCGAGATTTCCATAATCGTAGTTTTCACGTCGACAATGTGGATGATGGTATCCACCACCAATTCATCCCCGTTAATCAGGGCGGTATCTCCGGGTCGCAAGCGGGGGTCCAGCTCACACCGGTAGCGGCGCTTGCCCCCAGAAAAGCTATAATAGATGGGGGTGGTTAAGGCAATGATCTCGGTGATATTAGGGGCAAAGGGACCCCGAGCGGTCAGCACCCCGGTACTACCCGCACGGCCACCTGTGTGGGTAGTGATCTCGTCAAACGCGGCCTCCACCATTAAAAAGGGCAGGGTCGTCCCGTCAAACATCACGTATTCTCGCCAGACCTGCAACATCCCGGAAGACCGGGCTTCGATAGCATCAATATAAGCGTCCACGCCTTTGATCACCGTGGTCAAGACGGTGTCCCCGGTCAATCGCAATCGGGTCTGGAAGGAACTGATCGGCAGTTCTAAATCCGTCGGCAAGCCGTCGGCCTCGCCGGTCAAATAACAGCGATAGCGGGTCGCCACCCACATCCGGGGGAGGGCTTCCAGGTTACGACCGCTACTTGATGCGGCATTGATCGCTGTGCCATTGATCACCCCCCCGTTAATTACCATTTACTGACCCTCAACCAGCAAGCCTTTGATATAGAACCGCCCCTTTAGGGCTGTTGCGGTTGCAGATACCTTTAAGCTAGCGGTAATCGCTGTAGTGATCCCATCATCTGACAACGGAGTGTATTTATTCCTACCCCCTTCAACACTCTTTGTCGTAGCCACTTGAGCCAATAACGCTTCCGTACTACCTGTCACACCAAAACTTATCTCCGGTTGACCTGTCACCGTATCAGATTCAGTAAGAATTAATCCAACTTCAGAGACAAAAAATAAGGCCCCTTCGGGGATAGGTATCACTATTATATCATCTGCGGCTGTTTGAGTAAGCGACACTTCCTTAGCGAGGAGGTAGTTTTCCTGGCTGGAACCGTAGATCACGGCATCATATTCAACGTACCCGTCGCTTTTCGGAGCAATTGACAGACCCCCTAGCACATGGGAGTTTTCAACCCTAGCCATCGAATAAGGACCAATTGCTATGGTGTGGATATTAGCGGCTTCCGCCCCCTCCCCAATGGCCAAACTGCTATACTCTCCGTAGGCCCTGGCATAGTCCCCTAGGGCTAGGGCACCTGTATTCCATTCCACATCAGAAGCTGCATATGCGGATTTACCGATGGCAACCCCCCCATTGGCATATGCGGTGTTGCCAATGCCGATGCCCATAACGGCAATAGCTGCTTGGCCGATACCAATGCCGTTATAGACGCCATGGGCTTCATACCCGAGGGCAACACCTCCCTGCTCCGTGGTTGCATAGCCCCCCATAGCCACACCGCCTATCGTCTCCGATAAGGCATAATCTCCTATCGGGGCGATGCACTGCCAAGAAAGGTTATTGAAGGGGAAGCCCGTCGTATCTGTGGTATAGCTATTTAAATCAGTATCCCATGTCGGTTCTACCCCTCCGCTTAAATAGACTTGTTCGACTGACGACCAATTATCAACTCGAAACACATGTGTCCCTGCCGTATTCTTGATCACATCCCCGGAATGGAACTCCGTATCCGGGGTCCATTCTGGCATGGCAATCCGTACCGCTGAGTTACGACCCAGACATACACTATCTTTCACATTGGCTAATGACTCCCTGCCTACGGAGACAGATTGGGCAATAGCACCACTGGTGTTGCCGATAGCCACTCCTGATACCGCATGTGCATGTCTGCCAATGGCTACAGCTTGGTTGCCCAAGGCCGTACTCATAAACCCCAGTGCTGAGGCAGCACTTCCACCTCCTGAGTCTGCACCGTAACATTGCCACACCACTGAACCATCTTCCGTAAGCTCCCCGAGGTCAGTGCCGAAAGTCGGCAGGGATACGCCTGTGGTGCCTGATTCGAGAAGCTGCCTAAACAGGTAATCCGTGCCACCGACATCAACGCGAATCCAATCGCCTTGTGCCTTATCGATAAGGCTCGACCACCCGGATTCCACCGTGGATATCGCCTTATACCCGACGAGCACATCATCTTCTTGCATGCCATAGGCGTAATTCCCCATCACGGTAGCCCTTTCACCATCCGCTGTAGCCCCTTCACCGATTGCCACCGCATTCGTACCTTCTGCGACGTTCTGGACTAGGTGCTCCAAGGTGCCTTTCGTGATCCGGCCTTCAATTGTCGTACCGGACCCCCAGGCTTGCGCCGTGGTGCCTTCCTGGCCCCGGACCACCGTTAAAGTGTCCGTTGTGCGCCCGGTGATCTTTACAATTTCCACCACCCCATCATCCGTCAGGGTAGCCAGTTCATACGTGGTGGCCGACGGGGAGCCAAACAAGGCCCCTTCCCCCGCTTGTAACACCAGCGTGACGGCCAGATCGTCAACGGAAGCGGATAAGGTGCCACTGGCATTATTGTTAAATAGTTGTTTCATTCGTTGACCTGCGCCTTAACTAAAAATTTAAGTTTAAAACCCCTGGATTCGTCCACGTACTCCACCACACCCAAAAAGAGACCCACGGCACAGGATAGGGTCAAGTAACTATGTCGGGTGATCAGGGTCGCCAATTGTGCACGTAAGTTCAAATCCACCTGCCGGACCTCGAGTATGAAGGTGGCATCACTGGCGGAATAGCCGTTATCCACGATCAAGGCTTCCCCATTCAGCGCAGCCGTCCGGGATACCCGACGGGATAAGTGGCTTAAGTCGCTAGTGCTCATATCCACATCCAATAAAAAATCGCCTTCATAATCAAATAATTTGGAGCACAAACTGACAATCATAACCCCACCAACATAGCTAAGCCCTCTTGCGTCATCCGCACTTGGGTATATTTCAATATCTTTTCAAACACCAGTTCCAATTCGGGGGCCAGGGTTCCGCCGTCGATACTGATCAACGGTTCTCCGGAATTCAGCCGACTGGTCAGGGCATAGGTCTGGGCCATCACGGCTTCGGTCATCTGGCGTTTTAAATCCAGTTCGGCATCCAACCGTTGCTCCATGCGTAACGCCGCCGCCTCCAATTCGGAACCCCCGACAGTTCCGGCCTTATCCGAGAATAACGACCACAGTTCCGTGACGCTTCCGGCCAGCGTACCAATCACATCGGTCACGGCAGTAAACGCCGAGGCAATGCGCTGGGTTTGAGCCTCAATTTCAGCCGTCTGCAAATCCACGGCGGCCCGAACGTCGATTTCATAGCGTTCGTTCGACAATTTCTCCATTTCAATGGTGAAATTGTTGGCCTGTTCTTGGGTTTTCAGTAGCACTTCCTGAACCCGCTTCCATTCTTCAGACCCTTCTTTACCTGCTTCAGCGGCCGCTTTGGTTTCATCCGCCAATTCCTTTTGAGACTGCGCTGTCTCAAAACCCCCTTCCGTAACGTGATACAAACCGTCCCGGAACTCAATGAACCGGGCATGACCCTCTTTAGCCGTATCCGCCAGATATTTCTCGGCTTGCGCCAGTGATTCAAAGCCCTTTTTGGCTTCTTCCGCACTGACTTCCGCCACATTTAAGACTTTGGCCATTTTGTTGACTTCATCCGCAAAGTCAAAGCTGGAACCGGCTGCCGCTTCTACTTCCGCATCAAAATTCCTGACCTTTTCCCCTGCGAGTACATAGGAATTGGAGGCCTCATCGAAGACTAATCGACCGTCATCGACTGCCTTGTTCAGGTCTTTCATGGTGACGACGGTGACACCCGTACGCTTACTGATCTCTTCCAGCTTGTCTTTTATTACGGGCAGCTTCTCAGCAAGGCCCTCTGTTGAGTCCTTGACGATATCTTGGGTGTTTTTATAGTCTTTCCAGGCGTTGATATTGGCGTCAATTCCCGCATACGTCCCATACGCGGCAACCGTTACGGCACCAAACGCTGCCGCCCCCGCCGCCAAACCGCCGCCGCTAAGCGCGGCTAGCATGGATGCAAACTTGGCCCCTATATCCACGGTAGCAATCGTTGTCAGTGCGTCTCCAATGGTTTTAAGTGCTTCTGACCCATCAAACACGGCGCCCTTTAGCTGTTCAAATACCTGGGCGGCCCCCAGCATAGTACCTATCGCTTTCTGTGTACGGGCATCCAACTGATTAAATGCATCCCCACCCTCTATAAATCCCCGCACTACTGGCCCCCAGGCATCAACAATACCTGATACGACATTGGTCAGTGAGGTAAATGAATCCACCAGGAACTGGATCGCATCCTGCAACCCTTCCACCGTATTCAGATCAAGACCGTCAAAAAAACTGCCGAACTCAAAGCCCAAATCCTTCAGCGCCGCAATCAATCCCGAAAAATCAACCCCTTTGAAGGCCTCGGGCAGATTCTTGGCCATGTTGTCCAACGTTTTGGCAAATTCATCGACATAAGGCCGCATGGCTAGCAAAAACGGCTCCAGCCCGCCGCTCTCCACGATAGCGCGCAACGCTTGCAGCACGCTTGAGGAACCACTAATAACGCCGGAAAACATGCTATTTAGCTCTTTGCCGATGGCAATGGCAAGATTCTCGAAGGAGGATTTAGCGATATCAGCTTGCTTGGCTGTTGATGCAAGACGTAAATCAACCTCTTTAGCCGCCGATCCTGTAAGGGCCATGGCCGATGCGGTAATTTCGTTAACTTTATTCAAATTATCGAAAACCGTCACCAGCTTGGGCGCCTGCTCGATGCCGAACAGTTGCCCGGCAAATACCAGCTTCTGGTTTTCATCCACTTTTTGAAAGGCGGTCGCGACATCATAGAAAATATCACGCCCCGAGCGCATGTTGCCGTTCAGGTCCAATTGCGATACACCCAGCGCCGCCAGCGCGTCCTTTACCGGTTTTGCGTCATCCACCAGCTTCAACAGTCCTGTTTTCAGGGCTTCTGCTGCCACGCCACCGTCTCTAAATACCTCGATCATGGGCGTCAATAGCCCGGTGCCTTCCTCGAACGAGAATCCCATGGTCTTCAATACGGGCGATATGCGGCTCATGCCCTCAGCCAACTGGGCAACATCGGCCGCGTAATCGTTCGACACATTATTCAATGCCTCAATATAACGCGAGGCGGACGAGGCTTCGCTGCCAAATCCCTTGATTGCCGAAATAAGGATTTCCGATGCGTTCGCCGCCTCAACATCACCGGCTATCATCAGATCCAGCGCGTTTTTTTGCAGGAGAGCAGCCTCTTCAGCGGTAAACCCGGCCTGTTTGAAATTGGCGATACCCTGTAAAATTTCGGCCGATGAAACACCATATTGCTCGGATAATTCCATTACTGAATCAGTATATTCCTCAATCCTTGGATCGATGTCGGTTAGCACCTTGGCTAAATCGATCTGCGCCTGCTCGAACTCCGAGGCCTTGACCATGGCATAACCGCCATAAACACCGGCCAAAGACACGATGGCCGCTTCGGCCTTGACCGCATAATCGGCAATTTCAGACAGTGGCTCGGTAATATTACTTGCGGCGCCAGTCAGTCTGTTCAGATTGTCGGCGGCGGACGATATCCCGCTGCCGGTCTGGTCGACGGCGCCGAAAATAATTTCAATCGTTCGGGATATATCAGCCATTACTTGGTTTTAGTCCGCTTGTTTTTTTCACGATAATACAATTCCCACAGGGCCATTTCCGTGCCGGTAATCTCACCGCCTGGGAACAGGCTGGGCTTGTGTTGGTACAGAAATCCGCCGCGCAGGTCCAGCAGTGCCATCAGCCCCCTGACACTTTCATCTTGCCAGAGGGCTTTGATTTTTTTATGTCCATGCCCTGCCCGGTCAAATACAGAATCTTATTCGTCAGCGTATAAAAATCGATCGGACGGGTTTCCGCCAGCTTTACCGCGACATCGAGCGTGATAACCGGATCAACGCTGCACTGCACCAGCATCTCCAATCGCTTGATGATGTCGCTGTGCGTCTCCTTGCTGATGCCGATGGCCTTTTGCAGCTCGGCGACCTGATCGGTATCAGCGGCGATGGCTTTGATGATGGTATCGATGTTCTTGTGCTTACTTCCTGCATCGATACTGGCGGCCATTTCATTGGCCGTCTGGCCTCGCACCCGCCAGACCGCTGTCTCGCCGTCTTCGAACCAATGGGCGAGCCCGGGAACAGGAACCGACTCCGTTCTGGGCTCGAATGCCGTGGCCATGAATTTCTGGCTATTGAACGCCATCAGATGCTAACCTCGATAGACTCGGATTCAGCCGAAATGGTGCATGCCGCCTGGATGTTGTCACCGGCCGGAAATGTCCGGCTGATGCCCAGTTTGCCCTGCGTCAGCATGTAGGACGATTTGTACCGATCCGGAAAGAATTTAAACCAGAGAATGGCGTTTTTCAGCCCGACCAGCGCATCGCCGATGCCATCATTCAGAAAGGCCGTAAATGACGCCTGACCGAGTGAACTGGATGTTGAACCGAGCGTACTGCCATAAACTTGCGTCGAGGACACCGAGTGCGAGGTTTCCGCCGGCACGAAATCGGACGACAACTGCACATCAGCGAAGATCGGATCGGCATAGGACGCGTAAACCGCTTTTGGCACACCGCCGGTATGGATCAGCGGCAGAGCCGATGCAAACGTGACCTCTGCATTGGCATAATCAATCTCGAAAATAGGATAGTCGTATCGCTCCTGATGCACACCGACAACCTGAACGATTTCCGCATCATCCACAGCGGCCGCATCGACACTCGTGGTACGCACCTGGCCTATTTCGATAGAGCCGACCGGGATCAATGGAGGACCGCCTGCCGCGCCGCGCGTTTCGCTGAACTCCGTGCCATCATTGCCGGAAACGGCTTCGATGGTGCCGTCGCTTTTGACGGTAATAGAAGTGATATTATGCGTGTCGGTCATCAGTCCACGCGTGATCGACACATCGGTATCCGCCGCGACCGCGACCTTGACGCCAGCTAAATAGCAGGTTAGCGCGGCGACATCGACCATATCATTGGTATTGGATACCGCCGGCGTGATGGCGCCGCCTGTGATCAGTCCATTCGGGCGCACGTCGGGCGCATAGCCGGATTTTTTGGAAAACAGCGTTGCGGATGATGTGAACACAGTCGCATCGCCTGAATCGGCCAAGGCGGACATCGTGTAAACATTTTGCCCGGCCTCGTATTGTAGTTTCGCATTTTCGGCATTTGCCATTGTAATCTCCGTTAAAAAAGACCGCCGAGGCGGCAAAATATTAAAGGGCAACCGTGCCTGTCCCGGATGCTAGACAACATAGGGATCACCCACAACGGTCGTGTAATTAATCAAGAAAATGACGGTCAGCGTCGTGTAATCGCTTCCGTCCGCCGGGTACTGCGGCGATTTGGTGGCCGCTGTGACCTTGTCCACCAGACCGCCAAAGGTACGGTCCTTGCCGATCCCGATCATCGTGGTGATGATCTCGCCCATCAGCTCATTGGCCGACGCGCTCGGATTATCGCTGCCGTGTTTCCAGATGCATTCCAGCGCCAGCGGGAACTGCAACTGCTCCTTGCCATAGCGTGATTCCAGCAGTTGATCCTCGCCGTCCCAGATCGAAATAAACCGGTCGTTGCTTTCGCCCAGGTTGCGCTTGGCCCGCTCGATGTCCAGATTCGACAGCGGCGCCGCGCGGTCGGTGAATGCCGCTATTATCCGTTCGCGTATCGTCTCAGCCATTGTTTAGCCCCAATAAGTAGTCAACCTGGTGCGCCAGCTCGCGCTGAAGGCGAGCCGCCGATGTGGTTTCGACCTCATACGCCAATCCGGGCGTTTGATCATAGATCGAGCTGAGAAACGGTCCTTTTAATTCATCGATAGGCAACCGATCTCCGCCCCGCCGCTGAAACAGGCCGATATAACCGTTCGGCATGACCGCGAAAAACGCATGGCGGAAGCGCGTCGGCGGCTGATCCCGCCAGACCTTGACCGATACGCCATTGCCACGGCCGCCGGCCTGGAAATTGGCGGCGCTCGGGTTGGTGCTGAACGCGGCCAGCGGCATGCGGCCGCTCTGCATCCGCATCGTTGCCCCCAGCGCATAGTTTTTGGCACGCGCCTTGGTGATTTTGCTTTTGATCATGGCCGACTTCAGCGTGACTTTTTCGCCAATCCTCTTAGCAGTCAACGTTACAGCGCCGTCCAGTGTACGGTTAAGCGATACGCGTATGGCCTTTTCGGCGCCGTGTTTGACGTTCTCCAGCAAACGATAAATTTCATCAACCTGCTGTTGATCAATCTGTACGTTAATGCTCGCCATTAGCTCACCACACAGCTGGCAAACTGGCCGTCATTGGCGATGATGTCATCAACCGTGTATTTCACGCCGTTGTGCGTGAACTTCATGCCTTTTTTCAGGCCCGGCGCATCGGCCACGGCCACATCAATTCTTTTGCGGCCCTCCTGCACATGCGCCTCGCCGGAAAATACAGGTTCCAAGTAATCATCTACAAATGCCTTGATCTCGATATCGCCGGCTTTGGCGTGATAAGTCACATCGTCGCCGAGCGTCTCGGTAAACAGCGAGTCAGGCATCAGGGAATAAAAATCAGTCATAATAAAAATCAGTCATTTGGAATGCCACACTGTGACGGTCATATCGCCGTCGATCTGATATTTCTCATCACCGACTGCGACCAGGCAATAGAGTCGGTATTTGACATCCGCCACGCCCCCGCGCACCAATTGCACGACGGTTGCGCCATTGGTCGTTGGCGAGCCAATCAGCATGGACGGCGAATCGGCATCGGCGCCTTCGATAACCGCGATGCCGACTTCAACAACACTGTCGAACGCCGGGATGATTTCGGAAAAATCGAAAACAACAGGGATGATTTCCGCCGGAACTTTGCTGTTTATCTTCATGCGACCGCCTGTAATGTGTAATTGCGCGCAGGCGCATTGATGGCATAGTTGCGCTCGGGCGGCCGTAACGTATATTTTTCAATGAGCCGGTCTGAGAATAAGTCGTCCATTGTCAAGTCGCCGGATGCCAACGCCTGAGCCACGGCAGAAGCGCCAAGATCGACTTGCGCCGTCAGATCGGCCTCGGCCGAAACCAACGCGGCAGCCTGGCCGGACAGTGCTGTCGATACATGCGCGGCCAGATTGCCGGATGCATCAGCTACGGCGGTGGCAGCGCCGGACATATTGATTTGAGCAGTTAATGCACCATTGGCCAATGCTACAGCGGCAGCAGAGCCTTCAAGGCTAATGTCCATGGATAGTGCGCCGGCGGCGCTTGATTGCATGACGGCCGCCGCAGAGAGCGAGATAACAGTTTTCAGGGAGCCGGCGGCAGCGGCTGTCGCTGTAGCGGCACCATCCAGGGCGACCGCAGCAGCCGGCACTTGAATGTAGCTACCACCAGGGATAAACCCACTCCCAGACACATAGCCAAGACCAGGAACAAATAACATCAGATTACCGTAACCTGTGGGTCGATGTAGACCGTTGTCGATGGTTTAGCCAACGCCACGCGCACTCTTGCAAAGCCCTGCTGCTCAACCGTTACCGATTTACTGAGCGTATGCGTTATCTCGTCCATGATGCCTGTCCACGCCTCTGCTGTATCCGCCAGATCGCTGCCTGAAGCCAGCATGTCAAGCGCATTAGTGCCGGACGCGACGGGCGCAGATATTGCCCTGGTGATCAGCGTGTTTTCTGTCTCACTCATATACTCAACTTCAACCCAAGCTTCATTATCTTTCAATGCCGAAACACCCGTGTGCGCGAAATCTACTGAAAGAGCTTTACTGCCTGTTGAGTCGATGGCAACATTGAACCATGGGGAATACAGCGGATAGTGCCTACTTGCATACGCACTAGACACCATCATCAGCGACAACGGGTCATCAGTGCCATCAGTGTCAGAAAACGTAGCGCCACCCGATGCAGGATAAACGCCGGTGTTATAACTGATGAGTCCTGCGCCGCCTTGGTAATTGTATTGATAGGCGTTATCGTCTGTATCGGTGCCGCAGGCGTGTAGCTCGTATTCAAGATACCCAGGTCCGGGGTGAGTGCCAGTTCCTAACGTGCCAGGAACCAAGCAATGCACAAACAGCATTCGGCTTGCATGACTCTTCACTGCGCTGGCGTCATATAGCGCGCTCCCGTAACTGAAATCACATCCAGCAAGGCGCATCTCCCCCATTATACCTGTCATAATTTTTGCGTTGAATATAGCATTAGGAGCATGCCCTGTTTCACCGATACTACAATTCGTCATTGTTGTTTTTGCGCCGCATGGAACAATTCCCTGGCCTCCATTACCGAAGCTGATCGAGCAGTTGTTAAGATCGATCTCAATGGCGCTGCTGGAATTTGCACTTCGGCCCAAGATGAAATAGGACGCACCTGCCGAATGGAGTAACGTGAATGCGCAGTTTGAAAACGACAGGATGGAGTTGTTGTCCCCTAGTTGGAGATTGATGTTGGTCCCGCCTGAAGGATTTACGCCGATAACGAAAGCAACGCCAAAGCAATACAGATTGCCGTCTATTTTGACATTAGCCCCGAGTATGTGGGATGTGCTGATGATGGCACCTGCTTCGAGCAAACCAGATGTGCGGTTCACTGATAACAGTTTGACGTAAGCACCGAATGACAGAGTTAATGCTGCGTTATTCAGCTCATTGTGATCTGACGCAACATAAAATATATCGCCGTCGGCCTCGGTCACAGCCGTTAAGCAAGCCGTAATCGTAGTGAATGCGTCAGCCCATGAACTACCATCTCCCACCCCTGCCGCATCCGAGTAAATGTAATACTCAGCCATTCAATACCTCCGTGGCACGATCCTGTGTCAGAAGTTCAGCCTGAACGAAATAGTTAATGCCCGCGATCACATCAGGATTTGTTAAATAAACCGCCGGTGCCTCGCTCAGCAAGGATAAAAAATCCTCTATAACCACATCATTTTTAGCAGCTGTCCGAATGGCTAGCCTTTCGGCCTGAGTGAATAAATTAAGGAACTCATACTTGCTGAACGGTAAGATGAAGTTCTCAGCCTCAAGCGCCGCCGCCTCTCGTCTGTCAATCTCGGTACCCATAACCTGAGCGCGCAATTCGGCGGCAAGATTTATGTCTGCGCCGGCCTGAGCGATATAAATATGGTCATGTTTGAATCCTGTATGATCCGTGTGTTGCTCGTGCACGAGCAGCGTTCCATTCGCTTGCGGCTGTGATGTTAAAATGACTGTCGAGAGTATTGGCATCGTTACGCCCAGTTATTTCTATTATCGAAGTTAAAATAATCTTCCAGTTTGAAACGCATTTTTTGCTGTGGTAGCAATTTATCTTTATCGCAATAGGCCGACGCTCTATTGCCTAAATTTAAAATATCCCTATCTAATTCATCATCTCTGCTTTCATCAGCCGGTTCGGCCACTAATTGTCGATCTGCACGGTCAGCGCGCCGGCTGCAAAATCTGGCGTCGATCCGCTGGTGATGTTGCGAGGCACTGTCAATGCCGCATAAACCAACAGGTTGCCATTTGCACTGGCATCCCAGATGCCAAAATGCGTGACGGTGCCCCAATCGGCTGTCACTTCCGGAAACGTGATGGCGTTAGTATTGGCCGTGGTGCCGTTTCCTCCGACAGCCGCATCCCAGTTCGAATCATCCGGGGCCACAGAAACGCGCGCATAACCGCCGCCCGACACTTCCGCTACCGTGCCGGTCTCGCCGTCGGATACGGCTGTCATAAGGCCAACGTAGAGCGCCGCCGGCTTGGTGAATGAACCGGTTCTGAAAATATGCTTCAGGATCTCTTCTTCTAAATAATTAGTGAATGCTGACATTGACGCCTCTTAATTGTTTTTCTCACTACAGTTAAAAAATTATATTTTGATGCCGATCACGGTCTTCTAGCTTCGATAAAGCGCTGAAAGGCCCGGTCGGCGGCCGTCTCCAATATAAAAATAGCCCGGCTGCCCATGTGGCTGGCAATGCCGATCAAGGCTGCCGACAGCACGCCAGGCATCGCCGACCATTCGCATAAATAAAACGTCACGACGCCGACAAACGCGCTGATCACCCATTCGCCGGCCAATTCAGTAATGGAGAACCGGGCAATCAGTCCGGAACGGATTTTGCGCAGGTAGCCCGCCGAGCCGCCGAATACTGACAGGCAGAACACCCAGGCATAGGTTAATAGTGAGTAAGAAAGTGGGTCTTTTTCAGGCATTATTGTCATCTCCCTTTTTTTTCACTATTTGAATTCAGCGTTAACGCCCAGATATGGGCGCTGTTGGCGTAGATCCCCGCTGCATCGCCTTTGGCGCCCTCTTCTCTAACAATTCGACCAACCGCTTCTGCAAGTTCGGCTTCGGCGGCGGCTGCAGCAGAAATGCCGGCACTGTCACCGGCGGACACGTCACCATTACGACTTTTCCAGGCTGCTGGGACTGGCACGCTAAGAGCATCCAACTGGCGCCTGTAATCATTAACGGTCGCAATAAAAGCTTCATGTGATTTATCCAGTTCTCGGTTAGTGGCGAGGGCTTTTAGCTGCGCCTTGTTGGCTAATTCTTGCGCAGCATGGAACTGCGCGGCGGCTTCGGCATTGGCTTGTTCGACCGCTAATTCAATACGCGCCACTTTGGCGGCGTTCAGTTCATGCGCCAAATAAAACCCGCCGCCGAACGACAGCGCGGCGGTTAGCAAATAAGGCAGAATCAATGCCGGCATCAGGTTAAACCTTGGTCAGCTTGATAATCGCGCGCGGCTTGGTGCAGATATTGAACGGGTTGGACTGCGCCTCCATGTCAATGCCTTTGTTGAACCGTCTTGGCTCCTGTTTGGCGTAATACGGCAAGCCGATGGTATTGACGGTTTCCATATAATCGGCCGGGGCGTAGCGGGTGATAAACAGGCCGTCAACGATAGGGATCAAATACGCTTCATCCGGATCGATGAACGCGACGCCGCCGACCTTGCCGTAATATTCACGCCACTCGACGTCGGCGACACGGAAACCGGCCGCGCGATGATCGCCGAGCAGGACGTTGGCCGCTTCGCTCCAGCCGGCATAGGCGGCCTCTATGGCAGGATGGCCGACAAAGGCGTCGAAGAAATTGCGCCCGCATACCGCCCGCCAGCCGGTAATGACGCCGGAATCGCCGATCACGTCTTCGGCTTTGCGCTTGGCCGTGACGATCTTGTCGCGCACTTTGGTCGTCTCAGTCGTCAACGCCATCCCCACGGATTGCTGCGTGACGCCGAACGAGGTGAATGCGTCCAGCAGGACCGTGGCGCCGTCCGAATCCAGCACCTGCCCCTTGAGCGCCCCGATCCGGTGAAAAGCCAACGTCGCATCCAGGCGTTTGCGCATTTTCATAAGACGCTTGTTGACCATGCCTTCCACGGTCTGAAGTTCCGTTTCGGAACCGAACACCCGCACGTTTTGCACTTCATCGGCATTGATGCCGTCGACGACCGGCAAATGCACGGTGCTGAATGGAATCGCCTGGCGTTTCGATTTGCCGGATGCGCTGCCTGGAGCGCCGCGTTCGCCTGTGGGAACCAGAGTCAAGGTATCGCCGTCGCGCTCGATGAAAACGGCGGTGCTGGTGATGCCCTCTTCCTGGAACAAATCGTCGATAATGCCGGGAACGGCCTGCCCTTCGGCAGCGTCATTGATGGCGGCGGTCAGGTTGACGACGCCGAAAGCGTCATCGTTAAAAATATCTAAGGATGGCATGCGTTTTTCTCCAAACGGTTAAAATCTTGTGTTAGCGGACCAGCAGATGCTGTTCAGCCATGCGCGCGATGGCCGCCGCCTTGGCGTCGGCGCTGATGCCGGTTTTCCAAGTCAGCGACACGTCGGCAACGGTCGCCAATCGGGTGATGCCCACGCCTTTGGCATCGGCCAGTGACGCATCGACGACGGCGTACAGAATCCCGGCGGCATGCTGGCTGCCATCAGTCGCAGCCGGATCATGCAGGGTGTATTTTTTGGAGCCGGGCGCTACGGTGATCGTGATGGTATCGCCGACAATAAAATCCGCCGCGCCGTCAGCCAGCGTGAAGGACAAGCCGCCACCGCTGAAGGCCGCGCCGACCGTACCGACCCCGACGACATCGCCCTGCGGATCGGTGACCTGGAAATTGCCGGCATTGGTGGCCGCAGCGGTAATTGTCAAAAGGTAATCGCCCTCCTGCACGCCTGCGCTAACGGTAATCTCGCCCATGGCGCCGTCCCCGGTATTGCCGGCATCGGCCGCGGCAGTGGCGCCGTCAGTTTCAATGCGCCCCAGGACGGTACCGGCCATCAGGTTCTGTCCTGAAATGACGGTGATTTTTTCGCGGAACGCCGCATCGACTTCGGTGAGAATAAATTCGCCGGCGTGGGCTTTTTCAGTGAGTGTGGCCATGATGTTTTCCTATCGTTTGAAATGTTGTTGGCGTTTGCGGTAAATGCTGCCGGCGGACGGCTGTGCGGTTTGTTGCGCGGTTTCCACCAGTTTGGCCGGCAAGGCGTTGCTGATCTCGATCTCGCCCGCCGTGAGCATGGCGAACAGATCGGCGCGCACCTGCTCGACATCGGTGCCGGCGGTAATGTAATTCGCGGCCGCTTCCGGCACTTTTGCGGCGGCGCAGATCGCGCGGATCTCGGCGGCTATTTTGGCTTTTGAGTCGACCTCGATGCCGTCCGGATCGCGGCGTTTTTTCTGATCCTCAAGTTTTTCCTTGTACGTTTTGCTGCTCGCTGCCGGCTGCGAAGATTCGCCGCCTTGAGATTCCTCTTCTCCATCATCCAGGGCATGATCTTCTGGCTGTTCCGGCTCAGACAGGCCGGACTGTTCTTGCTGCGGAGTCATGCCGCCCTGATCCTCCATCGTCACCGTGACGACATGATCATGGCCCTGAGGGATCAGCGATTGCAGCAGGTCGCTGAAGGTGCCGATCTTGTGCGCGAAGCCGGCTTCAACCGCCCGTTCGCCGTGGAACGTGCCCGCTTCCGTCGCTTTTACCGCCTCTACGCTGAGCCCCAGATTACGCGCGACCGTCGACGCAAACAGGTCGTACAAACGGGAAATTTCGCCCATGAAGTTTGCCCTGGCCTCATCGCCCAAAGGTTCGTGCGGGTTGCCGTCGATTTTGCGGGCGCCTGCATGCAGGTATTCGATCTTGACGCCCAGCTTGTTGTTAAAGTCGGATTGATCGATGTGATAGCTGACCACGCCGACCGAACCGACGCCGCTGGTACGGGTAATCCAGATTTCATCGAACGCGGACGCCAGCGCGAAACCAGCCGAATAGGCCATGTCGTCGACCATCGCGATCAGGCGCTTGCCCTGGCCGCGCGCCTGGTAAATATGGTCGGTCAGATCCATGTTTTGCGCGGCCATGCCGCCCGGGGTATCGAAGCGGCCGATAATGGTTTTGATGCCGGGGTCGGCCATCATCGCATCGAAGTTGTCGCGGATTTCCTCGTAGCTCAATGGACCGGCGCTGCATGGGCCTGGTGTGTAACGCGACACCAAGGCCCCGGAAATATCGAGTATGCCGACCGTCGCTTCGGTCTTGTCCATGCCGCGCTGACCGGCATCCCCGGCCAGCTGGTTGACATCGGCATGCAGATAGCCCTGCACGATCATTTCGCCCAGGGCCGGATGCACGAACAGCGGCTGGTTGACCGCCTTGGCGTAGATTTCAGTCACCACGGCGTTAGCGCTGTTGCGGCTGAATAAACGGGTCAATAATTTAATCGGGTTGCTCATAACGTCACTGATGGGTTGAGTCGGTTAAACCGAGTTTCTTTTCGCGTTGCTTGTCTTCCGCGCGCTGTTCGTCGACATCTTCGACATCCCAGCCGCGCTCGGCCACCAGCGCCTGCCGCGATTCCAGCCCTTCCTCTTTCAGAATCTTGGCGGCGTTGGCATCCTGCAACGGGTTGATGTACGGCCAGGCCGGCGCCCGATGGTCGGTGCGGATATAATCGAAACGCCGGGTCTCGTAACCGGGCGCTTCGACGGCGCCGACCAATACCGCCGCATCGATGAAGGCTTCCCACATCACCCGGCATACCTGATGAATCGTGAACAGATCCTGGGTCTGCTCGATTTCGCGCCGGTATTGGTTCACAATCGCACGCCAGACGCGGTCGTTGATGCGGCTGTAATCGCCGGTCGTCAGTTCGTACGGCACATCCTGACCGGCCGCGATCGCCAGTTTCTGCTGCCACTGGAAATCCGCGTAGCCGGCGCCGCCGTCGTCGCCGTCGAACAGCGTGACATCTTCGCCAGGCAGCAGGCTGGGGAACGAACCCGGCTCCAGATCCAGCATCGGCACGCCGTCATCGTCCAGCCCGATCGGCACGCCCGAGATCGGGTCGAAGCGGTAGTCGTCGGCGCCGTAATCGGGCCGGCGGATCACGCCGGTGTAGTGCGCACGGGTTTCCTTGCGCCCCAGCTCGGCATCGTCGTATTTGTCGTACAGATAGGAACGGACGATGGCCTGCACGGCGTCCGGATTGCCGCGCAACTGCCCCGGACGCAGCGGAATAAAGTGATGAATGATTTGCTCGGCCGGCACCCGGGTCAGCTCGTTATAAGTCCAACCGCCCTTCTCCGCCGGATGCTTTTTGTACATCCAATACGCGACGCGCTTGCCGATGGCATTGAATTCGATGCCGGAAACGATATCATTGCCGTTGGGCGCCTTTTCGTTCATGTTGACCGGGCAGAAATCGGCCTCCAGCACCTGAAACTGAACCGGTACCGGCAAACCGTCTTCAGGCCGGCGCTGACGGATGCGGATGAAGACCTCGCCGGCTTCCTTGCGCCCCCGCACGGCGCTCCACTGGATGCCGTAAGCGTTCAAAATGCCGTCGGCATCGGCGAACGGCAGCCAATCGTTCCACAAGGTGCGGATGGCTTTGCGGAACGCCTTGTTGCTGGCCTTGGAACGCGGAATGATGCCGGTGCCGGTCTCGTTGGCGACATCGGCCTTCAGCCCCCGGGACATCCACGGGTTGTTACGCACGCTGGCCCGCATCCGGCGGCGCAGGATAGTCAGCTCCGCCGTCGCCGCCTGGTTCGGGCTCAGATCCGGTGCATCGAACGAGCCCAGGCGCCGCCCCTGGGCGCTGGCTTCGTAGGCCCGGCTTTCGGCCGCCAACGGCTTGCCGTCGAGTCCGACGATCAGCGAGACCGGCTTTTTATAGCGCAACATCCGCATCAATAACCCCGGGAGGTTCTGGCCCGGTAGCCGCGCGGCCGGGTCACGCCGGCGGCCTGCGCAGCCTGGTCGTTGAGGTCTTTTTCGATAGCTTCGCGAGCTTTCAGCATCTCGCTGATCGAGTTGTATTCGATCAACCGGTCCTTGAATTGCACGCGGCGCACGCCTTGGGCAATCGCGCGCTTGATTCGGTCAAGGTCGTCTTGAGTCCAGGCCATTAGAGTTCCTCCCTGGAACAGCGGCTTGAAGAGCCGGCACCCAAGCGATTTCGATTCAGCGCGGCCATTATTCTCAACGACTCTTTCCTGTTTTCGCGCGTCATGCCGGCGCCGATCAGCACGGCGTTCCGGGCTTGCAGATCGTTTAACAATTCCATTTCTTCCTGGGACAATGCCGCTTTGTCGAAGGCCTTGTACGCTCCCGTCATCGCCCAGTTGACGAGTTTGGCTTCATTCGCATAATGATGGCTTTCGGTCTCTTTTCCGGCCAATGCGCGAGCGTCCTTAAGGATGGACGACATCACTTTATATTCGACGGACGACTGCAGGCGCTCTTTAATCCAGGCTTCCATTTCCGAAAACTGCTTCACCAACCGTTTTTTGAACGCCACGGTTCGCTGGTTATTTCGCATCAAAGTGATCAAAAATAGGGCTTGATCGCGATTGAGCATGTATTCCTTGTGTTTTTGAACGCCGCCCTTTGTTTGGAAGGGTACGATTTGAAATCGCACCCTTCCAAACTCCTCTAAATCAGCCTTGTACCGCTTAATAAGCTGCAAAGAAGAATCCTGAGTCACCTCCATACCTTCGGCAATGCTGATATGCGAAGTCACCGCTTCTTTATTCGAGTTAATAATTACCAGATCTGTCATCTTCAACAATGTTCGTAGGGAACCATTCCCCTTGCGGGAGTTTTTTTCAGGCATTAAAAAACCCGCGCCGGGCAAGCTCCGGGCGGGTGCGTCGTCAATTTCTTACGGGCATAAAAAAACCCGCGTCAGGCAAGCCTGAGCGGGTCTGCTAAAATCTTATGGGCATAAAAAAACCGCCGAGATCGCTCCGGGCGGTTTTTTACCAGTTTGGGAAAATATAGTGGATTTTTGGGCAGGTTGTCAAATGGATTATTGATGGTGAAATTTATTGGATTTTAATTCCCTCACTGCACAGCTAGTGCTATTTCTAATTAGCAGCCAAGCTGAATTCCTGGTAAATTTCGATTATCCCCCATTGATCCTAATTGCCAACTAATTGTAATTTAGGCCGATTCTTGGGAATATCCACAAGAACAGAAAAAAAGTCAGATTTTACTTTAAAAAACTCAGCAAATTCATTAGCTTTAATTTGATAATACTGATCTAAACAAGCAAATGCATTATTCAACAATTCATATTTTTCTTTTTCTATAAAATGATCTTCTGATTCAACAATACCTTCACCGCGCTTTTTTAATCCTATAATTGCACTTCTGTATTGATCAGAATCGATCAGATTTAGATCTTTAGCTCTATATAAAATAGCTGCTTTGCTTACTTTCCATTTCAATTTAATATCAGAAAGACCTTGCCAACTAATCCTACTACCTCGATTCCCAAACATCATGAAGTCTTTAGAAAATGTAGTTCTAGGCATAAGAAAGGCCGATGCAAATCTATTTGCTTGCAATTCGGTCAATCTATCACCCGTAACTTGTCCTTCATGCATAATCAGATGCCCTGTTTCATGAGCAAGATCAAACCTTAATCGGTAAGGACTTTGTTTAGAATCATTGCGGATAATAATGGGTCTTTTTGCTGTAATGGATAAAGCATCGACAGAAGTAGAAACGCCATCAAAATACGTTACAACAGCACCCGCATTTTCAACTACGCGAACCATATTTGAAATGGGGCCCATACCTAAATCCCAATGACTACGAGTTTTTTCAGCTGCTTTTTCAATCTCCTCATTGGTTTCCACATCAATGCTGGGGAAATCAACTTCAGGTAAATTTAATTTTTCATCAATAAATTTAACAATTCTTTCAAAAAACTCACCACGTGCTTTCACTGTTTGTTTATAAACTACTTTGGTTGTGACATTTTTTCTAAAGTGAAATTGCTCCTCTGCAAAATACGTTTGTCCCGAAGTGCAAAAGAAACTTGGCAAAACTTTTAAAGTATCGGCCAATAGCTTAATAGTCTGTTCGGTTGGTTCAGTTCTTCCAGTCTCTAACTGATGTATATATTGACGTGATTTTTCTATCGAATTGGCAAGCTCATTCAAAGACAGCCCATGATATTGTCTTGCCAATCGTAACTCATTACCGTTGAACATCGTCTAGTTTGGGGTTAGATTTTTCATCTTTGAATTTGGGTGTTACAGATGCCGGTGGCAATTCTTTTTCGTGTGGCGTTGAATCATCTATGCTGTGTAGAACCGGAACAGAGCCTTCATAGGTCCATCGACATATAATCTCATTAAACTCATTAATCCCAATAAAGTAGACAGTATCGACATCTTCATCATTCATTGCTTTTTCAACGATAAAGCGCCACAACACAACTTCATTACTACTTGGCTCAAAAATTCCGAGTTGTGTAGATTCAGCTACTGTGGGTATCAAAACCCTTGGCTTCCTAGGATGGCGTGAATTATCCGTAAAAAAACGAACAATTACAGAACCAATTTTAAATATCACATCCGTCCCGGCATGAGAGACAGTTAACCATGGATATTGTTTCTTCAAGCAAGCTTGAATGATTGCCTGCCTCTGACGCCCGAAAGCTAGAGTGCCTTTGCAGTAATTATCATCTAATTCTGTATTCGCATCGTTCAAAGCACTATAACGAGCGTCTAGTAACAAGCGTGAAATAAAATTTAAACGATCGGCTTTTAAATCTGAATTAAAAAAAACTGGAGTGCTATTATCCAAAATTTTCTCCGTAAACTTGGCTGTATTAATGATTTGTCAAGTAAACTTTATTGCTAATTTTGCCATTTGTCAAGTAACTCAAATCGACCTTTAACAACTGGGCCGTTCCTCATGGTCATCAGCTTAATGTAGCGCTACAATTTGAGCTAATATATACTGATGGAAAAACCCTTAGCCCACTATCTAGAATCTGATGACCAAGGGCAATAAGGTCACTGGCTGGTTTTTGGTTGAGTGTCGCATTTATTGCCGCAATCTGGAACATTGAGTTCAGGTATAACCATAAAATCAATTGATTACTAATAGACAACTGGAGTTATACGACATATGCATCAGATTATTGGATATTTAATGTCGTATACATCACGTTATGTGTGAGGAGGAATGATGGAGCACCAAATCTCAATGGACATGTTCTGGATTGTCATCTTTGTTGGAGCCATAGGCATCCTAATCACAGGTGCCATAGTCTTCTTCGCATGGAAGGCCTTCTCTGACAAAGAGCGGGGATTCGTCCACTACGAGATCTACTTGGACTTCTTGACGCAGCGTAATATCCGCCCAAACATTCCTAAGTATCTAAATGAGGCTTACTCGGATTACCTGCAGAAGCGGAACGAGTTTTGGTCTACTTATGGGCAAGTGGTAATTGCCGCGTTCATCATCATTATCTTGGCCATACTGATGCTCACAAAGACCATCTCAGCTGAGGCGGGGTTGCCCATCCTGTCGGCGGTTTCTGGTTTCGCGATCGCCAAGGGAGTTTCATCGTCGCGTAACGCTCCTACTTCCCCAGGTGACGGCGACAACGGATAACCTCACACACAACAATTCGCGCCGCAGCGGACGGCCCTGACGGGCCGCCGTTGAGCTCAAGCGTTGGACCTAACAAAGAGAAATGGAGGAAGTCTGATGGAAGAAAAGCTGCTCAATTGGGAAAAGCGCCCATTCGTTACGGATGCTGATATGACTCCCTATTTGGCTTGTGACCGCAAAACAGGCACTCTTTACGGCAAGAAGGTTCTTGCTGTGCAGATCGCGAATATTGATTACAAAATTCGATTCAATAAGTCGGCTAGTTCGCGCAAGATGCAGCCACCGCCTAGCTGTGGGCGAATATTCCTTGGGTATCTCGTCATCCGTAAGCTTGGAACGCCATTGGAGTATGAGACTTGGATGCCGGAAGACGTTTTTGAAGATCTTTATCGTCCGATGAACATCTCAGCCCAACAGGTCAGTCAATCAGACTGCCGGAAACCGCCGCCGCTTGAGCTGTCCGCCCAGCGCGGCATCCGATTACCTCAATCGTTAGGGCTCGTCATGACGAAGCATGCGCGTGAAGTTCTTGAGGATTGCAAAGTAGCGGCCGCCGAGATCAAGGATGGCGTGACCGGCAGAGAGTGGCGTATCAAGTGGGTCGCGGCAGTCGCACTATTACGTGCGGTCGGACATACGTTGCGCAAAGTGGACGCCTCAAGCGACCAGACTATGGAACAGCTGGTTAGCGAAGCATGGGATAAACTCGTTTCAACAAAGCCAGAGCCTAAGATCTTCTGGCAGTTCATCGAAGATGAGCGAAACAACATACTGAAGGAATACCGGTTGGGTGCCGGGCAGGGTGTTACGATTAGGCCCGGAACGTTGCATGTCAATCTCAAGAATGGTGAGCAGTGGTCAGAACCCGGCGAGCCGACGTTGTTCCACTATAAGATGACAAGCGGCCCATATAAGGGCAGAGATCAACGCGATGTTTTGAACGAGGCCATTGATTGGTGGGACGCATATCTCTCGAACTTGGAGCGTCGTTATGCCGAAACGCAGCCCTAACTTCAGGTTGGAGCGGGGACGCCGGAAAGGCATGCGGCGCTTCGCGGTCGGGATCAGTGGCGCCGCCGCTTAACCAAGCGTTGGGCATAATAATAACGAGATCTATACGAGCGACGGAATTAAGAGAATTAATTCTATAAAAAACATGGCAGTATTTCAGGATTTCCATCAAAGGCACATCAAAGGGGGACTCGATTGATTGCGAGTTAAAAATCAATCGAGTCCCCCCTTTGATCCGAAATCGAGCTAAATAAATACTAATATAGAGAATAATAACTATGGGTTATAGAGACGACTTTTACCAAGCAAGGAATATTATTGGTTACACTGGCGATCACATGTATCGGGATAGGGTGACAGTTTATTTTCAATCAGGCGGAGAGTTCGGGCGAATAACTCAATATTATCCAGACGATGAATCTAATGTAGGAAGAAATGAGGTAAGATCTTTTCACGATTATAAAATTTATAATAGTCAAACCGATGGTTGTGCTGTTGAATTTTATAATGGCAAAGTGCAACATGAAAGTCGCAGCCCCTTTGTAGCCGTTAATGGTAATGAGATTTTGAGATTTGAACTTGCTAAATCCATCTTGGCCCATAAAGATATTAAGCCTAAGTATAAATAACAATACCTATTCACTGCTTGTTTTGTGCTTGAATAGCACAAAACAAGCATCACTACGAAAACCGGTTAACGCCGGCGCTTATCAACGCCCATACCAGTTTCTGCCTGTAATTCGCTCGAGTTCGTGCACGGCCCTCATGCCGGACTGCATCATCATTTCCATGCACGGAATGCTGGTTGTCACATGCCATAGATCGGCGCTATGGATGACAACCAAGTCGCTGTTGGGCAGGCCGATGGAATTGATGAAATCGATCAGGTCTTCGCCTTCAAGTCCTCTGCCCCGCTCTTGGACGGCTTTAACGATCTGGCCTCTGATGTGGTCGTAATGTTCCAGGTTCAATGCGCGGGCTCGGTTTGCGATCGCTGATTTAACCTCTGCGCTCAGCGGCATTTCGCCTTCCATAGCTTGCGTGCGGGTATATTGATCCAAAATATCCAGCACCCATTTTCTGAATTTCTTGGCGACTTTGGTGCGGGCGAACATGGCTAGAAGATGACAGCCACGAAGTGAAAATATTCTGACCTGCTGCTTGCCGCCGTTAGTGTCCAGCTCGACCAGGGCGGTCATGCTGTCGGTGAATTCGTCGGCGTTTGACTTATAGATCTTATCTATCGAAATACGGCCTTTCACATAACCCAAGGCGTCCCCGATCTGGGGTCCCCTTAACCAAGGCTGTCCAGCGTGATCAATAACGTCAAATTGAATATTATGAAATGATAATGATAATGCGGTCATGATGGGCTCCAGAGATAATAAATGATGTTACTCGGCACCATGAGGCCAATCATGGTGCCGAGACTGAGCAGGTTGGCCTACCGGCTCTCTGGAACCGGCCACCCCGAAGGGTGCCCACTCAGCCCCGACATTACAATGAGACTGAATTTTGCGCATAAAAAAACCGCGAAATGCGGTTTTCGCCAGAGAATTCCCGGGAGGCCAATCCCGTGCCGCCATTGTGGGCGACGCTTGAAGCATAGCTTGGATATGTCTGGCATGTCAATGGCAAGTAAAATCAGGTGAGAGCAAAATCAGATTAAGCTGTATCAATTTTCTCATTTATTCCTGTCTTGAGGAATGGGCATAAATACCCATAATTGCCATGCAAATTTATGGTAATTACCGCCTTACCTGCATTCTAGCCACCCCACCCTGGCTCTATCTTTTTCTTAATCGCCAGCTTAATGTCGCGCTACAGATTGAGCTAATATATAATTATAGAAAAACCCTTAGCCCACTATCTAGAATCTGATGATCAAGGGCAATAAGATCATTGACTGGTTTTTGGTTGAACGTCGCATTTATTGCCACGATCTGGGGCATTGAGTTCAGGGATAACCATAAAATCAATTAATTACTAATAGACAACTGGAGTTATACGACATATGCATCAGGTTATTGGACATTTAATGTCGTATACATCACGTTAGGACTCTAATTCTTTACCAAGCAATAATGACAAAGGAGACAACGAAATGGCACTGATGTCAAAAGGCGATCTTCAATACAGCGACTATAGCTGGACGGCATACGGCAGCGACAACCCGAAGGTTACCAGTGAACCTGACAGCACATTGTTCAACCGCAAAGAGGGTTACGAGGTGCTTTATCTCATCAACAAGTTCGCCGAGAAGCACGAATTGAAGCAGAAATCATCCGGTCAAAAGGCAGAAAGGATGTTACACGACCATTTGCCTAGCGATGTTCGAAGCCAACAGAACGTAATGGCTTGGTTAGCTAACAATTGGAAGCAGCATTAGTCCTAACGCCCGACTCCAAGAGACCTGCAAGAGCGGCGCGAATTATGAGTTTCATTTTTAGTTTCAGTGGGCCGTTCTTGCGGTCGCCTGAGCAAGGCGTTAGGCAATATCAATCATTGTTTAGAGGAGAATAAGAACTATGTGGCCTCGCAATCTCTACACAGGTCCCGGTGGCGGACTTTATACGGGTCCTGGCGGTGGAATGTACACAGGTCCAGACGGTGGCGCTTATACCGGACCTAACGGAGGCATGTACACCGGTCCCGGCGGAGGTATGTATACAGGGCCAGGAGGCGGACTTTACACTGGGGCAGGGGGTGGACTCTATACGGGTCCAGGTGGCGGTGCCTATACCGGCCCAGGAGGCGGATTATATACCGGACCTGGTGGTGGTCTTTACACTGGCCCCGGAGGTGGGATGTGTACCAGTTCTGATAATCCCGGATACATGAGCAACATTCCTCCGTGGCGAGTATTTGCAAAATATTTGTTTGAAATGGGAATGAGGGATGAAGCGGAGTTCATCTTCTCACAACTTGCAAGCATTGGAGCGTAGTGTTAGGCATTCGTCAGAGAAATCAAAGGGGTTAGACAAGATTGATCGTGAGTTAAAAATCAATCGAGTCTGCCCCTTTGTTCACATTAGATTTTTGCCCAGAGACGGAGGTAGTAGTAGAATGAAACGTTTGATATGTTGCAAATAAAATTTATGGCATTTAAACGACTATGAATCATTGGGAAATCCTCAACGAGGAAGCGAGCATCGTTTTAGTTGGCAACATGAACCCTAAGATATTTCATCCAGAATGGTTCATTCGCAAAGAAATTGTTGCAGAATGGGACTATAGTAAGGATGAAATAATTAGTTTGCCAGATATGTCCCAAATGGATGTGCTAAATGGATGCAAGATATCAGTATTATTAAATAAGTTCTCAATGCGCTCGTCTCTAGAAAGTGAATATCTTTCTATGAGAGATTTGGTGATTCATACATTTTCCTTATTGAGCGAAACCCCGATATTGCAGATGGGCATGAACTTTAGATCTATCATTAAGATAGCTAATGAAGATAAATGGATGCATTTCGGCAGCGTACTAGCGCCTCAAAAATATTGGAAACAAGCTGCAAATTTCATAGATATGCTTGATGAAGATAGCCAAAAAGAGCTTGGTCTTTGGGAATTGGCCATGAATTTACCTAGGCCAGACAATTTAGAAGGATACGTTCGACCTAAAATAGCTGTATTTCCTCAAGCTGGGCCCTATACATTAGAGTTTAACATTAATAATCATGTTGAAATTACGGATGCAAGTGCGGCTACGATGATCGAAATACTAAAAGAGAATTGGGATAAATCTCTGGATTTAGCAAAAGAACTAACAAACAATATTATGGAATCACAATTAGGTGGTGTGAAATGAGTACGGCTATAGCTATCTCGCCAATGGAGAATACTGCGAATATTCAAGAATATGCTCATGAATATGGAGAAAACAAGTATAGATATGGAAAAACTGGCACTGACTTTTTGTCCACTAAAGAACCTGAGATTCGTCCATGTAGTCCTAAATTTCTTACCCCAGTTCTTGATCTTAATCGACCAAGGGAAGATATTAAGCAACGATGGAGCGGCAAAGTTATAAGTGCGACTGATCAGGAGCTTACCGTACGATTGGAAGATTTAACAAATCGTGATAATCCTGATGAACTTATAGTCTTATCTAGAGATGAAATTGATGATAAGGATCAATCTCTGGTCAAACCAGGTGCGCTATTCTATTGGTATATAGGTTATAGACAAGGATTTAAATACAGTAAAGAGAGAATTTCAATTATTCGTTTTCGTCGCTTGCCATCTTGGACGACTAAAGAGATTCAAGAATCTGAAAAATTGGCTGAGGAGTACGCTAATTTTTTTCTCACCGATTAATTGTACTTCGCCCAATGCGGATATTGCTGAAATATCTCTTTTTGGTCCAGGTATTGGTGAATGCGTTGTTCTTCATTTTGGACAAGGCAAATGGTTTGTTATTGACAGCTGTCTTTGCCCTAGAAGCAAACAACCAATAGCACTCGAATATTTGTGCTCCATTGGCGTTGATGTGAGTCAACAAGTTGTTGGTATTCTCATAACACATTGGCATCTGGATCATATTGAGGGTGCATCAAAGTTATTGAAGGCTTGTTCAAATGCAAAATTGTATTTATCAGGCGCTCTATTCACTAGAGAAGCTCTACAGATAGCAAGTTTGTATAAGAAAGATGTTTTTGCCGAGACAGATAAAGATATTCGTGAATTCGGCGAAATTATTCAATTTCTTCATGAAACAGAAGACAGAAACCGCATAGTGCCAGTTAAAACAAGGCATACTTTCTTTGACTATAGAGAAACCATTCCAACTCGCTTGATTGCCCTTTCCCCTAGCGATGTCGCAGTAACCCAGTCAATTTCTAAATTAGCTCAATTTGCAAAAAAGCCAGGTGATCAACGTATCCGGACTGTTGTTCCCGAAAGTGAAAATCTTAATGCTGTAGCAGTTCATTTTTCTTTTGGGAGTTTTTCAGCATTAGTAGGTTCCGATTTGGAAGAAACGGGCAATGTGCAAACAGGTTGGTCTGCTATTTTTGAAGATAATATTATCAATGAATTGAGTTTATCTGCTTCTTCGCTATTTAAAGTTCCTCACCACGGCAGCGAAACAGGACATCATGATAGAATTTGGGAAGATTTATTAATAGAAAAACCGCTCTCAATGACAACACCATTTTCGCGTTGTGATTTACCAACACCAAAAAATATTGAGAGGCTGAAGCAATTATCTTCAAATTTGTTAATTGCCCGTGATCCACGAGCAAGAAACAGAATTAAACGAGACAACATGGTGGAGCGGGAGTTACGATCTATAGCGATAGCAAGAAAAAGCATAAACGATAAAATGGGACATATCCGAGTGCGTGTTTCGGATAAGGGAGCGTTTGATATTTCGGTAAATCAAAATGTCGTTAAATTTTAAGGATATCCTGAATGGGCATCTTCCCCTAGGAAAACGAATGGCGTTGTTTGTTACGGAAGACCTCTACAATGGCATAGTCGCAAGAATTTGTAGAGATATCCCCGGCGATCACGGTAATTCATCTCCGTGATCGCCAGTAAGCTAACTCGCCGCTCAAGCGGACGCAAGAAAGGAGCTGCACATATGCAGATGCGGATTTTGGCATCGTTTAACGCGACCAGTTCTTCCAATTCATCAGATACTCGCCCAGTGCGCCGTGCGGCTACAAGCCGAGAGGCAGCGTTGATGAAATCTGTATAAGCCTTAAGCCGCATTTCAACCAGCCCAGCATGACGTTTTCGTGTAATCGAAAAAAAGTGGCTAAGAATTGCAACTAGTAATGCGCTTAGAAGAGAAAGGGTTGAAGCAATAGCGACTGCAGTGACTGACATAAAGGAAACAAGTGTTATTATTGTTTTAGTTGTAGTAGGGCCGTAGGCTGGGTTGGAGCATCGCGGGAACCCAGCAGATTGCGGGCAAAAGGCCATGTCTAGCGTTTAGCTTGAACCGCGGCTTGCTCTGGAGCGCAGCGAAAGGGTAAGCCGTCAGATTCAAAGCGGTTGTTGCCGATACGCTGGTAACTTTCAAAGTGTTTCATCAACTCTATTGCTGTGTTTGCATAATTCAATGCTTGTTCTTCTGAGATAGAAAGCATTGACTCCTGCTCATGCGCAATCTTATTTCTTAGAATACGCATTTCATGGAGTAATTTCTCATGTGTCTTTGATAAGCGCCCATTTCGTGCCAACATGTCAATGTTATGCATTGGCGAGCGGTATGACGGCGAATCTGGTGAAATAGCAAGCCGAGAAACAGCGGAAGCGATAGCAGTTTCCAGGCCGGACCATGCTAATAGAATTGCCGCCGACGGTGCTCGTTCTACAGCGTCCAATATTTGGTCTTCTAGGGAACTAAGTGCTGGACTTTCTAGCGCGGGCTTTTCTTTTAGCTCTTCAAGTTGGAGTTCTTCCGCATGTTGTTTTACTTTATCGAAGTCCAGTTCAAAATCCTTATACTTTAAATGAGCGAGACGCTGAACAATCTTTGCCAACTCGCTCTTGAATACGAACAGGAACGTAATGGCAACCGCTGGCCAAGCGATGCTAGAAACTACGCCTACAACAAATTGTTTCCAATCCATGATTTCCTTTGCTTGTTTATGTAATAGATAACGCTGAGCGCACCAGTGGCATTTTTGCAGCGAAGCGTAAAAAGGCCATCCACGACGTATCGCGTTTTGTTAAGTATTTGGAGGATAATAAGGAACCGCTTTACTAGCATCATCTGTCCAGCGACTGCTGATGTTATACTCTCGACAAACTTTGTGTGCAGCTGCACCACAGAGTCTTAAAGTTTTATGCAAGTTTCCAGAACGGGCGTTTGAATTAACACCATCATGAGGACGCCACCCGCAAAAATGAATCTTATCCGCTTCTTCAACGTCCCGACTCAGTACCGCAACCTCAGTCATTGTTGGAGTATTATTCGCATTAGCAGTCATTGGGATAGCTAGACTGAACTCATCAAAGAAGACATTAGGACGAAAAGGGTTGTTAGGGTCGTATTCTAAATTTAACGCATCAACTAAAGCTCGATAGTTATCACCCAGATACGTTGCAATCTCATATCGGTCATTAACTTCTAAAACTAAGAATAATTGGTGGGCAATACAGCCAAATAAGAGGATATGAGGGAAGTTTTCGGCAATATAAACAACAGAAAATTCCAAGTTCCTAAAATTAAAAACGAATCTGTTTTTTATGATGCCTTGAGCATTCATGTCCTGATGCAGCGACTCAAGACGGTTTAACCGCATTGCCATACTCTCTCCGTGTTAAATTGATTTGCCTAATAAGTGATTCTCTAGATCTGCATATCTTACACACTGGACCACAGCATCAAAACAATTTTTCCGAAAACATTGTCGTTCTAAACGGGATAACCTACGTAATTTTCACGAAACAGCCCCGGATAACTTCAATACTAATATGTACAGCTGACTTACCCAAGCGATTCAGCAACTGGCCGCTATACGGTTAATCACCGCCTCACCCGCATCCTGGCCGCCCTCACCCTGACTTCCGCTTTTTTCTCCGTATCCGAGCCAACCGCCGCGGCCATTCCGGAATCGCCGTGATAAACCTCGCTGTTCTCGTCCCATTCGGCGGCCCATAGCGGCGGATGGTTCCAGTCGATTTCCTTTTGCCAGTGGTTTTGCAGTTTGACCAGGTAGGCGGCGTGGTCGTAGCACAGCAGGTCAAAGGATTCGTTGCGCGCGCCGCTGGGCTTGTTCCACCCATCATCGGTGCGATTTTCGGCGACCAGCTCCTCATAAAAGGCATTGCTGAACCAGTTGGGGAAGTGGATGTAGTTCTGGCCAGCCTCGATGCGGTTGAGGTTGGCGCTAATGAGGTCCTTGATCAGCGTGGTGTTGACCAGCCATAGCGGCAGTTCGCCGACGACTTTGGCCTTGCGCGCGGCCTTGCTGGAGGCATCCGGATGGGTCAGCGTGATTTTCGGCTTGTTGGCGGTGCGCTTGGGCCGTTCGCCTTTGACCAGGATAAACCGGCGGTCCAGTTGCTTTTTCTTCATTTCGCGCCAGAAGGTGTAGGCCCGTTCGGCGACGCCTTCTTCGCCGCCGGAGTCGCTGGCGGTGATCAGGATGCCCATAGTGCGACCGGAACCGTCAGCCAAGGGGTAACGCTTACGGATGACTTTGCTTTCCAGCAGCAGCCAGTCTTCGATGTAGCCGGCCGGGTCGATCGTCAGGGGTTCGCCGCCCGCCTCTCTATTGGACAGTGTGATGGCGAAGCGGTCGATCAGCCAGATTTCGTTATGGACGCCGTGGCCGTGGACCTGGACCTCGAAGCGATTTTTCTGGATGTCGACGGTGGCGATCAGGAAGCGCACGCCTTTACAGACTTCGCGCTTGGGCAGGTCCTCGGCCCGGCGCTCGTAGTCGGCGGCGCTGACGTCGGAGGTCATGCGCTTGGGCAAATAGGGGGCGCCAAAATTGACGTTAATGATGGTTTTCAGGTTTTCTTCCGATCGGGTGATGTCATATTCCCGGTAGGCTTTTAAGTATTTTTCGACCAGGCTGTCGGGCTCCGAGTAGGCGGCTAGAATCCCCGGGAACCAGAACGAGGCGATCCGGCTTTTAAGGCCTTCCCCCACTATCCTGCCGTTTTCGATCGCGCATCCTTCCGGCACCCATAGTCCGGTTTTGTTCATGTTGCGTTTGTGGTGCAAATCGATCAGGCAGCCGTTGGCGGTACACTGATATCTGACCGGCACGGTTATCTCTGTTAAGGTGGCACCGAATAAATCGCGATCATGGGCGAAGCTCAGGCCTCTCTCGTCGGGCGGCGGCATGAAATATTCGCCGCATTCGGGGCATTGCACGTACCAGCGCCGCATGTCGCCCATGTTGAACAGCGACAAGGCCCCTCCGCACGGCGGCGCCTCATGTCTGTAGTGGCTTTTGTGTTTGGGATCGGTGATTTCGAAGCCGGGCGAGGTTTCCACCAGCGTCATACCGCGGCTTAGAAATTTGGCGGTCCGTTGTTGGGCCAGTGCGAACGGTGAGCCTTCGCCATCGATGTTTTGCGTCATTCGGTCGTAGTCCGTAATCAGCACGTATTTGAGCGGCTTGCCGGATATTTCGTTAATCGAGGGCCAGCGTTGAAACAGGATGGCGCCGGACTTGAACACTTTGTCGTAGGTATTGTCGCTTTTGCTGCCTGGCGCTAATTCTTGCTTCAGATCGGGGCTATCGCGGAATGCGCGCTTGATGACTTGAGTGTCGAAATCGCGCGCCGTCCCTTTGGTCGTCTGCATGATCAGAAAGTCTGCCGGATCGCATTTGATCACATAAGCCATGAAGTTGGTTATCAGGCCCTGCGTATTGTGCGTGGGTATCATGCCTTTTCCGGCTAAAAACAGATGCGATTCGTTTTTGACGCGTATACATTTGACCGGAACCGATGCTGTCTTTTCGATGTTAGTGATTCTGCGGCGCTTGTTTTCCGCAATTCGATTACCCGCCAAATTTTCTGGCCTGAGCAGAGCGCGTTTTCTTGTCAGCTTGAATACTGGAAAGTTATCGTAAACATGGAAGTCAATAGTCCAGGAGGGTTTGCCTTTTTTGGCCTGTCCTTTGGAATAAGCAAAGGTTTGCCTATTTCTGATCCTCGCTTTTATGCCGAACGTCATCAACAGCTCGTAAACGCCGTCAATCAGAGCTTTTTCAACACTGGTATAGGAACATGAACCGCTGGACTTACAGCAGGTGCCATCACTATCCATGAGACCCTGAAGAAGGGCGAGTCGTTGGTCATATGATGCTCTGAGATAATTGTTCGGAATGTGTTTTGCACATCCATCGTCTATTAATACGCCAAGTTTCCTGAGTCGCGTAGACAATCCGTTATGCTTGTTGACAGCCTCATCAGACTTGATGCCGTGATTTCGATGCCGCCTATTTTGTGCATTACACTTCAAACAATGCCCCATTGATGTTGTACCAACAACCCGCTTATCATGCCCCCGGAAACAAATATCACCTTCGAGCGGCTTTCTATCGATTATTAGACGATATAGATTTTCTCGCCGTTTGTCCGCTGTTATTTCGACTACATGCCCTGCCTGTTCGATGTGTTTTATTAGTTCTAAATCATGCGTTGTAATTCTGCTATGATTCGAATCGCTATCACCCAGCCATAAGCCCAATACATAGGGGTCAACCGGTAATTCTTTATCTGGAAATTGGAGTGGACGGCTGTTTTCTACAGCAAATAACCGCCTGGATCCATGCGCGAATCGCGTGGCCATATCTTGCGTTTCGAGCGTGATGTTAGCTGACATTTTTAATGTGCCATCCCGATTGAACTGGGTAACGGTCCAAAGGTGTTCGGCGTCGGCAATTATGCTTTCACCGTCCGAAAACGTTATACGGTAACAGTCATGCCCAAGCATGGGTAAAGTCACAAAATCGACTTCTGCCGGGTTGCCGTCATTGCCTATCACAATATCGCCGACTGCTACGTCTCCCATTGTTGTCCAACCGCTTGGAGTTGGGATAGGAGTATCAAGCGATAATGCCTTACCGGATTGCGCCGGACCGACAAAGATGACCGCGTCATAATGCCGGCTGTTCAGGCAATTCATCGGCTCGATCATGTAGGGCGTCAGCTCCGGTTTCCACTTATCAACGCCGCCGCTCGCCGTCCGCACGTTAACGTAGCGTTCGGCGGCATCGGTGACGGAGATGCGCTCCCGCGGGCGCACCAGCTTGGCTATGCCGCGCCGGATACCCGCTGCCGCCATGCTCATTCCAGTTCCTCCAGCAAATCAGCCCATTGCTCCCTGAGAGCGTCGATCCTGGATTCGATGCTTTCGATGATTTCTGGCTCCAGGCGGTAGTCGCGTTCGAGGATGTCGGGCAGGGTTTCCAGCACTTGCAGGCCTGATTTGGCAATCAACGCCATCTGTTCGCGAGACTCGTTCGCATAAACGGATACGCCGGATTCCCGCTCAAACTTGATCCTGTCGTTTTCGGATTTGAACCAATCCGCGCGCTCCTTCGGCGACATTCGGTCCGGATCGTTATGCACAGCGCCATCGGACAACTGCGGCAATAAAATTGCCTTGGCCGCTTGGCCAACACTGTAAACAGGGTGACCTCTACGTTCTCCGGATGGATTCACGTTCGCATCGCGCAGCCGGCGCTGCACAGTCTCCCGAGCAATGCCGAACTCCCGGGACAGCTGGTTTAAAGACCAGCTAAACCAGTCATTGATTGATGCAACTTCAGTCGCCATACCAAAACAAAAAATCAACAAATTTACACATAATAACAACAACTTAGGAAATAATGGCATGACATACGTTGAGACCCATGGAACCCCAAAAACTCAAAAAAACCGGGAGCCTTTGCACCCGTTGGTAATTCTTGAGGTGCCAGGGTCCCCGCCTCCTCATTCATGGCGTTCATGCGCTTACTTTCGCTAGCTTGGTTTCGACAGATGCTTCCATATCGAGTACGTAACGATAAATTCTTTCGTATCTATCATTCCAAACCTGTTGCCATTGATATTTATGAACGCCGACAAACTCGGCTTTGGCTCTGCCGCTGGCAGGCTTATATCCGGAGCTGTTGCACGTATTGCAGGCATGATTAAAAACCATGCCGGTACCGTTGCAGCGTCGGCAGCAGCCCGGACTAATCACTTCGAATACGGCCAGCGCTCCCATATTGCAAACGATTGGGCGGCCTTTGGTGATCTTCCACTGCTCTTCCAATGCCAAGCCTACGGCATACAGCCGGACATGTGCCCGCAATGCCCGCTCAGCTGCCTCGTCATCACGGTACTTGGCCAATACCAAATTGGTTTCATGGGCATCCAATCCAGACAATAACCCCGCCATCTCAACCCGATTCAACAGCGCATGAAAGGAACCACGGGATGACTCCCCGTAATTCACCGTTCTGGCGCCGGTTACACTGATAAAAGCAACACTTGCCACACTTGCCCCCATTTGGATCAATACCTATGACCACCACGCCCAACCCATGACCACAGAACCATTGAATTTACTGGCTTGGTCATACTGGTCATACTGGTCTTGGATAAAAATAATAAATAAAAAAACATCATTCGCTCTCGCACTACTAGGGGCTATGGCACAGCGCCGCTATAGCAGCAAAAAACCACCCCCGACATCCCTGACCACCCTGACCAGCCCAGAAAACACGCGGCTTGCGGAATTTTAATATCCATGACCACTATCCCAGACCAGGGCGACCACCACGACCGCCATTGTTTCAAGAGACAAAACAATCCCCGCCTGAAACGAAAAATCTGTCGGCGATATCTAAATAGTCACGCAAACGCATTGCCACGGTCATGAACCTCCCAATACGTCTCCGGAATACCGAACCGGTCCGAGAAAATCGCCCGCGCTTCATCCAGCGCCGGAATCAAATATTCCAGATAGCGCCCGCCGCTGGCATCGCGCGGCCTGCTGGTCCTGATCCCCCAATCGTGCAGCATTCGCCCCACGATCGAAGAATGCTCTGGATGCGTCACCTTATACTGATTGCAGTGCCGCAAATATGCGGCCTCAACCTGTTTCCAAGGGCACCGCTCCGGCCAAACGAATTGCGCATCCTCCGCATAGGCATCGGTCTCATACAGATAACCCTGCTGTAGCATATCCAGCCACCAACGCACCACCGACCCGGCCGACATAATCTTCATCTCCCAGCCTCGTTTCAGAATGTGCCCAGGTATCTGCCTCGGATGCCAGTCGCTGATATCGCGATCCAGCAGATAACCAAACAGCGCCGCCGTACCGCCGTCGCGCATATGCTCGTTCAGATCCTTGAAATACTGCCAATCGCCCTTGCGCGCATCCGACACATCGGTAATCACATAACGCCGGTCATCCACCCCCCTGGGTACCGCCCACTGTTCATTGGTTGCGAAAATACAGCGCCGGAACGATTTCACCATCGACAAATCCCGGCCCTTGTACTCGATCGGCTGGATCGGATCGGTAATCATCGACTTCAGCACACCCTGCGCCGACTTATCGCCGCCCCACACCGATTCATTACAAAAAATCAGCAAGGCATTGGCCAAGTGCCCGGAAAACCGCCCGGTCACCTGATTCAGCGACGACAGCATTAAATAATGCTCACGACCCACGATCTGCGACAAAGGATCGATAAACGTATTTTTCCCGATCCCCTCGCGGCCGCGAAACACCAGCGCCGTTTCCGGTAGCTCCTGCGGACGCTGCACCAGATGCGCCGCCCAATTGATAATGTAATCGTACAGCTCATCATCGCCACTGCAGATCACCTCATTAACAAATTGCAGGTAGCGCCAGCAGTCGCCCTTGACGGCCTCCAACCCCCAGCCCTGCCACAAATTCAAGTAGCCAGGCTCGTTTTCCCCGGGCAAAAACACCATGCCCTTATACTCCGCCCGTTGCGGGTGATTCAGCCAATACTCGCCCCAGCCCATTTCATCACCTCGGTCGTACACCTTGCGGTTGCAATACTTCAGCTCAAAATCGGATTTACTGGAAAACGTGATCAGCTTTTTACCCTGCACCGGATCAAACTCGCGATTCATGATCACCACCCGGCCGCCCATCGGCAGCACCGCATGACTCTCATTCAGCGTAGTAATGACATCATCGTCACTGGTCTGCTCAGGCACATTCGGTCCGAAACGAGCAGCATGCCCCTTGTACTCATCCAGCAACGACGCCTTCGTGGTATCGGCTTTCTTGGCGATCTTCGATAGCAATGCCTCGACAGCCGGTTGCTTCAATTGCGCCTTGGCAATCTGCCTCAGCAACACATCAGTCAAAAAATCAAAGTCGTCGGCATCTTCGATCAACGCCTCAAACTCCTTTAGCCCCATCCTGGGCGCTTTCGTCTCCCCTTTGGAGGGCGGAGACTCGGCCGGACCTTCGGCCGCGTGGCTTGAGTCATTACCGGCGCTAAGCGCTTGGGCGATGACCTCCGCCACTGCGGGCAATCCGAGCAAACGATGCATATCGTTAAAGTCGGTCGGAATCTTCCCATCTATTGAAGCTGATTCTTGGAACTTCGCCACCGCGAGCATGCCGTTGATTTGCCCAGCACATTCTTGTGCTTTGCTCAAACCAGGATTGCCATCCGTTGCCACGTCATTATCCGCACAGACAATGAGGGTTAAATCCGGAAACTTTTTCCGTAATGCCGTTGCCACGGGTAATAAATTGCCCGCGTTAAACGCCACCGCCACCGCATACCCCGTCGCTTCATAGAGGCTTGCACCGGTTGCATAGCCTTCACAAATCAACAAAATACCGTTCGGCTTGCCGATGGCATAATAAGAGCCGATAATCTCCCCGCCGGTCAAAAACCGCTTGCTCCCATCCGGCTGAATAAACTGCAAGGTAGTGATCATGCCCGCCGCGTTACGGGCAGCCACCACCAGGCCGTTATTCAGCACCTTCACGCCAAAGGGCTTGATGCCCTTGGCAACCAGGTACGCATGCACATCCGTCGATGGCAGCGCCCCTTTATCGCCAGAACCGGCCGTCGCCGGCTTGGCAATATTCCATAGCCGATCCGCCTTTTTCGCGGTATCGGCCCAAATCTGTTTCTGCTCGGCGGCCCGTTCCGCCTTCAGCTGCTCATACCGCAGCCGCAACGCTTCGCGCTCGGCCCGCGAAATCTCATTTTTGCCCTTCGAACACCAAGTATGCGACTCGCCGGTTTTCCACGACCCGAACGCCCCGGCATAGATGCCCATATTGCTGTACAGCGCATACCAGCCGTTTGAAGAGCCGGTCTTGTCATTCGCAATCCGGTACCGGCAAATCTTGCCGTCGGTTTCCAGCGTCAGCGGTTTATGCGGGCTCAGGCCTGCACCGGCAATCGCATTCAGGAAGCTGGTTTGATCTTCTTGACTAAAAAAGCTCATCATCTTCATCCGTGTAATCAGGCCAAGAAGTGTCGAAGCTAACACCAGGCGCATGTTCCCAAACTTTCAAAACAAATGGAGCCGCCAATTTATATAGATCCATTACGGTGTAATCTTTACCGCCAACAGCACTAGACGACGCCATAATCGAATCTTCAATGTTTGCCGCCATTACCCACATCAAATCAGTTAAATTTTCTGGTTGTGAGCCAGTCGGTCTCTCCAATAATGGCGTTCTTATTGTTTGTTTTTTATCGGCCACGGTAGCTCCCCAAATTCAATGTCTTTCTGTTCGCAGAATATTGCTGGCGTTCCTCAATAATTTTGTCCGCCCAATACCTTGGATTCTTGTAATTTCTTGATTTACCCAGGGCGATCAGCTCAGCCCGCGTACGCGCGCCCTTCAATTCGGACGCCTTTTTCTGGCGAATCTGCGCCGCCATCTCCGGCGTCAGTTCCACCAGTTGCCCCTCGCGCGTACGTATAAAATCACCGCGCGCAGCGCCTCCTTCTCTCTCCACTTCCGTTCCGCATTCCGTGCAGATAGTCGCCGCCAGCGGCATATAAGTTCTGCACCCTGTGCAAAATTTGGTCGGCGCATTGCCTCGTTTTTTAGAATTGCGCTCCAGCCCATCCAATGACCATTCCACTTCGTCAGTCGGTAGGCCATGGCGCCGCACATTATCAGCATGGTCCAGGATCACCGCCTTATCCTTGCCCGGGGAGGCGCGGAGCGCGCGGCCGATTTGCTGCATGGCCAGCGCATAAGACTCGGTGGGGCGGAGGAGGATCGCGGCAAAAACCGCCGGAATATCCGTCCCCTCCGAGACCACATTACAGCTCGCCAGCACATGCAAGCCGCCATTGCCCAAATCCCTGATCATCCGCGCCCGCTCCTTATCCGGCGTGCCGCCCGTTAGTATCGCCGCCTGATAGCCGGCCGCCTTAAACTGCTCCACCACATGCGCGGCATGCTCGACCGTCACCGTAAACGCGATCGCACTGCGCCGATCGGCAAAGCGCCGGTAATGCTCAACGGCATCGCCCGTAATCGGCGCGCGGTCTACCGCCCCCGCCAAGGCAGAAACGACGAAATCGCCGCCTCTTTTTTTAACCCCCGACAGATCGATCGACGTCGATGGCGCATACACCACCGGCCGCACTAGCTGCCCGCGCTCGATCAGCTCCGACATGCTCGGGCCCAGCACCATGTGATCAAAAAATCCATGGGCATGAACGCCCAGCCCCTTGCCGTCCAACCGGCACGGCGTCGCGCTCACGCCCAGCAGCTTCGCCCCGGCGTTATGCTGCAGCACCGTGCCCCAGGTTGATTTTCGGGTGGCATGGTGCGCCTCGTCGATAATCACAAAATCGAACCTATACCTCCCCCCGCGATCCAAACGCACGCGGTTGGCCAAGGTCTGCACCATGCCGACCTGCACCCGGTCATTGGTCGGCCTAGCATCCGGCGTGATAATGCCGTGCCTGCAACCCCAGCGCTTCAGCGCTGCCGACATCTGGCCGATCAGCTCCCGGCGATGCCCCAACAACAGCACCGATCGGCCGCGCGCGGCCGCCCGCATGGCCATATAGGTAAAAACGACGGTCTTCCCGCCCCCCGTGGGCAACACAAATAGCGGGGCCTGATAGCCTGCGGCATAGGCTGCGCCCAGCTCATTCACGGCGGCATCTTGATAGTCGAGGAGGCTAAGCATTCGTAATAATGCGATTCAGTTACTTTTTAAGAGAATTCAAGACGACCTGTGCTTCGTTACCACTAATACCGTTCCACTTCGCAGGCCTAGCTGATCTCAGTATGGTGAACGCTTCCATATCACTGATCATTTTCCATGGACGTCGCTCGACAATAGCTGCCGCCTCGCAAATTGATAATCCGCCTCGTTCAGCTAATCTCGCCAATGATTGGCCATCATGATTACGCCTCGCCCATTCCTCATTAAGTACTTCCATTCTCACAAATAGCGCGTAACCTTGAATTGGCATGTATGAACCGTTAGCCATTACTTCCCCACCTTTTTAACTTCCCACATTTTTAAAATTACGCCGCTTTTCCAAACCGCTTATCGATCGCAACCCGCACCCGGTCAAACAGCCCCTCGAACGAACCATTAGCCCCGACCACCGCATCACCAGGATGAATCGCCACTCCATGATCGCCCGACTCATCGCCCTCGCGGACAACATGAATAATCAATGCGCCCGCCTCGCGAAGAAAAAGCGCCTTGTGCTCATGCCTAACGTTCGGGAACACCAGGTTGTCGTTTCCGAACAACCTGATCTCATACTCGTTTTCAAGCTCATGAAAACCGTGTCCCGCCAGGCGCGCGGAAACTGCCTGCGTGTCTGCGTTAGTGCCCACCAGTCCAATAATCAAAAGTGCATCTCCGATTCATCGCCCAGCGAAGGACGAAACCACACCAGCCATACAACCCCGCCCAACAACTCAACAGCCCACAGCAAACAAACCGGCGACATCACCACCAACCATGAACCACACAGCACGCCGGCCAGCTTCAACACCGCCAACAGCGCCGTGCAAAAAATCGCGGCCATGCCCAGAACGATCAGATCTCTCACAATCCTCTCCAGCCTTTATCCAACAACTACAGCAGCGCCCAAAGCAACCACGCCAGCAATGACACAATCGCGGCCAGTGGATAAAACACCACCTTCTCGATGCCTCGGAAGTAATCGCCGCGGGAAGGCCAAAGCGCCACCCAGGCAAACGCCACCACCGAAATAATCGCCGGAACCGCCCACGAATAATTCATAACCCCTCCCACAACTTCTCCATCACCCTGCTCCACCACACATCGAATTGCTCACAGCATTTAGTCAAAAAATAGATCGGCGTGCTAATCAGCCAAAACACGCAGAACACCAAAAGCGCCAGGCAATACAAGAGCCGCATTCACACCTCATGCCGGACAACCCGGCCCGACACTACCGAAAACGACCGCGTCAGCCGCATCCGCCGTTGATCCTGGCCATTCGTTGCCGAACCGATCACCACCATCAGCACCACCGACTGAATCAACCCTTGCTGCAACGCCAGCTTAACCAGCTGTGCTATATTGCGGGCGCCCAGACGCTCGCGGGCCTGTTCGATATGCTTGCGAATCGTGCCCAGCGAACGGAACCGCGCGTTGGCGACCTCCTCCGCCGTCAGGCCGTCCGACAACGCCTGCACGATCTGGACCTGTGTTTTAGTCAACGTCCCCGCATTACCTAACCGCATAACCCCTCCAAAAATACGAAATAACGACCCTATTGCTGAGTTTCCGCATGAGATAACCTATGCTTGAAAAAGCCCCACCGCCGGCACATCCGGCGCGGGTAGCCTTAACATCCCATCAGGAAGACACATGCAGAACTCAACAAAATGGATCATCGAATTAAAAGAACTGTTTGAAACATTTAAAACATCACCCCCAAAAAGCCGAAAATCGATACTGCCCCGAATCGAATTAGCCTGCACGCAAATCCAGTCATTCGGCGTTTCGCCCTACGTCTCGCAATGCTGCACCAGGCTGCTCGAATCCTGCCGGCAAATGGCGCGGCTAAGACAGCCGAAAGACTATGACGAATCGACGCTAATCAGCCGCGCATTGGGCGACCTGTCGTCCATAGAAAGCAATCTCGGCAAATAATGCTGATACGTATTCACCGCATTGGCATAAAACGCCGTATCGATAAACCTGAGATTCTTATCGAACGTCGCCGGCGTATCCTCGGGTTGGCCTTGAATCTGATACAACACGTCGCGCAAAGCCGCGACAAGATTCAATACGTCGTCGCCGTAATCGTTCCTGCCGACCAAGGCCTTGCCGGAGGGGCTGTTGGGATTGACAGTAACCTCGATAAACCTCGAAATATAATGAGCGTAAGTATTCACCGCATTGGCATAAAACGCCGTGTCGATAAACCTGAGATTCTTGTCGCACGCCGCCGGCGTAGCCTTGGGCTGGTCCTGAATCTGATACAACACATCGCGCAAGGCGAACGTCAAATTTTTAATGTCGTCACCGTAATCGTTCCATCCGACAAAAGCCTTGCCGGAGGGATCGTTGGGATCGACTTCTATCCTGCTTTTCATCGAAAATCCTTAAAAAGGGTTGCGGAGGCAGGATTTGAACCTGCGAACTTGAGCTTATGAGACTCACGAGTTGCCACTACTCTACTCCGCCGAAAAAGGGCCACGGCCGACCACAATGCCAAGAGTGCTAACAAAAGATTCTGGCCGGCCGTGATTGATCATGCTGCGGTGTCCTGATCATCTGGAGTGCCAAAAATATTGGGCAATAGATCGTAACGCGAGATTTCCCCACCTGATCTCCTTTCAAGATCGATGGCAGCATTAGCAGTCATTTTGTAACGACCGCTCAGACGATGCGAGATCATTCCCTGAGATAACCCAAGGGCTTTAGCCGCTGCAACTTGTGTTTTATGTTTTTTTACGAACTGTTCTAAATTCATTACAACAAAATATTAGCAGAGCTATTTATTTTAATCAACAAACAATAGCTTTGCTATTTGTTTTGTTTATTAGCAAAACTAATAATTAGTCTTATGATTAAAAGACCCGAACTTACTGATGAAGAAAAGAGAGAAGCAGAAGCTCTAAAAAAAATATGGGATAAAAAGAAAAAGGAATTGCGCGAACGAGGAATTAAGTTAACCCAGGAATCAGCTGCTGAAGAATTAGGTTTTGATACTCAAGGGGCTGTTAGCCAATACTTAAATGGTAAGATACGACTCAATCTTGATGCTATTATAAAATTCTCGAAACTATTAGGTTGTAAACCTAATGACATACGACCTTCTCTTGATATTCTGGTTGATGAAACGGCTCGACCTAGATCGCCAATCGCCATCGACAAAGACAAAACACATTTGAACGAATCTGCGCTCGCTAGTGATGCCGAGGCCTTAGCAGATTTACCCGAAGAAGCGAAAAAACTGATCCATAACCTAATCAATCTCTCATCCTCCGGTGAAATTGACAAAAAGAGCATCGAAATCCTCCAGATAATGACGGATAAACTGAAAAAATAGGATTTTATGACCAAAGCAACAGCCATTATTGAAATAGCAAATCCCAAAAAAAGCCCAGCGCTTCAGTATCAGCGAGAATTATTTCCTGTAGAGATTATCGATCTTTATCCGAATGACCAGGGCAGCGCCGATCTGTCATTAATCGGCACCGGGCGCAACAATAAAGACTATGCTATAAAGCGTGTCTGTGACGGCAACAACATGATTCCAGCAACTGAGCTCTTCTGTTACGAACTCGCCAGACGCGTCAATATAGCGACTCCGGAATTTGACATTGTGATGCTTAAGGATGGCGAACTGGCATTTGGTTCAGTATGGGAAGGCGGTGTTTACCGTATCTCAGGAGTTAATGAAGCCGCAAAAATACTGACGGGCGCAACTAAAGTAAAAGCGCTTGATCAGTTTTTCGGTAAGGTCTATGCGTTTGATTTATTCATCAATAATATTGACCGGCACTTCGGAAACTTTTTGTTCAGACAAAGTTATAATAGCTGTATTGCCTTGGCGTTTGATTACAGCCGGGCATGGTATGAAATAGATTTTGCGGGACTGCAAGCGATAGACAAGCAATGCAAGACGCAAATGGTCATCAATATAATCAAAAAATTTGGCAGATTTGATCGGCAACAATCAGAAAAAACGCTTGATGAACTCAGCCAGATAGAACCATCAACAATCGAGCAGATTCTCTCGGAAATACCGGAATCATGGATGACAAAGAAACAATCTAACGGGATAATAGCCTGGTGGAATACCCAACACTTTAAAGATAGATTGCTGACTTTAAAAAAAGAGATTACTAATGATCTGGTTTGATTATGCACTTATTCGTTACATGCCGAACCCCAAGCGCGGCGAGACCATTAATCTGGGTCTTGTTGTGTTTCGGGAATCCGGCATTGATGTAAAAGTTTTGTCATCTTCAGCCAAAGTGCGCATGATCGATGGCGAGTCATCTCAATTGGATATCGACCAACTTAAAGAATCCATCCAACACCTGGTGCAAGTAGCCGAAACATCGGATGAACAATATCAATTGTTATCCCTCCTCAGTGATAGCGTGTTTCTTTCCAACAAAAGCCAGTTTGCCGTTGATGAGCTAAGCCAGTATGAAAACAAGGTAGATCGGTTATTTAACGACTTGGTAAAGCCCTTCGCCAGCAAAGAAAAAAGCATCCGCACGTCGCGATTAAGCACGCAATTAAAGCATAAATTCGAGGCGCTTAACTTGTTGGCAAAAGACGTGTCAGAGCTAAGCAAACATAAAATAGTACCCAACTACCCTATTAATGAAAACATGGGGTTAACCGCTGATTTTCTATTAAAGAACGGCATTTACCATCTTTCCGAGGTGGTGGACTTTAATGTGAATGATGCGCAAAGCAAGCTCAAAGAAACGTCATTAAAGATCATGACCTTTATGATGAGTAAAAAGGTGCTCAGCAGTCCTGTTAATTGCTATTTTGTTTATTCAGCGACCCCAAAAAGGGAAAATGAGATTATCCAGCACATCAATATGGCCGAAGAATACAGTCACAAAATATTTAATATGGACTCATCTGACGACTATAAAAAATACATGACGCTCATCTCAGAACTGACGCATACAGAGCTGACTATTATGCATTAAATTATGCTATCTAAAGTGCAATAGCACATTAAAAGCCAATTAGCCGCCGGACGAAATTGACTTCTAATTGAGCAAAATGATACATTGATATGGCAAAAAACCTCAAAAACACAGCTGTTTTCGAGGTTTTTTGTTGCACTAAATTATTTAAATTAGTGTCTATAATTATAAAAAGTAAAGATTTCAAGCTTTAAGATGATCAATTCTAAAAGCCATAGAAATAAACTCCAGGTGGAACGGAAGCGTATATGAACTTAAAGCAACTATCATTAGATGCTGGTTTTAATTGTTTTTTATATCCATATTTTTTAGAAAAATGTGTGAAATAACTTTATGCAATTAAGCACTAACGTAGAACCAAGAACCTATTTACATCCACCAGTCGTTGAGGCTGTGATTGAAATCCGTGTAGATCGCGCGTTGACCCAAACTGAACTAAAAAAACTTGCTGCGAAGCTCAAGAAACATTATCCAAACTCGCAACCTCAAAACGAAGTCGGAATCAATATAGGGCCCAATCCAGCTGCTGGTGATGTGACAGTGAGTCAGCGCCAGAAAGGCTTTCGTTTATCTTCTGATGATCAAGCTGATATTGTAATTATTGCACCACAAAACTTAATAATAGCGCGCCTCGCGCCTTACCAAGGATGGGCGGCTATTCATGCCAAAGTTATCTCAGCCTGGAAAATATGGAAAGGTATCGCCAAAACTCGACCCATCTCTCGTTTAGGTGTCCGCTATATTAATAGAATTGATATTCCAGTTGATGAGGCTGACAATATTAATATTGAAGATTATCTAACCTTCTATCCGAATGTTCCTGTATTTAATGATAGACCATTGGATAATTACCTTATTCAGATTACTAAACCTACATCTGATCCACTATGGTCCACAACCATTACTTCGACAATCCAGCCGTCACCTTTAATCAATACTATATCTTTGTTGCTTGATATTGACGTATTTAGGACTAAAGAAATACCGCTAAATGATGATGATTTGTTGCCAATACTCATCAAAGCAGGTCATCTTAAAAATAATATATTTCAGCAATGTATAACACCCCGAACTGAGGAGATCTTCAACTAATGATACTTCAACTTGCTTCTAGTAGAGTTTCCCCGTCAGAACTTTACGATCAATCGTATGTCATCCAAGATCCACAAAAGCTAGCGGAAACTATAAAGCAGGCATTAAGCCCTTTAAAATTAAATAAAACTGGGGCTGGCGATCATACGCAACAAGTACCAAGGGACATTGCTTCGCTTGAAGATAGGCTCTTTGAGGCTCGAGCTTCCTGCAAAATTAAAACAGCAGCAGTAGCTATGTATCTCCCTAGTGAATGGCGTTCTCGATTTTTTTCACAACTTGATGATTTAATGGATGCCGAAAACTGGGAGGATGACGACACACCAATTACAGAGGCATCTTTCGCCACATTACTGCGGATGCTCTTACTGATATGGCCGGTCAGGCGACCAGGCCTTGGCGCAACAAGCGAGGGCCATATTATTGCAACGTGGTCCATAGAAAAAGATAGGTTAACCATAGAATGCTTGCCAGGGGATAGGATCCGTTGGGTTGTAAATAAATATATTGAAGGAAATCGTGAAAGTGCTGCCGGGGATATCCCTTTAACCAGATTGAATGCTGTGCTAGCACCCTATGATCCTGAGTGCTGGTTTGTCGATGCCTCCTAGAAAAAATACTAAAATACCAGCCGATAATCATATTATTAGATATATTCCTTGGACCAAACTTCGCAAAAATGAGAATGGTGAAGTTATTGGAATCATTAGTGAGGCATTCAAAATACGAGATACTGAAAAATATTTATCAGCAACATGGCTTGAGTATTTTCAACGCCCTCTTCGCAAGGATCAAATTATCGCAGCAGTCGAAGAAATGCGTGCCAGTAATCTAGCTGTAAAACCAAAAAGCGGATTTTCCTTAGGAAAAGTTAGTGATATTGAATCAGTGTGTACAAAACGAAACATTAAGAATATTCGTATTGTTTATTCCCCAAGTGATAACAATGCGGCTCATGTTGCTGTGAAATCTTTACCTGGTGATGACTTAGAATTGCTTGAACTTCTGGCTACAGAAGCTTGGGCAGAATTAATACTAAACAGCAGTATCCCTTGAGATTTAGGATATTTTAAAAACCTGCCCCGAGCGGGTTTTTTAATGCCCGTAATGCCAACCTAAGCAATCCAATCCGAATAAACTATAATTTAACAAATCAATTCTTACAGGAGCGCACAATGATTTTTGAATGAATTCATTTACCGCTGCTGTCCATACAGCCTGGAACGTAGATATCTCTAAAAGACTGGCTTTTTATTACAAATCCGCTTCAGCGGGATGAAGGTGAATGACGCCGCTATCCATGTGGAATTTAACAAGAACTTCCGGAAAATCGCCTTTCGCATTGATTGTTGGCAAGATGATTTCGATAACGCCTTCAATCTCTTCGCCGCTGCTGGTCAGCAATTTATGTGATAAGCCGTAATTATCGATTTTTAAATGTAGTTTCATGATGGATGTGAGGTTTTATGAGTAATATGGATGATTTCAATCGCTGCACAGCGTTAGTTTTAGCTCACCTTTACGATGCATTCCCCCAAGAAGTGCATCCGTTTAAGCTTGCCGATCTTGAGCCGGATTTAAGCGAAAACACGGCCAAAAATTTTGCCGCAACAGTAGTTTTTTTGGCCGAAGAACACTTTATTGTCTGCGGCAAAGCGACCCATGACGGCATGACACTTACCCATGCAAGACTCACTAGCAAAGGTTTGGCAACGTTGAAGTCAATACCGGAAGCCATTGCCGGCGAAGAAAAAACCAGCTTTGCCGATAAGATTAAAGCCGTGGTTAAGGATGGCGGCAAGCAGTCCATTAATACGGTTATCTCGCAAACGATTGCCGCGTTTGTGAAAATCGCTGTGTTTTAGCCGTATTTAATTTCTCCGGAACAACGCCGCCTTCTCTGGCGGCCATTCTCCCGCCGCTTTCAGTGTCTGATATTTCAATTTTCATTTTTTAGTTATCCCTTAAAAATCACATTCCGGTTACTAACCGGCCTTAAACCCGCTACGGCGGGTTTTTTATTGCCTAAAAATTCTGCATGGGTTGCATCAGGCAACCGGCCTTTTCACAACAGCTACTTTAGCAAGATTTTTATTATCTGAAAAAAAAATATCAGCAATACTATTGTTTTTTATATTAGCTATGCTAATATTTTAACAGAGCAAGCGTTATCACCTCCTCTGAATAACAATGCGCTCCCCTCAAGCCCAGTGCCTATGGGCTCTTTTTCAAACGCATTGATTCAGTGCGTTTGAAAAAGATTAAACAGTATTAATTCGGATCACGAACTGCACCGAATTTGATAATTCAACGGCCGATGCAGTTTTTGATATCAGCAGTGCATTACAACAAACCGAGGAAAAACACATGGGTAACCCCGGCAACCGCATGACGATCGACGAATATAAATATTTCCTGCACCTGAAAATACAAGCGCGATACAGACTGGAGTCGCTGAAACGGAACAGATCACATTTAAGCACCAGTAAAAAAGCCGGGACATTAACCGCTATTGCTGCCGGCATCTGGCTCGCCATTGGCGCCAGCCGTTACGAAGAATCCTACAACCAGCACGGCGTCAGGATTTAACGGTTTTTTAGAGCATAAGCCTAACGGTAAGGCGAGCGGCGGACCCCGGAAAAGAGACCGGCATGATGATGGGGAAGACCGTTTAGGTTCTGTAGCCGTAGAAGTATCGGAACTGTTCGTGGGTTCGAATCCCACTGCTCTAACCATTTAACGGGAAGCCCAAAGCCGAAAAGCCAGGGCTCAGATCAGCATCATTATCAGGAGTAAAACAATGAACAACAACACCCTGCCGAACAACCTCATCATGCATGACTGGCGCCGCCATCTGGACCTGAAAGCCAGGCGTGAAAGTGCTAAAGCCAGATTGAGAGCCAAGCGCAAAGCAGAAACCCTGGCAGTCCTGAAGCGCTTTGCCACCGCTGTTCTGACGATCCTTGTATTTGCCATCATCACGCACTTGGCGCAAGCCGATAGCGAGCCCGTTGCCGCCGGCATTGAATCCGATCACTTGGTATCGCATGACATGGTTAAGTACATGATGATTCATGCACACGGCCAGGTTCTGACCGAATGCGACATGCAATAACGTTTATTCCTCCTGGAACCTGTCCCGCGGCATTGCGGGGCTTTTTTCCGGATTGATTAAAACGGGACATCCTGCATGCACCCGCAAATTGCACAAATGATAGAAAAAATAAAAGCCAATACGCCGGCACTGCAAGCCGGTACAGCCCCAGGAGGCCTTATGACAAAAAACTTACTTGCCTTGATCGATGCTGAATCCAATAGCCCGAAGATAACCCCGGAGCAATATGCCGAGGCCGTCGCTCTATTGCTCAAAACCGCACAGTGCGATACCGGCGGCTCACGAGCTTCCGCTCAGGTATTGCTTTCGGCTTACAACAGCCATGCATTCCAACTCGGCATCACCGAATTGTGCAACCTGGACGCAGATCACTATGAAGCCGCCTTGGCCGTGATTCGCGGTCGGGTCGAACTGAGACACGAACCCCATGAAATGATCCAGGACGGACCGAAACATTTTGAGCAGCTCTGGGAACAATGGGAGCACTACAAATGCGGTAACCGGCACACGTTATAAGAGGATCGACATGCCTGGCAACTTATCCGAACAAATCAACGACTATCTTGACAGCATGGAGGACCGGGTCATAGACCCGATTGCCAAGGCCCTGCTGATCTCGGCAGCGGAAACAATGGACAGCTACCGGTTCATCATTTCCAGATCCGTATTCACAAATAACGACATGATGAAACAGATCGAGCACTGGGCTCCCAATCATTACAGCAATTTAATGGATGACGCATAATGAAACACAGACACCGAAAACATCAAAGACTGATCAACGAACTGATCATTGCATTCGACCGGACCGACCAGGCAAAACGCCGGGCACGCCTGGCGCGTCAACAGCGTGACATTCAGCCATTGCGCCGGATTTAACGATATGACCGCCCTAATTCCTTGCACTTGCGGGTACGGTAACGGTTACTACCATACTGCCCCGCTAGGACGCCACGAATACAACCCCGGCAAACCTGTTGCCATCGCCACGGCCAAGCTGGAGATCGACAGAGAGCCGGTTGCCAAAATTTACGGCCATATGGCCGGCGAGCACGCCGAGGCCTGGGCCTATATCAACGGCGTTAAACACCATAAACGATTCAGTTACGCAAGCAGCAAGGCCGACGCATTTGCCCAGGCGGTTAACTGGATCAGTAGCCTGAACAACCAAGCTGATATTTTTAATCTACAGGAACAATAACAATGGCTAAATCAAACATCAAAGAACAGATCAAGGAGCAGGTTGCCCACCTGCTGATGCGCAACAACAACGGCATGACAGAAAACGCCATCATCCAGCAAGTGACCGCCACCAGCAACGTCAGCGCCATTGCCGCGGCACTGAAGGAAATGGCCAACATCAGTGAAATACATCTTGACGACAAACGCTGGAAAATAACGCCCATCGGTTGGTCGATCTATTCGGATCCGAATAGCGACGAAATGCCGGAACCCTATATCGAGACCATACAGGCTCACCGCACACCGGATGGTCAACTACATACTTCCAAAGAAGACGCCGAAAACCACATGCTCAGGCAGCAGCTGCTGCCCCGCATTGACGATTTCATCAAACAGCTGGGTTCCGGGAAAAGGCAAAAGGGTTTGATCCGGCACTACATTACCCACTGGGAGAAATTCAAGCAGGATGATGCAGCATGACACATAAAGAACTTATAGAACAATTAAGCAAAACGGCCCAGGGAGAAAGTAAGGCGTCAATGGATCGCATTGCAACCCGAACTATTTATCTTATTAACCAAGAACTGAAAAGCACCGGAAAAGTAAAACTGCCAGGCATCAGCAAAGCATTGGTCGTTGAATCTGAAAATATCAAACAGGAGCAATCAGCATGAGAGACTTCGACCATTTGATCAAAATATCAGCCGCATCTTATTTGCCCGGCACCGACTGGCGCTTGTTGAAAGCGCAGCTGATGCAGGAATCCGGACTAAGAACTGATGCAAAATCCTCTGCCGGCGCTGAAGGAATCGCGCAATTCATGTCCCCAACATGGAGCGACATGAAACCGATATTGCGTAAAGAATTAGGTATCCTTGATGCAAGCCCGTTCAATCCATCTCATGCTATCCCAGCCTGTGCAATCTACATGCGCAAAATGTGGGATACCTGGACCTCGCCACGGCCGGAACTCGACCGCTACTGTCTGGCACTGGCATCTTATAACGCCGGCTCAGGAAATATTCTCAAAGCTCAAAAGCTGGGCAATGGAGCCAATGACTATGCATCAATCATTACTCAGCTGCACAGAGTTACCGGCCCGAGCAATGCACACGAAACACGCACTTATGTTGAGAAGATTTTTTCATATTGGGGGCAGTATGCGATTCAGGGGCGGCCTTGATGGCATAACGCATGAAATACACCTGTTTAGCTGTATATCACTAATGTCCTGAAATTTTATGACAAACTACGTAACAATCAGAAAATTTAGCGAGTTAACAGGTTACTCGGAAGATGCGATTCGGCATAAGATAAAGGATGGCACTTGGTTAGAGAATAGTGTCTGGGTAAAGGCCGCCGATGGCCGCATTTTAATCAGTATCAACGGGTATGAAACATGGGTAGAGATGGGAATGGCGTCAAAGCAGCGTCAGCAACAACGATTGAAATCACGTTCACGTACAAAGGAATCAGGTGCAGAGAGCGCATTAAACTTAAGCCCACTGCCCCTAACTTAGCAAAAGCCGAGCGGCATCGTGCCGCCGTGCTACATGCCATTGCCAATGACACGTTCGATTATGAAGTCACCTTCCCTGGCAGCAAAAACATCGCCAAGTTTACCGACAAGCCGCAACTGACTGTTGAAAAATATTTGAATGAATGGCTTGCCGGTAAACAGCCTCAAATTAAGTCATCGACATACAACGATTACGTCAAAACGATTCGCATCATTAATGAGCAGTTCGGCGCCATGCAGCTTGTTGAGCTTAAGCGCAAGCCGATCGCGGAATGGGCCAGCAGTTTGGGTTGTAGTAATAAACGAATATCAAACCTTATCAGTCCATTGCGTGCAGCGCTAACAGATGCCGTGCATCATGAGCTGATTGATATCAATCCGATTGCCGGCTGGACCTATAAAAAATCCATGCCGCCCAAATCATCAGATGTTGAGCCATTCACCAAAGATGAGCAGGAGTTAATTCTGGCCAACCTGGTCGGGCAGGGAAAAAATATAATTCAGTTTGCCTTCTGGACAGGCCTTCGGACATCTGAATTGATCGAATTGGAATGGGGTGATATCGATTGGGTTAGGAGCATCGTTAGAGTTGAACGGGCCAAGACACAATATGCCAACCAGGCTGAGACAACCAAGACCAAATCTGGCGAGCGTGACGTGAAATTATTACCTCCTGCCCTTGCCGCTTTGACGGCACAGAAAGCGTTTACGTTTCTTCAGGACGGCAAAGTATTCCATAATCCAAGAACGGGAGAGCCCTGGACAGGCGATCAGCCGCTCAGAAAAACGCTATGGATACCGGCATTAAAGAAAGCCGGGATTCGCTATCGTCGGCCCTATCAGACCCGACATACATTCGCATCAATGATGCTGAGCGCCGGCGAACCATTGGCATGGGTGTCAAAACAATTGGGGCATTCTAATGTGCTAATGACGGCCAAAGTTTATGCTACCTGGATTCCGGATAGTCAACCAGAGGCTGGATTAAAAGCCGTGCAATTATTTGGAAAGACAGGCTAAAAATGTTGGCTTTAATGTTGTCATTCAGCGCCAACAAATGCCAATTAATGCCAATATAAAGGATGTTTTTTGAAATTGAAGCCCCGAAAATCAGGGCTATCAAGGGTGAATTGGTGGAGGCGGCGGGAATTGAACCCGCGTCCGCAAGCACTCCGCCATAAGGTCTACATGCTTATCCCGCGCTTTTGATTTAACTGTTGACTACCCGTCGGGCCAAGAGGATCAACAGCGATTTCGATTGGATTTAACGCTTCAGGCTCCGAACTAAGCCCTGACGCGATCTTATGTAATATGATCCCTGAATGTTCCGAAGAACTCTGCGCGCATAAGCACACGCAGTCAGAGAAGTGGTGCAGGTTTTAAGCTGCTAAAGCCACTGAGTAGTTTTCGTCGTTTGCGAATACTTTTTTTCTGTAGGATTTACGAGGTGTACAGTCCTCGGCATGCACTTAAGGTTTTGCTACCCACGTCGAAGCCAGGTCGCCCCCTTAACTTGTGTATTGTAATTGATATGAGTCAATTATGCTAAAAAGATTCCCTTCATTTAAAAAAAATTTCAATTATCTGAAATCCGCTCATTCAATCAACATTCTGGTTAACAGACCTTTGTCCTCTTGCGATAGTTCCTTGGGCTTGCCGCCCGTTTCGCACTGCTCGATGATGCCGCCTATCCGACTGATCTGTTCGGAATGTTGTTGGCTGAAATTTTCTATAATGTCCGCCACTTCGTATTCGATCATGCTGAGCCCGTTCATCAGGCCTTTGTTAAGTCCTCGTAAGGCACTTTTTTCCAGTGAAGGTTTCATTTTCTTCAAAATAAAAAATGGCGTCAGCCAGGTTATGGCGATCAGCAAAGTGCTATGAATGGCGAAATTCACGCCCAGATACGCTTCATTGCCTGCCTCGCTGGTGTAATACACCATGAAAACCCGGTAACCGACCCAGATGATGGCCGCCAGCGGCAGTATGATTTCGCACAGACGCACGAATTTTAAAAAGGCGCGATGCATGACATTGCCGGGATTGGCCAGCGCCTGCCGTACGGCCAGTTCACTCTGGGCCTGAATGATTTTCGGCGCCTTTTCGCGGATTGCGGCCAGCTGTTTTTTAAGCGGTGCAACCGGGATGCCCTGCTGGTCGACGCTCAGAATGAACTCATCCAGACCGTCTTCAAAACGCGCGCCGGCCCATTCGTCCCATAATTGCACGTCCGTGCGCGATGAGTATTTGCCGGTAGCCGGATTGGTGATCAAATCGGCGGCATGTTCGGCATAGTAATTGGCGACTTGCTGTATCGGCCAGACGAAACCCTGCTGCAGGGTGTCGGCGGTGCGTTGCCATTGCTCTTGCCACAGTTGCGGCGTGTGCTGGACGGCCTGCCTGGAACCCAGCGACGGCATATGGCTTTGCAGTTTTTGTTTGAGGTCATCCTTGCGGATTTGCAGGCCTCTCAGCTCGAGCTGCTGGATCACGTGTTCGGTCGCCAGCGATTCAATCGTGGCTTTTAATGATTCGAACTCATCGTCTTGCGGGTAATCCGCGCAGACCGTTTTATAGATGATCGGTTCTTCAAATCCGGCCTTGTGCAGTTGCTGCCTGAAGTCCTGATATTGGGCAATCTGGCCCCGATCCCACTGATTCAGCACAAACAGCCAGGCATGGCGTCCGCCTTCGGCGAGCAGCAGGCGCCAGGCTTTTTCATCCCTGTAGCGCTCGGGGCTGACGACATAAACGAGTACGTCGATATGCGGCAGCCATTCCAGAACCAGTTGTTTGTTGCTCTGTTCGGTGCTGTCGAAATCGGGCATATCGATCCAGATGATGTTTTTTTTCGATTCATCATCGTGCTGGGCTATCTTGATGCGCTCGACAGGCAATTTATCGGGCAGGTTCCTGATGGCAACGCTATGGTGGTGGAACAACGTGACTTCGCGCGATGTCGGCCTTTCCACGCCGGTCCGGGCGACCGCCTGGCCGGCCAGGCGGTTTAACAATGTGCTCTTGCCCACGCCGGTGCCGCCCATGAAGGCCACGATCAAGGGCCTGGAGCCGCTATGCTCGAACAGGGTATCGGGCGTTCGCGCGTCAAACTCGCTTAACTGCCGCGCCGACTCCTGGCCGATCCAGCCGGCGGCCGCGGCTTGCTCGGCCCAGCGTTTTGTTTGTTCTACTAAGTCAGAGTATTCGTAAGCCATGTCGCTTTTCTTTGAGTTGGTGTTCGGCCGCCTGCAGCTGCTCGGGCTCAATATTAAACTGTGTAAGATGCGTTAATTGCTTGGGCAGTTCGGCAAGTTTTCTGCCCATACTATCAATAAACAGGGTCTGCTTGACGGTGGTTAGCTGGTGTTGTTTCAATTCCGCCTCGACTCGGTTCATATAACCGCCGATGGCGCTTTCGGCCAACAAAGACGTGACGGTCAGCATGGCCGGCGCAATGATCAGATCATGCATGCCTATGCCGCCGGTGTTCAACGCCAGCGCAATGGCGGCCGCATCGGTGGTGACGCGCGTGGCCCGCAGGCTGTTCAGGACCACGGGCTTTTCCTGCAGCTTGTGATACAGCTGTTGAGCGGTGTTTTCCACGTCCTGCTGAAAAGCTATATGATAGCTTTTCGCGGCATTGTTGAAATCCCGCAAGATGTCCGGCCGTCGGCTGCGCAACAGGCTGCCGGCTTCTTTCCACCATTGGTTGTGCCGGTTCTGTTCCGCCTTGTCCAGGAGCCGGTCGGCCATCTGGATCAGCATGTGTTCGGCTAACTGGTTCAACAGGGCGACTTCATGGCTGCTGTCGGCAATGTGCCGCCTTTTGCGGCCCAGCTTCATGACTTGCCTGACCGGCCAGGTCAACACCCTGCGCGTGCCGGCCAAAACGCCGGCCAGGCCTGGTATCTCCAGCAGGCGCAGCAACTCCGCCAAGGCGTATTTGAAGGTCTCGTAATGATGCGGATGATCCAGGAAATCCCGCCGGTAACTGTCCAGTGCCTGCTTCATCAGTTGATCGACCAGTTCCTGCCAGTCTGCCAGCGCCTGGTGCTCGGCGACCACCGGCTCAACCCATTCACGCCAGTGTTTTTGCAGCAATTCCTGTTCGTAGCGCGCCTGTTTTTTATGGCTGACCTTGTTAACCATCTGAACCAGCAGCTGCCGCCGGGATTCCGGCCAGACCGGCTGTCCCGTCTGCTTTTGGTAATACAACGGCACGACTTCGGGAAATTCATCCTTTCTGGCCTGCTGCCATTTATCCTTCAGCGAATGAATCAGCAGGGATTCGGAACCTTCGACGAGCTTGTTCAGGCAGATAATGGTCGGCTGATGCAGGTCCTCGAGCACGGACATGATGTCCCAGACCGATTGATCGGCGTATTTTTCCTTGCTGACCGCCAGCACAATGATATCGGCCAGGGCAATCGTCCGGATCAGCCCTTCGCGATAATTGGCGGCGTCTATCGAATCAAAATCGGGCGTATCCCAAAGCACGCAGGGCGGTAAATACGCCGAATCGGTGGCATTTTCAGTCAATAGATAGCAGTCATACCGGTCAATCGGCACCTGCCCTTGCCGCAATTGCTGGAAGCGGCCGAAATAACGCTGTAAATCGCTGCATTCCTTCAGGCTGATCTCGTTGCAGAAGCCTTCGGGATGAACGGTATAGCCCGCCAACGGACTCACTCCGGCGATGTTGCTGTTTAATAATAAGTTGACAAGTGAACTCTTTCCTGCCTGCGTCGGACCAATAACTGTGATCTGCAACGGATGGCCTGGCCCGGATGCCAGAAGCTGGCCTTTACGCATAAAGGCCTCCGCCAAAATGAGCTGGTCTATCCGCTGTCGATAGCTTGTCTCTATGGACTCATTGCCCGGTTGACTCAATATGGCCAGATAACGCTGTTTTAATAATTGGATAAATTCCAGCATAGAAAGTTAGCTTGGGTTTATAATAACCGACCATTTTACTTTGTTTGGTCACAGGGTGTAATGCAATAATTATAAATAACGCTACATGGACCCGTACTTAAACTTCGAGGTTATCTATATGAAGAAACTGTCTACTCTTCTAATTTTTCTCAGCTGCGCAACATTAATCGCCTGCGGTAAAGGCCAGGAAATAAACGGCCACAACACCCGCACCGCCTACAAATCGGTAAAATCGATTAAAAATCGTCTGCCTACCGACAAACGCATTGAATTTGAAGTCTCTTTCTGGACCATCCGTGATGCCATAAAAGACAACGATGAATTTCTTGATAAGGTTGACGGCAAGGCTCCCGAAGAAATCATCGCCATAGGCAAGGAAATTTATCAACAACGCAAAAATGCCGGCATTGCCGCCTACACCCAGTATTCCAGCTGGGAGGAAATGATTGCCAAATTCGGCCAGGAGCGGATTGATCAGGAAAGGCACACGCCTAAGGATCCTCGCGACAAATCCAACGATATTCTCTACAAGTTATAACATCATCGGTCAGGCAACGCCTTTTGTTCAACCAGGGTCGAAACAAACTGATTCGCTTCGGCGATGGTTTGTTCCATCGCATAAATCAATTGCGATATGTCGATGCCGATTTCAATAAACTCATGCCTCAATGCCGCAATGGCCTGCGCATTGAGGTTATGCTTAAGGTATAGCACCTGATCCTTGAAAGCCAGCAGCACCGGCTGAATCTTGGCTTCGGCTTTGCGCATGGATTTGATCAGCCGGGCATAGTTTTGCCGGGCGGCCTTCAACTGCTGCCTGCTCAGGTTACGCAAAGAGCGGTTGGTGTATTCGCCAAGCTCCTTTTCCCATTCGATAAACAGCGCTTCGCTGACGTCCTCTATGGCTTTGATCCTGTCGCTGACGGCCTCGGATTTGGCGCGGCAGAACTGGTACTGCCTGTTTAACAGATTGTACTTATGATCCAGCGTGGTTTCGTTGACGCTGACCAGCGACTTGAATCGCTCCAGCGCATCCTCGAATTCATCCCGGGTATCCTGCAGACTGGCACAGGCATGCTCAACCTGGGAGACGACGATGGTACGCTTGTGATCGCCGATCGATTCCCGGGCGCTGTAATAAACATTGCGGAATTTTTTTGAGAAAAAGCTACTGAGTGAATCGAATGATTTTTTTATCAAAAAACTCGATAACGATTTGTTGTATTCGGACATTATAAACTTCGATGATTAATGATTTTTACTGTAAACGGCGCCTGCGCTATAAAGCCGCAAAATGCCTTATCAACGATATCCTGCTCGGCAAGTTTACCGATGTCGGGCCTGACGTCAATCACGGCTGACTTTACCAGAATCAGCTCATCCGCCGAAAGCGCTTCGGCTAGCCAGGCGGCCAGACTATCCGATGTAATGTCCCAACTGGCCTCGATGCCCGCCTTGTCAAGTTCGCCGATATCGGGCGACCAGATCACGATTTTTTTTTCGGCCCATTGCGCCTGAATACCGGCAACCGAACCGGCAATCGAAAAATCAGGCTTGAGTCCCTTAAACAGTAAAGCCATCTGCTGCATGGCCAGCAGCGCCATCGCATGCGCCGTGCCGTCGTCGAACCGCCAGTGCCGCTGGGCCAGCCTGACCTGATCGGCAAACGCGCCGCCGCCGGGCACAATCACCGCGCCGTCAGGCCAGGTTCGTTCGATGGTATTCAGACAGGAAACCAGCGCCCCGGACTCGGCCAGGCTGCCGCCCAGCTTGACAACGATCATTCCGACGTAAACCGCTGCAGCAGTCTGATCATCGCCGCCGCCTTGTCAAAGCACTCCTGATATTCATCTTCCATGACCGAATCGTTGACGATGCCGCCGCCGGCCCAGAAACGGATCGTATGCCCCGAATGCACCAGCGTTCTGATCGTGATACTGGTGTCCATATTGCCGTCGAATCCCAGGTAGCCGATGGACCCGCAATAAACGCCGCGCCGGTGAGGTTCGATTTCTTCGATGATTTCCATGGCGCGAATCTTGGGCGCGCCGGTAATCGACCCGCCCGGAAAACAGCTTCTCAGCAAATCCAGCGCATGCCGGTTGTCGGCCAACTCGCCGGTGACGGTACTGACCAGATGATGCACGGTGGCATAACTTTCCACATCAAACAGAACCGGTACCTTGACCGACCCTTTTTTACAGGTCTTGCTCAGGTCATTGCGCAGCAAATCAACGATCATGACATTTTCGGCCCTGTCCTTTTTGCTGTCTTGCAGCAGCTGTATCTGCCGCCGGTCTTCGGCGGCATCCTGTTTGCGCGGGCGCGTGCCCTTGATCGGCTTGGTTTCCACAATGCCGTCGGTAAGCTTTAAAAAGCGCTCCGGCGACGAACTGAGAATTTGCGCCTCGGGCAGGTTCAGATAGCCGCTGAACGGCGCGGCATTTAATTCGCGCAACACCCGATAAGCGGCCCAGGGATCGCCCTCGCAATCGGCCGCGAAGCGCTGCGTCAGGTTTACCTGATAGCAATCGCCTTCTTTCAGGTAATGCTTGATGCGTTCAAAAGCCCTGGCATAAGCCGCCTTGTCCATATTGGCTTTAATATCGCCGGTCACCCTGAACGGTTCATCGGGGCGCGGGGTCGGCAACCGGCTGAACTGCTCGATTAAAGCCTGCCGTTTCCGGTCATCGGCAACGTGCCCGACCAACGTGCTTTTTTGCCGCGCATGATCGATGACAAGCGCCCATTCATAGATGCCTACGGCCATTTCCGCGATATGTTCGGCGTCCTCGGCGATAACCGGCAGCTTTTCCAGACGGCGAGCCAGATCATAGGAAAAATAACCGATGGCTCCGCCGTTGAAAGGCACGCCGTCAATGGCGGGAAACGCCGGATTCAGCTGCCGCTTGAGCAACAGGAAAGGATCCTCGGCGGATTGCACCGAAACGCCGTTTTGCGTGATTTCGGTCGTATCGCCATGGGTGACCAGCGTGCAGATCGGGTCGGCCGCGATAATATCGTACCGGCCCTGTTTGCTGTAAGGATAACCGCTATCGAGAAAAACCGACCAGGGACGGCTGGCAATCGGGGCAAAAAGTTCTGCGCTGTTATGAAAATAAGGGAGCGGAAAATTAAATTGTTTCGATGACGACATTTAAGTTGTGTCTAGTTGGAAAACGGATTAGCAAATGGTGCACGCGTCGCACAGTCGGTTGAATGGATTGTGAGGGGCATCGGCAAATGAATATCCAGATTGTGATTTTATAACAGCCGCCCGATTTAACAAAACTCTCTGGCCAGACAGGCAACTGCGACGGCCGGCGCGCAATCGGCGGCAGACAACCCCATCCGGACAGGCGCAACCCGGAATAAGTCACTGAAATCAAGGTAAGGATGCCCCAGATTCAGCGCGACCTGCCTGACCAGAAAACGCCCTACGCCGGCGCCGATCAAGGGACTGCCCTGGGGGAGCGCATGGCGCGACAGCTGTCTTTCACAACCCCGCTGGATTTTTTGCAACTGTTGCGAGCGAATATGCAGGGCGAATTGCCGCCAGCGCGGCAGTTCCTCGGCTTTAAAATCGCAGCCTATCATGCGCGATAAGCGCCTGGCGCTGGCCATCACGGTTTTTTCGGCGCCATCGGCCGTATCGGCCAGGTCATGCACCTCATTGAGCTCGCCGGTGACGCGATAAACATCGGCCATCGTGGCGAAATACTCGGCCATCAAGCCGATTTCGCGGCCTTTATCGAACGCCATCTGCGCCACGGCCATGACCGCCGTCCTGATAATGCCGGTATAAACCAGTTCCTCCGACATCAGACGCTGGTAATCAGTATAGCCTTCCGCCCGCACCTGTTGGCCGTGCAGCAGCAGAATATCGGTCGTGGTGCTGCCTATGTCGACGAACAAACCGTTGTCGAGCTTGTGCGCGGCAAACGAAGCGCTGGCCAGCCAGTTGGCTGATGCGATCGCCTCATAATGCGTTTCCTTAATGGCCTCCAGCTCGATCATGCCTTCCCTGCCGGCGAAAACCAGAACCTTGTCCCCGGGTATCAGCGCTTTCACGGCCTCGATGATTTGCCGGACGCCGTCATCCCTGTTCTCGAACAAATCGACCAGCTCGCCGGTCATGGTCACGGCATGCCGGCACCCGGCGGCCGGCAATTGCAGTAAAATCGCGTTGACCGCCTGATGCAGCCGATCCAGGCCCATCCATAAAGGGCAAGCCTGCTGAAACACATCGATAATGTCGCCGGCCTCATCAATAATGGCCGCCTTGACATGAGCCCCGCCTATATCCCAACCGACACTGTTAAGCTGCATCTGATTCCCTTACCTTTATAGTAATAGCCTGATTACGCACCGGATGTAATTGCGGCTCGCCGCCCAGCAGCCGCAACACCTGTTCCGCGACATTAATGCCGAGGCCCTGGCCGATGCCCGCAAATGACGTGGTCAGGCGCGGATTGATTTCCAGCACATGGATCCGCTCCGCCGTCTCGATCAGATCGATGCCCGCATAGCCCCATAAATCGGGGAAAGCCCGGGCGATGTCCGCCGCCAATTTCAGATACGGGCCGGTGCCGGCCTGATAATTGACCACGCATTCCGTTAACCGGTACTGGTTATCGACAATTTCGAAACGCTGCAAATTAACGCATATCAGCCAAGCCCGCCCCTGCTTGAACAAACACGATAGGCTGGTTTTTTCCCCCTGAACATGAGGTTGAAAAATAAACCGCGCTTTATCCCGCGCCTGTAACGAGCATGCCGCGAAGTCCTCGCGGCTGGTGATCAAATAGCTTTCACCGCAGCCCACGCCATCGATGGATTTGACCATCCATTCTCCGGCACAATAATCAACCTCATCGAACAAGCGCGTCGCAACAGTCGTGATATCGTGCCGCCTGAGCCGTTCATAGGTCCTGAGTTTATTGCCGGCCAGGGCCACGGCACCAGCCGGCGAGCTCAATAAAGCCCTGCCGGACTGCTCAACCGCTTGACACAGCGCCTGTAAAATCCCGTCGAATTCCGGCGCGACCGGCCATGCCGCATCGCACTGCGCGGCCAGCCGGGTGAATTCCTGCATAACCTCATGTTCCGGCCGGATAGCAATCGCCGCCATGCCGGACGTGTCTATCGTGTCTATCAGCCGCTCATCAAGCATCACAACCGGTTCGACGCCTTCCAGGGCGGATAAATTATCGAGCAGGGCCTGCAGCATCAAGCGACCTTCGCGCACTAGCGAGCCCGGCAGCGCCTGCTTATTAAAACCGCCGCCCGTGATATACTCAAACACCAGAATTTTCACAATCAAAACAACCAGCAAAAGATGATAGCCATTACGGCTGATGAATTTTGCCTATTGTATCATTTACAGGACACCCTGCGTTTTACGGCATAACAGATAGCCATGAATATAATCCCGGTCATCGACTTGAAAGACGGTGTCGTCGTGCATGCCAGACAGGGCCTGCGCGATCAATACCAGCCGATCAACACCGGCTTGTGCCGCTCATCGGATATCGACAGCGTCATCGAGGCATTTTTAAGCCTTCACGCGTTCTCCACTTTTTATATCGCCGATCTCAATGCGATTACGCGGCAAGGCAGCCATGAACCGTTAATCAATAAGGTGCTGATCCGTTTTCCCATGCTGACCTTTTGGATAGACAGCGGCCATCAGCCAGGCGAACGATATGCAGGCCGGCCCGGCAATTCCGTGCCGGTGCTGGGCAGCGAATCCTTTTGCGACGAAACCATCGATGAGCTTAAGGCTTTCAACAATAACTTCATTCTGTCCCTGGATTATTCGCCGACCGACGCGCTGGGGGCAAAATCCCTGTTTCACAGACCGGACTTGTGGCCCGATCGCATTATCATCATGACGCTGGCGCGCGTGGGCAGCCATAGCGGCCCCGACCTCGACAAACTCACCCGCTTTTGTCGGCAGTACCCGGATAAACACTTTATCGCCGCGGGCGGCGTCCGGAATAAACAGGATTTAACGGCCTTGAGTGACATAGGCATCAGGCATGCCCTGATGGCCAGCGCGCTGCATTCAGGGCACCTGAGCGCCGGCGATATCAAAAACCTTCAGACAAAAAAATACCCCGACGAGTCGGGGTATTTTTGATATTCCCAGAAACTAAGTAAATCTTAGTTAGCAGCGAATGGATGTACTGCAGTTGCTTTACCTTCAACAACTTCTTTAGCTGTAGGCAGGCCAGCAACAGCGCGAGCGATAGCTTCTTTAGTCGCTTCGTAGTTGTACTGTTGGATCTTAGCGTCGTCTTCAGCAGCCCAGTGGATGAATACACCAACAGAGATGAACAGATCGTCAGCTTCGTTTGCTGGGATTGTGCCGTTTTCAACAGAGTCAGCAACAGCCATGGCAACACCACGTTGTGCAGGGCCAAACATTTGAACCGCTTGTTTAGAACCTTTGATAGTTACTTTGTTGAACATAACAGTTGAAGGCTTAACCATCAGGTTAGGTGCAACAACCGCTAACAGGCTGGAAAAACCGTCTTTGTTGTTTGTCAAGCAGTTAGCGAACGCGCTTTCAGCAGCAGAACCTCTAGGACCGATCATCAGGTCGATGTGAGCAACTTCGTTGCCTTCACCCACCAAAGATTCACCAACGCGCAAGTTATTGATTTTAGCCATGCTTATTTTCCCCTGTGTAGAAAAAAAATGAAAAAAGTTTAGATTAAATCCAAGGACATTAAATGTCAGATATTTGCTTTTAAAACAAATTCGTTGTCGAAGACTAATTGAAAAAGTTAAAGATTCTCAATTAAATCCTCTAAAAATACTGTCAGCACAGTTGCTACAGTCAAATCAGCCGTTGTGCCCGGGTTAATCCCATCAAGCTTAAATTCCCGATCGATGCGATAAAGCAATGGCTTAAGTCGCTCCGGATTATCAGTTTTGGAAAACTCCTCGTTAAGCAGAACCATCCTGGCCGCAACTAATTCGGAGTACTTGTCTCCGAATTTTCTTTCGATATGACTATCAGGAAATTGACTGAGCAAAGCGGCATATACTGCAACCGCGGCCCAATTTCGGTCTCCCCACCGAGTGAAGTGCGCATTATACCTCAAAACTGAAAATTCGAAAATATCTTTATAATCCGTAGCGTATTGCAACGCGATGCGATCTTTGGGGGCAGCTATTTTCATGGCCTCGGTCAAGGTCACGGATGCCTTGTCACTGACATCCTGCTCCTCGGACTCGCCCAACCCACCTGGCGATGCCAGGGTGATGGCCTTAAAAACCCAATCGGCATCTTCAATTGTGGTCGTGGCGATAACATCGCGCAACGCCTGCCTCAGCGATACGCCAGGGCCGCAACGGTTGACCGCCTGGATCAACGGCGCGCACAGCAATAGAATTCCCAAATTGGTATTGCAACCTACCGCTTCCCGTGTCGCCTTGACGGCATAATAGATTTTTTCGCCCAGCGAATAATCCGGATTGCACAGAGGCGGCGCACTGACTTCGGCGCTGACCCTGAAATCCGCCACGGTCATATCATGGCCACCGGCATAAACACTGACATTGCCGGGCTTGAAGGCCTGCAATTCCACTTCGCAGGCCAACCGGTACAGATCACTCAGGCGTTTTGCGGAAATCATGAGACAGCGGCAACCAGTTCAGGCCGGTTTTGATCGAGATATCGGGTTATCAGATCGTCCACCAGCAATTCGGCGATATTGACATCGCAAACACTCTCCAGGCCTTTCCAGGCCGGAATGCTGTTTATTTCAATAATGGTGTAATTGCCTTCCCGGTCGCGAATGATATCCACGCCGGCGTAATCCATGGCCAGCGCATGCGTTGCCCTGACCGCCAGATCCGCCATTTGGGGATCCAGATCGATCACTTCGCATTGCGCGCCGCGCGCGACATTGTTCAGCCAAAACTTGCCGCGCCTGCGCATGGCCGCAACCGCACGGCCGTTGATCACGAAGACGCGATGATCGGAAAAGCCCACGCCGTCGCAATGCACAAAGCGTTGCAGATAATAAACGCCATGACTGCTGGTCAGCCAGAACAGGTCGGTCATTTTTTCAATACGCCGGATGCCCTCGCCTTGCGAACCGAACAGCGGCTTGCTGATCAACAGATTGCCGTTGCTCAATTCTTCCTCGGCAATGCTCAAGGCCAGTTCCCTGTCCCGCGAGATCCAGGTCACAGGCGTCGGCAGCCCCGCATTGCGCAACAGAAAGCTGGTCATGCCCTTATCGACGCTGCGCTCAACGGCCTTCCCGTCATTGTAGACGGGAATACTCATCGCCTTTAAGGCATGCAGAACATCCAGATACATCACGACTTCTTCCAATGAACCGCCCGGCACGCCGCGAACGAAGGCGGCATCGGGCAGCGCCTGCTCGAACCCGGGTATCGAAACCGGCATCTGTCCGGGCTCGATGGTAAAACCGCACTCGGTTAACGAGACAAATTCGCAGTCGTAACCCCGGCCGGCGAAAGCAAGACGCAACTGCTTGCCGTGCCAGCCCGGATCATCGGTAAAAATTGCTATGCGACTCACACGCGTACTCTCAAAAATGAAAAGCCGGGTTGGACAACCCGATGGAGGCCGCAAGGCGCCATTGGCGCCTTGCGGCAGGATGACCGGGCGTTTTAGGCGCCGAAAGACTGATCCAGCAAGGCATTGTCGAGCTTGCCGGCGCGGAAGCTTTTGCCGGACTCGACCGCCGTCACGATAACGCTGGCCGGACTGAACAGCATGGCGTCGATTTTAAAGAAATCGTATTCATACTGTTTAAAAATATCGGCGAAAGGCTTGCCGTAATCCTTGGACGTTGAACTGGGCAGTTCCCGCGCCAGTTTTTCGGCATCCTCGTCGCTGCCCTTGACGAAGATATGCACCTGGCCCGCGAACAGAATCGCATCGTTAGTGCGCCCCATGGCCTTGACAAAATTCGGATGCGGCGGACAAACCGGCGCGCTGCCGCTGCCGTCGATAATGTTTTCCAGCGGAAAATGCAGGGCATGCGCCTTGTGCATGGCTACTTCCAGCACCCGCGCCACCACCTGAACGCCGCCGGCCAGGCTGCTGGTCGGCGTGACAATGATCGTCAATCTGGAAGGATCGACCTTGCAGGCGGCCGCGACTTTTTCCACGAGCTCGACAGGCGGAACCGCATCATTCTCGATCACCAGTACGGTCGACTCGGCCTCGTCGCGATACTCCAGTTCCTTGTAAAGCTCCTCCACCGGCTCTTCCTTGCCGTCTTTTACTTTAGTCGCCATGGCACGGGCCGGCCCCGAACCCAAGGCGTAATATTTTTCATGCGACAGGCTCCAGCCCGCGTATTGACTGCCCAGACAGCCCAGCACCGGGTTGCCGGTATGGACGTTGACGGTCAATGGCCAGTTAGCCGTATATGGGCTTTGGCTGATCGTGACAGTGCCCATGCCGCCGAGACAGATTTCAGCAATGATGCGCCCGGCTTCGATGCCGCCCGGCACGTTAATACCGGCATCAACGATTGTGCAGCCATTTGCCAGTTTTTCTACATGGATTCTTAATTTATCGGCGTTATCAATCAGTTGCTTGACTAATGGCTGAGTCAATTTATTAACGCTTGCTGTATATTCCATATCGGTCGATACCTTGATTTAATTTATTAACAATAATCTGCTGCCTAGTCGCCAGCTTTTCCCACACCCGCCGCGACTTTTTCGAGTGCGCAATGATACTGCAAATCGGCTGTTTTATGCCAATTAATGCACCGGATTCAGGCCGATCCAGGCACCATGGCGGCCATGCGAACGGGTCGGGAATACGCAACTCCGATGACGCGTAAATAACCCGATAGCCCGTATAGCCCGCCTGCCCGAATGGCCCGCCAAGCAACTCGCCCTGGCTGGCCTTGATGTGCCTGATCAGCAAATCCTGATCGTATAACTGCATGCTGGCCGGCGGACGCGCATTGATTTCCAGCACGTAAATTCGTTCCCCTGACCGGATGAAATCGAGCGAATTCAAACCCTTGATCGCAAAAATCGGTACCAGTTTTTTTAGCCAGTCCTTTATCAGCGCTTTATGCGCATCGTGCAACGAACAATCATTGCTGATGCCCGAAAATACGAACGCCTGCGCATCATCCAGGGCCTCTGTCCATTGCCTGTTAAAGCCGACGACCTGCGCGTTGCTGCCATCAGCCAGAAACAGCACGGAATTTTGCTCGCCTTCGACATAGCGCTGCCAGTAAACCGATGCCGAAGCTATCGCGTCTCCGGCATGCCAGCGCTTGATGCCTATGCCGCCCCGCCCCTGATGCGGCTTTACCAGCCAATCCCCATCGGATGCCGGCACATCAAACGAAACGGCCGGATAAGGAATCTTTAAGCGCTCGAGACAGGAAAAAAACGTTTTCTTATCCTGAACGCCTGTAAACACCTCGACAGCATTGCCGAGAAGATTCAACCGATCGCCCAGATAATGCAGACTCTCCGGATGACATTCAAAACCGCCGCCATAAACAACCTGGGCAACACCATGATGCTTGATGAAATCGTCCACGGCCGCCGCGATGTCGGCCTCGGCCAATGAATCGACCTGACGGAATGCCTCGGCGCAGGCTCTGGTATCCTGATCGGCGAACAGATCGATGACTAAAGGCTTCAGCCCGGACGCTTTCGCCGCCTGCGCCAACATGCGCGCGGAACCGGCGATAACGAGAAGAGACTCAGGAATGACCGTGCCGACCGTCACCGGGACAACAACGATGCCTACATGACAAAAACGTCGCCGCCGTTATTACGGGCACTGGCAACCGTAAAACTCAGATTATCAAAATGAGCGAACTCCTGCCCGGCATGCCTGACCAGGGATTCCGCAAAATGCGCGCCGTCCACCGCGCAAAAGCCGGTAGGCCCCCAAGAAGTCTGGCCGATGGCGACGGCGCCCTGGCGTTCAAACCAATCCATCACTTCGGCCACTTCCGGACTGGTGAAAACGCCGCCCTGCGCCGCGGCGAAATGCTCTCCGACCGACCTTTGCAGCTGCGTGATGACATCGCCGAACTTGACGATGTCATTCTCCGCCACGGCCGGCAAGCCCTGCATCAACAACAGATAACATAAGCGCGCGGCTTCCTGGCTGGAAAAGGGCGGCAATACGGCAAAAGCCTGGGTTTCCTGATGACCATGCAGCCCCTGCCCGCGCTGGTCGAAGACAAGAATAAAGCGCCAATCCTCGGGCACATCCATATGCACCAGCACCGGCGGCGTGACCGTTTTTTCGCCCCGGCCGCCGTCGACCACCAGGCCGCCCTGTTCAAAAATGCCGATACCGATACCGGAGCGCATGCCTCTGTCGGTCAACTGGGCGATTTCGCGAACCGTCAGCCCCAAGCCGTAAAACGCGTTCAAGGCGGAACCTATCGCAAGGGACATTTGCGTGCCCGAGCCCAGCCCGACATGTTCGGGGATAGCCGCTTCAATCGTGATATTCAGCTTATCGGATACGTCCAGCGTCCGGCACAGCATGGCCGTACATTTTTTGGCTCGCTGCGCGGCGGGTCCAGTGACGGTGCATTGCTCGGCCCTGGTTATCGACAAACGCGTGCTGATTTCATTAAGCGCGATGCCAATGCTGCCGAAATGACGGCCCAATGATCCGCTTAAATCGATGAACCCCATATGCAATCTCGCGGGGGCAATTACTGAGACTTTAGAATGTTGTACTTTCAAAAGTTATAAATCGCTTGTGGCAGATAAGTGGCGGAAATTATACATGATCAAACTCTCATGTGAACAAAGGAAGCGGTTTTTAAATGTCGGCGCGGACTTAAAGCGACAAACACAAAATGGCCTCGACAGTCTGTGCCAAACCTGAAGGGTTTGATTACTCGTTCCCGCGCTCCTGAGACTGTGAAAGTATTCAATTTAAAAGATTTAACCACGAAGGACACGAAGCACACGAAGTTTTAAGTTATTGATTAATTTTATTTTTTCTTCGTGTCCTTCGTGATCTTCGTGGTGAATAAGGCTTTTTATGACGCTTTTCACTAATTCTTTCACAGTCTGTCCTGCGTGGGAATGCATACCGAGGCTGTGTTCACCACGAAGATCACGAACGGCCGCATGGACAGATATTTGCTCCTCGGTAGACAGTCCATGCCAAACCTGAAAGGCTTGATGGCGGGGTATTCACATTTGCCTTATTTGGCGCAGTGCGAATGAATTCGCACCTACAGAGACGCTATGATTTCTCCTGTGGGCCGATCGGTGCGGCAACGGGGATAAATCCGTTGATTACATCGGCCAATTGCGCCAGGTCATTCATCATGACATCGCACAACTCGCGTGTGTGCGGATCGACGGGCAGGATCGACGGAATCAGCACCGAAAACGCGCCGGCTCTGGACGCCGCCTCAATGCCGGCATGAGAATCCTCGACCACCAGGCAACGGCTGATAGGTACGTTCAGCAACGCCGCCGCTTTCAGGAAAATCTCGGGCGAGGGCTTGCCCTGGCGCACATGATCACGCGTGACAATCGTTGAAAAAACATCCCTGATGCCGGCGGATTCAAGGCATTGATACGCATTGAGCATGGGGCTGTTGGTGGCCAGGCAATAAGGAATGCCCTGCCCGGCAATCAGGTCAAGCAATTGCCTGAAGCCTTTTTTCGTGTTGATCCCATGGGTATTGACGTATTGATGCCAATAATCGGTACTTAACCGGGCGAATGTTTTCAGATCGAAATCCGCCCCGCAAAAAGCCATCAACCGCTGCTCGACAACCTCGGAATGCAACCCCGACATGGACAGGCAAAACGCTTCCGGAAATTCGTACCCCATGGCGCCGGCCGCCTGCTGCCAGGCAGCCACATACGTGGTTTCGGTATCCAGAACCAGGCCGTCCATATCGAAAATAACCGCGCTGAAATCAGGTAACTTATGCATCCGGCGGTTGAATAACCTTAATATATTCGCCATGGGCTTCCCGGCTGGAACCGACGACGATACGTTTGAGCCCCTGCTCTTCCTGTTCCAGCCGCCCCGATACCTCCACCGTTTCGCCGCGCAAAGCCTGCCCCGTATAAGTGGCGGTAAAACTGACGACCCTTTGGATGTACTTATGAGCCACTTTAAATTCGGCGGGATAATCAAACGCGCGCGTATCGTCGGTGACCTCGCATTGCAGCGTAACCGACTCGCCTTTTTGGAAATTGACCAATTCCGGCTTAGCCTCGTTTTCAATAAAATTCAAATCAAACTTGCGCCCGTTAATGATTCCCTTATTGGATTTGCGCCGTTCGTGCCAGACGTATTCGTCAAAACTCAACGCGCATGAGCGGCGCTGATAGGATTGCCGCCAGTCATCGCCATTGAGATCCTGCAAATGGCCCAGTCGGATCAGCTCGCGCGTAATCGCCCTGGCTTCATGGAAAACATTGCGCCCGTAACAGACCAGATCGATATCGGAACTGTGCTGCTGAACGCCGATCAGCAACGAGCCAGTCACCCCGATCTTCATTAAATCCAGCCCCTGCTTCCGGAATAAATGGCACAACTGGAGCAAATCCTGCTCAACCGTATCCGGCGACTTCGAGCGCGTGATATGCCGCAGCCGGTGCTGGGGTTGGTGATGCCTGACTATGCGTATTACCGCCACCGCATGCAAATGCGCATCCAAAACACTGGAATAATGCAGATAATCGGGATGATGCTGTGCCAGCAGGGCGTTGGCCTGGTCGGTGTCATATTTTTTCCAGCCCGAGGCTTCCCTTACGTAACGTAAAAAACACAACACCTTGCCCTGTTCCAGGCCTTGCGCCACCACGGCAAAAATCAGCCCTTCGGCCGTTTCGATAAAATCTTTGGGATAAAACATGAATTACAATTTAAGGGCTTATGACGTCTGGTCGATCTTACATCAATATAAAGGTGAATTATTGTACCGGATACGCCGCAACGATACAGCAACTCTTGGATAGTCTTGTTCATCGTCAGCCGGTTAGAGGCATTTTGTATTGGGACGGTTCATTCATTTTTTGTCCGCGCGCAATGGCAGGGTCGAATGCACTTGCGCTCCATGGTTGTTCGGCCCAAGCCCCAAAATCGGCCGCATCGGCCGCCGCTTAGGATTCGGTTAAAAATAACTTTCTGATTTTTTTGCTGAAAATCAGCGCTTATGTAGGGGCGAATTCATTCGCCCCTGGGCGACTAAAGTCGCCCCCACATCTAAAAATTCAGGGAAGTTATTTCTCACCTTATCCTTAGATATCAAGATCGATACCCGATTTGCCCGGCGCCAGGATATTGTTCGGGTCGAGCGCACGCTTGAGCGTCTTGTTGACCTCGCGCTGCACCGGACCGAAGCTATTGGCGACGCGATCCATGAACGCGGTATTGACCCGGTACACGCCATAGCCGTTTTTCTCGAACTCACCCAGCAGTTCGGCGAAACAGTCATGGGCGCGGGACATCTCCTCGGTATCGGTGCGGTCAAACAGCACATCGATGACATGGTGCAAGGCGCGCTGAGTGAGGATGAACTCGCCGACATAGTCCAGTCCGTGCTTGTTGAGAATCCGGGTCGCCAGCTCGACCTGCTTGACCGTCTCCGAGCCCTTGGCCTGGCTCAACGGCGCGAACCACATGGACCCTCCGCCGCCGCGCCAGTTGTACAGGCCGAACTCGGTCAGGGTCATGTTGCCGCGCATCAGGTCGGCGCGGTACTTAAACGCCGGGTCATTGCCGGCATGATCCTCGGTGATGATCTCGCCCTTCCCCAACTTCTTGATACTGTCAATGACGATCCGCCAGTTGACCTCGACTTGCTCGTGGGTGCCGTACAGCGCGCCATAGGCAGTCCAGGCACCGATATTATGCTCGTCGCGGATACGCTGGATGACGTCCTTGGAAGTCGCGCCTTTCTCCGTGGTGTAATCGGATCGGCGCACCGTGACGCTGGCCTCGTACAGGGTGCCGGCGAATACCACGCCATTCGGAATAATGCCGTTGATGCTCAACGGCCGGAACATCTCCACCAGATCCTTGATATCCTCATCCTTCCTGAACTTGACCGCGAATGGCCTGAAGACATCCGGCTGCGGCATCAGCCAGAGCCCCATCTTGGTCACAATGCCGAAATTAGACTGGGTGAAAATACCGTCCAGGTACGGACCGTACCCCCACTTGAACACCTGCCAGGTATTGGAGTCCCTGACGCCGCCCATGCCGGTGCGCAGCACTTTGCCGTTGGCCAGCACCACTTCCATGCCGCACTGAAACATAAAATGCTCGGCATAAGGCGTATAGCCGATGCCGCGATCCAGGGTGTTGCCGACCGGGCCCACGATCGCGGACGGCGCCGGCGGATCGACCCACAGCTTGTAGCCCTTCTCCTTGATGTGATCGGCCAGCTGCTGATAAGTCACGCCCGGCTCGACCAGGGCCGTGCACAGGTCCGGGTCGATCTCGATGATCTTATTCATCTTCTTCAGGTCCAGAATGATCTGGCCGCGATGATGTGGCGCGGCAGTGCCGTAGCCGAAGTTGTGGCCGGTGGACACGGTCCACACCGGGATCTTGTGCTCGTTGCAAATCCTCACAACGCCCTGCACCTGTTCCACGTTGGTAGCGGTCAGGACGGCGGAGGCCGCGTGCCCGGCTTCATCCACCGACATCATGATCTTCATGTAAGGCACCAGCTGCTCTTGCTTGACCAGAACGTTCTCGTTGCCGAGCAACTGGCGGAACTGCTGGACCGCATTATGGAACGCCTGCGATTCAACTCCCGGAGGAAGTATGGCGTAGTTTTGTTCAGTCATTGATTTGACTCCTTCAAGTCTCGATCGCGAAAGAAACGAAATTTCCGGCCAAGGGCGGCCGAGTACCGACGGACGGCGGCATCCAAGCGGATAGTTCGGCATCCGGCGCGGCCAGGATAAATCCAAGCGCCGCGGCCCATCGGTCCGAATCGCCCGCCGCGCCGTTGTGGGGCCGGGCCGCCAGCTCGAAAGATGTCTCGGCGTGGTGCGGGCGCTGTTCGCTAAGGCTGAAACCGGCGCCGCAGGCGCTCAGCTGCCGGCCCAACCGCATCGCGCAGCCCCGTGTTGACTCGGTGCTGAGCAGCCGATGGCGCGAGTGTCCGGAACTGGCCGCATGATAACCCAGCCACGGCACGCGGGCGCCCGAGGCGCGCGCCAACTCGACGATCAGCGCGGCGCTGGCGTCATCGACCAGACCGATGATCCTGGTCGGCTGCCCGGAGCGCAGCAACTGATTGAAATCCCGCACGAACCCCATGCCGTGGTCCGTGCGCTGCACCCGCAGGAACTCACCCGGCACCGTCTCGGCAATGCCCTGGAGGAACGCCGAGCGTTCGACCGCGCCGCTGACCAGCGCCAGAACCGGCCGGCTTTGGACACCGGCCGCAGCCCGGGCCAAAGCCCGGCCCGGGCGCGCCATGAGCACACCGGCGAAACCGCCCAGGGCGATGCCCTTAATAAAGGAACGACGTGTAACATGCATGGCAAACTCCTTATTGCTGCGGCGGCGCGGATTGCGACACATACTCGGCAAGACGCTGCAAGGTCTTGTCATCGATGAAGGCGGAGGAAAAGGCCGGCATCGCCTTCCAGCCGTGTCGGACCCAGGCGGCAATATACGTCGGCGTCAACTGCCGACCCTTGATTACCGGCCCAACCCCGACGTCATGGCAATAAGCACAGATTTTGGCGTAGACTTGTTCCTCGTTTCGCCATTTGTCATCCTCTTTAGCGAAGGCGGAAACCGAAAGCAAAGCGAGAAAAACAGCGGCGCAGGCCGCGAAAATCCACTTTCCGCACCGACAGGTCATGGACAAGGACATTTTCGTGCTCCTCTGGGCTTGATGAAAAATTCATGAAAGCTGACTTCACCGCTACAGAACGGATAGGCGCGCGGGGTTCATTGCATATCGACATATCGTTGGCATGCGTCATGCCGGCCCGACCGCTTGCGCAAAGCGCGCGCCGCGTTCCAGATTAGCGGAAAAAGCTATACAACCTGTAACCGGACGCGTTCGCCAGCACCAGCGCGTCCGCTTCATTTTTGGCGCACAGAATCGACACGATCGGCCCGAAGATTCTTCGAGGACCGGCGCACTGCCGGGCGATACCTCGTTACACACATGCGCCGGCTCGCCAACGGAGCCATCCGAACGCCCCCGCCTTCAGGCGGCGGACATGCGCGATGCAACGCTCGACTAAGGTGTCATGCGGACGGGCATCGACAATGATGCGATTGATGCTGAAATAAATCCGCCCGGACACAGAAAACGCCCGAACACTGCTGCGATGCGGCCGATACCGCAACCCGCCGGCGTCGAACCGGAAAATGATGAAATAAGCCGGAGCCGCGGATGCCCGACAACCCGACAAAGTGATCGCCGATTTCACTGCCCGCGCCAACCGTCACATTAAGAATGCCCACAGGCCGGCCTCCCCGGAGATCTTCCTAACAGCAAGTCTCCCGCTCTCCGGCGTATCGCCCGCCGGCTTGACCACGGCGGCGTTGCCCTGCTCTCCGGCGCGAGCGAGCGCTGGATCAGATGCAAAGGGAAATGGCGCAGGCTGATGATGTCGATCACGCCCAACGACCGGCAATTGATCCGGTTATCTTTGCCGGCAATGTCCGCACGCAGAATGCGGCCGGAGGCATGATAAGGAAACGAAATCGCATCAAGCGTGACGCCCCGCGCGCTTTGTCCTTCAATGATCGCTTTCAAACGCGACGAACCCGCTTCATCGATCAGCCTCGGAATGATGTCCTCGCGGCGGGCATCGAAAATCCGCATCGCCTTAAGCAGCACCTCAGCGCGGATCACCGGTGCCGCAGCCGCCCCGGCTTTCTGCGCCGCGCCCGCCGATTCATAAGCCTCATCCTGCGCGGACGCCAGCAACATCACGACCAGGGTCTGGCCATTAAAAGGATTGGTATTTATCAGATTGTGACTGGAACGGCCGGCGCGCCACCGCCCGCCAATCGGCAGGACTTCAAACCCGGAACAGGCCCCGGCCGACTGCCATGTATCGCCCATAATGCGACTCCTGTTTAAATTTGTGACTGCACCAGACTCAGGGCGTTTGTGTCTGATATTGCTGTGTTACATTTTTAAACTGTCCGCGAGTGTGCATACATAGCTCCTCATTGTCAAATTTTGCTGTGCTGCCGGTGTGTCAAGTTAAGCTGTGGATGGGGTGTTTTTTTTGAATAGTTTGGGGATTTTTTTCATGGCGAGGTTTGTTTTTATGGGTATGGAGACAGATTGAAGCGGGGCGTAGCAGGTTATCATCAAGTTCATCCCCACGGGCGTGGGGAACAGTTAGCTATGCCTAGAATTTTATTATTCGTCGCCGGTTCATCCCCACGGGCGTGGGGAACAGCCGGCGTTGGCCTTGGCGGCCTGGATGACGCGCGGTTCATCCCCACGGGCGTGGGGAACAGTCACATTTTTAGAATCTGGATTATAAGGCGGCCGGTTCATCCCCACGGGCGTGGGGAACAGATACCGGCAGCGATTGAGCGCCGGACACAGACCGGTTCATCCCCACGGGCGTGGGGAACAGCGCAAACAACGCGGCATCAGAAGACAGAGTCGCGGTTCATCCCCACGGGCGTGGGGAACAGATTAAATTAGCAATGTGCGCTTTAACATCTAGCGGTTCATCCCCACGGGCGTGGGGAACAGCCATCATGATTGCCAACCGCGCATTGAAAAACCGGTTCATCCCCACGGGCGTGGGGAACAGATGTGTGCCAATGTCATCCGCTTTAATAATGCCGGTTCATCCCCACGGGCGTGGGGAACAGGACTGGGTGGTTCCGCTCCAGTCCGATCTGGACGGTTCATCCCCACGGGCGTGGGGAACAGAATAAAATTAAAATACAGAGTGTTTAATTCATCGGTTCATCCCCACGGGCGTGGGGAACAGATTGACGCGTCTTAATGAATTACTTATTGATTCGGTTCATCCCCACGGGCGTGGGGAACAGGATGTCTGCCGTGCCGTTCTTGTCGCATAGCGCGGTTCATCCCCACGGGCGTGGGGAACAGCTGGTGGCCGCGCTGGATTTTTTCGACCAGTACGGTTCATCCCCACGGGCGTGGGGAACAGATCGGTATTTTGCGTGTGCACCGCCGGGAACACGGTTCATCCCCACGGGCGTGGGGAACAGATGCACAGCACAGAATATAGCGATCTGCCGACCGGTTCATCCCCACGGGCGTGGGGAACAGAAGAGCATTTCGATTTTTCGACATATAATTATCGGTTCATCCCCACGGGCGTGGGGAACAGTAGAATTGCCGGGGTTCCTGAATCCGCCCCCGCGGTTCATCCCCACGGGCGTGGGGAACAGTCATCAAGTACTGCGGTTATGGTAAGTTTGAACGGTTCATCCCCACGGGCGTGGGGAACAGGGCAACGGCACTCTGAGAGTTAAGATTGGGGACGGTTCATCCCCACGGGCGTGGGGAACAGTGATATTAATTCATGAATTTTCATTCCTTATCCGGTTCATCCCCACGGGCGTGGGGAACAGCTGAAATATTAACGGGGCCACTCGCGGCCTCGCGGTTCATCCCCACGGGCGTGGGGAACAGATGACTCCCTCGCGCGTAGTGATAAAAGCCGGCGGTTCATCCCCACGGGCGTGGGGAACAGTCTGGAAATGCTGCGCTACCTATCGACGTTCACGGTTCATCCCCACGGGCGTCGGGAACAGCGCAATCAGACCGCCGGAGATAATGCCGAACGCGGTTCATCCCCACGGGCGTGGGGAACAGCAAACCCTCATGAAAAATAATCATAATACCGCCGGTTCATCCCCACGGGCGTGGGGAACAGTTGGTGGAAAATACCCGCGTGTCGCGGATGGGCGGTTCATCCCCACGGGCGTGGGGAACAGTTATTATGTGCAAGGGGTTGATTGCAGAGGGGCGGTTCATCCCCACGGGCGTGGGGAACAGACTGTCTCTCATTATTTTTATTATTATTCATACGGTTCATCCCCACGGGCGTGGGGAACAGTTTTCTTCCTGGATGCGCCGCGCTTCCGCTTCCGGTTCATCCCCACGGGCGTGGGGAACAGCACGTCCAGCAGCTGCTGCTGCAGGTCACAGGCGGTTCATCCCCACGGGCGTGGGGAACAGCACGCCGATTAATCGCCCGTCGTCTGCGTCGCCGGTTCATCCCCACGGGCGTGGGGAACAGCATGACTATCAATAAAATCTGATAAATCACTACGGTTCATCCCCACGGGCGTGGGGAACAGAAAACCGCCTTATCTAAAGAAAGAACCTATTTCGGTTCATCCCCACGGGCGTGGGGAACAGTCAAGAAAGCGGCTGCCGGTACTGATCTCCGGCGGTTCATCCCCACGGGCGTGGGGAACAGAGGATGAGTTTTTTTCGAATGAGCTGGAAAATCGGTTCATCCCCACGGGCGTGGGGAACAGAGTTCCATTTATTTGAAGGCAAAACCTACTGCCGGTTCATCCCCACGGGCGTGGGGAACAGCTGGATCGCATCAAGTCGGCGCTGAATCCTGACGGTTCATCCCCACGGGCGTGGGGAACAGCATCAGGGAACATGGCTACATAAAGATTTGGCCGGTTCATCCCCACGGTGTTATTGGACAACTAAAATGAGCCAGAATTGGCCAACAATTTTGAGCCACTTTTTCCTTTATCTTTATCTCATTATTTGCCACAGTCCCTGGCTTTTGTTCAGGGAGCGGCATGAAGGAGTGGCTAGTGATCCATCAGATCAAAGCATTACATAACCACGGCAATGGCTTATCGGAGCGCCAAATTGCCAAACAATTGGGCATTTCCCGCAACACGGTCAGCAAGTATTTGAAGCTGACGGAACCTGCCATTGCGGCGCTGCTGGCCGATACGGACCGCACCAAGAAGCTGGACGATTACCGCGGCTATATCATTCAACTGCTGCAAACCTATCCCGGCCTGTCGGCCGTGAAAGTGCTGCGCAAGTTGAAGGCCAAGGTGGATGATCTGGCCGTGTCCGACCGTTCAGTGCGGCGTTACATCCAGGCGCTCAAGCAGGAGCTCCCTGTCAGGCAGGCCCGCTACTATGAGCCGGTGCTGGATATGGTGCCGGGCGAGCAGTGCCAGGTCGATGGCGGCGAGCTGCGCGGCGTCCTGATCGGCGGCGTGCCGACCACGGTCTATTTCATGGTGTTCGTCTTGTCCTACTCCCGGCTGATGCATGTGTCGTTTTCGGCCCGACCGATCGATACCGCCACGCTGATCCGCCAGCATGATGCCGCTTTCCGCTATTTCGGCGGCCAGCCGGCCGAATGCGTGTACGACCAGACCAAGCTGGTCGTGATCCATGAGCGGTTCCGGGAACTGACCTTGAACCAGCGCTTCCATCAGTATGCGACCGCGGCCGGCTTTGCGATTCGGGCCTGCGAAGGCTACGATCCGGAAAGCAAGGGCAAGGTCGAGGCCGGGGTCAAATATGTCAAGCACAACGGCTTGTACGGCGAAACCTTCGCCAGCTGGCAGGACCTGGAGCAGACCCTGGCCGACTGGCTGGACCAGACCGCCAACCAGCGGATTCACGGCAGCACCGGCCAGCCGCCTCGGGGGCTCTATGACCGCGAGGAAAAGGCCCGGATGCAGCCTTACCTGACCCCGTCCTGTGTCCATGATACGCAGGCTCTCGTAGTCACGCGCAAGGCTGACAAGACCGGCCTGATCGCCTGGCAGTCCAACAAATACTCGGTGCCCATGGCCTATCAAAGCGCCCGGGTCGGCGTCTGTGACCAGGACGGCCAGTTGCTGATCAGCGACCTCAACACGGGCGAAGTGATCGCCGAGCATCGGTTGTGCCTGGAAAAAGGCCAGGTCATCAAGAACACCCACCATTACCGCGACCAGAGCCTGCGCATTGAAACACTGGAAGCCGACCTGCAGCAACTGGTCGGCCAGGCGGCGCTGGCGATGGCGCTGTGCGCCTTGCTGAAAGCAACTTCGCCGAAGATCTACAAGGACCAGCTGGCGGGCGCCAAGCAGGTCTTGACCGAACATCACCAGCGCCACGGCGTAATCCCCGAGCCCCTGTTGAGCCGGCTTATCGAGTTGCCGCGGCTGACCGCCAGCGGCCTGAAGCAGCGCCTGGAAGCCTGGCAGCAGCATCCCGAGCGGCTCACTCCGCTCGAGCCGACGACAACAGACCATCCGTCCTCGGCCGCCTTGGCCCGTTATGGCACCCTGAATGGCCGCTCCACTGGCCAGGGAGAGCGCCATGCCGTCTATTGACCAAGTCGCCCGGCAATACCGCAGCCTGTGCCTGTCCGGCATTGCCGACCATCTGGAGCAGCTGCTGAGTCAGGCCGAAGCCGGCGACAGCTCCTACCTGCAGTTTGCCGACTGCCTGATCCGGCATGAACAGCAACAGCGCAACAGCAAGCGCGTCGAGCAAAACCGGCGGCGAGCCGGCTTTCCGCTGCACAAGTCCCTGGAGGAGTTCGACTACCGCTTCCAGACCACCATCAGCAAGCGCGAAGTCAACAGCCTGCTGGACTTCGGCTTTATCGACAACCGCGACAACGTGGTCTTCATCGGCCCGCCAGGGGTCGGCAAGACCCACCTGGCCATCGGCATCGGCCTGAAAGCGATCGAGGCCGGCTACAAGGTCGGCTTCCACACGGCACTGGGCCTGATGGAGGCCCTGGAACTGGCTGAGCTCAAAGGCGAGTTGAAAAAGAAAATCAACCAGTTGCTCAAGTTCGATTGCCTGATCATCGACGAGCTGGGCTATCTGCCGATGAACAAGCAGGGCATGCACAACCTGTTTCAGCTCATCAACGCGCTGTATGAATACCGGTCGATCATCCTGACCACCAACAAGGCGTTCACGGACTGGGGCGAGTTCTTCTTTGACGACAATGTGGCCGTGCCTATCGTCGACCGCATCATCCATCATTCACATATCTTTATGCTCGGAGGGGAAAGTTATCGGCTGAAAGCGAAGCTAAACAACTCATATTAACCGGAAAAAGTGGCTCAATTTTAATGGCCGAAACTGGCTCAAAATTATTGGCCATTGACAAAATTGCTATTATCCAGGGACATCCGGATCCGGCAGGTAATCGCTTTTGCCATGCTTTGGCAGACGCGTATAGCAAAGGTGCGGAATCTTCAGGATATGAGGTCAAGGTAATTAACATCGCTAAAATCGAGTTCCCTATACTGCGCACCCAGGCTGATTTTGACCATGGCCAGGCGCCCGAGGCGATTAAACAGTCGCAGCAGATCATCCAATCAGCAAATCATCTTGTCATCATTTACCCGTTATGGCTCGGAACCATGCCGGCCTATTTGAAAGCCTTTTTTGAACAGGTATTCAGACCGGGCTTTGCCGCCACAAAAAACGCCGGCGACAGACCTTGGAAACAATTGCTCACAGGCAAAACCGCGCACATTGTCATTACAATGGGTATGCCCGCGTTTGCTTATCGGTGGTATTTTATGGCCCATAGTTTGAAAAGCCTGGAAAGAAATATCCTGGGCTTCTGCGGCATCAAAACTACCCAAGAAACCCTGATTGGCATGGTGGAAGCGGTCAATAATGAAAAAAGACAGCGATGGCTCGATAAGATGGAACTGTCGGGCCGTGCCGGCAAATAGGCGCTCTTGAAGCAAGACGGAGCGATGTCAGCAAAAACCAAGCAGCGCGTTTCGCGAATAAAAGAGAAGATGCAGGGCTGTTATCGCCAATAAAACAGTAGCCTTAACTCCAATTATCCACAAAACCTGTGGATAACCTTGTCACTAAATTGTAACAATGCATTATATCTATTTGTAAATAAAGCAGTTTAGTTAAATTGATCAAAATCTGACCGGAGCTCATCCAGCAAAACAGCGCTCTTCATGAGCGACAGATGAAGCGGTTGCCGGGCTCATGGTCATCCGAGCCGGATCTGTGAAGCAATGTACGTTTCCGACCGAAGGCGGCAATACGCAAATCGATCGTGCCATTGTTTTCCCGGTGACATGCTCGTCGACGACAGCAATTTCACAACGCCCATGCCGGACAATCTGGTTTATGCGAGCCGTTATATCCGCCCATCAAAAGCAACTGATTTTTAGCACTAGTGACGTTCTGGCTATCTGTGCTAAGATCGAGTTCGGCCGGTTGAAGCCATTGATCGGATCACACAGGGATCATGTAAGCCATGTTAAAACGATATCGAAAACAAGCTGCCCCGATCGATGAGAACTCATGCCCGCAATGCGGCAGGCCTATGGTCTTGAGAATTGCCAAGTGTGGCGATAATCAAGGGAATCAGTTCTTGGTATGCTCAGGGTATCTCGATGCAGGATGACTAAGCAAATAATTTGAATACTACCGGCTCCAGTCGATTGACACCTGTCATTCAAAATTGCCGCCGAGCCGTCTTTCATTACCAACCGATTGCTGAATAACTGACAAATTTTGGAGTTATCCAAATTAGAAAAAATTGTCTTGAAAGATATTCTTCTCAATTTAAGTGTAAAAAGATCATGGAATATTGAGACGCGAATAATATCTTTTCAGCCAATGCTATAAGGAAATTTAAATGAAAAAACTAATCGTATTTTTATCTTTAATGTTGCCTTCTTTAACCTGGGCCAGTTTCTTTGCCGTTAATGATAATATTTTTGTGGACATTGACTCGGGAACAAGCACATTCACACTGGAATTTAATAAAACGCCGGATTTTTTCACGGTTGACGAATTTGGCAGGCAGGCGAATGCATTTCAATACTATATTTACAGCGACCAATCCCTGAGTTATCCGAATAATTATGATGCTATTATCAGGGGCGGAGAAATGCATCTGTCGTCCGATACTTTGAGAATCAGAAAAGCGGCGCCATCAAGCGGTGATGTAGGATCTGGCGGCTGGGGCGCTGTTATTGCCGAAGTGCCCTGGTCGCTCGATGGTTCAACGCTATCATTTACAGTCAATACTTTGTTGCTTACTTCATTTGTTACAGATAAAGGTGTTTTTAAATATGACTTGATGACAACTGAATGGGGCCGCATGACTTCCCATATATCCGGAAAATTTTCTACATCGGCTTTATCTCCGCATTCAACCCCCTCGCCTGTCCCTTTGCCTTCTTCATTTTCGCTTCTTCTAACCGGGTTAATTTTATTCTCATGGCTAGGCTTGGCAAACAAATCAGGCAAACATAAAAAATTCGCCGCTTAGCTGGCGCTATGCAATAGACAAGGAATAGGTAATGGCTCAAGTGAAAATTTACGGCATTCGGGAAAAGCTCGCTCCAATACGAGAGCGTTTATCAGAAACCATCCATCAATGCGTCATGGAAGCCTTGCGGTTCCCTGCCGACAAGCGAGCGCATCGCTTTTTCATGATGGAGAAGGAAGATATGCTTTACCCGTCGGAGCGCACCGATGCCTATACCATCATCGAAATCACAATTATCGAAGGCCGCAGCATTGAAGCGAAGAAAAAGCTGATCCGCCTGCTTTTCGATAAAATCAGGGATGAGGTCGGGATTGCACATCAGGACATTGAAGTGTGCATTCAGGAAAGCCCCGCGCACAATTGGGGCTTTAGAGGAATGCACGGGGATGAAGTCAAGCTCGACTATAGAATCAATGTGTAAAGCGCATACCATGGCACTTCAGCCGACATTGGGCAGTAGCGTTGTTTTCTTGATGTCGGCTGAATTATTCATGGCACGCTTCGGCTGATTTAGGGCGCTAGGTCATTCTATGAACCGTGAAGCATATAACAAGATCTCAGACCGATGGGACAGTGCGCGTAGGAAGTTCTATGGACGTGAACGCGAATACCTGGATGTGTTGTTGTCCGCTCTTCCAGGCGGCGCCTCGGTGATAGATCTCGGTTGCGGCACGGGCCGCCCAATGGCTGAAGATGTAATTTCCAGGGGCTACCGGGTAATCGGCATTGACCAGTCCAGCGAACAGATCAAAAAAGCGGCGGAGAGATTCCCGGAACAGCGGTGGGTGCTTTCATCCATGGAAGCATATGGGTTCAATGACGGCTTTGATGCTGCCATTATATGGGATTCGCTATTTCACATCGAGCGTTCGTATCATGAGCCTATTCTGCGCAAGGTTGTAGAAAGGCTTCCATCTGGCGGAAGGGTGATGCTTACGGTCGGCGGTTCCGAGCATCCAGCGTTTACCGACTTCATGTTCGGCCAGGAATTTTTCTACGACTCCAACAGTCCGGAGAAAACGCTGCACATCATTGAAAACCTTGGCTGTCACCCGCTTATTGGCGAATTCATGAATCTGCCGACCGAGGGCCGTGATAAGGGGCGATATGCAATTGTCGCGGAAAAGGCCTGATCCGTGACTCGTCCGATTGGCTTAAAAAATACATCCCCACTTTCTTACCTCTAGTTACGCTTACCGAAGCATAGCGAATCCTTGCAAGAGCCATCCCAAGCCTTCCGATAAAACTCTCTGCCAGAAACCAGCGAAGGACTAGAGCATTTATTTATTAGCCAGAAACATCGCCTCCAGGCTTCGTCGCCATGAAAGCAAGCCATTCACGGGTCGACAGGGATTTTCATAAACTCGGATCGGCTCGGGGTGACGGGATTGCGCCCGTCACCTCTGCCACACCACCGGACATGCGGTTTTCCGCATCCGGCGGTTGAATCCAACGGCTTAGGCCGTTGATAGTTCTGATGGTACAC
>NZ_KB912877.1:4718744-4981090 GCF_000383855.1 Methylobacter marinus A45
TCTTTATGCTCGGAGGGGAAAGTTATCGGCTGAAAGCGAAGCTAAACAACTCATATTAACCGGAAAAAGTGGCTCAATTTTAATGGCCGAAACTGGCTCAAAATTATTGGCCATTGACACACGGGCGTGGGGAACAGAAAAAGTTGGTATGGCCCTGGCAGGAAAGCAGCGGTTCATCCCCACGGGCGTGGGGAACAGACCGCATCCACTACAAAAATGACTCCCGCTGCCGGTTCATCCCCACGGGCGTGGGGAACAGCCGAGTTCGTGACGCAGCATGGACATCGGGGGCGGTTCATCCCCACGGGCGTGGGGAACAGTGCGTCACGAACTCGGTAATTTTTGCGCCCAGCGGTTCATCCCCACGGGCGTGGGGAACAGCGCATCGCCTCTTGAGTCACCTTATCGACGACCGGTTCATCCCCACGGGCGTGGGGAACAGAATACAGATACCCTCCCTCGCCTGATTAACCGCGGTTCATCCCCACGGGCGTGGGGAACAGGGACGGGTTTGGAAAGCGCCAGGTACGGGCGGCGGTTCATCCCCACGGGCGTGGGGAACAGATAGTGGCGGGCGCCGATCATGATCTGAGCAGCGGTTCATCCCCACGGGCGTGGGGAACAGGCCTTGGGATAATCCAGCCGGGCTCGGTTGAACGGTTCATCCCCACGGGCGTGGGGAACAGACTCCAGCAAATCCTTAATCAACTCTTGCTGACGGTTCATCCCCACGGGCGTGGGGAACAGTGCTTTCGCCTGAGCATCAATTTTGCCTGAAGCGGTTCATCCCCACGGGCGTGGGGAACAGCGTGCCATCCGCTAGGGCGGTCGGGTTGGCGCCGGTTCATCCCCACGGGCGTGGGGAACAGACGACCTGTAATCTCAAAGAGATCAAACCGATCGGTTCATCCCCACGGGCGTGGGGAACAGAGCTTTATTAATAAAAAAATTGAATGAATTAGCGGTTCATCCCCACGGGCGTGGGGAACAGTGATATCTCGCGTCTACGCTGGCTCGATCCGCACGGTTCATCCCCACGGGCGTGGGGAACAGATGTTGTTATTTCCCTAAATTGGGCGCATTCGCGGTTCATCCCCACGGGCGTGGGGAACAGCTGTATGAAAGCGTTTTAGGCAATATCATTGCCGGTTCATCCCCACGGGCGTGGGGAACAGTTAGTTAATGAAAATGTAAAGGGAAGTTTCGGCGGTTCATCCCCACGGGCGTGGGGAACAGTGAGTTCGGTTTTGTTACCCAGATAGAGCCGCCGGTTCATCCCCACGGGCGTGGGGAACAGTTGGGCTGGTCACGACGTTTGGTGTATATACGCGGTTCATCCCCACGGGCGTGGGGAACAGCGGTCATTGTTTTACTGCTCCTGCATGCGCTGCGGTTCATCCCCACGGGCGTGGGGAACAGATGATTAAAAAAAGCAGGGCGCGTAGCGCATGCGGTTCATCCCCACGGGCGTGGGGAACAGGGCGAGCGGCAAAGTGAAAAGCCCCGTGGGGGCGGTTCATCCCCACGGGCGTGGGGAACAGATGAACAGGAAGGTAATACAGTCAAGATAACACGGTTCATCCCCACGGGCGTGGGGAACAGCAGGAAAAACAGCGTGGTTGCTGGCCGAACTGCGGTTCATCCCCACGGGCGTGGGGAACAGTAATACGTTGTATCAACATCAAACCCCATATCCGGTTCATCCCCACGGGCGTGGGGAACAGACTTATCTTAACATACTGTTAATTGAGCGAAATAATCACTTCCAATTTTCTACCGATAAAAAGCGGATTTTTTAAAGCTAAATTGTTAAAGAGCATTTTCATCCTTCTGATCTTCAACAGGATAAAACGAGACCAGCTTGAGACCATCGAGTTCGACCGGCAGGCGGCGGTTTTTACCCAGCGTTATGAAGTCGAAACCGGATTCGGTATTGGTGGTCCAGACCATGACGGCATTACCCTCTTCAATACCATCTTCAATCTGCGACCAGATCATTTCCCTGACTTTAACCGATAAGTCGCCGACATAAACGCCGGCACGGATTTCGATCAGCCAGACGGCCAGACGGCCGCGCAGCCGCGGCGGCACGTTTTCAACTACGATGACCAACATCGCCGATACTCTCAGGATTAGGAATAGCAGGTGCAATCGATTCTTCGGCCGGTTTCGGCAATTCCAGTTCGCCGGCCGCGAGCACTTCTTCTATGGTGGGAATAATTTTTCTGAGGATTTTTGTTTGCCGGAAAATATCGCGGCACATCAGACGCACTTCGCGTTCGGGATCACGATAATTCTTGGCGGCGATCTTGAAAGCATGCGGAATGATATCGTCAAACTTGAACAAATCCGCTATATCGTAAACGAACGACAGAGGCTTGCCGGTATGGATAAAGCCGATGGCGGGCGCATAACCGGCCGCCAGAACCGCCGCTTCACTGATGCCATAGAGGCAGGCCGTCGCCGAACTGATGCAACGGTTGGGCATATCGCTTCTGTCCCATTGGGTCGGATCATAATTACGCCCTTTCCACTCCACGCCGGCCTGTTTGGCCAATAATTGATAAATTTTCTTGACGCGGGCGCCTTCTATGCCTCGCAGCTGTTCAACGCTACGTCTTTCCGGCGGTTTTTCGCCGAAACGAATCTCGTACATTTTACGCACGACTTTCAAGCGTGCCGCATCATCCAGCGCCAGTTTGGCTTGATAAAGCAACCGGTCGGAACGCGCCCCGCCCGGCTGTCCCGAAGCATACAGGCGGACACCGGCTTCACCCACCCACACCAGCAGCGTCCCTGCCCTGGCCGCCAAAGCGGCGGCATGATGGGAAACCCGTGTGCCGGGCTCTAACATAATGCAGGCAATGCTGCCGACCGGGATATGAGTGCGGATGCCGGTTTCGTCGATCACGACGAATGCGCCGTCCTTGACGTCGATTTGTCCTTTTTCGATGAAGACCATGGAGACGCGTTCTTTCATGGCGATGGGTTTGAGGGGCGGTAACATGATGGATTTCCTTATTCAATTAGCGAGCCATACATGTCGAGTCCCGCAAGATGATATATAACGATAAGCGCGAAGCAGCGTGGCAACAATAAAACATGAGCTAGATTAAACATTTTTTCATACTGAAATTTCAATTACATGATCATTTTGCGCCACAGTAATGGACAGCAAATCAACTGACAAACAGCCGGCTATCGCCTCATTAAGATTGTTCAGCAATTCTTCAAGCGTCTCACCCTGCGTAGTGCATCCCGGTATTGCCGGCACCTCGGCCCAGTAACCGGATTCTTCTGCTTCGTGAACGATCACTTTAAATTTCATCAGGTATCCTCGGAAAAACACACTATTAAAGTATTGCTGTTCTACAGGCTAAATTCGGGCGACTGAAAGCAAGCCGCAGCCGAAGGCTTTGGCGGGACCTATGCCTTGTTTGACTTGTTGGGTAAGCGTATCCGGCTCTTGCACAATCAAGATTCCTTCAAATGTAACGGGGACAATCTTTCCTCCGTACCCTTTTGGGTTTTCCTGGTCTTTTTTATAAAAATACATGGGATGGCAAGGACGAATCATCAAGCTATCAATCTGTGCCGATGATTGCAGTTTGCGTTCCAGCCAATTTTGCTGGTCTTCCTCTTTTATCAAAGGCACCCGATTGGATTTAATAACTCCTTTTTTATTTTTTCGCTCTCGTTGATCTTTAATCGTTTTGACCGGATTGGCGATCAGCAAAAAACGCAATCGCTGGCCTTTAAGTACGGTTAAAGGATATTCGCGTGTACCCAACAGTTTGATTTGTTCGTTTCCAGCACTTGGCGCTATTTCAGACTGCATCAAAATTGATGCACCAGCCCCTGCTTGTTGTTGCTCGACCCGAAACAAAAAGCTTCGCGCCTTATCTTCCTGACCAGGAAATAATGTCCATAAATCTTGATGTATCTGATAGATATTTTTGGGCTTCCTAAAATCAATAAATACTTTACTGAGGTGCATGTTCGCCTCCTGCACCCAAAATATAAATTTGCCGGTTGTTAAATTGCCGCACGGTTGTAGCAAATAAAGGCTGGTCACGCACCATCATTGGCGTACCGCCGTCCAATTTAACCTCACTGTATAACGTACCGTGAAAAGGCTCAATTTGACCCAAAGCGGCTTGGGCATTTTCCGCGTTTACGACGGCTTCATACAAACGGCTTTGTATCGGACAGGAACGCCGCCCTAAAAACGGTGTATAAACCGGTTTTTGGATGGCTTGTTTCGCCTGCTCCAAGCCGTAATCAGCATCTTGTGCAAATGCTAACGCCAAAGTAAATTCAGCATCGCAGAGATATTCGCGCCGCGAAACAATCGCTTCTGTCCGTGGTTTGCCATCGACTTTTCTAGCCTGTTGAACGGTATGAAAATCGGTGATTTTTTGCATCAGAACAAACTTATCTTCTGCACTTTTCCGCCGTTCAATCTTGCGTTTATTTGCCCTAACGGTCAGTTGAAAGCTTTTATCCAATGCGTTCAATGCGTTTATATCCTCGCGTTCGATGCCCAGACAAGCGCCCAACAAACCAACTATCGCGCTGCGCGTTGGAAAGATTAAACTGGGGCGATAGTCTTCATAGGTATGCCCACCCCAAGCTTGCATCGCGCCTTGAAGCTTAATGATAAGGTAATCTTGCATAGTTTAGGCCTTGCCGTCATTTTGTAGCCATTGTTCCAACTCGGCTAGGGTTTTCATGCGTTGGTTGGATGGTAAAGCACAATTTTCACTACTGAAAAAACCTGTCCGGTCTTCAAAGTCGTAAATATCATCAGTTTTTTGTTTATATTCGCAAAAAGCATTAATTGATGGTTTACGGAAACCACCTTTTTGTCCTCTTGCAACAGGTTCTTCAAAGGCGTTGGCTAAGGAAATAGGCATATCACTTAAAGAGGCACAGGCAAAATCAGCTGGGTTAAATGCGGCAAAGCTGTTTTGTTTTGCGGACGGTATAGTGGTTGCCAGCAAGTGTAAAAAATGCTTGGCTATGACTAATGCTTCGGCCCGGTCAACGCCCAGATTTTTTTGCAGTAGCGACAAGTTGAGGCTTGCGTATCGGTAAAAAACACCCGCGCTGAATTCCTGAGTATCTAAATGCCCTGAACCGGTTTCACCTGAGTCTTGAATCAAATCATCCACGGCCGTAAACCAATCAATATCGCCATCAACCGTATGTGTGGTTATTGAATGCGCCACCGACATTGCACCATCGACGCTGGTCATGAGCCCGCTCGTTGCCATACGTCCAAAAAGAGCAATATCTTTAGCGGAAGCCAATGCGTTTGCAACTACGTCGGCTTTTTCTTTAAGCATCTTTTCAATTTTCTTACCGAGAGCCTCTTCAACTAAATCTTCTTTACTTTTTTTCTTCTTTTTTTGTTTATTAAATGTTTCATCAATTTTTTTTAGTTCTTTATCCGACAAACCTTCGTCTTTTACGGCCTTAATGACTCGACAGATTTCGCGGATTTCATTGACTACCCACGGCGCAACCGCAACTTTTTTATCAGTTTTTTTGGAATCGGTTTTTTCCGCTGATTCGCCGCCTTGTTCATCTGCTGTATCTTCTTCCACTTCATTTACAGTTGATTTAGTGGTTTTAACAAAACGGTCAATCGCTTCAGTAACAAAAGCCGGATCGAATTCATCACTAAGTTCTTTAACAAAGTTCTCGTTTAATTTGCTCAAATCGCGGGTACGTATTGAAGGCTCGCCTAAATGCTGCTGCCAATAGTTGTTTGCATGTTCTGCTAAACGGGGCTTGCGCATTTCCCGCTTCAAACTCTGGCTGGAAATCCGCACTCGCCGTGTGCCGCCAAAAACAGCGGTTTTTTGCATACCCATATCATCCCGGTTCAGGCATGAGGAATTATGGGAAATCAAGATATGGTAATTAACGAAGTTTTTATCGGACATGTTGGGTTCCTTGAGATTGCTGTAATAATTCGTGTAAAAATTCAGGAGCTAAATCGGCGCCGTTGGGCCAGACAATGGTGTCGAGTTCGGTATCTAATTTGAGTTGGCTGAACAAGTTTAAGTCTTTAAGCGGCTCAAACATGGCTCCCCATAACTCTTTTCTGAAATCTACAACGCCTTCTGCGCCATCGTTAAACTTGAGCCATACCTGATAATCCTGCAAATGCTTGGCATCGGTAACGTGTAATATCATTGAGGTTACTCCAAAGGGGCTATTTCTTTTAAAGGTTCGCGTTGTTGACAGCAACGCCAATTTTCCAACAGTTCCTCCTGATGCAAATCCAGCCATTCCAGCACATGTTTTAACGCCCGTTTTGGAAATTTCCCTTCAACAACACCGCCATCAATAGTGACGATTATTTCATAATCGCCGTATTTAGCGTGAAAGTGGGGTGGGCTGTGATCTGACCAATACATGGTGATAACGATGCCCAAAAAGCGGCTGATGATAGGCATGATTAAGCCTCTACTGCTTCTTGGAGTTGTGATGATGCTGATGCGGAAATATAAAAATCGCGCATCAATTGGTGCTTGTTCTTTTTTCCCCAATAAAACAGAAGATTGCCCAATTCTGCCCAATCGGCATAAGCAGTGGGCTTTATTTGCTGTACAACACGCCTTAGCTGAATCAAATCATCAGGGGATTCTCGGCGCACCACTAAAAATAAGCGTTTCTCGCTAATGCCATGCTCATGTAATGACTTGCCGAGCGGTTTGCCATTAGCTCGCTGTTGAATCCAAGGTAAAAAATAAACCACCTGTGCGGCCTGTTTTTCATATTGCTTCAATTGAAATTTTGTCGAACTAATCAGTTGATAAAATGCTGCAATACCTGCCATATCATCAGGGCTGGTTGCACGGCGTAACATGGCTTTCTGGCCGTTATCCAATTGCTCATAGCGTTCAACTAACTTTAAATACTCATTTTCCGGCTTACTCATGTACTGCTCCCATTTTGTTCAGCATATTGTTTAACAGGGACCGGCTTTCAATAATGGCCTGCAGCATTTTAGGGTCATGTTCATAAGGAGCCATGATTTGTTCAAAAATTGTCCGGGCCAAGTCTGCAAATTGTTTTTGATAGTTCGCAATGTCATCATCCCACGCCAATTTTCTTAAAATACTGTGCATTAAGCTTTCAGAATTATCGAAATACGTTTGTTTGGCTTTGCCTTTTACTGCTTTTTTAAATCCCGATTCCTTGGCTTTATGCTTGCCTTTATCTATGGCGATACGAGCAAACTCATTCATTGCCCAATCCAATTTTTTGTAAACCTCAAGTCCTATCTTAATTAAATGATCCATTTCAGCACTTTTATTTTCCCAATCGGTAGAAAGGCTATAGGTTTCGTGCTTACGTCCGGCCAGGCTCTCGGCACTGCCGCCTTTTACATAGCCGCCTATAGCCAATTTAATATTTTTCCCTCGCCAAGTGTTGTTATCTTGATATTGCTGTACGACCAAAGCACAACTTGTACCTTCTTGTTGTTCATCAACTATTTTTAATTGCTTGTTCGTATAGAAAAAACTCAACATTTGCCCCCATAACGGCAAATCATTGCGCGCTGAAAGAAAGGGTTTTTCTTTCGCGTTGCCTGTGTGTAGCCGTAGCATGTCAATCGGAGTATGGGGATGTTGCCAAAAACCAGGAACACTGCACATGCCGGTATTTTTGAAAAAGCCGGTAGCTAAACCATTTTTAACTTCCAACTTTATTTTTGCAGGTTGCCAAAATAAGCCACGCGATAAACCGATATGTAGCGCATTTTCTTGTTTACCTGTATGGGGAGCAATAACCCAGGTTGGTTGTTGAATTTCAGCGTTTAATAATTCGGGAGCTTTCTCCAGCAAAAACGCTTTACTCAGTATGTTCGTCCAAATGGTTTTTCTAAAGTTTTCACTTAAAACCAGGGTTGTTAGCGGCATAGAACCTTTCAATCCTACCGAAAATGCCGCGCCGCCTAAACTAAAACCATTCGTCGCTTGCTGAAATAATGCAATGGCGGCATCGCCCAAATGAACAGCCTGAATTTCATCAGAGGTATTGAAAAATCCGTTGGATGAAGCGCTGGTGCTGGTTTTTTCAGGCAATCCCACAAACAGCTTCTGCAATGATGCCCAGTTTTTATTATCTTTTTCGGGAGTTACGGTGGCGGTTTGCATAAAAGGCGTTTCAGGATGCAACAAATCAAACCAGTCGATGAACGGCTGAATGGCTTTCTCATAATCCGATTCTGGCAGCGGTTCAAACCAGCGTTTTTTTAATGTTTTCGCATCTTCCGGCATCAACGCCACCTGCACTAAACAAACAAGTAATTGTAAGGCTGCGAGATCCATATCGTCACGTAACGCAGCCATTCGCCAGTCTTGTTCTTGTTTGTTGCACAACAGTTGTTTTAAGGAAATCCGTTGTGATTTGCCGTTTAACGATACAGGTATCCAATTATCAATCAGTAAATTCATTTTTTCTCCATCCTTAAATTTTGCACAAACATCGACAAAGAACGGATACTATATCCGTTCTTTATGCTTTCGTTATTGTCAATCCCGTTTCTTTACAGTACACAAACGTCACTTTATCCAGCTTACTAACCCATTGTTCTTTTTCAAAAACCATTGGTAAAAAACGCAGTCCTCTGGCATCTGCTTTAGGAAGCTGATCCTGCCACCGCTGAGAGACAGAAACCGAATTTAAACTAATCGACTCCCAATACTGCCATTTTTCCAAGCTCTCCAAATCGACGTCGTCCAAGGTAAAAACCCCGCCTTGTTTTTCAACTACCAGAATGACGGTGAGGCTCATTTCGCCGTCACGTGTCAGTGATCCGGCTTTATCGCTTTCATCGCATTTAATCTCTTCAACCTTCCGGTGAATTATCATGTTTGCAATCATGCGCTGAACGCCAACTATTTCATCTGAATATTTTTGGTAGGCTGTTTCTACTGCTTCCGGTTCATCGCCCCATGCTTCTTCACAGTAAATCTTTTCTATCCAATCCCGATATGCGGTATAAGTTCTTAAATCTTCCTGACTTGAACTAAAGACAATTTCTTTATTTTTCAGAAATTGTTCAGTCCGCCACAATGCCCTTAAGTTTTGATAAACATAATGTGTATTGCCATAGATCGCTTCCGTTGTCGGCACAATCACCACGCAGCACGGCTGTTCAAACCCTGGCGGTCTGTTATCGCGTTGATGCCGGTGCAATCGGCCCAAACGCTGGAACAATAAATCGACCGGGCAAAGCTGAGTCAACATCCAGTCAAAATCTAAATCAAGACTTTGTTCAACCACTTGGGTTGCCACTAAAATCCGCCCGCCTGACGCGCGTTCTTTTTCATTCTTGCCGTAATAACGGGAAATTTCTTGCTCTATTTTCTGACGGTCAACAAATCGAAAGCGCGAATGGAATAAATCAATGGGTATCGTCGTTAATGCGGCTAATTGTTGGGAGAAACGTTGAGCATCGCTAACCAGATTGCAGATTACGGCAACTTTCGCACCTTGCTCAGCGGCTTGAACGATTTTTTCCAACTGCTCTGCCGATAAAACGAGCTGATCAGCCCGCCATGTTTCAACATTTACAATACGTTCGAAAGTATGTTTTGAATCCGGTAATTGAAACGGAAGAGCCCGATTGGCACACGCATAAGTCACTAGGGGGTATGCAGGATTTTGCTGTTCCGATTGAACGCCCCAGCTTTGCAATAATTTGGCTTTTTGATGATGCGGCAATGTCGCGGATAATAAAATGACACTGCCCGCGGCTTGTTTTTGTCGTCTTATGACTTCGGCCAACAGGCCATACATATAGCTGTCGTAAGCATGAACTTCATCAACGATCAAAATACTTTTTTGAATGCCGAAACCGCGCACAAATTGATGGCGTACAGGCAATACCGACAATAAAACCTGATCAATGGTGCATACGCCGATTTGCCCTAGAAAAGCCCGTTTTTTACTGGCGCCCAACCATTCTGAGCATTGCACACCCGCTTCTTCTTTACCTTGAGCGCTTACCCTGCTGTTTTCCAGAATGGTTTTAAAGTCAGGATTCAAGTCCCTCTTGCCATGCGCCAATACTATGCTTGCACCATCTGCAAATAATTTGTCGGCAACGTCTTCTAAACGTTTCAACATGGCGTTGGCAGTGGCTTGAGTCGGTAAGGCAAAGATAATGCTGCCGCCAAAACTTGGATCAGATGTTAATAACTTGGAAGCATACGCTAACGCAGCTTCGGTTTTGCCTGAACCAGTGGGCGCTTCGATGATCGTTAAACCTTGTTCAAGCGGAAAATTATCGACAAGCGTTTGCAGTCCTTGTGGTTTATAGAGTGGGAATAACGCCGCCATACCGCCCATTCCTTTAATATTCGATAACACACCGAACGCCTTGAGAGCTTTTTCAGCGAATGGCAAACGTGAATCAAAATAGGCTTTTAAATCGGCTTGTTTTGACGACTGATAGGGAAAATAATCAGTTGATGAGCCTATCCAGTCACAAACGCTACAAAATCCCGCCAGCATAATTGGCAAAGTTTCTGGAACATCACTCAATTCCAGATTTTCTGGCTCCAAGAAAAGCTGTTTAAGGCTTTGTATCCCTTGAATACGGACTTGTTTATCTTGCCGTTTAATGTCATCACTTATAAATGCGGGCTCTACCAACGAATTATTGTCAGGGATGCACCCATGATGACCAGCAACTTGCTGCATCCAGTTCATCGCCTCATTTTCGCTGATACAATCAAATCCATAATCGGAAACTTCTCGCTCAAACCAGCCATAGCCGTTACTGCCGTGGTCGTATTGAATTTTATGATCGTATTTGGCTTTAATTGACGAATAAATTTCAGACTGCAACTGTTCCATTGTTCCCAATGATTTCATCTGAAAGCGAATATCCAGCTTGCCCAAGTCATGCAAGCTGATAAAAAACATCAACCAGGCATAAGTTCTTTCTTCTGTAGCTAATTGACTGGATCGCCTAAATTGCTGGCGTAACGCCGGACTATTTTTCAACCATTGATCAGCCACCGCTGCCACATCCAAACAATGGTAAGGCAGCAAATGATAAGCTGCATAACCAGCTTGACCATGCACCCATTTTACTTTCCCGCGTTTTTTATCTTCCTTTTCCGCCCATTCATCTAAATGACGCTGTTGAATCTGACTTTCTGGAAGTTGTAAATTTCTGGCAAGCTGTGCTTTAAATTTCGCAACAATTTCCCTTTTATCCTGTCCCGAACAATAAGCCGCTCTCAATGGCTCATCGGCCTTCCCCCAATACTTGTAATACATTCCCCCCCCCTCTAACGATTTACCCGAGTTCCATTATCCATACCCACCGTATCATTCCATGCCACGGTTCTTTAATTATTTATAAATTTCCAACATTGCCTGTATTTCCTGAATTACAGCCTGCCTTAAGAACTCCGGCTCGATGATCTCGACGTTGCGACCGTGTTTCAGAATGTCCATCAGGAGTTCCCGATGATCGCCGAACGGGATACATAGCTCATAGCTGCCGTCATCCAGCCAGCGGCCGGTTTGTTTCGGGTGCCATTGCTCGTCGGCGATCCAGCGGGCACGCTCGGGGGTGAATTTGAGTTTGGCAAGGTGTTGGGCCGGCCCTCCGAAGATGCCGTAGGCGGATGTGTAATGTGCTTCCAGTTGTTGGCGGTCGATGTGTTTGGCGGGTATGTTTTGCCGGATCGCGGATTTGATTTTTTCCAGGGCGAATGTGCGTAGCCCGTTTTTGCTGTGACACCAGGCGTCGATATACCAGTTGTCACGATAATAGATGAGATTTTGCGGTGAGATAGTGCGTTCCGAGATTTGCCCGTCGCTTCGGGCCTGGTAAACCAATTTTAATCGCCGGTTTCCGAATAAGGCGGCGGCGATTTTGGTGAACAGATGGTCATGGCCTTTGTAGCGGGAGGCCATAGTCAGTATTTTAACGCTTTCCAGTTTGCATTCGGCGCTGCTGTTGTCCAGCGCCAGCAGTTTTTCTATGCGGGTTTGCAGTTGGGCTATCTGTTCCCCAAAAATACCGTGCGATAGGTCGCGCAGCATCCTATGGCAAGTCAGCAGTCCCCAGAGCTCATCGGCGTTAAACCATAAGCCGGGCAATTCATAGGGATGCGCGCCTGTTTCCGTATCGTAGTAATAGCCGTTGCGCTTTCGGTCGTAGATGATAGGCGCATCAAAATGGTTTCTCATAAGACCCACCAAGCGTTTTATGGTGGATTCGCTGCATTCCAGCTTGTCTTGCAGAAGTCGGTTGGAAGCCGGCGTGCGACGGCCGGATAAAATAGTGTGCAATTGATAGATTCTTTCAAAGCGATCCATGCCGCGCTCCTAATTATTATTTATTTGAGCCTCAGAGTGACTTTACACCCGAAATCACTCTTTAATTGAGTCTACTCAAAAAACCAGCCATTGTCTCAACATTTCAACAGGTAATCATTTTCGGACAATCAACCTCTGCTCAAATTATCGTCGAGATACCGTTAAACCCTTTAATCAGAAGTCGATGCAAATCAGCCTGTTTATTTATCATTCGAGAAAACGGGCTATATCTTTAATACAGATAGCGCATCCTGTTTAAGATTGGGCGGTGTCTGATTCGTGGCTACGCTTAAAAACAAAGTAAAACCTTTGAACTGATGTTACGCGGATAATTGACTCAGCAGACACCTTAAGGATTCGGCTAGAAGCACCCTCCGACATCCTTTCCAGTTAAGGCCGTCTCCTCGGGGGCGATGCCCATATCGCGATTTAAAATCGCCCGGCAAGTCGCGATGTAGGCATCGCTCCCACCTTTGTAAGCTGGCGCACATCGGCACCCTTCCGGGCGCTGTGCTGCCGCCAACCCTCCCCATGCCCGGCGACTGGAATATCAGCGCAATCCCCTCATTGATACCCGTAGCGCGAGAAAAATTGAACCAACTCGAATGTTCAGTTGACGAATTTGGTGTGTCGCTATTTCATACGGGTCTCGCGTATGAGTTCGATCAAAAAATTACTAGTACCTCCTGCCCCAAACGACCCGAGAGTGTAGTAATCCTATGACGACATATCGAACCGCTGACATCGCCTCCCCTACCGCTGCCGGCTCGCTGGCGCTGCTGTTTATTCTGCTCGTCCTCGTCGTCACCGACGCGCCGGCCCAGGACAAGCAGGGAACGACAACAGGTTCCCCGGAAACGTCCGGCATTCTGCCGATCAAGGAGCACTATCAGGACCCCAAACCGCATTCGGGGGCGGCGCTCCCGTCCTGGCTTGCCAGGGATGAAGAGAGTCTTTGGCGGATGCCGGCCAGGGACTATGCCAGCACCCGATACAGCACCCTGGACCAGATCAATACCGAGACCGTCAAGAACCTCCAGCTGGCCTGGACCTTCTCCACCGGGCAGACCAACGGCCACGAGGCGGCTCCGCTGGTGGTCGACGGGATCATGTACGTGGTCACCCCCTATCCCAACATCGTCTATGCCCTGGACCTCGCCAAGGGCGGCGCCTTGAAATGGAAGTACAATCCGCTGCCGCAGCCGGCGGCCCAGGGCGTGGCCTGCTGTGACGTGGTGAACCGGGGCGCGGTCTATGCCGACGGCAAGATCCTGTTCAATACCCTGGATAACCATGCCGTCGCGCTCGATGCCAAAACCGGCCGGGAGCTTTGGAAAACCAAGCTGGGCGACATCAATCTGGGCGAGACCATCACCATGGCGCCGCTAGTGGTCAAGGGCAAGATGCTGGTGGGCAACAGCGGCGGGGAAATGGGCGTGCGCGGCTGGCTGAAGGCGGTGGACATCGATACCGGCAAGGTCGCCTGGACCGCCTACAGCACGGGGCCCGATCAGGACGTGCTCATCGGTCCGGATTTCAAGCCCTTCTACGCCAAGGACCAGGGCGCCGACCTGGGCGTCAGCAGCTGGCCTCCGGATATGTGGCAGATCGGCGGCGGCGCCGTGTGGGGATGGATCTCCTACGATCCGGAGCTCAATCTGATCTACTACGGTACCGGCAATCCCGGCCCCTGGAATCCCGACCTGCGTCCGGGCGATAACAAGTGGACCCTGACCCTGTTCGCCCGCAATCCGGACAATGGCCAGGCGGCCTGGGCTTACCAGATCGAAGGCCATGACCTCTATGATTACGACGGGGTCAACGAACTGATTCTGCTGGATCTGCCGGTCAATGGCCAGATGCGCAAGGCGCTGATCCGGCCCGAGCGCAACGGTCACATGTATGTGATGGACCGGGCCACCGGCGAGGTGCTTTCCGCCGAAACCTATGCTCACGTCAACGTCACCCGCGGCGTCGACCTGCGGACGGGCAAGCCGAGAAAGGTGCCGGAAAAGGCGACCGGGCTGGGCAAGACGGTCCATAACATCTGCCCGGCCGCGCCCGGCGCCAAGGACTGGCAGCCTTCCGCCTATTCCGACCGGACCGGGCTGCTCTATCTGCCGCACAACAATCTCTGCATGGACATGCGCGGCACCGAGGCCAACTATATCGCCGGCACGCCCTTCGTCGGCGCCGAGGTGAAGATGTTCGCGGGGCCCGGCGGCCACCGGGGCGAATTCTCGGCCTGGGACCCGGTGGCCGCCAAGAAGCTGTGGCGCATCAAGGAACTGTTTCCGGTCTGGAGCGGCGCGGTCGCCACGGCCGGCGACGTGGTTTTCTACGGCACCATGGATCGCTGGTTCAAGGCCGTCCATGCCCGTACCGGCGAGCTCCTTTGGCAGTTCCGGACCAGCTCCGGCATCATCGGCCAGCCCGTCACCTACCTGGGGCCGGACGGCAGGCAGTACGTCGCCGTGCTGGCCGGGGTCGGCGGCTGGTCCGGCGCTATTGTCGCCGGAGATCTGGACGCCCGCGACGGCACCGCCGCCCTCGGCTTCGTCAATGCCATGAAAGACCTGCCCAACCATACCAACAAGGGAGGCGACCTCTATGTCTTCGCACTGCCTTGATTCCGGCCGCATTCTTCGCCTGCTTCTGGCCGGCCTCCTGCTCGCCTTTGGCCTGGCCGTGAAGGCGCAGCCCGCCCGCCAGCTGCGGGTCTGCGCCGATCCCAACAACCTGCCCTTTTCCAATGCCCGCCAGCAGGGCTTCGAAAACCGGATCGCCGAGATTCTGGCCGAGGAACTGAAGGCGACCCTGCATTACACCTGGTGGGCCCAGCGCCGGGGCTTCATCCGCAACACCCTCAAGGCCGGCCGCTGCGATCTGGTCATGGCCGTGCCCGCCGGCTTCGAAATGGTGGCCACTACCGCCCCCTATTACCGCTCCACCTATGTATTCGTGTACCGGCAGGACAGTCCCTACCGGGTGCGCTCCTTCAACGACCCCATTCTGCACGAGCTCAAAGTGGGCGTGCATCTGATGGGCGACGACTATGCCAATACGCCGCCCGCCCATGCCCTGTCCCGGCGCCGCATCATCGATAACGTGGTCGGCTTCCCCATTTATGGCGACTACAGCCAGCCCAACCCGCCGGCGCGGATTCTCGATGCCCTGGCCGAAGGGCGCATCGATGTGGCCATCGTCTGGGGTCCTCTGGCCGGCTTCTTTGCCCGCTGGGAACCGGTGCCGCTGGCGATGGCGCCGGTCTCCCCGGCTCTGGACCAGTCCTTCCTGCCCATGGAGTATGACATTGCCATGGGCGTGCGCCACGGCGAACAGGCCTTCAAGGCCGAAGTGGAGGCAGCCCTGGCGCGGCGGCATGACGACATCCAGAAAATCCTCGGCGCCTACGGCATTCCCCAGGTCGCGTATATCGACATGCAGGAGGCCGGGCCATGAACGTTTGCCGGTACCAACCGAATTCAAGAGCCGGCCTGGCGGCTCTGTTGCTCGTTCTGCTCGCGGGCTGCGAGCAGGAACAGCGGCCGGTGCGGGAAGGTCCCGCTGCCCGGCTGGCACCGGCCGGCACGTCCATGACGGGTCAGCCCCAAGAGCGCCAGACCATCGCCAATCCCTATGAAAGCCAGGTGCATGCCATCAATGAGGGCCGACGCCTCTATGCCTGGTTCAACTGCAACGGCTGCCATGCCGCCGGCGGTGGCGGCATGGGGCCGGCCCTGATGGACGATCAGTGGATCTACGGCAGCGAGCCCGCCGAGATCTTCGCCACTATCATGGAGGGACGGCCGCAAGGCATGCCGTCATACCGCGGCAGGATTCCGGCGGATGACGTCTGGAAAATCGTCGCCTTCGTGCGTTCCCTGAGCGGCCTGGGCACCAAACTGCCCGAAGGCGCCGGCAGCACTCCCCTGCAGGACGAGGCCTCCGGCAATCTGGACCAGGGACCGGAGGAACTGAAGCAATATTACAAGGAGGCTGGCGATGACTAGCACCCGGGTCGGCTTTAACCGCAGCCGGCTGCGCGGCGCCGCCCTGTCCCTGGCCTGCGTCCTGCTGTGCGCCTGCTCCGGCCAGCAGTCCGCCATCACGCCCCAAGGACCGGTGGCCGACCGGATCGCGTGGTTTTTCTGGATCATGACGGGCGTGGCGGGCGCCATCCTGGCCCTGGTCCTGTTTCTGCTGCTGGCCGGCGTGTTCCGCGGGCGGCAACAGGCGCAGAGCAAGCCGCTGACCTATATCCAGAGCCGTAATCTGGTCCTGGTTTCGGGCGTGGTCATGCCGGTCGCGGTCCTGCTCGGCTTCACCCTGTTCAGCGCCATGACCGACCGGGTGGTGGCCAAGCCGCTGCCGGCGGATGCCCTCACCGTTGAAATCATCGGGCACCAGTGGTGGTGGGAGGTGCATTACCTGGATAACCGGCAACGCCGGATCGCCACTACCGCCAACGAAATCCATATCCCGGTCGGGCGGCCGGTTCGTCTGCTGTTGAAGGCTACCGACGTCATACACAGTTTCTGGGTGCCCAATCTCAGCGGCAAGACTGATATGATTCCGGGCAAAACCAATACCGGCTGGCTTCAGGCCGACCAGCCGGGGACTTTTCGCGGCCAATGCGTTGAATTCTGCGGCCTGCAGCATGCCCGCATGGCGTTTTGGGTGGAAGCGCAGCCGGCCGGGGAATTCCAGTCCTGGCTGGCCCGCCAGCGGGAGCCGGCGGCCGCGCCCGACGATCCGGTCCTGGCGCGCGGCCAGGCGGTGTTCCTGGCCTCCCAGTGCGTCATGTGCCATGCCGTGCGGGGCACCCGGGCGCTGGGCCGGGTGGCGCCGGATCTGACCCATTTCGGCGGCCGCAGGACCCTGGCCGCGGCCTCCGTGCCCAATTCCCGCGGCCATCTGGCCGGATGGATTCTCGATCCCCAGGGCATCAAGCCGGGCAATTTCATGCCGCCGACCGCGCTGGCTCCGGATGATTTGTCCGCCCTGCTGGATTATTTGCACAGCCTCAAATGAGCCGCCGAACCATGACCAGCCATGAGAGAATCCAGGCCATCGACTCCAGCGAGGAAATCCGGCTGCTGACCGAAGTCTGGCGTTCGCCGCCGGGTTTTTTCGGCTGGTTCACGCACGTCAACCAGACCAGCGTCGGCAAGCGCTTTATCATCACCGGGTTCGTGTTCTTCATCCTCGGCGGCGTGCTGGCCCTGCTCATGCGCCTCCAGCTCGCGACGCCGGAGAACGAATTTCTGAACCCGGACCTGTACAACCAGATCTTCACCATGCACGGCATCACCATGATGTTCCTGTTTGCCGTGCCTATCATGGAAGGTTTCGCCATCTATATCATCCCCCTGATGCTGGGCACCCGGGACATGAGTTTTCCCAGGCTCAATGCCTTCGGTTATTACGTCTATCTGATCGCCGGAGCCGCCATGTATCTGAGCCTGTTTCTGGGCATGGCGCCGGCCGTCGGCTGGTTCGCCTATCCGCCCCTGGCCGATGCCAAACATTCGCCGGGCATGGGCGTGGATTTCTACGCCACGGTCGTCACCTTCATGGAGATTTCCGCCCTGGTGGCGGCGGTGGAGCTGATCGTCACCATTTTCAAGCAACGCGCGCCGGGCATGTCCCTGAACCGTATGCCGCTGTTCGTCTGGTCCATTCTGGTCATGTCCTTCATGATCGTCTTCGCCATGCCGCCGCTCATGGTGACCAGCATCATGCTGGCCCTGGACCGCACGGTCGGCGCTCATTTTTTTACCCCCGGCTCCGGGGACCCTCTGCTCTGGCAGCACCTGTTCTGGTTCTTCGGACATCCGGAGGTCTACATCATTTTCGTCCCGGCCCTGGGCATGATCTCCAGTATCATCATCACCTTCACCCGGCGGCCCATCTTCGGCTATACGGCGCTGGTGCTGTCCCTGGTCGCCACCGGCTTCATCGGCTTCGGGCTTTGGGTGCACCACATGTACACCACGGGGCTGCCGCACCTGGCCGCCAATTTCTTCACCGCCGCCAGTTCCATGATCGCCATCCCCAGCGGAGTCCAGGTATTCTGCTGGCTCGCCTCGCTGTGGGGCACGCGACCGCGTTTCGCCACCCCGCTGCTGTATGTGCTCGGTTTCTTCTTCATTTTCGTCATCGGCGGCCTGTCCGGGGTGATGGTCGCCTCGGTGCCGTTCGACACCCAGGTCCACGACACCTATTTCCTGGTCGCCCATTTCCACTACGTGCTGATCGGCGGCGCGGTGTTCCCCCTGTTCGGCGGCCTCTACTACTGGTATCCCAAACTGACGGGCCGCCTGATGAGCGAAGGTCTGGGCAAGGCCAGTTTCTGGCTGACTTTCATCGGCTTCAACCTGACCTTCTTTCCCATGCATTATCTGGGCCTCCAGGGGATGCCGCGCCGGGTCTACACTTATCTCGAACCCTTGGGCTGGGGGGATCTCAATCTGTTCGTGTCCCTGTCTTCGGGGCTGCTCGCCGTCGGCTTCCTGGCCACTTTCGTCAATGTCTTTCGGAGCCTGAAGCGGGGCCGGCCAGCCGGCGATAATCCCTGGGACGCCGACAGCCTGGAATGGGGCACGGCCTCACCGCCGCCGCCTTACAACTTCCGCTATATTCCGGTGGTGATGGGCCGCTATCCGCTCTGGGAACACCTGAAGAATCAGGAAGTCCCGGTGGTGACAGGCATCCGCTCCGACCGCCGGGAACTGCTGGTCACCTCGCTGCTCGATGCCCACCCCGAATCCCGGTCGAAGATGCCCGGGCCTACCGTCTGGCCGCTGCTTCTGGCGCTGGCGGTGGGCATCGGCTTCGGCGGCTTCATCTTCCACAATATTTTTCCGGTGGTGGGATTTATTCTCAGCTTTATCGCCATCGTGGGCTGGTTCTGGCCAAGGCAACTGGCTCGGGAAGCCCGGGAGGAATCGTCATGAACGGCACTTTTTCCGTGCTGGACGCGAGCAAGCTGCCCAGCCACGCTTTCGAGCACCGCTCGCCGCTGTGGTGGGGCATCATCGGCCTCATCGTGATCGAGGCCACGGTCTTCGCCAGCCTGGTCGCCAGTTTCTTCTATCTGCGGAGCAATTTTCCCCAGTGGCCGCCGGACGGCACCCGGTCGCCGGAACTGCTGAAGCCCACGCTCGCCACGCTGGTGCTGCTGGCCAGCGCCATTCCCATGTACTGGGCGGACTCTTCCCTCAAGCAGGGCAAGACGTTTCCCCTGAAGGTAGGGCCCTTGATCAGCATCGCCTTGGCGCTCGTGTTCCTGGCAATGAAGGTTGTCGAGTACCGTGACATCGGCTTTCGTTGGGACACGCATGCCTACGGTTCAGTGGTCTGGACCATTGTCGGCTTCCACAGCGCCCACGTGCTGGCCCTGGTGTTAAAAACCGCCGTCGTCACCACGCTGGCCTGGCGAAATTATTTCAACCGCAAGCGGCGTATCGGGGTCACGGTCAACGGGCTTTACTGGTATTTCGTCGTGATCATCTGGATTCCCTTGTATATGACCATTTACTGGGCCTCGTATTTTTTGTCGAACTGAGGAGATGCGCTTGGAACACCGGGACCCCGCCGACTATTTCATGCACCCTAAAGGCATCGCGGCCCTGTGGGCCGGCCTGCTGATGGCGCCGCTCGCCTGGTCCCTGCACCTGGGTATCGGTTATGCCCTGGTCGACTGGCTCTGCGAGAGCGGCCACGGCATGATCTACCACCTGCTGACCCTGGCCACCCTGCTGATCGCCGCCGGCGGTCTCTATCTGGCCTGGCACAGCTGGCGGATCGCGGGGCCGCAGTGGCCCGATAGCGGCGGCGATCCGGTCTCGCGCAGCCGCTTCATGGCCCTGAGCGGCCTGATGCTATCGGGCTTTTTCACGCTCGTCATCATTGCCCAATGGCTTCCGGCCCTGTTTCTGGACCCCTGCGCGAAATGAAAGGCATCCCGCATTCAGTCCGTTTGCCGAGCCTGGCGGCCTTAGGCGTGCCGGTCGCCGCGCATGCCCATGGCGCGACGGCTATCGCCCGAGACGGCCTGTGGACGGTCTGGAACACCGACCTGACCGTGCTGGCGCCCCTGGCACTGGCCGGCGGCCTATACGCGACCGGCCTGTACCGCCTCCGGCGCCGCGTCCGGATGGGCTCCGGCATCCGGGCGCGGGAGGCGGCGGCCTTTGCCGCCGGCTGGCTGGCGCTGTTTATCGCCCTGGTGTCGCCGCTGGATGCGCTCGGCAATGAACTGTTCTCGGCCCATATGGCCCAGCACGAGATCATGATGCTGGTGGCGGCGCCCCTGCTCGTGCTCAGCAGGCCGGTGGCGGCTTTCTTGTGGGGCTTGCCGACGCGCTGGCGGCGACGCGCCGTCGCGGTATGGAGGTGCCGCCCCCTGGCCGGCCTCTGGCATTTCTGCCGTCGCCCGCTGAGCGCCTGGGGCATCCACGCCCTGGTTCTGTGGCTGTGGCACATTCCGTTGCTTTTCCAGTCGGCGATCGGCAACAACCTGGTGCATACCCTGCAGCATCTGGGCTTTCTGCTTTCGGCGCTGCTGTTCTGGTGGGCCATGGTGGATCGACAGCAGGGCGTTTCCAACCGGCTGTTGGGCGTTTTCTACATTTTCACCACCGCCGTTCACACCGGCATTCTCGGCGCCCTGCTGACCTTTACCGCCAGTCCCTGGTATCCCGCCTATGCCGCGACGGCGCCCGGCTGGGGCTTCACGCCCATCGAGGATCAGCAACTGGGCGGCCTGATCATGTGGGTGCCGGGAGGCGCTGTCTTCATCGTCGTAGGCCTCTTGTCACTGATGCGTTACTTTCAGGAAGCCGAACGGGGTTCGAGGCAAGACCGGGATCTGATCCTGGCGAAACGGGAATAAGCACGGGAGAACACAACCATGCGGACAAACATCCTCTTTGCAGGCGTACTGATCCTTTTTCTGGCCGGGCTTACCGCCTGCGGACCGGACCGGCGGGACACGCTCCGCTCCCGGCTGATCGGCGGCGATCCCGAACGCGGCAAGGCGGCGCTCTACCGCTACGGCTGCGGCGCCTGCCATACCATTTCCGGGGTAGCCGGCGCCCATGGCCGGGTCGGCCCGCACCTGACCGACGTCGCGCAGCGCTGGTACCTGGCAGGGATGATTCCCAATACACCGGACAATATGGTCGCCTGGATCATGAATCCGCAACGGATCAATCCCGACACCATCATGCCCTTCCTGAACGTGCCGGAAAACGATGCCCGTGACATGGTGGCGTATCTGTACGGCTCCTCGGAATAGCAGCTTGTATAGACAAATAACTAATATCGGTAAACCCCCGGCTCAGCCGGAGGGGGGGCTCAGTCCGGTAGGGGCTCAGTCCGGTAGGGTACGCACTGCGTACCTTTTGGATTTAATTCATCTGAATTTTTTAAAAAATGGCACGCGATGCGTACCCTACCTGGCTGGAATATCCCTGTCTGCTTCCCCTGCCGAACATTAAAATATTAGGGATTTCTTCTTGACACTATCAACCATTGCCAACACAATCTGAAGCCGCAACGGTAGATAAGAAAAGGCTTATCGAAAAAATTGCGATGAAAGAGACAAACGTATTATTCATCTAAAAAGAAGGTTCGGTATATGAAAGAAAAACGCCTTATTTCAAGGCTTTGTTCCGTGGTGCCCGCACTCATCCTGGCGCACGGGGTTGCTAACGCGATGCCCGGCATGTCCAAATCCGATAGCGTTGATGATAACGCGGCTCCGCCTCCGTCGAACAGTATGGGCGAGCCGCTCAACTCAGCCGGTTCCAACTTCGAGATCACCTACAGCGCCGATGGCAAAACCGCCATCTTCACCTCGACCCGACCGGGCAGCATCGAATCGCCCGGACCCTACAACTTCGACATCTGGATGTCCCATTATGCCAACGGCGCCTGGCAGACTCCCGTGCATTTGGGACCGGACATTGACCCCACCGTGGGACCGAACATCAACACATCCGCTTGGGAACTGGAGCCGAGCCTTTCCGATGACGGCAATGTCATTTATTTCACCCGCTACGAGCCCGGCAATCTGTCTACCGGCGACCTCTACGTCACGCAGAAAGTTGACGGCGTCTGGCAGCCGGCAAAAAGCTGGAACGAGGTTCCCGAACTGCCGAACCTCAATACGCCGACCGGCGAGGAGCACTGCCCGATCATCGCCTCCGACAGCCTGATTTATTTCAGCTACCAGCAGCCGGGAGTCACGCAGGACAGCGATATCTGGAAGGTCGAGAAGAAGGATGGCGTCTGGCAGAAACCGCAGAGCCTCGGTTCAAGAATCAATTCGCCGCACCGTGACCATCTGCACTGGACCGGACTGTCAAAGGACGGCAAGAGCATCATCGTGACCAGCACGCGAACTGATCTCGGCTCGCGGGGCGGGCATGATGAGTGGATCGCATACCAGAATCCGAAGGGCGAATGGCAGGAACCGTTGAATCTCGGCGATACCATCAATACCGCCGGCGAGGATATGTGCTGGAGCTTCACGCCCGATGGCAAGAAATTCACCGGAGGCTGGGGTCCGCAGGGCTCTTACGATCTTGAGCTCAGGTGGATCAACAAGGATGACATTCCCTTGCTGAAGAACTTCGAACCGGTCGGCCCGCCGCCCAACCTTCTCGCCGGCGGCAAGGCAAAGTAGAAGATCGGCAAGTAATTGCAGTCGCTTGACATAGCCCGCGGTCCGGCGAATACACAGCGGCTTTGTTTTACAATGCTTGCGGCAGCGATGCCTTCATCGCGGTTAAAAACAGTCCTCAAGTCGCGATGAGGGCATCGCTCCCACCAGTACTCAGCCAGTTTAATTATGGTCTGTGAATTGTAGGTGCGAATTTACTTGTGCCCTTCAGGGTATTCGCACTATTCGCACTCGCATTCAAGTCGCGATGAGGGCATCGCTCCCACCGGTTCGTTATACTGACGACCCAATCCTTACAACTCGCCGCCCAGCGCTTCAAATCCGGACACGACATCGAGCAGTTCCTCGGTAATCTGGTTCTGGCGCTGCTGGCGATAGGTGGAGGTCAGTGTTTCAAGCCGCTGCTGGATGTTTTTTTCGGCCACCTGCATCGAAATCAGGCGGCTGGCATGTTCGCCGGCCAGCGATTCGGCGCAGGCGCTGAACAGCACGATAAACAGGTGCTGGCGGATCAGGGCGCGAAGCAGCTCCCCGCTGTCCATCGTGAACACAGGCAACGAACGGGACGGCCACGGCCGGTCGCGGCTGGAGTTGAATCGGCTTGGATCGATCGGCAGCAACTCGCGGCGTTGGGCCCGGTACGCGGTTTTTTGTTCGTGCACATTATTGAACAACAGCACGCGCTCCACGCCGGCCTGCCGCCAGTCATCGATCCGCAGCAGCAGGTTCTGGACCGTCGAGGTGATGCCGGTAACCGAACCGGGCACGAAAAAAAGCTGTTCGACATCCTCCCCCCTTGCCCGCAACGCCGCCTCGATACGGCTGCCGACCGCCAGGATGCGCCGGTCGCCGGCATTCTCCAGCGCTTCGATGGCAAAGGCGGCGATGCTTTCATTGTAGCGTCCGCACAAGCCATGATCGGAGCCGAACACAATGGCGCCGGTCCGCGGCGGCGTCTGGACGCGGCCCGACGCGGCGGACCGGTGGTTGCGCAATACGGCCTGCAGGCCCATTTCCACGGTGCGGTTATAGTCGGTCAGCGAAGCCAGCGCCTTTTCGTACTGCCGGATGCTGACCGCCGCCAGCACCTTCATGGTTCTGACGATGGACTGCAGGTCGGTGGCGGTATCCATGTCCCGCTGCAGGGCTTCAAGGGTTTTCATGCTTGACGCTCCGGCCTGATTTGACCGCCCTTCTCAACCGCCCTCCTGAAACCCGGGGTATAAGGTCATGCCGCCATCGACGTAAAGCGTGGTGCCGACCACATAGTCGGAGGCATCGGAAGCGAGCCAGACCGCTGCATGGCCGATATCCATCGGTTCGCCTATGCGTTCGTAGGGAATCAGCTTGTTCAGCTCGGCCTCCGCTTCTTGCGTTTCCCAGGCGGCACGGTTGATCGGCGTGCGGATCGCCCCCGGCGAAATGGCATTGACCCGGATCTTCCGATGCGCCACCTCTTGCGCCAGGCTTTTCATGAACATGAGCACCCCGCCCTTTGAGGCCGCGTAATTGACATGCCCGGCCCAGGGAATCACGTCATGCACGGAGGACATGCAAATGATTTTGCCGGAGGCGCTGGATAATTCCGGTACCAGACCGCGCCGCGTGAATTCCTTGACGGCTTCCCGCGCGCAAAGAAACTGGCCGGTCAGATTGACGGCCAATACCGTGTTCCATTGCGCCAGGGTCATTTCGGAAAAAGCCGCGTCCAGCTGGATACCGGCATTGGCGACCAGGATATCGAGGCTGCCCCAGCGTTCCATGAGGATTCCAAACATCAACTTGACCTCCTGCTCCTGGCTGACGTCGGCTTGAACGGCCAGCGCTTCGCCGCCGCAGGCGTGTATCTCGTCGACCATTTTTTGCGCGGCTTCGGCATCGGACAGGTAATTGATCGCCACGCGCGCGCCGGCTTCGGCCAATGCGCGAGCGACCGCCGCGCCGATGCCGGAACTGCCGCCGGTGACCAATGCGCGCTGCCCCGCCAGTGTCTTTTCGGTGAGTAAAGGCATGTTCAGGTTCTCGCTTCGGTTAATGGAGGATTGCGGCGGGATGCTTACGGCAGCCCCGCCCCCGGTATTGCCACCTCGGTAATCTCTATGCGCCCCGATTCCATGACCACGGCCTGGTACGGATCATCCGTTTCCGAGCTCAGCACGAACAGGGTCCGCCGCTCCGGTCCGCCGAGCATGCAGGCGTAAGGGATGCCTGCCGGACGAATCAGCGCTAAAACATCGCCGCCCTGGCTGACCCGGAGCACTGAACGCGTTGCCGGACTGGCGACCCATATCGCGCCTTCCTTATCGAGACAGATGCCGTCCGGCGTCGCGTCCCCCAGATGTGCCCAGAGATGGGGCGAGTGCAGCAGGCCGTCATCGCCGATCAGAAAAGCCGTCAGGCGGGAGGCAAAGGTTTCCGCGACGATCAGCGTGGTGCCGTCCGGGGTAATGACGCTGCCGTTGGGGAAAACCAGCCCTTCCGCCGCTATCCGGCATCGGCCGTCGGGCTCAACCGCAATCAGATGCGTTGCAGCCGGCGGCGCGCCGCCATGCAGGTCATAACCGAAATTGCCGACATAAGCGCGGCCTTCGGCCGTGACGACCATGTCATTGCAATGGAACGGGGCCAATCCGGACAGGTCGGCATGCAGGACGAGCCTGTGGCCGATGAGGCGATAAACCGCCCGCCTGGCCATGGCGACGACCAGCGGCGTGCCATCGGGCAGCCAGCCCAGGCCGCCCGGCGGATCATCCATTTCCAGCCGGCATTCCGCCTGCCCGTCCGGCGTGACGGTCATTATCCGCCTGGCGTGCTGGTCGGTGAACCATAAACGATCCTGCCTCCAGCGCGGCGCTTCGGGAAAGACAAGGCCTGTTACAAGCACTTCGGTATCGTCCATCGTGATTCTCCTGGCTCTTTAGGTCTTATTGACATCAGTTTTTAAATTTAAACTCAATTGGGCAGACATTATCGATCCAATAAAAAACTGTAGCGCACGGATTACCCGCCCTTGTTCAGCAAAGACAGGCGATCCAATATTAAATCCACAATCGCGGCTACCGGCTGGTTGATATTAACGAGCAAGCCATGATCGGGTAAATCGAGGGTTTCCAACTGACTGGCCAGCAAGTCCGCCCCCATGAAATGATCGCGCCGCTGCATGAGCCGCTTGCGCAGGGTTTCATAATCCCCGGTGAGAAAGACGAATTGCACGCGTTCGTGATCCGGACGCAGCAGTGCGCGGTAGTTTTTCTTTAACGCCGAGCAAGCCAGGACGGCCCGGTCTCCTTTATCCAGGCAGGTTCTGATTTCTTCCCGCAGACGGTTCAGCCAGGGTGCCCTGTCGGCATCATCCAAAGGTTCGCCGCGCTGCATTTTTGCGACATTCGCCGCGGGATGAAAATCGTCGCCCTCGATAAAGCGCCAGTTCAAACGATCGGCCAGGGCTTTGCCCACGGTCGTCTTCCCGGCCCCGGACACGCCGCCGATGATCAACACATAGCCGCGAAGCCCGGGATCGGGGGGAGCTGCTTTTTCGGCATCGGACTCGTTATTCATACGGCGCTCGAGTTCATAGGCTCATCGGAATTGCCACGGCGCAATAGCCTCGTGACGTTAAATTGACTGACAGGCCGCCGACCAGTTCCAGACGAATTGCAGGCGGTTGAGTCAGACGGCCATCCCTTAAGGATTTGGTCCTCAATAATGATCCTGTAACATAGGGTACGCATCGCTCAAGAGCTGGTGGGAGCGATGCCCTCATCGCGACTTGAGCTAGCCCCTTATGCTGGGTTTCCGCAAAGCTCCAACCCAGCCTACCCGCTGTAACACAGGGTGCGCATCGTTCGCGAGCGATGCGCCTCACTGCGTCGCCTGGAGCGCTTTGAACAGGTACTGAAATCCTGCCTCGGTCGCGGATCCTATTTCATTCCCGTACCTTAACATCATTTTAGTCCGAGCCGTTAAGCAAGATCGAACCCTGCCGAAAATCCTCACAAAGACGCCAGAAACCGAATGACCGACTGTCTTTCCGCCACGGGCAAGTTCTGAAAACGCTGCCGGGCAGCCAGCGCCTCGCCGCCATGCCATAGCACCGCTTCGGTTAAATTACGCGCCCGTCCGTCATGTAAAAATGTCTGGTGCTCATTGATCCGCTCGATCAGACCGATTCCCCATAACGGCGGCGTCCGCCATTCGGGACCGGCCGCCTCGAAATCGGGGCGCCCGTCGGTTAAGCCTTCACCCATATCGTGCAGCAACAAATCGGTATAAGGATGGAATGTTTGCCTGGACAGTACCGGTAATTCTGGAAATTCGCCGGTCGTCAAGGTCGGTGTGTGACAGGCGCTGCAGCCGATCCGGGCGAAAATCCTTTCTCCCTGCCTCATCCTCGAATCATCCGTATCACGCCGCGCCGGAACCTGCAGTAAACGCAGATACAGCAGTATTGCGTCGAGTTGCTCATCGGCCAATTCCGGCTGGCGGTCCGATGGCGCTTTTTGACAAGCTGTTTGCGCTGGCGAGCAATTTTCTTTTCGGTATAAAGAAGAAGTCACGCCCATATCGCCGATAAAGGCGCCGGCAATTTGCTGTCTGAGCGTGGCCACATTGGCTTTCAGTCCGAAGCGGCCAATCACGCGGCGCTGCCGCTCGGCGTCCCAAACGTAATTCGGCCGACCGCTGACGCCCTGCTTTTTGCCCTGCTCGGCCAGATCCAAGATCGTCCGCCCGGACACCGCTTCCAGCAGACCCAAACCGAATACCGGAGGGGCGACGCGCGGAGAAAACAATATTTCCGGCTCCAACGGGCCGTATTGCAACTCGACGAATCGGTAAACCGGCATTCTCAGGCTGACTTTTTCGCCGTCCGGCAAGGTCACGACATGCTCTTTATACTCGACTTGCACACGGCCTTCGCCCGGCACGCCGGGAATGCCTTGCTCGCTCAACTGATCGCCGTAAACCGGATGCGCGAGCGGACCGCCTTGTTCATTTTGGCCCGGCAGACTGAGCCGTACCAGCATCGAACGCATGGCCTGCCCGGGCGTTTCCGGCGGGCGTCCGCGCCCGTTCTTCGGATGGCAGGAAACACAAGCCAACTGGTTATACAGGGGGCCAAGCCCTACCTGGCTGAAAAGCGGTCCGCGCCCTTCGTTTTCAATGTCCGTTGCCGGCGGAATCACCCAACTGTGCCGGAACAATCGACGTCCATGCCACGCTTGAGTCAATTGTTCCTCGTTAATAGGGGAATAGATACGGGTAAACGCCTCCCGCCCGGCATCAGCCGCTTCAAAAGCACTTTTCGCCTGCACTGGCTGCATAGCCATCCAGCATAGGAACAATCCCGAGAAAATATTCAGCCAACGCATCATCATGACTCCTGTTGCCGCAGCAGCCGTTCGGCTTCTTTGTACCGGCTTTCGATCTCCAGACGCCAGGCCTGCTCCAATTCCCGCGCCTGCCTGTCGGCATCCGGGTCCTCGATGCGCTTCATGAATATTTGTTGCAGCCCGGCATCATCGGACATTGAGGCATCGACAGGCAATGCCGTCAATAATCGCCGTATTTCCGCCAACGCCTCGCCTTTATCGGTTTCAGCAATCGCCTCCTGTGCACGCAGCTGCCGCCAAAGACGTTGCACGGTTTCATGTTGTTCGGTAAACATCAGATCGAACAATGCGCTATTCAATGCCAGGCGCGGCAACGAAACACCGGGATCGAAAACAGGCGGATGCCGTCTGGCTGCCGCAAACGGGTCGAAGTACTGCTCGGGCTTATCCGCGTATACCGCCGGCCGGACCGGCAGTTTTCCGATGTCGGGATGGAACAGCAGTTTTTGGCCCGCATCCGACAGTACGAAACTGACGAAACGCCTGGCCGCGTCGGCATGTCGGCTGACTGCGGTGATCGCAATATGCGCCGGCGAATAGGCGATCGGTGCCGGATAAATCATCTGTATGGGGGCGCCGTTGGCCGCGGCCGAGGCAATAAAAAAGTCGATGCTCGGTGCAATGCCGCGTTCGCCGGAGCCGATAAGTTCGCTGATAAATGCCGCGCCAGGTTCGACCAGGCGCGCATTGGCCACCATACCCGCCAGCAGAGCCCAGCCTTGTTTCCAGCCGTATTGCCGCAATATGCTGTCTACCATCATCGGCGCGAAACCGACCTTGGCAGGAATGGGCATGACCAGATGCCCGTTGTAGCGGGCATCGCTCAAGTCCTGCCAGGTTTTCGGAAACGGCAGGCCGTGTTTTTGCAGATAACCGGGATTGACCGCGAAACCGTAGCCGGCCATTTCCGTGACCCTGTAATAACCGTCCGGGTCCGTTAGCGGCAAGGCGCCGAGCCGATCCGCCAGGCCGCTGCGGTCGATGGCCAGTTTCTGCCAGGCATTTTCCTGTTTCAGCATCAGAAAATTATGATGCGCGGCTGATTTACGGTGCGCGACGGACCAGTAAACATCGACTCCGCCTTGCCCGGGTTTTCTTAAATACAGCAGGGCATCGTGCGGCATGCGCCATAACACCACCAGGTCGATATCCGGATTATCGCGTTCGAATGCCGTTTCGTAATGGGAGACCACGTGTTCGGGGTACGCGGTCAATACCGTCAATTTTTCTTTGGCCCCGGCCGGATCGATGCTGAGCCCTGCGATCAGGCAGATTAAAACACGGACTAAACTTGTCATGACATTGTCTCCAAAGGTTCAATAGCGATAGTTGATATTGGCGAAGTAATTCCGGCCCGGTTCGGGAAAGCCTTCCTCATAGGCATAATTTTGATCGGCGACGTTATTGACGCCGAACTCGGCATTCAAATGCTTATTCGCGATGAAAGTGGCTTTGAGGTTGCCGACAACAAAGGCATCCGCTATCCGGGTTCCATCGGTATCGCTGAAGCGCTTGTCGTTGTATTCGGCGCTGGCGAGCAATCGCAGATAGCGAATAGGCTGATATTCGAGATACGAGAAAACCTTGTGCCTGGGTGTGCGGAGCGGCTTGATCTGCGGATGGGTAATATTGTTGCGATCCAGCCACGTGTAATTGACATGCATGCGCCATTGATCGCTGATCTTGGCGGTTGCGTACCATTCAATACCGAGATTCTCCTGCTCGCCGATGTTTTGCAGTTGAAAACAGGGGGGCCGGGTGCAGATGGAGTCAGGCAGCGTCACGCTTTCGATGGTGCTGTCGATTTGACTGAAAAATACCGCCGCGCCGTAATCAAGCATTTCGAACGCCTTGCCGTCCAGGCCGAACTCGTAATTCAGGGCTTTTTCCGCTTGCAGATCGGGACTGGGCAAGGCGCTGCCCAACCGATAGGAATACCGATCCTTGATCGTCGGAAACCGGGTCTTACGCGCCAGGCTCGCATGCACCACAAAATCCTCGGACAATTCATAGAATGCACTGCCTTGAATATTGTAGGCATCCTTGGTTTTTCCGAGCGGAAACGAGACGATTTGATGATTGATCAGGTCCTGCGCCTGCAGGCGTTTTTGCCGATCGTAGCTGGCGCCGACCACGAACCTGAGCGCATCGGTCGGCGTGTAGCTGTCCTCGATCGCATAGGAATGGTATTCATCGGCAAAGCGTTGCCACGGCTGACCGGTATCGCCGATTTCGCGGTGTACGTCTTGTTTGTAGTTGAATCCCAGTTTGAGTTCATGCTTGTCGAACCAGGTCGTGCCATAGTCAAGACCGGCGCCGAAGGTGTAATCGTCGTATCGGCTATCGAAAGCATAAGCCTTGCGCATTGAGCGATATCCGGCGTCGTCGAATGACTGCAGGCTGTTCTGAAAGGTATCGTGGTAGGCGCGCAGTTTGACGGTGTGATCGTCGCCGAACTGGGTTCGGGACAGAAAATAAACGCTGTCCTTGTCCCAGTAAGGCCAACGCCAATAGCGAGTAGCAAAGGTTTTGTCAGTGCCGGCATAAGGCGGGCTATCCTTGCGCCCGCTCTGGCTGTTATAGCCGATCGCATATTCGTCGGTTTCGTTCGGCGTCAAACCCAGTTTGATGTTGCCTTTATAATCGGTATTGCCCGAGTTTTCACGAATGCCGCCATCTTCTGACGCCGCGCTGGAAAAATCCTCGGACAGCCGCCAGAACTGCCGGTCCAGAAACGAGGCGCCGCCCTGGATATACCACCATCCCTGATTGGAGCCAAAATTCAAAGCGGTTTGGTAATAGTTTGCGTCGAACCGGGAATCCATGCCCATGCCGACGGTGAAATTGCCCTCTAATTCTTCCGTGGGCTGCCGACTGACCAGATTGACGCTGCCGCCGAGGGTATTAGGACCATACAGCACCGAGGCATTGCCTTTACTGACATCGATTTGGCCGATATCAAAAGTCGTAAAACGGTTTAAATCGACATTGCCGTCGTAAGGCACATACACGGGAATGCCGTCCATAAACAGCGGCACCTGGCGGGAATCGAAACCGCGGATAAAAACCAGGCGTTCGTTACGCGCGCCCAGATTCTGAATCGAAACACCGGGCAGTAAGTTCAGCGCCGAAGCGACATCGTTGCGGTTATGGCGGGCTATTTCCTCGGCCGTAATCGTTTCCTTGTCGGAAAATTTCTCTTGTCCGGCTACACCGTTGATTTCAATCACCCCCAAATCAAATATGTCCGGATTAGCCAATGTAGCCTGTGAAAACGCGGCCATTGACAGTAATAAAACAGCTGGATGCATGGTGAACCTTTTTTATTGGTTTGTACTTAATCTACTGATGTTACGCACGGGCGGTTTCATCCCGTTTGCCGCGCCGAGCACCGCAGCTTTCGCCGAGAATAGCCCGAAGGGGCGCTTCATGGATGAAGCGCGTTGCCAAAGGGACAGGAGTCCCTTTTGGCAACCCTCGGCGAAAGCGAGGAGCGCAAGGAAAAAGCGGCAACGGGCGGCCTTTTCTTTGGTTACTTTCTTTTGGCCGCGCAAAAGAAAGTAACTCGCCTTCGGGTGCGATAAACCCGATTAAATAAAACCGTCGCGATAGCGACACTTTATTAAATCGATCTAACTTCAACTGGCTGCGTAACATCAGTTCATCTATATAACGCTGGTCACACCCGACTCCAGTCATGGCTTGTTTCCGACAAATTATGTTGAATTGTCGGAAACGCAACACCAGGAGCCGGTGGAAATCCTAACTTAACGTTATGTACTATAGTATATAACGTTAAGTTATGCTCATGCACAGCAATATGTAAGCCATAAGTACCCGCGAATCGAAATAACGCCTTCCAGTCCTGTTCGCTCGCGATCAAAATGCCGCGACAACCGGCAAAAATTTGGCGCGGTTTCTGCTAGCCGTCAATCATTATGAACTCAACTACATAACGAAGAGGGAAATTATGTTACTGGAAATGAACGTCTCGTTGCGACGCGGCAATTTCGATCTAACCGCCGATTTATCGGTACAGGATGAGAACATTGGACTGCTAGGGCGCTCCGGCGCAGGCAAAAGCACCATGCTGGGCTTGCTGACCGGCACAATGCGGCCCGAATCGGGACGGATAGTCCTGGACGGAAAAACGCTTTTCGATAGCCGTAAAGGCATTTTTATTCCGCGCGAGCAGCGCCCCGTCGGCGCCGTGCTCCAGAACGACACGTTGCACTCGGGCGCAACAGTCAAGGAATGTTTGTCTTCGGCTTATGAACGCACCCTCAAGCAACGGCGCGGATTCCAACCGGATCATCTGATTGATTTCCTGCACATCGGCCATTTACTGAATCGACCGATTGCCAGCCTGTCCACCGGTGAACGCCAACGGGTCTTGCTGGCAAATGCCTTGTTGAAATCGCCCAGGTTATTGTTGCTCGACGACCCGCTTGCAACGATGGGGCATGATGTATCGAATGTGCTGACACCTTTTCTGAAACGCGTGGCCAGCGAACTGCGGCTACCGCTGGTTTATGCCAGTCAAACGCTGGGAGACATGCTCGAATTCAGCGAAAAAGTCGCGGTCATGGACCAGGGACGCGTGGTCCGGCTCGGCTTGCTGAACGATCTGTTGAGAGAGGTTGGCATGATTCAGAAAATCGGCTTGAGCCAATTCGAGAATAAGATGCGGGCGACGATCATCGCGCACGACATTCCGAATGGCTGCACGCTCGCGGAAACCTACGGCACCGAATTGATACTGCCTTTGCGCAGCGACTTGGCGCCGGGCACTTCGATCGCGGTCACCCTATCCTCGAACGAAATCGCGCTATCGCGCGGCTACATAGCGGGCATTTCGATGCAGAATCAAATCAAGGGCCGGATTTGCGCGCTTATTCCCGCCGAAAACGGCATATTGGTTCAAATCGATTGCGGCAACGTCTGGATAGCCGGCATTTCGCTGAAGGCCTGCCAGGATATGAACCTGAACGAAGGCGACAGCGTTTATTGCCTGGCCAAAACCGTCGCATTTTCCTACCGGGCGAATACCGATCCAAAATCGTTCGGATGGCTGTTCGGGAGGCGATAGCAATCAGCCGTTACTTGAAACCTGCATTACGCGGCAAAATTTGACCCAATCAGCATTATTTCAGTATCGATTGTTAATCGGGCTGTTCATTTTCCTTGATTCCCAGGCGTTTTAATCGGGCAATTCCCACGGATTGATGCCCTGATACCGTCATACGTAGGGGCGAACCTGTGTGTCCGTCCTTGCCTAACCCGGATATTTCATGAAACCACAGAGAACACGAAGAACACGAAGAAAATCATGGCGTTATCATTTACCACCGATAACTTCATAAGCTCATCATGAAATATTTCTAAGTATTTGAATTGAAAAGCCTTCGTGTACTCGATTGCTGTTCCAGACGCAATTCTACCGCCTCCATCCTTGGAGGCGTTCGTGTCCTTCGTGGTGAAATATTCAGGCAAAAGGTTCGCCTTTGGCTAACGGTTCTCCGATAGCCCATTGTGCACCCGAAACAGGGCGGACACGTAGGTCCGCCCCTACAATGCATCCAATACGCCGCGCGCGAAATCCAGCAATACGGTTTTGTCTTCATTGCTTAACTTCTCGCCGGCATGGATTTTTTGCCGCTGTGGCTCCAGTTGACCGGCCAGGGCGCGGGTCAGCCTGTCGCCGGCCGCGTTGATCCCGGTGATAGGTACGGCATCGAACAAGCCTTCGTTCAGGGCCTGCAGGATGACGATCTGCTCAAACGCCGTCAGCGGCCGGCTTTCCGGTTGCTTCAATACTTCCCGCACGCGCCGGCCCCGTTCGATATTGCGGCGCGTGGCTTCGTCCAGGCGCGTGCCGAAACGCGCGAAGGTTTCCAATTCCTCAAACTGCGAATAGGCCAGCCGCAGTTGTCCGGATACGTCCAGATAACCCGGCAACTGGGCCTTGCCGCCGACGCGCGAGACCGATTTGCCGACATCGACGGCCGGCAGGTCGCCTTTCTGGAACAGTATCGGCGACAGATAAACCTGGCCGTCGGTAATCGAAATCAGGTTGGTCGGTATGTAGGCGGACAGGTTTTGCGCCTGGGTTTCAATGATCGGCAGGGCCGTCAGGCTGCCGCCGCCGTGTTCGGGTTTCAGCCGGGTGGCGCGTTCCAGCAGGCGCGAATGCAGGTAAAAGATATCGCCCGGATAGGCTTCGCGGCCCGGCGGCCTGCGCAGCAGCAGCGACAGTTCGCGGTAGGCGTGGGCATGGCGGGTCAAATCGTCGTAGACCACCAGCACGTCCTCGCCCTGGGTCATGAACCATTCGGCAATGCTGGCGGCGGCATAAGGGGCGATATACTGCACGCCCGGCGTGGTCTCGCCCGGCGCCACCAGCACGATGCAGTTTTTCAGTGCATCCTGCGCGCGCAATCGCTCGATGACCTTGGCCACGGCCGAGCCGCGCTGGCCGATCGCGCAATAGACGCAAATGACGTTTTTATTGGTCTGGTTCAGTATCGTGTCGACCGCGACCGCGGTCTTGCCGGTCTGGCGATCGCCCAGGATCAGCTGACGCTGGCCGCGGCCGATCGGGATCAGGGCGTCGATGACTTTGATGCCGGTCTGCAGCGGCACCGATACCGGCGCGCGCTCGATGATCGGCCGGGCCTCGCGCTCGATCGGCCAGCGCCGGCCGGTCCGTACCGTGCCGGCATTATCCAGCGGACGCCCCAATGGATCGAGCACGCGTCCCAGCAATTCCCGGCCGACCGGTATGTCGACGACGCGGCCGGTGCGTTCGACGCGGCTGCCGGCGCTGAGGTCGGATTCCTCGCCCAGTAGCACCGCGCCGATTTCGGCGGGGTCCAGATTGAAGGCCATACCCATGACGCCGTTTTCAAAGCGCAGCAGTTCCATGGCTTTGGTGCCCGGCAAGCCTGCCACGCGCGCCACGCCGGTGCCGACCTGCATCAGCCGGCCGATTTCACGCTCTTGCAGGGCGAAGTCATGTCCGGCGATGGCCGTATCGATGTGCTCCAGCGCCTGCCGGATAAATTGTTCAAGTAAGTTGTTCATGATCGGCCGGTGTCAGCAGATCGGCGTCAAGTTCGGCCAGATAGCGCTCGATATTCCATTCCCAGCTTCTGCCGCCGGCTTCCAGGGCGATGCCGCAGATCAACCGCGCATCCTGCTCAAACTGTATGGCGTCGGCGGCATTGTTCAGCCTGTCCTTGATGCGCTGGCGCAAGGTTTCGTCGACCGGGAAACTGGTAATGACCGTGACCGTACGGCTTTGCCCGAGCGCCGCCCGCTCGGGACCGGGCAGGTTCGACAATTGCCGCAGAAACTGCTCGACGATGCGCTGCTCCAGGGTCTGATCGGCCAGCCCTGCCAGGATTTTACCGCCCAGCCGCAGGGCTTTATCGGCGATGGCCCGCCCGACTGCCGTGCCGAGTTCCTGTTGCTCCTGGCGCATTTGTTCCGAGAAGCGATTTTTTTTCTGCCGGATTTCATCGTCCAGATGTTGCAGCCGCTCGGTTTTTTCGGCTTCGGCCCGCGCCCTGGCCTCGGACAGGACTTTTTCCCGTTCGCGATGAAGGCCTTGCAGGCTGGCCTCATACTGTTGTTTCAGGCTTTCGGCTTGCGCCCGCTGGTCCATCACCGCTTGGCGCTGCTCAACCAGATTCCGCTCGCGGGCCGCCATGGCATTGATGATAGGCCGGTACAGGAACTTCTTCAGCAAGCCGATCAGAATCAGAAAATTGACGATCTGGGCGCCGGTCGTAAACCAGTCTATCTCCATGAATCAGCCCCCTGCCCTGGCGATGACGTAGTCCCAGAACGGATTGGCGAAAATCAGGATCATCGAGATGACGAAACAGTAAATGCCCGTGGATTCAACCATCGCCAGGCCGACGAACAGCGTGCGCGTGATCGTATTGGCTTCGTCGGGCTGCTGGGCGATGGCGCTCAGTGCCTGGGCGACGGCGCGCCCTTCGCCGAGCGCGGGTCCGATGGCGCCGATGGCCATCGTCAAGCCTGCGGTAAAAACCGATACCATGCCGATCAGACTGATTTCATTCATGTTGTACTCCTTAAAGTTAGCAAAGCGACCGCGACATCCCGCCATTAATCCGCCTGATCGCCGGAGGTTGCCGAGGCGATATAAACCATGGCCAGGATCGAGAAAATATACGCCTGTATGGAGCCGGTCAGCAAACCCAGCACCTGCATGACCACCGGAAAAAAGAACGGCGTCAGGCTGATCAGGATGCCGGCCACCACCGTGCCGCTCATGATGTTGCCATACAGCCTGACCGCCAGGGCCAGCGTGCGCGAAAACTCGCCGATGATATTGAACGGCAACATGAACACGCTCGGGCGGGCATATTGCTTGAGATAGCGCCATAATCCCACCTGGCTGATGCCGTATGCCGGCACGGCGACAAAGACGCAGATGGCCAGGGCGGTCGTGGTCGAAAGCGAGCCGGTCGGCGGCAGATAGCCCGGCACCACGGCCAGCAGGTTGGACAGAAAGATAAACAGGAATAAGGTGCCGATCAGCGGCAGATAGCGCGCGGGATTCTGCTGGCCGATTTCGTGGATTTGCTTGTTGACAAAAAACACGATGACTTCCAGCAGATTCTGAAATCTTGATATAGGCGCGTCGATCGACAGCCGGCGGGTAATAAGGAAACTGCCTACCGTCAACAATGCCATGACCAGCCAGGTAAACGCCAGCGTGGCATTGATTTTAACAAAGCCGTATTGCCATAGAATGATCTGGTCAGGGTTGTTAATCATTTTTGTGCCCTTGTCGAGTTGTCATCTATCCTGTGGGGGCGACTTCGGTCGCCCTTTTTTCTCCGAACAGGCGACTGAAGTCGCCCCCACAATAGTGTTCCTCCCCATCCAACTCTCACTACCAGGAGAAGGCGCTTTAATGCGCCTGATCAATAGCAACCGGACGCCGACAAATCCCACCAGGCACAACAGCACAGACTGCCAGCTCCATCTGATGACCGCATAAAACCCGGAGGCGACCAGCGCATTGCGCAGAATAAAACTGCCCAGCATCCACAGAGCCGGATGCCTCGCCGTTGGCAAACGGCGTACCGTGAACCAAAGCCCGCCAAAATAACAAAATCCCAGCACAACGCCCCAGAGCATAATACCGGCATACAGGTAAACGCTTTCAGTCACGGTCGCGCTCCTTGCCGATCCAGCGCCAGGCGTTCATGCAGCCCAGCGCCACGCCGACGAACAGTAAGGTTAAGGTCCACGACACCTGGCCGGGCCACTGCCGGTCGATCCACAAGCCCAGGGCGATGCCGGCCAGGGTCGGAATCGCGATCGACCAGCCGATCAGCCCGAACATGCCCAGGCCGAACCAGACGCTATGGCGTTTGTCTCGGCGTGCCTTGAGCTTGCGTTGGGCCTGCCGGTCGACCGACTGGCTGATTTTATCGCCCGGGGCTTCAGGTTTGTGTTTGTTCATCATTATTCCTGCATCTGCGTGAACCGGCGCAATACGCCGGCTTCCAGCCTGGCCAGCGCGCTGCGGGTCAGTCGCTCGGCCTCGTCCTGTTGCTTGAAGCGTTCCTCGACCGTTTCGCGCAGGGTCGCCAGATCATCGCCGCGCACCGCGTTGGGCGTCGAAATCAGCACCTCGGCGCCGCATTTGACCAGGATCCCCTCATCGACCGCGATAAACACCTCTCCGCCTGTTTCCGGGACATACATCAGCAAGCCCGGCACCAGCGCGGCAACGAAATCGACGTGGCGAGGCTCCAGGCAGAATGAGCCGTTCCCGGCTTCGGCGATGATCTTCCGCACCGGTTCGTCGATCAGGATCTGGCTAGGCAGCAGCAGTTTTAGTCTCACGGTTTACCTCGTCGATCGTGCCGATCATGTATAACGCCTGTTCGTCGGTCCGGGCGAATTCATCGTTCAGTATGCGTTCGCAGCCGGTCAGCGTATCGTTCAGACTGACCAGGCTGCCCTTGCGCCCGGTGAAATGCTCGGTCGTGGCGAACGGCTGCGTCAGAAAGCGCTCCAGCCGGCGCGCGCGGTTGACCGTGGCCCGGTCGTTTTCGCTCAGTTCCTCCAGGCCCAGCATGGCGATAATATCCTGCAATTCGTCATATTCGGCCAGCACCCGGCGCACTTCGATGGCGATCGCGTAATGGCGGTCGCCGACCACGGCGGCATTGAGCATTTTGGAGCGCGAGGCCAACGGGTCGACGGCCGGGTAAAAGCCCTGGCTGGCACGCTTGCGCGACAGCACGATGGAGGCCGACAGATGGCCGAACACATGGGTGGCGGCCGGATCGGTAAAATCGTCGGCCGGCACGTAAACGGCCTGGATCGAGGTCATGCTGCCGTTGGCCGTGTTGGTGATACGTTCTTCCAGTTCCGCCAGCTCGGTCGCCAAGGTCGGCTGGTAACCGACGCGCGACGGAATCCGGCCCATGAGCCCCGAAACCTCGGAGCCGGCCTGAATAAACCGGAAGATGTTATCGATCAGCAGCAGCACGTCGCGCCGCGTCTCGTCGCGGAAATACTCGGCCACGGCCAGCGCCGTATGGCCGACGCGAAAGCGCACGCCGGGCGGTTCGTTCATCTGGCCGAAAATCAGCACCGAATCCTTCAGCACGTTCGCCTCGTCCATGGTGCGGTAGAGTTCCTCGGCCTCGCGGCAGCGCTCGCCGATGCCGCAGAACACGCTGACGCCGCGGTAATGGCCGACCATGTTATGGATCAGTTCAGTAATCACCACGGTCTTGCCGACGCCGGCCCCGCCGAACAGCCCGGCCTTGCCGCCCCGCTCCAGCGGCACCAGCAGGTCGATGATTTTGATGCCGGTCTCGAACACCTCGGAGGCGGTGCTGCGTTGCGCCAGCGACAAAGGCGGCTGGTAAATGGAGCGGTTGTGTCCGCCGGCTATGGCCGGCTTGCCATCGATGGCCTGGCCGAACACGTTGATCATGCGGCCCAGCAGCGCCTCGCCGACCGGCACGGACAGAAAGCGGCCGGTATCGGTCACGGGCGCGCCGCGCTCCAGCCCTTCGGTGGAATGAAAGGCGATGCAGCGCGCATCGGTTTCAGTCAGATGGCCGGCGACTTCGAGCACGATATCGCCCTCCGTGCCGGCCAGCAACATTTGATTGATGCCGGGCAGCGCCGTCGTGAAAGCGACGTCGACAATGCTGCCCTTGACCGATTTAACGCGGCCCGTGGCAGGGTTTTGATGAGATTCGTTAGCATCGGTCATACATCAAGCTTGTTTGTTAGTTAAACGCTGGTCAAGGTATTTTTACCACGAAGGCCATGAAGAACACGAAGGTTTTAAGGATTAAAAACGCTTTTTCCTGATAACACGCAACCTTCAGTCTGGTTTCTATTCGTTCCCGCGTTCCTGCGTGGAAATGCATATCGAGGCTTCGGGGCGACCGGTATGGATTCCCACGGAGGAGAGACTGTGAAAGAATTAGTGAAAAACGTCATAAAAAGCCTTATTCACCACGAAGATCACGAACGACTGCAGGGATGCAGGAGGTAGAGCAACGCAGGAGCAGTTGCCGAGGATACGAAGAAAAAATTAAGTTAATCAATAGCTTAAAACTTCGTGCTCTTCGTGTCCTTCGTGGTTAAATCCTTTAAATTGAATACTTTCACAGTCTCAGGACCGTGGGAACCAGAAGGCCATCGGTTTCAATGCCTATGATGCCTGAGCGCTTGCCTCGCCCTGGTGCCGGTCGCGCGCCAGCAGCAGATAAAAAGGCGGCACGATGAATAAGGTAAACAGCGTGCCGCCGATGCCGAGGCCGGTGATGACCACCAGGCCGATATCGAAGCGGCTGGCGGCGCCGGGTCCTGTCGCCAGCAACAGCGGCACCATGCCGACCATGGTCGATACGGCCGTCATAAGAATTGGCCGCATGCGAATCATGGCCGCCTGTTCCACGGCATCGTGTTTGGACAGCCCTTCCCGGATCTGCAGTTGGTTGGCGAATTCAACGATCAGGATGCCGTTTTTCGCCGTCAACCCGATCAGGGTGATCAGGCCGATCTGCGTGTAGATATTGATCGAGGCAAACCCCAGCATCAGAAACGCCAGCGCGCTGGCGATGGACATCGGCACCGAGGTCATGATAATGAGCGGATCGCGCCAGCTTTCGAACTGTGCGGCCAGGATCAGATAAATCACCAGCAGGGACATGAAAAAAGTGATGACCAGTTCGCTGCCCTGCTGCGCATACTGGCGCGAGACGCCTGTGTAATCAAAGGTGTAGCCGCGCGGAAACACGTCGCGGGCCAGTCGCTCCAGATACGCCATGGCGTCTCCCAGGGCGATGCCCGGCTGCGGCGAGCCTGAGACCGTCAGGCTGTTAAGCTGCTGAAACTGGGTCCGCTTGCTGGGTTCCACCGATTTTTCGATGTGAACCAGCGATGACAGCGGCACCTGGCCGCCCGATTCCGTGCGCAGGTAATAATCCCTGAACTTGCTGGTATCGAAGCGGGACAAGTCGTCCACCTGGGGTATGACTTTGTAACTGCGGCCCTGCAGATTGAAGCGGTTGATATAGCTCTCGCCCAGCAATGCCGCCAGATTGCGGCCGATTTCCTCCATCGAGATGCCGAGATCGGCGGCCCGGTTGCGATCGATCACCAGCGTGGCCATGGGGCGGGTGAATTCGACTTCCTTCATCAGAAACGAAAACTGCCCGCTGCCCATAGCCGAGTTTACCAGCTCATCGGCAAGCTGATCGATCTGCGCATAATCGGCATCGCTCTGTATCACGAACTGCAGCGGCAGGCCGCCGCCCGATCCGGGCAGGCTCGGGCGCGGAATCACGGCGGTCTGGAAACCGGCGATGTCATTGACCTTGTCCTGCAGTTCCGGCTGGATGTCCATTTGCGAGCGCTGGCGCTCGGTCGTCGACGGCATTTTAAAGCCGCCGAACACGACGTTGTCGTCGCCGCCGAAGCCGAGCAGCACGAAGCTTTCGTAATATTCCGGAATAGTCTCGAAGGTGTTGAGCAGTTCCCGTGCGTAAGTCTCGTTATATTTCAAGGTCGCAGTCTGCGGTCCCGTGGCCATAAAGAACAGGATGCTCTGGTCTTCCGTGGGCGCCAACTCTTTCTGCGACAGCGTGAACATGAAGTAAATGCTGATGATCACGACCAGCGCGAAAACCGGCAGAATGGACGCGAATTCCAGCACAGGATGCAGCAGGCGCCGGTAACGCTCGGAAAGGCCGGTAAACAGGCGCTCGACGATGTGCTCGAAGCGGCCGGACGTGCCTTTTTCCTTCAGTACCTTGGAACTGAGCATGGGGGCCAGCGTCATCGCCACAACGGTCGATACGATGACGGCTCCGACCAGTGAAAACGCGAATTCGGTAAACAAGGTCCCGACCAGGCCGCCCATGAAGCCGATCGGCAAATAGACCGCGGCCAGGGCGATCGTGGTTGCGATGACCGGCAGCACCAGTTCGCGCATGGCATCGATCGCGGCCTGAAACCGCGAGCTTCCCAATTCAATATGCCGGTGCACATTTTCGACGATGACAATGGCGTCGTCGACGACCAGGCCGATCGCCAGCACCATCGCCAGCATGGTCAGCAGATTGATCGAAAAACCCATCAGCAGCATCAGAAATGTGCCGCCGATCAATGACAGCGGCACGGTCACCGCCGGCACCAGCGCCGCGCGAAAAGAGCCGAGGGACAGATAGATAACCACCAGCACGATCACGACCGCGGCGACCAGGGTAAAAAACACTTCATCGATCGAGTCCTGAATGAACTGGCTGGCGTCGTAAGGCACCAGCACCTGAAGCGCTTCCGGCAGTTCCGACTTAAGCTCGTCCAGTGCTTTTCGCACATCCTGGGCGACCACCAGCGGATTGGCGCCCGGTGCCTGTTCGATGGCCATGAAGATGGCATCCTTGCCTTTATACCAGCTGACCGAATCGTAATCCTCGCTGCCCATTTCGGTATGGGTGACGTCGCCAAGGCGCACCAGGGTGCCGTTGCGATTGCCCACGACCAGCCGCCGGAAATCCTGTTCGCGCGCGACGTCGGTGGTGGCGCTCAGGTCCATCATGACGTAATCGCCCTTGGTCTGGCCCGCGCCGGAAAGATAATTGTTGGTACGCAGCACCTCGGCGACATCGTCGGCGGTGACGCCCAACGCGGCCATGCGTTGCGGGTCCAGCCAGATGCGCATGGCGAAGGTTTTATTGCCCAGCATCTGCGCCTTGCCGACGCCGGCCACGGCCTGCATCTTCGGCTGTATCACGCGCAGCATGTAATCGCTGATCTGCGCCGGCGCCAGCGTTTCGCTGTATAAAGCCATGTACATCAACGCCGTCCGGTCGCCGGTCTGCGAGGTGATGACCGGATCTTCGGATTCTATCGGCAGGACATTGCGCTGGCTGGCGACCTTGGCCTGGATTTCGGCCACCGCCGCGTTCGGATCGTAATTCAGGCGCATGTGCGCTTCGATCGTGGAGCTGCCCTGGCGGCTGGTCGAGGACAGGTAATCGATGCCTTCGGCCTCGGCGATCGCCTGCTGGAGCGGCGTCGTGATAAAGCCCTTGACCAGATCGCTGCTGGCGCCGTGATAGACCGTGGTGACGGTGACGACGGTATCCTCGGTCTTGGGATACTGGCGCACGTCCAGTACCAGGATCGACCTGAGGCCGATCACCAGAATCAGCAAACTGATGACGCTGGCCAGTACCGGCCGCTGGATAAACAGGTCGGTGAATTTCACGGCGTGTTCTCGCGTTCGCCGGGCGCCGGCCTGTCATCGACGCGGACCGGCATGTCGTTGCGCAATTTGACCTGGCCGGCGCTGACCACGCGTTCGCCGGCCTGCAGCCCTTTGACAATCTGTACGCGACCCTCGCGCGTCTCGCCGGTTTCAATCTGCCGGCGCTGTACCGTCAGGCCCTGCTCGCCGGACTCGACCACGAACACGGAATCGCCGTAAGGGTTGTAGGTAATGGCCGTATCGGGCAGCGTCAGCACTTCCTGTTCCTGGCTGGACAGGACCCGTACGTCGGCAAACATGCCCGGGCGCAGGATGCTGTCGGGATTGGCCATTGTCGCGCGCAGTTTGATCGACCGGGTTTCGATGTCGATGGCCGGGTTGATGGCGCTGATCGTGCCGGTGAAGATTTTGCCCGGATAGGCCTGCACCGTCAGGATCAATTGCTGGCCGATTGTCAGTCCGGCCAGATGCTGTTCGGGCAGCGTGAAATCGACATAGATGGGATCGAGCATTTGCAAGGGTACAATCGCCGAACCTTCGGCCAGATACTGTCCGATATCGACCAGCCGGATGCCGAGCTTGCCGTCGAAAGGCGCACGGATGTGTTTTTTGGCGATTACCGTCAGCTTGGCCTTGACCGCCGACTGGGCCTGGGCCAGCTGCGCCTGGTTAAGATCATAATCGGATCGGGAAATGAAATTTCTACCGATCAGCCGCTCACTGCGCTCAAACCGGACTTTCGCCAGCTGCGCATCGGCCTGCAAGCCCCTGAGTTCCGCCTCATCCGTGGAAGTATCCAGTTCGAGCAGCAACTGGCCTTTTTTGACCGACTGCCCCGACTCGAAATGAATGGCCGTGATCTTGCCGGCCAGTTCGTTGCTGACGTCAACGCCGGCAACGGCAACCAGGCTGCCGACGCTGGTCAGATAAGGCTGCCACCGTTCCCGTTTGACTTCGGTAACGGCCACGACGGCCGGCGGCGGCGCTTGCATTTGGCTTAGCGCCAGCCGGTCCTGATAGAACTTCCAGCCGAACAGTCCGCCGAAAATCAGCACGGATAACGCAACGATAAGGAGAATTCGTTTGATCATGGATTCCTATAATGAATGTCCGTTTTGCAGCTCAAGTGCGGAAAAATGGACTCATTATAAGTTTTTCTGGCGAGCTCGACTCAAGGTTTTTTATTAAATCCGGCCTTTTTCTTCCGATGCCGAACGGTCTCTTTTCAGGGTTGCCGCACGCACCGGCTATACCCTGCCCGGCCCTCTAACGACCAGATTGTGCTTGACCGACTTCACGTTCGGATCGCGGCGCACTATTTCCAGCGCTCGGGTGACCGCGATTTGTGAACTTACTGTGCCGGTAAGCGTGACCACGCCGTCAGTAGTCGAGACGCGAATATCGGACAAGGCCAGGTGCGGGTCCTTAAGCAGTTCGGCCTTGAGGCGGACGCTCAGGGCGGCATCGCTGATATAGCCGCCGGCTTTTTCGGTCTGTTCGTCCAGCGACTCGCGGGTATCGTCCATAGTCTCGGCCGCTGTTGTTGCGGCCTGATCAACCTGTCGTCCGGTCCGCTCTCCGACTCTGTCCTGAGCGCAGCCGGCCAGTCCGGCCGCCATGGACAAGGCGGCAGTAAGGACTGTGTTTGATAAGTTCGCATTCTTTGTTTTCATGGCATAGTCCTCGGCATGTGTTTAAGAGCACAAAACAGCCGTGGCATCCTGGGCCTTTCCCCCCGGATGAGGAAAGGGAATGCCCGGGTTATTTTGTGTACATTCGTCAAGATTATAAAACACGCTCCTGCCCGGCAGTAATCCTTGAGGATTACTGCCTATGCCAATCGGTTCGGCGGCCTGCGCCTATAATATGAGCATAATCAAAAGAACGATCAGTATTACCCCGAGTATACCGCTAGGCCCATAACCCCAGCTTCGGCTATAAGGCCAAATGGGAACCACGCCCAGGATAATCAAGACTAAAATGATCAATAATATAGTTTCGGGTGTCATGGCGTTTCTCCTTTAAAACGTGAACGTCAATATGAATCGTCGCGGTACTGCATTATGTAATCCACGCATAAAACCTACTGCTGCATCAATCCCAGAATCCCGACGATAATTAAATAAATAGCCACGAAATAATTCAAAAACCTGGGTATCAGCAAGATTAATATCCCTATTATCAAGGACAGAACAGGCGTGATAGTCATAGCACTCATGGAAATCTCCTTATTTAATCAATTACTTGCATCACACTACGTAAACCCGAAATTAGTCTAGCTCTATAATTGAATTCGGTCTGTACAATACCGCACATAACACTGTTTTTTTCAGGGATTGAAATTTTCGGGATCGCTGGAATCGGTAAGGAACGGGAATGTAATGATGCAGAAAATGTAGGAGTTTCAGGTGCACAACGGGTTATCGGAGGACCGCTGGCCATAGGTGAACCGTTGAGCAAGGGCGAACACACAGGTTCGCCCCTACGTGTCTGTTCATTTTACAGCCGCCTGTGCCGGAGGCTGCCGCTGCTGCCGCGCTGTCGTTGAAAGGAGACCGCCCTGCCTTGTCTATCGTTGTGTTGGCTATTGCCCTCTGCCCCCATGTTGCCGTCCGTCAATTTGTCATTCCCTATCGATGCCACTGCCGCCTGGTATGGCGTCCCGCATCATGTTATCGCCGCCTGGGGCGGTGGTATCCCTGTTGATATTTTCACTGCCGGGAGCGGGAGTCTCCATTTCTTCGGTGCCCGGACTGGGATCCATACCCTGCCTCATTCTATCCCTGCCCCGCTCCATGGTTTCGCTGCCCTGCTCACGCAGTTTGTCCGTATAACCGGAAGACGGCTCGGTATCCCTGCCGACACCCTGTCTTTCAGTACCTTGCGTTCTTCCCGGTTGACTGCCTTGACCTTGAATGCCTTCGGATTGCATGGGCTGATTACCCGAGCTCTCATATTCCCCGGCGTACAGTGGATTGCCCACATAAATCAGAGCGATGCCTAAGAGCAAAGGCAACCAGAACTTTTTTTGGCTAAATTCGGCCGTATTCATGCGGAAAACCGTTTCTGGCCTTGTAGCTGCTGTATTCGATGCTCTGTCTATGATTTTCATAATAGTTTCCTCTTGAGAACGTTGTAGAACCATCTGTGATCAAAAAAACAGTGTCTGACGCAACATGGCTGAGCGGACTGGATTTGGCCGCTGTCAGCGGGAATACTATCCATCGGGATTTATAGACTTTCTCCTTCAATTGTTAAGGCGTAATGGCCATTCGTATCGGGACTTGCCACGAATTAGCTCATCGATAGATTCACCCGGGTAGGTTTTAAAAGCTTAGTTACGGAACTTGCCAAAGTCAGTGCGCTGTCGCACATAAATTATCGACTGATTCCCTTAATGCGGGATATCGGGAATTTGAGCAAGATAAAACCCTTCATCGCAGTCCGCCGCTTGTTTACGGCTTGGAATACGATCGCCTTCCATGCCATATCAGCGACAACACAATCCGCTCTCTTTTCTTAGCCCGAATTCAGGTTATCTACCGGTATTGGATTCAAGGGTTTATCAAAGCGATTTTTTTCGACTCCCGACGAAAACGCATAGACCGTGAACAACCGCGGTACGCAGCTTACGTCGGGATAAATAAATAGTCGGTGCAATATCGACCAGCAATTATGGGATCATTCCAGGATAATGACCTCATTTGAGCCCACGTTCACATCGCCGGTAACATTCACAACAATACCCTCCTTGCCCCTGTTATTCGTATCCAGCAGCTCAATGTAATTGCCGGTGATTTCTATCCTGTCGGATTTAACGGTATCCTCGGTTCTAACGGGCACCTTTATTCCGACAAAACCGAAATCCTGGGAATGCGTTATGGTGTTGTCTATAATCCGCAAATCCGTGCAGGAAGCGCAACCGATGCCTATATTGCCGACATTGGTTACTTTATTGTCAGCGATAACCACATTGCTGAACGATTCCTCTGAAGCATAGCCCGGATCAACGCTGATGCCCCAGCAGGTTTGATGGGCGGCGCCAAGATCTTCATAAACCGTGTTGTTTTTAATCGTCAAATCCGTTACCACACCGTGAACCACCAGGGAAACCCCATAGCATTTGCCTTCCACGATAGCGGCTTTATATAACGTATTGTTGGAAACCGTAATGCCATAATTATCTTTACCCCCAATGTAGATATTATGATTGAATATTTTCCGCTCGAACCCGTTGTTAGTGAACTTATTATTATGTATCAGGCAGTCATTGCAGCCGCCCAGCCACCCTTGTCCCTTGTTATTAATGATGCTTGAGTTTCTTAATACGATGTGTTCGTTAACCTGATTGGCGCCGGGATTGGGGGCATTGGCGCCCGCGGAATACATACCGATAGAAAAGCCATCGATGGTCACGCCCTCAACGGTTACATAATCCACGTCGTTGAACAGGAAAATGCCGTTACCGCTGCCGTTTCCCTTGAGCGACAGGTTCCTGACCACATAGCCTTCGTCATGATCGGCCGGACCGCCATCCTGGAAATTCAATACCCCGTTGGCGCCGCTGCTTGAAATTACAGGCAATATGTCGGTACAGGAATTGCTGTTTGAAGAATTATTGTTCCCGGAAGGTCCGTTTGGAGGTATATAGTCAGCTATTGTGCAAGGCGCATCCGGAGTACAGTGCTGATTAAACAGCCGGGGATAAGAGGAAGTAAAGGTCCCGCCCCGGCAAAATAAAATGGCATCGCCGGCATTTAAAGCGCCGAACTTCGACATGGCATAATCATAGGTTGACCATGGTTCAAAAGGCGATAGGCCGGAATTACTATTGTCGCCATTATTACAAACATAATAATTCTGTGCCTGTACTGCCCCGGAAAACAGGCACAGGAATAACAGGCCGGCTTTAAGCATAGAAGTATATTTTTCTGTCATATCCCATGACCGTTTGATATCGGCGAGACCATCCTTATTCAATCCGATAGCCGTCAACGGGTTTTCAATGATTGCTTTCGATACGTTGTCTGTCGCGTTCATAATAGTTTCCTCAATTGAGAACATTGTACAAATCAAATGTGATCTAAAAAACAATGTCTAACCGCATCACATAGTGATTGCCGGGCGGTTTGTGTTTGTCCGTTAAAAACAGCAAGACCGCCAATACATCGGAGAATAAATCAAAATACGCACTCTAGAGACTGTGGATGAATTAGCCTCTTATGCCGGGATTCCGCAAAGCGCTAACCCAGCCTACGCGCTAAGCCACAGGGATGTGGCGAATGTCGAAAACGCAGGGTGTAGGCGGGGTTGATAAACCCGGCATTTCGAAGCCCTTTATGCCGGGTTTCCGCAAAGCTCCAACCCAGCCTACACGCTTTCACATTCTCTCAGACCATAACGCTAGTATGCGCTTCAAAGATAAGACGCAAAAAATGCGGAAGTCCGTGCGCTGCCGCACATTCAAAATCGCATCTATCTACTATCAGCTCTATCTGTTCAACTGGATCATCATGATCGATAAGCCATTGAAAAATATCGTCCTGATGAATTTCAGGAGCAATATCGGAGAATTTTGATCTGGTTTGACAAAATGCAGCCAGCCGCGACGGTTATTTCTGTCGATTCCTCGCGTCGAATAGCGGGTTTTTTAGGGAGAAAACCCATCCTTGGGTTTTAAGACGCCGGATTCATCCTGTCGAGCATCGATAGGGCAGTAAAATTATATGGGATGGTATCCATTCCTTATCGGAGGAAAAAATCATTCGAGCCTATGTTCACATCGCCGGCGGCAGGCACGACAATACCCTGCTTGCTCTTCTTATTCGTGTTCAGCAGCTCAATATAATTATCGGTAATGATTATCCTGTCGGACTTAACGGTATCCTCCGTTCTAACGGGCACCTTGATTCCGACAAAACCGAAGTCCTGGGAATGCGTTATGGTGTTATTCAAGATCTGCAAATCCGTGCAGGAAGCGCAACCGATGCCCACATTGCCGACGTTGGTCACCCTGTTGCCGGCAATCATAAGGTTATTAAAGGATTCATCAACCGTAGACCAAGGATAAACGCCGATACCCCAACACGATTGTTCGGCGGCGCCGATATCTTCATAGATCGTATTATTTTCAATCGTCAAGTCTTGTACAACCCCATGCACCGCTAATGAGGTGCCCGCGCATTTACCGTTGACAAGAGTTGATTTGTTCAGAAAATTATTGGAAATGGTAATGCCATAATAATTATGGCCGACAAATTTTATATTATGGTTATTCAGTTTTCTGGCAAAGCCGTTATTGATGAATTGATTATTATCAATTACGCAGTCATTGCAGCCGCCGAGCCATCCCCCACCTGCATTATTAATGATGGTGGAGTTTTTGAATACGATATGTTCGTTAACCTGGTTGGCGCCGGGATTGGGGGCATTGGCGCCCGCGGAATAGATCCCCTGGGAAAAGCCATCGATAGTCACGCTCTCAACGGTTACGTAATCCACGTCGTTGAACAGGAAAATGCCGTTACCGCTGCCGTTTCCCTTGAGCGACAGGTTCCTGACCACATAGCCTTCGTCATGATCGGCCGGACCGCCATCCTGGAAATTCAACACCCCGTTGGCGCCGCTACTTGTAATAACCGGCAGATCGGAAATTGAGGGATGATCATCCATAGGCGAGATATTCGGGGGTATATAGTCGGCGAGGGTACAAGGCGCGTCCGGGGTACAGTATTGATTAAACAATCGAGGGTAAGAGGATGTGAAGGTCCCGCCCCGGCAAAACAAAATGGCGTCACCGGCATTTAAACGGCCGAACTTCGTCATGGCGTAATCAAAGGTTTTTAAAGGTTCATAAGGTGAGGAACCGAAATTGCTATCCGATCCATTGTCACAGACATAATAATTCTGCGCCAGGACTGGACTGGAGAACAGGCAAAGCAACAACGGGCTTGCCTGAAAAACAACAGCGTATTTTCTTTTCAGCACAGTCCAAGACGGCTTGGTGCCGGCAAAGTCGTCCTGAGTCGTGCCAATGGCTGACTTCGGCGTTATAGCTAATGCATTCGATATTTTTTGTATGTTTTTCATAATAATCACTCCTAATATGAAAAACATTGTAGAAGCGAATGTCATCTAAAAATGCTAACCGCATCACATAATAACTGACGCAAGTCCGCTAAAAACGGGAACATCGCAATAAATCGATATGTGCCCCGCTCATTCCGGCACTACCGCTCAATTTCATAGATAACAAGATCCGATATTGAGCAGCCAATCGTCACATTCATCAAATGCGCCGCGGAAAAACGGCATGCGGGACTTGCGGACTAGAATGGGATTATCGAACTTATCGAACGAAGATTGGAAGCACCGGCAAGCAAACGGATCGGGTAAATGATGGAAGGGCGCTTGACCGCCCTTCCGTTAACTCAACTGCCCCTGAGGCCACGAGTAATTTTGCACAGCCGGTTTGTGGCTAAGTTTCTGATATTTTTTAATGGCCCCAATGCGATGACGCAACCCGGGCCGAACAGACATGCTGTGCCGTTTAAATTCAGTGCTGCGTGGTCATGCCGGCCATTTGCCTGCAGCTGTCGGCGCATTCACGACAGGTAGACGCGCACTCCTCCATATCGCCAATGCTATCGCAGTCCATGGCACAGGCTTCGCAGATTTCGGCGCAGACTTCGCAGGTACGGTTGTGGAATCGTGAACTGCTGAGCATGAAATTAGCGGATGTTTGGCAAATTTCGGCGCAATTCATCATCAGGCGGAAGTGTTCCGGCTCAACATGCTGTCCGCCCATTTCCAGGCATTGGTTCATGGCGGTTTCCCGGCAGACCTGGGAACAGCGGGTACACATTTCGATGCATGACTGCATGGATTGATAGGATGGGCTTGAGGTTTTTCTTTGCTCTGATTGACTGGTATACATGGTCGATTCTCCAAAATTAGAAAGACAAACGCAGCCTCAAAGGGCTGCGCTATTTTGCTAGAACACCAGGTTTCGCCACGCGCGTTACGTTTAAACCTGATAACTAATTTAACCCGAACAGCATTTGCAGTCGGTGCGTTGCCGTACATAAATCATTTTTTGCGATAGGTAAGCCGGATTTTTCGATAAGCATCTAACCGGCAGGTCCCATGTCAAGCAACGAAGATGAAGATCTGATATTACGTAGACAATTGATTCAGGCACCGGTAGGAGCGGATTCGGCTGAAAATAACCACTGATATCCCTTCAGGTTAAGGCCGTTTCCGTGAGAGCGATGACTGCATCTCGATTTAAAATCGCCCGGCCGGTCGCGATGTGGGCATCGCTCCCACTGGCCAGTGAACAATGCCTGCCCGGAGCGGCGGACGGCATAACCCTCTGTCTGTGCGTCACGACAGTGAAAATAATGAAAATTCGGAATGCGGTTGAGCGCGAGGCTCCGGCACGAAAAACGGGCCTCACGATTTCCAGGCTAGCGGTTTTGGCCCCGCTGCATTTGCTCGCTAGCCGGCTTGTCCTTGCTCATCGATACGCTGCTGAGTAAGCCCATATCAATCTGCAGATTCTGTTTGAATTGAGTGATTTCCCCGCCTAGCGCGGCCAAATCCATATTGGCTTTTCTGACCCGCGGAAACATCTTGCCTTCTTCCTCCTTAATGTGGTGCTCCACCATTTCCCTGAGCACCGTGACTTTTGCGTCAAAATGCTCATCCTCGGGTGCCATCGTTATCAATTGATCGATCAAATCCTTGGCCGCGGCATGCTCCACGATCGCCTCATCCATGATATCCAATTGGCCGATCGAGTCGATGGCGGCCGGATAGAAAATTTCCTCTTCGATTTGGGCATGGATCGAAAGCTCCAGACAGATCTCCTGCACGATCTCCAGCTTTTCGTCCTCGGCTTCCTCGCTTTCCTTAAGCATTTCAAATTCCTCGAACAGCTTTTTTACTTTATTGTGATCCTGGGTGAGCAATGCAATCGCGTTCTGTTCACCGCCGCCATGCTCTCCCGATTGTCTCTTTGCCTGATTCATAACGGTCTCCCCTTAAATTAACGCTGGAAAAAACAAACGGATTCCAGTCGTGCAATACTGTTTACGGCCATTGACAACCCGGCGGGATGCAAGGCCTGCAGCTTTGTGCTGATAAAGACAGCCCGTGGTAAAGACGTGCCGCGGACTGTCGCTTCGTGCGCTTCGCGGTAAAAATGTCAATGTGGCACATGCACCACTGAATAGAGGATTAAACCTCCTCCGGGTACTCTTCATCCGGGATCGGCGTTCCGGCAATACCGCCCAAGGCGCCCGCTATGGCACTCAGCAGAATCACGATAAAGCCCCACAAGGCTGACCACGAAACCGCTTTAGCCGTGCTATCGGCCGCTTCCCGGGCTCGCTGTTCAGCCTGTTGATAGGCACTGCTCCAAGTGTCTACCCGATTCGCCGCTTCATCCATGCTCATACCCGTACGCGTCACAAGCAGATTGATCAAAGTCGTACGATTGCTGATCCTGGTATCCTCATCTTCCGCCGTCAGAAACCGTTCCAGAGCCATGCTGAATTCAGGATCCATCACGCTGGAGCGAGGTCTTGCCGGGATAGGCATGCCGGTCATTGGGTCGATTGCCTGTTGCGAACCCGCGCCTGGCTGATTGGACAGCAGCACCATCGCATCTTCCCGGATATCGTCCCGTAAAAGCGCTGAAGAGGTACTCTCGGCCATGCCGCGAGCACCCGCGCTCAACACAGTGCCGGCGCCGCTCACGATCGAACTGATGGCGCTGCCCAGCAAATAAATCGTAAACAGCGTGGTCACCGCCCAAACCAGCAGGCCGTGCAATAAACCGTCCAGATGGCGCAGATAGCCGGAAAACTGAGCCGCAACCCAGCCGCCGATCACCAGCGAAATAAAGCTCGAGACCACCCACCATAACCCGGCGCCGACGCTGAATGCGCTCGCGCTGGGCGTGCCTTCGGCAGACAACGGATCGACCGTGCTCATGCCGATGCCGGTGCCCAGCATACTCAACAGTACCTGAACACCCAGGGCGACAGCCACGCCGGCAAAGACCGACGCCCAGGACACCCGTTTTATCCATCGCGTCCGGCCTGGTCTCTGAGTAGCCGATATACCGGACCTTGCCTGCATTTGTTCATAGGATAAATTGCTCATAACCATGTACTCCGAATCCAGTTAATGAAAATTGCCGAGCATCTGCTCTAGCGACTGCTAACTGCGCAATGTCCGATAGCAACTCTTTGGAGCTGAATGCCCTCTTCCACAGATGATTGGAGCTTAGTTGCAAATGCCGCTCATGTCAGTACGCTGACGAACATAAGTCACCGGTAATCGGCCCTGGCCACGGTTTCTTTTTTTATGTGCGCAACCGAACTGATTATTTCCAAACCTGTAGGTATCCTCTTACAGCAAGTGCTGGAGAATAACCGCTCCGGCTATATTGAAATTCATTATGAGGAGACGAACATGAGCTATGTAGATCGCGATACCTATGGCATATACAAGGGCAAACTGGATAAATCAGGCCCCGGCCCGCGATTGATGGGGGCGGACACACTGCTTGGCAATGATGTCTACAATACCAAAGGCGAGGATTTGGGTGATATCAAGGAGATCATGCTGGACATGGCTTCTGGCAGAGTGGCTTACGCCGTCCTGTCATTCGGAGGGATTCTGACGCTGGGCGAAAAACTGTTTGCGGTACCCTGGGATGCGTTAAAGCTGGATACCAAAAATGAACGTTTCACATTGGATGTCGACAAACAACGCCTGGAATCGGCGCCCGGGTTCGACAAGGACCGCTGGCCGGATATGGCGGATGAGACCTGGTCTAGAGAAGTCCATTCCTTTTATGGAACAAAGCCGTATACAACTGAGTCTATTCAGCAACCGTATTCAAGCGAATCCGGCCCTACACATCATTAGTTATTCAATGCCACGCTGTCCCGGCGGCGTGGTTTCCTCTCTCGTCCGAACGAGAGTTTTTTTAAAATAAAAAACAACTGGAAGGGTATCTATATGAATATAAAATTGACTCTATTATCGGCGGGCATCGCGCTGAGCCTGGGCTCTGTTGCCGCTTACGCGGAAGAAAACCATCTGCAGGAAGCCATTAAGCACGTCATGATGGCTGCTAAGGCAAAGGATGGAAAGTCAGTCGCCCAGCATGCCGAAGAAGCGCAAAAACACGCCAAAATCGCCGATGAACATTTGGACGCCGGTCTGAAAAGCCTGGAAGAAGCCATTGATCATGGCAATCAGGGCCACGATGACATGGCCCAAAAAGCCGCTAAAGAAGCGGAAGAACACCTTAAGGCCTCCCAATAAACTTACTATTCATTTTTTTCTTGAAAAGAGTAAACGGCAGCGCTTATGTCGAATCGCTGTTGGTGGAAATTTTGACTGATGTGAACGCGGGGCGCGTGTACGCCGCTTGCCGCATCTGAGCACCGGAGCGTTTGAGCCTCATTTGGCGAAAGCGCCCTGGTGCCAATGCCCGCGCCGGTGCGAATTCACCGGTAGCCCCCTGAGACTATCCGTAGTCAAAAAGCGCCATGTTCTTGGCGTACTTTGGCGGGCACCTCGACAGGAATGATCATTAGGGGGAAGGCAGACCAGCCGACAGTGCATTTGACACGCAGTCACATGGTCCGCGCCATACCAAGCGTTACGCTGTTCGACAAACTGAACATATTTTTGGGGTGCCTCCTACCACCACCTGTCACGCAAGCATGTCTCGGCGTGAACATGGCCTCGGTCCGTAGTTCCGGGGTTTTTTTTTGGTTGTTTCACCTGTGTCTATAAATCCAAAGATGCCATGGCATGGATGCCAGGCAAACCCTGGCCGGAAAATCGAGAACAATAACGGTGTGAAGAGAAGATCGCTTTATGCTGACAATCGGCCTGCTTTGTTGGGGTGGGCCGCACCGGAAAAAAGTAGACAGGCTGTCCATAAACGGCTACACGCAGGTGCCCGAAGGCGCCCCCCCTTGTCCTGCCGTGGGCGCGGCGATCCACTTTACACGGGCTGGTTGGGGCTTTTTTTAACGCCGCTGGCGGAAGCGCCGGCTTTCGATGCATCTTCCGGAAACAGCACATCCATGATCCAGACCAGCGGTAACGCCTGATAGAAGCTATGCAGCAAGGACATGAGATTCACCGCCTTTTTTAAAGGCGTGACATCGGCATCCGCCCTGGCGGCGGCTTGGCGCTCTTTTTTGGGCGGGCGCTTGGTAAGCTCGCCGACAATGAATCCGACACCGCCCACCAGCAGCAATGTTGCCGGCGAGGTCATCTGCCGGTGCAAATCCTTGACCAGAATATCGGTGCGGGCATGGACGCCCTGTTGCCGGCTCATAATCCGGTGTTCAATCTCTTTGATTTGCTCGGCTAACGTGCCGGAATCCTCTGTTGCATCATGAATGTCTTTATCCGGTTTCATGAGATCTCCTTATCCCGAAGACTGCGGATGGTCTCAGGGAACAGTAAATAATGGCTTTTGCGCCGAATAAACCAGAACAGCAGCAGCGCGGCCACCAGATTGACGGCGGCGACCAGCAGTATGGCCTCTATATCGCCCACCATATTGCTCTCGATCAGCGCCAGCGCGGCAGCCGCCATGAGCCCGAACCAGACGCTGATCAGCATGACCGCCATGATCACCCCCGCCGCGATCATGCTTACCAGGCTCCGGCCCGCGCGCCTGGCCTCCAGCGTGACCAGTTTTAAATGATCGTGGGTCAGCCCGCGCAACTCGAGCCAAAGCGACCGGACATCCTCCAGCAAGTCAGGATGGCTAACCGGCTCGCTGGAAGCGGCGGATGAGTATACCGGCCTTTCCTCTGGGGTACGGATAGCCATCTATCATCTCCTGTGCTCTAAAGTATGCGTCGTCAACTGGCTCAGCATGAAGCCGGCCGCCAGCGCGATGCCCATTGAGCTGATCGGGTGCTCGCGGATGTAGTCGCGGGCATCTTCCACAAGTTTCTCTTCCAGCTCTTTTAACTGCTCGCCTTTCTCGCCGAGCATCTCGGTAGCCTGACTGGTGGCGCTGGCAATTTTCTTGGCCGCCTCTTCCGCGGCGCTGGCGATTTTCTCGGCTGCCTCATCCGCGGTGCTTGATAATTTGTCTATAGTTTCCATAATGGTTACCTTCGTTGAGATTGTTTTAAGATCGCAAGAACCTTTAAAAAAACAGAACCTAACGGAACCTTAAGTGGATGTTTTGCGAACACAGTGCCGAGATTGATTATCTACCTCTTGACTGCGCCTTCTCCAAAATAAGGTTGCCGTATTCATGCTCTTCCAGCTTGCCGGTTTTGCCGGCATCAACCATATCGAAATGCTTGAGCAAATCAGGATGATCGGCCAATTCATCCTTGGTTACATAGTGATCGCCATTTTTATCGACTTCCTGAAAAGTCGGATATTCCGTTACATCGCCTTCTTCCCCGGTAGCGCTCGTGCCGCCCATGCCTTCGGCCTGCGCCATCTGGGCGCCCCAGACCAGGCCGCCGCCGAGAACGAACGGTAACCACAATTTTTTCGTAGCAACATTAAGAATCTTCATATTAACCTCTAACGATGGTTTAAACCGCGAAAATAAGACCGTCAGTTTTTTCCCCTGGCGATTGCCTGATTACTCAAAAGCAAATTGAAACGCCATGCTGGCTGGGTTGGCGCTTTATGCCCGGCTTATCCATGAATCCTGAAAGCGCTCAATCCGATACACTTCAATTAACTCTGCAGCAGCCGGTTCAGCGCACGAATATTCTCTTGCTGTGAAGTCAGCAGTTTGGTCTCAATCAACGCACTGACATCCGAAGGGATATCAGGATCCTGCGCCGCTTGTTCATAATCTTCCAGGCCGTTTCTTTCTCCGGCCAGCAAGGCATTCAACATGGCATCCCTGCCCAGCATTTCGGCACCGCTCATCACCGTTTCCGACCATGAACCCCATATGCCTGAATCACTGGTGGGCGTGCCGCCCATTTGTTGAATCTTTTCTTGCAGTTCGGAGACGGCAGAGGTGTGTTCTTCATAAATCGGCTCTAAATAGGCAATTTCCTTGCGCTGCGCCTCTTCTTCAAACTTTTCCAATGCCTGATGATAGGTCTCTGCCGCGGACAATTCATTCTTCAGTAATTTCTCGACTTTATCGATGTTTTGCATACCAACCTCCTCGGGTTTTTAAAACTAAATTCTTTAATGATGCGGCGCTTCAACCTCACCCGTTGTCGAGATATCTTCGGCATTGGCTTGCTCGAAAATGTCCTTGACCTGGGAGCGTGCCTCTGAGGTTTCCGTGTGGACGGAAATCAATGCATTGCCGCCCTGAATCCGGCCTTCATAGCGTTTGGCCTCATATTCAGGAATCCCCAGGCCGATCAAGGCGCCGGCCAGACCGCCGGTGGCGGCGCCCACGGCCGCGCCGCTCAAAGCGCCCATGATAGGCCCGGCGGCAATCAACGGGCCAAGGCCAGGAATTGCCAGCGTGCCGATACCGACCAGCCAGCCTATGATGGCGCCGGTGCCGATGCCGACTGTGCCGCCGATAGCCGTGCCTTCCGGCGATTTGGTGTGTTTTTCATGACCGAATTCATGCTCGCTGGTTTTGTCCGGCAATAGCACGGAAATATCGTTATTATCAAAACCAGCCGCTTTCAGCTGGCTGATGATATGTTCCACCTGGTCATTCGTTTGCGCGATACAAAAGACTGATTTGTTCATAACATTCTCCTTAACCCGCGATTACTTGGCTTTGACTTCAAGTTGATTATCAACCTGACTCACGCCCGGCGTTTGCTGAGCGATGGCTTGCAGCCTGGTTTTTTCCGCTGCGCTATCGACCGGGCCACGCAAGGATACCCTGCCGTTTCTCGTAATCACCTTGGCGTTGTGCGCGTTGACGGACAGCGATTCATCGTCGGTAATGGTTTTGCGGATATTGGCCGTGATCTGGAGATCGCTCTCATTTTCGAGCTGGTCCTCAGGCGTTAAAGTCGCACCGCCCTCATCACGCACATTGCGTTCGGTGTTTTCAGCTGGGCTGCCGATTCTTTCGCGTTCGGTCGTTCCTTCGGCGCTGGCTAGACCGGTCATCAGCATTAAGCCCGCCGCCAGGGTCAGTAATGGTAGTCGTTTTGACATAGTGATTCTCCTTAAAGAAAAATTGTAATTATTTTCAAGGCTTACCCTGCGCTCCTTGCCAACCTTATCCCTTTACTGAACAATACCCAATCACCTGAACATAGCATTTGACGCTAACACATCAGCTGAGCCGCGTGCTGTTCCCGGCTCTGATATAAAGAGTCCGGGTACGATGTCAGGAGAAAAAGCATTGGCGATGTCTTAATCGAATCAACGTACATTGATCCATTACCGGCATTACCTGTGATGACACTGCGTGTTTGCGCAGCGCCACCACCATTAACATAACCTGACGCGTTGTCGGCATGATTGTTAATTGATACCCTGGTCAAAAAGGACGCGAACCACTTAATCGGCCTTATGGCTCAGCGACAGCATCAGGTGCATAATCGCCCGGCTTCATCGCTTCCTTTTTGTTTTACGGATTACCGCTCTTTCTCGAAACATGCGGGCATGGCTTTCTAGCGATGGCCCATCAGACGGCTCAAGATGAAGCCGCTGCCCAAGGCTATGCCTAACGATGTTACCGGGTTTTCGCGGACATACTCACGCGCATGCTCCATCAACCGTTCCTGAGCATCTTTCATTTGCTCGCTTTTCTCGCTGATGGTTTCCGCGGCCTTGTGGCTTACCTCAGCGGCTCTTTCCACCGCTTCATGCGCGCCGGCTCTGACGCGTTCAACCGTTTCACCTGTACCGCCTGATTTTGTCGTTTCCATAATGGTTTCCTATATCGATTAAAGTTATAAGATCATCAACGATCTCGAAAAAGTGCCCTCTATGCGACACATGCTATTGGCCCGATTCCGATCGCCGAAGTTCAGCGTTCAAAACCTTCTGGCGTAATCATCTCAATTAAAAATCAAATAAATGATGACCAGCACAAACACTGGTACACCGAGTAACCATCCAAGCACATATTTGCCCATGATCTGTCTCCTCTAAACTGTTGCTCCTTAATGCCGGCATTTCGTCCACTGCATCCATCAGCGACTCATCAACAAAAACGTCATAACGAAAAGCTGTCATCAAGGCTATTTTTTCCGTTGCTTCCTGCGTCATTTCTCTGTGATGCATGTTAACTAACATATTAAGAATAAAATGCCCTACCGTCAGTACGATAACGCACATAAGAGCATGAAGCGCGCCTCTTCATTACCGCGCGGCTGCCGCTGAATCCCTGCGCTGAATACAGCGGCTCAGGGACCGGTGTAGCTGATTCGGTAAATCGCCCCCCGCTTATCGTCTGAAACCAGCAGGGCGCCGTCCGGCGCGACGATGACATCAACCGGCCGTCCCCAGGCGGAATTGCCCTGCAGCCAACCTTCGGCGAAGGGTTCGTAAGTCACCGCGTCATTGTCGCCGAGCGTGACCATGCTGACCCGGTAGCCCAGCTTTGGACTGCGGTTCCAGGAACCGTGTTCGGCGATAAAAATACGGTTCCGGTACGGACTGGGAAACTGGCGTCCCGTATAAAAGCGCATGCCCAATGCCGCGACATGAGGCCCGAGCTTTTGCGCCGGCGCAGTAAAATCGGAACAGGGATTGCGAAGGCCGAAAACCGGGTCGGGCAACTCGCCGGCATGGCAATGGGGATATCCGAAATGCAGCCCCATCACGGGCGCATGATTGAGCTCGTCGGGTGGCGTATCGTTACCCAACAGATCGCGGCCGTTGTCGGTAAACCACAGTTCGTGCGTTTCCGGATGCCAATCGTAACCGACCGAGTTGCGTATGCCGCGCGCGAACACTTCGGCGCCGCCGCCGTTGCGGTCCATGCGGATGATGACGCCGTACCGGTCGGCTTCCGGCATGCAGATATTGCACGGCACGCCAATCGACACGTATAACTTGCCGTCGGGGCCGAAGTGCATGACGCGCAGGCCGTGATGCGCATATTTGAGGCCGAGATCATAGATCACGACGGGCGGCATCGGCTGGTCGAGGTGCTTCTCGATATCATCGAAGCGCAATATGCGGCTGCGCTCGGCCACATACAGGGAGCCATCCCTGAAGGCGACGCCGTGCGGGTCCTGCAGATCCCTGGCAATGACCCGCACTTCGCCTTTCCGGCCGCTGCGAACCGGGATGGCATAGACCTTCCCCTGCTTGTAAGTGCCGATAAAAAGCGTGCCGTTGTCTCCGAACGCCAGTGTCCGCGCGCCGGGCACGTCGTCCTCATAGAGGGTAATGGAGAAGCCGGCCGGCAGCGCTATGCGCTCCAGTTTCGTGCCGGGCATCAGGGAGCAGGCATTCATTAACCCCAGCACCATGGCCATGCAAGCGTAAGCCATCTTCCTGGCAGGCCATGACCGTCTGTTGTATACGCCATGATGCCGCATCATGGCGCCTGCACCATAAGGTCGTTGTCCACGGACTCCACGCCGCGGGCCTGTTCGGCGATCGCTTCCGCCTGCCGTTTACCGGCCGCTGACGGCACCGCGCCGCTGAGCCGGATCGCGCCGAGATAGGCCTCGACCTGAACCGGCGCATCACCGATTGCCTGATCGGCCAGCAAGGCGCCTTTGACCCTGGCGATCAGTTCCTGATCTTTTTGATATTCCTGCTCCTGGAAATACAGCCGGACCAGCTCGACATACCCGCAACCGGCAACTTGCGCTGACGCGGCTGACAGCGCAAACAGCGTTGCCGGGCGCGCCAGTTTCATGAACTGACTTCCGCCAGGCGTCCCTGCAGCAGATCGGCCAGTTCGTCGGCATGCTCTTCTTCCACGGCCAGGATGTCCTCCAGCATGTTGCGCGTGGTCGGATCGCGGTCGCCCAGGTATTGAGTCATCTCGCGATAACTGTCGATGGCAATGCGTTCGGCCACCAGGTCTTCCTTGATCATATCGACCAGGGAGTTGCCCTCCACGTACTCCGCATGGCTGCGTCCGGACAGGCTGTCCGGCGAAAAGTCGGGTTCGCCGCCCAACTGGACAATACGCCGCGCAATCTGGTCGGCATGGCCCTGTTCCTCATTGGCATGCACCAGGAACTCGTCGGCGATGCCCTTGGACTGAATGCCCTGGGCCATGAAATAGTGGCGGCGGTAACGCAATACGCAGACCAGTTCCGTGGCCAGTGCGTCATTCAGCAGCTTGATGACCGTCTTGGCATCCGCCGCATAGCCGGCTGTTACGGCACCGTTGTCAATATGCTGGCGTGCCTGCGCGCGCAAGGTTTGGACATCGGTCAAATGAGTTTTTTTTGACATATCGCCCTCCCTGAGAGGCAAAATCGTCTGTTGGTTGAAAATCCGCGGCCACCGCTTTAGCAGTGGCCCGCAGTCTGACAAGCCTATCTATAGCGGCTTTGTTTTACCTGCATATTATTTTGCACCGACCTGACGCCTTCGACCCGTTGAGCCACCTCAACCGCCCGGGTGATATCTTCCTCGGATGCCACAAAACCGCTTAATTGCACGTCGCCCTGATAGGTTTCCACATTGATTTCAGCAGCACTCAGGCCGGGCTCGTTAAAGATGGCCGCCTTTACCTTGGTGGTAATCATACTGTCGTCAATGTAGGCGCCGGGAGTTTGGCTTGATTCAGCCCGGGTATCCGAGACTTCATCCGTGGACGCACAACCGGTTACCCAGGTCAACAACAGCGCTAGAAAAAATGCTGAACAGTATTTGGTAAGTTGTTTCATAGCTAATTCTCCAGATGAATAATAAAGTGATGACGGGCAATTCGATCATGATTGATACCCGGATATTAGATGGCACACACCCTCGCAGCGAAACGGCAATGCGTCAGGCTGACCTCGCTGTTACTGACACGGTTAACCCATGCCATCCAGCCAGGAACAATCACAAAATAACCTCATCCTTCTGTTCCCCTTACCGCCGTGGGCCTGCATGAACGCAGGCAGTGGAACAGTGACCGGGAGCCGCGGTAGAGGCAGACAATGCTCAGGTTATTTCATGCCTGTTCCTTGACAAAAAAGCCATACCAGAAAAGATCAGTTATTTCGGCAGACAATCAGGCTCTGTCGCAAAGACTGGCTGTAATGCATGACCTAGAATAAATCTAGGTTTAAAATCAGCCGACGTCCGTACGGTGTCGAACATAAGTGACTTTTCGCTCATTATTTCGTCTGGCGGGAGGGGGGGGGGCCAGGAAGAAGCCTTTTGACGGGCGGGATTGTTTGCCTGCTTTACTCGCCTGTTTCTTTGCCGGCCTTGCTTGACGGGCTCTGCCTGATCGGTTCAGTCGCCTCAATCCTGACCTTGCCGACGCCGTCTTCCTTGATATCGAGCTTTTTCGCCGCCTCCCTGGACAGATCGATCACCCGATCCTTCGCATAAGGTCCGCGATCGGTAATTTCGACCTCGACCTTTTTCCTGTTCTCGAGATTAGTCACTTCAACCTCGGTCCCTAGCGGCAGGCTGGGGTGGGCGGCGGTCATTTTTCCCTGATCGAAAATCTCGCCGCTGGCGGTCTCCCGGCCATGAAACCCGGGGCCATACCAGGAGGCCTCGCCAACTTCCTGGTAGGTCGACCGGGGCGCGTCCTGATTTTTTTGGCCTTGGCCGTCCGTCTCTTCCCTGGCGCACCCGGACAATGCCAGACTGCAGATCAGCACGGCCTGCAAGCCGTGATAAAAAAACTTTCCGGGCTTAAACATGGTCATCCTGCTATTTGAAAAATCACTGTCAGGACTTACGCAGCTTGCTTGTTCAACCGTCGAGACAAGCGGTTCTAAAACCTGTTGGGGCGACTTTATTTATGCCCTTTAGGGTAGTCGCCCATTTCAGACCCAAGAGGCGACTGCCAACAGTAAGCGCTTTAGGCGAAGTCGTCCCCACGGGTTTGCGTAAGTCCTGACTGTTAACTTTAATGAATTTTTAGCCGGAAAAAGATATCTGAAGTTTGAAATGAGGTCTGTACGGTGTCGAACAGATAATCGTTCATTGAACCTTGGTTTTCTAACAGGCTCTACAGGTTGAAATGGGTTTTTACTTGAGTCCGAGCACCCGGAATTACGCTTGGATTTTTTGCAGTTACCTTAAAAAATCCTTAATAAATCATAGCATTAAGTATTCTTGCTTATTGTTCTCAACTGATAGCTAACGGACAATGCCCCGCAATTTTAACAGAGACCGAATTACATTATGTCTTTACATAACCCACGACAAAATTATCTGATTAATGCGCTGCCGCCGTTCATCTTCGAACGCTTGTCGCCGCACCTGGAACTGGTTCCCATGCCGCTCGGCGAAGCACTGTACGAGTCCGGGGATCCTTTGTATCACGTTTACTTCCCGACAACCTGCATCGTATCCCTGCTTTATGTGCTGGAAAACGGCGCATCGGCCGAAATTGCCGTGGTCGGCCATGAGGGCATGGTTGGAGTGGCCTTGTTCATGGGCGGCGGAACCATGCCCAACCGGGCGGTCGTGCAAAGCGCCGGACACGCCTATCGCATGAAGGGCAGCGTACTCAAACAGGAATTCAACCGCTCCGGCGGGCGCCGTTACGGCATGCTGCACCAATTGCTGCTGCATTACACTCAGGCGCTGATGACGCAGACCTCGCAAACGGCGGTCTGCAACCGGCATCATTCGGTCGACCAGCAACTGTGCCGCTGGTTGTTGCTGAGCATGGACCGGCTGCCCTCGAATGAACTGACCATGACCCAGGAATTGATCGCCAATATGCTCGGCGTACGCCGCGAAGGCGTCACGGAGGCGGCGGGAAAACTGCAGCAAGCCGGCCTGATCCAGTATAGCCGCGGGCATATCACCATCCAGGACAGGCCGGGACTGGAACAGAGGGTCTGCGAATGCTACAAGGTGGTCAAGCAGGAGTTTGATCGCCTGCTGCCTTCGGACCACACTCAGATTCAGGACCACTTTCGTTCATTGAAATACGCTCGCTAGCCCGGATATTTCATAAAACCACAGAGAACACGAAGAACACGAAGAAAATCATGGCATTACCAATTCTCACCGATAACTTCATGAACTCATTATGAAATATTTGCAAGTAATTGAATTGCTAAGCCTTCGTGTGCTCGATTGCTGTTCCAGACGCAATTCTACCGCCTCCATCCTTGGATAGCGTTCGTGTCCTTCGTGGTGAAATATTCAGGCTAGACCGGAAAAGAGGCTGTGAAAGCATTCTGTAAAGAATCGTTCTGACACGCTGATCCCCTACTTTCACAGCCTCATCTATTGATAGCGGTTTAATCGGTGCGACCAGATATAATCGGCCGATTGATAATAAGCCATTTCTTCCTCGATCAACCGGACCGCTGAGCCGATCTCGACGGGCCGATGCGCGCCCAAGGGGTCCTCTATCACATCAATCCTCTGCTGCGGGGACAAATACACCAGCTTATTGTTTTTCACCAGACCGAGTTTCTGGTAATTGCTGATCAGCGCCCGGCCCTCGTCTTTGGGCAGGCGCATAAGATCGCGGCCGTAAAACTGGCTTTCATAGCTGAAGTTCAAAAGCCCCAAAATCGTCGGCGCGACGTCAATCTGGCTGGACAGGATATCGTTGCGCTTGGCCGGCACATGCTTGGGCGCATAAATGAACAGCGGGATATGGTATCTGTCCACGGGCAGATCCACCTTGCTCGCGCTGCCCGCGCAATGATCGGCCACCACGACGAAGAGGGTATCGTCGAACCAGGGCCTGGTTTTGGCCAGACCGATGAATTCCCGTAGCGCGTAATCGGTATATTTGACCCCGCCGGTACGGCCGATGCCCGGCGGGATATCGATTTTGCCCTCGGGATAGGTATAAGGCCGATGATTGCTCGTGGTCATGATCTGAAAGAAAAACGGCCGGCGGTTTTGATAATCCCTGTCGGCTTCCTTGAGCGTGCGCTTGAGAATAATGTCGTCCGATACCCCCCAGGCATTGGAAAAAGTCACTTCCTCGTCGGTAAAATCAGTCTGGTCGATGATGCGATAGCCGTTGCCGGCAAAAAACGCGTTCATATTGTCGAAATAGCCCCGACCGCCGTATAAAAACGCCGTATCGTAACCGCGCTGCTGGAACACATGGCCCAGATTGAATAAGTTGCCGTTGTCAGGCCGCTTGACGATGGATTGCCCCGGCGTCGGTGGAATCGACAGCGTCAAGGCTTCCAGCCCGCGGACCGTGCGCGTGCCGGTCGCGTAAAAGTTGGTGAACAACAGGCCTTGCTCAAACCATTCGTCCATGAACGGCGTAATGTGCTCGGTATTGCCGAAACGCGTTAAAAACTCGGCGCTCAAGCTCTCGACGGTAATCAGAATCACATTCAGGTGTTTCTCTTCTCCAGCGTGTTTGATCGTTCGCCTGATGTTATACAGCTCTTTGTCGGATGAGTGGGCATTCGCGGCCAGTTTTGCCCTGATGACGCCGGACAACTGCCGGTCATCGCCCAATTTATAAAAATGCCGGTAATCCAGTTCATTATTCCGAAAAGCCGCGAAAAACTGGTAAGGGCCATTGGCGGCCAGTTCATTCAGATAAGTATTGGCGGAAAACTGATGCGCCGACTGCCCGACCCCCACATAGCTGATCAGCGGCAGGCTCAGTAAAGCAGCCGTGATTTTCAGCCGTGATAGAAACGGTTCGCTGGCTTTGAAACTCTTCGCCAGCAGTTTTCGCATTGCCAGAAAACAGGCGGCCGTCACGATAAAAATCCCTGACAGAATCTTGCCCAGCGGATACGACTCAATGATATTGCGCACCACTTCATGGGTGTAAATCAGATAGTCGACGGCAATAAAGTTAAATCTGACGCCGAATTCATCCCAGAACGTCCACTCCGCCATCTCGACAAAAAAAAGGCCGTATAAACTGACGAAAAAACCGGCAAAAACCAGGATCCTGTTGAGTTTGCTCTGATAGGCCGCGTTCGGCAGCACCAGCAAATACAACGCGAAAGGAATCATCAGATAACTGAAAAAAGCCAGATCGTTAACAACGCCCAGCAGAAAAACCAGGGCTATCGAATAAAACGAAACATCCAGGTCCGCCAGTTGCCTGATCAGCAACGCGGTCCTGAGCAGGGCGGAACCGCCCAGGTTAATCAATAAAAACAGCAAAATACCGGAAAACCGCGATTGCTCAAATAATCTTGCTACTACAGCCATTGCAATTGCTTCCTGAAAAACAGCATGAATAATACAAATGAAGAAAACCAGCACACGGCCAGCGCGAACAAGTCATGCGTTAAAAAATGCGCGCCACGCATCTGCTGGGCGATGCCATAGACCATGCCTAGGCCCAGGCCAAAACATAACCCGTAAAATTTGTAGTCCGGTTTCACCAGCAACAGGAAAAAATACAGATTGAGGAAAGTGAATCCCGCGCCGGCATGCGCCGCGGGAAAACAATGTCCCACTTCCAGATTGCCGCCCGCATAATCGAATAGCCGCACATAGGGTTTATCGCCACCGAACAACTCAAGGCTCCAGGGACAATAAATATGGGTATGATTTTTCAGCAACACGATAATCAGTGGCCCGCTTATACCCGAAATCAGTAAAAAAAGCAGATGCCGGCGATAACGAAAAAAGGCTGAATCCGCCCGCAATGAAATCAGCCAACAGAGCGCAACCGCGGCTGCCAGCAAGTACGTGAAATAGCGGCCGCCGACATGCAGGACGTTTTCGGTCAGCCAGCTTTCCTTATGCGGCCATTGGTGCAAGCCGGCATTATAAAAATGCCCGGCGATCCATAAATCCACATGGAAATACTCCAGGACCGCAAGCACAAGCACAAACAGCAACAACGGAATGATGAAATGGACAAGGACAAACTTATCAAAATTTAGCTTGGTCGGTTCCAGCAAATCCTGTTTCCTTCGGTAATAAAGACAACAGTTTAAGAAAGACAGGGTTAAACAAAAGTTAACGCAGTGTTAATTTTGCGTTAATTGTAAGCACGAACAAAAAACCACTTTTTTTTTATGGTTATTATGTTATAGTTAGCCCGCTGGTTTTCTTAACAGCATTTTTAAATATTCATATATTCTGAAGGTACATAAAATGATTGAAAATCAAGAGAAAGATAATTTCTGGCTGATGATTGGCGTTGGTGTTGTTGTTTTTGCTGCCGTCATATTCTTTGTCAAAGGCTCCGAGAGTGGAAAATATGAAACTGCAAAAAGATTAATAGCGGAAGATGCCAATAACTCTGCTTATGCTGTTGGCCACGACGTCAATAAAAAAGCTGAAAGCGCATTATAATAATCCGAGGAGGTTCGATTTTTCGATAGGCCTGTGAACAACTATCGATAAAACGACAAAGCTTTTCACCGGTTCCCAAACCTTCGGTTTGGGAACCGAAGCCATCAAACCGTTGAATCCGAGCTGAACAACCATTGCACTTGCGTGCCTTCGTCTTTAACACTGTCGATTTTCAGCTGCCAACCGTAATATTCACAAATACGCCTGGAAATAGCCAGACCCAGGCCACTGCCCTGACTGGCCTGCCCCCGATAGCCCCGTTCGAATATCCGGTTCAATTCATCCGTATCGATACCCTGCCCCGTATCGGCGACCACAAACGCATCTTCGTAGAGGGAAATCGTCACGCTGCCCTGGCGGGTATAAGTAAACGCGTTTCTGATCAGATTACCCATCAACATCGAAATAACCGGCGGCGAAGCGTTAATGCGGGGCGATCCGTTAAATTTCTTGATGACTTGTACCTGCGGGCTTAACAAATTCCTGTGTTCCTCTGTCAAACGGTCAATGATCGCAACCAGTTCGGTTTTATCGGTTGCTTCATTCATGGACACGGGGCCGCGGGCCAGGCTTAGCAAAGTCGCCAGGCGTGCTTTCATTTCAGTGGCCGAACGTTGCATCCGCTCTACGCGCAGTCTGATATCATCGGGCAGATCGGGGCGCAGCAACAATCCCTCGGCGGCGGCCATGATAATGGCCAGCGGGGTCCTTAATTCGTGGCTGGCATTGCCGGTGAACTCTCTTTCACGCTGGATTAACGCCTGCAGGCGTTCCTTATAGACATCGAATTCCAAAGCCAGCATGCCGACCTCGTCGTTGGTGTAATCCACTGATATGTAATCGGAGGAATTTTCCAGATTCAATGTCCGGATACGCGAAGCCAGCGTCGATATCGGCTCAATGACTTTTTTGGAAAGCCAAAGTCCGGACCAGGCGGACATCCACAGAATAATGACGACGGCGGCAAACAGATACGTTATAAGCTTGTATTCCAGCCTTTCCAGACCGGTATCGTCGTGGACTATATAATATCGGGCCGAGTTATGCGCCTTGATCACGACATCATAACTGTGCCGGTTGTGATCGACGTCATGAATGCCTTCCGGATAGCCCGACAGAAAGCCGATTTCATCCGGCAACTTGCCGCCTGCCTCTTTATATATAATCCAGTTTTTCGACGCCTGCATCGACAGCGCCGGATTACGCTCCGCCTGCTGGATGAAATGATCCAGCTCTCCGATTAGATAAGAGCCTATCATTTGCCTTTCCAGCGAATCAAAGGCCACAATCACGAACGCCACCATCAACGCGCTCAACAACAGCCCCAGCAAGGGATAGGATAGGAATATCCGGAATCTTAGCTTATGCCGATACGGCATGACTTTGCTTCAATTGATAGCCCACGCCTCGAATGGTATGCAGCAATGGAGTGGAAAATGGCTTGTCGATAGCTTGGCGCAGATGATGAATGTGTACGCGTAACGCTTCCCCGTCGGGCGGGCTATCGCCCCAGATGCTGTATTCAAGATGCGGCCTTGAGACAACCTTGGGCGATTGCCTCATCAGCAATTCCAGGATCTGGAATTCAATCGCGGTCAGCTCGATCAACGTCCCGGCCCTTCTGACCTCGCGCGTTTCGGGCATCAGCTGCAAATCGCCGACACTCAATGACGTCGGTTGGTGCAGGCCGGCAGTGCGGCGCGCCAATGCATCAAGCCGGCACTTTAATTCCTGCAATGAAAAAGGTTTAACCAGATAATCATCCGTACCGTGCTCAAAACCGCTAAGCCGGTCTTCCAAGGTATCGCGCGCGGTCAGCATCAACACCGGCACCCAGTTGCCGGCATCATGGCGCAAGCGCCGGCATAGCTCCAACCCGTCCATGCCCGGCAGCGTCAAATCCAGAATAACCGCATCATACTCATTGACCACGGCCAGATGCAGACCGGTAACCCCATCGGCCGCGGTATCTATCGTATCGCCCTGAAGCTCAAGAAAATCGGCCAGTTCGCTGCATAGATCCTGGTTGTCTTCAATAATAAGTAAACGCATAACGTCAGGCGTCTTGCAGTTAGCCGTTAATTGCGTTCTTTTTTGATGATATTGCCTTTGCCATCGATGGTAAGGCTCCACTCCTGATTGTTCGAGACGACCGTCAAGTCGTACTCCTCCCCCGGGCCGTTGGGATTGACGATTAATATCGCTTCCTTGATTTCAAACGTTGTAAACTCGGCTTTCAAATTGGCATCGACAGCTTCCGGCATCAGATTCATGGCATCGATTTTTTCGCCGCTGACATAAAAATGCCCGTTTTCCCTATAAAGCTCAATCAGATCGCTCTCGCCGTCCTTAAAATGAATTTCATACACCGCCTGGCCAAAATGTGTCTTTCGTTCGGCCTCGATATCCGCGGCATTGGGGTGTTGTTCATGAATCCGGGCCATGATTTTTTCGGGAATGGCTTCTTTTGCCACAACGGCGGCACCGACGGCGAATGCGGGCATAGCCAGGACTAAAAAACCGAGGTTTAAAAGATATTTGCGCATTTATATGTACCTGATAAGTAAAATATAGTGACAGAACAGCCGCTCACAATCCCTTTCACCGAATGCGATTGCAAAGCCTGCCTATATTACTCGCCCGATTCCAACTTTCCAATCTTTCAAACGCCGACTGAAAGCCGATAGCGGTAACAAGGCGGTATTCCGGGTACGCACTTTATTTAGAAAGTACCGGTAATATTTGGTAAACTGCGTCCGCGAAAGCTTACAATTCAGGAGCCCAGCATTTTGGCCATAATGCTTAAATATCAACTTGTAACTGCGTTGTCACAGATTGCCAGTGAGAATACGGGCGGCAAACAGGCCATGGGTAACGGCCGGCGCCGGAGTTTTTACCGTATATCAAATCAAAACCGCTTTGAATTTCATGCTCCGCGTTATACCCTTCCATCAGATCAGAAACGCCATACAAGCGGTTTCTTGCCGTTCCGTATCCATCATTCCTTGCTCTCATTCCACATTCGACGCCGCCGGAGCAATATCAGGAGCGAGGCACAATCAACAAGGCGCACACCATCGGCATGCCGACCACCGCGGCAAGCGTATGGCGGGCTAACCCTATTGGAAGTTTTGTAACCGTCATTTATGCCCGATAGCAATCCGTGAAATTCTCTCTTACTTCGCCTTTATTTACAGGCAAAAACATTCCGAACCTATTGCGGGTTTATCGCTGGCCCGATTTGCCCAAATTAGCCGGATTGATGCTGACATATGCGCTATCGGTCTACATCGTACTGCGTTATTTGACTATCGATTCAACCACCATCTCCATCACCTGGATCCCCAGCGGGGTGGGATTAGCTGCCTTACTGTCCGGCGGCCGGCGATACTGGCCGGCCCTGTTGACCGGCTCCCTGCTCGGCCGCCTTGCGCTCGGGCATGCGCTGCCGCCATCCTTATTCGTCGCCTTGAGCAATACCATCGAACCCTTGCTCGCCGTCTGGCTGCTCAGGCAGGGATTCGCCCGAAAATGCGGAAGTCCGCATCGATTCGACCCTTCATTGATGCACCCGTGCGACTATTACCGGCTGGCGCTGGCCGGCGCGACGGCCGCCGCCGCGGCGGCGCTGATCGGCGTCACGGCATTCTGGCAGGCCGGCCTGCTGACGCTGCAAATGCTGCCGGACAGCCTGCTGCACTGGTGGATGGGCAACACGCTGGGCATTATCCTGGCGGCGCCGCCGATCCTGGTATGGCGGCAAGCGCCCGGCGACTGGTTTAAACACCAACGCGCGCTTGAGGCACTGGCCTGTTTCGGCCTGGCCTTTTTGGCCGGCCAGTTTGTCTTTCTGGATTGGTTTGTCGATGACCTGGGCGGTTTTGCCAACGGCTTCATCATGTTCGCCTTTGTGGTCTGGAGCGCCGTGCGTTTCGGCCGGCACGGGGTCTTGTTGATCATCGGCATGACGTCTATGCAAGCCCTGCTGGGCGCGTTAAACGGCGTCGGCTTTTTTGCCGCCGACATCGCGCAAACCGGCCTGATCAATTTTTGGCTCTATACCCTCGAACTGACGATCGTAGGCATGGCGCTGGCGCTGGTCATCACCGCACGCGCCCAGGCCGAGGACGAGCTGCGCATCAGCGAGGAACGCTGGAAGTGCGCCCTGGAAGGCGCCGGAGACGGCGTATGGGACTGGAATCTGCAAACGCATGAAACCTTCCTTTCCGCGTACTGCAAGGACATAGTCGGCTTGCCCTGGAATGAGCGGAAAAACAGTGACGAGGACTGGCAGTCAACCATATACCCGGCTGACTATGAGCGCATGATGGCCGATCTGCAAGCCCATCTCGACGGCCGGACCGCCGCTTTTATCAATGAGCACCGCATTCTCTGCCCCAATAACAACTGGAAATGGCTGGCCACGCGCGGCGTAGTAGTCAGCCGCGGCGAAGACGGCAGGCCGCTGCGCATGATCGGCACGCATAGAGACATCAGCAAACGCAAGCAGCTGCAGTGGCGACAGGTGCATACCATCCTGGAAGCATCGCCTGAATGCATGCTGCTGGTCGATCATGACGGCGTCATTCTGTTCGCCAATCAGGTTGCCGCGCGAATCTTCGCCTATCCGATCACCGAACTGATCGGCCTTGATGTTGACGCGCTGGTGCCGAAGCTCTCCCGAGCTGATCATGGCCGACAGCGCGCCGAATACATGCAGACCCTGCACCCACGGCCTATGGGACACAATAACCGGCTGGCCGCGGTCCGCAAGGATGGCTCCGAATTTCCCGTCGAAATCAGCCTGAGTCCGGTCGAGCTCGATAATCGCATGACCGTCATCGCCTGCGTCATCGATATCACCGAACGCAAACAATTCGAGCAGAAACTACAGCTTTCGGCCACCGTCTACCGGGCCATCGGTGAAGCGATCATGATAGCCGATGCCAATAACCGCATCGTCGCCATCAATCCGGCATTCACGCAGCTGACCGGCTATACCGAGAAGGAGGCGGTCGGCCGATCGACCAAACTGCTTAAATCCGGCCGCCATGACATCGCCTTCTATCGGGACATGTGGCATACGCTGGAAAAAACCGGGCGCTGGCAGGGGGAAGTCTGGAACCGGCGCAAAAACGGCGAGGAATATTTCGAATGGCTGATGATCAACACGATTTACGACAGCACCGGCAATGTCCAGCAACGCATCGCCATCTTCTCGGACATCACTGATCAGAAATTGGCCGAACAGACGATCTGGAAGCAGGCCAATTTCGATCCGCTGACCGGCCTGCCGAACCGCCGCCTGTTCCAGGACCGGCTGGAACAGGGCATCAAGAAAAATCACCGCACCGGCCTGCCGATGGCCTTGATGCTGCTGGACCTCGACCGCTTCAAGGAAGTCAATGATACCCTGGGCCATGACATGGGCGACATCCTGCTCACGGAAGGCGCCCGGCGTCTGATCAGCTGCGTGCGCGAAACCGACACCGTCGCGCGCCTGGGCGGCGACGAGTTCACCATTATCCTGAGCGAACTGGACAACCCCGGCAATGTCGAACGGATTGCCCAGGACATCCTGAAAAAGCTGGCCGAACCGTTCCATTTGAAGCACGAAGTCGCCTATGTCTCCGCCAGCATCGGCATCACCTTTTATCCCGATGACGGCGAAGGCATCGATACGCTGCTCAAGAATGCCGACCAGGCCATGTACGCCTCCAAAAACCAGGGCCGTAACCGCTACAACTATTTCACGCCGTCCATGCAGGAAGCCGCCCAGACCCGCATGCGGCTGGCCAACGACTTGCGCAGCGCGCTCGAAGCCGGCCAGTTCAGCGTGGTCTATCAGCCGATCGTGGAGATGGCGACCGGCGTGATTCATAAGGCCGAGGCGCTGATCCGCTGGCGGCACCCGACCCGCGGCATGGTCAGTCCGACCGAGTTCATCACCATCGCCGAGGAAACCGGCCTGATTATCGACATCGGCGACTGGGTGTTCCGCGAAGCGGCCTGCCAAGTCAAACACTGGCGAGAACGGCATCATGCGGATTTCCAGATCAGCATCAACAAATCGCCCATTCAGTTCCATAATGAAGGCAACAGCCATGCCGCCTGGTTCGAGCATCTGCAGCAGCAGGGACTGCCCGGGCAAAGCATCGTCGTCGAGATCACCGAAGGGCTATTGCTCGATGCCGGCATAGCCATCACCGACCAGCTGCTCGAGTTTCGCGACGAGGGCATACAAGTCGCCCTCGATGATTTCGGCACCGGTTACTCGTCATTGTCCTACCTGAAAAAATTCGACATCGACTACCTCAAGATCGACCGGACCTTTGTCAGCAACCTGGCCTATGGCTCCGACGACATGGCGCTGTGCGAGGCGATCATCGTCATGGCGCACAAGCTCGGCATCAAAGTCATCGCGGAAGGCGTGGAAACGCCGCAGCAGCGCGACCTGCTGACCACCGTCGGCTGCGATTACGGCCAGGGCTATCTGTTCTCAAGGCCCGTGCCGGCCGATGAGTTTGAAGCCCTGCTCATTAGTGACCACATCACGGAAAACGCCCCATGCTGACCGTTCGCCGGCTTGCCACTGATAGTTTAGCGCGGCATTTGCCCGACTTGCCGCTGTCGACAACCTGCTTTCAGGTAACACCACCTTGACCCGATTACTGATTTACCGCTGGTCCGATGTGCCCTGGCTGGCCGCCCTGGCACTCGGCTATGCGCTGCTTGCCAAAATCGTGCTGGACTTTTTTTCCGCCAACGGTGTCATTTCTGTCATATGGCCATCCAGCGGCCTGGCGCTGGCCGCGCTGCTGCTCGGCGGCCGAAAGTACTGGCCCGGTATTTTTGCCGGCGCCCTCGCCGGCGCCCTGATGGCCGGCTGCACTGCCTGGGTCGCCGCGTTTATTGCCGCCGGCAATACACTGGAGGCATTCGTTTGCCTGCAGGTGCTATTCCGTTCCGGGCACTTCGATACCGCTTTGACCCATCCCCGGGATTTCCTCTGGCTGACCCTGGCGGCCGCCGCCGGCGCCTGCGTCAGCGCCCTGACCGGGACGACGACCTTGCTGCTGACCGGATTCCTGACCCGGCAAACGCTGGCGCCCGGCCTGCTGCATTGGTGGCAGGGAGACATGCTGGGCATCATACTGGCAACACCGCTGATATTAATCTGGCGCAGGGCGCCCCCCTACTGGCTTGGGCGGCAACGCGCGCTGGAGGCCGCGGGCTGTTTCGGCCTGACCTTTATTGCCGGCCAGATTATCTTCCTCGGCTGGTTTCACGACATCGTGGGCGATTCGCTGAAAGCCTTTTTAATCTTCCCTTTCATCACCTGGAGCGCTGCCCGTTTCGGCCGTCACGGCGTGCTGCTGGTGATCGGCATCACGGCGCTGCAAGGCCTGCTGGGCTCGATTCACAAAGTCGGGTATTTCGCCAGTGAGTTCCCCCAGATCCACCTGAGCAACTTTTGGCTCTACCTGATCGTGCTGACCCTAGTCGGCATGACCCAGGCGCTGACCATTTTCAAGCGGCGGCAAAGCGAGGCGGCGCTGCGTACTAGCGAGGAACGTTGGAAATTTGCCCTGGAAGGGGCCGGCGATGGCGTATGGGACTGGGATTTCCGGACCGGCGAAATATTCTTCTCCGAACGCTGCCATGAAATACTGGGTTACACGGAGGAAGAACGCCAAGGCGGATACCGGCATTGGCAATCGACCATCCATCCCGAGGACTATGCGCGCATGATGCAGGACCTGCACGCGCACCTGGACGGCAAGACCCGGTATTTTAACAACGAGCACCGCGCCCGCTATCGCGACGGCAGCTGGAAATGGCTGCTGACGCGCGGCATGGTAGTCAGCCGCGACGCCTCCGGCAAGGCCTTGCGCCTGATCGGCACGCAAACCGACATTACCGAACGCAAGCGGCAGGAAATGGCGAATCGCTCGCACAGCCAGGTGCTGGAGCAGGTATCGAAAGGCCTGCCTCTGCCGGACATTCTGGCAACCCTGGCGCTGAGCGTGGAGGTGCAAAATCCCGCCATGCGCTGTTCCCTCCTGCTGCTGGACGGCGACGGCAAGCATCTGTTGACCGGCGCCGCGCCCAGTCTGCCGCATTACTATAACTCAGCCATTCACGGCACACCTGTCGGCATCGGCGCGGGCTCTTTCGGCACCGCGGCCTGCACGGGCCGGCGCGTCATTGTCGAGGATATCGCTTCTCACCCCTACTGGCAGTCCTACAAAGCCCTGGCCGCCAGCGCCGGCCTGGGCGCATGCTGGTCGGAACCCATCATGACCGCGGCCGGCAAGATGCTCGGCACCTTTTCCATTTACCACAGCACCACCAAAGCGCCGGATGCCGCTGAAATCGACTTGCTCGAGCAGTCCGCCAAGCTGGCGGGCATCGCGATTGAAAGACAACTGGCCAGCGATGCGCTGCGCGAGAGCTCGCAATATCTGCGTACGATCATCGAAACCTCGCCTGAATGCGTGAAATTGATTGACAAGGATGGCACACTGCTAGCGATCAACGCAGCCGGCCTTAAAATGATCGAAGCCGACAACGAGGCCGGCGTTGTCGGGCAAAACGTTTATCCCGTCATTGCCCCCGAGTATCGGGATGCCTTCCGTGAGCTAAACGAGCGGGTCTGCCAGGGGCAGAAAGACACGCTCGAATACGAAATCATCGGTCTGCACGGCACGCGCCGGTGGATGGAAACCCATGCCGTGCCGTTCTCGAGCAAGCCGGGCGAGAAACTGGTCCAATTATCCATTACCCGCGACATCACCAAGCGTAAAGAAGCCGAGGTTCTGATCTGGCAGCAGGCGAATTTCGATCCGCTGACCGGCCTGCCGAACCGGCGCATGCTTTATGACCGGCTGGAACAGGCCTGCAAGAAATCGCGCCGCACGGGCCTGCCGCTGGCGGTGATATTTCTGGACCTCGACCGCTTCAAGGAAGTCAACGATGCATTGGGACATGACATGGGCGACATTCTGCTGATCGATGCGGCACAACGCCTGCGCGGCTGCGTGCGCGAAACCGACACCGTCGCGCGCCTGGGCGGCGATGAATTCACTATTATTCTGACCGAAGTGGACGACATCAGCATCGTCGAACGCATCGCGCGCACGATCCTGCAGAAACTGATCGAACCGTTTCACATGAAAAACGAAGTGGCTTATGTCTCGGCGAGCATCGGCATCACCTTTTATCCCGATGACGGCGAAGGCATCGACACGCTGCTCAAGAATGCCGACCAGGCCATGTACGCCTCCAAAAACCAGGGCCGCAACCGCTACAATTATTTCACGCCGTCCATGCAGGAAGCCGCCCACAACCGCATGAGGCTGGCCAACGACTTGCGCGGCGCGCTCGAAGCCGGCCAGTTCAGCATGGCCTATCAGCCGATCGTGGAGATGGCGACCGGCGTGATTCATAAGGCCGAGGCGCTGATCCGCTGGCAGCACCCGATCCGCGGCCCGATCAGTCCGGCCGAGTTCATCACCATCGCCGAGGAAACCGGCCTGGTTATCGACATCGGCGACTGGGTGTTCCGCGAAGCGGCCTGCCAGGTCAAACACTGGCGTAAGCTGTACCGGCCGGATTTCCAGATCAGCGTCAACAAATCGCCCATCCAGTTCCATAACGAAAACAGCAACCATGCCGCCTGGTTCGAGCATCTGCAGCAACAGGAACTCTCCGGGCAAAGCATCGTCGTCGAGATCACCGAAGGGGTATTGCTCGATGCCAGCACGGCCGTCACCGACCAGCTGCTCGAATTTTGCGACGCCAGCATACAAGTGGCGATCGATGATTTCGGCACCGGTTATTCGTCACTGTCCTACCTGAAAAAATTCGACATCGACTACCTCAAGATCGACCAGTCCTTTGTCAGCAACCTGGCCTATGGCTCCGACGACATGGCGCTGTGCGAGGCGATCATCGTCATGGCGCACAAGCTCGGCATCAAGGTCATCGCGGAAGGCGTGGAAACACCGCAGCAACGCGACCTGCTGACGACCGTCGGCTGCGATTACGGCCAGGGATACCTGTTCTCGAAACCGCTGCCCGCCGAGGCATTTGAACGCCTGCTCAGCAGTCAAAACGCAACCCAACCGGGCAATTTGCAATGATATAATCGGTTTTTTTTTAAGGCACTGCTAATATACAGTGATATACCGGCCGGAAAATTCGCACCATCCGGCAGGCCGAACCCGATTCAGAATACCGTCGCGCTAACGGTATTTTGCCAAACCGCTGTCATTACAATTTAATTGCGCAACATCAGTAAGACAAAATGGCCCATAACCCACAACTCTCTTCAAAACCGGAAACCCTCATTTCCGTTTTGAGCCTTCTCGGCATCGGCGCCTATCTGATACTGCGTTATGCCCTCGACGCGGGCAATGAGTTCTATACCCTGTCGGGCCATGCCTCCCTGACCTCGCCGCGCGCCGACACGTACTCAGGCCGGTTCAGTTTTCGTATTTTGCAACAGGAACTGCCGCTGATCGCCGTGCTGATACTGGGCGGCGTGCCGTTGCTTTACCAGCTGCTCGGCAAGCTGTTCCGGCGCGACCTGGGCGCCGACCTGTTGGCCGGCATATCCATCGTCACGGCCGTTCTGCTGCATGAATACCTGGCGGGCAGCCTGGTCGTGCTGATGCTGGCCGGCGGCGCGGTACTGGAATCCCAGGCCGTCCGCCGGGCGTCTTCGGTGCTGGAAGCGCTTGCCCGGCGCATGCCGTCCATCGCGCACCGCAAAACGGACGATACGATGACCGACATCACCACCGAGCAGGTTGCTATCGGCGATATCTTGCTGATCCTGCCCCATGAAATCTGTCCTGTCGACGGTACGGTCGTGGAAGGCACCGGCACGATGGACGAATCCTATCTGACCGGCGAGCCGTACATGATGTCGAAAGTCAACGGCTCGCAAGTGCTGTCCGGCGCGATCAACGGCGAAACGGCGCTGACCATTCGCGCCGATAAACTGGCCGTCGACTCGCGTTATGCCAAGATCATGGAGGTCATGCATTCCTCCGAGCAGCACCGGCCCAAACTCAGGCGCCTGGGCGATCAGCTGGGCGCCGTCTACACGCCGGTGGCGTTGACGCTCGCGCTGGTGGCCTGGTCGGCCAGCGGCGACGTGATCCGCTTTCTGGCCGTGCTGGTCATCGCCACGCCCTGCCCTTTGCTGATCGGCATACCGGTCACCATCATCAGCTCCATTTCGCTGGCGGCACGGCGCGAGATCATCATCAAGAACCCGGCCATTCTGGAGACTCTGGGCACCTGCCGCACGGCTATCTTCGACAAGACCGGCACGCTGACCTACGGCCGCCCGGCCTTGACTGCCCTGATTCCCGGCCACGGCCATAGCGCACAGGCCGTGCTGTCACTGATTGCCAGCCTGGAACGCTATTCCAAGCATCCGTTATCCGGCGCTATAATCAAAGCCGCCGAAAAATCCGCTTTGCCATTACTCAAGGTTAGCAATATCATGGAACTGCCCGGAGAAGGGCTGAGCGGCGAAGTGGATGGAAAACGGGTCCAGGTCACCAGCCGCCAGAAGTTGCTTGCCCTTCAGCCGGAAGCGCGGTTACCGCCCGTTTGTGGCGGTCTGGAATGCATTGTACTGATTGATGGCGCCTACGCGGCCACGTTGCAATTTCGCGATGAAGTACGCGCCGACAGTTCATCCTTCATCAATCACCTGCATCCCAGCCATCTGTTTGACCGGGTTATGCTGGTTTCGGGCGACCGGGAATCGGAAGTCCGTTATCTGGCGGAACAGGTCGGAATTGAACATGTGTACTTCGGACAGAGTCCTATACAAAAACTGAATATCGTACGCCGGGAAACCAAAGCCGCGAAAACCGTATTTCTGGGGGACGGCATTAACGACGCCCCGGCGTTGACCGCCGCGACCATCGGCATTGCCTTTGGCCAGAACAGCGACATTACCGGCGAGTCCGCCGATGCCGTGATTATGAACAGCTCGCTGCTGAAAGTCGACGAACTGTTCCATATCGGCGAACGCATGCGGGCGATTGCCCTGCAGAGTGCCATAGGCGGCATGTCGCTCAGCGTGATCGGCATGATAGCGGCAGGCCTGGGCTATCTGACGCCGGTCGCGGGCGCCATTACCCAGGAGATTATTGATGTCTTTGCGGTATTGAATGCCTTAAGGGCGGCGATACCGCCGAAAACCCTCTCTGACTATTAATGTCGTGTAGTTCAGCGCTCCCGTCAGAGAGAATACTGTCAACTTTATGAGATTGGACTAAAAAAATGATAATGATTACTTTATCCTCTACTAGGTCACACTCTCGGCAACAACACCTGTACCGCCTGCACGCAGGCCTTCATTCCTATCTGCCGAGTATTTTCCAGTTGTTGAGAAAACTGCTGTTGCTCGGCGCCTTGTTCATGCTGTTCAGCACCAGCGGCATGGCCATGAGCGATGATCATGACCGGGCCAAGGAACTGCTCGACGACGGCATTGTGCAACCGCTTGAAACCATCCTGGATCTGTATGTCGAAAAATACCCGGGGCCGGTCATGGATATCAAACTGGAAAGGAAAAACAAGCTGATCTTTTATAAAATTGACATCGCCGACAATAACGGTATCGTGAAAACTTTAACCATTAACGCGCAATCCGGTCAATTAATACAACCTGAATTGGTTCTGGCCAAAAAGAAGGGCTCTAAAAAACGTGCAACCGCCACTAATTGAAAATAGACGGGATTTAACCAGTTGAAGGAACAATCCGTATGAAATCGTTGCAACAACGTCTCGGCGTTGCTCTATTGATCAGTTTAACAGCCACATTTACGGCTTTATGGTGGCTGACCGACGGCACCCTACAGGATATCGCCGAAAAGCATGTCGCATCGCGTCTGGCGCAGGAAGCCGAAAATGTGCTGGCGGCAACCCGGATCGATAACACCAAAAAAATCGGGCTCGACAAGGAACAGATCAACCCGGCCTACCAGCAACCCTTTTCAGGTCAGTATTACCAGCTATACAGCGATAACGAGATCATGCGCTCGCGTTCGTTATGGGATATGGACCTGTCCATTCCGAATTTGGCAGCCGGCGAAAAGCGCCGGCTTTATCTGTCCGGCCCGCAGCAGCAGTCCTTGCTGGTCATGGCCTATGGTTATGACCGGCACGACCGGACCATCGTCGTTGCTGTTGCCGAAGACCTGTCGCCGACACTGGCGTTCATCGAACCGTTTCAATTGCGTTTTCTGATCATCGCGGTGACCCTATTGCTGCTGCTGATAGTGATGCAGACCCTTATTATCGGCACCGTATTTCAGCCGTTAAAGTCCATGCGGCGCCAACTCAGCGCTTTGAAACGAGGCACGATCACCCGACTCGATACGACCGAAGCGCCCAAAGAGGTATCGGCGCTGGTCGATGAGATCAATTGGCTGCTGCAGGCACTGGAACAACGCGTGCAGCGCCCGCAGAACGCCCTTGATGATCTGGCTCAGGCGTTAAAACCATCGCTGGAAGAACTGCCGCAATTGCCTGACGAAGAGCCCCTGCAAACCGAGCCTGAAATCAGCCAGCCTTTAGCGGAAGAAACCGCCGGCAGCGGTTGCCCGCTGGAGTCGTCATTCCTGGAGGATCCGGAACCTTCGCTGATGAAACTTGATATTGAGCAGGAAATATTGACCTTGATCAACGCCCTGCAAAGCATGTACCGGGATAAGAATCTGGACATTATCTTTATCATGCCGAGAACCGATGTCTTATTGATCGATAGTGAAGATATGCTGGAACTGTCCAGCAGTCTGCTCAAAAACGCCTGCAAATGGGCCCAGTCCAGAGTCAAGCTGAGCCTTGAAATCGATGAGGCCATTTACCTGAGAATTGAAGATGACGGACCGGGCATTTCCGACACCGATATGCTTGAGCACACTCCGGCCAATATGCTCCCGCACCAAGGCCTCGGCGATTACGGCATCGGCCTGTCCACGGCGCAATCCATTGCTAAACACCATGGCGGAGAGCTGAAATTTCATCGCTCCCGCGACTTGGGCGGATTCTGCGTGGAAGTCGTTTTACCCCTGACCGAGCCGTTGTAAGCCTGCTGCGGCCTGATCATTCAAGAAACCGCAGGGGACGCAACGTGCATCTTTTCAAAATCTTAGGATGTGCTGACCCAAAGTAGGCGCTCCAGGCGACGCAGTGAAGCGCATCGCTCGCGAACGATGCGCCTCCTGTCGTCGGCACATCCTATGTTTAAACAGGGAAATTATTTATGACCAAATCCTTAATGGCGTTTTGAAGGCATTCAATAGCACCAATACATACCCCGCCGGGCCAATTACCCCATTGAACCAACTTGAACCAATCGTATTTTTCCAAGGACATCCCATGCCCAGCCCTCACCCGGAAACACATCGCACGCATCGCATCGGCTGGCTGCGCGCCGCCGTTTTAGGCGCCAACGACGGCATTGTATCCACCGCCAGCCTGATCGTCGGCATCGCCGCCTCCAATGCCGCCCATACCGAGATCATGCTGGCCGGCGCGGCGGGCCTGGTGGCCGGCGCCATGTCGATGGCGGCAGGCGAATACGTATCGGTCAGCTCCCAGGCCGATACCGAAACGGCCGATCTGGCCCGCGAACGCCGGGAACTCGACGCGGACGAACCCCATGAGAAAAAGGAACTGGCGGCGATCTATGTCATGCGCGGACTGGAGCCGTCATTGGCCGAGCTGGTTGCCGAGCAACTGATGCGGAACAATGCCCTGGAAGCCCATGCGCGCGACGAACTGGGCATCTCGGCGACCGTGAGCGCCCGCCCGGTCCAGGCGGCGTTAACCTCGGCCGCCACCTTTGCCGTGGGTGCGTTTTTGCCGCTGCTGATCGTATTGATTGCCCCCGCTGTCCATTTAATGGCCTCCGTCATCGCAACATCATTGTTGTGCCTGGCTCTGCTGGGCATGCTGGCGGCCCAAACCGGCGGCTCAAGCTTGGTCAAGGGTGCCTGCCGCGTCACCTTCTGGGGCGCGCTGGCCATGGGTTTGACAGCCCTCGTCGGCTCTCTCTTCGGCACTGTCGCGTAATGCCCTGGTGTGTCTATATGATCCGTTGCAGTGACGGCTCGCTTTACACGGGCATCACCAATGATGTCCAAAGACGCTTTCAGCAACATACCGATGGCCTGGGCGCCAAATATTTTCGCGGGCGCCAACCCGAAGCCCTGGTTTATGTCGAAACCGGACATGACCGCAGCTCCGCCAGCAAACGCGAAAGCGCCATCAAGAAACTGCCCCGTACCGAGAAACTGCAACTGCTTGCCTCGGCCATGAACCAGATTACCGCTATGCCTTCATGAAAATTCTCTATCAGGATGACCACTTCGTTGCCATCGACAAACCGGCCGGCCTGCTCGTGCACCGCTCCGAAATCGACCGGCGTGAAACCCGGTTTGCCGTGCAGATATTGCGCGACCAGCTTGGCCGCCACGTATTTCCGGTGCACCGGCTCGATAAACCGACCGCGGGGGTGCTGCTGTTCGCATTAAATTCGGACGCGGCAAGAGCAATGACGGCCGTCTTCATGGGCGACGGCATCGGCAAAACCTATCTGGCCGTGGTGCGCGGCCACACCGCCGAAACCGACACCATCGATTATCCGCTGAAGGAAGAACTGGACAAGATGACCGATGCCAAAGCCGACCCGGACAAGCCGGCCCAGGCCGCCGTCACGCATTACCAGCGCCTGGCGACAACCGAGCTGCCTCATGCCGTGGGACGCTACCCGACTTGCCGTTATTCCCTGCTGCGAATAACGCCCGAAACCGGACGCAAGCATCAGATCAGGCGGCATATGAAACATATCTTCCACCCCATCGTCGGCGACACCACGCACGGCGACGGCCGGCATAACGATTTTTTCAGAAACCATTTCGACTGTCATCAACTGTTATTGGCGGCGACCGGCCTGACATTCACCCACCCCTATTCCGGCGCCGCCGTGAATATCACCGCTCCGCTCGATCAGGCCTACAACCGCGTCATCGCGGAACTGGGCTGGAAGCACGTGCCCTTACCGATTTAAAGCACACCGAAAACACGCCGCTCACAAAGCCACAAAGCCACAAAGCCACAAAAATGATCGGCTCGGGGTGACGGGATTGCGCCCGTCACCTCTGCCACACCACCGGACATGCGGTTTTCCGCATCCGGCGGTTGAATCCAACGGCTTAGGCCGTTGATAGTTCTGATGGTACACATAACCCATATTGTCTCAACGTGGCATTACTCAACGCTCTGTGTAGTGCTGGGCTTTTCGCTATTCGCCAAGCTCCGCGTGTACTGTTCGCGGTTTCTTGTTGCCTTGGTGTCGCACCTAATCGGCGCAAAGCCTTCAGTCGCCCCTTTTTGTTATGCCAGCGTAACCAGAAACATTTTCGCATATGACGGCGCGTCCAGCCTTCCCATTTCAGGAGATGTTGGCGGTCGGTAGTGAGTTTGAAATAATTCCACCAACCTACAACGTATTGCCGCCACTGCTCAACCAACTCGTTACTGGTCAAGCTTTGCCGAGCATCCCAGAGTTCGCGTACTTTGGCTTTATAGCGGTCGATACTTTTTTGGCTAGTCGCGATTTCGTATGTTTCCGTTATTCTAAAACCAAGAAACTGACTATCCCAAGGTCGCCCCGTTCCGCTTTTGTTTTGGTTGACGGTCAGGCTTAAGTGCTTTTCTATCCATAACGTCAGACTTTTCAAGACTCGTTGCGCACTGCGTTCGCTACTCACATAGAGGTAAATATCGTCTGCGTAGCGGCAAAAACTCAGTTCTCGCTTTTCCAGTTCTTTGTCCAATTTGTCCAGGTAAATATTTGCAAGCAAGGGACTCAACGGGCTACCTTGCGGAACTCCTTTATACCGTCGTTCTACTTTTCCGTCTTTCACTACACCCGCTTTCAGATACGCTCTTATCAGGCCTAACACTTGGCGGTCTGATATTTTCCGGCTGATTTGATGCAGTAAAAATATCGTGATTCACTTCATCGAAGAACGCCTTGATGTCGATGTCCACTACCCAACTTTTACCCTGCTGAACAAAATTTCGAGCTTGTTTCACGGCATCCTGCGCGCTGCGATAAGGGCGATAGCCATAGCTATATTGACTAAACCCGCTGTCGAACTTTTATCGTTAAGATTTGTTGCATCGCTTGCTGTATGACTCGATCTTGCACCGTCGGTATCCCCAGCACGCGCTCGCCTCCATTCGGTTTTGGAATGGTCACCGCTTTCACGGGACTCGGGATATAACTTCCCTTTCTTAACTTGGCTTCTATTGCTTCCCAGTGCTGCTCTAAATGCTGCTCAGTCTCTGCAATGCTTCGCCCGTCTATTCCTGCTGCGCCTTTATTGCGCTTTACCGCGTCAAACGCTTCTTGCAGGGTTAGCCAGTTGAACATGGCATCCATCAGTAACTCTTCTGTCATTTTCTCTTTCGCCTTTTACCGCTAATCGTAGCTTGCATCCCACGCGATCTTGTTCGTTAAAGAATCCACTTTACTAGTTGATTTCCCGCCAAGGGGGTGGTTGCCGCAGTTGCAACGCCCGCTTGTTTCAGAATACTATGCGCGTCCGATTAGCCTCGTTGGGTTTAATGAACTTGATTCTTCAGCCCTTCGCTCCATGCCCATTACAGGCACTTCCTCACTACTACGGCCTCTGCTGACTTCTCCCAAACTCTCATTTAGGAGATCTCCCCAGGTAAGGTGCCTAAACTGTCTGCCCGTGCCGCCAAGCTCTACTTGATGTGTCTTTCGGTAACGGTTGGATTTCGTGTTTCCTAGCACACTCATCGCCCACATCCGGCCTCTCTGCTTGTTCGTGTTCCTACGGTCGTGCATTTGCTATCCGCTTCTTTCAGGCTGGCCTCGCGGCTTCCCCCTTGCGGTTTCGCTACGGTTGTCGTTACTACTTCCGGTTACCTCCTTTCAGGTAACTAGTTTTGGCCCATGCTGGGCACACTAGGGTACGCAGTGCGTACCTTTTGAGAAGCATGGATACTGAATGAGAATAATTCCACCTCTGCTATTTTCCCTGACTTTTGTCATATACAGCTGTTTTTTAACCGTTAAACTTCGATAAATTCTTCTTGATCAGACCATGGACAGAGGTATTTATGAAAAAAACTTCCGTTTGGAAAGACGATGCCGAAGCCAGTCATTACAGTCCTCTGCAGACAGATTTAAACGTGGATGTCGCGATTATCGGCGGCGGCATTACCGGCATAACCGCCGGCTATCTGCTAGCGCATGCCGGCAAAAGCGTTGCCGTGCTTGAAGCGCAGCAAATCGGCGGCGGCACCACCGGTTTTTCCACCGGCAATCTCTATGCCGTTGTCGATGAGCGGCTTTATATACTCCAATCCAAGTTCGATACCGATACCATTCATGACGTGGCCGCCTCGCGCACTGCCGCCATCCAGCAAGTTGAAAACATCATTCGCGGATTTTCCATTGATTGTGATTTCCACAGAACGCCTTTTCGCCTGATATCGGAAACCGAAGACGACACCAGCACCCTGCAAAGGGAATACCAGGCCTGCCTGGAAGCCGGCCTGGAAGCCTACATAGACACCATGGCTCCCGTGCCTTTCTATATCAACGCCGCGCTTCGCATCGATGACCAGGCGCAATTCAATCCCATGCAGTATGTCAAGGCGCTGGCCACGCATATCCAGGGGACCGGCTGCGCGATATTCGAACACAGCAAGGTCGTCAGCATCAAGGAAGGCTCGCCGAATATCCTGTATACGGAAAACGGCTCGGTGACAGCCGAAAACATCATCCATGCGACGCATTCGCCGAAAGGCATCATGGCAGTCCACAGCCTGCTGGGACCCTATAGGGAATATGTGCTCGCGGCCAAGCTGAATTCGGGGGATTACCCCGAAGGCATTTGTTGGGTGCTCAATAAGCCCCATCACTATTCAATACGCACCTATACCAGCAAAAGCGGGGAAAGCTATCTGCTGGTCCTGGGCGAACCGCATAAGGTCGGCCAGAAAGAAGCCAACGAAGCCTGCTTTGATAGCCTGGAAGCCTACCTGAGAAGACGTTTCGACGTTAAATCCGTGGAATACCGCTGGAGCGCGCAGCATTATAAAGCGGCCGACAGCTTACCTTACATAGGCGCCCTCCACCCGAAATCCAGCGTTTATATCGCCACTGGCTTCGCTGCGGATGGGCTAACGTATGGCACGCTGGCCGCCATGATCATCAGCGATTTGATCCTGGGCATCAAAAACCCGTGGTCGGAAGTTTATGCCCCCCACCGGCATAACCCGCTCAAGACAGCGGGCCGCTTCATCAAGGAAAACGTTAATGTCTTTGCCCAGTACTTGAAGGATATTCCTTACCATGCCGACGTTGAAACGGTTTCCAGCATCGTGCCCGGCGAAGGCAAAACCGTTGAAATCGAAGGCGAGAAATTCGCCGCCTACCGTGATGAGAGCGCGGAACTCCATCTGGTCTCAGCCGTCTGCACGCACATGAAATGCATCGTCAACTGGAACGAGGAAGCAAAAAGCTGGGATTGCCCCTGTCATGGCAGCCGTTTTACCGTTGACGGCCAGGTGATCGAAGGGCCGGCCATCGCGGACTTGCCGAAAAAAGAAACCAACAACCTGCCATAATTCGCGGAGCATCGGGCATGATCATTACCGCCATTGACTTATTTGCATTTGCGGCCCTACTCGGCGTTTTTCTTTTAGTGTTTATACTGAAAAACAAGGAAACGCCCAAAGCCGTTACTTTTATTCATGGCCCGGTAGCCGCTATCGGACTGATTCTTTTGATCATCTATTCCTTTCAATACAGGCCCGCGCCCATAGCCAGCCTGGCTTTATTCATTATCGCGGCGATCGGCGGCGCGGCCATCAGCGTCCTCGACATTACCGGTAAATCCATCCCCAAATGGCTGGCCTTGCTTCATGGCTCGCTGGCCGTGGCCGGCTTTATTTTTCTGGTGGCATTTGCCTTATAAACCGCCCGTTTCCTGTCACGGGCCTAAGGATTTGGCTGAAAATGACTGCCTGAAACCAGTTCGCGGATGAATTTCCGCTGTAGGTGCGAATTCCCTGGTTTATTCCATGCCCATTACTTAGAGCTGGGAAAACGTCTTTAAGCCCGGCGTCTCCGCAGTTCCCCTCTCAGAATTCGATTGCAAAACCTGACTCCGTGCTTTTAAATCAATACCCATCATCCTGCTATGCTTCGGGATGCAATACTCATCTGTCACAGGATTCGTTTTATGGCCATCAGTGTTTTCGATATTTTTAAAATAGGCATCGGCCCGTCGAGTTCCCATACCGTGGGCCCGATGCGCGCGGCAATGGAGTTTGCCGTTAATCTGGAAAAATCCGGATGCATGGACAAAATTAACCGCATAACGATTGAGTTATACGGTTCTTTAGGCGCCACGGGGAAAGGCCACGGGACAGATAAAGCCGTCATGCTGGGACTTGAGGGCGAGGCGCCGGATTTGATCGATCCTTCGATCATTCAGGAACGTCTCGAAGTCATCAGGCAAAACGGACAGATCCGGTTGTTAAGGCGATGGCCGGTCCGATTCGAGGAAAAAGCGCATCTGCTGTTTCATCGCCGGGCCCTGCCCTATCATGCAAATGGCTTGCGTTTTACCGTTTTCGATTCCTCGGAAACCGAACTGATGCAAAAAGACTATTACTCGATCGGCGGCGGCTTTGTGGTCACGGAACACACGGCGGCGGCAGACCGTTTGTCCGATGACGACACCTGTCTGCCGTATCCGTTTAAATCCGCCGCGGCATTACTGAAACTTTGCGCTACCCATAACAAGCCGATCAGTACGCTGATACTGAACAATGAAAAAGCCTGGCGCGGCGAAAAGGATATCAGGGAAAATCTGCTCAAAATCTGGCAGGTCATGCAGGCCTGCGTGGAAAGAGGAATTCGCGAGGAAGGCACATTGCCGGGCGGCATGAAGGTTAAACGCCGGGCGCCCAATCTGTACCAGCAATTGACCGGCCAGATCCCCCGGCAAACCTCCAGCCTGCCGGTAGGCACGCTGGACTGGGTCAACCTGTTTGCGCTGGCCGTCAGCGAGGAAAACGCCGCCGGCGGCAGGGTCGTGACCGCGCCGACCAACGGCGCGGCGGGCATCATCCCGGCGGTGCTGCATTACTACTGGCGATTCTGTAAAGGCGCCGATGAAGACGGCGTGATCCGGTTTTTACTGACGGCCGCCGCGATTGCCATTTTATACAAGGAAAACGCATCGCTTTCCGGCGCCGAAGTCGGCTGCCAGGGTGAAATCGGCGTCGCCTGCTCCATGGCGGCCGGCGCCTTGGCGGAAGTCTTGGGCGGCACGCCGCAACAAGTCGAAAATGCCGCCGAAATCGGCATGGAGCATAATCTGGGCCTGACCTGCGATCCGGTGGGCGGCCTGGTTCAGGTACCCTGCATCGAGCGCAACGCCATGGGCTCGGTCAAGGCCATCAACGCCGCGCGTATCGCTTTGCGCGGCGACGGAACGCATTTCGTGTCGCTGGATAAAGTGATCAAAACCATGCGTGAAACGGGCGCCGACATGAAAACCAAATACAAGGAAACCTCACGCGGCGGTCTGGCGGTGAACTTGACGGAATGTTGATTAGCGGGGTCTGATCGCGATGAAAACGTCAGGGACGGAGCCTGTCGCCCGCCCGACACGTTTAAGCCTCCGCTTGCCGCCGACTTCGAAAAAATACTGGCCTTGTAGTAGCGCATCGAATAAATCAGGGAATTGTAGGTGCGAATTCATTCGCACTGTGTTGATACCCTGAAGGACACAAGTACCCATAGGGCATAAATAAATCCGCACCTACACCGGAAATTCATCCGCACACTTGAGGAAGTTATTTTGTGCGCGTTCCTTAGTTAAACAAGGCCAGCGCTTTCCGCAGCGTCGACCAGATCCCCCATGCCAGCGGAACCGTGACATACAGCCAGAAGAGCAGCAGGAATAAAAAATCAAGCGGTTTAAAGGACTTTGGTTGGTTCATATCGTTTCCAGAATGTTATTGATCGGCCAAGGGTTGACTGTTCCGGTTTCAGCCGCGCGTACAGGCAGTCGCTGCGCGGGAAACCCCGCCCTCTTCATCGGTCGCCTCGTGCCGCATATGATGTTTTTCATGCACCGGCCTGACCATCAAATTGCAAATAAAGCCCAGGCACAAAATGCCCGCCATGATATACATCGTCACGTTATAGGCGTCCGCCCTGGCAATGCCCTGTTCAATCTGAAACTCGCGAATGTAATTGACCAGCACGGGTCCCAGGACGCCGGCCGTTGACCAGGCGGTCAGCAGCCGGCCATGAATGCCGCCCACGTATCGGGTGCCGAAAATATCGGCCAGATAAGCGGGAATCGTCGAAAACCCGCCGCCGTACATGCTCAGGATGACCGCGTACAACGCGATGAACAAGCCCATGTTGCCGGCCGCGCCCACCGAAGGAACAGTGGCGTAAAGCGCTATGCCGAGCACAAAGAAAATAAAATAGGTGTTTTTGCGGCCGATGAAATCCGATGCGGAAGACCAGAAAAACCGGCCGCCCATATTGAACAGGCTGAGCAGTCCGACAAAACCGGCCGCCGCCGCGGGCGTTACCGCACCCTTGAACATTTCCTGAATCATCACCGAAGCCTGGCCCAGCACGCCGATGCCGGCCGTCACGTTCAGGCACAGTATCAGCCAGAGCAGATAAAACTGCGGCGTTTTTAACGCCTGGTCGATATGCACATGCTTTTTGGTGATCATTTTATTCTCGACCACCGGCGGCACCCAGCCGGCCGGCTGCCAGTTTTCGGGCGGCGTCCGGATGGTCAATGACCCTATGAACATGGACAGGAAATAAATACCGCCCATGACCAAAAAGGTCTCCATGACCCCGACCGAGGCGGCGGATTTAAACTGATCCATCAGCAGTACCGAGAGCGGCGCGCCTATCATCGCGCCGCCGCCGAAGCCCATGATCGCCATGCCGGTCGCCATGCCCCGGCGGTCGGGAAACCACTTGATCAGGGTCGAAACCGGCGAAACATAGCCCAGACCCAGGCCGATGCCGCCGATCACGCCATAACCCAGATAGATCAACCAGATTTGATGCAGGTAAATGCCCAGAGCCGAAATAAAGAAACCGCCGCCGAAGCAGCAGGCCGCCACGAACATCGTCAGCCTCGGGCCCACCTTCTCCAGCCATTTGCCGCCGAAAGCCGCGGAAAGTCCCAGAAAGACGATAGCCAGACTGAAAATCCAGCCCAGTGTGGTTAATTTCCAGTCGTCCGGAGTCGACTCGGTAACGCCTATCACCCGCGTCAACGGATTATTAAAGACACTGAAAGCGTACGCCTGGCCGATACAAAGATGAACCGACAAGGCCGCCGGCGGCACCATCCAGCGGTTATAGCCGGGTTTGGCGACGGTACGCTGTTTCGAAAAAAATCCTGACATCAATGAAATCCTCTGTATTGAACTAAAACTTCCATCTGTGCATTTTTATACAGTTGTCAATTTAAGTGCTTATTATCGATAAAACCGGGTATTACAACAATTTGCCCCAGTCAACGGCAAGCGGAAAGATACTGTAAAGCGGGGCGAAACGCCATCCTGAGTCGAGTTATCTCGATCTGTCTACCGTGAAAATTATGTATGTTATCCCGCTTAGAATCCACAATGTGTGCAGAAAAATTGTTTTGATGCTGTGGTCAGCAGGTAAGATATGCAGAACTAGAGAATCACTTGTTAGGACTTCATATGGACACAGGCACAGAATTTAATAAGGTATGGATCATTGAGTCTCTTCGTCCAGGGGACGTAGAAACAGGAAAGAGTCTGTATAACGATGTTTTGCTTCCCATTTCACAATCGAATCCTGACCTTCACGTTGGCATAGAATGCCCTGTTGATCGCGACACGTTCTTTGAAGCGCTGGAGCAAGTAAAGAGCGAATCTGAACGCGGGCTATTCCCAATACTCCACTTTGAGTGCCACGGTGGAAAGGAAGGATTGCAGTTAGGCAACGACCAAATTATTGAATGGCATGAGCTTCGAGATGCACTGATTAGAATTAGCATTGCGAGCAACCTCAATGTTGTCATCGTTGTAGCGGCTTGCAATGGGATTCATTTAATAAACGTATGTACTCAATTAGATCGAGCTCCTTTCTGGGCGGTGATCGGGCCTGAAGACGAAGTGATGGACCTAGAAGTGAAGCGCGATTTCGCAGCCTTCTATCGCAAATTTTTCGAATCCTTGAATGGCAATGATGCAATACTGGCGCTTAACAGGGGAGTGCAGGGACAAGATCGACCATATCATTTCCTATCCAGTATTGGGTTGTTCAAGCTTGCGTACATTGCTTACCACAGAACCAGCTGCCAGGGAAAGGGGAAGCAAGCGCGAATTGAGGATCTAGTAACGCAGGCGATGAAAGACCCAAAATGTAAAGCTTTAGGTGTAAGCGAGGTGCGTCGCCGTATCAAGGAGGGGTTGGCGCAGGAAGATCGCCATTTTCAGAATCAAAAAAAGCGATTCTTTCTTATGGATCTATATCCTGATAACGCAATTCGATTTCCTATCACTTATGACGATATCATCTCACCCCTGCCGTCCTAATCGGGTAACCGGGGGTAACTAGCCTCAGGACCGTAGGTGCGATTAGCGCAGCGTAATCGCACGCATGTTTTTATCGTCGCCAACACAGGTTAAATATGCCTCCAGTTATGCTAGCCGCACCGAACTACAATGTTTTCAGAAAAATTGTTTTGATGCTATGGTCCTGCATGTAAGATATACAGATAGAGAATTACTTGTTATGTGTCGACTACAAAGATGGAGGTAATTCATGTACTACATTGTTGAGACCGCCAAATCATTCGAACAGGCGTCGGTGGACCTTGATTCCGCTGTCAAACGGCACGGTTTCGGAGTAATGCATGTCCACGACTTGGGAACCACCCTTCGCAGTAAAGGCATTTCGTTTGATGAGCAGTGTAAGATTTTCGAGGTCTGCAATCCGGGGCAGGCTGCGAAGGTTCTGTCAACCGACATGCGCCTAAACATGGCGCTACCGTGTCGTATCTCTGTATTCACGGAAAAAGGTAAAACGAAGATCGGCCTGATCAAGCCGGCCGAAATGCTTTCGGCATTATCCCAGGATACCGCATTGGCGCAAGTTGCGAGAGAAGTTGAGGACAAAACCAAGCAAATGGTTGATGAGGCGAAATGAGGGTTCGCCTCATAATGAATAAGGTTAGGTGAGGCACGAAGTCGCGCAATGAAGGGCCGTAGGTGCGATTACGCGCGCTAATCGCACCTACGGCCCTTAGAGCGAAATACACAGGAGCTTCGAATGAAAGGATATTTGATCCTGGACCTTAAGGTCGAAAACTACGCCGAATTCAAGGTATACATCGAGAAAATACCTGCCTTCATCGAAAAGCACGGCGGCCGGTACATCGTCCAGGGCGTCGTTCCCGAAGTTATGGAGGGTGATTGGCAGCCGGAAAGGGTTGTGGTCCTCGAGTTTCCTTCGCCATCAGAAGCCAAAGAGTTTCTCAATGACCCAGAAGCTCAGCCGCTGTTCGCTATCCGACACAAGGCAACGGTTAGTAAACTTATACTGGCTGAAGGCTGCGTGTGAATGCAGTAGCCCCCGCACAACAAACGCAGTCACGGCGATGGCTTTTCCGTTGCGGCTTCGCCTCCACTGCAAAGCCACGCGTGCTGCGTGGCGTTAGGCCCTGACCGAATCTATTCACCCCCGTAAGGAGATTTTCCACAGTGGACATCCCACGAATATTCAACATCACTGAAAGTGCTCACCGCATCCACAACCCGATCACACCCGAAAAGCTCGCCACTCTCGGAGCGGCGCTGCGTCTGGAATCGGGGGCCAGAGTGCTCGACCTCGGCAGCGGTTCGGGGGAGATGCTATGCACCTGGGCACGCGATCACGGCATCATCGGCACCGGCATCGACATGAGCCAGTTGTTCACCGAGCAAGCGAAACTCCGTGCTGTAGAACTCGGTGTCGCCGATCAAGTCAAGTTCATCCATGGCGATGCTGCGGGCTACGTCTCTGACGAGAAGGTCGATTTGGCAGCCTGTGTTGGTGCCACTTGGATCGCTGGTGGAGTCGTCGGCACTATCGAGCTTCTGGCGCGGAGCCTGCGCAACGGAGGGATCATACTCATCGGCGAGCCCTACTGGCGGCAGTTACCGCCGACGGAAGATGTTGCCAAAGGGTGTCTTGCCAACTCAATCTCCGACTTTCTCATGCTTCCAGAACTTATCGCGTCTTTCGGCCACCTTGGCCATGACGTCGTTGAAATGGTTCTGGCTGACCAAGACGGCTGGGATAGATACGAGGCGGCCAAATGGCTCACCATGCGCCGATGGCTTGAAGCCAATCCCGACGACGAGCTCGCGAAAGATGTTCGAGCCAAACTGACCTCGGAACCCGAGCGCTACGCCGCTTACACGCGTGAATACCTGGGCTGGGGTGTGTTCGCGCTGATGCCGCGGTGATGCGTTGGCGCTCCTGGCGGATCGTCAACGGCTGTGCCGCGCAGCAGATGGTGGCTCCCGTCGCCATCGCGATCGATAAGCCGTAGGTGCGATTGCGCTTCGCTAATCGCACCTACGGCCTTGCAATCGGTTTGTTTGAGGCCGTCTCGTGAAAACCTTAACCAACGCATTAACCCGAGTTCGCTTCACTACGCGGGTTATGCTTTACGTTAGCAAAAGGAAAAAATAATGATAGGAAGTTGTTTGTGCGGTAGCGTTGAATTCGAGGTTGATGGGGATGAATTTAATATCTATCAATGTCACTGCTCATTGTGTAAAAAGCAAAGTGGTTCAAGTTCGAATTCAGCAACGATAGTCAAAAGTGATAATTTCAGATTCTTGAAGGCTTCTAATCACATAGGCTCATGGGTCAAAGAGACAGGTTTCAGGTCGGATTTCTGCAGGAAGTGTGGATCTACCGTGCCAAACCCGTTGAGAGGATTGGATTTGTACTGGATTCCAGTGGGTTTATTCCCCGTTGACCTCAAGGCAAAGGTTGTAGCTCACTTGTGTACGAGTTCAATTTCTAGCTGGCATCCAGTTTCGTCTGATATCAAGCAGTTCAAAGAAGTTCCAGAGTTCGCTTTGTTAATGCGAATGCTGCTCGAGTAGTAGTGCCATGGCTAACCTTATTCGTTAGGCATCAGTTATACTTGTGGGTTACGGAATAAAACAGGGTCAGATCCTGCAATATAGCAGTCAATAGCGTGCGTGCTTGCCAAAACCTGCCCTCTTCTTTCATTTTCCCGCGCCGGCATCGCCGGACACCGACGCGTCAACACTCAGGGTTTTTCCGCTTCAAACAATATGGCTTGCATCGGATAGCGCGTGGGATTCGAGCCATATTCTCTTATCAGCACCTTCGTCAGCGCCTCGGTTATCTCCTCGGGATCGACGCCGCCGCGTGCTTTTATCTCCGCGATAATCGGAGTGTAAACCAGCGCCCGCGCGAAGGCTTCCACATCCAGAATGTCGTGTTCCTTGCGATGGACTGAGACCACAATCCGATCAAAGCCGGTACGAATCAGCTTTTCCTTGATCGGGTCGATTTGATGGCAGGCAACGGTATCGAACAGGAACCGGGGCGTGTTCGACGGATAGAATTGCTTCAGTACCTCAAAAGTCAAGCTGGCGTATGGGTTATAGTGTTCCGAATCCCAGACACGGAACAAGTACCGCCCGCCGCGCTTCAAGGTCCGGTACGCCTCGCGAAATCCCGCCTCTTTATCGAAGAACATGACCCCAAACTGGCAGACCACCGTATCGAACTCCTTGTCATCGAACGGCAGCGCCGTGGCGTCGGCGACTTGAAACGTGACCTGCTCGTGGGGATGAAATTTTTTGCGAGCGGCCTCCATCATGGAATCACTGATATCGATCGCGGTCAGTCGCGCGTCTTTGGGAAGCACATCTCGCAAGTGACGGGTAACGATTCCCGTGCCCGCGGCAATTTCGAGTACGTCGCGGACTGACCGTTCTGCGACGCGTTTCGCGGTATCGGCCCCATAATGATCGAAAAGTACAGGTCCGAGATCCTGATCGTAAGGGGTGACGACATCGCCTTCATAATCTGCCATAAATAACTCTCTAAAATACGTAATATAAGGACAAAAACGAACTCCATCGCCCATTTCAGAGAATGGCAAGCGCCAGCTCCGTTATGGCGAATAAAGATCGGCCCAATTCTACTTGGCTGGCGGTAATGAAGTAAATGCATATACAATGCAGAATTTGGCATACATTGGTTGCAAATATGCATGACTTGAACTGGGATGATCTGCGCTATTTCATCGAAGTCGTCCGTTCCAGCAATGTCTCTGAAGCTGGAAAACGGTTGCATGTAAACCCATCGACCGTGAGCCGCCGGATTGCCAGTCTGGAATTGCAACTTGGCAAGACACTGTTTGACCGGACGACAAAAGGCTGGGTGATTACGCCCACCGGCGAAAAGATTGTCGAGTTTGCCGAAGAAATGGCTGACAGCGTCAATGCCGTTCAGCGAAAAGTCGAGTTCGATTCCAAGGAAGTTTCGGGCCTGGTCAGGCTTGCCGTTTCGGATGTTTGCGTCAAGCGTTTTGTGCTGCCGGCGATCCGCGATTTTAAACAGGCGCACCCGGACGTCGACATCGAATTGATCGCCGTTGAAGAAGAATTGAACTTGGCCGCGCACGACGTGGATATCGCGATTCGCGCCACCAATACGCCGCCGCCCAATTTAGTCGGAAAACACATTGGCACGATGGCTTTCCATGTGTACGGGCACGAGGACCTGCTTCAAAACATGAATCCCAACAAGCCGCCCTGCATTACCTGGGTGGGTGACGGCGTCACCCTGCCATATTGGATCAAGAAAAACTTTCCCAAGCTCAAACGGATCTATCGCACCAATTCCGCCGTGGTGATGTTCGAAATGTGTAAAGCCGGCCTGGGTCTGGCCTTACTTCCATGCCCTTTGGGCGATGAGGCGGATGAACTGGTACGCATGCCGGTCGAATATATTGAACCGGGCCTTGATATTTGGGTACTCAGCCATGTCGATTTGCGAACGACCGCCAGAGTCCGTCTCTTTCGTGACCGCCTGGTCGAATACTTGATCAAAGACCTGGATTTACTGGAAGGCCGCAAGCCCAGGCTTGTTTAGAGGCCGGGTTCCGGCTTCCGCTGCGAGAAGCCGCTTACCCCTGTGTTCGCAAAATGTTGACGCATCAGTATTTTTTGATTGACTTTAAGACACATGGTGATTTACTTTCTGAGACTCTTCTAAATCTAATTCGCGCTAAAAAGAGCCGGTACAATAAAAAGAGTCCGAATTGGAGTTGCGGCAAGTTCGCATCATCATGGTAAGATCCAGTCCAATCGGGGGCGCGTCGAGCGAGGACTACCCTAATATTATCTGGCAGTGTAAAGAGATCCCATACTAGAGCTGCTTTCAAGATTAAAGCCGCAACCGTTGCACACATGCCAGTGAGAGAGCAAGGTTCTCAAGAACATTAATGACGACCGGCTTAGCAGGCTAACAGAGGGAGGCTATAGTAACTATGGTACTTACTGAGAAACAATATATCAGCTGGGTGCAGCGGTCATTAAACCGGTTACTGGGTACGGCAATGAAAATCGACGGCATACCCACACCAGGCTATCGTGAATATGTGCAGGAGTTTCAATTCGCTTATGCCAGTCCGCAGACCGGCCACATGGATTCGGGCGATCAGAACAAGATGATCAAAGCCAATCATCTGACGCCGGAATATGTCGTTTGGCTCCAAGAGAGTCTCAACACGACCGGCGCGGGAATGGGCTTAACACCGGATGGAATATTTGGCTCAAATACCAGAACCGCGGTTCTGTCTTTCCAATCCTATCAGGGATTGATCGACGACGGTTGGGTCGGGGCCAAGACGGAAACCGAGTTGATTAAGGAAGTAGGGATAAAACCGCCGGGCGAGATCACCGGCGTTCTTCCCAAACCGCCAGTTCCCAAACCGAAGCCGAAGCCCGTAAACCCGCACGATCCCCTGACACCAGAACAGCGTTACGACCGCGTCATCAACTCGGTCTATTATGAGGCGCTCTACCAGCCGTCCACCTATCCAAACAAAGAGCAGCGCAAACGGTTGCTGTGTTTCCTCAACAAATTGAAGAAAAAAAGCGGCATTGATGACGACTACATTCCAGCGGACCGAGTGACGCGATATGTGCGCTCATCCGGCTACGGCTACAATGACGGCGTTCTTCCCGACAGAATTACCAGCAGCGCCAAAGACCACATCAAATCGATGATCAAGTGGCTTCCCTATGAAGACCGGAACGACCGGGAGAAGCTGCGCACGATCATTTTAAACATTTATTACGCAATCGAATCCGGGCTCACACGAATCAGTTCCGAGTACAACGTTTGGGGCGACGCCAGTAACAGCGCGAAAGCACTCAACAATTGGGGCATGAAGAAGCAGAACAATAAGAACAGCATCCTTTCCTGCTTTAAATGACACGCCGGAAATCAAAGGGGCAAATCAAGGAGCTCAGATTAAGAGGTATCCTCACGAAATTACGCCTTTTCTGTAAGCATCCAGTCCCACCACCTGGCATTATTGCTGCTTTAGCGTTTCAATGAACTCCGGTGCCAGGGGCAATAATTCGTCAATGCGACTGTTCGGCCAGACCGGCAGCTTTGCCAGCGTCTCTTTCAGCCAGGCAGCCGGATCGAGGCCATTGAGCCGGGCGGTGCCGAGCAAGGTCTGAATGGCGGCCGCACGGCGGCCGGCACGCTCGGAGCCAGCGAACAACCAATTCTTCTTACCCAGGGCGATAGGCCGGATGCTGTTCTCCACCGGGTTATTATCGATCGGCAGGTCACCGGTTTCGGCATAGCGGACCAGTGCCGGCCAGCGCTTCAGGGCGTAGTCGATGGCTTTGGCGGCGCCGGTATTGGGCGCCGTGCGAAGACGGGTTTGGTGCAGCCAGTCATGCAAGGCCTCAAGCACAGGCTGGCTTCGATCCGCGCGCAGTTGCTTTCGGGCTTCGCTGTCCAGGCCCCGGCCTGCCGCCTCAACGGCATACAGCAGGCCGATACGCTCCAGGGCGGCCAGCGCCATAGGGCTGCCATTGGCCTTATGCAGGTCGAAGAACTTGCGACGGACATGCGCCCAACAGCCCAGTTCGATACAGGCCGTCTGGCTGTCGCCGGCGAACAGGGCTTTATAGCCGCCATAGTCATCGACCAGCAGATGGCCTTGCCAGGCGCCCAGGAACTGCCGCGCATGCGCACCGCTGCGTCCCGGCTGATAATCGAAGACGATGATGTGCGGCCCCGGCGCCAGGTCGTTGCTGCGATAAGCCCACAGATACGCCTTGCGGGTCTTGCCCTGACCGGGGTCCAGTTGCGCCACCGGCGTCTCATCGGCATGCAGGCTGTTGCCTTGCAGCAGATGCCAGGTCAACCGGTCGACCAGCGGCTGCAGCGCCACGCCCACGCGGCCGACCCAGTCGGCCAAGGTCGAGCGGGACAGGCTGACCTGGTCACGGGCGGCGATCTGCTCCAGNCGGTACAGCGGCAGGTGGTCGGCGTATTTGCCGATCAGCACCCAGGCCANCAGGCCGACGNCCGCCAGGCCGCCGTCGATCACGGCCGGCGGGATCGGCGCCGCCGTCACGGTCTCGCAAGCGCGGCAGGCGTATTGGGGACGGATGTGGCGATGCACGAAGAATTTGGCAGGCTCGACGTCGAGTTGTTCGGTGACATCCTCGCCGATCTTGACCAGCGCCTGGCCGCACTGCCCGCACGTGCAGCGGTCCGGTTCGTGGCGGTGCTCGATGCGCGGCAGATGCGCCGGCAACGGCTGGCGGCCGGCACGCGGCCGTTTGGGCTTGGCCACGGTCGTGCCGGGCGNGGNATCGGCGAGNTGCNCGATTTCGGCTTCGATGGCGGACAGGTCAGTGTTCCAGGNTTCCTCGAACACATCGCGTTGNAACGGCGCCAGGGCCTCGCTTTTGACGCCGTAGCGGATCCGCCGGATATGCGCCAGCTCCAGGGTCAGGGCCTGGATCTTGAAGTCCTTTTGCTCGATCTCGGCGTTCTTGGCTTGCAGTTCGGCATCCTTGGCTTGCAGCTGCGCGACAGACTGATTGGCCTGCTCGAGCAGCGCCTGCACGACGGCCGCCACCTGCGTTTTGGCGGCGGGGTCGAGGTTCAATTGATCGAGTTCGGCGAGCGGATTCATGGCCGACATTATACCCTGAAAAACCGCTGCATGCCTTGTTTTTACTGGGTTTCAGGTCATTTTACCCGGCCTTTCAGACCTGCCAATCGGCCGGCGGCAAAACCGACAACCGCTGCCAGTCCACGCCGGCGATCAGCCACTGCCATTGCGCCTGACTGATCGAGAAACAGCGGTCGCCATCCCGGGGCCAGATGAAATGGCCGCGATGCAGCCGCCGCTGGCACAACCAGACGCCGTTACCGTCCCACAGCAGCAGTTTCAGGCGATTGCCCGCCCGGTTGCGGAACACGAACGCCGAGCCCGCGCACGGCGCCTGCTCCAACGCCTGCTCCAACGCCTGCTGCACGATGGCCGACAGGCCGTCAATGCCCCGGCGCAGATCCACCGGCTCGACGGCCAGCCAAATCTGTGGCGGGGCTTCGATCAAGCCAGGCATCGCAGCAGCTCCGCCAGCCAGACGGCTGAAATGGTCGGCGGCAGTTCCAGGCGATGGCCTTGGCCGCACTGCAACACCAGACATTCGGCATGCGCTGTTGCGCTTTGAACCTGGACCGGGATCAAGGTCGGCGGAGACATCCGCTCGCGCTTTCGGTAATCCGATAGTCGGGCGGCAAACGTATGGGTATCCAGGCCGTGCTGCCGGCAATACGCCGACTGCTTTAAACCGCTACGGTGCCAGGCTTCGATATGATCGAGCCACTGTTTTGATAAGGCCATTGCTCATCCTCGTTAAAAAATAATAAGGATGACTGTTTTGGCGGCGTTAGCACAGGTGGAACGACTGGACGCTTACCCTTTTCTAAAGATTTAGCAGGATAGTTCTGCTCCGGGACAAGCATTCTTCGCCTTGAGCCAAACTTTGCGACAAATCCAGCCAATTGATGTCATATATATCACAAGGTCTTCCTATGCGTTAGGAGAGTCAAGGCGATTGTTGCTGGCTCATACCCTATCCTCTGCTGTAAGGAGAAACAAAAATGTATACCAAGAACATACTATTTCGACATACTTTTTTGGTTTCTCATGGCATTTTAATGCCGGTTTTTTTGGCATCGTGCACGCCTTGTGTGACCTATACCGATATGTGTGATTTGATCGGCGGTATCCCGGATGCCGAGGCGATGTCTTCAAACCGGAGCGTCATACTTGAAGATCCAGGGACGATTATCGCCTACCATGGATCGGCCTGCGCAGAATCCACCAAATCTGGAACAGAGGATGTGTTAAAGATTGAAGAGAGTCTTGAGATTCCGCCATACGCCGCGGATGCCACTGTATTTCTTAACGGCTGGCGCATGAATTACCTTAGCAGCGATCATCATGTGGCAGGGCTTGGAACCATGATCAGCCATATCCGGCTGGAAAACAAAACCCTGAAATGGCAGGCGGCAGGCGTGCTTTCGGACGACAATTTTGATGATGCTTACCGATGGTGTTACCACTATACCGTCGTCGCCTGGAACCCTTCCAATCTCGATCTGGTTGTCGATCATAAAGACGGGAACTGTGATTCCCGAAACCCTGCTGAGACGAACTTCTTCATAACCGATAACGCAGACACGAAAACCGCACTTTCTGCTTTTCCCAGCTTCATCTTCAACCCCAATTTCGCATCCGGCAAAACGGTTGCCATACTCCCGCGCGGATTCGGCTTCAAGTGGAGCGCCGACTGCGAAACGGACCACCACCTGCTTCAGGTCGGGGTCAATCTGGATCATAGCGAAATCTTTGTCGAGAACGGAAAAAAATATAAGAAAGGCATTGAAGATCTGACCCCGGTACCGGTTCCCCAACCGCCCCCGGCAAGCACCATGAACCAGGTCGATTCCGGCTTTGCAAGCTGGGATACCTATGCCATGTTCAAGGACAACGATGCGAGAAGAGATTACGGATTTGGCGAGATGGTGTCCGGGCTCGGCGGAAAAGATGTTGGCGTGATCCAACCCCCTTATTCAATCCTGCCGCGCGAGGATACTGGCATCTTCGGGGGATGCCTTGGTGCCCCGCCGCCGGCAGGCGTAAAAACAGAGCAAGTCGTCGTTGATAACGTTCCCTTCGAATACGCGATTCCCATGCTCACGGGATGGGAGTTGTATTATCCTTGTGACGATGAGCATGTAACCGATCTGGGAGCATGGCTGGACGAGATCCATTACGACAAGCCCCCGAACACCCCCACAGGAACATTGAAATACACGTTATCATCCATACTGAAAGACAAGAACAGTGATCCCATACATGATTATTCTCACAAGGTCACCATCTTGGGTTTTAAGCCAGTTACTTCCGCTCTGGCGCCGGATTTGGTGCCTTTCAGTCCTCTCGGTACAGACCCTTTGGCCTTTTGCAGAATGGAGCAGTCGGGAACGCTGCTGAGAGTTTCAGTCAGGAATCAGGGCAATGGGAATGCAGCCGCTTCAAGGACAACAGTCGCCTTTAATACTGGCTCCGTTACCGTTGATACGCCGCCCATTCCAGCGGGCGGATCGACTGACCTTCTGGTCAACGTGCCAGCAAACTGCTTTAGCCCTGATTGCTCTTTCAGAATTACAGTTGACTCCGATAATCAGGTCAACGAATTTAATAATGAAGGAAACAATAGCGTAAACGGTGGCTGCTTAGGCTGATACCGTACGGAATAAACAGCAGGAGTAAATACCGTGCTGTAATATTTCATCGGCATTGTTAATTAAGGAACGCGCATAAAATTACTTCCTCAAGTGCGCGGATGAATTTCCGGTGTAGGTGCGAATTCATTCGCACTGTGCGGATAATTCCGCACCTACAATTCCCTGATTTATTTCATGCCCATTACTAAGTATCTGATGTTACGCAGCCAGTAGAAGTTAGATTGATTTAATAAAGTGTCGCTATCGCGACGGTTTTATTTAATCGGGTTTATCGCACCCGAAGGCGAGTTACTTTCTTTTGCGCGGCCAAAAGAAAGTAACCAAAGAAAAGGCCGCCCGGTTGCCGCTTTCATCCTGTGCTCCTCGCTTTCGCCGAGGGTTGCCAAAAGGGACTCCTGTCCCTTTGGCAACGCGCTTCATCCCTGAAGCGCCCCTTCGGGCTATTCTCGGCGAAAGCTGCGGTGCTCGGCGCGGCAAACGGGATGAAACCACCCGTGCGTGCGTAACATCAGTTAAGTATGGTATTTAACTCACCGTTCCATTTAAGCATCAAAAGCATAACGGAACATTTGAGCATAACTTTGCTTTTGCTGTATCACTTTGATTTTCGACGTAGCCGAGCAAGAAAATGCCTGAATAAACTGTTATAGCCTTGTATGCTCGCGCCACCCGCAAAACCAGGTGCCTGGGAAAAGCCCTTTGCGTTCGTCGTAATCCGCCCCCCGGTTTCCTGGTCGCCTTTTAGTTCACCCAAACATCGTAAACAAGTGATGGTTCAACACCGCCCCGTTTATTTTCTCCGTGTTCGCCGCAACTGAATTTGCTGGCCGTCCCGCTTGGCCTGGAGAGGCAGAATATCCTCAAGGGCATGCAGAAATAAATCAATATCATCCGAATTAAAAATCCCGCTGAGCGTCTCTTCCGCGAGTTTGGGATCGGCGAAAATAAATCGGACCGGATGATAACGTTCCAATTCAAGCGCAACTTCACGCAATGGCGTGCGTTTAAAGACCAATCGCCCATGCAGCCAGGCGGTCAGTTGATCGGCTTCCTCAGCTTGCAGCCGGCCTAAACCGGTCGCCTCTGTATAACGACTCTCGTCGCCTGCGCTAAGATGTACATCGACCACATCTTGATCGTTATTCAATTCCACTTCGCCTTCCAATACCGAAACGGTCGCGCCTTGCGGTTGTTTTAGGACATTAAAGCGGGTACCAACATCGCGAATATGCAAATCGCCTACCTGTACGGTAAATGGACGCAGACGGTCGTGACTAACTTCAAACAGCGCCTCGCCCTGTGTCAACACAACGCTACGCTGCAATAAAGAGATTCTGACCGAAACCAGGGTATCGGTATTCAAGTCGATATGAGAATTATCCGTCAAATCGATGCGCCGGCGCTCGCCCATGCGGGTCGCATAGCTAACGGTTTCGGCGCTATATTCTAGCCATGCGCCGCCGAGCAAGGCAGTCGTCACAATAAAAAAAGCCAGTGATGTCAATACGGATGCCGATTTTCGTGGTTTTGCCGAGCGAGCTTCAGCCAATCCGGACACCGGCATAAACTTGATATCATCCATATTGGCCCAGATTCTTTCGGCTTCCACGTAAGCCGCCTGGTGGCTTTCGTCTTTTGCCAGCCAGGCTTCAAAGCGAAGCCTGGCTTCCGCGGGACATTTTTCTGCCTGCAAGCGCACAAACCATTCGATAGCCTGTTTCAATTGCCTTTCATTGTATGAAGAAGATGAACTCATCAGGGATTTTTACAAACCGTTTGTCAGAATTTTTCCATGTATTCGTGGCAATGCAGCATGGCTTTGACTAAACGCCTTTGCACCGTTTTTTCAGAGATCCCCATTTTCAAGGCAATGTCGGCATAGCTTAATTCGTCGATTTTGCGTAGCAAGAACACATCCCGGTATTTTCTCGGCATTGAGTGGATGGCATCCAACAATAGCTCGCATTGTTGACGCAACGCCGTTACTTCATCCGGAAGATGCCTTGGGCAAACCAAGGTTTCATCGAGAGCAATCCCGCTGTTTCTCGGGTGCTGCTGCCATTTCAGATAATTGATGGCCAGTCGGTCGGCCACACGGAACAGTAAGCCGATTAGGTTTTCGTCATGCTTCACCGCATTATCGCGCAGCAAGCGCAGGTATGTTTCCTGGCATAAATCCTGGGCCGTTTCAGGGCAGCGAACCCTGTTTACCAGGAATTGGGACAGAGACTTACGATGGTCTTGAAACAGTTGGCAAATCTGATCGTTGGTGAGCGGCGGCAGGATTGACATAACTCAGGTCTTCAGAAAATTGTTTTACTCAGCTGCGAAGCTGTATCGCAAAAGCTTCGAATGGTTCCGCTTAAGTCAAGCAATTTTTGCACCACAAGCTTGGGTTCGGCTGCCATTACGGAACGTTTTATTGTTTAGCATTGACGATCAGGATGCCAGGACAAATTGATTTTATTGACAAAATACTAAAGCATGAAGTGATGCGCGAGACTATTTTTGATACTCGTAAGGCGGCAAAGCCCAAGAGGACAATCGCGTTTGCGCCAGCAGAATCTTGAGACTGACTCGGTATAACTATGTCATATGACATAGTTATACGTTAAATAACACAGTTTAATAAACAGCTGGCAGGAGTAATGCCCTCATTGCGACTAAGGATTAGGTCGTCAACAATATCCCTGTTTACATAGGATGCGTTCTGCCCATATATGGACATCCTATGCATTGCGCAACATCAGAAAATAATTTCAAAAAATGACCAGTTCGACGGCTTTGCTTTGTTATTAAAGTTAAGACGACTAAAAACGTTGAATCTTGACTCAAACCAAAACAGGGAAAATAACATGGTTAAAAGCTTACCGACTATCGCTACCAGCAATGCCGGGCGTATTGAGCACAGACTTGAAATCTGTAAATTAATCCGGCATGGCGTCCTGATCGCTCCGCTGCTGATGAGAAATGCTTATGCCGACGACGAAACTCATATCTTTGACCTGCCCGCGCAACCTCTATCCACAACGCTGAACAATCTGGCCGAATCGACCCACACCCAGCTGCTTTATGCCGACTCAACAGTGAAAGGTTTAACCGCAGCCCCGGTGAAGGGCAGATACACGGCTCGGCAAGCGCTCGCTATTGCACTGGGCGAGAGCGGCCTTGACTACAAAGTGGTGGATAACTCGGTGATTACAGTTGCCGGCAGACCTGAAGCCGAATCAGTCACCACGTTGAAAGCGATGACAGTGGTTGGCAAGATGGAAGATGATCCGAATGATCCTTATAACAAAGACTACACAGTCACTAACAGCTCTACTGCCACTAAAACCGATACGCCGATTATGGAAACGCCGGTGTCGATTGAAGTAGTAACCCAAGAAGTTCTAAAAAATCAGCAGGCGTTTAGAATTGAGGATGCTGTAAAAAATGTTAGTGGTGTTCAAAAGAAGGCTTTCGGTGGTTCTGATAATTTCATCATACGTGGTTTTGATTCAGGGCGTCTGCTATTTCGTAATGGCACCAGAATTCCTTTGTTAAACCTGGACTTTGCCAATATACAACAGATTGAGGTTTTAAAAGGCCCTGCCAGTATTCTGTTTGGCCGAATAGAGCCTGGCGGGATGGTTAATGCGGTTACAAAACGCCCTCAAGAGGATGCATATTATTCATTAGAACAACGCTTTGGTTCATATGATTTATATCGGACTGAGGCGAATGCTACCGGTGCCATTACAGATGATAAATCATTGTTGTATCGTGTCGATTTATCTTATCTCGATACCAATTCCTTTCGTGACAATCTTTTTGATGAACGTATTTTCGTCGCCCCCAGCTTGACCTGGAAACCCACGGAAAGCACCGAATTTAATCTTTCCTATGAATATCTCGATGAAGATCGACCTTTTGACTCCGGGCATCCGGCAATTGACAAGAATTTAGGTCAGTTACCGATCAATCGACAATTTGATCAACCTGGGCTTTTCGATAATTATCAGAATCATTTGGTGGATCTTAACTGGAGCCATAAATTCAACGACCAATGGCAACTGCGTAATGGTGTGACTGCGATGTTTCTCGATGAAGATTGGCAAGAAACCTATTCCAGCGCATTATTAACTGATAATAGAAGTTTAGTACGGCGTTCATGGTTTGGTAACCGAAACCGTGACCTACAAACGGTACATCTAGATTTAAACGGCAAATTTGATACATTTGGCATAAAGCATAATATATTGGTCGGTGGAGACTATTTTTCCGAACATATCGAGCAATCGGTTACCGATGTTAGTTTAGATACCATTGATATTTTCAATCCGGTTTTTCCAAATTTAGATCTCAATCAATTGAGGAATGCTCCAAGAAATGTCAATTTCTTAAGCGAGAACTCCTGGTACGGTATTTATTTCCAAGATCAGATAACGATATGGGATAAATTACATATTTTAGGTGGTGGACGTTATGACATCACTACATCAGGTACCGGTTTTTCAGCTAACTCATTGGATGAAGCGAATGCTAGTTTCAGCGACATCGAAATCAACAAATTCAACCCAAGAGTCGGTATTTTATATCAACCCTGGCAATGGCTCTCGGTTTATGGCAATTATATTGAATCCATTGGCTCGCCGAATAATGGGCGTACGCGAAGTGGCACACCTTTTGCTCCGGAATCTGCCGAACAGTATGAAGCCGGTTTTAAAACGGAATTGTTTGATGGCCGTTTGACTTCGACGGTCGCATTTTTTCATCTAACTAAAACCAATGTTCTTACGCCTGATCCTAATGATCCACAATTCAGCATTGCGATCGGAGAAACCAGAAGTCAAGGCATAGAAGTCGATATTTCAGGACAAATAACCGATGAATTGAATCTGATCGGCACGTATGCCTGGACCGATACCAAAATCACCCAAGACAATCGTGGCGATCAAGGTAACCGCCTACCGTTTGCGCCATTGCATTCAGGTAGTCTGTGGCTGAAATACGATCCACAGCAAGCATTTTTGAGAGGTTTCAGTTTTGGCGCCGGCGTGTTCGCCGCCGATAAACGTTACGGTGACAATGCGAACAGCTTTTCCGATGCCGCCTATGCGCGTGTCGATGTGATGGCGGCCTATAAATTTAATATCGGACCGACGCGTCTCACCACCCAAGTAAATATTAATAATGTAACCGACACTGAATATTTTACGTTGCGCCAAAGAAGTCAAAACATACCGGCAGAGCCGTTGACTGTACTGGGTTCGATACGGTTGGAGTATTAACGGTGATGTCAAAATCGTCATACCAGCTTACTGCAGGTGTTAAAACCCGCCGGAAGCTGTGGCTTAAAGTCCACCTTTATTTAGGATTGATCGTTGGCGTGCTGTTTGTATTACAAGGGCTTACCGGCAGCATCAATGTATTTTACAGAGAGCTTGATGAAATAATTTATCCTGAATTGAAGATTAGCAATCCTGGGCAGCAATTTCGATCATGGGAAGAATTGCTATCGATTGTAAAGGAAGCCTATCCCGGGCGTGAAGGCGCATGGATTTTACGTTTACCTCGGTATCCGACTGCAACGCTGAATGCATGGAATACCGATCCGATGAGTAAACGGCGGCTGATGGTCTATGTTAATCCGTATACCGGGGAGATTGTATCAAGCCGTAACTTTGGCGAAACATTCGGCACTTGGTTCTATGTTCTGCATTCCAACTTATTACTCGGTAGTACAGGACATTTCATTATTCTGGCTTCAGGAATTCTTTTTATTATATCTCTTGGGAGTGGTCTATATCTGTGGTGGCCCAAAGGTAAAAAAATAAAACAGGCATTTTCAATAAAATTGAATGCGGGTTTCGCTCGATTAATCTTCGATATTCATCGGGCTTTTGGTATCTACAGTTTTGTGGTCTTATTCGTACTGGCTTTCAGTGGGGTCTCCCTGGCTTTTGATTTAAAACCGATTGTCAGTGTGTTCTCATCTGTAAGAAACGGGGCACCTCATGGGCATGGGATAGACGTTAAGTCCACAAAAATCAATGGCAAACGGGCTATCTCCATTTCTGAAGCGGTGGAAATTGCCAATCAAGTTTTTCCAGATGCGGTATTAAGAAGGATCACGACGCCCGATAATGAAGATGGGGTTTATATCATCAGAAAATATCAAGCTGAAGAGGCTAATTATGCGTGGCCTTCTACCGTAATTTGGATTGATCAATACAGTGGAAAGGTTCTTGCTTATTTGAACCCTTATGAGTATACAGCGGGTGAAACTTTTTTAAATGTATTGTTCCCGCTGCATTCTGGTGAGGCCTTGGGATTATTAGGTCGTGCAGTGGTTTTTGTTAGCGGCTTTGTTCCCTTTATTCTCTTTATAAGCGGTATTTTTCATTGGTTGCATATTCGGAATTATCGTCGGCGGTTAGTAGTGTTTAAAAAATATAAAAATTCAAAGCCAGGTAGGATGCGGTAAGGCACGAACCGCATCGATCGAGTTATTCCCCAGCCATTGCCGGAAATAACTCGACCGCATCACTCCAATTTTCAGGATAAATCCCATGCGCGACATAGCTGTGAAAGCTGGAATAAGGCCATTCTTTAACGCATTTTACGTATCCATGCTTCACCGGATTCCAATGGATGTAATCGACGTGCTGTCGATAATCCGTTTCGTCACGGATAAAGCGCTCCCAAAACCGCCTTTGCCATAAGCCTCTTTCTCCCCGTTTTTTCCGGCTTCGGGAAATTCTCACCCTTTTTCGATGTGGGGGGAAAAATAAGCCTTGATTAAGGATTCGGTAATCAATAACTGTCTTATTATTTTAAACGGCGCCTGTGGGAGCGATGCCCTCATCGCGACTAAAGGCGCCGCAAGTCGCGATGAGGGCATCGCTCCCACAGGAGATCATAAAAAATGACATCGGGATGTTATTTTTAGCCCGTAGGTGCGATTAGCGCAGCGTAATCGCACCTACGGTCCTCTCGTGCCCCGATTGCCGGTCCAGACGCAATCCTGCCGCCCTGCCCGCATGCCTTACAAAGGCCTACTTGTTTCCGGCCTGATGAAATAATGCACTGTTTTCGGCAATGATCCGCTCTATCCGCGCTTCCACGCCGTCCAGTTCGTTGTCGTAAATGCTGGTCCGGTAAGCGTCGCCGTCGGCGCGGGCCGAAGACGTCAGCAGCGGCTCGCCCGCTTCGCTGATGTTGATGCGCGTCAGCGTGGACAGCCCCGGCTGCAGGGGATTGTCCTGCAAATCCTTGGGATCAAGGCCGATGCGCACCGGCACGCGTTCGGCGATGTGGATGAAGTTGCCGGTCGCGTTGTCGGTGGGCAGCAGTGCGAAGGTACTGCCGGTGCCGGGATTCAGGCCCTCGACCGTGCCATGATAGACCAACTCGCTGCCGTAGGCATCGACCCTGATCTCGGCCGATTGCCCCGGACGGATTCCGGCAATCTGGGTTTCCAGAAAATTGGCCTCGATCCACAGATCGTCCAGCGGCACGATCGCCAGCAGCGTGGCGCCGGCCTTGACGTTATCGCCGACCTGGGCGCGGCGCTTGGCGACATAGCCCGATACCGGCGCAACCACGTTACGGCGATGGTAATCCAGAAAAGCGCGCCGCACACGGCTCTTGGCTTTTTCAACGGCCGGATGATGGTCGATCGCCACACCTTTCACCTGCGCCTCGACGCCGGCCTTTTCAGCACGGGTTTCCTGGATCGCGGCTTCCAGTTCGCGGATCTTGTCCCGCGTGTTCTGTACCTGCTGGTCAGAAACCGCGCCGTCCCGCGCGGCCACGATAAAGCGCTTGAGATCGTGCCGCACCTGTGTCAACGCCGCCTGCCTGGCGACAATACGCTGGCTCAGCGTGTCGATTTTCGCGGTCTGGGTGACGATGTCGCGCACGATCTGGCCCAGTTCCGCCTCCGCCTGTTGCAGGGCGATTTGGGCGATGTTGCCGTCGAGCCGGACCAGTACGTCGCCTTTTTTCACATGTTGGGTATTTTCGGCCAGAATCTCGACGACCGTCCCCTCGGTCTGGGCTTTCAGCGTGACCAGATGGCCGATAACGAAAGCGTCATCGGTAGCCACCCAGTTCCGGTTGGCGTACCAGTGATAGCCGAAATAGCCTAGGCTAGCCAGCAATATGATCAACGTAACCTGCTTCAGCCGGCGGTTACGCTTGCGCATGATTTCTTTGGGTCGAATAGTATTGTTCCGCATATCTGAATTTTAACGAGCCTTACGCCGGGTCAGCCACCGTCGGGTTCCCTGATGGCGAGGACGGACGCCCTTCAGTATGAACAAGGTGGTCAGCTTCAGCCGGCGATTCCGTCGGCGCATGATTTCTTTTGAATGACTATGATTTTGCATATCGGGTTTTAATGAGACTTGCCATCGACATAGCCGCCGCCCAGGGCCTTGATGACATGGACGGCCGCCTTGAAATGCTCGCCTTCCAGCACGGCCAGCCGGAAGCGCTGCTCGAATTCGGCGGCGCCCGCTTCCAGCAACTCGCTGCGGTCATTGAGACCCGTACGATTCAGCGTTTGCGCGAGTCGGCTGGTTTCGGCGATGGCCTCCACGGCCTGGCGCTGTTCGGCCAGGCGCGTGTCGATATCGCGCCAGCGGGTCAGGGAATCGGCCACTTCCTGGACCGCGTGCAGCAGGCTGCCGTTGTAACGTTCCACGGCGGCGTCATAGGCCGCTTCCTGGTAACTCAGATTGGCGCGCAGCCGGCCGCCCTCGAAAATCGGAAAATCGATCGAGGGACCGACCGCATAAGCCAGGCTGGAGCCCTGCAGCAATACGTCCGTCAGACTGACGCTGTGCAGACCGGCGAAACCGATCAGGTTGACGTCCGGGTAAAAGGCGGTTTCGGCGACCTTGATGTCCTGGGCCGCGGCCTCCGCATGCAGTCGCGCGGCCGTGACGTCCGGCCGGTGCGCCAGCAGGCGCAACGGCAAATCACGGGGCAGCGCCAACGGTTTGGGTAAAACCCCGCGTTCGGCCACAATGTCCCGCCCCCAGTCAGGTCCCTTGCCGGCCAGCGTGGCCAGCAGGTTCTTTTGCAGATCGACCTCGGCGCGAACGGCGGCTTCGATCTCGCGCGCCGCGCTCAGCAGCGTCTGCGCATACAGCAACGGCGCCGTGGAAACGAGGCCCGTATCCAGACGTACCTGCTCCAGTTTCAGCAGATTTTCACGATAAGCCACGACCTCCCTGGCAATACGCTGTTTTTCGCTGGCGGCCGCCAGATCGAAATAGCCGCGCGCGACCGCCACGGACAGCAACAGCCTGGCGTCGGCCAATTCGGCCTGGGCGGCCAGCGCCTCGCCGACGGCCGCTTCCAGGGCCGCCTTGTCCCGCCCCCAGAAGTCGATGTGATAGCGCAATACAAATGGGTTGATCACCAGTTTCCGGAAGTGTTCGCCGGCGAGCTTGGCCTCGGTGCTGTTGGCCGAGAAGCGCTGCGCGCTGAAGCTGACATTGGCGTCGACCGTCGGATAAAGTTCGGCCGCCTGGGCATCGACCATGGACTGGGATTGCCGCAGGCGCGCCGCCGCGGCCTTGAAATCCGGGTTGTCGGCCACGGCCGTCTCGATCAGACGATTCAGTTCCGCGCTGCCGAAAACCCGCCACCAGGTCTGTTCAGGCCACTGGCCGTCGGTCGTCAGCGCGTCATGCGCCGCCGACAGGGTCCGCTCCATGGACGGCAGGCTGATCATCTCGGCGCGCCGTGTTTCTTCCCCAAACCAGGCGCAGCCGGGCAGCATAGATAAAAAGACAGTAAACAGCATGCCGCGGCTTGCAGCGCGGCGCGGAAAAATAAACATATTACGGTTCCTCGGCGAGTAGTTCCTGAGCCCTGCGCCGCAGGGCCTGTTCCGGCGTGCGTTTGACAGGGCGCCTGGTCGGATAGGCAAACCAGACCAGAATCGCCAGGCCGACAAAAATGCAGCCGGCGATCCAATAGGCATCGTTGACGGCACGAATGGCCGAATCGCGGGCCGCCAGTTTCGCGAACTTGATCAGGGCCGTGGACTCGGTGAACCCGGCCTCGACCAGAATATTCAGCGACTGGTCATAACGCGGGTCAAAGACGGTATGCGTCTCAGCGAAGCGGGTCATGTGGAAGGGCGCCCGGCGGTAGAAAATAATGCCCTGCAGCGTAATACCGATGGCGCCGGCCGCGATGCGCATGAGGCTGGCCAGTTCCACGGCCCGCCACTGGCGTTCCGGCGGCAGCCCGTGCAGCAGCAGCGCCGTCAGCGGCACGAAAAAACTGCCCAGGCAGACACCTTCCAGCAGTTTGGGCCAGAACAGCTGGTCATACGCATCGTGCACATCGAAGCGGCTCAGCCAGAAATAAGTCGCGGCAAAGCCCAGCAGATTAAAAAAGGCCAGCAGGCGGGCATCGAAGCGTTTGACGATTTCATGGAATACCCCGGCTACGGGTTTCGCAAAAATCGCCATCGGCAAAAATACCAGTCCCGCCAGCCAGGAGGAATAGCCCAGCGACAGTTGAAGCTGTATGATCAACAGCGATAACAGCCCCTGAAAACACAGAAAGCCGGTAAACATGATCAAGACGCCGATCGTGAAATTCCGATGCGCGAATAAAGTCAGATCGACAAAAGGATGCTTGGTGTTCAATTCCCAGGTGACCCAGTACATCAAGGCAATGACGATGATGGCGATCAAGCCGGTCAGATAAGCTGAATTAAGCCAGTCCCAATCGTTGCCCTGATTCAGCAGGGTCTGAAAGCCGCCCAGAACAACCACCAGCAGCACAAAACCGACCATGTCGAAACGGCGCTGTATCGCCTGATAACCACGCTGGTACAACAGCGCCCCGACTATGCCGGCGATCGCCAGCGCAATCGGAATATTGAATATAAACAGCCAGCGCCAGCCCAGGTTGTCGGCGATCCAGCCGCCGATCGGCGGACCGAAGGTGAAAGGCGTCAGCGTGAACAGGCTCCAGACCCCGATACCCAGGGATTTGCGCTTGTCGGGATATTCCTTCAGGATCATGGATTGCCCCAGGGGCAGCGTCAGCCCGCCGGAAAACCCGAGCAGGATACGGCCGGCCAGATAGCTGTACAGCGACGTGGCGTAGGCGCAGATCATCGAGGCCAGCGCAAACACGACGAAGGCCGCCACAAACGGCCGGTACTCGCCGACGCGCCGCGCCAGCCAGCCGCCCACCGGAAAGGCCAGAGCCAGCCCGATCATGTAATCGGTCTGGGTCCAGGTCGCGAAACTGGGCGGAATGCCCAGGCCGCCGGCCACGCGGGGCAGCATGGCGATATAGGCGCCGGCATTGAAAATGACGATAGCGTGCCCGACCCCCATGCAGAAGTTGAACAGGATAAAACGCCAGCCTCGCAGCCGTTTACTGAAGATGATCGCCATGAATCCCCGGTTTCTCCGTCTGTACAAGCGCACCGCCCTTCAAGTCGAGGGGCTGAAGATCCTCGGCATTGTTTCCGGCGGTGCTTAAGTATTGTATCGACAGATATCGATTCGATACAACAACTATGTCCTCATGGTTTTTACAGTTCTGCTTCATAAGCGTTGTATCAGGCTTTGCTTCAGTCGTCATAAGGCCGTTCATTCTCCAGATCGACTTGAGCCAAACGCGCCTGCGTCAGGCCTATTTCGCTGAAGCCTTGATCGATAAGCCGCGCGCCGGTTTCGGCGATCAAGCCCTTGAACGCTTTGCCTTCACGACTCAGCAAGGTTTGCGCGGAATCCTCGGCCGAGAACATTTTCTTGTCGGTTCTTGCGATTACACGCCCGCTTTTTGGATCGACCAGTTTGATCAAAACCTGCAGCGAGGTCTGCCCGGCAAAAATTTTGTAGGTTCCGATGCCGATCTCCAGCACGGCATCGGCTGATGCCACGCCGCTATAATCGACCGGCGATGTATTTTGCCTGTACCATTGCTGGATGGCCGCTTGCCAGTGACCGAGATAGGCGTTCCGATCGCCCGCCGCCATGGGCAGGCGATAATAGTCCTTGCTGGGAGTGGCGTTGATGCCGCCCGCATTCAGTTGCGAAGCCGCTTCCCGTGCCAGTTCCAGGGTCGGCGTCCAGTGCTCCTGTAAGGTTGCCGCGGCTTCCAGGCCCGCGCCGTGTCCCCGCGGCAATGTTGCGGCCGTTACAACGTCGCCGCCGCCGATCAAACCCGCGATCAATATACCGCCCGGGTTGCTGTAGATTTTTTCCTCCAGGAATGCCGGCAACACCATATTGTTAAAATGCCCGTACACCGGCATGCGGGTTTCGATCAGATCGGGCGTCACCTCGAGCGGCGGCGATTCCACCGGCACGACAACCACCGTGCGTATGTGATCGAGCTCGGCAACTGGCGGCTTTATTGTCGCCGCCATGCAGCCGCTTAATATGACCAGCAACATCGACAGCATGATAAAGACGCTGCCGGGGCTGTTAGCCAATACTTTTTCTGCGGTTTTGTTCACCAATTTAGAAGCCATTGTTCTTCTCCAGGCAGGATTGAGGAATTCTCTGTTCGAGAAACATTAGACATAATGCACACGGTAAAAAGCCGGTGAAGATGATTCCACAGGTATTGCAATATATATGCCATTTTATAAGTTATTGAATTTGTTGTATTGTTTTTATATTTAGATTGCAATGCTGTCATAATGACAGCAAAATTTTCAAAAAAGCGGTGTTGCCAGCCTGATTAGCCAGGGCGCCGAATGCCGCGGGATCTGCATTGCATACCCTTCAGGCGGGGCGGGGTTTGCCCCCGTCCTTAACAATCCTTCGAGATTTGCGTCCAATGGCGGGAGGCGCTTACTCAATTTCAATCGTTTCGGACGGAGCGGCATGCCCCGCCCGACTGAAGACGGCTTTGCACAACGCACGCAGTGTATATACTACGAAGGAAACAGGAGGAAGAGCGCGTAAACACCGGTTAAATAAAACTGGACATGACGATGTCTTATTGACACACTCAGTATCAAATTGACTACAAGCAACCTGAACAAATGACTCAATCCCTGGAATTTGAAACCATGGAAGAGGCGATTCGCGCGGTCGTGCTGAGCCTGACCGCGAACCTTTCCATGAAGGACCGTTACAGCGAATTCCTGAACATCTTCGCCAGAATCACCGGCAATCATGCCTGTGCCTTGCTGCGCTATCAGGACGGGGTGCTGATTCCGGTCGCCACCTTCGGCCTACTGCCGGAAGTCCAGGAACAGGCATTCCGGCCGGAACAGCATCCGCGCCTGGCCGCCATTATCCAGTCGCGCACCCCGGTCCGGTTCCCCGCCGACGATAACCGGCCCGATCCTTACGATACGATGCTGGCCAATGATCCCGGCGGCCAACTGGGCGTGCATGCCTGCGTCGGCTGCAGCCTTTATAACGAGAACACGCTGTTCGGCGTATTGTCGGCGGATGCCATGGAACCCGGCGCCTTCGATCATATCGATGACCAGGTGTTCCAGACTTTCGCTGCCCTCGCCACCGTGTCGCTGCGCTACGAAACCTATATCAGCACGCTGGAACGCCTGGCGAAACACCGGCAACTGGTGACCAGCGAACTGGTCAACGAGACCTTGCAGCGCAGCAACCAGGCCCTCGGCGAAAGCCCGGCCATGCAGAAGCTGAACCGCGAAATCGACATTGTCGCCGGAGCCGACCTGACTGTCCTGCTGATGGGGGAAACCGGCGTCGGCAAGGAAGTGGTGGCGCGCGTCATCCATGCCCGCTCGCCGAGAGCCGGCCAGCCCCTGGTTTATGTCAACTGCGCGGCGCTGCCCGAAGCGCTGGCCGAGAGCGAGCTGTTCGGGCATGTACGCGGCGCCTTCAGCGGCGCTAATGGCGATCGCGCCGGCAAGTTCGAACTCGCCAACGGCGGCACGCTGTTTCTGGATGAAGTCGGGGAACTGCCGCTTGCGATCCAGGCCAAGTTGCTGCGCGCGGTCCAGTTCGGGGAAATCCAGCGCCTGGGATCGGACAAAAGTCACCGCGCCGACGTCAGAATCATTGCCGCGACCAACCGGCATCTCGCCGGGGAAGTCAGGGACGGCCGGTTCCGGGCCGACCTTTACCACCGGCTCAGCGTGTACCCGCTGCATGTACCGCCGTTGCGCGAGCGGATCGACGATATCGCGATACTGGCCGGCTATTTCCTGACCCAGGCCCGGGCGCGCCTTGGCCTCGATCAGGTTCGCATGGCGCCGGCGGCCATCGAACGGCTCAGGACCTATCCGTGGCCCGGCAACGTCCGCGAACTGGAGCATGTCATCCTGCGGGCCGTCCTGCGCGCCTCGTCGATCCAGGGACGCTCGGTGATGCTTGAACCTTGCGACCTCGATATCACAGCCAGCAACGAAAAACCGATGAACGAGACAGTCAATAAAACCGCCGAGCTATCACTCACCCAGGCGGTCGATCACTTCCAGAGAGAACGCATTCTCGCCACCCTGGCCGAAGCCGGTCAAAACTGGTCGGAAGCGGCGCGCCGCCTGGGCCTGGACCGCGGCAACCTGCACCGTCTCGCCAGGCGGCTGGGGATAAAATAATTTATTGTGAATATTTGCCCGTGCCGTAGGGTACGCACTGCGGACCTGTTAAAATCTGCCAGCGCATCACGGCTTTTTAAAAAGGTACGCACTGCGTACCCTACGACTGATTTAAACCACGAAGGTCACGAAGAAAAAACGTCGTGCTTTCCTTAACCTTCGTGGTAAAACCTTTTTAACCTTAACCCGATCGGCCCCCATAGGAAAACGCCATTATGAACACCTCAACCCGAGTCAGAATCATATGCGCCCTGATCTTGCTGGTTTTTTCAGTGCTGGGCGTCGGCCCCATTCCGATTACCAGCACCATCGGCTTGTTTGTCGTTATTTTCCTGCCCGCCTGGTTCAAACAACTCATTGACGACCTGTATGCCGACAAGGAATAACGGTGATCGTCACGGCCTTGAACAAATGGCTGAAGCGGGCTTCAGCCGTATTCATCGGCCTGTTTGCGCTCTCGCAACTGGCTTACTGGCTGGCTTCCCGCCCTGCCCCTGCCGGAGCCGATCCGGGCAATTGCGCCGTGCTGGTGGCGGGGTTCCCCGCGAATCCTGACGGCAGCCTCCATCCGATGCAGCGCATGCGCGTGGAAGTCGGCGTATCGGCGTATCGGAACCAGGCCTGCGACAGGCTGATCGTATCGGGCGCGGCCGTCCATAACAGCCATGTCGAGGCCGAGATAATGGCCGCGTTCGCGCGCGAGCTCGGCGTTCCGCAGGATCAGCTGATCATCGAAGACCGGGCGCGCAATACCTGGCAGAACATCAGCTGCTCCCTGCATCACCTGGAAAACCATAAACGCATTATTATCGCCTCGGACAATCTGCACATGCACCGGGCAAAACGGTATCTGTGCCGCCAGAAAACCTCCTGGTGCGATCGCCTGCAAGTCGCCGGCGGTTACGTTCCGCTCAGCCAGATAGGCTGGACGGTGCCGCTTGCCATCAAGGAACTCCATGCCTGGATCCGCGACCTCGCGGTTTACGAACGGTCGGTCTCGGGCAATTCGCCTTCCTGTCCGGCCGATCGTTGAGACGTTAGAAAGATTCGTGATAGCATCCCGAAATTGTCGTGAATCGATACAATTTAAATAACGCAAGAGGACGTTTTAAAATGGCCGCAGTAATAAAAACAACCCATCCGGGCGCCTGCCCGCACGATTGCCCCGACACCTGTGCCATGGTGTTTGAAGTCGAGAACGGGAAACTGGCCGGCGTCACGGGCAATGCCGGGCACCCGATGACGCGCGGCGGCCTGTGCGTCAAATTAAAGGATTACGAAAAACGCCATTACCACCCCGAACGCGTACTGTATCCGCTGCGCCGCACCGGTCCCAAGGGCAGCAAACAGTTCGAGCGCATCAGCTGGGATGAAGCGCTAGCTGAAATCGTCAGCCGCTGGCAAGCCATCATTGCCGAATACGGCGCCGAGGCGATCATCCCCTACAGTTATCTGGGCCATCAGGGCCTTGTCCATGGCCTGAACGGCGGCGATGCCTTCTTCAACCGACTGGGCGCCACGGTTTGCGAACGCACGTTCTGCGGCGAAGGTTCGGCGACAGCCTGGCTGCTGACCAACGGCCCGAGCGGCGGACTGGACCCGGAAAGTTTCGTCCATGCCAAATACATCGTGATCTGGGCCTGCAACAGCGTCAGCACCAACCTGCATCACTGGCATTTTGTCGTGGAAGCGCGAAAGCGAGGCGCCAAGGTCGTGGTCATCGATGCCTATGCGTCGAAGACCGCCAAGCAGGCCGACTGGCATATCGCGCCCCGGCCCGGCACCGACGGCGCCCTGGCCATGGCCATGATCCACACCATCATCGAAGAAGGCCTGATCGACCGGGACTATGTCGCCAACTACACCGTCGGCTACGAGGAACTGGCTGAACGGGCCAGGACGCGCACGCCGGAATGGGCCGCCGAAATCACCGGCATCGCGGCCGAGGACATCCGGACGCTGGCGCGCGAATACGCGACCACGAAACCGGCCGCCATGCGCATCGGCGTCGCCCTCGAACGCCATTACGGCGGCGGCCAGACCATCCGCGCCGTCTGCTGCCTGCCGGCCCTGACCGGTGCCTGGCGCGATGTCGGCGGCGGCATCTACCAGATGCCGGTGTGGGAGCATCCCTACAAATTCGACCAGATCTGCCGCCCGGACCTCATCCCCAAGGGCACGCGCGTGGTCAACAATCTTCAGATCGGCCGCGCGCTGACCGGCGAACTGCCGCTGGACCCGCCGATCAAATCCATGATGTGCTGGAATTCCAACCCCGTGACCCAGGCGCCGGAGACCGACAAGATCGTCCAGGGGCTGCTGCGCGAGGATCTGTTCCTGGTCTCGGCCGAGCATTTCATCTCCGACACGGCCGCCTATGCCGACATCATCCTGCCGGCGTCAATGGGCGCCGAAATGGAGGACATCATTTTGTCCTGGGGTCATTTCTATCTGACCTACAATGCCAAGTGCGTGGAATCGCCCGGCGAAGCCGTGCCGAACAACGAAATCTTCCGGCGCCTGGCCGCGCGCCTGGGCTTTGAGGAGGACCAGTTCAAATGGTCCGACGCGGAATGTCTCGAACACTATATCGACTGGAATTCGCCGGCCTGCGAGGGCATTGACCTGGCGTACCTGCGCAAGCACGGCTACGCGCGCCTGAAGATCGGCGCGCCCGATACGCGCGCGCCGCACAGGCAAGGCAATTTCCCGACGCCGTCAGGCAAGTGCGAATTCAAGTCCGAGTCCGCCGCCCGCGGCAATTTCGTGGCCGGACCTTTCCGGCAGATGTATGACGATTTCCAGCCGGGCGAACCGCTCGACATCCTGCCCGATTACGTGCCTTCCCGGGAAACCGCCGCGACCAACCCGGAACTGGCCAGAAAATACCCGCTGAACATCATCTCGCCTAAGAGCCACGGCTTTTTGAACTCCTGCTATGCCAACATGGAACAGAAAATCCGCGGCCAAGGCGAACAGTTCGTGCTGATCAATGCCGTGGATGCCGACGCGCGCGGCATCAAGGACGGCGACAAGGTTCGCGTCTTCAACGACCGGGGCGGCTTCGAGGGCGACGCCCGCATCACCGACGACGTCAATCCCGGCATCGTCGTCGCCACGCTGGGCTATTGGCGGCAATTGAACAAAGGCACGGTCAACATCATCAGCTCGGCCGAGTTCGTCAACATGGGCCATGCCCCGACGTTTTCGGATAACCTGGTGCAGGTGGAAGCCGTGGCGCATTAAATTCTGATGTTACGCACGGGCGGTTTCATCCCGTTTGCCGCGCCGAGCACCGGAGCTTTCGCCGAGACAAATCGGCAGGATAGCCGATTTGCATGCATCGCACCCAAAGGGCGAGGCACTGGGATGTGCCGAGTGAGCAGCCCGAAGGGGCGCTTCAGGGATGAAGCGCGTTGCCAAAGGGACAGGAGTCCCTTTTGGCAACCCTCGGCGAAAGCGAGGAGCACAGGGAGCAAGCGGCAACGGGCGGCCTGCTGACTCGTGCCATCCAGGCACTCACGCTGCGCGTGCTTCGCATCCAAATCTGCTCCAGGCAGATTTGTCTTTGGTTACTTTCTTTTGGCCGCGCAAAGACAAATTCGCCAGGAGCGAATTTGGTCAGCTTTAGCTGACCCGAAGGGAGAAGCCCAAGGATGGGCTTCTCAGCGTAACTCGCCTTCGGGTGCGATAAACCCGATTCAAATAATCGTCGCGCTAGCGACACTTTATTAAATCAAACTAACTTCAACTGACCGCGTAACATCAGTTAAATTTATAGAAGACATGAACCGCGAAGAGCACGAAGTTCACGGAGAAAAGTCCTAGTAAAAAACCAGGGTCTTATGCGGCTTGCCCGTTCAACCGCCGAAACAAGCGGTATTAAAACCTGTGGGGGCGACTGAAGTCGCCCCCACAGGCGTGCGTCAGTCCCGAAATTTCTTGTTTCTGTGCTCCTCGCGGTTTAAATTCACAACATGCGAGACTTAGACAAAATCTTTGAGGCACTCTCAAAGTCGGCCTTCCGCCGCAAATTCCACCTCCAGGGCAAGGACCTCGTTTATCTGCGGACCAAAGGCCTGCCCACGATCATCGATCACGCCCGGGACTTCATCGCCAAACGCCTGGCCCCGGCCGTGATTGCCAATGACGGCAAACAAACCCCATTCCGGGGGCACCCCGTTTTTGTCGCCCAGCATGCGACCGCCTGCTGCTGCCGCGGCTGCCTGGAAAAATGGCACAGAATCCCGAAAGGCCGCCCCCTAACGCCGGAACAGGAAGCTTACATCATCAACGTACTTGAGCGCTGGCTTCGGGATGAAATGGAAAAGTCATCCTGAATCCGTCTGGCGGCCATTTTCATCCCACTCCCGCTCATAGTAGTCAGTCAATTTAATAGGCTCACGCAGTTTGCCTGTTCATCCGCCGAAACAAGCGGGTTTAAAACCTGTGGGGGCGACTTCAGTCGCCTTTTATCTGAATGGGCGACTGAAGTCGCCCCCACAGGCTTGCGTAAGTCCTGTTTAATTAATTATGACGGATAAATTGTAGGTGCGAATTCACTTGTGCCCTGCAAGGGTATTCGCACTATTCGCACTGTGCGGATACCCTGAAGGGCACAAGTACCCATAGGGCATAAATAAATCCGCACCTGCACCGGAAATCCATCCACGCACTTGAGGAAAATGTTTTATGCGCGTTCCTGAGCTGTTGCTCGTAGGTAATGGCGCGAATGGACAGTCAGTCAAAATGATGAATAATCGCATCAACCAGCGAATCCGGCGTCTTGCCGACAAATGAATTGACAAGAACTACAAGCCTGCGAGTATTTTGAAAAGGAGACGCCCATGTTCAATTTACTGTGTTCAGCCCGCATCCTGCTTATTGCCAGCCTGTTTTCTCAGACGATAAGCACCGGTTTCGGCGCCGAAGCTAGCGGCTGCAAACCCGGCAGCGGTTATGTTCTTTATGCCAACGATCACAGCCAGAGCGATGATTCCAGCAATCTTTACGTGCTTAACCTTTACCTGCGAAATACTGAGCTGGCCTATCCTCTGAACCTGGGCGAAACCGGCATCAGGGAAATGACCGATATCGCTTTTCTCCCCGATGGCAAACTATTCGGCGTGACATTCACCCGGCTGGTCGCCATCGATACCGTTACCAGACAAGGCGAGTTTGTCGGCGACATTATCGGCGAGGCGTATTTGAGCGAGGAGCGCTGGATCAATGCCCTGGCGGCAAGTGTCGACGGCCAGTTATACGCCGCGACGCGGGATGGCGAGCTGCTCACGATCGATACTGAAACCGGACAAGGCAACAAAGTGGGAGTTTACGGGAATGACCTGGGCTCATCGGGCGACCTGGTTTTCCTGCCGAACGGAACCTTGTACGGCACCGCCAGGCAGCTTAATACGCTTGAGGAAGCGACCGACTTGCTGATCCGGATCGATCCGCATTCGGGTCAGGCCGAGATCATCGGCGATATCGGCTTCAAACAAGTATTCAGCCTGGCGGTCGGTCCCCGGGATGAACTTTTAGGCGTCGCGGACGGGAACGGCCGGCCCCTGCTGATCAAAATCAACAAACACAATGGCAAAGGCAGGCTCATTGCGCCCCTGCCCGATACCGACGGCATGTGGGGCATGATCGCGCGCGATCTGTGCGCTGATCATCGATGAAAACTTCAGCAAGAGAGAAACCGCAATGGTCTTGATCGAAGCCGAAAGCGTGCAATACGAATTAGCCTGAATATTTCACCGCGAAGGACACGAAGCACACGAAGGCTTAGCAATTCAATTACTTGCAAATATTTCATAATGAGTTCATGAAGTTATCGGTGAGCATTAATAATGCCATGATGGCGGCGGAAGCGTTTACCGGCTATGAGCCAATTTCATCCGCCCTGCTGCGTTCTGAGCCTTTCGTTGATCTTTATATATTTAAGCAGCATCGAATATTGAACCTGAGCAATAAAAACCCTGTCTCTTATAGTGCGGTTTTAAGATACGGTGTCTTTCATTTGGTTTTAACTTAACGTGAAGTGCGACTATGAAACATTACTCCTTATTGATTGTTGGACTTGTGCTTTTTTCTGCAACAGCGCCAGCCCTTGAAAAAGCCAGCCCTATCCAGATGGCTGAAGTGAATCAACGCCAGAAGCAACTGGTGCCTTATTCCCCTGACAAAACCCTACAGACGTTTACCAAGACCGTTCATGGCGGCGTACAGCATGTTGTCGCCAAATCGGCGGACGATACCCGCGAAATCAAATCGATCCAGGCCTATTTGCAAAAACTGGCCAATGACTTCAGAAAGGGCGATTTTTCCGTGACGGAACAAATGCACGGCCCCGATATGCCGGGTCTCGCCCTATTAAAAAAGGCGGAAACCGACGACATACAATTTAAATATGAAGCCTTGGAGAACGGTGCTCAGATTCATTATTCCACTGAATATCCCCAGTATGTCCAGGCGCTCCACGAATGGTTCGATGCCCAGATAAGCGAGCACGGCAACGATGTCGTACCGGAACACATCCAGCACCATTCAACGCCGGCGGAATAATTTGCAGACGTTTTAAACAATCCTGACCGGCTGAGTAACAGGCTGCCGGTCAGGATTGTTTGGCAATCTTGGCGCGCAGCCGGTAAATTCTGGCCGATAACAAAGAACAAGGTTTTATTGGTGCTTGACGGTAATCATCCTATAAACTAGCGGACCTGGATAATTACCTGAATCAAGCAGATGAACCAAACAAATAGAACAAACGCCCTGATCCTGGGGTTATCGGTCTTTTTGGGCCTGACCGCGCTCGGATATCTTCTGGGCCAGGCCGCCATCGATTTCAAGGAATATGAACGCAGCGTTACCGTTAAAGGGTTATCCGAGCGGGAACTGCCAGCGGATGTCGTGATTTGGCCAATCGTTTTCACCGAGAGCGGCAACGACCTCGGCGCCCTGTATAACTCGATCGAAGCCGCGAAAAAGAGCATCGAGGAATTTCTGGTGTCCAAGGGCATCACGGCGGCCGAGATATCCCATTCCCTGCCCTCGATTACCGACAAATCGGCCCAGCAATACGGTAACGGCCAAAAGGCCGAGTTCCGGTATGCGGCTATCCAGACGGTCACGGTCTATTCATCGAATGTTTCCACCGTCCGTCAAGCCATGAATGAACTGTCCGAACTAGGCAAACGCGGCATCGCCTTTACCGGTGAGGGCTATCAAAACCAGACCGAATATCTTTTCACCGATCTGAATAAAATCAAGCCGGAAATGATCCAGGAAACCACGACGAAGGCGAGAGAAGTGGCGCTCAAATTCGCTGAAGACTCCAACAGCAAGCTGGGCAAGATAAAAAAAGCCTCCCAGGGACAGTTCTCCATAGAGCCTAGAGACAAAAACAATCCGCATATCAAGAAAATCCGTGTGGTATCCACCGTGGAGTATTACTTGTCCGATTAAGCCGCCTTCCGATGCGGCCTCAAGTGCCGCGGTCACTGTCGGCGGTGGAACGCTATTGCATCGTCGACAGTCATTGGGACATACAGGATAAGGAGTCAAACATGAAACAAAGCGTCGACCCATCGCTGGCGTTCTCCCTGATCCGGGATGACCTGCCGTTTCGGCTCCAGCGCCGCGTGGGGCTGATTCCCGAACAGGGATTGGGCATCATGCGGCGGGTGGTGTTTTTCATCGTGCTCACCTGGCTGCCCATCGTCATTTGGGCCCTGCTGACAGGCCGGATACTGCCCGGCACCGTCGAGGATCCGCTGCTGCGGCACTTCGGCGTACATGTGCGCTTTCTGCTCGCCGTACCGCTGTTCATAGCGGGCGAAGGCATAGCACACCAGACGAGCACGATGCTGATTCCCTATTTTCTGAGCTCCGGCCTGGTGCCGGCCGCCCAGAAACAGAAATTTGCCGGCATTATCGAGGGACTGACCCGCCTGCGCGACAGTTCCCTGCCCTGGCTTGCGATCATCGCGCTCATCGTTATCTGGACCGCCTTGGACACGGCCGCCGGCGGATTTGAATTCGAACATGAAGTCAACTGGGCCGCCATCGGCGACCATCTCGGATTTGGCGGCTGGTGGTTCATCTATGTAAGCCGCCCTGTTTTCGTCGCCTTCCTGGCGGCCTGGCTTTGGCGCCTGTTCCTGATATTCGTGCTGCTTAAACGCATCGCCCGGCTCGACCTCGACATCGTGCCCACCCATCCGGACAGTGCCGGCGGCCTGGGTTTCCTGGAACACTTGCCGAAGGCGTTCAGCCTGTTCGCCTTCGCCGTTTCGGCCGTGCTGTCGTCGCGCCTGGCTCATCAGGTCCTGTATCACGGAGCCGACGTTCAGTCCTTAAAGACCCTGCTCACGGTTTTTCTGATCGCTCTCGTCGGCATTTGCCTGGCACCGCTGCTGATGTTTTTCCGGCCGCTTGTTATCGCCAGGCGCCGCGCCTTGCTGGAATACGGCATCCTGGTCGGTGACCACGGGCGCCTGGTGCGCCGGCGCTGGATTCTGGGCGAAACTGAAGTTGACGATTCGATTCTGCAGGCGCCGGAACTCGGGCCGGTAGCCGACACTCTGTCCCTTTATCAGGCGGTCAGGAAGATGCGCCTGGTACCGATAGGCAAGACCTCATTGTTCGTCATCGCGATCCCGGCCCTGATTCCCATCATCGCCTTGTTCTCCATCCAGATCCCGATCAAGGACGTGCTGATGAGGATCATCGCCACCCTCCTCTAACAGACTATAACCGGGCATGAATCAGGCGGCGTTGGCGCCAATTACCCGGAACAATGACGGGCTTGGAAATCATTCAAATGAATTATGCATCGGAAAAAAATATCAAATTTGCATGATCAACCATAGAGAGGATAAAGCTGATGGATACGAATCGCTATACACGCGGCCAGGAAACACTCTCAAGCATTCATGGGTCTATCGGCGAAGGCGTTATGGATGCACTTAAGGATATTGCGCCCGACCTGGCGCGCTATATCATCGAATTTCCCTACGGCGACATTTATTCACGCGGTGTTCTGTCGCTTAAAGAACGTGAAATAGCTACCATTGCATCGCTTACGACGCTGGGTAATGCAACTACTGAATTAAGGGCGCATATTCAAGGCGGACTCAATGTCGGGTGCAGTCGCGGGGAGATTGTCGAAGTAATCCTGCAAATGGCCGTTTTTGCTGGATTTCCTGCCGCCATCAATGCCATTCTGGTAGCCAAGGACGTTTTCGCGGAGCTCGATAAAAAACAGGCCGCCTCAAATAACAAAACCAATTAAATAACCGATGTTTCCGACCAACCGGGCCTTCCGCAAATGCGACTTGACAGCATTTGCGGAAGGCGGCCAGAAATTGCCCGAAGGCCTGGAAAGGCTCTCATCGGGCTATTTGAACAACAAGGTTATTTCATCGTCGGCCTAATGTAACCGCTATCCAATTTTCTATTGGAATCTTGAGCATATTGAGCCGCCCTATTAGCCGCGGCTTCCGCGGCTTCGGCACTTGCCGTCGCCTCAGCCGCCGAAGCTTGCGCGCTGGCCGCATCGGATGATATCTGAGAAATTTTAGAATTCAAGTCATCGATTTGCGACTGTATATTGCCAGTAGTCGAGCAAGCCGCAATCATACTGAAAACCAGGGTAAGCATTGATAATTTTATTATTTTTTTCATACATTTCCCCTTACTGAAGATTAACGTTAATAAAATTTTATCTATTAAACAGTTTTAATGTTTTCCTCGTTCAGCGCCTGTCTTTACCAATTTCTCTCGTCAATAGCATTTAAAAACAATAAACCAATGATTTTAATGCTTTTTTTTGGCAAACATTGGATAAGCTTAATTCAACAAAGTTTCATCCAATAACCCGATTATGCTTAATCTGAGTTATTTAAATACACTTTTATTTTGAAAACTTAATGCGGGCTTGCCCAAAGGATTTCAGGATATTTTATAAACTGATGTTACGCATGGGCCGTTTTTATCCTGCCTGCCGCGCTGGCGATAGGTTGTTAAACCGATCTTTATTCAACTGACAGTGACCTCATCGCCTGAATGTTCATGCACGCGTAGGTGCGAATTTATTCGCACTAAACTGAATAGCAAGCGTTTCGGGTCGAATGAATTCGACCCTACAGTTGAATTCAAATAACCACCGCGCTGGAGGTACTTTGTTAAACCTGTCTTAATTCAACTAATGCGTAACATCAGTTATAAAGTAATAATATATTCCATAAAATACTATCCCTATCGCCACTAAACATCAGACAAGTATCAAGGATAATTTCACTGATTAAGGCTATTGATGCGGATTGTCGTTGCACTCCTTTTTTCGGGATCAAACGGCAAACCTCACCTGATAGCATTTACCGACAAGCGTTTAATCCCGCCCTGTTTGACAAAGTGAAACAGCGGCGCGCCCGCTGCTGGACTCAGTGTTTCCGATCGCTTTTTCAGCCATCATTATCACAATCTGCCGACATCAAGGGGATGAGGATAATTCGCCGATACACTTTCTCATGGTATTTGCCCTGATGATTCAGCGCTTTATCGAAAGAAATTGACTGGTTGCTCCTGAACCAGGCTGGCTGCTATTCATAACCGGCCCCATTCTCGGGAAAGAACTCCGGCGGGGTCTTCTGCCAGCGGTAGCCGTAGCGAGCCAGGTTGTAGCCGGTATCGAACAAGACGTTCATCACCTGCTTGTTGAATTCATCGCTCCGGTTCGTATCCAGTTCATCGGGAATATGGGCCAAATTGAAATCGAGCCCGTCCCGTTGGGTGATGACGTAAATGCGGTAGATATCTCCGACGCCCTGGGCCTTGATGAGCGAAGCGACAGAGCGTGGGGCGATGGAACGCATAACCGGCTTCACGGCAAGCCAATTGGATTTGATTCGCGTGTTGCGGATAACGAAGACCCGCGGTTTTCGGAGGGGCTGGTCATATCCCAATATTTTCCTGCCAGCCGGCAAGTTCAACATAGGACCGTAGAGAAACACCTGATTGGTCACGCCTCCGTCGACATGCATTTCGTCATAGCTATTCCCACCGGCTTCGACCGGAATATAAACCGGCGGAAAAGCTACCGGCACAGCGGCGGATGCAATCATGATCTTACGGAACAGTTCGAGCGCATCAGAACGGCCCGACGCCGCGATGGCGCCCATGTTCCAGATCACGGGACGCTGGGCGTCGAGGGCGGTAGTGCCGATATAGAGCCGCCGCCCCTTGAGATGCTCGGCGGCGATGTCCTTGAGCATCTTCTCGTCGATATATTCCGTGGTGAGCTTGGCGAGAGGATCATTCAGAGCGATGGCGTCCGTCTGCACCATACCGAAGAAGGATTTCAGCTTGAAAATGTCCTTCGAAGAAATAGTCGTGTACACCTTCTTCAACTTATCGTCATAGGCCGGCCCTAAAAATGCGAACGGCGCGGTCAATGCCCCCGTGCTGATGCCGGTAACCAGCTTAAAGCTCGGGCGGTTGCCGGCGGCAGACCAGCCACACAGCATTCCCGCACCGAAAGCGCCATCCCCGCCGCCGCCTGAGATCGCCAGGATGTCGACAGTTTCGCCCTCCCGGAACAGGCCGCTTCGCTGTTCCTGACGTAAGGATTCGATCAAGTCCTTCTGGAATACCGGGCTGAATTCATCGCCCCAGGCCCGCACTTCCGGCATGCCCGGCATCCGGACCAGCGCCTCGACCTGCTGCGGCGGCGGAGAATGGGGCCGGAGGGCGGCGCAGCCGGACAATGTCATAATCAAGACCCAATACACCGGTAAAGCAATCAATTTGCCCATTGCAAAACTCCTTAAAATCCAGTGCCACCGATAGCATGACAGTCTTGCTTCAATACTTCGGCACCAATGCCTTGAATCAACCACATCGACCTTTACCAATAGCCTGTCAGCCCGATGAACGGCCCGTTTATGGTGACGTTGGTTTCAATGAGACGTTTTTTCAAGTCCAGGCGCAGAGCTCTATAGCCCGCTTCCAACGAGGCAGGTACACCGAACAAAGTGGTGCGATAGCCGACCATGCCCATTACGGAGCCGGCGAATTCGATGTCGTCCACGCCAAAGCCGCCGCCGTTGCCGTCCACCAGCACGAACCATTCCGGGCTGAATTCCACCGTGAACCGCCCGCCGATGAGCGGACTGGTGAGGCTCTCGCTGGACGAGGCTTTGCCTATACCCCTGAACTCAACCTGGTTGTCCAGCCAGATGGTCCGCCCGCCTGCATAGACTTCGAGCCCATTGGACCGCGTCTTTTCCGTCCAGCGCCCGACTTGTTCCGCCGCCGGCACGCCGAACAGCCGGTACATGACCCCGTACTCCATGACTCCCAGTTGGCTCGACAAGCCCTTGCTGATTCCCTGGTCGAATCTGGGCTCGAAATCCAGATCCATGTAATTGCCATCCACATACAACCCCAGCCGTTCGTAATGGGCTTCGAGCTTGCCCATAAAAGCCAGCGGGAAGTTCCTTAGCTCTTCGGCAATATCGATAAAGCTGGTATCGACCGACTTGCTAAACCGGCCTGCGGAGAAGTCGCCGTCCACGCCTGGCAGCCAGCCGTACAGCGTGAGATTGAAAGCCCAGGGATTTTTGACGGCGCCCTCTTCAGCAGCCTCGGACGTCGCCGCCAAGGCTGCTGCGAGCATTATCAGGGTTTTGAAAAACGTGAAAAAACAGGTTTTTATAGTCATGGAAGGTGTCCTTTTTTCGAATGGTCTTGTTTTCCTGGGCTGTCAGGCTACGGAGCGATAAATGAGCATCAGGCATCCGGTTAGATCCAACCCTGTTCTCTGAATTTCATCCTCAGTTGATCGGCGATTTCACTGGCGGTCGCTTGAGCGGCGTCCTTGATCGTCGGCGGGTCTTTCCTTTCTCTTTTTAAGTTCGACGTGCCGCCCGTGACAAGATCAAGAGGACTTCCGGTCGCGGCAAGGGTTGTAAAATCTGCCAGACTATACGGTACCTTCTCGCTCCCGGTCCCGGTCAGTCCCGTTTCAAGCCGGCGCTGCCACTGATCCGCCCCCAGATAGCCTTCGACTATTGTTCTCAGATCAGCCGTCTCAGAGCTGAACCCGACCAGCATACGCTCGCCGGCGCTGTCCTGAACGACGGAAACGAAGTACCCCCTGATCACCAGGTCACCGGCCTGCGGCGCCAGTTGGCTCCCAGCCCATACGGCAGGCAGTCCCATATTCTGGATCTCCGCCACCAGATTCAGTGCAACTTGAGCGCCCAATGTACGGCCTGTCTCGATCTGCCCAGCCGTTTGCGGCACCAGGTACCCAGCGATTCGGCCGGCGAGATCGGATTCGGGCGGGACATCGGTGGACGTCGCGGCAAAGTCATGAACAATGATGCGGTCGGGCCGGTCGATCTCTTCGCCCATGTACGGCTGGCGTGCAGCCACAGGGGGGCCGGATGCGCATCCGGCCAGAACGGTCAGGGCAAATAAACTTGGCACAGTTAGGTTAAGCCGTCTCATGACAATCCTCCAGTGACAGATTAAATGCAATGAACTGAAAAAAGGGCTAGGGACATTGCCCCGGCCCGATCACAGGGTTATAGGACCTACGCAGCCTGTGGGGGCGACTTCGCCTACTGTTGGTAGGCGCCTATGTCCGGGCGACAAGTCGCCCCCACATTTTTAAAACGGCTTTAGATCGCCCAATCCTACTTTCTACCGGTAGCAGAAGCGCTAAATACGCAGGTCCAGAGGTATAAATTTCAATTCGTTTCTGCAGAGGGTAATTCCTTCCCGCTCGGGTTATCTAGCGTGGCTCTGGCACGGGCACATAAATGACGCCGCTGTTGCTATAAGCCTGGGTATACCAGGTGGAGCCGCACTGATAATAAGTCACACCGGCAACAACCTTGGTGGTGGCAGCGCAAGGCAGACTCGCATAGCCCGAGGGCGGAGGGGCGGTCTGGACCACTATCGTGGATGGCTCGGCATACTGCTCCGATGATTCGCCCGCCGCATAGCCGCCGACAGCACCCAGCGCCGCCGCGCCGACCGCAACGGCCGCGACTTCGCCGTCGTCCCAGTCGTCATGGTCATAGTAATATCCTGACGGCGGATAATAGCCTGAGGGTGGATAGTAACCGGAAGGATAAGACTGCGCGGCTTGTTGTCGTCTTTGCTGCGCTTGCTCCTGCTGCGTTTGCCTGCTCTGCTGCGCTTGTTGTCCGTATTGCTGGCGGCTCTGCTGCGCCTGTTGTCCGTATTGTTGCCGGCTCTCTTGCAACTGCTGCCTGTCGTATTGCGGAGGGTTCTGCTGTAATTGTTGACGCCTCTGTTGCGCTGAGCCGGCGTAAGCCTGACGGGATGCAGCGCCTGCCCTGCTGCCCTGATAGCTTGAGCCGCGGGAGGCAAAGCTGCCGCTAGCCGCTGCCCCGCTTCGTGAGAAACCGCCTCCTCCGCCGCCACGGAAGCCCCCGCCGCCTCCACGACCACGGGCGACAGCATCATCCACGGACCCTATTAGAAAAACGATTGTGGCCATAACAACTGTAACGAATATTGAAGGTCTGATGTTCATTTCTGTCCCCCGGTTTGTTCCTGGGCCGCTCCCCTCTGAAGCGCGATCTGTGGCAACTGCGCAAGGAATGAGATCTTCCTCGCCCCCTCAGGCGGAGTGAATGCGAACTGGGAATCCTGGATTTCGGGCGAAAAGTTCCAATCGGCAAACTGCGCCCGGAACTGAGGCTGCCCCTCGGCGTCCTTGTAGGTCAACACCACGCGTAGCGGCAACGGCTGCGCGCCTTCTGTAATCCAGACCTGATAATCTACCGTCTCGGTGCGCCCTGCCAAATGATGCGCTGGCACTCCATAGATTTCAGTCCTCTCTACATAGTCGAGCGACTGGGTCCGACGCTTGAGTTCATCCGGAAACCGGCTGACCAGGAGTATGGCCAGCGGCAACCTCATGCTGAGATCCTTGAGAAAATACATGACCGCCTCATCTATGCCGCCGGGTTTGGAGGCCTGCGCATAGACGTTCTGGGATGGGTTGAATACCGTGATGTCCTTGCCGTCGTACAGGACGACGTGCCTCTCGCCATCGCTATGCTCCGCTTCAACGCGCAGCCCGTCGGGCCGGCTCACGGTGACCTTTCGCGTTTCGCCGAATTCAATCTTCTGGCCGGATTCCTGGACAGTGTCATAACTGGTCCGGAGGTTCACGCTGAATCGCAGGGACTTGGCCAGAAACTCGGCCATGCGCATGAGGATAGCATCCGCCTCCGCCGGCTCCGCCACGGTTTGCAGCGCTGGCGCCTGGGCTGCCGGTGATTCCGGGCGCGTGACCGCCCCTTTCTCCGCGCAGCCTGCCACTACCGTCAGAAGCGCCACGCACAGCACAGTGCGTATTTCCGGATGTCGTATCGTCTTCACGGACTGCCTCCTTTCACTGATATGAGATAAAACTTCGCCAGCTCGCTGTCTCCGTCTAGCTTATTTCCACCGATCATCTTTCGAACCGTTGACACCGTACTGCACCCTTCGTTCCGATGCGATGATTTCAACTTTGACAGATCTTGCCATCTTCCGGATGGAACTAAGCAAGAGCATGTATGCCAAAACAAGGCAATGGTCGTTCATTTTTTGCAAACTTTTGAGATAAGGGGAAAAAATGACTTACATCAAGCTTACCTGGCTCACATTGATGACTTTGGCGGTTAGTCTGACATTTACCTATGGATCAGCCGCGGCCCAACCCGCTCAGTCGTCCGAAAAGAAGCCCAATATCGTTATCATCTGGGGTGACGACATCGGCCAGTCCAACATCAGCACTTATTCAAAGGGGTTAATGGGCTACCGGACCCCCAACATCGATCGGATAGCCAACGAAGGAGTCACTTTCACCGACTATTACGGCGAGCAGAGCTGCACGGCAGGACGTTCCGCTTTCATCACCGGACAGAGCGTATTCCGTACCGGCTTGAGCAAAGTGGGTATGCCGGGCGCCGATTCGGGCCTGCGCAAGGAAGATCCAACCATCGCCGAGTTATTAAAAGCCCAAGGCTATGTCACTGGCCAGTTTGGCAAGAACCACCTGGGCGACAAGGACGAGTTTCTGCCCACCGCTCATGGCTTCGATGAATTCTACGGCAACCTCTACCATCTCAACGCCGAGGAGGAACCGGAATTGCCGGACTACCCGAAAGAAGCCGACTTTCCGGAATTCCGCAAGAAATTCGGCCCGCGCGGCGTGATTCATAGCTTCGCCAATCCCGACGGTACTCAGAAGATAGAAGATACGGGTCCACTCACCAAAAAGCGCATGGAAACCATCGACGACGATATTGCCGCACGCGCCGCCGAGTTTATCGACAAGCAAGCCAAGGCCGGCAAGCCCCTGTTCGTCTGGGTCAACTTCACCCACATGCATTTCCGCACTCACACGAAACCCGAGAGTCTGGGCAAGGCCGGGCGCTGGCAGAGTCCGTATCACGACACCATGATCGACCACGATAAAAACGTGGGCACCGTACTGGCCAAGCTCGATGAATTGGGCATCGCCGATAACACCATCGTCATGTACAGCACCGATAACGGCCCGCACATGAACACCTGGCCGGATGGCGCCATGACGCCTTTCCGCAGCGAGAAAAACACCAACTGGGAAGGTGCCTACCGCGTGCCGGCCATGGTGCGCTGGCCGGGTCACATCAATCCCGGCACGATCTCCAACGACATCATTTCCCACCTGGACTGGGCGCCCACCCTGTTGGCCGCGGCCGGGGCGCCCGACGTCAAGGACAAGCTTCTCAAGGGCTACAAGGCCGGCAGGAAAAACTTCAAAGTCCATCTTGACGGTTATAACCAACTGCCGTATCTGACCGGCCAGGAACAAAAAAGCCCCCGCCAGGATTTCTTTTATTTCTCCGACGACGGCGACCTGACAGCGTTGCGCTACGATAACTGGAAGCTAGTGTTCGCCCAGCAGCGGGAAGCGGGCACGCTGGCGGTATGGGGCGAACCCTTCGTCAAGACAAGGATTCCATGGCTGTACAACCTGCGCACTGATCCTTACGAGAAGGCGTCCATCACATCCAATACCTACTGGGATTGGTATCTTGACCATGCCTTCCTGATGGTGCCGGCCCAGAGCAGCGTCGGCAAATTTCTGGCCACGTTCAAAGACTATCCGCCCCGCCAGAAAGCGGCCAGCTTCACTATCGACCAGGTCATGGAGCAACTGAAGACGCCGATTAACAGGTGACATCCGTTTGACAGGTTAATCGCGGTCGCCGAAAAAAACCGGCGGCCGCGTTTTTTATGTATGTTTTTTTGCGTGAGCATTCTGAAGCCGGCCGGCCCCCCTGAACAGGCCCTATCATTACAGTCCAGAAATGGTTGAGTGTTTGCTTGAACGTTTTAAATCAGGAGACTTCCATGCCATTCAAAATGAGGGACTTTGTTTATTGGTCAGGACTTTACAACGGCGGCTTAGCTGTGATCCTGCTGTTTCCGCCGGTCTACCGAATACTCGGCCTCAATATCCCGGCTCCTTTGTGGGGCTGGCTACTTGCCGGTTTCCTTGGCTTTACCAGCGCGGTTCTGATTCTGTCCTCCCGCGACCTCAGCCATCGCGCTTCCTTTGTATACTGGGAATCATTGCTGCGCTACGCTGCTGCACTGCTACTCGTTCCAGCGGGTCTTTTCGGTGATCTGGGCTTGATTGCCGTGCCGTTGGGGCTGACGGATCTGGCAATTGGCCTGGTTTATATGATCGGCTTGCCCAAGGAACTCGATGCTCCCCATCGTTCCTTGTTTTGGGACAGGCTTGAATGAACCCCGCTATCCAGATCAAGGTTTGTTTTATACACGCAGCTTAAACGAATTCTATGACTGACCTTTGCCAGACAAGGCTGACACCGGTAAGCCACGGTTTGAAAAATCCAGGGAATCCGCCTCATGTTCGAAGACAGGCTCGATTCGACTTATATTTTGCGTCAACAAATGTATCGAGGACACCATGAATCAATTATCCGGCATACGTTTAACATTTTATGGCTACCGTAGCATCCTGTGCTTCTTATTGTTGTCGTTTTCGATGGTCACTCATGCCCGAACCGCAGATCCCCTGCCCTCGTGGAACAGCGGACCGGTCAAGACCGCTATCGTAAAATTCGTCAAAGAGACGACTCAAAAAGGCGGCAGGCATTTCATAGCGCCCGCCAAACGCATCGCCGTGTTCGACAACGATGGCACCCTGTGGTCCGAACAGCCTCTGTATGTTCAGCTCGCTTTCGCGCTTGATCGCGTCAAGGCGCTTAGCCCTCGGCATCCTGAATGGAAAGACACGGAGCCGTTCAAATCCGTGCTTGACGGAGACCTGAAGGCTGTAATGGCAGGCGGTGAACGCGCTTTGCTGGAACTGGTCATGGCCTCTCACGCGGGCATGACCACTGAAGAATTTGCTCAAATCGTCAAAGACTGGCTCGCTGAGGCAAAGCATCCGAAACACAACCGGCGCTATACCGAACTGGTTTATCAGCCGATGCTCGAATTGCTTGCCTATTTGCGCGGCAAAGGTTTCAAGATGTACATCTTATCCGGCGGCGGCATCGAGTTCATGCGGCCATGGACCGAGAAAGTGTATGGCATCCCGCCGGAGCAGGTTATCGGCAGCAGCATCAAAACCAAATTCGAATTTCAGGGCGGTAAACCGGTGCTTATGCGCCTGCCGGAGGTCGACTTTATCGACGACAAGGACGGCAAGCCAGTGGCTATCAATAAATTCATAGGTCACAGGCCAATCGCCGCATTCGGCAATTCCGACGGCGATCTGCAAATGCTGCAATGGACGACAGCCGGCGATGGCCCGCGTTTCGGGCTTCTCGTTCATCATACCGACGACAAACGCGAGACGGCCTATGACCGGCAATCCTCCATCGGGCGGCTTGACAAAGCGCTTGATGAGGCCGGGCAGAAAGGCTGGACTGTGGTTGACATGAAAAAGGACTGGAAGCGGATTTTTCCCTTGAAGAAACCCTGATCGGGCGCCCGTTCCCGTATTTTAAGCAGCAGCGTTTTATCCTGAAATGCCCCGCCGGATCTCAAAGAAATCTTCAGATAATAAACAAGAATTTGATAGCCCCGCGCTTTGGTCAATCACTCCGCGCGCTTCCGCTTCATCCATGCATATCATATTTTCATAAACCGCGCATTCCCGGAATGCAAGACGAATACGATAGGTATTTTACCCAAGTTATTTTGCCGGGCTTTTCCTATATTCTTTGCCGAAGCACAGTTTCAGATTTGCTTCCTCGATATCCCACAATACGATCGATCTTCCGTTATGGACAAATCCTACCGTGAGGTTTGTAACATACAGATAAAGCGCACAGTGATCGTTACCCTGATCGCTGTGGTGAGCCTGTCTATCTACGCGGCTGATTTGATCGATCGTCGGACCGGTCAATCCAGGGCGGACTATAGCGCATGGAGCAAAACCAACAAGCCGGCCAGCCTGGAAGATCGCCTGAAAGGCCCCGCGTTTCCGCCGACCGACGAGACAATGTTCCTGTCCCAGGTCTACCCTTCTGATCGGCCGGCAAATCCCGCCGCAGCCTCCGGCACGCCGATTACGGAGCAACAGTTGAGAGCCCAGGTCAATCAAATAGCCGGGCAGCCTGGACTGAAGATCATGGATGATCCCGCAATCCAGGCCAAAACGCGGGACCTTCTGTTGCGGGCGGCCTTAGCGACGACTGTCGACAGCACAGCGGGAGGGACGGCGGACGCCATCAAAAGCGACGTTTATTCCAGTGTCGCCTTCGGGCGTCTTGCAACTGGCGATGGTGTGGCCGCGCATGTTATTGACGATGGAACCGGGCACTTTAAAATCATTGTCAATGAGAACTACCGGCACGAGGATATCCGCCTGTTGGGCATCTTATTGGGGCATGAAGTCCTGCATCAGGATGCCAGGCTGTCCGTTCGGGAAGAATTGATAGCCCATACCTTTGAAATTTTGGCTTATGTCCGGCATGTCATAAAAGACCCCAGGCTGGCCAGCCAGGGTACGGAGCTGGTCCGCTTTTTGAACACTGTGGCGATGGGACTCCTGAACAGCCGGCGGCCTGACGGCTTGATCCATCTGCTGGAAGGGCGGGATGAAGCCATCTGGCCGGGATCGAACAGCTCAGTGGCTTATCTGGCGCAGAATTTCATTGAAGCCGGTTTGGGCCTCGACACGCCGGGCAACGAGGCCTTGCTTTACGCAATGCGCCAATTGACCGGGAATAAGGAAATAAAAGAAGCCAACTTTGACGACGACACCCTGATTTTGCTGGATGAAAACATCAACACCCTGCTCAGCCCTGAAGACTGGATCGCTCTGGCTGAAGCGCTCAAGCTGGATACCGGCACCTGAAATGACCGTTTAGCCGGATTGTTTTTCCCTACCCATGAACGTTTATAGTTTATTTTACTAGCCTGCACAGCTTGAAGATCGAGGAGTCGCACAATGTCAGGAATATTAAATCATGCTGCCGCCATCGCATGCCTGTTAGGCATCAGTTTTATTGTGACGGGAATTCCTGCTTTTGCTGAACCGCCGGCGGTCGAGGAGGTCTTGAGCGTATTGGAAATGGATGAGCGTCAGATTAACGAACTTGCACAAGGACAACCCGTCATTTATGCCTTGAGCGAGAACCGCTCCGATGAGATTGCCGCAGGCATTGCCTGGTATCTGCCGGTTCCCTTGGCCAAGGTGGCCGGACATTTGCGGACGGATAATCCGGATTTGCTCGACGTTGATGTCACTGTCCATGGGATGTTGACGGCGCACAGTAAAGTGGATGCCTTGTCGCCTGTCGTTCTGTCTGACGAAGAAACCGAGGCTTTGTTGGATGCCGAACCGGGCGACAAATTCAATCTCTCCGGCCACGAGATCGAGAAATTAAAAACTCTCAAGCGCACTTCCAATGGCTCCCCCCATAAAGCCATCCGGGACACAATCGAACAACGCTACCGTGAGATTCTTTTCGATCGATTTGAAGCCTACCAACGCAATGGAACCTATGCAATAGCCTCTTATGCGCGTGAGAAGAACCTGAATATCAAGCCTTCCGTGGAACTTGACCAGGCCGCAAACGCAAGCGTCATCCTGGCGCGCTACGTTCCAGACTTGCACAAAGCCTGGATAAACTACCCGACAACATTGCCGCCCAAAACGAACGAGATGTTCCAGTGGGTCGAAAAAAACGTGCAAAACCGGCCGGCCGTCATTCTCAGACACCACGTCAATTACGATTGGAACGGCGGGACATTGATTCTAACCCGTGAATTCTATGCGTCGCATTCATACAATTCCAGCCAATGGATCACCGGCTGTCTGGCGTTTCGCGATGGTACGGTGGTCTTTCAGCAAGTGCGCAGTTATGCCGATCAGTTAGCAGGAGTTGCAACCGATGTCAGGCATTTAATAGGCCGGAAGTTATTGAAAAACAAAATGCTCAAGTCTTTTGAACGGCTTTGCGGAGTCCTGGGGCAGTGCCATTGATTGACTGGCACTGCGGTTTTCAATCCACCAGGCCAATTGTCCTGGCCATCAGCCTGCCACGGCGATACAGTCCTTGCAATCCATAGCATCGCATTAACAAACAACAGATCGCCAACAGCGATTCAACCTTGATCACTGGCTGTGCCCGGCATCATCTGATCAATTGGCTCTGATTGCTCGTTGCATAAGAATTTTTCTTGCCATTGAAGGGTCTATTCAATGAGTTGACAAGATTATCTTATTTGATTGGCGACATACTTTAAATGCTAGAGACTTGTCATGAGCTCAGGAAAGCCAAACTGTCCAGATGATATCCATCGCCAACAATGGAGACTCCAGGTATGTATTTCAACTATCGCGATTTCCTTAAAGCCTTGCGTATTGCCCTGTTACAGAAACATTTCCGTTTACGCCGCTGGCTCTATGTCCTGTTCTTCAGCAATCTCTTTCTTTCATTCATAGTTTTGTTGGCGTTCTTCAGATGGCTGGACACCCTCTTGTTCCCCGGCTTTCGGAAAATCGTAGTCCGTCAACCGGTATTCATCATCGCTCCGCCCCGTAGCGGGACGACTTTTCTCCAACAAGTGCTATGCCAGGACGAGGAACGCTTCATCTACTGGAAAATGTACCAGACTATCTTCCCTTCCATCTGTTTTCAAAAGCTGATCGATGCTCTGGTTTACCTTGACCATAAGCTGGGCGGCCTATTCAGCAGGTTCCTGGATTGGTGTGAAAAAAAGTGGTTCGGCGGATGGGATGATCTGCACATGATGCGGCTGGACCAGGCGGAAGAGGACGGAGGCATCTATCTCTACGCGTTCGCTTCCGAAGCCATCTACCTGCTGTTCCCCTTCATAGAGCAACTTTGGAATGTAGGTTTTCCCGATGCCCTTCCAGCCGAAAAACGCCAAAAACTGATGGCCTATTACCGGAACTGTCTGCAGCGTCAGATTTATATCAACGGCCAGGGACGCACGATGCTGATAAAATCGACCCAATCATGCGGGGCAGTCGAGTCCATCAAAAAGGAATTCCCGGATGCGCGGTTCATTACTATCATCCGCGATCCCTTCGAATCAATTCCTTCCAATGTCAGCCTGACTGTTCCGGCCTGGCAGGCCCATTCCCCGGAAATTGCCAAGAATGGCCCAGAGTCTCGGTCTTACGCTGATCTGGTGGTGGAATGGTATAAACATCTGTTCCGTTTTCGCTCGCAAGTCTCTTCGGAAAGTTATTTCTGCATTGATTACCGCGATCTCAGGAACGATCCCATCGGGACTATTGAGAGGCTGTACGACCATTTCGGCTGGACCATGAGTGAATACTTTCGGGACAAGCTGAGGACTATCGGAGCCCGGAATAAGAATTATCAAAGTAATCATCACTACACACTGGAAGAATTCGGATTATCCCGCCAGACGATAGAAAAGGAACTGGCGCCCATACTGGAAGCTTATGGTCTAGTCTGAGCATGTGCCGAGTGATAAAGATAATGTCCAAAGTGACAAGTTAGCCTGAATATTTCACCACGAAGGACACGAACGCCTCCAAGGACAGGAAATGATCCCGTCATTTCTCTGCATTCACCCCATCCATGGGGATTATGGAGGCGGTAGAATTGCGTCTGGAACAGCAATCGAGTACACGAAGGCTTTTCAATTCAAATACTTAGAAATATTTCATGATGAGCTTATGAAGTTATCGGTGATAAAGGATAACGCCATGATTTTCTTCGTGTTCTCGGCAACTGCTCCTGCGTTGCTCTACCTCCCACATCCATGCGGTCGTTCGTGTTCTCTGTGGTTTCATGAAATATCCGGGTTAGTGTCAAAATGCCGACACAGATAATGTCAAAATCTTGCACTTTAGCTTTCATGCTATGCTCAGGCAAAAACTCGGACGTCTGGCAACTTATCCGGTAGCTGATGACTGTTCGTCATATCGACGTGCTGAGGTTTGGGCAGGTTCCGTTGCTGAGCAAATAGTCGCCATCGGCACAGATCGTGTCAAAACGCATAAAATTTTCAACATTTTTTATCCGACCGCTGGTGATGAAGCCATCAGGCGGAGTTATCATGATTTTGGGCTTGCCCCAAAATAGGGTCATTACTGAAAACGGCTTCAGCAAGTTGGATAAGCCGTCGTACCAATAGCAACAGTCTGGGCCAAAATCAGCCACTCATGTGTTCGATCCATCCGCCATCTTATTCGCCACAATGGCAAGCGCCGCGCTTCGTATTCCTTCCGCTGTCTGCGCCGCTAACGCCTCATCCGCTACTGCACGCGCCATGGCGACCTGAAATCGAGCTGACAACAAGGTTTATCGGCGGTGACGGACTTGTTCTGGTCAGTAAAGATGAATTGATCGTCATTGCCAACCGCGCATCAGGCAAAGTAACCGAAACTGTTTTTTCAGTCCGCAGTGACGACAATTGGAATAGCGCCAAAGTTACAGATGAATATAAGTTCGGAAAGGTTTATTTGACGACAGGTGCAATAAGAAAAGACCAGCTTTATGTCTTACATAGTGATCTTGTTTCTTTGATGCAGGCTCCTCAAGATCAAAAAGCTAAACTGCGAACAAAAGCTACTATTCAACAGGTAGCTAACATTAGGCAGTAAAACATAGCTGTTAGATTAATCCGGCACAGTAAGGCGCATGGCTGTAAATCGACTACATCAACCGGTGGAGTCGGTATTCTTTTTTCTATCGGCCAAGCGATAAAAGGCAACATGAAGAAGCCCCAGAAAAATCAACAGAAGGCCATTTGATACAACCGCCGCCACCACCGGCGTGCCAACGAAACTATCTATGGCGACAAGCAGCGCCAGGGCGATGTTCCGATTGGCAGTTCCAAAGGCGATCACTTGCCGACTGGCCGGCCTTGATCCGCCCAACGCGAGCCCTAACAAAAATGACAGTTCGCCCGCCAGGGCCATCGCCAACAGCGATTTCAAACCTGTCGCCACAATGCTCTCAAATTCCACATAGGTGACGAAGGCCAGAGATGCAGCACCGGCAGCTTCCGCCAGCCGTTCCAGAGGGCTGAGCATTCGGCAGGCCAAGACGGGTAATGCCTGGCGCAGAGCCATTCCTACAAGGATCGGAAGCGTCACTGTGTTAAAAAGGATTGCCAGGCTCTTCAAAGGAAAAAACTTTAGTGCATCGGCGTAGCCGGCATAAGAGAATCTTGAGAGGCTCGCCTCGAAGACCAGCGGGGTAAGAAAAGTGGAAAATATTGGGAAGATCGCCGTCAGGCCAGCGGCGAGCGTCAGATTGCCGCCAGCCATTTTGACGAAAACCGGCACGACCGGAGCAAACGGCGCTGCAGCCAGCAAAAGCATGCCGGCAGAAAGTTCCGGCGGCAGATCGAAACCCCACACGACAGCGGAAACCAATACGGGAACCAATATGAAATTAAGAGGCAAGACCACCAACAGCCGGCGCGACATAAGGGCCCGAGCCACGGACTGGAGATCGAGCCGCATACCGACCGCAAGTAAAAGTCCGCCAAGAGACAGCATAGTCAGGACGCGTATCAGGGTTTCAGGAGGGAATGGAATAAAATCAATCGACATTTAGCTTTAATGGACAATCTTTTAAAAATAATTGGAACAAGTGCAATATTAGATCACGCCCTGTGTCCCTTTTGATCCAGCGATTAAATAACCGCCTTCATTTTTGCTTTAGTTTCCCTTATTAACCGGAACAAGATAAGCACAATGACATCCAATGTATGACACAAAGTAACCGCTTGAAGTAGATGTTTGCTATAGGCAATGTGAAAAGGATAGGGAGGAATGACTACAGAAATACACCACAGATAAGGAAGATGCTTTTCTTCAAATTGATAGAGCGGCGCATGTATAAATGCGCTTTTCCTGTTGTAGAGAATTTATTTCCCATTAAAGCAAAAAACTGAGGATATAACTTATGCAACTCAAACATCCCGCCCCCTTCTTCTTATTGCTCGCTTTATTTGTCACTGGCGCGGCAAAAGCCAACGTGACCGAGAATGATTTCGTAGCCAAGCAGACACAAAACCTAATCAATCTCTGTACGGCATCGCCGCAAGACCCCCATTATCGGGATGCCATCCATTTTTGCCACGGTTATCTGGTCGGCGCTTTCCATTATTATCAGGCCGCGACGGCAGATGAGCGGGAACTGAAGATATTATGTGCTCCGGAGCCTAAGCCTTCGCGCAACGAGACAATCGATATGTTTGTTTCATGGGCTCAACAACACCCTGAATACATGAACGAAATGCCGGTCGAAACGGAATTCAGATTTTTAACCGAAAAATGGCCTTGTAAAAAATAAATTGAAGAGGATACAACATGAAAAGCTTTTCGATCTTAATCATAGCGATATTGGCCATTATTAATTTGGCCGGGTGCGCCGGCATGTCGGAGACTCAGCAACGCACTGTCACCGGAGGTTTGGGCGGTTCTGCCGCCGGCGCTGCCATCGGTGCAATGGCAGGCAATGCCGGTCTGGGGGCAGCCATTGGTGCTGCTGCCGGCACTACGGGCGGTTATTTGTATGGCAAACACAAGGAATCCGAACAGCGGGCCTATCAGCAAGGACAAAGGGATGCCCTACAACAGGCGCCACGTTATTAAATCCATAAGAGCAGCACGGTAGGATGCAGCTACAATAGGAATCGCATCTTGTCGTGTTGTGTCATCAATGTCATATCCTGTTACGGATTGATCCTGGTGATCTTTGATCCCTCCAAATTAATACCTGCCATCAAGCCTCTCTGCCCGAATATGAATGCATAGACATCATCCTTGAGAGTCGTGGTACTCAGATTTCCCGCCGCACCTGCGTCCAGTACAGCCACTGTCGGACCTATGCCGAGTTCAAATCCCTCGCTGCGATCGAGATAGGCAAGCGCCTCATCGTTCATAAAGAACAGTGCATAATCAAATGATTGCACCCCGGCTTGCAGACCGAATGATCCTGCCACGATATTGTAATAACCCGCTGTCTGGCTCCTCTTTCGCAAAGCGCCTTTCCCGTACTGAGCGCCACCGATGAAGCCGGCCTTGACGATATTCGGAAACACCAGGATACCCTTCGCCTTGGACGCCAACAGTTTGGCCGAGGGCGTGGTTTCGTAAAGCTTCGCCAGGGCGGCGTCCACATCGCGGTCGATCTGAGCCGCATCTATCGCATCGGCTTGATTATCGCCGGTGGACTGGCAGCCGGTCAGCATCAAAAGAGTAATCAGCAACAGATTGATTATGAATGTCGGTTTCATGTGTGTATTCCTTTAGTTTCAGAATATTGCATTGAGTGGCAGTGTATTTATCGCTTGCTTATCTCCTTCGCCAACTGAGACCGTAGTTCGTTCAGTGAAAGATCACCCGGCGTCCGCATCAGTGCGGTCTCGACGATGGCCCTGGCCTCCCGCGCATGCCCGGCGCTCTGCAGGGCCACTGCATAAACATAGCTAAAGCGGGCATCCTCAGGTGCCAATTCCAACGCCCGTTTCAGTGACCCCAGAGCCGCAGGCAGATTCTTCCGCCGCACCTGCAACAATCCGAGGCTGTGGTGCAGAATGGCCGCTTTCGGCTGGCGCGCCAGCCCTTCTCGTAGCAGAGACTCCCCTTCCCTATCGCGGTTCGTCTGGCGGTAGAGATCAGCGAGATTGACGTAGGCAGGCAGCCAATCGGGGTCGATGACGAGCGCCTCCCGGTATGACTGTTCAGCTTCCCTGGATTCGCCGCGCGTCGCGTGGAAGTTGCCCAGATTAACCTGCGCGGCCGGTTCGTCGGCATTGAACCGCAACGACGCCAGATACTCGTCAATGGCTTTACTAAAGTCAGCTCGTTCGCTCGGAGGCACCTGTTCGACGGGAATTCCAGCCAGCGCACCCACCGTGAGCATACGCACCGTTCGCACCGGGTCCCGCAGCAGCGGATGGGCGAGCTGCCAGAGCTGCTCCGGCGGCAGCGGCACCAATGACTCGACCGCGGCGGCGCGCACGCGCGGATCGGCATCGCCAAGCGCTTCGGCCAGCACCGGAAGCGAATTTCCGCTCAGCCACTGACTCAACTCACCAGCCGCCGTGGCCCGCGCGATGGCCGGCTGTTCCTTATCGCGCAGCAAGGCGAGCAGACGCGCCTCGGCGTCGATTGCCCTCGTCCGTGCCGCGTGCAGGGTTTCGGTGTAATTCTGATAGCCCTTGGGGTCATGGCCGTACCATTGCCGCACTTTGTCCGCCGTCCAGCGGGCCGGCTTGTTGGCGTGGCAGTTCGCACAGGCATTGGGGGTCCCGAGCCGCGCCGAAAGGTCCGGGCGAGGAATGCGGAAACTGTGGTCGCGGCGGGGATCGACGACCATGTAGGTCTTGGCCGGCATGTGGCAATCGACGCAATTGGCGCCGTCAGAGCCGGTGCGGTGGAAATGATGCTTTTCGGTATCGTACTTGTTTTTGCTATGGCATTGCAGGCAGACCCCATTCCCCGTCGCGCGCAGCTTGAGACCGTGGGGCTCGTGGCAGTCACTACAGGTCACGCCGGCCGCGTACATCCTGCTTTGCAGGAAAGAGCCGTATTCGTAAACCTCACCCTCGATCTGGCCGTCGGCATGATATAGCGTCTCCTGCAACAGCGAAGGCAGATGGGTATCCATCAGTGGGCCATGGCGGTAATCGCCGGATAGCTGAGCGCGCCGCGCGTGGCAGCGGGCGCAGACCTGGATTTCCTTTTCGGAACCGCGCGGAGCGCCGCGCCTGGCATTGCCCGATGCAGGATCGATCGTCCATTGAACTCCCTGGCGTTCATTCAACAGGACGGTCAGGCCCCTGGTCCCGGCATCGAGTCGTTCGTAGCCAGGCTTGCGCCCGGCCCAGGCCACATGATTGGAACCGGGTCCATGGCAGGCTTCGCAGGCCACGTCGATCTCTGACGCGGTAGTGTTATAAGTACGGTTGGCCGGATCGTAGTTCTTTTGCAGGTTGGTCGAATGACATTCGGCACACATGAAGTTCCAGTTCTGCGAGCGTTTCGTCCAGTGCAGTTCGTCTTTGTGGTCGATTTTTTCGTTCGGATAGAGGTGAAACCAGCGCTGGCCGCCCTGCTCCTTCGGCCGGCTGTCCCAGGCGATGGACAGGGCCTGAAGCCGCCCGCCCGGAAGCTCGACCAGATACTGCTGGAGCGGCGTAAAGCCGAAGGTGTACTTGATCTGGAAATCGGCAGGCTTGCCGTCCGGGCCGTCGGTACGCACCCGATAGCGCCCGTTCTGACGGAAGAATCGGGTAACCACGCCGTCCTTCCTGAATTCGGCGTCGCGAAAATCCCCAAGCACCGCCTCGTCGCTCGCCTCCTGCATGGCGAGATCGTGGTGCGAGCCTCGCCACAGGCGATCCTGTTCGGCATGGCAACCGGCGCAGGCGTGGCGTCCCACATAGCTGGCATCGGTCTGGATCGGGGGCTGTACGAGAACCGGTGGAATGGCCGGAAGCTCGAGGTACGCGAGCCATCCCGCCGTAAGTACCGTGATCGCCAGCACGGTAAGGACGGCCAGCAAGTACCTGTTACGTATGACTGCGACCATTTCCGTGTACTTTATACTTCGCTCGCAATGATTCTTGCCGGACCTTGCGGACGCAATCCTGGCTCATGAACGTATCCATAACTCCGCCTCATCCAATGAAAGCAGCGGAAAAAACTCGATCTCGGTGGTCCGCAGTCCCTTGCCGGTAAACATGAAGACCTGCTCTTTCCAGCGTTCGTCGCCCACAATCGCCATCTTTACAATGGAGTCGCCATAGCCCGTCAGAAAGCCGACATCTTCCCATTCCTCCGTCTTTTCCCAGCCTTCAAAATTCTCAGCCATCACCAGCAGCCTCGGTTTCATGCCTTGATCAATCAAATCGCGGGCCACTTGCTGCAATTCCTTTTGGTCGGCCAGCCTCATAACGCCCGAAATACGGGCACGTATGATCTCGTTATCGATTCCTAAAATTTCGTAAGCCATTGATTAACCTCTCTTGTCATTATTCTTGGGAACTGAATTCCGCCTTCTTATCCCTTATCCGGGGTCGGAGTCTCTCCGGGCGATGCCATGACCAGTCTGCGAAGCGTCCCTTCGCCGAGGCGGCGGTCGAGCCCCGCGTACAGGTGATACGCAAAAAACGCCAAACCGACACAGAGCACTTTGGCAAATATGAGGTTGCGATCCTTATGCTCCCACACATACGAGATAGCTTGCGTGAGCGTGCCGGTCTCCCGATAGGCATGAAATAGTTTCTCCAGGTACAAGACGATAAACGTCACCAGGATATAGATCAGCGTCTTATACAGAGCAGCCAATCCCAGAGAATAGCCGGCGTCGAAGCGGCGGCCGGCATGAGTCTTGTCGAGAATGATCACAATTTTCGCGGCGATGAGCGCACTGATGGCCGCCGTCGAAAGGACTGAAACTTCGATCTGGTAGTCAGCCAGCAGTAATTTCTTCAACGTGAGGAACACACTGAAACAAAAGAAAAAGTAAAGGGAAACCAGGCCTATTTCTTTGATTTCATGTTTCAACATGGGTGCCAGATTCATAATTTATTCTCTTCTCAATGATTGGCAACTTCATTCACTTTTACACGGATTTCTTTAGTCCTGTCGGGAACAGTAGAGTGGCCATAAAGCGCACCATCCAATCTCCCGGCTTTCCAGGTAGTGCTCACCCCATTCTGCCGGGCTCATTTCACCTCGATCGTCACTTTCTCGATCTTGCCGGTGAAACGCGTTTGCGGGCCTTCGCCGATTCCTTCAACTACCGGTGTCGCGTCGTCGATGCCCACGTCGGCCGTTTCGTCGGCCGAGAATATCCTCGGTTGCGTCCGGTCGATTCGGCCTTCGGCGACTTTGCTGCCGTTGACGGACAATGTCCCGGTTCCGCCCTTGCCCATTCCTCCGCCTTCATAGGCGAAGTCGAACACTAGCGTGGACTTGCCGGCCGGCAAGGCTTCCGTTGCGTTCACCGTGTATCGGTTCAGGCCGAGGAAATTGTAGGTGTAAGCGGGCTTGCCGTCCTTCAGGTACAGGCTCCAGCCGCCGAACCGGCCGCCCTGGGCGAGAATGACGCCGTTGGCGCCGCCCTCGGGAACTTCCAACTCGGCGGTAATGGTCTTGGAATGGTTCTTCACGTCGATAAAGACGTTTTCCATCATGCCGGTCATACCCTCGCCGAGAGTCAGCGAGGTGCGGCCGCCCATCACGTCAGGCCGCCCTACCTCGGCCGCTGTAATGCGTTCGAGCAGGCGGTCGTCGATCGGCAGGACGTTGTACTTGACCGCTTCAGTCATGAACAGCTTCTGCATTTCAGCGAGCTTCTGCGGATTGTCTTTAGTCAGGTCCTGGCTGAGGCTGAAGTCCTTGCGCACATCATAGAGTTCCCAGAGGTCTTCTGTCAGGGGGTGACGGGATTGAGATTCCCAGGGCGCCCGATGCACGGTGCCGGCCAGCCAGCCGTCATGATAGATGGCGCGGTTACCGAAAATTTCGAAATACTGGGTGATATGGCGGTCTTTGGCCTTGGCGTCGTCGAACGTGTAAGCCAGGCTCACCCCTTCGATGGGTTTCTGTATTGTGCCGTTAACCACTTTGGGTTCGGGGAGATGGGCCGCTTCGAGGATCGTGGGAGCAATGTCGATTACGTGGTGGAACTGGCTGCGGATCTCGTTTCTGGCCTTTATCCCTTTGGGCCAGTGAATGACCATGCCGTTGCGCGTACCGCCGAAGTTCGAGGCCACTTGCTTGGTCCACATGAACGGCGTGTCGAAGGCAACGGCCCAACCTGCGGCCATGTGCGGATAGGTCTCGGGCCCGCCCCAGTGATCCAGGTGCTTGAGCTGATCCTCCACCGTCTCCTGCACGCCGTTGAAGTAGGTCATCTCGCTGAACATGCCGTTCATGCCGCCCTCGGCACTGGCGCCGTTGTCGCCGGCGATGTAGATGAACAGGGTGTTGTCCAGTTCGCCCAAGTCCTCGATCGCCTTGGCCAGGCGGCCGATTTCGTTATCCGTATGTTCGGCGAAACCGGCGAAGACTTCCACCTGGCGGATGAACAGCTTCTTTTCGTCCGGGCTGAGCTTGTCCCAGTCCTTGATGGCTTCGGGCTTGCCGGCTAGCGTGGTGCCGGCGGGTACAATGCCGAGTTCGATCTGCCGCTTGAGCGTCTCTTCGCGCAGCTTGTCCCAGCCCTGGTCGAACTTGCCCTTATACTTGTCGGCCCATTCCTTGGGTACATGATGCGGCGCATGGGTGGCGCCAGGTGCGTAGTAAACGAAGAACGGCTTGTCCGGCGTCAGCGCCTGCTGATAGCGGACCCAGGCGATGGCCTGATTGGTCATGTCGGTGGTGAAGTGGTAGTTCGGGTCACGCGGCGGCTCGACCTTGGTTACTCCGTCATAAATCGACGGCGACCATTCGTTGGTTTCGCCGCCCATGAAACCGTAAAACTTGTCGAAGCCCTGCAGGGTCGGCCAGCGGGCGAAAGGCCCTGAAACGCTGATTTCCCACGGTGCCGTTTCATGCCATTTGCCGAAGGCGCCGGTGCTGTAGCCGTTGAGCCGCAGCATCTCGGCCAAGGGCGCCACGCTGTTCGGCAGTACGCCGGTATCGCCGGGAAACGCCGTGGCGGTCTCCATGATCGAGCCGGTGTTGCCGGTGTGGTGGTTGCGGCCGGTCTTCAGGGCCTGGCGCGTGGGCGAACACAATGCCGTCGTGTGGAAGTTGTTGTAACGCAGGCCGCCTTGCGCCAGCCGGTCCAGGTTGGGCATGGCGACCGGGCCGCCGAACGTACCCGCCGTACCAAAACCCATGTCGTCGATCAGCACGATGACCACATTGGGCGCACTCTCCGGCGCCTTGACCTCGAAACGCGGCGGAGCCTTGGCTTTCCTCACGTCCAGTTCCTTGATCGGCGGATACTTGGGTTCGATAATGGGCAGGATGGTGCGATCGAGCTTGGCTGCTCCGGGTGCGGCCGCCCTTATTTCTGTCGGGTGAAAGCCGGCGAAAGCAAGCAGGATAAATAAGGCCATGATCAGATGCGCTTGTTTTTTCATTATTCTTATCCTTATTTCAGAATGTCTATGCTTCATCGACTGGGGATAAAGATCAGTCCGGTCTGGATCGGCTGCATGTGCTTAAAGCGGCCTCAACGTGAGCGGGCCCTACGCTGGTTGACCCTCCCGCCACCGCATCGGTTCCCGTATGCCCGCCCTAGTGGATGTAGGAAACAAAAAGCTGGCCATAACCAAACTTCATGTTTGTGCTGTATTTCTCCAGATTGCATCACATTCGGCGGTGAAGCTACCGCACACACTAACAAATAGACTACAGCGCCATACAGAACGTATTCGCCAAATTGTAGGAGCGAATTTATTTATGCCCTTTGGGATACTTGTGCCCTTTAGGGTACTTGTGCCCTTTAGGGTATTCGCCCAGGGCGACTTCCAACAGTAGGCGCTCTAGGCGAAGTCGCCCCTACAAAGGATTATTTATTCATCAAGATTCAGGGAAGTTATTAATTGCCGCATCCTTAGTAAGTTTTTAGTTCATCATCGGTCTTTTCTAAATCGATATATCGATTAAAGTCCTCCGCCAAAGCGGTATTGCCAAAGGATCCCGGCCGCATCGAAATCGGTGCCGGCACGGGTCGACACACCTGTACTGAAGTAGAGCTTGACCGAATTGTTTCGGTTCACGGGCAATGCGAGTGTGGCCCCCAGACGCGTATTCTCCAGCCTGTTATTGCCTTTTACGCCATCCACGGTCGTCTGCCCGCCGGTATAAAATGTGGCGTCCATTGCCGCCCAGATGCCGTGACTGAAGCTGTAAATGAGGTGTCCCTGCACGGAGTAGATCGGATCCTGTTCGCGGACCTTGCCTCCGAAGGAGTCGTCGTTGTCGGTGTAGAAGCGGACGCCGCCGGCCAACTCCAGCGTCACCGATCCCAGATGCTTAGAAATCCCCACCTCCGGCTTAACCGACCAACGATTGGTACCGAGGTTGAGGAGTTTGTCGGCGTCGTACTGACCGCCGGGCGCAGTCACCTCGAGGCTGGCGCCGACGATGGTATCCTGCTGGTAGTTTTTGAAGTCTTCCAGGGAAAGCGCGGGGGCGCCGTAAAGGTTCACCGAAAAGCGCACTCTTGGATCGGCGAAGCCGGATACCTCGCGCTCCCGGAACTGCCCGATGGCCGTGGCGCTGCCTGAGGCCCAGGCATAGGGCACCACCACGTCGAACTTGGCGGACTTTCCGAAAACCTCCAGGGAGCGGACGTAGGCGAACACGGTGGAATGGACCTCGACCTGCGTGTTTTCGATCGGCAGCGCCGGATCGGTCGCCACGCCACCCTCCAGGTGGCCGTAGCCGGCGATCAGGAAATTGAGCCCGATGGGCGTATTGGCGTAGGTACGTGGTTCAAGATCCTGTCCGTGCAAGCCGGAAGCCACCGCGGCGAGCGATGCCGCGGCGAACCGAACGATCCGCAAGCCGTCGAGTCGACAATTTTTCTGTAGCCGGCTGGATGTCCAGCCTATGAGATCGCTTCCCATCTCACTTGGTTAGACTCTGCCCTGACTACTTGCTATCAAGGCGGAGGCACGGGCATATAAACAGCGCCGCCGCTGCCGTAAGCTTGGGTATACCAAGTGGAACCGCACTGATAATAGGTCACGCCGGAAACGACCGTAGGGCTAGCCGCGCAGGGCAGGCTCGCGGAGCCCGAAGGTGGAGGTGGAGGTGCGGTCTGGATCACCGTCGTCGTGGATGGTGCGCTAGAGGCCGATGACTCGCCCGCCGCATGGCCCGCAACGGCACCCAGCGCCGCTGCGCCGACCGCCACGGCGGCGACTTCGCCATCGTCCCAATTATCATTGTCGTAGTAACCGGAGGGTGGCGGTGGATAATAGCCTGCCGGTGGGCGGTAGCCCTGTGGATACGCCCCCTGATAGGACTGCCCAGCTTGTTGCCGGCTTTGCTGTGCTTGTTGCTGCTGCGTTTGCCGACTCTGCTGCGACTGCTGTCCGTATTGTTGTCGGCTTTGCTGCTGTTGCGAGCGTGCCTGCTGAGCCTGTTGTTGCTGCTGCGAGCGTGCCTGCTGAGCCTGCTGCTGTTGCTGCGCGCTGGTCTGTTGAAGCTGCTGCTGTTGCTGCTGGCGGCTTTGCTGCATCTGTTGCGCCGAACCGGAAGAAGCCTGACGGGAAGCCCCTCCGCCCTGATAGCTTGACGCTCCAGACGAGAAGCTGCCGCTAGCCGCAACCCCACCTCGGGAATAGCCTCCTCCACCGCCACCCCCACGGCCACGGGCGGCAGCTTCATCCACGGACCCTATGAGTAAAACGATGATAGCCGTCATAGCTGTAACGATCACTGAAAGTCGGGGCTTCATTGCTGTCCTCCGGTTGGCTCCGATGGAGTTGTCCCTCGAAGCGAGAGTTGGGGCAGCTGTGCGAGAAAGGCGATCTTCTGCGCCCCTTCTGGTGGGGTGAATACGAATTGGGCGTCCTGGATTTCCGGCGAGAAGTTCCAATCGGCAAACTGCGCCCGGAACTGGGGCTGGCCCTCGGCATTCTTATAGGTCAGCACAATGCGAAGCGGCAACGGCTGGGCGCCCTCCGAAATCCAGACCTGATAATCCACCGTTTCAGTGCGTCCCGCCAGGTGATGGGCCGGTGTCCCGTCGATTGTAGTTCTCTCGACATAATCAAGCGCCTGGGTCCGACGTTCGAGTTCGGCCGGCAAGCGGCTGGTCAAGAGCATGGCGAGCGGAAGACGCATGCGGAGATCCCTGAGAAAATACATGATTGCTGCGTCGATGCCGCCGGGTTTGCTTGCCTGCGCATAGACGTTCTGCGACGGAGTGAACACAGTGATGTCCTTGCCATCATACAGGACGAGATGCTTGTCGCCATCGCTATGCTCCGATTCGACACGCAGCCCGTTGGGCCGGCTCACGATGATCTTCCGGCGCTCCCCGAATTCGATCTTCTGACCAGATGCCTGGACCGCGTCATAATTGTCTCGGAGATTCACGCTGAACCGCGGGGCATTGGCCAGAAACTCGGCCATGCGCATCAGGATAGCTTTAGGCTCCGTCGGCTCCGCCACGGCTTGCCGCGCCGATGTCTGAGCTGCCGCCGGTTCTGGACGTGTCGCCGCCCGCTCCTCCGCGCAGCCTGCCAGAAGCGCCACGCACAGCACGGCGAATAGTCCCGGATATCTTATTGGCTTCATGAACCGCCTCCTTCGATGATAGGGGTTGAAACTTCGTTAGCCCGTTGCCTTGGTCTACCGCCTTCCAGCCGATAGGGTCTCGCTGCTTTATTTTCCTCCTCCCTTCGAATCATTGACACAGCACCGCGCCCATCGTTCCGGCGCGACGAGTTTCACATTGACGGACCTTACACCGTCCAGATGGAAGCAACGAGGAGCACAAGCCCCGATTCGGCTATTTCACGGAATAGCCTAACGCTTCCAGGCAGGACGCCATGGCCCGGTTATAGTTGTCGAGGCCGGGCGGGCTCGCTGCCGCATCTTGTTTTTGCTGGTCCCGCTCCTTGAAAGCACGGCCCATCCCGCCCGCAGTTGCGCCGATGGCGGCTCCCGTACCGGCGTCGCCCGCTATCGCACCAATAGCGGCCCCGGCGGCCGCTCCCCGTGCGCCGCCACGGAGAGCTTCCTTCCCGGTAGTGCCACGGCTCGATGACTGAACAGGCGGATTGGCCGGATCATAGCTGGACTGTTGCACCGCCCATGAATGACAGTGAGTCTGATCCTGTTGCTGCTGTTGGGGACTTTGCCCTGATTTGGGATAAATCATCAGGTCACCTTGCGCCGATGCGGACGAAGCGCCTACTCCGGCCAGAAATGAACCGATGACTATCGCTTTTCGAATTTGGCTGTTTAACATGCTCATTCCTCCGTATTCTCGATCTATATCGGATACTTGTTTGCCCTATCGGGCGCCTTACTCTTGTTCCGGCGGCATAGCGCCGCAGTTCGCCAACCGGTATGCCATTCGTCTCGCCCAAAAGTCAAAAGACTTATTCATACCGCCCCATTGCCGGGTATTGCCAGCGTGTGTTTGTTGCTCTATCCGGCGGTCGACAGCCGCGGCAATCCGCTCACCGGTCATGGCGTCGGTTATATCGACTTCGGCGCTGGCCTTGCTGACGAACTCCGCCGTTCCGGTCGCCAGTTCCTTGGGCTTGGACATGACCAGCATCTGCGGCATGAACGATGAGGAGGTATCCGGCACCGCCCAGGAACCTTCCGCCTCGGTGATCGCCGCCCTGATCCTTAATGTCCCGGGCTCAGGCGCCTGCACGATCTGATAGTATTTGCCCAGCTCACTCACCAGAGCCCCGTGCAGATAATTAACCAGGATCTGCCGATCTTCGGCCGGCAGATCCGCCAAGTCTTTATTTTCGCGAGTCCAGAGGGTGACAGGGTCGATCAGAACCTTGTCATAGGTCTTGCAGGCTTTTTCATAAGTTGGATTGATATAGAGTCTTCGCGCTTGTCCCTTTGCCCCTTCCTGAAGCATCGAGTAATCACCCAGGAAGCCGGATGACTTGACATCCCTCGCCTGCTCGGTCGAGGCGCATCCGCCCAGCATCAAGACGACTGGAAGAAGCCCGAAAATGCCATAGTTTTTTCGCTTGATAGTATTTTTCATCTTCAACTCTCCTGATTGATAAAAAACAGCTTTCGCCCTGACATAACCGCTTGCGGGCAAGAAAGACGGCCCGGAACGCCTCAGAGTATCGATGTCATGTCCGGTTACGGATTGATCTGAATCAGGTCTAAACGAGAATACTCAAGATCGAATCTCGCATAGGGCGCACCCGCGATGACGGCGGCAAATACCATCACATAAACCCGATTGCGCCCCCGGACATCTGCGCAAACAGGTTGCTGCGTTATACAGGGAATATTCGCCTCTTCCTGGTAAGTTTGTCTCGATTGATATCGCTTCAGTTCTAAAAAAATTGAAAGTTTCGAAATAGAACAGGGTCTTTCGCTTACAATCCCGGCGGTATTTTTTCCCACTGGTATCCTCTGACGGCCAGCTCGTAGCCGGTCTGGTACAGTTTGCGCATATAGTCCGTGTCGAATTCTTCCTTGTGAGGAGCATTGAAGCTTTTCGGAATGTAAGCCAGATTGAAATCGATACCATCCCGCTGAGTCTCCGCATAGATCCTGTATAAGTCACCTACGCCCTGACTTTGGATCAGTGAGTTAATGGCGCGACCGGCGATGTTCAGGGTGCGGCGTTCCACCTCCGCCCAGTCGGGGTCGAGGCGGGCATTGCGGATAAGATAGAGCCGACGCTGGCGGACAACGCCGTGCTGCTTGCTGATCTCGGCTACCTTAAGTGCAGGCGGGTAAAGAAACACCTGGGCCGTGGCGCCGCCGTCCACGTGCATTTCCTGGTAACGCTGGCCGTTCGCTTCCACGTCGATCATCACCGGGGGAAAAGTACCCGGAATGGCGGCCGAGGCCAGCATGATCTTGCGGAACAGTTCCAGAGACTGGGGATGGCCGCTGGCAGCGATCTTGCCCATGTTCCAGATGACTGCCTGGTGAGCATCCAGGTTGGTAGTGGCTATCAGCAGGAGGCGGCCCTTCGCATCCTCCTGAGCGATCTCCTTCAGCATGTCTTCCGTCACATGTTTCTTCAGGAGCCGTTCCAGCGGCGCGTTGTCGGCCAGGGCGTCGTCGAATACCGCGGCCAGGAAAGAGCGCATCTCCAGAATATCCTTAGGCGCGCTTCGGGTGAAGACCTCTTTGAGGGGGACGTCGTACTTCGGCCCCAGAAACGCGAACGGCGCGATCAAGGCGCCGGTGCTGATACCGGTGACGGCCTTGAAATCCGGCCGATCGCCGGCGGCGGTCCAGCCGGACAGGAGGCCCGCGCCGAAGGCGCCGTTATCGCCTCCGCCCGAAAGAGCCAGGAAGTAGGCCGTAGACGGCGTGCCTGTCTTGCCCTGCTGGACCAGGTAGGTGCGCTCCCGGTAGAAGCTTTCCATCGCATCCCGGATGAACCCCGGCATTTCGGCGCGAACCTCATAACGGACACCCGGCAGGCCGACCACTTCGGCTTTTTCGGACCAGGCTTGCGGGACGGCAGGTTGCCGGACGGGCAAGGAGCAGCCCGAGAGGATCAGGATCGTGCCGATAAAGATCGTAATGAGTGTGACAGATAGTCTATTCATGATGCTATTGCTGCCTTTGTATGAGCTTGTGAAAAAACCGATAGCGCCTTGGCGTGAGCCAAGCGACTGGCTTGACTCAAAAAACAGGCTTCGGCCAGCAATTTCTCGCAATTCGGTGACAAATTGTGGACTGAAGCCCACTCCCCTGTGATACCGCCATTTTTCACAGGCCCGGAAACTCTTTGGCCGCCATGCACGAGGCATAGGCCTGATTATAGGCATTGGCCGCGGCGGATTGCTGTTGCTGGGCAATGCTTTGGCATTCGGCTTCCACCTGTCTTGGAATCGTCCCAATTTGCGTCGTTGTATCCGATGTTGGTGTCACTGCACATCAAGGCGGCCATAGACCCCTTGCTGCTCATCGCCCGGCCCGGCGGTAAAAAACAGGGTGTTGACCGGTTGGTTCGCGAAGCCGTTGCCAAAGGCGAGCCCCCACAGACCGTCGATCTGAATGGGAAGATCGTTGGCAGCCTCGAGCTGGCCGGCAAACTCTCCAGTCGCAAGATCAAAGGCATTGATCTTGCCATCGCCGAAATTGCCTACCAAAAGGCGGTTGCTGAATTTGCCAAAGCCTGCCGGGGCCAAGACCATCCCCCAGGGCGCGTTCAGCATTTGCCTTGATGCTGACTCGGCAGCCACGATGCGTCTGAGTAAAACGCCGTTGGGATCGAACACATTGACCAAGCCGAGTCCCGCGCCTTTCTCCTCGTCGTGCCGGTTGGCGTCCTGTTTGGCATAGGAAACATAAATGTTGCCGTTGATTGCCTGTATGCCAAACGGCGCGTCTACGGAGGGAACGGCCGGGTCCGTAAACGCGCCCTCCGGCAGGATCACAGGGTTGAACGAACTGTCAAAGACATCGATTTTCCTGTTACGGAAGTCGGTGGCATAAAGCAGGCCCCCGCTACCGCCCGCACTGAGGGCAAGTCCCTTGTACACCGCGCCGGTCGATGTCGAGTTGTCGATGACGCGGATCGCGTGGGTCGGATCGACATCGGGCGCCCAGCCCGCGATTATGCCGTCTTCCGTAGCGAAGATGAAACGGCTTGTCCCGGAGGTCGCGCCCTTTGATACCATGAAGCCTGGCGAGCCGTTATAGACGATCCCCGTTGGACTTCCTCCGCCACTGTCGTTGCCGGGCGATGGAATCTGGACCACCAGGGACTGGGCATTGCCGAAGCCGTCATACAGCGTGGAAACGCCGGTGCCATTGTTGGCCACCCACGCGAAGCCGAAGGGATTGAACGCAATCCCCCAGCTGTTGACCAGGTTGGGGTCGGTTTTGGCTGGCGGAGGGAAACTGCTCGGAATGAACCCATTGGATATATAATTCAATTGGTAAAAGTTCCCATCGACAGGGGTAGTAGGCGCGGCAAAGTCCCCCCCGGAAGTGGCAGGTGCGGCAAGATTCCCATTTCCCTCGGCAGGGATGGTGGACCCGGCAAAGCGTTCCTCGGCAGGAGTGGTGGACCCGGCAAAGCGTTCCTCGGCAGGAGTGGTGGACCCGGCAAAGCGTTCCTCGGCACGGGTAGTGGACCCGGCAAAGCGCTCCTCGGCACGGGCGCCGGGCGCGGCAAGGAATACCTCGGCAGGAGCGGCGGGCGCGGCGAAAGCCATCGCAAGCATCGAGAGCATGTAAAAGAGTCGTGCAATGATGTGAAATACTTTCATTTTTCAGCTCCCCATGCGAAGAGTTTGGAGAAAACCATCTAGAACAGGTGCCACCCGGCACTGAAACTACACAGTGTAGCCGGCACTCTTCCCACTAAAGAATCGAGCTCAACACAATTGGTTCAAACATTTTTTGGATTACGGACGCTCCCGTAATCCGTACATAGAAGCGTGCAGCAGTTCGCATTACTATACCCATAGGGCATAAAGGCAAGAGAACTGATGGCGCTGGGTCATGAAGTCAAGCCGCTCAATGCCTAGCGCGTTAAAGCCTCTGTCAAGGCAACAGAAATGATTTTAACGATGCGGAAGCGATTTTTGATGCGTTGTTGAGACCGAATGCCCGTACTATTACGATTAAAACGTTGGAACAACAGGATATCCAACTGATCCATCGCCTGCGGCAAGATGCGGAAAACGCCTTAACGGCCAAACAACTACCGACCGGCTTAGCCCCTTGCTGTGATGAAAAAATGGCCAAACCGGAATAAGGTCACAACTTCACCATGACCTTGTTGTCGTTAATACCGAAACCATGGAAGATACCCGGTAATTTAATTGCCAGCCACCAACATCATCAAGGGAACGAATTCCGCATGTCCAAAGCCTTATACGCCTATAGTCGTCATGATGACTTTAATCAAACCATTGAAAACCGGTTAGCCAAAATCTGCGAGGCGCTCACACCTGACAACGTGAATCCGGCCTCCGGACATAAAATCCGCGTAAGAGGAAAAACGGCTTATGCCGTCACGCTGAATAACAGCGCACTGCATGAAGCCGACCTTAGCCTGCTGCTGGGCTGCCTTTATGAACAGTCGGACACGAACTGGAGCACGCCGGGGTTCGGCTATCCGGACGGCAACTATGCCATTTTCAGACATAGCGACGAAGCAATAGAAGTCGTTAGCGATGGCGCCGGATCCAGGACTATCTGGTATTACCAGGACGATGACCTTTTCGTGGCGTCGACGTCGCAACGGGCCATCATTCTTTTTTTAGGGGCGTTCGTTTTTGACGAAAGCGTCATCCCCTGGCTGCTGTCCACTGGTTCATTGGGACCGCGGCTTTCCTGGGACAAACGCGTCAGGCGGCTGCCGGCGGATGCTTCCGTGCTGCTCGACAAAAAGACCTGGGCACTCTCGGTTAATCAGAACCCTATTGTATTTTCCGAGGCAAGCCGTACGGACAAGGCGCACAAGGAACAATTGGCCGACACTATCAGGCAGACCGTCAAGCAGCTTGAATCCCTTGATTTCAACCGTTGGCTGCTGCCTCTTTCCGGCGGCTACGACAGCCGGGCGATAATATGTTTTATCAAGGAGCAGATCGGCATCCCCAAGGCTTTGAACACGGTGACCTGGGGATTGGAATCGTCTCTAGCCGAAGATAACAACGATGCCAAAATCGCCAGGGAACTCGCCCAGTCACTGGGCGTACAGCATGAATATCATCATACCGACCTGTCTCCCGAGCCCCTGGAGACGATTATCGACCGGTTTCTGCTATGCGGCGAAGGCCGCATCGATCACCTTTCGGGCTACATGGATGGGATGGCAATCTGGCGGAAGTTTCATGACGACAACATCACCGGCGTGATCCGGGGCGATGAAGGATTCGGGTGGTCACAGGTATCGTCGGAACTGACCGTGAGGCTGTCCGTCGGCTGCGCATTATGCACGGACTTTGAAAATCTGAAAAACATTGTGGAGGATTTCGGCCTGCCCGCGCAACAACTGCCGGCGGAGTTTGAAAAAGCCGACAACGAAAGCCTCAGCGCATGGCGGGACAGGCTGTACCACGCATACCGTATTCCCACCATTCTTGCCGCGTTGTCGGATATCAAGTTCTCCTATGTCGAGCAGATCAACCCGTTGCTGTCCAAAGCCATCCTGAGCATTGTCAGAACGATGCCGGATGCGCTGAGAACAGACAAGTTTCTGTTCAAGGAAATCGTCAATACGATTGGGCCCGGTGTGCCGTTTGCCACCAGGGACGCCAATGCCGACCCCAAAAACATACTCCGAAACAAATCCTTCGTTAATCTGCTTAAAAGTGAAATTAGCAGCAGTTATGCGGACCAGCTTCTGGGACCGGAATTTATCAAATACATTCTTGACGGGATCAGGGAAGAGACGCCCGCATCGAAGGCTCGAAAGCCGACATTAAAGGAGAACATCAGCTCGCTGCTCCCCAAGTCCGTCAAGAACTGGCTGCGCGATAAAGCGCTGTCTGCGCGGGTCGACGGCAATGTGCTGGCGTTCCGCGTGTTCATTCTTCTCAGGATGCACAAAACCTTTCAGGCCGATGCCGCCGCATTAAGCAGCTGACGGGCAGTGAGTCAATCTACTTATTTCTGGTTCCCACAGTCCTCCGTGGGGACCGATACCGGACTTTGGGAGCGGCACGTCTTATGGCCCGGTATGCGTTCCCAACGAGTAAAATTTGCAGAGTATTCATAGCGTGCGATTAGTGCGAATGAATTCGCACCTACAATTTACCCGCCATAATTAAATTGACTGACTACTAGCCTGTCGTTGTAATTCGGCCCGATGCTTTTCAGGAGGCGGCAGTGCTTTTGAGTGCGAATACCCTGAAGGGCACAAGTACCCGTAGGGCATAAATGAATTCGCACCTACGCCAGTATTATCAAAGCCTAACCCGGATATTTCATGAAACCACAGAGAACACGAACGACCGCATGGATGTGGGAGGTAGAGCAACGCAGGAGCAGTTGCCGAGAACACGAAGAAAATCATGGCGTTATCATTTATCACCGATAACTTCATAAGCTCATCATGAAATATTTCTAAGTATTTGAATTGAAAAGCCTTCGTGTACTCGATTGCTGTTCCAGACGCAATTCTACCGCCTCCATAATCCCCATGGATGAGGTGAATGCAGAGAAATGACGGGATCATTTCCTGTCCTTGGAGGCGTTCGTGTCCTTCGTGGTGAAATATTCAGGCTAACCGCCATTCACCAGCTGAATCAACTCGGCCGCGATGCTGATAGCGATTTCTTCCGGCGTATGGCTGTGGATCGGCAGGCCGATCGGGCCGCGGATGCGCTGCAGGGTTTCGATCGGCAATCTGGCGCTCAGGTTGGCTTTGAGCTGGGCGATTTTTTTCCGGCTGCCCAGTATCCCCAGATAGCGCACTTTTTTGCCGGCCAGTCTTTCGGCGACTTTTTCATCGGTTTTGTGACTGTGCGTCATGATCAACACGAACACCTGACGGCCTTCCGGTATGGCATCGGCTATGTCGCGGTACGGCACGATCGTTTTACGATGCGCATCCCTGTTGCGCGCCAGCGTGTCCAGGTTGTCGCGCTCGTCGATAACGGTGATCTCGAAATCGAGCGTGGCGAGAATTTTCGACAGCGCCAGACTGACGTGCCCGCCGCCGATCAGGTAAGCCTGTTTGCGGACACCGATGTTTTCCTCGTAGCGCCATTCGCTTCCGGCTTGCAAAGCATAGTGTCCGGTCAGGGTGCGCGCCGGATCGAACGCCATGCCGGCCGGCGACAGGGTCAGCACGCCGCGCATCTTGCCGGCCAGCTGCCGGCACAGCGCGCTGTCGCCGGACCGGCAGCCGTACACCAGGACCGTCTGTTCGCCGCCGCAGAGCATGCCGGTCGCCTGCCCGTCCGTCCCGGATAGATTGTGCCGCTGCCGGCTTAAAAAGGGCTGAAATTCGCCATGCGCCAGCAGCGAGCGCGCCTTCTTGACCAGTCTGTGCTCCACCGCGCCGCCGCCGATCGTGCCGAAGCACTCGCCGTCCGCGAACACAGCCATTTTCGCGCCGGCCTTGCCGGGCGAGCTGCCCTCGCTGCCGGCCACGATCATCAGCACGGCCGATCCGTGCTGTTCCAGCCCGTCCGCGACCCGCTGCCAAAATATTGCCTGATTAGCCAAAGAACCTCTCGCTCAATGCGTAGTAAACCGCCATCGAGGCGGAAAAAACCGCGCTGGCCGGAAAACGCCAGCGCAGCGGGATGAAATGCTGAATCACGTAATTGGCCACGAGGCCGACCGGCACGATCCGCACGAAGGAAGCCAGCCCGACGTTCAGCAGATGCCACTGGATCTCGGCGAACCGGCCCGAAAAACAGTGAATCAGCGCAAGATGCCTGGCGATCCAGAGCGGATTGAAGAACGCCTGAGCCATCAGCGCCCGCTTGATGCGGCCGGCGAAATCACGCTGGTCGAAACGCCGTTCCAGCCAGGCGAAATACGCGGGAATTTCGATCGCGTATAAGGTGCCGCCCAGCAACAGCATGCCGATCAGGCGCGCAACCTGGAATTCGCCCGTCAGCAGCGCCGCGATGCTGTCGCCCGTGGCATAGACCAGCGCGCCGGACAAGCTGTTGCGCAGTGTCAGCAGCCGCATTCATACAGCGCCAGCAATACCTTTTCCGGCGTCATCGGCGCGCTGAAACCTGGCTGCCAGTCCGGGTTGAAAGCCCGTATCGCCTTGACCAGCGCAAAATAGCCGCCGATGCCGTACATCAGCGGCGGCTCGCCGACAGCTTTCGAATGCATGACGGCGGCCGGATTATCGCCGTCCAGAAATTCGACGGCGATATCCGGCGCGAAATAGAGATCGGGGATCTTGTACGCAGTCAGGCTGTCGGTCAGCAGCCGGCCCTGACCGTCATGCCGGACTTCCTCCAGGGTCATCCAGCCCAGTCCCTGCACGACGCCGCCTTCCACCTGCCCCCGGTCGATGTCAGGCGCAAGGCTTCTGCCGCCGTCATGGACGATGCTGACGTCGGTGACGCGGTAAGTGCCGCGCAGGCAGTCGACCGCCACCTCCACGGCGGCGCAGCCGTAGACGTGATAGGCGAACGGCCTGCCCCGCTCTGTGCTCCTGTCGAAAAAGACCTTGGGCGTCGCGTAATGGGCGTGCGCCGACAGCGGGGTGCGGGACAGATAAGCCTCGCTGACGAGCTTGTTCCAGCCTGTTGCCGTCGGCCGGCCGTCGAGACAAACCTGCTCCTGCTCGATGCTGATCTGCTCGGGTTCGCCGCCCGCCAGCCGGGCCGCAACCGTTTTGAGGCCTTGCAGGATCCGCTGGCAGGCCAGCAGCGTCGCCTGCCCGTTGAGATCGGAGCCGACGCTGGCGGCCGTGGGCGACATATTGGCGATGCGCGCGGTATTGGTGCTTTCGACCTTGATGCGGGCTTTGTCGATGCCAAGCGTTCGCGCGGCCACGTGCCTAATTTTTTCCTTCACGCCTTGGCCCATTTCGACGGCGCCGCAGCTGACGCTGACCGAACCGTCCGCATAGACATGCACGAGGGCGCTGGCCTGGTTCAGAAAGGTCGCGGTAAAGGAAATGCCGAAGCAGATCGGCATCAGGGCCAGCGCCTTTTTCTCCAGGCTGTGGCCGGCGTTGAAATTGTCGATAGCCTGCTGCCGGCGCGGCAGGTCGAACCGATCGTGCAATTGCTGCCAGCACCGTTGCGCCCGGCAGTTTTCGGCCGGCATGCCGTAAGGGAATGGCTGGCCTTCCTGCAGCAGATTCCGGCGCTGGATGTGGGCCGGATCGACGTGCATGGCCGCCGCGGCCTTGAAGATCGCCGCCTCCAGCGCAAACATGGCCTGCGGCCCGCCGAAGCCCCTGAAGGCGGTATTAGGCGGAAGATGGGTCCGGCAGCTGATGGCCGTGGCGCGCACGTTGGGGATGAAATAGCTGTTGCCGGCATGGAACAGCGTCCGCTCCAGTATCGCAAGCGACAGGTCGGCGACCGCGCCGGCGTTCTGGTAGAAGCAGACTTCGTAGGCCAGGATTCTGCCGGTTTTGTCCAGGCCGATTTTGAAGTCCGAATCGTAAGGATGGCGCTTGCCGGTCCAGCGCATGTCCTCGCCCTGGTTCATCCTGATCTTGACCGGCTTCTGCAGGCGGCCGGCCGCCAGCGCCGCCATGGCCGCCCAGCCGGTCGCCTGCTCCTCCTTGCCGCCGAAAGCGCCGCCCAGGCGCAGGACATCGACTTCCACCCTGTTCATGGCGCAGTCCAGCACCCGGGCGATGACGCGCTGCACCATGCCCGGCGACTGCGTGGCCGAAAAGACCTTCAGGCCCTCGTTCTCCAGCGGATAAGCGACGGCGACTTGGGTTTCCAGATACACATGCTCCTGCGCCCCCGAGACGGCCGAGCCTTCGACGATCACGTCGCAATCTTTCCAGGCCTGATCGACGTCGCCGAGTGAGAAAATGCGCGGCGGCGCGATATGAAGGCCCTGCGCGTGCGCGGCGCGGGCGTCGAACACGGCCGGCAGTTCTTTATAACAGATGCGCACCAGTCCGGCCGCCCGCCGGGCGACGGCGTCGGATTCGGCCACGACCACGGCGACCGGCTGGCCCTGGTAGACGACTTCCTGTTCGGCCAGCAGCACTTCCCCGGCTTCGACATTGCCGATGTTGTTGCAGCCCGGAATATCCCTGGCCAGCAGGATCGCGACCACGCCCGGACAGGCCAGGGCGTCGTTCAGATCGATGCTTTCGATCAGGCCGTGGGCGATGCCGGATACGACCGGACAGGCGTGCAGCAGGCCGGCCGGCTCAGGCATATCGTCGATAAACGTGGAGGCGCCCTGCGCGTGCAGATCGGTGTCGTTAGCGTGCATGCAATTGCTCCCAGCGGATAGTGTCGGGAAAAAGCTTGAGAAAATGCGCGAATATCAGCTGCCGCAGCAACAGGCGCTTGTACTCGGCGGAGCCGCGGATATCGGAGATCGGGGTGATTTCGCCCTGGGCGATCTCGACGGCTTCCAGAACGGTTGCGGGCTCGATGGTTTTACCCTGCAGACAGGCACCGGTCGCCGCCAGATAAGCCGGCACCGGCCCGATGCCGCCGGCGGCCAGACGGGCCTTGACGATGCGCCCGTCGGCCTGCTCGATGCTCAGGGCCGAATTGACGCCGGCGATATCGAGATGCGTGCGCTTGCTGACTTTCTCGTAGCTGAAATGCTGCGCGGCGGCGGTATCGAACCGGATTTCCCGGACCCGCTCGCCGGGCTGCAGATCGGTTTTTTTATAGCCCTGAAAGAAATCCTTCAGGGCCACGGTGCGAAGACGGGTGGCCGATGCGATCACCAGCCGCGCGTCCAGAGCCAGAAAAAACACCGCCAGATCGGCGATCGGCGAGGCATTGACCAGGTTGCCGCCGACCGTCGCGCGCGCCCGGACCGGCGCCGAACAGATCAGTTCGAAATCCTGCGCCGCGGACGGAAACCACTGCCGGAACAACGGCGAGGTTCTGAGCTGTTCGATTGTCGTCGTAGCATCGACAATACCATCCCTGCCCTCACGGCGAATGCCGTCGCCCGAAGCCGGCAGGAAATCCAGCGGCTGCGCCTGCAGCCAGGCCAGCTTCTGCACGAACAGGTCCGTGCCGCCGGCCACCCGCACGGCATCGGGCGACGGCGCGGCCTGATGCAGCGGCAATGCGGCCAGCGTCTCGTCCGCTGTCAAAAAATAAGGCGGGAGGATCTGCCAGTGCACGAGGTCCTCGATTCGTCGCGCCAGCGGCGAGCCGGAAAGATCAAACCGGCGGCATAACTGGTTAATGGCGCGCCTGATGCCGGCGTAGCCCGTGCAGCGGCACAGATTGCCCGCTGCCGCGTCCACGGCGGCGTGTTCATCGGATGCCGGGCTGTTCAGGAAAAAGCCGGTCAGCGCCATGACCAGCCCAGGCGTGCAGAAACCGCACTGGATCGCGCCGTTGTCGACCAACGCCTGCTGGATCGGATTCAAACGCTCGCCGTTCAGCCCTTCGACGGTCACGACATGGCCGCCGTCCACGGCGCCCAGCGGCAGCAAGCAGGCATTGACGGCCTGATAGCGCAGCCCGCCGGCCTGGCGTTTGCCCAGCAGCACCTGGCAGGCGCCGCAATCGCCTTCGCGGCAGACGTCCTTGGTGCCGGTCAGGCCGCGACGGCGGCGTATCACATCGAGCATGACCGTGCCGGCCGGCAGCTGTTCTTCGACCAGACGCTGATTGAGTAGGAATCGGCTCATGGATTACACCGTCAACGAGGTGAAAGCAAACGTCCGGCCGTCAAACAGGCCCTTATCGCTCAGTTTTAATTCAGGAATCACCAGCAGCGCCATGAACGACAGCGTCATGAACGGCGCGCGCAAGGGTGAACCCATCCGTCCGGCAGCGGCGTTCAGCTGTGCATAGCGCGCCGCGACCGTATCGCCATCGTCTGGGCTCATCAGGCCGGCGAGCGGCAGCGGCAGCAGCTCGACGCCATCCTGACTGGCAGCCGCGATGCCGCCCTGCGCGCCGATGACCGCGTTCATGGCCCGGCACACGGCGTCGGCGTCGGTGCCGACCGCGATAATATTGTGCGAGTCATGGGCGACGCTGGACGCCAGAGCGCCCTGCTTCAGGCCGAAGCCCTCGATAAACGCCAGCGCCGGCCGGGCGGCCTGATAGCGGTTCACGACGGCCAGCAGCAGAATATCGCGCTCCAGGTCCGGCACCAGTCTGCCGTTTTCCACTTTGGGCGTGTGCAGCGTTTCCTGCGTGAACAGGTCGCCGTCGCTCGCCTTGATTACGCGGATTTGCCCGTCGCCCGCCGCCACTTCCAGATGGGCCGCCGTGATCGGCTGGGCATTGAAGCGGTTGATGGGCTCGTGCCGGCGGTAGGGCAACAGGCTTTTGCCCTGCGAGGCGACCTGCTGTCCGGCTATCCAGGTGCTGACCGGCGCAAACGTTTTGAGGTTTTCGACTTCCACGGCATCCATGCGGTCGCCGACCCGCAGCTGGCCGGTTACCAAGCCGTAATGCCGGATGGGATTCAGGCTGGCGCAGCGCAGCACGTCGAAGACGGAATGGCCGTAAGCAACGGCCCTGGCCGCCAGCAGATTGATGTGGCCCGCGACCAGGTCGTCGGGATGCTTGTCGTCGCTGCAGAACATCACCTGCTCGGGATGCTCGCTGATCAGCACATGCAGGGCCTCGAAATTGCGCGCCGCCGAGCCTTCCCGGATCAGGACATGCATGCCGGCCGCCAGCTTTTCGCGCGCTTCGGCGAGCGTGGCGCATTCGTGGTCGGTGGAAATGCCCGCTTCGGCATAGCGCCGCATGGCGTCGCCGGTCAAGCCGGGCGCGTGGCCGTCGATCGGGCAGCCGTAGCGTTTGGCCAGATCGAGCTTTGCCATGAGCTTCGGATCCTTGTCGAGCACGGCCGGGTAATTCATCACTTCCGACAGATAACCGCTCAGTCTGTTCTCGAACAGATAGTCCAGCTGTTCGCTTTCCAGGCGCGCGCCGGCCGTTTCGAATGGCGTGGCCGGCACGCACGACGGCGCGCCGAACAGGATCGGCATCGGTGTCAGCGCGGCGTTGTCAAACATGTAGCGAATGCCCTCCAGCCCGAGCACATTGGCGATTTCATGCGGGTCTGAAACGCTCGCCACCGTGCCGTGCCGGCAAGCGATGCGCGCGAACTCGGCCGGCGTCAGCATCGAGCTTTCGATATGGACGTGCGCATCGACGAAACCGGGCAACAGGTACGACCGGCTCGGGTCTTCATCGCCCAGTCTGGCGATATCGACGATCCTGCCCTGCTCCCAGCGCACATCGGCCAGAAAAATCCGCCGCTCCAGCGGTTGCACGATATTTGCTGTCACACTGCCTTGGTGCATATTCGTCCTCTTATCTATCGGGTAGGAAACAATCATAAAAATAACCGGGACAAAGCATCACTCAATGCCTGCCCCTGACTATTGTAATCTTAAACTGATGCCACGGATTTTCCAGCGCCTTTTTTTGGAGCGGCATAAATCGCCCGGACGGTTCAATTAACTCAATTTCAGTTCAGCCGACCGCTTCATATCGCTTATTGATAAGTAATGGCGCGAATAGACAGCCGGCCATGACAATGAATAATCATGGCTAATTCACTCCTCCCCTCACGGGGTCTCAATAAATGGCTAACCAGCCCATTAGCGTCGAGTCAGCGAGGCCTACCTTATGCAATGCAAACAGCTAATCGTCTTAATTCCGCTGGCGCTGAGCGCGCTGGCCGCCGGAGCGGAAGTCGCGCCGGAAAACTTTCAGTTAAAAGAAACCCGCGACCTGGTGGCGCTTTGCAGCGTTACGGCCGAAGATCCCAATAACGTCGCCGCTATACACTTCTGCGCGGGCTATATGGAAGGTTTCGACTCTTATCGCAATCTCGCTTTCGAACAGGAAGATGTTCGCGCCCAGTACTGCATGAGCAATCCGCTGCCCACCCGCGACCAGGCGATTTCCCTGTTTGTCGACTGGGCGAAGAACCATCCGGAGGAAATGAGCCAGCCGGCCGTTTTAGGCCTGCTCAGCTTCGTCAAAACGACCTGGCCCTGTTATTGATTGATGTTGGGCATGGGGCGTTTTATCGCTATTTCTCGTGCTGAGCGCTGCAGCGCTGGGGTCCGTTGCTGGTATTCGGCAGAGGCATGTGTTCCTATGTGGGTGCGAATTGACATGTGCCTTTAAAGAGCGCCCCTTGCTCGTGCGAATACCCTGAAGGGCACAAGTACCCATAGGGCATAAATGAATTCGCACCTACGGCAGTGCAGGTACTCGGTGCGTAACCAGCAGGAACGAGTCTGTTCATGTGCCTTTGCGGGGCATGGCTGAACGCAAAACGGAAGCTCTACGGATACAAAAGCCAGCCTTGTTGTCTCATTCCGTATCTTACTGATATATTCTCAAAGCCCGGTTACATTCCTGCAATGCCCTTATAAAAAGGACTTGCCATGAACCTTTTCTTAAAGCGGAACCGATCATGTTAGCGACAGGCATTATGAACTCCCCTTTGAACCTATGGACCGGGTCTTTATGCCTTGGCGCCAGTGCCTGCGAGGAATTGCCGTGAGTGCGGTCGACGCTGCCCCGGCTCCTATCGGCGTCAAACCCATTGACGACTCGACCGCGGCCATACAGGTGACCGGCGACTGGAGCCATGGCGCGGCAATCAAGCCGGCCGAGCAGGTGCTGGCGGAGCTGGACGCCACCAGTCCCAGTCGCGTGTTGCTGCAAGCGCATGAGCTTGCCGGCTGGGACAGCCGGTTGCCGGCCTATCTGCTCAAAATCATCGATTATTGCCAGGCCCGGCAGATCGAAGTCGATGCCTCCGGCCTGCCCGAAGGTATACAGGCGCTGCTCAAACTAGCGCGCGCTGTGCCGGAACGAACCGGTGCGCGCCGCGCGACGCAAAAAAAATCCATGCTGGCCGACATCGGTAAAACGGTCCTGAACGGACTTAAGGATGTCAGGGGGCTGATCGCTTTTATCGGCGAGACCATGCTGGCTTTCATGTCGCTGATCCGGGGCAAGGCGCGCTTTCGCGCCGTCGATTTACTTTTGTGCATACAGGACGCAGGCCCCGCGGCTCTGGCGATCGTGACGCTGATCAGCCTGCTGGTGGGCCTGATCCTGGCTTTCGTCGGCGCCGTGCAGCTGGCCATGTTCGGCGCCCAGATCTATATCGCCGATCTGGTCGGCCTGGGCACGGTGCGCGAGATGGGCGCGCTGATGACCGCCGTGATCATGTCCGGCCGCACCGGCGCCGCCTATGCCGCGCAGCTCGGCACCATGAACGTCAACAGCGAGATCGACGCGCTCAAGACCATGGGCATCTCGCCGATGGAGTTCCTGGTCCTGCCGCGCATGCTGGCGCTGATCCTGATGCTGCCGCTGCTGTGCCTTTACGCCGACCTGATGGGCATTCTGGGCGGGGCGCTGGTCACGGTCAGCGCCTTCGATGTATCCCTGATCCAGTATTACAACGAAACCCAGAAGGCTGTGGACCTGACCGATTTCAGCATCGGTATCTTTAAAAGCCTGGTGTTTGCGCTGCTGATCGCCACGGCGGGCTGCATGCGCGGCATGCAGTGCGGACGCAGCGCCTCCGCGGTCGGCGATGCGGCAACGGCGGCCGTGGTCAACAGCATCGTCTACATCGTGGTCGCGGATTCGCTGATCACGTTATTATGCAACCGGTTGGGCATATGAGCGACGCCAGGGACGCGCCATGAACACGCCGCATATCACCGTCACCGACCTGACCATGGCGTACGGCGATTTCGTGATTCAGCAGGATTTGACTTTTACCATCGACCATGGCGACATCTTCATCATCATGGGCGGCAGCGGCTGCGGCAAGAGCACGTTACTCAAGCATCTGATCGGCCTGCAGCGGCCCGCGAAAGGCGCTGTCTTCTACGACCGGCAGGATTTCTGGCATGCCAGCGACGAGGAGCGTGTCCGCATCATGCGGCGCATCGGGGTTCTGTACCAGAGCGGCGCCCTGTTCAGTTCCCTGACCCTGGCCGAAAACATCGCCTTGCCGCTGGGCGAGTTCACCGATATGGGCTCTCGCGAGATCGCCGACATCGCATCTTACAAACTCGCCCTGGTCGGCCTGGCCGGGTTCGAGGACTATTATCCGTCCGAGATCAGCGGCGGCATGCAAAAGCGCGCCGGCCTGGCCCGGGCCATGGCGCTCGACCCCGAGATCCTGTTCTTCGACGAACCGTCGGCCGGGCTCGATCCGGTCAGCGCCAGGCTGCTGGATGACCTGATTATTAGCCTGCGCGATACGCTGGGCACGACCATTGTCGTTGTCACCCACGAGCTGGCGAGCATTTTCGCCATTGGCAGCAACTCGGTGTTCCTCGACCCCGAGACCAAGACCATGCTGGCGACCGGTGCGCCCAGGAAACTGCTAGCCGAGTCCAGCGATCCCAGAATCATACAATTTTTGACCCGAGGCGAAAGCAATGTCGATAAACCGGCTTAGGAACGTGAATTTTATAATTCCCGCAACTGACTTGTCTTTCCATCCCTCTTCAGCGTTGCGCAAACAGTTACATGGCTGGCCATGCGCCTGTTTGCGCGCCTCGGCAACTGCTCCATGCGTTGCTCTACCTCCTGCATCCATGCAGTCGTTGAACATGAACAGAAATCCTGCCTCATTTGCGGGTCTTATTTCATTCCCGTTCCTTAGAAGGGAGCAATGCTGCCATGAGTAAACCCATCAATCCTGTCGCTATCGGCGGCTTCACGGTCGGCGCTTTGGCGCTTTTGCTGATAGCGGTCTTCGTGTTCGGCGGCGGGCGGTTTTTACGTGCCGATAAAGTCCGTTTCGTGATCTTCTTTGAGTCCTCGCTCAATGGGCTTGAGATTGGCGCGCCGGTAAAAATGCAGGGCGTCAAAGTCGGCGAAGTCACCGATATCGTTCTGCAGTTCGATCCTAAGACCGACAAAATCTACAAGCCGGTCGTGATAGAGATCGATCGCGATACGTTAACCGGTCCGGAAGGCGCATCTTTTCCCCGGGCGGTGACGCGTAAGGAGCGGGAGGAGAACCGGGACCGGCTCGTTGCCGCGGGTTTTCGCGCCCGGCTCGAAATGCAAAGCCTGTTGACGGGGCTGCTTTTCATCGACTTCGACGTGCATCCCGACAAACCGCCTGTGTTTACCGGCCTTGAATATCGGGAATTACTGGAAGTCCCGGCCATTCCGACGACGGCTGACGAACTGCGCAACACGGCCGAGGAAGTGGCAAGGAAAATCAACGAATTGCCGCTGGAAGACATCGTTCAGGATTTATCGGCCAGTTTGCGTGAAATCAAGACCTTTCTGTCTTCCGAGGAGATGAAGAAGTCCACCGTCGCCCTGGCCCACACCCTGGAGGAAACGGAAACCATGGTCAAGACGATCAATCGCGATCTGGGACCGTTGCTGGTCAATACCAACAACGCCATGGCCAACACTGGCGCCTTGATCAAGGATTTGCAGCCCATTATCGCCAACACCGACAAGACGCTGATGGCCGCCACCGCCGCTCTTGACAGGACGCAGGATTCGATGACGAAGCTGGGCGGCGCCGTCGGCCCTGAATCGGCATTGCAGGAAACCCTGGAAGCGCTCAGGGAGACAGCGCGCTCCGTCAGAAATCTGACCGACTATCTGGAACGCCACCCGGAAGCGGTGCTTTCAGGCAAACAAGACTAGAGGATATCCGCCATGCCCGCGAACCGGCCCGTTTTTCTTCCCCTGCTGCCCGTTTTACTGCTGTCCCTGGCAGCCTGCAGTTCGTCCCCGTCGCAATTTTTTATGCTTGAGCCGCTGAGTGAAGCCGAAAGCATCGGACCGGCCATCGCCGCCCCAAAGCCCGCTGTCATTCTGGCATCTGTTCGCATTCCCTATTATGTGGACAGGCCCCAGATTGTAACCGCGGCCGGCAAAAATGCTTATCGACTGAGCGAACTCAACCGTTGGGCCGAATCACTGGACCACAATATCCGCCGTGTGTTGACCCAGAACCTCACGCTGCTGGTGCCAGCAGAAGTAAGGAGTTCCGATACTTCAAACAGGTCGGAACGGGCGACTTTCCGGGTCTCGGTCACTATTCTCGAATTTCATGCGGACGCACAGGGACAGGCCGGCCTGACCGCGCAATGGCGCATCGCGCGCGGCGATGGAGTGACAATGAGCCGGCAGGTATCCTACACGGAACCGGCTTCGACTTCCGACTATCCCATTATCGTGGCGGCGCTCAACGAATGCCTCAACCGTTTGAGTCGCGATTTGGCCGCTGAATTACGGAGACTGGCGGGTTAGTTAAAATCCGCCGGCGGCATCATAGATTGACAAGGTACGCACTGCTTACCTTACGCCCTCTTTGGCAATGCGCGGTAAGGGGGAGAAAAACGGTCCACGCCTAACATCGGATAATAATGATCAAGAGAGGCAAAGGAATAGCTTGCCCAGCCTCTGCGGTTTTAAAACCAGGCACCCGACGGCTCCGGGCAGGCCGCTGACCTCAAGGCCTGGAACAAACCGGATTGAATCCGCGTCTGAGTAAAGTGTTTGTGGCTATCGCTCCGAAGTCAGCATGAAATACAACGCTAAGGAACGGGAATGAAACAAGACCCGCGATCGAGGCAGGATTTCTGTTCATTTGCAAGACGCGCAAACAGGCGCATGGCAAGCTGTGCAACTGTTGCGCAAAGCTTCCGCCCCTTACCTACACCCTGTAGGCAACGCCGGGGATGGACGGAAAGACAAGTCAGTTGCGGGAGCCATAACATTCACGCTCCTGCAATTTAAGTCAAAGCGACGGATACGATATCGGCAACGGATGATGCAAAAAGCTTCCTATTCAGTATGAATGAGTTGCGGCACCCTGATGCTCGATCATGGCCAATACTCACTGACTATAAACATCTGGAATCCGGCAACTGACACGGCCGTAAGGCGGTTTTATCCCGGTTTCAGACAACTCAGACAGGTTCGTTAACTATTAATGAAAAAAAGAGTGTTGATTATGTCGGCGGGTATAGGAACAGGCCACATCAAAGCGGCTGAAGCTTTGGAGAAATCCTTTGCCGCTGACGGCCGGGTTGCGGAGATTATCAACCTTGATGCACTGCAATACACTAACAAGCTGTTCCAGGATATTCATTCCGGTATTTACACATCGCTGGTGAGATCCGCGCCGGATTTCCTCGGCTGGTGGTATAAAACCAGCGACGACCCCTGGCGCACAAACCGAATACGGCAGACGCTAGACCGGCTGAATACCAGGCCACTCGTGCGCTTTATCCGGGACTTCTCCCCTCACATCGCCGTCTGCACCCATTTCATGCCTGCCAACATTATTTCGCACCTGATGGCGACCCGACAACTGCAGGCTCATCTCTCGACTGTGATAACGGATTTCGATCTTCATGCCAAATGGTTATCGGGCTCATCCCATCGCTATTTTGTCGCTATCGATGAAACCAGAGTCCATCTTGAAATGCTCGGGATACCCGGCGATCGAATCACGGTATCGGGCATCCCCATAGATCCTGTGTTTCAGCATCCAATCAACCGCAAGGAAGAGCGGCTGCGAGCCGGGCTGAACCCTGAACAGCCGGTTCTGCTGCTGTCGGCAGGAGCTTTTGGCATAGGTCCCATGGAATTGGTGGTAGAACGCATGCTCGGCATGAACAGCAACGTGCAGACGGTGGTTGTCTGCGGGCGCAACGATGGACTGAAGCAGCGCATCCTGCGGATAGTCGGGCATCAAAGCACCCGATTCAAAGTGCTAGGCTATACCGACGAGATGCACAAACTGATGAAAATGGCGGATATTTTCATCGGCAAACCCGGCGGCATGACCACCGCCGAAGCCATCGCCTGCGGCTTGCCCATGTGTGTGGTTTCCCCCATCCCCGGGCAAGAAGAAAGAAATAGCGATCACCTATTGGAAGAAGGCATTGCCATTAAGTGCAATGACTTGACCACGCTACCTTTCAAACTGGCACGGCTACTGGAGGATTCAAACAGATTGAAGCGCATGAAAATCAATGCTCTGCGTCTTGCCCAGCCTGCCGCATCAAGCACCATCGTCGAGACCTTGCTTAAAGACTGCCAGCCGCTGTTATCGTTTACCCAAAGCCAGCGGACGGCGATTGCTCTGGCGGCGCAACCGGAAAACAGGGGCCGATCGTATAGCGCCGGACTGGCTTCTTCCCATCATTCCAAATTCCGCAATTGAATAGTCAAGGGGATGAGGATGTCCGCCAATCACGGCCGGTGCCGGCTTTCGCCCAAGGCGATGCCCCCGGCTATGATATGAGCCGTCCGCAACGGTTCCGGGATATGGCTGTTGACCGCAAGCCGCCGCAACGTCCGGTCGGCATCGGCCAGGGTCAGGCCCTGCCGTTGCACAAAAACCCGTCGCACCGGCTCCACCGGCCCTGCCCGTTCGATCAGCCGCCATTTGCGCTGGCCGCCTGGCACATGGTTCAGCAGGGTTTGCCTGATCGTCTGCATATCGGGACGCCTGCGCATGACCACCAGCACCGGCAGGCCGAGCGTCTCGTGCAACAGCGGCAGATCGACCACGTTAAAACCGGCAAAGGCGATGCCCTGCAGCATCACCAGCTGCAAGTGACCGGCAAATCGCGAGCCGCTGATCAGCTTGATGAGGGTCCGCGTGGCGTTGACCCCATCGCGCCTGACCTTGCCGCTCAACACCGCTTCCAGCCGCAGACCGGCGTAAACCGCACCCACCAGCAGCACATCGCCTTTATGTGCGCGAGAGAACGGAGCGTCGTCGAAGCCTATGACATGTGAGAGGGAGTTGGGCATATTAATGATTTGGCTCTTATTGGATTGCCGGGAGATCCAAACGTGATTGAAACCTTAAGTTTAAGGTTCGGAATTTCTGCATAGGATGGATGATACCCTACATCAGCTGCTGGCCAATAATTACCGGGACGGGATCCCAGCCGCTAGAATTTGCGACATTGCCCAGCCGCAACCAGAACTTGACCCCATTGATGACCCCACGCCGCCAGGCTTGATGCTGCGCGGGAAACCCATCAAAATCAATCGAGTCTGCCCCCTTTGATTATGAAAGTCGGTGAAGTGGTGGCTCATCACTAGCCGCGCCCGCCCATCAAATACTCAAACCGGCGTTTTCCTGACTTTCCGGCAAGCGGTAAAAATCGCTTTTCCCGCCACCCCCATCCCACTGCATTGAATCCCAAAGCATCGCGATGACTTTCAAGGTCTGCTCGAATTCCGCATCCGTCGCCCGGTTGATCCAGAAACTGTTTTTCGGCTCCCTTGCAGCATCATTCAGCAGTCCGGCTTCCTGCAAGCGCTTTTGCACCTGTCTCGCCACCGCCTCGCCCGTATCGATCAAGGTGATTGCAGGCGGCAACTGCCGGACAATGGCCTGCCGCAAGAACGGATAATGCGTACAGCCCAGCACGATGGTATCGGCTCCGGCAGCCAATAGCGGCTGCAGGTACCGGGCGATCAATGCCCTGGTGGCATCACTATCGAATTCGCCGCGCTCCACACACTCCACAAGTCCATGACAGGCTTGCGTCACCACCTGCACGTTCCTGCCGTAACTTTCCAGCAGTGCTACAAACTGGGAGCTTTTCAGCGTGCCTATGGTTGCCAGCACGCCAATCACGCCGGATTTGCTTGCGGCTGCCGCCGGTTTCACGGCCGGCTCCATGCCGATGATGGGCAGCGAGAAATGCTCGCGCAAGCTAGTAATTGCGCCGGCTGTCGCTGTATTGCAGGCCACTACAATTGCTTTGGTACCCTGCCCAATCAGGAAACGGGTAAGCGCATGCGAACGCTCGCGAATGAATTCAGGGGATTTGTTGCCGAAGGGCGCATGCCTGGAATCCGCTGAGTAGATCAGATCTTCATGTGGCAGCAACTGGCGGATGTGCTTCAGCACCGAAACGCCGCCGATGCCGGAATCAAAGACACCTATGGGGGTGGTTTTAAGCAAGGTTGACGCGTTTTGGGTCACAGAGAAATGACTTTGCCGGAAGAATCAAAATGAGAATGAGTTTAGCTGAACTGCCAACCGGATGTCATGGTCTTGATGCCATCGACTCTATAAAATAGTTACATCATTAAAGGATGGTCATAGCCAACAGACTCAGCAAAATCTACACCCGCACCGGCGACGACGGCACAAATCAAAGGAGTCAGACTCCGAAGCATCCCCACAAATTTATCTTTTAAAACAAGCCACTATGCCTCTCTTTTAGGTACCGTAAAGGTCTCGAGGGTGCTAGAATGGGATTTCTTCCAGTCTGATCGGGAGACTCTCATGATCGTTCAAGTCCTCCATTCACTCCTAAAACCCAACCTTCCCGAGGTTCACGCGAGCCGTTTCAAGGCCGTCATGGCTGCCGTCAAAGCGGGCTTAAGCGGTGCGAAAGTCTCGATTACGGCCCTCGGCCGAGCGCTGCCGGGATCGGGGGCATCTGAAACATAAAATCAAACGCATGGACCGCTTGATCGGCAATCCGCATCTGAGCGGTGAGCGCATCGCCTTCTACGAGGCAATGACCCAGTGGCTGTTGCAGGCGCTGCCGATGCCGCTGATACTGTTCGACTTGTCGCCCTTGACTACCGACGATCAGAGCCGGCAACTGCTGCGCGCTTCGCTGCCGGTGGGCGGGCGGTCGCCCACCTTGTACGAAGAAGTCCATCCGCACGCCAAGCTGGGCAATCGGCAGGTGCAGCAGCAATTTCTGGAGCGCTTGCGGCAACTGGTGGCGGCGCATGTCACGCCCATTATCGTGGCCGACTCCGGTTTCCGCACGCCGTTCTTCCGCGCCGTGGAGCGCCTGGGCTGGCATTGGCTGGGGCGGATACGCAACCGGGATTTTGTCGCCTTCGCCGATCATCCCGAGGCGTGGCTACCTGCAAAATCGTTATACGCCAAGGCCACCCGCAAACCGAAGCTATTGGGCGTGAACCATTGGGTGAAGGGCAACTCCCTGGCAGGACAGTTGGTGACTTTTTTCGGCCGCCGAAAGGTCGGAAACACCTGACGTTGCGCAAACGGCCCGCCAAATCTCACTACAGCCGCAAACAGGCGGCACGCGAAAAAGAGCCGTGGCTGCTGGTGGTGTCGCCGTCCCTGGAGGCTTATCCACCGGTGCGGGTCGTGGACCACTATCGCAGTCGCATGCAAATCGAAGAAAGCTTCCGCGACACCAAAGCCACGTATTACGGCCTGGATTTGGCCGACGAAAGCCGAATTCAAGCCGAGCGCCGGGCAAACTTGTTGCTGATCGCCGCGCTGATTGTCTTCGCGTTGTGGATTGTCGGCATCAACCTAAAAGGCTCCGAGGTCGAACGGCACATCAAGGTTAACAGTGGCCCAAAGTCTCCCTATTCGGTGATTTTTCTCGGACGCATCGCCTGCCTATGTCGTGTTTGAATTACCGCCCGATTATTTAGAATTGGCACAGGCGCTGTTAGTCGGCTATTTCGAGAAGTTGGAGGCGGGATAATTTGCGGGGATACCTCAGAGTCTGACCCCTTTGATCAAATATCAATAGAGCCTAAGGCCCACTTTAGGAAATGACTTGTAAGCTTCTACTATACATTTCCTATGTGTTATTTTTCTAATTTCCCAAGGTTCAGTAGTTAAAGACCAAACACAGGCTGCTGAATTAGTTTTGAACCCTTGGGTTTCACACCCAGCTATTGAAGGAATGTCACAAATTCCATTGTATTCGCAGATACTTTGATTCCAATAATTTATCCATCCTAATTCTGGCACAATGCGCAAATCATGAACCCTATAAGCATGGCCTGACAAATCTAAATTCGGTAATTTGCTAAGTTCGTTATATTTGCCGAGAAGTTCTCGAATTCGTTCGGCACTCTCTTTATCCGTAATAAAGTTGTTCTCTTCTTTAAAAAACCTATCTCTTTGAAGCACTTCACACAATTGATAATAATCGTCACCCATTGCAGAAATCCCCCAATAGGCATCAAATTTTTCGCAAATATCCGAAATCATTTTGAGCCAAATAAGATTAGAAATAGAAATGGCTCCCCTTTTAATTCCTAGAGTTATTCGACAATAATTAACGCCAGTAGTACCTAAAGGATATGAAATATTACTGCAGGTAAAATACAAATTTAAGTGTTTATCACCAAGAGAGATCCCTTTTTTATCTAGATTATTCTTAATATAAATTGACCTATCACTAACACTTAAGGTGTTTTCACCTATAGGATATGCAATTCCTCCTTGGGAAATTTCAGGAAATAACTCTTCCAATTTCCTATACACTTCTTCAATTTGTCCCGCACTCTTTAATGGCGGAGCAATAATACGCACTAAATCATGACGTACCCCGAATACTTGCGACATTTTTCACCTCTTGGGATATTTTCCTGTCCAGGGTTGCAAGCAAAGCGGAGTATCTACTTTAAACTGATCAACAAGAGCCGATAAGCTAGTATCAGCTCTTGCAGCCGTCGCTAAATCCGCATCACCAACAACAAAGTAATAACCAAATCTACAGTTTCTTGCAATGGGCGACTCATTTTCTGCTGTGGCTTTCCATTTCCCAAGAACTGACAAGATAGCAAAAAAATCTCTTTTGCTAGGCTCCCAATTATCAAGACTATCAGTTTTGGCTTCCCATAGTATACTTCCAGTAATCGCATCAAATTTCCTTGAACCTGTCCCATCTGATACGCAAATATCGCTACCAGGAAATTGATTTGGTGGAGATAAGTCTGCACAACTATCATTATGAAAATCATCTCCTCCAGCATGATAACCAATCGCTATTGGAGTGCAAAACTCTCCGGCAGTTGCAGGAAAGGTTAATGCCGTTAAACCCAAAGCTGCCATTAACTCAGGAATTACAGGTGCCGCGACTCCTCCTGATTCCACAAAGATGAAGACAAGGATAGCAAGTAACACTGCTGTTAATACAATGTCATGTACTGCATTAACCAGAGGCTCGGGCTGAGGTTCAGCACAAGGCGCCTCGCCCTCGCCTCCATCCAGCCCTCCCGAAATACGGTATGACCCTGCTCCTGTTTCCGGATCTGAAATAATATATCCCATACCTGAAGCTCCAACTGCCTTACTGGGCTGCTGCTTGGGAATAATGACTTCTAGCCCTGCATTCAGCGCTGCCCGCACATCAGCCAATACAGCGGAATCCAAGTTAATTAGCTGCGGTAATAATTGCGCGGAGTTTACGTTTGTTAAGTGATATATCGGAATCTTTTGTTGGTTGGCATCAATTAATACTTGTGCTGATGACAATCCCGTACTCTGCCAGTTTCGAATCACTTGTTCAAGAATTGAACCTTCCAAATAGGAATGCATGAGGCCGGTCTGTAACAGAAATTTTTTGCTGTCTTCATTACTAGGAGAACCTACAGTGTGTATGCTTCGTTTTATATCAATTATTCGTTTGCTGTAATAGCCTTTATGAGGAAGGCCAAAATTATAAACAACTGTTAAAGGGGAACTGAACAATCCAACAGGGGGAGAGAATTATTTTGGGGTAAAAATAAATCTCTCCCCTTTAATTCCTCCTAATCGTTCTTGTGTCTCCATTTTTTAAATAAAAATATTATATTCACCGCGTATATTGAACTATAAATGTTCAAACAACTATTAAACTTATCATCAATGGTATATCCAATCCAACATAAAACACCCCCAATAGAGGTTCCAACGACAAACAGTAATAAAATTTTCATACAATTTTAACCAAGGCTGTCAACAAACAACGTAATCACTCCGGCAATTAGTGATGCAACAAAGTTAGCCGCTGCTGCTTCAGCTATGAATTCACCAATAATTATGCCCGTGTATCCTCCGAGTATAATACTTGCAGTCCACTTTGACGCGGAATAATAACGCTCGTCTCCAAAAATAAGCGATAATCCTTTTCCTATACCTAGGATAGAAAAATAAAGCAATAGAACTAATAAAACTGGATTTACTAAAAGGGCTGTAAGAGCTGGTGATAATGAAACAAAAAGAAGAATTGCTGAGCTAACTAAAATTAAGATACCCCCATTCCCTCCTCCACTAATCTTATAAGCCCCATCCCCCGTCACCGGATCGGTAATGATATAGCCCGCCCCCGACCAGCCCGGCACCGAGACCGCATCGGTATGAGTAATGACCTCCTTGCCGGCATTGAGCGCGTTTTTAATCTCGGCCATCGTATCGGGGTGATGGTGAATATTGGCAAGTATAGTCGCCTTATTGGCCTGCGTGATGTGATAAATCTTCTGACCAGCAGCGTTGGCTTTCTGCAAGGCTCTAACCGCTGAAATTGCCTCGCCGGGGTTCTGTTCGTTGACGAACAGTTGCTCCGGCACGGCATGCTCCAGGGCCGAGCTGAGAATGCCGGTTTGCAGGGTGAACTGCTTCAGCCGGTCGGCATTGCCGTCATCGACCGCATTGATCCTGACCAGCGGAATGTCGAAAGCCACGCCGCCGGGCTTGATGCTTTTCGGGAAGCCGAACAGGTAGTTGACGTTCGGCTCATAGCCGAAGGTGCCGATGCCGGCCGCCAGGGTCTGGTGGCCGCCGCTCTGCAGGCCCATCAGATAACTCAGGGCGGTCAGCTGGGCATAATAACCGAGCCCGCCGGCGTGAAACATATCGCCCAGCAGGTCTTCGCGCGTCAGGGCGCCGATCTGGGCCTGGTCGGTGCTTTCCAGCACGGTTTTAGTCTGCTCCAGTTGGGTTTTCACCGCCTGCAGATGGGCCGGCGAGACGCTGCCGGCATAGGCGTTGACGGCCAGGTAGGAGCCGGCGATGACGTTATAGGTTCGGGGATTGTTGATCTGCCCGCGGCCGGCAAAGCTCAGGGCCGTGATGAAAGGCAGTTCCTCTCCCAGCTTCATAGTGCCGCCGGTCTTGATGATTTGGCCGTTGACGGCCAGTTCCGGCACGACGTTGACCAGATAGCTGGGAATCGTGCTCGGCAGCTGGCTGAGGTCGGTGATCTCGCCTTCGGGCAGCAGGGATTGCAACGCCTGCTCGTCGGCTTCGGTGGCCGGCCTGAACGACAGCGTGATTTTCTGGTTGTTGACCTTTGCGAACGGGAAGCTGACCGGATCGATCAGATCGCCCAGAATGTCCTTGCCGAACGCCCAGGTGATTTTCTGCTGCAGTTGGCCGGGCAGCTTGTCGTAGCGGCTGCCGGTCACGACGATCTTGTTGGGCAGGCTGGACGGAAGCATCGGGTATTCCTGGACGATGGTCTGACGGCCGCCGATGACGTCGCCGACCGTCGGATCGGTCAGGTTATTCTGGATATAGGCTTCCAGCTTTTGCTGCGCCTCGGTCTGGGCATTTTGCAGAATGCTGGCGTCAAAGCCCGTGGCCCAGCCTTCGCTTTCGTTAGTGGTGCCGCTAGCGATGAAGCTTTGCGCCATCTGCTCGGGATCGATGCCGCTGATGGCGACCGCATCCAGGCCTTTCTTGTAGTCGTATTGCTTGTAGCTGGGATCCATGACGACCCAACTGTCGGCATCGAGATTTCTGGCGCCGCGCGAGGGCAGAAAATCAATCGCGGCTTCCACCCATATATGCTCCAGACGGATCTTGCTGATCTGGCCGCCGCTGACGACGGTCGTGATCGGGATGCCGCCGGAGGAGGCATAATCGGCCGCGGCCATAATGTCGGTAAAGCCGCCGGCCCAGTTCTTGAAGTCGACGGCCGGCACGTCGATCGTGCCGTGCACATAGCGGGCCGGGATTTTCGAGGCGCGCAGCAGGGCGATGGTCAGGCTGGCGATGTCCATGGCGTTGCCTCGTTGCGCGGACAGGGTCAGCTCGGCGTTCTGGATCGCGCCCCAAGTCGGCTGCCATTCGATATGATTTCTGACCCAGTGGTAAATCTTGACCGGATCGTGATTGAGTTCGGCCGCTTTGTCCTTGATGGCCTGAGTCAGGACGATTTCGGTCGTTTCGGCCAGATAGGCCGGGTTGCCGGCTTCGGCCAGTTTGTCGAAGGTGAAGTCGCCCAGCGCGGCCAGCTGAATGGCCGGGGTTTCGGTCAGTCCGGCCTGGATAAAGTCGGCCTTGTTTTCTTTGGGTTTATGGTCGGGTTGCGGTTTCAGGCTGGCATTAGGCAGTTGATTGGGGTCGAACGGCTGCTGGCTGCGCTTGTTCTGTTGTGCTTTCAAGCGGTCTCTGGCTTTTTTGGTATGGGCTAGCCGGCTGTTGTCGTCGCCGCTAGTTTCGATACCTTCCAGTTCATCGGTCAGGCTTTGCAGTTCCTGCTGGTAGTGGTCGACCATGGCCTGATGGCGTTCCAGGATGATCGGGGGCAAGTGATGATCATGGATGTGGCGCTCGACCTGTGCAAAATCTTCCCGAGCTGTGACATCGAGTTTTCTCAACGTTTGCCGCAGCTGCCTGAGCTCATGGCGCTCCGCGCTGGCGTCCCGGTGTTTTTGCAGTTTCTCTTCCGTTCTGGCCAGCTTGTCTTCTATCCGTTGCAGGGTCCTGGACAGACGAGTTTCTGCACTGTTGTCGGGCGGGGATGCTGGCTTGGCGTGTTTTGTCGCCTGCGCGGCCGCAATGGTCGGCTGCAGGATCATGAGCGTGAAGGTGACCAGCACCAGAGTGGCTATGCTGCGCATGAAGGCGGGGAAGCCGCGCAGACTGTGAATTAACGAAGACGTTACGAGTTGCTTTCCCTGGGATTGAGACAGGCGTAGGTTAGCGGGTTTAAACAAAATAGACATCCGAGCCTCTGGCAAAATAATGTAAAAACTATCCCATTCTCCGGAACGGGATATTAAACAATGGTCAATAAAATTCGCTATCGGGTACTGCGCTTCAACGGTCGTATCAGGACACCGCTTGAACCGGCCGGGCTGATGGTCAGCCATCCAGCCCGGCCAGCTTTTTAATGGGGCTTATGGGGCGCCGGCGCTGGCCGCCATTGCTGTTCAAGCCCTTGCAGCCAGCGGTCCAGTCCCAGCCGGTAGGCACGGGTGTCCTGACTTTTGATGGCGTTAAGCCGGTTTACGGCATCCATCAGGCTGTCGATGGCGCCGTCGTAATCGCCTGACGAGGTGTGGGCCAGTGCGTCCTGCAAGGACTTGAGCGCCTTGTTCCTGGCCTGCCTGTCTTTATTGCTGCTGAAGGCCAGCGCTTTGAGCTGGGCGATGAGTTCGTCAGTCACCATCTGATCCAGCGCCGAGGCGACCGTCAGCGTCAGCGGGTAGTTGCCGTAGGGGATGGCCTGCCCGCCCTGAGTCGTGCTGACCAGGGTGTCGAGGGTATAACTGCCAGTGAGGCCGGACAGCCACCAGGACAGGGTCAGGTCCTGGCTTTGCTCGATGCCGAGACTGAAATCCCAGGTGGCCTGAGTGCCTGTGCTGTCGATCGGCGCGGCCGGTTCGGTCGTGATCACTCTGGCATCCGCGGGCAGGGTATCGATGACCTGCAGACCGACTGCATGGCCCAGGTTGGCGACCGTGGTTCTGGTGACCACCAGCGCGCCGCTGGTGTAGGTATCGGGCAATTCCGGCAGCAGCTCATCGAAGGTGGTCTCGATAATGGCGCGCCAGACGTCGGACAGCGAGGGTTCCTGCATCAGCGTTTCGACCAGATCAAAAGCCATGATCATGCTGCGGCCCTGGCCATAGCGGTGACTGACGATGGCGGGATTCACAGTCTTTGGACCGTGGTGCTTCCGGTTATCGCAGTCATCACAGTCAAGGTGATCCGGGAAGCGGGCCTGGAGCGTACCGTCGCCAAGCTCAAGCTTGAGAGGTCGGCCGCGCGCGGCGACAGGGTCCGCGGCGAACAACGGGCCGGTGAACTCGACAGGCTGATTCACCGGCGCGAGCTTGCCGCGGTATTGCACGCCGACGACTTCATCCAGCAGTTTATTGCGCTCATCGTGCATGCCGTCAATCAGCAGGCTGTCGCCCCGGTTGACGGCCTCGCGAATTTCTTCGGCCAGAGGGTCATGCAGCTTGTCGATGCCGCCGGACAGCCAGAAGGTGTTGTAATGGCCGCTGCGGAAGGCAGTGCGGAAGTCCTCGGCCGTGACAGTAATCAGATGCGGCAGGTTAAGCTGAGTGAGCAGGCCGTCGATGAATGCTGATCGGTCATCAATGCAGTTGCCGTGATCATGGTGATCATGACGTTCTTTACCGTCTTCGTGTTCGTGGTCATCGTGATGTTTCTTGCCATGCTCGCGATCATGTTCATCATGACGCGTTTTACCGTCCTTGTGTTCATGATCGCTGCCGTCGCCGTACGGGCAGGACAGCAGCACCAAGACACGGTTTTGGGATAAAAGCTGCTGTTTGACATCGAGCTTGATGGCATCCACGACGGTAAAGCTGCTTTGAGCGAGCGGCAGCGTCTTGCCGCCCGGCGTGGCCGTGAGCACGATCACGTAGGTCGTTTTCCCGGTCGCAGCAGCCGTCCAGGAGACAGCGGTATTGAAGCTGTCGCCCTGGACAATGTCGGCGCTGTAGGGCCAGGCGGCAAGCACGGTTTCCGTGGCAGGATCAACGATGGATAAAGTGAGCGGCAGCGCGGTCACATCGGCATTGCCCAGGTTCTGAACTTTGGCCGAGATCATGACATTGCTGCCCGCCAGCACTTCTTCGGACGCAATACTGACCTGGCCTTTGAGGCCGCTGCCCGTCAAGCCGGTGGAGCTGACGGTGAAACTGGTGGTTTTGCTGCTCAACACCGTTCCCATCGCATCGCTCACGGTCTGTTCCAGCGTATAAACACCCGGCGCGGCATTGTTCTGCGAATAGATAAATGTCAGATCACGCAGGGCTCCGCCGAGCAGTTGTGGAATCTGCTGGCTACCGGTGTACATACTATTGCCGCCGGCATCCTTGACCGTTTCCTGCACGGTCAGGTTGTCAAACAGCAAGTTGGAGGCCAGGTTACGGACCCGTGCGCTGATGTTGACGGAATCGAACGGATTGTACTCAAGCCGGTCCACACTGACTGACGCATCGAGCGCAGGATCGCCGTCGTTGCCTGCGACGATGCGGAACGAAGTCGATGCCTGTGCCAGCACGGCGCTTTCGGCATTTTCCAGCACCGCATGCACGGTGTAGGTGCCGGCTATCGTATCGCCGGTATTAAAGGCCGGCATCGGGCTTACCGAAACCGGGACGTCGGGATGGATGACGGTATCCTGCGCCAGCACAGTCTTCACCAAAACACCCTGCGCATCGAGAATATCCAGCTCCAACAGACCGTGCACGGCGGTATTGTTGGGATTGATCAGGTCGGTCGTGATGTCGACATCGGTTAAGGCCGGATACTCGGGCTTGCCGGTAGCGACAGCCAGAGCCACGAGGTTGTTCGCGGCGAGCTTGGGTATTTCCAGCGGCACGCGGATATCGCCGGGCACGAAGGTGTTCTTGAACAGCAGGAAGGCATCCTTCGCCATCGGCCGCACGTCACCCAAAGCCACGCCGTCCAGCAGGGTATCGAAGCGCACATCCTGGCCGAAAGCGGTCACATCCTTCAGGTTCCATACATAGTCGATGGAGCCGTCGGGCTGTATGATTTGCGAGGTCGGCGCGATGTTGAAACCGCTGGCCGACTGTCCCGGCGGCAGCACGATATGCAAGTCGACGCCGATAGCGCCGCAGGTGACGGGCAGTTTGTAGACCTTATAGCCTCTATCCGTCCAGATGAACAGGTTGCCGGAGAAACGGTCGTAGGACACGAAATCCATATCCGTGATAGCCGGCTTGACAGTTTTCCCGTCCAGTATCGGAGAGGCCAGGCCGGTCTTGCCGATCATATGAACCAGCACGTGTTCCTCGCCGGACTGCCCGACTTCTTTCCAGTTTAACGGTGTCAGGAAAACGTTGTCGGCGCAGTCGCCGGCGATATTGATGCCTTCATATTCGAAGTTCGGCTGCCCGGTTACCGGGTCGGGCGCAAGCAGCGTGGAAACGCTGCCGTCAGGCGCAATCTTGGTGATGATATTGCTCTTATTCTGGACATAGATATTATCGTGCCCGTCTATGGTCAATGCGTAGGCCCGGGTGACGGCGGCACTGCCCAGAAATTCCCGGCTTCCGTTCTGGGCAAAGCGCAGGACGCCGTTACTGGTCAGAACCAGCACGTTATCCCGGCTGTCCACTGCCATGCTGAGCGGGGCCGCGGAGAGCGATGCGAAAGATTCGTAAGCACCATCCTGGGCGATACGCATCAACTCCTTTGACTTGCTGGTGTAGACATAGAGATTTTCCCTGGCATCGATGGCCATGGCCGTGCCGCCGGCTATTCCGGGCAAGACTACAAAATCCGATATCTGGCCATCCGGAGCGATTCGTTTGATGACGCCGCTGACCGGCAGGTAAGCGTTCCCGGAACGATCCACCGGCATGGCTTTGGGGAAAATACCGCCGGTCGAAAACGCTTCCTTCAGGTTGGCTGTATCCACTTTCGCGAGCGAAGTGAAATCGGCGCCCTTGATGTTGACCTGCAACGCTACAGAGTTCTGTCCCGGCACCAGTTCCGACTTGTCGGCAGTGATGGTTCCATAGGCATGCGGCCCCACATGAATCGAACTGGCCAGTGCGCCATCGACGGCAGACTGCAGGGGTGTGATCCTGACGCTGAAATCGCCGCCGAAGGCCGGTGTCCAATGGCCGAAATCCAGCGGAATCGCGGCGCCGTCAACCGCCAGTTCAGGCACATCGGCAACCGCCGTGTACACCACAGTGCCGGGCGGCGTATCAGCCGGCGCAGCGGGCATGATGATTTTATAAATGGCATTTTTAGCGCCTATAGTGGCATGAAGCGTATTCGAGGCATCAACAGTCAGGCCGTCAATGTTCTTGCCGGTAAGCGACGCACTTACGCTGAGGTCAGTATTTTGCCCCGAACCGTCGATATGGGTAATGACGCCCGATTTTCCGCCCGCGTAAAGATGGCCTGTCGTATCGAAGGCAAGGGATCTGGGAGAACTCAATCCGGCCGCATAAAGCGCCAGTTTTTCGTCAGCATAGCGCATGACCGTACCATCGCTTTCAACCGCGACGTAAACGCCGCCATCCGGTCCGACGCGCACACCGTATCCGCTACCCAGGCCAGAGGCGTAGGTGTCCAGTTGAGTTCCGTTAACCACGCGAACCGCGCTTGCGCCGCCGTCAGTCACATAGATATCCTGCCCCAGCAAGGCGATGCCATTGGTCGTGCTGCCGCCGGAGGCCACTTTGCTGCTCGTCCCTGTGGAGCTCAGCCTGTATACCGAATTCCCGCCGGTGGCGTAGATCTGGCCGAAACTGTCCGACACCAGATTACGAAACTTGGTGCCCGTTGAGAATATCTCGGACTGTTTGCCATCAGGACTGATACGCAACACATTATTAAGTCCGGGATTGCTGACATACACGTTGCCGCCGCTATCGATCATCAAGCCTTGCGGGGAGCGCAGGCCGGGGTAGTTGGCGATGACGCGGGCGCCGGCATCGAGCGTCATGACCCGGCCATCATCGCGCGAGGCGATACTGATCGCGCCGTCGGGTCGGACCGCAATGCCGGATAAGGACGTGCTTCCGGTATTGGCATAAAAAGTGCTGACAGCGCCATCCACTGCCATTGTCGACAGCTTGTCGCCTGACGACAGGTATAAGGCGCCGTTGTGCCACGCCAGATAGTCCGCCGAGGCTGAACCGACGAGCCGGGGGGCTTGGCCTGAAACCAGCGAGAAAACACGATTGTTCGAATCCGAAAAAATCAATTCGGAACCCGTCCAGGTCAAGTCCTTGGGTTTTGAGAATCCGTAAACCGAGGTTTCGAAGGCTCCCTGTTCGTTATAGGTGGAAACCCTCAAACTAGTAGCCTCCACGACCAGCAGTTGTCCCGATGCGGTCAGCGCTATGCCGGATGGATTCTGCGGACCGGTAATGGTATTCAGCAAGTTGCCCGAGGTATCGAAGACCTTGACGCTGTTGCTGGAACCGGCCGAAACATAAAGTTTGCCGGCAGCGTCCACGGCCATACCCGTAGCGCCGCTGACGCTGATAAAGCCTGTGGTTGCCCCGGATGCATCGACCTTGACGATCGCGCTCGACGACAGGCGCGCAAAGAATCCGCCATTGCCATCGGGGACTAATTCCCGTGGATAGCCGGGAAGATTCGCAAACACTGAACTTGACGCGTCAGGGGCGATCCTGATGATGCGTTTATTGGAGTTTTCGGTCAGATAGATATTGCCTGCCGCGTCCACGGCTATTCCTCCGGAAGAAGAGGTGATGGCAGTCGTGGCTGTCAGCACGCCATCGGCATCGATTTCCTTGAGAGAGGTGTTGCCATCTATGACATAAAAACCGCCATCGGGAGCAATCGCGAAATCGGTGGCGTTGCTGAGTCCTGCCACAACAATGCTGCCGCCGTTGGCGCCGTCCAGTCGGGCAATGAATTTCTTGTTCAGCAGGTATTGATCCCCGGCGGCATCGGTACGTATCCGCACGGGACCATTGAGCAGTGTCTCGGCAAAGACCTGTTTCTGCCCGGAGTCGGTATCGATGCGCGAAATCCGGTTGGCCTGGTTTTCCGAGACATACAGGTTATTGGCGGAATCCAGCGCCACTCCGTACGGATTCTTCAAACCGGAAACCAGCGTCGATTTGATGCCGCCGCTGATTTTGCTGATCGAACCGGCCGAATAATTGGCGACAAAAACATCGCCCGAATCGGAAACCGCCAGGCCGCGCGGGTTATTAAAGCCCGTGCCGATCACGCTGACATTGTCGCTGGCATCGAGCCGTGTAACGGTGTTGTCCGCGGCATTGCCAATGTAGAGATTGCCGGCGGCATCGTAGGCCATACCTTGGGGTTTGTTCGCGATACCCTTTGCAAAAAGGCTGACGGTTCTGCTGCTGTCGACTTTGGCTACCGTATGGTCGCCGCTATTGGTAACGAACAGATTGCCCGATGCATCGAAACGCAATTCATACGGATTGGCAAAGCCGCTGGCATATTCAGATACTTCACCGGTAGGGGTTATTTTCAGCACGTTATTGGCGCCGCTGTTAGCGACATAGAAGTTGCCCAGCGTATCCATGGTGATGCCCTGAGGCCGGTTCAGGCCGGTCACGAACGGACTGATCTTGCCGCCGGCAGCGATTTTGACGATGGAATTATCGCCGTAGTTGGTCACATAGAGCGTGCCGGTCTTGTCGAATACCGCACCGTTCGGCGTTTTCAATCCGTTCGCCACCAGCACGCTCGGGTTGCCGAAAGAATCGATGCGCAGCAGCGCCCGGCCATCGGCATTATCGCCGGTCACATAAATATTGCCCGCATCATCCACGTCAATGCCGTATTGCGCGTTCAGTCCGGTATTGATCACGGTCTGGGTTTCATCCGGCGCGATTTTGACGATACGGTTCTGGCTGGACAGCACCAGCAAATTGCCGGTCTTGTCGAATGCGAGAGCCTGAAGCTTGCCTGGGGAAGTGGTCGTGGAAATGGCGGCGAACAAAGCCGCCTGTCCGTCGGGCGCTATTTTCATGATCTTGCGCTCGGAAGCGTTCGCGACATAAAGATTGCCCGCCGCGTCGAACGCGCCTCCACGCGGCTCGCTCAAAGGAGCGCCTTCCAGGAACGTTTTCAGGCTGGTTTTCTGCACGGCCTGTCCGCTGGTGTCCGGATTCTCCAGCGTCACAGCGACCTGCACGGTACCGGCTTTAATGGTCTGGTTGCCGGCATTGACTATGTCGGCAGTGATGTGAACCGGCTGCTCGCCGCTCGCCTGGGCGATGGGCGGGTCCAGCGTAATGCCGCCGCCGATTCGCGTCGCCGCAAGCACCGTGACGGCGGCGCTGTTTTCGACCAGTATCTTGCCGGACAGGTCGCTGGCACGCACGACCAGCGTATAAGTGCCGGGCTGTGCCGACAGGACCTGCCAGTCAATCGGCACAGCCGTTTCGCCGTTGGCAGGCACGGTGATCGGTAGATCGGGCGGATTGACGGCCCCGAGGCCAGGTCTGGCCTGGATTTCCTGCACGATATTGCCAGTCGGGTCGAGCACCAGGGCGCGCACGGTGACATCCACATCCTGAGACATCGTGCTGGACAGCGTCGCAACCGCTTCGACCTCGCTGTAAGGCTCATAATCCGAAGCATTGGTGGTCACCGAGGAAATGCTGATGTCGGTGGAGACCGCTTTATCCAGCGCAATGTCCAGCCGGTAATGGCCGGCTTGGCTCAGCGTTGCATTGACGTTGCGGCCGAAGTAGCCGGGCGCGGAAACATAAAGCGTTACCTCAGTGTCGCTCAGGCCGGACAGCGCGTAATGCCCGTCAGTATCGGTCACGGATTGAATGCTGGAGCCTTGCATCAGTACGACGGCGCCGCCGATAGGCTTTTGGCTGGCGGTGTCCGTGACCTGTCCGGACAAGGTTGAGGTCGTGGCGAGTTCGGCCAGATGAACATCGCCGATATTATTTACGCCGGCGATCAAGGCGCCGTTCAGCGTGACGTCTGTGAAGCCGGATGCATCGAGCGTCGCCGAGAAGACTCCCGCGCTTAGGCCGGTCAAAATCAGCCTGCCGTCGGCATCGCTGGCAGCGGTCTGGCTCCCGACGGTCAATTTTGCGCCGGCGATGGGATAATTGGCAGTATCCAGGACTCTGACCCGCAGTTCTACCGTTGTCGGCGTCGTATTGGCAGGATACAGGCTGGGCGAGAAAGTAAACAACGCACCCGCGGTCAACTGCACATTGGCGGTTGCCGTATCGTAACCGGACTTGCTCACGGTTATTGCCGCCGATCCCAGCGGCAAGCCAGTCAATTGGTAATCGCCGGCGGCGTTCGAGGTAGCTGTCGTGTCGGTACCGTTTACAGTAACGACAATGGCTGCGCCGACGACAGGCGCGCCGGTGTCATCGCTGATTCGACCGCTGAGCGTGGCGGTGTTGGCCGCCGGCGATAGCGCAATAGTGCCCAGATTGTACAGGCTGCCTGCGCTAACGGTGACATTGCCGACATTGACCATGCCGTAGCCGGCTTTGCCGATCTGTACGGTGTAAGTGCCGGGCATGACATTGTCGAGAGTGAATTTACCATCCGGACTGCTGACGCTCGTCAGCGCAGGGGCTTCCAGCAGTTGAATCTGGACATCGCCCAGCCCTGTCTGTAGGGCGGCATCGATTACCGTGCCGGCAATCTGTCCGGCCGTCGGTACGGCTGGGCCTTGAGACGCCTTGAACAAGGCCCGCAATGCCAGCGAGGTCAGATAAGGATCGCTGTGCCAGCTGCCGTCAGCCTGCTGACTCGCGGCGAGCGCGCTAACGGCGCCGCTGTAGCTGCCGGCGTCGGGTGTGATATCGGCCAGGGCCAGTACAGCCATGGCATTGTCCAGGGTATCGGCATAAGCGCCCGATTGCTGCATCGACAACAGCCATTGTCTGGCGCGTGCGATGGGTTGGGATAGGGCATAGGACTGGCTATACGCTTGCAGTGCCTGCAGGGCGTAACTGGTGACATAAAGACTGCTGCCGTTCTTTGCGGACAGGCCGAAACCGCCGTCGGGATTGGCGGATTGGTCGAGAAATCCAAGTGCGTTGGTGATTGTGGTGGAGGATGTGTAGCCGGCTGACTTGAATGCCAACAACGTCATGGCTGTATCAAGCACGGCGCTTTCATGGCCGGGAATGCCCGCGAAACCGCCATCGGCATTCTGTCTGGCTTCGAGCAGTGCGATAACGGCATCCGCATTTTGCCCCGTCATGGTCGCGGCGATAGCGCGCCGTGCAAGGTATTCGGTACTGTCCTCCCCGTTCGCTAAGACGGTATCAGTCAATGAAGCCGGGACGGTTGCCAGTAGCTTAAGGGTAAACAGCGCTTCAGCGCGGTTTTGCAGGGGCGTAGCCGGTGAAGCTGGTTCATTGGCGAGGGTGCCATTGGCCTGTACCTGGGTTTCCAGCCAGGATAGTCCTTTCTGAACTTCCGTGGAAAGAGCACTCTGAACCGGAGCAGCGAAACAGAACAACACGAATGTTAGGGTACAGCTCTGAACTAGACTACGGATAAACCTTTCCACGAATCTTCTTCCTTATACTTTGCTAAAAATGTATTAAGAACTAGCTCGCATCTTCATTCACATCAACGTGATCAAGAACGGCAGTTCGTTAGCTTACCTGCTACGCAGACTTTAAAACGCTGACCTTGCCTGGCAGTTCACTGGCAATGACTATTTTCCGGACATAAACTCAATTTTAAATTTCTTGCTCTTGCTGAATGATTGCCAATAAAGGCGCAAAACACTATCCATATCTGTGAAGTCTTCACTTTTTTGGACAAGCAATTTTAAACGCCGTCTTTTTGATGACTTTGTCTTTTTAAGATAAATTTAAGGAAAATTTAAGGCCGGAAACTATAAGGAAATTAAGCTCTGCGTCAAATTGGATGCAAATAAATGTGATAGAGCTCTCATGTTAGACCCTAGCCATCTGATTGCCATCCTGGCCAACTGCCTGGGAGGCAGCTGTTTTTTTCTTGAATGGAGAGATGATGCGATACCGCAGGATGATGATCTGTGCTAATTCAAGGTTGCTTTGAACCGTCGCTCTGTTATTGCTGTTATTGCTGTTTAGCGCCTGCTTCGGCCGTGAATAAGGGGCCGCCGGTTGCTTTTCTACAATCCAGTTTGCCTTCGCTGGCCTGTTTCAGGTTCCAGGCGGCTTTATTAATATCCTGATTGATCAGTCTTTGCAAGGCTTCCTGATGCTGCTCATTGCAACAATCGAGTTCCAGCTGTCCGTCCGCTTTCAGGCTTGCCTGTAAGTGAGGCGAATCGACTGAGAGCTGCGATAACGGCTTTAGGGAAAGAATGCCGTTATTGCCCAGATTGGTCAGCAATGCAAAATTGTTAACCTTCAATAATTCATAAGCTGCTTTCCGGGCCAGCTTTTCGCTTGCCTCGGTTTCATCAAACTTGTGATAAACAATCCGATACTGATAAACCGTACAGTGATCGAGCCTGGAATCCAACTGCAGAGCGCTCAAAGCTAAATTGTCCATTAATCGGTCCTTTTGTCCTGAATTTAACTAAACTTCATCAATAAACAGCCGGTGGAATACTTTTTGTATTTTCAAACGATTATAAAACCAATGTTTCAAGCCTCTTTTTCCAGTTCGCGCTCGATCTGCTCAATACTTGGCAACTGATTTTCCAGGTCGGCGGGCAGCGCCTGGGCCAGCTGGTATTGTGCGACGCCGATCGGCTTGTTGTTGTCGCGCAGAGCGTATTCCGCGACCAGCTTGTTGCGGGTCTTGCATAACAGCAAACCGATGCTGGGGGCGTCCTGTTCGCTTTTGATCCGGGCGTCTACCGCACTTAAATAGAAACTCAATTGCCCTGTATGCTCCGGCTTGAAATCGCCGGTTTTGAGCTCCACGACGACATAGCAGCGCAACTTCAGGTGGTAGAACAATAAATCCAGATAAAAATCATCGCCGCCCACGTTCAGCTCGACCTGTCTGCCGACATAAGCGAAGCCGGCCCCCAGCTCCAGCAGGAACTGAGTGATATGCTGCGTCAGCGCCTGTTCTATGTCGCGCTCGCGCGCTTCTGCTCCTATGCTCAAAAAAATAGAAGACATAAGGGTCTTTCAGCATCGCCTGAGCCAGTTCGGATTGCGCATCGGGCAGGTTTTGGCAGAAATTGCTGACCGCCTGGCCCTCGCGCTGCATCAGGCCGCTTTCAATCTGATGCACCAGCACATTGCGCGACCAGCCATGCGTTATCGTTTTACGGGCATACCACAGGCGCTGCTCCGGCGTTTTCAGCTTGGTCAGCAACACCAGATTATGGCCCCAGGGAATTTGTGCAACAGGCTGTTGCACAATTGAGGGTGATGCCGCGGTTATCGGCCAGGCTTCCGCGAAAGCGCGCATGTACTTGATATTCCGCGCCGAAAATCCTTTTAAATCCGGGAAAGCCTGCTGCAAGTCCTCAGCCAGCCGTTCGATCACCTTGCTGCCCCAGCCCTGCTCGGCCTGGCGCTGTAAAATGTCGATGCCGAGCTGCCAGTACAGCCGGATCAACTCCTGGTTGACGGCTAAAGCGGCACGCTGCTGGGCCGAGGCGATTTGCCTCTTCAGCCCTGCCAGCCATTGGGGGTAATTATCGGGAAGTTCGGTTTTATTCATGGTGGCTGTTTTTGTTGTTCGGTACTTACAACCTTTCAGGACAACAATTTAAAAAGACCGTGCTGGCAGGCTTTCTTATCGAACGAATACGTAAACGGACAACCTCTTTGTTTGTTTAGCTGAGCGATAAAGCAATCCGAAAAATCGGCATTGCCGTTTTCATAATCATGAAATGCCGCCCATGCTTCAGAATGCGATGAAATAGTGATTTCCCGACTGACCAGCAATTGTCTTAAAATGTTTATAATCACTGTTTTTTCGTAACCATAAGCGCGCTTAAGCACCCATACGATTTCGCACAGCGTAATTTCGTTAATAAACACCGGATTTTCGCTGGAACATTGGCCTTCGATCAAATCCGTTGCCAATTTGGCTTGTTGTTCGTCATCCTGAACGATATAACGGATGATGACATTGGTATCCAGCCCGATCAACGTTTTGCCCCTTCATCTTGAATGGCTTTATCCATATCTTCCAAGCTGACTGCATGCGCGGGTTTAGGGGCCATGCCCTTTAGTTGTTTGATTGATTGATCATGCGCGGCTTCAAATTCTTCCTCTTCGACCACGACGATCACTTTGGCTTTTTTAATATGCGGCGGAATACCCAGCCATTTCAATTTACCGTTGTCATAGAATGCTTCGTAACTTTTTAGCATCTTTCTTACCTCGAATTTAATGGTTACAAACTGTCGAATTACAAACCCGTAACGCGTAGGGCGGTTTCGCGCAGCAAACCGCCATTTCAAGCAGGCCGGTAACATTGCGGAACATGACGGTTTCAAGGCTCCGTTTGTTGGTGGATTGCCAAGGCAAATCCACCCTACGATTCAGCCGCCATACGGCCATCCTTGATTCCCAGGCGTTTTAATCTGGCAATTCCTACGGATTGACGCCCTGATACCATAAAATGAACAGACACGTAGGGGCGAACCTGTGTGTTCGCCCTTGCTCAACGGTTCACCTTTGGCCAACGGTTCTCCGATAACCCGTTATGCACCCGAAACAGGGCGGACACGTAGGTCCGCCCCTACAATGCATCCGCACGATACAGGCAGCCCCTTTGATTTGTATGAGCCGCATCGCGAATTACTGAAACCAAGCGGGACGGGGTTTGTAACCCCGTCCCTAACGTTTCTTCGATGTCTGTGCTTAGTGGCCGCATTCAACCAGTGCCAAACATTTCGGACGGGGCAACATGCCCCGTCCGGCTCGAGGTTCAAATTTGTGTAATAACGCCACTTCCAGTCAAGCAACGGTCAAGCAAATATTTTTCTAAATTCTTTATAATTATCAAATAATTATATATATCTATCTGTTTCATGAACGCATCTCAGTCAAGCAACAATCAAGCAAATTGTTAAGCCCAGAATGGGATATACCGCATGGCTTTGGTTCCGGCATCAGGATCATAAGGGCGAATAATTGCAGCCTCTACGGCTTGTTTAATAATCCGACTGACCATAGCGCTGTTTTTCACTTCAACACCTAAACGCTCCCTGAGTGAAGTGTTATTCATCGGCTCACGGTTAACATATTTGAGGCAACAATGCTGATAACAAGCGCGGATACGATCTTCTTTGTCCATATCTTTAAATTCTTTATGACCAAAAAGTACCGCACGGGTATGTTCCTGAGTGACTTCAAAAGCGGGTGCGGGAAGCTGGTAAACCTCAGTCTGGAAAACGACTTTGTCGATGCCGCTACCACGCTCTTCGCAGATGCCGATACGACGCAGAAACGACGCCAGACCTTCATTCCGGCTGCGAGGCGGACTGTCAAGGAAACGTTGCGTATCCACCAGCGGGATGCCTGGGTTAGTAATTTCCATGCGATCAGAAAATATCTCGATCATTGGGCCGGTGCCTGAAAGCGTAAAGTCCTGATGAATAATCGCATTCGCGACCAATTCGCGAATGGCAAGCTCGGGAAACATCGGAACCGATTTGCGTAACGCCTGACCAATTACCTCGTTTTCTGGCAGTAAATTGTTTATAAAACCAATTAATCTTTCAAAGCCCGAGGCATAACCCTTATTGCCACCAATCTCGCGGATAGTTTCAACACGGCTGCTGCCTTTATACAAAATCACGCGCACTGCTTTGCGTGCCAAATGAGGAAAATCGTTTAATTGTTTGGCAAACAATACTGCGCCTAAATTGGAAATATGCCAATGTCCGTTATCAGTTTTAACGATCAAACGGTCAGCCTCTAAGGCATCTAAAATTCCTGTGCGATTATCCGGTAAAGGTAAATTGGTCAAATCAAAATAACTCGGGTAATCCAGCCGCTTTAAAACCTGCTCGCTGTTTTGGTTTTCCGCCGCTCTTTGCTGTTCAAACGGCACCCGGTCAAACGTACGCCACAGTTCACGCTCCTTGGCAGAATGGTCTCGAAGCTTTTTCTTATAGGAACCGATGCGTATATACTCAGTCCCGTCAAACTGCACGGGCGTATGGTTCGCTGCGGCGATTTCCAGAATAACAAATGGTTTATCCTCTATTTCAAATTCCAGAAATTGGAAATGAATTTTCGGTGTAACCTTTTGCAACAGCCAGTTTTCCAGTTCCTGCTGTTTATGACGAGCTGTTGAAGGCTTGAAGTTTGTGCCCAGAAGCGCGTGATCTTCATCGGCTATGCCCCAAACGATATAGGCTGACTGTTTGCCTAGCAAAGCCGCCGAATTAGCGAGTGCGGAAATATATTCGCCGATCATCTGTGGATCGTCATTACTATGCTTGAACTCGACCCATTCGGTTTCTTTGGGTAGTTTGCACAGTTCGCGTAGCAGGCTGGATAAATGTTCTTGGCTTTGTGGCACGGACATTACAGTTCACCGGCGAAGGTTTTTTGGCTCTATTTCATAATAGGCTTGCATGGTTTTTTCCTGGTTACGATGGTTAATTCGCGGGTTCACTGCGAAGGATTTTAAAGACGATGATTAGTTTTTTTCAACCACAGAGTGCACAGAGGATTCATTTTTCTCCAAACCTCTGTGTCCTCTGTGCTCTCTGTGGTTTTAGTGGTTTTATTCCTTATTCAGATACTCGACTACAACCCGTAACGCGTAGGGCGGTTTCGCGCAGCAAACCGCCATTTCAAGCAGGCCGGTAACATTGCGGAACATGACGGTTTCAAGGCTCCGTTTGTTGGTGGATTGCCAAGGCAAATCCACCCTACGATTCATCCGCCATACGGCCATGCGAAGGATTTTAAAGACGATGATTAGTTTTTTTCAACCACAGAGTGCACAGAGGATTCATTTTTCTCCAAACCTCTGTGTCCTCTGTGCTCTCTGTGGTTTTAGTGGTTTTATTCCTTATTCAGATACTCGACTACAACCCGTAACGCGTAGGGTGGTTTCGCGCAGCAAACCGCCATTTCCAGCAGGCCGGTAACATTGCGGAACATGACGGCTTCAAGGCGCCGTTTGTTGGTGGATTGCCAAGGCAAATCCACCCTACGATTTATCCGCCATACGGCCATACGATTCACCCGCCATACGGCCATTAGTGGCCGCATTCAACCAGTGCCAAACATTTCGGACGGGGCAACATGCCCCGTCCGGCTCGGGGTTTTATTCCTTATTCAGCTCGACTAAAGTTCACCGGCGAAGGCTTTTTGGCTGAGTGATTCAAAAATATTAGATTTGTTATGAACAAGATATTTGCCAACTAACTTTTGAGTCTTATTGTTTATAAGCAGAAATTTATCAATCACTTCGGTATCAGGAATAAAACATTTCAATTGCCGAATATCTCCAAGGCTTAAAAATTTTTGAGTCCCCCCTCGTCCAAGAGAAGTAATTGCATGCTTCAGCAATGGACCATCCAAAAGCATCTTTACTATTTCGGGTGGTATTTTTGAATTGTTGGTTTTGATTAAAGCTACATTTTTAATTGCGAAGTTCGGTTCAAAATTGACTATAACTGGATTTCCAATTGTTCCAATCATTGGCATTAAAACATCACCAACATCCACCTTTGATCGTTTATTTATAGAATCATAGTCAGCTTGGGAAATATAATTGACATCTCTTAAATCCAACATACCATTTTTTATATTTTTTGATGTAATTAATGGATATCCTGTATGTAAATACTTTGGCGAATCATGTGTTCCATCTCTTACATCAAATATTTCTCCAAAGGTACTTATTTGCCACCCCTTCGGATTCGTCACCGGATCGCCGAACATATCCAGAAACACGGCGCGGAGGAATTGGTCGGCGAGCTGGATGGCTTGCTGGCGTTTGCGGCGCAGGCTGTCGGCTTTGTCGAGGATGGCGGCGATGCGTTTTTGTTCGGCTAGGGGTGGGAGGGGGATTTGTAAATCTCTAATATTACTCAAAGATACAAATTTTTGAGTTCCACCACGTGAATTGCTATTAAATTGCCGTTCAGCCAAGGGACTGTTTAAAAAATGATAAATATATCTATTAAATACTTTCTCATTGTTAAACTTAAACAACGCCACGTTTTTTATAGAAAAATCACAAGATTTTTCAACAATTACGGGATTACCTATAGTCCCAATCATTGCATATAAAATATCTCCATCATCAACTGCAGAACGTTTTGAAATAGCATCATGATCTTCTTTAGAAATTAAGTTACAAGTAGAAAAATCGATTTGCCCACTAACTAAGTTCTTGGAAGTAACTAATGGATAACCTTCAATAACATACTTTGGAGAATCATGTGTACCATCTCTGACATCCATGCAATCCTGAGCTTTATACCATTTCCAGCTATTTGGTATGGAATCGTTACATCCAAGCTTAATCAAAGCATCCCCTCCAACTCCTTCAACTCCCGCTGAATCTCATCCTCCAACGCCATCAACCGCTTCAGAATCTCCTTCGGCGGCTCATACTGCGCTTCCTCATGCACCACTTCCTTGTAGCGGTTGATCGACAGATCGTATTTGTTGGCGCGGATTTCGTCCGCCGGCACGGCGAAGCAGGCGGCCGTGCGGTCGCTTGAGCCGGCGCTTTCCCGCTGCCGCCATTGCTGCAATACGTCCGGCAGGTCGTTGGCGGCAACCGGGTTGCGCTTGTCGTCCAGCGAGTAGCCGTCGGCCTTGACGTCGTAAAACCAGACCTGCTCGGTCCGGCCGCCCTTGGTGAAGATCAGGATGCCCGTGGACACGCCCGCATAGGGCTTGAACACGCCGCTGGGCAGGCTGACGATACCTTCGAGCTGGTTGTCGTCGAGCAGGTGCCGGCGCAGCGTCTGGTGGGCCTTGGACGAGCCGAACAGCACGCCGTCCGGCACGATGGTGGCGCTGCGGCCGCCGAGTTTGAGCATCCGGAGAATATGGGCGATGAACAGCAGCTCGGTTTTCTTGGTTTTGACGATGCGCAGGATTTCCGGGTGGGTGCTGGTCTCGTCCAGGCTGCCCTTGAACGGCGGATTGGCGAGCACGACATCGAAATAATTCTGTTCCTGCCGCGGCCAGTGTTCGTTGATGTTCTTGTTCAGGCTGTCCTGATAATGGATGTTGGCGTGGCTGACGCCGTGCAGCAGCATGTTCATGCTGGACAGCCTGAGCATGGTGGTGTCGAAATCAAAGCCCCAGAACATGTTGCGCCGGATATGGTCGCGGTACGGCTCCAGCAGGTCGCCGACATAGACGTCATGGCCTTCTTCGTCCTGATACAGCGCCTCGGCCGAGGTATGGGTGCGATTCAGGTATTCCATGCCGCGCGCCAGGAAGCCGGCGGTGCCGCAGGCCGGATCGCAGAGGGTTTCGTCGGGCCTGAGGTCGATCATGGCGACCATCAGGTCGATGATGTGGCGCGGCGTGCGGAACTGGCCGTTGATGCCGGCGGTGGTCAGCTTGGACAGCAGGTATTCGTACAGGTCGCCCTTGGTGTCTCCGGCCGTCAGCGGCAGTTTTTCGATCATTTCCACGGCCGCGACCAGCAGGGATTCGCTTTTGATTTCCATGTCGGCGTCGCGCATGTATTCGCCGAAATCGGTATCGGCCAGCGTGACCTTGGCAAAATGCGGAAAGACGTTGGTTTTGACATGCTTGAGCATGTCTTTGCCGGCCAGATGGCGGAAGTTCTGCCAGCGCAGCAACTGCCCGTCCGGGTCTTCCGGAAACAGGCGTTTGAACGGCCTGTTGCTGCGCGCGGCCACGCGTTCGTTGTTGGTTTCCTGGATGTCGAGCAGGCGCGCGAACATCAGGAAGGAGATTTGTTCGATGACGGTCAAGGGGTTGGTAATGCCGCCGGTCCAGAATTTTTCCCAGAGTTGGTCGATTTGGTTGCGTAGTTGTCCGGTTATCATGAGTTCCTGATTTTTTATATGGTTGACACAGAGCGGGCAGAGATAAAAATATCTAATTTATGTCTCTGTGCAGCCTGTGGTTTTGTAATCTGAGTCGTGTTGATGGCGCTTTTTTTATGGTTCCCACGCTCCGGCGTGGGAACCCAGCCGTTGACGCTACGGCGTCACGCACCGCTGGAGCGGTGCCAGCGGCATTCCCACGCCGGAGCGTGGGAACGATGAAATGCGTGTCTGCGGCTGCGTAAATTCTGTCCATTATACATTCCGCTCCGTTTGCTGCTGCAGCATAAACGGCTTCAACAAGGCGAACAGTTCATCGGCCTGTTCGATTTTGAAGATGCCGTCGATGCCTTCCGAATGCAGGTTGGAAAACGGGGCGTCGTAAAGTTTCTCGACGGTGATGAAGCCGTTCTGCGCGATGTAGCTTTTCAGCAGGTTCAGGAACCGGACCTGCAAGGCGGTCAATTGCGCGTGCTGGTGCAGAAATGCGGTGAAGTTCTGCTCGACTTTTTCCGGGTCCAGGCCGATCAGCGCGCGGATGGCCAGATGCAGGTTGCCGGCCGTGTCCGGGAAGAATGCCTGCAAGGTCGCCAGATCGACGCCGGGGTTCTGGGTCAGCACCAGGGATGTCAGCTGCTGCAGTTCGGCATCGGTGACCGGCTGGCCTTTGTGGATTTGCTGCAGGGTGGTGCTGCTTTCCAGCAGGTCTTGCAGGATGACCTTGAGTTTGAATTTATAGGCGATAGCTTCGGTGCCGGTCAGATTGGGCTTGATGTCGACGCTGTAGATGCCGTCCCGCTGTTCGATCACGTCGATTTGCTTGACGCCCCCGCCCGGCTCGTTGATGCCCTGCTGGTATTTCATGAGTCCGCGCAGTTCCAGGCGCAGGTTTTCCAGGGCGTTGAAGTCGGCGCTGTCCCACCAGCCTTGCTTTTTTATGGCCTTGATGAGGTCGTCCTTGTCGCGCACGGCTTTGATGGTGATGGCGAGCCGGTCCACGCGGGCCAGCAGTTCCAGCTGCCGGTCCTGAAAACAGCTGGCTTTTTTGACGAAGCAGTCCTGCAGCTCGGCGGCCAGGCGGTCGAACTTGACGGCGTCGCTGTCGCTGAGCCGGCGGTTGCCCATCAGCGGCGCGATGGTTTTGCGCAGCAGCTGCCGGGTCGCCGGCGTGAACGCTTCCAGCACGCCGGGCTGCAGCAGCTGGTGGATGGTTTTGAGTTCGCTGCGGACCTGAACGCTGTTTTGCGGCAGATCGTTGATGTCCTGCCTGAGCAAGGCTATGGCGGTATCGAAGCCGTCCCGGTGGTTGTTGGCGACGGCGGTGTCGCACAGTTGCAGCCGGGCTTCGAACAGGTGCTGCAGCACCGATTTGCTCTCGCTGATTTCGGCTTCTTCGTATTCTTCTTCAAAATACTTGAAGTTGCTGTAGTGGTCGAAAATCAGGAATGCCTGCTTGTCCTTGCCGGGACCGAACAGGTTTTCGCACAGCCGGGTGCCGCGGCCGATCATCTGCCAGAATTTGACCCAGGATTTCACCGGCTTGGCGAACACCAGATTCACGACTTCCGGCACGTCGACGCCGGTGTCGAGCATGTCGACGGAGATGGCGATGCGGAAGTTGCTCTTGCCCTGCTTGAATTCGTCGATCAGCGCTTCCGCGAGCGGTATTTTGTTGTGGATGACCTTACAGACCGCATCGCCGTATTGCGGGTACAGTTCGGCGAAGGTTTCCTGCAGGGCCTCGGCATGCTTCTGGCTGCGGGCGAACAGGATGGTCTTGCCGACCAGCGAGCCGGTATCGTCCTTGATGCCGTTGGTCATCAGGTTTTGCAGGATCACGCGGTCGGTGTCCTTATTGAACACGGCCTTGCCGATGTCCTTGCCCTGGTAGTCGAAGGCTTCGGCCTCATCGTCCTGCTCCTGGAGCTGTTCGCGCTGGTCTTCGCTCAGGCTGGCCCATTTGATGCCTTCGCGCAGGAAGTGGGTGGTCAGGTCCTTGACCTTGAACGGCACCAGATAGGGCGGCACGTTGTTGATCGCCTGCTCCAGGCTGAACTGGAAGGTCGGGTCCTGGTTCTCGCATTCGAACAGCGCGTAGGTGTTGCGGCTGATGAATTTGACCGGCGTGGCGGTCAGGCCGATCTGCAGGGCGTCGAAGTAGATGAACAGGTCGCGGTATTTGTTGTAGATGGAGCGGTGCGATTCGTCGGCGATGATCAGGTCGAAAAAGCCGATGTCGAACTGCTCGAACCGGTTCATCATGGCCGGATAGGTGGACACGTAAACGCGGGCGTTGGCATCGACGGCTTTGGTTTCGCCGATGATGCAGCGCGGCTCGGAAGGCAGGTAGGTTTTGAAGGCGTCGGCGGCCTGCTTGCGCAGTTCGTTGCGGTCGCACAGGAACAGGATGCGCTTGGCCCAGCCGGTCCTGAGCAGCAGTTCCGCGAGCGCTATCGCCACGCGCGTCTTGCCGGTGCCGGTGGCCTGCACGAGCAGGGCTTTGCGGCGCTGGTTCTGAAAGCGTTCGGCGACGGCCTTGATGGCTTCTATCTGATACGGGCGGCCGGCGATGGCGGCGTCGGGGTTGAATTTTTCCGGTTCCGGCTGCCGGTGAAAGCGCTGGTACAGCAGGTATTGCAGGCTTTCCTTGCTGTAGAAGCCGTAAACGGTGCGCGCGCTGTTGTATTGCCTGTCGTCCCACAGGCCGATTTCGTAGCCGTTGGTGTAGAAAATGACCGGGCGCTGGCCATGGGTTTTTTCCAGTCCGTCGGCATAGATGCGGGCCTGCTCGCGGCCCAGGCTCAACTTCTCGGAGGCTTTCTTGGCCTCGATCACGGCCAGCGGCTTGCCGTCGTCGCCCCAGAGCACATAGTCGGCCTTGCCCAAGCCGCTGGCGGTCGGTTGATGTTGAACCTCCCATTCCAGGGTCACCTGGTTCCTGTTGCCGATGTCCCAGCCGGCTTTGGCCAGCAGCGCATCGATCATCAGTGCGCGGGTCTTGGCTTCGCTCCAGGCCAGCGCATCGCTGACCTGCCGGCTGCTGGCGGCCGAAGCCTGGCGCTCTTCGGCCGTGGCCTCCTGTAGTTTGGCGCCGGCCCGAAGCTGTTCGATTTCCTCCAACAAGCGTTCCAGTTCTTCGGTTTTTTGCTGGGCGATCTTTTTGTAATGCTGGCTGTCGCGTTGCAGCGCCGCCGTTTGTTTGTTGATATCGGGCGGCTCCTGAAAGGTCGGGATCTCGTCCCTGTCGACGGCGTAATAGCGCAAGGCCAGATAGGCCGTCACCTGTTGCGCGACGCCCAGGGCGATCATCGCCGTGCGCAAATCGCCGGATTCGCCGTGGGCCGGGCCATTGCCCTGGATGCGCAGGTAGTTGAGATTGGTTATCAGCGGTTTGCTGGCGACTTCCTGAAAGGCCGCATCGTTGATCAGGTCGATCAACTGCGGACGGTGCAGTTTCGGCAGGTGCTCCAGTTGATGAATGGTTTTGACGACCTGCTCGGCCAGCGTGCGCAGTTTCACCAGGCTGCTGCCGGGATCGACATACAGATGGTATTCGGCCAGGCCGCCCAGATCGGCCAGTTCGGGCCGGTGCGGCCTGATAAATTCGAAGTTCAGTGATTGCATGATGATTTTGTCCATGAGCTGCATTTAGCGAAAAGCGTGCCAATTACAGTTTTATATCGTATTTTTTTATCCAGTTGTTGAGCGTCTGGTAGTTGCTGAACTTGAGCAGTTCCGCAGCCCTGGTTTTGTTGTTGCCGGTCAGCTTGAGCGCACGGTGCAGATAGTGTTCGGCGACTTGGGAGATAACCGCCTGTAAATCAAAGCCTTCTTCGATGGGCTGATGCAGGATGGTTTCCGCCGCTGCGTCGGTCTGCCGCCTTTTCAGCAGCGCGTCCTGGATGTCCTGCTGGCCGATGATCTCCGCCTCGGACCAGAGTACGGCCCGGGTCAGGGTGTTGGCCAGTTCGCGTATATTACCAGGCCAGTCGTGATTGAGCAGAACGTTTCTTGCGGAAACAGAAAGTTTCTTATTGACCCAGGCCGGCTCCGCGACGCTCTCCTTGTTGATCCTGTCCAGCAAGGAATCGATCAGTAGATTCAGATCCCCGGCCCGGTCTTTCAGAGCGGGCAATTTGATGATGGCGACGGCCAGTCGGTAAAACAGGTCTTCCCGGAAGCGCCCCGCCGCCACGTCATCGATCAGTACGCGGTGAGTTGCCGCGATGATGCGCACGTTGAGTTTTACCGGTCTGCTGGCGCCGACCCTGACCACCTCGCCTTCCTGCAATACCCGCAGCAGCTTGACCTGCATGGCCAGCGGCAATTCGCCGATTTCATCGAGAAACAGCGTGCCGTTGTCGGCGGTTTCAAAATGGCCGTGTCTGCTGCCGGCCGCGCCGGTGAAAGCGCCTTTCTCGTGGCCGAAAAATTCGGACTCGACCAGTTCCGGCGAGATGGCGCCGCAATTGACGGCGATGAAAGGCTTGTCCCGCCTGGGGCTGGTGTTGTGAATGGCGCGCGCCAGCAGTTCCTTGCCGGTGCCGCTGTCGCCTTCGATCAGGACCGGCACGGATCGGGGCGCTACACGGTGGGCTTTGGCGACGACCCGCTTCATCACGTCGCTTTGATGGACGATCGCCGAGAACGCCGGCGCCTCATCCGGCAAACCGGCGCTCAGCCGGGCGATATCGGCATCGGCACGCTTGTAAAGATCGGGGATATACTCGGCCGAGAGCTCAAAGGGTACCGTGGCGGTTTTGACGCCGTTCTCTTTCGAGGATTCGATCAGTTCCGCGGCAAAGCGGGTTTTTGCCAGAATGATCCAGACGGCCGCCATTGCCGGCGTGCCGGGACTCAGATGAAATGTCAGTTTCGCATCCTGATACGCCGGAATGTTTTCAATGCAGTGCGATACCGCCTGGTAGATCTCGCCAAAATGCGTGGGGCTCGACAGTACAACGGGGTGGTACTGAATCGCGCTGCCGGTATGTTGCCCGAGCCAATCGATAAAGCCACGGGCTTCATTGTCGGGATAGCTGCTGAAAAGATAAATCTGATCGAAGGATCGCTGTAAGACAGCCTGCGCAATAGGCCCAATGCCCGCCGCCTCGATATTTTCGGCGGCATTGAGGTCGGTTTTCCCTATCCAGCTTAGCAATATGCGTTGAGATTCAGCCACCCCGTCCCTTGTATAAATATTTTTATGTTTTTATAAAGAATAGACTGTTTTTCAGGAAAGCAGGAAAAAATCTTACTTATTATTTAAACTTATAATTTTTAATATTATTATCAACAAGCTCCATATACCATTTAAACCCCATTTCCTTAACCCCTATGCACGCGGAATTTTGCCAACTGGCACACAATTAGCTATATACGCTAATGAAAAGGCAATATTTGGAAGAGCCTGGTGACCTATCCAGCAAAATGCAAAGGTCATTTGCCAGGAAGAAACTTTTGGTAATTTTTACTCGGAATATCAAATGCAAAATTCAAGGTACTGTGGGACGGACGCTAATTTCGATATCGACACAAAAATTGAGCGTATTTTAATCATTGACGATAGTTCAGTCAGCATCGATCTATTGCGGGCCTCATTGGAACCTGAGTTTAAGATCTTCACTGCGCTTAATGGACAATCAGGGTATGAGATTGCCAAATTTGAGCAACCGGATCTGATATTGCTTGATATCAATATCCCGGAATTCAACGGTTATCAAACCTGCAACCTTTTAAAAAGCGATCCTGATACGCAAGCCATCCCGATTATATTCATGACGGCCTTGATGACCGAGGAAAGCGAAGCCAGGTCTCTGATGCTGGGCGGCGCCGATACGATCAGCAAGAACACCAATGTCGAAATCATTAAGCTGAGAATAAAGAATCAGATTGAGCTTAAACGTTGCAAGGATCTGCTTGAACGTCTGTCAACAACGGATGAATTAACGGGCCTGGCCAACCGGCGCCGGCTTAATGAGTTTCTGTATCAGGAATGGCGGAACATGATGCGCGCGAAGAATTTTCTCAGCGTCGTATTAATCGATATCGATTATTTCAAGGACTATAACGACCATTATGGTCACATCCTTGGCGACTGCTGCTTAAAGCAAGTTGCCCAAGTGTTCCAGGAAACACTGTCCCGTCCGGTGGATTTTGTTGCGCGATACGGCGGTGAAGAATTCATTTGCGTGCTCCCCATGACTGCCCCGGCGGGGGCTGAAATCGTCGGTGAAAGATTGCGCAATGCGGTCATGCGGCAAAGGATACCGCATCAACGGTCCAGTATTGCCGATGTTGTGACGGTGAGTCTTGGCACCGCGACGGCAATTCCTGGCCCTGGCATCGATGCCGGCGGATTGATCGATTGTGCCGACAAGGCGCTATATCAATCAAAAAACAACGGCAGAAACCGGGTGACTTGCATCAGGATTTGAATGGTGGCGATGGGTGGGATCGAACCACCGACCTTGGGGTTATGAATCCCACGCTCTAACCGGCTGAGCTACATCGCCTTCGGACAGGTCTTTAGTTGCATAAGTCGATGACATCCCAAGGATGTTACGACAATAAAATTATCACCGAGGATAATGGTGGCGATGGGTGGGATCGAACCACCGACCTTGGGGTTATGAATCCCACGCTCTAACCGGCTGAGCTACATCGCCTTCGGACAGGTCTTTACAAAGAACGGGCATTTTAAATACCCGCTCAGGTTTTGTCAAACGTTGAATCTGAAATGGATCACATCGCCATCCTTAACAATGTAGTCCTTGCCTTCAAGACGCCATTTTCCGGCATCCTTGGCGCCCTGTTCGCCTTTATGGGCGATGAAGTCCTCGTAGGCAATCACTTCGGCGCGAATAAAGCCTCTTTCGAAATCCGAATGGATGACGCCGGCGGCCTGAGGCGCGGTCGCGCCCGTCGGAATGGTCCAGGCCCGGACTTCCTTTACGCCGGCGGTAAAATAGGTGGACAGATTCAGCAATGCGTAGCCGGCCCTGACGACACGGTTCAACCCCGGCTCTTCCAGACCCAGATCATCGAGGAATTCTTTCTTTTCGTCATCATCCAGCTGGGCGATTTCCGCCTCTATCGCGGCGCAAATCGGTACGACCACAGCTCCTTCCTTATCGGCAAACTCCCTGACCCTGTCCAGCAGGGGATTGTCCTCGAAGCCGTCATCCTGGACATTGGCGATGTACATGGTGGGCTTGATCGTCAGCAAGCACAAGTCTTTTATCAGCGCTTTTTCATCATCGCTTAATCCCATGGCCCGCACGGGCTCACCGGTGTCCAGATGCGTCGCGACTTTTTCCAGCACTTGTTTTTTCGCCTGTTCTTCCTTGTTGCCTGATTTGGCGGCTTTCGATACGCGCTGTAACGCCCGTTCTATCGTGGCCATATCAGCCAGCGCCAATTCCGTGTTAATGACTTCTATGTCTGAAACGGGATCGATCTTGCCGGCCACGTGGACGACGTTTTCATCATGAAAACAGCGCACAACATGAGCTATTGCGTCGGTTTCACGTATATTGCCCAGGAACTGGTTGCCCAAGCCCTCGCCTTTCGATGCGCCCGCAACCAGGCCCGCGATATCCACAAATTCGATGGTCGTAGGCAGCGTGCGCTCGGGTTTTACAATTTCCGCCAGCTTTTCCATTCTATTGTCGGGTACGGGAACAACGCCCACGTTAGGATCGATCGTACAGAATGGATAATTTTCGGCGGCGATCTTCGCCCGGGTTAATGCGTTAAACAGGGTTGATTTTCCAACATTGGGCAAACCAACGATTCCGCAATACAATGCCATAGGGTTCTCTTAAATAGAATTTGATACAAGAAGGAGTACAGCGAGAGGTTCAAGCTGAAACAAACGGACAATTATACAATTTATCGCTTTAATCCAAAAAACTATTTATTGCCCTGTCCTGCTTCGGTAAACAGCACTATTCTGTTTCTACCGGCCGCTTTCGCGGCATACAGGGCTTTGTCCGCGTAATGGATTAACAGGTCGATATTCAGGTCGTCTTGGTTCAGGTGCTCTTCGGCCAGGCAATAGAGCCCGATGCTGGCGGTTATCCGCACTGGCTGCTGCTTGCACAGACAACGCAGCGATTCGATTTTTTTCCTGATCCGCTCGGCGAACAATTGACCTTTGCTGTCATTCATATTGGTAAATACCATGACAAATTCCTCACCACCGAAACGCGCCAGAATATCCGACTCACGAATTTCCTCTTTGATGGCCCGCGAAACATCTTTCAGAACAGTATCGCCAAACCCATGGCCGTAAACATCATTAATTTCCTTGAAATGATCGAGATCCAAAACCATCAGGCAAAGCGCCTGACGCTGGCTCCTTGAGCGGGCCAGCGCCGTTTCGATTTGCGCGTAAAAATAGCGGCGGTTGTATAGCCCGGTCAATTCATCGCGCATGGACATGTTTTCATGGTGTTCCTTTAGCAACCTGACATCTTCCAGAGCCCTTTCCAGATGCCGGGTCCGGACAGCAATCTGTTCCTCCATGCGTTGCAGTAACCGATAGTTGGCAATCAGTTCACCCATCATGTTCTTATAAATATGCAGAAGCCGGATATGCCATTCCGAGAAATAATTGACTTCGGGATGGGAGATGTTCAGGACCCCTACCAATTCACCGGCGGCAAAAATAGGCCCGCTGATGACGGATCCCGGCGACACGTCTTCGGCCTGCTGAAAAAATCGCTTATCTTCCTTGCAATTCATGCATTGTTGCAATTCGCCGGTTTTCGCCGCCTGGCCGATGATACCCTGGCCCATTTTGAATTTTAACGGCGCTCGTGCCGTTCTTTCCGCGCCGGAATATTCCTTGCTGCTGATGCCGGTCAGGTTCACCAGGCATTGTTCTTCATCGAGAATGAAAAACGAGCAACGCTCCATGTCCTGGTTACAGATCAGGATGGATAACGCTTTGAAAATGAGTTCTTTTTCGCTAGCGGCCTGACTGTTTAATTCTGAAAGCCCCCTGATGGCGGATAACGAGTTCAATAAATCAATAATCACATCCGATACACTGAATTGCCCCTGGGCTTGTCTCATTTATTATTTTCCTGCGATTGCTAGCGCTGCTGTATAAATATTGTTTTTTGCCGCGAGAAGATCATCAATAACCGATTGCGCCCGGGCCGCGGAAACCCCGAACGCTTCGAGCCGCTTGACGAATAAAGGCAATTCGTCCTGTTGGCCGGACAGCATTTTCTTGGCTGTCGCGAAACATACCGCCAATAAGTCGATCATTCGCCTTTCACTCCCGGTGTAGTCGGTGTTTTTAAACTCCCTTAAAGTAACCGAATAGATGCGCGGCAAATGCCAATGAGCCAGCAGCACGCTTCCGAGCTCATACTGATGCTCCCCCATGGCGGCCAGCATTTCCCGGGAGACCGAACTGCCGTTTGTATTGGCACTCAGTAAAACCTGGTTTAACTCTTCAGGCCACATATAAACCGCGGTAATCAGCCCGATATTAAGCAATAAGCCGGCTGTATAGGCCGTGGAGGGCGTCAGATCTCATCGGAACTCAGCTGACTGAATTGCTGAGCCAATATCGCGGTCAACAAGGCATCCATCCAGAAACGCTCACTGTCAAACTGACTGCATTTCTGGGTGTTCAATTCCAGATTCAAAACCACACCAACCGTAAGGCATTTAACCAGATTAAACCCGAGGACGCGTATAATTGCAAATTTGAGATCGTTGACCTTGCCCGCATGGCCGAAATAAGCTGAATTGGCCAACCCTATCAGCCGGCCGACAAGCACCGGCGAAGTCGAAAGCACGGTTGCAAGCTCATCAATACTGATATCGGGATCGTTGACCGCCTGCAGGATTTTAATGCCGTCAACCGAAAGTGTGGGAAGATTTTTTATTCTTGAAACCTTCAGATTAATTTCATCCGCAACTGTCATATTTTCACCTTGTTATGACGGTGGTTCTCAACTTCACGATAAGACGCCGATAATCATCTTCTAATAAAGCATCACTTAAAACAATAATAGTCTTTTTGCCTTGATCCTGCCTTGTGACATGCAGAAATATCGCGTACAGGGTAATCACCGTTGAATTTAAAATCCGGACCGGTTCGAAGTCCTGGCCCTCCGAGATTTCCCAGCCCGCTGCCTCAGTGAATTTGATTGTCGGCCGCGTGTCAGTCAAACGCTTGACGGCAACCCACAGATGCAGGCAAATGCCGGTCAACAAACTGACCTTGATGACTGGCGGCAAGGCATTGGCCAGACAGGCGCCCATCGCAAGCACGTGCATGGATATCAGCACTCGTTTTAAACGCCCGGAATGCTTAAGCGTCAGTAGCAGAGAGGGCTCGTATTTTTTTGACAAGCGTGGCCATTCCTTTTGCCTCAGGCAATTGTTCGCCCACCAGAAACGTTAACAGCTCCGCATCGCTGTAATTCAGCAATGCCTGAAACAGCGTTTGTTCATCCTGTCCCGCCGTTAAATAGACGCGGTCCAGATAGCGCCCGAGCATGATATCCAGCTCTAGTGTTCCGCGCCGGCAGAGCCATTTCAGTTTTTCCCGATGAATCATCAGCCTTGTTGACGGATTAACAGCATTTTTTTAATTTCAGCGATCGCTTTGGCAGGGTTCAGGTTTTTAGGACAGGTATCGGTACAATTCATGATGGTATGGCAGCGATACAGCTTAAAGGGATCTTCCAGATCATCCAGTCGTTCCCCCGCGTTTTCATCGCGACTATCCGCCAGCCAGCGGTAGGCCTGCAGTAAAACCGCCGGCCCGAGAAAGCGGTCGCTGTTCCACCAGTAACTCGGGCAACTGGTTGAGCAGCAGGCACACAGAATGCATTCATAATAGCCATCGAGTTTTTGGCGGTCCTCTTTGCTCTGCAACCGCTCCATGTCGGCCGGCGCGGGCGTTTGCGTTTCGATCCATGGTTTGATCGAGGCATATTGAGCAAAAAAATGACTCATATCGCCGACCAGATCCTTTATCACCTCCAGATGGGGCAGCGGGAAAATTTTTATCGTGCCCGGATAATCTTCAATGGCATTAATACAGGCCAGCGTATTCTTGCCGTTGATGTTCATCGCGCACGAGCCGCAGATGCCTTCCCGGCACGAACGCCTGAAGGTCAAGGTGCTGTCGATGTCGTTTTTGATCTTGATAATCGCATCGAGCACCATGGGGCCGCAATCATCGAGATCGATTTCATAGGTATCGATCCTGGGGTTTTCCCCCGATTCGGGATCCCATCGGTAAACCTGAAATTGTTTGATGTGCCTGGCGTGCTCGGGCGCTGAAAAAAAGTTGCCTTTCTTAAGCACTGAATTTTTAGGCAAGGCAAATTCGACCATTAGTAAACCCTCTTTTTAGGTGGAATGGCTTCAACTTCATCCGTCAAGGTATACAGATGCACGGGCCGGTAATCGATTTTAATCCGGCCTTTATCCAGCCAGAGCAGCGAATGCTTCAACCAGTTTTGGTCATCGCGCTCGGGATAATCTTCCCGGGCGTGCCCGCCTCGGCTTTCCGTTCTGTTCGCCGCGCCGATTATCGTCACCATCGCCAGACTTAGCAGATTGTCCAGTTCCAGTGTTTCCACCAGATCCGTATTCCAGATCAAGGATTGATCCTTGACCATGATATCGCCAAACGAATCGCTGACTTGCTTTAGTTTTTCAATGCCTTCATTAAGCACGGGACCGGTTCTGAAAACCGAGGCATGCGCCTGCATGGTTTTCTGCATATTTAAACGCACATCGGCCGTTTTTAACGTGCCTTTACCGTGCCGGATTCGGTCGAAGCGCGCGATCGCCTGATCGCAGGCGCCCTGTTTCAAGGGGACGTGCGGCGTTCCCGGCTCGATCAATTCGGCGCAGCGGATGGCTGCCGAGCGACCGAAAACGATCAGATCGAGCAATGAATTCGAACCCAGCCTGTTAGCACCGTGCACCGACACGCAGGCCGCCTCGCCGACCGCCATCAATCCCGGCACCACGGCTTCGGCATCATCGCCGTTCTTGGTGATCACCTCGGCCTTGTAATTAGTCGGAATGCCGCCCATGTTGTAATGTACGGTCGGCAAAATCGGAATCGGTTCTTTGGTGACGTCGACACCGGCAAAAATCCGGGCCGTTTCGGATATGCCGGGCAGGCGTTCCTTGATGATGGCCGGATCCAGATGTTCGAGATGCAGATAAGCATGGTCTCGGTCCTTGCCTACGCCCCGTCCTTCCCTGATTTCCAGGGTAATGGCACGGCTGACGACATCGCGGGAGGCCAGATCCTTGGCATTGGGCGCATAACGCTCCATAAACCGCTCGCCTTCCGAATTGGTCAGATAGCCGCCCTCGCCTCTAACGCCTTCGGTGATCAGACAGCCCGCGCCGTAAATGCCGGTCGGGTGAAACTGCACGAACTCCATGTCCTGCAGCGGCAGACCGGCCCGCAGCACCATCGCGCTGCCGTCGCCGGTCACGGTATGGGCGGACGTGCAGGAGAAAAAGCAGCGCCCATAGCCGCCCGTGGCCAGCACGGTCATATGCGCCCGGAACAGATGCAGGTTGCCGTCTTCCAGGTTCCAGGCCAGCACGCCTTTGCAGACGCCGTCTTCCATGATCAGATCGAGAGCGATATATTCGACAAAAAACTCGGCCTGATGCTTGAGCGATTGCTGATACAGGGTATGCAGGATGGCGTGCCCGGTCAGGTCGGCGGCGGCGCATGTGCGCTGGGCCGTGCCTTCGCCGAAATGCGTGGTCATGCCGCCGAAGGCGCGCTGGTAAATTCTGCCGTCCGGCGTTCTTGAAAACGGCACGCCGTAATGCTCCAATTCCAGGATGGCCGGAATGGCCTCGCGGCACATGTATTCGATGGCATCCTGATCGCCGAGCCAGTCGGAGCCTTTGACGGTATCGTACATATGCCAGCGCCAGTCGTCCTCGCCCATATTGCCCAGGGCCGCGCTGATGCCGCCCTGCGCGGCGACGGTGTGGCTGCGGGTCGGGAAAACCTTGCTGATGCAGGCCGTCTTCAAGCCCTTCTCAGCCATGCCCAGCGTGGCGCGCAAACCGGCACCCCCAGCGCCGACGACCAGGGTGTCGTAGCGATGCTCAATCATTTTATAATTATTCGACATGCTTTATACCATTCCCCTTATTGCAAGGATTGCCAAGACAGCGGCCAGCGCCAGAAGAAAAAATGCCAGTTTGACGACCCATACGGAAACAATCTTCAGCCATTCGGTATGCACGTAATCTTCTATGACTACTTGCAATCCCAGGCCGGCATGATAAAAAACGGCGATAATCCAGGCGACCATGAGCACGCCGTTTAAAGGCTCGGACAGCCACTCCACCGTCTGTGCATGAGGTGATCTCAGTAACTGGCCGATAAACGCCAGCCACCATAGCGACAAAGGAATAAGAGCGACAGCCGTGACTCTCTGCATCCACCAATGAACGGTTCCCGTTTTTGCGGACCCGAGGCCGCGGGCCTTGGCAATCGGTGTGCGGTACTCCATAACACCTCCAGGTTAAATTAAGAAAAAACTGATAACAGTCAGTATGACCGCCGCGATCAACTCGATATAGATATTCCTGTCCATGTGCTCCCGCTCGAACCCGCTGCCCGCATCCCAGATCAGATGGCGGACGCCGTGGCATAAATGAAAGAACAAGGCAAAAATGAAAAGCCATAGCACTAAAGTGCCCAGGGCATGGTGAAGGATATTCTGCATCACGGCATAGGCCTCAGCCCCTGAAGCGAGGGCCAGCAGACTGCCGGCAAACAGCAGTAGCCCTATCGACAATATGACCCCGGTAATGCGGTGAGCGATGGAGGCAACTGCATTTAAAGGCAACTTGTAAACTTGCAGATGAGGTGAAAGAGGTCTGTTACTTTTCTGTTGGTCCATAACACGTCACAATTAAGCCATAGTGAGGGTTGATAATACCTTGTCATCGCTCGCTAAGCCAATACAAAATAATACCTATTTCAATCGTGACAGCCTGTTGAACCGGCTGATTTATTGTCTTTGTCTAAACCGCGCTATAATCGGCGCCCGCCCTCAAACCCTTAATTGATCGTATTTATGAACCCGAACTGGAAAACCTTTTTAAGCGCCGAACAGGCGGCATTCAACAATGATGGCGACATTGTTTTTCCCTCTATATCGTCCGACAGCGACAAACAAATTTTTGCCGTCTCCGACCTGGCGGTGCTGACCGTTACCGGAAAGGATGCGGCCAAATTCCTGCAGGGACAGATCACCTGCAATATCAGCGATATCAGCGAAACCCAAAGCAGTCTAGGCGCCTTTTGCAATCCGAAAGGCCGGGTCATTACGACTTTTTTGCTGGTTAAAAAAGCCGACGCGTTCCTGTTGATTTTACCGGCGACGCTACTGGAACCGGTTAAAAAACGGTTGCGGATGTATGTTCTGCGATCCGACGTACAGTTGACCGACAGCTCGAATGAATTATGCCTGATCGGCCTCGGCTATCCTGCCGGACAGACAAGCGGACCCGCCTTGCCGGAACCGTTATTCGCCACCGTCCAGCAAGATGCGGTCTTTATCAATCTTTCAACCAAACAAAACCGCTGCCTGGTGATTTCGGAACCGGAAACGGCCCAGGCGCTTTGGCGGACCCGGGTCGGCACTCAAGGTTTTCAGCCTCAGGATTCGGCTCAATGGCGTTATCTCGACATCCTGTCAGGCTTGCCATGGCTGACTCCCGAAACCTCGGAAGAATTCATTCCGCAAATGCTCAATCTTGATAAATTGGGCGGCATCAGTTTTAACAAGGGCTGCTATACCGGCCAGGAAATCGTGGCCCGAACGCATTATCTGGGTAAAACCAAGCGGGAAATGTTTCTGGCCGAATGCGCCTCATCAGCCGCGCCCGAAGCCAATACCGCCATCATCGATAACAGTACCGGTACGGAGCAAAGCATCGGCACGGTTCTCATGGCGCAATCTTGGCAAAATGTTTGTAAAATGCTCATCGTGCTGCAGGTGTCTGACACGAATGATTATCGCCTTGCGTTAAAAAACCGCGATCAGGACAAAGTTACATTATTAACGCTATAATTCATCCCTTTAATAAAGGTTCACCACGCATGCAATTTTCTACTGTTCAAGGTTTCCTCGATTATGTTCAGGAGGAACTTGATGCCAACCGTCTGGTTTTGCCTACATTGCCCGAGATTGCTTTAAAAGTCAGAGATGCGGTTTCCCAAGGAGACGCATCAGCTCGGGAGCTGGCCGATATGATAGTCACCGACGCGGCACTTTCCGCACGCCTGATCCGCGTCGCCAACAGCCCTCTCTATCGCGGCGCCGTTGAAATCAACAATATCCAGATGGCTGTCGCCCGGCTGGGTAATTTAACCATACGGACATTGGTGACCAGCCTGGTCATGCAGCAGATGTTTTGCCCGACGACCCAGGTTCTGGAACATCATTTCCGCAAGACCTGGGAGGAAAGTGTCAACGTCTCGTCCATCAGTCGGGCGCTGACGATATTCGCGCCGCATCTCAATGCCGATGAGGCGATGCTGGCGGGCTTGATACATCAAATCGGCAAACTGCCTATCCTGATGCTGGTCGAGAACATCCCCCAATTTAGGGAAAGCCCGACACTGCTGGAAAAACTGCTGGAAAAGGCCCATCCTGCCGTCGGCAAAATGATCATGGAAAGCTGGAATTTTCCGCACGATTTAAAACCTGTAGCCTCGGAGTATGTCAACTTTCAATACGATTCAGGCCCTAAAGCGGATTATGTCGATATCGTGCAGGTCGCTTTCCTACAGAGCATCACGGGAACCGATCATCCGGCATGCCGGATTGATTACTCTACGGTTCCCGCTTTCGGCAAGCTCGGTCTTGCAACCGATGCTGAAATGCTGGAAATTGAAAGCATTTCAGATGAAATTGAATTAGCAAAGAGCATGCTTTCATAAACAGCTGTACCCTGATAGAACCATGATGAATACACAAGCCGCCTTACGTTTCCGCCGCCTGGGCACCTTAACCATTTTCGCCGTCTACTTTGTCATTCTCGTGGGCGGCATCGTAAGAGCCTCCGGCGCGGGCATGGGGTGCCCCGACTGGCCGACCTGCTTCGGGCAATGGGTGCCGCCTACCGACGAATCCCAGCTGCCGGCCAATTACCATGAAATCTATGCCGAACGCGGCTATGAAAACACGCAATTCAACCCGGTAAAAACCTGGACCGAATACACCAACCGGCTGGTCGGTGTGACGATTGGATTCCTGATCTTCCTGACCGCCTGGTCATCGCGCATTTACCTGAAAACCGACAAGACCGTCTTTTATTTATCGTTAAGCGCTTTTTTCCTGGTCGGCTTCCAGGGCTGGCTGGGTTCGACCGTGGTCGCCAGCAATCTGAAGCCCATCATGATCACGCTGCATATGCTGCTGGCTTTGTTTATAGTGGCCTTGCTTATTTATACGATTGCCCGGTCGCAACGCGATTTTATCGGCCGGATTGACACGCACGGACTGCCCGACAAATTCAAGACAGTCTTGATCGCGGCCATGGCCATGACTTTGATACAAGTCGCCATGGGCACCCAGGTGCGCGAAACGGTGGACTTCATCATGCATGAACACGCCTATATCGACCGCCAATACTGGCGCGAGGACTTTCCGATCATTTTCTATGTTCATCGGTCATTTTCATCGATCATTTTATTTACCAACCTCTGGCTGGTCTGGAAAATTTACCGGTCAGTCGACAGAAACAGCATCCTGATGCGCACCGGTTTCGCGCTGATCGGACTGATTGCGACCGCCATCATCGCCGGCATCACCCTGGACAGACTGGGCATGCCGCCGGTGGCTCAACCCATTCATTTACTTATGGCCAACCTGATTTTCGGCGTCCAGTTCTTCCTGTATATCTGCCTGAGTTATGCGTCCAACAAACCGGTGGTTTTACAACCTAATGTGTAGAAGTTATGCAGGGGCGAATTCATTCGCCCCTGGCGACTAAAGTCGCCCCCACAGTTTTTACTTGTCAAACTTCAGGAAAGTCATTTTTCGACTTATCCTTAATGAATAATAAAGCTTGAACATTCGCCAAGGATGAAGCCATGCCCTGCCCCGCTGGCATGGACAAAACCGGACAAGCTGTTGCCAATCCACCCTGAGTGGCCTGGTTCACGCCCACCCGGCCATCAATTCCAATACCATGGCCCCCAAGTGGTGAATGTCGGTTTTTGAGAGAGGCGAAAAGGAGCTGTCGGCCCAAATCGCTCTTCTATCCCATTTGCCTGACCAACTGCTTATTGCTGGATAACTGAACAGGCCATCATAAAGATAAAAGGAAACCGTATATCATCCGACACAGGAAGATATACGGTTAAGGTTTTGACGTACCTATTGAGTTTTATTGCCCAGGTTGAGTTAATCAGGGATGATATACAAAAAACTATTTAAATTACTTGTTCGGTTTCGCGGATGGGTCCTTTCATAGATGGCTGGGAAATTGAAGATGTTGAGGCCGTGATAGCGCATGGCATTCCGGAAGAGTTGCTGTACGTCCCTATCGTGGTATCTCTGGCCCCTCCTGATTGTGAGTGGGCGCAAGAGGTCTGCATTGGCCTCTCGAATCATCCGCATTTCAATGTACGCGGTAACGCCATTCTCGGTTTTGGACATCTCGCTCGTACATGCCGTAGGCTCGACTTGGAGCGAGTCCTTCCAATCGTATCGGCAGCGTTGAAGCACGAGCATGAGTATGTCCGAGGGCAAGCCGAGGATGCGGCGGCCGATATCAACCATTACCTGAAAACAATGGTGCCAAGCCCATGAAACCGAACAATCGCGTCAACAAGCACGGGCGCCGGAAAACCACCCTAAGCCCCGCGTTCTGCCGCCGGTTACGCAAATCGTTAAGCACTTTGGAGACCTCATGAAACATCTATTGCTCCCCTTGTTGATCCTGATGGTTGTAACCGGGTGTGCCGAGAATGAAGAATCAACAGCGATGGCACTGGCCCCATCCATTACGCAGGCACCAGCGGGAAAAGCATCCTCGTTTTTGGCTTATGAACACTCACTGTCGGTAGACACGGAGGAACAGAAGGTTGCCGAGGCCTTCGAAGCGGCGCAGGCCGCCTGTCGTGGAGCTGCCGACGAGCTTTGCACCATTTTGGAGTCTCGCGTCAGCTCAGGACGGGCAGCGTCGGCTTCACTGAAATTCCGCGCCAAGCCAAACGGAATCAGGAAGATTGTTGCTACGCTAAGCAAACAGGCCGAAGTTACGAATCAATCGACCACCGCTGAAGACCTGGAAGCTCCAATTGCGGATGCCGAAAAGAAACTGGCTATGCTCAAGGACTACCGATCAATGCTTGAAGCGCTTCGTGGCCGCGCCGGCAATGATATCGATGCTCTCATCAAGGTCAATCGAGAGCTGGCGCAAGTCCAGAGCGAACTTGAGGCCAGTGGGGGTACGCATGCCCATCTTGTTCAGCGTGTGGAGACAGAAATCCTCAATGTGTATATCCACTCGGTTGAACATCGAGGCTTCTGGAGGCCGATCGGTTTCGCAATTTCAGACTTTGGCCGCAATTTGTCAAAAGGGATTTCTATTGCAATTACTAGCCTTGCCTTTTTGATTCCCTGGGTCATCGTGCTTGCCCTTGTTGTCTGGGGCGGCCGTAAGCTGTGGAGTCGCCGGAAAAGGGCAGAAACAAGTGCCTAAATCATATAATCAGGGAATGAACGGTTTAAAGCGCAAATCTAGAAACTGACCGGCCAACCAAAAAAGCGGACTGCCTTGTCGATTGGTGGAAAGAGAGGATTTAAATTTACTCTGACCCCAACTATTATTGATTAAGAATAAACAACTGGAGTTATACGACAAATGCATTATTGGGTTATTGGACGCCTGATGTCATATATTACGTTATGCATAAGATGGAGAAACCTTTGAAATTTAGTCGGTTCGGCTCCGACAATGGACACATAGTAGTCTATTTTCATGGCGCGCCTGGAGCGCCGGAAGAATGTAGCATTTTCGATCTGGAAGGAAAAAATCACGGCCTGACGTTTATTTGTTTAGACCGGTTTTCGGCCGATCCGTCCATCAATGGGGAAGCGTATTTCAAACTTCTGGCTGCGGAAATTTCAAGAATAGCCTCCGGAAAACAAGTGGATGTTGTTGGATTTTCAATCGGTGCATTTATTGCGCTACAGACCTTCCGTTACATGACCAATGGGGTCGGAAGTTTGCATTTGGTTTCTGCGGCTGCGCCGCTAGAGGCTGGCGATCATCTTGAAACCATGGCTGGCAAGCAAGTTTTTAAGTTGGCAAAAGTGGTACCTGCCTTGTTCGTTTTGTTGTCTTACTGGCAAGGATTGCTCGCATGGCTTTCTCCCAATGCCTTATTTCACTTGTTGTTCACCAGCGCCGCTGGCGAAGATAAGGCATTGGCTGCCGACCGTGAATTTCGCGCTGGCATCACTAAAGTATTGAAGGCCTGCTTTATTGGCCACGTCCAAGGCTACGCAAGAGATATTGGGCATTATGTGCGGCCATGGAAAACGACGCTCACTGAGATATCCGTCAATACTTATATTTGGCACGGTGCCGAGGACAACTGGTCTCCACCGCTGATGGCTGAGTACTTGAAGTCAGCGATTCCTGGTTGCACCTCGACCAAAATATTCAATGGACTGTCACACTATTCATGCCTGTACCAAGCGGCACCTGGAATATGCAATCTTATTAGGCAAGGCATAACATTGCGATCGAGTGAGACACTCCTATCGTCGCGCCCTTCACCTCTACGTTAGCCATTACGGAGAACTCACATGCTATGCATTCCTGACGCACCCCAATCAATACAGAAAGGGGTACCCTTGAAAAATGTATTGGGTTTGGAGGCCGTCGACTGCTTAGCGAACAATATCGCATATGTTTATTCAGAATTCCGCGCGGATGAATTTCGAAAATGCGCATTGGACAACCTGGATTCCATGGAGTTTATGGAGAGAGGCACGCATATTGCCCGAGCGCTTCGAAACCATTTGCCGGAAAAGTACGAAAAGGCTGTTGAAGTCATTCTCGCTTCGCTCACCCCGCCGAATGCTGCAACAGAAGGGCTTGGTCTCGCGGTATTGTTTTATCAGCCTCATAGCTGTTTTATTTCTACATATGGCCTGGATAAGGAATACAACGGAGGCGACGACCCTTTCGATATCTCGATGAAGGCGCAGTATGAACTCACAAAACGTTATACGTCCGAGTTTTCCATTCGGCCATTTCTAATGATGTATCAGGAGCGTACGCTGTCACGGTTGGAAGAATGGATTTCCGATCCAGATCCTCATGTTCGGCGCCTCTGTTCCGAAGGGTCTCGCCCCCGGCTTCCATGGGCTCCACGAATTCCTGCTTTTGTGGAAGATCCCTCTCCAATACTCCCAATATTAGAATCGCTAAAAAACGATCAAAGCATCTATGTGCGTCGCAGCGTTGCAAATAGTCTAGGGGATATCGCGAAAGACCATCCCGACTTAGTCCTTGAACTATGTGAGAGCTGGCTCAGCATTGCCTCCAAGGAAGTTAAATGGGTTATCCGCCATGCGTTAAGGCACCCTGCGAAAAGAGGAGACAAGGTTGCTCTGCAACTCAGAGCTAAGGCGAAATAGGGGCAAATGATGGTTATGGCTAACAATCGCATTCACTCGGACAGCAAAAAGCGGCGCTCCCCGTTCCTCGTCGCTGTGCTTTTTGCTGCCGGCGATGCGAAGCGTTGGGCCTAGAAGGAAACGGTATGAGCGAGCACGAGCCGAAGGTAAAAAGTGCACTTTGGCAAACCGTTTTTTTTCTTGCTTATCGCCATCTCTTCACTTCTACTGGTATTTATATGTACCCTCAAGCTAGAAGGGGACGCTCTGAAGATGAGTTTATTGTGGAGTGGCGCTGCTATGGCAATCGCTGCGCTCGTTGCGCAAAACAGGTATAGCCATTTCAACGCGCTACTCACACCAAATACATTTGTCTCTTCCGAATTTGTTACCGTTCTGCTCAAGTATCGCGAGTATCAACAAGACGGTAGTTGGGTACTTCTACTGCTGGCAGTTCTTGGGGTTTTTATTGGTGTCTATGGCTCTCTTGTCGGCTAAATACGGCAATGTCCAGCCAAGCCAGGCCCAACCCGGCAGTCAACAGGACCTCCGCGAAAAGCCGATTAGTGCGGTTACTTTCTACGTTGAACGGCTGCTTTCTGACTTTTACCTGCTATTCCCTTGAAATTCTTGAATGCCTCTGATTGGTCAAACTCGGGCGGTTCAATATCTAACCGGATTCGTATCGGAATTGATGGCTGTTTTCAAATCGGGAAACCTGATTGGTTTTCGACCGGAATCAGTGGTGGGTTTCATCAAAATCCACAATGAGTAGCACAAAAGCTTTAGATTTCTCTGGCCCCATGTTTTATACAGCCGAGTTTCCTGAGCAATCTGAAAACAGCTTAGGAATGGGTATAAAATAACTTCCTCAAGGAGTCGGAGGATTTTCCGGTGTAAGCGCGGATTTATTTATGCCCTATGGGTACTTGTGCCCTAGAGGGTATCCGCGCAGTGCGAATGAATTCGCACCTACAATTTTCTGATTTATTCCATGCTCATTACTTAGTATTCAAACTTTATTACCTCTACACACCTGATCATTCGCATTGCTCCATTTGCCTGACGGCAATGGCCGGGTAAGTTTGCCGCATGACATTCAAGCGCTCCAACACCTTGCCGTTGCCTTTAATCCGGGCATATTTTCGAGGCTTAATGATGTATCGGGGCCTGACTTCGACCTGAATGCCCTTGGCAAGCAACTGGCTCCTGAGTATCGAGGCCCGGCTTTCATTTTTGAATATGCCTAACGAAATCAGCCCCTTGTCATCACCCTTGCGAAACAGCCAGAGATCCTGGACACCTTTTTCCCTGAGCATTTTCACGTTGGCCTCAGCCTCCTGCATGGTTTCCGGCGCCGGGTAATAAACCAGGTAATCATTGATCACCTCGCCATCCCGGGTTAACGGTTCAATCGCCTTCCTGGCCACGTTTAGCTCGTTTTTCCAAAGCTGATAGGCATTACCATTGACGAAAGGACCGACTTCATAACAACTCACCGGCTCTATTGCCTTGTCGCTGTTCCGGGGTTTCTCGGCCGCCGCAATCGCTAACTGAGCGGGTTTGGCTTCAGGCGCGGGCTGGCTTGCAGTCACCTTTCCAAGCGGAGCAGGGGCATTGGCGGCTGGTTCCTTTTTGTTCTGCCCGGCCGGAAGCGCGGGGCCAATGTCAGCCAACGGAGTCGGCTCGATCCGCGGCTTTTCCGTGGCGGGCGAATCAGGCTCCGCCGCCGGCAACCGATCGTCATGCTGCTCCAAACCTTCAGGCAATACGGGCTCGGCCTCGGCGGTTATCGTCGGCGCCGCCGCCGCAGGCTCCGGTTTTGGTTCGGCTGCCTGGGGCCGAGGCGGCTCTTTCAGCTCGCTGACCAATAGAATCCGTTCCTGATCCGGTGAAATTTGCTGCTCGGCGCTGACAATCGAAGGAGCGAAAGCGCCCTGTTTGTATTCCCACATGAACAGACCGACATTGGCCAACGCCACTAAAAACAATAAGATCTTCACACACTACCCTTCAAAACGATGGACAGCCCACGCAACACGATATCGGTATCGATGATGGGCTTGAAAACCAGCTGTTCGGCGATGAGTTCGGCATCGCCGCCCGTCAAAATCACTCGCGCATTTTCCGGCAACCCGGCCACCACATGCTCTATCAATCCGACCGCAGCCGACAACGTGCCGCTATGGATTGCGGCTTCGGTCCCTGTTGCCAATCCGAATGCATGGTTAGCTTCACTGAATTGAAGTTGTTCGGTGCCCTGGGAGAGCGATTTTTTCATCAGCAGCAATCCGGGGCTGATCAGGCCGCCCTGATGTCTGCCGCGGGCATCGAGCACATCCACGGTTATTGCCGTGCCGCAATCGATCACGCAGGCAGGCCCCGTATAATCGTGCCGGGCCGCCACCAGCGATAACCAGCGGTCAACACCGAGCTTCTCCGGTTGTGCATAGGCATTCCGCACGCCGAATGCCTGCGCCTGGGATTTGACGGACCGGACGTCCACGCCCGGCCAAAGTTCAAGCGCCGCCGACCGGACCTGCTCGAACAGATGCCCGGCACTGACACAGGCGACGGCGATATGTCGCGGCGGAACAAGATGCTGCCAGAGCTCGACCAGCGCATGCTGCGTCACCTGATCGTGAACGAGCGGCTGCCCGGCAATGAGCCGATGGTCTTCGGCCGCGCCCCACTTCAGCCGGGTATTGCCTATATCGATCAATAAATTCATTGCGACGAACCGCTAAAACTGACTTCCCCGGAAGCGAACGCCTGAAGGCTGCCGTCAGACCGCTTGATCAACAGCGTGCCGTCATCATTGATGCCTTCAACAATACCGTCGAATGGCTGCGTGCCGATAAACAGTGTCGCCGCTTTGCCTTTCAGACTGTCATAAGCGCGCCACTCATCGACGTAGGCTTGAATGCCGGCGCCTTCGAAATCCGCGATAACCGGCAACAGATGCTCCAGCAGCAAACCGGCCAGCCTGTTCCTGGATAACCGGTGGCGGCCGGTCACCTTGCTCAGATCGGTCCATGCCTGATCAATATTTTCTGTTTCGGCTTCCGGCAAGAACAAATTCAGCCCCAGGCCGATCACCGCCGAACACGGGCCATCGGTTTCGCCTGAAACCTCAACCAGAATGCCGCCCAGTTTTTTACCCTGGCTGTAGATGTCATTAGGCCATTTCAGACCGATATCCTCGACATCATGCTGTTTTAAAGCCCGCATGACCGCGACGCCGATAGCCAGGCTCAAGCCGGAGATAGCGGCCGGCCCCTGCTGAAAGCGCCATAGGATCGACAGGTAAATATTGCTGCCGTAGGGCGACACCCACTGCCGCCCGCGCCTGCCCTTGCCCGCGCTCTGATGTTCCGCGAAGCAAACCGCGCCCGAGCGCGCGTCTTGCCGGGCGCGTTCCACCAGATAACTGTTCGTGGAATGGATCCGGTCATGGATCTCGAGCGATGAGATCAAGGCGCGGACCCGCTCGCTCAGGACTGCCTCGATTTCGGCATGAGCCAGCAGCTCAAGCGGTTTATCCAGCCGATAGCCCCTGCCCCGGACCGCTGAGTGTTGCAGGCCCAGTTCGGCCAGATGGTTCAATTGCTTCCATATCGCTGCCCGGCTGAGCCGCATGGTGTCGGCCAGTTCGGTTCCGGAATGAAATTGGCCGTCTGCCAAAATAGCCAGGAGCTTTTTTTGTGTTTCGGAAATGACCACGTCGCTAGCCCCCGAACGACCGTTGATTTATGTTAAAAGCCAAAATGTTCGATACCTCTTTGTCATGACTGATGACCCGCTTCTTTTTTATCACGGATCTGCTGCAATTGCCTTTTGACCACATGCTTGATCAACAATTCTCGGTCCTGCTCTTCCATGCCGATATAATCAACGCCGATTCTATAGGGATACCGGCCGTCAGCGGCAGGCTGTTCATTGCAGTAAATCACCTTGCCGTAGGTCACGATCATGGCCATGCAGGAGACCAGCCACATTTTGATTTCCAGAAACTCACCGGGCTTAAGCGCTTCTTCACTTTCAAAAGCCAGGCCGGCCGCGCTGAGGTTTACGTTACGCGCATTTTTTTCTCTAAAGGCGCTATCCTGCGTGATGATGGCCTGCGCCAGCAGGCCAATTTTACGATCGATCAATTTCAAATAATTGACGACGTCAGGCTGGCTCTTTTCCAGCCGGCGCAAAAGCACGGTCGATTCCTGCGACAGCATTTCCAGGGCAGCGGACAGCGAGTAATGCGTCAAGACATTATTTTCGGCCGGCCCCGCTCCCGCCGCCTCGTGTTGATCGATTTTCCTGTAGAACAGATCAACTTCATCATCAATGCGAAAAAATCGCCGTTTCTCTTTAGAACCCGTCATGTCCCCTACCTTGATAGCCTTTAATTTATTTTGTCCGTGTCGACTAACGAATCGGCGCCAGCCAGCTTTTTTCGTTCCAAGTCCAAAGTGGGGTCCGTCTCAACGATGACAACTTCCACGCGTCTGTTTCTGGCCCGGTTTTCTTCGGATGTATTGGGCACCAACGGTTGAGTATCCGCATAACCTTGTACAACCACACGCTCTTTGTCGATACCGTTGTTATGGAGCATGTGCAGCGCCACCGTCACCGCGCGCGATGACGCCAATTCCCAATTGGAGCGGTAGCTGCTGTTGGTAATCGGCACATCATCGGTATGCCCGGAAATCTGCACCAGGCCGTTTGCTTTCGCGGCGGCGGCGGTGATTTTATCCATGACGGCGGCAAATCCGCCCTGAAGCTCGGCGCTGCCGGAGGGAAACGAGCCCTTTTCCTGAATCCGCATGACGATTTTTAAGCCGTTGGCTTCTACCGATACCAGACCTTGGCGAATCTCCTCTTTCAACAGTTCCCTGATTCTTTCCGCTTCATCTTCAATTTCAGCCAGCTTGGCTGCCATAACCTGTTTTTTAAGCGCTTCAATATCAGTATCCCGGGTTAGCGTTTGCTCGGGCATTGCCTGTCTGGCTTCGTCCAGCATGGCGGGGTCCGCCAGTGACGGCGAAAAGTTCTGCTCAATAACGCTGGTGCCCATGGGCGTATCGGTCTGGAAGACTTCGTTCTGCACGCCAAACGCGCTTTTCATGGAACCGGCTATCTGCTTGAATTTCCTGATATCCTGGGTAGCCGATGAAAGCAGCAATACAAAAAAGCACAGCAGCAACGTGCAAAGATCGGCAAATGTCGCCAACCAGGCCGGTGCGCCAGGCCGACACTTGGAACGACGTTGATCAGCCATGTTGCATTACTCTCCGTCCTTTTTGCGGTCTTTATCGGAAATATACGACATCAATAACGCTTCCAGTATTTTTGGATTCATGCCTTCCTGGATGCTATTAATGGTTTCAAGAATCAGCTCCATGTTGGTTCTCTCATATAACAGTACGGTCGACAGTTTATCGACGATAGGCAATGCGAAACAGTTGGCGATCATGGCACCGTACAGCGTCGTTAACAGCGCCACCGCCATGGCGGGCCCGATGCTGGACGGATCGGACATATTGGCCAACATCTGCACCAAACCGATCAAGGTACCGATCATGCCCATGGCCGGCGCCAGATCGGCAACCCCTTTCCACATGTATTGGCCGACTTCATTGCGGGCAATCATTTGATTGATTTCCTGAGCGAGCATCTTCCTGACGAAAACAGGATCGTGGCCGTCGACACATAAATTGATCCCCTTTTTCAAAAAAGCATTGGAAATATCTTCATCTTCCAACGCCAGCAAGCCGTTTTTTCTTGCTATATTGGAAAGGCGCACCGCATCTTCAATTAAATCCAGAGGGTTTTCTTTTTTATTAAAGAAAGCTTTCGCCACCACATGAAACGAGCGAAAAAAATCCGTAATGGGAATCCGCATCAATGAGGTGCCAAAGGTTCCGCCGATCACAATCAGTATAGACGGCAGATCGACAAATAACATGATATCGCTGCTGGTGGATATGGCGGCAACGATAATGCCCACGCCGAGCAGAAAGCCGATCAGGGAAGCGACATCCATCAGTTGCCCCGATACGTGGTCGAATCCATACAGCAGCGAAACCTGTTTCTTTTCAAAAAGTCTCTTTCATCCAGTCTCTCTTTAACGAGAACAAATCCATCGATACACATAAATTCAATTGATCAAAAAACAATAAAGATAAAAACCGGTTCCGGCAGCATGTTGCGTGACGAAATTCAACAACGGAAGCCCATCCATAAAAGTCCGGCGAATTATACTGCATATGGCACGATTAATAACCGGTGTTGCGGAACGGCTGGCTGTTTACCCTTGTCGCTTAAACCATTCTCTCCGGCCTCACCTCTATAAGCCTAGCTGAATTTTTAATGACTTACTGATGTTACACAGTCAGTTGAAGTTAGATCGATTTAATTTAAGGTGTCGCTAGCGCGACGGTTTTATTTAATCGGGTTTATCGCACCCGAAGGCGAGTTACTTTCTTTTGCGCGGCCAAAAGAAAGTAACCAAAGAAAAGGCCGCCCGGTTGCCGCTTGCATCCTGTGCTCCTCGCTTTCGCCGAGGGTTGCCAAAAGGGACTCCTGTCCCTTTGGCAACGCGCTTCATCCCTGAAGCGCCCCTTCGGGCTATTCTCGGCGAAAGCTGCGGTGCTCGGCGCGGCAAACGGGATGAAACCACTCATGCGTAACATCAGTGACTTATATTCAGCATTAAATTTTTACTTAACGCCGGTTTCATGTATATTTCAAACGACCATTTGAAATCGTTATTAGAAATCTATCTTTTCTCTCATGCCCGATCCTGTAAAACAGCCGTTAAAAACGCGCCAGCGCCTGCTGGTCGCGGCCAGCCGCATCTTTGCCGAGAAAGGTTATCAGGACGCCACGATTGCGGAAATATGCGAGCAGGCCCAAACCAATATCGCTTCGGTCAATTATCACTTCCACGACAAGGAAAACCTCTATCTTGAAGCCTGGCGCCATGCCTTTCAGGAGGACCTGAAAGCCCATCCGTCCGACGACGGCCTTGCTGCCGACACGCCGGCCGAGGTCCGCCTGGCCGGCCGCATCAAATCATTGATCGCGCGCATCGCCGATCCCGATTCGCATTTTTTTGCCATCGTGCACAGGGAAATGGCGCAACAGACCAGCCTGCTGCAACAAATAATGGCGCAGGAAATCAATCCGGAACGCCAGGCGTTAAATGAGCTGATTGGTGAATTATTAGGGCCTGATGCGACCGCCAGACAGATCCAGTTTTGCCATGCCAGTATCGTCGGGCAATGCTTCCATCTGTTAACGGTCAAGCATATCAGGTTCAACGAGGAAAACCGCCGCTATGTCATGGATTTGAAAGATGCAGACGCATTTGCCGACCATGTCGTGCGTTTTTCGCTGGCAGGCATTGCCGCTCTTCGCGACGCCAACAAGCGCAGGCCACAGGCATGACTGCCGTTATCACCGGCCTGCAAGAACCGGCGTTTAAAACTTCCTTATTGTTTGCACAATTGCTGCATATTGTTTGAGCTATTTACCGCTATAGTCGGAGCCCAAAACAACAAGGCCGCGTTTGACAAGCACAAACCTTAATCAATGATAAAACACCCCATCCAAAAAGAAAAAATGCCAGGCGGACGAAAACCGGCCGCTTCCGTCAGCCCTGCAAGATTGCTGGCATCCTTGTTGGTCATGACAACCCTTTCCTGCTCTGTCGCAGTCAAAGACGTGCCTGCGCCGGTCAGTCTGCCGGACACGTTTTCAGCCAGCGGACAAACGCCCTTGCCCGAAAAGTGGTGGCTGGCTTTTAATGATGCCGCCCTGAACCGGCTCATCGATCAGGCGCTGAGCGAAAACTTCACGCTGTCGGCCGTCTTCAACCGCCTTGAACAGTTCAGAGCGATCGCAAAAATAAACGGCGCCGAACTCATTCCGCAGCTAAACGGCGAATTCAGCGCTTCGGAAAGATCCGATACACGCCTATCCACCAATAACTATCTTTTCGGCCTGGCGGCCAGCTATGAACTGGATCTTTGGGGCCGCATCCGCGCCAATATTCATGCCGCGGAGCTCGATGCCAACGCCGCCCGGGAAGATGTAGACAGCATCGCGATTTCGCTGACCGCCGAAATTGCCAGCACCTGGTACCGCCTGATCGAACAGCGCAATCAACTCCGACTGCTGGAGCGCCAAATACAAATCAACCGCGACAATGCCGATCTCGTCATCACGCGGTTTCGCAGCGGCCAGGCGACAGCCGCCGATGTCTTCCAGCAAAACCAGCTGCTGGAATCCGTGATCGGCGACAGACATACCGTCGTCGCCAACATCAAGGTCCTGGAAAATGCCCTGGCGGTACTGATCGGTAAAGCGCCCGGCACGGTCGAGATTCCTCCCCAGGACAGTTTTCCCGCGCTGCCGCCTATCCCCGACACCGGCTTAAGCGCCGCGTTGATGCAGCGGCGGCCGGATGTACGCCGGGCCTATTTCCTCGTGCAAGCGGCCGACCAACGCATTGCCTCGGCCATTGCCGACCGTTTCCCCAAACTCAGCCTGTCCGCGAGCGTGAACACCTCCGCGCCGGACCTGCAATCGCTGTTTAACAACTGGATGGCGACCATCGCCGGCAATCTGGTCATGCCGTTAATCGACGGCGGACGCCGTACCGCCGAAGTTGAACGTAACCGGGCCGTCTCGGCCGAAGCCCTGGATGATTACGCAACCGCCCTGCTCCAGTCGGTTCAGGAAGTGGAGGATGCGCTTATTCAGGAACAGCAGCAACACCGGCTGATCGAACGTCTTGACAATCAGGTCGAGCTCTCACGCAAGGCCACCGAACAAATCCGTTTACGTTACAGTTACGGCGCCATGGATTTCCTGCGCGTATTATCGGCCCTGCTGAGCCAGCAAGGCCTGGAACGCAGCCGCTTGAGCGCGCAGCAGCAGCTGATCGATTTTCGCATCAGCCTTTACCGGGCACTGGCCGGCGGCTTTCCTATCGGCGATACCATGGCAAAAGCCGATGACTACAAGGATAATAAGCAGCATGAATAAACATCTGATAAAACTACTGCCCGCACTGCTGATTATGGCGGTGGCCGGCGGCTTGTCTTTTTACTGGCTGACCCATCAGGCCCGTGCCAGCCGCATACCGCCTCAACCGGTTACGCCATTGGTCGAGGTCATGCAGGGAACGGTTATCGATCATCAAACCGCCGTCTATGCGATGGGCAATGTCATCCCTTCGCAAAGCGTCAATTTGACGCCAAGAATCAGCGGCATGGTAATCAGGGTCAGCCCCCATTTTATTGAAGGCGGCATGCTCAAGGAAGGCGAGGAACTGGTCGAGCTGGATCCGACCGATTACCGGCTGGCCATCAAGCAACGGGAGAGCGAGCTGGCCAAGGCGCAATTCGATCTGAAAATGGAACTGGGACAGCAGGCCATTTCCAAACGCGAATTCCAGCTGCTGGGCGGCGAACTGGCGCCTCAGGAGCAGGAACTGGTATTGCGCAAGCCGCATCTGAATGCCGCCAAAGCCAAGCTGGCCGCAGCCGAAGCGGCGTTAAAACAGGCGCACCTGGATCTGGAACGCACGCGTCCCGTCGCGCCGTTCAATGCCATCATCACCACCCGCAACGCCAACGTGGGCGCCTGGATGTCGGCTTTTTCAACCGGTACGCCGCTGGCGAAACTGGTTGGCACGGATACCTTCTGGATCAACGCCTCGATACCGGTCGATAAGCTGGGCTGGATTCAAATTCCGGGCATCAATAGCGAGCAAGGCTCGCCGGTCAAGGTATCGTATGAAAAAGGCTGGGGCAAAGACGTTTACCGGACTGGCGTCGTCAAGCGCCTGCAGGCTGAAATCGAGCAGGAGGGGCGCATGGCAAAGGTGATCATCGAAGTCGATGACCCGCTGAGCCAGAAGCCCGCCAACAAACTGGCGCCGCCATTAATGCTGGGCACTTATGCGCGCGTCGAGATCGAGGGCAAAACGCTGCACGATGTCATCCGCCTGCCCGAAACCGTCTTGCATGACGGCCGGCAAATTTGGTTGATGACCGATCAGCAGACCCTGGACATACGCACGGTCAATCCGGCCTGGATCGAGCAAGGCTATATTTATCTCGATAAAGCGCAACTTCCGGACAATGCCCGCATCATCACCAGCGATTTGGCCACCCCGGTACAGGGCATGCGTATCCGCGCCGAAGAACCGGACAGTTCAGACAGGCAATAATCCTTATGCAATCAAAAAAAATCGAATACACCGGATCGATCAGCTGGATGGCCGGCCACCCGGTAGCGGCCAATCTGCTCATGCTGGCATTTATCCTGGGCGGCCTGATGTTCTTAACCAAAATCAAGCAGGAGGTCTATCCCGAATTTGAAATCGATGCTGTCAGCATCAGCATCGCCTACCCGGGCGCCAGCCCTGAAGAAGTTGAAAAAGGCATGCTGCTCGCCATCGAAGACGCCGTCAGCGGCCTGGACGGCATCGATGAGGTCCGGTCCGTCGCCAGCGAAGGCAATGGCACCGTCACGGTCGAGGCCATGGCGGATGCCGATTTGCAACGCCTGACCCAGGAAATTCAAAAAGAAGTCGAACGCATCACCACCTTTCCGGTCGATGCCGAAGAGCCCAAGATCACCGTGATGACACGCAAGCGCCAGGTTTTGACGCTGGTCATTCATGGCCATGCCCAGGAGCGTGTCCTGCATGAAGTCGCCGAACAATTCCGCGACCGATTGCTGCAGGATCCCGGCATTACCCAGGTGGAACTGGAAGGCGTCAGGCCGCTGGAAATCAGTATCGATGTGCCTCAGGAAAACCGGCGCCGTTACGGTCTGTCTTTAGCCGAGATCGCCCAGCGCATCCAGAACGCCAGCGTTGAGTTGCCGGGCGGCAGCGTCAAGACCAGCACCGGGGAGATCCTGATCCGCATGAAAGAGCGCAAGGATTACGGACAGCAGTTTGCACACATCCCCATCATTACAGCCGCCAACGGCAGCCAGGTGCTGCTCGGCGATATCGCCACCATCACCGACGGCTATGAGGATACCGATTACACCGCCGATTATAATGACGAACCGGCGGTCATGGTGCAGGTTTACAGTGTCGGCGAGCAAACTCCGATCCAGGTCTCGGAAGCCGTCAAGCGCCATATTGACTGGGCCAATGTGCAGCTGCCGGACGGCCTGAGTGCCGACATCCGTTACGATGCCTCCGAGCAATACGCCCAACGGGTCGACCTGTTGATGCGCAACAGCGCCATGGGCCTGGCATTGGTCTTTATCGTCCTGGCCCTGTTCCTGGAGCTGCGCCTGGCGTTCTGGGTCATGATGGGCATCCCTACCGCGTTTCTCGGTTCGTTTCTGATCTTGCCGGCGCTGGGCGTGTCGCTGAACATGATCTCGCTGTTCGCCTTTATCATCGCCTTGGGCATTGTCGTCGACGATGCCATCGTGATCGGTGAAAATATCTATCACTACCGCCAACAGGGCATGCCTCCCCTGTTGGCCGCCATACAGGGCGCGCGCGATCTGGCCGCGCCGGTCACGTTCAGCATTCTGACCAATATCGCCACTTTTATGCCGTTGTTTTTTATCCCTGGCATGATGGGCAAGATATTTTTCATGATTCCGATGGTCGTGATCGTCGTTTTTCTGCTGTCGCTGTTTGAATGCCTGTTTGTGCTGCCCAATCACGTCGGCCATTTAAAGGATGTCGAAAAATCAGGCGTGATGTATTGGATTCACTGTCAGCAGCAGCGATTCAGCCGCGCCTTCAAGCATTGGGTGCAGGAAAGCTACGGACCGTTTCTGGATTTGCTGCTGAGGCACCGCTATTTAACCCTGATTGCCGCGTTTTCATTATTGGTCGCGACACTGTCTTATGCCCTCAGCGGCCGCATGGGCATGTCCATGTTTCCCAAAACCGAGGCGGATTTCGCCCGCGTCACGGTCATGATGCCGTATGGCACGCCGATTGAAAAAACCCAGGCGGTGGCGCAAAAAATCGTCGACGCCGCACGCGCGACGACTGCTGATATCAAAGACGGCGATAAACTGATACGCGGTATTTTTAAAGAAGTGGGCAAGGACGGCGAAAGCCACAAGGCCCTCATCAGAGCCTATCTGGCCGCGCCGGAAATACGGGAAAAGATAATCAGTACCGAGCAGTTCAACCTGCAATGGCGCGAGCGGGTCGGCGACATCGTCGGGGTCGACTCGTTATTGTTCGAATCGGATGCCGGCGGGCCCGGTTCCGGCTCCAGCCTGACCATAGAATTGAATCATCAGGACATCACACTGCTCCAGAAAGCCAGCAACCAGCTGGCCGATGCGCTACGCGCCTACCCGATCGTGAAAGATGTCGACAATGGCTTCAGTCCGGGCAAGCAGCAGCTGGATTTCACCATTTTGCCGGAAGGCAAAAGTCTGGGTCTGACCGCCCAAAGCGTGGCAAGGCAGGTGCGCAACGCCTTCTATGGCGCCGAAGTGCTGCGCCAGCAACGCGGGCGTAATGAACTCAAGGTCATGGTCAGGCCGCCCAAGGAAGAACGCATTTCCGAGCGGAATATCGAGAACCTGCTGATCTGGACCAGCACGGGCAAGGAAATTCCCCTGCGCGAAGTCGTGCATATCGAGAGAGGCCATGCCTATATGGAGATTAACCGGCACCATGGCCGCCGGAATGTGCAGGTCAAAGCCAATGTCACCCCCAGAAGCAAGGCCGGCGAGATTTTAAACGATCTGAAAGCAACCGAACTCCCCCGGCTTCTGGAACAATATCCGGGTTTGCAATACAGCTTTGAAGGACAGCAGGCGGATATGGCCGAAAGCATGGGCAGCCTGAAGTTAAGTTTCGTCTTCGCGATACTGGCTATCTATGCCTTGCTGGCGATACCGCTGCAAAGCTATGTCCTGCCGCTTATCGTCATCGTCAGCATACCTTTCGGCGTTATCGGCGCCATTTTCGGCCACTTGTTGATGGATTATGACTTGAGCATTATCAGTGTATTGGGCATCGTGGCCCTGTCGGGCGTCGTCGTCAACGATTCGCTGGTCTTGATCGACCATGCTATTTACCTGCAAAAAGGCAGCAGCAAAACAGCGGCCGAAATCATCAAGGCGGCGGCCATTCAACGGTTCCGGGCCATTATCCTGACCACGCTGACCACTTTTTGCGGCATCATGCCAATGATATTTGAAACCTCGAGACAGGCACGCATGCTGATCCCGATGGCCATTTCCATGGGCTTCGGCATCCTGTTCGCCACGTTGATCACGCTGATCCTGATTCCGTCCTTGTATCTGGTGGTTGACGATATACGCAAACTGATTCGCCCGAAAGAGCTCGAGATGGTGAAAGAGTAAAGGCCGCGGGGCGCCGCCTAAGGTATCGACAAATAAATCGCCCCGTCCACCACCCGAACCGGAACCGGCTTTAATTGTTGTCTGACGCAAGGGCCGAAAACACACAAGCCGTCCTCGAGCCTGAACAAGGCGCCATGAATGGCGCAGCTGATATGCGTCCGCTCCGGATTCAGAAATTCATGCGGCTGCCAGTTCAACTCCACCTCCCAATGCGGACAGGCGTTTTGATAGGCCCTGACCGTGCCGGCCGTTTTTACCAGCAGCGCTTCAATCAGGGTGCCCGAGGCGTCGGTATAATTAAATTGCCGGCACAAGCCGGGTTCAAGATCGGCGAGTGTGCAGATTTTATGTAAAGCCGGCATGTTTCCTAACTGTCAGGGGAATGAAAATGAACGCAATTTTATATTATATACACGATCCATTGTGCAGTTGGTGTTACGCTTTCAAAACCAGTCTGGCCGGCCTGAAGCGGGCCTTGCCGCCGGAAACAGATTTTCAAACACTGCTGGGCGGACTGGCCGCCGACTCGACAACGCCCATGCCGCCTACCTTGCAACAAAGCATACAACAAACCTGGCAGCGCATCGAACAAACGGTGCCGGGCGTCAAATTCAATTTCGACTTCTGGCGCGACAACACGCCAATCCGCTCGACCTATCCGGCCTGCCGGTCATTATTGGCGGCGAGAAAACAAGGCGTGGAATTTGAGGATAAACTGCTGGCCTGTATTCAGGATGCCTATTATCAACATGCTCAAAATCCGGCGCTCGATACCACATTACTGGCATGCGCGGCTCAGGCGGGCCTGGATCGGACACAATTTGAGTGCGACTACCGTAGCCCGGATATTTCATCAGCCCCATGAAGCCGCCCCTCAGAGGCACTCGACGACCAGAAACGACTGATATTTTTTGGAGGTGAAGTTCAACGGGCTATTTTCAGGGTCGATTGCCGATTTTCAGGCACAGCTCCCCCTTACCCCGTTGTTTATAGCGTGCCGGGTACAGCACTTACCGAGCGCTAATCAGGGCACAGGCGCTGGCAGACAGATCGAAACAGGGACTGGAAGGGATAATGACTGCTCAGCAGCAGCCGAATACGGCGGGTATTGCGGATGACTACGGCGCCGATCTTAAACAGTTTCAGGCGAATGGTGGCACAGGTGGCCTGCGCCAGTTCGGTGTTGTTCAGGGCGATCCGGCGGATGGCCTCGATCAGCGTATAGGCCAGCGTCGACAGCAGCAGGCGGAACTGGTTCGGCCACCACAGACTGCAGCTGGTACGGTCGGCAAACAGATCCAGTTGTTGCTCTTTAATCCGGTTTTCCATCTCGCCTCGGGCACAATAGACTTGTTCGTAAAGCGTTTGCGCCTCGCCTGCCAGGTTGGTCACGACATAGCGCGGGTTGCTGCCTTGACTCATGTGTTCGGCTTTGAGGATGACTCGGCGCCGGCATCGCCAGGTGCCGGCTTTATAGTGCAAATCGGTGAACACGCGTTGTTTCTGTTGTGTTGCCTCATATTGTGTCCGGGCTTGCTCAATCCAGGGTTGACTCAAACGCTTCAAGCGCTGGTTTTTGGCCAAACCAACGATATAGCGGACGCCCTTCCGCTCGCACCAGTTCAGCATCCGATGCCGACAAAAGCCGCTATCGCCACGGAAGATAATCTGAACGTCCGGCCAGACCTGACGCAGGCGTTTGACCAGCAAGGCCAGGATCGCCCAGCTGTGCTTGGCCCCGTCAATATTGCTGGGGCGCAAATAGCTGACCAGGCACTGATTACCGCAAAAGACATACAAGGGCAGAAAACAGTAATTCCGGTAATAACCGTGGAAAAAACGCCCTTGCTGTTCACCGTGAACCGGATCATCGGTGGCGTCGAAATCCAGAATGAGGGACTTCGGCGGCGTCTTATAGGAGGCGATGAACTGCGCCAGTAGTTCCTCATGCATCCGCCACATCAAGCCTCGGTCCGCCCGCTGTTCGAACCGGCACAAGGTGGAGCGGCTACCCAATGCCTGATCCTTTTCCACGGCCGTCTGAAAGGCGATATCGTTTCGGAGTGTATCGTGATCGTTCAAATCCTCATAGCCGCAGGCCAGACCATAAACCCGTTGTCGCAGCAAGTCGACTACCGGATGCCGGATGCGCTCAGGATCCCTGGGATCGTGCATCTGTTCCGCAATCCGTTGGGTTAACTGGAGCTGTTGGTCAATGGTTCTTAACAACAGCACACCACCATCACTGGTGATGGCTCCGCCGCTGAATTGGGCTTGTATTTTGCGGCGTTTAAAGGCAGGAAAATCTATTTGAGCTGCGGTACAATTTGGCACGGGCAAATCCTTGTTCAAATTCAATCTAAGCAACTGAATTTTATCGAACTCTACGGGATTTGCCCGCTTTTTTTATGAAATATCCGGGGTAGCCGTGAAATTGACTTACAGTTGCAACAGGAGATAAAAACGGCAAGAAGCCTTGGCGTTTGCTCTTATCCGTCGCTGGTCCTGGTGAGAAACGGCAGGATTTCGCCTGTAGCCGTCGATTATCTCGACTACAGAACCATGATTGACGACATTGAACAGTTGCTAATAGACCGTTAGGTTCACCGTTTCCGGCGGCAGGCAGGCTTCCTGGCTGCAGGCCTGAAGCTGCAGGCTCAACTTAAGCGGCTCGCGGGTTTCGCTGTCATGACGCGACAGTTCGGCTCGTATCCGTACCTGTCCCTGATAAAGCGCCAGGGTATCTTTGTCGAATGCCAGCGTCTTTAGGACCGGATCGGGATAAGTCACGGTATCGACAGTCCATGCTGAATCGTTTAACAGCTTGACTTCCGTAGCGATCAGCGCTTGCCGCGCGGGTTGATGGGCATTGATATGCCAGCCGTCCCTGATATTCAGATCGATTGCCACCGTGCTTTTGCCCTGTTGTTCGACCGGCCTTGCTTCAATTTTAACGGCCCCGCGCGCGGCGTATTGGCGCGGCCCGATCTCGCCATTCCGCATCTCATCGAGTTGCGCCAACAGATAAGCATACGCCGAAGGCTGTCGATTGATATTGTCGGCAAACGCCTGCACAATTTTTGCCGCATCGTCGGCATAGGCCGTCTCTCCCGTACGTCTGGCCAGTCTTGACAGCACACGCACGGCAACCGCATTGCCGGAAGGCAGCGCCCCGTCGTAACTGTCCTTAGGATGCCTGAATAACAGCCGCTCGCGTCCCATGACCAAGGCCCCGGAAGCACTGTCCAAAAACTTGTCCAGCATTTCGTCGGCCAGCGCCTGGGCCTGCAACAGAAACATCGGCTCGCCGGTCACGTCATAAAGCGCCAGTAACGCTTCGCTAAAATGCACATAGTCGTCCTGGCGGGCGGGAATCGATGCTTTGTTATCGAGACTGACCCGCCATAGCACGCCGTCCCTGGGCCGTTGTTTCTTCCAGAGCGTGCCGGCCGCATGCCTGGCGGCATCGATATAGCGCGGCTCGGACAGTCTGTCTCCGGCCTCGGCCAGCGCGGTAATCAGCATGGCGTTCCAGGCGACAATGATTTTATTGTCGGTCAGCGGCGGTATGCGTTGCGCGCGGTGTTGCCTGAGTTTTTCCAGCAGCGGATCGAGCCGGCGGAACAAGTGTTCTAGACTAACGCCCTCTTCCCTGGCGACTTCCTCCCACGGACACTGCAAATGCGGAATGTTCTTGCCTTCAAAATTGCCCTGCGGCGTCAGGCCGAAGGTGTGAATGACGAACCAGGCATCGTCAGGCGGCAGCAGAGCCTTGATTTCATCCGGCGTCCAGATAAAAAACGCGCCTTCATGGCCTTCGCTGTCGGCATCGGTCGCGGAATAAAACACGCCTTCGGCGGTTGTCATTTCGCGCAATACATAATCGAGCGTCTGTTTGACTATGCGGACATGCAGCGGGTGGCCGGTTAAATCATGGGCTCTGACATAGACCCTGGCGAGATAAGCCTGGTTGTAGAGCATTTTTTCAAAATGCGGCACCAGCCAATGACTGTCGGTGGCATACCGGTGAAAACCGCCGCCGACCTGGTCATAAATCCCGCCCTGCGCCATCGCCGACAGCGTGTGATTCAAGGCGGCAATCAGCGCCGGTTCCGGCCTGCGTTCATAGGCATGCAGCAACAGCAACAGGACCGGCTCATTCGGAAATTTCGGCGCCGGGCCAAAGCCGCCATCCTGTGCATCGTAACGTTCCATCAACTGATCGACCGCCGCCTGCATGGCCGAGGATTCCAATGTGCTGAGCTGGTGCTCCGCGGCCGTGACACGGTCCACCGCCTCGGCTAATTGTTCGGCCTGGTCAATCAGCGTCTGTTGCTGGCTGTTCCAGACTTTCATGATTTGCAGCAACAGGTCGGCAAACGTTTCCGCCGGATAATAAGTGCCGCCGAAAAAAGGTTTGCCTTGCTGGGTTAAGAAGGTCGACATCGGCCAGCCGCCGTGACCTGTCATCAAGGTGACGGCCGTCATGTAGATCTGATCGATATCGGGGTACTGCTCCCTGTCCACCTTAATGGAAATGAAATTGTCATTCAGGATTTTGGCAACATAAAGGCTTTCAAAGCTTTCCTCTTCCATGACATGGCACCAGTGACAGGTGGCGTAGCCGATCGAAAGAAAAACCGGCCTGTTTTCCAGCCGGGCCTTGGCAAAGGCCTCATCGCCCCAGGGAAACCAGTCCACCGGATTATGGGCATGTTGCAACAGATAGGGAGAGTCTTCGAAAATCAGCCGGTTGATATAAACCGGCTTGCCGTTTTCCAGATGATGCGTGCGAGGTTGGTAATTCGGGCCTTTAGCTTCCAGGGCGGCGGCTAGTCTGGCTTGTAGTTCGGCGTTGGATGGCATGATAAAGTCCCGTTGGTTGCTCGATATGAAACAATAAAAAAACGTGTCTGTAACACGTTTGTGTTAAATACCGAATTGGACTTTATTTTTTTGAAATTACTCCGCGCTTTAAGCTCAAAAAAGACATTATTCCCGATAACGGGTATCGGACCTCTCAGACCGGTAATTTAACCTCAATTAATAATTAATCACAGAGGACACAGAGAACACGAAGTAAATCAAGATGTTGCCATTTTCTCCCGTCACGTCATGAATTCCTACGGAAACATTGGCAGGCATTTGAATTTTAAAACCTTCGCGCTCTTCATGGTGTAATATTCAGAAGTGCATCGCCGTGCGGCGCTATATTGCGCTTCACGGCGATGCCACGCTATTTTTTCGAAGGGCTGGCGTTTGAAGGACTGATCTTTAATTCCTTGGCGCAAGCATAAGGCGGCGTTCCTTCACAAATGCCCCAGTAGCTGCCGAAACTGCCTTCATTGCTGGGCTTCCAGTTTTCCGAAAATGCTTCAAAAACCACGCCCGACCAGTTGTTTTTAGCCAGCTTTTTAAAGGTCTGCTCGACGACGCTCAGCTGATTTTTCTTACCGGCCACACCGCAATGCTGCCGGGTATGAATATTGTATTCCGTGCCGCCTGCCGGTCCATTAGGCCAGCCAAATTCGGTCAAAATCACGTCTTTTTTGGGATAGGTTTTCCGCAGTTCCTTAAGCCGCGCAATATGAAAATCGGGCGCTTTTTTCGCTGTCGTACAAGGGAAGATGGCTGAATGTTTATTTTCCCACCAGGGAAAAATATTAGTGCCTATCCAGTCCACGGTTTTGCCGAAACTGCTGGGTCGACAAGGCCGTGACCGGTTGCACCATTCCCACCAGGTATCTATCGTCGTGATAGGCTGAGTCACGCCGGCCTGGCGCAGGCTGTCGATACAGCGTGTGATCTCACCGTCAAAGGCATTGCCGTGCCGCGTTCTGACTTCGGAACCGCAGCTCAGTTTTACGATCGTTTGCGGAAAAGCCCGGGCGACTTCTATACCGCTGTGAATGGATTGCGTATTGACATCCACATCATCATCCAGCCAGATGATGGCAATGACTTTGATATTTCGCGCCTCGGCTGCGGCAAAGACATACTCCAATCCATTCATCACGCCGTATGTCATGATGCATCGGAAGGGCGTTTCCTCGACCAGTTTGTCGAGCAACTCATTGATTAATTCCCGGGACGGATGAGCGCCGTAATCGGGGCTGAGCTCTCCTACATAGGGACTGAAAGCCGCGCATTGCAATCTTTCATTGAACGGGATAGCGGGCGCATTCTCCTTATGCTGAAGCTCTGCTATCGGCTTATCCGTGTTTTCCGCCTGGCCCTCGGCTGCTGGCTGATCTTCGGTTTCCGGCTGATCCGAACCCCCCGGCTGATCTGTTTGTGCCGGTTTATCCACGGCTTTCGGCTGATCCGTGCTTGCCGGTTTATCCACGGCTTTCGGCTGATCCGCAGTTGCCGGTTTATCCACGACTTTCGGCTGATCCGCGGCCATTGCCTGACCGCTCATTAACAACACGGAAAACCAAATCCATAACAGCAACTGCTTCATGAAATCCTCTTAAAATCAAATAATATCGATTGGTAGGCTTGCGCTCACTTCTCACCAGTGAACGATATGATAGCGATTTCTATATAAATGTTGTGAATTTTATTTTTGTTAATTTTTAGATGAGCGGAATGCTTCATTCTGTTTATAAACTGATGTTACGCGAACAACTGATTCAGACACCTGATAGAGGCGGATTCGGCTAAAAATAACACCCTATATCCCTTCAGGTTAAGGCCGTTTCCGTGGGAGTGATGCCCATTAAGCAGGAGCGCGGGAACGAGTAAAACCTATGAAAGTCTCCCCGGCATAGTCGAGGGTTTACCAAATGATTAATTACGACCAGGGCTTACATATCGGCATGCCGCAAAGCAGTCCTCGGGAATGGACCACTGGCTTGTATCGGTGTTGAACGACAGCCTTCGAAATGGCCTGTTCGGTGCGCCGGCAAGACGCACCGAATAATCAAGACGCAATAACCGTTATAAGGAAGGCGGATTTTGCGGGCCGCGATAATACTTGGTCATAACCGGATGATTACCGAGGTCTTGCTGCACGGTTACATCCTCCTCTCCCGGCAGGAACGGCAGTCTTTCATAAATGGCTACCGGGTCGCCGACCAGTCGGGTAAGCGCGTCGTTCAGGATTTGCTGATCAAACTCGGGCAACTCGCCGTCATTGGCTTTCCGGATAAGGTCCAGCGCCATATCAAAACGCTGATCACGCGTCATTTCCTCGCCCTCCAAATCAGGATGCGCCTCAATATAGAGTTTGTTCTCCAGCCATCCCACTTTAATCGGCTGTTTAACAATGTAAACCGGCGTACCTACCGGCACCTGATTGTACAGTTCCTGTATATCCTCGGGATAGGTGCGTACACAACCGTGCGTGATCTGCATGCCGATGCCGAAAATTTTATCGATATCGGTACCGTGTATGCGGTATTCGCCGGGCAACGCCAGATACAGCGCATACTGGCCGAGTGGATTGTGCGGCCCCGGCGGCACGACTGCCGGCAAAGGATCGCCGTTGGCCGCGTGTTCGCGCCGGATCGATTCAGGCGGATACCATGAGGGATCTTTAACCTTGCGGGAAACCTTGGTTTCGCCCAACGGCGTTTTCCAGTCCTGCCTGCCGACACCATGGGCATAAGACATTACCTGTCTTGGCATGCCCTTTACTGCCGGCGGATAATAATACATGCGGTATTCGGAGATATTCAGCGTAATGCCCTTGTGTGGTGAATCCGGCAGAATACGCCTGTCGGAAATACGGATAATATCGCCTTTTTTGACATGCCAGCGATCGAGGTCCGGATTCAGGCGTACGATTTCGGTTTGTCCCAGATGAAAGCGCCTGGCCACGTCCAGCAAGGTCTCGTCTTGCTCCGCCCGGGTTAAAGGCACGCCATCGGGATACTCGGTAATGACAGTATCGTTCGGATTTTCCGGCCAGTTATAGGTCGTGGCATTGGCCTTGCCGCCGATGACTGATAATGCAATCGATAAGGCAAATAATATACGCAATTTCATTATGATAATTTTCTCAAGCACAAAATAAATCTAACATCGCTTTTTTAATTTAGGCTTAACGTATAAACGTACAGCGAAAATAGCCGGATTAATAAAATCAGGCATCAGGCCTGATTTAAAAAAACGGCAGATTTTATCATGCCAGGAGTATTTGAGCCTAGTTTTAGCGAGGCGTATGCTTGAATAAAGGCAAGCCTGATTAAATACGATATCGAGAGAAAATTAATAGTGCCTGTATTAATATAGGGCTTAAGTATCGACTGACTTTGCTATTTAAAATGGATAGCCTGAGTTAATTAATCATGACTATTTACTATCCATGGGTTAATACGGTTTTGCAGGATGCGTACGGCTGCGCATAATAACCGATAAATTCGATAATATCCGGCAAAACCGGCTCCATGCCCTGTAACGGCAAGGCCAGCGCCGCCAACAGATCGATATGATCGAGGTCATCATATAAGCGTGTCTCCACGCAACCTGCCGCGCCCCTGACTTTATCGCTCAGGCTTTTGATATTGATCGGTTTTACCGTGGCATCATTGTTGCCATACAGTAAAAGCAAGGGCGGTTCCGTGCCCTGGACAAAATTGACCGGTTGCGAAGCGGGATATTTTTCCTTCGGACCAAACACTGCCTTTTGATAAGCTTCGGTAAAGGGTAAAAAATCGTAAGGCCCCGCCAGGCCGATAAATCCTTTCAGGCTTTGATAGGTTTCAGGCGACAAATAGTCCTCGTTAAGCGTCAACATGGCGCCCAGATGCGCGCCGGCCGAATGCCCCATCAGAAAAATAGAGTCGGAATCCGCGCCGTACTCAGTACCATTCGCCTTGAGCCATTCGACAGAGCGCTTGGCATCGTCAATAATCCGGTCAAATTTGACTTCCGGATAGCGCCGATAATCCGGTATCACCACGGCATAGCCGTGCGAGGTCAGGGCCTGGGCGACGAAGACATAGTGCTCTTTGTTCTTGGTCTCGCATCCGCCCCAGCAGCCGCCATAGAAAAAGACCACCGTGGCACGTGGCGCCTGGTCCTCACCGGGCAAATACATATCGAGCCGGTTCATCGGGTGCCGGCCATAGGCGATATCTTCGACTAAGGCAAAGTTATCGGTTCTGGCCAGTGAATTCACTGCAAATAGAGCGGATTCGGTACATGCGGCCAATAAAAGCAGAGCAACCATCCCGGCGATGCGTTTACCCGTCCGGCCGATGCACGACCTTGTCCCTGAATCGTTCATATTGATATCCACATTGCCGAAATACGATCAAGCCTTTGGTTAAACGATAACCCGGGCAGAACGTTTCGCATCGGGATGACGGGATAATGGCGAGGTTAAAACCCGCCACTGATATTCGCTAATCCTAACTGAAAAGTTATACCTAGTCTTCATGTCCGGCTGCCAAGGCTTTTTCTATATTCGCCAGCACGCCGAACAAGATATGCGATAAACCGATATATAAAAAAAACAGCGGAAAATCCGGATCAATCGGTATATTGTTGATTTGTCCATAAAACTCCAATGATCCGGTAATCAAAACCAGGAAAAAGCCGGTCAGAATAATCGCTTGAAACTTTTTTCTTAAAATACCGTAGACACAAATTCCTATTTCGGAAATAGCCATATAAATCATCATGATGCGCAGATTATTAAGCAGTGGATTATAAAAATCCGGACTAAAATCGAAAATTACATCGCTGCCCGATAGTGATGAAATACTCCCCATCATTAGCACAATCACGGAAAGATAAAAATTAGCCGTCAGGAGAAATTTAACGCCTTGAAATATTTTTGATGGAATACCATTACTCATCTGCTTCGCCATTCATAGAGTAAAAAAATACCCTCCTTAAAGGAAACCAAGGAGGGTTTATCGAGGAGGATTGTTTAAGGAACGTGAATTTTATAACTCCCGCAACTGACTTGTCTTTCTGTCCCTCTTCGGCGTTGCGCAAACAGTTACATAGCTTGCTATGCGCCTGTTTGCGCGCCTTGAATATGAACAGAAATCCTGCCTCAATTGCGGGTCTTATTTCATTCCCGTTCCTAAAGTTCTTTAAATCCAAGAACATAATAAACAAGACGAACCAATCAATCGGGCGTTTGACGTGCCCTGAAAATTCGACCCTTGTTCACAACAAAAAATCCTCACTCGGCCCCAATCCTGAATAAAAAATGAGCCTCATAAAGTCGAAACTTAATAAATTACCGACCTGCCCAACTTTTTGTCAATCCATATATGAACAATAGGTGAACAATATTATTACACCGACAGGCAGTGTATTTAAGAGATTAAACAAGCAATTTATCCGATTTTATTGACTCTATTAACAAAAGCCATACCCGTTTAAAACAGAAAAGACTATGAGGACAGGACCATGAACGTATTGATCACAGGCGGAACCGGCTTTATCGGCCGCGCATTGGCGCAACATTTGACCCGGCAGGGGCATGCCGTCACCGTTTTAAGCCGCAATCCCGACAAAGTGGCCGCGATCTGCGGCCCCGGCGTAGCGGCGCTGGGCGATCTGAAGCAGCTTAAAGCCGAAGACGCCTATCAGGTCATCATCAATCTGGCCGGCGAACCCATCTTTGACGCGCGCTGGACCGAGGCCAGAAAGAAGCTGATCAGGGACAGCCGCATCAATCTGACCGGACAGCTTATTGACGGCATTGAACGCATGGCGGTCAAGCCGGATGTGCTGATCAGCGGTTCGGCTATCGGCTATTATGGCGATCAGGGCGATACCGTGCTGACCGAACAATCGGCGCCGAACCCGGATTTCTCGCACCGGCTTTGCGCCGACTGGGAACAGGAGGCGCAAAAAGCCGAACAGCTCGGCGTCAGGGTCTGCCTGATCAGGACCGGCCTGGTTATCGCGGCAGGCGGCGGCCTGCTGAAACGCCTGTTGCTGCCGTTCCGCCTGGGATTGGGCGGCCGCCTGGGCAGCGGCCGGCAATGGATGTCCTGGATACACCGCGAGGACTGGATTGCGATAGCCCAGGCCATGATCACCGACACCTCCATGCAAGGCGCCTATAACGCAACCGCCCCCCATCCGGTCAGCAATCTCGAGTTTACGCAAACCCTGGCGCGCTGCCTGAACCGCCCCGCCCTGCTTCCGGTTCCGGCCGGGCTGTTAAAAGTCTTGTTGGGGGAAATGTCGGAACTGGTACTGGGCAGTCAACGCGTCATGCCGGAACGCCTGCTGGCGCAAGGTTTCGGGTTTCAATACCCTGACCTGGCGTCGGCATTACGTCAGGCACTGGGCCGGACATAAACTTACCAGCTCGACGACTCACTCAATAACGCCAACTTCCCGCAAGGCATGCCGCAGCTTCTCTACCCGCTTGCGGTTGACGCCCAGATCGCTGTAGCCGATGCGCGAGGCGGAACGGACATGAATCAGCCCGGCCTCGGCATCGAGCAGGACATCGATATCATCGACAAAACGGAAAACCAGGCTGGTCGCCTGCGCGTGCAGGGTATGCTCGGTTTCATCGGTAATAACCGTGCGGCTCTGGCTGGTAAGCGCCTGTTTCAATGCCGCCCAGGCATTGTCCGCTTTACCGTCGATTTTAAACGGTTCGATAAAATGCGCCTCATCCGCGGCCTGGCTTGACACGCAGTTTGGGCTGTTCGGACAAGGGGCCAATTTTTTCCCGGAGGCGCCGGCATGGCTGGCTGTAAGTAAAGTCATCGTGATAAAACCCGCATGAAAAAGTGATTTGATGGTCATCGGTTTACCTAAGTATGTATGAAACAGAGCATCGCATTTATCGGACATAAAAACCAGACGGATTGGCGAATCATATTCACTAACCGGCTTTTTAAGATAAACTTTAGTCCAGAATTTATAACGCAAACACTTTCGGAGCCAGAGCCATGCCCTTGCTGAAATTAAACACCAACAAAACCATCCCTGATCAACAAGCGCCGCAATTGCTGGATCAATTATCAAAACTGATGGCGCAACAGACCGGCAAACCGGAGCGCTATGTCATGGTGCAAATAGAAGGCGGCAAGGCCATGCTTTTCGCGGGCAGCGATCAGACACTGGCGTATGCCGAGTGTAAAAGCATCGGCCTGACGTCGGCGCAGGCCAAGGCCATCTCGTCATCGCTCTGCCAGTTATTGAACGATGCCTTACAGATCCCGGCCGACCGTGTTTACATCGAATTCAGCAATTGTCCGGCCGAATACTGGGGCTGGAATGGCTCGACTTTCGGCTAGTCAACCGGCTGAACACATCATATTACAGTGCCGAGCTACCGGCCAAGCTGTAAACACAACGCTTAAAACGGAGATATAACCATGGCTAATCGTATCACTCTGACCCAGTTCATCATCGAACAGCAGCGCGAGTTGCCGGGCGTATCGGGCACCTTCACTTTATTGCTCAACGATATCGTAACCGCCTGCAAGAAGATATCGCATCTGGTCAACCGGGGCGACCTGATCGGCGTGCTGGGCAGCGCCGAATCCGAGAATGTGCAGGGCGAGGTTCAGAAGAAACTGGACATCATCACCAACGACATCATGATCAACGCCCTGAACTGGACCGGGCACCTGTCTGGCATGGCATCGGAAGAGGTCGACGATATCATCAAAATCCCGGGCCAGTATCCCAAAGGCAAATACCTGGCCCTGTTCGATCCGCTGGACGGCTCTTCCAACATTGACGTCAACCTGACCGTCGGCACCATTTTCTCGATACTGCGCTGCCGGGAAGGCGTCGATCCGACCCTGGAGGATTTTCTGCAAAAAGGCAGCGACCAGGTTTGCGCCGGCTTCGTGCTCTACGGTCCGTCGACGATGATGGTGCTGACCACCGGGCACGGCGTCAACGGCTTCACCCTCGACCAGGACATCGGCGAATTCATCCTGACCCACCCGAACATGACCATTCCGAACGAGACCTGCGAATTTGCCATCAACATGTCGAACCAGCGTTACTGGGAAGCGCCTGTGCAGCGTTATATCGATGAATGCCTGCAAGGCGAGGAAGGCCCGCGCGGTAAAAATTTCAACATGCGTTGGGTCGCATCCCTGGTTGCCGAGGTCTACCGGATTCTGACCCGCGGCGGCGTATTCCTGTATCCATTCGATTTACGCGATCCCGCCAAACCGGCCAAATTGCGCCTGATGTACGAGGCCAATCCGGTCGGTTTTATCATCGAACAAGCCGGCGGCGCCTGCTCGACCGGACGCGAGCGCATACTCGACCTCAAACCGACGGGACTGCATCAGCGCGTGCCCGTGGTTTTAGGATCGAAAAGCGAGGTTGAGCGGATTGTGGAATACCACAAGGCGGATTGACCGGTCAGCGAGGCTCAAAATACGGCCGGCCTGTTCCAACCGGCCCCGTATTGCCCATGCAAAGCGTTTTTGAATCCAGCGCATTCACAGCCATTAATCATTTTAAAACCATGCCGAGGGCGGCTCTTGCTCATCGACTGATTACAATAAAAAAATGAAATTATTACTGACACTCCTCTTATCGATATTCACTCTGAACGTTCACGCCGCTTATAAATGCGTCGTCAACGGCAAAACGATCTATTCAACCTCGAAATGCGCCCAGGACGCAGAACAGTTTTCAATAGACAAGGACTCGGACTGGACCATGAAATTAAAGGCCAGAACCGCGCCCCGGGAAGATGCGAGCCTTAATGCCATCAGATCCCTGCCTTTGCCTGACGAAACCGCTGGCGAAACGTCATCTCAAATAGCCGCTGCGGACCGTCATGCCGATACCGGCGCATCATCGAAAAACTCCGGATTCACCTGCGACGGCCGGAACCGTTGCCCGCAAATGACTTCTTGCGAAGAAGCAACTTTCTTTTTGCAAAATTGCCCAAATCAGGAAACGGACGGCGACCATGACGGCGTCCCGTGCGAAGATCAATGGTGTCAATGACAATCGGAGACCTAAGCCGGATTGGCTAGGCCGGCCTGCCGAAATCCCTTGCCGATTTACACCGCTCCCCCGTCCAGGCTATTTGAATGATAAATGTCATGAAAAAAATTCCCATCGGTATCAGCAGTTGTTTACTCGGTCACAACGTCCGTTATGACGGCAGTCATAAACGGGATGCCTATATCACCGGCACGCTCAGCGAATATTTCGACTTCCGGCCGTTCTGCCCGGAAGTCGAGATCGGCCTCGGCACGCCGCGCCCGACGATTCACCTGGTCAGGGTCAATGGCGAGATACGCTGCATCGGTATTAAAAACCCCGAAATCGACGTGACGGAGCGATTGCGCGACCATGCCGGGCAATTGGCCGCGCAGCATGCCGATTTATGCGGCTATATTCTGAAAAAGGATTCGCCAAGCTGCGGCATGGAGCGGGTCAAGGTGTATGCCGACAATATCCCCAGACGGGACGGCGTCGGCATTTATGCCGAAACCATGATGCGCAATAATCCGCTGCTGCCGGTGGAAGAAGAAGGCCGGTTGGGCGACGCCGGCCTGCGCGAGAATTTCATCCAGCGCATCTATGTGCTGTACCGCTGGAAACTGATGCTGGCGGAAGGGTTGACGGCACGCAGCCTGACCCGTTTTCATGCCCGGCATAAGCTGATCATCATGAGCCACGGCGATTACCGCGAACTGGGCCAGTTGCTCGCCGGCGCCGCCCAGGACAATATCGAACAGGTTGCCGACCGGTATATTCTGCTGTTGATGACGACGCTCCGGAAAGTCGCCAGCCGCAGCAACCATGTCAATGTCCTCCAGCATATCCAGGGCTATCTGAAAAAAGAGCTGAGCGCCGACGACAAAGCCGAGCTTTGCGAAATCATCGAACGATACCGCCAGGGCGAACTGCCGCTGATTGTGCCGTTGACGTTGCTGAAGCACCACTTCCGTAAAACGCCCGATCCCTATATCGATGAATCCTATTACCTGTCGCCCTACCCTCAGGAATTGCGGCTGATCAATCAGCTATAGCCATGGCCAAGTTACTGATTGTCGGCTGCGGCGATTTGGGTATGCGCCTGGCTCATGTGCTGTCCGATCAAGGCCATCAGGTGACCGGCCTCAAACGCCGCCCGCCATCCCATGACCACCGAATCCGTTTTGCAGCTGCCGACATCGCGACCGGCGCCGGGCTCGATGCGCTGGATGCGGATTTCGACCAGGCGTTTTTCATCGTCACGCCGGATGGCCGCACTGAGTCGGACTATCGCGCCGTATACGAGACCGGCCTGAACCGCCTGCTGACGAGGCTGCCCCGGTGCCCCTGGTTTTTTGTCTCGTCCACCGGCGTCTACGCGCAGACCGGGGGCGAATGGGTCGATGAAGACTCGCCGGCCGAACCGAGGGCGATCACGAGCCGGCTGATCCGGGGGGCCGAACAACGGCTGATCGCATCAAGCCCCGATTCGGTCATCGTACGCTTTTCCGGCATTTACGGTCCGGGCCGCGAATCGCTGCTGAGAAAAGCCGCGCAATCCCCCGTCATTCAAAAAGAGCCGCCCTATTTCACCAACCGCATCCATCAGCAGGATTGCGTGGACGTGTTGGCTTTTCTTCTGAATCAACGACTGGCGGGCCGCAGACTGGAACCCTGTTATCTGGCCAGCGACGATGATCCCGCGCCGCTATGGGAAGTCGTCTCATGGCTGGCGGAACGCCTGCATTGCGCGCCGCCTGTCGCCGGGGCGACAGGCGGCGATGCGGTCATGAACAAACAGTGCCGTAACCGGCGCCTGAAAGAGCTGGGCTACCAGTTCCGCTATCCCGGCTATAAAGAAGGCTATGCGGAGTTGATCGATGCGCGCGGGACCGGCTGACCGGCTCTTTTCTCGAATTTGCCGTCTTCAGTAACCTGACTATTTCACCACAAAGGACACGAACGACCGCATTCGCGGGGTCGTCTTTGGTTTCATGAAATATCCGGGGCAACATCAGTAAATATGTTGGCCTGTTTGTTCACATTCGCGACCTCCTGTCACAGAAATTGCGAATGCCCGACAAGTCCCGTCTGCTTCATTTTTTACCTGAACGGGCTGTTTTTATTCCCGGTCTGGAGGCGGACAAAGGTCAAAACATCATTTTTATCCTATACTTTTAAGTTCCTATTTTTGTGCAAGACAAATTCCTCCGCCATGGGCTACCTGAATATTTATTTTAACGACGAACTCAAATCCAAACATCAAGTGAGCGCCCTCATCACTCGTATCGGCCGTCATCAGGACAATGACGTGGTCATCGATAACGCCGGCGTCTCAGGCAATCATGCCGAGATCATCAAGAACGGCGATCAATACACCATTCATGACCTCGACAGCAAAAATGGCGTTTATGTCAACGGCGAGCGAATCTCGAAGAAAGAATTGAAGTTCGGCGATGAAATCATTATTTTCAAGCACAGGCTGCGCTTCATAGGGGTGGATTTGCCGGTCGCCGTCGTAACGCCGGATTCGACAGCCAGCATCGAAAAAAGCAATCAGTCGGCTACGGTGGAAGTCGATGTTTCCAAACTGGAAACCCTGCTCAAGGAGAAGGAGGCTAATAACGCTTGCCTTGAAGTTTCAAGCGGCGCCATGGCCGGCCGGACATTCAGATTATCAAAACCCCGCTTCAGCGTCGGCAAATCTCCGGATTGCGACCTCCAGACCGGCGGCTGGTTTGCGCCTCAAATCGCCGCCAAAATCGTTCGTCAAAGCGACGGTTATTATCTGGTTCCGGAAAAACGTGGCAAAACCCGCCATAACGGCACCCCGATCAAAGGCAGGGTAAAACTCAAGCCCGGCGACTCCATCGAAATCCGCGGCATAAAGCTTCACTTCACCAATAAATGATGAGTCGCCAATCAAGGGCGTTAACTCCTTTTATGCAACAGTGAAAACCCGACATTGACTATCCAGGTTCCCGGTTACACGATCCAGACGCTGTTAGGCGAAGGCGGCATGGCTTCTGTTTTTTTAGCGACGCAGAAATCCCTTGACCGTCCCGTCGCGTTAAAAATTCTGAAAAAATTCGATACTGCCGCGCAGATCAAGCGGTTTTTCAATGAAGGCCGGATCATCGCCTCATTGAATCACCACAACATTATTACCATTCATGACCTGGGCGAGGTCAATGGCCAATGCTTTCTGGCCATGGAATATATCGATGGCGGGGATCTCAAACAGCGCATCGCTGCCGGTTTGCCGCCGGATGAAGCGATACGGCTGATCAAACTGATTGCGCATTGTCTCGATGTTGTACACCAGAAAGGCATCATCCACCGGGACATCAAGCCTGAAAACATCCTGTTCAGAAAAAACGGCACGCCGGTCCTGACGGATTTCGGCGTGGCCAAACAGCTACAGGCCGATGCCTCACTGACGATGGACGGCTCGGCTATCGGCAGCCCTTATTATCTGAGTCCGGAACAAGCCGGGCAGAAGCCCCTCGATTCGAGAACGGATATTTATAGCCTCGGCATTATTTTTTACGAAATGCTGACCGGCCAGAAACCGTTTCTGGGCGACTCCCCCATTGAAATCATCATCGCGCATTTGACGACCGAGGCCCCGCCCCTGCCTAAAAACCTGGCAAAATACCAGCCGTTATTGGACTTGATGATTGCCCGGGATGCCAATGACCGGTTTGGCTCCGCCGCCGAGCTGGTCAGTTTTCTTGAACAACGCCGGAACCCTGCCTCCCCTCAAGCGCTGACCCGAAAGCTCGGCAACCTCATTGCCGCCGCTGAGAAAAAAGCCAAGGCACAGGTTGACAGCCCGCTGTCCGCAACCTTATCAAGCAAACGCCTGTACAAGGCCCTATGGCCAGGCCTGACAGGCGTTGTCCTGTTATCGGCCGCGCTCTATTTTTATGCTTATCCTGATACCAGGCCGGCCTCGCCAGAGCTCGCTTTAGCCGATACCGCCCCGGATGAAAGCGCCACACCCGAGACGGCTCCCGTTTTGTTGGACGAAAGCAGGATTCAACAGCTGCTGGCGCAAGCGGAAATGCTGCTGGGCACGCCGGATTTGTCCCTGCCAACGCTGAAACAGGCATACGACGTATACAATCAGGTAGTTGATCTGGACCCTGATAACACTATCGCAAACCAGGGAAAACAACGCGCCGCTTCCTTGTTCGCGGCTATGCAAGGGAAGATAGAGAGTTATCTCTCCGAAGCGCAAAAGGCGCTGCGCACTTTCAGGCTGACTTCACCTTCAAGACATAACGCCATGTTCTATTTTCATGAAGCCCTGCTTTTGGACCCCAACAATTCCGAAGCACAGCAGGGCCGCTTTAAAGTCGCGAATGCCTATGCGGATCTGGCTGAGTCCAATCTGAACCGTTTTGATTACAGTTCGGCCAGAACAAATATTAATAAAGGTCTGGCTATTAATCCGACGTCATCCCGATTATTAGCGCTCAGAAAAAAAACCAATGCCTTCAAGGACGCCCCCGGGCGCCTGTTCGGAAAAATCAAATCCATCTTTGATTAAAGAACGGATGACAACTTTACAATTAAGGAGACGTCACTGATGTCCTGGAAATTCGGACAAGCAATCAACATAGGTAAGCGAAGCGAGCAACAGGATCGCATAGGCCTATTCCATGCCAAAAACGGCAAAAGGCATCTGCTGGTTGTCGCTGACGGCATGGGCGGAATTGCCAATGGCGATCAGGCCGCGCAAATTGTCGTGGACACCGCTGAACAGGCGTTCAAAAACAACAAAATCCGCGACCCCGAACGGTTTCTCGAGGACATCTGCAGTCACTCCCATGACCGGATTAACCAGCTTGGGACGGATGCTTCTTCAGCACCCGGCACCACCTGTGTCCTGCTATATATCGACAAGCTTCGGGCCTATTGGTCCCATGTCGGCGACTCGCGCCTGTATCATTACCGGCAAGGCCGGTTGATCCATCAGACGCTGGATCATTCAGTGCGGCAATTGATGATCGATCAGGACGCCATAAAGGAAAATAGCCTGGAAGCCAGATCTTTACAAAATCAGCTCTATAAACGCCTGGGCGGCATTAAAAAACAGGCCCCCGATATTCATGCCGACACCCTGGAACCTGGCGACATGTTTCTGCTCTGCAGCGATGGCCTCTGGCCCGCCATTGCAAAAGATCAGATCCCGGCCATTCTTCAGGCGCATCCAGTGGATCAGGACGGCCCTGAGCAACTCGTGAACATGGCTTTGCAGCATGGAGGGCGGCATTGCGACAATATCAGCGTTGCATTGGCTCAATGGGAAAAAACGCCGACCAAGCCAAGTAATTTAATCCTAAAAATACTCAGCTTTTTTAACAAGGATTAACCTGAGCGGTTATCCGTCAGCCCGTTTCCATTCATTTGACTAATAATTTATGCAAAGCAAGAGCCCTTTTTTTAAGCAACCGCTGTTATTGATTTTGATTTTTCTTGCAAACACCAGTTCCGCTCAAGTTTATAAATGGACGGATGCTTCGGGAAAAACGCATTTCAGTGACGCCCCGAGCAGAAGTCACGATGTTGAGGAAGTGTCGATCACTGTCAAACGCGCCGGATCTATCACTCCATCAGCCCATGAACCCGCCGCCGATGAAACAACCGAGGACGTCATCATGTATGCCACGAGCTGGTGCCCTTACTGCAAAAAAGCGCGTAATTATTTTCGAGACAATGGCATCGCCTTTACGGAATACGATATTGAAAAAGACCAACGCGCCAAGCAGATGTATGATCGGCTTGGCGGTCACGGAGTCCCGGTTATTCTGGTCGGCAACAAGCGCATGGACGGATTCAATGTCGCGGATTTCGAACGCATGTATCACTAGCAGGAGCATGGGAACGAGGAGAGAGTAGCGCTTGCCCTGGTTCCCACGGTCCTGAGACTGTGAAAGTATTCAATTTAAAGGATTTAACCACGAAGGACACGAAGAGCACGAAGTTTTAAGCTATTGATTAACTTAATTTTTTCTTCGTGTCCTTCGTGATCTTCGTGGTGAATAAGGCTTTTTATGACGTTTTTCACTAATTCTTTCACAGCCTCTCCTCCGTGGGAACCCATACGGAGACTGAGCTGGGTACAACTCTATATTAATATGGAACACCTGCCTGCATAGACCGAGTCCCTGGCTCCCATGCCCCTCCATGGGAACCGATACCGATTCGCCTCCGCCTTATCTTATTGCCGATCCCTCAATATTCATTCAACCAGTAAAACTGGAACGGCTGCAGAATCAGCTTGTCATCCTCTATGGTCGGCCGTTTGCCCGAGTATAAATCGGTCAACTGGCCGGACGAGCCGAAGCCCGTGTGAGCCAGGGTTTGCAGATCAAGAAACTGCGGTTCGGTGCTGAAATTGCTCAGTACCAGGATGCGTTCCGACGGGCGGTGGTGGTCGAAACGAATGAAACCGAACAGGTGTTCGTTGTCCGTATCGACCAGATAGCGATTGTTGAAATCGGCAAAGGCGGCGGTTTCCTTGCGTATCGAGATCATTTTCTTTAACGCCGTGAACAGCGTGTACTCTATAGTGCCCTGCTTCTTGCGCAGCTCCGCGCGCTCCCAGTCGATTTTGGGCCGGTGTATCCAGCGGCTGTCGCCTGATTTCTCGGGGTCATTGAGATAACTGTAATCATTGAATGTCGCGATCTCATCGCCATAATACAGCAGCGGAATGCCGCCGAAGGACAGGATCAGGTTATGCAGCAGCAGGATTTTATCGATCGCGGCCGCGATTTCCTGTTCATTGCCGGTCCGGGTTGCTTTTTCAAGTCCAGCCAGCGAAGCCAGTGAGCCTGAAATGCGCGCATCGCCGGTTTTGCCATTGCGCATGAACGGAGCGCCGCTGGCGAAAGAGCTTGGATAATTGCCGGTATAAAATTCGATTAAAAACCGCCGATGCGCGAAAGGCTCATAGCCGGCTGCGACAATATCCGCATCATCAAATCCCAAGCCGATATCGTCATGGCAGCGCACATAGTTCAACCAGGTTGCGCGCTCGAGCTTGTCTGGCAGACTTTTCAGGCCCTGATGCAGCAATTTGACGTTCTGGGTGGCGACCGCATCCCATAGCAGCGCCATCAATGTGGCGTTATAGGCGATCTCGCATTCCTTGGCGATGATGGCGTCTTCGCCGAAATACTTGATGATTTCCACCGGCGCGACGATGGCTTCTGCGATAAACAGCGTGCCCGGCGCCGCGACCTGACAGCAGTCCTTCATCAATTGCAGCAGCAGATGGGCTTCGCGTTCATTCTGGCAAGTGGTGCCCATTTTCTTCCACAAAAAGGCCACCGCATCAAGCCGTATGACATCGGCGCCCTGGTTGATCCAGAATAAAATGACATCAAGCATCTCGATAAAGACGGCAGGATTGCTGTAGTTCAGATCCCATTGGTAATCGTGAAAGACCGTCATGACCCATTTTTGCATGGCCTCGTTCCAGGTGAAATTGCCCGGACTGGATTCCGGAAAAACCTCCGGCATGCTCTGCTCGAACATGTCGGGAATTTCGCGGTTGTCAAAAATGTAGTAGTAATCCTGATATTTTTTGTCGCCGGCCATGGCCTTCTGCGCCCATTCGTGTTCTTCGGAAGTGTGGTTAAGGACCACGTCCAGCACCAGCAGAATGTCACGCTTGCTGAATTCGTCGGCGATCAGCTGCAGATCGGACAGCGAGCCGACCCGATCGTCGATTTCACGGAAATTGCTGACCGCATAGCCGCCGTCGCTTTTACCGACCGGACACTTCAGGATCGGCATGATATGCACGAGATTGACGCCCAGCTCCTGAAAATAAGCCGTCTTCTCGGCCAGATTGTGTAAATTGCCGGCGAAGCCGGCGCTGTAAAGCGCCATGCCGACCCATTGCTGGCTTAAAAACCAGTTGTGATCCTTTTCCCGGGCAAGGTCAAGCTCCTTCAGCTTTCTTGAACGATTCATGTATTTCTTCACCAACGTCTCAACCAGGCGCGTCATCTGGTATTTAAAATCATCCCGCTGGCCGTAGAGAAGCTCGAAAAGAATATGGATGGCGTAGAAATTGGCACCTAGGCGCGTATAAAAATGCTGCAGTTCCTGTCGTCGCTCGTGAATATTCGGCTCCAGTTCGCTAAGAATTTCATTCAGTAATGAATGGGAAATCTGTTCGTACATGCTTCTCTCTTTAAATGAATTAGGTTAACGCCCAGGCATCGATAAATGGCTGGTAGAAATTATTATCCTGAACCGTAGCGCCGCGCCGGCCGACCAATGCCGAAGCAAAACTCTGCGCACGTTCCATCGTCAGCCGCAAGTTCCAGCCCCGGTTAATCCCGAGCAGCAAAACCGCCGCAAAGGCATCGCCGGCACCGACCGTATCGACGACCTGTAAGGCCGGCGACGGCGCCACATCGACCTGGTTTCCCGCCGCATCAATCGCCAGCGCCCCCTGCTCCCCGCAAGTCACGATCAGCCCCTCCAGGCCATGAGCCGACTGAAACGCGCGCATATCGATTTTAATATCGCCCGAAACCGCTTGCAGCGCCGCCAGTTCGTGATGATTGAGCTTGACCCAGTCGGCATCGTCAAGCAGCCGCAGCACCTCGGCCTTGTCCCACCACGGCGCGCGCAGATTGACATCCAGAAATACCTTGCCGCGATGCCTGGCTTTCAAGACCGCCAGCGCCTGTCTGGAGACTTCGTGCCGTACCGCCAGCGTGCCGTGGTATAGCAGGCCGCCAAAGTGTTCGGTATCGAGCTCATCGGCGGCAATGAAGTCATAGGCTTGGGCCGGCAGGATCGCATAACGGGGTTCACCGTCGTCAATCATGACCTGCACCGACCCGGTAGGGTGCTCGCTGTCGCGTTGCAGGCCCGACAAATCCATGCCCCAGGCCTGCATGGCCGTTGCGATCGCATCGCCCAGCGGATCCTTGCCGACCCGGCTGATAAAATGCGGCGCCTGGGCAAAAGCCTGCAGATGCCAGGCGACGTTGAACGGTGCACCGCCCAGTACACAGCTGCCGTCGGGAAAATGGTCGAACAGCACTTCGCCGAACAGGTTAATAGGTTTGTTAGTCATCAGTTTTCATCCATTGTTCCGTATGCGGCAAATAATGCGCGACACCTTCTAAAATACCGGCGCCGTAATTGCCGTTCATGCCCATAAAACCGCCTTTGGCCAGATAAAGCGCGCTGTCTGTCGAGTGTTGCCTGGCCAGTTCCCGCGCTTGCTTGCGCACTTCGTCGCTGGCGTTGGCCACCAGCACCGAGCGGATGGGGCTGGTCAACACCGGCAGGTCGTTGCCGCTGTCGCCGGCGAAGACGGTATTTTCGATACCGAATCCCAGTTCCCGCATCAGAAATTCGATGGCATGGAATTTGGTGGCGCTGGCCGGCAACACATCCAGCAATCCGATGTTCGCGGCCTCGTCGACGCTGTAAATCAGATCGGCCCTAATGGCCTGTTGCGCCAGCAGGTCGCGCATGGCCGCCAGTAACCGGGGTAAATCGATCTCGATCGGCACATAGTAACTGAGCTTGAAGCGGTTTTGCTTGGCGCTTTCCTGCAATGTCAGGCCGGCCAAAGGCTCAAACAACCGTTGCATATCGTCGTGCTCCCGGCCGGCCCAATCGGGCGCGATGGCTTCCGCCCACTGCGGCCATTCGCGCCAGCCATCTGCGGTTATCGCATAAATGCTGGTGCCGACATCGCCGATGACGAAATCGGGCCGCGGCAGCCGGTAGTCGGCCATCGCCTGCTCGACCAGGGCCTTGTGCCGGCCCGAGACATAGGCCAGCACGACTTCCGCGCGCTCAGCCAGGACCTTGAACAGCGCTCTGGCCGAGGCCGACTCCGGCGCGCTGCCATTCGGCAGCAGGGTGCGGTCCAGATCGGTACAGATTAACAGTCGTTCAGTCATTATTGTTGAAGAAGTCATAGTGTTCTATCGCTTCGATAATGCCCAAGGCATGAGGTTGTTGTGCAAAATAGATCCGTTCCAGTTCATCGAGCTGCGACAGTTCCTCGCGATGCCGGTTGGCCACGACCACGGCCAGCGTGTTGCCGCGCATCATGTCCTCGTCGGCGCCTGAGCCGCCGGCGACCAGTATCTTGCCCAGCGGAATATTCCATTGCTGGGCGAAATAGCGCAAAGCCAGGCCCTTGGAAGCGCGCACCGGCACGATATCGAAATATTGTCCGAAAGACAGCTGGGCGTTGACGACTTGTTCCTCATGACGCAGCCGTGCATTGATCTCATCCGGGGGCGGCGCGATGTCGGAATTGTATTGGAATGAAATCTTGTAGCGGCTTTGTTCGCTCTTCGGCTGCAGGGTCAGCCCGGGTATTTCGCCCACAATCCTGCGAATGGCGCCCGGATTCCAGTAATGATCGATATGCCGGGCCCAGGCCGTGTCGGCGGTGATATGCGGCGTGTAATAAATCTCCGTGCCGAGACTGGTAATCAATACGTCCGGCGTCGGAATACGGTGTTTCTTCAGCACCGCCAGGGCCGAATCGAGCCGGCGCCCGGTCGCAATGCCGAAAAAGAAGTGCCGGCGCTTGTCGCGGATATAGCGGGCGAACTCCTGCAAGCCTTCCGGATTTCCGAGCAGGCTCTGGTCGATATCACTGAAGATGGCCCGGTCCTGGTAACGCAGGGAAATACGCGGCCGGGAGATTTTGGGCAGCGGCATCTGCTGGCCGAGCAACGGCTTGATGGCATTCAGGTAATTTTCGGCATGGGCCTGCCAGGAATAATATTGGCGCACATTGGCCAGGCCGTTTTCGGAAAAGGTCTGCCACTGCTGCCGATCGCTGATGATCGTCATCAGCGCTTCGGCCAGCGCCTGCTTATCGAGCGGATCGATGAGCAGGCCATTATGGCAATTGCCGATAATATCGACCGGGCCGCCGTTTTCAGTCGCGACTAACGGCAGGCCGCAGGCGGCCGCTTCCAGCAGGGTCAGGCCGAACGGCTCGGTCAATGCCGGGTTGACGAATACGCCTTTTGATGAAGCCGCCAGACGGTAGATAGCCGGCACTTCTTCCTGGCTGTGATGTTTGGGGATGGCGATACGCCCATAGAGATCGTAATAATCGATCAGGAGTAAAATGTCCGTCAACACGGACTGGGCGCCCTCGTCCATTTCACGGATATCATCACGGTTCCCGGCCACAATGACCAGATTGGCCAGTTGCTGCAAGTCCGGGCATTCGCCGTACGCTTCGATCAGTGTGGTGATGTTTTTGCGCACGTCGGGGCGCGAGAGCGCCAGGATCATGGGATTTTCGGGTTTGTTTAAAAAGCGCGCCAGACTGTCGTTAAACGCCGTGTTTTCCTCCGAGCCGTTCGGCGGATGAAACTGGTCCAGATCGGTGCCGGGCGGAATGACCACCATGCGCTCAGGGTGGTAATAATCGTAAAGCTCGTATTGTTCGGCGATTTCGTTGTGCGTGCTGGTAATGACCAGCTCCGCATTGGCCAGAATATCTTCCTCGGCATTGATCCGGCGGGACAGATGGTAACGCTGCTCGATCATGTCGCCGTGCAACCCCATGGCCAGCAGCCTGCCGCGCTTGTCGCGCCCCAGCGAATGGCCGGTATGAATCAACGGGATACCGGTCAGGTGGGCAATGCGTATGGCCACATAGCCGGCATCGGCGTAATGGCTGTGCAGCACATCGGGCATGCGCGGCTGTTGATGCAGCCATTGCAGCAGATTGTCGGCGAAGATATCCAGATAATCCCAGAGTTCCTCTTTTCGGAAATATCCGTCCGGACCGGCGGCAATCCGGATGATATTAGCCTTGCCCTGAAGCGTCTCAGACGGTTCGCCGTAATCGGCGCTGAGATTGGGATCGATAATTTGCCGGGTTACCAGATCGACACGCTCGACATCTTCCCGAAGCGCCAGAGCACGGGCCAGGTCGACGACATATTTGGTTTGTCCGCCAGTGTCGGCATCGCGGCCGAGTTCTAGATCATGACCTCGAATCAGGCCGTGAACACTGATCAAAAGTAGATAAAGAGGATCTGTTTTGCCTGTCATAACCATTCCGTTCAGCTAAAGGTTGATAGGTTTTTCGCATTCCTTTTTCATCTTACCTGTTTTTGGCATGGAAATTGAATTTTTTGCCGTTGCTAAAACGACCGAGCATGCCTTGATTTCGTCCGGAAGCACTGATTTTCCCTTGCCTCCGAGTCTATTCCTTTTTTTGAATCAGCCAGTAAGTGACGCCCAATGCAACGACAACCAGGGCCGACGCGCTGACATACTCGCTGGACAGGTGTTTATAATCGAAAACAATGACTTTTCGCGAAATCGCCATCAAAGCGGTTGCCACCACCAGCTTGACGGGAATCACATCGCTGCGGATATACAAGGTAATATTCAGAAAAATTTCAATGGCGATCAACACGGCCAGGAAGGCGCCGAAAGTATCCAGGATGTCATCGATGGTCATCAGCAAAAAAGGCGGCGATATCATTTTCTCGTAAATTACATAAATGACATCGACAATACCGAGCAGAATCACAAAAACCATCAATAACGCCAGAAACTTGACCCCTGAGCGAATCGTGCGGTGCAATAATTGAATGACCGGATCCTCATGATCCATGGGCAATTCTTCGTGCTTTACCTCACTCACATGCCGGATCAGTTTGCCGCGCAAAAGATGGATTAACGGGCTGATAATGCCCTTGTTTAAAGCGATGCCCTCCGGGGTAAAATCCTTGTCGAGAATGTGGCTGAAGCCCTTGATACTGGTCAAATCGAAGTCGTCCAGCTTTTCGAACCCCATGCTCCAGTAAGGAAACTCCCGTTCATCAATGGTTCTTTTTTCCAGCAGGGTAACGTCTTTATGGCGTTTATCATTCCGGATTTTTTCAAAAACATCGTTGACAGTTTCATCCTCGCCTTCCAGGATCTGAAAAAAAGTCCTGCGTAAATAAATAAGGACACCGGTGATATCCCGGGCACTGTTATTGGTACGACAGGTTTTCAAAAGCCCTAACAGGTCTTCGGCACTCCAGTCCTTTAACGCTGTGCTTGCATAAATCAATCTGATCATATTTACCTTCCTCATAGCGCTAGGAGACTGTCGGATTATGATTCATCAGGATTAGTAAGACATTGAAATAATTTGAAAAATATTTTCCTAACAAAAAGCTGTTAAAAAATTTATTTTTCAAAATCAATGTCTTACGTTTTTTTTGCTTTTTAAATCCGACAGGTTCCTAGACTTTAATTATCGTACAAGATTCCTGGAGCTAGAGGGTCATATTCAAGCAGTCCCGCATTTTTCTGTTTTCACAGCAGAATAGACAACCGATAGTTGGCTGCGTCATGCTTGTTGAATCATTTGCGATAGAAGCATTTAGACAATTACCCTTTTTAAATTGCCGAATTTGAGCTAGACTAAAAAACGCTATCGACCCGAACCTTATGGACAACACGTGATGGACAACACCTCTCGGACCTCCCCAAACGCCCCGCTCAATAAGCTCTTATTCCCGACCGCTCCCGCATGCTGACGATCCAACCCCATCAGCTCAGCCTGCTCGACCAGCACCAGGAACAGCGATTCCGCGCCACCCTGTGCCGGCATATCCAGCAGACCTATCCGGCCTATGCCCGGCTGTCGCCAATCACGCTGACCCGCCTGATCGGCTTCGGCCTGGCGCGGGCGCGCTGTTACGGCTTCACCTGGCAAGCCAGCCTGGGGGCGTTCGTCTACCTGATGGCGGCCGTCGCGCCGGACTTTGATCGGCACCCGGCCATCCATGCGCTGCTGGTCAATACCGCGCTGCCGGTCGAAGGCCGTCTCGCGGCCCTGACCGAGCGGCTGCCCCCGGGCGTTTGGACGGAAGCTGGCCGCGCAGCTGGCACGATAGGCTGGTTTCTCAGCCAGGACAGCTTCGGGCTG
>NZ_KB912877.1:4981190-4984123 GCF_000383855.1 Methylobacter marinus A45
TATCTGTTCGAGCCCGGCGGCTTCCGGCCCTTGGCCTGCATCGACCAGGCCGGCGGCGCGGCCTCACAGGTCTATTACTACCACCTGGATCATCTGGGCACACCGCGCGAGCTGACCGATACGACTGGGAAAATCGTCTGGTCGGCCCGCTACCGGGCTTATGGTTCGCTGGCCCTGGCCGATGTGGCCGACATCGATAATCCGCTGCGGTTTCAGGGGCAGTATTTTGATGCCGAGACGGGGCTGCATTACAATCTGCACCGGTATTATGATCCCCAGGCCGGGCGCTTCATCCATCAGGATCCGATAGGGCTGGCCGGCGGCGTGAATCTGTTCCAGTATGCGGTTAATCCGGTCAATTGGATTGATCCGTTGGGGTTGACCAGTATATATAAGGATGCCCCATACCATGGAAAGATAGATAATTCAGTAAAAAGTAGAGCGCCAATTAATGGGCAAGCGGCTTTAGACAACTCTGTCCAAGTTAAAGATACCTCTCCCCGAAGAGTTGGAGTGGATGTAGCAAATAATGAGATAGTTGTTATGGATAGAACACGAATATTATCAGACGGTAGTGAGCTTTTTCATGGGCATGTTAGGGAATGGGATAAATTGCATAGTGAACAACAAGCCGCATTGAAAAAAGCAGGAAAAGTAGATAGAAAAGGTAAAATGCTGGATTGTTCCAAATGAAAGATTATTCTATAGCTGAACTAGAAGATATTTTAAATTCAGAAGATATTGAGAAAGTAACCAATGCTCTCTTGTATGTGACGTTTAATGTTGATGATTTTGATTGGGTTCAAGAGATATGTATCAATATGGTTAACCATAAAAATGAAGATGTAAGTGGCTTAGCCATTACTTGCTTAGGACACATAGCAAGAATTCATTCTAAGATAAATAGAAAAAAAGTAATTCCTGTTTTAGAAGAAAAGGCAAAAGATAGCAAATTTGCAGGCCGCGTAGAAGATGCGATGGATGATATTGAGATGTTTGCAGAGCCATAGGATGCGCTGAGGTACGAAGCGCATCGTTCGAGTAACCATCAAGCAGACCAATAACAGACTACCGCCGAATCTACGCCCCTGGCTCAACCTGGTTCTTCACCGTTAATCTTGCCGAACGCCGGAATAATTATCTCTTGGTGGAAAAGATTGATCTGTTGAGAGCCGCTTATCGTTACGTCAAGGAGCGCAAGCCTTACCGGATTAATGCCGTCGTTATCCTGCCTGACCATCTGCATTGCATCTGGACATTATCGCCCGGAGACGGGGATTTTTCCATGCGCTGGAATCTGCTCAAAGGTCATTTTTCCCGTGCCATGCCGCAAGGCGAGAGAATTTCCTCAAGCCGGGGCAAGCGCCGGGAACGCGGCTTATGGCAGCGCCGATTCTGGGCGCGTTTATTATGTGACCAAGCCGATTTTAACAATCATATGGATTACATCCATTGGAATCCTGTCAAGCATGGCTATGTACGGAAAGTTGCCGACTGGCCGCATTCGAGTTTTCACCGGTTTGTTGAACAGGGTATTTACCCGATGAACTAGGGGCATTCGGGTAATTTTGATAGCCATATAAATGAATGCCTCGAACGATGCGCTTCGTGCCTCAGCACATCCTATGGCCCTGGATTGATCCGTTGGGGTTGACGGGAAAGGATTGTGCACCAATAACTGATCCGGCAAAACTACTATCACCACCTAGGGAGTCTAACCCCTGGATGCCTAATACACCATTAGAGAGTAATATAGTTGGATCTGATGGAATGACTGTATACCGTGCGCATGGTCAAGGTCGAGCAACTGGGGGTTGGGTGACATTAGAACCCCCTCCAAATCAATCTTATGTAAGAAAAGAATTAGCTGTTCACCCAGACTGGAACGATGCAACTCATTATTCAGAAATACAATTGGCACCAGGAACAAGATATCAATCCGGGATAGCTGGGCCTCAGGACTTTCCAGGGGGTGACGGAGGAGGTCACCAGATTCAGATTTTGAACTTTGGAGATATATTGAAACAAAAAGTTGTCTCAACCCATTCATTACCAAGGTAACTATGGCTGACTTAACTATAATTTCTAACAGTGGAAAATTGACTATAGACCTTTTTTTTGAGGGTGAAATGCATTTCGGTCCTATGTACTTTAAGCCAAGATTTGTGGGATTCCAGCCTGAGTTAACACCTAGTTTTATTACTGAAAACATCGTTTGGAGTCTTGATGATAAGTATGTTGCTCTGGCTGAAGTTTCGGCTAATCTCGACTCAATGAAACTGCTTTTAATCAATACAGCGAACGGCTCAGTAAAAATTCTTGATCAATGCAAAGGCCTGTTAGTTCCAATAAGTGTTAGCAACAGCGGAGAAGTAGAATTTGAATGGAGGGAAAAAGGAGTGAAGGAAATAAGAGTTAGGGCGTAACCTGCAGAGAACGGGGTCAGAGAACGGGGTCAGGTCTTGCAGTCCAACATTTTTTGGTGTGAAGCTCGTGACTCAACATGCCCGAAAGCCAGTCATTTACCATGATTCCATTCATATGCCTTGACATGGCTGTATGATGGATGACTTGCAAGGTGGATTTGCTTTGGCAATCCACCAACAAATGAAGTCTTAAAGCCATGATGTTCCGCGATATTACCGAACCTGCCTGAAATGGCGGTTTGCTGCGCGAAACCGCCCTACCTGGCTTGGACAACACGGTCAGCGAGTTCAGCTACGACCCGCTCGGCTGCCTGACCCGCGCCCACAACAGCCACGCGCAGCTACGGTTCCAGTACAATCCCCTCGGCCAGGTCATCAGCGAAAGCCAGGCCGGCCGACTCACTACCCGCTACGCCTACGACAGCGACAACCGCCTGATCCGGGCCGAAACGCCCGACGGCGTCAGCCAGTACCGCTACGACCCGCTGGGCCGACGTATCGCCAAGG
>NZ_KB912877.1:4984133-4984690 GCF_000383855.1 Methylobacter marinus A45
GGGGCGATTCATCCATCAGGATCCGATAGGGCTGGCCGGCGGCCTCAATCCTTATCAATATGTGCCTAATCCTACTGGGTGGGTTGATCCATTCGGATTAACATGTAAGGAAAATACATGGAACGAGTTCCAAAAGCATCACAAGAGACAATTCGGTAATTCAACCGAAGCAGCGGCGGCTTATAAATCGCTTATTGATAAGCAATCTCCCTGGCCAATTGAATTCGAACCTCCAGAAGCAACATTAATTCCGGGTACTAAGATGAACATGGCAATGAGCCCCGGCCAAGCTTCTTCGCGACCAGGCGGATTTGCTACTTTTGATGATATCCAAAATGTGGATTATGTTAGGAATGAATTAGCCGTTAAAGAAGCTTGGAAGCCAAGCATTGATCGGGTTGTGACATATGAAGTCACACAACCTTTACCGGTTAGGATTGGACCGGTTGGTCCTCAGATTGATCAAGGGATGGGCAAGTATCTACCAGGTGGTGGTTCGCAAGTTGAGATGATGGTAAATCCTGTCGATCGCATGAACTATCTCAAAGTGATTGATG
>NZ_KB912878.1 GCF_000383855.1 Methylobacter marinus A45
CGCCGGGCGGGAAGCCGACGCCCGGAAAGCCCGGATGGCCGGCGCTGAAAAAATCCTCGTCGAATAAATCGTCGGTGTCGACGACCCGGGTAAGCGTGAGCGTGTCGGCCGGACCGGCCGCCACGGCTGAAGGGTTTCCCGCCCCGTAAATCAGCAGGGCGCTGAAAAAGAGCGAAAAAAACTTGGTTAAATAGGTCTTTGTCATGCCGTTATTCATTAGTTAATCCTCATAAGGCGTTGTTTGATGATTAATTTGAAGCGATCTGGATGCGATCGCCGCGTGTGTACTGATGATACTTACCGGGTAATTCCGTCCCGTTCACTGCACTGAGAACGTCTCCGCCGGTAGCGGAGAGCGCGAGAAGCAAGGCCATCGGCCGGCCTTTTACTGAAGCATTATCAATTGGCGGCCAGCGCCTGCCAGACGCTGGCGACACTTTGTTAAATCATCCTAAATACAACTAAAGATTTGGTCGTCAATAACGTCCCAGTTTAAACATAGGATGTGCCGACGCCAGGAGGCGCATCGTTCGCGAGCGATGCGCTTCAGTGCTCAGCACATCCTGTGCAAAATTCCAGTTTCAGGAAGTCATTTTTAGCCAAACCCTAACCGCATGATATTAATAACTTATCTATCCTGATGCCGGATTGGGACCGGCTTTATGCGCATATCGCATTCATCTGAGAAATCCTCGCTATATCAAATTATTGAGATGGCCGGACGAGCTTGATTCGCCAGTCGGCCACCATGCTCAAATTGCCCTCGTTTACTCGATCGTGACGACCAGCTCCGGAATAACCCCGGCCCTTTCCTTCGATCCATAGCCGACCCAGTTGCTGGAAGTCGATTTCACCCGCAGGCCGAAGACGCCATCGCCCGTGATCAGGGAGGTGACATCCACTTCATACCAGGTGTCTTTGGTCACGGCACCCAGGGAAGCTACCAGCGATCCAGCCGCCGGAGCGTTGCTCCAGGTAACGCCGCTCTCGGTCCAGGAGGTGTCGGCGATGGCGTAGAAGTCGCCGCCTTTATCCGAGGAATCGACGTTGTACAGACGCAGCCTGGCGCTGACGATCGACCGCGAGCCTACTCCTGAAACGGTCAGTTTCATCAGAAAATCCTCCACCGGGTTCGGACTGTTCCTCGCGCCCAAATTGACCGAGGCCCCGTAGTTTTTCTCAGGAAAGTCGGCCTTGATGGCGGCATCCGCCGTTGGGGTAAAGGTCAGGGTGGCCGGCGGGTTGTTCACGGTTACCGAAACTGCGCTGGAAACCGTGGTATTGCCGGCAGCATCCCTCGCCACCGCCGTCAACGTGTGCGTGCCGGCAGTTGCTGTGGTGGTGTCCCAGGAAACGGCATAGGGCGCCGTGGTCACCTCGGCCTCTAGCGGATTTCCGTCAAGCTGGAACTGTACACCTGTCACGCCGACATCATCCGCGGCATTGGCCGAGACGGAAACCGTGCCGGAGACGGTGGAACCGGATGCCGGGGACGTCAGGCTTACCGTGGGCGGAGTTGTATCGGCGGGCGGCGGATTATTTTCCACCATCACCAGAACCGTATTGGACTCAGTCATATTGCCGGCAGCGTCCCTTGCCACGGCGGTCAAGCTGTGCTGGCCATCAGGCACCGTGGTAGCGTCCCAGGAAGTGGTATAAGGCGGACTGGTGTCCTCAGCGCCTAGCGGATTTCCATCGACGCGGAACTGCACGCCTGCCACGCCGATATTATCCGCGGCATCGGCCGTGAGGGTCACCGTGCCGGCAACAGTGTCGCCGGATACCGGGGCCGTCAGACTCACAGTAGGCGGTATGGTATCGGCTATTCCTCCGGACAGTTCGCGCGATAACGCGATGCCATCCACGACGGTTCCTGGCGGCAGTCCATTGTTAATGCCGTCCCAGGTGAAATCATAGTCGCATGCAATCGCCGTTCCGGTCGAACTCGGAATGCACCTGAAGATGTCATCGGCGCCACCGCTGGCGACGTTGACCAGGAATGAGCCCTTGGTGGTCAGGTAAATATTGCTGTTGTCGCCATTATTGCTATCGAGCCAGACGCCATTGATGTCCTCGCCGTCGCCGCCATCGCTCATACCCACCTTGGAACCGTCGAAATGCATGCTCCAGGTGCCGCTTGTTTCTTCGCCGAGGTCGCTGGCGCTGAAGGCGATCAGGTCTTCATCCAGGCCTTTCAGACCGGGTAAGGTGTAGCGTGCGGTCACGCTGATGACCAGGCGGCCGTCCGGAAGGAACGAAATCGCATCGATGTTTTCATCGATTGTATCCAGTCCGACGTCCGAGCCGTCGAAGAACCACTCGAAGACGCCGGCGGTATTGTTGCCGAGCGAGGTGGGAATAAAACGCACGATATCGGAAGGCTCGACGAGCGTGGGAACGCCATTGATCGTGACCGTGGCCGGATCATCGAAACTAAGCAGAATGCTGCCGTCGTTCATGATTTCGAAGGCGTTAACGTCCATGCCGCTGAGATCGAGTCCTACAGCCGAACCGTCGAAATACATGGACCAGGTCTCGCTGGCCGTGTCAAAGGCGATGATATCCTCGTCGGCGAAAGTTAAACTGCCAATCTTGTCGCTGCTGGTGGTAGAAACATAGATGGTAGTGAAAGGTGCCGAGAAGGGCTGGCGCGCCTGTACCTCTACATCATCACTGGCGGACAATTGACCGTCGCTGGCCGTCAGACGCAACACATAGCGTCCGATCGCGTTGAAACTGGCCGTGGTATCGACCGCGCTAACATCGCCGAAAGTCACCGTGCCGGGGCCGCTAACCTTGCTCCAGGTCGACGTGATCGGGCCGAGGCCGTCATCCACGACCGCGCCGTCCAGTGTGGCCTCGGCCGGCAGGACGATGGTCAGGTCCGGCCCCGCCGCGACGCCGGGGGCGCGATTGCCGGCAGGAACTGGCGGCACGGAAATTTCATAGACTTTGCCGTCATTTTCGTTGGGGTCCTTATCATTGTCGACGCCCCGGTCGGCGATGTAGGCGTTTAACACGGATGGCTCCGAACTGCCTGGTGCCACGGCTATTCCCGCGGGTTTGTCCGCGTTTGCCTGGCTAATATCGACGTACCTGAGCAGGGGGCCTGCGGTGTAAATGTGGGCCATGCGCGTGGCCGGCTTTCCGACCAGGTATAGCTCGCCGGGCGCTATAAGATCTATGCCTTCAGGATCATGCACGCCAAGGCTCTCGGTATCGAAAGAGCTGACCTGATTATCGAGCGGCGTATCGAAACGGCCGTCCGGACCGGGCAGAATCTTATACACTTCCGAGTTCAGTCCGTCGGCGATATAAAGCGCGCCTTCCGCGGCATCGTAAGCAATGCCTTCCGGGTCATTGCTGCCGAAGGCACTGGTGGAAAACGAGGTGTGGATGTCATCGGCGGTAAACAGTTGCCCATCGGGCCCAGGATTGATCTCGTAGATGGATTTGTCGTCATCGGAAGAGACGAACAGATGGCCATCATTTGGATTGGAGGCGAGGCCATTCGGCTCATTTGTATAGCCGGACTGAGATAAATTCGTAGTGGATGCCGTGGCAATCAGTTCGCCGAGCAGCGTCATTTCAAACAGATTGTCTCCGGTAAAATAAACCGGCATCTCGTTGACCTCGCCGTCGCTGAGCAGCAATGTATTGCTGAAACTAAGATAAGTCAGGCCGCTAGTGTCCGGGCTGGGTGGATTGAATGCCGAGGCCTCGATGGTCCGGACCAACGTCCCCGTAACGTTGTCGGCGGCGAGCGTGCGCTGACCGGACATCAGCAGAATGGTGCTCAGCGCTGAAAGGGTAAAAAAAGCATTTCTATTTATCATTTGTAAATTCCTTGCGAAAAGAAGTTTTGCAATGCTCAGATATCAATTCTTGGCCGCCGGTCTAAAAAGGTCCGGGCAGTTCCCATTCGCTGACTTCGCCTTTAGGCCCCTTGGCCGTCACCAGATACAGATGGCAGATGGACGGATGATCGGTGCGATCCAGGCTCGGCCCGAACACCATGCCCTGGGGCGTGCCGATATTTAACCCGGAGAGATCCAGGCTGGCCGCCAGTTCGCCCTCCAGCGTCAATTTGTACAGTTTCCGC